>NZ_JBBYHZ010000262.1:0-501 GCF_038405435.1 Dryocola clanedunensis | reverse complement strand
GATACCGCCCCCGCTTCCCGAGGTGGTCAGGATGCTGTCGGTGACGCTGACCTGCGCGCCAGCCTGGCCATACGCGCCGTTGGCATTGAGATCGGTGGTGCGCGTGTCCAGGCGCAGCAACGCCGCCTGTGGTCCGACCCCGCCGACGGCGCCCTGGACCAGCACGGCGTTGGCGTTCATCCCGTGCGTGGTGATCACCGTGTCTGCTGCCTGCAGCCGCGAGGTCGCGGAAGCCGCCTGGGCTACCAGCACGCCGGTGCTGTTGTTGCCGTAGGTCTCGATACGGGTCGTGGTGCCCAACGCTGAGCCATCGGCCGCCACGTCCAGCCGCAGCGTGCCACCCGTGGAGGACACCTGCGCGCCGTTCGCCCCGGTGGTGCCGGTGGCCACATACGCGGCAGGATCCGTGGTGGCATTGCCGCCGGCATCCACCGGCAGGCCATAGCTGGCGGCGGCAGGATCCGTGCCGAGCTGTACGCCGGTCAGCAGGGCATTGCCTTG
>NZ_JBBYHZ010000261.1:0-503 GCF_038405435.1 Dryocola clanedunensis | reverse complement strand
CAGTCGTCCCAGCGCAGGCCACTACCGACCAGATCGGCGGTGATGTCCGGTGCGGTACGGGCGCCCTTGATCAGCACGTGGCCGCGCAGGCTGCCGGTGTTGTTGGGCAACAGGTCCGCCAGCTGCACCGGTTCCAGCTGTGCATCGATATCCAGGCGGTCACCGACCGAGCCCTTGGCGGTCAGGCGGCTGTTGCCCAGCGCGAGCCTGAGGTTGCCCTCGCCCTGCTCGCCGCGCAGGGCGAACCTGCCCTGTGCATCCAGCGCGCGCTTGCGCAGCGTGCCCTTGATGCCAGGTACATCGACGGTGGCTTCGTAGCTGCCGGCGGTACCGGCCGGACTGCCGGCGGGCGGCGGCAACTGGCGGCCCTTCGATGCAAACGAACCGGACAGTTTGCCGTCCCAGCCCGGCGCGAAGTAACCCGGATCGAAGCCGGCCAGTTTGGCGGCGACGTCCCAATCCAGCTGCGGTGCCCAGGCGACCTGGCCGGTTACATCCAGCGA
>NZ_JBBYHZ010000260.1:0-503 GCF_038405435.1 Dryocola clanedunensis | reverse complement strand
ATGGACCGCAACGGCGATGGCGTGCTCAGCGCCGATGAGCTGCCCGGTGGCAAAGGCCCGCCGATCACGCGGGAGCAGCGGCGGCAGACGCTGATCCAGCGGTTCCACAAACAGGATGCCAATGGCGACGGGTATTTGAGTGCGCGCGAGTTGGCTGCGCCGCCGCGCTGAGCGTCACTCGGACCGTAGCGGGGCAGTCCGCCGCTCTACCGCGGTTCATCGGGGGACGCCTTAGAATCCCCTCATGCCCGAGCTTCCCGAAGTAGAAACCACCCGCCGCGGCCTGGCCCCGCACCTGGAAGGCCGCAGTGTGCACGGCGTGATCCTGCGCCGGCCCGACCTGCGCTGGCCGATTCCTCCGGAGATCAGCGAGCAGCTGCCCGGCCAGGCAATTGAAGGGGTCCGCCGTCGCGCCAAGTACCTGCTGCTGGATACCGCCATCGGCAGCGCGCTGCTGCACCTGGGCATGTCCGGCAGCCTGCGCGTGCTGCCCGGCGATACGC
>NZ_JBBYHZ010000259.1:0-504 GCF_038405435.1 Dryocola clanedunensis | reverse complement strand
GCTTCGCAGCGATGGACCGTGGCAGCAGACGGTCGGCCGTGACCTGCATGGTGCGCGGTTGGGACTGCTGGGGCTGGGCAAGATCGGTCAACGCGTAGCGCAGATCGGCCAGGCGTTCGGGATGCATGTCAGTGCATGGAGTCCGAATCTCGATGCCGCCCGTGCGGCGGCGGCGGGGGTGCAATTGGCCACGTCCAAGCAGGCGCTGTTCGCCGGCAGTGACGTGGTCTCGCTGCATCTGGTCCTGGGCGAACGCAGCCGCGGAATCGTGGATGCCGACACGCTGGCCTGTCTGCCGACGCACGCGTGCCTGATCAATACCGCGCGGGCCGGTCTCGTTGATCGGCAGGCGTTGATCGATGCCGTGACTGAAAAGCGCATCGCCGGTGTTGGCCTGGATGTCTTCGACATCGAACCCCTCCCGGCAGGGCATCCGCTGCGCACATTACCCAACGTCTTGGCGACGCCCCATCTGGGCTACGTCACCGAGCGCAATTACCGGGA
>NZ_JBBYHZ010000258.1:0-505 GCF_038405435.1 Dryocola clanedunensis | reverse complement strand
AAGCCGTTGCGGCGTTTGGCGCGCAGGTAGCGCAGGCCAATCGAGACAGGTATGGGTTTGAACATGCAGGTACGCCGGACAATTCAGGCTATGGTGCCACTGCAGGGGGTGAACGGGAAATGCAGTGTGCCCGGACGGCTAGTCGCAGTTCACGTGCCTGCGCCGCCGGAAGGGTATCGGGCCAGAACAGGCGCCAGTGGCGACGCCCTTCATACCGCCAGCGCAGCTGCAGCAGCGGGCCGCGGCGACGCATCTGCAGGTCCTCGACCGCCTCGCCATCCACCTGGGCCGGCTCATCATCCAGGGGGATCAGGAAGGCGCAGCCCGGGCCGCGCGCATACCGCCACGCCTCCAGCCACGTGCCCACCATCGCCACCAGGCCCAAGGCCAGGCCCCACGGCGCCGGAAGCTCGGTGGCCCACAGGGCCCAGGGCATCAGCGCGCCCATGGCGATCAGCGCCCGGCACTGCCAGCGCGAGGGGTGCCACTCAAGCTGGCAGGGCGC
>NZ_JBBYHZ010000257.1:0-505 GCF_038405435.1 Dryocola clanedunensis | reverse complement strand
CATGTTGTAGTCGATCTTCTGCGCGGGCAGCACCGTGCCGGGCGTATAGAAGCCCAGGTTGAACGACGCTTTGGCCACGCCGCCGCGGTAGCGCCAACGGTCATCGTCGAAGTGCAGCGAGGCGCCCACGCCATACGCTTCGCTGCCGTTGGAGGTGCGCATGGCCCCACCGCCGTAGATGTCCGGCGTAACCATCTTCGGGGCACCGTCCTCGCCCGTCGCCCCCGAGGACGGTGGGCGGTGGAAGAACGCCAGCGCCACGCCACCGCCGTTGCCGACGGCCGGATCGGTGACGATGATCGGAACCGGCAGAAAGCCGCGGTGCTCCAGCAACCAGCGCGACATGTCGAACCGGCCGTCTTCGGCGTCACGGAACAGGGACGCCCGTGGCGCCGGAGCGGCCGCGGGCGCCGGCGCAGGCGATGGAGCGGCGGGCTGCTGGGCAATCGCGGCGCAGGGCGTGAGCACGCCCAACAGCGAGAGCAGGCGTACGGCATGGCCGATC
>NZ_JBBYHZ010000256.1:0-506 GCF_038405435.1 Dryocola clanedunensis | reverse complement strand
TGCGATCGCCAGCGGCACGCTCACCAATCCCTTCCAGCTGCGGGTATTCGATTTGGAGCTGATGCTGAGCGGACAGGACATGGAGGATCTGTTCCCGCTGATCGGCGTGGCAATGCCGTCCACGCCGCCGTACAAGCTCAAGGGCCGCTTGAAGCGCAACAACGCGGTCTGGCGCTATGAGTCGTTCACCGGCACCGCCGGCGACAGCGACCTGGGCGGGACCGCGCAGATCGATGTCAGTGGCAAGCGCCCAATCCTGACCGCGGATCTGGTGTCCAAGCGGCTGGACTTCGACGATCTGGCCGGCTTCATCGGGGCACCGCCAAAGACGGGTGCCGGCGAGTCGGCCAATGCCGAGCAGAAGGCCAAGGCGGCCGCACTGGCGGCCAGTGCCAAGGTGCTGCCGGACACGCCGTACAACCTGTCCAAGCTGCGTGCGATGGACGCCGACGTGCGCTGGAAGGCGCAGCGCATCAACCGGATCTGATCCCTCTGCTGCGTACTCA
>NZ_JBBYHZ010000255.1:0-506 GCF_038405435.1 Dryocola clanedunensis | reverse complement strand
CCAGGTAAGCGGTCGCATCCGGCGTGATCGCAATCACCTCCGGGCGGAACGTGGTCAGGAAGTGGAACACCGCCGGCAACACCAGGAAATACGCGAACGCGCAGCCCAGATAGAACAGCAGCACCGACGAGGCCAGCAACGGCACCGCCAGGCGTTTTTCGCGGGCATACAGGCCCGGCGCCACGAACGACCACAGCTGGAACAGCAGCCACGGCACGGCGATGAACACCGCCACGAAGAAGGTCAGTTTCAACGGCGCGAAGAAGGCGCCGGCCGGGTTGGTCGCGATCATCGTCTGCCCGTTCGGCAGCTGCGAGATCAGCGGTTCGGCGATCATCGTGTAGATCTGCCGCGAGAACGGCATCAGGCCCAGCAACACCACGCCCAGGCCGATCAACGCGCGCACCAGGCGCGCGCGCAGTTCGATCAGGTGTTCGACCAGCGAACTCTCGTTGCTTTCATGCTCGCTCATCGCGGTGCCTCATCGTTCGGCAGCGTGGGCGCAG
>NZ_JBBYHZ010000254.1:0-506 GCF_038405435.1 Dryocola clanedunensis | reverse complement strand
AGCCGTTTCAACGCGGGGCCGTGCGCGGCCCCGCCGCAACGCAATGCAAGGCCTGAGGGGGCGGGTCACGGGAACCCTGGCCAGGGCCGGCCAGGGAGCTCGCATGGAGTGTTGGCCTGAACAGTCGTTTGATCCATGACCTTGAAGAGGACGTCAACGTGACCAGTAAGCAGAACCTTCGCATCAATGTGCTGGCAGCCGCCGTGCTGTCGTTGTCCGCAGGCGCCAGCGCCTATGCCGCGGGCCTGCCGGCCAAGGAACCGGTGCGCCAGCCGGCTGCCGCCCAGGGCGCAGAGCGCATCATCGTCAAGTACCGCCCCGGCAGTGCCGCGGCCACGGATCGTTCGGCCAAGCTGACGGCCGTGCAGTCGGCGGTCGCCCGCGCCAGTGTCGGTGGCTCCGCCGCCGGGCGTGCCAGCGCGGTGAACCCGCAGATCGTGCGCAAGCTCGGTGTCGGTGCCGATCTGATCCGCCTGCAGGGCCGCTTGAGCCCTGCCGAACTGCGG
>NZ_JBBYHZ010000253.1:0-507 GCF_038405435.1 Dryocola clanedunensis | reverse complement strand
GCGCGATGGCTACGGGCCGAAGATCCTGGCGCAGGTGCATCCGCGCTTCCGCACCCCGGCGGCGGCGATCATCGCGCAGGGCCTGATCGCCCTGGCGCTGGCCCTGTCCGGTTCGTTCGTGCAGCTGGCGCTGCTGTCGATGACCACGCGCCTGTTCGCCTACATCGGCACGGCCGCGGCGGTGCTGGTGCTGGCGCGCCGGTTCCGTGATCGCCCTGGCGCGTTGAAGCTGCCCGGCGGACCGCTGATCCCGATCCTCGCACTGCTGTTGTGCCTGGCCTTGTTCGCCAGCGCGAGCTGGCAGAACATCGCGGCGGCAGGCATCGCCTTTGCGGTAGGCGCGGTCATCTATAGATTCCCGCGCCGCGATCACCGAGCCTGAGCAGGGGTGCAGGTGTGCAGGTGAATGGCACTTGATGTGTCATTCACCTCGCCGGTCCATGGCGTTAACCCGGCTTTGGATACGGTGAAGCCTCACCCAACCGGAGCCAACACATGAGCACTGAC
>NZ_JBBYHZ010000252.1:250-509 GCF_038405435.1 Dryocola clanedunensis | reverse complement strand
GAAGTCGGCCTCGCCAAAGGTGTACCACCGGGAGGACAGCGCTGCTTCAATCGCATCCAGAACCGTAGACTTCCCCGAATCCCCTGGACCAATCAAGCAACAGAGCGGCGACGCCTTGAGCGTCCACTCAAGCTCACTGATTCCGCGGAAGTTCCGCACCGACAACGTCACTATCCTCACGATTTCCCTCGATCCGTCGAATACCCTTGGCCGGGCGGGTCTAGCTTACTGCCTCGGGCGGGTTGGAACCTGACACTGG
>NZ_JBBYHZ010000252.1:0-240 GCF_038405435.1 Dryocola clanedunensis | reverse complement strand
TACAAGGGAGTTGCCGTCCGTAAACGCGTCGGTGTTGTGCCCGCATAGCCAATAGGCTCCGGGTGCCCGAGGTCCACCCAATGGGGCACGGGAATCCTTTTCGATTCCGGAGCCATCCATGACGGCCAAGCGCCTCAAATCCATCCGCACGTCTGCCCTCCATTTCCAGTCGGGCGGTTGCTTCTATCGCGGCCTGCCGATGTGGCTCGCTGCACCTTCAGAGCTCGGACTGAGGCCCCG
>NZ_JBBYHZ010000251.1:0-510 GCF_038405435.1 Dryocola clanedunensis | reverse complement strand
AGGGGCCCTCGGTCCGATTATTGCATGGGTGGCTTCCCCCCGCGAGCCGACAGGCATGACTTCTGTGGGAGTGCAGGGGAACAGGTTCAGCCTACTATGCGTCCATGTTGGGATACCTCAGCCACACCCGAGTACTGCGACTGGCCGGCCTGTTCACCTGGGTCATGGTCGGACTTCCTCTGGTTTACTCGCAGTACGAAGCGCTGCTGCGCCGCGGCGGTGGCGTCGATGCGTGGGCGCTGTGGCTGTTCGCCGCGTACCTGGCCTTCGGTGCCGGCTACTTCTGGCTGACCCGCGGGCTGCGCAACGGCGGCCACTCGCGCTGGTACGACCGGGTCATGCTGGTGCTGCTCACCGCCTCGGCGCTGGGCGTGAGCTACCTGAGCGGTTCGGGCCTGGGCAGCATCCTGATGATGGTCGCTGCCGGGGTCATTCCCTGGATGCTGCCGGTGCGCGGCGGGGTGATCTGGCTGTTGTTGAGCCAGCTGGCGGTCCTGCCGGTCTACTACC
>NZ_JBBYHZ010000250.1:0-510 GCF_038405435.1 Dryocola clanedunensis | reverse complement strand
GCCGGCTCCGGTGGCGGAGCGCCCGGCGGCGACCACGGCTCCGGCGACGCCGCCGGCGCAGACCGCGGCGGCGGCTCCGGCTGCACCGACGCCGGCGGCGGCGACGCCTGCTGCCGGGGCGGCTGAGCCGGCAGCCAGCAACGTGCGCTACATCCTGCAGGCCGGTGCGTTCGGCGCGTCTGGCGACGCCGAAGCGACCAAGGCCAAGCTGGCCATGATCGGCCTGGCCGCGCGGGTGGAATCGGCGCAGATCAACGGCAAGACGGTATACCGCGTGCGCATGGGGCCGTATGGCAGCGCCGGGGAGCTGGCCGAGGCGAAGCAGAAGCTGGATGGGACGGGGCTTCAGGCGATGGCGATCAAGGCGCAGTAGCCGCGCGCCGCGACAATTACAGGAACGCCGGGTATTGCCTGGCGTTTTTTTTACCGCCCAGGGCAGCCGACCAACGGTCGGCTCTACGGGGCTACCTTTCAACGAGACGCCTCCAAGAGCACCGCACACGGCCACAA
>NZ_JBBYHZ010000249.1:0-510 GCF_038405435.1 Dryocola clanedunensis | reverse complement strand
GCATTGAAGGACCTGATCGCAAAAAAAACTGTAGGGCCGGGTCAGAAGCGTGAAGCAGTGCGTTTCCTCACCGAGGCGCACGCGCTCCCCCCTGAGCCGGTCCTGCGGTTACGTGGGTTTGTCTCGTGCGGCCTGGTATGCGCCGCCACTGGACTGGACCGTGCGCGATGCGGAGTTGATCTTGGCATTGGCCAGGCTGGTCGAGGACCGGCCAAGTCGAGGTTTCTGGAAGTGCAGCGATCAACTACGCAAGAAGCGATCGGACTGGAATCCGAAGCGGATCTATCGGGTATACAAGGCGATGAAGCTCAACCTGAGAAGGGCCGCCAAGCGCCGCCTGCCAAAGCGCGAGCGTGTGCCGCTGTATGTTCCCAGGCATCCAGATACCGACTGGACCATGGACTTCATGAGTGCCGCGTTGGCAAACGATTCCAAACATTCAATGTGCTCGATGACCTCAACCGTGAGGTGCTGCATATTGAGTTGGATACATCACTCAACTCTGGTCGC
>NZ_JBBYHZ010000248.1:0-511 GCF_038405435.1 Dryocola clanedunensis | reverse complement strand
CGAGCGCATACGCCTTTCCTGTTCTACAAGAGGGGGTACGGCAACGGCCCAGTGCTTCTACGCAGACCGGCGTCAGTACTTTTACCGCCGTGCCGTGATGGGGGGGTAAACGTACGTGATGCCCATCCTAAATTTTGAGGTAGATGCGCCGCGCGTCCAGCGCCCACACCACGCCCCACCACACCGCCACGAAGCCGAGCGCACACAGCAGCGAGGCCAGTGCGGGGGCCGTCGGCAGCAGCGTCGATAGGGCTTGATACAGCCATCCCCACGCGCCGCTGGCCATCAGCAGCAGCGCCATCGCTGACGAGCCGAGGTAGGCGGCAATGGCGTTGACGCCAAAGCGTCGGCCCAGCGCCGGCGCACCCCAGCGATCCACCAGCAGGTGGGCCAGCAGCAAGGCCGCCACCGACATCCCGCCCGTCCACAGCACGAAACTGGGGGTCCACAGCTGCTTGTTGAGGGGCAGCCACAACGCGGCCACGCCGCCCAGGAGCAGGCATGCAGTTGC
>NZ_JBBYHZ010000247.1:0-511 GCF_038405435.1 Dryocola clanedunensis | reverse complement strand
AGGGCCGGACAGCCCCCCGCAGGTGAACGCGGTGGGGCAAGGGTCCTGCCCGGAATCAGGCAGGAAGCCGCGCATTGTGGCAGCAGAAGGGGGCACAAGGCAAGCCGGGCGGGCTGAACAGGCCCGGCGTGCGGGCGATCAGGCCTTGTCGGCCTCGGTCGTGAAGCTCTCGCCGCAGCCGCATTCAGCGGTGGCGTTCGGGTTCCTGAACGTGAAGGTCTCGCTCAGCCCGTGCTTGCCGAAGTCGATTTCGGTGCCGTCCACCAGCTCGAGGCTGGTGGCATCCACATAGATGCGGACCCCATCCTGCTCGAAGACGGTGTCGCCCTCGCGCTCATCGCGAGCCAGATCGGTGATGTGGCCCCAGCCGGAACAACCGGTGCGGGTCACGCCGAAACGCAGGCCCAGCGCGCCGGGCGTCTGCTCGACGAACTTCTGCACACGGGCAAAGGCAACAGGGGTAAGGCTTACGGCCATGACAGGCAACTCCAGCGGATCGTGATCATTATAG
>NZ_JBBYHZ010000246.1:0-511 GCF_038405435.1 Dryocola clanedunensis | reverse complement strand
CCCAGGTGCCGCTGTTGCGGTCACTGGGCCTGAGCCTGGCGGCGCTGCTGCTGGGCGCCTGCGCCAGCCACGGCGAACAACGCACCACACCGTCCACCGCGACCGCCGACACCGCCGACACCGATGCGGCGAACTTCCCGGATCCCCGCAAAGCCACGTTGAAGGAGGGCCTGTTCGTGGATGTCGACACTCTGCGCCTGTTCGCCCGTGGCATGAGCAAGCGCCAACTGTACGCCCTGCTGGGCACCCCGCATTTCGGCGAGGGCATGTGGGGCGTGCGCGAATGGAACTACCTGTTCAACTTCCGCAGCGGCCCGGGCGGGGACTATTTCACCTGCCAGTTCAAGGTCGACTTCGATGGAAAGGGGATCGCCCAGGCGGCGCACTGGAAGCCGCAGGCCTGTGCGGCCGTGCTTGATCCGCCGCGCCCCCCGACGCCCCCCGCACCCGCGCCGATGCCGAGCGAGCCGCTGCGGCTGGCAGCCGACGCGATGTTTGCCTTCGACAGCGC
>NZ_JBBYHZ010000245.1:0-511 GCF_038405435.1 Dryocola clanedunensis | reverse complement strand
CTGCTACGCGCGCAGCGCTTAGACACCACGCGATCCAAGAACTCAGCCACGCCTCACTGACCGGGTCTATTTCAGCGACTTCCGAGTCCTGGCTCCGCCCTTTATCCAGTTCAACCGCTGCGGACAGACCTGTTTCTTCGCTATCCTCCAATATGCGTCGAATACCCTCCCGCGCTCGCTCATCTGTGACAAGCGACGCCCATGCTCTATACGAGTCGGTTTGCGTCAGCTGACTTGCGAGATCCATTCGCTCAGTGAATTGCTGCCCCATTCGTCGGATGAAGTTCTGGGTTTCCTCAGCTTCCTGGACGGCGCGGCGAGCGGCATCGTATCCCAAGTGATCCTGCCAAGCCCGGATGTTAGTAATGCTGTCGTAAGCAGCCTTGGCTGCCTCACTGACGGACAGCGACCATCCCGCA
This sequence comes from Dryocola clanedunensis, assembly GCF_038405435.1. GTDB lineage: Bacteria > Pseudomonadota > Gammaproteobacteria > Enterobacterales > Enterobacteriaceae > Dryocola > Dryocola clanedunensis_A. Next base: position 92 of record NZ_JBBYHZ010000245.1, on the reverse strand, counting down.
AGCGTCTTGTCCAATGCCGCTGCCGCGTAGCTCTCGAGCCGACTTGTTTGGCGCAAGGCTTCCACGGCAAGTTGGTTCTGGTTCTTTGCGAA
>NZ_JBBYHZ010000244.1:0-512 GCF_038405435.1 Dryocola clanedunensis | reverse complement strand
CTATTGACGATGATAACGACGCGAATGTCGATTTTGTTAAAGGTGAAATCATCAAATTACGCCGCCAGGGAGAGTTAGCAAAGCATGAGGCGTGGGAAATGTGGGATGCAGCAGACGGATCCGATGACGTAAAGGGCCAGTGCTGCGGACCTACTAGCTTTTCGCCACTGCGTAACCTGCTCGGAGATGATCCTTGGTATGCCAAATGGCCGACCGTACCTAATCACGAATACATCTACCTCGAAAGAATTACCGATGCCGTACGGGCCGCACTGGTAAAGCTGGAGGCCACTCATGACTAACACAGCAGAGGTGCAGATGAAGCCAGTGAGTGAGCTGATTGCGGAGGCGCAACAATCCGCATCAGTAATGGAGTACATCTCATCATTTGAACCTCAAGATATTGACGGCGACACGGTAGAGCTGAGGTTTGAAGTTGATGACATCGACACAGGATCTGACGTTAGCCTCGTAGAGCAGTGCGGGAAAGCTTCCGGGCACATAACAGCACT
>NZ_JBBYHZ010000243.1:0-513 GCF_038405435.1 Dryocola clanedunensis | reverse complement strand
TCGAGGTTGTCCGGGTCGCGCTCGCCGACCACCGAATGGCCTTCCAGTTCCACGGTGGCGCCGGCCAGGTAAGCCTTGGCCACATCCTCGATGTAATCGCCGCGGTAGCCCGCTTCCGGCCAGCCGGCGTCGTCGGGCTTGAGGCCCTTCGCACGTGCCTGGGTGGACAGCGCCAGGTTCTCGATCTGCACGCCGGCGTCGTTGTAATAGACCTCGCGCTTGGCGTTCCAGCCGGTCACTTCCAGCAGGCGTGCCAGGCAGTCACCGATCGCCGCCGCGCGGCCGTGGCCGACATGCAGCGGACCGGTCGGGTTGGCCGACACGTATTCCACGCCCACGGTGCGGCCATTGCCGCTCAGGTTGTGGCCGTAATCGGCGCCTTCCTTGAGCACACTGGCCGCTTCGCGCTGGTAGGCGCTCGGGGCAAGGTGGAAATTGATGAAGCCCGGGCCGGCGATCTCGACGCGGGCCACGTCATCGCTCTTGGGCAGCGCATCAAGCAGCGCCTGGGCC
>NZ_JBBYHZ010000242.1:0-513 GCF_038405435.1 Dryocola clanedunensis | reverse complement strand
CATGAGCTCAATCAGTGTGAAGCCGTTGGACTGGCGCAAAGACATGAAACGCTCCCCAGCGTTGATGACACAGAAGATGAACGCCCCGCCGCCGATCAGCAAGCGGCGGCAGGACGAACGGTCGCCCGGAGGCGACAGGCGTCAATGGGTTGACGCAGATCGAGAACCGGCAGCGGCCCCTGCCCGCCGCCGGCCCGGTCAGGCCCTCAGGCCATGACCTTGTAGCAGGGTTGGTACTCGCCGGAGATCTTCATCCGGCGCTGCTCGACGAAGGCGCGCAGCAGTTCATCCAGGGCCTGCATCATGTCCGCATCGCCGTGGATTTCGAACGGCCCGAACTGCTCGATGCGGCGCATGCCGTCTTCCTTCACGTTGCCGGCCACGATGCCGGAGAACGCGCGGCGCAGGTCGGCCGCCAGGGCATGTGGCGGACGGCCGTGGTGCAGGTCAAGCGACGCCATCGCCTCGTGGGTCGGCACGAACGGCTGCTGGTACTCCCACGGAATCTCGATC
>NZ_JBBYHZ010000241.1:0-513 GCF_038405435.1 Dryocola clanedunensis | reverse complement strand
TGAAGCGTGCGCCGATCTCCACCAATGCGTCCACCTGCTGTTCGCGCAGCACGGTGCCGCCCCCGATCCAGGCCTGTGCACCGAACGCGCGCTGCGCGCCGGCGATGCTGTCTTCCCAGCGTGGCGAGTTCAGCGGGACTTCGATCGCATCGAAGCCGGCATCCACCAGTGCGCGGACGTGAGCGAGGGTGTCTTCGGGGGGGATGCCGCGCAGGATCGCGACAAGCGGCAGATGGAAGGTCGGTGCGGTCATGATTACTCGTGGTAAAGCTGGGAACGGCCACCGTCGATCAGGATGTCGGTGGCATTGATGAAGCGGGCTTCGTCACTGGCCAGGAACAGCGCGGTATGCGCCACCTCGCCGGGCTCGCCGATGCGCTTGCAGGGCAGCAGCTGCTCCTGTGCGTGGCGCGTGGCGGCCGGGTCGGCGCTGTTGGCGAACCAGGCTTCGATCCGCGGCACCAGGATCAGCCCCGGCGAAATCGAGTTCACCCGGATGCCCTGCGCCGCATA
>NZ_JBBYHZ010000240.1:0-513 GCF_038405435.1 Dryocola clanedunensis | reverse complement strand
CTGTCCATCACGCGCTCGGCGAGCACGGTGCGCTCGGAGAGGGTGCCGGACTGCTTGAGCAGCTGGTCGACGAGGGTGGTCTTACCGTGGTCGACGTGGGCGACGATGGCGATGTTGCGAAGATTTTCGATAGACATGCGAAAGGGGGCCAGTCGGCGCCGGATTTGGAAAAAGAAGTCCAACATTATACGGCCAAGATGACCAATCGCGAAAAGTGCCTCGCAAGCCTTGCCGGACGGGCATTCAGGTAGTGCCGGCCGCTGGCCGGCGACCCCGTGATCCCCGGCAGGTTTGCCTGGCTGCTGGCCAACGGCCGGCACGACCGCCCTCCCTGAGGCATTCAGCAACGCGTGTCCGTGCCGGCGCGGAGGTGCCTGGGCGCGTGGCGACGCGTTCGTCATCCGCTTGCCGTAGGGACACCGGGGCGCGGCAGAGCCCGGCACTACGCTACCGCTTCGGTGTGGTCCCAGAAACGGGCGTTCGGCACCGCGCCCAGGCCGGGGCCGCTGGGCA
>NZ_JBBYHZ010000239.1:0-514 GCF_038405435.1 Dryocola clanedunensis | reverse complement strand
TTTTGCCACTCCCGATATTCCCCTGCGCGACGATGTACGCCGACTCGGCGCACTGGTCGGCGACCTGCTCGCCGAGCAGGTCTCAACGCAGTTCTTCGACGATGTGGAACAGGTGCGTACGCGCGCCATCGCCCGCCGCGAAAGCGACGCCCCCCTGTCCGATCTCAACGATGCGCTGACCGGCCTGCCACCGGCACGCGCCGAAGCGATGGTGCGTGCGTTCAGTACCTATTTCCAGGTGGTGAACATCGCCGAGCGGGTGCACCGCATCCGCCGCCGCCGCGACTACCAGCGCGCCGGTACCGCCACGCCGCAGCCCGATGGTCTGCAGGACGCACTGGTCAACCTCAAGGCACAGGGCGTCACTCTGGACGAACTGGCCGAGTGGCTGCCGCGCATCGACATCGAGCCGGTGTTCACCGCGCACCCGACCGAGGCGGTCCGCCGCGCGCTGCTGGAGAAAGAGCAGTTGATGGTGGCCAGCCTGGTCGACAACCTCGACGGCCAGCGCACC
>NZ_JBBYHZ010000238.1:0-514 GCF_038405435.1 Dryocola clanedunensis | reverse complement strand
CACAGTTGGCTGGCTGCAGCGGGGCGATGTCGATGCCGGTGGCGGCCATCGGCGCCATCCACGCGCCATCCGAGCCCAGTTCCGGCCAGCTGCCGCCGCCGAGCGCGAACACTACCGCGTCGGCCGTCACCGTCGTTTCGCCATCGGGCGTCTGGAAGCGCAGCGCGCCCGCGTCATCCCAGCCGGTCCAGCGATGCTGCACGTGGAAGCGCACGCCCTGTTCCTTCAGCCGGCGCACCCAGCCGCGCAGCAGCGGCGCGGCCTTGCGGTCCACCGGGAACACACGGCCGGAACTGCCCACGTAGGTTTCCACGCCGAAGTCCAACGCCCAGGCGCGCAGCGCCTCGGCATTGAAATCGGCCAGCCACCCGCCCACCGCCTCCGCGCGCTCGCGGTAGCGCGAAACGAACACGTCAGGCGCGTCGGAGTGGGTCAGGTTGAGGCCGCCCTTGCCGGCGATCAGGAACTTGCGACCGGGCGAGCCCTTGGCCTCGTACAGATCGACGGCGTGGCC
>NZ_JBBYHZ010000237.1:0-514 GCF_038405435.1 Dryocola clanedunensis | reverse complement strand
GGCGTTCCCAGCAGCAACGATGCCAGCAACATCGGCAGCTGGTCATGCGGCAGATGCAGCATTTCCGCCAGCAGCGGCGACATCACGATCAACGGCAGGGCGGTGGTGACCCAGTGCACCAGCACCCGCACCAGGACCAGCCAGGCCAGCGGAACCGGGGCCAGCAGCCATTGCTCCAGCGAGCCATCTTCGGCATCGCTGCGGAACAGCGAGTCCAGCGCCAGCTGGCCGGCCAGCAGCACCGCCAGCCACATCACCGCCGCGGCCACGCGCGCCATCGCCTCCGGGTCGCGGCCCAGCGCCAGTGCGAACAGCACCACCACCAGCAGTGCGAACAGCAAGGGCTGCAGCGCATCGCCGCGGCGCCGCCAGAGCAGGCGCATGTCGCGGGCAATCAGGGCCCGCGCGGTCTGCCACAGACCCGGTTCGGTTCCTGGCGCGATCATGCCGCCGCTCCCAGGGTCAGCAGGCGCGTGCGCACCGGGGGGGCCGCGTAGGCGCCGTGGGTGGTGAC
>NZ_JBBYHZ010000236.1:0-514 GCF_038405435.1 Dryocola clanedunensis | reverse complement strand
GTGACCGCGCGCATGCTGGTCAGCGCGCTGCCGCCGATTCCGTTCGCCAGTGCCTTGAACGGCGCGCTCAATTATCCGTATGGCTGCGCCGAGCAGACCACCAGCAAGGGCTACGCCGCGCTGATGCTGGATGAAGCGACCTCGGCCATGCTCGGAGCGGACGGGCTGGATGCCAAGACCCGCCGTGAGCGCATGGAAGGGGCCTTCGGCCGCCTGGCCTCGATGTGGGGCGACGACGGCTACATCAATCCCTGGCTGACGCCGTACATTGCCGAGTTCCTGCTCGACGCCAAGGACGCCGGCTTCGCCGTGCCGGACAACGTGCTGCAGAAGGCACTGAACCGGCTGAGCGAAGACCTGCTGTCCGGTGGCAACCAGTTCTATGGCGAGGACCGCCGCGAGAACCTGAAGTTCGCCAACCAGGCGTATTCGGGCTACGTGCTGGCACGGGTCAACCGTGCACCGCTGGGGACCCTGCGCGCGCTGTACGACAACGAGCGCAGCAAGTCGCTGA
>NZ_JBBYHZ010000235.1:0-515 GCF_038405435.1 Dryocola clanedunensis | reverse complement strand
CCAGCGCCTCCGAGGCGGCCCAGGTGGCCGACCCGCGATGGGTCGCCGGCGTACGCGTGGCCTGGAAGCGCTTCTACCGCTGGTTCAAGGGCCACGCCTGACAGCGCGCGCCCGTGGGCAGGCCGGCGCGTTACAGCGCGTCGGCGTCCAGCTCACCGGTGCGGATGCGCACCACGCTGCCCAGGTCGTACACGAAGACCTTGCCGTCGCCGATCTTGCCGGTGCCGGCCGCGGTCTGGATGGCCTCGACCACGGCCTCCAGGCGATCGTCGGTCACGACGGTCTCGATCTTGATCTTCGGCAGGAAATCCACGACGTACTCCGCGCCGCGATACAACTCGGTGTGGCCCTTCTGGCGCCCGAAGCCTTTGACTTCGGTCACGGTGATGCCCGACACGCCAGCGTCGGAGAGGGCCTCGCGGACCTCGTCGAGCTTGAACGGCCGGATGATGGCGGAGATCAGTTTCATGCGCATATCCCGATGGTGGATGGAACCGGCCCGCATGGGGCCGATG
>NZ_JBBYHZ010000234.1:0-515 GCF_038405435.1 Dryocola clanedunensis | reverse complement strand
AGCGGCAGGTGGACCTTGCTGTCCTGCCAGGCGTCACCCAGCTCATCGGGGGTGACGAACACCGGTGACAGCGCCGAGCGCGGCTTGGACTGCAGGAAGCCGAAGCCCTTGGCCAGTTCGCCCGGGATCAGGTTGCGCAGCGAGACATCATTGACCAGGCCGATCAGCTGGATATGGCCGGCAGCCTGCTCCGGCGTCACCGCCATCGGCACGTCGTCGGTGATCACCACCAGCTCGGCTTCCAGATCGATGCCGTATTCCTCGCTGACCACCTTGACCGCGTCGCGCGGGCCGTAAAAACCGGCACTGGTGGCCTGGTACATCAGCGGGTCGGTGTAGAAGCTCTCCGGCACTTCGGCGCCACGGGCGCGGCGCACGCGGGCCACGTGCGGCAGGTAGGCGCTGCCATCGACGAATTCATAGGCACGCGGCAGCGGCGCAGCCAGCGCCTGCAGGTCGATGTCGAACACGCCGTCGGCGTCGCCATCGTTCAGCGATTCGTACAGGGCATTCAG
>NZ_JBBYHZ010000233.1:0-515 GCF_038405435.1 Dryocola clanedunensis | reverse complement strand
GGCAAGCGCCCGCTGCTGCAGTCGCTGGCCACGCTCTCCTGCGAAGGCCGCCGCCAGCCCTTCTTCCGCGGCGAACTGCTCGCCCTGCTCAAGCTGATCGACGCCGGCGACCTGCGCGCCGAAGGCCTGACCGGTTCGTGGGCCGGCGCGTTCGGCCATACCCAGTTCATGCCCTCCACCTATGCGCGCATCGCGGTGGATGGCGACGGTGATGGCCGTCGCGATCTGGTCGCCTCGATTCCCGATGCGCTGGCCTCCACCGCCAATTATCTGAAGAAGGCCGGGTGGCGCACCGGCCAGCCCTGGGGGATGGAAGTGACGGTTCCGGCCGGCTTCAACGCCGGCCAGGCCGGCCGCACCCAGCGCAGGCCACTGGCCGACTGGCGCGCACAGGGCATCGTTCCGGTGGCCGGCGGCGGGCTGGCACCGGCCGGACTGCCCGCCGACAGCAATGCCGCGCTGCTGCTGCCCACCGGGATCAAGGGCCCGGCCTGGCTGGTGTTCCGCAACTACGA
>NZ_JBBYHZ010000232.1:0-516 GCF_038405435.1 Dryocola clanedunensis | reverse complement strand
CCGCATCATCGCGCCGGAACCGGCCATCGCGCAGGAAGGCGGCGGTCTGCCGCGCGGCATCGGGCGAGAACACCAGCCCGCTGTGGCTGGCCGGGATCACACAGTGGTCGGCGAGCCCCGGCAGTTGGGTCTCATCCAGCGCCACGGTGCCATCGGAGGCCTCGCCACAGGCGCCCAGCAGGCTGCCCAGCCCATGCGGGACCGAGCCGGCGATCAGCCCGACCTGGGCCCTGCCCTCCCAGGCCGGCAGCCCATCGAGCAGCAGTTCCGAGCTGCGCCCCAGCGCCAGCGACCAGCCGTGATCGCTCAGGGAGCGGGCGGTCACGCTGCCGCGCAGTGGCGAGCCCAGGCAGACCACGCGCGACACCGGCAGCTCCGGGGCGCGCCGCAGGGCCTCAAGGGCGACCAGTCCGCCCAGGCTGTGGCCGACCAGCGAGACCGGGCCACTGTCCTTGAGCCGCTCCAGCAGCTGCGGCACTGCCACCTCGGGGCCACCGAACACGCTCGAATACCCGA
>NZ_JBBYHZ010000231.1:238-516 GCF_038405435.1 Dryocola clanedunensis | reverse complement strand
GCCCATGCAGAACCGCGAGGCGCCGGCCGCCTTGGCCTGGCGCGCCTTGGCGACCACCTCGTCGGTGACCATCAGCTTCTGTGCGTCCACGCCGGTGCTGTAGCGCTGCGCCTGCGGGCAGTACGCGCAGTCTTCCGGGCAGCCGCCGGTCTTGACCGAGAGCAGGGTCGAGATCTGGACGTCCGCCGGGTCGAACTGCTCGCGGTGCACGCTGGCCGCGCGATGCAGCAGGACCGGGAAGGGCAGCGCGAACAGGGCCAGTACCTCTTCGCGGTGCC
>NZ_JBBYHZ010000231.1:0-228 GCF_038405435.1 Dryocola clanedunensis | reverse complement strand
GGATGACAGAAGCCATGGGAGTGTCCTGACAGATAGTGGAACGAAAGGGCGGCAGTCTGGTGAGGCTGTCACCATCTGTCAACCATATGATCTTATCTAAAGTTTACGGTGCGCTGGGCTGGCTGGGCTGGCAGATCCTGCCGTTGCGCTGCCTGGTCTGCGATTGTCCCGGCGAGGACGGCATGGACCTGTGCCGCGCCTGCCATCGGGCGCTGCCGTGGAACGACC
>NZ_JBBYHZ010000230.1:0-516 GCF_038405435.1 Dryocola clanedunensis | reverse complement strand
CCGTCACCGAACTGTCCCGTCTGCGCGCCGTCGTCAACGGCTGGAAGCGCGAGGGCCTGCGCGTCGCGCTGGTCCCGACCATGGGCAACCTGCATGCAGGGCATTATTCGCTGGTCACGCTGGCGCGGCAGTACGCCGACCGCGTGGTCTCCAGCGTCTTCGTCAACCCGACCCAGTTCGGCCCGAACGAGGACTTCACCCGCTACCCGCGTACGCCCGAAGCCGATACCACCGGCCTGGAGCAGGCCGGCTGCGATGTGCTGTGGTTGCCCACCGTTGAATCGATGTACCCGTTCGGCGTCGAGCTGGCGGCCAGCGTCAACGTGCCGGGCATCAGCGGCCTGCTCGAAGGGGCGCACCGCCCGGGCCATTTCGATGGCGTCTGCACCGTGGTCTCGCGCCTGTTCAACCAGGTCCAGCCGGACGTCGCCGCCTTCGGCAAGAAGGACTACCAGCAGCTGGCGGTGATCCGCCAGATGGTGGAAGACCTGGCCTTCCCGATCCAGATCGTCGGCG
>NZ_JBBYHZ010000229.1:0-516 GCF_038405435.1 Dryocola clanedunensis | reverse complement strand
ATGCGGGGATCGAAGGGCGTGTCCGAGCCCTTGGCCGCTTCCACCGAGAGCGCGCCAGTGACCAGCGCCGCACGGAACACGGTATCGATCGCGAACAAGCCGGCCAGTGCGTAGGCGGTGGAGTACTGGGTGCCGTTGAGCAGGGCCAGGCCTTCCTTCGCACCCAGCACCAGCGGGGCCAGGCCGACCTTCGCCAGTGCCTCGGCAGCGGGCAGGCGTTGACCATCGACGAAGGCCTCGCCGACACCGATCATCACGCTGGCCAGGTGCGAAAGCGGGGCCAGGTCGCCCGAGGCGCCAACCGAGCCCTGGCACGGAATCACCGGAATGAAATCGTGCTGCAGAAACGCTTCCAGCAGGGCCAGTGTCTGCGGGCGGATGCCCGAGGCGCCCTGGGCGAGGCTGGCCAGCTTCAGCGCCATCATCAGGCGCACCACCGGCGCCGGCATCGGCTCACCGACGCCGGCCGCGTGCGAGAGCACGATATTGCGCTGCAGGGTTTCCAGATCCTCGCGC
>NZ_JBBYHZ010000228.1:0-517 GCF_038405435.1 Dryocola clanedunensis | reverse complement strand
GCGGTTCTGCTGTTCGACGGGGTTGCCGTACTGGTCACTCTGCACGTAGGAGCCACCGGTGGCGCAGGCCGTCAGGGCGGCAGCAGTCATCAGGGCCAGGGCCACGTTGCGGGTTGCGGGTCGAATCATGAGGGTTCTCCTTGGTTACCGGACGGCGCCGGCTTGCGGGCCGTGAAGAGCATAAACAGCCCAACGCGATGCCGGCATGATGAATGGCACGCTCGGCAGCTCCCTGTTCAGGTAAACGCTTACCCCAGAACCGGATGATCCGAGATGGCCATCACGCCCAGCCTGTGTGCCGATACGCGGCCAAGGCGGCGTCGCGGCCTTCGCCCAGATCCACCAGCGGCAAGGCGGGGTAGGCTGGGGCGTGCTCGGCCAGCAGCTGCGGCGATTGCCAGGGCGCGAAGCGTGCCTTCAGCGGCAGCGCGGCCAGTTCCGGCACCCAGCGCGTGATGTAACGCGCCTGCGGATCGAACTTCTGCGACTGCGTCACCGGGTTGAAGATCCGGAAGTA
>NZ_JBBYHZ010000227.1:0-518 GCF_038405435.1 Dryocola clanedunensis | reverse complement strand
ATCGCCAAGACGGTCTACGTGGAGCGCAAGCGCCGCCAGCGCTGAGGGCAGGCTTCGTCAGCGCGACCGGCAGGCGGTCGCGTGGTCCGGCGTAAACTACGCGCTGGCGTACTTCGTGGATCTGCCCATGTTCGACATTTCTCCCCAGCTCGATTGCGGCGGCCGCTTGCTGCGGCTGGATCGCCCGCGGGTCATGGGCATCGTCAATGTCACCCCGGATTCGTTCTCCGACGGCGGTGAGCACCGCACACGGCCTGCAGCTGGTCGCCGAAGGTGCCGACCTGCTCGACATCGGCGGCGAGTCGACCCGGCCTGGCAGTGCGCCGGTGCCGCTGGACGAAGAACTGCGCCGGGTCATCCCGGTGATCGAGCGCCTGGCGCGCGAAACTTCCGTGCCGATCAGCATCGACACTTTCAAGCCCGAGGTGATGCGTGCCGCCGTTGCCGCCGGTGCCGGCCTGATCAATGACATTCATGCGCTGCGCCAGCCCGGTGCGCTGGAGGCTGCCGCCGAGCTC
>NZ_JBBYHZ010000226.1:0-518 GCF_038405435.1 Dryocola clanedunensis | reverse complement strand
CGACGTCGAGGAAGGCTCGCTGGGGGCCACGGTCGACCTGCGCACCGCGCGCCCGTTCGACTATGACGGCTTCACCTTTGCCGCCAGCGGCCAGGCCGGTTACAACGCGATGGCTGAAAAAGCCGACCCGCGCATGGCCGCACTGATTTCCAACACCTTCGCCGACGGCACCTTCGGTGCGTTGCTGTCGGTGGCCTATTCCGAGCGCCAGGCGCTGGAAGAAGGCTCCAACACCGGCCGCTGGGCCAACGGCCCGAGCAACGGCAACTTCAACGCGGCCTCGCCGTTCGCCGCCGCCCGTTCGGCCGACGTCTACCACCCGCGCTTCCCGCGCTACGTGCAGATGGAGCATGAGCAGAAGCGCCAGGGCGTGACCGGCACCCTGCAGTGGAAGCCGAGCGATGCCACCGAATTCTCGCTGGATGCGCTGTATTCCAAGATCGATGCGACCCGCGACGAGCACTACATCGAAGCGATCTCCTTCAGCCGTGGCACCAGCACCACTCCGCGCCTGGTCG
>NZ_JBBYHZ010000225.1:0-518 GCF_038405435.1 Dryocola clanedunensis | reverse complement strand
CGCGCCCTCACACGCCGGGCGCAGACGCTGCGACAGACTGCCCGCTGTTACGCGCCTCGGTTGCTGGCATCCTTTGTCCATGATTCCTGACCTGTCCATCGCCCGCCGGAGCCCGGCATGACCACCGCCGGCGAGACGCACGCACCCAGCTGGTACGCCGACAGCGTGGCTGATGCCCCGCTGCGTGAGCCACTGGCCGGCGATCTGCACGCCGACGTCTGCGTGCTCGGCGCCGGTTACACCGGCCTCTCCGCCGCGCTCACCCTCGCCGAACGCGGGTATCGCGTCGTGCTGCTGGAGGCCCACCGGGTCGGCTGGGGGGCCTCAGGGCGCAACGGCGGCCAGGCCATCGTCGGCTACGGCTGCGAGGTGGACACGCTCGAGCATCTGGTCGGCGCCGAAGATGCGCGGGCGCTGTTCGAGTTCTCGCGCGACGGCATGCGCCTGCTGCGCGACCGCATCGCCCGCCACCAGATCGACTGCGACTGGCGCGACGGCCACGCCAGCGTGCCGATCAA
>NZ_JBBYHZ010000224.1:0-519 GCF_038405435.1 Dryocola clanedunensis | reverse complement strand
GCATGCAGGAATTCCTTGCTGGCGCGGCCGACCAGCAATTCGCGCTGGCGCTGGAACAGGGTGCTCCAGGTCGCGTGGTCGTCGGCGGTGTAGCTGTCCCAGGGCTGTTCCACGATGGCAGTGGTATAGACCGGCACGTATCCCTTGTCGGTCTGCTGGTGTTCGACGCGGCGGGGGGCGGTGGCGGTTTCCATCGTGGTGGTCTCCTGGGAAGTCACCTGTCGATGCTAGGGCAGGGCGCGCGCAAGAGGTTTGCAAAGTTGCGCGGATATGGCCTGTTGGCGCAATATCATTGCGTCCACATCATGTTGCGGGGCAGCAATGACCGGAGATGCCCAGTTCGACCGCACGGATCCGCGCTTGCTGGCGGAAATCCAGCAACACGGTCGTGCCACCAACGCCGAGCTCGCCGCCCGGGTCAACCTGTCTCCGTCGGCCTGCCTGCGGCGGGTCCAGCGGCTGGAAAGCGAGGGCGTGATCGCCGGGTATGGCGCCCGCCTTGAGCCGCGTCAGATCGGC
>NZ_JBBYHZ010000223.1:0-520 GCF_038405435.1 Dryocola clanedunensis | reverse complement strand
CAATGTGATGCCCGGTCAGGGTAGCGGTGGTGGTGGACGCTAACAAGGCTTGACAGGGGTGTTGCGGGGGCGCGCGCGGGCGCTGGGGTTCAGGTTTGCCGGGGCATCCGACGCCACCGCTGGCCGATGCGCGGTGGCGGGCAACCCCCGTATGTCCAGCGCTGTGGTGCCGGGTGCCGTCCGGCCATGGCAGCGCTCAGGCGGGGAGGCTGCTCAGCGCAGGTTCCAGGCACGCGCGCACGGGGGCGAAGCTGCGCCGGTGCTGGGGGCAGGGGCCGTGGCTGCGCAGGGCGGCGAGGTGGGCCGGGGTGCCGTAGCCCTTGTGCTGGTCGAAGCCGTATTCCGGATGGGCGTCGTGCAGGCGCTGCATGAAGCGGTCGCGGCTGACTTTGGCCAGGATCGAGGCGGCCATGATGGCGCGGTCCAGGGCATCGCCGCCGATCAACGCCTGGGCCGGGCAGGGCAGGCCCTTGGGGACCACGTTGCCGTCGATGCGGGCGAACTGGGCGACGTGGGCGAC
>NZ_JBBYHZ010000222.1:0-520 GCF_038405435.1 Dryocola clanedunensis | reverse complement strand
ATCGCCACCCGGCCCTGGAACGACCAGGCCGGCGAGGCGCGCACGGCGGCGACGCGCTCGGCCTCGGCCTGCTGCGCAGCGGGCGAAACAGCGGTGACCACGGTCGGGGCGGAGGGCGCCTTGCGCTCATCCAGGGATACACAGGCGGAGAGCGACAACGCCACGGCCGCGGCAAACGCGGCCTTCAGGGAGAGCAGATTCATACGCCGTATTTCTCGATCACGCGCTGCAGGGCGCGGTTGTCCGGGTCCAGCTTGCGCGCCTCTTCAAAGAAATGGCGCGCCTCGTCCTTCTTGTTCAACACCCACAGCACCTCGCCCACATGCGCGGCGATCTCCGCATCCTTGGCCAGCGTCCAGGCGCGGCGCAGCTGCACCAGTGCTTCTTCGTTGCGGCCCAGGCGATACAGCACCCAGCCGTAACTGTCGACGATGGCGGCGTTGTCCGGCTCGGCCACGCGCGCACGGTCGATCAGTTCCAAGGCTTCCTGATAACGCTGCGTGCGGTCGGCCAAGGTATA
>NZ_JBBYHZ010000221.1:0-521 GCF_038405435.1 Dryocola clanedunensis | reverse complement strand
CCTCGCCCTGCATCACGCCCGGCATCTGCAGCAGTTCGGTGAAGCTCACCTGCAGGCTGGGGAAGCCGGAGGACAACCGGGTGGCCAGCTCACCGAGCTGGCCCAGCAGCGCATCGTTGACCACCAGGGCACCGGTGACGTCCGGCGCACGCAGGCGCATGACCAGATCGATCTTGCCGCGGCTGCAGCGCGAAGCGACGCGCTCGCGCAGTTGCGGCTCCAACGCACGCAGTTCTTCAGGCAGGCGCACGCCGACCTCCAGGAACCGGTGGTTGACCGAGCGCAGCTCACAGGCCAGCGTCCCCCAGCGGGTGGCGCGCTCGCCGTTGGCATAGGCGGTCATGCTTCGAATCATGCGGGTTTCCGGTGCTCTCAAAGTGCAAATGGTACCCTAGCGGTCTCCTTAGAGCCTCCTCGCCCGCCGGTCTCCGGCCCGGGCGTGGCCCCGCATCCCCCGTCTTACCGGAACTTGAGCATGACTGATTCCCGTCCCAGCGGCCGCCAGGCCGACCAGCTGCGCG
>NZ_JBBYHZ010000220.1:0-522 GCF_038405435.1 Dryocola clanedunensis | reverse complement strand
CATGACGCCGGCCCAGGCGCGCGCCGCCGGTGCACGTGCGATGGTGATCGGCGTGGCCAACGGCGGTGGCGTGATTCCGCCGCAGTGGCTGCCGGCCCTGGTCGATGCGTTGGAAAACGGGCTGCACCTGGTCAGCGGCATGCACCAGAAGCTGGGTGACATTCCGGAACTGGCGGCCGCAGCCGAACGCCACGGGCGCGAACTGATCAACGTGCGCGTGCCGCCGCGTGGCATTCCGGTCGGCAACGGCCGCAAGCGCACCGGCAAGCGCGTGCTGACCGTCGGCACCGACTGCGCGCTGGGCAAGAAGTACACCGCCCTGGCACTGGCACGTGGCCTGCGTGGCCTCGGCGTGGATGCCGACTTCCGCGCCAGCGGCCAGACCGGCATCCTGATCGCCGGCAGCGGCATTCCGATGGACGCGGTGGTGGCCGACTTCTCCGCCGGCGCCGCCGAACTGCTCAGCCCGAATGCGGCCGACGATCACTGGGATGTCATCGAAGGCCAGGGCTCGCTGTTCCA
>NZ_JBBYHZ010000219.1:0-522 GCF_038405435.1 Dryocola clanedunensis | reverse complement strand
CGGGTTTTCGCGCTGAAAAAGCGTTGCACCTGATATGCGGCGCTCCAACTCCTCTTCCAGAATCTCCCGTGTTTCCTCCGTCAGATCTGCCAGCGAACGGTTGGTTTGCCACTCGCCGTTCTGCAAACCCAAGTCTTGCCGGATAGCTGAGAACAAGCGACGAGCGCGAGGCTCACTGGTTGATTCCGTGCGCGGAAGCGGCGAGCGCAACAGTTCCCACGCATGGGTGAGCGATTCGACCTCCACGCGGCCCGCGAGAATGTCAAGCACTTCGTCGGGTCGGTGCCACGTCGCCAGGTCGTGGCCGAGCACGAAACGGCCTGGGCCTTGATGCAGGATGCCGAGCAAGTCCCATAGATCAGCAGGGGTGGTCTGTATCGGCGTGGCCGTTCCCAGCAGCACGTGATCTGCCCGGGCGGCGATCTCGCGCATGAAGGCCAGCAGCTCATTTGGTGTTCCAGCTTCCTTTCCGAAGCCCTGGCGGGTTCTGGCTTTGTGCGCTTCGTCGAGAATCACTACGCC
>NZ_JBBYHZ010000218.1:0-522 GCF_038405435.1 Dryocola clanedunensis | reverse complement strand
GCGGCGCAATGCTGCTGCGCGTGCACGATGTCGCGGCCACGGTCGATGCCCTGAAGGTGTGGGCGGCGGTGGATGCCGTGCCGATGCCGCGGGCGCCGGCCGCACCGGGGATTCCGCGCTGGCCGGACGAGGACTGATGGCCGTCGACCAACGCCCGCTTGCGATCGCGGTGATGGGGCCGACCGCGTCGGGCAAGACCGCCACCGCGATCGCGCTGGCCCAGCAGTGGGACGGTGAGATCGTCAGCGTCGATTCGGCCCTGGTCTACCGCGGCCTGGATATCGGTTCGGCCAAACCCGACGCCACCGAGCGCGCGCAGGCCCCGCATCATCTGCTCGATGTGCGCGACCCGTGGCAGACCTATTCGGCGGCAGAGTTCGCCGGCGACGCTGCCCGGGCCGTGCGCGACATCATTGCGCGCGGCCGCATGCCGATTCTGTCCGGTGGCACCGGGCTGTACTTTCGTGCCCTGCTGCATGGCCTGTCGCCGATGCCTGAAGCCGATCCGGCGATGCGCGCGCA
>NZ_JBBYHZ010000217.1:0-522 GCF_038405435.1 Dryocola clanedunensis | reverse complement strand
TCTGGACCCACGGTGAGCTGCTGCATGGCACCGGCCCGAACATCCGCCAGGGCACTGCCCTGCGCGCCTCACCGCGCAAGGCAGAGCGCTGGTATCGCGCCGCTGCCGGGCACGGCAACCCGATGGCGATGCTGATGCTGGCCAAGTTCCATCGCGACCACGGTGACGCGGCCAGCGCGCTGCGCTGGGACCTGCGCGCGACGATCTACCATCACATGCCGTCCGAATCCTCGCGACTGCCACAGGCGATCGCAGCGCAGCCGGATGGCGCCGTGCATCCGCTGGTCGCCGAGATCCAGCGACGTGCCCAGCGCGGCGATGCCGACGCCCAGGTGGATCTGGGCGCCATCTACGAACTCGGCATGGGCCTGCCGCGCGATGGCGTGGCAGCGCTGCGCTGGTACCGGCTGGCCGCCGACCAGGCGGTCCATGCCGTGGATCGCGCCGCCGTACATGCCCTGGAAGCTGTGGCTGCCGGCCGAAGCCACGCCGACTTTGTAGAAGGTCGGATGACGCAGCAGC
>NZ_JBBYHZ010000216.1:0-522 GCF_038405435.1 Dryocola clanedunensis | reverse complement strand
CTCCTCGGCGTAGGTATCCAATGCGGCCAGCGCAGCCGCACACGCCAGCGGGTGACCGGAATAGGTATAGCCGTGGAAAAATTCGATGGCGGCCGTCGGGCCCTGCATGAAGGCGCCGTGGATAGCATCGCTGGCCAGCACCGCGCCCATCGGCACCGCGCCGTTGGTCAGGCCCTTGGCCAGGGTGAGCAGGTCCGGGGTGACCCCGAAGCGCTGGGCGGCGAAGGCGTGGCCGACCCGGCCGAAACCGGTGATCACCTCGTCGAACACCAGCAGAATGCCGTGCTGGTCGCAGATCTCGCGCAGGCGCTGCAGATAGCCCGGCGCGGGCAGGATCACCCCGGCCGAACCGGCGATCGGCTCGACGAACACCGCGGCGATGGTGGAGGCATCGTGCAGCGCGATCAGGCGCTCCAGATCCTCGGCCAGTTCGGCCCCGTGGCGGGGCAGGCCAGGGCTGAAGGCATTGCGCTCCAGATCGAGCGTATGGCGCAGGAAATCGCTACCGGGCAACAACGGCCC
>NZ_JBBYHZ010000215.1:0-522 GCF_038405435.1 Dryocola clanedunensis | reverse complement strand
AGCGACGGCGATCCAGCCGTGCAGGCGGGCGTGAAACTCAGTGCGTCCAACGGCTGGTATGCCTCGGCGTGGGGCTCGGGTGTCTCGTTCCGGCCGGACAACGGCGCGCGCAGCGAGTTTGATCTTGTCGCCGGCTGGAGCGGGGCGGTGACGCCGGACTGGAGCGTGGACGTCAATCTGACCCGCTACGTCTATCCGTCCGCCACGGTCGATCTGGACTGGACCGAGCTCAATGGCACCGTCACCTGGCGGCAGCGCGCCTGGCTGCAGGTCGGCGTCTCCGACAACGCGTTGGCCGGTGGCCATGGCGGCACCTACGCCCAGCTCGGTGCGCGCCTGCCGCTGGGCGAGCAGTGGCGTGTCGAGGGCGCGGTAGGCCACTACTGGCTGGACAGCGCGCAGGCCGATGACTACCTGCATGGCCAGCTCAGCGCCATCTGGAAGGTGCACGGCCCGTGGGAGCTGCGCCTCACCGCGCACGACACCGATGGTGCGGCCAAACGCCTGTTCCCCGGCAACGCA
>NZ_JBBYHZ010000214.1:0-522 GCF_038405435.1 Dryocola clanedunensis | reverse complement strand
TGTACGACCGGTCACATAGGTTACAGATCAGACCGGCCACACAGGTAACACATTCAGCCTAATCTATCCGGATGATACTTTGCTTACGTCTGTCGTAGTAAGCAAGGTCCATCCGGTTAAATATAATGACATCCACCCCATCTTCCCGTTCCTCCAGCATCACATATTCCCCCCGTAGCGCCTGATTCAGGAACACACGTTTACCGATGTGTATAACGCCTTTCGGTCCGACCCGATAAATCCGTGCACCCTCCGGATAACTCACCTCCGGCGTTTTTCCGTCCCATTGCCGGGGCGACGGCACCCAGATGCCGCCGGGGGTCAGCCCGCCCAGTGCCTCATGTGGCCGTTCCCGGTTAAACTCCTCCCGGTAATGGTCGAACCACGCCTGCTGGGCTTCCAGAGTCGAATGCCGGTTATCGAAGCTCAGGCTGTATTTGAGAGAGCGGTGCATGCGTTCATGGCGTCCGTTTTCCTCCGGATGTCCCCGGCGAATACGCTCCGGACGGATGCCCAGCTTAA
>NZ_JBBYHZ010000213.1:0-525 GCF_038405435.1 Dryocola clanedunensis | reverse complement strand
CCAGCAAGTCCTGGGCCATACCTTGCAGGACGTTACATCGTTCGAGCAATGCCCGACGATCTCCCGCGGGTATTTGGCCAAGTAGCAAGGGTGGTGTCATCTGCCGCCCCTGATGTGGTCTTCGATCAATCCGCCAGTCGAACGTTGAGTGAGCTCCGTACAGAGTTCTTCCATGATGCAACGGTGATGATGGGACTTCTGGCGGGCGTCATCGCCGCGCTCCTCGGTGCTACTGCACTCGGCATCGGCGGGTTGGCGAGCTACTGGGTGGAGCAGCGCCGCAAGCAGATCGGTATCCGCCGCGCATTGGGAGCAA
This sequence comes from Dryocola clanedunensis, assembly GCF_038405435.1. GTDB lineage: Bacteria > Pseudomonadota > Gammaproteobacteria > Enterobacterales > Enterobacteriaceae > Dryocola > Dryocola clanedunensis_A. The sequence goes on along the minus strand of NZ_JBBYHZ010000213.1, from coordinate 209 downwards.
CACGATGGGACGTGCTTCGCTACTTCCAGATCGAAAATTTCATGATCGTGAGCGTCGGCGTCGCCGCAGGCCTGGTGCTGGCCTACGGACTGAATCTGGCGCTGATGCGCTTCTATGAATTGCCCCGGCTGCCCGCGATGTACTTGCCACTTGGCGCCGCGGCGCTATGAATACTCGGCCAGTTCGCAGTACTTGCGCCGGCGCTGAAG
>NZ_JBBYHZ010000212.1:0-525 GCF_038405435.1 Dryocola clanedunensis | reverse complement strand
GGCACCGGTCTGGGCTACGTGCTGTACCGGCAGTGGGCGCTGCTGCGGGCGCGCTGACGGCGCGGCAGCAATACGGCGGCAAACATTGCACAATCGAGGCATGACGCCTTCCAGCCCCGTTTCCGCCCTGACCATCGCCGGCTCCGATTCCGGCGGTGGCGCAGGCATCCAGGCCGACCTGAAGGCCTTCGCCGCCCATCGCGTACATGGCCTTTCGGCGATTGCCGCGCTGACCGCACAGAACACCCGCGGCGTCACCGCCGTGCACGTGCCGCCACTGGAGTTCCTGCAGGCGCAGATCGACGCCTGCTTCGCCGATTTCGATATCCATGCGGTGAAGCTGGGCATGCTCGCCAATGCCGAGGTGATCGGCCTGGTGGCCGACGCGCTGGAAAAGCACCGCCCGCCGCATGTCGTGCTGGATCCGGTCATGGTCGCCACCAGCGGTGCCAAACTGCTTGAAGACGCCGCCCTGAAGGCCATGCGCACGCGCCTGGTTCCACTGGCCACGCTGCTCACGCCCAA
>NZ_JBBYHZ010000211.1:0-526 GCF_038405435.1 Dryocola clanedunensis | reverse complement strand
CGCTCGTCCTCGCGCAGGCTCGGCCATGCCGCGTGCAGGTACTGCAGGCCCGACCACAGCGTGAGAATCGAGGCGATGGCCAGGGTCCAGTCACCGATATGGAAGACCTGGGTACCCATCCAGATGTCCTGCATCGGGGTGTGCGGCGCCACCGAGTACAGCAGGCACAGCAGCGCGATCATCTGCGCGGTGGTTTTCACCTTGCCGATCACCGCCACGCGCACCTTCGCACGCTGGCCGATTTCGGCCATCCATTCGCGCAGTGCCGATACGGCAATCTCGCGGCCGACGATCACCGCCGCCCACACCGCCATCCACGCAGTGGGATGGCCCTGCACGATCAGGAACAGTGCCACGGCCACCATCAGCTTGTCCGCGACCGGATCGAGGAAGGCGCCGAACGCGGACTGCAGGTCGTAACGGCGGGCAATCCAGCCGTCGAGCCTGTCGGTGAGCGCGGCCAGGCCGAAGATCGCCGCGGAAGCGAAATTGGTCCACTTGTAGGGGAGATAGAACACCAGCACCA
>NZ_JBBYHZ010000210.1:0-526 GCF_038405435.1 Dryocola clanedunensis | reverse complement strand
CGCGCAGCGCGGTGTGGATCGCGCCGGGATGCACGTGCTGCAGATCGGGAATGAGTTCGGCGTACTGCGCATGCGCGAGTGCGGCGGTGGCGATGCCCGGGTGGTAGTGGTCCACACCGGTCATGCCATTGAACAGATGGGTGAAGCCGGCCGCACCGGCGTTCAATGCGGCCACGCCGTCATCATAGCTGCCGGCGCTGTGGCCGAACTGCACGCGGATACCGAGCGCGCTCAGGGCAGGAATCAGCGCGAGGTGCTGGCCGATTTCCGGGGCGAGGGTCAGCACCTTGATCGGGGCGATCGCGTGCAGGCGCTGCACGTCGGCCAGGGTGGCCTCGACCACCAATGGTGGCTGCGCGCCGAGGCGCTGCGCGCTGATGAAGGGGCCTTCCAGGTGGACGCCGAGCACGCGCGCCATGCCGGGTTCGCGCGTGGCGATCGCAGCGGACAGGCCTTCAAGCGCCCGCGTGATGTCGTCTTCCTGCGCGGTCATGGTGGTGCCCAGCAGCGCGGTGGTGCCGTGCCG
>NZ_JBBYHZ010000209.1:0-527 GCF_038405435.1 Dryocola clanedunensis | reverse complement strand
CAGGCGTCCACCTCGCCGTCCCAGATCGCCGCTTCGCTGAAGGGGGAGGCGCCGCCGGCCGTACCGGGAACGGTGGCGGCCGCCTGCACAGGGGCGGTGGACGGGTCGCCGGCGGGCTGGCAGGCAGCCATCGCCAGTACCAGCGCCAGCGCGGTCAGGGGAAGGCGGATCGCCGTCATGTCGCTCATTCCATGCAGAACGTGAATGCCCAGTATCGACGCGGCGCATGAATCCGGTGTGTGCGCCGGGGCGGCATAATGCCGGTTCACTGCAATCGCATCGAAGGAATCCGCGCATGGCCAGTCTGCAAGGCAAGACCCTGTTCATCACCGGCGCCTCGCGCGGCATCGGCCTGGCCATCGCACTGCGTGCTGCACGGGACGGGGCCAATATCGCCATCGCGGCCAAGTCCTCGGTGCCCAATCCCAAGCTGCCCGGCACCATCCACAGCGCAGCGGAGGCGGTCACCGCCGCCGGCGGCCAGGGGCTGGCGCTGAAGTGCGACATCCGCGAAGAAGACCAGGTGC
>NZ_JBBYHZ010000208.1:0-528 GCF_038405435.1 Dryocola clanedunensis | reverse complement strand
AGCCGCTGTACGGCGCGCTGGTCAGCCGCTATGCGCGGCGGGTATTCCTGCCCGCGGTGTATGTCTTCTTCATCATCTCCCTGCTGGGTTTCTACCTGCTGTTCGACAGTGGCGTGCCTGGGCGCGGCATGGCGTTCTTCTTCTGGGCCGCCGTGTTCAACCTCTTTGCGGTGGCGGTGTTCTGGAGCTTCATGGCGGACGTGTTCTCCAACGCCCAGGCACGCGAGGTATACGGCTACATCGGCGCGGCAGGCACGCTCGGTGCGTTCCTGGGGCCGATCATCACGGCGGCGCTGGTGGAGCGGGTGGGTATTGCCAACCTGATGCTGGTCTCGGCCGGCTTTCTGAGTGCCTGCCTGGTCTGCATCTGGCGGCTGCGGTTGTGGGCGGTGGCACGGGAGCAGGAGCAGAAGTTGGTGTCGGGTGAAACCCCGATGGGCGGCAGCGTGCTCGACGGCCTGAAGCTGATCGTGCGTGAGCCGCTGTTGCGCTGGCTGGCTGTGCTGGTGCTGTTCGGCGTGGGCGTGG
>NZ_JBBYHZ010000207.1:0-531 GCF_038405435.1 Dryocola clanedunensis | reverse complement strand
CTGGGCAATGCCCGGGCGGCGATCAGCCTGGACGACCTGCTGGCACGTGCGGACATCGTTACCGTGCATGTGCCCGAGACCCCGGCCACCCAGTGGATGATCGGCGCCGATGAACTGGCCCGGATGCGCCCTGGCGCGCACCTGATCAATGCCGCGCGCGGCACCGTGGTCGACATCGACGCGCTGGATGCGGCGCTGCGTTCAGGCCACCTCGGCGGCGCGGCGGTGGACGTGTTCCCGGTCGAGCCCAAGGGCAACGGCGATGCCTTCGTCTCGCCGCTGACCGCGCACGACAACGTGATCCTGACCCCCCACGTGGGCGGCAGCACGCTGGAAGCGCAGGACAACATCGGCGTGGAAGTGGCGGCCAAACTGGTGCGCTACAGCGACAACGGCAGCACCCTGTCGGCGGTCAACTTCCCGGAAGTGACCCTGCCCGAGCATGCCGAGAGCCTGCGTCTGCTGCACATCCACCAGAACGGGCCGGGCGTGCTTTCCAAGGTCAACGAGATCTTCTCGCGCCACAACGTC
>NZ_JBBYHZ010000206.1:281-533 GCF_038405435.1 Dryocola clanedunensis | reverse complement strand
CACCGGCTGCGGCTGGCCGGGGGCGGTGTAGTCGTAGCGCACGGCGTTGTCCACATGGAACCCGAAGGTCTGCCCCGGCTGATAGCAGTTGAACAGCGGCGGGAAAATGCGACGCGGCAGTGCCGCCGAGAAGAACGTGCTGTTGCGGCCGAGTGCATCGAGGATGGCCGAGCCGACCGCACGCGCGGCCGGATCGGACTCGGGCAACTGCAGGTTGTGCTTGGCCTGCGCGGACTGGTAACCCGCGGTCAG
>NZ_JBBYHZ010000206.1:0-271 GCF_038405435.1 Dryocola clanedunensis | reverse complement strand
GCGGCCGTCGGTCCAGCCGGCCGTGGCCAGCTGCTGGCGGGCCTGGGTGACCTGCTCGGCGGTGAGGACGTCGGGAATGTGCAGCAGCATGGTGGGCTCCAGCCCCTCCCGCACGAGCGCGCGGGAGGGGGCGTATCGCTTAGAACTTGAAATTGAAGGCCAACGTGGCCGAGCGGCCCGGCGCGATGGCGGCGTAATGCGAAGCGTACGCCTTGGTGAAGTAGGTTTTGTTGGTCAGGTTCTGCACGTTCAACTGCAGGCTGTAGCGCTC
>NZ_JBBYHZ010000205.1:0-533 GCF_038405435.1 Dryocola clanedunensis | reverse complement strand
CCTGCAGCTCCACGAAGGCGCTCATCTGGCGGCGGGCGTAGCCGTGGGCCAGGTTGAACATCGAGTAGTTCAGGGCGTGGAAGCCGGCCAGGGTGATGAACTGGAACTTGTAGCCATATTTGGCGATCTCCTTCTGGAAGGTCGCGATGGTGGCGTCGTCCAGGTTCTTCTTCCAGTTGAAGCTGGGCGAGCAGTTATAGGCCAGCAGCTTGCCCGGGAACTTGGCGTGGATCGCTTCGGCGAACTTGCGGGCGAACTCCAGGTCCGGCTTGCCGGTCTCGCACCAGATCAGGTCGGCGTAGGGGGCGTAAGCCAGGCCGCGGCTGATGGCCTGGTCCAGGCCGTTGCGGGTCTTGTAGAAGCCTTCCACGGTGCGCTCGCCGGTGGTGAACGGCTGGTCGTTGCCATCCACATCACTGGTCAGCAGGTCGGCGGCCTCCGCGTCGGTACGCGCCACCAGCAGGGTCGGCACGCCCATCACGTCGGCGGCCAGGCGCGCGGCGTTGAGCTTTTCGATGGCCTCGCGGGTCGGC
>NZ_JBBYHZ010000204.1:0-533 GCF_038405435.1 Dryocola clanedunensis | reverse complement strand
CTCAAGCCCATCCGCTGCGCGGGCCAGCCGGTCATTTTTCGGACGGCATCCTCCAGCGTCAGTACCTGGTTCCGCTTCACATACTCGGCGATGATCCGCGGGAAGGTGCCGTAGGCGCGCGGGTGCGGCAGGCCGATGGCACCTTCGCTGCCGTAGTTCACCGCCGCCGCGGCATCACTGCCGATGCTGACCCAGGGCTGGCGCAGCGCGAGCTGTACGTCCTGCTCGCTGATCATGAAATACAGCGCGACCGCGCGGTTGGGCAGCCCTTCGAGCGCGATATCCCAGGCCGCATCGGCCGGGTCCAGATTCAGTTCGGCACCGATCTCGGCCAGCGTCCTGCCGTGGAAGCGCCGGTACTTGTCACTGAAGCTGTTGGCCAGGCGCACGTTCTGGAAACCGCCCGAGGCGTGCACCAGGTTCGACCAGCCGGGCATCGATCCAGCGGCGACTTCCTTCTTCATGCGTTCGCGCACCTTCGGATCGCGCACGCGCTCGATGCCCTTCTCGAGCCCATCGGCCCAGACCCAGCT
>NZ_JBBYHZ010000203.1:0-533 GCF_038405435.1 Dryocola clanedunensis | reverse complement strand
AACGGCCTGGCCTCGGAAGCGGCGATGAAGTACATCGTGCTCGGTTCGCTGGCCTCGGGCCTGCTGCTGTACGGCATGTCGCTGATCTACGGCGCCACCGGCTCGCTGCATCTGGATGCGATCAACGCTGCCATTCCGCACACCGAAGAGAAGATGCTGCTGCTGACCGGCGCGGTGTTCATGATCGCCGGCGTGGCCTTCAAGCTGGGTGCCGCCCCGTTCCACATGTGGCTGCCCGACGTGTACCAGGGTGCCCCGGCACCGGTCGCGCTGTTCATCAGCTCGGCCCCGAAGCTGGCCGCGTTCGGCATGGCCTACCGCCTGCTGGAGATGGGCGTGGGCCCGCTGGCCGACGAGTGGAAGTACCTGATCGGTGGGCTGGCCGCACTGTCGCTGGTGATCGGCAACCTGATGGCGATCGCGCAGACCAACCTGAAGCGCATGCTGGCCTTCTCGACCGTTTCGCACATCGGCTTCCTGCTGATGGGCATGGCCGGCGGTGGCGAGCGTGGCTACTCGGCGGCGCTGTTCTA
>NZ_JBBYHZ010000202.1:0-534 GCF_038405435.1 Dryocola clanedunensis | reverse complement strand
CGACCGCCGCGGCGGGCGCCGGTGAACGCCCCTTCGTTGTAACCGAACAGCTCGGCTTCAAGCAGGGATTCGCTGATCGCCCCGCAGTTCAGCGCGACGAAGCGGCCACGCCGGCCGCTGGCGCTGTGCAGTTGCCGGGCCACCAGTTCCTTGCCGGTGCCGGTGGCGCCGGTGATCAGCACCGTGCTGTCGTAGGGCGCATACAGTGCGATGTGCTCGCGCACCTGCTGCATCGCGGCACTGTCGCCGAGCAGGGCATGGTCGGCATCGCGTCGCTTGGGCGGTGCCCGCCGCCGCAACGAGGACGCACCGGAGCGGGCCAGGGTCTGGGTCAGCTCCAGCGCATGTTCGAAGGCCTGTCGTACCGAGTCGGCCGAGTACAGCAGCACGCCGGGCAGCCCGACCTGCTCGGCATGGTCGATCGCCATGCCGGTGCCGACGATGACCTCGATGCCATTGGCGCGCATGTCCGCGATGCAGTCGCGCGCGTCCTCGCGGGTGACGAAGCGGCGATGCTCGATGTCCAGCCCGAAG
>NZ_JBBYHZ010000201.1:0-535 GCF_038405435.1 Dryocola clanedunensis | reverse complement strand
CCGCGAAGTGCGTCCGTACTCCGACAGCGGCCTGCCCGCCTCGCTGCTGATCGGCACCGGTGCCTCGCCCGCTGACGACTTCACCTACAGCCGCCCGGTCAACACCCCGGGCGGTGAACTGCACGGCGTGGAAGCCAACTACACCCAGCCGTTCACCTTCCTGCCGGGCAAGTGGTCCAACCTGGGCGTGCAGTTGAACTACACCTGGGTGGAATCGCAGATCCAGTACCTCAACGCGGCCGGCCAGCCGGTGATGAAGACCGACCTGACCGGCCTGTCCAAGTCGTCCTGGAACGCCACGCTGTTCTACGAAGGCAAGGTCTTCTCCGGCCGTGTCTCGGCGACCAACCGCGATGACTACCTGACCCAGGCACCGGGTACGGAAGCCGGCTTCAACCTCGACGGTTACCACGGCATGACCGGCACCACCGTCATCGATGCCTCGATCCGCTACACGATCAGCGACCAGCTCGAACTGAGCCTGGAAGGCATCAACCTGACCAACGAAGCCTCCGACGAGTGGGTCTACTCGCCG
>NZ_JBBYHZ010000200.1:0-537 GCF_038405435.1 Dryocola clanedunensis | reverse complement strand
CAAGGGCTTCCGTGCGCCGTCGCTGTCGGAGAATTCCAACAGCACCAGCATCGCCTACGGCAGCGTGATCGATCCGCGCGATCCGGACGTGCCGGGCTCGCGGCAGAACCCGACCTTCTTCACCGTGGGCAACAACGACCTCAAGCCCGAGCGCACCAAGAGCTTCAACGCCGGCATCGTGCTCTCGCCGTGGTCCAACACCAGCCTGAGCGTGGACTACTACCGTATCGAGCTGGAGAACCTGGTAGGAACCAACAACACCCAGACCCTGGTCACCGATGACGTGCCCGGTGCGGTGCTGCGCGATGAGCGTGGCAAGCTGCTGGCGGTCTACAACCGCTATCAGAACCTGAGCGAGCTGAAGACATCCGGCTTCGATGTCGAACTGCGCCAGCGCTTCCCGACCGAGCGTGCCGGCAACTTCGGCCTGAGCACCGCCTTCACCCACGTGCGCGACTACAGCCGCCCCACCGTGGTCGGTGGCCCGCTGGTGGATTACACCGGCAGCAACCTCGGCGCCACCCTGCCCAAGAACAA
>NZ_JBBYHZ010000199.1:0-538 GCF_038405435.1 Dryocola clanedunensis | reverse complement strand
AGCGAAGGATGTGTGATTTTCTGCGCACTCCTGTTGGCTTGGTCCACAAAGCTGAGGCCAGTGGCGGCCTCTCCCATTGCCAGGTGCGCCCAACCGATCCCCGCGAGGCCGGTAAGGAAGCCCGGTGCCGCATTCTGGCTGTTCAGGCTCGAGACCTCGGCGAGATGCCGATCCCATGCAGCTTGGGGCACCTCCACTCCGGCACGGATGAGCGCGTAGATCACCCCTGATGACCCAAAACCAAGGCTGCTACCGTTGGTCGCCAGCGCGAATGGATCGCACGGGAAGAGCGTGTGATTCGGGTCGAGGCGATAATTGACCTGGATGAAGGCGGCCAGCCTCTTCAGCACGCTGTCAGCGGGAAGGCGTTTACCAGCTCTGGAGGCATAGGGCTGGCGAATGCTCACCGGCTGCAGCAGCCGTTCCTCCGCCTCTTTCAGGCTGACCTTGCCTCGTGCGAGGTCACGGATGACCCCCATGACGGGCGTGTCCTCCCAGCCGATATCCCACACAATCTCAGGCAGCACTGTATCGAATA
>NZ_JBBYHZ010000198.1:0-538 GCF_038405435.1 Dryocola clanedunensis | reverse complement strand
GGCGCAGCCACCAGTCCTCATTTTCATAAATTTCATAAATCCCATATTTCTCACAATTCGTACGGATCGGGCTACACTGGGCGCCATCCGCCAGGGAGCCGCCGCCATGCTGCACGCGCTCAAGTTCGACCCGATCACCGAGCTGACCCGCACGACCGCCTCGACGGTGAAGGAGCACTGGCGCAAGGTGATGCAGGACGTCCGCGAACAGCAGGCCGTACTGGTCACCAATCACAACGAGCCGCAGGCCGTCATTCTGTCCGCCCAGCAGTACCAGGCCATGCAGGCCGAGGTCGTGTCGTTGCAGCGGGACCTCGCGTCCCTGCGCGAACAGGCCCCGGCCCTGCAGCAGCTCCGTCAGCGCTTCGATGATCGCCTTGCCGTGCTGGACAGCGCCGCGGCCGCCAACAAGGCGCGCGCGCTGCTGCGCAAGCCGGCACGCCTCAAGGGCAAGGTGGCCGCAGGCAGCGGTTACTGATGCCTGCACGGCCCTTCCTGTTCGTGCTGGCAGGGGTCAACGGCGCAGGCAAGAGCTCCA
>NZ_JBBYHZ010000197.1:0-538 GCF_038405435.1 Dryocola clanedunensis | reverse complement strand
TGGCCCGCCAGGCAATGGCGGTGCTGGGCGGCGGCGAGCAGCTGGTCCTGCGTGCCGGTGAAACCGGGGCGCGCCTGATCCTGGTGGCGGGCCGGCCGCTGCGCGAGCCGGTCATGCGGCATGGGCCGTTCGTGATGAACACCAAGCAGGAGCTGATGCAGGCCTTCGTGGATTTCCAGGAAGGCCGCTTCTGAGGGGCGCTGGCACCGCTCGCTGGCCGACGAACGCATGACACCTGACGGTGTGGGAGGCGCCGGCCAGCGGCCGGCGCTACCGTGGATGGCGGGATGAGTGCGGTGCACTGTCCCGGCCTCGTGCTCAGCGCCCGGCGGCGACGGCCGAGGGCGTCAGGCTCATGCCCTGCGCCAACGATTGCAGCGAGCCGAGTTCGCTGGCGTCACCGGCATACAGCGCGATCTGGGCAAAGCGGTTCCTGTCGAACTTGACCACGGTGATACGGCGGGTTTCATACCCCGGCGGCTACTGGCCGCCCAGGTCGGGCTGGTACCAGTACAGGGTTTCACCGGCGAAGCTGCCT
>NZ_JBBYHZ010000196.1:0-541 GCF_038405435.1 Dryocola clanedunensis | reverse complement strand
AGAAGGACAATGTCGCCGAGCTCGATGACTCGGTGCCGGCCGCCTCGCTGCCCGATGGCAGCAGCGCCTACCATTCCACCGGCAAGGGCAACAAGGTCAAGGGCTGGGAACTGGAAGCCCAGGGCAGCCTGACCGCGAACTGGAACCTCTCGGCCGGTTTCGCGCACACCACCATCCGCAACCAGGCCGGCGTGGCGCAGAACACCACCAACCCGGTGGACACCTTCCGCCTCAACACCAGCTGGCGCCCGAGCGGTGAGTGGAACCGCCTGTCGCTGGGCGGTGGCGTGACCTGGCAGAGCCGGATCTACCGCACCAGCACCAAGCCGCGCGCGGATTACGCGACCAGCGGCCGTACCGAATCGGCGTTGATCACCCAGGACGCGTTCTACCTGGTGAATGTGTTCGCCGGCTACCGCTTCAACGACAACTTCTCCGCGCAGCTCAACGTCAACAACCTGCTCGACAAGAAGTACTTCAGCAACGTCGGTTTCTACAACGGCGTGTACTGGGGCGAACCGCGCAACGTGATGTTGAACCT
>NZ_JBBYHZ010000195.1:0-542 GCF_038405435.1 Dryocola clanedunensis | reverse complement strand
TCGCTGCCGGCGCTGATCGGGCTGCTGATGCTGATCGGCATCGCCACCAAGAACTCCATCCTGCTGGTGGATTACGCGGTGATGGCCGAAGACGAACACGGCATGAGCCAGCACGACGCACTGATCGATGCCTGCCGCAAACGTGCACAGCCGATCATCATGACCACGCTGGCGATGGGCGCGGGCATGATGCCGATCGCGCTGGGCTTTGCCGGCGATTCCAGCTTCCGTGCACCGATGGCGATCGCCGTGATCGGCGGGTTGATCACCTCCACGCTGCTGAGCCTGATCGACCCGGCCATCGATTCGATCGGCTTCGGCCGCTCGCTGCTGCATCCGGAGCATTCGGACAGTGCCAGCGCCGCGGTGTTCCGCGACAACGGCAAGGACTACCCGCGCTACCTCGCGTTCTCGCGCTCGCTGTGGCTGGGCGACAAGACCCGCCAGCTGCGCATCGATGACGACAACCAGGTGGTGATCGGCCTGCAGCACGTGCAGCCGCCGGTGCTGCTGGAGTACGACAAGCATTGGGATCTGAAGTC
>NZ_JBBYHZ010000194.1:0-543 GCF_038405435.1 Dryocola clanedunensis | reverse complement strand
AGGACGCGGATCGGCTTGCTGCGCTTCACCGTACCTTCGATGATCATGCAGCCTGCGACCGCACCGAACTTCGAGCTGCGGAACACATCGCGGACCTGGGCGATACCGATGATCTCTTCGCGGATTTCCACGCCGAGCAGACCGGAGGCCACCTGCTTCACCTGATCGATCACGTCGTAGATGATCGAGAAGTAACGCAGGTCCACACCGTTGGACTCGATGATGCGACGCGCGGAGGCGTCGGCACGCACGTTGAAGCCGATCACGGTGGCCTTGGAGGCAACCGCCGAGTTGGCGTCCGACTCGGTGATGCCGCCCACGCCGGAGTGGATCACGTTGATGCGGATGTCGTCGTTGGACAGCGCGACCAGTGCCTGGCTCAGCGCCTGCACCGAACCCTGCACGTCGGCCTTGATCACCAGGTTCAGCACCTGCTGGCCATCGCCCTTGCCCAGGGTCGCCATGATGTCTTCCATGCGGCTGCCAGCGGACTGCACCAGGCGCGATTCACGGCGCTTGGTTTCGCGCTGCTGCGCGACGTCC
>NZ_JBBYHZ010000193.1:0-544 GCF_038405435.1 Dryocola clanedunensis | reverse complement strand
TCACGCACGAACACATCGCCAGTGCGCACGAACGCCGAGCGCTGGCGCGCGCTGTCGTAGACCGGGCTGTCCACATCCAGGGTGCCACGCTGGTCATCGCCGACCTGTGCAGCCACGCCACCGGCGACCGGCTGGCGGAAGGTATCGCGCACCGGGCTGCCGGTGCGCTTGAGCTGGTACTCGACCTGCTGGCTGTTCCAGGACCACCACGCGCTTTCGACCGGGGGGCCGATCCAGTCCGGGTCGGCCATGGCCTGCTCGATGGTGATCGGCGTCGGCGCCGCATGGGCAGCGCCGCCAAGGGCGGCGAGCAGCAGCAGGGACAAAGGCAGCGTTCTGGGCATTGCGGGCGGCACCAATGAGGAAAACCCGCCAAGCGTAGCAGCCGCAAGGGCCGCGGGAAGGGGCCACAGGTCATGGGCGTGCGCTCATGAGCGACGGCCGGTGGGTCGGGCGCTGGGCCCCCATACCCGTTCCGGCGAATGTCCTCCGGCGTCGGCCTGCGGCCGCCCCCCTCCCCCTTTATTTCGCCTCCAAGGGTATG
>NZ_JBBYHZ010000192.1:0-545 GCF_038405435.1 Dryocola clanedunensis | reverse complement strand
CTATCTGGCGATGGTGCTGGTCACCGTGCTGCTGTTCGCCAAGGTGCGCCAGCCGTTGATGATCTGGCGGGTGGTACCCATGGCGATCTGCGGGGTGAGCTTCGGCCTGTTGCTCACCGGCCAGGCGTTCGGCTTCATGGCGCTGCTCGGCCTGCTCAGCCTGACCGGCATGCTGATCAAGAACGCCGTGGTGCTGGTGGACGAGATCGACCGGCAGATCGATGACGAAGTGCCACGCCTGACCGCCATCATCGAGGCCTCGGCGTCACGCCTGCGCCCGGTGATGATGGCTGCTGGCACCACGGTGCTGGGCATGGTGCCGCTGCTGTTCGACCCGTTCTTCGCCAACATGGCGGTTACCATCATGGGCGGCCTGGGCTTCGCCACGCTGCTGACCCTACTTGCGGTGCCATGTCTGTACCTGCTGTTCATGAAAGTGCGACCGGAGGAAACCGCATGACTGCCAAGGCCCTGGCCGCTCCGCTGCTGCTCGCCCTGGCCCTGAGCGCCTGCTCCAGCGCACCGCAGTATGCCGATCCGCAACA
>NZ_JBBYHZ010000191.1:0-545 GCF_038405435.1 Dryocola clanedunensis | reverse complement strand
GAAGTGCTGGCCACCAACGGTGACACTTTCCTGGGCGGCGAAGATTTCGACAACCGCGTCATCGAGTACCTCGTCGACGAGTTCAACAAGGACCAGGGCATCGACCTGCGCAAGGATCCGCTTGCCCTGCAGCGGCTGAAGGACGCCGCCGAGCGCGCCAAGATCGAGCTGTCCACCAGCCAGCAGACCGAAGTGAACCTGCCGTACGTCACCGCTGACGCGTCGGGCCCGAAGCACCTGAACATCAAGCTGACCCGCGCCAAGCTGGAAGCGCTGGTGGAAGACCTGATCAAGAAGTCGATCGAGCCGTGCCGCATCGCGCTGAACGATGCCGGCCTGCGTTCGAGCGACATCGGTGAAGTGATCCTGGTCGGCGGTCAGACCCGCATGCCGAAGGTGCAGCAGGCCGTGACCGAGTTCTTCGGCAAGGAACCGCGCAAGGACGTCAACCCGGATGAGGCCGTGGCACTGGGTGCTGCGATCCAGGGCGGCGTGCTGGGCGGCGACGTCAAGGACGTGCTGCTGCTGGACGTGACCCCGCTGTC
>NZ_JBBYHZ010000190.1:0-547 GCF_038405435.1 Dryocola clanedunensis | reverse complement strand
GCACCACCGCGCGGCTGCGTGCGTGGAGGTCGACCAGCGGCACCTCCAGTTCCCGCGCAACAGTGCGCACGGCCTCGGCCCACGGGGCCAGATCATCGATCAGCACGCCGTCGGCGAACTGGCGGCGGGTCAACGGGGTCAGCAGCACCGGCTGTGCACCGGCGGCGCGGACCTCGCGCACGTAGCGGCGCAGATTGTCCGGGAACTCGCGCTGCAGATCGGTGGAGCGGCCCGGCTTGCCTGGCTGGTCGTTGTGGCCGAACTGGATCAGTACCCAGGTCTGCGCATAGCCCGGCATGCGCATCTCCGCCTCGGCCAGCGCCCACGAGCCTTCGGCACGGTAGTTGTAGGTGCTGCGGCCGCCGCGGGCGAGGTTGGTGCAGGTCAGGAACGAGGTCACGTGCCGTGCGCAGAACGCCGGCCCCCAGCCGCCCTGCACGGCCGTGGTGGAATCGCCGACCAGCACGATCTTGCTGGCGCGGATCGGGGTCGGTGCCGGGCGGTCCATCACCGCCGGATCCACGGCGGCCTGCGCCGCGCTCATCAG
>NZ_JBBYHZ010000189.1:0-548 GCF_038405435.1 Dryocola clanedunensis | reverse complement strand
ACCGCCGCCAGCTCGGCACTGGATACGCTGACCGGGGCCGAGATCGTCATCTCGATGCTGCCGGCCAGCCGCCACGTTGAAGGCGTCTACCTGGGTGACGACGGCCTGCTGGCCGACATCCCCGGCGGCGCGCTGGTCATCGACTGCAGCACCATCGCGCCGGCCACCGCCCGCAAGGTCGCCGAAGCCGCTGCCGCGCGCGGCCTGCAGATGCTGGACGCACCGGTCTCCGGCGGCACTGCCGGTGCCCAGGCCGGCACCCTGACCTTCATCGTCGGTGGCGAAGCCGAGGCACTGGAGCGCGCGCGCCCGCTGCTGCAGGCGATGGGCAAGAACATCTTCCATGTCGGCGCCAGCGGTGCCGGCCAGGTCGCCAAGCTGTGCAACAACATGGCGCTGGGCGTGATCATGGCGGTGACCGGTGAGTCGATCGCGCTGGGCGTCGCGCACGGGCTAGACCCGAAGGTGCTCTCGCAGATGATGGCGGTCAGTACGGGCCGCAGCTGGGCGACCGAAGTGTGCAACCCGTGGCCCGGCGTGCTCGAAAA
>NZ_JBBYHZ010000188.1:0-548 GCF_038405435.1 Dryocola clanedunensis | reverse complement strand
AAGGCCACGATGCGGCCCTCGGCCTCGACCAGCGCCACCGGGAAGCGGGACAGGTAGGCCGGGTCGAAGCTGCCCAGGGAGAAGCCCTTTTCATCACCGGCCTTGTCGTCCAGCCATTGCTGGGAGACCACCGACAGGGCCGGCAGCAGGGCCGGTACTTCCTCGGGGGGCGCGACGCGGAAGCTCAACCCGCCGCGCTTTCCGCGGTTCCAGGCCTGGCGCAGATCGGCGCGATCGCGGCCTTCCAGGGTGAAGTCCTGCAGCGGGACCATCGCCTCTTCGCCGAGTTTGACCAGGGTCAGGCCGAGATCGAGGTAGGTCTGCCAATGCGCTTCGCCCACCTGGTAGAACACCGGGCGCAGGCCGAGCCGGTCGGCTTCCTCGCGGAAGCGCCAGATCAGCGCACGCACCACCTCCGGCGGGCCGACCGGATCGCCCATCGCGATCAGCGAGCCGCCGTAGCGCTGCATCATCACGAAGCCGCGCTGCGCCTCGTCGCGCAGCACGGCCTTGTCCGCGGTGAGTACCAGGCAGGCCTGGGTGTCCTC
>NZ_JBBYHZ010000187.1:0-549 GCF_038405435.1 Dryocola clanedunensis | reverse complement strand
CGGTGCCGTCAGCCAGCATCTGGCCCATGCCGCGGCGATCGGTGAGATCTTTGAGCTGGGCCAGGCGTTCGGTGAAATGACCTTGCCCAAGGCCTCTGGCGCGCGGCTGTTGCTACTGGCCGCTGGCAGCGGCATCACCCCGATGCGCGCGCTGCTGCGTCAGCTCGATGGTGCCGGCATGCCGGGCCAGGTGGACCTGGTGTATTGGGCACGCCGGCGTGAGGAAGTCTGTTTCGCCGAAGAGCTGGCCGCGCTGGCGGCGCGCCATCCCTCGTTCACGCTGCACATCGCGCTGACCCGCGACCCGGCGGCACCGGCGTCGCGTGTGGATGCATTCGCCTTCGCGACGCTGGGCGATCTGAGCACCGCCCGCACTCTGGTGTGCGGCCCGGGTGGCTTCGTCGATGCAGCGCAGGCGCGGCTGCAGGGCCAGGTCGCGTCGCTGCAGTCCGAGGCGTTCACACCGCCGGTGCTGCCGGATGCCGAAGAGGGCACGGTGCAGGTCGAACTGCGCCGCAGCGGCCGCACGCTTGCCCTGCCACGCGGCAC
>NZ_JBBYHZ010000186.1:0-551 GCF_038405435.1 Dryocola clanedunensis | reverse complement strand
GGTGTCGCTGCGCGACTTCATTCGTCAGGCGCTGGATCTGGATCCGATCCCGGCCTCGGTCACCATTCCGCGCCAGGGTCCCGCAAGGCCCTCGGCCGGTGCGAAGGGCAAGGGCGATGCGGGTGACAAGGGCGGTGGAAAAGGGGGCGGAGGCGGAGGGATGGGCGGTGGAGGCGGGGGTGGCATGGGAGCAATGGGCGGTGCTGGCATGGGGGGCGGAGCGGAGGATGCCGCCGATACCCATCGCTGAGCGAGGCGCGTCACCTCACGGCGAGGCGGCCGCCCCGATCCGGTAGGGCGGCGGCGTCGCGCCCATCAGATGCGTGACGAAGTAATCCCACATCCGGCGCATGTAGTAATCGTCGTTGCGGAAGAGTTCGTGGTCCTGGTTGGGCAGGTAGAGCAGGTCGTAGTCCTTGTTGGCCAGCGTGAGGGCGCGCGCCAACTGCAGGGTCAGCGCCGGCATCGCGTTCTCATCCAGGTCGCCGTAGACCAGCATCAGCCGACCCTGCAGGCGATCGGCCAGTGCATCGTTGGCCAGCGGCTGGACC
>NZ_JBBYHZ010000185.1:0-552 GCF_038405435.1 Dryocola clanedunensis | reverse complement strand
CAGCGCGAAAGAGATCAACCTTTTCACGTTCACTGCGGATCCGCGGCCGACGTTCCGGAAGACCAAGGATGTGCTGGAGGCGATGGGCGTGCTGCACAGTGTTTCGGCAGCATACCGGCTGGTGGGTGGCGCGCAGTTCACGTCGGTCTGGCCACTGCGGATGGCGCGGAAATTTACCTTGCCGTGAGGCACAAAAAGGTGGGGACCTTCGATGTCTGCACTCGCTGGCCAGCAGCATTGCCGTCGCGTCATCCCGCTCGGCAGCCAGCCACGCCCTGAATCAGAGAAGTCCCGCGCCGCTTCAAAGGTCATGACAAACCCAACTGCGGACGCGTACGCGGTCACGTTGGCGAGGTCACGGCAGGATCAGCAACCCAGCCACATGCTTCACGGTGCTAGGATCAAATCGCCGAGCAAAAATCGGCAATTTCTCAATAAAGGATCTATTGTGAAGCTCTTCAGTGCGATGCTTGCATTAACGGCTGCGGCGGTTGCAACGCCTGCTTTTGCGGCTCAGCCGGTGCACTGCCCCACCTGCGTGACCGATGAGGA
>NZ_JBBYHZ010000184.1:300-553 GCF_038405435.1 Dryocola clanedunensis | reverse complement strand
ACGACGGCCGCGGCCTGAACCGCGACAAGATCCTGTCCAAGGCGCTCGAGCGTGGCCTGAGCGTGCCGGACAACCCCACCGACGCGCAGGTGTGGGACCTGATCTTCCAGCCGGGCTTCTCCACCGCCGATGCCGTCACGGATCTGTCGGGGCGTGGCGTCGGCATGGACGTGGTCCGCCGCAACATCCAGGCACTGGGTGGTGAGGTGCAGCTGGAAAGCCAGGCCGGCAACGGCACCCGCGTGCTGATCCG
>NZ_JBBYHZ010000184.1:0-290 GCF_038405435.1 Dryocola clanedunensis | reverse complement strand
CCTGGATGGCATGACCGTCTCGGTGGCCGGCGAAACCCTGATCCTGCCGTTGGCCTACGTCCTCGAAGCCCTGCAGCCGCAGGCCGACGATGTGCGCACCATGGCCGGCGAAGGCCGCGTGCTGCGCGTCCGCGGAGAGTACCTGCCGATCCTCTCGCTCAGCGAGTACTACGGCTACGGTGGGCGCGCGCTGGACGATCCGCTGGTGGTCGTCGTCGAGGGCGATGGCCAGAAAATCGCGCTGGAAGTGGACGAACTGGTCGGCCAGCAGCAGGTGGTGGTCAAGAACA
>NZ_JBBYHZ010000183.1:0-554 GCF_038405435.1 Dryocola clanedunensis | reverse complement strand
CCGCTGATGGCATTCAGGCCATCGACCGAGAGCACCACCAGCACGCGCTCGGCGCTGCCGTTGCGCAGGCGCACGCTGTAACGGTGGCCCTGCTGGCCCGCGATCCAGCGCTGGCCGTCCTGGCGGTACTGGGTCAGGGCCTGGCCGCTGTCGCGGTCGATCACCGTCAGGTGGACCGGCCCGGTGTCGTAACGAAGTGGCAGCGCCGGCTTGAACCCGCACAGGGCCAGCACGGCAAGCAGGGGCAGGATCAAACGTTTCATGGCAGGGCTCCGCAGGGCAGGTGCACGATCAAACGCACGGGCCGGGCCAACGGGGTCGAGCGCGGGCAGGTAAACTGGGGCGGTTCATCTGTCCGCATTGATTCCCCATGACTACCCGCGTCCTTACCGGCATCACCCCCTCCGGCACGCCCCACCTGGGCAACTACGTCGGCGCCATCCGTCCGGCGATCACCGCCAGCCAGGCCTCGGAAATCGAGAGCTTCTTCTTCCTGGCCGACCTGCACAGCCTGATCAAGGCGCAGGAGCCCGAGCGCACCCAGCGCTCCACGC
>NZ_JBBYHZ010000182.1:0-554 GCF_038405435.1 Dryocola clanedunensis | reverse complement strand
AGACCATGCAGTCCCTGGTGGCCGATCAGCCCGGGTTCGCGTTGCAGTGGAGCGGGCTGTCCTACCAGGAACAGCTCTCCAGCAACCAGACGTTGTGGCTGTAT
The DNA here is from genome assembly GCF_038405435.1 of Dryocola clanedunensis. Classification (GTDB taxonomy): domain Bacteria; phylum Pseudomonadota; class Gammaproteobacteria; order Enterobacterales; family Enterobacteriaceae; genus Dryocola; species Dryocola clanedunensis_A. Next base: position 450 of record NZ_JBBYHZ010000182.1, on the reverse strand, counting down.
GCGGCCTCCGTCGCCTTCATCTTCCTGTGCCTGGCCGCGCTCTACGAGAGCTGGACGGTGCCGGTGGCGGTGATGCTGGTGATTCCGCTGGGCGTGATCGGTACGGTGATCGCCACCACCGCGGCGGGCTTCGTCAACGACATCTACTTCCAGGTGGGACTGCTGACCACGATCGGTCTGTCGGCCAAGAACGCGATCCTGATCGTGGAATTCGCCGAGGCCGAGTACCGCGCGGGCAGTTCAGCGGTGGATGCGGCGCTGAAGGGCGCCCGCCTGCGCCTGCGGCCGATCGTGATGACCTCGCTGGCGTTCGTGGCCGGCGTGATCCCGCTGGCCCTGGCCACCGGCGCTGGCGCCGTGAGCCGGCGCGAGATCGGCGTCAGCGTGATCGGCGGGATGCTCTCCGGCACGCTGCTGGCGATCGTGCTGGTACCGCTGTTCTTCGTGCTG
>NZ_JBBYHZ010000181.1:0-556 GCF_038405435.1 Dryocola clanedunensis | reverse complement strand
GCGCCTTGCGGGTGAATTCTTCGGCGGTGATCGGCTCGACCGCACTGATCGTGCAGCTTTGTCCGTTCGTGCGCAGTCTGCTGCCTCCTGCGCCACAGAGTTGGCCGTCCCGGCCGGGAGTGACAAAGGCCAGTTTCGGGGACATGGCTGCGCTGCTGCACGAGCGCTCGAAACGGACCAGATAGTGCTGGTCGCCATTGCGGAGCAGTACATCGCGGTCGGCCCCATTGCGCACCAGCTGCTGATCCGGGGACAGGGTGATGCAGTCGCCGGCAGCGGCCGGTTCGGCGGCCTGGACCGAGGCAGCGGTGGCCAGGCAGGCGGCAAGCAGGAGCAGGGAAGGCAGGCGTTTCATGGCGGGGGCCATCGGGTCGGGATCCGGATTGGATCGAGGGCCACACTGGGCGTTTTCGCGCCAGGGCGAATCTGCATCAAGGCATCCTGACCGACGTCAGGGTGCACAGGGTCAGGGTGACGCTTGGCAGGGGTAGGGTGATGGCTGAATGGCGCCCACGCGAAAAGGCCAGCACCTGGCTGGCCTTCTGGCGGGAACAAC
>NZ_JBBYHZ010000180.1:0-556 GCF_038405435.1 Dryocola clanedunensis | reverse complement strand
CCCGCATGCCGATGACCATGCCGGCCATGACCACGCCACGCACGATCATGCCGGCCATGCACACGGCAGCCACGCACACGGCGGCGACGACAGCCGCCGCGCCGCACCGGACGCGCAGGGCCACCACGGGCATCCGCATCCATGAGCGCCACGGGCGGCCCGACGGCGGACGGGCAGGGCAGGGTTGCCGCTACAATGCGGGTCTGCCTTGCCATCTGTCGGAGATACTGCAGTGACCCGGAAACTCGTACTGTTGCGCCACGGCCAGAGCCAGTGGAACCTGGACAACCGCTTCACCGGCTGGGTGGACGTGGAACTGACTGAACAGGGCCGCCGCGAGGCTGCCGCCGCCGGCCGCCTGATGCGTGAAGAAGGCCTGCAGTTCGATGTCGCGCACACCTCGGTGCTCAAGCGCGCCATCCACACCCTGCAGGGCGCCCTGGCCGAGCTGGACCAGGACTGGCTGCCGGTCAGCAAGAGCTGGCGCTTGAACGAGCGTCATTACGGCGGGCTGCAGGGCCTGGACAAGGCCGAGACCGCGGCCAAGCACGGCGAG
>NZ_JBBYHZ010000179.1:0-557 GCF_038405435.1 Dryocola clanedunensis | reverse complement strand
GTCACCCCGTGGGGTGTCCCGACCAAGGGTTACAAGACGCGCCATAACAAGCGCACCCAGCAATTCATCGTCCGCGATCGTAGGGGCTAATCGACCATGGCACGTTCACTCAAGAAGGGCCCGTTTGTCGATCACCACCTCATCAAGAAGGTGGAAGCCGCTGCGGGTAGCAAGAAGCCGATCAAGACCTGGTCGCGCCGTTCGATGATCCTGCCGGAAATGGTAGGCGTCACCATCGCCGTTCATAACGGTAAGAACCACGTTCCGGTGCTCGTCAACGAGAACATGGTCGGCCACAAGCTCGGCGAATTTGCCATCACCCGGACCTTCAAGGGTCACGGTGGTGACAAGAAGTCGGGCAAGTAAGGAGAGATGACAATGGAAGCGAAAGCAATCCTGCGCTCCGCGCGCATCTCTGCGCAGAAAGCCCGCCTGGTCGCTGACCAGGTGCGTGGCCTGCCGGCCGAGCGTGCGGTCAACCTGCTGAAGTTCTCGGACAAGAAGGCTGCCCACCTGATCAAGAAGGTGGTGGAGTCGGCTATTGCAAACGCCGAGAA
>NZ_JBBYHZ010000178.1:266-559 GCF_038405435.1 Dryocola clanedunensis | reverse complement strand
CACCATGGCGTTGCAAGAACCTTCGACTGCCCTATAGCGGCAGTGCTGCATGCGCCACTGAAATCAGAAAAAAGGCCCGGATCACTCCGGGCCTTTCGTCCTCCCACCTTACGCTGCGATCAACCGCCTTCCGGCGCGAAGGCAAGCGTGCGGCGCGTGGTGACCGGGGCGCCGACCGGCTCGAATTTCCAACGCTTGACGGCGTTGAGCGCTTCGCGGTCGAACACGCGCGCCGGGGTGGCGCGCAGCACGCGGGCGGCGGTCACCGAACCGTCGGTGCCGACGGTGAGCTC
>NZ_JBBYHZ010000178.1:0-256 GCF_038405435.1 Dryocola clanedunensis | reverse complement strand
ACCAGCACTTCGCCGGAGGTGCCCGAACGCAGCGCGTCGGCCGGGTAACGCGGGGCCGGGGTGCTGACCGGGCGCAGGCTCGGCGCCGCGGCGGCCTGGCGGGTGGCCGCGGCCTGCTGGGCAGCGGCCTGCTGCTGGCGCTGTTCGGCCTCGCGGCGGGCGGTGGCCTGACGCTCGGCATCCTGGCGGTCGGTGTCGCGGCGCGCGGCTTCCTGCTGCGCGGCGATCTGCCGCGCGGCCTCGGCTTCGGTGCTCT
>NZ_JBBYHZ010000177.1:0-559 GCF_038405435.1 Dryocola clanedunensis | reverse complement strand
GTGCCGTCGGAGTTGGTGGCACCGCCGCGCAGCGAGGTGTTGCCCTTGGCATCACGGGTGAAGATCAGGCCCGGGACCGCGTCGGCGAATTCCAGGAAGTTGCGCGACACCTGCGGGGTGGTCTGGATCTGCTGCAGGCTGACGGTCTTGCCCACTTCGGAGGTACGCACTTCCTGCAGCAGGGTCGGTGCAATGACGTTGACCGTGTCCAGGTCGGTGGCGTTGGCGGTGCCGCCGTTGGCCGGCGCGCCGCTGAAGTTCAGGGTCGCGGTGGAGGCCACGGTGACCGTCACCTTCTGCGTCTGGCCATTGGCCACAACGTTGTAGGTGCCCGGGTCCAGGCCCATCAGCGAGTAGCTGCCATCGGCACGGGTGGTGGCGCGGCGCACGGTGCCGCTGGCCACGTTGGTGGCGGTGACTTCGGTGCCGGCGGCAGCCTCGGCGACCTGGCCGCGCAGCGACGAGGTGGCCGACTGCGCCATCACGCTCGGGGCGGCGCCCAACATCAGGCAGGTGACCAGCGCGCTGGACAACAGACTGCGTGCGGGCGCGCGGTTGC
>NZ_JBBYHZ010000176.1:0-560 GCF_038405435.1 Dryocola clanedunensis | reverse complement strand
TTCAGCTTGGCCGCGGTCCGGTCCAGCTGGGCACGCTGGTCGTCGGTCTTGGGCGGGTAGAACTCGAAGCTGATGGCGGTCATGGGCGGGGCGCGTCGGCGGGTGTGGCTCAATCATATCTCTTCATCGCGATGAATGTGAAGTGCGTCGATGCGCCGTGCACGCCGCGCCGGGTACAGTGAGCGCTGATCTTCCGGAGCAATCGCCATGCAGATTCTCGTGACCGGTGGCACCGGCTTCATCGGCAGCCGCCTGTGCGCGCGCCTGCTGGCCGAGGGCCATGCCCCCATCGTGTTGACCCGCCGGCCCGGCCGGAACCCGCAGCCGGGGATCCGCAGCGTTGCCACGCTGGACGAGGTCGGCCCGGTCCAGGCGGTAGTCAACCTGGCCGGCGAGCCGCTGATGGACGGCCGTTGGAGCGATGCGCGCAAGCAGGCGCTGCGCGACTCCCGGATCGGCACCACCCAGGCGCTGCTCGCCTGGATCGCTGCGCTGCCCGAACGGCCCCGGGTGCTGGTGTCCGGTTCGGCGATCGGCTGGTACGGCCCACGTGACAGCAC
>NZ_JBBYHZ010000175.1:0-561 GCF_038405435.1 Dryocola clanedunensis | reverse complement strand
AGCCGACCAATTCTAGAACAGGTTGTGCCTGAATGCTGGGGCCGTGCGCTCAGCCGAGCAGGCCGCGCTGCCGCGCAAGACGGTACAGGCCCCGCGCCGCAAGGCTTTCAGGCGCATCGACGGGGGTCCTGTCGAGCACCTTCAGCGCGTGGGCATAGCGCGTGGTCAGCGTGGTATTGCCCACCAGGTGCACCTCGGCCCCGGGCGCGGCCAGGTCGCGGATTTCATGGCCGAGCAACAGGCCGGAGAGATAGGAGGGGGCGGCCGAAGGCGCGAGACGCTCGAACAGGCCCAACGCACGCACGCCGAACAGGTGGTGCAGCAGGCCACCGGCATCGCCGCTGCGCTGCACGCCTTGGGCGAAGGCGATGGCATCGAAACCATCGCCGTCGTCCATCAGGCGGCCGAGCAGGCTGTGCTGGCGCAGCAGCGCGAACACCTCGCCAGTCATGGCGGTCGCAAAACCGGTGATCGCCCCATCGTGCCGCGTTGCCCCCTGGCGGTGCGTACCAGGCAGGCAGACATGGGCGTGGCCTGCGCGGGGGGCCAGGCCGACTAATT
>NZ_JBBYHZ010000174.1:0-561 GCF_038405435.1 Dryocola clanedunensis | reverse complement strand
GCACCCAGCGCTCGGGCGACTTGCGCAGCTCGGCCAGGTTCGGGCAATCCAGACGGTGCACCACGATGCCCTTGCCGGCGGTGTGGTAGCCCATGATGTCGTCACCCGGGATCGGCTGGCAGCAGTTGGCGAAGCTGACCACGCCGCGCTCGCTGCCATTGATCAGGATCTTCTCCTGCGAATGCTTCGAATGCGCCCCACCGCGCAGCTCGGCGTAGGCCATCAGCGCCTGCGCGGCCTGGTTGGGCATCCAGTTGCCCAGCGCCACTTCGGCCAGCAGGGCCTCCAGGCGGGGGTAGCGGTGTTCGGCCAGGAAGGCATCCAGGCGCCCCTTCGGCAGGCGCTCCAGCGAGCTGTCCATCGCCTCCAGCGCGCGGTCGAGCATGCGGTGGCCCAGCTGGACCGCGTCTTCGTGCTCCAGCTGTTTGAGCTGGTGGCGGATGGCGGTGCGCGCCTTGGAACTGACCACGAATTCCAGCCACTGCGGCTTGGGCGTGGCCGAGCGCGCGGTGATCACTTCCACCGTCTGGCCACTGACCAGCTTGGTGCGCAGCGGGACCA
>NZ_JBBYHZ010000173.1:0-561 GCF_038405435.1 Dryocola clanedunensis | reverse complement strand
TCATCGCGTAGCCGAAGGTGGGCGGACGGCCGCGCTTGCGCGGCAGCGTCAGTTCCAGTGTTCCGGGGTCTTGTTCATCGCGCATGACGGACGAGGATGCAAACGGGGGCGCGCACGATATCGTGAGACATCACTTTAATCCAGCGTTTTCCGTGGATTTCTGCATTTGCGACGCAAGCGTCAGCGCCACGCCTCTGCAACACGCGCGCCCGCCCACACCAGCAGCATCCCGCCAACGAGGCTCACGCCCAGGTACAGCGGCACCATCACGCTGCGGTCGGTGCGGGTGAACACCAGCGATTCGAGCATCATCGAGGAGAACGTGGTCAATCCGCCCACGATCCCGACGATCAGGAACGCGCGCCAGTACAGCGCCGCCGTGCCACGACTCTGCAGCCAGATCATCACGTAACCGGCGACGAACGCACCGGCCAGGTTCACCGTCAGCGTGCCCCACGGAAAGCCATTGCCGAACTGGCGCAGCATCGCATCGCCCACCATGAAGCGCAGTGCGGCGCCCAGTGCGCCGCCCGCCATCACCAGGCCCAGCTGCTGCCACCA
>NZ_JBBYHZ010000172.1:0-563 GCF_038405435.1 Dryocola clanedunensis | reverse complement strand
ATCGCCGCCGCCGTCAGCAGCGGAACGATGCACAGCGCGCCCAGGTACAGCCGCCACCAGCCGCGCCTCTGAACCGGCTGCCAGCGCGCCGGCGGCCACTGCAGGTGCGGCAGCAGATGCTGGACCAGCCCATCGCACACGGCCGGCGTCGCCAGCGGCGCGAGTTCGCGCAGGTCACGCCGCTCGCCTTCGCCGGGGTTGCCGGCCGCGATATCGATGCGCAGTTGGCGGCGCTGGAACCAGCGCTGCAGGGCCGTCTCGCGCAGCGTCCAGGCCTGGATCCGGCGCCGCGCCACGCTGGTGCGCATGCGCGTCAACAGTCCGCTGGCCACGGTCAGCCGACGCTCGTGCTCACTGAGCCGGAAACCGTAATAGCGCAGCAGCGCGAGCACCACCGAGAGCACCCGCAGCAGCACCCAGAAACCGGCCACGGCCAGCACTGCGGCAATCGCCCAGAGCCACATGCCAGGGTGCAGGTGGCTGGCATAGCCGAAGGCCTGGCGCCCGCCTGCTTCGATCACATCGGACACGCTGCCACGCGGGAACAATTGCAGCATCGCACC
>NZ_JBBYHZ010000171.1:0-564 GCF_038405435.1 Dryocola clanedunensis | reverse complement strand
GGCCACGCTGTACCGCAACTTCCCCGACCGCACCGCACTGGTCGAGGCGCTGCTCCAGCGCACCGTCAACCGCATCGCGCGCCAGGTACAGAGCCTGGGCGATCGCGACGACGCGCTGTTCGAGGTGCTCGAAGGCATGGCCAACCGAATCGTCCAGTCGCCCGCGCTGTCGGACTACTGGCGCGCGGTGGATCCCGATCAGATACCGATCCGGGCCGCGCGCGAGACCATCTACGAACTGCTGCGCGAACCGATCGCCCGCGCGGTCGCCTCCGGCCTGTGCCGCCCGGACCTGGAAACGACGGACATTTCACTCATCTCAGGCATGCTGGGAGCCGCGCTGCGTGGCAAGACGCGTGACGAACGCGCCCGGCTGGCCACGCGCGCCCTGCAATTGCTGCGTGGCGGATTGCGGGGGCCTGCCGACGGGGAGGGATGATGCCGCAGTACCTCAAGCCGGTTCCGGACTGGGAGGAGCACGAAAAACCGACCCTGCCGGGCTCGGCTTCGATGCCGTGGCATCCGCCGCACCGCCGCCTCGCATATGCCCTGGTCGCGCTGCTG
>NZ_JBBYHZ010000170.1:0-565 GCF_038405435.1 Dryocola clanedunensis | reverse complement strand
GGAGCTGCTGCTCGACGGCGAGGCGCTGCCGATGCAGGCAGCCGATGACGGCAGCTACTGGATCCGGCTGGCGTGTGCAGCGGGGGCGCGCTACCGCTACCGCATCGACGGGACGCTCAGCGTTCCCGATCCGGCCTCGCGCTGGCAACCCGAAGGGCTCAACGGCCCCAGTGCCGTGCTGGACGAAGATGGCCATGCATGGCAACACGCCGATTGGGCGGGCAGGCCGTGGGAGGAAGCCGTCCTCTATGAAGTGCACGTGGGTGCTGTGGGCGGCTACGCCGCGCTGCAGGCGCAACTCCCGGCACTGGCAGCGATGGGCATCACCGCTCTTGAACTGATGCCCCTGGCCACCTTTCCGGGTACGCGCAACTGGGGCTACGACGGCGCATTGCCTTACGCGCCGGCCGCCGCCTATGGCAGCCCGGACGAGCTCAAGGCGCTGATCGACCACGCGCATGCACTGGGTCTGATGGTGCTGCTGGACGTGGTCTACAACCACTTCGGCCCGGAGGGCAATCATCTGCCGCAGTATGCGCCCGCATTTTTCCGTGACGACGTCACT
>NZ_JBBYHZ010000169.1:0-565 GCF_038405435.1 Dryocola clanedunensis | reverse complement strand
CCGTGTCGGCAGTGCGCACTTCCACTATGGTCAACCGGGCGGCCAGGCACGGTGAATGGAGCGTGCCCACACCGTGTAGAGGATTCATCCGCTGCATACGGGCGCCGATGCACCCTGAGCGCAATTCCCATGGAGTACGTCGCATGCTTCGTTACCTGTCCGCGGCTGTGGCCGTCCTCGCTTTGTCCGCCTGCAGCAGCACCCCCGTCGCGCAGGTCCAGCCGATCGACGGCGTCATTTCCGGCCAGTGCCATATCGACAAGGTCCGCGGTGCGACCGGGCTGGCTGCGTCGGCGGCAACCGTCGAAAGGGCACGCGTGGACAGCGACAGCCTGGAAGTGATCTTGCTGCGCGGTCAGCGCCTGGAAAGCGGCCCGACCGCCAGCGGCGCGGTGCCATCCACCACCGGTGCGGAAAGCGGTGGCGAGCGGCTGACCATCGAAACCGGCAATACCAACAACATCACCGCGATCTATTGCGGCTGATCGCTACGCTCATCCCGCGCGGGCACGCCGGACGGTGCGCCGCGCGGCTTTGAGTACTTTCAGCGTGGCCAGTTCCCACT
>NZ_JBBYHZ010000168.1:0-567 GCF_038405435.1 Dryocola clanedunensis | reverse complement strand
CGGCAACGTCCGTGACGAGAAGGGCAGGTACCCGCAGGTGCGGGTCGAGTTTCCGGCGGCACCGGTTGCCACGCCTGCGGCCGAGTTGTCCGCCGCGCGGACGCAGCCGCTGGTGAAGACATGCGGTGCCTGACCGCCCCCTTGCAGACGGCGCCGGGAGCAACGAGGATGCCGATACGCCCGTTATCGACATTGAGCCTGCAATGCCGGAGCTGGACGCCGCCGCTACCGCTGCATCACATCGTCTGGACGAGCTGCTCGTCCGGGTCGCCGGCGGTGATCGCCAGGCGTTCGAATCGGTCTATCAGCTGGCCTCCGGCCGCCTGTTCGCGATCTGCCTGCAGGTGCTGCGCGACCGCGGGGATGCCGAAGAGGTCCTGCAGGAGGTCTTCACCGCGGTCTGGAACAAGGCGGCGCAGTTCGACCGCGCCAAGGCGGCGGCCATGACCTGGCTGTCGATGCTGGCCCGCAACCGCTCGATCGACCGTCTCCGCGCCGCGCCGCCGCGCGCGCTGGATGATCTGTCGGTGGCCGAGGAACTCCCCGATGTCGCGCCGCAGCCGGCCC
>NZ_JBBYHZ010000167.1:0-567 GCF_038405435.1 Dryocola clanedunensis | reverse complement strand
AAGCGAAGCATGAGCGAAGACCGCCAAGGTCGTTCCACGGACACCGGCAAGATCCTCTACTGCTCTTTCTGCGGAAAGAGCCAGCATGAGGTGCGCAAGCTGATTGCGGGTCCGAGCGTGTTCATCTGCGATGAATGCGTCGAGCTGTGCAACGACATCATCCGTGAGGAGCTGGAGGAGAAGGCGCAGTCGGCCCGCAGTTCGCTGCCCAAGCCGCGCGAGATCCTCGAGGTCCTGGACCAGTACGTGATCGGGCAGAACCGCGCCAAGCGGACCCTGGCCGTGGCCGTATACAACCACTACAAGCGCATCGAGAGCCGCCAGAAGAACGACGAGGTCGAACTGGCGAAGTCGAACATCCTGCTGGTCGGTCCGACCGGTTCGGGCAGGACGCTGCTGGCCGAAACCCTGGCCCGCCTGCTCAACGTGCCGTTCACCATGGCCGACGCCACCACGCTGACCGAAGCCGGTTACGTGGGCGAGGACGTGGAGAACATCATCCAGAAGCTGCTGCAGAAGTGCGACTACGACGTCGAGAAGGCACAGCAGGGCATCGTCTACATCGAT
>NZ_JBBYHZ010000166.1:338-569 GCF_038405435.1 Dryocola clanedunensis | reverse complement strand
CTGTTCACCATGCCATGGTTCCCTTGGCTCCCTTCGACGCTTGTCAGGGGGCGTCTGGATGAGCAGGGCGCCTTGCTGGAACTGCTCCCCACGGAACTCCATGGTGACGGGCTACGGCCCGAAGGCATCTACACGTTCTACAACTTTGGTGCCGATTTCGCCGATCTTCTGGGCCGGGCCGGATTCTCCAAGATCGCGTTCGGGTGTTGTTATGACCCCTTCGCAGGATTC
>NZ_JBBYHZ010000166.1:0-328 GCF_038405435.1 Dryocola clanedunensis | reverse complement strand
CAAACAACTACCGTTATGGGGACGACTTCCTTATGCTACCCACGGTCATCCGCGCAACAAAGGCTGCCTGAGCCTGTTTCGGGGGTGCGGTCAGGCCGGGAGCTGATGGTTGCGATATCACGCCCAACTGAAGCGCAAGGTTTATGTCGCACCCGTGGATCAATGTGGCCGGAGTGAGCTTCACGGTGCAGTGAGTAAGTATTTGTATCGGACGGGTTTTGTATGAAGCTGATCTTTCCATGTTCCTCAAGTCGGCTTCAGCGAAGCGTGCGTCCAAGCCAGAACCCTGATTTATCAAACATCTCGAGAATAATTCGATGAAAAGAAA
>NZ_JBBYHZ010000165.1:0-570 GCF_038405435.1 Dryocola clanedunensis | reverse complement strand
GCGTATTACCAGGTGAAGCGCGGACCGACGAACCATTCCTTGTCGCCGCCCTTGGCCAGCTTCACTTCGCCGGCCAGGCCCCAGTTCTGGTTGAGCTTGGCCTGGGCGCCGACGCGGCCGTAGAACTCGCCGTCCGGATTGATGCCGTGCTTCTTGCTGTAATCCTCGTAACCGGCCATCACGTAGCCTTCGAAGTTCGGGGTGAACGCGCTGCGCACGCCGACTTCGGTGGAGTAGCCGTTGAAGTCCGGGCCGTGCTTCGGGTCGAACTTCTGGTAAGCAACGCGGGCGACCAGATCGGTGGTCGGGGCGATGCCGTAGTTGTAGCCCACACCGACGCGCCACTGGTCGACGTCGTTGCTGCCGCGCTTGGTTTCCTGCGCGTTGTAGTCACCGAAGACATGGAAGTTCGGCGCCACGGCGACCGAGCCCTTCACCGCCCAACCATCGGCGTCGCCGCCCTTGGCATCGGTGTTCACGTAGCCGCCTTCGACGTAGTTGTACGACAGGCCGTCGGTTGCCGACGCAGCGAACGGCAGTGCAGCGAGCAGACCCAGAGCAAGCAGGGAA
>NZ_JBBYHZ010000164.1:0-570 GCF_038405435.1 Dryocola clanedunensis | reverse complement strand
GTTGTCTGCTGATCGCCACCATGATGCTGGGTGCCGGACTGAGCGCCTGCACCCAGGCACCTCCTGCGCCGGCGGCGATCGAGACACCGGCGGGCGTCGCACCGCTGGCGAACGCACGCATCCAGATGCGTGAGGTGGCCGAGGATGCCCGTCACCCCGGCGTCACCACGCTCAAGGACCGCGACGGCAACGTGCTGCCCCTGATCGAGCCGGCCTTCATCACCACGGCCGACATCGCCTCGGTGGCCGTGGGCAGCGACGGGACCACCGGACACGGGACGCTGATCCTGCGCTTCACGGATGCCGCGGCGCCGCGGATCCTCGCCGCGACGGAAGCGCGCGTCGCCAAGCGTGTGGCGTTTACCGTTGGCGATCAGGTCCTCAATGTTGCCGTCATCGCCGGCCCCTTCGCGCAGTCCATGCAGGTGAGCGGACTGGACAGCAACGAGGAAGCCCACCGGCTGTATACCGAGATCACCGGCAAGGCGCCCTGAGCACCTCGCGATCCGCGGAGGCGCTCAGCGGAAATTCGCCTCGATCTGCTCCAGCGATTTGCCCTTGGTCTCCGGC
>NZ_JBBYHZ010000163.1:0-570 GCF_038405435.1 Dryocola clanedunensis | reverse complement strand
AGCGCGCGCCGCCGCGGACAACGCACATGCGCTGTTCGCCGATGGGCGCTCGGAATTCGTCGGCGTGCTGCGCCTGTGGGACGGCTACCGCCAGGCCCACGAAGATCTCACCCAGTCCAAGCTGCGCGACTGGTGTGGGCGACATTTTCTTGGTTTCCTGCGCATGCGCGAATGGCGGGAACTGCATCGCCAACTGCGCGTGCTGTGCGAAGAACTGGGCTGGAATGAAGAGCCGGCCGAGACCTCGTTGGCGCCGTTGCTGGCCGGTTCCTCGGCACCGGCGCCGGCGCGCGATGACGAGGCCAGGATCAAGGCGACGCGTGGCCAGCAGCACCGTGCCGCGCGCCTGGCCCGCGAAGGGAAATCCGAACCGGCGCCTGCCGGGAACAAGGCCGCGCCCGGCAACGGTGCCGATCCCGAGGCACGCAGCGCGTTCAGCGACAAGGTGCGCGCCGCGGCGTACCAGACCCTGCACCGCGCGCTGATCGCCGGCCTGCCCACGCAGATCGGCCATCGCAGCGACAAGGGCGATTTCCTGGCGCCACGCCAGCGTCGCTTCCTGCCGTTCCC
>NZ_JBBYHZ010000162.1:0-570 GCF_038405435.1 Dryocola clanedunensis | reverse complement strand
CACGGTGGACAGCCCAGCGATGATCATCGAGCGGGTCTGTGGTCGCGCATCCGGCGCGGCGCTGGCCGTACTCAAGCGTGCGTCCTGCTGACAGGCAGGCCATCGCGGCTGGACAGGGGACGACATCGCATCGGGGCTCTCCCGGCCGCCTGGGCCGCATCTGGACGGCGACAGCCTACGCCAGCGGATCTGCACGCCGTGTCACGGAGGAACGCCGTCGCCGCAACGCGCCCGGCCCGCGCTCAGGCGAGGGCCGCCGGGCGGACGGCGCCGCGCCGATAACTCAGCAGCCGCCCGTGACCTGGCGCATCGCCCTCATCCTCGAACAGGCCCAGTTCCTCGGTCACATCGAAGCCCTGCAGGGCCATGCCGCGCGAAAACGCGCCGACGTTGCCGCGCCCTGGATCGGTGATCAGCAGTTCGGCATCGGGCTTGGCATGCCGCAGCATCATCGCGGCGATCTGGTGGGCGTGGCCGCGTTCGTAAAGGATGTCACTGCCGATGATCAGGTCGAAGCGGCCCAGCGAGCCATCGGGCACTTCCCAGGGCAGGTCGCGGTAGGTCACCGCC
>NZ_JBBYHZ010000161.1:0-571 GCF_038405435.1 Dryocola clanedunensis | reverse complement strand
GCATGGTGCAGCCCCAGGCTGTGTATGACGATCGACAGCCCCAGGCCGGTGCCGCCATACAGGCGCGTGGTCGAGGCATCGGCCTGGCTGAAGGACTGGAACAGGCGCGCCTGCAGGGCGTCATCGATGCCGATGCCGCTGTCGGCGATCTCGAACCGCAGCTGGTGCTGTGCGTTGGTCTCGCCCTGGCGCTGCACGCGCAGCCGGATCTGGCCGCGCTCGGTGAACTTGATCGCGTTGCCGAGCAGATTCAGCCAGACCTGGCGCATCATGTTTTCATCGGAAACGATGATCGGCAGCGGCGCGATCTTCCAGTCGACATGGTGCGGCACGCCGGTGCTCTCGGCCTCGCTCTGCTGGTTGGCATCGAGCATGGCGCGGGTATCGGCGACCAGCGACTGCATGTCCACCGCCTGCAGCCGCATCGCCGCCCGGCCCAGGCGCGAATAGACCAGCAGATCGTCGATCAGCGCGGCCAGGCGCCGGGCGGAATTGGAAATCACGCCCAGGTAATGCAGGGACTTCTCGTCGGCCTCGTCGCCCAGGTGGCGGGTGAGCTTGTCGGAGAAGC
>NZ_JBBYHZ010000160.1:0-571 GCF_038405435.1 Dryocola clanedunensis | reverse complement strand
GACAAGGATCTGTATATGTCGTCTCTGCTGCTGCGCTCCACGCTTGCTCTTGGCCTGGCCGGTCTCTCGCTGCCCGCCATCGCCGCGCCGGAGTTCGCCGCCTGTTTTACCTTGACCCCGGGCCTGTCGTGGTCCAGCAGCGATGAAACGCTGACCATCGAGAAGGCCACGTTCGCCGGGCAGGAGGCGATCAAGGTGAGCAGCGCCGGTGGTGGGGTTGGCACGGCCAGCTATTACGACGCCAGCGGGCGCCAGCTTCTCGGCCAGGAGCGCCTGGGCATTTCCGCTTGGGGTGGCGACGCGTCCAGGCCGGTGATGACCGACATCTTCAAGCCCGCGCCGACGTTCCCGCAGAGCGCCAAGCCAGGCGATCGGTTCGAGGTCAACGGCAAGGGCGAGCGCACGAACCATGTCGACGAGACGGTCGAGCCGATCGACTACGACGGCTTCTCCGATTACACCTTCGTCGGCTTCGAAGATCTGGAGACGGAAGTCGGCGACCAGCCGCGGACGTTCAAGGATACCTGCCATGTCACGGCGACCTTCGAAGACAACCGTATCGAGGCGTGGT
>NZ_JBBYHZ010000159.1:0-572 GCF_038405435.1 Dryocola clanedunensis | reverse complement strand
CGAGCAGTGCCGGGAAGGTCGACTTGGCCTGTGCCTCGTCCTTGCCGGCGGTCTTGCCGAGCTGTTCGGAACTGGCTTCGACATCGAGGATGTCATCGCGCACCTGGAACGCCAGGCCGAGCGCCGAGGCGACTGTATCCAGCGTTGCCAGATCGGCGGCGGGTGCCTGGCCACACAGCGCGCCCATGCGCACCGCCGCGCGGATCAGTGCGCCGGTCTTGAGCGCGTGCATGCGCTCAAGAGCCTGCAGCGGCTGTTGATGACCGGTGGCGTCGATATCCAGCGCCTGGCCGCCGCACATGCCGGCGGCACCGGAGGCGTGGGCCAGCGTCTGCAGGCAGGCCACGCGCAGTGACGCGGGCAGCGGCGCATCGGCGATCAGGCCGAACGCGCGCGTCTGCAGGGCATCACCGGCGAGGATCGCGGTGGCTTCATCAAAGGCGATGTGCGTGGTCGGGCGGCCGCGACGCAGGGCGTCATCGTCCATCGCCGGCAGATCGTCATGCACCAGCGAATACGCGTGGATCAGCTCGACCGCCATCGCCGGCGCGTCCAGCGCGTTCTCGTCGGCG
>NZ_JBBYHZ010000158.1:0-572 GCF_038405435.1 Dryocola clanedunensis | reverse complement strand
CCTCGGTGCGCTGCTGGCCCTGGCTGCGGCCATCGGCGGCGTGCCCGGTGCCGTGTGCGCCGCATTGGCCCAGCCGGCGTTCGCGCTGGCGGTCTCGTGGTGGCGCCGCACCCGCTCGCTGCAGCCGCTGCCGCAGGTGGTCCGTCAGGATGCGCCTGCGCTGCTGGCGCTGTGGGGGCTGGGCCCGCTGCTGCTGACCCTGCTGGTGGCCTGGCCGCTGAGTGCCCTGCACGACAGCGGCAGCCTGGCCGCCGTGCTCGGCGTGAGCGTGGCAGTCAGCGCCGCGCTGCTCGGGGTCTGGCGGACCTGGCCGCTGTGGAATGACGTGGAACGCAGCGAAGGCAGCCTGGCCCGTCACTGGCAGACCCTGGCCGGACGCGACCTGACCGCCTGGCGCGGGCTGGCCGTTGCTGCGCTGGTGGTGCTGGTGTGCGCGCTGGTGGTGCTGCCGGCGTGGCCGGGCCTGGTTTCGGCGGCGCTGCACTGGCCGATCGCCGCTGCAGTGGTACTGCTGTCCCCGCTGGCGCACGTGCTGCTGCAGGCGATTGCCCCCGCATCGACCCTGAGCGCAC
>NZ_JBBYHZ010000157.1:0-572 GCF_038405435.1 Dryocola clanedunensis | reverse complement strand
GCGCTCCGGACCGAGGTTGCGCAGGTCGACGTACTGGCCGCCGACTTCTTCGCCCGAGGACAGCGCATCGGCGCGGCTGATCGCCGGCGAGCCGGTGGCCGACAGGTTCTGCACGATGTCGGCGACGCTGGTGAAGCCCTGCTTCTCGATGTCGGCGCGCTGCAGCGCGATCACCGGCTGCGCGGTTTCAGTGCTGGCCTGACGGATACGCGAACCGGTGACCTGGATGCGGTCCAGGTCGGTCGTGCCGCTTGCTTCCTGAGCCGAAGCAAAGGCCGGCGTCAGGGCAAGCGCAATGCCGGCGGGCAGAAGGCCCAGCCGCACTGCGGGAGTACGAAAATTCATTTATCTCTCCGAGGTACGTTAGTAGCGTGTTAAAAACGCCTCGGAAAGTTACGATTGCGTTGCAGTGAATTATTTGCGGGAGACAACCGAAGACTTTGCCGAATCTGGCGAGAGATTCGCACCGGCCTCACGATAGCGTGACGCAGACAACCCGAAGCGGGCCCGAAACGCCCGTGCGAAGCTGCAGCAGTTGTCAAATCCGCTGACGGCCGCCACTTCGCCCACCA
>NZ_JBBYHZ010000156.1:0-574 GCF_038405435.1 Dryocola clanedunensis | reverse complement strand
AGCGGCTGGATCCGCAGGCGCTGGCCGACGTAGGGCTGACCCCGGCCCAGCTGCAGGCCCTGAACCGCCTGCTGCGCCAGGCCCAGGCCGATGCCCCCGCCCCGGTGGCCGTCGCGGCGGCACCTGCCGCAGGCCGGGGTGTGCCGACGCCGGCCCCGATGTTCCCCGGGCTGGACGACGGCCCCATCAACGCCAAGGTCACCGGCCAGGTGGACGGCTGGGCCCCCGGCACGGTGTTCACCCTGGACAACGGCCAGCAGTGGCAGGTACTCAAGGGCGAGATGAAGCTCAAGACCGCCCGCAGCAACCCCGGGATCGTCGTGGTGCCGGGCATCGCCGGGCGCTGGTTCCTGCAGGTGGATGAAGACCTGCCCAAGGCGCGGGTATTCCGCATCCGCTGACGGGACGACCCGTGGCGCCGGTCAGCCGGGTGGCGCCCGGCGCCACACCGGGCGCGCATCGGTGCGAAAATGGTCGGGATCTTCACGGAGTACCTCGATGACCCGTACCGCTCTGATTACTGGCGCCACGTCCGGCTTTGGCGCCGCCGCTGTCCACCGTTTCGCCCAGGCCG
>NZ_JBBYHZ010000155.1:0-574 GCF_038405435.1 Dryocola clanedunensis | reverse complement strand
CGGCGCTGTACGGCCCGATGGGCGCGCCGCGCCTGACCGAGTGGCGCCAGGATCCGCTCTCGCTGTGGCCGCAGTGGTGGCAGGAGCGCGCGCTGGGTTCGGGCCTGCAGATGGGCGATGACGGCCTGCTGGAAGCCGATGGAAAGCATTGGTCGATCGTGCAGTACGACACGGTCGGCTCGGCGTTCCAGCTCGATGGCGAGCGCCATATCGACCTGCTGCTGGACACCGCCGCCGAGGCCGCCATGAAGCAGGCGCCGGGTCTGGAAGTGCTGCGTGCCGGCGTCCCGCTGCATGCGGAAGCCGCGGCCGTGCAGGCCAACTGGGAGATCAATACGATCGGCTGGGGGTCGCTGGCCGCGGTACTGCTGCTGGTATGGCTGGCGTTCCGTTCGCTGCGCCCGATCCTGCTGGTGGCCGCCTCGCTGCTGATCGGCTGTGGCGTCGCGCTGGCGGTGACGGTGCTGGTGTTCGGCAAGGTGCATGTGTTGACGCTGGTGTTCGGTGCCTCGCTGGTGGGCGTGGCCGAGGATTACGGCATCCACTGGTTCGCCTCGCGCCAGGCCGAACCGGC
>NZ_JBBYHZ010000154.1:0-574 GCF_038405435.1 Dryocola clanedunensis | reverse complement strand
CGCCGTTGGCGGCCAACTCCACCACCGAATGGCCGCCCCACATCGCCACCCACAGGTGGCCATCGCGCGCCATCGCCATGCCGTCGGGCTTGCCCGGCACGCCCAGGAAATCGGTGACCACCTTCGGCTCGCCCAACGTGCCTGCCACCACATCGGCCGGGTAGGCGAGCAGGGTGCGGGCCAAGGTGTCGATCACGAACAGGGTGGTTTCGTCAGCCGAGAACGCCATGCCGTTGGCCACGCCCAGGCCGTCGGCCACGCGCCGCGCCGGCGCATCCACGGCCGGCGCATGGAATAGTGCGCCGCGTCCAGTGAGCAGGCCTTGATGCATCGACCCGCCCCACAACCCGCCGCGGCTGTCGGTGACCAGATCATTGAGCCGGCACCCTGCGCCGACGTCCACTTCCGGGCCCGCCTGCAGCGGCCCGTCGGGCGCAAACGCGACAAAGTGCGTTTCGCCGTTGCCCACCAGCGTGCCGTCGGCCATGGCCAGCGACCAGACCGGCTCGGGCAGCGGCACCCGTTCGCACTGGGTCCCGTCCCAACGCAACAGGCAGGGCGCAGTCGGATCGAC
>NZ_JBBYHZ010000153.1:0-575 GCF_038405435.1 Dryocola clanedunensis | reverse complement strand
CGGACCACAACTGGCAACGAAATGTTGCAATGCAATATTTTCGGCGTATGCTGCATTGCATCAACGTTCTCGAGCCGTCCTGACCATGGCGTCCGCGTTCACCGATTCCTTCAGCGACTACACCCGCCAGCTGGCCGCCACGGCCACGCGCGCCAACCGGCTCGCGCTGGAAAATGCCGAAAGCATGTTCGGGGTGCAGTTGAAGACGCTGGAGAAGAACATCACCGCCACCAGCGGGTTCTTCGGTGAAGTCGTGCAGTCACAGGACTCCGGCACGCTGCAGTCGCTGCTGCCCAAGGGCGCGCAACTGGCACGTGACAACCTCGCCCGTTGGACCAGCGCTAGCCAGGAAGTGGCCGGCCTGGGGTTGAAGGCCTCCGAAGCCTTCAGCGAACTCGCCCGGCAGCCGTTCGCGGCCGCCACGCCCAGCGCGGGCAAGACCCGCGGCTGAGCCGGACAACATCGAATTTGCGTGGGTCCCTCCCCCCACGCAATCCCAGACCCGACAGAACCCTCCCTCTGTCGGGTCTTTTTTTGGGCGCTGTTACCGCGCCGCCGGCAACGAGAACACGAAC
>NZ_JBBYHZ010000152.1:0-576 GCF_038405435.1 Dryocola clanedunensis | reverse complement strand
CAGATCGAGTACCACGCAATGCGTGGGCATACCCAGTTCCGGCCCATCGGCCACGTAAAGATTGCGGAACGCCGAGGTGTTCAACGCGCCCGTGTGATGGAGCGTGCCGGTCGGCACCCACAGCGCCTGCTGCGGGGTGATCACGTGACGTGCCTGCCCGGCGCTGGCCTGCAGCACACCCGTGCTGGCGTGGACCAGCTGGTTCCAGCCGTGCACGTGCGGCGGGAAGCGCTCGCCGGCCTCCAGTCGCTGGCTGCGCGCCACCACCGGCCAGGGCAGACGCCGCAGCGGCGGCACCGCGACTTCGCGCCAACCCGGGGCAGTGGGTTCAGCCATGGCCATGTGACGCCTCATCGACAGGATGGGTCATTCTATCGAAAGACGCCATCACCTCCGTCCACCGACGATGGGCCCTCCCCGCTGCCCTCCAGACACATGTCCCTCACGATCCCGCCTCCCCGCCGCGCCTGGCAGGTCATCACGGCCGGCATCTGCGCGCTCGTGCTTACGGTTGGCCTGGCGCGCTTTGCCTACACCCCGCTGCTGCCGGTGATGCGGCTCGACGCCGGGCTCACG
>NZ_JBBYHZ010000151.1:0-580 GCF_038405435.1 Dryocola clanedunensis | reverse complement strand
CATTCATGTCGGGATTGGAAACCTCCGCAACAAGCGTCCCAGCTGAGACGACGCCACCGGGCGTCACTTGGACGTTGCCAACCAAGCCAGCGACAGGACTCGAGATGGTCACCCGGCCGGAACTGTCCGGAGACCCGCTGGCCGCAACCTGCGCACGTGCAGCACTAGCGGCAGCATCCGCGGCCAAAGATCGCGCACGCGACGCCTCCAGCTCCTGGCGTGCCACTACGCCTTGCTCGACAAGGGATTTATCGCGGCCGTAGGCCAGGCGGATGGCTTCGGCCTCCGCCGCTGCGGCAGTAGCGGCGGCCTTGAACGTCGCGGCTTCTCCACTGACAACGATCACCAGGGGCTGGTTGCTCTTGACGGCCGTACCAGGTGCAACAAGCACGCGTTCAACGCGGCCGGTGACCGTTGATGCGATCGCAGCACGCCCCCCGATGGCCGGCTCGACGCGCCCAGCTAGGCGGGTCGATGCGCCACCGCCGCGCCCGACAGCCACCACGCCGATGCCAGAAGCCTTGATCTGGTCAGGGGTCAGCTTGACTACACCTTCCTCGGCCTCCTCTTCGCCGTGATC
>NZ_JBBYHZ010000150.1:0-580 GCF_038405435.1 Dryocola clanedunensis | reverse complement strand
AGAAGCTGGGCTACGTGCGCAGCGTGCTGCCGCTGGAAGCCAAGGTGACCTCCACCTCGGCGATGACCGGCGTGATCAACCAGCAGGGCGTGTTCTTCTTCGTGGATACCCACGTGCAGGAAGACCCGACCGCCGAGCAGATCACCGAAGCCACGCTGCAGGCGGCGTACCGCATGAAGCTGTTCGGCATCGAGCCGAAGGTGGCGTTGCTGTCGCACTCCAACTTCGGCAGCCACGATTCCAGGGACGCGCTGAAGATGCGTGCGGTCCGCGAGATGCTGCTCAAGCGCAACCCGCGCTTGAACGTGGATGGCGAGATGCAGGGTGACACCGCATGGGATGAAGCCCTGCGCCAGAAGCTGCTGCCCAACAGCACGCTGAAGGGCCGCGCCAACCTGTTCGTGCTGCCCAACCTGGAAGCGGCCAACATCGCCTACAACCTGGTGCGCGTGTTCACCGACGGCGTGGCGATCGGCCCGATCCTGATGGGCGTGGCCAAGCCGGTGCACATCCTGACCACCAGCGCGACCTCGCGCCGCGTGCTCAACATGACCGCGATCGCGGCCGTGGATGCGCAGAT
>NZ_JBBYHZ010000149.1:0-581 GCF_038405435.1 Dryocola clanedunensis | reverse complement strand
GGAAATGTGCCCGGCATGCCAGGCCACCAGATACTCGCGAGGCGCGATCGAGATCGCCTGCCAGCCGGAGGGCACGGGCGCGGAGGCACGGATCTCCACGCCGGCGATGTAGTCAAAGCCGCCGTCAGCGTCATTGTTGCCGCACACGCCGTAGGCGATCTGCGCGCCCAACCCATGCGCCTCGTCCAGGCGCTGCCATTGCGAAGGAATCGATGCGACGGTCGCGGCGGTATGGCGTGCACCGATGCCGGCCACGCGCAGGGCACCGCGGTGCGCGCGATGGGGTTCGATCCTGCAGGGTGTCGAGGGATCGATCAGCTTCAATGCCTCGACCAACACCATGCCGGCCAGCCCCTGCTCGCGCACCTGCTCGGGCGAACGTCCGAACTGCTCGGAAAATGCGCGGGTAAAGGCCGCGTGTGAGGCGTAGCCGGCAGCAATGGCCACCTCGAGAATGCCATCGGCCCCGGCCGCCAGCTGGTGCGCGGCGTGGGTCAGCCGGCGGCCTCGCAGATAGCGCACCACCGAGGTCCCGGTGCTGAGCTGGAACAGCCGCGAGAGATGGAACGGCGACAGCCCCA
>NZ_JBBYHZ010000148.1:244-582 GCF_038405435.1 Dryocola clanedunensis | reverse complement strand
CAGCGGCCTTTTTCGTTGGGCCGCGGCAGTGGCCGCTGATCGCCCCAACCCGCGTTCCCTTCTCTGTCACGGTCTTTTTCCCGACCGGCGACGCGCCCGGCGCACACGTGCTGCGGCGGGGGACGGACCCGGACGTGGGGCGGCACGTCCGTGGCAACCGATCAGGCAGCAGACACCGCCCGCGATTCCTGTCGACAAGGTGACGCATGGCGGCTGTCCCCGATTTTCCTGCCCGGTGTGTGATCTGGTTTGGGCAACCCCTCGCGCTTGAACGGGCGACGCTGGCTGCGGCCGGCTGGCAGGTCCGCAGCGTGGCCCCCGAACAACGCGCCGGGATC
>NZ_JBBYHZ010000148.1:0-234 GCF_038405435.1 Dryocola clanedunensis | reverse complement strand
GTCGGCCTGCTGGACCTGCGCACGGTGGTGCCGGCCAACCTGGCCCACCTGCAGCAATTGCTTGTCGATCACCGACACATGAGCCTGCTGGCGCTGTTGCCTGCTGCGCCGCTGCGCTCCTCGCCGGTGCTCGATGCGCTGCTGGCGGCGTGCGTGGATACCTATGTCGCCCCGATCGACCTGCCGCGCGTCGTGCAGCGGCTGCAGCAGCTGGCCGGCGCCGAATCCCTGCCC
>NZ_JBBYHZ010000147.1:0-583 GCF_038405435.1 Dryocola clanedunensis | reverse complement strand
AAGCGCGAGATTGTCTGGGGCCTGGTCGATCCGGAAGACGATGGCGAGGTACTGGTCCACGTCGGCGAGGAAGTGCGCGAAAGCCTGCTGGCCGACATGGACCCGGACGAAATCATCGCCGCGGTCGAAGACCTGGACATCGATGACCTTGCCGACCTGGTCGAGGATCTGCCGGACACGGTCATCGACGAAGTCCTCAAGTCGATGGACCGCGAGAACCGCGAGCGGCTCGAGCAGGTGCTGTCCTATCCCGAGGACAGCGCCGGCCGCCTGATGAACCCGGACGTGGTGACCGTGCGCGCCGACGTCAACGTCGACGTGGTGCTGCGCTACCTGCGCCTGCGTGGCGAACTGCCCGACCACACCGATCACCTGTTCGTGGTCAGCCGCCGCCATCAGTACCTGGGCCGCCTCTCGCTGGCCGCGCTGGTGACGCATGAGGACAACACCCCGATCAACCGCCTGATCGATGACGAACAGCCGGCGATCGACGTCGGCGAGAGCGCCGATGAAGTCGCGCGCCAGTTCTCCGATCATGACTGGGTCTCCGCCCCGGTGGTGGACGACAACAACATCCTGCTCG
>NZ_JBBYHZ010000146.1:0-585 GCF_038405435.1 Dryocola clanedunensis | reverse complement strand
AGCGCGGTGATCGGCGCTGCGGCCCGCCCGGTTGCCCGGTCCTGCCTGGTCGTCTGTCATCTGGGCTCCCCGCCGTCCACCCACCCTACGGGCATTCAACGGGAAGTGTGCGTAAACATGCGTCAAACCAGAAGTGCCCACGGCCACCCAGACCCCCGAAAACGCCAAAGGCCGCCCGAAGGCGGCCCCTGGCAGGCAACGGCAGCAGGCTCAGCCGCCGCGCTTGGCCCGGGCGAAGGCATCGGCCAGCGCATTGTTGGCCGGCGGTGCCGCGCTGCCCGGACGGGGGCCGGACGGGCCGCCGCGGTTGCCGTTGCGCGGGCCATTGCCCGCCCCACCGTCGCGGCGGCCGCCACCGCCCGGGGCCTTGGCCGGGGCCGGGGTGTCATCCAGGCGGCGGGTCAGCGCGATGCGCTTGCGCGCCACGTCGACCTCCAGCACCTTCACCTTGACGATGTCACCGGCCTTGACCACGTCACGCGGGTCCTTGACGTAGGTGTCCGACAGCGCGGAGATGTGGATCAGCCCATCCTGGTGCACGCCGATGTCCACGAAGGCACCGAACGCAGCCACGTTGCTGACCAC
>NZ_JBBYHZ010000145.1:0-587 GCF_038405435.1 Dryocola clanedunensis | reverse complement strand
ACGCACCGCCCTTGCGCAGCAGCGTGCCGACCACCGGCAGGTTCAGGTTGATGCCGGCCACGATGTGCGGCGGCACGATGCCGCGGTCGTACAGCAGGTAGGACAGCAGCAGGTAATCCATGTGGCTGCGGTGGCTGGGCACGTAGACCACTTCGTGCCCGGGCGCGGCCGCCTTGAACTTGTCCAGGTGGTGGACCAGCACGCCGGCGTAGATGCGGTTCCAGACATGGCTGAGCATGAAGCTGGCCGAACGCACCACCGGACTGGAGTAATCCGCGGCGATTTCCCACGCGTAGGCGTGGGCTTTCTTCCAGGCATCGGCCGGCTTGGAGTTGTCGCGCTTGGCCTGCGAGGCGATCGCTTCGCGCACGGTGTCCGCGTCGAGCACCTTGTCCACCAGCAGGCGGCGGGTGGACAGATCCGGCCCGATCACCGATTCGCGGATGCGGCGGAAATGGGTCCGCAGCACGCGCTGCAGCTTGCGCACGGTGCGCTCGGGGTCCAGCCCCTCATCGACCGTGGTGCGCAGCGAGATCGGCGGGGCGAAGCGCACGATCGTGCTGCGGCCGTTGAGCAGCACCGCCAAC
>NZ_JBBYHZ010000144.1:0-587 GCF_038405435.1 Dryocola clanedunensis | reverse complement strand
GCCACACGGTGGCCCAGTTGAAGAAGAAGCGCTGGTCACGGGTGAAGCCGTCGACCTTCGGATCTTCCTTGCCGGCCGAGGCCTTCTGCAGGGCGTCGTAGGCGGTGGCCAGGCCACCCAGGTCGGCGATGTTCTCGCCCAGGGTCAGCTTGCCGTTGACCGGCTGGCCGTCCACCTTGTAACCGTCGAACTGCTTGATCAGCTTGCCGGTCAGGCCGCTGAAGTTCTTGGTGTCCGCCTCGGTCCACCAGTTCTCGAAGTTGCCGGTCGGCCCGAAGCGGCTGCCCTGGTCGTCGTAACCGTGGGTCATTTCGTGGCCGATCACCGCACCGATGCCGCCGTAGTTCAGCGCGTCATCGGCCTTTGGGTCGAAGAACGGCGGCTGCAGGATGGCGGCCGGGAAGACGATCTCGTTCTGCAGCGGGTTGTAGTAGGCATTGACCGTCTGCGGGGTCATGCCCCACTCGGTCTTGTCCACCGGCTGGCCGATCTTGGACAGCGCGAACTTGTAGTTGAACGCATTGGCGGCGCGGACGTTGCCCAGGTAGCTGTCGCGGCCGGTGGTCAGGCCGCTCCAGTCACGCCAC
>NZ_JBBYHZ010000143.1:0-588 GCF_038405435.1 Dryocola clanedunensis | reverse complement strand
CGTCGGCTGTTCGACGGTCCTGCGCTCGGTGGCCGGCACCGCGTCGGTCGGCGGCACAGCCGGTTCATCGATCGGGGCCGGGGCGGCGGGCGCAGTGGCCTCGCTCTGTGCAGCGGGCTTGTTGCAGGCGGCCAGCGTCAGCAGGCCCAGGGCCAGCAGCAGGGGCTTGGCGGTCATGGTTTGTCTCCGGGGGTCGAATAGATATCGCTGACGCGGCGTTTGAGCAGTTCGCGCAGCGGCAGGCGCAGCGTGTCCACCGAGGCCGTGCCCAGGCTGTCGTCGCGATACGGCAGGTAGGCTTCCTTGATCGGGATCCGCATCTGCGTGGTCTCGTACAGGTCGGCCAGGGTGAGCTTGTCCAGGTCGCGCGCCAGCAGCCACTCGCCCTGCTCGTCGCGGCGGACCACGCGGATCGCTTCCAGATCGCACAGCAGGGTATGCAGCAGCGAATCGGTCAGCATCGGCTCCAGCCGCAGGATCTCGTCGTCATCCAGGCTGCGGCCATCGGCGCGCGCCTGGTGGAAGCGGCCGATCAGCCGCAGCAGGCCGTAGATCTCGTAGCCCACCGGCAGGCGCAGGTCGGCCGGC
>NZ_JBBYHZ010000142.1:0-589 GCF_038405435.1 Dryocola clanedunensis | reverse complement strand
CATCACCTCGACCAGGCGGCGGGTCACCGCGATGTTGGCCCCGACCAGCTGGTTGGTGTCCTCCACCATTTTGCCGTACTCGCCCGGGAAGGCCTGCGTGTCCATGCGGTAGCTCAGCTCGCCCGCCTCGTGGCGCTGGGCCATCTCGCCCTGCGCGGCCATCACCGCGCGCAGCTGGCCCCGCATGCGCTGCATCGAGTCCAGCAGGCGGCCCACCTCATCGTTGCGCGCCGGCGGCAGCGGCGTATCCAGACGGCCCTCGGCCACGTCGGCCGAGAGACGGACGGCATCGGCCAGCGGGCGGATCGCCTGACGGCGCAGCAGCACGTACACGCTGCCACTGAGCACCAGGGCGGCGCCCAGGCCAACGGCCAGGATGATCCACAGCAGCGCGCGCGCCTGCGCGGTGATCAGCGCGTGCGGCACGATCACGCCGAGGGCGAAGTGCTCTTCGCTGCCGCCGATGCGCAGCGGCACGTAGGTTTTCACATTGCCCGCGGCATCCGGTTCGAAGGCGTCGAACGTCTTGTCGGCCTTCACTGCCGCCAGCACCTGGGTGGTCAGCGCATCCTCGCGACGCTTGCCGATC
>NZ_JBBYHZ010000141.1:272-592 GCF_038405435.1 Dryocola clanedunensis | reverse complement strand
AAGAAGCGCGCCCCAACTGGGACGACCTGCCGCCCGAGGTCGTCTACGAAACCGATCCCATGCCCGCAGGCGCCAGCACGCCGGCCGAATTGCCCGCGCCTGTCGCGCCCCCCGCCCCGGCCCTGGCGCCGGGGCAGGTGCCGGCGCCCGAGTCCGCACCGCCCGCCGCCGCGCCAGCCGCCCGCGCACCGATTGCCCGGCAGATGCCCTCGATGCCGCCCATGCCGGCGGCGACCAGTGCCCGCGCCGGCACGCCCTCATTGGCACAGAGCCGGCCCGGCAGCTGGGAAGAGTTGCAGCGCCAGGCACGCGACCCGGCC
>NZ_JBBYHZ010000141.1:0-262 GCF_038405435.1 Dryocola clanedunensis | reverse complement strand
GCGCGAGAACCGCCGCGCCAGCGAGCGCACCTCGCGCTGGCTGCGCCTGCGCTGCGGCGCCCAGGCCTACGCGCTCGAACTGCTCAAGGTCCAAGAGGTGGTCCTGCCCGTGCCTCTGCTGCCCCTGCGCGGCACCTCCCCGGCGATGCTGGGCATCATGACCCTGCGTGGCCAGGTCGTGCCGGTAATGGACCTGGGCCTCCACCTGGGCAGCAGTGCGGCCGACAATGACGCCAACACCCGCATCGTGGTGCTGGAGGAG
>NZ_JBBYHZ010000140.1:0-592 GCF_038405435.1 Dryocola clanedunensis | reverse complement strand
CGATGTGGCCGCGCCGCTGCAGCGCCTGGACGACATCGCCCAAGCCCTGCACGACCTGCGCGAAGGCAATGCCGACCTGCGCAGGCTCGGCGAACAGATCGAAAAGACCCGGGCCGATGTGGCCCAGGCCAAGCGCACCTATGAAGACGTGCGCGTGGAGCGCGGCCAGCTCGGCCGTGAGCACGAACGCCTGGCGCGCCTGCACGAGCAGTGCGCGCCGCGGGCCAAGCGCGTGGTCACGCCCCTGCAGCAGCAGGGCCTGGACGAACGCCTCAAAGCGCTCGGCGTGCTCAGCCTGGAAAACCTGGAAGCGCACTTCCGGCAGATCAGCAACACCCTCAACGAACAGCTCGGCGGCTCCCAGGCCGAACACAACCGGCTGGAAAACCTGCTGCTGGGCTGCTTCCGCCGCTACTGCCAGGCCTGGCCGGAAGACAGCGGCGACTTCACCGTCAGCCTGTCCAGCGCCGACGATTTCCTGGCCCGCTTGCAACGGCTGGAGAACGATGGCCTGCCGCAGCACGAGGCGCGCTTCTTCGATCTGCTGCAGAGCCAGAGCAAGAACAACCTGCTGGCGCTGCAGCGCCACACC
>NZ_JBBYHZ010000139.1:0-592 GCF_038405435.1 Dryocola clanedunensis | reverse complement strand
AGCGCGTGCTTGATCGCACGGTGCACCAGCAGATCGGGGTAGCGGCGGATCGGCGAGGTGAAGTGCGCGTACGCATCCAGTGCCAGGCCGAAGTGGCCAAGGTTGTCCGGCGAATACACCGCCAGGCTCTGGCTGCGCAGCAGCACCGATTCCAGCAGTGCTGCGTCCGGTCGGTCGCGCACCTTCTTGAGCAGCTTGGTGAAATCGGCCGGCTGCACCTTCGACCACGGCGGCAGGCTCAGCTTGAATTCCTTCAGGAACTCGAGCAGGTCGGCGTACTTGGATTCCGGCGGGCGCTCATGGTCACGGAACGGCGCCGGCACGTGCTTGGCCAGCAGGTAGCGCGCAGCCTGCACGTTGGCCGCGATCATGCATTCTTCGATGAGCTTGTGCGCATCGTTGCGCACCATCATCCCGGCCTGGGTGACTTCGCCGGTGTTGTCCAGCACGAAGCGCACTTCGGAGGTTTCAAACTCGATCGCACCGCGGCGGGTACGGGCCTTGGCCAGCACGTGATACAGCTGGTACAGGCGATCCACCTGCGGCATCAGCGGACCGATCGCCTTGCGCGCGGCCGGGTCGTTCTCGCCCA
>NZ_JBBYHZ010000138.1:0-593 GCF_038405435.1 Dryocola clanedunensis | reverse complement strand
GACAGCGCCCGGCTGGTCCTGGACGAACTGCAGGCGGCCGCACGCCGCGGGATCAAGGTGCGGGTGCTGATCGACCAGCTCTCGGCGATCTCCGACCTGGAGATCCTCGGCGCCCTGTCCGGCAGCCATGCCAACTTCGAACTGCGGGTCTACAACCCGACCTTCGGCAAGGCGCGCCTGAACTACTTCGATTACGCCGCCAGCGTGGTGTGCTGCTTCCGCCGTTTCAACCAGCGCATGCACAACAAGCTGCTGGTGGTCGACGATGCACTGGGCGTGGTCGGTGGGCGCAACTACCAGGACGACTATTACGACTGGGACAGCGAATACAACTTCCGCGACCGCGATGTGATCGTGGCCGGCCCGGAAGTGCGTGAGATGGCCGCCAACTTCGATGCGTTCTGGCGCGCGCCGCGCAGTGTGCCGGCCGAGCGCCTCAACGATGTCGGCCGCACGCTGCTCCGCCAGGGCGTGCCGACCATGCCGCCGGCCGACTTCCGGCGGCCCGAGCGGGTCGAGCGGGTCAGTGAAGAGGCCGACGATCCGGACTACGTGCGCCGCACCTTCGTCGATACCGCCCTGCCGGTGGCCTC
>NZ_JBBYHZ010000137.1:0-596 GCF_038405435.1 Dryocola clanedunensis | reverse complement strand
CGCCAACCACGATGCGGTCCGGGCGCATGCGCAGGCTGTTGCGGACCAGGTCGCGGATGCTGATCGCGCCGTTGCCGTCCGCACCGCCGATACGGCTTTCCAGACGCACGACATGCGGGTGGTTGAGCGAGAGCTCGGCGGTGTCTTCGACGGTGATCACGCGCTCGTTGGCGGGAATGTAGTTGGCCAGGGCATTGAGCAGCGAGGTCTTGCCCGAGCTGGTGCCGCCGGAGACCAGGATGTTGCAGCGGCCCAGCACCATCGCATGCAGCAGCGCCTGCATCGGCCGATCGAACGTGCCCATGCGCAGCAGCTCGTCCGGGGTGAACGGATCCTTGCGGAACTTCCGGATCGAGACCATCGGCCCATCCACGGCCAACGGCGAGATGATGGCGTTGAGGCGCCCGCCGTTGGGCAGCCGCGCATCCACCATCGGGTTGGATTCATCCAGGCGGCGGCCAAGCGGCGCCAGGATCCGGCGCAGGATGCGCAGCAGATGGCTGTCATCGCTGAAGCGCTGCGGCGCCCGCTTGAGCATGCCGCCCTGGGAGACGTGGATGTCCTTGTAGCCGTTGATCAGGATGTCCTCGATCTCC
>NZ_JBBYHZ010000136.1:0-596 GCF_038405435.1 Dryocola clanedunensis | reverse complement strand
GACGAATCGCAGGCCCAGCCGAGCCGCCCCGAACCCGCCACCGCCGGCCTGGAGACGGCTGCCGCCGATGAGTAAGCCTGCCTTCCTGCTGATCGCCCTTGGGCTGTCCAGTGCGGCCATCGCCGCCCCCAACCGGGTCGAAGTGCCGCTGGCGGTGCCCGCGCCTGCCAGTGCCACCGCCCCGGCGATCCCGGCCACGCCTGCGGCGCTGGATCCGGCCCAGCTGCGCGAGCTGCGCAGCCGCTATGCCGCCTGGCAGGCCATGACCGAAAGCGAGCGTGCCCGTGTCCGCGCCGCGGCGGCGCGCGTGGCGGCCCTGCCGCCGGCCCAGCAGCAGGCGCTTCGCCAGCGCTTCGCCGAACAGGACCAGCGCTTCCGCGACGGCTGGCTGCTTGGCCCACAGCTCGGGCATGAGTTCACCAAGCTGCAGGGCCTGTTCGGGTATCTGCCGGCCGAGCAGCGCCCCACCGCGCTGGCGGTGCTGCGCCAGCTCACGCCCTCCCAGCTCACCCAGCTGACCCTGGTCGCCCAGCGCACTCCACCGCAGGACCGCGACCGCGTGCGCGCCGAATTCCTTGGCGTGGCGCCGGCCGCAC
>NZ_JBBYHZ010000135.1:0-596 GCF_038405435.1 Dryocola clanedunensis | reverse complement strand
CCAGCCATACCTCTCCGCCAGGGCTGCACTGGAGCGCGAACTCCGCCACGCCCGGGCGCAGGCCCGCCGCCGCGTAGGCAGCACTGGCCAGAACGCTGCCATCGCCCGCACGCTGCTCCACGCGACCATTGCCGGCCAGCCACACGCGATCGCCACAGGCCAGCAACGCGGCCTGCGGCGACGTGCCCGGCGACACACTGGCCGCCCCCACCTGCCAGCGCTGCCGACGCCGGCGCAGCGGATCGATCCGGGTCAGCCACGGCGCCGCGAAGACCCACACCACGCCCTGCGGATCTTCAACCACCACGTGGCGATCGGCACGTGCTGGATCCTGTGCATAGGACCACCGCGCGGGGGAGAAGCCCTGCTCCGGCGAGAGACGGGCGAGCGTGCCGCCGCGTGCCCACCATGCGTGTGCGTCTGCCGCCGGGGCCAGGCTGCCTGCCGCACCGGCGATGGGTCCGGCCGGTGCGGCGAAACGCTCGAAGTGCCGCCACTGGGCGCCGAGTCGCCATACGCCCTGGCGGCTTCCCGACAACCAGACCCGCCCCTGCCGGTCCTCGAACGCCTGCCCGATGCGCGACACCTCGCGCCCG
>NZ_JBBYHZ010000134.1:0-598 GCF_038405435.1 Dryocola clanedunensis | reverse complement strand
GCAACCCCAGCGCCTACCACGTGACACTGAGCACGCTCACCCTGGCCGATGGCCGCAAGCTGGACGTGGACATGATCGCGCCGGGCACTGAGGTACGGTTGCCGTTGCCGCAGGGCACGACGATGCCGGCCACGGTGAGCTTCCAGTGGTTGGACGATTACGGCACGCCGCGCAACCACGATGCGCCCGTAGGCCCATGAGCACCGCACTCGTGCAACCTGGTTCCCGCGTCGCTTCGGCCTTTGGTGGCTGCGGGGCGGACGCTTACCTGTACGATGTGATCACGCGAAGTGCTGGTAGCCGCCGTCGGTGGCTTCACCATTCACCTGCACGCCTTGCCCGTCGACAATGCGGCCGATGCGGGTCAGTGGCAGGTCCAGTGATTCGGCCAGATAGTGCAGCGCGTCGCGCTGGTCGGCAGCGGCGGTGAAGCACAGTTCGTAGTCGTCGCCACCGCGCAGCGCGCACTCGCGTGCACCCTCGCGGCCGAGCAATTCGCGCAGGGAAGACGAGACCGGCAGCAGATCGGCGTCCACTTCGGCGCCCACACCACTGCGTGCAGCGATATGACCGAGGTCGGCCAGCAGGCCGTCGGACA
>NZ_JBBYHZ010000133.1:0-600 GCF_038405435.1 Dryocola clanedunensis | reverse complement strand
GATGCCCTTGCCGCGGTAATCCTTGCGGGTGATGGTATCGCCGTAGGCCGGGATCTCCTCGCCGCCCCACACCGTCTCCACGCCGGAGACCAGCAATGCGCCGACCATCACCGAGACCATCGGGCCGAAATCGGTATCGAAGTGGCAGACCAGGCGCTCGTTGCGGGCGAACAGCCCGGGTACCTTGTTCACCGCCGCCGGCCCGACACTGAACAACCGACCCGGCACGTGCACCGTCTCGCGCAGCGTGCCGGTCCACGGCATGTGCACGCGGTGGTAATCCTTCGGCGAGAGATACACCGTGACGAACAGGCCGTGGTGGAAGACTTCCGCATCCTTGGCATCGCCCAGCAGTTCGGCGGCGGTGAAGGACTGCCCCTTGGCCTGGAAGATGCGCCCGTCCTCGATCGTGCCCAGCTGGCTGATCCGGCCGTCGGCCGGCATGACCAGCGTGCGCGGATCGGCATCGGCCACGCGCGCGCCCGGCTTCAACGCACGAGTGAAGAACTGATTGAAGGTGCGGTAGCTGCGCGGGTCCGGGTTGGCGGCTTCGGCCAGGTTCACGCCGAACTTGGCGGTCACGGTATCGATCAGCCAGCG
>NZ_JBBYHZ010000132.1:0-601 GCF_038405435.1 Dryocola clanedunensis | reverse complement strand
AGGCCGCGCTGCACGGCATAGGCCAGCATCTGGCGATCGTAGTCCTTCAGCGGGTGACGGATGTCCATCACCACCACCAGACCACGCAGGGCCTCGCGGGTACGGAAGTACTGGTCGATGAAGGCCTGCCAGTGCGCCTGCAGGTCCAGCGGGACCTTGGCGTAGCCGTAACCGGGCAGATCGACCAGCTTGGCCTCCGGGGTGACCTCGAAGAACACCAGCTGCTGGGTGCGGCCGGGGGTCTTGGAGACCCGGGCCAGGCTGTTCTGGCGGGTGAGGGCGTTGAGGGCACTGGATTTGCCGGCGTTGGAGCGACCGGCAAAGGCGACTTCCGCGCCCACGTCTTCCGGCAATTGCCGGGTGTTGTGGGCCGAAAGCAGGTATTGGGCGCGTTCGAGGAGCAATGACATGGGCATGGGATCGCATGTCCGGGGCTCCTCCGCGCTGTCCGCCCCCGGTTTTGCTGCACCCTGCGTTGACCGTGGCGTGAAACGGCGTTGATAATCGGGCGATCCCCGTGGTTGCGGTCCCGCAACCGCCAGGCCGGTCCACACGGAGCTTCCGCATGCGCCATGCTCGCGTTCTTGCCGTTTCCGCACTT
>NZ_JBBYHZ010000131.1:0-601 GCF_038405435.1 Dryocola clanedunensis | reverse complement strand
GCGGATAGACGGCCATCGGGTCTTCCCGCAGCCGCTGCTCGACCACACTCATGTCTTCGACAAAGGTGCGCCAATCCATGGTGGAGAGGAAGCGCAGGCTGCCGATGCTGTTGCCGATGGAGACCTGGTCGGCCGCCTGCTGCTGGCCCTCGGCGGCGACCAGTTCATCGATGCGCTGACCGGCCGCAGCGGCCCACTGTTCCAGCCAGGCGATGGGCATGGCCCACGCGCCGCCGCGCCCCTGCAGCGAGCGGGTCAGCTCGGCGATGAAGGCACCGGTCAAGGGCGGCTCGGAGCGGGCCATATCGGCCACCACCAGGACCACCTCGGTCGGGGTGTCGGACGCCGCGCGATTGAGGTCCTCAGCCCATTGCGCCGCCAGGCTGCGGTCCGTGCCATCGCGCATCACCCGGGCGGCCATGCGCCGCAGATTTTCGAGCAGCGCCAGGCGCAGCATGATGGGGACCGCCCACAGTTCACCCAGGCTCAGGGGAGCAAGCGACTGGTAGGAGGCGATGAAACGGCCCAGGGTATCGGCGTCGATGTGACCGTCGCCGTGCGCGATGGCCTGCATCGACAGTTCATACACACGCGGCAGGCC
>NZ_JBBYHZ010000130.1:0-604 GCF_038405435.1 Dryocola clanedunensis | reverse complement strand
CACGCTGGAATCGGACAAGGCAACGCTGGAAGTGCCCTCGTCGGCTGCTGGCGTGGTCAAGGAAATCAAGGTCAAGCTCGGCGACAACCTCTCCGAAGGCGATGTGGTGCTGCTGCTGGAGGCTGAAGGTGAGGCGGCTGCACCGGCCGCGCCGGCCAAGGCCGAGGCACCCAAGGCCGACGCACCGGCCAGCAAGCCGCCGGTGACCCCCTCGCACCGCGCCCCGGCCGAACCGGCCGCGCCGCAGCCGGCGCTGTCCTCGGGCAAGCCGGCCGACATCGAGTGCAAGATGGTGGTGCTGGGCGCCGGCCCGGGCGGTTACACCGCTGCCTTCCGCTCGGCCGATCTGGGCGTGGACACCGTACTGGTGGAACGTTATGCCAGCCTCGGTGGCGTCTGCCTCAACGTGGGCTGCATCCCGTCCAAGGCGCTGCTGCATGCCGCCGCAGTGATCGATGAAGTTGCCCATGCCGGTGATTTCGGCGTCGAGTTCGGCAAGCCGACCATCACCCTGGACAAGCTGCGCAGCTACAAGGAAAAGGTGGTCACCCAGCTGACCAAGGGCCTGGCCGGCATGGCCAAGCAGCGCAAGGTGCGCACCATG
>NZ_JBBYHZ010000129.1:0-606 GCF_038405435.1 Dryocola clanedunensis | reverse complement strand
GCTCAGCCACACCACCAGGAACAGCAGCACGCCCGCACCGAAGGCGATCGCGGCGATCTTGAGGCTGCGGCGGGGCAGCTGGAAAGTGATGTTCTTGCCAGAAGTCGAGCGGGAAGCAGACATGGGGCATACCGTATGGATCACCGCGATTCTGCCACGCCCGGGATGAACCGGCGGCAGAAAAACGCATAACAGGCGATAATCCCCCTCCGAATCCGTAGACCCCTCTGCCGCCATGCTCGATCCAGCCCTGCTCCGCCAACAGCCCGCCGACCTTGCTGAACGCCTGCGCTCCTCGCGCGGTTTCGAGCTGGATGTCTCCGGGCTGGAGTCGCCGGAAGCCGATCGCAAGCGGATCCAGGTGCGTACTCAAGAGCTGCAGAGCCTGCGCAACAGCCGTTCCAAGGCCATCGGCCAGGCCAAGGCCAAGGGCGAAGACGTCTCGGCGATCATGGCCGAGGTGGCCGCGTTCGCCGATGAACTGAAAGCCTCGGAACTGGCCCTGGATGTGCTGCGCGAGAAGATCGAAGCGATCGCGCTGGGCATCCCGAACCTGCCGGCCGAGGATGTGCCGGCGGGCAAGGATGAATCGGAGAATGTCGAGCA
>NZ_JBBYHZ010000128.1:0-607 GCF_038405435.1 Dryocola clanedunensis | reverse complement strand
CCATGCAGGGCGTGGGCTATGCCTTCAGCTGCCTGGGCCCGTTCCTGTTCGGCTGGCTGCATGCCGTCAGCAACGGCTGGCACCTGCCGTTTGCTTTCCTGGTGCTGTGCGCGGTGGTGCTGTTGTGCGCCTCATGGGTCGCCTGCAAACCGCAGAAGCTCGAAGACCAGTGGTAAGCGCCGCTGGCGCGTCCATCTACACGCGTTGTGCGCAACTGCTGACGTAGCGTGTCGCTAACTGACCCGGTGTGCTGCACCGGGCGGTGTTCGGAGCCGCTGGCGCCGCCAGCCGGCTGAACAGCTTCATCGCGATGGAGTGCGCTTTCCATGCCGGCGACATGGGTTGAACGTGTAGCAATTCAATGACTTGCCTCTCCCCTCCGGGTTCCACCCGGGGGCTGATCGGTCGTACCCGCGTCTTAACGATTTGGCAACAACTGCGCAGTCAGGCACGATTGGCATGTGATGTGCGTCACACTTTTGACGCTACGCACTTTTGAAAGGACGCTCCAAGGGGGGTTCCATGTACGACCATCGGCCGCTGGCGCTCAGCGTCGGCCTGGCATGCGCCGCACTCGCTTTCTCCGCTCCGGCTCCGGCAGCTGCCG
>NZ_JBBYHZ010000127.1:0-608 GCF_038405435.1 Dryocola clanedunensis | reverse complement strand
CGTGCCGACCCTGAAAACCTGGTTGCTGGTCGTACCGGCCCTGGCGTTGCTGGGGGTGGTGGGCTATCGCGCGGGCGATCGGGTGCTGCACGCCGAACCGGCCACCTCGCAGGTGGATGGGCCGCAGGCCGGCGAGGCCACCAGCGCGGTTCCGGCCGAAGCGCGGCAGCTGGCCCGGCGTCTGCTCGGCAGCGAGCGCGGCACCGCGGTGGCCTCGGGCCTTCCGCTGGACCTGCGCGCGGATATCGAAGGCGACACCGACCTGTTCGCCTACGCGCAGCGGCTGCAGTTCCAGGCCGCCAATGGCAACGCCGAGGCCGGGTGGATGGTGAGCCGGGTGTACGACTACTGCGCCATGTACGCGATGGACCCGGGCGGTTACCAGCTCGACAACACCCTGCTCACCGGCATGGGCATGAGCGCCTCGGCACCGATGGTCGCCGCGCGCGAGCGCGTGTCGCGCCGCTGCGCGGGCTTCGTCAGCAGCGATAATCTCGGCCGCCCGTTGATCCTGACCCAGCGTCTGGAGGCGGCCAAGGCCGGCAACCTGGCTGCGGAGGCGTCGCTGTTCGCCGAAGGTCATCCGCTGGAAACCGCCCCGGCCTATC
>NZ_JBBYHZ010000126.1:0-608 GCF_038405435.1 Dryocola clanedunensis | reverse complement strand
CCGCGGAACAGGCTCATGAAGGGCTGGCTGACGTTGAGCACTTCGGTGCGGTGCTTCAAGCGCAGCTGGCCGCGGCCGGTGTCGTCGCGTGTGACTGCGGCGACCGCCTTCATGTTCACGATGGTGGAGCGGTGGATCTGGCGGAACCGTTGCGGATCGAGCGCATCCAGCAGTTCACGCAGCGAGGTGCGCAGCAGGCTTTCGCCCTGCTCGGTCACCACCGTGGTGTATTTGCTGTCCGCACGGAAGTAGATCACATCTTCGAGCATGATCAGCTGCGTGTCGCGGCCGTTGCTGGCGGTGATCCAGGCCAAAGGCGGCGCGCTTGAGGCGGCGGCGGGCTGATTGCCGAGGCGCTGCAGCAGCTGCTCGAGCATGCCGCTGTCCGGGCGGCCCAACTGCATGCGCGCCAGGATCCGCTCGCGCGTGGCCAGCAGGCGCTCATCGCTGACCGGCTTGAGCAGGTAGTCGATCGCGCCCTGCTCGAAGGCGTCGATGGCGTACTGGTCGTAGGCGGTGACGAACACCACCTGGGTGCGCGGGCTGATCTCGGGCAGCGCGCGCGCCACCTCGATACCGGTGATGCCAGGCATGCGGATGTCGAGCAG
>NZ_JBBYHZ010000125.1:0-609 GCF_038405435.1 Dryocola clanedunensis | reverse complement strand
GGCGCTGCTCAATGAATCGTGGTGGAAGAACCGCGAGGTCAAGCAGTGGCGGATCGCGCCCGACCAGCCGGAGAAGGCAGCTGAACTGCTGTCCGCACGTTCCTCGCAGGACCGCTACAACGATCCCGGTCGCCCGGGCCTGGTGCGCGACGTCAACGGGCGCGCGCGCCTGCAGGTGAGTGCCGATGGCCGCAGCATCTTCCTGTACGGGCTGGGCGCTTCGCCGGAAGGCGATCGTCCGTTCGTGGACCGCTTCGATCTGGACAGCAAGCAGACCACGCGCCTGTTCCACTCGCAGGCCCCGTCCTATGCCGCGCCGGTGGCGCTGCTCGACCAGGAAGGCACCTCGCTGCTGTTGACCCGTGAATCGCCCGATGAGCCGGCCAACTTCTACGTGCAGTCGCTGGGTGATGCCACGGCTGCACCGAAGGCGCTGACCCACTTCCAGCACCCGCTGCCGCAGCTGCGTGGGGTGAGCAAGGAGCAGATCCGCTACAAGCGCAACGACGGCGTCGACCTGACCGCCACGCTGATGCTGCCGCCGGGTTACAACGCGAAGAAGGACGGTCCGTTGCCGCTGCTGATGTGGGCCTACCCGGGGGAGTTCAA
>NZ_JBBYHZ010000124.1:0-609 GCF_038405435.1 Dryocola clanedunensis | reverse complement strand
GCACCGGCGATGCGATCGCGCGCTACGCCGGCCGCGGCATGGACGGCGCCGCGTTCAAGCGCACCAGCTACGCCGCCCGCTTCGAGAAGGACAACCTGCCCGGTGCGTGGGACAAGCTGCAGGCCAACCTGTACTACAACGACGCCGACCACGTGATGGACAACTACACGCTGCGCACGCCGAACCCGGCCAGCAGCATGCCGATGCCGATGGCCTCCAACGTTGATCGCCGCACCACCGGTGGCCGTATCGCTTCGGAATGGCGCTGGCAGGACATCGCCATCGTGGTCGGCGTGGATGCGCAGGACAGCCGTCATCGCAGCCGTAACGCGATGGGTCGCAACGTGTACCGCCAGCAGCCGTGGCGTACCGACGCACGCTTGGAGAACCTCGGGGCGTTCACCGAGATCACCCTGGGCGAGGGCACCGCGCAACGCTGGGTTGGTGGCCTGCGCATCGACCGCGCCGAAGTGAAGGACGAGCGCGCCACCGCCGGCATGATGGCGATGCCCAATGCGACCGCCGGGCAGACCCGTCGCGAGAACCTGGGCAGCGGCTTCGTCCGGTTCGAGCGCGACATCGCGCCCGCGTTGACCTGGTACGCCGGGA
>NZ_JBBYHZ010000123.1:0-610 GCF_038405435.1 Dryocola clanedunensis | reverse complement strand
GCCGTCAATGCCAAGACCCACGAAACCGGCGTGAGCGCCTCGCTCGTCGAGGGCAAGGTCCAGCTGACCGGCAAGGAGGGCAACTTCACCGTCGCCTCCACCGCAAACGACGCCGCCGGAAACGCCGCTCTGAAGGAGCAGACCGGCCTGACCACCGGCACCACCAACAACTACTCGGCAGGCAGCGCAAAGGACGGCTTTGCCGATATGGACATTTCCTCGGTCGGCGGTGCGGACAACGCCATCCTGGCGATGGACGCCGCGCTGAACTCGATCAACTCGGCCCGTGCTGACCTGGGCGCCATCCAGAACCGCTTCACCTCGGTGGTTGCGAACCTGAACACCTCGTCGGAGAACATGTCCGCCGCCCGTAGCCGTATCCGCGACGTGGACTACGCTTCGGAAACCGCCGAGCTGACCCGCAACCAGATCCTGCAGCAGGCCGGTACCGCCATGCTGGCACAGGCCAACCAGTCCAGCCAGAACGTGCTGAGCCTGCTGCGCTGATCCAGCAGTAGTACCTTGCAGTAACGGGAAGGGGGCGAAAGCCCCCTTCTTCGTGTCCGGAGCAAACGTGGCACGGAGCTTGCAGCACGCAGGGATGCGCCCA
>NZ_JBBYHZ010000122.1:0-611 GCF_038405435.1 Dryocola clanedunensis | reverse complement strand
AGCCGGTCGTCGCGCTGAACCGCGCCGAGATCGAGAAGAAGGGCTACGTCAACGTCGCCGACATCCTGCAGGACGTCACCGCCGCCGGTTCGCCGAGCATGAGCCGTGCCTCCTCGCTGGAATCGGGCCGCGACTTCGGCGGCATGTACGTGAGCCTGCGCAACCTGGGCCCGGAACGCAGCCTGGTGCTGAGCGCCGGCCGCCGCATGGGCGTCAGCTCCGGCGGCTACACCGACCTGGCCTCGATCCCGACCTCGGTCGTGGAGCGCATCGAAGTGCTGACCGACGGCGCCTCGGCGATCTACGGTTCCGACGCGATCGCCGGCGTGGTCAACATCATCCTCAAGGAACGCATGGACGGTGGCAGCATCTCCGTGCGCGGCGGCACCTACACCGAAGGTGGCGGCAACAGCGTTCGCTTCAGCGGCGCGCACGGTTTCAGCGCGTTCGATGACCGCTTCAACGCACTGGTCAACGTGCAGATCGAGTCGAGCAACCCGATCTGGGGCTACCAGCGCGACCTGACCCGCACCACCAATGCCAACGGCTACACCGCGCAGCTGCCGAGCAACGATTTCGCCGTCATCGACGCCGATACCAACCGCCTGTAC
>NZ_JBBYHZ010000121.1:0-611 GCF_038405435.1 Dryocola clanedunensis | reverse complement strand
CGCCGCACTGCTGAAAGAGCGCGACGCGCTGGCTGCGGAGAATGCAGGGCTGAAGGAATGTTGCGATGCATATGATGCGGATGGATTAGCTCAGTACGGCGACCAGTGGGAGGTAACCCCGTTTGAAACCCCAGCCACCGACGCCGCCATTGCAAACATCGAAGCGCGGGGCGTGGAGAATTTTGGCGAGGATTTACTCGCAGATTTACGCTCTGATTGCTGGGATGAGCATGACATCAAGTACATCGAGATTGCGGTAAATCGCAGGAAGGCGAAGCTGCGCAAGGAGGCTGGTAATGGAAATTGAAACCATGGACGTTATGGCGTTCACCATCACTGGCGTTGAGCGCCTCGACCCTGTTCGAGTGATGATTGAAAACTATGAGCCAGGCAAAGGCCGCATAACTCTCACCTGCTTCGGCAAGGCCTGGACGGGCGCATGGTTTGCTATGGGTGGCGACACAGTTCAGCAGTTTATCAAGCGCGTCAGCAATGATTACCTGATCGGCTACTTCGCCCCTCAAATGCAAAGCACTATTGACGATGATAACGACGCGAATGTCGATTTTGTTAAAGGTGAAATCATCAAATTACGCCGCCAGGGAGAGTTA
>NZ_JBBYHZ010000120.1:0-612 GCF_038405435.1 Dryocola clanedunensis | reverse complement strand
GCCAGGCAGGACCGGGGCCGCCTTCTGAAGGCACCGGCACCACGTAAGTGGCTACGCTCGGATCCCTGCCCAGCCGCGCGGCCAGCACCCGCGGGTGCAGTGGCTGCGCGGTGGTGACCCGCAGGCTGCGGGCCAGCACGACCTTTTCCAGCGCACTATCGGCGCGCTGCAGTTCCGTGACGGCGGTGGCGACCGCGCCTGCATAGGCCTGCGCAGGCGGTTCAGCCAGCACGTCACCGACCAGTGTGGGGGTTTCAACGCGGACCACCGCGGGTTGGCCGGACACGTGATCCGGCTGGTACAGCGCATCGGCCTGCTCGGGATCGAACGGCACCGCGCCGACCAGCAGTCGCGGGCCGGAGCGCGGTGCGGCGAAGAAAGCGTCTACACGTTCGGCCAACGAGGCGGTGGGGCCCGACGGCAAACGCGCACGCACGCCCTGCGCTTCGAGTGCCTGCTGCGGGCTGCGCAACAGGAAGTACGGGGTGTCGGCCATGTCGATGGCGGGCGCCTGGGTCAGCTCGTCGGCTGCCTGGTTGATCAGCATCTCGTTCATGCGGCACCCCGCTGGCGGTGGATCGCGGCAGAGACCGCCAGGACCAGCAGCACCGC
>NZ_JBBYHZ010000119.1:0-613 GCF_038405435.1 Dryocola clanedunensis | reverse complement strand
ACGAGGAAAAAACCAACCGGGGCGGCTTCTTCGCGCAGCTGCCCGCCGATGATCCGCTGCTGGTCATGGCCCAGCGCCTGCAGGGGCAGTACGGGCGCCACGGTTCACCCGGCACGGTTCAGATCGCGCAGCTCGGCCCGCAGCGCCGCGCGTTCCAGATCTCCCACGAGGAACACCGGCGCGGCCATCGGCGCGTCTGGCGCAGCTACATCGCCGAACACAACCATCGCCTGCGCGATGTCGCCCGGTACCGCGATCACCTCGACAACCTTGCCCTGCACGGCTGTGACGGCAATCCGGCCGACTGCGGCGAGGGCGTGTTCGCGGTCGACTTCAACACGACCGTGGGCGACAGCAACGCCGTGGAGGGCCACGACTGCACGGGACCTGCGACCGCGTTCTACCACCTCATCTTCGATGCCCGGCAGCGCGCGTATCCGGTGCCGGACGACCTGCAGCGCGACGGCTGCGCCGACAGCTGAGGCCGTGGGTTGCCACGGCAGCCGACCGCCCGAATGCGCCCGCCGCCCGCACCGCGTAAAATCACGTTCCTGCCCTCTTACGCGAGAACTGCATTGAAGATCCTGGTCATCGGCGCTGGCGGCCGTGAACA
>NZ_JBBYHZ010000118.1:0-614 GCF_038405435.1 Dryocola clanedunensis | reverse complement strand
ACCCTGCAGGCTGGGCAGGCCTGCTCGTGGATGGTCTCACCCGCCATCGAGGTGACGCGCACCGCACCGTCATTGACCAGCTCGGTCAGGAAGGCCGAGCGCCGACCCTGCACGGTGAACATCGCCACCGAGCGGCGCGCGCGCGTCAGCGCTACGTAGAACAGGCGGCGTTCTTCGCCCAGCGGATACGCATCGCTGTCCGGCATCGCCAGCGCGAGCACGGGATCATCGGCGCGGGTATTGGGAAAGCGCCGGTCCAGCATGCCGGGCAGGATCACATAGTCCGCCTCCATGCCTTTGGAGCGGTGCGCGGTGAGGAAGCTGACCTCCATGTGTTGCCCATGCCGTGCCCGCCACGTGGCCGACAGCATCGCGCGGTCTGCGTTGTAGCGGCCGAGTACGAACACCGTGACCGTGCCATCGCGGCCGGGCGGCACCTGGCCGGACAGCAGCTGCTGGTGCAGTCGCTCCAGATACTGCTCGACCGCTCCGGCCAGCCGGTCGCGCGAGGCGACCTGGTAGGCCTGCAGCACCGCGCCGTACGCCGGCGTGACCGACTGGACGTCCTTCGGGATCTGCGCAGGGTTGCGGGATACGAAGGCACTGGACACATC
>NZ_JBBYHZ010000117.1:0-614 GCF_038405435.1 Dryocola clanedunensis | reverse complement strand
AGCGCGGCCAGCAGCTTGAAATCGCCGTGGCCCATGCCTTCCTTGCCGGTGATCTGCTTGAACAGCCACCACACCGACCACAGCGACAGATAGCCCGCCAGCGCACCCAGCAGGGCAGGTTTGGCCGGCATATAGAGATTGTCGCTGGCCGCGATCAGGCCCAGCCACATCAGGGGCAGGGTCAATTGATCCGGTAACAGCTGGGTGCGCAGGTCGATACCCGACGGCGCCACCAGGAAGCAGCTCAGCACGATCGCGCCGAAGCCCTGCCAGCCGAACCCGAACTGCCAGACGCTGGCGGCGACCAGCACGGCGGTCAGCAGCTCCACCAGCGGGTACTGGATCGAGATCGGGGCATGGCAATGCCAGCACTTGCCGCGCAGGGCCAGCCAGCTGAACAGCGGGATGTTCTCGTACCAGGACAGCTTGTGCTTGCAGTGCGGGCAGTGCGAGGGCTCCACCACGATGCCCGGTGGTGGCGGCTCGTAGATGTCCGGCTCTTCCAGCACTTCGCGCGC
Organism: Dryocola clanedunensis; assembly: GCF_038405435.1. Taxonomy (GTDB): domain Bacteria; phylum Pseudomonadota; class Gammaproteobacteria; order Enterobacterales; family Enterobacteriaceae; genus Dryocola; species Dryocola clanedunensis_A. The sequence goes on along the minus strand of NZ_JBBYHZ010000117.1, from coordinate 96 downwards.
ATCGCGCTTCCACTCCCACTCCAGCCGCTTGGGCAGGCGCAGGATGACGACGTTGAGGAAGCTGCCAAGGAGCAGCCCCAGCCCGACCGCGGCGGG
>NZ_JBBYHZ010000116.1:0-614 GCF_038405435.1 Dryocola clanedunensis | reverse complement strand
GGACACCCGTCGCAACCGCGCGGTGACCGATCTGGTCGAGCCCGGCTCGACCATGAAGCCGCTGACCATCGCCTCGGCGCTGCAGTCCGGCGTGGTCACCAAGGACACCACGGTGGATACCAACCCGGGTTACATGGCTGTCGGGCGTTTCACCATCAAGGACGTGCCGCGCAACAACGGCGTGCTCAACGTCACCGGCGTGATCACCCGCAGCTCGAACATCGGCGCGGCCAAGATCGCGGCCAAGATGCCGGACCAGGTCTTCTACGACCACGTGCACAGCTTCGGCTACGGCGTGTCGCCGCACAGCGGCTTCCCCGGCGAATCGGCCGGCGTGCTGCCGCGCCCGGCGCGCTGGAGCGGCTCGTCCAAGACCACCATGTCCTACGGCTACGGCCTGAATGTCACCCCGCTGCAGATCGCCACGGCGTACTCGGCGCTGGGCAACGGCGGCAAGTTGATCGCGCCGACCTTCGTCAAGGGCCAGCGCAACGAAGGCAAGCAGATCATCGATGAGAGCATCGCCAAGGAAGTGGTGGCGATGATGGAAACCGTGGTCACCCAGGGCGGCGCCAAGCAGGCCGCGGTGCTGGGCTACCACGTGGCCGGCAAGA
>NZ_JBBYHZ010000115.1:275-616 GCF_038405435.1 Dryocola clanedunensis | reverse complement strand
CGCGGATCTCTTCGGGCGTGGTGAACCCCACGGTGTCGGGCAGGTTGATGGTGGTGGCGCCGGCGGCCACGGCCACGCGGGCAACCTCGATCAGGAAATCTCCCTCGGTGCGCGTGGCATCTTCAGCGGAGAACTCCACATCGCCCACGTAGCTGCGGGCCAGGCTGACGTGCTTGTGCACCGACTCCAGCACCTGCTCGCGGCTCATGCGCAGTTTGTGCTCGCGATGCAGCGGGCTGGTCGACAGGAACACATGCAGGCGCGGGTTCGCGGCGGCTTCCAGCGCCTTGGCCGAGGTTTCGATATCGGCGGCCAGGCAGCGCGACAGCACGGCCAGGGTC
>NZ_JBBYHZ010000115.1:0-265 GCF_038405435.1 Dryocola clanedunensis | reverse complement strand
GGGAAGCCGGTTTCCATGACATCCACGCCCAGCTCGTCCAGCGCGCGGGCCATCACCAGCTTCTGCTGCGGGCTCATGCTGCAGCCGGGCGATTGCTCGCCGTCGCGCAGGGTGGTGTCGAAAATTCTGATTCGGGGGGAGTTGGGCATGGTCACCAGGAGGTCTCCTCGACGGCAATGTCGGATGGGATGGCAGAGGTAGGAATCGAAACGGAAATCGGGGGTGTCGCGAGCACGGTTGGTAGGGGCGGGCGTGTTCGCTCGCT
>NZ_JBBYHZ010000114.1:0-620 GCF_038405435.1 Dryocola clanedunensis | reverse complement strand
CACTACCGGCCCGCAGCGCGCGCGCCGCCGCCGGCCGCGTGACGAGGTGCCGGCCACACAGCCGGCAGCCAAGCCAGAGTCCGATCCGATGCGGCCACGACCCCGCAGGGCTGCGCTCGGCCCTGTGCCGGGATTCGGTGAGAAATGGCTACGCACTGAGCCGCTGCGTGGCCCCGCGATGTCGAAAACCCACGCATGAACCCCCGATCTGTGCCCGATCTGTGCCCAAAGCGGCGCTTGCGCGGCCGCTTCCTACCCGCCAGACTCGCAAAAAAGGGCGGTTGAACTTCCTATACCCCCCTGTCAGTATGGCGCGTAGCATTGGTCGCATGCTCCTTCCCGCTGGCCCCACCCTTGCCGACCGCCCATGACTCCACCACACCACCCCACCGCCGCCGCCCCTGCCACCCTGTTCAGCGGCCCTGCCTGGTGGCTGCAGATCGTGCTGGCCTGGCTGTTGCTGCTGCTGGCGCTGGCCATGGCGGCGCTGGGCGTGCAACTGCTGGCGCTGGGTGGCAGCGCCTACTACCTGCGGGCCGGCGTGGCGGCGCTGGCCGGCGCGCTGCTGGTGTTGCGGCGCCGGGTCAGCGCCGGCCTGTGGTGCTACGGGCTCACCGTGC
>NZ_JBBYHZ010000113.1:0-622 GCF_038405435.1 Dryocola clanedunensis | reverse complement strand
CGCCTGCGCGACCGTCATTTCCGGCGAGACCCAGACATAGTCGGACGTCGTCGCCGAACCGACCGTGCCCTCGGGATAGGACGCCATCTTGAGGATGTCGTCGCGTTCCACCTTGGTCAGCGCCGGCAGCAGTGTCTGCTTGGCGTCATCGCCAAGGCGGTTGAACAGATCGGCACGATCATCCGATGGCATGTGTTCGAACAGCTGCACTACCGCCTCGCGCGGCATCGCGGCCAGCAGTTGATCCTGGCGGAGCTCGGCGAAGTGCGCGAACAGATCCGCGCGCGCCGGTGGCGCGAGCGTCATCAGCAACGGCAGCGACCTGTCCACGCTCAGCGCGTCGAGCGCATCGACCAGATCGGACGGATGGGTGGTCGCGGCGATGCTGGCAAAGCCAGCGGCGTCGAGGGAGAGCGAGAGGGTGCGGATCGAGAACAGGAGGTCTTCGCGGTTCATGGTGGTTCTCCAGCAGAAAGCGGCGCGTGGGGTGGCAACGCGCAGTGATGAGGTGCAGGCGTGGGACGCATCGGCGTGCGCCCGGGCGAGGCAGGCAGGGGTGTGTGTGCGCCGCGTACGCAGCGCAGGCGGCCGGCAGGATCAGTCGGTGCGGTCAGTCGGCACG
>NZ_JBBYHZ010000112.1:0-624 GCF_038405435.1 Dryocola clanedunensis | reverse complement strand
CGTGCTGCTGCAGGTCGCCAGCTACGCCAGCCGTGACAACGCCACCCGCGCGCTCGGCCAGCTGTCCTCGGCGGGCATCGCCGGGGCCAGCATCAGCGACATCGTCAGTGGCGGGCGCACCCTGTGGCGCCTGCGCGTGCCGGCCCCCGACCATGCCAGCGCCTCGGAACTTGCCGGCCGGATTGCCGGTCTGGGCTTCGGGGCGCCGCAGATCGTGAAGGACTGAGCCTTCCACTGCCCGCGGCACGCCAGCGCGTGCCGCCGCTCCTTGGGCCTACAATGCCCGTTATCCCTCATCCACCCCTTGGCGCCCTCCAGGAGCTTGCTGTCCGATGAAATTCCGCTTTGCCGCCGCTGCCATGGCCACGACCCTGTTCGTGGGCATGGTTTCCGCCCAGACCCCTGCGCCGACCCCGGCACCGGCGCCTGCTCCCGCCGCCGCCGCTCCGGCCACCGTGGCGACCCCGCCGGCCCCCAAGCCCAGCGTCTCCAAGGCCTGGATCCTGATGGATTACGCCACCGGGCAGGTCCTGGCCGGTGAAAACGTGCACGAACAACTGGCCCCGGCCAGCATCACCAAGGTGATGACGTCGTATGTCGTGGCCGCCGAGGTCAAGAACGGCA
>NZ_JBBYHZ010000111.1:0-626 GCF_038405435.1 Dryocola clanedunensis | reverse complement strand
GATCGGTGAGGGACGATGTCCGCGCGTGCTGTGCCACGCGGATCTGCACGCGGGCAATGTGCTGGTAGGGCCGCGCGCCAGCGTCTTTCTGATCGACTGGGACGACATGGTGCTGGCGCCGCGCGAGCGTGATCTGATGTTCATCGGCGCAGGCATCGGCGGGCGCTGGGGGCGTGAACAGCCGCCGGGCTTCGCCGAGGGCTACGGGCCGGTCGCGGTCGACCCGCTGCGGGTGGCCTACTACCGCCACTGGCGGATCCTGCAGGACCTGCAGGAATTCCATGATCTGCTGCTCGAGCCCGGCGCCACGGCGCGTCCACCTGCACAGCGACGCCAGGCCCTGCGTTACATGGCCGAGCAGTTCGCACCCGGCAACGTCGCCGATTGCGCGGCCCGTGCGTGGCAGGCCACACAGGGCTGAGGCCGCCACTCAGCGGATGTCGGTACGCAGGCTGCCGCCGATCTGATCGCGCCAGACCCCGGCCACACCGGCCTCGTCGGCAAAGTGCGGCCAGCGCAGCACGCTTTGCCGGACCTGCTCAATGATGTCCCGGGCGCGGCGGGCATTGATCGAGGCGGTGGCGGCGCATGCGGCCAGTCGGCCACGTCGAACCCCTCGCGCTTGC
>NZ_JBBYHZ010000110.1:0-637 GCF_038405435.1 Dryocola clanedunensis | reverse complement strand
ATTGCACCGGTGCTGTTGCGGCAGCACTCATCGCACCCACTCCCGGCTTGGGCGGCGTGACAACGGCGGCATCGTGGAAACTCCGGGCAGGGAAGCGCGCAAGGTAAACGATGCACCGCAACATCGCCAGCGTTGGGCGCGGCCACCTGCGCAACGCTGCGTGGCCGATGCTGCAGCCCCTGCGCGGGGCAACCTGCCTTATGCTCGGCGGGCACCCCGTCCAGGAGCGGCATGTACGACTACATCGTCATTGGTGCCGGCTCGGCCGGCTGCGTGCTGGCCAACCGGCTCAGCGTAGACCCTGCCTGCCGGGTGCTGCTGCTGGAAGCCGGCCCGCGCGACACCAACCCGTTCATCCACATGCCGGCCGGGTTGGCGCGGCTGGTCAACAACCGCCGCATCAACTGGAACCTGGACACCGAGCCCGAGCCCGCGCTCGGCGGCCGTCGCCTGTGGTGGCCACGCGGCAAGGTGCTGGGCGGCTGCTCTTCCATCAACGGCATGATCTACATGCGTGGCCAGGCGCGTGATTACGATCACTGGGCCGAAGTCACGGGTGACGACAGCTGGCGCTGGCAGAACGTCCTTCCGCTGTTCAAGAAAAGCGAGGACTATCACCTCGGTGCCAGCCAGTTCC
>NZ_JBBYHZ010000109.1:0-638 GCF_038405435.1 Dryocola clanedunensis | reverse complement strand
CACTGCTCTTTAACAATTTATCAGACAATCTGTGTGGGCACTCGCAGGATTGATATCTCAGCATCTCCGGATGCAAAAAAATATCAAGTCTTGAAGAGTGACCAAGCAGTAATTCATTTAGTTGAATTATTACGAAAGTTAATTTTTGAGCACCGCTTCACGAGTTGAAGCAAATCAAGCTTTTAATTGAAGAGTTTGATCATGGCTCAGATTGAACGCTGGCGGCAGGCCTAACACATGCAAGTCGAGCGGTAACAGGGAGTAGCTTGCTACTCCGCTGACGAGCGGCGGACGGGTGAGTAATGTCTGGGAAACTGCCTGATGGAGGGGGATAACTACTGGAAACGGTAGCTAATACCGCATAACGTCGCAAGACCAAAGAGGGGGACCTTCGGGCCTCTTGCCATCAGATGTGCCCAGATGGGATTAGCTAGTAGGTGGGGTAATGGCTCACCTAGGCGACGATCCCTAGCTGGTCTGAGAGGATGACCAGCCACACTGGAACTGAGACACGGTCCAGACTCCTACGGGAGGCAGCAGTGGGGAATATTGCACAATGGGCGCAAGCCTGATGCAGCCATGCCGCGTGTATGAAGAAGGCCTTCGGGTTGTAAAGTACTTTCAGCGAGGAGGAAGGC
>NZ_JBBYHZ010000108.1:0-641 GCF_038405435.1 Dryocola clanedunensis | reverse complement strand
CAACGAGCGCACCATCTACCAGTACATCGTGCCGGCCACCTGCCAGTCCTCGCAGCTGCTGCTGGGCCTGACCGTGCTCAAGCCGGGCAGCGTCTGGAACACGATGCCGCCGCACCTGCACGACCGCCGCAGCGAAGTCTATTTCTACTTCGACCTGGGCCAGAACGACCGCGTGTACCACTTCATGGGCGAGCCGGACGCGCAGCGCCACATCGTCATCCAGAACAACGAAGCCGTCGTCTCGCCGCCGTGGTCCATCCACATGGGCGCGGGCACCAGCAACTACGCCTTCATCTGGGCGATGGGCGGCGAGAACCTGGATTACACCGACATGCACGTGCTGGACATCTGCCAGCTGAAGTAACCCCGACACGCCGCCGGCATCGCGCTGGCGGCGTCTGTTATGCATTGGACAAGGACCACATACGCAATGGCTAATCCGTTCAGTCTGGAAGGCAAGGTCGCCCTCGTCACCGGTGGCAACACCGGCCTGGGCCAGGGCATCGCGGTCGCATTGGCGCAGGCCGGTGCCGACGTCGCCGTGGCCGGCATCGCGCCGCCCACCGAAACCATCGCCAAGATCACCGCCCTGGGTCGTCGCTGCCTGGCGATCGAAGCGAACCTGATCAGCATCGAGCCGG
>NZ_JBBYHZ010000107.1:0-643 GCF_038405435.1 Dryocola clanedunensis | reverse complement strand
AAATGGATGCAGGTTTCGGCGGTGATCTGCTTGCGGCTGCCATCGGCGCGGATCAGCGGGCCACGTTCGAACAGGGCCAGCTCATCGGCGGTGGAGATGTGCAGCACGTGCAGGCGGGTGCCGTGTTTCTTCGCCAGCGACACGGCCAGCTCGGAGGACTTCAGGCAGGCCTCGCGCGAGCGGATGTCCGGGTGCTGCTCGGCACTGAGGGCATCACCGTACTTCTCGGCGTACTCCTTGGCCTTGGCGTCGATCATCGGCGTGTCTTCGCAGTGCGTGATGATCGGCGTGGGCGCATCGCGGAAGATCGCATCGAGCGTTTCCGGGTTGTCCACCAGCATGTTGCCGGTGGAGGCACCCATGAAGACCTTGATGCCCGGCGCCGTCTTGGGGTCCAGCGACTGGATGTGGGCCAGGTTGTCGTTGCTGGCGCCCATGTAGAACCCGTAGTTGGCGCGCGCACGGCCGGCGGCGGCATCGTACTTGGCTTGCAGGATCTCGGCATTGAGCGTGGGCGGGTTGGTGTTGGGCATGTCCATGAAGCTGGTCAGACCCCCGGCGACGGCCGCGGCCGATTCGGTCGCGATGTCGCCCTTGTGGGTCAGGCCGGGCTCACGGAAATGGACCTGGTCGTCGATCATGC
>NZ_JBBYHZ010000106.1:0-645 GCF_038405435.1 Dryocola clanedunensis | reverse complement strand
GTGGAATGCAACACGTCGGCGACCTGCCGGTATTTGTCGTCTAAAGCGTCACCTCGTGGGCACGTCCCAGCGAGCAACGCCAGTGGTCGCGGCAGTCGCACGGCCGCAACGCGCTAGTATCGCCACTGAAACGGTCCTCCCCGTCAGCTGACGCTGCCACTTCTCAGTGATGAAAAATAGCGACATTGCAACGATCAAGGCGATGCTTCATAGCAGGACGCGTATCTGGATCAACGTCGACTACCTAGAATCAGGTGAACCGGCGCATCAGGAGTTCTTTCTCATGCTGAGTGGCGACCGGTACAATCTGGGCTTGGACCGCTACCTGGAAAAGTACGAGGACGCCGTCGATCTATACTCACTTCATCTGCGAATGAGCTTTGACGAACTCACCGCGGCCGTCGACTACGCTGTCCAACACCTCGGTATCCAAAAGAGCGACCTCCTTCGAGCGCGCAAAGTCACCTATGACCTTCGCCCCGGCTGGCCGTAGGCCGTTGGAAGACGCTGTCGAGTGGCATACGCATCAGAATGTGCCTCGTTGGATGAAGGGGGCCTGCTGATAGAGACGACGCTCGCCACCGCGCGGGTCGTCGGCCTGCTGTGAGGTGGCATCGAACAGCATCGTTTCGCGGCGGTTGATCG
>NZ_JBBYHZ010000105.1:0-645 GCF_038405435.1 Dryocola clanedunensis | reverse complement strand
ACGCCGGCGCCGCTACGCTGCTGCGATGAAACCGCTCGTGTGGCTCCTGCTGTGTGCGCTGTGCCTGCCCTCGCCGCCCGTCCTGGCGCAGGCGCCGCAGCGCGTGAACCGCTGTACCAACGCGCAGGGCGAAACCGTCTTCACCGACCGCCGCTGCGACGCAGTGGGTGCTACGTCGCGCTTGCCCCCGCGCACCGCGAGCGTGGGCAATACCGGCATCTATCGCGCCGGCTGCGCGCGCCGACTCAGCGAGCTGACCGGCCAGATCCGCGACGCGGTCAGCGCGCAGGACGTGAACCGGTTGTCCTCGATCTACCTGTGGAGCAACGTCTCCAACGCCACCGCGGACCACATCATCGGGCGGCTGGAATCGGTGGTGCAGCGCCCCCTGGTCGACATCGCCCCGGTCTACCCCGAAAGCGCGCCGGTGGTGGTGGACCCGGCGCTTGCCGCTGCAGGTCCTGAATCGGCGCCTTCGCGCCCCCGCCCCATCGGCCTGCGCATCGAACAGACACTGGGCAGCACCGCCACCCCGGCCCGGACCGTGTTCGGCCTGCGGCGTCAGTACGGCTGCTTCTGGATCACGCTGTAGCCGGCCACAGCGAGCGGATCGCTGCGATGCCCTGCGCGCCGTGGCGGCGCGCC
>NZ_JBBYHZ010000104.1:0-648 GCF_038405435.1 Dryocola clanedunensis | reverse complement strand
AGGCTGCTGCTCAGGCGCAACCCATCGACGGGCATCAGTGCGCCGGTGAACTCAACGCCCTGGCTGCGTGCTTCGCCGCCGTTGACGCCATAGGAGATGCCCTGGGCCGTGAGCAGATTCAGGCGGATGTCATCCCAGTCGATGCGGAAGGCGGCCACTTCCACCAGCGCACGACGATCCCAGAAGTGGCTCTTCAAGCCGGCTTCGTAGTTGATCAACGTGTCCGACTTGACCTGCGCGGGGACTTCCGGCGCGGCCGGCAGGATGGGGTTCGGGCTGCCGGCGCGGTAGCCGGTGGCTACGCGCACGTAGGCCATGGTGTCCTCGCCCAGGAACAAGCGCGGGCTGGCGCTCCAGGTGGTCACGCTCTCGGAGGATTCGGTGATCCGCTGCACCCCGTCACCACCCAGCGGGCCGCCGAGGGTCTGGCGGAACTCCTGGTCGTTGCGGGCATGGCGCACGCCCAGGGCCAGATCGAAGCGGTCGGTGAATTTCCAGGTGGCGTTGCCGAACAGCGCCTTCTCTTTGTAGGTGGTCAGCACCGAGGCGGTGAACAGATCGAGCACCGGGTTGAAGGCCGGGCTCAAGGCGCTGCCGCGCTCGATGTAGGCCGCGTCTTCATCGGTGTAGAACGCGCCGAGCTGCCAT
>NZ_JBBYHZ010000103.1:0-651 GCF_038405435.1 Dryocola clanedunensis | reverse complement strand
CCAGCGGCAGGCCGAGCAGGTGCACCGCGTTGCGCACCGCCGTGGCCATGTCCAGCGCCGAGCCCGCCAGCGAACCGGCGGCATTGCGCACCACGCCGTCCACGGCCGTGATCACTTCGCCATACAGCTCATAGCTGGGGCTGTCGGCACCCACCGGCGGCATCGCGTCGGTGACCAGCATCACCTTGCCGCGCGGCTTGGCCGCCAGCGCCACGCGCAGGCTGGCCGGGTGCACGTGCACGCCGTCGGCGATGATGCCGATCCAGCTGTCGCGGTCTTCCAGCGCCGCGCCCACCGCACCTGGCTCGCGCCCGGTCAACGGCGACATCGCGTTGTAGAGATGGGTGAAACCGCGGATGCCGGCGTCCAGACCGGCGCGCGCTTCTTCGTAACTGGCGGCGGTATGCCCGGCGGCCACGATCACGCCGCGTTCGACCAGCGCGCGGATGCTCTCCAGCGGCACCCGTTCGGGGGCCAGGGTCAACAGGGTCACGCCGTTGTCGAGCGAGGCCGCCATCGCGATCTCGTCAGCGTCGGGCACGCGGAATTTGTTGGCGTCATGGGTGCCCTTGCGCGCCGGCGCGATGTACGGGCCTTCCAGATGGATACCGAGCACGCCCGGTACGCCTTCGCTGATGGCCTGGCGGGTCG
>NZ_JBBYHZ010000102.1:0-651 GCF_038405435.1 Dryocola clanedunensis | reverse complement strand
CCGGCAGTGCACGCCACGCGCCGCGGCGCGCTGCAGTGCCTGAACGATGGCCTCACCGACCGCATCGTCGAACATCAGGTAGTACAGCAGGTGGACGCGTTCGCGCGCCTGGTCGATGTCTTCGATCAGCGCCTGCAGCGAAGCGTCGTAGTTGTTGAGCAGATCCACCGCGTTGCCGTGGATGGGCATGAAATCGCCCTGGCGCTCGATCAGCGGCACGATCTCGGCGGTGGCGGTATCCGGCGCGGGCGTCCAGCGCAGCGGCGGCTGCAGGGCCTGTTCCTCGCGGATCACCTGGGACGCCTCGGCCTGGCGCTGCACGCGCTGGCGCGACAGCCAGGGGTGGCCGAACAGCAGGTACAGCGGCAGCCCGAGCAGCGGCACGAAGCCGACCAGCAGCAGCCAGCTGCGTGCGGCACCGGGCGTGGTGCGGCTGGGAATCCAGAACAGCGCGGCCAGCCGGATCAGCCAATCCAGCATCAACAACCACGAACCCAGCAGCCACTCGAACAGCATCGCGTCGCCCGTCGGGAGGGGAATCGCATTCTGCCATGGGTCGCTGCATGCAACCGGTCATGCCGGGTGCGGGCCCGGGCGCGGCCCATGAAAAAACCCGCCACGAGGGGCGGGTTTTTTCGGGAAGCTCAAGCA
>NZ_JBBYHZ010000101.1:0-654 GCF_038405435.1 Dryocola clanedunensis | reverse complement strand
GAATACGGCGGCCGCGCCGCCCTGCCGATCTGGATCGAGTACATGCGCGTGGCGCTCAAGGACACGCCGATCGCACAGAACGAGCCGCCGTCGGGCATGGTCCAGGCCACGCTCAACGGCGCCACCGAGTGGGTCAAGGTCGAAGACATGGAGAAGCTGGAGGAGTACGACTTCAACAGCCACACCCCGCAGGCCGACGACGCCGCGTTCGATATCTTCTGACTGCGTGCGCCGGGTACGCCCGGCGCCCCCCTCCTGCGTATCGTCCGCCCCATCGCCCGGTAGAGCCACCCCATGGGTGGCTGCCCTTCGTCCCTGACGCGAGGGTTCCAGTGGGTCCGCGTAGCCACCCGTGGGGTGGCTCTACCCCGCCACACGTGGATCAGACGTCTCCGGCAGACGTTGGATCAGGCGTCCGGCTTCTGATCCAGGAAGTAGGCCACCACGGTGCCCTTGACCTTGATCGTCATCGGGTTGCCGCGGCGGTCGCGGGCCTTGCCGGCCTGCACGCGGATCCAGCCTTCGCTGACCGAATACTCTTCAACGTTGTCGCGCTCGACATCGTTGAAACGGATGCCCACGCCGCGCTCCAGCGCAGCGGCATCGTGGAAGGGGCTGGCCGGGTTGATCGCCAGGTGATCGGGAGGGGTATCG
>NZ_JBBYHZ010000100.1:0-655 GCF_038405435.1 Dryocola clanedunensis | reverse complement strand
TGTTCGAAATCTGCACAGATCATGTGTCAATCCATGGCTGGTTCGTGCGCCATCCGCCTCGCATCCTGTGCCCACTTTCCATCGCACAGGAGTCGTCCCATGAACCTCACGGCCTTCGGCCTGGCCAGCCTGATCGGCATGGCTGCCACCGCCCCGGTGGTTGCCGCTGAACCGTCCCATCCCACCATCCGCCACATGGCGGGTGCCCCGGTGCCCGCCTCGCTCGACGCAGCGAAGACCGCGGTGCTGGTGATCGACTTCCAGAACGAATACTTCGATGCCGGTGCCGCGCCAGGTTTCGCCGGCGGCCGCATGGTCATTCCCGACGGCATCGCCGCACTGCGCCAGACCCGCCGCGTGGTCGACTTCGCCGATGCCCACGGCATCCGCGTCATCCACGTGCAGCATGTGCTGCCGGCGGGCGCGCCGCTGTTCGCGCAGGGGAGTGTCAACGTCGCCTTCCATCGCGACATGCAGCCGCGCAGTGGCGAAACCGTCATCCAGAAGGACAACGTCAGCGTGTTCGCCGGCGCCTCGGCTGCGGCGCTGGACACGGTGCTCAAGCAGGCTGGCGTCGACACGTTGATCATCACCGGCCTGCAGACCCATGCCTGCGTCGTCGGGGCCGCCCGCGACGCGGCTGCCGCGCCGCGCG
>NZ_JBBYHZ010000099.1:0-659 GCF_038405435.1 Dryocola clanedunensis | reverse complement strand
GCTGCGCGATGGTCAGCACCATCCAGCTGATGAACGCATGGAACACGGCGGAACCGAGGGTCACCCATGCATACACTTCGAGGGGGAACACCACTTTTTTCACATAGTTCGGGTTGCCAGTGATCAGCACCGGCGATCGGTTGATGCATTCAGCGACAACGCCATGCACGATCAGGCCTGAGAACAGAATCAGAGCAAAACCGCCGCTGGTGTCGAAATCCTTCCACTTGGCCTTGAAAACGATTGAGAAAACGAAGGTGTAGAGCACCAGCATGATCAGCGGCGTGATGAACGACCATGCGAGACCGGCGAACGAGCCCCGGTAGCGACCCACAATCTCACGCTGGATGAGGCGAAAGATGAGCTGACGGTGCTCGATCGGCGAGCGCAGGAAACCGGCCAGCGGCCGACGCGACGCGGCGTAGGGAACGAGTCCCGGCGCGTTCTTGTCCAGACCACTGCTCACGCCAACGCCCCTTCCAGATCCACCTGGAGATCACCCAGGTCTTCCACGCCCACGCTCAGCCGCACCAGCGCATCACTGATGCCCAGCTTTTCCCGGCGTTCCACCGGAATCGAGGCATGCGTCATCACCGCAGGATGATTCACCAGGCTCTCCACGCCGCCCAGCGACTCAGCCAAGGTGAACAGTTCGGTCT
>NZ_JBBYHZ010000098.1:0-660 GCF_038405435.1 Dryocola clanedunensis | reverse complement strand
GCTGGCGACCCGCCAGATCCGCAAGATGATCTCCTCCTACGTGGGCGAGAACAAGGAGTTCGAGCGTCAGTACCTGGCCGGCGAGCTGGAGCTGGAGTTCAACCCGCAGGGCACCCTGGCCGAGCGGCTGCGCGCCGGCGGTGCGGGCATTCCGGCCTTCTTCACCGCGACCGGCTACGGCACGGTGGTGGCCGAAGGCAAGGAAACCCGCGAGTTCGACGGCAAGCACTACGTGATGGAGACCGCGCTGCGCGCCGACATCGCGCTGGTCAAGGCGTGGAAGGCCGACGAGGCCGGCAACCTGGTGTTCCGAAAGACCGCGCGCAACTTCAACCCGGCCTGCGCGATGGCCGGCAAGCTGTGCATCGTGGAAGTGGAAGAGGTGGTGCCGGTGGGCAGCATCGACCCGGACCAGGTGCATCTGCCGGGCATCTACGTGCACCGCATCGTGCACAACCCGCACCCCGAGAAGCGTATCGAACAGCGTACCGTGCGCCAGGAGGCGAACTGAGATGGCCTGGACCCGTGATGAAATGGCACAGCGCGCCGCGCGCGAGCTGACCGACGGTGCGTACGTGAACCTGGGCATCGGTCTGCCGACCCTGGTGGCCAACCATATTCCCGACGGCGTGGACGTGTGGTTGCAGTCCGAGAATGGGC
>NZ_JBBYHZ010000097.1:0-664 GCF_038405435.1 Dryocola clanedunensis | reverse complement strand
GTAGAGGGTCGCCGCCGTGCAGTTCCTCCGCTGTGAATTCTTCAGCGGAATGCATCACTGGAGGTTCACCGGATCTCATTGCTAGAGTGTGGATTCGGCCTGCTTTGACGAACTCCCTGCATGCGCTCCTGGTTGCGAACAGTCTCAATCACCCTCACTGCTGCACTGGCCACGGCCGCTGTTGGCAGCCTACTCCAGACCCAGATCAATCTGCATGCCCTTACCCAGCTGGCCCTGCAAGTCAGCTGGCCGGCACGGGCCGCAGTCACCGTCGAAGATCTGGCTCGGTTCGGACCTGTAATGTTCAGCTTTTCGCTGGCCGGCGGCGTGCTTGCGTCATGTCTGCAGCCAATTCTGCGCCGGCTTGGCCTCCATGCCCTGCCCTGCGCACTGCTCGCCGGTGTAGCCGGGCTGGCGGTCGTGCTGGCGCTGCTGCGCAGTGTGAGTCCGATGCCGGCAGTGGCCGCCATCCGGGAGAGTCCCGGCTTCGCCCTGCTCAGTCTGTGTGGGCTGGTGGGAGGCTATGTGAGCTACACGCTGAGGGCGCGTGCCGTGCGCGAAACGCACCCCCACGGCGGAGTTGCCTTGCTGTTGCCGGCTGGCCTGGTGCTGCTGCCGCTTGTCTCATTCATGTTTATGCAGCCAACGGCGCAACGTGCACAGC
>NZ_JBBYHZ010000096.1:0-664 GCF_038405435.1 Dryocola clanedunensis | reverse complement strand
CTGGGCGTGGGCGACCGCACCGTGATGCTGGAATACAGCGTCTACTCGACCATCAGCCCGGAAGGCTGCGCCTCGATCCTGTGGAAGGACCCGGCCAAGGCCAAGGATGCCGCCGAACAGCTCGGCCTGACCGCCCCGCGCCTGAAGAGCCTGGGCCTGGTGGACAAGGTCGTGCGTGAGCCCACCGGCGGCGCCCACCGCAACCCGAACCAGATGGCCAAACGCCTGAAGGCCGTGCTGCTCAACGAGCTGGACGTGCTGGAGAAGCTGCCGGTCGATGAGCTGCTGCAGAAGCGTTACGAGCGCCTGCGCAGCTACGGGACCTACGAAGTAGCCTGACCGGGCTGCGGCGGAAACGAAAAAGCCGGACGCGCGAGCGCCCGGCTTTTTTTGTGCTGCACGCCGGCGGGCTGGCTCGGCGGTCGTGGGGGGGGCACTACCCGGTTTCGCACGCGGGTCCGAGGTAGTTGGCCTGCGGCCGGCACCACCGCTGCGGATCGCTTAGAACGGCTTGGCGATCACCAGCCACACCACGCCGATGAACAGCACCAGCGGCAGTTCGTTGAACCAGCGCAGCGCGCGCGAGGACGGCAGCACCCCGCCCTTCACCGCGCCTTTCAACAGCCGGCCGGTCCACGAGTAGTACACCAGCAGCAGCACCACC
>NZ_JBBYHZ010000095.1:292-669 GCF_038405435.1 Dryocola clanedunensis | reverse complement strand
ACCACGGGCTGGTGGTGCGCAGCCCGCAGCGGCTGCGCCACACTCTCACGCAGGCCGGTCTGAGCTGCGAAGACCTGCACTACCTCGGCCCGATGTGGCGCGACCGCTCGCCGGCCCGGCGCGACCTCGCTCCACTGCGCGCGGCCTGCCTGTTCACCGCTGAAAAACGCACTCTGGCCCTGCCGGGACCGACGCCCGTGGCCCTGCCACGCTGGCACGGGACCGTGGCCACCTGATCTGGAATGGAATGAAGACGATAGAAATCCACACCGACGGTTCCTGCCTCGGCAATCCCGGCCCGGGCGGCTGGGCGACGTTGCTGCGCTACAACGCGCACGAGCGTGAGCTGAGCGGTGGTGAAGCGCATACCACCAACA
>NZ_JBBYHZ010000095.1:0-282 GCF_038405435.1 Dryocola clanedunensis | reverse complement strand
ATCTCGGGGCTGGAAGCGCTCACCGAGCCATGCAACATCGTGCTGTACACCGATTCGCAGTACGTACGCCAAGGCCTGACCGAGTGGATGCCCGGCTGGATCCGCAAGAACTGGAAAACCGCGGGCGGCTCGCCGGTCAAGAACCGCGAGCTGTGGGAGCGCCTGCACGCGGCCACGCTCAAGCACACCATCGACTGGCGCTGGGTCAAGGGGCATTCCGGCGATCCGGACAATGAGCGCGTGGACCAGCTGGCGCGCGACGCCGCGATCCGGATCCGTGCC
>NZ_JBBYHZ010000094.1:0-670 GCF_038405435.1 Dryocola clanedunensis | reverse complement strand
ACAGCGATGGAATGAACACGGCATCGCCCGGCCCCAGCTCGGCCACCTGTGCGTGCGCCAGCGCCGCGCTGAAGCGTGGAAACCGCACCAGGTCCGGTGCGGCGAAATCGACCAGGCTGACCGCCTGCCCGGCCGGCGTGAAATCCAGTGGCCCGATATACAGATTGCCCACCTGCGATGGGGGGAACAGGGTGACGCGGCGGCGGCCGGCGGCTACGCAGGCCAGGTTGTCCGGCACGTCCTGGTGGGCGGCGATGCGCGAGCGGTTGCCGATCCAGATGCTGGCCAGTGGATCGTCCACCCCCAGTTCCAGCGCATTGGTCTGGCGGAAGCCAGGCAGGAAGCTGTCCAGCGTGGTCGATGCCACGTAGATCGACGGCAGTGCCGGTGCCGGCGCGTACTTGAGCAGGGTATCGAGCACGACCTTCAACGGGATCTGCTCGCGGCGGAAATTGAAGCCACGCATGTCCGCGTTGTAGAACACCCGTCCCTGGGCCTCCGGTGGCGCCGTGGTGGCAGTGACCGGCAGCGTGCCGTGATCGAACTGCTTGAGATGGTCAACCGCCGCCTGCGCGGACCGGGTCGCTGCGGCGACCAGCGGCCACCTGGTCACCAGCCCGCGGATCACCTTCGGCGTGGTCCAGCCGGGCAACTGCGCGTGCAGCTGCGC
>NZ_JBBYHZ010000093.1:0-675 GCF_038405435.1 Dryocola clanedunensis | reverse complement strand
GAATGAGTTCATTACCTGCTGAGCAAGATAGTTAATACCTTCTATCGTATAATGCTTATTCCCAAATCGGTCTGTATAAGTCCAGCCCATTGACGTAACGAACTCATCAATTTTGCCTGCGTTAAATTTCAGGTCTTGAGGTTTTTCGCTTGGAACCGGGAGTTGTGTCGGTGTGGTCGCCATAATTTTTCCATAAAAAAACCCGGCGCAGTGGCCGGGTTCGGAGTTGGGATAAAGGGTTAGTTAGGGGTAAATCAGATCGCTGTACTCACGCACAGTAAGCGCAGTGGTTCCATCACTGCCTGGCGTCTTGTCCGTAATTTCCCAACGGGTAGTGTCGAGCTCTTCTGTTGACGCAATAAAGTAACGAGACGGTGACTGAACGTTCATGCCGTCGAAGATATTGAGCTCTACATTCGGTAGCGCAGCGCTGAATCCAAATGCCGTATCACTCAGTGGCTGGGCAGGATAGCGAGCGGTTGGTGTGCCGTTATAGTCGGTAACCATGACGTACATCTGACCAGAAAAGTTAATGCGTTCGCTGGTTTCAAAGTCATTACCGGTGCGGGATGTTATATAGCCAGTCTGCTGGTTCACATCGTATGTATCCGCTATCTGCACCATGTCACCAACGTTCACCCATTCCCCATCAGCCAGCGCCGTAATGCTCATGGC
>NZ_JBBYHZ010000092.1:239-678 GCF_038405435.1 Dryocola clanedunensis | reverse complement strand
AACCGCTGATCCGGTGTGAAGCCCTCCAGCGTCTGGCCCGGCTTGCCCTGCAGCGACAACTTATACGCATCGTACGCCGTCGACAGACCCGCCACGTCCGCAATGTTCTCGCCCAGCGTCAAACGACCATTCACCGATACCCCCGGGAACGGACTGTAGCTGCTGAACTGCGCCGCCAGCGCATCGCCGGCCGCGTTGAACTTCTTCAGATCTTCGGGCGTCCACCAGTTCTGCAGCTTGCCCGTCTCATCGAACAGCGCACCGGCGTTGTCGAAACCGTGGCTGATCTCATGGCCGATCACCGCACCGATCGCGCCGTAGTTCACCGCATCATCGGCTGCGCCGTCGAAGAACGGCGGCTGCAGGATCGCGGCCGGGAACACCAGGCGGTTTTCCAGCGGCACGTTCATCGCATTGATGGTCTGCGGCAGCATCGCCC
>NZ_JBBYHZ010000092.1:0-229 GCF_038405435.1 Dryocola clanedunensis | reverse complement strand
GGCTTGCCCAGCTTGGCGATGTTGCGGCGGTACTCGAACAGCTCCGCACGCTCGGCATTGCCCAGCGCGTCATCGCGCTTGATCTCAAGACCGGCGTAGTCGCGCCACTTGTCCGGGTAGCCCATGCCCACGGTCAGGCCATCCACCTTGGCCTTGGCACGCGCCTTGGTCTGCGGCGACATCCACTCCAGCGCATCGATGCGCTTGGCGAACGCAGCGATGATGTTCT
>NZ_JBBYHZ010000091.1:0-679 GCF_038405435.1 Dryocola clanedunensis | reverse complement strand
CTCCAGGCCGAGCCAGACGCCCACCTGCCGGCAGCCGACGGCGAGGTCGTCCTGATCTGTCAGAGCGGCAGGCGTTCGATGGAGGCCGCGGTTTTCCTGTGGGACCTGGGCTACACGAATGTCGCCTCCGTCCACGGCGGCACCACCGCCTGGCGCGGTGACGGCCTGCCCCTGGTGCAGCCGATGCAGAGCGATGCCGAGCGCGACTTCAACGAGCGTTACTCGCGTCACCTGCTGTTGCCGCAGCTCGGTATCGAAGGCCAGAAGACGCTGCTCGCTTCGCGCGTGCTGGTGCTCGGCGCGGGCGGCCTGGGTGCACCGGCGAGCTTCTACCTGGCCGCGGCCGGGGTAGGGCACCTGCGCATCGCCGATGACGACGTGGTGGACCGCAGCAATCTGCATCGGCAGATCATCCCCACCGATGCCAGCGTTGGCGAGCCCAAGGTGCTCTCCGCGCGCGCGCGCCTGCTCGCGCTCAATCCCTCGCTGGACGTGGAGGCCGTGCAGGCGCGGGTCATCTCGGACAACATCGACACGCTGCTGGAGGGGGTCGACGTGGTGCTGGATGGTTCGGACAATTTCCCGCTGCGCTACCTGCTCAACGACGCCAGCCTGCAGCACGGCATCCCGCTGGTGTATGGCGCGGTGGAGCGCTTCACCGGCCAGGTCAGCGTGTTCG
>NZ_JBBYHZ010000090.1:0-681 GCF_038405435.1 Dryocola clanedunensis | reverse complement strand
GCTCGATTTCCTTGTTCTGCTCCTTGACCTTGTCGATCTCGGCCTGCAGGAAGGTGTTGCGATCCACCTGCCCGCTGACCTGGCGGTCGTAATAGAACCAGATCAACAGCGACAGCAGCAGACCGCCGATGGCGGCGGCACCGAGCATCGCGTAGAAGTCGCGCTGGCGTTGCTTGCGCCGCTCGGCGCGCCAGGGCAATAAATTGATGCGCGCCATCAGTCAAAGCTCCTCAGGGCCAGACCGGTGGCGATCATCAGCGCCGGGGCGTCCTGGGCCAGGGCGTGTGCCTGCACCTTCGGGCCCAGGGTCATCTGTGCCAGCGGGTTGGCCACCACAGTGGCCACGCCCAGCTGCTCTTCCACCATGTCCGGCAGGCCGGTCAGGGCCGCGCAGCCGCCGGCGAGCACGATGTGGTCGACCCGGTTGAACTCGCTGCCTGCATAGAAGAACTGCAGCAGGCGACTGATCTGCTGGACCGTGGCTTCCTTGAACGGCTCGAGCACTTCCATCTCGTAGCTTTCCGGCAGCCCGCCCTGGCGCTTGGCCAGGCCGGCCTCTTCGTAGGTCAGCCCGTAACGGCGCATCACTTCGTCGGTCAGCTGCTTGCCGCCGAACACCTGTTCGCGGCTGTACAGGCTGCGGCCGCCACGCAGGACATTCAGGGTGGTCATGGTGGCGCC
>NZ_JBBYHZ010000089.1:0-681 GCF_038405435.1 Dryocola clanedunensis | reverse complement strand
AAGTGATCGGCGTGATGGTGGTGGAAACGCATCTGGACGAACCGGATGCACAGGGCCGCCGCAACGCGGTGCCGATCGCCGGCAGCGAATCGCTGCTGGAAGCGGACGTGGTGATCATCGCCTTCGGCTTCTCGCCGAGTGCGCCGGGCTGGCTGACCGAGCAGGGCGTGGAGGCCGGCAACAACGGCCGCATCGTGGCCGGTGGCAGTGGTCGCCTGCCGTTCCAGACCGCCCACCCGCGCCTGTTCGCTGGTGGCGATGCAGTGCGCGGCGCGGACCTGGTGGTGACGGCCGTGGCCGAGGGCCGCGACGCGGCCGGCAGCATCGTGCAGCTGCTCTCGGCGTAACGGCGCCGTTGCGATGCCGGGGTGAGGCGATGCCGGGCGCGTCGCCTCGCGCCCGGGCCCTCACGTACTGCGCGTGCGGCCGCTCAGGCGGCGCGCGATACCACCGGTACCGGCGTCTGACGCACGCCGGCGCGCTCGATCTCCAGTGCCATCAGCAGCTCGATGTTGTCCAGCTGGTCGCGGATGCGGCGGTTGCTGACCACATCATCGTGGCCGCGGCCCATGTGCGCATCGAGCATGCGCGCGAGCCCGGCCAGCAGCACCTCGGCATCGGCCTGGGGCGCCTCGCGCAGCACCATGGCCAGCGCGCGGATGCGGCGGCCCGTCTCCGAGG
>NZ_JBBYHZ010000088.1:340-691 GCF_038405435.1 Dryocola clanedunensis | reverse complement strand
GCGCTGCGGCCCAGGTCGGTGTAGTGCAGCACTGCGGCATGCTCGTTGAGACCGATGATGTTGCCGTACGGCAGCTCATTGGCGTCCTGGCCGACCGCCCGGCAGTAGGCCATGTGGATCTCGAATTCGCTGGCGCCGGCGCGGAAGGCCGCCTCGGCGGCACGGTGACCGCGCACGCCCAGTCGCTGCGCTTGGCGCATCAAGGCGATTTCATAGGGGGTCTTGTAGCCGCGCTGCCAGTCCAGGTAATCGATGACCGGCGCCGGGTTGTTCGGCACGAACGCGCCCAGCGCGCTCTGCGGCTCGCCGAGAATCGCGCAGCGGGCCGCGTCCTTGGGCAGCAGTGCCAGC
>NZ_JBBYHZ010000088.1:0-315 GCF_038405435.1 Dryocola clanedunensis | reverse complement strand
TCGAACGGCTGGTAGAAGATCACTTTCGGTCGTTGGCCCGGGGTGTACACCAGCCAGCTGTTGGGCAGCTTGGTCAGCGGCAGCCACGCCTTGAAGTTCGGATTCACCGCGTACGGGTAGTCGCGATCATCGAAGGCCTGGTAATGCTGGGTGCCGCTGGGAATCACCAGATGATCGAAGCCGCCACGCGCGAGCGCTTCGTCGGCGCGCTGGCGCATGACGCTGGCGTGGTGGGAATACAGGGCGCCGAGGTCTGGCTGGTTCATGGCATGAAGCTCGCTGGCAGTGCGGAATGCAGCCTTGGATTCTGCCGCA
>NZ_JBBYHZ010000087.1:0-697 GCF_038405435.1 Dryocola clanedunensis | reverse complement strand
AAGGGCGCCGGCCGCGTGTCCGAAGTGACCGCACGCTTCATCCTCGATGCCATGCCGGGCAAGCAGATGGCGATCGACGCCGATCTCAACGCCGGTTTGCTGACGCGTGAAGAGGCCAAGGCCCGCCGCGAGGAGGTCCGTGAGGAAGCTGACTTCTACGGCGCAATGGACGGTGCCAGCAAGTTCATCCGCGGCGACGCGATCGCCATCGGCCTGGCGGCATGCGTTGTGCACGCTGATCCGGCCATCGGCGCGCAGGCTGTAGGTGGCGGTGATGTCGCCGACGCACTTCTTCTGGAACGATACCGGCAGGTGCGCGATCTCATGCCACTGGCCAGCGTAGCGGTCCATGTCCAGCGCCTCCACCGAGGTCACCGGCGCGGCCGCCCAGGCCGACCCGGTGGCGGCGAGGGCGAGCAGGGCACTGATCAGATAGCGGCTGCGCATTGTCGACACTCCACACAAGACGCAGCGAGCTTAGGCACAGGCAGGACGGAAATTGTGAATATTCCGTCATGCAGTGGCCGTCTCACGTCGCTGGCGTGTGCGTGGCAGCGTGCGGCACCCGCGCTACCGACTGTCAGCGGAGAGTTCCCGCGTGGCGTTGCCGTTCTCGTCCAGGAAGCGCACCCTGGCGTCTCCCGAGGGCGTGACCACCAGCTCGAGCCGCGGCTTTCCTTGACCATCGCGCAGGGTC
>NZ_JBBYHZ010000086.1:0-701 GCF_038405435.1 Dryocola clanedunensis | reverse complement strand
GCGCGATGAACTCAATCCGCCCAAGCGTCCGCCGTACCACCAGGTGTGGCTGCGCCTGAACGAGACCGTTGGCGATGCCCCTGAGCTGCACCAGGCGCTGCTCGCCTACGCCTCGGATTTCCATCTGCTCGGCACCGCGACCTTCCCGCACGGCATCAGCTACTACCAGCCGCACGTGCAGATGGCCTCGCTGGACCACGCGATCTGGTTCCACCGCCCGTTCCGCGCCGACGATTGGCTGCTGTACTCGCTCGACAGCCCCAGCGCGCAGGATTCGCGCGGACTGGCGCGTGGCCAGTTCTTCACCCGCAACGGCATCCTGGTCGCCAGCACCGCGCAGGAAGGCCTGATCCGGGTGGTCGAGGACAGTGCCGCGGCCGCCACCGTACCGGCCAAGGACTGACATGAGACAGATCTTCAACAGCCAGCGCGTGGAAACCGTCGAAGGCGTGGCCCAGCTGCTGCGCGACGCCGGCATCGAAGTGCGCATCACCAACGGACGCTCGTACCACAGCAAGCGCGGCAGCCAGTTCAGCTATCTGGACAAGGAAAAGGCCACGACCCATCCGACCCTGTGGGTGGTGCATGCCGACGACCAGCCGCGCGCGCGCGCGATCCTGCGCGATGCGCGCCTGCTGGAAACCACCCGCCGCGACCACCCGACCGCGCAGTTCGCGTTCCGCGACGAAGTCGCCCAGGCC
>NZ_JBBYHZ010000085.1:0-710 GCF_038405435.1 Dryocola clanedunensis | reverse complement strand
GACCCGCACCTGGGTCTACATCGTGGTGATGATCCTCTCGTTGCTGGCCAGCGCGCTGCTGCTCAAGGTGCTGCCCTCCGAACTGGCCCCGGCCGAAGACCGCGGCTCGTTCCAGATCATGATCGACGGCCCGGAAGGCGCCGGCTTCGACTACACCGTCGGCCAGGTCCAGCAGGTCGAGAAGATCGTCTCCGGTTTCGTCGGCGAGGACGAGCCGATCGTGCGTGCCAACCCGCGCGTGCCCGGTGGCTGGGGCTCCAGCGAAGAAATGCATACCGGCCGCATCAGCGTGTTCCTGCAGCCGTGGCGCCAGCGCGATGTCTCCACCCCGGACGTGGCCGCCGAACTGCAGACCCACCTCAATGATCTGCGGGGCGTGCGCGTGCGCACCCAGGTCGGTGGCGGCCTGGTCCGCAGCCAGGGGCAGCCGTTCCAGATCGTGCTCGGTGGCCCGGAATACGCAGAAATCGCGCAGTGGCGTGACCGCATGCTGCTGCGCATGGCCGACAACCCCGGCCTGGTCGGCACGGATTCGGACTACAAGGAAACGCGCCCGCAGATGCGCGTGAACATCGACCGCCAGCGTGCGGCCGATCTGGGTGTGTCGGTCACCGCGATCGGCAGCGCGCTGGAAACCATGATGGGCTCGCGCCGCGTCACCACCTTCGTCGACAACGGCGAGGAGTACGACGTGCTGGTCCAGGCCGGTC
>NZ_JBBYHZ010000084.1:0-719 GCF_038405435.1 Dryocola clanedunensis | reverse complement strand
GCCTTGGTGGCCTGCACGTAGCGGCGGAAATCGGCGACCGTCACTTCGGTGATAGACATCGCAAAGCCGCGCTCGAACCGCACGTAATGCGAGGGTTTCTCGGCATCCGTCGCGCCCAGTTCGTTCTCGGCGGCGCCCATCTGGAATCCGCCATGCGGCACCACGATCATCTGGGGCCCGCGGCCACCATCGCGCAGGGCATCGCTGAACACCTGCCGCGGCCGGAAGCTGCCGTAAGGGGTGACCAGTTCGATGCGCTCGCGCAGCTGGCCCACGACGGGATCACCGGGCAATGCGATGCGCAGGGCATCTTCCAGTTTCTGCCGCGCCGGCTTGAGACCCTGCGGCGTGGCCAGATCACGCAGGCCCTCGTTGCGCAGCCGCGCCAGGGTGTCAGAGCGGATGTTCTCGATGCGCTCGAAGGCATCGGCGATGGTGATCGAAGAGTCACGCACCTTGGCCGCTTCGGCCAGCCACGTCCCCGCGGTCGCAAAGTCAGTGGCCCGCGCGGCCGTTTCCGCACGCCGGATCAGGGCGCTCTCTGCGGCGGCCAGCCCCTGCCGGGCACGAGGATTGTCCGCGTCCAGCGCCAGCGCCTCGCGGAAATTGGGGATGGCGCCATCGCCGTCTTCGCCGATGCGATCGGCACGCAGATCCTCTTCACCGGCGCTGTTGTAGGCCACCACGCGCTGGGCGATCTCCACCCGCGACTGCAGCTC
>NZ_JBBYHZ010000083.1:0-726 GCF_038405435.1 Dryocola clanedunensis | reverse complement strand
AGCCACTCACTGGTATCTGCGGAGGGATCACTGCTCTGCGCGCGCTGCTCGTGGTTGCGCAGCTCGTGGCCATGCAGGCCGGCGGCGGGCAGGCTCAGGGGCGCAAACAGCTTGTCCAGCTGCGCCAGCGGTCGGCCGCTGATCAGCGCGACCGCGCCATCCAGGCGGTCGCTGATGCGCCCGATCGCCTCACGCACATCCGGCAGCAGCGCGACCGACTCGGGGTCGTCCGCGAATTCGATAAGGGTGCCATCCACGTCCAGGAACAGCGCACAGGCATCGTCCAGCAGCGGCGGCGGCGGACGTTGGGGGAAGTCGTTGGCCATGGTGACCAACATGCCAGCGTGGATGTGATCGCCAGGTCATGGCATCACCCACGCATCCTCCCGTTCACCACCGGTAGAGCCGACGCTCAGCCGGCCGCACCAACCCGGTAGAGCCGACCGTTGGTCGGCTGCTCCCGCAGCCAGGCAGATCCCCAATGCGCACGCACAGCCGTCTCCATGTCGTTGCACCGGCCTGCTGGCTGATGCTGGTCCTGCTGGCCGCCTGGGCACTGCCCGTGGCAGCCGCCCCGCTGGCGGCGGAGTGGTCATTCCGCCTGCTACCCGGCGACGCGCGCGGTGCCGCGCATCCTGGCCTGCAACAGTGGCGCCCGGCGCAGGTGCCCGGCGCCGTGCACACCGACCTGCTGGCGCAGGGGCAGATTCCGGATCCCTACGTCGG
>NZ_JBBYHZ010000082.1:0-726 GCF_038405435.1 Dryocola clanedunensis | reverse complement strand
CCGCAGATCGCCGCGTTCTACGGCGCGGGTGCGCCGGTGCCGACCGTCAGCCGCGCGGCCCGCCCATCACCGGCAGGATCACGCCGCTGATGTAGCTGGCAGTAATCGGCGAGGCGAGGAACACGTACGCCGGCGAGAGCTCTTCCGGCTGCGCCGGTCGGCCCATGTCGCTGTCCTGGCCGAACTCGGCCACGTCCGGCGCCTTCTTGTCGGCGGGATTCAGCGGGGTCCAGACCGGGCCGGGCGCAACCGCATTGACGCGGATGCCGCGCGGCAGCAGCTGGCTGGCCAGCGCCTTGGTGAAGGCATGGATCGCGCCCTTGGTCGCCGAATAGTCCACCAGCGACTTGCTGCCGAACAGGCCGGTCTCCGAGCCGCTGTTGATGATGCAGGCGCCTTCGCCCAGGTGCGGCAGCACCGCGCGCGCCATCTGGATGTAACCGCCGATGTTGGTCTGCAGGGTTTCCTGCAGGTGCTCGTCCTCAAGGTCTTCAAGGCGGTCGCAATGCAGCTGGAAGGCGGCGTTGTTGACCAGGATGTCCACCCCACCGAACGCCTTGACCACCTGCTTGACCGCCTTGTTGCAGAACGCCGGGTCGCGCACGTCGCCGGCGATCACCAGGCAGCGGGCGCCTTCCTTCTCGACGTGCTCGCGGGTGATCTTGGCGTCCTTCTTTTCATCCAGGTGCAGCACGGCGACATTGGCGCCTTCGCGGGCGAACAGCA
>NZ_JBBYHZ010000081.1:0-726 GCF_038405435.1 Dryocola clanedunensis | reverse complement strand
AGGACAGCACCGGCAGCATCAGCAGCATGCGTTCGCGCAGGCGCTCCATCGAGACCGCCGCCCCGGCGTGGCGCGGGTCGTCGCGACGCATGAACTCGATCAGCGCTTCGAACTGGACCAGATCGGCCGCCAGGCGGTTGCGCGGTCCATGCGCGTGACCGCGCGAGAGGATCTGCCGGCACCAGTCGGCGGCATCGGCCATCCAGCCGCCGATCCGCGCGCGCAGCATCGGCCGCACCGAGGCGGGGAAGAACAGCGAGGCGAACAGTACCGCCACCACGGTGCCGAGGATGATCTCCTCGCTGCGCGCCACCACGGTGTCGAAGATGGTGTCCGGCGAGGTCACCGCCGGGAAGCCGATGAAGGCGGTGGTGTAACCGGCCAGCAGGAACGCGTAGCCGCGCGGGCCTCGGTTGAGCAGGGCGATGAACAGGCAGGAGGACAGCCACAGCGACATCGCCGCGCTCAGCAGCAGCGGGGTTTCCACCAGGTGCGGCAGCATCCACAGCGTGGCCGCGCCGGCGATCAGCGTGCCGAGGATGCGGTAGGCCCCCTTGGCGCGGGTCGGGCCCAGCATCGGCTGGGTCACGATGTAGACCGTGGCCATCGCCCAGTACGGGCGCGAGAGATTGCCGGCCAGCCCGATGTAAAGCGCTGCCAGCGCCGCCAGGAAGGTCTTGACCGAGAACAACCAGGCCTGTCTGTCCAGCAGCAGCATGGCTTACC
>NZ_JBBYHZ010000080.1:0-729 GCF_038405435.1 Dryocola clanedunensis | reverse complement strand
GCAGGCCAGGTCTTCCACGATCAGCCAGCCGATCGCGATCTTGCCGCGCGTGGTTTCCAGCAGGCGCCGTTCTTCCATCGCGCGCAGCAGCACCACGGTACTGGCGGTGGCCAGCGAGAAACCGAACACCACGCCGTAGATCACCGGCCAGCCCATCAACGCGGCCAGGCCCCAGCCGAGCAGCGTGGCGACCAGGATCTGGCCGATCGCACCCGGGATGGCGATCGCTTTGACCTCCATCAGGTCCTTCAGCGAGAAATGCAGGCCGACCCCGAACATCAGCAGCATCACACCGATCTCGGCCAGCTGGTTGGCCAGGGCCTGGTCGGCAACGAAGCCGGGGGTGAACGGGCCTACGCAGATGCCTGCAATCAGATAACCGACCAGGGGAGACAAACGCAGCTTGTTGGCCAGCGCGCCGAAGATGAAGGCGAGCCCAAGGCCAACGGCAACGATGTTGATCAGGTCGGTGTCATGGTGCATCGGGGCTCGCAAAGATGGGGGGTGCCCCGATTTTCACCGATGCGGCCGGTCCGGGCAAACATCCTTGCCCGCAATGCTGCTATGTCCCCGTGGTCAGGTCATGTGCTGTCCGGGACAGCGAAGGCGCGCTGCGATGAATGCGCAGATCCCGGCATTTCGGCGGCCCAAACGCACATGCCCCGGGGGACCGGGGCATGTGCGTTTTTCAGGCGGTGACCGCGATGTTCGGTGGTGCCGGCCAGCGGC
>NZ_JBBYHZ010000079.1:0-729 GCF_038405435.1 Dryocola clanedunensis | reverse complement strand
ACCGGATGCGGCCGGCAATGCGGTGATCCGCGTGCCGCCGGGCAGCCAGGCGTTCAACTACACGCTCCTGCTGGAAGACAGCCACGTGCACGGGCTGACCGCCAACAAGGCCTTCGATGTGATCGCCACCGGCAAGGGCAGCCTGGCCGCGCGGATCGCGCTCTCGAACGTCACGGTGGAGGACATCACCGGCAGTGTGATCGCCGCGGCCGCCGAGACCGATGACCTGGGCACCTACAACGCCGAGCAGGTGGATCTGCTGGACTCCACGTTCCGCCGCATCGGCGGGCCGGTGGTGAACCTGTATCGCGGCGGCACCGACGAAAGCACCTTCGGTCCGGCGCTGCAGGTGCACGGCAACCAGTTCGAGCAGGCAGGGGTGGCCGATGACACCAGCCTGCGCCTGCATGGCGTGCAGTTCGCCAGCATCCGCGACAACCGCTTCGACCGCAGCGGCCGCATCCGTTTCAGCCATCGCGTCGGGGAACCGACCCTGCGCATGGGCGACAACCCGCTGACGGCCACCGCGCCGTTGCTGTCCGATACCCCTGTTGAGGCCCTGCCATGAATTACGCCCCGCCCCTGATGCTGCTGCTCGCCGCCACGCTTGGCGGGGCCGCGTTACCCGCTGCGCAGGCCGCACCCGCCGCCCGGCAGGCGCCCGCGGCGTCCGCCACCGCACCGGTGCTGGTCACCGCCGCGCAGTGGACGCAGATGCGTGCCGAGGGT
>NZ_JBBYHZ010000078.1:0-735 GCF_038405435.1 Dryocola clanedunensis | reverse complement strand
CCGGAATGAACTGAAGCTGACTATGCCATGAAGTATTCGCACTGGGTAGACATCGAATATGTCTGCCTTCCCGCTCCCGAAAAGCGCGTCGGCGCAAGCGTCATTCCGGGATCTGCACCTCGAATCCACGCTCGCGCAGCTGATCGATATAGCCGCCGGGCGTGACCAGCGAGGTCACCGGCACCGTCGCGAAGGTCACCGCGTTGCGTGCCAGCGCGTCGCTGGCCATGGAGATCCATTTGCGGTGAGCCTGGGCATCGACGTCGGTCAGGCCGCGGCGGCGCCCGAAGTCACTGTTGGCCACCGCATCCGCGCAAGCCATGTACTGCCCTTTCACTGCAAGGCGCTGCAGCGCCTGGATATCACCCACCGCCCAGGCATTGGCGCGCTCGGCCAGCAGCGGCAGCCCGTGCTCGATCACCTCCAGCGTGCGCCGGAAGCATTCCACGTCCTGCAGGGCCGTCCCGCGCACTTCCTTCAACGCCTGCCGCGGGTCGGCGATCTTGATCGTGACCTGGGTCGACACCGGCTTGAGGCCGTGTGCCTTGCTGGCCTTCTCGATGATCCTGGAGACCGGCGAGGATCGGCCCAGCCCCACATCCTTGAGGGCGGCGGCGTACAACTGCGTAGCCGCCACCAGCGGGCGGTCTTTCTCGATGCCATTGTCGCGCCCGATGTGACGCTGCTTGAGCAGCGCCCAGCGTGCATAGAGATCGGGCGGCAGGACCTCGCGCA
>NZ_JBBYHZ010000077.1:0-744 GCF_038405435.1 Dryocola clanedunensis | reverse complement strand
ATGAAAAGGCCGAACAGGCTTGGCTTGATCACTTCTGCACTGGCACTTGCCGCCAAGGAGAAGCGCTCTTCGCGGGTCAACAGACGCCCCAGAAGGTGTTGCCGCTCGCCAAAGCGGCGCAGGCAGTTCTCCACGATGATGACCGCCCCATCGACGATCAGGCCAAAATCCAGTGCGCCCAGGCTCATCAGATTCGCGGAGACACGATTCTGGACCATGCCTGTGATCGTCAGTAGCATCGTCAATGGAATGACCGCCGCAGTGATCAGCGCCGCACGAAGATTGCCCAGAAGCAGGAAGAGGACCGCGATGACGAGCAGGGCGCCTTCGAGAAGGTTCTTCTTCACCGTCTCGATGGTCCGGTCCACCAGTTCGGTTCTGTCGTAGACGGGATGCGCCCGCACGCCGTCAGGCAAGGTGGCATCGATGTCCTTGAGCTTGGCGGCAGTTCGCTGAGCCACGTCTCGGCTGTTTTCACCGATGAGCATGAAGGCCGTGCCAAGGACTACTTCCTTGCCATCTTTGGTTGCCGCGCCTGTGCGAAGTTCGGTGCCTTCTACAACGTCCGCCAGATCGCCAACGCGCAATGGCATGCCATCACGGTTGGCCACAACGATCTTGCGCAAGCCCGCCATGTCGGCCACCTGGCCCGGCACGCGGACCAGGTACTGCTCACCGCTTTTCTCGATGTAGCCGGCACCTACGTTGGCGTTGCTGCGTGCCACGGCTTCCAGCACATCCTGC
>NZ_JBBYHZ010000076.1:0-746 GCF_038405435.1 Dryocola clanedunensis | reverse complement strand
CTTTCACCGGCCGCCCGGCCAGGCCACGCGCGCGCCACAGGTAGTCCGGCGCCAGCAGCGTGCTCAGCAGCAGAAGGATGCCGTACGGCAGCAGGTTCTGCGGCAGGGTCAGCACCAGGGCGGGCATGCAGAACAGGCCCACGGTGGCGATCCAGTGCGCCACGCCGGCACGCCCCTGCAGCGGCGGCAGGGAAACAGGCGTGGCCGGCTCGGATCCACGGGAAAACATCATTGCCAACCTCGATCGCCACACGCCGGCACGCAGGCCCGTGACTGCACTGGACGCGACCGGCGCCCACGGTCCTGCGGTTCCCGCCCGGGCAGGCCGCCAGCAGTGCAGACCTCACTCATCGCCATCGATCCGGTGCAGCGCGCGTTCGCGCTCCTGCTCTTCGGCGCTGGCCACGCAGGGCCCATGGATATCGCCCGGCCTCACCAACCACCAACGGCGACGGTTGGCAACCCCGGCCAGTTCGGCGCTGGTGCGGTCCACGCAGGCCAGCAGCGCGTCTTCCTGCACCAGCAGCCAGCGCTGCTGCGGCTGGGCCGCCTGCCAGGCGACACCATCGACCAACTGCCGGTCCCAGCGTCGGTTGAAACCGAAGGTGGCGGCGTCCCGGTCGGCCATCAGCAGATTCTGCTCTTTCCAGGCGACCAGGCCCAGTTCGGCGTCTGGACCGATGCGCTGGCCGACCTGCTGCATCAGGCCGCGGGCGGAACTGGAGTCGTTGAACAGCGGGTAGCCG
>NZ_JBBYHZ010000074.1:0-758 GCF_038405435.1 Dryocola clanedunensis | reverse complement strand
AAGGCGGCCAGCTGCCCGGGCACAAGGTCAACGAACTGATCGCGCGGCTGCGCTACGCCAAGCCGGGCATCGGCCTGATCTCGCCGCCGCCGCACCATGACATCTATTCCATCGAAGATCTGGCCCAGCTGATCTACGACCTCAAGCAGGTCAACCCCACCGCGCTGGTCTCCGTGAAGCTGGTCAGCCATGCCGGTGTCGGCACCATCGCCGCGGGCGTGGTGAAGGCCGGCGCCGATCTGATCACCGTGTCCGGCCATGACGGCGGCACCGGGGCCAGCCCGGTCAGTTCGATCCGCTATGCCGGCGTGCCGTGGGAACTGGGTGTGGCCGAATCGCACCAGGCACTGGTGGCCAACGATCTGCGCGGGCGTACCCTGCTGCAGACCGACGGCGGCCTGAAGACCGGCCTGGACGTGATCAAGGCCGCGCTGCTGGGCGCGGACAGCTTCGGCTTCGGCACCGCGCCGATGATCGTGCTGGGCTGCAAGTACCTGCGCATCTGCCACCTCAACAACTGCGCCACCGGCGTGGCCACCCAGGACGAGCGCCTGCGCGCGCAGTACTTCACCGGCCTGCCCGAGCGCGTGGAGAACTTCTTCCGCCTGCTGGCCGAAGAAGTGTGTGGCTGGCTGTCCTACCTGGGCGTGCGCTCGCTGGACGAGATCGTGGGCCGCACCGACCTGCTGCAGCAGCTGGACGTCTCGCCGCGCCCGGGCGTCAAGGTGGATCTGTCGCGTCTGCTCAACCCGGCCGAG
>NZ_JBBYHZ010000073.1:282-761 GCF_038405435.1 Dryocola clanedunensis | reverse complement strand
AGCAGCTCGGTGTTGGGCTGTACCAGGTCACCCAGCGCGAAGGCGCGCGCTGCTCGAGCGCGGACGCCTACCTGCGCCCAGCGCGCCACCGGCGCAACCTGACGGTGCTGACCGGTGCTCACGCCGTCGCGCTGAGCTTCGACGGCACCACCGCCACCGGCGTGCACTATCGGCGTGGCGGGCAGCACCTGCATGCACGCGCCGGTACCGAGGTGATCCTCAGCGCGGGCGCCATCCATTCCCCGCACCTGCTGATGCTGTCCGGCATCGGCGAGGCGGACACGTTGCGCTGCCACGGCATCACGCCGCGCGTGGACCTGCCCGGGGTCGGCCGCAACCTGCAGGACCACCTGGACATCTGCACCGTCGTGCACACCGGTCCAGGCGTCAGCTACGACCGCAGCAGCGAACTGCGCATCGCCATCGACTACTTCCTGCGTGGCCATCGCGGCGCCGGCACCAGCAACCTGGCCGAGGCG
>NZ_JBBYHZ010000073.1:0-272 GCF_038405435.1 Dryocola clanedunensis | reverse complement strand
TCGTGCGCTCATCGCTGGCCACCGATGCCCGCGCCGACGTGCAGTTCCATTTCGTCCCGGCAATGCTCGACAACCACGGCCGCCACCGCCTTCCCGGCGACGGCTACACCCTGCATGCGTGCCCGCTGCACCCCCGCAGCCGCGGCCGCGTGCGGCTGCGCGACGCCGACGCACGCTCAGCGCCCCGCATCCATGCCAACTACCTGGGCGATACGGGTGGCCATGACCTGAAGATGATGCTCGAATGCGCGCGCCTGGCGCGCACGATCCTG
>NZ_JBBYHZ010000072.1:0-764 GCF_038405435.1 Dryocola clanedunensis | reverse complement strand
GGCAACTCGCAGCGCTTCGGCGTGCCGTTCGGCTTCGGCGGCCCACATGCCGCCTTCATGGCCTGCCGCGATGCGTACAAGCGCTCGATGCCGGGCCGCCTGATCGGTGTCTCGGTCGATGCGCAGGGCAATGCCGCCTACCGCCTGACCCTGCAGACCCGCGAGCAGCACATCCGCCGCGAGAAGGCGACCTCCAACATCTGCACCGCCCAGGTGCTGCTGGCGGTCATGGCATCGATGTATGCGGTGTACCACGGTCCGGAAGGGCTGACCCGCATCGCCCGCCGCACCCATCGCCTGGCCGCGATCCTGGCCAGTGCGCTGCGCGCTGCCGGCGTCAACGTGGGCGAGCACTTCTTCGACACCCTGCACGTCAAGGATGTCGATGCCAAGGCGATCCATGCCAAGGCCGCCGCGGCGCGCATCAACCTGCGCGCGATCGACAGCGACGCGGTCGGCATCAGCCTGGATGAAACCACCACCCGCGCCGACATCGTCGCGCTCGGCCAGCTGTTCGGTGCCACGGTGGATGTCGATGCCCTCGACGCCGCCACCGCCGATGCGCTGCCGGCCGGCCTGGTGCGTACCAGCGAATTCCTGACCCACCCAGTGTTCAACACCCACCACAGCGAGCACGAA
The DNA here is from genome assembly GCF_038405435.1 of Dryocola clanedunensis. Lineage (GTDB taxonomy): Bacteria > Pseudomonadota > Gammaproteobacteria > Enterobacterales > Enterobacteriaceae > Dryocola > Dryocola clanedunensis_A. Next base: position 125 of record NZ_JBBYHZ010000072.1, on the reverse strand, counting down.
CTGCTGCGTTACCTGCGTTCGCTGGCGGACAAGGACCTGGCGATGGATCGCACCATGATCCCGCTGGGCAGCTGCACCATGAAGCTCAACGCCACCGCCGAGATGATACCGGTGACCTGGCCGGA
>NZ_JBBYHZ010000071.1:0-768 GCF_038405435.1 Dryocola clanedunensis | reverse complement strand
ATGTGTTCGGCCTGGCCGGCGACATGCCGCTCTCGCCGATCCGCACGATCGAAGAGGACAAGATCCGCATCGGCCTGCAGGGCCTGCAGCTGGTGGACATGCGTTCGCAGCTGCTGGCGGTCGATGACATGCGCGACAACGCCGTGGACGAGTATTCGCTCGTGCGCGATGCATGGCTGCAGCGCCGCAACTACCAGATCGAGAACGACCTGCGTGGCAAGCATGCGCGCGGCAAGGACGATCCGGACGCCCCGATTCCGGTCGATGCGATGCCGATGCCGAACTGGGGTAACTGATCCCCCACGAGAAAGCCCCGCCGAAGCGGGGCTTTTTTTGTTCCCGCGTCAGCCGATCAGGCCGCCAGCGCGGCGTCGATCGCGGCCACCAGACGGGTATCGTCGGCCGGCACGTCCGGGGCGAAGCGCGCGATGACCTGGCCGTCGCGGCCGATCAGGAACTTCTCGAAGTTCCACAGCACGCCCGGGGCGGCATTGACCACCAGCTCGGGGTACTTGGCCACGGCGCCCTGCAGCTTTTCGCGCATCGGGCCTTCGCCGGTGGCGGTCGGCTGCGCGGCGGTCAGCTGCTGGTACAGCGGATGGGTGTCCTCACCGGCCACGCTGATCTTGGCGAACATCGGGAAGCTGACGTTGTACTCGAGCTGGCAGAACTGCTGGATGTCCGCTTCGCTGCCCGGTTCCTGGGCCAGGAAGTTGTTGGCGGGGAAGCCCAGCACTTCCAGGCCGGCGGCCTGCTTGTCGGCGTACA
>NZ_JBBYHZ010000070.1:0-771 GCF_038405435.1 Dryocola clanedunensis | reverse complement strand
CTGGCAGCAACTGGATTTGCCGGAGCCCGACACTCTTCCGGTGCTCACCGATTTTGCCGAGCGTCTGCTGACAAATGAACCCCGTTCAGATGTGGAGAATGGCGTGTGGTGGCTGGATAACCGTCCGCATAAGGTGGTGATGGTTGACCGCCTGCGTAAAGCCCCACCGCCAGGACTGCTGACCGGGGAAACGGCCCGGGGTGACGGTATCAATGCCCTGTTCGATCTGCTGCCCGCCGGCACCATTATGAACCTCACGGTGGTGGTCTGGCCGCAGGACAGGCTGGAGCAGCATCTGAGTAAGCTGGCCGATCGCGCCATCGGTGATAACACCGATTCACTCTACACCCGCCGCGACTGCCAGGACGTGCGCAGCTACCTGAAAGACGGTCACAAACTGTATCGCAGCGCGCTGGCTTTCTACCTGCACGCCCCTGATACCGACACGCTGTTTCGTCAGCAACGCCAGCTACACAGCCAGCTACTGAACGTCGGGCTGGTACCGGTGCAGGAAAGGCATGAAGTCGCCCCGCTCAGCCACTGGCTGCGCTGGCTACCGATGTGTTTTGATCCCCGGCGCGATCCGCGCGGCCTGTATACCCGCTTTAACTTCGTTCAGCACATCGCCGGGCTGCTGCCGGTTTACGGGCGCGAAACGGGTACCGGGCATCCGGGTATTTGCTATTTCAACCGGGGTGGCACACCGCTGTGCTTTGATCCGCTGAATAAGCTGGACCGTGCCCAGAACGGCCACCTGCTGTTACTCGGCCC
>NZ_JBBYHZ010000069.1:0-771 GCF_038405435.1 Dryocola clanedunensis | reverse complement strand
AGGGTACAAACCGGGCACATGGGTAACACTTTAGACCGGCCACATGGGTAACAGTTATAAACGGTATAGCAGAGGAGACTCACTATGCCCTGGACTGAGACCCAACCCATGCAACGTCTTGATTTCATCCGTGCCTGCCAGACGGGCACGGAACCTTTCTCGGCCCTGTGCCGCCGTTTTGGTATCAGCCGCAAAACCGGCTACAAGTGGCTGCAGCGATTTGACCCCGATGACCCGACCTCCCTTTTTGATAAATCCCGTGCCCGCCTCACGCATCCTGACAGACTCCCGCCTGACGTTATTCAGCAGCTCATCGATATCCGGCTGACACATCCCGACTGGGGCGCTAAAAAGGTGCGCGGCTGGCTGATTAATCACCGCGTGCCGTTCCCTGTTCCTGCCGCCAGTACCATCGGGGATATCCTTCAGCGCGAGGGGCTGATTACTCCCCGTGTCCACCGCCGTCGTACGCCCGGCAACCGCCAGGCGATGACCTCCATTGAGACGGTTAACCAGGTCTGGAGCGCGGACTTCAAGGGCAAGTTCCGGCTTCTCAGCCGGGCCTACTGCCATCCGTTCACCCTGACCGACAACCACAGCCGTTACCTGCTGGCCTGCCAGGGCACCTTCAGGGAAAGCGAGTCCTTTGTGCGTGGTTGTCTGGAGCGAGCCTTCCTGGAATACGGCCTGCCCGAGGTTCTGAAAACGGATAACGGCCAGCCGTTTGCCGGGACCGGCATCGCGGGGCTGAGTCGTCTGGCTGTCTGGCTG
>NZ_JBBYHZ010000068.1:0-775 GCF_038405435.1 Dryocola clanedunensis | reverse complement strand
GCAGGGCGGGCAGCCACAGCGACATTTCCGGGAAGAAGGTGACGATCAGCAGCACGCCGAGGGCAGCGAACCAGAACGGCCAGATCGAGCGCATGCTCTCACCCACGCTGATCTTGCCGATCGCGGTACCGATGAACAGCACCGAGCCCACCGGCGGCGTCACCAGGCCAAGGCCACCGGTCAGCACCAGCACCAGGCCGAAGTGGATCGGATCGATGCCGTAGGCCTTGGCCACCGGCAGGAAGATCGGCGTGCAGATCAGGATCATCGGCGCCAGATCCATGAAGGTGCCCAGCAGCAACAGCATGATCACGATCATCAACAGCACCATGAACTGGCTGTGCGCGAACGACTGCAGGAAATTGACCGCCGCCGACGGCACTTCCAGATAGGCCAGCAGCCAGCCGAACACCGCCGCGGTCGCGATCACGAACAGGATCACGCCGGTACTGCGCGCGGCATGGGTGACCGTGCCGAGGAACTCGCGCCAGTCCAGCTGGCGATACAGCACCGTGGTCACCAGCAGGGCGTAGACCACGGCGATCGCCGCGCTTTCCACCGCGGTGAAGATGCCGGCGCGGATACCGATGAAGATCAGCGCGACCAGGCCCAGGCCGGGCAGGGCCGAGACCAGCCGCAGCAGCACCGCCCGCCAGCCGGGGAAGATTTCCACGCCATAGCCGCGACGGCGCGCGACCACGTAGCCGGTGATCATCAGGGCGACGGTCATCAGCAGCGCCGGCACGATGCCGGCCGCGAACAGATCGGCGATCGA
>NZ_JBBYHZ010000067.1:0-778 GCF_038405435.1 Dryocola clanedunensis | reverse complement strand
ACCAGCGCACCGGCACCTTGTGGGCGCCGATCGCCGCGCATGCGTTGAACAACGGCATTGCCCTGGCCGCCCTGATGTTCCTGGGCATCCAATAACGACCATGCGGCTTGACGAAAATTTACGTCGCCACGTTCCACACTGCGCATATGAACACGGGGGATCGCACATGAAACCAGTGCTGTTGGGAATTGCCATCGCCATGCTGGTGAGCGCGTGCGCCACCACCACCCCACCCACCGGCCGCCGCCAGATGGTGGGCGGGGTATCGCAGGCCGAGCTGGACCAGCTGGGCGCGCAGGCGTTTACCGAGACCAAGTCCAAAGGTACGTTGAGCACCGACCCGAAGCAGAACGCCTACGTCCAGTGCGTGGTGAATGCGCTGGTCGCTGAGCTTCCCGCACAGTACCGTGGCGTACGGTGGGAGACGGCTCTGATGGTCGACAAGGAACCCAACGCGTTCGCTTTGCCCGGCGGCAAGGTCGGGGTCAATACCGGCATCTTCACCGTCGCCAAGAACCAGGATCAGCTGGCCGCCGTCATCGGCCACGAGATCGGGCACGTGATCTCCCGCCACCACGAAGAACGCATCACGCGCCAGATGGGTGCGCAGACCGGGCTGTCGGTCCTCGGCGCGCTGGCAGGCGCGGCCTACGGCGAGGGCGCGGCCAGTACCGTCAGCCAGCTCGGCGGCGCCGGTGCCCAGGCGGCCTTCCTCCTGCCAGGCTCGCGGACCCAGGAAAGCGAGGCCGATATCGTCGGCCAGCGCCTGATGGCCGAG
>NZ_JBBYHZ010000066.1:0-781 GCF_038405435.1 Dryocola clanedunensis | reverse complement strand
CTCCGGTGCCACCGGGCGGTTGCGCATGTAGGCGCCCATCATGTCCGGCGGCGGCAGCGTGTTCTCCGGCCGGTTGGACCAGTAGCCACCCGTTGCGTCGGGCTCCTTGTCGATCACCGTCGCGGTGTGCACGTTCTTTTCCTCGGCAGCCATATCTCCACTCCTTATTCGATGGACCCACGGGAGGCACCGGATGACCCGGCGCCCGGCAGCACGGCTTCCCTACCGCTCGCGGCCCCTCCTGGCACCGCGCTGCACACCACGATGGTACGCACCCCACCTGTGACGGCATTGATCCGCATCAATGCCCTTGCGGTTGCATTCCGTGCGACATATGTCGCACATTTGCGACACTCCGCCAAACCGGGATTCCCATGTCCGCGCTGCCTACCCCCTCCAACGCCGAGCTCGAACTGCTCAAGGCACTGTGGCGCCAGGGCGCCTGCAGCGCGCGCGAAGTGCACAACGGCGCCGTGGCCGCGCTCGACTGGTCCTATTCCTCCACGCGCAAGACGCTGGAACGGATGATCGACAAGGGACTGGTCGAAGAAACCGTCGAGCACGGGTTGAACATGTACCGCGCCCGGGTCGGCAAGGTCGCCACGCTGGCCGCCCTCAGCACCGACTTCGCGCGCCGGGTGCTGGAAATCGATGGCGCGTTGCCGGCCCAGGCGTTCGCCGACAGCCGCCTGCTCAGCGAACAGGAGCTGCAGCAGCTCGACGCGCTGCTGCGTGCACCTGCCAAGGACGACCAGGCATGAGCCTGACGCTGGGATTCTGG
>NZ_JBBYHZ010000065.1:0-787 GCF_038405435.1 Dryocola clanedunensis | reverse complement strand
CGCCGTGCGGTCCCCACCTCCCCACCGGGCCGCTGAAATGCGGTGCTCCGTGGGGGCGGTGTTCACCGGGCGCGTGGCGACGCGTCGATCCGACGTGCGCCTTGACGATCCATGATGCGCGGCTTGCGGCGGCTGACCTCAACACCCTGCGGCGATCAGCCGCCGCGACGCAGCCGTTCTTCGATCGCGAAGCACTCGTCCGGCTTGGGCTGCGGCGGATTGAAGCTGACCGGTACCTGGATCGTGGTCGAGACCGTCTGCCCGGCACGGGTGCCGGCCTTGAACTGCCAGGCCTGGACCGCCTTCTGCGCCTGCTCGTCGAGCTGGGCGTTGCCGCTGCCACTGGCGAGCTGGACCTGGCTGGGCTGGCCGTCGGCGGCGATGGTGACCTTGAAGGTACTGGTGCCGCCGATCCCCTGGCACGCCAGTTCGATGGGGTACTCCGGCGGTGGCGTCTTGACCGCGGCGACCTCGGTGGGCGCAGCGACCGGGGCGACCGGTTGTTCGGGCGTCTTGTTGCAGCCGGCCAGGGCCGCCACGGCAAGGCTGGACAGCACGATGTACTGCAGTTTCATGGGCTTACTCCGTCAGGGCCGAGGCTTTCGCCGCGCAGATGAAGTCGTTTTCGCTCAGGCCACCCACATCATGGGTGGAGAATCGCACCACGGCGCGGTCGTAATGCACGCCCAGGTCCGGGTGGTGGTCTTCGCGATGGGCAACCCAGGCCAGGGCGTTCACGAAGGCCATGGTGCCGTGGTAGTTGTCGAAGCGGAAGGTGCGGGTCAGC
>NZ_JBBYHZ010000064.1:0-788 GCF_038405435.1 Dryocola clanedunensis | reverse complement strand
GCCCTCGACGAAGGCACTGACCAGGGTGGCCGGGATGATGTCCATCGCGAAGCCGACCAGGGTCAGCTCATGGGATTTCTGCACATAGCCGTTGACCGCGGTCTGGTCCAGGTCGGCCGGGTTGATGTTCATCCCCGCGCCCGGCTGCACCACGTGCGCCACCACCATGCCGACCACCAGGGCCAGCGTGGAGAAGAACAGGAAGTAGGCCATCGATTTGGCGAACACCCGGCCCACGGTGCGCAGGTGGGTCATGCCGGCGATGCCGGTGACGATGGTCAGGAAGATCACCGGGGCGATGATCATCTTCACCAGCTTGATGAAGGCGTCGCCGAAGGGTTTCATCGCCGAGCCGATGTCTGGCTGCAGCCACCCCAACAACACACCGATCAGCGTACCGGCCAGCACCTGGAACCAGAGCTGGCCAACAATGCCGAAGCGGCTCGGCCGCTTCTCTACAACGGTCATATCAACCCTCCCAGGTCACAAGAATAAGGACGTCGTACGTATTCAGTCGAACAGCACGCCGTCGAAGAGCTTCCGCGCAGTGCGCAGTACGGCGGCGCGGGACACCTGCCCGGCCGTATCCAGATCAAGCACGGCCGCGGTGCTGCCGCTGGGATGTTCGATCTCCAGCGTCTGGTGCAGGCCGCCGGGCAGCACCGCCAGGGGGTGCGCGGGTGAGTCCGGCAGCAGGCAGGCGGTGGCGACCGTCACTGCCCCGAGCACGCCGATGGAGGCGTGGCAGCGGTGCGGAATGAAGGAACGGACGCTGATCGCCCCGCCCG
>NZ_JBBYHZ010000063.1:0-797 GCF_038405435.1 Dryocola clanedunensis | reverse complement strand
CGTTGGCCAGGTCGGCGATGTTGCTGTGCAGGTAGCGCAGGTACGGACGCCACAGCGGCATGCGCCAGACCGGATCGCGCACCGATTCACCGGCCTGCAGCCACTGCTGGGCAAGAGTGTCGTCGTTGCTGAACAATGCCGGCAGATCCGGACCGAGCGCGATGCGGGCCGCGCCGGTCAGGGTGGCGAAATCGAGCACGATCTCCGGCTGCTGCTCGCTGGCGTAGGTCAACGCGTCGGCCAGGATCACGCGCCCTTCGGCGTCGGTGTTGTCGATCTCGATGCTCAGGCCCTGGCGGGTGGCGATCACCTCGCCCGGGCGGACCGCATCCGGACCGATCGCGTTTTCCACCGCCGGGATCAGCAGGGTCAGCTGCACCGGCAGCTGCTGGGCCATGATCAGCCCGGCCAGGCCCAGCGCGTGCGCGGCGCCGCCCATGTCCTTCTTCATGTTGCGCATGCCATCGCCCGGCTTGATGTCCAGCCCGCCGGTGTCAAAGCACACGCCCTTGCCGACCAGCGCAACGTGCGGCTGCCCTGCATTGCCCCAGCGCAGCACGATCAGGCGCGGGGCCCGGTGCGAGGCGCGGCCCACGGCATGGATGGAGGGGAAGTTCTGCTCCAGCAGCGCATCGCCGGTGATCACGTCGATCTGCGCACCATGCGCCGTGGCCAGTTCGCGCGCGGCATCTTCCAGCTGCTGTGGACCCATGTCCTCGGTCGGGGTGTTGACCCAGTCGCGCACGCGCAGGCTGGCGATGATCACATCGCGCACTTCGGCCGAAGGCGTGGCAGCC
>NZ_JBBYHZ010000062.1:385-811 GCF_038405435.1 Dryocola clanedunensis | reverse complement strand
CGGGCGTGGACAGTGTGCGCGCGTCCAGCGATTTGTCGATGCGTTTGATCAATCCGCTCAGCACCTTGCCCGGGCCACATTCGGCCACCCGGGTGACGCCGCGGGCGGCCAGCGCCTGCACGCAGCCGGTCCACTGGACAGGCAGGTACAGCTGCTGGACCAGCGCCTGGCGGATGGCGTCGACGCCGTCATGCACGCGGGCATCGACGTTCTGCACCACCGGCAGGGCCGGGGCGCGCCAGTCCAGGCCAGCCATGGTTTCAGCCAGGCGGTTGGCGGCTTCGCGCATCAGCGGGGTGTGCGAGGGCACGCTGACGGCGAGCTTGACGGCCTTGCGGACGCCCTTCTCGGCCAACAGGGCCAGCGCGCGGTCCACGGCGGCGGCGTCGCCACCGATGACGATCTGGCCGGGCGAGTTGTAGTTGG
>NZ_JBBYHZ010000062.1:0-375 GCF_038405435.1 Dryocola clanedunensis | reverse complement strand
CAGACCTCCACGACGAGGGCGTCTTCCGCGCCGAGGACGGCGGCCATGGCCCCCACGCCGGTCGGGGCGGCTTCCTGCATCAACTGGCCGCGCAGGCGCACCAGATGGGCGCCGTCACGCAGCGACAGGGCGCCGGCGGCGACCAGGGCGGTGTACTCGCCCAGGCTGTGGCCGGCCAGGACGGCCGGCTTGGCGCCGCCAACGGCGTTCCAGGCGCGCCAGACGCCGATGCTGGCCGCCAGCAGGGCCGGCTGGGTGTACTCGGTGCGGTTGAGCATTTCCTCCGGGCCGCCCTGGGAAAGGGCCCAGAGGTCGACACCGGCGCCGTCGGAGGCCTCGGTGACAGCCTCGCGGATCTGCGGGTGCAGCTCGGCC
>NZ_JBBYHZ010000061.1:0-821 GCF_038405435.1 Dryocola clanedunensis | reverse complement strand
GTGTGCGGCTTGATAGAGCCTGGCTTAGCCAGAACCTGACCACGTTCGATTTCTTCACGTTTGATACCACGCAGCAGAACACCAACGTTCTCACCAGCACGGCCTTCGTCCAGCAGTTTGCGGAACATTTCAACGCCGGTACAGGTAGACTTAGCAGTCTCTTTGATACCAACGATTTCAACTTCTTCGCCAACTTTAACGATACCGCGCTCTACACGACCGGTAACAACTGTACCACGGCCGGAGATGGAGAATACGTCTTCGATAGGCAGCAGGAATGGCTTGTCGATAGCACGCTCTGGCTCTGGGATGTAAGAATCCAGGTAGCCTGCCAGTTCAACAATCTTCGCTTCCCACTCAGCTTCGCCTTCCAGCGCTTTCAGAGCAGAACCACGTACGATAGGAGTATCGTCACCTGGGAAGTCGTACTGGGACAGAAGTTCACGAACTTCCATTTCTACCAGTTCCAGCAGCTCTTCATCATCAACCATGTCGCACTTGTTCAGGAACACGATGATGAATGGAACGCCAACCTGACGACCCAGCAGGATGTGCTCACGGGTCTGTGGCATAGGGCCATCAGTCGCAGCAACAACCAGGATAGCGCCGTCCATCTGAGCAGCACCGGTGATCATGTTTTTAACGTAGTCGGCGTGCCCTGGGCAGTCAACGTGCGCGTAGTGGCGAGTCGGGGTGTCATATTCAACGTGGGAAGTGTTGATGGTGATACCACGAGCTTTTTCTTCTGGTGCGTTATCGATCTGGTCGAATGCACGAGCAGAACCACCGTAGGTTTTAGCCAGAACGGTAGTGATTGCAGC
>NZ_JBBYHZ010000060.1:0-828 GCF_038405435.1 Dryocola clanedunensis | reverse complement strand
GCGGTTCAAGCGGGCCAGCTGGTGCCAATGGCAGGGCCCATGTCCGTAGGCATCACGAAACAGACGTTCGAGTTGGCGTTCGCCCACGCCCAGCGCGAGCGACAGGGCGGCACTGTCGAAGGGCCGGTCCAGATGGGCTTTCAGATAGTCCTCGGCCCGCTGCACCACGGCGGCGCGGTGGCGTTCGATCCAGCTGCCATCGGCACGTCGTTGCGGCCCGGCATCGGCGGCACTGACGGCATCCACGAACACGCCCAGCAGCACCGCCGACTGCGCCGCCAGCTGCTCCGGCGTGATCAGGCCCTGCCAACGGGCGGCCGTGTCCAGTGCGGAAAAGACGCCGTAACGCAGTGCCTGCGCGTGCGCAGGGGTGGCCGGTCGGCTGCACCAGCCACGGCGTGGCAGGCGCAGTTCGCGGCCTACCCGCGCCACGGCCTCGCGCTGCAGGACCTCGCGTGGAATCAGCAGCACGGCCCACTGCCAGCCCCCGGGCTGCGGACGCACGTTGAGCTCGCTGTCCTCGGCGAACACCATCACCTGGCCCGCGGGCACCCAGCGTCCGTTGGCCCACATCGGCTGCTGGCAGGACACGGCCATCGCCAGTGCGATCAATCCTTCGCCGAAACTGCCGCTGGCGAAAATCGGCAGCGTATAGGCGCCACTGTCCAGGCTGAACTCCGGAAAGACCAGCCGCTGCAGGTACGCGCGAAAGTGTCCGGCGGCGAGCAGACGCTGTTCGAAGCGGGTGTCGCGCACTACCCCCAGCAACGCATCGGCGTCGAAGCCATCGACGACGAAGCGGCTGTACGGGGCCATCGGTTCGTCCAT
>NZ_JBBYHZ010000059.1:0-832 GCF_038405435.1 Dryocola clanedunensis | reverse complement strand
ACACCAATCGCAACGTGGTGGTCGAGGAACTGTAAGCATAGTGCCGGCCGCTGGCCGGCAACCTCGAAAAACCCAATTCATCCGTGAGCACACCCATGCCGCACAAGATTGAAGTTTCTTCCGCCACCATGACCCCGCGCGAAATCGTGCAGGAACTGGACCGGCACATCGTCGGCCAGCACGACGCCAAGCGTGCGGTCGCCATCGCGCTGCGCAACCGCTGGCGCCGCATGCAGCTGCCGACCGAGCTGCGCAACGAAGTGATGCCCAAGAACATCCTGATGATCGGCCCGACCGGCGTCGGCAAGACCGAGATCGCGCGTCGCCTGGCCACGCTGGCCAATGCACCGTTCGTCAAGGTCGAAGCGACCCGCTTCACCGAGGTCGGCTATGTCGGCAAGGATGTGGAGCAGATCATCCGCGACCTGGCCGACACCGCGGTCAAGCTGTACCGCGAGCAGGCCAAGGTGCGCGTGCGCACGCAGGCCGAAGAACGCGCCGAAGACCGCATCCTGGATGCGCTGTTGCCGCGCCGCAGCACCGGCATCGGCTTCGACGCCGAAGCCGCGCGCAATGAGCCGTCCGCGCAGGACAACGAGACCCGCATCAAGTTCCGCCGCATGCTGCGCAACGGTGAGCTGGACGAGCGAGAGATCGAGCTGGAAGTGTCGGCCAACGTGAGCATGGACATCATGACCCCGCCGGGCATGGAGGAAATGGGCCAGCAGCTGCGCCAGATGTTCTCCAGCATGGGCGGCGCGAAGGCGCAGAAGCGCACGCTGTCGATCAAGGCGGCGCGCCCGCTGCTGGTCGAGGAGGAGGCCGGCAAGCT
>NZ_JBBYHZ010000058.1:0-835 GCF_038405435.1 Dryocola clanedunensis | reverse complement strand
CCGGCACTGAGTGCCCCGACCACCACGATCCGCAAAATCGAATTCGCCGATACCAAGGACCACAAGCAGTGGATGTGGAAGGCGACCGACGGCATCGCCGAGACCACCTGGCCGGGCGTCTACAACCGCTCGCGGCTGGCCGGGCGGGATGATTACTTCCAGCTGCCGGACTGGAATACCTATGTCGAGGGTGGCCAGCAGCTCGACCTGACCCTGCCGGCCGGTGAAACCGTCAACCGCATCGAAGTGCGCGGTGCAGCGTTTGGCGGGCTCAGCCACAGCGTGGACGGCCAGCCGGCACAGGCCCTGTTCCAGCGCCCGCAGGGCGTGGTCCGCAGCGTCAACAGCATTCCAGCCCAGGACGGCGGCGTGCTGCACTTCCGCAATACCGCGCAGGAAACCCCGATCCAGGAAATCTGGGCCTACCAGGTCAGCGACGCCGCCGAGCCGGAGGGCACGGTGAAGCAGCGCTACCTGATCGACAGCCAGGCGCTGCCGGATTACACCAACATCGCCGCACTGCGCGAGTACATCGACGGCCGCTACCCGGCGGCCGAACGCAGCACGGTGATGGCGCTGCCCAAGGGCGCCGGCTCGCGCAAGCGCACGGCCGACACGCTGCCCGCGCAGCCGCTGCCGATCGTGCACGTGCTGATTCCCTCCGGCGTGAGCGACGCGCCGGCCGCGCAGCCGCTGATCCGCAGCTGGGCACACAGCTGGGAGAACATGCATGACGGCCTGGATGGCATCGCCATCGATCTGCCCAAGCTGGATCTGCCGGCCACGCAGGACGGCCTGATCCCGCTCAACATCCGCATCAAGGACCCGATCTGGC
>NZ_JBBYHZ010000057.1:0-848 GCF_038405435.1 Dryocola clanedunensis | reverse complement strand
AGGGCCAGATGGCCGACGTTTTCCGGGTGGAAGCCGTCCACGTCCTTGCGCGGGTCGATCCGGTGGATCAGGCGGTTGGCGTCCGGGATGCCCGGCAGCGGCAGCTGGACCAGGATGCCGTGGATCTTGGGATCGGCGTTGAGCTGGTCGATCAGGGTCAGCAGTTCGGCCTCGGTGGTGCCGGCCGGCAGGTCGTAATCGAAGGCTTCGATGCCCACTTTCTCGGCCGCACGGCGCTTGTTGCGCACGTACACGGTCGAGGCCGGGTCGCCACCCACCAGCACCACGGCCAGGCCCGGACGGCTGCCACCGGCAGCCAGGCGGGCATCGACCCGGACCTTGAGGCTGTCCAGCAGGTCTTCGGCGATGCGGCGGCCGTCGAGAATGCGGGCGGAAGAGACGGTGTCGGGGGTCGGTGAGCTCATCGAGGGCGGCAGGCGTGGGGGCGACGGTCGGCTATTGTCCCTGATTCGGCCCGCCCCGCCCACCGGTAGTGCCGGCGCCTTATTCTTCTTCGGGCACCTGGTCGGCGTTGAGCGTGCGCGCTTTGCGCTTGGGCGCAGTGAACGGCGTGGGCGTCGGCACGCCCGGCAACGCGCTGCCGAACACCATGTGCGCGCCGGCGCGCAGGTCGCCGCCCGCCATCTCCAGCTCGAAGCGTTCGGCATCCCGCTCGCGGATCTGCTCGGCGATCTCGCGCGCATCATCCGGATCGGCACCCAGCTCCATCAGCGCAGCCTGGCCAAACTGCAGGGCCGATTCGAAGGTCTCGCGGATCTGGAAGTCCACGCCGGCATGGATCAGGCGCAGCGAATGTTCGCGATCGAACGAGCGCACCAGCAGCTTGG
>NZ_JBBYHZ010000056.1:258-849 GCF_038405435.1 Dryocola clanedunensis | reverse complement strand
GCCAAGGCCAATGAACGCTGGCTCACCGTCCTCAACGGCTGGATCGCCCAGGCCGGCCAGTACGACGGCCAGCCCATGAGCGAAGACACCAAGCGCCAGATCCATCTGCTCAAGCTGATGACCTCCATGCCCGCCCCGCGCGACCCGGCCAAGCTCTCCGAGCTGACTCGCATCGCCAGCCGCATGGAGGGCGCCTACGGCTCCGGCAAGTACTGCACCGACGAGGCCAACCCGCAGAGCTGCCGCCAGCTGGGCGATCTGGAACAGGTGCTCGCGCGCAGCCGCGACTACGACAAGCAGCTCGACGCCTGGCAGGGCTGGCATGGCACCACCAAGCCGATGCGCGCCGACTACGAGCGCTTCGTCAGCCTGGTCAACGAAGGCGCCAAGGAAATGGGCTTCGCCGATGCCGGCCAGATGTGGCGCAGCGGCTATGACATGCCCGCCGACCAGATCGGCCCGGAAACCGACCGGCTGTGGGACCAGGTCAAGCCGATGTACGAGCAGCTTCACTGCTACGCGCGCACCAAGCTCGACGGCACGTACGGCAAGGACAAGGCCGAGGTCAACGGTGGCCTGATCGCCGCACAC
>NZ_JBBYHZ010000056.1:0-248 GCF_038405435.1 Dryocola clanedunensis | reverse complement strand
TGGGACCAGCTGGAACCGTATCCCGGTGCCGGCAACCTGGACATCACCGCCGCGCCGGAAAAGCAGTACCAGAGCAACCTGAGTGGTGCCCTGGCCAAGGCCGGCAGCGGCGCGAACGTGGAAGCGCTGTACAAGGCGCAGCGTGAGGCCGAACTGCGTACCGCCAAGCAGATGACCGAGCGCGCGCAGGACTTCTACGTCTCGCTCGGCATGCCGGCGCTGCCGAAGTCGTACTGGGACAAGACCCA
>NZ_JBBYHZ010000055.1:0-850 GCF_038405435.1 Dryocola clanedunensis | reverse complement strand
GACCACGGTCACTTCATGACCTGCGTCACGCAATACCGTGGCGAGCATCTTGATGCCCGGCGCATCGACACCGTCGTCGTTGCTGACCAGAATCCGCATCTGCGATTTAACCGCTTGATTTTTCAAGACTTCGATTCCATCACTTCCCACCGTTGGCGGCGGTGGCCCTGCCCCTTCCGGAGCGCGACGACCGCGCAAGTGCGTCAGCTATTGTGCCGCAAGCGGACAGATCGTCCTACCCCGATAACGGTAGGCATCGCCCCTCCCGCCCATTAGGCTGTACGCATGTCACATTCTGAAGACGAAGATCCCGCGGCCCTGTTCCGGGCCGCCATCGGCGAGGTCAAGCCGCTGCGCAAGGTGGTCACCCCGCCGCCGGCCACGCCGCGGCCCAAGCCGCGTGCGCGCATGGCCGAACAGGATGAACAGGAGGCCCGCGGGGAAGTCGCCCGGCTGCTGCGCGACAGCAGCCCACTGGAGGCCGGCGATACCGCCAGCTACCGGCGCGAGAATCTGCCGCCGCGGATGTTCCAGCGGCTAAAGCGCGGGCAGTACTCCGTGCAGGACGAACTGGACCTGCATGGCGCGACGGTGGCCCAGGCCGAGACACTGGTGCGCCAGTTCCTGGTGGAAGCGCATGCCCATGAGTACGGCTGCGTGCGCATCATCCACGGCAAGGGACTGCAATCCGATGGCGGCGCACCGGTGCTGAAGAATCTGGTCGATCGTCTGCTGCGCCTGCGCAACGACGTGCTCGCGTTTCATTCCGCGCCCGCCGGCCAGGGCGGCACCGGTGCAGTGCTGGTGCTGCTGAGCAACCGGTAACGCCGGCCCTGGCCCCCACGCTCGG
>NZ_JBBYHZ010000054.1:0-861 GCF_038405435.1 Dryocola clanedunensis | reverse complement strand
GACCCACGCCGGATCGATCTCGTCGGCACCGTCGATCAGGTAGGACTCCACGCCATCACGGCGCGCCAGTTCACTCAGGCGGTTGGAGTTGGAGCTGTTCGGCGAGCCGACCACCAGCACCAGGTCGCAACGCTTGGCCAGGTCGCGCACGGCGTCCTGGCGGTTCTGCGTGGCGTAGCAGATGTCGTCGTTCTTCGGGCCCTGCATCGCCGGGAAGCGGGTGCGCAGGGCGTCGATGATGCTGCGCGTGTCATCCACCGACAGCGTGGTCTGGGTGGTGTAGGCGAAGTTCTCCGGCTGGTCGATGACCAGCGTGGCGACGTCCTCCACGTCTTCCACCAGGTAGATCTGGCCGGTGCCGCGCTCGCGGCTCCACTGCCCCATCGTGCCTTCCACTTCCGGGTGCCCGGCGTGGCCGATCAGCACCACGTCGCGGCCGGCGCGACAGTGGCGGGCCACTTCCAGGTGCACCTTGGTGACCAGCGGGCAGGTCGCGTCGAACACCTTCAGGCCACGTCGGTCGGCTTCCTGGCGCACGGCCTGGGAAACGCCGTGGGCACTGAAGATCACCGTGTTGTCGTCCGGCACTTCGTCGAGCTCCTCGATGAAAATTGCACCGCGGGCCTTGAGGTCATCGACTACGAACCGGTTGTGCACGACCTCGTGGCGCACGTAGATCGGCGCACCCAGGGTCTCGATCGCGCGCTTGACGATCTCGATCGCACGATCGACACCGGCACAGAAACCACGCGGATTGGCGAGCAACACATCCATCGGTCAGATACTCCGGCCGGCGTGAGCCGGGTTGTTACGGATACAGGAGGGAATTATCCCGCTTTTTTGGCAGCCTTGCCGTCGAAC
>NZ_JBBYHZ010000053.1:0-864 GCF_038405435.1 Dryocola clanedunensis | reverse complement strand
CCAATGGCCTCGCTCATCTGGTATGTCGGTTCGATAGGCACCAAAGCGTAACCATCCGGAATTTCCGGAGAGTTGCCAGCGCAAGCCTGCTGATATCTCTCAAGTTCAACGTATTCCTGAACCTTCCAGCCCATCTCTATGCAGTCTTTAGCCTCTGCCACATCCTTTGTGAATGTTGTTGAACGACCGCCTGGAACAGTAACTTCGTACAGGTCAGCGACCGGCTTAAACTGCGTTAATGGCTCATCAGGCACGGTCACAGCCTGTAGTGGTGGGGCTGCAAATAGTGCCACTGTGTAGCCTTCCACCTCATTGCGTTCACGGTCAACCGGCCATGCCCGGAGATACATTCCCGTGGCATGCATGTTCGAAATTTCGTGCTTTTCGGTAAACGCCACCGGCTCCTTGCTGGCTTTGCGGTATTCCTGAAGCTCGGCCGAAATTGAGTTCAATTCTTCTTGGGTAGGTGGATAGTTGTATAAATCATCTTCCACTGCCAATTCAGCCAGTCTCTCATCTGCAACCATAGTGCTTTGATAGTTATTGTTCATCTTAATCACTCCCCTCTACGCTACCGCCCGCGCCTTGGATTGCCTCGACAACATGTGCGTGCATATAGAATTTAGTGCCGTACATTTCGATATACTCAGATGGCAGCTTCACGGATAGCTTGCTGGCTTCCAGTTGCTCACGCTCAACACGCAAGCGGCCAATGGTAAGCGTCAAATCCTGATTCTCTTCGTCGCGCTGTTTGGCGTACTGCTCCGCCTGCTCCAGCGCCGCTATCAGTGCTGTTATGTGCCCGGAAGCTTTCCCGCACTGCTCTACGAGGCTAACGTCAGATCCTGTGTCGATGTCATCAAC
>NZ_JBBYHZ010000052.1:0-866 GCF_038405435.1 Dryocola clanedunensis | reverse complement strand
ACCATCGGCGCTACGGCGTTTCACTTCTGAGTTCGGCATGGGGTCAGGTGGGACCACCGCGCTAGTGCCGCCAGGCATATTCTGTATGCTGACCGTTATACTTCCGTATAACCATCAACTTAATCTGGAACATTCAGCTGAAAATCAAATCTCTCACCAAAACACCTTCGGTGTTGTAAGGTTAAGCCTCACGGATCATTAGTACTGGTTAGCTCAACGTATCGCTACGCTTACACACCCAGCCTATCAACGTCGTAGT
The DNA here is from genome assembly GCF_038405435.1 of Dryocola clanedunensis. GTDB lineage: Bacteria > Pseudomonadota > Gammaproteobacteria > Enterobacterales > Enterobacteriaceae > Dryocola > Dryocola clanedunensis_A. Next base: position 607 of record NZ_JBBYHZ010000052.1, on the reverse strand, counting down.
CTTCAACGTTCCTTCAGGACTCTCAAGGAGTCAGGGAGAATTCATCTCGGGGCAAGTTTCGCGCTTAGATGCTTTCAGCGCTTATCTTTTCCGCATTTAGCTACCGGGCAATGCCATTGGCATGACAACCCGAACACCAGTGATGCGTCCACTCCGGTCCTCTCGTACTAGGAGCAGCCCCCCTCAATTCTCCAGCGCCCACGGCAGATAGGGACCGAACTGTCTCACGACGTTCTAAACCCAGCTCGCGTACCACTTTAAATGGCGAACAGCCATACCCTTGGGACCTACTTCAGCCCCAGGATGTGATGAGCCGACATCGAGGTGCCAAACACCGCCGTCGATATGAACTCTTGGGCGGTATCAGCCTGTTATCCCCGGAGTACCTTTTATCCGTTGAGCGATGGCCCTTCCATTCAGAACCACCGGATCACTAAGACCTGCTTTCGCACCTGCTCGAGCCGTCACTCTCGCAGTCAAGCTAGCTTATGCCTTTGCACTAACCTCACGATGTCCGACCGTGATTAGCTAACCTTCGTGCTCCTCCGTTACGCTTTAGGAGGAGACCGCCCCAGTCAAACTACCCACCAGACACTGTCCGCAACCC
>NZ_JBBYHZ010000051.1:0-873 GCF_038405435.1 Dryocola clanedunensis | reverse complement strand
CTTGCTCCAGCGCGCCGTGTTTCTCGAAGTGGGCGAGGATGGCGCGGATGGTTTTGGGTTCCTCGATGCTGGCGACGATCCGCACCGCGCCGCCGCAGTGGGCGCAGGTGGTGACGTCGATGGAAAAGACCCGCTTGAGCCGTTGCGCCCAGCTCATCGCACGGCGCTTCTGCTCGGGGCTGCGCGGCTCGTCGTTCGCGCTTGCGTCCGCCGGCTCCACAGCGGCGTCATGCCGCCTGCCGCGCCCCGATGGCGTCAACTGTGCGCGCAGGGCGGCGTTCGGGGCAAACACCCCGTGGAAGCGGGTCAGGTGGGCGCGCGGTGGCGGGACCAGCGCCGCCAGCTTGGCGATGAAATCCACCGGATCCCATTCCACATGCGTGGTGCCATTGCGCCACGGGGTCTTGAGCTGGTAACGCACCCTGCCCTGGAGCGCTATCGACAGCCGCTGCTCGCTGATCGCCGGGCGCGTGATGTAGCGGCACAGCTTTTCGAGCTTGTGGCTTTCGTGTGCTTCCGCGGCCACGCCGGCATGCAGCGAGAAGCCGCCGACCTTGCCGGCATCGCCGTCCAGCGAGCCTGCGTCACCGGGCAATGTTTGCAGCGTGACGACCTTGCGGCCAGCGTCGCGACCGGTGGCGATGCGGTAGGTCATCGAACTCATCCGCAGCCCATCCATGCCGTCGTCGCTACCCGCGCTGTCGGACAGGAACACGGATTCGTCTTCGCCTTCGAGCCAGCCGCGGCGCGACAGGTGCCGGCACACGCGATGCGCGATGGTGTTGGCGAGCTGCGTCAGTTGCGCAGAGGTGGGGGCGCGGCGCAGGCGCGGCTTGCGCCGCGGGGGCTCGACGTTCGCGTCGTACACGCCGT
>NZ_JBBYHZ010000050.1:0-883 GCF_038405435.1 Dryocola clanedunensis | reverse complement strand
CGGCGCTGCGCGCGATGTTCTGCGGCAGCGAGAAGATGCCGGCACCGATCATCGACCCGACCACCAGGGCAGTCAGCGCGGTCAGGCCAAGCCGGTCGGAACGGGAGGTCATGTGCTCACCATGCCTGCAAAGGATAGCGCCGATTACCAATGCAGCGCGGTGAGCATCCGGTGAATCACGCGACCCGGCGCGCCATGGGATGTGGCACGCCGGGCAGGATCAGAAGGTCTGCCAGTCGTCCCCGTCTCCGGCCACGGCCGCTGCCGGCATCCGCGCGGTGCTGCGCGCGGGCGCGGCCCGGCGTGCCGATGTGCTGGCCGCGCCAGCACTGGACTGCAGGCGGAAGATCGCCACCGCAGTACCCAGCTGCTGGGCCTGCTCCTCCATCGCACGCGCCGCCGCCGTGGCTTCCTCCACCAGCGCGGCATTCTGCTGTGTGGTCTCGTCCATCTGGGTGATGGTCTGGTTGACCTGCTCGATGCCGGCAGACTGCTCTTTCGAGGCGGCCGAGATCTCGGCCATGATGTCGTTGACCCGACGCACGCCGGTGACGATCTCCTCCATCGTACGGCCGGCGGTCTGCACCAGTGCCGAGCCCGCACTGACCTGGGTCACCGAGTCGTCGATCAACGTCTTGATCTCCTTGGCGGCGCCCGCCGAGCGCTGGGCCAGCGCGCGCACTTCCGTGGCCACCACCGCGAAACCACGGCCCTGCTCGCCGGCCCGGGCCGCTTCCACCGCAGCGTTCAGCGCCAGGATGTTGGTCTGGAAGGCGATGCCGTCGATGACCGAGATGATCTCGGCGATCTTCTTGGACGAGGTCTGGATCGCACTCATGGTGGTCACCACCTGGCCGACCACCACACCGCCCTGCGAGGCCAC
>NZ_JBBYHZ010000049.1:0-922 GCF_038405435.1 Dryocola clanedunensis | reverse complement strand
GCCGCTGGACCAGACCAAGATGTTCACCTCGATCACCCTGGGCGCGATGCTCATCGGTTATCTGGCCGGCCTGGCCTTGATCCCGCACCTGGTGTCGCAGTCGCGCTACCTGAGCATTTCCGCCGTACTCGGCGTGGTGTTCTGCATCGGCGCGCTGTTCACCCACGGCTACGTGTCGGTGGGCTTCGTGGCGGCCCTGGGCTTTGCCAACGCGATGATGTGGCCGGCGATCTTCCCGCTGGCGATCCGCGGCCTGGGCCGCTTCACCGAGACCGGCTCGGCCCTGCTGGTGATGGCCATCGCCGGTGGCGCGATCATTCCCCAGCTGTTTGCCGTGCTCAAGCAGCACTTCGATTTCCAGTGGGTGTTCGCCGGCCTGATGGTGCCCTGCTACCTGTACATCCTGTTCTATTCGGTGCGCGGCCACCGCGTCGGGTTGTCCCGCGACGGGCAGTGATCGGCGATCATGGACGCTCAACCGGTCAGCCAGGAAAAGACGATGCGTAGAGCGACCATCAAGGATGTCGCCGAACGGGCCAAGGTATCGCTGAAGACGGTCTCGCGGGTCATCAACAACGAGCCCTCGGTGATGCAGGCCACCCGTGCACGGGTGCTGCGTGCGATCGCCGAGCTGGACTACGAGCCCGATCCGGCCGCGCGCAACCTGCGCACCGGCACCACGCTGGTGGTCGGGCTGGTCTACGACAACCCCAACCCGTACCACATCATCGGCGTGCAGAACGGCGTGCTCGCCGCGTGCCGTGAAACCGGGTTCGGGCTGCAGATCCACCCCTGCGACTCCAGCTCGCCGATGCTGGCCGAAGAGCTGGCCGACTGGGTGCAGCGCTCGCGCCTTGCCGGGCTGGTGCTGACCGCGCCGATGTCCGAGCGCAAGGATCTGGTGGCTGCGCTCACCGCGCGC
>NZ_JBBYHZ010000048.1:0-947 GCF_038405435.1 Dryocola clanedunensis | reverse complement strand
CAATCCCACCGACGACCTGCGCCCGCTGCTGCGCCCGGCCAACCTGATCGCGCTGGAAACCCCGGTACCGCTGGTGCTGGAACGCTTCCGCACCGGCACCACCCACCTGGCGCTGTGCGTGGAAGAGCACGGCCGCATCCTGGGCTACTTCACCCTGGAAGACCTGCTGGAAGTGGTGGTCGGGGATATCGAGGACGAACACCCGCATATCGTCAAGGACGCCCCCACCCGTGGCGCCGACGGCACCCTGCTGGTGGCCGGCTCGACCTCGATCTTCCGGCTGGAGCGGCTGCTGGGGCACGACCTGAGCGCGCCTGACCACCTCAATTCGGTCGGCGGGCTGATCGTGCACCAGCTCCAGCGGCTGCCCGAGGAAGGCGAGCAGCTGGAGATCGACGGGCACCAGTTCACGATCAAGCGCATGGCCGGGCACCGGATCCAGGCGGTGACGGTGCGCATGGCACAGGCCGAGGACGCCGGGGCAGCGTAGAATGACGGCCCCCGCTGCCACCGATCTGCGCCCTGCCATGTCCGAATTCGCCCTGCTCGCCCTGTCCCCGCTCGATGGCCGCTACGCCGGCAAGGTCGACGCCCTGCGCCCGATCTTCTCCGAATACGGCCTGATCAAGGCCCGCGTGAAGGTGGAAGTGGAATGGCTGCTGGCACTGGCCAATGAGCCGGGCATCGTCGAACTGGCGCCGTTCTCGGCCGCCGCCACCGCGCGCCTGCGCGCCCTGGCCGACGATTTCGCCCCGGCCCATGCCGCGCGGGTGAAGGAGATCGAGCGCACCACCAACCACGACGTCAAGGCCGTGGAGTACTTCATCAAGGAGCAGCTCACCGCCGATGCGGAGCTGGGCCCGGCGCTGGAGTTCGTGCATTTCGCCTGCACCAGTGAAGACATCAACAACCTCAGCTACGGGCTGATGCTCGAGCAGGCCCGCCGC
>NZ_JBBYHZ010000047.1:0-965 GCF_038405435.1 Dryocola clanedunensis | reverse complement strand
CCACAGCTCGGACTGTGCGGACAGCCGCTGTTCCTCGGGCAGCACGTCGGTGTCTTCCAACGTCTTCTGGCAGGTGGCCACGTCCTTTTCGCACTGCGCCACGTCCATGCCGATCACGCTCAGCGTTTCCTGCGAAGCGGCACTGAGCTTGCCTGAGGTCAGCACGTCGCCGCGCTTGTTGGCCAGGTATTCGGTCGGGGCCACCTGTTTCATGGTGACCATCGCGCAGCCGCTGGAGAGCAGCAGCGAGAGCACCACGGCCAGTATCGGCAACGCGCGGTGCGGCAACAGCTTCAATGCGGAACTCATGGAACGCTTCCCTGCCCTGTCCCCGGGACGCCCCGGCGGATCACCTGTGAAAAATCATCGTCTGCATGGCTCGCCCGCGCACGGTCGGTAATCCGGCCGCGTGCCTTCAGCATTTCGAACGGTACGCCCGGCGTGAGCACGCCCAGATCGCGCGCGTACTCGGCGAAGTAGCCCGAGGCCAGCAGCCGGTAATCCATCGGCAGGCCCGGCGCGATCTGCTTGGCCAGTTCGTACACGATGGTCGTGCAGTTGCTGGTCAACGTGTTGTAGAACGCCGGCGCGGCGTCGAGCTTGCGCGCCTCGCCAAGGTAGGAGACGAACAGGGCCTTGAGCTGCGCCTGGGTCATGCCGTGCAGGCGGTACAGATAGACGTCTTCGCCACGCGCGTTGGTACGCGTGCGCACGATGTCGGTTTCCTCCGAGGCGACCAGGGTCATCTCGAATTTGCGGAAGAACCCGCCCAGCGCGGAGAACGACTCGCCGCGTTCCTTGCGGATCTCCAGCGAGAACACCAGGTAGCGGCCATCATCGAAACCGAAGGAGATCAGCGTGTGCGCGATGGCCGGCCCCATCCAGTAGGACAGGATCAGATCGGCCGAGCGCAGCTGGTCCAGGTTGTACTCGCGGCGCACCCAGCGCGCGTCGTAGTCGGTCTC
>NZ_JBBYHZ010000046.1:0-981 GCF_038405435.1 Dryocola clanedunensis | reverse complement strand
AATATCCGCTTCTGGCTGTGAGTTGCCCCAGAGGGAATTACGGCTTGCGGGCGGTTAAATGGCAGTAGGTAACCGGAGAAAAAGTGTTTTCTCCTGTGTCATTGAGGGCTGGAATCCATGATGCAGGTAAAACTGTTTTGCCGCATCAGACAAGGCATGCACCATAATGGCCCGGACGCCAATATTCTCCGCAACCCGGCAAATACGCAGTACCGCATCGTGCAGTAAATCCGCCCCAAGGCCCTGGCCATGATAACTCGAATCAACGGCCAGCCGGGCCAGAATTATGATGGGAAGGGGGTCAGGCATGTTTCGTCTGAGCCCACCGGGTGCAATGGCATGAGTGACACTGCCGGTGGCCAGAGAGTAAAAACCAATCACTTGCGAAGAATCCTCCCGGCATATCACAAACGTTCTGGCGGCGCCGGTCGACTGGTTTTTTAACCCCCGGAGCCTGATCCATTCATCCAGTGCAGCTTCTCCTGAGTGAAACTCTGAAAGAATGTGAGTCGACTTTAGCGGTGCTGGAGCGGTTACTTTTCCCACTGCGGTTTTCTCGCCAGGAGCGTATCCAGTGCCGGATTCGCTGTTACGGGTGCATCCAGCATATCGATAAATTCGGCGTACTGTTCATCATCAAGATTAAACATCCGGCGATCAAGGATCACGTTTTCAGCAGCCTGGCAGGCTATGTCTAGTATAAAGTCGGTGCGTGATTTATGGAGAATACCGGCAGCGGTATCGATCAACGCGCGCTGGGCTTCTTTAGCCCGAATGTTAAGCTGAACATCAGATTTCATGATGAGCTCCTGTATAGCAAATGATATACACAGCTTACACCTGCCGTATAGAGAATGCTATACACATTGGGAGCGAAATTTTTGTGCCCGGACAGCGTTGAAATAATAAACCTATGCCTTAGCCAGAAGTCAGGACATTTGTGTCTTGCAACAAAAAGGCCTTTTCTGCTTTGCGTTGACA
>NZ_JBBYHZ010000045.1:0-982 GCF_038405435.1 Dryocola clanedunensis | reverse complement strand
GACGCCTCCATGATGACCCGTCTGAAAGAACTGGAAGACGAAAACCGTCGCCTCAAAAAAATGTATGCTGAAGAACGGCTCAAAGCCGAAATCATTCAGGAGGCCATGGCAAAAAAGTGGTGACGCCATCTCGTCGAAAGCTGATGGCACAGGATGCAGTCAGAAACCGAAACGTCAGTGTGCGTTTTGCCTGCCAGTTGTTTGTTGTCAGCGAAAGCTGTTATCGCTATCAGCCTCATCTGAATGAAGAAAATGATCTCATTGCTGACTGGCTGATCCGCATCACTGACAGTCAGCGCAACTGGGGATTTGGCCTGTGTTTTTTATACCTGCGTAATGTCAAAGGCTTCCGGTTCAACCACAAAAGGGTGTACCGGATTTACTGCGAGTTGTCGCTGAACATGCGAATAAAGCCGAAGAAACGACTGAAACGGGATAAACCGGAACCGCTGGTAGTGCCTGAAAACAGAAACGAATGCTGGTCGATGGACTTCATGTATGATCAGCTATCGGATGGTCGTTCAGTCCGTTTACTGAATGTTATTGATGACTTTAATCGTGAAGCGCTGGCAATTGAGGTGGATTTCTCCCTGCCCGCCAGTCGGGTAATCAGAACGCTCGAACAACTCATTGAGTGGAAAGGGAAACCGACAGCAATACGGTGTGATAACGGGCCGGAATATACGGGCAAGATGCTGATGTCATGGGCGGTTCATCAGAATATAACCCTTCGTTTTATTCAGCCCGGCAAACCTCAGCAGAATGCCTATATTGAGCGATATAACCGGACGGTGCGTTATGACTGGCTGGGGCAGTACCTGTTTACATCACTGGATGAATTGCAGAACTATGCCACTCAGTGGCAATGGTTTTATAATAACGAACGTCCGAATATGGCGTTGAATGGCTACACACCGATGCAGCATATTCAACGCATGACCTGATTCTACTTATTATCTCCGCTAAAAATGGGGGGATTACC
>NZ_JBBYHZ010000044.1:0-1002 GCF_038405435.1 Dryocola clanedunensis | reverse complement strand
ATTGGCCCAGGGGGCCGATCTGCCGGGCTCCGTGCTGCCCTTCATTCTGCGCAATGTGACCCTGGCCGGTATCGATTCGGTGAACGCGCCGTATTCCGCACGCGAACAGGCGTGGACGCGCCTGGCGGCGGATCTGGATCTGGGCAAGCTCGCCCGCACCACGCAGATGATCAGTCTTGCCGAGGTGCCGGCGCTGGCCGGCCAGATGCTGCAGGGGCGGGTGCAGGGCCGCACCGTGGTCGACGTCAACGCCTGAGGCGTGAATGCCCATGGTAGCCACCGCGGGTGACCGGCATACCGGCGAAGGTGCGGAGGCGTCAGGGTGCCTTCTTGGCGGGGATCCGGCGGAGGACATCTTCCCCTCGACCGCCGTGTCATCGCGCATGCGGAAGATCCAGACGTAGTCGTTGTGATACGGCTTGCCGTCCAGGGCTATCAGCGTAGCGGCAGCCGGCTCATCGGCGGATCTCCCCGCGGAGCGTGGTGGTGCCGAAGATCAACTGCTGGGCCATCGGCCGGCCGATGAAGCGGGCGGGGAAGATCGGTGCCGGTGCACTGGCCTCATCCAACCGGGCCAGATGCGCCTCGCTGAGGACGATCTCCAGCGCGCCGAGGTTGTCTTCGGCCTGCGCGACGGTACGGGCGCCGATGATCGGCGAGACCACGGCCGGATTGACCAGCGTCCAGGCAATGGCCACCTGCGAGCGCGTCACGCCCAGCTCCTCGGCCACCTCGCCCACTACCGTGGCAATCGCCAGCGAGCGTTCGTTGAGATGGCCGATCGACGCGATCACGCCCTTGCGACTGCTCGCCACGTCCGCACTGTTCTCATCGGAGAGATCGGCGTGGGTGTACTTGCCGGTCAGGATGCCACCGCCGAGCGGGGACCAGGGCAGCACGCCCAGCCCCATGGCCTGGGCCATCGGCAGCAGTTCGTGCTCCACGGTGCGCTCGACCAGGCTGTACTCGATCTGCAGCGCGACCAACGGCGACCAGCCGCGC
>NZ_JBBYHZ010000043.1:0-1024 GCF_038405435.1 Dryocola clanedunensis | reverse complement strand
GCCGGTCGCCATCATCACCCGCCCCAACGCCGACCTGAAGCCGGAAGAGTCCAAGAGCTACTCGGTGGGCCTGGTGCTGCAGCCGACCTCCAGCACCTCGATGACGGTCGACGCGTGGCAGATCAAGCGCACCAACGAAATCGCCCAGGGCAGTACGGCCGAAGCGATTGCCGCGGGCAATGTGCTGCGTGACAACAACCTGCTCAATGGCGTTCCGGGCACCGGCAGCATCCTGGCGGTCAATACGCAGTACATCAATGCGGCATCCACCCGCGTGCGCGGCATCGATACCGACATCCGCCAGACCTTCGACATCGGTCCGGGCCAGCTGGAAATGGACCTGCAGTGGAGCCACGTGCTCAAGTTCGAGCGCACCGATGCCGACGTGACCGTCGACTATGCCGGTACCCACGGCAACTGCGACGTCACCAACTGCATCGGCACCCCGAAGGACCGCATCAACTTCGGTACCACCTGGAAGCAGGGCCCGTGGAGCGTCAGCGGCGTGGCCAACTACATCTCCAAGATGGAGAACACCGACTTCCGCGGTCCGGACGGCTCGTATCAGTTCGCCTATGCCGACGGCACGGACGTCACCAAGATTTCCTCGTTCACCACCTTCGACCTGTCCGGTCGCTGGAACATCACCGAGGCCTTCGAACTGAATGCATCGGTGCAGAACCTGTTCGACCGCATCGCTCCGCTGGATCCGACCACCTACGGTGGCGTGAACTACAACCCGCTGCACTTCAGCGGTGCGATCGGCCGTTACTTCACCGTCGGTGCCAAGTACACCTTCGAATGAGGTAGCCGCACTTGGGGAACAAGGAGCCCGGGCAGTGCCCGGGCTTTTTGTTGCTCGGCCACGCGAGTTGCGCACATCGCAGGCAAAAAAAAGCCCCGCATCGCTGCGAGGCTTTTTTCAAATCTTGGCGCCCGAAGTTGGAATCGAACCAACGACCCCCTGATTAACAGTCAAGTGCTCTAACCGGCTGAGCTATTCGGGCGGGGTGCGCATTGTAGC
>NZ_JBBYHZ010000042.1:0-1046 GCF_038405435.1 Dryocola clanedunensis | reverse complement strand
CGCGCCGCAGCTCGGGCACAGCCCGCGCTTCTTGCAGGAATACGCCACCAGCCTCTCGGCACGACAGTGCTCGCAGACCACGCGCAGAAAGCCGTGCTCGAGCACGCCGCAGCGCAGGTAGGTCTCGAACTCCTCGCGGACATATCCGGGCAGCGAGCGGCCCTCCGCTTCGATCCGTACAATGAAGTCCGGGTAGTGCGCCTCTACCAACGCGTACAGCAGCGTGCGCTCGGGACGGTGAGGCGCATAGCGAGCCGTGGGCAGATGCGCTGCCGGCGACGTTGCGTGCGCCACGGCATCCTGCAGCTGCGACACGGTCGCGGCGAGGCGCGGCACGAAACACTCCGGTGCAGGGAATGGCTGCTCAGGCTTGCGCCCGCCCCGGCTGGTTCATATCGGCCTTTATGAGCTGCACCTCACACCGCTGGAGCTGATCGACCGCATTGCCGCGCTGGTTCCCCCGCCACGCACCCACCGGCACCGCTATTTTGGCGTGTTGGCACCCAACTCGCCGCTCAGGGCTGCGGTGACGGCGCTGGCGACACCGGCGCAAGCCGCTCCCGTGCTGGGCGCGTCGATCAGCACGGGGGAGTGCGCGCCTGGTGTGGTACCGATGAGCAGCGCGCTGCCATCCCAGAGCGAGCCGGTGCTGCCCAAGCGTGCAGCGCACTACCTGTGGGCGGTGCTGATCGCCCGCATCTACGAGGTGTTCCCCCTCTTGTGTCCGCTGTGTGGCGGGCAGATGCGCATCATCGCGTTCATTACGCACAGCGCTGACATCCGGCACATCCTGGACCACATCGGGGCAGATTCAGAGCCACCCCGCATCTCCCCGGCGCGCGGGCCACCGCTGTGGGATGACTGTAGTGATGCGCAGATGGATGACGGGGCGCAAACCGAGCCAGCAGACTGGGACCTAGCGGCGCAACCGGCACCGGACTTTGAGGTCGATCAGCGCATCAGTTGGTGAATGAACAAAGCGGCGATTTTGACTTGCCGCGAACTGGCTCTGCGCCCGGTACACGCCGAGCGCCGCAAATCACTCT
>NZ_JBBYHZ010000041.1:0-1073 GCF_038405435.1 Dryocola clanedunensis | reverse complement strand
CGCTGATCTTCGCCCGGCAGAAGCTGCAGGTGCTGGCCGAACTGCCGCAGCTGGATGCTGCCGACCGCATCACCCCGATCCTCGCCGCCCTGCAGGGGCAGCAACGCTTCGGCGACATGTGGGTCGAACATCCGGACTCGGACGAAGGCAAGCCGCTGGCCGGCCTGGCCCGCGCGTTCGGCAATGCGCTGCGCCCGGCGCTGCGCAAGGCCGGCCTGCTGACCGACAAGCCTAACACCGGCCTGCCGCGCCTGCACATCGTGTTCGTGGATGGCCGTCATGCCTTCGTGTGCGTGGCCGACACCCGCGACAGCGCGCCCTGGCCGCTGGGCATTCCACGCCTGAAGCTGCTGCCCGACGCGCCCTCGCGCTCGGCGCTGAAGCTCGATGAAGCCCTGCTCACCCTGATGACACCGGAAGAGCGCGAACTGCTGGTCAAGCCGGGCATGCGCGCGGCCGACCTGGGCGCTGCACCGGGCGGCTGGACCTGGGTATTGACCCGCCAGCACCTGAAGGTGATCAGCGTGGACAACGGCCCGCTGCGCGAGCACGTGCTGGAAACCGGGCTGGTTGAGCATCTGCGCGCCGATGGCTTCCATTGGCAGCCGGAGACCCCGCTGGACTGGATGGTCTGCGACATGGTCGAACAGCCCCGCCGCGTGGCCGAACGCATGGCCACCTGGTTCCGCGAGGGCTGGTGCAAGCATGCGATCTTCAACCTCAAGCTGCCGATGAAAAAGCGCTGGGATGAAACCCGCATGTGCCTGGAGCTGTTCCAGGAACAGGCCGGCAGGCCGCTGCATCTACGCGCCAAGCAGCTGTACCACGACCGCGAAGAAATCACGGTGCTGGCCTCGCCGCTGCGCTGACCCACGCGCACCGCCGGTAGAGCCGGGACATGCCCGGCTGGCCGCGCACCGCGCGGCAATGATCGAAGCACGCGCCGGCCCCCCGGCGTCCCCACGTCACGAACGGAGATTCCATGCGACGCCGATCAAACCTCATCCTGCTGCTGACGCTGCTGCCCACGCTCGCCCTGGCCCAGGTCCGCCCGCCGTCACCGGCGGTCAGCG
>NZ_JBBYHZ010000040.1:0-1106 GCF_038405435.1 Dryocola clanedunensis | reverse complement strand
TATCTATCCAAAGAGAAGGCGCGACAAGAAGCAGAACTTGCAAAAGCCAAGGCACAGATTGAGTCCGTTAATCGTGAGATTGCAGACACCAAAAACAAACTGAGCCTGTATCGCGATCAGCTTAAGCAGGTGAAAGCCTTTGCTGATCACATTGACGAGCAAGACTTGAACCATTTCGTCGATGTAATGACCGGGCAACTCAATTATGCCGTACCGGCTGATTATCGTATTCCAAAGATAGAGCGCTTCTCTGAGTACATGTCTGTTATCGAAAACTCCTACGGCAATAAGAGATATGAGGGCCTTAAGATGATGTCGGTTCTTGGTAATTCTGATGGAAAAATCGGTCTTCGAGTAAACCGATGGGGTGATGGAAGTGGCGGCTATTCAGATGTCACATTCTTCAAGACATACGAAGAGGCGCAAGAATTTGTTAAATCTTGCGCGATGAAGCTTCTGGAAAGCGGTTCGTTACGAGTTGAAGAATTACAGCAGCTAAAGAAAATGAGCATTGAGTTCAGCGATGAAGAGATGCTTCTTATCCGCCAAAGCATGCATTCCAGTTATGACAAATCAATCGAAAGTCTAGCCTCACAATTCAACAAGTCGAAAGAAAAACTTGAGGCTGACAAGGCCTACATAGACCAACAGCTAAACGTCATCTAAGCCACCTTCGGGTGGTTTTTTATTGCGCCCATTCCTGAGCGCTATCCGCTGATGAATGAACACAACCCCAACAGAAGGAATTTCCCATGATGCAACTAAGCCTCGCGGGAAGCGGCGTCATGTCCGCTTTCTACCCCGCTGAATCCGAATTATCCAAACGTGTACGCCGCCTGATTCGTGCGGCTCGCAAATCACTGGAGGCACTATGTACAACACCCAAACAGTAATTCGCCAGTGCATAACACCTGGCATGCTTGTCATGCACCAGGGTAAGCCGTGGCGAGCTGCAGTTAACAAAAACGGCAAGCTTCACATTCACCGTCCATTCGAAGCTAAGCAGCTGAAAGACCTGACGGTTGAAATCGTCCTGGACTACAGAAATCAGCCAGAGGTGATGTTGTGAGCCAGCAGCCAGCACCAAAAATGCCAGAGCCTGAGTT
>NZ_JBBYHZ010000039.1:551-1108 GCF_038405435.1 Dryocola clanedunensis | reverse complement strand
CGTGGACAAGCGCGAAGTCGCCGCTTCCACCTGTGATCTGCTGCTGGGCGAAAGCACCGCAGCCGAGGTCCGGGTCAAGACGCCGGAGGGCTTCGACCTGCTCCCGGGCAACATCGACCTGACCGCCGCCGAGATCCAGCTGATGGACCAGAGCGAGCGCGAGCAGCGCCTCAAGCGCGCGCTGGCCCCGATCCGCGACGAATACGATTACATCCTGATCGACTGCCCGCCGGCGCTGTCGCTGCTGACGCTCAACGCGCTGGCCGCCGCCGATTCGGTGATCGTGCCGATGCAGTGCGAGTACTACGCGCTGGAAGGCCTGAGCGCGCTGGTGGAAACCATCGAAGCGCTGCGCGCCAACCTCAATCCCGCGCTGGAAATCGAGGGCGTGCTGCGCACCATGTTCGATGTGCGCAACAACCTGGCCAATGCCGTGTCGGCCGAGCTGACCGAGCACTTCGGCGAGCAGGTGTTCCGCACCATCGTGCCGCGCAACGTCTGCCTGGCCGAGGCGCCCAGCCATGGCCAGAGCATCGTCGGGTACGACCGTGCCTCGC
>NZ_JBBYHZ010000039.1:0-541 GCF_038405435.1 Dryocola clanedunensis | reverse complement strand
ACAACCAACGCAAGAAGGCCGACAAGGCCATGGAGACCGCCTGATGAGCACCAAGCCTGCCCTCGGCAAGAAACGCGGCCTCGGCCGTGGCCTCGACGCGCTGTTGGGGCCCAAGGGGGCGGTGACACAGGTGCAGGCAGCGGCCGTGGTCGAACCGCAGCCGGGTGAACTCCTGCGCAAGCTGCCGGTGGGCCATCTGCAGCCGGGCAAATACCAGCCGCGCCGCGACATGGACGAAACCAAGCTCGCCGAGCTGGCCGAGTCGATCAAGGCCCAGGGCGTGATCCAGCCGATCCTGGTCCGCCAGCTCGGCCCGGACAGCTTCGAGATCGTGGCCGGCGAACGCCGCTGGCGCGCGTCGCAGCTGGCCGGCCTGGACGAAGTGCCGGTGGTGGTGCGCGAGCTGGAAGACCGCACGGTCATCGCGATGGCGCTGATCGAGAACATCCAGCGCGAAGACCTCAACCCGCTCGAGGAAGCCGAAGCCCTGCAGCGGCTGATCAGCGAATTCGCCCTGACCCATGCCGAGGCCGCCCAGGCC
>NZ_JBBYHZ010000038.1:0-1163 GCF_038405435.1 Dryocola clanedunensis | reverse complement strand
CCAGGCCGACCAGCGAGGCAATGGCCTTGCTCCCCAGTGTTCCCAGCTCCGGCAGTTCGCAGGCCAAGGTGCTGACCAGGATCGGTCCAGCGCCTTTAAGCGTTCCGATGTTCTTCCAGCCCGGCTGCGCGGCGAGCTGCTCGGCAATGGCCTTGTCCAGCTGTTTAAGATCTTCAGACAGCTGGGCAAGATGGCGCTGCTTGATCGTGATCAGGACTGGATCGGTCAGCTGCCGCAAGCGCTGCATCTCGCTGACGCGCATCTGCACCAGATGACGACGGCACTGCGCAAATTCGGCCAAACGCCGCTGCCACGGGGCCGGTGGCACGTAGCGGGTGAGCGGTAAAAGGTGAGCCATCTGCGCCAGCACCGCTGCATCGAGTCGATCGGTTTTGGCAGCACGTCCCGTAGCTTGGGCGAAGCGGCGTGCCCGAGCGGGATTGATGCGGACCATCGGAAGCCCAGCCTCGTGCAAAGCCGCCAGGGCGGCACGCTCGTAGCCGCCGCTGGCTTCCAGAACGACCTGCGTGATGGGCCATTGTTTCAGCCATTGAATCAGCCGCACAAAGCCGCGCTTGTCGTTGCTGAATTGGTCAAACGCCTGTTCATGGACGGCAACATCCAGCGTGGCCTGACTTACATCGATCCCGATCCCATACATGGCAGAACTCCGCTAGGCTGACAGGGTCGAGAGCTCCCCCCGCTTGCCCAGTCTTATCAGTCCGAGCGCCAACTCGATCAACTGTTCGGGCGGATCAGGGAGAAACCGGCGTGGGGACCCAAGCTACCGAGCGGTCGCAAGACCTAGAGCCACACGGTCGCCCACGCCGGGCTCTCGGCACCTAAAGTGCCAGATCGGCAAGAGATAAGAGCCACCGCGCGGCGCAACCGACGAACACGGTTACCTGACACCCACAAAAAAGGGGGCCGCGCGGCCCCCTTCTCCACATCCACAACGCGACGCGCGCGTTTATTCCACCGTCACGCTCTTGGCCAGGTTGCGCGGCTTGTCCACGTCTGTCCCGCGAGCCAGTGCGGTGTGGTATGCCAGCAGCTGCACCGGCAGGGTGTGCACGATCGGGCTGAGCACACCGGCGTGGCGCGGGGTGCGGATCACATGCACGCCTTCGGACGCGACGAAGTTGCTGTCCTGGTCGGCGAAC
>NZ_JBBYHZ010000037.1:0-1206 GCF_038405435.1 Dryocola clanedunensis | reverse complement strand
GTCAGCACATCGCGCAGCAGCGCCTCGGGCTCGGCATTGGCCAGCAGCGCGGGAATGCTGCGCACGTGCAGCGAGCCGGGGCCGGCGCGGGTGATTTCAAAGCCCAGCGAGGTCAAGGTCTCCGCTTCGCGTTCGGCGGTGTCTGCGTCGCGCTCGCCGACCGCCAGGGTGATCGGCACCAGCAGCGGCTGCGCATGCAGGCCCATGCCGTCGTGTGCGGTTTTCAGGCGCTCATAGCCGATGCGTTCGTGCGCGGCATGCATGTCCACCACGATCAGGCCTTCGGCATTCTCGGCGAGAATGTAGATGCCATGCAGCTGCGCGATCGCATAGCCCAGCGGGGGTACGCCACTGTCGGCCGCCGTGACCGGCAAACCACTTTCGGTTGGCATCGGCGGCAGGCTGCCGCCGGCGGCGTTGCCACCGGGCGCGCCATACAGCGCCGCATAGGCGGAGGGGGCATCGGCCACGCGCAGGCCCAGTGGCGATTGCTGCGGGCGCCAGTCGCCGCCCATGCCACTCCCACCGCCACCACCGGCTGCATCAGGTAGAACGGGCGCCAGCGCTGCTCGGGGAAGATCCGCAGCAGGCCGTAGCCGATATCGTCGTCCAGCCCGCGCACGTTGGTGTAGGTGTGGTGGCGGAAGTTGTGGGTCTTGCGCCAGTTGTCGGCGGTGCCGACGATGTCCCACTCATAGGTGCTCCCCTGCAGCTGCGGATCGCCCATCCAGTCGTACTGGCCATGGATGACGTTGTGCGCCAGCTCCATGTTTTCCAGGATCTTGGACAGCGCCAGCATCACCACGCCGGCAATCCACGCCGGGATCAGCACGCTGTGCACGAAGGCACCGAGGAACAGCAACGCGCGGCCGGCCACGCCGGTCCAGCGGACGGCGGCCACGACGCGGCGGATGTAACGCGCATCGCGCGCACCGAGCGTGACCGCACGCGCGGTGTAGGTCTCGCCTTCGCGCACGAACACCACGTCCTTGCCGTCCATCGTCTGCAGGGCGCTCAGCGGCACCACCTGCGCGGCCGGGGTGGTGGCGACCACGATGCGGGCCTTGACCGCGGCACCGGGCCGCCATTGGCCATCATCGTTGCGCAGCGTGGCACGGGCGACCGTGCTCTGGCTGGCGGTGGCGGTACCGGGCAGCACACGCTCCAGCGTGGTGGCCTGGCTGACGCCGTCGGTCATCCGCGACA
>NZ_JBBYHZ010000036.1:875-1229 GCF_038405435.1 Dryocola clanedunensis | reverse complement strand
GGCCGCGCCAGCAACAGGGCCAGTGTAGCCAGCAGCAGCAGCCGCACCAGCAGCAGCGGCCACTCGTCGAAGCGGATCTTCTGGCGCGGCCGGATCCGGGCCTGCAGCCAGCGCAGCGCGGCGAAGTCGAGTGGCGCGTACTGATGCCGCCGCGCCAGGTGGATCAGCAGCGGGACCAGCCAGGCGGCCAGTGCCAGCAGTCCGAGCGGAAACAGCAGGCTCACGCGCCGCCTCCGGCACCGAGCAGCGCCCGCAGCGGCTGATCCAGCGGCTGGTCGAGATAGCCGGTGGCATGCACGATGCCGCTGCTCTGCAGCCGCGCCTGCAACGCGCGCTGGGCGGTATCGAAACGGG
>NZ_JBBYHZ010000036.1:0-865 GCF_038405435.1 Dryocola clanedunensis | reverse complement strand
AGGTATTCGGCACGGATCGCACGGCCATCGCCCAGCAGCTCCTCGCCGGTTTCCGGATCGCGGAAGCGGTGGCCGTCGGTGAACGGGAAATCGCGCTCTTCGGCGGTCAGTACCTGCAGGTGCAGCACCTCGCGGCGGGCGGCGGCCAGCCGTTCCAGCAGCACGATGCTACCTTCGTCGAAACCGTCGCCCAGCGCGACCAGCAGGTCGCCGGCCTGCACCCGCTCCCAGACCGGGGCCAGGGAAGTGACCGGCGGCCACGTGCCGCTGGCCCGAAGTTGGCGCAGCAGCAGGTGCACGCGGTCGCGCTGGCGCGGGCCGTGCCCGGCGGGGACCAGTTGCACGCTCTCGCCGCTGATGGCGATCACGCCGAAGCGGTCGCTTTGCTGCAGGGCCAGTTCGACCAGGCAGGCGGCGGTGGCGCAGAGGTAGTCCAGGCGCGACCAGTCCGGTCGCGCACGGTCGCTCTGGCGCGCCGAGGCGGTCGCATCGATCAGCACCCAGGTCGTGATCGGGCTTTCGCGTTCGGATTCACGCACGAAGAAGCGGTCCGAGCGCGCGTAGAGCTTCCAGTCGATCTGGCGCAGTTCATCGCCAGGTTCATAGGCGCGGTACTGCGCAAACTCCAGCCCGGCGCCGCGGCTGCGGCTGGCGTGCTGGCCGATGCCGTGCGCGCCGCGTGCACGCCGTGGCAGCAGCCGCAGCGCCTTCAGGCGGCTGCGGACATCGGCGGGGATCGCGATCGGTACGTTGCGGCTCACGGTGTGCGGATCAACCCGGGAACGGCACGGCCTGCAGCAGCGCGGCGACCACGTCGTCGGCGCTCTTCTGCTCGGCCTCGGCAGCGAAGGACAGCAGCAGGCGG
>NZ_JBBYHZ010000035.1:0-1305 GCF_038405435.1 Dryocola clanedunensis | reverse complement strand
CGGCCGGGAACTCAAAGGAGACTGCCAGTGATAAACTGGAGGAAGGTGGGGATGACGTCAAGTCATCATGGCCCTTACGAGTAGGGCTACACACGTGCTACAATGGCGCATACAAAGAGAAGCGACCTCGCGAGAGCAAGCGGACCTCATAAAGTGCGTCGTAGTCCGGATCGGAGTCTGCAACTCGACTCCGTGAAGTCGGAATCGCTAGTAATCGTAGATCAGAATGCTACGGTGAATACGTTCCCGGGCCTTGTACACACCGCCCGTCACACCATGGGAGTGGGTTGCAAAAGAAGTAGGTAGCTTAACCTTCGGGAGGGCGCTTACCACTTTGTGATTCATGACTGGGGTGAAGTCGTAACAAGGTAACCGTAGGGGAACCTGCGGTTGGATCACCTCCTTACCTGAAAGATACAACTTGCGTAGTGCCCACACAGATTGTCTGATAGAAAACGAGCAGTAAAACCTTATAGGCTTGTAGCTCAGGTGGTTAGAGCGCACCCCTGATAAGGGTGAGGTCGGTGGTTCAAGTCCACTCAGGCCTACCAAATTCTCCCCTGTTCTGCGTTGCAACTCCGGCTCGCATACTGAAGTATGCGTCGCGAAGCTGCGCCTTGACCAGTGAAGAATTATCGGTAAGAAATCAAAGGTTTTACGAAATCGATGGGGCTATAGCTCAGCTGGGAGAGCGCCTGCCTTGCACGCAGGAGGTCAGCGGTTCGATCCCGCTTAGCTCCACCATCATTTCACGCTCAAACAATACTTCCAAGTGCTCTGTTTAACAGTGTACTGCGAAGTATTTGCTCTTTAAAAATCCGGAACAAGCTGAAAATTGAAACGACACACTGTTTCCTTTCTCCGTAATAAGAAAGGAAGTATCGGTGTGTTCGAGTCTCTCAAATTTTCACAACATACGACTGTGTCTTACGAGACATCTTCGGGTTGTGAGGTTAAGCGACTAAGCGTACACGGTGGATGCCCTGGCAGTCAGAGGCGATGAAGGACGTGCTAATCTGCGATAAGCGTCGGTAAGGTGATATGAACCGTTATAACCGGCGATTTCCGAATGGGGAAACCCAGTGTGATTCGTCACACTATCGTTAAGTGAATACATAGCTTAACGAAGCGAACCGGGGGAACTGAAACATCTAAGTACCCCGAGGAAAAGAAATCAACCGAGATTCCCCCAGTAGCGGCGAGCGAACGGGGAACAGCCCAGAACCTGAATCAGTTTGTGTGTTAGTGGAAGCGTCTGGAAAGTCGCAGGGTACAGGGTGATACTCCCGTACACTAAAATGCACA
>NZ_JBBYHZ010000034.1:0-1475 GCF_038405435.1 Dryocola clanedunensis | reverse complement strand
GGTAAGAACGAAGATACCGGTACGCCACTATACACAGCAACGGCTACAACGATGGTCAGCGGTAACTATGCCGGTGGTCAGCTTGCTGTGAAAATCGTGAGGCAGGATGAATTTGACTACTTCGCTGGCCTGACATTCCCGCACGCTGTATCGATGGTTATTAACATTACCTATCCGGTACCTGGAGGTACCAAAACAGAAGATGTTTCTCTGTTTGCAAATCTGACTGGTTTTGAGCAGACAGATGATGGCGCAGTCATTGACCCCACCGAATGGTACACATTCACATTCGATAACCTCAATGGCTCCGGCGCGTCATACATCACCACAGCAACCATCAACACAACTAAATTTGTTCTCAATGACAATGCTGCATTGATAGTCGGTCCATTCTTCTCGCCGATCGACTCTGACCAGCTTTGGGTTCACACAAACTCAGGGCTCGGCGGGAACAGTGAAACAAACTGGCAGTTGCAAATCTGGAAAGTAGACGTTAACAACAACCAGATACCCGGTACCTCGCAGACGTTCACGTATCGACAGACAACGCCCCACGATTCAACAAGCGAGACGTTCTATCGCACCGACAAAATTACCCCTGCAGCCGGAAGAGGTCGTTACGCTCTGTCGTTCAACCGGACGGACAACTCCAGTGATGCCAGCAAGCTACAGGTAGAGGAAATCCACGCGGTAAACGTCCGTAGCAACGTCAGCCACTCTAACGACACTACGGCCATCATAAAGGTTCGTGCTACCGAAAACTCTACCGGCCGCGAGCTGAAGTACAACGCGATGATTAACCGCTATACCATCAGCTACTCACTAGGCACTCAGACTGTTGATATGACGCTCAGGCCATCTCGAAAGTTCGCTGATGCTGTCGCGCATACATGGCTCGTTATGGCAGGGCAGCCGGCCAACAATATCGACCTGTACGGCCTGTACCAGATTCAGGCTGAAATTGATGCGATTGACCCGCGTCTTGGGTGCTTCGATTACACATTCGACGATGAGGATGTATCGTTAGGCTCCCGTATAGAAACCATCTGCGACGCCGCCAGCGTGACGGTGTTCTGGGATGATGGCGTACTGTCATTTGTCCGTGACAAGAAGCGCAGCAGCCCGGCCACGGTGTTTAACCGCAATAACACGACCGATGCGGGTTACTCGCTTAGCTACGATATGACGCTTCCAGGTGGCTTTGACGGAGTCGAAGTTCAGTACCGAAACCCAACGACGAACAAACAGGACTTCATCCGCTACCGGATCAGCAATGGAGCAATCGTCTCTGGCGCTGCTGTGAAGCCGAAGAAATTCGAGATGATGTATATCAGGGATGTGTTTCAGGCTGACGAGAGGGCGTTAAGAGAGTGCAAGCGGCTCATCTACTCACGGATAGCCATGAGCATTACGGCGCTGGCTGATGGGGAATGGGTGAACGTTGGTGACATGGTGCAGATAGCGGATACATACGA
>NZ_JBBYHZ010000033.1:0-1543 GCF_038405435.1 Dryocola clanedunensis | reverse complement strand
CTTTCATAAGTTTCAATTTGAAAGCCATATTTTTTCTCGGTCATGCCCATATCCTCTGTTGATATTTATTGCTCACACGCGGCTCCTTCTTTCCCTCGGGCAATAGCGCAGCCACCACCCACAGCCTCGGGTTGGCGCTTAGTGTCTTTGAGGTTTTTACGTTGCGGAGGGTGTAGCGTTGGATTAGTTCGTCTGCTTCTGCAGTGGTTACATCGTGGTGATAGAACCAGGTGAGCTTCATGTCATGCAGCTCTCCTACGCTTGTCGCCAAATCGCTGCTCAAGTTCTTCGGCAAGTTTTGTTTCTTCGCTCCACTTAACGCCACGCTCCGCACCAAATGCATAAGCGCACTCGATAACGTCGACCATTTCCCGGATTGTCATCTTGCTGGTTGATAGCCCGAGGACGACGAAGCCGCCATTGATGCCTGGCACGGTTTTCTGACCATTCAGCGCTGCAGTGATGACGTGCTTCCACTCTTCTGGCGTAAGCCAGTTGGCGTACCATTCAACCTGTTTTGAAATGTCAGTCAGCATTGCCCACATTTTGTCGTTCTGGGCAATCGTGCGGGTCATTTCGGTGATGGTGATAACGAGTGGTCGGTGTAAGTCGGTGGGTAGGTCGCGGATAATCTGGATGGCGTTTTGTTTCTGCGTGTCAGTCCGCAGGTAATACTTTGGTTTTTTGCTCACTGTTCACCTCAATAGCTTTCTCCAGACAGCACAATGCCTGCTCAACAATTTCTCGCTGAGAGTTGCTTAGTCCTGTTTCGTGGAGAGAGTCGATTAAATCAAAAGCACGGCGGGTGTAGTCAGGTCGTAACTGGTGGATTGTGGCTGTCATATTTAAGCACCTTGCTTAACGGACAAAGAAAGGGTTCATCATTGCAATCAACCCAGATAAATAGCTTCCCAGCGCTTTCAGCAAAGCCAATTACTATGCCAGTCATTGCAGGGTCAGTGCCGGGGAAGCGGTCATAAAGAACCTGTTCGCCCATGTTAAAAATTGGAACCATCAGCTATCTCCTTTAACCGTTCCATTGCTGTCACGGTAATCATCCAGAGCCGCTGCGATGGTTCCGATTGGGTCGTGGTCTTGACCGATAATTTCGTTAACGTTCACATCGTCTTCAACGCCGAAAAAGAACTTCAGCGCCAGCATGATTTCTTCGTAAGCTTTCATTGCTCTTCTCCTTTAACGGTTATGCCAGCGGCGCGGAGAGTGGAATCAACTTCATCGGCATAATAGTACGTTAGTCCTGTGGATGATTTAGCCAACTTAAACGGCTCAGGAATCTCCACGACGATTGCGGCGCGGCTGGCTTGCCATACCTGCCAGGCTTCCTGCGCAGGTGTATTCCTATAACCTATGCCAGCCCTTAATTGCTTACATCTGCCCTCACGGCTGCCGGTCATCTCATCCCATGCGGACTCAAACTGCTCTCGCGATGTTGTCATGATGATATCTCCAGTAGTGCGCGGGGTATGGTCTCTCCGAGCTGACTTCCCTCCGGTGCAGCTGCAACAATTTCATCGCTTAGCCT
>NZ_JBBYHZ010000032.1:0-1643 GCF_038405435.1 Dryocola clanedunensis | reverse complement strand
TACATGAACTTTGGCCTGGGAAAGTACGACCTCAGCCAGTTCCGCTACTCAGAGTCTAGCGTTGGCTCTATGGCTGGGGCGTCTTATACCATCTATCAGCCTGGCGATGTGATTGCGACGCTTTACGAGGGTTATGAGTTCGATGATGTGGACGGGCAGGAGGTGCCAGGTAAGAACGAAGATACCGGTACGCCACTATACACAGCAACGGCTACAACGATGGTCAGCGGTAACTATGCCGGTGGGCAGCTTGCTGTGAAAATCGTCAGGCAGGATGAATTTGACTACTTCGCTGGCCTGACATTCCCGCATGCTGTATCGATGGTTCTTAACATCACATATCCGGTGCCAGGCGGAACCAAAACAGAAGATGTTTCTCTTTTTGCCAATCTGATTGGCTTTGAACAGACAGACGATGGCGCAGTCATTGACCCCACAGAATGGTACACATTCACTTTTGATAATCTCAATGGCTCAGGCGCGTCTTACATCACCACAGCAACCATCAACACAACTAAATTTGTTCTCAATGACAATGCTGCGTTGATAGTAGGTCCGTTCTTTTCACCAATCGATTCAGACCAGCTTTGGGTTCACACTAACTCAGGACTCGGCGGAAACAGTGAAACTAACTGGCGGCTGCAAATCTGGAAAGTTGACGTAAACAACAACCAGATACCCGGTACCGCGCAGACCTTCACTTATCGGCAGACAACGCCTCACGACTCGACAAGTGAGACGTTCTATCGCACCGACAAGATTACTCCGACAGCTGGGCGAGGGCGTTATGCTTTGTCGTTCAACCGGACGGATAACTCCAGCGATGCCAGCAAACTGCAGGTAGAGGAAATCCACGCGGTAAACGTACGTAGCAACGTCAGCCACCCTAACGACACAACCGCAATCATCAAGGTTCGTGCTACCGAAAACTCTACCGGCCGCGAACTGAAGTACAACGCGATGATTAACCGCTATACCATCAGCTACTCACTAGGCACTCAGACTGTTGATATGACGCTCAGGCCATCTCGAAAGTTCGCTGATGCTGTCGCGCATACATGGCTCGTTATGGCAGGGCAGCCGGCCAACAATATCGACCTGTACGGACTGTACCAGATTCAGGCTGAAATTGATGCGATTGACCCGCGTCTTGGGTGCTTCGATTACACCTTCGACGATGAGGATGTGTCGCTAGGCTCCCGTATAGAAACCATCTGTGACGCCGCCAGCGTGACCGTGTTCTGGGATGATGGCGTGCTGTCATTTGTCCGTGACAAGAAGCGCAGCAGCCCGGCTACGGTGTTTAACCGCAATAACACGACCGATGCGGGTTACTCTCTTAGCTACGATATGACGCTGCCAGGTGGCTTTGACGGCGTCGAGGTTCAGTACCGAAACCCAACGACAAACAAACAGGACTTCATCCGCTACCGGATCAGCAATGGCGCTATAGTCTCTGGCGCCGCTGTGAAGCCGAAGAAATTCGAGATGATGTATATCAGGGATGAATTTCAGGCTGATGAGAGGGCTTTGAGAGAGTGCAAGCGGCTCATCTACTCACGGATGGCCATGAGCATTACGGCGCTGGCTGATGGGGAATGGGTGAACGTTGGTGACATGGTGCAGATAGCGGATACATACGA
>NZ_JBBYHZ010000031.1:0-1941 GCF_038405435.1 Dryocola clanedunensis | reverse complement strand
AACCTTCGTGCTCCTCCGTTACGCTTTAGGAGGAGACCGCCCCAGTCAAACTACCCACCAGACACTGTCCGCAACCCGGATTACGGGTCTACGTTAGAACACCAGCCATTAAAGGGTGGTATTTCAAGGTTGGCTCCACGCAGACTGGCGTCCACGCTTCAAAGCCTCCCACCTATCCTACACATCAAGGACCAGTGTTCAGTGTCAAGCTATAGTAAAGGTTCACGGGGTCTTTCCGTCTTGCCGCGGGTACACTGCATCTTCACAGCGAGTTCAATTTCACTGAGTCTCGGGTGGAGACAGCCTGGCCATCATTACGCCATTCGTGCAGGTCGGAACTTACCCGACAAGGAATTTCGCTACCTTAGGACCGTTATAGTTACGGCCGCCGTTTACCGGGGCTTCGATCAAGAGCTTCAGCTTGCGCTTAACCCCATCAATTAACCTTCCGGCACCGGGCAGGCGTCACACCGTATACGTCCACTTTCGTGTTTGCACAGTGCTGTGTTTTTAATAAACAGTTGCAGCCAGCTGGTATCTTCGACTGCCTTCAGCTCCATCCGCGAGGGACTTCACCTACCGACAGCGTGCCTTCTCCCGAAGTTACGGCACCATTTTGCCTAGTTCCTTCACCCGAGTTCTCTCAAGCGCCTTGGTATTCTCTACCTGACCACCTGTGTCGGTTTGGGGTACGATTTGATGTTACCTGATGCTTAGAGGCTTTTCCTGGAAGTGCGGCATTTGTTACTTCAGCACCGTAGTGCCTCGTCATCACACCTCAGCGTTGGATAAGAGTCCGGATTTACCTAAACTCTCCGCCTACATGCTTAAACCGGGACAACCGTCGCCCGGCTAACATAGCCCTCTCCGTCCCCCCTTCGCAGTAACACCGAGTACAGGAATATTAACCTGTTTCCCATCGACTACGCCTTTCGGCCTCGCCTTAGGGGTCGACTCACCCTGCCCCGATTAACGTTGGACAGGAACCCTTGGTCTTCCGGCGAGCGGGTTTTTCACCCGCTTTATCGTTACTTATGTCAGCATTCGCACTTCTGATACCTCCAGCAGACCTCACAGTCCACCTTCGACGGCTTACAGAACGCTCCCCTACCCAACAACGCATAAGCGTCGCTGCCGCAGCTTCGGTGCATGGTTTAGCCCCGTTACATCTTCCGCGCAGGCCGACTCGACCAGTGAGCTATTACGCTTTCTTTAAATGATGGCTGCTTCTAAGCCAACATCCTGGCTGTCTGTGCCTTCCCACATCGTTTCCCACTTAACCATGACTTTGGGACCTTAGCTGGCGGTCTGGGTTGTTTCCCTCTTCACGACGGACGTTAGCACCCGCCGTGTGTCTCCCGTGATAACATTCTTCGGTATTCGTAGTTTGCATCGGGTTGGTAAGCCGGGATGGCCCCCTAGCCGAAACAGTGCTCTACCCCCGAAGATGAGTTCACGAGGCGCTACCTAAATAGCTTTCGGGGAGAACCAGCTATCTCCCGGTTTGATTGGCCTTTCACCCCCAGCCACAAGTCATCCGCTAATTTTTCAACATTAGTCGGTTCGGTCCTCCAGTTAGTGTTACCCAACCTTCAACCTGCCCATGGCTAGATCACCGGGTTTCGGGTCTATACCCTGCAACTTAACGCCCAGTTAAGACTCGGTTTCCCTGCGGCTCCCCTATACGGTTAACCTTGCTACAGAATATAAGTCGCTGACCCATTATACAAAAGGTACGCAGTCACCCCATAAAAGAGGCTCCCACTGCTTGTACGTACACGGTTTCAGGTTCTGTTTCACTCCCCTCGCCGGGGTTCTTTTCGCCTTTCCCTCACGGTACTGGTTCACTATCGGTCAGTCAGGAGTATTTAGCCTTGGAGGATGGTCCCCCCATATTCAGACAGGATACCACGTGTCCCGCCCTACTCTTCGAACTCACAG
>NZ_JBBYHZ010000030.1:1577-2773 GCF_038405435.1 Dryocola clanedunensis | reverse complement strand
GGTGAGGGCGGTATGCCTGAAATCTACCAGGCCAGCAGCGGGAAGCAATTCATGATCCCCGGCGATAACGGCAAGGTCATCAGCAACAAGGATATGCAGAGCGGAAGCGGTGGAGGTGGTGGCGTTGTTGTAAACATCAATAACTACACCAGTTCAAACGTGGACGCGCAGGCCACGCCTGATGGTAAAGGTGGGTGGACAGTTGATGCGTTCGTTTATGACATTAGCAACGGCGGCCCAGCGAGTCAGGCCATTGAGCAGTATCACCAGGCACCGAGAAAAGCGCGAGGCTAGTTATTGCGTTACCTTGCGCAATCTCTTTGATACCATTTGGGAAAATATTAATAACGGGATATGGATATGAAGAAGGTTTTGCTGGCGCTGGTCATTACCACGATGCTGTCTGGTTGCGTTTATCGCAGCACCGCTCACGCAGGAAAGGATTTCGACGAAACCAAGTCATCCCAGATTGTTTCCGGTAAAACAACCGAAGCTGACATGCTGAGATTGCTCGGTGAACCAATTAAAAAGGATGTGGTTAGCGATCATGAGGTGAAGTGGGTTTACGAATACGTGACCTCTAACGCCGCTGTGCGCGTGTTCAGCATGAAGCCAAAGGTTGATGTTACCAAGAAGACGCTTGAGGTGCTGATGCGCGATGGCGTTGTGGTTAACCATGCCCTTACCAACCCAGGCAAAACTCAGTACAAATAAAACAAACAACCATCAATAGACCTCGCTCCGGCGGGGTTTTTTTATGCCCGGAGAACGGTAAATGGCAATTGCTTACCCGGACTGGCTCCCGCTGGCCCAGAAGTCGAAAACACCCAAGCCAGATGCTGGCTTTCGCACTGACCTTCCGCAAGTTGGCGCGCCAATATTCCAGAAACTAACCGATGACACTAAAACCGGTTTCTCGCTGACATGGATATTCACGCTGGCTGAGCACCGCGCATTTCTGCAGTGGGAAAGAAGCCCAAACTATCTTGATAAGTCTAATCAGTGGTTTTTGATGCCAGTTGGTATTGGGTCTGGCGCATCCGGTGACCCTGAAATGCAGGAGCTTCATTTCACTGCCAGGCCAACGTGGAGTCAAAGCGGATCGGTTTTCACATGGACTGGCGACGTGGTCACCAGGGAGCTGAAAAACTCGGATGATGACTACGCCGACATTATTGTTGAGCTGCCGCCGCCGA
>NZ_JBBYHZ010000030.1:0-1479 GCF_038405435.1 Dryocola clanedunensis | reverse complement strand
TGGGATAGCTGGCTGGACATTGTCGTGACCGGTTATCCAGATAATCGCGACCCGGAATCCCTGCCGAGGGCACCATAATGAATTTCAGAGAGTACAAAAGCCGCCGCCCAAATCGCATCCTCTACGACACAATCACTATCTACAGCTCCACCTTCGGGTCTATCAGGCTCGTAAAGGACCAGATATTTCCAAAGACGTTTGCTGGGCAGATATACCATCCATGCCGCATGGAGATTGTGGAGAGCCCACAAAGCTCAACGCCGGTCATATCGTCAACGGTCAAATTCAGCAGGCTGGCAACCGACTTCAAGCAGCAGCTGAAGCAATGGAAAGCATTCGCCCGTATTGTGCCTATCCAGTTCACCTATCAGCGCTTTGATGCGGCTGACATGAATACCCCGCTCAAGCCGTGGACGCTGTTTGTGAGCGATTTATCGATGGATGCAAATGACGTCACTGTCACGCTGACCATAAAGAACCCGCTCAATTCAAACATCGGCATTCTGTACAACGTAGAAGAGTTTCCGGGGCTGCAAAATGCGTAAAGAAGAGTTCCTGAGCAGGGTTATCAGCCTGCCATGGCATAACCGCGCCTGTACGTTTGAGGCGGCTGATTGCTGGGGAGTCGTGATTCTTTTCTACCGGCACGTTCTTGGCATTGAGCTTCATCACTCGCCGGACTACGAAGCGGGCGAGGACTTCATGACGTGCTTTGATAGTGAAGTCGTGTACTGGCGGCCAGTGGAACACTTTAGCGACGGCGATATCTTCATTGCGTATTACGGCGCTCAGCCGGTTCATGTGGGATTGATTATTGACGGCATGGCGCTGCATAGCCGTGGTGAGAATGGTCACGTTCGGTTTGACCAGGTACGCACGATTCAGAAATTATTTACCAGAGTGGAGTTCATGAGATATGCCGGTAATCGAAATTCAGAGAGTGCCGGGGCTGCCGAAGCAACGGATGGAAGTGTCAGCGGGGGCGTCGTTCAACGCGTGGCTTGAAACTGCAGGGGTGCATTCTGATGTGCGGGTCATTATCAATGGACGGGAACTGCAGGATGATGATGACGTAGATTTTCCTATTAAAAGCGATGACCGGATACTGATATTCGACCAGCCAAAATCTGGTGACCTTGCAAAGACCCTGCTTAACCCTCTCGAACACTTCAACCCGATTAAATTTACCCAAAAGGTAATGAGCTCGTTCATCAAGCAGCCGAATGCTGCGGGAGCGAGCGGGCAGAGCAAAACCTCTCCGAACAACAGCCTGAAGGGGCAGACAAACATAGCCCGAAACGGCGAGGCTCGTCCTGATAACTACGGCCTGATCCGCGCTTATCCAGACATGCTGCAGCAGGCTATCTTTGAATACATCGACAACAAAAAAGAAGTGACGCAGTACATGAACTTTGGCCTGGGAAAGTACGACCTCAGCCAGTTCCGCTACTCAGAGTCTAGCGTTGGCTCTATGGCTGG
>NZ_JBBYHZ010000029.1:0-2832 GCF_038405435.1 Dryocola clanedunensis | reverse complement strand
TGTAACTGTCATAGTCTTTCCCTAAGCGTCCCGTTAAGAACGCCGATGTGATAGAGGAGTTGATAGAGAGTGAATCGGGGAGTGATGCGTTTCTCGTAGCTGAGCAATATGCGGCGGTTTATGGCGTCCCTTTGCTTTACTGTTCGGGCTTCCTCTGTCTTCCATGCTTCCTGTATATCAGCCCAGCATTTGCGAGCGGTGGCACGAATGGCGTTATGCTCTGCTGTGTCCATAGTCAGCCCTTGAAGCGCTCAGGCACTTCATCGAATATCTCCGCGCTCATAACAAGGCAGCGCCCATCTTTCATAGGGAACGCGTATTCCTTTTTCACTACAAAAAGGTGGTCAGCGGCAGCCCTAAGAACCATGTCCGTTACGTCTGTTTTCTTTCCTACCCAAAGCCCTTTTGCTGGGTTAAGCGTTCCTGAGTAAATCGTTCCGCCTAATGGGCTGGCTCCAATCATTTTTACGTTCATGTTTTCTCCTCAGTGCCGCGTCTGCTTAATGAACTTGTCGATGTGCCGGTTATCGTCCGGGCCGGGGAAGCTGTGGCGAGCTTTGAGCTCTTTCTCGCTCGGCATTGGTCGCTGTCTGCGTTCAATTTTTAGGTCACCCGGCGTCAGGTCTGCGTTGTATTGACCGTTATGCATGCTTACCTCCGGAACCGAAGATTTTGTGAATGCTGTAGCCCTGCCAGTTAGCCCGGCAGAGTTCTGTTATGGATGGTTGCTGTTTCATGGCTGGTTTCTTCGGCTCGACACGAAGCTGAATGCCTTCACGTTTTGCCATCTGGCGAAGTGATTCGTATGAGCGGTCGAAGAGTTTTGCTATAAGGCGGGGCCGGGTAGTGCCGGCCATTAATCTGATGAGCTTTATATCGATTTCCAGCCAGGGGCGGCCTAGTGATCGCTGGCTGCCGCGCCGCTTGCGGTAAGTGGCGTCTAGCATATCTAACCCCACTGATCACCGAACTTAAATCCCAGCACGTCGAGAGCTTCATCCATTTTCTGAATGAAGCCTGGTATTTTTGTCTCAAAGAGATCGTGAATTTCGTTGTCTTTATTGATGATGATGGAGTGCATATTTTCGCGGCGCATGCGCGGGTCATAATTACTGAACCACCACTGATCGCAACCTGAAACCCACATGGAATATTGAACTTGCGCCATGTATTCCTTTTTCACTGCATCCAGACCGCCAAGACGAAAGCGCACATACTGCGATGACGTGTATGGAGACTTCAGTTCAAGCCCGCGCCCATCGCTGCACATACCATCTGGAGAGCATGCGCATCGCATTGATTCATCCTTGTAAAATATTGGTGGCAGGTTGGTGGTTACATCGTTTTCAAACTCGAAAAGCATCCTTGCTGCTGCTTCGTGTTTTTTCCCCCAAAGCAGGGGGCGGGCGGGTATTTCATCTGGGATAGCGCCAGTGCAAACTTCGGCGATCAACTCCATCATGTAGGTTTCTGCCATCCCTGACAGTAATCCAGCATCCTTGTCCTTTTTGGCCTTTGGTTCAGTTAGGATGTCGCCGACCCGAGAGGCCGTGATGCATGCCAGGCGGCATTTTTTCCACTCATCGCTTCCCTGCTCAATAGTGGAAACATCAAATCCGAGTCGCTTGGAGGCTATGTCATTGCTGAGCATTTGCTGCCTCCTTGTTTTTAAGTTTGCGCTCCATGCTTGAAATCAGTTTTCCAGCCTCTTCACTGTTTAGGTCTGACTGGCTTTCAACCTTACGACCAGTAAGCTTTTCGCAATAGGTCATAAGCTCATCAAAAGTTGAATCAACACTGATAAGGATTTCATTAATCCGATTGCTTTGCTCTTCCGTGATTTTACTGGCGATTGCGTGTTGCTCCTGTTGAGGAATTACCTTTTCAATAGGTTCGTAATCCTGCACCTCCTCAGCCAATTGAATTCCCTTAAGTCTGTCAGCGTAGGCGTCACGCGCACAGAACCCTAGCGCTCGCCACTGCTGCATGCGTTTTGGGTATGACTTCCATGGACCATTCTTACCCCACAACCCTGCTGTTGTTGCGTCCGTTACGCTGAATGAGCCATTGAATGTTGCTATAGCTCCTGTTTGGAGTTTTCGGCTAATCCGGCAATGCGCTGTTTGTGTGGTTTCGTCATAAGTTTCTTCAAAACCTGCCAGATCGGGCGCGGAAAGGATAAGCGCGCGAAGAGCATCGCCCCATACCGATGGTCGCCCATTTATTACTGCAATTCCCTGAACGGATTGCATAGGCTGGAAGCCAAGCTCAGCGCCCATCTGCATTGCAATAAACACATCATCAGGTTTATTTCTGTATGTGGCGGGCGCGAACTGGCTGGATGCAATTGCCGCTGCAAACTGCATGGCCTGATCAAAGCTCTGTGGTGCCAGCATCATTGAATTGCTCACTGGAAGCTCCTGTTAATTTTCACCTGGTTGCTTGCGAATGTTTCCGCTGCATAGCGTAGAAATTCTGCTGCCTTTTCCTGAAAATCCACGTCGTCCATGAATGCCTGGCTAACCGCTTTTTTATCGGCGCTTAGGGCCGATGTGAACATCGACTCAAGCTTGCGAAGCGGAAGTTCGTTATCAAACTGATCGGCAAGCACGGATTCTTCTTCTTCCTGGAGGATTTGCAGTGCCTCTGCGTCTTCGCGTCGGTACTCATTCGCGTCATACATACGATAAGCGTTCATGTTGACTCCTTCTGCGGCTGCTTCTTGCCGCCTAACATTTTGGTCATGAGTTCCAGAAACTCAGGCTCTGGCATTTTTGGTGCTGGCTGCTGGCTCACAACATCACCTCTGGCTGATTTCTGTAGTCCAGGACG
>NZ_JBBYHZ010000028.1:0-3129 GCF_038405435.1 Dryocola clanedunensis | reverse complement strand
CGTCCTGGACTACAGAAATCAGCCAGAGGTGATGTTGTGAGCCAGCAGCCAGCACCAAAAATGCCAGAGCCTGAGTTCCTAGAGCTCATGACCAAAATGTTAGGCGGCAAGAAGCAGCCGCAGAAGGAGTCAGCATGAGACTTACTATCGCAGATAAGCAGGAAATCAAGGGCATCATTGCCAGCCTGGACGAGCGCGACAATGAGCGCATTTATGAAGAAGTAGAGCGCCTCTCGAAAGTATCCAACCCTATCACTTCCCTACTCCGCAATTTCCAGCCTGACGAACACACCACGGACGCCGTTGACTACCTGTCTGTCGATGATGTGGCTTATCAGGAAAAGGCCTCAGAGTGGTTCTGGGACGCATTAACGGAGCGGGTTAAAGCTGAGTATGCACTCGGTATCTTCAAAGCAAAACATGAGCACAGGGAGGCTGCGTAATGTCCAGTCAGTTAGTCCAGCGCGTTTTCGATATTGTTAACCCACTCAAAGCAGAATTTGAACAAGTCTGTTCCGAGCCGTCGCTTAACTTCAAGCGTGAATCAGAGTTTGCTATGCAGATATTCGCAAACAACGATTATCTGGCTGGCGTAGCGGCAAACAACACAGTTTCAACCCGCAGCGCCATCATGAACGTTGCGGCAATCGGCGTGACGCTAAACCCAGCGCAAAAACTTGCTTATCTGGTGCCACGGAAAGGCGCTATATGTCTCGACATCAGCTACATGGGATTGATGCACATTGCACAGCAGTCTGGTGCGATTAAGTGGTGTCAGTCGGATATCGTCAGGAAGAACGATAAATTCAAGCTTGTTGGTATCGACAAGGCACCGTCGCATGAATACAGCGTATTCGACACTATCGAGCAACGCGGGGATATCGTCGGTGCATATACGGTAATCAAGACCGATGACGGCGACTACCTGACCCACACCATGCGGGCAGAAGACATATTCGCTATTCGTGACCGCTCAGAAGCATGGAAGGCATATAAGACCAAGGGTAAATCTTGCCCGTGGTTAACTGACGAAGAACAGATGATTCTAAAGACTGTCGTCAAACAGGCTGCCAAGTACTGGCCTCGCCGTGAGCGCCTGGATGCCGCTATCGACTACGTGAATACGGAGAGTGGCGAAGGAATCAACTTCAATCAGGATCGGACGCCTGAACGCGATATCTCCCCCGCCACCGAAGAAACGCTGCAAACCATCTCCGACCTGCTTATCCAGCTGAACAAAACATGGGAGGAAGACCTTCTCCCCCTGTGCTCCAACCTGTTCCGGCGCAAGATAACTGAGCCGTCAGTATTAACGGAAATCGAGGCGGTGAAAGCTCTCGACTTCTTAAGGAAAAAGGCGGCGGCATGAAACCTTCGTTGCTCAATCTTTTAATGCGCGGCGGTTATAGCTACAGGAACATGGCTGAAGTTTTAGATATGAGCAAAGGTCGAGTTTGCTGGTTTGTTTTGGAACTCGAGAGACGCAAATGGATAGTAGTAAAACGCGCCATTAACTGCTCATGGAATGGAAAAACTATCAGTAATGCCGTTAACAGATACGCAAGGGGGAAGGTATGACACCTGAAATCATACTGGAGCGCACCGGGATTGATGTGCTTCACGTAGAGCAAGGAAGCGAGGACTGGTTGCGGTTAAGGCTGGGTGTCATCACCGCATCGGAAGTATCAAACGTTATTTCAAAGCCACGGAGCGGCACCAAATGGACAGATATGAAGATGTCCTATTTCCACACATTACTTGCCGAAGTTTGCACTGGTGTAGCGCCGGAGATTAACGCCAAAGCGCTGGCCTGGGGTAAGCAAAACGAAGATTCAGCACGGACGCTGTTTGAGTTCACAACGGATGTGCAGGTAACGGAAGCGCCGATCCTCTTCAAGGATGAAACTCTGCGAACTGCATGTTCTCCCGATGGCCTTTGCAGTAACGGATTTGGCCTTGAACTTAAATGCCCTTTCACTTCCCGAGACTTCATGAAATTTAGGCTCGGCGGCTTCGATGCCATCAAATCAGCCTACATGGCGCAGGTTCAATACAGCATGTGGGTTACCGGCAAAGATGCCTGGTTTTTTGCCAACTACGACCCGCGCATGAAGCGCGAAGGTATTCACCATGTTGTTGTTGAGCGTGATGAAAAGTACATGAGCGACTTCAACGAAATGGTGCCGGAGTTCATCGATAAGATGGATGAGGCGCTGGCTGAAATCGGGTTTGAGTTTGGCGAGCAATGGCGGTGACGCATGAAAGAATCCCACGACAACATACGGTGCGGGACTACCGTATTGCGCTACTACAGCGCTTATGGCGGCTGGATGCTGCCCGACAAAACCTTCACCAGAAACCCTCTTAAAGCACATCGAATCGCAGAAGAAACCGAGGCAGCAAAAGAGCATCACAAGCAGGAATGGGAATTGTACGAACTGCAGCTTCTCAAAGAGCGCAACCCCAACTGGAACATAGTCACCATCGCCCGCCGACTCGACAGAACTAACTCAGACGTTAAGAACATGCTTAACGCTATCTCAGCGAGTAACTAATCATGCGTAACGGAATTTATAACCCGGACTTAACCCCGGGCGACATTATCGCTCGGCCTAAATTCAAGCAATCGCAAATGCCATCAGAGAAAGAGCTCAAAGCTCGCCACAGCTTCCCCTGCCCGGACTCTAACCGGCACATCGACAAGTTCATTAAGCAGACTCGGCACTGACTATGGACACAGCAGAGCATAACGCCATTCGTGCCACCGCTCGTAAATGCTGGGCTGATATACAAGAAGCATGGAAGGCAGAGGGCGCCCGAACAGTAAAGCAAAGGGACGCCATAAACCGCCGCATCTTGCTCAGCTACGAGAAACGCATAAACCCACGATTCACTCTCTATCAACTCCTCTATCACATCGGCGTTCTTAACGGGACGCTTAGGGAAAGACTATGACAGTTACACGCTATGAAATGGAAAAAGAGTACAGCCTTGATATCAACATCCTCCCGGTACCAGAAGAAGATGGGTCTTTCGTTAAGTTCGAAGACTGCGCCGCACTGCTGAAAGAGCGCGACGCGCTGGCTGCGGAGAATGCAGGGCTGAAGGAATGTTGCGATGCATATGATG
>NZ_JBBYHZ010000027.1:0-5140 GCF_038405435.1 Dryocola clanedunensis | reverse complement strand
TCTGGTGCGTTATCGATCTGGTCGAATGCACGAGCAGAACCACCGTAGGTTTTAGCCAGAACGGTAGTGATTGCAGCGGTCAGCGTTGTTTTACCATGGTCAACGTGGCCGATAGTACCGACGTTAACGTGCGGTTTTGTACGTTCAAACTTTTCTTTAGACATCGATTGTCCCTCTAAGACACGGATAAATCGGTGGTATCACCACATCAACCAGGCTTATGCCTGAATTTGCTGAATTTACTAACAGAAGAAAAACAGGGAGGAGAATAGAAGTGGTGCTGATAGGCAGATTCGAACTGCCGACCTCACCCTTACCAAGGGTGCGCTCTACCAACTGAGCTATATCAGCACATCTGGAGCGGGCAGTGGGAATCGAACCCACATCATCAGCTTGGAAGGCTGAGGTAATAGCCATTATACGATGCCCGCATCTTAGAACTCGGCTACCTGCTTAATTCTGTTTTGAATCTGAGACGAATCTTCTCAGGATTCGAGCCGACTCACGTGGAGTTTGTCGTCTCTGGCTTCGCGAAGCGACGCCTTAAAATGGTGGTGGGGGAAGGATTATTCGTCACTTCGTTCCTCACCCTTCGGGCCGTGCTGCGCACGTTGTTTCGCTGCGCTCAGCTCGAACCTTGTCGAAGGTTTTCACCTTCCCCGCACGGTGCTCATATTGACTCTACCGTGTGGTTTAACCTCAAAATCAAGGTTAAAAATGGTGGTGGGGGAAGGATTCGAACCTTCGAAGTCGATGACGGCAGATTTACAGTCTGCTCCCTTTGGCCGCTCGGGAACCCCACCAGGCACTTGATGGTGCCGACTACCGGAATCGAACTGGTGACCTACTGATTACAAGTCAGTTGCTCTACCTACTGAGCTAAGTCGGCATCAAGTAGCGCGCATTCTAGGAACACAGAGGCCGCTATGCAACAAAAAAATCGAATAAAATGCACTACCGCTCACATTTTGCGCGACACATCGAATATTTGATGATTTATCCATCATTTTGGGAAGGTTTTTGTCGTGCTCTGCCAATCTATAATCCCCACCTCAGACCATAATCCGGTTCACTTTGCACTCGCAAAGTGCATTTCACTACAATGTTGCACTTTCCAGACGCATCGAGAGCAGCGTTAGCACTCCATCCCCGCTGGCATAAGCATTTGTGACTTGGATCACTTCTTGCTTTAAAGAAGGACACCCGCAGGAGGACTGATCATGAAAATTGTTCCTTTAAATGCTGCCACACTGCCCATCTACTATCGCGAGCTTGCAACGTTGCTCCTCGACTCAATTGCCAGCGGTGCCTCCGTGGGCTATCACCAATCCCTGTCACGGGAGGAAGCTGAAAATACTTTCTATCGTTTAAGAAACGCTCTGGATAAGGGTGAGCTGCTGATGTGGATTGCGAGAGATGAGCAAGGCCTCGAAGGGTTTGTTCGTCTTGAGCTTTGCCATGAGCCGGATGGTTTAAACCGTGCGGTAATAAAATCGCTGCTGGTGCATCGCCGGGCCCGGCGCAGAGGGATCGCGAAACAGCTCATTACAGCCCTGGAAAAAGCGGCTCTGGCAAATCACCGTGGATTAATCTCTTTGGATATACAGGCCGGCACTCCCGCAGAAGCCTTTTATCGCGCTCAGGGGTACCGCTGTCTGGGGGAACTGCCAGACTATGTGTGCTCACAAGATGGCTACTACCACCCCTCTGTGATCTACTATAAACGCCTATTTGCGGTGAATCAGGTCATGAGAGCGATTGCCAGTTAAGCACGGCTAAAAACGTGATGCTGCCTTGCGAAAGCATCACGTCACTGTTTTTTTCTTATTATTCTCCCCCATCTGGTGTTACCCTCCTGCCCATTGTTGAATAGTAAAATACGTTGCGCGCCGTTGATTATCTGAGCTTAGTTTCATTTCCTCAGTCCGCGTTTAACGTTCATTTTGTCCTGAATTACAGGCAGAAGCATGCTTATGAGTAATAAAGAGCAAATGTTGACGACCCCATATCTGCAGTTCAATCGTAGCCAGTGGGCGGCGCTGCGTAACTCGGTGCCAATGACGCTGACCGAAGGCGAAGTCGCGCGGTTGAAAGGCATTAATGAAGATCTCTCACTTGAAGAGGTGGCGGAAATTTATCTGCCGCTTTCGCGTCTGCTGAATTTCTATATCAGTTCGAATCTGCGCCGCCAGGCCGTGCTTGAGCAATTTCTCGGCACCAACGGGGAGCGTATTCCCTACATTATTAGCATCGCAGGTAGCGTAGCCGTCGGTAAAAGCACTACTGCTCGTGTATTGCAGGCTTTGTTAAGCCGCTGGCCTGAACATCGCCGCGTTGAGCTGATTACCACAGATGGTTTTCTTCATCCGAATAAGGTTCTGAAAGAACGTAATCTGATGAAGAAAAAAGGCTTTCCGCAGTCCTATGATATGCATCGCCTGGTTAAATTTGTCTCTGATCTGAAGTCAGGTGCCACCAATGTCACCGCCCCCGTATATTCGCATCTTATATATGATGTGATACCGGACGGAGACAAAACGGTCACCCAGCCTGATATATTAATTCTTGAAGGATTAAACGTCTTACAGAGTGGCATGGACTATCCACATGATCCGCATCATGTATTCTTGTCGGACTTTGTCGATTTTTCGATTTACGTCGATGCGCCTGAGGATCTGCTGCAGGACTGGTATATCAAGCGTTTCCTGAAGTTCCGTGAAGGTGCATTCACCGACCCGGACTCCTATTTCCATAATTATGCAAAATTATCCGAGGATGAAGCGGTAAACATTGCCACTCAATTATGGAAAGAGATCAACGGCCTGAATTTAAAAGAAAACATCCTCCCAACGCGTGAACGTGCAAGTCTGATAATGACCAAAAGCGCAAACCATGCGGTAGAGAACGTCAGGCTCAGAAAATAACTAAATGGGGGAGCCATCCCCCATAATTTAATTCACACCACGTAATGAAATCTCACCGCCCACCCAAGGCTTCATAATTCCATCCTGCTCTAATAACAGGGCACCCTGCTCGTTTATTCCTCGGGAAATACCGTAAATTTCACGATCGCCGATTATTAATTTAACCTGGCGATTTAAGTAATTATCAAGTGCCTCCCAGCGGGATAAGAATGGCACAAGGCTTTCCTGTTCGAAAAGCGTTAACGCCGCACGCAGTTTTTGAATCAAGGTAACAGCCAGCGCATTACGATCGATTTCAATCCCTGCTTCCTGGAGGTTAATCCAGCCCTGATTGATTACATCAGTGGCCACATTACGCATGGCAAGATTAATCCCTGCACCGATAACAATCTGGGCAGCATCGCCGGTTTTACCCGTCAATTCGACAAGTATGCCGGCCAGCTTTCTGTCGTTAAGATAGAGATCGTTCGGCCACTTCACCCTGACCTCTTCAGCGCCAAGTTCACGGAGTACTTCAGCCATCACGATACCAATAACCAGGCTCAGGCCAACTGCCGCAGCCGGGCCCTGTTCCAGGCGCCAGTACATGGAAAGATAGAGATTTGCGCCAAACGGGGAAAACCACTGTCTCCCACGTCGGCCACGCCCCGCCTGTTGGTATTCAGCGATGCAGGCATCACCTGAGTCAAGTTTATCAAGTCGTTCCAGCAGGTATTGGTTCGTAGAGTCAATGACCGGCAGTACCGCCACGGAGCCCCTTGTTATCTGCGATTTGATCAGGGATTCATCAAGCAGCTGAATGGGATCCGGCAGGCTGTACCCTTTACCCGGTACGGTGAATACGTCCACACCCCAGTCCCTTAACGTCTGGATATGCTTATTGATCGCTGCCCGGCTCATGCCAAGCTTTTCACCAAGCTGCTCGCCAGAATGAAACTCGCCATCCGCAAGGATGCTAATCAGGGTAAGAGGGACTTTATTGTCTTTCACGCTATCGTCTCCACTGCGCTGACTTCACCCACTGAGCCGATAAACCGAACTTCAGGCTCCAGCCATACGTTAAATTTTTCACCCACTCGCTGACGAATGTAATGCGCCAGGTTAACGACATCCTGGCTCACTGCATTCTCTGCGTTGATGAGGACCAGCGCCTGCTGGCGGTGAACGGCTGCGCCGCCGATTTGATAGCCCTTAAGCTGGCACTGGTCGATAAGCCATCCCGCGGCCAGCTTCGTGGAGCCATCCGCCTGTGGGTAGTTGGGCGCATTGGAGTAAGTGCTCAGCAGCTCTGCTGCAATTTCTGCCGGAATAACGGGGTTTTTAAAGAAGCTACCAGCATTACCATTAATGCGCGGATCCGGAAGCTTAGTTGTTCGCATATGGCAAACAGCATCAAAAACTGCCTTCGGGGTAACCTTCGCGGGATCCAGTTTGGCTAAATCACCGTATGTGAGCACAGGTTGCCAGGTTTTAGGCAGCCGCAGTCCTACGGCTGTGATTGCAAAATTATCCTGCAAATCGTGTTTAAAGATACTGTCACGGTAGCCAAACTGACATTCTGCGTTATTCAGCCTCTGCATTTCGCCGCTGCGCAGATCTACACAATCAACGTAATTACACACCTGCTTGAGCTCGACGCCATAGGCGCCAATATTTTGTATCGGGGAAGAGCCTACGCAGCCGGGAATGAGCGCAAGATTCTCCAGCCCCGGCATTCCATTTGTCAAAGTGTACTCAACGAGGTGATGCCAGTTTTCACCCGCACCAACATGCAGATGCCATGCATCGTCCTTCTCAACCACCTCGATACCGGAGATACGATTCACTATGACCGTACCGCAGAAATCCTCCAGAAAGAGCACGTTGCTTCCCTCACCCAGGATCAAAACCGGCTGCTGAGCCAGAGCCGCATCATTCCATGCTTCTGTAAGCTGTTGCACGGTCTGTGCAATGACAATTCGTGAAGCGCTGGCCTGAATGCCGAAAGTATTGAAGGGCTTAAGTGAGGTGCTCATAGTGGTATCTTTCCCGAGTTTAAACGCGGCTAGTTTACCTTATCTGGCTGAGCTTGGCTTGTATGGCGGAATGATGAATAAACTCCAGACGACAAAAAGGCCACTCTTTCGAGTGGCCTTGATGCTTGTTTGGAGCCTGGCAGTTCCCTACTCTCGCATGGGGAGACCCCACACTACCATCGGCGCTACGGCGTTTCACTT
>NZ_JBBYHZ010000026.1:0-5385 GCF_038405435.1 Dryocola clanedunensis | reverse complement strand
AGCTCGTCGGCAGAGACCTTGCAGACCGACGCCAGGCCGACAGCCTCAGCAATCAGTGGCATAATCTCGCCGGGATCGCGCCACATACTGACGCGCAGGTTCACGTCGAACATCACGTGCCCGTCTGCCGCGCGCATCCGCCTGGCCCCTTCGAGGCAGGCCCCGCGCGCCGGGCTGTCGGTGAGCCCGATGGAGCTGAAGTAAAACCATTCGCCGGGGCTGAAGACCGGTAAATCCTCAGCGCTGACAAACGTGTGGGCCGCGGGATGGACAAGATGGGTGAAGCTGCGTTCACCGTCCGGGGCCAGGCTGACCATCAGTACCGCGGTGGTGTGTCGGGGATCTATTCGCAGCGCCGACACATCCACCCCATTATCACTGAGCGTCTGCTGCAGAAAATGCCCGGCATCGTCATCACCGAGGCAGCCGATAAAGGCGCAGTTGCCGCCCAGCCGCGCCACGCAGACGGCGACGTTGGCAGACGCGCCGCCGGGACATTTCAGATAGCTGTCTTCCGTTCCGGGCACCAGATCGACGGAGGCATCGCCCGTCACCCAGACTCTGTTTAAGGTATTCATTTGCTCCTCCTCATGCCCGGCGCAGCGCCAGTTCTGCCTGAATATCCCGGTAGCAGGCGTTGTTGATCCGGTATTTTTTCATCAGCAGGCCGATGGCCAGGTGGAACAGGGAGGGGATGATCGTCATCATCAGCGCAATCCCGGTCAGGGAGCCTGCGCTCTGCTGCACATCAGCCTGATAGCCAAAGTGACTTAGCAGGAAGCCCAGCACGCCACCGGCGATCCCCATCCCGAATTTCTGGAAGAACAGGATGCCGCCGAACGCCAGTCCGGAAACCCGCAGCCCGGTTTTCTGTTCGCCGTAGTCCACCGCCTCCGCGATGGATGACCAGAAGACGGGCAGCTGCATATCGCAGAAAAAGTTGATAAGGAAAAAGAAGATAAACGCGGGCATGACATCCTGCTGCCCGACGAAGAAGTACATGGCAATGCTCAGCGCGCAGGTTATCAGCTGGGTGTAGCGGAACATGACGATTTTGTCCCGGAAGCGGGTCACCCATGTCGCGGCGACCATCGCAAGAATGGAGGCCACCACGCCGGTGGTCAGGAAGGGGGAGATCAGGCCGTCGCCACCGCCTAAATAGTATTTGGCATAATAGGTGGCAACCGAGCCCCGGATGACGTAGCCGCACATCATCAGCATGATCACGGCCCCCAGGATCAGCCACTGGTCGTTACGCCGTAAAATGGCGAACTGTTTTCTTATCGTCAGCGAGGGCAGCTCTGGCTCGCAGTACTCCCGGGTGGTCACAAAGCAGAAGATAAACAGCCCGGTCCCCATCACGCCCATTAAGCCCATGGCAAGCTGATACCCCAGCGCCTTATTGCCCTGTCCCAGCCACACCGCCAGGAACGGCACCACAATGGTCACTAAAAAGGCGGCGATTTTGGTCATGACAAAACGGTAGCCGTTGGCGCTCAGCCGTTCGGCGGGGTCATCCGTGATGACGCCAATCAGTGAAATATAAGGGATGGCGATCGCCGTATAGACCAGGGTCATCAGGATATAGGTGAAGTACGCCCAGGCGAGCTTTGCCGTGTAGGCCACATCCGGGGTGGTAAACATCAGATACACCGCGAAGCCAAAGGGCAGGGCGAACCAGAGCAGCCAGGGACGATATCGCCCGTGACGGGTAGTGACTTTATCGGTGAGCATCCCCATGGCCGGGTCGATAATGGCGTCGATCATACGGACCACCATCAGCAGTACGCCCACATCGGCGGCCCGCAGGCCGTAAATATCGGTGTAGAAATAGGCGAGGAGCAACTGCATGGAGATAATCACCACGTTGATGGCCATATCCCCGGCCCCGAAACCAATTTTTTCCATAACAGACAATTTCATATCGTTATCCTTATTGCGTGCAGGCACGCAGCAGAGTCAAAGAAATGATGTAACTGTTTGAAATGATTTAACTATAACAACAGGCTGACCGGCGTATCACCGGGTCTGTGGACAACGGCCCACCGGTCAACAGCCGCGAGGGGAACACGCGGGTGCCCGGAGGACGCGCCCGGCAGGGAAGACGGGAAAGGCGGTCGCCATCCTGTCAGGCAGCGTGGTACGGCGGGGTGTGGCGGTACATTTCGGATGATGGTATGCATAAAGAGCACCTTATTGTATGTAAAGAAAACTACATGATTAATCCTTTGATAAATCTTGCTTTTCAGAAGAGCTGGCGGAGCTACATCTGTTGTGCGTCGTCAGCGCCGTTCTGGGTTTTCGTGGACATGCGTTACGGGCATAGCGGCTGGGCCAGATGGCCGAGGGATGAATATTCAGTGCGTCAGCAATCAGCCATTCACCTTTCGGCCACGGGCGCGTCAGGGCATTCGCCAGCGTTGAAGAGGCCAGCCCCGCCTCCCGTGAAACCCTCGCCAGACTGGTGCCATGCTTGCGCAGCGCGGCAATGATGTCGGCGGGGTGCCAGTCTTTTTTAGCCATTCTGGTTACCTGGAATGTGGATTATGAGTCACGTTCGTGTATGCTAGCACGCTTTTTATGTGACTTATAGTCCGTGGACTAATAGGCAACAAAAATTGATTCTGGTCCTATGGAAAAGACCGGATCAATCAAGAAACTTCTAGGCAACCGAATTAGGGAACTTCGTCGGGAGACGGGGCTGTCTCAGGAAGACTTTGCCGACAAATGTGGTATTGATCGTTCATATATGAGTGGAATTGAGCGCGGGGTACGGAACCCTACACTTGAAATTTTGTGGGCAATATCGGGCGGTCTGGATTTAGATCTTAGCCATCTGTTTATGTTCGAAACAAATACCAAAGAAGAAATAGAAACTACACCTTGTGACTCATAGTCCGTGGTCTGATAGACGTCAACACGTCATCTTTTGTGGATGAAAAATTCATCCAGTATTCAAGCTCTTTTTGGAGCACACCTTAAAAAGCTCAGGTTACAATCAGGCTTATCTCAGGAAGCATTTGCTGACAAGTGTGGCCTCGATCGCACATATGTGAGTGGGATTGAAAGAGGGGTCAGAAATCCTACTCTTGAAGTGATCAGTGTCCTTGCGGCGGGGCTAGAGATTGAAATTAGTAAGCTTTTTGAATTTAGTTAATTGATTTTTAGGTCGTTTAATTATTACCTTTCTTAGTAAGCATACTAACAAAAAGTGATTTAATTCAATTGCTTGCCTGTTAGATTCACTGATGATGCCTCCCGCTAAGGGAGAATGCCATGTCAGAAGACCTGCAATCGAATACGACTCAAGCTTTACCTGACGACAGGGAAGAGCTGTACCTGCTTGTTTGGCTAGAGTCAGCGGAACGTATCGCTTCTCTCTATAACATCAGCACAGAGCAACTGGCAAAGCGATGCGCCGAATTACAGATACCCAGGCCACTTGCCGGTTACTGGAAAGCACTGGCGAAAGGAATGGCACCTGCAGTGCCACCTTTGCCCGCATTGAAAAAAAGCGAAATGATCAAGATCCCGAGGGAAGCTAGAGTAACCCCGTCGTCACCAACAGTCTCATTCCCAAAGCCATGACCTCCAACGACGCAAAAGCAAGCCACGATTACAGGGAATGGCTATGCGTTAATCAATGATCTTAAAACGTATCTCCCTAAGGCCAGTGTGACTGAAGATGGCTACTACAAGCCTGCGAAAAAGAAACTACTGGATCTCAATGTTTCGGGTACAGGGTTTGATAGCGCGATAGATTTCCTGAGTCGGTTCTACGATGCCCTGGGGAAACAGAGCTATCGGGTATCGTTGGGGTAATTTATGGCGACCATATACACCAAGTATTATCTGCGTCGAGGATATGCACTTTGCATTTAACCTTGCCGAAATGACGGAGTATATCCCGGCGAAGAAAGCTAAAAATCGCTATGTTCGGGACGAACAGATGTCGCGGTGGGCTCGTGGAAAAAACAGTGCGCCTTTTCTTCATGTCTCGAAGCACACTATGCCAACCGGTCGGTTTCTGTTGCAGCTTTACTCGCCTTACGAGTCAGCAGACTGGCTGGTACAGTTCCGACAGACAAAACAGTGTGGGTTGATAAGCCAGATCATCAAAGATGATTTCGGCGATACAGGAGGCTGTGCCGCTGATTTCCAAGCAATTAGAAGAAGCCAGAATCAAAGCCGAAGAGTGGCGAATCCGGATGGAACAGGAGCACGC
This sequence comes from Dryocola clanedunensis, assembly GCF_038405435.1. GTDB lineage: Bacteria > Pseudomonadota > Gammaproteobacteria > Enterobacterales > Enterobacteriaceae > Dryocola > Dryocola clanedunensis_A. The sequence continues at coordinate 1,160 of NZ_JBBYHZ010000026.1, read as the reverse complement.
GATATATCTGGAGAAGGAGAGGATCCGCAGGGAGGAGGAAGCGTACTAGGCCAGCCGCGCTGAACTAAACGCGATTATGGCCCAGTGGGCCGAAGATAAACGTCTGGAGCAGTTTTTTCACGAAGCCGAACTGGATGCGGAAAGTCTTGATGAGCAGCAAAAGGCACAGGTAATGGAACGTCTGCAACTTGTCCGGCAGCTCTTGTCTGAGGGGACGGCAATTGAACGCTTGCTTAAGTGGAAAACGCCACAGGAACGGTTAGAGAAGGCGTGTAGTAAATGCGAGTTCTTCGTTTCATGGCAATGCCCCCCTTGATCAAGGATAGCGTTGCATCGACCCATTGAACTCACAGCACTAACCAGTCCATCGCATTTAATTGAATCCATAATAGCATTACAAATCAGCCACTGGAAAAACACCTTTCCGCCACCTTTATCGCCGCCTCCACCTCACTACACCCTGTCTCCTTCATAATCCGCATCCTTTCCGCTTTTTCATGCTTCTCAGTCATACCCAGCGCCAGATACAGGGCTGGGGGCACTACGCGAAACAGTGCTTCCACACGTGGGGAGAAGACCACGCCTTCGGTGTACTGCCCGGGTGATTTCACCGCTGAACGCAACATCAATCGCTGCTCTTCGGTCAGCGCCTTAAACCGGCACACCTGCTCGATCTCTTCCGGTGGCATCACCAGCAGCTCCCACCATTCAATCATATTCAGCAGCTTTTTCGCATCGTCCGGGAAGTCGCTTAAGTTCTGTGTCGCCAGCCACAGCCAGATACCCAGTTTGCGCCACATCTTCGAGCCCTTGGTCAGAAACCGTGCCAGCAGCGGGTTAACGGTGATGATATGTGCCTCGTCGGTAATATTGACGATGGGCCGCGCCAGATGCTGGTCGCGCTCCCCGAGGTTGTTGATATGGTTAATCAGCGAGATATAGCTGATGGCAAGCTGTGCCTCGTAGCCTTCGCGGGAAAAGGTAGCGAGGTCGACCAGCGTGATATCTGCCTCCGGCCACATTCGACCTTCGCGGTTAAACAGTTCACCTTCAAACCCGGCGCAGAACAGGTTCATGGACTCAGCCATTTCATACGCCCGCTGGCGGCGGGCCTCCGGCAGGCTGGCGTCACGGGAAAGCACAAACAGCGCATCGCGGAT
>NZ_JBBYHZ010000025.1:0-6294 GCF_038405435.1 Dryocola clanedunensis | reverse complement strand
CCAAACCTAGACATCAGGCTATTCGTTATCTTTCTTGCCACAACATCAAAACCAAAGCCGTCCACTGACTCTTTCGTTATGCCGTATGATTCCAACATGGAAAGAGTTAGCTCAAATGCAGGTTTGTTTAGTGAGTCAGGTAGCCAGAAATAAAACGCATCGCCAGGCCTGTGCTTTTCGGCACACAAAAGGACTTTTGCGATTAGCTTTCTAATTCGATTCATAGATGCGGCGTTGCCGATGGGCAGGTCAATGCGGTTACTGCGGCGAGCAGTGCAGATGTGAGTCGAGTAGCGAACATAAAACCAGTCGTTAGGCACCAACCCGCGCTTATCGCCAAAGTAATTGTGAGTTGCTGCGTATGGCAGATTCTCGGCTACTGATTTCCATATTGCCTTCAAAAAATCGTCGTCTGTAATCTTCATAAATCCTCCATAAAATTAAGGCCCGCGATTTGCGAGCCTGTTATTCGTCATGGTTCCGGTAAACGCGCCACTTACCAACGCCTTCCCATTCAAACTGCCGGTTACTGATGCGAGTCCAGCTTCGACCGAAAAGTAAATCCAGATACCACTTAACCAGCGTTCGATTCATTTCACGAAGCGTTGGTTTACCGCCGCAGGATTTTGAAGCACGGATAAAGCATCGAGTAATGCTGATAGCCTCAACCAGCGGCCAGATGAACCACACCCAGATTACGAGTATCGCGGCCAGTGCAAGCAGGGCATTCAGAACAATGCCTGATGTTATGAGATACCATGTCATTCCCAGCACTCCTGATTGTTTCGCTCCGGCCATGTCAGCCAGATGTAGCGGTACACGAACGGGATAAACTCGGTGAAGAAAGCTTCCCACTGGTCTTGCGCAAACCCGGTAGCCTTATCGACCATGACTTCAATTGGCGAGCGGCGAGCTGGCGGGCGGGTGATTCCGGTCAAGCGCTCGAATTGGGTTATCAGCTCTTCCTCTTCCAGGCATTTATCAAGAACTGCAGCGAAACGTGGGTTGGTTAATAGCTCCTGCATTGCTTCGTTCATGCCGCACCCTCCGCCACAACATTCAGGTTATTTATCTGGGCGTGCGCCAGTGATGCGAAAAGCATGAAGGTACTAGCAGCGTCATTTTCATCTTCCGCTTCCATGATTTTCTCGAATGGCTCACCGTTCCATAGCCCGGTAATTTTGAATTTATCCTCTGAGTTCATTAGCTCTCACCTCTCGCAAATACTGATTAAGCCGGTAGCCGGGCCAGTTCTGGCGGCACTCTTCGAAAATAGTGTTGCCGTCGTGCGATGTGACGTAAGTCATCTCGCCTACAAAATCCTTTGGCTGGTATGTTCCACGGCCGTACTTGTTCTGTGGTCTAGCTCCACGCTTGATGGAATACACGCCCTTCCCGCGAATGCCGGTTCGCACCAACTTTTCAGCATGGCAGAGCTTAGTGATCGGGGAAGATATCGCTCTCGTATCCATGCCGAGCTGCCGGGCTATAAACTGCATGTTGCAGCCCGGGTGGCTTTCGATGACCGTCCAGATTTTGTATGGCAGGGTTGTTTCAATTTCAGTTGCGATCATGATTTCACGTTCCTCCGGTAGCTGGGCCAGTCGAAGTTAATCCACATTCCGCCGTCCATCGTCATCCTGTCCATGATGCGTGGGCCGAGTAATTCGGTTAGTGCTGCCGAGTCCAGGTTGGTCAGCATGCCTACCGGCTTCTTGTTCGATAGTCGGCGATCGACAATCTGGAACAGCACCACGTTCTCGTTGACGTTGCCACGCTGCACACCGATATCGTCCAGAACCAACAGGTCAACGTTGCACAGGTCGTTCATCAGGTCTGCTTCGGTCAGTCGTGAACCGTCCTGGTACGTCTCGCGAAACCGCATCATCAGGTCAGGCACTGTTACGACCAGCACAGACTTTCCAACATTCAGCAGCGCGTTACCAATTGCGGCCGCCAGGTGATTCTTGCCAGTACCGCAGCCACCGCTGAAGATGAACCCGCCGAACCCAGAGCCGAACTTAGCAGCCCACGCTTTGGACTTCGCCAGCGCATGCTGTTGCCCTGCCAGATCGGCGTTGTAATTCTGGAACGTGCAGGTGCGGTGTAGCTCCTGAATGCCAGAGCGTCCCAGTACACCTTGCAGCCGGGTAAGTCGGTTCTGCTCAGCAATGCGCTCAGCGGTCACTCTCCCCTGCTCCTGGTGCCATGCCATCAAATCTGCCGCAGTCTCAAACTTTGGCGTCACACCTTCCGGCATCACTGCTCTAAGGCGTTTCAGTACGTCGAATGCGCTCATCCTGTGAAGCCCTCCGGGATATGGTTCATTGGTTTGGATGGTTGCTGGAAGCCTTGCCGCTTACCTGGGGTAGGTTTCGGTGGATACAGGCCCTGATAGCTATTAGCGATGCTGTGGTTAATCACGGCGACCGGGTCATTCCCTTCAGCCAGATATTCCTGAAGCTTATTAAACGCCTTGGTTACGGTGAGTTGCGAGTTGATAGACTTGCGAGATTCTTTCCGGTACTGAACCCATTCCTGCCATGCAGCCTTGCTCAGCCATTCAGGGATATCTACAGCCATCGGATCAAAGCCATGACTTTTCGTTTTGGGGACTATAGGGGTATTAGTTTCTTTATCTGTCTTTAGAGTATGTCTTTTGTGTGTCTCTGGTTTAGAGACTCGATTTGTCTCTAACTTAGAGACACCTGATGTCTCTGGTTTAGAGACAAGGTTACTAACTTGGAGACACTTGCTGAAATGCCATGCTGAAACTTCCTTGTTCACTCCGATTTTGCTTGCATCCATAAACAGGCAATTCATTGAAAGCAGTTCTTTTTTTGCCTTATTAACGTTCTGCCGTGACAGCCCGGTAATGTGAGCGATTTGCTCATCTGCAATGCGATCTGTTTTCTTGTTGAAGCCGTATGTTTTTCGGACGTAGGCCAGCATGACTTTCAACTGCCTCGCTGTTAAATCGGCACTTGCGATAGCTTCCAGCAGCTCGTTAGCGATACGGGTATACCCATCATCGATATCTGCCACTCTTCGCTCCACGACCTGTAAATCAGGTCTGATTGCTCTGACATTATCAAGGGCTGGCTCTGCCATGGCAGCAACCTCCCCTGTTTACATATCCAGTTATTCCTGGCATAATTTCTCCTGTGAATTGATCCAGTCTTTTCGCATCAGGCCTCGAAGTGTTTGCCGCACTCCGGGGCTTTTTCTTTTGTCAGCAATTTAGCTACCTGCTGAGCCAGTCTTGCCATCTCGTCATCAACTACGCCCCATTCAAGTACAGCCAGAAGCATGGAGAACTTCGGAATCCAGTCTCGCTTCCACCGGCTTATTTGCGCCTTATCGACACCTACAGCGGCTGCTGTCTTCTCTGTGCCAACCAGTGCAATCTTGTTGAGTAATGCGCTCTCAATGCGTAAGGCCTCGTTGCGTTTGTTTGCGTGTTCCATTTGTCATACTTCCTTTGTTGTATAAGTAGTTACGTGGCGAACCCATAGCAGGTGCCACTTAGATTTGTAGTCTTTTGGATTACTGCCCTTCTTCAGGGCGAGATGTGTAAAGAGCGGGGTGTATCAGGCGGCCTCTAATTCAGGCCAAATGCTTGTCCAGTCACCTGGATGAAGATGTTTGCGTGTTACGTTCCCTAAGCTGGCTTTTTCGATCAGCACGCAAAGCGCCGCGCCAAGCTCATGGTTTTTACTTAGTGCCTTACGGAGGTATCCAATACTCGTGCCGCACTTAGCTGCAAATTCTCTTTGCTCATCCAGTGAAAGGTTGTTGAGATAGATGCGTAATTCGTTCATCTCGTTTCCTTGTTTACCTTCACATGGATTTAGTTTACCCGCAGGTAACCGTTTTAGCAATACCTGTAGGTTATTTACCAAAAGGTAATGCATAATAAAATGCTCGATATGGACAAATACGAGAAAAGGCGTCAGCGCCTTATACAATTACGAGATGAGAAATGCGGCGGCAAAGCTGTAGAACTCGCTCGCAAAATTGAACGAGAGCCCTCTTACGTATCGCGCATGCTTTACGAAGAAGGTAAGAATGGTAAGAGACGCATTGCCGATGATATGGTCGAAGTGATTGAAAAAGCATTCTCACTTCCACGCGGCTGGATGGATGGTATCGATGACAAAGGCCATGACAACGTACAATACGCTGGCAAGCATCAGGAAACGAAGGGATTCCCATTGATCAGTTGGGTAAGCGCTGGGCAATGGCTTGAAGCTGTTGAACCATATAAAGTAAGCGAAATCGATGAATGGCCTGAGACAACTCAACATGTCGGTCCACATTCTTTCTGGCTAACGGTTCGCGGCGATTCGATGACGTCTCCTGTTGGATTCACGGTGCCGGAAGGCATGATTATCCTTGTTGACCCAAGCAAAGAAGCTAAAAGCGGAAAGTTGGTAGTGGCAAAACTTGTCAATGACAACGAGGCTACCTTCAAAATGTATATTGAGGATGCTGGAAGAAAATTCCTTAAGCCCCTCAACCCTCAATATCCAATGACAGAAATCGACGGAAATTGCTCAATCATCGGTACGGTGGTTGATGTGAAATGGCAGAAGATCCCCTAAACGTCCAATACCTTCTTCAAACCCGCCTCGTGCGGGTTTTTTTATGCCTCCGCAGCACTAAACATAAAATAAAAATTACCTCACATATCAATGGGGTAAACTTTTACGCCAAAATAATTTACCCACAGGTATAGACAAGGAATTTACCCTGAGGTAATGTTCATCCCATCAGCAGGACGCATTACTCACCAGGACGGTGAATGCTCATTAACAGATAGCGCTGAAGAAGCGCAAATACACCGAAGTAAGCGTGTTTCGGGGTGTGGTGAAAGCTCTTCGTACCAGCGAAGAGGCGCTCAACTGGCTTGTTGGCAGTTTGGGGTTCGAATCCACCGAATGGCGTCCTGGGATGCTTTCACCACACCACCAAAACACACTGACAGGAGGATGAATGACTAACGCACAAGAACGCCGCCGCGAACGTCGCGCAGATAAGCGGGCTGAATGGAAAGCTGCTAATCCCCTGTCGGTTGGGGTCAGCGCTAAACCGGAACGCCAGGTATTAACGCTTAAACGTAACGTTGACCGGGTGCAGAAAGCAGTTGAGCCAATTGCTAACGAAGTGATTACGCAACTGGTTAAGTCGCTGGAGTTACACGAAGCGTTGCGCGGTCAGATGGACAAGCGAAATCAGCGCGTTTGGAACAAGAAACCAGGTGAGCAAGGCGTTACTTGCCACGGCCGCCAGAAGATGAAGGGTCGCAGCATTCCATTAATTTGAGGTGAGCAGAATGAAAATTGTAATTAAACGCCGCCCAGGTAGCGCACGTCACGGTGATGAGCGCGGCAAGGTCTGGTATCACAAGTATAACTGGCTGTCCCGAGCATTTGATCGCGCACCACAACTTAAGAAAAAGCTAACCTGGAATGAACCTGCGCTTACTAACAGATAAGGTCGCCTAATCGCGGCCTTTTTTATGCAGATTGGAGTGAATGATGAGAGTGACGATTAGCGTCAAATCGAAAAGTGATATCGAGGCTGCGACCGTGGCTCTTAATCACTTCATTCGAGAAAAGAAACCTGATGATGGGACGTCTACAAGCTGGGGAATAGGCATATCTGGCAACCATTATTTCTCGGTTTCTGAAAAGAAAAATGGGAGTTACAGCGTGATTCAGTCCGGTTGCAAGGCTACAGGAGAATAGATATGGGACGTAAATTTAAAGTTTGGCTTAACTCAGGTGCGAACGCCTTTTCGAGTTATGAGCAGGAAATCGACCTAGAAGAAGACCTGAACATTACTTCAGACGAATGGGATTCGATGCCTGAACAGGAGCGTGAAGAAGTAATGAAAGAAATTGCATGGGAGAGAATGGAGTGGGGGTTTGAAGAAATTACCGACGACTAACCCCATTCCGTATCTGCTTTCATTCCCTGAGAACAGATACTGAACCCTCGCTGTCCTTATTGCCCACTCCGGTGGGCTTCTTTTTGCCTGGAGAAAAGTATGGAAACCAAATTCCTGTCAGACGGCCGCAAAGTTGTGATCGTCGGCGCACTGAATAATCAAGAAACCATCGTTCAAGAAGTCTTTGTTACTGCGCAGGGCGACGAGATACCCGGTGGTGAGCGATTCATTGCAAAGAGCCTGCACGACACGCCAGTTGAATCTTATCTATCCAAAGAGAAGGCGCGACAAGAAGCAGAACTTGCAAAAGCCAAGGCACAGATTGAGTCCGTTAATCGTGA
>NZ_JBBYHZ010000024.1:0-7337 GCF_038405435.1 Dryocola clanedunensis | reverse complement strand
ATGGCGGTTTCCCAGCCGGTGTGACGCTTACCGAGGCTGACGGCAAGCTCAATCCGGCGGGCAACGGACGGCCCGGCTACCATCATTGCCCCCTGTTCCACGGCCAGTGCATAGCCTCTTTCTGCGCCGTAAATCCCGGCGGCGATAATACTGTCTGCACTGGTCACGCCCTGTAACGCCTCGCTGGTGGCTGCGGCCATTGCGGCCGCCCCTGACATCGCCAGGACGTTATTGTGGGTGAAACGACAGATATCCAGCGCACAGCGGATGGCCTTTTCCGTATTGCCGGGATGCAGCACGGCAGCCGGCCATATTTTCATTGCCGCACCGTTGGTGGCTTCGGCATTGCCTCTGTTAATGATCGCGACGGACTGCTTCTCGCCTTCCAGCTCCCCCTGCAGTGAACCCCGCGTGTCGTTAAAGAGGGCTCTCATTGCGGCACGGGTGGTGGGGCCGGTAAAGTTGGCATAAAACGGGTATTCCAGCCAGCGCTGAAAGGCTTCACGCATGGCTTCATCACTGACCCGGCGGTCGTGCTTTAACAGCGCGTCCATAATGTATTTTGCCTGGATAAAGTCGTCCGTACACATCCCGGCCTCGTTGCAGCGGCCAAAGGTATCGGCGGGCGGTTTTTCGAAACCGGTCACCCAGCCGCCGAAATACTCACGGATCTGCTGGCGGGTACGGACCTCCGTTGCAGCACCCATGGCATCCGCCGCAGCGGCACCGACAAGACAGCCCAGTATTTTTTTGTATTCAGTACTCATCTGTGACTCCTTACGCTTTGACATTGACATTCTGTGGATGGCTGGCCCGGAAAGCGGCAAGCTGCTCCGGACCGGGCAGGGCGGTCATGGCCCCCTTTGCCGTCACCGCCATCGCGCCGCAGGCATTTGCATTGGCAGTGGCCTCGGCCAGCAGATGGCTGTCCCGTCGGGTCTGCCGGGACAGGGTATAAAGCAGTCCCCCCACAAACGCATCGCCTGCGCCGGTGGTGTCCACGACGGGAACGTTGGGGGCGGGAAACGCATACTCACCGTCGGGAGCGACCAGCAGGGCGCCGTCTGCACCGAGGGAAATCAGGGTGGTTTCACAGCCGAGGTCGCGAATAAGGTGGCGCGCCTCCTGCCAGCGCGCCACTTTACCCAGCCAGCACAGCTCGTCGGCAGAGACCTTGCAGACCGACGCCAGGCCGACAGCCTCAGCAATCAGTGGCATAATCTCGCCGGGATCACGCCACATGCTGACGCGCAGATTCACGTCAAACATCACATGACCACCTGCCGCTCGCATCCGCCGGGCCCCTTCGAGACACGCTTCACGTGCCGGGCTGTCGGTGAGCCCGATAGAGCTGAAGTAAAACCATTCGCCGGGGCTGAATGCCGGTAAATCCTCAACGCTGACAAATGTGTGGGCCGCGGGGTGGACAAGATGGGTGAAACTGCGCTCTCCTTCCGGCGTCAGACTGACAATCAGCACCGCACTGGTTTGCTGCGGGTCGATGCGCAGTGACGACACATCCACCCCATTTCCGCTGAGTGTTTTCCGCAGGAAATGCCCGGCATCGTCGTCACCGAGGCAGCCAATAAATCCACAGTTGCCGCCCAGCCGCGCCACACAGACCGCGACGTTGGCAGACGCGCCGCCGGGACATTTCAGATAAGAATCTGCTCTCTCCGGCACCAGATCGACGGAAGCGTCGCCAGTCACCCAGACTTTGTTTAACAAGTTCATCTCTTCCTCCTATGCCCGGCGCAGCGCCAGATCCGCCTGAATATCCCGGTAACAGGCATTGTTAATCCGGTATTTTTTCATCAGCAGTCCGATGATCAGGTGGAATATGGCGGGGATAATCGTCATCATCAGCGCAATCCCGCTCAGGGAGTCCGCGCTCTGCTGTACATCCGCCTGATAGCCAAAATGGCTTAACAGCAAGCCCAGCACGCCACCGGCGATCCCCATCCCGAATTTCTGGAAGAACAGGATGCCGCCGAACGCCAGCCCGGAAACGCGCAGCCCGGTTTTCTGCTCGCCGTAATCCACCGCCTCAGCGATCGATGACCAGAACACGGGTAGTTGCATATCGCAGAAAAAATTGATGATGAAATAAAAGATGAACGCGAGGATCAGATCCTGCTGCCCGACACAGAAGTACATAGCGACACTCAGCACAAAGGTCACTAGTTGGGTGTAGCGGAACATTTTTATTTTATCCCGGAACCGGGTTATCCATGTGGCCGCAATCATCGCAAGGATGGACGCCACCACACCGGTGGTCAGAAACGGGGATATCAGGCTGTCGCCGCCCCCTAAATAGTATTTGGCATAATAGGTTGCGACCGAGCCACGAATTACGTAGCCGCACATCAGCAACATGATCACGCCCCCCAGGATCAGCCACTGGTCATTACGCAGTAAAATCGCGAACTGCTGCTTAACCGTGAGTGACGGCAGTTCAGGCTCGCTTCGTTCCCGGGTGGTTATAAAACAGAAGACAAACAGCACGGTACCCATGGCGCCCATTAAGCCCATGGAGAGCTGATATCCCAGCGCTTTGTTACCCTGCCCCAGCCACACCGCCAGCACTGGAACCACGATGGTGACTAAAAAAGCGGCGATCTTGGTCATGACAAAACGATAACCATTGGCGCTCAGACGCTCACCAGGATCATCGGTAATGACGCCAATCAGTGAAATATATGGGATTGTGATAGCCGTATAGACCAGGGTCATCAGGATATAGGTGAAGTACGCCCAGGCGAGTTTTGCCATGTAGGCCATATCCGGGGTGATAAACATCAGATAGACCGCGAAGCCAAAAGGAATGGCGAACCAGAGCAGCCAGGGACGGTACCGCCCGTGGCGGGTGGAGACTTTATCGGTGAGCATGCCCATTGCCGGGTCGATAATAGCGTCGATCATACGGACCACCATCAGCAACACCCCCACATCGGCGGCCCGCAGGCCGTAAATATCGGTGTAGAAATACGCCAGGAGCAACTGCATGGAGATAATCACCACGTTGACGGCCATATCTCCGGCACCGAAACCTATTTTTTCCATAACAGACAATTTCATATCGTTATCCTTATTGCGTGCGAACACGCAGTAGAGTTAGAGAAATGATGTAACTGTTTGAAATAAAAAAGTTGTTTATAACGCAGGCATTATCTGCCGGGTTGCCCGGGAGCGCGCACTGAGCGGCTAAAAAAGGATCCTCCCGGAACTGTCGGCAGTATGTGCAGATGGCCAGACATAGCCTTTAACAACGGAGAAGGGGAAAATTGCGACCATCCTTTCTGATGGCGTATGACAGTGGATTGTGTGGATACATTTCGGATTACGGTATGCATAAACAACACTCCTTAGTGTGTAAAGAAAATAACGATTTGTTAATTCATGAACAGAACCTGTTTTATGGGGAACCTGGCGACGGTTTATTTTCTGACCGGGGAAAGTGTTTTTTTCGGTTTTCGCGGACGTGTGGGATCGGAATAACGGCTGGGCCAGATCGCTGAAGGATGGACATTCAGTGCGGTGGCAATCAGCCATTCCCCTTTAGGCCACGGGCGCGTCAGGGCATTTGCCAGCGTGGAGGAGGCCAGCCCTGCTTCCCTTGAAACTCTCGCCAGACTGGTGCCGCGCTTGCGCAGCGCGGCAATGATGTCGGCGGGATGCCAGTCTTTTTTAGTCATTCCAGTTACCTCTCCAACCCTGACACTACGTTTTTCGTAGTATTCAAGTCGTTAAAAAACTACGAATCTCGTAGTTATGCAAAAACGACTCAGACAACGGGATGTTTTCATCCGCCGCTTAAAAGAAGCCCGACAGCGCTTAGGTATTTCTCAGGCTGCTGTAGGAGTTGCTGCGGCTGTAAATCCTTCTGGTGCAAGTACCCGGCTCAATCGCTATGAGAAAGGTGTTTACGAGCCCGATATGGAAACGGCTGCACGAATAGCAGATGTGCTGAATGTCCCATTGCCATGGCTGTTTGCTTCGAATGAGAACCTTGCTGAACTGATTCTCAACTTCGCGGCCCTCTCTCCTGATTTGCAACTCCAGTTGCTGGAAACCTCCCGGCAGATGGTGAACACCTCCCCTGAAAATAAGGCTTAAGGTACGGCCTCTTTTAACCTGTGACTGTAATACTACGTTAATCGTAGTATCGGCAGCAAGCAAAAACTACGATTCTCGTAGTTATGAATACAACTAACCACTATAACGATATCTTTTGTCGACGTTTGAAGCAGGCTCGGCTGACAAGTGGGCTTTCTCAAAAACGTCTGGGGATTGCAGCTGGCATTGATGAATTTGTCGCCAGTACGCGTATTAACCGGTATGAAAAAGGCGTACACGAACCGGGAACGGAGATTGTGCAGAAATTAGCCGAAGTTTTACGAGTACCGCTGGCTTACTTTTATGCTGAAGATGATGATTTGGCAGAGTTGATGTTAATTTTTCTGCGATTAACTAAGCATGAACGCGAGGATGTCTTAAAATATGCAAAGAGCAAATAATAAGCAAGAAACAATGCGAGTGTATTATTTCACTAGTTCTGAGTATGCGATTAGCAATCTTGCACTTAAAAGAATAAAGATATCAAGATATCAGGATTTAAATGATCCTTTCGAGTTGCTTTCTGCGGACCTAACAGATCAGCGGGTTAGAAGAGAACTCCGGAAAGTTAAAAAAAAGATTGAAGAGCAACAAGGAATTATTTGTTTTAGTAAAACCTGGCATAATCCTTTACTTTGGGGCCACTATGCTGATAAACATAAAGGTATTGCACTTGGATTCGATATACCAACGTCAATGTTGAACGAGGTCGAATATAAAGAAGAACTGTCAGAAATAACTGTCGCGAAATGTTCGAATCCTTTATACATTAGAGAATTATCTTTGACTAAGTTCCAACATTGGGAATATGAAAGCGAATATAGATTGCATATTGATTTAAAGACCTTAGAAGGAGAGTCTGGTTTTTATTTTAAATATTTTTCTGACGAAATTAATCTTCAGGAAGTGATACTTGGTGTTAAATGTAATATCCCCATTTCATCCATGAGAGCATTTTTTGAAGAAAGACATGAAGAAGTGAAAGTAATTCAATCAAGAATTGCTTATAAAGATTTTAAAATAGTTGAAAATAGACTGGTTACAAATGGTTAATAATTTCAGTAATTGTGTGATGTTATTTTTGTTTAATGGTATTTAACAGTATTATCAATGTTTTATAAATAACTTAGCCCTACAGAACCAAGCTGAATGGAACTGTAGGTGGCTATTTAATTGTCTTTTTTCACTCTGGGTGGGATGTTTAGTTTTGTTATGTTTAATTTATTAATATAAATGGATTCGATAATATTTTCTGTTATATCCATTATGCTGGAGATTTCTTCACTAGAGGCTTTGTAATTTCTGTGCATGCTCGCATGTCCAGCTTCTATGACTTTATTAATAGCTTCAAACTGATAGTTTGAAATATAACCATCTTCTTTTAATTTTGATAGGTTCTTCACAAATGAACCTTGATCTCTAATATTTTCAATCATTACCATTTCAAGTAATGCTCTGACACCCATAATGGCTAATCGTGGCATGTTGTTTTTTAGTGCAATATAAATCTCCCTGAATATTTCAATTTTATCAGAGTCACCAAAAAAAATCCCATCACCATCAATCCGGTATAACCATTTTGGTTCCTTTCTTATAATTTTGGGTGGAAATTGCGTAACAGTAATTTCATCTCCCATCCCGCTATACGTGGACTCTATATGTAAAGTTATATTTTCACATCCCAAGCATTCAGATAAGTAATAACTGTCATCTTCGTACCATATGACCTGATTATCAACTTCATCTACTTCTCTTTTTTTCTTATAAAAAAGCACAGAATGCTTGGTCTCACAGGAACAGTTGTTACAGTATATTTTTTTGATTTGTTCAGACATGCAATTACCAATGAGTTGATTTGAATTAAATGATAATACACCTGTTATTTTTTATAAAAAAGAAGTAATTAAATACTCATTGGTTAATAATTGTAATTTATAGGATGGTGGCGATTAAGTATACGTCATATTTTTTGAAATCGTTTTTGCCGCCTCCACCTCACTACACTCCGTCTCCCGCATAATCTGCATCCTTTCCGCTTTTTCATGCTTCTCAGTCATACCCAGCGCCAGATACAGGGCTGGGGGCACTACGCGAAACAGTGCTTCCACACGTGGGGAGAAGACCACGCCTTCGGTGTACTGCCCGGGTGATTTCACCGCTGAACGCAACATCAATCGCTGCTCTTCAGTCAGCGCCTTAAACCGGCACACCTGCTCGATCTCTTCCGGTGGCATCACCAGCAGCTCCCCCCATTCAATCATATTCAGTAGCTTTTTCGCATCGTCCGGGAAGTCGCTCAGGTTCTGCGTCGCCAGCCACAGCCAGATACCCAGTTTGCGCCACATCTTCGAGCCCTTGGTCAGAAACCGCGCCAGCAGCGGGTTAACGGTGATGATATGCGCCTCGTCGGTGATATTGACGATAGGGCGTGAGCGGTGCTGGTCGCGCTCACCGAGATTGTTGATATGGTTAATCAGCGAGATATAGCTGATGGCAAGCTGTGCCTCGTAGCCTTCGCGGGCAAAGGTGGCGAGATCAACCAGCGTGATATCTGCCTCCGGCCACATTCGGCCTTCGCGGTTAAACAGTTCACCTTCAAACCCGGCGCAGAACAGGTTGATGGATTCCGCCATTTCATACGCCCGCTGGCGGCGGGCCTCCGGCAGGCTGGCGTCACGGGAAAGCACAAACAGCGCATCGCGGATATCCTGGGTCAGCGTCTGGCGTTTTGTTTTGTAGCAGGTATGGGCAGCGGCAATAATAGCCTGGCGGATCATCGCCCGATCCGGTCGGGTCAGGAGGGCATCTTCTTTTGCTTCACCACCGGTGATCATCAGCCGGGCGGTGATCTCCATTTCACCCAGCACGTCGCGCTGGTCGTCCCCGTCACTCTCTTCTTCGTCCGGTGGTTCGGCATCGGTAATCGCCTGTTCCACCAGTCGCCAGGCATCGGCAAACAGGGGCAGGGTGATGCCGGAACCGGGACGCAGGCTGATTTTATTCACCGTCAGACCATGGGCCGCGGCGTAGTCGGCCATCAGGCCAAACGAGTTCCCGGCTTCGATAATAAACAGGCGCGGGTGGTGCAGGGCCATCAACTGGGCGATTCTGGCATTGAGCGTCGCGGATTTGCCGGCACCTGTCGGGCCGAGTAACAGCAGGTGGCCGTTCTGGGCACGGTCCAGCTTATTCAGCGGATCAAAGCACAGCGGTGTGCCACC
>NZ_JBBYHZ010000023.1:0-7530 GCF_038405435.1 Dryocola clanedunensis | reverse complement strand
TCCAGTAGTGCGCGGGGTATGGTCTCTCCGAGCTGACTTCCCTCCGGTGCAGCTGCAACAATTTCATCGCTTAGCCTAATGGTCATTTCCAAATCGCCCAGCGAGTCCATAAAAATCATGTTGTGTAATGGTTCACCGTCGCAACCCCTCGGATAGGACGAGTGATACTCAGCTAAGTTTCCACTTACCCATGGTTCTTCTGCTTCAATGACATAGAGCTTTCCCTTCTCAAGGCCATCAACCTTTAGTGTTTCAGCGGTCATGCCGCCTCCGATTTGCTTTCGAATATCTGCTTTGGCAAATCGCCAAACCTAGACATCAGGCTATTCGTTATCTTTCTTGCCACAACATCAAAACCAAAGCCGTCCACTGACTCTTTCGTAATGCCGTATGATTCCAACATGGAAAGAGTTAGCTCAAATGCAGGTTTGTTTAGTGAATCAGGTAGCCAGAAATAGAATGCATCGCCAGGTTTGTGTTTTTCGGCACACAAAAGGCCTTGTGCGATTAGCTTTCTAATCCGGTTCATTGATGCAGCGTTGCCAATAGGTAGGTCAATGCGGTTACTGCGGCGAGCAGTGCATATGTGAGTCGAGTAGCGAACATAAAACCAGTCGTTAGGCACCAACCCGCGCTTACCGCCAAAGTAGTTGTGAGTTGCCGCGTATGGCAGATGCTCGGCTACTGATTTCCATATTGCCTTCAAAAAATCGTCATCTGTAATCTTCATAAATCCTCCATAAAATTAAGGCCCGCGATATTAGCGAGCCTGTTAAACAGCTAGTTGCAGTTGCATGTTGAACCTGTCCCTTTCCTCGCAGTAATCGAGAGAACTAGGGCTGTTATGCGATTCGATCCGCTCAACCATTAGCGCGGCGCGAGTCTCTTTGCTGGCTGGGGCATAAGCACCCTTCCACGCTTTGTCGATGCCGATGTTCCGTGCAACGTTGGTGCTGTCGGCGCTGGCCAGTGGCAACTTGGTAAAAATAA
The DNA here is from genome assembly GCF_038405435.1 of Dryocola clanedunensis. Taxonomy (GTDB): domain Bacteria; phylum Pseudomonadota; class Gammaproteobacteria; order Enterobacterales; family Enterobacteriaceae; genus Dryocola; species Dryocola clanedunensis_A. Next base: position 6,540 of record NZ_JBBYHZ010000023.1, on the reverse strand, counting down.
GAGGGTTAAGCATGCGAAGGCCGTGCAGTTTGGAAGTGGGTTGGCCGTAATCGTCAGTGACATGCCGGATAAGGTCTTTCATTCGGGCTACTGCGAGATTAGGCCGCTTCACGTCATAATCGCCGCAACTACCGATTGCCACGCGGGGGAAGTTATTGCAGAGGCGGATAAAGCGATCGTCACTCTCGTTCATGTGCCAGACCGGTACACCGAAGAACTTGCCGTGTGGCCACTCAAGCAGCAACGCATCGTTTTCAGTCTCGCCGCCGTCAATCACATCGGGGATGATTGCAAAGTCAAAGCCAGGGTGATTCTTCCAGCGCGCGACAAACTCGTAATAATCACTCCAGTCGATTTTGTTTCTGCCAGCTGCTTTCCATGCCGTGAACGCGCCATTGTCCAAGGCGAACGATTGGCAGAATTCAGATGCAAGATTAATTTGGCCGGAATGAGCAAACGAGATAAAAGCGTGTCTCCCTTTCCAAGCTCGAATTGCGCATGTATCAGGAGTAATGGGACCGCCGTGATAATGAATCATTGCTCCTCACCTCTCGCAAATACTGATTAAGCCGGTAGCCTGGCCAGTTCTGGCGGCATTCTTCGAAGATAGTGTTGCCGTCGTGCGATGTGACGTAAGTCATCTCGCCTACAAAGTCCTTCGGCTGATATGTTCCACGGCCGTACTTGTTCGGCGGCCTGGCACCTCGCTTGATGGAATAGACGCCCTTCCCGCGAACACCTTTCCGCTCCAACTTTTCAGCATGGCAGAGCTTAGTGATCGGGGAAGATATCTCTCTCGTGTCCATGCCGAGCTGTCGAGCTATAAACTGCATGTTGCAGCCAGGGTGGCTTTCGATGACCGTCCAGATTTTGTATGGCAGGGTTGTTTCTATTTCGTTAGTCATGGGTTCCTCGCTTCTTCAGGCCGAGTTTTGACCGAATTTCAGCAATCTTATCCAGCCCCTTCTCGTTGCTTACAGGAATATGCAGTTTTGGAATTTGCACAACTGGTGCCGGTATGGCCTCCCCGGCCTCAATGCGGCGCGACATGTTTTTCAGCTCTGTACCGCAGCGCTTCCGCAGCTCAGCCTCTGTGAGGTTCTGTGAGCGCATTTGGTTGTACAGCGCGGTCACCATCCAGAAACAGGCTGGCGATTCCCATGGATAAGCTTCTGCCGAACTGTAATACCCACGGTCACGGCTGTACTTCATGACCATGCGGTAAAGCTCGTCCAGGTCAGGTAAGCCGTTAGCCTTGATAATCCCCTGCTTGCACCATGCGATGAATTGCCCGGGCGAAGGCCAGAATGCCGACTCACTGGCTCGGGCATGCTGCATACCAGCCGATAGCTGCTCACGACTCCTGATACCGTTCTCAGCGAATGCGGCGATCCACTGACGTTTAGCCGCGGCTTCGTCTGCCGGGTTACGAAACACTGTCGATACCGCAGCCGGGAATACTTGCTTCAGGTTCTGAAAAAGCGCGTCTACCAGCTTCTCAGCGTTTTCGTTAACGATGCTCACTGGCTCAGGGTTAGCGCCTGCCATGCTTGCCAGCGCACCGCCGTCACGGTTGGCGATAATGCTCGTCAGATTTCTCATATGAACTCCTGCCATGCTTCGCGCGTATTCCAGGATTCGGATTTGATAGGTGTAGGTGCGGCACCTTCCTGCTTCCGTTGCGCTGTGAGTTTCTGCCACTGCTTACGCAGACTTGTAGGGCTGAGGATGTTTGCTGCCCAGAAGTGATGTTTGTTCGCCCACTTGAAGAGATCACAAATCTCATGGTGACTGCGATTGTCCTGCTGCCGCATGAGTCGAACGGTGTTTGACCAGTCAGCCCAACTCGGCTCAGGTGTCGAAGGGTCTAGCAGGGCTATGCGGGCAAACAACCACTGAGCAGCTTTGAAATCGTCTGCATCACCCCAGAGTTTCCCAGATGGCGAATAAACCCCATCAGCAGCTTCTGGGTGACGAGACAAGAACTTCTCGGTGGCATCGTTTCGGGATTCGTCAGAATTCCGGGACGAAGAAAGGTTTTTATTATTGTTATTACCTTCTTGTTCATGATGCGCGGCTTTATGCTCGGGCTTATGCGCGGGGTACGCCTCTGAGGCTGCGCCACCACTGGCTTCGTTATGCTCGGGCTTATGCGCGGAGTTATGCGCGGGTAAAGTGGGTGTTTTTTCAGCATATTCAGAGTAATTCAGAACGGTGATTAGCGTCCCTTTTCTCCTTTCAGCATGAACTGAAATCATCCCTTCTTTCTCAAATACAGTAAGCATCCTTTCAACTGCATGGCGACTTGTTGGCTCCCCGTTTCTGTCGCAGAGAGCCAGGCCAAGATCAGCGGAGGTCGTTACCAGTTGTCCGGTTTCCAGTCGCCATGTATGCCCTTTAAAGTTGGCTACGAATGGTTGCCTGGCTGCGTCGAGCAAAATGTTCTCCCAGAGCGTTCTGAGATAAACATCTTTTGCCCATGGTTGCTTCTTGACGCTCCGGTACAACGGGATGTAACCATTCTTCTGGTTCTCCATCCTGTTGCTCCTGCGCTTTCGTGCAGCGTTAAAATCAAAGAGTTCAGCAGTAGACATCGCCTCCCCCTCCACTGTTTACATATCCAGTTATTCCTGGCATAATTTCTCCTGTGATTTGAGTCCATTGAATTGCACTAAGCCTCTAAGGATTCGCCGTTCTTAGGGGTTTTTCTTTTTCTCAATACGTCTTTCCAAATTCACCATGTAATTCCTTCCTTTTTTTAATTATCCAATCAGTCAGCGCATCAACATCAGCTGAGCTTTTGGAGTAAGTGATCCCATCGACCGTAATCCTCGCAATGTAATAATTTTTAACCTGTCGATGAGCCATGATTCCCTTTGGAAGATTTCTGCTTCCATTTTTATGCTTTGAACGGTTTTGATTATTCTGGGATCTTGTTGCTAGCCGTAGGTTCGCAATTCTGTTGTCGTGGCGAGCGCCATTAATATGATCAATCTCCTGCCCCGCCGGGATTTCTCCGTAATGCAATTCCCAGATAATTCGGTGCGTTTTGCATGCTTTCCCATTCAATCTTGTTTGGAGATATCCCTCATTGTTACTAGATGCGCCAGTAGGTTGCCCAGCCCTTGCTGAACCTCGGTTTGTTAAGTTTATTAGCAGCGAAGGAGATGCTTCGTCGTACATGAAATATTCGGAAAACCTATCTTTACCCATAATTAACACTCCATTATTTCTTGCTGCCTGCCATGTCCCGGCTTTGTTTTATTTTTATCAGTCAGCATCCTGGCAACCTTCTTAGCCAGATCCGCCAGCTCATCGTCTTCAACTCCCCATTCCAGAACAGCCAACAGCATCGACATGCGAGGCAGTAGCGACTCTTTCCAACGGGTGATTTGCGACTTATCAACGCCGATTGATTCAGCGATGTTCCCTGCCCCGCGAATAGCTATCTTGCTCAATAGCTTGCTTTCAATTGCGCGGGCTTTATTGCGGGTGGTTGTAGTGTCCATTTGTCATACTTCCCTTGTTGTATAAGTAGTTACGTGTGCATACCGTGTGAATATGCCACTTTGGTTTTCCCTGGTGTTCCAAGGGAGAGCAGATTGATAAAGAGCGGTAATGCTTATGCTGCGTCTTCGCGAGTCTTGATGAAGACCAGGCTTTCTTTCGTTACTGGTGTATGCTTACCAATTATTTTTGTGCCTTTTTCAATAGCTTCAGCACGGTCAGGTGAAGCGCGGCGAACGCCATAGGCGATCAGGTTCATGTAACCTACAGATGTGCCAACAAGTTGAGCCAGAGCAGCCCACTCGTCCTTGTCGGCAGATTTGCGCCATCGGAGTAAATCGTTGCTCATAGTGTTTACCTTCTTTGTAAAAGATAAATCAAGTTTATCTCAAAGATAAATTAATAACAATGCGAATTTATCAATTTGGGTATTTATCAAATTGCTAACGCGTGGGAGTATCTGGGGATGGAAACTAAAGACTTCAGACGCAATAATTTGCGCACCTTGATGGATGCTTACATCCGCGAGGGAAAGACAAAAGCACAGTTCGCGGATGCGATTGGCCTCCCTGCGTCGCAACTTAGCCAGCTGATTAGCCCTAATGCCTCACGCAACGTGGGTGACATCATTGCGAGGCGTGTAGAGACGAATCTAGGCCTGCTTCGCGGATGGTTGGACGTGCCGCACAGTGATGTTTCTTTGGAGTTTAAAGGCGGGAACGGTAAAGACACTGGCCCCGATAACTCATTTAACTTGCAAAACCGCTCTAGAAACTATACTGATCATCCATACAGATTAGAATTGTTGGATACCCAGCATAGCTGTGGAGGTGGTCGAGTGAACACGGAATACCCTGACATAATTCAATCAATTGAGGTTGATCCCGAATACGCCAAAAGGATGTTTGGCGGACGGCCTGCCACCTCACTTAAGCTGACGACTGCTGACGGCGATAGTATGATCGGCACGATTGACCCGGGTGAGCTGGTTGTGATTGATGTTACTGTCAGGCATTTCCGCAGCGATGGTATTTATGCTTTCACATATGGTGACGCGTCCCACATCAAGCGCCTACAAATGCTGAAGGATAAAATCGTGGTTATCAGTGACAATGCAAAATATGACCGCTGGGAAATTAATGCTGACAACGAAAGCACCTTCCACATAGAGGGCTTTATCGTTGGTAAATGGCAGATGGCCTACTCCCGCCTGGGCTAATCCCCTCCCCCGGATACTAAGAAACCAGCCTTGAGCTGGTTTTTTTACGCCCCAACCAAAAATGATAAATTATTTTATCTATACCAATCATATATTTATCATTAAATACAACATTCCGCGCATATTATTTATCATTTTGCTATTTACCATTCTTTATCTTTGAGATAAATTAACTCCATCGAGACAACACATCGACAGCGGATCAGGAAGATGACCGCGCCAGTCAGGATGACCGGCTGCTTCTTTAATAATTTAGCCCTGTGAATACACAGGCCGAAGCGAGTGCTTCGGGCAGGCGTTCGGTGGAGCTTAGGCCCATATACACACGGGCCGAACTGAGAAGCCGATTGAAATCCGGAAATTGAAATAGGTTCCGGCGCCTGCACCAAAGCACTCACTGAGGAATACCCATGAACAGAAATCAACGCCGTATGGCTGAGTACAACGCCAGAAAAGCAGCTCAGCAGATTGATGCAGGAAATTACGCAGGAAAGATTAACCGGGCATTCGCAAAGCTGTCTGGTGAAGGCTCAGAGCGCATCTGTAAGGCTCTCAGCTTACCGGGATTGCGTCAGCCTAAAGAAGATACAACGGGCAGCATATGCATACCGCAGGTTGCGATATTTCAGGCAGGGCATCGTAAGTCAGAGAACATTACAGCGAGGTGAAGCATGAAAAGTGCATATCCGATTAAAAAGGTTGGTCAGATTTATGAATGCATGGACGGCACTCATCTGGAAGTTACTCATGCGTGGAAAGATGGCAGCGCATTGATGAAGCACATAAATGGAAATCGTTGTGGTCGAGAGGATTGTATTGGCGGGCAGAGCGTTTTCAAATTAATCAAAGATGTCGAATTAAAGGTCGCCTAGTCGCGGCCTTTTTTACGCAGATTGGAGTGAATGATGAGTTTATTTATTAGTGGCGTGAGAGAAGTAGACGGAAACTGCGAGCGTGTAGAGAAAGACGAAGATGCGCAGTTCTTCACATTATACAGCAATAAATCTGGCCCATCCCGTCCTGTTGAGGACTTCATGAGCCGTGATTGCGCTGAGAAATACCTCAGTTTGCTGGAGGCATGTCAACGTGCCCGCAACCAGTTTTACGCAGCAGGATATGAGCCTAAAGCGGACTCAATGAACCCTACCGAATGCTTGCTGGCTCAGTTAATCGCCGCTATCAGCAAGGCTACAGGAGAATAGATATGACGAAGCAGCAATTTTTCATGTACGACCCTGATAATGGATTTGAAACATATCCAACAGCAGAGGAAGCCAAAACCGCTGCCGAGGAAGCAATTGATTATTACCGTGGCGAGGCGGCTGACGGATGGGCTGATGAAGTCGAGCAGGTTTTCTGGGGTGAGATTAAGCAGGAGTCACAGCAGGTCGGATTGCGCCCACGCGAAGAAGGCGATCCTGGTAGTTGCGAGATGATTTGTGATTACGCATTAGAAGATGTTTAACCCCCCTTCCGTATCTGCTTTCAGCTTTCCCTGAGAACAGATACTGAAAGCCCTCGTTGTTCCGATTGCCCGCCACCGTGCGGGCTTCTTTTTGCCTGGAGAAAAGCATGGAAACCAAATTCCTGTCAGACGGACGCAAAGTTGTGATCGTCGGCGCACTGAATAATCAAGAAACCATCGTTCAAGAAGTCTTTGTTACTGCACAGGGCGACGAGATACCCGGTGGTGAGCGATTCATCGCAAAGAGCCTGCACGACACGCCAGTTGAATCCTATCTATCCAAAGAGAAGGCGCGACAAGAAGCAGAACTTGCAAAAGCCAAGGCACAGATTGAGTCCGTTAATCGTGA
>NZ_JBBYHZ010000022.1:0-18329 GCF_038405435.1 Dryocola clanedunensis | reverse complement strand
GACCCCATTATCCTGCCTGCTTCCCTGCCCTGCCCTGAACCGCTACTCCCCTCATCCGCCTGACACGTGTCAGATCAGAGTGGTAGTTATTTTTTGTTATCACTTTGCTGTATTGTTTATCTTAATTTTACATTTAGAAATAAAAACCAGAATAACACATAATCTCGTGATATTGATCTGATTTATACCACTTAAACGATATGTTGATCTGTTTTTGTGATTTCCATCGATACCTTCTGCCGGGATAAACCTTATTTTTTTAACGGCAATTTCATGTGTAGCTGAACTGCTCATGTCTGTGCGGGGTAAGACGGGACACCCGTTATCCATCCTTCACGCACTGGCGGGGGCTGAAGTGTTTCTGTCTTCACCCGTGACTCAGTGATTTAAGGAGTATGTAAATGACTGCTCAAAATCATCACGTGCCTGAGAGCAGGCAAAGTCTGGTCGTATCAGATGGCGGCCAGGGATTTGTCGATGCTGATGGCGGGTTGTTATGCAGACAGCCAGATATTATTCTCGCTGATTGTTCTCCTGAAGAAAAATTAGCCTTCTTCGGTAACCTGATTACTGAATCAGGAACACCAGATCACGCGTGTCTGAAAAGAACGCTTCCCATGCGATACACCTGTTATTCTCTGAAGCATGCGCCTGACTTATATCATCTGGAGGCATTTTTCGGGGTCATAAAATTTTTCATCAATGGATTACTGGCATTTGATCAGGCATTTGAAGCCGTCATTGGCTTTAAAAATCATATTTATTTACTGGGCGACGATACCGTCCGGGATATTTCATCCCGCCTTCAGAAAGAACCCGGATTATTAGATTCTTATGGCGCGCCCGCCGTTCTGGACATCCTGGGCATGGCCGGGGTTATTTATCGTTTCAATACTGCCCACAAATTCGGCTATCCGGCCCGCTGTTCGAACCAGCTTCGGTTAAACGGCTGGGGCCGAAAGTATGCCGTTGACTGGCGTGTTCCATCATCATCTAAAACCAGCCCGGATGTGGACATCATCGCCGGTATTATTGAAAAACATCGTTCTGAATATAAAGCACTGGCGGCCCTGTGCGGAGCAGATATACGCCCCCTGGACGTTGAACGCATTCACCAGTTCAACCTTGCCTTACCTTTCAAAATAGTGACGTAAGGAGCTGAAATGACACCACAGACTATTGTCATCACGGGTGCCAGCTCCGGTATCGGTGCGGCGGTTGCACGCCGTATCGCCACTCATAGCCGAACCCTTGTCCTGACAGCCCGCAACGAAAGCAGGCTCGCAGATGTGGCGCACGAGTGCATTTCACGCGGTACAGACGTGAAGTGTATTACCGGAGATATCGCCCGTTCCGCCACAATCTCCGCCCTCAAAGCACAATGCAGCCATTTGCCGCCGCTGACGGGGCTCGTGAATAATGCCGGATTTGGCGCTTTCGGTGACTCAGCACGTTTCCCGCGCAAAATGTTTTCAACCGTCCTGGAGACGAACGTCCTGGCGCCTTTTGAACTGGCAAAAGCGCTGCTGCCGTACCTCAGACGAGACCCGAAAAGTGGAGATGTCTCAACGATTGTCAATGTCGGGTCTGATGCGGGCGTCATCGGCTTTGAAAATGCGGCAGCGTATTGCGCCTCTAAAGGAGCCCTTCGTCTGATGAGTGCCGCATTACGGGAAGAGTGGCGAAAATCCGGGATACGCGTAACGTTCATCGCCCCCGGACGCGTGGATACGGGCTTTAACGGAAAATCACCCGGCATGCGGCCCGGCGCACTGACTGCCGAAGCCGTGGCTGAGGTAATTGAATTCTGCCTCTTCTGCGATCCCATCCTGGAGCCTTCCGACATTCATATAGACAGTATGCAAAGGAGGTCATCATGAACAAGAACCACACCGTACATATTGGATTGCCTAAGGGCAGATTTTTAACCAAAAGCCAGGCGCTTGAAAAGGCGCTGCGGGAACGAATCAAAGGAAAAAGAACGCCACTCCACTTCTATTATCTCAAGGCCCGCGATATCCCGAATCTGATTTTCCGCGAAAAGTTATCTTACGGGGTAACCTGCGATGAATGGGTCGCTGAAAGCGGCGTTGCGCTGCGGAGTATTTGCGATACGGGCTGGTGTTACTCAAAAATTGCCCTCATCAGTCAGACAGAAGATATTACGCTGACGAACGAATCACAGGTTGCCTCTCCCTTCCCCCATCTGGCCAGTGCTTATTTTGAAAAGCAGGACAAGCATCCTGTCGTTGAAGAAGTTACGGGCAGCGGAGAATTTCTTGTCCCTTTCGTTTATGACATGGCGGTGGATGTCGTGGAGACAGGAAATACCCTTGCCAGGCTCGGCCTGAAGCCGGTCGGGGAGCCGCTCTTATTGTCCTCAACCCGGGTATGGGGAAGCCGTTCCGTCAGCAATGATGAGATTGAATGTCTTTTCGCACAAATTCTGGGCCAGGAGCGGCACGAACAAACATCACAATACTGAATGCTACAAGGTTACCCATGTCAAAAATCAGCTATGAAGACCGGGGCGTCTCCCCGGACAAACCCGACGTTGAGTACGCGATTGCAGACACCGGTTCAGGTCTGTTTCCTGGCGCATTTTGCCCCGTCTCTCCCGACGTCTTCAGGGGTGACCCCGAGTTTTGCACCCTGATGCATGCGGATGGCGTGGGGACAAAATCCACCGTCGCGATGCTGATGCACCGCGAAACGGGAGACTACCGCGTATTTAAGGGGCTGGCGCAGGACAGCCTGGTCATGAACACTGACGATCTGCTGTGCGTGGGGGCAACCGGGCCCATGCTCGTGTCCAATACTATTGGTCGGAACGCGCGTGTTTTCGACAAAGAGATGCTTCGTCATGTCATCTCGGGCTACCGGGAGTTCGGTCAGCGCATGTCTGCTCATGGTATCGATTTCCAGTTCTGTGGCGGAGAAACGGCAGATATTGGCGATCTCGTCAGGTCAGTTGTCATCGACTCCACCATCAGTGCCAGGATGCGCCGCTCAGAGATTATTGATGCCGGCAACGTCCAGCCCGGGCAGGTCATTATCGGTTTAGCCTCTTCCGGACGCGCAGTGTATGAGGATACGGAGAACTCCGGTATTGGGACTAATGGATTAAAGGCTGTCCGACATGAGTTATTGTCTGCGAAGTACCGGGATATTGGGCCCGATACTTATGATCCGGCGTCAGAAGACAACGCATATATCGGACGCTTCCTGCTGGGAGATGCACTCCCGCACGGTGGCGGGATGAACATTGGCGAAGCACTGCTATCACCGACACGCACCTATCTGCCCGTGGTTAAAACGCTACTGGATAAAAAGACGCTGAATATCTCAGCTATTTTCCATAATACCGGCGGGGGCCTGACAAAATGCCTTAAATTCGGTTCAGGCATTAAATATGTGAAAAACAACCTGTTTGAGATGCCACCCATTTTCAGGCTGGTTTGCGAAACGGGGAACCTGTCTCCGCGCGATCTTGTTCGTGTTCTGAATCTTGGCCAGCGTCTTGAAATTGTTTGTGCGCCGGATGATGCCGGGACGGTTATCGAAACAGCGGAACGTTTCGGCATTGCCGCAAAAATGATGGGTTATACAGAGAAGATTGATTCGGGTGTCGAAGTGGAGATTGATTTCGCTGGCGAAACCCATGTCTTCCGTCGCGACTGAGTTGACAGGCAAAGTCCCCGTTATCACTGATGCAGCCATTGTCAGTGAAACAAATTTTTCATTCGGTACTGAGTTTATTGCAGTCACAGGCATCCCCTCCGCGGTACACCTCTTTTTCCACAGGAAAACGCGGAGGGGATATGCTGAAAAGCACTTTACTGTTAGTGGCGACGTTGCCGGGGCTCGTTTACCCGGCATTCGCCCTCACCACGCCGGAAATAGCCGCCTCTGCCCTTACCCCGGACTGCGTAAAATACCGCGTGGTGGGCACGTGCTACTGGTTACAGTGCACGCCGTTCGGCTGCACTGTGCGCACCTCCGTCAAAGTGCGCCACTTCCGCCCCGACATGGTGGTCTCGGCCTACAGCGTCACCGGGCAAAACCCGTGGACCGAGATGTCGCCGCTAAGCCCACCGCTGCCGGGTATTGCCGAAGGCGGTGGCGATACTAATCCCCGCGCCGTCGGCCAGCACAGCAAGGTACGTTTCAAAAACGCCGATGCCATCGGCTTCCCGGCAGGTGACGAACTGGCGAAGTTCTTCTCCGAATTTGGCTATGTCTGCTCGCCCTCCGCCACGCCCTTTTTTCCTTATTTCATCAGTCAGCTTGATGCCGCAGCCTGGCGCAGCGGCATGCCGGAAATGTTCTGGCCGGAAGCGCTGACGCCCGGAATGCGCGAGGTCGGCAAGGATGGCGATCTGTGGGGCAATATCTACCCGCGCGCCGGGGCGCTCAGCCAGACGCATGACTATAAAGCGGGGGCGGTGATAGCCCAGCGAGCCGCCGACCTGGTGACCCGCCGCGGGCAGCCGCATATCTATCGTCCCCTGACCGCTTCCGCGCACGACGGCTACTGGCCCCCGGATCCGGTACAGGAGGGAGACAGCAATAACCACCAGTGGCAGATGCTGGCCCCGAAAATGAGCCACTCCTGTGCCATATTCCCCGATGGGTCCGCCACCGACAGCTACGCCGACAGGCTGGCCGACGACGGCGCTTACGTCTGGACGCTGTGGCGGCCTTACAGTTGCTGCCCACGGCGCGGGCAAACCTTTCTCGGCAGTACCGGCTAAGGAGGATAATCATGCGCTCCCCATTTCTGATCCTGCTGTTCGTCACATGTTGCAGCCATGCCACGGACGACTACAGCTTTAAAAAACAGGGTTCCGTGGATGACCTGCTCTACTACCAGATTGGCGGGGGTGAAGCGGTGATGCCCGCGCTGGTTAAACACAGCCCGACGCCGCTTAATGTCGGTGTCGGCTGGAATGCCGACATGATGTGCGGCAATTTTGATATCGACACCACGGTGCGTAACCAGCTTAACGGGGTGACGGACGGTTTCCAGCAGCTGATGGGCGAAGTGATTGAAAGCGCCACCAGCGCCGTCGCCAGCCTGCCCGCCATGATCATCCAGCGCGCCAATCCCCAGCTTTACGATCTGCTGACCAATGGGGTGCTTCAGGGACGGCTGGATTTTGATAAGTCCCTGCTGAGCTGCCAGAAGATGGGGGAGAAAATGACCGATCTGGTTTACGACTCGGCATGGTTTGCCCGGGCGAAAGCGGAGAACTATCAGGCGATTGCCGCAAGCGATCGGGATGCCATCCGCGCCGATCAGAAGGCTTCTCAGGAAGCCGCGAAAAACGGTAAACGCTGGGTAGGTGGTGAAAAATACGGTGGCAGTGGCCAGCCGCCGATCCGGCTGGTACATGATGCGACCACGGCGGGCTACAACATGCTCAACCATCAGCCTGCCACCAGCAGCGCCACAATAACAACTGCTGAATGCGAGGGTGAGCTGTGCAGCGTCTGGCAAAACCCGCAGGAGGCCGCCGACTGGATGACCAGAGTGGTGGGCGAACAGACCATCAGCATGAGCGAGGACAGCCCGCCCGGCGCACAGGCCGGGATCGGCCTGCATCCGCTGATCGATGAGGAACAGCAGAAGATCCAGCCGCTGCTTGTCGATCTGATTAATGGCAACCAGAAACCCACCTTTGAGAATCTGGCGAAAGCCTCCGGCGGCAGTATGCAACTGACACGCGGCGTGGTGGAGGCACTCCGCGACGACCCCGATGCCAGCGTGCTGACGCAGCGGCTGGCGGGGGAACTTGCCCTTTCCCGCGTGACGGAGCAGGCACTGATGGCCCGCCGCACGCTGCTGGCCGGTATGCGGGAACCCAATATCGCCAGCGAGAAAGAGGCCCAGGAAAGCTTAAGCAAAACCACAGCACAGCTTGATGAAGAGCTCACACAACTGAAGCTGGAGCTGGATTTTCGCCATGCGTTAACCGGCAATGCGGCCAGCCAGATCCTGCAACGCAAACACCAGCGCGACCAGTTACAGGGCCAGGCAGTACAAGTGCCGGATGACAGCGATCGCCGGGTGCATGACCTGAACAATCCGCAAGCGGACAGCCAGCCGTGACCGCCAACAGCTACTTCGAATATGTGCTGACCCTGCTCGGCTGGCTGGTGAATAACGGCGTCTGGCACACGATCATTGCCACTGGCCTGTTTGCCCTCCCCTTGCTGGCAAAGCTGATTGCCCTGTGGCTGAAAGCGCGCGGCCAGGGCGCCGATGAAGGCAACAGCGCCCGGCTACTGGTGCTGTGGCTGGAGCACTATGTCTATGCCGCCCTGCTGGTCATTATGTTTGCCGGTGTGCCGTTTCTGAATGTCGATATCAACACCCTCAGCTATGACAGCCAGCGGACAAAACAGTGTGGCACCTCGGTGGTGCAGCCCGGTGATTCCGGCTACGCACCGTTGATAAACGAACTCAGCGGCCAGACGGCAGCCGTACCGGTGTGGTGGTACTTCAACCATGCGCTGAGTAAAGGCCTCACCAGCGCCGCCGTCGCGGTACTCCCCTGCCAGCCGGATCTGCGCCAGATCCGTTTTGACGTGCAGCATACCCGGCTTGCCGATCCGGCGCTGGCGCAGGAATTGCAGGATTTCGTCAATGACTGCTACGGCCCTTCCCGCGCCCGGTTAAAGCGTGAGGGAAACGATATCAGCGAAGAGCAGAGCCGGGAAGTGGACTGGACAGGCTCTTCATTTTATCTCTCCACACCCGGCTACTACGAAAGCGACCACTCCCGCACACCGCGTGAAGCCTGGCCTTATGACGCCAGCCGCGATGACGGTCTGGTCGATACCGGCAACGGCGGCTACCCCACGTGCAAACAGTGGTGGTCTGACGGAGATGTGGGGCTTAAGGATCGGTTACTGCAACAGGTCGATACGTCCCTCTGGCAGCAACTGCAAAAACTGGGTCAGTCGAAAGACGAGTACGAAGAAGCGGTGCTGCGCTCGCTGGTCAGCCAGCGCACTGTGCAGGTTTCACAGGGTGGGCTGGTGTATAACGGGTTTGGCGGCAATGCCGGGGATAACCTCAGTGCCTCGCAGGCCCTAAGCCGTCTGGGCAGCATCGCCGGAATGTCGGTGTCAAGCCTCGCCCTATTTCCCGCCTTTGACAGTGTGCGCCAGGCACTACCTATGGTGCAGGCCTTTCTGGAGATGGCGCTGGTTATCTCACTGCCGGTTATTCTGCTGTTTTCAGCCTGGGAATTAAAAACGGTGATAACCCTCAGTGTCATCCAGTTTGCCCTTTTCTTCCTCTCCTTCTGGTGGGAACTGGCCCGCTGGCTGGACAGCTGGCTGATGACGATACTCTACAGTGAGAATGGCGCTTCGCATTTCAACCTCTATGGACTACAAAACGCTTCCGATGATTTGATTGTTAATGTGGTGATGGGGACAATGTTTGTGGTGCTGCCGATATTCTGGCTGGGTGCGCTGACATGGACTGGCGTGCGGGTTGGCGGCGCTGTCGCCGGGATAATCACCTCAGGATCAGGGGATATAAAGGGTGGTGGCGGGCGCATGGGTGAATTATTGCTAAGATAACCATCAATGTGCGCTGCCACTACGTTCAATAGGTACTGGCTTTTTTGAAACAATTCGGGGGCGTGATGCGAGAAACGGACAATCCCCACACATCATTTGGGCCTGGTTTTCATCCCCCCTTCGAATATTTGAGTCTTATATAGGGGTTTATATTCCGTAGCCGGGGGTAACTGTCTCGACAACACAGTTGCTGAAAGCTTGTTCCAGCTACTGAAACGCTAACGAATAAACAAATGAACTATGGAACGCGGGAAGAAGCCCGTCGTGATATTTTTGATTACATCGAAATATTTTATAACTATAGGCTTGGGCATGACATGAGCAATCAAATGCCACTTGCTGAATACGAAAACCAACATTATCAATGGCTCGGAAGGTCTAGATTATCCGTGGTGATTCACTCATCGCGGCGCGGGAATATAATCTCATTCAGAAACCGGGTAGATTCAAGCAAGCCTATTTATCGTCAAATACGGGAGTACCATATATTCCGTTTTCCAAGCGGAACCCCATGATGGTCACGCCGTTTGCGGAAAAGAGATCTTGGTTAACGAGTACACACGCCTGGCAACGGTTACGTTAGCGTGCGAACCATAACCGGTAAGTCTGGCATTGCCGACATCAGCCACCATACACGAAGCGCGAATCTTCAAATGCGTGAGGATGTCGCCATTTGGCTTATTCCGAGGTGATACCGTTAAACCTTGTTTTATCCAGGTCTGCTCTCTCGGGCCGACCCGGAATGGTAGCTTGCAGTACTACGCCCCTAATTGGTTTTTGATAATACTTAACGCCGGGTTCCTTTATTATGTCAATTATATCATCCCTTTTCAGTTGTTTTCCCTGAAATGGAAACCTAATACTATCGTGGCCGATAAATGAAAACGCTTATGTTATTTAGCTGTTTTAACCTTTTGGGTACCCGGCTGGAAGCATTGTCCTATTACGTTGCGCAGTCGAATGCTGCCACTTAAGCTCACATTATGACTTTACCTCTCTTTACGTTACGTGCGCACCGCATGTTCTACATTTTAGGCTTGCGACTGCCAACCGGCGGTCTATTTTACTGCTTATGGAGAAACTTGCATGTCATCGCGTCGATTATCCCGTCTCGGACTTTTATTAATGCTTTCCGCACCGCCTGGCTTTGCGGCAGATTTGCCATCTTACGGTGCCAGGCTCGAAGGTTTTGACTACGCTTGGCCAACAAAGAATTTTGCCTTTACCTCTCAACAACAATCGCTGGAAATGGCTTATCTGGACGTCCACCCGGAAAAAGCAAACGGGCGTACGGTCGTACTGATGCACGGTAAAAATTTTTGTGCAGGCACCTGGGAATCCACCATCAAGGCGTTGACCAATGCCGGATACCGTGTAATCGCGCCCGATCAAATTGGCTTCTGTAAATCAAGTAAACCTCTGCATTATCAATACAGTTTTCAACAGTTGGCCAATAATACCCATGCGTTACTGAATAAGCTTGGAATTGAACGTGTTACGCTAACTGGGCATTCCACCGGAGGAATGTTAGCCACCCGCTACGCCTTGATGTATCCGCAGCAGGTCGAGAAGTTAGTGATGGTCAATCCCATCGGACTTGAAGACTGGAAAACACTTGGCGTGCCCTATCAGTCAGTGGACCAGTGGTATCAGCGCGAACTTCGCACCAATGCCGAGAGCATCCGAAAATATGAAAAGAACACCTATTATGTCGGGCAATGGAAACCAGAATACGAACGTTGGGTGACCATGCTGGCTGGGCTGAATAACGGCCCGGGCAAAGAGATTGTGGCCTGGAACTCTGCTCTCCTCTACGACATGATCTTCTCCCAGCCTGTTATCTATGAATTTGGCGAATTGAAAATGCCGGTGCTGCTGATGATCGGCACCAAAGATAACACCGCCATCGGCAAGGATACCGCGACGGCGGAAGACCAGAAGAAATTAGGCAACTACACGGTTCTGGGCAAAGAAACAGCAAAACGCATTCCGCATGCCACGCTCGTCGAATTTGACGATCTGGGACACGCTCCGCAAATGCAGGATCCTTCACGTTTTCATAACGCGCTTTTGAAAGGACTCGAATGACAAATCAGTAATACAGCCTCGATAACCCGATGACACCACTCCCGATTCGGGTTATCTCAAGGCGCGCCACATTTTTATTCTAAATAATTTTCCGGACCTCGTGTCGCCCCGCTTTTATATAATGGCCTGTTATTGTTAATAGTAGGCAACTAATACAGTTCACCTGGAGCACCCCTGATAGGATCTGGTGATTTGATTACTATTGAAAGAAGACATGCCCCCGCTTTTTGGATATGTTCATTACATTTGGGGGCCGCGGGACACTTGCACCCTCAGTTAAGATTATGAACTTTCATATCGGCTCCTGTATTTACTCTTTTGCCTGCTGACTTTGCTCCGAAGTACCGAAATACCTAGTCTCACCGTGCCCATGTTCACCCGCGTCATTCACCCGTTTGAGCTGGATTACCTCGCCGTGCTGCCAGACGTCTGTACCCTTAACAACCGGACGCGCTTCCAAATCCTGGCGCTCACGTTTGATGTCCTGAGTGTTGACGTCAAGTCGACGGTCTCTGTCTGCCAGCAGCGCAGGATCCAGTTGCCCTTCTCCGGTAAAGCCCATCATCAACGCCGGAATACCGAGCGGCAGCGTTTTATCCCGGTCCGTATGCCAGGTATGCCACGTTTTGCCATAGGTATTCACAATCCTGCTCATCAGCGTTTTATCCGCCGCCGCAGGTAGCCCAGGCGCAATCAAATTACCGGATTTCACTTCATACTGATGGCTATGCCAGAGCTTTTTTTCCTCAGCGGGAAGTGTTTTAAACAGGCGTTCGCTAATGATATATTCCACGCCCATCAGCCTAGCGTCCCGGGTGTTTCCGTCGTAAATCACGGCCTGCATGACGTCCTCATTCAGTATCGTCACATAGTGATGGGCTTCCATCTGGCCGTTTTTATCACCACTGTAAAAATGGAAACCATCCAGATACGTGCTGATGGCATCAACCGGCGGGCGAGACTGGATTAGCTGCGCCCCGGTTTCAAGCGTACGCATCAGGGTAGAGGGTTTCTCACCCGGAACATCAGTTCCGGGCGCGGTATTGTTCGCGCCGCAGCCCATGAGCATCAGGCTTGTAAGACATAAAAGCGGTAATGATTTCATAGGCCTCCTCCGAAAAATCACTTTACTGAAAGTAGTACAGATGCGGGGATCCGTCAGATGCGCTTTTGTCAGCGAACGCCACATCGAACGTGAAACGCCAGCGCTCGAAGCAGTATCGCGCATCCCAGGACTTGCGAAACAAAAGGATAACAACCAGTGTTATATGTTTGCGTTCTTAGGCACCAAAGAGATGCGATGAAAGCAACGTATTGATTGTATGATCCTTTATAGATATGCAAAGTGTTCAGGCAGAATACCCCCAGGGACTGAAAGAAAATGTTGCCCAGCCCGCCGCCGCATAAAATCGGAGATGGCTTTCGCGGAATGGGTGATGAACGAGCAATGACGGTCAAATTTGCCAAGACCCTGCATGTTGGCGCAACGCTTTCATTGCCCGGTAATCTCATAGAGCACAAAGAAGAGGACCGATACCTATTCCGTGATAAAACGGGCGCCATCGAGGTCATCTTTGCCAAAGCGGTCACTGATAGATGTGAGTACAACCCGATCCGATGATCAAAATTAACGTCAGTCTCGAAATGAATATGTCGCCTCCGGTCGTCCGCATTGATCAGCTCAAAAAATAATCCATCGCGCTATGCACTCTCAGGTTTATGTAAGCTTGAGCGATGCTGCCCATGAAATCACAGATTATATCGTTGGGTATTACTGCGCGCTCAGGTCGCACGAAAATCGGAAAGTCGATGCAGGAATAGCTCTAAGCTGTGGCTAGTTATTGTTGACCACTCCAGAATGACTCTCCGCAACTCGTGAGACTCCAGGATTATCCCTGTAATAACAAATTTTCGTAGTATTCAGGAGGCACAGTACAAGTCTTTTACGAGACAGAAATCCCTGGCAGGTCGTTTCGGTATGCCCCTTAAGCAGAGGCTCTGGTAAGAAGGTGATAAGCCGCTTTTATCACTGCTCTATCCTGACAGGCAAAGCGGGGTGCAGCCCATCCCACAACAGCGTTTTTGCATGAGAACGGAAACGAGTGGCAAGGCAACGGTCGCTGTAAACGAAAGCATGAATTTCTGATCAAGTTACGAGTTCGATTCCTGACTAACCCTATACTTTCGTTGAGAAAAATCGGATAACAATTTTAATGATTACCTGAATATAACAATGGGTAATTGCACGACTGGAACGACGCTTACTTGCAACTGGGGTTGGCATGTAGATATGTAGTCATTTTCATCGCGCTGACGAACCGTCTGACATGAGCTTCATTCCCCCAATTCAGGGCAGCACAAATTCTTTACGATTAATGAAGAATTTTCGCTCCTTTTTTTAAGGGATAAGGCAAACACTTCATCCTGTCATGCAATAAGTTCGTCATATATCCGGAAGCAACGAACGGCGCACTGCGCAGGATACTCGCCTCATATCACCCCGCAGGGAATACGCCCTGCAAGGGTGTTTCCCTGCTTCTTGACAGGAGAAATACCATGACTTTAAACGACAACCTTCCCTCGCTGATGCCGGTGGTAATTGACCAGACCGTCTGGCAATCCGCAGTGGACTATCCAGACGACCCCGCTCTGATGGAAGAACGCCTGAGCAATCTGCTGCTGTCTGTCCTGCTCACTTTGCGTACCGCCGGAACGGTACGGGAAACGCTCACTTTTACCCTTTACTGTCTGCCGCCGCAGGGGGATATGGCAACACCGATCGCTTTATCGCTCAGGCTGATCCGTGCACAGCATCACGTGCTGGTTTCACCTGCCCCGTTCGCCTGATCTTATCGCCGGTTCGTTCTCTTCTGAGGTGCCGAACCGGCATCTTTCCACGAGGCCCATTTTATGGACAGACATCACGACATCTATCAGAAAGTCACCGATCAGATCATTGTGGAGCTGGAACAGGATTGCATCCCCTGGCTGCGTCCCTGGCGCGACGGCGAACCTCCTTTTCCGATCAATGCGCTTTCCGGTCGGCCGTATCATGGTATCAATATCCCACTGTTGTGGAGCCGAGCCAGTCAGGAAAGCTTCGCCAGTGATCGCTGGCTGACCTTCCATCAGGTCAGATTACTTGGTGGCTGGGTACATAAGGGAGAAAAATCATCCCTTGCGGTGCTTTATCTGCCACGTTTCCGCGAGCTGCGCGATGATCAGGGCAAGCCGCTGCTGGATGACACGGGAACTCCGCGGAGACACCACTTCGGTATTGCCCGCGAGTTCCGGTTATTTAACCTCTCTCAGTGTGATGGTTTACCGTCATCGTTGTACGACCCCGTTTCCCGACCTGACCAGCCGGTCGAGGCCGCGGAGGCCATCGTCGCACACAGCGGTGTGAAAGTCCGTCACCGGGTACAGTCACAGGCATATTATCAGCCTGCAACCGATCGGGTGATGATGCCGCATCCGCTGCAGTTTGAAAGCAGGGAAGCCTATTACGCCACCCTGCTCCATGAGCTGACGCATGCAACGGGTCATCCTTCACGTCTTAATCGTACCGGTATTGCCAATACGGGAGCAGAAGGAGAAGCCTACGCCATGGAAGAAATGGTGGCCGAAATGGGATCTGCCTTTCTGTGCGCACACTGCGGTATTGAGGGACGGCTCCAGCATGCCAGTTATATCAGCTACTGGCTCGCGCTCCTGCGTCAGGATAAACACGCCGTGATCCGCGCAAGTGGTATGGCACGCAACGCTTGTGAATGGCTGTTTAACACAACACCACAACGCTGTCAGTGAAGGATCTGACAGTCCACCCGAAGGGGAGTTATCTCCTTCGGGGAGGGGCTCCTCTTATCTGACAGAAGGAATAACATATGGGACTCGATCTCTGGTTCTTTGAACAGATGAGGGCATTGCCAGATTCTGATCATTACGAGACAACAGGGTATTTCCGCAAGGTCAATCCCCTGCTCTACTGGATAGACAGGCATGTCGGGCAGGTTTATAACCGCAACCTGATGGAGATAACTGAAATGCATTTAATCCTGCTGCTCAGCGATCTGCAAAGCCTGACGCCGGACAACTGTTGTGCCGTATTCCCTACGATTGAGGGTTTTTTCTACGGCTATACGGATTATGGTGAGGCCTACTGGCAAGATATCCATACCCTCACCCGATGGGTGAAGGAGACGCTTGATACGTTTGATTTCGATAAAAACAGACTGCTGTTTTATGCCTGGTGGTAATTCACTCACAGTGGCCAGCGTAAGCTGGTCACTGTACCTTACGGGCAAAAAGCCAAAGGCCATTCTGCAAAGGAAGGGCAACAAGGGTAAAGGGCCTTTCCGGAAAAGCGCACTATGATGAAATGGCTTAAGAAGTGTTTTTACTGCTCGCAGGCTGCATCAGAGGCTACGTTGCCGCTGGGGTGGGTTGCATCCCAGTCCGCCTGTCAGTTGCTGGCGACGCCATTACGCCAGTCCTGCCTGTACCAGCTACGGCAATTGACCCCGCTGCCTGATAAGTTGTTTGACGACTGGATCCTCACCACTATCCATCGTTTCGCAGAACAGGTGCAGCAGCTCCCCGCCTCAAAAAACCACCATCACGCCGGAGCCGGAGGCCTGCTGGACCATTCGCTGGAGGTCACCTGTCACGCTGCCCGGCTACGCCAGGGTTACCTGCTGCCACCGGAAGCCGATTCTGAAGAACAGGCGCGACAGGCCAGTGCCTGGACAGTTGCGGTGATTTGCGCAGCGTTGCTGCACGATGCAGGAAAAACCGCCACAGATATGCAGATTCATCAGTTC
The DNA here is from genome assembly GCF_038405435.1 of Dryocola clanedunensis. Taxonomy (GTDB): domain Bacteria; phylum Pseudomonadota; class Gammaproteobacteria; order Enterobacterales; family Enterobacteriaceae; genus Dryocola; species Dryocola clanedunensis_A. The sequence goes on along the minus strand of NZ_JBBYHZ010000022.1, from coordinate 3,825 downwards.
GACGGCACACGCTGGTATCCATGGCAAAATCCACTGTCTCAGCCTTACCGCTGGCAATTCATCCCTGGCCGTGACTATCACCTGCATCCGGTGGCTTGCGCATTGCTGGTCAATCAGGTGTTACCCACGCCATTACTGGACTGGCTGGCAGGCTACCCTGCTGTGTTTTCTTCTCTTGTTTACCAGCTTGCCGGCCACGGTGAACGGGCGGGCGTGCTGGCTGAACTGGTACAGCAGTCCGATAAGGCCTCCGTCGCGAAGGATCTGGGTGGCAATATCAAAACGGCACTGGCGCAGAAACCTGATTCCCTTGCACAACAGCTTCTCACGGCATTACGGGCACTGGTTCAGGGAGAGTACCGGCTGAATAATCAGGACTGCGGCTCTGATGGCTGGTTAACGCAAGATGCACTGTGGCTGGTCAGTAAGCCTACCGCCGACAGGATACGCGCCTGGCTGCTACAGCATGGCATCACAAGTGTTCCGGAAAACAATAACCGACTGTTCGATGAGCTACTGGCACAACAGGTTATTGTGGCAAACGGCGAGAAAGGGATCTGGCGCTGTAAGATTTGTTCCGAAAAAGGCTGGTCGCCGGATGAACCGCTCACTCTGCTGCGCATCGCCCCAGCGGTAATATGGCAACAAGCTGAATCACGCCCCCCCGTGTTTGCCGGAAGTGTCACACCGGCCATTGAAAATCAGGAAACCGCTAATGTCGTACCTACACCCGAATTAGTGATACCCGACCTGCCCGTGATCCCGGCAGCCAATCATCCCGTAAGCACCAACACCGTTCCCTTTATGGACTGGCTGAAAACACATGTCACCGTAACGGGTGCCGTTAACAGCCAGCGGGCTTATGTGCATCTGGTGGAGGATAATGTCTTTCTTGTTACGCCTGGGATCTTTAAGCGCTATATGCAGGAAACCACTGGCACAACAGGCAATGAATGGAAGCTGGCTCAGAAAGAACTTCAGGCACAGGGGCTGCTTAAACACAGCAGTGAGGACAGCTACATCTGGACCTGCGAGGTCAAATCACCAGGCAAAACCCGTCATCTGAAAGGTTTTTTGTTACCAGAACCACAGCACTTGTTTGGGGAAAATGTGCCGATGAATAATCCGTGGTTGAAACTGGTCCACGAGCAACTGTAATTTGCAAGACATGTGAAAACACATCCCATTTCTTTTCCTCAGGCCTTCAACAACGCGACGTCTGTTGGTGGGTCGGTGCCTTCCTCATGCACACCATGACCTGGTCTGATGCCAGAACTGGTCATGGTTCCGTCAGAGCGAATATTTTTTCTTTGTTAATTTGCACCGGTAATTCTTCATACATTTATGATAATAATCATTTTTATTCTGTTTTTTTCAAAAGGCAGATTTTCTACCGTGCGGCATGTCGTACAGGATCCTTTCTAATGAGCAGTCGAAAAATAGCGCCCAACTTATTTAATTACATGCAGGTTAGAGACAACATTATTTGAAGAACATAGATCAACCTAAGGGAAAAGAAGATAATTCAGTCTTAATCTCTACCAGGATGCATTCATGAGCCACGCAATAATCGAAAGGTTTCCAGTTAAGCCCAGAACCGGACCATTTATACGTGATATATTCCATAATGCCAATGGGTATTGGTGGATGTTCTTCCCGCCCCGATCAGAGGGTCCTGTCCAGACTGATTTTTACGGATTCAGACATGTTACGTGCCAGCAGTTGTTGGCGCAGAGGTGCCTGCGCTGGGCGCATGTACAACGTATCGCTATTTAGCATATGCCCCAGTGCATCCTCATGATCAGCCTGAGCATATCTCTTGTCACATGGAGTATTGAACGGCAGCCCTGTGCAAGGAGTTCAAATACATTCATGGCTTCGGATTTTTTTACCCGCCACCAGCACCCCAGATAAAACAACCAGTTCATTCATCCCTCCATCTGGAATTGAGTATATTCCCTTGGATTTTTATAACAGCAAGCCCAAATCAAATCCATTCAACAATCGCAAGAATAGTCCGCAAATTGACAGGTAGGATTATATAAGGTTCGATTGATATAAGGCTAAAACCTTGTTCGACTGGCAGAGTGAATAATTATTATTTCTGATTAGTGTCAGAAATATTATCACCACTGTAACGCCCCGCTCTTATTTCTTCTCACCTGAGGGCAACGACCTCGGCTTCTGAACTCGATACCGACGCAGCCCTGGCTGATCCCAAAGTTGCTAGCCCTCGTCCAAAAAATTCATATGAAAATGCAGGACGGATAAGTGAAATGTCATCCGGCAAAGAACACCCAGCGCCACAGAGCCACCAGCCCCGCTACGTTCAACAATATGCTGATATAAAAATAAGTCCTGAACGGCTGCTTCTGCGTTTTATGGCGGAAGAGCTGCTGGCCGAAGATGGCACCGGGCCAGCCTCCCGCGATCCCGAAGAGCAGCAGCGTCGCCTCCGGTATTCTGCGGTTTTGCTTCTGCGCGGCGCGCTTGTCCACGCCGTAGAGTAAAAAAGTCAGCAGGCTGACGGCGAGAAGCCATGCCGCAAAAGGATAAGGCACAGCGGCGCTGGCCGCCGCCGCCGCTAACAAGAGCAAATAGCAAAATCGATTAATATTCATATGTCCCGCTGCCAGTTCTGAAAACGGCAGCAACTATACCTGACTTCCTGATGGTGTTCAGATGAAACTGACCCAGCTTAATTAAGTCTGAGTCCAGAAAGCTAACTTGTAAAACTTCGAAAGATAATGTAAGCCAGTCGTTAAATATTATATTTAAACTCTCTTCTCTTAATTAGTTTTAAATTAAAACCACTCAAGCGTTTATAATTCGCCCTCGCTCAGTTGCCTGGTCTGCTGAGGTTATTTTCCCCTTCAGAAGACACAAGGTTAAATCATGAAATTCCCCCTGCTCGCTTCCTCCGCTTTTCTGCTTGCGTTCTTATCCGGCCAGGCGCTGGCGGAAACAGGCGCGATAACATCCAATCAGGAAAAACAGGATGACGACCCGACGAAAGTGACGACCAAGGTGGGTATTTCCTGGGCGGATAACTACGAAATGAATGACAGCAACGTTACCTTCTCGGCGTCGCTGGCGCTGGATGAGGCGCGCAAGCTGAACGTCCGCATTAACAGCGATGCCAGCGAGTGGCGCGTGGGCGGCTCGTGGCTGTTCCCCATTGGCATTATGAATTTTAATTTCGGTAAAAATGATTACCCGAACGGTGCCTCGCAGACCAACTACTCCGTCGGCACCTTCCTGCCGTTAAGCTATTTCGGCATTGAGCCTGCGGGCTTCCAGATCTTCCCGATGGCGGGCTATACCTACAATACGGGCGACCATCCGGGCTGTGAGGATGACGGCAAATGCGCGCAGCCCGGCTTTAGCGGCGATCTGTCGCCGGAAAATGGGTTTGTTGAAATGGATACTTCCGGCAGCAGCGGCTATCTCGGCGCGTTTGTCTTAAAACCGTTTACGCCTAAGCTGCGCATGCTGGCATTTCTTGCGGGATCCTACGGCTCTAAAAACGAAGATGGCGATAATTATAAGGGCTATTTTGGCGGCGTCGGCTTAGGCTATTCCTTTACCAAACATCAGTCGGTGAAGGCCTATACGTTTGTGTTGGATAATAATACCTATCTCGACGAAGCGGATAAGCGGGTGTTATTAGCCTACACCTACCAGTTTTAATTTATAACGCAGTTCGGGTTACGCGGAACGATATTATTCAACGGTGGATGGCGCTTATTGTACGACCGGTCACATAGGTTACAGATCAGACCGGCCACACAGGTAACACATTCAGCCTAATCTATCCGGATGATA
>NZ_JBBYHZ010000021.1:0-20100 GCF_038405435.1 Dryocola clanedunensis | reverse complement strand
ACCTTGCCGTTATCGCCGGGGATCATGAATTGCTTCCCGCTGCTGGCCTGGTAGATTTCAGGCATACCGCCCTCACCCACCTGGTACATTGAGCCAGCCGCTACCGGGCCGCCGTTCTTGCGCTTACCTGCGATAGAGCTTGATAACGCCATCGCTGCGATAACTGCGCCGATCCCGATTGCTGCTGCGCCACCGAATGAGCCGATTGATGCTGCGATTGCAGCAGGTGTCCATGCAACTGTCGTTGTGGCTGCCGCTGCGGTGCTTGCTGCCGTGGTGGTAGCAGTTCCTGCAACTGCCGCTGATGTGGTTGCCGCCGTTGCTGCTACCTGCGCCGCGCTGCCGGTGACAGCCGATTTAATCCACTCTACACCCATCTGAACAAAGCCGTTTATCAGGCTGTTCAATGCATTACTTACGAGTGAGTTCATGGCATCTTCTGCGGTCATGCTTCCGGTGATTATTCCTGTGAAAGCATTGGAGGCATTGCCAGCCAGTGATTCAAACCCAGCAGCAAGAATCTGATTCGCCTGGCTCTGGTTTTTGAATAGCTCCCACTGCGCAGCGATGCGCTGCTGCTCGTAAACTGTGTCTGCGGCGTTACGCTGGGCCAAAGCGTTCTGGTGAGTGATAACACCCTGCTGCTCGAATTGCTGGATTAATGCAAGCTGCTGAGCGTGCTGATTTGCTAGCGCCTGTACCGGGTCAACGCTGCCAGCCGCTTCCTGCATTGGTGAGACAGCCTGGTCAGCGCGGATTTTTGCAAGCGCCGCCATGTGCGTCTGCTCAAGACGTTCAGACGTGGAGTTATATTGCTCCTGGCTGATTTTCTTGGCAGACAGCGCAGTGTTCAGATCTTCAACATCCTGCTTGTAGCTGGCGTTCTCTTTGGTTTCAGGCAATAACTTCTGGGCTGCGGCTTCTGCTCTGATTGCGTTGGCAGTATCCCACTTAGCCGCGGCATACTGGCGGGCTTGCTCTATTTGACCTTGAGTTGCACCCTTGCCAAGTGATTGCTCGGCATTGAGCATGGCCTGTTCACGACTCAGCTCTTTAGTTGAATCTGCAGCGAGTTCAGATTGCTGGCGTAACTTCTCCAGCTTCTGCGCGACTGTTTCGCCCTGGGTAACTGCCTTCTTATTCTCGGCAGTGAGCGTCTTTTGTGCTTCGGTGTTTTTGTAGGTAGCGGCGGCGTCCTGCTCCATTTGCACTGCATGCGGATCGTCCTTTGAGAATCCTGCATCTTCGGCAGCATATTGCGCCTGGAGCCGTGCTCGCGCCTCACCCTGTAACTTAGACAGTGCCAGGTTACGTTCTGACTGCTGAATCAGGCTCTTTTGCCCGGTGGTCAGGTTATCAGTGGACTTCTTCAGGCTATCTACGTTGAATGCGGCGTTCGCCGACTCACGCGCAAGGTCGACAATCGGCCCAAGCAGGTCGGTGATAGCCTTCTGCCCTTCTTTTGAAGACGAGGTCATTCCTTGCAGGCGCAGCGCCAGTGTTTGCAGTGCTTCTGGTGAAGGGTTCTTGCTTAAATCAGAGAGCTGTTTCGCAAGATTAAACGCCTCCTGTTCCGATATGCCTAGTTTTGAAGCCAGCGCACCGACTGTATTGCCGATACTCATCGTGGTTGCATTGAATGCAGAGCCAGCAGAATAGGCCTGCTTCATCGCAGAACTGAAATCATCAGTGGTGATATTTAGTGAAGCCAGGCGGTCATTGAATCCCTGCACCGACGCGTAACCGCCAGAGAGTGCTGATAAAGCTTTATCCCCGAACGACACAAAAGCAGATGACGCTTCGCCAATGGCTTTCGGTATCTTGGCGATGGCCTGATTGTATTCGAGCAGCGCCTGGTTGCGCATGAGCGTTGCAACTTCGGCATTAACACGGGCAAGGTTGGCATATTTATCGGAAAGGGCTGCGATGCCGTTTTGCGATACGCTGATGACCTTATCCATTGCTGATGCTGCGTCTGTCAGCGCTTCGATGGCATTCTTACCGCCATTCAATGAGGCTATTAGCGTGCCAGCAACAACTGTGCTCAGTGCGATTACCGCACCAATCACTGCACCGCCTGGACCAAATGCACCGGCTAACTGTGAACCCTGCTGCGAGAAGGCTACAAGAGCAGACTGACCACCCTGCACCTGAACAATGAAGTCCTGCACCTGGTAGCCAGCTTGCTGCATGCTGCCTTTCCAGCCTTTATTGCCCCCCATCGCTCTGTCGGTTGCATTCTTCATATCGAAGAGTTGACCAGTTAACTCTCCAATCTTCGCCTTTTCAGCATCAGATGCGGCAGATCCGGCGCGCAATTGAGCAGCAAGAATCGCGGCACTTCTTGCCGATCCTTGTTGTGCCTCTTCGAGAATTGCGAGTTGGTTTCCAAGCCCCTCGATAATGGCTTCAGCCCGGCTAAATTCAGCGCCTGCTCCACCAGTGTTTGTTCTGGCCTCCTGCATCGCTCTTGTTATAGCGTTAACGCTGGAGTTAAGAGTTTTCAGGCTTCCGTCGATAGATTTGGAATAGCCAGTCAATTCTTTAAGTGAAGCGCCTGCACTGTCGGACTGCTTGCCAAGATCACCCAATCCAGAGCCGGTTTCTTTCGCTCCACCTTCAAGCGTATCAAGCCCCTTGCCCGCACCTTGCGCAGCAGCGTCAAGATTATCGAGAGCTTTCTCGGCCTGTTTAGTCCCTTGCAGAAGTGGGGCAATATCCATTCCCACTTCGTAGACGATGCTTCCAACATTTTCCGTGCCAGCCATTCATTTTCTCCGGGCGTAAAAAAACCAGCCGGAGCTGGTTAGTGTTGTTGAGCTGCCATTTCTCGCCTGCGCGCCTGTTGAGCAAGGAAGTCATCGGCGATGCTATCGTACTCTTCTTTTGTGAAGCCTTTCTGGTCTGGATATTTGGCAGCAAGAAGTAGGGTAAACTCGGTCATTGTCAGGTCGGCGGCATCATCACGGCTCATGCCAAAGTGGTTACGCGCCGCCATGATGTAATCGATAGCTTTAAACTCAGTCGAGTACTCGTTTGTTTCATGACGCTGGAGTTTGCGTATCTTCGCCTTTCCGATAATGCCATGCTGCATCAGATGCTGGGCAAGAACGATAATATCTTCTTTGGGCAATGCGCCAGGTCGATACACAACACAGTTACTCCAGCCCTTCCACTCACCGATAAGCGGCGTCAAGTCATCGTGACCTTTATAGCAGCAACGCAGAACATGCATGGCGGCCGTCAATATCTTTTCACCCGGCATCTGGAATAGCGCATTCAGCATGTGTTGGGGCAGGGTTGTCGGCAGGCTGGAAACCTTGTTGATGATTCCCTGAATATCTGCGCCGTGAATCGTTGAGAATGTACTGACAATCTCTTCCGGCGTTCCGATGGCCGCCATCGCTTCGAAAGACGGCTTGAAGAAGTAATCCTTGCCATCCTCTCTGGCCTCGGATAGCCGCATTTCCCCGATATCTGTTAATGGCTTCATAGTCATATCCGGTAGCGTTTATTATCAAGGGCAGCAATGCCACCCTTTGGAATAACCGCTATTGAGTAACGGTGAGAACTGACGTGGTGGAAGTGATTTTTGTGCCGGTGTTATCGGTCACTTCACAGCGATAACTGCCTGAAGATGCGGTTGTGACTGCGCGATTCACTAGCGTTGCAGTCGCAGCGCTCGAGTTAATCGCAGGGTCAATAAGTGTGCTTCCGAAATACCATTTGTAGATATACATCGGGCGACCACCTTCGACTTCAACATCCCAGACCACATCGTTATCAGCATCAGCCGCTTTAGTTGCTGGCAGATCGCGAGTGAATGCCAGAGGCTCGGTCACTGGTGTATCGAGGTTTTCAACCTTAACGGTAGTGCCATCAGACACCTTAAACTCAACGCTGAAGGTGATAATGTCGTTACTGCCACCATCGGCTGGCGTCGCATCCGAAATTACCATATAGCCAGAGAACTCTAGCGGGCCAATGGTCATACGAGCCCACAGTGTAGGTTGGCGCTTAGCACTGACTTCATCAGTGAAATACTTGAACAGATTGGCATAGCCAAACTGATCTAATTTGTCGTGCTTGCGAACTTCACCGTCAAAACTAAACGTCATGTCGGCGTTGGTGATGATATTTTCAACCCACCCACCAGTGTCATCTGCATCAGAAGTCACTGAGTTTGGGGATAGTGAAATGCCCTTTGTGGTGCCTGCGCCCAAAGCCTTCCAGTCATCTTCTGCTGGTCGCGTATCTGGGCAGCCATAGGCCAGCTCAAGCACAGTGGCCGAACCGAACACCCTTTCATTAGAGTTTTGGCAATTAGCCATCTTTGACCTCTTTTAGACATAAAAAAAGGCCGCCAGATGGCGACCTCGTTATTGATATGGATTTAGTTTCGGCTAATCACCGAACGTACATGCGAACTGGAGTCGGTAAATTAACCGGCCTTCTTCGCTCAATACTGGCGATGGCTTACCGCCAACGTTTTCAATCTTCCCGACGCACTCATCGGCGAATGGATTGGCCTGGACATAATCGAGAATTGAATCGACCACCTTGTCGGTATCTGCGTTTTTTCCCTTAGCGCCGATCACATCAACAAGAACGTAATATTCAGACCCGATATCATTGCGAATTGCTGTACCACTATTTGGCCTGAACACCATAAACGATGTCGCCAGGCTGCCTGTATCCGTCCAAAGAAGAGTTTGAACAGTGAACCCTTGAGTAAGCTTTGGGGAGGTAGAAGAAAACATGTTCTTCACCCGGTCGTGCATTGATGGCGTCACAGGCTCATCTCCTTGCGGATAACCGCGCTAATAGCCTCTCGAGTATCCTCAAAGCCTTTGGTCAGGAACTCTTTTTGCGCCGTTGAGCGCCGGAAGGTTTGCGGATGCGCTGGGTCATGCACGTACACTGCGTAATTAGCCGTATAACCAACCCTGCCGGTTATCATCGTTCCGTTTACCGATAGCTCTCTGAACTGGCTATTGAGCAAGGTTGAGGTGTCGATTGGGGTGTAAAGAGCGGCCTGAGTTGAACCAATTAGCATTGCAGACTGAATCGCCCTGGCTGCTTTCTTGCCCTGAACCGTGCTGATGAATTTATCGAGGTTGGATTTGGCCTTATTGATGCCTTTCACCTTTACGCCCATAGCTACACCCCAGTAATTATTGCAAAATCATCTGCAATTCTGTCAAACGTGTCGGCATAGCGAATGACTTGCATCACCTCATCGGCTCCAGCATTAAGCGGATCCGGGTCGGCACTGACACCAATCAGAATGTAATCGCCCGTAACGGCATCAGCGTACTCAGTCCATATCGTGTTCTTAGCGACTATCTCAGCGCCGATACTGCCAATGCGCTTGCTGAGACCGCCCTCGTAGTCGCAAAGAATTGGTATTGGTGCCGAGTAGCCGAGGTTGTCACCGCTTTCGCTGTAACCAAGCGTTTTCCAGACTGTGGCCGTCGCCGTGTAACTCCAGTTCGCTACGCTGCTCACGAATATTCTCCATTTTAATCACCACAGTTGATGACGCACCACCGCACAGGACGGGCGTTAATACAATGATGCGGCTTGATGGGATAAATGCGTCAGTGCCCTGCTCACCCACAACATACTGCTGCCCACCGCTAATTGCCCCGCCAGCTAATCGGCTCATTCCCGCCACCCCTCAACCTTTGCACCCGTAGCGCGAATGGTCACGCAGTTGATAACCCACTCACCACCAGATTTCAGATAGCCGGTGGTTTCCCTCCCGGTATCCGTTTTCACCCAGACGCGAGCGAATGGCTTCGGCAGGCTTTCTGTTATGAGCTTCCACATCAGCAGCCGCCAACAACCTTGAAGCCGGTTAACTTTTTGTCATCGTCATAAACAGCAGCGGCATAACCTGTACCAGGCTTAGCCATTGCATTCATGAATCCGACAATGCCCATGTTAAGCACGCCTTCACGCGACCGAGAGCAGACAAATGGCACGTCATCACCCGCCAATGCTTCGCTGCATTCCACACGATGTGCAACTAACTTGGCCGCCGCATCGGCATCGAGACTGAACAACTTATTCAGCAGACCTACAATTTCCTTTGCTTCCATCACTAACAACCTCCAACGACTAAAAAAAGACCAACACTGGAACCAACATCAATCGGGAGATTGGCTGTGCACCCGGAAGTATCCAGCGCGGTTAGCTGGTCACGAAGATTGGTTACGTCGCCAGTGTAATCAAACGACCTTGACGCACCAGACGGCGCACCTTGCGACTTAATGCGCTGCGTGTACGCCGTTAAAGCCATAAGCGTGACGGCGTAAATCTGAATCAGCACAATGTCACATTCGTCATAACCAGCAGCGTCGAGACAATCCTGGATGCCTGCCAACTTGCACAGGTACGCGTCAATCATGAAGTCAGGGATGGTGTAGCCGAGTGCAGATAGCTGCTGCTTTACCTGCTCGGCTGTTATCTGCACTACCGCCATGTTTACTTGTCCTTTTTGGTCGCTGCTGCCAGTGCCGCTTCCGCTTCGTCGGCCCGCTTAGTCTCGGATGCCAGGGCGTCTGCGTGGGCCTTATCTTTCGCTTCCGCTTCGTCGGTGAGCGCTTTCACCTGATCGAGAGCTTCGTCGAGTTGTTTCTGAATGCCCGTTAGATCGGTATTCAATGGCGCGGATTGCGTTGCTACTTCAAATACCACATTTTCCCCCTTCTTTTCCTTCGACTCTTCGGCCTGGCCAGCAGCGATCCAAATCTTAGCAACCGAGTCATCTACCTCATACACCTGTCCGGCATCCAGCTTACGGAAGCCGGCACCGGCGAAAAGATTTGGGCTCAAAACTTTCACAAGTGCCATGTTTTATCCTTAGCTGTGCGCGTAAACGACGGAGTATTTGTCATTGATGTCTTGTTTAACCATCAATCCCATAGCGCCCCAGGTGCGCCATACGTAGTCAGAGTTGTAGAACTGACGAGGATCAGCAACAGTACCAATCGCCTGCCCTACCACCGGAGCAATTACACCTGCCGTCAGAGGGACGATCAGAATTTGGTTACCGGTCAAGCCTGCATCTTCTTTGATAGCGGCAACGCCTGACAGCTTCATGATTTCTTCCAGAACGGTGCGCGTCTGGTTTACATCAAAGTATTGCTCCCAGTTTGACATGATGTCAGATGACACATACCAGGTCTGAGGGGCATATTGGCTGTTAGTTACGCGCACCGTATCGCGCAGACCAATTGCGTTCTTACGGATGGCGGCCGGATCTGTGCTGGTTGCGAAGTTGAATGTCAGCGTTACGTTTGCTACACGCTCGTCTGCCTTTAACCCTTTCCAGGTTAGTCCGTCGAAGACAACATAATTACCTTCAGAATCAGTAAAGCCGTTGTACATGTAATCAACGTATTTGCGCTGAACATCCTTAACAGAGCCTTGCTGAGCATCAGATTGAGCCTGAAGAGCTGAAGGTTTGTTGAAGATTGGATCACGCCATTCAAACTTAAAGCCTGAGTCATGAACTGGCACCATTGTGCCGTCAAATGTATAAGCTCGAGCATCCAGCGCCGCACCAATCTGTCCAGACATGGACGTATGAGCCCAGCCGCGTCCGCCAGTGCGTGCATAGTCGTAACGAGACTCTTCAATTCGAACGGAGCGTGATAACGGGATCAGGTCATTGAAGAGAGTGAACTCAGTTGTTGGCTCGAATTCCTGCAAAACAGTGGTATCAAACGCACGATAAAGACGCTTGATATCATCGATAGCATTCACGGCATCGAGGCGGCCATTCTCCCCAAATCGAACCCGAGCAAGGAAGTCTGCTGCCGCTTGAGCGGTAGAGTTACGCGCCATTTCAAGCTCTAGCCACTGAGCGTTGTTTACTTCGAGGTTCCCGGTTTCGGTCGCCTTTTTAGTTGAGAATACAAACATTCAATTGCTCCTTACTTGATAACTACGCGCAGCAGATCGCCTGCAACGGTTGTGTATGCTTTGTCTTCTTCAACATACGCACGAATTGATTCACCAGAGGCGTGGGCCTTCACCTGACCGTTGGCAATGGATAAAGGCTGGCCTTTTTTGTATGTTCCAGCAGCAGCTCGGACGTTTAGGAACATCCCCTGCATAGGCTGAATGCCGACAACCAACTCATTGACTGGAATGGAGTCGTCTACCGTTAAGCAGCGCAAGTAATCCTTGTTAGCCACATACAGGATCGCCTCTTCATTACCATCCACCGAGGCAGTGAACTTGCCCGCCACGAAGGTGCCAATAGTGCCAGGTTTGGTTGCCGCCGCAGCGCCACCCTCACGGTTTAAAAGCGGATTAGGAAATACGCCGCCCGCATGAATAGTGTGTTTTCCATCTTTAGCCATTTCGTTTTACTCCGGCTTTTCGCTGAATGTTTGGTTGCTGTTCACCTGGCGGAATGCACCGCTAAGCCCGGTTGATGTCTGGCACTGAGCAAACAGTTCTTTCAACGGTTCGCCGTCCAGCGCGTTAACTGCCAGATCGGTCATGCCGAACTTAGCTTTCACCGCAGTGCGCATTTCGGTGCGCTGCTGGTCTGCGTTAGCAGTCAGTCCGGTTTTAACAGCAGCCAAATCGTCAGCGAATGGCTTGAACCAGGCTGGCGCTTCTGCACTGTTGGTTGCGGCATCTTTTGCAGCCTTGTCATCCGCCTCTTTCTTCAGTCGGGCTGCCTTCTCTTCTGGGGTTTCGGCTGCCTTTGCATCCTCCGCCACCATCGCGTTATAGGCATCCATCAGCTCGGCTTCGGTTTTGCCTTCGGTCGGCTTACCTTTCGCCTGAAGCGCATTGATAATCAGTTGTTTCATCGGATTTTCTTCTCCGTTAGTTTTAATTTCGTACTCAGTGGGTTTGCGCACGACTTCGAGTGGGTCGCCGACAAGCGTTACCGACCTGTCAGAGATGAGGTACTTCTGCTTAAACAGTGAATGACCCGGTATGCCTTTCTTCTCTTCCTCGTAAATGAAAGAGTCCGGGTAAACGCTAACGATGTAGCGCCATGAGTCACCATTGGGAATACGGATTGCTTCGCGCAGTGATGAGGCGATCTCGTCAAACGACATGCCGTCATCGTTGGTCATGAAGAACTTAATCTTGTTCAGCAGACCATCGCGGCGGCAGTCTGAGGCTTCATTGAGATTCACCTGCTCAACGTCCATAACCTCGCCCCGGCTGTTAACGAACATGCCGATCCCCTCTTCAGGCGTTCCGGCAGGAGGTTCATTCAGAAGGATGGCGATATGGTCGTATTGCTGGTTGGTGGCAATCCAGCCGTATTCTTTGCCGTTCGGCGCTTTGCCGTTGGCCTGAATCTTGTTGAGGTTTAGCCCGGTAGAGATGCAGATGGGATCAGCTGATTGCCCGTTCATCATCGCATCGAGACGCTCGACAACCTGCTTGCCCTGCTCTGAACCTTCGGCGAATCGCTTATCGATACGCGCGTCAACCAGCACGCGCCCGTTAACTTTGCGCGCATTGAGTGAGTAGGCACCGATATAGAAATCATTCAGAGCCTGAACGTTTCTCGCGCTGACATGCTTGCCGGCCACTTTTGGGTGACCGAATGGCATGGGTACTTCATTCAGGCTCAGATAGCCTTTGTCGTTCTCTTCTGTCGGGTACAGTCCGCCATTGAGCACGCAGTTGTCATATAGCGGACATACGTCCTTGACCACGTAGTGCTCTTTACCGTCGATTGTTTCGAGTGAGATATTGGAGGCGGAGTTGATGACCGACAGCACGTTAACGCGAGTGCGCTTCATGCTGAGTCCTCATTGGTGGATTTCAGGCAATAAAAAGGCCGCCGAAGCGACCTGTGTGGATTAAGTTGATGGCTTCCAATCCTCCCGCTCTTTAGCGAGTTTTTCAGATAGCCCTTCGTTGTAGAGATTTCCGTCATCGTCAAGCAGGCAAGGAACATTGGCGCAGAAGCAGTTATATGAGTTCCCACCCTGAGAGTAGAAGTCTGCAACCTCTTCCGTTGTGTACGTTTTGCCGTGTCTTGCCCGGTGCCACGCCCTTGTTGTTGGCTTTAAAGCTGATAACCAGAGAATTGCTGTGTTCAGACCAAGCCGATCACGCGCCCAATCCGTTTCATTGCGCTGCGCCTGCCTTAATGCACCTACTTGCTCTGACTGGGCGACCATCTTAGCCCTAGCCATGCTCACATCAAGGCGCTTGCTGACCACCTGCGCAGTTTCGCGAGGGTTAACACCACGACCGATCGCATCAGCTATGACGTTTGCCAGGTCACCGCGAGCGGCATCGCTAATCCCTTTCCAGTCGCTGTACGTAGACACGAAAGCTGAGGAGACCTGATTCTGGTATGCCGGAGTGCTCAAAAGCTGCTGTAGCGTTGTCTGGCTCGCGTAGACTGGCGACTGCACCGACAGGTTGGTGTAAGCGTTCAGTGTGCCGCGCTGGTATTCCTCGGCGACGTAATCAAACGCCCACAAGTTCTGGCTGCCACCCTCGAGCAAGTGGTCATCGAGAATTACCTGCACCGCCTGCAACAAGTCGGCCAACTGCGCTGCCGTCATGTCATAGATGTATGTGCCAGCGTTCACCTGGTAGAGCGTGTCAGGCTTATTGCCATTGCGAGCAAGGATGTAGCCAAGCAGAGAGTTGCTCGCCCGTTCGCGCCCGGTTAACCGCATATCGAAAAGCTGCTTCAGCGCGACCTTGATGTCGTAGTAGCGCTGCTCGATGTCTCGGTACATCCGGTTTACTGCGCGGTAGGACTGCGTCGGATCTTGCTTATTCCTCGGTATTATCGGGCTGCCCGGTTTCGGTTGGTTGTTCAATTGGCTCACCTGTCAGCGGATCGATGTTCTTCGCCGATTCATCAGCGCCCTTTGGCTTCTCTGCTTCTGGCAATGGGTCGTATCCGCCAACTTCGCGAATCTCATCCTCGGTGAATGCCGGGGTTAAAAATGCCTGCTGAGTTTTCTGGGCCACATCTGCCATTGCCTGCATGTTGGCAATCTTCTCTTTCTCACCTGGTGCCAGAAGGTCAGCCCATGAGACTGTAACTTCTTCGCCTGCAGGCGGGTCGATGATGCCAATTTGCCAGAAGCGCGTTAGCAGCTCAGTGATGCGATCTGTCAGGAAGCCATTGCGACGGCTGTTACGGCGAATCGCCCAGTCTGTTTTGTCCTCGTCACTCGCCAGTCGCCCGGTCTGCTGACCAAACAGGATGGTGAATGGCATCTGAACTGATGCGGCCAGCTCGTTTGCGGTAACCGTCCATGTTGGCGCGGGATCGCCCGGCGTGACTGACAGAACTGAAATGTCGCCATCCTGCGTTACAGCTGCGGCGTCCGTTCCACGATTAAGGCGACGGAATTTATCTTCCACAGCCTCACCAAGGTCAGCGTAGCCCTGCTCCTTGGCTCGCTTATCCATAGCGTTCATGTCGCTATCTTTGCTGAACTTATTGACCAGTGTGCGACTGGCGTTCTTCAGGAACCCTTCTGCGCCACCGCCTGAAATCTTCTCAAGGTCGAGCAGTTTGTTGTACCCAGACTCAAGCAGCGGGATACCAGACAGCGCACTTTCATCCTCTGCACCTTCACAGAAGACAATCACGCGGCTTGGGTGTACCGGTTCGCCACGCACTGGCCCAACGAATTTATTATCGCCAACGGGCATTTCATTGAAGTTGAACATGAGAGGCTGCCCGAACGTATCGGACTTGCGATCATTATCCCACTCAGCAACGGTTAACTGCTGCTCCCAAACCGGGATGAGCTTCACCAGCGCCTTATCCTTCAGGCTTTTGACTATCGCCGTATTAACTGGCTGGCTCCAGTCCTGATTGTCTCGAACCTGAATCAGCAACGCAGAGTAACGACCAACCATGTTGCGGCGGTCGGCGTCCTTCACCTTTGCCCAGTGCTTCTTCATCAGCTTCGTGACAGTTTTTTCCCACGGCGTTGTCTCACGGGCTTCGTTTGCTTCTTCACCCTCAACGATAACCGGCATGTCCTGCCAGCAACCATCAAGCAATCGGTGTACGACCGCAAACCCAGCGGCATTGCGGCGGTAAATCCGGTAGAAGTCGTTGAAATCTATCTGCTGCGGGTAACCGAACTCCTGATAAAGCATCGGGCGCTTGGTGTTGCCGGACATTCCGGTCAGTGACTGAATGTAGCTATTTCGCCGCATTTCGGTGGCGAGGCTATTCACAGCCATTTCGAGGCTGTTGTTTTGTTCGCTCACGGCGATTGCTCCTTAGAAATAGAATGCGCCGACCTGCTTGCGATTGTTCTTGGCTACAGCGAAGTAGCGGAACGCATCAGCGCCGTGTGATGTTTTGTCGTGGAGCGGTTTATCTTTCCAGCACCCGCGCTTGTCGTCCCATTCTTTGCGGTACGCTTCGAGATGGGATATGCCTTCAGAGCATTTCTCTTCATCAAATACACACTTAGGCAGGACTTCACGAACCGACTCAATACCGGTATCAACACCGGTTTTCGGGACGACTTTGAATATCATCGAGTAAACCTGTCCGTCGATTTCGTAACCTTCGCGAGCCAGGTCTTTGCGGGACTTGGCATCAGATCCGAATTCACGGTTTTCGATATCGTGTGGCCCCCAGTGTTCGCCGTATTCATAACCGCGCTCTTTGAGCACCTTCATGTAATGGCGCAAGCCTTCACCTGAATTTTCGTAGTAGTCGATGACGTGAAGCTCTTCGCCAACCTCACGCACGAACCAGATGGCAGTCGAGTCGCTCACGCCGATATCCCAGAACGTGTGCACTGGTAGATGTGAGTTATCAGGCAAGGTGCCAATGCGCTTATTGGTGTAGAGCCAGCGGAATTGTTTGGCGTAGTAAGCGCCTTCGACTGATTGCTGGAATGCCTCGGCGGGGATCGTCGGATATTCCCGCTTCATGTCATCGCCGAGTGTTTTCTCTTTGGCGTAGTACCAGGCTTTCTGGCGCTCGTTAACGACTACACCGTGCTTGGCTTCCATCTCAGCAAAGTAATCAACCAGGCGCTGCGGTAATGGCTCTACCGGGTCAATTGCATACTGCGGATTCTTCCACCAGGAGAAGAAGAAAAACTTCCAGTCGAGTGCGGATAGTCGCTTGCCCTGTAACTGAGCTTTCTCAGCCGTCTGGCAGTAATCGAAGAAGTAACCGGCTCGACCTTCTGCCGTACTCTCAATAGTGGCAAAGCATCCGGTTGATACCGCCTCAAACGCACCAGTGACAATCTCACGGGCTTTGTCTGGATACTTAGCGCATATCTTGCCGAACTCTGAAACGTGCAGGTAACGCAGCGTACCGCCACGAAATGATGTGCTTACGTAGAGTGAGCCGCCCTTCTTGAATACCAGTTCGCCAGCCGAGTCATTGCTTGCCGGGTTAGCGGCTTTGATTTCGACGGGCAGATTGTCGTATGCGTACTTCACCTTTTCACGGAACAGGCGCTTGGCATCGTTCAACGTGTGGGCTATCAGGGCACACTTGGCAGACTCGAACAGCGCAGCATCAAGCTGGATGATGCAAACCTCAGTCGTGAAGCCGAGTTGTCGGGCCTTGAGAATGATGTTTCGAGTGTGGATACCTTCGAAGTATTCGCGCTGCTCAGGCGTCATCCTGAAGCGTGTCGGCTTGCCTTCTTTATCGGTTATCCAGTAGAGATTATTCAGCCGCCAGTCTTTATCAGCCAGCAGCTTGAGGTGCTCAGGTTTCATTAAGCCCCCTGAGACAATGAATCCATCAGGTCAGAAAGTTTCTTAACAGAGTTGTCGCCTTCCGGCCCGTCGATATCGTATGCCTGCCGCTCAAGTCCGATGAGGTTCTTCAGTGCGTCACTCAGTGCCTTAACTGACTTCACGCGCTCCGGCATGCTTATCACCTTCTGATAAATCTCATTCAGACGGTCCTGGCCTTTATCGTCGGGGTTAAGCATCAACTCACCGAGCTTTTCCAGAGCGGCGACATCAGCACACTCAGCGCCAAGCTCATCAAACAGAGCGTTGGTGATTGCCCTGGCACGACGAATATCGCCACGATGTTCCATGCGGACGTTGGCAATGACCTCGGCGTTAGCCTCAATCAGTATCCGTTCGTTGGTAGCCGTTTCAGTGGATACCTTGCTGGATACCTCGCGTTTGGATACCAGCGCATCAGCCTTGGCTTTTATCTTTGCCTTGAGGTCGCGCTCCCATCCATCACGCTTTGCTCGCTTATTCACAGCGCCGTGAGTGATGCCATGTAACGAGGCAATTTCTCTTATGGACATCAAGCCAGCCCGGTAAGCCGATTCGATGGCCTCCCAATCTGGTTTTGCCATAACTGTTATTCCTTAGCTTCTTCTTCCACCACCGGTACGAAGTGGAATTGCTCAACGCTCTCCGGCTTGAAGAATCGCCACTCACCATTGTCCTGAGCTAACGCTACGAATCCGTTAACCAGTTCTGGCTGCTTGCGCGTCATCTTTCCGGTGAATGTTTCTTTGTTGGTAGTGGTGATAGTGATTTGGTAGATGTCGGACATTTGGTAGTCCTCTGGTTGTCATTATCGAAGTTGTTTATTTTGGCGAGAC
The DNA here is from genome assembly GCF_038405435.1 of Dryocola clanedunensis. GTDB lineage: Bacteria > Pseudomonadota > Gammaproteobacteria > Enterobacterales > Enterobacteriaceae > Dryocola > Dryocola clanedunensis_A. The sequence goes on along the minus strand of NZ_JBBYHZ010000021.1, from coordinate 5,512 downwards.
CACCTGATAATGCTTGAAACACTAACGCCAAGCTTTTCAGAAATGGATGACAAGGATTCACCCGCGCACCTCAGCTTTAGTGCTGCTTTCTTCTGTTCATCACCATGCCTTGGGGCGCTTCTCCCCACGCCCTTTGTCCATAAACTAACAGTGGACTGGCTCACACCAAGAGCCACCGATACCTCTGCTTGGCAAATCCCATTTTTCGCCATTTCTTTAGCAGCGCTGATTAGCTCGTCAATTTTTGAGTGGCTTCCATGGTGACTGTGAAAAACATTTTGCTTCGATGACACCCATTCAAGATTTTCAACTGAGTTATTTTTACGATTCAAATCTTTGTGGTTCACCTCGGGAAGGCGGCGCTCATTGCTCAGGTATTTAGTGGCTACCAGCCGGTGTCCGCTAAAATTTACCGCCCTTCCTTCAATCCACAGTCCATATCTGATGTAGCCGTCAATCTCATAGCCCTTAAGAATTACTCCTCTCTTGCAGGAGTAGATATCTCCATTACGACGCACTTCATAACCACTAGCCTCTATCAGAGAAATAGAGATCGGAGATGTTTTTTCCATTGCGTTATACCTTTTAGAAAGATGAGCCTGTTCGCACAGAAAAGCCGCCCCGAGATGGTCGCCACCATATACGGCAGTTCTCAGGCTCAGCTTTCTGAAAGACTCGGGAGTGTTATGCGCTGCGACGCGCAGAGGTTATTGAAGGGTTGATTCCAGTTTCATTCTGCCATGGCACTGGTTGCCACCATGAGCGCTCAAACCCTGCTGGTTGCTACAGCAGGAAAACACGCGGCATTACTCGTTACGTGGAATACAGCACACTCGTCAGAGGGAGTCCTCAATGGAGGCTGAGTCTTCGTTAATGCTGTCACGGGTTTACGTGGAGACGGGTCGGCTTACACGCCCACAATGTGGGAATTGATGAGAGCCGTTGTGAAAGTGACTCTCGATTTGTATCTAGTTCTTGCCCATTAACTGCGCTGCATATTCAATGAGCCATACCTTTGGTGCTAACCACAACTGGATTAAGTTTCCAACGTTGGCTAATAGCACCACCAAGCACGTCATGAAAATTGCAAATGAGAACAGCATCCCAAAAAACCCTGGCGATTCCTTTTCGACGCCTTCATGCCACTGATACGATTTTCTGAATGCAAAGCACATCGCAATCATGAGCAGAGCGCAGGTAAAAATACGGAAGCTATACGACGCCAATTTCCAGTGCATAAGCTGTTCGATCACGTCAGGCAATTGAGCCTTGCTAAAATCTACCGCCTGATCAACTCCATTCATCGCCTTCTGAATCAAACTGGCTACAATTTTATCTGTCTGCTCGTTCATTTCGCTGCTCCCTGCATGATTGCAACCATATCCGGATCCATCTGGTCGATGATTCGATCACGTACGCCACTAAGTAATTTTTTGCGACCGCCTACGCCCCACTTGTTCATGGTTCTGGCGCACTTGCTCACTTCTTTCGTTTCGTTCGCGATCAGCAAGTCGAGCCTGTTTAGGCGGGTCATATTGCTAACGCCGTTCAGTACCGCTTCGCGGAAAGTGTTGTATACCCGGATTTCAAACTCTGGCTTCAGCCAGGCTGCATAGCGAATCGCTATCAGTTCCAATCCCCATGAACCCTGTTCCTTGCCACCCTTTATGGTTCTGACTGATGCGATTTTTGTCGCATCACTCAAGGCCCTACAAAAGCGTTTGATTTGTCGGCTTTTAAGGAATTCGCCAGGTCTTTGCGATTCTGTTGCCTCGCCTTTCATGACCGCGGCCGCATGCAGGTCATTCAAGCTATAACGTCCATCATGATCAACACGGACGGATATTCCGTTAACAATTACAGTTGGGTAATGCATCGTTTTTACCTTTTGGTGATACGAGCCAGTTCTCCAGACATGGACAGCCCAAGAGCGGCACGATGTAGGCCACCGTCCTGTCTCTGTCTCATATCCCGAAAGGCTCTTGGTTTGTGCGCGGAGAATGCGCAATTTCTTGCAGACACAAAAAAGCCCCGCGTTGTGCGAGGCTTAGTTTGTTCAATGTACGTTAGGTATTTTTAGAACTATTTCATGCACTGTTGCCGGATGTAGTCCTGCAGGTACTTCACTTGGCCGGTGATGGTGTTGATTCCATCTCTGAGACGCCAATAATCCCGTTCAGCATCTGCTGTAATAGTGGGGGTGGAAGCATCGCCCAGGCTGCCGGAGGTGGCGGTGTTGGATTTGCAGGTGGCGTTGAGCTGCAGCCGACGCTTGCCAGTAGCAACGTCATCACGCAGAGTTTCGATAGTGGCTTTAGCATCTGCCAGCTCCTGGGTGTATTTGGTGTCGAGCGCTGCGGCGTCACGTTGCCGAGTTTGCATGTCCGCTATCGTAGCCCGTGAGAGCTTTAGCTCATATTCAGCAGCAACAGCACGGTCGTAATTACTGCGCGCTATCTTCGCTGTGATTATGAGCATGAGGACTAGCATTGCTGTCGCAATAATTCGCCAGTGGGCCTCTATGGCTTTCCGTAACATAATTGCCGCTCCAGTTCGCGCCGTGTGATTAATCCCTTCCACTGCTTGCCACCGGCATAAGTCCATCTGCGCAACTGGTCGCATGCGCCGGGAATGTCACCCTGATTAAGCTTTTTCAGCAGAGTGGATGACTTGAAGGCACCAACCCCAACGTTGTAGGAAAATGAATACAACGCAGCTTTCTGGTAATCGTTGAGCGGCACTTTTACCGAGCTATCGACAGACTTCACGGCTGGCAACATGTGCTTATAAAGCAGCTTGTCGCATTCTGCTTTGGTGTAGGTCTTCCCCATCACCACATCAGTACCGGTCACGCCAGCGCATACTGTTGGGATGCCAATCGGATCGAGATAGGGGGTGTACTTAATCCCCTCCTGGTCAGTGATGAGAACACCACCAATCGCTATAGCTCCGGCTGATGCTGCACCTATCAGCGCTTTACGAAGCTTGCTGGGTATCGGCATATGTCACCTGTGCTTTCTTCATCGCTTCACTGACAACCTCAATGGCCGCAGGACGTTCGCTTTCTGGTTTGCTCATGACCGTAGTCAGGTAGCTTTCCATCAGTGCTGTACGCTTGCGCTCTTCGTCCATTCGCTCTTTTTCTTCTTTACGTTTTGCGTAATAGGTTTTGATAGTGAAGAACGCCGATATCAAAGCACCGAGAATAAAAACGTAATCCTGAAGACTGAGCACGGAGAAGAAGCCAAGCAGACCCGACCACCAGTACGGCATGTTGTGTCCTTCGGCTGGATTCATTCTGTGCATCTCTTTCACCTCGCTGTTAATGCGGGTGCTGTCTGTGTAGTTGGGAAAGCGCCAGCACATGCCACGGCACGTTATCTATTCGTGAGATTGGTTGCTGGATGGTTGGCGCTAAATATGAGAAAGGCCGCCGATTGGCAGCCTAATTGAAATTTTATGTAGTTCTGAAATGCAAAAGGCCACCGGGATTAACCAGTGGCCTTTTGTTAGTGACGCTTCATTTCGTCGTCACCGCGCTCTTTCGCTATTGCTCCCGAGCATACCGCTAATATGCCAGGTGGCATGCCCCTTGTCTTTAGCTATTCGTGCTATTTCATGCGGCCAGTAGAATTTCTTTCTCCATTTCTCTTTTGCATGAGTAAAACAATTCCGCCTCCAGGATATTTTCAGCCCATTCCATTCTGTTTCTTGCCTCTTTAGCGGTTAACCCTTTGCTCACCAGGTAGCGAATCAGGTTTTGCGCGCTATTGCGGTTGCAGTATCGTAATCTGGCTACAGAACGGATGGGGTTACCCCTTCCAAATGTCGTTACCATTACCCGCTCCATAAAGGCGGCATCATCTGATTCTTTGGCGAGAGCGATGATGTTGCCTGCTGCGGATTTTGGAATGACGATATCTCTTGCTTTACGCATTAGCTCATCGCCGCGATAACCCTGACAGTGCAATGATGTGACCGTTTTTTCTATCTGTCGGCTCTTATCTTCGCTCCATTCTGTGCGCATCATTAGTCGTCCAATCACATTGACCGCCCCTTGAGGTGCGTCTTCTCCACCGAGATAACCACCCCATACGGTAAGCATATATCTGACCCACTTCCGCTTTGGTTCGATAATAGTCTTCCATCCGGTACCAAAGAGGCGGCGCATATCGGCCTCGCTTCTAACCCCTGATATGCGCATCAGGTTTTCAAGGTCTGCTCTGTCCTGGTTCCTCATGCTGCCACCTGCTTATTAGCATTGCTGCGGTTGATGATTTCCCGGCGCTGCGCTTCCTTTTGCCTGATGCGACATTCAAGCTCGCCGATTTCACGATCGAGGCGTAGCATCTCAGCCTTCTGGTATGGCGTAAGGTTCTGCATGTTCATGCGGCTTCCTCCCGTTGGTTAATCAGGTCTTTTAACTTCTTCTGAAACTCCGCTTTGATGGATTTGCACTCTTCAATCGTCCAGCGGTGGCGGTCGTGATTGCCTTCAATGCTTTCTACCTCAGCCAGGCCAATGCGCCTGATAAGCTCTGCCCGGTACGGAACGAGGTTTCCGCTTTTGTGCTGATTGCAAACTGAGCACTGCTTCCAGATTTGGCGAGGGTCGAACCTTAGCTGTGGGGCGGCGGCCGTAGTGCGGTAATGGCCCGCATCCCATTGAGCAGCGCTCAACGTTCCACATGAAACGCAGGGAAGGTGCTTATCTCTTTCTCTGATGTAGGCATTAACTGCTTGCTGGGCTTGCTTGATGAAGTAACTGCGGGGCTGTACTGCTAACTTGCGGACTTTTAAACTTCGTCGTTCCTGCTGGGCTTCATCCTTTCGTCGTCGTTCTGCTGCCTGTATCGCGTTCTGTCGGTCTTTCTCTCGCTTGGCTAGTGCTATTACGGTTCCGCAATCTGCACAGCACCAGGTCTGATTTGAGAAGGCTGGATGAAACCATTCCCGGCAATCAGGATTCTTGCACCGCTTTCTCGGCTTCCTCATCGTGCATTACTCCGTGTGGGTCTGTTTCTACATACGCCTCGTGAGCGCATTCATCGCAAAAATAAGTCTCGCCGCTCAACGGCTTTGTACACGCTGCGCAATATCCTGCTGCTGCGTTGCTGTTTCGCTCGTATCTGGCTGTTTCTGTCGGGCTAAGCATCATCAGTGCTCTCAATGATGTAACCGTCGTCGATGGCTGCATTTAGCTCTTCCAGTTGGGCAATAAGCGCATTGATTGACGCCTTGTTATCGAACTTTATTAGCCATTTACATTCACGGTCGGTAGCTGTCGTTCCATCATCGAAAACTACGCGCTTACCAATGTTCCCGTCGCCATTGCCGTAGGAAAATCCGATGCCGACATAGTCACGCTCATTGCTGTAGATGGTGTTAAACGCCGTGAAGCCGTCGCCCGTTTGCAGGACTTGGATTGATTCACCGCTTTCATAAGTTTCAATTTGAAAGCCATATTTTTTCTCGGTCATGCCCATATCCTCTGTTGATATTTATTGCTCACA
>NZ_JBBYHZ010000020.1:0-20275 GCF_038405435.1 Dryocola clanedunensis | reverse complement strand
ACCTTGCCGTTATCGCCGGGGATCATGAATTGCTTCCCGCTGCTGGCCTGGTAGATTTCAGGCATACCGCCCTCACCTACTTGATACATCGAACCAGCCGATACCGGCCCGCCGTTTTTGCGCTTACCCGCAATCGAACTCGACAACGCCATTGCGGCAATCACAGCACCGATACCAACTGCTGCAGCACCACCGAACGAACCTATTGATGCCACGATAGCTGCAGGTGTCCATGCCGTAGTTGTTGCGGCCGCAGATGAAACGCTGGCTGCTGTGGTGGTTGCGGTTCCGGCGACTGCTGCAGCTGTGGTGGCTGTAGTTGCGGCGATCTGCGCAGTTTGCCCCATAACAGCAGACTTAACCCACTCAACGCCCATCTGAACGAATGACTGCACGACGCTGCTCAGAACAGTATTTGCAATGTTTCCAAGCGCCTCATTGAGGCTCTGTGTTCCGTTGAGGATGCCGGTAATACTGCTTGATACCGTGTTCATGGAGGTTTGCAGAGTATCGGCGAACAACTGTGTCGCCATGTTCTGCTGGGCCCACTCATCCCACATGGCAGCCTGGCGTTGCTCTCTGTACTTCGCCTCGATGGCAGCCCTAACTGCCTCAACTTCTTCTATCTTCTGGGGGTATAGGGTTGCGTACTGGTTTAACTGCTCCATTTGCAGCTGGAATGAATTATCTACGCCGGATACTGGAGAAACCCCGCCCTGCAACTGTTTGAAGTTTTGTCCTGCCTCTTTCCGCTTCTGCTCTTCATCTTTCGCGGCTTTCGTTGCTTCCGCGAGGTCGTACATCTTTCCGGCAAGATTCCCGGCTTCCATTGCCTGCTGCTCTGTAGCTGCTGCTCCTAATTGCTGCTGAGCTGCAAGGACGGCGGCCTCCCTACCCATACCCTGCTGCTGCAAGGTGGCAAGCTTGTATTTATCGGCCAGTTGGTCGAGCTGGTTAATAACCTGTTGCTGCTCTGATGCGGATTTCTTAGCTGCCGCCTCCGATGCTGAAGACGCTCTTTTTTGCGCGGCCTCTCTGTCCTTCTCAGCCTTTTGCTCCTGCTGGTAGGCGTCTATTTTATCGTAGCTGGCGTCTATGGCTTTGCGTTCTGCATCGGTTGCCCCAAGGAGATTAGCGACGTACTTCGCCTTCTCTCTGGTGCTCATGCCCACCGTTGCGGCTTCGTTTTTAGCTGCCTCTACGAGCTTGTTAAGTTGCTCTGCGTTGCCAGAAAGTGCCTGCTTTGAGGCTTCTGTGGCCCCGGTCAGGTTATTCAATGCATCCTTAAGCACCTTCATGGCATCGCCAGCATTCAAGGCCGCGAGAGCATTGCTGTTAACCAGGTTCGTCAGCTCATTTAGCTTGGGGTTGGCATAACCTGTTTGCTCGCTGAGCGATGACAACGCGACGGCCGCAGCTTGCATCTTCTCCGGAGTTGGCTCTTTGTTGATGTCACGAAACACCTTTACCAGGCCTACGGCTTGAGTCTGAGTAATACCGAAAGTCTCTGCCATATCTGAGGTAACATTGTTGAGGATGTTTACTCCGACGATGTTACCTTCGTATGTCCCGCCTAGGTCCTTCAGTGTCGCCGTGACATCAACGCCTTTGGACTCAAGTGTTGTTAGCTGGCTTTGTGCGGCTTCCATGCTGTTTCGCCAGGTGCCAAGGTCACTGACTTGATCTGTGATGGCGGCACCCGCTGAGCTTATTGCCTTTTGTGCGTCGGTCATTGAGACAGCAATCTGGGCCTTAGCCGCATCAGAGCTTACTGCTGCCAAGCGCTGGATTTTGTCAGACAGCGCAGTGACGCCCGCATCAGTTTGCACAACTGTGTTCGACAGAGCCTTTTGCGCAGTCTCTAATTCGCCGGTTGCGTCTTTTGATTTGAATAGTGAAGGCAGCAGCGCACCGGCAATAGCACCTGTAATGGCAATGATGGCACCAACGACCGCACCGCCCGGACCAAAGATAGAGGCAATCTGGCTGCCCTGCTGGGCGAACACCATCATGGCGTTCTGCCCCATTTGCAGCTGAACTGCAACGTCCTGAATTTGGTAACCAAGCTGCCCGGCTGCGAATTTCATTCCGCTCATGCTGCGCGTAGCGGCTGTAACACCTTTTGCGGTTTCTGTTACCTGAGTATCAAGCTGCTTAAAATGCTTAATACTGGCATCAAGAGATGCGTTTATTTCGTCAAGCGCCCTGTTACCCGTGCTTGCCCCTTTGACAAGGCCAGCTGTGTCCATATCTACTTCGTAAACGATTGTGCCAATAGTTTGTTCGCCAGCCATTTACTTTTCTCCGGGCGTAAAAAAACCAGCCGGAGCTGGTTAATGTTGTTTTTGTTTGGCTCGACGAGCGGCTTGTTTCGCTATGTGCGCCTCGGCTACGGCGTCGTATTCGTCTTTGGTCAGCCCCTTTTGCTCAGGGTATTTGGCAGCAAGAAGCAATGTAAATTCTGTCATCGTGAGGTTTGCCGCATCGTCACGACTCATTCCGAAGTGGTTGCGAGCAGCGATGATGTAATCAATCACATTGAACTCGTTAGAGTACTCGCTAGTCTCATTGCGCTGAAGTCGTCTAACCTTGGCTTTACCGATCACGCCGTGCTGCATGAGCTGCTGAGCAAGTATAATGATGTCTTCACTAGCTAATTCACCAGGCCAATATTCGACGCAGTCCTGCCACCCTTTCCACTCACCAATGAGACTGGATAAATCACAATCTCCTTTGTAACAGCAGCGCATAACGTGCATGGCCGCAGTAAGCAAGTTATCGCTAGGTCGACGAAATAGCGCCTCTAGCATGTGCGGCGGCAGGGCAAATGGAACTTGGGAAACTTTATCAATAACCTTCTGAATCTCCGCGCCATGAATTAGCGAGAAAATATTAACGATTTCGGATGGCGAGCCAATTGCTGTCATTGCATCGAAAGAGGCTTTGAAGAAATAGTCTGCGCCACCTTCTTCGGCTTCCGACAGCCTCATCTCACCGATGTCAGTTAATGGCGTCATCATTTAGTCCTGTAGTGATCATTATCAAGGGCAGCGTCGCCACCCTTTGGAATAACCGCTATTAAGTAACGGTGAGAACTGACGTGGTGGAAGTGATTTTTGTACCTGTGTTATCGGTCACTTCACAGCGGTAACTGCCTGAAGATGCGGTTGTGACTGCGCGATTCACTAACGTTGCAGTCGCAGCGCTCGAGTTAATCGCAGGGTCAATAAGTGTGCTGCCGAAGTACCATTTGTAGATATACATCGGGCGACCGCCTTCGACTTCAACATCCCAGACCACATCGTTATCAGCATCAGCGGCTTTAGTTGCTGGCAGATCGCGAGTGAATGCCAGAGGCTCAGTCACTGGTGTATCGAGGCTTTCAACCTTAACGGTTGTGCCATCGGACACCTTGAACTCGACGCTAAAGGTAATGATGTCGTTACTGCCGCCATCGGCAGGAGTCAGATTGCTGATCACCATATAGCCGGTGAACTCAATCGGGCCAACTTCCATGCGCACCCATACGGTAGGCTGGCGCTTGGCGTTGATTTCATCAGCGAAATATTTTACCAGGTTGCCATAGCCGAACTGGTCCAGTTTGTCGTGCTTACGCACTTCACCTTCAAACGACACGGTTGCGTCAGCGTTGGTCGTGATGTTTTCCACCCATCCCGCGGTATCATCTGCATCAGACGTTACTGAGTTTGGTGCAAAATCCAGCCCCTTTGATGTACCAGCACCCAATGCTTTCCAGTCATCTTCAGCAGGCACAACATCAGGACATCCCATAGCAAGCTCAAGGACAGTAGCGGCCCCGAACACCCTTTCATTAGAGTTTTGGCAATTAGCCATCTTTGACCTCTTTTAGACATAAAAAAAGGCCGCCAGATGGCGACCTCGTTATTGATATGGATTTAGTTTCGGCTAATCACCGAACGTACATGCGAACTGAAGTCGGTAAATTAATCGGCCTTCTTCGCTCAATACTGGCGATGGCTTACCGCCAACGTTTTCAATTTTCCCGACGCAATCATCAATAAATGGGTTGGCCTGGACATAATCGAGAATGGACTGTGCTGCTGTATCGGTGGCGGAGTTCTTACCCTTCGCTCCAACAACGTCAACAAGGATATAATTCTCGTTTCCGAGGTCATAGCGAATGGCTGTGCCGCCATTTGGCCTGAACACCATGAATGACGTTGCCAGGTTGCCGGTATCCGTCCAGAGAAGCGTTTGAACAGTGAATCCAGTAGTCAGCCCGGCATCGACAAACATGTTCTTCACCCGGTCGTGCATTGATGGAGTCATAGCGACATTTCCTTAATAACCGCAGCATCTCTCTGGCTGCGGGTATCATCGAATCCCTTTGTCAGAAATTCCTTTTGCGCTGTTGCGCGCCGGAAGGTTTGGGGGATATTGGGATCATGAACATACACGGCGTAATTAGCTGAATAGCCAACTCTTCCGGTGATTTTAGTGCCATTTACCGTTAGCTCTCTGAACTGGCTATTTATCAGTGTCGCTGTGTCAATTGCCGTATAAAGCGCAGCTTGTGTAGAGCCAATCATCATGACGGCCTGCACAGCACGGGCAGACTTTTTCCCCTGGACTGTGTTGATGAGCTTATTGAGATTGGATTTGGCCCGGCTGATGCCTTTCACCTTAACTCCCATGGCTACACTCCTGTAATGATCGCCCAGTCATCAGAAACCCTGTCGAATGTATCGCCCCAGCGCGTAACATGAGCAATCTCATCAGCTCCAGCAACAAGCGGGTCGGCTTCGATAGATGAACCAATCAGCACGTAGTCACCTTTCTTTGCCAGAGCGAACTCAGTAAAGAAGGTGTTTTTAACCACCACCTCTTTGCCAATTGGGCCAATCTTCTCGCTAAGGCCGCCGATGTAGTCGCACATGATTTCCAGGGGCGGATCATATCCAAGCGGGTCGCCAGCTTCTGTATAGCCATCAAGCCGCCGCCAGATTGTGCATGGTGCTGTGTTGGCCCACGCTGCCGTTGCAGACATTATCCATCCCTCCAGCTAACCACTACCGCACCCGTAGCGCGAATGGTCACGCAGTTAATCACCCACTCACCGTTCGACTTCAGATAGCCAGTGGTTTCCCGCCCGGTATCCGTTTTCACCCAGACGCGGGAGAATGGCTTCGGCAGGCTTTCGGTTATGAGCTTCCACATCAGCAGCCACCCACGACGAGAAACAACCCCACCGAATTACCCGCGCTAATCGGCAGCTCTTCAGTGCATCCGCTGGTATCCAGTTTCGCCAGTGACTCACGCAGCCAGACAGTGCCATCTTCGCCGTAGTCAAACGAGCGTGACGCGCCAGAAGGAGCGCCCTGCGATTTGATGCGACGTGCGCCGGAAGACGTGGCCATAAGAGCAGCTGCGTACATCAGGATTAGTTTCTGGCTGCAGTCGTCGTACCCAGCACCGACCATGCATGGAATGATTTTATTCACCAGGCAGAGAATCGGAGTCAGCAGAGCATCAGGAATGGCATACCCAAGCTCAGCGAGGAAGCCTTTTACATCATCTGCCGTGATTGGGTCAGCCATGGTTATTTACCTTCGATTTGCTTATCCCACTCTTCACGGGATTTGGTGGGGTTCTGAAACTCTTGAAGAGCCATGGTTACTTGCCCTTTTTCGACGTGGTTACAGGCTGCTCAGGCTGCTCAGGCTGCTCAGGAGCATCATCACCCGGTGTCGCTACTTCAAAGGTTCGGTCTTCAATCATTTCAACCAGCCCCGCCGCTACCCATTTCTCTGCTGTGGAAGAATCAACTTCTACCTGTGCACCAACCGCCAGTTTCTGGAGGTTGGCACCAGAAAACAGGTTATTGCTAACCACTTTTACCAGTGCCATTCATTTCTCCTTAGCTGCTCGCGTAGAGCACGCCATGTTTCAGGTTGATGTCCTGCTTAACCATCAGGCCAGCGGCGCCCCAGGTGCGCCAGATGTAGTCGCTGTTGTAGAACTGGCGAGGATCGGCAACTGTGCCGAATGCCTGACCAACAATCGGCGCAATAACGCCAGCCGTCAGCGGCGCAATCAGGATCTGGTTGCCGGTCAGTTGCGCATCTTCTTTGATGGCAGCGATGCCAGACAGCTTGATGAGTTCCTGCAAAATGGTGTCTGACTGGTAGTTATCGCTGAAATAGCGCTCCAGGTTGGACATGATTTCGCTGGATACGTACCAGGTCTGCGGCGCGTACATGTTGTTGGTGATTTTCAGTGTGTCGCGCAGCTTGATTGCAGCATTGCGGATACTTTCCGCTGTGGCTGAGGCGCTGGTAAAGTCGATATTCAGGCCAGATGCGCCTAAATCAACCATCCCAACACGGTCATCCGCTTTCAGGCCTTTCCATGTTTTGCCATCAAAGGTTACGTAGTTACCTTCGGAGTCTTTGAAGCCGTTAAACATGTAATCGACATACTTTCGGCGCACATCATCAACAGATCCGCTCTGAGCATCAGCCAGGGATGCCAGTGCAGAGCCTTTGTTGAAGATTGGGTCACGCCAGTGGAACTTGAAGCCGGAATCGTGCACCGGAACCATTGTGCCGTCGAAGGTATATGCGCGAGCATCAAGCGCTGCACCAATCTGTCCTGACATGGAAGTGTGCGCCCAACCGCGACCTCCAGTACGAGCGTACTCATACACGGACTCTTCAATGCGGACAGAGCGGGACAGCGGCATCAGGTCGTTCAGCAGGGTGAACTCGGTATTCGGCTCGAACTGCGCCAAAACGGTTTGGTCATAAGCGCGATACATGCGGCGGATGTCATCAACAGCGTTGGTAGCATCCAGTTGGCCTTGCTCACCGTAACGGGCACGGGCGAGGAAGTCCGCCACCGCCTGAGCGCTCATGTTTCGCGCCATTTCAAGCTCGCGATACTGCGCCTGGTTCACTTCAAGGTTGCCGGTCTTTTTAGCCAGCGAGGTAGAGAATCCAAACATTAATCTGCTCCTTACTTAATGACTACGCGCAGCAGATCGCCTGCAACGGTGGTGTACGCCTTGTCTTCTTCAACATAAGCGCGGATTGACTCGCCAGAAGCGTGAGCTTTCACCTGACCGTTAGCGATGGACAACGGCTGGCCTTTTTTATAGGTGCCAGCAGCGGCGCGAACGTTCAGGAACATGCCCTGCATTGGATGAATACCAACAACCAGCTCATTAACTGGAATGCTGTCATCAACAGTCTGGCAGCGCAGATAATCGAAATCCGCAACGTACAGAATCGCTTCTTCATTGCCATCGACTGACGCCGTGAACTTTCCAGCAACAAAGGTGCCGATAATTCCAGGCTTGGTTGCTACCGCTGCCGCACCTTCGCGATTGAGTAGCGGGTTAGGGAATAAACCACCCGCATGAATTACGTGCTTACCGTCTTTAGCCATTTCTTATTACTCCGGCATTTCGCTGAATGTTTGGTTGCTGTTCACCTGGCGGAATGCACCGCTAAGCCCGGTTGATGTCTGGCACTGAGCAAACAGTTCTTTCAACGGTTCGCCGTCCATGGCGTTCACTGCCAGGTCGGTCATGCCAAACTTAGCTTTCACTGCGGCGCGCATTTCGGTGCGCTGCTGGTCTGCGTTAGCAGTCAGGCCAGATTTAACAGCAGCCAAATCGTCAGCGAACGGCTTGAACCAGGCTGGCGCTTGCTCGCTGTTGGTTGTGGTGTCTTTCGCCTTCTTATCGGCCTCTTCTTTGTCTTTCTTGGCCTTTTCGTCAGCGTCAGCTTTCGCTTTGGCATCTTCGGCGACCATCTGGTTGTATGCGTCCATCAGCTCAGCCTCGGTCTTGCCTTCGACCTCTTTGCCTTTCGCTTTCAGCGCGTTCGTGATGAGTTCTTTCATCTGGTTTGCTTCCTCTTTGACGTGCTTAGTGTTGGCGCTGAAAAACGCCATGAATTGGTTAAAGAATTGCTTTAGTGCGGGGTCTTGCGGATCGGGAATGTCGGAATCAGCGAGGTTTACGGTTTCAATCTCCTGCTCATCACCTTCGGCATTAACGAAGATACCCACGCCTTCCTCCGGCGTTCCGGCTCCTGGCTGGTCGAGCAGCACAGCAACATGGTCGAAATCCATATTGGTGACGATCTTCTCGTACCGCTTACCTTTTGATTCACCGTTGGCCGTTATTTCCTTGTGAAGCAGGCCTGTTGAGATATGCACTGGTTCGACATTCTGACCAGCCGCCATAGCGTCGAGTCGCTCAATCAGTCGCTTGCCGTTCTCACTGTTTGCGGCGTAGTTCCTGTCAACATACATGTCACCCGTTACCTTGCCGCCCTGACGGTTAACGTTTTGCAGCCAGGCACCTACGTGGTAATCATTCACCGCCTGAACATCCCTGGCTGAGATATGCTTGCCATCAACCTTCGGGTGACCAAACGGCATTGGGTTGCGCTCAAGCGACTTGTAGCTCTTTTCAATTTCTGCTGCCGGGTACAACTTCCGGTTCATCACGATGTCATCGACAATAGGCGTGACGCCGCGAACCACTATGTGTGGCTTGCCGTTGATGGTTTCGGTAGTGATGTTTGAAGCGGAGTTGATTACTGACAGCACGTTTACGCAGTTGCGTGACATGCTGGTTCCTTACTAATTATTAATGGGCTATAAAGGAGTCCGGTCAGTCATAGACCGTCATAAAAAGGTGAATTTGCAATGGCAATTTATAAAGTTACGTATCAAGTTAGTGGTGATGAAACTTATCGTGACGTGAATGTGGAGAGTGACCATCCACCATCAGTTGTTGATGATAAAGTCATAGAGGCAACAAGACGTGACTCAGTGAAATACCAAGGCTCGTCATCCTCAACCTCTGTATTTGGCATTCGCGTTATTACCATTACAGAAGTTATTTAGCCTTACTCCATTGCTGGCGTTCTTTCGCCAGCTTATCGGTCAGTCCTTCGTTGAATAGCGAACCGTCATCATTGAGAAGTGCAGGTATCTGGCTGCAATAGCAGTTGTACCGGTTGCCATTTTGGGCATAGAACGCTTCAACTTCTTCCGTTGTATAGATTCGACCGTGACGGGAAGCATGCCAGGAGCGCGTTGTGGCTTTTAGTGCCGATAGCCAGAGCATGCCAGTATTCAATCCTAACCTTTCTTTTGCCCAATCAGCTTCTGAACGCTGCGCAGTTCGTAACGCCCCCACCTGCTCGGTCTGAGCAATGGTCTTTGCCTTGCTCATGCTGACATCAAGACGCTTGCTGATTATCGAAGCCGTTTCCCGAGGGTTTACGCCACGCCCGATTGAATCAGCAATCACATTAGCCAGGTCACCGCGAGCGGCATCGCTAATTCCTTTCCAGTCGCTATAGGTAGACACGAAAGCCGATGCGACCTGATTCTGGTATGCCGGAGTGCTCAAAAGCTGCTGTAGCGTCGTCTGGCTGGCGTAGATTGGCGACTGCACTGACAGATTGGTGTAAGCGCTCAGTGTGCCGCGCTGGTATTCCTCGGCAACGTAATCAAACGCCCACAGGTTCTGACTGCCACCCTCGAGCAAATGGTCATCCAGTATCGTCTGTACCACCTGCAGCAAGTCAGCTAACTGCGCTGCCGTCATGTCGTAGATATACGTTCCAGCGTTCACCTGGTAAAGCGTGTCGGGCTTGTTCTCATTGCGAGCAAGGATGTAGCCAAACAGAGAGTTTCTCGCCCGTTCGCGCCCGGTTAACCGCATATCGAATAGCTGCTTCAGTGCGACCTTGATGTCGTAGTAGCGTTGCTCAATGTCACGGTACATCCGGTTTACTGCGCGGTAGGACTGAGTCGGGTCAGCTTTGTTGCGTGGAATTATCGGACTTCCCGGCTTCGGTTGATTGTTCAATTGGCTCACCTGTCAGCGGGTCGGTTTGCTTGGCTGACTCATCAGATCCGGTTGGCGCTGTTTCTTCAGGGATGGGCTCAAGCTCACCCACTGCGCGGATTTCGTTTTCTGTTACCGCTGATGTCCCGAATGCGCTTCTGGTCTTATCAGCCACATCAGCCATTGCCGCCATATTGGCGATCTTCTCTTTTTCGCTCGGCGCGAGTAAGTCAGACCATGCCAGCGTTACCTCACCGTTTTTCGGCGGGTCGATAATGCCCAGCGTCCAAAATCGCTCGATGACGCGAGTGATGTAGTCGGTGAGGAACCCCCAGCGACGACCATTGCAGCGCTTGGCCCACTCAGTTTTATCTTCATCAGACGCGAGGCGGCCTGTCTGCTGACCAAACTGGATGGTGAATGGACATTGGATAGACGCTGAGAACTCGTTTGCGGCTGCCGTCCAGGTCGGTGTCGGATCTGCTGGGGCGACAGAGAGAACGCTTGTTTTCCCCGCCTGCATGGCCAGCGCCGAGTCAGTTCCGCTATTTAGCTTCCTGACCTTGTCATTCATTGCTTCAGCAAGAGAGTCGTAACCGGCTTCTTTAGCCTGCTTAACCAGTGTTGAAACATCGGTAGTAGCGTCAAACTCCATCGCTAGTTGGCGGCTGGCGTTCTTCAGGAAACCTTCTGCGCTGCCACCGGATGTCTTCTCAATGTCGAGCAGCTTGTTGAAGCCTGCGCGAAGCAATGGAACACCGGCAAGCATGTTCTCATCCTCTGAACCTTCACACAGGATGATCACGCGATCTGGATGGACGGTAACACTGCGCACAGTTCCGTAAGTACCATCGTCGCCGACTGGCTGCTCGTTGAAGTTGTAGCTGACCGGCTGCCCGTAAGTATCTGACTGAGTATCGATATCGAAGTTACCCGGCTTAATCTGCGCTTCCCATGCTGGGATTAACTTAACCAGTGCTTTATCACCGAGCGCCCTCACTACATCGCGATTAACAGGCTCCCACCAGTTGCGACCATCCTTAATTTGGAGTAACACCGCTGAATATCGCCCTACCAGGTTGCGGCGGTCAGCATCCTTAAGCTTTGCCCAGTGCTTGCTGAGTAGCTTGGTTGTTGATGACTCCCACTCTGTCGTTTCTTCGGCTTCATCCTTCTCCGCGCCGTCGATAATCGTGGGGTTGTCTGTCCAGCAAGTATCAAGCAGCTTGTGCACAGCGGCGTGGGCCACAGCGTTACGTTCGTATGCCCGGTAGTAGTTATCAAAATTAACTGTGTCCGGGTAACCGAACTCATCCCACAGCTTTGTGCGCTTGGTATTCCCGTTAGGCCCCTGCGCGTACAGCATGCGCTGCCGCCCGATAGCATCAGCAAGGGCGTTCACGAGGAATTGTTCCCCGCTATTTAATTCACTCACTGAGTGCTCCTTAGAAGAAAATTGCGCCAGAAGTCTGACCGCTTAGCTCTGTCATCGCCCAGACCAGAGCATCCAGCCTGTCCGGTGATTTCTTTGAAGTGGTTGGCACGTATTCCATCTGCTGATTTTCGAGCTGATAGAGGTTGCCTTTGTGGGCCACACGACCTTGCGCGTATAAAGCAGAGATTGGCTCTGCGCGGGCAAACTTTCCCTTACTCGCGTGAACCCGAATAATGCGATCCTTAAAGCCAGCGTTGCGCAGCGTATCCTCTGCCATGTCGCCACCCTGGTTTGTTTCAATCACAATCGCGTCTGCATCATGTTGTGCATAGGCGTCCATAGCGCGAGTTGCCCAGCCGTTAGGTGAGTATTTCCCACTGTAGTCACCATCCGCAGAATATTGCTTACGGTCACCAACGCCATAAGCGCTGGCAGCAACAATCCCTGTTTCGTCGCTTTCTTCGCTGTTCGTTGCTTGGGGGTCGATGGCAATTACAGTTCTGGAAATCTCTTCACTGATATTTAGCGCTCGCGCCGCAGCAATCATTCCCTCTGTCCACAATGCGCCTTCGGCATTGAAGCGACGAGGGTTCTGCATGTATTGCGCTTCAGCAGTGCGCCGATGCGAGAATAGTGCTACACGATGCGTTTCGTTATGCTTGAAAGGCCACAGCCAACCATCAGGCAATCCGTGGTCTATCGGTATGGCGTGAGTGTTTTCTGGATACTGCGCAGAGTAAGCCTGGCTTTTGTCGATAATCACCGGAAGATTCAGGTGATGCCACTCTTCGCCACTGCCGCCGCGCAACAGGTATCCGCTCAGGTCGTGATAGTGGATGCGCTGCATAATCACGATCATCGGCGTTGTTTCGACGGCTAATCGCGATTTGATTGTTTCGTTAAAGCGGCTGTTTACCCCGTCGCGCACTGTTTCGCTGTACGCGTCATCAGGCTTAACCGGGTCATCAATAATCAATGCGCCCTGCCATCCCGGCTCCATGTGTCCGGCACGAAAGCCAGTTACCTGACCAGCTGCGGATGAAGCATATACACCGCCTCCATGCTCGTTCCACCACATAGCCTTGCTGTCTGCATCGTCGCGCAGTTCCATGGGCCACATAGCCTGATAGGCTTTTGACTTAACCATGCCGCGAGTTGTGGAGGAGTTAAGCAGTGCGAGATTGTGCGAGTAGGAAAGATGCATGAAGCGAGCGCGGTTATTCAGCGCCAGCCCTCTACCCATCATGTTGATGGTTGCCAGTTCGGTTTTGGTGTAGCCAGGTGGAACGTTGATGATAAGGCGCTTAATTTCTCCGTCTATCACCCGATCCAGTGTTTTCTGAATTACCCGGTGATGCGGCGCGACAATCATCTTACCGCCTGTGCGCTGCTTGAAGAAGTAGCGGGAGAAGTACAGCCCCTCTTCTTCACATTCTATTTTGCGGGCATAGTTCCGCTGCTCAACAGTCGTCATCCTCCAGCATCTCCCGTCGAGCTTTCTTGTATTCGTCCTTCGTTAGCGTGGCTGACTCAATAGGGCCGCCGTCTTTGCCAGTATGCTCAACCTTCTGCCGGTTGGTGTAAGCGTCGCCGCACTCTTTAGCCGCCTGTTCGATTAGCTGAGCGGTAAGCGCCATGTTCTTCATGTTCTCGGCTTTGCCAGCCATACGGTCAAGGATGCGGAGGCGGTAAGCTTTATTGGCGATCGGGATGTCAGATATTTCAGTCTGGAATCGGGCGCGCGTAGCGTTGAATAAATCAACCCACTTCTGAGCCAGCCCCTTTCCGCTGGCCTTGGTTGGGTCGTGTGACTCAACCTGCTGCGGGGTAACTTTAACGCCAAACTCTTTTTGGACAGCCTCACCAACAATTGATAATGAGTCAAAGCATGCAAGTGATTGAATGATGAAGGCTTTAACCTCTGGTTTTAATGCAGCCATAATTCACCACTCTTCCAAAGCATTCTAAATTTACGCCAGTTTCATCAGGCAGGTTCCGCATGCCCTGGCAATGTTTAAGTGAGCAATCTCTGCTGGCTTGTTCGCAGCATCGACCATCTCTTGTACTTCCTTGCTGGCACCGTAACGACGCACGACGCCAACGAATTCTTCTACATCGTGACCGCGCAGTTTGAGAGTCGGCATACCGGTTTCTTTGTTGAACTTAGGCGCTCCAAATTCGTCTGTAGCCTGGCTGATGTGGTAAAGCTCATGCTCTACCAGTGCGCAGAATTCGAGGTCACTGCATTGTGAGCAGTAATCGGCAGCCAGCGTAATGATGAACTTCGGTATGTGACCGAACCATTCATACATCTGCTGTTCCATTCTGGCCTTCTGCCAACCACCTGCTCGCATCATTACCTCTTCGGCCTGACCGAGGACTGAGCGCCCTTTCTTATCGAAGGCATTCGATGCCCACATGAAACAGATGTCAGCAGCATGCAGATGGAAGTGATCAGAATTGTGCAGGCTGCCACTCTCCATGAGTATTTGACTTACCATCCACTCGTAGACTTCATTTGCCGGGATAAGGCTGATGTAAGGCTTAACGTCTGGCGAGTTAACGAAGTTGATTGGTGGGTATGGTCTGCGCTCCTCGTTACTTGCCATAACTGTTATTCCTTGGTTTCTTCTTCCACTACCGGCGTAAACAGGATCTCGCTCAGTTCATCAGGCTGAATGTAGCGCCACTCACCATCCTTGTTAGCCACGGCGAACAGACCATTAACCAGTTGAGGCTCTTTAACGGTCATGATGCCTTCGTAGACAGTTCCGTCTTTCTTCTTGGCTGTTACGTTGTACTTGGGCATGGTGATACCTCTGGTTGTCATTATCGAAGCCACTGTTTGAATGGCTTCTGTAATGTCACTCAGCCATTACCGCTTCAATGCTGAAGCTATGAATAATGCAAAGCGGTACGCCGTGAGTGTCTAACCCATTTCTGATAATTAACACTCCATCGCGAATATCTGGCTCTTTGTCCATCTGCCAGCCAACCTGCTCTGACGGCATTCCAGAATCCTTACCGTCTTTGGTCAGAAGCATGACCTTCCAGCCTTTGATTACAGTCGCCATTGTTTATCCTTGAGTTCGGTTGGGAGAGTTTCAGCTTTCTTCTGCCATCGCAGCTGATGCGACCATGAGCGCTCAAACCCTGCTGGTTGCTGCAGCAGGAAAACACGCGGCATTACTCGTTACGTGGAATACAGCACACTCGTCAGAGGGAGTCCTCAATGGAGGCTGGGTCTTCGTTAATGCTGTCACGGGTTTACGTGGAGACGAGGCGGCTCACACGCCCACAATGCGGGAGGAGTATTCTTGAGTTTTTTCTCTCATAGGAGACAAGAATTGAGGGCCGCACTTAACACCGACAATAGATATAACAACCCTATTGGAGGAATAATGACCGACCTTTTTAACCAACTGAATGCAGTATCTGAATTTGTTTTGAATGTGCTTTTAATCATCAATGAAATCCGCAAACTTCGCAGCGGCTCACGCAGCGGCTAGTTCACTTACGGCTTACCCGTCAGCAAGATGAGGATCACCTCGTTTCCGCCACGGAATTGATTACAGGTCTGGCCGCTCATCAGTGAAGAGCAATCCAGGCTGAGTTATCTCTGCGATGTGGTCATGCTCTACAGCAAGCACCCGCTTTTCCTTTTTGCGCTCATTCATCAACCGACTTCCGATGGTGCCTTTAAGCTTCGAGCGCGTTTCTTTGATGGCGTATCGGTGTTGCATTTCTTCACCGATTGCCATTCTCCGGCTTAGTTGCTCGGACATCCAATTGAAGGCAGAAATGAAGCTCTCTTTGATGGCTGCAGCCGCTTTGCCAGTGAATCCCATGACAACCATGATCCAACCGTCTTTTGTGAGGCTTTCCATTCGGCGAACCTTGCCCTGCTCATCTATATATTCGGCCGACGCAAAATTGCGTTGGCTAAAATCGTTTGAGCAATCGGCTTTTACTTGGTCAATTTTTCTGAGAACGTCTCCGTGTCGCTTCCCGAAGTACTGGGAAACTTTAAGCGAATTAGTGATTACCTCTCCGTCTTTTGCATGAACCATATTGCGAAAGTCGAAGGCCGGAATAACTGACGGATTATTCATAGCGATTACCTTTTAGAAAGATGAGCCTGCTCGCACAGAAAAGCCGCCCCGAGATGGTCGCCACCATATACGGCAATTCTCAGGCTCAGCTTTCTGAAAGACTCGGGATGATTTGCGCTGCGAGGCGCAGTGATTTACTGCGGGTATAAAAAAGCCCGACCGAAGTCAGGCTCTGTTAATTGGGGTGACGAATCACTTGGCGGTGGCAATGGAATCGTATGACCGTTCGCATGCCAGGCCAGCTATTCGAGCCCGGTCAGCCGCTTCCGCATACTCTCCCGCCGCTCTGTCTGATTCGATGAGCAACTGGGCGAACATATCGGTAGCTGTGGCTCTTGCCGAGCTTGAACTGGCAGCGGAGGAAAGTTTGCTGGTTTCACTTGCTGCGAGCTGACGCCGGATGTTTGCGATGGTGAGTTGCAACTTGTCAGCAGCAGACTGAGCGTTAGCAGCATCAAGCCGCGCTTTGTCGAGTTGAGTTTGTGCATCAGCTGTTACCTGGTTGATTTGGTTCTGGCGGCGCTGCTCTTCGGTGCGCTCTTGCTCTTGCCGTCCAGCTAACTCAAGGAGGTCTTTAGCATCACGCTTTGCCCACTTGATATTCCAGACCTGATTAGTGTCGAACTTTCCAGACTCGTAGCCGTTGTGATGGGCGCCCCATAAAAGAAGGCCAGCCAGCAAAATTAATGCAATCGGCTTCCAGTTATCTTTCAGAATTGCGGGGATCATGCCACCACCCCGCCGGCCTCTTTGAACTTGCCGATCAGGTCATCAAGTTTGTGTTCGTGCTGGCCATATCCGGCACCAGGCAGTGAAGCCCAGATGTTTGAGCATTTCTGAATTGCTGCCGCGATGTTTCCAGCATCAATATCAGCCAGGGCTTTGCGCTCTTTAATCTGCTGCAATGCGACAGCATCCTGACTCGCAGGTGAGAAGTCTTTCAGGCCGAGTTGTTTGCGGTATGCATCCCAGTAACGGGAAAGCAGCTGATAGCGACCGGCGGCCGTTGATTTGATTCCGAGCCGCGGCAGGTCAACGAGCTTTCGAGGATGGTCGGCATATCCACTAAACAGCGAGCCACCAACAATCACGTTGTATCCGTTATCGCTTACCTTGATGCGGCTTGTGCCTTCCGACCAGGCCAGCATGTCGAGAAAAGCTTTACGGTTGTTGTTGGTTGGCATTTGCTGCTCCGGCTTTATTCAGTAGACGCGATTCCAGCGCTTTAATCAGTGTCGAACCAGACCAGCCAGCTAATCCGCAGATTGCCCCAGTCACTTCCATTGGCCATTTGTAATGCATTGCCGCCAGCATCATTAGAGAGCCGGCGAACAGAGAGATAATTAGCTGTAGCGCTAACATCACCCAGCTAAATCTGGCGCCATTAATGACCCGGTAGGCATAACTGGCCATCGCTCCCAATAACGTCATGAGAGTTGCCAGTAGCAGCGCAAACAGGTCGGGATTATTTCCAGGCATACGCATATCTCTCACCTCGCTATCGTAAGCAGGTGCTGTCTGTGTAATCGGGGAAAGCGCCATCCATGCCACGGCACGTTATCTATGAGTGATATTGGTTGCTGGATGGTTGGCGCTAAATATGAGAAAGGCCGCTCTATGGCGACCTTGATTTAATTGGTGGGCCGTGGAGGATTCGAACCTGCCTACCTTTCCCTTATGAGGGGATTGCTCATACCTGATGAGCTTTCGGCCCTGAAACGCAAAAAGCCCCGCATCAGCGAGGCCTCTTTTAAATCCACCGTAACAATCAGACGGATTTGTAGTGTTAGGGTTGAGATTAGCCGATGTTATTCAGCAAGTAAACTGTTATTTCTACCAATATCCATATCAGTAGAAATATTTGCTTATTTAGTCACACTTGAGAGCATTGAATCAGCCACAGACTCCTCTTTATGGCATTCCGTTATCAGAAGCTCATAGAAAGGCTTGTAATGCCGCGACCATGACGGCTGGCTTATTTCCAGCACATCCAGTGATATGGCCTTTCGAACCGTCTCAGCAGGAATACGGGCATATCCCCGACCGGTGCAACGTGGACAGGTTTTGAATACCGGCACACCACCCTGCTCTTCCGTTTTTTCCTTGTCCAGCACCACGCCTTTCCCGTGGCACCGGCAGGCGTTACTGATGACCTTCTTCCCGCCGCATGGTTTGCAGAGAACGCGTACCACTTCCCGCTTGGGCTTGAGATCGTTCCCCGGCATTGGGCTGGCAAATCGCATGAGTTGCACATCTGCGGATCGGGTCATCTGCCCCATAGCGGCTTTCATAGTGAAAACTTCGGCCTCTATGAATCCTTCCCCAGCGCAGCATTCGCATTGACGAACACTAGCCGCACTGCGTGAATAGTCCTGATAAGCGAAAGTTGCGAGTATTTGCAGAACCCTTTGCTTAATATCTTCATCAAGTTCTGAGATAGCCCGACATTGCCCTGCAAGGCGTTGTGCGATTTCATAGAGTCCCTCTACTGCTTTATCTGGTGCACTGATGCCAATCTTCGCCAGATATAAATCCAGACCGATGCCGCTTTTAAGTCCTGCAAGACCTAATGCGGCCATCACTTCACTAATGCTCAATGCGTCAGAAGATGTTGCCCTGGGTGCATCGGTGATGTGTGGTGATTTCGGTGCGAAGTATTTACCGATAGCCTCAAGTCTCATGCTGCCACCTGCTTATTAGCGTTGCTGCGGTTGATGATTTCACGGCGCTGCTCCTGCTTCCTGCGGATAGTTGCTTCATGCTGAGCAATCTCTCTATCAAGGCGCTCAATCTCTGATTGGTCGTAAGGTGTCAGTTTCATGCTGCCTCCTGGTGACGTTTACGCAATTTCTCGTAATGGCGAGCCCGGTGCGTGAAGATGGATTTCACACGTTTCAGGTACTCGATATCGAACTTGCGTGGTTTGTTGTCGTGCTCAATGCGCTCTACGCGCTCTGGGCCGATTTTCTCGATGAGGTTGATACGGAATGGAATCAGGTTGCCAGATAGCTCCCTGTTGCATCTCACGCAGCCTGCGTGGATATTGAAAATGTTAAATCTTAAATGTGCTGCCGAGCCTCTAGAGCGGTAATGACTTGCGTCTACTGCCCCGCCTCTTACCCCGTAAACCAATGGCTTCCCGCATGCTATGCAAGGCTTGCCGTAATCACGCCAGAAGATGAACCGATTAACAGCAACCTGAGCCTCTTTGTTCCAGTCGGATGCGGTCTTGAGTTTCTCCCGCCTGACTTTCAGATTGGCGCGGTCTGCCTTGTCTTTTTTGGTTTGCTCCTTCTGCTTGCCATGGGAAATGGCGCAGGGTATTGAGCAGGTTTTTTGGAGTGAGTTACGAGGGGTAAATTCTTTGGTGCAGATGGCGCATTCCTTGGGCTTCGGCGGTTTGCGCCTGTCAGCCATTGGAATCCCCCCATCTCCGTTCGCACTGTCGAATCCAGATATTCATGTTGTTGGTGACAGTGTTGCTGTGTGACCCTTTATACTTCTTCCTGCCAGCTCTGCAGCGGATATGGATGGCAATAGCAAAGATCGGATATGTGAATGTGAGCATTGCCATCATAAGTATCGATAGGGCAATCCTGATGGTGAAGAGTGGCAGCCACCTGACCTCGGTGTCAGGAAGTTCAACAAATTCATCCCATGTGTTATGGGCAATATTGAAAATGACCTGGGCTGATACTGATAAGCAATCGAAGTAATTGAAATCGTAACCGGCGGCCGCTGCCCAATATGGATTGTCCTGAAAGTGCCGGAACGTTATCGGCCCGTATCTGCTAATTATCATCATACATCCTCGAATTCGGATCGGTTTCTACATACGCCTCATGAGCGCATTCGCTTTCAAGTGGTATACACACAGTTTTAATTTCAGCGTATCCATACAGTATTTCAGCTTTCCTCCTGGCTTCCGTGGCCTCTTCTTTAGTCATGAACTTGCCAAGATGAACCAACTTCCCTTCATGTCGAATTCGCGCCGTCCAGTGATTCCTTTCTGGCCTAAAGCTAACCCCGGTAACCCCGCTTGAATTGTCTTTGCGTATTAGAGTGTTGATAACGTTCTCTTTTCTCGTTACCTCCCTCAGATTTATGATGCGGTTGTCATTTCTAATGTGATTGATGTGGTCGATTTCAGAGGGGTAAAAGCCATAAGTCATAAACCAAGCTGTTCTATGAGCTGACATCGTTTTACCGCTGACGTGCAACTGAGCGTACCCACAAGAATCTATTGATCCTGTCTTTTTAAGCGACAGTCTCGTTTTAAATGCAACCCAATACTGCCTTGACTTGAAGTGCTCAATTGGTCTGTTTTTCCAGAAGAATTCGCCAGTGCTTGCTTCATAACGGAAGCATTCATGTAGATATCTGAAGTAGAGCTTTTCATCTCCATTTAGCGCTTTTGTTATTTCCTCGCCGCTCAACGGCTTTGTACACGCTGCGCAATATCCTGCTGCTGCGTTGCTGTTGCGCTGGTAGGTGGTGATTGATTCAGGCGTCAGCATCAGCGGTGCTCTCAATCATGTAGCCGTCGTCGATGGCTGCGTTTAGTTCTTCGAGTTGGGCAATCAGCGCATTGATTGACGCCTTGTTGTCGAACTTGATTAGCCATTTGCATTCACGGTCGGTAGCTGTCGTTCCATCATCGAAAACCACGCGCTTACCAATGTTTCCGTCGCCATTGCCGTAGGAGAAACCAATACCAACGTAGTCACGCTCTTTGCTGTAGATGGTGTTAAATGCCGTGAAGCCGTCGCCCGTTTGCAGGACTTGGATTGATTCTCCTCTTTCATAAGTTTCAATTTGAAAGCCATATTTTTTCTCGGTCATGCCCATATCCTCTGTTGATATTTATTGCTCACA
>NZ_JBBYHZ010000019.1:0-25815 GCF_038405435.1 Dryocola clanedunensis | reverse complement strand
TTAAAGAGCAGTGAGTTACGCGCTTTCGCTTGCTAACTCGAGGTGGCGTATATTACGCTTTCCTCTTTCAGAGTCAACCCATTCTTTCAGGATTTTTTCTCTTCATCGAGCCGGTTGTTTGTGAAGTGATTCACATGTTCCGTGTCGATGGAGGCGCATTATAGGGATCCCGTTTTATTGCACAAGTCTTTTTTCGATCTTTTCTTCTGAGTGTTTAGTTTTCACCCTTTTCGCTGAGATCCTGTGCGATCGCCCCTCTTTATGACGGTTTACCCGCTTGCCAATGCTCATAAAAGCAGCCAGAGTTGATCTACGAAATGAATTTCCCGAGGTCGCTATGTCCGCAGTATTACGTCCCTTCCATAAAATCTCTCCAAAAACAGGCCAACGGGTCATGCTGGATCCTTCTAGCGTGGTAATAGGTGATGTCACGCTGGGGGACGACGTCAGCATCTGGCCGTTAGTTGCCATTCGCGGTGATGTAAACCACGTTGCCATAGGCGCTCGCAGCAATATTCAGGACGGCAGCGTCCTGCACGTGACACATAAGTCTTCCTATAAGCCTGAAGGTAATCCGCTGATCGTGGGGGAGGATGTGACCGTCGGGCATAAAGTGATGCTGCATGGCTGTACGATAGGCGATCGCGTTCTGGTGGGGATGGGATCGATTTTGCTGGATGGCGTGATAGTAGAGGATGACGTCATGATCGGTGCCGGTAGCCTGGTACCACAAAACAAACGTCTGGAAAGTGGGTTCTTATATCTGGGGAGTCCGGTGAAGCAGGTGCGCCCTTTAACGGAGGGGGAGCTTGAGGGCCTGAAGTACTCCGCGAATAACTATGTGCGCTGGAAAGATGAGTATTTGGATCAGGACAGCCAGTACCAGCCCTGATCGTCTTCCTGTTCATTGAGAATGAGATCCTGCACTTCCTCTTCTAAGTCCCAACGATGGAGACGGAAAGCCTCCAGCCACTGTTTCACTTCGTCGCCGCCAAACCGGCTGGCGACAGTTTCCCCGGCGATGGCGCAGTTAACCTGAAAACCATTAACCAACGCCGGGAAGCAGATCGCGCAGCGTTGCACGTCCCACTCTTCACGATCCGGAAACTGGATCGACTGGTTCATTCGCCCATTTCCTTCTGAAGCTGTTCAATTACCGGTGTGATTGCCGGGAGTACGCCATGCCATAATAAGAAAGCATGCGCCGCCTGCCCCACCAGCATTCCTAACCCATCTGCATAATGTTGTACGCCGTGTTCAATACTCCAGCTCAGGAACGGCGTTAGTCCCTTTTGATAAAACATGTCGTAGCAGCGAACATTATGTGAAAGCAAAGAAACCGGGATAGCCGGGACTTCGCCACCGACACCGCTGGAGGTTGCGTTGATGATCAAGTCAAACTCATGGCCAGCCAGCTGCTGTTGTTCAATGGCCTGAACGCTCCCGGTATGGCTGAACAGTGTTGCCAGCTCTTCCGCCCGGGAAAATGTACGGTTGGTGATGGTGACAGCGCAGTCAAGAGACAGCAGAGGAAGCAATACGCCTCTGGCCGCTCCACCAGCCCCTAAAAGAAGAACACGATCGCCCGGTTTAACCAGCGACAAACGCTCAAGATCGCTCAGCAGGCCAATGCCATCGGTGTTATCACCCACCAGTCGGCCATCATCCAGACGCTTCAAAGTATTCACCGCACCGGCAAGCGCGGCGCGCTCCGTGAGCTCGTCTGCTCGGGCAAACGCCAGCTCTTTAAACGGCATAGTGACGTTGGCACCTTTACCACCAGCGGCAAAGAAAGCTTCCAGCGTCTCAATGAAGGCATCCAGTGGAGCAAGGATACGACCATACGGATGGTCGATATTCAGTTGTTCAGCAAAAAGCTTGTGGATCTGCGGTGATTTGCTGTGTTGAATCGGATTACCGAAAACGGCAAAGGTGTCCATCATTTTACCCCTGGCGGAAGAGTTCGCCGGTTAAGGCATCGCGGATTTCAGAAGGATTCTGACGGCCACCGGTTTCACCATGTAAAACAGGGAAATCGGTACCGAACTGCTGCAAAACCTCTTCGGCGGTGCGGCATGGCGGTAAGCCA
This sequence comes from Dryocola clanedunensis, assembly GCF_038405435.1. Taxonomy (GTDB): domain Bacteria; phylum Pseudomonadota; class Gammaproteobacteria; order Enterobacterales; family Enterobacteriaceae; genus Dryocola; species Dryocola clanedunensis_A. Next base: position 23,726 of record NZ_JBBYHZ010000019.1, on the reverse strand, counting down.
GTCAGATTGGCGCTAGTTGAAACCAGCGGTTTGCCATATTCAAGGCAGAGTGCTTTAACCAGCGGATGGTCAGTAACCCGGACGGCTAACGAATCAAACCTACCCGTCAGCCAGCGTGGCGTTGAGGGCAAAGCCGGGAAGACAAACGTTACCGGCCCGGGCCAGCGAGAGAAAACCGCTTCACGCTGCGCTGCGGTTAACGCCTGCTCATCCACATAAGGTTTTAGTTGTTCAAAATCCGCCGCGATGAGAATCAAACCTTTATCAACGGGGCGTTGTTTTAAAGCGAGCAGACGGGAAACCGCCAGCTCACTGTCAGGATCGCAACCGACGCCAAAAACAGCCTCTGTTGGATAAGCGATGACATTATTATTTTTCAAAGCCGCGACGATCTGTGCGATGGGCTCTTGTTGCAGGCTATTGTTCACAATCTTATTCCGCCGTAACCGGCTTTCCACATTGTTTACTGGCACAAAGGCATTTCACGCCCTGCGCCGTTTTCTTTTCTATTAATAACGGATAGTGGCATTCAGGACAAACCCCAGCGATAGGTTTGAAATTGATGACAAACTGGCATTCAGGGTAGCGATCGCACGACCAGAAGGTTTTGCCATAGCGAGAACGACGCTGCACCAGCTGGCCCTGCTGACATTGCGGACAGGTGATTGCCGTCTCATCAGGCTTATCGATCACTTCAGTGTGTTCGCATTCAGGATAATTGCTACAGCCGATAAACATACCGAACCGCCCCTGACGCAGGACAAGCGTTGCCTGGCATTCTGGACAAGCCTGCCCTTCCAGCACTTTGACAACATGACCATCGGCCTGGCCTTTTAGCGGGCGTACGTAATCACATTCCGGGTAATGGGAGCAGCCCAGAAAGGGGCCGTGCTTGCCGGAACGAATCACTAACTCTGCCCCGCATTGGGGGCAGGGTTCATTTTTAGGCACCGTGAACAGTGCTGATTTGGTCATAGCTTCTCTTGCTGCACAGAAATTTAGTGCAGCATACCGTCATTTACTTCGAAGAGTAATTCTTCCATCTGCTGATAGGCATTTTCGCATCCCGGAATGTTGAACAGCACCATTAATATCACCCACTTTAAGTCTTCTAACTCAAATTCAGCGGTATCCAGCGCCAGCACGCGTTCAATCACCATTTCGCGAGTTTCGAGGTTTAGCACCTGAATCTGCTCAAGGAAAAGTAAAAATCCCCGGCAGCTGGCATCCAGACGCATGCTTTCTTCTTCCGTGTAGACCCGCATGGAAAGTGGATCGGCGGCCAGTTGCATCGGCTCGGTGAGCCCTTCCTGATAATCAGCCAGCTTTTCAAGCCATACCAACGCGTTGTAAATGTCTTCGCGATCAAAACCGGCATCGGTGAGATCGCGAGTCAGTTTATCCTGATCTACGCGCATTTCAGCTTCGTTATGGATGTAGGTTTCAAATAAGTACATTAGTACGTCGAACATGGCATGCCCTCCTCAATCGGACATAGCCGCCGGGTACAGCTGCGATCCATCCTGCTAACTCCAGTTCGAGCAGTTGGGCTACCGTCTCTGGCACAGGTTGGCCGGCACGTTCAGCGACGACGTCAACAGGTGTAACCTCATCTCCTACGTTAGCCAACAGCTCGGGAAATGGCAATGTGTGACCGCCTTCATCGGCAGAATATATTAGGGTTTTGTGCGATGGAGTCAGCCATTGTAGTTCGCTTCTAAGGTAGTCAAGGATATCGGCGGGGTGGCTGACCAGCGTGGCCCCCTGTTTTATCAGCCAGTGCGGGCCTTCACTCCCCGGGCTGCCAATTGGCCCCGGTAGCGCAAAGACCTCTCTTCCTTGTTCCACGGCCAGTTTCGCTGTGACTAACGAGCCGCTGCGTTCAGAGGCCTCCACAACAAATACGGCCCGGCTCAGGCCGCTAATAATACGATTGCGACGGGGAAAGTTTGCGGGCCAGGGTGTGGTAGCTAACGGAAATTCGGAAACCAGCGCACCACCGGCTTCAACAATGCTTTGTGCGAGCTGCCGATGACGTTTAGGGTAAATGTCATGCAAACCATTGCCCAACACGGCCACGGTTTTCCCCCCTGCCTGCAACGTAGCGCGATGAGCTACGCCATCAATGCCCAATGCCAGGCCGCTGGTTATGGTCAGCCCAGCGGCGGCCAGTGGCTCGCAGAACAAGCGGCACCATCTTTCACCATACATTGAGAGATTGCGGCTACCGACAACGGCCAGCTGATTGCTGGCGAGCAGCGGCAGGTTGCCTGCTATCAACAGGGCCGCAGGGAAATCCTCCGTCGCGCGGAGCTGTTCAGGATAGTGGGGACTGTCTACCGTGAGCAGATGATGCCCGGTTTGCTCAAGCCATAAATAGCTGTTTTCAAGCTCACGCTCGCTAAAGCCAATAAATTGCTTAATCTGCCGGGAGGTGAGACCCGCAGCGGCAAGCGAGCCGGGGGAAAACTGCGTGCCGGACAGCAGGTTTTGGGCGATTTCCAGCATCTTATCGCCGCTCAGGCTGTTCACTGCCATAAGGCGCAACCAAATCTCCGTTGGTAACACTGTTTCCCCCTGCCATAAGCCATAAAAGCAATCCTTGCGATTGGTCACTGATGCTGTCAATCAAAGGGGGTTTTGTCTAGAATAGAGAGAAGAATCCTTCTATCAATTGAACACAGCTCTGGATAAATATGTCAGTTTTACAAGTATTACATTTTCCGGACGAGCGCCTTCGCACTGTGGCGGCTCCGGTCAAAGAGGTGAATGCTGAGATTCAGCGTATTGTTGACGACATGTTCGAGACAATGTACGCAGAGGAAGGGATTGGCCTTGCGGCAACACAGGTAGATATCCATCAGCGCATTATTGTCATTGATGTGTCGGAAAACCGTGATGAACGCCTGGTACTTATCAACCCGGAATTGCTGGAACAAAGCGGTGAAACGGGTATTGAGGAAGGCTGCCTTTCTATTCCTGAACAGCGTGCTCTCGTGCCGCGTGCGGAAACCGTTAAAATTCGCGCGCTGGATCGTGAAGGCAAGCCGTACGAATTAGAGGCAGATGGCCTGCTGGCTATCTGTATTCAGCATGAGATGGACCACCTGATCGGCAAACTGTTTGTTGATTACCTCTCGCCGATGAAGCGTCAGCGCATTCGTCAGAAACTGGAAAAAATGGCTCGTCTGAACAAGAGCGCTTAATCCACTACGAAAGGGAATAATGTGTCTGATTCATTGCGTATTATTTTCGCCGGCACCCCCGATTTTGCAGCGCGTCACTTAGACGCGCTGCTGTCGTCTGGGCATCAGGTTGTCGGCGTTTTCACCCAGCCCGATCGCCCGGCAGGCCGTGGTAAGAAACTTATGCCCAGCCCGGTTAAGGTGTTGGCCTGCGAAAAAGAGATCCCTGTGTTCCAGCCAGCTTCATTGCGCCCGGCTGAAAATCAGCAGCTTATTGCTGACCTGAACGCGGATGTCATGGTCGTCGTTGCCTATGGTTTAATCCTGCCAAAAGCGGTGCTTGATATGCCGCGTTTAGGCTGTATTAACGTGCATGGCTCCCTGCTGCCACGCTGGCGCGGAGCGGCACCAATCCAACGCTCTCTATGGGCTGGCGATGCTCAGACGGGCGTCACTATCATGCAAATGGATGTGGGCCTGGATACAGGCGACATGCTGTTTAAGCTTGCCTGCGACATCACCCCGCAAGATACCAGCGCATCACTTTACGACAAACTTGCCGATCTGGGCCCGCAGGGATTACTGGAAACGTTAAGTCAGCTGGCCCAGGGCACGGCTAAGCCTGAAGTTCAGGATGAGTCCCTTGTCACCTACGCCGAAAAGCTGAGCAAAGAAGAGGCCCGCATCGACTGGTCCCTTTCGGCGGTTCAGCTCGAGCGGTGTATTCGCGCCTTCAATCCATGGCCGATGAGCTGGCTGGAAATCGACGAGCAGCCGGTTAAAGTGTGGCGTGCCACGGCTATAGATCGGCAAACGAATGCCAAACCCGGCACTATTCTGGAAGCCACTAAGCAGGGGATCCAGGTAGCGACGGTCGAGGGCATTTTGAATCTTGAAGAGCTGCAGCCTGCTGGTAAAAAAGCAATGAAAGCGCAGGATTTGCTGAACTCCCGCCGTGAATGGTTCGAACCAGGCGCATTACTCGCCTGAATAAAAAACGTTACTACGCCCGGGTAAGCCTGGGCATTTTTGTTTTTAAGCGCCGGAAAACAGAGCGTAGCTATGAAAAAATCATTAAATCTTCGCAGTCTGGCAGCCCAGACTATTGAGCAGGTTGTCGAAAAAGGACAATCGTTGAGCAACGTGCTGCCACCGATGCAGCAAAAAGTATCTGATAAAGACAAAGCGCTACTCCAGGAGCTGTGCTTCGGCGTGCTGCGCACGTTACCACAGCTTGAATGGCTGGTGAGCAAGCTGATGTCCCGTCCAATGACCGGCAAACAGCGCACCATCCACTATCTGATTATGGTAGGTTTTTATCAGTTGCTTTATACCCGTATCCCCGCCCATGCAGCGCTTGCGGAAACCGTAGAAGGCGCCGTTGCAATAAAACGTCAGTCTTTAAAAGGGCTGATTAACGGCGTCTTACGCCAGTTCCAGCGTCAGCAGGACGAGCTGATGGCGGAAGCGGCAAAACATGAGAGCCGTTTCCTCCATCCCGCCTGGCTGATGCAGCGCATCAGGAAAGCTTATCCAGGCCAATGGCAGGAAATTATTGCCGCCAATAATCAGCGTCCGCCAATGTGGCTGCGCGTTAATCGTCAGCATCACTCACGCGATGAGTGGCTGAAACTTCTGTCAGAAGCTGGCCTGGAAGGACAGCCGCACCCGCATTATCGCGATGCCGTCCGTCTTGACACGCCTGCGCCAGTTCACGTGCTGCCGGGCTTTGAGCAGGGCTGGGTGACCGTTCAGGATGCTTCAGCCCAGGGCTGCGTTGATCTGCTCGATCCGCAGGATGGCGAAACGATCCTGGATCTTTGCGCCGCGCCGGGAGGCAAAACCACGCATATTCTGGAAGCGGCCCCGGCGGCTGAAGTCATGGCAGTAGATGTTGATCCAGCGCGGCTTAAACGCGTTTATGAAAACTTGCAGCGTCTGGGCATGAATGCCGAAGTTAAACAGGGCGACGGCCGTTTCCCGGCGCAGTGGTGCGGCAAACAGCAGTTCGACAGAATTTTACTGGATGCCCCCTGCTCGGCGACCGGCGTCATTCGCCGTCACCCGGACATTAAGTGGCTGCGCCGCGATAGGGATATTGCTGAACTTGCGGAGCTGCAAAAAGAGATCCTCGAAGCTATCTGGCCACATCTGAAATCAGGTGGCACGCTGCTTTACGCAACCTGCTCAATCCTCCCGGAAGAAAACAGCCTGCAGGTCGCCGCTTTCCTGAATCGCCATCCTGAAGCGAAGCTGGTGGAAACGGGAACGCCAGAATTGCCGGGCATCCAGAATCTGCCGGCAGAGCACGAAGGCGACGGCTTCTTTTACGCTAAGCTTATTAAAAACTGACTCGCGCATTACTGAGTCGTCAGTTTCATCCTTAATGAAGCTATAAATATGAAAATAATTATTCTGGGTGCGGGCCAGGTCGGTGGCACCCTTGCAGAAAACCTGGTCGGTGAAAATAACGATATTACCGTTGTCGATACCAATCAGGATCGCCTGCGCAGCTTACAGGATAAGTTTGACCTGCGCGTTGTCCAGGGCCATGGCTCACACCCGCGCGTTTTGCGAGAGGCAGGGGCGGATGACGCCGATATGCTTGTGGCCGTTACCAGCTCTGACGAAACGAATATGATTGCCTGTCAGGTCGCGTATTCGCTGTTTAACACGCCGAACCGGATTGCACGTATCCGGGCGCCGGATTACGTGCGCGATGCAGAGCGTCTGTTCAACGCAGAAGCTGTGCCTATTGACCACCTCATTGCACCTGAGCAGCTGGTTATCGACAGTATCTATCGCCTGATCGAGTACCCGGGCGCGCTGCAGGTTGTGAATTTTGCTGAGGGCAAGGTAAGCCTCGCGGTAGTAAAGGCTTACTATGGTGGCCCGCTGATAGGCAACGCGCTTTCAACGATGCGTGAACATATGCCGCATATTGAAACGCGGGTTGCGGCGATATTTCGCCATGACCATCCTATTCGCCCACAAGGCTCTACTATTGTTGAGGCCGGGGATGAAGTGTTCTTTATTGCGGCCTCACAGAATATTCGCGCGGTGATGAGCGAGCTTCAGCGCCTCGAAAAACCCTACAAGCGCATTATGCTGGTTGGTGGCGGTAACATCGGTGCTGGCCTGGCGCAGCGCCTTGAAAAAGATTACAGCGTTAAGCTTATCGAACGCGATCCGCAACGCGCTGCGGAACTGGCGGAGATGCTGCAAAACACCATCGTCTTCTACGGCGATGCATCCGACCAGGAGCTGCTGGCGGAAGAGCACATTGAACAGGTAGATTTGTTCATTGCCGTCACCAACGATGACGAAGCAAACATCATGTCCGCCATGCTGGCCAAGCGGATGGGCGCGAAGAAAGTCATGGTGCTGATCCAGCGTCGCGCATACGTCGATCTTGTTCAGGGCAGCGTCATAGATATTGCGATATCTCCTCAGCAGGCGACCATTTCGGCACTTCTTGGACATGTGCGTAAAGCGGATATTGTAGGCGTATCTTCACTTCGTCGCGGCGTAGCGGAAGCAATCGAAGCCGTCGCCCACGGTGATGAAAGTACTTCACGCGTTGTTGGTCGTGTTATCGATGATATTAAGCTGCCGCCTGGCACCATAATAGGTGCCGTCGTACGGGGTAACGACGTCATGATAGCTAATGACAATCTCCGCATTGAGCAAGGCGACCACGTGATTATGTTCCTCACTGATAAGAAATTTGTCAGCGACGTTGAGCGCCTGTTCCAGCCAAGTCCATTCTTCCTGTAAGCCATGCGGGCAGCCCCGGAGGCTGTTCGCTTGTAACCAGCATTCGATAAACCACTCTTAAATTAAGGGATTAGCGAAGGACTCTTATTTCCTTGCGTTATGGCAATCGGTTCATCATTTGTTAGACTTATTAACGTCAGCCGGAACAAGGAGAGAAAAATGAGCATGTTAAAAGAATTCCGCGAATTTGCGATGCGCGGAAACGTTGTAGATTTGGCAGTGGGTGTGATTATTGGTGCAGCATTCGGGAAAATCGTTTCTTCACTGGTCGCGGATATTATTATGCCGCCGCTTGGGTTGCTGATTGGCGGCGTTGATTTCAAGCAGTTCGCTTTAACGTTAAGGCCTGCGGCAGGGGATATCCCGGCTGTTGTGATGCATTATGGCGTGTTTATCCAGAATATCTTTGATTTTGTGATCGTGGCTTTCGCCATCTTTATGGCAATCAAAGTTATCAATAAACTCAACCGTAAGAAAGTTGAAGAGCCTGCGGCACCACCGGCGCCGAGCAAAGAGGAAGTACTGCTTAGCGAAATTCGCGACCTGCTTAAGCAGCAGAACGAGCGAATCTGATAGCCTTATCTGAAAGAAGAAGGCCAGTGGTAAAAAAGCACTCTGCTTGTTTGCCACTGGCCTCCCAGTTACCCCTCTTGCCATGTTTCGCGTTACGCTGATAGCTTCCTTTCCCCTTCTTATTCTGTTCAACTCTCTGGCGAAACAGTGGGTCATGCAATAACGCCTCAATGGCATTGTCTTTTATAACCCCTTTCTTATGCTGGTACTTGCTCATAAAAACTCCAATATGGTTAATTTAACGGCGCGATTTTATGCCTGTGTCAGGTAAGCTGCAAGCGCTATTTTGTGATGCTGGCTCCCTGCTCAAGGGCTTCAAGAATCGAACAGTAAACGCTGCTGTGCGCCGTCCCACAACAGGCATCATTGAGCCGCTGTAATGATTTTCGCATATGTTCCAGCTCGTTAATCTTCGACTCAACTTCTTTTAAACGGCTCTGTACGATGCCTTTTGATTCCTGGCAGGTATGATGTTCAGGATCGACACGGATCGAAAGCAGTTCACGTATAGTTTCAAGGGTAAACCCCAGCTGCTTGGCATAGCGAATAAATTTTAGACGCTGCAGATCTGTCTCGCTGTAAAGCCGGAAGCCTCCCTCCGTTCTGATCTCATGTTCCATCATTCGCTGTTTTTCATAATAGCGAATTGTGTCGGGTGTCACATCGGCCAGTCTGGCCAGTTCTCCAATACGGTACATTCTTACTCCTCGACCTTACGCAGCAATTTAACGGCATAGTCACCGTGCAGGAAATCGGTACTCAGGCCAGCCTGTCTTAGCTTAAGCTCGAGCAGCATCAGTTTTTTGCTGATGGCCTGGTAGTCAGGATGCTCCTGATTGATGGAGTTAAGCAAGTCATTAAGCTCCAGTGCCTCCTTGCGCTGCTGGAGCTCAGGTGGAAGACAACCCGCATTTTTCAGCAGCCGGAAGGCCGTGCGCAATTCCGCAGGGACATGGGAGTCATCATCCAATACCAGCGGTTGGCCCGCTCCTGGCAAATTTTCAAATTCACCTTTACGCTGAGCCTCGGCAATATGACGCTCAGCCCACTGATCGAGTAACCACATATCGTTAAATAACAGGGATGGATTTGCAGAAAGGATACGACGGAACAGGCAGGAATGGGAAATCGCAGATATAAAAAAACCGGGCAAGCCCGGTTTTTTCATGTTACTACAGATTACTCTGCAGCAGCTTCTGTTTGAGTCTCGGCGCGGTCAACCAGCTCGATGTAAGCCATCGGAGCGTTATCACCAGCACGGAAGCCACACTTAAGAATACGAGTGTAACCACCAGTACGCGCTGCAAAACGCGGACCCAGTTCATTAAACAGTTTTGCCACGATCTCGTTATCACGAGTGCGGGCGAATGCCAGACGACGATTAGCAACGCTATCAGTCTTGGCAAGAGTAATCAGCGGCTCAACTACGCGACGCAGCTCTTTCGCTTTAGGCAGGGTCGTCTTGATGATCTCATGACGAACCAGTGAACCTGCCATGTTGCGGAACATAGCCTGGCGATGGCTGCTGTTGCGGTTCAGTTGACGACCACTCTTACGATGGCGCATGACCTTATCCTTCTCAGTAAAACCTTAACCTGTGATCCGGTTACTCGTCAGCGATGCTTGCCGGTGGCCAGTTTTCCAGGCGCATGCCCAGAGACAGTCCACGGGAAGCCAGCACGTCTTTAATCTCTGTAAGAGATTTTTTACCAAGGTTAGGCGTCTTAAGAAGCTCAACCTCGGTACGCTGTACCAGATCACCGATATAGTGGATAGCTTCTGCCTTAAGGCAGTTAGCAGAGCGGACAGTCAATTCCAGATCGTCAACAGGGCGCAGCAGGATCGGATCGAATTCTGGTTTCTCTTCTTTAACTTCCGGCTGACGAACATCACGTAAGTCAACGAAAGCTTCAAGTTGTTCTGCCAGGATGGTTGCCGCACGACGAATCGCCTCTTCAGGATCGATTGTGCCGTTCGTTTCCATTTCGATGACCAGCTTGTCCAGGTCGGTACGCTGTTCAACACGAGCTGCTTCAACATTGTAGGCAATACGCTCTACAGGGCTGTAACATGCGTCGACTAACAGACGGCCGATTGGGCGCTCATCTTCTTCCGAATGAATTCGGGCAGAGGCCGGCACATAACCACGACCACGCTGAACTTTGATACGCATGCTAATAGATGCGTTTTCATCGGTCAGGTGGCAGATCACGTGCTGAGGCTTGACGATTTCGACATCACCATCATGGGTGATATCGGCTGCAGTCACAGGGCCAATGCCAGATTTGTTCAGGGTAAGAATAACTTCATCTTTGCCTTGAACTCTCACCGCCAGCCCTTTCAGGTTGAGCAGGATCTCCAGGATATCTTCCTGAACGCCTTCTTTGGTGCTGTACTCATGTAGTACACCATCAATCTCAACCTCGGTCACCGCGCAACCCGGCATCGAAGAAAGCAGAATACGGCGCAGCGCGTTACCAAGAGTATGGCCAAAGCCACGCTCTAAAGGCTCAAGGGTCACCTTGGCGTGCGTCGAACTCACTTGCTCGATATCTACCAGGCGCGGTTTTAGAAACTCTGTCACAGAACCCTGCATTGTGTCCTCTCTTTGGTACTAAGCTTTACTTGGAGTAAAGCTCGACGATCAGGTGTTCGTTAATGTCCGCAGACAGATCAGTACGCTCAGGCTTACGCTTGAACACACCTTCCATCTTGGCAGCATCAACTTCCAGCCAGGTTGGCTTTTCACGCTGCTCAGCCAGCTCCAGAGCGGCCTTCACGCGAGATTGCTTTTTGGCTTTCTCACGGATGCTGACTACGTCATTCGGAGTTACCTGATAAGAAGCGATGTTAACAACGCGACCGTTTACCATTACTGACTTGTGGCTAACCAGCTGACGTGCTTCTGCACGAGTGGCGCCGAAGCCCATACGGTAAACAACGTTGTCCAGACGACCTTCCAGCAGAGCCAACAGGTTTTCACCGGTGTTGCCTTTCAGACGAGCTGCTTCTTTATAGTAGTTACGGAACTGACGCTCCAGCACACCGTAGATACGGCGAACTTTTTGCTTTTCACGCAACTGCACACCATAGTCAGACAGACGCGGTTTACGCGCACCGTGCTGGCCAGGAGCTTGTTCAATTTTACACTTGGTATCGATCGCGCGAACGCCAGACTTAAGGAATAAGTCGGTGCCCTCACGACGGCTCAGCTTGAGCTTAGGACCCAAATATCTTGCCATTTTCTTTCTCCAACAAACCTAAAAAAACGGGGCGTTATACGCGACGTTTTTTCGGCGGACGACAACCGTTGTGAGGGATCGGAGTCACATCAGTAATATTAGTGATGCGGAAACCAGCGGCGTTCAGAGCACGAATAGTAGATTCGCGGCCCGGACCCGGTCCCTTAACCATAACTTCCAGGTTCTTGATACCGTATTCTTTCACGGCTTCTGCGCAACGCTCTGCTGCAACCTGAGCTGCGAACGGAGTTGATTTGCGAGAACCACGGAAACCGGAACCACCGGCAGTTGCCCAACCCAACGCGTTACCTTGACGATCGGTAATGGTAACGATTGTGTTGTTGAAAGAAGCATGGACATGAGCCACGCCGTCAGAGACTTGTTTTCTTACACGCTTACGTGCACGAACTGGTGCCTTTGCCATTATTCAATCACCCCGATTATTTCTTGATCGGTTTGCGCGGACCCTTACGGGTACGGGCGTTGGTCTTGGTACGCTGACCGCGTACTGGAAGACCACGACGATGACGCAAACCGCGATAGCAACCAAGGTCCATCAGACGCTTGATGCTCATGCTAACTTCACGGCGCAGATCACCTTCAACGACAAATTTGGCAACTTCGTCACGCAGCGTGTCGATTTGTTCTTCAGACAGCTCACTGATCTTCACATCTTCAGCGATACCCGCAGAGGCGCAAATGGCCTTGGAGCGAGTCTTGCCGACACCGTAAATCGAAGTCAATGCGATTACGGCATGTTTCTGATCAGGAATGTTAATGCCTGCTATACGGGCCACTATGCACTCCTACTATTTAGATTATGCGTTCCATACCGAAAAGCCCGTTTTCAGGATACTCAAATGGAAACGCATAGACATACAAAAGATTGGCTGGCTAATCTAGCCAGCTCAACCCAACTTTGCAAGAAAAATATGCGAGATAATCAGCCTTGACGCTGTTTATGCTTCGGCTCGGCACTGCAAATCACGCGAATAACACCGTCACGCTTAACGATTTTGCAGTTACGACATAATTTCTTGACGGAAGCACGAACTTTCATTTTTACTCTCCGTAACTTCTCAAGCGACAATTAACGGCCGTAGCCTTTCAGGTTCGCTTTCTTCAATGCAGACTCGTACTGACTGGACATCATCAGAGTTTGCACTTGAGCCATAAAGTCCATGATAACCACGACGACAATTAGCAGTGAGGTCCCACCGAAGTAGAACGGCACTTTCATCGCATCACGCATGAACTCCGGGATTAGGCAGATAAAGGTAATGTACAGCGCACCAACCAAAGTCAGGCGGGTCATTACTTTATCAATATACTTCGCCGTTTGTTCTCCCGGACGAATTCCTGGTACAAATGCACCGGACTTCTTCAGGTTATCTGCTGTTTCACGAGGGTTGAAGACCAACGCCGTATAGAAGAAACAGAAGAAGATGATTGCAGACGCATAGAGTAACACATAAAGCGGTTGCCCAGGCTGCAAATACAGCGAAATTGTTGTCAGCCAGTTCCAACCGGTACCGCCCCCGAACCATGACGCGATGGTCGCAGGGAACAGAATAATGCTGGAAGCAAAGATAGCCGGGATAACCCCTGCCATATTCACTTTCAACGGTAAATGTGTGCTCTGCGCAGCATAGACCCGGCGACCTTGTTGACGTTTTGCGTAGTTCACCACAATGCGGCGTTGACCACGCTCAACAAAGACAACGAAGAAGGTCACTGCGAATACTAATACTGCAACCAACAGCAACAGGAGGAAGTGCAGGTCGCCTTGCCGAGCTTGTTCGATAGTATGGCCAATGGCCGGCGGTAAACCCGCAACAATACCAGCGAAAATTATGATTGAGATACCGTTACCGATACCACGCTCAGTAATTTGTTCGCCAAGCCACATCAGGAACATCGTCCCTGTGACCAGACTCACAACAGCGGTGAAATAGAATGCAAAGCTTGGGTTTAACACCAAGCCTTGCATACCAGGCATATTCGGCAAACCGGTAGCAATACCGATCGACTGGAATACGGCCAACACCAGAGTACCGTAACGGGTGTACTGGCTGATCTTACGACGACCAGACTCCCCTTCTTTCTTCAACTCTGCTAACGCTGGATGAACCACCGTCAGCAGCTGGATAATAATCGATGCCGAAATGTACGGCATGATACCCAATGCAAAGATTGAAGCACGGCTGAGAGCACCACCAGAGAACATGTTAAACATTTCAATGATGGTGCCTCGCTGTTGTTCAAGCAGTTTGGCAAGTACAGCGGCATCAATACCAGGGATCGGAATAAAAGAGCCAATGCGGAACACAATGAGCGCACCGATAACAAACATCAGTCTGCGTTTCAGCTCGCCAAGCCCACCTTTAGCACTTTGAAAATCTAATCCCGGTTGCTTTGCCATCTGCTACTTATTCCTCGATTTTACCGCCAGCAGCTTCGATAGCAGCACGAGCGCCTTTAGTGACACGCAGGCCGTTAACGGTTACCGGACGAGAAACCTCGCCAGACAGGATCACTTTCGCGAACTCAATCTGAATACCGATAATGTTAGCTGCTTTCAGCGTGTTCAGGTCAACTACGTCGCCTTCAACTTTCGCCAGATCAGACAGACGAATCTCTGCGGTGATCATTGCTTTGCGAGAGGTGAAACCGAATTTCGGCAGACGACGATACAACGGCATCTGACCACCTTCGAACCCGCGACGTACGCCACCGCCAGAACGAGAGTTCTGACCTTTGTGACCACGACCGCCGGTTTTACCGAGGCCAGAACCGATACCGCGACCCAGACGCTTGGAAGCGTGCTTAGACCCTTCGGCCGGAGACAGAGTATTTAAACGCATCTCTTACTCCTCAACTTTAACCATGTAGGAAACCGCGTTGACCATACCACGTACAGCAGCAGTATCTTCGCGCTCTACAGTGTGGCCAATACGACGCAGACCCAGGCCAAGCAGCGTTGCCTTGTGCTTAGGCAGACGACCGATTGCACTGCGGGTTTGTGTAATTTTAATAGTCTTTGCCATGGTCAATTACCCCAGAATTTCTTCAACGGATTTACCACGCTTGGCAGCGACCATTTCCGGAGATTTCATATTCGCCAGGCCATCAATAGTTGCACGAACCACGTTAATCGGGTTAGTGGAACCATATGCTTTAGCCAGAACGTTATGAACTCCAGCGACTTCCAGAACGGCGCGCATTGCACCACCGGCGATGATACCGGTACCTTCGGAAGCCGGCTGCATGAACACACGAGAACCTGTGTGCACACCTTTAACAGGGTGCTGCAGGGTGCCGTGGTTCAGCGCGACGTTAATCATGTTGCGACGGGCTTTTTCCATCGCTTTCTGGATCGCTGCTGGAACTTCACGCGCTTTTCCGTAACCAAAACCAATGCGACCGTTACCATCACCAACCACTGTCAGAGCAGTGAAGGAGAAAATACGACCACCTTTAACGGTTTTAGATACGCGATTTACCGCGATCAGCTTTTCCTGCAGTTCGCCAGCTTGTTTTTCGATGTGAGCCATCTTACACCTCTACCTTAGAACTGAAGGCCAGCATCACGGGCAGCATCTGCCAGTGCCTGGACACGACCATGATATTGGAAACCAGCACGGTCAAAAGCAACAACAGTGATGCCTTTTTCCAGTGCGCGCTCTGCAACAGCTTTACCCACAGCTGCAGCGGCGTCTTTGTTTCCAGTGTACTTCAATTGCTCAGTGATAGCTTTTTCTACAGTAGATGCAGCTACCAGGACTTCTGAACCGTTTGGTGCGATAACCTGTGCGTAAATATGACGCGGGGTACGATGTACCACCAGACGAGTCGCACCCAGTTCTTTAAGCTTGTGACGTGCGCGGGTCGCACGACGGATACGAGCAGATTTCTTATCCATAGTGTTACCTTACTTCTTCTTAGCCTCTTTGGTACGCACGACTTCGTCGGCGTAACGAACACCCTTGCCTTTATATGGCTCAGGACGACGGTAGGCACGCAGGTCAGCAGCTACTTGGCCAATCGCCTGCTTATCAGCGCCTTTCAGCACGATTTCAGTTTGAGTTGGACATTCAGCAGTGATACCCGCAGGCAGCTTATGCTCAACAGGGTGAGAGAAGCCCAGGGCTAAATTCACCACGTCGCCTTTAACAGCCGCACGATAACCTACACCAACCAGCTGCAGCTTCTTAGTGAAGCCTTCGGTAACACCGACAACCATTGCATTCAACAACGCACGAGTGGTACCCGCCTGGGCCCACGCGTTTGCAAAACCTTCGCGCGGAGCGAAAGTCAGAGCATTTTCAGCGTGTTTGATTTCAACAGCATCGTTGATAGTACGAGTCAGCTCGCCGTTCTTACCTTTGATCGAAATAACCTGACCGTTGAGTTTTACCTCTACGCCAGCAGGAATAACGACCGGTGCTTTAGCAACACGAGACATTTTATTCCTCCAATTAGGCTACGTAGCAGATAATTTCGCCACCAAGACCAGCCTGGCGCGCTGCACGATCAGTCATAACACCTTTAGAGGTAGAAACGACAGCAATACCCATACCGGCCATAACTTTAGGCAGCTCATCTTTTTTCTTATAGATGCGCAGACCTGGGCGGCTGACTCGCTGAATGCTCTCTACCACAGCCTTGCCCTGGAAATACTTAAGAGTAAGTTCCAGTTCAGGCTTAGTGTCGCCTTCAATTTTAAAATCTTCGATATAGCCTTCTTCTTTCAGCACGTTGGCAATTGCCAATTTCAGCTTGGAGGAAGGCATGGTGACCGCAACTTTATTCGCGGATTGACCGTTACGGATACGGGTCAGCATATCCGCGATCGGATCTTGCATGCTCATCTGTCTTTACTCCCGTGATTCAATTGGATATTACCAGCTAGCCTTTTTCAAGCCAGGTACTTCACCGCGCATTGCGGCTTCACGAAGCTTAATACGGCTCAACCCGAATTTGCCCACATAACCATGTGGACGGCCAGTTTGGCGGCAGCGTTTACGCTGACGGGACGGGCTGGAATCACGCGGCAGAGACTGTAGCTTAAGAACAGCATTCCAACGATCTTCGTCGGATGAGTTCACACCAGAGATGATAGCTTTCAATTCCTCACGCTTAGCGCGGTACTTGTCAGCCAGTTTTACGCGAACGACTTCGCGTGCTTTCATGGATTGCTTAGCCATTAGTAACCCTACCTTACTTGCGGAATGGGAAGTTAAAGGCAGCCAGCAGAGCACGGCCTTCATCATCAGATTTCGCAGTAGTGGTAATGGTAATATCCAAACCACGAACGCGATCGACTTTGTCATAGTCGATTTCTGGGAAGATGATCTGCTCACGGACACCCATGCTGTAGTTACCACGGCCATCGAATGACTTAGCGGACAAGCCACGGAAGTCACGGATACGTGGTACAGCAATGGTGATCAGGCGCTCAAGGAACTCCCACATGCGTTCGCCACGCAGAGTTACTTTACAGCCGATCGGATAGCCCTGACGGATTTTGAAGCCTGCAACAGATTTGCGTGCTTTGGTGATCAACGGCTTTTGACCGGAGATTGCTGTCAGATCAGCTGCTGCGTTATCCAGCAGTTTCTTGTCAGCGATCGCTTCACCAACACCCATATTCAGGGTGATCTTCTCGACCCGAGGGACTTGCATGACAGAATTGTAGCTAAACTCAGTCATGAGTTTTTTAACTACTTCGTCTTTGTAGTAATCATGCAGTTTCGCCATCGTACTACTCCAAATTACTTGATAGTTTCGCTGTTAGACTTGAAGAAACGGACTTTTTTGCCGTCTTCGAATCTAAAGCCTACACGGTCAGCCTTGCCGGTTGCCGCATTGAAGAGAGCAACGTTAGAAACCTGAATTGCAGCTTCTTTTTCAACGATGCCACCTGGTTGGTTCAGGGCCGGAACCGGCTTCTGATGTTTCTTAACCAGGTTGATACCTTCAACGATGAGCTTGCCGGAAGACAAGACATTCTTAACTTTACCGCGCTTACCTTTATCTTTACCGGTTAACACGATAACTTCGTCATCACGACGGATTTTAGCTGCCATGATTCGCTCCTTAGAGTACTTCTGGTGCCAGAGAGATAATTTTCATGAACTTCTCATTACGCAGTTCACGAGTTACCGGCCCAAAAATACGCGTGCCGATTGGCTGCTCGCTGTTATTGTTTAAAATAACGCATGCATTACCATCGAAGCGAATGACAGAACCGTCCGGGCGACGAACACCCTTCCTGGTGCGCACCACTACCGCTTTCAGGACATCGCCTTTCTTCACCTTACCGCGAGGAATTGCTTCCTTGATGGTAATTTTGATGATGTCGCCGACGCCTGCGTAGCGACGGTGCGAGCCACCCAGAACCTTGATACACATTACGCGACGCGCGCCGGAGTTGTCGGCTACCGTCAGCATAGTCTGTTCTTGGATCATTTCAGTGCTCCGCTAATGTCAACTACTACTTCGGGACCTAAGTATTAGGTCGTTAAAAAGCCCCATAAACGAGGGCGCGGCATTATAACACCGGTTCCAGGATATGGGTAGAAAAAATAAACGGCCCACTACTGAGCCGTTTATTAGTTTGAGAACGCGTACTGTATTACAGAACAGCTTTCTCTACAACGCGAACAAGTGTCCAGGATTTATTCTTGGACAGTGGACGGCATTCGCGGATTTCAACCACGTCACCGATGCCACATTCGTTGTTCTCGTCATGTACGTGCAGTTTGGTCGTACGCTTGATGAATTTCCCGTAGATTGGGTGCTTCACGAAACGTTCGATGGCAACAACAATGGATTTCTCCATTTTGTCGCTGACAACGCGACCTTGCAGAGTACGGATTTTATCGGTCATTACGCACCCGCCTTCTGAGTCAATAAAGTCTTAACACGTGCAACATCACGACGCACTTGCTTCAGCAGGTGAGTCTGTTGCAACTGGCCACTTGCAGCTTGCATACGCAGGTTGAACTGCTCACGCAGCAGGTTCAGCAGCTCGGTGTTCAGCTCTTCAACACTCTTTTCACGCAGCTCTTTTGCTTTCATTACATCACCGTCTTAGTTACAAAGGTGGTTTTAATCGGCAGTTTCGCTGCTGCCAGCTTGAAGGCTTCACGGGCCAGCTCTTCAGGTACACCGTCCATTTCATACAGGACTTTACCTGGCTGGATCAAGGCAACCCAATACTCCACGTTACCTTTACCTTTACCCATACGCACTTCAAGCGGCTTTTCAGTAATAGGTTTGTCTGGGAACACACGGATCCAGATTTTACCTTGACGCTTAACTGCACGGGTCATTGCACGACGTGCTGCTTCGATCTGACGTGCAGTCAGACGACCACGGCCAACAGCTTTCAGACCGAAAGTGCCGAAGCTAACATCCGTTCCTGCAGCCAGACCACGGTTGCGGCCTTTGTGCACTTTACGGAATTTTGTACGCTTTGGTTGTAACACAGCGACTCTCCTTACTTACGGCCTTTACGCTGCTGCTTTTTAGGTTGAGCAGCCGGTTTTTCCGGTTGTTCAACAGCAGCCATCCCACCCAGGATCTCACCTTTGAAGATCCACACTTTAACGCCGATTACACCATATGTGGTGTGCGCTTCAGAGGTGTTGTAGTCGATGTCAGCACGCAGAGTGTGCAATGGCACGCGACCTTCACGGTACCATTCGGTACGTGCGATCTCGGCACCGCCCAGACGACCACTAACTTCAACTTTGATACCTTTAGCGCCCAGACGCATGGCATTCTGTACCGCACGCTTCATAGCACGACGGAACATAACACGACGTTCCAGCTGTGAAGTGATGCTGTCAGCAACCAGTTTTGCGTCCAGTTCAGGCTTACGCACTTCGGCGATATTGATCTGTGCAGGAACGCCAGCGATATCCGCTACGTACTTGCGCAGTTTTTCTACGTCTTCGCCTTTCTTACCGATAACGATGCCCGGGCGAGCAGTGTGAATAGTCACACGGATGCTCTTAGCTGGACGCTCGATAACGATACGAGATACAGACGCCTTCGCCAGTTCCTTAGTCAGGTACTGACGAACTTTAAAATCGCTGTCCAGGTTGTCAGCGAATTCTTTGGTGTTCGCAAACCAAGTAGAGTTCCAAGGTTTTACAATACCCAGGCGAATACCATTAGGATGTACTTTCTGACCCATTGCTAGTCTCCAGAGTCTCAGCGATCGGACACAACCACAGTAATGTGGCTGGTGCGCTTCAGGATGCGATCTGCACGACCTTTTGCACGAGGCATAATGCGCTTCATGCTAGGGCCTTCGTCTACGAAGATTTTCGCGACTTTCAGATCGTCAATGTCAGCGCCATCGTTGTGTTCAGCGTTAGCAATGGCAGATTCCAGTACTTTCTTAACCAATACAGCCGCTTTCTTATTGGTGTAGGTCAGAATATCCAGAGCCTGCGACACTTTCTTACCGCGAATCAGGTCAGCAACAAGGCGAACCTTCTGAGCAGAAGAACGAGCATGGCGATGTTGAGCTAAAGTTTCCATCTCTTCCTCCTACCTTATTTCTTCTTCGCTTTTTTATCAGCAGCGTGGCCGCGATAAGTACGAGTCGGTGCGAATTCACCCAGTTTGTGACCGACCATTTCATCGGAAACGAAAACTGGAACGTGCTGACGACCATTATGGACAGCGATGGTCAAACCGATCATGTTAGGAAAGATCGTTGAACGACGGGACCAAGTGCGCAGGGGCTTCTTGTCACCGCTTTCCACCGCTTTCTCTACCTTCTTCAGCAAGTGCAGGTCAATAAAAGGACCTTTCTTGAGAGAACGTGGCATGGCTTATCCTCTAAAATTATTTGCTACGGCGACGTACGATAAATTTATCAGTACGCTTGTTGCTGCGGGTCTTCTTACCTTTGGTCTGAACGCCCCACGGAGATACCGGGTGCTTACCAAAGTTACGACCTTCACCACCACCATGTGGGTGATCGACTGGGTTCATCGCAGTACCGCGAACGGTAGGACGAACACCACGCCAGCGTGCGGCACCTGCTTTACCCAGAACGCGCAGCATATGCTCAGCGTTGCCGACTTCGCCCAGTGTTGCGCGGCAGTCAGCTTCGACTTTACGCATTTCACCAGAACGCAGACGCAGGGTAACGTAAGCACCATCACGTGCAACGATCTGCACATAGGTACCTGCGGAACGTGCCAGCTGACCGCCTTTACCTGGTTTCATTTCTACGTTATGAACGGTAGAACCAACCGGGATATTGCGCATCGGCAGGGTGTTACCTGCTTTGATTGCAGCATCAACGCCAGATTGAATCTGGTCGCCTGCTTTCAGGCCTTTAGGGGCCAGGATGTAACGGCGTTCGCCATCTTTGTACAGAACCAGTGCGATGTTCGCAGAACGGTTCGGATCGTACTCAAGACGCTCAACAACTGCCGGGATACCGTCTTTGTTGCGTTTAAAGTCAACAATACGATAAGCCTGCTTGTGACCACCACCGATGTGACGAGTAGTGATACGACCATTGTTGTTACGGCCACCGGATTTGCTGTTTTTTTCAACCAGCGGAGCAAACGGTTTGCCCTTATGCAGCTCAGGGTTAACCACTTTAACTACGTGGCGACGACCCGGAGATGTCGGTTTACATTTAACAACTGCCATTGTCTTTCTCCTCCGACTTACTCAGCGCCGCCGACGAAGTCCAGATTCTGGCCTTCCTTCAGGGTGACGTAAGCTTTTTTCCAGTCGCTACGACGACCAATACGCTGTCCGTGACGCTTTGTCTTGCCTTTAACAACAAGAGTATTTACGCCTTTAACTTCTACTTCGAACAGTTTCTCAACAGCAGCAACGATCTCTGCTTTGGTCGCGTCTTTAGCAACTTTGAGAACGATGGTGTTGGTTTTTTCCATCGCCATGGATGCTTTTTCAGATACGTGCGGCGCGCGCAGTACTTTCAGCAGACGTTCTTCACGGATCATGCCAGCATCTCCTCAACTTGCTTAACTGCTTCCGCAGTCATAACGACTTTGTCGAAGGCGATCAGGCTAACTGGGTCGATAGCTGCTACATCGCGCACGTCAACCTTATGCAGGTTACGCGCAGCCAGGAACAGATTCTCATCCAGTTCGCCGGTTACGATCAGCACATCTTCCAGGGCCATGTCTTTCAGTTTCTGAGCAAGCAGCTTAGTTTTAGGCGCTTCGACAGAGAACTGTTCGACAACGATCAGACGATCCTGACGTACCAGTTCGGACAGAATGCTTTTCAGCGCTCCGCGGTACATCTTTTTGTTAACTTTTTGACTGTGGTCCTGCGGGCGAGCAGCGAAGGTTACGCCACCGGAACGCCAGATCGGGCTCTTAACAGAACCTGAACGCGCACGGCCGGTACCTTTCTGGCGCCACGGCTTTTTACCGGAACCAGTTACTTCAGCACGGGTCTTCTGAGCACGAGTACCTTGACGGGCACCAGCTGCATAAGCAACTACAACCTGGTGTACCAGCGCTTCGTTGAAATCACGACCGAAGGTAGTTTCGGAAACAGTCAGCGCGCTTTGCGCGTCTTTCAATACTAATTCCATTGCTATCTCCTCACGCCTTCACAGCTGGTTTAACAATAAGGTCGCTACCGGTTGCGCCCGGAACTGCACCTTTAACCAGCAGCAGGTTGCGCTCAGCGTCAACGCGTACTACATCCAGACTCTGAACGGTTACGCGTTCGTTGCCCAGTTGGCCTGCCATTTTCTTGCCTTTGAACACTTTGCCCGGAGTCTGGTTCTGACCGATAGAACCCGGAACGCGGTGGGACAAGGAGTTACCGTGGGTAGCGTCCTGGGTACGGAAGTTCCAGCGCTTAACGGTACCTGCGAAACCTTTACCTTTAGAGGTGCCAGTTACGTCAACTTTTTTGACTTCAGCAAACAGCTCAACGCTAATGTCCTGACCTACGGTGAACTCTTCGCCTTCAGCAAGGCGGAATTCCCACAGACCACGGCCAGCTTCTACGCCAGCTTTAGCGAAGTGACCAGCTTCCGGCTTAGTTACACGGTTAGCTTTTTTAGCGCCAGTGGTAACTTGAACAGCACGGTAGCCGTCGTTAGCCAGGTCTTTAACCTGAGTAACACGGTTTGCTTCAACTTCAATTACGGTTACAGGGATAGAAACGCCGTCTTCTGTGAAGATACGGGTCATACCCACTTTTTTACCGACTAAACCAATCATTGTTTCAACCTCTCAATCGTCAATGACCTGATTAACCCAGGCTGATCTGCACGTCAACACCAGCAGCCAGATCCAGACGCATCAGAGCATCAACGGTTTTCTCAGTTGGCTCAACGATGTCAACCAGACGCTTGTGAGTGCGAATTTCGTACTGATCGCGCGCGTCTTTGTTGACGTGCGGGGAGATCAGAACGGTAAAGCGCTCTTTGCGGGTCGGCAGCGGGATCGGACCACGGACTTGCGCACCAGTGCGCTTAGCAGTCTCGACGATTTCCGCAGTTGATTGATCGATCAGACGATGATCAAACGCTTTAAGGCGGATACGGATTCTTTGGTTCTGCATGAGACCAGAGCTCCAATTATTTTATAGACGAAAAAAATTACTACTCGCACCCATTACGATTGATGGGAGAGTGTAATCGTTCATACATAGTTCCCCAATTGGGAACATTGTTGGCAGCAAACTGCACTACCGGGCTCTTATCGAACCAGCCGTCAATTAAGACAGGCCCGCGCATTATACGTAAATCCGGCCACGAAGCAAGTCATGCTTACGATTTAAACAGTGTTTTCGTTCGGGAATGTCGCTTAAGCGGTTTACTGGATGAATGAAGGTTGGTGAGATTATGAAGCCCAGGAGGGAAAGCTTTCACCACGCCGCTACCTTCTGGAGCTTACCTTGCGATAGCGGGTGGTGTGACGGGATAATTTAACGAACATAGGTTAACGATGAATGAAATTAGCTTTGCTCTTTAATCTGCGACTGAAGATAGTTCTGTAGGCCAATTTTAGAAATCAGATCCAACTCTGTCTCCAGCCAGTCAATGTGATGCTCTTCCTCCGCGAGGATTTGAATCATCATGTCCCGGCTGACGTAGTCGTGGATAGTATCTGCATAAGCGATGGCTTCGCGCAGATCTTTGGCCCCTTCCATTTCCAGATTGAGATCTGACTGGAGCATCTCTTCGACGTCTTCACCAATGTGGAGTTTGCCTAAATCCTGCAGGTTAGGAATGCCTTCAAGAAACAGAATACGCTCGATGTACTTATCGGCGTGTTTCATTTCATCGATGGACTCATGGTATTCGACTTCGTTGAGGCGCATCAGGCCCCAGTTTTTGAACATTCTCGCATGGAGAAAATACTGATTGATCGCGACAAGCTCGTTTCCCAATAATTTATTGAGATAATTTATTATCTTAATATCACCTTTCATTTTTTACTCCCTCCGCTTCCACTACATGAAGCGTAGATGTAGCACGGAGTAAGTCAAAAAAAAGTGACGAGCTTAAGCGATCTCTTTAAATTCCGGGATCTGCAGCAACTCTTCCTGCATGATTTCCCGCGCGGCTCTGATGCACTTGCCACACTGGTTCCCTACCGGGATAAACTTGCGGAGCTGCTGGAAAGACTGAGGCTGAAACTGGCGCACTGCCTGACGAATTTTTTTATCACTCACACCATTACACAAGCAAACGTACATAAGCACTCCCGTTCAAATTCTGCGCAAAGTGTAAATGAGAATAGTTATGATTACAATAGCACAGCGCTGATGAGTGCAAGCCTGCCGCGATAAAAAATGTAAAAAAAAAGAGCGCCGAAGCGCTCTTTTTTATACAAAGGTATCAGCGATTAAGCGATAACTTTAGCAACAACGCCAGCACCAACGGTACGGCCGCCTTCACGGATTGCGAAACGCA
>NZ_JBBYHZ010000018.1:0-27824 GCF_038405435.1 Dryocola clanedunensis | reverse complement strand
CTGCTGCGTGGTATCAAACGTGAAGAAATCGAACGTGGTCAGGTTCTGGCTAAGCCAGGCTCTATCAAGCCGCACACCCAGTTCGAATCTGAAGTTTATATCCTGTCCAAAGACGAAGGCGGCCGTCATACTCCGTTCTTCAAAGGCTACCGTCCACAGTTCTATTTCCGTACAACTGACGTGACTGGTACCATCGAACTGCCAGAAGGCGTAGAGATGGTAATGCCGGGCGACAACATCAAAATGGTTGTTACCCTGATCCACCCAATCGCGATGGACGACGGTCTGCGTTTCGCAATCCGTGAAGGCGGCCGTACCGTTGGTGCTGGCGTTGTTGCTAAAGTTATCGCTTAATCGCTGATAACATTTGACGCAATGCGCAAGAAAAGGGCATCATTTGATGCCCTTTTTGTACGCTCTCGACCCAGAACCTGGCTCATCAGTGATTTTTTACTCATAATCATTGCTGAGACAGGCTCTGAAGATGGCGCTGATACCGAGTAGCGCCTGTAAAGAGCAATTCGGTTTGGTTTGCCTCGCGCCTGCGGGGCAAAAATGTTTGTCTGATTTATTGTGACAGGTTGGTTTATGAGTGCGAATACCGAAGCTCACGGAAGCGGGCGCGGCCTGGAAACGATGAAATGGCTGGTTGTTGCCGTTCTGCTGATTTTAGCAATCGTGGGCAACTACATTTATCGTGATGTGACCTTGCCTCTGCGTGCCCTGGCAGTGGTTATTATGATTGCTGCAGCGGGCGGTGTCGCGCTGTTGACGACGAAAGGCAAAGCAACTGTCGCCTTCGCTCGTGAAGCGAGAACCGAAGTACGTAAAGTGATTTGGCCGACTCGCCAGGAAACATTGCACACCACCTTAATCGTGGCGGCAGTAACTGCTGTAATGTCACTGATTTTGTGGGGCCTGGACGGTATTTTAGTCCGTCTGGTTTCTTTTATTACTGGCCTGAGGTTCTGAGATGTCTGAAGCCCCTAAAAAGCGTTGGTACGTCGTTCAGGCGTTTTCCGGTTTTGAAGGCCGTGTAGCGACTTCGCTGCGCGAGCACATCAAATTACATAACATGGAAGAGCTGTTTGGCGAAGTCATGGTACCGACCGAAGAAGTGGTCGAAATCCGTGGTGGCCAGCGTCGCAAAAGCGAACGTAAATTCTTCCCGGGCTACGTGCTGGTCCAGATGGTTATGAACGACGCGAGCTGGCACTTAGTGCGTAGCGTTCCACGCGTTATGGGTTTCATTGGCGGCACGTCTGACCGTCCGGCACCGATTAGCGATAAAGAAGTTGATGCGATTATGAACCGCCTGCAGCAGGTTGGAGATAAGCCGCGTCCTAAAACGCTGTTCGAACCGGGTGAGATGGTCCGTGTTAGCGATGGTCCATTTGCTGACTTTAACGGTGTAGTGGAAGAAGTAGATTACGAAAAGAGCCGCCTGAAGGTTTCTGTATCTATCTTCGGTCGTGCTACTCCGGTCGAACTGGATTTTGCCCAGGTCGAAAAGGCGTAACAGCCAGGTTGTAAAAGCAGCGATTAATCGTTGCACAGGGCGCGAGATTGGCATACAATTTCGCGCCTTTTGTTTTTATGTGTCCTGTACACATAAAACGATTTATTCACGGGGAGCCTCATCGAGGCGTTATAACCCACTAGAGGAAATTTAGATGGCTAAGAAAGTACAAGCCTACGTCAAGCTGCAGGTTGCAGCTGGTATGGCGAACCCAAGTCCACCGGTTGGTCCAGCACTGGGTCAGCAGGGTGTTAACATCATGGAATTCTGTAAAGCGTTCAACGCAAAAACTGATTCCATCGAGAAAGGTCTTCCAATTCCGGTTGTTATTACCGTTTACGCTGACCGTTCTTTCACTTTCGTTACTAAAACCCCACCGGCTGCTGTTCTGCTGAAGAAAGCTGCTGGCATCAAGTCTGGTTCCGGTAAGCCGAACAAAGACAAAGTGGGTAAAGTGACCCGTGCTCAGGTGCGTGAAATCGCAGAAACCAAAGCTGCGGACATGACTGGTTCTGACGTTGAAGC
The DNA here is from genome assembly GCF_038405435.1 of Dryocola clanedunensis. Classification (GTDB taxonomy): domain Bacteria; phylum Pseudomonadota; class Gammaproteobacteria; order Enterobacterales; family Enterobacteriaceae; genus Dryocola; species Dryocola clanedunensis_A. The sequence goes on along the minus strand of NZ_JBBYHZ010000018.1, from coordinate 25,780 downwards.
GATGACTCGCTCCATCGAAGGTACTGCTCGTTCCATGGGCCTGGTAGTGGAGGATTAAGAAATGGCTAAACTGACCAAGCGCATGCGCGTGATCCGTGACAAAGTTGATGCGACCAAACAGTACGACATCAACGAAGCCGTTGCTCTGCTCAAAGAGCTGGCCACTGCTAAATTCGTAGAAAGCGTTGACGTTGCTGTGAACCTCGGCATCGACGCTCGTAAATCTGACCAGAACGTACGTGGTGCAACTGTACTGCCGCACGGTACTGGCCGTTCCGTTCGCGTAGCCGTATTTGCCCAGGGCCCTAACGCTGAAGCTGCTAAAGCTGCAGGCGCAGAGCTGGTAGGTATGGAAGATCTGGCTGACCAGATCAAAAAAGGCGAAATGAACTTCGACGTTGTTATCGCATCTCCTGATGCAATGCGCGTTGTTGGCCAGCTGGGCCAGGTTCTGGGTCCACGTGGCCTGATGCCTAACCCGAAAGTTGGTACTGTAACCCCTAACGTTGCTGAAGCGGTTAAGAACGCTAAAGCTGGTCAGGTTCGTTACCGTAACGACAAAAACGGCATCATTCACACTACCATCGGTAAAGTGGACTTTGACGCTGACAAACTGAAAGAAAACCTGGAATCCCTGCTGGTTGCGCTGAAAAAAGCTAAACCTTCTCAGGCGAAAGGCGTTTTCATTAAGAAAGTTAGCCTGTCCACCACTATGGGTGCAGGTGTTGTGATCGACCAGTCTGGTCTGAACGCGGTAGCGAACTAATAATCGCTGCTTTACGCGGGCGTGAGATTGGTCTAAAATCTTACGCCCGTTGCCTTGCTTGCAGGGCACACAGAATTTTCGGTTGGAGCCTGGCCTTATCCAGGCCTCCGTCCAAGACCGCAGGCGTCTCGCAAGAGGCTTAATTTCCTGCGTAGACGGTGACAGAACCTGAAGAATATTTTTGGATAGTCTTTGGCTTGTTTCTGCTCACCGTATGTCGACGCTCATTATCGTTTTGGTGATGAGTGAAGTGAGTTCCGGGGGTTACCCCGGCTAATATCCAGGAGCAAAGCTAATGGCTTTAAATCTTCAAGACAAACAAGCGATTGTTGCTGAAGTCAGCGAAGTAGCCAAAGGCGCGCTGTCTGCGGTTGTTGCGGATTCCCGTGGCGTTACCGTAGATAAAATGACTGAACTGCGTAAAGCAGGTCGTGAAGCTGGCGTTTACATGCGTGTTGTTCGTAACACCCTGCTGCGCCGCGTCGTTGAAGGTACTCAGTTTGAATGCCTGAAAGACACGTTTGTTGGTCCAACTTTGATTGCATACTCTATGGAACACCCGGGCGCTGCTGCTCGTCTGTTCAAAGATTTCGCGAAAGCGAATGCAAAATTCGAAGTTAAAGCTGCAGCCTTTGAAGGTGAGCTGATCCCGGCGGCCCAGATCGATCGCCTGGCAACTCTGCCAACTTACGAAGAAGCAATCGCACGCCTGATGGCAACCATGAAAGAAGCCTCTGCAGGCAAACTGGTTCGCACTCTGGCTGCTGTACGCGATCAGAAAGAAGCTGCTTAATCGCACTCTCTTTTCTAACGCATTTGCTTACGTATAAACTAATTCTGATTTTCAGGAACAATTGTTATGTCTATCACTAAAGATCAAATCATTGAAGCAGTATCCGCTATGTCCGTAATGGACGTTGTTGAACTGATTTCTGCAATGGAAGAAAAATTCGGTGTTTCCGCTGCTGCTGCTGTAGCTGTTGCTGCAGGCCCAGCTGAAGCTGCTGAAGAAAAAACTGAGTTCGACGTTATTCTGAAAGGCGCTGGCGCTAACAAAGTTGCTGTTATCAAAGCAGTACGTGGCGCAACTGGCCTGGGTCTGAAAGAAGCTAAAGACCTGGTAGAAGCTACTGGTGCAATCAAAGAAGGCATCAGCAAAGATGACGCTGAAGCTCTGAAGAAAGCTCTGGAAGAAGCTGGCGCAGAAGTTGAAGTTAAATAAGCCAACCTTTCCGGTTGCAGCCTAAGTAATTAGGCTGATGGCTGGTGACTTTTTAGTCACCAGCCTTTTTGCGCTGTAGGGTACCAGTCGCGTTTCACACTGTTTGGCTGCTGGTTACCTTTCAATGCTTGTCTCTATCGACGACTTAATATACTGCGACTTTCTACGCCGGGAGTTCCGGAGTAAAGCGTAGCGAAATGGTTTAAGAGTGATAGAAACAGGTATTGCGGAATGTGTTCCACTTTCCGGTCCACAAAATAGTGTTGCACAAACTGTCCCTCCGTCGGGCAGATGGGTCGACTTGTCAGCGAGCTGAGGAACCCTATGGTTTACTCCTATACCGAGAAAAAACGTATTCGTAAGGATTTTGGAAAGCGTCCACAAGTTCTGGACATTCCTTATCTCCTTTCTATCCAGCTTGACTCGTTCCAGAAGTTTATCGAGCAAGATCCTGAAGGGCAGTACGGTCTGGAAGCAGCTTTCCGTTCCGTGTTCCCAATCCAGAGCTACAGCGGCAATTCGGAACTGCAGTACGTCAGCTATCGTCTTGGCGAACCAGTTTTCGATGTCAAAGAGTGTCAGATCCGTGGCGTGACGTATTCTGCTCCGCTGCGTGTAAAACTGCGTCTGGTGATCTACGAGCGTGAAGCGCCAGAAGGCACCGTAAAAGACATCAAAGAACAAGAAGTCTACATGGGTGAAATTCCACTCATGACTGACAACGGTACGTTCGTTATCAACGGTACTGAGCGCGTTATCGTTTCTCAGCTGCACCGTAGCCCGGGCGTATTCTTTGATAGTGACAAGGGTAAAACCCACTCTTCAGGGAAGGTGCTGTATAACGCACGTATCATCCCTTACCGTGGTTCCTGGCTGGATTTCGAATTCGACCCGAAAGACAACCTGTTCGTGCGTATTGACCGTCGCCGCAAACTGCCTGCGACCATCATTCTGCGCGCACTGAACTTCACCACTGAGCAGATCCTTGACCTGTTCTTTGAGAAAGTTAATTTCGAAATCCGTGACAACAAGCTGCAGATGGAACTGATTCCGGAGCGCCTGCGTGGCGAGACCGCATCATTTGATATCGAAGCTGACGGCAAGATCTATGTCGAAAAAGGCCGCCGCATCACCGCGCGCCATATTCGTCAGCTGGAAAAAGATGATATTAAGCTTATCGAAGTTCCGGTTGAGTACATTGCTGGCAAAGTCGCGGCTAAAGACTACGTTGACACCTCTACCGGCGAGCTGATTTGCGCGGCGAACATGGAGCTGTCATTGGATCTGCTGGCCAAGCTGAGCCAGTCTGGTCACAAGCGTATCGAAACGCTGTTCACCAATGACCTGGATCACGGCCCGTACATCTCTGAGACCGTACGCGTCGACCCAACCAACGATCGCTTAAGCGCGCTGGTTGAGATCTACCGCATGATGCGTCCTGGTGAGCCACCAACTCGCGAAGCGGCTGAAAGCCTGTTCGAGAACCTGTTCTTCTCCGAAGACCGCTACGATCTGTCCGCGGTTGGTCGTATGAAGTTCAACCGTTCTCTGCTGCGTGATGAAATCGAAGGTTCAGGCATCCTGAGCAAAGACGACATCATCGAAGTGATGCGTAAGCTTATCGGTATCCGTAACGGTCAGGGCGAAGTCGATGATATCGACCACCTCGGCAACCGTCGTATCCGTTCCGTAGGCGAAATGGCGGAAAACCAATTCCGCGTTGGCCTGGTACGTGTTGAGCGTGCGGTGAAAGAGCGTCTGTCCCTGGGCGATCTGGATACCCTGATGCCTCAGGATATGATCAACGCCAAGCCAATCTCTGCGGCAGTGAAAGAGTTCTTCGGTTCCAGCCAGCTGTCTCAGTTTATGGACCAGAACAACCCGCTGTCTGAGATCACGCACAAGCGTCGTATCTCTGCACTCGGCCCGGGCGGTTTGACCCGTGAGCGTGCAGGCTTCGAAGTACGTGACGTACACCCAACCCACTACGGTCGTGTATGTCCAATCGAAACGCCAGAAGGCCCGAACATCGGTCTGATCAACTCCCTGTCTGTTTATGCACAGACCAACGAATACGGCTTCTTAGAAACCCCGTATCGTCGCGTAGTTGATGGCCTGGTAACAGACGAAATTCATTATCTGTCTGCTATCGAAGAAGGTAACTATGTTATCGCTCAGGCGAACACCAACCTGGACGAAGAAGGCCGTTTCGTAGACGACCTGGTTACCTGCCGTAGCAAAGGCGAATCAAGCTTGTTCAGCAACGACCAGGTTGACTACATGGACGTTTCCACCCAGCAGGTGGTTTCCGTCGGTGCATCCCTGATCCCGTTCCTGGAACACGATGATGCCAACCGTGCATTGATGGGTGCGAACATGCAACGTCAGGCGGTTCCTACTCTGCGTGCTGATAAGCCGCTGGTTGGTACCGGTATGGAACGTGCTGTAGCCGTTGACTCCGGTGTTACCGCCGTAGCCAAACGTGGCGGTACCGTTCAGTACGTTGATGCTTCCCGTATCGTTATCAAAGTTAACGAAGACGAGATGCATGCCGGCGAAGCGGGTATCGACATCTACAACCTGACTAAGTACACCCGTTCTAACCAGAACACCTGCATCAACCAGATGCCGTGTGTCTCTCTGGGCGAACCAATTGAACGCGGCGATGTGTTGGCAGACGGTCCGTCTACTGACCTCGGTGAACTGGCGCTTGGCCAGAACATGCGCGTAGCGTTCATGCCGTGGAACGGTTACAACTTCGAAGACTCCATCCTCGTTTCCGAGCGTGTTGTTCAGGAAGATCGTTTCACTACTATTCACATCCAGGAACTGGCATGTGTGTCCCGTGACACCAAGCTGGGGCCAGAAGAGATCACCGCCGACATCCCTAACGTGGGTGAAGCAGCGCTCTCCAAGCTGGATGAATCCGGTATCGTTTATATCGGTGCTGAAGTGACCGGTGGCGACATTCTGGTTGGTAAGGTAACGCCGAAAGGTGAAACCCAGCTGACCCCAGAAGAGAAGCTGCTGCGTGCCATTTTCGGTGAGAAAGCGTCTGACGTTAAAGACTCTTCTCTGCGCGTACCAAACGGCGTTTCCGGTACCGTAATCGATGTGCAGGTCTTCACCCGCGATGGTGTGGAAAAAGACAAGCGCGCGCTGGAAATCGAAGAGATGCAGCTGAAGCAGGCGAAGAAAGACCTGACTGAAGAACTGCAGATCTTTGAAGCTGGCCTGTTTGCCCGTATCCATGCGGTACTGGTTGCTGGCGGCGTTGAAGCTGAGAAGCTCGACAAGCTGCCACGTGACCGCTGGCTGGAACTGGGTCTGACTGACGAAGAGAAGCAAAACCAGCTGGAACAGCTGGCGGAGCAGTACGACGAGCTGAAGCACGAGTTTGAGAAGAAACTCGAAGCTAAGCGCCGCAAAATCACTCAGGGCGATGACCTGGCACCTGGCGTGCTGAAAATCGTGAAAGTGTATCTGGCCGTTAAACGTCAGATTCAGCCTGGTGACAAGATGGCAGGTCGTCACGGGAACAAAGGTGTTATCTCCAAGATCAACCCGATCGAAGATATGCCTTACGATGAACACGGCACGCCGGTAGACATCGTACTGAACCCGCTGGGCGTACCATCTCGTATGAACATCGGTCAGATTCTGGAAACCCACCTGGGCATGGCTGCGAAGGGCATCGGCGAGAAGATCAACGCCATGCTTAAGAAGCAGGAAGAAGTTGCCAAGCTGCGCGAATTCATCCAGAAAGCGTATGACCTGGGTACAGACGTTCGTCAGAAGGTTGATCTGAATACCTTCACCGACGATGAAGTTCTGCGCCTGGCTGAAAACCTGAAAAAAGGCATGCCGATCGCGACTCCGGTCTTCGACGGTGCTAAAGAGTCAGAAATCAAAGAGCTGCTGCAACTTGGCGGTCTGCCATCTTCTGGTCAGATTACCCTGTTCGACGGCCGTACCGGTGAGCAGTTTGAGCGTCAGGTAACCGTAGGTTACATGTACATGCTGAAACTGAACCACCTGGTTGATGACAAAATGCACGCGCGTTCTACCGGTTCTTACAGCCTGGTTACTCAGCAGCCGCTGGGTGGTAAGGCTCAGTTCGGTGGTCAGCGCTTCGGTGAGATGGAAGTGTGGGCACTGGAAGCATACGGTGCTGCATATACCCTGCAGGAAATGCTGACTGTTAAGTCTGATGACGTGAACGGCCGTACTAAGATGTATAAGAACATCGTAGACGGTAATCATCAGATGGAACCAGGCATGCCGGAATCCTTCAACGTACTGTTGAAAGAGATCCGTTCGCTGGGTATCAACATCGAGCTGGAAGACGAGTAATTACTCGCATCTGCTGTACTGGTTACAGGATGTCCGGGTCACACCGGACGTCTCTGAGAAGTCTCACTCCGACGGGAGCTAATCCGTGAAAGACTTACTTAAGTTTCTGAAAGCGCAAACTAAGACCGAAGAGTTTGATGCGATCAAAATTGCTCTGGCATCGCCAGACATGATCCGTTCATGGTCGTTCGGTGAAGTTAAAAAGCCGGAAACCATTAACTACCGTACGTTCAAACCAGAACGTGACGGTCTGTTCTGTGCCCGTATTTTCGGGCCAGTAAAAGACTATGAGTGCCTGTGCGGTAAGTACAAGCGCTTAAAACACCGTGGCGTGATTTGTGAGAAGTGCGGCGTTGAAGTGACCCAGACTAAAGTACGCCGTGAGCGTATGGGCCACATCGAACTGGCTTCCCCAACTGCGCACATTTGGTTCCTGAAATCTCTGCCATCCCGTATCGGCCTGCTGTTAGATATGCCGCTGCGTGATATCGAGCGCGTACTGTACTTCGAATCTTATGTTGTGATCGAAGGCGGGATGACCAACCTCGAGCGTCGTCAGATCCTGACTGAAGAGCAGTATCTGGATGCGCTGGAAGAGTTCGGTGACGAATTCGACGCGAAGATGGGTGCGGAAGCTATTCAGGCCCTGCTGAAGAGCATGGATCTGGAGCAAGAGTGCGAAACGCTGCGCGAAGAGCTGAACGAAACCAACTCCGAAACCAAGCGTAAAAAGCTGACCAAGCGTATCAAGCTGCTGGAAGCGTTCGTTCAGTCTGGTAACAAGCCAGAGTGGATGATCCTGACGGTTCTGCCGGTTCTGCCGCCAGATCTGCGCCCGCTGGTACCGCTGGATGGTGGTCGCTTCGCGACTTCTGACCTGAACGATCTGTATCGTCGCGTCATTAACCGTAACAACCGTCTGAAACGCCTGCTGGATCTGGCCGCGCCTGACATCATCGTACGTAACGAAAAACGTATGCTGCAGGAAGCGGTAGATGCGCTGCTGGACAACGGCCGTCGCGGTCGTGCGATCACCGGTTCTAACAAACGTCCTCTGAAATCTTTGGCCGATATGATCAAAGGTAAGCAGGGTCGTTTCCGTCAGAACCTGCTGGGTAAACGTGTTGACTACTCCGGTCGTTCTGTTATCACCGTAGGTCCATACCTGCGTCTGCATCAGTGCGGTCTGCCGAAGAAAATGGCCCTGGAGCTGTTCAAACCGTTCATCTACGGCAAGCTGGAACTGCGTGGTCTTGCTACCACCATTAAAGCCGCGAAGAAAATGGTTGAGCGCGAAGAAGCTGTAGTCTGGGATATCCTGGACGAAGTTATCCGCGAACACCCGGTACTGCTGAACCGTGCACCAACCCTGCACCGTTTGGGTATCCAGGCATTTGAGCCAGTACTGATCGAAGGTAAAGCTATCCAGCTGCACCCGCTGGTCTGTGCGGCCTATAACGCCGACTTCGATGGTGACCAGATGGCAGTACACGTTCCGCTGACGCTTGAAGCTCAGCTGGAAGCGCGTGCGCTGATGATGTCTACCAACAACATCCTGTCACCTGCGAACGGCGAGCCAATCATCGTTCCTTCTCAGGACGTTGTATTGGGTCTCTATTACATGACCCGTGACTGTGTTAACGCGAAAGGCGAAGGCATGGTGCTGACTGGTCCTAAAGAAGCTGAGCGTATTTACCGCGCTGGCCTGGCCTCTCTGCATGCGCGTGTAAAAGTGCGTATCACCGAGTATGAAAAAGATGCAAGCGGCGAGTTCGTTGCGAAAACCAGCATTATCGACACCACCGTTGGTCGTGCGATTCTGTGGATGATCGTACCGAAAGGTCTGCCTTTCTCCATCGTCAACCAGGCGCTGGGCAAGAAAGCGATCTCCAAGATGCTGAACACCTGTTACCGCATCCTGGGCCTGAAGCCGACCGTTATCTTCGCTGACCAGACAATGTATACCGGCTTTGCTTACGCAGCGCGTTCAGGTGCATCTGTTGGTATTGATGACATGGTCATCCCAGAGAAGAAAACTGAGATCATTTCTGAAGCCGAAGCAGAAGTTGCTGAGATTCAGGAACAGTTCCAGTCTGGTCTGGTTACCGCGGGCGAGCGTTACAACAAAGTTATCGATATCTGGGCTGCGGCGAACGATCGTGTATCCAAAGCGATGATGGATAACCTGCAAACCGAAACCGTTATTAACCGTGACGGCGTAGAAGAGCAGCAGGTTTCCTTCAACAGCATTTACATGATGGCCGACTCCGGTGCGCGTGGTTCTGCAGCACAGATTCGTCAGCTGGCAGGTATGCGTGGTCTGATGGCGAAACCAGATGGTTCCATCATCGAGACGCCAATCACCGCGAACTTCCGTGAAGGTCTGAACGTACTCCAGTACTTCATCTCCACGCACGGTGCTCGTAAAGGTCTGGCGGATACCGCACTGAAAACAGCTAACTCCGGTTATCTGACTCGTCGTCTGGTTGACGTCGCGCAGGATCTGGTCGTAACCGAAGATGACTGTGGTACTCACGAAGGCATCCTGATGACTCCGGTTATCGAAGGTGGCGACGTTAAAGAACCGCTGCGCGACCGCGTTCTGGGCCGTGTTACGGCTGAAGACGTGCTCAAGCCTGGCACCGCAGACATCCTGGTAACGCGTAACACCCTGCTCAACGAGCAATGGTGTGACCTGTTAGAAGCTAACTCTGTTGACAGCGTAAAAGTACGTTCCGTAGTAGGTTGCGAAACTGACTTTGGCGTTTGTGCACACTGCTACGGTCGCGACCTGGCACGTGGTCACATCATCAACAAGGGTGAAGCTATCGGGGTTATCGCGGCACAGTCCATCGGTGAACCTGGTACACAGCTGACGATGCGTACGTTCCACATCGGTGGTGCGGCATCCCGTTCTGCGGCTGAATCAAGCATTCAGGTTAAGAACAAAGGTAGCATCAAGCTCAGCAACGCTAAGTCCGTTGTGAACTCTACCGGTAAACTGGTAGTGACTTCACGTAACACCGAACTGAAGCTGATTGACGAATTCGGTCGTACTAAAGAGAGCTATAAAGTTCCTTACGGTGCGGTAATGGCGAAAGGTGATGGCGAGCAGATTGCAGCGGGCGAAACCGTAGCAAACTGGGATCCGCACACCATGCCAGTCGTTTCTGAAGTAAGTGGTTTCATCCGCTTTACTGACATGATCGACGGCCAGACCATTACTCGTCAGACCGACGAACTGACAGGTCTGTCATCTCTGGTTGTTCTGGATTCTGCAGAACGTACCGCGGGTGGTAAGGATCTGCGTCCGGCACTGAAAATTGTTGATGCTCAGGGCAACGACGTTCTGATCCCTGGTACAGATATGCCAGCTCAGTACTTCCTGCCGGGTAAAGCGATTGTTCAGCTGGAAGATGGCACTCAGATTCACTCTGGTGACGCCCTGGCGCGTATTCCTCAGGAATCCAGCGGTACCAAGGACATCACCGGTGGTCTGCCACGCGTTGCTGACCTGTTCGAAGCACGTCGTCCGAAAGAGCCTGCTATCCTTGCTGAAATCAGCGGGATCATCTCGTTCGGTAAAGAAACCAAGGGCAAACGCCGTCTGGTTATCTCTCCGTTAGACGGCAGCGATGCTTACGAAGAGATGATTCCGAAGTGGCGCCAGCTGAACGTGTTCGAAGGTGAACGCGTAGAGCGCGGTGACGTGGTTTCCGATGGTCCAGAATCTCCGCATGACATTCTGCGTCTGCGTGGCGTCTATGCTGTGACCCGTTACATCACTAACGAAGTGCAGGACGTATACCGTCTGCAGGGCGTTAAGATTAACGATAAACACATCGAAGTCATCGTGCGTCAGATGCTGCGTAAAGCAACCATCGTTAACGCAGGCAGCTCCGACTTCCTGGAAGGTGAGCAGGCTGAATACTCTCGCGTCAAGATCGCTAACCGCGAACTGGAAGCGAACGGCAAAATCAACGTGTCCTTCGCACGTGACCTGCTGGGTATCACCAAAGCCTCTCTGGCAACCGAGTCCTTCATCTCCGCGGCATCGTTCCAGGAGACTACTCGTGTGCTTACCGAAGCAGCCGTTGCGGGTAAACGTGACGAACTGCGCGGCCTGAAAGAGAACGTTATCGTGGGTCGTCTGATCCCGGCCGGTACCGGTTACGCGTACCACCAGGATCGTATGCGCCGTCGTGCTGCGGGCGAAGTGCCTGTTGTACCTCAGGTGACTGCTGAAGATGCTTCTGCAAGCCTTGCAGAACTGCTGAATGCGGGCAACCTAGGTGGCAACGACGAGTAATCGTCAGATGCGCTAAAAACAAAAACCGCTCGAAAGAGCGGTTTTTTTATGTCTGAAATTCAGGAAGCTGAATTATTTAACCAGCGGGATACGGCGATAAAGTTCGATCATGTCTCCGGCTAAGTCCTGGATTACCATGGCGTTCATCAGGTGGTCCTGGGAATGCACGGTGATCAGGTTAACGGGCAGTTTACCGGTGCCTTCATCCATACCGATAAGCTGGGTCTGGATTTTATGGGCGTGTTTTACAAACTCTCGTGACTCTTCCATTGCCTGCTCGGCGGCTTCAAAATCGCCTTTGCGAGCCTGTTGTAAAGCGGTCAGCGCCTGGCTACGCGCGCTACCGGCATTGACCAGCAGCTCCATGATAATCGATTCTAAATCTTCCACGTCTTTATCACTCCATCATCTTCAAAGCTTTATCGAGCACCACGTCGCCTTTCATCATGCCGTAGTCCATCATGTCGATGACGGCAACCGTTTTACCCATCGGCTCAGCAATGGCCTGTAGCTTAGCGTGCTCATATTTAACCTGTGGACCGAGAAGCACAATATCTGCGGTATCAATATTGTCTTTGAATTCTGCGACAGGCACAGCCTTGATGGTAACTTCGATACCCTTCTTCGCCGCTGCGTCTTTCATTCGCTGGACCAGAATGCTGGTAGACATACCTGCAGCACAACACAAAACGATATTCTTCATAATCTGCTCTCAATGTCCGTTGGATAGACAGATAATTATCCGTGGAAGCCTCGCCAACAACCGCTTTAGCGTGATTGTGTGTCAGGTATCACAAAAGAATCGACGAAACACTGAAACCGGTTACATTTTTGTTTCTCCCTGATGACGCCGCTGCCTTTAAAGCGGGAAGGCGGGGCGGCAAGGAGAAGGGGGTGTTGCCGCCCCGGTCGGGCGTAACGTCCGACGGAGAGACAATATTTTAAGGAGAGCAGAGCGGCAACGCGGCGTTTCCCACGCTTCGGCACCGCTCTGAAACCTTTTTATCTCATCTGCAACGTTGCACTTTTACTGCGAGGCTCTTCCCAGATACTTGTCCCAGTCCTTCCAGACGGGCTGCAAGCCTGAACGGGTTAACGCCGCGGCGACTTCCTGTGGCGTTCTTCCATCGTGCGGGGCGAACTGCTCCAGTTCAGGGTGATTGTCCGCATAGCCACCGGGTTGGGTTTTAGAAAACGCGCTGACGTTATTAATCGCCAGCGGGATCATATGGTCCCGGAACCACGGCGACTCCCGCGTGGACAGCGACAGCTCCACATCCGGGGCCAGCAGCCGGAACGCGCAGATCACCTGTACCAGCTGGCTTTCGCTCATCACCGATGCCGGTTCAACGCCGCCCGCGCAGGGCCGCAACCTCGGGAACGAGACGGAATAGCGGCTCTGCCAGTAATGCTGTTGAAGCCATAAGAGATGCTCCGCCACCATAAAACAGTCGGTTCGCCAGCTGTCGGACAGCCCCGTCAGCGCCCCCAGGCCAATTTTGTCTATCCCGGCCCGACCAAGGCGATCCGGCGTTTCCAGCCGCCAGAAAAAATCCTGCTTTTTCCCGCGCAGATGATGCTGGGCATAAACTGCCTGGTGATAGGTTTCCTGATAAACCATCACCCCGTCCAGGCCGAGCGTTTTCAGCTCCGCGTACTCGTGCTCATCCAGCGGCTGCACTTCCATTTGCAGCGAGCTGAAGCGGCGGCGAATAGCCGGGAGATGCCGACGAAAATAGTCCATTCCCACCTTCGTCTGGTGTTCTCCCGTCACCAGCAGCAAATGCTCAAACCCCAGCTCACGGATGGCGGCGCACTCTCTTTCAATCTCCGCCTCATCCAACGTTTTGCGCCCGATCCTGTTGCTCATCGAAAACCCGCAGTAGGTACAGTCGTTAGCGCACAGGTTCGACAGATACAGCGGGACGTAAAAGCTCACCGTATTGCCAAAGCGCTGGCGGGTGAGCCTTTGCGCCTGCTGAGCGAGCGGTTCGAGATACGCGCTGGCTGCTGGAGAGAGCAGGGCCATAAGATCGTCCCGGGTTATCCTGTCCGCACCCAGCGCCCGCTCGACGTCCGCCGTAGTTTTACCGTTGATGCGCAGCGTGATGTCATCCCAGTCCAGCTGCCGCCAGCGGTCGGTAAAGGTAGCCATCACAATGCCCCCTCCTGACTAAACTGCAGAAACTGCGTCAGCGGGCTGGATGCCTGAGCCTGCTGGTGGCGATGCCCCAGTCCAGAGCTGGCTGCCAGAACGCCTGCTTCAACCGCCAGCCGGAAAGCCTGCGCCATCCGGACGGGATCGTTTGCTACGGCAATCGCCGTATTCACCAGCACCGCATCAGCGCCCAGCTCCAGCGCTTCGGCGGCATGGCTGGGCGCGCCAATCCCCGCGTCGACCACCACCGGCACGGTTGCCTGTTCGATGATGATTTCCAGCAGCGCGCGGGTTTGCAGCCCCTGATTCGAGCCGATTGGCGCGCCCAGCGGCATTACGGCGGCACAACCTGCTGCTTCCAGCCTTTTGCACAAAACCGGATCTGCGCCGCAGTACGGCAGCACGACAAAGCCCTGCTTCACCAGGGCCTCAGCGGCCTTCAGCGTTTCGATCGGGTCGGGCAGCAGGTAGCGGGCATCAGGATGGATTTCCAGCTTCACCCAGTTTGTACCGAGCGCTTCGCGTGCAAGCCGCGCGGCAAATATCGCCTCGTCTGCCGTTTTCGCGCCGGATGTATTGGGCAGCAGCTGAACGCCAGCCGCAAGCAGCGGGGCAAGAATAGCGTCGTTGGGGTTTCGTAAATCGACCCGCTTCATCGCCATGGTCACCAACTGCGAACCAGAGGCGCGGATCGCCTCAATCATCACGTCGGCAGAAGAGAACTTCCCGGTGCCGGTGAACAGATGTGAAGAAAAGGATTTATCTGCGATCTGTAGCATTTCAACCTCCGGCTATCGCCTGAAAAAGCAGGATCTGGTCGCCATCGCACAGCTTATGGCGCTGCCATTGCTCTCGAGGGACGATCGTTTGATTGACGGCCGCTGCGGTTCCCGGCTTCAGCATGCGGAGCTGTTCCAGCAGGGCCGCCAGCGTCAGGCTATCGACGCACTGCACGCTTTCGTCATTGAGCAAGATGCGCATTCGTCCCTCCGCATACCGGGCACAGAGCCGACTTTTGCATCGCCAGCGTTCGCCAGCTGTGCTGCCGGGCATCAAACAGACGTAACGATCCGCAGGCTGGAGCCATGCCGGCGAGCAGTTTGATAGCCTCCAGCGCCTGCAAAGTTCCCATGACCCCGACAACCGGGCCGATGATGCCTGCGGTGCGGCAGTTGCGTTCAGGCTCGCTTTCATCAGGCCAGACGCAGCGATAGCAGCCGTTATCCCACGGCGGCGTCAGCACCATCAGCTGGCCGCCGAAACCAACGGCGCTGGCGGAGATAAGCGGTGTGCTTTGTGCGACGCAGGCCGCGTTAATTGCCTGGCGCGTTGCCATGTTGTCGCTGCAGTCCAGGACCAGATCGGCGTCCTCAACGGCATGCATCAGCGATTCCCCAGCCAGGCGCTGGCCGATAGCCTTTAGCTCGATGTCCGGGTTAAGACGCTGGAGATGACGACGGGCAACCTGCGATTTCGGCAGGTCCAGATCCTGCGAGGTGAACAAAATCTGCCGCTGAAGATTGCTGATATGCACCGTATCATCGTCAGCAAGAATTATCGTGCCCACACCGGCAGCGGCCAGATAAAGAGCCGCCGGGGAGCCCAGCCCGCCCAGGCCGACAATCAGAACCCGGCTGGCGAGCAGCTTCTGCTGCCCCCCGAGCGCAATATCTTCCAGCAGCAGCTGGCGGCCGTAGCGCATGAAATCCGCGTCATTCATCGCCAGCCCCCACCAGTTCAAGCAGATGAGCCGTCGCCGCGCGCCAGTCCTGCGCCTGGGTTATCGCGCTGACCACGGCAACGCTTCCTACGCCCGTGGCGAGAACGTCAGACACGCGGTCAATGCTGATGCCGCCGATTGCCACCGTCGGGTATTCCCCCAGCGTTTTAACGTGAGCCGCCAGCTGCGCCAGCCCTTGTGGTGCCGAGGGCATTTGCTTGGTACTGGTAGGAAACACATGGCCCAGTGCAATGTAAGCAGGGCGGGCGGCCAGCGCGCGATCCATTTCCATATTGTCATGGGTGGACAGCCCCAGCCGCAGGCCCGCGTCGCGAATGGCATCCAGGTTCGCCACGTCCAGATCTTCCTGACCCAGATGCACGCCGTACGCATGGTGCTTAATGGCAAGCCGCCAGTAATCGTTGATAAACAGCCGTGCTTCATAACGCCGCCCAAGGGTGATGGCTGCTTTTACGTCGGCCTCAACTTCTTCGTCGCTTTTGTCTTTGATACGCAGTTGGATCGTGCGGACGCCCGCCTCCAGCAGGCGAGCAATCCACTCCACGCTGTCTACCACCGGATAAAGGCCCAGACGCTGCGGAACGGCAGGAAAAGCAGTTTTTACCGTCATGCTTCCTCCTGACGCAGATAGATTTCGCCGCCCTTAGCCCTGAAGGATTGCGACATCTCTTCCATTCCGGACTCAACGGCCTGCTTAGCGGCAAAATCCCGCACTTCCTGGGAGATTTTCATCGAGCAGAACTTTGGCCCGCACATCGAGCAGAAATGGGCGACCTTGCCGGACTCCTGCGGCAGCGTTTCGTCGTGGTAGGCGCGGGCGGTGAAGGGATCCAGCGCCAGGTTGAACTGGTCTTCCCAGCGGAATTCAAAGCGGGCTTTGGACATGGCGTTGTCGCGGATTTGCGCGCCGGGATGCCCTTTTGCCAGGTCTGCGGCGTGGGCCGCAATTTTATATGTGATAAGCCCCTGCTTAACGTCCTCTTTGTTTGGCAGCCCGAGATGCTCTTTCGGCGTCACGTAGCAGAGCATCGCGCAGCCGAACCAGCCGATCATCGCAGCACCAATGCCGGAGGTGAAATGGTCATAGCCCGGTGCGATGTCGGTAGTCAGCGGCCCGAGAGTATAAAACGGCGCTTCATGGCAGTGCTCCAGCTCCTCGGTCATGTTGCGACGGATCATCTGCATTGGCACGTGCCCCGGCCCTTCGATCATCACCTGCACGTCATACTCCCAGGCGATTTTGGTCAGCTCGCCCAAGGTGTGCAGCTCGGCAAACTGCGCTTCGTCGTTGGCGTCCTGAATGGAGCCGGGACGCAGGCCGTCGCCCAGCGACAGGGAAACGTCGTAGGCGGCACAGATTTCGCAGATCTCGCGGAAATGCTCGTAGAGGAAGTTTTCCTGATGATGCGACAGGCACCATTTCGCCATAATCGACCCGCCGCGTGAAACGATGCCGGTCAGGCGTTTAGCGGTCATCGGCACATAGCGCAGCAGTACGCCCGCGTGAATGGTGAAGTAGTCCACGCCTTGCTCGGCCTGCTCCAGCAGCGTGTCGCGGAACATCTCCCAGGTGAGGTCTTCCGCAATGCCGCTTACTTTTTCAAGTGCCTGATAGACAGGCACCGTGCCAATCGGCACCGGGCTGTTTCGCAGGATCCACTCACGCGTTTCGTGGATATAGCGCCCGGTGGACAGGTCCATTACCGTGTCCGCCCCCCAGCGGGTTGACCAGACGAGCTTCTCCACTTCTTCTTCGATGGAAGAGGTCACCGCCGAGTTGCCGATATTGGCGTTAACCTTGACGAGGAAGTTGCGGCCGATAATCATCGGTTCGGATTCAGGATGGTTGATGTTGGCGGGGATAATCGCGCGGCCAGCGGCAACCTCGTCACGGACAAATTCAGGGGTGATATTTTCCGGCAGGCGTGCGCCAAAACCTTCGCCCGGATGCTGGTGGCGCAGAACGGCATCGCGAATACGCTCGCGGCCCATGTTCTCGCGCACGGCGATAAACTCCATTTCCGGCGTCACTACACCACGGCGGGCGTAATGCAGCTGGGTCACGCAGTTGCCGCTTTTGGCACGGCGGGGAGTTAAGCGAGTTTCAAAACGGAGATCGTCCAGACCGTCGTCTGCCAGCCGCTCTTTGGTGTAAGCGGAGCTACGCACCGTCAGCTCTTCACTGTCATCGCGCTCGGCAATCCAGCCGCTGCGCATAGGAGAAAGGCCACGTAGCACGTCGATGGCGATTTCCGGATCGCCATACGGGCCGGAGGTATCGTAGACCGGTACTGCGTCATTGGGTTCGTAGTGCGGGCTATCTTTACTGCCGCCCTTCATCGTTGGGCTGAGCTGGATTTCGCGCATTGGCACGCGAATATCATCCCTTGAGCCGGTCAGATAGATTCGTTTTGAGGCAGGGAAAGCAGTTCCTTCCAGCGTATTGATAAAATGCTGGGCGGCAGCGCGCTGTTCGCGACGGGTTGGTTTTTTTTCAGATGCAGACATAGCTCATTCCAGTTTTTTCAGGAGTGGCTTGTCAGAACGACGGATGGAGTAATGGATGTGGGGTAGCCGCGTGGGGCGTCCCAAAAGCAGAATTACTCTTGTTCCCTTCGCAGGTATTAACCTGATCAGGTTCCGCGGATCCCGAATTAACGGTCTCAGCCGGTGCTAACGCACTCGGCACTCCGACAAGAAGAAACCCGTATTGCTACGGATCGGGTTGTAAATTACTCGTTAACAGCGCAAATCTCAAGCCGGGCGTGCAAGGCCGTCGACATCGTTAGCGCTGCTATGCAGATTATTATCAAAGGCCAGCTCAATCAGCTTATCTTCCAGCGAGAAGCGGGCTTCCAGCGCCTCACCAATGCCGGACAGCGCCTGCTGGAACTCAATGCAGTTGTCATCGTCAATGGCGTTTTCCAGATTGGTATCGTAGAACGCCATGATCTGCTGGGTGTTGGCCTCCAGCTGCGGGTAGATCTGCGTGGCCGCTAAAAGTGGGCTGGTGCCTTCCATTTCATCGATAATGCGCTCATAAATATTGAAATGCCCGGCGGACAGGTAATCCACAAGATTGTGGCAAAATGCATCCAGTGCCTTTTCATTAAGCGCGGAATGAGATTCCTTGTTAGGCTTGATCCCGACCATGTTGTAATACGCCACTAACAGATGTTTGCGGGCATACAGCCATTGGTCGACTAACTCATTACTACCACCAACGCGCTCAGTCAGACTCTCTAACTGGTTAAGCATGATTGACTCCGTGAGTTAAAGAAAACGCAAACGTACCCAAAAAGTGTAACGACTATTGTTTATACCAGTGTCCAGGGGGATGTGCACCAGGTTATGGAACGTGTAATAGAAAAGTTAGATCACGGCTGGTTTATTGTCAGCCATGAGCAAAAACTGTGGCTGCCAAAAGGCGAGCTTCCCCATGGCGCGGCGACGGATTATCAGCTTGATGGCACAGAAGGCCGTCAGATTGGCGAGTGGGAAGGTGAGCCCGTCTGGCTGGTTTTGCAAAATCGTCGTCAGGACATGGGCTCGGTGCGGCAGATAATCGACCAGGATGCTGGCCTGTTTCAGCTGGCCGGGCGAGGGGTGCAGCTCGCTGAATTCTATCGTTCCCACAAGTTCTGCGGCTACTGCGGGCATGAGATGCACACCAGCAGAAGCGAATGGGCGATGCTGTGCAGCCACTGCCGCGAGCGTTATTACCCGCAGATTGCTCCCTGCATTATTGTCGCGATTCGCCGTGACGATCATATTCTGCTGGCCCAGCACACCCGCCATCGCGGCGGCGTATACACCGTGCTGGCCGGTTTCGTCGAAGTCGGTGAAACCCTTGAGCAGACCGTGGCGCGTGAAGTGATGGAAGAGAGCGGTATTCGCGTGAAGAATCTGCGCTATGTCACCTCGCAGCCCTGGCCTTTCCCGCAGTCGCTGATGACCGCTTTTATGGCCGACTACCACAGCGGCGACATTAAAATCGATCCTAAAGAGCTGATCGATGCCCAGTGGTATCGCTACGATCGGCTGCCGCTGATCCCGGCGGCGGGCACCGTGGCGCGCCGCCTGATTGAAGACACCGTTGCCCTGTGTCGCGCCGAGTATGAATGATAAACTGCCGGGATACAGCCAAAGGAAATGCAAAAATGACTGAACTGAAGAACGATCGTTACCTTCGCGCCCTGCAGCGCCAGCCCGTGGATGTCACGCCGGTATGGATGATGAGACAGGCGGGGCGTTATCTGCCTGAATACAAGGCCACCCGCGCGCAGGCCGGCGATTTCATGTCGCTGTGCAAAAACGCCGAGCTGGCCTGCGAAGTCACTCTGCAGCCCCTGCGGCGCTATGCGCTTGATGCGGCGATCCTCTTCTCTGACATCCTTACCATCCCTGATGCGATGGGCCTGGGCCTCTACTTTGAAGCCGGGGAGGGGCCACGTTTCCGCTCGCCGCTTACCAGCCGTGCCGATGTTGAAAAGCTGCCGGTTCCCGATCCGGAAGACGAGCTGGGCTACGTGATGAACGCGGTGCGTACCATCCGCCGTGAGCTGAAGGGCGAAGTGCCGCTGATTGGCTTCTCCGGCAGCCCGTGGACGCTGGCGACCTATATGGTCGAAGGCGGCAGCAGCAAAGCCTTTACCGTCATTAAAAAGATGATGTATGCCGATCCGCAGTCGCTGCACCTGCTGCTCGATAAGCTGGCGCAGAGCGTCACCCTCTATCTCAATGCGCAGATCAAAGCGGGCGCGCAGTCGGTGATGATTTTCGATACCTGGGGCGGCGTGCTCACCGGCCGCGACTATCAGCAGTTCTCCCTCTACTACATGCATAAAATCGTTGATGGCCTGCTGCGTGAAAACGAAGGTCGTCGCGTGCCGGTCACCCTGTTTACCAAAGGCGGTGGGCAGTGGCTGGAAGCAATGGCGGAGACGGGCTGTGACGCGCTGGGACTGGACTGGACGATGGATATTGCCGAAGCGCGCCGTCGCGTAGGCCATAAGGTTGCGCTGCAGGGCAACATGGACCCGTCCATGCTTTATGCGCCACCGGCACGTATCGAAGAAGAAGTAGCGACTATACTGGCAGGTTTCGGCCAGGGCGAAGGCCACGTCTTTAACCTGGGCCACGGCATCCATCAGGATGTGCCGCCTGAACACGCAGGTGCTTTCGTTGAAGCGGTACACCGTCTGTCGGCGCCGTATCATAAGTAAATATTGGGAGGGAGAATGGATCTCGCAGCATTACGTCAACAACAGATCGAACTGGCTTCTCAGGTGATCCGCGAAGATCGCCTTGAGGTGGATCCTCCGCAGTACATCGCCGGAGCGGACGTTGGGTTTGAGCAGGGCGGGGAGGTGACCCGCGCGGCTATCGTATTGCTGAAATATCCTTCTCTCGAGCTTGTCGAGCATCAGGTGGCGCGTATCGCCACCACCATGCCCTACATCCCCGGCTTCCTGTCATTCCGCGAATATCCTGCGCTGCTGGCGGCCTGGGAAATGCTTTCCCGAAAGCCCGACCTGCTGTTTGTCGACGGGCACGGCATTTCGCATCCTCGTCGTCTCGGCGTAGCCAGCCATTTTGGGCTGCTGGTGGACGTGCCAACCATTGGCGTCGCGAAAAAGCGCCTGTGTGGCCGGTTTGAACCGCTGGGCGAAGACGTCGGCGAACAGCAGCCGCTTATCGACAAAGGTGAACAGCTCGGCTGGGTATGGCGCAGTAAAAAGCGCTGTAACCCGCTATTCGTTGCCACCGGGCATCGGGTAAGCACGGATACCGCCTTATTATGGGTTCAGCGCTGTATGGCAGGTTACCGTTTACCGGAGCCTACGCGCTGGGCAGATGCCGTTGCGTCCGGACGTCCGGCGTTCGCGCGGTGGCAAGCAATTCAGGGGTGATTAGGGTAAACTGCCGCTAATTTCCCGTCTTTGAGACATCGTAATGTTACAAAACCCAATTCATCTGCGCATCGAGAAACTTGAAAGCTGGCAGCACGTCACTTTTATGGCCTCTTTGTGCGAGCGTATGTACCCGAACTACGCCATGTTTTGCCAGCAGACCGGCTTTGGCGACGCGCAGCTTTACCGCCGTATTCTCGATCTCATCTGGGAAACGCTGACCGTAAAAGATGCCAAAGTGAACTTTGACAGCCAGCTCGAGAAACTCGAGGAGGCGATTCCGTCCGCTGATGACTATGATATCTACGGTGTCTATCCGGCAATCGATGCCTGCGTGGCGCTGAGCGAGCTTCTTCACTCTCGTCTTTCCGGCGAAACCCTGGAGCACGCCATTGAAGTCAGCAAGTCTTCAATTACCACCGTGGCGATGCTGGAAATGACCCAGGCTGGTCGGGAAATGACCGACGAAGAGCTGCGCGCTAACCCGCAGGTGGAAGAGGAATGGGACATCCAGTGGGAGATTTTCCGTCTGCTGGCAGACTGCGAAGAACGCGATATTGAGCTTATCAAAGGCCTGCGTGCTGACCTCCGTGAGGCCAACATCAGCAATATCGGTATAAATTTGCAGCAGTAAGACAACAAAACGTGATGTACAGTCCGAATTGTGGCCCCTGAAGGCTTCCAATTAGCCCCCCGTCTGGTCTACATTTGTGGGGCGAAAAAAAGTGGCTATCGGTGCGTGTATGCAGGAGAGTGCTTTTCTGGCATTTTCGTCGCACTCGATGCTTAGCAAGCGATAAACACATTGTAAGGATAACTTATGAACAAGACTCAACTGATTGATGTAATTGCTGACAAGGCTGACCTGTCTAAAGTACAGGCTAAAGCTGCTCTGGAATCCACTCTGGCTGCAATTACTGAGTCTCTGAAAGAAGGCGACGCTGTACAACTGGTTGGTTTCGGTACTTTCAAAGTAAACCACCGTGCTGAGCGCACTGGCCGCAACCCACAGACCGGTAAAGAAATCAAAATCGCCGCAGCTAACGTGCCGGCATTTGTTTCTGGCAAAGCACTGAAAGACGCGGTTAAGTCATAAGCGCGTGTCAGTGAACAGTTTTAGCAGAGGGGCGTTTACGCCCCTTTTGTCTGTCTGGCGCCCTCTGGTCGCGCTGACGGGCGCGCTGCTGCTCACGGCATGTAGCAGTAATAAACTCCCGCCGTTCACCGCCAGCGGCTATGTAGCCGATCAGGGCGTGATGCGTATCTGGCGACAAGACAATAACGATGGCTCCGTGCACATGCTTACGGCTCTGAGTCCGTATCGCAGCCGTGCGACCACGACCAGCGAATACCGCTGGCAGGACGACGAGCTGGTCTTTATCGAACAGAACGTCCAGGGTGAAAAACCCGAACATATCAAAGTGCGTTTTGACGATCGTGGCGAGCTGAGCTTTATGCAGCGCGAAGTGAACGGGCAGAAGCAGCAACTCTCTAACGAACAGATAGCGCTGTACCAGTATCACGCCACCCGCATGAAAGCGACCAGCGAGGCGCTGCGTATCGGGAAGGTGGTATTGCGACAGGGGCGCTGGCACCGCGACGGCACGGTGACCACCTGCGAAGGGGAAACCTTCAGGCCAAAGCTGGATGCACCCTCACTCAGTCACATAGCGCGCCGACAGAGCCACTCATCGCTTGAAGTCAGCATTGCCTGGCTGGAAGCGCCGGAAGGTTCGCAGCTGCTGCTGGTGGCCAACCAGGACTTCTGCTCATGGCAGCCTAAGCCCGGCGACTTCTAGCCATAAAAAAACCGCCACTCGGGCGGTATTTGTTTTGTGGACTTTGTAGGTCGGATAAGTCTTTGTAGGTCGGATAAGCGTAAGCGTCATCCGACACAACAGGCAGACAGCGCCACACCCGACTCTATTTCGCGTTCTCACGCTCAATGGCACGATATCCAATATCCGAGCGGCTGAAGCTGCCGTCCCAGTGGATATCCTTCATCAGTTCGTAAGCGCGCTTCTGCGCCAGAGCTACGGTATCGCCCAGCGCCGTTACGCACAGCACGCGACCGCCGCTGGTGGTCACCATATCGTCTTCACGCAGCTTAGTTCCCGCATGGAAGACTTTACCGTCCGCCACTTCCTCCAGCGGCAGGCCGTGGATCACATCCCCGATACGGTAATCCGCCGGATAACCACCGGCAGCCATCACTACGCCCAGAGACGGACGTTCGTCCCACTTTGAGGTCGTATCATTTAGTTTACCGTCACAGGCTGCGAGGCACAGCTCAACCAGGTCAGACTGCAGGCGCAGCATGATTGGCTGGGTTTCTGGATCGCCAAAGCGGCAGTTGAATTCGATGACCTTTGGATTGCCCTGCTTATCAATCATCAGGCCCGCATACAGGAAGCCGGTATAAGTATTACCTTCGGCTGCCATGCCGCGCACGGTTGGCCAGATGACCAGGTCCATGGCGCGCTGGTGAACTTCATCCGTCACAACCGGAGCCGGGGAGTAAGCGCCCATTCCGCCCGTGTTTGGCCCCGTATCACCATTACCCACACGCTTATGGTCCTGGCTGGTGGCCATAGGCAGTACGTTCTCACCGTCAACCATCACGATGAAGCTGGCTTCTTCGCCGTCGAGGAACTCTTCCACCACGATGCGGTGACCGGCATCCCCGAAGGCATTGCCCGCCAGCATATCGTTAACGGCAGCTTCGGCTTCTTCGAGGGTCATGGCGACAATCACGCCTTTGCCTGCGGCCAGCCCGTCGGCCTTGATCACAATCGGCGCACCTTTTTCACGGACGTAGGCCAGCGCTGGCTCTACTTCGGTGAAGTTCTGGTATTCGGCGGTTGGGATCTTGTGGCGAGCCAGGAAATCCTTGGTGAAGGCTTTCGAACCTTCCAGCTGCGCGGCGGCCTGGGTTGGGCCGAAGATCTTCAGGCCAGCAGCGCGGAACGCGTCCACAACGCCGATGACCAATGGCGCTTCCGGGCCAACAATCGTCAGATCTATTTTTTCGCCTTGGGCAAAGCTCAGCAGAGCCGGAATATCCGTCGCGCTAATGGCCACATTTTGCAAAGCGGGTTCCAGAGCGGTACCTGCGTTGCCCGGTGCCACAAACACTGTACGGACTAATGGCGACTGCGATGCTTTCCAGGCCAGTGCGTGTTCGCGCCCGCCGTTACCAATCACTAGTACTTTCATTTATTAACGCTCCGGATTAATGGCGGAAGTGGCGCATGTCGGTGAAGATCATGGCGATCCCGTGCTCGTCGGCGGCGGCGATCACTTCTTCATCGCGGATCGAACCGCCCGGCTGGATCACGCAGCTCACGCCAACGGCGGCAGCGGCATCAATACCGTCGCGGAATGGGAAGAATGCATCTGAGGCCATGGCCGAACCTTTCACTTCCAGCCCTTCGTCGGCGGCTTTGATACCGGCGATTTTCGCGGAGTACACTCGGCTCATCTGGCCTGCGCCTATACCGATAGTCATGTTCTCGCGGGCATAGACGATAGCGTTGGATTTTACGAACTTCGCCACCTTCCAGCAGAACAATGCATCACGCAGTTCCTGCTCGGAAGGCTTACGCTTGCTGACAACGCGGAGATCGGCGGCGGTTACCATGCCCAGATCGCGATCCTGTACTAACAGACCGCCGTTGACGCGTTTGAAATCCAGACCTGGAACACGCTGTTGCCACTGGCCGCAGGTCAGCACGCGAACGTTCTGTTTTGCTGCGGTGATCTTCAGCGCTTCCTCACTTGCGGATGGGGCGATAATCACTTCAACAAACTGACGGGAGATAATGGCCTGCGCGGTTTGGGCATCCAGTTCGCGGTTGAAGGCGATGATGCCGCCGAATGCGGAAGTCGGGTCGGTTTTATAAGCGCGGTCGTAAGCATCCAGCAGGGAATCACTCACCGCTACGCCACACGGGTTGGCGTGCTTAACGATAACGCAGGCCGGTTCGCTGAACTCTTTCACGCACTCCAGCGCCGCATCGGTGTCGGCGATGTTGTTATAGGAAAGCGCCTTGCCCTGAACCTGCGTCGCCGTGGCGACGGAAGCCTCTTTGATTTCTTCTTCTATATAGAAGGCTGCCTGCTGGTGGCTGTTCTCACCGTAACGCATATCCTGCTTCTTAATGAAGTTCAGGTTTAGCGTGCGTGGGAAGCGGCCGGATGCTTCTTTACTCTCGCCGTGATAAGCAGGCACCAGGCTACCGAAGTAGTTTGCGATCATGCTGTCATACGCGGCGGTGTGCTCGAAGGCTTTAATCGCCAGATCGAAACGGGTCTCTAACGTGAGGGAACCTTCGTTGGCGTCCAGCTCGGCCACAATCATCTGGTAGTCGCTGCTCTTTACTACGATTGCGACATCTTTGTGGTTCTTCGCTGCGGAGCGAACCATGGTCGGGCCGCCAATATCAATATTCTCAACGGCGTCTTCCAGCGAGCAGCCTTCGCGCGCGACTGTCTGAGCAAACGGGTAGAGGTTGACGACAACCATATCGATTGGGGAGATAGCGTGTTCTGCCATGATGGCATCATCCTGACCGCGACGGCCAAGAATGCCGCCGTGCACTTTTGGATGCAGCGTTTTGACGCGTCCGTCCATCATCTCCGGGAAACCGGTGTAGTCGGAGACTTCCGTCACCGGTAAACCAGCGTCGGCCAGCAGACGGGCGGTTCCGCCTGTGGAGAGCAGCTCTACGCCACGTTGGGAGAGCGCCTGAGCGAATTCGACGATACCGGCTTTGTCAGAAACACTGAGCAGAGCGCGGCGTACAGGACGACGTTGTTGCATGGTTTGATCCCTTAGCTTTGGTTCGCATATAGAAGAGCGTTAGCTGAATTCTCGATTTTTTCCCGAAAAACTCAGCTAACGCCCCAAAACGGGGCGTCCTTTAATCGCGGCGTATTGTAGCGAAAACGTTTGCGTCGCGCTCGCAAAATTTCGGCCTTCAACACGATTGTGGATAAGTTTGTGCACAACTGGGTATAAGGCGGGGTTTTGCTGGGGATTGCAGCAGTCAGTCAAATCAGGGCAAATTTAGTGTTGCAGCCTCGGGAGAACTCCCTATAATGCGCCTCCATCGACACGGAACATGTGAACAACATCACAGAGTAACGGCGGCGATGAGAGTTAAAAATCCTGAAATTAAGGGTTGACTCTGAAAGAGGAAAGCGTAATATACGCCACCTCGAGTTAGCAAGCGAAAGCGCCTAACTCACTGCTCTTTAACAATTTATCAGACAATCTGTGTGGGCACTCGCAGGATTGATATCTCAGCATCTCCGGAT
>NZ_JBBYHZ010000017.1:0-28351 GCF_038405435.1 Dryocola clanedunensis | reverse complement strand
AACTGTTACCCATGTGGCCGGTCTAAAGTGTTACCCATGTGCCCGGTTTGTACCCTGGCGCTTATCCACCCTACAACTTCGTAAGTCGGATAAGCGTCAGCGGCATCCGACAAACCATTACGGGTTCATGGTTTCGTAGGTCGGATAAGTGCCAGCGCCATCCGACAAACCACTCACGCTTTCTTCAACTCCGGCCAAAGCCGCATTGTAGTCTGCACGATGCTGAGCAAATCTTCGTAGCCTGCGTTTTCTCGTGCGCTGACCGACATCCCCTGAATGATACAGCACAGGTATTTCGCCAGCGCGCGCGCGTTGCTTTCCGCCGGGATTTCGCCTTTCTCCTGCCGCTGTTCCAGGAATCGCACCAGCGTCTCTTCCTGCATGGCGTGGCGCGCTTTGATGGTGTCGGCAATATCTTCTGAAGAGGCGGCGAGCACCGAAGAGGTACAGATGATAAAGCAGCCCGACGGCGTGTCTTTATCGGTAAAGCGCTTCGCCACCGTAGAGAGATAATCTTCCAGAGCTTCCTCTACGCTGCGCTCTTCGCAGAACAGGCAGGCCTCGTGTTTCTCCGCGAAGCGGGCGATGTAGCGATCCAGCACCGCGCGGAACAATCCTTCTTTATTGGTAAATTCTGCGTACAGCGTCGGCGCTTTTGCGCCCGTTGCTTCGACAAGATGGGCCATCGAGGTGGCCTCATAGCCGTGCTGCCAGAACAGAGACATGGCCTTATCCAGTGCGGCTTCCCTGTCGAACACCTTCGGTCGGCCACGGCTTTTTTTAATAACGCTTGTGTCGGTAGACATGATGCCGTTGAACCTTTGTCTGTTTAGTGAACGATCATTATAAAAAGGATCGCCGCAGGTAGCCAGCGCCATCTTCACAGAAATAAATAAATCCTATGGTAATGAAAAATAATGCTTTTACAAATTAGTTAACGGTCATTATAAAATAATGTTGACGTGTGACCCAGATCACGTTTATGCTTTACCTATCGATCGTTAACAAAATAAGTTAACGGCAATACAAATCACCTGTAGAAGGCATAAATCATGAAAAACGTAAAAACACTCATCGCTGCAGCACTGCTAAGTTCAATCTCATTCGCAAGCTTCGCCGCCGTAGAAGTTCAGGCGACTCCTGCTGACCAGCAGAAAGTGGGTACCATCAGCGCTAACGCCGGGACCAACCTGGGCTCACTGGAAGACCAGCTGGCCGCCAAAGCCGACGAAATGGGCGCTAAATCATTCCGCATTACGTCCGTGACCGGCCCGAACACCCTGCACGGCACGGCTGTTATCTACAAATAAGCGTAACCCTCAACGCGCTTACCCTCAGATGCCATGCCACAAAAAAGCCCTGTCTAAAGACAGGGCTTTTTGCATTGCGCGAAACAAAACTTAAATGGTGTCGGCCACGTCCTGATGGCTGTTCACTTCGACCGGCATTCCTGAACGGTGCCGTATGGCCTGCTCCATGACCTGCGCATCCGTCTCCGGCGCGCCCTGGAACTGCTTCATCTGCTCGCTGAGCACAATCGGCAGCACCTTCGGATCGTCCTCAATCGCTTTTGACAGCGGCTGGTGAACTTCAACCAGGCGACGCCCGTCAGGCTCCACGGAGACTTTTATCGGCGTGTTGATGATGCGCACCGGCGTGCCCACCGGCATCTCCCTGTAGAGCGCTTTAATGTCGTCGTCACGCAGGCGGATACAGCCGGAGCTGACGCGCATGCCGATGCCGAAATCGGCGTTAGTCCCGTGCAGCAGGTAAACCCCGCCGTAGGCCGCCAGGCGAATTGCGTGGTGGCCCATCGGGTTATCCGGCCCGGCGGGTACTACCGCTGGCAGCTTGATGCCGTTAGCCAGGTAGCGGGCGCGGATATTGGCGGTAGGCGTCCAGGTAGGATTAGCCCGTTTGTCGCTGACGCGCGTCACCATGGTCGGCGTCAGCGTATCGCCGCCCAGCTGACCAATGCCGATAGGGTAAACGGTGACGCTATTTTTGCCCGCCGGATAATAGTAAACGCGCAGCTCTGCAAGGTTCAGCACCAGCCCTTCACGCGGTGCGTCCGGCAGCAGCATCTGGCCTGGAATAGTCAGAACGCTTCCGGCGCGGGGCACGTAGGGATCGACCCCCGGGTTTGCCTGCAGCAGGGCCAGGAAGCCCACGTTGTATTTTTTCGCAATAGCCTCAAGGGAGCCGCCGTCGTCGGCCACCTCATGGAACATATTCTGACCGATCAGGCGGCTGCCCTCAGGGGGCAGGGGATAAGAGTTGGCGCTGGCCTGGAAGGCCGCCACGGAGGCGGCGACCAGCAGCACCGAGGCCAGCCAGCGTGCAGGGGAAAAGAGTCGCAAAGACCGCATAAAAACCTCATTTTTCTTAAGGTTAAGGTAACTGAAAGTTAATCGGTAATTATGCGTGGCGGGAGAGTCGGGAAACCCTGGCGGATTGCAAAGAATGTGTAAATGTTTCAGAAAGCAACGCCTCGTCGGGCGACGAGGCGTTGACTGGATTACGCGGCGGCGTTCTCCGCAAGCTGGGCCATAAAGTTTTGCACCCAGCCCATGCGCGCCTTGCGGTCGGCAAGATCCTGGAAGAATTTCAGCCGCGTTGGCCCGTCCAGGCGGTAGTGCTGCGGCTGCTTTTGCAGCAGGCCAATCAGCCACACCGGATCGACATGGTTCTTCTCGGCAAACTCAATCACGCCGCCTTTCTCGTTGCCTTCAATTTTACGCACGCCCAGCTTCTGCGCCTGTTGGCGAAGGGCGGCGATATCCAGCAGGTTGCGGGCGGCATCCGGCAGCAGGCCGAAGCGGTCGATAAGCTCCACCTTAAGCTCGTCCAGGTCGTGGCCGTTCTTCGCGCTGGCAATACGCTTGTAGAACGACAGGCGCGTGTTGACGTCCGGGATAAAATCTTCCGGCAGCAGGGCGGGCATTCTTAACTCGACTTCCGTCTGGCTGCTGGTCAAATCCTCCAGCGACGGTTCGCGGCCCTCTTTCAGCGCGTCCACCGCGTTTTCCAGCAGCTCCATATACAGCGTAAAGCCGATAGTTTCCATCGATCCGCTCTGGCCCTCGCCCAGCAGCTCGCCCGCGCCGCGAATTTCCAGGTCGTGGGTGGCCAGCGCAAAGCCCGCGCCCAGATCTTCCAGCGAGGCGATAGCCTCAAGGCGTTTTTGCGCGTCGCCGGTCATCGCTTTCGGATGCGGCGTTAGCAGCCACGCGTAGGCCTGGTGGTGCGAACGCCCGACGCGGCCGCGCAGCTGGTGCAGCTGGGCAAGGCCGAAGTGGTCGGCCCGCTCGATGATAATGGTGTTGGCGGTCGGAATATCGATGCCCGTCTCAATAATCGTGGTGCAGACCAGCACGTTGAAGCGCTGGTGGTGGAAGTCGTTCATCACGCGTTCCAGCTCTCGCTCGCGCATCTGGCCGTGGCCGATGGCAACGCGCGCTTCCGGCACCAGCGCCGACAGGCGGTCCGCCGCCTTCTGGATGTTTTCCACGTCGTTATAGAGATAGTAAACCTGCCCGCCGCGCAGCACTTCACGCAGGATTGCCTCACGCACTACCAGCTCGTCGTACTGGCGCACGAAGGTTTTCACCGCCAGACGGCGCGCCGGAGGAGTAGCAATAATCGACAGGTCGCGCATACCGCTCATCGCCATGTTCAGCGTACGCGGGATTGGCGTTGCGGTGAGCGTCAGGATATCCACGTCCGCGCGCATCGCTTTAATGCGCTCTTTATGACGCACGCCGAAGCGGTGCTCTTCGTCGACGATCAGCAGGCCAAGATCCTTCATCTTCACGTCGTTCTGCAGCAGCTTGTGGGTGCCGATCAGAATATCGATTTTGCCTTCGCTGGCTTCCTGGAGGATCTGCGTCTGCTCTTTGGCGCTGCGGAAGCGCGAAAGCATCTCCACGCGCACCGGCCAGTTGGCGAAGCGGTCCTGGAAGTTGTCGAGATGCTGCTGGGCCAGCAGGGTAGTTGGCACCAGCACGGCGACCTGCTTGTGGTTTTCCACGGCCAGGAATGCGGCGCGCATCGCCACTTCCGTTTTACCGAAGCCCACGTCGCCGCACACCAGGCGATCCATCGCCAGCGGCTGGCACATATCGCTCAGCACGGCGTTGATGGCCTGGGCCTGGTCCGGGGTGGTTTCAAACGGGAAGGTGTCGCAGAACAGCTGGTACTGCTCTTTGTCATGCTTGAAGGCGAAGCCCTGTTTTGCCGCGCGCTGGGCGTAGATATCCAGCAGCTCCGCCGCCACGTCGCGGACTTTCTCCGCGGCTTTCTGGCGGGCGCGTGACCAGGCATCGCTGCCCAGCTTGTGCAGCGGGGCGCTCTCTTCTGCGCCGCCGGAGTAACGGCTGATCAGATGCAGGGAGGAGACGGGAACATAAAGCTTCGCGTCGCCCGCGTAGGTCAGCATCAGGTATTCCGCCGTGATGCCGCCCGCTTCAAGCGTTGTCAGGCCAGCATAGCGCCCGACGCCGTGCTCGAGATGCACAACCGGCTGGCCGATATGCAGCTCCGCCAGGTTGCGGATCAGGGTGTCCGGGTTGATGGTGCGGCGGCTGTCCTGACGGCGGCGGCTGACGCGTTCGCCCAGCAGATCGCTTTCGCAGATTAGCGCGCGATTACGCAGGGTATCAATGAAGCCGTGCTCGCTGGAGCCCAGCATCAGGAAGCGGCCCTGGCCCTCGGCCTCATCCAGACGGTGAATGCGTTTCGGCGCGACTTTAATGCGCGACAGCAGCTCGCCCAGCGCCTCGCGGCGGCCTTCGCTCTCCACGGAGAACACCACCGGCCCGGCGAAGGATTCAAGGAATTTACGCAGGTTATCCAGCGGCGATTTGTTCTGCGCCTGCACGGACAGGTCCGGCAGCGCCTGATAGCCCAGATTGGTATTGGCAGCCTTGTCGGCAAGGTTTTCGGTTTTCAGCTGGATGCGCGGCCAGGTTTTCAGCTCGCTGAACAGCTCGTCGACCCGCAGCCACAGGCTTTCCGGCGGCAGAAGAGGGCGCATCGGGTCTACGCCTCGGTTTTCGAAACGGGCGTTGGCGTCCAGCCAGAAACGTTCGGCGCTGCTTTCCAGGTCGCCGGTGTTCACCAGCAGGGTGTTTTTCGGGAAGTAGCTGAATAGCGGCGGCAGCGGCTCGCTGAAGAACAGCGGCTGCCAGTATTCGATCCCGGCGGGCAGGGTGCCTTTGCTCACCTGCTGGTAGATATGCTCGGCGTCGCGTTTTACCTCGAAGGTATCGCGCCACTGGCTGCGGAACAGCTCGATGGCGTTTTTATCCGTCGGGAACTCGTGGGCGGGCAGTAAATTAATCGCCTCGACCTCTTCGAGCGTGCGCTGGGTGTCGACGTCGAACACCCGCAGGCTGTCGATTTCATCGTCGAAAAAGTCGATGCGGTAGGGCTGGTCGCTGCCCATGGGATAGAGATCTAACAGCGCGCCACGGGTGGCAAACTCGCCGTGCTCCATCACCTGATCCACGCTGCGGTAGCCCGCCTGCTCAAGCTGGCTGCGCAGATTGTCCCGCGACAGCTGCTGGCCTTTTTTCATCACCAGCGCGTGGCCGTGCAGATAGCTGTGCGGACAGACGCGCTGCATCAGGGTGTTCACCGGCAGGATCAGCACGCCGCGCTTCATGGTCGGCAGCTGATAAAGCGTGGAGAGGCGCGACGAGATGATTTCCTGGTGCGGCGAGAAGCTGTCGTAAGGCAGCGTTTCCCAGTCTGCCAGGTTCATCACCAGGCTGTCGGTAAACTGGCTGATTTCGTCGTGCAGGCGCAGGGCGTTTTGCATATCGGGGGCGATTAACACCACCGGGCCGCCGTGTCGCTCAACGATTTCGGCCACCTCGGTTGCGCAGGCGGAGCCGGTGAGTTCACCAAGCAGGCGCTGGTCGCCTGCTTTTACAGGTAAGGAATAACGATATTGTTCAGCCATCAGGATGTCAGAATCTCTCGGGTTGCAGGCGCGTCGCGGACCATAAACTTCAGATAGTTATTATTATCCGCGATCGCTTTGGCAAAGCAACCCACCTGAAAGCGTCAGGCAAGCTTAGCCGGCGGCGAGAAGAACATATCGCTGAACAGGCCGCTGGAGAGCTTTCTGAACCCCAGCCCGATCAGCGTACAAATCGCCAGGCTCGCGAACGGATAAACCAGCAGTATAGCCATCACCAGCTTATCGGACAGTTCACCCGCGTTAATCTGCGCAATCATAAACAGGCTCAGCGCTTCGATGACGATGCGGTGCGTGGTGTAAATCGCAATGGTGTTGGAGCCGACAACGTTCAGAAACGCATCGGCGCTGCTCTCACGCCAGCTATCCAGCGTATAGAAAATCTTCATGATCGCGAAAATCGACACCACTGAAATCACCAGCGGAACGTTGACCAGGTAGAGCGCCAGCGAACCGACGGCCACCAGCGCGCAAATCAGCGGATGCTGGCGGAAGCTGAAGTTTTTCATCCAGGTCATCAGCTGCGGGCCGAACCACGCGCCCAGCCCGTAATAACACATATTACGCACCACGCTGTTCATCCCCCACCACGGCAGCGGCATAAAGCTGATGACCACGTTGATGCCCAGCAGGGCAATCAGCACCGGCACCTTCCAGGCGCGCAGCGCTTTGAAGAACACGAAATAAACGACCAGCGCGTACAGATACCACAGGCTGGTGCTGGCTTTTGCCATGCTGGCGATAAACTGCATTACGGAGTCGGCATAGGCCGCGTTTGAAGCCGGGTTGCGCACCAGGTCCGGCGCGAGCCACTGATTGATAAGCGTGATCCCCAGCCACTGCAGAACGCCCCACAGGACCAGAACATAAAAAATATTCCAGATGCGCTTATCAATGCACGCCCGCCACTTCACCTCCTCTACATAGCGGTGGATCAGATAGCCGGAAATGAAAAAGAACACCGGCATACGGAACGGCGCGAGGTACAGGTTCAGGTAGGTCCAGCTCTTGGCGATATAGAGGTTTAGCCCAACGGGCAGGGACGTCAGATGGGGATAGAAGGTGATGACCGAGTGATAAATAACCACCAGGCAAATGCACAGCCCCTTGATGTGATTGATCCAAAGTTGTTTATTTTTCATGCCGGAAACAGCGTCTCTCTTTTACTGATTGTGGCCGTTAAGGCTGGCGGACGGGGGAAGGCATTAAAATTCGATTTATCTGTTTTTGGAAAGAGGCCGACGGCTTTAGGATATTCCGCAGGGTGACGAGCGTTAAACGGGCGCAATTGTCCGTAACAAAGTCGTAAAAACAAAGCGTTATGAGTTTGATTCAATTGATTTTTCCGTTGTTCTGAAACATCAAAAACACTTTATAATTCATTTACTTGATAGGGTATCGCTTATATACTTCTCGCCAACTTTGCTTTCGCCACTGCAACAAGACGGATTTCATGTATCAACCTGTCGCGTTATTTATAGGCCTGCGCTACATGCGCGGGCGGGCATCCGACCGCTTCGGTCGCTTTGTCTCCTGGCTGTCCACCATCGGTATTACGCTCGGCGTGATGGCCCTGGTGACGGTACTTTCCGTGATGAACGGCTTCGAGCGCGAGCTGCAGAATAATATTCTGGGCCTGATGCCGCAGGCGCTGATCACCTCGCCGACCGGCTCCATCAATCCTGAAAAACTTCCCGCTGCAAGCCTCAAACTACAGGGCGTTAACCGCATCGCGCCGGTTACCACCGGTGACGTAGTGCTGCAAAGCGCGCGCAGCGTGGCGGTGGGCGTGATGCTCGGCATTCAGCCGCAGGAAAAAGATCCCCTTTCCCCGTACCTGGTCAACGTGAAGCAAACCGACCTCGAGGCGGGGAAATACAACGTCATTCTGGGCGAGCAGCTTGCGGGCCAGCTCGGCATTAAGCGTGGCGACAGCATCCGCATTATGGTGCCGTCCGCCAGCCAGTTCACGCCGATGGGCCGCGTGCCGAGCCAGCGCCTGTTTAACGTTATTGGCACCTTTGCCGCCAACAGCGAAGTGGACGGCTACCAGATGCTGGTGAACCAGCAGGACGCCTCGCGCCTGATGCGCTACCCGCTGGGGAATATTACCGGCTGGCGTCTGTGGCTCGATCGGCCGCTGAAGGTGGATGAGCTCAGCCAGCAGAAGCTGCCGCAGGGCACGGAATGGAAGGACTGGCGCGAACGCAAGGGCGAGCTGTTCCAGGCCGTGCGCATGGAAAAGAACATGATGGGGCTGCTGCTGAGCCTGATCGTGGCGGTGGCCGCCTTTAACATTATTACCTCGCTGGGCCTGCTGGTGATGGAGAAGCAGGGCGAAGTCGCCATCCTCCAGACCCAGGGCCTGACGCGGCGGCAGATCATGGCGGTGTTTATGGTGCAGGGGGCCAGCGCCGGGGTGATCGGCGCGCTGCTCGGGGCGCTGCTGGGCGCGCTGCTTGCCAGCCAGCTGAATAATCTGATGCCGATAATCGGCGCGCTGCTGGACGGCGCAACCCTGCCGGTCGCCATCGAACCTGTACAGGTGATTGTGATTGCCATCGTGGCAATGGCCGTCGCGCTGTTATCCACGCTTTACCCGTCGTGGCGCGCCGCCGCGACACAACCCGCCGAGGCTTTACGTTATGAGTAATTCTGTCCTGCTGCAGTGTGACAACCTGTGCAAACGCTATCAGGAAGGCAAAGTGCAAACGGATGTGCTGCACGATGTCAGCTTCAGCATCAACGCGGGCGAGCTGATGGCGATCGTCGGCAGCTCCGGCTCCGGCAAAAGTACCTTATTACACCTGCTGGGCGGGCTGGATACGCCAACCTCCGGCGACGTGATTTTCAACGGCCAGCCGATGAGCACCCTGTCTTCGTCCGCCAAAGCCGAGCTGCGCAACCGCGAGCTGGGCTTTATCTATCAGTTCCACCATCTGCTGCCGGACTTCACGGCGATGGAAAACGTCGCCATGCCGCTGCTGATCGGCAAAAAGAACACCGATGAAACTAAGCAGCGCGCGCTGGACATGCTGAAAGCCGTGGGCCTTGCTCACCGCAGCAGCCACCGTCCTTCGGAGCTGTCCGGCGGCGAGCGCCAGCGCGTGGCGATTGCCCGAGCGCTGGTGAACAACCCGCGCCTGGTGCTGGCGGATGAGCCAACCGGTAACCTGGACGCCCGCAACGCGGACAGCATCTTCGAGCTGCTCGGCGAGCTGAACGTTCGCCAGGGCACCGCGTTTCTCGTCGTCACGCACGATCTGCAGCTGGCTAAGCGCATGTCCCGCCAGCTGGAGATGCGCGACGGGCGTCTGACGCAAGAATTAACCCTGATGGGGGCTGATTGATGGCTTCGCCGCTCTCCCTGCTGATTGGTTTACGTTTTAGCCGCGGGCGCCGCCGCAGCGGCATGGTTTCGCTGATTTCCGTTATCTCCACGGTCGGCATCGCGCTGGGCGTGGCGGTTTTGATTGTCGGCCTGAGCGCCATGAACGGCTTCGAGCGCGAGCTGAACAACCGTATCCTGGCGGTTGTCCCGCACGGTGAAATCGAGCCGGTCAACCAGCCGTTCAAAGACTGGAACGGCGTGCTGCAGCGCGTTGAGAAGGTAAAAGGCATTGTTGCCGCAGCACCTTATATCAACTTTACCGGCCTGGTAGAGAGCGGGGCGAACCTGCGCGCAATCCAGGTGAAAGGCGTCGATCCGCAGCAGGAAGCGCACCTCAGCGCGCTGCCGCAGTACGTGCAGAACAACGCCTGGAAAGATTTCAAAGCGGGCCAGCAGCAGATCATCATCGGTAAGGGCGTTGCCGACGCGCTGAAGGTGAAGCAGGGCGACTGGCTGTCCATCATGATCCCGAACAGCGACGGCGGCACCAAGCTGCTGCAGCCGAAGCGCGTGCGTCTGCACGTGGCGGGCATTTTAGCCCTCAGCGGCCAGCTGGATCACAGCTTCGCGATGGTGCCGATGGCCGACGCGCAGGGCTATTTAGACATGGGTGACAGTGTCACCGGCATCGCCATCAAGGTGAATGACGTCTTTAACGCCAACAAGCTGGTGCGCGACGCGGGCGAAGTCACCAACGCTTACGTCTATATCAAAAGCTGGATTGGCACCTACGGCTACATGTACCGCGACATCCAGATGATCCGCGCCATTATGTATCTGGCGATGGTGCTGGTGATCGGCGTGGCCTGCTTCAACATCGTCTCCACGCTGGTGATGGCGGTGAAGGACAAGAGCAGCGATATCGCCGTGCTGCGTACCCTGGGCGCAAAAGACGGCCTGATCCGCGCCATTTTCGTCTGGTACGGCCTGCTGGCCGGGCTGTTCGGCAGCGTCAGCGGCGTGATTGTCGGCGTGCTCGCCTCCTGGCAGCTGACCAACATCATCAACTTTATTCAGAAGGTGATCGGGCACCGTTTCCTGTCCGGCGACATCTACTTTATCGATTTCCTGCCGTCGGAGCTGCACTGGCTCGACGTGTTCTACGTGCTGGTCACCGCGCTGCTGCTGAGCCTGCTCGCCAGCTGGTATCCGGCCAGACGTGCCAGCAGAATCGATCCGGCTCGGGTATTAAGTGGGCAATAAATTATCAATCTACTAATTAGCCCTAAATAATTCGAGTTGTAGGTAGGCGGCCAGGGAAGGAATCCCCAGGAGCTTACTTTAGTAAGTGACTGGGGTGAGTTCCTGCAGCCAACACCCCTACAGCTCGAAGTATGACGGGATAAGGGGAGCAGCGATGTATTACGGATTTGACATTGGCGGCACTAAAATGGCTCTTGGGGTGTATGACACGGAGCGTCGCCTGCAGTGGGAAACTCGGGTTCCCACCCCGCACGACAGTTATGAGAATTTCTTAGCGGCTATCGTCTCCCTGGTTAAGGAGGCCGATAGCCGTTTTGGCATCAAAGGGTCGGTGGGGATAGGTATTCCGGGCATGCCGGTAACCGACGACGGCACGCTGTACGCCGCCAACGTACCCGCCGCCAACGGCAAACCGCTGAAAGCCGATCTCACCAGGCTGCTTGAGCGTGATGTCCGCCTTGATAACGATGCGAACTGCTTCGCGCTGTCCGAAGCCTGGGACGACGACTTCCGCGACTATCCGGTGGTGATGGGCCTGATCCTCGGCACCGGCGTCGGCGGCGGTATTATCGTCAACGGCAAATCCATCACCGGGCGCAACTACATCACCGGTGAATTCGGCCACACCCGCCTGCCGGTAGATGCGCTGAACGTTGTCGGGCGCGATTTCCCGCTCACGCGCTGCGGCTGCGGCCAGAACGGCTGTATCGAAAACTATCTTTCCGGGCGCGGATTTGCGTGGCTCTACCAGCACTTCTACTCTGAAGCGCTGGAGTCAAAAGAGATTGTGGCCCGTTTCTATGCGGGTGACGAAAAGGCGGTGGCCCACGTCGACCGCTTCCTGGAGCTGCTGGCGGTTTGCCTCGGCAGCCTGCTGACCGCCATCGATGCGCATCTGGTGGTGGTGGGCGGTGGCCTGTCAAACTTCCAGGAAATTTATAAGCAGCTGCCGGGACGTTTGCCAAAATATTTATTGCCGGTTGCCAAAGTGCCGCGCATTGAACCCGCACGCCATGGCGATGCCGGCGGCATGCGTGGCGCGGCCTTCCTCCACCTTACGGAGTAAACTATGCTTTCGCGTCGTCAGCACCGGCTGAGCCGGTTTCGCAAAACCAAACGCCTGCTGCGCCAGCGCGCCTTTTTCAGAGACACACCAGGACCGGAAGCGATGGATAAACCCAGAGTAGTGGTACTGACCGGGGCGGGGATCTCCGCCGAATCCGGCATTCGCACCTTTCGTGCAACGGACGGGCTGTGGGAAGAGCACCGCGTGGAGGACGTTGCCACGCCGGAAGGCTTTGCCCGCGACCCTGAGCTGGTGCAGGCCTTTTATAACGCCCGCCGCCGCCAGCTCCAGCAGGCTGAGATCCAGCCCAACGCCGCGCATCTGGCGCTGGCGAAGCTCGAAGAAGAGCTGGGCGACCACTTCCTGCTGGTGACGCAGAATATCGACAACCTGCACGAGCGCGCCGGGAACAAAAACGTCATCCACATGCACGGCGAACTGCTCAAGGTGCGCTGCTCCCAGAGCGGGCAGATCCTCGAGTGGAAGGGCGACGTCACGAACGAAGATCGCTGCCACTGCTGCCAGCTCTCCGCCGCGCTGCGCCCGCACGTGGTGTGGTTCGGCGAGATGCCGCTGGGCATGGATGAGATTTACCAGGCGCTGGCGACGGCGGACTACTTCATCGCCATCGGCACCTCTGGCCACGTCTATCCGGCGGCGGGCTTCGTCCATGAAGCCCGTTTGCAGGGGGCGCACACCGTCGAGCTTAACCTGGAGCCAAGCCAGGTAGGCAGCGAGTTCGAAGAGAAGCACTACGGGCTGGCGAGCGAAGTGGTGCCGGAGTATGTCGACAGGCTGCTGAAAGGGCTTTAAGCGTCGGATGGCGCGGCGCTTTTCCACCCAGCGTGAAAGGTGCGTAGGGTGGATAAGCGCCAGCGCCATCCACCGTTTGATCTCCCCTTCAATTCTCACCAGCAAACGTTTACAACCTCTGCTTTTGTGCCTACTTTGTTTGCATACGTATTCACTACGGGAAAGCAAATGAAAGCCATGCGCCTGAAGCCGGTTGCCGACTGCCGCGACGATATCGCCCGCCGGTTAGATGCCATCGAAACAAACGGTCCGCTCAATGCCATTCTCGGCGTTAACCCGGATGCCGTAGCCCAGGCGGAACGCTGCCACCGGGCCAGCTTACGCGGCACCTCTTTCGGCCCGCTGCACGGCCTCCCCATCATCATCAAAGATAATATCGCCTGCGCCGGGATGCCCGTCACGCTCGGCTGCCGGGGGCTGGCCTCTCTGCATGCTACAGCTGATTCGCTGGCCGTGCGGCGGCTGCGGGAGGCCGGGGCAATAATTCTGGCCCGCGCCAATATGTCTGAATTTGCCTTCGACGTCCGCTCGCGCAGCTCTCTGGGCGGGGATGTGCGTAACCCGCTGGCCACGGGCATTACGGCAGGCGGATCGAGCGGCGGAAGCGCTGCGGCGGTTGCCGCCGGGATGGCAGACGGCGCGCTGGGAACGGATACCGGCGGATCTATCCGCATTCCCGCAGGCTATACCGGGCTGGTTGGCCTGAGGCCCGCGCACCGGCGGGAAATGCTGGATGGCGTGGCGCCTCTTTCTTTAAGCAAGGACACGGTAGGGCCGATGGTGCATACCGTGCGGGACGCCGCGCTGCTGCACGCGATTATCCACGGCGTTAAGCCATCGCCCCTGCCGGAAATGCCGCTGTCCGGCATTCGCCTTGGCGTGGTTTCAGCCCTGGAAGGGAACGATGAGATTCAGAGGCAGGTATGGCACGCGGCGCTGGAAACATTGCGGCAGGCCGGAGCGAGCATCATCCCCGTTACGCTGCCTGAACTGGATGCCGTGCGGCAGGCTACCTGCCTCAGCGTTTATGAGTTCCGGCTGGCCATTGACGCCTGGCTAAAAGGGCACGCCGACGCCCCGGCAGGGCTGGCGGCCATTTTCGATTCAGGGCAGTTCCTGCCCGAGTTTTCCCCGTTTATCACCCTGCTGCTGGAAGCGAAAACCCTGAAAAACCCGGAGTGGCTGGCGGGACGCAGGTTCCGCCGTCGTTTGCGGCAGAGCCTTGCTGAGGTGCTGGCGGTAAAAAATCTGCAGGGTTTGCTCTATCCAACCGTCAGCCAGCTCCCGGTTAGCCTTGAGAAGATGCCGCCGGGCTGCGCGCCAGAGCTTGCCGCCATCAGCGGGCTGCCAGCGGTGACGTTTCCCTGCGGCATAAGCAGCAGAGGGCTGCCGGTGGGGATGGAGATTTTGTCCGGGGAGAGGGATGAGAGTTTGCTGCTGAGCGTGGCGCTGGCGTGTGAAACGGCGTTACATACCGGCGGATGATGCTACGCTTATCCGCCCTACGTTCAGTCTGGTGGCATTACATCTATGCTTATCCGCCCTACGTTCAGTCTGGTGTAGGGCGGATAAGCGCCAGCGTCATCCGCCGAAAGGCTTTAGCGACCGGCCTTCAGCTTCTGGAAATAAGACTCGTAGATCGTGCTGGCATCGCCCACGTCGTTCTGCCATTCGCCGTTCTTCAGCACCGCTTCGTCCGGGTAGAGCGTCTTGTCACCGGCTACTTCTTTCGGCAACAGCTTGCGGGCGGCCAGGTTTGGCGTCGGGTAGCCGATGGTTTCCGCGACCTGCTTCGCCACGTCCGGGCGCAGCAGGAAGTTAATCAGCTTCAGCGCGCCGTCGACGTTCTTCGCGTTCGCCGGAATCGAAAGGTTATCCATCCAGAAAATGCCGCCTTCTTTCGGCCAGACGATTTCCAGCGGGGTGCCTGCCTGGCGGGCCACGTAGGCCGAACCGTTCCATACCATGCCCAGATTCACTTCGCCTTCCATGTACGGGTTCGCCGGGTTATCGGAGTTGAACGCCGCCACGTTTGGCATCAGCTTCTGCAGCTCGTGATACGCCGCCTCAATCTCTTTCGGGTCGGTGGTGTTGCCGGAATAGCCCAGCTTGCGCAGCGCGACCTGGAAGACCTCGCGCGCGTCGTCGGTCAGCAGCAGGCTCTGCTTATACTCCGGCTTCCACAGGTCCGCCCAGCTGGTCACGGTTTTCGGGTCGATCTCTTCGCTGTTCACGCCGATGGCGGTCGCGCCCCAGATGTAGGGAATCGAGTAGTCGTTGTTCGGATCAAACGGCTTATTGAGCATCTCCGGGTCGAGATTTTTGAAGTTGCTCAGCCTGCTTTTGTCGATCTTCTGGATCATGCCCTCTTTGCGCATTTTCGCCACAAAGTAGGTGGACGGGACGACTAAATCATACGCGCCGTCCTTATAGGTCTTGAGCTTGGCGTACATGGTTTCGTTCGACTCGTAGGTCGAATAGATAACCTTGATGCCCGTCTCTTTGGTGAACTGCTCCAGCAGCCCCGGCGGCACGTACTCCGTCCAGTTATAGAAGTAGAGCGTCTTGCTGTCGTCGGCGTGGGCGGCGCTGACGCCCAGCGCCAGAGCACCCGCAGCCAGCAGGTGGCGTGACCATTTTTTCATTTAAACGTCCCCTGAGTTTTGGTTTTATCACGAAGGATAAGCTGGGAGGCGATGACCATGCCCAGCGACAGTACTAATAAAATGGTGGCCAGCGCGTTCACCTCGGGCGAGACGCCAACCTTCACCATCGAATAGATCTTCAGCGGCAAAATTTCATAGCCCGGCCCGGTCACGAACGAGGAGACGACCACGTCGTCCATCGACAGGGTAAAGCTCAGCAGCCAGCCTGCGGCCACGGCGGGCATCGCCAGCGGCATAATGATTTTGCGCAGAATAGTAATTTCCCCCGCGCCCAGATCCCTTGCCGCCTCCAGCATGCGCACGTCGAACCCCTTGAGGCGGGAATAGACGGTGACCACCACAAACGGCAGGCAGAAGGTGATGTGCGAGAACAGCAGCGACCAGAAGCCGAGCTGCACGCCCAGCAGCATAAACAGCACCAGCAGCGAGATGGCCATCACGATGTCCGGGGACATCATCACCACGAACAGCATGCCGCTGACGAAGGGCTTGCCGCGAAAGCGATAGCGGAACAGGGCGACCGCCGTCAGCGTACCGATAAGCGTCGCGGCGGTGGCGGAAAAGACCGCCATGGTCAGCGAGTGCTGCGCCGCCTGCAGCAGGCTGTCGTTATTCATCAGCAGGCTGTACCACTTAGTGGTAAATCCCTGCCAGTTAATGCCGAAGCGCGAGCTGTTAAACGAGTTCACGATCAAAATGATGATCGGGATATACAGATAGGCATAGATGGCGGACATAAAGCCGCCGCGTAACAGGCGACCGATCATTCCAGCTCCACCTTCTTGTTCAGCAGGCGCGAGGCGCGCCAGTAAATCAGCAGCATCAGCCCCATCACCAGCGTCAGCGTAATGCTGGTGGCCGCGCCGAACGGCCAGTCGCGGATGTTCAGGAACTGGCTCTTGATCACGTTGCCGATAAGCAGGTTTTTCGCGCCGCCCATCAGGTCCGAAACGTAGAACAGCCCCATCGCGGGCAGCATTACCAGCAGGCACCCGGCGATAATCCCCGGCATGGTCAGCGGAATGATAATGCGCAGGAAGGTTTGCAGCTTGCTGGCGCCCAGGTCACGCGCGGCTTCCAGCAGCGGCTTGTCCAGCTTCTCGATGCTGGAATAGAGCGGCATCACCATAAACGGCAGCAGGATGTAGACCAGCCCCAGGATCACCGCGCTTTCGGTGTACATGATGCGGATCGGCGTGTCGATAACCCCCAGCCACAGCAGCAGGGCGTTAAGATAGCCTTTGGTGCTGAGGAAAATCTTCAGCCCGTAGATGCGGATCAGCGAATTGGTCCAGAACGGCACAATCAGCAGGAACAGCAGCAGCGGGCGCACGCGCTGCGGCAGGCGGGCCAGGAACCAGGCAAACGGATAGCCCAGCGCCAGGCAGGCGAAGGTGGCTATCAGCGCCATGTTCAGCGAGTGCAGCAGCACCTCCGCATACAGCGGATCCGCAAGGCGGGCATAGTTGTCCAGCGTGAACACCATGCTGACAAAATTCGCGTCGTCACGGGTCAGGAAGCTGGTGCCGATAATCATCAGGTTGGGCAGGAACACGAACAGCACCAGCCAGCCGACGACGGTGAAAATCACCCCATTCTGGAACTTACGCGAGCGCTTCATCTGCCAGCACAACCTCCCAGCTCTCAACCCAGGTGACGGCCATCTTCTGGTCCAGCGAGTGGTCGAAGTCCGGATCGTCTTCGTTAAAGAACTCGCTCACCATCACCATCTTGCCGTTTTCCAGCTCAACGCTGGACTCCAGCGTCATCCCTTTATAGTTGCGCTCCCGCACGTAGCCAATCAGGCCGTCGACCTCGCTCGAATCATTGATCTCTTCAACGCGCAGATCCTCCGGGCGCAGCAGCACGTTCAGCGTCTGCCCCGCCGTAACCGGCAGGGTAGCAAAGATATTACACTCGCGGCCCTCTACGCTCGCACGCACCCGCTGTTCGTCAATGCGTTCGATGACGGTGGCGGTGAAAATATTGATCTCGCCGATGAAGCTCGCCACAAACAGGTTTTTAGGCTCTTCGTAGATTTCACGCGGCGTGCCGTCCTGCACTATTCGCCCGTCGCGCATCACCACAATGCGGTCTGACATGGTCAGCGCCTCTTCCTGATCGTGGGTAACGAACACGAAGGTGATGCCGAGCTTGCGCTGCAGGGCTTTCAGCTCGTTCTGCATCTGCTTACGCAGTTTGTAATCGAGGGCGGAAAGAGATTCATCAAGCAGCAGCAGGCGGGGCTTGTTCACCACGGCGCGGGCGATGGCAACGCGCTGCTGCTGGCCGCCGGAGAGCTGGTGCGGCTTACGTTGCGCGAACTCGTCCAGCTGCACCATTTTCAGAGCCTCGAGCACGCGGGGCTGGATCTCAGCCGCGGGCGTTTTCTGCATTTTCAGACCGAAGGCGACGTTCTCGTACACGGTCATATGCGGAAACAGGGCGTAGCTCTGGAAGACGGTATTGACGTGACGGTGCTCGGCGGGGACCTGGGTAATGTCCTGCGACTCGAGGGAAATCGTGCCGGTATCGACATTTTCCAGCCCGGCTATCAGGCGTAATACGGTGGTTTTGCCGCAGCCGGAAGGGCCTAGCAGCGTCAGGAATTCACCATTGTTGATGGTGAGAGAGAAATCAGAAATTACGGATTTACCATCAAAGCTCTTACCAACTCCCGCCAGTTCAACCAGCGGAGAGAGCGAACATTGCTGTTTATTCAATTTTTTACGCTGTCCCATAAATAACGCACCGGATAAAGCCGCGATGCGGGGTTTGTGAGTAACCACCTTGAGGTTTGGCACATTTCGATAAGGGCTGGCATTCTACGGCAAAGTCCGAAAATCGCCAATCCTTGTAAGGCCCCCGCAGCCAGTTCAATCGCCTGTTTCGACTAAGTTTATCGTCAGGGCACCAGATTAGGACTAATTTTAGACGTAACGGGCTAACAGTGACCTGAAACAATATTTACCCCGACGGCATATTGATAATAACGGTACTAAATACGAGGGTAGCCAAATGGATAAATTATTAGAGCGTTTTTTGCATTACGTCTCTCTGGATACGCAGTCAAAGCCCGGCGTTAAGCAGGTGCCCAGCACTGAAGGGCAGTGGAAGCTGTTAAGGCTACTTAAAGAGCAGCTGGAAGCTATGGGCCTGGTGAATGTTTCACTGGGGGAGCACGGCACCGTGATGGGCACGCTGCCCTCGAATGTGGATAAGCCCGTCCCGGCCATCGGCTTTATTTCACATGTCGATACCGCGCCGGACTTCACCGGCAAAAACGTCAATCCGCAGATTGTCGAAAACTATCGCGGCGGGGATATCGCGCTGGGGATCGGCGACGAAGTGCTGTCGCCGGTGATGTTCCCGGTGCTGCACCAGCTGCTGGGCCAGACGCTGATCACCACCGACGGCAAAACGCTGCTGGGCGCGGATGACAAAGCGGGCGTGGCGGAAATCATGACCGCGCTGGCGGTATTAAAAGAAAAAAATATCCTGCATGGCGATATCCGCGTGGCCTTCACGCCGGATGAAGAAGTCGGCAAAGGCGCAAAATTCTTCGACGTCGAGGCGTTCGATGCCCGCTGGGCCTACACCGTGGACGGCGGCGGAGTGGGGGAGCTGGAGTGCGAAAACTTCAACGCGGCTTCTGTCACCATCAAAATCGTGGGCAACAACGTTCACCCCGGCACGGCAAAAGGGGTGATGGTTAACGCGCTGTCGCTTGCCGCCCGCATCCACGCGGAAGTCCCCGCCGACGAAAGCC
The DNA here is from genome assembly GCF_038405435.1 of Dryocola clanedunensis. Lineage (GTDB taxonomy): Bacteria > Pseudomonadota > Gammaproteobacteria > Enterobacterales > Enterobacteriaceae > Dryocola > Dryocola clanedunensis_A. The sequence continues at coordinate 9,460 of NZ_JBBYHZ010000017.1, read as the reverse complement.
CGGAATGCACGGAAGGTCACGAAGGGTTCTATCACCTGCACGGCATTAAAGGCACGGTGGATAAAGCCGAAATGCACTACATCATCCGTGACTTCGACCGCGAGCAGTTCGAAGCGCGCAAACGCCGAATGATGGACATCGCCAAAAAGGTCGGCAAAGGCCTGCACCCGGACTGCTATATAGAATTGATCATCGAAGACAGCTACTACAACATGCGCGAGAAGGTGGCAGAGCACCCATATATTGTCGACGTCGCCCGCCAGGCAATGCAGGACTGCAACATAGAGCCGGTGATGAAGCCAATCCGCGGCGGCACCGACGGCGCACAGCTGTCGTTCAAAGGCCTGCCGTGCCCGAACCTGTTCACCGGCGGCTATAACTACCACGGCAAGCACGAGTTCGTCACGCTGGAAGGAATGGAAAAAGCGGTAGCGGTGATTGTGCGGATTGCTGAGTTAACGGCTAAACAAAGCTAATAGTTAAAAGGTGCTGGCTTTTGGGTTGGCACTTTTTTTTTGCGTTTTGTCTCGTATTTTGTCTTTAAGCCAAAAGTTAGAAGGGATTGCCATGTAATAAAATCCTTTTATTAATAAAGCCAATAGCCAGCCTTAGCTGATTCTACGAGCATTTTCAGGGTGAGTGGTTCGGGTTCTTTCCATGTCCATTTACTTTCTTTCGAGCGTAAGCAGTTCAGCGGTATTAAAGTTTCTTCATTAGGCCAGTATTTTCTGAATGCAAAATCTCTTCTTTCGACTTCGAAATGCGAAAAATACTGATCGATAATATCTATTGCATCTTCATCAGCCCAGGGGTATTTACCAGTGGATAGACTGGTCTCCAGTGTCAAAACAGGCTTCCTGAAAAAAGGTATAACACGCCCATTCCAGTTTTCGTTATACCAGTCCATAACCTGCTGTTCTATGTTGTCTGAATTGCTCATTAAATACCTACCAAATCCTATCGGAAGGGTTAGCGATGATGTTGTATTTGCTGATCGCTTTAAAGGTGATAATAGACACATCAGCAGCTAAAATCACCCATCCAACCAAAGGCATGGTAGATTACCTCACCTAGCGAAGTTAAACGGCCAGGCGTTGGAAACTAAAGATGCATTAATATAGCGAACATGCTCAATAGTCGCGCCAAATAGCGCTTTTCCCGCTCAGTAAGGATTTATTGCATGACTTTAAATATACGACAAGCCACCTTAACAGATTCAGCCTTGCTGAAAGAGCTGGGCTACAGCCTCTATCCCGCGCACTTTAAGCAAATGTGGGCGTCCGAGTCTGAAATGAATGACTTTTTACAGAATGAATACTCCATTTCAGTGATTGAACAGAGCATGCAAGACAGCAACATCTGCTGGTATGTCGCAGAAGCCGGGCGCCCGATTGGTTTTATGAAACTGACATGGGAAAGCCGGGTTCCTGACTCGGACATCAGCGGTGTCCTCCTTAACAAGCTCTACCTTGATCCTGAGGAGACGGATAAAGGCTATGGTCAGCTGATATTTGACAGAATCACAGAGCTTGTCCGGCAAAACGGGAAGAATTATTTGTGGCTGGAGGTTCTTGAACAGAATGAACGCGCGCGTTCGTTCTACCAAAAGCAGGGTATGCGGGACCTCAGTGACATCATTTTCGAAACGGCTTCACAGCGAAGCGTTCTGAAGATAATGGGAATGCCTGTATAGATCGCAGCTGTGTTTTTCGGTCGCGACTGTCGGCGCTATTTCTTTTTTTCGCTTTATAAACAGACGAGCATAAAAGTATATTTTCTAAAGTGATGCAAACAACAATTAAATTTTCACACCATATTGCGATCCCCGCCGAATTTTTAAGGTTTCCAATAATTAACAGCAGTTTACCTGTTGACCCATCCAGTGTTTTTAGAGGAGAGTAGTAGCGCAGGCAATAAAGCATTGCAAAAAGAAGCGCCCCCGAATGGTGGTGGAACACCAGACGAGGGCTGACCACAATGTTAAAGAAGGTAACACCATGGCTATTAAGAATAGTACCACACTCGCTCGCCCTGAAATCACCGATAATCATTCTGCTTTTGCGGAGGATCTCACAGCCTTACTGAAATTACCGCTTGGCGCGGAGCACGATTTATTCCAGGTGCTGGCGATATGCCAGATTTATGCTGATGAATTAACTGAAACAAATAATCACTCTGAATGTTTAGCGCTGTGCGGGCGTCTGCTCGCCGGGCTAAATATGTTGAAGGCAGTTTTAAAAGCACCGCTGCCGAAACATCTTATTGAGCTGCTGACCGTTGAAGCTGGCGATACAGAAGAGTACCGCAGCCCGCTGACCACAGATTCAGAGACCGTCCGGGAATACTGCTGCGCATTAACTATGGTGCTGCTGAACCAGCAGGCTCCGGCAGACCAGCAGGAAACCATCATCGGGTTGTTGGGCGAACTGCTGGCTATGCTGGCAGACGATTTGAAAACGCCGCGCTTTATCCGTACTTCCGACGGGCTGGCGATGCTGGACGGCGAGGCCGTGCCGGGCATTCACTAACCGCGTTTTCTTCTTCCCGGCCAGCCAGCGTCTGGCCGGGAAGGCTGCCGCCAACTGGGTAATAAGTGCCACATCCGGTTCCCTTCGTCCTCGGCCAGATAAACCGCAGCGTCACCGGCGCTTTGCCTATCCCCGCTACGATGCCAGCATATTATTTGCCTGGCTTACTATACTGCGGATTATTATTAGCCTTCGCTTTTGCAGCTTTATTAAATGACGCCGGTCATAATCATATTCAATCTTGTTTTAAATACATTGCAGAGAATCTGTATTCCCTTTGGTTTTTCCTTAAGATCAATAGTTTAAAAATAAATTTTCCGTTAGCTAATTCAATCCCGGCTTCGGGCGGTTTGCTTTGCTAATAAGCAGACCGTAGGATTATTTTCAGGTTGCAGCGGACACCATTGCTACTTCCTTTGAATGTTTTACGGACAATATTTTAACACGATGCTATGGCGCCAGATATTGCAGATGCAGATGGTTGAATGGCTCAGCTATTAATAGATTAAGGATTGACGATGAAATTAAATAAAATTGCATACTCGCTTTTCATTTCCGGCGTATTAGCAGGCGGTGCCGCTCAGGCCGCGACAACGTCGGTTGCAGGGGGCTCCATCAATTTTGAAGGACAGGTTGTGGATGCGGCGTGCGCCATCTCCGCAGACTCTTTAAATCAGACGGTCATTCTGGACCAGGTCAAGGCGGCTAAGCTTGCCACCGCCGGTCAGGTGGCGGGCCAGCCGGTAGCCTTCCAGATCGTGCTTTCCGACTGCGACAGCGCCGTCAGCCAGAATGCGGCCGTCACCTTCAGCGGCCAGGCGGATGCAACCTCTGCGGATACGCTGGCGAACACCGCCGGTGCGGGTGCGGCAACCAACGTGGCCCTGCAGCTGTACGGTCCGGACGGGCAGAAGCTGCCGCTGGGCACCGCGTCTTCTGCGGTGACGTTAAACGAAGGCACCAACACGCTGCCGTTCAGCGTTGACTACATCGCAACGGGCGCGGCAGCAACGGCGGGTAGCGTCGCGGCGACGGCCACGTTCAGCATGAACTATTCCTGATCGGCAAAAAAATTCCTCCGCCACGGGCGGGGGAATATCAGCGGTTAAGGGAAAAGAGTACGAAGGGAAAGCAGGATGAAGACACAGGTTCGAAAATACAGCCGCATTGCCCGGCGGGTAAGTATTGCTGCCACAGGCGCGGGATTGCTGACGATGATGCTGGTTTCATCTGCCAGCGCGGGAGGAATTGCGCTTGGCGCAACGCGCGTTATTTATCCCCAGGGCGCAAGGGAAGCGACGCTTTCGCTGACGAATACCTCGGAAAGAGACCTTTATTTAATCCAGTCGTGGATAGCGAACGCGGACGGGAAAAAGTCCTCCGACTTTGTGCTGACCCCGCCGCTTTTTACCATGAAGCCGAAAAAAGAAAATACCCTGCGCATTATGTATACCGGGGCAAAACTGCCAACGGACAGGGAGACGGTCTTCTATCTCAACAGCAAGGCCATCCCTTCGGTTAATAAAGAAGCGTTAAAAGGCAACACGCTACAAATAGCCACGCAGAGCGTCATTAAATTATTCGTCCGCCCTCAGGGGCTGCCTTCCACCTCCGCAGAGGCACCTGCACGGCTGACCTGTAAAGTCAGCGGCGGACGCGTGACGGTTAATAATCCTTCGCCCTATTACGTCACTCTGGTGCAGTTCCACGCTGCGGGGCAAAAGCTCCCGAATTCAATGGTCGCCCCGAAAAGTTCGCTTACGGTGCAGGTTCCCGGCGGCAGATCCGGCGCGGTCAATTTCCAGACCGTAAATGATTACGGTGCCAATACGCCGAAACAGGCCTGCGGCTCCTGAGTTCTGCCTCATGACCGGGCATGGATGCCAGCGCAATGTAGTTTCACTGGAATAGGGAAGGGCGCTCAGTGCTGAAAATAACTCACCCCGTAGCGCCCCTGGCGGCGCTGGTCGCTCTGCTGGCCATGAAAAGCCATGCAGAGGCATATTTTAATCCGGCCTTTTTGTCCGACGACGCGTCGGCGGTGGCCGATTTATCCCGCTTTCAGGGCGATGCCCAGGCGCCGGGTATCTACCGCGTTGATCTCTATCTCAATGAAACGTTCCAGGCGAGGAAAGACGTCCGCTTTGTCGCCGCAGCGGCCACGCCTTCACGCCGCAATGACGATACGGGGCTTTCCCCCTGCCTGACGCCGGACATGCTTACGGCAATGGGGGTGAATACGGCGGCTGCGCCCGGCCTGAAAAATGCGCGGGCGGACAGCTGCCTGGATATCACCTCGGTGATTGAAGGGGCGACGGTCGATTTTGATTTCGGGAAGCTGCGGCTGGCAATTTCGGTGCCGCAGGCCATGATGAACAACTCCGCGCGCGGCTATATTCCGCCGTCCCAGTGGGACGAGGGCATTAACGCTTTGCTGCTGGACTACAACTTCACCGGCGCAAACAGCGAGCAGCGAAACGGTCCCGCCAGCAATAACTATTTCCTTGGCCTTAACAGCGGTATAAATATCGGCCCCTGGCGTCTGCGCGATTATTCGACGTGGAGCTACAGCAGCGGAAACCAGCGCAATAAAAGCGAAGTCCGGCACATTAATACCTGGCTTGAAAGAGCCATTATTCCGCTGCGCAGCGAGCTGGTGATGGGCGACAGCACGACGCCTTCCGACGTGTTCGACAGCCTGGGATTTCGCGGCGTGCAGCTGGCGTCCGACGACAACATGCTGCCGGACAGCCTGCGCGGCTTCGCCCCAACGATCCGCGGCATCGCCCGCAGCCACGCTCAGGTAACCGTCAGGCAGAACGGCTACACCATCTATCAAAGCTACGTTCCACCGGGGGCTTTTGCGATAAACGATCTGTTTCCCACGTCCTCCAGCGGCGATCTGGTGGTGGAGGTCAAAGAGTCGGACGGCAGCATCAACGTTTACAGCGTTCCTTATTCTTCGGTTCCGGTGCTCCAGCGCGAGGGGCACATCAAATATGCCGCCACCGCCGGGGAGTATCGCAGCAGCTCAGACATGCAGGAGGCGGTGAAATTTGCTCAGTCGACGCTGATCTGGGGGTTACCGGCAGGCTTTACCGCCTACGGCGGCACGCAGCTTGCGCAGGACTATAACGCCGTCGCGCTCGGCATGGGCGTCAACATTGGCCAGCTCGGCGCGCTTTCGCTGGACGTGACCCAGGCAAACAGCAGGCTTGCCGATGACAGCAGGCACAGCGGCAGCTCTCTGCGGTTTTTGTACGGAAAATCCCTGAACGAGCTGGGCACCAGTTTCCAGCTCATTGGCTACCGTTACTCGACGGAGGGGTTCTACACCCTCGAAGAGACCACCTGGAAACAGATGAGCGGCTACGCCGACGAGGAGCAGGATGCCGGCACGCCGTCCCGGCCGGTCACCAGCAGTTTCTATAACCTGCGCGACAGCAAGCGGGACAAGGTGCAGCTTAACGTCTCCCAGCAGCTGGGCAGCACCGGCTCGATATACCTGAGCGGCAGCCGACAGAGCTACTGGCACACCAGCGACACCAACACGCTTTTGCAGGCGGGCTACAGCGGCAATATCTCCGGCGTTTCGTGGACGCTCAACTACAGCTACAACAAGGTGCCGGGGCTGCACGCCGCCGATAACCGCGTAGCGTTCGGGTTTTCCGTACCGCTGAGCCAGTGGCTCTCCCCGGAGGGCGATATCACAGAGCAGAACAACAGCGCCTACGCAACCTACAGCGTCAGTTCCGATACCCACGGGCGCACCACGCAAAGCGCGGGGCTCAACGGCACGTTGCTGGAAGACAACAACCTTAATTACAGCGCACAGCAGGGCTATCAGAACCGCGGGGGTGGCGCAAATGGTTCCTTAGGCGCCAGCTATAACGGCTCCTGGGGTAATGCCAGCGCGGGCTACAACTACAGCGACAGCGGGAGCTACCAGCAGGTGAACTACGGGCTTAGCGGCGCGGTTGTTCTGCACCGGAACGGGCTGACCCTTTCGCAGCCGCTGGGGGATACCAACGTGCTAATCGCCGCCCCCGGTGCCGGAAACGTAAAGGTTGAAGATAACGCAGGCCTGCGCACTGACTGGCGCGGGTACGCCGTGGTGCCTTACGCCACGACTTACCGCATGAACCGCATGGCGCTGGACACCCGCACCCTGCCCGACAATGTCGATCTTGAGGGCACCGTGGTTAACGTGGTGCCAACCCGTGGAGCGCTGGTGCGCGCAGATTTCACTACCCACGTCGGGGCCAGGGCATTAATCAATCTGACCCATGACGGCAGGGCGGTGCCTTTCGGAGCGATGGTTACCACCAAAGAGGGGGCCAGCGGCATCGTCGGGGATAACGGGCAGGTTTATCTTTCCGGCCTGGCCCGGCAGGGGCAGCTTATCGTGCGCTGGGGGGAAGGGGATTCCCGCCAGTGCGTGGCGAAGTACAGGCTGCCAGAAGATGCCGCCAGCAAGGCGATTAATAAACTAACAAGGGTATGCCGGTAATGACAAAAATCTCTTACGCGAGCCTTCTGCCGCTGGGGTTACTCCTGATTATGACGACGGGCAAGGCGCTGGCATATACCTACACCTGCTCGCCTAAAAGCGGAACCCCCACCGTTATTGCCGGTAATTTTGGGACGGTAACAATCAGTGACACCACGCAGAACGTGGCGGGGCAGAGCTTCGATTCTGCAGCGCAGTGGAATACGGGTAGATCAATTCCCGTTAAGTGCGATACGCCAAATTCTGTTTCCGGGCGGCGTTTTACCGCCACTTCGCCGCTGCCGGTCTCCGTCAATGACGGAACGCGAATGTGGTACCGGGTCAATGAATACCTTGATACCGCAGTGCAAATTTACGCCAAAGGGCTGCGCTATATTCCCTTCAGCAATCTTTATACCGCCAGCGGCAACGACTCTAGCGGCGCGGGCCAGCTGACCGTGGGCTCGTCGGGGGTTATCGATTTGAAAATAGTCCGTCCCTTTGTGGGCACGACGGACTTCAACAATATTCATATCGCCAGCGTCTATATGTCGCACAAAAGCGGTGTAAACAGCCCCGTGCCTATCGCCGAGGTTTATCTCACCGGCACGGTTTCCGTTCCGCAAAACTGCACGGTGAATGCGGGTACGGTCATCAGCGTGAATCTCGGCACGCTGTACTCTACCGACTTCAACCACGCGGGCGAAATGCCGGATAGCTACTCGCCAAAATCGTTTACCTTCCCGGTGCAGTGCAACTACGGGGCCTCGCTGGCTAATCTTACCCTGCGGGTTACCGGGACGGCATCGGCGGACGAGAGCAGCGCGCTGCAGTCCAGTAACCCGGACGTCGGCGTTGTCATTACCGATAACAACGGGACGACGCTGGTCCCGAACGACTCCAGCAGCAACGTGCCGCTGCAGCTTAACCAGATTAGCGCCGACGATTACTCGACGGACGTCACCCTGAAGGCCTACCCCGTCAGCACCACGGGAAAGGCCCCGGCGGAAGGAACGTTCACCACGCTTGCGCTGTTGCGTATCGACTTTGCCTGATGGAGAAACGGAAATGCTGAAATTATGGCTATGCGTGGGCCTGCTGGCGCTGACCGCCGGGCGCGCGGCGGCGGAAACCTACAACCTGCAGCTGACGGGGACCATTTTGTCCCGCACCTGCGTCGTTTCGGCAGGCTCAGAAAGCCTGGTGGTGACGCTGGGCAACGTCAACAGCGCAAGGTTTAACGGGGCCGGGAGCGGCTCGCGCTACGAGCCTTTTACCCTGACGCTGGAAAAATGCGGCAGCGTTGCCAGCAACGTCAGCGTGACGTTCAACGGCACCGCGGACAGCCGGGATCCACAGCTGCTGGCTGTGGCTGCCGCCGCAGATCGCGCAACCGGCGTTGGCATCGCGATTTACGATCGCGATAAAAATCTGCTGCCGATAAATACGGAGGGGGAGAGCACGGCGCTGACGCCGGGGCAGGCAAAAGTCACGCTGGAATTTTATGCCCGCTATCTGGCAAACGGTGAGGAGGTCACCGCCGGATCGGCAAACGCCTCGGCGACCTTTATGCTGAACTACGCCTGATTCCATGAAGAGCCTCTTCAGGAGGAAAGCCCGCAGGCCGGGCTTTGGCATTCATAGAAAAAGATTATTTAATCCGGCGGGCGTTATCTGCTTTCCATTCTTCGTATGTCGCTTCGAGGATCCACAGACAGGTTGCTCCTTTGTCCGTTTCCAGCAGGGCCAGCCGGGTTCGCTGGTAAAAAGTCTCTATCTCAGCCGATTGTTTGTTAATGGGTCCCATGCAAACGAGGTCTGTCCCAACGAAATGAGGCCAGTCCCGAGAGTCCAGCACGACCAGAGCCTTCAACGCTCCTTCGGTGTTACTCGACAGTGCAGACGATAACGCATCTTCGAGCGCTTGCGACTGCTGCACGTTCGCAACTTTGGCAAGTTCGGGGGCCTTATCAAGCCAGGCCTGTTCTCCGGCAGCAATACCCGCCAAAGCAGCGGGCCAGCTGATGGTGGCGGCCATTGCGCTGGCCGCCATAGCTGACAGCAAAAGCAGCAGGGTTAACCGCCTCATCTGACCACCTCCAGCATTCCACCTACGCTGATTATCCGCCAGCGTGTTGCGGGGGACATTATGATGCAACCTTCCGAGGCGAATCCCGCTGGCTTGTTCACACGTTCGCCATGAATACGGAAGGCGGAGCGGCCATAAGAATCCCCTGAAGTCTGCTCCAGAATAATGGTGGCAGGGCCTTTTGAACGAGAATGGCCCGCGATGCGATAGGTGCCCCGGGGTAGTGGCCCCATCCCTTTAACCTGCTGGCGGTCAGGGTTGTTTTTATTGGTCAGGCGGTAATCCTCCCGAAAAACCGGTGTGTTCATAAGTAGAATTTTCTCGTAATCTGAACCGGGGAGATCTCTATGAAAA
>NZ_JBBYHZ010000016.1:0-47666 GCF_038405435.1 Dryocola clanedunensis | reverse complement strand
TTTTCATAGAGATCTCCCCGGTTCAGATTACGAGAAAATTCTACTTATGAACACACCGGTTTTTCGGGAGGATTACCCCTGCATTCGTTGTTGTGTTTTTTCCTCTTACAGTGTAACCGTAGATTTTTAGATGATTTTTTTCAAGATAATGAAGCCATCCTTATGTATTTATTTATCCAGCCATATCAGCGCCTATGAATTCCTCCCAAATGGTATGTACATCGCCCATCCCGCACCTAAGTTAAGTTCCTTGCCTTGATTAGTTAAAACTTCATCATCAATTATGCCATTACCGGCTATGTAAATTTTTCAGCTCTTTTACGACTGTCGATTTATTGCTCATCGTCATAAGAGTAATCATGTCGCAGATGAGACCGGGAATTTCTTATAGAGCGTACACATCGCTACGTCATAAATTAGCGCAACTTGCTTCCTGGGGGTTCCATTCGCTATTTATCGCCCTGCCTGCTCCCACTGTTCTGCCGACAGCTTTGGCCGTCGGCCGCCGATGCGCCCCTTTGCTCGTGCGGAAGCTAAACCGGCCCTCGTTCGTTCAACAATAAGTTCACGCTCCATCTCTGCAAGCGCGCTCATAATGTGAAAAATAAATCGCCCCATCGAAGAGGAGGTATCGATGGAATCCGTAACGCTACGGAAATGCACCTCGCGTCGCCTTAATTCATCCACCAGCAGCACCAGATTACGCATACTGCGACCCAGGCGATCCAGTTTCCAGACGACAAGCGTGTCACCAGGTGAAAGGGCTTTAAGAGCCCTTTTTAGCGCTGGCCTGTTCTCAACCGTTCCGCTCATTTTTTCTTCAAAAAACTGTTCACATCCTGCCCGTTCCAGCGCTTCTCGCTGTAGATCGGTGTTTTGCTCATTTGTTGATACGCGAATGTAGCCAATTTGCATGTTTTTTGAACTCCCTAAAAGGTACAAAATATGCGGGAAGTTATCTGCTGGTTGGCGTGAGGACAATCTTTTAAACGTCGGTTTGGGAAGTGCTGCAACGAAAGACATTAACCTTGATTTAGTTAATCCATCTGCAGGCCAAGTTATGGTTAACCGACTCACATGCCTGCTGGTTAGCGTAAATGGGCTTAACTCAGTCGCAAACCGTGTCCACTACCTCAACCTTTACGGGTCCAGCTGTCCCGCAGCTCGCGATCAACGTCGTCGCCAGGCATATGGTTAATCCGGCTATAATGCCATTACGCTGGATCTACCCATGTTGATGTGAATTAATAATCCAAGACTACCGAACATAATGTTAATTATATTAATGCATTGTGTAATTTCTCTCAGCCCGAATAACACAATTCATTGTATCAGAAGGACATAACAGAAAACCCATTGTTAATCATTGGTTAATAATTGATTAATTGAAGTTTAATTAATCGTGCTTTTTCAACAAACAAGCGTATTGTCGGCACGTTACTTGTAATGAAGGCTATTTAGCCACCCTTACGAATTACTGGATTAAATTCGTAAGGGCTTTTTTCTCATGCAGGCATTTTCACTCACTGACACGTGAACGAGCATCCTCGATTTTCCTGATATCCACCTTATCGACATTGCACTGGCCCAACGCCGATAACAGGCTTACGTTCAGATCTAAGCTATCTCCGTAAGACAGTGGGTCTGAGATATAGGGCTGTGGCGTCTCAGCTGTCAGGTTTGCCGGTAGCGGTACCGCTGGAACCTGCACGTAAACCGTACGCGTATTCCCGCAGCCGGTTAGCAGCGGCAATAGGCACAGGCCGACGAGCGCAGTCATCTGCCGCAATAGCATCTTTGATATCAGTCGCGGCTCTCTGTGACTGCATTGCAATCTGCTGTTTAGCATGCTGGTTAGCGTCGTAATGCCCGGCTTCTACAGTCACCCACGCGCGGTACGCGTCGAAGGATTTGCAGGCGCTGATACTGCCGCTCGTGATTCGCTTGCTGGCCACGCGGTCAAGGTATTGCTCCGCAGCGTCAAGCAGCGAAGATTCACTACCGCCAAAAGCAGCAAGATAACGCGCATAGCCGGTCACCAGCTTACGTTCGTTGGACGAGATAGCACCGCCGGTTGGCTCCCAGTATTCGAAACCGAGATTCAGCAGAGCGAAGAAGCGACGATGAAAGGCCGGGTTGCGGACCCGCTTGAAGTCAGCAACCAGCACGGCGCCGAGTTTGATTTTAGAATGCAGATAATCGCTGGTATCGGGCGTCGCCGGTATCAGGATTCCAGATGAGTGCTTGATGAGTTGTAACTGCGCCATGGTGTTCTCCGTGGCGCATCGTTCTCAGGTTATCGGTTGTTCAAGCCGATTTAGATATTATGCAAGGTTCGCTTAACAAAGGTCAATTGCTGGCAGATATCTCTCTGACCATTTCTACCAGCGTTGCACGCGAGATGACGCGCTCATCCTTCTGAAGATGCTTATGGCCTATCTCCAGGCCATCGTTGTTCAATAGCAGACGCTCACCCACCCTGAGTTTAAAAGAGCATGCTACTGCGCCATCAGAATGCCTTACCAGATAGTAATAATCATTCCCCTCAGAACTAACTTGAGACACATCAACCCCCTTACGGATTGCCTAATCTTCGGGACCCAGAATCCCACTTTGCAAAGCCATCTCGGCTATGCGTAATCACTGTAGCAAAGTCGCCTTTTTTCCTAATAACCTGCACGGGAATCAAAATCTCTAAAAATACTTTCAACAGTTTCTGCTGCCACTATGCAAACATCTAGCACGCATTGACTGTACATAAACACAGTATTATTTTCTTTTCCCAAGTATGCACAAAAACCATGTGTCTACGCAAGGTTATTTATCTCTATGATTTGGGTAATCTTTTGCGCTGCATCGGTTCAAAATTTGAACATTATCGTTATCTTATTCCTAACGGTAAATCTGTCGATTCGAGCAGCTTGATCGACTGCATTTCGACACTTCATGTAATGCATTAACACTAGACACTGACGAACAAAACTCTACAGTCAACAGTACTGAACTAAGTGTTGTAAATTTGTTTCAATTAGGTGCTCGCTAATCTTTCAATTTCTGCGATCAATGGGATGCGATAGATCTTTTAAGCCGCTAATGGCGGCCATAAAAAAGGCGACCTAATGGCCGCCCTTCTATCAAGGTTTAAAGTCTATGGGTGCATTTTTGAATAATTGATATGTTTCTTCGTCCGGCGCTGGCGGAATCTTTGCAATCCTCACCGCAGCAATGGCGCCTTGGCACACCGCCGGATCGCCACCTTCTGATTTTACTCCGTTTACAGTTCCGTCGCGCGCTAAATCGAGGCGTAGCATGCAGCTCTTACCGTGGTAAGATTCATCATTATAAAATTTCTCTATGATTGCGTTTCTGATCTCGCCAGCGTAGCCAGAAATCACCGCATTTGCCGGTAAGCCTGTCGAAGTCTCGGTAATGCTGCAGTTATCGAGCGCACGCGTTTTGTTACAGCCGTTCGGCTGCATGACAGTACAACCGGCCAGAAGGAACACTGCCGCAATTATCAAATGTTTTATTTTTAGATACTTCATAAGAACGGCAATATAGTAGCCACCTCAAAGTTTTCTATCACACGTGTGTATTACTAAATGCAACTGAGAACGTAGCTCGTCCAGGCGAAAGTCGTTTAGGCGCAACTGGTAATATATTGGCCAGCTTAGCAACCTGAACAGCTATCGCGATATCTATACAAATTGCTGTGGCCCCTAATGGGGTCACATCGGTCGTTGCTCCTACGCGGTCAATTTTAATTTCAAAAGCACAGGCCCCCAAATTATGGTTTTCCTTGTATATCGACGGAAACACTTTAGTAATAGCCCCCATATATTGTGATTGGAACTCAACCATTTCCGGTGAATCCATTGGTATGGATTTATGCGTGGAACAGCCCGTGAGTGCCCAAAAGGCAACTGCCAATATTACTTTCTTCATTAGATAACCTTTGCATAAATGGCTGGCTTCATACTTATTTACAAGTATTAATTAGCCCAATCCTGAAATCGGCCTTCACGCATAACCGCTATGCTGCCATTTTTGTATATAATGACAGCATCAAGACCGGAAGAATATACGCTTGCTGTAGCCGTGTTTTCGTCATTCGTTGTCGGTTTGCCATCAATTGTTACCATACCGAGCTTATCGCGCTTAATAGTCATGCCGTTATAATGCTTAATGATTGTTGGCGCTTTATGCGCCACTTGTGCGTGTTGTGAATCTGTCTGCGCCTGAGCTTCAGCCATGTCTATCGCAGGCGTACACCCAGTTAATAAAGAAAGTCCTACTATCATTAATATTATCTTTCCCATTTTCATACCCCTGCATAATTGTTTACTTGAACACTTGTTCGAATTTGTAGCAACCATTTGGCCGCCCTAGCCTTCACAACTCGTCTGGATTTTTATTTTCATGTCATGTTTTTTGAAGCTCGCCATAATTTTTGGAATTTCCCGACGCAGCAACCAATAACTTAACCGTGTAATCAACTCGCTAAATGCCTTGCGAATAGTCCATATCCCATAGAGGGATACGGTAAGAACGAACGCCGCAAAATAAGCTTGCCCTTCCTCAAAAAACAGATAGGAGACGAAAATATCAGCCAATGCTAAGAAGAAAAGAACATATACAAACGGTTCACGAATCATACGGAAGCAGCCTGTAAAGCGACGTAAACACAATTTATAATAAAGGCGCACAATGCAATTAGTACGGCAGCTACAAGAAAACCTTCCATAAAATATTTCATGCTTTCATCTCTACGTGTGAACACGCTGTAAAAAAGGCCCATAGTGCCAGCCATGAGCCTTTGCTTAACGACCATCGAAATCAGAGCCGTGCCAGCGGCCCTTTACTGCTTACCAGCCTACGGACACACCTGCGCCGTATCCGAATTTGTGCGCGGTATCGTCGGAAACTGCGACTTTAACCACGACATTTTCGGCCGCGCGAGCAGAGAAGCCTACCGCCAGCGCGTTCTGGTCATCATAGCCACCCACCGCCGCGCCAACGGCGAAGGTCTGGCCCTGAATTACTTGAGGAATGTTTGCTTGCGCCATAGCGCCGGAAACGCCCGCGCTTGCGACTTTGCGGTTTTCTTCGACCTGGCTTTTCAGCTTGCCGAAGTTCGCAGAGTTTTTAGCCTCGAGGGTTTCGATACGCGTTTCATGGTTGGCCAGCTCGGCGGAGTGATCTGCTACCGCTTTGTTTGTGGCGTCGAGTGCCTGGCGGTTTGCCGCCGCGTTATTAAACGCTACGGCCGCGCGGGAATCGGCGGTTGTTGCAGTAGTCTGCGCGGCAGCTGCTTTAACGCTGGCGCTATCGGCAACGGCTTTAACACCGTTTGCCGTGGTCTGGGCAGTGTTTGCTGCGCTAACAGCATTTGCCGCATCAGTTTGCGCTGTTATGGCCGTGCTCTGCGCGGAAACTGCTGTAGCATTCGCACCGTCGGCAATAGCTTTAACGCTGTTTGCAGTGGTCTGCGCGGTGTTGGCAACGGTAACAGCGTTTGCCGCATCGGTTTGCGCTGTCGTGGCGGTGGTCTGCGCGGTGGTCGCAAGACCAACGGCGTTTGTTGCATCAGCTTGGGCCGCTATAGCGTTAGTGTTAGCGCTTGCAGCGTCATTCTTCGCAGCCGTCGCATCAGTCTGCGCTGAATTTGCCGTAGTCTGCGCCGTTGTTGCTGTAGTTTGCGCAGTAGTCGCGGCGGCTTGAGCAGCCGCAGCGGCTTGAGTGTTAGCGCTTACATCCGAATGCAAAGAAATTAAGTCACCTTCGGTTGCAGCTATACGGTTTTCTTGTCCGATAGTTGTAGTAGTCAGAGTATTAATCTGCGTTTCCATTGTCTTTTCATTGGCGTTTAACGCGCCGACATGGCTATTAAGTGTAGAAATATCACCTAACATATTATTGATATAATTAAAATTCGTAGCGATATCGGACGACATAGCATCAAGATGATACGTTGCGCCGTTGTCCCCTGCTAATGTAAACGAATTAACATTCGCCTGGTCAAAAATTTGTGCGGTTGTATCGGCTGCTTGTGCAGAAAGAGCGAAGCCACTCGAGATTAAGATAGCGAGGATTGTTTTTGATGTTTTCACGATATTCTCTTTGAAATTGAATTTAGTAATTTAGTAATTTAGTAATTTAGTAATTTAGTAATTTAGTAATTTAGTAATTTAGTAATTTAGTAATTTTTCTCCCAAAGACAATCCACATTAAATAATTAACCTGTAAGTAACCTATTGATAATAAACAAAACACTCCGCCATCGATATAACGCCCCTCAGTAACAACGAGTCGAACGGCAAACATTATAAACCTGGCGAAAATAGATTACTATTTTTTTGTTGATTCATAGTTCAATTCCTTTTATCAACGTCCTTCCGCCCTATGTATTATACTTTTCCACATGAGTGCTACGCAGCGCGGAATTATTCACGCCTCATTAATTATGAGACGTAGTTTTTCTGCGTTATAACGCTAAAGCTTCGATCATAATCTTGTGGTTAGAAGAACTATCGTAAAAGTTTATACCCTCACATAACGCATCACTTATTGTGTTTGTTCTCCCAGCCCAGGTATTTTGTGCGTTGCCGTACGGTTCTCGTCCAGGTAGGCGATCACCGCCAGTTGGTCTTTGCTTCTCATCAGCATTTCCCCTTTAAACCATGCTTAGCGCGAAGCTCTGCGATAATCGCCAGGCCATGCTGCCGGGTGACAGGCTTGCCACCGAGCACTGGAAGCATCATCTTCGGTTCGGGGATGTGCTCACCTCTGAATATTTTTGCCGCCATCAACGCCAGCTCCCCAGCGGCCTTGCGGCGCAGTTCGCCGTCACTCCAGGTGTTCGCCCTCATGCCGGAGTACAGTGCGGTCACCATCCAGTAGTGAGCATGCTCAGCCGCTGATTCATTGAGGAGGAAGAGTGGAAATCAAATGCGGGTATTGCAGCAAGTCGGTTAAACCGGGCGATGTAGTGAAGAGCACCCTGCTCTATCGCAACGGTAACCAGCTGGCTCGCAAGGAAAAAGAGTACTGCTGTAAGCAGTGTGCCAGTCACGACCAAATGGCCCACGAGGGGTAACGCAAAAACCCGCCGAAGCGGGTTCTACGTCCAGCGGAACCGACCAAAGCACGCTGGAAATCTGTAAGACCAAAAATACCACCCAATGGGCGCTATCAATGGCTCGGGGATTCTATAACCCAAAGGAGCGTAAAAGCAATGATGTACGCATATCTGATCAAGGCGCGGCCTAAAGCTGGTAAGCCTAATTTATTCACCTGGTTCGATTGCAAGTCAGACTCTCGCGCCGATCGTGAAATCATGAATATCCTGGAAGATAACGAAATCGAGACAGGCCGCGGCGCTGATTACCAGCTCCCGGTGCGCACAGACGTGCCTGTTTATGATGATCTTCCAGTTGAGAGACTACTGGACGCGACCTGGTGCGAACGTTACGAGCTCGACGATGACGGCAGAACGTGGCAAAAAATAGTTTCTGCTGAAGCTGGCAAGAAGCCTGAAACAACCGTTACTCCTGACGTATCCGCGTCAGCCAGCCCGGCGCCATTTGATGCGAGCGCTGAATTCGAAGCACCATCCTTTGAGCAAGTTTCAGAACGCCTCGACGAGATCCGCAACCTTAGCGATGAAGATATCGTCGACAGCCACACGCTGCCATTTAATACCGAGCTTGCCCACTTTTGGATTGGCGGCATGTACACGGCGACGCCAAACGAACGCGCTGCAGCTAATGCCGCGGCGATGGATACTGACGACAGCTATTTGCAAAACGTGCTGCTTGCGTTGAACTCAGTGGAAGCCTGCAAACACTGCTTCAATCACATCCGTTTATCACTGCTGAACAATATCAAAAAAATCTGGCCGCTCGACGGTAAGGCCCCAGCTCTCAATCTTATCCTGTCTTTCGCGAAGGAATGGATGGCGGCAATCAACGACACGTCAGATAAAGATGGCAAACACCGGGCTGACGTAGTTGATAAATGGCTCACGCGTTATCGCAAAGAGCGTATCGAATCAGGCGCAACAGCCGGGGGCATGAACAAAACAGACCGCGACCCGACCCTTACTCATACGCTTGACACCCTTGATATAGAAATCGCATGCGCCCTGCTCCCAATGGATTTCGATATTTATAACATTCCAGGGGGCGTTTATCGCCGCGCCAAAGAAATGGTCGCGGGCAAAGAATCTCCTTGGAAAGAATGGTCTCAAAAACTTCGCCACTGCCCGGGCATTCTGGATTATTCCCGCGCAGCTATTTTTGCTGTGATCCGTAGTGCCGCGCCGAACATCCACATGATGCCTGGTAGTCACCAGGTTTGGGTGAATACCAAACTCACTGAGTCGAACCACGCAGCGCCAGATGCTGAAACGGTCGCGATGGCAAAAAATTCTGATGCACCGATCACCACCGACGAAACCAGTGATGCTGCTGCCTCTGAGCAAAAACATACCGAAACGGTCAGCACCAAAGAACAGCCAGAAATAACCAGCATGGGCGACGGGGTGTTCACTGTTGAAGGGTTAGTCGGTGGGCAGGCAGCAACGGCCTCAGTCAACGATGTACCTGCTGCAGAAAAACCTAAAAAGAAAACTTACGACGAGTTGCATGCAGAACTGCATGAAGCCAGAAAAAACATACCGGCTAAAAACACTCTCGCCATGGAGACCACCAGCAATGAGCAGATGGAAGCGGCTGACAGTAACGAAATCGCGGGTAGTCCTGAGGTTTCAACAAGCGAAGGCGCTAATGCAGATAGTGCGGAAGCAGCTGCCGCAGTAAAAACCGACGCTGAACCAATGCCTGCCGTCGAGTACCCGGCTTACTTCGAGCCAGGTCGTTACGAAGGGCTGCCAAACGAGGTTTACCACGCTGCGAACGGTATCAGCAGCACGCAGGTGAAAGACGCCCGTGTAAGCCTGATGTACTTCGATGCGCGTCATGTTTCGAAAACCATCATTAAAGAAAGATCACCCGTCCTGGACATTGGAAATCTCGTTCATGCGCTGGCATTGCAGCCTGACGAACTGGACAAAGAGTTTAGCGTTGAACCAGTAATACCTGAAGGTGCGTTCACCACCGCGTCGACCCTACGCGCCTTTATCGATGCACATAACGCCAGTCTGCCGGCGTTGCTTAGCGCTGATGAAATCAAAGCGCTGCTGGAAGAGCACAACGCCACCTTGCCCGCGCAGGTGCCGATGGGCGGCAGCCTGGAAGAAACAGCGCAGAGCTATATGACGCTGCCAACTGAGTTCCAGCGTATCGAAGCAGATCAGAAGCAGACCGCTGTCGCGATGAAGGCCTGCATCAAAGAATACAACGCCACCCTGCCCGCGCCGGTGAAAACCAGCGGCAGCCGTGACGCGCTGCTGGAGCAACTAGCGAGCATCAATCCTGACCTGGTGGCGCAGGAAGCGCAGAAACCGGCACCGCTGAAAGTGTCCGGCACCAAAGCGGAAATGATCCAGGCGGTGAAGGCTGTGAAGCCGGATGCGGTATTCGCTGACGAATTGCTGGACGCATGGCGAGATAACCCGGAAGGCAAAGTTCTGGTCACCCGCCAGCAGCTGAGCACCGCACTGGCCATTCAGTCTGCGTTACTGTCGCACCCAACCGCTGGCATGCTGCTGACACACCCGAGCCGCGCCGTTGAGGTGAGCTACTTCGGCTTCGACGACGAAACCGGGCTGGAAGTGCGCGTGCGCCCTGACCTTGAAATCGACCTGGATGGCGTGCGCCTCGGCGCTGATCTCAAAACCATCAGCATGTGGAACGTTAAGCAGGAAGGCCTTCGCGCCAGACTACACCGGGAAATAATCGATCGCGATTATCACCTCAGCGCAGCCATGTACTGCGAAACCGCAGCGCTGGATCAGTTCTTCTGGATTTTCGTTAACAAAGACGAGAACTACCACTGGATAGCCATTATCGAGGCATCAGAAGAGCTGCTTGAATTGGGCATGCTGGAATATCGCAAAGCTATGCGCGCCATAGCTAACGGCTTCGATACAGGTGAGTGGCCAGCTCCGATCACTACGGATTACACAGACGAACTGAATGATTTTGACCTGCGCCGCCTCGAAGCGCTGCGCCTGGCATAAGGGGAATGAACATGGAAAACACTAACATCGTAACGACAGAGCAGCAGGCACCTAACACCATCTCTGCCAGCAACTCCATTTTTAATGTTCAGGCGCTCGGACAGTTGCAAGCGTTTGCAGGTCTCATGGCGCAATCAGCAGTTACCGTTCCCGCGCATCTTGCCGGCAAGCCAGCAGACTGTATGGCAATCGTAATGCAGGCCATGCAATGGGGAATGAACCCTTACGCGGTGGCCCAGAAAACGCATCTTGTTAATGGGGTCCTGGGTTACGAAGCGCAGCTTGTAAACGCAGTGATCGCCAGCTCCAGCGCCATTAAGGGGCGCTTCCATTACCGCTACGGTGGTGAGTGGGAACGCTGCACAACCACAAGCGAAGTGACACGAGAGAAAACCGGTAAAAATGGTAAGTACACCGTTACTGAGCGGGTTCGGGGATGGAAGGATGAAGACGAAGCCGGACTGTTCGTCCAGGTGGGTGCGATCCTTCGCGGCGAGAGTGAAATTACGTGGGGGGAGCCGGTTTATCTGTCTGGGGTGGTGACGCGTAACTCCCCGCTATGGGTATCAAACCCAAAACAGCAAATTGCATATCTCGCCGTGAAATATTGGGCTCGCCTTTACTGCCCGGAGGTCATTCTCGGCGTTTATACCGCTGATGAAACAGAGGCTAAACCAGAGCGCGAGATAAACCCAGCATCAATTCAGCGCGTTAGCCTGAAAGAGATTGCCTCCGAACAGTCAGCCACCAGCACGCAGGAGCCGACAGTAAACACTGACGGCCTGGCGGATGCGTTCCGCACCCGGATTGAAGCGGTACAGGATGTCGATGCAGCAAAGGCTATTCGTGCTGATGTTGAGTCAGCGAAGGCTGCGCTGGGTAACGCCATTTACACCGAACTCAAGAACAAGGCAGTGGCGCGATATCACCGCGTAGATCACCAGAACCGTGTAGAGGCTGCAATCAACTCCCTGCCGAACCCGGGCGAGCCGGAAGCCGCAGTACGCTTCGCAGATGTTGAGCGCATGCTGGCCGCCGCAAAACGGCACCTCAGTGAGGAACTGCACGATCATTTCAGCATCACCCTGACTGACATGCGTCCTGAATATATTGCTGATTAACTTCCGCCGGGAGGGTAACCCCTCCCGCTTAAAGGTGACGTTATGAGACTGATAAATCGTAGCAAAAAATCACCCATCGGGCGCCGGGCATGCGACGCGGCCCTGGCAGCGCATCAGAAAGCTTATGGGGAATATGGTCGGCAGAAGGTGAGAACAAACTACACCGTCGACGTGGACGGCATGAAGGTCACCGTCGAGGTGGTGAACCGGACCGCGAGCTACGTGGCCACGGCCATGACCGGATTTCGCAAGCTACGTAACCTGCCAGCGCAGGCGCACTGACTGATTTTCAATTATCAATTCTAACGGCCCCAGGCGGGGCCGTAGTGAGGCAAGCATGTTTAAAGGTCAATCACACGCAATAGCCATTCCGCCAGTTGTAATCAACCGGGAAACTGTTCAGCAAATGCTGGGCGGTATTTCCAGAACTACTTTCTGGCGTAAGCGCCAGGAGTGGCAAAAGGCAGGGACCCCTTTCCCAGGCAAAGCACCCGGTACAAACCCCGGGCGCGGTGGCGAGCAATACCGTTATTGCGATGTCATGCGCTTTCTGGCGAGTCAGGGGCTGGTTGAGTCAACACATGACTGAATGTGAGCAGCAAGAAGGTCAAGCGCCTCTTGCTGCTCCTTTAGGTAGCTGTGCTGGTCATAGACCGCAAGGACGCCGCCAAGTTTATGGCCCAGCACTTTTTCAGATACATGAGGCGCCACACCCAACTCACTCATCTTTGTTTTTGCCGTTCGGCGCAGGTCATGGATGGCCCAATGCTCAATGTCCATGTCCTCACGTAGTTGCTTCGCCAGATTCAACAAAACGCCCGCCGCCATTGGGCGATCTTCCTTCTTAGTCGCGGGTGGGAATACCTGAGCAAAGTCTTTATACAGAGAAAATGCATCCTTCAGGAGCTCGACAGCCTTAACTGATAATCCTCTCTCGAACGGTTCTCTTGTCTTCGAGTTCTCATCCGGAACACGCCACACTCTCCCTTCCAGATCAAATTCAGATTTCTTCGCCAGGCGCATTTCAACCCCGCGACAACCAGTCAAAAGCAATAGCTTTAGCATTAGTTGGTTCTGATATGTGATTGTTGATGCATCTACCGCGTGCCAGAACGCGCCGATTTCTTTATCGCTAAAATGTCGCTTACCGTTTTTTGCTGGCGTACCGACATCTATGATCCTTAGTTCTGCCACCGGGTTACGTTTTATCATTTCAGTGCGGATACAGTAAGAAAATACCGTCTTCATCCGGGACAGGATTTCCCCCGCAAAGGTCTCTGCACCGTTCTCCCTCATACGTTTAAAAACAGGCTGCCAGTGAGATATAGCCATTTCATCCACCAACATTTTGCCTACGTACGCTACGACATGGCGGTTAAGCGCCCTCTCCCAGTGGTCACGCTTTACCAGTCGGCTGGTTGATGCGCTAGCCAACCAAGCGTTAATGCAATCCTCAACGGAGGCGGCTTTAATGTTGGCTTCAATATGCATATTCCGCGCAGTAATCGGATCTCGCCCGACCGCCACCATCTTACGGTACTCAATGACCTGTTCTCGCGCTTCTTTAAGTGACAGTTCATCATATTGCCCAAGTGTCATTCGCTTCGGCTTACCACCAATCTTGTAACGATACTGGAAGGCAATAACACCGGTCGGAGTTACACGAACCGACAAACCATTAGCATCTGATAGTTCAATTCGTTTGGGGATCGGCTTGCCGTGAATCTTCCTGAGTTTAGCGTCCGTGAGCATGTGTACACCATATTTGCTGTGTACATCGCTGTGTACACGATTTTTAAGGCACAAAGTGGAATCAATGAAAACGGAGTGAAACACCCAAAGGGCTTGAAGTCAATGCTGCCGGGGCTTTCGTGGGAGAATATGAAACGGAAATGAACCAAGGGAAACGACGGGTGCGGTCTACACGTAAGATCACATGCAACAGAAATTGTTATGTAAATTCATTTAGCTGTGTAGCCATCTGACCAACAATTGCCAGATTGGTACACAATCTCTGTGCGTGAGGAACATATATCCCTCCTCAGCAGTTGAGAATATTAACATTGCCGGTTGGCAAAGTCGCGCTTTTGGACAAGACGGGCGCACAGAGACAGGGATTTAGGAATTTTTTAAACCTGAGAAAGGACTGAACGGGCAGGACCGAAAAACCGGGTCTGGCAACCCGGCTTTGGTAATTACATTTTATAACCGAGGGTAATGGCGGTCTTACGATCGGTGTGCTCCGGCGCGGAATCAGGTGGATTAGAGTTCCAGGTCACGTTGTAGGAGACTTTCAGACCAAAGTGTTCGTTGATCGCCACTTCCAGCGCGGTCTCTGAGTTGACCGTTGTATCTTCACTCCCCAGCACGGAAACGCCCTGAATGAACTTCGCGTTGTCCGTCAGCTGCCAGTTGTAAATCCCTGAGGCATAGCCCAGCGCCTGGGTTTCATGGCCGCCATCGGTGTATTCGTCGTAGCGTACACCAGGACCAAATTCCAGACGGAAGAAGTGTACCGGGCCGCTCAGGAACTGACGACCGTAACCCGCGGTCAGCACGTCACGCGCCTGGTAGCCGTTGAATCTGTCGGTTAACCAGCTTGCCTGGCCGAACAGATAGTCGCTGTCCGTCACGTTGTAACGGCTACGGCCACCCGCAGCGTATGTCTCTGAGGAGCGCTCGTCGTTAGCAGAGGTGTTGTTGGCGTTACCCCAAAGAGACCAGGCCATTGCATCGTTATACCAGGTCATATTGGTATTGGCGGTCAGCGTGGAGCTTTTGGTGTTGCCCGACTGGGCGAGATAACCGGCGTTGAGGTTACCTTCAAAAGGTTTTTTTGCGGTGCTTGGGTCATCCATGACAGTGAAAACCGTAGTATCTGCAACTGCAAAGTGACTCAATAGCGCACTTCCGGTCAGCAAGATTGCAGCCGGTACTGTCTTAACAAGCTTCATTTATTAATCCGTACGACAAAAAAAGAAACCACCAAGGTTCCGGAATCTTCTCTCGGGATCAAACGTTTGCACCCCAGAGAAAGGTTACAAATTATAAAAAAGCCCGAATAACATAGCAATGAATTCCTCTTTCATTTTTTGAATAAGAAGGCTCTCAAAACATCTTTATTTTCATATAGATAGCCAGCACTTGCTTTTTGACAATTAATTGAAAAATCATGACGTTAATTAAAATTTATCCCCTCCTTTTGGTGCTAAGCTCAAGATTCATGAAAAAAGGAGGACCCATGGCACGCATCTATACATTGACTCTTGCTCCCTCTCTCGATAGCGCGACCCTCACGCCGCAAATTTATCCGGAAGGTAAATTACGCTGCACCGCTCCGGTTTTTGAGCCTGGCGGCGGCGGGATTAACGTCGCGCGCGCTATTTCACATCTTGGCGGTAAAGCCACCGCTATCTTCCCGGCAGGAGGCGCAACCGGCGAACACCTCTCTACTCTGTTGCTTGATGAACAGATCGCCATTGATACCGTAAATGCGCATGACTGGACGCGCCAGAATCTTCACGTGCACGCTGAATCTACCGGCGAGCAGTATCGTTTTGTGATGCCGGGGGCCGCACTGACGGATGATGAGTTTCGTCGTCTGGAAGAAAAAGTGCTGGCCATTGAATCCGGCGCCATCCTGGTTATCAGCGGCAGCCTGCCGCCGGGAATAGAAGTTGCGAAACTCTGTTCGCTGGTAAAGGCAGCACAAGGGGCGGGCATCCGCTGCATCGTGGACAGCTCCGGCGAGGCGCTGAAGGCGACGCTGGATATCGGCAACATTGAGCTGGTGAAACCTAACCAGAAAGAGCTGAGCGCGCTGGTGAATCGCGATTTGTCCCAGCCGGACGATGTGCGCCAGGCCGCTCAGGAAATCGTCAGCAGCGGTAAGGCCCTACGCGTTGTTGTCTCCCTCGGCCCGCAGGGTGCCCTGGGCGTGGATGCCACGGGCTACGTGCAGGTTGTCCCGCCGCCAATCAAAAGTCAGAGTACCGTTGGCGCGGGCGACAGCATGGTCGGTGCCATGACGCTGAAGCTGGCGGAAGACGCCCCGCTGCTGGATATGGTGCGCTTCGGCGTTGCGGCCGGTAGCGCCGCAACAATTAATCAGGGGACTCGCCTTTGCTCCCTTGAAAATACGCAGAAAATCTACGATTACCTCCGCAGCTAAGACCGGGCGGCCTCCGTTTCGGGGGCCGCTACGCCAAAAGTCGCCATTTCATGCAGATCAACTATGCTAAAACCTTTGGGATAACAACGAGGTGAACCATGAGTAGTGGAGACATCGTGCGCTATGTCGTCACCGTAAAGTACAAAGAAGAGAGCCTTACGGATATCAACGAGCTCAATAACCACCTGACACGTGGAGGTTTTCTGCTAACCCTGAGCGATGACGAAGGGAAAATCCATGAGCTTGGTACCAACACTTACGGGCTGGTCAGCGCCCTTAGCCCGCAGGAAGTGGAAGAGCTGGCGAAGGGTTTAGGACACGTTGCCCTTGGCGTCGAGCCGGAAGTCACTGTGACGACCTGGGATGCATGGGAAAAGAACCGCGAACAGTAATTTAATTTAAATCCTGACCGGGGTTGTGCGTTGGTTCCAGGTTTTTACCCGGTTAACAGTGCAAGCTAATGATCTACCAGAGCAACTGGGAGGAAATATCATGTGGCAAGCCATCAGTCGTCTGTTAAGTGAGCAGCTGGGAGAGGCTGAAGTTGAACAACGCACCGAACTGCCCGGCGGTGAAATCCACGCCGCCTGGCGGATCCGTTACGCCGGTCACGAGATTTTTGTCAAAAGCGATGAGCGGGAAATGCTGCCGATCTTCACGGCGGAAGCCGATCAGCTGGAGCTGCTCGCACGGAGTAATACGGTGCGCGTACCGAAGGTATGGGGATTAGGCAGCGACAGAGATTATTCCTTCCTGCTGCTGGAGTATCTGCCCGCAAAACCGCTGGATGCCCACAATGCTTTCCTGCTTGGGCAGCAGCTTGCGCGGCTGCATGAGTGGAGCGATCAGCCGCAGTTCGGGCTCGATTTTGATAACGATCTGTCCACTACCCCGCAGCCCAACGCCTGGCAGCGCCGCTGGTCGACGTTTTTTGCGGAGCAGCGCATTGGCTGGCAGCTCGAAATGGCGGCTGAAAAAGGCATTCATCTGGGGGATATCGATCTGATAGTCGATTTTGTTCACCAGGCGCTCTCCTCCCACCAGCCGCAGCCCTCTTTGCTGCACGGGGATTTGTGGTCCGGCAACTGCGCTCTGGGTCCTGACGGGCCGTTTATTTACGATCCTGCCTGCTACTGGGGCGACAGGGAGTGCGATCTGGCCATGCTGCCGCTGCATCCCGATCAGCCGCCGCAAATCTATGATGGCTATCAGTCCGTCTCCCCGCTTCCTCCAGGCTTCCTGGATCGCCAGCCCCTCTACCAGCTTTACACCCTGCTCAACCGCGCCATCCTGTTTGGCGGGCAGCACTTAGTCAACGCGCAAAAAGCCCTCGATCGCGTTCTGGCGGCATAAACGGAATAATAAGGAAAGGCCACTCCCGAACGGGAGTGGTTGTCTGCTAAATAAAGCCAAGCAGCGAGAAGAAGAAGTACCCCGCAACAATCACAATCACCGGCAGAATATACAGCGGAAAGAACTGAAGAAAAATAGTGTGGCGTGGCACGACGATTTTCGCATCCAGCTGCGCCTTACTTAATCCCTCGGTCCCTTTCGCCTGCTCGAGAATCAGCTGATCCTGGACGCCTTCACGCAGGAATTTCGCCTGGCGGCTCATTCGCGCGCCTGAGGCCTGCAGCGCCAGCCCCACAAAAATCAGCGCAAAAATCACCCAGAACAGAATATTTGTATGCTGATGAAAATCTGGCTGCGGCGAGTTGTACCAGAAGAAATTGAGGAACGGCGTATTGAAACGCATCATCTCAATCATCACGTGGGCGAAGTCCATCATTACGGCGTCGATGCCCGGCTGCTTTTCGCTGTGCTGATACATAAATTTCAGAACTGAAATCAGCGTGGAGAGCACGGTGGGTATGAAAATCACCCAACCGGCAACGCGCTTAAGAACAGCAATGCGTCCAGCTTGTTGATACGTCATTCTTTCCCCTTTGTTAAGACGTAGCTTACTGGCACAAAGTCTACAAGGATTTGCCGCATTTCGCCTGAGCTTTGCGGGCGATTTTCACAAAAGCGGTGGCATCCGCCGACTTTTCCCGCTATTCATAAGGGCATCATTTTAAAATAAACGCTGACAGGAGTCCTGAGATGGCCGACACGCGCCAGGTATTAGCCGCAATTTTTGATATGGATGGTTTGCTGATTGATTCAGAACCGCTGTGGGATGAAGCAGAATTAGAGGTGATGGCAGCTCTTGGCGTGGATATCACCCGCCGTAATGAACTGCCGGATACGCTGGGACTGCGCATCGATGTGGTCGTGGATTTGTGGTTTGCCCAGCAGCCCTGGAACGGTCCTTCACGCGAGGAAGTTACCCAGCGGGTGATTGCCCGCGCCATCAGCCTGGTTGAAGAGCGTCAGCCGCTGTTGCCCGGCGTCCGTGAGGCCATTACCCTCTGCAAGGCGCAGGGGCTGAAAGTCGGCCTTGCCTCCGCCTCTCCGCTGCACATGCTTGAGCGCGTGCTGGAAATGTTTGCTCTACGCGAGCACTTTGATGCCATCGCCTCCGCAGAACATTTACCTTACAGCAAGCCTCATCCACAGGTATACCTGGATGCCGCAGCAAAGCTTGGGGTCGACCCGCTCTGCTGCGTCACGCTTGAAGATTCCGTAAACGGTATGATTGCCACTAAAGCCGCGCGTATGCGCTCTATTGTTGTGCCAGCAGAAGAAAACCGCGCGAACCCGCGCTGGTGCCTGGCGGACGTAAAATTAGAATCGTTGCTTGGCCTCTCAGCAGAAAATCTGCTGGGCTGAAATCCCCGGGGCGGCGAAGCCCGCCCTTAACAATGCCACTCCCATCATAATTTTGAAACGCCATTTCATATTAATTTGTATTTCTCAGTTCCCCTACCTATCCTCATAAAACATGCGCCGCTGCGCGCCTGACTTTTACTGGGGATATTATGATTCTTGACGCTTTTAACTTGCAGGGCAAAGTCGCTCTCGTCACCGGGTGTGACACGGGGCTGGGTCAGGGAATGGCGCTAGGGCTGGCCGAGGCGGGCTGCGACATTATTGGCGTGGGCCGTAAAACTCCCCATGACACGGCGGAGAAAGTCGTTGCGCTGGGCCGCCGCTTTAGCGCGATCCAGGCCGACCTGAGCCAGCCTTCCGTCATCCCGGGCGTTGTTGAGCAGGCCATTGAGCAGCAGGGCAGAATCGACATTCTGGTGAACAACGCGGGTACCATCCGCCGGCAGGATGCGCTGACGTTCAGCGAACAGGACTGGGACGACGTGATGAACCTCAATATTAAGTCGCTGTTTTTCCTCTCCCAGGCCGTGGCAAAGCAGTTCATCAGGCAGAACGACGGTGGCAAGATCATTAATATCGCCTCGATGCTGTCATTCCAGGGCGGGATCCGCGTGCCCTCTTATACCGCTTCGAAAAGCGCCGTACTGGGCGTGACGCGCCTGCTGGCCAACGAGTGGGCGCAGTACCGTATTAACGTCAACGCGATTGCGCCCGGCTATATGGCAACGAATAACACGCAGCAGCTTCGCGAGGACGAAGTCCGGAACAAAGAGATACTCGACAGGATCCCCGCTGGCCGCTGGGGAATGCCGGAGGACTTACAGGGTGCCGTCGTGTTTCTCGCCTCCGGGGCGTCTGATTATGTCAACGGCTACACAATCGCCGTCGACGGAGGCTGGCTCGCCCGCTGAAGGCCTTCGCTGCTATATATTCACCGCAGTGATAAAATGTTACAGCGTCACCTCTTCCGTCTACTGTACAAAAACCCTATACTGGATGAATCGACAGTTAGCATCCAGGTAGTATCATGACGGCGGAAGGCCACCTGCTTTTTTCTATAGCCAGCGCAGTATTTGCAAAAAACGCCGAACTCACCCCTGTGCTGGCCCAGGGCGACTGGTGGCACATCGTGCCGTCTGCCATCCTGACCTGCCTGCTGCCTGATATTGACCACCCTAAGTCTTTCCTTGGCCAGCGCCTGCCGTGGATCTCAAAGCCCATCGCCCGTGCCTGCGGCCATCGGGGCTTCACCCACAGCCTGTTCGCCGTGTTTGCCGCACTGGCCCTTTTCTACCTGAAAGTGCCCGAAAGCTGGGTGATCCCGGCCGATGCGCTGCAGGGTATGGTGCTGGGCTATCTCAGCCATATAGTGGCCGATATGCTCACCCCGGCTGGCGTTCCCCTGCTGTGGCCGTGCCGCTGGCGCTTTCGCTTCCCGGTTATCCGTCCGCAGAAAGGCAATCAGCTGGAACGTTTTCTGTGTATGGCGCTGTTCGGGTTTGCCGTATGGATGCCGCAAAGCCTGCCCGATAACAGTGCAGTGCGCTGGTCGTCACAGATGATTAATTCCCTGCAGATGACCTTCAATAGCCTGGTAAATCATCATGCTGAACAATAAATGGACGAAACTATCCATTTAGTAATAATCAATTCCTTTTGAATATAAGTGACCTCGCGCACATCTGATACGATTTACAGCATAAAGATGGGCCAGCCCCATCTGCCTACAATAAATATCAGGAGATACGGGGATGAATTTTCCACTTATAGCGAACGTAATCGTGTTCGTTATGCTGCTGCTGCTGCTGGCGCAAACGCGTCACAAACAGTGGAGTCTGGCGAAAAAAGTACTGGTTGGCCTGGTGGTCGGCGTGGTGTTTGGTATTGCCCTGCATACCATCTATGGCGCAGACAGCCCGGTGCTGAAGGATTCCATTCAGTGGTTTAACGTGGTCGGTAACGGCTATGTTCAGCTGCTGCAAATGATTGTTATGCCGCTGGTATTTGTCTCTATTCTGAGCGCCGTGGCGAAACTGCACAACGCCTCTTCGTTAGGCAAAATCAGCTTCCTGACAATCGGCACCCTGCTCTTCACCACGCTGATTGCAGCGCTGGTAGGCGTGCTGGTAACCAACCTCTTCGGCCTTACGGCTGAAGGTCTGGTTCAGGGTACGGCAGAATCCGCTCGTCTGAGCGCAATTCAGTCCACCTATGTCGGTAAAGTTGCGGACCTGTCTGTGCCTCAGCTGATCCTCTCTTTCATCCCGAAAAACCCGTTTGCTGACCTGACGGGCGCAAATCCAACGTCCATCATCAGCGTCGTTATCTTCGCTGCATTCCTGGGCGTGGCCGCGCTGAAGCTGTTGAAAGACGATGCGCCGAAGGGCGAACGCGTGCTGGCAGCAATCGACGTGCTGCAAAGCTGGGTGATGAAACTGGTTCGTCTGGTTATGCAGCTCACGCCGTACGGCGTGCTGGCGCTGATGACCAAGGTGGTTGCCAGCTCTAACCTGCAGGACATCATTAAGCTCGGCAGCTTCGTGGTGGCGTCTTACCTGGGCCTGGCAATTATGTTTGGCGTGCATGCCGTGCTGCTGGCCGTGAATGGCGTCAGCCCGCTGAAATACTTCCGCAAGGTCTGGCCGGTGCTGACTTTCGCCTTCACCAGCCGCTCCAGCGCCGCAAGCATTCCGCTGAACGTTGAAGCGCAGACCCGTCGTCTGGGCGTGCCTGAGTCAATCGCCAGCTTCTCTGCCTCCTTTGGCGCGACTATCGGCCAGAACGGCTGCGCGGGGCTTTACCCGGCGATGCTGGCGGTAATGGTTGCCCCTACGGTGGGTATTAACCCGCTTGACCCAATGTGGATCGCAACGCTGGTGGGTATCGTTACCGTAAGCTCCGCTGGCGTAGCCGGTGTGGGCGGCGGCGCAACGTTCGCAGCTCTGATTGTGCTGCCAGCCATGGGCCTGCCGGTAACCCTGGTTGCCCTGCTGATTTCCGTTGAACCACTGATTGATATGGGGCGTACCGCGCTGAACGTCAGCGGCTCCATGACTGCCGGGACCATCACCAGCCAGATGATGAAGCAGACCGATAAAGAGATCCTCAACAGCGAAGAAGAGATTGAGCTGGCTCATCGCTAAGCGCTGACCGATATGACAAGGCCGCAGATTCTGCGGCCTTTTTTTATATCTCGTTTTCCTGACGTACCTGCGTCGCCCAGCGCTGCGCGGCTTCCGGTAGCGTAAACGCCGGGGACTGACGGAAGGCATCCCCCACCAGCACAAAAGCCACGTATCGGTTGCGCAGCAGCCAGACATCCTTAAACCCCTCCACCCGCCAGGCGTGGGAAGGCGGCGCGGGTTCGACACGCGGCTTGTAGGTGATAACGGGTCGGTTGTTCTGTTGGCGCAGTGGTTTCATAGGCAATGGCATTCGAAGCAGGATTAATGAATAACTTCACTATGATAGCGGATCATCCCCCCGTTCGTCGCCTGGAGAAAATCATCGCCCCTTTTAGGACTGTTACCCGGCCCTCCGGGAAGCAGAGTCAGCGCATTGTTCTATAGTTAGAGGGGTTTTCCTCTTATAACAACCGGTTCTTCAGCAATGGAAACAGGAGACGAGTTCAATGTCGACGCATGATAAAAAGCCTTTAAGCCACAGCGCACCGATTCACGATGCCGATGAATCTAAGCCCGGCATGGATTCCCTGGCCCCGGCAGACGGCAGCCACCAGCCGGACCAGGAGCCTACCCCACCAGGCGCACAGCCTACGGCGCCCGGCAGTTTCAAAAGCCCGGATACCTCTAACGAAAAACTGAAATCCCTGGATCCTCTTCGCAAAAATGGTGAGAACGTCCCCCTGACCACCAATCAGGGCGTGCGTATTGCCGACGATCAGAACTCCCTGCGGGCAGGTACGCGTGGGCCTACGCTCCTGGAAGATTTCATCCTGCGGGAAAAAATCACCCACTTCGACCATGAGCGTATCCCCGAGCGTATCGTGCATGCCCGTGGCTCCGCCGCCCACGGCTTCTTCCAGCCCTACAAAAATCTGAGCGACGTGACGAAAGCCGATTTCCTTTCGGACCCGGACAAAATCACGCCGGTGTTCGTGCGCTTTTCAACGGTGCAAGGTGGCGCAGGCTCAGCGGACACGGTGAGGGATATTCGCGGTTTCGCGACAAAATTCTATACCGAAGAAGGGATCTTCGATTTAGTGGGCAACAACACCCCGGTGTTCTTTATTCAGGATGCCCACAAATTCCCGGACTTCGTCCACGCGGTGAAACCCGAGCCGCACTGGGCAATTCCGCAGGGCGGCAGCGCGCACGATACTTTCTGGGACTATGTTTCCCTGCAGCCTGAAACGCTGCATAACGTGATCTGGGCAATGTCCGACCGCGGCCTGCCGCGCAGCTATCGCACCATGGAAGGCTTCGGTATTCACACCTTCCGCCTGATCAACGCCGAGGGCAAATCGACCTTCGTGCGCTTCCACTGGAAGCCAGTTGCCGGTAAAGCCTCGCTGCTGTGGGATGAGTCGCAGAAGCTCACCGGGCGCGATCCGGACTTCCACCGCCGCGATTTGTGGGAGTCCATCGAAGCGGGAGACTTCCCGGAATATGAGCTGGGGCTGCAGCTGATCCCGGAAGAGGACGAATTTAAATATGATTTCGATCTTCTGGACCCTACCAAGCTGATCCCGGAAGAGCTGGTGCCGGTACAGCTGGTCGGTAAGATGACGCTCAACCGTAACCCGGACAACTTCTTCGCCGAGAATGAACAGGCCGCCTTCCACCCGGGCCATATCGTCCCCGGGCTGGACTTCAGTAACGACCCTCTTCTGCAGGGGCGACTCTTCTCCTATACGGACACGCAAATCAGCCGTCTGGGCGGGCCAAACTTCCACGAAATTCCGATTAACCGCCCGGTCTGCCCGTATCACAACTTCCAGCGTGACGGCATGCACCGCATGGATATCGACAGCAACCCGGCGAACTACGAGCCAAACTCAATCAACGATAACTGGCCGCGCGAGACGCCGCCGGGGCCGAAACGCGGCGGCTTTGAAAGCTATCAGGCCCGTGTGGAAGGCCATAAAATCCGCGAGCGCAGCCCGTCGTTTGGTGAATACTACTCCCACCCTCGTCTTTTCTGGCAGAGCCAGACGCCGGTGGAGCAGCAGCACATTATCGGCGCGTTCAGCTTTGAGCTGTCGAAGGTGGCACGTCCGTATATCCGCGAGCGCGTGCTGGATCACCTGACGCATATCGATATTTCGCTCGCCCAGGGGGTAGCAGAAAACCTGGGGATCGAACTGTCTGATGAGCAGATGCACGTCGCCCCGCCAAAAGATGTAAACGGGCTGAAGAAGGACCCAAGCCTGAGCCTGTATGCCGTACCGTCTGGCAATATTAAAGGGCGTGTGGTCGCGGTCTTGCTGAGTGAAAACGCCAGTGCGGCAGACGTGCTGGCCGTGGTGAAAGGGCTTAAGGCTCAGGGAGTTCATGCGAAACTGCTGTTCTCCCGCATGGGGCAAATTACCGCCGATGACGGTTCAGTCGTGCCGATTTCCGCCACCTTCGCGGGTTCGCCATCCGTCAGCGTTGATGCAGTTATCGTACCGGGGGGGGATCTGAGCAGTATCCTCAACGACGGTGAGGCGGCCTACTACCTGCTGGAGGCGTATAAGCACCTGAAAGTTATCGGTCTGGCCGGGAACGCCCGTAAATTCAAGGCAAAACTTAATATTGACGATCAGGGTGAAGAAGGGATTGTTGAAGCGGATGACGCGAGCGGTAATTTCATCGATGAGTTCCTGAAATTACTTGCCGGACATCGTATCTGGACGCGCAGTAATAAAGTCGCGCATATTCCTGCATAATAATCTACGCCATAGTCGTAATGGCTATGGCGTATTTCCCAGCGTTTAAACTGGCGATAAAAATAAAAAAAGCCCGAGCACGATAATAATCGTATTCAGGCTTTTCTTTTCGTGCACGTTAACTGCTCCGGGCTATCCCATCTTCGCTATCGTAACGCAACACGGCAACGCTTTTTTATTCGCCTGGCGGCGAATAATGGCGGAAATTACAGAGCGATAACGTTCGCTGCTGACGGGCCTTTGGCACCGTTTTCCACGCTGAATTTCACCTGCTGACCTTCTTCAAGCGTCTTGAAGCTGTCGCTCTGGATTGCAGAGAAGTGCACGAACACGTCCTTGCCGCCGTTGTCAGGAGTGATAAAGCCGAAGCCTTTATCAGCGTTAAACCATTTTACTAAACCAGTCAGTTGGGTAGACATAGATACTTCCTCAAAAAAATTATTTCGCTACGCTGTAGCCACGTGGTCTGCGATTCAGAATTACTTATGGGACTTTAGGAGAGACTCACGGAGAAGAGGTATCTGAGGATAACGCTTGAACTGAGAACTGCTTTACTAAAATGCTTTACATAAGGCCTGATGAACAAACCGAGGACGCTATTAACGCATGACGAGAAATATTAAGCAAGCCCCATTTGCATATAATCCGATTAAAGACACTTCTTTACTTAACGACGGGAAAATAACGAAACCGCAGACACAAAAAAACCGCCTGAAACAGGCGGTTTTCTCAAAGACAATTATTTCTTAGCGGCCTGTGGATCAGTATCGTATTCCGCACAGGTCTGATAACCAGAGTTAATCACGTGGCCTGTATCATCCAGCGCGACGAAGTAGGTTTCAGTTTTGCCGTCACGTTGACCCAGAATGTAGGTCTGGCAGGTACCACGAGCGTGGATCATGGTGACTTCTGAAGAAGGCTTACCGGCTACCTGCTGAACCTGCTCACGGCTCATGCCCTTTTTCACATCCTTCACGACCGGGGTGGAAACCTGATCTTTTGTACGATCGTAAGCGGTACAACCTGCCAGCATTGTCATCACAGCCGCTGCACCTAAAATTCCTGCTAAGTTCTTGTTCATTTTATATCCTCTATTATCAGCGTATTGCTTGCGCGTGTAAGATAAGCCTGGAATATAAAAGAACATTTTTCAACTTGTTAGCGAAAATGATTCAAAATTAGGACAATTGGCTATCTCCGCAGGGCAGATAAGCCCGTTCGCTCTAAAACACGTCAGTTAATCCCCCTTCTGCCCCCCTGAGCCTTGTCGTTTCTGCCGCAACGGGTTAGTTTTAACGGATGCGTTTTTTGCTGCCTGCACGCTGCAGGCATACCGTAACCGGAGGGGTTAAATGGCTCTGCAACAAGAGATTATCCAGGCGTTAGGCGTCAAACCACAGATAGACCCGCAGCAGGAGATCCGCGTCAGCGTCGATTTTCTGAAAGCGTATCTGAAAACTTACCCGTTTATTAAATCTCTGGTGCTGGGGATCAGCGGCGGCCAGGACTCCACGCTGACCGGTAAGCTCTGCCAGATGGCTATCAGCGAACTGCGCGCGGAAACCGGTGATGAGAGCTATCAGTTTATTGCCGTACGCCTGCCGTTTGGCGTGCAGTTTGACGAACAGGATTGCCAGGATGCCCTCACCTTTATCCAGCCCGATCGGGTGCTGACGGTAAATATCAAAGCAGCAGTGCTGGCAAGTGAAGAAGCCCTGCGCGAGGCGGGCATTGAGCTAAGCGATTTTATTCGCGGCAACGAAAAAGCCCGTGAGCGCATGAAAGCCCAGTACAGCATCGCCGGTATGACCAAAGGCGTGGTGGCCGGAACAGACCATGCGGCAGAAGCCGTGACAGGATTCTTTACGAAGTACGGCGACGGCGGCACGGACATCAACCCCATTTTCCGCCTGAATAAACGTCAGGGCAAACAGCTGCTGAAAACCCTCGGCTGTCCGGAACATCTTTATCTGAAAGCGCCTACCGCAGACCTGGAGGACGACCGCCCTTCTCTGCCGGATGAAGTCGCCCTCGGCGTGACCTACGAAAACATTGACGACTATCTGGAAGGCAAAACGCTTGATAGCGCCATCAGCACCATCATTGAAGGCTGGTACACACGCACCGAGCATAAACGCCGTCCGCCAATCACCGTTTTTGATGACTTCTGGAAGAAATAAAACGGTGGATGACGCTAACGCTTATCCGACAGTATTTTTGTAGCTCGGATAAGCGTAGCGTCATCCGACAGCTGTCTTGAAGCCTTTTGTAGGTCGGATAAGCGCAGCGTCATCCGGCAGCTCTTTTGAAGCCCTTTGTAGGTCGGATAAGCGCAGCGTCATCCGACAAGCTTTCCCCCGTTGAGATCGCATGGACAGTTCCGCACAACGCGCCACCGCCTTTGGCCTTACAGCAATTCTTCTGTGGAGCACCTCCGTTGGGCTGCTGCGCAGCATCTCTGAACATTTTGGCCCCGTCGGCGGCGCGGCGCTGATTTACACCGTTAGCGCGCTTTGCCTGTGCGTAGCCCGCGGCCTGCCAAAGTTGCGCGAGATGCCGCCCCGCTACCTGTGGGCTGGCGGCACGCTGTTTGTCACCTATGAGATTTTCCTGGCCCTCGCCATCGGCCTTGCGCACAGCCGCAGCCAGTCGCTGGAGCTGGGGATGATCAACTACCTGTGGCCCAGCCTGACCATCGTATTCGCGCTCTTCATCAACCAGCAGCGGGCAAGCCCGTGGCTGTGGCCCGGCCTTGCGCTCTCTCTGGCCGGTATTATTCAGGTAATGAAGGGTGACGGCAGCTGGTCGCCCGTTGAGATGTGGCACAACATTCTCGACAACCCCGTTGCCTATGGGCTGGCCTTCGCCGCCGCGCTGATCTGGGCGCTGTACTGCAACCTGACCCGCCGCTGGAGCGAAGGGAAAAGCGGCGTCACGCTGTTCTTCTGCGCGACGGCGCTGGTGCTATGGATAAAGTACGCCTTCGTCAGCGAAGCAGCGCTTGATATCACCCTTCCGGCTACGCTTCAGCTGCTGTTTATGGGCATTTCTACCGCCGTTGCTTACTCGGCCTGGAACTACGGAATCCAGCGAGGAAACATGACGTTGCTGGCGACTGCCTCCTACTTCACCCCCGTACTCTCCGCTTTTATTGCCACCCTCTGGCTGGGTCTGCACCCCGGCTGGCCTTTCTGGCAGGGCGTGGCGATGGTAGTGGGCGGCTCGCTGCTCTGCTGGCTTGCCACAAGACGCTACGGATAAATTGCCGCTTTTTTGCGCTTCGCCTCCCTGCTACACTGTACGGGTAAACAGTATCAGGAGTGAAAAGTGGTCAGACGTATCAGCGCGCCGCGCCTGCAGTTTGAAGCGGCGGCGGTCTATGAATATCCCGAACACCTGCGTCCCTGGCTCGATTTCCTGCCGAAGCAGCCTGGGGTGTATGTTTTTCACGGTGAGAGCGACGTTATGCCGCTCTATATCGGCAAAAGCATTAATATCCGCACCCGGGTAATGTCCCATTTTCGGACGCCGGACGAAGCCGCCCTGCTGCGCCAGGCGCGGCGCATTACCTTTACCCGCACCGCCGGTGAACTCGGGGCCCTGCTGCTTGAAGCCCAGATGATCAAAGAGCAGCAGCCGCTGTTTAACAAGCGCCTGCGCCGCAACCGCCAGCTCTGTTCGCTTCAGTTTACCGGCGGCAGGCCGCAGGTGGTCTATGCAAAGGATGTGGATTTTTCGCGGCAGACCGATCTCTACGGCCTGTACGCTAACCGCCGCGCCGCCCTGCAGACCCTGCAAACGCTGGCCGATGAACATCAGCTCTGTTACGGCCTGCTGGGGCTTGAAGCGCTGAGCGCCGGGCGCGCCTGTTTCCGCGCCGGGTTAAAACGCTGTGCCGGGGCCTGCTGCGGCAAAGAAACCGTCGAAATGCATCACGGCCGTTTTCTGGCGGCGCTCGAGCGTATCCGGGTAATCTGCTGGCCATGGCGCGGCCCGGTGGGGCTGAAGGAAACCGGCGACGGCATGACGCAATATCACATCATCGACAGCTGGTTTTATCTGGGATCGGTGGAAAAGCTAAGCGAGGCGAAAACCCTTGCCGCGCCGCCAAAGGGTTTTGACAACGACGGCTACAAGATCCTCTGCAAGCTGGTGATGAGCGGAGACTACGAAGTGGTGGAGCTGGGCTGCCCCACCACGGCCTGAAAGCTTATTTAATCATCGGCAGGTTCAGTTCGTGTTCACGGGCGCAGTCCGCTGCGCTTTCGTAGCCGGCATCCGCATGGCGCATAACGCCGGTGGCCGGATCGTTCCACAGCACCCGGCCCAGCCGCACGTCCGCTTCCGGCGTGCCGTCCGCAACAATGACCACGCCAGCGTGCTGTGAAAAACCCATACCCACGCCGCCGCCGTGGTGCAGGCTCACCCAGGTTGCCCCTCCGGCGGTATTCAACAGCGCGTTGAGCAGCGGCCAGTCGGATACCGCATCGGAGCCATCTTTCATCGCTTCCGTTTCACGGTTGGGGGAAGCAACCGAGCCGCAGTCCAGGTGGTCACGCCCAATCACAACCGGTGCTTTTAATTCGCCGCTGCGCACCATCTCATTGAAGGCCAGCCCGGCGCGATGGCGCTCGCCCAGCCCCAGCCAGCAAATCCTTGCCGGTAACCCCTGAAAAGCAATGCGCTCCTGGGCCATATCCAGCCAGCGGTGCAGGTTCTGGTTATCCGGGAACAGCTCCTTGAGTTTCGCGTCGGTTTTCGCGATATCCTCCGGGTCGCCGGACAGCGCCACCCAGCGGAACGGGCCCTTGCCCTCGCAGAAGAGTGGGCGAATGTACGCGGGGACGAAGCCCGGGAAGTCGAACGCGTTTTCCACGCCCTCGTCAAAGGCAACCTGGCGGATATTGTTGCCGTAATCCACCGTCGGCACGCCCATCTGCCAGAAATCCAGCATCGCCTGAACATGAACCGCCATGGAAGCGCGCGCGGCTTTCTCCACCGCTTTAGGCCGCGAGACGCGCTCCTGCTGCCAGCGCTCAACGGACCAGCCGGCGGGCAGATAGCCGTTCAGCGGATCGTGGGCCGAGGTCTGGTCAGTGACGATATCCGGGCGAACGCCCCCGGCTTTTGCACGCCTCACCAGCTCCGGCAGAATTTCAGCGGCGTTGCCGAGCAGGCCAACTGAGATAGCCTTCTTCTGGCCGTTCGCCTCTTCTATCATCCTCAGCGCTTCATCAAGCGTGGTGGCTTTGAAATCGAGATAGCGGGTGCGCAGGCGAAAATCGATGCGTGACTCCTGGCATTCGATGGCCAGCACCGACGCCCCGGCAAGCACGCCCGCCAGCGGCTGCGCGCCGCCCATACCGCCAAGCCCGGCGGTCAAAATCCATTTCCCTCTCAGGTCGCCGCTATAGTGCTGACGCCCCGCCTCCGCGAACGTTTCAAACGTACCCTGCACAATGCCCTGCGCGCCAATATAGATCCACGACCCCGCCGTCATCTGGCCGTACATCATCAGCCCGGCCTGGTCGAGCTTGTGGAAATGATCCCAGTTCGCCCAGTGCGGCACCAGGTTAGAGTTAGCGATTAATACTCGCGGCGCATCGGCATGGGTGCGGAATACGCCGACGGGTTTTCCGGACTGCACCAGCAGCGTTTCTTCGGCTTTCAACGTTCGCAGCGAGGCGAGAATTTGTTCGAAGCATTCCCAGTTGCGGGCCGCTTTGCCAATGCCGCCGTAAACCACCAGATCCTCCGGACGCTCGGCGACGTCAGGATCCAGGTTGTTCTGGATCATGCGGTACGCCGCTTCAATCAGCCAGTTTTCACAGTGCAGTTCGCTGCCGTGGGGGGCTCGTACCGTGCGGGCTACCGCCTGTTTTACAGATTCAGTCATGTTGGCTCCCGGCGTCAGGCCGAAGTGGAAGGAAGAAGATTAACGATGGCCGCAGGCCAGCTGTCGCTGCAGCCCCACAGGCGCATCTGCTCGATGTCCGGGGCCAGCAGGCGATCTTTTTCAAGGAAGGCAACGCGTTCACGGATGCCGCTAAATATCTCTTCCACGAGCGGTGAGCTACGCAGCGGACGGGAGAATTCAATGCCCTGTGCGGCGGCCATTGCTTCGATGCCGACAACCGCCGCGGTGTTAAAGCACATTGCGCCGAGGCGGCGTGCGGCATACGTTGCCATCGACACGTGGTCCTCCTGGTTCGCCGACGTCGGCAGGCTGTCCACGCTGCCGGGATGGGCCAGGGATTTATTTTCCGAGGCGAGGGCCGCCGCCGTGACCTGGGCAATCATGAATCCCGAGTTGATCCCGCCCTCTTTCACGAGGAAAGGCGGCAGGCCGGACAGCCCGGTATCGAGCATCAGGGCCAGGCGGCGCTCTGAAATGGCACCGATTTCGGCAATTGCCAGCGCCAGAATATCCGCCGCAAACGCAACCGGCTCGGCGTGGAAATTACCGCCGGAGATGACTTCCCCCGTTTCGCTGAACACCAGCGGGTTGTCCGAGGCGGCGTTAGCCTCAATCTGCAATACCCGCGCCGCGTGGCGCAGGTTATCAAGGCAAGCACCCATAACCTGAGGCACACAGCGGATGGAGTATGGATCCTGCACGCGCCCGCAGTGGCGGTGTGAATCAACAATTTCACTGCCCTCGAGCAGCGTGCGAACCGCAGCCGCCACGTCGATCTGCCCCGTCTGCCCCCGCGCTTCATGGATGCGCGCATCAAAAGGTTTCACCGAGCCTTTAATCGCCTCAAGGGATAACGCCCCGGCGACCAGGCCTGCGGCAAAGACCTTCTCGCCTTCAAACAGGCCGCGCAGAGCAAGGGCGGTGGAAACCTGCGTGCCGTTAAGCAGCGCCAGCCCTTCTTTCGGCCCAAGAATCAGCGGATCGACGCCCGCAAGCTCCAGCCCCTGAGGCGCAGGGATCTCTTCGCCATTTACGCGTACGTTACCCTCACCCAGCAGCATCAGCGAAAGATGCGCCAGCGGCGCGAGATCCCCGGATGCACCCACCGACCCTTTTTCCGGTATGACCGGCATCACCCCGGCGTTAAACAAAGCCAGCAGATTGTCGATAACCTGTAGCCGCACGCCGGAGTGCCCGCGGGCGAGGCTGATAACCTTGCTGGCCATAACAATACGCACCACGTCATCCGGCAGCGGCTCGCCAAGGCCGACGCTATGGGACAGCACGAGGTTTCTTTGCAGCTCGGCCAGATGGTCGGCGGCGATAGTGGTTTGCGCCAGTTTGCCAAACCCGGTATTAATGCCGTAAACCACGTCGCCATGGTTAACAATCGCTTCTACCGTTTGCTGCGCTCGCTCCACCGCGCCGACGGCCTGTTTATTCAGCTCCAGCGTAACGTTGCCGTGGTAAATATCGCGCAGCGTGGCCAGCGAGACGTGGCCGGGCGTAAGGGTACAGCGCTTCTTTTGCATCGACATAATGACATCCTGTGGCATCAATTCATCTGAACGTATAGAGTTGTATAGACAAGTTAACTAATAAACCAAAAGTCCCGCCAGTCGGTCACAGGGAATTTTTATCGAACAGTGAGCGGGATCGCGCTTAGCCCCTGCTAATTACAAGGACAAATCATGTCTGAGCTGCAGCCTCTGGAGCAGTTACGCTCCGCCATCAGCGACCTGCCCGCGCCTATTTATCTGCGCGTGAAGCAGGCCATCGTCAGTCAGATCCGCAGCGGAGTCTGGCAGCCGCGCCAGCGCGTGCCGTCGGAAACCGAGCTGGTCAACGCCCTGAACGTCAGCCGCATGACGATTAACCGCGCGCTGCGGGAATTAACGGCTGAAGGCTGGCTGGTGCGGATGCAGGGGGTCGGAACATTTGTGGCGGAGCTGAAGGGCCATACCGCGATGCTGGAAGTCCGCAGCATCGCCGAGGAGATCGCCGCGCGCGGGCATCGCTATCGCAACTACGTTGTGGCGCTCGAAGAGATGGCGGCATCGGAAGAGCTGGCGCTGGCGTTTTCCGTCCGGCCGGGTGACGCGCTGTTTTATTCGCAAATGGTGCACTACGACAACGACCAGCCCGTCCAGCTGGAGTCGCGCTATGTAAATCCCTCCCTGGCGGCAGATTATCTCAGGCAGGACTTCCGCCTGTTTACGCCGCACCACTACCTCAGCCAGATTGCGCCTCTCACCGCCGGAGAGCACGTGGTGGAGGCGGTGCTGGCCGACAAAACTCAGCAGACCCTGCTGGAAGTGAACGACCGCCAGCCCTGCCTGCTGGTTAACCGCCGCACCTGGCATCATTCGCAGGTGGTGACGGTAGCCCGGCTGCTGTACCCTGGCTCACGCTATCAGCTGACGGGCAGCTTTACCGGCCAGTGATCACAGATAGGTAATTTCGCTGAACAGCAGCTGCCCTTCCGGTTTCAGCAGCCGCAGCGTATGGCGGCCCTCCTGCCACCATGCGCCCTGATCCGCTTTGAGCAGCTTATCCCCCAGCTGCCACTCACCGCTCAGCACGTACACAATGCCGCCCCGGGGCGCAAAGGTGGTGAAAGTGCGATCGGCAACGCGCACCTTTGCCCGGCAGCGGTCGCGGCGGGTCATCACGTTGAAATCCATCGACATACCGTGCGTCAGCTCCGCCTTCACAGCCTGTTCGCCCGCAAAGGCAAACGGCTGATGTTTCCTGAGGGTGTGGCGAAACGCCCTGCCGCCGTCCAGCACGACTTCCCCTCCCTCAAGCAGGGTAATCACCCGGTCCACCTGAGGAAATGCAGAAAACTCACCGCTGCTGGCAATCGAGGCAATGCTCGCTCGCCAGTTAAAATCGCGAGTGGCAGGGGGAAAGCAGCAGATCTCGCGGGTTTCCCCGGCGCCGTTGCGCCAGAGGCTGACCGGCACTTTCCGTATATCGAAAAATTCCATTACTACTCCTGGAGGCTGCGCATCGCCTG
The DNA here is from genome assembly GCF_038405435.1 of Dryocola clanedunensis. Taxonomy (GTDB): domain Bacteria; phylum Pseudomonadota; class Gammaproteobacteria; order Enterobacterales; family Enterobacteriaceae; genus Dryocola; species Dryocola clanedunensis_A. Next base: position 14,635 of record NZ_JBBYHZ010000016.1, on the reverse strand, counting down.
CGCAAATTGACTATTGCTCTGTTCATCGAGTGGGTGCTGCCTGTCAGTTATCACCTGCCTTCCAGCGACCCACACGTCTTTAATGTGTTCTTGTGCTCCGCCAAACAGCCAGCGGTTTATCAGGGCGTAATCTTCTACGTGCGTAAGCCAGGCATCCTGTTCCAGCACCAGCCAGTCGGCGCGGTAGCCCGGCGCGATAGCCCCAAGCGCAACGCCGCACGCCTGCGCCCCGCCCGCTGCCGCCTGCCGCCACAGCACTTCGCCAACCTGCGGCAGCTCTGGCAGCACAATGCGGTTACGGCGGCGGTCTCTGAGCCGCTGTCCGTACTCCAGCCAGCGCAGCTCTTCCCTGGCGCTGACCGACACGTGGCTGTCCGAGCCAATCCCCCAGTGTCCGCCCTGGGCAATAAAATCACTGGCCGGGAATATCCCGTCGCCGAGATTAGCTTCGGTTGTCGGGCAAAGCCCCGCGACCGCCCGGCTTTCAACAATTTGCGTCACCTCGTCCGCCGCCAGATGGGTGGCGTGAATCAGGCACCAGCGGTCATCAACCGCAAAACGGTTATACAGCCAGTTGACCGGGCGCTCCCCGCTCCATGCCAGACAGTCTTCCACCTCTTTTTCCTGCTCGGCAATGTGGATATGCACCGGCAGGCGGAAGTCGCTGGCCTCCAGCACGTCCTCCATTTGCTCCTGCTTCACCGCGCGCAGCGAGTGGAAGCACAGCCCCTGGTTGATGAGTGGATAGTTTTGCAGCGCTTTCGCCAGCGCCTGCTGCTGACGCAGATACCTGTCCACATCCTGAATAAAGCGTTTTTGCCCGCTCTGGGCCGGCTGCGCCCCAAATCCCGCATAGCTGTAGAGCACCGGCAGCAGCGTCTGGCCGATACCACTCTTATCGGCAGCAACCACCAGTTGCTGTAGCATCAAATCGCCTGCCGGATAGTGTTTGCCATTAACGTCATGATGCAGATAGTGAAATTCCGCAACCTGAGTGTATCCGCCTTTCAGCAGGTCAATGTACAGCCGGGTGGCAATTGCCCCCATCTGTTCCGGCGATAGCTTTTCCACCATGCGGTACATCAGCTCGCGCCACGTCCAGAAACTGTCCTGCGGGTTACCCGCCACTTCGGTCAGCCCCGCCATCGCCCGCTGAAAAGCATGGGAGTGAAGATTGGCCATGCCGGGGATAACGACGCCGGGCAGCAGCGTGGCGTTTTCCGCGCTGGCACCGGCTTCGATATGGGTTATTACGCCCTGGTCGTTGACGGAAATACGCACGCTGTGTCCCCAGCCCTGCGGGAGCATCACGATAGGAGCAAAAAATGCCGGCATAAATTTGGTTCCTTCTGATAACGATGACAATGATTTAGCGCTAAATCTTCGCCGACGCAAAAGATATATCGTCTGCTGGAAGGCAGCTCGAAATTTTTGCATCGCACCCGACAAAATCCTGCAACGGCGTCACCAAAACGCCCGGCGACTGTTGATGAATTTAGCATGCTGTGCCAGGTTGAATGCAATTGTCTATACAACCTGACCGGAGCATGCCATGTCCTCTCCCCTTACCTGCGACAGCCTGTGGAGCGGTGCCACCTTTGTCACCCTGCGGGCAGGTCAGTACCATGCCATTGAAGACGGAGCGCTCGCCGTGCTGCGCGGTAAAATCCTCTGGATCGGCCCGAAAGCCGAAATGCCGGAGATCCACGCCGCCGAACATCACCGCTTTGCGGGCGGCATTGTGCTGCCGGGGTTTATTGACTGCCACACCCACCTCGTCTTTGGCGGCGACCGCAGCGCGGAGTTTGAAAAACGTCTTAACGGCGTCAGCTATGCGCAGATCGCAGCCGAAGGCGGCGGTATTATCTCCACGGTGAAGGCGACCAGGGCCGCGAGCGAAGATGAACTGCTGGCCTCTGCCCGACGGCGGCTGAACCATCTGCTGGCGGAGGGGGTGACAAGCCTAGAGATAAAGTCCGGCTACGGGCTGGATATCGACAATGAGATCAAGATGCTGCGCGTCATCCGCAGGCTGGGCGAGCAGGAGCCGGTCGAGGTGTATGCCACCTGCCTGGCGGCCCATGCGATCCCGCCGGAGTTTAGCGGCGACGGCGACGGGTGGATTGAGGTTGTCTGCAACCAGCTGCTGCCGCGCGTCGCTCAGGAAAAGCTCGCCGATGCCGTTGACGCCTTTTGCGAGCATCTGGCCTTTAGCCCCGCTCAAACCGAGCGCGTGTTTACCGCTGCCCGCGAGCTTGGGCTGCCGGTTAAACTTCATGCCGAACAGCTGTCGCCGCTGGCGGGCAGCAGCCTGGCCGCAGGTTTTGATGCCCTTTCAGCCGATCACCTGGAATACGCCACCGAAGCGGACGCCAGAGCGATGGCGGAAAGCGGCACCGTTGCCGTCCTGCTGCCCGGCGCTTTTTATCTGCTGCGCGAAAAGCAGCATCCTCCGGTGGCGGCTTTTCGCCAGCATGGCGTCCCCATGGCAGTCGCCAGCGATGCTAATCCGGGCACCTCAACCGCGCTGTCGTTGCGTTTGATGCTCAACATGGCCTGTACGCTGTTTGGACTGACGCCGGAGGAAGCGCTGGCTGGCGTGACTATCCACGCGGCGCGGGCGCTGGGCATTCAGGCCAGCCACGGCAGCCTCGAGACCGGCAAAATTGCCAACTTTGTGCACTGGCCCGTGGCGCGTCCTGCCGAACTGGTCTATTGGTTAGGGGGGCAATTGCCCTGCACCGTGATTTATCAGGGAGAGAGACGTGAAAGCAGCCTTTGAATTTACCAAAGGGAAACTGCCGCTTCTGGTCAGTATTCCCCACGCGGGTACGGCATTAACGCCGGAGGTCGAGGCAGGCCTGAGCGACGCAGCCCGCCCGCTGCCGGATACCGACTGGCACATTCCCACACTGTATAATTTTGTTCGCTCCCTTGGCGCAAGCGTGCTGGTGGGCAACTACTCCCGCATGGTCATCGATCTGAACCGTCCGTCAGATGACAAACCGCTCTATACCACCGCCACTACGGGGCTTTTCCCCGATACGCTGTTTGATGGCTCAGCCACTTTTCTGCCCGGCAGGGCTCCGGATGCGCGGCAGCGTCAGGCCGCGCTGGAGGCCGTCTGGCTGCCGTATCATCAGCAGCTTCAGCAAGAGCTTGAACGGCTAAAAGCGGAGCACGGCTATGCGCTGCTGTTTGACGCGCACTCTATCGCCAGCCGCATTCCGCGCCTGTTCGAGGGAACGCTGCCTGATTTAAACCTCGGCACCAACGGCGGACGCAGCTGCGATGCGCTGATTGAGGAGCACCTGGCCGCCCGTATGGCCAGCCAGCAGCAATACAGCTGGGTGGTCAACGGGCGGTTCAAAGGGGGATACATTACCCGCGCCTACGGCAACCCGACGCAGGGGGTGCACGCCGTTCAGCTGGAGCTGGCGCAGCGTAATTATATGGATGAGCAGCCGCCCTTTGGCTATCGCGAAGAGCGGGCAAACGCGCTGCGGCCGCTGCTTGAACAGCTTATCAGCGCCATGATGAGCAGCGCGCAGCAGATTGCATAAAAAAGAAAACCGCCGGTCCTGTCCACAGCGATAACGCTTTTGTGAACAGGACCGGCGGTCTTAAGTCAGTCGATCGATTATTCCCGATCGGTTGGCATTTTACCTTCATGGGCGTGACGTTCTGTCAGACGCTTCTCAAAATTGGCATTAAACTGCTTTTTCTGCTCCGGGGTCAGAATGTTGTAGATCTTATTCTGAGTTTCCATGTGGGCCAGCATGCGAGCCTTGTTCTGCTCGGCCATTTTGTCGATCTGCGCCTCAGCCTTCGCCTTGTCGAAGCTGTCGCTGGCGATAATGCTGTGTGCCGCACGACGCTCATCTAATGAAGGGCGCTCCATTTTGCCACGCTGCGCTTTCATGATGTCGCGCACCTGCTGTTTCTGCGCGTCGGTCAGGTTCAGATCTTTAAACATCATGTCGTGGTGGCCGCCGCGCATGCCTTTATGATGCATCATCGGCGCGTCGGTTTTCGCCGCGGTGGTGGTCGTTGTGTCTGCCGCATGAGCCAGGTTCGCTGCGCCCAGAGCCAGAGTTGAAGCAACAAAGAGAGCTGTTAATTTACGCATGTTTTTATCCTTCTCATTTAATTTGGTTCTTTTCACGACTGGTTTGCCGTGTTGACGAGATTGAGTTTACGGGGTCAATCGTCAAGGAGTAGATTGCCGGAGTAAAGCATTGCAAGGATAAAAAACAATAATGCATCAATTATGGAGAAAATAAGGATTAAGGCGGGGATAATTGCTACAAAACATATCAAGGCACTGATATTCAACGAATAATGGAGAAAGTGTATAGTAATTTCCCTGCTGAAGAAAGCAGCAAGTTAGGAATTGTCTGTATATTTCTAAGCGAGCGGGGGAAAATTACTGGCCCCCGTCCCTGAGAGCCCTGTTTTTATATTTCCCGAAGCATTAATCCTGCCCGCAGACCCGGCGCAACGTCTGGGTTAGGGAATAAAACAAATTCCTTATCTTCTTTCACCACGTAACGCGTATTGCCATCTTCTGCCAGCAGCGTGTCCTTCGGGAAGGCGGTGAAGTTTTGCGTCTGCGCGCCCATATGCAGTACGAAGGAGTCAGAAAGCCGGGTAATTTGCTGGGCTACCTCATAGCGCAGCGGCTCGGCTTCGGCTACCGGCACCTCTCCTCCGGTCAGCAGCGCGCTCAGCGCCTCTTTGGTGACCGCAAACTGGCTGAGATCGTTTTCGCCGAACGGCTGCGCCTTGCCTAGCTCCAGCGTGCAGCTGAGCGCCGTAAAGTGCTCGCTGCTGAAATGGGTAAAGGTGCCTCCCGGCGCCTTATGGAACACCAGCGCCTGTAGCCCGGCGCAGCCGAGCCACGCAAGAAAGGCTTCATCATAAGGAAGCGGACGCACGGGCAGCACGCCGAAACGAGGATGGTAGGAGCTGCGGATAGCAGTATGCATATCCAGATGCCAGAGAATGGTTTCATCCCCCTGCGACCAGAACAGCTCAAGGGCATGCTCCAGGCGTCCCGCCCGCTGGGTCTCAATGCTTTCCGGAAACTGCTGCCAGCGCCCGCCGAACATGCGGTTCATGTCGCTGTGCATATAGCGCTTATTGCTGCGCAGCGCCGCCGGGTTGCCGAGGATCACCAGCAGGCGCCACTGCAGGGCCAGCCTGCCCGCCAGTAAATCGTCCACCAGCTCCGCAAGGATTTCGACCGGTGCGGTTTCGTTGCCGTGCACGCCAGCCGAGAGCACCAGCGCTTTCTCCACCGGCATCAGCGGCGTGAGCGTTAAAATGCCCTCATCGCACCACTGCCAGCTAAGGTGGTCATTCTTTCCTTCCGTTTGCGTTGGCGCTTTCCCCGCCAGGGTCTGCGCCAGAAAATCCAGCATTTTGCCTCCTGAATGGCCGAGTGGGTGGGTAAATTGTCCACTCAGTAAATTATAGGTTCAAAACAGTAAGCTGATATGCCTGATTTTAGTAGTGTTATTTGCGAGTGAAAGCAAACGCTGCCGGAAAACTGCAACTTTCCGGCAGCGGATACCCGCTCACTGTTACCGGTATCACAAAAAGTAATTCTCACAACGCCGGTACAAGATCTCGCAATTGCCACTGCTGAGCGCCCTGGTCAATGATGAATACCGGTAAAGCATCATTTATTTTCACCCCACCACCACAGGCGCAGAAAATGAAAGAAAAGATTACCCTGAAGGAAAAAATAAGCTACGGACTCGGGGATATGGCCAGCCATATTGGCCTGGATAACGTCATTATTTTTCTGACCTTCTATTATACCGACGTTGTAGGATTACCGGCGGCATTCGTCGGCACCATGTTTTTACTGGCAAGGTCGATAGACGCCATAATCGATCCGGCAATGGGTTATCTTGCGGATAATACCCGGACAAAGTGGGGTAAATTCCGGCCCTATTTATTATGGCTGGCCCTGCCCTTTGGCATCAGCTGCCTGCTGACCTACGCGGTGCCGGAATCTTTATCGCTCACCGGCAAAATGATCTTCGCCAGCGTCAGTTATTCTTTCATGATGCTGATGTATACGGCGATTAATATTCCCTACTGCTCTATGGGGGCGGTGATCACCTCGAGCAACGAACAGCGTATTTCTTTGCAGTCCTGGCGCTTCTTCCTGGCGACCCTGGGCGGGGCGATGTCGACCTTCCTGATGATGCCGCTGGCGACCTGGCTTGGCGGCGACGATAAGCTTTCCGGCTACCGCCTGGCGATGGGGATTATGGCGGCCCTTGCGGTGGTGATGTTCTGGATCTGCTTTGCCAACACCCGCGAGCGCATCAAAGCCCCCGCCTCTCACTCCAATTACCTCAGCGATTTAAAGGACTTATTCGCTAACGATCAGTGGCGCGTCGTAGCCATGCTGGTGCTGACCAACATCGGTTTTGGCGTCATTCGCCTGGGCGCCATGATGTACTACGTCACCTACTATCTGGGCAGCGCCAGCTGGTTTATGTGGCTGCTTGGCGCGCATATCGCCGGTAAAGCCGCAGGCAGCGCAATGGCAAAACAGCTTACCCGCAGATATAACAAAGTGCAGATGTTTGGCACCTGTTCGGTGCTGGCGGGCGTATTAAGCATCGCGCTGTTCTTCGCGCCGAAACTGGTTATCGTGCTGGTGGTCATGACCTTTATTATTTCCACCTTCTACCAGTGCACCACAACATTAATGTGGGTAATGATGGCGGACGTGGCGGATTACGGCGAATGGAAGCAGGGTAAAAGAATGGACGGCATTGTCTTTTCTACTTTACTGGCCGTGCTGAAATTAGGCATGGCGTTAAGCGGGGCTATTGTTGGCTGGACATTAGGATTTAGCGGCTACGTCGCCCATGCCGAAATTCAAAACGGCGCTGCCCTGCTGAGCATTATTTCATTATTTACCGTCGTGCCGGGAATACTTTCTCTCGCCGCGTTTGTCATGCTGCGCTGGTACAAACTTGACGACAGCGTGATGCACGAAATTAATCTTGCCAAACAAAATGCCTGAAGAAATTAAGGAGTAGATCATGAGTGAATTATTTAAACGCGACAACGCTATCGAGTGGCATTTTGACCGGCAGACGCTGCGAATCGAACCCTGGGGTAAAAACAGCCTGCGCGTGCGGGCAACCCAGCGCGGCGCATTTTCTGAAAATCTCTGGGCGCTGTTACCTGTAACGTCGCAGCAGGCGAGCATCAGCGAAGGAAAAGAGTCGCTGACCATCCGCAACGGCAATCTCTCCGCCACCGTTAACAGCAAGGGCCAGCTGGCTTTCCACAACCAGCGCGGCGACCTGCTGCTCGAAGAGATGTGGCGCCAGCGCTCCACCGTCGGCATCGGCGCGACGGAAAAGAGCCAGGATAAATACATCAGCGCGCTGAAGCTCGACGGCCGCGAATTTAAGCCCAATCCGGGCGGTAAATATCAGCTCACCGTCCGCTTCGAGGCGGCCAAAGATGAAAAAATCTACGGCATGGGGCAGTACCAGCAGCCGTGGCTGGATCTGAAAGGCTGCACGCTGGAGCTGGCGCAGCGCAACTCCCAGGCCAGCGTGCCCTTCATGCAGTCCAGCCTGGGCTACGGCATGCTGTGGAATAACCCGGCGATTGGCGAAGCGAGTTTTGCGAAGAACGGCACCCAGTGGAAGGCGCTGGTCTGCGAAGAGATGGACTACTGGATCACCGCCGGGGATAGCCCGGTCGAGATAACCCGCCAGTACGCCGAGGCCACGGGCAAAGCGCCGCCGATGCCGAAGTTTGCGACGGGTTTCTGGCAGTGCAAGCTGCGCTATCGCACCCAGCAGGAGGTGCTGGACGTCGCCCGCGAGTACCAGCGCCGCAGCCTGCCGCTGTCGGTTATCGTTATCGACTTTTTCCACTGGCCAAATCAGGGCACCTGGTGCTTTGACCCTATCGACTGGCCCGATCCGCAGGCGATGGTCAGCGAGCTGCGCGAAATGGGGATCGAAACGATGGTCTCCGTGTGGCCAACGGTAGACAGCCGCACCGAAAGCTACAAAGAGATGAAGTCCAAAGGCTATCTGGTGACCACCGAGCGCGGCGTATCGGTCAATCTGGACTTTATGGGTAACTGCACGTTTTTCGATGCCACCAACCCTGCCGCGCGCCAGTACGTCTGGACTAAGGTTAAAGAGAACTACTACGATGCGGGCATCCGTCTTTTCTGGCTGGACGAAGCGGAGCCGGAATACCGCGCCTATGATTTCGATAACTATCGCTATCACACCGGGCCGGTGCTGGAGGTCGGCAACAGCTACCCGCGCGATTTCGCCCAGGGCTTTTATGAAGGTTTGCAGGCGCAGGGCGAAAAAGAGATCGTTAACCTGGTGCGCTGCGCCTGGGCGGGCAGCCAGCGCTACGGCGTGCTGGCCTGGTCCGGCGACGTCCATTCGTCATTCCATGCGCTGCGCAACCAGCTGGCCGCCGGGCTGAATATGGGGATGGCGGGTATCCCGTGGTGGACCACGGATATCGGCGGCTTCCAGGGCGGCAACATCCACGATCCCGCCTTCCACGAGCTGCTGATCCGCTGGTTCCAGTGGGGCGCATTCTGCCCTGTCTTCCGCCTGCACGGCTACCGTGATCCGCAGGTTCAGCCGCCGGAAGCCTTCCGCAACGGCATCCCGCAGTGCAACAGCGGTTCGCCAAACGAAGTCTGGAGCTACGGGGAAGAGAACTGTCAGATTATGTCCCACTGGCTTCAGGTTCGCGAAAGCATTCGCCCGTATATCGACGGCGTGATGGCGCAGGCAAGCGAACACGGCGATCCGGTGATGCGGCCGCTCTTCTACCACTATCCGCAGCAGAGCAACAGCTGGGAGATTGAGGATCAGTACCTGCTGGGCGAAGATCTGCTGGTTGCGCCGGTCATGCAGGCGGGCCAGCGCCAGCGCGATGTCTGGCTCCCGGAAGGAGAAAGCTGGATTTCACTGAGTGGGGAGAACTATCAGGGTGGCCAGCTGATAGCCGTTGAGGCGCCGCTGGAGTCTATTCCGGTGTTTATCCGCGCCGGAAGCGACGTGGAGAAGCTGCTGCTGAAATAAAACGCTGCCGGATAAGACCAACGCTTATCCGGCAATATTAACTGTCAGATCTGGAAAGGATAAACCGATCCCAAATCCAGAATTCGCGTCAGCTCGTCCAGCGCTTCCCTGCCCTCGCGCAGCAGCAGCGGGTCGGCCAAATCAGCCTGGGTCAGACGGTCGCGATACCAGCGGTCCACCCAGCCGTTCAGCGTGACGAACAGCCTGTCGTTCATCATCACCGCCGGGTTAACCGCCCGCAGCTCTTCAGCGGTAAGCACGACGCGCAGGCGCAGGCAGGCAGGGCCGCCGCCGTTCGCCATGCTTTCACGCAGGTCGAAAACCTTCAGCTCGCCGATGGGGTTATCGCCGGCCAGCAGCTCATTCAGGTAGCCCCACACGCCCTCATGCTGGCGCGCCTCTTCCGGCAGCACCAGCAGCATGCTGCCGTCGTCCCGGCTCAGCAGCTGGCTGTTAAACAGATAGGTCGACACGGCATCCGCCACCGATACCCGGCTGGCCGGGACCTCCAGCGCCGTAAAGCCGGGTATTTTCTGACGCAGCGTGGCGTAAAGCTCCTGCTGGTGCAGGAACGCCTGCTCGTGGCAGAACAGCACCTGGCGGTTCGAGACCGCAATCACGTCATTATGAAATACGCCCTGGTCGATCACCGCCGGGTTTTGCTGGGCATAAACCACCAGCTTCGCATCCACCTGGTTCAGGCGGGCTACGGCCTGGCTTGCCTCCAGCGTTTGCCTTGCCGGATAGCGCGCCGGTATCAGCCCGGCCTTCGCCTCTTCCCGCCCGTAGACAAACAGCTGGACGGACGGATCGCCGTAATCTCCGCCGAGGCGGTTATGGTTTGCCGCCCCCTCGTCGCCGAACATACCTACCTGCGGCAGCGCGCCGTGGACGGCAAAATGGTGCTCATCGCGGAAAATGGCGTGCAGCAGGCTTTCAGTGGTTGACGCTTCGCTCGCCCGGTGAAATTTGTTGTTAAGGTTCGCGACGGTCAGATGCACCTTACCGTCCAGGCTGTCGGCGGACGGCGAGACGGTGGCGGCGTTTGCCACCCACATCGACGAGGCCGAGCTGGCGGCAGACAGCAGCTGCGGGGCCTGTTTCGCCACCTTCTCAACAATCTGCGCGTCGGTTCCGGTAAAGCCCAGCTGGCGCAATACGGGAACGTTCGGCCGTTCCTGCGGTGGGATAACGCCCTGCGGGAATCCGGCATCCGCCAGCGCCTTCATCTTCAGCAGACCCTGCTTCGCCGCCAGCTTCGGGTTGGATACGCGGAACTGGTGTTTCGTCGAGGCCTCGTTCCCGAACGACAGCCCGGCGTAGTGGTGGGTCAGCCCCACCAGGCCGTCAAAGTTGGCTTCGCGGGCCTTCATGGCAGCTCCTTACGGCTGAAATCCAGCCCGGGGCTTAATGTTTCCGGCAGCGGGAACGCCGGGCTTTCCAGCGTCGCCATCGGCCACGCGCAGTAATCCGCCGCGTACCAGGCGCTGGCGCGATGGTTACCGGAAGCCCCCACGCCGCCGAACGGTGCGGTACTTGCGGCCCCGGTCAGCGGTTTGTTCCAGTTCACGATACCGGCTCGCGCTTCCAGCAGCAGCCGATCGAACTGCTCACGGTCTGGGGAAATCAGCCCGCTTGCCAGCCCGAAGCGGGTGTTATTCGCCATGCGGATAGCGTCGTCGAAGCTGTCATAGCGGTAAACCGCCAGCAGCGGCCCGAAGACCTCTTCGTCCGGCACGTCCCGCACGTCGGATAATTCAACGATGCCCGGCGTCAGCAGTGAGCTCCCCGCCTTCACCAGCTTCGGCTCCAGCAGCGGTTTGCCGCCGCGCGCCAGATGTTCCTGCCAGGCGCTCAGCACGCGTTCGGCCGCCTGCGCCGAAATCAGTCCGCCGATAAACGGCTGCGGCGTCGCATCCCACTCGCCCGGCTGGATACGGGAAGCCACCTCAACCAGCCGCGCTATAAATTTGTCACCCTGCTCGCCCTTCTTCACCAGCAGGCGGCGGGCGCAGGTGCAGCGCTGCCCGGCTGTAATAAATGCAGACTGAATTGCCACGTGCACCGCACCGTCGAGATCTTCCGGGTTTTCAACGATCAGCGGGTTGTTGCCTCCCATCTCAAGGGCGAGAATTTTTTCGGGCTGCCCCGCAAACTGACGATGCAGCTGGTAGCCGGTATTAGCGCTGCCGGTAAACAGCAGCCCGTCGAGGTCGCGCTGCTGCGCCAGCGCCTGCCCGGTTTCACGTCCGCCCTGTACCATGTTCAGCACGCCCTCCGGCAAGCCAGCCTGTTCCCACAGCTTCATGACCAGCTCGCCAGTGCGCGGCGTCAGTTCGCTGGGCTTGAAGATTAGCGTGTTGCCCGCCAGCAGCCCCGGCACGATATGCCCGTTAGGCAGATGCCCCGGCAGGTTATACGGCCCGAATACCGCCAGCACGCCGTGCGGACGATGACGCAGCGTTGCCGCCCCATCGGCCATTGGCGTGTGCGTTTCGCCGGTCCGCGTGTGGTATGCCTTAATGGAGATGGCGATTTTATTGATCATCGCCGTCGCTTCCGTTGCCGCTTCCCAGCGCGGTTTCCCCGTTTCCTGGGCGATGGTCGTGGTCAGTTCGTTTTTGCTTTCTTCCAGCAGGCGGGCGAATTGCTCAACTATCGCCTGTCGCTCGGCGAAAGGTTTTTTAGCCCATGCCGGGAATGCCGCACGCGCCGCTGCGCAGGCCTTCGCAACCTGTTCGCCGCTGGCGGAGACGCCTTCCCAGAGCAGCTCGCCGTTAACCGGATTATGCTTCTGCATCGCCTCGCCGAGGCCGGCCGTCCACTGTCCATTGATCCACTGGGTCATACTTTTTTCTCCTCGGGGCACAGGCGAACCAGGCGAACCTTGTCGCCGGTAGAGCAGTTCAGGGCTTCCGCCGTGGTGGCGTCGATGATCAGCCGGTCGCCTTTCGGATTGGCTTTAATCAGCATCGCGCGGAAGTTGTGATAGTTTTCGTTGGCCACCAGGCAGACGGGCAGATCGTCCGTGGCGGGCTGGCCGATGACCACCTCCGTCATGCGGCTCTTGCGGATGGCCCGCACGCGGTCGATGTCGCACTCAAGCGTCGGGCCGCCGTCGAAGATATCGACGTAATTACGGTAGCGGAAGCCTTCAGCCTCCAGCACCGCGCGGGCGGGAGCGGTCTGCGGATGCACCTCGCCAATCACCGCCTGCGCTTCCGGCGAGAGGAAATCCGTATAGATAGGGTGCTTTGGCATCAGCTCGGCAATAAATGCTTTTTGCCCGGTGCCGCACAGATAGTCCGCGCGGCTGAACTCCATCGAGAAAAAGCGGTTGCCCAGGCTTTCCCAGAACGGCGAATGGCCGTGTTCGTCAATGACGCCGCGCATCTCCGCCACGACCTTGTCGTTGAAGCGTTCGCGGAAGGCCGCCATAAACAAAAAGCGGGATTTTGACAGCAGGTAGCCGTTGCCCTCTTTGCGCCAGTCGGCATCGAGGAACAGCGTGCACAGCTCGCTGCTGCCGGTGTGGTCGTTGCTCAGGAACAGCGTCGGCAGCGCGTTATAGATATTCAGCTCTTTCGAGGCGTGGACCAGCGTGCCGAAGCGATAGTTGTACCAGGGGTCGTTCAATCCCACCGCCACTTCGATGGCGCAGATGCCTACCACTTTGCGGCTGGCCGTCTCCTCAAGGACAAAAACGTAGCCCTGGTCGCCCTTCGACAGGCCGCCCTGCCAGGTATTAATGGAGCGTTCAATGCGCTCCGACAGCGTTTTTTCATCGACGGGCAGCGAGGTCAGCCCGCCCCCCGTTTTCCCCGCCAGCGCCATCAGCCCGGACAGATCGCCGCGCTCAACAGGACGGATGATCATCATGATGTTTCTCCCGCAGTGAAGCGTTCGCAGGCGCGCTCAAAGCGGTCGAGTCCTTTGCGCACGTCCGCCTCGCTGATAATCAGCGACGGGGCGAAGCGCACCACGTTAGCACCCGCTATCAGGATCATCAGCCCTTCCTGAACGGCGGCCTGCAGAATAAGTTTAGCCTTGCCCGCGTGTTCCTGTTGCAGCACGCAGCCAATAAGCAGCCCCAGCCCGCGGACTTCGCTGAACAGCTGATGCTTCTGATTGATCTTGTTAAGGCGCTCGACAAACCACTCGTGACGCTGCTTCACGCCGTCCAGCACCTCCGGCGTATTAATCAGTTCCATGACGCGCCCGGCGACCGCGCCAGCCAGCGGGTTGCCGCCATAGGTTGTCCCATGGGTGCCGACAACCATCACCTGCGAGAACTTATCGGTAGTCAGCATCGCGCCAATCGGGAAGCCGCCGCCCAGCGCTTTTGCGGTAGAGAGCACGTCCGGCGTAATGCCGTAGTGCATATAGGCGTACAGGGAGCCGGTACGCCCGACGCCGGTCTGCACCTCATCGAAAATCAGCACCGCGTTATGGCGGTCGCAAAGTTCGCGCAGGCCCTGCAGGAACGTCGGGTCCGCAGGCACCACGCCGCCCTCGCCCTGCATTGGCTCAACGATCACCGCGCAGGTGTTTTCGTCGATAAGCTCGCTGGCGGACTGCAGGTCGTTATAAACGGCGTGGCTGATATCCGCCGGTAGCGGCGCAAAATCTTTTGAATAGGCGGGCTGCCCGCCTGCGGAGACGGTAAACAGCGTGCGCCCGTGGAAGGCATTTTTGAAGGCGACGATGCCGCTTTTTTGCGGACCAAAATTATCATGAGCGTATTTACGGGCCAGCTTCAGGGCCGCTTCGTTGGCCTCCGCCCCGGAGTTACAGAAGAATACTTTGTCGGCGAAAGTCGCGTCGATAAGCTGCTTTGCCAGACGCAAAATCGGCTCGTTGGTATAGCCGTTGCCGGTATGCCAGAACTTTTCGGCCTGGGCAACGAGGGCCGCGCGCAGGTCCGGGTTGGCGTGCCCCAGCGCGTTAACCGCAATCCCGCCCGCAAAATCGATGTAATCCTTACCCTGCTGATCCCACAGGGTGGACCCTTCACCGCGCACCGGAATAAAAGCCGCAGGGGCGTAAACGGGCATCATCCAATCGTCGAAGTTCTGGCGTGTTATTGATTGCGGCATAGCGACCTCTTCCGGTAAATAATAAGTAACCTAAATGTTAAATAATTGAGTGTTTGCACTGTGAATGTAGATTGCACGCTTCGTGCCAGCCAGCGATAAAAGTGCATAGCGAGGAGGTCAGAAAGGAAAATCAAGGAGTTACAAAATTGACTTATGCATTAAAAGTGAATAATAAGTGCATAGTTTTACCTGCGGGGCGGGTTGACCGGAGGAAAACAAGAAATATTATGCAACCGTAAAATATAATGCTGGAATTGTGATCGCTCGCGGGATTTGCCCGCCATTTATGCACCGAATCGGGGCGGCATGGGTCATTTTGGTGCGGATATTGCCCGGCGTACGTCATGAGTCCCTTTGTCAACGCAAAGCAGAAAAGGCCTTTTTGTTGCAAGACACAAATGTCCTGACTTCTGGCTAAGGCATAGGTTTATT
>NZ_JBBYHZ010000015.1:0-81289 GCF_038405435.1 Dryocola clanedunensis | reverse complement strand
CGGTAGTTCAGTCGGTTAGAATACCTGCCTGTCACGCAGGGGGTCGCGGGTTCGAGTCCCGTCCGTTCCGCCACTTAATAAAAAAATTATGCCTGCTTAATCAGCGGGCTTAATAATAAGCGTCATTTAGGGGCGTAGCTCAGTTGGTAGAGCACCGGTCTCCAAAACCGGGTGTCGCGAGTTCGAGTCTCTCCGCCCCTGCCATATAATGATCCTTTGCTTAGGCAAAGGATTTTTTTTTGCCTGAAATTTTGTAAGTTCCTTCCTCTAAAAACAAAAGCGCATTACTGCGCTATAAGTTGTGTCTTAAGTAACTCTTTGATTGTGCCCTGTTTGTCACTGTTCTGTAACCAAATGGCATACAGCGGTCGGGATAGCAGTTTCGTTTCTTCCATCTGATAAATTTCATCCTGTCCTTTAGCCCATTCGACGGGTAAAAACGCATACCCATTAAGCGATTTGAGCATTTTACTGACTATCTTCGCTGAGCTTGTTGTCAGGATTGGAATGTCATCATTGCTGATCAGCCCGGCCTCATGCTGTTGGAAGTCTGGACCCCATTCCAGTCTTACGTAAGTGAGGTCTTCTTTTTTCTGCTGCTGCGATGCGGCGAAAAGGGCCAGGTCGAAATGACCCAATAACTGGCTGGAGAACTCATCCATTTTTGGCGCTTCGGTGGTGACGAGCAAATCCAGCTGGCGTTCATGGAGCTGTTTAACCAGCGACTGACGCTGTGCAATTCGTGCTTCGAACTGAAACCCGCTATGTTGCTGATAAAGAGAAGTTAACCACTCAGAAAGCAGGCATTCCCATAACGAGGCGCTGGCACCGATGGTGATCTGGTTGTGCTGGGAGGTATGAGAAACCTCTTTCTTGGCCGCAAGCCAGATGCTCATCAGGTTTTCAGCGTAGGGCAACAGACGCTCTCCAGCGGTGGTAAGCCGTATGTTATTGCGATGTCTGGTAAAAAGATTCACACCCAGTTGATTCTCGAGCTGGCGAATACGAAAACTCACGGCGGACTGCGTCAGATAGAGTGCTTCAGCAGCACGTCCAAAATGACGGGTGCGGCTCACTTCCAGAAAGGTTTTCAGTAATTCGGTATCCACAACTCGCTCCCAAAAATAATTTGTCGTTATGATTTAAATGTTTTGTTTGACGCTCTGTCAAGCGTAACTAATACTCCGCGCCATAAATAGCTCGGCCAAGAGAATTAGGAGCGTGTAGGATGGCGGAAAGCTTTACGACGACTAATCGGTTTTTCGACAATAAACATTATCCGCGCGGGTTCGCTCGCCATGGTGATTTCACCATTAAAGAGGCACAGTTACTTGAACGTCATGGTTTTGCGTTCAATGAACTGGATCTCGGCAAGCGTGAACCAGGTACAGAAGAAGAAGTGTTATTCGTTGCAGTATGCCGTGGACAGCGTGAGCCGGTCACGGAAGCAGAGCGCGTGTGGAGCAAGTATATGTCACGCATCAAGCGCCCTAAGCGTTTCCATACTCTGTCTGGCGGCAAGCCGCAGATGGATACGGTGGAAGATTTCACCGACAGCGACGATTAACAAAAATGGGGCTTCGGCCCCATTTTTTATCCCACCAGCTGTTGCAGATGAATTAGCATGCGGTCTATTGCCCGGTAGCTAAGCGCCTCAAGAAGATGTTCCCGCCTGATTTGTTCTGCCTCCTGCAGGTCCGCAATGGTCCTTGCAACTTTTAGTAGCCGTTGCCACGCCCGTATCGATAACCCTAGCTTCACCAACGTCTCTTCCAGCCATACCGCATCCTCCAGAGCGATATCACAATGCTTCCGTATTTCATGGTTGCTTAACCGTGCATTCAGCTTGTTCTGCCGCAGGTATTGCCGCTGCTGTGTCCTTATTACTCTGGTTTTGACCTCACCACTGCTTTCACTTTTATTCCCAGGGTTACTCAGCATGCCGGATGGCGGGAGGGGTATTTCAACGGAAAGATCGAAGCGGTCAAGAAAAGGCCCGGACAGACGGCTCAGGTAACGCAATGTCTGGTCTGGGGAGGAACGGTTGTGGCTACCTTGATAGTGGCCTGTAGGGCTGGGATTCATCGCCGCCAGAAGCTGGAAACGCGCGGGGTAGGTGATTTTCGCCCGGGTTCGCGAAATATGAATCTCCCCGGATTCTATGGGTTCACGTAACGCATCCAGCACGCGCCTTTCAAACTCGGGCAGCTCATCAAGGAACAGCACTCCATTATGAGCTAGAGATATCTCCCCCGGCGCAGGGATCCCGCCGCCGCCGACCATCGCTGTCAACGATGCGCTGTGGTGGGGCGCTCTGAAAGGACGCTGACGCCATTTCTTCTGCAGGTCATGGGGATTGACCAGGCTCAGGATCGCCGCACTGTCGAGGGCTTCCACATCGTTAAGGGAAGGCATGATTGTCGTCAGACGACTGGCAAGCATGGTTTTTCCCGTACCCGGCGGCCCGATTAACAGTAAGTTATGCCCACCGGCGGCCGTAATCTCTAAGGCTCGCTTTCCCTGCGACTGACCATAAATTTCGTTTATATCCTCAGTATGCTCTGACTGCCATTCTCGCTGCGGTGCCGGACGGTTCAGCTCTCCTCTTTTTTCAAGAAAGGCACAAACCTGCGTAAGATGATTTGCTGTAAGGCAGCCGGGCTGTTTGATTAAGCCAAGCTCGCCGGCATTTTCTTCTGCGACAATGATGCTTCTGCCGGCTTTGAGGGCTTCCATCGCAGCGGAAATAGCACCGGGAACGCCCCGTAAAGCGCCTGTAAGCGCTAACTCCCCCACGAACTCATATCGACCCAGATTGTCCATTGAAAGCTGCTCAGAGGCTGCGAGCAGCGCGAGAGCAATGGGAAGGTCATATCTGCCCCCCTCTTTCGGCAGGTCGGCTGGCGCCAGATTGATGGTTATTTTCCTTGCCGGAAATGTGTAGCCGCTGTTGATCAGAGCGCTACGTACGCGGTCACGGGCTTCCCTTACGGTTGTCTCCGGTAAGCCAACCAGCGTTAAGCCCGGCAACCCCTGGCTCAGATGAACCTCAACGGTGACCAGTGGAGCGGTAATGCCGAGTGCGGCTCGTGTGTTGATGACTGCCAGTGACATACTCCCTCCTTAGAAGATGTCTTACCCTGCCAGTTCATCTGTATATCGCCAAACCGGGAAGATTTTTCTCTGGAAGCCTGTTCCAGTATTTTTGGGGCCGTTTCAGCATTGCAGGAATGTTTGCGAAGGGGCTCGCAGTATAATTTTATTATTAGTACGCGAAGTAAAATGGCTTGAAAATGGAGGAGAGTGAATTTTTTTCACTATCGCCTTATGTCATGAAAAATAATGCTTTTTAGTTTTCATTATTTAAAAATGTCGATGGCGTCATAAAAAAATCTTGTGCTTACCTTTGTCTCTGTGATAACTCTGTAGGCATTACTTCGAACTAGATGTCAGAACATACAGAATATGAAAGCCCTTCTACGAGTGATTAGCCTGGTCGTGATTAGCGTGGTGGTGATTATTATCCCACCGTGCGGGGCTGCACTTGGAGAAAGAAAGGCTTAAAAATCAAGCCTGAATCGAAAAGAACCCCCGCACCGAAAGGTCCGGGGGTTTTTTATTGGGCAGAGAATTTCAAAAGAGAACAGACGAAGTGTTTCAGCATAATATGCTGTTTATGCGGAACTGAGGCGGGGAACAAACTATGAATGGTGCACAGTGGGTGGTACATGCTTTGCGAGCGCAGGGTGTTGAGACAGTTTTCGGTTATCCTGGCGGCGCGATCATGCCTGTCTACGATGCGTTGTACGACGGTGGGGTAGAGCATTTACTCTGTCGTCATGAGCAGGGCGCGGCGATGGCGGCCATAGGCTACGCACGCTCTACAGGGAAGACAGGGGTTTGTATTGCAACCTCAGGGCCTGGAGCAACGAACCTGATCACCGGCCTTGCAGATGCGCTATTAGATTCCGTTCCCGTTGTTGCCATCACCGGCCAGGTTGCGGCTCCCTTCATCGGTACCGATGCCTTTCAGGAAGTTGACGTTTTAGGTCTGTCGCTGGCCTGTACCAAACATAGCTTCCTCGTCGAATCTCTGGATGATTTACCTCGCGTCCTCTCTGAAGCTTTCGAAATCGCAAATTCCGGCCGCCCGGGCCCCGTTCTGGTTGATATCCCTAAAGATATTCAGCTGGCGCAAGGCGAGCTTGAGCCCTGGCTGTCCACCATCGAAGATGAATTTACCCTGCCTTATAGTGAGCTGACTCAGGCCCGCGAATTATTAGCCAGCGCCCGCAAACCGATGCTGTATGTAGGCGGGGGCGTTGGGATGGCACAGGCAGTACCTGCCCTGCGCGAATTTATCGCGGTAACGAATATGCCTTCTGCCGTGACCCTGAAAGGACTGGGTGCTGTACCTGCCGGGCATCCGTTTTATACAGGTATGCTGGGGATGCACGGTACGAAAGCAGCTAATCTGGCCGTACAGGAATGCGACTTGTTGATTGCGGTAGGCGCCAGATTTGACGACCGCGTTACCGGGAAGCTGAACACCTTCGCACCGCATGCCAAAGTCATCCATATGGATATCGACCCCGCCGAGCTGGGCAAATTACGCCAGGCACACGTTAGCCTGCAGGGAGATTTAACTCAGTTATTGCAGGCGCTGCAGCAGCCGCTGGATATCAGCGAATGGCAGCAGGAAGTCGTGGCATTACGGGAGGCTAACCCGTGGCGTTACGATCACCCGGGCGAGGCCATTTTTGCTCCGCTGTTGCTCAGGCAGCTCTCCGACCGTAAACCGCAGGATTGCGTGATTACCACGGATGTAGGCCAGCACCAGATGTGGACGGCTCAGCACATGACTTTCACACGTCCGGAAAACTTCATCACCTCCAGCGGCCTCGGAACGATGGGCTTTGGTTTACCCGCCGCCGTTGGTGCACAGGTTGCGCGACCGAACGACACGGTTATCTGTATCTCCGGTGACGGCTCGTTCATGATGAATGTTCAGGAGCTGGGCACCGTCAAACGAAAACAGCTGCCGCTGAAGATCGTTTTGCTGGATAACCAGCGGTTAGGCATGGTTCGCCAGTGGCAGCAGATGTTTTTCTCAGAACGCTACAGCGAAACAAACCTCTCCGATAATCCCGATTTCCTCATGCTGGCCCGCGCCTTCGGTATCCCAGGCCAGCACATCACCCGTAAAGACCAGGTAGAAGATGCCATCGATGCGCTGTTGAACAGCGAAGGCCCCTACATGCTGCATGTTTCAATCGATGAGTACGAGAACGTCTGGCCGTTGGTACCGCCCGGTGCCAGTAATTCGCAAATGCTGGAGAAATTATCATGATGCAACATCAGCTCGCCGTGCAGGCCCGTTTTCGTCCTGAAACCCTGGAGCGCGTATTACGCGTGGTCCGCCACCGTGGTTTTCAGCTCTGCTCGATGAACATGGCGACCCTTGGGAATTCGGACAACATTAATATTGAATTGACCGTTGCAAGCCTCCGCCCGGTCGAATTACTGTTTAGTCAATTAAGCAAGCTGGTCGACGTCGCCTGCGTAGAAATCCAGCAACCAACAACACAACAAATCCGCGCCTGAGCGCAAAAGGAAGCAACATGACAACGAAGAAAGCTGATTACATCTGGTTCAATGGTGAAATGACCCCGTGGGGCGAGGCGAAAGTCCACGTTATGTCCCACGCGTTGCACTACGGCACCTCCGTATTTGAAGGCATCCGTTGCTACGATTCACACCTTGGCCCAGTGGTGTTCCGCCATCGCGAACACATGCAGCGTCTGCGTGACTCCGCCAAAATCTACCGTTTTCCTGTTTCGCAAAGTGTCGATGAGTTAATGGAAGCCTGTCGTGCCGTTATCCGCAAAAACAACCTGAGCAGCGCGTACATCCGCCCTCTGGTCTTTGTGGGTGATGTGGGTATGGGCGTTAACCCGCCGGACGGTTATACCACTGATGTGATCATCGCAGCCTTCCCATGGGGTGCTTATCTCGGCGCAGAAGCGCTGGATCAAGGGATCGACGCGATGGTTTCCTCCTGGAACCGTGCCGCACCAAACACCATTCCAACCGCGGCAAAAGCCGGTGGTAACTATCTTTCTTCCCTGCTGGTCGGTAGCGAAGCTCGCCGCCATGGTTATCAGGAAGGGATCGCGCTGGACGTGCAGGGCTTCCTCTCAGAAGGCGCTGGTGAAAACCTCTTTGAAGTGAAAGATGGCGTGCTGTTTACTCCGCCGTTTACCTCTTCCGCGCTGCCTGGCATTACCCGCGACGCCATCATCAAGCTGGCAAAAGATCTGGGTATCGAGGTGCGCGAGCAGGTGCTTTCCCGCGAATCGCTCTATCTGTCGGATGAAGTCTTCATGTCCGGTACCGCCGCGGAAATTACCCCGGTACGCAGCGTTGATGGTATTCAGGTGGGCGAAGGTCGCTGTGGGCCGGTGACCAAGCGTATTCAGCAGGCGTTCTTTGGCCTGTTCACGGGTGAAACCGAAGATAAATGGGGCTGGTTAGATCCGGTAAACCCACAGTAAAAATAATAATCAGGCGGAGGGTAACAAACCGTCCGCACCCTGACAGACTGGAGTAAATCAGCATGCCAAAGTACCGTTCAGCTACCACCACCCACGGCCGTAATATGGCGGGTGCCCGCGCACTGTGGCGCGCAACCGGAATGACCGATGATGATTTCGGCAAGCCAATTATTGCGGTAGTGAACTCCTTTACCCAGTTCGTGCCGGGCCACGTTCACCTGCGCGATCTGGGTAAGCTTGTTGCCGAACAAATCGAAGCCTCCGGCGGCGTAGCGAAAGAGTTCAACACCATTGCCGTGGATGACGGCATCGCGATGGGCCACGGCGGTATGCTTTATTCTCTGCCGTCCCGCGAGCTGATTGCCGATTCCGTGGAGTACATGGTAAATGCCCACTGCGCAGATGCGATGGTTTGTATCTCCAACTGCGACAAAATCACCCCGGGGATGTTAATGGCGTCGCTGCGCCTGAACATCCCGGTTATCTTCGTTTCCGGCGGCCCGATGGAAGCCGGGAAAACCAAACTGTCTGACCAAATCATCAAACTCGACCTGGTTGATGCGATGATTCAGGGCGCTGACCCGAAAGTGAGCGACGAGCAAAGCGAGCAGGTCGAACGTTCCGCTTGCCCAACCTGCGGCTCCTGTTCCGGTATGTTCACCGCGAACTCGATGAACTGCCTGACTGAAGCTCTGGGCCTGTCTCAGCCGGGTAACGGTTCGCTGCTGGCCACGCATTCCGATCGTAAAGAGTTATTCCTGAATGCCGGTAAACGCATCGTCGCTCTGACCAAACGTTATTACGAGCAGGATGATGAAAGTGCACTGCCACGCAGCATCGCCAGCAAAGAAGCGTTTGAGAATGCTATGACGCTGGATGTCGCGATGGGCGGCTCCACTAACACCGTTCTGCACCTGCTGGCGGCGGCTCAGGAAGCCGAACTCGATTTCACCATGACGGATATCGATCAGCTGTCCCGCAAGGTGCCACAGCTGTGTAAGGTCGCGCCGAGCACCCAGAAATACCATATGGAAGACGTTCACCGTGCGGGTGGCGTAATCGGTATTTTGGGCGAACTGGATCGCGGTGGCTTACTGCATCGCAATGTGAAAAACGTTCTTGGTCTGACCCTGACGCAAACGCTGGAACAGTACGATGTCATGCTGACCAAAGACGAAAGCGTGAAAAGCATGTTCTCCGCAGGTCCGGCAGGCATTCGTACCACAAAAGCTTTCTCGCAGTCCTGCCGTTGGGATTCTCTGGATGTTGATCGCCAAAACGGCTGTATCCGTTCTAAAGAAAATGCCTATAGCCAGGAAGGTGGTCTGGCGGTGCTGTACGGCAACTTCGCTGAAAACGGCTGTATCGTAAAAACCGCGGGTGTGGACGACGAAAGCCTGGTATTCCGTGGCCCTGCAAAAGTCTACGAAAGCCAGGATGATGCGGTTGAGGCAATACTGGGTGGCAAAGTCGTCGCGGGCGACGTGGTCGTTATCCGCTACGAAGGGCCAAAAGGCGGGCCGGGCATGCAGGAAATGCTCTACCCAACGACCTTCCTGAAATCGATGGGGCTGGGCAAGGCCTGTGCGCTGGTGACCGACGGTCGTTTCTCCGGCGGTACATCCGGGCTGTCTATCGGTCACGTTTCGCCTGAAGCGGCCAGCGGTGGCAACATTGCGCTGATTGAAGATGGCGACATGATTGCGATTGATATCCCGAACCGTGGGATCCAACTGCAATTGAGCGATCAGGAAATGGCTGCTCGTCGTGAAGCGCAGGAAGCGCGTGGTGACCAGGCGTGGACTCCTCGTAACCGTGAGCGCCAGGTTTCCTTCGCTCTGCGCGCTTACGCCATGCTTGCCACCAGCGCCGATAAAGGCGCGGTGCGCGATAAAAGTAAGCTTGGAGGCTAACCATGGCTGAGTCACAACCGCTACCCGACGCCCCCTGTGGGGCGGAATATCTGCGTGCCGTACTCCGTTCACCCGTTTACGAGGTCGCTCAGGTTACCCCGTTGCAGAAGATGAAAAAGCTGTCATCCCGTCTGGATAACGTCATTCTGGTGAAGCGTGAAGATCGTCAGCCGGTGCACAGCTTCAAGCTGCGCGGCGCGTACGCCATGATTGCCGGGCTGAACAGCGAGCAAAAAGCCAGCGGCGTGATTACGGCTTCGGCCGGGAACCACGCTCAGGGTGTGGCGCTCTCTTCCACTCGTCTGGGTATCAAGTCGCTGATCGTGATGCCAGTTGCTACCGCGGATATCAAAGTGGATGCGGTAAGAGCATTCGGCGGCGAAGTACTGCTGCACGGCGCTAACTTTGATGAAGCTAAAGCGCGGGCAATCGAGCTTTCGCAGCAGCAGGGCTTCACCTATGTGCCACCGTTCGACCATCCGGCAGTGATTGCCGGGCAGGGCACGCTGGCGCTGGAGCTGCTGCAGCAGGACGCCCACATCGACCGGGTGTTCGTCCCGGTCGGCGGCGGTGGTCTGGCGGCGGGCGTAGCGGTTCTGATTAAGCAGCTCATGCCGCAAATCAAAGTGATTGCGGTTGAAGCAGAAGATTCGGCCTGCCTTAAAGCTGCGCTGGATGCGGGCAAGCCCGTAGATTTGGCGCGAGTTGGTTTGTTTGCTGAAGGCGTGGCGGTTAAGCGCATCGGCGATGAGACCTTCCGTGTCTGCCAGGAGTATCTCGACGACATCATCACCGTAGACAGCGATGCAATCTGCGCGGCAATGAAAGATCTCTTCGAGGATGTGCGCGCAGTGGCGGAACCTTCCGGCGCGCTGGCCCTGGCGGGTATGAAGAAGTATATCCAGCAGCATCAGATTCGCGGCGAGCGCCTGGCGCACGTTCTGTCTGGCGCGAACGTTAACTTCCACGGGCTGCGTTACGTTTCTGAACGCTGTGAACTGGGGGAGCAACGCGAAGCCTTACTTGCGGTCACTATTCCGGAAGAAAAAGGCAGCTTCCTGAAGTTCTGCCAGCTGCTGGGCGGCCGCTCCGTCACCGAATTTAACTATCGGTATTCAAGCTCGGCGGAGGCCTGTATTTTCGTCGGCGTGCGTTTGACTCGCGGTCTGGAAGAGCGGCATGAGATCCTTGCCCTGCTGAACGAAGGGGGCTACGGCGTTGTCGATTTGTCCGACGACGAAATGGCGAAGCTTCACGTGCGGTATATGGTGGGTGGACGTCCCTCCAAGCCGCTTCGCGAGCGCCTCTACAGCTTTGAATTCCCGGAGTCGCCGGGTGCGCTGCTGAAGTTCCTGCAAACGCTGGGTACGCACTGGAACATTTCCCTGTTCCACTACCGCAGCCACGGTACGGACTACGGTCGCGTGCTGGCGGCGTTCGAGCTTGGCGATAACGAGCCAGATTTCGAAACGCGCCTGAACGAACTGGGCTACGACTGCCACGACGAAACCAATAATCCGGCGTTCCGCTTCTTCCTTGCGGGCTAGTGGCTGCCGGGCAGTAATTTCCAGAACGCATTCACAAGCGGCTCATTGAGCCGCTTTTTTTGTGCACAAACGCCAAGTTCGAACGGTGCATCCTCTTCGCTCCGCTCGAGGATTTGCACGCGGTTACGCACCGGTTCGGGGCTGTTTTCCAGCACGATTTCCGGCAGCAGCGCCACGCCACAGCCCAGCGCGACCATCGACACCATTGCTTCATGCCCGGCCACGGTCGCGTAGATAAACGGGTTGCTGATTTTCTGCCTGCGGAACCACAGTTCGATGCGGCGGCGCACCGGCCCCTGGTCCGCCATGATAAAGGGCACTTTGTTCCAGTCTGGCTCGGGCGTGCTGACCAGGTTGCGAACCGGGCAGGGCAGAGCGGGGGCGATAAGCACCACGGCCAGGTTTTCCAGCATTGAGAAAGCAATGCCCGGCGGCAGGGATTCCGGCTTGCCGGCAATCGCCAGATCGGCCTCGTCAGAATCTACTTTTTCCACCGCATCCGCCGCGTCGCCGGTTGTCAGTTTGATTTCCACATTCGGGTGCTCGGCGCGGAATCGATCCAGAATCGGCGGCAAATGGCTGTAGGCTGCCGTAACCGAACAGAAGAGATGCAGCTCTCCGGAAAGCGAAGGGCCTTCCTGGCCGATGGTATGGCGCATCTGCTGGTACTGCAAAAGCGTGTGCTGCGCGAACTGCCTGAGCTGCTCGCCAGCTTCGGTTAGCGTGACGGTGCGGTTATCGCGTAGAAAAAGCGGCTGGCCAAGATCGTCCTCAAGACGCTGGATCTGGCGTGAAAGCGTTGACGGGCTGACATGCATCGCCCTTGCGCTGCGTCCAAAGTGGCGGCTTTCCGCAAGGTGGAGAAACGTTTTCAGATCGCGTAAATCCATGGTCATCAACCCTTCTTTTTATGTTGCAGTTTTTGCAACGTCACGTTGTTAATATATCAATTTCAGCAACGCATTTCCTGTCATATAGTGGTTTCATTCTCGCAAACATGACACGGCTTGCGACCCTTACAAGAAACACAACACGACAATCACGGAGTCCTACGATGGCTAATTATTTCAACACCTTGAACCTGCGTCAGCAGCTGGCGCAACTGGGTAAATGTCGTTTCATGGCGCGTAGCGAATTCGCCGATGAAGCAAGCTACCTCAAAGGTAAAAAAGTCGTCATCGTCGGCTGTGGCGCGCAGGGTCTGAACCAGGGCCTGAACATGCGTGACTCCGGTCTGGACGTTGCCTACGCTCTGCGCTCAGAAGCCATTGCTGAAAAACGCGCTTCATGGCGTAAAGCGACTGAAAACGGCTTCAAGGTTGGTACATACGAAGAGCTGATCCCACAGGCTGACCTGGTTGTTAACCTGACGCCAGACAAGCAGCACTCTGCGGTGGTTAAAGCCGTTCAGCCAATGATGAAAGACGGCGCGGCGCTGGGCTACTCCCACGGCTTTAACGTGGTTGAAGTCGGCGAGCAAATCCGTAAGGACATCACCGTGGTGATGGTTGCGCCTAAGTGCCCGGGCACCGAAGTTCGTGAAGAATACAAACGCGGTTTCGGCGTTCCAACGCTGATTGCGGTTCACCCGGAAAACGATCCGAAGGGCGAAGGCATGGCTATCGCTAAGGCCTGGGCTGCTGCAACTGGCGGTCACCGTGCGGGCGTACTGGAATCTTCCTTCGTGGCGGAAGTGAAATCTGACCTGATGGGCGAGCAAACTATTCTGTGCGGCATGCTGCAGGCGGGTTCCCTGCTGTGCTTCGACAAGCTGGTGGAAGAAGGTACCGACCCGGCATACGCAGAAAAACTGATCCAGTTCGGCTGGGAAACCATCACCGAAGCCCTGAAGCAGGGCGGCATTACGCTGATGATGGACCGTCTGTCCAACCCGGCGAAAATCCGTGCTTACGCATTATCCGAGCAGTTGAAAACCATCATGGCACCGCTGTTCCAGAAACATATGGACGACATCATCTCCGGTGAGTTCTCCTCCGGCATGATGGCTGACTGGGCGAACGACGATAAAAACCTGCTGACCTGGCGCGAAGAGACCGGCAAAACCGCGTTTGAAACCGCGCCGCAGTTTGAAGGTAAAATCTCTGAGCAGGAGTACTTCGATAAAGGCGTTCTGATGATCGCCATGGTGAAAGCGGGCGTTGAGCTGGCCTTCGAAACCATGGTTGATGCGGGCATCATCGAAGAGTCTGCTTACTACGAGTCACTGCACGAGCTGCCGCTGATTGCGAACACCATCGCTCGTAAGCGTCTGTACGAAATGAACGTGGTTATCTCGGATACCGCAGAGTACGGTAACTACCTGTTCTCTTACGCTGCGGTACCGCTGCTGAAAGAGTTCATGACAACGATTCAGGCAGGCGATCTGGGTAAAGAAATCCCGGCCGCTGCGGTAGACAACGCCCAGCTGCGTGACGTAAACGAAGCCATCCGCAACCATGAAATCGAGAAAGTGGGCCAGAAGCTGCGTGGCTACATGACCGATATGAAACGCATTGCTGTAGCGGGTTAATCTTCAGTAGATGCAAAAAGGCCGGGAAATTTCCCGGCCTTTCTTTTAGTTACGGTACAGCACCTTAATGATGTGGTAACCGAACTGGGTATGCAGCGGGCCGTAAGGCTCCAGCAGCGGGCAGGAGAACACCACTTTATCAAACGCCGGAACCATCTGGCCCTGGCGGAACTCGCCCAAATGTCCGCCTTTTTTGCCTGACGGGCAGGTGGAGTGCTTCTTAGCCAGCTTTTCGAAGTCGCCGCCGTTTTTCAGCTGTTCGAGAATTTCCTGGGCCTGTTTTTCTTCCTTAACAAGGATATGCAGTGCTGCCGCGGTTTTTGCCATGATAGTACCTTGAGTCGTATGGATTACGCTCGCTATACTACCACGCTGTTTTTCTTCCCTCCTGACTTTCATTGAGTGACCTTATGCGTTTAAACCCTGGCCAACAACAAGCCGTCGAATTTGTCACCGGACCCTGCCTGGTCCTGGCGGGCGCTGGCTCCGGCAAAACGCGAGTGATCACCAATAAAATGGCGCATTTGATTCGCGAATGTGGCTATCAGGCGCGTCATATTGCCGCCGTCACCTTTACTAACAAGGCGGCCCGCGAGATGAAAGAGCGTGTGGCGCAAACGCTGGGTCGCAAAGAGGCCCGCGGTCTGCTGATCTCAACGTTCCATACGCTGGGTCTGGAAATTATCAAGCGTGAATACGTAGCGCTCGGTATGAAGTCAAACTTCTCGCTGTTTGACGATACCGATCAGGTTGCGCTGCTTAAAGAGCTGACGGAAGGGCTGCTCGAAGACGATAAAACGCTGCTTCAGCAGCTGATCTCGACGATCTCCAACTGGAAAAACGATCTGCTGACGCCCTCTCAGGCGGCGGCGCAGGCAAAGGGCGAGCGGGATCGCATTTTCGCTCATTGCTATGGCCTGTACGATACGCACCTGAAATCCTGCAACGTGCTGGATTTTGACGATTTGATTGCGTTGCCAACAATGCTTTTGCAGCGTAACGAGGAAGTCCGCGAGCGCTGGCAAAACCGCATTCGCTATCTGCTGGTGGATGAATATCAGGATACCAACACCAGCCAGTACGAGCTGGTGAAGCTGCTGGTTGGCGCGCGCGCGCGCTTTACCGTGGTGGGGGATGACGATCAGTCAATCTATTCCTGGCGCGGTGCCCGCCCGCAAAACCTCGTGCTGCTGAGCCAGGATTTTCCGGCTTTGCAGGTCATCAAGCTTGAGCAGAACTATCGTTCCTCCGGGCGCATCCTTAAAGCGGCGAACATTCTCATCGCCAATAACCCGCACGTTTTCGAAAAACGACTCTTTTCGGAGCTGGGCTACGGTGCGGAGCTGAAAGTGGTTACCGCCAACAGCGAGGAACACGAGGCGGAGCGCGTCATTGGCGAACTTATCGCCCACCATTTTATTAATAAAACCGGCTATAAAGATTACGCGATCCTCTATCGCGGTAACTTCCAGTCGCGGGTGTTCGAGAAGATGCTGATGCAAAACCGCATCCCGTATCGCATCTCCGGCGGTACGTCTTTCTTCTCCCGCCCTGAAATCAAAGATCTGCTGGCCTATCTGCGCGTGCTTACCAACCCGGATGACGACAGCGCTTTCCTGCGCATCGTCAACACGCCCAAGCGCGAAATCGGGCCTGCTACGCTGCAGAAGCTGGGCGAGTGGGCGATGCAGCGTAATAAAAGCCTGTTTACCGCCAGCTTCGATTTTGGTCTCAGCCAGACGCTAAGCGGACGCGGCCTGGAGTCGCTTCAGCGGTTTACCCACTGGCTGCGCGATGTGGCAACGCTTGCCGAACGAGAGCCGGTTGCGGCAGTACGCGATCTTATCCATGGGGTGGACTACGAAAGCTGGCTTTACGAAACGTCCCCGAGCCCGAAAGCGGCGGAAATGCGTATGAAGAACGTCAATCAGCTGTTCAGCTGGATGACGGAAATGCTTGAAGGCTCGGATATAGACGAGGCAATGACGCTGACTCAGGTCGTCACAAGATTCACGCTGCGCGACATGATGGAGCGCGGAGAAAGCGACGAAGAGGCGGACCAGGTTCAGCTGATGACGCTCCACGCCTCGAAAGGGCTGGAATTCCCCTACGTCTTTTTAGTCGGCATGGAGGAGGGGCTGCTGCCCCACCAGAGCAGTATCGACGAGGACAACATTGATGAAGAGCGCCGTCTGGCCTACGTTGGCATCACCCGCGCTCAGAAAGAGCTGACGTTTACGCTCTGTAAGGAGCGCAGACAGTATGGTGAGCTGGTACGCCCGGAGCCAAGCCGCTTCCTGCTGGAATTGCCGCAGGATGACCTGCAGTGGGAGCAGGAGCGTAAAGTGGTTTCTGCCGAGGCCAGAATGGAACAAGGACAGAGCCGCCTGGCCGCGATTCGGGCGAAGCACAACCTGAAGGGTCCTTAAAAAATTATTTAACGGTAAGCGCCCAGTGAACATAGCTTTGCCACAGGCTTTCCTGCTCCAGCAGTTCTGCCCCTAGCGGGTGGCAGGCAAGCCAGTTTGACGGCAGCTTAAGATGCAGCGCTTCACCTTCAGCCTGAAGTTCGATGGCTGGCAGGATGTCATCGCGACGGCGGCTGGCGAAGATAATTGCTAAACGCAGAAGCCGACAAAGACGCTCCGCAATACGGGGCGGTACGGCATTTTGCTGGTGGAGTGACGAGAGATCGACCGGGTTGGTCTGGTTCAGCAGCAGCGTAGCCAGAAGTTTTTTCTGAGCAGGCGTGTAGCCCGGTAGATCCAGATTTCTTACCAGATAAGCCGCATGCACCGGTGCCTGTCTGAAATCCACGCTTAGCCCGATCTCATGGAGCAGCGCCGCGCTGCGCAGCATATCTTTGCTCAGCGTATCCAGATCCCACTCATCCGCGACGCCGTCGGCAAATGCCTGCGCCAGCTGCTGTACGCGCTCGGCCTGGGGGATATCCACCATAAACCGACGCTGCACGTTGCGAATGGTACGGCTGCGAATTTCCTGATCGACGGTAAGATGCAGCATGCCGTAGACCAGGCCTTCACGCAGCGCCCCGCCCGCAAGTGTCATACAGTCAATATTGAGCTGTTCGAAGATGGCGATAAGAATGGCCAGCCCGCTTGGGAAAACCAGCGCTCGCTCGAGCGTCAGCCCTTCAATTTCCAGCTCTTCAAGACGACCGCACTGAATGGCGCGCTGTTTAAGCTGCTGCAGTTTAGCAAGCGTGATGCGCTCGTCCATGCCCTGCGCCATCATGATTTCCTGCAGCGCCTGAACCGTGCCGGAGGCACCGACGCAAACCTTCCAGCCATGATGCTTTAACTCATCAAGCACCGGCTTAAGCACTTCGCTGGCGGCCGCTTCTGCAGCGGCAAAATTTTCTTTTGCCAGATTACGATCGCTGAAAAAGCGTTCCAGCCAGGTGACGCAGCCCATCGACAGGCTAAACAGCGCCGTGGTTTGCGCACCGGTGCCGGTCACTAACTCGGTGCTGGCACCGCCAATGTCGACAACGAGGCGCTGGTCGGCTCCGCCGGTGGTATGGGCGACGCCTTGATAAATGAGGCGGGCTTCTTCCTCGCCACGAATAATTTGTACAGGGCAGCCCAGAATCTTCTCGGCTTTCTCTATGAATTCGTTGGCGTTGGTTGCAAGACGCAGCGTTGCCGTAGCAACAACCCGGATTTGCGTTTGGGGGATATCCTGTAGACGTTCAGCAAACAAGCGCAGGCACTGCCAGCCGCGCTCCATCGCTTCAGGCGAAAGGGTATTATCGCCGCTTAAGCCCGCGGCAAGGCGAACTTTTCGCTTGATGCGGGCCAGGGTCTGAATCGTCCCAGCCACCTCACGCACAACTAACATATGGAAACTGTTAGAACCTAAATCAATAGCGGCATACAGTGAGGTGGAGCTGAGCATAGATTTTTAACCTGCGCGACGACGGTTACCACGGGGCGCACCGCCACCACGGCGAGGACCGTTACCGGAACGGGTACGGGTCAGGCGTTTCGGTGGTGGAAGCTCGCTTAACAGTGCTTCTGGTTTGTATTTGCTGACTGGAATCGAATGGCCAATATAGGTTTCGATAGCAGAAAGGTTCAGCGCGTAATCTTCACAGGCCAGGCTGATCGAGTGACCGCTTGCGCCAGCACGACCGGTACGGCCAATGCGGTGAACGTAATCTTCACAGTCATCCGGCAGGTCGTAGTTGAACACGTGCGTTACGGCTGGGATATGCAGGCCGCGGGCGGCAACGTCGGTTGCTACCAGAATATCCAGATCGCCACGGGTGAACTCATCCAGAATACGCAGGCGTTTTTTCTGCGCCACGTCACCGGTCAGCAAACCAACGCGGTGTCCGTCTGCGGCCAGGTGACCCCAGATATCTTCACAGCGGTGCTTGGTGTTTGCAAAGATGATGGCTCGGTCTGGCCACTCTTCTTCGATCAGCGTCTGCAGCAGGCGCATTTTTTCGTCGTTAGAAGGGTAGAACAGCTCTTCTTTAATACGGTGGCCGGTTTTCTGCTCCGGTTCAACTTCCACGTATTCGGCGTTGTTCATCTGCTCGAACGCCAGTTCACGGACGCGATAAGAGAGCGTTGCTGAGAACAGCATATTGAGACGCTGGGTGACCGGCGGCATGCGGCGGAACAGCCAGCGGATATCTTTAATGAAGCCCAGGTCGTACATGCGGTCCGCTTCGTCCAGCACAACAACCTGAATAGAGCCTAAATTAATGTGATTTTGCTTGGCGTAGTCGATTAAACGACCGGTTGTGCCAATCAGAATATCGACGCCACTTTCCAGCACCTTAAGCTGTTTATCGTAGCCATCGCCACCGTATGCCAGGCCGATTTTCAGGCCCGTGGCCTGCGCCAACGGCTCTGCATCGGAGTGGATCTGCACTGCCAGTTCACGAGTCGGCGCCATAATTAAGGCACGCGGCTGGTTCACCTGACGGTTCTCCGGAACAGGGTGAGAGAGTAAATAATGGAACGTTGACGTTAAGAACGCCATCGTTTTGCCAGTACCGGTTTGCGCCTGACCTGCAACGTCACGATTCGCCAGCGTCAGCGGTAGTGCCAGTGCCTGAATGGGGGTGCAGTAATGAAATCCTTTAGTTTCAAGGGCTTCAATCACCTTCGGGTGCAGGGCGAAGTCGGAAAACTTCTGTTCGGTCAAATGTGTTTTGCTCATAGTGTGGTAGAATATCAGTTTACTATTGCTTTACGAAAGCACATCCGTTGAAATAAACGGGGTGAAATAAAGTCACCCTGAGTTGGTTAATGCTACACCAACAAGGTAGACATAATCCTGTGGAGTAGAACATGAGCGATAAAATTATTCACCTGACTGACGACAGTTTCGACACGGACGTATTAAAAGCTGACGGGTTGATCCTCGTTGATTTCTGGGCAGAGTGGTGTGGTCCTTGCAAAATGATCGCCCCGATTCTTGATGAAATCGCTGATGAATTTCAGGGCAAACTGACCGTTGCTAAACTGAACATCGATGAGAACCCGGGGACTGCGCCACGCTACGGCATTCGCGGTATCCCAACGCTGCTGCTGTTCAAGAACGGTGAAGTGGCCGCCACCAAAGTTGGTGCGCTGTCAAAAGGCCAGTTAAAAGAGTTCCTGGAAAGCAATCTGGCTTAATGGAAACTCAGCCGGCGCGGTACCGGGTTTGCAATTTTTTGCGAGCCGCTGGACGCCCGGCGTCAGTCATGCTAAGTTACTTTTACTGCACCTTAGAACTTGTCTTAAAGTTTGAACCTAAGTAATACCCGATGCTTCCCATTCGTTATCGCTAAGACACCAATTTCACAGTGAGCACAGGGTTGCATAATCGATTTCGGGCGTATCACCCATTCCGTCGTATCGTTTCAGTTCTGCGTTTACCCTATGACCAGGCAGCGATAAGACATGTGGTGCTGGCCATTAAACAGGCATGGATTTCCTGCCATACCATTCACGAAACATGTTCGAGATTTACCCCGAGTTTAAGAACCCACCATTATGAATCTTACCGAATTAAAGAATACGCCGGTTTCTGAGCTGATTACTCTCGGCGAAAATATGGGGCTTGAGAACCAGGCCCGCATGCGCAAACAGGACATCATCTTCTCTATCCTGAAGCAACATGCGAAGAGTGGCGAAGATATCTTTGGCGACGGTGTGCTGGAGATACTGCAGGACGGATTTGGTTTCCTCCGCTCCGCAGACAGCTCCTACCTCGCCGGTCCCGACGACATCTACGTTTCTCCCAGCCAAATCCGCCGTTTCAACCTCCGCACAGGGGATACCATCTCCGGTAAGATTCGTCCGCCGAAAGAAGGCGAGCGTTACTTTGCCCTGCTGAAAGTAAACGAAGTTAACTATGACAAACCGGAAAACGCGCGTAGCAAAATCCTGTTTGAAAACCTGACCCCATTACATGCCAACTCTCGTTTGCGCATGGAACGTGGTAATGGTTCTACCGAAGACTTAACGGCTCGCGTACTGGATCTGGCATCGCCAATCGGTCGTGGCCAGCGTGGCCTGATCGTGGCACCGCCAAAAGCCGGTAAAACCATGCTGCTGCAAAACATTGCGCAGAGCATCGCTTATAACCACCCGGATTGCGTACTGATGGTTCTGCTCATCGACGAACGTCCGGAAGAAGTGACCGAGATGCAGCGTCTGGTTAAAGGTGAAGTTGTTGCTTCTACCTTTGATGAGCCAGCGTCCCGACACGTTCAGGTAGCCGAAATGGTTATCGAAAAAGCGAAGCGCCTGGTTGAGCACAAGAAAGACGTTATTATCCTGCTCGATTCCATCACCCGTCTGGCCCGTGCCTACAACACCGTTGTACCAGCATCCGGTAAAGTACTGACAGGTGGTGTGGATGCGAACGCCCTGCATCGTCCAAAACGCTTCTTCGGCGCTGCGCGTAACGTAGAAGAGGGCGGTAGCCTGACCATCATCGCGACCGCGCTGGTTGATACCGGTTCTAAAATGGATGAAGTTATCTACGAAGAATTTAAAGGTACCGGCAACATGGAACTGCATCTGGCGCGTAAAATCGCTGAGAAGCGCGTGTTCCCTGCTATCGACTACAACCGTTCAGGTACGCGTAAAGAAGAGCTGCTCACCACTCAGGAAGAGCTGCAGAAAATGTGGATCCTGCGTAAGATCATCCATCCAATGGG
This sequence comes from Dryocola clanedunensis, assembly GCF_038405435.1. Classification (GTDB taxonomy): domain Bacteria; phylum Pseudomonadota; class Gammaproteobacteria; order Enterobacterales; family Enterobacteriaceae; genus Dryocola; species Dryocola clanedunensis_A. Next base: position 61,556 of record NZ_JBBYHZ010000015.1, on the reverse strand, counting down.
TGAAATCGACGCGATGGAATTCCTCATCAACAAGTTGGCGATGACGAAAACCAACGACGAATTCTTCGACATGATGAAGCGCTCGTAAGCAATAAAAACTCGGGGAACGCCACGCTTAGACGTGGCGTTTTTCTTTTGTGGTATATACGCTATATCTGCACCAAAGAACATATAACGTCATACTGATGCGAGTGAAGAAAGTCATGAAAAAGAACAGCGATCATTCTTAAAATCAGGCCTAAATAATTCAATATTTTAGTTTTGGTATGTTTTTTGCTTTAATAACTGCATGATTTAGCAGAGAGCCGTATATTGTGAACTTACTCAGTCTGAGTACAGACCTCATTCTTGTCTTTATCTTCACCCTGGTCTTTTTATTTTTTGCGCGTAAATCTGCAAAAAAACTAGGCCTTGTTGATAGACCTAATTATCGCAAGCGGCACCAGGGTTTGATCCCGTTGGTCGGGGGGATCTCTGTCTATGCAGGCGTATGCTTCGCATTTTTCTTTTCCTGGCTCTCCTCTGGCTACTACATCCCTCATGCACGCCTATATCTGATCTGTGCGGGCGCCCTGGTTCTGGTGGGCGCACTCGACGATCGGTTTGATATCAGCGTTAAAATTCGCGCTATTACTCAGGCTGTCGTTGCAGTGGTAATGATGGCCTATGGCGGCCTGTATCTCAGTAATCTGGGGTATATCCTGGGCAACTGGGAATTCCTGTTAGGCCCGTTCGGTTATATTGTCACCCTTTTCGCCGTTTGGGCCGCAATAAACGCCTTTAATATGGTGGACGGCATCGATGGTTTGCTTGGTGGATTGTCCAGCGTTTCGTTTGCCGCTCTCGGGATTATTCTCTTTTTCGATGGCCAGACCAGTCTTGCGATGTGGTGTTTCGCCATGATCGCCGCCATTCTTCCCTATATATTGCTCAACCTCGGCGCGCTTGGCCGCCGATACAAAGTTTTTATGGGGGATGCGGGAAGTACTTTTATCGGCTTTACGCTGATATGGATACTGCTACAGACGACCCAGGGTCCGGCAAATCCTATAAGTCCAGTTACAGCGCTCTGGATCATCGCTATCCCCTTGATGGACATGATAGCCATCATGTATCGTCGTCTGAGGAAAGGGCAAAGCCCGTTCTCAGCAGATCGACAGCACATTCATCACCTTATCATGCGGGCAGGTTTTACCTCCCGTCAGGCGTTTGCACTGATTACACTTGCTGCGGCCCTGCTGGCGGCAGTCGGCGTAGTGGGTGAATATTTTGTTATTGTTCCAGAATGGGCAATGTTGGCATTGTTCTTGCTTGCTTTTATGCTCTATGGATACTGTATTAAACGAGCATGGAAAGTTGCTCGCTTTATCAAACGCGTAAAAAGGCGCATGCGCCGAAGCCATAATAAAAAACCAACCCTTACAAAATAGATCTTGGGGAAGTGATGAGACAAAACGTGCCAGGAAGTAACCCGGGAATGGTAGACAACGAGCTGGACATTCGTGGTTTGTTCCGGACACTGTGGAAAGGAAAGTTCTGGATAATCGGTATCGCGGTTGCGTTCGCCCTTATCGCGCTGATCTATACCTTTTTTGCACGTCAGGAATGGAGCGCCAACGCGATAACCGATCGTCCTACGGTCAACATGCTGGGGGGGTATTACTCTCAGCAGCAATTCCTCCGCAATCTGGATATCCGCGCTAATTCAGCACCGGTGGATCAGCCCTCGGTGATGGACGAAGCCTACAAAGAGTTCGTCATGCAGCTCTCTGCTTACGATACCCGCCGCGATTTCTGGCTGCAGACTGATTATTACAAGCAGCGCCAGGTTGGCAACAGCAAAGCAGACGCTGCCCTGCTTGACGAGATGGTGGATAATATTCAGTTCACCGCTGGTGATATCACCCGCAACCTCAACGACAGCGTCAAGCTCATCGCTGAAACTGCTCCGGATGCGAATAACCTGCTTCGTCAGTATGTTGCTTTCGCCAGCCAGCGTGCCGCAAGCCACCTGAATGAAGAGCTGACCGGAGCGTGGAACGCACGTACCGTACAGATGAAAGCTCAGGTGAAGCGCCAGGAAATGGTGGCTAAATCCATTTACGACCGCAAAGTGAAAAGCATCGAGCAGGCGCTGAAAATCGCCGAGCAGCAGAATATTGCGAAAAGCGAAACGGAAGTGCCGGCTGACGAACTACCAGATTCGGAAATGTTCATGCTGGGCCGCCCGATGCTGCAGGCAAGGCTTGAAAATCTTCAGGCGGTAGGGCCTGACTACGACATCGACTACGATCAAAATCGTGCCATGCTTTCCACGCTGAACGTTGGCCCGACCCTCGATCCTCGATTCCAGACATACCGCTATTTACGTACCCCGGAAGAGCCCGTGAAACGCGACAGCCCGCGCCGCGCGTTCTTGTTGGTGATGTGGGGTGCGGTAGGGGCCCTGATAGGTGCTGGTGTGGCTTTAGCCCGTCGCCCTAAAGCGTTATAACCCCTCAGGTGGAGGTCCTACGGATGGGCCTTTACCCTTTTAACAAAAGAGAATCGCTGTGAAAGTGTTAACAGTTTTTGGCACGCGACCAGAAGCCATTAAAATGGCCCCGCTGGTCCACGCGTTGGCAAAAGACGCGTTTTTTGACGCAAAGGTTTGTGTGACGGCCCAGCATCGCGAGATGCTGGATCAGGTTTTAAATTTATTCTCCATCAAGCCTGATTACGATCTCAACATTATGAGTCCGGGGCAGGGGTTAACGGAAATAACCTGTCGCATTCTGGAAGGGCTGAAACCGATCCTTGAGTCGTTCAAACCGGATGTTGTGCTGGTGCATGGCGATACCACTACCACGATGGCAACCAGCCTGGCCGCATTTTACCAGCGCATCCCCGTTGGCCACGTTGAAGCTGGCCTGCGCACGGGCGATCTCTACTCCCCGTGGCCGGAAGAGGCAAACCGGACGTTAACCGGGCATCTTGCCATGTACCATTTCGCGCCAACCGAAAATTCACGCCAGAACCTGCTGCGCGAGAACATCGACGATAACAAAATTTTTGTCACCGGCAACACGGTGATCGATGCGCTGATTTCCGTGCGCGACCGCGTAATGGCGGACGACGAACTTCGCAGCAGCCTCGCCCAGTGCCATCCATTCCTCGATCCCTCAAAGAAGCTGATTCTGGTTACCGGCCATCGCCGGGAAAGCTTCGGCGATGGTTTTGAGCGAATCTGTCTTGCGCTTGCCGAAATCGCCAAAGAAAACAGCGATGTTCAGATTGTCTATCCGGTTCACCTCAATCCAAACGTGAGCGAGCCGGTTGAGCGCATTCTTGGCAAGGTCGACAACATTGTGCTGATCAAACCGCAGGAGTATCTGCCGTTCGTCTACCTGATGAACCATGCGTATCTGATTCTGACGGACTCGGGCGGCATTCAGGAGGAGGCTCCATCCCTCGGCAAACCTGTGCTGGTCATGCGCGACACTACGGAGCGTCCGGAAGCCGTAAAAGCGGGCACCGTTCGTCTGGTCGGCACCGACCCCTCGGTCATTGTCCGCGAAGTTACGCGCCTGCTGCGTGATGAAAATGAATATCAAGTGATGAGTCGTGCGCACAACCCTTACGGGAACGGCAGCGCATGCGAGCATATTTTGGCAGCACTGAAGAAAAATCAGGTGAAACAATGAGTTTTTCAACCATCTCCGTTATTGGCCTTGGCTATATAGGTTTACCTACGGCGGCGGCGTTTGCCTCCCGTCAGAAAACCGTAGTCGGAATCGATATTAACCAGCACGCGGTGGATACCATCAACCGTGGCGCTATCCATATCGTTGAACCGGACCTGGATAAGGTTGTGAAAACAGCCGTTGAAGCCGGTTTCTTGCGTGCGAGCACGCAGCCCGTCGAAGCGGACGCCTACCTGATCGCCGTGCCTACACCGTTCCAGGGCGATCACGAACCAGACATGGCCTTCGTGAAGTCCGCAGCGGAATCTATCGCCCCCGTGCTTAAGAAGGGCGCGCTGGTGATCCTGGAATCCACGTCTCCGGTCGGTTCAACAGAGCAGATGGCCGAATGGCTGGCGGCGCTGCGTCCGGATCTGAGCTTCCCGCAGCAGGCAGGTGAGGCGGCGGATATCAACGTTGCTTATTGCCCAGAGCGTGTCCTGCCGGGCCAGGTGATGGTCGAGCTTATCAAGAACGACCGAGTGATTGGCGGCATGACCCCGGTTTGCTCGGCGCGCGCCAGCGAACTGTACAAAATCTTCCTTGAAGGCGAGTGCGTTGTTACAAACTCCCGCACGGCGGAAATGTGTAAGCTGACCGAAAACAGCTTCCGCGACGTCAACATTGCTTTTGCCAACGAACTCTCGCTGATTTGTGCCGATCAGGGTATTAACGTGTGGGAACTGATTCGTCTGGCAAATCGCCATCCTCGCGTCAACATTCTTCAGCCCGGGCCAGGCGTAGGCGGGCACTGTATCGCGGTCGATCCCTGGTTCATCGTGGCTCAGAACCCGGCGCAGGCGCGCCTGATTCGCACCGCCCGTGAAGTCAACGACGGCAAGCCGCACTGGGTCAATAATCAGGTTAAAGCCGCCGTGGCCGACAGCCTTGCAGAAAGCGGCGGTCGTGCAAGCGAGCTCAAAATCGCCTGCTTCGGCCTCGCCTTTAAACCCAACATCGATGACCTGCGTGAAAGCCCGGCGATGGAAATCACCCGGATGATTGCCGACTGGCACAGCGGTGAAACGCTGGTAGTCGAGCCAAATATCCATCAGCTGCCGAAAAAGCTGCAAGAAAATTGCCAGCTGGTAACCCTGGACGCCGCTCTGCAACAGGCAGATGTGCTGGTAATGCTCGTTGATCATAACGAGTTTAAAGCCGTCGCGGCGGATAAAGTCCAGCAGCGCTGGATTGTCGATACTAAAGGCGTCTGGCGCTAGCTCGCCGCGCTGAGGCCAAATCATGATTGCTCAGCTACGCGCACGGCTTGAAAGCCTGGACTGGGAGAACCAGTTCTTTAGCGTCCACAGCGGCATCGTTCGCTTTGCGGATAATGCCCCGGCGCTTACGCTGGAACAGCTGGCCGCGTACGGAAGAGTGCAGGCTAAAATCCCTGCCCATCGCACCGACTGGCTCGACGGCCTTCAGCAGCTCGGCTTTCAGCTGGTAGAAGGGGAAGTCGATTTGGTGATGGATGTTGGCATGAATCATGCTCGTTCTTCTGCAATAAGGGCGCAATCCGCTGACATTCCCAGGCTGCGCGCTATGGCCGCTCAAATCTTTACCCAGAGCCGCTTTCGCGCACCGTGGTATCAGCCCGACGACAGCGGACGCTTTTACGCACAGTGGATTGAAAACGCCGTGCTCGGCACGTTTGATCATGAGTGTCTGCTGCTTAAAACGGGCGATGAGATAAACGGTTTTGTCAGCCTGCGCCAGCTAAACGATAAAGAAGCTCGCGTGGGATTGCTGGCGGGGCGTGGCGCAGGAGAGAAATTGATGAATGCTGCTGCGGAGTGGTGCCAGCACCGCAATATCTCCACTTTGCGCATCGCCACGCAGATAAGCAATACCGCCGCGCTGCGACGCTACATTCAAAGCGGTGCCACAGTAGAAAGCACCGCCTTCTGGTTATACAGGTGAAAAAATGATCCCATTTAATGCTCCGCCGGTTGTAGGTACGGAAATCGAATACATGCAGGCTGCGATGGGGAGCGGCAAGCTCTGCGGCGACGGCGGCTTCACGCGTCGCTGCCAGCAGTGGATGGAACAGCGTTTTGGCAGCAAAAAAGTGTTGCTGACGCCGTCCTGTACCGCCTCCCTGGAGATGGCCGCCATTCTGCTGAACATTAAGCCCGGCGATGAGGTCATCATGCCGAGCTACACCTTCGTTTCGACCGCGAACGCCTTCGTGCTGCGCGGGGCGACCATCGTCTTTGTGGATATCCGCCCGGATACCATGAACATCGACGAAACGCTGATTGAAGCGGCCATCACCGAAAAAACCCGCGTAATCGTGCCGGTCCACTATGCGGGCGTCGCCTGCGAGATGGACACCATTATGGCGCTGGCGAAGAAGCACGACCTGTTTGTTGTGGAAGATGCCGCGCAGGGCGTGATGTCTACCTATAAAGGCCGCGCGCTGGGTTCAATTGGTCATATCGGCTGCTTCAGCTTCCACGAAACCAAAAACTATACTGCCGGCGGTGAAGGCGGCGCGACGCTGATTAACGACCCATCGTTGATTGAACGTGCGGAGATCGTCCGCGAAAAGGGCACTAACCGCAGCCAGTTCTTCCGTGGTCAGGTCGATAAGTACACCTGGCGCGATATCGGCTCCAGCTATCTGATGGCGGATCTCCAGGCTGCCTATCTCTGGGCGCAGTTAGAAGCCGCGGAGAAGATTAACCAGCAGCGCCTGAAGCTCTGGCAAACCTACCACGACGCGCTGGCCCCGCTTGCACGCGCCGGACGTATCGAACTGCCTTCGGTGCCGGAAAACTGCGTGCAGAACGCCCACATGTTCTACATCAAGCTGCGCGACGTAGAAGATCGTACGGCCCTGATCTCATATCTGAAAGAAGCTGAAATTTTGGCGGTGTTCCACTACATCCCGCTGCACTCCTGCCCCGCAGGGGAGAAGTTCGGTTACTTCCACGGTGAAGATCGTTTCACCACTAAAGAGAGCGAACGCCTGGTGCGCCTGCCGCTGTTCTACAACCTCGCCCCGGCTAACCAGCGTACCGTTATCAATACGCTGTTAAGCTACCTCTCCTGAGATGTCTTTAGCTAAAGCTTCGGTGTGGACCGCAGGGTCCACGCTGGTAAAAATTGCCGTTGGTTTGCTGGTGGTGAAGCTGCTGGCGGTGGCCTATGGGCCAGGTGGCGTTGGCCAGGCGGGTAACTTCCGGCAGCTGGTTACGGTACTGGGCGTGCTGGCCGGCGCCGGTATTTTCAACGGCGTAACCAAATACGTAGCTCAGTACCATGACGACCCGCAGGAGCTGCGCAAAGTCCTCGGCACCTCGTCTGCCATGGTGCTTGGTTTTTCGACCCTGCTGGCGATTATTTTCGTGGCGGCGGCTAAGCCCATCAGCATCGGTCTGTTCGGGCATGAGCAGTATCAGAACTTAGTCCGCCTGGTGGCCCTGGTGCAGATGGGCATCGCGTGGGCGAACCTGTCGCTGGCCATCATGAAAGGCTTCCGGGACGCGGCGGGTAACGCGCTGGCGCTGATTGGCGGGAGCCTTATCGGTGTGGTTGCCTACTATCTTTGTTACCGTCTGGGCGGCTACCAGGGGGCGCTGCTTGGCCTGGCCCTGGTGCCTGCGCTGGTGCTTATTCCGGCGGGCTTCATGCTGGTGCGCCGCGAACACGTCCCGTTAAGCTACCTGAAGCCGCAGTGGGATAAAGTCTACGCCAGCAGCCTGGGCAAATTCACGATTATGGCGGTCATCACCTCCATCACGCTGCCCGTCGCATACGTGATGATGCGAAACCTGCTTGCGGAACATTACAGCTGGAACGACGTGGGTATCTGGCAGGGCGTGAGCAGCATTTCAGATGCTTACCTCCAGTTCATCACCGCATCTTTCAGCGTTTATTTGCTGCCAACGCTCTCGAGACTGACCGCAAAACAAGACATCTCGCGCGAGATTGTGCGTTCTCTGAAGTTTGTGCTGCCAGCGGTGGCCGCCGCGAGCTTCACCGTGTGGCTGCTGCGTGATTTTGCTATCTGGCTGCTCTTCTCCCATAAGTTTATTGCCATGCGCGATCTCTTTGCCTGGCAGCTTGTGGGCGATGTGCTGAAGGTTGGCGCCTATGTTTTCGGTTATTTAGTCATCGCAAAGGCGTCGCTGCGCTTTTATATTTTGACTGAAATCAGCCAGTTTGCTTTATTAACCGGCTTTTCACGCTGGTTGATCCCGGCCCACGGCGCTCTTGGCGCCGCGCAGGCCTATATGGCGACGTACATTGTGTACTTCACCCTGTGCTGCGGCGTGTTTCTTATTTATCGTAGACGACCATGACGACACTGATTCACGTTCTGGGATCGGATATCCCTCATCATAACCAGACGGTTCTGCGCTTCTTTAATGACGCTTTAGCCGCCTCCACGCCGCACGCCCGCCAGTTTATGGTGGTCGCGACGGACAGCGCCCTGGCTTCGGCATTTCCGGAGCTTGCGATTGAGCTTTTCCCGACGAAGAAAGCGCTGTCGCAGGCGGTGGTGGCTAAAGCTCGTGCGGACCGCCAGCAGCGCTTCTTCTTTCATGGCCAGTTCAACAGCCCGCTGTGGATTGCGCTGCTGACCGGCGGTTTAAAACCCGCGCAGGTTAGCTGGCACATCTGGGGGGCGGATTTGTATGAAGCCTCCCGCAGCCTCAAGTTCCGCCTGTTTTATATCCTGCGCCGTATTGCGCAGGGGCGCGTCGGGCGTGTCTTTGCGACGCGGGGAGATCTCACGCATTTCCACCAGAGCCATCCGCGCGTACCGGGCGAGCTGCTCTACTTCCCGACCCGCATGGATCCTTCGCTCAATACGCTGAGCGTTGAGGAAAAAACAGATGGCAAGCTAACGCTGTTGGTGGGTAACTCGGGCGACCGTAGCAACCAGCACATAGCCGCGCTTCAGGCGATTCATAGCCAGTTCGGCGACACCGTACGGGTTGTCGTCCCGATGGGCTATCCGGCCAATAACAGTGCCTATATCGGGGAAGTGCAGCAGGCGGGAAGCGCCTTGTTCAGCAAAGACAATTTGCAGGTGCTGACCGAAAAAATCGAATTTAACGACTATCTGGCGCTGCTTCGCCAGTGCGATTTAGGCTATTTCATCTTTGACCGACAGCAGGGGATCGGCACGCTTTGCCTGCTGATTCAGGCGGGGATCCCGTGCGTGCTGAGCCGCAAAAATCCATTCTGGCAGGATATGGTCGAACAGCATGTTCCCGTGCTGTTTACCGGCGACCCGCTCAATGAAACGGTGGTACGCGAAGCGCAGCGTCAGCTACGGCTGGTGGATAAGCAGCAGATCGCCTTCTTCAGCCCTAACTATCTTGACGGCTGGCATCAGGCGTTAGCGATTGCATCAGGAGAGACCGCATGAGTTTGCCCGAATTTGGCGGTCTGTTTGTCGTGTGGTTTGTCTCGGTGATGTTCATCGGGCTGCTGACGTACCAGGAATTCCGCCGGGTGCGTTTTAACTTCAACGTCTTCTTCTCGCTGCTGTATTTACTGACCTTCTTCTTCGGCTTCCCGTTTACCTGCACGCTGGTATTCAGGTTCGGGGTAAGCGTGGTGCCAGCAGATGTGCTGTTGCAGGCGCAGCTGGCGGCGACGTGTTTTTACGCCATCTACTACGTTGCCTATAAAACCCGGCTGCGCGCGAAGCGAGACGCCGCAGTTCCACGCCGACCTGTCTTCACCATGAACCGGGTCGAAACCCACCTCATGTGGGTGATGCTGGCGACGGTTGCGCTGGTGAGCGTTGCCATCTTCTTCATGCACAACGGTTTCCTGCTGTTTAAGCTGCACTCGTACAGCCAAATCTTCTCAAGCGAAGTCTCCGGCGTGGCGCTTAAGCGCTTCTTCTACTTCTTCATTCCGGCGATGCTGGTGATTTATTTCATTAAGCAGGACGGGCGGGCGTGGATGTTCTTCCTGGTCAGCACCGTGGCGTTTGGCCTGCTGACCTACATGATTGTTGGCGGCACGCGCGCCAATATCATTATTGCCTTCGCCATCTTCCTGTTTATCGGCATTATCCGCGGCTGGATTTCACTGTGGATGCTGGCGGCCGCGGGGGTATTCGGTATTGTGGGCATGTTCTGGCTGGCGCTGAAACGCTACGGCCTTAACGTCAGCGGCGACGAGGCGTTTTATACCTTCCTGTACCTGACGCGAGATACCTTCTCGCCGTGGGAAAACCTGGCGCTGCTGCTGCAAAATTACGACAAAATCGATTTTCAGGGGCTCGCGCCGATCGTGCGTGATTTCTACGTCTTTATCCCGACCTGGCTGTGGCCGGACCGTCCGGGCATCGTGCTGAACAGCGCCAACTACTTTACCTGGGAAATCCTCAACAACCATTCAGGACTGGCGATATCGCCAACGCTGATTGGCTCGCTGGTGGTGATGGGCGGCGTCTGGTTTATCCCGCTGGGTGCGGTAGTCGTGGGCCTTATCATCAAATGGTTCGACTGGCTGTACGAGCTGGGCAATAAAGAATCTAACCGCTACAAGGCAGCGGTTCTGCACAGCTTCTGCTTCGGCGCGATTTTCAACATGATAGTGCTGGCCCGTGAAGGCGTGGACTCGTTTGTGTCCCGCGTTGTTTTCTTCCTGATGGTGTTCGGTATCTGTCTGCTGTTGGCTAAACTTCTGTACTGGTTATTTGAAAGCGCGGGTCTAATCCACCAAAGAATGCGGCGCGCACCGCGAGTGGAGGCGAAAACGCAAAACGCATGACAAGGGATATGATGAACGAATCGGTTACCGCGCCTGAATACAGTATCCGCGGCCTGAAGCTGCTGGGCTGGCGTGATATGCAGCACGCGCTGGATTATCTTTATGACGGCGGGGCGCTAAGATCTGGCACGCTGGTGGCGATCAACGCTGAGAAAGTGCTGACGGCCGAACGCGAGCCGGAAGTGCGCAGGCTGATTGAGGCTGCTGAATTTAAATATGCCGACGGCATCAGCGTCGTGCGCTCTATCCGTAAAAAATTCCCGCAGGCTAAAGTCTCCCGCGTACCGGGCGCCGATCTGTGGGAAGCCCTGATGGAGAGGGCTGGCCGCGAAGGCACGCCGGTCTTCCTCGTCGGCGGCAAGCCTGAAATTCTGGCCCAGACGGAGGCAAAGCTCCGCAAACAGTGGAACGTCAACATCGTCGGCAGCCAGGACGGCTATTTTAATGACGGACAGCGGCAGGCGATGTTTGAACGCATCCGCGACAGCGGGGCGGCGATAGTTACCGTGGCGATGGGCTCCCCTCGTCAGGAAATCCTGATGCGTGACTGCCGCGTGGTTTATCCGCAGGCGTTATACATGGGCGTAGGCGGGACCTACGATGTGTTCACAGGCCACGTTAAACGGGCACCAAAGATCTGGCAAAAACTCGGTCTGGAGTGGCTTTACCGGCTGCTTTCCCAGCCAAGCCGCCTCGGACGACAGCTCAAACTTCTGCGGTATCTGGCCTGGCACTATACTGGCCGACTCTGAACTTCCGAACGCGCTCAAATGGGCGCGTTTTTATTTTCCTCCGCCGTGAATCTGACCAACACTGTAATAGTGGATTTGTAATTTCCTGGAAAATGCGAAACCATTGCGCCCCTTTGAGGCTATGCACGCGAATATCCTCAGCAATCAGGTGGTTAATATCACTGCATGAGCCGGTTTAAACCGGACAGTTTGCGAAGACACTCAGAGGAACTATGGCAGAGAAAGAAGCAGAGCTGCAGCGTGGGCTGGAAGCTCGACATATCGAACTGATCGCTCTCGGCGGCACTATCGGTGTGGGATTATTTATGGGGGCGGCCAGCACGCTCAAATGGGCAGGCCCTTCAGTTTTACTGGCATACATCATCGCAGGCGTGTTCGTCTTCTTAATCATGCGATCCATGGGCGAGATGCTGTTCCTGGAACCTGTAGCAGGTTCGTTCGCCGTGTATGCGCATCGTTACATGAGCCCCTTCTTTGGCTACTTCACCGCCTGGTCCTACTGGTTTATGTGGATGGCGGTGGGCATATCAGAAATCACCGCCATCGGCGTCTACGTTCAGTACTGGTTCCCGGACTTACCCCAATGGCTGCCCGCTTTACTTGCCGTAGGGCTGGTGGCACTGGCGAATCTGGCCGCGGTGCGTCTGTACGGCGAAATTGAGTTCTGGTTTGCGATGATCAAGGTCACCACCATCATCGTGATGATTGTGGTTGGCCTGGGCGTTATCTTCTTTGGCTTTGGCAATCAGGGTCAGGCGATTGGGTTTGGCAACCTGACCGACCACGGCGGCTTTTTTGCCGGGGGCTGGAAAGGATTTTTAACCGCGCTATGTATTGTGGTGGCATCTTACCAGGGCGTCGAGCTGATAGGCATCACGGCGGGTGAAGCGAAGAACCCGCAGGTCACGTTGCGCAGTGCGGTAGGGAAAGTGCTCTGGCGAATTCTGATTTTCTACGTCGGGGCCATCTTCGTGATTGTGACGATTTTCCCGTGGAACCAGATTGGCAGCAGCGGTAGCCCGTTTGTTCTGACCTTTGCGAAGGTGGGTATTACGGCCGCGGCGGGGATCATTAACTTTGTGGTGCTGACGGCAGCCCTGTCGGGCTGCAACAGCGGGATGTATAGCTGCGGGCGAATGCTGTATGCGCTGGCGAAGAACCGTCAGCTCCCGGCTAAGATGGCTAAAGTATCCCGAAGCGGCGTGCCGGTGGCGGGCGTTGCGGTCTCCATTGCTATTCTGCTGCTGGGTTCATGTCTGAACTACGTCATTCCAGACCCGCAGCGCGTGTTTGTCTACGTCTACAGCGCCAGCGTGCTGCCGGGAATGGTGCCCTGGTTTGTGATTCTGATAAGCCAGCTGCGCTTCCGTAAAGCCCACCGCGAAGCCATCGCCAGCCATCCTTTTAAATCAATTATGTTCCCCTGGGCGAACTATCTGACGATAGCCTTCTTAATTTGTGTTCTTGTCGGTATGGGTTTTAACGAAGACACGCGATTATCGCTGCTGGTAGGGATGGGCTTTATGCTGATGGTGACCCTTGTTTACAAGGTTTTTGGCCTGAATAAACAGTATTCTCGGGAAAATCCGGACGGATAAACGGCATAATGCGCAAAGCGTAACCAAACGCGCATTTTATTTAAATAACCACTAGACAGCTGAGCATGAAGGCCGTAATATCCGACCCCGCAACGGCGCTACGCGCCCGTAGCTCAGCTGGATAGAGCGCTGCCCTCCGGAGGCAGAGGTCTCAGGTTCGAATCCTGTCGGGCGCACCATTCCGAGAATGGCGCTAGAGCTGCGGTGGTAATTAACGTACCGCGTGAAAGATTTTACAGTGGTGGCTATAGCTCAGTTGGTAGAGCCCTGGATTGTGATTCCAGTTGTCGTGGGTTCGAGTCCCATTAGCCACCCCATTAATTTAGTGGTTATGATGCGAAGGTGGCGGAATTGGTAGACGCGCTAGCTTCAGGTGTTAGTGTTCTTACGGACGTGAGGGTTCAAGTCCCTCTCTTCGCACCAATCATCTAAATTAAGTAAAATGGGTAGTAAGCAGTAAAAGCAGTATTTCGGCGAGTAGCGCAGCTTGGTAGCGCAACTGGTTTGGGACCAGTGGGTCGGAGGTTCGAATCCTCTCTCGCCGACCACATTTAAGAAACCCCGCTTTTTAGCGGGGTTTTTTGCATCTGTAGTTTCAAGAGGATGAGAATCTCCGAAGGAGGTTTGAGCCGAGCGCAGCGAGACAACGTTGCTTTAGCAACGGCCCGCAGGGGGATAATCCTCTCTCGCCGACCACATTTAAGAAACCCCGCTTTTTAGCGGGGTTTTTTGCGTCTGTATCTCGGGAAAATCGGCGGATGGCACTTCGTTTATCTGCCCTACGCTAATCGTGAAGTAGCCTTCACCTATGTCTTACGCCCCTGGCGTCGTTAATCGACAACAATCGTGTAAACCCTGTCTCTGTTTGGCGACGCATAATCTACTGATAATTATAAATAAATAATTTAACGTTATTTACTGTCTCCAGCAGGAGACAGACGAGGTGGGGCGGATAGCATGCAGGAAGGGCAGAAATTCCGTTATAGAAGGCCTGATAACTAGCTGAATTAGCAGGTAACGCACGAATAAGCCAATTCTTGTTTAAAACCTGGCATGCATCGTGCAATAATAACCGTGTAGATGCTCATTCCACTTCTTATGCTTGCTTCGGCTTCATAAACCCAGGAATGACGCAGAGCCAATTACGGTGCTTATCGTCCACCGACAGATGTCGCCTCAGGCCTCATCCGACACCATGGACATAACGTTGAGTGAAGCACCACTTAGTTGTCAAAAGACCTGTTTTAACACCTGCCAATCGGCAGGTGTTTTTTTTTGTATCGGCGCAATGAAGAAGGGCGAAAGGACTTCGCCCTGAAGGTTTAAGCGTTGGGATTGTTTTGCAGGGTTAACAGCAGGCCGTCGCGGCGCATCAGAGCAGCCTCTTCCGGCTGGTGCAGCCTGTCCAGCGAATCCGCAAGCCATGCGTAATCGAAGGCGTCCGGGCGCTGTTTGATCGCTTCGCGGAAGGCTTCGCTCGCCTGCTGCCATTCGCCGTGCTTCATCAGTAGCTGGCCAAGCGTGCTGTACAGCAAAGGACGGTCGCCCTGGGTTTTAATCTGCTGGCGCAGCGCTTTCTCAAGCTGTTCCGGATTGCCCGACTTCAGGCGAGGCATCAATAGCACCAGACGTTCGTCATACTGGCGCTTCAAACCATCCAGAATGATTTCCTGCGCCGCTTCATGATCGTCACACTCAATTAAATGCTCCGCCATCGCTACCTGTAGCGTGGTTTCCTGACGCGTTTTACGGCTCTGGTTACGCCACCAGGTTTTCAGCCCGTCGTTGCCCTGAACGGCCATCGCGCCATTCATCAGGCCAATCCATGCCTGCTCCTGAAGCGCCGCGCGGTGTGCAGGATCGGCAACCTGTACTTTTTCCATTGCCGGCAGGATATCCAGCACCGAACTCCAGGCACCGGTCCGGACGTAGGCCTGCTCTGCCAGACGCAGCACTTCCGGGTGACGAGAAGCGATCTCAAGCAGCTTGTCCACGCCATGACGTGCGGCGTGGTTTTCGTTGCGGGCGAGCTGCAAACGAACGCGCGTGATCTCAACGGGCAGCTGGTCGCCATCCGCCAGCTCCGCAGCGCGTTCCAGATGCTGGTTGGCACGAATTTCATCGCCACGTTGCTGCGCCGCTTCGGCTGCCAGCAGGTAGTTCACCACCGGCTGTTCCGCATGATCGGCATTCTTCGCCATCAGCTTCTCAACCTGCTGGTAATCCCCCTCCGCCAGCTTCAGCAGCGCGGCTTTCGTTTGTTTGCGGGCACGGCTACTTTTGCGGCCGACAAACCAGCCACGGGTGCGGGCACCGGTATGGAAGACGCGGCGCAGGATCCACTCAATGGCAAACAGCACTACCATGGCGAGGATCAGAACGATCGCAAGGCCCGTCACGCTGGTTTCCACGTTGTAGTTGTCGGTCTGGATCAGGACGTAGCCCTGATGCCCTGCCAGCATTGGCCCGAGAACGATCCCAGCGATCAGCAGCAGGAAAAGTATTAAGACTTTAACCATGCCTATTCTCCCTGGCTTTCGGCTGGAGCCGGTGCGGGCGCTGCTTCAGCTGACGCAGCGTCTGCGGTAGCTGGCTGAGCGAGTAAATTGCGAACGCGGGTCTGCATCAGTTTCTCCAGCAGCGGCTGACTTTGCAGGCTGTCCGGGACATCCATATTGATGCTCTGCTGGCTCAGCGTGTCCAGCTGCTCCAGGAAGGCTTTGGTGGTCGCATCATCGGTATCGTAATAAGCGCGAACCCATGTGGACACGCTCTCCAGAGACTGCTTATAAATCTCTTCCTGATGACGCGGCACGGCCTGAGCGGCAATCAGCAGGCGCGAACGAATATTTTCACGCAGATAGATGTCCTGGTTCGGTGCCAGCAGCGGTACCGCAGTTTCATCACGGCGGCGAATAGTAATGAAGCTGTCCATAAAGCTGTGCCAGCTCTTCACCAGGTTCTGGCGCCATTCGGTCACCGTGCTGGAGAGCTCGCTGCCGTCGGAGTCCATCGGCGTATCGTCATTGTCGTTATCGGCCAGGCGCAGGTTATCCACCTGGTTCGCCAGCTGATTAACCTTCAGAATAATGCCGTCGTAATCGACCTGTGAAACACCGGACAGCGCGCTGATATCGTCGGTGATGGCGCGACGAGCGGCAATCAGGCTTGAATCATTCATATCAGCCAGACTGGCGTCGGCGCTTTTCAGCAGCGCGGCGGCCGTGGTGACGTCCTGGTCGCTCCAAAGCTTACGCCCGGCTAATTTGACCAGGAAGTCCGCCTGGGCCAGCAGCCAGGTTTTAGCGTCGCTGCCTGAAATCGTGGCGACTTTTTGCTGTACCTCGTCGAGCTGACGAGCCAGGCTCGCCTGCTGGCGATTGGCTTCATCCAGCGCGGTGGCCTGCTGTTTGATAGTATTTTCCAGCTCGGTCTTCTGCTGATCCTGCTGCTTTTGCAGCGTGGTGAGCTGGGTGACCAGCGCATCGTTAGCCGCCGTTTGTGCGGAAGCCTGGTGTTTGCCATAGCTGTACAGTCCGCCACCGATCGCCAGCGCGATAGCAATGGCGATAGCCCCCAGCGCAATGCCCGCCACGCCACTGCGATTCTTCTGTGGAGGCTGCTCTGGCAGCGGTGCGCTTTCCACCGCGGGTTTGGTCTCTTCAACCATGGCGGAGGAAGTATTTTGTTCCGTCATTGTGGCGTCCCATATTGTTAGGTTTATTGTAACGCGCGGAGCAGCGCGTCATTGTCTGCGTTATCGGCGACCCGAATATCCTGCCAGCCCAAATCCCGGGCAACGATCGCCAAACGCTCACTGACTACCACCAGCCGGCAGTGGAGTAACCAGTCAGTGCGATACCACTCTGGTATCAATGTATAAAGCTGCTGAAGCATTTCGCCGCTGGTAACCACGAGGGTGTTGATGCCGCGATCGCGCCAGCGAAAGGCTTCTTCAGTGCCGTCATAAATTTTTGCGCAGCGTTGATAGCATTCACAAAAGTCTACTTTAACACCGCGGGAAGCAAGATTGTTCCCGATAAGCTCCCTGCCGCCGTTGCCACGCAGAATGAGCGCGCGCTTCCCGGCAACATTCTGTAATTCAGGTAATTGTAGCAAGACTTCGCTGGTTTCCCGATCTAACGGGTAGCGAACCGGCAGATGGCTGACGGTGTGTAACGCCAGTGCCGTCGTGCGCCCGATGGCGAACCAGGACAGATTTTCTCTCCATTTCATACGGTTGCGTTGCATAACCGGCTGCGCGTAATGTACCACGTGCTGTGAGAGGACAAAGACAAGGTCGCCCGGCGACAAGGCCGCAAGGCGCTCCGGCAGCTGCTCCAGCTGCCGGCCTGGGGAGAATTCGATGAGGGGAAAACTGTACGCCACCTGCCCGAGTGCGCGCAGACGGCTCACTAGCTCTTCCCCTGCGGGAGAGGGGCGGGTGACAAGAATCGTCATGCAGGCGCATCCCCATCATAAATTTCGGCCAGCACTTCACGGGCGCCGTTGTCGAGAAGCTCTTCCGCCAGATCGATCCCCATTGGAACCGCATCCTCTGCTTTACCGCGACGTTCACCGCGCACCATAAAGGAGCCGTCCGGTGCGCCAACCAGGGCACGGAGCCAGAGTTCGCCGTCTTTCAGTTCAGCGTAGCTGCCGATAGGGACCTGGCAGCCGCCTTCCAGACGCATGTTCATCGCCCGTTCAGCGCTAACGCGAATGGCGGTTTCTTCATGGTTCAGGGGGGCGAGCAGGGCGCGGGTGCGCTCATCGTCGAGGCGGCATTCAATGCCGACTGCACCCTGGCCAACGGCCGGTAAGGAGATTTCGGCCGGCATCGCTGAGCGAATTCGGGACTGCAGGCCCAGACGATTTAGCCCGGCGACGGCAAGAATAATCGCGTCGTATTCGCCGCTATCGAGCTTGCTCAGGCGAGTGCCCACGTTGCCACGCAGCGAACGGATAATCAGATCCGGACGACGTTCGGCGAGCTGGCACTGGCGGCGCAGGCTTGAAGTGCCCACCACGCTGCCCTGCGGCAGGGCGTCGAGGCTGGCATACTGGTTTGAAACGAAGGCGTCACGCGGATCGTCGCGCTCGCAAATCGTCACCAGACCCAGGCCTTCCGGGAACTCGACCGGCACGTCCTTCATGGAGTGGACGGCAATGTCCGCACGGCCTTCCAGCAGCGCAAGCTCCAGCTCTTTGACGAACAGGCCCTTACCGCCGACTTTGGCCAGCGGCGTATCCAGGATCACATCACCACGGGTGACCATCGGCACCAGCTCTACGGTGAGCTGAGGATGATTCGCTTCCAGGCGCTGTTTAACATATTGTGCTTGCCAGAGGGCTAGTGGACTCTGACGAGTGGCAATTCTTAATACATTGTCTAACATGCTTGTTACCGTAATTGTCGTCCTGCTGCCATCCTACACTCTTCACGGAAGGCTGTCAGTTTCAACGGTTTTTGCGGAAAAGAGGGACGTGACTCGTATTATGGAATATAAAACGGCTTCCTGGCGTGGAAGGTTGTGCGTAGTGCAACTTTCTTTACGGTCAACCAGCAAGGTGTTAAATTGATCACGTTTCCAGCAATCGCTTGCCCGTTCGTTTATAATCATAAGGGCAACGACCGGGAAACGGGTTTTTTCGAAATACTGAAACCATCAGGCGATATGTCTTGTACCTCTATATTGAGACGCTTAAACAGAGACTGGATGCCATCAACCAACTGCGTGTAGATCGCGCGCTTGCTGCAATGGGCCCTGCTTTCCAGCAGGTCTACAGTCTTCTGCCAACATTGTTACATTATCATCACCCGCTGATGCCGGGTTACCTCGACGGTAACGTTCCCCATGGCATCTGCATCTACACGCCTGATGAAACCCAACGCCACTATCTGAACGAGCTGGAACTGATGCGCGGCATGCCGCCGCAGGCAACCGCCAAGGGCGAGCTGCCGATCACCGGCCTCTATACCATGGGCAGTACCTCCTCCGTCGGCCAGAGCTGTTCTTCAGACCTGGATATCTGGGTGTGCCACCAGGCATGGCTCGATAACGACGAGCGCCAGCTGTTACAGCGCAAATGCAGCCTGCTGGAAAGCTGGGCGGCGTCGCTGGGCGTAGAGGTGAGCTTCTTCCTGATCGACGAAAACCGTTTCCGTCATAACGAAAGCGGCAGCCTCGGCGGCGAAGATTGCGGCTCAACCCAGCATATCCTGCTGTTAGACGAATTTTATCGCACCGCCGTGCGCCTCGCGGGGAAACGTATTCTGTGGAATATGGTGCCGGGCGATGAAGAAGAGCACTATGACGACTACGTTATGTCTCTTTATTCACAGGGCGTGCTGACGCCAAACGAATGGCTGGATCTCGGTGGATTGAGCTCGCTCTCCGCCGAAGAGTACTTCGGTGCCAGCCTGTGGCAGCTCTATAAAAGCATCGACTCCCCCTATAAGGCAGTGCTGAAAACCCTGCTGCTGGAAGCCTATTCCTGGGAATACCCGAACGCCCGCCTGCTGGCAAAAGACATCAAACAGCGCCTGCACGACGGCGAGATCGTTTCGTTTGGTCTCGACCCGTACTGCATGATGCTGGAACGCGTAACGCATTATCTGACGCAAATCGAAGATAACGCCCGCCTGGACCTGGTGCGCCGCTGCTTCTACCTGAAAGTGTGCGAAAAGCTCTCGCGTGAACGCGCCTGCGTAGGCTGGCGTCGTGAAGTGCTGAGCCAGCTGGTTAAGGAGTGGGGCTGGGACGAAGAGCGTCTGGCGATGCTGGATAACCGTGCGAACTGGAAAATTGACCAGGTCCGCGATGCCCACAACGAGCTGCTTGATGCGATGATGCAGAGCTATCGCAACCTGATTCGCTTTGCTCGCCGTAACAACCTCAGCGTCTCCGCAAGCCCGCAGGATATCGGTGTGCTGACCCGTAAACTCTACGCGGCCTTTGAAGCGCTGCCGGGTAAAGTGACGCTGGTTAACCCGCAGATCTCCCCGGACCTGTCAGAATCGCACCTGACGTTCATTCATGTGCCGCCGGGCCGCGCCAACCGTTCAGGCTGGTATCTGTACAACCGCGCGCCAAACATGAATTCCATCATCAGCCATCAGCCGCTGGAATATAACCGTTATCTTAATAAGCTGGTGGCATGGGCCTACTTCAACGGCCTGCTGACCTCACGCACCCGCCTGTTTATTAAGGGCAACGGCATTTGCGATCTGCCTAAGCTGCAGGAAATGGTTGCCGATGTTTCGCACCACTTCCCGCTTCGCCTGCCTGCGCCAACGCCGAAGGCGCTTTACAGCCCGTGCGAAATTCGCCATCTGGCGATTATCGTCAATCTGGAATATGACCCGACGGCGGCCTTCCGCAATCAGGTCGTGCATTTCGACTTCCGCAAGCTGGACGTCTTCAGCTTCGGGCAGCAGCAGCAGTGCCTGATAGGCAGCGTTGACCTGCTGTACCGTAACTCGTGGAACGAAGTGCGAACCCTGCATTTCAACGGCGAGCAGGCGATGATCGAGGCGCTGAAGACCATTCTGGGCAAAATGCACCAGGACGCCGCGCCGCCGGACAGCGTGGAAGTGTTCTGCTACAGCCAGCATCTGCGCGGTCTGATCCGTACCCGCGTGCAGCAGCTGGTTTCCGAATGTATCGATTTCCGCCTTTCCAGCACGCGCCAGGAGCCAGGCCGCTTCAAAGCGCTGCGCGTTTCCGGGCAAACCTGGGGGCTGTTCTTCGAGCGCCTGAGCGTGTCGGTACAAAAACTGGAAAATGCGGTGGAGTTCTATGGGGCAATTTCCCATAACAAACTGCACGGCTTATCGGTGCAGGTCGAAACGAATCACGTCGAGCTGCCGCCGGTGGTGGACGGGTTTGCCAGCGAAGGGATAATTCAGTTCTTCTTCGAGCAGTCCAGCGAAGATCAGGGCTTTAATATTTACATTCTGGATGAGAGCAACCGGGCAGAGGTTTACCACCACTGCGAGGGCAGCAAAGAGGAGCTGGTGCGCGACGTCAGCCGCTTCTACTCGTCATCCCACGACCGCTTTACCTACGGCTCAAGCTTCATCAACTTCAACCTGCCGCAGTTCTACCAGATTGTGAAGGTTGATGGCCGCACGCAGGTCATTCCGTTCCGCACCCAGACCATCGTACCAGCGGCGCCCGCCAATCAGGACGATAGCGACACGCCGCTGCTGCAGCAATATTAGTCCTGGCGGAAGCTGACCGGCTCGCCAGCCTGTGCCGTGCAGGCCTCTTCCAGCAGCTGCCAGAACTCCGCGCCGCTACGGTCGCAAATCCACTCCTCGCCTTTTAAATTAAAGTGATAGCCACCGCTTTTGGTTGCCAGCCACACCTGATGCAGCGGCTCCTGGCGGTTGATGATGATCTTGCTGCTGTTCTCAAAGCTAAGCGTCAGCACGCCGCCGTTGATCTCACAGTCGATATCGCTGTCGCCGTCCCAGTCGTCCAGGCTTTCTTCAATCGTCATCCACAGGCCGTCGCATATGCGATGAAATTCGCTGTCGTTCATCTCTTCTTCTCGGTTGTTCGGGTTCAGGGCAGTATAAAAGCAACCCTGCGGAATAGAAAAGAGTATTGCTTTTCGGGGTTCACCTGCGATGATAGACAACAGCATAATGAATCACAGGCAACTCAATAATGAAGAAAATTTTCTGCCCGCTGGCCGTCGCTCTTGCGCTGTTTAGCCTGACCGGCTGTGGCCTGAAAGGCCCTCTCTATTTCCCACCGGCTGACGGTAAAACCAAACCGGCGACGCAAAACACCGCGCCTGCTCCACAGACGCAGTCACCTACGCCGGTCCGCAACGATCGCGGAATGGGCGACGCGCCGACCCAGACTGTTTACTAGTCGCCAAGAGATAAGTAACCGCGGAAATGGAGCAGAAGATGCAGTTCTCAAAAATGCATGGCCTCGGTAATGACTTTATGGTCGTCGACGCGGTGACACAAAACGTTTACTTCTCGCCAGAGCTGATCCGCCGCTTGTCGGATCGCCATCTCGGCGTCGGGTTCGATCAGCTGCTGGTGGTTGAACCGCCGTACGATCCGGACCTCGATTTTCACTATCGCATCTTCAACGCCGACGGCAGCGAAGTCTCGCAGTGCGGCAACGGCGCGCGCTGCTTTGCCCGCTTTGTGCGCCTGAAAGGGCTCACCAACAAGCGTGATATTCGCGTCAGTACCGCCAATGGCCGTATGGTGCTTAGCGTGACGGATGATGAGCTGGTACGCGTGAATATGGGCGAGCCGAACTTCGAACCTTCCGAAGTGCCGTTCCGCGCAAACAAAGCGGAAAAGACCTATATTATGCGTGCTGCGGAACAGACCATCATGTGCGGCGTGGTGTCGATGGGCAACCCGCACTGCGTGATTCAGGTTGATGATGTCACTACCGCAGCCGTTGAAACCTTAGGGCCGGTAATGGAAAGCCACGAGCGTTTTCCGGAGCGGGCAAACATCGGATTCATGCAGGTCGTTACCCGTGAACACATCCGCCTGCGCGTCTTTGAACGCGGAGCCGGGGAAACGCAAGCTTGCGGCAGCGGTGCCTGTGGTGCCGTCGCCGTGGGTATACAGCAAGGCCTACTGGCCGAACAGGTACGCGTTGAGCTGCCCGGCGGTCGCCTTGATATCGCCTGGAAAGGGCCGGGTTCTCCGCTGTATATGACCGGCCCGGCGGCCCATGTCTATGATGGATTCATACATCTATGAAGAACGCCGAGGAACAGCAAGAAGCCGTACTGGAGCTCAACGATAACGCCGTGGCGGAATACCTGCAGCGCAATCCTGACTTCTTTATTCGTAATGCCCATCGGGTAGAACAGATGCAGGTGCCGCACCCGGTTCGTGGCACGGTGTCGCTGGTGGAGTGGCATATGGCGCGCAGCCGTAACCACATCAACCGCCTCGAAGAGAACATGAACCTGCTGATGGAGCAGGCCAGTACTAACGAGGGCCTGTTCTATCGCCTGCTCAAATTGCAGGGCCGTCTGGCTTCGGCCACCAGCCTGCAGGATATGCTCAACCGCCTGCACCGCTGGGCGCGCGAGATGGGGCTGGCAGGGGCGAACGTCCGTCTTTTTGCTGACCGCTGGCGTATCGGCGCACCTTCTGACTTCGTGCAGCTCTCCCTGAGCCGCCAGGCGTTTGAGCCCCTGCGCATTCAGCGCCTGGGCGACAGCCAGCACTATCTTGGGACGCTCAACGGACCGGAGCTACTGGTGATCCTGCCGCAGGCGAAAGCCATCGGGTCGGTGGCCATGTCGCTGATGGGCAACGATGCCGATCTTGGCGTGCTGCTGTTCAGCAGCCGCGATCCGCAGCATTATCACGAGGGCCAGGGGACGCAGCTGCTGCATGAACTGGCGCTGATGCTGCCCGATTTGCTGGAGCGCTGGATTGAACGCGTATGACCGTCTCACCGCTTCAGCCCGCCGTTGATGGATTCCTGCGTTACCTGAAGGTTGAGCGCCAGCTCAGCCCGCTTACCCTGCTAAACTATGGCCGCCAGCTCGAAACCATCGTCCACCTGCTGGGTGAGATGGGGGTGAAAAACTGGCAGCAGTGCGATGCCGCAGGCGTGCGATCTCTTGCCGTCCGCAGCCGCAGAGCAGGCCTCGGGCCTTCCAGCCTCGCGCTGCGCCTCTCCGCGCTGCGCAGCTTCTTCGACTGGCAGGTCAGCCAGGGTGAACTCAAAGCCAACCCCGCAAAAGGGATTTCCGCGCCAAAATCAGGCCGCCATCTGCCGAAAAATATAGAAGTGGATGACGTTAACCGCCTGCTGGATATCGATCTGAACGATCCGCTTGCGGTACGGGATCGCGCCATGCTGGAAGTGATGTACGGCGCGGGCCTGCGTCTCTCTGAGCTGGTCAACATGGATTGCGGGCACATCGATCTCAGCACGGGCGAGGTCTGGGTGATGGGGAAAGGCAGCAAAGAGCGTCGCGTACCGGTGGGGAAATCCGCCGTGACCTGGGTTGAGCACTGGCTCGATCTGCGCGAGCTGTTTGGTCCGGACGACGACGCGCTGTTTCTGTCGAAGCAGGGGAAACGTATCTCCGCCCGCAACGTCCAGAAACGCTTTAGCGAGTGGGGCATCAAACAGGGGCTTAACAGCCATGTTCATCCCCATAAGCTTCGCCACTCTTTTGCCACGCATATGCTGGAGTCGAGCGGCGATCTGCGCGGCGTGCAGGAGCTGCTGGGCCACGCGAACCTTTCCACCACGCAAATCTATACCCATTTAGATTTTCAACATTTAGCCACGGTGTACGATGCCGCGCATCCACGCGCCAAACGGGGGAAATCGTAATGCATTTTTACCGCCCACTCGGGCCAGTCGCCGCGCTCACCTTCGATCTGGACGATACCCTGTATGACAACCGTCCGGTGATTGAACGTACCGAGCTTGAGTCCTTAAGCTTCGTGCAGAACTACCATCCGAGCCTGAGCGCGTTAAAAAAGCCTGATTTCATGCGCCTGCGCCAGGCGATCCGCCTGGCCGAGCCGGATATCTATCACGATGTGACCGAATGGCGTCGTCGTGCCGTTGAGCAGGCGATGCTCGACGCGGGCTTGAGCGCGGAAGAAGCTTCGGCGGGCGCTACGGCTTCCATGGCGAATTTTGCCGAGTGGCGCAGCCGTATTGACGTGCCGGAAGAAACCCACGACACGCTCGCGAAGCTCGCCGAAAAATGGCCGCTGGTGGCAATTACCAACGGTAACGCGGAGCCGCATCTGTTCGGGCTGGATAAATACTTTAAGTTCGTTCTGCGGGCTGGCCCGCACGGACGTTCAAAACCGTTTAACGATATGTACCATCTGGCGGCGCAGAAGCTCGACGTGCCGCTGGCGCATATCCTTCACGTGGGAGACGACCTGACCACGGACGTTGCCGGAGCCGTCCGCTGCGGCATGCAGGCCTGCTGGATAAACCTGCGCGACGGTGACCTGATGCAGATCGACGACAGCCGCCTGTTACCTCATCTTGAAATTTCGCGGTTGGCATCCCTCACCGCGCTGATATAATCTTCTGTATAAAATTCCAGGGGTATGCCGCTGAGTTATTTATAGGGCGCATAAACGAAGTGTCATCCAGCGGTGCTTAACGGGCATGCTGGCGGATGGCGCAGCGCTTATCCGCCCTACGAATCGCCTTCCCGCTCTCTGCGATACCTCAATCAAATTTTCTTGTGGCGGTGCCAATGGACGTTTCTTACCTGCTAGACAGCCTGAATGATAAACAACGTGAAGCCGTCGCGGCCTCGCGCAGCAATATGCTGGTGCTGGCAGGGGCGGGCAGCGGTAAAACACGCGTGCTGGTGCACCGTATCGCCTGGCTGATGATGGTCGAGAACTGCTCGCCGTACTCTATTATGGCGGTGACCTTCACCAACAAAGCGGCGGCGGAAATGCGTCACCGTATCGGCCAGCTGATGGGCACCAGCCAGGGCGGCATGTGGGTTGGTACGTTCCACGGCCTGGCGCACCGCCTGCTGCGCGCGCACCACATGGACGCCAGCCTGCCGCAGGACTTCCAGATTCTGGACAGTGAAGACCAGCTGCGTCTGCTAAAGCGCCTGATCAAAGCGCTGAATCTCGACGACAAGCAGTGGCCCGCACGTCAGGCAATGTGGTACATCAACGGCAAAAAAGACGAAGGGCTGCGCCCGCACCACATCGAAAGCTACGGCAATCCGGTGGAGCAAACCTGGCAGAAGGTTTATCAGGCCTATCAGGAAGCCTGCGACCGCGCAGGCCTGGTGGATTTCGCCGAACTGCTGCTGCGCGCGCACGAGCTTTGGCTGAACAAGCCGCATATTCTTAACCACTACCGCGAACGCTTCACCAACATTCTGGTGGACGAATTCCAGGATACCAACAGCATCCAGTACGCGTGGATCCGCATGCTGGCGGGCGACACCGGCAAGGTGATGATCGTCGGCGATGATGACCAGTCAATCTACGGCTGGCGCGGCGCGCAGGTGGAAAACATCCAGCGCTTCCTGAAGGATTTCCCCGGCGCGGAAACCATTCGCCTGGAGCAGAACTACCGCTCGACGAACAATATTCTGAACGCCGCCAACGCCCTGATCGCTAACAACTCTGGCCGCTTAGGCAAAGAGCTGTGGACCGACGGCAGCGACGGCGAGCCGATTTCCCTCTACTGCGCTTTCAACGAGCTGGACGAAGCCCGCTTCGTGGTGAACCGCATCAAAACCTGGCAGGAGAACGGCGGAGCGCTGGAGCAGTGCGCCATTCTCTATCGCAGCAACGCCCAGTCGCGCGTGCTGGAAGAGGCATTACTGCAGGTCAGCATGCCGTACCGCATCTACGGCGGCATGCGCTTCTTCGAACGTCAGGAAATCAAAGACGCGCTGTCGTATCTGCGCCTGATCGCCAACCGTAACGATGACGCCGCCTTTGAGCGCGTGGTCAACACCCCAACGCGTGGGATTGGCGATCGCACGCTGGACGTCGTGCGCCAGACCTCTCGTGATAAACAGCTTACGCTCTGGCAGTCCTGCCGCCTGTTATTACAGGAAAAGGCGCTTGCAGGCCGTGCGGCCTCCGCCCTGCAACGCTTTATGGAACTTATCGACGCGCTGGCTCATGAAACCATCGACATGCCGCTGCACGTCCAGACGGACCGCGTGATTAAAGACTCAGGTCTGATGATGATGTACGAGCAGGAGAAGGGTGAAAAAGGCCAGACGCGTATCGAAAACTTAGAGGAGCTGGTGACGGCAACGCGCCAGTTCAGCTATCAGGACGAAGACGAAGACCTGATGCCGCTGCAGGCGTTCCTCTCCCACGCCGCGCTGGAGGCGGGTGAAGGGCAGGCGGACACCTGGCAGGATGCGGTTCAGCTGATGACGCTGCACTCCGCCAAAGGCCTGGAGTTCCCGCAGGTCTTTATCGTCGGCATGGAAGAGGGCATGTTCCCGAGCCAGATGTCGCTGGATGAAGGCGGTCGTCTGGAGGAAGAGCGCCGACTGGCCTACGTCGGCGTGACGCGGGCCATGCAGAAGCTGACGCTGACCTACGCGGAAACCCGCCGTCTGTACGGCAAAGAGGTTTATCACCGCCCGTCGCGCTTCGTCGGCGAGCTGCCGGAAAATACCGTTGAAGAGGTGCGTTTACGCGCCAGCATCAGCCGACCGGTAAGCCATCAGCGTATGGGCACGCCGATTTCCGAAAATGACACCGGCTACAAGCTCGGGCAGCGCGTGCGCCATGCAAAATTCGGCGAAGGCACCATCGTTAACCTGGAAGGCAGCGGCGATCACAGCCGCGTGCAGGTCGCTTTTCCGGGGCAGGGAATTAAGTGGCTGGTGGCCGCTTACGCGAAGCTGGAAACGGTGTAACATCCAGATTTATCGCGCAATTTTCTGAAACACTGCTACCCTTAGAACATCGCGGGTATTTATTCGCAAGCGGTGTCCCGTTGCGTGTTGACGCCATATTTATGGTGGCGTAACATGCGCGCACGAATACGACTTAAGAGGACACTCGCCTTGGACACACCCAGTAGATACTGGCTCAATTACCTGTTATCCAGGTACAACTTCTAAGGCTATCCTCGAATGCTGATAGCCTTAGTGGTTGTCGGCGACTGCTCGTCTATCGTTCCCGTCGCAATGAGTCAGGCTGTTTAATGGTCTGAAACCTCAAGAGTTTCTGTCTGTGTGCCAACCGAACTGTCCCTGATATTTTTTGCATTGGGAGTCCCGGTCATGCTGAGCGCATTTC
The DNA here is from genome assembly GCF_038405435.1 of Dryocola clanedunensis. Classification (GTDB taxonomy): domain Bacteria; phylum Pseudomonadota; class Gammaproteobacteria; order Enterobacterales; family Enterobacteriaceae; genus Dryocola; species Dryocola clanedunensis_A. The sequence continues at coordinate 33,943 of NZ_JBBYHZ010000015.1, read as the reverse complement.
AACTGGAAAACAATCGTCTGTCCCGCCTTGAAGGGGATGAAACCGACGACCTGACAAACTCCGTCTGGGTCGATCTGGTGGAGCCCGAAGAGAGCGAGCGGGAGCGTGTGCAAACGGAACTTGGTCAGAGCCTGGCAACCCGACCAGAGCTGGAAGACATCGAAGCCTCGGCGCGTTTCTTTGAGGACGAAGACGGGCTGCACATCCACTCATTCTTCTTCTTTGAAGATGCTGACGATCACGCCGGTAACAGCACCGTGGCATTCACCATTCGTGAAGGCCGCCTGTACACCCTGCGCGAACGTGAGCTGCCTGCGTTTCGTCTGTACCGCATGCGCGCCCGCAGCCAGGCGATGGTGGACGGCAACGCCTACGAGCTGCTGCTGGACCTGTTCGAAACCAAAATCGAACAGCTGGCGGACGAAATCGAAAATATCTACAGCGACCTGGAAAAGCTCAGCCGTGTGATCATGGAAGGGCACCAGGGCGACGAATACGACGCCGCGCTGTCAACGCTTGCGGAGCTGGAGGATATCGGCTGGAAGGTTCGCCTGTGTCTGATGGATACCCAGCGAGCACTGAATTTCCTGGTGCGCAAGGCGCGTCTGCCGGGCGGCCAGCTGGAGCAGGCCCGCGAGATCCTGCGGGATATCGAATCCCTGCTGCCGCACAACGAATCCCTGTTCCAGAAGGTAAACTTCCTGATGCAGGCGGCGATGGGCTTTATCAACATCGAGCAGAACCGTATCATCAAGATCTTCTCGGTTGTGTCAGTCGTCTTCCTGCCGCCTACGCTTGTGGCATCCAGCTACGGGATGAACTTCGAATTTATGCCCGAGCTGAAGCTGAGCTTCGGCTATCCGGCGGCGATTATCGTGATGATCCTCGCCGGGCTTGCGCCTTACCTCTACTTTAAACGTAAGAACTGGCTGTAACGCTTTTTCTCCCTCGCCCCTTTGGGGAGAGGGGAAAAATTCGGCTGCGGTTAAGCGATTTTACGCAGCCGACGTTGCGTATACACCGCATCGAGAATAAACAGCGCAAGCGCCGCCCAGATAAAGCCGAAGGTCACCATCTTGTCTTTGCCCACGACCTCACCGTAGAAGGTGACGGCCAGCAGGAACATCAGCGTCGGGCCAAGATACTGGAAGAACCCCAGCGTGGAGAGGCGCAGGCGCGTTGCGGCGGCGGTAAAGCACAGCAGCGGGATCGTGGTCACTACGCCTGCGGCAATCAGCAGGAGATTCAGCGACCAGGGATTCTGCCCCATATAGCTGGTTGCGCTGTCGGCGATGCCGAACAGATAGATTGCCGCAATCGGCAGCAGCCATAGCGTCTCGACTAACATCCCGGTTTGCGCATCCACGGCGATTTTCTTACGGACCAGCCCGTAGAAAGCGAAGCTGAAGGCCAGACCGAGCGCAATGACCGGCAGCGAGCCAAACGTCCACAGCTGCACCAGCACCCCACAGCAGGCCAGCGCCACGGCCAGCCACTGCATGCGGCGGAAGCGCTCGCCCAGGAAAACCATCCCCAGCACGACGTTGACCAGCGGATTAATAAAGTAGCCGAGGCTGGCTTCCAGCATATGGTTATTATTCACCGCCCAGATAAACAGCAGCCAGTTCCCGCCGATAAGCACCGCAGACCCGGCCATCGCCAGCACCTTCCTGCGGTTCCGGCAGGCTTTTTTCACCTGCGGCCACTGACGGCTCAGGCTGATCAGCGCGATCATAAAGAAGAAAGACCAGATAACGCGGTGGGTCAGGATTTCATCTGCCGGAACGTAGTTGATCAGTTTGAAATAAGCAGGCGCGATGCCCCACATTAAATACGCCGCGAGGGCAAACAACACGCCCTGGCGGGTCTGTTTCGCATCCATGAAGAAAACTCGTCGAAGAATAGTGCGCAAATAGTAACAGGATTTATCTTCTTACCCCACCATATAGGTGGCCGTGGCGCTGGCGATATGCAACTGATCTTCGTTATGTAATTCCACACGGGCCACCGCCACTTTGTTACCTGCGCGCAACAAGCTGCTGCTGGCGGTGAAGCGCTGCCCACGGCCTGGGCGCAGGTAATCGACGCGCAGATCGATAGTGCCCATCTTTGACAGGCGCTGGCGCAGCTCCTCTTCGCTGATCGTATCGTGGCGTGTCAGCGTACTCCCCACGCAAACCAGCCCCGCCGCCACGTCCAGCGCCGAGGCAATCACGCCGCCGTGCAGAATGCTCTGCGCCCAGTTGCCGACCATCATCGGCTGGTTGTTAAACCCAAGCTGGGCAAAGGCTTTTTCATAGCGCTCAAGCTCAAGGCCGAGGGCGCGGTTAAAGGGCATGTGATAAACGAAAATTTCACCAACCAGCTGGAGCGCAGCTTCAGTTGTCAGAACATTGCCGGACATAGATCGTTCCTCGATCGCAAAGCGTGAATAAGTAACCTGGATGTGTATTTTATGCTTCTGAATTGTTGCTTTCCACTTTAGGACAGTCAGACGAGCGGGACGAATAATAACTATGTAGAATGTCCGCCAGCTAACAATTCGAAACTAATTATTACGTTCAGGAGAACATCGTCGATGCGCAAGTTTTTGGGATGCTTGATGGCAGCATGCTTGCTGCCTCTTACGGCATACGCACAGGAAGCAACAATTAAAGAAGTGCATGATAAGCCGGCCGTTCGCGGCAGCATCATTGCCAACATGCTGCAGGAGCATGACAACCCGTTCACGCTCTATCCTTATGAATCTAACTATGTGGTTTACTCGGTAACGGACGACCTGAACAAAGAAGCCATCAGCTCCTACAACTGGTCTGATAACGCCCGCAAAGACGAAGTGAAGTTCCAGCTAAGCCTCGCCTTCCCGCTCTGGCGCGGTATTCTGGGCCAGAACTCGGTGCTGGGCGCATCTTATACGCAGAAATCCTGGTGGCAGCTGTCCAACAGCGGAGAATCCTCACCGTTCCGCGAAACGAACTACGAACCGCAGGTATTCCTCGGCTTTGCTACGGATGACACTTTTGCCGGATGGACGCTGCGCGACGTCGAGTTTGGTTACAACCACCAGTCTAACGGACGCTCCGACCCAACCTCCCGCAGCTGGAACCGCATGTATGCACGCCTGATGGCGGAACACGGAAACTGGCTGGTGGAAGTGAAGCCGTGGTACGTGATTGGCTCAACTGACGATAACCCGGATATCACCAAATATATGGGTTACTACCAGCTGAAGGTGGGTTATGCCCTTGGTGACGCGATCCTGAGCATGAAGGGCCAGTACAACTGGAATACCGGCTACGGCGGCGCGGAGCTTGGCTTCAGCTACCCGGTCGGCAAGCATGTTCGCCTGTACACCCAGCTCTACAGCGGCTACGGCGAGTCATTAATTGATTACAACTTTAACCAGACGCGCTTCGGCGTTGGCGTTATGCTTAACGACCTGTTCTAAAAAGTTGCAGTTTTTAACGCAGGCGCTGAAAATAGCGCCTGTTTTTTTTGGTGGTGGAGAGAGCGTGACAGAGGCGGAAGTAATTAATCAGACAGCGCTGGCAAGACAGGTCCTGCAAGAGACCTTCGGCTACCAGCAGTTCCGTCCAGGTCAGGAAACCATCATTGAAACGGTGCTTGGTGGCCGCGACAGCCTGGTCGTGATGCCAACCGGCGGCGGTAAATCCCTCTGCTATCAAATTCCCGCGCTGGTGTTTGGCGGCCTGACGGTGGTGGTTTCGCCGCTGATCTCGCTGATGAAAGACCAGGTGGATCAGCTGCTGGCCAACGGGGTTTCAGCGGCCTGCCTGAACTCTACCCAGAGCCGGGATCAGCAGCAGGAAGTGATGGCTGGCTGCCGAACCGGGCAAATTCGCCTGCTGTATATCGCCCCTGAGCGGCTGATGATGGACAACTTCATCGATCAGATTAGCCAGTGGCACCTGTCGATGGTGGCGGTGGACGAAGCGCACTGTATTTCCCAGTGGGGGCACGACTTCCGCCCGGAATACGCCGCGCTTGGCCAGCTGCGCCAGCGTCTGCCGGACGTTCCGTTTATCGCCCTTACGGCGACGGCCGACGACACCACGCGGCTGGATATCGTGCGCCTGCTCGGCCTGCAGGATCCGTTTATCCAGATCAGCAGCTTCGACCGCCCGAACATTCGCTACATGCTGATGGAGAAGTTCAAACCCCTCGATCAGCTGATGCGCTATGTGCAGGAGCAGAAGGGTAAATCCGGCATTATTTACTGCGGCAGCCGCGCGAAGGTTGAAGACACGGCAGCGCGCCTGCAAAGCAAAGGTATCTCCGCCGGGGCCTATCACGCCGGGCTTGAGCATGATGTCCGGGCGGACGTGCAGGAAAAATTCCAGCGCGACGACCTGCAGATTGTCGTTGCCACCGTCGCCTTCGGCATGGGTATCAACAAGCCTAACGTCCGCTTCGTGGCGCACTTTGATATTCCGCGCAACATTGAATCCTATTACCAGGAAACGGGCCGCGCCGGGCGCGATGGCCTGCCTGCGGAAGCCATGCTGTTTTACGATCCGGCGGACATGGCCTGGCTGCGCAAATGCCTCGAAGAGAAGCCAGCAGGCGCCCTCCAGGACATCGAACGCCACAAGCTCAACGCGATGGGTGCCTTCGCGGAAGCGCAAACCTGCCGCCGTCTGGTGCTGCTGAACTACTTCGGTGAAGGCCGCCAGCAGCCGTGCGGCAACTGCGACGTTTGTCTGGATCCGCCGCGCAGGTACGATGGGCTGATGGACGCGCAAAAAGCGCTGTCCTGCATCTATCGCGTCGGCCAGCGCTTTGGCATGGGCTACGTGGTTGAAGTGCTGCGCGGCTCTAACAACCAGCGTATCCGCGAGTTAGGCCACGATAAACTCAAGATTTATGGTGAAGGCCGTGACCACACCACCGAGCACTGGGTTAGCGTGATTCGCCAGCTCATTCACCTGGGCGTGGTGACGCAAAACATCGCTCAGCATTCGGCGCTGCAGCTGACCGAAGCGGCGCGCCCTTATCTGCGCGCGGAAGTCCCGCTGATGCTCGCCGTTCCCCGGGTTGTGGCGATAAAATCTAAAGCGAGCCAGAAGTTTGCTTCCGGCAACTATGACCGCAAACTGTTCGCCAAGCTGCGTAAACTGCGCAAAGCGATTGCCGACGAAGAAAATATCCCGCCGTACGTGGTGTTCAACGACGCGACGCTTATCGAAATGGCGGAGCAGATGCCGCTATCCCCTGGCGAAATGCTGGGTGTGAACGGCGTGGGGACCCGCAAGCTGGAGCGTTTTGGCCGCGAATTCATGGCATTAATTCGCAGCCACGTCGACGGCGAAGATGAGTAGTAGCCAGTCCTGCCCGAACGTGGCAGGATGGTTATTCATCGACTGATAATCCCGCGAGTTACTTCCTATGCTGATGCTCTTTCTGACCGTAGCGGTACTGCATATCGTTGCCCTGGTCACCCCTGGTCCTGATTTTTTCTTCGTTTCCCAGACGGCCGTTAGCCGCTCCCGCAAAGAGGCGATGATGGGCGTGCTGGGGATTACCGGCGGCGTCATGGTGTGGTCCGGCGTGGCCCTGCTTGGCCTGAACCTGATCCTGGAAAAAATGGCGTGGCTGCACAGCATTATTATGGTCGGCGGTGGCCTGTACCTGTGCTGGATGGGTTACCAGATGCTGCGCGGCGCGTTTAAGAAAAAAGTGGCAACCGAAGAGGCGCCAGCGGTTGAGCTGGCGCACGGTGGACGCAGTTTCCTGAAAGGTCTGCTCACCAACCTTTCGAATCCGAAAGCGATTATCTACTTCGGCAGCGTCTTCTCTCTGTTCGTTGGCGATAGCGTGGGTGGGGCCGAGCGCTGGGGCCTGTTTGTGATGATCGCCCTGGAAACCTTTGCCTGGTTTACCCTCGTGGCGAGCCTGTTTGCCCTGCCGAAAATGCGTCGCGGCTATCAGCGCCTCGCCAGATGGATCGACGGCATGGCGGGCGCTCTGTTTACCGGCTTCGGCATCCACCTGATTATCTCCCGCTAATTCTCAGGCCTGGCGTGCTCCGGCAAGGAGCGCGCCTACCAGCATAAACAGCGAACCAAACACCCGATTCAGCGCTTTCATCTGACGCGGCCCTTTTATCCAGCCCGCAATGCGCGTGGCTAACGTCGCGTAGCCAATCATCACGATGATATCCACCACCACGGTAGTGACGCCCAGAATCACGTACTGCATCGCCTGCGGCTGATGCGGAGCGATAAACTGTGGGAACAGGGCCGCCAGAAACACAATGCTTTTGGGGTTGGTGAGGTTCACAAACACCGCGCGTTTAAACAGGCGGCTGCGCGGCTGGCTGGCCGCCAGGGTATTGAGATCGATTGAGCCTGCCGCCCGCCACTGCTGAATGCCAAGCCAAATGAGATAGGCAACACCTGCCCATTTCAGCACTTCAAACGCCATCAGCGAGCGGGAAAAGAGCGCGCCCAGGCCTACGCCGACCAGCACGATATGGATCGCCAGCCCGGTTTGTAACCCGGCTATGGAAGCTGCCGCTCCCCGGTAGCCGTGGCTGATGGCGGTGGACATGGTATTGATGGCGCCGGAGCCCGGGGAGAGGCTCAGAATAATTGTCGTTAGAAGATAGGTACACCACCATTCGAAAGTCATACGAAATTCCCGATTGAACACTTTTGTGCCACAATACGCTATTGTTTATGGGCGTGCTATGGGTCACAAATATTCAGACAGACGGTGCAAAAACAGCTTATGTGTCAGCATAAAAATGGATGGTTAACACGTGAGAGCGCATTTGCTGCTTTCACACAGGGTCCATTGACGGACTTCTGGCGCGAGCGCGAAGAGCGTGAATTTCTGGGCGTAGACGATGTGCCGGTTCGGTATGTGCGCTTTTGTGCCGCGGAGCACGATCGCGTCATTGTCGTTTGTCCGGGCCGCATTGAAAGCTACGTGAAGTATGCGGAGCTTGCCTACGATCTGTTCCACTGTGGCTACGATGTGCTAATCCTCGACCATCGCGGACAGGGGCGTTCGGGCCGGATGCTTTCCGATACGCACCGTGGGCACGTCGTGAAATTTAGCGACTACGTCGAAGATTTTGACCGCTTTTATCAGCAGGAAGTTGCTACCGGCCCGTGGCGTAAGCGTTACGTGCTGGCGCACTCCATGGGCGGGGCTATCACCACGCTCTGGCTGGAAAAAAATTCTCAGGCCTTTGATGCCGTGGCGCTTACCGCGCCGATGTTCGGTATTACGCTGCGCTGGCCGGACTGGATGGTGCGCCACCTGCTCGACTGGGCGGAAGGCCACCAGCGCATTCGTGAAGGTTACGCAATAGGAACAGGCCGCTGGCGCGCCCTGCCGTTTAGCGTTAATGTCCTGACCCATAGCCGTGAACGCTACCGTCGTAACCTGCGTTTTTATGCTGACGAGCCAGCATTGCGGGTAGGCGGGCCGACATGGCACTGGGTACGCGAAGGGATACTCGCAGGAGAAGAAGTGTTAGCGGGAGCCACCGCTATCACTACGCCGATGTTATTACTCCAGGCAGAAGAGGAGCGGGTGGTGGATAACCGCGCGCACCAGCGATTCTGCGAACTTCGTGCCGCGGCGGGCCATCCCTGTGAGGGGGAAACACCTTACGTCATCAACGGCGCGTATCATGAGATCCTGTTTGAAAAGGACAATATGCGGGCCAGAGCGTTGAATGCCATCCTCGATTTTTTCGACCGGCATCATTAATTTTCTTCACCAGAGGTTTACTAATCTTATGTACCAGGTCGTTGCGTCTGACTTAGATGGCACGTTGCTGTCCCCCGATCACCTGCTTTCCCCTTACGCGAAAGAAACGCTGAAGCTGCTTACCGCGCACGGCGTGCATTTCGTGTTTGCGACAGGGCGTCACCACATCGACGTTGCGCAGATCCGCGACAACCTCGAAATCAAAGCCTACATGATCACCTCCAACGGTGCCCGCGTGCACGACACCGACGGTAACCTGGTGTTCACTCACGATCTGGATCGTGATATTGCAGCCGATCTGTACGGCGTGATGCACGCCAACAAGGATATCGTGACCAACGTCTATCGCGGCGACGAGTGGTTTATGAACCGCCACCGCCCGGAAGAGATGAAATACTTTAAAGAAGCGGTGTTTAACTACTCGCTCTTCGAGCCGGGCCTGCTGGAAACGGACGGCGTGAGCAAAGTGTTCTTCACCTGCGACGACCACGAAAAGCTGCTGCCGCTCGAGCAGGCAATCAACGCCCGCTGGGGCGACCGCGTTAACGTCAGCTTCTCCACGTTAACCTGCCTGGAAGTGATGGCGGGCGGCGTATCAAAAGGCCACGCGCTGGAAGCGGTCGCCAAAGCGATGGGCTACAGCTTAAAAGAGTGCATCTCCTTTGGCGACGGCATGAACGACGCCGAAATGCTCTCTATGGCGGGGAAAGGCTGCATCATGGGCAACGCCCATCAGCGCCTGAAGGACCTGCTGCCGGAGCTGGAAGTGATCGGCACCAACGCCGATAACGCCGTGCCGCACTATCTGCGCAGGATGTTCCTCGGCGCGGAGTAAGCCTACAAACGAGTGGTGAATTAACCACCACTCGTCAATCAAATAATTCCCATCCCGGCAACAAGCTTCGCTACAATGCGGTAAATTTCCTGCTGCGAAGACGCCACCGTGCCGCTACTGATCATCACCACTATCCTGTGGGCCTTCTCTTTTAGCCTGATTGGCGAATACCTTGCCGGGCATGTCGACAGCTATTTCTCCGTGCTGATGCGCGTGGGCCTGGCGGCAGTCGTGTTCCTGCCATTCCTGCGATTTAAAGGCTACAGCGTGAAAACGCTGCTGCTGTATATGCTGGTGGGCGCGCTGCAGCTCGGCGTAATGTACCTGTTCAGCTTCCAGGCCTATCTCTATCTCACCGTGTCGGAATTCCTGCTGTTCACGGTGCTGACGCCGCTCTACATCACGTTTATTTATGATTTGCTCAGCCGCAGGCCGCTGCGCTGGGGCTATGCGCTAAGCGCCGGGCTGGCCGTTGTCGGCGCGGCCATCATCCGCTACGACAAAGTGAGCGATCACTTCTGGACTGGCTTACTGCTGGTGCAGGCGGCAAACATCTGCTTTGCTATCGGGATGGTGGGCTACAAACGGCTGATGGAAACGCGGCCTATGCCGCAAAGATGCGCTTTTTCCTGGTTCTATCTCGGGGCGGCCGTGGTGGCGGTAAGCGCCTGGTTTGTGATGGGCAATCCGCAGAAGCTGCCAACCACTAACCTGCAATGGGGCATTCTGGTCTGGCTGGGCGTGGTCGCTTCCGGACTGGGCTATTTCATGTGGAACTACGGTGCGACGCAGGTCGATGCGGGGACGCTCGGCATCATGAACAACGTGCATGTGCCCGCGGGGCTGCTGGTTAACCTCGCCATCTGGCAGGAGCAGCCCCACTGGCCGAGCTTTATTATTGGGGGAACGGTGATAATGGCTTCGCTATGGGTGCATCGCCATTGGGTCGCTCCGCGTTCCGTACAAACGGAAGATGCTCACAGGCGTGCGAGCGCGTCGAGCGAATAAACGCTTCAGTTACCGGCTGGCGCTGCTCTCCATCGCGAACCGCAGCGTACAGTCGGCTCCACAATCCTTCGCCCAGGGTCCTGGTCACCACCAGCCCCTGGCGCTCAAAACTCTCCACCACCCAGTGCGGCAGCGCGGCAATCCCCATGCGGGCCGACACCATCTGAATCAGCAGCAGCGTGTTATCCACGCTTTTCAGCGACGGGCTAACGCCTGCCGGCTGCAGGAAGTGACGCCAGATATCCAGCCGCTGGCGCTGCACCGGGTAAATCATCAGCGTTTCGCTGCTCAAATCTTCCGGCTCGATGCGCGCCTTGCCCGCCAGCGGATGATCCGTCGCCAGCACCAGGCGCACTTCATAATCAAACATGGGCGAATAGTGCAGGCCGCTGCGTGGCAGGATGTCGGACGTCAGAACGATATCCAGCTCGCTTTGCTGCAGCGCGGGCTGCGGGTCGAACGTCACGCCTGATTTGAAATCCAGATCCACCTGCGGCCACTGTTTGTGGAAATTCTCCAGCGCCGGAGTCAGCCACTGGATGCAGCTGTGGCATTCAATAGCAATGCGCAGCGTGGTCTGATGCGGTTCATTGCAGGCCTGAAGCGCGCGGCCGATCTGCGGCAGCACCTGTTCGGCAAGCTGAAGCAGAATTTCACCCTGCGGCGTAAAGCGCAGCGGCTGACTTTTCCGAACAAACAGGCGGAACCCGAGCCGCTGCTCCAGATCGCTGAACTGATGGGAGAGGGCTGACTGGGTCTGATGCAGCGAGGCGCTCGCGGCGGCCAGCGAGCCGCAGTTTCGTAACGCCTGGAGCGTCCGCAGATGTTTAATTTCGATCATGAAAGTCCTTCACTTCGCGATGAAGATTTTGCGCTTGAGGAAGATACAGTACCTGCGGATTATAGATGTGTAAACATCTGGACGTCTAAATGCGTCAAATTCGAGATATAATGAGGAAAGAAAAATGACAATCCATAATCACACCCTCGGTTTTCCTCGTGTCGGCCTGCGTCGCGAACTGAAAAAAGCACAAGAGAGCTACTGGGCTGGCAGCTCCACCCAGCAAGAGTTACTGGCGGTGGGCCGCGAGCTGCGCGCCCGTCACTGGGATCAGCAAAAACAGGCGGGCGTTGAGCTGCTGCCGGTGGGCGACTTCGCATGGTACGACCACGTTCTGACCACCAGCCTGCTGCTCGGTAACGTGCCGGCTCGTCATCAGAATGCGGACGGCAGCGTTGACCTGGACACCTTATTCCGCATTGGCCGTGGCCGTGCCCCAACCGGCGAGCCAGCCGCCGCCGCTGAAATGACCAAATGGTTTAACACCAACTATCACTACATGGTGCCGGAATTCACCAAAGGGCAGCAGTTCAGACTGACGTGGACGCAGCTGCTTGATGAAGTGGATGAAGCGCTGGCCCTGGGCCACAACGTGAAGCCCGTGCTGCTTGGGCCGGTCACTTACCTGTGGCTGGGCAAAGTGAAAGGCGAACAGTTTGACCGCCTGAGCCTGCTGAAAGATATTTTGCCGGTATACCAGCAGGTGCTGGCCGAGCTGGCAAAACGCGGTATTGAGTGGGTGCAAATCGATGAGCCCGCGCTGGTGCTGGAGCTGCCGCAGGCATGGCTGGACGCTTTCAAACCAGCTTACGACGCGCTGGCTGGCAAAACAAAACTCCTGCTGACCACCTATTTCGAAGGCGTGACGCCGAACCTGAACACCATTACCGCGCTGCCGGTACAGGGTCTGCACGTTGATTTCGCTCACGGCAAAGACGATATCAACGAGATCCATCAGCAGCTGCCTGCCGACTGGCTGCTGTCCGCGGGCGTCATCAACGGTCGTAACGTCTGGCGTGCCGATCTGACTGAGAAATACGCGCAGCTGAAAGCGCTGGTGGGCAAGCGCGACCTGTGGGTGGCTTCTTCCTGCTCCCTGCTGCACAGCCCAATCGATCTGAGCGTGGAAACCCGTCTGGATGAAGAGGTGAAAAGCTGGTTTGCCTTTGCCCTGCAAAAATGCGCCGAGCTGTCACTGCTGACCGAAGCCCTGAACAGCGGCAATACGGACAAAATCGCCGAGTGGAGCGCGCCGATTCAGGCTCGCCGTAACTCCAGCCGGGTGCATAACGCGGCGGTAGAAAAACGCCTGGCGGCCATTACCGCTCAGGACAGCCAGCGCCAGAGCGACTACATATCCCGCGCTAAGGCGCAGCGCCAGCGCTTTAACCTGCCGGCATGGCCAACAACAACTATCGGATCGTTCCCGCAAACCACTGAAATTCGCGGCCTGCGTCTGGATTTCAAAAAAGGCAATCTGGACGCGGGCAACTACCGTACCGGTATCGCTGAACACATTAAGCAGGCGATTGTTGAGCAGGAGCGCCTGGGGCTGGACGTGCTGGTACACGGCGAAGCCGAGCGTAACGACATGGTGGAATACTTTGGTGAAAACCTCGACGGCTTCGTGTTTACCCAGAACGGCTGGGTACAGAGCTACGGTTCCCGCTGCGTGAAGCCTCCGGTGGTCATTGGTGACATCAGCCGTCCGAAGGCCATCACCGTTGAGTGGGCGAAGTACGCGCAGTCTCTGACCGATAAGCCGGTAAAAGGCATGCTGACCGGGCCGGTGACCATCCTCTGCTGGTCATTCCCACGCGAGGACGTGAGCCGCGAAACCATCGCGAAGCAAATTGCGCTGGCGCTGCGTGATGAAGTGGCGGACCTGGAAGACGCGGGCATCGGTATTATCCAGATTGATGAGCCAGCGCTGCGCGAAGGCTTACCGCTGCGCCAGTCCGACTGGCAGGCCTATTTAGAGTGGGGCGTGGAAGCCTTCCGCCTGAACGCCGCCGTCGTGCGCGATGACACGCAGATCCACACTCACATGTGTTACTGCGAGTTCAACGACATCATGGATTCCATCGCGGCGCTGGATGCGGACGTGATCACCATTGAAACGTCCCGTTCCGACATGGATCTGCTGGAGTCGTTCAAAGAGTTCGAATACCCGAACGAAATCGGGCCGGGCGTCTACGACATCCACTCCCCGAACGTGCCGAGCGTAGAATGGATTGAGGCCCTGCTGAAGAAAGCCGCGGAGTCCGTCCCGGCAGAGCGCCTGTGGGTGAACCCGGACTGCGGCCTGAAAACCCGCGGCTGGCCTGAAACCCGCCAGGCGCTGGCAAATATGGTGAAGGCTGCTCAGAACCTGCGTAGCGCTTAAGGCCTGACCCTCACGCCATGCCTTCTCCCTCGTCCCTTTGGGGAGAGGGCTGGGTGAGGGGAACGTCTTACTCAGATTCTCTTATTTCTTGCCGTCAAAACGAGCAAACCACGCCAGCATCCTTTCCCAGCCGTCTTTCGCCGACTCTTCATGGTAGCTCGGGCGATAGTCCGCGTTGAACGCGTGGCCCGCATCGGGATAAACGATAATCTCCGAATTTGCATTAGCGGCACGTAGCGCCTGACGCATCGTTTCCACCGTATCCTGCGGGATCCCCGTATCCTGGCCGCCATACAGGCCCAGCACCGGAGCGTTAAGGTTGATGGCAACATCCACCGGATGATTCGGTGAATTCAGCGTTTTCTCACCGGTCAGTTTGCCATACCAGGCCACCGCTGCTTTAAGCTGCGGGTTGTGCGCGGCGTACAGCCAGGCAATACGTCCACCCCAGCAAAATCCTGTCGCCATAAGGCGATGGGCATCACCCCCATTGCGGGCAGCCCAGCTGGCGACGTGATCGAGATCCGCAAGCACCTGCGCATCCGGCACCTTCGATACCAGACCGCTGAACAGGGTTGGAATATCTGCATAATCGTTTGGATCGCCCTGGCGGAAATAGAGTTCCGGCGCCACGGCCAGATAGCCTTCCAGCGCAAGGCGGCGGCAGACGTCGCGAATATGTTCATGCACGCCGAAAATTTCCTGGACCACAATCACCACGGGTAAAGGACCCTCGGCGTTTTTAGGCCGTGCATGGTAAGCAGGCATGTTCTCGCCCTGAGACGGGACCGACGTTTCGCCGGCCAGAATGGCATCCTCCGGGGTGGTTACAACGGTTGTCGCGAGGGGTTCTGCCGCAGGTGCGAATTTACCGCCCGGCGTGTTCTGTGTTGTGTGCTCTTCTTTCATTGGCATTCTCCGTACCAGCATTAGCGCAGTGAGGTAACTATAGCTAACATCTCTGGTTTAAAAAAAACGCTCTTGCGGACCGATAAGCGCACAATTCGCCTCTCATGCGTGATCTTCATCACCAAACGATTTGTAAATGATGTAATTTGTTTCATTCATGGTGAAACGCGTCACGAAATTATGCGAGCAGGTTCTGTAAAGTACCGCTTTGTGGCACAAGCCAACCCTACTCAACAGAGGAGTCTGTTATGTCCAAGTCTGATGTTTTTCACCTCGGCCTCACGAAGAGCGACCTGCAGGGGGCAACGCTTGCTATCGTCCCGGGTGACCCGGAGCGAGTTGAAAAAATCGCCGCGCTGATGGACAAGCCGGTCAAACTGGCCGCCCATCGCGAATTTACTACCTGGCGTGCTGAAATCGACGGCAAGGCCGTGATCGTCTGCTCCACCGGTATTGGCGGGCCATCTACTTCTATTGCCGTAGAAGAGCTGGCACAGCTGGGCATTCGCACCTTCCTGCGTATCGGCACCACCGGTGCTATCCAGCCGCATATCAACGTTGGAGACGTGCTGGTGACTACCGCGTCCGTGCGTCTTGACGGTGCCAGCCTGCACTTTGCGCCTATGGAGTTCCCGGCGGTTGCTGACTTCGCCTGTACGACGGCGCTGGTTGAAGCAGCCAAATCCATTGGTGCGACGACTCACGTTGGCGTGACAGCATCCTCCGACACCTTCTACCCGGGTCAGGAGCGTTACGACACCTTCTCCGGTCGCGTCGTCAGCCGCTTCAAAGGCTCCATGGAAGAGTGGCAGCAGATGGGCGTGATGAACTACGAAATGGAATCGGCCACGCTGCTGACCATGTGTGCAAGCCAGGGCCTGCGCGCCGGGATGGTAGCCGGTGTTATCGTTAACCGCACCCAGCAAGAAATTCCTAATGCCGAAACCATGAAGAAGACGGAAAGCCACGCGGTGAAAATCGTCGTTGAAGCGGCTCGCCGCCTGATCTAGTCGGGCTAAACGTCCGGTGGAAAATCGGTAGCGGAATCCACGCTAGCCAGACAGGCGGGTGAAAACGTTTCATCCGCCTTTTTTATAGCCAGACGTTCTTTAAATTTACGCTTTGCGTAACGCCTCGCAGTAAACTCCTTTTCATCTGGACATTTATACAGCACAATTTTAGCTTGCTGGTGTTTGGCGTGGATTGCGGGAGGCGCAGTGGATATTTCAGTTCTCTTCGGGGTGGGTATTGCCCTGGTAGGAGTATTAACAGGATGGCTGATCGCGAGCCTGCGGGCGGCGCAAAAGCAGACGCTCCTGCATGAAGAGCAGCGGGAAGTTTATGGCGAGCTTAAGGCGACCCGGCAGGAGCTCGTCCAGAACCAGCACTGGAAAGAAGAGTGCGAACAGCTTAACCGCGAACTGCGCACCCAGCTTGAAATCAACAGCACGCAGGAGGCAGACCTGCGCGAGCTCACCACGCTTCTCGAGCAAACCCGGCTGAACGCCGAAGACAAACATCGCCAGATGATCAACAGCGAACAGCGCCTGAGCGAACAGTTTGAAAACCTCGCCAACCGTATTTTTGAGCAAAGCGGTCGCAAAGTTGAAGAACAAAACCGCCAGAGCCTGAACGGCCTGCTTACGCCGCTGCGTGAACAGCTGGATGGCTTCCGTCGTCAGGTGCAGGACAGCTTCGGGCAGGAAGCTCGCGAACGTCATACGCTCACCCACGAAATTCGCAGCCTCCAACAGCTCAATGCGCAAATGGCACAGGAAGCCCTCAATCTCACTAAGGCGCTGAAAGGCGACAATAAAACCCAGGGCAACTGGGGTGAAGTGGTGCTGACTCGCGTGCTGGAAGCCTCTGGCCTGCGGGAAGGCCATGAATACCAGACTCAGGTAAATATCCAGCTGGAAAACAACAGCCGCATGCAGCCGGATGTTATCGTTCGTCTGCCGCAGGGAAAAGATGTAGTCATCGATGCGAAAATGACGCTGGTGGCCTACGAACGCTACTTTAACGGCGACGATGAATTTACGCGGGAAGGGGCTCTGAACGAGCATATTGCCGCCGTCCGCAACCATATCCGGCTGCTCAGCCGCAAAGACTACCAGCAGCTACCCGGCCTGCGCTCCCTCGATTACGTGCTGATGTTTATCCCGGTCGAACCTGCCTTCCTGCTCGCCATCGATCGCCAGCCGGAGCTGATAAGCGAAGCGCTGAAGAACAACATCATGCTGGTCAGCCCGACAACGCTGCTGGTGGCGCTGCGCACCATTACCAATTTGTGGCGTTATGAGCACCAGAGCCGCAATGCGCAGCAAATTGCAGAACGCGCGGGTCGACTGTATGACAAAATGCGGCTGTTCGTTGATGACATGTCCGCCATCGGCCAGAGCCTGGACAAGGCGCAGGACAACTACCGCCAGGCGATGAAAAAGCTCGCCTCCGGGCGCGGAAATATTCTGGTTCAGGCCGATGCGTTCCGCGGGCTGGGCGTAGAGGTTAAGCGCGAGATTAATCCGGATTTAGTCGACCAGGCGCGGCAGGAAGATGAGGACAATACGGCGCGAGTCGGTCATGAACACAGCGAAGAGATACGCCAGGACAGTGGCTTAGAGGACCGGCAAAGCGTCGGGTAAAGCTAAGCAAAGGTTGCGTCAGCAGGCTTGAAGCATAGGGCTTTAGCGGCCATTCTGTTACACTTCACGAACCTTTTTTTGATAAGCAGGCATTGAGATGGTCGACGAATCCCAGGAAACAACACACTTTGGCTTCCGCACCGTAGCGAAAGAGCAGAAGGCCGATATGGTGGCGCATGTATTCCACTCTGTGGCCGCCAAATACGACGTGATGAATGACCTGATGTCGTTCGGCGTGCATCGTATCTGGAAGCGCTTCACCATTGACTGCAGCGGCGTGCGTCGCGGGCAGCGGGTGCTGGATCTTGCTGGCGGAACGGGCGATTTGACCGCGAAGTTTTCTCGTCTGGTGGGTGAAACGGGTGAAGTGGTTCTGGCAGATATCAACGACTCGATGCTGAAAATGGGCCGTGAAAAGCTGCGCAATATCGGCATTGTCGGCAACGTGAACTACGTGCAGGCAAATGCGGAAGCGCTGCCGTTCCCGGACAATTTCTTCGACTGCATCACCATCTCTTTCGGCCTGCGTAACGTTACCGATAAAGAAAAAGCGCTGCGCTCTATGTATCGCGTACTCAAGCCGGGCGGTCGCCTGCTGGTGCTGGAATTCTCCAAGCCAATCATTGAACCGCTGAGCAAAGCCTACGACGCGTATTCCTTCCACATTCTGCCGCGCATTGGCGAAGTCGTTGCGCAGGACGCAGAGAGCTACCGCTATCTGGCCGAGTCTATCCGCATGCATCCCGACCAGGACACTCTGAAGGCGATGATGGAAGACGCAGGTTTTGAAAACACCACCTATTACAACCTGACCGCCGGGATCGTTGCCCTGCATCGTGGCTACAAATTCTGATCGAGGGTTGCTGATGCCATTTACACCGCTTGTCACCGCCGGGCTGGAAACCGTCCTCAACACCTTTTTATGGCGCGACCGTGGCCTGAAGGCCGCCCGTCAGCGTTTGCTGGGGAAAGTGCTGCGCGTTGAGCTCAGGGAGTTTTCCGCGCCGCTGGTTCTCTCATTCAGTGAACAGCAGATTGACGTGCTGGGCGAGTGGGAAGGCGAAGCTGACTGCGTTGTTATCACGCGCATGGCGGTACTGCCGAAGCTGCGCGACAGGCAGCAGCTGACGGCGCTAATCCGCAGCGGTGACCTTGAAGTGCAGGGCGATCTCCAGGTCGTTCAGAACTGGGTGGCGTTAATGGACCTGGCTGAGTTCGATCCCGCAGAGCTGTTCGCACCTTATATCGGCGACGTGGCGGCAGAGGGCATCAGCAAATTTTTCCGCGGCGGCAGCAGGCTGCTGAAAAAAGGCTTCTCCCGCAATCAGCAGTATCTGGCTGAGGCAATTACCGAAGAGTGGCGCATGGCCCCCGGCCCGCTGGAAGTGGCATGGTTTGCCGAGGAAACGGCTGCCGTTGAACGCGCGGTCGACGCATTAAGCGCGCGGCTGGACAGGCTGGAGGGCAAATGACGCCAGGAGAAATTCGTCGTCTCTATTTCATCGTTCGTACCTTCCTCAGCTATGGTCTGGATGAGCTAATCCCTAAACTTCGTATCACGCTGCCGCTGCGCATCTGGCGGCGGATGCTGTTCTGGATGCCTAACCGCCATAAAGAGAAAGAGCTGGGCGAACGCCTGCGCCTGGCATTGCAGGAGCTGGGGCCGGTGTGGATTAAATTTGGGCAGATGCTCTCCACGCGCCGGGATCTTTTCCCGCCGATGATTGCCGATCAGCTGGCTATGCTGCAGGACAGAGTCGCTCCCTTTGATGGCGAGCTGGCTAAAAAGCAGATTGAGCAGGCAATGGGCGGTATCCCCGTTGAAACCTGGTTTGATGAATTTGAAATTAAGCCGCTGGCTTCTGCTTCTATCGCTCAGGTCCATACTGCGCGACTGAAAGAGAACGGTCGAGAAGTGGTGATTAAAGTTATTCGCCCGGACATTCTTCCTGTCATCAAAGCCGACATGAAGCTTATCTATCGCTTAGCGCGCTGGGTGCCGCGTCTGCTGCCGGACGGCCGCCGCCTGCGTCCGCTGGAAGTGGTACGGGAATACGAAAAAACGCTGATCGATGAGCTGAACCTGCTGCGTGAATCCGCAAATGCTATCCAGCTGCGCCGCAATTTCGAAGGCAGCCCGATGCTGTACATTCCAGAAGTGTTTCCTGACTATTGCAGTGAGGACATGATGGTCATGGAGCGCATCTACGGGATCCCGGTTTCGGATATTCCCACGCTCGAAAGCCAGGGCACCAACATGAAATTGCTGGCCGAACGCGGCGTGCAGGTGTTCTTCACGCAGGTTTTCCGCGACAGCTTCTTCCATGCCGACATGCATCCGGGCAATATTTTTGTCAGCTTTGAGCACCCGGAAGATCCGCAGTATATCGGCATCGACTGCGGTATTGTCGGGTCGCTGAACAAAGAAGATAAACGCTATCTGGCAGAGAACTTCATCGCCTTCTTCAACCGCGACTATCGTAAGGTTGCCGAACTGCACGTAGATTCCGGCTGGGTTCCGCCAGACACCAATGTAGAAGAGTTCGAGTTTGCCATCCGTACAGTTTGCGAACCGATTTTTGAAAAACCGCTGGCGGAGATCTCCTTCGGTCACGTACTGCTTAACCTCTTCAATACGGCGCGCCGTTTTAATATGGAAGTTCAGCCGCAGCTGGTGTTACTGCAAAAAACGCTTTTGTACGTTGAAGGCGTCGGAAGGCAGCTTTACCCGCAGCTGGATTTGTGGAAAACCGCCAAGCCATTCCTTGAAAGCTGGATCAAGGATCAGGTTGGTATCCCCGCTCTGGTGCGTGCTTTTAAAGAAAAAGCGCCTTTCTGGATTGAAAAAATGCCGGAACTCCCGGAACTGGTGTACGACAGTTTGCGCCAGGGCAAGCATTTACAGCACAGCATTGATAAAATCCAACGCGAGCTGCATCAACATCATGTGCGGCAGGGACAGTCGCGCTATCTGTTCGGCATCGGAGCCACGTTGATTCTGAGTGGGACTTTGTTGCTGATAAATAAACCGGAGTGGGAGCTCATGCCCGCCTGGTTGATGGCTGGTGGCATCGTGGCCTGGCTGATAGGCTGGCGTCGCTCTGCCTGAATTTTAATCGTCATTAACAGGCAACGTGCCGTATAATATCGGCCGTTACACAAACATCTTAGTGATTTGAGGCAATATTATGGGTGGTATCAGTATCTGGCAATTAGTGATCATTGCCGTCATCGTCGTTCTGCTGTTCGGTACCAAGAAGCTGGGTTCCATTGGTTCCGACCTGGGCGCTTCTATCAAAGGCTTCAAGAAAGCCATGAACGATGACGAACCTAAAGAGAAAGACACCTCTGTTCAGGACGCGGACTTCACTGCGAAGAACCTGGCGGAAAAACCTGCTGGCGACGTGAAAAAAGACGAAGCAAAGAGCAACGATAAAGAGCAGGTGTAAACCGTGTTCGATATTGGTTTTAGTGAGCTGTTATTAGTCTTCGTGATCGGCCTCGTAGTTCTGGGGCCGCAACGTCTGCCGGTGGCGGTAAAAACGGTTGTCGGCTGGATCAGGGCGCTGCGCTCTCTGGCCTCAACGGTGCAGAACGAGCTTGCTCAGGAGCTGAAAATCCAGGAGCTGCAGGACAGCCTGAAAAAGGTTGAAAAAGCGAGCCTGGATCACCTGACGCCGGAGCTAAAGGCCTCGATGGATGAACTGCGTCAGGCAGCAGAATCCATGAAGCGTTC
The DNA here is from genome assembly GCF_038405435.1 of Dryocola clanedunensis. Classification (GTDB taxonomy): domain Bacteria; phylum Pseudomonadota; class Gammaproteobacteria; order Enterobacterales; family Enterobacteriaceae; genus Dryocola; species Dryocola clanedunensis_A. The sequence continues at coordinate 13,840 of NZ_JBBYHZ010000015.1, read as the reverse complement.
TTATACCCAGGACCCTGAACAAAGCAGCGATGAGGCGCACACCATCCATAATCCGCTGGTGAAAGATGCGCAGGACAGCCACGAAGGTGTTACGCCCGCTGCGGCCGCTCATCAGGCCAGCGCACCAGACCAGGCGCCTGAAGTTGAAGCAACTCCAGCCACCGCGCCCTCTGTTGTACCGTCAGAAGAACCCGTCCAGCCCCAGGTAAAACCTGTACCGGAGCCTGTTGCCGCCCCAGTTTCACCTCAACCTTCGAGTGATAAAAAGTAAACATGGCCGTTGAAGATACCCAACCGCTCATCACCCACCTGATTGAGCTGCGCAAGCGACTGTTAAACAGCATTATCGCTGTGCTGGTGATTTTTCTGGCGCTGGTTTATTTCGCTAATGACATTTATCAGATTGTCTCCGCTCCGCTGATAAGCCAGATGCCCGTCGGCTCCACGATGATCGCAACAGACGTTGCGTCACCGTTCTTTACGCCGATTAAGCTGACGATCTACGTGTCGTTGATTCTCTCCGCGCCGGTCATTCTCTATCAGCTCTGGGCGTTTATTGCCCCTGCGCTGTACAAGCACGAGCGCAAGCTGGTGATGCCGCTGCTGTTCTCCAGCTCGCTGCTGTTCTATATCGGTATCGCTTTTGCTTACTTCGTGGTGTTCCCGCTGGCGTTTGGTTTTTTGACCAAAACGGCCCCGGTCGGCGTAGTCGTCTCGACGGACATCAGTAAATACCTCGATTTCGTCATGACGCTGTTTATGGCCTTCGGTGCGGCGTTTGAAGTGCCGGTTGCCATCGTACTGCTGTGCTGGATGGGCGTAACAACCCCGGAAGCACTGAAGAAAAAGCGCCCTTATATCTTCGTGGGTGCCTTTATTGTCGGCATGCTGCTGACGCCGCCGGATATCTTCTCCCAGACGCTGCTGGCGATACCGATGTACTGCCTGTTCGAAGTAGGCGTATTCTTCTCTCGTTACTATGTCGGCAAAGGTCGCCGGGATGGGGTCGAGGATGAAGATGCGGAAGCCGAAGCAGAAGCAGAAGACAAGCACTCAGAAAAAGAGTCCTGATTGCAAAACAGACCGCCCGTCAGGGCGGTCGTCGTTTGGAACGCTATATGTTTGATATCGGTGTAAACCTTACCAGCTCACAATTTGCCAAAGACCACGCGGAAGTCGTGCAGCGTGCGTATCAGGCGGGCGTCAGCGGCATGCTGCTGACCGGGACCAGCCTGCATGAAAGCCAGCAGGCATTAGCGATGGCGCAGCAGTATGAAGGCTGCTGGTCCACCGCGGGCGTCCATCCCCATGATGCCAGCCAGTGGCAGGATGCAACGGCAGAGGCAATCTATCAGCTCGCCGGTGCGCCGGAAGTGGTTGCAATAGGGGAGTGCGGCCTGGATTTCAACCGTAACTTCTCAACACCTGCCGAACAGGAGCGGGCCTTTACCGCCCAGCTGGCGCTTGCCGCCGACCTGGTAATGCCGGTGTTTCTGCACTGCCGTGAAGCGCACGAACGTTTTATAACCCTTCTGGACCCATGGCTGGATAAGCTTCCGGGCGTGGTGCTGCACTGTTTTACCGGCACGCAGGACGAAGCGCGTGAATGCCTGGCCCGCGGCCTGTTTATCGGCATCACCGGCTGGGTCTGCGACGAGCGCCGTGGGCTTGAACTGCGTGAGCTGTTGCCCGTCATACCAGCCCAGCAGCTTCTGCTGGAGACAGACGCCCCCTATTCGTTGCCCCGGGATCTAAAACCAAAACCTGCTTCCCGCCGCAACGAACCCTGCTACTTGCCCCATATCCTTAATCAGGTTGCCCTGTGGCGAGGAAAAGATCCCGCCTGGCTTGCGCAAGTAACAGATGACAATGCCCGCCGCTTATTCCGGCTGGCTTAAATCAGGAGAAAGTAAATGAGCTATGCATTTCCCGGTACGTTTCCCGGCCGCCGTATGCGCCGCGTACGCCGCCACGACTTCAGCCGTCGCCTGGTTGCTGAAAACCAGCTTACGGTAAACGATCTCATCTATCCGGTCTTCGTGATGGAAGGGCAGAATCGTCAGGAAGAAGTGGCGTCGATGCCGGGCGTTTACCGCATGACTATCGACCTGCTGCTTAAAGAGGCCGAAGCCGTCGCGAAATTGGGTGTCCCGGTGCTGTCTCTGTTCCCGGTTATCGAAAGTGCGGGTAAATCGTTACATGCCGAAGAAGCCTATAACCCGGATGGTCTGGTGCAGCGTGCAGTACGCGCGCTGAAGGATGCGGTGCCGGAGCTGGGCCTGCTGACGGATGTGGCGCTTGACCCCTATACCACCCACGGTCAGGACGGCGTTATCGATGCGGACGGCTACGTCATTAACGACATCACCCGCGAGATTCTGGTGCGTCAGGCGTTATCCCATGCGGAAGCCGGTGCGGAAATCATCGCGCCAAGCGACATGATGGACGGCCGTATTGGCGCTATTCGCGACCAGCTGGAAGCCGACGGTCTGGTGAACACGCAGATCATGTCCTATGCGGCCAAATACGCCTCCTGCTATTACGGCCCGTTCCGCGATGCAATTGGCTCTTCCGGTAACCTGAAGGGCGGCAATAAAAAAACCTATCAGATGGACCCGGCCAACACTGACGAAGCCCTGCAGGAAGTGGCGCAGGATCTCCAGGAAGGCGCGGACATGGTAATGGTCAAACCGGGTATGCCGTATCTGGATGTGGTCAGCCGCGTGAAGCAAACCTTTGGCGTGCCGACCTTCGCCTATCAGGTGTCTGGTGAATACGCGATGCACATGGCCGCGATCCAGAACGGCTGGCTGGCAGAGAAACCTGCGATTATGGAGTCGCTGCTGTGCTTCAAACGTGCGGGTGCCGACGGCGTGCTGACGTACTTCTCTAAGCGTGTCGCACAGTGGCTGCACGACGAGCAGATGCAGCGCTAGGTTTTATTTTGTAGGGGCGGATGACGCTTAGGCTAATCCGCCCTACGGCTGGCCTTTCGTTTAAACCTTCCTGAAATCCGTATTCTTCACGCTCTGCCTGACCTGCTTGTTCAGCAGATTGAGCAGCAGCATAGATCGCGCTTCCCCGTCCGGCTCGCTGAATATCGCTTCCAGCCCTTCGAATGCCCCTTCGGTAATGACCACGCTGTCGCCGGGATAGGGGGTATCCGGGTCGGTAACATTTTCAGGATGGTAGTTAATGAGCTGGTCAATAACGTCTTCCGGCACGCTGGCAGGCTGTGCGCCAAACCGAACGAAATGGCTGACGCCACGGGTGGAGTTCACCGTGGTGGTATGGATGCTTTCAGGATCGAATTTGACGAACATATAGTTCGGGAACAAAGGCTCGCTGACTGCAGTTCTTTTGCCACGCACCAGTTTTTCCAGCGTGATCATCGGAGTAAGGCAATTCACCGCCTGGCGCTCAAGATGCTCTTGCGCCCGCAGCAGCTGTCCTCGTTTACAGTACAGAAGATACCAGGATTCCATAATTTCTCATCTCACCTCATTGAGGGCGCAAGAATAGCAAAAGCCCGTACCGAGAGATAGCCAGCACAAGTATAACCAATCGCCATGCGGTTATTGTCCAGGCTGTTACTCGTTTTTAACAAAAATACAGCATGCTCCGGATGAAGTCCGTATAATGGCGGGCATTCTCAGGGCCAGGATGAATTGCATGAAATACCACGACCTGCGCGACTTTATGACGCTGCTTGAACAGCGCGGTGAGCTGAAACGTATCTCGATGCCCGTCGATCCGCATCTGGAAATGACCGAAATCGCCGATCGTACGCTACGCGCCAACGGTCCGGCGCTGCTGTTCGAAAACCCTAAAGGGTACAGCATGCCGGTGCTGTGCAACCTGTTCGGCACGCCGAAGCGAGTGGCAATGGGCATGGGGCAGGAAGATGTCACCGCCCTGCGCGAAGTGGGTAAACTGCTGGCCTTTCTGAAAGAGCCGGAGCCACCAAAAGGCTTCCGCGACCTGTTCGATAAACTCCCCCAGTTCAAACAAGTGCTGAACATGCCAACCAAACGGCTGCGCGGCGCGCCCTGTCAGGAACGCATCTGGGAGGGCGACGAGGTCGATCTCTCCCGCATCCCGATCATGCAGTGCTGGCCCGAAGATGCCGCTCCACTTATTACGTGGGGGTTAACGGTAACGCGCGGCCCGCACAAAGAGCGGCAAAACCTGGGGATTTACCGCCAGCAGCTTATCGGCAAGAACAAGCTGATTATGCGCTGGCTGTCCCATCGCGGCGGCGCGCTGGATTTCCAGGAGTGGTGCGCGGCGCATCCCGGTGAGCGCTTCCCGGTTTCCGTGGCGCTGGGTGCAGACCCGGCTACCATTCTTGGCGCAGTGACGCCGGTGCCGGATACGCTCTCTGAATATGCTTTTGCCGGGCTTTTGCGCGGCACAAAAACCGAAGTGGTGAAGTGTCTTTCCAACGATCTCGAAGTCCCGGCCAGCGCTGAAATCGTGCTGGAGGGCTACATCGAACAGGGCGAAATGGCGCCGGAAGGGCCGTATGGCGACCACACGGGCTACTACAATGAAATAGACAGCTTCCCGGTGTTTACCGTCACGCACATTACCCAGCGTGAGGATGCGATTTATCACTCCACCTACACTGGCCGCCCACCGGATGAACCGGCGGTGCTGGGCGTGGCGCTAAACGAAGTCTTCGTGCCGATTCTGCAAAAGCAGTTCCCGGAAATTGTCGATTTCTACCTGCCGCCGGAAGGGTGCTCCTATCGCCTTGCGGTTGTGACCATTAAAAAGCAGTACGCCGGCCACGCGAAGCGCGTGATGATGGGCGTCTGGTCATTCCTGCGGCAGTTTATGTACACCAAGTTTGTCATTGTATGCGATGACGATGTGAACGCACGTGACTGGAACGATGTTATCTGGGCCATCACTACGCGTATGGATCCGGCGCGTGATACCGTACTGGTTGAGAACACGCCGATTGATTACCTGGATTTTGCCTCGCCGGTTTCCGGCCTTGGTTCAAAAATGGGACTGGATGCCACCAATAAATGGCCAGGAGAGACCCAGCGTGAGTGGGGGCGTCCTATCAAAAAAGATGCGGAAGTCTGCGCGCGGATAGATGCAATCTGGGATGAACTGGCTATTTTCGATAACGACAAAAACGCCTGAGGGCGACTTTTTACCGTTTAGCATTATTGACCCGACAGAGGGGACGCATGACAACCTTAAGCTGTAAAGTGACCTCGGTAGAAGCGATAACGGACACGGTATATCGCGTTCGATTGCTGCCGGAAGCGGATTTCTCCTTTCAGGCAGGTCAGTATCTGATGGTGGTGATGGACGAGCGGGACAAGCGCCCGTTTTCTATGGCCTCCACGCCGGGCGAACATGAGTTTATCGAGCTGCACATCGGTGCCTCGGAGCTGAATCTGTATGCGATGGCCGTCATGGACCGCATCCTGAAAGACAAAGAGATCGTGGTGGATATTCCCCACGGCGACGCCTGGCTGCGTGACGATGAAGAACGTCCTCTGATTCTGATTGCCGGCGGCACCGGTTTCTCCTACGTTCGTTCGATTCTGCTGACGGCGCTGGAGCGCAATCCTCAACGTGAAATCGCAATCTACTGGGGCGGTCGTGAAGAGAAGCATCTTTACGATCTGGCCGAGCTGGAGGCGCTTTCGGTTCAGCATGAAAATCTGCGTGTTGAAGCGGTGGTTGAGCAACCTGAAGGTGACTGGCGCGGGCGTAATGGCACCGTGTTGACGGCAGTGATGCAGGATTACGGTACGCTGAGCGGGCACGATATCTATATCGCAGGGCGCTTTGAGATGGCGAAAATTGCCCGCGAGCTGTTCTGCAATGAGCGTGGTGCCAATCCCGAGCGTATGTTTGGCGATGCCTTCGCGTTTATCTGACGCCATAAAAAACCCGCCCCTGACAGGCGGGAAGAACGGCAACTAAACTCTGCGAAGCATTTTTTAAGGCGGATAAGCGTAAGCGCCATCCGCCGCTACCCTTTAAACCCTTTCTATAACCGTAGCGATCCCCTGACCTAATCCAATACACATCGTGGCAAGTCCGAACTGCGCATCGCGACGCTCCATCAGGTTAAGCAGCGTGGTGCTGATACGCGCGCCGGAGCAGCCGAGCGGGTGGCCCAGCGAAATGGCACCGCCGTTCAGGTTGATCTTCTGGTCGATCTGCTCCATCAGCCCCAGATCCTTAATGCACGGCAGGATCTGCGCCGCAAAGGCTTCATTCATTTCGAACAGGTCGATATCTGAAGCTGTCAGGCCTGCCTTCTTCAGCGCCATTTTCGACGCTGGTACCGGGCCGTAGCCCATGATTGACGGATCGCAGCCGACGACCGCCATTGAGCGGATGCGGGCGCGAATAGTCAGGCCCAAATCTCTGGCGCGTGATTCGCTCATCAGCAGCATGGCTGCGGCACCGTCAGACAGAGCAGAAGATGTTCCCGCCGTAACGGTCCCGTTGACCGGGTCGAACGCGGGCTTCAACTGTGACAAACCTTCCACCGTAGTTTCCGGGCGAATAACTTCGTCGTAATCAAAGCGCTTTAGCACGCCGTCAGCGTCGTGGCCGCTGGTGGCAACAATTTCATTTTTGAAATGGCCAGCCTCCGTTGCGGCCCAGGCGCGCTGGTGGGAGCGGGCGGCAAACTGATCCTGCATTTCGCGGCTGATGCCGTGCATGCGGGCGAGCATCTCGGCGGTCAGGCCCATCATACCCGCCGCTTTCGCAACGTTGCGGCTAAGGCCTGGATGGAAGTCAACGCCGTGGCTCATCGGCACGTGGCCCATGTGTTCCACGCCGCCAATCAGGCAGGCATGGGCATCACCGGTCTGAATCATACGGGCTGCATCGTGCAGCGCCTGCATGGAAGAGCCGCACAGGCGGTTCACGGTGACTGCCGGAACCGAATGCGGAATCTCTGCCAGCAGGGCGGCGTTACGCCCGATGTTAAAACCCTGCTCCAGGGTCTGCTGCACGCAGCCCCAGTAAATATCATCCAGCGCGGCGGCTTCCAGAGCCGGGTTACGGGACAGAATGCTGCGCATCAGGTGGGCAGAAAGATCTTCCGCACGGACGTTACGGAACGCCCCGCCCTTAGAGCGGCCCATCGGGGTGCGGATGGCATCAACAATTACAACCTTTTCCATGATCACTCCTCAGGCGCTTTGCAGGTCGGTGGCCGGGCGTGCTGGCTCAACCGGTGGATAATAAGGCTCGTTACGGGACGCTTTTGCACGCAGACCGTCCGGCACCTGGTAGAGCGGGCCAAGATGCTCATACTGCTGCGCCATATCGAGATACTTCGCGCTGCCAATCGTGTCCAGCCAGCGGAACGCGCCGCCGTGGAACGGAGGGAAGCCCAGGCCGTAAACCAGCGCCATGTCCGCTTCTGCGGGGCTGGCAATAATGCCTTCTTCCAGACAGCGCACGACTTCGTTGACCATCGGGATCATCATACGGGCGATAATCTCTTCATCGCTGAAGCCGTGGCGCGGCTTGCTGACGTCCGCCAGCAGCGCGTCCGTGGATTCATCCTGCTCTTTGCGCGGCTTGCCCTTGCTGTCTTCTTTATAACGATAGAAACCCTGTTGCGTTTTCTGGCCGTAGCGGCCCGCGTCGAACATGGCATCAATCGCATCGCGATAATCTTTCTGCATCCGCTGTGGGAAGCCAGCGGCCATCACGTCCTGCGCGTGGTGCGCGGTATCGATGCCCACAACGTCCAGCAGATAAGCCGGGCCCATCGGCCAGCCAAACTGTTTTTCCATCACTTTGTCGATCTGGCGGAAGTCCGCGCCGTCGCGCATCAGCTGGCTGAAACCTGCAAAGTACGGGAACAGCACGCGGTTAACAAAGAAGCCAGGGCAGTCGTTAACCACGATTGGCGTTTTGCCCATCTTGCTGGCCCATGCCACGACGGTCGCTACGGTTTGCTCAGACGTTTTCTCGCCGCGAATCACTTCGACCAGCGGCATACGGTGCACCGGATTAAAGAAGTGCATGCCGCAGAAGTTTTCCGGCCGCTTCAGGCTGCTGGCCAGCTCGCTGATTGGAATGGTGGACGTATTGGAAGCCAGCACTGTATCCGGGCGAACTTTATCTTCCACTTCCGCCAGCACGGCTTTCTTCACCTTCGGGTTTTCGACAACGGCTTCCACCACCACATCAACCCGCTCGAAACCTGCGTAATCAAGCGTCGGATGAATGGTGGCAATCACGCCCGCCAGCTTCATGCCGTCGATTTTGCCGCGTTCCAGCTGTTTATTAAGCAGCTTGCTGGCTTCGTTAATGCCCAGCGTCAGCGACCTGTCGTTAATATCCTTCATTAATACCGGCACGCCCTTCCAGGCGGACTGGTAAGCAATGCCGCCACCCATGATCCCGGCGCCGAGTACGGCAGCCTGTTTCGGGGTTTCGGTATTTTTGGTCAGTTTCTTAGCCTGACCTTTGACGTACTGGTCATTAAGGAAAATCCCAACCAGCGCACGGGCTTCATCAGAGCGGGCCAGAGGCACAAAGCTTTGCGTCTCCAGCTGTAGTGCTTCGTCGCGGCCCAGCTTTGCGGCAGCTTCGATAGTTTTCACGGCGGTCATCGGGGCAGGGTAGTGCCTGCCCGCAATCTGCATCACCATGCTTTTGGCGATGGTGAAGCTCATGGTCGCTTCGATTTTGCTGAGCTTCAGCGGCTGAAGCTTGGGCGCGCGTTTTGCTTTCCAGTCCAGATCGCCGTTAATCGCCTGGCGCAGGACGGCAATCGCGCCGTCGCGCAGTTTCTCCGCTTTTACTACGCCGTCGACCAGACCTATTTTCAGTGCTTCATTTGCGCTGACGTCTTTGCCAGCGGTGATAATTTCCAGCGCGCTGTCTGCGCCGAGTAAACGCGGCAGGCGAACGGAGCCGCCAAAGCCCGGCATAATGCCCAGCTTGGTTTCCGGCAGGCCAATGCGCGCGTCCGGCGTTGCCAGGCGATAATCGGTTGCAAGCACACACTCACATCCACCGCCCAGCGCGTAGCCGTTAACGGCGGCGATTGTCGGGACCGGCAGATCTTCCAGGCGGTTGAAAACGCCGTTGGCAAACTGCAGCCAGTGGGTCAGCTGTTCGGCAGGAACCTGGAACAGCGACAGGAATTCGGTAATGTCTGCGCCAACGATAAACGCGGCTTTGCTGGAACTTAGCAGCAGGCCTTTAAGCCCGCTCTGCTTTTCCAGCACGTCGAGCGCGTGGCCGAGGCTGGCGACGGTCGCGGTGTCGAGTTTGTTAACCGAGCCGGGCGCATCAAACACCAGTTCTGCGATGCCATCTTCCAGCCAGTCGAGATGTAGGGTTTCACCTTGGTAGAGCATGTCAGTCTCCTGAATCCTGCAATGGGATCTGGTCGTACCAGATGAAAGGGAGTGTGGAATTGATGTTAATGAAATGCAAATAAGTCTTTAAATATTTGCAGCAGTGATCACAGGCCCCGGAAATAAGTCGGCTGAGTTCTGGTGTGCTAAGATGCGTGGCGAACACATCATAAAAACAGAAGGGTAAATCATGGATTCACTGGCCTCGCTTTATAAAGATCATGTGGCAACCTTGCAGGAGCGCACCCGCAACGTTCTGGCACGTTTTAACCTTGATGCGCTGTTAATTCACTCCGGAGAGCTGTTCAACGTCTTCCTTGACGACCATGCATATCCGTTCAAAGTGAACCCGCAGTTCAAGGCCTGGGTACCGGTGACACAGGTGCCAAACTGCTGGCTGCTGGTGGATGGCGTTAACAAACCTAAATTATGGTTCTACCTGCCGGTGGACTACTGGCATAACGTAGAGCCGCTGCCTGAGTCCTTCTGGACCGAAGATATTGACGTGGTCGCGCTGCCGAAGGCGGACGGCATTGGTAGCCAGCTTCCCGCCGCCCGCGGCAATATCGGCTATATTGGCCCGGTGCCGGAGCGCGCTTTGCAGCTTGATATTCAGGCGGCGAACATCAACCCGAAAGGGGTTATCGACTACCTGCACTACCATCGCGCTTATAAGACTGACTACGAGCTGGCGTGTATGCGTGAAGCCCAGAAGACTGCCGTAGTGGGTCATCAGGCTGCCCATGAAGCGTTCCTGTCAGGCATGAGCGAGTTCGACATTAACCAGGCTTATCTGACCGCAACCGGACATCGGGATACCGATGTGCCTTACGGCAACATTGTGGCGCTGAACGAACACGCTTCGGTACTGCATTACACTAAGCTTGATCATCGCGCACCGGCTGAAATGCGCAGCTTCCTGCTGGACGCTGGTGCGGAATACAACGGTTATGCCGCTGACCTCACCCGTGCCTGGGCAGCCAACGGTGACAGCGACTACGCCCAGCTCATTAAAGATATGAACGCCGAAGAGCTGGCGTTGATCGATACGCTGAAAGCAGGCGTGCGCTATACCGACTATCACGTCCAGTTCCATCAGCGCCTTGCTAAGCTGCTGCGCCGCCATCAGTTGGTTAACGACATCAGCGAAGAAGCGATGGTCGAAACCGGGATCACTGGACCATTTATGCCGCACGGCATTGGTCATCCGCTCGGGTTACAGGTGCATGATGTTGCAGGCTTTATGCAGGATGACACCGGCACGCATCTTGCGGCTCCGTCCCAGTATCCGTACCTGCGCTGCACCCGCATGCTTGAACCGCGCATGGTGTTAACCATCGAGCCGGGGATCTACTTTATCGAATCCCTGCTTGCGCCGTGGCGTGAAGGGCAGTACAGCAAGCATTTCAACTGGCAGAAAATCGAAGCGATGAAGCCGTTCGGCGGCATTCGTATCGAAGACAACGTGGTTATCCACGAAAACAGCGTCGAAAACATGACCCGCGACCAGAAACTGGCGTAATGGACAGCTGGCCGATCCCCGCTGAACCTGTTTCCGTCAGCGAGGAAATCAAGAAAAGCCGCTTTATCACCCTGATAGCTCATACTGATGGGGTTGAGGCGGCGAAAGGTTTTGTGGAAAGCGTAAGGTCTCAGCATCCCGACGCCCGGCATCACTGCTGGGCCTGGGTTGCTGGCGCGCCGGATGATTCGCAAAAGCTTGGGTTTTCAGATGATGGAGAACCTGCCGGGACGGCCGGTAAACCGATGCTCGCGCAGCTAATGGGCAGCGGTATTGGCGAGCTGACCGCCGTAGTGGTGCGCTACTCTGGCGGCATTAAGCTTGGCACGGGTGGCCTGGTCAAAGCCTATGGCGGCGGCGTGCAGCAGGCGCTGAATCAGCTGGCAACCGTCCACAAAGTGCCGTTGACCGAATATACTTTGCCATGTGATTACGCCCAGCTGGCGGGAATAGAAGCTTTACTCAGGCAATATGAAGGGCTAATCGTCGACAGTGACTTTCAGGCATCGGTATTGTTAAAAGTGGCGTTGCCGCGTAGCCAGCAGCCCGGGTTTTCAGCCAGGCTCGCGGATTTTAGCCGTGGCGCATTGCATTTATTGCCGATTGAAGAATAATCCCCACCTCGCAATTATTTGATATTTAAGGAAGCGGCTGAAATGCATTTTCGTGCCATAACCCGAATCGTTGGTCTGCTGGTCATCCTGTTCTCCGGGACCATGATAATCCCGGGGCTGGTCGCCTTGATTTACCGCGATGGTGCTGGCCGCGCCTTTACACAGACTTTCTTCGTCGCGCTGGTGATTGGCTCGCTGCTGTGGTGGCCAAACCGTCGTGAGAAAAACGAGCTTAAGCCACGCGAAGGATTTCTGATCGTCGTGCTATTCTGGACCGTGCTGGGAAGCGTGGGGGCCTTGCCGTTTATCTTCTCCGAAAGGCCAAACCTGACGGTCACCGACGCCTTCTTTGAATCCTTCTCGGGTTTAACGACCACGGGTGCAACCACGCTGGTGGGCCTGGACACGCTTCCTCACGCCATTCTCTTTTACCGGCAGATGCTGCAATGGTTTGGCGGCATGGGGATCATCGTGCTGGCCGTCGCTATCCTGCCTATTCTCGGCGTTGGGGGTATGCAGCTTTATCGCGCTGAAATGCCCGGGCCGCTGAAAGATAATAAAATGCGCCCACGCATTGCGGATACGGCTAAAACGCTGTGGCTTATCTATGTCCTGCTGACCATCGCCTGCGCGGCAGCGCTGTGGTTTGCGGGTATGCCGATGTTCGATGCGATAGGGCATAGCTTCTCGACTATCTCCATCGGCGGCTTTTCAACGCATGATGCAAGCGTGGGCTATTTTAATAACCCAACAATCAACTCCATTATTGCCGTCTTCCTGCTGATCTCGGGCTGTAACTATGGTCTGCACTTCTCGCTGCTGAGCGGGCGTAATCTTAAGGTCTACTGGCGCGATCCTGAGTTCCGTATGTTTATCGGCGTGCAGCTCACGCTGGTCATCATCTGCACCCTGGTTCTGTTCCTGCATAATACCTACGGGTCCGTACTGCAAACGCTGAACCAGGCGTTCTTCCAGGTTGTCTCAATGGCGACCACGGCTGGCTTCACGACAGACAGTATTGCCCGCTGGCCGCTGTTCCTGCCGGTGCTGCTGCTTTGCTCTGCTTTTATCGGCGGCTGTGCGGGTTCTACCGGCGGTGGCCTGAAGGTGATTCGTATCCTCCTGCTGTTCAAACAGGGGAATCGTGAATTAAAGAGGTTGGTGCACCCGAACGCGGTATACAGCATCAAGTTGGGTAATAGGGCGCTGCCGGAACGTATCCTCGAAGCGGTGTGGGGATTCTTCTCTGCGTATGCATTAGTGTTCATCCTCAGCATGCTGGCGATTATCGCTACGGGCGTTGATGACTTCTCTGCGTTTGCCTCGGTTGCGGCAACGCTCAATAACCTTGGGCCTGGGCTGGGCGTGGTGGCGGACAACTTCGCCAGCATGAACCCGGTGGCCAAATGGATCCTGATCGGCAACATGCTGTTTGGTCGTCTGGAAGTGTTTACTTTATTAGTACTGTTCACGCCAACCTTCTGGCGAGAGTAACCGGAGCCTGTAGTGAAAACTTTAATTCTGTTTTCGACCCGTGATGGTCAAACCCGTGAAATCGCTTCTTATATAAGTTCCGAGCTTAAAGAGCTGGGCGTGGAGAGTGATGTTGTGAACCTACATCGCTGTGAAGAGATTACCTGGAGCAATTACGACCGAGTGATTATTGGTGCTTCCATTCGTTACGGCCACTTCCACTCTTCAGTAGATGCTTTTGTGAAAAAGCATCAGCAGGCATTGCAGGCAGTCCCCAGCGCTTTCTTCTCCGTCAACCTTGTAGCGCGTAAGCCTGAGAAGCGTTCACCGCAAACTAACTCTTATACGCGCAAGTTTCTTCTTAGCTCACCCTGGCAGCCAGATCACTGCGCCGTATTCGCCGGAGCCCTGCGCTACCCGCGTTATGGCTGGTTAGATCGCTTCATGATTCGCTTAATTATGAAAATGACCGGCGGCGAAACGGATACCAGAAAAGAAGTGGTTTATACCGACTGGCAGCAGGTAGCGCGTTTTGCCCACGAAATAGCACATTTAACCGCCAAATAGCGTTCAAAATGCGCGGGTTGATGAAAAAAAATGCGGTCAGTAATAATTTTGAAATAAACCCTTGTCACGTTCCGAAAAATCCCTATACTGCGCCTCCACTGACACGGCACAACGGCTTACAAACCGGCCCGTCAGGCGGAGTGAAGCAGGAAATAAATGCTTGACTACGTCGCGGGAAAGCGTAATATGCACAGCCCGCGCCACCGAAGATTGTGGCACTGCTCTTTAACAATTTATCAGACAATCTGTGTGGGCACTCGCAGGATTGATATCTCAGCATCTCCGGATGCAAA
>NZ_JBBYHZ010000014.1:0-108908 GCF_038405435.1 Dryocola clanedunensis | reverse complement strand
TAGGCTGAATGTGTTACCTGTGTGGCCGGTCTGATCTGTAACCTATGTGACCGGTCGTACAGCCAGCGCCATCCACCGTAATTTGTCGGATGACGCTTCGCTTATCCGACCTACGAAACGGATGTTGTAGGGTGGATAAGCGTCAGCGTCATCCACCGCCAGGGTTTTAATCCCGACGGGCGATATCCGCAAAGGTCGCGCCCAGCGTCGTGGCCAGATCGCTGGCGGCGAGTTCGATATCCAGCCCGCGCCTGCCGCCGGAAATATAGATCGTCGCAAACTCCTTCGCGGGTGCGTCGATCACCGTAGGCAGGCGCTTTTTTTGTCCTAAAGGACTGATCCCGCCGACCAGGTAACCGGTCACGCGCTGGGCAACCATCGGGTCGGCCATATCAACCTTCTTCGCGCCCAGCGCTTTGGCAACCTTTTTTAAATCCAGCTGCCCGGAAACGGGCGTCACCGCCACCGCCAGCTGTTTCATATCACCGTTAACGGCCACCAGCAGCGTTTTATAGACCTGCGCGGCATTCAGGCCAAGCTTGCGGACCACCTCGTCGCCAAAATTCGTTTCACTGGGATCGTGATCGTAGCTGTGGAGACGGAAAGGGATTTTATTCTTCTCAAGGAGCTTAACGGCGGGAGTCATGTCATGTTTCCTGCAAAAGTTGTCTCAAAAACGCACAGAGTTGTAATACAGGTGATATCTTTTATTGATAGTCTGTTGCTGCTTAATAGTGATAGCGTTCATCGCCACATTGAGCGACAATTCAGTCTTCGGTCGTTAAATCGGCTGAAATAACAACAATAATAAACTTATTCCTCTTTGACGGGCCAATAGCAATATTGGCCATTTTTTTACTTATTTTTCAACAGCTCAGGTAAGTTTCCTTCCCCGTAAAGATGCAGCGCACCCACCGCCACCACGTAGCGACCGGCGGGCAGCTGGTGCAGAAAATCCAGCCACTGGCGGTTACGCCGATGCATCAGAACATCGTATAGTTCGTCGCCAAATGTATTCGGCAGGTGAATGTTTTCCTGCTGGGGAGGGGATTCCAGCCACCAGCCGATCATCATCTGCAGCAGGCGCGCGTTGGTGTGCCAGTGGGTCAGCGTGTCGCTCAGCAGCGGCATGCCGCCGTCCGGCAGCTGCATGAGGATATCCATCTGGCTTTGTGCGCCTTCCAGCTCTACCACCGGCACCGACATTGCTTTTGCGGCTTCGAGCAGCTGAAAATCGATGCCAAAGTCCGGGCGCAGCCCCAGGCGCTGGGCCTGATGGGCCTGAAGCACCAGCGCAACCTGCCAGGCGGGCTGGGTGTCTATCGCGCTGATAGAAACCCCCATCTCGTTTGCCAGGCTGACAACCTGCTGCCAGTCAGCGGGCGACAGGCGCTCTTCAAGGGGGATTTCTTCGATATCGTGGGAGAAAGGCGAGCCGCCCTCGGTTATGTCGGCTTCGACAATCAGCGCGTCAGCGTCACGGAGCTTTGCGATCAGGCGTTCCGACAGCGGTGCCATATCGCTTGTGCCCATATGAATACTGCCCACAAGGTGAAGATGACGATTGCCCGGCAGAACGATATCAAGTGCGGGCCAGGGATAGCGGGTGGCAGAAAGGCTTGAAAAGAATGCGCTAATTCGCGATAGCAGACCCATAGAGCAGATTCCCTGGCTAAAAAGTCATGCTACCGCTGCGGGGGGAAAGGTGCAAATTTACCCGGCCCGTAGGCCGGATAAGCGAAGCGTCATCCGGCAATTAATCCTTCGGCTTAAACCGCAATAACCGATTCGCGTTGCTCACCACGGTAATGGACGAGAGCGCCATTGCCGCGCCGGCCACCACCGGATTCAGCAGCGTGCCGGTTAGCGGGTAAAGCACCCCTGCGGCAATGGGGATACCCAGCGTGTTATAGACGAAGGCCCCCATCAGGTTCTGCTTCATGTTGCGCAGGGTTGCTTTGGAAATCGCCAGCGCGTCGGCCACCCCGACCAGGCTGTGGCGCATCAGCGTAATGGCTGCGGTTTCGATAGCCACATCGCTGCCGCCGCCCATGGCAATGCCAACTTCGGCCTGGGCCAGGGCTGGCGCGTCGTTAATACCGTCGCCAACCATCGCCACCTGACGACCCTCCTGCTGGAGCTTTTTAATCGCTTCGGCTTTACCATCCGGCAGGACTCCGGCAATGACTTCGTCGATGCCCGCTTCTTTGGCGATGGCGTTGGCCGTGGTCTGGTTATCGCCGGTCAGCATCACCAGGCGGTAGCCGTTGCGGTGCAGGCGCTGAAGGGCGCTCACGCTGTCAGCGCGCAGCGGATCGCGAATGGCAAACAGGGCGGCAAATTTTCCATCGACGGCCAGCAGAACCGGCGTAGCGCCTTTGCTGGCCTGCGCTTCTATTTCTTCCGCCCAGGCTGCGGTATCGATCTTCTGTTCGTCAAGCAGCGCCTTGTTGCCCAGCAGCAGGCTATGGCCTTCCGCTTCGCCGCTGACGCCCAGCCCGCGCAGGGTGCGGAAGCCGTTAACCTGGGGTAACGCTGCCGATTCTGCCTTGTCCAGGATCGCACGGGCCAGCGGGTGGCTAGAACCTTGTTCCAGCGCGGCGGCCAGGCGAACGGCTTCGCTTTCGGGCATTTCGTCACCGGTCAGCACCGCCACAACCTGTGGCTTGCCCTCGGTCAGCGTACCCGTCTTATCAAAGACGATGGTGTCCAGGGTGCTGGCCCGCTGAAGCGCATCGGCATCACGCACCAGCACGCCAAATTCGGCGGCGCGGCCTACGCCGGAAATGATCGACATTGGCGTTGCCAGCCCCAGCGCACAGGGACAGGCGATAATCAGCACGGTAGTGGCGATAACCAGCGTATAAACAATCTGCGGCGCGGGGCCGACGAAGTACCAGACGGCGGCGCTGAGCAGGGCAATCAGCACCACTACGGGCACAAATACGGCGGAGATTTTATCCGCCAGCTGGCCAATTTCCGGCTTGCTGCTTTGCGCCTGGCGCACCATGCGGATAATACGGGACAGCGTGGTATGGCTGCCGGTTGCCGTGGCGCGGAACAGCACGCTGCCGTCCTGCACGACCGTCCCGGCATGAATGCTGTCACCGTCCGCTTTCTGCTGCGGAACCGGCTCGCCGGTCAGCATCGCTTCGTCAAACCAGGCTTCGCCCTGGCTGATTTCGCCGTCCACTGGCACACGGTCGCCGGTGGTCAGGCGCAGCGTCATTCCCGCCGTAACCTCAGCAAGAGGCAGAGATTTCTCGCCTTCTTCCGTCACCACCCGGGCGGTTGGCGGCGTTAAATCCAGCAGACGTTCCAGCGCCTTCGAAGAGCGCTGGCGGGCGCGCTGTTCAAGCATATGGCCGAGGTTTATCAGGCCGATGATCATCGCGCTGGCCTCGTAATAGAGATGGCGCGCCTCCATCGGGAAGTGCTGCGGCCAGATATTGACGGTTATTGAGTAAAGCCATGCGGCCCCGGTGCCCAGCGCCACGAGCGTGTCCATGGTGGCAGCACGGTTCATCAGGCTGCGCCAGGCGCTGCGGTAGAAATGCCCCCCGGCGACAACCATTACCACCAGGGTAATGACGCCAATGGTCATCCAGATGGAGCGGTTATCCTCGGTGAGCATCATGTTGTCGCCGAGCATTCCCCAGATCATCACGGGGATGCCCACCGCCAGCGCAAGAATAGCCTGCCAGCGGAAGCGCTTCGTGGCGGCATTGGCCGTTTCCTGCTGCCGTTCGCGGCGCTCGGCGTCGTCTTCAATCGCTTCGGCACCGTAACCGGCGCTCTCCACGGCCTGAATTAAGGATTCGGCAGAGGCAGTGCCCATAATCAGGGCGCTGCGCTCGGCAAGGTTTACCCGTGCCTGGCTGACCCCCGGAACCTTCTGCAAAGCAGTCTGAACGCGGGAGACGCAGCTGGCGCAGCTCATGCCGTTGATCAACAGCTGCTGGCTGTCATCATCGGCTTCTGCCGGAAGCGTAGGGGAGACCGCTGTCAGTGCTTCCGACGGGGTTGATGACTCATCTGTCAGCGGCTCAGCCTTTGGGTGGCTTGCAACCTCAGCTTCGTATCCCGCCTGCTTCACGGTTTCAACCAGAGCTTCCGGCGTTGCGCTGCCGGTTACGCGGGCGTGGGTTTGCGTAACCTCCGCCTGCTCCACGTCGGGACGCTGCTCGAGGCTCTCCTTCACGCGTTTGACACAGTGGCCGCAGGTCAGGCCATCCAGGGTTAGATCGATAACTTGAGACATCATCAGACTCCTTATTTTTGCGAGTATGGTAAGCTTAAACCTTCCAGTCAGGGGAAGGTCAAGGGGGAATAATGAATATCAGCGACGTGGCGAAAAAGACCGGGCTGACCAGCAAGGCGATTCGTTTTTATGAGGAGAAAGGGCTGGTGACGCCGCCGTTCCGTGCCGAAAATGGCTACCGGACCTACACGCAGAAGCATATTGATGAACTGACGCTGTTACGCCAGTCCCGCCAGGTGGGATTTAATCTTGAGGAGTGCCGCGAGCTGGTGAATCTGTTTAACGATCCTGCGCGGCACAGTTCCGACGTGAAGGCCAGAACGCTGCAAAAGGTGGCGGAGATTGAAAATCATATCGGTGAACTACAGGCGATGCGCCAGCAGCTGCTGACGCTGGCGGAGGCCTGTCCCGGCGATGACGGCGCCGACTGCCCGATTATCGACAACCTGTCCGGCTGCTGCCATCGCCAGAAGGCGGATTAACGCGGCTCTACCTTTAGGGTAATACCCTCGACGGCGACCACCACTACCTCGCTGCCCGCGGGCAAATCGCTGTCTGCCATCACGGGCCAGGAGCTGTCGGCGACGCGGATATGCCCCCGACCGTTGACCAGCGCCGTTTCCAGGCGCAGATGACGGCCAACCAGCTGGTGCCCGCGCTGGTTCAGCACTTCACCCGGCTCCTGCTGCCTGCGCGTAGCGAGCCAGCGCCACCAGAGGAAGGCGGCGACCAGCGTCAGCACGGCAAAGCACACGCCCTGCCACTCCCAGCCTAGCGGCACGACCCATACCAGCAGGCCTGTCACCACCGCCGCCACGCCGCTCCACAGCAGATAACCGCTGGCACCCAGCATTTCGGCTGCCAGCAGCAGGCCGCCGAGCGTCAGCCAGAAGATATGCGCGTGGGCAAACAGCAGGGCGATCATTTTTTACGCTCGTTACCGCTTTGCGCGATAAGTTCGCTGATCCCGGCAATGGAGCCCATCAGGCTGGTGGAATCCAGCGGCATCAGCACCACTTTGCTGTTGTTCGCCGAGCCAATCTGCTGAAGCGCGTCGGTATATTTCTGCGCGACGAAGTAGTTCACCGCCTGGATATCCCCTTTAGCAATGGCCTCTGACACCATCTGCGTGGCGCGGGCCTCCGCTTCGGCGCTACGCTCACGGGCCTCTGCCTGCAAGAAGGCGGACTGGCGCTCGCCTTCGGCCTTCAGGATCTTCGACTGCTTCTCACCCTCCGCCTTGACGATCTGCGCCTGGCGGATCCCTTCCGCCTCCAGAATATAGGCGCGCTTGGTTCGCTCGGCCTTCATCTGCGCGTTCATCGCATCGATAAGCTCAGTCGGCGGACGCACGTCGCGGATCTCAACGCGGGTGATCTTAATCCCCCACGGGTTGGTCGCTTCATCGACGATGTGCAGCAGGCGGGTATTGATGTTGTCGCGCTGGGAGAGCATCTCATCTAACTCCATCGAACCCAGCACGGTACGGATGTTGGTCATGGTCAGGTTAATAATCGCCAGCTCGAGGTTGCTCACCTCGTAGGCCGCGCGCGGCGCGTCAACAACCTGAATAAAGCAGACGGCGTCGATAGCCACGTTGGCGTTATCTTTAGAGATGACTTCCTGGGATGGGATATCTAACACCTGCTCCATCATATTGATTTTGCGGCCCACGCGGTCCATAAACGGCACCACCAGGCTCAGGCCCGGCATCAGCGTTTTCGTATAGCGGCCAAAGCGCTCAACCGTCCACTGGTAGCCCTGAGGCACGATTTTTACCCCGGCACCCACGATAATCAGCGCGACGAGAATAAGTACTGGAATGACGATTAACATTAAAAACCTCCTGGTTGTTTTCACTCTAGTTTACCCGCAGACGGATAAACATTCAGTGACTTCCGCCCCGCCGGACGGAATAGTTTCAGGCGGCAGGCCAGCTGCGGGGGATTATGCCAATCAGGCATAGTAATTATGATTTAAGTTCATTTTATCAATGAGCAAAGCAGGATTAAGCTGTTCTCATTCGGGCGTTCTGCCCATTAATCTTTCTGAGGTTGGAATGAGAAGCGCCACAGTCGATGGGCAACAGGAAAACAAATCCCGCTGGAATACCATCATTGAAGAATTGCTCGACCACGCAGGCATCAAAATTAACGGCGGTAACGCCATTGATATCCAGGTTAATAACCCGCAGTTTTATAAACGTGTTTTACAGGAAGGCTCCCTGGGGCTGGGCGAAAGCTATATGGACGGCTGGTGGGACTGCCAGCGGCTGGATATTTTAATGTGCCGGATCCTGCGCTGCGGCCTCGATAAAAAAGTGCCGAAATCTTTTGCGGATATCCTCCGCGTTGCCAGCGCCCGCCTGTTTAACCTGCAGTCCCGCAAGCGCGCGTGGATTGTCGGCAAAGAGCATTATGACATCGGCAACGACCTGTTTGCGGCGATGCTCGACCCTTATATGCAGTACTCCTGCGCCTACTGGAAGGAAGCGACCGATCTGGTTACCGCCCAGCGCAACAAGCTTAAAATGATCTGCGAAAAGCTCCAGCTGAAGCCGGGAATGAAGCTGCTGGATATCGGCTGCGGATGGGGCGGGCTGGCGCAGTATGCGGCTCAGGAATACGGCGTGTCGGTGGTCGGGGTGACTATTTCTGCCGAACAGCAAAAAATGGCGCTGGACCGCTGCAAAGGGCTGGACGTGGATATTCTTCTGCAGGACTACCGTGATTTAAAAAGCCAGTTCGACCGCATTGTTTCGGTGGGCATGTTTGAACACGTGGGGCCAAAAAACTACGCGACTTATTTTGACGTGGCGGCGCGAAACATTAAGCCGGACGGTTTATTCCTGCTGCATACCATCGGCTCGAACGAAACGGATTTAAACGTCGATCCGTGGATCAATAAATATATCTTCCCGAACGGCTGCCTGCCGTCGGTGCAGCATATTGCCGAAAGCAGCGAGCCGCATTTTATTATGGAAGACTGGCACAACATCGGCGCGGACTACGATAAAACGCTGATGGCCTGGTATGAAAACTTCCAGCAGAGCTGGCCGCAGATTGGGCAGAATTATGACGAGCGCTTTAAACGGATGTTTACCTATTATCTGAACGTCTGCGCCGGAGCGTTCCGGGCACGCAATATTCAGCTGTGGCAGGTGTTGTTAAGCCCGCACGGGGTGGACGGCGGAATACGGGCGTATCGATAATAAATAGTTATGGCATAGGTTGAATTTTTTCTGCCTGTAAAACGTCTGATGAATATCATCAGACGTTTTGTGTTTCAGAGCGTAATGAGTTAATGGACGTGCCCTGGACCATGTTTTTACAAACGCAGTCTTTAGCTGAAATAGCTGCATGGTTAATTCTCAACTAATACTTGTTATATAATTGAATATAGGTTCAACGTGGTAATGAAATCTGGGTTTACTCTTTTTGTATATTACGATGTTGGCAGCAGGGACTTTTGAGTATGCCGACTGATTACGCTCATTATCAATTGATTAAATAAAATTAAACACACGCGTAACAACGCTCCTGATGATGCAACAAGGATGACTCTACCGCATCAGTAAAGTACGGCTAAAATACATCACAAGGCCTGAAATATTGGCTTTTTATGCAAACACTCCCACCGACCTTTGCAAGTATACAATTAGTTACAAATACTCACTTTAACTTAAAGAAATGTAAGGGTAATACTTAAATAGCACTTATTGCACAATTCAATATAGAAGGATTTTATGAATAACATTAAAGAACTTAGTCTTGATGAAATTGCGATGGTCAGCGGCGGCATCACTGCTGCATTGCCATCTACGTCCGGCTCTGCGTCAAATAATAAGGGGGGAGGTTGGCATGATACTAATCCGGGTGGGATGGTAGGTGAGTGCCGCTGGTAATTTAAGTATTAAGTTTCACTAAAGTGCGTGAGAAGCTAAAGGAGTTTTTTAAATGAACGTATTAAGAAATAGACACCTTATCGCTTTTATAGTTTCAATAGTGATCACGCGCTTTATAGTTGATTTTTCATCACTGATAATACTATCTGAAGGCAGGCACATACCAGATGCCTTGGTTGCATTTTTTTGCTTTCTAGGAATTTATAATTCCGCGCTGGTGTTGTTTACTATTTTATTACCTAAGCACAAACCATCTATATAGCTGATTTGTTCCGCCTGGTTACATTATGTTAATTCATGCATATTGCTCTGTGACTGCTTGGTTCCAGTAACCGTAACGTTCAAATGATGATGGCAAGGGATATAATGCGGCGCTTCAACGTCATTTTTTTTGATAAAATAAAACAAAAACACTTCTTTTTTTTGTTTGTGTTCATATTGCATGTGTCTATTTTATTTGCACCAGGGACTTCCATTCCAGTGATTGGGATGAAGAAGACAATACAATCAATTTTTACCATTGAATTTATTGTCGGGATTATCGTGTTTTTTCTCTTCTTTTTCAAAGAAGAGTTGATTTCAATTGAAAAAATAAAAGCGGCTTCTGTAGCTCTTTTTATCTTACTGCTCATTCAATTTGCATATTATTCCCTTGGTACTCATAATGCAGGTTTAATGACAATTACCAAAAATAATATTTCAACCATCCTAATGCTGGTGCTAGTCGCTCCGTTTTATGAAGAGGTATTTTACAGAGGGTGTCTGCTGGATTTTTTGAAGCCATTAACCTCAGGACTTATCTTCCCTATAATGGCAACATCTGTAACCTTTAGTTTAATTCACACGCAGTATAGTTCACTGACAGATCATTTTGTTCTTTTTTTTATTTCTGTCATTTTATGTGCGGTTAGAATAATGACAAAAAGTTTACTTCTGCCTTATGTATTGCATATGTTAATGAATTTATTCGTTTTTTCGATAAGCGTTCAGGGTTTCTATTAGCAAAATGACTTTATTCAGAAAGGAATTTTTAGATCATCAAAATGACACTGAATATGGTGACATTATTATCCCTGCATCCTTTGGTCTGTTAGTCAGCGCAGTTGCTACGATAGCATTACTTACTCTTATTTCTGCCTTCATCTGTTTTGGGCAGTACACTCGAAAAGCCCATCTCTCCGGCCTCGTTATGCCCTCCACGGGGCTGGTTAAAATAATCCCCGAATACCCCGGGTACGTTACAAAATTAACGGTTTCAGAAGGGCAATATGTCACAGCGGGTACTCCACTTTACCATATCAGTGCTGAACGTTATGACGGGCAAGGCACTGGTACAATGGCCGCCATGAGTCTGTCACTCAATACACAGTATTCAATGCTGACATCACAGCAGATTCTTGAACAGCGTGATAATAACCAGCAGCAGCAGGCCACCAGTCAGCGTATTTCCACCCTGCAACCGCAGATAAAAAGTGCAGAAGACCGTCTGGCTCAGGCAGAACAGCAGGTAAAGCTCTCCGTTTCCGTCATGAGCCGCTACCGGAAGCTTCTGGCCACCCATTACGTATCTGATATTGAGTATCAGCAAAAACAAATTGAAGTATCCGCAGCACAGGAGAACGTTGAGAATCAGCGCCAGCTGCTTATGCAAATACACTCCAGTCTGGATACAGCAGAAGACGAACTGAAACACCTCATCACGCAGGGCCAAAGCCGACAGGCAGAGATCGCAAGGCAGCTTCAGGGGATCAGGCAGCAGCAGGTTGAGTTAGCGGGACAGCGAAATTTCACACTGACCTCACCGGTATCAGGTACCGTAGCCGCCATTCTTGTCCGGCATGGACAGTCTGTCAGGGCGGCAGAACCAGTTATGACTCTGGTACCTGATAACGCCCATTTGCAGGTTGAACTTTTTGCAACCAGTCAGAACGCGGGATTTATACAGCCAGGCCAGCGTGTTGCTCTTCGATTTGCCGCCTTTCCTTATCAGAAATTCGGTGTTCAGTACGGCACTATCCGCGAAATCAGTCGCACGACGCTGAGCTCATCCGAGCTACTTTCTGTGTCACCCGTTACCTGGAAAGAAAATGAAGGCCACTACCGCGTGATCGTAGTGCCAGAAAACACCTTTATCCTGGCGTATGGCCGCAAAGAACCTTTGCGCCCCGGCATGACACTCGAAGGGGATGTAAGTCTCGATACCCGACATCTGTGGGAATGGCTGACAGAGCCGCTCTGGAGCCTGAAAGGAAAACTGTAATGGAAGCACTTAAATGGTCAGGAAAAAAGCACTTGCCGATGATAAGACAGACGGAATCTGCAGAGTGTGGCTTAGCTTGCCTTGCAATGATGGCCTGCTGGCATGGTCTGAAGACCGACTTACCTGCACTGCGTGAACGCTTCAGTATCAGCACGCAGGGAATGACTCTCCAGCGATTGATAGAATGCGCATCTGGTATTCATCTCTCTTCTCGTGCGCTTAGACTTGAGCCAGACGATATGAAGCACCTGACACTTCCTTGTATTCTCCACTGGAACATGAACCATTTTGTTGTGCTTCACCAGGTCAGAGGCAATGGGCTGGTAATACACGATCCTGATAAGGGAAGAATCAAGGTTTCCCTGGAGGAAGCTGGTAAACATTTTACCGGCGTCGCCGTAGAAATGACGCCAGCCGGTAATTTTTCCCCGCGTGATGAAAGGAAAAAAATTCGCCTCGCTATCTAACAAGGAACAGTGAATCTGCAAGTCGGTTTGGTTTTGCCATTCTTCTCTGTTATCTAAAAAATATTGGGTCGGGAATGATGAGACCGTACAGTGCCCTGCCATCCTCGTGACTAGTCCTGGCATAGGTTGACAGTTTTCTGCGAGTAAAACGCCTTAAGAACATCATCAGACGTTTTGTATTTCAGGGCCAGATGTGGGCGCTAATAGTTATAGATTGCTAAGGTTTCTTTTACCATTATTCTGACTTGCTCCAGGTCAGCCGGGCGCGCAATATTCAGCTGTGGCAGGTGTTGTTAAGCCCGCACGGGGTGGACGGCGGAATACGGGCGTATCGATAAAAATTAAAAAGGCCGAAGACATTAACGTCGGCCTTTTTTGCGTTATCAGTAGAGCAGGGAGTACATCTGGCGGCGGTACTTAGAGGCCAGCGCGTCGCCGGTGCCGAGCGCAGCCAGAATTTCCATCAGCATTTTGCGCACGTTACCGTCGGCGGCACCCAGGTCTTTCTTCAGGTGGGTGTACAGCAGCTCCAGAGCTTCCTCGTTACGACCGACCTGATGCAGCTGTAGCGCCAGCTGGCTTGCGAGCTGGGCGTTTTCAGGATCTTGATCCACCTGCTGCTGAAGCTGCTGGATCTCCGGGGTATCCGCCGCCTGCTTAAGCAGGTCGATCTGCGCGATCAGCCCCTGGTAACGGGTATCCTGATCCTGCAGCGGAATGGTTTTCAGCACGGCTTCGGCGTCTTCGCTGCGGTTCAGGGCAATCTGCACTTCCGCCAGCAGCAGGCCAATCTCACTGTTCTGATTAGAGATTTGCCACGCATCCTTCAGCAGCGGCAGCGCTTCGGCGTGCTTGCCTTCCTGCACCAGCAGCATGGCCTCCTGGGCCTTTAACTCTTCTTCACGCGGCAGCACTTTTTCCAGCAGGGCGCGAATAGCCTCTTCCGGCTGCGGCCCCTGGAAGCCGTCCACCGGCTGACCGTTCTGGAACAGATAGACCGTTGGAATGCTGCGCAGCCCGAACTGGGAAGCCACCATCTGCTCGGCGTCGCAGTCTACTTTGGCAAGAACGAACTGGCCCTGATACTGGGCGGCCAGCCTGTCCAGCACCGGCGTCAGCTCTTCACAATGCTGGCTGCGGGCGGACCAGAAGTAGAACAGCACTGGCGTGGCGACGGATTGCTCCAGGGTCTGGTGCAGGTTCGCTTCGGTAATGTCGATAATGTATTCGGCTGACATGAATCAATTCCTTATAACGATTTGTTTTTACATGGGGGCGAGGAGCGGCGCTTCAACTCAACCACGTAAAATTTTATCCAGCACGCGGCCCGGCAGCAGGCGGCGTAGCCACGACATCGCGTGGGCGACCAGCGTCACCGGGTAGCGTAATTTCGGTTTATTGCTCTCAAAAGCATGGCGCACTTTCTCCACTACCGCTTCCGGGCCAAGGGTAAAACGCGCGGCGATACCCGGGTTTTCCACGGGTTTATCGGCCAGCGTCTGGTTAACGTTCTCGGTAAATTGTGTGCGAATCGGGCCGGGTTCGATCAAACTGACTTTAATGCCGCTGTGGTGCAGCTCCATGCGCAGCGTGTCGGACCAGGCCTCCAGCGCGTATTTACTGGCGGCGTAGGCACCGCGCCCCGGCGTGGCAATCAGCCCCATCACCGAGCTGGTCATTACGATGCGCCCTTCACGGTGCGGCAGCATGGCGGGCAGCAGCAGCATGGTGAGCTGGTGTGCGCCAAAAAAGTTGGTGGAGAACTGCGCTTCAAGCTGCTCGCGGGAGAGCGTCGGCAGCGGCCCGTAAACGCCGTAGCCGCCGTTGTTAAACAGGCCGTACAGGCGATTGCCCGTCAGCGCGATAACCTCTGCCGCCGCGCGCGTCACGCTTTCCGGGTCGTCCAGGTCGAGCTGCACGCCGGTAAATCCGGCCTGGTTCATCCGCTCCACGTCTTCCGGCTTACGGCAGGCGGCCAGGATGCGGAAACCCTCCGCCTGCAACGCTTTAGCGCAGGCGAGGCCAATCCCGCTGGAACAACCTGTAATTAAAATAGATTTTTGCATAACTTTACCCGAGAGGTGCCCCGTACATTCATGAGTCGTGGTTAACTAAAGGAGCCAGACGGGTCGCCATCCAGTCGGCGATAAACGGCTGGGCATCACGGTTAGGGTGAATGCCGTCATCCTGCATCCACTGCGGTTTCAGATAGACCTCCTCCATAAAAAACGGCAGCAGAGGAATATCAAACTCTTTGGCAAGCTGCGGATAAATCGCGCCGAAGGCTTCATTATACCGGCGGCCGTAGTTGGCGGGCAGGCGAATTTGCATCAGCAGCGGCTGAGCGTCAGCGGCCTTCACGTCGGTGATAATCTGCCGCAGGCTTTTCTCGATGGCCTGAGGCTGAAAACCGCGCAGGCCGTCGTTACCACCAAGTTCAATTAAGACCCAGCGCGGCTGGTGCTGTTTCAGCAGCGCAGGCAGGCGTGCCAGCCCCTGCGGCGCGGTGTCACCGCTGATGCTGGCGTTGACCACTTTTGTATCCTGCTGGTGCCATTTTGAATCCAGCAGCGCAGGCCAGGCGGCGGTTGCCGACATGCGGTACCCGGCGCTCAGGCTGTCACCCAGAATCAACAACGTGTCCGCATAAGCGGCGCGGAAGGTCATCAAAGCCAGAAACAGGAAGGGCAAATGCCAGCGGAAAACATTGTTGAAGTTCATCATCTTAGTAAGTCCGTAGGTCAGGGGGATCACCAGCTTTCCATCCTTACCGGAGTTGAGCTGGTTGTCAAACCGGCGCAGACCATCGCGCTGATTGGCGAATCCGGCTCGGGCAAGTCTACTTTGCTTGCGATTCTGGCAGGTCTTGACGACGGCAGCGAGGGCGAAGTGCATCTCTGCGGCCAGCCGCTGCATAACATGGACGAAGAGGCGAGGGCGGCGCTGCGGGCCAAAAACGTCGGCTTCGTGTTCCAGTCTTTTATGCTGGTTCCGACGCTGAACGCGCTGGAGAACGTTGAGCTGCCTGCTTTGCTGCGCGGGGAAAACGACTCCGCAAGCCGCAGCCAGGCCAAAGCCCTGCTCGAACAGCTCGGCCTGGGCAAGCGTCTGGATCACCTTCCGGCGCAGCTTTCCGGCGGCGAACAGCAGCGTGTGGCGCTGGCCCGCGCGTTTAACGGCAGGCCCGGCGTGCTGTTTGCCGATGAGCCAACCGGCAACCTGGACCGCCAGACCGGCGACCGCATCGCCGATCTTCTTTTCTCCCTGAACCGCGATTTTGCCACCACGCTTATTCTTGTCACCCACGATGAACAGCTGGCGGCCCGCTGCGACCGCCGCCTGCGCCTGCGTGAAGGTCAGCTGTGGGAGGAAGCATGATAGCCCGCTGGTTCTGGCGCGAGTGGCGCTCGCCCTCGCTGCTTATCGTCTGGCTGGCGCTGAGCCTTGCGGTAGCCTGCGTGCTGGCGCTGGGCAACATCAGCGACCGCATGGAGCAGGGGCTTAACCAGCAAAGCCGCGACTTTATGGCGGGGGACCGGGCGCTACGCAGCGCGCGTGAGGTGCCTGAAGAATGGCTGAACCAGGCGAAGCAGGACGGCTTGAAAGTGGGTAAGCAACTCACTTTCGCCACCATGACCTTCGCGGGGGATACGCCGCAGCTGGCAAGCGTGAAAGCGGTGGACGGCGTTTACCCGATGTACGGCGAGCTGGAAACTAAACCGCCCGGCCTGAAACCCGAACCGGGCAGCGTGCTGCTGGCCCCGCGCCTGATGGCCCTGCTGAACCTGAAGGTGGGCGACAATATTGACGTGGGGGATGCCACGCTGCGCATCGCGGGGGAAGTGGTGCAGGAGCCGGATTCTGGTTTTAATCCGTTCCAGATGGCCCCGCGCTTAATGATGAACCTGGCGGACGTAGCAAAAACCGGCGCGGTGCAGCCCGGCAGCCGCATCACCTGGCGCTATAAATTTGGCGGCACGCCGCAGCAAATTGAATCCTTTGAAAACTTCCTGCTGCCGAAGCTGACGCCGGAGCAGCGCTGGTACGGGCTGGAGCAGGATGAGGGGGCGCTGGGTAAATCCCTTGAGCGTTCTCAACAGTTCCTGCTGCTATCCGCTCTGCTGACCCTGCTGTTAGCCGTGGCCGCCGTGGCGGTGGCCATGAGCCACTACTGCCGCAGCCGCTACGATCTGGTTGCCATCCTCAAAACGCTGGGGGCAGGGCGCGCGGCGCTGCGCAAGTTAATCATCGGCCAGTGGCTGATGGTGCTTCTGCTTTCGGCAGTGACCGGCGGCGCGGCGGGCCTGGTGTTTGAGGCGGTGCTGATCAGGCTGTTAAAGCCTGTTCTGCCAGCGGCGCTTCCGCCAGCCAGCCTGTGGCCGTGGGTCTGGGCTGTGGGGTCGATGGTGGTGATTTCACTGCTGGTCGGCCTGCGGCCTTATCGCCTGCTGCTGGCCACCCAGCCCCTGCGCGTGCTGCGTCGTGACGCGGTTGCCAGCGTCTGGCCGCTAAAGGTGTATCTGCCGATCGTTACTGTCGTCGTGGTGCTGCTGTTAGCGCTGCTGATGGGCGGAAGCACCCTGCTATGGGCGGTGCTGGCGGGAACGGTCGTGCTGGCGGCGCTGTGCGGCATCGTCGGCTGGGGCGTGCTGAAAATCCTCAAAAAGCTGACGGTGAAAAACCTCGCGCTGCGCCTGGCGGTGAACCGTCTGCTGCGCCAGCCGTGGGCGACGTTAAGCCAGCTTGCCGCGTTCTCGCTGTCGTTCATGCTGCTGGCCCTGCTGCTGGTCCTGCGCGGCGACCTGCTCGACCGCTGGCAGCAGCAGATGCCGCCGGAAAGCCCGAACTACTTCCTGCTGAACATCGCCACCGATCAGGTGCAGCCGGTGAAAACCTTCCTCGCCGAGCATCAGGTGATCCCGGAAACCTTCTACCCGATTGTGCGGGTGCGCATGTCGGCGATTAACGGCAAATCTACCGAAGGCAACCCGGACGAAGCGCTGAACCGCGAGCTTAACCTGACGTGGCAAAGCCAGAAGCCGGAGCACAATCCGATTCTGGCGGGGCAGTGGCCGCCGAAAGCGGGCGAGGTTTCAATGGACGAGGGCGTGGCGAAACGGCTGAATATCAAACTGGGGGATACGGTCACCTTTATGGGCGACACCCAGGACTTCTCGGCCAGAGTCTCCAGCCTGCGCAAGGTGGACTGGGAAAGCCTGCGGCCTAACTTCTACTTTATCTTCCCGCCGGGCGCGCTGGACAACCAGCCGCAAAGCTGGCTCACCAGCTTCCGCTGGGAGGGGAAGAACACGCTGTTAACGCAGCTCAACCGCGAATTCCCGACGGTCAGCCTGCTGGATATCGGGGCTATTCTGCGCCAGGTCGGGCAGGTGCTGGAGCAGGTGAGCCGCGCGCTGGAGGTGATGGTTGTGCTGGTTACCGCCTGCGGCGTCCTGCTGCTGCTGGCCCAGGTGCAGGTGGGGATGCGCCAGCGTCATCAGGAGCTGGTGGTCTACCGCACGCTGGGCGCCGGCAAGCGCCTGCTGCGAACTACGCTGTGGTGCGAGTTTGCCGTGCTGGGGTTTGTTTCCGGGCTGGTGGCAGCCATTGGTGCCGAAACGGCGCTGGGCATGCTGCAAACGAAGGTGTTCGACTTCCCGTGGGAGCCGGACTGGCGGCTATGGGCGATCCTGCCCGTTACCGGCGCGGTGCTGCTCTCCCTGTGCGGCGGCTGGCTGGGCATTCGCCTGCTCAGGGGTAAAGCCTTGTTCAGGCAGTTTGTAGCCTGATTTATCCAGAAGAGGGGGATATCCCCTCTTTTTTATCGCTCAAATAACCGCTATGCATTTTGTTATATTTCGCCTTTCATTGAGCTGGCGCATATTTAGATGGTTTTCATTTGTTTTTGTAATAGGTATTAAGAAAATCACCTGGTTTAAGCGCACGAAACATTAAAAATTACGGAACCCGGCGGCGTAAATAAGCGGTAATATTTTGACGCTTATAAAAAAACTTGTTACCAGGGTTCACTGATGAAAACTAAATTACACACTCTTCCACGGCTGGTGGGGGCTGGGCTCCTTTTGGGCATGGCTTCGTTCGCCGCTAACGCTGAAATCACCTTAATAAAGCAGGATCCGCAGGCAGGCGATCCGCTAAGCCGCCTGAACTTCACCGTCGGCGGCAGTATTCGTCCGCAGTTCAACATGATGTCCGGCGACGGCGACAAAGGCTCTTATAAACGCAACGGCTTCGACGGCGGGACGCGCTTCCGCTTTGCGGCAGACTATTATCTGTTCGATGATATTAGCTGGATAAGCTATTACGAACTGGGCGTTAATATTCCGGCGTTATTTGACTGGGATAGCCACTATGCGGAAGGCGCCAACGACACCTCCCGCCGCATGCTTTATACCGGCCTGAAAAGCAAAACCTGGGGCCAGCTGACCTTCGGCCAGCAAAACAGTATTTATTACGACGTGGTCGGGGCGAAAACGGATATCTGGGACTACGACATGATAGGCCAGGCGCCGGGCAACGGCATCAACGGCGACTACGACGGCTCCTACCGCTCCCGCAAAATGCTCAAATATAAAAACACCTTCGGCGATGCCGATGTTTACGCCTCTTACCTGTTCGACGACGGCGAATACCTGCCGGGCAACGGCCTGCGCTACAAGCGTAAAGGCGGCGGCTCGCTGGGCGTGGATTATCACCTGAGCAAGGATCTGACCTGGGGTACGGCGTGGAACTACACCCGCGCCGAAATGCGTAACCCCGGCAACAGCGACAGCAAAACCTACGACCAGAACATCCTGGGTACGGCGCTGAGCTGGAAACCAGATGCATGGACGTTCAGCGTGGGCGGCGGCTGGTACCAGAACTTCATGACCACCAAAAAAGTGGACGTGAACGACTACTTCGCGGGCGACGCGTGGGGCGTGGAGTACTTCGCGGGCTACACCATCCCGGTTGGCCAGTACGCGCTGAAAACCGTACAGCCTTACTTCATGGGCGACCGTATCGAATACATCAACGGGCGTAACTACCAGCGTATCGATAACGGCCTGGGCGTCAGCTTCCAGCTGGACTACGGTTTCCGCGTGGATTACGAACACGTGTTCACCTCCAGCACCGACGATCTGGGCGACATGAACCTGGTGCGTCTGCGCTACGACTTCTAATCAAGCCAGGGCGGGTAAAGCAGATTTACCCGCCGAAAACTGCAATTCCAGAGACCTTTTCATCAAGCCTGCGAGCCGCCTCGAAGTTTGCAAATGCCCCCCCTATCAACCCCAGTTTTACTGTTGACTTATCCAGTGCCAATAGAGTATTTATCGGGCAGCCAGGCATTAAATAAGCCTGAAAAAGAAACGCCCCCGAAAGGTGCAGCAACACCAGACGAGGGCTAACCACAAACGTTAAAGAGGTTAACGCTATGGCTAACGCCGATGGTAACACACAGACTCGCCCTGAAATCACCCCCGAGCAGCCAGCATTTGCGGAGAGCATCGCAACCCTGCTAAAAAAACCGCAGGGTGCGGCAATGGATCTCTTCCAGGCGCTGGATATTTGCCTGGACTATGCGGATGGTTTACTCGCGAACGATAATCACACTGAATGTATGGCGCTGTGCGGCCGCCTGTATGCCGGGCTGCAGATACTAAAAAGCGCGCTGAAGGCACCCTTGCCGGATCGCTTAATCGAAAGCCTGACGCTAAAAGAAGGCGATACCAGCGATTGCCGAACCCCGCTGACCACAGATCCCGAAACCCTCTGCGAATACAGCGAGGCGTTAACCATCGTCCTGCTGAATAATCAGGAGCAGCCGGAACAAAGAGAACAGATGATCGGGATCCTCTACGAGATGATCGCGTTTCTCAGCGAAGATTTAAAAGCCCCGCGCTTTATTCGCACCGCGGGCGAGCTTAAAACGATCGAGGGCGAAGCTTTGCCAGGCGTTCACTGAGTTCGGACTGAGATCGCAACCCCTCTTGCCGGGTGGGTCGAAACTCACTCAATTCCATAATCCAGGCCGCCTTTATTCATGAGTAAGCCGGGCTCTATAGCAACGGCTTCTTTATATGTCGTCATTTCTGCCGTCTTCTCAATATATTCTTTAAAATGGGGAGTCAAGCGGTGGGCCTGATAAGCCTCTTCGCTTGCGTATATTTCATAGAAATACCAGCGGCCTGGGTTGGCTTTATCGGTAGCGGCATACATTGCCAGCACACCCACCTCTTTTTTTATCGATTGTGCCATTTCAGGTAAAACAATTTGGCGAAAAGCCTGCCCATACGCTGGTTTAACATCAACAATAACGAAGTTATTTATCGTCTTGTTGCTCTGAACTATTTTTTTATCGACTAAGAGTTGCGGCACGACAACAATTTTACGTTTCAGACTCGTTTGCAGAATATAAGGTGAATTGCGTAAAAATTCTTTATAGCTCATAGATCCGAGATGTTTGTCGTAAGCGCCACCGTCAGCATAAATTTCAAACATATAAACTGCTGACGGGTTCATTTTATTTTTAGCTGAATACATTGCCAGGGTCCCGGATTCCCCCATTACCGAAGTACTAATAGTCTTCTCAGCCAGGCTGTCGTAGGCAATTTTTTTATCGTGCTTAATGGCTAGTTCGAAAATATTGAAGACGGGTGGACCCGAGACTTTCTGCGCCTGCGCAACGGCAGAACAGCTTAAAGCCAATGAAACTGATAAAGATATTCCGGTTTTCACAGACGACCTCTCTTTTCAACAGGATAAGATGTTGAGTGAATAATCCTGAAAAGGCGCGTCAACCGCGCCATCTCCATCCTCTATATTCGTCGCATTCGACTACTCTACTTAACTCGTAGAGGGGAAAGCCCCGGTGGGTTTTCAGGCAGTGGCGGTACGATGCCATCAACAACATGAGGAACGTATGGAGCCTCCAGCGCTGCAATTTCTTCCTTCGATAATGTCAGGCTAAGCGCATCCACTGCGGTGGAGAGATGCTCCGCTTTTGTGGCACCGACTATCGGTGCAGTAATCACAGATTTAGACAGGAGCCATGCAAGCGCTACATGCGCACGTGGAACGCCTCGCCCGGCGGCAAGCTGCGCCACAACCTCAACCACTTTCTGGTCCTGCTGCGCAGCATTTTCGTACATTTTCAGCGCAAAAGCGTCGTTCTGCGTTCGGGTGGTGGTTTCATTCCAGTCTCGCGTCAGCCTACCGCGCGCCATCGGGCTCCAGGGAATTACACCCACGCCCTGATCCTCACATAGCGGCAGCATTTCCCGCTCTTCTTCGCGGTACAATAAATTGTATTGCGGTTGCATAGAGACGAAGCGCGTCCAGCCGTTTCGCTCGGCAACATGCTGCATTTTCGCAAAACGCCAGGCTTCCATTGAGGATGCACCGATATAACGAACTTTACCGGCTTTCACGAGATCGTGAAGTGCTTCCATTGTTTCCTCAACGGGCGTGCCGTGATCGAAACGGTGAATTTGATACAGATCCACATAATCCATACCGAGCCGGATCAGGCTGTCATCGATAGCCTGAAATAATGATTTACGCGATAAAAAACCGGTGTTTGGCGAATTACGCCATGGGAAAAAGGCCTTAGTGGCGACGACGATTTCATCCCGATACGCCATATCACGCAGCGCACGGCCAACAATTTCTTCAGAGCTTCCACCAGAATAAATATTTGCCGTATCAAAAAAATTAATCCCGGCCTCTAATGCCTGACGAATCAGCGGCCGCGAAGCATTTTCATCAAGCGACCACGGCTGAGGAAGGCGTTCCGGTTCGCCGTAACTCATGCATCCCAGACACAGTCGCGAGACTTTCAGGCCGCTTCGCCCCAGGTTTATATATTGCATACTCATCTCCTGACCCCCTTTTGATAAAAATAGCGGTGGCTTTTATTGCCAGTTCCCTACCATTTTCGGGATAAATTCACGAATCTCATATTGAGCAAGACTTGGGTAATACGCATCTTCTCTCAGGATCGCCTCCAGCTCTTCACGGCTTTCAACCTGAGCAATAACCACGCCTGCTCTTTCACGGTCCGTATAGGGACCGATGAGAACAAACTGACCGGTGTTGAAATAGTGCTGAAACCAGCTGGCATGACGCGAGAAAAGCGCTTCATGCTGCTCAGGATCAATATCATCATTTACCGATATATTTATGAGATACATTTTTACCCCTTTTCTATACGGCAATTTTCAAAGCCGCAGCATTTTTTTAATTGCGGTAATCAGGCGCTCAGCATGATCTTTTGCCATGATTTTTTGTTCACGAATTATCGCTTCATCGCGTCCCGCATAGCTGATACCAAAGGTATGAACGGGGGGCAGCAATTCCAGATTGCACAGCGCTGCTGTGGTGGCAAACTGCGCCATGTAATGCTGTATGTCGTGACCGAACAACCCCTCAGGGGTATACAGGCTCTCGGGAGCTCCGGCAGTAAAGGAAATAATCAGCTTTTTGCCCCCTAACTTTGCGGTTGAGCCATGTGCAAAGCCGTGGACTAAGACCTTATCAATCCATAACTTCATTAACCCAGGTACTGAATACCAGGAAAAAGGGAACTGCCAGACGATCACATCGGCGTTGAGTAAGGCTTCCTGCTCCTGCGCCACGTTAATTTGGTAGTTCGGGTACAGCGCATCAAGAAAGCGAATTTCGGCCTCGGGTAGCGCTTTTGCGACTTCGCCCAGGATCGTGGCATTGCCAATGGACTCATTAATATTAGGATGACCTGAAATAATCAGCACATTTTGCATTTTTGGCTTCCTTAACAGTGGCTTGTTCAACTGGATATGAGTATAAACAACCCTGATTCTGTTTTTTAGGGCAGCAATGGATAATGCACTCTTAGCTGAGAGCTAATAATCTGGCGCTGTTTTCCTCCTGGGGTGACGCCATGAACAATGTCATTTACAACCAAATTCGTATTTTCCAGAGCATCGCTCGTGAAGGCAGTATTACCTCGGCGGCGAGGCAGCTAGAGATAACGCCACCTTCCGTGAGCAAAGCATTAAAACTTCTGGAGCAGCACATTGGCCATCCGCTTTTTGTACGCACCACGAGGCGTATTGAATTGACAGATGCCGGGGAACAGCTGTTGCAACAGACGTCTCAGGCCGTTGAGTCGCTGGAAAGTGCGGTAGAAAGCATAAAAGATCTGAATCAGGAACCGTCAGGACTGGTGAGGATTACGCTCTCTCGCTTTGCTTACCTGCTCATACTGAAGCCCTTTATGGCGGAGTTTTGCCAAAGCTATCCCAAAATACAGCTTGAGATATCCGTTTATGACGGCACCGTGAACATGATTGATGAACGTTTTGATTTGGGCATTCGTTTTGGCGATATCCTGGAAAAGAGCGTTGTGGCTCGCCAGCTGATGAAACCGTTTCGTGAAGGTTTGTATGCATCGGCAGGTTATCTTGCAGAACACGGTACGCCCGAACTGCCAACGGACCTGCACCAGCATCAGCTCATCGGTTATCGCTTTATCACCAATAACCGCATCCTCCCGCTGGTGCTGGAAAATCAAGGTGAGCAACTGACCGTTGAAATGCCCGGACAGCTTATCAGTAATGATATTGATGTTATGGCCGATGCCATGCGCAGCGGGCTGGGAATAGGAAGGATGTTCGAGCCAGTGTATAACTTACAGCCCGACAAAGAGCAGTTTATTCCGGTCATGATGCCTTACTGGAAAACCTATCCACCGGTCTATCTCTACTATTTAAAAAGCACCGGCAAGGCAAAGCGAGTTAAAGCGCTGATTGACTTTTTGATTAAGAAAACAGAGCGATAGCCGTCGCCTTTACCTGGCGAGCGAGGCTATTTATCAGAACTTAAGAATGAAGCTTTTATGCCCAGGAGACAAGCCGAATCAGGTTCTCTCCCGCAGCCAGCCCTCAACCTGCTGGTAATCCCCGCGGAAGACGATCTGTCCGGCTTTTTTGCTTAGCTGGTAGCGGTACATCGGGTCGTAATACTCTTCCAGCAGCGGGGACAGCCAGGCCAGATGCCCGTCGCATGAACCTGTTTTCCGCTGCGTTTCCAGCGCGGTGTCAAGGTATCCCGTGAACTGGGAATAGCGCTCAAGCCCCAGACGGCGGCGGATGGCGAACAGCCCGTGGTGCAGGTATTCTCCGTACTCTTTCCACGCGGTTTCTTCATCTTTAACCGATAAAAACGCCTCGCTCATCTGCTGGAAATATTCGTATTTCAGCCTTTCCAGACGGACCTCAAACGGATCTTCTATCACTACAATCTTCGCCTGGGTCATCTGCTCCCTGAAGGCTTCGGGAATGTGGCGGGAGCCAATCATGCGCCCTTCATCCTCAATCACCAGCGGCACAGGCTCGGCGTTGCTTTTCTTGATAAGGGTAACGGCGAGGTTGTTTTCAAAGCAGGTCTGCGAAGGCTGTTCGACAATGGTGCGGCCAAACGACGAGCCGCGGTGGTGCGCCAGCCCTTCAAGATCGACCCCGGCGGGCAAAGAGCGGATCAGTATCGTTTTGCCGCAGCCGGTGTTGCCGCTTACCAGCACCATCGGCCAGCGGGAGCGCTCTTCAATGGCCTGCATGGCAAAGTGGCGCAGCGCCTTGTAGCCGCCTTCGACCAGCGGATAATCAACGCCAGCTTCTTTAAGCCACTGCTGAACCAGATGGGAGCGCATGCCGCCTCTGGCACAGCAAAGATAACCGTCCGGGTTTTGTCGGCACTGCTCCAGCCATTTTTGCAGGCGGGCTTCGCGGATTTCACCTTTCACCAGGCTGTGGCCCAGCTCGACCGCTGCCTGCTGGCCGCGCTGTTTGTAGCAGGTGCCCACGGCAACACGCTCATCATCGGACATCAGCGGTAAATTCAGCGCGGCGGGCATCGCCCCCTGGGCAAATTCAACCGGCGCGCGCACGTCGATAAGCGGAGTATCGCTGCGCAGCAGATGTTCGTAATGTTGGGTATTGGGACGGGCGTTGTGCATGCATTGACCTTAAAGCGAATGGGGGCGAAACGTCGGGGATTGTGCGCCTGTGAGCATAGAAAAGAAAGAGGGGAAAATGCGACAGGGCGGCGGTGCGCCCTGTAAAAGTGTAAATCTACCTGCTCAGCTTGTTCTGCGCCCAGGCAATGCCGCTCGCGTAATCCGCCGGTAGCAGCGGCACAAGCGCTTCCAGCGAGGCGCCGAGCCTGTCGGTATCGCTGTCGTTCAGGTTGAGGTGGCCCACTTTGCGGCCGGGGCGCACGTCTTTGTCGTACCAGTGCAGATGCACCAGCGGCAGCTTCAGCCAGGCGTAGTTCAGATCCGTGCCGATGAGGTTAATCATCACCGACGGCGCGTTGACCACCGGCTGCGGCAGCGGCAGATCGACAATGGCGCGCAGGTGCAGCTCAAACTGGCTGATGGACGCGCCGTTCTGCGTCCAGTGGCCGCTGTTGTGCACGCGCGGGGCCAGCTCGTTGATGAGCAGCCCGGCAGGCGTAATAAAGCACTCCATCGCCATTACGCCGACATACTTCAGCTCGTGCATGATGGCGCTGAGCATGGTTTCGGCCTGGTTCTGCTGCTCCGCATTGGCGTGCGGGAAGGCCACGCTGGTGCGTAAAATGCCGTCCTGATGCAGGTTGTGGGTCAGCGGATAAAACACCGTGCTGCCGTCGTGGCCGCGCGCGCCGACCAGCGAAACCTCACCGGAGAAATTAATGCCCTGCTCAACAATGCATTCGCCGTAGCAGTCGTCCGGCAGCTGATCCGTTTCAAAGTCGCGTAAACGCCACTGGCCGCGTCCGTCGTAGCCGCCCACGCGACGCTTCACAATCGCCAGCTCGCCCAGATCTTTGAATACGCCAGACCACTGGTCGCGGCTGGAGAGAAGCTGCCACGGCGCGGTTGCCAGCTCCAGCTTATCGAACAGCTGCTTTTGCGTGAGGCGGTCGGCGATTACCGGAAACACATCGCGGTTAACAAAAGCGTTATGCCGCGCCAGCTCACGGGTTAGCGCCGTCTCGGGCCAGCGTTCGATCTCTGCGGTGATCACGCTCTGGGCGAAAGGCACCGCTTCCGGCTCGGCGTCCAGACCAACCGGATAGACCGCAATACCCAGCGGCTCGCCCGCCTGGCGCAGCATTCTGCCCAGCTGGCCGTTGCCTAATACGCAGACACGTTTCATGCGTCGCTCCGTGGATCCGGGTTTTCCAGCACTTCGTCAGTCTGCGCGCTGCGCCAGTCGGCCAGGCGCTGATGCAGGGCCTTGTCGTGCAGCGCCAGAATCTGCGCCGCCAGCAGGGCCGCATTAGCCGCGCCCGCTTTGCCAATGGCGAGGGTGCCAACCGGAATGCCGCGAGGCATCTGTACGATGGAGTAGAGACTGTCGACGCCGCTCAACGCCGCGCTTTGCACCGGTACGCCCAGCACCGGCACCAGCGTTTTCGCCGCCAGCATGCCGGGCAGATGTGCAGCCCCGCCCGCGCCCGCAATAATCACCTCAAAGCCGTTGCTTTCAGCCTGCTCGGCAAAGCTGAACAGCTTGTCCGGCGTGCGGTGCGCGGAGACGACTTCAACATGGTGTGGAACATCCAGGGCGGTGAGGATTTCTGCGGCAAACTGCATGGTGGCCCAGTCACTTTTGGAACCCATGACAATGGCGATACGCGCCGGGGTCTGGTTGGAGGACATGCGTCTCAAAACTCCTGTGGGTGTGCAAACATCACCGAACGGCTCGTACGGTCGGTCAGAAGGGTTGAGAGAATATCATGAACACAAGGCCAGGAAAACGGTTGCGTGGTTAACAAATCGGCGAAAAGCGGGGGTTTTGCTTAAAAATCGAAAGGGATCAGTTCGACGTCTTCGGCGGTGACTTTGATCATCGAGCCATGCGTATGCCAGGCACCCAGCACGCAGCGAAACGCGGCTTCGCCGTTTGCCTGAAGCGTGTGGATTTCGGGGCGATGGGTATGGCCGTGGATCATCCACTGCACGCGGTGGCGGGTGAGGGCGTCAACAACGGCATGCTGGTTCACATCCATGATGGCCATGGACTTAGTGCTGTTGGCAGATTTGCTCCCGGCGCGCATCCGGGCGGCAACGCGTTTACGGATAAACAGCGGCAGGGCCAGGAACAGCCATTGCAGCCAGGGCTGATGCACTTTTTTGCGAAACGCCTGATAGCCGTGGTCGTCCGTACACAGCGTGTCGCCGTGCAGGATCAGCATTTTGCGGCCATACAGGTCGAGGACTTTTTCTTCAGGTAACAGCGTCATGCCGCTCTGGCGGGCGAAGCGCCTGCCCAGAAGAAAATCTCGGTTGCCGTGAATGAAGTAGCAGGGCACGCCGGAGTCAACCAATGCTTTGATCGCTAATGCAATTTCCTGATGAAGCGGCTCCGGATCGTCGTCGCCAATCCATGCTTCAAACAGGTCACCGAGGATGTACAGCGCCTGGGCTTCCCGCGCCGTACCGGCCAGAAATCGCAGAAAACCGGCGGTTATCGCCGGTTCTTCTGAGCAGAGATGTAAATCTGCAATAAACAGAATCATCGTGAGCGAATTACTCGCTGACGGTGACGCTGGTTACGATAACGTCTTCTTTAGGAACGTCCTGGTGCATGCCGCTGCGGCCGGTGGAAACGCCTTTGATTTTATCAACCACGTCCATGCCTTCTGCCACTTCTGCAAATACGCAGTAGCCCCAACCCTGCATGCTTTCGCTGCTGAAGTTCAGGAAGTCGTTATCAGCCACGTTGATAAAGAACTGGGAGCTTGCGGAGTGTGGCGCCTGGGTACGGGCCATTGCCAGCGTACCACGGGTGTTTTTCAGGCCGTTGTTCGCTTCGTTCTGAATGGTGTCTTTGGTTTCTTTCTGCTTCATGCCAGGCTCAAAACCGCCGCCCTGGATCATAAAGCCGTTGATCACACGGTGGAAAATGGTGTTGTCGTAGTAGCCTTCGCGACAGTAATCCATGAAGTTTTTAACGGTGATCGGTGCCTTATCGTCGAAGGTTTTGATGACGATATCACCGTGATTAGTGTGAAAAGTAACCATGCTGTGCATCCTATATTTAGTCAGACAGTGTTCCGGCAGACGGTGCCGCCAC
The DNA here is from genome assembly GCF_038405435.1 of Dryocola clanedunensis. Classification (GTDB taxonomy): domain Bacteria; phylum Pseudomonadota; class Gammaproteobacteria; order Enterobacterales; family Enterobacteriaceae; genus Dryocola; species Dryocola clanedunensis_A. Next base: position 81,907 of record NZ_JBBYHZ010000014.1, on the reverse strand, counting down.
ACAAGGTGGTTGTTATAGCATAACTCAACATGATCATCACCTTGCAAAGCGTACTGCTTACCGGTGGAATTTTGAGGTAACATATAGTCAAATTTCGACTACACACGCAGATATGGAATCCCCTGATGTTAAAAATATTTAATACCCTGAGTCGCCAGAAAGAGGAATTCAAACCCATTCATGCCGGGGAAGTCGGCATGTACGTGTGTGGTATCACCGTTTACGACCTCTGTCATATCGGCCACGGCCGCACCTTTGTAGCGTTCGACGTGGTGGCGCGCTACCTGCGTTTCCTCGGCTATAAGCTGAAGTATGTACGCAATATCACCGATATCGATGACAAAATTATCAAGCGCGCCCATGAAAACGGCGAAGATTTCGTGGCGCTGGTCGACCGCATGGTCACCGAAATGCACGCTGATTTCGACGCGCTGAACATCCTGCGTCCGGACAGCGAGCCGCGCGCCACTAAACACATTCCTGAAATCATCGAAATCGTTGAGCAGCTTATCGCCCGCAATCATGCCTATGTGGCGGCCAACGGCGACGTGATGTTCTCTGTCACCACCGATGCGGATTACGGCAAGCTCTCCCGTCAGGATCTGGACCAGCTCCAGGCGGGCGCACGCGTTGAGGTTGAAGCGAACGTGAAGCGTAACCCGATGGACTTCGTGCTGTGGAAAATGTCCAAGCCGGGTGAGCCGAGCTGGCCGTCCCCGTGGGGCGAAGGCCGTCCGGGCTGGCACATCGAATGTTCGGCGATGAACTGCAAAGAGCTGGGGAATCATTTCGATATTCACGGCGGCGGCTCGGATCTGATGTTCCCGCACCATGAAAACGAAATCGCCCAGTCCACCTGCGCCCACGGCGGCGAGTACGTTAACACCTGGATGCACTCCGGGATGGTGATGGTCGACCGCGAGAAAATGTCCAAATCGCTGGGCAACTTCTTCACCGTGCGCGACGTGCTGAAGTATTACGATGCCGAAACCATCCGCTACTTCCTGATGTCCGGCCACTACCGCAGCCAGCTCAACTACAGCGAAGAGAACCTGAAACAGGCTCGTACTTCACTGGAGCGCCTCTATACTGCCCTGCGCGGAACGGACAGCACGGCGCAGCCAGCCGGTGGCGAAGCGTTTGAAGCCCGTTTCCGTGAAGCAATGGACGACGACTTCAACACGCCTGAAGCCTACTCGGCGCTGTTCGATATGGCGCGTGAAGTGAACCGCCTGAAAACGGAAGATATGGCGGCGGCGAACGGCCTGGCAGCGGCGCTGCGCAAGCTCTCTGCGGTTCTCGGCCTGCTGGAGCAGGAGCCGGAAGCCTTCCTGCAAAGCGGCGCGCAGGCGGACGACGGGGAAGTGGCCGAAATTGAAGCGCTGATCAAACAGCGTAACGATGCCCGTAAATCAAAAGACTGGGCGCTGGCGGACCAGGCGCGCGACCGTCTCAACGAGATGGGGATCGTGCTGGAAGACGGTGCGCAGGGCACGACCTGGCGTAGAAAGTAAGGCAATAAAAAAACCACCTGCGTGGCAGGTGGTTTAGTCATCAATGGTGGATGGCGCTGGCGCTTATCCACCCTACAATCACAAAATCAGAGCGCAGTTCCGTAGTTCCGTAGGTCGGATAAGCGCAGCGTCATCCGACACCGCCATCCTACAAAATCGGCGTACGAATCAAATAATCAAACGCGCTTAACGATGCTTTGGCCCCTTCGCCGGTCGCGATAATAATCTGCTTATACGGCACTGTCGTACAATCGCCCGCTGCAAACACGCCTTTCACGGTGGTTTCGCATTTCGCATCAATGATAATTTCACCCATGCGGTTGCGTTCAACGCTGCCTTCCAGCCAGCTGGTATTTGGCAGCAGGCCGATCTGCACGAAAATGCCGGACAGCGCGATATCGTGAACGGCGTCTGAAACGCGATCCTTATACTGCAAACCGGTCACCTTCAAGCCGTCGCCTTTTACTTCCAGCGTTTGCGCATTAAGGATGATGTCGACGTTGGTCAGGCTGCGGACTTTATTCTGCAACACCTGGTCGGCCTTCATCTCTGGGGCAAACTCCAGCAGCGTCACGTGCTCGACGATGCCAGCCAGATCGATGGCCGCCTCTACGCCGGAGTTACCGCCGCCGATCACCGCAACGCGCTTGCCTTTAAACAGCGGGCCGTCGCAGTGCGGGCAGTAGGTCACGCCTTTGGTGCGGTACTGATCTTCACCCGGCACGTTCATGTTGCGCCATTTGGCACCGGTGGCGATGATGATGCTGCGCGCGCTGAGGGTTGCGCCGGAAGCCGTCTGGATCTGATGTAAACCGCCTTCGACCTGCGCGGGGATCAGCCTGCTGGCGCTTTGGGTGTCGATAACGTCCACATCGTAGTCGTCCACGTGCGCCTTCAGGGCGCCCGCCAGCTTCTGGCCTTCCGTTTTCGGCACGGAAATATAGTTTTCGATGTCGACCGTATCCAGCACCTGGCCGCCGAAGCGCTCGCCCATCAGCCCGGTACGAATGCCTTTACGCGCAGAGTAAACCGCCGCCGCCGCGCCCGCAGGGCCGCTGCCGACAATCAGCACGTCGTAAGCTTCGCGCTTGTTCAGCGCTTCTGCCGCGCGTTTTTCAGCGCCGGTGTCAATTTTGCCGACGATTTCAGCAAGCGTCATGCGGCCCTGGCCGAACTCCTTGCCGTTCAGGTAAACCGCAGGCACGCCCATCACGTTGCGCTCCTGGATTTCATGCTGGTAAACGCCGCCGTCAATCGCCGTATGGATGATGCGCGGGTTAAGCACGCTCATCAGGTTCAGCGCCTGCACCACGTCCGGGCAGTTGTGGCAGGAGAGCGAATAATAGGTTTCAAAATGGAAATCGCCGTCGATGTCGCGGATCTGATCGAGCAGATCCTGAGACTCTTTCGACGGGTGTCCCCCGGTCTGCAGCAGGGCAAGAACCAGAGAGGTAAATTCGTGGCCGAGCGGGGAACCGGCGAAGCGCGGACCCTTGTCGGAGCCTGGGTTGGTAATTAAAAACGACGGTTTACGTACCGGCAGATCGTTATTAATGCTGAAAGTGACTTTGTCAGATAATTCCGCGATCTCTGCCAGCAGTTCCTTTACTTCGGATGATTTTGCGCCGTCATCCAGCGTGGCAATTAACTCAACAGGTTTGGTTAATCTCTCAAGGTAGGCCTTGAGCTGGGTTTTCATATTGTTGTCGAGCATGGGGTAATCTCCCTGGTGGCAAAAAGCGAAACCCGCAGGGTGAATAAGCGAAAGCGCCATCCACCTTCCGGTAAAACGGCGGGAGCTAACCCGCCGGGGAAAATGTGAAGCCGTTAGATTTTACCGACCAGGTCCAGGGATGGAGCCAGCGTCGCTTCGCCTTCTTTCCACTTGGCCGGGCAAACTTCGCCTGGGTGGGAAGCCACGTACTGAGCAGCCTTCACCTTACGCAGCAGGTCAGATGCGTCGCGGCCAATGCCTTCGGCGGTAACTTCGATAGCCTGAATGATGCCCTGCGGGTCAACGATAAAGGTGCCGCGATCCGCCAGGCCTTCATCTTCACGCATGTTTTCGAAGTTGCGGGTCAGCGCGCCGGTCGGGTCGCCGATCATCGCGTATTTGATTTTGGCGATGGTGTCAGAGCTGCCGTGCCAGGCTTTGTGGGTGAAGTGGGTGTCGGTAGAGACGGAGTAGATATCCACGCCCAGCTTCTGGAACTCTTCGTAATGGTCCGCTACGTCGCCCAGTTCGGTTGGGCAGACAAAGGTAAAGTCAGCCGGATAGAAGAAGAAGACGCTCCAGCGGCCTTCTACGTCCTGCTCGGTTACTTCGATGAACTCACCGTTTTTAAAAGCGCTGTTTTTGAATGGTTTGATTTTTGTATTAATTAAAGACATCTGTACTTCCTCCGTTTTGCGATGGGAGAAAGATACCGAAGAGGGACGAATGTCTCTAATGGGTAGGTTTTATCGAATCAATAAGTATTTCCTTACAGCGAAACGCAGCCATGAAAAAAGGCCACCCGGTTGCCAGGGTGGCCTCTTCAAGTTGCGCGTTACAATTCCACTTTAAAAAATCATAACAGCGGCGGGATTACAGCACCGAAGCGCTAACAGGGTCAATCTCACCGGCAATTGTAGTAACGATGGTTGCAATAGATTTTTCCTATTATCGAGCCAGTGCGCACAATTCCGAAATACAGCACAGTTTTGTGACAGACAAATTGCAACGCTCATCGTTCAGGGCTAGATTGAGCGCGCAGAATCCCTCTGCGGCAGGCGGGGCGCCGCGTGCGCAGCTAATTTATCGAGGAACAGGCGTTGTCAGAATTGCTTTCAATTACGTTGTTTGTGGCAGCGATCGCTGTATATGCCGTGAAAGCCGGAAGAAACATCTGGTGGTTTAGCTCTATTCTGCTGATTCTGACTCTTTATATCATTCTGAACGTGACGCTGGTGGCCAGTAACTATTTTACCGGCGACGGCATCAACGACGCGGTGCTTTATACCCTGACCAGCAGCCTGACGGGCGCGGGCATCGGCAAGTATGTTCTTCCCGGCGTGGGCGTTGCGCTCGGGCTGGTGCTTATTTTTGGCATGCTGACCTGGATACTGCGCCGCCGTAAAAATCATCCGCACCATTTTGGCTACAGCCTGCTGGCCATGGTGCTGGCGCTGGCCTCGGTGGATGCCTCATCGGCGTTTCGCCAGGTGGTTGAGCTGGTGAAATCCCAGACCCGCACCGGGGACTCCGACTTTGATGCATACTACAAGGTGCCGCACGGCGTTATTAACAATCCTAAGCTGAACCTGGTCTATATCTACGGCGAAAGCCTAGAGCGCACCTATTTCCAGCCGGAGCTCTATCCCGATCTTGCCCCGGAGTTAACCAGCCTGAAAGATTCGGGGCTGGATTTCAGCCATACCATGCAGCTGCCGGGCACGGACTACACCATCGCCGGGATGGTCGCTTCCCAGTGCGGTATCCCGCTGTTTGCGCCGTTTGAGGGCAACTCATCGGCGTCTATGTCGAGCTTCTTCCCGAAGAACGTCTGCCTGGGTGACATCCTCAAAGCCTCGGGATACGAGAACTACTTCATGCAGGGGGCGGATCTGCGCTTTGCGGGCAAAGACGTCTTCTTACAGTCCCACGGCTTCGACAACATGTACGGCGCCCAGGAGCTGAAAAGCCTGGTGGCGGACCCGAGCTATAAAAATAACTGGGGCTACTATGACGATACCGTTCTGGATGAAGTTTTTGAGAAATACATCGAGCTTTCAAAGTCGAACAAGCGTTTCTCGCTGTTTACGCTGACGGTAGATACCCACCATCCGGACGGCTTTATCTCTAAAACCTGTAAGCGCCGGAGCTATGAGTTCGACGGCAAGGTTAACCAGTCCTTCAGCGCGGTGGCCTGTAGCCAGGAGCATATTGCGGCGCTGATCGAGAAAATTAAGGCCTCGCCGTACTTTAAAAACACGGTGATTGTGGTTTCCTCCGACCACCTGGCGATGAACAATACGGCTTACAAGTATCTCAATAAGCACGAGCGGGATAACCTGTTCTTCGTGATCCGTGGCGATAAGCCGCAGCAGAAGCTGATCCCGGTAAAACGCAGCACCATGGATAACGGCGCGACGGTGCTGGATATTCTGGGCGGCGATAACTATCTCGGCCTCGGGCGCAGCAGCCTCTCCGGCGAATCGCTCTCCTCGGTGTTCCTGAACATCAAAGAGAAAATCATCGCCTGGAAGCCGGACGTCATCGACCTGTGGAACTTCCCGAAAACCATTACCGAATACGCCATCGACCAGAAGAAAAACACCTTCAGCTACTCCGGCGCGCACTTCAAGATGCCGCTGCTGCTGCGCATTACGGACAATAAAATCGAGCCGCTGCCGGAAAGCGAATACTCCGCGCCGCTGCGCTATCAGCTGGCTGACTTCTCGGTGAAAGATAAGTTTATCTGGGTTGACCGCTGCTTCAAGATGGCCCGCCTGTGGGAGCCAAAACTGGCGCTGTCTACCGGGCTTTGTGTGTCGCAAGGGCAGCTGGGCGGCAGGCCGACGGTGCATCTGGTGGAGGGTGAGCAGGACACCCAGCCGGTGAAGTTTGTGGATGAAAAGCTTGATAAAGACCGCTTTAACCAGAGCGTGGCGACGCTGAAAGTGGATGAAAATGCCATCCGCTATCAGGCCGACAGCTTTATCTTCAGCGTGCCGGGCGCGCCGTCAAACGTGAAGCACTTCACTGGGATATCACGTCCGGAGGCCTGGGGGCGCTGGTCGAACGCCAACCTGGCGCCGGAGGTTAAAATTGAATACGCCGGGCCGCTGCCGGAGAAGTTCGATCTGGTGATCACCGCCAAAGCCTTCGGCCCGAACGTGGGCAAGCCGGTGCCGGTAAAAGTGGGTAGCCAGCAGCAAACGCTGACGCTCGGCGCGGAGCTGAGCACTACTACGCTGCACTTTGAAAACCCGGAACGCAGCGCGACGCTGGAAATCGTCCCGCCGGAGCCGCAGCTCTCTAACGAGGGCAATATTCTCGGCCATGAACCGCGTAAGCTGGGGATCGGCATGGAGGATATAAAAGTGGTGCCTGCTGCTTAAACATTACCCCTCACCCCAGCCCTCTCCTTAAAGGGGAGAGGGAGCAAACGGCTCCCGTAGGCGAAGGTGAGGGCGCACAGTCAAAGACGACACAACCGCTCCGCCGCCGCATCCAGCGTCGCTTCCTGCTTCGCAAAACAGAGTCGAATCAATTTATGTGGGAACGGGTCGGCGCAGAACACCGATAGCGGGATTGCCGCCACGCCCACCTCTTTCGTCAGCCACTGACAGAAACTCACGTCGTCCAGATCGGATATCGCGCTGTAGTCCGCCAGCAGGAAGTAGGTACCTTCGCACGGCAGGATCTCAAAGCGGCTGCTTGCCAGCGCCTGAATAAAACGGTCACGCCGCGTGCGGTAAAAATCTGGCAGTTCCCGATAGTGCCCCGGCTGAGCGCGCAGCATATCGGCAATGGCGAGCTGTGCGGGGGTATTCACGGCGAAGGTCAGATACTGATGCACCTTGCGGATTTCCGCGCTCAGCGCCGCCGGGGCTACGCTGTAACCTATCTTCCAGCCCGTCATGTGGAACGTCTTGCCAAAGGATGAGACGGCTACCGCCCGCTCGCGCAGCTGCGGATGGGCAAGCACGCTGGCGTGACCCTCGTCGGCAAAACAGATGTGCTCATAAACTTCATCGCTCAGCACATAGATTTCATGTTGTGCAATGGCCTGCCAGAGCGCGGCAAAATCGCTTTTCTGCCAGACCGTCGCGGAAGGATTGTGGGGCGTATTGAGGATCACCAGGCGGGTACGCGGGCTAAGCAGGGCGGTAAACGCCTGCCAGTCAACGCGAAACTGCGGCGGTTGCAGGGCAATTCGTTTCACCACGCCGCCGGACAGCGCCACCGCCGGGGCATAGCTGTCATAGCTTGGGTCAAAGCAGATAACCTCGTCGCCGGGGCGGACGAGGGCGGTAATGGCTGCATACAGCGCCTCCGTCGCTCCGGCGGTGACGGTAATATCCGTGTTCGCGTCAGGGCGGTAGCCATAAAGCTCGGCGGTTTTATCCACAATAGCCTCCCGCAGCGCTTGTACGCCCGTCATCGGGGCGTACTGGTTGGCACCGTTTGCAACGTGCCAGGCGAGGCGCTCCTGCAACAGCGCTGGGCCATCGAAGTCAGGAAAGCCCTGGGAGAGGTTAATCGCCTGGTGCTGAGCGGCCAGCGCGCTCATTTGCGTGAAAATGGTGGTACCAAGAGCGGGGAGTTTGCTCTCGGGAATCAAAGCCTTCTGAGTCATTTAAGCGACCTTAACGTGATGCAGGTAATGCCTGGGACTATAGCATGACGTTAAGATTTGGCAATCAAGACGCTTAGACGGCTAAACTATAAGGTTATAGCGAGGCTTACCCTCCCAGAGAGAGGGCAGAAACCCTTATGCCTCCGGGCAGCGATAAACGTTGCCGGTCAGCGTCACGTTGGTCTGCTCGCTGCTGCCCGAACCGTCGTACATGCTGCCCGTCTGGCCTGCGCGCTGGGTGATAATGGATACCACGTTGCCGCCCATATTTGCGGCCTGATTTTTCAGGTCGTTGCGCGCGCCCGTTTCCAGGTTGCTGTTCGACGTCCAGCCGCCGGTAAAGAAGTTGCCCTGGCTGCCGGTAATATCGCCGAGGAATTTACATTCTTTGCCCGGCTCATTATTCGTGACGCGGACGCGCTGCGCCTGCGGGTTTAAATTATGGGCACTGCAGCCGGCCAGCAGAATTGCCAGCGTAATCAGGGTGAGCTTTTTCATCGTCTTTCCGGATAATATAATTCAGGTTAAATAAATAATGACCGCGTAAAAGAATAACGAGGTGTGGGATTTACCCTACGAGAGAAGTCTTAAAATAAGATTATTAAGCGGACAAAAAAAGAGTTTCCCGATTGGCGTTGATGCTACGTTTAGAAAGGGCGTTTAATCGTATATTTATCTCGCATATTTAATGAAGGAATTAAAGCCGGGTTGTTATTTATTGGTGAATAAATTCATTCGCAGAATAATTATTATGGCGCGCTGTATTAGCAGCGCGCCATTAAATATTAAAGTACGCCCTGGCCAAGCATTGCATCGGCGACTTTGACGAAACCGGCAATATTGGCTCCGCGCACGTAGTGCGTCTGCCTGCCTTCGCCGCCGTAGTTTACGCAGGCTTCATGAATATCCAGCATGATGTGGTGCAGGCGGATATCCACTTTCTCTGCTTTCCAGCCGTAGCGCGCGGCGTTCTGCGCCATCTCCAGGCCCGACGTCGCCACGCCACCGGCGTTTGCTGCTTTACCCGGCGCGAACAGCACTCCGGCCTCCAGGAACAGGTCCGTCGCTTCGATGGTCGTTGGCATATTGGCCCCTTCCGCCACCGCCTTCACGCCGTTGGCAATCAGCACGCGGGCGGCTTCTGCATCCAGCTCATTCTGGGTGGCGCACGGCAGGGCGATATCTACCGGTACGCTCCACGGCCGCTGGCCTTCCAGATACGTCAGGCCAAATTCGCGCGCATAGTCCGCTACGCGACCGTCGCGGCTGGCTTTGATTTCGCACAGGCGGGCAAGTTTTTCCGGGGTGAAGCCCGCTTCGTCCACTACGGTACCGTTTGAATCCGAAGCGGTAATCACCCGCGCGCCAAGCGACATCGCTTTTTCAATGGCGTACTGCGCGACGTTGCCGGAGCCGGACACCGCCACGCGCATGCCTTCAAAGCCCAGCCCGTGGCGCTGCAGCATCGCATCCGTGAAGTAGATCAGGCCGTAGCCGGTGGCTTCCGGGCGGATCAGGCTGCCGCCAAACGACAGCCCCTTGCCGGTAAACACGCAGGCGGTATTGTTGGAGAGCTTTTTCATCATGCCCGCCATAAAGCCCACTTCGCGGCCGCCCACGCCAATATCCCCTGCCGGAACGTCGGTGTCCGGCCCCAGATGACGATACAGCTCGGTCATCAGCGCCTGGCAGAAGCGCATGATTTCGCCTTCGCTTTTCCCCTTCGGATTAAAGTCGCTGCCGCCTTTGCCGCCGCCCATCGGCAGGGTGGTGAGGGCGTTTTTGAAGGTCTGCTCGAAGCCCAGGAACTTGAGGATGGAGAGGTTAACCGACGGGTGGAAGCGCATGCCGCCCTTAAATGGCCCGATGGCCGAGCTGAACTGCACGCGCCAGGCGCGGTTAACCTGCACCTGATTGCTGTCGTCCACCCAGGCAACGCGAAACTGGATCACGCGCTCCGGTTCGACAAGGCGCTCCAGCAGGGCTGAACGTCGATACTGTGGATTTTGTTCCAGGAAGGGCCACAGCGTCGTCATCACTTCGCGTACGGCCTGGGAGAATTCGGGTTGATGCGGGTCGCGCTGCTGGACGGAAGATAAAAACTGTTCGAGGGAAACCGTGTTCGCCATAGGGGAACTCCTTGTCGTCAGAGGTTGTTATATTGTGTTTGTTGGTTGTTTTTTGACTATAACATTCACTTATGACGTGGCGGCAAGCGATTTATTTTTATTATCTTTAGAGGCGTATTAGCGTGGTTAATTGCTCCCCGTCACTATTCCAGCTCACGCTGAAGGTGTCCCCTTCGCGGAATGGCCCAAGCGGAGAAACAAGCCTCAGGGCAATCTGCGGCTCAGCGATCTTAATAACTTCCGCAGCGGAAAAATCAAAATAGCGGCCGACGTGGCGGTACAGCGCCTTAAATAAACTCTCTTTAGCGGAAAACGATAATGTCAGCGCCGTGGGGAAGGGGAGGCCGCAACCGTGCAGTAATTCCCGCTCGGCGGGGTTAACCACGCCCTCGGCGATATTCTGCGCGTCATAAGCATTCATTATGACCTCGATATCAATGCCCACGCCGCAAAGTTCCCCCTCGCGCTCCTGAATCACCGTTGCCAGCGCAACGTTGCCCGTGTGGGTGATGCTGCCGGTAAAACCCGGCGGCCAGCATGGCGCACGGTGCAGCCCGATGCCGGGCACAAAGTCTTTTATTCCCTGAAAACTCAGCGCTTCGCAGGCGGCCATTCTTCCCGCCAGATGTTCCGCCCGGCGCCTGGTGACGGCCCCGCAAAGCCGCTCGCGGTGCGGTAAGCAAAGCAGATCGTCAGGATGAAAAGTTGAGGCGTCGAAATCCACGCGGTAGACGCGCTGCGAGGTAGTGGGAAAATCGAAATGGGTTAGCTGACAGATCATGTTGGTCGCTTATAACGGTGGAAGACACCGGCGCTTTTCCATCCTGCGGAAAAGCGCCAGCGTTACGCAATCAGAAGTGCGTATTCAGGCTTACATAGTAAGTCCGGCCGGATTCGTTATAGGTTTCGGCACCCGCGCCGTACATATAACCCGTGTTGCCGCCGGTAGTCTGGGCATTACCCGCGCGCCAGTGACGCTTATCGAACAGGTTGTCGATGCCCGTCGTTACGCTGACGTTTTTGGTGGCGTCCCAGGTGCCGCTCAGGCCGACGATGCTGTACGGGCTAACCTCGTTGGTTTCTGAACCGGTCGCCGGCTGGCCCTTGTAGTTGTATTTCTTCGGCTGCTGCTTGCCGTACCAGGTGAAGGTCGACTGCACGGAGATATCCTGACGGATCTGCCAGCTCAGCGTGGAGTTCAGCGTGTACTCAGGAATGACGGACAGGCGCTCGCCGGTCTCCTTGTTTTTACTTTGCAGCATGTAGGTCAGGTTGTTCGACCAGCTGACGGCGTCGCTTACCGGGACGTTCAGCGTGCCCTCCAGCCCTTCAACAACGGCTTTCGGGATGTTGTCCCACTTATAGATATCCGTTTTGGTTGCTCCGGAGGAGGTCTGGCCTACCGGCGAGTAGCCCGCTTCGATCTTGTCTTTGTAGTCGTTGCGGAACCAGGTCACCCCGGCCAGCCAGCCTTCATGCTTGAACTCAAGGCCGATCTCTTTGTTGACGCTGGTCTCCGCCTTCAGGTCTTCGTTACCCATCATGTAGCAGCCGACGCCCGTACCGCTGGCGTAGCAGCCCTGGCCCTTGCTGTAGAGAATGTAGTTTGGGTTGGTCTGGTACAGGCTCGGCGCTTTATAGGCGCGGGCGATGCCCATTTTCAGGGTGAAGTCGTCGCCAAGGCCCTGGGAAAGGTTCAGGGACGGGCTCCAGTTGTCGCCGACGATGCTGTGATGATCGAAGCGCAGGCCCGGCGTCAGCATGGTGCTGTCGGTCAGCTCCATGTTGTCTTCGGCAAACAGAGAGAAGATCTCCGCCTGGGTATACGGGCTGCGGCCGGTGCTGTCGTAACCCGGAATAGCCCCGCCCATAAAGGTCTGGCCGTTGGAGGTCTGATCCTTCATGCGCTGCTGGTTCCACTCGGTGCCCAGCGTCAGGTTCTGGTTCACCACGAAATCTATTGGGATGTTCACTTCGCTGTGCAGCAGCACGTCGCTCAGGTCGATATCCTTAAACTTGTCGCTGGCGAAAATCCCTTCGGTGCCGCCCGCCAGCCCTTCCTGCATGCGCGAGTTGCGGGTGTGCTCGTACTGCACCCAGTTGGTGGTGGTCAGGCCGTTATCCCAGCCGCCGTTCCAGGTCAGGGAGTAGGTCTGGCGGTAGAGGCGGTTGGTCTCGTTACCGTAGTTATCCTGCACGATTTTGTTGGTATTGGTGTTCTGGGTGTCGCCGGAATAGAGGTTGCCCTGGCGGCTGTAGCCCGCCTCCAGCTCGAGGGACTGCATCGGCGCGAAGTCCCAGCGCACCACGCCGTTTATGTCTTTGTTAATCACGCCTTCACGACCGGCGGGCAGCGTATCGGCATAAATCCCCGTGCGCTCGGACTGGTGGCCCTGGTTAATGTCCCAGGCGTCGGCCTGAGTTTTATCCAGGTTACCGTACAGGCGGAAGCTGAAGTCCCCGCCCAGCGGGCCGTTGAGGCTGAAGTTGGTGCGCTTGGTGGAGCCTTCGTCTTTGTGCTCGGGGGCGTTGAGATAGGTGTTCCAGGTGCCGTGCCACTCGTTACCGCCTTTTTTGGTGATGATATTCACCACGCCGCCCGCCGCGCCGTTGCCATAGCGGGCCGCTGCCGGGCCACGGATCACTTCGATGCGCTCGACCATTTCCGGCGGTACCCAGCTCGCATCGCCACGGGTATCACGTTCGCCGCGCCAGCCCAGACGCACGGAGTTACGGCTGGTCACCGGCTTACCGTCGATCAGAATCAGGGTGTTTTCAGGGCCCATGCCGCGAATATCAATCTGGCGACCGTTGCCGCGCTGGCCGCTGGTGGAGTTGCCGGTGAGGTTCACGCCGGGCATGGTGCGGACAAGCTCAGAAATGTCGCGTGCGGGCGGGCGCTTTTTCAGTTCGTCAGCGGTGATGGTCGACACGCCCGGGGCCTGCAGGTTTTGCTGGGCGGCGGTCACCACGACGGTGTCTTCCTGGACGGGCGTTTGGGCAGTTTCTTTATCGTCGGCTGTGTTTTCTTCAGCAAGCGCGGGGAGCGCGGCGCTGTAAATTCCCATGTTGATGAGCATCGCAAGGGAATACTGGATCTTCTTATTCATTTTGGCGGCCTGCTTTTCCGCTGAGCTCCGCGTTTTCCTTGCCCAGAGGGCCGGAGTGCAGCATGGATGTCCGTGAGTGAAACCGATACCGCGTGCTAATGCTGAAACAAAAAAGCAGCATTATCCCTGCAATTCGGCAACTTATTGTTTTAGCTCAGAAGCCGTAGCTCACAGAGCGCGAATACGCTATTGCAAATGCAAATAATTATCAATAGTATTATCAGAATATTTCAGGGTTATGAGTAATATTCCATTGATAACATGGGGTTATGAATTGGTGTCGAGAATAGAGCCGGGAAGTGAAGCGTGGTGGCAGGAAAAATCGCGGGAAGGGGGACCAACCGTGACCAGCGGGGAACCGGGAAGCTGCTCGGTCACCTTCTGGTGGCGCGATCCTGCCGGAGACGAAAATGCCTCTGACATTAAACGCGTGTGGATTTACATCACCGGCGTAACGGACCACCACCAGCGCTCGCAGCCGCAGTCCCTGACGCGCCTGCCCGGCACCGACGTCTGGCAGTGGCAAACGCAGCTCGGCTCGCAGTGGCGCGGCACCTACTGCCTTATACCCTCAGCCAGCGAAGAAGATTTCCCGGCGGCGGCCTTCGAGGGCTTTCGGGCCGACCGTACCGCGCTGCGCGAAGGCTGGCGCAAACTGCTGCCGCAGGCGATTGCCGACCCGCTGAACCCGGACAGCTGGAAGGGCGGGCGTGGGCACCCGGTATCCGCTCTCCATCTGCCGGATTCGCCGGTGCAGGCCGGCTGGGACAACCCGGCGAAGGAGTGGCAAACTCCGCAATGCATCACCTGGCATAGTAAACGGCTGGGCAATCAGCGTCGCGTCTGGGTATTCACAACGGGCGAAAACAAGCCGGATGAGCGCCCGCTGGCCATTCTCCTTGATGGTCAATTCTGGGCGGAAAGCCTGCCGGTCTGGCCCGCGCTACAGGCGCAAACTAACGCGGGTGAGCTGCCCGAAGCGGTGTATGTACTGATTGACGTCATCGACATCCAGCACCGCAGCAAAGAGCTGCCCTGCAACCCTGATTTCTGGCTTGCCGTGCAGGAAGAGCTTCTGCCGCAGCTGCGGGAAAAGACCTGCTGGCGCCAGGATCCGCAAACCACCGTCGTGGCGGGGCAGAGCTTCGGCGGGCTGTCGGCCATGTACGCCGGGCTGCACTGGCCCGAGACCTTTGGCTGCGTCCTCAGCCAGTCCGGCTCTTACTGGTGGCCGAAGCGCGATCCGCAGGCGCAGGACGGGCTGCTCATCAGGCAGCTGGCAGACGGCACGATAAAACCTGAGCCGCTGCGCATTTATCTTGAGGCGGGCTTCCGCGAGCCGCTAATTTATCAGGTCAATCAGAACCTGTATCCCTTACTACAACAAACGCAGCAGGCTGTTTTCTGGCGTCAGGTTGACGGCGGACACGATGCGCTTTGCTGGCGCGGCGGCCTGATTGACGGGCTTAGCTGGCTCTGGCAGAGCGCTTAAAGACAGGAGTAAGGCATGGAGTACAGTAACCCTTTCGACGCCCCGCAGGGGCGGTTTTTTATCCTTCAGAACGCCGCCCGTCAGTACAGCCTCTGGCCGGAAACTTGCGCGCTGCCTGCGGGTTGGCAGATGGTCTGCGAGGCGGCGGGGCAGGAAGAGTGCTCCCGCTGGCTTAAAGAAAACTGGCGTGATCTGCAGCCCGTCTCTTTTGCTGATGCGGGGGGCGGGAAGTGAGTGAACTCCTGATGAACCCAGTAGAACAGCAGGCTGAAATGCTGCCGCTTGTCGCCGCCCAGCCGGGCATCTGGATGGCGGATCAGCTCTCGCCGCAGCCTAACGCCTGGAGCGTGGCGCATTATGTGGAGCTGGAAGGCGATTTAAACGAAGCGCTGCTGTGCAAAGCCGTGGTGGCGGGAATGGCCGAAGCGGATACGCTGCGCATGCGCTTTGCTGAAAAAGACGGCGAGGTCCGCCAGTGGATCGATCCCGAGGCGACCTTTACGCCGCCGCTTTGCCGCGATCTGCGTCAGGAAGCCGATCCGCAGGCAGTCGCGCTGGCTATTATGCGTGACGATCTGGATCGGGATTTACGCCTCGCCAGCGGTAGGCCGTTATATTTCCATGCGCTGCTGCGCCTGAGCGAAACACGCTGGTTCTGGTATCAGCGTTTCCATCACCTGGTGGTCGATGGCTTCAGCTTCACCGCAATTACCCGCCGCATCGCCAACATTTACACCGCTTACTGCCGGGGCGAGCAGCCCGAGCCGAACCCGTTCACCCCGTTCAGCGATGTTGTTGAGGAGTATCAGCGCTACCAGCAATCGGGCACCCGGCAGCGTGACGCGGCGTTCTGGGGCGAAAAAGCCCGCCAGCTGCCGCCTCCTGCCACACTCTCTACCCAGCCGCTGACCGGGCAGGGGTCGACCACGCACCTGATCCGCCAGAAGCTTGAGTTTAACCGGACGGAGTTTCACGGGCTGGTCAACGGCGCCGGTTTAACCCCTGCCGACATGGCGCTCGCGCTGGTCGCGCTCTGGCTGGGCCGCCTGAGCGGGCGCATGGACTACTCCGCAGGCTTTATTTTTATGCGCCGCATTGGTTCCGCCGCCCTGTGCGCCACCGGTCCGGTGCTTAACGTGCTGCCGTTTGGCGTGCGTATTGCCCCGACGGCGACTTTGCCGGAGCTGGCGCAGGAGATTGCCAGAGAGCTGAAAACCCTGCGCCGCCATCAGCGCTACGACGCGGAACAGATCCAGCGCGATCTGGGCCAGATCTCCAGCGGCGAGCCGCTTTACGGCCCGGTGCTGAACCTGAAGATGTTCGACTACCGCCTGGATTTTAACGGCACCGAAGGCGTGACGCACCAGCTGGCCTCCGGCCCGGTGCGCGATCTGGAAATTGCGCTCTACATCGGCGAAAAGGGGGAGTTTACCCTTGAGCTGCTGGCGAACGCCGAGCGCTACGAGGCCCGGACGCTGGAGCAGCATCTGGCGCGCCTGCCGCTGCTTTTGCGCCAGTTTGCGGCTAATCCCGCGCTACGCTGTGCGGACGCAGAGCTGCTGCACGATTCAGAAACGCAGCTGCTGGAAAGCGTTAACGCCACGCAGACGGCGGTTCCGGCCACCACGCTCGGCGCTTTGATTGCGGAGCAGGCGCAGCACACGCCGGACGCCCCGGCGCTGGCCGACGCGCAGCATCAGTTTACCTATCGCGAAATGCGCGGCCAGGTGCTGGCGCTGGCGGGGGAATTAATCGCCCAGGGCGTGAAGCCGGGGGATGTGGTTGCCGTCGCGCTGCCCCGCTCGGTCTTTTTGTCTCTCTCTTTACAGGCGATTGTTGAGGCTGGGGCGGCCTGGCTGCCGCTGGATACCGGCTACCCCGACGATCGTCTGCAAATGATGCTCGAAGACGCCGCGCCGCGCCTGCTTATCACCTCCGCAGATCAGCTGGCCCGGTTTAGCGCTCTCGAAGGGCTGAACACTTACTGCTACGAAAGTTTGCTTCCGGCTGCGGATCGGCCTCTGCCGCTGAACGTATCCCGACCGGAACACACCGCCTACGTGATCTTTACCTCCGGCTCCACCGGCCGCCCGAAAGGCGTCATGATCGGGCAGCAGGCCATCGTCAACCGCCTGCTGTGGATGCAGGACCACTATCCGCTCAGCGGTGAAGACGTGGTGCTGCAAAAAACGCCGTGCAGCTTCGATGTTTCGGTCTGGGAGTTTTTCTGGCCCTATATTGTCGGCGCGCAGCTCGTTATGGCACCGCCGGAAGCGCATCGCGATCCGCAGGCGCTGCAGCAGCTCTTTGCCCGCTATCGGGTGACGACCACGCACTTTGTGCCTTCCATGCTGGCGGCCTTTGTCTCCGCGCTGGACGGCGACGCAGCGATTGCCAGCTGCGCCACGCTGCGGCGCGTGTTCTGCAGCGGTGAAGCGCTGCCTGCGGATCTGTGCCGGGAATGGGAGCAGCTCACCCACGCGCCTTTGCACAACCTCTATGGCCCGACGGAAGCCGCCGTAGACGTGAGCTGGTACCCGGCTTATGGCGAAGATCTTGCCCGCGTGACCGGCAGCAGCGTGCCGATTGGCTGGCCCGTGTGGAATACCGGGCTGCGGATCCTCGATGCGGCAATGCGGCCCGTGCCACCGGGCATCGCCGGCGATCTTTACCTCACCGGGATCCAGCTGGCCCAGGGCTATCTTGGCCGCCCGGATCTCACCGCCAGCCGCTTTATCGCCGATCCTTTCGAGCCCGGCGAGCGTATGTACCGCACGGGTGACGTGGCCCGCTGGCTGGATAACGGCGCGGTGGAGTATCTGGGGCGCAGCGACGATCAGCTCAAAATTCGCGGCCAGCGCATTGAGCTGGGGGATATCGACCGGGCAACGCAGGCGCTTGAAGACGTGGCGCAGGCCGTTACGCACGCCCGCGTTCTCAATCAGGCGGCGGCCAGCGGCGGCGATGCCCGTCAGCTGGTTGGCTATCTGGTTTCCGCTTCCGGAGGGGCGCTGCCGCTTGAGAAGCTGAGAGAACAGCTTTCGGCCACGCTTCCGGCGCATATGGTGCCGGTTGCGCTTGTGCAGCTTGATGATTTCCCGCTCAGCGCCAACGGCAAGCTGGACCGCAGGGCGCTGCCACTGCCTGAGCTGGCAAAACGCGCTGCGGGGCGTGCGCCTGAAACGGCTCTGGAAAAAACTGTCGCCGAAGCCTTCGCCGGGCTGCTTGGCGCTGACGTTCACTCCGTCGACGATGACTTCTTTGCGCTGGGCGGTCATTCCCTGCTGGCGATGCGCCTGGCGGCGGAGCTGCGTCGTACCCTCGGCAGGCCGCTGACGGTGGGGCAAATCATGGTCGCTTCCACGGTGCGCCAGCTCGCCGAAACGCTTGCCGAAGAACATAGCGAAGAGCAGGCGAGCCGCGCCGGGTTTGAGGCCGTGCTGCCGCTGCGCAAATCCAGCGGGCCGACGCTCTACTGCTTCCACCCGGCGTCGGGCTTTGCCTGGCAGTTCAGCGTGCTGCAACGCTATCTGGATCCGCGCTGGTCAGTGACCGGCATTCAGTCTCCGCGCCCGACGGGCCCCATGCAGCAGGCGCAAAACCTGGCAGAGGTTTGTGAAGCCCATCTGCAAACCCTCAGGGAGCTACAGCCCCACGGGCCGTACTATCTGCTGGGCTATTCGCTGGGCGGCACGCTCGCGCAGGGGATTGCCGCAAGGCTTGCGGAGGCGGGGGAGGAAGTGGCATTCCTGGGCCTGCTGGATACCTGGCCGCCGGAAACGCAAAACTGGGCCGAAAAAGGGGCGAATGAACTCGATCCGGCCGTGCTGGACGAGATAAACCGCGAACGGGAAGCTTTTGTCGCCGCCCAGCAGGGGCAGGCGTCAGACGCGCTGTTCGAGGCTATCGAAGGCAACTACGGCGATGCCGTCCGGCTGTTAACCACGGCGCAGAGCGTGCCGTTTAGCGGTAGGGCAACGCTGTTTGTTGCCGAACGAACGTTGCCGGAAGGGATGGATCCGCAGAAAACCTGGTCGCCGTGGATTGCCGAACTGGATATCCACCGCCTGGACTGCGCGCACGTGGATATCATTTCCCCGGCCGCGTTTGTCGAGATAGGGCCGGTATTGCAGCGGGTGCTCTCTTTATAGGGATCTGCGGCGGATGACGCAGGCTTATCCGCCCTACGGGTTGAGCGTAGGGCGGTGGGCCCATGTATGTTCCGCAAAATTATTATGTGCTCCCCGAAAAAGAAGCATCGATCGTGCGACTAGCCGTAAAATTTTATTACTAGTAATGCAATTGGTGTGGGTATAGTCGGTGTTACAATTTCAGGCCTGATAATTCGACTCCACGATTACTTTTGGCCGCATGGTTTAAGTAACCTTTCTGAATCAACGGGAAAACATGAATAACTTTGCCCTTCTGGCCTGCAGAAAACTGCTCTTTCTGGACGTTGTTGAGGCGGCCAGACACATCGGAAACGTTGAGCCCCGCACCTGGCGCTACTATGAGTCAGGGCGCAGCTCCCTGCCCGAACCGATCATGAAAAAAATGCACTCGCTGCTGCACCGCCGTGAAATCCTGTTAAACGACATGCGCGTTCAGGCTCAGGAGCACAGGAAGCTGGGGCAGGGCAGGCAGGTGGTGCCGTTTTACGTCACTTTCGAACAGTTTCGCGAGGAGACGGGGCACGATGACGTGGTGGAGTGGCGGCTGGATATGTCGGTAAAAAGCGCCCTGTATATTGAAGATTTGCTCGTTTTCTACTGACCAGCGTGTTCCTGAACGGAACGATTCGCCAGCGGTAAAAAAGCCCCACGGGAGGGGCTAAAAATACATTTCGGTTTTTTATTATTTTTCAGACCCGCCGGGGCAGACCTGCGTTTTTACCAGCCGTAAGAGACGCCAGCGCCTGCTACGAAGTTGTGCTGTGAGTCGTCAGAGACGGAAGCCTTTACCACTACGTTTTCCGTCGCACGGGCAGAGAAGCCCACCGCCAGCGCAGATTCGCTGTCAGCGGTACCCACGCCTGCACCGACAGAAAAGTCCTGGGTGTTAGTGACCTGAGGAATGTTCGCCATCGCCGCCACGCCTGAAATCCCCGCAGAAGCACGCTTACGGTTGTCATCCACCTGAGACTTCAGCTTCGCAAAGTTGCTGGTGGTCTGGCTTTCGAGGGTGCCAATACGCTGTTCGTGGTTAGCCAGCTCCGCATCGTCCGCCGCTAAGCGATGGTTGGTTGCCGCCAGCGCCTGCTTGTTAGCTTCAGCATGAGCGAAGGCCTTATCCGCGCGGGACTGGGCATATTCGCCTGTGGTTTCGGCTTTCTGCGCTGTGGTAAAAGCTTCATCGGCACGAGTCTGGGCGTGCTCGCCTGTGGCTTCGGCTTGAGTAACACCGGCGCTGAGAGAGGTTATATTTTTGCTGTTTACGGCAATATTTTTCTCGTCAGTTGTGATGTGTTGAGTGTTGCTGGCGATATTTTTTTCGTCAGTTGTGATGTGTTGAGCGTTGCTGGCGATATTTTTTTCGTTGGCAACAATGTTTTTATTATTAGCGCTAATGATTTGCTCATCTGTTGCAATATGTTGGGCATTGGCATTGATATCAGCCGTATTGGCTACAAGAGCAGAGCTGTTTGCAGCAATAGCAGACTTATTGGTGGCTATGTTATTTTCTTCGGCCACAAAACGCTGGTTATGCTGAGAAACGTCTGTATTCAGCGTAGCAATGGAGTTGTCATGTGCTTGCAGGGTTTGTGCATCTTTACGCTGCTGAATATCAATGTTCTGAACATGGCTGTCGACTGCATCAGTGTGATTTTCAACGTTTGTCAGGCGATTGTCCTGAGTGGCATTCTGGGCTGTGTTAGTTGCGATATTTGCTTGATTGGAAGCAATCGCGTTGTGATTAGCGGTGATAGAAGATGTATTTCCGGCGATGCTGGCTTCATCCACAACAAAACGCTGGTTATGCTGAGAAACGTCTGTATTCAGCGTAGCAATGGAGTTGTCATGTGCTTGCAGGGTTTGTGCATCTTTACGCTGCTGAATATCAATGTTCTGAACATGGCTGTCGACTGCATCAGTGTGATTTTCAACGTTTGTCAGGCGATTGTCCTGAGTGGCATTCTGGGCTGTGTTAGTTGCGATATTTGCTTGATTGGACGCAATCTCGGTTGTATTTGCAGTAATTGCGTCATCCTGGATTTTAGCAGCCTGCTTTAGATCGTAAATATCGCTAAAATTTGTTTTGGTATCCGAATCAAAAGCTTCAAAATCATACCGCCCCCCATTTTCGAACAATACTGTAGCACTATTGACCCCATCGGTGATTATGGTCTCAGGGGTCGCTGCAGAGGCATTCAATAAAGAACTTCCAGCCACACAGGCAAAGATAGCCAATGCAATTTTATTGCGTTTCATATATTTTAAGTCTCGATGGTCAGTGTTAGTCGTTTTTTATCCGTGACGCTCCTGGCAGAGCATATGTCGCGGGTTTGGTCATCATCGTGTGCTCTGACCTGGCAGTCAGGGCGCACAATTCAAATCTTCTACATCGAATCCTTTCAGCTTCATCCAGCTCTTAACAGCGTCGGCTACGATCTCCTGCTGTTTGATCCCTGTTTGCGCAGCCACAATCTTGAGCTGCTTTTTCATCTGGGCCGGGAGCTTCCCGGTAAACACCACCCACTGCGTTGGGGCGCCTGCCGTCTCGGTCGCCAGCTTTTTTTGTGCTGACATAATTTGAAACCTTATTTCAAATGATTCTCATTTGTTCCTCACTGGGAACGAGCAAATATTACTCGTAAGGTAATATTTGCAGCAAGACATTTTTTTGCATTTCTTTGCGTTCCGAATTAAGTCATTGAGCGTGCATATAAAATAGGTCACACAAAAGCAGCACTAATACACAAGAAAGTACGTAAGTTGGCGTATATCAACATATTTAACATTTGGCGTTTTCTATTTCATACGAAAGATGAACATGAAATATTCAGATTATTTATGGTTTATTGATGCTGGTCAATATTCGAAATGTGATAATACCCATTGTAAACTATTTGCTACAATGCATCTTTTTTGCTGCATCACTAATGCGACATATAATGCGGCGACGATAAGAGATTGTGGGATGATGCCGATGCTGCAAATATGGTGAAATAACCGGGGGACAGTGCGGAGAGCAGAACGATGGAAAACACATTTGCAGAAGAGTTTTATCGCCGGGTAGAAGCGATTAAAGCGCGGGCGAAGAAGGCGGATACGAATATTACCCACCTTTGCCGCGTGGCGGGCGTGAGCAGGACGACGCCTGAACGCTGGGAAAAGCGCGTGCCGAAATCAATCGCGATTATCGACCAGATGATGGAGGCCCTTGCGGAAATTGAACGCGCTAATGCAGCCGAGGAAAAAGCCTTTCAGGAGCTGCCGTCCCGCGAGCGGCAGCGGCTGCTGGCTGAAGAAGAGGAGCGGAAGCTGGAAGAGGAGCGTCAGCGCAGGGAACGGCGTAACGAGCAGCGGCGCTTAAGCCGGCAGAAGAGTAAAAACGCTCAGTAGCTGTTACCCGCCAGCCATTGCCCGGCGGGAAGTCAGCTCACTTCTTTCCCAGCGGCACCACCAGCGGCGTGTGCGCCACCGGATCTTCAATAATCATGCAGCGCAGGCCGTATATCGCTTCGATTAATTCTGGCGTGACGATCTCTTTCGGCGCGCCTTCGGCGACAATCTTCCCGTCGCGCAGCGCAATTAAATGCGTGGCGTAGCGGCAGGCCTGATTCAAATCGTGCAGCACCGCCGCCAGCGTATACCCCTTCTCACGATTCAGATCGCTCAGCAGCTCGAGCAAATCAATCTGGTGGCTGATATCCAGCCAGGTTGTTGGCTCGTCCAGCAGCATGATCGACGTTTCCTGCGCCAGCACCATGGCTATCCACGCCCGCTGGCGCTGCCCGCCGGAAAGCGTGTCCACGGGCTGATCGGCCAGATCCTGAATATTGGTGGCCCGCATGGCGCTGGTCACCGCAAGCTGGTCCTCTTCGCGCCAGCGGGTGAACATGGGCTGATGCGGGTAACGTCCACGGGCAACAAGCTCTGCCACGCTGATATCCCCCGGCGCGCTGGCGTTCTGCGCCAGCAGGCCGATGCGTCTGGCCACTTCTTTGGTGGCGAAGCGGTGGATCTCCTGACCGTCCAGCCAGACGTTGCCCGCAGTGGGTTTCATCAGGCGGCTTAGCGTGCGCAGCAGCGTCGACTTACCGCAGCCGTTGGGGCCGATAATGGCGGTGAACTTCCCGTCCGGGATGGCGACGGTCAGCCCTTCGGCCACCACGTGCGTACCGTATCCGAGAGTAAGCTCGTCGCCGTGCAGGCGCGGCGGAAGTGACAACTGGCTCATTTCTTACGGGACTCCTGAATCAACAGCGCGATAAGGTAGATGCCGCCCAGGCTTACCGTCACCACGCCCACCGGCAGCTGATACGGCATAAACAGCCGCTGGGCGCAGAGGTCGGCGGCAAGCAGCAGCGCGCCGCCGCACAGCGCCGACTGGAGTAATCCCCAGCGGGTGGTGCCGCTCAGACGACGGGCAATGTGCGGGGCAATCAGCGCGATAAACGAAATCGGCCCGGCAAGGGCGGTTGCGGCGGCGGTGAGGATCACGGCGGCCAGCATCAGCATCAGGCGGGAGCGCTCAACGGAGACGCCCAGCGCGCAGGCGCTGTCGTCACCCATCTCCAGCAGACGCATGCGCCTGACCAGCAGCGCGCCCGCGAGCAGCGCCAGCAAAATGATCGGCACGGCGGGGAAGAGCTTCGCCCAGGTCAGCCCGTTGAGCGACCCGGCGTTCCAGAGACCGGCGGAAAGCGCGGTTTCCAGAGAGGCGTGGAGCAGAAGCCAGGTGTTAAAGGCCATCAGCATGGCGCGCACGCCAATGCCGATGATAATCAGCCGGAAGGTTTCAATGCCGTTACGCCAGGCAAACAGCCAGACCACCAGCGCGGTAATAATGCCGCCCGCCATCGCCGCGGCGGCAATGGCCGCCTGATGCTGGCCGAACAGCACCATCGCAATCAGCACGCCGCTCCACGCCCCGGCGTTAAAGCCCATGACGTCCGGGCTGCCGAGCGGGTTGCGCATCAGCGACTGGAAAACAGCCCCGCTCACGCCAAGCGCGCCGCCGATAAGCAGCGCCATCAGCACGCGGGGCAGACGCCACTCTACAACCACCAGCGAAATATTACGCGGAGCAGAACCCAGCAGCGCCTCGACGACCTGCTGCGCAGAGAGTGGCAGCACGCCGCTGCCCAGGCTCCAGATGCCCAGGCCCGCGCTCAGCGCAGCCAGCAGCAGGCACATTGCTATCAGGCGAGGAGATGAACGGTTCACAGGCCCGCCCCCTTACGCTGGCGTCGCACCAGGTAAATCAGCATCGGCGCGCCGATAAACGCGCTGACCACCGAAACGCGCAGTTCACCCGGCACCAGCAGGCGGCCAACAATATCGGCCAGCAGCAGCAGGGCAGGGGTGGCAAGCAGCGTAACGGGAAGCGACCAGCGGTGATCGGCGCCCACCAGCCAGCGCGCCAGATGCGGCATCATCAGGCCGATAAAAGCGATGGGGCCAACCGCAGCGGTGGCGCTGCCGCACAGGAGGGTAATGGCGAGCAAACCCAGAAGCTGGGTACGCGCAACCTTGCTGCCCAGCGCCGTAGCGGTGTCGTGCCCCATGCTCAGGCTGTTCAGCGAGCGGCTTATCAGCAGGGCGACGGCACAGCCCACCAGCAGCGGGCCAGAGATAATTTTCAGCGTTTCTAAAGTGCGGATGTCGAGCGAGCCAGCCTGCCAGTAGCGCAGCTGGTCAAACACTTCGGGGTTAAGCAGGGCGATGCCGCTGCTCAGGCCTTCCAGCACCGCCGCAAGCGCCACGCCCGCAAGCGTCAGGCGAACCGGGCTGAGCTGCCCGCCGCCCGCGCTGCCGGTAAACGCGACTACCAGCGCGGCTGAAAGCGCGCCAAAAAATGCCAGCCCCAGTAGGGATACGGGAGACGACAGCCCCCAGACCGCCGCGCCCAGCACGATAGCAAAGCTGGCTCCGGCGTTGACGCCAAGCAGGCCGGGGTCGGCAAGGGGGTTGCGGGTGAGGGTTTGCATCAGCGCCCCGGCAAGGCCAAGCGCGCCGCCAGCCAGAATGCCCGCCAGCGTGCGGGGGAGGCGTGCGTCGAGCACGATCGTGCAGTCCGCGCTTCGACACTGGCCGCCCAGGGCGTCCAGCACAACCCCAACCGGCAACGATTTTGCGCCCAGCAGCAGGCTGAGCGTCGCCATCAACAACAGTAAAAATGTGATAATCAGCAGGACGGAGATCCGCGCTGATAACCTTGAAACCGACATAAGCCCGCCTGGCAAATCACCTTATGTGAAATTAAATGATAGTTATTATCATTATCACTCTTATTTCTTTATGGTAGCATGAGCCGCCTCGCCCCCGAAAATAAAAAATCGCTTTAAGGCCATGTAATGAACCGCAATTCTCTGTTGTTAAACCTCAGTCTGCTGAAGACCCACCCGGCGTTTCGCGCGGTGTTCCTCGCCCGCTTTATCTCTATTGTCTCTTTAGGCCTGCTCGGCGTTGCCGTACCGGTACAAATCCAGACGCTGACCCACTCCTCGCTGCAGGTCGGCCTTGCCGTGACGCTGACCGGCAGCGCGATGTTTATTGGTTTAATGATGGGGGGCGTGCTGGCCGACAGGCACGAGCGCCGCCGCCTGATCCTGCTGGCCCGCTCTACCTGCGGGATAGGTTTTATCGGCCTGACCCTCAACGCCTCGCTGCCGGAGCCGTCGCTTGCGGCAATTTATCTGCTCGGCGTGTGGGACGGGTTCTTCGGCGCGATTGGCGTTACCGCGCTGCTGGCCGCCACCCCTGCGCTGGTGGGGCGTGAAAACCTGATGCAGGCGGGGGCGATTACCATGCTGACCGTGCGCCTGGGATCGGTGATTTCACCGATGATCGGCGGGCTGCTGCTTGCTTCCGGCGGCGTGGTGTGGAACTACGGGCTGGCCTCCATCGGCACGTTCGTCACGCTAATTCCGCTTCTTAGCCTGCCGCAGCTGCCGCCGCCTCCGCAGGCGCGGGAGAATCCTTTTTTGTCTCTGCTCAACGGGCTGCGCTTTCTGATTAGCCATCCGATTATCGGCGGCATCGCGCTGGTCGGGGCGCTGCTGACGATGGCGAGCGCGGTGCGCGTGCTCTATCCGGCGCTGGCCGGGCACTGGCAGATGAGCGCCGGACAGATTGGCCTGATGTATGCCGCCGTGCCGCTGGGGGCGGCGATTGGTGCGCTGACCAGCGGGCGGATTGCCCACCACGCCCGACCAGGCGCAATCATGCTGGCGAGCGGCATCGTGTCGTTTATCGCCGTGGGCGTGTTCAGCCTGATGCCGGTCTGGGGGCTGGGTCTGGCCTGCCTGGCCCTGTTTGGCTACCTGAGCGCCATCAGCTCCCTGCTGCAGTACACCCTGATCCAGACGCTGACGCCGGACGGCATGCTGGGGCGCATCAACGGTCTATGGACGGCCCAGAACGTAACGGGCGATGCGATAGGCGCGGCGATCCTGGGTGGTATGACGGTAGCGATGACGCCCGTTGCGGCAGCCAGCTCCGGTGGCCTGGTGCTGGCTCTGACTGGCGTGGTGCTGGCGCTGGTGCTTGTTCAGCTGCGCCGTTACCGGCAGGCCACGCCGGTGGAAGCGGTGTAGATTTTGTCGGATGACGCTGCGCTTATCCGACCTACGGACTGACCTACGGACCGGTAGGGTGGATAAGCGCAGCGTCATCCACCGTTAATTTTTTGAAAATAGCGCGGTCATGTGCTCCAGCACCTGGGTTGCGCTGTAGTAATCCAGGCGGAAGGTTTCGGTGCCAAGCGGGTAAACATGTTTGTTCTGCACCGCGGGCA
Organism: Dryocola clanedunensis; assembly: GCF_038405435.1. Taxonomy (GTDB): domain Bacteria; phylum Pseudomonadota; class Gammaproteobacteria; order Enterobacterales; family Enterobacteriaceae; genus Dryocola; species Dryocola clanedunensis_A. Next base: position 55,357 of record NZ_JBBYHZ010000014.1, on the reverse strand, counting down.
GGTGCGACAGCAGCGGGTTAGCTTCCAGAGCGGCGGCGTCTTTCTCGTTACCGGCAAACAGGAACAGGCTCTCGCCGTTCAGCCCCGCGGCAAGGTTTTCACCGCCAAGCTGAACGATATCGTGGCGCTTGCCCATGCTCTGGCTGGTGTGCAGCGCCGCGGGCAGCGTGGCGAGCGTAAAGCCGAGCTGCTCCAGAAGCTTGCCCTGAGCGGATTCCGGCGTCCACAGGTTCGCGGAGCGTGAGGCTGGGGTGTAAACCAGCGCGCTGACCGGCTGCGGCGGCAGATTAATTTTCGTTTTGGCCTCGCTGAGCTGCTTATCAAAGCTCGCGATGCGCGCGGCGGCCTGCTTTTCGTGACCGGTTATTTTGCCCAGGTCGGTGAGCACCTGCTGCCAGCTCTTGTCGTCGTAGTTGATAAGCAGCGTCGGGGCGATGGCAGAAAGCTGATCGTAAAGCGCGACCGCGGAATCACCTCCGGTGGCGCTGATAAGAATCAGGTCGGGCATCTGCGCGGCGACGGCTTCGGCGCTCGGTTCGCCGATATAGAGGCGCTGCACGTTGCGCTGCTTCGCTATTTTGCCCCACTGGCGCATGTAGCCCTGATCATCCGCCACGCGGTTTCCTGGCGTTGTCGCGCCGCTGGCAATCACGGGCGCATCAATCGCCAGCAGCGAACCTGTCAGCGTTACGCTTGTGGAGACGATGCGCTGTGGCGCCTGCTCCAGGGTGTGCGTTCCCCGGCTGTCGGCGATCTGGCGCGGCCAGTCGGCGGCGTGAACGAAATGGCTGAGGGAAAGAAGTAGCAGTGCGGTAAATCTGATTTTCACTCGGGGACATCCTGTTGAAATTAAAGGCTGGCGGTGGATGGCGCTGCGCTTACCCACCCTACAGGCAAAGAGCTCCAGGTCGGATAAGCACAGCGACATCAGACAAAAATGCTCAACTGTTGACAGTACGATCGATTCTCTTTAGGTTACCAGCCCGAAATACAAATGATAATTATTATTAATGACATTTATCATTTTTCTAACGGAGGACGCATGGATACGTTACTGGCCGAGGAGCCACAGAACAAGCAGCTAACCCCTTGTGCGGATAGCTTTTTCTTTATGTCTCCTTATCGAAGTTTTCAAACGCAGGGCTGTTTTATGCGTCTGGAATGTCCCGCCGAAGAGGGCGCGGATCTGCACGGTGTTCTGCAAACGCAGCTGCGCGAGGCCTTTGCGAAGGCCAAAGAGCTGGGTATCGATAAGCCGATAGCGGTTGGCGCGATCCCGTTTGACCCGCGCCAGCCCTCCGCGCTGTTCATTCCACGGAGCTGGCAGACCTTCTCCCGCGCCCAGCGGCAGCAGTCTGTGGCACAGAGCAAGCCCGCAGGACAACCCGGCGTGACCGCACGTAAGGCTATCCCTGAACAGGACAAATTTATGGCGATGGTGGCGCACGCCGCTGCCGCTACCAGCCAGCCCCATATCGACAAAGTGGTGCTTTCCCGCCTGATCGATATTGAAACCGACGCGCCAGTTGATATCGATGCGCTATTAGAACGGCTGATCGCCCAGAATCCCGCCAGCTTCAACTTCCACGTTCCCCTGCCGGACGGCGGTTCGCTGATTGGCGCAAGCCCGGAGCTGCTGCTGCGTAAAAGCGGTAAAAACTTCAGCACGCTGCCGCTGGCTGGCTCCGCACGCCGCAATACGGAAAACCTGGAACGGGACCGCGAGACTGGCGAAACGCTGATGAAATCCAGCAAAGACCGCCACGAGCACGGCCTGGTGACGGACGCCATGCGAACCGTGCTGCAGCCGCGCAGCCTCTCTTTGTCGGTGCCGGAAACGCCGGAGCTGATCACCACCCCAACGCTGTGGCACCTTGCCTCACCGATTTATGGCCAGGTGAAAGACGAGCGGGAAAATGCGCTGTCGCTGGCCTGCCTGCTGCACCCAACTCCGGCCCTGAGCGGCTTCCCGCACGACGTGGCGCAGAAGCTGATTGCCGAACTGGAGCCGTTCGACCGCGAGCTGTTTGGCGGCATCGTTGGCTGGTGCGACGCCGAAGGCAACGGCGAGTGGGTAGTGACAATCCGCTGCGCGCGGGTGGCGAAGAAGCAAATTCGCCTGTTTGCCGGTGCGGGCATCGTGCCTGCCTCTTCCCCTGAATCGGAATGGCGCGAAACCGGCGTCAAACTTTCCACCATGCTCAACGTATTTGGACTTAATTAAATGGCGATTGAATTTACCCGCTGGCCAGCGGATCTGGCCGCACGCTATCGCGAAAAAGGCTACTGGGCCGATCTGCCGCTTACCGACATCCTGAGCCGCCACGCAAAGAACGACGCGACTGCGCTTATCGACGGCGAACGTCGTTACAGCTACCGCGAACTGGAGCAGGCGGCAACCCGCCTGGCCTGCGCGCTGCAAAGGCGGGGCCTGCAAACGGGCGAAACGGCGCTGGTGCAGCTGGGCAACGTGGCGGAGCTGTACATCACGCTGTTTGCGCTGCTGAAAATCGGCGTTGCGCCAGTTAACGCGCTTTTCAGCCATCAGCGAACCGAGCTTGAGGCCTACGCAAAGCAAATCGAACCGGCGCTGCTGATTGCCGACCGCAAGCATAGCCTGTTTGCCCACGATGATTTCCTCGAAGGATTGTGCAGCCAGAACCCTTCGCTGCGTATGGCGGTGCTGCTCAACGAAAATGATCGCGACCGTTCCCTGACGGCGTTTATCAGCGAGCCGGAGGATAATTTTGTTGTCACCTCAAGCGCCGCCGATGAAGTGGCCTTCTTTCAGCTTTCGGGCGGCAGCACCGGCACGCCGAAGCTGATTCCTCGCACGCATAACGATTACTACTACAGCATTCGCCGCAGCGTAGAAATCTGCCGGTTCGATGCAGATACCCGCTTTTTATGCGCCATTCCCGCCGCACATAACTACGCGCTGAGTTCGCCCGGCTCGCTGGGCGTGTTCTACGGCGGCGGACGCGTGGTGCTGGCAAACGATCCGAGCGCCACGCTTTGCTTCCCGCTCATTGAACGCCATCAGATCAACGTCACCGCGCTGGTGCCGCCTGCGGTCAGCCTGTGGCTACAGGCCATTGGCGAGTGGGGCAGTAACCGGGCGCTGGCATCGCTGAAGCTGCTGCAGGTCGGCGGGGCACGGCTCAGCGAAGCGCTGGCGGCGCGTATTCCTGCGGAAATCGGCTGCCAGCTTCAGCAGGTGTTTGGCATGGCGGAGGGGCTGGTGAACTACACCCGTCTGGACGACGACAGCGAACATATCTTCACCACCCAGGGCAAACCGATGTGCCCGGACGATGAGGTCTGGGTAGCCGACGAAAACGGCAACCCGCTGCCGCACGGTGAAGTGGGCCGCCTGATGACGCGCGGGCCGTACACCTTCCGCGGCTATTACCGCAGCCCGGAGCACAACGCCAGCGCCTTTGACGCCAGCGGCTTCTACTGTTCCGGCGATCTGATCTCCATTGCCGAAGATGGCTACATCACCGTGCAGGGCCGGGAAAAAGATCAGATCAACCGCGGAGGAGAGAAGATCGCCGCCGAAGAGATTGAAAATCTGCTGCTGCGCCATGAAGACATTATTCACGCCGCGCTGGTGTCGATGGAAGACAGCCTGCTGGGCGAGAAGAGCTGCGCGTTTATCGTCGGCAGCCGCCCGTTCCGCGCCGTGGAGATCCGCCGCTACCTGCGCGAGCTGGGCATTGCGGACTTCAAGCTGCCGGACCGCATCGAAATTGTTGAGGCTTTGCCCCTGACCCCGGTCGGCAAAGTGGATAAAAAACGTTTACGCCAGCTGATTGCCCAAAAGGCGCTGGCTTCCTGATTGACGGAGACATTATGGCTATTCCAAAACTGAACGCATACGCCTTACCGACCGCAGCCGAGATCCCGGAAAGCAAAGTACAGTGGGCCTTCGAGCCTGGCCGCGCCGCGCTGTTGATCCACGATATGCAGGACTACTTTATCGATTTCTGGGGCGACAGCTGCCCGATGATCCAGCAGGTTATCGACAACATCGCCGCGCTGCGCGATTACTGCAAAAAGAACGGTATTCCGGTCTATTACACCGCGCAGCCGAATAATCAGAGCGACGAAGACCGCGCGTTGCTCAACGATATGTGGGGGCCGGGCCTGAACAAGCATCCGGAGCGCCAGCAGGTCGTTGCCGCTCTTGCCCCGGACGAGCAGGACACGGTGCTGACCAAGTGGCGCTACAGCGCGTTTATCCGCTCGCCGCTGGAGCAGTCCCTGAAAGAGACGGGGCACAACCAGCTGATTATCTGCGGCGTGTACGCTCATATCGGCTGTATGACCACCGCCACCGACGCCTTCATGCGTGATATCAAGCCGTTTATGGTGGCCGACGCGCTGGCGGATTTCAGCCGCGAAGAGCACATGATGGCGCTGAAATACACGGCGGGCCGTTCAGGCCGCGTGGTGATGACCCGCGATCTGCTGCCGGAAGCTGCCCCGCAAAATAAAGAGCAGCTTCGCGCCCTGATCCTGCCGCTGCTCGACGAGTCCGACATCCCGGAAGATGACGAAAACCTGATTGATTACGGCCTGGATTCCGTGCGCATGATGGCGCTGGCGGCGAGCTGGCGCAAAATTCACGGCGACATCGACTTCGTGATGCTGGCGAAGAACCCGAGCGTCGACGCCTGGTGGGCGCTGCTGTCCAGGGAGCCGCAGGCGTGAACATCGACTTTAGCGGCAAACGCGTCTGGGTAACCGGCGCGGGCAAAGGCATTGGCTACCATACGGCGCTGGCCTTCAGCGAGGCCGGGGCGACGGTGGTTGGTTTCGATCTGGCTTTCCCGCTGGACGTTTACCCGTTCGCCACTGAAACCCTGAACGTTGCTGATGCAGACCAGGTTAGCGTGCTGACCCGGCGCTTGCTTAGCGATGAACCCCGGCTGGACGTGCTGGTCAACGCGGCGGGGATTTTGCGCATGGGCGCAACGGATGAGCTGGCGCTTCAGGACTGGCAGGATACCTTCGCGGTCAACGTTGGCGGCGCGTTTAATCTGTTCCGCGCCGTCATGCCCCTGCTGCGCGAACAGCGGAGCGGGGCAGTGGTCACCGTTGCTTCGGACGCGGCCCATACGCCACGAACCGGCATGTCCGCCTATGGTGCATCGAAGGCCGCGCTGAAAAGCCTGGCGCAGACCGTCGGGCTGGAGCTTGCCCCCTTCGGCGTGCGCTGTAACCTTGTTTCGCCTGGCTCTACAGATACCGACATGCAGCGCCTGCTTTGGAAAACGCCGGACGCGGAGCAGCAGCGTATTAGGGGTTTTGCGGAGCAGTTCAAAATGGGGATCCCGCTGGGCAAAATCGCCCGTCCGCAGGAGATTGCCAGCACGATCCTGTTCCTCGCCTCCGACTACGCCAGCCATATCACGATGCAGGATATCGTGATTGACGGCGGCTCGACGCTGGGAGCCTGAGATGAGCATCTGGAAACGCCAGCTGAGCCTGACTGAGCTGAACGCGATGGGTGAAAAGTCGATGGTGGCGCTGCTCGGCATTACCTTCACGCGCATCGACGAAGCGTGTCTGGAAGCGGAGATGCCCGTAGACGAACGCACGCATCAGCCGTTTGGCCTGCTGCACGGCGGCGCATCGGTAGCGCTGGCGGAGACGCTGGGGTCGATGGCAGGGTATTTGACCACCGCGGAAGGGCAGTGCGTGGTGGGAACGGAAATCAGCGCCAGCCATCACCGAGCGGTGGCCTCCGGCAAAGTTCGGGGCGTCTGCAAGCCGCTACATCTGGGCAAAACTTCCCAGGTCTGGGAGATCGCCATTTTTGATGCGCGCGGCAAACGCTGCTGCACCAGCCGGTTAACCACGGCGACTCTGGGTTAAGTATTTTCGGTGGATGGCGCTGGCGCTTATCCACCCTACTCTTTGGGATGTCGGATAAGCGCCAGCGTCATCCGACATCCCCAGAAAGTGATCGCCCTAGCAAGCTGATGTAAAGACCTGGTCAAACCACGCGATTCCCATGTTTCAATATTGTTAAATTCCGAACTGTGTTCTAGAAACAAAATGTAACACCTCCACGTTTCTGGGCTGACAACGGAAAACCAACATGAATACTCCAGGGAAACACCTGATATGGGCAGTGCTGGCGATTATCGGGGCCTTCGCGCTCGGCTATATCGCGCTTAACCGGGGCGAACAGATTAACGCGCTGTGGATAGTGGTCGCCTCAGTCTGCGTTTATCTCATTGCCTATCGTTATTACGGTCTGTTTATCGCCAAACGGGTGCTGACGGTTGATGCGACCCGCATGACGCCAGCCGTGCGCCATAACGACGGGCTGGACTACGTGCCGACGGACAAGAAAGTGCTGTTCGGTCACCATTTTGCCGCTATTGCCGGGGCCGGGCCGCTGGTGGGGCCGGTGCTTGCCGCGCAGATGGGCTACCTGCCTGGCATGCTGTGGCTGCTGGCGGGCGTGGTGCTGGCCGGTGCGGTGCAGGACTTTATGGTGCTGTTTGTCTCCACCCGCCGCGACGGGCGTTCGCTGGGCGAGCTGGTAAAAGAGGAGATGGGCAACACCGCCGGCGTGATTGCGCTGGTGGCCTGCTTTATGATCATGGTGATCATTCTGGCGGTGCTGGCAATGATCGTGGTGAAAGCCCTGACCCACAGCCCGTGGGGCACCTACACCGTGGCGTTTACCATTCCTCTGGCGCTGTTTATGGGCGTCTATATTCGCTATTTACGCCCCGGGCGCATCGGTGAAGTTTCCGTTATCGGCCTGGTATGCCTGATCTTCGCGATTATTTCCGGCGGCTGGGTGGCCGAAAGCCCGACCTGGGCGCCGTACTTCGACTATACCGGCGTGCAGCTGACGTGGATGCTGGTGGGCTACGGCTTCGTGGCGGCGGTGCTGCCGGTGTGGCTGCTGCTGGCCCCGCGTGACTACCTCTCCACCTTCCTGAAAATCGGCACTATTATCGGGCTGGCCATCGGGATTCTGATTATGCGGCCGACGCTGCAAATGCCTTCCCTGACCAAATTCATCGATGGCACCGGCCCGGTGTGGACCGGCGACCTGTTCCCGTTCCTGTTTATTACCATCGCCTGCGGCGCCGTTTCCGGCTTCCACGCGCTGATTGCCTCCGGCACCACGCCGAAGATGCTGGCGAATGAAAACCAGGCCTGCTTCATCGGCTACGGTGGCATGCTGATGGAGTCGTTCGTGGCGATCATGGCGCTGGTGGCGGCCTGCGTTATCGACCCGGGCGTCTACTTTGCGATGAACAGCCCGATGGCGGTGCTGGCTCCGGCAGGTACGGCGGACGTTGTGGCCTCTGCGGCCAGCGTCGTCAGCGGCTGGGGCTTCCACATCACGCCGGAGACACTGACTAACATTGCCAACGAAGTGGGCGAGCAGAGCATTATCTCCCGCGCCGGTGGCGCGCCAACGCTTGCCGTGGGGATGGCCTACATTCTCCACGGGGCGCTGGGTGGCCTGATGGACGTCTCGTTCTGGTACCACTTTGCCATCCTGTTTGAAGCGCTGTTTATTCTGACGGCGGTGGATGCGGGCACCCGTGCGGCTCGCTTTATGCTCCAGGACCTGCTGGGGGTGATCTCTCCGGGCCTGAAAAGAACGGATTCGCTACCGGCGAACCTGCTGGCGACGGCGCTGTGCGTGCTGGCGTGGGGCTATTTCCTGCACCAGGGCGTGGTCGATCCGCTCGGCGGCATCAACACCCTGTGGCCGCTGTTTGGTATCGCCAACCAGATGCTGGCCGGGATGGCGCTGATGCTCTGCGCGGTGGTGCTGTTCAAAATGAAACGGCAGAAATACGCCTGGGTGGCGCTGGTGCCCACGGCGTGGCTGCTGATATGTACCCTGACGGCGGGCTGGCAGAAAGCGTTCAGCCCGGATGCGAAGGTGGGCTTCCTGGCGATCGCCAACAAGTTCCAGGCGATGATCGACAGCGGCAATATCCCGCCGCAGTACACCCAGTCGCAGCTTTCTCAGCTGGTCTTCAACAATCGCCTGGACGCCGGGCTGACCATTTTCTTTATGGTCGTGGTCGTCGTTATCGCCCTGTTCTCGATTAAAACCGCTCTCAGAGCGCTGAAGTCAGACAGACCGACCGCCAGCGAAACGCCGTACGAAAAGATGCCTGAGGATCTGGATGCGATCGTGGCCGAGGCTAAGAGCGCACACTAACTGACGATTTCCCCTCACCCTAACCCTCTCCCCAAAGGGGCGAGGGAACTGGATCGGTTTTCTCCCTCGCCCCCTGGGGAGAGGGCCGGGGTGAGGGGACAATTATCCGGAGAAAGATATGTTCGATAACCTGGCAAAAGCAGGAAAATACCTCGGGCAGGCCGCCAAAATGATGGTCGGCGTGCCGGACTACGACAACTATGTCCAGCATATGCGCCTGACCCACCCGGAGCAGACGCCGATGACCTACGAAGAGTTTTTCCGCGAGCGCCAGGACGCGCGCTACGGCGGCAAAGGCGGCGCTCGCTGCTGCTGATCCAGCGAGAGTCCGAATTTATTGTAACGACAATCTTGCTTATGTGATTTCACGCACGGTTTTTCGCCATCACGCATAAACCTGTTGTGTGAAACGAAGCTGTGTGTTTGTATGAAATTCGACGTTATCAATACACAACAACTATTCAGGACCCAAATGACTCCATTCACCCGTAACTCAGCCCTACTACTAACCGCGCTACCAGCCGCGGTGGTCGTCGTGCGTGTGGTGGTGGTCGTCGTCGGCAATGCGCCGTAGGGTCTGAATCAACGCATCGATTCCAAAACCCCGCCGGCGCAAACCGGGCGGGGTTTCTTGTTTTAGTCCCCCGGCCAGCAAGCGAAACGGCATAAAAAGAAGGACTGGAGCATGGCAATTTCGGAAAACCCACCGCAAGGTCGTATCACTGGCGCACAGCTGATTGTGCAAATGCTGGAGCACCACGGTATCACTACCGTCAGCGGCATCCCCGGCGGCACCGTCCTGCCGCTCTACAATGCCTTAAGCCAGAGCACGAAAATCCGCCATATTCTTGCTCGGCACGAGCAGGGCGCGGGCTTTATGGCACAGGGCATGGCGCGCACGCAGGGCAAAGCGGCGGTCTGCATCGCCTGTAGCGGCCCCGGCGCAACCAACCTGGTCACCGCGATTGCCGATGCGCGACTTGATTCCATCCCGCTGGTTTGCATTACCGGCCAGGTGCCTAAATCCATGATCGGCACCGACGCCTTCCAGGAAGTCGACACCTACGGCATCTCCATCCCGATTACTAAACATAACTATCTGGTTCGCGATATCAACGAGCTGCCTCAGGTCATCTGCGACGCGTTTCGCATTGCCGAGTCAGGCCGTCCTGGCCCGGTGTGGATCGACATCCCGAAAGACGTTCAAACCGCGGAAATTGATATCAGCGCTCTGCCTGCGGTTTCCGAACCGACCCCCTCTCCGGGCTTTGAAATTCAGCAAATCGTTGATGCCGCAGCGATGATCAACCAGGCGCAGCGCCCGGTGCTGTATCTCGGCGGCGGTATCATCAACGCCCATGCGCAGGCTCGCGCGCTGGCTGAAAAAGCCAGTCTGCCAACGACAATGACGCTGATGGCGCTGGGGACGATCCCGGCAAAACATCCGTTATCGCTGGGGATGCTGGGCATGCACGGCGCGCGCAGCACTAACTACATCCTGCAGGAAGCTGATTTGCTGATTGTCATGGGTGCACGCTTCGACGACCGCGCCATTGGGAAAACAGAGCAGTTCTGCCCGAATGCAAAAATCATCCACGTGGATATCGACCGCGCCGAGCTGGGCAAAATTAAACATGCCCATATCGCGATTCGCGCGGACGTGGGCGACGTGCTGGAGCAACTGCTGCCAAAAATCGACGCGCTGCCCCGCCAACAGTGGCTGCAGCAGGTTGCTGGCCTGCAGCAGGAGTTCCCGTTCAGCCAGCCTGGCGCCGATAACCCGTTAATGCCGTATGGCCTGATTAACGCGGCCGCCGCCTGCGTTGACGACGAAGCGATTATCACCACCGACGTAGGCCAGCATCAGATGTGGGTGGCCCAGGTTTATCCGCTGAACCGGCCGCGCCAGTGGCTGACCTCCGGCGGGCTGGGCACTATGGGCTTTGGCCTGCCTGCTGCCGTAGGGGCCGCGCTTGCCGAACCCAACCGCAAAGTGCTGTGCTTTACCGGCGACGGCAGCATCATGATGAATATTCAGGAAATGGCCACCGCCGCAGAACATAACCTGGACGTGAAAATCATCCTTATGAACAACCAGGCGCTGGGGCTGGTGCATCAGCAGCAAACGCTGTTCTATCAGCAGAATGTCTATGCCTCCACCTATCCGGGCCAGACGAACTTCCTGAAAATTGCCGAGGGCTTTGGCCTGGCGACCTGCGATCTGAACGCGGCCGCCGATCCACAGGCAGCCTTACAGGAAGCAATCTCTCGCCCTGGGCCGTGCCTGATCCACGTGCGCACCGACGCCGATGAGAAAGTATTCCCGATGGTGCCGCCAGGCGCTGCCAACATTGAGATGATTGGAGAGTAAGCCATGCAACAACAAACCGTTATTCTGGAACTTACGGTGCGCAACCATCCGGGCGTGATGTCCCACATCTGTGGCCTGTTTGCCCGCCGCGCCTTCAACGTCGAAGGCATACTCTGTCTGCCGCTACCCGACGGCGACCAGAGCCGCATCTGGCTTGAAGTAGCCGACGACCAGCGCCTTGAGCAGATGATAAGCCAGGTTGATAAGCTGGAAGACGTGGTGCAGATCAGGCGTGACGCTGATGGCCAGCAGGTGTTCAGCAAGCTGACGGCGCTGGTGCAGTAACACTCTGACGGCGGAGGCGTAGTCCTCCGCCAGCACGAAATCTGCGAGCGATCTCCGGTTTATTTTGCTGCCAGTTGTACGCCGTTCATTTTCTTCAGAAAGCCTTCTCAGAATTTAATCTCTCCTTATAAAACATCGTGAAAGGGATGCATGATTGCGCTAATTTCAGTGTGTCCCTTGCTGGCGTCAGTTGGTTTTAGCCAGTGTTTGGCCTTTGCTTTGGCATAGGTCAGTATCTGGTCAGGAGGGGACATGGCGCGCATTGCAAAGCTTTTTAAAAACGGTAGAAATCAGGCAGTGAGGTTACCGGTGGAATTCGAATTTGATACGGATCGGGTGTATATCCGACGGGACAAGGAGGGCAACGTGATTCTTTCAAAAAGACCTGCAAAACCAGACAACTGGGAAAATGTGATCTCGCTTATCAAAAAAGCCCGGGTACCTGATAACTTCCTCGACGCGCAGGAGCGTAATTAGCCGCCTGCCGACAGAGATCCTTTTGCCGGAATCAAATGATGATCTACATGCTGGATACCAATACGGTTAGCTACTTTTTGCGTCAGCATCCGCAGGCGATCGCCAGAATTTCTGCTGTTCCACCATCGCGTATTGCGATCTCTGGTATTACGGAAGCAGAGCTGCTGTACGGTGTAGAAAAAAGGCAGAATAAGAAGCTGAAAGCCGCTGTGATGGGGTTTCTGGATGCGATATCAGTCTATTCCAGGGAGAGCGTTACGGCTGAAGCATACGGTAAACTACGGGCGAATCTGGAAAAAAAGGTGTTGTTTTAGGCTCGCTGGGTATGCTCATAGCCGCCCATACTCTCAGTGAAAAAACGACGTTAGTCACCAGCGTCCGCGCGTTTTTTAGCATTGCAGGATTACGCGTTGAGGACTGGGCCGTCTGACACACGTCTGCACAAGGAATGCTCCGAGTTCCCGGGCAAGCCCGCGCTTAGCTCCTATACTTGATGTCTATGTCAATCAAACAGGAGCGAAAGCATGACCATTCATAAGAAAGGGCAGGCCCACTGGGAAGGTGATATTAAGCGCGGTAAAGGCACGGTATCTACCGAAAGCGGCGCGCTAAAACAGCAGCCGTACGGTTTTAATACCCGCTTTGAAGGTGCCGCCGGGACTAACCCGGAAGAGCTTATCGGCGCGGCCCACGCGGCCTGTTTCTCAATGGCTCTGTCGTTGATGCTGGGTGAGGAAGGTCATACGGCGGAAAGCATTGATACGACAGCCGACGTCTCGCTGGACAAAACGGACGGCGGATTTGCCATCACTAAAATCGCCCTGACCAGCAACGTCAAAGTGCCCGGCGTGGACAGCGCGGCATTTGATAAAATCATCCAGAAAGCGAAAGCCGGCTGCCCGGTATCCCAGCTGATCAAAGCTGAAATTACGCTGGATTATAAGCTTAACTAACTCTCTCCCCATTGCCTCCTGAGTTTTCAGGGGGCTATACGTCTTGATTTTCTCTCTTCCCAATCTCGTTGTTTAATATGGTTTTTTTGCTGCTATTTCTCTGTTATGGAAAGCACGCCGCAAAACGTCAACTTCCTTTTAGATTGTCTTTCCTGACCCCCCGTTAGCTGAATTAGCATATTGGCGGAATAACCGTTCTGGTTGCAAAATAGGTATTGACACCTGTTGCTTAAAAGCTACAATTTGAGGGTTCAGGGATGAAAAGACTTCGCTATTTCAAAACGCTCCGTGGCAAAGAGCCGTTTAAAGAGTGGCTAAGGGTACTGAAAGATCCGGTTGCAAAGACGAAAATTGTTATGCGTCTTGACCGCCTCAGTTTTGGTAACCCTGGCGATCATGCGCCCTGTGGCAGTGGGGTATGGGAATTAAGAGTCGATCAGGGGCCGGGCTACCGTATCTACTATGCCTTAGAAGGCCAGGAAATCGTTCTGATCTTACTCGGCGGCGATAAAAGAAAGCAGCAGGCGGATATCAATCAGGCGGTAGCCTGGTGGGAACAGCATCAGAAAGGAAGAGAGTATGACCTTTAGCGATCATGACCAGTTTGTCATCGAAATGCTTCGTGACGACCACAGTTTTGCCGTTGAGTATCTGAAAGAGGCGCTGGCGGAGCTTGATAAAGAAGATGGCGAAGCGCTGTTTCTGCTGGCACTTCGTCGTTTAGTCGAAGCGCGCGGTGGGATTTCAAAAATTGCCCGGGCAGCCAATCTGAACCGGGAAACGCTCTATCGCACGCTATCTGAACGCGGCAATCCGACCATCAGCACCACCAAAAAAATTTTTCACGCCGCAGGCATCCACTTCTCTGAACTGACGGGGCATGTTTAATCCTTTGTGTTGTCAGTAACCCGCCTTGCGGCGGGCCAGGAGTAAGTATTCAGCAACCCTAAAACCCAACCGCCATAGAGGACTGCGGGGAAAGAATCTCCTTCAGGCCTTCGCGCACCAGCAGCTCGGGGCTGATATCCGCGATGGTTTTTGCGCCCGTCAGCGTCATCGCCACCCTCATCTCTTTCTCAATCAGGTTCAGCAGATTGGCGACGCCCGCCTGGCCATGGGTTGCCAGCGCATACAGATAAGCGCGGCCCAGCAGCACCGTATCCGCGCCCAGCGCAATCATGCGCACCACGTCCAGCCCGTTGCGGATGCCGCTGTCGGCCAGAATAGCAATGTCACCTTTCACCGCGTCGGCAATGGCGGGCAGGGCGCGGCAGGATGAAAGCACGCCATCAAGCTGGCGGCCGCCGTGGTTCGACACCACGATGCCATCGGCACCAAAGCGCACCGCGTCTTTTGCATCCTCCGGATCGAGAATACCCTTGATGATCATCGGGCCGTCCCAGAACTCGCGGATCCACTCCAGATCGCTCCACGAAATAGACGGATCAAAGTTATTTGCCAGCCAGCCGATGTAGTCTTCCAGCCCGGTGGGTTTCCCCAGATAGGTGGAAATATTCCCCAGGTCGTGCGGACGGCCATTCACCCCCACGTCCCACGCCCACTGTGGATGCGTGACCGCCTGCCAGTAGCGGCGCAGCGCCGCATGCTGTCCGCTCATGCCCGAGTGCGCATCCCGGTAACGCGCGCCGGGCGTTGGCATATCGACGGTAAAGACCAGCGTTGAGCAACCGGCCGCTTTGGCCCGTTCCAGCGCGTTGCGCATAAACCCACGGTCTTTCAGAACGTAAAGCTGGAACCACATTGGACGGTCAATCGCCGGGGCCACCTCTTCTATCGGGCAGACGGAAACGGTGGAAAGCGTAAAGGGAATGCCTTTAGCCGCAGCGGCCTTTGCTGCCTGAACCTCTCCGCGTCGGGCGTACATGCCGCACAGCCCAACCGGTGCCAGCGCCACCGGCATAGAAAGCGTTTCGTTAAACAGCTTTGTCTCCAGACTCAGCGCCGACATGTTCTTCAGCACCCGCTGCTTAAGCGCCACCTCTGCAAGATCTTCTACGTTGCGGCGAAGGGTATGTTCGGCATAGGCGCCCCCGTCGATGTAGTGGAACAGGAACGGCGGCAGGATGCGCTGCGCGGCGGCACGGTAGTCGGATGAGGCTGAAATAATCATGAGTTCTTTTCCCTTGTAGCGTCGGTATCTTCATCCGGCAGGCGGGTGATGCGCGCCTGCCGGGCTTCGTCTTCGTGCAGGGTTTTGATCGTGCGGTGCACAAAACCAAGGTGCGTCCTGGCGGCCAGGCGCGCGCGCTCGGGATCGCCTGCCAGAATGGCCTGCAATAGTTCGTTATGTTGTTCAGTCAGCCCGGCAAAAATAGCCGGAACGGTATACATGCGCTGGCGGCTGTGCATCACGGAGGATTGCAGCAGGTCGAAGAAACCACGCATGGTCTGGAGCAGCACAATGTTGTGTGAGGCTTCGGCAATGGCGAGATGAAACCGCACGTCGGCCTGGGCGGCCAGGTCCGGATCGTCGCTTTCTTTAAACGCTATCGTCGCGTCGAAGCAGGCAACCAGCTTTTCTTTGTCGGCTGGCGTGGCGCGAATGGCTGCATACCACGCGGTGCTGGCCTCAATCGAATGGCGCGCTTCTAAAATGTCGTAGCGGTAGTTGGGGTCGTCTTCGACCAGCGTTTTCAGCGGCTGCACGATGCGCTGTTCGGACCACGCCTGCACTTCATATCGCACAAAGGTGCCGCCGCCCCGGCGGCTGATCAACACGCCTTCGCTGATGAGCTTCTGGATTGCCTCCCGCACGGATGACCGTGAAGCCCCCATCTCTGCGGCCAGCTGCCGCTCGGCGGGCAACCTCATGCCCGCTTCGAGATTACGCTCGCTAATCAGCGACTTCAGGCGTTCTGCAAGCCGGTCCGCCAGGCGAGGCTGAACCGTCATGATGGGATCATCCAGGTCAGCACGTAGGCCTGTAGCGTGGTGATCACCCCGACCATGCAGGTGAAGATCAGGCTGTGCTTAACGGTAAAGCGGAACAGGTCGGACTCTTTCCCCACCAGGCCCACCGCGGCGCAGGCAATGGCGATGGACTGCGGAGAAATCATCTTGCCGGTAACCCCGCCCGTGGTGTTCGCCGCGACCAGCAGCAGATCGGAAACCCCAATCTGCTGGGCCGTGGTGGCCTGAAGGGCGGCAAACAGGGCGTTGGAGGAGGTATCCGAGCCGGTGAGAAACACGCCAAGCCAGCCGAGGAACGGTGAGAAGAAGGTAAAGGCATGGCCGGTATGGGCCAGCGCCAGCGCAAGCGTTGCGGACAGGCCTGAGTAGTTGGAGATAAAGGCGAAGGCCAGCACCATCCCGATAGAGTAAATGGGCAGCGCCAGCTCTTTCAGCGTCTCGCCAAAGGTTTCGACCGCGGCTTTTGGCTTCATGCGCAGATAGATAATGGAAATCAGTGCCGCCACCAGAATCGCCGTGCCGGTTGCCGAGAACCAGTCGAATTTATAAACCGCCGCATAGGCCACGCTTTCGGCCACTACCGGCGGCATTTTGGCGACCAGCTTATCAAGCAGCGGAACAGATACGTTGATCACCCAGTCGGCCAGCGCGCCGCCAGGTGCGAAGAGGGCCTTGAACGGCGGCACGCTCCAGATTGTGACGGTGGCGGTCAGGAAGATAAACGGCATCCAGGCGCGTACAACCTGGCCCAGAGTGTAATTTTTGCGGGCCAGCGTCTGGTCGGTCACCGACGCGCCGACGTCGCCGAAGCGGAAAATGCGCACGGGCTTCCAGACCCGCAGGAAAGCGGTCAGGCACACCAGCGATACCAGCGAGGAAATAATGTCCGGAAGCTCGGGGCCGAGGAAGTTAGAGCTGAGGTACTGGGCAACGGCAAACGAGCCGCCGGCCACCATCACCGCAGGCCACGTCTCTTTTATCCCGCGCCAGCCGTCCATGATCGCCATGATCCAGAACAGCACGATAATCGTCAGGAAGGGCAGCTGGCGACCTACCATCTGGCCGATCTGAAAGCTGTCCAGCCCGGTGACCTGGCCCGCGACGATAATCGGGATGCCCATGGCGCCGAACGCCACGGGGGCAGTATTCACAATCAGGCATAAACCGGCCGCGTAGAGGGGGTTGAAGCCCAGGCCAACCAGCAGCGCGGCGGTAATGGCGACGGGCGCGCCAAACCCTGCGGCACCCTCAAGGAATGCGCCAAACGAGAAGCCGACAATCAGCATCTGCAGCCGCTGGTCCGACGTTATGGACAGAATCGACGAGCGGATGATGTCGAACTGCCCGGTTTTCACCGAGATTTTATAGACGAACACCGCGGCGATAATAATCCACGCAATCGGCCACAGGCCGTAGAAGAAGCCATAAACCACCGACGCCAGCGCCCGTTCTGCGGGCATCCGGTAGAAGAACAGCGCCACCAGCAGCGCCAGGCCAACGGTGAACGTTGCTGCCAGGTAGCCTTTCATGCGCAGCTTAATCAGTGCAAAAAAGAAGAACAGGATGGGCAGGGCGGCGACCAGGCTGGACAGCCAGATATTGCCAGCCGGATCGTAAACTTGTTGCCAGACTTGCATGCAGGTATCTCCGGAACGTGACGTGCTTATAATTATTTGCCAGATTGGTAGGACCAAACGGCTTATGTAGGGTAATTGATGGCTTATGGTTAACTTTATGTTAATCGCGGGCAACATTGTTGTTGGTATTTTTGCCGTAATCCACAAAGTGGTCACGTTTTGAAGAGGATTGGTAGGACCAATAGGACGGGCACAGGGGGAGGCGAAGCGTCATTCACCGGACTGCTCTGGCAGATGACGCAGATGAGTTTTCGGCCTAAGCGGTTTGCGTTCTCAGGAACTGCCGCCGCCAGCGTCCGATATCCACGGCCATAAACAGCAGCAGGCTAACGCCCATCACCGGCAGTGCGTAGCCCAGCAGTATGGCGATGAGCAGCACGGCGATGCGCAAGGCTGTCGGCAGCGCGAGCCACGCCTGGCTAACCGTTTGAGCGGGGTTACTTGCCGGGGCGACCGGGCGGCGCAGCCACCACATTCGGTAGCCCAGAATAATCATGGCGCACAGCCCGAGGCCGAAGGCGGCCAGCAGGAGCTGGTTCGGCAGCCCGAACAGCACGCCCATATGGGCATCGATGCCCCAGCGGGTCAGTTTGGCAACGAGCGGGAAATCAGCAAAATGCACGGTGTCGATGACGCTGTAGTCCAGCGGATTGACCGCCACGCTATCCACGTGAGTCGGCCAGGATCTGTCTATTTCCGTTACCGTCCAGGCTTTATCAGCCGCGCGCGGCGGGCGGATCTCCAGTTTGTCGGAGGTAAGGCCTGCCATTCGCCCCGCATGCAACACGCGGTCCCAGCTTTCATCCGGTGCCGTCGGCATCGCCATGCCGTGCATCATGCCATGGTGTTCCGCGTGGGGATCGTTGTGCTGCATACCTGCATGAAGCTTAAGCGAGGTATTCACCTGCGGCGTCAGCCAGCCCAGCTCGCTGCGCAGCCTGTCGATATTGCCGCCCGCCCACTGGGACCAGGTCAGCCCGGTCGCGGAGAAAAACAGCAGCCCGAGCAATAGCGCCGCGCCCAAAGCAATGTGCCAGCGCCGGGCTTTAACCTTCGGGGTATCCCGCACTTTTACCTTTCTTTTCGGGCGGGAGGTCAGCCAGAGCGCTATTCCGCCAAGCGCCGCCAGCCACAGCCAGGATGCGGCCAGCTCGCTGTACAGCCTGCCCGCATCGCCCAGAAGCAGGCCACGATGAAACCGATCGATCCAGGTCCGCAGCGGCAGCACGCCGCTGGTGCCGTAGACCGTCATATCGCCCGTAACGGCTAACGTGGAAGGGGAGATAAAAACGGCGCGGGATTCCGACTCGCCCAGCGCCGGGTCGCTAAACTGAACGCGGGTAGTCTCGCCAGGTCCCGGAGCAGGACGTACCGCATAAAGCTGAGCATCTTCGCCGATATATTGCCGCGCAGCGTTAATTTGTCGGGAAAGAGGCTGCTTCTGGCCGCTATCGTGGGTGCGTAAAGCGTCATGATAAAGCGCGTTTTCAATCTGCGGCGTCAGCACATACAGCGTGCCGGTAAGCGCCGCGACGAAGATAAACGGGCCGACAAACAGGCCGATATAGAAGTGCAGGCGACGCAAAAGCGTCAGCAGCGCGCCGCGCGCGGCGAGCTGAGGTTGGGAAACAGACATAGTTATCCTGTGGCATAGCCATAACGTTAAAGGAAAGGTGTTTTAACGATGCGGTGCCGCAGGAGGGGCGCGGGGAAGGGCTTCGGCGTCATCATGCTGAGGCAGAAGCGGGGCGATAACGGGAAGGGGGGGCGCTCGGGTCACCCGCGAGGCCTGCCAGAGCAGAGGGATAAACAGCCAGACAATCAGCGGCACGTGCAGCAGGAGCTGACAGTAGCCGCAGGCGATATCATCCATCAGCGATGCGCCCACGCCGGGAAGCAGATGGGACGTTGCTGGCATCTCCATCAGCGGCATCTCCATCATCATATGATGTTCCATGCCCTGATGTTTCGTTCCCGCACGCTGATGCTCCAGTGATTTTGAAATCACCGGGGCGATAAACAGCATCAGCATCGCCAGCAGGGCGAGGGCCGAGGGCCATTTACAGCGAGAGAAAGAGAACAGAGAAGGCAAACGGGTTTCCCGCACGATGATGGAATGTTGCAGGATTGTACCCGTGGGCGGGTGTTTTGTTAAAACTTTCTGAGCAGGCTTATAGCCGCCGCTTAAGTAGCGCTGCTTCCAGTTCAGAAAGCCTGGCGGGCGCAGCATATCCCGTTAGCTGGCGGTTTGTTTTGCTGGCATTAACGATACCCACTCGTTCAAGCTGGCGCAGATCTGCCCGGGCAGTATTATCAGATACGCCAAGCGCTGCGCTTATCTCGGCGGCGGTAAATATTTTGCCAGGGCTAATCAACACTATGCCCGCCAGCGCCCATTGCCGCGAGGTCAGTTCACGAATGACGCCTGACGCTAAAAGCACGCGCTCTACGGCGTTTCTTCTGTCAGTGACCTCGGCGATATAACCGCAGTAACGTTCAATGGCGCGGCTGACTATTTGCGCCTGATAGTCGAGAAAATAGATCATATCCATACCGTCACTTTCTGTGAACTGACAGGAATGCGCATACTTAACGGGAGCTGCGTGGAGCAGACTACTGATCGAGATAAACCTGAATGCGTCATAACCGTAGCGCAACATTGACCAGTAAAATAACGCACGGGCCGTCCTTCCGTTGCCGTCGTTGAAGGGATGTTCATGTGCCAGCATGAAATGAAGCATGCAGCTACGGATAAGGGGATGAATATAGGGACCCTCGACGCGGTTATACCAGTCGCAGACGGCTTCAAGGCGCTCTTCAAGATCCTCCGCTGCGGGAGGCTGGTGGGGGATGTTGCCATCGTAATCGGCAATGACCACGTCATCCTTTACGCGCAGCTTTCCCGGCTGGTATTTTTGGTCATTAATATTCTGCATACCCGTTGCATGGAACTGGCGAATTAACCCAACGGAGAGCGGCTCGTCGAAATGATGAGGGATTTCGGCCATCAGGCGGGCATTCCCCAAAATCATCTGCTCATCTTCGGTGCGTGCGGTTCTGCCTGATTCGAGCATTTTTCTCGCCACGAGCGTGGTCGTGGCGGCGCCCTCCAGCAGGCTTGATGAAATTGGCTCTTCCAGATCCAGCGGCTCGAGGAAATGACGGGCCGCCCGCAGCGGTTCGTGCTGGGCCTGAAGCGCAAGCCGCGTCGTGTGGGTATCGACCATGGCGCAGGCTTGTGACATAGCAGGCGTAATATTAAAGCCTGCCTGCTGCTGGCGCTCGCTAAACCATGGGATTGTCATCATCGCCGCATCCCTTGCGCTTCTGGTTAATGACCAGGCAACAACCGGGATATCCGCGCGCTTCAGGCGATGCTGGAATTCGTCAAAGGGGAGATAGCGACCTTTGCCATCGATAACCTGATGATAGTGGTAATGAGCGGCGAGCTGCTCAGACGCTATCGCTGACAAAGGAATGACCTTTGGCGGAGGCTTTATCATCTAACTATCTCAAAATAACGGAAAGTTGAGGTGGTTTAACGCTGTCTATAAAAAGAGCAAGGCTTAACCCGCCGCAGCGGGTCGCAAAACTGCCGCAGGCCATTATTTTGTGTAATGGTCGTCGGTAACCTGCTCCATCCACTCCACCGGGCTACCGTCGAGCGATTCGGCGATGGCGATGTGGGTCATGGCGGTGTCCGGCGTTGCGCCGTGCCAGTGCTTGACGCCCTCCGGGATCCAGACGATATCGCCCTGGTTAATTTCGCGGGTCGGGCAACCCCACTCTTTCAGCCATCCTCTTCCCTGGGTCACAATTAAGGTTTGCCCCAGCGGATGAGAGTGCCAGGCCGTGCGTGCGCCGGGTTCAAAGGTAACGGTAGCACCGCCGGTGCGGGCAGGGGGAGTGGTGTGGAAAGGAGCATCGATGCGGACTTTACCGGTGAAATAGTTTTCCGGGCCGGTCTGAGAAGGCTGCGAGCCAGCGTGGATAATTTTGAGTTTCTCGTCCATTTTTTCCTCCATTTCGGCATTTACTGCCGGGTTTAACAGGGGTAACACAGCGGCAGAAGCGACGTGCGTTAAGTTTGAAGTATAGGAAACAAGTTCCGGCGTTGAATGAACAAAGACTTTACCGACATTTCGCCGCCGCGATTAGACCGTTAAAAACGCAAGGAGCTATGAGTTGAGCTCATAAATGGCGGTATACTTATCCAGGCCGCTAACTCCACAGAGAACCCGCATGTTAAAAGAGAACTTCAACGATCTGATTTCCTTTCTGGTCGTCGCGCGCGAGCGTAGCTTCACCAAGGCGGCTGCCAAGCTTGGCGTCTCGCAGTCGGCGTTAAGCCACGCCATACGCGGCCTGGAGGAGCGGCTTGAGCTGCGTCTGTTGACCCGCACAACGCGCAGCGTCGCGCCAACCGAAGCCGGTGAAAAGCTGGTAGAAAGCCTCGGTCCCCGTTTTGCGGAGATTGAAAGCGAGCTGGTCGCTCTGAGCGAAATGCGTGAACGCCCGGCGGGGAACATCCGCATCACGGCGGGTGAGCACGCGGTGGATTCCGTGCTCTGGCCGGTGCTGAAATCTTTTTTAACTGACTACGACGATATCAAAGTGGAGATCACCGTTGATAACACGCTGACGGATATCGTCAGCGAGCGGTTTGACGCCGGGATCCGCCTCGGGGAGCAGGTAGCCAAAGATATGGTAGCGGTGCGCATCGGCCCGGACTTCAGCATGGCCGTCGTCGGCGCACCGGACTATTTCGAAAAATATGGCATACCGCAAACGCCGCAGGATCTGCAAAACCATAGCTGTATCAATATGCGCCTGCCGACCATGGGCGGCCTGTACGCGTGGGAGTTTGAACGAGATGGGCGTGAACTGAGAGTGCGGGTTGACGGGCAGCTTACGTTTAACAGCCTGCGCCAGCGAGTGGATGCCGCCGTAACGGGATTTGGCCTGGCCTATGTCCCGGATGATTCAGTCAGCGAAGAGCTGGCGGACGGCCGCCTGATCCGGGTCCTCACCGAATGGTGCGAACCGTTCCCGGGCTACTACCTGTATTACCCAAGCCGGAAGCAGCACACTACCGCGTTTGCGCTGTTCGTTGAGGCGCTGAGGTTTAAACGTTAAAAATCCCGGTCGCAAGAGGCGTACCGGGATGTTTGATCATTTACCCACGCGGCTCTGTAGCTCAGCAGGATAACGAGCACCCTGAACTTCAATGTTTGCCAGCGCCGCCTCGATGTTTTTCAGCTCCGTCGCGGTTAACAGCACCGCTGCGCCGCCCAGGTTTTCTTCCAGACGATGCAGTTTGGTTGTGCCCGGAATAGGCACGATCCACGGTTTCTGGGCCAGCAGCCAGGCCAGGGCGATTTGGGCCGGGGTGTTGCCTTTCTCTTTCGCGATATTGCCCAGCACGTCGACCAGCGTCTGGTTTGCCCGGCGGGCTTCCGGGCTAAAGCGCGGGACTTTATTGCGGAAATCCGAGCTGTCGAACGTTGTGCTTTCGTTGATGGCGCCGGTCAGGAAGCCTTTGCCTAACGGGCTGAAGGGCACAAAGCCGATACCCAGCTCTTCCAGCGTCGGTATGATTTCTGCTTCCGGCTCGCGCCACCATAATGAATACTCGCTTTGCAGGGCGGTAACCGGCTGTACCGCATGAGCGCGGCGGATGGTCTGCGCGCCAGCTTCTGACAGGCCGAAATGTTTTACCTTCCCTTCCGCAATCAGCTGTTTGACCGTTCCGGCAACGTCTTCAATCGGCACGTTCGGGTCAACGCGGTGCTGGTAAAGCAGGTCGATGGTTTCAACCTTAAGGCGACTGAGCGAGCCTTCCACCGCTTTGCGGATATGCTCCGGGCGGCTGCTGAGGATTTGTGCGCTGTCCGGCTGCGGTAGATCAAAACCAAACTTGGTGGCGATGACTACTTTGTCACGCACCGAAGCCAGCGCCTCGCCAAGCAGGGATTCATTGGTGAACGGGCCATAAACTTCTGCGGTATCGAAGAAGGTTACGCCCTGGTCTACCGCCGCATGAATCAGGTTAATCGCCTGTTTTTTGTCGGTCGCCGGGCCGTAGCCAAAGCTCAGCCCCATGCAGCCAAGACCCAGCGCGGACACCTCTAAACCACTTTTACCTAACTGACGTTTTTGCATTGTTCTCTCCGGGAAGTACTCAGGTTGGCGGTAACTCTAGCCGCCGTGGGGCCGGGTGACTATGCGTTGAATCCGCTTGAGCTTATGAGAATGATTCATAAATGGAAGATGCTACGCAGTGGCTCATCGCAAAATGTAATAACTTGCCCGGATGCGTTATGCCGCTTCCAGAACAAAAACATTCTTTAAAATAAGGAATTAACAAGATCGTTTCGCGTGATAGTTTTCGCCCATTAAAGGACATTGAGGCACGGATGCCATGCAGGATAAAACCACGACGATGCCGCATGACGCGATATTCAAGCAGTTTTTAACGCACCCGGAAACGGCCAGGGATTTTCTTGAAATTCATTTGCCTGAGCACCTGCTTGAGGTATGCGATCTGAATAGCCTGCAGCTGGCTTCAGGGAGTTTTATCGAGGAAAAGCTGCGCGCTTATTACAGCGATGTCCTTTATTCCCTGAAAACAGAAACGGGTGACGGCTATGTTTATGCGCTGATTGAACATCAAAGCTCGCCGGACAGGCATATGGCCTTTCGCCTGATGCGCTACGCCATTGCCGCAATGCAGCGCCATCTGGATTTGGGTAATGAGTCCCTACCGCTGGTTATTCCCATCCTCTTCTACCATGGAAGAACATCGCCCTATCCCTGGTCTATGAAGTGGCTGGAAAATTTTGACGCCCCAAAGCTTGCCTGGCGGCTGTACGGCGGCGAATTTCCACTAGTGGATGTAACGGCGATCCCCGATGACGAAATCATGAAGCATCGCCGGGTTGCCATGCTCGAACTGCTGCAAAAACATATTCGCCAGCGTGATCTCGCCAGCTTGCAGGAGAAACTTATTGCGTTATTATTGAGCGGGTTTACAACCGGGCGTCAGTTGGATGCTGCTATTCACTATATTTTTCGCAGTGGGAATATCAGCGAGCCAGTAATATTCTTCCGGAATCTCACAGCTGGCATACCAGAACATAAGGAGGCGTTAATGACTATTGCGGAATGGCTGGAGCAGAAGGGCAAGCAAAAAGGTATTTTAGATATCGCCACCCGCCTAATAAAAATGGGGATGCCTGTGGCGTTCATCCTCGAAGCCACAGGCTTATCAGAAGAAGAGCTGAAACAGCTCCAGCAGCCATAAAAAAAGAGCCGGTGCAAACCGGCTCTCGTAATTACCACCCGGGATTTAAAGCCCTTCGGTACTCTCTTTTTTCGCTTCGCGCGCTTCAACTTCACGATACCAGCGAGGATGGTGCTTCTGCGCCCAGCGGCGGCTGACCTTGCCGACGATCATGCCTTTAATCGATCCCTTCACCCAGAACGCCATATACATATGGATCAGGATGGCGTGGATCAGAATAATGGCGACCGTGGCGTGGATCAGCAGGCTGTAGCGCACGACTTTCATCGGGAAGAAGTCGGCGAAATAAGGGCGCCAGATAATCACCCCGGTCACCAGCAGCACAAAAATCAGGCTCATGATGGACCAGAACATCATCTTCTGCCCGGCGTTATATTTGCCGACCTTCGCGACTTTATGCTCGTTGCCCTTCAGCACTTCAACAATGCCTTTTACCCACGGAATATCGTGCTTATCAGGAATGTTGTGCTTCACGAAGCGGGTGAACATAAACATCAGCGCCAGGAAAATCAGCACCCCAAAGAACGGGTGCAGGATGCGGCCCATCTGCGGCGTGCCGAAGGTTTCCGTCAGCCACTGCAGCGTCGGGAAGAACAGCGCGATGCCGGAGAGCGACACGAGGAAGAAACAGATCACCACCGTCCAGTGACAGGCCCGGTCGACAAATTTCGTCCTGACAATCATCTTGCTCTTCTTAGTCATGATGCTCTTCCTCGTCTTCATCCACCTCTTCGTTTGGCCCAATCCCCACGTAGTGGAAAATCAGCCCGGCAAAGGTCGCAATAAAGCCTGCCGCCGCCAGCGGTTTGAGCAACCCTTTCCACAGATTGATTGGCGTATCAATTTGCGGATCTTTTGGCAGGTTGTGGTACAGCTCCGGCTGGTCCGCATGGTGCAGCACATACATGACGTGCGTGCCGCCCACGCCCTGCGGGTTATAGACGCCCGCGTGCTCGTAGCCACGTTTTTGCAGCTTCGCGACGCGCTCGTCCGCCACTTCCAGCATCTCTTTCTTGCTGCCGAAGTGGATAGCCCCCGTCGGGCAGGTTTTTACGCAGGCAGGCTCCTGGCCGACGCTGACGCGATCGACGCAGAGCGTGCATTTGTAGACGCGGTTATCGTCTTTATTCAGGCGCGGAATATTGAACGGGCAGCCGGCAATACAGTAGCCGCAGCCAATACAGTGTTCCGACTGAAAATCGACGATGCCGTTGGCGTACTGGATGATCGCCCCGGCGGACGGGCAGGCCTTCAGGCAGCCCGGATCCGCGCAGTGCATGCAGCCGTCCTTGCGGATGAGCCACTCCAGCCTGCCGTTCTGCGTCGTTTCGCTAAAGCGCATCAGCGTCCAGGATTTGGCGCTCAGGTCCGCGGGGTTGTCGTACACCCCGACGCAGTGACCCACTTCGTCGCGGATATCGTTCCACTCCGAGCAGGCGACCTGGCAGGCCTTACAGCCGATACAGCTGGAGACGTCGATCAGCTTGGCGACTTCTTCCTTGTAGTCACGCGCCTGCGGCGGTGGCGTCATGGCGTTAGTGGCCGAACGCTTGAGAATATCCTGAGATTGCATGGACATGAGTTCGCTCCTTACGCCTTCTCAATGTTGACCAGAAACGCCTTGTACTCCGGCGTCTGCGAGTTGGCGTCGCCAACGGATGGCGTCAGGGTGTTCGCGAGGTAGCCCTTGCGCGCCACGCCCTCAAAGCCCCAGTGCAGCGGAATACCCACGGTTTCCACTTCCTGCCCGCCCGCCAGCAAAGTTCGCACGCGCTGGGTGACCACCGCTTTGGCGCGGATAAAGCCACGCTTGCTGCTGACTTTCACCATATCGCCGTTGGCAATGCCTTTGGCGTCTGCCAGCTTCTCGCTTATCTCCACAAACTGCTCCGGCTGCATGATGGCGTTAAGCCGTGCGTGCTTGGTCCAGGTGTGGAAATGCTCGGTCAGGCGATAGGTTGTGCCCACGTACGGGAACTCCTCGCGCTTGCCCATGCGCTTCGCGTCGGCTTCATACAGGCGCGCTGCCGGGTTCGAGATAACGTTCGGGTGCAGCGGGTTGGTGCCCAGCGGCGTTTCAAACGGCTCGTAGTGCTCCGGGAACGGCCCTTCCGCCATTTTGTCGATGGCAAACAGGCGGCCCACCCCTTCCGGCTGCATGATAAACGGCCCGACGCCGCTGCCCGGTGGGGCAGTGTTGTAGTCCGGGATATCGTTGCCGACCCACTTCGTGCCGTTCCACTCGATAAGCATGCGTTTTGCATCCCACGGCTTACCCTGTGGATCTGCCGAGGCGCGGTTGTAGATGATGCGGCGGTTGAGCGGCCACGCCCAGGCCCAGCCCAGCGTATTGCCGAGGCCGGACGGATCGCTGTTGTCGCGGTTCGCCATCTGGTTGCCGTTACGCGTCCAGCTTCCGGTCCAGATCCAGCAGCCTGAAGAGGTGGTGCCGTCGTCGCGCAGCTGGGCGAAGGAGTCGAGCAGCTCGCCTTTTTTCACCAGCAGCTTGCCCTCGGCGTCAAAGAGATCGGCAAGGGCATAGCCGTTGCTCTCTTTGGCCACTTCTTCAGACTCCGGCCCGTCCGGCAGCTTGTAGTTCCAGGTCATGTTAAGCACCGGATCCTGAGCAACGCCGCCCTGCTGACGGTAAAGCGTGCGCAGGCTGTGGAACAGGCCGGCCAGGATCTCGCCGTCGTTGCGGGCTTCACCCGGCGCGTCGGCCCCTTTCCAGTGCCACTGCATCCAGCGCCCGGAGTTGACGATGGAGCCATCCTCTTCCGCAAAGCAGGTGGAAGGCAGGCGGAACACTTCGGTCTGGATCTGCGTTGGATCCACGTCGTTTGACTCGCCGTGGTTCTGCCAGAAGTTAGACGTTTCGGTCACCAGCGGATCGATAATCACCAGATACTTCAGCTTGCTGAGGCTGGCGACCACCTTGTTTTTATCCGGGAACGAGGCGACCGGGTTGAAGCCCTGGCAGATGTAGCCGTTGACCTCACCTTTGTCCATCATATTGAAATAGTTCAGGACGTCGTAGGCCTGGTCCCACTTCGGCAGCCAATCGTAACCCCACTGGTTTTCCGCGGTGGCGGCATCGCCCCAGAAGGTCTTCATCAGGCTGACGAAGAATTTCGGATAGTTGCCCCAGTAGTTAACCTGACCCGGCTGCGTGGCTTTTGGCGTGTTGGCGGCCAGATAAGCCTCGAGGGAGTCATGCTTCTCTTTCGGCAGGGTCAGATAGCCCGGCAGGCTGGTGGACAGCAGGCCCAGATCCGTCAGCCCCTGGATATTGGAGTGGCCGCGCAGGGCGTTCACGCCGCCGCCCGCCATGCCCATATTGCCCAGCAGCAGCTGGATCATCGCCATGGTGCGGATGTTCTGCGATCCAACGGAGTGCTGCGTCCAGCCCAGCGCGTAGAGGAAGGTGGTCGTACGGTCGGCGGCGCTGGTGGAGGCCAGCACTTCGCACACCTTGAGGAAATCCTCCTTCGGCGTGCCGCAGATATGCTCAACCACGTCCGGCGTGTAGCGGGAAACGTGCGCTTTGAGCAGGTTCCACACGCAGCGCGGATCGGTCAGCGTATCGTCGCGTTTCGCAAAGCCGCTCTCGTCGAACTGGTAGTTCCAGCTGGTTTTGTCGTACTGGCGTTTTTCGGCGTCGTAGCCGCTGAACAGGCCGTCATCAAAGCTGAAATCTTCACGCACCAGCAGCGCGGCGTTGGTATAGTTTTTGACGTATTCGGCGTTGATCTTGCCGTTTTCGATCAGGTAGAGGATCACGCCCGACAGGAAGGTAATGTCGGTGCCGGAGCGGATCGGCGCATAGATATCCGCCACCGAAGCGGTGCGGGTAAAGCGCGGATCGACCACGATAAGCGTGGCGTCGTTGTTGTTTTTGGCTTCCATCGCCCAGCGGAAGCCGACCGGGTGGGCTTCAGCGGCGTTGCCGCCCATCACCATCACCACGTTGGCGTTTTTGATATCAACCCAGTGGTTGGTCATCGCACCGCGACCAAATGTTGGAGCAAGACTTGCTACCGTTGGTCCGTGTCAGACGCGCGCCTGGTTATCTACCGCTAACATGCCCAGCGAGCGGGCAAACTTCTGCGTTAACATGCCGCTTTCGTTGCTGGAGGCCGAGGCGCACAGCATGCCGGTGGAGAGCCAGCGGTTCACCGTGACGTTCTGCTCGTTCTTCTCGATGAAGTTGGCGTCGCGGTCTTCTTTCATCAGGCGGGCAATGCGCGCGAAGGCGTCTTCCCAGCTGATGCGCTGCCACTTGTCGGAACCCGGCGCGCGGTATTCAGGGTAGCGCAGGCGATTTTCGCTGTGGACGTAGTCCAGCAGGCCCGCGCCTTTCGGGCAAAGCGCCCCGCGGCTCACCGGATGGTCCGGGTCCCCTTCGATATGGAAAATGCTGGATTTGGCGTTCTTCGCGCCGTCACCCAGGCTGTACATCAACAATCCACAGCCTACGGAACAGTAGGTACAGGTATTGCGGGTCTCTTTTGCGCGCAGCAGCTTGTAGTTGCGCACTTCCGCAAGTGCCGCCGTTGGAACGAGTCCCAACATCGCGGCCGTTGTGCCTGCCATTCCGCCGGCGCAGATTTTAAAGAATCTTCTGCGACTGACGTCCATCTTAACCTCATTGGTATGACGAATTAACGACGGTGAAAATAGCAGCCAGGCGGGGGGGGATATTGAGTGAAATCAAATCGCTAACGAATGGGTAAAGAAATACTCCTTAAGTGGTGCTTCAGCATCAGGCCCGGTAACCATTTTGGGCGTGTGGGTATAAAAAGGCTGGGTAGGGCGGACAGGCGAAAGCACTATCCGCCCCGGTGGGGTTAATCGGTGTTCCAGATGGCGCAGTGCTCGCGCACCAGCTCCGTCAGCAGGCCGCCTTCGGCGATAAACTGGCGGATTCGGCCGGTATCGCTGTCATTCTGGCGCACATACCTGGCAATCTCTTCCAGCGTCTGCGCCCCATTCAGCTCTGCGGCGTAGGGGGCAAGGGTGTCGAGCAGGGAAAGCAGATCTTCGGCAATAGTGCGCTGTTCCCCGCTGCGGACATCGGTCAGCGTGCCGTCCAGCCCAAAGCGGCAGGCCTGAAAACGGTTAAAGCGGTACAGCAGATAATCCTCTGAGCGCGGCACGAACGGGCGTTCCGCCAGCAGCCAGTGGGCGATGGCCTGAATAAACCCGGCGATGTTCACCGCCCGGCTGAGGGTCAGCGGCGTGTCCATGACCCGCACCTCCACCGTGCCAAATTTGGGGCTGGGGCGGATATCCCAGTGCAGGTCTTTAATGGACTGCACGATGCTGCTGGTTTCCAGCTTTTGATACATCCACAGGAACTCCTGCCAGCTGCTGACGAAGGGCGCGTGGCCGTTATCCGGGAAGGCAGAGAAAATATTCAGGCGGGACGAGGCGTAGGTGGTGTCGTGGCCCTGAATGTAGGGAGAGGAGGCGGAGAGGGCGATAAAATGCGGCACGAATCTGGACAGCCCGTGCAGCAGGTAAATGGCATCCTCTTCATTATCGCAGCCGACGTGAACGTGCTGGCCGAACACCGTCGCCTGCTTCATCAGGTAGCCGAACAGCTCCAGGTTATGGTTGTAGCGTTCGTTCTGGCAAACCTCCTGCCGCTGCCATTTCTGCCAGGGGTGCGTGCCGCCGCCGCAGATTGCCAGATGGTGAGCGTCTGCCGCCTGCATTACCCGGTGGCGTAAATCCCTGAGCTGGGTATGCGCGTCCTCCACGTCTTTGCAAACGCCGGTGGCAATCTCCAACATGCTCTCGGTGATATCGTGCTTCACCTCGCCGACGCTGACCCGATCCTTCACCTCTTTGATAAGCCGCGACGAGTCCTGGCTAAGGTCAAAGGTCGGCGGGCTGACTATCTGCATCTCCAGCTCGATGCCCAGCGTGAAAGGATCGGAATGCGCAAAAGAGGTAAGAGGCATAGGGCTATCCCATTAAACGTGTTGGATTTATGGGGTAAGTATAGTTGTACAGCAACGCTATGAGAGCCCGGAAATGTTCCGTTTACCTTTATTCCCGCTCTACCGAAAACCACCGCTTCCACACGAAGCGAATCACGAAATACTCCACCGCGCCCAGCGCCAGAAACCAGATGCAGAAAATAATGGTGTAGAGCTGGTTCAAATCCAGCAGATGGAAGGTGGCCATCAGGCGATGCGCCAGCGTCAGGGTGAGCATCGGGGCGGGCAGCAGCAGGCAGGAGAAAAAGGCCAGCAGCAGGATGCCGCCCGCGCTCATCAGCGTTTCAAGGGGATGCTTCATCTTGTTAATTTCACGTTAAAAACCGTATTGTCGGCGAAATCTTTCGCCAGCGCAAACCGCGTAGCCTTGTTGCTGAAAAATGCCAGTTTCAGAGGGTGATAATAAATAAAAATTTATTAATTGCCCCGCGCAGTTCATCCGTTTGTCAGCCTCCAGAGTGTGCACTACAGTGTATTAATCAGCAATTCAATAAGCTAATTATCCTGGTTTTTCATTCATTTTTCGAAACAGAAAGTCTTCTTCGATAAACATTTTTAATGTTGCCGCATTCCTGTTGATCCCTGAAAACCATGATTAAAATGGAAACGAACGATGAATAAAATTTACCGTCTGGTCTGGAGCGAGACAAAACAAGGCTACGTTGCAGCGGCTGAAATCACCAAAAGCCAAAAGAAAAAATCCCGCAGCACGCTGCAGGCCGCAACGGCCATCGCGCTGACCCTGGCGAGCGTCCCGGCGTTTGCCGACGATGTTCAGTGGGCAAGCGCTTACCCCACTTATCTCTTCCCGACCGGCGTAAACTATGACGCGGTCGTAAATACCGGCACTGCCTTTACTATCGATAACGACACCGGCACGGCAAACCACTTTGCCTCGGGCACCACGCTGAATATCCTTGGGCCACTTCCTTCTTTTGCCGCAGGCTCCAGCGGGGCGGCAAGACCAGTGCTGGTACGCAATGCCCTTTCTGACAGCACCGGCGCCGATCGGGGGCGTATCACTACAATAACGTCCACCAGCTCCGGCAGCGCAAGCGTGCCAATCACCTCAGCTAATATCGACCAGTTCAGCTACTCAACCAACCCCGTTACGCCGCTGCAAAATCAGGAGCTGAACGTCGAGGTTCCGGGGCTTGAGGGCAGCTACTCCGTGATCAGCGTCTATGACTCCACCACGTTCTCAGCGCCCGGAGCTTCGCAGGTCGGCAACCTGACGCTGCCGGTTTACGATCCAAATTCATTCCAGATTTACAACAACTTCAGCATTGCCAGCATTGAATCCGTTGGCGGCACGGCGAACATTAACGTCGGCTCGGATACCGCTTCAGCCACGCCCATTTTAGCGCCGACAAACAGTATTGAGCTGCTGGCAAAAAATAGCATTCTTGCCCGCGCCACCGCGACGGACGTCCCGACCAGCACTGTGAACTGGCAGTCTGATAACTACATTCATTTTGCCCCCGCGCCGGTTATCAACAGCGACGAGCAAAGCTATCAGGCGGTAAGCTCACAGTATAACGACACCATTACGCTGCCCAATTACGTCAAGGTGGGGAACCGGATAGGGCTCAGCCCGATTAACCCTTCCCTCACTTTCCCCATCCTGACGAAGGCGGATATCGCTACGGTGAACGACTTTCTCCTTGGACAGGGAGTGTACCGCGGCAACAGCCAGATACAGCTGTGGCTGAGCGGTGGGGTAACGCTGCCCGCGCAGTTTGGCAGCAATACGATTGATTCGGTGACCGTGGCGCAGAACACCTACGACAGCATCATCTCCAGCCTGCTGCAAAAGGAGCAGCAGAACCGGGTGAATCTCTCCTGGCACGTCTGGGAGGACAGCCTGGCGCATAACAATAACGCGACGCTTGCCACCGGCGATCTGAATATCATTTATGCCACCGGGTTTAGCGCCGCTGGCAACGTGACCCAGACCGGCAGCCTGGCCGTTGACGGGGCGAGCGCGGTAATGCGCGCCGACAGCAACGCGACGCTGACCAACAGCGGCAATATCAACCTCTGGCGCAGCAGCGCACTCAGCCCTGCGGGCATTGGCATGCAGGCCACCAACGCAACGGCAACCAACAGCGGCACGCTTAACGCCGGCCTGCTGATTGAAAAAGATGGTTCTGTCGTCGCCCAGCACAACCAGGGAACCAGTGCGATGCAGGGCAGCGGCACCAGCACGCTGAACAACACGGGCTACATCAACGTCGCGCTTCCGGACACCACCTCTGCGGGCGTTGCCGGGATGCGGGCGCAGGACTCAACCACCGCGACAAACAGCGGCTCCATAGCGATTGTCGGGAACCCGTACAATGCAGAAGGGCGCTCGGCGGGCATCGGTGCGGATATCTCCGGGGCTTCGACCTTTACTAACACCGGTACCGGGCGCATTGCCGTGGGCACCACGCCGATAACCAGTACGCTAACCGGCACGCCTTCTCCGATGGTGGGCAGCAACGAGCGCTCAGCGGGCATCCGCACCAGCAGCAGCGGGGCGGTGACCAACGACGGGACAATCAACCTCGGGCTGAACACGCGTAATGCCGTAGGCCTGCTGGTGGACGGCGCTGCGGGTGCGGCGATCAATAACGGCGTCATTAACGTTCTGGGGAACCTCGTAAACGGTGCGGCCGCGCCGAACTACGGCCTGTCTGTTATCGATACCGGCAACGTGACCAACAACGGGCAGATTAACGTCCTCGGCGACAACAATGTGGCCATCAACGTGCTGGCGGAGCAGGCTACGGCCAGCGTGGACTCCTCAGCCAGCGGTATCATCACCGTTGGCGGCGCGGGAGACACCGGCAACAGCGACGGCAATCCGTACACCTACCGCAACTACGCGGTCTATGCCGAAGGGGTGAACGCGGCGGCAACGGCCAATATCTCTTCGACCATCCGCCTGCTCGCGGCGGGGGCCATTGGCGTTCACGCCCGCGGCACCGCAACCGTCAACGTTACCCCGGCGGCCACGCTGACCTTCAACAACACGAATCAGATTGGCTACTACGCCTACGGCCAGGACGCAAAGATCAACCTGAGCAGCGCGACGCTGAACGACAATCTACAGAGCGGCTCGATACTCTTTGTGGTCGATCACGGTGCGATCTTCGACGGGACTACCGGCGCGTCGGCGCTGCCGTTTGATCTGACCGTGGCGGGCGTGGGCTCTACGGGCGTCTTTGCCAACGGGCGGGACGATGGCCCGGACGGCACCATTGGTACCGGTGATGACGTGGCCACCAGGCTGAATACCGGTCCGGCAACTATCCGCGTGAACGGTGAAAACGGCGTTGGCGTGAAGGTTACCGGGGGGGCAGTCGGCACTATCAACAACGGCGGCATAATTCTCGGTGCGAACAACACTACCGCCGTGGTGGTGGACGGGCGCAACTATTCCATCAACGGCGATATCGGGCAGGCGGATCAGGCGCTGCCAACCACCGTGACCTCCTTTGCCGATACGGAAACCACGGCGAGCCAGAGCGGCATCAAAGGCTACGATGTTTCCCACGACGGCCAGGTGACGATTAACGGCGACGGCATGCGGCTTGCGGGCAACAATAATATCGGCCTGTACCTGCATGACTCCGGGGTGGGCGTTAACAACGCGCCGATAGAGGTCACGGGCACCAATAATATCGGCGTCTATATTCAGGATCGCGGCACGCTGACCAACAGCCGGGACATCACCGTCAGCGGCGCGGCCAACAGCGGCAACGTGGGGGTGAAAGTTCAGGGCGCAGGGGCGCAGGTGACTCAGCTTGGCTCTGTGACGGCCAACGGCGGTCTGGCGGCCGTGCAGCTGATTAATAATGGCGCAACGCTGACGCTGGGCGGGACGAATAACCTGATTACCGCCAGCGGCGGGGCGGACGGCATCCGTCTGGATACCGGGGCAAGCTCCCTGACCGCCAGCGACACGACCATCAACATTTCCGGCAGCGGCGCGGGCATCAACAACAACGCCGACAGCAGCAACATTTCACTCAACGGCGTGACCATCAACGCGGGTGACGGCCCGGCGATCCGTACGGCGGTTACCTTTGACGCGGAAGGCGCGGGTAACATCCTGAACGTGGCGGGCAGCGGCTCCGGCTTTGCTTTCGAACGCCCCGGCGGCCTGAACACGACGGGCGATCTGACAATCGGGACGGGCTACACCATTAATGGCAGCGGCGCGGACAGCGTGGGGATTCTGGCCCGCACCAGCGGCAGCGTGAACTCCGGGGCCAATATCACCATGGGCGGCACGGCGGGGGCAGCGATTTCCGCAGCCGATGCCGGTGCTGTCACCAACAGCGGCACCATTCAGACCAGCAGCAACGTCAACAGCACCGTTCTGGCCAATAACGCCTCGTCCTTTACCAACAGCGGTTCGGTAACCTCAACGGGCATACTCAACGGCTCGGCGCTGGTGCAGATCAACGGCGCGGCGGCAAACCGCACTATTCTCAACGTCGGCACCCTGTCCAGCAGCAGCCCGACGCAAACGGTGATCGACGCCAGCGGCGCGGGTAATAACACGATAACCAACCAGGGCACGCTGACGGCGGGAGATGCAGGGGCGACGGCAATCCTGTCAGGCAGCGGCAACGATGCGATTACCCTCGCGGGCGGGTCGACGCAGGGCGAGATTATCGGCGGCAGCGGCAGCGACAGATTTACCTGGAACAGCGGCACGCTTGCGGGCGGCGTCACCTTTACCGGCGCGGACGGCAACGACAGTGCCACGCTTGGCAACGTCAACACCGACAGCACGCTGCATCTGCTTAACGAAGGCGGCAGTAACAATACGCTGACGTTCAACAATACCAGCGCGGTGATTGGATCGCTTGGTGCCGACAATATCTCCATCGGCACCAACATCGGCAGCGGCTGGAGCCAGCTGACGCTGAACGGCGCGGATGCGGACGTTCGCGTGGCCAGCGACCTGGCGTTAAGCGGCGCTCAGGGCATCAGTATCAATGGCGGAGCCACATTACGCAGCGGCAACAACGCGGTTAATAGCGGCAAAAGCTCGATCAACGACTTCAGCGTAGTGACCAGCGATCCGGCCAGCCTGCTGGTGTTCGACGGTTTGCAGTCGCAGACCTATAGCGGCGTTATCAGCGGCAGCGGCGGCCTTGAACGCTCCGGGGGCAGCACCATTCTGCTTGGCAATAACACCTACACCGGCAGCACGCTGATTGATTCGGGGGCCGCGCTTCAGCTCGGCAGCGGCGGCACGACGGGCGGCCTGTCGACGCAAACCGCGATAACCGACAACGGCATTCTGACGGTTAACCGTTCCGATGCGGTGGCGCTCAACGGCGCTATCACCGGCAGCGGCCAGTTCCACCAGGACGGCGCGGGCGTCACGCGGCTTGGCGGCACAAACAGCTATGGCGGCGTTACGCAGGTTAATCAAGGTACGCTGCTGGTCAACGGCAACCAGCAGGGAGCGACTGGCGACACGACCGTGGCGAACGGCGCAACGCTTGGCGGAACGGGCACAATTGGTGGCAACGCCACCTTCGGCGCAAATACCGTCCTGACGCCGGGTGACGGCGGTGCGGGCGGGCTGACTGTGAATGGCAGCCTTAATCTCTCTTCAACCACCAGCAGCCAGTTCGATCTGGGCCAGGTCTTTACCCCCGGCGGCGCGCTGAACGATCTGGTGACCGTCGGCCAGAACCTGCTGCTGGACGGCGTGGTCAACGTTTCGCTGACGCCGGGCGGCCTCTTTGCGCCTGGGATCTACCGCCTGTTCAACTATGGTGGGGCGCTGAACAATCAGGGGCTGGATATCGGCACCCTGCCGGTCGGCAATACCTCCGTCTACAGCGTGCAGACGGCGTTACCCGGTCAGGTTAACCTGGTGGTCGGCTTTGCCAATGACGGAGCCAACCTCGAATTCTGGGATGGCTCTCGGGTGAGCAACAGCCAGGGGCCAACCGGCATCGAGGGGGACGGCACTATCCAGGGCGGCGACGGCGTCTGGTACGCGGGATCGCTGGAGGCGACCAACAACTGGACAACCGAAAACGGCCAGGGCAACGCGCCCTGGCAGCAGCGCCAGTACGCCGTATTCTCCGGCACCGGCGGCAACGTGGTGCTGAGCGACATCGACGGCTCGATTTACAATGCCGGAATGCAGTTCACCGTGGATGGCTACAACCTGAGCGGCGGCGCGGGCGGCACGGTGCCGCTGAATATGGTTCGTTCCCAGGGGCTGGTGCCGTCAAACAATTATGCCGCCGAGGGCGAAACGGCGGCCGACGCTTATTACATTGTCCGGGTGGGCGCGGGCGGTGCGGGTGAGACAACTACCGCGACCGTAGCCGCAAACCTGGTCGAGGACAGCGGCTCGACGGACGTGCTTAAATTCCTCAAGTACGATCCGGGCAGGCTCATTCTGACCGGCAGCAACGGCTGGCGCGGCGGCACGGAAATCTACGGCGGCACGCTTCAGGTTTCCGCCGATGAAAACCTTGGCCTGGCGGGTACGTCGATACTGATCAACAACAATTCAACGCTGCAAATCGGCGCTGACTTTACTACTCCACGCCCCATCTTCCTGAGCGAAGCGGGGGGCGGGCAGTTCGATCTCTACGGCAACACCTTTACCCCAACCGGCTTGATCGGCGGCGCGGGACAGCTGACGGTAAAAGATACGTCTGCCGGTTCGGACGGCAGCGTGCTTAACCTCGACCGCGCCAATACTTACCAGGGCGATACCACCATTACCGGCAAAAACGGCAGCGCGGCGGTGACGGTTAACGCCAGCGCGACGGGGGCGCTGGGCAAAGCCGACAGCGCCGTCACCGTAAATCAGCAGGGGACGCTGGCCTTTAACAATGCGGCGCAGGCCGAAAGTCACGCCTTCACGCTGGATAACGGCACGCTGAACTTTAACGATACGGCGAGCGCGGCGAACAGTACGGTCACCGCGCAAAACGGTGGCGTGGTGAACGTTGCCGATAACGCAACCGGCGGCCAGGGGCTGTTTACGATTCTGGCAAACAGCACCCTGAACCTGCTCGGCGAGGCCAGCGCGGGGCTTGCCCGCATCACCAGTACCGGTACGGTAAACATTGCCGATGCGGCCCAGGCCGATACCGCAACAGTTGCCAATAACGCAGGCGGCGTGGTTAACGCCTCTGGCGTCAGCGGCGCTACCACTGTGGGCTCGCTTAGCGGGGCGGGTAACGTTGAACTGGGCGCGGCGACGCTGAACGAAGGCAGCCTGAACCTGAATGACACCATCAGCGGGGTTATCAGCGGCAGCGGCGGCAGCCTCGGAAAAGTCGGCAGCGGTACGCTGACCCTGACCGGGGATAATACCTGGACCGGGGCGACCTCCGTGCAGCAGGGCGCGCTGCTGGTTAACGGCAACCAGCAGGCCGCGACGGGGAACGTAACGGTGAACGACGGCGCCACGCTTGGCGGTGCCGGGGTGATTGGCGGCGCGGTAAACGTGGCGGATAACGCCCATCTTGCCGCCGGGGCGGACTTAACCAGCGTCGGAGAGCTGACCACCGGGGCCATGACCCTTAACCAGAATTCGCAGCTGGACTTCCAGTTTGGCCGGGCGTTTACCGCCGGTGGGGCGCTCAACGATCTGATTAACGTCAACGGCGATCTGAACCTCGACGGCAAGCTGAACATCACCCAGACGCCGGGCGGCTCGTTCGACGTCGGCGTCTACCGGGTCTTCAACTACACGGGCAGCCTGACCGATAACACGCTTGATATCGGCTCCGCGCCTCCGGCGGCGGACGACCTGTATGTGCAGACCTCGGTGGCGGGCCAGGTCAACCTGATCAACCGCACCGGCGTGGTCCTGAACTTCTGGGACGGCAACGGCCCGGCGGACGGCTCGACGAAAAACAACCGTGAAATTGAGGGCGGCGACGGCGTGTGGCAGAACAGCGCCGGGAACGACAACTGGTCGACGGATGCGGTTAAACCCGCGGGCCGCATCAACGCGCCGTTCAGCGACGGTTCGTTTGCCATCTTTGGCGGCGAGGCGGGCAACGTCACGGTGGATAACAGCCTGGGCGAAGTGCGCATCAGCGGCGCGCAGTTCACCACCGACGGCTACGTGATTAACGACGGGACGATCACCACCAACACGGCCGACACAAAGCTGCGCGTTGGGGACGGGACTCTGCGGGGCGCGAGATACACCACCACCATCAACTCGGCGATTGCGGGCAGCGGCGGCATCGATAAAACCGATCTCGGTACGCTGCTGCTGAACGGCGAAAACAGCTATGCGGGCGGCACTACCGTCAGCGGCGGGGTGCTGCAGGTCGCGCGTGACGCCAGCCTCGGGCAGGCCGGAACGAACGTTGCGCTGAACGGCGGGACGCTGCGCTACGGCGCGGCCTTCGACACGGCACGCGCCGTCATCCTTGGCCTTACCGGCGGCACGATAGATACCAACGGCAACAGCGTGTCCCTGCTCTCAGCGGTCAGCGGCCTGGGCGCGCTCACCAAAGTCGGCGCGGGTACGTTAACCCTGACCCAGGACAGTACCTATCTCCGCAGCACCACGATCAGCGAGGGCAACCTTCAGCTGGGGACGGGCGGGGAAACCGGCGGCGTGACGGGGGATATCCTCAACAACGGCGTGCTGCAGGTAAACCGCAGCAATACGCTGCTGCTGAACGGCGATATCACCGGCAGCGGCCAGCTCTGGCAGCAGGGTAGCGGCAGCACGATACTCAGCGGTAATAACAGCTACAGCGGCACCACGCTTGTGCAGAGCGGAACGCTGCGGGCGCTGGGCGCGAACAAGTTCAGCGCGGACTCTGCCCACGTTGTCAGCCGGGGGGCGCTGCTGGATACCGGCGGCCAGAATCAGGTAGTTGGCGCGCTCGTCAACCAGGGCACGGTTAGCCTGCGCGGCAGGAATGTCGGCTCGACGCTGACGGTCAACGGCGATTACGTTGGCCTGGACGGCACGGTGCAAATCGCCGCCCAGCAGCACAGCCCGGGCGTGGCGGACAGGCTGGTGATCAACGGCGGCACGGCGAGCGGCAGAACCCTGCTGGATATCGACGTCAGCCAGCTCGGCGAGCAGACGGACGGCGACGGTATTGCCGTGGTGCAGGCCACCAACGGCGCGACCACCACCGCGCAGACCACTAAAGATGCGTTCACCATAGGCGCAGACCATCTGGAAGCGGGCGCGTGGGAGTATCGCCTGTTTGCCGGTAACGCACAGGGGCAGGGCGAGGACTGGTTCCTGCGCACGGCTTACCGCCCTGAAGTACCGGTCTTTACCAGCGTGGCCTCAACCATTCGCCAGGCGGACCTGGCCGTGCTCGGCACGCTGCATCTGCGCGTGGGGGACGAGGAGCCGTATAACGTTAACGTACCGGAGGATAACGAGCCGCGCTTCTGGGCGCGCTATATCGCCCAGTCGAGCAATCAAAAGCTTAACGACCAGACCCGCAGCGAGTCTGATACCAGCATCAACGGGATGCAGATGGGCTTCGACCTGTACTACGACCAGAACTGGCGGGCCGGGCTGTACACCACCGTGCTGGACGTCGACAGCAGCGTTAAGGGCGAAAACAGCGGCGGCTACGGCGTAGCGGGCTATAACTCCACGCTGTCGGTTTATCTCGGCGGCTACGCGACCTGGACGCATGAAAACGGCTTCTACGTCGACAACGTTCTGCAGTACGGCAACCACAGCGTCGATCTGAAAAATCAGCAGCAGAACGACACCTACAGCCCGGACGGCAACAGCTATCTCGCGTCGGTCGAAGTGGGCAAACCGTGGGCGCTGTGGGACAGCAACTGGTCCATCGAACCGCAGGCGCAGCTCATCTGGCAGCACAGCGATTTTGACAGCGTCACTTTAAAAGGCGACGCTAAAACCCGTGCCTCCATCGACGCTGACGACGCGATTATTGGCCGCCTGGGCCTGAGGCTTTCAGCGGACTACGACACCAGCCAGGGCAAGGTGAAGCCCTACGTGCGGGTCAACCTGTGGCAGGAGCTTTCCGACGGCAGCGACACGGCGAGCTTTGAGAATACCGCCAGCAACGCGGGCGCAACGACCATCACGGCGGACCAGCAGTACAGCACAACGGAAGTGGCGGTGGGGACAACCTGGGCGGTCACCAAAGACGTGCAGGCCTACACCGAGGTGGGCAGGAGCTTCCAGAACGGCGGCTCGAACAGCAAAATCGAGAACGACTTTAACGGATCGCTGGGGATGAAGATCCGCTTCTAGAAAAAGGAGGATGACGCTGCGATCCCCGGTCGGGTAAGCGCAGCGTCATCCGACAAAATTAATCATTCCCGGTACAGCAAAACCGCATAAATCTCCGCTAACAATCCTCCTGCGCCAAACTGCTTTTTAATCCACCTCGTCACCTGCCCGGTGGCGGCATCCCGGTGATCCGCAGCGCGCAGGGCGACTACCGGAGCGTTGACGCGGTTATCGACAAAGATCTCTCCACCGCGCTGCTGGCCCGTGAAGTCAGCGCGGACATTCTGATTATCACCACCGGCGTGGAGAAAGTGTGCGTCCACTTCGGCAGGCCGGAGCAGCGCGAACTGAATGAGGTCACGGTAGCGGAAATGGCGCGCTACAGCGCCGAAGGCCACTTCCCGCCGGGCAGCATGCTGCCGAAAATTACCGCCAGCCTCGCCTTTCTGCGCCACGGCAGCAGGCGTGTGATTATCACCACGCCAGAGAAGTTGCCGGAAGCCCTGCGCGGCGAAACCGGCACGCATATTGTTAATGATCGAGAGGGAGAACCCGATGAGCACAACTGACAAAAGCCGCCGTAACTTTTTAAGCGGCGGCGGCAAGATGGCGGCGGCCTGCGCGATTCTGGGCGCAACGGGGTCGATGGCGTATGCTGCTAAACCTGCATCAGCGACCTGTGAGCCAGCCAACGCCAGGAGCGCCATTAAAGAAAAGCATTACTATCTGGACAACGTGCTGCTGGAGGCCGGCTTTGCGCGCGACGGGCAAACCGTGGTGGCAACCAAAACCGAGCTGACAACGCTGGAAATTAAAGACGGCAAAATTGCGGCCCTGCTCGCAAACAGGCAGCACCCGGACGCCGCGCTTGCCCACTACGATGCCGGGAGCAGACTGCTGCTGCCCGCCATGCGCGACATGCACATCCATCTGGACAAAACCTTCTACGGCGGCCCGTGGCGCGTTCACAACCGCCCGCAGGGGACAACCATCATGGACATGATTGCCCTGGAGCAAAAGCTGCTGCCGGAGCTGCAGCCCTATACCCGGGAGCGCGCCGGGAAGCTCATCGACCTGATTCAGTCGAAGGGCTCGACCATCGCCCGCAGCCACTGCAACGTGGAGCCGGTGTCGGGGCTTAAGAATCTGGAAAACCTGCAGGCGGTGCTGGAGCAGCGTAAATCCGGCTTCAGCTGTGAAATCGTCGCCTTCCCGCAGCACGGTCTGCTGCACTCCAACTCCGTAGCGCTGATGCGCGACGCGATGCAGGCCGGGGCGCACTACGTGGGCGGCCTTGATCCAACAAACGTTGACGGCGCGATGGAAAAATCCCTCGACGCCATGTTCCAGATCGCGCTGGATTACAATAAAGGCGTGGACATTCACCTGCATGAAACCAGCCCGGCGGGCATCGCTGCGGTGAAGTATATGGTTGAAACGGTGGAGAAAACCCCGCAGCTCAAGGGCAAGCTGACCATCAGCCACGGCTTTGCGCTGGCGATGATGAA
The DNA here is from genome assembly GCF_038405435.1 of Dryocola clanedunensis. Classification (GTDB taxonomy): domain Bacteria; phylum Pseudomonadota; class Gammaproteobacteria; order Enterobacterales; family Enterobacteriaceae; genus Dryocola; species Dryocola clanedunensis_A. The sequence continues at coordinate 13,432 of NZ_JBBYHZ010000014.1, read as the reverse complement.
CGAGCAGGAGGTGGACGCCATCGGCGCGCGCATGGCGGCCCAGCGGATAACCCTCGCCTCAACCGTTCCCATCGGCACGATGCATATGCCGCTAAAGCAGCTTCAGGAGAAGGGCGTGTTTGTGATGACGGGCACCGACAGCGTGATCGACCACTGGTCGCCGTACGGCCTGGGGGACATGCTGGAGAAGGCGAACCTCTACGCCCAGCTCTACGTCCGCCCGAGCGAGCTGTCGCTGTCGCGATCGCTGGCGATTGCCACCGGGAATATCCTGCCGCTTAACGACAGCGGCGAGCGGGTGTGGCCTAAGGCTGAGGACGACGCAAGCTTCGTGCTGGTGGACGCATCCTGCTCTGCGGAAGCGGTCGCGCGCATTTCACCGCGTACCGCCACTTTCCATAAGGGTGAGATGGTCTGGGGAAGCGTGGGCGTTTAACTGTTATGTCGGATGACTACGTGGTTATCCGACCTGCGTTCGCTGCTATTTAATTTTCTGAATCGATTTACGCAACACAAACTCCGCCTGAAGAATGCAGCTGTCTGCTACTTTGCCCGGCGCTGCCGCCAGCGCTCTGGCGACCGCCTCTTTTCCCTGGGCGTCCAGATCCAGCCGGACGGTCGTGAGGGCGGGGATGAAAAAGGCGCTTTCGTAGCTGTCATCATAGCCAATGACCGAAACCTGCCGTGGCACCGCAATCTGCGCCTCCTGTAAGGCGCTTAAAACGCCCAGGGCCATCTGGTCGTTGCCTACCAGCAGTGCGGTAAATTCCGCTTTATCCTCGAGCAGCCTCTGCGTACGTTCATAGCCGCTTTGCGCATCCCATGAACCAAACACCGTGGCGGATGGGGTTAAGCCATAGCCCTTCAGGCAGGCCTGCCAGCCAGCTAAACGCAGCTGCGCTGAAATAGCATGCTGCGGGCCGGGCATCAGCGCCATCTGCCGGTGTCCTGACTCATACAGCCGTTTAACGCTTTCACGGGTACCGTTGTCCGGGTTGAAAATAACGTGAAATACGCCGCTGTCTGGCGCAACGTCGAGGAAAAGGCAGATAACGTCCTGATTCTCTTCTGCGATAGCGGTGGCGGTAGCGGTTTCCAGCGGGACGTTAATGATAATTCTGTCGACAAACTGGGACTTAAAGTCGTTGATGGACTGCTGAATAGCGGCGGCATTGTGCTCGTCAATCATTGAGATAAGTAGCTGGTAGCCGTCCTGGCTGGCATATTTCTTAACGGATGCGGCAATCTGCGAAGGGGCGTGAAGGGCAAGGGAAGTGGTAATCAGTCCCAGGGTTAGCGCGCGTTTGCCTACGAGCTGCTGCGCCAGGCGATTAGGTACGTAGCGCAGTTCCTCAATTGCCTGCTCGACGCGAACACGCGTCTTTTCCGCTACGTTCACAGATTTATTAAGCACTCTGGAGACGGTCTGGTAAGAAACCCCCGCGCGGCGGGCAACGTCTTCCAGCGTCGCATTTTTACTTTTGCTCATCCGATCCTTTTCGTTTTGTCGGCTTTCATCCATTTTGTTGTGCTCTACTATACCAAAATGTCGTACGTTCACATGCGGCGTTTTTGCGATCGTCTTCACCTTTTTTAGCTTTTAAAATGACGATATGTGAGGTGTCTTACAGTTTGCGTCAGCGGGTGTTGTTTGAACGATATGCCAGGTATTGTATGTAACCCACTGATGTGAACGTCGTACATTTTGACTTAAGCAAAAGGCCGCGACACAGCAGAGCAACCCTGACACAACAAAAACGCGATTCGCCCCCCAAAAACCGGCGAAGCACCGACTCTGTTCCCTCATAAGGAAAAAAAGATGGTTACCGGCAAAAGGAACTACATCCTTTTAAGTCTTTTCGATTTCCTCTATCTCTTTGCCTGGTCCTCAACAATGGCCTTTTTTGTTATCTGGACCACGCAGCATTTGGGGATTAGCGCCACCAAAACCGGCTGGCTGTACGCGATCAATGCTTTTATCGCGCTGACCATGCAGCCGTTCTTTGGCTATATTTCCGATAAGTTCGGCACGAAAAAATCACTGATATTCCTGATCGTTGCGCTGCTGCTGCCGATAGGGCCGTTCTTTATTTATGTCTATGCGCCACTGCTGGTGAACTCATTCTGGATTGGCGCCGTGCTGGGCGGTATCTATCTGGGGATTATTTTTAACTCCGGCTGCGGCGTTATCGACTCTTATATCGACAAAATCTCCCGGCGCTATTCTTTTGAATACGGTCGGGTAAGAATGTGGGGCTCATTAGGCTGGGCGGCCGCGGCTTATATTGTGGGCCGTAATATTAACGAAAACCCTAATCTTTCATTCTGGCTGGCCAGTATCGCCATCGTTATGGCCGCGGTCTGTTTTATGCTGACCAAAATTGAAGTCACCCTCGAAGAGGAAAAAATGACGTCATCGCTAAAAGCGGCGCACGTCTTTGAACTGGCGAAAAATAAGCAGTTCTGGATGCTGATTATTTTTACCCTGTTTGTCACCCAGATTTACGACACCTACGACCAGCAGTTTGCCCAGTATTTCTCAATGCAGTTCTCAAGCGTTGACGTGGGTAACAAATGGTACGGCACGCTGGCCTCCGTGCAGGTCTGCTTCGAGACGCTTTTCCTGGGCCTGATGCCATGGTTTGTCAACCGCGTGGGGGCGAAATGGGCGCTGGTCATCGCCGGGACGATTATGTCCGTGCGCATACTTGGCTCTGCCGTGCCGCTGGGGCCGGTGTGGATTGCGGCGGTAAAAATGATGCACGCGATTGAAAAACCGCTGATCCTTATTTCAGTATTTAAATTTATCGCCCAGAACTTCGACCACAAATTATCTTCCACCATCTATTTACTGGTGCTGTTTGCGGCATCCATTGCCACTACGGTTTATTCACCGATAGTTGGGTATTTATACGACACCATCGGTTTTGCTAACGCATACATTATCCTGGGAATTATTTCAGGGATCTTCACGCTTTTCTCAGTGTTCTCGCTGAGAAACAGCAAAGATAAAGTCATTAATCTTTCTCAGGAGAGAGAGTCCTTAGCTTAACGGAGGCGGTATGAGCAAATTATTTCCGGCGCTGAATTTCCTGCACGGCGCAGATTACAATCCCGATCAGTGGCTGGACCGCCCGGATATTCTTGAAAAAGACATTGCGATGATGAAAGAGACAAAGTGCAACGTGATGTCGGTGGGCATATTCAGCTGGTCAAAGCTAGAGCCGCAGGAAGGAAATTACCAGTTTGCCTGGCTGGACGAGATTATCGATAAACTTTACGCCAGCGGTATCTCTGTGTTTCTGGCTACGCCGAGCGGCGCAAAGCCAGCCTGGGTATCGAAAAACTATCCGGAAACGCTGAGAACCACGAAAGAGTTAAATAAGAATCTGCACGGCGAGCGGCACAACCACTGCTACTCCTCCCCGGCCTATAAAAGGCTGACGGGGAAGATTAACGAACAGCTGGCGAAACGCTATGCCAGCCATCCCGCGGTGCTTGCCTGGCATATTTCTAACGAGTACGGCGGGGAGTGCCACTGCGAACTCTGCCAGCAGAATTTTCGCGGCTGGCTGAAAGAGAAATACCAGACGCTCGACAACCTCAACCGCCGCTGGTGGAGCACTTTCTGGAGCCATGAATATTCATCCTGGAGCCAGATCCACTCGCCGGGACCGCTGGGGGAGCAGTCCGTCCACGCGCTGAATATCGACTGGCGCCGCTTCGTCAGCGAGCAGGTGGCGCTGTTTTGTCGCCATGAGGTGCAGTCGGTGAAGGCGTTCAATCCATCGCTGCCTGCTACCACGAACTTCCACGGCGTATTTTACGACTACGATTACTGGCGTCTCGCCCGTGAGGTTGATTTCATCTCCTGGGACAGCTATCCGGAATGGCATCAGACGCGCGATCAGCAGGCTCTGGCTTCGTACACGGCGTTCACCTTCGACCTGATGCGCAGCCTGAAGCCGGGGTTACCCTTTTTGCTGATGGAGTCCACGCCGGGTACGACCAGCTGGCAGCCGGTAAGCAAACTTAAAAAGCCCGGCATGCATCAGCTTTCTGCGCTGCAGGCCATCGCCCACGGTTCGGATTCCGTGCAATATTTTCAGTGGCGTAAAAGCCGCGGCTCAATCGAAAAATTCCATGGTGCGGTAGTGGATCACGTAGGGCACATCAATACGCGCGTTGGGCAGGATGTGAAGCAGGTCGGCGTCGCGCTTGAGAAGCTGGCGAGCGCCGCTGGGACGGACTACTGCGCGGAGGTCGCCATTGTTTACGACTGGGATAACCGCTGGGCGGTGAACGACTCGGCGGGCCCGCGCAACTGCGGTATAAAATTCGAGGAGACGGTGCAGCAGCATTACCAGGCTTTGTGGCAGCTGAATATTCCTCTGGATATTGTTTCACAGCGCTCTGACCTCAGCCGGTATCAGGTCATCGTCGCGCCGATGCTTTACATGGTGAACGAAGAGTTTGCCGCACGAGTGAACGAGTTTGTTGCCGCGGGCGGCGTCTTTATTACTACCTACTGGTCGGGGATCGTGAACGAAGATGACCTCTGTTACACCGGCGGCTTTCCCGGCCCGCTGCGTGAAGTGCTGGGCATCTGGTCCGAAGAGATCGACAGCCTGTACGATGGTGAAACAAATCAGATCGCCCTTACGGGGGAAGGCTGGGAGGAGTCGGGCCGTGAATATGCCTGCCTTGAGCTTTGCGATCTGATTCATGCTGAAACTGCACGGGTGCTTGGCGTCTATCAGCAGGATTTCTACAAGGGCAGACCCGCGCTGACGCGCAACCCGTTTGGGAAAGGGCAGGCATATTACCTGGCCGCCAGAACGGGGGGGGATTTCCTGAAGGATTTCTACCGACAGATTGCGGATAAGCATGGAATTGCTGGCTGTACCTCAATGAGGATCCCGCAAGGCGCGGTCGCTACGGCAAGACAGAATGACGGAAATACATTTATTTTCGTGCAGAACTATAGCGATAGCGCGATGACGCTCGAGCTGGCAGAAGAGAACCGTGCTCTTGAACCGCTGCTGAACGTCGGCGGGTTGAAGGGGCATCAGTATTCGCTTGCGGCATTTGGGGTGGAAGTGTTTTTAGCGAAAGGATAACCCGTAGTCTGCCCTCTCCCCGTGGGAAGAGGGCAGACTACACGGGAATTATCCCTGATGAGGCATCAGGCCCGGAGTGCCGACAACCTCAGGTTTGTGACTCAATAAAGACTGTTCGTCGGCTTTGATCGATCCGCTGTTATCCGCCCAGACGCCTTCGTGGGTTTTGGTGATGGCCTGGTGCTGATAGTTGAGGTTTTCACCCATAGCGGCAATGTGCTGCGTTTCAGTCCTGCCGCTGTTGTCCGCCCATGGAACGGAGGCGTCGGCTGCGGTAGCGAATAAAGGCGTGCAAATTGCACCGGCTAACAGAACTACGGTTAATGTTTTCATTTTGTTAACCTGCATTGCATAACAAGTTTCAGGATCAATAAGGGATTGATCTCGCTGTGGCTTATTAAGGTTAACGTAATGAAAACGGCGCAGGTCCTTCAAACGGTAAAGGAACGTGACTTTGTGACATCTTTGCCGGATAAAATGCTTTTATTTTAATGGCCTGCGTTTCATGTTTGATGAAATGGAAATGATTTTCAGGCTAATAATGATGTTTGAATGCTTTTGCAATGAATTGCCGGAGAGTGAAATCAGTTTCTGTGAATCAACTTCCGGCGGGTGACGCTAAGCGCTTACCCGCCCTGTAAAAATTGAGCGTAGGGTGGATAAGCCTGCGCCATCCACCACTTAATCAGCACGACAGATGGTGCGAATTTACAGCAAAACCCATAAAAAAACGGGCAGCTTGCAGGCTGCCCGTTGCTATCTGGATGGATGAGGTCTTACTTTTTCTTGTAAACGTCAGCGGTGGCGTGAATTTTACGGTCGGTGTCGGCAGAGGTCACAACGAAGAAGTCGCCGCCTTTCTCATCTGCTTTTTTCGCTAATTCTTCTTTAGCATCGCTTGGCGCCATTTCACCGTCGGTCACGATGGTGCCCACTTTGGTGTACATCTCAGGATGCTCTTTCAGCGCTTCCTTGGTCAGCAGTTCGGCGGAAATTGCGCCGAAAGAAACGGTGGTTAATGCCAGGGCTGTAATAATCATTTTTGCTATCTTCATAATGAACCTCAGGTTTTTAGTTATAAGTAACAGAATCTTTCCCACCTAAACAATATGGTACAGGAACGTGATTATTGCCACAGAGCTAACGGGCGAAGATATATTTAGTTGAAGTATAAAATGCTCAAATACCAGCTTGCGGATGAGCAAACTGGTATTTATCACTGTTGCTCGTTATTTAGCCAGCGCGTTGGCGATGGCGTTGAACATCAGCGACGCCTCCAGCGGCTGCGCGCTGAACGACGGCTCGGCCTTCGGCCAGGCGGACCACTGCACGATCACCAGTTTCTGCTGCGGGTTGACCACGATAATCTGGCCGAAAATTCCCAGCGCCCACAGGGTGTTATGGCTGTCCAGGCCCTGCTTCGGGCTCACGTCTCCGGCATTGGCTGCGACGCTGTTATTCCACCACTGGTAGCCGTAAATCCCTTCAGGATGGGCATCGCTGACCGAATTTTTCGCCGTGTTCCAGGTGCGGGCGTCTTTAACCCAGTTATCCGGCAGCGTTTTTGTACCGTCCGGCAGCACGCCGTTGTTCATCACGTACAGGCCAAACTTGCCCCAGTCTTCGAGAGTGGCGTTGAAGCCGTGTGCGCCGACATCGTGTTTGCCCGGCTGATAGCTGTGCCAGACGCCGTCGTGCACCATGCCGTACGGCTGCCAGATCTTCTCCTGCAGGTTTTGCGCCAGCGATTTGCCGGTGGCTTTTTCCAGCGTGTCACCCAGCAGCCATGCGCCGCCGGAAGAGTATGACCAGCCTTCGCCCGGTTTGGCCCAGGTTTGACGCTGCGGATCGTTGACCAGATTATTGACGCAGCTATAGGTGTCGTCGCCTGCTTCGCACTGGGTCAGCTTCGCGAAATCTGACTGCGGATTGGTGTAGTCCTCATCCCAGTTCACGCCGGAGGTGTGCTGCATCAGCTGGCGAATCGTGACGTGCTCCCAGGCGGTACCTTTGGTGTCCGGGTTGTATTTCACAATTTCGTCATCCAGCGAGGCAATTTTCCCTTCTTTTACCGCCGCGCCTACCAGCGTTGAGACCACGGCTTTGCCCACGGAGCGGGAAGTCCACAGCGTGGTTTTTGTATTGCCGTGGCCGTAGTAATCCCAGGCAATTTTGCCATCTTTGATGACCATCATGCCGGTGACGTTATTGCGTTGCAGATAGTCCTGGAGGGTGAAGGTTTTGCCGTCGTACTGATAGGTCGCGGCGGAGAGATCGCGCTTCGCGACGGGGATCGGCGACGGCGCTGCGGCTGTAAACACGTCTCCTTTATAGGAGCGGTAATCGTTACGGAAGCCAATCACGCGCTGCTGCTGATCCCAGGTCAGCATATCTTTCACGTCGGGCAGGTTTTTATCGAGCGGGGCAGGACAGGTCGCCAGTTTCAGGGTGGCGCAGTCGCTGGCGGTGCGCGCCGCGGTGGCCTGCACTGTGACGCCCATAGCTAATGCCGTAAGGCAGATTTTGGTTTTCATATTCAGCACGGGTTAATCCTTTACGGTTAATGGTCTGCCTACTGTAAAAGGCTTTTGCCGATTCGCAGGGTCGGTTAGCGGGGGGAAATCCCTCGTTCAGAGCGACAACATTCCTAAAGTTCACGTGGCGGGAAAGCGTGGCCTTAATTTTTCTTATTTATATTTCCGATATCATCTACCGGCTAAATAAATAAGCCAGAGTGACAGGTTGATATTTATTGCGAAATTAATCTGTTGAGATAATCTTTAAAATAATAAGCCCGTGCGGTTTAAAAATAAATAAAACAAACCCCGAACGAGGGGGCTGGCGTGATACATTATATGATTATTACGCCATGTAACTATTATCACGCTATGTCAGCAGCCCTCCTGCAGATCGTATCCAGCCGCCGATAGCGCCGCGGCTGTGGCCAGGCCTGTTGCCGCGTAACGGGCGTCCGATCTCCGCGTCTCAGGAATTTTTTTAACCTATTATGATCGCAACCTTTTTTAAGACCTCCTCGTTAACACTGACCGGGACAATCAAAACCCTGTTCATTGCATTCTTTTGCATTGTGTTTATGGTTGTTTCCGCCATCGTTCTGCTGGACAGACAGAACCTGCTGAATACCATGAGCCACAGCCTGTTTGTCTCTAAGTCGAGCATGCTTAAAAATGCGGTCGAAGAGTATATTAATATCCCCCGCCAGGCGGATGCGGTACTCGGCAATGCGCTGCAACATTATCGTGCTGATAACGTGCCGGTCAGTGATATTTACGCCGATTTAATGAGCGTGGTTAACCGCGTCTATCAGGGCAATGACGATCTTAATCTTATTCAGTTCGGCAGCAAATATGGCGACTATATCGGTATCAGCCGTAAATTAAGCAACCGCAAAGAAGAGTACCTGACGTTAAAAAATGCCGCCACGGGGGATGTGCTGACCTCCTACACGGGGCTGACCGACCATTCGACGGTGGCGATGAAAAATGCCGACTATGCGATGGAGCATCGGCCATGGTTTCAGGCGGTTTTTGAGAGCCAGAAGCCGCACTGGACGCCCGTCTATCGGGATCTGAATGCCGCCAGAGAGTTCGGTATTGCCTACAGCGTTCCCGCTTTTAACCAACAGGGCGATTTTATCGGCGTTATTGCCAGCGAGCTGCATCTTCAGGCGCTGAACAAAAAGCTGCAAAATTTGATCCCCTACGAAAACAGCACGCTGCTGGTGCTCGATGAGCATAACAACATTATTGCCTCCTCGGAGCCCGGCCTGACGGCCAAAGAAAAATCCGCGGCCGTTTTACCTTCCCTGCGGAATAACTCCTCCCCGGAGATAGAGGCGATCGGAAACGAGGTGCTGAAATCGAAACCTTCAGAAGTAGCGAAAGTCTCCTTTAAGCATAATAACTACTTTGCGAGTCGTTTTCCGGTTTCCGACCTTTCCGGCAGTCTGAACTGGCAGGCCGTGGTGATCGTTCCTGCCTCGGCGATTATCGAGTCGACCAATCTGCATGACTACATGATGATTGCGGCCCTGATGCTGACCTTCCTGCTGATGGCCGTGCTGATGCACTTTGTGCTGTCGAGAATTACCCTGCCGCTTCGCCAGATTGCACATAAAACCAAAGAGCTGGAAAACGGGCAGTGGCCGGAGAGCCGACAGCAGTATCAGTTCAGGGAGATAGCCGAACTGGAATCCGGCTTCAGCAACCTTTCGCACCGCCTCTCTGACAGTTTCGATCAGCTGCGCAAAAAAATTGAGTACGACGTGGCTTCCGGGATGTATACCCGCAGCGGCCTGCTGAACGATCCGCGCATCTACGTTCGCCACAATCTGGTGGCGCTGGTCCACGTCACCAACATGAAATCAATTATGAACACCCTCGGCCACAAATATGCCGATGAGTTTATTAATGAATTTCTGCTGCAGGCCGGAAAAGTGCTGCCGACCAACATTATTGTTGCCCGCGACAACATCGATAAATTTATTATTGTCTTCCCCGGCATCAACCAGGAGAGCGACTACCTGAAATATCAGGAGCTGATGAATTCTCTTTTCTCTTCGGTGACCACGGAGCATACCCCGGGTAAAAGTAATTTCCTGTTCACCGGTAATACGGGCATGGTGCTTCAGGATATTAAACCGGAAACGGTCACCGATATTCTGATGCACGCCTGGATAGCCCTGCGCCACGCGGAAAAAGCCGGGAACGCGACAACCCGGCTTTACAGCGACGACATGCTGGAGAAGGAATTAACCAATATCCACATGCATGAATCGCTGAGCGGTGCCATTGCCAGCAATGAGCTTTACCTCGTGCTGCAGCCTATCGTCGGCAAAAACGAGCGCCAGTCCTGTATGGCCGGTGAGTGTCTGGTGCGCTGGAACTCCGCCCATCTTGGTGAGATTTCACCGGAAAACTTTATTCCGGTTGCCGAAGAGAGCGGCTTAATCATTCCCCTGGGCCGCTGGATTATTGAAGAAGCCTGCCGGGAGCTGGCGGCGATGATCGGGCGCGGGGCGCCGGTAGACTTCAGGCTGCACATCAACATTTCCTCCATTCAGCTGCTGCACCAGGGCTTCGCCTGGCACCTGATGGACACCATCAAATTGAACGGCCTGAAGAACGAAAATATCTGCGTGGAGATCACCGAAAGCGTGCTGCTGCGCGATATGCAGCAGGCCTGCCAGGTGCTGGACTACCTTCGCCGCCACGGCATCTCTATTTCGCTGGATGATTTTGGCGCGGGCTTCTCAAGCCTCTCTTATCTGCACGCGCTGCCTTTCGACAGCATTAAAATCGATCGCCAGTTTGTCTCCAGCCAGCTTAAAGACGAGAAGAGCATCAGCGTCATCAACTCCGTACTGGTGCTGGCCAAAGGCTTCAACGTGCCGCTGATTGCCGAGGGTGTGGAAGAGGCGGACATAGAAGACCGCCTGATAGCGCTGGGCTGCGACCAGGTGCAGGGCTATCACCTTGCCCGTCCTGCGGTGTTTGCCAACTGGCGCTGTGAAAACGACAGATTTTATTATAAAGGAACGACGGGCATGACGAAGGATGACGATGCGACAGGTCTTCCGGAGGTGCCGTAATGCAAGGTAGTCAAAAAAGATATCCCATCACTTTCGCTAATATGCTCATTTTTGGGGTGTCGCTGTGCGCGGTCGTGCTGATTGGCGTGGTGTTTGTGCTTCAGCAGCAGGGGATGCACTCCTGGTTTACGCAAACCACGCAAAAAACGCTCTCGGAAAAGAGCCAGTACATCAGCCACCGTATTGAAATGTACCTCGATAAGCCTCGCCTGGCGGGGATCCTGCTCTCCCACCTGGATAGCGTAGCGGACAATATTTCTTCTCCGACCATGGAGAAAGAGCTTCAGCACGTGCTGGAAGAGGACTTTGCCGGGCAGGAGTCTATCTCCCGCATCGGCATCGCCTCGCCGAACGGACAGTATATTGCCTTTCAGCGGCATCCCGTGTCGGGCAAGGTGTTCCTGATAAAAAACACCCCGGCGGATACGCAGCGTGTGACGGTCTACCGTGGCGCAAATGAACACTCTGGCGTAGCGAACAGCGTCGATAGTTTCAACGTCTATTCCCGCCCCTGGTACATCCGGGCGCAGTCAAGCAGCAGCCCTTTCTGGACCAAAAGTTACTATCATATGGTCGCCAACGACGGCCAGGTTATTGGTTACCGCATGCCCGTGCGCCAGAAAAATAACGCCTTCTCCGGGGTTATTTTTGCTGATATCTATACTTCCGTGCTCAATGATTATCTGGTGAAACTGGCGCCTACCAGCGACAGTACTTTATTGCTGGTGGATGAAAAGCAGCAGATTATCGCCTCATCGAAAAGCAGCTGGCGTGCAAAACGAAATGACATTGTGCAGGGCGAAAATGCAAAGCTATCGACTGTCTCCGTGTTCCCTCGTCTGAATGCCCTGCTTCAGGACGCCAGCTGGGGGACGAACTCCTCCCGCAAGGTTAGCCAGCAGGGGAAAAATTATTACGTGCTGACCCACCCGGTCAGGGACGAGTCGAAACTGCTCGGCTGGACGCTGGTGATTATTACGCCGGAGTCTCTGCCCTCCGGCATGCTTAAGCACACGGATGCGCGAATTTTTCTCTCGCTGGCCGCGTTAATCGTGCTGTTTGTGCTGGCGTTTATCATCATGGTGCGTCAGTTCTCGCGCCCGCTGAACAGGCTGGTTGAGAAGACAAGATTGCTGGGTCAGCAGCCGTGGGAACCCGCGGGTAACCAGCGCCTGTATCCTGAGATCGCCGTGCTGGAAGAAGAGCTGTCCAGCACCTCCAGCTTTATCTCCGGCATGATAGGCGAGCAAAAAAAGCGGATTGAAAACGACAACGCGACGGGGCTGTTAACCCGCGCGGGCCTGTTTAACGAGCCGACGCTTTATAGCAACCGCAACCTGATGCTGATGATACGCGTGACCAACTTCCGGGACGTGCGCAGCACGCTGGGGCACACGCACTCCCAGAGGTTTATTAAGTTCTTCGCCGATCAAATCGTGCAGCTCTCCCCCGACGGCAGCATCTTCTGCCGCTACTCGGAAGACTTGTTTATCGTTGTCTTCCCGGAGCATAACGAACGTAAGGATCTTGATACTTACTGGGACCAGCTCTCCTCGCTCTTCCAGGGAACGCCGGACAGCCGCGAGCGCACGGATGCCGAGGGCCGCACCTATATCTACACCGGCCAGGCCGGGGCGGCATTGGCGACGCTAAGCGAAGAGACGATCACCGACTGCATGATGAACGCAGGCCTGGCGCTGCAGCAGGGGCGTTTAGGGGCCAACGGCGAGTGCGTGCTGTTCACCCCGGAGATGCGCGAAACCGAGCTTAACAACATTAAGTTGCACCAGGCGCTGCGCGAAGATCTGCAAAACGACGGTTTCCATCTGGTGATGCAGCCCATCGTCAGCCTCGACAACGCGCGCACCTTCAGCGAAGGGGAGTGTCTTATCCGCTGGAACTCGCCCACGCTGGGCTTTGTACCGCCGGACAAATTTATCGGCCTTGCCGAGCGGACGGGGATGATAACCGACCTTGGGCGCTGGATTATTGAGGAAGCCTGCCGCCAGCTCGCAGCTTTTATTGCGCGCGGCGCGCCGGAAGATTTCAAGCTGCATATTAATATTTCCGCAGTGCAGTTCCAGCAGTCTGACTTCTCCGATCACCTGCTTAACTGCATGCTGCAAAACGGGCTGATGAACAAAAATATCTGCCTGGAGATCACCGAAAGCGTCCTGCTTCAGAACAGCAACCGGGTCATCGAGACGCTTAGCTACCTGCGCCGCCTGGGCCTGTCGGTGGCCATCGATGATTTCGGCTCCGGGTATTCCAGCCTCTCTTATCTGCACCAGCTGCCTTTCGACTGTCTGAAAATCGACCGCGGCTTCGTTAACGGCCTGATGGACGATAAGAAAAGCGAGGCGGTGATTTCGTCGGTGATCATGCTGTCGCAACGCTTCGGCGTTCCGCTGGTGGCTGAGGGCATAGAGACGCTGGAAATGGGGTTGAAGCTGCGTGAAATGGGCTGTGAAAAAGCTCAGGGCTACTACTACGGCAGGCCGCAGCCGTTCGAAAACTGGATCCCGCTGGACGGCGTGGTGGGGTTATAAAATATTGGCTGGAGTCAGCGGATGACCCTGCGCTATCCGACCTACGATAATCAGGTTTTAAGGTGGATAAGCATAAGGGTACAAACCGGGCACATGGGTAACACTTTAGACCGGCCACATGGGTAACAGTTATAAACGGTATAGCAGAGGAG
>NZ_JBBYHZ010000013.1:0-124205 GCF_038405435.1 Dryocola clanedunensis | reverse complement strand
CCCGCAGGGTGAACGAAGTTCATCAACTGCCAGGCTCCAAACAAGCATCAAGGCCACTCGAAAGAGTGGCCTTTTTGCCGTCTGGAGTTTCTAAAAATGCCTGCTAAAGAGCAGGCAATACTCATTTCTTAAGCCATTCGGCAACAAAATCAGCAATTTCTTCCGGTGAATTAATATTCAGGACCGGTAGTCCTGCTTCAGGGATCGCTGTATCACTGGCAATGGCAATCACGTTACTGTCGATCGCCAGCTCATCCAGACCACGCCCAAGCCCCGCTCTGAAGAGTAAAATCTTCGGTATCGCTTCATGCTTAAACCCTTCCACAAGGATCAGATCCAGTGATGCCGGGTCCATACGGCTGGCCAGCCAGTGCAAATCCAACTCTTTCTGTTCCGGTGTTTCCGTCATTAAGGCCCAGCGATTTTGATTGGCGACAATTGTCTGCGCAGCGCCTGCCTTTCGCAGCTCGTAGCTGTCTTTTCCAGGGCTGTCGACATCCACATCATGATGGGTATGTTTGATTAACCCCGGGCGTAACCCTTTCTTATTAAGCAATGGGATCAATAGCTTAAGCAGAGTTGTTTTTCCCGTGCCGCTCCATGCGGCAAAGGCCAGCAAAGGCACCATCTATTTGTCCTCCCACTGGGCTAAATCTTCTGGCGAATTAATATTGGCGAAGCTTTGCTGCTGCCCGGAAAAGATTACCGGGTGGCCATCCGCCTCTCTCAGGAAGACCATTACCCGGCGTTCGCCTGAAGCAAGATAGTTTTCCAGCGCTGGAGCAAGCTTGCGGTGAACAAGCGCGAGCGTTGGATGATCGCGCTCCCCATCGTTTACCCATACCGCAGGAAACTGTCCGCGCGCCTCCCAAAGCCGGGCTACGAGATCGTCTGGAATGTTAGGCGTATCGCAGGGGCAAAACAGAAACCATTCGGCGTCCAGCTGCTGCATTACGGATAGCATACCTGCCAGCGGCCCTGGATAATCAGATAAAGTATCGCTTAGCACTGGATAACCAAGCATCTGATATTGTTCTCTATTCCTGTTAGCGCTGATCGCCAGGTTGCCAACCTGAGGAGCGAGCTTCTTGACGATATGCTCATACAGCGGCTTACCTTTCAGGCTGATAAGCCCTTTATCCTGACCACCCATTCTTGTGGCCTGCCCACCTGCCAGAATAACCCCTGTTACTTCCGTTAAACGTGTCACTAATATCGCCTCTTTTAATGTGGGATTGAGCCTGCTAACGTGTGTCATCTCGCAAGTGAAAGGAGCACTATCATGAAATGTAAGCGTCTTAACGAACTGCTTGAGCTGTTACAGCCCGCGTGGCAGAAAGAGCCCGACCTCAACCTGATCCAATTTTTGCAGAAACTTGCTGAAGAGTCAGGCTATACCGGTGAATTGACCGATCTCACTGACGATGTGCTGATCTACCATCTTAAAATGCGCGATTCTTCAAAAGATGCTGTTATTCCAGGTATTAAAAAGGACTACGAAGAAGATTTCAAAACGGCGCTGCTGCGCGCACGCGGCGTAATTAAAGAGTAAAAGCTTGTAAGCCGGGCCACCTAAGCCGCTGCGAAATGTTATCCTGAACTATTCGTATTAACTGCCGGTTGCCTGGATGACGGACAGCGCTTTCAATTTTCAGACTCTACATCCGGATACCATCATGGATGCCCTTTTTGAACAGGGTATACGGGTGGATTCCGGGCTGACCCCTTTAAACAGCTTTGAGAACCGCGTCTACCAGTTTCAGGATGAGGATCGCAAACGCTATGTGGTGAAGTTTTACCGCCCTAACCGCTGGTCTGCTGAACAAATTCAGGAAGAACATCAGTTTGCTGCAGAACTGTTGGCTGATGAAGTGCCGGTCGCAGCGCCGCTCTCCTATGCGGGCAATACTTTGCTGCGCCATCAGGGTTTCATGTACACGGTCTTCCCGAGCCTGGGCGGACGGCAGTATGAAACTGATAACATCGATCAGATGGAGTGGGTTGGCCGCTATTTAGGGCGGATCCACCAGACCGGACGGCGTAATCTGTTTGCGAAGCGGCCCACTATTGGCCTCGAAGAGTATCTCCTTGAGCCAAGGGCTTTATTTGAACAAACGAAGCTGGTGCCCGCCGCATTAAAGGCTGCTTTTCTTAAGGCCACCGATGCCCTAATCGATGAAGTTAAGCTTCACTGGCACGATGGGTTCGACGCTTTGCGTTTACACGGTGACTGCCATCCAGGGAACATACTCTGGCGTGACGGCCCGCTATTTGTCGATCTTGATGATGCCCGTAACGGCCCGGCCGTTCAGGATATCTGGATGTTGCTCAACGGTGATAAAGCCGAGCAGCGTATGCAGCTCGAAACCATCATTGAAGCCTACGAAGAGTTTTCCCCCTTTAATTCAGACGAAATTGCTCTCATCGAACCTTTACGCGCCATGCGTATGGTCTATTATCTCGCGTGGATAATTCGTCGCTGGGATGACCCCGCTTTCCCCAGAAATTTTCCCTGGCTTACCGAGGAAGATTACTGGCGCAGTCAGACTGCAACCTTCACCGAGCAGGTCCGGGTTCTGCGTGAACCTCCACTACAATTAACGCCAATGTATTAGTCAGTACTATTCAGGAGAGAAAGGAATATGAAAAAGATTTGGCTGGCACTCGCGGGTATGATTCTGGCATTCAGTGCCTCTGCTGCCCAGTTCACCGATGGTAAAGAGTACGTCACCATCGATAAACCCGTTGCAGGCGAACCGCAAGTGTTAGAGTTCTTCTCTTTCTACTGCCCGCACTGCTACCAGTTTGAAGAAGTGCTTCACGTTTCCGATAACGTGAGAAAAAAACTGCCGGAAGGCACAAAAATGACCAAGTATCACGTTGAGTTCCTGGGCCCATTGGGCAAAGACCTGACTCAGGCGTGGGCTGTGGCGATGGCGCTGGGTGTGGAAGATAAAATCACCGCCCCAATGTTTGAAGCCGTGCAGAAAACCCAGACCGTACAGAACGTTGCGGATATTCGTAAGGTCTTCCTCGATGCCGGTGTAAAACCGGAAGAGTATGACGCAGCGTGGAACAGCTTCGTCGTGAAATCTCTGGTGGCTCAGCAGGAAAAAGCAGCCTCTGACCTGCAGCTGCAGGGCGTACCGGCTATTTTCGTTAACGGTAAATACCAGCTCAATCCTCAGGGTATGGATACCAGCAATATGGATGCGTTTGTTAAGCAATACGCTGACGTAACGAAATTCCTGGTCGAGAAAAAGTAAGTTAAAAGCCGGTCACTGACCGGCTTTCTTTTTTTGCATGATACTGTCCAGCAGCGCGTCCTTCTCATGCCATAACTCATTGAGCCATCCCTGAAAGCGGCGTTTAAACACCTTATCATTCACATAATCCCCGTGCAGCTCTTCCTCAATGGGAATCAGTGAAACCCGCACCACTATTCTTGTCATTTTCCCCGTCAGCATGTCGTAAAACGGCGAGCGTCTGTTTTCCGGATAGCAAAGCGTTACGTTGAGGATCTTATCGAACTGTGGCCCTAATACGCTCAGAGCCATCGCAATACCTGCAGCTTTTGGCGGCAGCAAATTCTGGAATACGGAGCGTGTTTCCAGGCGTTTATCCAGCGTAAAGCGCGAGCCTTCGACAAAATTGACGATACTCGTCGGATGGATGCGGAATTTTTCACAGGATTTGCGAGTTGTCTCGATGTCTTTGCCGCGACGTTCCGGGTGGCGTAACAGGTAACCGCGCGTGTAGCGCTTCATGAACGGCATGTCCAGGGCCCAGCAGGCAAACCCAATGAAGGGCACCCAGGCAAGCTGCTGCTTAAGAAAGTATTTATTCATGGGGATATGTTTGCGGAACAGCACGCATAAAATCACGATATCCGCCCAGCTGCGGTGGTTACAGATAAGCAAATACCAGTTTTTCTTATTCAGCCCCTCAAGCCCTTCAACGTCCCATTTCAAATGCGGGTTCAGGCGAAGCAGCAACGCTAATCCCTCGCACCAGCAGTACATCATAAAATCGGCAAATTTCGAGATTGAACGCCAGATTGCAGGCACGGGCAGCAGTAGCTTAATGATGCCAGCAATGATGATCGGCACGGAGCATAAGACCGTAACCAGAATGGTAAGGGCGACACTGATTACTAAAGTGATCGCAGCCAGCAATCTCGACATAATTATTTATTTCAGAAGGTTAGGGTTATAGGGATGATAAAATCGGGGATCGTAAGCCGCGAATTTTATCAGATTTCTACCCCCTGCGATTATTCAAAAAGCCGCATCTGGCGGCGTTCTTCTTACGTTCGCAAGCGATTCAGCTGCGTTTTCGTAAAAAAAGAGTTTTATATCCACATTTATCCATTATGTGAAAAATGAAGAGCACGGATTTCTGATAATTATAACTATCTGATTTTAATGTAAATATACAATTATGGATCTTTGTATTCTTTCAGGATATTAGATAGTTATAAATCTATGCACAAAGTTATCCACAATTCTGATCCTGCGCAAGATCCCGCAGATCGACAAAACTTTTTCGCTAATCGCCGCCAAAAGTTCATGTTTTTGGCCAGGCTATGGCATCCTTTAGCAATATTCTAAAAACCAGGCATGGAACGGAACATTATGGTTCAGATCGCGCAAAACCCGCTTATCCTCGTTGATGGCTCTTCCTATCTTTATCGGGCTTACCACGCCTTTCCTCCTCTGACCAACAGTGCAGGCGAGCCAACTGGCGCGATGTATGGCGTACTGAATATGCTGCGCAGCCTCATCATGCAGTATCAGCCGACACATGCCGCCGTGGTGTTTGACGCAAAAGGAAAAACCTTCCGCGACGAGCTATTTGAGCATTACAAATCGCATCGCCCGCCGATGCCGGACGACCTGCGCGCTCAGATTGAACCCTTACATGCCATGGTTAAAGCGATGGGGCTGCCACTGCTGGCCGTCTCTGGCGTAGAAGCTGACGATGTGATCGGCACGCTGGCGCTGGAAGCTGAAAAAATGGGCCGCCCGGTGCTTATCAGCACCGGCGATAAAGACATGGCCCAGCTGGTGACGCCGGGCGTGACGCTAATCAATACCATGACCAACACGATCCTCGGACCGGAAGAGGTGCAGACCAAATATGGCGTGCCGCCAGAGCTGATTATTGATTTCCTCGCCCTGATGGGCGACTCGTCGGATAACATTCCAGGCGTGCCGGGCGTAGGGGAGAAAACCGCACAGGCGCTTCTGCAGGGGCTGGGCGGCCTTGATGCGCTCTATGCCAACCCGGAAAAAATCGCCGAGCTGAGTTTCCGCGGCGCGAAAACCATGGCGGCCAAACTTGAGCAGAGCAAAGAGGTGGCCTATCTCTCTTACCAGCTGGCAACCATCAAAACTGATGTTGAGCTGGAGCTGAGCTGCGAACAGCTGGAAGTACAACAGCCGGCCGCTGAGGAACTGCTTGGCATGTTTAAGCAGTACGAGTTCAAACGCTGGATCACGGACGTCGAAGCCGGCAAGTGGCTACAGGCCAAAGGTGCCAAGCCTGCCGCGAAACCTCAAAAAACCCTCGAAATCGATGCCGAGCCAGAAGAGCCAGCCAGCGCGCTTTCTTATGACAACTACGTCACCATCCTTGACGAAAAAGTCCTCGTTGAGTGGATTGAGCGCCTGAAGAAAGCCCCGTTTTTTGCCTTTGATACGGAAACCGACAGCCTTGATAACGTCAGCGCCCGCCTGGTTGGCCTCTCGTTTGCCACCGAACCGGGCGTGGCCTGCTATATCCCGGTCGGGCATGATTACATCGATGCGCCGGACCAGCTTCCACTTGAGCGTGTTCTGGAACTCCTCAAACCAATACTTGAAAATGAAAACGCGCTGAAGGTTGGCCAGAACCTCAAGTATGACCGTGGTATCGTGGGTAACTATGGTATTGAACTGCGCGGTATCGCTTTTGATACCATGCTCGAATCCTACATTCTGGATAGCGTGGCCGGGCGTCACGACATGGACAGCCTGGCCGACCGCTGGCTTGGCCACAAAACTATCACCTTCGAAGAGATTGCCGGTAAGGGCAAGAAGCAGCTTACCTTCAACCAAATCGATCTTGAGCAGGCCGGTCGCTACGCCGCCGAAGACGCGGACGTCACGCTACAGCTGCATCTGAAAATGTGGCCGAAGCTTGAGAAGTGCGAAGGTCCGCTGAACATTTTCAATCATGTCGAGATGCCGCTGGTTCCCGTGCTGTCCCGCATCGAACGTAACGGCGTGAAGATCGACCCGGCACTGCTGCACATCCACTCAGAGCAGCTGACTAAGCGCCTTGGCGAGCTGGAAATCAAAGCGCATGACATTGCCGGCGAAGCTTTTAACCTCTCCTCCACCAAGCAGCTGCAAACTATCCTGTTCGAAAAGCAGGGTATCAAGCCGCTGAAGAAAACGCCTGGCGGTGCGCCGTCCACGTCGGAAGAGGTGCTCGAAGAGCTGGCGCTGGATTATCCGCTGCCAAAAGTGATTCTGGAGTATCGCGGTCTGGCGAAGCTGAAGTCTACCTACACGGACAAGCTGCCGCTGATGATCAACGAGAAAACGGGCCGCGTGCATACTTCTTACCACCAGGCCGTGGCGGCAACGGGGCGTTTATCCTCCACCGATCCGAACCTGCAAAATATCCCGGTACGTAACGAAGAAGGGCGACGTATTCGTCAGGCGTTTATCGCTCCAGAAGATTATGTCATTGTTTCTGCAGACTATTCGCAGATTGAGTTACGCATCATGGCGCATCTGTCGCGGGATAAAGGCCTGCTTACCGCGTTCGCGGAAGGTAAGGATATTCACCGCGCTACGGCGGCAGAGGTCTTTGGCCTGCCGCTGGACAGCGTTACCGGCGAACAGCGCCGCAGCGCGAAAGCGATTAACTTCGGCCTGATCTACGGCATGAGCGCGTTTGGCCTCTCCCGCCAGCTCAACATCCCGCGTAAAGAGTCCCAGAAGTACATGGATCTCTATTTTGAGCGCTACCCGGGCGTGCTGGAATACATGGAGCGCACCCGCCAGCAGGCGAAAGACAAAGGCTATGTCGAAACGCTGGACGGACGCCGTCTGTACCTCCCGGACATCAATTCAAGCAACGGTGCGCGCCGTGCGGGCGCTGAACGTGCCGCAATCAACGCCCCCATGCAGGGAACTGCCGCGGACATCATCAAGCGCGCAATGATTGCCGTTGATGCCTGGCTGGAAAAAGATAAGCCGCGCGTGAAGATGATCATGCAGGTGCACGATGAACTGGTGTTTGAAGTGCATAAGGACGACGTAGAAGCCGTTTCTGCAAAAATCCACGAGCTGATGGAAGGCAGTATGAAGCTGGATGTGCCGCTGCTGGTGGAAGTTGGCAGCGGCGCGAACTGGGATGAAGCGCATTAATGCAGCAGATTTTGTGGTGGATTTTTGTAACTAAGCAACATAAGTCATAGCTTTTTGTGATGACCGTTGAAGAATAGTGTGCAAATAGTGAAAAAAAACTACAAAAAATGCTTTTTCGCGCGAATAAAAAGGAGTAGAGTTATTCGCGTAGGGTACAGAGGTAAGATGTTCTATCTTTCAGACCTTTTACTTCACGTAATCGGATTTGGCTGAATATTTTAGCCGCCCCAGTCAGTAATGACTGGGGCGTTTTTTATTGCGTGAAGACCAAAAAAAGACGGGATAACCCGTCTGATTTTTATTCTTCCGGCGCTTCTTCTTCCACCGCTGGTGGGATATCGTTATACCAGTTGTCCAGCTTCTGGCGCAGCTTATCAACGCCAATCTTCTTCAGCGAAGAAAACGCTTCGATTTCAATATTGCCACCGAACGCGGCGGCCGCTTCACGAACCATGTTCAGCTGTGCTTTGCGGGCTCCCGAGGCGAGTTTGTCCGCCTTGGTCAGCAAAATCATCACTTCAATATTGCTTGCTACCGCCCAGTTCACCATCTGCTGATCGAGATCTTTAAGCGGATGGCGAATATCCATCAGTACGACCAGGCCCTTGAGGCTGTTACGCTTTTGCAGGTATTCACCCAGCGCGCGCTGCCACTTCAGTTTTACTTCTTCCGGTACTTCGGCATAACCGTAGCCCGGTAAATCCACCAGACGCTTGCCGTCCGCAACTTCAAACAGGTTGATGAGCTGGGTGCGTCCAGGGGTTTTACTGGTACGCGCGAGGCCTTTCTGGTTGGTCAGCGTATTTAACGCGCTTGATTTACCCGCGTTAG
This sequence comes from Dryocola clanedunensis, assembly GCF_038405435.1. GTDB lineage: Bacteria > Pseudomonadota > Gammaproteobacteria > Enterobacterales > Enterobacteriaceae > Dryocola > Dryocola clanedunensis_A. Next base: position 115,953 of record NZ_JBBYHZ010000013.1, on the reverse strand, counting down.
AGCGGCCCGCGAAAGCAACCTCAATCCCGGTATCAGATGGCAGATGGCGAATGTCCGGTGCGCTAAGCACGAAATGGGTCTGGTGATAGTTCCAGTTTGTCAAAAGGTTGTCTCCCTCAGGATGAGCATTGCGGGGGATTATACCTGAACGGGCAGAAAAGACCGTTTTTCTCGCGCTCTGGCTGAGGCTTACAGGCTTATCCCTGCACTTTGTAAGATATCTGCCATCTGACGTGGCAGACAATACGGAAAGCTTCACGCGGGAAAACGAATAAAAACCATATTTAACATCATGTTATTGTTTTCTCTCTGTTACCCGAACAGCCAATAGCCTGAATCATACCCTTGTCGTTTTTATGGTTAAGCGTAAAGTACATCTCAAGGGCAGGAAGCCTGAAGGGACAATAACTCAGGACGAGGGTTCAGGAGCGTCAGGATGACGGCGAACCAGGAATAGCCAGGAGGCGAACGTCCGGAGACGTAGAAAAAGGACAGGGAACCCAACAGGGAACGTTGTTGGCAACGGAAAGACAGGGTGTTGAACGCTAACAGGGAATGTGTGGCCCAAAAGGGTCAAGAGACAAGAAAAAAGGCGACAGGTTAATCTGTCGCCTTTTTTCTTTGCTTGCTTTCTGCTAGATTCCGCCGCAATTCTATACTGAATAAAACGGCTTAAGATAACTCACCATGAAGCAACAAAACTCAGCAGCACCAGGCAGCAAACCGGCGAAGGCTCGTCGTAAATCGCGTGAAGAAGTCGATCAGGAAGCACGTGACCGTAAGCGCCAGAAAAAACACCGTGGCCATTCTGCGGGCAGCCGTGCAAACGGCAGCAGCCAGCCGCAGGGCGGTAAAGGCTCTTCCCAGCCTAAAGATCCGCGTATTGGCAGCAAAAAACCAGTTGCTCTGGGCGTGACCGAAGCCCCGGCGGCAAAACCTAAACAGCACAAACCAAAAAGCGAGAAACCTATGCTAACACCACAGGCCGAGCTGGATTTGCTGGAGAATGATGAGCGCCTGGACGCGCTGCTGGAACGCCTTGAAGAGGGTGAAACACTGAGCGCCGAGGAGCAATCCTGGGTTAACGCCAAACTCGATCGCATCGATGCGCTGATGGAAGAGCTTGGCATTGCTTACGAAGACGATGAAGAAGAAGAAGACAAAGGCGACGACTTAATGCGTCTCCTGAAGGGCGGTAACTAGCGCTTACTCCCATGGGATTACCTGTTTTTCTCATGGTTATTCCGCTGGTGTGTTATCTGCTGTGGTTATTCGTTAAACTACGGCGGCTGTCGCGATTGCAGAATTCGTTGCGCCGCAGGCTCAATGCCCGAGGAGTGGGCGGGCCGCGAGCGCTGCGAAAACGCGGGCGGCACCATCGGAAGGAGTGAGTATGTCTGAGCAGTTAATCGACTGGGATCTGGCCCTGATCCAGAAATACAATTATTCAGGGCCGCGTTACACCTCTTACCCAACCGCGCTGGAGTTCTCAGAGGACTTTGGCGAGGGGGCATTTTTGCAGGCGGTTGCTCGCTATCCTGAGCGTCCGCTTTCGCTGTATATCCATATCCCGTTCTGCCACAAGCTTTGCTACTTCTGCGGCTGCAACAAGATTGTTACCCGCCAGACCCACAAAGCGGATCGGTATCTCGACGCGCTGGAACAAGAAATCGCCCATCGCGCACCGCTGTTTAAGGGCCGTCACGTCAGCCAGATGCACTGGGGCGGCGGTACCCCTACCTACCTTAGCAAAGCGCAGATAAGTCGCCTGATGGGGCTGCTACGTGCCCATTTCGCCTTTAATGATGATGCTGAGCTGTCTATTGAAGTGGATCCCCGCGAAATCGAGCTGGACGTGCTCGATTGCCTGCGCGAAGAAGGCTTCACTCGCCTGAGCATGGGCGTACAGGATTTCAACAAAGAAGTGCAGAAGCTGGTGAACCGCGAACAGGACGAAGAGTTTATCTTTGCCCTGATTAACCGCGCCCGCGAGCTGGGCTTCACTTCCACCAATATCGATCTGATTTACGGTCTGCCAAAGCAGACGCCGGAGAGCTTCGCCTTCACCCTGAAGCGCGTGGCCGAACTGAGCCCGCATCGTCTGAGCGTCTTTAACTACGCGCACCTGCCAACCCTGTTTGCCGCACAGCGCAAAATCAAAGATGCGGATTTGCCGAGCGCCCAGCAGAAGCTGGATATCCTGCAGGAAACCATCGGATCGCTGACCGCGTCGGGCTACCAGTTTATCGGCATGGACCACTTTGCCCGCCCGGACGACGAGCTGGCCGTGGCCCAGCGTGAAGGTAAGCTTCACCGCAACTTCCAGGGCTACACCACGCAGGGCGATACTGACCTGCTCGGCATGGGAGTCTCAGCGATTAGTATGATCGGGGATTGTTACGCCCAGAACCAGAAAGAGCTTAAGACTTATTATCAGCAGGTCGATGAGCGTGGTGATGCGCTGTGGCGCGGTCTGGCCCTGACCCGCGATGACTGCATCCGCCGCGACGTGATTAAGCTGCTTATCTGTAACTTCCAGCTTAGCTTTGCCGACGTAGAAAAACTGTGGGACGTGGATTTTGCGGAATACTTCGCAGAAGACCTGAAGCTGTTAGCCCCGCTGGCCAAAGACGGGCTGGTGGAGGTTGACGAGCACGGCGTTCAGGTCACGCCGAAAGGCCGTCTGCTGATCCGTAACATCTGCATGTGCTTCGATGTTTACCTGCGGCAGAAAGCAAGGCTTCAGCAGTTCTCACGGGTTATCTGATTTGTGTCGGATGGCGCTGCGCTTATCCGACCTACGTTTAATTCAGCTGAGTAGGGTGGATAAGCGTCAGCGTCATCCACCTTTTTTGTTACTCCATTCCAAGCTCTTTTAGCTTACGAGTCAGCGTGTTGCGACCCCAGCCCAGTAAACGAGCCGCTTCCTGCTTGTGACCCTGGGTGTGGCGCAGCGCCGTCGTGAGCAAAGTACGCTCCATTTCTGGCTGTGCTTCTGAAAGCAGGTTTTGATGACCGGAACGCAGAGCCCGGTCTGCCCACTGCGCGAGCAGCGTAGCCCAGTTATCCGGCAGGCCCTGCGTGGTGCTGCTTTCCGTCACCGTAGTCGTTTCAAACAGCTCACCTGGCAGATCCTGAACCAGTACTTCCTGGCCTGCTGCCATGACGGTCAGCCAGCGGCAGGTGTTCTCCAGCTGGCGCACGTTGCCCGGCCAGGCCACTCGCGTAAGCGCATTTTCGGTGTCGGGATGCAGCAGCTTTGCCTCAACGCCAAGCTCACGAGCCGCAACCTGCAGGAAGTGGCGGGCCAGGCGAGGAATATCCTCACGGCGCTCGCGCAGCGGCGGCAGGTGGACACGAATCACGTTCAGGCGGTGGAACAAGTCTTCGCGGAATTTTCCCTCCTGTACGCGCAGTTCGAGGTTCTGGTGGGTTGCGGCGATAATGCGCACATCCACTTTCACCGGCGCATAGCCGCCAACGCGGTAGAACTGCCCGTCTGCCAGCACGCGCAGAAGACGCGTTTGCACATCCAGCGGCATATCCCCGATTTCATCGAGGAACAGCGTACCGCCGTCGGCCTGCTCAAAACGTCCCTGACGGATCTGATTAGCGCCGGTAAAGGCGCCTTTCTCGTGGCCGAACAGCTCTGACTCAATCAAATCTTTCGGGATGGCCGCCATATTCAGCGCGATGAAAGGGGACTTCACGCGGGGGCTATGGCGATGCAGCGCATGCGCGACCAGCTCCTTACCCGTACCCGATTCACCGTTGATCAACACGCTGATAGAGGAGCGGGACAAGCGGCCGATGATGCGGAACACATCCTGCATTGCGGGCGCTTCGCCGATAATATCTGTCGTCGGGCCGAACACCTGCACGTTGCGTGGCTGCTGCTGTTCCTGATAGTGGCTGATGGCGCGTTCAACGAGAGCAACCGCTTCGTCGATATCGAAAGGCTTCGGCAGATAATCAAACGCGCCCTGCTGGTAAGCGCTGACTGCTGCATCCAGATCCGAATGCGCCGTCATTATGATGACCGGAAGCATCGGGTGCCGCTGTTTGATCTGTTTTAGCAGCGCCAGCCCGTCCATGCCCGGCATGCGGATATCCGACAGCAGCACGTCCGGTGTTTTCGTCGCCAGCGCGTCCAGAACTTCATTGCCACTCTCAAAGGTTGTGCAGACTAAACCTGCTCCAGTCAGCGCGCGTTCCAGCACCCAACGGATGGAGCTATCGTCATCAACGATCCAGACTATCCCTTGTTGCATAAAAACCTCACTGGCGAATAGGCAGGTAAACGGAAAATTCGGTATGACCTGGCCAACTGTTAAATTCTATTTTCCCGGAGTGCTGATCGATAAGGCTGCGCGCGATGGAAAGGCCAAGGCCCGTGCCGCCCTCACGTCCGCTGACCATCGGGTAAAACAGCGTGTCCTGGAGCGTGGCCGGAATGCCCGGGCCGTTGTCTTCGATATCAATTCGGGCCGCCAGGCGGTAGCGCGTCCCGTGCAGCGTCAGCTGGAAAGCGGTGCGGGTACGCAGGACTATTTCTCCGCCATCGCGGCCCAGTGCCTGTAACGCGTTACGTACGATATTCAACAGAACCTGCTCAATCTGATCCGGGTCGTGCGGGAACTCAGGCAGGCTTGGGTCGTAATCGCGTACCAGGATGACGTTATCCGGCAGCTCCATCGACACGAGTTTCATCACGCGCTCGGTCACTTTGTGAATGCTTTCGGTGACGTGCATGCCGGGCTGCTGGGGACCTAATAACCTGTCCACCAGGTTACGTAGGCGGTCTGCCTGCTCAATAATGACGTTGGTGTATTCCTTCAGCGACGCGTCCGGCAATGCTTTTGCCAGCAGCTGTGCTGCCCCGCGCAGTCCACCCAGCGGGTTTTTTATTTCGTGAGCAAGCCCGCGCACCAAGTCTCGTGCAGCTATCTGCTGGGCGTGCTGTAACTGCTCCTGACTTAAGCGACGCTGGTTATCCATCGGCGCCATTTCCATCAGGATCAGCCCTTCCGGCAGGCGCTGTGCCGTCAGAGAAAGAATATGGGAGCGACCGTCAATTACCAGGGTCACTTCGTTATCGGTAAACCCCTGGCCGGCAATCAGGCTCTCCTGCATCAGGCCAATATTTAACGAGAAGTAGCTCAGCAGGTCCGGCAACGGCGTGCCGTACAGCTTGCGCGAGCTTTGGGCCAGCAGCTGTTGTGCGGCAGGGTTCGCGTAATGAACCGCCAGCTCGTCATCCACCAGCAGGATGCTGTTAATCAGGGAGTTGAGGATCTGCCCAGCATCGGGCAGCGTGCCGGTTGCCATACAGCCGTCTCCGGGTTATGCACTATGTTGGTGCATTATAGTTGTCCGCTGGTAAAAATCCCTGTTTAACCAGTTATTTTGTGGAGAAAAAAGCCCATCCGAAGATGGGCTGAAAGTTTCCACGGCAACAAAAAAACTTAATCAGACGCTGTAGTACAGCTCGAACTCTACCGGGTGCGGTGTCATACGTACGCGGTCGTTTTCTTCCATACGCAGAGCGATGTAGGCATCGATAGCGTCGTCAGTGAACACGCCGCCCGCGGTCAGGAACTCGCGGTCTTCGTTCAGGCAGCTCAGTGCTTCTTCCAGAGAGCCTGCAACCTGTGGGATCTCTTTCGCTTCTTCCGGCGGCAGGTCATACAGGTTTTTGTCCATCGCTTCACCCGGATGGATTTTGTTTTTGATACCGTCAAGGCCAGCCATCAGCAGCGCGGCGAAGCACAGGTATGGGTTAGCCGCCGGGTCCGGGAAGCGCACTTCGATACGACGTGCTTTCGGGGACGCAACCACCGGGATACGGATAGAAGCTGAACGGTTACGGGCAGAGTAAGCCAGCATAACTGGAGCTTCGTAACCCGGGACCAGACGCTTGTAGGAGTTAGTTGTCGGGTTAGACAGGGCGTTGATCGCTTTAGCGTGCTTGATAACGCCGCCGATGTAGTACAGCGCTTGCTCAGACAGGCCCGCATATTTGTCGCCAGCGAACAGGTTTACGCCGTTCTTGGACAGGGACATGTGGCAGTGCATACCGGAACCGTTGTCGCCAAACATTGGTTTTGGCATGAAGGTCGCAGTTTTGCCGTAAGCGTGAGCAACGTTGTGCACGACGTATTTGTAGATCTGAATTTCATCAGCTTTTTTGGTCATGGTGTTGAAGCGGGTTGCCACTTCGTTCTGACCAGCCGTTGCCACTTCGTGGTGGTGAGCTTCAACAACCAGGCCCATCTGCTCCATGGTCAGACACATTGCAGAACGCAGGTCCTGTGCGGAGTCGACTGGTGGAACCGGGAAGTAACCGCCTTTCACTGCAGGACGGTGGCCTTTGTTGCCGCCTTCGTATTTGGTGCCGGTGTTCCATGCGCCTTCGATATCATCGATAGCAACGTGGGAGCCGGAGATGGAGCTGCCGAAACGGATGTCGTCGAACAGGAAGAACTCTGGTTCTGGCCCGAACAGGACGGTATCAGCAAGACCGGTAGAACGCAGGTAATCTTCAGCGCGTTTCGCGATGGAGCGCGGGTCACGGTCGTAACCCTGCAGCGTGCCTGGCTCAAGGATGTCACAACGAATGATCAGGGTAGAATCGGCGAAGAACGGGTCGATGACCGCGGTAGACGCGTCTGGCATCAGCACCATGTCGGATTCGTTGATACCTTTCCAGCCACCAATCGAGGAGCCGTCAAACATTTTGCCTTCTTCGAAGAATTCAGCATTCACCTGGTGAGCAGGGATAGTAACGTGCTGTTCTTTACCCTTGGTGTCAGTGAAGCGCAAATCAACAAATTTCACTTCATGCTCATTCAGCATCGTCAAAACGTGTTCAGCGGACATACTTAACTCTCCCGGATTGGTCATTGTCGTCGTGGTAACGAGGTCTGATAATTTTATTAAAAGTGGCTTTTCGCCCTGAAACTTATAAAGCGAAATCTGTGCCAACTTTTAAATCACCCCAAAAAGGCGTTATCATGCGCACTATAGTGCAAAAGGGCTGCACCATGATGGATAACTTGCACCAATATAGTGCTCCAGTGTGAAAAATGGGCACCATATTGGTGCAATTTACGTTTTGGCTCCCTTTTTAGCTCCGTGAAAGCGATCACAATCCCTTACTTTCAACATTGTTTGTAAAGGTTCTTTGTGATCCTGTTCTGTCCTTCGATTAATACGTGTACAATAACGCGCTATTTCTAATGCCTGAGGCAAAGTTGTGATCGAAAATCTGCGTAACATCGCCATCATCGCGCACGTTGACCATGGTAAAACTACCCTGGTTGATAAGCTGCTGCAGCAATCTGGTACTTTCAGTAACGAACGTGCTGAAGCTACCGAACGCGTGATGGACTCCAACGATTTGGAGAAAGAGCGTGGGATTACCATCCTCGCTAAAAACACCGCTATCAAATGGAATGACTACCGTATCAACATCGTTGATACCCCTGGGCACGCCGACTTCGGTGGTGAAGTTGAACGTGTAATGTCCATGGTAGACTCCGTTCTGCTGGTCGTTGACGCAATGGATGGCCCAATGCCGCAGACGCGCTTCGTGACCAAAAAGGCATTTGCCCATGGTCTGAAGCCAATCGTGGTTATCAACAAAGTTGACCGTCCTGGCGCGCGTCCTGACTGGGTTGTGGATCAGGTCTTCGACCTGTTCGTGAACCTCGACGCAAGCGACGAGCAGCTCGACTTCCCAATCATCTATGCATCTGCACTGATGGGTATCGCGGGTAACGATCACAATGAGATGGCGGAAGACATGACTCCGCTGTACCAGGCGATTGTTGACCACGTTAAAGCACCAAGCGTTGACCTTGATGGTCCGTTCCAGATGCAAATCTCCCAGCTCGACTACAACAACTACGTTGGTGTTATCGGCATCGGTCGCATCAAGCGCGGTAAAGTGAAGCCTAACCAGCAGATCACTATCATCGACAGCGAAGGCAAAACTCGTAACGGTAAAGTCGGCAAAGTTCTGACTCACCTCGGTCTGGAGCGTATTGAATCCACCGAAGCCGAAGCGGGCGATATCATCGCTATCACCGGTCTGGGCGAACTGAACATCTCCGACACCCTTTGCGACACGCAAAACGTTGAAGCGCTGCCAGCGCTGTCCGTAGATGAACCAACCGTGACCATGTTCTTCAACGTCAACACCTCTCCGTTCTGTGGTAAAGAAGGTAAGTACGTTACCTCCCGTCAGATCCTTGACCGCCTGAACAAAGAGCTGGTGCACAACGTTGCGCTGCGCGTTGAAGAAACCGAAGATGCGGATGCGTTCCGTGTATCCGGCCGTGGTGAACTGCACCTGTCCGTGCTTATCGAAAACATGCGTCGTGAAGGCTTCGAACTGGCTGTGTCCCGTCCGAAAGTTATCAACCGTATGATCGATGGCCGCATGCAGGAGCCGTTCGAAAACGTGACGCTGGATATCGAAGAACAGCACCAGGGTTCTGTGATGCAGGCAATGGGCGAGCGTAAGGGCGATGTCAAAGACATGATCCCTGACGGCAAAGGTCGTATCCGTCTGGATTACCTGATCCCGGCACGTGGCCTGATCGGCTTCCGTACCGAGTTCATGACCATGACTTCCGGTACCGGTCTGCTGTACTCCACCTTCAGCCACTACGACGACGTGAAGCCTGGCGAAATCGGTCAGCGTCAGAACGGCGTACTGATCTCTAACGGTCAGGGTAAAGCAGTTGCGTTTGCGCTGTTCAGCCTGCAGGACCGCGGTAAGCTGTTCCTGGGCCACGGTGCGGAAGTTTACGAAGGCCAGATCATCGGTATTCACAGTCGTTCTAACGACCTGACCGTGAACTGCCTGACCGGTAAGAAACTGACCAACATGCGTGCGTCCGGTACTGACGAAGCGACTACTCTGGTTCCGGCACAGAAAATGTCCCTGGAGCAGGCGCTGGAGTTCATCGATGACGACGAACTGGTAGAAGTTACTCCTACCTCCGTCCGTATTCGTAAGCGTCACCTGACTGAAAACGACCGCAAACGCGCGGGTCGTGGCGGCAAAGAAGCGTAAGATTTAACGCTCCTTCGGCTCCAACTAAAAGCCTCGTCAGTTTACTGGCGGGGCTTTTTTGCGTTTATAAACCAGATCGCTATACTGTTGGTCGCCTGAAAAAATAAACATAATGAGGGTGGAAATAAACTAAGTGTTTATCTTTACCAAGCGGGAGAAACAAGTGAATACTATCGCCGAGCGCCTGCAGTATCTGATGGATGCCGAAGGATTAAAGCAAAAGACGCTGGCCGCCGGGCTGAACGTAACGCCGCAGACCGTCAATAACTGGCTTAAGCGCAACAGCATCAGTCGGGAAGCCGCACAGCAAATCGGCGAAAAGTACGGCTATTCTTTAAACTGGCTGTTCAACGGTAATGGCAACCCGAAAGTGGATAGTCACCATGAGTCAACGATCCCGCCACAAAGCAGCTGGCAGCGAGTCGATGCCTGGGATAGCAAAACTCCGCTGGAAAATGACGAAGTTGAAGTGCCATTTTTGCGGGATATCGAGCTGGCGGCAGGGGACGGAAGTTTCTGTGAAGACGACTACAACGGCTTTCGGCTCCGCTTCTCTAAGTCCACTCTGCGGCGCGTGGGGGCCAACAGCGATGGCTCAGGCGTGCTGTGCTTCCCCACACATGGCAATAGCATGGAGCCGGTAATACCTAACGGGGCAACGGTGGCGGTGGACTGCAACAACAAAAAAATTGTTGATGGCAAAACTTACGCCATCAATCAGGAAGGCTGGAAACGAATAAAAATCCTCTATCGCACCGGTCCAAACAAACTGAGCATCAGGAGCTATAACGCCCAGGAGTATCCGGAAGAAGAAGTAGATCTGGATAAGGTTGAGATTATCGGCAAGGTTTTCTGGACCTCAACCTTGTGGGAGTAAGGTCAAAAAGTGATTAAATCCACAATAATCCACAAAAAAGATTTTGTTGTTGACATTAAAATCCACATTGTGTTTAATTGGCTCGTCGGAAGGACGCGCTGCTCACCAGGATGGTGAATGCTCATTAACATAGCACCCTGAAAAAGGGTAAAGCACTAAAGCATTGTGCTTTGAGATGGTCACCGACGTTTTCTTTTTTTTCATCCTGCTACCATCATCAAAGTTCACTGAACGTGTACTCCGCCACCTTGGCAGCCTTAATTTCCATGTATATCTCTGCGGTCACCGTTAACGTTTCCAGTTACTGAGCGACCTCGAATCCTTTCACCCTGGCTCACGCCGGGGTTTTTTATGCCCTTCGTTCGGGATGGCTGCCAGTAAAGCAAGATTAAATGTCCGGTCCCATTCTGACTGCAACAGAGATGACCCCAGCAACGAAAGGGGTAACTTTTGCAATCTATTTTCCTGGGCGACGCCCACCGTCATGATCTGCGCTGGCCGGGAAGCGAGAAGACATCTGACTGATTAACGGCGGTATTAATGACCCTGAAGACCGTTCAGCAGGCTACAGCAAAGCATGAGGAGCGCTGAAACCTTAAGCGCTCAGCCCTCCAGTAGAATTCACGCAAAGGAGTTATCTATGTGCCTTTTAACATTTTATTCATCGGGGGGTGGAAGTTGGCTAAGCCAGTAACAGTTCCCGATTATTACCAGACCGTGCTCGGCTCGCTTCGTCAGATCCCATGGATTAAAACGGCGGAGAGCTATCCACAGACCCTCACAAACCTGAGCACCCCTGCGGTTTTCCTCTCTCTGAAAGGCTGGACGCCGGGCAGCCGGGATACCAGCGGTCAGATCTCCATCGTGCTGAGTGGCGAAATGCTGGTGCTGACAGATCGCTCAGCCTCGTCACCAGACGTTGCCGTGCAGGGGTATGCGGCGGAACTCACCCAGTGGCTTGCCGGACAGCAGTTTGGTCTTGAAGGTGTGGAGCCCGCTGTGTTTACCAGTGCCGCTCCTTACAGTCCAGAGACCGATACAACTGTACCTGCACTGAATGACTACGCGGCGTGGGCGGTTAACTTCACGCAGGATGTAGCCGTAGGCGCTGATCCACTTGCCTACGATGGCACACCTTTAAGGCAGGCCTGGCTGGGCTGCGCCCCAGAGACAGGTTCCGATCATATTGATGACTACCAGTTAGTTTATGGCAATAAGGAGGGGAGAAATGGATGACCTGCTTGGCGATCTTCAGCGGCGCGTGGCCAATATGGTTCGCCGTGGCGTCATTAGTGACGTAAATCTTGCCGGTCCGCGCCCAACTTGCAGGGTCAGGTTGGGGAATAACGTAACTGACTGGCTTCCTCTTTGCCAATGGGGCGCAAGTCAGTACCAGCAGGATTTTCATCCGGCAGCGGCGGGCGACGCGGTTACCGTTATCTCTGAGGCGGGAGATCTGAACAATGGCCGGGTTTTCCCGGGCTGGAATACCGATGCGGTAGCCATTCCCTCTGGCGATAAAAATACCCATATCACGCGCTATGAGGACGGTACCGAGATCCGCTATGACCGCAAGGTTCATGCGCTCACGATCGCTCTGGCGCAAGGCGGCACCTATAAAATTGTTGGTGAAGGCACGCTGGACGGGCCGGTGCTGATCACGAAAAACCTGACGGTGGCCGGTAATACCATGCTGCAGGCAAGCCTGGACGTCGCCAGTAACGTGACTGCTAAAGGTGAAGTGCTGGACGCAAAAGGGACGATGAACCAAATCCGTACAACCTATAACGGCCACAATCATAAAGGAGATTCCGGTGGGACAACCGGCACGCCTAATCAATCCATGTAACCACCGCTACGGCGGTTTTTTTACGGGCAAAATTTACGATGAACGGTGTTGATGCAACTAACGGCAAACGTCTGTCAGGTGATGCGCACCTGCGCCAGTCGGTGCTGGATATTTTAAGCACGCCGACGGGCAGGCGCGTACTCAACAGGCTTTACGGCAGCGATCTGCCCTCAAGAGTAGACAATCCGCAGGATGGCGTGACGCGCACCCGCATTATTGCGGATACCGCTGGCGCGCTGGCGGCATGGGAACCCCGGTTGCAGCTTGAGCACGTTGATGTGTTTTTCACCGCACCCGGGGAGTTTGAACTGAACATTACGGGGCTTAACCGGGAAACCGGCTACCCCGTCAGACTTACGGAGTTGACTATCAATGGCAACCAGTACCGCAATAATTGACCTTTCAGAACTCCCGGTGCCGGATGCGGTAGAGGTACCGGACAGCAGCGAACTTTTCGCCCGGTGGCTTGCCCAGCTGCAGGCTGCGGATGAAACCTATGATGCGCTGGTGGCATCGGACCCGGCCTGGAAGCAGGGCGAAATCGTCTCGTACAACACCACGTTGCTCTATCAGAAGATGAACGACGCCGTGCGGGCAGTACTGCTGGCCAGCGCAGGCGGGGCCGACCTCGATCAGCTGGGCGGGAATTTTAATGTTCCCCGGTTGTTGATTACCCCGGCGCAGCCGGACGCCATCCCTCCGCTAGAAGCGGTCTATGAAGCAGATGATGAATACCGCGAGCGTATTCAGCTGTCGTGGTCGCAATTAAATACCGCTGGCGCATACAACTCATACCGTTTCCATGCCAAATCCGCCGATGCGGATGTGCTGGATGCGGCAGTCTATGGGCCAGAAACCCACGGGCGTGGCGGTGAGGTAGATGTCTACATTCTTTCCCGCACCGGGGATGGTACCGCAACATCGGCCCTGCTGGCGAAGGTCAATGCCGCGCTAAACGACGATGAAGTTCGCCCCTTGACCGATCGTGTCCTGACCTATAGCGCTACCCAAAGCCTCTTTACCGTAGAGGCAACGCTTGAAATACCTGCCGGGCCAGACTCGAGCACCGTGCTGGCCAATGCGCAAACCGAGCTGACGGCCTATCTTGCCGGACAGCACAGAATTGGTGCCATTGTCCCTTTGTCCGGCATATATCGCGCCCTTCAGCAGCCTGGCGTGGTCCGCGTAAATCTAATTCAGCCTGTGAAGGATATAGAACCGGGAACCGGCGTTGCGCCGTACTGCTCAGGAGCTAAGGTGGCGATAAAGGAGCTGGATGATGGCATATAACAGCCTGCTGCCGCCCAACTCGACGACTGCCGAGCGTGCGCTTGAGCAGGCCAACAATAAGCCGGTAATTGACGTGCCACTTCGTATTCAGGAGGTTAAAAACCCGGATCAATGCCCGATGAACCTGCTTCCCTGGCTGGCGTGGGAGTACGGCGTTGATTTCTGGGATCCTGCCTGGAGCGCAGAGCAAAAGCGGCAGACCGTAAAAGATGCCGCTTACATACATAAGCACCGGGGAACGTCTGGCGCCGTGCGGCGCTCGCTTGGTGCGGTCGGCTATCCAACAAAAGTTATTGAGTGGTTTGAAGACGCACCAAAGGCGGAGCCGTACTCGTTTCGTATCGAGATCTACAGCACCAGTCCCATTTCAGGTGATCTCTATCAACAGATACATCGCCAGGTAAACCACGCCAAAAATTTACGCAGTTACCTGACAGCAATCGATCTGATCACTGACGTGGGGAGTAAAGGCCAGGTGTATATCGCGGGTGCCGCAACGGCATATATCGAAATCGACATTACTGCCGGAGGACAATAGATGGCAGATTATTACAGTGTAATTACTGACAAAGGCGCCGCGCTGGAAGCAGCCGCTATAGCCAGTGGCGGTAAGGTTAACCTTACTAAGTTTGTGGTTGGCGATGGGAACGGTCAGTTTCAGGTGCCAAATCCAGCCTCAACAAAACTGGTTCACGAAGTCTACCGCGGGGATATTTCGGGTAAGACAGTTTCCCCTGAACAGCCAAATCAAACAGTCGCCCAGCTGGTTTTACCTGCGGATGTTGGTGGCTTCACCATTCGGGAGCTGGGGCTGCTTACCGACGCCGGAGAACTTTTCGCGATTGGCAACTGTGCTGCGATTGAGAAGCCAGAAAACGGCGTTAACGTCACCGTAAACTTCCGCCTTGCCGTATCCCCCACCGACGACGTTACGCTGATTGTTGCCACGGGCGACGGACTGTTTCTGCGTCAGGATGCAAACCTGGGTGATGTAAAAGATAAGGCGAAGGCTCGGGGGAATTTAGGACTTGGCGAGTTAGCAACGTTCAATATCAACGATGTTTATCCTGTTGGAGCACCTATACCATGGCCATCAGACGTGACACCTGCGGGTTATGCTTTAATGCAAGGGCAGACGTTCAACAAAAATACTTATCCTAAACTTGCGATCGCCTATCCATCTGGTGTTATCCCGGATATGCGAGGGTGGATTGTAAAAGGAAAGCCATCGTCTGGACGTGTGGTTCTTTCTCAAGAACAAGATGGAATTAAATCACACAATCATACGGCAACAGCCTCATCGGCGGACTTAGGCACTAAATCGTCTTCCGGATTTGATTACGGAACTAAAACGTCTAATAGCACTGGGAGCCATACGCATTCAATAAATGGCACCACGGCATCAGCTGGTGACCATAGTCATGCTCAAAGAGCGTGGCGGAATGGCGGCGGTGGAAATGGAGTATATATTGATCGCAACATCTATAATACTAATGGAAATGTTGATACATCCTCCTATACCTTAAATGCAGGGGCGCATACTCATACTTTCAGTGGAAATGCAGCCAGCGCAGGAGCTCATGCTCACACGACTGCTATTGGTGCGCATAGCCATACTGTTGCCATTGGTGCTCACGCACACACTATTGCTATTGCTGCAATTGGGAATATCGAAAATACGGTGAAAAACATTGCTTTTAATTACCTGGTGAGGCTTGCCTAGTGACATTTATAATGTTGGATGTCTCGCAAGTACTTATGGTTTATCATTTTATGCCTGATACTGGTGAATTTATTGGAAGGAATAATATTTTTATTCCCGCCAATACCGGTCTTCCTGCATATTGCACAACGATTAAACCACCGACTGTGCCTGATGGATCTAATGTGATGTGGAATGGTTGGGCGTGGGTCGTCGATATTCAAGTGGGAATGAATAAGGAGTTCGAAAATGCTATTTTTGAAAGAAACGAACTACTTTCCGAAGCATCAATAATATTAGCCCCCCTGCAAGACGCCGTCGATCTTAATATTGCCACCGAAGAAGAAATAGCCCGGCTCAATGCATGGAAAAAATACCGTGTTTTACTGAATCGTATTGACACTTCGACTGCACCTAATATCAGCTGGCCGGAAAAGCCTTACTGATCCTCAACCTTAATTAACACCTCATATGGCCGCTGATAAGCGGTTTTTTTATTTATGGAGATAACTATGGCCGAATTACACGGCGTTGAAACAATTGAACTTACCCAGGGAACGGTGGCGGTGTCGACTATCCGCACGGCCGTTATTGGGCTGGTGGGTACTGCTCCGGATGCGGAAGCTGGTGCTATCGCTTCATTGCAAACGGGCTCTGCTCTGCTGGATACACTGCTGCTGTTTAGTGCTAAAAAACCTGGCGTGGCGGGTAACAAACTGCTCGTTAACGCCGTTGCCAGTAAATTAAATGCTGAAGAGCCCACGGCGCTTGCCGCCGTTGCGGATTTTCAGGATGGTGTACTGAATATTGCGCTGGGAATTGACGAAACTGGCAAGGTCGTTTCTACCGCCGCTGAACTGGTGACGTTAGTCAACGGTCTGGCAACCAGTGACATTACCGCAGCGTTACCTGCCGGCGGTACAGGGCTGGGCATAGTCGCACCGTTTAACGAAAAACTCTCAGGGGGCAGCGACGAACCTTATCCGCTAAATGTTCCTGTGGTGGTCGCAGGCGGCATTAGCCAGGCGAAGAAGCTGGGTAGCGCAGGATCGCTACCCGCTGCGCTGGCGGATATCTTTGACCAGGAAGGGGCGCTGGTTGTTGTTGTGCGTGCGGATGCGGGTATCACCGAAGAAGCACAGCGCGCCAGTATCATTGCTGCCGTAAGCGCGCTGGAAAATAGCAAATCCATTACCACCTATCAGCCTCGTATTCTTGTGGCTACCGGCTTTACCGAAGATGACGCAGTTGCTAAGGCGCTTGAAGCGACCGCGGCAAAACTGCGGGGGATTGCCTACATCGACTCCGCATCCATGGCGAGCGTTCAGGACGTGGTCCAGCGCCGCAGTATGTTCGGAACTCGTGCTGAACTGTTACGTCCACGAGTAGCCCAGTCCAGTGAAGACGGCGCGATCATTTACCGCCCTTATTCAGCCTGTGCCGCTGGGCTGCGTGCGCGCATTGACCGCCAAAACGGTTGGTGGTGGAGCAAGTCGAATCAGGAGATCTATAACATCCTCGGCGTCGAGCAGGTGGACAGCTTCTCTCTTAACGATGCGAACTGCACCGCCAACCTGCTGAACATGGATAACGTCTCCACCATCATGCGCAGCGACGGTTTCCGCCACTGGGGCAATCGCCTGTGTACCTCCGACCCGCAGTGGCGCTTTGAATCCGTACGTCGCACCGCCGACGTTATCGAAGACTCCATTGAACAAACCATGCTGGAGTACATCGACCGCCCGCTGGACAAGCAAGTTGCGGACGACATCATCGGCACCATCAACTCTTACATGCGTCAACTAAAAGGTCTGGGCGCCATTTTTGGCGGCAAGGCATGGCTTGATGAAGAGCTGAATACCGAAGAGAGCATCGCGTCCGGCGTGCTGTATATCAACTATGACTTTGGTCCGAAGTCACCTCTGGAGCATCTGGTTATGCAGGTGCGTATTAACAATAAATATGCTGTTGTGGAGCTTGTAGCCTGATGAAAAAGAATAACCTGCGTGCGTGGACGCTGTTTGTAAATGGCGCTCAGCGCCTTGAAGGGGCGCATGAATATACCCCACCTGAACTGGCCATCACCAAAGTAGAAGTACGCTCCGGCGGCATGGATATGTCCGTGCCAATGGACACCGGGATGGAGCCGATGGTTTGCACGTTCAAAATTTACGGTGTGGATACGGATGCGCTGGCCCTGTTTGGGATGCAGGTCGGCGGTAAATCTCCGCGCATCACGGCCTATGAAGGCTATCAATATACCGGTGGTTCATACGGAAAAATCGACGAAATGGAAGGGATGATTACCAAAATCACCGCTGATGCCCGCCCTAACACTAATATGTCAGAAGCCTCCGTCACGCTGGAAATGAGCCTGAACTACTATCGCTCGTCCGTCGACGGCCGCGAACTGTTTGAAATTATCCCGGAACAGTTTGTTCGCCGTGTGAACGGTGTGGATGTGCTGGCGGGTCTGCGCAGCAAAGTACGCCTCTAAACCTCTTCTTTACTCTACAGGGCACCCGGGCGGTGCCCTTTTTCATGGAATCAATATGACTTATCCAACCAACACCGTAGAGATCGCTCTCGACTTTCCTTTTACCACTGCCGGTGGCATCGAAATTGGCACGGTTACCATGCGTTCCCCAACGGTGCGCGATCGTGTGCTTCGCAATAAAGACAAACGTCCTGATATCGAGGCTGATATTCATATGATTGGCAGCATGTGCAATCTTTCCTTTGACGACCTGATGAACATGGAAGGCTGTGACTACCTGCGTCTGGAGCAGCAATTTAATGCTTTTTTAACGCCGGTCAGTCAGCGGATGAAAGCGACATCCTGACCGGTATACGTCGCCTGGCAGGCTGGTTCGGGTGGCAGCCCGATCAAATCCTCGACCTGCCGTTCGACACTTTCGTTCAGCTAATTGTTGATGAACGGGATGAGCGTCAGCAGATCGCTGAGGCAAGGAGAAAATAATGGCAACAGTTGACCAGGCTATCAGGTTAAACATGAGTTTCGTTGGCACCATCGATCCCAGCTGGAGTCGCTCGGTTCAGTCGATGCGGGACAGGCTAAAGGGGCTGGGAAAGGAGTTATCCAGGCTGGCAAGGCAGCAGCAGAAGCTGACGCTTTCCGCCAGCGGCGGTATCGCTGAACTGAGTGAGCAATATAAAGGTTTGTCCACCCAGATTCGGAGGACAACCAACCAACAAAAGCAGCTTAACGTCGAGATAAAAAAAGCGCAGATAAATGAGCACTGGAGCTCTGGCGGCACCAGCGGTGGGAAAAGCGCGTTGTTACCGGCGCTTTCAACTATCGGGAACGCTTTTGTGGGGGCAGTCACCACCTTGTATGACACCAACAGGAAGACCGCTGAAGAAGCGGCTGATGCCCGGGCTTACGGTGTTAGCATTGAGACATTCAAGAGCTGGCAAGGTATGGGGCAGCAGGCGGGTCTGAACGGTAATGATATTGGAGACATGCTCGCCACTTTTCGGGCGCATGGGCTGAAATCTCAGGCCGTGAAAGGGGCGCTGCCTGCGCTGGGTTTAAAGACCGAAGACCTGAAAAGCAAAAGTAGCGATCGACAGGCGGGTGAAATCATCGATCGTCTTTTGCATATGAAGGACGAGAAGCATGCCGCCGGTATAGCCAACACGCTGTTTGGCGGCGAAGCTAACAAACTGCAGACCTATATGCGCATGTCCGGGCAATCCTATCAGGAATTAATTGATGAACAGGCCCGCTACAATATGGTTACCCAGCAAGGGGCCGATAGCGCCTTTGAGGGCAACCGCGCGTTTACTAACCTCTGGGCTGTCTTTACCACTGGCGCGCAGGAAATCACCAGCGCCCTGAGTGCGGAGCTGGCGCCTAAAGTTCGTGCATTGACAGAGGATCTGGCGAGCTGGTTCAAAGGTGGAGGTATTGAAAAGCTGAAAAGCTTCATGACCAGAACGATTTATCCGGCCCTGGTAGCAGTGATGAACGGGGCAGTATTAGTCGGTAAAGTTCTGTTTGCTTTGGCTGAAAAGCTGGACTGGGTGCTACCCGATAAGAAAAAAGAAAATAACAATAAGCAGATGCTTTTGACGCAGGTTGCTGCAGGAAATTCCTCCCTGGAAACCGTCGGGTATATGTCGGAGTCTTTAGGTTTACGAGACTGGTTCGACACGGCTATCAACAACCCGGATACCGTTAGCCAGCTGCGGACCCAGTGGCTGGAAAGCAAAAGCGCGCCTGGCGGAACGGCGGCCCCCGCAGAACAGCAAAAACTGATGGATATCGTCCAGCCTTATGGAACGGATGGCTTACTTGATGTTAACGCTCTCAAGAAACTCCTGGATTCGCCGCGCGCCTCAACGGCTGAGCTAAGAAAAGAGCTGGAGGGTACGGCAAACGTAGCCGGGAAAGGCCCTGTCCAGATAAACCAGACCAATAACACCACTATCGAAGTTCACCAGCTGCCGGGCCAGTCTCAGGAAGCGCTGGCACAGAGCATTGCTGATGCTCAGAATCCTGGGTTCTCCAGCATGCAAAATATTCTCGGCGATCTGCCTGCCGGATGGGGGGGATAATGTTTAGCGAAATTTTCGACGGTTTTAACCAGGGCTACTCCCTGGCTCAGGGACCGCAGCCCAGCGATGCGCCGCGCATCATGCTTAGCCTTGGCTCCTTCGAGTTTTCAATCGATACGGTGGCCTACCAGACGCTGGTGCGGGATGCCAGCTGGCGCTGGCAGGAACAGCAGCGCATCGGCAAGCAGGATTTATTGCAGTACACCGGTAAATCCGGGCGCACGGTCAAGCTTGACGGCGAAGCCTATCAGGCGTTCCGCAATGGCATTTCAGCCATTGATGATCTCTACCTGCTGGCCGACGAGGCAAAGCCACAACAACTGGTCACCAGTGAAGGGGATGTACTCGGGTATTGGGTCGTGAAGGCTTTTAATGACTCGATAAACCAGTTCATCCCCGGCGGTGGGCCGCGACATAAAACTTTCTCAGTGACGATACAACATTATGGCGACAACCTGGATAACCCGTGAGGGCGATGTACTGGATGCAATTTGTGTCCGCAACTACGGCGCTCAGGCGCTGAATCAGTCTATGGTTGCTGTTCTGGAGGCCAACCGAGGGCTCGCCAACTACGGCGCCGTTTATCCCGCAGGCATCGCAATTCTGTTGCCGGACTGGACGCCGGTGGCCGAGAACAGTGCGCAAAGCTTGTGGGATTAACAAATGGAATATAAACCCGATTTTAGTCTGAAAGCCGAAGGGCAGGACATTACCCATGCCATCGCGCAGGGGCTGAGTGAGATTAAATTAGCTGATTACGGCGGTGCCACCGGCAGAAGCGATACGCTGACCATTACCCTGTATTCAGAAACGCTCGCCCTTCCTACAAAAGGGGCGCGTCTGCAGCTGGGGCTGGGATTTAACGGCACCTTCCAGGATAAAGGCTGGTTTGTGGTAAGCCAGGTGCAGAGCAGCGGGCCTCCCCGGCAGATTATTATCACCGCAACGGCCGCACCGATGAACAGCGCCAGACAGCCTGGCGACGTGACCAGTCAGAAAAACCGCTCTTTCAACGACGTCACGCTGGGCGATATCGTCAAAACCATTGCGACGGATAATAGCCTGATACCCCGGGTTTCGCCGAAGCTCGCCGAAATTCCGATAAGCCATATCGATCAGGTCAGAGAATCGGATGCCGCACTGCTGACCCGCCTTGCAAAAAAATACGACGCCGTAAGCAAACCCAGCGGGGGGTACTGGATGTTCCTGGTGCAGGGTGAGGGCACCACGGTGAGCGGTAAACCGCTGCCCGCAGTCACCATCACGCCTGATATGGTTACCCGCTGGAGCTACGGTGAAGGCAAGCGTGAGGGGACGTCTGCGGGCCAGTCGAAGGGGAAGGTGAGCGTGAATTATCACGACAAGACAACGGGAGAAACAAAAGCTGTAGAGGTTGAGCATCCCGGCGGCGCGGACAAACAGCACCCCTATACGCAGTCCGATGAGCAATCCGCCAAAGCCAGCGCAAAATCCAAAGTCACGCAGATGAAGCGCAATAGCCGCACGATGAACATCACGCTGCCCGCGCGCTTATCACTACTGCCTGTTACCGCTGAAAGCCGCGTGACAACACAAGGATTTGGCGTAAACGAAGATCAGCACTGGCTGACGGAATCCATGTCATACACCCTTAACAGCAGTGGGATGGCCGTGGATTTTAGCCTTGTGACGGACATAAAACCTTCCGGCGGGAAGTGATAAGCAATGAAGATATGCAAGGATGTTTATTTTCGCTTATCGACGTCATCGATAGTCAAAGCTCCCCTTTACCGCTACAGTTATTTGTCCATGCGCAAAGGAGAGGCTTATGCTGTATATCTTTGATTTAGGTAACGTCATTGTTGATATCGACTTCAACCGCGTCATGGGGGTGTGGAGCGATCTCAGCCGGGTGCCGCTGGCGAATTTACAGAACAGCTTTGTGATGGGTGAGGCTTTCCACCGCCACGAGCGAGGGCAGATTACGGATGAAGAGTTTGCCGCCGCCGTTTGCGATGAGATGGGGATGGCGCTGAGCTTTGACCAGTTTGCGGCAGGCTGGCAGGCGGTGTTTGTCGCCCTGCGCCCGGAAGTCATTGCCGTGATGAAGCAGCTGCGTGAGAAAGGGCATCGCGTGGTAGTCCTGTCCAATACCAACCGTTTACACACGAACTTCTGGCCGGGGGAATACCCGGAAATTGCCGAAGCGGCGGATAAAATCTATCTCTCACAGGAGATGGGGACGCGCAAGCCGGAGCCAGAAATCTACCTTAAACTCCTTCAGGAAGAGGGAACGCCTGCGGATCGGGCGATCTTTTTTGACGATAACGCCGATAATATAAAAGGTGCTCAACAGGTGGGTATCACCAGCATTCTGGTGACCGGCAAAGAGACGATACCCGCATATTTCGCGAACAATCCATGCTAAAAGACGCTCGTCGCACTACCGCTACACGCCTCAGGCCATGCGTTGCCTGGGGCAAACTGCTCTGGCAGCGTATAGACCAGGACAACATGACGACCCTCGCGGGTAACCTCGCCTACGTGTCGCTGCTGTCGCTGGTGCCGTTTATCGCCGTCGTGTTTGCGCTGTTTGCCGCATTTCCGATGTTCTCAGACGTCAGCGTTCAGCTGCGGCACTTTATCTTTTCGAACTTTATCCCTTCCACCGGCGACATTATCCAGCGCTATATCGAGCAGTTTGTCGCTAACTCCAGCAAGATGACGGCAGTTGGCGCCTGTGGGCTTATCGTCACGGCTTTACTGCTGATGTATGCCGTGGACAGCGCGCTGAATACCATCTGGCGCAGCAAAAAGACCCGGCCAAAAATTTACTCTTTTGCCGTGTACTGGATGATCCTCACGCTCGGGCCATTGCTGGCCGGGGCGAGCCTGGCTATCAGCTCCTACCTGCTTTCCATGTACTGGATAACGGGCTTTAACAGCATGATCGACCAGGTGCTGCGCATCTTCCCGCTGCTGCTCTCCTGGCTGTCGTTCTGGATGCTTTACAGCATCGTGCCCATCGCCCGCGTACCGGTGAAAGACGCCATGATTGGCTCGCTGGTTGCTGCCCTGCTCTTCGAATTAGGTAAGAAAGGCTTCGCGCTTTACATCACTATGTTCCCTTCTTATCAGCTGATTTACGGCGTGCTGGCGGTGATCCCGATTTTGTTTGTCTGGGTCTACTGGACGTGGTGTATCGTGTTGCTCGGGGCGGAAATTACTGTCACCCTCGGGGAGTATCGTAAGCTTCGCATTGAAGCGCAGCAGGAAGATTTGGAAGAACCATGATTGCATTAATTCAGCGCGTCACCCACGCCAGCGTTACCGTAGAGGGTGAAACCACGGGTGAAATTGGTCCGGGACTTTTGGTGTTATTGGGTGTCGAAAAAGAAGACAACGAACAGAAAGCCAACCGCCTGTGCGAGCGGGTTTTAGGCTACCGAATTTTCAGCGATGAAAACGGCAAAATGAACCTGAACGTTCAGCAAGCTGGCGGCAGCGTGCTGGTGGTTTCCCAGTTTACGCTTGCGGCAGACACCGAACGTGGCATGCGCCCGAGCTTTTCGGGTGGTGCTGCGCCCGAGCAGGCAGAAGAGCTGTACGAGTATTTTGTCGCCCGCTGCCGAAGCCAGGGAATCGTAGCTGAAACAGGGCGCTTTGCTGCGGATATGCAGGTATCGCTGACTAACGACGGCCCGGTGACGTTCTGGCTGCAGGTCTGATTACGCCGCTATTTTGACGGTTCCGCGCAACAAGAGAGAGTGCATGTATGTATCACCTTCGCGTACCAGAAACCGAAGAAGAACTTGAGCGCTACTACCAGTTCCGCTGGGAAATGCTGCGCAAGCCGCTGCATCAGCCGAAGGGCTCAGAGCGCGATGCCTGGGATGCCATGGCCCATCACCAGATGGTGGTGGACGAAGAGGGCAATACGGTTGCCATTGGCCGTCTGTATATCAATGCCGATAACGAAGCGGCCATTCGCTTTATGGCTGTTCATCCATCCGTGCAGGATAAAGGCCTGGGGACGCTGATGGCGATGACCCTGGAATCCGTTGCGCGTCAGGAAGGGGTGAAGCGCGTCGTGTGCAGCGCCCGCGAAGACGCGGTGGAGTTCTTTGCCAAGCTGGGCTTTGAGAATCAGGGTGAGATCACCACCCCGCAAACGACGCCCGTTCGCCATTTCCTGATGATCAAACCGGTGGCTTCTCTGGACGATATCCTGCATCGCGCCGACTGGTGCGGGCAGCTGCAGCAGGCCTGGTACGAACATATCCCGCTCAGCGAGAAAATGGGCGTGCGCATCCAGCAGTACACCGGCCAGAAATTCATTACCACTATGCCGGAAGCGGGCAATCAAAATCCTCACCAGACGCTGTTTGCAGGCAGCCTCTTCTCGCTGGCGACGCTAACTGGCTGGGGGCTTATCTGGCTGATGCTGCGCGAGCGCCATCTGGGCGGCACGATAATACTTGCGGATGCGCATATCCGTTACAGCAGCCCGATTACCGGAAGGCCGGGCGCGATAGCGGATCTGGGATCGCTGAGCGGCGATCTGGACCGCCTGGCGCGGGGCCGTAAAGCTCGCGTTGCCCTGCAGGTTGAGCTTTACGGCGACGACACCATGGGTGCCGTGTTCGAGGGGGTCTATCTGGTGCTTCCCGCTAAGCCGTTCGGGCCGCTGGAAGAGGGCGGTAACGAAGAGGAGTAGCTGTCCGGAGCCGTGGCTGGCTCCGTTGGCACCATTCCGTTCTGCATTTTCTGCTCAACCTGCTTACCGTCTGCCCCTGTGACGTGTAATGTGCCATTAATCGTTGGTTTTAAAGGCGTTTTCGCGGCAAGATTACCCGTCACCGAGAGCTGCAGGTTGCCGTCGCCGGAGAGCGGCACCTCAGGCCATCCCCACTGCTGCAACGTGTTTACCGGCACGGAGCGCCCGCGCAGATTGATGGCGGCGTTCCGCTGCGGTGATTGTGAAACCGCCCCCGTCGCCTCCAGCATCCCTTTACCGGCGAATGCGCTCAGCTCGGAAACCGTAATCTGATTCGTGTTTGCCACAAGCGATACAGAAGGACGGCGTACGTCTATCCGGTTGAACGTAGCCGACGCCGCGTTCAGCGTAAGATTTCCATCCCACATCCCCCACTGCCTGTCGCGCACCACCGTTAAGTTATTCCCCATGCCATCCAGCGAGGTGAGCTGGAACGGGAAGTCCGGATTGATATCGATGATCAGGTTGCGGTTTGCCGACAGCTTTTTAACCGTCACGCTGTTGAGCCATTCCGGCAGCGGCTCCAGCCACAGCGCCTGCCAGTTCGCAGGCAGCGTATACTCCAGCCCCGACAGCGCCACCTCGTCTAATTCCAGCCTCCTGTCCCCACGAAGCCACTGGCCTGAGGCGCGCACGATGCCTCTTTCCCATCGGGAGGTGAACTGGCGCAGCACGGCGGCCTGCGGCGTGAAATCGATATTCACAATGGGGTCGTTAAGCTGCACGGAGCCATTGATAAAGCTGCTGGCATTCAGCGACAGCCTGCCGTCTTCTGTCTGCCAGCCGCCGTTGGCCAGCGTCAGGTTGCGCAGGCTCAGATCTAAATCGGTCACCGCCCAGTCTTTACCCTCCAGGCGCGCATCCGTTATCTCCAGGCTGTCTATTTTCAGCGAGGGGACGGTGGTGACTGGGGCGAGGAAATCGGCAATTGATTTATCCGTTTGCAGGCGGATATCGTTCAGCCGCAGGCTGCCGACCTGCCATGAACCGTCCGGGCTGCGGCTGGCATTGCCGGTAAGCGAACCACGAGCAATATCTGCTCCCACATTGGAGAGGGTCACCCGGTCGTTATTAATTGCCCCCTGCAGCAGGACGTTGCTCGCAGGAACGCCGTTAAGCGTCATGGAGCCCGCGCTGAACTGGATATCGGCGGTCTTGCCCAGCACTTTCCCTGCTTCGGGATGCCACGGTGAAATACCGCCGTTCACGCGTTGGGCGCGTAAATCCCATTCGGAGCCGGGGCTGTTCAATGCCATATCGCTCAGCTGTAGCTGGTCTGCCCTGAACGGAAGAGGGGCCGCCGTTGGGGTCAGGTTCAGGGTGCCATTTTTCAGCAAAATGGTATCCGCGTGGAGCGGCTCAGAAAACTGACGCGTGCTCAGGCCGATATCAACGACCTGCGCAACCAGCGTGGCAGGCTGGCCTTTTCGCCCGAACGTGACTTTATTTAGCGTAACGTGGGTGGGGGAAGCCCAGCGGTTATCCATGCTTTCGAATGAGAACTGGTAACCGGTATTTTCATTTACCCAGCCGCTGAGCTGGCTCGCTCCCCAGCGGGTCTGCAGTAAAAGCCAGGCGGCAACGAGCAGCACCAGTATGGCAACAAGGATAACTACGATTAGCTTTCCGAGAAATTTCATTGTCTTCCATCCCATGAAGTTTCGGTAACGGGTGTTATGCCCCATTTACCGTTATAGCTCAAGGATGAGATTGTCAGGGCAGGTTTCACGCGCCGGTTAAAACAATTCCCCGGCGCGTGAGGGACATCAATCTTTCTCAGGCGGGAAAATCAGGTTCAGCACGATAGCGGTGATGCCACCGGCGGCAATGCCGGAAGAGAGCAGCGTCTTCAGCCAGTCTGGCGCGAACTGCAGAATCAGCGGCTGCTGGGAGACCCCCATGCCGACGGCGAGAGACAGCGCGATAATCATAATTGCGCGGCGGTTAAGCGGTTCGCGGGAGACGATGCGCACGCCGGACGCGGCTATAGTCCCGAACATCACGATAGTTGCGCCGCCCAGCACCGGCTCGGGAATGTGCTGAACAAAACCGCTTACCGCCGGGAACAGGCCGAGCACGATCAGCATCAGCGCCACCACAAAACCAACGTAGCGGCTGGCGACGCCGGTCAGCTGGATAACGCCGTTGTTCTGGCCGAAGCAGGAGTTCGGGAAGGTGTTGAAGATGGCTGAAACACAGGAGTTCAGGCCGTTCGCCAGCACGCCGCCTTTCAGGCGCTTCATGTACACCGGGCCTGAGACGGGCTGTTCGGACACGTCGGAGGTGGCCGTAATATCACCGATGGTTTCCAGCGAGGTCACCATAAACACCAGCATCAGCGGGATCAGCAGGTTCCAGTCAATCCCCAGCCCGTAATAGAGCGGCGTTGGCACCATAATCAAATCGGTGTTCGTCGGCGCGGTGACCTGCGGCAGCATATCCATCGCCCAGGCAAGCGCGTAGCCAACGGCCATAGCGATAACCAGCGAGGCCACGCGCAGATAAGGGTTGCGCTGGCGGTTGAGAAGAATGATGACCAGTAATACGGCACCGGCCAGCATCAGGTTTTTTGGCGCGCCGAAGGTGTGGTCGCTCATGGCGGCATAGCCGCCGCCGATGGAGTTCAGGCCAACCTGAATCAGCGACAGGCCGATAATCATCACCACGACCCCGGAAACCAGCGGCGTGATAATGCGCCGGGCAAGATGCAGCACGCGGGACAGCGCCATTTCGGTGCAGCTGGCCAGCATCAGCGTACCGAACAGCGCCGCCATCATGGTGGGCACGTCGGCTCCGCCGTTTTTCAGCGCCATGCCGCCCATAATCAGCGGAGAGACAAAGTTAAAGCTGGTGCCCTGAATCGACAGCAGGCCGGAGCCAACCGGCCCCCAGGATTTGATCTGAATAATAGAGGCCACGCCGGATGCGAACAGCGACATACTGATAATATGCTGGGTGTCCGTTGCCGGTAGCCCCAGCGCCTGGCAGATCAGCAGCGCCGGTGTGATGACCGCAACGAACATCGCCAGCAGGTGCTGACAGGCGGCGAAAAGGGTTTGCGGCAGGGGCGGTCTGTCTTCAAGGCGGTAGATGAGCTCACTGGGAGGAGTCGATGCAATCGGTTGCGCATTTTCTGACTCAACGGCGTTTACGGACATCAGAGGAATCTCTTGCTGGAAAAGCGCAGATTTTAGCGGACTGAAGGGTAAAAGCAAACGATTGCATAGTGATGGTCTTAATATTTAAATCTCATATAACGACGTTTTTATATAACGAATGACTGTTTTTTGGTTAAAATCCAGCTGCTGATTTTTCCAGACCCTGCGTATATGTGAAGGAATGACTAAGCGCTGACCTATAAACGCGCAAAAAGGAGCACTCTTATGATTCATCTCGACACCCTCTCGACCCTGGTTGCGGCAACGCTTGTGCTGCTGCTGGGCAGGAAAATGGTCCACTCCGTACCGCTTCTTAAAAAGTACACGATCCCTGAGCCGGTAGCAGGTGGACTATTGGTTGCCTTAGCCCTGCTGGTGCTGAAAAAAAGCATGGGCTGGGAAATCGATTTTGATATGACCCTGAAAGATCCGCTGATGCTCGCTTTCTTCGCCACCATCGGCCTGAACGCCAACCTCGCCAGCCTGCGTGCCGGCGGTAAAGTGCTGGGTGTCTTCCTGATCGTGGTGGTTGGGCTGCTGGTCATGCAGAACGCGATTGGTATCGGTATGGCAAGCCTGCTGGGGCTGGATCCGCTGATGGGCCTGCTGGCGGGGTCTATTACGCTCTCCGGCGGTCACGGTACCGGTGCGGCATGGAGCAAGCTCTTCACCGAGCGCTACGGCTTCCAGAACGCAACTGAAGTCGCAATGGCCTGCGCCACCTTCGGACTGGTGCTCGGCGGGCTGATTGGTGGGCCGGTTGCGCGCTACCTCGTAAAACACTCCTCCAACCCGGAGGGAACCCCGGAAGACAGCGAAATCCCAACGGCGTTTGAAAAGCCAGCGGTAGGGCGTGTGATCACCTCGCTGGTGCTGGTGGAAACCATCGCCATGATCGCCATCTGCCTGACGGTCGGCAAGCTGGTTGCACAGGCGATTCAGGGCTCGGCGTTTGAGCTGCCAACCTTCGTCTGCGTGCTTTTCGTTGGGGTGATCCTCAGCAATACTATGGCGCTGCTGGGCTTCTATCGCGTCTTCGAGCGGGCGGTGTCGGTGCTGGGCAACGTCTGCCTGTCGCTGTTCCTGGCGATGGCGCTGATGAGCCTTAAGCTGTGGGAGCTGGCTTCCCTTGCGCTGCCGATGCTGGCCATTTTAACCGTGCAGGCCGTCTTTATGGCGCTGTATGCCATCTTCGTGACCTATCGTCTGATGGGGAAAAACTACGATGCGGCGGTGCTGGCGGCGGGGCACTGTGGGTTCGGGCTTGGGGCTACACCGACGGCCATTGCGAACATGCAGGCGATCACCGAGCGTTTCGGGCCTTCGCATATGGCCTTCCTGGTGGTGCCGATGGTCGGTGCGTTCTTTATCGATATCGTTAACGCGCTGGTGATTAAGCTTTACCTGCTTCTGCCGCTGTTTGGCTAATCAGGCGTTTGAATAGCGTTCCGTTTCGGGCATCCAGCGTTCAATTAATGCGGATGCCTGTTGCGGATAGCGCTCATGGATATGGCGGGCAAGCCGCTGTACTTCCGGGATCATCGCCTGATCGCGCAGTAAATCAGCCACTTTAAACTCGGCGCTCCCCGTCTGGCGGGTGCCGAGCAGCTCACCCGGCCCACGAATTTCTAAATCTTTTTGCGCAATCACAAAGCCGTCGTTGCTGTCCCGAAGAACCTGCAAACGAAGCTGAGCCGTTTTGGACAGCGGAGACTTGTAGAGCAGCACGCAGTGAGATGCCACGGCGCCTCGCCCCACGCGGCCACGCAGCTGGTGGAGTTGCGCAAGGCCCAGACGCTCGGGGTTTTCGATTATCATCAGGCTGGCGTTCGGCACATCCACACCGACTTCAATCACCGTTGTGGCGATAAGCAGATGAATGCTGCCCTCTTTAAAGGCCTTCATCACCGCCTGCTTTTCCACCGGCTTCATGCGCCCGTGAACCAGCCCGACGTTAAGATCGGGCAGCGCAGCTTTCAGCTCTTCCCAGGTGACTTCCGCCGCCTGGGCTTCCAGAACTTCCGATTCCTCGATCAGCGTACAAACCCAGTAGGCCTGACGCTTTTCTGCGGTGCAGGCGCTGCGCACGCGTTCGATAATCTCATTGCGGCGCGTATCCGCGATGGCGACGGTGGTGACCGGCGTACGGCCCGGCGGCAGCTCGTCTATTACTGAAGTATCCAGATCGGCATAGGCGGTCATCGCCAGCGTGCGTGGGATTGGCGTGGCGGTCATGATCAGCTGATGCGGGTGGAAGCCCTGCACCTGACCTTTCTCCCACAGGGCGAGCCGCTGGTGGACGCCAAAGCGGTGCTGCTCATCGATGATCACCAGCGCCAGCCCGGCAAACTGCACCTGCTCCTGGAAAATGGCGTGGGTGCCGACAACCATCGATACCTGACCGCTGGCAATGGCCTCCTGCTGGGCGATACGCGCTTTGCCTTTTTGCTTCCCGGCAAGCCAGCCCACTTCAATGCCCAGCGGTTCAAACCACTGGCGGAAATTACTGGCGTGCTGTTCGGCGAGCAGCTCCGTCGGGGCCATCAGGCCTACCTGTTTGCCGTGGGCAATAGCACGAAGCGCGGTGAGCGCGGCGACCAGCGTTTTACCCGAGCCAACGTCGCCCTGCACCAGACGCATCATCGGCACATCGAGCGCCATATCCCGTTCGATTTCGGCAACCACTCTTTCCTGTGCTCCGGTAGGCTTAAACGGCAGCGCGGCCAGCAGGCGGTTTTTCAGCTCGTCGTGGTTCACCAACGGCAGGGCGTGATAGCGCTGGGCACCGGCACGCAGCGCCAGCATGCTCAGGTTATGGGCGAGCAGCTCTTCGAGGATCAAACGCTGCTGGGCCGGATGCTTGCCCGTTTCCAGATCGATAAGCTTCATGTCCGGCGGCGGACGGTGCAGCGTGCGCAGCGCCTGGGGCAGGCTCATCATCCCCTGGCTTAGCTCCGGCGGCAGCAGTTCCGTAATGGCGCAGGTATCGAGCAGCTCCAGCGCCTGGTCCGTCAGTTTGCGCAGCGTGGCCTGGCGGATGCCTTCGGTTGTGGGGTAAACGGGCGTCAGCGTCTCCTGCAGCTCAGGCGTGCTGAGATCGCCCTGAATGCGGTATTCGGGGTGAATCATCTCTGCCCCGTGCGTCCCGCGCTTTGCCTCGCCGTAGGCAAGTACACGCTTGCCCGCCGAAAGGCTGTTTTTCATTGCCGCATTGAAATTAAAGAAGCGCATCGTCAGGATGCCGGTGCCGTCGCTAATCTGACAGGTCATCATGCGGCGGCGGCCAAAGCTGATGTTTGAGTTCAGCACTTCGCCTTCTACCGTGGCGTGAACGCCAGGCACAAGGTCATTGATAGGGTAGAGATGCGTGCGGTCTTCGTAGCGCAGCGGGAGATGCAGCAGGAGATCCTGAATGGTGTGCAGGCCAATTTTGGCCAGCTTGCCGCTCTGGCTGGCGCCGACCCCGGCAAGCGTGCTTAACGGTATGGCATCCAGCAAACGGCCTTTCATGGGATCACTCCGCGGACTGCATTGTGGCCCACCATGCGGCATCAGCTTCGATCTCACCTTGCTGATTCACATGGGGGTAGGGCAGACCTTTACGACGAGAGACGCGTGCCAGCACAGGGTAACCGCCCTCAAACAGCAGGCGCTGCTGTTCAGATTCCGGCAGAGTGCTGTTTTCGCGCTGGTACATGCCGGCGTTCTGACGCTGGCGCTGCGCTTCGTAGAGAATAAGCGCGGAGGCAACGGAGACGTTAAGCGACTGCACCATGCCGATCATCGGAATAATGATATCCTGGTCAGCCAGCGCTAAGGCTTCAGCCGTAATGCCAGTTTTTTCCTGGCCCATCAGGATGCAGGTCGGACGCGTGTAATCAATCTCGCGGAAGTCGACGGCCTTGTCAGATAGGTTGGTGGCGAGGATCTGCATGCCGCTGCTTTTAAGCTGAGCGACCGCATCACCAATCGTACGGTGGGTTTTCACTTCGACCCAGGAGTTGCTGCCCGCCGCAGAAGAGGCCATGGTCCGCATGCGGTTTCCCGGCCAGACGGCGTGGACTTCATGCACGCCCACCGCGTCCGCCGTACGGATAATCGCCGAGACGTTATGGGGCTTATGAACCTGCTCCATGCAGACGGTCAGGTCAGGCTGGCGCCTGGCGAGCATTTCGCAGATACGCGCATAACGTTGAGGATTCATAGCTAGTTTCTGTTGCGGGTGACTTTAATCACGTCCGGCATCACGCGGATTTTGCGCATGAGGTTTGCCAGATGGATACGATCGCGGGCGGTCAGGCGAATGAACGCGCTGTAGACGCGGCCATCTTTCTCTTCCGTATTGAGGCTTTGAATATTGGAACCCGCGTTGTTCAGCGCCGCCGTCAGGTTTGCCAGCGCACCCTGGTGGTTGAACATATCCACCTTGATTTCGGTGACGAACTCCTGCTCCGCCTCTTTATCCCACTCCACCGCCATAAACTTCTCTGGTTCTTTCTGATAACCACGGATGTTGCGGCAGGACTCATGGTGGATAACCAGGCCTTTGCCCGGGCTGACGTGCGCGACAATCGGGTCGCCGGGGATCGGGCGGCAGCATTTCGCAAAGGTGATCAGCACGCCGTCCGCGCCTTTGATAGGCAGATGGCTGTGCGGCATTGTGCCGGGTTGCAGCGCGGTCGGGGAATCACCCTGCAGGTTCTTCGCTACCACGACGCTCATGGCGTTGCCCAGGCCAATCTCCGCCAGTAAATCATCAAGCGAGGCGAGCTTCATGCGCTCAAGCTCACGCTGGATGCTTTCCGGTGGGATCTCGGCAAGCTTGCGGCTGCCGCCTAAAGCGTGGTTCAGCAAACGGCGGCCCAGGCTCACCGAGTCGTCGCGCTTGAGGTTTTTGAGCATCTGGCGAATTTTGGCGCGCGCTTTGGAGCTGACGACAAAGTTAAGCCAGGCCGCATTCGGACGTGCGCCCGGTGCGGTAATAATTTCGATAGTCTGACCGCTGGTCAGCGGCTGGGACAGCGGATAGGGCTGGCGGTCTACGCGGGCACCCACGCAGGCGTGGCCGATATCGGTATGCACCGCATAGGCGAAGTCGACCGGGGTTGCGCCCGCCGGCAGTTCGACAATTCGCCCTTCCGGGGTGAAAACGTAAATCTCATCCGGGAAGAGATCGGATTTGACGCTTTCGATAAATTCAAATGAGCTACCGGCGCTCTGCTGCAGTTCCAGCAGGCTTTGCATCCAGCGCTGGGCACGGATTTGCGCAGTTGTGCTGCTCTCACCCTGCTCTTTATAAGCCCAGTGTGCCGCAACCCCCATCTCTGCCATCTGGTCCATATCTTCGGTACGGATCTGCACCTCAACCGGCACGCCGTGCGGGCCAATCATGGAGGTGTGCAGCGACTGATAGCCGTTCGCCTTTGGAATGGCGATATAGTCTTTCACCCGGCCAGGGCGCGGCTTATAGAGGCTGTGCATCTGGCCAAGGACGCGGTAACAGGTGTCCATGTCATGAACGATAACGCGGAAGGCGTAGATGTCCATGATCGAGTGGAAACGCTGCTCTTTAAGCGTCATTTTGCAGTAGATGGAATAGAGGTGTTTTTCGCGACCGCTGACGCGGCAAGGGATGCCAGCTTCCTGTAAACGCCCGTCGATTTCCGAGAGGATTTTCTGAATCATCTCTTTACGGTTGCCGCGCGCCGCTTTGACCACTTCTTTAATGACGCGGTAACGGTTCGGGTAGAGCGCTTCAAAGCCCAGTTCTTCCAGCTCGGTCTTCAGGTGATGAATACCAAGACGGTGAGCCAGCGGGCTATAGATTTCGAGGGTTTCGCGGGCGATGCGGCGGCGCTTGTCCGGGCGCAAAGACCCCAGCGTGCGCATATTGTGCGTGCGGTCGGCGAGTTTGATCAGAATGACGCGGATATCCTGCACCATCGCCATGATCATTTTGCGGAAGTTTTCGGCCTGCGCCTCTTTCTTATCGCGGAATTTCAGTTTGTCGAGCTTAGAAACCCCTTCCACCAGTTCGGCAACGCTTTTGCCAAACAGCTGTTCCATATCCTGGTAGGTGGCGGGGGTGTCTTCGATCACATCATGCAGCAGGGCCGCCATCAGCGTTTCATAGTCGAGTTTCATCTCGGCCAGAATGCAGGCAACCGCTACGGGATGGGTGATATAGGGTTCACCGCTTGAACGTGCTTGTCCCTCGTGAGCATCACGTGCGACAAGATAAGCTTGCCGAAGGCGCTTAATCTGCTCCTCGGGCAAGTATTGTTGAATCAGCTGATTCAGGCTTTCAAACAGATACAAGGGCTACCCGCAGGGCTAATTAACGACGACCTTCAGCAATAGCGGTAACGGCCTGCAGTTCTGCGGCTTCCTGCTCTTGCTGCTCCTGACGATCACGCACATCGAGAATCTGGTTGGTGATCAACCCTTCTTCGATTTCGCGCAGTGCGATAACGGTCGTTTTATCGTTTTCTTCAGGTACCAGTGGATCTTTACCACCAGTCTGCATCTGACGAGCGCGACGTGCGGCGACCAGTACCAGGTCAAAACGGTTACCAATTTTCTCTACTGCGTCCTGAACGGTTACGCGTGCCATATTTTAAAGCTCCAACAGATGAAGAAATGACTGGGCATGATACTGAAACTGGGCTCAGTCTGCCAATAGTTTGCTGATTAAAGCGTCATGTCGTGCTTTTTGGCGGCCCATTCGCAGACGCTCGGCACGGATAATAATCTTTAAATCTGACAGCGCGGTGTCGAAATCGTCGTTGACGATAAGATAATCATATTCGGCGTAGTGGCTCATTTCAGCAACGGCCTGTTCCATACGCTTTGCAATGACTTCTTCGCTGTCCTGCCCGCGGCCACGCAGGCGGCGGTCTAACTCATCTTTCGACGGCGGCAAGACAAAGATACTGCGCGCCTGCGGCATTTTCTGGCGAATTTGCTGCGCGCCCTGCCAGTCGATATCCAGAAACACGTCAACACCCGTTGCCAGAACCTGCTCAATAGCATGGCGCGAAGTGCCGTAATAATTACCGAATACTTCCGCGTGTTCGAGGAAAGCATCTTCGGCAATCATCTGCCTGAACTCTTCCTTACTGACGAAGAAATAGTGTTCACCATGGTTTTCACCGGGGCGTACGCCACGAGTGGTATGGGAAATGGAAACCTGCGTGTCATACAGCGGTTGCGTTTTTAACAAAGCCTGAATGAGGCTGGATTTCCCCGCGCCACTTGGAGCGGAAACTATATAAAGCGTGCCTTGAGCCATGAGTTCTAACTTATTCGGTAAGGATAAAAGAAGAGCATTTACCGGCCTATTATACACGGCGATGCGGCAGCACGGAGAATTTGTCATGCTCCCTGGGCTGTTTTGCAGAAAAATGCGCAGTATTTTCCAGTTTTTTTGTTCAGTTTATGCAACGCGAACGCTTTCTCTGAAAACGCTCCGCAGTGTTTACACCTCGCTCTCGCCGTGGATACAACAACGCGCTATATCTCCCTCGTCTTGATACGGAGGTCGCTATGGCGTGGTTAAAAGCTCTGCTCTTAATAATTTTCTTCAGCTCGGGCGGTGTACGGGCTTCATGCCCGGACTGGTCACCGGGGCAGACCAGTCAGGAAATCAATAAGCTCAAAACCCAGCTGACACAGTGGGATATCGCCTACTACCGGGATGGCACCAGCACGACGAGCGATGCTGTCTACGATCAGCTGCGGGCCAGGCTTAACGGCTGGCAGCGTTGTCATCAGCCAGACGCGGCGCAAGCGCCGCCCGAACTCACTACGTACGGGAAAGCCCGGCATCCTGTTGCGCATACCGGCGTGAAAAAGCTTTCTGACAGCGCAGCGGTTGCTAAATGGATCGGAAATAAGGCGGATCTGTGGGTACAGCCGAAGGTGGATGGCGTCGCTATCACCCTTGTTTATCAACACGGAAAGCTTACCCGGATGCTCAGCCGTGGGGATGGCCTGAAAGGCGAGGACTGGACAGCGAAAGCCGAAAAAATCAGTGCTATACCCCTCAATGTTACCGGACCGCTGGCAAACAGCATTTTGCAGGGCGAACTGTTCTGGAAGCGCGATGGGCATATGCAAAAATCTATGGGGGGTCTCAATGCCAGGGGGAAAGTCGCGGGCGCCATGATGCGCAATGCCACGCCGGGTTTCCTGAATCAGTTCGGCGTGTTTATCTGGGCATGGCCGGACGGCCCGGCCAGTTTTGGGATGAAGCTTGATGCATTAGCCGAAGCGGGTTTTACGCTCGCCAAAACCTGGTCAAAACCTGTTTCTACCCTTGATGAGATATCAGACTTACGAAAACGCTGGTTTAGCTCGCCGCTGCCGTTTGTGACTGACGGTATTGTTATCCATCAGGGAAATGAACCTGGCGGGAAATTCTGGCAGCCCGGTCAGTCAACCTGGCTTGCGGCATGGAAGTATCCGCCCGCGCAGCAGCTCGCCGATGTGAAGGGTATAAGCTTCGCTGTAGGCCGCACGGGCAAGATCTCAGTGGTGCTGGATCTGGAGCCGCTTCAGCTTGACGACAAACAGATCAAGCGCGTGAACGTGGGCTCGGTAAAACGCTGGCAGGCGCTGGATATCGCGCCGGGGGACCAGGTGATGATAAGCCTTGCGGGGCAGGGGATCCCCCGCATAGACGAGGTGGTATGGCGGGTCACTCAGCGTGATAAGCCAGAGCCGCCCGATCCTCTCAGGCTGACCCCGATGAGCTGCCTCTACAGCGCGTCGGCGTGTCGTGAACAGTTTCTTTCTCGCCTGGTCTGGCTAAGCACACCCGCCGTACTGAATATCAGCGGCGTTAAAGCGGGCACGTGGCAGCAGCTGCATCTTGCCGTCGGCCTTGAGCATCTCTTTTCATGGCTACAGCTAAGCGTGGGCGATATCAGCCGGGTCAGCGGGATCTCATCTGCCAGAGCGGCACAAATCTGGCATCAGTTCTCCCTGGCGCGTCAGCAGCCGTTTCGTCGCTGGCTGCTGGCGTTTGGATTACCCATACCAAAAGCTGCGCTAAATATGATGACCGATTCGCACTGGCGTGAGCTGCTGGCCCGCGATGAAGTCAGCTGGCAATTACTCCCGGGCATAGGGGCAACGCGGGCTAAAAAGCTGGTTGAATTTGTTAACTATCCAACCGTCAGCTCGCTGGCAGCTTACCTGGCCCGGCAGGGGATTAAGGGTTTTGTGGATCAGTGATCGGCATGCTTGTAATGAAAGACTGGCAGGCCAAGACGCAGGCGCAGTGCCAGCAGCCGTGCGGTAAAGCCGAAGATTAAGGTCGCGATCACCACAACGTCCTGGCTGGAAACGTAGTGCTGCAGAACGACATACAAAACGGCGGAGGCAAAGGCGATACCGGCGTAAAGCTCCTTCTGAAAGACCAGCGGAATGCGTTTGCAGAACATGTCCCGCAGCACGCCACCGAATACCCCGGTGACGACAGCGGCAATGATGGCGATGACCGGGCCTTCGCCCATATCCAGGGCTATCTGTGCGCCAATGATGGAAAAGACCACCAGACCCAAAGCATCAAGCACCAGAAACAGGCGGCGCAGATGCGGCATTACCGGGGCAAAAATAGTCGTCAGAATGGCGGCTATAGCCACGATAACCACGTACTCGGGGTGTTTAACCCAGCCGAGTGGGTAATGTCCCAGCAGGATATCGCGCACCGAGCCGCCGCCTAACGCGGTGGCCGTAGCAATAATAATGACGCCGAAGGTGTCCATACGACGGCGGCCAGCCGCCAGCGCGCCGGTCATCGCCTCGGCGGTAATGCCAATCAGATAGAGAATATGTAGCAGCATGAATCCCTCCAGAACTATCAGCAGAGGGTAACGTTTTGTGCGTTGTGTCACGATTGAGATTTTCTAACAGAGTCTTATTTGGATTAGTTTAATTAATGCGATTGTTGCTTATTTAGCAGGAAATATAGGGTTTTTTATTAAGATTTAAAAATTAATGATGAGTTTAATTAGCGGTAAAGACAGGAGTCATAATAATGAATACCTCAGTCATGTTAAAAGCGCTGGCGAACGGCATCAATCCTGATACCGGAGAGCTACTGCCCCGTACCTCCATAGCCCATGCCCCGGATCTGATTCGCCAGCTGTTTACGTTGGCAGAAGAGTTTATTCAGCGCCCGACAGAAAAGAAAACCAGGCTGACGCCAGAAGAGCGGCAGCAGAAAAATCTTGCCCAGGGCAAACCAGCTAAATCATTTTTCCCCTGGAGTGAGGATGAGAAGCAGCGGCTGGAAGCCGATTACCGGGCTGGAAAAACACCGGAAATGCTCAGCCATGAGTTCTGTCGTTCGGTGCGGGCGGTGGCAATACAGCTTGAGAAAATGGGGTTAATAACGGCAGAGCAGCTACTGTCTTATGGCTTATAGTCGAAAAAAAAGCCCGCTTGCGGCGGGCCTCATTCAGACGCTGGCAATTACTCGATATTCTGAATCTGCTCGCGCATCTGCTCGATCAGTACTTTCAGCTCGATGGCTGAATTCGTGATATCGGCATTGATGGATTTTGACGCCAGGGTGTTCGACTCGCGGTTGAACTCCTGCATCATAAAGTCGAGGCGGCGGCCAACGGCCTCTTTCTTCTTCAGGATGTTATATGTTTCTTTGACGTGCGCTTCCAGGCGGTCCAGCTCTTCGGCAACGTCAATGCGCTGCGCCATGAGCACCAGCTCCTGCTCAAGACGGGTGTTCTCAAGCTGAACCTGTGCCTCTTCCAGCTTGCCCACCAGGCGGTCGCGCTGCCACTTCATCACTTCCGGCATTTGCGCGCGGACTTTGGTGACTTCGGTGCTGACGCCTTCAAGACGCTGCTCGATAAGCGCCTTCAGGGCCTGGCCTTCTGTTTCGCGGGCGACGATAAAGTCATCCAGCGCGCCGTCCAGCGCCGCCAGAATTTCAGCGGTGATAGCATCCAGATCCTGCTCCTGAGCGGACATGACGCCCGGCCAGCGCAGAATATCAACCGGGTTGATTTCGCCTTCGTCGCTTTGCATTTTTACCCAGTTCGCTGCTTCAACGAGCTGTTTTGCCAGCTTTTCGTTCAGCAGAAGCGAGCTTTGCGCGCTGGCGTCGGGTTCAAAACGCAGGTTGCATTCAATCTTGCCGCGCGTTAAGCGGGTACGAATGCGTTCGCGCGCCACGGGCTCCAGGCTGCGGAACTGCTCCGGCATGCGAATATAAGTTTCGAGATAACGCTGGTTGACTGAACGTAACTCCCAGGAGGCGCTGCCCCATTCGCCTTTTACTTCACGCCGGGCATAGGCGGTCATACTGCGGATCATAATTCGTAACCGTGTTGTGCAATCGATGGGAGGATTATAGCCATGCCTGGCCGGGCAGGATAGGAATAAGCGCGCGAAGCCCGTATAATGCGCAGCCACATTCGTTTTAGCCGGAGAATACCCATGCGTCCATCAGGTCGTAGCGCCGAACAAGTGCGCCCAGTCACCCTGACCCGTAATTACACCAAACACGCTGAAGGTTCCGTGCTGGTCGAGTTTGGCGATACCAAAGTGCTGTGCACCGCCACCGTTGAAGAAGGCGTTCCGCGCTTCCTGAAAGGTCAGGGCCAGGGCTGGATCACCGCAGAATACGGCATGCTGCCGCGTTCCACTCATACCCGTAACGCCCGTGAAGCGGCGAAAGGCAAGCAGGGCGGCCGTACTCTGGAGATCCAGCGCCTGATCGCCCGCTCGCTGCGCGCGGCGGTCGATCTTAAAGTGCTTGGTGAATATACCATTACCCTGGACTGCGATGTGCTCCAGGCCGACGGCGGCACCCGTACCGCCTCCATCACCGGCGCTTGCGTAGCGCTGGCAGATGCGCTGAACAAGCTGGTGGCGATCGGTAAGCTTAAGACCAACCCGATGAAGGGCATGGTTGCCGCAGTTTCTGTCGGGATTGTGAAAGGCGAAGCGGTTTGCGATCTGGAATACGTTGAAGATTCCGCGGCTGAAACCGATATGAACGTCGTGATGATGGAAGACGGTCGTATGATTGAGATCCAGGGCACCGCCGAAGGTGAGCCGTTCTCCCATGAAGAGCTGTTGGCGCTGCTGGCGCTGGCGCGAGGGGGAATTGAATCCATTGTCGCGTCGCAGAAGGCGGCGCTGGTAAACTGATTTATAAGGCGACTTTAGCAGTCGCCTTTTTTATGTCCGTACATTACAGGAGCGAATCCATGAAACCGTATCAGCGCCAGTTTATTGAGTTTGCGCTTAGCAAGCAGGTACTTAAGTTTGGCGAGTTTACGCTGAAATCCGGACGTACCAGTCCCTATTTCTTCAACGCCGGGCTGTTCAATACCGGGCGCGATCTGGCACTGCTCGGCCGCTTTTATGCCGCCGCGCTGATGGATTCCGGCATTGAGTTTGATTTGCTGTTTGGGCCTGCTTACAAAGGGATCCCTATCGCCACTACAACGGCGGTGGCGCTGGCGGAACATCACGAACGCGATGTGCCTTACTGCTTTAACCGTAAAGAAGCCAAAGATCATGGCGAAGGCGGTAATCTGGTAGGAAGCGCTTTAGAAGGCCGCGTTATGCTGGTGGATGACGTTATTACGGCAGGCACGGCAATTCGTGAGTCTATGGAAATTATTGCGGCAAACGATGCGACACTGGCCGGCGTGCTGATTTCTCTGGACCGCCAGGAGCGTGGACGCGGAGAAATATCTGCTATTCAGGAAGTGGAACGCGATTATCAGTGTCAGGTGATCTCGATCATCACGCTTAAAGATCTGATTGCTTACCTGGAAGAGAAGCCGGAGATGGCGGAAAGCCTGAAGGCCGTGAAGGAATACCGGACGCAATACGGCGTGTAGTAAAAAGGGCCTGAAAACAGGCCCTTAGATTGCTGACAAAGAAGGAAAAAGCGTGGTTTTTCCTTCTTTGTGGTTGGCAGCCGAAAATCAATGAATTGATTTTCCTTGTTATTTATTCGGTGAGATCTTTTCGAATTCCATTCGGTTTAGGTTTGTCATCAGTCTGAAGGGCCTGAAAACAGGCCCTTTTTTCAGCGAAGCTGTGCGGCAATAAGCGGCCAGCGGGTATCAAAATCATCCGTAGGCGAATAGCGGAATTCGCTCCGCACGAAGCGAGAAAGCATGCCTTCGCAGAAAGCCAGCAGCTGGCTGGCAAGCAGCGCCTCATCGGTACTGAAGCCTTCCCCATCGCGCATTTTCTTCTCACGCATGACCTGACGCAGCTGGACCTCAATGCGCTCAAACAGCTGATTGATGCGCCCCTGCAGCTTATCCTGTTCAAACATCAGCGCGTGTCCGGTCAGAATGCGGGTCAGCCCCGGATTCTTTTCCCCAAAACCCAGAATCAGCAATACCATCAGCCGCAGACGAGCAAAAGTGTCTTTCTCGTCTTTGAGAATGAGATTGATGCGGGTGATCAGGCTGTCTTCTATAAATTCGATAAGGCTGTCGAACATTTTCGTTTTGCTGGGAAAATGACGATAGAGTGCCGCTTCAGAAACGCCCACGGTGGCTGCAAGCTTTGCGGTGGTAATGCGCTGGCTTCCATCGCTGGATTCAAGCATCTGGGCCAGCGACTGAAGTATTTCTTCGCGACGGTTCCGTTTCGCTGTCTGTTTTTCTGCCATGTTCTAAAATACCCCTGAAATAAAGCACTTGCCAGGCAAGCAGCCACACGGCGCCCGCAGGCATGCCGCCTGCGGTCTGTTTTAACGTTATGAACGCTATGTGGTTACGTTTATAAAGTGAGCTTACTGACGACCGGAGTGACCAAAACCGCCTTCACCGCGTACGCTTGCATCAAAATCTTCGACCAGATTAAATTCGGCCTGCACAACAGGCACAAACACCATCTGAGCAATGCGCTCGCCTGGTTGGATCGTGAAGCTATCTTGCCCGCGATTCCAGACGGATACCATAAGCTGGCCCTGATAATCAGAATCTATCAGCCCGACCAGGTTACCCAGCACGACGCCATGTTTATGACCCAGGCCAGAGCGCGGCAGAATAACGGCGGCAAGGCCGGGATCGCCGATATGAATCGCCAGACCCGTTGGCACCAGGGTGGTGACACCAGGCGCAAGTTCAACGGCGTCGTCCAGGCAAGCACGCAGGTCGAGGCCAGCGGAGCCAGAGGTGGCATAGGTCGGTAGCGGGAATTGCTGGCCTACACGCGGGTCCAGAATCTTAACGTCGATTTTTTTCATCATAACGGGTAACGATCTCATCCAATAAGAGATGGCCAAGGAGTGACTTACGCTCGAGCGGTAAGACTTTGTCTCCTTCCTGCCAGAAAAGGTGCAATGCGTTGTTATCGCTATTAAAACCCTGCCCTGCATGTGAAACGTCGTTTGCACAAATCAGGTCAAGGTTCTTTTTGATACGCTTTTGCCGGGCGTATTCTTCCACATTAGTTGTTTCGGCGGCAAACCCAACGACGTAGGGTCTGTTGACCGAAAGTGCGGCGACCCCGGCGACAATATCCGGGTTTTTCACCATTTTTAGTGTGATTTCATCGCCTTGCTTTTTGATTTTTTCATCAGCGACGCTTGCTGCCCGGTAATCTGCCACGGCCGCACAGCCGATAAAAATATGCTGGCCTGCCACATTTTGCCCAACGGCAGCTTCCATCTCGAGCGCGGAGGTCACATCAATACGTTTTACCCACGGCGGGGTGGGTAAAGAGACCGGGCCAGAAACCAGCGTGACGCTCGCACCGCGAGCTGCTGCCGCTTCGGCAATGGCATAACCCATTTTCCCGGAGCTGTCGTTGGTGATGTAGCGTACCGGGTCAAGGCGTTCGCGCGTCGGCCCGGCGGTAATCATGACGTTAAGATGTTGCAGATCTTTGACGACGCTAAAATGCTGCAAGGCCATTTCCACGATGGCTAACGGGTCAAGCATGCGGCCAGGCCCAACGTCGCCACAGGCCTGACTGCCGCTGTCCGGGCCCCACATCAGCAGGCCACGAGAGGACAGGACATCAAGATTATGCTGGGTTGCCGCCGCGCGATACATCTGCTGGTTCATGGCGGGAACAACCGCAACCGGAGAAGATGTGGCAAGGCAAATCGTACTGACCAGATCGTTGGCCATCCCCGCCGCCACCCGCGCGATGAGATCGGCGGTGGCGGGGGCAAGTATCACTAAATCAGCCCATTTTCCCAGCTCAATATGCCCCATTGCGGCTTCTGCTGCGGGGTCGAGCAGGCTGTCCGACACCGGGTAACCAGATACGGCCTGCAGGCTCAATGGCGTAATGAAGGCTTTTGCCGCCTCGGTCATCGCCACGCGTACGTCTGCTCCACGATCGCGCAGGCGACGTACCAGTTCAGGCGTTTTATAAGCTGCGATGCCGCCGCTCACACACAGAACAATTTTTTTGCCGGAAAGCCCCATCATGATTTTCCCATTCGGAAGTCTTAATCTTGCGTCTATTTTATCACACTCCTCAGAGAAGGACTTTTTGCAGTTTGCGAGGCGCGCCGCAGCGTGGATATCTCTCAGTCGCAGGTTGCGAAAGAGTGGGGCAGAATGGGCGGCACAAGGGAATGGAGGGTCTGATGGAAGCCATAATTAGCAGCAATAATAAAAGCTTACCAAGAGAAAAGCTGCTTGAGTTCGGCGTGGGTTCTCTCACCGATATTGAACTGCTGGCGCTCTTCTTAAGGACAGGATCAAGGGAAATGAACGTGCTGACGCTGGCGAAACTGTTGATAGACAAGTTCGGCTCGCTAAGTCGTTTATTGTCTGCCGACTATTCACAATTTAAAGAGATTAAAGGCATCGGCAAGGCAAAATATACGCAGCTGAATGCTGTGGCTGAGCTCGCCAGGCGTTATTACATCTCTCGCGGTGTGGAAGAGCTGACGCTCAAAAATCCGGATGCCGTGCGGGAATTTATTCAAAGCCAGCTGACGACCGAAGAGCGTGAGATCTTCATGGTTATCTTTCTTGATAACCAGCATCGCATTATCAAATGCACCCCCATGTTTTCCGGAACCCTGAACCATGTTGAGGTTCATCCGAGAGAAATTGTCCGTGAAGCAATGAAATCTAATGCAGCGGCGGTCATTCTTGCGCATAATCACCCGTCGGGCAGGGCCGAACCCAGTAAAGCTGACCGGGCGATTACCGAGCGTATCGTGAGTGCCTGCCTTTTTATGGAAATTCGCGTGCTTGACCATCTGGTTATCGGTCGCGGAGAGTACGTTTCTTTTGCAGAACGTGGGTGGATTTAGGCCGAATTGCGCGATCCTTGGGGATCTTTGTCTGTTCGGGACTTGAGCACATGCGTTATGCAGCGTATACTACGCCACCTTTGAGAATCTCGGGTTTGGCATTATGCGCCTGGCACTGTGGTTCACATTGAACCGCCAGGGACCAGGCTTGCAGCCTGACGAGGCGCCATAACCCTATACGAAGCTCGAGCTAATTTGATTTTTGGAGAATAGACATGTCCCGAGTCTGCCAAGTTACTGGCAAGCGTCCGGTGACCGGTAATAACCGTTCCCACGCAATGAACGCGACCAAACGCCGTTTCCTGCCGAACCTGCACTCTCACCGTTTCTGGGTTGAGAGCGAGAAGCGTTTTGTCACACTGCGTGTATCTGCTAAAGGTATGCGTGTAATTGATAAGAAGGGTATCGAAACGGTTCTGGCCGATCTTCGTACCCGTGGCGAGAAGTACTAAGAGGAACTAAGTCATGGCTAAAGGTGTTCGCGAGAAGATCAAGCTGGTTTCTTCTGCTGGTACTGGTCACTTCTATACCACCACGAAGAACAAGCGTACTAAGCCGGAAAAACTGGAACTGAAAAAATTCGATCCAGTTGTCCGTCAACACGTACTGTACAAAGAAGCTAAAATTAAATAATTTCAGTGACTTTG
This sequence comes from Dryocola clanedunensis, assembly GCF_038405435.1. Taxonomy (GTDB): domain Bacteria; phylum Pseudomonadota; class Gammaproteobacteria; order Enterobacterales; family Enterobacteriaceae; genus Dryocola; species Dryocola clanedunensis_A. Next base: position 71,726 of record NZ_JBBYHZ010000013.1, on the reverse strand, counting down.
ATGAAAAACCTCGCTTCGGCGGGGTTTTTTTGTTTTAAGCCTGCCCGGAGGAGAAATGCCAGAGTTACCTGAAGTAGAAACCAGCCGCCGCGGCATTGAACCGCATCTGGTCGGTGAAACTATTCTGCACGCTATTGTTCGTAACGGCCGTTTGCGCTGGCCGGTTTCTGACGAAATCCATGCCCTGAGCGACAAGCCGGTGCTCAGCGTGCAGCGCCGTGCCAAATACCTGCTGCTGGAACTCCCTGACGGCTGGATAATTATCCACCTGGGAATGTCGGGCAGTTTACGGATACTCAGCGAAGAAACGCCGCCTCAGAAGCATGACCACGTCGATCTGGTGATGAGCAACGGCAAAGTGCTGCGCTATACGGACCCGCGCCGCTTTGGTGCCTGGCTATGGGCTAAAGAGCTGGAGGGCAGCAACGTGCTGGCACATCTGGGACCGGAGCCGCTCAGCGAAGAATTTAACGCCAGCTACCTGCGTGAAAAGTCCGCGAAAAAGAAGATCGCTATCAAGCCATGGCTGATGGATAACAAGCTGGTAGTGGGGGTGGGGAATATCTATGCGAGTGAATCTTTGTTCGCCGCTGGGATCCATCCCGATCGCGCCGCGAATTCGCTTTCCAGTGCGGAATATGCGCTGCTGGTAAAAGTGATCAAAGCGGTACTGATTCGATCGATTGAGCAGGGCGGCACAACGCTGAAAGACTTTTTGCAGTCGGACGGGAAGCCGGGCTACTTCGCTCAGGAGCTACAGGTTTATGGCCGTGAAGGGGAACCGTGCCGGGTGTGCGGTGCGCCGATCGTTGCCGGTAAGCACGCCCAGCGCAGCACGTTTTATTGCCGAAAGTGCCAGCGTTAAGCGTTGAGCTTTTCGAGCAGGGCCTGACAAACTTTTTGCGGCAGAAAATGCTCGACGTCGCCGTGGTGGCGCGCGACTTCCTTCACTAACGAGGAGGAGACGAAAGACCACTCTTTCGACGGCATCAGAAACACGCTTTCCAGCTCCGGCATCAGGTGGCGGTTCATATGCGCAAGCTGCATTTCATATTCGAAATCTGCCGCCGTACGCAGGCCGCGCACCAGCACATTCGCCTGCTGCGCTTTTGCAAAGTTAGCCATCAGATCGCTGAATCCCACCACTTCTACGTTCGGCAGATGTGCCGTTACCTCTTCTGCCAGCGCCACTCGCTCGTCCAGAGAGAACATGGTTTTCTTATGCGGGCTATTGGCGATGGCCAGAATAACGGTATCGAACATCATGGCGCCGCGCGTCACGATATCCAGATGGCCGTTGGTGATCGGATCAAAAGTACCGGGGTAAATCGCTCGGGTGCTCATAGCTGCTCTCTTTCCGTGTAACCGTGGTTTAAGGCCCAGAGTTCAGTGTACTTGTTGAAGGTGTACTGTGCGTTAACGACCGCCAATAGCCAGCCTTGTTTACCGTCCAGAAAGCCCGCGCGCAGCAGCAGTGTTTTGCAGAAGGCTCCAAAAGTGTGGCCGAAAATACCCGCCAGCGAAACTTTTTTGCCGCGAAGATGCCGCTCCTGCGCCCAGGCCGTCGCGTAGCTCAGCTGCTTGCGCTGGAAGCCTGAGAAGTCCCGGCAGGTTAAGTGCAACAGGTCTCCGTTGAGTTGGATAACCTTCGCCCCTGGGGCATCAAGTGACTCATGCACAAGGTTGTCATTATAGCGATAGCTGTTGCGTGCATAGAGACGCGTTACGCGATCCGGGTACCAGCCGCTGTGCCGCATAAAGCGGCCAAGGAACAGGTTGCGGCGGGCAATGCTGTAGACGGTATCTGGCTGTGGATTAGCGAGTACTGCTTTAACCGATGCGGCCAGCTCCGTGGAAACGCGCTCGTCGGTATCGATCATCAAAACGTAATCGCCGGTAGCATAGCTCTGCGCGCGCTGGCGCTGCTTGCCAAACCCCTGCCAGTTCTCATCAGTGAAGACCTTCACGCCGGCCTGCTGCGCGATGGTAACGGTAGCATCGGTACTGCCCGAGTCGAGCAGCACCACTTCATCCGCCCAGGCAACCGAGGCCAGACAATCCGGCAGGATGTCCGCCGCGTTTTTGGCAATCATCACCACGGATAAACGGTTGGGCATTAGTGGCTCCGCTGGGGCAGATAAGGTTGCAGTAACTGTAGCAAACGCTGGAGTGCGCCCTGGTTCTGATGCAGAACTTCCACGGCGTGACGGCCATAGTAAAGACGATAGTCTTCATCCGTCAGCAGGGTGGTGATTTCGCTGACCAGCGATTCAGCGTCGGTGACGGTGATTAGCCCGTCCGCCTGCTGAAGCCTGGCGCAGATATCTTTGAAGTTGAAGATGTGCGGGCCCATCAGCACCGGAATAGCGTGAGCCGCTGGCTCCAGCGGATTATGGCCGCCGCGTTCAACCAGGCTGCCGCCAACGAAGGCCAGGTCGGCAATGCCGTAGAGCAGCATCAGTTCGCCCATCGAATCACCAATGACGACCTGAGTACTGTTGGATGGGATTTCGCCGCTGCTGCGCAGGGTGAAGCTAAAGCCGCCTTTCTGCACCAGAACTTTGGCATCCTTAAAGCGTTCCGGATGGCGCGGCACCAGGATCAGCAGTAAATCCGGGAACTTCGCCAGCAGCTGGCGATGCGCGTCGAGAATAATGCTTTCTTCTCCGTCATGGGTGCTGGTTGCAATCCAGACCTTACGACGAGGAGCCCACTGGCGGCGCAGGGTAATCGCACGGGCGGCAAGCTCTGGCGTCACGGAGATATCAAATTTCAGGCTGCCGGTGACGGTAAGCTGCGAGCGTTTAAGGCCCAGCTCCAGGAATCGTCCCGCATCTTCTTCGTTCTGTGCGGCAATCAGCGTGATGTGGCTCATCAGGCGGCGCGTGAAGTTGCCGAGCTTCTTGTAGCCTTTAGCCGAGCGTTCGGACAGGCGAGCGTTGGCGATGACCAGCGGGATTTTGCGTTTGTGCAGCGCGGCGATCATGTTTGGCCACAGCTCTGTTTCCATGACGATCACAAGTTTAGGCCGAACGGTGTCGAGGAAACGGTTCATTGAGCCGGGCAGATCGTAAGGCAGATAGACGTGATGGACGTTTTTACCAAAGGCTGACTGAACTCGCTCGGAGCCGGTTGGCGTCATCGTAGTAACGATAATAGGGATCGTCGGATAACGATGGCGCAGGGCGCGGACCAGCGGAATAGCCGCAAGCGTTTCCCCGACGGAAACGGAGTGCAGCATGATACCGTCCGGCGCTACTTTCCCATGACAAAAGCCATAGCGTTCCGCCCAGCGTTTACGATACGCAGGAGCTTTGCGGCTACGGAGCAAAAGTCGCAGCCACACAAAGGGCTGAATGAGATAGAGCAGGGCGGTATACAACGATTCCAAGCGAATTTTCCGTATTTTTTTATCGGCGGGCAAATTCTAAGCATTCGCAGGGCGTAAAGCTATTGTTTTGGTGACTTTAGACGGCCTTTAACGCGGGTTCGGGTAAGCAGACAACGAATTCAGCTGATTGCGGGCAGAGCGGATGCCGCCCGCATGAGATCTGCTTAACCAGGCACGCGCGTCGCTTTTTTAAGCTTAAAGTACCTTCTGCCTAAGCGCCAGCGCAGACGGAAGCCGCGTGCGTTCTTCCAGATCAGCCGCCAGATGCCGCGGTCGAAAAACTCCTGAATAATCATCTTTTTTTTCTGCGGGTCTTTCATGTTATTGAAAGTGTGCAGAATACCCAGCCCTTCTTTTGCAATCTGCCACTGGCAGGCCGGAATATTTTTGACCTGTTCCGGGTAGCGCTGGTTTATCTCTTCAAGCATTTCGAGGATGCGGATGTAGTGGCGCGCCGAGCGAATAAGCGTGTCGTCGGTATCCGGCTTGTGTGAAACCGAAGCCGAATGGATGTAGTAATCGTAAAATTTTTCGCTGGTGTACTGGACGCGTCTGGCCGCCAGCAGCAATTCAGTGGTCCAGGGAATATCCTGATGACGCAGGCCTGGTTCGAAGGAGAAGCCGTGCTCGCGAATGAAATCGTGGCGGTACAGGTTCAGCCAGGTGACATGCAAAAATTTACGCGAGTCGAGCGCCATTTTCAGCCAGGCCGGGCCGCTCAGCACGCCGGTTGAGCGCAGTTTATCTTCCGGGAAGATAGGGCGAGTGGGCTTTTTGTTGTTCTCGTAGACGTAGTTACCATTGCAGGTCACTACATCCAGATCGCCAGCCAGCGCCAGGTCGAGCAGCCGACGGTACATGCCGGGTTTGAAATCGTCGTCAATGTCCGGGAAAGACAGGTATTTGCCGGTCGCTACGGCCAGCCCTGTGTTGCGGGCAACGGATACACCCTGGTTTTCCTGTTCAATCACGCGCATCTCTGGAAACGTCTCGCGCCAGTTTTCGATGATTGCCATCGAACCGTCGGTAGAACCGTCGTTCACCATGATGATTTCCATTTCATCAATGGCCTGGGCCTGCAGGCAGGCAAAGAATTTATCCAGGAAGAGCTCGCCGTTATAAACGGCAACGACAACGCTAAGTAAGGGCTGCTGGGTCTGGTGCATAAAGTTACCTGAAATCGCTGTTATCTTTTTTCTGTTGCCAGGGACAAGTACTGCTGGCAAATGGCGCTGATGCTGTAGGACTCAATTGTGTCGGCATCAATATGCGGAGGATTTTGATAAATCTCTTTCATCTTGTCCGCCAGTTCTTGATCGCTCATGCCGGAAAGGCCACGGGCCAGGGGGCCGGTGAGGATCTCTTCCGGGCCGCCTGGGCAGTGCGTACTAACGGCGGGAGTCTGACAAATTAAGGCCTCAACCAGTACGTTACCAAATCCTTCGCAATCGGAGCTCAACAGAAGCATGCGTGCGTTAGCAATCCAGGGATAAGGATTCGGTACGAAGGATTTCAGAATCACCCGCTCCGCGACGCCGGCGGCATGAGCCATCGCTTTGATCTCTGCGATTCGCTCTTCAGAACCATTACCCATAAGCACCAGCGGCGCCTGAATGCCGCTTAGCGCGTAGGCCTTTATCAAACGGTCGTGGCGTTTGTGCTCGTGGAAGCGACCAACGTGGATCAGATAATCCTGGCCTGCCATTTCACAAGGCTCTTTAGCGCGAAGCTGGATGCCTGCGATATCAAAAGGATTATGAATGACCGCGCTTCTGGATAGGGAGATATCAAAGCGGCCGGTAATATCGCGCAGCACGGCCTTTGAGACGGCTACTACGTTGCTGTCCTGATACAGGCGTTTGATTTTCTGTCTTTTGATCCAGCGTGAGACGCCGTGGCGGTGCAGCAGATAAGAAAATGAGAACATCCCATGTACGCAATACCAGAGCTTTTCGCGCGGTATGGTGCGGGTATGGGCGACGATGCGGTCAGTTTTGTGCAGGTGGGAGAAAATGAGATCGTAGTGCCCATTTTTCTGCGCCTGTTCGATGGCCTTATCGAGCAATGCGGCACGACGCGAAAGCTCGGTGAGCTTGCGCCAGGGTTTTTTACAGCGATCCTGAATGATTTGATAATCGACCCCCTCGGGGATCTCATAGTCGCAAACGCGCCGCAGCGAGAACACGGATACCTGATGGCCCATACCGACCAACCCTTCGGAAAGGGTCAGTACGGTTTTTTCAGCCCCGCCACCGGGGAGTCCATCAATAATCATCAGGATGCGCATTATCTAATCCAGTATGTTTTGATACAGCGAAATAAGTTGCTGCGAAAGTTTTTCCGGTGTGGCATCCCTGACTCGTTCACGTGCATGCACTCCCATGGCGTCGTTCAGGTGACGGGCGGGTACAGCCATCACCGCCTCGGCCAACGCCTTGATATCCAGCGCATCGCAAACATATCCGTTTTGTCCGGTTGTTATAAATTCCGACCCACCGCAGGTCGGCGACGTAATAACCGGTAAACCACAGGCCATAGCTTCAAGGATCACATTCGGAAAGGGATCATAAAGCGTTGGCAGCAATAGTCCATCAGCGGCCTGATAAAATGGCAGCGTATTTTTCTGCATTCCCGTGAAAACCACCCGGTCCTGACACCCCAGAGTTTGCGCCAGCGCCCGGTAGTTCTTTTCTGCTTTATCCTGCCCAACCACAATCAGGTAACGATCTGTACTGGCTATGGCGCGAATAGCGCTGGCCAGGCCTTTACGCTCAAAACCTGACCCCACATAGACCAGCGCTACGGCCTGCTGGGGGATATTCATCTCGCTGCGCCATTTTGCCCGTTGCTCCGGCGTTGCCGGAACGAAGCGGGAGGAGTCAATTGCATTATAGATGACATGTATCTTATTAGCAGGTATAGCAAAATCTTCGATTATTTCCCGCTTCACCATTTCGGCGTTGCAGATAACGGCTTTCAGCTCGGGCGCATGGTACATAGCCCGTTCGGCTTCCATAACATAGCGGTGATAGCGGTCGCGAAGCAACCACTGCTGACGCCATGCGGGAAGAATACGGGCGCGCTGCAACAGCCAGCGGCGATGGACGCCGTCCCCGGCCCGATAGATATCGCATCCTGCGATGCGCTCATGGCTTTGAACCAGATCGAACTGCTCGCGCTGCCACAGCGAGCGGGCCGCGTCGGCAAACCCTTTTTCACGACTAATGCGGCCCCATTTCATGGGATCGCAGAGATGGATGTGCCAGTTTTCCTGCTTCTCACCCTGCCACTGGCGGGTGATGACATTCAGCTCAAGATCGTGGGCGCTAAGCGCCTCCAGCGCACGGGAGACAAAGCGTTCAGCCCCGCCATCAGGGCGGTATTTTTGACGAACGATAGCCAGACGGCAACGTTTCATAATAATTGTCTCCGGGCTGCGGCAACCACGTCATCCACAGGTATCGCGTTGAGGTAGCGTTCACTGGTACTGGTGTTAATTTGGTCGGGGTCCGGAAGCGGGCCGTAGCTGCCAGCCCAGATAACTTCTCCCCTGACCTGCCAGGGGCTCCAGAACGTCAGCTTAGACGGGCCAAACAGAGCAATGCATGGGGTTTGCAGCGCGGCTGCCATATGCATGGGAACGGAATCAACGCCGATAAATAGTTTTGCATGATCGATTAACGCGGCAAGCTGCCGCAGGCTAAGTTCGCCGGCAAGGGAATGAATGCGTTCTGACGGGCATAAGGCGCGGATTTTGTCGATCATCGCTTTTTCGTTTTTATCCGGTCCGGAGGTGAGTATCAGGGTATGCCCGTCCTGCTGAAGTGCGGTTAATGTCGCGGCCATTTTACTCTCATCCCAGCATTTGAAGAACCAGCGTGAGGTTGGCTGAACGACGATAAACGCTGCATCAACATTTTTACTCTGCAGTTTCTCCTGCACCTTCTGCCAGTCTTCCGGGCGATAGCTCATGGTGACATCGTTCACCGGGGAAATGGCCAGGGGGGAGAGAACGGAAAGGTTTTGCTCAACGGTATGCAGTTTTTGATGATCGGCAACCGAGGCAAGCTGGGTGTGGCACTGGTTCCAGAACCATCCCCGGCGCTTATTGAAATCAAAACCGATGCGCGCCGGTGCGCCCGTAAAACGGGTGACTATAGCGCTGCGCCACTGATCGGCAAGGTTAACCACCAGGCTATAGTTCTGCTGGCGTAACGCTTTGAGCAGCTGCCACTCTTTGCATAAATGCTGCCGGGTGCCCAGCTTGCGCCATTTCCGATCAATACCATAAATGTGATGAATGAAAGGGTTTGCGGACAGCATGTCGCGGGTTTCTTCATATAGCAGGACGTCGATCTGCGCCTCTGGCCAGGCCTGATGCAGGGCATTGATAACCGGAGTGGTAAGCAACATGTCGCCGTGATGGCGCAACTTGATGACCAGTATGCGGGTTTGCTGCCCGGCTGCGGGCGTATTCAAGGCGTTATTCATTATCATCTTTAGGTGATTAGCCAATGCCTGATTCTAATAGACCTTGAGTATGGTTGCTACCGTTCGCCGGTGGAGTCGGCGTTTTCCTGGAATCACGTTTGCCCTTAGGTAACGGGCTGCGTAACATGGCGTAAACATCCTGAGCGCAGAGACGGTAATGACTACTCCCGCATTTATCATCACCATTGATACCGAAGGCGATAATCTGTGGCAAAACCACCGGCAGATTAAGACGGAAAACGCACGCTTTCTGCCCCGTTTTCAGACCTTATGTGAGAAGTACGCTTTCAAACCCGTCTGGTTAACCAACTATGAGATGGCGACAGATCCCACTTTCATTGCTTTCGCTAAAGATGTTATTGCGCGGGGGCAGGGCGAGGTGGGAATGCATCTTCATGCGTGGAACAGCCCCCCTGATTATGATTTAACCGGGGATGACTGGCGCTGGCAGCCTTATCTTATCGAATACCCTGATGAGATCCTCCGTAAGAAGGTTGTCTTTATGACAGAGCTGCTTGAGGAGACCTTCAACACCAAAATGCTGAGCCACCGGGCAGGACGATGGGCTTTCGACAGCCGCTACGCCCGTTTGCTGGTGGAACTGGGCTATAAAGTTGATTGTTCGGTGACGCCGCGGGTGAACTGGCGCAATGCGAAAGGATCGCCCGCGGGAACCGGCGGGACGAATTATCAGCAGTTCCCGTCGCAGTCTTACTTTATGGATCTGGACACTATTAGTCAGCCAGGCGTTTCTCCGCTGCTGGAGGTGCCTATGAGCATCCAGTACAAACACGGCGCGCTAATGAATGGCTTCAAGCAAGGCTACGACAGGCTGCGGGGCAAATACCGTAGCCCTTCAGTCAACTGGTTACGCCCATCCGGGGGCAACTCCGCGCAGATGATTGCCGTCGCAGAAAAAACGCTGGCTCAGGGCAATGATTACGTCGAATTTATGCTTCACTCTTCGGAGTTTATGCCCGGCGGCAGCCCAACGTTTAAGGACGAGGGAGATATTGAGCGTCTTTTCGCGGATCTCGAGAAGCTGTTTACATGGCTTGCGGGTCGAACGGTGGGTATGACGCTGGCGGAATATTACGAGATGAAGAAAAAACAGCCGGGTGTTTAGCCCGGCTTTACGTGTCAGTTCGTTTTTCTTTTCTCGTTAAGCATAACGCCGCTGATTCCTATCAGCGACATGTAAAAAAGGATTGCTTCCGAGCTTAGCAGAATTACATCGCTGAGGCCGTAGATGACCATACAATTTATGGTGAACAACAAAGGGATATTTCTTTTTTTGAGCGCAACCCACGCGAGGCTGAAGTAGAACCATAACAAAGTCAGACCACCAAAAATGCCCTGCAATGATAATGTTTCTATTAATTCATCATGAAGGTGGACAGAAATAAAATCCATCGAGGAGACATATTGCGGACGCTCCTTAACATAAGCTTCAGTAAAATCTCTTCTCGCCTCAAATGATTGCCCTAACGGCGCATTTTCGAAATTCTTTAAACCAACGGACCACATTGAAAATCGAGCGCCCAGCGAAGTATTATCTCTACCCTCTTGATAAAGAGAAACTTCATTATATGTCTGAACGATTTTAGGATGAATATAGCGGTTGTATAGCAGGCCAAATGCAATAGCAGAAATAGCACAAACTATGAATATAGATTTAAAATGTATTTTTCTGAAGTGGTAAATGGTCATGCAAGCCAGAATAAACAAATGACAAATAATAGCGGCTCGTGTTCCTGATAGAATTAGTATTACGAATGAAATTATAATGACTATGGCTGCGGCACAGTAATATAGGGTTTTGTCTTGTTTATAAAGTAGATAAATCACAATTATGCTTAAAGTTGAATAAACATAGGCTGCCACTGTTGCACGATTTATAGCCATTTCGACTCTCTGCATTCCATGTAGCGACTGCCATGAGGCGTAGCATGTTGCAGCTATAAAACCAAACCCTAAAACATATAATATAATTTTTCTGTAATTGAGCGGGCGAAGATAATCTGTAAATTGTTTGAGATAGAAAATCATTACCCCACCCAGGACGAGTTTTTTTCCACCATTGAACTGATCGCTATAGAAGTTATAACCACCAGGTTCATGCTCCAGTAAAAAGAACCAGATGAGCTTAACTGCCCCAAGCAATATTACAGGGTAGGCAATATCAAATAATTTGAACTCAACGTTTTTCCTTTCCAGGATCAGACCCAGAATGCTTCCATAGACAGCAATATAATAAAAATCTTTTTGTCGTCCGTTACTTAACAAAGCAAAGGCTATTGAAAGTGCTGCAAAAAAGAAAACGGTAAAATATAACCTCGATTTTATTTTTTCCATAATGTACTCAATGCCTTTTTTTTGTAACTAAAACGGACAAACCTGTTAAAAAAGAATGCTGGGGTATGCGTCATCAGAACATGCTGTTGTACCAGGTTCAGTTGTTCAGCATTATTCAACTTTTTACGATGTTTAATATAAATATCTAACCAATGACAAAGGATGAGTTGTTTGAATTTAGCTGGAAGTATACTTTCCATTTTTGCTGTGCAAATAATTAAGTTACTTATTTTATCCTCGTTTAATAACGATGATAAACTTCCCCTGTGTTTAATGTAATAATAAAGGCTATGATGTTGAAAGTAAATTTCATGCGCATTATTAAGCATGCCAGGAAAAATATAAAAGTCTTCATAACAGGTCATTGGCGGAAATTTATGAGCCAGATACAATTCACGTTTAATAAACTGCCCAATTAAATGCGCCTGAAGATCTTTATGAATAAGAAATCGCCTGATTGCTTCGTTCCGGGTAATTTTTTCAGGGGTTAAGCCGGACCACTGGTAATTTATTTTTTCTCTATTCCATACTTCTTCGAGCTTTGTCAGAAGCAGATCAGGTTTGTTCTCTTTAAGAAATTTAATGATTTCGGTAAGAGCACTTTTTTTTAATAAATCATCACTATCAAGCATGGTGATATAATCACCTGATGATTTCTCTACTGCAAATTGTCTGACTTGACCAATGTTACGATAATCAACTTGATAAGCCTTAACCTGAGCATGCAAATTAGAGAAATCTTGAATTATATCTTGAGTTTTATCTGTTGAACTGTCATTGATTAATATGATCTCTGTACCTGAAAGATCATGATTACAAGCAGCAGTCAGACTTTGTAGGGTGGCTGCTAGTGTGCCTTCACTATTATGTGCCGCAATTATGATACTTAGAAAAACTTTGCTATCAGTCATCTGGGAGCTCATATCAATTGTCGAGTCGATTATTATTATATTGTAGATTGGCGTTAATAAACGTTTTAATGGTTGCTAAATCATTCCCACTCAGCTCAAACAGCTCTTCCTTAGGTTTATCAAAGTAGTACCTTGTCTCAAAGACATAAGAGTTGGTATTCGCATCGTCCCCAATTAGCAAAACATTGCCTAATGGTCGCTGCTCTTTTACACAGCATGGGCCATAAATCAGGATTATTGGCACGCCCACGGCATCAGCTATATAAATATTTCCTGAATCGGATGCGATATAAAAGTCCATTTTACTGATGGCGTGGGGCAAATCTTCGAGTGGAAACTTACCGATCATATCTACCAGGTCATCACGTTCCCCCGTGACCTTAAGTAAGTCATCCAGCCAGACCTGTTCGTTCTTTGAGCCGAAGATGTAATACAGGCAGGGCAAATCCTGTAGCGAGTCGAACAGCCGCTGCCATATTACCGGTGGAATGGTTTTTGCTTTATTTCCAGCGGAGATGCTTAAGCCAATTTTGATGACATCTTTTTTATCAAGTGCCTGGGGATAGTTCACCGGTACTTTTAATGGTCTGGTGGCGTGTTTAGGATGGTCTCGCCAGGTCAGGTTGCGATCCGCCAGCTTAAGGTAATTATCGACGCTTAGCGTGCACTTACCATGTTCTACCACGCCCGTCGCCGTCTGATAAAACAGATATTGATACCAGCGGCGATTATAGGTCGACAGGAACTGTTTATTGGCCGCGTTGCAGGCGGCGGCAAAGAAGAGATTGGTGCTGTTTGGCTGCAGGAGGTAAACGTTCTCGTAACGGTTCATCAACATGAACGCAAAAAGCATCTTGCTCCAGAAATTCTTTTTGTGCTCTTCGATAAGATAAATCTTGTCGATTGTTTCATCGTGGCGGGCCAAAGGCAGTACAGACTTGCTGATTAAAACATCGCTTTTATTGAGATGGGCCAGCAGCGGCGTGACGTTAACAAAATCGCCAATCTTTGCCGTCTGGATCAGCAGGTTACGACCGTTTTTCTTATAGAAAAGTTTCCCCACAAGCTTGCAGGGTAAAAAAAGTATAAAGAGAAGTAGATAGCTCATTAATCGTTATTCTGTGGCCAGGTGATTAATTTTCTGAAGCGCGGAAAACACATCCGCTGCGCTGATGTTTGCCATATTGTTTCCTGCACCAGTGATCTCATGCTGATTTTGTCCGTAGCCACCAATCAGGCCCGGGTCGGTTGGGCCATACAGCGTGATATTTGGCCTGTCTAATGCGGCGGTGAGATGACTCAATCCTGTATCGACTGAGATAACAGCCCGAGCGCCAGCAAGCTGCTTTGCCACTTCTTGCAGAGATAAACGTGGCAACACGTCAACATAGTCAAACCCTTCAGCCAGGCGAGCGGCACGTTCATGCTCATGCGTAGCGCCCCACGGGAGTTTAATACGTAAGCCAGAATTATGCATCAGGTGAATAAGATCTCGCCAGTGCGCTTCCGGCCAGTGCTTCTCGTCCCGCGTGGTGGCATGAAGAAAAACGACATACTGATTCGCATCGGCAGGCGCAACCGCAAGAAAATGCAGGGCGATAGCATAATCGCCCTGCTGATTTGGCTTTAGGTATCCAATGCTTTTCGCGAAAAGTTCCCGGGTTCGTTCCACGGCGTGTTGCCGTTTTGCGATGGCGTGTCGCTTGTTATAGAACAGGCTGGCCAGCGGCTCGCGCGCGCTGCCCCAGTTCATGCCATGCTTGATGCCCCGGGCCTTTCGAGTCACCAGCGCTGCGCTTTTTATCAGCCCCTGGGCGTCAATAACAAGGTCATACTGCCGGGAGCGTAGCGCCTGATAAAAGGATTTACGTTCGGCCTTTATCGGCGCAGAAAACCAGTTTTTACGCCAGCGGCGTATCGCCACGGGCAGGACTTTGTCGACTGCCGGATGCCACGTGGGGATCTGGGCAAAACCCTCTTCAACCACCCAGTCAAAGCGGATGCCTGGGATCGCGTGCATCGCATCTGTTAACGCAGGCAAAGTGTGAAGCACATCGCCCATTGAGGAGGTTTTGACGATCAGCACCCGCATTATGCTTCCGTCCCGGCTTGCAGAAGTTCATTCAATTCAGTCATAACCCGCTCCGGAGCGATATCAATCAAACTCTGGTGATATCCTTCAGCAGCGTCGCCCTTACGGACTTTGTGATAGCCGCTAATCAGGCGAATGACTTTGGCTTTATGCGACAGTGGAGGCGTGAAGTCAGGGCTGCTGGGACCGTAAAGGGCGACCAGCGGTCTGTCCAGCGCGGCAGCAACGTGCATCAGGCCAGAATCATTGCTCACCACCGCTTTACACGCGGCGATAAGGATTACGGCCTGTTCCAGTGCGGTGTCGCCTGCCAGATTCCGGCAGTGCGCCTGCTGAGCGGTAGTTAACGCAGCGACAATATCGCTCCCGGCCTCTTTATCCTTTGCAGAGCCAAACAGGACGACCTGATAGCCCTCATCGATAAGTTTTCCGGCAAGCGTAGCGTAGTGATAGTGCGGCCAGCGCTTTGCCGGGCCGAATTCAGCGCCGGGACAGAAACCGATAATCGGCCGTTCGGCATCGAGGTTAAACGCCATGCAGGCCTGAGCTTTTTCGCTCTCGTTGACCTGCAGCTTCGGCCACATCAGCGGCTGGGGCAGGTCTTTTGCCGACGCCATGACACCTTTGTCATACGCCAGGGCGACATAGCGCTCGACCATCAGTGGCCAGGCCTGTTTATCCAGAACGCGGGCATCGTTAAGCAGGCCGTAGCGCATCTCGCCGCGCCAGCCGGTTCGCTGGGGCACGCTGGCAAAGAAAGGCACTAAAGCGGATTTAAAGGAGTTGGGCAAAACATAGGCCCGATCGTAGCGCCTTTCCCGCAGGCTGTGGCCAAGGCGGCGGCGTTCGCCGATTTGCAGAGCGCCATGGCCCAGCGGCATAGAGAGCGCTTCGTTGACTTCGGGCATGCGCGACAGCAATGGACGACACCAGGCCGGTGCCATCACATCAATTATCGCCTGGGGATAGCGCGCCTTGAGCGTGCGGTAGAGACTTTGCGACATCATCATGTCGCCCACCCATGACGGGCCAATCACCAGTATTTTCATGCGTCAGTCTACCTGCTTATGCGTCACGGTTAAGCCAGGCCATATATTCCGTTACGCCTTCGGCAACGGTTTTAAATGGCTTGTCGTAGCCGGCAGCACGCAGGTTGGTCATATCGGCCTGGGTGAATGCCTGGTAGCGGCCTTTGAGTTTTTCCGGGAAAGGAATGTACTCAATGCTGCCCTTTTTGTGGAATGCCAGCGTCGCATCGGCAACCGCCTGGAAGGACTCCGCACGGCCCGTACCGCAGTTATAGATGCCGGAAACGCCGTTTTGCCAGAACCACAGGTTTACCGCCGCTACGTCGCCGACGTAGATAAAGTCGCGCTTAAAGCCGTCGCTGCCTTCAAACAGTTTTGGGCTCTCGCCGTTGTTCAACTGGGTATTCAGATGGAAAGCCACGCTCGCCATGCTGCCCTTGTGGCCTTCACGAGGCCCATAAACGTTGAAATAGCGGAAGCCGGTAATCTGCGAGTTTGCTTCAGGCAGGATCTGACGGACGTATTCGTCAAACAGGAATTTGGAGTAGCCGTAAACGTTCAGCGGCTGCTCGTATTCGCGGGATTCGATGAAGTTATTATTACGGCCGCCGTAGGTGGCGGCGGAAGAGGCATACAGGAACGGAATTTCACGCTCCAGACAGTAGTGCAGCACCTCTTTGGAGTACTGATAGTTGTTATCCATCATGTACTTGCCGTCCCACTCGGTGGTGGAAGAACACGCACCCTCGTGGAAGATGGCTTCGACTTCGCCGAACTCTTCGCCCGCCATCAGCTGGATTAAGAAATCTTCTTTATCCATATAATCGGCAATGTTCAGGTCAACCAGGTTTACGAACTTGGTACCGTCTTTCAGATTGTCTACCACTAAGATATCGGTATAGCCGTTATCATTCAGTGACTTGATAATATTGCTGCCGATAAAACCGGCACCACCGGTGACAATGATCATAAGCGTAACCTTCATAATTTAGGGGGCTGCGGGGCAGGGTACCCCGCGCGCTAATGGCTCTTATCATACCATTACAATCAAAGACCCGCCTAATCAGACGAAGTTTCTGCCCTTCGTGATTTATCCTGCAAAAATCATAATCCCTGAAGCGTAATCTCGTCTCAACGTATAGGTTTGGGTAATATGTGCCGAAATTTGCCCTGCCTGGAGAATCGCGATGCGCGAAGATTTTTACCAACAGTTAACTTCTCAGCTTGAAACCGCTCGCTCTGAAGGACTCTTCAAAGAAGAACGGATTATCACCTCAGCCCAGCAGGCGGACATCACCGTCGCTGACGGCAGCCATGTGATTAACTTCTGCGCCAATAACTATCTGGGGCTGGCGAACCACCCGCAGCTGATCGAGGCGGCGAAGCAGGGGATGGATAAACATGGCTTCGGCATGGCCTCCGTACGTTTTATCTGCGGCACGCAGGACAGCCATAAAGAGCTTGAAGGCAAGCTTGCCGGTTTCCTGGGGATGGACGACGCTATCCTCTACTCCTCCTGCTTTGACGCCAACGGCGGGCTGTTTGAAACCCTGCTTGGCCCTGAAGACGCGATTATCTCCGACGCGCTGAACCACGCTTCTATCATCGACGGCGTTCGTCTGTGCAAAGCGCAACGCTACCGTTATGCCAACAACGATATGCAGGAGCTGGAAGCTCGTCTGAAAGAGGCGCGTGCGGCGGGCGCTCGCCATGTGATGATCGCTACCGACGGCGTATTTTCTATGGATGGCGTTATTGCCAACCTGCAGGGCGTTTGCGATCTGGCGGATAAGTACGATGCTCTGGTGATGGTGGATGATTCCCACGCTGTCGGTTTTGTCGGCGAAAACGGCCGTGGCACGCACGAATACTGCGAGGTAATGGATCGCGTGGACATCATCACCGGCACGCTGGGTAAAGCGCTTGGTGGGGCTTCCGGTGGCTATACCGCCGGGCGTAAAGAGGTGATTGAGTGGCTGCGCCAGCGCTCGCGCCCTTATCTTTTCTCTAACTCCCTGGCCCCGGCTATCGTCTCTGCATCAATTAAAGTGCTGGAGATGCTGGAAACCGGCGCCGAGCTGCGCGAGCGCCTGTGGGCCAATGCCAGCCTGTTCCGTGAAAAAATGTCGGCGGCTGGCTTTACGCTTGCCGGTGCCGATCACGCCATCATCCCCGTGATGCTTGGCGAAGCGACCGTGGCGCAGAACTTTGCCCGCGAGCTGCAAAAAGAAGGAATTTACGTTACCGGGTTCTTCTACCCGGTCGTACCAAAAGGTCAGGCGCGCATTCGTACGCAAATGTCAGCGGCGCATACCCCTGAGCAAATCGAGCGTGCGGTTGATGCGTTTACGCGTATCGGTAAACAGTTGGGCGTTATCGCCTGAGGGAGCGGTCATGAAAGCATTAGCAAAACTGAAGGCGGAAGAAGGCATCTGGATGACGGATGCCCCGAAACCGGAAATGGGCCATAACGATCTGCTGATCAAAATCCGAAAGACCGCTATCTGCGGCACCGATGTCCATATCTATAACTGGGATGAATGGTCGCAGAAGACAATTCCTGTGCCGATGGTGGTGGGACACGAATACGTCGGCGAAGTGGTAGGCATTGGCCAGGAAGTGAAAGGCTTTAAAATCGGCGACCGCGTCTCTGGCGAAGGCCATATCACCTGCGGCCACTGCCGCAACTGCCGTGCAGGCCGTACTCACCTGTGCCGCAATACCACAGGTGTGGGCGTAAACCGTCCCGGCTGCTTTGCGGAATACCTGGTGCTGCCAGCGTTTAACGCCTTCAAAATTCCGGATAACATTTCCGACGATCTGGCGTCCATCTTCGACCCGTTTGGTAACGCGGTGCACACGGCGCTCTCTTTCGATCTGGTCGGCGAAGATGTGCTGGTATCTGGCGCAGGCCCAATTGGCATTATGGCGGCGGCTGTCGCAAAACACGTGGGTGCCCGCAATGTCGTCATTACGGACGTGAACGATTATCGTCTTGAGCTGGCCCGTGAAATGGGCGTGACCCGCGCGGTAAACGTCAGCAAAGAAAGCCTGAACGACGTCATGCATGAGCTGGGTATGACCGAAGGTTTCGACGTAGGCCTGGAGATGTCCGGCGCGCCGCCAGCGTTTCGCACTATGCTCGACACCATGAACCACGGTGGTCGCATCGCAATGCTTGGGATCCCTCCTTCAGATATGTCCATCGACTGGACAAAAGTCATCTTCAAGGGCTTGTTCATCAAGGGGATTTACGGGCGTGAAATGTTTGAAACCTGGTACAAAATGGCCGCGCTGATCCAGTCAGGCCTGGATCTCTCACCGATTATCACCCACCGTTTCGGCATCGATGATTTCCAGAAAGGCTTTGATGCCATGCGCTCCGGGCAGTCCGGCAAGGTTATTCTGAGCTGGGATTAACGGCGTCTGAATGAACAAAGGCCGGGAAACCGGCCTTTTTGCTGTCTGCGGAAGGTAAATTACTCGCTGGCTTCTTTCTTCTCGGCGTCAGTCAGATAACGCACTTTGCGCGTGTAATCCTGCCCCTTGAACAGCAGCTCGCTGTCCGGCGACGCCAGATATTTCTGCCATTCCGACAGCGGGAAGCCGCCGTGGGCACCGATCACTTCTTTAGGGATGACGGACGGGGTGCCGCCGATGCGTTTGGATACGGGCCAGTTTACCCAGTCACCTAAATTGACCGTTCTGAAGTCCAGCATATCAAGCAGCGCGGCTAAAGGAAGCTGATCCGTTGGCGGCTGGTCATCGGGCATCAGTTCCCATGTGTCCTGGAAAAGGGCCAGCCAAAGCGGGCACAGACGGTGCCAGGTGCTGCGTGTAGCCGCAAGAAAGGCGCTATTGACATGATCTTCAAGGGTGGGGCGAATCGTATCCTGATACCAGGCTGGCGCTTTTCCCTGCGGGGCGTTTGCCAGTTTGGCGATCATTTTTCCCTGGCGGAAGCTTGAATAGAGCGTATTTTCCTCCACTTCAAGGCGCGGCATTTGCAGCAGGTTGAGATCGGAATCAATGATCAGGGCAGCCTCGGTTCTGGCGTGCAGCGGTGCCTGAATTTTAATCAGCCGGCTGCGATAAATTTGCTTAAAGCGGTAGCTGTCGTCTCTTTCAGGTACGTTAAGCGTCACGACTCGGGTTTTGGCCGGTATGCCGATAAAGGCTTCAGCAGGCTGATCGGAGACAATAACAATCTCTTCTAACTGCGGAGCGAAACGGTTGGCAAAAATAGCTGATAACGTTCCTTCTTCAACAAAGTCTTTTCCCACGCAAGGAATGACAGCGGAGGTCACAGGAACCGATTTTGCGCCAGTTGCAGCCTGCGCCAATGGAATATTATGTCGCGCCGTAATATGGCGATACTTTGCATTAAGAAATTTAAACATGATGGGTCCGTGTAGTTTTTACGGCATAAAGAACGGCTTCGACGCCGGCGACATAATGTTCGATAGCGTAACGATCGACGACTTGCTGCCAGGCCCGCTGGGTCATGGCCTCGCGCAGCGTGCTGCCCTGCCAGACGGTTTGCAGGTGGGCAGCCAGAGTAACCGTATCGCCGTAGGGGTAGAGCAGGCCGGTATGGCCTGAATCAATCAGCTCACCCGTGCCGGTCACATCTGAACCGATCACCACTGTTTTTAGGAGCATGGACTCCAGCACCACGCGCGGCAGCCCTTCGCTTTTAGAAGCGAGTATAAACACGTCAAAAGCGGCCAGATAATCCAGCGGATTGTTACGAAAGCCGGTGAAAACTACCCGATCCGCAAACCCGTAGCCGTTTGCCTGCTGCTGCAGCTTCTGGTGCTCCGGCCCCTCGCCGACGAGGATGAGTTTCCATTTAGCATCAGGATGTTGCCGGGAAAATCGCTGTAAAGCTTCAAGCGTATGGTGACTGGATTTCCGGGGGATAAGCGAACCAATGCTGCCAAAAACAAATGTATCATCAGCAATACCCATCGCTTGTTTTATGGTTTTGCCGTCGGGTAAAGGCTGGTGGATATCAATCGCGTTAGAAACGGTCGTACAAAGTGATTTTTCTACGCCGTTACGGAGCAGAACACTTTCAACGGCGTGGGAAACGGCGATGACTTTGCTGGCGATGCGGTTAACCATCCCGGTAATCTGCGGCGTCATGACCGGCTCAATGCGGCAATGCTGCACGACGGCAACGTTCAGGGGTTCGGCTGCCAGATACCCTTCCTGATTTGAACCAGGCTGGTTGTTCATATAAAGGATTTCATAGCGTTCACGCTGGAGCAGTTCGCGGACACGCTTAGCGTTGGGCTGGATACGCCATTGCTTATCAATAATTTCCGCTACTTTCTTGCGCCCGGGACGGCTAAAGAAAACCAGCGAGCGCCCCAGCTCTTTAGCGATTTTGGCCCACAGCGGCTGAGCCGACTGCGGCAGAAAAATGACCGGGATGCCGATGCCGTTGAGCACCTGCCCGATAGTTTCGCCTTCGCCGCGCGCATAGTTGTAGTAGAAGCAGCAGGTGATATCAAACCGCTGGCGGTCGATGCGTTTAAGCAGCTCCAGCATACTGTTGGTGCCGCCTCCCCACTCTTTACCGTTATCTAACAGCAGAATTTTACGCCGTTGTTGCGTCATCGATGCGTGAGTCCCTGAGGCCAAATTTGCCCGGCAGTATAATATGATTGCCGGGCCGATCCATATGAATTATCAGGATTGCGGCGAGCCCGATCCCCATCCCTGCCACTGATTTTTCATGTATTTCATCAGCGTACTTTCACCAATGCTATCGCTAAGCACCGCGAAGTAGGTCGTGGCATACACAGGTTCCAGCGGTTTCTTCGGCTTGCAAAGTTTCACGCCTTTGAAAGGATTATGCAACTGCTCTGCTGGTTTAGCCGGGGCGGCATTATTCGGTCGGGACGTATCCACCTGCGGTTCGTTCAGCAGGCTGCTTGGGCGAACCAGAGCAATGTCCGCAGGCAGGTTATAAACCATCTGCTGCAGAACGCGCACCGTGGTGGGATGCGGGTGGCCGATAGCAATAGCCGAGCCGTTACGGCGGGCCAGCGCGACAGCGCGATTAAACTGAACGCGAATATCCGCTTCGTTCTGCGTGTCGTCGAGGAACACTTTGCGCTTAATCACTTTGACTTTGGTTCCCGCAGCGGCGCGCATCGCCTGGCTATTGCCGATGGTCATGCTGTCGAGGAAATAGAGATTGTACTGATCGAGCGACTGCATCACCTTCTGCATGCCAAACAGGCTGGAGGTCATGGCGCTGCCCATGTGGTTGTTCAGGCCCACGGCATACGGCACCCTGTTCACCGCGTCCCGAATAATCCGCTCTATTTCAGCGCTGCTCATATCCGGGCGCAGGGTATCTTTTTCCAGCGGCTGCTTGCTCAACGGCGCCATCGGCAGGTGGATCAGCACCTCATGCCCGGCATTGTGCGCTTTGGTTGCCATTTCATGGGAGTGCGGGGCGTTGGGCAACACGGCGACGGAGATTTCGGGAGGCAGGGCGATGACCTGATTTTCCTGATGGGGGCGGTAACCGAAGTCATCTATTACAATTGCCAGCTTGCCGGCATAAGCGGGTGCCGCCAGCGCAAGCGCGCAGGCTAGAGAGGAAACAACGTGACGAAACTGAGGCAAAACTTATCTTCCCAACCACGGTTGTGGATTGACTGCCTGGCCCTGGCGACGAATTTCGAAATAGAGTGACGGGCGGCCCTGACCACCACTGTTGCCCACCAGCGCGATGGGCTGACCGGCGCGAACCTGAGTCCCCACGCTGACAAGCGCGCTCTGGTTGTAGCCGTACAAACTCATATCGCCCTTACCGTGTTCAACCACCACAACCAGCCCGTAGCCCTGCAGCCAGTCGGCAAGAATCACACGTCCGTCAGCGATGGCCTTCACTTCCGTGCCTTCACTCGCTGCGATAACGATACCTTTCCAACGTAGTTCACCTTGCAGCTGTTCGCCATAGCGATGCAGCAGAGAGCCACGAACCGGCCAGTATGCCTGGCCGCGCGGTGCGCCAAGACCGCCGGTACGGGAAATTAGCGAGCGTTCTGATTCAGTTGGTTTATAGGTGCTGCCTTTGCTGGTGGCGGCTTTTTGACGTGATTTAACCGCTTCTGCTTCGCGCGCTTCTTTTTCCGCACGCGCTTTGGCAGCGGCGGCGGCACGGGCAATCTGATTTTGCAGACGGGATTCGTTCTGACGCATCTCGCCCAGCTTCTGCTGATCCTGTTGAATGGATGACTCAAGCGTGGCGAGGGTTTTCTTACGCTGATTGCGGGCGTCTTCCAGCTTCGCCTGCTGGGCCTGCCGATCGTAAAGCAGCGTTTGCTGTTCGGTTTGCTTCGCTTCAAGCGTCGCTTTTTGCTCGTCGACTTCCGCTTTGGTCTGCTTTAGCTGGGCGATGGTTTCCTGACGCGCGGCGTTCAGATAACCAAAGTAGGCCTGTAGACGCTGGCCACGCTGGCTCTCTTCCCCACTAAGGATGAGCTGGATACCTGTGTGCTGACCCTGACGAAATGCCGCATCAAGCTGGGCGGCCAGGTTACGCTCCTGAACAGCCTGCTGTTTTTGCAGCTTCATCAGCGAAGCGTTCATGGTATCAATCTGTCGATTCAGGTCGGCCAAGGTATTTTGCGTATCGCGTAACTTGCGGCTGGCTTCGGCAATCGCCTGTTCCTGCGTTTTTAACAGGGCAAGAAGCGTTGCACGCTGCTGCTGCTGCTGGCGAACCGCGCGCTCTTTTGCGGCGATATCTTGCTGAATGGATTTCAGCCGTGCGCTATCGTCAGCATGGCTGGATAAAGGGCATAACAATACGCCAGCGCTAAGCACGCTGGCGTAGAAAATGGGCCTGACGGACAACCGCTTCGGTTTCGTGACCCATGTCATTGAAAAAATCGCCTTTCCCCTCATGGGGTGGGATTATTCCACGATGAACAGCGGCTTGCCAGTCATCTCTTGCGGGATTTCCATGCCCATCAGGCTCAGCATGGTCGGTGCGATATCAGAAAGCTTGCCGCCCTCCACCGCTTTGACGCTGCGCTCGCCGATATAAATCAGCGGAACCGGCAGGCTGGTGTGCGCGGTGTGCGCCTGGCCTGTTGCCGGGTCACGCATCTGCTCCGCATTGCCGTGGTCCGCGGTGATCAGCAGCTGGCCGCCAACATTTTCCACTGCGGAAACGACCTGTGCGATGCAGTTATCCAGCGCTTCAACCGCCGAAATTGCCGCTTCATAAACGCCGGTATGACCCACCATGTCGCCGTTCGGATAGTTACAAATGATGGTGTCGTACTTGCCGCCGTTGATGGCAGACAGTAATTTTTCAGTCAATTCTGCCGAACTCATTTCCGGCTGCAGGTCATAAGTCGCTACTTTTGGCGAATTGATCAGCACGCGGTCTTCGCCAGCAAACGGCTCTTCAACGCCGCCGTTATAGAAGAAGGTCACGTGGGCGTATTTTTCAGTTTCGGAAATACGCAGCTGGGTTTTGTCATGCTTCGCCATCCACTCACCGAAGGTGTTAGTCAGAGAAGCCGGTGGGTATGCGCAGGCAGTTTTAATATCCGCTGCGTATTCGGTCAGCATGATGAAGTCGCCGAAGTTAACCACTTTCTTACGCGCAAAGCCGTCGAAATCTGCGTTAACAAACGCGCGGGTAATTTGACGGGCACGGTCTGCACGGAAGTTCATGAAGATCAGCGCGTCGCCGTCGTTCATGACCGCTTCAGCTTCGCCTTCTGCACGGATGACGGTAGGCTTCACAAATTCGTCGTTTTCATCGCGAGCGTAAGCCGCTTCCAGACCCGCAACCGCCGTTGCCGCCTGATATTCGCCTTTAGCCTGCGTCATCAGGTCATATGCCAGCTCTACGCGGTCCCAGCGGTTGTCGCGGTCCATAGCGAAGTAACGCCCAATAATGGATGCCACGCGGCCTTTGCCCAGCGCCGCAAACTTGTCGGCGAATTTCTTCAGGGAGGACTCTGCGCTGCGCGGTGGGGTATCACGACCGTCCAGGAAGGCGTGCAGATAGATAGCTTCTGCGCCGCGCTCAGCCGCCAGTTCAATCATCGCGAGGATATGTTCTTCGTGGCTGTGAACGCCACCGGCAGAAGCCAGGCCCATGATGTGAACCGCTTTGCCAGCCGCAACGGCTTTGTCTACCGCCGCAGTCAGAACCGGGTTAGCGAAGAAAGTACGTTCTTTAATTTCAACATCCAGACGGGTCAGATCCTGATAAACAATACGGCCTGCGCCGAGGTTGACGTGACCGACTTCTGAGTTACCCATCTGCCCGTCTGGCAGGCCTACTTCCAGGCCGGATGCGTTGATCAGGGTGTGTGGGCGCTGGTTCCACAGGTTATCCATAACCGGGGTTTTAGCATTCAGAATGGCGTTATCCTGCTGCTCTTCACGATGGCCATAGCCATCAAGAATCACCAGAACCATAGGTTTTTTAGTAGCCGACATTGCGAGAACCTCTAAGTCAAAGACAAAAAATTTGCGTAATTTTACTACAGCCGTCACAGAAAAATAGCCGCAGAAGATCAAAGAAACAGACGGGATCGTGACAGGTTTTTTACCGGGGAGGGCATTTTTTTCGTAACAGCACGCAGAATCCACAATACATCATGCTGACTGGCTGTAATTGCCACAATGCGAAGGTATACTCCTTGCCTGGTTTTTTTCATCTTTACTCAGTCGGGAGTTATTACCCCCCATGCAAGAAATTATGCAATTCGTTGGTCGTCATCCCATACTTAGTCTGGCGTGGGTTGGTTTGCTGGCCGCTGTGCTTGTCATGACCTTCAAAGGCTTAACCTCAAAGGTGAAAGTGATCACCCGGGGTGAAGCAACGCGCTTAATCAATAAAGAAGATGCCGTTGTGGTCGATGTGCGTCAGCGCGACGACTACCGTAAAGGCCATATCGCGAGCTCCCTGAACGTACCGCAGAGCGATATCAAAAGCGGCAACTTCGGCGAGCTGGAAAAGCACAAGGCTAAACCCGTTATTGTGGTTTGTGGCAACGGCGTTTCTTCCCAGGAATCCGCGCAGCTGCTGATAAAAGCCGGTTTTGAGCAGGTGACCTTGCTCAAGGAAGGCATTGCAGGCTGGAGCGGTGAAAACCTGCCGCTGGTTCGCGGTAAATAATCTGCTTTCATTCTGAGGTAAGCCATGGCGAACATTGAGATCTATACCAAAGCAACCTGCCCGTTTTGCCACCGTGCAAAAGACCTGCTTAACAGCAAAGGGGTGGCTTTCCAGGAGTTGCCGATTGATGGTGATGCCATCAAGCGTGAAGAGATGATCAAGCGCAGTGGCCGCACCACGGTGCCGCAGATTTTTATTGACGCACAGCACATTGGCGGCTGTGATGACTTGTACGCGCTTGATGCACGTGGTGGACTCGATTCCCTGCTGCGATAGCGAGATTTGTCTGCCGTTAGAAACGGATTAAGGACGCATTAATTTTTAAGGGTTTATAAAAATGTCAGAACAAAACAACACAGAAATGGCTTTCCAGATTCAGCGCGTTTACACCAAGGATATCTCTTTCGAAGCGCCAAATGCGCCGCACGTCTTCCAGAAAGACTGGCAGCCAGAAGTTAAACTGGATCTGGACACCGCTTCCAGCCAGCTGGCAGACGACGTGTATGAAGTAGTACTGCGTGTCACCGTGACCGCAACCCTGGGCGAAGACACTGCATTCCTGTGCGAAGTTCAGCAGGCTGGTATCTTCTCTATCGGCGGTATCGAAGGCACGCAAATGGCACACTGCCTGGGTGCGTACTGCCCGAACATTCTGTTCCCGTATGCACGCGAAGCAATCACTAGCCTGGTTTCTCGTGGTACCTTCCCGCAGCTGAACCTTGCACCGGTTAACTTCGATGCGCTGTTCATGAGCTATCTGCAGCAGCAATCTGGCGAAGCTGGCGAAGGTGCTGAAAACCATCAGGATGCCTGATGAACAGCGTTAATGCTTCAATGACTGTGATCGGTGCCGGCTCTTACGGCACCGCTCTTGCCATCACACTGGCGAGAAATGGCCACCACGTCGTGCTGTGGGGTCATGACCCAAAACATATCGCGACCTTGCAGGCCGACCGCTGTAATGCTGCGTTCCTTCCCGACGTTCCCTTCCCGGACACGCTCCATCTTGAAACCGATTTGGCCACTGCGCTCTCTGCCAGCCGTAATATTCTGGTGGTGGTGCCAAGCCATGTCTTCGGACAGGTGCTGCGCCAGATAAAACCTCTGATGCGCGCGGATGCACGTGTGGTCTGGGCAACCAAAGGTCTGGAAGCAGAAACCGGGCGATTACTGCAGGACGTGGCTCGTGAAGCGCTGGGCGACAGCGTGCCGCTGGCCGTTATCTCCGGCCCGACCTTTGCTAAAGAGCTGGCGGCCGGACTGCCTACGGCTATTTCCCTGGCGGCTACAGACGACACTTTTGCTGACGACCTCCAGCACCTGCTGCACTGCGGCAAAAGCTTCCGCGTTTACAGCAATCCGGATTTCATCGGCGTGCAGCTCGGCGGCGCGGTGAAAAACGTCATTGCGATTGGCGCGGGGATGTCAGACGGTATTGGCTTCGGGGCTAACGCCCGTACTGCGCTGATCACGCGTGGTCTGGCGGAAATGACCCGTCTTGGCAGTGCGCTGGGTGCCTCACCGGAAACCTTCATGGGTATGGCCGGCCTGGGCGATCTGGTGCTGACTTGTACCGATAACCAGTCACGTAACCGTCGTTTCGGCATGATGCTGGGGCAGGGGGCGGACGTGGACTCGGCGCAGGAAAAAATCGGCCAGGTGGTTGAAGGCTATCGCAACACCAAAGAAGTCCGCGAGCTTGCTGCGCGGGTGGGTGTCGAAATGCCAATAACCGAGGAAATTTATCAGGTATTATATTGCGGAAAAAACGCTCGCGAGGCAGCATTAACGCTGCTTGGTAGAACACGCAAGGATGAACGAAGCGGCAACTGACTTAGTTGCGCCTGAGGGAACAATGCAACCGCAAAACTGAAGCGTCCCGGCCAGCCTGTGCCGGGCGCTGTTTTCTGTCTGGAGAGAGCAATGTCGTCTGAAGAACTGGATCTGGTGTGGAACAACATTAAAGCCGAAGCGCGAGCGCTTGCCGATTGTGAACCAATGTTGGCCAGTTTTTACCACGCGACTCTCCTCAAGCACGAAAATCTGGGCAGCGCCCTGAGCTACATGCTCGCAAATAAGCTGGCCTCTTCAATCATGCCCGCCATTGCCATTCGTGAAGTGGTGGAAGAAGCTTATGCGGCAGAGCCGCAGTTAGTTGCTTCTGCCGCCTGCGATATTCAGGCCGTCCGCACCCGTGACCCGGCGGTGGACAAATATTCCACCCCCTTGCTTTACCTGAAGGGTTTTCATGCGCTTCAGGCCTATCGTATCGGCCACTGGTTGTGGAACGAGGGGCGCCGGGCGCTGGCTATTTTCCTGCAAAACCAGGTTTCCGTCTCCTTTCAGGTCGATATCCACCCGGCGGCAAAAATTGGCTGCGGGATTATGCTCGACCACGCCACGGGCATCGTGATTGGTGAAACGGCTATCGTCGAAAACGACGTGTCGATTCTGCAGTCGGTCACCCTGGGCGGTACCGGCAAAACCAGCGGCGACCGCCATCCTAAGATCCGTGAAGGGGTGATGATTGGCGCCGGGGCGAAAATCCTCGGCAATATCGAGGTTGGGCGGGGGGCTAAGATTGGCGCAGGTTCCGTGGTGCTACAGCCGGTCCCGCCGCATACAACCGCTGCTGGCGTGCCTGCTCGCATCGTCGGTAAACCGGAGAGCGACAAGCCCGCCATCGACATGGATCAGCACTTCAACGGTGCCAACGGCGGCTTTGAGTACGGCGACGGAATTTAGCTTCTCAGCACGGCGCCTGGATAACCAAGCTGGCGCCACGCTTCATACACCACCACCGACACCGCATTAGACAGGTTCATGCTGCGGCTGTCCGGCATCATCGGAATTCGAATTTTTTGTCCCGGCGGCAGCGCGTCCAGAATGGCTGCGGGCAGCCCGCGTGTTTCCGGACCAAAGACCAGATAGTCCCCGTCCAGATAGCTCACCGCGCTATGGGCCGGTGTGCCTTTGGTGGTTAGAGCAAACAGGCGCTGGGGATTTTCCGCTTCCAGAAATGCGCTGTAGTTCACATGCCGGTTAACGGCGGCAAACTCGTGGTAATCCAGACCCGCACGACGCAGCCGCTTATCGTCCCAGCCAAACCCCGTTGGTTCGATGATATGCAGCCGGAAGCCGGTATTGGCACAAAGACGGATGATGTTGCCGGTGTTCGGCGGGATTTCAGGTTCAAACAAGACGATATTCAGCATACAACCCCCACTGGATGAGGCGCGCAGAATAGCAATTTGTGGCGGATGAAAACAGGCCCGAACGGGCCTGTTCGATACGTTACTTGCTGCGGTGGTACAGCGGCAGCCAGATGACCAGCCTCAGGCCGCCCAGCGGGCTGTCTTCGGCTTTCACCCAGCCACGGTGCTGCTGAACGGCGGTTTCCACGATGGCGAGGCCTAAACCGGTACCGCCAGACTCACGGTCCCTTGCCTCATCCGTACGGTAGAACGGACGGAAGATCTGTTCGCGGTCTTCCGGACTCACGCCTGGACCATCATCGTCTACGGTTGCGGTAATTCCCTGGTTATCGACAGAGAAATTAACGGCTATTTTCGTATGCGAGTAGCGCAGGGCGTTACGAACAATGTTTTCCAGCGCGCTTTCCAGCGAGTTCGGGTTGCCGTACAGCAGCCACGGCCCCGGCGGATAGGTGACCTCCAGCGATTTACCCATCTGCTCGGCTTCGAAGGCGGCGTTATCCAGCACTTCTGACCAGATTTGATTCGCCTTCATCGTCTCGCTTGCCAGCGCGTTTTTCTGCTGGTTGCGGGACATGACCAGCAGATCGTTAATCATACCGTCCAGGCGCTGCGCTTCGGTTTCAATACGCTCCAGCTCTTTGCTTTCCCCGGCCTTACGACGCAGCAGGGCGGTGCCCAGCTGCAGGCGGGTCAGCGGCGTGCGCAGTTCGTGAGATATATCCGACAGCAGCCGCTGCTGGGTGGTCATCATTCTTTCAAGCGCCATCACCATCTGGTTAAAGCTGGCCCCTGCGGCAAGAAATTCCTGCGGCCCGGATTCCAGCTCCGGATGCTGGCGTAAATTCCCCTGGGCAACCTCGTCCGCGGCGTTTTTCAGCTTACGAGCGGGTTTTGCCAGGCTCCAGGCGAGCCAGAGCAGCAGCGGAGAGCTGACCAGCATGGTAACAATCAGCAGCAGGAGCGGCCTGTCAAACAGCAGGTTGATAAAGTCAGACTGGGAGCTGCTTGCCGGGCGAATCAGATACAGCTGGTAGTTGTCTTCCCCGTCACGCACGGAAAACGGCCCCACCAGCTCAACGCGACCATACTTTTTCTTTTGCGGATGATCGGAGTTGTCAGACTGGCCGATAAAGTTACGGATAATCTGCATTTCGTTGCGCTGGGCGCCAATGACACGCCCTTCGCTGGTGACCAGCAGCAGACGCTGGCCAGGAGGTGCCCACTTGTCGATGGCCCGGAACAGTCGGCGCCACCACATCAGGTCATTCGGCGGGTCGTTTTCGAGCTCCGCCTCGACGTGCTGTTCGATCATCGTGCCTTGACGTTGCTCATTTTCCATCAGCTCGGTCATCTGACGCGAATCCAGCTTCGGCAGCATCAGTACCAGCATCAGCACCAGCGCCAGCGTCAACCAGAAGATGGCAAAAATACGCGCGGTAAGGCTACTTATCATGAAGCGGAGACCATCAGATAGCCACGGCCACGCAGGGTTTTGAACCACGGATGCCCGTCTTTACGGTCAGGCAATTTGCGGCGCAGGTTGGAAATATGCATATCGATGGCACGGTCAAACGGCGTCAGACGCTTCCCTAAAACTTCCTGACTCAGATGTTCGCGGGAAACAACCTGGCCTAAATGCTGGGCCAGCAGATACAACAGGGTGAATTCGGTACCGGTCAAATCCAGCGCCATGCCGTCAAAGCTGGCTTCCTGGCGGCCAGGGTTCAGGCTCAGTCCGTCGACTTCAACCGTTGGCGATCCGTTGTCGCTGTTTTGCTGCTGCTCGCTCCAGTGGGAACGGCGCAAAATAGCGCGTATACGGGCCACCAGCTCACGATCGTTAAAAGGTTTAGGGAGATAGTCATCTGCGCCCAGTTCAAGGCCCAGAACGCGGTCCAGCTCGCTTCCGCGTGCGGTCAGCATAATGACAGGTGTCTGGTGTGTCTGGCGAAGCTCTTTCAAAGTATCGATGCCGTTCTTTTTCGGCATCATCACGTCGAGCAATAACAGGTCGATGCTGTCGTCCAAAAGCTCCAACGCTTGTTCGCCGTCGTGGGCGACCGTTACGTTAAAACCTTCCATGTCGAGCAGTTCCTTCAACAGGGAAGTAAGCTCTCGGTCATCATCAACTAGCAGAATTTTATTCATTGTTAAATTACCTCCGAGGCAGAAATTACGTCATCAAGGCGCGCTAATCCATGACTTTACGTTGTTTTACACCCCCTGACGCTTGTTTGCAGCGGGAATCGTAGACTGGCTCTCGTTGAATCGCAGCACACAAGATTTCGGGAGCAAGTGATGCGTAATGTTACCGCTGCTGTCATGGCCTCAACACTGGCATTCGTTACCCTGTCCAGCCAGGCCACAGGATTAACGACCAGCGATAACTGGCATAACGGCGAAGAGCTAGTAAAGCGTAATGGTATTCAAAGCAGCAATATGTTTGACGGCATTAATCTGACCGAGCAGCAGCGTCAGCAAATGCGCGACCTTATGCAACGGGCAAGGCATGATAGCCCACCTGTGAACGTTAACGAAATGGAGACCATGCATAATCTGGTCACCGCTGAAAATTTTGACGAAACGGCCGTACGTGCTCAGGCAGAAAAAATGGCACAAGAACAGGTTACTCGCCAGGTTGAAATGGCGAAAGTGCGCAATCAAATGTACCGCCTGTTAACGCCTGAACAGCAGGCCGTTTTGAACGACAAACACCAGCAGCGCATGAATCAGTTTCGTGAGCTTGCGGATCTGCAGCGGAGTACCTCGTTGCAGGCACTGAGTAGTAGCAGTACCCGTAGTAACCAGTAACAACCCTGTTTTCCTTGCCATAGACACCATCCCTGTCTTCCCCGCCCACAAGGCGGGGTTTTTTTTGCCTTAACGTTCAGATGAATCCGCTATACTAGCCAGCATTAATTTGTTGGAGCCCCTATGAATCAACAGTATGGGCAGCTGGTCAGCCGTGCGGCGATCGCTGCAACGGTAATGGCATCGCTGTTACTTTTGATCAAAATTTTCGCGTGGTGGTATACCGGCTCGGTCAGTATTCTGGCGGCTCTGGTGGACTCGCTGGTGGATATTGCTGCCTCGCTGACCAACCTTCTGGTCGTCCGTTATTCTCTGCAGCCCGCAGACGAAGAGCACACGTTCGGCCACGGTAAAGCAGAATCTCTGGCGGCGCTGGCGCAAAGCATGTTTATTTCGGGATCTGCGCTGTTTCTGTTCCTGACGGGGATTCAGCATCTGGCCGAACCGTCCCCGATGAAACAACCTGTGGTGGGTATCGTGGTGACGGTTATTGCGCTGGTAAGCACGCTGATTCTGGTCACCTTCCAGCGCTGGGTGGTAAGAAAAACACAAAGCCAGGCGGTACGGGCCGACATGCTTCATTATCAGTCTGATGTTATGATGAACGGTGCGATTCTGGTGGCGCTGGCGTTATCCTGGTATGGCTGGCATCGGGCTGATTCATTGTTTGCATTAGGGATCGGCGTCTATATTTTGTATAACGCGATCCGCATGGGCCACGAGGCCGTTCAGTCACTGTTAGATCGCGCTCTGCCCGAGTCGGAGCACCAGGCCATTATCGATATTGTCACGTCGTGGCCGGGGGTGCGTGGGGCGCACGATTTACGAACGCGGCAGTCAGGGCCGACCCGCTTTATTCAGATTCATATCGAAATGGAAGACAATTTACCGCTTGTTCAGGCACACGTGATTGCCGAACAGGTGGAACAGGCGATCCTGCATCGCTTCCCTGGTTCGGATGTGATTATTCACCAGGATCCCTGCTCGGTCGTCCCGACAGGGCAGCAAGGGCAGTTTGAGCGGTAATTAACGTTGTAGAAAAGCAGACATCGGCGGCATTTTTTGGATACATTTACCGCTAATTGGCCTGACCTGAATCAATTCAGCTGGAAGCGGTTGTTATACTATTTGCAGCAGAGTCGATGCCTCGGTTTGCCCGTAGGCTGTTTCCGGCAACAGGATTAATTTTGCATTCAAAGTTTAGAGGTAGTCATGATCAAAAAAATTGGTGTGTTGACGAGTGGCGGTGATGCGCCGGGCATGAACGCGGCGATTCGCGGTGTGGTTCGTGCAGCTTTGTCAGAAGGTCTGGAAGTTGCGGGTGTTTATGATGGCTACCTGGGCCTGTACGAAGACCGTATGGTCAATCTGGACCGCTACAGCGTCTCCGACATGATTAACCGTGGCGGTACGTTCCTGGGCTCTGCTCGTTTCCCAGAGTTCCGCGATGAGAAAATCCGCGCGGTTGCTATCGAAAACCTCAAAAAACGCGGGATTGATGCGCTGGTTGTTATCGGCGGCGACGGCTCCTACATGGGTGCCAAGCGCCTGACCGAGATGGGCTTCCCGTGCATCGGCCTGCCGGGCACCATTGATAACGACATCAAAGGCACCGACTACACCATTGGTTTCTTCACCGCGCTGGAAACAGTGGTCGAAGCCATCGACCGCCTGCGTGATACCTCTTCATCCCACCAGCGTATCTCTATCGTAGAAGTTATGGGTCGCTACTGCGGCGATCTGACTCTGGCTGCATCCATTGCCGGTGGCTGTGAGTTTGTTGTCCTGCCGGAAGTCGAGTTTAACCGTGAAGACCTGGTTGCTGAAATCAAAGCGGGCATCGCGAAGGGTAAAAAACACGCTATCGTGGCGATTACCGAGCACATCTGCGACATCGACGAACTGGCTCAGTACATCGAGACAGAAACCAAGCGCGAAACCCGCGCAACCGTCCTGGGCCATATCCAGCGCGGTGGTTCCCCGGTTGCTTACGACCGCATCCTGGCTTCCCGCATGGGCGCTTACTCCATTGAGCTTCTGCTGGAAGGCCACGGCGGTCGCTGTGTCGGCATCCAGAACGAGAAGCTGGTTCACCACGACATCATCGACGCTATCGAAAGCATGAAGCGTCCGTTCAAAGGTGACTGGCTGGACTGCGCCAAGAAGCTGTACTAATTCAGCTTTCTGATGAGGCCGGGGAAACCCGGCCTTTTTTATGCGCCTCTATATTCCCCATGGTTATAGCCAATCTTTTTTTATTCTTTAATCAATGGATAACTTTCTGGCAGGCTGAGTTCATCAAAGTAAATAAGAGAGCGTGCGATGAACAAGTGGGGAGTGGGACTTACATTACTTTTGGCGTCTGGCAGCGTATTAGCGAAAGACATTCAGCTACTTAACGTTTCCTACGACCCGACGCGCGAGTTGTATGAAGAGTACAACAAGGCCTTCAGCGCACACTGGAAACAGCAAACCGGCGACGACGTGGTGATTCGCCAGTCTCATGGTGGCTCCGGTAAACAGGCAACGTCAGTTATTAACGGCATTGAAGCGGACGTGGTAACCCTCGCGCTGGCCTATGACGTTGACGCCATTGCCGAACGCGGGCGCATTGATAAAAACTGGATCAAGCGTCTGCCGGATAACTCCGCGCCGTACACGTCCACCATTGTTTTCCTGGTGCGCAAAGGTAACCCGAAGCAAATTCATGACTGGAACGATCTGATTAAGCCGGGCGTATCCGTCATCACCCCGAACCCGAAAAGCTCCGGTGGCGCACGCTGGAACTATCTTGCCGCGTGGGGCTATGCCCTGCACCACAACAACAATGACCAGGCGAAAGCTCAGGACTTCGTGAAGGCGCTCTATAAAAACGTAGAAGTGCTCGATTCCGGCGCCCGTGGCTCAACGAACACCTTTGTGGAACGCGGGATTGGCGACGTGCTGATTGCGTGGGAAAACGAAGCGCTGCTGGCAACCAACGAGCTGGGTAAAGACAAATTTGAAATCGTCACGCCGAGCGAGTCGATTCTGGCGGAGCCAACCGTCTCTGTCGTCGACAAAGTCGTTGATAAGAAAGGGACCCAGAAAGTTGCCGAAGAGTATCTGAAGTATCTGTATTCGCCGCAGGGCCAGGAGATCGCCGCGAAGAACTACTATCGTCCGCGCGACGCAGAAGTCGCGAAGAAATACGAAAGCGCTTTCCCGAAACTGAAGCTGTTTACTATCGATCAGGAATTCGGCGGCTGGACCAAAGCCCAGAAAGAGCACTTCTCTAACGGCGGAACGTTCGACCAGATCAGTAAGCGCTAACCTACTGTATGACAAACAAAAAAGGCTCCGCAAGGGAGCCTTTTTTCATTCCAGCGAAACTTACGCTTTTTTCGCTTCTGCTGCTGCTTTAACGATGACCGCGAAAGCGTCAGCCTTCAGGGATGCACCGCCAACCAGCGCGCCGTCGATGTCCGGCTGGGCAAACAGTTCTGCCGCGTTCTTATCGTTAACGGAACCGCCGTACTGGATGATGACCTGTTCAGCCACTTTTGCGTCGGCTTTAGCGATGTGATCGCGGATGAATTTGTGCACGGCCTGAGCCTGAGCTGGGGTAGCTGATTTGCCAGTACCGATTGCCCACACTGGTTCGTAAGCGATAACTGCGCCTTCGAATGCTGCTGCGCCCTGAGTTTTCAGAACCGCGTCAATCTGGCGCGCGCAAACTTCTTCAGTTTTACCCGCTTCGTTTTCCGCGTCGGTTTCGCCGATGCACAGAACAGGGGTCAGGCCGACCTGTTTCAGGACTGCGAACTGCTTCGCAATCTGCTCGTCAGATTCAGCGTGATAGGTGCGGCGCTCGGAGTGACCGATGATGATGTATTTAGCACCGATATCTTTCAGCATGTCAGCGGAGATTTCACCGGTGAATGCGCCAGACAGGTTCACGTCAACGTTCTGAGCACCAAGAATGATGTGGCTACCGGAAGCGGCGTGTTTTGCCAGGTCCAGATAGACGGTAGGAGGAGCGATTGCTACGCCACAACCATCAACGCCAGCCAGCTCTTTGCGCAGGCCCGCGATCAGCTCGTGAACCATGTGCTTGCTGCCGTTTAGTTTCCAGTTACCCATCACTAAAGGATGTCGCATTTTAATTCTCCACAAGGTCATGCAAATTAAAAAATGGCTGCCCTGAGGGCAGCATGGTCTGTGAAACAGTATAGAGACTCAAAGGGCGAAAGGCTTTGCTTTTTGTCATTTATTCGCCGTTGTTCAGGCTATCCGAAAGCGCCAGCTTAATCGGTTCAACAGCCACGGTTAGCCCTTTTTCACCGTTATCTGACACCACATAGCGCAAAGCCCCTTCGTTCTGGGCCAGATAGCGTTTGTTTTTCCCCGCGCTCAGCAGCTTGCTCAATCTTTCCTGGCTTTGCTGCTTTGAGTAGGTCGGCGCAAAGCTCCTGAGCAGGGCGGCCATATACTCCATTGCTTTCGCGCGCGCGGCTTTTTGCTCCGGTCCCTGAATCGGCAGCCAGGTCATCTGCATGGATTTGATTTTAAGCGTGCCGCGCTCCAGCGCCGTTGAGGCATAGAGATTTTCATTAATCTTGCTCGCCGCGCGGGTCAGGTTGGCTTTGTCGCGGCTGGAGTCGATGGAGCGAAATTCGCTAATCTGCAGCGTCGGGTTATCGATATTAAACTTCTCCCGAAACTGGGCGATAGTCAGGTCGAACGTGGGGGAGCCGGGCAGTAAATAAGGGGCCGCAGGCAGCTCGGGTGGCGTGTCGGATGGGGGATCTGCACGGCTCACCGCAACGGGCAGCGTAAAGAGCGCGAGGGCACAGAGCAGATATTTCATCGACAGCTTCTCCTGTTAGTGGTTATGCGATTAAATCGGCATTCCGTCGGCTTGTCAAAAACCAGCGCCACCAGGGTACACTACGCGGCATAAATTTATTAAGGACCTCACCATGACCATACAGCAGTGGCTGTTCAACTTTAATGGCCGCATCGGACGCCGCGACTTCTGGATCTGGATAGGCGTGTGGATTGTCGCGCTGGCGATCATTTTTACCCTCGCCGGTGCGGAGCTTATCTCCTACTCCATTGCCGGGCTGGCGCTGTCCGGCTCGCTGATCCCAACGGCGGCGGTTATTGTTAAGCGGCTGCACGATCGCAACAAGAAAGGCTGGTGGGCGCTGATGTTTATCCCGGCCTGGCTACTGCTGGCGGGTAACTGGGAAGTATTCGGTTCGCTGGCGCAGTGGGGGTTAGGGCGTTTCATCCCCACGCTGATTTTTGTCATGATGCTTATCGACCTGGGCGCGTTTGTCGGCACCCAGGGCGAGAACCGCTTCGGTAAAGATACCAGCGACGTGAAATACCGCTAATTACCAGTAGTGCTCGGCGGTCATATGGCCCGGACGGCGGCGCAGGTGTTTGGCCATCTGCCGGGTCTCTTTCAGCAACTGCTGGGTATCACGCACCATCTGCGGGTTACCGCACAGCATCACATGGCTGGTTTCCGTGTCCATCGGCAGGCCTACCGCTGCTTCCAGCTCGCCGCTCTCAATCAGCGCAGGTACGCGCCCGGTGAGTGAGCCCGCAATCGTTTCGCGGCTGACCACGGTCTGAATGCGTAATTTCCCTTCATAGCGCTGCTGCAATGCCTGCATCAATGGCAGATAGCTCAGGTCGTTGGCGTAGCGCACGGCGTGGAGCAGGACGATATTTTCGAAGCGCTCAAGATCTTTGCCTTCCTGAAGGATGGAAAGATAAGGGCCGAGCGCGGTGCCGGTCGCCAGCATCCACAGCGTTTTGCAGTTGGGGACCTCATCCAGCACGAAGAACCCGGCGGCCTCGCTGACCAGCATAATCTCGTCACCCGGCTGCATCACGTGCAGGCGAGGGCTGAGCTTTCCCTCCGGCACGTTAACCAGATAGAACTCTAAATCAGGATTACCCGGTGCGTTGACGTACGAATAGGCACGCTGCACGCGCTCGCCGTCAATTTCCATTCCCAGCTTGGTAAACTGCCCGGCGGTAAACGGCGCAACGGGAGCCTGTACCGTCAGGCTGAAAAGAGAATCGGTCCAGTGCTGAACCTGAGTGACTTTACCTTTAACCCAATCCGCCATGCTGCGCTCCTGTGCTTGCTGTTGCCTTATCTTCACCAGAAAAGTGAGCAATATCCAGCCCTGGCGGGCCGGAAAGCTCAATCAGACAAACGGCAGATTTACAGAATATGGCTCTGCACGTCCGGGTCTTTACGGTCGAGGAAGTGGATGGATTTGATACGGCGGATGGTGCGTGACTTACCGCGAATCAGCAGCGTTTCCGTCGTCGCCATATTGCCTTTGCGGGTGATCCCCTCAAGCAGATCGCCCTTGGTGATGCCGGTGGCAGAGAAAATGACGTTGTCGTTGTGCGCCATGTCATCCAGCTTTAACACCTTGCCCGCCTCAATGCCCATCGCCTTGCAGCGCTCCAGCTCCTGTTCGCCAAGAACGCGGTTCTCTTCGCTGTCGCCTTTAACGTGATGGCGGGCCAGCAGGCGCCCCTGCATATCGCCGTCCAGCGCACGAATCACCGCTGCTGAAATAACACCCTCCGGCGCGCCGCCGATACCGTACATGACGTCCACTTCGCTGTCTGGCATACAGGTCAGAATAGAGGCGGCTACGTCGCCGTCAGGAATGGCAAACACGCGCACGCCGAGCTTTTGCATTTCGGCGATGGTGGCGTCGTGGCGTGGTTTGGCAAGAATCGTCACGGTGAGCTCGCTCAGCGGCTTGTTCAGCGCGACGGCGATATTGTGCAGGTTCTGCGCCAGCGGCAGGTTCAGGTCGATGATGCCCTTCGCTCCGGGACCGACAATCAGCTTTTCCATGTACATATCCGGCGCGTTCAGGAACGTGCCTTTATCACCCACGGCCAGCACGGCCAGCGCGTTGGCCTGGCCCATTGCGGTCATGCGGGTGCCCTCGATGGGATCGACGGCGATATCTACCGCGTCGCCTTTCCCGGTCCCGACTTTTTCGCCGATATAGAGCATGGGTGCTTCGTCGATTTCCCCTTCGCCAATCACAATCTGGCCGTCGATATTCACCTGATTAAGGACGATACGCATGGCGTGTACGGCAGCGCCGTCGGCGGTATTTTTGTCGCCACGGCCCAGCCATTTATAGCCAGCAAGGGCGGCAGCTTCGGTCACGCGGGAGAATTCAATCGCAAGTTCACGTTTCATAGAGGGCTCTTTTAACAAAACAGAATTGCGGCGAAGTGTAGCATAGAAAGACCCCTCTCCTTTGAGGGAGAGGGGTAGGGTGAAGCGGAAAAGTAGTGCTTAAGACTCGTCGTGCTCTTCCCAGGCCAGCGCGCGTTTAACGGCTTTTTTCCAGCCGGCATAGCGGAAGTTACGCTCGGTGGTTTCGATGCCCGGACGGAACTCTTTCTCGATAACTGCTTTTTCATTGACCTCGTTCAGATCCTCCCAGAAACCAACGGCGAGGCCGGCCAGATAGGCTGCGCCTAACGCGGTCACTTCGCGCACTTCCGGGCGTTCTACACGGGTGCCTAAAATATCGGCCTGGAACTGCATCAGGAAGTTATTAGCAACCGCACCGCCGTCCACGCGAAGAGCGTGCAGACGAATACCCGAATCAGCCTGCATTGCTTCCAGCACGTCGCGCGTCTGGTAGGCGATAGATTCCAGCGTGGCACGAATAATGTGGTTAGAGTTCACCCCACGGGTCAGGCCGAAGATCGCGCCACGGGCATACGGGTCCCAATATGGCGCGCCGAGGCCGGTAAACGCCGGAACGACGTAGACCCCGTTGGTGTCCTTCACCTTGGTGGCGAAATATTCCGAGTCGAACGCATCGCTGATGAGCTTCATCTCGTCGCGCAGCCACTGGATGGAAGCGCCAGCCATGAACACCGCGCCTTCCAGAGCGTAGTTCACTTCGCCGCGTGGCCCGCAGGCTATCGTAGTCAGCAGCCCGTGGCTGGACGTGACCGCCTTCTCGCCGGTGTTCATCAGCATAAAGCAGCCGGTGCCGTAGGTGTTTTTCGCCATGCCCTCTTTCACGCACAGCTGGCCGAACAGCGCCGCCTGCTGGTCACCTGCGATACCCGCGATAGGGATACGCGTGCCGCCTTTACCGCCGATGTTAGTCTGGCCGTAAACTTCAGAAGATTTGCGAGCTTCCGGCAGCATGGCGCGCGGGATATCCAGCGCTTCCAGCATTCGGTCATCCCAGTCCAGCTCGTGAATGTTGAACAGCATGGTACGTGACGCGTTGGTGTAGTCCGTGACGTGTACGCGTCCCTGAGTCATTTTCCAGATAAGCCAGGTGTCGATGGTCCCGAACAGCAGTTCACCGCGACGAGCGCGCTCACGGGAGCCTTCAACGTGGTCGAGGATCCACTTCACTTTGGTGCCGGAGAAGTACGGGTCGATGACCAGGCCGGTATTGTGGCGGATATACTCTTCCATGCCGTCACGCTTGAGCTTCTCGCAGATTTCAGCGGTACGACGGCACTGCCAGACAATGGCGTTATAAATCGGCTTGCCGGTTTCGCGCTCCCACACCACGGTGGTTTCACGCTGGTTGGTGATGCCGATGGCGGCAATCTGGTCGGAATTAATGTCTGCCTTAGCCAGCACTTCTACCAGCGTTGAGCTTTGCGTGGCCCAGATTTCCATCGGGTCGTGCTCAACCCAGCCGGGCTTAGGATAGATCTGCTCAAATTCACGCTGCGAGACGCTGATAATATTGGCGTCATGATCCAGGACGACGGCGCGGGAGCTGGTGGTGCCCTGGTCGAGCGCGACAATATACTTTTTTTCTGTGGTCATAATTTTGTCCTGAAGTCAGTGGAGCTTAAGAAACATTTTGCTGCGTCGAGGAGGCCTGCGTTTTCTCTTCGGCATCCTCGCAAACGTCGCACGGCAAGTGACGACCAATGAATTTACGATACCCGAACGCGCCTAATATCGCGCCCGTCAGCGGGCCAAAAACGGGTACCAGGAAGTAAGGAATATCTTTGCCGCCGGTAAAGGCGACTTCGCCCCAGCCCGCAAGCCAGGCAAACAGTTTTGGTCCAAAGTCACGGGCCGGGTTCATGGCGAAGCCGGTTAATGGCCCCATAGATGCGCCAATGACCGCAATCAGCAGGCCAATCAGCAGCGGCGCCAGCGGCCCACGGGGAACGCCGTTGCCGTCGTCGGTTAGCGCCAGAATCAAGCCCATCAGAATTGCGGTAATCACCATCTCAACGGCAAATGCCTGCACCAGGTTGATATGCGGGTTTGGATAGGTTGAGAAGATCCCGGCTAATTCAAGGCTCTCTACGCTGCCGCGTACCATGTGGTGGGTTTGTTCATAATCGAGGAAAAGATTGTAATACAGGCCGTAGACCAGCGCCGCTGAGCAGAACGCCCCTGCGATCTGGGACACAATAAACGGCAAAACTTTGCGGCGCTCGAAGCAGGCGAAAAGCCACAGTGCAACGGTGACGGCAGGGTTGAGGTGCGCACCGGAAACTCCGGCGGTCAAGTAGATAGCCATCGCCACCCCTAACCCCCAGATGATGCTGATTTCCCACTGCCCGAAGCTTGCGCCTGCCACTTTTAACGCGGCCACGCATCCGACACCGAAGAAAATCAACAACGCGGTGCCCATAAACTCTGCGATGCACTGGCCTTTTAAGGTTGGAGTAGCTGTCTGACTCATAGTAGGGTCCTGAAGGCAAAATTAGTGATTATTGTAAGTTGAGCGTCCATGCCACCCTTATGCCGTGTAGGCATAGTGTTAATTTATCGTTAACGAACATAAACGAGAAATATCGAACTTAAATTTTGCGTGTCACGTCAAGAAAATGCGCGTTTACGCGCTAAAAGAGGCGCACTATCACACAGGATCGGCAGGGGAGCGTCGGCGAAATGTTAATCATGCTGTTAACAACCAGAGGCTAACAAGGCGGCTGACTTTCAGCATATGCTTAAAAACGTCCTGTAACGCAATGAGCACGGGAAGCCGCTGGACACGCCGTGCTGCGCTACTTACAATCGGGTAACGCTGCGTGGTGCGCATATGTTCATTAAGGCGTCGCCGGTCAGGCCGGGACGAGGATAGTCATCCATCAACGCCTTGCAATTCAGGAGAGATTGGAATGTCATTTGAAGTGTTTGAAAAACTAGAATCGAAAGTACAGCAGGCGATTGACACTATCACGTTGTTACAGATGGAAATCGAAGAGCTGAAAGAAAAAAATAACAGCCTGGCTCAGGAAGTGCAGCAGGCGCAGGGTAATCACGAAGAGCTGATCCGTGAGAACAGTTCTCTGAAAGAACAACAGCATGTCTGGCAGGAGCGCTTACACGCGCTGCTGGGCAAGATGGAAGAAGTTTAAGCTCAGGCTTAAAATAAAACGGGCGCTCTGGGGCGCCCGTTTTGCTATGCGGAATCGGCTTATTCGATATCGAGCGGATCTTCTGAAAGGATAATGCCGGTATTGTCGGCGTACAGATGATCGCCTGAGAAGAAGGTGACGCCGCCAAAGTTAACGCGCACATCGCTCTCGCCGATGCCTTCACCCGTAGAACCTACCGGAATGGCCGCAATGGCCTGAATGCCGATATCCAGCTCTTCCAGGTCGTCTACCTGACGCACGGCACCGTAAACCACAATGCCTTCCCACTCGTTCTGCGCCGCAAGGCGAGC
This sequence comes from Dryocola clanedunensis, assembly GCF_038405435.1. GTDB lineage: Bacteria > Pseudomonadota > Gammaproteobacteria > Enterobacterales > Enterobacteriaceae > Dryocola > Dryocola clanedunensis_A. The sequence continues at coordinate 30,540 of NZ_JBBYHZ010000013.1, read as the reverse complement.
CAGCTCTGCATCGACCAGGGCGCGGCGCACTGAGCCACCGCCGTCGACCAGTAGAATGCGGCCACGGCCATTCTGTTCGAGCAGATCGTAAAGCAACCCGTTGTCCTCGAAACATTTCACCGTAATGATTTGCCCGCCAAAGGACGACCGCCCACCAAAGTTGGAAAACAGCGGTTCAACGACGTTGACATCTTCCTGATAGATGTCGCAAAGCTCGGAAGTATCATATTTCATAGGATTAAGGTCCATCTGCTGCCGGAGTTGTCAGTATATCGCTTAATGTTAACTGTTGGCAAAACCATCAATTGTTAATTGATATTTATCAGCTAAAAATGGACCGTGCTGAGCACCACGCCCAGCGCAAACAGCAGGTTAATCAACAGCGCCGCTTTTACCGTCCGCTCAAGCATTGGGCGCATGGCCGCAGGGGTTGTTTCACGTGCGACATAGCGCGCCTGGCTGATAAGCAGCGGTGCCGCCAGCACGAACAGCCAGCCCCAGATGCTTTTTAGCCAGACAAGATTAAAGACTGCGAGGCACAGCAGCGCCCCCATCAGCAGGCAGACGTGATAACGGCGTGCCAGTACTGGCCCGAGGCGCACCGCAAGGGTGTTTTTGCCGTTTTCACGATCGCTGTCGATATCGCGTAAGTTATTAATATTCAGCACGGCCGTAGCCAGCAGGCCACAGGCTGTTGCGGGCAGGAACACCAGAGGTGCCAGCGTATGCGCCTGCAAATACCAGCTTCCCGCCACGCTCAGCCAGCCAAAGAAGACCAGCACGGAGATATCACCCAGCCCCATGTAGCCGTATGGGCGGGTGCCCACGGTATAGGTGATGGCCGCGATAATGGCCAGCAGACCCAGCACCATGAAGCCGACAAAATCAGCCCATGTCCGGCAGGCCACCGCCACCAGCGCCAGGCCCGAGATGCAAATCAGCACGACGGTAATGATTAACGCGCGCTTCATCTGCGCCTGGGTAATCACACCTTTTTGCATGCCCCGCAGCGGCCCAATACGATCTTCTTTATCGCTGCCTTTTACCGCATCACCGTAGTCGTTAGCGAGGTTAGAAAGAATCTGCAGCAGACCCGCGGTCAGCAGGGCAAGCAGAGCCACGGCGGAATCAAAGGCTCCCTGCCAGTAGGCCAGCGCGGAGCCGCAGACAATCGAGGCGAAGGCCAGAGGAAGCGTTTTAGGGCGTAAGCTTTCCAGCCACGCCTGGGTGGTGCTTACTGAGTGTGAATCGTTCATTGTTATGGATGCCAGTAATAAAAAAGGAGGGCATAAGCCCTCCATTTTCGCATGGATTCGAGATGTTGTGCGCAATTATAGAATAAAACGGCTCAAATCTTCATCCGCTACCAGCTCATCCAGATGTTTACTGACGTATTCGGCGTCAATAATGATGGACTGGCCGCTGAGGTCGCTGGCTTCGTAAGAGATATCTTCCACCAGACGCTCCAGCACGGTATGCAGACGACGGGCACCGATATTTTCAGTGGATTCGTTCACCTGCCATGCCGCCTGGGCGATACGACGAATACCGTCATCGGTAAAGTCGATGTTCACGCCTTCGGTACCCATCAGCGCCTTGTACTGCACGGTGATGGAGGCGTTTGGCTCGGTCAGGATGCGTTCGAAATCTTCAACGGTCAGCGCCTGAAGCTCCACGCGAATCGGCAGACGGCCCTGCAATTCGGGGATAAGATCGGACGGGCTTGCCACCTGGAACGCACCGGATGCGATAAATAGGATGTGGTCAGTTTTGACCATGCCGTGTTTTGTGGAAACGGTGCAGCCTTCCACCAGCGGCAGCAGGTCGCGCTGTACGCCTTCGCGGGACACGTCCGGGCCGGAGCTGTTGCCGCCGCGCTTACAGATTTTGTCGATCTCGTCGATAAACACGATGCCATGCTGCTCAACCGCGTCGATGGCGTCCTGCTTAAGCTCTTCCGGGTTCACCAGCTTCGCCGCTTCTTCTTCAATCAGCAGCTTCATCGCGTCTTTGATTTTCAGCTTGCGGGGCTTCTGCTTCTGGCCGCCCAGGTTCTGGAACATGGACTGCAGCTGGCTGGTCATCTCTTCCATGCCGGGAGGCGCCATGATTTCAACGCCCATTGGGGCTGCGGCCAGATCGATTTCGATCTCTTTATCGTCCAGCTCGCCTTCACGGAGCTTCTTGCGGAATGCCTGGCGCGCCGCAGAGGGCTCTGGTGCCGTTTCGTTCTGGCCCCAGTTGTTTTTGGCCGGTGGCAGCAGCGCATCAAGAATACGTTCTTCCGCCATCTCTTCTGCGCGATAGCGGTTTTTCTCGATGGACTGCAGGCGCACCATTTTCATCGCCGAATCGGTCAAATCGCGGATGATAGAATCCACTTCTTTACCAACATAGCCCACTTCGGTGAACTTGGTAGCTTCAACCTTGATGAACGGCGCGTTGGCAAGCTTCGCCAGACGGCGCGCAATTTCGGTTTTACCGACGCCGGTCGGGCCGATCATCAGAATGTTTTTCGGCGTCACTTCATGGCGCAGCTCTTCGTCCAGCTGCATGCGGCGCCAGCGGTTACGCAACGCAATGGCCACGGAGCGCTTGGCGTTGTCCTGGCCGATGATGTGTTTGTTCAGTTCGCTGACAATTTCGCGTGGAGTCATTTCAGACATGGGGGATCCTTACGCCTTAGACGCTAATTCTTCGATAGTATGGAAATGGTTGGTGTAGATGCAGATATCACCGGCGATCCCCAGCGATTTCTCAACGATGTCGCGTGCACCCAGTTCGCTGTTTTCCAGCAGGGCGCGCGCCGCAGCCTGGGCATACGGGCCACCAGAGCCGATGGCGATCAGGTCGTCCTCTGGCTGAATCACGTCACCGTTACCGGTGATAATCAGCGAGGCATTTTCATCGGCTACCGCCAGCAGCGCTTCGAGCTTGCGCAGCATGCGGTCGGTACGCCAGTCTTTTGCCAGCTCAACGGCGGCTTTCACCAGGTGGCCCTGATGCATTTCGAGTTTGCGTTCGAAGAGTTCGAAGAGGGTAAAGGCATCGGCCGTGCCGCCCGCAAAGCCTGCGATGACTTTGTCGTTATACAGGCGGCGAACTTTCTTCACGTTGCCTTTCATTACGGTGTTGCCGAGCGTGGCCTGGCCATCACCACCGATTACGACATGGCCGTTACGGCGCACACTAACTATTGTTGTCACGAGCAGACCCCTTATTGCATCAGCTGAATATGTGCCCTGAAGCGAATTCAGGGCTGAATGCAATTATAGATGGGGGGGAATTTGGGGGTTTCAACCCCCGCCCAGGCGAATGCAGTTTCCGTGACCAGCAATCTTCAGACGGTTAAGAGTACCGTCCGCATTTTCTTTGCCTTTGATTGGGCCAATCACCACGCGGTTCCAGCCGTTATTGGTGGTAATGCGTGAATCAAACCCTTCAAACGCCAGCTGCGCACGGACCGTTTCGGCCTGCTCGCTGCCTTTGAATGAGCCGCACTGCACCATCCAGCGTTTCTCATCCTTCGGTTTTTCCTGTGGCGCTGCCGCAGTCTGTTTTGCTGGCTCCGGCTCGCGCGTTACCGGGGCCGGTTTAGGCTGTGGCTGCGTCGCGGACTGGGTTGTACGCTGCTGGGTGTTATGCGGCGGCGTCTGCAGTAAATCCTGATACGGCTGCTGAGCCGTGGACGCTGTGCGCGGCTGCTGCTGAACGGGACGAGGCTGCTGAGTTTGCTGCACGGTACGCGGCTGCTGGTAAGGCTGTTCCGTTACGCGAGGCTGCGCACGCTGCTGCTGCGTATTCCACTGCTGCTGCTGAGTTTGCTGCTGTACCTGCTGGATCTGCTTCTGGCGCTGCAAGGTTTGCTGGCGCTGCGCCGGAGTCTGTTCGTTCCAGGGTACCTCGTTCAGCTGGGTAGGCTGCTGGCGCATGTCCGCCTGCATCTGCTCTAACAGCTGACGCTGCTCGCTGGTGAGCTGGTCCGTGTTGCGGACTTCCCCACCGGCGGTAGGTTCGGTTGGGCTGAGCACGCCCGGCTGGCGGTTTTCCAGCTCTTTAATATAGCGCCAGCGCTCTTCAGGCTTGGGCGGCAGGCCGTTGCCGGTGACCTTATGGCCCGGAAGGACCTCACTTTCATCTTTTTTATGATGGGTAATGAAGTACAGAGCACCAATAAAGGCCACCAGCACGGCGGCGGCAATGGCTACCATAGTCGGTGAGACGGATGGCAGGTTACGTTGCTTTTTGCGGGAAGTACTCTTTTTGCGCCGTGTCCCTGTCGATTGCCCGCGGCGTACATAATCTTTTTGTGCCACTATTGATTCGCTGTATTTATTCGTTTATCAGCCCGCCATGTTACTGAAGGGATGCCCCTTTGACCAGACGAGGGCGTCCTAAAGCGGTTCATTTTCTCATGCCTGGTGCGCTGGTGGTGCCTCGTTCGATAAGGTCACAGTCCAGCAGTCGCGATCCGCTGCTCACTATTTCACCGTGTAGCTGATCCAGTAACAGCAGCATAGCCTCCCGCCCGATATCGAAGCGCGGCTGTTGTACGGTGGTTAGCGGTGGGTCACAGAATTGCGACAGGGCAATATCATCGAAGCCCATGATCGATAAATCTTCGGGAATACGCAGGCCGCTGCGTTTCGCCTGCGATAACGCACCCAGCGCCATCACATCGCTGTGGCAAAAGACTGCCGTAGGCGGCACGGGGAGCGACAGGAGTTGCGCAAGCGCCTGGGCACCGGCCTCAAAAGTAAAGTCACCGCGCGCGATGTAATGGGGATCGACCGTCATGCCCGTCCGGCGTAGCGCCTGAACATAGCCTTGCAAGCGATAGTGGCAAAGCGGCATCTCCTCCGGCCCGGCAATACACGCGATTCGCTCGTGGCCCAGCTGCTGTAAATAGTAAACGGCGTTAAAGGCTGCGGTAAGGTTATCGATATGCACCGTCGGCAGCTCAAGCTCGGGGGCGAACTCGTTTGCCATAACCATCGGCGGCAGGTTGCGCTGCTCTTCCAGGCTGGCATCAAAAGGCAGCCGTGAGCCGAGCAGCAGCATGCCATCGATTTGCTTGGTGATGATCAGGTCAATAAACGTCTTTTCCTGCTGATTCTGATGGGCGCAGTCGCCAATCAGCACCAGGTAGCCCTGGTCCGCCGCGGTGACTTCAATGCCGCGGATAATTTCGCTGAAAAAGGGATCGCAGATGTCCGGCACAATCACCAGAATCGTGCGCGACTCGTTGCGTTTAGCGTTACGGCCTAACGAATGCGGTAGGTAACCAACTTCTATTGCTGCCTGTTCAACCCGGTTGCGTGTGCTTTGCGACACCTTATCGGGATTCATTAATGCACGGGATACCGTTGCGGTAGAGACTTTCGCCTGGACGGCAACATCTTTCATGGTTGCATTGGCAACCTGCTTCTTCGGCTTCAACTTCTTCTCCTCGCATGCCTTCCGCAGACTTCGACTCTTCCCTGATGTCTGATCGTGTTCACATTCTTAGCAGAATATTGATGTCGCCGGTTACAGAAATTTCATTAAAAGTGTGACGGGTAATAAATTTTTCGATCCGCTTCGCATAACGGGCCCGCCTTGTGCTAGCCCTCAATCGGATCGACATCCAGCATCCACTTCACTTTGCGGGATTCCGGCAGCGTGTTGACCAGGGCCAGCGAATGGCTAATCAGGCGCTGCAAACGGGCGCGCGAAGGGTGCTGGAGGAGGATTTGCCAGCGGAAGCGACCGCCGCGTTTTGGCTGTAAAGACGGTACCGGCCCCATGATCCACAGCTGTTCATCACGCAGGGGGCTGGACTCGAGAAGATTGCGCAGCTGCTGAAGGAAAAGCGGCGCCTGCTGATTATTATGGTCTTCCGCACGGAAGATCACGTGGCTGGTGAACGGCGGAAGGAATACCGTCTGGCGTTCGACCTGCGCCTGAGCGGCGAAGGCATCGTAGCCCTGAGTCAGCAGGGTTTGCAGCAACGGATGCTCAGGATGGTGAGTTTGCAGCACCACTTCGCCCGGCTTGCCAGCGCGTCCGGCGCGGCCTGAAACCTGGACGTAGAGCTGCGCAAAGCGTTCGGCGGCCCGGAAGTCCGCTGAGAACAGCGCGCCGTCTACATCCAGCAGGGCGACGAGCGTGACGTCCGGGAAATGGTGACCTTTCGCCAGCATCTGCGTGCCGATGAGAATCCGCGCGCCGCCGCGATGCACTTCCGCCAGCTGTTGCTCCAGAGCGCCTTTCCGGCTGGTAGTATCACGATCGATTCGCGAAAGCGGCACGTTGGGGAACATCGGCGCCAGGCTTTGCTCAAGCTGTTCAGTGCCCATCCCCACTGGCACCAGGTTGGTAGATCCGCAGCCCGGACACTGGTGGGGAATGGGGCGCTGGCTGTCGCAGTGGTGGCAGCGCAGCTGGCGGCTGCCCTGATGCAGCGTAAAATAGCGATCGCAGCGCGGGCATTCAGCTATCCATCCGCATTCGTGGCACAGCAGGGCCGGGGCGAACCCCCGGCGGTTCAGAAACAGAATCACCTGGTTGTCGGCCTGTAAATGCTGGCCAATTTTCTTGATGAGCGCCGGGGCAAGGCCCGACTTCAGCGGCTGCCCCTTCAGGTCGACAACCTGCTGGGTGGCCGGACGCGCATTCCCGGCGCGTTTTGTCAGGCGCAGCTGGCGATACTTGCCAAGCTGCACGTTATGCAGCGTCTCCAGCGCGGGAGTCGCCGAGCCCAGAATAATCGGGATGTTTTCTGCGTGCGCCCGGTACACCGCCAGGTCTCGGGCGTGGTAGCGCCAGCCCTCCTGCTGCTTGTAAGAGCTGTCGTGCTCTTCATCTATAACGATGACGCCAAGACGACAGAAAGGCGTGAAGAGAGATGAGCGTGTACCGATGACGATTGCCGCCTCGCCGCTGCGGGCTTTCAGCCACACGGCAAGACGTTCGCTGTCGTTCAGACCGGAGTGCAGCACTTCAACCGGGGCGTTAAAACGTTCGCGGAAGCGGGCGATGGTCTGCGGCGTCAGGCCGATTTCCGGCACCAGCACCAGCGCCTGTTTGCCCTGCGCGAGCACGTTTTCCAGCACGCTGAGATAGACTTCGGTTTTGCCTGACCCGGTGATCCCCGCCAGCAGCCAGGCAGAAAATTCTTTATCCGCGCTGTGGATTGCCCCTACCGCCGTGGCCTGTTCGGTATTCAGGCGTAAGCGCTCACCCGCCACGGAATAGTTCTCGCGCCAGTCCATTGTGGCCGGGGCTGAGCTTTTAAGATCGCACAGGCCTTTGGTGCGCAGCGCCTGTAAACCCTGCTCGCTGATGTCCATTTCGCCGACCTGATGACGCCAGATATTTTTCTGCCGCACCGCCGCCAGCGCCTGCTGCTGTTTAGGCGCACGCTTGAGGCTATTGATATCAACCGCCTTGCCCTCTTCGGTGGCGAACCAGTACCACAGCGGCGCATGGTGAGCGGGCTTGCCCTGGCGCAGCAGGATGGGCAGCGCGTGAAACAGGACGTCGCCAATCGGGTGATGGTAATAATCTTTTGCCCACAGCAAAACGCGCCACAGCGAGGCCGGAAATAGCGACTCGCCGTCCAGCACATCCGCAACAGGTTTCAGGTCGCTTAAAGGCAGTTCGCTCTTTTCACTCACGGAAACGACAATGCCTACCGCCTCGCGTTTACCGAACGGCACCATAACGCGACAGCCAGCCGCCACCTGCATTCCCACGGGGATCAGATAATCAAAAGTTCGGGCAAGTGGAACCGGCAGGGCAACGTGAGCAACAGGCATGAAAGCATCCGGGGTGATAAAAAAGACGAGATAGTGTACACTGTGTGTTCGCGAAATTGCGGATCAGTTTGCAAGCACCTGCGGGATTCTGTATGATTCGCCGCCTTTGATGCGCAGTTTTGGCTTCGAATAAACCTACTTTATTAACATCGCGTGGTGTCTGGCGTTAGGGCTGGAAGAGCGACGCGGCCTTAGACCTGAGGTTTTCCATGAAAAAAGATATCCACCCTAAATATGACGTAATTACTGCCAACTGTTCTTGCGGTAATTCTATCAAAATCCGCTCTACTGCGGGTCACGATCTGAACCTGGACGTTTGTGGTGAATGCCACCCGTTCTACACTGGTAAACAGCGTGACGTTGCTACCGGTGGCCGTGTTGACCGCTTCAACAAGCGTTTCAGCATCCCAGGCGCGAAATAAGTTTTCGCCGTCCGGAAATGAGAAAGGCGCCTTACGGCGCCTTTTTTGTATCTGAAATCCGGGATGGAATTTAGTATTCCCAGGTATCCGGATCTATCCCCAGCTCGCGCATAATCACCTTCGCTGCTTCCGGGATTTCATCGCTGCGTTCTTTACGCAGGTCTTCATCGTTCGGCAGAGGCTGGCCCGTGAAGGCGTGAAGGAATGCTTCACACAGCAGTTCACTGTTCGTTGCGTGTCGCAGGTTGTTCACCTGGCGACGGGTGCGCTCATCGGTGAGGATTTTTAACACCTTCAGAGGAATGGACACCGTAATTTTCTTTACTTGTTCACTCTTCTTACCGTGCTCAGCGTAAGGGCTGATATATTCGCCGCTCCATTCAGCCATGAGATACCTTTAATCCTCTTATCAATTAAACATGCTCAAAACGGGCGTGGCACGATTTGGGCGATTATCTGTCTAGTGTACCGCGTTGAACAGGGCGCAGTCTGCGACGCTGTCGCGCTAAAGCATATAATTTTAACGGCTATTTCGCGTTTGCTCAATCTATACGCAAAGAAGTTTAGATGTCCAGATGTATTGACGTCTATCTTTTCAATGTTTACTCTGATGCCTGACCTTTATTCCACCAGCAAGGATCGGGCAGACAATGACGCGCAAACAGGCAACCATCGCAGTACGCAGCGGTTTAAATGATGACGAGCAATACGGCTGTGTTGTTCCACCCATCCACCTCTCCAGCACCTATAACTTCACCGGCTTTAATGAACCTCGTGCCCATGACTATTCGCGACGCGGTAACCCGACGCGTGACGTAGTCCAGCGCGCGCTGGCTGAACTTGAAGGCGGGGCAGGTGCCGTGATGACCAACACCGGCATGTCTGCCATTCACCTGGTGACAACGGTCTTCCTGAAGCCTGGCGATCTGCTGGTGGCGCCGCATGACTGCTACGGCGGCAGCTATCGCCTGTTTGACAGCCTGGCAAAACGCGGCGCATACCGCGTTTTATTTGTCGATCAGGGGGACGAAGCAGCCCTGAACGCGGCGCTTGCCGAAAAACCGAAGCTGGTACTGGTAGAAAGCCCGAGCAACCCATTGTTACGCGTGGTAGATATTGCGAAAATATGTGCCGCGGCGCGTGAAGCCGGGGCGATAAGCGTAGTGGATAACACCTTCCTGAGCCCGGCCCTGCAAAATCCGCTGGCGCTGGGGGCGGATCTGGTTCTGCACTCCTGCACCAAATACCTGAACGGCCACTCTGATGTGGTGGCTGGCGTAGTGATAGCGAAAGATCCTGAGCTGGTCACCGAGCTTGCCTGGTGGGCGAATAACATCGGCGTGACCGGCAGCGCGTTTGACAGCTATCTGCTGCTGCGTGGTCTGCGCACGCTGTCACCGCGTATGGAAGTTGCCCAGCGCAACGCCCAGGCCATCGTTGAGTACCTGAAGACGCAGCCGCTGGTGAAAAAGCTGTATCATCCATCGCTGCCGGAAAACCAGGGGCACGAGATCGCGGCCCGCCAGCAGAAAGGGTTTGGCGCGATGCTGAGTTTTGAATTTGACGGAGACGAGCAGACCCTGCGCCGTTTCCTGAGCGGGCTGTCGCTCTTCACCCTTGCGGAATCGCTGGGTGGCGTTGAAAGCCTGATTTCCCACGCGGCAACCATGACCCATGCGGGCATGGCGCCGGAAGCGCGAGCCGCGGCTGGCATTTCCGAAACGCTGCTGCGTATCTCTACCGGTATTGAAGATGGCGATGATTTAATTGCCGACCTGGAAAATGCCTTCCGGGTGGCAAGAGAGGGGTAAGCATGAGTGTTTCAGCACCAGCAGGGACGCCGGTTCGTCAACTGCACAAGTTTGGCGGCAGTAGTCTTGCAGATGTGAAGTGTTACCTGCGTGTGGCGGGTATCATGACCGAATATTCCAGGCCTGGCGACCTGATGGTGGTCTCTGCCGCTGGCAGCACCACCAACCAGCTAATCAGCTGGCTAAAGCTGAGCCAGAGCGACCGGCTATCTGCACACCAGGTTCAGCAGGCGCTGCGCCGCTATCAGAGCGAGCTAATCAGCGGCCTGCTGCCGCCCGAGGTGGCAGACGGTCTGATCGGCGAGTTTATTCACGATCTGGAACGGCTGGCCGGTCTGCTGGACGGCAAAATCACCGATGCGGTGTATGCCGAAGTGGTTGGCCACGGCGAAATCTGGTCTGCACGCCTGATGTCTGCGGTGCTGAATCTACAGGGTATAGAGGCCGCCTGGCTTGATGCGCGCGAATTCATGCGCGCCGAGCGTTCGGCCCAGCCTCAGGTTAACGAAGGGCTCTCCTGGCCGCTGCTGCAAGAATTGATGGCGCAGCATCCCCATAAGCGCTTGGTCGTTACCGGCTTTATCTGCCGCAACGACGCGGGCGAAACCGTGCTGTTAGGCCGTAACGGCTCAGACTACTCGGCAACCCAAATCGGCGCGCTGGCGGGCGTTTCCCGTGTGACCATCTGGAGCGACGTGGCCGGGGTATACAGCGCCGACCCACGTAAAGTGAAAGATGCCTGCCTGCTGCCGCTGCTGCGTCTGGACGAAGCCAGCGAGCTGGCCCGTCTTGCGGCTCCGGTACTGCACGCTCGTACATTACAGCCCGTGTCCGGCAGCGATATCGATCTACAGCTGCGCTGCAGCTACTCCCCGGAACAAGGTTCGACACGCATTGAACGCGTGCTGGCATCCGGTACGGGCGCGCGCATCGTCACCAGCCATGACGACGTCTGCCTGATCGAGTTCCAGATCTCTGCGGGCCAGGATTTTAAGCTGGCACAAAAAGAGTTGGATACCCTTCTCAAGCGTATTCAGATCCGCCCGCTGTCCGTTGGCGTGCATCCCGACCGTAATCTGCTGCAGCTTTGCTACACCTCCGAAGTGGTTAACAGCGCGCTGGAGCAGCTTCAGGCCGCTGGTCTGCCGGGCGAGTTACGCCTGCGTGAAGGGCTGGCGCTGGTGGCGATGGTTGGCGCGGGCGTTTGTCGTAACCCGTTGCACAGCCATCGCTTCTGGCAGCAGCTGAAAGACCAGCCGGTGGAATATATCTGGCAGTCCGAAGATGGCATCAGCATTGTGGCCGTGCTGCGCGGTGGCCCGACGGAGAACCTGATTCAGGGCCTGCACAAGTCGCTGTTCCGCGCAGAAAAACGCATCGGGCTGGTGCTGTTCGGCAAGGGGAATATTGGCTCCCGCTGGCTGGAACTGTTTGCCCGCGAGCAGGAAACGCTCTCTGCCCGCACCGGCTTTGAATTTGTGCTGGCGGGCGTGGTGGACAGCCGCCGCAGCCTGCTGAACTACGAAGGGCTGGATGCGAGCCGCGCGCTGGCGTTTTTCAATGACGAAGCGGTAGAGCAGGATGAAGAGTCCCTCTTCCTGTGGATGCGCGCCCACCCGTACGACGATTTAGTGGTGCTGGACGTCACCGCCAGCGAACAGCTGGCCGATCAGTATCTCGACTTCGCAAGCCACGGTTTCCACGTTATCAGCGCCAATAAGCTGGCCGGTGCCGGTAACGGACAGAAGTACCGCCAGATCCGCGACGCGTTTGAAAAGACAGGTCGCCACTGGCTGTACAATGCCACCGTCGGCGCTGGCTTGCCGGTAAACCACACGGTGCGCGACCTGCGTGACAGCGGCGATGCGATTCTGGCCATCAGCGGTATCTTCTCCGGCACGCTCTCCTGGCTCTTCCTGCAATTTGACGGCACCGTGCCGTTTACCGAGCTGGTGGATCAGGCCTGGCAGCAGGGGCTGACGGAGCCGGATCCGCGTGTTGATCTGTCCGGTAAAGACGTAATGCGCAAGCTGGTGATTCTTGCCCGTGAAGCGGGCTACGACATCGAGCCTGACCAGGTGCGGGTAGAGTCTCTCGTGCCAAACGGCTGTGAAGAAGGGTCGGTCGATCACTTCTTTGAGAACGGCGAGGCGCTGAATGACCAGATGGTCCAACGCCTGGAAGCCGCCCAGGAGATGGGGCTGGTGCTGCGCTATGTGGCGCGCTTTGATGCGAACGGTAAAGCACGCGTTGGCGTGGAGGCCGTTCGCCCTGAACATCCTCTGGCCGCTCTGCTGCCGTGCGACAACGTCTTTGCCATCGAAAGCCGCTGGTACCGCGATAACCCGCTGGTGATCCGTGGGCCGGGCGCAGGACGCGATGTCACCGCTGGTGCTATCCAGTCCGATCTTAACCGCCTGGCGCAGCTGCTGTAGCCCCTCGGCGGATGACGCAGGCTTATTCGCCCTACAAAGGCTTCTCAAGTCGTAGGGTGGATAAACGCCAGCGTCATCCACCGCTCAACATCCCCGCTTTCCCGCATCATGAACAAAATTCACCTTCCGTGAGAATTCCTCAGATCCTGTAGTGATTTTTCAGTTGACGGCCTTCGCCTTTTCCTTCATCTTGCTATCTGGACGTCTAAACGTCTGGACAGCAGTAAAACACAACACCACATAATAAAATGCGATTGATGAGGTAAGGGTATGAGCTTTTTTCACGCCAACCAGCGGGAAGCACTGAATCAGAGTCTGGCCGAAGTTGCCGGGCAAATTAACGTTTCCTTCGAGTTTTTCCCGCCGCGCACCAGTGAAATGGAACAGACCCTGTGGAGCTCCATCGACAGGCTCAGCAGCCTGAAGCCGAAATTTGTCTCCGTGACCTACGGCGCCAACTCCGGCGAGCGCGACCGTACGCACAGCATTATCAAAGGCATTAAAGATCGCACCGGTCTGGAAGCCGCGCCGCACCTGACCTGTATCGATGCATCACGCGACGAATTGCGCACCATCGCCCAGGATTACTGGAACAACGGTATCCGCCACATCGTTGCCCTGCGTGGTGATTTACCCCCGGGCGGCGGCAAGCCGGATATGTATGCTTCAGATCTGGTCACCCTGCTGAAGGACGTGGGCGATTTTGACATCTCCGTCGCCGCTTACCCGGAAGTTCATCCTGAAGCGAAGAGCGCGCAGGCCGACCTTATCAACCTGAAGCGTAAAATTGATGCGGGTGCAAACCGCGCTATCACCCAGTTCTTCTTCGACGTGGAAAGCTACCTTCGCTTCCGCGACCGCTGCGTGGCGACGGGCATCGACGTTGAAATCGTACCGGGCATCCTGCCGGTCAGTAACTATAAGCAGGCCCACAAGTTCGCCACCATGACCAACGTGCGCGTGCCGCACTGGATGGCGAAAATGTTCGAAGGGCTGGATGACGACGCGGAAACCCGCAAAATGGTCGGCGCAAATATCGCCATGGACATGGTGAAGATTTTAAGCCGCGAAGGCGTGAAGGACTTCCACTTCTATACGCTGAACCGCGCCGAGATGAGCTACGCGATTTGCCATACGCTGGGTGTACGCCCCGGTCTGTAATATTATTTGCCTGTCAGAATAAACCCCGCCACGCAGCGGGGTTTTGCATTTTACGTCTCAGCAAAAACAAAAAACCCCGCGTATGCGGGGTTTGAGAACGAACGTTTTCAGGTTAGCCAGTGTTACGCATCCCGGCGGCAACCCCTGCGATGGTGACCATTAGCGCCTGCTCGACCTGCGGGTTTGGCTCTTCGCCTTTCTCTTCCAGCTGGCGTGAACGGTGCAGCAGCTCTGCCTGCAGAACGTTGAGCGGGTCAGTGTAGATGTTACGCAGCATGATGGACTCGGCGATCCACGGCAGGTCTTCCATCAGGTGTGAGTCGTTGGCGATATCCAGCACCACTTTGATATCCGCTTCCAGCTGATCGCGCAGCTGTTTGCCCAGCTTCCACAGCTCCGGCTTCACCAGGCGCTGATCGTAGTATTCCGCCAGCCAAAGGTCGGCTTTGGCGAACACCATCTCCAGCATGCCCAGGCGCGTAGAGAAGAACGGCCAGTCGCGGCACATGGTTTCCAGTTCGTCCTGCTTGCCGTCCTCGACAACTTTTTGCAGCGCGGCACCGGCACCCAGCCAGGCAGGCAGCATCAGGCGGTTCTGCGTCCAGGCGAAAATCCACGGAATGGCGCGCAGGGACTCAACGCCGCCATTTGGTTTGCGTTTTGCCGGACGTGAGCCGAGCGGTAATTTACCCAGCTCCAGCTCAGGCGTTGCGGAGCGGAAATACGGCACGAAGTCTTTGTTTTCGCGGATGTAGCCACGGTACATATCACAGGAGGTGACGGACAGCTCCTCCATGATATTTTTCCACTCTTTCTTCGGCTCCGGCGGCGGCAGCAGGTTCGCTTCCAGAATCGCGCTGGTATAGAGCGACAGGCTGCTGATGGTGATTTCCGGCAGGCCGTACTTGAAGCGGATCATTTCGCCCTGTTCGGTCACGCGCAGGCCGCCCTTCAGGCTGCCTGGAGGCTGAGAAAGCAGCGCCGCGTGGGCAGGCGCGCCGCCGCGACCAATGGAGCCGCCGCGTCCGTGGAACAGGGTCAGGATGATGCCTGCCTTTTCGCAGGTTTTGATCAGCGCATCCTGCGCCTGATACTGCGCCCAGGAGGCCGCCATCACGCCTGCGTCTTTTGCGGAGTCAGAGTAGCCAATCATGACCATCTGCTTGCCCTGAATAAAGCCGCGGTACCAGTCGATGTTCAGCAGCTGGGTCATGACGTCGTCGGCGTTATTCAGGTCATCCAGCGTTTCAAACAGCGGCGCAACCGGCAGCGCGAAGGTGCAGCCTGCTTCTTTCAGGAGCAGGTGCACGGCCAGCACGTCGGAAGGCGTTTTGGCCATGGAGATAACATAAGCGGCGATCGAGCCGCGCGGCGCTTCGGCAACCACTTTGCAGGTTTCCAGCACCTCACGCGTATCTTCGCTCGGCTCCCACTGGCGTGGAAGAAGAGGGCGCTTGGAGTTCAGCTCACGGATCAGGAAGGCCTGTTTGTCTGCCTCCGACCAGCTTTCATAGTCGCCAATGCCCAGATAGCGGGTCATTTCGCCCAGTGCTTCGGTGTGGCGAGTGCTTTCCTGGCGAACGTCGATACGCACCAGCGGTACGCCAAAGCTCTTCACGCGGCGCAGGGTATCCAGCAGCTGGCCGTTGGCGATGATGCCCATGCCACAGGCTTGCAGAGACTGGTAACAAGCGTATAGCGGATCCCACAGCTGTTCGTTCTGGGTCAGCAGGCCTTCTGGCTTCGGCAGACGCTGGCCCTTCAGGCGGGCTTCAAGCCAGGCCTGAGTTGCCAGCAGCTGCTGACGAACGCCTTTCATGATGCAGCGGTACGGTTCCTGAGCAGCATCCGGGCCGGCCAGCTCGCTCAGCTCCGGGGTGCATTCCACCATCGACAGTTCGGAAATCAGAACCTGGATGTCGCGCAGGAACAGGTCGGTCGCTTTCCAGCGGCTGAGCAACAGCACGTGGCGGGTAATATCGGCGGTGACGTTCGGGTTGCCGTCACGGTCGCCGCCCATCCATGAGGTAAAGCGCACCGGAACGAAATCAACCGGCAGCTTATAGTCCAGATGCTCTTCGAGCTGTTCATTCAGCTCGCGCAGGTAATTTGGTACGCCTTCCCAGAGGCTGTTTTCAACGACTGCAAAGCCCCATTTGGCTTCGTCTACCGGGGAAGGGCGATGCTTACGGATTTCATCGGTATGCCATGCCTGAGCAACCAGCTGGCGCAGACGGCGCATAATCTGGTTACGCTCGTAATCGGCGATGTCGGAGTGGTCCAGCTGTTTCAGGCAGCCATTCACTTCCACCAGCTTGTGGATCAGGGTGCGACGGGTAATTTCGGTTGGGTGTGCGGTCAGCACTAATTCCAGGGAGAGGGACTCCACTGCTTCACGAATGGCCGCCTCGCTGATATCCGGCTGTTCTTTTAATTTTTGGATAGTTTTGGCGATGACTTCAGGATTGCTGGCGGCTTCGCCGTTGGCGGAAATGCTGTGGAACTGCTCGGCGGTGTTGGCCAGGTTCAGGAACTGGCTGAACGCACGGGCTACGGGGAGCAGCTCGTCGTTAGACAGATTCTGTAACGTGGTGAGCAACTCCTGACGGTTGGCTTCGTTGCCCGCCCGTGAGGATTTTGACAACTTACGGATGGTTTCAACGCGATCAAGGATGTTTTCACCTAACGCATCTTTGATGGTATCGCCGAGCAACTTGCCGAGCATACTGACATTACTTCGCAAAGCGGAATACTGTTCGTTCATTATGACCCCAGACACCCAATCTTTATGTAATTAAATTTCACCCGTGAAGGTTCAACACCGTCTTTATAAAGCCACGTCTGAAACTGTTCGTCAATTGCTACGAAATCGTTTCAGCAAACGAGTAAATGCCGCAAATTCATGAAATTTAATTACCAGGTTTGCTCATAAGCAATTCTTATAGGAATCGCAAAAAAACCAGCGGAAAAAGAGGCGAAACGCTCTTTCTCCGCTATTTTTTAATGCCAGCAAAAATGATGCACGACCTGCGTAATGAGTTTGCGCGTTGGCTCGATAAATTTCGTTTCGAGGTACTCATCCGGCTGGTGAGCCTGGTTTATTGAGCCAGGACCAAGCACCAGCGTCGGGCAAACCGTCTGGATAAACGGCGCTTCGGTGCAGTAGTTCACGACCTCGGTTTGTGCGCCAAGAAGGTCTTCTACAACCTTGACCAGCTGGTGGTCTTTGGCGCATTCGTAGCCCGGAATCGGCGGGTGAAGCTCAGAGACGGTCAGACGACCGGGCCAGCGTTGGCTCACCGGCTCCAGCGCTTCATTTAGCAGGCCGTTGAGATCGCTTAACGTCAGCCCAGGCAGCGGGCGGATATCCATATGCAGCTCGCAGCAGGCGCAGATACGGTTAGCCGCATCACCGCCGCTGATATGGCCGAGGTTCAGGGTAGGGTACGGCACGGTGAAGGCATCGTGGTGATAGCGATCTTTCAGGGTGTTTTTTAGCGACATGATATGGCCGATGGCATCGTGCATCAGCTCGATTGCGTTCACGCCGCGGGCCGGATCGCTTGAATGGCCGGACTGACCAAGAATGCGGATGGCGTTAGAGATGTGCCCTTTGTGCGCACGAACGGGCTGCAAAGACGTCGGTTCGCCGATGATCGCGCAATCCGGACGCAGGCTGGTGGTTTCGGAGAAGTACCGCGCACCCGCCATTGTGGTTTCTTCGTCGGCGGTCGCCAGAATATAAAGTGGTTTTTTAAGCACTGACACATCGACATCGCGCAGCGCGTCAAGAATGAAAGCGAAGAAGCCTTTCATGTCGGCGGTCCCGAGGCCGTAGAGTTTATTTTCGTGCTCGGTTAGCGTGAAGGGATCGCGGGTCCAGCGGCCATCGTCGAACGGCACGGTATCCGTATGGCCTGCCAGCAGCAAACCGCCAGCTCCGGCACCCGTGCTGGCCAACATATTGAATTTATTGCGCGTTCCTGGGACCGGCTGCACTTCGACGTTAAAGCCTAAATCGCGGAACCAGCCCGCCAGCAAATTGATTAAAGACTCATTGCTCTGATCCAGCGCGCTGTCGGTGGCGCTGATGGACGGGGTCGCGATCAACGCGCGGTAAATCTCGATAAAAGGAGGTAATTTCATCTTCACTGTTGACAGGCCTTAGCTTGGAATAGTATACATAATCATGCATTAATATTGAATAAAAATACAATAATGCACGCCGTAATGAAACCACGAATTCTCGTCATTTATAGTAATCACGACCAAGAAGGTGAATAGCCCAGATGTTGAATACGCTGATTGTTGGTGCTAGCGGTTATGCAGGCGCAGAGCTTGTAACCTATTTGAATCGTCATCCTCATATGAACATAACCGCTTTGACGGTTTCAGCGCAAAGTAATGACGCAGGAAAGTTGCTCTCCGATCTGCATCCGCAGCTCAAAGGCATAGTCGACATGCCGTTACAGGCTATGTCGGATATCAGCGAATTTACCGACGGCGTCGATGTGGTGTTCCTGGCAACGGCCCATGAGGTCAGCCACGATTTGGTTCCTCAGTGTTTAGCTGCGGGCTGCGTGGTCATCGATTTATCTGGCGCGTTTCGCGTGAATGATGCGGAGTTTTATCAGCGTTATTACGGCTTCACCCATCAGCATCCCGATCTCCTTGAACAGGCGGTTTATGGCCTTGCCGAATGGCAGAGCGATAAGCTTAAAGAGAGTAATTTAATTTCCGTGCCGGGATGCTATCCGACCGCCTCCCAGCTGGCGCTCAAGCCGCTGATTGACGCGGGCCTGCTGGATCTGAACCAATGGCCGGTGATCAACGCCACCAGCGGCGTCAGTGGAGCAGGGCGCAAAGCGGCGATTTCCAACAGCTTCTGCGAAGTCAGCCTGCAACCCTACGGCATCTTCAACCATCGCCATCAGCCGGAAATAGCAACGCATCTCGGCACGCAGGTCATTTTCACCCCTCATCTGGGCAATTTCCCACGCGGTATTCTGGCGACGATAACCTGTCGTCTCAATAAAGGTGTGACCGCACAGCAGGTGGGCGAGGTCTTCCAGCAGGCTTATAAAGACAAGCCGATGGTGCGCCTGTATGACAAAGGTGTCCCCGCGCTGAAAAACGTAGTGGGCCTGCCGTTCTGCGATATTGGTTTTGCGGTGCAGGATGAGCATCTGATCGTCGTGGCGACGGAAGATAATCTTCTTAAAGGTGCGTCGGCCCAGGCCGTACAGTGCCTGAATATTCGTTTTGGCTTCGCCGAAACGCAGTCTCTTATTTAATCGACAGCCGGGTGACACGATGAATCCGTTAATTATCAAATTAGGTGGCGTACTGCTGGATAGCGAAGAGGCGCTGGAGCGTCTGTTTACCGCGCTGGTCAACTATCGTCAGTCCCACGAGCGCCCGCTGGTTATTGTTCACGGCGGCGGCTGCCTGGTGGATGAGCTAATGAAAAAGCTCGCCCTGCCGGTGACCAAGAAAAACGGCCTGCGTGTGACGCCTGCCGATCAGATCGACATCATTACCGGTGCGCTGGCGGGAACAGCTAATAAAACCTTGCTGGCGTGGGCGAAGAAACACGCTATTAACGGCGTAGGCCTTTGCCTGGGTGACGGCGACAGCGTGACCGTCACTAAGCTGGATGATGAATTGGGCCACGTCGGTCTGGCGAAGCCTGGCTCAGCTAAGCTGATTAACGCCCTGCTGGACGGCGGCTTCCTGCCGATTGTCAGTTCAATTGGCGTGACCGCCGAAGGTGAACTGATGAACGTAAACGCCGATCAGGCGGCGACCGCGCTGGCGGCAACGCTGGGAGCGGACCTGATACTGCTCTCTGACGTCAGCGGCATTCTGGACGGCAAAGGACAGCGCATCGCCGAAATGACGGCGGCGAAGGCGGAGCAGCTGATCGCTCAGGGCATCATTACCGACGGCATGATAGTAAAAGTTAACGCGGCGCTGGATGCAGCACGCACGCTGGGTCGCCCCGTGGATATCGCCTCATGGCGCCATGCGGATCAGCTCCCCTCTTTGTTTAACGGCGTCGCCATTGGCACCCGGATTCTGGCCTAGTTAGCGCATCATTTTGAATTTGAAGGATAAGACAATGCAAAATCACGGCATCAAAAAAATTGTTCTCGCCTACTCCGGCGGCCTCGACACCTCAGCGATCATTCCATGGCTGAAAGAAAACTACGGCGGCTGCGAAGTGGTCGCCTGCGTGGTGGATATCGGCCAGGATCGTGACGATCTGAAAGGCGTTGAGCAAAAAGCACTGCGCTCAGGCGCAACGGAATGCTACGTAGTGGATGCACGTGAAGAGTTCATCAGCGACTATGTTTACCCGGTGCTGCAAACTGGCGCGCTGTATGAAGGCAGCTATCTGCTGGGCACCTCTATGGCCCGTCCGCTGATTGCTAAGGCGCTGGTGGATGTGGCGAATAAAGTGGGCGCGGATGCGCTGTGCCACGGCGCGACCGGTAAAGGTAACGACCAGGTGCGTTTCGAATCGACCTGGGCTGCCCTGGCTCCGCACCTGAAAGTCGTTGCGCCATGGCGTGAGTGGAACCTGCGTTCCCGTGAAGCGCTGCTGGATTACCTGAAAGAGCGTGATATTCCGACTACCGCATCGCTGGAAAAAATTTACAGCCGTGACGAGAACGCCTGGCACATTTCTACCGAAGGCGGCGTGCTGGAAAGCCCGTGGAACGCACCGAATAAAGATTGCTGGGTGTGGACCGTCGATCCTAAAGAAGCGCCGGACCAGGCGGAGCAGGTAACTGTTACCGTTAAGCAGGGCAAAGTGGTTGCGGTGAACGGCGAAACGATGAGCCCGTTCAAATGTCTGGAAACCCTGAACGCCATTGGTTCTAAGCACGGCATCGGTCGTATTGATATCGTTGAAAACCGTCTGGTGGGTATCAAGTCCCGTGGCTGCTACGAAACCCCAGGAGGCACCATCATGATGGCGGCCCTGCGTGGCGTTGAGCAGCTGGTGCTGGATCGCGATAGCTTCAAATGGCGTGAGCAGCTGGGCCTGGAAATGTCCTACGTTGTTTACGACGGTCGCTGGTTCGCGCCGCTGCGTAAATCTCTGCAGGCGTCCGCGGAGTCCCTGGCGGAAGAAGTGAACGGCGAAGTGGTGCTTGAGCTGTACAAAGGCCAGGTTACCGCGCAGCAGAAGAAATCCCCGAACAGCCTGTACAGCGAAGAGTTTGCAACGTTTGGCGAAGACGAAGTGTATGACCACAGCCACGCGGGCGGCTTTATCCGTCTGTTCTCACTGTCATCACGTATCCGTGCGCTGAACGAGCTGAAGAAGTAATTTTTACCCTCATTCCTGGATTTCTCCCTCGCCCCTCCGGGGAGAGGGTTGGGGTGAGGGGCAAATGAACATCAATATTTAATGGAGCATCACTATGGCACTTTGGGGTGGACGTTTTACACAGGCAGCAGACCAGCGGTTCAAACAGTTCAATGACTCATTGCGCTTTGATTACCGCCTGGCTGAACAGGACATTGTTGGCTCTGTCGCCTGGTCCAAAGCGCTGGTCACCGTTGGCGTGCTGACTCAGGCCGAGCAGGTTGAGCTTGAGCAGGCGCTGAACGTGCTGCTCGAAGAAGTGCAGGCTGATCCGCAGGCCATTCTGGCCAGCGATGCGGAAGATATTCACAGCTGGGTGGAAGGCAAGCTCATCGACAAGGTGGGCGCGCTGGGTAAAAAGCTCCACACTGGCCGTAGCCGTAACGACCAGGTCGCGACTGACCTGAAGCTGTGGTGCAAAATGCAGATCGGCGAACTGCTGATGGCAACCCGCCAGCTGCAGCAGGCGCTGGTGGAAACCGCAGAAAATAACCAGGATGCCGTCATGCCGGGTTATACCCATCTGCAGCGCGCACAGCCGGTCACTTTTGCTCACTGGTGTCTGGCGTACGTTGAGATGCTGGCGCGTGATGAAAGCCGCCTGCAAAGCACGCTGGAGCGTCTGGACGTCAGCCCGCTGGGCTGCGGGGCGTTGGCCGGTACCGCTTATGAAATCGACCGTGAACAGCTGGCCGACTGGTTGGGCTTTGCCTCGGCGACCCGCAACAGCCTGGACAGCGTCTCCGACCGTGACCATGTTCTCGAGCTGCTTTCCGATGCCTCTATCGGCATGGTTCACCTCTCCCGCTTTGCAGAAGACCTGATCTTCTTTAATACCGGTGAAGCTGGTTTTGTTGAGCTGTCCGACCGCGTGACTTCCGGCTCTTCCCTGATGCCGCAGAAGAAAAACCCGGACGCGCTGGAGCTGATTCGCGGCAAGTGTGGTCGTGTACAGGGCGCGCTGACCGGCATGATGATGACGCTGAAAGGTTTACCGCTGGCCTACAACAAAGACATGCAGGAAGATAAAGAAGGGCTGTTCGACGCGCTGGATACCTGGCTCGACTGTCTGCACATGTCCGTGCTGGTACTGGATGGGATTCAGGTGAAGCGTCCGCGCTGTAAAGAAGCCGCTGAACAAGGTTATGCGAACGCTACCGAACTGGCGGACTATCTGGTCGCCAAAGGCGTGCCGTTCCGCGAAGCGCACCACATTGTCGGTGAAGCCGTGGTTGAGGCAATTCGTCAGGGTAAGGCCCTGGAGGCGCTCTCCCTTACGGATCTGCAAAAGTTCAGCGCGACCATCGGCGATGACGTCTACCCAATCCTCTCGCTGCAGTCCTGCCTGGATAAACGTGCTGCCAAAGGCGGCGTGTCGCCAGCTCAGGTTGCACAAGCTATTGCGGATGCGAAACAGCGTCTGGTTTAAGCTTGTTATGGTGGAAGGCGCTTGCGCTTCTCCACCCTCTATCTCTCCCTTCCTGCCAGCTTCAGTCAAAAAAAAGCGGACATCACGTCCGCTAAAAATTCACGTTGGCTTTCAAGGTCAGAGAACAGAGAGTTTCTCCTCAGCCGAACGTTCGCTTCATGGGTAAGTGAAGCCGTTCGTGCTGTTGGTTTGTATTATTCATATTCACGCTTGATAGGGATAATCGTTCGTTGCTATGCTATCTATCGCCATGGGCTATCATGGCGCCGGAGGATGGACAATGAATATTCGAGATCTTGAATACCTGGTGGCGTTAGCAGAACATCGCCATTTTCGTCGGGCAGCGGATGCCTGCCATGTCAGCCAGCCAACCCTTAGCGGCCAAATCCGTAAGCTGGAAGATGAGCTGGGCGTCATGCTGCTGGAGCGTACCAGCCGCAAAGTTTTATTCACGCAGGCGGGCCTGCTGCTGGTCGATCAGGCACGTACCGTGCTGCGCGAAGTCAAAGTACTGAAAGAGATGGCCAGCCAGCAGGGCGAGGCGATGTCCGGGCCGTTGCATATCGGTCTGATCCCAACCGTCGGGCCCTATCTGCTGCCGCAGATCATCCCGATGCTGCACAAAACCTTCCCGAAACTGGAAATGTATCTGCACGAAGCGCAGACCCATCAGCTGTTAGCGCAGCTGGACAGCGGGAAACTCGACTGTGCCATTCTGGCGCTGGTTAAAGAGAGCGAAGCTTTTATTGAGGTGCCGCTGTTTGACGAGCCGATGGTGCTGGCGATTTATCAGGACCACCCGTGGGCGAACCGCGACCGCGTGCCGCTGTCAGACCTGGCGGGCGAAAAGCTGCTGATGCTGGAAGACGGGCACTGCCTGCGCGATCAGGCGCTGGGCTTCTGCTTTGAGGCGGGCGCTGAAGAAGACACGCATTTCCGGGCAACCAGCCTGGAGACGTTACGTAACATGGTCGCTGCGGGCAGCGGGATTACTCTGCTTCCGGCTCTGGCCGTACCGAACGAGCGGGAGCGCGACGGGGTGGTTTATCTGCCATGTTATAAACCAGAGCCGCGCCGTACGGTAGGCCTGGTTTATCGTCCGGGGTCGCCGCTGCGCAGCCGCTATGAGCAGCTGGCAGAGGCCGTCCGTACGCAGATGGACGGCCATTTCGACTCGGCGTTAAAAGAGGCGGTTTAAGCCGTTAAGCGCCGCTACCCGATAGGCTTCCGCCATCGTCGGGTAGTTAAAGGTGGTGTTAACGAAGTACTCGATGGTGTTACCGCCACCTTTCTGCTCCATTATCGCCTGGCCGATGTGGATAATTTCCGCCGCGCGCTCCCCGAAACAGTGGATCCCCAGAATCTCTTTCGTCTCGCGATGGAAGAGAATTTTCAGCGTTCCCACGTTCATACCCACGATTTGCGCGCGCGCCAGGTGTTTAAATTGGGCGCGACCCACTTCATAAGGCACTTTCATGGCGGTCAGCTGCTGCTCGGTTTTACCGACTGAGCTGATTTCAGGAATGGTGTAAATCCCGGTCGGGATATCCTCAATCAGATGCGCCGTCGCTTCGCCTTTAACGAGCGCCTGCGCTGCAATACGGCCCTGATCGTAGGCTGCCGAAGCCAGGCTCGGATAACCAATCACATCGCCTACCGCGTAGATATGCGGCAGGGCAGTCTGGTACATGCTGTTGACCTTCAGCAGGCCACGGCTGTCTGCTTCCAGACCAACATTTTCAAGCGAGAGCGAATCCGTGTTGCCCGTACGGCCATTGGCATACAGCAGGCAATCGGCTTTGACCTTCTTGCCGGATTTCAGCGAAACAATCACGCCGTCTTCCACGCCTTCGATACTTTCAAACTCTTCGTTATGGCGGATAACAACGCCGCTGTTCCAGAAGTGGTAAGAAAGTGAGTCTGACATTTCCTGATCCAGGAAGGCCAACAGGCGATCGCGCGTGTTAATTAAATCTACTTTCACATTCATGCCGCGGAAGATCGACGCGTATTCGCAGCCGATGACCCCTGCGCCATAAATAATGACGTGGCGCGGCTCGTGGTGCAGATTAAGAATAGAGTCGCTGTCGTAAACGCGTGGATGGGTGAAATCCACCTCCGGCGGGCGATAAGGCCTGGAGCCGCAGGCAATCACGAACTTCTCTGCGGTAATCATCTCTACCGAGCCGTCGTGGCATTCCAGCGCAATGGTGTGCTCATCCACAAATCTTGCGTCACCCTGCAGCATCTCGCAGCGGTTGCGCTCATAGAAGCTCTGGCGCATGCGGGTTTGCTGGTTAATCACGCTGTCTGCATGGTTAAGAATGTCGGCGAAAGAGGAGCGGAGGAGGTGGGTGTGGTCGCTGTATAACGGGTTTTGGTTGAATTCGATAATACGGCTGACGGCGTGGCGAAGGGCTTTTGACGGGATGGTGCCCCAGTGGGTGCAACCGCCGCCGACGTTATGGTAGCGCTCGATAACGGCTACCCTGGCGCCAAGCTTCACCAGCCCCATAGCAGCGCCTTCGCCGCCCGGGCCGGAACCAATTACTACTGCATCATAATCGTAGGTGTGTGGCATGGTAAGGCTTACCTGTTCTTATACATAAAAGCAACATGATGGTAACATCATCAGCGGTATAACCCAATTATCCCTGTGCTTTTTCATTTGTAACGCGAAGTCGCTCGCGTAAACAATCATTCACAATCCTGTTTAAAAGCGGTAGCGTTAGTATCTGGTATAGTGCCATTTCGGTTTGAAGGAATCAGGCAACGTGATGGGTGTAAGAGCACAACAAAAAGAACGAACCAGACGTTCTCTGATTGAAGCCGCATTTAGTCAGTTAAGCGCGGAACGCAGCTTCGCAAGCCTCAGCCTGCGTGAAGTTGCCCGCGAGGCAGGGATCGCACCCACGTCGTTTTATCGCCATTTTCGCGACGTGGATGAACTTGGCCTGACCATGGTAGATGAAAGCGGCCTGATGCTGCGCCAGCTGATGCGCCAGGCCCGACAACGAATTGCCAAAGGCGGCAGTGTGATCCGCACTTCCGTTTCCACGTTCATGGAGTTTATCGGCAATAACCCTAACGCATTCCGCCTGCTGCTGCGTGAGCGTTCCGGGACCTCCGCAGCTTTTCGTGCCGCCGTGGCGCGGGAAATACAGCACTTTATTGCGGAACTTGCCGACTATTTAGAACTCGAAAATCGCATGCCGCGCAGCTTTACTGAAGCGCAGGCGGAAGCGATGGTGACGATTGTATTTAGTGCCGGTGCCGAGGCGCTGGACGTTGATATCGACCAGCGGCGTCAGCTCGAAGAGCGCCTGGTGTTACAGCTGCGCATGATCTCCAAAGGCGCGTATTACTGGTATCGCCGGGAACAAGAGAAAATGTCGCTGATGCAAATAGCCGAAGAGTGAAGGACGAGTAATGAAACAGTTACAAGAGAAAGGTACCCTGGTGCTGGCATTTGTTGCTGGCTTGTCGATTAACGGAACCTGTGCCGCGCTGTTTAGTTCGGTAGTGCCGTTTACTATATTCCCGCTTATTGCTCTGGTGCTGACGGTTTACTGTCTGCATCAACGCTACCAGAACCGCACCATGCCCGTGGGCCTGCCGGGCTTAGCCGCGGCCTGTTTTATCCTCGGCGTCCTGCTGTATAGCGCAGTAGTGCGGGCAGAATATCCGGCGATTGGCTCTAACTTCGTGCCAGCCGTGCTCTCCGTAGCACTCCTGTTCTGGATTGGCCTGAAGATCCGCGCCCGGAAAGCGCAGATGACTGAGTAAGCTCAGCTACAAATAAAAACGGACGCCGAGGCGTCCGTTTTGCTATTTGCGCGTCAGCCACACGCCACACTCCATATGGTGGGTATAGGGGAACTGGTCAAAGAGGGCGAGGCGTGAAACAACATGCGTTTCACTCAGCGTTTCCAGGTTTTCACACAGGGTTTGCGGGTTGCAGGATATATAAAGAATTTGTGGGTAAGCCTGCACCATCTTCACCGTGTCGGCATCCAGCCCGCTGCGCGGTGGATCGACAAAAATTGTTTCGCACTGATAGCTCTTCAGATCTATACCCTTCAAACGATTGAACTCACGCACGCCGTTCATCGCCTGAGTAAACTCTTCCGCGGCCATGCGGATAATCTGCACGTTTTCAATTTCGTTGGCTGCGATATTGTATTGCGCGGCAGCAACAGAAGGCTTCGCGATTTCAGTAGCCAGCACGCGGTTGAAGTTGCGCGCCAGCGCCAGAGAAAAGTTACCGTTACCGCAGTACAGCTCCAGCAGATCGCCGCTGGCGTTTTTCGTCGCGTCCAGCGCCCACTCCAGCATCTGAATATTCATCGCCGCGTTCGGCTGGGTGAAGCTGTTTTCCACCTGGCGGTAGATCATCTCTTTGCCCGCTACCGGCAGACGTTCGTCGATGTAATCCTGATCCAGCTCGATTTTGGTCTTTGTCGCCCGGCCAATCAGGTGAACGTTGAAACCGCGTGCGCGCAGGGAATCACGCAGCGCTTCGGCATGAGTACGCCATTCATCGTCCAGCTTGCGGTGATAAAGCATTGATACCACGGCCTGGTTGCTGAGCGTGGTCAGGTAATCGATCTGGAAAAGCTTGTGGCGCAGAGAGGGAATATCCCGCACGCCGTCTAACATGGCTGGCATCAATTCATTAATCAGCGAGCTTGCCGCCGGGAAGCTGTTGACCCGGATGCGCTGTTTGGTCTGCTGGTCGAACATAATATGGTAGAGATCGTCTTCATCATGCCAGATGCGGAACTCAGCGCGCATACGGTAGTGGCTGACGGGCGAGCGGAACACCTCCGGCGCGGGTGCGGCAAAAGGCACCATCAAGCTTTGCAGGCGGGCAACTTTTTCTGCCAGCTGCGCGTCGTATTGGTCTGTCGGGAGATGTTCGGGTGTCATGGCGGCTACCTGTTAATGAAGTCAAACTACGCGGCGATTTTAGGGAATAGCCCCGGGATGTCCAGTCTCTTTGTCAGCATTGGGATAACTGGAAGTCTGGACATCTATACGGTGGTGCAGGTAGCATGCGCTCTCCGGCCTCCTGAGAGTTAAAAGGGAACCCAGTGCAATTCTGGGGCTGACGCGCAGCGGTAAGGAAGAGTGGGATGAACGCAAATGCAGACACTGCTTATTAATAAGTGGGAAGTCCTCATCTATAAAACACCTCCAAGCCCGAAGACCTGCCGGTTAACGTCGCAATCTGCATAACTATCGCGTGCTATCTGTTATGCCTGCGGCATCCTTATTAGAAGTGGATGCTTAAATAAATGATGATAAAAAAAGTTTCGCTGCTTACGGCGTTATCCGTAACGGCGTTTTCTGGCTGGGCGCAAGACAGCAATTCTGACGATACTCTGATGGTTACCGCCAGTCGATTCCAGCAGCCGGTGAATACCGTGCTTGCGCCGACGGATATTATTACCCGTCAGGATATCGACAAGTGGCAGGCAAAATCTCTTAACGACGTAATGCGTCGTTTGCCGGGCGTGGATATCGCGCAGTACGGTGGCATGGGGCAGGCGTCCTCCATGTTCATTCGCGGTACTAATCCAAGCCACGTTCTGGTGCTGATTGACGGTGTTCCCGTTGCGCGCACCGGTATCTCTAATACTGCCGACTTCAACCAAATTCCAATTTCGCTGGTCCAGCGCGTTGAGTATATTCGCGGGCCTCGCTCTGCTGTTTATGGCTCCGGTGCGATTGGCGGCGTCATCAACGTGATCACCCACTCCGACGAAGAGAAATCGCAAATCACCGCGGGCATGGGGTCGAAGGGCTACCAGCAGTACGACGGAACCCTGCGTCATCGCTTTGGCAATACCATGGCGACCATCGCCGGTTCGTACGACTCCACGAAAGGTTTTAACGCTCAGCCGAATTCTACTTACAGCGGCGACAACGACCGCGACGGCTCCCGGAATAAAACGTTCTGGGGCAGCGTAGAGCATAAATTCAACGAAGAGTTCGACGGTTTCTTCCGTGGCCACAGCTATACCAATAACAACGACTACGATTTAGGTAGCCCACCGTTCTCTCCCTCTTATAGCGCGAATGAAGAACAGCTCTATAACCAGGGCTACGACGCTGGCCTGCGCTTTAACTCCGGGATCTACTCTTCACAGCTGATTGCCAGCTACCAGAAAGTGAAGGATTACAACTACAGCAGCGAGTACGGCCGCTATAACGACGGTACTACGCTCGACAACATGTCTCAGCGTAATCTTCAGTGGGGCAATAACTTTGTCGTTGGCAACGGCTCGATCAGTGCTGGGGTGGACTGGCAGCAGCAGCGCCTTACCTCTTCTGACACCGTGCTTTCCGACACCTACAAGCGTGACAACACCGGGGTTTACCTGAGCGGCCAGCAGCAGTATGGCGATGTGACACTGGAAGCATCCGGCCGTGAAGATCATGACGAGCAGTTTGGCTGGCACGGCACCTGGCAAACCGCAGCGGGCTGGGAGTTTGTTGAGGGGTATCGTGCGACCGTTTCTTACGGAACCGGATTCCTTGCACCATCCCTTGGTCAGCAGTTTGGCTCAACCCGATTTGGCATTGACTCCAACCCGAACCTTAAACCTGAAGAGTCTAAACAGTGGGAGGCTGGCCTTGAAGGTCTGACCGGCCCTCTGGACTGGCGTCTGTCGGCGTACCGTTACGAAATCCAGAATCTGATCACCTATTATTCCGATCCTGTGACCTATGCCGGCTCTTACGACAACATCGACTCAGCAACAATTAAAGGTGTGGAGTGGACGGGCAGCATTGATACCGGCATCTTTACCCATAAAGTTACGCTGCAATATATGGATCCGCGTAATGACCAGAATGACGAAGTGCTAGCGCGACGTGCGAAGCGTCAGGCGAAATACCAGCTCGACTGGACGATGTTTAACGTCGATATGGACGTGGCCTGGCAGTACTACGGCAAGCGCTATGACAACAACACTTCTGCTTACAGCTCTACGCAGACTATTTTGCCGAGCTACCGCACAGTTGACGTCTCTGCTTCATATCCAGTCACCTCTCAGCTAACCGTTCGTGGTAGAATCGCCAACCTGTTCGATAAAGATTACGAGACGGTTTATGGCTATCAAACCCCAGGACGGGAATACTACCTCACTGGCAGCTATACCTTCTGATGCACGCCCCACGGTACTGGTCTTTGATTCCGGTGTCGGGGGGCTTTCAGTGTATAACGAGGTTCGGCAGCTCCTGCCGGACCTGCATTACATCTACGCCTTCGATAACGTAGCGTTTCCCTACGGCGAAAAAAGCGAAGAGTTCATCGTTGAGCGAGTGGTCGACATTGTCACCGCCGTTCAGGAACGCTATCCGCTCGCGCTTGCTATTATTGCGTGCAACACCGCAAGTACGGTTTCCCTTCCTGCTCTCCGTGAAAAATTTGCCTTCCCCGTTGTAGGCGTTGTTCCAGCCATCAAACCAGCCGCCCGCATGACGGCTAATGGCATTGTTGGTCTGCTTGCTACGCGAGGCACGGTTCGCCGTCCTTATACCCATGAGCTGGTGGCTCGCTTCGCTACTGAGTGCAAAATTGAAATGCTGGGTTCGGCTGAGCTTGTAGAGCTGGCCGAAGCGAAACTGCACGGTGAACCGGTATCCCTTGAGGAACTACGCAAAATCCTCCGTCCGTGGTTACGCATGAAGGAGCCGCCGGATACGGTTGTGCTGGGCTGCACTCACTTCCCTCTATTACAGGAAGAACTGCTTGAAGTGCTTCCGGAAGGCACGCGCCTGATTGATTCCGGCGCAGCTATCGCACGCCGTACAGCATGGCTGTTAGAGCACGAAGCTCCGGAAGCTTTATCAAAGGATGAGAACATTGCCTTTTGCATGGCGTTTACGCCAGAAACCGCACAGTTAATGCCTGTACTGCAGCGCTATGGCTTCACAACGCTCGAAAAACTGGCGGTTTGCAGCGGTTTAGCACAAAAAAACGACGCTTGATAAAAAATTGCAAAATAGGGGTTGTCAGCTTCCGAAAAATCCCTATACTGCGCCTCCACTGACACGGCACAACGGCTTACAAACCGGCCCGTCAGTCAGACGAAAGC
>NZ_JBBYHZ010000012.1:0-129977 GCF_038405435.1 Dryocola clanedunensis | reverse complement strand
GCCAGCCATGCCTCGCTGTCGTCCTCATCCTGGCAAAAAAACTGCACTACCCAGGGGGCGCGTTCCTGCTCGTCAAACGCATCCTGTAGGGCATAGGTGATGACATCGCGCGCCTGTTCAAGAAAAGCCTGTGAGCGGCCTTCAGTTCCCAGCGGCAGCATCTGCGAGGGGGGCAAAAACTCTACCAACGGCAGCCAGTGCACAAATGATGGACCATTATGTTAACTAGCATTCAGCGTGTGTTGGGTGAGGTCGTTGCGTTCTCTCATGGCGCGCACCCGGCAGCGCATACTACGGACGGGTGTAGTAGGGGAACACCGTGCTGTAGCCGAGAACGGGCCACATGGAAGAGGTTGCGCTGAATTACGAGAAGATCACTCATCTTTATAAAGACGGCAACTACGAACTGAATCCTAACCCCGCTGGTAGGGTGGAAAAGCGATAGCGTCTTCCACCGTCTGGGATTTACCGGCGGATGGCGCTGTGCTTATTCGCCCTTGTACCTTGGACCGGTAGCTGGTTAGCTACCGGTTACACGAAACGGAGGAAGCTTGTATCCGCCCTGAAGACGCCGATCTTTCTTCGTAGCTTAAGCCCTCCGTTTCACCTTTCACGTCACTCAAAATCCGAACGGTAACCATAAGCTCTGACTTCGTATGTACAAGGCTGGAATGACGTGTTGGCTCAGGTGAAAGGAGGCAAAATATGTTCACTCTCGGTATTGATGTCAGTAAAAATAAAATCGATATCTGTCTGCTTGCTGCTGGTGTAAACGGCAAGAAAAAGCACAAAGTTCTCACCAATAAACCCGGCGTAGCCCAGAGGGTCACGGACTGGCTCGATGCCCCGAAGTACCCGTCCGACAGCGTCACCGTGGTACTGGAAGCGACCGGTATCTATCACGAGAATCTGGCATACGGTCTTCATGATGCCGGTGTTAAGGTCTGCATGGCCAATCCTCACCGCGTGCGCGAATTTGCCTGCGGGATGGATATCCTCACTAAAAATGACAGGGCTGATGCCTTCGTTCTGGCCTGTTACGGCGAGCTGAAACATCCGGATGTCTGGGTGCCGCCATCGCCTGAAGTTCGCAAGCTTAGAGCACTCCTGCGTCAGCGCGATGCGCTGAAAGAAGACGTTCAGCGGACAGCAAACCGGCTGGAAAAAGCCCACTCCACGGCCACACCGCGGGAAGTTATCACCTCGCTCCAGCGTACTCACAGCTGGTTGAGCGATGAGCTGGAGCGAACAGAAAAGCTCATTACAGACCACACGGACAACGATCCGGGGCTGAAAGCAGATCTTGAGCTGCTGAAATCGATCAAGGGTGTGAAGGATCAGGTTGGCCGGGAAATGCTGGCTATCCTGAAAGACGGTGCGTTCAGAAGTGCCTCGCAGGTGGCGGCGTATCTGGGCATCACACCGGTGGAGAAAACGTCGGGAAGCTCGGTGCGTGGGCGTCCTCATATGTCGAATACAGGGCCGTCGGGGATAAGAGCGAAGCTGTATGTAGCGGCAATGAGCGCCAGCCGGTGGAATAAACCGGCGAAAGAGATATACGAAAGGCTGATAGCGAGAGGAAAGGCGAAGAAGGCGGCGCTGGGTGCAGTAATGCACAAGCTGGTGCACATGTGCTTCGGGGTGCTGAAAACACGCCTGCCATGGGATGAAAATTATGCAGCTACCGCTTGACGTTCAAGACGGTAGCTACGAACTAAGAATTTAAAGATCCAAGCACCTCTTCCGAAACCTCAGCCAGATATAACGCAGGAAGCCCCTCGAAGTCCGACGTGAATAACACGTGGAGGTTGTCCGGTGTGAAGGACGGATGCGGGTGCGTGACCTGGCGGTCGCCGTCCAGTACTTTCCACGAGCTGTTGTGCGCGGCCAGCGGGGTGTATTTGCTGGTCTTCGCGTCGAAGATGTAGAGCCACGGATCGTTTTCGATGGTGTGGCTGGCGGTGTCCTTGACGTCTACCGGCGTGCCGGAGCCGTCGCCGACCAGCAGCGTGCCGTCTTCGTTGCTCATCAGGTGCGAGCAGTTGGGCATGATCATCATCGCGCTGTCTTCGCCCGTCTGCGGGTCGAAGCGGCGGATGCAGCGGTCGCTGCGGCCTTTCTGGTACGAGACGTAAATCAGCGCCGAGCCGTCCGGCACCCAGAATTCGTGCGTGCAGCTTTCTCCTTCCGCGTGCTCTTTCACCTTGCGCACGTTGCTGCCGTCTTCGTTCACCAGCCACATGCGGGCGTCAACCAGGTCGTGCGGGCCTTCGTGGCAGAAGGCGACGGTGCCGTCGTCGAACGGGCGATAAATCGGGTGGCCAAGCCAGCCGTTCTCTTCATGAATAACGCGGGATTTGCCGCTGTGCAGGTCAACGCGCAGCAGGCGGCAGTGCGGCCTGCGGTGATAGAACTCCTGGAAGATTTTCCAGTCCGAGAGCGGCGTCCAGTCTTCGCGGGCGATCTCGATGCCGACCAGGCTGGTGCATTCGCTGTTGGCTACCCAGGTGCCGTAGCCGACCCACTCTTCGGGGACCCGGTAAACCGTCCGTTCGCTGAAATCCGCCAGCGAAACGCGCTGGAGGCTGCGTTCGTTTTTAACGTAGTAAAGATGCCGGTCGTCCGGCGAGAGGAAGCCGCCAAAGGTGTTATCACCCGGCCCCTCCGTCAGCTGCACCGCCTTTTGGGTGGTTAAATCCAGCAGGTAATAGTTGCGGCTGCCGTCGAACTCCCCGGCAAACAGCAGGCGGCTGCCGTCGCGGGTGAAGCATTTCTGGTAGAAGTAGTTGCGGTGGCACAGCACGTCCGCTGGCGTCAGGCGTGTAACCATCACGCCGGTCCGCGCATCTTTCACGCTATGGAAGTTAAACTGGATCTCAGAACCCTTTGCCATTGCCCCTCCGTCATTCGTTAACTGAAATGTCATTTCATTTATATAAAAACACGCTACCACCAAAAAATAATCTCGTCCTTCTCCCGGCGATTAATCTGTTACCCGCGTTGCAAAAACGGATGAAAAACCATCGCCAGCTGGTTTAACTGTGAGCAAATTCACAACAATGCCGGCCATTGCATCCTATAAAACGCAGGGTCTACAAAAATAAAACAACGGTTTAATTTATCTCAGGGGTAACGATGACAGCGGAAAAACCCATTTTATTCAGGCATCAGCTGGCCTACGGCGGGGGCAACCTGCTGGGGAGCGGCGCGTTAGCCATCGCCGGTATCTGGCTGCTCTATTTTTACACGACCTTCTGCGGCCTGACGCTGCTGGAGGCGTCGGCCATCTTCTCCGTCGCCAGCATCATCGACGCCATCAGCAATCCGCTGATGGGCTACCTGTCGGATAACTTTGGCAAAACCCGCCTCGGTAAACGCTTTGGCCGCCGCCGCTTCTTTATCCTGCTCGGCATCCCGCTGATGCTGGTTTACCCGCTGCTGTGGGTCGAGGGCTTCGGCTTCTGGTACTACCTTTCCACCTACGTGCTGTTCGAGCTGATTTACACGTCGGTGATGGTGCCGTACGAAACCCTCGCCACGGAAATGACCACCGACTTCTCGGCGCGCTCAAAGCTCACCGGCTATAAGGCGATCTTCGGTAAAATCGCCAACTTCCTCGCCGCGATCATTCCCGGCCAGTTCATTCTTCTTTATGGCAAAGACTCCGCGCAGCCCTTCTTCTATACGGCGCTCACCTACGGCGCGATCCTGTTCGTGGCGATAGGCATGCTTTACCTCTCTTCATGGGAGCGACCGGTGGAAGAGACGACGCCTGTGGACGAGAAGAAAATGACGCTCGGCAAAACTATGCTAACGCTGCTGCGCGACATGAAATCGACCTTCCACCTGCGTGTGTTCCGCAAGCATCTGGGCATGTACCTGTGCGGCTTCGGGGCGGAGTGGCTGTTCGCGTCGATCTTTACCTATTTCATTATCTTCGTGCTGCAGTACGACCCGGCGATGGTGGCGGGGCTGAGCAGCCTGAACTCGATCCTGCAGCTTTGCTCCACGGCGATCTTTATCGGCATCTGCGTGAAGCACGGCTTCAGCAAGCCGTATATCCTGGCGCTGGGGATCGTGGTGTTCACGGTGATCTGCTACAGCCTGCTGCACTTCCTGCATCTGCCGCAGCAGTACGCCACGGCGGCGATGCTGACCATTACGGTGGTGTTCGGCATCGGCACCGGCGGCGTGTATTACATCCCGTGGACGGTTTATACCTTCCTGGCGGATATTGACGAGGCCTTTACGGGCCGCCGCCGCGAGGGAATTTACGCGGGGGCGATGACCTTCTCCGGCAAGCTGATGCGCTCGGTTATCGTCTTCGTGATGGGGGCCATCCTCAGCTTCTACGGCTTCCAGTCCAAATCCCACACCCAGCCGGAAAGCGCGGTCACCGCCATTGCCGTGGTGTTCTGCGTGGGCGTGGTGGCGCTGGCGTTAATGGCGATGGTGTTCAGCGCGCAGATGAAGCTGAACCGCAAAACGCACCTGGTGGTGCTGGGCGAAGTCGCCAGAATCAAGGCGGGCGGACAGATAGCCGATATCGAACCGGACGTTCGCGCGGTGATGGAAGAGCTGATCGGCTATCCGTATGAAGAGTGCTGGGGCAACAGCAAGGTATGCCGAAAAATCTTCGATACGCCAGCCGTGGAGGTAGCAGCGCCTGCTCCGGTGAGCCTGACGCGCCCCTGATAGCTGAAGCCTCAGGCGGCGTGTAACCTTTGTTTTTGTGAGGTTGCTCAAAGCCTGAGAGATCGCTGTTCTGTTTATGGCAAAACCCGCATCAATCCCTCAAAAAACAATTCGGGTCAGGCTAATACTGAAGTCAGTAAAGCATATGACCTGAAAAGAAAATAAATCACCGGAGGGATATGCGATGAATCAAACGAACCTACAGGCAGTAAAAAACTTCGACTTTCTGGCCCGCAGCTTTGCCCGCATGCAGGCATTAGGGCAGCCCGTCGATATCCAGGCCGTCACCGGCAATATGAGCGCCGAGCAAAAAATCTGGTTTTGCGAGCGCTATAAGCAGTACTGCCGCCAGGCAACCAGCGCGCTTGAGCTTGAGCTGGAACATTAATCACTTCACCCAACGGGCCTTCGGGCCCGTTTTTCATTCTCTGTAATCTGGTTTTGTAGGGGGGATAAGCGTCGGCGCCATCCACCGCATACGCCCGTGGTGTCGGGAGACGCTGCGCTTTCCCGACCTACGAATTCATCACGCGGCTCTTTTCGTCGCATCTGATGTAATAAAAAATTCCATTAAATAAAATTATTGTTTATTAGATGGTTGCAATTATCTTGAGGCGAAAAACTCAATCTAATACTTTCAAACTGCCGGGCCTGCGTGATAAACATCACTGTAATTGAATAATTTATTCCTTATCATGCTGCTCATCGCAACCCAACGGACGTTCTACCCATGAAGATCAACTTAAACAAACTGGTTACCGAAAGCCGCAACCCGGCAAGCGCAGAAATCGACACCCTGCCAACTCTCGACATGCTCGCCGTCATCAACCAGCAGGACAAGCTGGTGCCGGTTGCCGTGGAGGCAACGCTGCCGCAGATCGCGCAGGTGGTTGATAAGGTTGTTGAGGCGTTCGGCCGTGGCGGCAGGCTGATTTACTGCGGCGCGGGTACGTCCGGGCGTCTGGGGATTCTGGATGCGAGCGAGTGCCCGCCAACTTACGGCACGCCGCGCGAGCAGGTGGTTGGGCTGATTGCGGGCGGGCATCCCGCTATTTTACAGGCGGTAGAAAACGCCGAAGACAGCCGAGAAATGGGCGAGCAGGATCTGCGGGATCTTAATTTTAACGATCGGGATGTGCTGGTCGGGATCGCCGCCAGCGGGCGCACGCCGTACGTGCTGGGGGCGATGGCCTATGCAAAAAGCGCTGGCGCAACCGTTGCGGCCATCTCCTGTAACCCCGGCAGCGAAATGAGCCAGGCGGCAGATATCGCCATCGAGCCGGTTGTTGGTGCGGAAGTGGTGACCGGCTCCTCGCGCATGAAGGCGGGCACGGCGCAGAAGCTGATCCTGAACATGATCACCACCGGGGCGATGATCCGCAGCGGCAAGGTTTACGGCAACCTGATGGTGGACGTGGAGGCGACCAACGCCAAGCTCCTCCAGCGGCAGGTCAACATCGTGGTGGAAGCGACCGACTGCACGCCGGAAGAGGCCCAGAAGGCGCTCGGCGAATGCAGCCGCCACTGTAAAACCGCCATTCTGATGATGCTGAGCGGCCTGTCGGCTACCGATGCGGGGGCGCTGTTAGCCAAACATCAGGGCTTCATCCGTAAAGCGTTGCAGGGGATCACAACATAACATGGCAAAAATCACCGGCCCGATGATTGACGAGATCCTGCGCCTGACGGGCGGCGGCGAAAATATTCTGATCTGCGGCAACTGCATGACTCGCCTGCGCTTAACGCTTAAGGATCGTCAGCTTATCCGGATGGACGAGCTGAAGAAGATCCCCGGCGTGATGGGCGTGGTCAACGGCGACGACCAGCTGCAAATCATTCTAGGCCCTGGCAAGGCGCAAACCGCCAGCGAGATGATGACCGCGAAGCTGGCCGACGGCACCCGGCCGTCAGGGGAAGAGAACGCCGATCTTCAGGCGACGGCGCGCCAGAACAAGCAGCAGATGAAGGCGAAGCAGAACAGCGCGGTGCATAACTTTTTGACGAAGTTTGCCACCATCTTTACGCCGCTCATTCCAGGGTTTATCGCCGCGGGCCTGCTGCTGGGCATCGCCACGCTGCTGCAACAAACGCTGGTGGTGGACGGCGTGACGACCGCCGCCTGGCTGACGCAGATGATTGCCTACATGAAGGTGTTCAGCATCGGCCTGTTTACCTTCCTGAGCATCCTGATCGGCTACAACACCCAGAAAGCCTTTGGCGGCACGGGGGTGAACGGCGCGATTATCGCCTCGCTGTTTATCCTGCGCTACGTGCCGGAAGGGACGGTGGGCTACTACGCGGGGATGGATAACTTCTTCGGCATGGCCATCGACCCGCGCGGCAATATTATCGGCGTGCTGCTCGCCTGTATTCTGGGCGCGTGGATTGAACGCCAGGTGCGGCGGGCGATCCCGGATAATCTGGACATGATCCTTACTTCGACCATCACGCTGCTGATCACCGGTGCAATCACCTTCGTGGCGATTATGCCGATAGGCGGGGAGCTGTTTAAGGGCATGTCCTGGCTGTTCCTGCATCTGAACGGCAACCCGTTCGGTACCGCGCTGCTGGCCGGGCTGTTCCTGATAGCCGTGGTGTTCGGCATCCACCAGGGCTTTGTCCCGGTCTACTTCGCGCTGATGGACGTGCAGGGCTTTAACTCCCTGTTCCCGATTCTGGCAATGGCCGGAGCAGGGCAGGTGGGGGCCGCGCTCGCGCTGTTCGCCCGCTCGCCAAAAGGCTCCACGCTGCGCACGCAGATCAAAGGAGCGATTTTCCCTGGCCTGCTGGGCATTGGCGAACCGCTGATCTACGGCGTCACGCTGCCGCGCCTGAAACCGTTTATCACCGCCTGCATCGGCGGCGGCGTGGGCGGCTTCTTTATCGGCCTGGTCGCCTGGCTGGGCCTGCCGGTAGGCCTGAACACCGTGTTCGGCCCGTCCGGGCTGGTCTCCATCCCGCTGATGACCTCGGGCCAGGGCATATTCGCGGGTATGGCGGTCTACGTTGCGGGAATTCTGATTTCTTACTTCGCGGGCTTCGTGCTCACCTGGTTCTTCGGTAGCAAGAATGTTGATTTGAGTTGATGCAGGTATTTCTTCGTAAAATTTTATACTGGCGAAGGATTATATAATTGCATAGAAAACAGCCTGCGGGCTGTTTTCTGTTTTTACAGCTTCTGAGTTGTTTTTAGCGATCACAGTCTATAAGCTGTAAACTCGAAATACAGCCTATAATGTGTATGTGAAGACTTTATACGAGCCGCTAATGAACCCAAACTTTCCAGTTAAAACTCTAAATCAATTGCGCCCGCTGCTGGTGGGATTCCGCAAAGCCAGAGGCATGACGCAAAAAGAAGTGTCGGAAAAACTTGGCGTCACGCAGCAGACCTATGCTCGACTTGAAGCTAATCCCTCTGCGTCCAGCATCGAAAGATTGTTTCGGGTCTTTAACGTCTTAGGCATTGAAATGGTACTTGTTGATGAGTCGGGTTCGGCTGGCTTCGCGAAGGAAGAGCGGCAGGATTACTCAGACTCACCTGCCCGGCGAGAGGAGTGGTAAGGCTATGCGGCGGATACAGCATCGTTTAGCTATCTGGATGAACGGCATCCAGGTTGGCTTCTGGGAAAGGCAGAAAGGCGAAGAGTGGTTAACGTATCTTCCCGCGTGGGCTGCGGATGAGCAGGGAAGAGCACTGTCACTTTCTTTACCCTTTCTTCCGGGGAATGAATCTCATCGAGGCGAAGTCGTCCGCAACTATTTTGATAACTTACTGCCTGACAGCGAAGGGATTCGCCGACGTCTGGCAATACGTTATCAGGCCAAAAGTACTGAACCATTCGACCTGCTAACCGAGGCAGGTCGGGATTGTGCCGGAGCCATTCAGTTACTTAAAGAAGGTGAATGGCCGCAGAATGTTTTTTCAATTCATCAGCGCCCGCTCTGCGAAGCTGAAATAGCAGCCATGCTGCGCAATACAGGAGCAGTAGCGTTTTCAGGCGAAAGTGCTGAAGACGCTGACCTGCGCTTATCAATAGCAGGGGCGCAGGAAAAAACAGCGTTATTGTGGCACAACGCTCAGTGGTGTTTGCCTGCGGGAAATACACCAACAACGCATATTTTTAAATTGCCGATGGGTTTAGTGGGCAATATGCGGGCTGACATGAGTACTTCTATCGAGAATGAATGGCTGTGTTCTCTTATCGTCGCAGAGTACGGATTATCCGTAGCCAAAACTGAAATTGCTCGATTTGAAGACCAAAAAGCGCTCATCGTTGAGCGATTCGATCGTCGTTTGTCCTCAGACGGTAAATGGTGGGTTCGGCTTCCTCAGGAAGATATATGTCAGGCTATGGGCGTTTCTCCGTTACGTAAATACCAGGCGGATGGTGGCCCTGGAATTACCGACGTAATGACGATATTGAGCCGATCCGAACATGCTTCTAAAGATCGGTACGATTTCTTCAAAGCTCAGATCGTATTCTGGATACTGGCCGCAACTGACGGACATGCAAAGAATTTCAGCCTTGCCCACCTTCCGCAAAATCGTTATCACCTGACGCCGCTCTACGATATTTTGTCCGCGTGGCCGGTAATCGGCCGGGGTAACAATCAGGTATCCTGGCAAAAATGTAAGCTAGCGATGGCTGTCCGTGGCAGCGGCAACTATTACCTTATTCATAAGATTCAGCGCAGGCACTGGATAAAACAGGGCGAATTAACCGGTTTGAGCCACGAGGAAGTAAATCAAATAATTGATGAGGTCATTACCGCTACGCCAAAAGTTATCGACAGGGTAGCGAACGCAATAGCGTCACCCTTTCCTCAACAAGCCGCAGAATCAATATTTAATGGCATGATGGAACAGTGTGGACGTTTAACGAAAGGCTAGAGCTTATTCCCATCTCCCGACTATCCTTCCCCGAATTTCATCTAAGGACATAAAAGCATTAGCGATAATTTTTAATTCTTTTATGTCCGGACGCTTGCCAGGAATACTGCGATCTCACCTTTGAGCGGAGCAGAGATCATGGCAGGAACGAAACGTACTTTTTGGCTGGCAGCGCTGGCCCTTATCGCCGCCCCGGCGTTCGCGGTGGACGTCACCGTGGCTTATCAGACTTCTGCCGAACCCGCCAAAGTTGCGCAGGCCGATAACGCCTTTGCCAAAGACAGCGGCGCGAAGGTCGAATGGCGCAAGTTCGACAGCGGCGCTTCCGTGGTGCGTGCCCTGGCCTCCGGCGACGTGCAGATTGGCAATATCGGCTCCAGCCCGCTCGCCGTGGCCGCCAGCCAGAAGGTGCCGATTGAGGTGTTCCTGCTGGCGTCCCAGCTCGGTAATTCCGAAGCGCTGGTGGTGAAGAAAGGCATCTCCGGCCCGCAGGATCTGATCGGCAAGCGCATCGCCGTGCCGTTTATCTCGACCACCCATTACAGCCTGCTGGCCGCCCTCAAACACTGGGGTATCAAGCCGGGCCAGGTGCAAATCCTTAATTTACAGCCCCCGGCAATTATTGCCGCCTGGCAGCGCGGCGATATCGACGGCGCTTACGTCTGGGCGCCTGCCGTTAACGAGCTGGAAAAAGACGGCAAGGTGCTGACGGACTCCGCGCAGGTCGGCAAGTGGGGCGCGCCTACGCTTGACGTCTGGGTGGTTCGTAAAGACTTCGCCCAGCAGCATCCTGAAGTGGTGGCAGCCTTTGCCAAAAGCGCGCTCGCGGCCCAGAAGGGCTACATCGATAACCCGGACGCATGGCTTAAGCAGCCGGATAACCTCAGTAAACTTTCCCGCCTGAGCGGCGTACCGGAAAGCGACGTGCCGGGCCTGGTGAAGGGCAATACCTACCTCACCGCGAGCCAGCAAACCGAGCAGCTTACCGGCCCGGTCAACAAGGCGATAG
The DNA here is from genome assembly GCF_038405435.1 of Dryocola clanedunensis. Lineage (GTDB taxonomy): Bacteria > Pseudomonadota > Gammaproteobacteria > Enterobacterales > Enterobacteriaceae > Dryocola > Dryocola clanedunensis_A. The sequence continues at coordinate 119,382 of NZ_JBBYHZ010000012.1, read as the reverse complement.
TGGACACCGCGCAGTTCCTGAAGGCGCAGGGCAAAGTCCCGGCGGTGGCAACGGACTACAGCCAGTTCGTCACCGATCGCTTTGTGAAACCGCTGGCGCAGTAAGGGGGAGTTATGTTGCAGGTATCAGGGCTTAGCGCGGATTACGGCGGCAAAACCGTCCTTAACGACATTAATCTGACGGTGGATGAAGGCGAACTGCTGGTGGTGCTCGGCCCGTCCGGCTGCGGCAAAACAACGCTGCTGAACCTGATTGCCGGCTTTGTTCCTTACGATACCGGCAGCATCACCCTACAGGGCAGGCAGGTAACCGGGCCGGGCGCCGAGCGCGGCGTGGTCTTTCAGAATGAAGGGCTGCTGCCGTGGCGGACGGTGCTGGATAACGTGGCCTTTGGGCTACAGCTTGCCGGGCAGCCGAAAGAGCAGCGGGATGAAATCGCCCTCGACATGCTGCGCAAGGTTGGCCTGGAAGATAAGGCGAAGCGCGCCATCTGGCAGCTTTCCGGCGGGCAGCGGCAGCGGGTGGGTATCGCCCGCGCGCTGGCAACAAAACCGCAGCTTCTGCTGCTGGATGAGCCTTTTGGCGCGCTGGACGCGTTCACCCGCGAACAGATGCAGACCCTGCTGCTGAAGCTGTGGCACGAGAGCCGCCGTCAGGTTCTGCTTATCACCCACGATATCGAAGAGGCCGTGTTCCTCGCCACCGAGCTGGTGCTGCTGTCGCCGGGGCCTGGACGCGTGCTGGAGCGCCTGCCGCTTGATTTTGGCCGCCGCTTTGCCGCGGGCGAACCTTGCCGCAGCATCAAGTCCGACCCGGAATTTATCGCTAAGCGCGAATACGTGCTTAGCCGTGTGTTTGAACAGCGCGAGGGCTTTCTATGAGCATCGTCATCACGGATAAAACGCAGCGCCGCCGCCTGGCCTGGCGCTGGCCCTTCTCGCGCCACGTTACGCTAAGCCTGACCACGCTCACCGCCATCGTGCTGCTGTGGTGGTGGGTTGCCGCCGAACAGTGGGTCAGCCCGCTGTTTCTGCCGCCGCCGGGGCAGGTGCTGAGCAAGCTGATTAGCATCGCCGGGCCGCAGGGCTTTATGGACGCCACGCTGTGGCAGCATCTGGCCGCCAGCCTGCTGCGTATTCTGACCGCGCTCGCTGCCGCCGTGCTGATCGGTATTCCCGTCGGGATTGCGATGGGGCTTAGCCCGACCGTGCGCGGCATTCTCGACCCGCTGATCGAACTGTATCGCCCGGTGCCGCCGCTGGCCTATCTGCCGCTGATGGTGATCTGGTTTGGCATCGGCGAAACCTCGAAAATCCTGCTGATTTATCTGGCGATCTTTGCCCCTGTCGCCATGTCGACGATGGCTGGCGTGCGAAGCGCCTCGCAGGTTCGCATTCGGGCGGCGCGGGCGCTGGGCGCAACGCGTTCGCAGGTTGTCTGGCATGTAATTTTACCCGGCGCGCTGCCGGAAATTCTTACCGGGTTCCGCATCGGGCTGGGCGTGGGCTGGTCAACGCTGGTCGCGGCGGAGCTTATCGCGGCAACCCGTGGCCTGGGCTTTATGGTGCAGTCCGCCGGTGAATTCCTGGCAACGGACGTGGTGCTTGCGGGCATCGGCGTGATTGCCGTTATCGCATTTTGTTTAGAGCTGGGTTTACGCGCGCTGCAGCGTCGGTTAACCCCATGGCATGGAGAAGGGCAATGAGTGAAAAAGTGAATATTGTGCCGCTGGGGCCGTACATCGGCGGGCTGGTGAGCGGGGTGGATTTAACGCGCAGCCTGAGCGATAACCAGTTCGAGCAGCTCTATCACGCGCTGATCCGCCATCAGGTGCTGTTCTTCCGCGACCAGGCGATTACGCCGCAGCAGCAGCGGGCGCTGGCGATGCGCTTCGGGGATTTGCACATCCACCCGGTTTATCCGCACGCGGAGGGCGTGGAGGAGATAATCGTGCTGGATACCCACGACGATAATCCGCCGGATAACGACAACTGGCACACCGACGTCACGTTCATTGAGACGCCGCCTGCCGGGGCGATTCTGGCGGCGAAAACGCTGCCGGAAACGGGAGGCGATACGCTGTGGACCAGCGGCATCGCGGCTTACGAGGCGCTCTCCGAACCGTTCAAGCGCCTGCTGTCCGGGCTGGAGGCGGAGCACGATTTCAGGAAGTCATTCCCGGAATATAAACATACCGGCAGCGAAGCAGAGCACCAGCGCTGGCGCGAGGCCGTGATTAAAAACCCACCGCTCAATCACCCGGTTGTGCGCACCCACCCGGTGAGCGGCAGGCAGGCGCTGTTTGTGAACGAAGGGTTTACCACGCGGATTGTCGATCTGACGCAGAAAGAGAGCGACGCGCTGCTGGCGTTCCTGTTCGCCCACGTCACCAAACCGGAGTTCCAGGTCCGCTGGCGCTGGCAGGAAAACGACATTGCCATCTGGGACAACCGCGTCACCCAGCATTACGCCAACGCAGATTACCTGCCCGCCCGGCGGATTATGCATCGTGCAACAATACTGGGGGATAAGCCTTTCTGGCGGGGGTGAATGAAACCCCGGTGGATGACGCTGGCGCTTATCCCCCCTACGAAACAGCCAGGTCGGATAAGCGCCAGCGTCATCCGACAATTGTTCGATAAAACCTACTTTACCCGCACCTTAACCGCGACCAGGGCCGCCGTGAGCAGCATCAGGCTGCCGGAGAGGATCAGCGGGGAGAGCAGGCCGAGGTTATCCAGCGCGTAGCCGCCGACGGCTGCGCCGCAGGTATTGGCCAGCTGAATAACGGCGACCTGGATGGAGCCTGCTTTTTCTGCCTGATCGGCCAGCGAGCGGGTGATCCAGGTTGACCAGCCTACCGGGATTAAGGCAAACGCAAAGCCCCAGATAATGGCGATGGCGGAGGCGACAATCTTATCCGTTCCCCACAGCACCAGCGTTAATGCGCTCAGGGCCAGTATCAATGGGGAAAGCGTCAGCGCCATTTTCAGCGAGCGCCTGAGGAACACCGCAGAAAGCGAAGTGCCCACGAAGCTTGCGATGCCGAAGCTCAGCAGCACCAGCGTCAGGCCGTCCACGTCGAAGCCGGCCAGCGTCATATAGACCGGGCGAATATAGGTGAAGAAGGCGAACTGCCCGGCGAAGGCCAGGAAGATGGCCGCCATGCCCGCCAGCACGCCCGGACGTTTCAGCAGGCCAAACATATTCTGCTTCAGGTGCGCCGCTTCTCCCGGCAGGGACGGCAGCGCCTTCCAGACCCACAGAATACAGCCCACCCCCATCAGCGCCGCGCCGTTAAAGACGTTGCGCCAGCCGATTATCCCACCCAGGAAGCTCCCCAGCGGCGCGGCGATAACCAGCGCGATAGAAACCGCACCAAAAATCACCGACAGCGCTTTTGGCACCGTGCGGGCAGGCACCAGCCGCATGGTCAGCGAGGCGGACATCGCCCAGAAGCCGCCCAGCGCCAGCCCCAGACAGGCGCGGCCCAGCAGCAACAGCGTGAAGTTTTGTGCAAACGACACCATCAGGCAGGAGGTGGTCAGCAGTACCGAAAACAGCAGCACGACGTGGCGGCGGTCGGTTTTGCCGATAAGGGTCGTCACAAACAGGCTGGCGAACATGGCGACAAACGCCGTCACGGTCACCGACTGCCCGGCCACGCCTTCTGAAATCCCCAGGTCCTGCGCCATCGGCGTCAGCAGGCTGACGGGTAAAAACTCGACGGTAATCAGGCAGGCTACGCAAAACGCCACGGCAAAGACGGCGGACCAGTTGGGCCGAACGACCGGCTCCGGTTTCGCTGTCTGTTGGATATGTTCACTCATTTCTTCACCTGGCGTGCTTGTCATAAAGCGCGCTAGTTTAGCACCATAAATGTGACGAATTTAACGTTTTGACAACTTTTAGCTCCGCGCTTCGCAAAGCGGCACTGGCCCCTTCAGGAAAATATCTACTGGGTTATTTCTTAGGCTTTATTAGGCCTGGGCTTAGAGGACATAAGGATTCCTCGCGTATTAATTATACGGCGCTTTCATTAAATTAGGCTCCTCATCTGAAGTGCGCTAAATAATTTATTAATTATCGCCGCAGGACGAAGATAAATATCTCCTCAGGGATTGAGAAGTGCCGCAGGGGCTTTTACAGCCGTTAACGAATCAAGCGAAATATTCAGGGATGCTTTATTTCGTTGTGCTTTTATTATTTAAGGAATATCCATGAAATTCAGCAAAATTGCTTCCTCTCTGGTTGCTGGCCTGGTACTGATGAGCGGCGCTGCCCATGCAGAAGACCCTACGCCGGTTACCGTTAACGGCGGTAGCGTTCACTTCGAAGGCGAATTAGTTAACGCCGCCTGTGCCGTCAGCACTGAATCCGCTGATAAAACCGTGCATATGGGCCAGTACCGCACCGCGGCTTTCTCTAAAGTTGGCGACACCTCTGCGCAGGTGCCTTTCACTATCGTTCTGACCGACTGCGACAGCACCGTTGCCGCAACCGCTTCTGCTGCCTTCACCGGCCAGACTGACGGGACTGACCCGACGCTGCTGGCGATCAACTCCGGCGGCAACGCGACGACCGCTTCCGGCGTGGGCATCCAGATCCTCGACCGCACTTCAAAAGTGCTGACCCCGGACGGAACATCTTTCTCTACCGCCCAGACGCTGAACGACGGTGCTAACACCCTGCCGTTCACCGCGCGTTATAAAGCAACGGCTGCTACCGCGACTGCGGGCCAGGCCAACGCTGACGCTACTTTCGTTATGAAATACGAGTAACACCCTCTACAAGGATGAGGCTTGCCTCACGGACGAGGCAGTTTTCACGTTAATCGAAGGCGCGCATGAAAAGGATAATTCTGTTCCTCCTGCTTACCGTTGTGGGAAGCCCGGCGCTGGCAAAGCGGGTGGTGGTGATTGATGGCGGCAAGGTGCATATGCGGGGCTCGCTGGTTAACGGCGCCTGCACCGTCGCAACGGAAAGTCAGGAAATGACCGTGCAGATGGGGCAATACCGCAGCTCTTTGTTTCCGGCCGTCGGCAGCTATGCGCCGGTCAGCGTGCCGTTTGCCATTCGTCTTACCGACTGCCTCGCCGAGGTGTCCGAGCTGGTTGGCATTGCCTTTCAGGGGGTGACGCCCGCAGAAGATCCGCAGGTGTTTCTTGCCGCCACCAGCGCCAGCGGTAACGACGCAAGTTCGGGGGTGGGGCTGGCGCTATTTGACAGCCAGCAGCAGCTTATTATTCCGAATACGGAACCGGGCTATTTCGCCGCCATAAAAACTCGCGAAATGATTTTTCATTTCACCGCCCGTTATCGCTCGGTGTCAGAAAGCGTTAAGCCAGGAAAACTCCACTCTGACGTCTGGTTTACGCTGGTCTATCCCTGATTCGCCGTTTAATAAAAGTCTATGGTATCTGTCGTGATGAATAATGTAATTAAGTCAGGCGCTGTCTTATTAGGATGGTTACTTTTTTCGTTTACGGTTCAGGCCGCAGGCGGAATTGGTCTTGGCGCCACGCGGGTGATCTATCCTGCCGATGCCAAACAAACCTCCCTTTCTATTACCAACAGCGACAAAACGGAAAGATATCTGGTGAACTCCTGGGTCGAGAATAATCTCGGCGCAAAAGATAAAAGCTTTATCGTGACGCCGCCGCTGTTCGTCAGCGAGCCGAAAAGCGAAAACACCCTGCGCATTATTTATGTCGGGCAGCCGCTGCCGACGGATCGCGAATCTATTTTCTGGATGAACGTGAAGGCGATCCCTTCGGTGGATAAAAACAGCGTGGAGAACCGCAACGTGCTCCAGCTGGCGATCATGTCGCGCATCAAGCTGTTCGTGCGTCCTAAAAACCTGCCGATGCAGCCGGAAGACGCGCTGAAGCAGCTGCGTTTTACGCGCAGCGGCGCGCATCTGAGCATCCACAATCCTTCCCCGTACTACGTTTCCACGGTCAACCTGAAGATAGGGAACGATAAGCTGCCCAACACGATGGTTGCGCCGAAAAGCGTGGCGCAGGTGGCCGTTGCGGCCGGCATGCAGGGAAAGATCACCTTTCAGACGGTGAACGATTACGGTGCGGTGACGCCGGTGCAAGCAGGCCAGATGCAGTGATGCTGGCGGGCCGCAAAAGGGAATTCCGCAAATGATGACTAAGCCGCTCGCGCCGCTGGTGGTGGCGATCCTCACCGCGCTCTGCTCAGGGGCAGGCCACGCCGAAAGCTATTTTAACCCCCGCTTTTTGTCTGACGATGATGGCGCCGTGGCGGATTTGTCGCGCTTTGAAAAAGGCAGCCAGCAGGCGCCCGGCAGCTACCGCGTGGATATCTGGCGCAACGACGAGTTTATCGCCACCGAAGACCTGCATTTTGTCGATGCGGACAAGCAGGCGGCGGACCAGGCGACGAACGGCGGCCTTGCACCCTGCCTGGACGGCGACTGGCTGAAGCGGCTCGGGCTGAATATGCAGGCTTATCCGGCATTAGCGAACGTGAAGGCGGGCGAGTGCATACCGCTGCCGGAAGCGATCCCCGGCGCGACCGTTGCGTTTGATTTTAACAAGCTGCGCCTGGATATCAGCCTGCCGCAGGCGTCGCTGAACAACAGCGCACGCGGCTACATTCCGCCGGACCAGTGGGACGAGGGGATCCCCGCGGCGCTGGTGAACTACACCTTTACCGGCAACCGCGGCAGCAACGACGACAGCTATTATCTCAGCCTGCAAAGCGGCCTGAACTGGGGAGCGTGGCGCCTGCGCAACAGCGGTGCCTGGAGCTATACCAGCGGGGACGGCTACCGCAGCAATACCTGGAAGAACATCAGCACCTACGTGCAGCGCACGGTGATCCCGCTCAAGGGCGAGCTGGTGATGGGCGACAGCAATACCGGCAGCGACGTGTTCGACAGCGTTGGCTTTCGCGGCGCGCGCCTCTATTCATCGGACAGTATGTATCCCGACAGCCTTCAGGGCTACGCGCCAACGGTACGTGGGATTGCGCGCACCAACGCCAAAGTCACCGTTCGCCAGAACGGCTATGTGATTTATCAGAGCTACGTGTCGCCGGGGGCGTTTGCAATCAGCGACCTCAACCCCACCTCTTCCAGCGGTGACCTCGACATCACCGTCGAAGAGAAAGACGGCAGCCAGCAGAACTACTCCGTGCCTTACTCCACCGTTCCGCTGCTGCAGCGCGAAGGGCGCTACAAGTACGACCTTGTGGCCGGGGACTTCCGCAGCGGCAACAGCCAGCAGGAGACGCCGTTTTTCGCCCAGGGAACGCTGATTGCCGGCCTGCCGAACGGCTACACCGCCTACGGCGGGACGCAGCTTGCGGAGCGTTACACCGCCGCGGTGCTCGGCCTGGGCAAAAACCTCGGCGACTGGGGGGCCGTCTCCATGGACATTACCCATGCCCGCAGCACCCTGGCGGACGACAGCGATCATCAGGGCCAGTCCCTGCGTTTTCTGTACGCCAAATCCCTGAGCGGCTACGGCACCAACTTCCAGCTTCTGGGGTATCGCTACTCAACGAAAGGGTTTTATACCCTTGATGAAGTGGCCTACAAAAATATTGAGGGCTACGAGTACGAGCTGGAGGACGACGGCAGCCACAACAAGGTGCCGGTCGCCCAGAGCTACCATAACCTGCGCTACAGCAAGCGCGGGCGTTTTCAGGTGAATATCTCCCAGGCGATGGGGGATTACGGTTCGCTTTACGTCTCCGGCAGCCAGCAGACCTACTGGGGCACGGACGACGACAACACCTGGTATCAGGCGGGCTACGCCAGCGGCTGGAAGGGGATCAGCTATTCGGTTTCTACGTCGTGGAGCAAGTCGATTGGCCTTGCGGGCACCGATCGCATCGTGGCCTTCAACCTGTCGGTGCCGTTCAGCGCGTTTCTGGGGAACGGCTATTCGCGGGACAGGGCAATCGATCGCGCCTACGCCACCTTCGCGACCAGCCGTAATTCCGACGGGCAGAGCACCGTGCAGGCGGGCGTCGGCGGCACGCTGCTGGAAGACCGCAACCTGAGCTACAGCGTGACCCAGGGCCACAGCAGTTCAAACGGCTACAGCGGCAGCGCCACGGCTAACTGGCAGGCGACCTACGGCACCCTGGGGCTGGGCTACAACTATGAACGCGATCAGCGTGAGTTTAACTGGCAGGCCGCCGGTGGGGTGGTGGGGCATGCCGACGGCGTTACCTTCAGCCAGCCGCTCGGGGACACCAACGTGCTGATTAAGGCGCCGGGCGCGTCGGGCGTGAGCGTGGAAAATCAGACCGGGGTGAAAACCGACTGGCGGGGCTATGCCGTTATGCCTTACGCCACCGTCTACCGCTACAACCGCATCGCGCTGGATACCAACTCCATGGATAACCACACGGATATCGACAACAACGTCAGCAGCGTGGTGCCAACCGAAGGCGCGCTGGTGCGGGCGGCGTTTAACGCGCGGATCGGCGTGCGGGCCATCATCACCGTAACGCGCGCGGGCAGGCCGGTGCCGTTTGGCTCGGTGGTGCGTGAAGAGGGCGGCGGGGCAACCAGCATGGTCGGCGACGACGGGCAAATTTACCTCAGCGGCCTGCCGCTTGCCGGGAAGCTGATTATTCAGTGGGGCGACGGCAAAGGATTGCGGTGTACCGCCCCTTATGCGCTGCCAGAAGCGAGCCTGAAGCAGGCCGTGGTGGTTGCCACCGCCACCTGCTCATAGCGCCGTTAAGGATTTGAAAATGAAAATAAAGACAACTCTTGCTGCCCTCGCGCTGCTGACCCTTTCGACCCAGGCCTATGCCACGGTCTGCCATAACTCCGACGGCGTGCCAAAAGAGGTGAGCTATGACCTGTCTGACAAGTTTAATAGCTCCAATAACAACGTCGGGCAGATCGTCACGCTCGCGGAAAAATCTGGCTGGATAGGGGTCAACGCCACCTGTCCCGCCGGGACGAGCGGCAAAACCACGATGCGCAGCTACGAGACCGACCTGCCCATTCAGGAAACCCTGGACGGCTATAAATATCTGAAGATCAACGACTACCTGAACGGCGGCATGCGGATCACCGACAGCTACGCCGGGGTTTTTTATCCGCCGGTCAGGTATATCCAGATGGGGTCACACCCGAACGTCCCGAAGCAGAAGCCCTTTCCGGTTAAGGACTCTAACCTGATCTTTCGCCTCAAGGTGACGCGTAAGTTTATCAATATGGTGCCGATCCCCCGGCAGACCATGTTCCGCGTCTATGTCACAACCGGCAAATCCGACCCGCTGACCACGGCGGTTTATACCATCAGCTACAGCGGCAAAGTCGAGGTGCCGCAGACCTGTGAAATCAACGCCGGACAGGTCATCGAGTTCGATTTTGGCGATATCGGCGCGGCGCTCTTTAGCCAGGCGGGCGCCGGAAACCGCCCGCAGGGGGTTACGCCGCAGAGCAAAACCATCGGCATAAAATGCACCAACGTCGACGCGCAGTCGTACCTGACCCTGCGGCTTGAGGCGGAAAAGCAGTCCGGCAACATGATGGTTTCCGACAACAGCGATCTGGGCTTTATCGTTTCTGACAGCAGCGGCGTGCCGCTGACGCCTAACAATCTGGGCAGCAAAATTAACTTCCGCCTCGACGACGCCGCCGCGGCACGGGTGGGTGTCCGCGCCTGGCCGGTGAGCGTGACGGGGAATAAGCCCGCCGAAGGGCCCTTTACCTCACGCGGCTATTTACGGGTGGATTATGACTGATATACGCATCAGCAGCCTGCTGGCGCTTGCGCTCGCAGCGGCATCCGCCAGCGCCGGGGCAGACAATTCTCTTGGGGAGATCAACATCGAACTGCGCGGCAACGTCGTGGACTACAGCTGCTACGTGGAAGCCGGGGACGATAATAAAACCGTGCAGCTGGGCACATGGCCGACTAAACAGCTGCGTACGGTGGGGAGCACCACCCAGAGCATGCCCTTCACGGTGAAGCTAAACGGCTGCCCGCCGGGTTCTGCCTCCATTACGTTTTCGGGTAAAACGGCCAGCGGCAACCCTGGTCTGCTGGCGCTCAACGGCACCAGCAGCGCAAAGAATGTAGCGGTGCAGCTGCGGGATAAAGACAAGGTGCAGCTGCCGCTGGAGCAGGCCAGCCAGGACGTGGCGGTGGATGCGGACGGTAACGCGACGCTGAGATTTTACGCCAATTACATCGCGCTGACGGATAACCCGCAGCCCGGCAAGGCGGACGCGGATGCGACATTTATGATTAATTATTATTGAGTGCCCAGGATGATTCTTGCGGCATTAAAAAAGTCCGGGGGCCAACAACTCCCGGCTTTTTTGCAGTTTACGACACTATAATAATTCTTTGACGCGGGCGTAATCGATAAGCTCAACGATGGAACTGACGCGCAGCTTAGAGAAAATATTGGCTTTGTGGGCGCTGATGGTTTTGTTGCTTAACAGCAGCTGCTCGGCGATTTCCTTATTGGATAAACCATTAGCCAGATAGCGTAATACCGTCACTTCACGATTCGAGAGCGGCATATCGTCAACCGTACCCTGCTGTGATTTAGCATTGCTGATAAAATTCAGCGTGTCCGACGGGAAGAAGGAGTAGCCCGAAAGCAGCATTTCCACCGCGTTATAGATATCTTCCTGCTCTTTTCTTTTGCTGACAAAACCGTTGGCGCCCGCCTGAATGGCGCGTCCGGCGTAGAAGCGTTCAGACTTGGAAGAGAGGAATAATATTTTTGTATCTTGTTGTATTCCCTTTATTCTCTTCAGCAAAGAGAAGCCATCAACGCCCGGAAGTTCAATATCCAGGATCACCAGATCGACCGGATGGCTGCGCATATACTCAATGACCTCCCGGCCACTGTCCGTTTTTAGCACGACACTGATATCTTTATTTTTCTGTAACAGCACTTCTATCGACATGCGGACAATAGGGTGCTCGTCCATAATGATTACGGATGCAGGTTTCATTTTTTTTGCCTCGGATTGTTTGAGGTAAACATCGCGTTGACGCGGGGCCAATGGCAGCGAAAGTTATGAAATGTTAACTGGCTGATTTTGAAAATATATGTCTGGCACACTCCCTTATTAGAATAATGATTCCGTGATGTTATATATTTTTTGATAGGTGATGGGCGTCATGAAAAATTATCTGAACGTAGCCAGAAATTCATTTTCACGGTGCTGAAATAGATGGGCTGATTATACAGTCATTATATTTGAGAGAAAGTCTGCTGTTTCCGGCGGGGGGCGGAAGCGTTATTAAGTTCTAAATGGCTGGCGATAATTTCTACAATGCAGAGAAACATACCGAAGCTAAAGTACTGGATAGATAGAAAGTTTGTTTTAATTATCAAAAATAGTAGTAAACACCTAATGTTTGAAAGTTGTTAATAATTTGCTGGCGAAACCGATCGTTTAATCGCCGGGGGCGCACTTTTAACGGCGTTGCTGGACTCCAGGAATTTTTATAAATGTTAATAACATGATCTAATTTAACAAGTTATAAACATTGAAAATAAGTAGTTTCCTAACTTTCATCCGCAAGTCAGTAGGTTACGCTTATACCCTGCGCTCTGATGCGGGGGTCGATAATTCATTAAGTAAATGAATTAATGCCTTTCTACTTGCCAGACCAATGCGTTTGGCCAGCCGCCCGAGGGTGTAGACCACCGAGTGGTAGGGTTTATTCAGCGAGGCGGCAACGGTTTTCAGCGAATCCCCCTGCGCCAGCGCCATCAGCAGACGCCACTCCCTGCGGGTGAGGGCGTCATTCTGCCGCGTATAGTTAGCCTGAACGGACGGCTGGGAACAAGGCTGCTGCATCAATAAAAGCGCCAGAAGGCCCGGCGGCAGCCTGCGTTCGATGACGCTGCAGTTTGCCGCCGCGACAATCAGGCAGGACGCGGCGGGATTGCGGCCGGCGGTAAGCAGAATGATGATGATGCCGGGATAATCCTGGTGCCACTGGCGCAGGGTATTGAGTACGCTGATGGCGGAAGCGGCAATGCCGTCCAGATCGATAACGATTCGCGGTATGGGCTTCTGCTCGAAAAACCACGTCACCTCGTCGAGGGTAGAGCAGAGATGCGTTCGGATGTGGCGGAAAATGTAGCGGGTGAGGGCCAGGGAAAGATAGGCGTCATGACTGACCAGCAGCAGATCGACGGCCGGTTGGGGGCTTCCCGTTCGCAGCTGCTGCTGCAAATACTCAAGCCGGTCGAAAATCATCGGCTTGCTCAGGCTAATCGGATTAACGGGACCATCGATGCTGATGCGGCGGTATTTTCTTTTACGTGCGGCTAATTGCAAATGCTCACTCACTGGCTGACCGATCGGATCTCTTTTCAGGGAGAGTGCCCGACGCTGAATACCTCAGAATGCCTTAGGTTAATGCTGAATCGTCGGGCGTATCAGCGTTGTTTGCGGCGAACAATCCCCCTGTCCGGCTAATTTCACTTAAGGAGGCTGAAAATAATCAGAAACCGGAATCGCGGCAGTTTCTGATTATGTTGAGAATGAGGCTATTCTGTCAGCAGAGAAAAATGGCGGATATTAGTGGAGGCCTAAAGAACGCACGGAAAAATCTTAATGGCCAGGCCGATAAGGTGAATGTAGGCGGCAAGAAAATAAAGCCCAGGGACTTTTGCACTTTATTTGCTCGGTTAGCAATCAGGGAAATAAGAAATGCAGATTAACTCGGATGAATCTAATCAGCCCCTGATTATTATTGATGCTGAGCTTTTTCATGATCGCCTTACGGTGCTGCACGGCCTGCGACTCGTCAATTTTCATCAGTAGCGCCGCGTCCGAGAGCGAATGCCCGCAGGCGATATATTTCAGCAGTTCACGTTCGGTAATGGAGAAATGGCGCGTGGTGCAGAATTTACAAACGCCAGCAGGCACGGCGAGGGTATGTTTGCCCCGTCGGGATAACGCCGTCCAGTGGTCGATCTTGGCGGCTATTTGATCGATTTCTTCTTCCCGGTAAATAACCGGCAGCATATAAAGACAGGGGCGGAACATCAGCCTTTCATGTTCCTGGCGGCGACAAATAAGAATCACCCGCTGGGTTCGCGTGGTGTTGGGGATTTTATAGCAGTCGGCGGTAATCCAGCTGTCATCAAGAGAAATAAAAGCGACGTCGGCGGCATCGTGATGTTCAGCGGATAAAAACTGAAAGGCCTCGTGCCGTCGGCTGCATATTTGTTCAACAATGATTTTTATTCCGTGGGCAAAGGGGCGATTTTTTTCCCGCAGGGCAATGGTGAGCATAAGGATCCTTGTGGCAGTCGAAACCGGAACAGGATCATAGATAAAATTTATTGAAATAAGAATCACTTGCGACTTAATTCCCCCGGCGTGGGGGATGAGTTATTGCCAGGCTATTTCCTGGCATGCCCCAACGCTGGCAGGGGAAATGTGGCTAAACGCGGGCCACCATCTCCGCCGCGTCGCTTTGCTGGAGCCAGTCGCGCGCGTTAATCCTCAGCATCTCCAGAAAGGTGTTACCTGCGGTGGAGAGGCGGCCAATATTCGGGCACAGCACGCCGATGCTGGTGGCGGGCAGCACTTCGCGCAGCGCCAGCGGGCGCAGGTTAACGTTATAGCCCGGAAAGCGCAGGCGAACCGACGTCCACATGCTCACCATGTCCGCCTGCTCCATCATGCGCGCCATCACCCACGGCGAGGAGCAGTGCACGATATTCTGCGGCTGCGGCAGGTTATAGCGGCGGAATACCTGCGCCAGAATGGAGTGCTCCCCCGGCTCGTCCCAGTCCAGCCAGGGGTAGTTCATCAGGCTTTTCAGCGAGGTAGTGTGCGTGATCGGATGCTGGTCGCCCGCGATGATCGTATTGCTAAGTGCGTACAGCGGTTCGTAATACATTCCTGACTGGACGATGCTGGTGCCCGCGGTCAGCACCGCGATATCCAGCCGCTGGTTTTGCAGCGCGTCGAGGATCTGATGCGGCCGCCCCTCCATCGCCACCAGCTTGACGCCGGGATAGCGGGCCTGGAACTCAATCATCGTGTTGGTAAACGGCCCGTAGGAGGCGGCGGAGGTGAAGCCCACCCGCAGCTGGCGCATGGCCTTGCCGAGCAGATGGTCGATCTCTTCCCGGGCCTGGTGCAGCGACCGGTCGATATCGCGGGCGTGGCGCAGCAGCACCTGTCCATATTCGTTTAGCGTCACGCCGCGTGACGAGCGTTGCAGAATTGGCAGGCCGATTTCCGCCTCCATCTCCTGAATGGTTTTCGAAATCGCGGGCTGCGTCAGATTCAGCGCCTTTGCCGCTTTGCCAATGCTGCCCTGTGCCGCAACTTCCAACAGAATATCTAATTGATTCAGCTTTAATTTCATTGGATGCCTTCGCGAGATTCACCACCGTGGTGCAAATTTTGCTCAGCCACAATACAAAGAATATAACCAAAGGCATAACGAATTTTTATGATTGCGATGTTCTTTTTTTATGCAGATAGTGCAAAAGGCGCCCACTTTTCACATCTTCGCTACAGAAAGGACATGAGCATGAAAGAGTCAGTCAGCTATGCCCCGAGCCGGGCCGACTTCACGGGCTCGCCTGCGGTTGCCGCGTCGTCAGCGTCGGACGGGCCCAGCGTAAAATCGCTGGTTGCCGTGACGCTGGGCAATGGCCTTGAGATCTACGATTTTGCCGTATACAGCTTTTTCTCCGTGATTATTGGCCACCTGTTTTTCCCGGCCAGCAACGATTACGTTTCCCTGCTTCTCGCCGTCGCGACCTTCGGCGTCGGCTTTATCATGCGCCCGCTGGGCAGCATGGTCTTAGGCAATTATGCCGACCGGCACGGACGCAAAGCCGCCATGACGCTGATCATGGGCCTTATGTCGCTGGGCGTGCTGATGGTCGCCTTCGCCCCGACCTACAAAGACGTGGGAATTTTCGCACCGATAGTCCTGATTGCCGGCCGCCTGCTGCAGGGGTTCTCGGCGGGGGGTGAAGTCGGTGCGGCGACCACCTGGCTGATGGAGGCCGGAGGGCATTCCCGGCGCGGCGTACGCGTAAGCTGGCAGATGACCAGCCAGGGCGGAGCGGCGTTGCTGGGGGCCGCGATGGGAGCCGGACTGAGCCACCTGCTGAGCGATCAGCAGCTGTATGACTGGGGCTGGCGGGTTCCGTTTATCTTCGGGCTGTTAATCATGCCGGTTGGGCTGTATATCCGCCGCCAGCTGCCGGAAACCCACAGCACGACGGCGGCCAGCACCGTTGCCAACCCGGCCCTGACGCTGTGGCGCGAGCATCGCCGGGCGCTGGTGCTGGGGATCCTGCTGGTGATGAAGGGCACTACGACGTTCTACATCATCGTCTATTACATGCCCGCGTACATGGTGAATACCCTGCACATGCCCGCCAGCATCTCCTACTGGATAAGCCTGACGGCGGCGCTGCTGACGCTGCTGATCCCCTTCTGGGGCGGCAGGCTTGCGGACCGGCTGCCGAAGCGTAAACCGATACTGATCGGCTGCGCGATCGTCTCTTTCCTGCTGATCTGGCCGATCTTTGCCACAATTCTGTATGGCGTTCCGCTCGGCTACACCATCGCACTGATCGCGGTAGATCAGATCCTCGCCAACATCAGCGCCGTGGCCATGTTCCTGCTGGTGCTCGAGACCTTCCCGAAAGCGGTACGCGCCTGCGGTATGGCTATGGTTTATGCGGTAGGTGTTTCACTGTTCGGCGGCTTCGCGCAGTTTAACGTCACCTGGCTGCTGAAGGTCACCAATGCGCCGATGGCCCCAGCCTGGTACCTGATGTTTTGCTCTGTCGTTTCCCTGGCCGCGCTGGTTGCCTGGCGCGAACGTCATCACGATGAATAAAAAGGAAAACCTATGCTAATCAAAGAAATTCTTGACCATGAAGCGGAGATGATCGCCATCCGCCGCGACTTCCACCAGCACCCGGAGCTGGGCTTTGAAGAGTTCCGCACCAGCGATCGCATCGCGGAGCTGCTGACCGGCTGGGGCTATGAGGTGCATCGCGGGCTGGGCGGCACCGGCGTGGTCGGCACGCTGAAAGTGGGCAGCGGCGGCAGGCGCCTTGGTATTCGTGCCGATATGGACGCGCTGCCAATGCAGGAACAAACCGGGCTGCCGTGGGCAAGCGCGGTGGAAGGCAAGATGCACGCCTGCGGCCACGACGGCCACTGTGCCATTCTGCTGTCCGCGGCACGTTATCTGGCTGAACATCGCCCGTTTAGCGGCACGCTGCATCTCATTTTCCAGCCGTCGGAAGAGTCCGTCGGCGGCGCCAAACGCATGATCGACGACGGCCTGTTTACGCTTTTCCCCTGCGATGCGATCTTCGGCCTGCACAACTTCCCGCTGATCCCGGCAGGGCAGATCATGACTAAGCCGGGCGCGCTGATGGCCTCGTCCGACAGCATGACCGTTCACCTGGAAGGCAAGGGCGGTCACGGATCGATGCCGGAAAACAGCATCGATCCTACCGTTGCGGGAGCGGCAATCGTCATGGCGCTGCAAACCATTGTTTCCCGCAATGTCGATCCGCAGGATGCCGCAGTGGTGACCGTAGGCAGCCTGCAAAGCGGGACAACCCACAACATTATTCCGCACAGCGCGGTGCTCAAGCTGAACATGCGCACTTTCAAACCAGAAGTGCGGGATGCGGTGAAAGCACGCATTAAGACGATTGTGCAGGGCCAGGCGGAAAGCTTTGGCGTGAAAGCCTCTATCGAGCCGGACTTTGGCTATCCGGTAACGATTAACGATCCGGCGCAGACCGAGTTCGCCCTGCAGGTGGCCCGTGACGCGTTTGGCGCAGAATGGGTAGCGGATCCGCAGGAGGTGAAAAGCGCGATGGGCAGCGAAGACTTCTCGTTCATGCTCGAAGAGGTGCCGGGCTGCTACGTCTGGCTGGGCACCGGCAAAGGCAAAGATGACTATTCCGTCCACCATCCGCTGTATCAGTTTAACGACGAGTGTATTTCCATCGGCGCAACCTACTGGGTGAAGCTCACCGAGGCTTATTTACGCTAGCTTTTAACGGCGGATGACGCTGCGCTTATCCGCCCTGGCGCCGTTGTGGCTAACACTTTGTGTATTCATTTGCTACACTGTATAGCAAATGAATACACGAGAAATGTCATGAGAACCCAGCCGAAAGAAAGCCCAATCAACATACGAGCGAAGGCCGCCCAGCGCGATCTGATCGATCGCGCTGCGGAGCTGGTCTCTAAGTCCCGCACTGACTTTGTGCTGGAGGCTGCCTGTCGTGAAGCAGAGGATATTCTTCTCGATCAGCGGCTCTTCATGGCGGACGAAAATCAGTACAACGCCTTCCTGAAAGCCTTAGAAGCCCCCGTTTCCGAAAACGTCGGCCTGGCCGATCTGCTGAGCAGGAGAGCTCCGTGGGAATAACTGCACCAGAACTGCTCAGGGCTGAGCACGTAACGGCAGAATTTAATTGCAGTGAAAGTACGCTGGATGAATGGCTTAAACGCAAGGCGCTTAAGAATCAGGTTATCGGTGCTTCCCGCACCTTCGTCGTTTGTGAAGCGGGAAACAAAAGGGTCGTTGGCTTCTACGCATTAGCGACCGGCAGCGTAGAACGCGCGTCGGTTCCCGGCCTGGTACGGCGTAATATGCCCGACCCGATACCCGTATGCGTGCTTGGCAGGCTGGCCGTAGATGCCAGTTTTCACGGACAAAAAATTGGCGTGGCCCTGCTGAAGGACGCGGTGCTGCGAACCCGGCAGGTCTCGCAGCACGTTGGCATGCGGGCGCTGCTGGTTCACGCCCTGTCTGACAACGCAAAGGCGTTTTATCAGCGCTTTGGATTTATTGAGTCAGGCCTGCAGCCCAGCACTTTGCTCTTACCGCTCTGGTAAGATTCGCGCCCCCGAAACCGAAGGCGCGAAGCGGATCAGTGATGGACCAGCGTGGCGAAGTAATAGATCAGCGGGATCGCCAGCAGATACAGCCCCACGGGGATCTCACGCCACTTCCCGGCAATCACCTTAATGATCACATAGAACAGCAGGCCGCCCGCGATGCCGGTGCCGAAGCTGTTGGCGATCAGCGTGATCATCACCATCATCAGCACCGGCAGCCCGTCGGTGAAGTTCGCTAAATCCACCTTGCGCAGGCCGCTGAACATATTCAACCCGATGAGGATCAGCGCGGGGGCCGTCGCCTCTTTCGGGATCATCAGCGCCACCGGCGTGAACAGCAGCATCAGCAGGAACATCACGGCTGCCGTCAGCGCGGTCAGGCCCGTTTTGCCACCGGCCTCCGCCGCTGCGGAAGATTCAATTAACGCCGTTGCCGCAGGGATACCGACCCACGGACCAAGCGCGGCGGCAATGGAATCGACCATAAACGGACGGTTGATGTGCGGCATATTGCCTTTCTCATCCAGCAGGCCCGCTTCGCCGCCGACGGCAAGCGTGGTGCCCATGGTGGAGAAGAACTCCGAGGCAAAAAAGACGAACAGATAGGGCAGAAACGCGATATTCAGCGCGCCCAGCATATCCACATGGCCCAGCACGGGCGCGATGGAGTGCGGCAGGGCGATAAAGCTTTGCGGCAAGTGGGTGACGCCAAAGGGAATGCCGACGAGGGTGGCAAACAGAATCGCCCAGAGAATGGCACCGGGGATGCGGCGGGCCTGCAATGCTATGGCAAGGAACAGCCCGCACAGCGCAACAACCGCGCCCGGCGAGGTGAAATCCCCCAGCATCAGCGCGTTGCTTTTCACGTTCGCCAGCACCAGCCCCGCGTTACGGAAGCCGAGGACGGCGACGAACAGCCCGATAGACGCCGTCAGCCCTAGTTTGATGGACTGCGGCACTGAGCGGGTGACGATCTCCCGCAGGCCGAGACGGGTCAGGGCGAAGAAGAGAATGCCTGACCAGCAGGCAATGCCCAGGCCAATCTGCCAGCTAATCCCCTCGCTCCCGGCAAGCGTTACGCCCACCAGCACGGAACCCCCAATGCCCGGCCCGACGATAAACGGCAGGTTGCCGTAAAACGCCATCAGCAGGGTGCCCGCCACAAACACCAGAATGGTGCCCGTGGTCACCGCGCCTTTGTCCATGCCGCCGACGGCCAGCAGGCCGGGGATCACCACCAGCAGATAGGCGGCGGCCAGGAAGCCCGTGACGCCCGCGAGGCATTCGGTTTTGACTTTGCTTTGCCGGGCCTGCAGCTGGAAACGCCTTTCCAGCCAGCTGCCGGACGCGGCGGGGGTAACTGTGTTTTCGGCCATTATGCGGCTCTCCGTTGCTATCTGATTGTTGTGTGTTATTTCGCTGCCGTTTCGTGACGGGCAATAAGCGGGTCGACAATCTGGCGCGTGCTGCCGTCCGTTAAGCCGAGATCGGTCAGATGCGGCCCGGCGTTACAGGCAAGGCAGGTGCCTTCAATGGCTTTAAAGACCCGGTAAGGCGGCTCCCAGTCGGCGACTTTGTTGCTCAGTTCGCGCAGCTGGTGGAACTGCCGCGCCAGCTCGTCTGCGGGCAGGTCGGAAAGCATACCGGCAATGGGCATCGCCACGTGCGCAAGGATCTCTCCGTTCTGGCTCAGCGCCATGCCGCCGCCGCTGGCGATTAAGGTGTTGGCCGCCAGCATCATATCCTGCGGATCCCGCCCCAGAACCACCAGGTTGTGGGAGTCGTGGGAGTAGGTCGTGGCAATCGCGCCGCGCAGTTCTCCCCAGCCTTCCAGCAGCGCCAGCTGCGGCTTCGCTTCGTGGCGGCCGTGGCGGTGCTGCACCCAGATCAGGCTGAATCCTTCAGGGATTTGCACTTTTCCATCGCGCACTTCCACCGTCGTTTCGTTCCACTGGGTAAAGCGTGCGCCTTTGATATGGCGCAGCGTGGCGGTGCCGTGCGTCATCGGGACGGTAAGATTGAAAGCTTCCGCAGTCAGCGGCTGAAGGCGGACGGTATCGCGCGGCGGCAGAACTTCCGGTGCTTTCACCGGTTCAGTCAGTTTGCCGTTTTGCGCCAGGCGCTGTCCTGCGACATACACCGCTTTCGCCCGGAGCTTCTCCAGCGAATCGAAGACCACAAGATCCGCCGTGCGTCCGGCGGCAATCAGCCCCAGATCGTTACGCTGCAGGCGGATCGCGGCGTTGAGAGTTGCAAGGCGTAACGCGTCGGTTGCCTTCATGCCGTGTTCGATCAGCAGGTTGAGCAGGGCGACGATCCCGCCTTTTTCCAGCAGGATATCCGGCGGCACGTCATCGGTGCAGACCGTGACCTGGGAGGAGAGATGCGGAAGGGCGTTCAGCGCTGCGACAATTTCCGGCAACAGGTACGGGTGCGAGCCGCGAATTTCGATGGTCAGCCCGGCGCGGAGCTTTTCCAGCGCGTCAGCGGCCGAGGTCAGTTCGTGATCCGAGGTGACGCCAGCGGCGAGATAGGCCTGTAGCTGCGCGCCGCTAAGCCCGCGCGCGTGGCCCTCAATG
Source organism: Dryocola clanedunensis (assembly GCF_038405435.1). Classification (GTDB taxonomy): domain Bacteria; phylum Pseudomonadota; class Gammaproteobacteria; order Enterobacterales; family Enterobacteriaceae; genus Dryocola; species Dryocola clanedunensis_A. Next base: position 98,907 of record NZ_JBBYHZ010000012.1, on the reverse strand, counting down.
AGCTTGCCGCTGTTCAGCCCGGCGTTGAGGATCTCCAGCATGCGCTCGCTGCCGTTCAGCACGCCGTGCATGTCCATTACTTCCGCCACGCCCGCCACTTCCGGCCAGGCGAGCATGGTTTCCATCTCTTTGCCTGCAAAATCAGCGCCGGACATTTCAAGGCCAGGCGTAGAAGGGACGCTGGACGGCGCGGCGCAGATCACCCGCAGTGGTAATTCACGGCTGGCTTCCACGGCATAACGCACGCCTTCCACGCCCAGCACGTTAGCCAGCTCGTGCGGGTCCCAGAAGATGGTGGTGGTGCCCTGCGCCACAACGATTTCAGCGTAGCGGGCCGGAGGTAAATGCGAGCTTTCAACGTGTACGTGGGTGTCCATCAGCCCCGGGCTGAGATACGCTCCTGCCAGGTCGTGGGTTTCTGCGGCGTCGGCCCAGGTTCCACAGGGGTGAACGCTGGCGATAAGCGAGCCGACCAGCCCCACGTCCACCAGGCGAACCTCGCCGGTTGCCATGTCTATCAGGTTGGCGTTGCTCAGCAGCAGGTCAAAAGGCTGTTCGCCCAGCGCGGCTTTTACCGCCCGGCGGCGCAGGTCCGCGTGCACATATGAAGTCATCATTTCCGTCCGCAAATCGCAAGATAGCGCTACTCTAGGCAGCGGGCGGAGTTTTGCCCAGATGATTTAATTTATCAGCCGATAAGAAACGTTTATCCTGTCGCAAACGATTACCTCCGGAACCCGGACACGATAATGGCTGAACCCTGGCGCCGCCTGCCCGCCCTCTCTTTAAAACAGATCCAGTATTTTGTGACGCTTGCCCGGTTAAGGCATTTCACTGATACCGCCAACCGTCTTGCTATCAGCCAGCCGGCGCTGAGCAGCGCGCTGCGGCAGATTGAGCTGGTGCTGGGCGGCAAGCTGGTGAACCGCACGGCGTCGGCGGTGACGCTCACGGAGCTGGGCATGGCGATCCTGCCCCATGCCGAACGCGTACTGTACGTGGCGCAGCGCTCGTTCGATGATATGCAGCGCATCGTGGAAAACGGCGGGGTGGGGACATTGCGCATCGGGCTGGTGCCTTCGGTCAGCAGCCTTTTATTCCCGGATATTCCGCAGCTGCTGGCGGAGCATTACCCTCGTCTGCGCGTTGAGTTTCACGATCAAACCAATGATTCCCTGATTAGCCAGCTGGAAAACGGCCAGCTGGACTTCGGCATCGGCGCGCTGGACAGCTCGGTGCCCGAAACGCTGGAGATCCACCCGCTGCAGGACGATCCGTTTGTCGCCGTGATGCACCGGGACGATCCGCTGGCTGCCTCCAGCCAAATCCCGTGGCGGCATCTCTCCCGTCGCGATATCGGCGTGTTTTCAAAAGGGAATATCAGCCGCCTGGTGGCCGCTATGGCAGAAAGCCAGCGGCTTAATCTCACCGCGCGCTATCAGGTGGATTTTATCGAAACCCTGTACGGGCTGGTGCGCTCCCGCCTGGCTATTGCGATCCTGCCGGAGCTTTACACCACGCATTTGCAGGATAAAGATCTGTTGGTGGTGCATCTTCAGCAGCCCTCTCTGAGCCGGACGGTGGCGCTGATGCGCAGTACGCAGCAGGCGTTCCCGCCCGTCATCGACGACTGTTTCCAGCTGATTGCTAAAGCATTTCAGCAAAGGAAGCTAAACTGACCGCATAATTTCAAACACAAGGACGATCGTTTTTCATGAAGAAGACCCTCCGCGCCGTTTTAATTCTGATGCTTCTCGTGCTGCTGGCCGCTGCCGGATGGCTGCTGTATATCCACGCCAACAGCGACGCGCTGTGGAAGATTGTCAGCCAGCAGTGCGTGCCCGGCCAGCAGCAGCGGCACGATCCGACGCCTTGCCTGGATGTCGATCTCGATAAAGGTTTCGTGGTCTTTAAAGACGCGAAGGGGCCGCTGCACACGCTGGTGATGCCGACCGAAGAAATTACCGGCATTGAAAGCCCGGAGCTTCAGAAGGCGGATGCGCCCAACTACTTCTATTACGCCTGGCAGGAGCGCGGTCGCTTGAAGCAGATGACGGATAAGCCCGTCGACGACCGTTATCTGGCGCTGGCGATCAACTCCTGGTACGGCCGCTCCCAGAACCAGCTGCATATCCATCTTGCCTGCCTGCGCCCGGAGGTTTATCGGCAGCTTAGCCAGCAGGAAGGGCTTATCAGCACCAGCTGGCAGCCGCTGGGGATCGGGCTGAAGGGCCATGATTATCTGGCGATGAAAATCCCGGCCGACACGTTTGCGCAGCAAAGCCCCTTTGCGCTGCTGAACCGCTACGTTCAGGCGCACGGCGACGACATTGCGAAATATGGCCTGGCGGTAACCGTCAACGAGCGGGGCGAGTTTGTGCTGCTGGCAAATCGGCTGAAGGTGACGGATTTGAATCTGGGCACGGCGGGAGAGATCCTCGACTACGGCTGCGCGCTGCAAAACTAGCGTGAACGATGGGGCGGCGGCTTTTGTGCTGCCGTCCACAAAATCGAAAATCCCCGGCTGGCTTTTGGTCACGGCGCGATCTTTCACTGCATCATTGGGGCAAGCGTATACCGCAGCGTAAGGAACGCCCCATGCGTAAAGATGATTTGCTCACCTTCCTGAAAAACCAGACCGACTTTTTCGATCCCCATGACGTCAGTGACATCTTCACTGCCGGCCACCTTGCCGGGCGTTTTGCGCTACGGCGCAATACCGCCAGCCACTATCTCAACCAGCTTGTGGCGCAGGGCGTGCTGATAAAAATCAACACCCGCCCCGTTTACTTCCTGCATAAAGCGAGCTTCGAGCAGCAGTTTTACCGCCTGTCGCGCACCGAGTTCGCCAGCGTCGACGAGCTGCTGGCAGAAAGCGACGGCGGGAAACAGCAGCATGACCACTTTTCCCTGCTGATCGGCCATGAAGGCTCGCTCAGGAAGCCGATTGAGCAGCTGAAAACTGCGCTCTTTTATCCCGACGGTGGCCTACCGCTGCTGATCACCGGCGACAGCGGCACCGGCAAAAGCTACCTCGCGCAGCTGATGCATGAATACGCTATCGCGCAGGGGCTGATTGGGGCCGATGCCCCTTTTGTCACGTTCAACTGCGCCCAGTACGCCAGCAACCCGGAGCTGCTGGCGGCAAACCTGTTCGGCTACGTCAAAGGGGCATTCACGGGGGCCACAGCGGATAAAGCCGGGGCGTTCGAAGCGGCGGACGGCGGCATTTTATTTCTGGACGAGGTTCACCGGCTGCATGCCGAAGGGCAGGAAAAGCTCTTCACCTGGCTCGACCGGGGGGAGATTTACCGGCTGGGCGAGACCGCCTGCGGCCACGCCGTTTCGGTGCGGCTGATTTTCGCCACCACCGAGGACATTCACAGCACCTTCCTGACCACGTTTATCCGCCGCATCCCCATTCAGGTTGTGCTGCCGGAGCTTGAAAGCCGCAGCCGCAAAGAGAAAGAGGCGCTGATCCTGCAGTTCTTCTGGCTGGAGGCAAAGAAGGTAGGGACTGGGCTGAGCCTCAGCCCGCGGCTGCTCTCCGTGCTGTCGCATTACGTTTTTCGCGGCAACGTGGGGGAGCTGAAAAACGTCATCAAATACGTGGTGGCCTCTGCGTTTGCCAAACAGGGGGCGGGGCAGACGCTGAGCGTGACGATCCACGATCTTCCGGAACCGGTAATGGCCCAGCTGCCCGCCCTCAGCGAAGCCGTGACCGACCGCCAGGACGATATCCTGCTCGATGAGAAAACGTGCCTGCCGTGGCTGCTGCAAAGCCAGGATGCGGCCCGCATGCTGATCCACGATCTCCAGCTCAGCGTGCTGGCCCTGTTTGAAAAATACCGCAGCGCTCACCACGCCTGGGATGATATCGAACTGCGTATCGGCAACGAAATTGAAGAGCTGTTTGACCGGCTGATTTTCGACAGCCGGGACAAAGCCAGCTCGCAGATGCTGCTGCTGGTGACGAGCCAGGTGCGGGAAGAGTTTTACCGGCTGGAAAAAAGCTACAGCGTCCAGTTTAACGGCAACTGTATTTACGCCATCGGCCATTACCTGGTGCATCGCTCGAACGTCGAGCCCTCGAAGCTAAACGCCGAGGTGTGCAAACAGCTCGACCGCTTTTTAGAGCAGAAGTACCCGCTGCTCTATCTGTTTTGCGACGAGGTGCTGACGTCGCTGACCCGCAGGCTGGATTTGAACATTCAGGCGATGGACCGCGTGCTGTTACTGCTCTGGCTGAATAAAACCGGCGTGCAGACCAGCCAGCTGGTGACCAAAGCGGTGATTCTGGCGCACGGCTACGCCACGGCGAGCAGCATTGCCAACGTGGCGAACCGGCTTTTGAAGCAGACGGTTTACGAGTCGTTCGATATGCCGCTGGACGTGACGCCCGAGGCCATCGCCCAGCAGGTGACGCAGTACGTCGAGCGTAACGCGCAGGCCAGCAGCCTGGTGATTCTGGTGGATATGGGCTCCCTTAACGATATCCACCAGTATTTCAGCCACCGGGTGACGATGCCGGTGGTCATCATTAATAACGTGTCCACGCGCATGGCGCTGTACGTCGGCGAGCGGATTTTGCAGGGGGACTATCTGGAAAATATCGCCAGCGACATCGCTACGGATTTGCCCGTCGAGCATAAAATCATCTGGCCCGAGCGGAATAAACCGAAGGCGATTATTACCACCTGCGCGACGGGTATCGGCGCCGCCAGCAATCTTTGCAGCCTGCTGAAAGCGAGTATTCCCCAGGAGCTGGGGATCGAGGTGGTCGCCTATGAGTACGAGACGCTGGCGGAAAACAAGCGCCGCGAGCCGATCTTTTCCCGTTTCGACGTGCTGGCGCTGGTGGGGACGCTCGACCCCAACATCCCCGAGGTGCCCTATATCCCGCTGGATACGCTGATCTCCGGGCAGGGCAACGAGACGCTGCTGGGGCTGTTCGGGGCGCTGACCGGGCAGGAAGAGGTGAAGCAGATTAACGAGCGCATCGTGAAGAACTTCTCCCTGCGGCGGGTGATTGAGTCCGTCACCATTCTCGATACCGGCAAGGTGATTAATCAGGTGGAGCAGTTTCTGACGCGCTATCAGCACCTGGCCGCCATCTCCGTGCCTAACGATCGCAAGGTTGCGCTCTACGTTCACGTAAGCTGCCTGATTGAGCGGCTGATCCGCCAGGCGGCGATTCAGGTCTACGGCGGGCGGCGCGCTCAGTGTCAAAGAAATCACCTCTCCGCGCTGCGGGAGGCCTTTAGTGTCATTGAGTCCAGCTACAGTGTCAAAATCCCCGAGGCCGAGCTGTTTTATATCCACGATATTCTGCATCTGGAAACTGAATTTCTTCAGTACGATCAAGAGTTTTAGGCTTTTTCTCCCGCTTCATCCCCGCCACCCTCCGCCGTGCCACTAATACTGGCACGGCGGTTGCAATTTAAAGCTCAGACAGCGGGATTTATTTTCGAGGACAGGATGAAACGACACTATATTTTTGCCAGCCACGGCACCTTCGCTACCGGTATCCTCAACTCGGTTGAGCTGATTCTGGGCAAGCAAAATAATATCCATACGCTCTGTGCCTATATTAACGAGGGCGAGGATCTGACCGAGCAGGTGAATAACCTGATGGCTTCTTTTCCGGCTCAGGACGAGCTGGTGGTATTAACGGATATTTTTGCCGGCAGCGTAAACAATGAATTTATCCGCTTTATCCACCGCCCCGGCTTCCATTTGCTGGCCGGGCTGAATCTGCCGTTAATCATCGAAATGCTGATTTCCCCGCAGGATGAAGAGACGCAGCTGCTGATTAGCGAATCGCTGGCCAGCGCCCGCCAGAGCATCCAGTACTGCAACCAGACGCTGAATACGGCGCTGGTGACGGATAAAGACTTTTAACCGAGGACCAGAAAAATGATAACACTCCTGCGCGTTGACCACCGCCTGCTCCACGGCCAGGTTGCCTTCTCCTGGACCCAGTACATCAGCGCCGACTGCATCCTGATTGCCAACGATGCGGTGATGGAAGATGAGCTGCGTAAAACCACCATTAAACTCGCTAAACCGCCCGCGGTGAAGCTGGTAATGAAAAATATCGCCGATTCGATTGCGGCGATAAAAAGCGGCGTCACCGATAAATATAAATTATTTATCGTCGTGGAATCCGTTGAGGATGCCTGGCGGCTGGCCAGCGAAATTCCAGAAATAAAAAGCATTAACTTAGGCGGTATTAAAGCCAAAGAGGGAAGCCAGAATATTTCGAAAGCGATTAACGTCCTGCCTGAGGAAATTAATTTGCTGCACGAACTGGTAAAAGCGGGTACGGAAGTGGAAATCCGGCAGGTGCCTAACGACAGGAAATTATTATTCACCGAATGCGTTGAATAGTGAGGGAAGCATCATGGTAGAAGCATTACTGCTCGGTCTGGTGGCCTTTATTGCCCAGTCCGAATATGCATTAGGCACGTCGTTAATTTCCAGGCCGATTGTCACCGGCCTGCTCACCGGGCTGGTGTTGGGCGATGTGCAAACCGGCGTGATTATGGGCGCGACGCTGGAGCTGGCGTTCATCGGTTCGTTTTCGGTGGGGGCCTCTATTCCGCCAGACGTGGTCACCGGCGGCATTCTGGGCGTGGCCTTTGCGATTACGTCCGGGGCGGGGACGGAAACCGCCCTGTTGCTGGGCCTGCCGATAGCCACGCTGACGCTGGTGCTGAAAAACGTCTATCTCGGGCTGTTTATCCCGACCCTGAACCAGAAGGCGGACGCCTACGCGGAGCAGGCGGATACGCGGGGCATCGAGCGGATGCACCTCATCGCCGGGTTTGGCCTTTCGCTGATGCTGGCGACGGTGGTGACCGTCTCCTTTATGGTCGGCAGCGGCGCGGTGAAGAGCCTGCTGGACGCCATTCCGGAGTTCATCAAGCATGGCCTGAGCGTGGCAACGGGGATTATCCCCGCGCTGGGCTTTGCGATGCTGGCCCGCCTGCTGATTAACCGCAAGGTGGCGCCTTACTTCTTCCTCGGCTTCGTGCTGATGGCCTATCTGAAAATCCCGGTGACCGGCATTGCCATCCTCGGCGCGATCACCGCCGTGGTGATGGTGAACGTCACGCAATTTAATTCCCCGCGCCCGACGGCGGCACAAGGAGTCCAGAATGACGATGAAGATGATTTCTGAGGAAACTCAGGCGGCAGAAGAGGAGACCGGCGGCATTACCGATAAAGAGCTGCGCAGCGTGTTCTGGCGCTCGTTCCAGATGGAGTTCTCCTGGAACTATGAGCGGCAGATGAACCTGGCGTTTGTTTACGCGATGATCCCGGTGCTGAAAAAGCTCTATACCCGCAAAGAGGATCTGGCCTGCGCGCTGAAGCGTCACCTGGCGTTCTTCAACACTACGCCGCACATCGTCACGCTGATCCTGGGCATAACGGCGGCGATGGAAGAGAAAAACAGCCAGTCGAAGGGCATGGACGCGGCCTCCGTGGACAGCGTAAAGGCCTCGCTGATGGGGCCGCTGGCCGGGCTGGGCGACTCGTTCTTCTGGGGCACGCTGCGCCTGATTGCCACCGGCATCGGCACAAGCCTCGCCCTTAAGGGCAGCATCCTCGGCCCCATTCTGTTCCTGCTGGTGTTTAACATCCCGCACCTGGCCGTGCGTTTCCTGTTTACCCGCTGGGGGTACGTGCTGGGAACCGGCGTGCTGCAGCGTATCCAGAAGAGCGGGATGATGGAGAGCCTGACCTATGGCGCATCGATAATCGGCCTGATGGTGGTGGGGGCAATGACCGCCTCCATGATTGATATCACCATTCCTATTACCTTCGGGACGGGGGATGCGAAAACCCACGTGCAGGACATCATCAACGACGTCATGCCTGCTTTACTCCCGCTGCTGAGCTTTGGCATCGTCTACTGGCTGCTGGGCAGAAAGGTTAAACCGCTGGCTATTCTGGGCGGCATGGCGGTGGTGGGGATATTAGGTTCATGGATTGGTTTATTCTGAGGATTATACAATGTTAACCATGCTGGATTATATCGACCGGGAGTCAGAGGCGCTGGGGGTTATTCTTAATGAATACGAGGCTAAGCTTGCGCCGCTAAAAGAGTACCTGGCTAACAAAACTGTAAATAAAATAATGATTCTGGCGACGGGATCGTCATATAACGCGGTGCTCTGCGCGAAGTATTATTTCGAAGATCGCTTCGGGATTCTGGTAGATATTAAAGAGCCGTATAATTTCACCCATTATGAACGGCTGGATCCGACAACGGATTTGGTTATTGCGGTGTCGCAGAGCGGTAAAAGCGCGTCGACGCTGGAAGCCGTTAAGAAAGTGCAGGCACGGCATATTCCGGTTTTTTGCCTGACCTCTAATCCCGCAAGCCCGGTGGCGCAGCAGGCCGACGGCGTGCTGGATATTAACACCGGCATAGAAAGCGTCGGTTTCGTGACGCTGGGCTTCAGCGCCACGGTGCTGAACCTGCTGCTTATCGCCCTGACCGTTGCCGAACACGGCGGCCTGCCTGAGGCGGGAGAAAAGGAACGGGCGCTGGCAGAGCTGAAGGATATTGCGCTGGCGATACCGGGCGTTATAGACAAAACCAACGCCTTTATCGCTCGCCATCGGCAGCATTTCATCGGGGCGCAGCGCTTTGTGGCGACTGGCTATGGCGCGCTGGTTGGCGTGGCGAAGGAGTTCGAAACGAAGTTCACCGAAACGGTGCGGCTGCCCTCCAGCGGCTTCGAGCTGGAGGCCTACATGCACGGCCCGTACCTTGAGGCCAGCGCAAAGCACACAATCTTTTTCATTGAAGACCGGCCCCATGCGCGCAGCGCTGCGTTACGGGACTATATGCGGCCCGCGCTGGGTGGCGCATTTACCGTAACCCTGGCTGCGGAAAGTAATGACGAGAATACGCTGGCGCTGGATTATTCAGTAAGCCATAACTTTGCGCCTTTATTATTAATAGTCCCGTTCCAGCTGCTGGCTTTTAATATCGCCACGGCGAAAGGCACGGATCTAAGCGTGCGTATTTTTGACGATTTTGACAGAGTGCTTAAAAGCAAAATTTAATTCCTTTTCAGGAGAATAACTATGTTAGGTTTTAATCAGGACGAGTACCTGACCAGTGCTCGCGATATTATCTCTGCGCGTAAAGTTGCCGAGCAGGTGGCCGGAAATATTCACGAGGCAGGTTTTAATAATATATTTTTCGCCTCGGTGGGCGGCTCGCTGGCGCCGATGATGGCCATGCAGGAGTTTGCCAAAGAGGTGACCGCGCTGCCGGTTTATACCGAGCAGGCGGCGGAGTTAATCTCTAAGGGAAATAAAAAGCTTACTAAAGACTCGGTGGTGATTACGCTTTCAAAATCAGGCGACACCAAAGAGTCGGTGGCGATTGCCCGCTGGTGCAAGGAGCAGGGCATTCGCGTGGTGGCTATCACTAAAAATGCGGACTCGCCGCTGGCCGAAGCGGCAACCTGGCACATCCCGATGCAGCATAAAAACGGCGTGGAGTTTGAATACATGCTGCTGTACTGGCTGTTCTTCCGCCTGGTCGCGCTCAACGGTGAGTTCAGCGGCTACGATCGTTTTGCAGGCCAGCTGGAGCTGCTGCCGGAAAATCTGTTACAGGCTAAACGCAAATTTAACGATCGCGCCGACGAGATTGCCAGCCGCTACCATAACGCGGAGTATATGATGTGGATCGGCGGGGCCGAGATGTGGGGCGAGGTCTATCTGTTCTCGATGTGTATTCTGGAAGAGATGCAGTGGAAACGTACCAAATCGGTCAGTTCGGCGGAGTTTTTCCACGGCACGCTGGAGCTGCTGGAAAAAGACGTGCCGCTGTTTCTGGTGAAGGGGGAAGGGAAGTGCCGCGCGCTCGACGATCGCGTGGAAGCCTTCGCCAGCAAGATCACCGACGATCTGGTGGTTATCGATCCTCGTGAATTTGCGCTGAACGGCATTGACGACGAGTTCCGCTGGATAATGGCGCCGTGCGTGGCCTCAACCCTGCTGGTGGACAGGCTGGCCGCTCATTTTGAACATTACACCGGGCACAGTCTGGATATCCGACGCTATTACCGTCAGTTCGACTACTAACAGCCCTGTCGGATGACGCTGCGCTTATCCGACCTACGAACCAGGTGGAGTGGATAAGCGGCAGCGCCACCCACCAGATATGAAAAATTCGTAGGGTGGATAAGCGGCAGCGCCATCCACCATTTTTACGCGTAAAACGGATTATGAAACGAAATTAGCCGCCTGCTTGAGCACCAGATCGCACGCTTTGGTTTTCACCTTCTCCGCCAGCGGCGAGCTGCCGATGGTGGTCAGATCCAGCTGCTGGCCTTTGCCGGTATTCAGCAGGCCCATCAGCCCCTGATTGTAATCCGGTTTTTCAACCGCCTTCGCGGTGTCTTCCATGCCTAGCTTGTTCATCAGCTGGCTTTTCAGGTTTTCAGTGCTGGTCACGGAAGCCAGCTTGTTCTTCGCGCAGTACTCCATCACGCCCGCCGCGTTGGTCATACTGTTGGCGTTAAGCGCCTGGTTGCCGCCGTTCAGCAGCCCGGTCAGCGTAGAGAGGGACAAGCCGCTGCTTGCGGTGCCCGCGGTGGAGGCTGTGCCGCTTTTGCTCAGTTCGCTTGCCGCGCTGGAGAGCTGATCCTGCCAGCTGGCCGCCAGCGCCTGGCCTGCGAATACGGATGATGCCAGCGCCATAGCGCAGAGTAATTTGTTTGCTTTCATCTTCTCATTCCCTGTTATTTCCCTGCTGTGCAGGAGCATGTAGCCCCTGAGTATAACCCCTCGCCGCTGGCGGGCGCAGACGGAGTGTTCCTAATACCTACGGCCCGATATATCTCAGCACCACCTTCACCGCCATCTCACGGTAGTGGGCCGTGTTCTGCGCCGGGTCGGCCCCCTCTTCAAAAAGGTTCGAAAAGGTATAGCTGTTGGCGACGTGGTGGAAGCTGAAGCTGCTGATCAGGCGGTGAACGTCTTTGGCGTTAATCGATTTGCTGAACAGATGCGCAGCCTGGCCGCGACTCAGCACGTCCTCCAGCAGCGTTAACGCGCTGCGGTTCACCTCTCGCAGGTAGGTGGACTCTTTCACAAAGCGCCCGCGCTGCATGTTCTCCATGCAGATAATACGAATGAAATCCGGGTTGCCGGCGTGGAAATCAAACGTCCACTCCACCAGCTGCACCATGGCCTCAACCGGCGGCTGGTCGGCCAGGTTCAGCCTGCGCTCCGAGCTGCGGATTTGGGTGTAGACATATTCCAGCACCTGCACGTAAAGCAGCTCTTTGCTCTTGAAGTGGTAAACCACCATGCGTTTGGTGGTGCCTGCTTTCTCGGCGATTTGCTCCATACGCGCGCCGTTAAGGCCAAATTCGGCAAACAGCTCAATGGCGCTAAAGAAGATTTTCTCTTTCAGGCTCGCCTCTTCAAAGCGTTCCGGGAGATAGATCTCGTGGCTTTCCATGCGGGCTCCTCGTGAGTGGATCCAAAAAGTTATTCTATAACCTGATTTTGGTTATTGAATCATTAGGTTCGTTTTGTGAACGAATTGTTTAAAAAGTGTGATCTCATGCCGGGCGATAACGCACCTTATACACTAACTTCTACTGTTCCCAGGCGCCCCGTTGCGAATATTATCACTGACGTGGCGCCTTTCCACGGCGCGGAGAATCTTAATGTCAGATGCAAAAGTCATGGATGTAAGAGAATTAATCGACCACAGCCCGCTGGGAGGCTACCAGAAGCTCATCGTGCTGCTGGGGTTCTGCGTAATTGCGCTGGACGGCTTTGATATCGCCATTATGGGCTTTATCGCTCCCGTGCTGAAAGAGAGCTGGGGAGTGACCAACCACGAGCTGGGCTTTGTTATCAGCGCGGCGCTTATCGGTCTTGCCCTGGGGGCGATGCTGTCCGGGCCGCTGGCCGACCGGCTCGGGCGCAAGAAAATTATTATCAACAGCGTCTTTTTCTTCGGCTTCTGGACCTGCGCCACCGCCTTCTCGCAGAACATCGATCAGATGATGTTCTTCCGCTTCATGACCGGCCTGGGCCTGGGCGCGGCGATGCCGAACATGGGGACGCTGGTGTCGGAGTATGCGCCGGAGAAAAAGCGCTCGTTTATTATTACGGTGATTTTCTGCGGCTTTACCTTTGGCGCGGCGAGCGGCGGATTTGCGGCATCCTGGATGATCCCAAACCTGGGCTGGCATTCGCTGATGGTGCTGGGCGGCGTTTTGCCGCTGCTGTTCGTTCCGCTGCTGATGTGGAAGCTGCCCGAATCCGTGCGCTTTCTGGTGAGCAAGCGTGCCGAGCAGCGGCGTATCCGCCAGATTGTGGCAAAGCTATATCCTGAAGCCGTCGACGCGGCAACAGAGTTTATGATCCCTCCGCCGCCCGCGGTAAAGAAAGGCGCAATAGAAATCGTGGTTTCGGCAGAGTACCGCTTTGGCACCCTGATGCTGTGGCTGGCCTATTTTATGGGGCTGTTTCTGGTTTACGTGCTCGGCAGCTGGCTGCCCTCGATGGTCAAGGGCATCGGCATGACGGTGGCGCAGGCGGCGGTGATTGCCGCGCTCTACCAGGCCGGTGGCACCCTGGGTTCGCTGTTTGCCGGCTGGCTGATGGACCGGATAAACCCCCACCGGGCGCTGGGGCTGATGTATGCCACCGGCGGCGGCATGACGATTGTCATTGGCCTGGCAGGCGAGAGTTTCACGCTGCTCGGCGCGCTGGCCTTTTTCTGCGGGTCCTGTCTGAACGGGGCAAACACCGGCATGAATGCGCTTTCCGCCAGCTACTACCCGACGGAAGCCCGCGCAACCGGTTCGAGCTGGATGCACGGCGTCGGACGCATCGGCGCGATCCTGAGCGCCTTTGCCGGGGCGGAAATGATGTCGCTCGGCCTGGCGTTCCAGACGGTGTTCTTTATTCTCGCCGTCCCGGCGATGATTACCGCGCTGGCTATTTTTGCCAAGGGCAGGCGGGCGGCCGAAAGGAGTCATTCCCCTGAGGAGCCTCCCCTTACCCCGGCCCTCTCTATGGTGGAGAGGGAGTAAACTGGGCTAAACCCGCGGGCGCTTGCGGTAGAGCCACAGCCCCGGCAGCGACAGGCCGATGGACAGCGCGCCCACGATGAACGAGGCCTTCAGGAAGTTGGTCATCAGCAGGATCATCAGGTCTTCGCTGTAGCCGAAGTGGCTCATCTTCACGGCGGAAATCATTGCGGTGTAGGCGGAGATCCCAGGGAACATGGGGATCACCGCCGCGACGGTAAATACCTTCGGGTGGGCCAGATACCAGCGTGACCACTGAATGCCGATCGTACCAATCAGGATTGCCGCAACGAATGAACTCCACTCGATATTTACGCCCGCCGCCATCAGCGCCATGCGCGAACCGTGGCCTATTGCCCCCAGCAGGGCGCAGTAGGGCAGCGCCCGGTGTGGCACGTTGAACACCAGTGCGAAGCCAGCCGCCGGAATGGCCGCCAGCGCCATGTCCTGCAGCAGCGCCAGAACAAAATCAATTATGCCCATCCGCGTAGCCCCCAGAGTGCCATCGCCATAATGACGCCGATGCAGGTGGCCAGCGTCAGCAGGCTCGCCATCGCCCAGCGCGCAAGGCCGGTATTCACGTGTCCTTTGAACATGTCGGCTACCGCGTTTATGAGCGGAAAGCCGGGCACCAGCAGCAGCACGCTTGCCGCCATCGCAATATTAGAGGTGCTGGCAAACGGGCCTTTGGCAATTAACAGGCCGGAGAGGGTAGTCGCCACAAAGGCCGTGATGCAGAAGTTAATCTGCGGGTGCAGGTGACGCTGGGTCAGCAGCTGGCGAACGTACATGGCCACCGTGCTGGCAATAAAAGTGACGAACGCCCCGTCCCAGCCTCCGCCGTTGAGCTTGCAGAAGCAGCCGCAGGAGAGGCCGACCATCAGCACGACCAGCCAGCGCGGATAGCGCAGCGGCTTGATATGCGCGAAGCGCTTCTGCACGTCTTTATAATCCAGCAGCTTATGCTCGGTCATAATCACTATATGCTGGACTTCGGTAACGACGTGCATGTTGATGCCGCGATCGATATTTTTACGCGTGGTCGTCAGGCACTGGTTGTCTTTAATGGTGCTCAGGACGATGGCATTGGCCGAAATGGAGCTTTCCACGCTGTCCATGCCCAGCGCGATGCCCAGGCGGGAGGAAAGTTCTTCTACCAGCGCGCTTTCCGCCCCGTGCTGCAATAAAAAAAGCGCGCACTGTATGCACAGGCGGGTCACTTCCCGTTGAATGCTGACTTCTGTTTGCATGCCTGACCCTGAAGGAAAAGTAAGCGCGTATCGCGCAAAAAAAGGACTTCCCATTAGTAACATACCCACCCCCTCGCGCTCCGACGTGCCAGATCAATCTTTGTACGAATAAACTCCGGCGAACGCTGTTTCAGTAAAGTTTGAGGCCGCTCGCAGTTCTGGTTAATTTTCGAAAAGTGCAGGTTTTAGTCATTTATCGGCCTTCTTTTTGCCCGGCTGGCTGGCAAAAATGCATGTGAAACATTTTAAAAACACAATCACAACAAATCACAAACATAATCGTGAGCGAGCGTACCCTATGAAAACTCAGGTGGTGATTATCGGCGCCGGGCCGTCCGGCCTGCTGCTTGGTCAGCTGCTGCACCAGGCGGGCATCAGCAGTGTGATCCTCGAAAGACAGACGCCGGACTATGTATTAGGGCGGATACGGGCGGGCATTCTCGAGCAGGGCACCGTCGATTTGCTGCGCGAAGCTGGCGTGAACCAGCGTATGGATGCCGAAGGGCTGGTGCACGACGGCGTGGAGTTCCTGTTCGACGGCAGGCGCATTCCTGTTCCGCTCAAAGAGCTGACGGGGGGCAAAACGGTCATGGTTTACGGACAGACCGAAGTGACCCGCGATTTAATGGCGGCACGCGAAGAGAGCCGGGGCCGTTCCATCTATGGCGTCAGTAACGTGCAGCTCTTTGAAATAAAAGGTGACTCGCCTTACGTCACTTTTGAAAAGCAGGGCGAGACCTGCCGCATCGACTGCGATTACATCGCGGGGTGCGATGGCTTCCACGGCGTTTCCCGACACGCCATTCCAGAAGATATCCTGCGTGAATACGAGCGGGTTTATCCCTTCGGCTGGCTAGGGCTGCTGGCGGATACCCCACCGGTAAACCACGAGCTGATTTATGCCCATCATGAGCGCGGCTTTGTGTTGTGTAGTCAGCGCTCACTAACCAGAAGCCGCTACTATTTGCAGGTGCCGCTGACCGATACCGTAGAGGCCTGGCCCGACGAGCGCTTCTGGAGCGAGCTGAAAAGCCGCCTGCCCGCCGAGCTGGGCGCGAAGTTAGTGACTGGTCACTCACTTGAGAAAAGCATTGCCCCGCTGCGCAGCTTTGTCGTCGAGCCGATGCAGTACGGCAGGCTGTTCCTGGTGGGCGACGCGGCACACATCGTCCCGCCAACCGGGGCGAAAGGGCTGAATCTGGCCGCTTCGGACGTAAACTATCTCTATCGTATTTTGCGTAAGGTGTATCACGAAGGGCGCACCGATCTTTTAGAAACCTATTCGGCAATGGCGCTCCGGCGCGTATGGAAGGGAGAGCGGTTCAGCTGGTTTATGACTAATCTGCTGCATGATTTTGCCGGGCAGAACGATTTTGACCGCAAAATGCAGCAGGCTGACCGGGAATACTACTTAGGTTCGCAGGCGGGAATGACGACGATAGCCGAGAATTATGTTGGCCTGCCTTTTGAGGAGGTTCGCTGAGGGACCAGCGGCGGCACAATTGTAAACCTATTGAATGTACTACACTTATTCAGGGCGGCTATTTCCCGCCCTGACACGAGCGCGAGCGAGAGATGAGCCTGAGCCAATCTATACCCGTCTTTAAGCTGTACGGCGAAAACCTGAACTGGCCGACGCGGGATTTACTGCACTGCGAGTCTATTCACAGCCGCAGCAGCCTGTATGAATGGCATATCCGTGTGCATCAGCATGCGGATCTGGTGCAGCTGCTGTATCTGCATAAGGGCCAGGCTGAGATAGAGATTGAAGGCAGCGTGCACCACGTCAAACAGGCCTGTCTGCAGGTAGTTCCGGCGCTGTGCGTTCACGGCTTTCGCTTTTCACCCGGCACTCAGGGATACTCGCTCTCTTTTTCTGCTCCGCTGGTGACCCAGTTCGAACAGCAGTTTGGTCGGCCGCTGCAGGTCTTATCCCGGGCGGCATGTTTTCCCGTTAACGCCTCCCGAGGCCAGATCAACACCCTGTTTCGTACCCTGCAGAGCGAGTACGAAGGGGATGGTGAAGCGCGGGACATGATGATGCATTCGCTGACCGGCGCGCTTCTCGTCTGGCTTAACCGTCAGAGCGCGCCTGTTCCTGCAGCCGGTGGGCGAGTGGAACGCAAACGGGCCGTGATACGTACTTTTAATAAACTGCTGGAGAGGCATTATCGCGAGCATCTGCCGGTGTCGCACTATGCGAGCGTCATCGGGCTGTCCAGCGTCCACCTCAATAATCTCTGCCAGGAGCTACACGGGCAGAGCGCGCTGAACGTTATCAACCAGCGGTTGCTGCTGGAGGCGAAGCGCAGCCTGCACTATACCAGCATGACGATAAGTCAGATTTCAGACTATCTGGGCTTCAGCGACGCGACCTATTTCTCCCGGTTTTTTCGTCGCTATACGGGCACCACGCCGAAAGCATTCCGTCGCGATGTTGAGCGGATAATTGTCCATTTTTAGAAGGAAATAAGCGCCTTTTTCTAAAACTTTTATTTTATGATCGGTTGTTAATATTTCTTTTAATAATACTTTCCTGTTATTTATTATTGTAATGGCATTGTGAAATATTATTGAATCTGCAATACCAATCCTCCCAAAAATCACTTAACATCATTTAAGCCGTCTTTTTGCTATCAATTGATGACGCAAATGTATTTGCGTTATATATATTTGGCTGAAATAACCTGAGCGAGAAATGAATAGCGTGAGTTCTGTAATCCGTAAAAAAAATAAAGATGTTATTATCCATATCCCCTGTGAGATGATCGCGCATGGCGTACGACACTGCGTAAGCGGGATACCCGGTATTGCGTCCGTACAACAATTGGAATATCGCCCCGATAAGCCGATGTCGCTATGCTCACTGCGCCCAGGCGCGATAGTCGTACTGGACGTCAATGACCATCACGCTCAACGTGCGCAGACGTTCGCTTTTCTTCATGCCTGGCAGATCTATTATCCTGAAGTTCGTATTATTGCTTTAACGCGTAATCGCCATCCCCGCCTGTTGAGTTACCTTTCTGCGCTGGGTCTGAACGCCATTATTTCTTTATATGATCCGGTAACGGTTTTTCAGGCAATATTCATAAGGTCAATGGATTTTTGCGAGCAGGTACAATTGAGCCCGCTGATTAGAAACCTTTTACCGGAAGAGATGCCAAAAAAACTGACCTGCCGTGAGGTGCAGGTGCTGGAAAAACTATTCAACGGTAAAAGCGTCAGCATGATAGCTGAAGAGTTAAGCCGGGATATACGAACTATCAGTACGCATAAAAGGCGGGCGATGGAAAAGTTAAACCTAAGGAGTGAAAAAGATCTTCATCAATTAGGGTGGACCGTTACAGGAAAATAGAACGCATAGGGAGAAAGTCTATGAAAGGAATTCATAAAATAAAGTTTTTACGCAATCCAGCTTGTAGTGTTGCGCTTATTAGCAAAATACCATTATTAAATGAAGGGCTTAGGGCGCTATTGCTGGAACGCTCCCGTCAGGCATCGCTGTGCTGCTACGCTTCGATGGGGGATTTGGATAAAGAAAAGTTAGCTGGCCTGAATGTCGTGGTGGCCGACCTCAGCGAAGATACGGATAACATTACCGAAGTGCTGAAAACAATTAATGAATTACAGAATTGTTCACGCCATATTTATTGGCTTTTTCTGCTGCGCCCGGCGCTGATTGATATCGCCATAGAACGGATCTTTTCATTGCGGACATCCCTGATGTCGGTGAGCGAACCGGCTGAAAATGTCATTGAGCAAATTTTTAACGGCGAGGACCGGTTCAGCTATATCAGCCCGGCGCTGCTGGCCGAAAAATCGCAGCTTCTGCACGGCAGTAAAGAGATGTGTGAGGTGCATCTGACCTTTTCGGAACGTAGCGTGCTAAGACTGGTCAGCAAAGGATGGCGGGTGAACCAGATTGCCGTCCTGCTGAAGAAAAGCAACAAAACCGTCAGCGCCCAGAAGAAAAGCGCCATGCGCAGGCTGGGGCTGGGAAATGACGCCGCCCTGTTTTCCTGGCTGGTCAGTGAAGAAGGCAGGGGAGCGCTGAACCTGGTGCCCACGGTAAGCGAAACGGAAGAGCCGTTACCGGCAGAGGACAGCGAAGAGCGTTAACGAACGAGGACCGCAGGTGGGGTCCTCGAAAGTATTTTACAGGCAGACGTCCACCCAGGTAGCGTCGGTCAGCTCGGCCAGACGATCGGGCGTGATACGCACGGCGCTATGGGTAGCACCTGCGGCGGGCAGCACTTCTGCATAATTTTTGAGAGAGACATCGCAGTACACGGCGAGGGGATTTTCAAGGCCGAACGGGCAGACGCCGCCGACAGGATGACCCGTCCAGGTGACGACCTCGTCGCTGCTTAGCATGCGTGCTTTCGCCCCAAAGACGGTTTTAAGCTTCTTGTTATCCAGCCTGGCATCCCCTTTGGCGACGACGAGAATCACAGCATTTTTGACTTTCAGCGACAGCGTTTTGGCTATCTGGCCCGGCTCAACCTGATGCGCGGCGGCGGCAAGCGCAACGGTGGCAGTACTTTGATTAAGCTCGATAATATCAATATCGGGGGCGTGGTCAGCAAAGAATTGCCGAACGGACTGCAGACTCATGTGTTTCTCCTGATTTGGCTGCAAATAATTTCGCATAAGGTCGGCCTTTTCGCAAATCGCTTCTGCGCCTCGCCCGGCTTTATTTCACTCATTTGTCGATCTCCTTCACAATCACTGCAACCGGTTACTGTAACCGGTTGCAGTGCGCTTCAGCGCAGTGAATACTGAATTCGTAACCACCCCCTGTATCCCATAATAAGAGCTGTCTATGAAACGTATCCTTTTATGCTGTGCCGCTGGTATGTCTACCAGCATGGTCGTGAACAGGATGAAGCAGGCCGCATTAACGCAACGGATTGACGTAGAAATTAAAGCTGTCGGTATTGAAGAGTTCACGGACGTGATGCCCGGTTATGATTGCTGTTTACTCGGTCCACAAATCAAATATCGTCTGGAAGATTTCAAAGCACAGGCAGCACCCAAACGGATCCCGGTCACGGTGATCAACCCTATGGATTACGGAATGATGCGCGGCGACAAAATTCTCGCTGACGCACTCGCGTTGATAGCCTGACAGGAGAATTGCGATGTCTTCTAACCATGCCGCCTTTAATTTGATTTTCCGCTTTGTTGAAAACTACGTGAGTCCGGTTGCCGGGCGCATTTCCTCCCAGCGTCACGTCATGGCGATTCGTGACGGATTTATCTCCGCCATGCCGTTTATGATTGTCGGCTCATTCCTGCTGGTCTTTGCTTATCCGCCGTTCTCGCCAACCACCACCTGGGGCTTCGCCCGCGCGTGGCTGGATATGGCAAAACAGTTCGAGGGGCAGATCCTGACGCCGTTTGATATGACGATGGGCATCATGTCTATCTATATCTGTATGGCGATCGCCTATAACCTCGGCAAGCACTACGTGAAGTCGCACGCGCTGGATCCCTTCATGTGCGCGATGCTGTCGCTGATGGCTTTCCTGCTGGTTGCCGCCCCTAAAACGAAAGGCGCGATGCCGGTCGACAGCCTGGGCGGGACGGGTATCTTTACCGCGATTCTGGTTGCGGTGTACTGCGTGGAGCTGATGAGGTTCCTCAAGGCGCACAATATCGGGATCAAGCTGCCGGACCAGGTGCCGCCGATGATCAAAAACTCGTTTGATCTGCTGATCCCGGTGCTGGTGGTGGTGCTGACGCTTTATCCGCTGAGTCTGTTCATTCAGTCTCAGTTCGATATGCTGATCCCGCAGGCCATCATGTCCGTGTTTAAGCCTCTGGTTTCCGCGGCGGATTCGCTGCCGGCAATTCTGCTGGCGGTGCTGATTGGCCACCTGCTGTGGTTTGCAGGCATCCACGGTGCGGCAATCATCTCCGGCATGCTGCAAATGTTCTGGCTGACTAACCTCGGGATGAACCAGAGCGCGCTGGCGCAGGGCGCGCCGCTGCCGCATATCTTTATGGAGGCCTTCTGGACCTTCTTTATCGTTATCGGCGGTTCAGGTGCCACCATGGGCCTGGTCATCTGCTACCTGCGCAGCCGCTCGGCGCACCTGCGCTCCATCGGGCGTCTGAGCGTGGTGCCAAGCTTCTTTAACATTAACGAACCGGTTATTTTCGGTACGCCAATCGTCATGAACCCGGTGTTCTTCATTCCTTTCCTGCTGGCGCCGATGGTAAACGCCGTGCTGGCGTGGGGAGCGATGAAGCTGGATCTGATTGGCCGCGTAATTTCAGTCGTGCCGTGGACGGCCCCTGCGCCAATCGGCGCGGCCTGGGCGCTGGGCTGGGATTTCCGCGCGGCGATTCTGGTGGTGCTGCTCGCCGTAGTGTCCGCCATCATCTACTTCCCGTTCTTCAAAGTGTACGAGAAGCAGCTGCTTGAGCAGGAAGCCGAAGAGGCGCAGAAAGCCTCTGGCGAAGAGAGCCAGCAGGCAGCGTAAAAGTAAGATGTGAAAACGGCGGGGAAACCCGCCGTTTGTTTTAGATGCTTTTGGAAGGGTGGATAAGCGCAGCGCCATCCAGCAGAAGTTGTCAGAGGCTATTTTAAGGTGCAGTCGCCGCAGCCCTGAACGCCCGGCAGCTTATAGCGCTGGCAGCAGGTGCGGCGTACCAGCAGTCCCTCACGCGGCACCACGGTGCGGTAGAGCGGGTTATCCTGCCCGTCCGACAGCTGCTTCTCGAAGAAGCAGGCCTGACGCAGCCCGGATACGGCCTCATCGCTCAGCAGGTCTTTGATTTCACCCAGGAACCAGTTGATAAGATAGCCAGCGTTGGCCCAGATAAGCTTACCGTTGATATCGCCGCTCGCCTCCAGCGCATCCACAACCGGCTTCATCCCTTCGCTAATCAGCTTTTCCACCCGCAGGCGCAGCGGTAACACCGTTGCGGCGGCGTCTTCTTTTACATCCAGCCAGAAGCTTTCCGCCCGGCCCGTTTCGTGAAATTTAACCTGGATATGCTCCGGGCTGATGTTAAGCGCGCGAGGGTAGGTGACCAGCGCCATCAGCAGCGGCGGAACCAGCAGCCCCAGATACCACTGCGCCCAGAGTGACTTCAGCGGCTTGCCTTCGCGGGCCTGCTGCGGGTCGTTGCGGTAAATATGGTCCGCATAGCAGGCCAAGAGCGTCGTTAACGTGGCGGGCTGGGCCCACTGATAAAAGGTGAGGGCGTTATCCGGCGCGCCTTCGTTGAGCCTGATAAAGTCGTTGAAGTAGGCGCGATGGAGGGTGAAATGGTCGCGCAGATCGTCAGCAAAGGCGGGCAGCGCGCGCGTAAGCGGCGTTTGCCATAGCATGTCATCAATAAATCTCTGGGACTGAAGCGCCATTGCCTGATACGACCGGGAATCTAAATGATAATGATTGCCAATCCTAGCTATAGCCAAAAGCGTTAGCAAGATGAATTTGTGCCTCCTGTAGGAGAAAACTCAAATTCAGGGGTCAGGCGGCCTGCAGCTCGTCGCTGGTGAGGATACTGTTACGTCCCTGGTTTTTTGCCCGGTAGAGCGCTTTATCGGCGAGCTCCAGCGCCTCTTCGATGCCGTCGTCTTCTAAGGGGGCAACGCCAATGCTGATAGTGACGTTTGTGGCGACCTGTTCGTTGAACAGATGTCGGATTTTAAGATCGTATACGCGAAGGCGGATGCGCTCTGCGGTATCCATCGCGCTTTCCGCGCTGGTGTTTGTCAGCAGGACCATAAACTCTTCGCCGCCGTAGCGGGTCACGACGTCCCTGGAGCGGACCGCGTCGCGAATGGCGGCGGACACGCGAATCAGCGCCTGATCACCCATGCTGTGGCCGTAGTTATCGTTGTAGGCCTTGAAATGGTCGATATCCAGCAGCAGCACAAAGTGATTGCCGCTGCCCGCGGCCAGGATGCTCTCCAGACGGTTCTGGAAACCCCTGCGGTTGTACAGGCCGGTAAGCGGGTCAATCATGCTGAGATCCGTCAGCTGCTCCTTCTCCTCCAGCAGCTTGTTCATCAGCCGCTGGGTGAAGTTATCATTCCTGCGCTGAATGATATGCTGGATGGTGATGCCAACCCCCGGAAGCGCAATGGAATACATGACCCGCAGCCAGTGCTCCCCCTGATCGAGCCAGAGAATGGTTAAAGTTACCGGCAGACAGTGCAGCGTGAAGGCCCGTAAATTATTGATAAACGAGATAGAACCGATAAAAAGAATGGTCAATAACGCAATAATTAAATAGGAGGCGTCAGTATTGGGAATCGCGTCATTTTTAATAATGATATGCCACGCCCATAATATTCCCAGCGAAAAAGAGACCAGGTTAATATTAATTAATCTTTGTTTATCAATTAATTGCCATACGAGCAGCAGGCTGCTGCCGAACAGCACCAGCACAGCAGGCACGGTGAACGGCTGCGTGTGGTAAATGGGGCTTGCCATGCTAAAACTGGCAGAAATTGCGTTCAGTAACAGGAATAAACGTAAAGAAAGCTGATGCTTACCTTTCAGTAATGCCCGCCAGGTTTTTGCACTCATAAATTAATAGATTCTTTCGGCCAGATGTCTGCGTTGACTGTGTGCGATGGTTAAACGTTATTTTGGCGGCTAACTGATTAACGTCAGCCGTTATCTATTGTTGAATTTTATTAACGTTATCGCTCAATCTATCACCTTCATGAATGTATGTCATCTGATGATGAGCACCGCTCACGTTGCCCCTGCTGACAAATGAGAAAATTTATCATATGATAGTGGTTATCATTACCAATTGATGAGATAGCCAGTATGTTACATCGACAGCTTGAAAGTGCCTGGGGGGTTATCGTGCCGGGTTTGATCGTCGCCGCGCTGGTGTGGATGGATCTGTCGTTCAGCCAGTGGCGGGTACTGGTTGTGCTGGGGCTGGTAGCTTCTGCGGGCATGCTGTACCACAAGCGGTTGCGGCATTACGTACTGCTGCCGTCTGGCATTGCGTTCGCCAGCGGGATCGCTCTGGTGATGATGAATATCTGGAGATAAAAAAGGAGATAAAAATTTATGCAGGAAACAACTGAGGAACTACTGGATCACTTCTGGGAAACAACCAGAAAGTGGTGCGAAGAGAGGGACTTGAACCCTCACGTCCGTTAGGACACTAACACCTGAAGCTAGCGCGTCTACCAATTCCGCCACCTTCGCACAGTTTTTCTAAGCTTGCGCTTAAAGGTCAGATATCGCCTTCGCATGGTGCGAAGAGAGGGACTTGAACCCTCACGTCCGTAAGAACACTAACACCTGAAGCTAGCGCGTCTACCAATTCCGCCACCTTCGCGCAGTGCGAACGATATCTTGCGTGGTTGTTGGTGGTGCGAAGAGAGGGACTTGAACCCTCACGTCCGTAAGAACACTAACACCTGAAGCTAGCGCGTCTACCAATTCCGCCACCTTCGCATACCTGTAATACCGAAGTATCACAACCACGGAGGCGCATTCTAGATGTTTTCTGAGCGGCGTCAACAGTTAATTTGCGGCCGCTTTCCCAAATGCTGCAAAAAGCGGCGCTGCGGCGTGTTTAGCGCTTCTTCGTCTTAGCCGCTCGGGCCAGTACGGCACGGTAAACCTTAAAACGTCCTGTTTGTGCGATCACTTCATGGCTGCCAAAAACTTCGTCCAGCACGTTCGGATAGGCCAGGAAGGCGTTGGCAACGATACGCAGTTCACCGCCCATATTGAGATGGCGGGCCGCGCCGCGGATAAGCTGATGAGCCGCATCCAGGCTGGTTTGCATACCGTCGTGGAACGGTGGATTGGAGATGATCATGTCGAAACGACCGTTGATTTCGGAATAGACGTTGCTGGCGATCACTTCACCTTCAATCTCGTTTGCGGCAAGCGTTGCGCGGCTGGCTTCCACCGCCGGGGCGCTCACGTCGCACAGCGTCAGACGCACCTTCGGAGAGTGGCTTTTCAGCGTAATGGCCAGCACGCCCGCGCCGCAGCCTACGTCCAGCACTTTGCCTTTGGTATGCGCGGTCAGGGTGGAGAGCAGCAGCTTGCTGCCGGTGTCCAGGCCATCGCGGCTAAACACGCCCGGCAGGGTTTTCACCGTCATGCCTTCGTGGTCGTACTCATCCCACCAGGCCTGTTGGTCAAATTTAGGCTGCGTTTCGAGGCGGCCATGGTACAGACCGCAGCGGCGCGCGCTGTCGATTTTGGTCAGCGGGCAATAGTCTTCAAGGATCTGTTCCGCGCTCCGCACGCCGCTGCGGTTTTCACCCACAACGAATACGTCGCAGCCAACCGGCATCAGGGAGAGAATGTTCATCAGCTGGAATTGCGCTTCCGGCTTGTTCTTTGGCCAGTAGTAGATCAGCGTATTGCAGTCGCCGACGATGTCCGCATCAGCGACCAGGCCGTAACGTGCGTCTTCACCCATCTGGGCGCTAAGCACCTGCCAGTGGTGGAACTGCTGCGTATGAACACGGCTTGACGCGGTCTCATAGCGGGCTGGCAAATCGTCCTGTAAGTCACCGGCAAACAGGACGCGGCTTTCGGTAAAATCATCGCTGTGGCGCAGCAGCACTTCGCTTGCCGGGGTTAACGCAGTCATCAAATTACTCCTGGAAAATCAGATCCGGGATTATAGAGCTTTAATGGCGCACATTCGATGTATTTGCTATATTTGCGCCCCAATTGGCACTCTCTAAAGGTTTCGCTATGACTTCGCGACGCGACTGGCTGTTACAGCAACTGGGCATCACCCAGTGGCAGCTGCGGCGACCGTTGGTGTTGCAGGGCGAAATTGCCGTTTCGTTACAGGCGGATACCCGGCTGGTGATGGTGGCCGAAGCGCTTCCGGCCCTTAACGATCCGCTGGTCAGCGACGTCCTGCGCACCCTGGCGCTGACGCCCGCGCAGGTTCTGCAGCTGACGCCGGATCGTGCGGCGATGCTGCCCGCAGACTTGCCCTGCAACAGCTGGCGTCTGGGCGTCGAGGCGCCGCTTTCACTTCCCGGCGTGCAGTTATCAACGCCTGCCTTAAACGAGCTTTATCACAATGGCACCGCCCGCTGGGCGCTGTGGCAGCAAATTTGCAAACATGAACATGATTTCTTCCCTGACGCCGGATGACTTACCGGCGGCGTACGCCATCGAACAGCGCAGCCATGCCTTCCCGTGGAGTGAAAAGACCTTCGCCAGCAACCAGGGCGAACGCTATTTCAATTTGCGGCTCGATGTCGACGGTAAGATGGCGGCCTTCGCCGTCACCCAGGTCGTCCTCGACGAGGCGACGCTGTTTAATATCGCGGTCGATCCCGCCTGCCAGCGCAGAGGATTAGGCCGCCAGCTGCTGGAGCATTTAATCCGCGAGCTGGAAGCGAAAGATGTTTTTACCCTGTGGCTTGAAGTGCGCGCCTCGAATGCGGCAGCCATCGCGCTCTACGAGAGCCTGGGCTTCAACGAGGCGACGATTCGCCGCAATTATTACCCCACAAAAGAGGGTCGGGAAGACGCCATTATCATGGCGTTACCGCTTGGTTGATACGAAAAGAAAGGTGTGTTGATGAACTGGGACTGGATTTTATTTGATGCCGACGAAACGCTGTTTACCTTTGACGCTTTCGGCGGCTTACAGCGGATGTTTCTCGACTACAGCGTGACCTTCACCGCTGAAGATTTCCAGGATTACCAGGCGGTCAACAAGCCTCTGTGGGTGGATTACCAGAACGGTGCCATCACTGCCTTACATCTGCAACACCAGCGTTTCCAGGGCTGGTCGGAAAGACTGAATGTGCCGGCCGGGGATCTCAACGCCGCGTTTCTTAACGCGATGGCCGAGATTTGTACCCCGCTGCCGGGCGCGGTCTCTTTGCTCAACGCCCTGAAAGGCAAAACGAAAATCGGCATTATCACCAACGGCTTTACGGCGCTGCAGCAAATCCGCCTTGAGCGTACCGGCCTGCGCGATGCTTTCGACCTGCTGGTTATCTCCGAGCAGGTTGGCGTCGCCAAGCCGGATCCTCGTATCTTTGATTATGCTTTTGAGCAGATGGGTAACCCGCCGCGCGACCGCGTGATGATGGTGGGGGACACCGCCGAATCAGACATTCTGGGCGGCAACAACGCAGGCATTGCAACCTGCTGGCTAAACGCCCACGGGCGCAGCCTGCCGGAGGGGATTCACCCGACGTGGCAGGTATCCTCGCTAAGTGAACTGGAGCAACTGTTGTGTAAGCCATGATTGTTGATTGTTAAACCCACACTGATGGGTAAAATAGCCGCCAGAAACGTTCATTCGTCGCGTGGCCTGGCGCCGCGCGCATTCACAGAAGATACAATTATGACTTTGTCTCCTTTCCTGCAAGAGGTGTCGAAACGCCGCACCTTTGCGATCATTTCCCACCCGGATGCCGGTAAAACGACCATCACTGAAAAAGTGCTGCTGTTCGGACAGGCCATTCAGACCGCCGGTACCGTTAAGGGCCGTGGCTCAAGCCAGCATGCAAAATCTGACTGGATGGAAATGGAAAAGCAGCGTGGTATCTCCATCACCACGTCCGTGATGCAGTTCCCGTACCGCGACAGCCTTGTTAACCTGCTCGATACCCCGGGGCACGAAGACTTCTCCGAAGATACCTACCGTACCCTGACGGCGGTGGACTGCTGCCTGATGGTTATCGACGCCGCGAAAGGTGTAGAAGATCGTACCCGCAAGCTGATGGAAGTTACCCGCCTGCGCGACACGCCAATCCTCACCTTTATGAACAAGCTGGACCGCGACATCCGCGATCCGATGGAAGTGCTGGATGAAGTGGAGCGCGAGCTGAAAATCGCCTGTTCCCCTATCACCTGGCCTATCGGCTGCGGCAAGCTGTTCAAAGGGGTTTATCACCTCTATAAAGACGAAACTTATCTTTACCAGACCGGCAAAGGCCACACTATCCAGGATGTTCGCGTTGTTAAGGGGCTTAACAACCCCGAGCTGGAAGCTGCCGTGGGTGAAGACCTGGCCGCGCAGCTGCGTGATGAGCTAGAGCTGGTGCAGGGTGCCTCTCACGAGTTCGATCGTGAGCTGTTCCTTGAAGGTGAGCTGACTCCGGTCTTCTTCGGTACCGCACTGGGTAACTTCGGCGTGGACCATATGCTGGATGGCCTGGTGGAGTGGGCGCCCGCGCCAATGCCGCGCAAGACCGACAGCCGCGAAGTTGAAGCAGCGGAAGAGAAGTTCTCCGGCTTCGTCTTTAAAATTCAGGCCAACATGGACCCGAAACACCGCGACCGCGTGGCCTTTATGCGCGTGGTGTCCGGCAAATACGAAAAGGGCATGAAGCTGCGCCAGGTTCGTACCGGTAAAGACGTAGTTATCTCCGACGCGCTGACCTTTATGGCGGGCGACCGTTCCCACGTCGAAGAAGCGTATCCGGGCGATATCATCGGCCTGCATAACCACGGCACCATCCAGATTGGCGATACCTTCACCCAGGGCGAGATGATGAAGTTCACCGGCATCCCGAACTTCGCCCCTGAACTGTTCCGCCGTATCCGCCTGCGCGATCCTTTGAAACAGAAGCAGCTGCTTAAGGGCCTGGTTCAGCTTTCCGAAGAGGGCGCGGTGCAGGTCTTCCGCCCAATCGCCAATAACGATCTGATCGTAGGCGCGGTGGGCGTGCTGCAGTTCGACGTGGTTGTGGCTCGTCTTAAGAGCGAATACAACGTGGAGGCGATTTACGAATCCGTAAACGTCTCTACCGCCCGCTGGGTCGAAAGCAGCGACGTGAAGAAGTTTGAAGAGTTCAAACGTAAAAACGAAATGCAGCTGGCGTTAGACGGTGGCGATAATCTGGCCTATATCGCGCCGACGATGGTTAACCTTAACCTGACGCAGGACCGTTACCCGGAAGTTGTGTTCCGCAAAACACGCGAGCACTGATCCCCTCGCAGGGCGCGGCAGCCGCCGCGTCCCGCTACTTTTCCAGTCTTATTAACCCCTTACGGAATACTCTTAATTACCCCTCTTTCGCCCTCGTTTGCCGCTTTTTCAACCGTTCTGACCATGCAATTTTGCGATTGTGATCTATATTTAACATTGTGATGACAACTTACACGGATAAATATCCCCCGGATAAGTAATTTGGCGGAATGTTTTTTAGGGTAATTTTGCTATCGCGATATTAATAACTGCTTTAACTCATAAAGGGCGAGATATCGAACACGGCATAAGCCGCCTGGTTTGGTTATCAACAAAGCCGCTGACTGAGAGCAAGCTTAGGCCAGACGGGCCTTTTCAGCAAAGCTGCCACGTTGTGGCTTAGAGCTCAAATTATGAGCAAACCTACAGGAATAAATCGATGACTACGACTAAGATTTCGAAAACTCTGCTGGCGGTAGTTCTGGGTTCGGTTCTGGCAAGCGGCACGGCCCTTGCAGAAGACACAATGCTGAACAAAACTGAATCCACGGCTGACAGCGCAGGGCAAAAAATCGATAGCTCTATGAATAAAGTCGGTAACTTCATGGACGATAGCTCCATCACCGCGAAGGTAAAAGCGGCCCTGGTGGACCATGAGAATATTAAAAGCACCGATATTTCGGTGAAGACCGATAAAAAAGTGGTGACGCTGAGCGGCTTCGTTGAAAGCCAGGCCCAGGCCGAGCAGGCGGTGACCGTTGCCAAAGGCGTTGAAGGCGTCTCTTCCGTGAGCGATAAACTCCACGTTCGCGATGGCAAAGACAAATCCGTAAGCGGTTATGCGGGCGATACCGCAACCACAAGCGAAATCAAAGCTAAACTGTTAGCAGACGACATCGTTCCGTCTCGTAACGTGAAAGTAGAAACCACCGATGGTGTTGTTCAGCTTTCAGGCCATGTGAAGTCTAACGCTCAGTCCGAGCGTGCTGAGAGCATTGCCAAGGCCGTTGACGGCGTTAAAAGCGTTAAAAACGACCTGAAAGTACAGTAATCGCAGCATATCAAAACTCTTTCCCTCGGGGTGTCCGGGGGAAGCAGTCAGCACTACCGCTACTCATACATCGCCAGTGGGAAAGCCTGAAAGGCACCCATTAAGAAGCGATTAGAGTTCACTATGGTTTAAGGAGAGGCTTATGTTTCGTTGGGGCATTATTTTTCTGGTTATCGCGTTGATTGCAGCAGCGTTAGGCTTTGGTGGCCTTGCTGGTACCGCAGCAGGTGCTGCAAAAATCGTCTTCGTGGTAGGT
This sequence comes from Dryocola clanedunensis, assembly GCF_038405435.1. GTDB lineage: Bacteria > Pseudomonadota > Gammaproteobacteria > Enterobacterales > Enterobacteriaceae > Dryocola > Dryocola clanedunensis_A. Next base: position 69,360 of record NZ_JBBYHZ010000012.1, on the reverse strand, counting down.
ATCATTCTGTTCCTGGTCAGCCTGTTTATGGGCCGCAGACGTCCGTAGCGTGCTATAACAGTTAGAGACCGACCAGAGAGCCAGTCAATTGACTGGCTCTCGCATTTTATGGGGTGTCGGATGACGCTGACGCTTATCCGGCCTACAATGCTCTGAGTGCGTAGGGTGGATAAGCAAAGCGTCATCCACCAACAAAAACAAAAACAAAAATCAGGAAAGCAGGGTGGGACTAAGAATACCCGTTACGCTCGGCAATATCGCGCCGCTTGCGTCAAAACCGTTTAGTCCCGGCAAGCTTGCCATCATTTGTGAGGGTGGGGGGCAGCGTGGGATCTTCACCGCCGGGGTTCTGGATGAATTCATGCGGGCGGAATTCAACCCATTCGATTTTTTCCTCGGCACCTCCGCCGGTGCGCAAAACCTTTCCGCCTACGTCTGTAACCAGCCCGGATACGCGCGCCGCGTTATTACCCGCTTTACCACAACCCGTGATTTTTTCGATCCGCTGCGCTTCGTGCGCGGAGGCAACCTTATCGATCTGGACTGGCTCGTTGAGGCGACAGCGGCCAAACTTCCGTTGTCTATGTCCCACGCGGACGAACTTTTCGAGACGGGCAAACAATTCTATATGTGCGCCTGCCGCAGCGATGACTATACGCCGGGGTATTTTTCTCCGACGGATGATACGTGGCTGAACATCATCAAAGCCTCCAGCGCCATACCTGGCTTCTACCGTACGGGCGTGGACATCGATGGCATTAGCTATCAGGACGGCGGGATAAGCGATGCTATCCCGGTGCGGGAGGCCGTGCGCCTTGGCGCGGATACGCTGGTGGTGATCCGCACGGTTCCTTCCCAGATGTATTACACCCCGCAGTGGTTTAAACGTATGGAACGCTGGCTGGGCGACAGCAGCCTGCAGCCGCTGCTCAACCTGGTGCAGCATCACGAAGCCAGCTACCGCGAAATCCAGAGCTTTATCGAAAAGCCGCCGGGCAAGCTGCGCATCTTTGAAATCTATCCGCCGAAACCATTGCAGAGTATCGCCCTCGGCAGCCGCCTGCCGTCGCTGAACGCCGACTATAAAACCGGGCGTATGTGTGGCCGGTACTTCCTGGCCACCGTTGGCAGACTGCTGGCCGATAAGCCGCCGATCAGTCGTCACCGTCCGCGCATCGTCACGCCGGGGCCGCTGGTGGTACCGCCTGCCGCCGTTGCCAATGAGCCGCTGATTAAGCCCGTCATCGGCGCTACGGAGGCCAACGACGCCTCGTTTACCAGCGAGGACAGCGCGTGACGACCAGGTTCTACGATACCCACTGCCATTTCGATTTCCCCCCCTTTACCGGCAGCGAGGCTGAAAGCCTGGAGACGGCGAAGCGGGCAGGGGTGGAGAAGATCGTCGTTCCGGCGATTGAAGCCGGACGTTTCGCTACGGTACTGGCATTGGCCGCGCAGCATTCTGCGCTGTATGCCGCTGTTGGTCTGCACCCCATCGTCATCCATAAGCATAACGATGCGTCCCTTGCGCTGCTGGAACATCACCTGCAGCAGCAGCCGGATAAGCTGGTGGCGATAGGGGAGATCGGGCTGGATCTTTATATGGACGATCCGCTTTTTGAGCGGCAGGAGACGATCCTTGACGCGCAGCTAAAACTGGCGAAGCGCTACGATCTGCCGGTGATCCTTCACTCGCGCCGTACCCACGACAAACTCGCCATACACCTGAAGCGCCATGCTTTGCCCCGTACCGGCGTTGTCCACGGCTTTGCGGGCAGCCTGCAGCAGGCGCAGCGGTTCATGGAACTGGGCTATTATATTGGCGTGGGCGGTACCATAACCTACCCAAGGGCGAGCAAAACGCGGGACGTAATGGCCCGTCTACCCCTCTCGTCTTTGCTGCTGGAAACGGATGCCCCGGATATGCCGCTCAGCGGTTTCCAGGGCCAGCCAAACCGCCCCGAACGCGTCGCCGACGTTTTTCAAACGCTCTGCGAACTGCGCCCTGAACCCTCCTCTGATATCGCCACAGCGCTGATTTACAATGCAGACAAATTATTTCTCTGGTAATCATTCAGCAAAATGATGTGATCCCCGTCACTTTATAAGACAAACGTTTGCTTACATTTGTAGAAATACGTGATGGCGATGGCAATCTGCCCGGCATCTGCCGTTATAATCCGCGCGTTGGGGGAAAGCCCTTAGGCTTTTCCTGTTTTCTACTATGCACAGGGAATATGTATGCAAATCCTCATGGGTCTGATCGGCATGATAGTTCTGCTGCTGATCGCTGTTCTTCTTTCCAGCAACCGTAAAGCCATTAATCTGCGTACCGTTCTCGGCGCATGGATTATTCAGGTGGGTATCGGTGCGCTGATCCTCTATGTTCCGGTCGGACGTAAAGTCCTGCTAGCCATGTCCGAAGGGGTGGCGAACGTCATTGCCTACGGCAACGCGGGGATCTCTTTCCTGTTTGGCGGGCTGGTGTCTGACAAGATGTTTGAAGTGTTCGGCGGCGGCGGCTTTGTCTTTGCGCTGCGCGTACTGCCGATCATCGTCTTCTTCTCCTCGCTGATTGCGGTGCTCTACTATCTCGGCATCATGCAGCTGGTTATCCGCGTCCTTGGCGGCGGTCTGCGTAAGGTACTGAAAACTTCCCGCACCGAATCACTCTCTGCAACGGCGAATATTTTCGTCGGGCAGACTGAAGCGCCGCTGGTTGTGCGTCCTTACATTGCGACCATGACCCGCTCCGAGCTGTTTGCGGTGATGTGTGGTGGCCTGGCTTCCGTGGCGGGCTCCGTGCTTGCGGGCTACGCGCAGATGGGCGTGCCGCTGGAATACCTGATTGCCGCGTCGTTCATGGCGGCCCCCGGCGGCCTGCTGTTCGCCAAGCTGATCCTGCCTGAGACAGAAGTGCCAAACGATGCGCCAGAGCTGGAATCGATGAAAAACGATCCGGATCGCCCGGCCAACGTGCTGGACGCTGCCGCTTCCGGCGCGGCTTCCGGTATGCAGCTGGCGCTGAACGTCGGCGCAATGCTGCTGGCATTCGTTGCCCTGATTGCATTGCTGAACGGGATGCTCTCCGGGATTGGCGGCTGGTTTAACTACCCGCAGCTTTCCATGGAGCTGATTCTGGGCTGGGTGTTCTCGCCGCTGGCGTGGATTATCGGCGTACCCTGGAGCGAAGCTAACGTTGCCGGCTCGTTTATCGGCCAGAAGCTGATCATTAACGAGTTCGTGGCCTACCTGAACTTCGGCGAGTATCTCAAAGATGATGCGACCGTTGCGGCGGCTGGCCTGCAGGTGCTTTCTGACCACACCAAAGCAATTATCTCCTTCGCGCTGTGTGGATTTGCTAACCTTTCTTCTATAGCCATTCTGATCGGTGGCCTGGGCAGCATGGCGCCAAATCGCCGTCATGAAATTGCTCAGCTTGGCCTGAAGGCCGTAGCGGCGGGTACGCTTTCAAACCTGATGAGCGCGACCATCGCGGGCGTGTTCCTCTCGCTGTAACGACAGAAAGCAAATGTTATAATTTTAACATTTTGCGAAAACCAATGGCTGGCGCGATGCCAGCCATTTTCGTTTTCTGAAGCCCTTTTTAACAGGTTATTTTGTTCGTTAAATCACATATACTGTGGAAAGTATGTAATCCCGCCTTTGGCTTTTGTGATTCGAAACACAAAATTGCCCAGGTAGTGAGTGTTAGAATTATAACATTGCTACCGGCAATGTGCGGTGAGATGGATCTCAACGTGATGGTGACAAGAGTTGCCTCTCCTCTTCATGGAACCAAGTCCGCTCCAACGTGTTGAGTTTCGAAGCCTGAGACTTCTGTATCTTTTGTTGGAGAGTGTTATGACCGATTTAACTGCAAGCAGCCTGCGCGCGCTGAAACTGATGGACCTCACCACCCTGAACGACGATGACACCAACGAAAAAGTCATCGCTCTGTGCCATCAGGCGAAAACCCCAGTAGGCAACACTGCGGCTATCTGCATCTACCCACGTTTTATCCCCATTGCGCGTAAAACCCTGAACGAGCAGGGCACGCCGGATATCCGTATCGCCACCGTGACCAACTTCCCGCACGGCAACGATGACATCGACATCGCGCTGGCGGAAACCCGCGCTGCTATCGCCTACGGCGCAGACGAAGTTGACGTTGTTTTCCCGTACCGCGCGCTGATTGCCGGCAACGAGCAGGTTGGTTTTGACCTGGTGAAAGCCTGTAAAGAAGCCTGTGCGGCGGCTAACGTCTGGCTGAAAGTGATCATCGAAACCGGCGAGCTGAAAGAAGAAGCGCTTATTCGTAAAGCGTCTGAAATCTCGATCAAAGCTGGTGCAGACTTCATCAAAACCTCTACCGGTAAAGTGCCGGTGAACGCCACGCCTGAAAGCGCACGCATCATGATGGAAGTTATCCGTGATATGGGCGTTGAGAAAACAGTTGGTTTCAAACCGGCTGGCGGCGTGCGTAGCGCTGAAGATGCAGCGCTGTTCCTGTCTATCGCGGACGATCTGTTTGGCGCCGACTGGGCTGACTCCCGCCACTACCGTTTCGGCGCATCCAGCCTGCTTGCCAGCCTGTTAAAAGCGCTGGGCCACGGCGACGGCAAAAGCGCCAGCGGCTATTAATCTCGTCCTGCGGCGGTCCGTCTGACCGCCGCTTTTACCCGATCACCTCAGGGGGTTACTTTGTTCCTCGCTCAAGAAATTATTCGAAAAAAACGTGACGGTCTGGCGTTAAGCGACGAAGAGATTCGCTTTTTTATCAACGGCATTCGCGACAACACCATTTCCGAAGGGCAGATTGCCGCGCTGGCGATGACCATCTTCTTCCATGACATGACCATGCCGGAGCGCGTGTCGCTGACCATGGCCATGCGCGATTCCGGGACGGTGCTGGACTGGAAAAGCCTGGATCTGGGCGGCCCAATCGTCGATAAGCACTCCACCGGCGGCGTGGGCGACGTGACTTCCCTGATGCTTGGCCCGATGGTGGCGGCCTGCGGCGGCTTCATTCCAATGATCTCTGGCCGTGGCCTTGGCCACACCGGTGGCACCCTCGACAAGCTCGAGGCGATCCCCGGCTTTGATATTTTCCCGGACGATAACCGCTTCCGCGACATCATTAAAAATGTCGGCGTGGCGATTATTGGCCAGACCAACTCGCTGGCCCCGGCGGACAAGCGTTTCTACGCCACGCGTGACATTACCGCGACCGTAGACTCCATTCCGCTGATCACCGCCTCCATCCTCGCGAAAAAACTGGCCGAAGGGCTGGACGCGCTGGTGATGGACGTGAAGGTGGGCAGCGGCGCATTTATGCCGACTTATGAACTCTCTGAGCTGCTGGCGGAAGCGATTGTTGGCGTTGCCAACGGCGCGGGCGTCAAAACTACGGCACTGCTGACCGATATGAACCAGGTGCTGGCCTCCAGCGCGGGTAACGCGGTTGAAGTGCGTGAGGCGGTGCAGTTCCTGACTGGCGAGTATGTGAATCCGCGTCTGCATGAAGTGACCATGGCGCTGTGCGTGGAAATGCTGATTTCCGGCAGGCTTGCCAAAGATGACGCGGAAGCCCGCGCTAAGCTGCAGTCCGTGCTGGATAACGGCAAAGCGGCGGAGATCTTTGGCCGCATGGTTGCGGCACAGAAAGGCCCGGCGGACTTCGTGGAAAACTACGCGAAATACCTGCCAACCGCCGTGCTCAGCAAAGCCATTTATGCGGACCGCACAGGTTTCGTCAGCGAAATGGACACCCGCGCGTTAGGCATGGCGGTAGTTTCCATGGGCGGCGGTCGTCGTCAGGCAGCCGATACTATTGATTACAGCGTCGGCTTCACCGACATGGCTCGCCTGGGTGAGAGCGTGGATACCTCACGTCCGCTGGCGGTGATCCATGCGGCAAGCGAAGCCCAGTGGCAGGAAGCGGCGCGCGCCGTGAAGGCGGCAATCAAAGTTAACGATACTCAGCCGACAGAAACGCCAACGGTCTATCGCCGAATCACCCAATAGCGGTATACTGATCCGATCGCTTTTTTACAGAGCACAAGGTACGGAGAACAATATGAAACGTGCATTTATTATGGTGCTGGACTCCTTCGGCATCGGTGCTACAGAAGACGCTGACCGCTTCGGCGACGTCGGTTCTGATACATTCGGGCACATCGCGGAAGCCTGTGCCAAAGGCGAAGCGGACAACGGTCGTAAAGGGCCGCTGAACCTGCCTAACCTGACCCGTCTGGGCCTGGTTAAAGCCGCTGAAGGCTCTACCGGTAAAATCCCGGCGGGCATGGACGGTAACGCAGAAGTTATCGGTGCTTACGGCTGGGCGCATGAGCTCTCCTCCGGTAAAGATACCCCGTCAGGCCACTGGGAAATTGCGGGCGTGCCCGTGCTGTTCGACTGGGGATACTTCTCCGACGTGCAGAACAGCTTCCCGCAGGAGCTGCTCGACAAGCTGGTTAAGCGCGCTAACCTGCCGGGCTACCTCGGTAATTGCCACTCTTCCGGCACCGTGATCCTGGACGAACTGGGCGAAGAGCACATGAAAACCGGCAAGCCGATTTTCTATACCTCCGCCGACTCCGTATTCCAGATTGCCTGCCACGAAGAGACCTACGGCCTGGATAAGCTTTACGAGCTGTGTGAAATAGCCCGTGAAGAGCTGACCGAAGGCGGCTACAACATCGGCCGCGTTATCGCTCGTCCGTTTATCGGCGACAAGCCGGGCAGCTTCCAGCGTACCGGTAACCGTCACGACCTGGCCGTTGAGCCACCGGCGCCGACCGTGCTGAAAAAACTGGTCGAAGAGAAAAACGGCCAGGTGGTTTCCGTGGGTAAAATTGCGGATATCTACGCCAACGTTGGCATCACCAAAAAAGTGAAGGCGACGGGCCTGGACGCGCTGTTCGACGCCACCGTCAAAGAGATGAAAGAAGCGGGCGACGACACCATCGTCTTCACTAACTTCGTTGATTTCGACTCTTCCTGGGGCCACCGCCGCGACGTCGCCGGTTATGCCGGTGGTCTGGAGCTGTTCGACCGCCGCCTGCCGGAGCTGATGGAGCTGCTGAAAGAGGACGATATTTTAATCCTCACCGCGGACCACGGCTGCGACCCGACCTGGAAAGGCACCGACCATACCCGCGAGCACATCCCGGTTCTGGTTTACGGCCCGAAAGTAAAAGCCGGTTCTCTTGGCCACCGCGAAACCTTCGCGGACATCGGTCAGACCGTGGCGAAATACTTTGGCCTGTCCGACATGGACTACGGCAAAAACATGCTGTGATACCCGTTGCCGGATGGCGCTACGCTTATCCGGCCTACGTGAAACCGTTTGCAGGCCTGATAACGCACAGCCGCCGTCAGGCAAAAATAATTTAAAAGGACAGAATAATGGCAACGCCACACATTAACGCAGAGATGGGTGATTTCGCAGACGTCGTACTGATGCCGGGCGATCCGCTGCGTGCGAAACACATTGCGGAGACTTTCTTCGAAGACGTGCGCGAAGTGAACAACGTGCGCGGCATGCTGGGCTACACCGGGACTTATAAAGGCCGTAAAGTGTCCGTTATGGGCCACGGTATGGGTATCCCGTCCTGCTCTATCTACACCAAAGAGCTGATCACCGATTTTGGCGTGAAGAAAATCATCCGCGTGGGCTCCTGCGGCGCGGTTCGTGCCGATGTGAAACTGCGTGACGTGGTTATCGGCATGGGCGCATGTACGGATTCCAAAGTGAACCGCCTGCGTTTCAAAGACCATGACTTTGCGGCTATCGCTGACTTTGACATGGTGCGTAACGCGGTTGATGCGGCGAAAGCGCTGGGCGTTGACGCTCGCGTGGGCAACATCTTCTCTGCAGATCTGTTCTACACGCCAGATCCGCAAATGTTTGACGTAATGGAAAAATACGGCATCCTGGGCGTGGAAATGGAAGCGGCCGGTATCTACGGCGTAGCGGCAGAATACGGCGCAAAAGCGCTGACCATCTGCACCGTCTCCGACCATATCCGCACGCACGAGCAGACCACCGCCGCCGAGCGTCAGACCACCTTCAACGACATGATCAAGATTGCCCTTGAATCCGTGCTGCTGGGTGACAAAGAGTAAGTTTTTCTCTTAGTGAAAAAGGCGCCCTGGGCGCCTTTTTTGTTTTCAGTATCTATTCACGAATAGTTCAAAATTTGTCCTTCCGCCTTTATCTTTCATGCTATTAGCGCTATAAATCTATTCATGTATCTATTCAGATATCTATTCAAGAAACTATTCAATGAGCGTGCTGACCGATTTATTACTTCATGGCCCACAATCAGCTACCCGGCTGCGTCAGCGGCTGGGCGTTAGTCAGGCAACCTTTTCACGCCTCGTTAATGCCGAAAGCGACGTCATCAAAGTCGGGCAGGCAAGGTCAACTCGTTATGCTTTGATCAGGCCGGTGCGCCAAATCAGGCAGTTTCCGCTATGGCAAATCGACGATGCGGGGCAGGCATGGCTATTTGGCGAACTGTATCCAGTCTGGCCGCAGGGCAGCTGTCTGGTGAGGCTCAATAACGGTGCCGCGCAGTGGTACGACGGATTACCCTGGTATTTAACTGACCTGCGTCCGCAGGGGTTTTTAGGGCGGGCATGGGGACGCAGATTAGCCCAGCGAGCCGGGTTGCCGGAAGATATTCGCCTGTGGCAGGAAGAAGATGTGCTCTTCGCATTATCGCAACAGGTACCGGAAAACCTGGGCGGCTGGCTGGTGGGGGAGCAGAGCTATCACCGCTGGTTTGAACTACCTTCGCCACAGGCTATCCCTGAAGCGAACAAACTTTCTCTGTACGCCGCACTGGCGGCTAACGCGCTTTCCGGGGAGGTTGCTGGCTCGTCTGCGGGGGGCGAGCAGCCAAAATTTACCTGCTATTCGCAAACCGAAGCTGGCCCGGCCCAGGTAATCGTAAAATTTACTCCCGCTGTGCAAAACGAAAATAGCCAGCGCTGGGCGGATTTGCTTCATGCGGAGGCTCACGCGCTAACTATCCTCAATCAGGCTGGGATTGCTTCATCCCACGCAACCGTTATAAGAAGCGGCCTGCGCCAGACCTTCCTTGAGGTCGTTCGCTTTGACTGCATAGGGGCGCAGGGGCGGAAAGGCATTGTCTCTCTTGAGGCCGTGCAGGCAGAGTATGCCAGCGGGCCTAAACGCTGGCCTGCGGCAATAGCCGAACTGTTAAAGCAAAAAATCGTAGAGCCTGCGACGCTACGTTTAGCGCAGAAAATCTGGGCGTTTGGCCGATTGATTGCCAATAGTGACATGCATGCGGGAAATCTTTCTTTCTTCCTTTCGGATATGCCTCTCAGCCTGGCACCGGTGTACGACATGCTGCCAATGGCCTTTGCGCCAAACAGCGTCGGGAACATGCGAAGAGAGTCTGTCATACCGCAGATAGATCCGCAGGTACCGGGGGAGGTATGGCGTGAGATGATGCCGCTTGCTCGTCAGTTCTGGCTTGAATTAAGCCAGAACCATGAGATCAGCAACGCTTTTCGGGAGATAAGCCGTTCCATGCTGCCAGAGCTGGACGTTGTGGCTGACAGTATTGCCCGCCTTGCCTAACGCACCGTCTGCGCAATCCACGCGCTGACTTCACGCAGCTCCATCTCCTGCTCCGGGAAATCTACGATCAGCGTTTCGCACTGCTGTTGCAGCATGTCGCTGCGGTACAGGCAGCCCTGAAGGCGCGCAGCGAGGGCTTCCAGCGGGGCAGGATTCAGGCTGTCGGTGAAAATTTGCGTGCGGGTGATGTGGGCTTTCTCTACGTCAAAATGCATTTCGATGCCGCCCCAGGTGAAGCGCTGATCCAGCATGTGGCTGAACGCAGGCGCCTGGCCGAAGTTCCACTCCCAGCTGCTTTGCCTGGCGAAGGTCTCCGTAAAGCCCGGCAGGTCCGGCAGCGCATCTGGCGAGATGTGTTCGGCTTCTACGCGTTCGCCGTAGTAAGCGAAGAAAGCCTCGCGTACCGCATCGCTGATTTGTTCGTGGGTCACGCCCGGCAGTAAATCGCTGAGGTTGGCGACCCGCCCGCGCACGGAAGTAATTCCCTTAGCCTGGAGCTTTTTCTTATCCGGGTTCAGATAGTTCGCCAGACGGCTTAAATCCGCGTTCAGCAGCAGCGTGCCGTGGTGAAAACCGCGATCCATCGTCTCTTTATAGGCTGAGCCTGATACTTTGCGCGCGCCGTCAGGCGTTGCCACTTCCAGATCGTTTCGCCCGGAAGCCGCCGCTTTTATGCCAAGCGAGTTCAGCGCGTTGACGACAATCGCCGTCGAGACGCTTTTATCGTACTCCGGTTTTCCGGCCATAAAGGTAAAGCAGGTATTGCCCAGGTCGTGGAACACCGCACCGCCGCCGCTGCTGCGCCTTGCCAGCCGCACGTTGTCCTCTTCCATACGTCTGGTGTTGCACTCTTTCCACGGGTTTTGCGCGCGGCCAATGACGACAGTATCGGCGTTGCGCCACAGGAACAGCACCCGTTGAGTGGCTGGCATCTGGCGGAAAATACATTCTTCAACGGCCAGGTTAAACCAGGGATCGTGTGAATCAGAAATCAGCAGGCGTAGCGTCGACATATCAGGATTCCTTTTCTTCGTCTTCTTTCACTTCGGTATTGGCGGTCAGCAGGAAGGGAGACTGCTGCCAGCGGGTGCGTTTGCCCTGTAACAACGTGCGGGTGAGGACGATGCCAATTGCCAGCGCGAGAAGCATCATCAGGCGCAGGATATTGGTGGTGTTATCGACCTGTTTGGCCTCCGTGGGCAGGCTGTGGGTATCCAGCGTAATACGCAGATAGCCAATCGGGCTGTCCTTATCAACGATAGGCTCAACGATTTGCTGATTAAAATAGCCGCCCGCTTTTTTACCGTCCAGGGCAAGCCGGTCCCGTACGCCAACCCCTTCGCCCGCGCGGGCCACCTGATCGCCTTCGTCGTCATAGACGGCGGCATCCAGCACGCGGCTGTCGCGGGTCAGCAAAGTCAGCATGGTATTGATGCGTTTTTCATCCGGGTTTTCTGATTTCATCAATGGAATCAGGGTGTAGCTGACCTGGCGCGCCAGCGTGCGGGCCAGCTCTTCAAGCTGCACGTTGCGGGCCTGCTGATGGCCCTGGCTGAACCACGACGCTCCCTGCATTAAGGCGACCAAAAGTGCGAGGCAGATAAGCACAATCACCGCACGATGGAGCCTGAATTTCATTTTTGCCCGAGCCATTTTGCACCTTCGATAAATTGCATACTTTAATGTTGCCAGAAGCGGCGTGGACAGGGTAGCCTCATGCGTTGTTTTATCCCGGCCTTTATCTTTTTTTCAGGAGCTGTAATGCCAAATAGTCTGACCTGGTGCGATCTGCCGAACGATGTTGCTCTCTGGCCAGGATTGCCGCTGTCCCTCAGCGGCGATGAAGTGATGCCGCTGGATTACCGCGCTGGCCGCAGCGGCTGGCTCCTGTACGGCCGGAATCTCGACAAGGCATGTCTGAACCGCTATCAGCGTAAGCTGGGCGCCGCGATGGTTATCGTTACGGCCTGGTGCGTGGAAGATTATCAGGTTATTCGTCTGGCGGGCTCCCTGACGCCAAGGGCGACGAAGCTTGCCCACGAAGCCGGGCTGGACGTTGCGCCGCTGGGCAAAATCCCGCACCTGCGCACGCCTGGCCTGCTGGTGATGGATATGGACTCCACCGCGATCCAAATCGAATGCATTGATGAAATCGCGAAGCTCGCCGGTACGGGCGAAATGGTGGCGGAAGTTACCGAGCGCGCCATGCGCGGCGAGCTGGATTTTACCGCCAGCCTGAAACAGCGCGTGGCAACCCTGAAAGGCGCTAACGCTTCTATACTGCGCCAGGTGCGCGATGAGCTGCCGCTGATGCCGGGGCTGACGTCGCTGGTGCTGAAGCTGGAATCCCTGGGCTGGAAGGTGGCGATTGCCTCGGGTGGGTTCACCTTCTTTGCGGAATACCTGCGCGACAAGCTGCATCTGACTACCGTCGTGGCCAACGAGCTGGAGATCTGCGACGGCAAGCTGACCGGCGAAGTGATCGGCCAGATAGTCGATGCCCAGTTTAAAGCCGAGACGTTAAAACGTCTGGCAACCAAATACGAGATCCCCGTCGAGCAGACCGTTGCGATTGGCGACGGGGCCAATGATTTACCGATGATTCAGGCCGCCGGGCTGGGCATTGCTTTCCATGCCAAGCCTAAGGTGAATGAAAAAACAGAGGTCACCATCCGTCATGCCGACCTGATGGGCGTCTTCTGCATTCTCTCCGGCAGCCTGATTCAGGAAGAAAGATAAGAGGATATTAAGGTGGCGAAAGCTCCAAAACGCGCATTTGTCTGTAACGAGTGCGGTGCGGATTATCCGCGCTGGCAGGGGCAGTGCAGCGCCTGTCATGCCTGGAATACCATCACCGAAGTGCGCATCGCCGCCTCGCCAACCGTTGCGCGCAACGAGCGCCTGTCCGGCTATGCGGGCAGCGCGGGCGTCAGCAAAGTGCAGAAGCTTTCAGATATCAGCCTGGAAGAGCTGCCGCGTTTCTCCACCGGTTTTAAAGAGTTCGACCGCGTGCTGGGCGGCGGCGTGGTGCCGGGCAGCGCCATTCTGATCGGCGGTAACCCTGGCGCCGGTAAATCTACCCTGCTGCTGCAAACCCTGTGCAAACTCAGCGAACAGATGAAAACGCTGTATGTAACCGGTGAAGAGTCCCTGCAGCAGGTCGCCATGCGCGCCCATCGTCTGGGCCTGCCCACCGCCAACCTGAACATGCTCTCGGAAACCGGCATCGAGCAGATCTGCATGATTGCCGAAGAAGAAGCGCCGAAGCTGATGGTCATCGACTCCATCCAGGTTATGCATATGGCAGACGTGCAGTCCTCACCTGGCAGCGTGGCGCAGGTGCGTGAATCCGCTGCCTATCTGACCCGCTTTGCCAAGACGCGCGGCGTGGCGATTATCATGGTCGGCCACGTCACTAAAGACGGCTCCCTGGCCGGGCCAAAGGTGCTTGAGCACTGTATCGACTGTTCGGTCATGCTGGACGGCGACGCGGATTCCCGCTTCCGCACCCTGCGCAGCCATAAAAACCGCTTCGGTGCGGTGAACGAGCTGGGCGTGTTTGCGATGACGGAACAAGGGCTACGCGAAGTCAGCAACCCGTCCGCTATCTTCCTGAGCCGGGGCGATGAAATCACGCCGGGTAGCTCGGTGATGGTGGTCTGGGAGGGCACGCGCCCGCTGCTGGTAGAGATTCAGGCGCTGGTGGATCAGTCCATGATGTCTAACCCCCGCCGCGTGGCGGTGGGGCTGGAACAAAACCGTCTGGCGATCCTGCTTGCCGTGCTGCACCGCCACGGCGGGTTGCAGATGGCGGATCAGGACGTATTCGTTAACGTCGTAGGCGGCGTGAAGGTCACCGAAACCAGCGCGGATTTAGCCCTGCTGCTGGCGATGGTCTCCAGCCTGCGTAACAGAGCGCTGCCGCAGGATTTAGTCGTCTTCGGCGAAGTTGGCCTGGCCGGTGAGATTCGCCCGGTGCCAAGCGGGCAGGAGCGTATCTCCGAAGCGGCGAAGCACGGCTTCAAGCGCGCGATTGTCCCGCAGGCCAACGTGCCGAAAAAACTGCCGGAAGGGATGCAGGTCTTCGGCGTGAAAAAGCTTTCGGATGCGCTGTCGGTGTTCGACGACTTATAATTGATTATTAATCCTATTTTGCAGGAGCAGGGAGCATGTCGTCTTTCGAATACCTGAAGACCGCTATTCGTCAGCAAAGCGTTACGTTGCAGCAGGTGGCGGAAGCCTGTGACATGACCAAGGGCTACCTCAGCCAGCTGCTGAACGCCAAAATCAAAAGCCCGAGCGCCCAGAAGCTGGAAGCGTTGCACCGTTTCCTGGGGCTGGAGTTCCCGCGCCGGGAGAAAACGGTCGGCGTGGTGTTCGGCAAATTTTATCCGCTGCACACCGGGCATATCTACCTTATCCAGCGCGCGGCAAGCCAGGTCGACGAGCTGCATATCATTATGGGCTACGACGAAACCCGCGACCGCGCCCTGTTTGAAGACAGCGCCATGTCCCAGCAGCCGACCACGGGCGACCGCCTGCGCTGGCTGCTGCAGACGTTTAAATACCAGAAAAACATCCGCATTCATTCGTTTAACGAAGAGGGGATGGAGCCGTACCCGCACGGCTGGGACGTCTGGAGCCGCGGCATAAAAGCCTTTATGGAAAGCAACGGCATCAACGCCGACCGCATCTATACCTCCGAAGAGAGCGATGCGCCGCGCTTCACCGAACACCTCGGCATTGAGTCGGTGCTTATCGATCCGCAGCGTACCTTCATGAACATCAGCGGCGGACAGATCCGCGAAAACCCGTTCCGCTACTGGGAGTACATCCCCACAGAAGTTAAGCCGTTCTTTGTGCGTACGGTGGCGGTGCTGGGCGGCGAGTCTAGCGGCAAGTCGTGGATGGTGAACAAGCTCGCCAACATCTTCAATACCACCAGCGCGTGGGAGTACGGGCGTGATTACGTCTTCTCCCATCTTGGCGGCGATGAGATGGCGTTACAGTATTCAGACTACGACAAAATCGCCCTCGGCCACGCGCAGTACATTGATTTTGCAATTAAGTACGCCAACAAGGTCGCCTTTATCGATACGGACTTTGTTACCACGCAGGCATTCTGCAAGAAGTATGAAGGGCGTGAACATCCGTTCGTCCAGGCGCTGATCGACGAGTACCGTTTCGACCTGGTGATCCTGCTGGAAAACAATACGCCGTGGGTGGCGGACGGGCTGCGCAGCCTGGGCAGCGACACGGACAGAAAATCGTTCCAGAACCTGCTGGTTTCCATGCTGGAAGAGAACAACATCAGCTACGTCCACGTAGAAGAGTCAGACTATGATTCGCGTTTCTTACGCTGCGTTGAGCTGGTGAAGGAGATGCTGGGCGGGCAGGGGTAGCTCAGAATTGGATAATAAAACGGGGCGCCATGTGCGCCCCGTTTTCATTACTTTGTAATACGCTTGTACTTAATACGCTTAGGCTCCAGCGCATCCGCACCCAGGGTGCGTTTTTTGTACTCTTCGTATTCGGTAAAGTTGCCTTCGAAGAATTCAACTTTGCCTTCATCCTGGTAATCCAGAATGTGGGTGGCGATACGGTCAAGGAACCAGCGGTCATGGGAAATGACCATTGCGCAGCCCGGGAATTCCAGCAGGGCGTTTTCTAACGCGCGCAGGGTTTCGATATCCAGGTCGTTGGTTGGTTCATCAAGCAGCAGCATGTTGCCGCCAACCTGTAGCAGCTTCGCCAGGTGCAGACGACCGCGCTCGCCGCCGGACAGTTCGCCCACGCGCTTGCCCTGGTCAACGCCTTTAAAGTTAAAGCGGCCCACGTAGGCGCGGCTTGGCATCTCGGTGTTGCCGATACGCATGATATCCTGGCCACCGGAGACTTCTTCCCACACGGTTTTGCTGTTGTCCATGGAGTCACGGAACTGATCCACGGACGCCAGCTTGACGGTTTCGCCCAGCTCGATGGTGCCGCTGTCAGGCTGTTCCTGACTGGACATCATGCGGAACAGGGTAGATTTACCCGCGCCGTTAGGACCGATGATGCCGACAATCGCCCCTTTCGGCACGGAGAAGGACAGGTCTTCGATCAGCAGACGGTCACCGTAGGATTTACGCAGGTTGGTAACCTCAACGACCTTATCGCCCAGACGTGCGCCCGGTGGAATAAACAGTTCGTTGGTTTCGTTACGTTTCTGGTATTCGGTGCTGTTAAGTTCTTCAAAGCGAGCCAGACGCGCCTTGCCTTTCGACTGACGGCCCTTAGCGCCCTGACGTACCCACTCAAGCTCTTTCTCAATGGATTTGCGGCGGGCCGCTTCCTGAGAGGCTTCCTGAGCCAGACGCTGGTCTTTCTGCTCAAGCCAGGAGGAGTAGTTGCCTTCCCACGGGATACCTTCGCCGCGGTCCAGCTCCAGGATCCAGCCCGCTACGTTGTCCAGGAAGTAACGGTCGTGGGTGATCGCCACAACGGTGCCTTCGAAGTCGTGCAGGAAGCGTTCCAGCCACGCTACGGATTCCGCATCCAGGTGGTTCGTTGGTTCGTCGAGCAGCAGCATATCTGGTTTTTCGAGCAGCAGGCGGCACAGCGCCACGCGGCGGCGTTCACCACCGGACAGGTTGGCGATCTTCGCATCCCAGTCTGGCAGACGCAGGGCGTCGGCGGCGCGCTCAAGCTGCACGTTCAGGTTATGGCCGTCGTGCGCCTGGATAATCTCTTCAAATTTGCCCTGCTGGGCGGCCAGCTTATCGAAGTCGGCATCCGGTTCGGCATACTTCGCGTAGACCTCATCCAGACCTTTCAGCGCGTTAACCACTTCGGCAACGGCTTCTTCAACGGACTCGCGGACCGTGTGCTCCAGGTTGAGCTGCGGTTCCTGAGGCAGATAGCCAATTTTCAGGCCTGGCTGCGGGCGGGCTTCACCTTCAATGTCGGTGTCAATGCCGGCCATGATGCGCAGCAGCGTAGATTTACCCGCACCGTTCAGACCCAGTACGCCGATTTTGGCGCCGGGGAAGAAGCTGAGCGAGATATTTTTAAGAATATGGCGTTTCGGCGGAACAACTTTGCCGACACGATGCATGGTATAAACGAATTGAGCCACAGTGCGACTTCGCCTCTTTTTCGTGATGTAAGATGATGCGTTTCAGAGGCGAAGTGTAGCCGTTTTCAGCTGCTAATCCCAGCAGGGCGCGCGGGTTGTGTTAAGCCTGACGGGCAAAATGTAGTTAATCGTAAAATATGAGCTTTCGGCGTGGCGCATCCAGCGCCCCCTGGTTAGCATAAACATATCGCGGCGGCACGATGCTGCCAGCAAACTGACGAGGAGTACTTGTGGGGAAGACCAGACAAGTCGTATGGCGCATGCTTGCAGCAGGCGTCTGCCTGGCAACATTAGCGGGCGTTGCCCGGGCGGATTCGCTCGACGAACAGCGTAGCCGCTATGCACAAATCAAACAGGCGTGGGACCAAAAGCAAATGGATGTGGTGCAGCAGCTGATGCCCACCCTGCGCGACTATCCGCTCTATCCCTACCTTGAATACCGTCAGCTTACCGATGATTTAATGAATGAGCCGACGGTGGCCGTCAGCCAGTTCATCCAGGCAAACCCAACCCTACCGCCAGCGCGCTCGCTGAAATCCCGCTTTGTTAACGAGCTAGCGCGTCGGGAAGACTGGCGAGGCCTGCTGGCGTTCAGCCCGGAGCCGCCGGGCACCACAGAATCAAAATGTAACTACTACTACGCGAAATGGAATACCGGCCAGGCGGACGCCGCGTGGGGCGGGGCGAAAGAGCTGTGGTTAAGCGGGAAGAATTTACCTTCCAGCTGCGACCGTCTGTTCTCCGCCTGGCGCTCATCCGGCACCCAGGATCCGCTGGCGTATCTGGAGCGTATTCGCCTGGCGATGAAAGAGGGGAATACCTCGCTGGTCACCAGCCTGGCGAACCAGATGCCTGCGGACTATCAGACAATCGCCAGTTCGCTCATTAGCCTGCAAAACGATCCCAATACGGTGCTGACGTTCGCCCGCACCGTCGGGGCGACGGACTTCACGCGTCAGGCTGCGGCCGTTGCCTTTACGCGTATCGCCCGTCAGGACGTGGAAAATGCCCGCCTGATGATCCCGTCATTGGTACAGGCCCAGCAGCTTAACGACGAGCAGGCGCAGGCGCTGAAAGAGACGGTTGCCTGGCGCCTGATGGGCAACGACATTACTTCAGAGCAGGCCAGCTGGCGCGACGATGTGATCATGCGTTCCCAGTCCACCACGCTTGTGGAACGGCGCGTGCGTATCGCGCTGGGGGCAGGGGACCGTGCAGGATTAAATACCTGGCTTGCGCGCCTGCCGATGGATGCGAAAGAGAAAGACGAGTGGCGCTACTGGCAGGCAGACCTGTTGCTGGAGCGTGGCCGTGAAGCGGAAGCTAAAGAGATCCTCCACTCGCTGATGCAGCAGCGCGGGTTCTATCCGATGATCGCGGCTCAGCGTCTGGGCGAAGAGTACCCCCTGCGCGTAGACAAAGCCGTGGCGGTCAATCAGGCGCTGGTGCAGGGGCCGGAAATGGCGCGCGTGCGGGAGCTTATGTACTGGAATCTGGATAACACGGCGCGCAGCGAGTGGGCGAACCTGGTCAGCAGCCGCAGCAAGTCAGAACAGGAAGGCCTGGCGCGCTACGCGTTCGATCAGGACTGGTGGGACTTGAGCGTGCAGGCAACCATCGCCGGCAAGCTGTGGAATCACCTGGAAGAGCGTTTCCCGCTGGCCTACAAAGAGACCTTCGCCCGCTACGTGAGCGGCAAAGACATCTCCCAGAGCTACGCCATGGCAATAGCCCGCCAGGAGAGCGCCTGGAACCCGAAAGTGCGCTCGCCCGTAGGGGCCAGCGGCCTGATGCAAATCATGCCGGGTACGGCTACCCATACCGTGAAGATGTTCAGTATTCCAGGCTACACCAGCAGCAGCCAGCTGCTCGATCCGGAAACCAATATTAATATCGGCACCAGCTACCTGCAGTACGTTTCCCAGCAGTTTGAGAACAACCGTATCTTCGCCTCTGCGGCCTACAACGCCGGGCCTGGACGTGTCAGAACCTGGCTTGGCAACAGCGCCGGACGCATAGACGCGGTGGCCTTCGTGGAAAGCATTCCGTTCTCGGAAACGCGGGGATATGTGAAGAACGTGCTGGCATATGATGCGTACTATAAGTATTTCATGGGGAAATCGGCGCCGTTGCTGACGGATGCCGAATGGCAGCGCCGTTATTGATTTGCAGGAGATTATGTTATGCTGCTGTACTAGTTAAATAGTATGGTGGCCTGACATGACCCAGCTTTCTCAGTACTCGGCGGAACAGGCCGAACAAAGTAATCAGGAGTGGCTCCGCTTCGTGGAGCTGCTGCAAAGTTCGTTCGATAAGCAGCTTCATCTGCCGCTGCTGGCGCTGTTTCTGACGCCGGACGAACGTACCGCGCTGGGCACCCGCGTAAGAATTATTGAAGAGCTTCTGCGGGGCGAGATGAGCCAGCGCGAGCTGAAAAACGAGCTGGGCGCGGGTATCGCGACCATTACCCGCGGCTCAAACAGCCTGAAATCTGCCCCGCCGGAGCTGACCAAATGGCTTGAGCAGGTGCTGCTTCAGGCGCGATAAATCGCATTGTGAAACGGGCTTAACGCCAGAACCACCGCCTGGTAATAAACGCTGCTGCGCGTGAGCTTACCGGCGGTAAATATGCCAATCGCCCCCTCTTTACGTCCTATCTGCTCAATGCCCGTGTATTCAGACATTACCGGCCCCAGAGCCTCTCCCGCTTTAACCTTCTCCAGAATGACTTCCGGCAGCGGCAGCGTTGCCGAACGGGCTTCCCCGCGCTGATTCTGATTTTCGATGACCACCCAGCTGAAGGTGCTGCCTTCGTCGATCCCGGCCTCGATGGCGACCCAGAAATCCGCCTCCTGGCGAACCTGGCGGGAGTTCATAATGCGCTGACGTGCGCCAGTTCGCGTTTCAATGTTTCCGAACGGTTGTTCCGGCACGCCGCTATCGACGACGACGGACTCTATATGGCAGGATCCCTCCCCAAAGATCTCGTGGAAAGCCTGCAGAATCGCCTGAATTTTGGAAGGATTGGTTGTAGCGCACACGACATGGTACATAATCACTGAAACTCATTAGCTTTTTTGTTGCCGCAGTATAACGGATAAAACGCATGTTACAGGTATACCTTGTTCGCCATGGTGAAACGCAGTGGAATGCGGAGCGCCGCATTCAGGGCCAGTCAGACAGCGCGCTGACTGAAAAGGGGGAGCGTCAGGCCTGGCAGGTGGCTGAACGTGTAAAAGCCCTCGGCATCACTCACGTCATTGCCAGCGATCTGGGCCGTACGCGTCGTACCGCTGAGATCATTGCTGATGCCTGCGGATGCGAAGTCACGCTTGACGCGCGCCTGCGTGAGCTGGATATGGGCGTGCTTGAACGCCGTCATCTGGACACGCTGAGCGAGGAAGAAGAGGGCTGGCGTCGCCTGCTGGTCAACGGCACGCCGGACGGGCGTATTCCTGAAGGTGAGTCGATGCTGGAGATGAGCGAACGCATGCATGCGGCGCTTAACGCCTGTCGCGAACTGCCTGCGGGCAGCCGTCCGCTGCTGGTGAGCCACGGAATGGCGCTGGGCTGTCTGGTGAGTACGATTCTGGGCTTACCGGCGTGGGCGGAACGCCGCCTGCGGCTGCGCAACTGTTCTATCTCGCGGGTCGATCATCAGGAGAGCCCGTGGCTTGCGCCCGGCTGGGTGGTTGAAACGGCAGGGGACATCTCGCATTTAGACGCCCCTGCGTTAGACGAACTGCAGCGTTAACGACGAACCGGGATCAGGTACTCGCAGCGGATTTGCATCGGCCTGTCCTGCGTCCTGGCTTCATCCTGCGGGAAGAAACGTTCAATATCCTGGCCCTTACGACGGGTCAGGTTGAGCGATGGCATACAGGTGCCGTAGATAGTCAGGATAAAGTCCTGCAGCCCGGTGCCCGGCCCTTCGTAGTCAAACTGCACGTAGTCGCCGCCTTCCAGCGTCACCGGATGCGAATCAGGCAGGAAGCCGTTAGCCATTTCAGGCGTCAGCGCGGTGGTGTAGAACACCTCCTGCTCATCATCTTTCTCAATGCTCGGACGTGGCTCATGCAGGCCGTAAAGCACGCGCGGCAGCGTAGGCGCGTTGCCGAGGAAGTGCGTCCAGAACTGAATGCGCATTTCGTTACGGAAATCAGAAATTTGCTCCAGGGTGCAGCTGTAGCTCTGCGTGACGCCAACCAGATGCGTTTCCGGCAGGGTGACAAAGGTCGCCAGCGGCGGCGTAAATTCGCCTAAGCGCAGCGGTGGGCGCATGCCGAACGCGCTCCAGTCTGGCGCACGGCGATACAGCGCTGGCGTCTGGGAAAACTGTTTCTTAAAAGCGCGTGTAAATGTCTGCTGCGAGTCAAAACGGTACTGCAGCGCGATATCAAGAATAGGGCGTGCGGTAAGACGCAGAGCCACGGCAGATTTCGACAAACGACGAGCGCGAATATAGGCGCCGATGGCGTGTCCGGTGACTTCTTTGAACATCCTTTGTAGATGCCACTTGGAATAGCCCGCCTTTGCCGCAACATTGTCTAAAGCAAGGGGCTGATCCAAATGGCTTTCCAGCCAGGTAAGCAGATCGCGAATGATCCCAGCCTGATCCATATAATTTCCTCATCCTGACCAGCAAGTGCTGTAATTATGGTCGGATAATAGCACTTTTTGCTCCTGAGACATTCAGAGTTTTTTTTGACAAGTTGTGCCAAAATGAACGCCGTCACGATGGAAATTTGTTAATAATGTGATATTAAACGATTTTTTCCCTCAGGGCTGAATAGTCAATCAGAGTAATCTTCATTAATGGTAACAATATGAAATATAAAGTTTTAGCCGCAGTAGCTGCTTTGTTGATGCTTTCCCAGGGCGTTATGGCCGAGCAAATCGGCTCCGTGGACACCGTGTTTAAAGTGTTCGGCCCGGACCATAAAATTGTCGTGGAAGCCTTTGACGATCCGGATGTCAAAAACGTCACCTGCTATATCAGCCGGGCCAAGACCGGCGGCATCAAAGGCGGCTTAGGGCTGGCTGAAGATACTTCAGATGCGGCTATTTCGTGCCAGCAGGTTGGCCCGGTTGAGCTGAGCGACAAAATCAAACAGGGTAAAAAAGACGGTGAGGTAGTGTTCCAGAAACGCACCTCACTGGTATTTAAAAAGCTCCAGGTCGTGCGCTTCTACGATGAAAAACGCAATACCCTGGCGTATCTGGCCTATTCAGACAAAGTGGTCGACGGTTCACCGAAGAACGCGCTGAGCGCCGTGCCGATCATCCCCTGGAAATAGCACATGAGCCAGGCCACTATCTGGTTGGTTGAGGATGAGGCCAGCATCGCCGATACGCTCATCTACACCCTGGAGCAGGAGGGCTTTTGCGTCCGCAGTTTTGACCGCGGCCTGCCGGTCCTTGAAGCGGCACGTCTGGCGCGACCGGACCTCGCCATTCTTGATGTTGGCCTGCCGGATATAAACGGCTTTGAGCTTTGCAGACGCCTGATTGCAGAGCATCCGCAGCTGCCGCTGCTGTTTCTGACGGCGCGTAGCGAAGAGGTGGACAGGCTGATCGGCCTGGAAATCGGTGCGGATGATTACATCGCTAAGCCTTTCTCCCCTCGGGAGGTTTGCGCCAGGGTCCGCACCGTGCTGCGCCGTCTGCAAAAACAGCAGCAGAACCAGACCGGTGGCGTGCTGCGCGTCGGCCAGTTTGAACTGAACGAAATGGCGGCGCAGGTCAGCTGGTGCCAGCAGCCTTTGCAGCTGACGCGCTATGAATATCTGCTGCTGAAAACGCTTCTGCTGTCGCCGGGCAGGGTATTTTCGCGCCAGCAGCTGATGGAGCTGGTGTGGAGCAACGCCGAAGAGAGCGTCGACAGAACCGTCGATACCCATATTAAAACCCTGCGCGCCAAGCTGCGGGCTATCAATCCCGATCTTTCCCCCATCAGTACGCTCCGGGGGCTGGGCTACAGTCTGGGAGCCGGATAATGCGTATCGGCATGCGTCTGCTGCTGGGCTACTTTCTGATCGTCGCGATTGCCGCCTGGTTTGTGGTGTCGATATTCGTTCAGGAGGTGAAGCCCGGTGTGCGGCGCGCCACCGAAGGAACGCTAATCGACACCGCCACGCTGCTGGCCGAATTTGCTCAGGCCGATATCAAAGCCGGCAACCCACGGCACGGGCAGCTGGCGCAGGCTTTTTCCCGCCTCAACCAGCAGCCTTTTCAGGCCAGCATCAGCGGCATCACCAAAACCAGAAACGAGTACCGGGTCTATCTGACGGATGCCCGAGGCATCGTTTTATTCGACTCCAGCGGGGCGGCTATCGGGCAGGACTATTCGCGCTGGAACGATGTCTGGCTGACGCTGCAGGGAAAATACGGCGCGCGCAGCTCACCGCAGGATGCCAGCAACCCTGAGAGCACCGTCATGTACGTCGCGGCCCCCGTTCGCGACGGCAGCGCGCTGCTTGGCGTGCTCAGCGTCGGCAAACCAAACAGCGCAATGGAGCCGGTTATCCGCCGCAGCGAGCGCCGCATACTGTGGGCCGGTGTGGCGCTGCTGGGGATCGCCCTGCTGATTGGCTTCGGGGTTGTGCTGTGGATCAACCGTTCAATCGGCGGGCTGGTGCGCTACGCGGATTCCGTTACCGATGAACATCCTCTGCCGCTGCCAAAGCCCGGCAGCAGCGAGCTGCGCAGGCTGGCGCTCGCTCTGGAGAGCATGCGGCTAAAGCTCGAAGGAAAGAGCTACATTGAACAATACGTACACGCGCTTACCCACGAGTTAAAAAGCCCGCTGGCGGCCATTCGGGGCGCGGCGGAAATTCTGCGCGAGGGGCCACCACCGGCCATCGTAGAAAAATTCTCCGCCAGTATCCTCCAGCAAAATCTCCGCATGCAGCGGCTGGTAGATAATCTGTTGCAACAGGCCAAACTTGAAAGCCGCGCCGAAATTGTGCCGCAGGCCGTTGATAGCGCTCTGCTGTTTAGAACGCTCTGCGAGCAGCGTGAGGCGGTCGCCAGCAGCAGGCAGGTCGCTTTACACGTAGAGCCGGGTGACCTCCTTCTGTGGGGCGATGCGGCGCTGCTTGAGCAGGCAATCGGTAACCTCCTTGATAACGCGCTGGATTTCACGCCTGCCGGAGGAGAGATAACGCTTTCAGCAAAACAGCTTGCCGGACAAACGGTGATTACGGTTGCGGATAATGGCAGCGGGATCCCGGATTATGCGCAGGATCGCGTATTTGAACGCTTCTATTCCCTGCCGCGCAGCAACGGGCAGAAGAGCAGCGGGCTGGGGCTGGCCTTCGTTCAGGAAGTGGCTCGCCTGCATCGCGGAACTATATCGCTCGTTAATCGCCCTGAGGGCGGAGCGCAGGCCCGCCTGGCGCTGCCGGAAAAATAATTCACCCACTTCACCGTCCCTTCACATAACTTCATTTATCCCCCACATACGCCCGCTAACCTCGCCATATCAAAAAATGGAGGGGACTATGATGAAATCTACGCTGTTCTGGAAAGTTATGACGCTGGTGGGCTGTATGCTGCTGCTGTTAATCCCGCTGAGCATGCTCAGCTCGCTGATTGCCGAACGCAGCAGCTATCGTGATGACGTCGAGCAGTCTTTGCGCCAGAGCACGAGCGGGCCACAAACGCTGGTGGGGCCGCTGATCGCTATCCCGGTGACGGAGCTGACAACCGTGCTGGAAGATAACAAAGAGGTCAAAAAAGAGCGCCGCTTCATCCGCTATTATCTGCCGGAAAACCTCGTCGTGTCGGGAAAGCAGGCCGTTGAGCCGCGCCGCATTGGGATTTATGAAGGACAGATCTGGCGGACCGATCTGACATTCAGCGCCACGTTTAACCGTGAGATGCTGGAGGGCAACAATGAAGGCGTGGAAACGCATACGGGTACGCCTTACGTTGTGCTGTCGGTGGGCGACTCCCGCGGCATTGGTAAAGTCGGTGAACTTGAAATTAATGGCAAATCGTACCCTCTTGAGCCAGGCGGTAACCTGCGGGGACTTGAACAAGGGCTGCACGCCGAAGTTCCCCCGACGCTGCTTGATAGCGACAAGCTTAACCTGCGCTTTACGCTCGGGCTGATGGGGACGAAACAGCTTGCGGTCGTGCCGCTTGGGCGCAATAGCCAGTTTGGACTAACCAG
The DNA here is from genome assembly GCF_038405435.1 of Dryocola clanedunensis. Taxonomy (GTDB): domain Bacteria; phylum Pseudomonadota; class Gammaproteobacteria; order Enterobacterales; family Enterobacteriaceae; genus Dryocola; species Dryocola clanedunensis_A. The sequence continues at coordinate 44,448 of NZ_JBBYHZ010000012.1, read as the reverse complement.
CAGCTGGCCGCATCCGAACTTCGTGGGGGATTTCCTGCCGCAGGAGCGCGAGCTTACGCCGAAAGGATTTACCGCCGGCTGGCAGAGCACCTGGTTTGCCAACAACCTGAACCTGAGCTTTGCAGAGGGAAGCCGGATCGTGGTGGAGCAGCTTCCCGCATTCAGCGTGACGGTCGCTAACCCCGTCGATCAATATCAGCTCACTGACCGGGCCGTAAAATACGCCATCCTGCTGATTGGCCTGACGTTTATGAGCTTCTTCCTGCTGGAAACGCTGACCGGGCTGCGGGTTCACCCGATGCAGTATCTGCTGGTGGGGCTGTCGCTGGTCATGTTCTATCTTGTGCTACTGGCGCTTTCCGAACATATCGGTTTCAATGCGGCATGGCTGCTGGCAAGCCTGGTCTGCGCGGGAATCAACGGTTTCTATCTCAAGGCGGTGCTGAACGGCTGGAAGATTAGCCTGATGTTTACGGCGGGGTTGCTGACGCTGGAGGCGATTCTCTGGCAGCTGTTACAGTCCGAAGACAGCGCTTTGCTGCTGGGCACGGGAATTCTGCTGGCGGCGCTGTCGGCTATTATGCTGCTTACCCGCGGCGTCGACTGGTATAGCGTTAGCAGGAAATCTTTTGAAAAGGCCACGGCCGAGACGGAGGATGCGGACCGCTTCAGGCTGTGGAAATAGAGCTAAAAAGAGAAAAGAAAAAGGGCGGATAATCCGCCCTTTCTCATGAAAAAACCGCTGTAAACCGGAAGTTATTCCTGCAGATCGCCGCAGAAACGGTAACCTTCACCGTGGATGGTAGCGATAATTTCTGGAGTGTCCGGCGTGGATTCGAAATGTTTACGAATGCGGCGGATGGTCACGTCAACGGTACGATCGTGCGGCTTCAGCTCGCGGCCGGTCATTTTCTTCAGCAGCTCGGCGCGTGACTGAATCTTGCCCGGGTTTTCGCAGAAGTGCAGCATGGCGCGGAATTCACTGCGCGGCAGCTTATACTGCTCACCGTTCGGGCTGACCAGAGAACGGCTGTTAATATCCAGCTCCCAGCCGTTGAACTTGTAGCTTTCAACGGAGCGGCGTTCTTCGCTGATCGCACCCAGGTTCATGGTGCGGGACAGCAGGTTGCGCGCACGGATGGTCAGTTCACGCGGGTTGAACGGCTTGGTGATGTAATCATCAGCGCCGATTTCAAGACCGAGGATCTTGTCCACTTCGTTGTCGCGGCCAGTCAGGAACATCAGCGCCACGTTAGCCTGCTCGCGCAGCTCACGGGCCAGCAGCAGGCCATTTTTGCCCGGCAGGTTGATGTCCATAATGACCAGGTTAATGTCATTGTCTGACAGGATTTGATGCATCTCTGCGCCATCAGTCGCTTCAAAGACATCGTAGCCTTCAGCTTCGAAAATGCTTTTTAACGTGTTGCGTGTTACTAACTCGTCTTCGACGATAAGAATGTGCGGGGTCTGCATGTTTGCTACCTAAATTGCCAACTAAATCGAAACAGGAAGTACAAAAGTCCCTGACCTGCCACATGCCATAAATTAACATGTCGGGCTAAACATGACTAAAGTACGTAATTGCGTTCTTGATGCACTTTCCATCAACGTCAACAACATCATTAGCTTGGTCGTGGGTGCATTCCCTCTGGACCCGACGGTGTCAAAAACGGCTGTTATCCTAACCATTTTAACAGCAACATAACAGGCACGACCGCTTTAGACATCTGATAAAACTACGCTTCGTTGACATATATCAATTCCAATTGTAGCACGTTAACAGTTTGATGAAATCATCGTAGCGAATTGTTATCGAGCGTCACAATTTTTTAATAATCAATGTAGTTACGTGAAAACTGTCGTGAATTTGCCCCATCCAATTTACTTATGATATTCATGCGGAATTTCGCGAGCATAAACAGTGACATATAACCATGGTGAATGATTTCCCGAATGTTGGCTCGCTGAATACATATGCAAATCATTTATGTTTTTATAACTTATATTTCCATAACGCATGTTGCATTAAAGTAAATTTGTGACGCGCATTATCATTTTTTTGTACCGGTTATGAGCGTAATCGGATTTTTTAAGAGAGTATTTATGCAATTTCCCATCATTCTGGTCTCCCCGGCGAGAGCCGAAAATATCGGTGCTGCCGCCCGCGCGATGAAAACTATGGGGTTTTCTGAGCTTCGTATCGTTGCAAGTGATGCTTATCTGAAGCCTGAAGCGCGCTGGGTTGCTCATGGAGCAGGGGATATCCTTGATAACTTACAGCATTTCCCTACGCTTGCCGACGCGCTCCACGATGTGAATTTCACCATTGCCACCACCGCCCGCAGCCGGGCAAAATTCCATTATTACGCCACGCCGCAGGAGCTGGTGCCGATGCTGGAAGAGAAGCGTGAGTGGGTAGGCAAGGCCGCGCTGGTCTTTGGACGCGAAGATTCCGGCCTGACCAACGAAGAGCTGGTACTGGCCGACGTGCTAACCGGTGTGCCAATGGTAGCGGATTATCCTTCGCTCAACTTAGGCCAGGCGGTGATGGTTTATTGCTATCAGCTTTCTTCGCTGATGCAGCTGCCCGCGGTGGAGATAAAAGAAGCAGATGCTCAACAATTGAGCGCATTACGCCAGCGCGTCTCGGCCCTGACCGCTCGCCTGCACGTGGACGATGACCAGAAAATGGCCGACTGGCTGCAGCAGCGCCTGGGGCGTTTAACCCAGCGGGACACCGCAATGCTGCACCGATTGCTGCACGATATCGAAATAAATCTGCCAGTGGATAATTCCGACAATAAGTGATCTGCCAGTGTAAGTTCAGGCGATATCCCGTTTCTGCTAGCGTAAAAGTACCTTGCGTAGCGCTTTCTTAGCGAGGCTCGGGATAGTAACTTTAGGTGACAAAGTTAAAAATAAATTGACTTCACCAGGCGGATACTTTAACCAATATAGGTAAATCAAATGAAGAGCACACAACATCCATGATCCGCATCAGCCCGATGACCACAATTATTACAACCACCATTACCACAGGTAACGGTGCGGGCTGACGCATACAGGAATAACGAAAAAAGCCCGCACCTGAACAGTGCGGGCTTTTTTTTCGACTAAAAATCAAAGGGTAATATCTTATGCGAGTGTTGAAATTCGGCGGTACATCGGTGGCAAATGCGGAGCGTTTTCTTCGCGTTGCCGATATTCTGGAAAGTAATGCCAAACAGGGTCAGGTGGCGACGGTGCTGTCTGCCCCGGCAAAAATTACTAACCACCTGGTGGCGATGATTGAAAAGACCATCGGTGGCCAGGACGCACTGCCGAATATCAGCGATGCGGAGCGCATTTTCAGCGAGCTGCTCAATGGCCTCGCCGACGCGCAGCCGGGCTTCCCGCTGGCGCAGCTGAAAGCCTTTGTTGCCCAGGAGTTTGCCCAGCTTAAGCATGTTCTGCACGGCATCAGCCTGCTGGGGCAATGCCCGGACAGCATCAACGCGGCGATCATCTGCCGGGGCGAAAAGCTCTCAATCGCCATCATGGCGGGGCTGCTGGAGGCTCGCGGCCATAAAGTGACCGTGATCGATCCCGTTGAAAAACTCCTCGCCGTTGGGCATTACCTCGAATCCACCGTTGATATCACTGAGTCCACCCGCCGCATTGCCGCCAGCCGTATTCCCGCTGACCATATGGTGTTGATGGCAGGCTTCACCGCCGGTAACGACAAAGGCGAACTGGTGGTGCTGGGCCGTAACGGCTCCGATTACTCTGCCGCGGTGCTGGCCGCCTGCCTGCGGGCAGACTGTTGTGAAATCTGGACCGACGTCGACGGCGTCTATACCTGCGACCCTCGCCAGGTGCCCGACGCCAGGCTGCTCAGGTCGATGTCGTATCAGGAGGCCATGGAGCTTTCCTACTTCGGCGCTAAAGTTCTTCATCCCCGCACAATTACCCCCATCGCCCAGTTCCAGATCCCTTGCCTCATCAAAAACACCGGTAACCCGCAGGCGCCCGGCACCCTGATTGGTGCAGAAGGCGATGAAGACGGCCTGCCGGTGAAGGGCATCACCAACCTTAACAATATGGCGATGTTTAACGTCTCCGGCCCCGGCATGAAAGGGATGGTAGGCATGGCGGCTCGCGTGTTTGCCGCCATGTCCGGAGCGGGGATCTCCGTTGTGCTGATCACCCAGTCCTCTTCTGAATACAGCATCAGCTTCTGCGTGCCGCAGGGCGACTGCCATCGCGCCCGTCGTGCGATGGAAGAAGAGTTCTACCTTGAGCTGAAAGAAGGCCTGCTGGAGCCGCTGGCCATCATGGAGCATCTGGCCATCATCTCCGTAGTCGGCGACGGCATGCGCACCCTGCGCGGCATTTCAGCCAAATTCTTCGCGGCGCTGGCTCGGGCCAATATCAACATCGTTGCCATTGCCCAGGGCTCGTCCGAGCGCTCTATCTCCGTTGTGGTCAGCAATGACGATGCTGTGACCGGCGTGCGCGTCACTCATCAGATGCTGTTTAATACCGACCAGGTTATCGAGCTGTTCCTGATTGGCGTCGGCGGCGTGGGGGCGGCACTGCTTGAGCAGGTTAAGCGTCAGCAGACCTGGCTTAAGCAAAAGCACATTGACCTGCGCGTATGCGGCGTGGCGAACTCTAAAGCGCTACTGACCAACGTTCACGGCCTCGATCTGGAAAACTGGCAGGCGGAGCTGGCGGAAGCCAAAGAGCCCTTTAACCTGGGCCGCCTGATTCGCCTGGCGAAAGAGTACCACCTGCTGAACCCGGTTATCGTCGACTGTACTTCCAGCCAGGCGGTTGCCGATCAGTACGCTGACTTCCTGGGCGAAGGTTTCCACGTGGTGACGCCAAACAAAAAGGCGAACACCTCCACCATGAATTACTACCATCAGATGCGCAACGCGGCGGCGAAATCCCGTCGTAAATTCCTTTACGACACCAACGTGGGCGCGGGCCTGCCGGTTATCGAAAACCTGCAAAACCTGCTCAACGCGGGGGATGAACTGCAGCGTTTCTCCGGTATTTTGTCCGGCTCACTGTCGTTTATCTTCGGCAAGCTGGAGGAAGGTATGAGCCTGTCTGAAGCCACCCGGGTTGCTCGCGAGCTGGGCTATACCGAACCCGATCCGCGTGACGATCTTTCCGGCATGGACGTGGCGCGCAAGCTGCTGATCCTGGCTCGTGAAACGGGCCGTAATCTTGAGCTTTCGGACATCATCATCGAGCCGCTGCTGCCGGAATCCTTTGATGCCACGGGCGATGTGGAATCTTTCATGGCCCGCCTGCCGCAGCTGGATGATGAATTTGCGGCCCGCGTCGCGAAAGCGCGTGACGAGGGTAAAGTGCTGCGCCTGGTCGGTGCCATCGAAGAAGACGGCAGCTGCAAAGTTAAAATTGACGCCGTGGACGGTAACGATCCACTGTATAAAGTGAAAAACGGCGAGAACGCCCTGGCCTTCTACAGCCACTATTATCAGCCGCTGCCCCTTGTGCTGCGCGGCTACGGCGCGGGCAACGACGTCACTGCTGCCGGTGTCTTTGCGGACCTGCTTCGCACCCTGTCATGGAAGTTAGGAGTTTAAGATGGTTAAAGTATTTGCACCGGCTTCCAGCGCCAACATGAGCGTCGGCTTTGATGTGCTCGGGGCCGCCGTCACGCCCGTTGATGGCTCGCTGTTAGGGGATTACGTTACGGTCGAAGCGGCAGACTCGTTCAGCCTGAACAACGTCGGGCGGTTTGCCAGCAAGCTGCCGGCCGAACCGCGTGAGAACATCGTCTATCAGTGCTGGGAGCGCTTCTGCCAGGAGATTGGTAAAAACGTTCCCGTGGCGATGACGCTGGAAAAAAGCATGCCGATTGGCTCGGGGCTGGGATCCAGCGCCTGTTCCGTGGTGGCAGGTTTAGTGGCGATGAACGAGTTCTGCGGCAGGCCGCTGAACGAAACTAAGACGCTCACGCTGATGGGCGAGCTGGAAGGGCGCATTTCCGGCAGCGTGCATTATGACAATGTGGCACCGTGCTACCTTGGCGGCATGCAGCTGATGATCGAAGAAAATGGCATTATCAGCCAGTCGGTACCGGGCTTTGACGAATGGCTTTGGGTGCTGGCCTATCCGGGCATCAAGGTGTCGACTGCCGAAGCGCGCGCCATTCTTCCTGCGCAGTATCGTCGTCAGGACTGTATCAGCCACGGTCGTCATCTGGCGGGCTTCATTCACGCCTGCCATACCCGTCAGCCGCTGCTGGCGGCAAAGCTGATGCGTGACGTCATTGCCGAACCTTACCGCGCAAAACTGCTGCCCCGCTTTAATGAAGCGCGTCAGGCGGTGGCCGATATCGGCGCGCTGGCAAGCGGCATCTCGGGCTCCGGCCCAACCCTATTTGCGCTGTGTGATAACACCGATACCGCACAGCGCGTGGCCGACTGGTTAGGCCAACACTATTTGCAGAACCAGGAAGGTTTTGTACATATCTGCCGTCTGGATACGGCTGGCGCACGAGTTTTGGGATAACGCATGAAACTGTATAACCTTAAAGATCATAACGAGCAGGTCAACTTTGCCCAGGCGATTACCCAGGGTTTAGGCAAACAGCAGGGGCTGTTTTTCCCGCACGATTTGCCGGAGTTTGAGCTGACCGAAATCGACGAAATGCTGAAAATGGATTTCGTCACCCGCAGCAGCAAAATCCTCTCTGCTTTCATCGGCGATGAAATCCCGCAGGAGCTGCTGGAAGAGCGCGTGCGCGCGGCATTTGCCTTCCCGGCGCCGGTGAAAAGCGTCGAGCCGGATATTGGCTGTCTTGAACTGTTCCACGGCCCTACGCTTGCGTTTAAGGATTTCGGCGGACGCTTTATGGCGCAGATGCTGACGCACATCAGCGGTGACAAGCCGGTTACTATTCTGACCGCAACATCGGGTGATACCGGTGCCGCTGTAGCACATGCTTTCTATGGCCTGAAAAATGTTCGCGTCGTGATTCTTTATCCGCGCGGTAAAATCAGTCCGCTTCAGGAAAAACTCTTCTGTACCCTGGGCGGCAACGTTGAGACCGTGGCGATCGACGGCGATTTCGATGCCTGTCAGGCGCTGGTTAAACAGGCCTTCGACGATGAAGAGCTGAAGGTGGCGCTGGGGCTAAACTCCGCTAACTCGATTAACATCAGCCGTCTGCTGGCGCAGATTTGCTACTACTTTGAAGCCGTCGCGCAGCTGCCGCAGGAAGCCCGCAACCAGCTGGTGGTCTCCGTACCTAGCGGTAACTTTGGCGATCTCACAGCCGGTCTGCTGGCAAAATCTCTTGGTCTGCCGATCAAGCGCTTTATTGCCGCAACCAACGCCAATGATACCGTTCCGCGCTTCCTGGCCGACGGGAAATGGACGCCGAAAACTACCGTTGCCACGCTTTCTAACGCGATGGACGTTAGCCAGCCGAACAACTGGCCACGCGTTGAAGAGCTGTTCCGCCGCAAGATCTGGCGTCTGACGGATCTGGGCTATGCCGCGGTCACCGATGAAACCACTAAGACGACCATGCACGAGCTGAAAGCCGTGGGCTATGTCTCTGAACCCCACGCAGCAATCGCCTACCGTGCGCTGCGCGATCAGCTTCAGCCTGGCGAATATGGCCTGTTCCTGGGGACAGCACATCCGGCGAAGTTCAAAGAGAGCGTGGAAGAGATCCTTGGTGAGCCGCTGGCGCTGCCTGAAGAGCTTGCCTCCCGTGCCGACCTGCCGCTGTTGTCGCACAACCTGCCTGCGGACTTCGCTGCTCTGCGTAAGCTGATGATGGCAAAGGCTTAACGACATACTGGTGAATGGCGCTGGCGCTTATCCACCCTGCGATTTCGGCCACCCGAGAGGGTGGCTTTTTTACATCTGAAATATGGAGAAAATGCGCATGGAAAGTGGAGGGAAAACGGAGGAATTCCCATAAAATGCGGGCACTTAGATATTAGGATTGCACAGTATTATCACCCTGTGCCGATCGGCATAAGCTGATTCCAACAGCCCATATCGGGAACAGTTGTAAGGAGTGACTTATGTTGAAATCTATCGTTCTGGCGTTATCGATTCTGGTGGTGACTCCTCTGGCCGTACAGGCATCCGAAATCACGCTGGTTCCGGCGGTGAAGCTGCAGATTGGTGACCAGGATAATCGTGGGAACTACTGGGATGGCGGCCAGTGGCGCGATCACGGCTGGTGGGGTAATCACTACGAGTGGCATGACAATCACTGGCGTCCGCACGGTCGCCCGGACCATCATGATGACCATCACCACGACGATCGTCATGACAACCATCATGACAACGGCAATCACTATGGCCACGGAAACCATCATTAATATCGGTGAATTGACGCCGTTTCGCAGGTGCCCGATGAATTAGGGGAAGCTCCGGGATTTGGTTCCCGGAGGGACGCCAAACCCGGAGGTCACCCCGGGTATCGCATAGTAAAATGAACGGCGTTTAGCATTAAACCTGTTTGGTGCTTCATTGCTCGTGGCGTTTAAACACCAGCTCGTTTTTCGTTGAGGCCGCTTCGTCGTAAATGTAGCCATCAGTATTAAACGCGGTCAGTTGCTCAGGCTTCGTGAGGCGGTTTTGGATGATGTAGCGGCTCATTAACCCACGTGCTTTCTTGGCGTAGAAGCTAATAACTTTAAACTTGCCGTTTTTCTCGTCGAGGAAGACAGGTTTGATAATCTCCGCATTAAGCTTCTTCGGCTTCACCGATTTAAAATACTCATCAGACGCCAGGTTTATCAGGATGTTATCTCCCTGTGCCGCCAGCGTCTCGTTCAGCGTATCGGTAATCGTCTCGCCCCAGAACTGATACAGGTCTTTGCCCTTCGGGTTCTCCAGACGAATGCCCATCTCCAGGCGATACGGCTGCATCAGATCCAGCGGGCGCAGCACGCCGTACAGGCCGGACAGCATGCGTAAATTCTGCTGGGCAAAATCAAAATCTGCATCGCTAAATTCTTCCGCCTGTAGTCCGGCATAGACATCGCCTTTAAAAGCCAGAATCGCCTGACGTGCGTTGCGCGGGGTGAAATCCGGATGCCATTCGTGGAAGCGGGTTTCGTTAAGGGATGCGAGCTTGTCGCTGATATGCATCAGCGAGGCTATTTGCGGCGCGCTGAGCTTGCGTGCAATACCAATGAGCTGCTGGGAATGCTCCAGCAGCGCCGGCTGAGTATAGCGATCCGTTGGCAGATCGCTTTGATAATCAAGGGTTTTAGCAGGGGAAATGACGATTAGCATGTTTGATCCTTACAGGTCTTTGCGGGCTACTGTAGCAAATTTCCTGAAAGTATCCGCCAATGGTTGTGATTAACCGCCGCTTTGCTTTTCCTTCTGCCCGTCCCAGACGCCCGGTTCCAGCTGGCTTTTTATTTCCGGGAAACGGTCGGGGTTAAACACGGGCGTGAGGCCCAGCCGCTGCTGGCGCAGGTAGTCCGCAGTTAATTCCCGCACCACCGGAGAGAGCAGCAGGATCGCGCTGAGGTTGGTTATCGCCATTAGCGCCATTGCCACATCGGCGAGCTGCCAGACCAGAGGCAGCGGTGAAAGCGTACCGAAGAGCACCATAATCAGCGCCAGACAGCGGAAAGAAATCTGCGAAACGGCACTGTTTTTCTGCAGAAACAGCAGGTTATTTTCCGCGTAGGCATAGTTGGCAACGATGGAGGTAAAGCCGAACAGGAAGATAATAAAAGCAATAAAGGCCGTGGCCCAGCTGCCTACCATGCTGCTTAACGCCATCTGGACAAGTTGGATACCGTCTACGCCGCTTTCTGCGCGGTCCAGCATGCCGGAAACCAGTACGATGGCTGCGGTGGCGGTACAGATAACGATCGTATCGAAAAAGACGCCGAACATTTGCACCAGACCCTGCGAGGCCGGGTGAGGCGGCCACGCTGAGGCTGCCGCGGCGGCATTCGGGGTAGAGCCCATACCCGCTTCGTTAGAGAACATACCGCGCTGAAAGCCGGTAGTTATAGCCTGGCTTAACGTATAGGCCACCGTGCCGGAGGCCGCTTCGCGCCAGCCGAAAGCGCTTTTGATGACCAGCATAATGACCTCCGGGATACGGTCGATATGCAGCACGATGACGTAGAGCGCCATCAGCACCCAGATCAGCCCCATAAAGGGCACCAGATACTGGGAAAGCTTCGCCGCCCCGCGCATTCCTCCCCATATCACGCCACCGGTCAGGAAGATTAGCAGAATGCCTATCCACTCTCTCGGCACGTTAAAGGCAAAGTGAACCGCATTTGCGATAGCGTTTGCCTGCACCGCGTTGAAAATCAGGCCAAAGGCGATCATTAAAAATAGTGAGAACAGGACGCCCATCCAGCGCATGCCCAGCCCCCGCTCCATGTACCAGGCGGGACCACCGCGATAGTGGCCTTCGCTGTCGCGGGTTTTATAGAGCTGGGCGAGAGAGCATTCGGCATAGGAGGTTGCCATGCCAACGAGGGCGATGACCCACATCCAGAAGATGGCACCGGGGCCGCCAATAGTCAGCGCCAGGGCTACCCCGGAGAGATTTCCGCTGCCGACGCGGGCGGCGAGGCTGGTAAACAGCGCCTGGAGTGGCGAAATTCCGGTTTTGTCGGCGCTTTTTCCAGGTGCGAGCAGGGCGCGAAACTGGGTGAAATAGCGGAACTGCACGAAACCGCAGCGGAGGGTAAACCAGATACCCGCGCCGATGAGCAGGTAAATCAACAACGAGCCCCAAAGTATCTCGTTGATAAAATGCAAAAAACCGATCATTAACGTCCCTCTTGTCAATGTTTCACGAAAGTGGTCGGGAGGCGATCCCAACCCGTAGTCCATTACATCGCAGGCGAATATTACAGGAAGTTTATCATATTTATCTTACCTTCCGGATGGACGATTGCCACGGTTGCACCTGAGTTGCGTCGTGATATCATCAGGTAAGACCGGTTACATCTCCCTAACAAGCTACACCTGACGAGAAACACTATCATGACGGATAAATTGACCTCCCTGCGTCAGCTGACCACAGTGGTTGCTGACACCGGGGATATCGCGGCAATGAAGCTGTACCAGCCGCAGGATGCTACGACTAACCCTTCTCTGATTCTGAACGCAGCGCAAATCCCTGAATACCGTAAACTGATTGACGATGCGGTAACGTGGGCGCGTGAGCAGAGCAGCGATCGCGCGCAGCAGGTTGTGGACGCCACGGATAAACTGGCGGTAAACATTGGTCTGGAAATCCTCAAGCTGATCCCAGGTCGCATCTCTACCGAAGTTGATGCTCGTCTGTCTTACGACACCGAAGCCAGCATCACCAAAGCAAAACGCCTGATCAAACTGTACAACGACGCGGGCATCAGCAACGACCGTATCCTGATCAAACTGGCTTCTACCTGGCAGGGCATCCGTGCCGCCGAGCAGCTGGAAAAAGAAGGCATTAACTGTAACCTGACCCTGCTGTTCTCCTTCGCCCAGGCCCGTGCCTGTGCCGAAGCAGGCGTGTTCCTGATCTCTCCGTTCGTTGGCCGTATCCTCGACTGGTACAAATCTAACACCGACAAGAAAGAGTATGCGCCGCAGGAAGATCCGGGCGTGGTGTCCGTGGCTGAGATTTATCAGTACTACAAGCAGCATGGCTACGAGACCGTAGTGATGGGCGCAAGCTTCCGTAACGTTGGCGAAATCCTTGAGCTGGCAGGCTGCGACCGTCTGACCATCGCGCCAGCCCTGCTTAAAGAGCTGGCTGAAAGCGAAGGCGCGGTTGAGCGCAAGCTGAGCTACACCGGCGAAGTGAAAGCGCGTCCGGAACGCATCACTGAATCCCAGTTCCTGTGGCAGCACAACCAGGATCCAATGGCCGTTGATAAACTGGCTGACGGTATCCGTAAGTTTGCTGTAGACCAGGAAAAGCTGGAAAAAATGATCGGCGACCTGCTGTAATCATTGGCGTGGCCGGGCATCCCGGTCACGCTTTTTAACGTTATACCCTGTCTGCAAATCCCCCTGCCGTGTATCATTCCGCTCAAGTTTGCTGAATTCCCGGAATCGATATGAATACCTTACGCATTGGCTTAGTTTCCATCTCCGACCGCGCCTCCAGCGGTGTTTATCAGGACAAAGGCATTCCGTCGCTCGTTGAGTGGCTGGAGCGCACCCTTACCACCCCGTTTCAGATTGAAACCCGCCTTATTCCCGACGAGCAGCCGATCATCGAACAGACGCTGTGCGAGCTGGTGGATGAAATGGCCTGCCACCTGGTGCTGACCACCGGCGGTACCGGGCCGTCGCGCCGCGACGTGACGCCGGACGCGACCCTTGCGGTTGCCGATCGCCTGATGCCGGGCTTTGGCGAGCAGATGCGCCAGATAAGCCTGCACTATGTGCCAACGGCGATTCTTTCCCGCCAGGTTGGCGTCATCCGCAAGCAGGCGCTGATCCTCAACCTGCCGGGCCAACCCAAGTCGATCCAGGAGACGCTGGAAGGGGTGAAAGACGAAAACGGTAAGGTTGTGGTGGCGGGGATCTTCGCAAGTGTACCGTATTGTGTACAGCTGCTGGATGGTCCTTATATCGAAACCGATGACCAGGTTGTAGCAGCATTTCGCCCCAAGAGCGCGCGACGCGAGACAAAATCCTGAAGATAGGCCGTTTGTGACATAAGATGCAGTGCCTGTGGAGTGTTGTGGGTTAACCGTTATAGTAAGCTTTGCTTTACAGTAAAACGGTCAGTCACCCTTACGCTTCCTTTATACGCACGGTTTCTTATGTCAAAACAACAGCAGACAAGACCTCTGAACCGTCAGGACTACAAAACCCTGACGCTTGCCGCCCTTGGCGGCGCCCTCGAATTCTACGATTTTATTATTTTCGTCTTTTTTGCCACCGTCGTCGGCGCGCTGTTCTTTCCCGCAGATATCCCCGAGTGGCTGCGCCAGGTGCAGACCTTCGGCATTTTTGCCGCCGGTTACCTTGCCCGCCCGCTGGGCGGCATCGTCATGGCGCACTTTGGCGATCTGGTTGGCCGCAAGAAGATGTTCACCCTCAGCATTCTGCTGATGGCGGTGCCGACGCTCGCCATTGGCCTGCTGCCGACTTACGCCACGCTGGGCATTGCTGCCCCCATCCTGCTTCTTCTTATGCGCGTGCTGCAGGGTGCCGCCATCGGAGGCGAAGTGCCGGGAGCCTGGGTTTTCGTCGCGGAGCATGTGCCTTATAAACGCATCGGCATTGCCTGCGGAACGCTGACCGCCGGGCTGACGGTTGGTATCCTGCTGGGATCGGTGGTGGCCACGATTATCAATACGGCGATGACGCAGGAGGCCATTCATAACGGCGGCTGGCGTATTCCTTTCCTGCTGGGGGGGATTTTCGGGCTGGTGGCGATGTACCTGCGCCGCTGGCTGCAGGAAACGCCGATTTTTATCGAGATGCAAAAACGCAGGGCGCTTGCGGAAGAGCTGCCGTTGAAATCGGTGGTAATGAACCATAAAAAAGCCGTCGTCATTTCAATGCTGCTGACCTGGCTGCTGTCGGCGGGTATTGTCGTGGTGATCCTGATGTCGCCGACCTGGCTGCAAAAACAGCTGGGTATTGCTCCAGCGCTTACGCTACAGGCCAACAGCATCGCCACTATTATGCTGTGCGTAGGCTGCATTGTGGCGGGGCTGGTTGTCGACCGCATCGGTGCCAGCAGAACCTTTATCTTCGGCAGCCTGCTGCTGGCGGTGTGCAGCTGGATGTTCTATCACCTGACGGCCAGCCATCCGGAATATTTGTTCTTCTTATATGGGCTGGTCGGCCTGAGCGTGGGCGTCGTCGGCGCGGTGCCGTTTGTGATGGTGCGGGCATTCCCGGCGGAGGTCCGTTTTACCGGTATCTCATTTTCCTACAACGTCTCCTACGCGATTTTTGGCGGGCTGACGCCAATCCTCGTCACCATGCTCATGGGCGTCTCTCCGATGGCTCCGGCCTGGTACGTGCTGGCGCTGGCGCTGGTTGGGCTGGCGTTAGGTATCTGGCTGCGAAGAGATTTGAATCATGAGGATGGGGTGGTGGAAAGACCGCTGCAACATTCATAAAAAAAATGCGGAGCCAGGCTCCGCATTTTTGTTTCTTTCAGGTGGCTGGAATCAGTGCTTTTCGCCCAGCGGCAGCACGGTGCGGCCAAACTGCTCGTTGATCACTTCGCCCATCGCGGTGTAAATGGCGCTTGCGCCACAAACCAGGCCAACCCAGCCCGCTGCGTGGATGATGCTCTCGCTATCGGCAAAGTGGCCGATAGACAGCAGGGCAAACAGCACGGTCAGGCTGCCGAAAATAAACTGCTGCATGCGTGAACCCTTCAGCGTGCCGAAGAACATGAACAGTGTGAATACGCCCCACAGGCCCAGATAAGCACCCAGGAAATGCGCGTTCGCCGCATCGCCAAGGCCCATTTTAGGCATCAGGAAGATAGCAACCAGAGATAACCAGAATGCACCGTAAGAGGTGAATGCGGTCAGGCCAAAGGTATTGCCTTTTTTGTACTCAAGCAGGCCAGCAAAGATTTGCGCGATGCCACCGTAGAAGATCCCCATGCTCAGGATCGTGATATCAAAACCAAATAGCCCGCTGTTGGTCAAGTTGAGCAAAATGGTGGTCATGCCGAAGCCCATTAAGCCCAGGGGAGCTGGATTAGCCAACTTAGTGTTGCCCATAGTTCCTCTGAAAAATTCGTCTGAATAAGTTTATTAATAAATGACCCGATTGCCGTGAAAGGGCAGCGGGGCGCGGCATCATAATGGGGTGCAGGGGCGGAGTCCATGATCTAAACAGGTGTGAAGATGAAAATTTTTTTTGCGTTGCCCCTTGATGGCGAGCCAGCCGACCCCATCTTGTATGCAACCGCAGTTGGCGGACCTGTAAAAAAACACGTTTGGGCAGTTGAAACACTCTTGTTTGCCCGCATAACAGGTTCACAACCACATGACGAACAAATTTTAAGTGGAGACGTTTAGATGGGTAAAATTATTGGTATCGACCTGGGTACAACCAACTCTTGTGTAGCAGTTATGGATGGTACCACTGCACGTGTGCTGGAGAACGCCGAGGGCGACCGCACCACACCTTCCATTATTGCTTATACCCAGGATGGCGAAACTCTGGTTGGTCAGCCGGCTAAGCGTCAGGCAGTGACTAACCCGCAGAACACCCTGTTCGCGATCAAGCGCCTGATTGGCCGTCGTTTCCAGGACGAAGAAGTGCAGCGCGATGAAGCTATCATGCCGTACAAAATCATCGGCGCTGACAACGGCGACGCATGGATTGACGTGAAAGGCCAGAAAATGGCACCGCCGCAGATCTCTGCTGAAGTGCTGAAGAAAATGAAGAAAACGGCTGAAGATTACCTGGGTGAACCGGTAACTGAAGCGGTTATCACCGTACCTGCTTACTTCAACGATGCTCAGCGTCAGGCAACCAAAGACGCCGGTCGTATCGCAGGTCTGGAAGTCAAACGTATCATCAACGAACCAACCGCAGCGGCGCTGGCCTACGGTCTGGATAAAGAAGTTGGCAACCGCACTATCGCGGTTTACGACCTGGGTGGTGGTACTTTCGATATCTCTATTATCGAAATCGACGAAGTTGATGGTGAGAAGACCTTTGAAGTGCTGGCGACCAACGGTGACACCCACCTGGGTGGTGAAGACTTCGACAGCCGTCTGATCAACTACCTGGTAGAAGAGTTCAAGAAAGATCAGGGTATCGATCTGCGTAACGATCCGCTGGCGATGCAGCGTCTGAAAGAAGCCGCTGAAAAAGCGAAGATCGAACTCTCTTCTGCGCAGCAGACCGACGTGAACCTGCCGTACATCACAGCAGACGCGACTGGTCCTAAACACATGAACATCAAAGTGACTCGTGCAAAACTGGAATCCCTGGTCGAAGACCTGGTGAACCGTTCTATCGAGCCGCTGAAAGTTGCGCTGCAGGATGCTGGCCTGTCCGTATCCGACATCCAGGACGTGCTGCTGGTTGGCGGTCAGACCCGTATGCCAATGGTGCAGAAAAAAGTTGCTGAGTTCTTTGGTAAAGAGCCACGTAAAGACGTTAACCCGGACGAAGCCGTTGCCGTTGGCGCAGCCGTTCAGGGCGGTGTTCTGACAGGCGAAGTGAAAGACGTACTGCTGCTGGACGTTACCCCACTGTCTCTGGGTATCGAAACCATGGGCGGCGTGATGACTGCGCTTATCAACAAAAACACCACTATCCCGACCAAGCACAGCCAGGTGTTCTCTACCGCTGAAGACAACCAGTCTGCGGTAACCATCCATGTGCTGCAGGGTGAACGTAAACGTGCTGCGGATAACAAAGATCTGGGCCAGTTTAACCTGGATGGGATCAGCCCGGCACCGCGCGGCATGCCGCAGATCGAAGTCACCTTCGATATCGATGCTGATGGTATCCTGCACGTTTCCGCGAAGGACAAAAACAGCGGTAAAGAGCAGAAGATCACCATCAAGGCCTCTTCTGGTCTGAACGAAGAAGAGATCCAGAAAATGGTTCGCGAAGCAGAAGCTAACGCCGACGCTGACCGTAAGTTCGAAGAGCTGGTTCAGACCCGCAACCAGGCAGATCACCTGGTGCACAGCACTCGCAAGCAGGTTGAAGAAGCAGGCGACAAGCTGCCGGCTGACGACAAAACTGCGATCGAAGCTGCTCTGAGCGCGCTGGAAGGTTCTCTGAAAGGCGAAGACAAAGCAGACATCGAAGCGAAGATGCAGGAGCTGGCTCAGGTTTCCCAGAAGCTGATGGAGCTGGCTCAGGCGCAGCACGCTGAGCAGCAGGCGGGGAACGCGGCTGATGCAACCAACGCTGGTAAAGAAGACGACGTGGTTGACGCCGAGTTCGAAGAAGTTAAAGACAAAAAATAATCGCCCTTTGAGCGGTTTATAACTGGCACGGGCGTAGGAGTTTTCTCCACGCCCGTGTCCGCATGTTAGGGGCAGAATAAAACATGGCGAAGAAAGACTATTACGAGGTTTTAGGCGTCGCGAAATCCGCAGACGAGCGTGAAATCAAAAAAGCTTACAAGCGCCTGGCGATGAAATTCCACCCGGACCGTAACCAGGGTGACAAAGAGGCCGAAGGTAAGTTTAAAGAGATCAAAGAAGCCTACGAAATCCTCACCGACGAGCAAAAACGTGCCGCTTATGACCAGTACGGTCACGCCGCGTTCGAGCAGGGCGGTATGGGTGGCGGCGGTGGCTTTGGCGGCGGCGGCGCTGACTTCAGCGACATTTTTGGTGACGTATTTGGCGATATCTTTGGCGGCGGTCGTCGTCAGCGTGCTTCACGCGGTGCCGATCTGCGCTACAACATGGACCTTTCTCTGGAAGAAGCCGTCCGTGGCGTAACCAAAGAGATCCGTATCCCGACGCTGGAAGAGTGTGACGTTTGCCACGGCAGCGGCGCAAAATCCGGTTCGAAGCCGCAAACCTGTCCAACCTGCCACGGCGCGGGCCAGGTGCAGATGCGCCAGGGCTTCTTTACCGTGCAGCAGAGCTGTCCGCACTGTCAGGGTCGCGGTTCAATTATCAAAGATCCGTGCAACACCTGTCATGGCCATGGCCGCGTAGAGAAAACCAAAACCCTGTCGGTGAAAATCCCGGCTGGCGTGGATACTGGAGATCGAATCCGTCTGACCGGTGAAGGTGAAGCAGGTGAGCACGGCGCGCCAGCAGGCGATCTGTACGTTCAGGTGCAGGTTAAGCAGCACCCAATCTTCGAGCGTGAAGGCAACAACCTTTACTGCGAAGTGCCGATCAATTTTGCGATGGCAGCGCTGGGCGGCGAAATTGAAGTGCCGACCCTTGATGGCCGCGTGAAGCTGAAAGTGCCGGGTGAAACCCAGACCGGTAAGCTGTTCAGAATGCGTGGCAAAGGTGTGAAATCCGTACGCGGTGGAGCGCAGGGTGACCTGCTGTGCCGTGTGGTTGTCGAAACACCGGTTAGCCTGAATGAAAAGCAGAAACAGCTGTTGCGCGATCTGGACGAGAGTTTTGGTGGCCCGAGCGGTGAGAAAAACAGCCCGCGTTCCAAAACCTTTTTCGACGGCGTGAAAAAGTTCTTTGATGATTTAACGAGCTGATCCTTCGGATCGGCAGCGTTTCAAAACCTGAAGCACGCTTAATACGTGCTTCAGGTTTTTTTATGTCTGCGATTTAAAATTGTACAACGCCCCATCATGGCTTCTTAAAACATTAATAATATTATCGGCTTAAGATTTATCTTACGTCATTAAATAAAAGATAAATGGCTTTCCAGATAGCCAAAATTATTTCATCTTTTATCATTAACATTCTGATTTGTTGAAAGATGATTGTCTTTTGTTGGCATAAATATCTACTTTTATCACTTACTCTCATTATCGAGGTGAAGTGACGGTGAATAACAGGAACGACTTAAAAGAATTTGATTTAAATTTGATCAAAATCTTTGATGCAGTAATTTCTGCGGGGAATGCAAAACGCGCTTCACAGCGCCTGAAAATCACCCCCGCCGCAGTAACCTTTGCCATGCAGCGACTGCAGGCAATCTACAAAGAAGAGCTTTTTATCAGGACCTATCAGGGGCTGACGCCTACTGCCAAAGCGAAAGAGATTCACCGAATATTTTCCCACGTTATTGCCAGTATCCAGTCAACGATGGACGTTCCTGTGCAGGAGAAATCCGCTCACGAGATAACGGTGATGGGCGGGGAGGTCAGCCAGGAATATTATATATCCCAGATGCACGGTATGGAGGCGTTTGAACGATTCATTATCAGCCACTATCAGGGAAGAACTTACCCGGTTGAAAAAATAAAAGATTTTCTTATCCTCGGGGACATCGATTTGGCTATGAGCAATACCTCAATGGATGATATTGATATCGAAACCATCAAAATTGATAAATATTCGAAATTTACCGCAATATGCAGCAAAAAAAATCCCCTGGCTGAACTCAACTGCCTGAGCCTGTACAATTTTTACTCCAACGCCCACGCTGTGTATCACACCCACGTTTTTACTTCTAATTTCAGCGACGAAGTTGATTTTATACATTCTGATTTTCCGTTTTCGGGGGTCAGAAAGATTAGCTATCGTTCAGATTCGATGCGGGCGGTGGTAAGCGCCGTTGAGAACACTTCAATGATCGCCGTCCTGCCGGTGAAGCTTGCAAGGTATTATCAATCAAAATATAACGCCGGTATTTCTTTGATTGATCTGCCTCCCGAATTAGCCTTTAAAACGGTGCCAGTGTACGCTTCGTGGTATCGGCAAAGCACCCGCAGAGGCTACATTAAAGAATTCGTCAGTATGATCCAGACGCTTTCCTCCTTCCGTAAGTAAGGGATCGTAGCGATATCAACAGCATGAGGGAACGCGCTTTGTTCAGTGATTTATATATTAGAAACCTTTGATTGTTATTGATTACCCCAATCATTTTCTGCCGCGTATTTTATCCGTAGCGGAACAGGTCCGCATAATTGATTGGGGAATATTATGAACGTTTCTTCTAATGTGGAAGGCACTAAGGTCATGCTGCTTGAGCTGGAAGTGCTGTCAACGGTCATTATCATTGGTGGTTGGGGAGGCATCGTCAGCTTTTTGATTAAAACGCAGAATACGAAACGAAGCCTGGAGCAATGTTTAAAGAATATTGTTATTTCATGCTTTACCGGTTTCATACTCAGTGCCATTGGCTTCGAAAACCATATGAGCATGTACATGATTATCATGGTGGCCGGATTGGGCGGCGTGTTTGCGGTCCCGATTCTCAACGTGCTGGGCGAGCGGCTTAAGAAAATACTGGAGAAGCTGGTGTGATAAAACATCTACGGGATACGCTGTATCCCGATTAGATGATGAGCCTGACATTAATCAAGAGCAATTCTTTCTTTTATCCAGCCATAAATAAATTCTTCATTTGCCTCACGTTTCTCGGTGATGGTGAAGTAGTAGCTTCCCTGGCTACAGTTGAGCGCCTTGAGCAATACCTCTTCCCCTTCCGTACCTCGCCAGGATAAATACTGCTGCAATGAGGAGCGTGTTTGCTCGCCCATCACACCATCAACGGTGATATCCGGGTAGCGTTTTTGCCGCTGATTAAATAAGTTAAGCCACTGTTGCAGCCAGCGCCCAGGGTAATCGGGGCCAATATTCACCGCCGTATCGCAAAGCTTAAATGCTACGGGGATGGAGATCTGCGCCAGCTTATCTAAACCAGTCTTAATCCAGTAGTCCTCTTCCATAATGCTATAGGCTTCGTCACGGGTGAGGTCTTGCATATCACCCTTGAAACCGTGGGCGCGCGCTACGGCCTCGGTAATACCCCAGTTTGTGGCGCCGCCTTTATCTGCCGGATTGTTTACGTAGCCGCCTTCTTTCATAAAGATGCCGTCTATCACAGGATTATTCATTTTTGATTCTCCATTAACATATTAAAATAAGGTGATTTCTATGACGCTGCACAGTGACAGCAGCGTCATGGCCAGCATGACAACAAACATCACCTGCCAGCGCGTTATATTCAGAAGGGGTTTTTTATCTTCGGCGATAGGGTCAATACTGATGTTATCGTTGACTTTAATACCCTGGCGGGGAACCGTGACGAAAAGATCGGTGATGCCAAGCGATTTTAAATCGCGGCGAATTAAATAAAGAATTTGCGTCAGATTAGCATCACTGACAAATTGCCCCCTGTTTCCCCAAAGCTCTGTAGCCAGCTCCTCTTTTTCTATAATCCCATTTTCAGCGTGTGAAATAATATAGCTAAGACAGCGGCAGCGCATCGACGTCATTTTTACGATACATGAGTTGTCTGCCGTTTTAAGCTCGTTTTTATCTTCGTTATAGATACAATTATGATTGATTAGATATCTTTTCATTAGATACACCTAACTATTAGTAGAGCGGGTGGATATTGTTTTTGTCGAGTGCGAGGATATTAATAATGAGGGTAAGAATAATCTATACCTACTTTTAGTTAGGGCGGGTGGGCATCTCTTTTTAGTGATATAGTTAGCAAAAACCATAGCAAATAAAATGCTGTTTAATTGCTAATTAAAGCAAGCTTAATTTGATCCGTCTTGTATTCGTCGCATCACACCTCTGGGAGTGTTTAAGTCGTAATGATGGTTGTGAAAAAGGCATTTATCTTTTTTTAATTTATTTCCTTTGTCATCAGCAAGATAAATGAGGGGAAGTGAGTAGTGATGATTTGTCTGAATGCCAGGTTATGGCCAGCATGCATCTTGCGGCACTCTGCTGCACACTAAAAAAATAAAGGATAAATATAATGACAGCGAGCAAACTGATTAAAGGCGACTGCTACACTGAAATAAGTAATGCTGCGGATGGATTCAACCCGGCGCTGGAAGTGGAAAAATACAGCTATACTTCTGCCCGCGTACAGAATTACGTTTACAACAAATATAATACCGCAGGAAAGCCAAAGGTTTTCGGCTACTTTACCGACTGGTCTCAGTATGATGGCCGTTTACAAAATAACGATCTTCCTGCCGGACGCGGTCGCGGTTTTAATCTTGCCAATGTTTCCCCGACCGCCTATGACAAAATCATTGTCGGCTTCCTTGGCATCGTAGGCGATAAAGGCGAAAAACAATATACGATTACAAATGCCGCCTCTCAGACAAATAAAGTCACCAACGAGCCGACTTTCCTCGACCCGTGGGGCGATTTCCAGTCCAGCACTAACTGTAACGTTGACGCGGGCTGGGTAGACATTAATCCGGCAACCGTCACCCAGGCCCAGTCAAAAGGCCTGATCGGCGGCCTGCGTAACCTGCAGCAAGCCGCGAAGAATCAGGGCCACGACCTGGCCTTATCGATTAGTATCGGCGGCTGGACCATGAGTAATGGTTTCCACAATATGTCCGCCAGCGCCGCCAGCCGTTCAACCTTTGTTAAGGGCGTCGCTAAACTCTTCAAACAGTTCCCAATGTTCAGCGAAGTGGATATCGACTGGGAGTACCCAAATAATGCGGGCAACAATAACCCGTTCGGCCCGGAAGACGGCGCTAACTACGCGCTGCTGATTAAAGAGCTGAAGAAAGAGCTGGCGGCAATTAACCGTAGCGATGTGAAAATTTCGATTGCCAGTTCGGCGGTCGTGGAAATTCTCGGCTATTCAAACGTGAAGGCGTTACTTGAAGCTGGTTTATACGGCATCAACGTTATGACCTATGACTTCTTTGGTACGCCGTGGGCCGAAACTTTGACTCACCATACTAACCTGAAAGCGCTGGTTAAGGATGGCTGGGGCATCGATTCCGTCGTGGATTATCTGATTGCCGAAGGCTTCCCTGCTGACCGTATTAATATCGGTTATGCCGCCTATTCACGTAATGCCCGCAACGCTGAAATCGAATGCTTCTCTCCGCTGAAAGGCAGCTATTCGGCAGGCACCGGCACCACTACCGGTACCTTTGAGTCCGGCTGCACCGAATGGTACGACACCATTTATAACTACCTGGATCTTGAAAATCAGCGCGGTCGCAACGGCTTCAACGTCTACACCGATGAAGTGGCGGATGCCGACTATCTGTTCAATCCGCAAACCAAACTGTACCTGTCACTGGATACGCCACGTTCCGTGAAGGCGAAGGGGGCCTATGCTGCCAGCCGTAACCTCGGCGGCCTGTTTACCTGGACTATCGATCAGGATAACGGCGTGCTGGTCAACGCGGCCCGCGAAGGCCTGGGCTGTGAAATTGTGGATGAAGTTGTTGATATGCAGCCGTTCTATTTTGAAGGCATCAATATTACCGGCGGTGATGACGATGACGACGACGTACCGGTACCTGTCGTTAACCATGCGCCAGTCGCCAAAATCGCGATGAACATTGTTGGAGGCTCTACCGTTCAGCTTTCAGGTAAAGGCTCAAGCGATGAAGATCACGACGCGCTGACCTACAGCTGGGGCGTACCTGTGGCTATTACCGTCGCGGATAAAACTGCTGCGATCCTCGAGTTCAGCGTACCGGTGGTGACTGAAGAAACCGTCTACCAGTTCACGCTTTTTGTTCGCGACAGCCAGGGCGAACCTTCGACCCAGCAGCGTTATGAGCTGACCGTTGTGCCTGCGTTGACTCCCGACGTTGACCCAACGCCGGACCCAACGCCGGATCCAGACCCAACTCCAGAACCCGATCCAACGCCGGATCCGGTACCCGATGACTCAGGCTATCCCCAGTGGAATGCAGAGACTATTTATGGTCAGACCTGGGGCGTATTCGAAACGGTGAGCTGGAAAGGCCGCAACTATACCGCCAACTACTGGACGCAGGGCGATCAGCCGGACCTGAACTGCGGTGGGTCAGAAAAACCGTGGAGCATCGCGAAGGCATAACAAGCACTCCGCTTCTGCAGCAAAATATCAGCCCCGATTCCCCGGGGCTTTTTACGTTTCGTTGCCTATAGTTAAGCAGGCCGGGCCGGGGATGTTGTGGCTTTTTCATCCTTTTATTGCTCGTTATTTACGATGTTTAAAGCTTAAATAACCTGCTTTTATCGATGTGTTTAAGCTGTTATCCTCGCGCCCATTGGTGGCTCATTTGACTGGCTGCCGGAATAAGGGAGGGAAACATGACCAAATCACTGCAAAACTTTTTCGGGAATGACGCCGCTGGCGGCATCCTGCTGATTATCGCCGCTTCTTTAGCGATGCTTCTGGCGAACATGGATGCCACCAGCAGCCTGTACCAGGCGTTTCTTGCCACGCCCGTCGAGGTGCGCGTAGGCGCGCTGGACATTAATAAAAACATGCTGCTGTGGGTGAACGATGCCCTGATGGCCATCTTCTTTCTGATGATTGGCCTGGAGGTGAAGCGGGAAATGGTGGAAGGGTCTCTGGCCAGCCGCCGCCAGGCTGCTTTCCCAATGATCGCCGCGCTGGGCGGCATGGTGATCCCAGCCGCCATCTATCTGATCTTCAACTTTCAGGATCCGGTGACCCGTGAAGGCTGGGCAATCCCGGCGGCAACGGATATTGCCTTCGCGCTGGGTATTCTTGCGCTGCTCGGCAACCGGGTGCCCGTCGCGCTCAAAGTGTTCCTGATGGCACTGGCTATTATTGATGACCTGGGCGCCATCGTCATCATTGCGCTGTTTTATACCAACGATCTTTCGTTGCTGTCGCTGGCGGTAGCGGCGGGGGCAATTGCGGTTATGGCCTTGCTGAATCTTTTCAACGTGCGCCGCACGGGGATTTATATCCTGGTAGGCGTGGTGCTGTGGACCGCCGTGCTCAAGTCCGGCGTACACGCAACGCTTGCCGGAGTGATTATCGGCTTCCTGATCCCGCTTAAAGAGAAGGACGGGCACTCCCCGGCAAGAGAGCTGGAGCACATCCTGCATCCGTGGGTCGCGTTCCTGATCCTGCCGCTGTTTGCCTTTGCCAACGCGGGCGTCTCTTTACAGGGGGTGACGCTGGAAGGGCTGACGTCGCTGCTGCCGATGGGGATTATTGCCGGTCTGTTTATCGGTAAGCCGCTGGGGATTAGCCTGTTCTGCTGGCTGGCCCTGAAGCTTAAGCTTGCCAGCCTGCCGGAGGGAACGACCTTCAAGGATATTCTTGCCGTGGGCGTGCTGTGCGGCATCGGCTTTACCATGTCGATCTTTATTGCGTCCCTGGCCTTCAGCAGCGTCGACCCGGAGCTCATCACCTGGGCGAAGCTCGGCATCCTCATCGGCTCGTTGCTTTCCGCCGTGGTCGGATACACTATGCTGAGAAGCCGGTTTTCACCGGCGGCGTAACCAGATTCAATTTCACCGCTGGCGGCCCCTGCTGCCAGCGAAAGGACAATCTCTCAGGGAGTGAAAGCGCCGTGTCGCACATCAATTACAACCATCTCTACTACTTCTGGCACGTCTGCAAAGAGGGCTCGGTGGTGGGGGCAGCGGAAGCGCTGTACCTGACGCCGCAGACTATCACAGGGCAAATCAAAGCGCTGGAAGAGCGTCTGGACGGCAAGCTGTTCAAACGCAAAGGCCGGGGCCTTGAGCCCTCGGAGCTGGGCCAGCTGGTCTTTCGCTACGCGGACCGTATGTTTACGCTAAGCCAGGAGATGCTGGATATCGTCAACTACCGCAAAGAATCCAGCCTGCTCTTCGACGTCGGTATTGCCGATGCATTGTCTAAACGATTAGTTAGCGGCGTGCTGGATGCCGCCGTCGTTGAAGACGAACAGATTCATCTGCGCTGTTTTGAATCCACGCACGAAATGCTGCTCGAACAGCTCAGCCAGCATAAGCTGGATATGATTATCTCGGACTGCCCGATTGACTCCACGCAGCAGGAAGGGCTGTTCTCCGTCAAAATTGGCGAGTGCGGCATCAGCTTCTGGACTCAGGAGCCCTTGCCGGAGCTGCCGTTCCCGGCCTGCCTTGAAACAAGACGCCTGTTAATCCCCGGCCGTCGCTCGATGCTGGGGCGCAAAATCCTCAACTGGATTAACACCCAGGGGCTGAAGGTCGAGATACTGGGCGAGTTTGACGATGCGGCGCTGATGAAGGCGTTTGGCGCGGCGCACAATGCGATATTCGTTGCCCCGACGCTGTACGGGCAGGATATCTATAAAGACGACAATATCGTTGAGATTGGGCGCATTGAGAACGTGATGGAGGAGTACCACGCGATTTTCGCAGAGCGCATGATCCAGCACCCGGCGGTGCAGCGAGTCTGCAAAAGAGATTACTCGGCGCTGTTTAAATAGCGCCGGATTTCAGGCATAAAAAAACCGGCGTGAGCCGGTTTTTTTTAAGCTGACAACAGAAAGGCGATTAAGCCAGTTTGTTGATTTGCGCAGTAAGGTTAGCCTTATGACGCGCAGCTTTGTTTTTGTGGATCAGACCTTTGCTAGCCTGACGATCCACGAGTGGTTGCATTTCGTTAAATGCTTTCTGTGCAGCAGCTTTGTCGCCAGTTTCAATCGCTGCGTATACTTTCTTGATGAAAGTACGCATCATAGAGCGACGGCTTGCGTTGTGCTTACGAGCCTTTTCAGACTGTACAGCACGTTTCTTAGCTGATTTGATATTAGCCAAGGTCCAACTCCCAAATATGATCTATGTGGACAATTCAAAGGCCGAGGAATATGCCCGGTTAGCCTTCTTTTGTCAATGGATTTGTGCAAATAAGCGCCGTTAACTTTACGACACCTCTTACGTTGTGATGGCGCGGATTCTACCAGCATCGGGCCTGCGAATACAGCCTTTAGCTAACAAAAATCCATCAATAACGGCTAAGCGACGCAAAAGCGTCCCCCAGCGTAATGAAAACCTTAAAGCTTTATGTCAAACGGACAATCGCTGGTTAACGTTCATCGCGGTAGTTGATATAATCCGCCGATTTCCACTGTTTTGAGCCAGCCATGAAGCTGATACGCGGCATACATAATTTACGCCAGAATCACCACGGGTGTGTCCTCACCATTGGTAATTTTGATGGCGTGCATCGAGGCCACAAGTCTCTGCTACAAGGGCTGTGTGAGGAGGGGCGTGCGCGCAACCTTCCGGTCATGGTGATGATTTTCGAGCCTCAGCCGCTGGAGCTTTTTGCCGCAGGCCAGGCGCCCGCACGCTTAACCCGTCTGCGTGAAAAATTGCGCTACCTGGCGGAGTGCGGCGTGGACTACGTGCTTTGCGTGCGGTTCGACCGCCGCTTTGCCGCACTCACGGCGCAAAACTTTGTCAGCGATCTGCTGGTTAACCGCCTCGGGGTGAAGTTTCTCGCCGTCGGGGATGATTTCCGCTTTGGTGCTGGTCGCCAAGGGGATTTCTTGTTATTACAGAAGGCTGGCCTGGAATACGGCTTTAACGTCATCAGCACGCAGACTTTCTGCGAAGGTGGCGTGCGCATTAGCAGCACGGCGGTTCGCCAGGCGCTGGCGGATGACAACCTCGAGCTTGCAAAAAGTCTGCTCGGGCATCCGTTTATCATCTCCGGACGCGTTGTCCACGGCGACGAGCTGGGCCGCACCATAGGTTTTCCGACGGCGAATATACCGCTGCGTCGTCAGGTCTCCCCGGTAAAAGGGGTATATGCGGTAGAAGTGGCGGGCCTCGGCGACAGGCTGCTTCCTGGCGTTGCCAATATCGGCACCCGCCCTACGGTGGCGGGGATGCGCCAGCAGTTAGAAGTCCATTTGCTGGATGTTGCAATGGACCTGTATGGACACCATATAGATGTGGTGCTGCGTAAAAAAATACGCAATGAACAGCGCTTCGCTTCGCTCGATGAACTGAAAGCGCAGATCGCTAACGATGTAGTAACCGCCCGCGAATTTTTTGGCTCTAATACCTGAGCAAGCTAACTACGGAACCGAGAATCTAATGAGTGACTTTAAATCTACCCTGAACTTGCCGGAAACAGGGTTCCCGATGCGTGGCGATCTCGCTAAACGCGAACCGGGCATGCTGGCGCGCTGGAACGATGATGACCTGTACGGCATCATCCGTACTGCAAAAAAAGGCAAGAAGTCCTTTATTTTGCACGATGGCCCTCCTTACGCGAACGGCAGCATTCATATTGGTCACTCCGTAAACAAGATTCTGAAAGACATTATCGTTAAGTCCAAAGGGCTTTCCGGTTTTGACTCGCCGTATGTGCCGGGCTGGGACTGCCACGGTCTGCCAATCGAGCTGAAAGTAGAACAGCTGATCGGCAAGCCGGGCGAAAAAGTGTCCGCGGCGGAATTCCGTGCGGCGTGCCGTAAGTACGCGGCAGAGCAGGTTGACGGCCAGCGCGAAGACTTCATCCGCTTAGGCGTGCTGGGAGACTGGTCACGTCCGTACCTGACCATGGATTTCAACACCGAAGCGAACATCATCCGTGCGCTCGGCAAAATCATCGGTAACGGCCATCTGCATAAAGGGGCTAAGCCGGTGCACTGGTGCGTCGACTGCCGTTCAGCGCTGGCTGAAGCGGAAGTCGAGTACTACGACAAAACGTCTCCTTCCATCTTTGTTAGTTTCCAGGCCGTCGATGGCGACGCGGTAAAAGCGAAGTTTGGTGCGGCTGCGGTGACCGGCCCGGTTTCTCTGGTTATCTGGACAACCACCCCGTGGACGCTGCCGTCTAACCGTGCGGTGTCCCTGAACGCTGAATTCGAATACGTGCTGGTGCAGGTTGATGGCCAGGCGCTGATCGTGGCTAAAGATCTGCTTGAAAGCGTAATGAAAAGCGCGGCAATCAGCGACTGGACAGTGCTGGGCGAAGCGAAAGGCGCAGAGCTTGAGCTGATGCGCTTTAAGCATCCGTTCCTGGCTTTCGATGTGCCGGTGATTCTGGGCGACCACGTTACCCTGGATGCAGGTACCGGTGCGGTGCATACCGCCGGTGGCCACGGTCCTGACGACTACGTGATCAGCCAGAAATACGGTCTGGAAATCGCTAACCCGGTTGGCCCGGACGGCTGCTACCTGCCTGGTACCTATGAAGGTCTGGACGGCGTGCAGGTCTTTAAAGCCAACGATCTGATCGTCAACATCCTGCGCGATAAAGGCGCTCTGCTGCACGTTGAAAAACTGCTGCACAGCTACCCGCACTGCTGGCGTCATAAAACCCCGATCATCTTCCGCGCCACGCCGCAGTGGTTTATCAGCATGGATCAGAAAGGCCTGCGCGAGCAGTCCCTGAAAGAGATTAAAGGCGTGCAGTGGATCCCGGACTGGGGCCAGGCGCGCATTGAATCCATGGTTGCTAACCGTCCTGACTGGTGCATCTCCCGTCAGCGCACCTGGGGCGTGCCGATGTCCCTGTTCGTGCATAAAGAGACGGAAGAGCTCCACCCGCGCACGCTGGAACTGATGGAAGAAGTTGCGAAGCGCGTAGAACAAGACGGCATCCAGGCGTGGTGGGATTTAGATCCGCGCGACATCATGGGTGACGACGCAGACAACTACAGCAAAGTGCCGGACACCCTGGACGTGTGGTTCGACTCCGGCTCAACGAACTCATCCGTTGTGGACGTGCGCCCTGAGTTCAACGGCCACGCGGCGGATATGTATCTGGAAGGGTCGGATCAGCACCGCGGCTGGTTCATGTCTTCCCTGATGATCTCCACGGCGATGAAAGGCAAAGCGCCTTACCGCCAGGTACTGACCCACGGCTTCACCGTAGATGGTCAGGGCCGCAAGATGTCCAAATCCATCGGCAACACCGTTTCTCCGCAGGACGTGATGAACAAGCTGGGCGCGGATATCCTGCGCCTGTGGGTGGCGTCTACCGACTACACCGGCGAAATGGCGGTTTCCGACGAAATCCTCAAGCGTGCTGCTGATGCATATCGTCGCATCCGTAACACCGCACGCTTCCTGCTGGCTAACCTGAACGGCTTCAATCCGGAAACCGACATGGTGAAACCAGAAGAGATGGTGAAGCTGGACCGCTGGGCGGTAGGCTGCGCGCAGGAAGCACAGGCGGATATCCTGGCCTCCTACGAAAACTACGATTTCCACGAAGTGGTGCAGCGTCTGATGCGCTTCTGCTCCGTTGAAATGGGCTCGTTCTATCTCGACATCATCAAAGACCGTCAGTACACCGCGAAGCCGGACAGCGTGGCGCGCCGCAGCTGCCAGACCGCTCTGTATCACATTGCAGAAGCGCTGGTTCGCTGGATGGCGCCGATCATGTCCTTCACAGCCGACGAAATCTGGGGCTTCCTGCCGGGTAAACGCGAGCAGTACGTCTTCACCGGCGAGTGGTACGAAGGTCTGTTTGGCCTGGATAACGCCGAAGAGATGAACAACGACTACTGGGATACTCTGCTGACCGTACGTGGCGAAGTGAACAAGGTCATTGAGCAGGCTCGCGCCGACAAGCGCGTTGGTGGGTCTCTGGAAGCGGCAGTCACCCTGTACGCGGACAGCGATCTGGCAGCGAAGCTCAACGCCCTGGGCGATGAATTGCGATTTGTCCTGTTGACCTCCGGTGCGCAAGTTGCCGATTATGCGCAGGCAATGGAAGACGCTCAGCCGAGCGAAATCCTTAAAGGCCTGAAAGTCGCCTTGCGTAAAGCCGACGGTGAGAAGTGCCCGCGCTGCTGGCATTACACCACCGACGTCGGTCAGGTAGCGGAACACGCAGAAATTTGCGGCCGCTGTGTCAGCAACGTAGCCGGTGACGGCGAAAAGCGTAAGTTCGCCTGATGAGTAAACCGATTCTTTCTACCGGCCTGCGCTGGCTGTGGCTGGTGGTCGTGGTGTTAATCATCGATCTGGGCAGCAAGTACCTGATCCTCCAGCATTTCATGCTGGGGGACACCGTCTCGCTGTTCCCGTCGCTGAACCTGCACTACGCCCGTAACTACGGCGCGGCGTTTAGTTTCCTGGCGGATAAAGGCGGCTGGCAGCGCTGGTTCTTCGCGGGCATTGCGGTGGGTATCTCCGTGGTGCTGGCGGTGCTGATGTACCGCGCGAAAGCCACCCAGAAGCTGAACAATATCGCCTATGCTTTGATCATCGGCGGCGCGCTCGGCAACCTGTTCGACAGGCTCTGGCACGGCTTCGTGGTCGACATGATCGACTTCTACGTCGGCGACTGGCACTTTGCCACCTTCAACCTGGCCGATACGGCAATCTGTATCGGCGCGGCGCTGATTGTGCTGGAAGGGTTCTTCGTCTCTGACGGGAAGAAGAAAGCGGCATAATCCGGCCCGCGTGCCGTTCGATTTGTAGGGCGGGCAGGCGTTAGCGCCCCCGCCACAATAATAGGCTCTACTGCATGTCTGAATCTGTACAAGCTAACAGCCGCGTTTTGGTGCATTTCACGCTGAAACTCGAAGATGGTTCCACCGCCGAGTCCACCCGTAACAACGGCAAACCGGCGCTCTTCACCCTTGGCGATGAAACCCTGTCGCCGGGTATGGAAGACCAGCTTGTCGGCCTGAAGGCTGGCGACAAAAAGGCGTTTTCGCTGGCCCCGGAATCCGCGTTTGGTATTCCAAGCCCGGACATGATCCAGTATTTCTCCCGTCGTGAATTCGTCGACGCGGGGGAGCCGGAGCCGGGTGCGATTATGCTCTTTACCGCAATGGATGGCAGCGAGATGCCGGGCGTGGTGCGCGAAGTCAACGGGGATTCCATCACCGTGGACTTTAACCATCCTCTCGCCGGGCAAACCATTCATTTTGATATCGAAGTGCTGGAAGTTAACCCGGTACTGGAGGCGTTGAATGCAGATCCTGTTGGCTAACCCACGCGGCTTCTGTGCCGGGGTCGACCGCGCTATCAGCATTGTGGAAAACGCGCTGGCTATCTACGGCGCGCCAATTTACGTTCGTCATGAAGTGGTGCATAACCGCTACGTGGTGGACAGCCTGCGCGAGCGCGGGGCGATTTTCATCGAGCAAATCAGCGAAGTGCCGGACGGCGCGATCCTGATCTTCTCGGCGCACGGCGTTTCCCAGGCGGTGCGCAACGAAGCCAAAGGCCGTGATTTAACGGTATTCGATGCGACCTGCCCGCTGGTCACCAAAGTGCACATGGAAGTGGCGCGCGCCAGCCGCCGTGGTGAAGAGTCCATTCTGATTGGCCACGCCGGCCACCCGGAAGTGGAGGGCACCATGGGCCAGTACAGCAACCCGAAAGGGGGCATGTACCTGGTGGAGTCGCCGGAGGACGTCAGCAGGCTGAACGTCAAAAACGAAGGCAAGCTGTCGTTTATGACCCAGACCACGCTGTCGGTCGATGACACTTCGGAAGTGATTGACGCGCTGCGTAACCGTTTCCCGCAGATCATCGGGCCGCGCAAAGACGATATCTGCTACGCCACCACTAACCGTCAGGAAGCCGTGCGCGCGCTGGCGGACGAGGCGGACGTGGTGCTGGTGGTCGGCTCGAAGAACTCTTCTAACTCCAACCGCCTGGCGGAGCTTGCCCAGCGCATGGGGAAAGCGGCGTATCTGATTGACGACGCGACGGACATTCAGGAAGAGTGGGTGACCGGCGCGAAATGCGTTGGCGTTACCGCCGGTGCGTCCGCCCCGGATGTGCTGGTGCAGAACGTGTTAGCCCGCCTGCGTGAACTGGGCGGCAGCGAAACCCGCGAGCTGACAGGACGCGAAGAAAACATCGTGTTTGAAGTGCCGCGCGAGCTGCGTATCGATGCCAAAGAAGTGTAGGCGTAAGGGGGATAAGCGATAGCGTCATCCACCTTTTTTGCCAGTTTTAAATGGGGAGCTTCGGCTCCCCATTTTGCTAAGCGTCGTCCTCGTCCTGCATTATCGCGCTGCGCCCGCCGTCCATCACAATCGTCGTTCCCGCTATGAACCCGGCCCTGTCGCTGGTTAAAAACAAACAAAGATCGCCGACTTCTTCCGGGCGGCCAATCCGGCCTACGGGGTGTTTTTTAATGGTTTTCTCGCGTGCGGCTTTGCCGTCGGCGTGGGAGTCAAACCACGTCTGGTTGCCGTCGGTGTCAATGAAGCCGGGGGCGATCCCCACGGTGCGGATCTCGGGACCCCATTCAATAGTCAGGCTTTGCACCAGCGAGAGCAGCGCGCGTTTGCTGATATTGTAAGGCGCGCAGCCCGGCATGGTGGAAAACGCATGGTTGGACGTGATGATAACGATCACGCCTTTGCTTTTTTGCAGCGCCGGGCGGGCGCATTTAGCCAGATACCAGTGGGAGCGCAGGTTCAAATCAAAGTTGTGCGCCCAGTCGCTCTCCTCGCAGTCGATCCCCTTAAAGACGTTCTTCCCGGCGTTGGAGACAACAACGTCTATGCGGCCAAACAGGATCTCGACCTCATTGACGAACTGCTTAATGGCTTCTGTACTGGTGACGTCCACCGAATAGTAAAAGTAGCGCTCCGGGTTTTCGGCCAGCATTTTCTGGGCCAGCGGCGCTTTATTGAGGGGTGAAAAG
The DNA here is from genome assembly GCF_038405435.1 of Dryocola clanedunensis. GTDB lineage: Bacteria > Pseudomonadota > Gammaproteobacteria > Enterobacterales > Enterobacteriaceae > Dryocola > Dryocola clanedunensis_A. The sequence continues at coordinate 11,505 of NZ_JBBYHZ010000012.1, read as the reverse complement.
GCGCAGCCGATCACGATATCGCCGTTGTTAAGATAGGTTTGTGCGATAGCGTGGCCGATTCCCTGGCTGGTGCCGGTGACGATAACCACTCGGGCTGTGTTTTGATTTGTCATGGAAACCTCGGTGGCTGCGGGCAGGCCGCAGCCTTAAAATTATAGTTGGAAGTCGGCGATAAATTTATCGATAAACAGGCTGTCTTCGGCGGTAAGCGCCCAGCCCGGCCTGCGGCAGTAGTCGCTGGCAATGATCCCGCGCCGCATCAGAATCGTTTTCTCTGCCTGGATGATGTATTCGCAGTGGCTCATCCAGCGCTGGATGTACGGCAGCAGCGCGGTGTGAAGCACTTCGGCCTGCTGCTGCTCCCCCTGAAGCCAGTGGCGATAAATCCGCACGTAGACCTCGGTAAACGAGCAGCCCGGCATCACGCCCTTGCCGCCCGCTTCGAGCATTTGCAGCATATACAGCCCGGCATAGCCGTTAAGCACGCTGGCCTGCGGTGCCTTAGCCAGAAACTCGCGGGTGTAGTCTACCGGCGGGTTACATTCGATTTTGAAAACGGCATGGGGATAGCGGGCGGCGACCGCTGCCAGCTGCTCCGGAGTAATAGCCAGGCCGGTTTCTCCCGGTGCATACTGCACCATTACCGGAATATCCACCGCTTCGAGCACCGCAAAAATATGCTCCTGAATTGCCTGCGGGCCAGGTTGCAGGAAGAAAGGCGGTAGCAGCATCAGAGCATCCGCCCCAAGGCTGGCATACCGGCGAGCGCGCTTTACCGCCAGCTCCGTACTGTGATCGGTGACGGACATCGCACGGTAAAGCGGGCTGCCCGCAAGCGTAGTGACAAAAATCTGCGCCAGCCGATCGCGCTCGTGGTCGTCCAGCTTGGGGAATTCGCTGGCGATGCCAAACAGGGTGGTGCCCTGCGCGCCGCTGTCCGCCAGATGTTCCAGCAGGCGAATCAGGCTCGCCTCATCGATTTCACCGCTGGCGGTAAACGGCATGGCGGTTATCGGGTTAACGCCGATGATATCCTGCGCCGCATAGTGCTTTTGCATCAGTCTTCCTCCCTGTCCGCCAGTACTGCACCTTGCGCAGCAGGTAGCGCCCAGCGGCGATATAACCGCAGGAAGCCGCGCGGAACCTCTTTGTTTACCGGCTTCCAGTTTTCGCGCCGGGCCGCCAGCTCGGCTTCGCTGACGTGCAGGGTCAGCAAACGCGTTGGGATATCTATGGATATTTCATCGCCGTCTTCCACGAGGCCCAGCTCGCCGCCGTCCACCGCTTCCGGCGAGATATGCCCGACGAACAGGCCGCGGTTAGAGCCGGAGAAACGCCCGTCGGTGATCAGCGCGCAGGTATCGGACAGGCCCATCCCCTCGAGTGATTTCATCGGCTTATACATCTCCGGCATTCCCGGCCCGCCTTTTGGCCCCTCGTAGCGCAGCACCAGCACGCTGCCCGGCTGGATCTGACCGGACATTATCGCGTCCACGGACTCCTGCTCGCTGTTAAAGACAACGGCCGGGCCACGGAACACCATTAGATTCTCCGGCACGGCGGCAGGTTTCACCACGCAGCCGAGCGGAGATAAATTGCCGTGAAGTACGGCTACGCCCGCTTCGTTACGTACCGGGATAGCAAGCGTATGGATGACTTCCGGGCGGCAGCTTCGCTGCGTTTGGGCGAGCAGCTCGCGCTTGGTTTTGCCCGCGACCGTCAGCGCATCCAGATTCATCAGCCTGCTGATTTCATACTCCACGGCCCGCACGCCGCCCGCCTCCCAGAAGTCGATCATATCGTGCTCGGAGGCCGGATAAAGTGAGGCAACCAGCGGCACATGATGGCTGAGCTCATCAAACGCGGAGAGCGGCAAATGGCCCAGCTCGGCCTCATAGTAAATGGCCTGCAAATGTAGGATCGCGTTCGTGGAGCCGCCGGTCGCCAGCAGATAAACCATCGCGTTGCGGATAGATTCCGGCGTGATAATCTGGCGAGCGTTAACCCCGTCCAGCACCAGCCTGACGGCCTGACGGCCCGTTTCCACGGCGCATTCGCGACGCTCCTGCGAGACGGCGGGCAGGGTGCTGCTGCCCGGCAGGCTCATGCCCAGCACTTCACCGATGCAGCACATGGTGTTCGCGGTGCCGTACATGGTGCAGGAGCCCGGCCCCGGCTCGGCAATGTTCTCGATGTGCGCGAACTCTTCTTCGGTGATTTCGCCGCGTTTTTTCCAGCCGATGGCCTCGGTGACGATATTGCCGTCCCAGTGTTTACCTTTGTATTCAGCGGGATACATTGGCCCACCGTTGACCATAATCGCCGGGATATCCAGCCGCGCGGCGGCCATCAGCATCGCCGGAACGATTTTGTCGCAGGAGCCAAGCAGCACCATGCCGTCGAAACGGTGGGCGCGCATCATCACTTCAATGGAGGCGGTAATCACCTCGCGAGCGGCGAGAATATAGCGCATACCTAAGTGGCCTTCGGCGATGCCATCGCACGGGGCAATGGTGCCAAAGACCATGCCGACGCCGCCCGCCTCTTCAATACCCTCCAGCACTTTGGCCGTCAGCTCGTTAAGATTGGCGTGTCCCGCCGTCGCGTTGGTGTAGCTGTTCACCACGGCAATCACCGGGCGGCGAAGCTGCTCGTCGCTGTGGCCCATTGATTTGTACAGCGCACGTTTCAGCGCGCCGTCGTCACCTTCAAGGATTGGGTTGAAATGCGTGCCACAGCTGGCACATCCTCCACATCCACTCATAATTTCAGTCTCTTTTCTTAGCGGCGAAGAGCCGCATTGTCAGGGTGTGCAGCGTCAGGCTGCGCGGTGTTCTGTTCAGGGACAGCGATAACTTTTTTCGGGTTAGCGAGACGGGCCGGCAGGGCCAGAATCAGCGGGGCGCAGAGCAGCAGGAAGCCTGCCAGAATGTACAGGCCGAGGTCGGTGCGCCCGGTGGTATCTTTCAGCCAGCCCAGCACAGTTGGGCCAAAGAAGCCCGCCAGGTTACCCACGGAATTGACGAAGGCGATCCCGGCGGCGGCGGCCGTGCCGGAAAGCAGGGCGCCGGGCAGGCTGATATAAGTAGGGATCAGCGCCAGGGTGCCGGACATTGCCACGCAGATCCACGCCATCATCCAGAAGGTGGAGCCGCTGCAATAAGCGCTTAATGCAAGGCCAACGCAGCCAATCAGGGCCGGAATGGCGATATGCCAGCGGCGCTCCTGCTTCAGGTCGGAGTGGCGACTGTTCCACACCATAAAGGCCGCGCCAAAGATGTAGGGCAGGGCGGCGAGCAGGCCGATGTAGAAATCGTCGTTCACGCCGGAGCTTTTGATAATCGACGGCAGCCAGAAGTTGATGCCGTAGTAGCCGATGTTAAAGCTGAAGAACACCAGCGCCAGCAGCCAGACGTAGCCGTTAGCGAGCATGCCCTTCAGGCTGCTGTCCACCTTGCCCCGGTTGGCCCGTTCGCGGTTGACGGCATCTTTGCGCAGGTCGTCAAAGACAATCTGCTTTTCTGCGTCGCTCAGCCATCTGGCGGATTTCACGTCGTTATCCAGGTAGCGCAGCACCACGAAGGCCAGCAGGAACGACGGAACGGCTTCCACCAGGAACAGCCACTGCCAGTTATGCAGGCCGCCGACGTCCTCAAACAGCTTGAGGATCAGGCCCGAAAGCGGGCTGCCGATGATGGTGGAAAGCGGGGTGACGAGGATAAACAGCCCGAGCGTGCGGGCCGAACGCCATGACGGGAACCACAGCGTGAGATAAAACACGATGCCGGGGAAGAAGCCCGCTTCCGCCACGCCCAGCAGGAAGCGCACGACGTAGAACTGCGTTGGCGTGGTGACAAACATCATGCCTGCGGAGAGCACCGCCCAGGTTGCCATAATTCTGGCTATCCAGAAGCGGGGGCCGAAGCGCTGCATCAGCAGGTTGCTCGGCATCTCAAACAGAAAGTAGCCGATAAAGAAAATCCCGGCCCCCAGCCCGTAGACCGTGTCGCTGAAGCTCAGCGCATCCTGCATGTGCAGCTTGGCGAAGCCGACGTTAACGCGATCCAGGTAGGCGAAGAAGTAGCAGAGGATTAAAAAGGGAATCAGGCGTCGCGTGATCTTACTGTAAACCCGCGACTCAGCGGCTTTGGCCGATGATTTGCTGTCCAGCGTCTCGTTCATAGTCTTTCTCCAGAGGTGTAAATTGCCCGAGCCTCGGCGGCCCGGGCTTATTAGTTATTTCGCCGTGGCGGCGATCGGGCTATTGGTGCTTAGCTGCCGCCCGATGTGGCGCAGGGGCTCGCCGCGCATCAGGTTGCGTTCAATGTGCTCCAGTGAAATGTTCTTGGTTTCGGGGACGAAGAGGATGGTCAGCACGATGCAGACCACGTTCAGCACGCCGTACAGCCAGAAAGTATTCGGGCTGCCGATGGTGTCGATGAGCGTCAGGAAGGTCGCGCCGATGATCATGTTGGCGATCCAGTTCGCCATGGTGGAGCAGGTGACGCCAAAGTCGCGCCCGGCCAGCGGCTGGATCTCCGAGCAGAGCACCCAGATCAGCGGGCCTGCGCTCATTGCGAAGCCGACGATAAAGATCAGCAGCACGATAACGGCGGAGTACTGCTCCGTCGGGTTGGTGATGCCGCTGTAGAACATGTAGCCAAGGATCCCCATGCAAACCGCCATGACGGAGAAACCAAGCTTAAGGATCGGCTTGCGCCCCCATTTATCCACCAGGCCAATGGCGATAAAGGTCGCCAGCACGTTGGTCAGCCCGGCAATCACCGTTCCCCACATCTGCTCTTTAGTGGTAGAGAAGCCCGCGATTTCGAAGATCTTCGGCGCGTAGTACATGATCACCGTCATGCCGGTGAACTGCTGCATGAACTGCAGCAGCACGCCCAGGTAAGTTGAGCGGCGGAAGTGGGTATTTTTGCGGAACAGCTGCCAGCCGCGCTGCTTCATCATCACGCTTTCGCGGATCTGATCCAGCTCCTGCTGGGCCTCTCTATCTGAATTACGCAGAAGCCTGAGCACTTTACCGGCAAGCTCATGGCGATCTTTCATTGCCAGCCAGCGCGGGCTTTCCGGCAGCGTCAGCACGCCGACGAACAGAATGATGGCCGGGAAGGTGATCACCCCGAGCATCCAGCGCCAGTGGCCGCCGGAGCTCAGCGCCGTGTCGGAGAGGAACGCCGCCAGAATACCGATGGTGATCATCAGCTGGTACAGGGAGATCATGCTGCCGCGAATGCGCTCCGGGGCGATTTCAGACAGATAAAGCGGCGCGGTAAACGAGGCCACGCCCACCGCCAGGCCGAGGATAAAGCGGGAAACCGAAAGAATTTCCATATTATGGGCAAGGGCGCAGCCGACGGAGCCGATGACAAACAGCGCCGCCCCCAGCAGCAGGCTCTTCCTGCGGCCAAGCGAGGAGGACATTGGGCCGCTGCATAATGCGCCAAGAGCGGCCCCGAACATCATGATGCTGACCACGATCTCCTGATGGTGGCTGCTGAGATTGAATTCATGGGCGAGAAAAGGCAGCGCGCCCGCGATGACGCCCATATCCAGACCGAACAGCAGTCCGGCCAGGGCCGCGAGGAAGCAGACGAGGTACGTCTGCCGGTTCGTTTTTGTAGGGTGGGTAGCCGTGTTCATAATAACACCTTGATAGTTTTATAATTTTAGTAAACGAATTGACCGGCAGGCTGGCCGGTAAGCCTGGTCGCCGTGCAAAGCAGAGCGCCGTCCGTTGCGCCGGGCTGTACAAGCCCGTCGCGTGCGGAAGTGATAAAAAGGGTGGAGAGATCCGGCCCGCCGAAGGTGCAGCTGCTGGGCTGGCGAACCGGTAAGGGCAAAGCGTCCAGCTCGCGCATATGCGGGCCTGAAAGCCGGCAGCGCACCAGCCGGGACTGGCCCCAGCGGGCGTTGATTAGCTGGCCTGAAGTCGTCAGCGCGGAGCCGTCCGGGATGCCGTCAACAGGGTGAGCCGTAAGGCAGGAAAGCGCAGTATCGGCCGCAGGCGCGCAGTAAAAACTGTGCCGTAGGGAGTCCGCAAACCAGACGTGGCCGTCGTGCCACTGAAGCGTATTTGGAACGAGCTGGCCAGCCAGCAGGCGACGCGGGGCTATATCACCCCAGGCAAAGCGATACCAGCTCCCGATGGCCTGGCTAGCGGCAGGATCCATCGTGCTGAACCAGAGCGCGCCGTCGGGGGCGATGGCCGCCTCGTTTGGCCGGGTGTCTGCCGCATCCGTCGGATAATCACACAGCGGCTCAAAGCGCTGGTGGGCGTAGTCATACAGCGCGATACCGCTCTGGCTGACGGAAAGAAAAACCTCTTCTTTATTAGTCAGCAGCACCGCGCTGGTAAAAGGCGGCATGGCGTGGATTTCAGTGCGGCCATTTTGTTCGGGCCAGAAGCGCAGCAGGCGCTGCTGCAAAATATCGACCCACAGCAATGACTGGCTGCGTGCGCACCAGACGGGCGTTTCACCTAGCTGCGCGCGGTAGTCGTTTACTGGCTGAATATCAGCACTGTTCCAGTCAGCCATCATATTACTCCGCGCACTCGCGCCAGGCCTGCTGGTATGCCAGCGCCCGGCCCCGCAGCGTGTCGATGCTCATGCCCGCCTGGTACAGCCCGCCGCCAAGGCCAAAGCCGTTGGCACCGGCCTGAATGTAGCTGCGCATCTGGGCCGCATCGGGCTGGATGCCGCCTACCGGCAGGAGAGCGACTTCTGCCGGGATCACCGCGCGGAAGGCTTTAGTGATTGCCGGGGTGATCTGCTCCGCCGGGAAGAGCTTCAGCCCGCTGGCCCCGGCGCTGATTGCGCTGAAGGCCTCGCTCGGCGTCATCACGCCCGGCAGGCTGACCATTGCGCGCCTCACTGAATGGGCGATCACGTCGGGATCACAATTCGGGGAGATGATCAGCTGCCCGCCGCATTCGGCAACCCGATCCACCTGCTCAACGCTCAGCACGGTTCCCGCTCCCACGTAGCCACGATCGCCTGCGGCTTCGCGCATCAGGCTGATTGATTCGTAGGGGGACGGGCTATTGAGCGGCACTTCAAGATAGCGGAAGCCGCACTCGAGCAGCGTTTCCGCCGCCTCTGCGGCCATGTCTGGCGTGATGCCGCGCAAAATAGCCACCAGCGGCAGAGGCTCCTGCTGCCAGCGCTGAAGAAACGATGTCGGGTTCATGATGCGTTTTCCTGAAGAAGGGAATAGAGGTGGCAGAGGCCGCGAATAAAGCAGTCATCCCCGTTAACGGGGACAAAATCTAACCCGATTTGGTCTGCCGCCAGCTGATAGCGGGCGGTGAGCGAAGGGCTGCCAACCAGCCAGGCACGCTGCGCGCCGGGTAAAGCCAGCAGCTCGTAGCCGATAACCAGGCCGGAAAGGTAGCTGTGGACGTGCGCGTCCGCTATCTCGCCGGCAAGGCGGCGGGTGCGGGCAGAGAAAATTAAATGGCTGAAGGGCGCGCCGTGCAGGGCTGTCGAGACGCCGAGCAAAAAGGCATTTTCATCTTCCTGCTGCTGCGGCAGGGCGCGTCCGAGGATTGAATGCTTGCTGAGCAGGGCGAACAGCTCGCCGCTCATAAAGGTGGAGAAGGCGGTTATCTCACCGTTGATCATCTGCGCGTGCTTGCTGTGCGTACCCGGCAACAGCGCAAAGTGCTGCTCCGCCGGGTGCAAAACGCTCAGGCCTAAAAGCTGCACTTCTTCGCCGCGCATCACGTCTGGCTGGCCAAACTGGCTGGTGCCGCTGACACCGGGCACTATCCACGCCGGGCTGCCCCATGAGGTGGCGATTCTTCGCGTTCCCTCAATAAGGCTGCGCGCCGTGGCGGGAAGCGGGGCGTAGGCAATTTCAAACCAGCCTTGCTGCGAGCCAACCATCCCCGCCAGCACGATCGGCACGGCAGGATGCTCCTCAAGCCACGGTTGAATAAGATTTTGCAGCGTGGCGGCAAACTCCCCCAGCCTTACGGACAGCAGCCCGCAGGCCTGATTTATGTGGGCAACCTGAACCTCGTCCTGCATTAAAAATGCGCGAAAGTTGGTGGTGCCCCAGTCGATAGCGATCCAGTATCTGCTCATATCAAGTAATACAAACCTAGCAATCTTGTAATACAAGAATGCTAGAGCAAAAAACACCCAGGATCTGTGAGGACGATCGAAATTACGTCAGAAGGGGATCAGATGATGTGGTCGAACATTTCCGGGCGATCGTGCCAGATGCGCTTCTTCGCGGCGTTAAGCACGATGCTGCGCATCTGCTGGCGGGCCTGATCTGCCTGCCTGAGGCGGATGGCGTCGAACAGACGGACGTGTTCATCGATGGCGGTTTTCGTCTGGCGCACGTCTTTTTCTATCGTTTGCCGGAAGGAGAGCTCCATTGCGGCAGACAGGGCGTTGCCGAGGGCGAGCAGGAAAGGATTATGCGTGGCGCGCAGTAAAGCCTGGTGGAAAGCCAAATCGCCTTTTTCAAACAGCTCGCGCTCCGCTTCAAGCTGGCCCTGGCGCATCAGATGCAGCGCATCTTCCATTGCGGCAAGGTCGTGGCCGTTGGCGTTGAGCGCCGCAAGCGTGGCGACGTTAGGCTCGAAGATCAGACGGGTGACCATCAGCTGTTCGACTACCTGCAGATCGACTTCGCCCTCGGAGAGCCAGCCCAGCACGTCTATATCCAGCAGGCTCCACTGTTCCCGGCCGTTAACCGTGCTGCGCTTTTTCGCCTGAATGGAGATCAGGCCCTTTGCCGCCAGCACCTGCAGGGCGTTGCGCACCGACGTCCGGGAAACGTCATATTCCTGAGCCAGCTCGTTTTCGCCCGGCAGCGAAAGCCCCGGCGCGAGATCGCCATGCATGATGCGGCGCGCAAGGTGCTGCGTAACGGATTCAGAAATACTTGCCTGCGTGACTTTCATCGTAATTTCCCGGCCAGGACTAAATACAGAAACGAGCTACATAGTAAGCTAAGAGCGGCGTATGTGCCTAATAAGCTTAAAAGAGAGAGCGACTTATGGAAAGAATGCCCATCATCCTGGATACCGACCCCGGTATTGACGACGCCGTTGCCATTGCCGCGGCGCTGTTTGCCCCGCAGCTCGATTTAAAGCTGATGACTACCGTTGCGGGTAACGTTTCGGTAGAGAAAACCACGCGTAACGCATTGGCGCTAATGGAGTTCTGGCAGAGCGACACCCCGGTGGCAAAAGGGGCGGCAACGCCGCTGGTGCGTAAACTACGGGATGCCGCTTACGTTCACGGTGAATCGGGTATGGAAGGATACGCCTTCGTGGAGCACGCGCGCAGGCCGCTGGCTGAGCCTGCTTTTGAAGCTATTTATCAGCGCCTGCAGGCCAGCGATGAGCCCGTCACGCTGGTCACTATCGGGCCGCTGACCAATATCGCTCTGCTGCTGACGCAGTACCCGGACTGCAAAGACAAGATCTCACGCCTGGTGATGATGGGCGGATCCGCCGGGCGCGGTAACTTCACGCCGAACGCGGAATTTAATATCGCCATCGATCCCGAAGCCGCCGCGCGGGTATTTGAAAGCGGGCTGGATATCGTGATGTGCGGGCTGGACGTAACCAATACGGCGCTGCTTAGCCCTGAATATTTGCAGCAGCTTCCCGGCCTGAATAAAACCGGCAGGATGCTCCACGCGCTGTTTAGCCACTACCGTAGCGGCAGCATGGCGACCGGCCTGCGCATGCACGATCTCTGCGCGATTGCGTTCCTGGTAAAACCAGAATTGTTCCGCGTGCAGAACTGCTTTGTGGCGGTTGAAACGCACGGCGAGTACACGGCGGGCACCACGGTTGTGGATCTTGAGGGGCGGTATGCACGTGAGCCCAACGCCCGGGTTGCGTTAGGGCTGGACGTTGCGGGATTCCAGGCTTGGGTGGCAGAGGTGCTGGCGCTGGCACCTTAAATAATGCGAGGTGGCTCGACTTTCTCCGGCTTAAGGGCTTCGGTTAATCGATTAACCGGCTATACTGGCTACGCAGTTCTCCTTGGGCCGGAGAAAATAAATGAGTACATCTATCAGCATGCCGCCGGACGTGGCGTTTCTTACTGGCCAGTTTTCGGGCGGTAACGTTATTAAAAAAGTTACCCGCTGCGGCGATCTAAGCGGCGTCTTCCACGATCTTACCGCCTGGCAGGCGATTCCCGCCGATACGCCGGTTTATGAAGTTGAAATGCTGGACTCGCCGCAGGGCGAAGGTGAGCTGTACGTCGGTATGACGCACCTGCATCCTGGCCTGGTAGGCGATGAGTTCTATATGACTCGCGGACATTTCCATCAGCGGCGCGAACAGGGTGAGGTCTATTTCGGCATTCGCGGCAGCGGCCTGCTTCTGCTGCAAAACGAGCAGGGCGAGGCGAGGCTGGAGCAGGTCTCTCCCGGATCCGTACACATCATTCCCGGAAATACCGCACACCGTCTCATCAATACCGGTACTGAAATTCTCTCCGCACTTGCCGTCTGGCCGACGGTCGCCGGGCACGATTATCGTTCGCTGGCCGGTGGCTTCGCGCTGCGCGTGACCGGGCATGAAGGAAAAATCCAGGCGAAGGATGTGCAAAATGGCTGAGTCAGCGCGCAGTTTTGGTCTGGATATGGCGATCCACCACTCGCCGATGGGCTTCAGCTACGGCGAAGAGGTGATCGGCCCGGTGCCGGAGATCCGCACGCTGGATCAGATCCGCGCTTCTTTACGGGATCCGACATGTGACGGCCCCGAGGATGTGTACGCGATTGTGATGGACGTGGCCCGCCTGAAGGATCGCGAGGAATTAAAGAAGCGGATGCTGCTGTTCGGCGTCGTGACCTACGCCAGCGGGCGGCTGGGGGACGAGCCGATTCGCAGCCAGGGGCATATCCACCGCATCAGCGGGCACAGCGGCTGGTCGCCGCCGGAGCTGTATGAGATCTGGCAGGGCAAAGCGATTATCTACATGCAGGAGTTCGTGGCGGACGATCCGGGCCGCTGCTTCGCCGTCTGCGCAGGTCCGGGGGAGAAGGTGCTGGTTCCGCCGGGCTGGGCGCACGCCACCATCTCAGCGTCGCCGGATGAACCGCTGACGTTTGGCGCCTGGTGCGACAGGGAGTACGGCTTTGAATACGAAGCGGTGAGGGCCTATAAAGGGCTGGCCTGGTACCCGTTGCTACAGGATGAGCACATCGCCTGGCAGCATAACCGGAACTATATGCCGGGGCGGCTACAGGTGACGTCACCGAGGATTTACAGCGAGTTCGGCATCACCGACGAGCCGCTTTATCAGCAGTTTATTGAGGACCCGGCCCGCTTCCAGTTTATCTCGAAGCCGGGAATGGCCGCGCAGAAGTGGATGAATTTTCATCCTTGATTGTGTCGGATGACGCTGTGCTATCCCGATCTAAAAGGGTAGGGTGGATAAGCGCCAGGGTACAAACCGGGCACATGGGTAACACTTTAGACCGGCCACATGGGTAACAGTTATA
>NZ_JBBYHZ010000011.1:0-136390 GCF_038405435.1 Dryocola clanedunensis | reverse complement strand
GACCCCATTATCCTGCCTGCTTCCCTGCCCTGCCCTGAACCGCTACTCCCCTCATCCGCCTGACACGTGTCAGATCAATTTCAAAACAGCCTCCATAGCTGAATAGATAAAGTACATCATCGGCAGATGCACCAACACAATCAATCACTTTAATAGATCGAAATATTAAAATTGATCGGTAAAATAGATCAATAATATTACTATAATCGTTAAAGAGAGAATGCTCTGCTTGCCATTTGACATTAAAAAAGTACAATTATTCAAGGAGATATATGAAAGGCATTGTATTGATTTGCGGTATGTTATTAACTTTTAATGCTACAGCAGGGAAAATCACCATGAGCAACCCAGACGAACAGGAGTTACAAGGTGGGAAACGACTTTGCACCTACGAAAACAGGTAAATGCTGTTTACGCTGGTGACGCGCTCTCAACACTGCCCCTATTCCAAGACGTTCTCAACCTCAGACAACGAAAAGTAACCAAAGGGAATCTATTAGAACTACCGTCATCCATTGATAATTCGTTCTTTGCACTTACCCGTCGCCTCTGTAAAATGTTACTTTTATTAACATTCCTAGGTCTATCATGAAAAAAACTCTCATCATCGTGCTTTCGCTATTCTCCTTACCTGTACTCGCAGAAGAAGATCAGGGACCAGGGAAATACATTTGTGACATTCGTATTTCCAGCTTGGACACCGCCACCAAAATTCTGTCAAAAGCCTCAACCGTTCTCGATAATGGAAACAACTTCATCGTTCAAATGCCCAATGGTGATCAGATGTATTCCCCCGACTTGGAAAGCATTGATGACGGATTGAAACAAAAAGCCGAAAAAGGCGGGGTAACGTTCATTCGCCGTCCAACTTTCGGCGATAGGTTCATTGTGGAAGATGGGAATACAGGGTTCTTCTACAAAATGCGAAACTGTGAGAAGAAATGAAGTGATCCAGACAATGAAAAAAATAGTGTTGGCTGTACTTTGCCTTCTCCCCGGTCTCGCTTTTGCTGACGGCTAGAAAGTTGTGACAAAAGATGGGGCAAGGTCTTTGACATACTATGCGGGTCAAGCGACTTACTCCCGGCTCGACAAGCAAATGAAATGCACCTTCGAGAGCAATGGTAAAGGCATTGATAATCAAGGGAATGCTTACAATTCAGACGGATTTAGTTGCACGAAGGATTTGTATGTTGTGATTAAGATTTGGATTGATACAGGTATGAGGGCAATCATTGAGGTTGATCCGAAGACTGAAAAAAGAGATGTCTTTCAAGTTGACAGCTATAAGTCCTATTAATGTATAGACATCGATTTCAAGCAATAGCAGCCATAAAGCCCGTTGGTGGTAAGACAACGTGCGGAGCGTAGCGACTTCATCAGGGTTATGTCAGACCGTGAAGTTTATCAGGATCGCCGTGTACCCTTTCGGGAGCGTGGCTGAGACGCTGGCAGAGCTTGCATGTGGTGTGCAAGTACCATGACCACCATAGACCTGTTTATTCCCTGCAACGTCATCACGACGTATGGCATGTGGGAGCATCGGCAAAAAATGCGCTTCACTGAAAGTGTTTGGGAGGTTTTAGAGACGCTGGCAGCGTCATTGGCTTCAAGTTTTTAGCCGAACGGTGCAACTGTTCACGCTTTGTACGTGTTTGAACCAGGAAACTACACGCCACTGTGAGATAATATCCCCTCGCCACTACTAACCACAGCGGCATTTTCTTGTGAAGGGGTTTTATAAAGTTTTTGGTGACAGAAGGTAGAGAACCTTCTCTTAACTTACTGTTTTTATTGAAAAAGCTGTAATGGTGCGAAGGCCGGACTCGAATTTTAGACCCAACACACTGATATCAATGCATTTTATAAATGGGAATAAATAGTCATACCCGCACTTGTACCCACAAGTAAAAATCCGTACAAAAAACAGACATTATTAGTGGGTATAAAGCCATACCAGTAGAACGCCGATATGGCTATCAAAGCAAGATTCAGGCAGGAAGGAAAGTTTTCTTCAGAGGCACCAAAAGCTTGGTCTCGATATCGACTTGCTCGTAGTTCTCAATAAGCGCACGGACGAGATCATCAAGTGTCCAGAGCGTCAGAGGTATCGTCGAACGGTCGGCTTCATAGCGAGCATCTTTCGTAAAGCCCCCCGTACTGACATAAAGCCCGCGATCGTCTTTATGGCGACCGCCGATAAAGCTGCGAATCTGCTGACTCCCCATTTGCTCCCTACGATGTTTTACCTCAACGATAATTCGTGGATTTTCAAAACCGAATCCATCAGGTGAAGCAATGATGTCTTTACCCCGATCGGCACCCGCAGGTGAAACCTGCGTTTTATAGCCCATACTGCGTAAAACTCCGGCAACCAGATTTTGCATCTCATCCCAATCAAGAGAGTTGATGCGATCTTTGATACCCTCAAATGCCAGCATTTCCATATCGCGAAGCGGATCAGAAACGACCTCATCTTCATCTATCACAATTGGATTCTGAGTAATAACATCTGCAGTGGGTTTCTTATCCTGCAAAAGCTCCTCTAACGCATATTCTGGAAGCTGGAAAACCGTCAACGTGGAACCCAATGTGTTTTTGGTAGCAACAGACAATCGATCGCGATCGATTTCTTGAGTATTCCATTTAACCTGCCGAGCGATCCCCATCCCCTCTTCCACCCATTCAGGATGATATTGGAAGTCTGATGTAACTTTGCCTAGCAGATAAGTACGGTTGGCTGGAGAATAGGTAATAACCCAATCACTCTTTTGGATTTCGTTCACAAAACGCCAGACCTGCGATGCTCCAGAACGGGCTGTTCCTAGCTTCGTTAAGGGGTCTGCTTCCCGGTATAAGGCGAGCAACTGGGATCGGGACAGGCCGGGTTTGACCAAAGGAGCCAACTGAGGCCAACCGATTCCCACAATTTGTTTATCGCGGAAATCGTCATAGAGTTTGCCGCCGTCACCGCGAATCATCCACATTCTGTTGCCCATACCCGTCCCTTCATGAGGAAAAGAAATTAAGCTGGATCATAAGCTTGTTCGCCGTATGCGTCAAAACCATCAACAACGACGGACCAGCATTCCCGGATTGTGTTTGCGGTGATGTGCCCAGTTAAAATTACAGCTTCAATTTGCATGATATTTCGTCCATATAAGCAAAAGCACCTGCCCGCATCAGCTGGTGCTTTTGTAATAAGTAAATAAATATGTCTGGAATATGAATCAGGGAGGCTATTCCCAATATTCAAAGTGTTGCGTTAATACGATTTCTTTCAATAAACCAGTTGCCTGTCGCGCCCGCAGAATATCGACAGCCCGCAGGTATGGGGACTGTTCTTGCCAGTTGAATCCCCTGCGATCAATACGAACCAGTTCGTACTTATCCACCAGAAAGTTAACGGCATCAGCCAGTGTAATACCAGCAGTGATATGTTCCTGAATAACAGTCTCATCACTGAATGGTGTGTCGTTCAGTGTCAGGCCATAGTGCTGTTCCAGCAGGCGTGTCAGTAACATTTGCCAGACAGGCACGGGCGACAGACATAGCTTCGCCGCCTGCGGAGTCGTTGCAGGTAGAGTTTTCATGTTTGCTCTCGTGAAATTAGTTAGCGTTGAGTGGGATAAACGGCGATGTATATGTAGCCGCAACTGCCAAGGGTATCGGCTTCACAGGTAAAACCGTTGTGGTACAGGGTGACGCAGTGGGCGTGGCGAGGATTCATTTCACCAGTGGTCAACATCGATTCCATCTGGCTGATAAAATGCGGAAATGCCTCATCCAGCTTCAAGCATTCAGCGTCACTGAACTTACCGGTGATACTGGCCCGGTCAGCCAGATAGTGCAGCCGGTTACCCTCCTGTACCAGACGGGCTCCCAGGTGCGGTGTGATATCCCGCTGCAGGCCCCATGTGATATTGCTCATTTCTAACCTCCTTTATTGTCAGTTCAAGGTAATACTCATCAGACATGTATACGGCCCGTTGCGATCCTGGCGGCGTTCGGCGTATACCGCCAGCACGCCGGGAATATCCGGGAGGTCCTTACCGAGGTAATAACGGATGCTGCCATGCCACTGGTATTTGCCGGTGCAGTAACGAAATACGCGGGACTGTGGATGCTGGTGGTGAAGTCGCATGGCATCAGATTTACTGATTATTTTCATGAGACCTCCTCACAGCAGACCGTGTTCAGCGAACGAATAGATTTGCCTGCCACCGACAATCAGATGGTCATGGACACGGATATCCACCAGTTGAAGTACCTGTACCAGCCGCTGCGTGAGGGCTTTATCGGCCTGGCTGGGGGTCGTCTCACCGGAAGGATGGTTATGCGCCAGTATCACCGCCGCCGCGTTGAAGTACAGAGCGCGTTTAACCACCTCCCGGGGATGGACCTCGGTACGATTAATCGTGCCGCTAAAGAGCGTCTCATGGGCAATCAACTGATTCTGATTGTTCAGATACAGCACCCGGAACTCTTCCCGTTCAAGTACAGCCATATGCAGTTGCAGCCATTCACGTACGGCGTGGGTGGAGGTGAAGGCTACCCCAGGCTCATGCAGATGCCGGTCCAGAACCCTGAGTGCCCGCTGAATAAGATGCCGGTCCTGTGGCGTTATCTCGCCGGGTAAAAAGGAAAGCTGTTTCATCGGTTCCTCCGTTCAGTCGATGATGCGCAGAATGGAGCTGGATTCAGGGTGCTGCAGAGCGTAATCCCGCAGACGGTAATAGTGCTCAGTCATGGCATCGCATTCGGTGCGACAGGCGTGATGGCTGTATTCAATCAGGCAGACAGCGACACCTGCGGCTTCCGAGCTCATTTCCGCACCATTGCCGTTCATGCCGTTGAACAGATGCCATTTATCGTCACTGTCAGCATCAGGGGCCATAAACGCACCACCATTGCTGAGCGTGTAAAAGGACCAGATACCACCGCTGTACTCATCACAGAGGCGGTCCATCCAAGCGAAAATACGCGGTTCCAGCGTTATCCACTGTGGAATGGAGCTGAAGTGCTGTGGCCAGAAGTTGATACGCTGTTCGTCGGGTACCAGCGTGGCACTGAGGGTGAACTGCGGTTCGTTAGCGGGAACAAGCTCGTACTGTGTCTGTGTTGTCATAGGGTTTCTCCGTCAATAAAAAACGCCAGCGGCGATGGCTGGCGTATGGGATGGGATAATCAGGATCTGAAATGTATGCTGATAAATGACTGCAGTCAGTCGGTGGATAATGCTCTGCAAATGCCATCCTGCCCGATATACCGGTTGAGGACCGTACCGGCATCCGGTTCAAAGTTCCATGCACGCCAGACCATCCGACCTTCGGGGTCGCGAACCACCAGACGGAAATGACTGCCCTGGTCGTCTTCAATGGCGATGTTGTGATACCGGCGGGTAATCGCTTCGGCCTGCTGGCAAGTGAATGAACCCGGCGGTAGTAATTGAGATTCCGGCATTTAAAAGCAAAAGCCCCTGACGCAGACGCGTCAGGGGCTATGGGAGTATGCGGATGTGAGGTGATTGTCAGTAACCGGTTTGTACCTTATACAGCCTCAGGGTTTTGCTGCCCCGGACAATCTTCACATACAGAGCATTATCTTTCGAGCCACGCACAAACCCGGCCTGCACATCGCCCTTACAGTCACCACCATCGTAAGGAACATTGATGCCGGTCTGGCGCACCAGGTCGATAACCCCGAAGCTTAAATCTTCACAGGCAGGGCCCGGCAGGTCCTGAATCAGGGCAAACTTACGGTCATGACTGACGCCGGTCAGTGAGCACATGGAGGTGTTGATGTCGTTTCCCTGGCACCAGTACTCCTGGCCTGGATTGTCTTTATCCATCAGGCTTGCCGGAAGCTGTGCGGCACCGGTACTGAAGGTGGTGAGTGACAGAATGAGAGCGGGTATGGCTGAGGTTATAATTCTTAACATGGCATTCTTCCTGAATTAATGGGTGTCCTATACACCCGATAGATTGCCAGGCATCTGATGTAATTTAAAACGCCTGTAACCAGATTCTCAGCAGTTACCAGTACGGCGGCACAGTTCAGCCATGCTTTGCTTTGCCACCCACTGCTGCAGTTCGCGGTCTTTTTGAGAACGCTTAGCCGCCAGCGCGGCCTGTTGTTTTGGATTGACGCAATTATCCGGCACGACCAGCAGGGCTTTCGGAACGTAGGTAGACCGGGCATGATTCAACGCTTCTGTCGGATTATCTGTACCACCTGATCTCTGTTGCGCCTCGTCCAGCAGCGAGGCCTGGGTATCAATCAGAGTGAACCCACACGCCTTACCTTCCCCCTGGTACACGGATGTCAAATCGGCGGGGGAACCACTGGCCGCTTTGAGTGCAAGTTTGCGTACCGTTTTGGTGTTTTTGTCAGCGAGAAAATAGCCTCCGTTGTATCCCATCCGCAGCAGAAACTGCCGGGTCCAGGGGTAATTATCAATGACTCTGGCACCGTAGAGCGCATTGCTGAGGGTGTGATTGTCCAGACCATCGGCTGATTTCCAGCCGTCAGCTTGCATGTATTGCCAGGCCTTAACAGTCCCTACGACATTTTCAGCGGCTACTGGCAAAACGGCACTCGCACACAGGCTGAGCACCAGTGCCGTGGTAGTAAGTAATTTCATATTTGTTCCTTTTGAGGTGAAAACCCGTCGTCACTGACAACGAGCAGTGAGTGGAAAGTCTGAAAGTGAGGTAATACCCGAAGAAAATCGGGATGTGACAGCAGGTTACGCACCCGAACATCCGGCACGAACAGTGCCGGGTGGAAGGTTACCGTGTGAATATCGCCCAGCGGGAAAACCGTTATATGCCCCCCGAGCTCACCGGTCAGATACCAGCAGCCGTCGCTGCACACCAGGCGGTAAGGAGCCAGGCCGGAGTAACGACCGCCCTCTGCCAGCAGCGTCACCCGACGGTGTTCAGTGATAGCGCGAACCAGTCGCGTAAACACTTCAGGCCGTGCCAGTGCCCGGGAGGTAGCGCTGTGCCAGATAAGGCAGGGAGATTCGCTGGCACTCAACAGAGAGGTAACCAGCTGATTGTCGATATCTGGAAAGAGCGCCTCCACGCCGGAGTGGCGGACGAAGGTCTGCACCGCCAGTTCCCGCTGGCGACTACCAGACAGTAGGCTGCACTGCCCGTCACGGAACTCCAGGTCGAGATAGGTCAGCCGCTCGCGAAAATCCCGACGCAGCGTGCGAACTGACACGCCAAATTCGACAGCCAGCTTCTGCATAATCAGCGTTTCTCCCGCCACAAGACGGCTGATAATCAGCGACAAGCGGACCGCAAGGCGCTCATGGCGGCGCTCAGTCTGAGGCATGAGAGGCGTTCTCCATCCTGTTAATGGACTGAAAATTAAGTGATTAGTGTAACGAGAGGGCCGGACAGGATATGGACAGCAGAAGCAGTATTTTTTCAGCAGGCTGAATGCAATCAGAATGCGGCTTCGTGTCCAGTCAGAGGAAAAGCTGCCTGAAAATTGAGCAATGAACGGACAGGTGATGTCCGCATTAACCCGGAGCTAGTATTTGTTTGTCTGAAACCCGCTGAGCATCGTTTCTGCCATCACCCAGAGAGCGCGATTAAGCTTTACGTCGCCGTCGATACCACGCACGGCACGGGTATGCGTTCGCCCGCCTTTGACACTACGTCCGCTAAGCCCGCCTTTTATCAGGTTCTCCTGAATACGCTGGTAGGTGGTCCACAGGTCATTACACTCATCCTGCCAGCGGCGTGGGGAAAGTATCTGTGACGGGGCAACCGGCTGGTGGTCCTCACCGAAACGGTACGTCAGTGCAGCCTGTGCCAGAGCCTGTTGTGCAGGTGGCGGCAGCATCAGCGACTGCATGGCATCCCGTTTGTCTTCCACACGGTCAAATATTCCCAGCACCTCATACGCCCCTTCAATCACCTGACTCACTACATCCCCTTTGTGCGGCACCCGCACCTCTCCAAACGACTCACCGCAGACGAGCCCGTTCTGGCACACTGCACGAAATAGTCCCGGCAGCATCTGATACGAGCTGGTTCCGTCATGCGAGTTGAGCAGGATGATTTCCGGAACCTGTTTACCGGTAATTTGCCCCTCACGGCGCAGGCGTAACATGTGCTTTGTATGCTCGCGACGCCCTGGGTCACGCACTCGGGTCTGACAGGCGAAGAACGGCTGAAAGCCTTCCCGCTGCAGGCTGTCGAGCAGGGAAATTGTGGGAATGTAGGTATACCGTTCACTGCGGGATGCGTGTTTGTCCTCACTGAACACACTGGGTACCACGCGATACAGCTCTTCACGGGTTAGCGGACGATCACGACGAATAAGGTTTGCTGCGCCAAAGCGCGAAGCTAGACGGGTCATAAGCAGAATCCTCATGATGGATAAAAAAAGCAAAAAAGCCTTGTCGCTCAAATGGCGACAGGGCTCAGGAAACGACGGATTAAGTGGCAATATTCAGAAGAAGAAATTCCAGACGGCACGGGCGACTGACACCACGGTATCGCGTACAGCCTGAATGATTGCCCGAACCGGGGCTGGTATCAGGGGCATGGAACTTATTGTGTCCACTACCGAGCCTACCGTTTCCCCAAAATCGTCACAGGCTTTTTTATTAACGGCATCGGTACGAAGCGGCGCACTGAGCTGTACCGCTACCGGACTGCTGGCCTCGCGTGGCAGGCAACGGATCATCCTTTCAGCCATTACCCGAAGCCCCCATTGCAGACGTACTGAAACCGCACAAACCGGGTTTACCGGCTGGAACAGTTCATGTAACAGGCAGATTTTGCGGCTGATATTGCGTTTCTGCTCCGTAGACAATATCTCGCTGCCACTGGCTGGCTCAATCTTGTCGGCCTGACTGATGACAAACAGCACCTTATGCCGGTACTGCTCGCCAATCACCTGACGGTAAAAATGCTCATCCACCGCCAGCGCCCGGTCATCGGCCTTAATCAACCACAACACCAAGTCAAGCCGGGGAAGCTGTCGCCAGTACAATGCGGCATACTCTGAATCACGGGTCTGACTTTCCCCGACACCAGGCAGATCCACGATGCTCATCACGCGTTCCCCCACCTGCAGTCGAAAGCGCAGTGGTTCGCGAGTACAGGCAGCCACATCGCTGACAGGTGAAACCTCACTGGCAAACAGGGCATTGCACAACGAAGACTTTCCCGCTCCTGTTTTGCCCATAATGCCTATTACCGGCTCATAGTGAATAAGCTGGTTTATCTGCTGCAGAATATGCTCTGATGCCCATTGCGGCAGGCCGGAAAGCGATTGCTGCAGTGACTGTGAACCGTCAAATTGATTCATTACCGCTCCTCTGAAATGAAAACAAAAAAGGCAGAACCTCATGGATCTGCCTTTAATGGGGGATGTTCAGGGAGATGATATATATATGAAATTATTTTAAATAAACGCGGAAGTTATATTTTTTATAGATTGTTTCTTACATACTCACTTTCAATAAGCGAGGCCATCATATCTGACTCAGACATGTTGTAATGAACGGAGAGCTTCCTGAGTTTCTTTTTTATTTTGGCCGGAAGTATGAGTTCTGCATTATGATTTTTTATCGTCTTGCGACCCAGTTTCATCTTCCAGGCTTTTTCAAGTTCATCCATCAAAACTGCTTTGTGTTTCTGAGGAGTACAAGGTGAATCCCTTAATTCAAGGCGCTGTTGGCTTATTTTTTTATGATCTTTCGTTAATTCCTTAACTTGTTCATCCGTCCACCCGTTCCATAAGTCGAATGTTGCACAGATAAAATACCAGCGCTGAAAATTATTAAGTGGATTTAGCGGAGGGGAAACACCTTTATTTTTCATGGTATTCCATACCCAAATACATTGTTCTTCATTTTTAATATCCATCCACGAGAAAGCTTGCTGAAAATCCTCCTGAGCCCTTGTCCACACCTTGCTGGCTTCTCGTAAGAAATTAATAATATTCTTTGTGTCGAAATCAGATAATGTATTTATGATACATCCGGTAATATCTTGCACCCCGGTGATTTTATTAGCAAAAACTGGAAAAGAAACGCCATTGGCTGGTTGGTTTTTTAACGTGGAAACATTAAATGTCCCGAGAAAATTTTCTAAGTCTATTGCGATGTTTTCTTGCTTATCAGAATGCGACAAAAGCAAGCTGTTCTCTTCTGATTTTACGGAACTCTTTGGCGACTCCGGGGCATCTGACTCAGATTTGTTCTGGTTAGAACTAAAATCAAATGTTGATGCGATTACACCAAGCGTAGCCATTTTTTCAGGTTGCTGACCTGGAGTTTGAACAATCGCCAGATTAAGCGGTGGACCTCCGAGAGCACTTTGTAATAATGGGTTTACATGGTTTTCAACCTCTGGGAAAGCCCCTGCCCCTCTGAATTTTTCGAAATATAAAGCAAGGTAAAAAAAATGGAAAAAAGCTGCCCGGGGCTCTTTATTCAACCACTTTAGCTTGTTTTTTATCCAGGTGCGATTTTCTGCCTGTTCCTTTCTGAGTCTGATTTTTTCTTTTTCGATACGTTCCTTTTCCCATGCCCTACTTTCCTCAATAACCGTTTTTTCGTTCATTTTGCCACCAACTCCAGAGGTTCATTGGCTTCATTTTACATAGTGAAAACGTATGTTATCAATAGTGATATTGATAAAAAAATGAAATAAAAAAATGAAAACAACATGGTTTTAATGTAGTAAAAACGTATGTATAAAACATATCTTAAAATCTAAATATCAATAAGTTACAAAAAACATCTCTCAGATTTACGAAACAAAACACTAATTGCAAACAATATCCTTCACCAGCAGATTAAGCCGCACGAAGAAGTCCTCTTGTCGGACAGGCTAAGGACGCTGCAGATGGGTGTAAGAGGTATGCTTAATCAGCAAGGCTGGATGATCTTCGGAGCTAAGCAACAATCATCTCTATTTTTTACAGCAGCACCGGTAACTATGCCGGAGCGGGCAGCAGTCATTCATAAACCGACTCCGGTATCCATTTAGCTACCGGAGGATCCCGTCATGACCGTTACACCTTCCCTGCTCGAAGACCAGTTTATCGATATGATTTTTATCACCCAACTCACCGGGTTAACGGATAAGTGGTTTTACAAACTCATCAAAGATGGTGAGTTTCCAAAACCCACCAAATTTGGGCGCAGCTCCCGTTGGCGGAAAAGTGAAGTAGAAGCCTGGCTTCAGGCACGTATTGATGCATCCCGCAAACAGTAGTAAGCCCTACTTCACCAAATAAAACTAACCCAGACCGTACTTCCACTATCCGCTTTCTGCGGAGGCTTACGGCTGCCTGAAATTTAATAATCAAGGAAAATCTTCTATGAAAAACATCCCATTGCTCAACCATTACAATGCCTGGCTTAATGACTTTACCCGCATCAATTTGTTACATGGTTTGTGTCAGCAGGAAATAGAGCACTGGCACAAACTTGCGATAACATCGTGCCGGTCATCGGACGCTATGGCATCGGTAATTGTCATCCCACAGTATTTATTACAGGTCACTCAAACATCCCAGGAGGAAGAGTGTGCTGTTATCCCCCAACTGAATAAACGTACTGACTATTCTCTGTTACCTGGAGTGTTGCTCAGTGAATGTTACCGCCTTGGGAAAAGCAGACTGGCGGAACAATTACAGATGTTATTCCGGCTGCATACGCAATCGGGCTTTCGACAAACGCTGACACTACTTTGCTGGTGTGAACTGGTTGCAGGCCGGGATTTAGATGAATGGTATTCGCTGCACTTACCGCTTCCTGACACGCTGAAGAAATGGATGTCAGAAAAACAAAAATCTTACCGGGGACTGAAAACGCTAACTGAAAATTATATTCGTGCCGGCAGGCCAATGTGAGGTCTGGAAAATGCGAGTACAAAAATGTTATATCGCACAGCGTAGAACCGGCGAAATTGTGCCTACCCGCCAGGTGAATATGGCAGAAAGTGAAGAGTGGCGCTGCCACCATTGTCAGTGCCCATTGATATTCCACCTCCCCACCAGAACTTCACCGTCATGGTTTGAACACGATATTCCACGCGGACAACCGGAAGCCCTTTTGCAGTGCCCCTGGTTGGCAGCAGCAAGTGGGAAATCTTCCACCATAGAGAAACTTCAGCAACTCGTGGCGCAACTACCCCCAGTCATTACAACAACCCAATGGCAATGCACGATGTGCGGCCTGTCATATGGCGGCGAGAAACGCTGCCCTCAATGCAGAAAAGGGATATACAGTCGGGAGATACAAATCTAGTGATACGTACTAGGCAATCATGGGATTGATTGGTACACCAGAAAGTTATTATATGGGGCATATAACTTCGGAGTAAAAATCAATCACTTTCTATCATCCGGCCCCTGGTGCTTGTGGATTCGTAATTCACAACCCATGACGGGTTGGTAATATTAATTAACCAACTGATATATAAAAAATATTATCTCATTGTCACGCCCATATACGGTTACTCATACACGACAGCCTTAATGGCTGGCATCACCCTTTAAATCCTTAATCCCTTTAACAGCCCATTGCGGGTAAGGCTTTGCCCTGCCCGCAATTTATTACCCAAGGAAAATTATATGTTTGACAATATCTGTCTCGATAGACGGCATGCACCATTCAACACCACTTACCTACAGCGTATTCTACGCGTTATAGATAACGCGACTGCAGAGCATGCACGGACGATGGCAGTTCGGGTAGACCTGCGTCTTCCTGACAATATGCTCATTAACCGACAGGGCCTGATATCTCGTTTCATTGAATCCCTTGATGCAAAGATTGCAGCGCGCTACAGAAGTAAGTTGAAGCAGGGTAAACGAACATATCCATGCCACCTTCGCGATGCCTGGGTTCGGGAGGTGGGTGAGATTAATCAGAAATCGCATTACCACATGGTGCTGTTCGTGAATAACGACACTTTCAATGGGTTGGGGAGTTACAAAGAAGACGGGACGGGCCTGGCGTCTCTGACACGAGAGGCCTGGTTGAGTGGTTTACAGCTTAGTCACTGCCCAGAGCTCTGGCCGCTAGCCCGTTTTCCCGATAATCCACTTTATTACCTGGATATTAACTCACCCAGTTACAGAGAGGTTTATGATGAACTGACGTTTCGGTTAAGTTATTTTGCGAAAGAACGCACTAAAGATTACAACAGGGAGGAACGGTCTTTTGGATGCAGCCAAAGTTAATAGGCTCGATATTACAACACGATAAACATTGGTTTTGACCAAGTTAAAATACACTGGTTACATCGTACTTTACCCTCAGCGGCATAGTCTCAACGCTTCCAACTTGGTAAACTCTCGCCTAATTTCTCACGCGACAGGCAGCGTTTCAGCACTGGTGCTTGTTCCCCCCCCGTCGCGTTCTCAGTATTGTTTTCACCGGACACCATATGGCTATCAAGAAGAACGAACTTTACTCCTCCCTTTGGGCGAGCTGCGACGAGTTGCGTGGCGGAATGGATGCTTCACAGTACAAAGACTATGTGTTGACCCTACTGTTTATGAAGTACGTCTCTGACAAAGCTAAGGGCAACCCTTACGCGATGATTGAAGTGCCGGAAGGTGCAAGTTTCGACGATATGGTTGCTCTCAAAGGCAACAAAGAAATTGGCGAAAAAATTAACAAAACCATCAGATTACTGGCTGAAGCTAACGACCTGAAAGGTGTTATCGACATTGCCGACTTCAATGATGAAGACAAGCTGGGTAAAGGCAAGGAAATGATCGACCGCCTTTCCAAGCTGGTGGCAATCTTCGAAGGGTTGGATCTCTCTGCCAACCGCGTTGACGGAGACGATCTGCTGGGTGATGCGTACGAATACCTGATGCGCCACTTTGCTACAGAGTCAGGTAAATCCAAGGGGCAGTTTTATACTCCTGCAGAGGTGTCACGCATTCTGGCGAAGGTGATTGGCATCAGCAAACAGACACCACAAGATGCTACCGTTTATGACCCTACCTGTGGTTCAGGATCACTACTGTTGAAAGCAAGTGACGAAGCAGGCCCCAAGGGACTGACAATTTATGGCCAAGAGATGGATTATGCGACCAGCGCACTGGCACGCATGAACATGATCCTGCATGACAACGCCACCGCTAAAATCTGGAAAGGTAACACTCTGGCCGATCCACACTGGAAAGATGGCAACGACAACCTGAAAACATTCGACTTTGCGGTAGCCAACCCTCCTTTCTCCAACAAAAACTGGACCAGCGGGCTGAATGCTGCGAATGATACTTTTGACCGTTTTGTCTGGGGGACTCCACCTGAAAAGAACGGCGACTATGCTTTCCTGTTGCACATAATCAAGAGTCTCAAGAGCACAGGTAAAGGCGCAGTGATCCTGCCTCACGGCGTTCTATTCCGGGGCAACGCTGAAGCGCGCATTCGTGAAAATCTGCTCAAGCAGGGTTATATCAAAGGCATCATTGGCCTGCCCGCTAACTTATTCTACGGTACGGGTATCCCGGCATGCATCATCGTCGTCGATAAAGAAAATGCCCAGCTCCGAGCTTTCAATGCTAATGGCGAGAGTCAGCAAGGCATCTTTATGATCGATGCCAGTAAGGGCTTTATTAAGGACGGCAATAAAAATCGCCTACGTGCCCAGGACATCCATAAAATTGTCGATGCATTTAATCGTGAGCAGGAAATTCCCCGCTTCAGTCGCATGGTACCGCTGTCAGAAATTGCTGCCAACGACTTCAACCTCAATATCCCTCGCTATATCGACAGCAGTGATCCTGAAGATCTGCACGACCTTTCTGGCCATTTGGCTGGTGGCATTCCCGATCACGATATCGATGCTCTTAGTACTTACTGGAAAATTTTCCCGACTTTACGACAGGATCTATTCGAACCCGCCCGTCCTGGCTACAGTAATGCCCGAGTCGAGGCAGGTAAAGTTAAGAGTACTATCCTGGCACATCCGGAATTTGCCTCTTTTAAAGCTGGGGCACTAATACCCTTTGAAAAGTGGTTTGAAGGTTGTCAGCTTGATGAAATTGCTCGTGGTGACTCACCGAAACAGCTGATTGAAGAAATTGGCGAGCGGCTCCTCGCTGCTTATGCTTCAGAAGCTATGACGGATACTCCACTGCTCGAGAACTATGCCATCTATCAGTTACTGATGGATTACTGGATGGAGGTGATGCAGGACGATGTTTATGTCCTGAGTCAGGATGGCTGGCAGGCAGGTAAAGTGCTACGTGAACTGGTTGTGGAAAAAGGTGAGAAACTCAAAGAAACACCGGACCTGGTAATAGGTAAGAAAAAGTATAAGGCTGAACTGTTGCCACCAGCCCTGATAGTGGCTCGCTATTTTACTACCGAGCAGCAGGAGCTCGATCAACTACAAGTCGCTTATGACGAAGCTGTTCAAGCGCTGGAAAGCTTCCTTGAAGAGAACAGCGGCGAAGATGGGTTACTTGCTGACGCAATGAACGACAAAGAAAAAGTAACCGCTGCCAGCATTAAAGCACGACTTAAGGTCGCCACGGATAAAGAAGAAAAAGTAGTACTGAAAACTGCTCAGGCGTTGTTTGATGCTGAAACCAAAGCCAAAAAAGCGCATAAAGAAGCACTGGAAAAACTGGATCTTGCAGTGTTTGCTCATTATCCAAAGCTAACGGATAACGACATCAAAATCTTATTAGTACGGGATAAATGGCAGGCTAGTCTGTTTAGTGCTCTGGAAGCAGAGATTGAGCGTGTCACACAACGGCTAGCGAATCGAGTGAAAGAGTTAGAGGAACGTTACAGTGTTACTCTGCCCGATTTAACTTTAAAAGTTACCCAGCTCGAAAATGCAGTTACCGCGCATCTTAAAGCTTTGGGATTAGAATGGAAATAATGGCAGACATGAACATAACCCAAGATAAAAACCCCATTCCAGCAGGGTTTAAACTCACAGAAATCGGAGTTATTCCTGAGGACTGGACTTATGACTCTCTTGAAAGAGTATGCCCACCTGGTAAGAAATATGGGATTGTTGATGGACCTTTTGGCTCTAATCTTAAGACCGAACATTATAAAAAAAGTGGAATCCCTATTATTTCAAGCGGCTTTGTAACCACTGGTCAATTTCTAGCTAATGAATATATTTTTGTTGATGAAGAAAAATTTCGGCAAGAAAAAAGAAGTGCTGTAGCACCTGGCGATATTGTGATGGCTAAAATTGGTGCAAGATGCGGTGCAAGTGCAATTTTGCCAATTAAACATGAAATAGGTATTCTTTCTGGGAATGCTTTAAAAATCACTGTTAACAAAAATAAACATGAGACTTATTTTATATGGCAGTTTTTATGGGATCTCTATTCCAAAGGTAAGTTTGAAGATATTACTGCCGTGGGAGCCCAACCAGCTATCTCAATGCCTCATTTAAAAAAACTTCTAATTCCGCTTCCCACGAAAAGCGAACAAACTGCTATCGCTAATGTACTATCTGATACCGATGCCCTGATCACTGAACTTGAGCAGTTAATCACCAAAAAAGAGGCCATCAAAACCGCCACCATGCAGCAATTGCTGACTGGTCGTACTCGCCTGCCACAATTTGCCAAGCATTCAGATGGGACACTCAAAGGCCATAAACCCAGCGAATTGGGAGCTATTCCTGAGGACTGGCAAGTAGTTCCTTTTAAAGATGTGCTCACGATAAAGCATGGTAAAAATCAAAAAGAAGTCGAATCACCAAGTGGACAATATCCTATTTACGCCACTGGTGGGCAGATTGGAAATGCAACATCTTTTTTATTTGATAAACCATCAGTATTAATTGGGCGGAAAGGTACAATAGACAAACCCAGATATGCTGAGACCCCTTTCTGGACAGTGGACACACTATTTTACTCTGAAATAAAAAAGGATTTTTGTGTAAAATTTATTTATTACAAGTTCTGTATGATTGACTGGATGCAGTATAACGAAGCATCCGGTGTTCCTAGTTTAAATGCTCATACCATTGAAAATGTGTTGGTCACATTACCCAATTTAGAGGAACAAACCGCTATTGCAAGTATCCTCTCAGACATGGACGATGAACTCAAAGCATTGGAACAAAAACTCGCTAAGATCCGAGATTTAAAACAAGGAATGATGCAGCAACTGCTGACCGGTCGTATCCGTTTACCGTTGGAACAGCAGCCATGAAACATGCCCTTGATAAGACAGTTATGTCCGTCAAGGGTCTTTTGAGCCTGACTGACATCACCATTCCGGCCTATCAGCGTCCTTATAAATGGACGGTAAAAAATATCAGCGAACTGTTTGCGGACATAAACAGTCATCTCGATAAATCGGCCTACCGCTTGGGCTCAGTAGTGTTTCATCAGCCTGAGAGCAATGAAGAACATAGACTGGATATCGTCGATGGTCAGCAACGAACTTTGACATTAATGCTGGCAGTATGGGCCATTATCGAAACCCGACTTGCTGAGTTGGAACGTCAGGATTTGCAGGAAGCGCTAACCCAGCTAAAGCCCTCCGTTGAAGGTTTTATGGGACGGCAACGCTTTGCCAGTCAGGTATCGGAATACAATCTGTACCAGAATTATCAGGAGCTAAAACGTAGGGTTAGCCATCGAGAATTCAGCGAGCAACATATTGATTTTCTCCTCAACCGCTGCCAGTTAGTGGTCTTTGTACTTACTGATCTTTCTGAAGCATTTCAGTTCTTCGATTCACAAAATGCTCGTGGGCGGGATCTGGATCCCCACGATCTGCTTAAGGCCTTCCATCTACGTGAATTCGCCAGCCATGAGGTAGAACTGAAAGCTGCATCCGTTGCCCATTGGGAGGGATTACCTAGCGATGATTTAGCTAATCTCTTCGCAGCTTATCTCTACAGAGTGCGTCAGTGGTCACAAGGTAATTCAGCTCGTTTCTTTGGTAAGGATGAAGTCGGAATGTTTAAGGGGATCAATCTTGATCAGATTGGTCAGTTCCCTTATGTCGAGTCTTTGCGCATGGCTCACCATTTCGTTGATGACTATAACAATCAATACCAGCGCAAAATTGATGGTCAGAAAATGCGTTTCCCTTTCCATCTCGATCAGATGATTATCAATGGAAGACGCTTTTTCGAAATGGCGGAACACTACCAGCAACAGGTATCGGCAATTATCGCCAGTGAGCATGCCAGCACTCATACTCAAAAGCCGTTAATGATTCAGGGCGTAATCCTTGGTGAAATGGCAACTCAGATACTAAGAACGTTAAATAGCTATCGCAATCGCTATCGAACAGGGGATCAATATATACGCACTATGTTTGATTGTGCTCTGATCTTTTATATCGACAAATTTGGCGGGCAGTCCTTATCTGCAGCGATTGAAAAAAGCTTTATCTGGGCCTACAGATGCCGAATTCGGCAGCAAGTGGTACAACTTGCAACCATGGACAAGTATGTGCTGGATAACAATCTGTTCCGGGTGATCAAAGAAGCCAGAGTACCTGGCGATGTACTATCTATACCATTACTCACAATTCGGGCTTCAGAAAATAATAATAACCGCCGTACCGGTAACTATGAGCAAGATGAGCTGGTGAGGCTGTTCAAGGAGATGAACTACTATGAGTGATGCAAAGGTAACATCCTTTACGGTCAGATCATTACTGGGCGATGCATCTCGTTATCTTATCCCCATGTACCAGCGTAACTATGCCTGGGGAGAGGGTGAAATCACTCAACTTGTACAGGACATACTCGACTACCAGCAAAAAAGCCTGCATAACCTATACCCTCAAACTTACTACATCGGTACGTTGGTCGTGTTCACTCGTCCAGATGGGCACGCAGAGATAATCGACGGGCAACAGCGTTTCACTACCCTATCCCTTCTGGCTAACTGGTTAAAAAAACATGCAGGATCCACCTTGGATATGGGCTGGTACCAAGGGATTAACTTAGGGTTTGAGAGCAGGCCCAAGTCTGGCGAAACATTTGATCGACTCTGGCAAGGTGTGGAACCGCATAAACTGCGGAGCAAGGAATTTAACGAAGGGCTGATCAATGGCTATGAACTTATTGGCAAGGTACTACGCGACTTGAAACTAGTTGGCGAGTCATTAAATCATTTCTGTACCTACCTGTTCGACCATGTACAAATTGCCCGAATAGAAGTGCCTGCCGATACCGACCTCAATCATTTTTTTGAGGTGATGAACAACCGAGGTGAGCAACTCGAAAAGCATGAGGTTGTGAAAGCACGACTAATGGCGGTGCTCAACGAGATAACGGACCAGCAAGATCGACAGAGCAGCCTGAACACCCTCTCACGAGTTTGGGATGCTTGCTCCAACATGGAACGTTATGTCCAGTACGGTTTTACACCAGCCGAACGTCATCAATTATTTGGGCAGGAAAATTGGGGGCAATTTGTGCCTGCTGATTTTAATTCTCTAGCTGGCATGCTTATCCCATCAACTTCGGAGCTTGGCAAAAGAGAGAACCAAACAAACCGCACACTGACTGACATTATCAAGTCATTTTCAACCTTCAGTGGTGATAGAGGTGAAGAAGATGAAGGTAGCTCAGAGCGTTTTAATAGTGTCATCAACTTCTCCAACTTCCTGCTCCATGTGTTGCGTGTCTGTAGCCAAACAGGGAAGGACAGAGTAGATGTTCCACTTGATGACAAACAATTAATAGAACAGTTCGAACTCCAGCTGTTAAAGCAGAATGACCCGGTTAATGCGGTACAGGATTTCGTCTTTGCACTTCTCAAATGCAAATACCTTTTTGATCAGTTCGTGATAAAACGAGAGTTCGCCAAAGGTAGCGATGGCTGGAGTTTGAAGCGCCTACGTTGGTATTCGGAGAAGAGCACTAGTTATACCAATACGTTTAATGAAGATGATGGTAGCTATGTAGACATCAACCGACAGATTCTGATGCTACTTTCCGCATTCCATGTTTCAACCCCTACTCTGGTTTATAAACACTGGTTGAATGGAGCTTTGTATTATCTGTTTAATGCCCATTCCGCTGAAAACCAGATAGATGCAAGGAAGTACCTCGGTTATCTGGAGCATCTCGCCTCCGCGTTTATCTTTCAAAACTTCCTGGCAGAGCAAAAACCAAAATCATATTTTGAGATTATCTACGGTAAAGAGGCACCTCTCCAACCAGTGGTACTGTCGGACAAGACTCAGAAGAAGATGCGCTTTGGTATGATAGCAAACAACCTGGTATTCAATTACCTGGACTACTTACTCTGGTGTCGTGACAGAAATAAAGCTGAGGTAGTGAAACGTTTTGAATTTACCTTCCGAAGTTCAGTAGAGCATTTCTACCCTCAACATCCCATAGATAGCTCTAGGACATTACCAGATACATCGTTGCACTCCTTCGGCAATCTCTGTCTGATTAGCCACAGCAAAAATTCGCGACTGAGTAATTTCCAGCCAAAACAAAAGCAGGAGCACTTCGAAGCGAGTCTCGAACGGAATGAAATTGATAGTCTGAAACTGCTCGCCATGATCGAGCTGATGAAAAAGAACAATAAGTGGGGGGAAGATGAAATCGCCACTCACGAAGCGGAAATGCTGGCAGTGTTAACCAGTGGTAGTGATAGCGTATTTAGGGAGGTGTTATGAACAGTGTTGGTCAACGTGAACGCATGACACAAAAACGTGTTATCCAGTTATTCACCGATCATCTCGGTTATCACTATCTTGGTAACTGGCACAAAAGAGAAGACAACCGGAACATTCAGCCTGCCTTAGTTTCGGCCTGGCTAACAAAACGCGGTGTTTCAGAAGTCCTAATCGCCCGAGCATTACGGCAGCTGGATCGAGCCGCAAGCCTTGGTGAAGGTCGTATCCTCTATGATGCAAACAAAGAGGTGTATCGCCTGCTACGCTACGGCATAAAGGATAAAGAAGGTGCAGGTGAGCAGAATCAAACAGTGTGGTTGGTCGACTGGAAAAATCCAGAAGCCAATGATTTTGCTATAGCTGAAGAAGTGACCTACAACGGCGAAAATAAAAAGCGCCCGGATTTGGTGCTATATGTTAACGGTATTGCGCTTGGTGTCATTGAGCTTAAACGTTCTACAGTGTCAGTCTCAGAGGGTATCCGCCAAAACCTCGATAATCAGCAAAAAGCCTTCATCCGCAACTTCTTCACTACCATCCAATTGGTGATGGCCGGTAATGATTTAGAAGGGCTTCGCTATGGCGTAATCGAAACGCCGGAGAAATATTACCTTCAATGGAAAGAAGCCGCTGAATCATCTCACACCAACATGCTTGATCGTCACCTGGCGCAGATATGCAATAAACAGCGCCTGCTGGAATTAATCCACGACTTTATCGTTTTCGATGCTGGAGTGAAGAAAACCTGCCGTCATAACCAATATTTTGGCGTCACTGCAACGAAACCGTTTATTCAACGCAATGAAGGCGGGATTATTTGGCATACCCAGGGTAGCGGTAAAAGCCTGACAATGGTTTGGCTGGCAAAGTGGATCAGAGAAAATATCACCGATAGCCGAGTTTTAATCATTACCGACCGTACAGAACTTGATGAACAGATCGAGAAAGTGTTTAACGGTGTGGAAGAACAGATCCTTCGTACCAGAAGTGGCGCGGATCTGGTGACTCGCCTGAATCAAACCAAACCCTGGCTTATATGCTCACTCGTACATAAATTTGGTCGTCAGGAGGAGGATGACAAGGACGCTGACACTGATGATTTTATCGAACAAATGAAACGAAATATCCCTGCCGATTTTAGCCCGAAGGGAAAATTATTCGTCTTTGTGGATGAGTGCCACCGAACCCAATCCGGCAAATTACATTCGGCAATGACAAGCATTTTGCCAGATGCACAATTCATTGGTTTCACCGGTACCCCACTGATGAAGAAGGATAAGAAGAAGTCAGTGGAGGTCTTCGGGCCTTATATCCACACTTATAAATTCGATGAAGCAGTAAATGATGGGGTTGTTCTGGACTTGCGCTACGAAGCTCGTGACATCGATCAGCGGGTCAAATCTCAGAAAAAAGTCGACCAGTGGTTTGATGCTAAGACATCTAAACTTTCTCGTCTTGGCCAGCAGCAACTCAAGCAGAAATGGGCATCAATGCAGAAGCTATTGTCGAGCCGCTCGCGACTAGAACAGATTGTCGCGGACATCCTTCTCGATTTCGAACAAAAACCACGGCTCGCCGACGGCCGTGGTAACGCCATGCTGGTTTGTTCCAGTGTCTATCAGGCCTGCAAATGCTATGAGATGTTTAGTGAAGCTGGTTTTGCCGGTAAATGTGCGATTGTGACGAGCTACCAGCCAAATGCCAGTGAGATTAAAGGCGAGGAGAGCGGCGAAGGACTGACTGAGAAACTGGCCAAGTACAACATCTATCGCAAAATGCTTGCGGAGTATTTTGAACAGCCTGAGGCTGAAGCAGCCAAACGAGTGAGTGATTTCGAAAAAGAGGTCAAACAACGCTTCATCAAAGAACCAGGCCAGATGCGCCTTCTGATAGTCGTTGATAAGTTATTGACTGGTTTTGATGCTCCGTCAGCCACATACCTCTATATCGACAAGAAAATGGCCGATCACAACCTTTTCCAGGCGATATGTCGCGTTAACCGGTTGGATGGTGAAGATAAAGAATACGGCTATATTGTCGACTATAAAGACCTTTTCCGCTCATTGGAAAAAACAGTGCAGGACTACACCGCAGAAGCCTTTGACGGCTACGACAAAGAAGATGTAGCCGGTTTACTGAAAGATCGATTGCAACAAGCCAAAATCGATCTTGATGGTGCTCTGGATGCCGTTCGCACCCTTTGCGAACCAGTAAAAATGCCACGCAATCAACTTGATTATCAGCATTATTTCTGTGGGGAAACAGGAGCATCGATAGAGCAGTTATCTGAGAAAGAAGCTTTACGTCTGACATTGTATCAATCCGTGGCGAAGCTTATCCGCGCTTTTACCAATCTGGCAGGTGAGCTAACAGATGCTGGTTATAGCGAGCAGCAGGCAAATCAAATCCGCATAGATGTTGAGTTTTATACAAAAGTCCGCGACGAAATAAAAATAGCCAGTGGCGATTTCGTGGACATGAAGCAGTTCGAGCCAGGTATGCGGCAGATGCTGGATCTTTGGGTGGATGCCGATCCTAGTGAAACCCTTATGGATTTTGAGGAACTAGGGCTGCTTGAGTTGATTATTGAACGCGGAGAAGAAGCACTGGATGGACTTCCAGCCGACATGCGTGGCAACCAGGAGGCGATGGCTGAAGCGATTGAAAATAACGTTCGCAGAACCATTGTTGATGAAAACCCAGTCAACCCGAAATACTACGAAAAAATGTCGGTGTTGCTTGATGAACTGATCGCACTTCGTCGTCAACAGGCGATCTCCTATCAGGAGTATCTGGAGCACGTACGTGAACTGGCGAAGCAGGTTAAACATCCGCAGTCAGGTAGTAAAAGTACTTATCCAGCAAGTATTGATACCCTCGCCAAGAAAGCGTTGTATGACAACCTCGGGCAGGATGAAGTGTTAGTTATAAAGATAGATACTGCAGTACGTCACACTAAAAAGGCCGACTGGTATGGGGATCGTTTTAAAGAGCGCGAGATCAGCTTTGCTATCGCAGAAGAAATTAAAGATTATTCAGTGACGGTCGCGGATGTTATGGCTCTGGTGAAGGCACAAAAGGAGTACCGCTGATGCCATTGGTTACCTTTGGTGAGCTCACTGTGGATTTACAGCGTAAAAAAATTAAAAACCTGCATATCAGCGTACTGCCTCCGGATGGCCGAGTAAGGGTATCGGCCCCCATCTCACTGTCAGACACCGCTATTAGGATGGCTGTAGTAAGAAGGCTGGTATGGATCCGACAGCAGCAAGCACAATTTCAGGCTCAGCCCCGCCAGAGCGAGCGCGAGATGTGCAGCGGTGAAACGCATTATCTCTGGGGAAGAGGCTATCGGCTGGATGTAGTTTTGGTAGATAGGACCGCCGAGGTGAAACTTAATGGCGGTTGGATACGCATGAAAGTACCCCCACATTACGACACTGTCCAGCGGGAAACAGTTCTCAACCAATGGTATCGTGGCATTTTGAAACAAAGACTGCCTAAGTTAATGGCAAAATGGCAGACCGAGATGAAGGTTGAAGCGAGCTTTGTTGGTATCAAGCGTATGAAGACTAAGTGGGGTAGCTGTAACCCTCAGTCTTCGCGTATCTGGATCAATCTCGAACTGGTTAAAAAGCCTCCTGAATGCCTTGAATTCATTGTGGTCCACGAACTCGTTCATCTTCACGAACGTAAACACAACGAGCGTTTTATCGGCCTGATGAACATGTACTTACCAAATTGGCGCGAACACAGAGCTAAGTTGAATAAAATGCCCTTGGCTTATAACCATTGGGGGTATTAACCTTTATATCTATAATAGATATAAAGGTTATTCAATGAATAGTAATGCGTTCTGCCTTTTATCCTAACGACACTTCATACAGCCTGAAATAGGATTTAATCGAAGCTAGAATCGGCGACTAGCCTTTTTAGCCCGAGGTTTTGTGAGTATAGTTGAGCTCTATAGGGGAAATTTTTTGCTCTTTAGTGAGTTGTAAAGATTTGATATTTACTCTCTTCTCATTCGTACAAATTTACATCCACCTGGCGAATATCCTACCCAAAACGCAAATAACATGCCAATAACTTGCTAGCCACAAGTTATTGGTAACTATCTTTTATAAATTTTTCACGTAGGTTATGATCGCGAATAGTACTTTTATTGTCGGCGACGCTTAATTGCTGCCACTACAACTTCGACTACATCTCGTGCTCTGTGTTGTTCTAACTCTCCCAAAGCACCAACCAACATGGAAAGCTTTCCACCACGTGCTTCTAAGCGCTCGGATAGTGCGCGCTTTTCTACCACTCCAACATCATTGAGCTTTACGCCGCGAATAGTCCGTTTTCCCTCGGGGGTCTTACCATGAAAAAACCATCCTTTTTTAATTTCAATATGTTCCGAATAGTTGTGAACATACGGGTTGACCCACCGAAACTCCGCAGAGCTAGTTGGAAAATTTACATTGCCCAATATCTGATTTTTCAAAACAGGACAATAAGCATTATAGGGAATTCCACGTATCATATAACGCTTTGAAAACCGCTTTGCCCATGTAGAGAAATAGCCATTTTTATTTGTGTTGCATGTTCCACAAGCCAGTGCTAGGTTTCGAATCTCAAATGTGTAAGCAGGATATCCGCCCTTATCCACAAAATGCTCAATATGTGTTGCATAGTCATGGTACATGAGGCGCCGACAAAAACAACAACGTGCGAATTGTGATTTCCTAAGTGCTTTTTTTATACCTACTTTGAAGCTACTAACTTGATTAGTACCAGAACTCCACGTAAGACCGGATAAAGTAGCTGCACTTGTACCATCCGGATAATTCGGTACTGGCTCAATTCTCTCAAACCCGATATTAATCACACTGGATCCTTTTCAAGAAGCGCATTTATAATATCAATCATCGGATCCTCTAGTGTCAACGAATCCCGAATATACTGTAGTTTCGGAGTCATTAACTCAAACTCAGGATTATTAAAATCACCTCGTTCCACAAATGATATAGCACGCTGTACAGTATCAACAACAACCCTATTACGACTGGACCCAACACCGAATTGGGATAAGAGTAACTCATCTGATGATGCACCGTAGCTTACGATTCTTAACTGGGCTTCTTCATCCGTTAAATCCACTAAGGTGCTTCCTTCAAGCGCGGAGCCTACAATTAGTGGCGAATGAGTAGATACAATAAGATGGCCTTCAGTCATAACTTTTTCACATATGTCGTATACAGACGACATTAAATCTCGTTGCCATTGTGGGTGAAGATTATTTTCAGGTTCATCAATGAGTAGTACTGCTGAATCCACAAGTGTAAAACCAATTCCCATTATAGTGGTAAACATGTGGAACTCCCCGGAGCTCAATTCATATATTGAAAAGGTTTCTCCTGAGCGTATTTTGTTGATTTTTACTTCAGCCAAACTCAGTAAGTCAGTAAGAAGACCTAGCCGCAAAACATTTGAGCTTACTTGACTGCAATGAGGTCCATCACTGTCAATAGTTAACTCTACCCTCCGTTTACCAGTCGTTAACAAGTTTTCAAGGTCTCTAAATTCCTCATGACTAAACTCAGCTAGCAGCCATTGAGCAGTCGCATATGACACATCTGGTAAAGATCTTGATGATGCGCGAGCTGAATCACTATCAGGTGTTTTTCTCTCAATCTCATTACGTAAATTTGCAAGTTCTTGACGCTTAGTAACCCGTGAATTCAAAACATAATTGATTGAAGGATAAATACCCGCATATTTGTGCGCAGCAGAAAAAAACTGCCATTTATAACGCTCTATGCGGCTAGGGCAAAGCGCATAACTAAGCATTGTTTCCAGGGGTGCTTTTTTACTCAAAAGGTTCGAGAAAACACGCTGTCCAAAATAGGTATAGTGAGGTACATCAAAAGCAGTATGCACCCCACTGGATAATTCTTTCTGTGGAAAGCGATCGGCCAATGAACCTGATATGCACAAAAGTTGAACGGGATTCATGTGACTTTGGTCGTTGTTGATGCCTACAGGCTTCGAGCTAACCACCAAGTCAGATACAATTTTATTGAGAAGCGTACTCTTGTAAGAACCATTTTCCCCCGTTATCAATGACATTTCAAAACCATGCCCCAGGAGTTCTCTTTCTGGATGCAGCAGCTCTATATGCTTCAAGTCCCCATGCCAAGTTTTGAACTGCACGGTATTAACTACAGTCATAACCCTCTCTCTCCTGATAAATATTTATATCCATAGTATTTATGGGTATTTAATGAATAAAAGGTTGAAACCCTACTGCTAATGTTACAAAATGCGTCCCATCTCAAATTACAGAGTAAGTCATCAAGGAGACTTCTCCGCTCTGTTCTTAGCTATCCACATAATGCCACTCCAACACATCCCGATACTGCGCATGGTTGTATACATGAGCTAACTGTAACTCTATCCAAAGCCTTGTTCATATAGGATCGTACTCATCTGTTTGTTGATCTTACTGCGCTCAGGGAATATCCGTTGGTACTGACCAGCGCTGGTGCGGAGTTCCTCGAATATATCTGTTGATATGGGACCATAATAATTCAGCGATAAGAAACCTCCGGCTAAAATATACCGTAAATGTCCGTAGGACATTTATAGCATCAGGATGATAAGGAATTTACAAAATGCCATTGGTCCAAGTATGAATAAACTTAATAAACGTGCTGATTGACCAAAACTCTCTACCTGCTGCGGTTAACAGAATTATGACCAAAAGAATGACGACAGCAGAAGTCATTCTTTCTACCCGGCGATATGACCCCATAGCATCTTTTACGGGACGACTAGCTAGCTCATGATAGTCCTGCTCATCCAGAAATCCATATAACTTAGTGCGCCATGTCGTTCTTACTCTTTCAAGCAGTGAAATAGTTTGCCTGTTGATATAGACAGACATTCCATACGAGATAACGATATAAATTGCAATGCCACAAAAAACCAAGGCGTAGACCTTTTGTAACCCAGCTGATTTGGCAGCATCCAGACTGTAACGAACGACCAGGACACTAATGACAAGAGCCATATCTTTCCAAAGAGTGGAAGATAATTCTCGGGATTGCTGAATAATCTTTTGTGTATCTTCAGTCAGCGTTTTCCGCAAATCTCCCAAGGATTTCATAGTGTCTTTACTACCACTCCGAATATGTGCCTTGTACAATAACCGCGCTGACTCTAGTGCAGAAGGGAGACGGAGCATTATACCCTCACAGAAGTCAACATCTGCAGGCCACTCTCTGGCCAATTCGCTGGATAGAAACGTATGTTTGAGCTCTGTTTCATTTCCCTCCAAGAAAATCCACTTTGCCGCCTCCTGAATAATATCAAAAGAAGGTAGCGCTAAGGTTTCATCGCCAAATGCTATTTTTCTTGGCGGCTTACCGGCAAGCCCTACCATCATTTTTTCAGCAGAAAAAAGCTCATTCGCAAAACATTTCAATAACTCGCGACATCCAATTGATTTCCATAGCGTTAATGCTTCATCAGCTGTTTTCCCTGAAGTTTCAAGTATCCAAGGGGCAATGGCATCCGGAGGTAGAAATGCTGTTGAATAACATTTGATGATGCTTTTTGTTACTGAGGTTTTTTTGGCTGTATTATTGCAACTAGTCTGAACCGGTAGCATCTCTTTCCACGGGAGTACAGACCAGCAAAGTGTCTGAAATTCTTCAGTAATAAACAGTCCATAAATATATTTATACTCACAGAGTTTGTTGTCTTGAAGTAAAAAAGTTCGCCACCCCTCGAAGGTGAAGAGCCTCAGTATCCCCGGGAGCTCATTACAGGTAATGGTGATGTAGTGTTTCTGGCCTGATATCCCCTCTCTTGGGTGAATAACATCCCGGCTCTCATCGACAAAAATAATCCTGAGATCTTCTGCATATGCATCCACTACTTCTCCCCATAGCTCAAGGGATTCATTATCCATTGTGCCGGAAATAAATAATTTACGGATGGACAGCTGATGGTCCTCCGTGATCACCAGGTCAGATGAATGACGTGAGTGGTCTATTGCCTTACCGATTTTTTCCAGTATCGATGTCATCTGTCACAAGCCCTGCCGTCACAATTACAATTCGTTTTCGCCCGTCTTCCATAGTTTCGACTATTGGCGCATTCTCTTCATCGTAGATAACGATAACATCTTCAAGAGTTTCCAGTTTTCTTTTACGTGGCTTCTGGATGTTATCCGGAATGATGCGGAAAGATTCACCCGAAATTCCTAAGTCCTTTATCTTACGGAAAAAATACTTAACCAGAGCGTGATCTTCTTCTAGGGGACCAAAAATCTGGGTCAGCAAGGGAAGTGCTTCATCAGTGTTAAAGTCCTGCTCGCCATGGCGTAAAGTTTCATAAATTTTGTTAACGCCGCTGCGCTTGATCTCTTCAGGTAGTAAGTTACGATGTTTCTTGTAGACATCTTTTAATACGGTAACCAGTTTATCGCTGAGATCAGTTGGGTCATTGACGCGCTTGACCTGCAGAAAGCGTTCAAAATAGACAGAGATGTTGGTACGTTTGCTGCGATCTCGTACGACAACTAGCCCACCCGGAAAACCTTCATTCAGGCGTACCAGTGCAATCTTCTGCATGGCTTCGGCTTTTTTTACGAAACTCTCACGAAAACGTTCGAGTTTTGGGACCTGAAACTCATCTCCTTCAGCATCCAGCACATAACGAACCACATCTTCATTATCATATTTAATTAGCGCATACAGTTTCTCATCGCTGAGGGTATGAAGTTCGAAAAGGAAAAAAACGCCCATACTGGCATTCTTCGTATGATGGTGAGACTGGAAATCGCTTGCCAATAAGGTGGATTGCTCAGTAAAACAGGTGGTATCGGTGTCTGCATGGTCCCTGATGATCCTAAGGATTCGTTCTGTATTGGATAATTCCTTGAAATGGAACATATTGCCACTCAGTGCAGATTTAATCCGTTCCAGAAAGAAATCAACATGCGCCGGGGGCGAAATTTCACTAAGTAAAACAGGAATTTCCAATTCCCCGCCAACCACATGAAAAATCATCTTTTTTATTGATAATGCGTTGATTTCTTCATCCGTTAAAAAACTCATATTCAGTTCCCAAGATAGTGTTTTTATTTATTAGCATAAGTCACTTTACCTAAGCGTAGAGCGATTCGGGGCACGAATCTAGCATTGGATAGTTAAACTTTGGTTGTTTATCTTATGCTCTCGCAGGACAGAATATACGTCAAAATAAAATAATAAAAATATGAACCCGGTGGCATTAGCCACCGGGTTCAATATGATTTCTCAAGGTTTTCTGGCAAAATCAAACGGACTCACCGCCTTCTCCCGATTAGCATCAAGATAATCAGCCCACCACTGCAGCATTAGCCTGCGCTCCCCCAGATGCTCGGCCTTATGAATGTAAGCCGCACGCACAGAGTTACGCTCCTGATGACTCATCTGCCGTTCTACCGCATCCTTCGACCACAATCCCGACTCAATCAGTGAACTACAGGCCATGGTTCTGAAACCATGACCACATACTTCAATCTTCGTGTCGTAACCCATAACCCTCAGTGCTTTATTCACTGTATTCTCACTCATCGGCTTACGTGGATCGTGATCGCCAACGAAAATCAGCTCACGGTTTCCACTCATGCTTTTGATCTTTTCCAAAATGGCGAGAGCTTGACGCGACAAGGGAACAAGATGAGGCGTCCGCATCTTTGAACCACGCTGAGAATGTTTAACGCCTTCCAGTGGTTCACGCTCTCCCGGAATCGTCCACATAGCGGTTTCAAAATTCACTTCTGACCAGCGCGCAAAACGCAGTTCGCTTGAACGAATGAAAACTAACAGCGTGAGTTCCACAGCCAGCCTAGTTAATGCTCTTCCAGTATATGTATCAATACGATGAAGCAATTCAGGAATACGACTGAGGTCTAGCGCAGCGCGATGCTGCCGTTTAGCAGTAGCTATCGCTCCAGCAATATCTTGTGCGGGGTTGTAATCGATTAAACCGTTCTGTACCGCAAAGCGCATTATTGCCGTTGTTCGCTGTTGAAGACGCGCAGCTACTTCAAGACGTCCTGACTTCTCCACAGCTTTAATTGGAACCAGTAAATCGCGAGTACCAATATCTACTATATTTCGCTTCCCTACTGCGGCAAATAAATTGTCTTCCAGACTTTTCAACACTCTAGCACTGTGTGATGGAGACCACTTCTGATTGCTGGCGTGCCAGTCTCTAGCTACCACTTCAAAAGTTATCGCTTCTTGTTCCTGCTCTACCTGAACGGCTTTCTTGTTCTCACTAGGATCTACACCGTTAGCTAGATGCTTACGGGCTTCGTCGCGCCGTGCCCGGGCATCAGCCAATGACACTTCAGGGTATTTCCCCAACGCTAGCATCTTTTCTTTGCCGCCAAAGCGATAGCGTAGCCGCCAGTATTTTGAGCCGTTAGGATGAACCAGCAAAACCATCCCGTCACCATCGGTAAGCTTATAGGCTTTTGCTTCAGGCTTAGCCGTACGAACCTTCACATCACTCAGAGCCATGTTGAGTATCCTTTCAAGGGTTCTGTATGGGTACAAACATTATCGAACCGGGATATACCCGCATTTGTACCCACATCAGTAAGTTGATGTAGATTGAATCAGGTTGACTTATGTTGACTGAAAAAGCGAGGGAAGCCTTGCGGGGACTGGATTTTAGATATAAAAAAAGACCTCAGTTGAGGTCTATTTACATACTAATGGTGCCGAAGGCCGGACTCGAACCGGCACGTCTTTCAACGGTTGATTTTGAATCAACTGCGT
The DNA here is from genome assembly GCF_038405435.1 of Dryocola clanedunensis. Classification (GTDB taxonomy): domain Bacteria; phylum Pseudomonadota; class Gammaproteobacteria; order Enterobacterales; family Enterobacteriaceae; genus Dryocola; species Dryocola clanedunensis_A. Next base: position 104,920 of record NZ_JBBYHZ010000011.1, on the reverse strand, counting down.
CTACCGATTTCGCCACTTCGGCACGAAGAGGTATGCGGAAAACGTTGTGGATTATACCTGTCGCTGGCTACCTTGCAAGCGCCGCTCTTCCCTTCCCTCGCTGAGTGCTGAAAAAAACAGCGGCGGTTCAATCCTTTGTCTGGCCCTGCACGTCTGCCCGTCGCCGTTCTGTATCACAAATTCACTAAATCTATCGTTGTTCGGTTTACATCACCTTTCATTTGTTATGTGATCCCGTTACGGGTTTCAGTAACCCACTCCCCCTCTGCTTTGCCGGACAACCAGGACAGGTGTATGCGTTTTTATCAGGCCGACCCCACGCTTGAAAGCTACTGGCGCGGTGTGATCCTTTTTGGAAGCAACTTCGCAACTTACAAATTTGCTCTCGCGCATGCGCTTTATGATGTGGAACGGCACAGCACGCTTGTCCTGCTCGAAGATCTGGCCGTGCCGTTCAGCAAGCATATCTGTGAACACCTCAAACAGGCACCGAAGCAGATCCTCAACGAGAAGAATCCCGGCAAGTTTTTAAGCGCCTGCATGCAGTTCAACAACGGCGAGATCTCGCCAGAGGAGCTTCGGCAGATGACCGTGCGCTACGGCTTCTCTGTGGTGCTGGATAAGTTTCACAACGTGAAGGGCGGCGCTATTGAGAAGCGCTTTTACCTGAAGCAGGGCGGCGCGCAGAAGGGCATTTTGCTGACGGACGAGTTTTATCAGCTGGCTGAATCCGCGCAGTTTCAGAATCTGGTGCAGGAAACCGATGCGCGCTGGCGCCTGGTAGAGAAGGCCTGGGAGATGGCGCTGCCGCCTAAGCTGCTGGATGTGCACTACGACGCACAGCAGGAAGTGCTGTTCACGAAGCTCAGGAACGACAGGATTACCCTCACCAGCTGCCGCAACAGCCTTAACGGCTACCAGAAGGGCTACTGTTTTTACTGTAGCGCGCCCGTTAGCCTGCATTCCGGGGATGCCCAGCTGGCGGAGGTGGACCACTTTATCCCGCTGATGACGCAGAAAGCGCTGCCGGGCATTAACCTTAACGGCGTCTGGAACCTCGTGCTGGCCTGTCGGGAGTGCAATCGCGGCCCGAACGGCAAGCACGCGCAAATCCCTAATCTGGAACTGCTTGAACGGCTGCATACCCGTAACGAATACTTTATTAACAGCAGGCTGCCGCTGCATGAAGCGATTGAAAACCAGACGGGCAGAAACGAGGCCCTGCGCAAAGGCTTTCTGAACGCCCGCTGGAACGAAGCGAAAATCGGCACCAGCCAGCCCTGGAAACCAGCCGCTAACGGGAACATTATTCTCTGATGACCATTAACTACTACCAGACCCACGCTCAGACCTTTTTCGACGGCACGGTGAATGTCGATATGGCATCACTGTATGACTCCTTCACGCGCCACCTGCCGCCGGGCAGCCGGGTGCTGGATGCGGGCTGTGGTTCCGGGCGCGATGCGAAGGCATTTCATGAAATGGGCTATCAGGTGGATGCTTTTGACGCATCTTCCGGGATGGTTGCGCTGGCGCGCCAGCATACGGGTCTGCCCGTTGAGCTGATGTCGTTCGGGGAGGTAAGCGCCTGCAATATTTACGACGGCATCTGGTGCTGTGCTTCCCTGCTGCACGTCCCTGCCGCCGGGCTGCCCGCCGTAATGCAGAAGCTGGCGGATGCGCTTAAGCCAGGCGGCGTCTGGTATGTGTCATTCAAATACGGGAATAGCGAGCGCGAAAAAGATGGGCGGCGGTTCACCGATATGAATGAGGCAGGCCTGGGCGCGGTGTTGAGCGGCATTCCGGAGATACAGGTTGTCGAACTTTGGACCACTCAGGACAAACGCCCGGACAGGGATGAAGTGTGGCTGAATGCCATTTTGCAGAAGCCTGGCCCCACCTGATCCCGGTGGAAGACGCTTACGCTTTTCCACCCTACAAAGGCGTCGTGGTGTTATCCCCCACGGCGCCCAACAAATTCCGAATCCTCCAGACAGCACATTACGTGATCACCCTCCGCGCTCCCCATGTTCTACACTTCCAGACTGAACCTTCGCTTAAGGAAACCACATGTCCATTATCAAAAGTTACGCGGCAGCCGAGGCCGGTGCCGAACTGGAGCTTCACGAGTTAGACGCGGGCGAACTGCTGCCAGAGGACGTTGAAGTCAAGGTGGAGTACTGCGGTGTCTGCCATTCCGACCTGTCGATGATCGATAACGAATGGGGCTTCTCCCAGTATCCGCTGGTGCCGGGCCACGAGGTGATTGGCCGCGTGCATGCGCTGGGCAGCGCCGCTCAGGATAAAGGGCTGAAGGTCGGGCAGCGCGTGGGCATTGGCTGGACGGCGCGCAGCTGCGGGCACTGCGATGCCTGTATCAGCGGTAACCAGGTTAACTGCCAGGAAGGCAGCGTGCCGACAATCATGAATCGCGGTGGCTTCGCCGATAAAATCCGCGCCAACTGGCAGTGGGCCATTCCGCTGCCGGAATCCATTGATATCGAGTCCGCCGGTCCGCTGCTGTGCGGCGGCATTACCGTATTCAAACCGCTGCTGATGCACCACGTGACGGCCACCAGCCGCGTGGGCGTGATCGGTATCGGCGGCCTGGGGCACATCGCCATCAAGCTGCTGCACGCCATGGGCTGCGAGGTGACGGCGTTCAGCTCTAACCCGTCGAAGAAAGAAGAAGTGCTGAAGATGGGCGCGGATAAAGTGGTGAACAGCCGCGATCCGGAAGCGTTAAACGCGCTAGCGGGCCAGTTCGATCTGATCATCAACACCGTTAACGTCGATTTAGACTGGATGCCGTACTTCCAGGCGCTGGCCTGGGGCGGCAACTTCCACAGCGTCGGCGCGGTGATGACGCCGTTCCAGGTGCCTGCCTTTACGCTGATCTCCGGCGACCGCAGCGTCTCCGGCTCGGCAACCGGCTCCCCACACGAGCTGCGCTCGCTGATGAAGCTGGCGGGCCGCGCCAAGGTGCAGCCGCAGATTGAGCTGTTCCCGATGTCGAAAATCAAAGAGGCGATTCAGCATGTGCGTGACGGCAAGGCCCGTTACCGCGTGGTGTTAAAAGCCGATTTCTGATGCGATGAGGCCCCGATAAGGGGCCTTTTTTATGGGGATATTCGCCGGATGGCGCTTCGCTTATCAGACCAGATTTTTAAAGACTTCGGCCACGGCAACCGCACCGGGGTCTTTCACACCGTTCAGGTTGCCGCTGTTCACGTACGACGAGCGACCCGCATGCGCCTTTTGCATCTTCGCGGTGTCATCCGCACCTTTTTCTGCGGCCTTCGCGGCGGCCTTCAGGTCTTTGCTTTGCAAGGCTTCCAGCGCGGGTTGTAACGCGTCGATTAACGTTCTGTCGCCCAGCTCTGCCCCACCGTAGCGCTTCATCTGCGCAAGCCCGAACAGTAAGGACTCCGGCAGCGGTTTTTTCTCGCTCACCTTCTGCCCGGCGGCGGTGAAGAAGATGGACATCAGCACGCCGCTCGAGCCGCCCATCACCGTTGCCAGCCGTTCACCCACCAGCTCCAGCAGCGCCGCCGTGTCGTTCAGCGGCAGTTTGCCCTTGTCGTTCAAGTGCGCGATATCGCGCGCCCCTTCCGCAAACGTCGAACCCGTGTCGCCGTCGCCCACCTTCGCATCCAGCGCGTTCAGGTGGCTCTCCTGGTCGATAAGCGTTTTGGTTACGCTCGCCACCAGCGCCTTCACGGCTGCATTTTCAGAGGCTTTCGGCTGCCCGCTTTTGCTGAGCACCTTATGTTTTTGCAGCGGCATGCTCTGGAGTTTAACCAGCGGCTGCCAGCCCGCCGTCTCCACGTCCGCCTGCAACGCTTTGATAAATTTGTCGTTCAGCACGATGGCCGAAAGAGAGAAGCCTTTCATGTCCAGCGCGCTCACCAGCGGCGCGGGGCCAATCAGGTACTCCAGCTGATCTTTCAGCGCCGAGTACGCCAGCTCTTTGGTCAGCAGCGCCATCTCCAGCGACGACACGCCGCCCAGGTTGTTGACCAGCACCGCCAGCTTCGCCTCTTTGCCCGTCTTTTTACGCAGCGGCTTCACCAGCGCGGCGATAATCTCTTTGCTGTTCTGCGTGTCGACCGTGCTGGCCCCCGGCTCCCCGTGGATGCCCAGCCCCAGCTCGACGTGGCCGCCTTTAATACGCCCTTCTTCTTCGTCGCTGCCCGGCAGGTTACAGGTCTGCATGGCCACGCCGATGCTGGCGATGCTGTCGCAGGCTTCCTGCGCAATGGCTTTAACGTCGCTGAGGGACTTGCCCTTTTCTGCGGCGTAGCCCGCAATTTTATGCACCAGCGCCGTTCCGGCGATGCCGCGCGGCTGTTTGTTATCCGGCAGCGAGATATCGTCGCCGACAATCACCATCTCGACCTTCAGGCCGTGCTTTTTCGCCTTCTCCGCCGCGAGGCCGAAGTTCAGGCGGTCGCCGGTGTAGTTTTTGACGATCAGCAGGCAGCCCCGGTCGCCGGTTACCGCCACAATCGCATTCAGCACCGCGTCCACGCTCGGCGAGGCGAACAGGTCACCGCATACCGCAGCGGTGAGCATTCCTTTGCCTACAAAGCCGACGTGCGCCGGTTCATGGCCGGAGCCGCCGCCGGAAATAATCGCCACTTTGCTTTTGTCCCAGTCGTTGCGGACGACCACGCGGATGGCGGGGTCGATATCCAGGCGCGTCAGATTGCGGAATCGGGAACTGATGATAACGCCTTCAATGGCGTCGTTGACCAGCTGTTTGCGGTCGTTATAGAAGAATCTGGACATAGGTTCCTTAGAATCTGAAAAACGTATGCAAAGCATAGTTCTTCCTTCGAGGGCTGCCGCAAACATGGGAATATGCTGATGACGTAATTTATCTGCTTGCTATGCTTATGGAAAATACCTGAGGGAAACGACAAATGACCGCGCCACTGCTGATTGCCCGCACCACAGAAACTGAACTTAGCCTGCTGCCGAATATGGCCAACCGCCATGGGCTGATCACCGGCGCAACCGGCACGGGTAAGACCGTTACGCTGCAAAAGCTGGCGGAATCCTTCTCTGAAATCGGCGTGCCGGTATTCATGGCAGACGTAAAAGGCGATCTGACCGGCGTTGCCGAAGAGGGCGCGGAGTCAGAAAAGCTGCTCGCCAGGCTCAATAAAATTGGTGCTACGGGCTGGTCGCCGCACGGCAACCCGGTGGTGCTGTGGGACATCTTCGGTGAGAAAGGCCACCCCGTGCGTGCAACGGTGTCGGACCTGGGGCCGCTGTTGCTTTCCCGCCTGCTTAATCTGAACGACGTGCAGTCCGGCGTGCTGCAAATCATCTTCCGCATCGCGGACGACCAGGGCCTGCTGCTGCTGGACTTCAAAGATCTGCGCGCCGCCACGCAGTACATCGGCGACAACGCGAAATCCTTCCAGAACCAGTACGGCAACATCAGCAGCGCCTCCGTGGGGGCCATCCAGCGCGGGCTGCTCCAGCTTGAGCAGCAGGGGGCGGAATACTTCTTCGGCGAGCCGATGCTGAATATTAAAGACTGGATGCGCACCGATGCCAGCGGCAAAGGCATCATTAATATCCTTTCGGCAGAGAAGCTTTACCAGATGCCGAAGCTCTATGCCGCAAGCCTGCTGTGGATGCTTTCGGAGGTTTACGAACAGCTGCCGGAAGCGGGCGACCAGGACAAACCTAAGCTGGTGTTCTTCTTTGATGAGGCCCACCTGCTGTTTAACGATGCTCCACAGGTGCTGCTGGACAAAATCGAGCAGGTTATCCGCCTGATCCGCTCCAAAGGCGTGGGCGTTTACTTCGTTTCCCAGAACCCGTCGGATATCCCGGATACGGTGCTCGGCCAGCTGGGTAACCGCGTGCAGCATGCCCTGCGCGCCTTTACGCCAAAAGATCAGAAGGCCGTTAAGACCGCCGCGCAGACCATGCGGGCAAACCCGGCGTTCGACACTGAAAAAGCGATTCAGGAACTGGGCACCGGCGAAGCGCTGGTCTCCTTCCTCGATGAGAAAGGCAGCCCGACGATGGTCGAGCGCGCCATGGTTATTGCGCCCTGCTCGCGCATGGGGCCGGTGACGGACGACGAGCGTAACGGCCTGCTGAACCACTCGCCGCTGTACGGGAAGTACGACGAGACGGTGGACAGGGAGTCGGCCTATGAACGTCTGCAAAAAGGCGTTCAGGCGGCGGGTGAAAAGCAGGACGCCCCTCCGGCGAAAGGCGCAGCGGTTGCGGTGGACGACGGCATTCTCGGCGGGCTGAAAGACATTCTCTTCGGCACCACCGGTCCGCGCGGCGGCAAGAAAGACGGCGTGGTGCAGACCATGGCGAAGAGCGCCGCCCGTCAGGTCACCAACCAGATTATCCGCGGCGTGCTCGGCAGCATTATGGGCGGCCGGAAGCGTTAATTTTGCGTGCGGAATGCCCTCATTCTGCACTCGTTCCAGTCCCCTCGCCTTAGGGTGAGCGGCTCGATCCAGTCCCCTCGCCCCTCCGGGGAGAGGGTTAGGGTGAGGGGGAAGGCGTCACCGACCTGCCCCCACTCATTCGTTCTTTGAATCCCGTCACAATCGCCGGATCGCTTTTTTCCATTCCCGGCACGTCAGGCTAAATTACTAACTCATCCGACCACATAATAATAACGACATCCCAGGAAGAGAATATGAGCTATCCGTCGCTGTTCGCCCCGCTAGATCTCGGCTTTACCACCCTGAAAAACCGCGTGCTGATGGGTTCCATGCACACCGGCCTTGAAGAGCATCCGGACGGTGCCGAACGGCTGGCGGCGTTTTACGCCGAGCGCGCCCGGCACGGCGTGGCGCTGATTGTCACCGGCGGCGTTGCCCCCTCGCCTTCCGGCGTTGGCGTAGAGAGCGGTGCGGTGCTGAACGATGCCGGCCAGCTTGCCCATCACAAAGTGGTGACGGACGCGGTTCACCGTGAAGGCGGCAAAATCGCCCTGCAAATCCTGCATACCGGGCGCTACAGCTACCAGCCAAATCCGGTCGCGCCGTCTGCTATTCAGGCGCCGATCAACCGCTTTAAGCCCCATGCGCTCATCCACGACGAGATCCTGACGCTTATCGAAGAGTTCGCACAGTGCGCCAGCCTCGCCAAAGAGGCCGGGTACGACGGCGTGGAAATCATGGGCTCCGAAGGCTATCTGATTAACCAGTTTCTGGCCGCCCGCACCAACCAGCGGGATGACGAATGGGGCGGCGACTATTCACGCCGCATGCGCTTTGCCGTGGAAGTTGTGCGGGCGGTGCGCGAAAAGGTCGGTGCTGACTTCATCATTATTTATCGCCTTTCAATGCTCGATCTGGTGGAAGGGGGCGGCACGTTCGATGAAGCTGTCCTACTGGCGAAGGCCGTTGAGCAAGCCGGGGCGACGCTGATTAACACCGGCATCGGCTGGCACGAAGCGCGCATTCCAACCATCGCCACGCCTGTTCCTCGCGGTGCGTTCAGCTGGGTGACGCGCAAGCTTAAGGGCGTGGTGTCGATCCCACTCGTCACCACAAACCGTATTAACGATCCGCAGACCGCCGAAACGATCCTCGCGGCTGGCGACGCGGATATGGTATCGATGGCGCGTCCGTTCCTGGCGGATGCCGAGCTGGTGTCGAAGGCGCAGCAGGGTCGCGAAGACGAGATTAATACCTGCATCGGCTGCAACCAGGCATGCCTGGATCAGATCTTCGTCGGCAAGGTGACCTCCTGCCTGGTCAATCCCCGCGCCTGCCATGAAACCAAAATGGCAATTGTGCCTGCGCAGAAACGTAAAAAGCTGGCGGTGGTCGGCGCTGGCCCGGCAGGGCTGGCGTTTGCGGTTAACGCGGCGGCTCGCGGACACCAGGTCACGCTGTTTGACGCGGCGGCAGAAATCGGCGGCCAGTTTAATATCGCCAAACAGATCCCCGGCAAAGAAGAGTTTTACGAAACGCTGCGCTATTACCGCCGCATGCTCGCCCTGACCGAAGTAGACGTTCGCCTGAACCAGTACGTCACCGCCCCCATGCTGGCAGGGTTCGATGAGGTGATTCTGGCCTGCGGCATCGTCCCGCGCATGCCGCCAATCGACGGGATTGATCATGAAAAAGTCCTGAGCTATGTCGACGTGCTGCGCGAAAAGATGCCGGTCGGCAGGCGTGTCGCCATTATCGGCGCGGGTGGCATCGGCTTCGATACGGCGATGTATCTCAGCCAGCAGGGGGAGTCCACCAGCCAGAATATCGCCGAGTTCTGCGTTGAATGGGGGATTGATACCAGCCTGCAGCATTCTGGCGGGCTACGCCCTGAGGGCGTACACCTGACCAAAAGCCCGCGGCAGATAGTGATGCTGCAACGTAAAACCAGCAAACCGGGCGAAAATCTCGGCAAAACTACGGGCTGGATACATCGCACTACGCTGCTGGCGCGCGGCGTAAAAATGCTGGCGGGCGTGAGCTATCAGCGCATTGATGATGCAGGGCTGCACATCACCGTGGGCGGTGAACCCCAGTTACTGAAGGTGGATAACGTGGTTATCTGTGCAGGCCAGGATCCGCGTCGTGAACTAGCTGAGCCGCTGCGGGAGCAGGGTAAAACATTGCACCTGATTGGCGGTGCGGATGTGGCGATGGAACTGGATGCCCGACGCGCGATTGCGCAGGGCACCCGTTTAGCGCTGGAGATTTAGCGGGTGCGGCCTAACTTCACCGCTTTAAGCACAACAAACTTATTATTACCGATAATCGTTTCGCAGTTACCAAAGATTTTTTTCAGCTTGCGGAAATAGTCCAGGTGACGGTTAGCCACGATGTACAGCGCGCCGTTGTTCACAAGGCAGCGGCGTGCGTGGTGGAACATCTCCCACGCCACCTGGTCGGTCAGTGCGTGCTGTTGGTGGAACGGCGGGTTACACAAAATAGTATTGAAGCGGTAAGGCTCCACGCCGGACAGCGCGTTGTTGATCATGAACTCGCAGCGATCGAGGTTTTCCGGCATGTTTACTTCAACGTTCATGCGGCTTGATGCCACCGCCATCGGGGATTCATCCACGAACACAACGTTTGCTTCCGGGTTCTGGTCCAGCAGGTGAAGACCGACCACGCCGTTGCCGCAGCCCAGATCGACAATCTCACCTTCCAGACCGGTCGGCAGATTCTCGATAAAGAAACGCGCGCCAATATCCAGGCCCGTGCGGGAGAAGACGTTGGCATGGTTGTGAATGGTCCACGGCGTGCCTGCCAGCTTCCAGCTCAGGGTTTCCGGGGCATCCTTCAGCTCTGGGTTCGTAAAGGTGCCGTTAATCAGGCGTGCCTTTTTCCAGGCAAGCGTGGTGGTGGTTGGGCCAAGAATTTTTTCGAACAGCTCAAGCGTGGAATTGTGGATATCACGCGCTTTGGCACCGGCAATAATGCGGGTATCCGGCGTCACCACTTTACGCAGCGCGCGCAGTTGCTGTTCCAGCAGGGCCAGCGTTTTCGGCACTTTAATCAGCACCACGCCTGGGGCATCCGGGTAGTTCGCCGTGCTGTCCAGGAAGGTGACACTGGATTCGATAATGTCGTTCAGGCTTAAGTTCTGACGTGTGGCCAGCTCGCTCAGATACGAATCACTAATGCTGTACGGCTTGTGCCCGGCCAGTACGGTTGCCAGCGTACCGAAGGTATCGTTAAAAATCAGGACCGGGCCGCTGATTTCGGTGTCGTCCAGCTGTTGCAGCAGATAGTCATCCGCCGCTTCCCACGCCTGTAGCGGGTTGACGTCGTCCGTTTCCGGGAAACGTTTTAGTGTCAGTGAACGGAAACCGTTGTCTGATTGGCTCATCGGCCCTCCTGGATGGTAAAATTTGGTGTGATCCCCTGAATGGGGGCGTGAGTATACCCTTTTTTCCTTCCGAAGAGCGTGTGAATGAGTGAACTGACTTACTTAAGCGGCTACCCCGAGCACCTGCTCGCCCAGGTTCGTACGCTGATTGCGGAGCAACGTCTCGGTGAAGTGCTGCAAAAGCGCTACCCGCAGAGCCACAACATCGCCACCGACAAAGCGCTCTATGCCTATACCCAGGATTTGAAAAGTCAGTACCTGCGCAACGCGCCGCCGATCAATAAGGTCGCCTACGACAATAAAATTCACGTCCTGAATAATGCGCTGGGGTTACATACCGCCATTTCCCGCGTGCAGGGCGGCAAGCTCAAAGCGAAAGCCGAGATTCGCGTGGCGACGGTGTTCCGCCAGGCGCCCGAAGCGTTTCTGCGGATGATCGTGGTGCATGAACTGGCGCACCTGAAAGAGAAGGATCACAACAAGCAGTTTTATTCGCTGTGCTGCCATATGGAACCGCAGTACCACCAGCTCGAGTTTGATACGCGCCTGTGGTTGACCGAGATGGCGCTTAAAGGATCCGGTGGATGACACTGCCGCTTATCCACCCTACAAAACCGGCCCGTAAGTCGGATAAGCGCCAGCGCCATCCGACAAATCCGACACCATAATAGAGAATGGCGCTTGCTTTGATCCCCCCTCCAAAGCCTATAGTAACGGCTGGTTAATTCGGAGATAACAACGCTCATGATCAGATTCGCCGTGGTTGGAACTAACTGGATCACCCGTCAGTTCGTCGATGCCGCCCACGAAAGTGGCCACTACAAGCTCACCGCCGTTTACTCCCGCACCCTCGAACAGGCCCAGGCCTTTGCCAATGACTATATGGTGGAGCATCTGTTTACCGATCTGGAGGCGATGGCAAAAAGCGATGCTATTGATGCGGTTTATATCGCCAGCCCGAACGCCCTGCACGCGCCGCAAAGCATTCTCTTCTTAAGCAACAAAAAGCATGTCATTTGCGAAAAGCCGCTCGCGTCTAACATTCGTGAGGTGGAGGCGGCCATAGCCTGCGCGCGCGAAAATCAGGTCGTCCTTTTCGAAGCCTTTAAAACCGCCAGCCTGCCGAACTTTATCGCGCTGCAACAGGCGCTGCCGAAAGTGGGCAAAGTTCGCAAAGTGCTGCTCAACTACTGCCAGTATTCCTCCCGCTACCAGCGTTATCTGGACGGCGAGAACCCCAACACCTTTAATCCGGCATGGTCGAACGGCTCGATTATGGATATCGGCTTTTACGTGCTGGCCTCCGCCGTAGCGCTGTGGGGCCAGCCGCACTCGGTGAGCGCCACCGCAAGCCTGCTGGAGAGCGGCGTTGACGCTCACGGTTCCGTGCAGATGAACTACGGCGATTTTGACGTGAACCTGCTGCACTCTAAGGTCAGCGATTCGGCGATCCCGAGCGAAATTCAGGGCGAAGAGGGTTCGCTGGTTATCGATAAAATCTCCGAATGCCAGCGCATTACCTTCGTGCCGCGCGGCGGCAAGCCGCAGGATCTGTCGCAGCCGCAGCACATCAATACTATGCTTTACGAGGCCGAAACGTTCGCCCGTCTGGTGACGGCAAACGAAGTGAATCACCCAGGACTTGTGACCTCGCGCATCACTTCTGCGTTAGCCACAGAAATCCGGGCGCAGACCGGGGTGAAGTTCCCGGCAGACGACGTCCCGGCGTCCGTCACGGCGTAAAGCTGTGTAAAACAGGGGTAGCATGATATTGACCGGAGTAATGGTTCGTAATATTTTGTTACTCGCAAAGGGGAGTAACTTCATTGCCGGTTAATCGTCATTACGGTGCGAAAGCACCCGGTTACCGGGCAATGCGAATGGCTTTTTATCGAAAAGGCTATTCCGCGTTGTAAGTGAGACCTTGCCGGAAGGCGAGATCCCTGTTGCAAGCATTAGCGGCTGGCGTCTTCCGACGTTGGCCGTTTTTGTTTTTCAAGGAATCACTTTTATGAATAGTGTCGGCACACCATTGCTGTGGGGCGGTTTCGCCGTCGTCGTCGTCATCATGCTGGCAATCGACCTGCTGCTGCAGGGGCGGAAAGGCTCGCACACCATGTCCATGAAGCAGGCTGCGGCCTGGTCACTGGTGTGGGTTTCACTCTCTTTGCTGTTTAACGCCGCTTTCTGGTGGTACCTCACCGGCACCTCCGGGCGCGAAGTGGCGGATACCCAGGCCCTTGCCTTCCTCACCGGCTACCTGATTGAAAAAGCGCTGGCGGTGGATAACGTCTTCGTGTGGCTGATGCTGTTCAGCTACTTCTCCGTGCCTGCCGCTTTGCAGCGCCGTGTGCTGGTTTACGGCGTGCTGGGTGCGATTGTGCTGCGTACCATTATGATCTTCACGGGCAGCTGGCTAATCACCCAGTTCGAATGGCTGCTGTACGTCTTCGGCGCGTTCCTGCTGTTCACCGGTATCAAAATGGCGCTGGCGAAAGAGGATGAGGCGGGCATTGGCGACAAACCGCTGGTGCGCTGGCTGCGCGGCCATCTGCGTATGACGGACAAAATCGAAGGCGAGCATTTCTTCGTGCGCAAGAACGGCCTGTTGTTTGCCACGCCGCTGCTGCTGGTCCTGATTCTGGTTGAACTGAGCGACGTGATTTTCGCGGTCGACAGTATTCCGGCTATCTTCGCCGTGACCACCGATCCGTTCATCGTGCTGACCTCTAACCTGTTCGCGATTCTGGGCCTGCGCGCCATGTACTTCCTGCTGGCGGGCGTGGCTGAGCGCTTCTCGATGCTGAAGTACGGCCTGTCGATTATCCTGGTGTTTATCGGCGTGAAGATGCTGATTGTCGACTTCTACCATATCCCGATTGCGATTTCGCTGGGCGTGGTGGGCGGTATTCTGGCGCTGACGCTGATTATTAACTCGGTGGTTAACTACCGGAATGACCAGAAGAAACTGGCTAAGTAAACTTGTCGGATGGCGCTGCGTTTATCCGAACTACAAAACCATCTGGTGACGTAGGGCGGATAAGCGAATGCGTCATCCGCCATTTTTGACAACTGCCGACAATGTCACAATATTGTTACGTAATAGTTATAAAACCTGAATGACCGCTAAGTTTTTAGTGATAAACACTTCCTGACCCGCCGCTTTTCCTTATACTCGACCAGGCAAACATACTTTATTACATCCGATCATACAGGTGCCTCAGAGTACGGATTCAGGATGGGACGACACACAACAGGAAGGTAAGACATGGCAACACAATCTCCAGGACTTCTCCGGCGTCTGGCGCAGGGCAGTCTGGTTAAGCAAATTCTCGTCGGACTGGTGCTGGGTATCGCGCTGGCGCTGGTTTCTAAAGACGCGGCAATTGCCACCGGCTTACTGGGTACGCTGTTCGTCGGCGCGCTGAAAGCCGTGGCCCCGGTGCTGGTTCTGATGCTGGTTATGGCGTCCATCGCTAACCACCAGCACGGGCAGAAAACCAGCATCCGCCCTATTTTGTTCCTCTATCTGCTGGGCACCTTCTCGGCCGCGTTAACCGCCGTTGTTGTCAGCTTTATCTTCCCCTCAACGCTGCATCTGACTACTGGTGCCACGGATATCGTGCCGCCGTCAGGCATCGTTGAAGTTCTGCGTGGCCTGCTGATGAGCATGGTATCCAACCCAATTGATGCGCTGCTGAACGCTAACTATATCGGTATTCTGGTGTGGGCCGTGGGGCTGGGCTTTGCGCTGCGCCACGGTAACGAAACCACTAAAAACCTGATTAACGACGTTTCCAACGCCGTGACCTTTATCGTGAAGGTGGTCATCCGCTTCGCGCCGATTGGTATTTTCGGCCTGGTAGCCTCTACCCTTGCCACCACCGGTTTCGCCACGCTGTGGAGTTATGCGCAGCTGCTGCTGGTGCTGATTGGCTGTATGCTGGGCGTGGCGCTCATCGTCAACCCGCTGCTGGTCTGGTACAAAATCCGCCGCAACCCGTATCCGCTGGTATTGACCTGCCTTCGTGAGAGCGGCGTTTACGCCTTCTTTACCCGCAGCTCTGCGGCGAACATTCCGGTGAATATGAACCTCTGCGAGAAGCTGAATCTGGATCGTGATACCTACTCCGTGTCGATTCCGCTGGGTGCAACTATCAACATGGCCGGTGCGGCTATTACTATTACCGTGCTGACGCTTGCTGCGGTTCATACGCTGGGCGTGGCGGTAGATTTGCCGACGGCATTGTTGTTAAGCGTAGTGGCTGCGGTTTGCGCCTGCGGTGCGTCCGGCGTGGCGGGTGGTTCACTGCTGCTGATCCCGCTGGCGTGCGGCATGTTTGGTATTCCGAACGAGATCGCCATGCAGGTGGTCGCGGTTGGCTTTATTATTGGCGTACTGCAGGATTCTGCCGAAACGGCGCTGAACTCTTCGACGGACGTGCTGTTTACCGCAGCGGCCTGTCAGGCCGAAGATGCGCGTCTGGCAAATAAAGACCCGCTGCGCGGTTAACTCTTCCCCTCCCCGTCGGCAACGGCGGGGATTTTTACTCCTGCTCCTGCACTTTCTTCTCGACAAGGAACGGGTCAATCCCCCGCTTCTGCATCCGCCAGAACCGAATAATATTCAGCCCGTTCATGATCAGAAAGCTGCCCTCAATGAGCGTGCCGCCGATCGATCCCAGCCAGAAGTTATGCGTCACCCAGCACGCCGTGGAACACCACATGACGCAGCGGGTGGTAAGCCCTTTGCAGCGGAACAGCGCCCAGGTACTGGCTACGGTGCCGACAATCGGCAGCAGCTCCATCAGATGGGTGAACTTCGCAAGCCCGAGGCCCAGCGTCAGCGCGATAAACAGGGACATGATCCACACGCTGCGGGTTCGCAGCGAGATAACGGTGCGCACGGCGTTGAGTTCGGCGCTGAAGCCCGCCGGGGTAGCGCCCATAAGAAAGAAATGCAGCCCGATGATGGCGCTGTAGCCTGCCAGCTGAAGCTTGAAGCGCCGCTCGTCGCGGTTGATGAACGTCGTGATGCCGACGGCAAAGGCGAGTACGCCCACGCCCTGGGCGATCCAATACGCGGTCATGTTCTGTCCTTGCCAGCCTCCGGCTGTGTCTGGTACGCCTCTACGTAGGGGGAGTAGCGGCAGCGTCATCCACCAGAAAATCGACGGGCGACGCGCTGCTTTCCAGCCCGGAGTTACAATGTTACTCCGCTTTTAAAGATAGCAAGTTCACGGAAGTCGTTGCGTTCATTACAGGTTTTTTTGCCGTTGGCGATGTCAACGATACGGTCGATGAACTGATTAAGCAGGGTCGGCATGTCGCTGCCGTGTAGTAACTGCCCCGCGTCAAAATCAATCCAGTGCGGTTTTTTCGCCGCCAGCTCGCTGTTAGTGGCGATTTTCACGGTTGGCACAAAGCCGCCGTACGGCGTGCCGCGTCCGGTGCTGAACAGCACCATATGGCATCCCGCCCCGGCCAGCGCGCTGGTCGCTACCGCATCGTTGCCCGGCGCGCTCAGCAGGTTCAGGCCCGGCGTTTTCAGCCGTTCGCCGTAGCGCAGCACGTCCACCACTTCGCTCTCGCCCGCCTTTTGGGTGCAGCCGAGGGATTTCTCTTCGAGCGTGGTGATGCCGCCAGCTTTGTTACCCGGCGACGGGTTTTCGTAAATCGGCTGGTTGTGGGCAATAAAGTACTGTTTAAAGTCGTTAACCATGGCGACGGTTTTATCAAAGGTTGCTTCGTCGCGGCAGTGGCTCATCAGGATGCGTTCGGCGCCGAACATTTCCGGCACTTCCGTCAGCACCGTGGTGCCGCCGTTCGCCACCATATAGTCCGAGAAGCGCCCGAGCATTGGGTTGGCAGTGATGCCGGACAGACCGTCAGAGCCGCCGCACTCCAGACCGAACTTCAGTTCGCTGAGCTTGCCCGCCTCGCGCCTGTCGTGACGCATTGCTTCGTACAGCTCCTGCAGCTGCTCAAGCCCTGCTTCCACCTCATCGTCCTGCTGCTGGCAGATCATAAAGCGCACGCGCCCGGAGTCGTATTCCCCCAGCGTTTCGCGGAAGGCGTTCACCTGGTTGTTTTCACAGCCCAGGCCGATAACCAGCACCGCGCCCGCGTTCGGGTGATGCACCATGTTTTGCAGCATGGTGCGGGTGTTGATGTGGTCTTCCCCCAGCTGGGAACAGCCGAACGGGTGGCTGAACAGGAACACGCCGTCGATATCTTCCGCGTCGTTGTTCTGCTTCAGGAAGCGATTCTGGATCTGCCGCGCAATGCCGTTCACGCAGCCGACCGTCGGCAGGATCCACAGCTCGTTACGCACCCCGACCGCGCCGTCGGCACGGCGGTAAATATTTACGTCACGATCTGCGGCCTGCTCCGCAAGTTCCAGCACGTCAGGCTGATAGCGATATTCATCCAGATCGCTGAGGTTGGTGCGCGCATTGTGGGAATGAATATGCTCGCCCGCTTCAATGGCCGCCAGCGCATGACCAATCGGCAGGCCATATTTAATCACGTTCTCGCCCTGGGCTATGGCCCCCAGCGCAAACTTATGGCCGCGCGCGACCGGCTGGCGCAGGGTAATTTCCGCGCCCTCAACGGCAATCACTTCGCCTTCTGCCAGGTCCACTAACGCGACGGCGACGTTGTCCTGCGCATGGATCTTGATGTATTGCATATCAGCCTCGGTCCCGACTAGTTCAGTTCAATGCCGAAGTATTCTTTGGCGTTGTTAAAGCAGATGTTTTTCACCATGCCGCCCAGCAGCTGGATGTCCGCCGGTGCCTCACCCGCAGCAACCCAGCGGCCAATCATCTGGCAGAGGATGCGGCGGAAGTATTCATGGCGGGTGTAAGACAGGAAGCTGCGGCTGTCGGTCAGCATGCCGACAAAGCGGCTCAGCAGGCCGAGCTGCGCGAGCTGGGTCATCTGGCGCTCCATGCCGTCTTTCTGATCGTTAAACCACCAGCCGGAGCCAAACTGCATCTTGCCCGGCATCCCTTCGCCCTGGAAGTTACCGACCATGGTGCCGATCACTTCGTTATCGCGCGGGTTCAGGCAGTAAAGAATGGTTTTTGGCAGCTCGTTGTTTTCATTCTGCTTGCTCAGCAGGCGGGAAAGCTCGATCGCCAGCGGACGGTCGTTGATGGAGTCAAAGCCCACATCCGCGCCCAGCAGTCTGAACTGGCGCTGGTTGTTATTGCGCAGCGCGCCGATGTGGTACTGCTGCACCCAGCCGCGGCGGCTGTACTGCGATCCCAGCCAGACCAGAACTGCGGTTTTAAACTGCGCGACTTCGTGCTCGCTCAGCTCGTTGCCCGCCAGGCGGCTTGCCAGAATACCGTCCAGCGTAGCTTCGTCCGCTTCGGCAAACAGCACGACGTCCAGCGCGTGGTCGGATACTTTACAGCCGTGGGCGGCAAAGTGGTCCAGACGTTTGTTCAGCGCCGTCAGCAGATCGCTGAAGCGACGAATATCGGTGTCGGAGACTTCCGCCAGCCTGCTCATATAGTCGGCAAAGGTCGCCTGCTCGATGTTAAACGCTTTGTCCGGGCGCCAGCTTGGCAGCACTTTTACGTCGAAGCCGTCTTCGGCGATCTGACGGTGGTAGCGCAGATCGTCGATCGGATCGTCGGTGGTCCCCGCCATTTTCACGTTCATCTGCTTCATGATGCCGCGCGCGCTGAAGGCATCCTGCGCCAGCAGGTCGCTGCACTCGTTCCAGATCTCATCGGCGGTGGCAGGGGAAAGCAGCTTGCCGGTAACGCCGAACGGACGGCGCAGCTCAAGGTGGGTCCAGTGGTAGAGCGGGTTACCGATACAGTGCGGTACGGTGGCGGCCCAGGCATCAAACTTTTCGCGGTCGCTGGCATCGCCGGTACACAGGCGCTCGGCCACGCCGTTGGTACGCATGGCGCGCCATTTGTAGTGATCGCCTTTCAGCCAGATGTCATACAGGTTTTTAAAACGGTAGTCCTCGGCAACCTGCTGCGGCGGAAGATGGCAGTGGTAGTCAAAAATTGGCTCATCTTTCGCGTAGTCATGATACAGGCGGCGGGCGAATTCGGTATCCAGAAGAAAATCTTCAGTCATAAACGGGGTCATGGTAGGGATTCCTCAGTTCATAGCAGTTCGATGCTTGCGCATAATGACGACAAAGTTATCACACCAATTTGCGCGAACGGAGCGGATTTTTGCGGGATTCATCACAAAAACCATACTTTTATTGTTAATACTCTGTATAAAATCAGCCCAAAACCCGCGTCAACGCTGGCTCCAAAGCCGCTCCCGCCCTGAAAGGCCTAAAAAACCCTTTTGTGATGTCACTCAACTTTTAAAGCTGTATGACAAGTTATCTTGCAGCCGTCGCAATACCTCTTAACACGGACAGATTCAGACGCTGGCATTCAAAGCCGCGCACGACGGTAAGGACACCGGGTTTGCCAAAGGCACTTTTTAATTTATGGCAAGGTACGGGTCTTACCGGGTAATACCCCCGGCAGGCAACCCTTCAAAAGACTCACGTTCAGGCACGAGCCTGACGTCAGCCGCGCTCGCGGGGCTGTAAAAAGACGGGATGAGGATCGAAATGCGAAAGATTAAAGGCTTGCGCTGGTACATGATTGCACTGGTTACGCTGGGTACGGTGCTGGGCTATCTTACTCGTAATACCGTGGCGGCTGCCGCACCGACTCTGATGCAGGAGCTGCACATTTCGACGCAGCAATATTCTTATATTATCGCGGCCTATTCGGCCTGCTATACCATCATGCAGCCCGTTGCGGGCTACGTGCTTGACGTCCTGGGCACCAAAATTGGCTATGCCTTCTTCGCCATCGCCTGGGCGATCTTCTGTGGTGCGACGGCGCTTGCAGGAAGCTGGGGTGGCCTGGCCGTCGCCCGTGGTGCGGTAGGCGCTGCGGAAGCGGCCATGATCCCTGCGGGTCTGAAAGCCAGCAGCGAATGGTTCCCGGCGAAAGAGCGCTCCATCGCGGTAGGCTACTTTAACGTCGGTTCGTCCATCGGTGCGATGGTTGCGCCGCCGCTGGTGGTCTGGGCCATCCTGATGCACAGCTGGCAGATGGCGTTTATTATCTCCGGCGTGCTGAGCTTCGCCTGGGCCATGGCGTGGCTGATTTTCTACAAGCACCCGCGCGATCAGAAAAAACTCACCGAAGAAGAGCGTGAATATATTATTGGCGGCCAGGAAGCCCATCACCAGACCAACAACAGCAAGAAGATGTCCGCCTGGCAGATCGTGCAGAACCGCCAGTTCTGGGGCATTGCCCTGCCGCGCTTCCTGGCAGAACCGGCCTGGGGGACCTTCAACGCCTGGATCCCGCTGTTTATGTTCAAGGTGTATGGCTTTGATTTAAAACACATCGCCATGTTCGCCTGGATGCCAATGCTGTTCGCCGATCTCGGCTGTATTCTTGGCGGCTATCTGCCTCCGCTGTTCCAGCGCTGGTTCGGCGTGAACCTGATTGTTTCCCGCAAGATGGTGGTCACCATGGGCGCGGTGCTGATGATTGGTCCAGGCACCATCGGCCTGTTTACCAGCCCGTATGCGGCTATCGCGCTGCTGTGCGTGGGTGGCTTTGCTCACCAGGCGCTTTCCGGCGCGCTGATTACCCTTTCCTCTGACGTGTTTGGCCGTAACGAAGTGGCAACGGCAAACGGTCTGACAGGCATGGCAGCGTGGACCGCGAGTACGCTGTTTGCGCTGGTCGTTGGCGCACTGGCGGATACGCTGGGCTTCAGCCCGCTGTTCGCGGCTCTGGCCGTCTTCGATCTGCTCGGCGCGCTGGTTATCTGGACCGTGCTGAAGAACCAGCCGATTAGCGAGCTTAAGACGCCGTCAAAAACGGGGCCAGCCGTTCCTCAGTCGTGATTGTTGAGCGTTCTCTCAAAAGCCGCCGAAAGGCGGCTTTCGCATTTTTGAGCACAGGGACAAACTAGAGCGAATATCAGAAAAGTGGTATAACAAATCATGTCACTTGCCGTATCCCCCCGGAGCCTTAAATGGAAGTCATGGAACCCCGCCGCCTGTATCAGCAGCTGGCCGCTGAGCTAAAACACCGCATTGAAAGCGGCGTCTATCACGTGGGTGAAAAACTCCCCGCCGAACGCTTTATCGCTGAGGAAAAGAACGTCAGCCGCACGGTGGTGCGCGAAGCGATAATCATGCTGGAAGTGGAAGGCTACGTCGAAGTGCGTAAAGGCTCCGGCATTCACGTTATTTCCAGCCAGGCCAAACATACCAATATCCCCGATGAACGTGTTGAATTTGCCAGCTTTGGGCCTTTTGAGCTGCTGCAGGCGCGCCAGCTTATCGAAAGCAATATTGCTGAATTTGCCGCCACTCAGGTGACCAAGCAGGATATTGTGAAGCTGATGGAAATTCAGGAGATGGCCCGCAAAGAGATGAGCTTCCGGGATTCAGAGTGGGATTTGCATTTTCATATTCAGGTTGCCCTTGCCACGCAGAACAGCGCGCTGGCGGCTATCGTGGAAAAAATGTGGAGCCAGCGTATTCATAACCCATACTGGCAGAAGCTTCATGAACACATTGATATGCGCACGGTGGATAACTGGTGCGACGACCACGACAATATTCTTAAAGCGCTGATCCGCAAAGACCCGCACGGGGCAAAACTTGCTATGTGGCAGCACCTGGAAAATACCAAGCAGATGCTGTTCAACGCCACCAGCGACGACTTCGAATTCAACGCTGACCGCTACCTGTTTGCGGAAAACCCCGTGGTTCATCTGGAAACCGCGTCAAACGGTCAAAAATAGTCATTTCTGCCCGCGGGGGTAAGCAAACCAACCAATAGTGTCAGCGTTTGTAAATACCCTCGCCAGCCCCCTCCCCGGTAAGCAAAATCAATCCTCAACAAACCACAATTTATCTGACGCTTTACCCGTGGCTTTGTTACAATTAGATGCAATTTCACAGTCCCTGAAGCGCTTTGTCTTCCAGCGGTTAATTCGATCACACAAGGAGGGGTGGCGAGTGAACTGAGCGGGCTGTTTTGCAAGCGGCTAAATAAAATCAACTCCAGCGCCGCTTTATTATCCGACCCGATTCATACCGGCGACCTTAATCGATGTGCCAGGAACACTGAATGGAACTTTTGACCCAACTGCTTAACGCTCTGTGGAGCCAGGATTTCGAAACGCTCGCCAATCCCGGGATGATTGGCATGCTCTATTTTGTCCTGTTCATGATCCTCTTTCTTGAAAATGGTTTACTGCCCGCCGCTTTCCTGCCGGGCGACAGCCTGCTGGTGCTGGTTGGCGTCCTGATTGCCAAAGGGGCAATGGGCTTTCCGCAAACCGTTTTATTACTGACTACCGCCGCCAGCCTCGGCTGCTGGCTGAGCTATATCCAGGGCCGCTGGCTGGGTAATACGCGTATCGTGCAGAACTGGCTTTCGCATCTGCCCGCCCACTATCACCAGCGGGCGCACAACCTTTTCCATAAGCACGGCCTCTCCGCCCTGTTAATCGGCAGATTTATTGCGTTCGTTCGCACTTTGTTACCAACTATTGCCGGAATTTCGGGTCTGAGTAATGCCCGCTTCCAGTTCTTTAACTGGATGAGCGGACTGCTGTGGGTGTTAATTCTCACCTCCCTGGGCTACCTGCTGGGTAAAACGCCGGTATTCCTGAAATATGAAGATGCATTGATGTCCTGCCTGATGCTGCTGCCCGTCGTGCTGCTGGTGTTTGGCCTGATCGGTTCGTTAATTGTGCTCTGGCGTAAGAAATACGGTAACCGCGGTTAGAGGGATAACGATGAAACCAGAATTACTGCGTCGCCTGCGGGCGGCGTTACTGATCGCCGGGCTATTCGCGAGCGCGCTGCTCGTGTGGTCCGGCATGCAGCGAACGGAATCCACCCTGCAAATCAGCACGAACCAGCAGGGTATCAGCATGCCCGACGGTTTTTCTGTCTGGCATCACCTGGATGCTAACGGCATCCGCTTTAAAAGCATCACCCCGGAAAACAACTCGCTGCTGATTAAGTTTGATTCCAGCGCGCAAAGCGAAGCCGCTAAAGCAGTGCTCTATAAGACGCTGCCCCATGGCTATGTTATTGCCCAGCAGGAAGATAATGACAGCGCCAGCAACTGGCTCTCCCGCCTGCGCAATCACGGCGACCGCATCGGCTGAAGCGGTTGAATATTCTTAATTCATAGTCAAAAATTGGGTTTTTATCCGCTTTTTGACTATGCTTAAGTTTGATTTAATCGCGCCAAATCAGCGTCTTTAATCAGCATTTTTGGACTTGGCAACCGCTGCTTTGCGGACATGCCCGCTTTCACAATGGAAGGTCACAACCATGAATTATCGTACCGTACTGGCTATTGCTCTGTTATCCCTGACGTCCGCCACTCATGCTGCTTCTTTATGCAGCGAAAAAGAGGCGGATATTCAGCGTGAAATTGGCTATGCGGAAAAGCATCAGAACCAGCACCGTATCGACGGGCTAAATAAAGCGCTGAAAGAAGTTCGCGCGAACTGTACCGACAGCAGCCTGCGTGCCGAGCACCAGAAGAAAATCGACGAACAGAAAGAAGAGATCGCTGAACGTAAAGCGGATCTTCAGGAAGCCCGCCAGAAAGGCGACGCGGACAAGATCACCAAACGTGAAGAAAAACTGTCTGAAGCTGAACATGAACTAAAAGATCTCGAAGCTCGCGATTACTAGCATCGAAGGACCAACCTCAAACACCTGGAGAGAACCATGTCAAAAGATACTACATCAGAACATTTGCGCGCTGAGTTGAAATCCCTGGCAGATACGCTCGAAGAGGTGCTTAGCGCATCGTCGGACAAATCCAAATCGGAACTGGAAAAGCTTCGCGGTAAGGCAGAGAAAGCGCTTAAAGAGAGCCGTTCCCGCCTGGGCGACACCAGCGATGTGATTGCAAAACAAACGCGTGAAGCGGCGGCAAAAGCTGACGACTACGTGCGTGAAAATCCATGGACTGGCGTAGGTATTGGTGCGGCGATTGGCGTCGTGCTGGGCGTTCTGATGACGCGACGCTAATTATGGCTGAATCTCGTCAACCTCAAGGGCCGGGTAAAGGCGTCCTCGGTATCGGTCAGCGTCTGGTCACCATCCTCGTGGGGATGGTGGAAACACGCGTTCGTCTGGCAGTCGTGGAACTTGAAGAGGAGAAAGCCCATCTCGTTCAGCTGCTGCTGATGCTTGGCTTAACCATGCTGTTTGCCGCCTTTGGGCTGATGAGTCTGATGGTGCTGGTTATCTGGGCCGTTGATCCGCAGTATCGTCTGAACGCTATGATCGCGACCACCGTTGTGCTGCTGGCTCTGGCGCTGATAGGCGGCGTCTGGACGTTGCACAAGTCCCGCCAGTCAACCCTGCTGCGCCATACGCGCCGCGAGCTTGAGAACGACCGTGAACTGCTTGAGGACGATAAGTCATGAGCGATCGCGAACGTGACAAGCGTAAGGCGCTGCTGCTGAGCCGCATTCAGCAGCAGAGGCTGGATATGAGCGCGGGCAAACGCGACTGGCTGGAGGCGACCGGCGCTTACGATCGCGGCTGGCTGACCATCATGAGCCTGCGCAGCTATGCCATCATCGCCAGCAGCGTGATGGCCATCTGGAGCGTTCGACACCCGAGCTTCCTGATGCGCTGGGGCAGACGCGGCTTCGGTGCCTGGAGCGCCTGGCGGCTGATCCGCAATACGGTTCAGCAGCAAACCCATCACTGAACGTACCGCTCTTCGGAGCGGTATTTTTTTACCTGTCATCCTTACTCAATATATTTGAAGAACAATGACAGTATTCCTTGCTAACAATCTTTTTTCGCCCCGTCTATTATCCTCTCCATCGACAGCGACCGCCGGTAACCCCCGGAAATAGCTAAGACATAAATCACCGGGCCGATAGCACCCGAATAAAAAACGTTGGAGAGTAAAATGAAAAAATTAGATGAAGCTGGTGTTCTGTTAGCGCGTATCCTGATGCCGGTTCTGTTCATCGTGGCGGGCTGGGGAAAAATTACGGGCTACGCTGGCACCCAGCAGTACATGGAATCCATGGGCGTTCCGGGCTTCCTGCTGCCGCTGACCATTTTGCTTGAATTCGGCGGCGGCCTGGCGATTCTGTTCGGTTTCCTGACCCGCACCACGGCGCTGATCACCGCGATCTTCACCCTGCTGACGGCGTTCCTGTTCCACAGCGATTTCGCTCAGGGCCCGAACTCCATTATGTTTATGAAGAACTTCACCATTGCGGGCGGCTACCTGCTGCTGGCGGTCTTCGGCCCGGGTGCGTACAGCATCGACCGCGCGCTGAATAAAAAGTGGTAAGCGATCTATACTGAATCGATGAAAGCGAAGGCTAATCCCTTCGCTTTTTTTATATCTGCATGACGAGGAGAAAAGCATGGGACAGTTAATTGACGGCGTCTGGCACGACGTGTGGTACGACACCAAATCTACCGGCGGCAGCTTTAAGCGCTCTGAGTCAGCCTTCCGTAACTGGCTGACCGCCAACGGCGAAGCAGGCCCTTCCGGAAAAGAGGGGTTTGCCGCAGAGAAAGGACGCTATCATCTTTATGTTTCTCTCGCCTGCCCGTGGGCGCACCGCACCCTGATCGTGCGCGCGCTGAAGGGGCTGGAGTCGTTTATTTCCGTGTCGGTCGTCAGCCCGCTGATGTTTGAAAACGGCTGGACGTTCGACGACGATTTCCCGGACGCTACCGGCGACGGGCTTTACCAGCACGACTATCTCTATCAGCTTTACCTGCAGGCCGATCCGCACTATTCCGGACGTGTGACCGTTCCCGTGCTGTGGGATAAGAAAACGCAGACCGTGGTCAGCAATGAATCAGCTGAAATCATCCGCATGCTCAATTCCGCTTTTGACGCCCAGGGCGCGCGGGCCGGGGATTACTATCCGCCGGAGCTGCGCGGCCAGATTGACGAACTGAACGGCTGGATTTACGACACGGTTAACAACGGGGTATATAAAGCCGGTTTCGCCACCTCCCAGCAGGCCTATGACGAAGCGGTCGTTAAAGTGTTTGAGTCGCTGGCGCGCCTGGAGCAGATCCTTGATAAGCACCGCTATCTGACGGGCAATACCTTAACCGAAGCGGATATCCGCCTGTGGACTACGCTGGTGCGCTTCGATCCGGTGTATGCCACCCACTTCAAGTGCGATAAGCACCGTATCAGCGACTATCCAAATCTTTATGGCTTCCTGCGCGATATTTATCAGATGCCGGGCGTGGCGGAAACCGTGAACTTCCCGCACATCCGCAGCCACTATTACCGCAGCCACAAGACCATCAACCCGACAGGGATTATCTCCATCGGCCCCGCGCAGGATCTGAATGAGCCGCACGGTCGCGACGTCCGGTTTAGCAAAGGTTGAAAACATTCATCATTCATATGATTTACGCATAATCCATTCACGGCTATTCTTGAAGAGATCGCTTACAGATCAAGTGATTGACCGACTACTCAAGGCAGGCCGCAAATGGATTGGTATTTCAAAGTATTAAGAAACTATGTTGGCTTTCGCGGACGTGCGCGCCGCAAAGAATACTGGATGTTTATTCTCGTCAACCTGGTGTTGACCGGGGTTCTGAGCATTCTGGATAAAATGCTGGGGCTGAAAATCGCCGCCGATGAAGGGATGCTCACCACGATTTACGGTTTGCTGATCATGTTACCGTCGTGGGCCGTTCAGTTCCGCCGCCTGCACGATACCGATCGTTCAGCGTGGTGGCTGCTGCTGGTGCTGATCCCAATTATCGGCTGGATCGTGATCCTGATTTTCAACTGTCAGAACGGCACGCCGGGCGAGAACCGCTTTGGCAGCGACCCTAAGCTGATGGATGCGAGACTGGTGAGCGACTGAATATTGCTGGCGGATGACGCTTTGTCATCCGCCCTCAGGGTTCACGCTACGCAGGGTGGATAAACGAAAGCGCACCAAGCTTTTATTTCAGAAGCTTGGGTATCTCGCGCAGGCACCACGCCTTCGCTTCGCCCATGCTGTCACGTCGCCACGCCATAATAATATCAATTTCCCTGATGTACTCCGGGCTGACTACGCGTAAGCGCCCTTCGGCAATGTCCTGCTCCACCAGCGGGTACGGCATGGTCGCCACGCCCAGGCCCGCCAGCAGCGCCAGACGTTTATCTGCCATTGAGCTGACGGTTAAACGCGGCTGCTTATCCAGAAGCTGAACGGTCAACACCGGGCGTTCGCGGGCCGTATCCGCCACCGCAATGCCGCGATACTTCACGCGGGTGACTTCCGACAGCGGTTCTGGCTCGCTGTGGATAGGGTGATCCGGTGCGGCGACATACACGCTCATCACCGAATAGAGCTTGCGCGAGTTGATCTCTGAGGATGAGCGGAAGTGCATGTCTGGGGCAATGACGATATCGGCCCTGCCCTGCTCCAGCCGCTCCCATGCCCCTGCCAGCACTTCCGTGATCACGGAAAGCTGGGTATCCGCCTTCTCCGCGAGCTTATCGACCAGCGGGAACAGTTTAACGGAGGGGATCAGGGCTTCGGTGACAATCGTCAGATGGGTTTCCCAGCCGCGCGCCAGCGCCTCTGCGTCAGTCGTGAGTTTGTCCGCCGCCTCCAGCAGGACGCGCCCGCGCTCCAGCAGCATTCGCCCGACGTTGGTGAATTTGGTGCGATGGCCAGAGCGGTCAAACAGCACAACATCCAGTTCTTCTTCTAATTTTTGCATGGTGTAGCTAAGGGCTGACGGCACGCGTCCCAGCTCGTCCGCAGCGGCGGCAAAGCTGCCACGGCGGTCGATCGCGTCCATCACCCTCAGTGCCTCAAGCGTCAATGCTCTCTCTTTAGCCATCTCGTTCTCATTCAGGAAATTTGAACATGGCGAGCAGATTAACTGGCTAACAATGCACCGTCCAGACCTTTACCATGGGTTGAGTGTAAAAAGAGGTCAAAATATTATGATTACGCCAAGAACTGCCAAACAATGCGGGAATGCGGACTACGGATGGCTGCAGGCGCGCTATACGTTCTCCTTCGGTCACTATTTCGACCCCAAATTGCTGGGCTATGCCTCCTTGCGCGTTCTCAACCAGGAAGTGCTGGCTCCGGGCGCCTCTTTCCAGCCGCGCACCTATCCGAAGGTGGATATTTTAAACCTGATTCTGGAAGGTGAAGCCGAGTACCGCGACAGCGAAGGTAACCACGTGCAGGCTAAAGCGGGGGAAGCCCTGCTGCTTTCCACCCAGCCGGACGTCAGCTACAGCGAGCATAACCTCAGCAAGGAGCGTTCGCTGACGCGCCTGCAAATCTGGCTGGACGCCTGCCCTGAAAGGGAGAATCCGCAGGTGCAGAAGCTGACCGTTGCTGACCAGGCCCAGCAGCTGCTTGCCTCGCCGGACGGCAGCCAGGGGAGCCTTCAGCTTCGCCAGCAGGTCTGGCTGCACCATATTGAGCTGCAGAAAGGGGAGCAGCTGAGCTTCCAGCTGCACGGCCCAAGGGCCTATCTGCAATCCATTCACGGTACCGTTCACGCCGTGACGCATACGAAGGAGCAGGAAGGACTGACCTGCGGCGACGGCGCGTTTATCCG
This sequence comes from Dryocola clanedunensis, assembly GCF_038405435.1. Taxonomy (GTDB): domain Bacteria; phylum Pseudomonadota; class Gammaproteobacteria; order Enterobacterales; family Enterobacteriaceae; genus Dryocola; species Dryocola clanedunensis_A. Next base: position 77,454 of record NZ_JBBYHZ010000011.1, on the reverse strand, counting down.
CGACGAGGCCAACATCACGCTGGTTGCCGATTCCCCGCTGCGCGCGCTGCTCATCGACCTGCCGGTTTAAACTGCACGAAGAAAACCAGGCTGGTTGATGAACCCAGCCTGTCCACAAGTCTCGTCACGCAACCTTGTTCGCCATTATTTTTATGATCTGCCGATCAGTGTACTGCATCGACTGGCAGGCCAGCGCGCAAAGGTTGCGGATAGACTGTTCCACATCGTCGGCTACAATCCCCTCGTTGCCGGTAACCGCCGTATTATCCAGGGCCATCAAAACTGATTTCCATGCCGAAGCCGCGCTGGTGGAGACTTTCATCGCACAGCTATTGGAAGCACCATCACATATCATGCCGCTTACGTCGCCAATCATACTGCTGATGGCCATGGCGATAGTCCGATAGCTGCCGTTGATCATCCAGGCGATGCCCGCCGCCGACCCCATTGCCGCCGTTGTCGCAGCACACAGAGCAGACAGCGAAGGCAGCTGATAGTGGATATAGATTGCCGTCAGATGCGACAGAATCAGCGCACGCGTCAGCTGTTCACGATCGCATCCAAGATGTTCTGCGACCACGACCACCGGCATGGTTGCGGTAATGCCCTGATTGCCCGAGCCGGAGTTGCTCATAGCGGGAAGACAAGCCCCTCCCATTCGCGCATCAGATGCCGCGGTAGTGCGGATCAGAATGTCGCTCAACAGATCCTTCGCCAGCAGACCTCTTTCGCGCTGCCGTTGTAACGTCGAGCCTATATGCAAGCCATACTGAGCGCGAAGCCCTTCGCGGGACAGCTCGCCGTTCAGCAAAGCGGCATCCAGAATAAAACCGATCTCCTCCAGCGGCACACCTTCAGCAAACTCAACTATATCCCTAAGCGTAAAACGCTCGAGGTGATAAACCTGAACCTCTTCCTCGTGCTGAAGTCCCGCTTTGTTTTCATAGAGCACCGCACCATTTTTTTCTATTCTGGTGACGTTTGTATGTCCACCCGCAATGGTGACGGTGGCCGACTCATCTGCGGTAAAAATCTCAACGCAGCTATATAAAACCTCTTCACAGGGTTCCTGAATGGTGACCTGCACCCGGCCGCTGGCAAGCATGAGTTTAGCCGCTGCAATTGCTTTAACCGACGCGCTTTTCAGCACCTCCAGCCCCGTTTCGGGATCGCCGCCCAGCGCACCCACCGCTGCTGCAATGGGCAGGCCCACCATCCCAGTTCCAGGTACGGTGACGCCCATACCATTTTTCATCAGGTTGGGAGAAACTCTGGCTTCTATTCTCACAGGAGTGCCAGCCAGATGAGAGGCCGCAATTGCACTTGCTAACGCCAGTGATACAGGTTCAGTACAGCCTACGGCTGGCCTGACGTTTAGTTTGACAGCACGAATTAATTCAGCCCACTGCGGGTTCACTTCTGGATTTACCATTTTTTAGCCTTAACGCTTAGCACTTTACGATAGCCGTCCGGCTATCAGGAGAATGCAAGGAACGGAGAAACACATAGCAGGATCCCGGTAATAATAATTATCACCAGTGATACACCTTTATATTTATGTAATGCGGGCACTTTATAGACCAGCCATGCCGGAATAAGACAGCCAACCATGCCGAATATAGGGCTACAGATTGAAGTGAAGCTTAATACAGGTGCATTAAGTACAATGGCACTCCATGCCAGCAGAATGGCAAACACCATGATCCCGCGCTGCACTAACTTCTCGTTTATTTTTTCCTGCGGCATTCTGCGGCGTAAAATATTTATCACAATGCCCTGGGTAGCTTCACGAAAGCCGAGGTAGACTCCAAAGAATGCGGTCATTACGGCAAAAATATTCAGTACAACGCTAACGACGGTGACCCACGCACCGCTGCTGCCGTTAATAAACTGCGCGGCAATGGCGAGGGCTGAAATGTTCTGTTGATAGGCCTTAACTGCTTCGTCATGCCCCATGGCAAGCGTGAAGGAGACGGCGTAGAAAAAGACGGTAACAAAGAGAACGCCAAAGGCAATATTCATCGCGCGCAGCGCTTTAAAGCGGGCGACTTCACGTGATTTTTCTTTCGAGCGGTACGATATCACCATCGGGCTGAGAGTCTGAATAAACAGAATAGAGGTCAGCGTAAACGGCAGCGTGATGATTGCATTCTTGATAAGCAACCCCGCAGGTGGCAGCGTGCCTGCATTATATAAATGCCACAGGCCAATCATTGAGACGCCCAGCGCGGCAACGACAAGCAGCTTGGTGAGCACCATGAAGCTGGAGACTTTAAAAAGCAGCTTTTCCCCGCGTGATGATATGGCGACAAGTATGCAGATTAATACTAATCCGTAGAAGGGATTATCTGAGAGCAGCCCTTTGGTTACACCGAAGGTATGTAAATAGGAAGCGCTGTCGTTAGTGATGGCCGTGGAGTAAACGAACATCCAGATGACGAGCATAATAAAATAGAGCGCACCCAGCAGCACCCCCCAGTTTTTACCTAAATATCCGCTAATGACGCTGGGATAATCTTTACACTCCGGTGACTCCGCCAGAGTATTAATAAAGAGACGCTGGAAGAGATACATCGCCGGATAGCCAACAATTGACGAAAGTAAAAATACCCATAACCCCATCAGGCCGACCTGCACGGGTAAAAAAACAATCCCGGCACCAATTGCCATACCGATGCTCATAATAACCCAGCCAACATCCGTGCTGTCGAATTTCGTGGCTGCCTGCCATTCACTTTCCGTCATTCCGGCTCGTGCCGCCGCCGGTTTGTTTATAATTGCAATGCTTCCTGTTTCCATAACAATGCTCACTTATATGTGTAGGTTTAAAGTTGTTATTAATACAGAGTTTTTTCCGTGCAAATTTAAGCCGGAATTATTATTTTTGGAATAGATAAAGCTTGCTAAGAATAGCGCTGTATTGAGAGAAAAAATTTACTACTACTGACGGGCAAGCGCAGTGAAAGAGAAAATAATTCTCCATATAGTGAATAATCGTTACTTTTTAATATTGAGATAGCTAAATGGGGAGAATTGTATTTTTCACCCGCCGGGGTAAAGTTGTAACCAACTGATATTTAATGGTTTATAACTTCTTGTTTCTGAACGTTTCATTCATGCTGGCCAGCGGACTGTGAGCAAGCTCAACAACCTCCGTTAAAAGAGTGTGACGCCTCAAGCTCAACCCTTTGCGCGACCTCACACTCCGGCATCTGTTTAGCATCAACCTCTTTTTATTGTTGCAATAAAGTAACCGCTCAGCATTTTCCTCTACCGCCCGGCCTGATGATGACTTCAGGCATTACGTCAGCCGGTTTACCTGCGTTTCTCCGTTTTCGATGCCCAGTTCGTATAGCGTAAACGCCGTGTGCTTTTCGATAAGCTGCGCCAGCTCGCGGGAGTGGCTGGTCAGCCAGATTTGCGTATAGCGGCTGGCTTCGGCGATCAGACGCGCCAGGGCCGGGAGCATCAGCGGGTGAAGGCTGTTTTCCGGCTCGTTGAGGGCGATGAAACCCGGCGGGCGCGGGCTTAGCAACGCCACGGCCAGGCACAGGAAGCGCAGCGTCCCGTCGGAAAACTCGGCCGACTCAAGCGGACGGTTGATTCCCCGGCGGTTCATCATCATCTGGAAGCGGCCGCTGCCGTTATCGCAGAAGAAAGCGCACTCCGGGAAAGCTTCTTCCAGCACGGTAAACAGCAGTTCGCTGTCCCCTATTTCCACAATCGTCTGAAACGCCGCCGCCAGGTTTAATCCGTCGCCGCTGAGTATCGGTGAGCGATAGCCAACCTGCGGCAATCGCAGCCCGGCCCCCTTCGAGATATCAAACTCATGGTAAAAGCGCCAGTTGCGAAGCGTTTCCCGCGCGCTGGAGACTTCCGGGTAGAGATGCGGCTCACCGAGCTGGCCGAACAGCGATTCGTTTTCGTAGAGCGTGGCGGCGTGGGTGACCTTTTCGCCATTTACATTGTTCAGGAAAACGGTCTGGTTGCGCCGCTGCATGATGCTGGACGAAGGGCGGCGGCGAAAACCACTTAGCCAGATCTGCTCTTCTTTAACGATGGGATCGAGGCCGAACATGGTCGGATAAGGCAGCTTCTCCGGAAAGCCGACCTGCAGTTCATATTCGAAACTGTCCGTCTCTACGCCAAGCGTTATGCGCCGGGGCGCGCTGGCGTAGCCCTTTGCACGATCCCCCGCCCACATCGCCTTATGGATGCCGCCCTCGTCAGAAAGCCAGTGCGACAGCTGCCCGGTGGCCGCCCCGTGGATCAGGTGAATCGCCTTGTAGATATTGGATTTGCCGCAGCCGTTTGGCCCGAAGACGACGTTAAGACGTTCCAGATCGATGGATAATTTTCTGACGGAGCGGTAGTTATCGATATAGAGGGATTTAATCATCGCGATAGCTGTTCTGAGGTTCGGCTTTGATTATGGCAAAAAAAAACCGGGGATGGCTAAACCCCCGGTCTCTGAGACTGCGAAATTATTCGCCGCCGCTGCCTTTCACACGTTCGATGTTCGCACCCAGCGCCTGAAGCTTGGCTTCAATGCACTCATAGCCGCGATCGATGTGGTAGATACGGTCAACGATGGTTGTCCCTTCAGCGATACAGCCCGCCAGCACCAGGCTTGCGGAAGCGCGTAAATCCGTCGCCATGACCTGCGCGCCTGACAGCTTCTCGGTGCCGTGGCAGATAACGGTGTTGCTTTCGATTTCAGCGTGCGCGCCCATACGAATCAGTTCAGGCACGTGCATGAAGCGGTTTTCGAAGATGGTTTCGGTGATCACACCGGTCCCTTCCGCAACCAGGTTCAGCAATGTGAACTGGGCCTGCATATCGGTCGGGAAGCCAGGGTGCGGCGCAGTACGGAAATTGACAGCTTTCGGGCGCTTGCCGTGCATATCAAGGCTGATCCAGTCGTCGCCCACTTCGATGTCGGCACCTGCTTCACGCAGCTTGGCCAGCACCGCATCAAGCGTGTCCGGCTGTGCTTTATGGCAGACGATTTTGCCGCGGGAGATAGCGGCCGCGATCAGGAAAGTCCCGGTTTCGATACGGTCTGGCAGCACACGGTAGACGCCGCCGCCCAGGCGCTTAACGCCTTCGATGGTAATGCGGTCGCTGCCTGCGCCGGTGATTTTCGCACCCAGCGTGTTCAGGAAGTTTGCGGTATCAACGATTTCCGGCTCGCGCGCGGCGTTTTCGATGATGGTGGTGCCTTCCGCAAGCGTTGCTGCGCTCATGATGGTCACGGTGGCGCCAACGCTCACTTTATCCATCACGATGTGCGCGCCCTTCAGGCGGCCGTTTACGGAAGCTTTAACGTACCCTTCTTCCAGTTTGATCTCTGCGCCCAGCTGTTCCAGGCCGGAAATGTGTAAATCAACCGGACGAGCGCCGATAGCGCAGCCGCCCGGCAGAGAAACCTGGCCCTGGCCGAAACGTGCGACCAACGGTCCCAAAGCCCAGATAGAAGCGCGCATGGTTTTCACCAGATCGTACGGCGCACAGAAGATGTTCACCTGGCTTGCGTCGATGTAGACGGAGCCGTTGCGCTCAACTTTGGTGCCCAGCTGGCTGAGCAGCTTCATGGTGGTGTCGATGTCTTTCAGCTTAGGGACGTTCTGGATCTCAACCGGCTCTTCCGCCAGCAGGGCGGCGAACAGGATCGGCAGCGCGGCGTTCTTCGCCCCGCCGATGGTGACTTCACCGCTTAGCTGAGTGGGACCTTGTACACGAAATTTATCCATTGCAAAAATTCTCTATTGAATTCAAGTATTACAACCCGCCGTGGCGAATTGCTCAAAGACCATTTAGCTTGCGATCGCGGGCCCACTCCTGGGGAGTAAAGGTTTTGATCGACACGGCGTGAATCCGGTTATCGGCGATGAGTTCCATCAGCGGCGCATAGACCGTTTGCTGTTTTTTCACGCGACTTAACTCGCCGAACAGCTCTCCCACCGCAATCACCTGAAAGTGGCTACCGTCGCCGGAGACGTGAACTTCCTGGAGGGGCAGCGCGTTCATCAGCACTGTCTGAATTTCATGATTTTCCATGGGATATATATTCGTCGGTTAGTGAATTAGCCACACATCTTAGAGGAAAGTGGCGTCAGCTTAAATAAGCAAAAAGCCCCCGGGTCGGGCAGACCTGAGGGCGCGGAGAGTAACGCTATGAAATTATTGGTTTGCAAAGGCGGGGAGCAGGCCTTGCGGCAGGTTATAAAGTTGCACCAGCGTTTGCAGCTTGTCGCTGGCGCCGTGCAGCGTGACCTCATTACCCTGCCTGCGGGCCTGGGCAATCAGATGGATGAGCAGGGCAACCCCTGCGGTATCCACCCGAGATAAATCTGAAAGATCGAGCGACTGCACGCCGCCCATCACTTTGTGACGATCTGCCCACAGCGTCTGGACCGTTTCGCTGTCCAGCTCACCGGCAAGCCTCAGCGTGCTGCCCTCACGGGTCCAGCTCAGCTGTTCGCTCATTACTTTTTGTTTTCCAGGGTGATCGGCTGCTGTGAAATAGATTTCAGCTGCGCGGTCAGGCCGTCGATACCCTTGGTGCGCAGAATATCGCTCCACTCATTTTGCTTGGTGGTGATCATGCTGACGCCTTCGGCAATCATGTCGAACGCCTGCCAGTTACCGGTCTGGCTGTTCTTACGCCACTGGAAGTCCAGACGCACCGGCGGGCGGCCGTTTGGATCGATGATGGTGACGCGGATTGGGATGATGGTCGCATCGCCCAGCGGCTGTTCCGGGGCAATCTGATAGGACTGGCCGTTATACATTGCCAGCGCCTGGCCGTAGGCCTGCTTCAGGTACTCTTCGAACGCTTTGAAATAGGCGTCACGCTGTGCCGGGGTCGCATCTTTGTAGTAGCGGCCTAACACCAGCGCACCAGCGTATTTGATTTGCACGTATGGCAGCAGCTCCTGGCCGACGATATCGCGCAGATAGTTCGGATTCTGACGGATTTTTGGCTGCTCGGTTTTCAGACGGTCGAAGGTTTTCTGCGCCGCTTCGTTCATCAGTTTATAAGGATTAGTCTGGTCTGCCGACGCCATAGCGAAGGGTGCAATCACCAGCATGGCGATCATCACAAAACGTTTAAACATAATAACTTTCCTCGTTGATTAGTTCGTCGTGCCTGGCTGCGGCGAAGCTGCATCAGGCTGCACGGCCGCCGGCTGGTTATCCCCGGATTTCTGTTCGTCACCGTTCCCGCTCTTATACAGGAACTGACCGATCAGATCTTCGAGAACTAAGGCTGATTTGGTGTCCTGGATGGTGCCCCCGTCTTTAAGGATAGACGAGCCGAGCTCCGGGTCGTCAAAACCCAGGTTCAGCGCCAGGAACTGCTCCCCCAGCAGGCCGGAGGTCCTGATCGCCAGCGAGCTGGTGTCGGGAATGTGGTTGTAGCGCTGTTCGATTTCCATGGTGACGCGGGGAAGATAGGTCTTCTCATCAAGCGCGATGCTTTCAACACGGCCGATAACCACGCCGCCCAGACGAACCGGAGAACCGGTATTCAGGCCGCCAATATTGTCGAAGGTCGCATAGACGCGATAGGTCGGCTCGCTGCGTAACGAGGTGACGTTCGCCACTTTCAGACACAGGAAGATAATGGCCAGCAGCGCCACAATCAGAAACGCACCCACTCCAGTTTCAAATTTCTTTGTTTGCATGAACTCAATTCCCAAACATCAGTGCTGTGAGCACAAAATCAAGGCCAAGAACGGCCAGTGAAGCGTGCACAACGGTACGTGTCGTTGCCCGGCTGATCCCTGCGGACGTCGGAATAGCATCGTAACCATTAAATAACGCAATCCACGTTACGGTAATGGCAAACACCACGCTTTTAATGACACAGTTAACTAAATCGAGACGCCAGTTAACGGCGTTCTGCATCGCGGACCAGAAGAAACCGGCATCAATGCCCTTCCAGTTCACCCCGACCAGCGCGCCGCCCCAGACGCCCACCGCGACAAAAATCAGCGTCAGCAGCGGCAGAGAGATTACGCCCGCCCAGAAGCGCGGTGAGACAACGCGCCTGAGGGGGTCAACGGCCATCATCTCCATGCTGGAGAGCTGCTCGGTGGCTTTCATCAGGCCGATTTCTGCGGTCAGCGCCGATCCTGCCCGTCCGGCAAACAGCAGCGCGGCAACCACCGGCCCCAGCTCGCGAAGCAGCGAGAGCGCCACCAGCATGCCGAGGCTTGACTCCGCGCTGTAGGTGGTGAGGACCAGGTAACCCTGTAAACCCAGAACCATGCCGATAAACAGGCCGGAGACGACGATAATCACCAGCGAGAGCACGCCAACGTTATAGAGCTGGCGCACCAGCAGCGGCGCGTGTTTACGAAATTCCGGTTTCCCGACCACGGCGTTAAAGAGCATCAACCCGGCTCGCCCGAACGACGCGCAGGTTTTTAAGCCTCGCCGCCCGAACGATGCCAGTGCATTAAATAGCATAGTCCGCTAACTCCCTGTTTCAGATAATAGATCGGCCTGGTAATCCGCCGCTGGATAGCGGAATGGCACCGGGCCGTCCGCAATCCCGTCGAGGAACTGACGCACCCGAGGCTCCCGGTTGTCGCGAAGCGTTTCCGGGCTGCCCTCGGCCACGATGTGCTGGTCGGCGACGATATAGGCGTAGTCGGCAATGCTCAGCACCTCCGGCACGTCGTGGGAGACCACGATGCAGGTTACGCCTAAGGCGCTGTTTAGTTCAGAGATGAGTTTTACCAGCACGCCCATGGTAATGGGATCCTGGCCGACGAAAGGCTCGTCAAACATGATCAGGTCTGGCTCAAGCGCAATCGCACGGGCAAGCGCGGCGCGGCGGGCCATACCGCCGGACAGTTCAGACGGCATTAAATTCGCCGCGCCCCGCAGGCCAACGGCCTCAAGCTTCATCATGACCGTACTGCGCAGCAGCGGCTCCGGCAGACGACGGTGTTCGCGCAGCGGGTAAGCGACATTTTCAAAGACGTTGAGATCGGTAAACAGCGCCCCGGACTGGAACAGCATGCTCATGCGTTTACGCACGGTGAACAGGCGCGAACGCGACATCTCCGGGACGTTTTCACCGTCGAAAAGGATCTCGCCGCGTTCAGGGGCGATTTGCCCGCCAATCAGGCGCAGCAGCGTCGTCTTCCCTATGCCGGACGGGCCCATAATGGCCGTGATCTTGCCTCGCGGCACGGTCAGCGAGATGTTGTCGAAGATCTGCCGACTCCCCCGAGAGAAACTCACTCCGCGAATGTCGACCAGATTCGCCTCTGTCTGGCTCATCATCCTTCCTTTTAAAGAGTGTATGGGTAAAGCCTGATGCCAAAACGCAGTGGAAACCGATCATTTTTACAGAATATTACCTGCTGCGATTAGCGAAAGCTGGCATTTGTTTTACTTTTAGGGCGCTTAAAGTCAGAATTAAGGATTACTGGATACCCTTCAGATCTGCACGCCCGTCGGATATTTTCAGGCCCAGGACCGGCGATTATACCTGAATAAAGGATTTTGCATGCTGTTAGCTACGGCTCTGTTAATTATCGGTTTACTTCTGGTGGTCTATGGTGCCGACCGTCTGGTGTTTGCCGCTTCTATACTGTGCCGCAATGTCGGAATTCCGCCCCTGATTATTGGTATGACCGTCGTCAGCATCGGGACGTCCCTCCCGGAGATGATTGTCGCAGGCTCGGCGGCCCTGCACGGCCAGCTGGATCTGGCAGTTGGCACGGCGATAGGGTCGAATATCACTAACATTATGCTGATTCTGGGGCTGGCGGCGCTGCTGCACCCTTTTACCGTCAATTCCGATATCCTGCGCCGCGAATTGCCCCTAATGTTAGTCTTCAGCGACATCGCGGGCTTTCTTCTTTACGATAATCATCTGAGCCGGCTAAACGGCGCGCTGCTTATCGCGGCGGCGGTGCTCTATCTGCTGTTTATCGTTAAACTGGCGCGCCTGGCTGAAAAGCAGGGGCACGACAGCCTGACCAGAGAGCAAATTGCCGAGCTCCCCAGGGAGGGTAGCCTGTCCGTAGCGTTTTTGTGGCTCGCGGTAGCGCTGATTATTTTGCCAATGGCAACGCGCATGGTTATCGACAACGCCACCGTGCTGGCCAATTTCTTTGGCGTTAGCGAGCTGGTCATCGGCCTGACGGTGATTGCCATCGGTACCAGCCTGCCGGAGCTGGCCACCACCATCGCCGGGGCGCGGAAAGGCGAAGATGACATTGCTATCGGTAATATCATCGGATCGAATATATTTAATATTGTGTTCGTGCTGGGCATCCCGGCGCTCATTGCCCCGGGCGATATTGACCCGCTGGCCTTTGCCCGTGACTACTGGGTGATGTTAGCGGTTAGTGCCATTTTCGCCCTGTTTTGCTGGCGTAAGCCACGCTCTATCGGCAAGGCGACCGGCGCTCTGTTAACATGCGCCTTTATCGTATGGATCGTGATGCTGTGGTTTATGGCGTCACCAGTCGTTGGATAAATCGGAAACGGAAAATATGTCACACATAGAACTACAGCCGGGCTTTGACTTTCAACAGGCGGGAAAAGACGTCCTTAACATTGAACGTGAAGGCCTGGCGCAGCTCGATCAGTACATCAACGCTGATTTCTCCGCCGCCTGCGAGAAGATTTTCTACTGCCCGGGCAAAGTCGTCGTGATGGGCATGGGTAAATCCGGCCATATCGGTAAGAAAATGGCGGCGACCTTTGCCAGCACCGGAACACCGGCGTTCTTTGTTCATCCAGGTGAGGCGAGCCACGGCGATCTGGGCATGGTTTCCCCTCAGGACGTGGTGATTGCCATCTCCAACTCCGGTGAATCTAACGAAATCCTCGCGCTGATCCCCGTGCTGAAACGTCTTCAGGTGCCGCTAATTTGCATGACTGGCCGCCCTGAGAGCGCCATGGGCCGCGCGGCGGATATTCATCTGTGCATTAAAGTGCCGCAGGAAGCCTGCCCGCTGGGCCTGGCGCCAACCACCAGCACCACGGCGACGCTGGTCATGGGCGATGCCCTCGCGGTGGCGCTGCTGAAGGCTCGCGGCTTTACGCAGGAAGATTTTGCCCTGTCCCACCCTGGCGGCGCGCTGGGGCGTAAACTGTTACTGCGCGTCAACGATATCATGCACACCGGCGACGAAATTCCCCACGTCAGCAAAGACGCAACCCTGCGTGATGCGCTGCTGGAGATCACCCGTAAAAATATGGGCATGACCGTCATCTGCAACGACCTGATGAAGATCGAAGGGATTTTCACCGATGGTGACCTGCGCCGCGTCTTCGATATGGGTGTTGACCTGCATACCCTGAATATCGCCGACGTAATGACCGCAGGCGGCATCCGGGTGCGCCCGGGAACGCTTGCCGTCGATGCCCTGAACCTGATGCAGTCCCGCCATATCACCTCTGTTCTGGTAGCCGATGGCGACCAGCTGATTGGTGTGGTACATATGCATGACATGCTGCGCGCAGGCGTGGTTTAACAAAGGATTAGAATTAATGAGTAACCCTGAAGCGTCACTCGATACCTGCTATGGGCCAGTGAGTGCGCGCGTGATGGAGCGGGCAGCAAACGTGCGCTTGCTCATACTGGATGTGGACGGCGTCATGTCCGACGGCCTGATCTACATGGGCAACAGCGGCGAAGAGCTGAAGGCCTTTAACGTGCGGGATGGCTACGGCATCCGCTGCGCCCTCACCTCCGGTATTGAAGTCGCCATTATTACCGGTCGTAAAGCGAAGCTGCTTGAAGACCGCTGCGAGACGTTAGGCATCACCCATCTTTATCAGGGACAGTCCGATAAGCTGCTGGCTTTTCGTGACCTGTTGGATAAACTCGCGCTCTCGCCTGAACAGGTGGCCTACGTCGGTGACGACCTTATCGACTGGCCGGTGATGGCGGAAGTGGGGCTGAGCGTGGCGGTTGCCGATGCCCATCCCCTGCTTATTCCCCGCGCGGATTACGTAACCCGCATTCCGGGCGGACGCGGCGCGGTGCGTGAAGTCTGCGACCTGCTGTTACTGGCACAAGGAAAGCTTGATGAAGCCAAAGGGCTGTCCATATGAGTAAAACCAGGCGTTGGGTTATTATCCTGCTGTCGCTTGTGGCGCTGGTATTAATTGGTATTAACCTGGTGGACAAAGACGACGTCACTGCACCAACGGTGGCCACCAACGAGCCGACTTACCAGAGCGAACACTCCTCTACGGTTGTCTACAACCCTGAGGGGGCGCTGAATTATCGCCTGATTGCCGAGCACGTCGAGTACTTCTCCGACACGGCTATTTCGTGGTTCACCAAGCCGGTAATGACGCAGTACGATGAAAATAAAGTGGCAACCTGGTCATTAACTGCAGATCGCGCCAAACTAACCAATGACAGGATGCTTTATCTGTACGGGAACGTCGTGCTGACAGCCCTGACGCCGGATTCCCAGTTACGCAAAATTACCACAGACAATGCGCAGGTTAACTTAATCACTCAGGATGTCGCCTCTGATGATTTGGTGACGCTGTATGGCACGAGCTTTAACTCCAGCGGCATGAAAATGCGCGGAAACTTACGCAGCAAAAACGCCGAGCTGATTGAAAAGGTTAGAACATCCTATGAAATCCAGAATAAACAAACTAAGCCTTAGTTTAGCCCTGAGCAGTACACTTTTGGCCGCCAGCTTTTCGGCCTCTGCGCTGACCGGTGATACCGAGCAGCCCATTCACATTGAATCTGACCAGCAGTCTCTGGATATGCAGGGCAACGTCGTCACCTTCACCGGTAACGTCATCGTCACGCAGGGCAGCATCAAGATTAACGCCGACAAAGTTGTGGTCACCCGTCCGGGCGGCGAGCAGGGCAAAGAGGTGATTGACGGCTTCGGTAAGCCCGCCACGTTTTATCAGATGCAGGACAGCGGCAAGCCGGTTAAGGGCCACGCCTCTACCATGCATTACGAACTGCAAAACGACTTTGTGGTGCTGACGGGCGATGCGTTCCTTGAGCAGCTCGACAGCAATATCAAAGGCGACAAAATTACCTATCTCGTGAAAGAGCAAAAAATGCAGGCCTTCAGCGAGAAAGGCAAGCGCGTGACCACCGTTCTGGTGCCTTCACAGCTGCAGAACAAAGACGGCAAGGCGGCCCCGGCGCCCGCTCCGGCCCCTAAAAAGAGTAACTAATTCGTTATGGCAACTTTAATTGCGAAGAACCTCGCCAAGGCCTACAAAGGCCGCCGCGTGGTGGAAGACGTTAGCCTGACCGTAAAATCAGGTGAAATTGTCGGCCTGCTCGGCCCGAACGGCGCGGGGAAAACCACGACGTTTTATATGGTTGTGGGTATCGTGCCGCGCGACGCGGGTAACATCATCATTGATGACGAAGATATCAGTATGCTGCCGCTGCACGCCCGCGCGCGCCGCGGTATCGGCTATCTTCCGCAGGAAGCGTCTATTTTCCGCCGCCTGAGCGTGTTTGATAACCTGATGGCCGTGCTGCAAATCCGTGACGATCTGACCAGCGAACAGCGCGATGACCGTGCGAACGAGCTGATGGAAGAGTTCCACATTGAACATCTGCGCAATAACCTCGGCCAGTCCCTGTCCGGCGGTGAGCGCCGTCGTGTGGAAATCGCCCGCGCGCTGGCCGCTAATCCAAAATTTATTCTGCTGGATGAACCTTTTGCCGGCGTTGACCCAATTTCCGTTATCGACATCAAGCGAATCATCGAGCATTTACGCGACAGCGGCCTCGGTGTGCTGATAACTGACCACAACGTACGTGAAACCCTAGCGGTTTGTGAACGCGCTTACATCGTCAGCCAGGGCCATTTAATCGCCCACGGCACGCCGGGAGAAATCCTTGAGGACGAGCATGTTAAGCGCGTCTATCTGGGCGAAGAGTTCAGACTCTGATAGGGTAGGACGCATACACCTAAACATGTGGGGAAGTTCGCTCTGAATATGAAGCAAGGTTTGCAGTTACGGCTCAGCCAACAACTTGCTATGACTCCGCAGCTGCAGCAGGCTATTCGTCTGCTGCAATTGTCGACGCTGGAGCTACAGCAGGAACTTCAACAGGCGCTGGAGAATAATCCGCTGCTTGAGCAAACCGACCCGCATGAGGAAATCGACGCGCAGGAAGCCCGTGAAGACGAAGCGCTGGATATTCGCGATGCGCTGGAACAAAAAGAGATGCCCGAAGAGCTCCCGCTGGATACCAGCTGGGACGAAATCTACACGGCCGGCTCCCCTTCCGGCGCGGGGTCTGACTACAGCGACGATGAGCTCCCGGTCTACCAGGGCGAAACTACCCAGTCCCTCCAGGATTACCTGATGTGGCAGGTGGATCTGACGCCGTTCTCCGACACCGACACCGCTATTGCTACCTCTATCGTCGACGCCGTTGATGAAACGGGGTATCTCACCGTTTCCCTCGAAGAAATTCTGGAAAGCATGGGCGACGACGAAATCACCCTTGATGAGGTGGAAGCCGTCCTTAAACGCATTCAGCGTTTTGACCCTATCGGCGTTGCGGCGCGCGATCTGCGTGACTGTCTGCTGGTGCAGCTTTCCCAGTACGCCAAAGAGACACCCTGGCTCAATGAAGCCCGCCTGATCGTCAGCGAGCATCTCGACCTGCTGGCGAACCACGATTTCCGCAGCCTGATGCGCGTCACTCGTCTGAAAGAGGACGTGCTGAAAGAGGCTATGTGCCTGATCCAGTCCCTCGACCCGCGCCCCGGCCAGTCCATCCAGACCGGCGAACCGGAATACGTCATTCCCGACGTGCTGGTGCGTAAGCTCCAGGGGCATTGGACCGTCGAGCTCAATTCAGATAGCATTCCACGCCTGAAAATAAACCAGCAGTACGCAGCGCTGGGCAACAGCGGCCGTAACGACAGCGATTCGCAGTACATCCGCAGTAATCTGCAGGAAGCGAAATGGCTGATTAAGAGCCTTGAGAGCCGCAACGATACCCTGCTGCGCGTCAGCCGCTGTATCGTCGAGCAGCAGCAAGGTTTTTTCGAGCATGGCGAAGAACACATGCGGCCGATGGTGCTGGCGGATATCGCCCAGGCCGTAGAAATGCACGAATCCACCATCTCACGCGTGACCACGCAGAAGTATTTGCACAGCCCGCGTGGCATTTTTGAACTGAAATATTTCTTCTCCAGCCACGTGAACACCGAGGGCGGCGGCGAAGCCTCCTCCACGGCCATCCGTGCGCTGGTGAAGAAGTTAATTGCGGCGGAAAACCCTGCGAAACCTCTGAGCGACAGCAAGTTAACGACTATGCTTTCAGATCAAGGCATTATGGTTGCACGCCGCACCGTTGCGAAGTACCGAGAGTCTTTATCCATACCACCGTCAAACCAGCGTAAGCAGCTCGTTTGACTCTACTGATAAGGAAGACACTATGCAGCTCAACATTACCGGACAAAACGTCGAGATCACGGACGCACTGCGCGATTTTGTGAATGCGAAGTTTGCCAAACTGGAGCAGTACTTCGAACGCATCAATCAGGTCTATATTGTTTTAAAAGTAGAAAAGGTCACCCATCTGGCGGATGCTACGCTCCATGTTAACGGGGGTGAATTACATGCCAGCGCCGAAGGGCAGGACATGTATGCGGCCATTGATGGCCTGATCGATAAACTGGCTCGCCAGTTAACTAAACATAAAGATAAACTAAAACAACACTGATAATCCGGGTATCTGTTTGCGCCTCGACGGCTCGTTATCCCGTGGTAACGGGCCGTTAGCATTACAGGGTGCTTAGGTGAACTTATGATGAACAACGATTCCGCTCTACAACTTAGTCAGGTCCTTAACCAGGAATGTACCCGCAGCAGCGTGCATTGCCAGAGCAAGAAGCGCGCTCTGGAAATCATCAGCGAACTGGCTGCTAAGCAGCTTGGTCTGCCGCCGCAGGTCGTCTTTGAAGCCGTACTTACCCGCGAACGTATGGGCAGTACCGGCATCGGCAACGGCATCGCCATTCCGCACGGTAAGCTTGAGGAAGATACCCTGCGCGCCGTTGGGGTGTTTATTCAGCTGGAAACGCCTATCGCGTTTGATGCGATAGACAATCAGCCGGTCGATCTGCTTTTTGCCCTGCTGGTGCCGGCCGATCAGACCAAAACGCACCTGCACACGCTTTCGCTGGTAGCCAAACGCCTGGCGGATAAAACCATCTGTCGTCGCCTGCGTGGCGCACAAAGCAATGAAGAGCTTTATCAGATCATTACCGAGTCAGAACAGGGTAGTGAAAGTGAATAATCCGGCGGCTCAGACGCTATTGTCACCGCCTGATATCTCGGGAGAATAAATACATGGTGCTGATGATTGTCAGCGGCCGCTCAGGTTCAGGGAAGTCTGTAGCCTTGCGTGCACTGGAAGATATGGGATTCTACTGTGTCGATAACCTGCCAGTGGTGCTGCTGCCGGATCTCGCGAAAACCCTCGCGGAGCGGCAGATCTCGGCGGCAGTCAGCATCGACGTGCGAAACATGCCGGAAAACCCGGAGATTTTCGAACAGGCGATGACTAACCTGCCGGACGCCTTCTCCCCGCAGCTGCTGTTCCTGGATGCGGACCGCAACACGCTGATTCGCCGCTACAGCGACACGCGCCGTCTGCATCCTCTTTCCAGCAAAAACCTCTCGCTTGAAAGCGCCATCGATGAAGAAAGCGATCTGTTAGAGCCGCTCAAATCTCGTGCTGATCTGATCATCGACACGTCCGAGATGTCGGTACACGAGCTGGCCGAAATGCTGCGTACCCGCCTGCTGGGCAAACGTGAGCGTGAGCTGACGATGGTCTTTGAATCCTTCGGCTTCAAGCACGGCATTCCCATCGATGCCGACTACGTGTTTGACGTGCGCTTCCTGCCGAACCCGCACTGGGATCCGAAGCTGCGCCCGATGACCGGCCTGGACCGCCCGGTGGCGGCATTCCTCGACCGCCACACAGAAGTACACAATTTTATCTACCAGACCCGTAGCTACCTTGAGCTATGGTTACCGATGCTGGAAACCAACAACCGCAGCTACCTGACCGTGGCTATCGGCTGTACCGGTGGTAAGCACCGCTCGGTCTATATTGCCGAGCAGCTGGCCGACTACTTCCGCTCGCGCGGTAAGAACGTTCAGTCTCGTCATCGTACGCTGGAAAAACGTAAAACATGACCGTAAAACATACCGTTGAGATCACCAATAAGCTGGGCATGCACGCGCGCCCGGCCATGAAACTGTTTGAGCTGGTGCAGAGCTTTGATGCGGAAGTGATGCTGCGCAATGAAGCGGGCACCGAGGCCGAGGCCAGCAGCGTGATTGCGCTGCTGATGCTGGATTCGGCCAAGGGCGGGCAGATCGAAGTGGAGGTCACCGGCCCGCAGGAAGAGCAGGCGCTGGCAGCGGTGGTCGCGCTGTTCAACGCCGGTTTTGACGAAGACTAACTTATTTCAAATCATGCTGCGCCAGGAACGACTCCCCACCCAGCTGGCGCATCTGCCTTAGAATCCACTGCTGACGCTGTCCCACGTAGCCAGAAGGCGCATTCGCTTTAAAACGGATCGGATTAGGCAGCACCGCGGCAAGCAGAGCGGCTTCCGATGCCGTTAAACGGCTCGCAGGCTTGTGGAAATAACGCTGCGCGGCGGCTTCAACGCCAAACGTACCTTCGCCAAATTCCGCGATATTCAGGTAGACGGTCAGTATTCGGCGTTTGGTCCACACCACCTCCATTCCCAGCGTCAGCCCGGCCTCCAGGCCTTTGCGCACCCAGCTGCGCCCGTCCCATAAAAAGAGATTCTTCGCGGTTTGCTGGGAGAGCGTGGACGCGCCGCGAATGCGGGATTCATTGCGCTCGTTGTGCGAAATTGCCTTTTCGATAGAGTCCATATCAAAGCCCCAGTGCTCCGGGAACTTCTGGTCTTCGGCGGCCATCACCGCCAGCGGCATCCACGGGGAGATCTCGTCCATGCTCACCCAGTCGGAATGGGCAACGTAGCTGAAATCGCCCGTCAGCCAGGCGCCAAGCTGTCGCTCGACCATTACCGCCGAAAACGGCACCGGCAGGAAGCTGAAGAGCAGAATGCCTGCTATCCATACGCCGATCACGGCCAGCACGGCGCGCAGGGCCCAGCGCTTTATCTGCATCCAGGTGGAAAAGCGACCTTTCCTCATGCGTTCAGATCCAGCACGGAGAACCCGAATTTACCGTCGTCAAAGTGGCCAGCCGCCACGCCTGTTTTCGTCATTAGTACGTCCCTTTTTCGTCATGCGGCCACCATTATTAGCCTGAATAATTTGGCCGCTGTGGCTCACACATTTTACTGATTCATGTAACAAAGTTTGTAGGGTTTGCTATCTTAAATGCTGAGCATCCCGCGAATTGCAGGCTGCGCAGCCTGATTCCCACCTATAAAAACTCAGCGCAGCCTCCAGGTTTCCCTGGTGTTGGCGCAGTATTCGCGCACCCCGGTCTATCCGGGGTCATTTTTTGGCGTTTGCGGCGACCCACGCCCTGAGCACGTCCACGTCGTGCTGCCACTCCTGCTTCAGCTCTTCAATCCATTCACCCACATTATCAGACCAGGCAGGTAAATCCGGCGACTGGATCTGCTGGGCAACCTGCTGCAGATGACGCAAGCCCACCGAACCGGCCGCTCCTTTGATTTTATGCCCCTCTTCCACGACGCCCTTCTGGTCGCGGGCGGTCATGTTGGAGTCCAGGATGCTTAAATAGCCCGGCATCATCTTTTCAAACATTGCCAGCCCGTCGGTGATGAGCTTCGGTCCAACCAGCTCCATGTACTGTTCGAGCATCGGTATATCGAGTAACGCCTGCTGCTTGCTGCTGTCAACTTGAGTCATTACAGGTTCCTTCTCAGGGTCAGACTGTTGGTTATCCCAGAATTTCTGGATGACCGCCATCAGCGCCGGCACCGCCAGCGGCTTGCTGAGCACGTCATCCATGCCAGCGTTCAGATACTCTTTTTTGTCCTTCAGCACGTTTGCCGTCAGCGCCACCAGCGGCGGCAAATCCTCTTTGGCAAAGCGGACGTTAAGTTCGCGGGAGATATCCAGCCCGGTCATGTCCGGCAGCTGAATATCCAGCAGGACGAGGTCGTATTCACCGGGCGTAAACTTCTCAAGCGCTTCTTTGCCCGTCATAGCCACATCGACGCTGTTGCCGAGCTTTTCCAGCACCGAGCGGGCAACAATCACGTTCAGCTCGATATCTTCCACCAGCAGAACGTGCAGCGCAGGCAGCGGCATCTCGTCGTCGTCCAGCGTGTCCTCTACTTCTTCCGCCACGCGCGGAGCCTGCACCGTAAGGGTGAACAGCGCCCCTGCGCCCGGCTCGCTGCTGACGGTAATATCGCCGCCCATGCTTTTCGCCAGGCGGCGGGAGACCGCAAGGCCTATCCCGGTGCCTGTGGCAGGCTTGCCGCCCTTGCTGTCTTTCACCTGGTAATACATGGCGAAGATCTTGTCCTGCTCGTTCTGCGGGATGCCAATCCCGGAATCCTGCACCTCAAAACGCAGCTGATTTTCGTTTTCATACCGCACGCGCACCGTGACCTGCCCGTCTTTCGGGGTAAATTTCACGGCGTTGCTGATGAGATTCCAGAGGATCTGGCGCAGGCGGGTGCCGTCGGTCACCACTTTATGCGGCAGCGGAAGAGCTGGCTCCATCACAAAACGCAGGCCTTTCTGCTGCGCCTGCAGCCCGGAGAGGTTTTCCAGGTCCGCCAGGAAGCTGGTGAAGTCCACCTGCTGGTTGTCCAGCTGCACTTTGTGACGCTCAAGCTTATCCATATCGATAATATCGTTGAAAATATTGCCCAGCGTGATGGCCGAAACGTGGATGGTTTTCAGGTAGTTGGTCTGCTCGGCGTTCAGTTCGGTATCCAGCAGGATACGGCTTAAGCCGACGATGCCGTTAAGCGGCGTGCGCAGCTCGTGGCTGATGGTAGAGATAAAGGTAGTCTTATCCCGGCTGGCGCGCTCTAACGCGTCCTGGTAGCGCTTACGCTCGGTAATATCGCGTCCAAAGCCCATCAGGCCGTGGCGCTTACCCACGCGGTCATAATAAGGCACTTTGCGGATTTCAAAGCAGGCTTTGCGCCCGTCCGGATAATCCAGCCACTGTTCATAGGTCAGAGAGACGTTGTGGCGGAAGACTTTCTCGTCGGTTTCAATGACCTTCTGCGCCGCCTCCGGCGAGTAGACGTCCTGCGGCTTCAGGTTGACCAGCTGCTTTTCGCTTTTGCCGGTCAGCAGCTCCATGGCGCGGTTACAGCCCGAGAACTCTTTGTCTTCGTTGCGGTAGAAGACCAGGTCCGGCGAGGCGTCCAGGAAGGAGCGCAGGAAGGAGGACTGCTGCTCCAGCAGGATTTGGGTCTCTTCACGCTCTTGCATCTCTACCTTGAGCTGCTCGAGCATGGTCTGACGCTCGTCCTCCGCCTTCACGCGGTCGGCAATCTCCTGGTTCAGCTGGGCGATGTTGTCCTTGAGCTGCACGTTTAGCTTCAGGTCGCGCTCGCGCATCTCCTCCAGCTTTTCAACCAGCTTTGACAGCCGCTGCCGCGACTCTTCGAGCTGCTCGACAACCACTGAAAGGAAGTAAACGGCCCAGGGCGTGATCAGCAGGCCGAAGAAAATTGAACGCACGACATCGATGCTTTCGACTTCGCCGCGCAGCAGCATGGTGACCGCCATCTGCACGATAATCGCCAGCACCACCAGGGCCGAGGCCAACAGCAGGGAGAAGCGAACCAGCCCCAGCTTCACCATTAAATCAACGTAGTACTGCGCCAGTAACCGGATTTGCTTCATGGAACGTTTCCTTCGCCAACAATTCGCTAAATATACCGCAAAAAGACGTGGCGCTCAGGAATTACGAGACGAGAGTGGGATCCCAGGGGGTATTCAGCCCGGAGCCCTGGGGGCCAAACTCCTGCAAATATTTGTCGATGGCCGCCATGCCAGCCCAGCGGTTCTCGCACCAAAGGGGCGCCAGCAGGGTCGGACGACGCGCATTGGCGGAAATTCGATGATAGACGACGTCCAGCGGCGTATGGCGGATCATCTCCCCTGCGGTTACAGCATATTCTTGCAGTTCGATCCCCTGCAAACGCCCCGCCTGCCAGCTCTTCGCCATAGTGCTGCCCTCAACAATATGCAGCGGATGAAGCTTGATGCCGTCCACGCCCGTCTCCACCACGCGCTCCAGCGTTTCCATGCAGTGCTGCTGCCCTTCTCCCGGCAGCCCGACGATAAGATGGCTGCATACTTTCAGGCCGCGCAGGCGGGCGCGGCGCGTTGTTTCCTGGTAGCAGGCGAAATCGTGACCGCGATTAATGCGGCGCAGGGTTTTGTCGTGCGCCGTCTGCAGCCCCAGCTCCAGCCAGACCTCGTAGCCACGGTCATGGTATTCACTTAATAAATCCAGAACGCTTTCCGGCACGCAGTCCGGGCGGGTGCCCACGCACAGCCCTACGATGTTGGTCTGCGCCACCGCTTCCTGATACATCGAACGCAGCACCTGAACTTCCGCCCATGTGCTGGTATAGGCCTGGAAATAGGCCAGATAGTGCTGGGCACGGTCCGCGAGCTTCGCCTGATGGGCAAGCTGGTCGGCAATCGACTTATGCTGCTGGGTTTCATCGGCAAAAGAGGCCACGTTGCAGAAAGTGCATCCGCCGCGTCCGATGGTGCCGTCGCGGTTCGGACAGCTGAAGCCGCCGTGGAGGGAGAGCTTATGGACTTTGTGCCCGTAGCGGCGGGTAAGATCGCCGCCAAACATATTGACTAATTTCTGTAACTGCATAATCTGTTGGGCCGGCCCGAGAAAGGGACGTAGCCTGCCATTTTCTGCACCACGACGCGATGACCTGGATCAAGCGTACTGGCGCAGCTTTAGCTATTGAATAACCATTCACAATTAGTGCAATTCTACGCACGATGCAGATGATTACTTTTCCTTATACTGCGACCTTCTTTTCAAAGAATATGCCCGCTGGTGAAAAACAGTGTCATGCAGTACGCCCAGGCCTATTAGCAGCATAACGTGCTGGTAAAATTACTGGTGCCAGCATGGACTGTAATTTCGTTGCCTTTCAGACAGTGAGAGAGATCACAGAACCCGCCTCGTTTACGGGTGCGTCACGCGTGCCAAAACGATTAGAAATATCTTTATATTCAGCGCGTTAAGCATCGTTTAGCACAATTACGCATAAATAAGAATGACATTTGACCTGTGTACGCTTTCCCGATAAGTTGGAAATCCGCTGGAAGCTTTCTGGATGGGCCCTGTGCCCGTCATATTTATGCAGTAATTTAGATTCCCTCTAAAGCAAGTCCTCAACGCTTGTGAAACCGATGCAAAGGTCAATTAAGAGGGCGACACGCGAGGTGAGCGTATGACACGCGAAACCCCGTCGCCATGCCCTTTTTACGCCCGTGCGCAGCGGTCCTGGAGTGAGTCACGTAGAGCCTGGGGAGGTTCACTGATATGTTGTACGATAAATCCCTTGAGAAGGATAACTGTGGTTTCGGCCTGATCGCCCACATAGAAGGCGAACCTAGCCACAAGGTAGTGCGTACTGCTATACACGCACTGGCCCGAATGCAGCACCGTGGTGCGATCCTTGCCGATGGCAAAACCGGTGACGGTTGCGGCCTGCTGTTACAGAAACCTGACCGTTTCTTCCGTATTGTTGCCCAGGAGCGCGGCTGGCGCCTGGCGAAGAACTATGCCGTAGGCATGATTTTCTTAAATAAAGACGATGCCCTGGCTTCTGCCAGCCGCCGCATCGTTGAAGAAGAGCTGCAAAACGAGACCCTGTCGATCGTCGGCTGGCGCGAAGTGCCAACCAATGAAGACGTGCTCGGTGAAATCGCCCTCTCCTCTAAGCCTCGCATCGAACAAATCTTTGTTAATGCTCCGGCCGGCTGGCGCCCGCGCGATATGGAACGCCGCCTGTTCATCGCCCGCCGCCGCATTGAGAAGCGTATCCAGGATAAAGACTTCTACGTTTGTAGCCTGTCAAACCTGGTGAACATCTATAAAGGTCTGTGTATGCCGGCTGACCTGCCGCGCTTCTACCTGGACCTGGCGGACCTGCGTCTGGAATCGGCCATCTGCCTGTTCCACCAGCGCTTCTCCACCAACACCGTCCCACGCTGGCCGCTGGCTCAGCCGTTCCGCTACCTGGCGCACAACGGCGAAATCAACACTATTACCGGTAACCGCCAGTGGGCGCGCGCCCGTACCTATAAGTTCCAGACCCCGCTGATCCCGGATCTGCACGATGCCGCGCCGTTTGTTAACGAAACCGGCTCCGATTCAAGCTCGATGGATAACATGCTGGAGCTGCTGCTGGCAGGCGGCATGGACATCGTGCGCGCCATGCGCCTGCTTGTTCCACCGGCCTGGCAGAACAACCCGAACATGGACCCGGAGCTGCGCGCGTTCTTCGACTTTAACTCCATGCACATGGAGCCGTGGGACGGCCCGGCGGGTATCGTTATGTCCGACGGACGTTTCGCTGCCTGTAACCTTGACCGTAACGGCCTGCGCCCTGCCCGCTACGTCATTACCAAAGACAAGCTCATCACCTGCGCCTCGGAAGTCGGCATCTGGGATTACCAGCCGGACGAAGTGGTGGAGAAGGGTCGCGTAGGCCCGGGCGAACTGATGGTAATCGACACCCGAGTTGGCCGCATCCTTCACTCTGCGGAAACCGATGAAGAGCTGAAAAGCCGTCATCCGTACAAAGAGTGGATGGAAAACAACGTGCGCCGTCTGGTGCCGTTTGAAGACCTGCCGGATGAAGAAGTGGGCACCCGCGAGCTGGACGACGACACGCTGGCGAGCTACCAGAAACAGTTTAACTACAGCGCGGAAGAGCTGGATTCCATCCTGCACGTGCTGGGTGAAAACGGCCAGGAAGCGGTCGGTTCAATGGGTGACGATACCCCGTTTGCCGTGCTTTCCAGCCAGCCACGCATTATTTACGACTACTTCCGCCAGCAGTTTGCGCAGGTCACCAACCCGCCAATCGATCCGCTGCGTGAAGCCCACGTGATGTCGCTGGCCACCAGCATCGGCCGTGAAATGAACGTCTTCTGCGAAGCGGAAGGCCAGGCGCACCGCCTGAGCTTCAAATCGCCGATTCTGCTGTGGTCTGATTTCCAGCAGCTCACCAGCCTGGACGAAGAGTACTACCGCGCCGACACGCTGGACATCACCTACGATGTCACCGAGAAGTCGCTGCACGAAACCGTCAGCGCCCTGTGCGATGAAGCTGAACGTATGGTGCGCAACGGCACCGTCCTGCTGGTGCTGTCTGACCGCAACATCGCCAAAAATCGCCTGCCGGTTCCGGCACCGATGGCGGTAGGCGCGATCCAGACTCGCCTGGTCGAGAAAAACCTGCGCTGCGACGCCAACATCATTGTTGAAACCGCAAGCGCCCGCGACCCGCACCACTTCGCGGTGCTGCTGGGCTTCGGCGCAACGGCTATCTACCCTTATCTGGCGTACGAATCGCTGGCTCGTCTGGTCGATACCGGCGCGCTGGATAAGAGCTACCGTACCGTGATGCAGAACTACCGCAACGGCATCAACAAGGGCCTGTACAAGATCATGTCCAAAATGGGCATCTCGACTATCGCCTCTTACCGCTGCTCGAAGCTGTTTGAAGCGGTCGGCCTGCATAAAGAAGTCTCTGAGCTGTGCTTCCAGGGCGTGGTCAGCCGTATCGGCGGCGCGGGCTTCAACGACTTCCAGCAGGACCTGCTTAACCTCTCCAAACGCGCGTGGCTGGTCCGCAAGCCGCTGGATCAGGGCGGTCAGCTGAAGTTTGTCCACGGCGGCGAATATCATGCCTACAACCCGGACGTGGTGCAGACGCTGCAAAAAGCGGTGAACAGCGGCGAGTACAAAGATTATCAGGACTACGCGAAGCTGGTGAACGAACGTCCGGTGGCTACGCTGCGCGATATGCTGGCGCTGGATCCTCAGGGCGAAAGCATCCGTATTGAAGACGTGGAGCCGGCAAGCGAGCTGTTCAAGCGTTTCGATACTGCCGCTATGTCTATCGGGGCATTAAGCCCGGAAGCGCATGAGTCTCTGGCTGAGGCGATGAACAGCATCGGCGGAAACTCCAACTCCGGCGAAGGCGGCGAAGACCCGGCGCGCTACGGCACCAACAAAGTTTCCCGCATCAAGCAGGTTGCTTCCGGTCGCTTTGGCGTGACCCCGGCTTATCTGGTCAACGCCGACGTTATCCAGATTAAAGTGGCCCAGGGTGCGAAACCTGGCGAAGGCGGTCAGTTACCGGGTGACAAAGTGACCCCGTATATCGCCAAGCTGCGCTACTCCGTGCCTGGCGTGACGCTGATTTCGCCGCCGCCGCATCACGATATCTACTCTATCGAAGATCTGGCGCAGCTGATTTTTGACCTCAAACAGGTCAACCCGAAGGCGATGATCTCCGTGAAGCTGGTTTCAGAACCTGGTGTCGGCACTATCGCAACCGGCGTGGCGAAAGCCTACGCGGACCTGATCACCATCGCAGGCTATGACGGCGGCACAGGCGCAAGCCCGCTCTCCTCCGTGAAATACGCGGGCTGCCCGTGGGAGCTGGGCCTGGTGGAAACCCAGCAGGCGCTGGTGGCTAACGGTCTGCGTCATAAGATCCGTCTGCAGGTGGACGGCGGCCTGAAAACCGGCCTCGATATCATCAAAGCGGCGATTCTGGGCGCGGAAAGCTTCGGCTTCGGCACCGGGCCAATGGTTGCTTTAGGCTGTAAATACCTGCGTATTTGCCACCTGAACAACTGCGCGACGGGCGTTGCAACCCAGGACGAGAAGCTGCGTAAGAACCACTACCACGGCCTGCCGTTCAAGGTAACGAACTACTTTGAGTTCATCGCCCGCGAAACCCGCGAGCTGATGGCGCAGCTGGGCGTGAAGCGTCTGGTAGATCTGATTGGCCGTACCGACCTGCTCAAAGAGCTGGACGGGTTCACCGCCAAACAGCAGAACCTGGACCTCTCTAACCTGCTGAAAACGGCTGAACCGATGCCGGGCAAAGCGGTGTTCTGCACCGAGCACAACCCGCCGTTCGATAAAGGCGATTTGAACGCCCAGCTGTTGGGCCAGGCGAAGCAGTACGTGGACGACAAGCAGAGCAAAACGTTCTGGTTCGATATCCGCAACACTGACCGTTCAGTGGGGGCGATGCTCTCCGGCTATATCGCACAGCACCACGGCGATCAGGGGCTGGCGGCCGATCCGATTAAAGCGCACTTCAGCGGGACCGCAGGCCAGAGCTTCGGCGTCTGGAACGCGGGCGGCGTTGAGCTGCACCTGACCGGCGATGCCAACGACTACGTCGGCAAAGGCATGGCGGGCGGGCTTATCTCCATTCGTCCTCCGGTCGGCTCCGCGTTCCGCAGCCATGAAGCGACTATTATCGGCAACACCTGCCTGTACGGCGCAACCGGCGGCAAGCTGTATGCGTCCGGCCATGCGGGTGAGCGTTTCGCGGTGCGTAACTCCGGCGCAATCACCGTAGTTGAAGGCATTGGCGACAACGGTTGTGAATACATGACGGGCGGCATCGTCTGCATCATCGGTAAAACCGGGGTGAACTTCGGCGCTGGCATGACGGGCGGCTTCGCCTACGTGCTCGACGAAGACGGCGATTTCCGCAAGCGTGTTAACCCGGAGCTGGTCGAGCTGCTCAACGTTGAAGAGCTGCCGATTCACGAAGAGCACCTGCGCGGCATGATTACCGAGCACGTGCAGCTGACGGGTTCACAGCGCGGCGAAGAGATTCTGGCGAACTGGCCGGCCTTTGCACCGAAATTCACGTTGGTTAAACCGAAGTCCAGTGATGTCAAAGCATTGTTGGGTCACCGCAGTCGTTCCGCAGCCGAGCTGCGGGTGCAGGCGCAGTAAGAGGTTACGATGAGTCAAAACGTTTATCAATTTATCGACTTACAGCGCGTTGATCCGCCAAAGAAACCGCTCAAGATCCGTAAAATTGAATTTGTGGAAATTTACGAGCCGTTCTCAGAAGGCCAGGCCAAGGCGCAGGCAGACCGCTGCCTGTCCTGCGGCAACCCTTACTGCGAATGGAAATGCCCGGTTCATAACTACATTCCAAACTGGCTGAAGCTGGCCAACGAAGGGCGCATCATTGAAGCGGCTGAGCTGTCTCACCAGACCAACAGCCTGCCGGAAGTGTGCGGTCGCGTATGCCCACAGGACCGCCTGTGCGAAGGTTCCTGCACCCTGAACGACGAGTTCGGTGCCGTCACCATCGGCAACATCGAACGCTATATCAACGATAAAGCGATTGAGATGGGCTGGAAGCCGGACCTGACCGGCGTGAAGCAAACCGGCAAGCGTGTGGCAATCATCGGTGCTGGCCCTGCCGGGCTGGCCTGTGCGGACGTGCTGGCGCGCAACGGCGTGAAGGCGGTGGTTTACGACCGTCATCCGGAGATCGGCGGCCTGCTGACCTTCGGCATCCCGGCCTTCAAGCTGGAAAAAGACGTTATGACCAAGCGCCGCGAAATCTTCAGCGGTATGGGCATTGAATTCAAACTGAACACCGAAGTGGGCCGCGATGTGCAAATCGACGACCTGCTGAGCGAGTTTGATTCGGTCTTCCTGGGCGTCGGTACCTACCAGTCCATGCGCGGTGGTTTAGAGAATGAAGATGCGCCAGGCGTTTACGACGCCCTGCCGTTCCTCATTGCCAACACCAAGCAAATGATGGGCTTCGGTGAAACCGTTGAAGAGCCGTATGTGAATATGGAAGGTAAACGCGTGGTGGTTCTTGGCGGTGGTGATACCGCGATGGACTGCGTGCGGACCTCCGTTCGTCAGGGCGCATCGCACGTTATCTGTGCTTATCGTCGCGACGAAGAGAACATGCCTGGCTCCAGACGCGAAGTGAAAAACGCGCGTGAAGAAGGCGTTGAGTTCCAGTTCAACGCACAGCCGCTGGGCGTGGAGATCAACGCCAACGGTCGCGTCTCCGGCGTGAAGTTCGCTCGCACAGAGCTGGGCGCTCCGGATGCCAACGGTCGCCGTCGTCCGGAAATCGTTGCCGGTTCAGAACATGTAGTTCCGGCAGATGCGGTGGTAATGGCGTTTGGCTTCCGTCCGCACAGCATGCAGTGGCTGGAAAAACACAGCGTGGAGCTGGACAGCCAGGGCCGCATTCTGGCACCGGAAGGCAGCGATAACCCGTTCCAGACCAGCAACCCGAAAATCTTCGCCGGTGGCGATGCGGTGCGTGGTTCGGACCTGGTGGTAACGGCGATTGCCGAAGGCCGTAAAGCGGCTGACGGGATCCTGAACTACCTGGAAGTGTAATGCCCGTGTCGGATGGCGCTAACGCTTATCCGACCTGCTGACAAAAAAGCCGGAGGACATGTTGCCTCCGGTTTTTTTATGCCACGAGCAGGCTGCGATGCACCTTGATAACGACTTTCTTGATGGCGGCGGGCCGCGTCACGATACAGCCAGGCTTATGCGGCTCGTTTGGCATAAACACCGCAAACTGCCCTGCCCGTAACGTCAGCACCTGCTGATTCTCAATGTGGTTGCACAGCTGATAATCCTCCTCAACGTGCTGCTCCTCACATTCACGCGCGCTGCCGTAAAATCCATAATAGATTTGTTCATCTCCCGACAGCAGAAGCTGGATATCCACGTAGGCCTCGTGCTGCTCGGCTTTTTTCTCGTCCGGTGAGGAAGTCGCGAATTCCATAATATTCATAAAGAGCTTCTCGCCCTGTAAGGGATAGCTGCCCGGTTCCTTATGCTGCGGTTCATGGGCTAACGCCACGCGAACGGCATTAACCAGCGCGGCGGGTAATCCTGCGGATTCAGGATGGTGAAACTCTCCGCTAATCATGGGATGGCTTCCTGTGCTAACAGCGCGGCGCCCAGCAGGCCCGCGTTGTGTTGATATCTTGCCGGGTATAGCGGGGAGCGGTAGGTCTCCGGCTCTTCGGCAAGAAAGGTTTTGACTAAAGATAAATACCCTTCGCTGAGCCCGACGCTGCCCCCTGTCACCACGCACTGGCAGTCCGTCACGGCTTTCACGTCGGCAATCAGCCGCGCCAGCGCCCTGGCCGAGCGCTGTATCAATAACACGGCCTGGGGATTGCCTTCCGCCGCATGGCCAAAAATCGCCCTGGCATCACAGCCTGCCAGCTCCCCCTTTGCCGCCGCCGCAATACCGCGGCCGGAAGCGATAGCTTCCACGCAGCCAATTCGTCCGCAGCCGCAGCGTGGCCCGTTCGGGTCGGCAAGCGTATGCCCAAGATGCCCGGCCAGTCCGCCACTGCCCACCAGCAGCCTGCCGTCGCTGATAATGCCGCCGCCAACGCCGGTGGAAACCGTCAGAAAGACCATATCGCTGATCTTTCCCGCCAGCGGACGGTACTCCGCCCATGCAGCCGCCTGCGCGTCGTTCACCGTGAGGCACGGCAGCCCGGTAAGCTGGGTTAGCACATCCTTTAGCGGGAAGCTTGCCAGGCCGCCCAGGTTTTCAGGGTTAATCGCCGTCAGGACGCCATCTTTGATTATCCCCGTCGAAGCGACCGCGACGCGCCGCGCATTTGCCGCCAGAGGCGTGACCAGTTCGGTCAGACAGGCTCGCAGCGCCTCCGGCGTTTTGCTGGCAGGCGTTGCAGCGGTACGCAGCCCGGTGATGTTAAGCGCCTCGTCCACCAGCGCGGCGGCGATTTTCGTGCCGCCAAGGTCGATGGCCAGCGTGCTCATTTCACCACCTTTTGGACCAGCGAACGTTTCTGGCCTGCTGGAATAACCGCGCCGCTAAACGGCTTGCCGTCGATGGAGTCGTGAGTGCGCACGGCTTCCGGGTGGATCCAGCGCTGAATGCGCGACGGCATATCCAGCCCAATCAGCAGGATCACCACAAACGTGAGGGTAAAGGAGAGCGACGCCAGCGCAGTGCCTAAATCAAGACGCTGTGCGATGGCCGCGCCAATCACCGGGGCCAGCGCGCCGCCAAGGGCACCCACGTTGTAGGTAAAGCCAAGGCCTGCTGCCCGCTGCTCGGTATCGAAATATCCGCCGATGAGCTTCGGCAAAATGCCGGAGATGCCCTGGCCCAGCATCTGCTGGAAGAACAGCAGCAGGCCGAGCACCCAGAGATTCCCGCCGCCAATCGCAAAGACCGGGATGATCAGCAGCTGTGACACCAGCAGGCTGTAAACATAGGCTTTGCGCGTGCCCAGCCAGTCGCCAAGAAAACCGCCGACGCAGCAGCCCACCGCTGCCCCAAAGCCGCTGAAGAACAGCATATGGGCGACCATCGCCGGGTCATAGCCCAGATCGGTTTTAAGATACGTTGGCAGCAGAGCCTGAATCGGCCAGGAATAGAGGAAGGCGAAGAACACCACGACCATCAGCGTGACGCCCGTCGGCCAGCGCTTGCCGCTGCTTTGCACCATAAAACTGATGAACGCCGCGGCGCAGACCAGGCCCAGTGCGGCGATGATCGCCGCGTTGCCAATCTTGCCGGAGAAACAGAAGTAGAGCGCCGTCGCCACGACAAACGTCAGGCAAATATTTATAACCCTGTGCTCGCCGCGATAGAGAATATCCACCATCGTTTTGGTTGGTTTCTTATCGGCAAACTTCTGCTGCCAGTCCTCTGCCTCCGGGATGCTTTTGCGCAGCCACAGCGCGAATATAATCGGTAAAATGCCGATGAAGAACAGCGCCCTCCAGCCCCATTCAGGGACGACAACGCTATAGACCTGCGCGGCCAGCACGGCCCCAATGGAAAAGCCGGAGATCAGGAATCCGCTCGCCTTGTTGCGCAGGTGCTTCGGCCAGCTCTCTATCACGTAGGTGGCGCTGGAGCCATACTCCCCCGCCATCCCCATGCCGATGACCAGACGGGCAATAAACATGGTCGTGAAGCCCGGCGCGAAACCGCAGGCCAGCGTACCGACCGAAAAAAGCACGATGCTGGTGATCATCGCGAGCTTGCGCCCGTAGCGATCGCCCATCGCCCCCAGCACCAGCCCGCCGAACCAGCGGGAGATAAACGCCGCCGAGATCAGGCTGGCGGCCTGAATGGTAGTGAGGCCGAACTCGCTTTGTATTTCAGTGAGGACTAACGCTATCAGAACAAAATCAAAACCATCCAGCAGGTAGCCAATCCACGCCGCCGAAAAGGCCTTCCACTGCGGTCTGGTTAAATGACGATGCCACGGGATCTGTTGGGTAGTGTTATTCATAAAGCACTCCCGGCGCGGGTAGTCAGCTACCCGCCCTTTGGTTAGGTCTGGAAGTCGTAGTAATGCCGGGCTGCCCGGCATTACGGATCAGAATGAAGCGCGTTCCGCCTGCAGCTTAAGCGCCAGCGCTTTCAGTTCCGGTAAATACTGCTCATCCACCGGTGCGAAAGGTTTCCGGCAAAGCGGTACGGCAACGATATCCATGTAGTGCAGCAGCGTTTTCAGGCCGCGGAAGACGCCGACCTTAATCAGCAGGTCGATGACCTTGTTACACTCGCTTTGCAGCCGCATGGCGCGCGCAACGTCTCCTTCCTGAACAGCCCGCCTGATCGCCAGATAGCGCCAGCCCATCACGTTATAAGTGCTGCCGATGCCACCGTCGGCCCCCGCCAGCAGGCCGGAGGCAAAGATTTCATCATAGCCGTTGTAAAGCACCAGATCGGGATGCGCACGGCGGATCTTTTCCATTTCATACAGATCGCCGGAGGTTTGTTTCAGCGCGCCGACGCCCGGCAGGCTGATAAGCGTGGCAATCTGATCCAGCGTCAGCTTCACGCCGCTGAGCGCCGGGATGTTATAGACCACCATCGGCAGCCCGCCTGAGGCGTCGATAACCGCGCGGTAATGATCGCAGTGCTCGTTGAAGCTGAATGGATAGTAGAACGGCGTGACCGCAGAGACGGCATCAAATCCGTAGCGATGCGCGGCGGCTCCCAGAGTCTGGCTCTCCTGGGTGCTGATGGCTCCGACGTGGGCAATCAGCGTCACTTTACCCTTTGCCTCTTCGGCGACGATCTCCAGAACCTGCTCGCGCTCCTGGACGCTTTGCAGGAAGGCCTCTCCGGTCGAGCCGCCAACGTACAGGCCGTCCACGCCCTGCTCAACGTTAAAACGCACCAGGCGGCGCAGGCTGTCCGTATCCACCTGCTGCTGCTGATTGAAAGGAGTGAGCAGTGCCGGCATCACGCCCCGAAGTTTCTGTGTCATATACGCCTCTGTATTGTGTGGTTTTTAATCTGATTGATATACCTTTATACCTGTTATACCAGATCAAAAACTAAACGCCATACCGTGAAGCGGTCAGGATGTGATCCTGTTCATAGGAAATGATGATGGGTGTGAATGAGTGCGGGGTATGTCGCAGATCGCTACGGATCTACTTTTTCGCTGAACGCTTCGCTGGGGTTTTGTAATAAGCGGCAAAAACGCTTTTCAGATGAGCTTTAAGCGCGGCGTCTGCGGCGTCCGGATCGCGGGCCTCAATCGCCCTGTAGATCTCAATATGCTGCTGGTAGCTGACATTGTTATGCGCGTGCAGCTCTTCCTGTGGAACTGCGGGACGCGCGGCAATCAGCCAGTCCAGCAGCGCTACGTGCACGGCCATAAAAATGGGGTTATCGGGGATTTCTGCCAGCTCGCGGTGAAACTCAATATCAGAGCGGATAAACAGATCGTTGTCATCCAGCGACTGGCTGTTCATCTCCAGCGCTTTACCCAGGCGGGCAATCTGCTCGTTGCTGGCAAATTCCGCCGCATAGCGAACCAGGCTTGATTCAAAAAACAGCCTTAGCTGTTCGAAATGGGCAATGCCGCCGGGACGGGAGAGAAAATCTTTCGCCACGCCGGACAGCTCGCCGATGATGGTGTCCGCAGACGGACGCGAAACGCGTGCCCGCTCGCCGTTGCTGATTTGCACCAGGCCTTTGCGCTTGAGCGCGGCCAGCGCCTCGCGCACCGAAGGCCGGCCAACGTTAAAGAACGCCATCAGCTCACGCTCGGAAGGAAGCTGCTCGCCTTCGGCAAACTCCCTTCTGCGGATCATCTGTTCCAGCTCTTCTTCCACCATGTCTGAGAGCTTTTTACGTGCAAGCGGGCGACGGCGCATCGCGTGTCCGATGGTGTCAGTCGTCTCAGCTGGCTGGTCGTCAAAAGTGCTCATAGCGTCAGAGTCGGGCCGTGTAAGGGGAAGAAAAAGCCAGTCGACAGACTGGCCCTGGTGTTACTTGACTACTCGTAGCGCCGGGCGTCCACCGCGCGGAGGTGGCTCATCGTCCGGGCCGTTATCATCTTCATCATGATCCGGGCGATCGCCATCAATTACCTGCATGACCATTTCTGGCTCAGCGGAGACCGGGCCCTGCTCGTCGTTATGACTGGCAGCTTCGCCGTCATAGCTGGCTTCCGGCTCGAACATGGTGCCAGCACCATTTTCACGCGCGTAAACCGCCAGCACGGCTGCCATCGGAACAAACACCTGACGAGGAACGCCGCCGAAACGGGCGTTAAAGGTCACGTCGTTGTTACCCAACTCCAGGTTTCCTACCGCACGCGGAGCGATATTCAGAACAATTTGCCCGTCGCGCGCATATTCCATCGGCACATGCACGCCTGGCAATGTCACATCCACAACCAGGTGCGGCGTGAGCTGGTTATCCAGTAGCCACTCGTAAAAAGCACGGAGCAGATAGGGACGACGCGGTGACAATTGCGACATATCCATCCATTAGCCTCGGGTATGCAGACGCATTTCGCGCTCAGGTTCGGTCAGAGAGGCCAGGAAGGAGTCACGCTCAAATACGCGAGTCATATAACCTTTCATCTCTTTAGAGCCTGCACCGGTCAGCTCAATACCCATCTGCGGTAAACGCCACAGCAGCGGAGCCAGGTAGCAGTCCACCAGGCTGAACTCATCGCTCAGGAAGAACGGCTTCTGGGTGAACACCGGAGCGATAGCCAGCAGCTCTTCGCGCAGCTGTTTACGGGCCGCGTCAGCTTCCTGAGCAGAACCGTTCACCACTGTGTTCATCAGGGTGTACCAGTCTTTCTCGATGCGGTGCATGTACAGACGACTTTCACCACGAGCAACAGGGTATACCGGCATTAACGGCGGGTGCGGGAAACGCTCATCAAGATATTCCATGATGATGCGGGATTCCCACAGGGTAAGTTCGCGGTCAACCAGAGTCGGTACGCTGTGATTTGGGTTGAGGTCAATCAGATCCTGAGGCAGGTTATCCGTTTCCACATGCTCAATTTCAACGCTAACACCCTTTTCGGCCAGCACGATACGTACCTGATGGCTATAGATGTCAGTAGGACCGGAAAACAGCGTCATTACCGAACGTTTGTTGGCAGCGACAGCCATGAAAACCTCCAAGTTTATTCAGAAAATTACTGCTAATAGCCGCAAGCGGCGACTAACCTGACTGTTAATTACCCAACTCACGCCGGACTGCCATCAGTTGCCAGAAACCGTGGCGAAAACAGACTGATGCCGACATTTGGGCAGAAAATTGGTTGATAGTTTACCAGATTTTAGCAGTTTTGTGGGGGGTGGTTCCTGATTTTGGGAAAATGCACCTAATTATCAGGGAGTTGAAAGCAATAATATAAATTTCAGACATAAAAAAACCCGGTACTGGACCGGGTTTTTGCCAATTGCCTTTCTGCGTAAGCAGAGAACAATTAACGCTTGGAGAACTGAGGACGACGACGTGCTTTACGCAGGCCGACTTTCTTACGTTCAACTTCACGAGCATCACGAGTAACGAAGCCAGCTTTACGCAGTTCGCCACGCAGGGACTCGTCGTACTCCATCAGAGCGCGTGTGATACCGTGACGGATCGCACCAGCCTGACCGGAAGAACCACCACCTTTAACAGTGATGTACAGATCGAATTTCTCAACCATATCAACCAGTTCCAGCGGCTGACGAACTACCATGCGGGCAGTTTCACGACCGAAGTACTGTTCCAGAGAACGTTGGTTGATAACGATTTTGCCGCTGCCCGGTTTGATAAACACGCGAGCTGCGGAGCTTTTGCGGCGACCAGTGCCGTAGTATTGATTTTCAGCCATTGCCTATAATCCCGATTAAATGTCCAGAACTTGCGGTTGCTGTGCCGCGTGGTTGTGCTCGGTGCCCGCGTAAACTTTCAGTTTACGGAACATAGCACGACCCAGCGGGCCCTTTGGCAGCATGCCTTTAACCGCGATTTCAATCACACGCTCAGGACGGCGGGCAATCATCTCTTCAAAGGTCGCTTGTTTGATACCACCGATGTGGCCGGTGTGATGGTAATACACTTTGTCAGTACGCTTGTTGCCGGTTACAGCAACTTTTTCTGCGTTCAGAACGATGATGTAATCACCAGTATCAACGTGCGGAGTGTATTCCGCTTTGTGCTTACCGCGCAGACGGCGAGCCAGTTCAGTAGCCAGGCGACCTAAGGTCTTACCTTCAGCGTCAACAACATACCAGTCGCGCTGTACGGTTTCTGGTTTAGCTGTAAAAGTTTTCATTAAAAGCTTACCCAATATATAGTTACACGTTGGTGAACACCCAAACGTTTAAAATCAGTTGAGGTTCACGCGACATTGTCCAGCAAACCTACCCCTTCGAATAGCCTATGCCGGCACGACAAAAGTTTTGGGAAAAAAACTTTGGTTGTAACGTGGGGTCGCAAGATTATAGAGAAGTCACCTTCAAAGGTCGACCCTTTTTATGACTCAATCCACATTATCTGCCTTACGGCATGTGCGACAGGCGTAAATACTCCTCGCTTTGCATTTCCTGCAGGCGGGAAAGGCAGCGCTGGAATTCGAACTTAAGCCTTTCGCCTTGATAAATATCGAATAATTCTGTCTGCGCGGAAACCACCAGCTTGACGTGGCGTTCATAAAACTCATCCACCAGCGCAATGAAGCGCCGGGCTTCATTTTCCGAAGAGACCGTCATCACCGGGACGTTAAACAATAAAACGGTATGGAAAAGGCGCGACAGGGCGATGTAGTCGTGCTGGCTACGGGCATCGACGCACAGGGTTTTGTAGTCAACGGCCAGCGTCTGGTTAGCCGTGCCCAGCGTCTGAAGCGGACGATGGTTAACTTCCAGCGCCGGTGTCCCCGTTCGCGGTTCGCCAGCAAGCGCGGTGTAAAGACGTTCCATTTGCGAAGCCGTTGCGTCATCCAGCGGAGCGAGCCAGAGGTGCGCCTGGGTGAGCGTGCGAAGGCGATAATCAATGCCCGCATCGACGTTCATCACGTCGCAATGACTCTTAAGCGCCTCGATAGCCGGGATAAACCGCGCGCGCTGCAACCCGTTGCGGTAAAGCTCATCGGGCGGAATGTTCGACGTTGCCACCAGCGTAATACCGCGGGCAAAAAGCGCTTTCATTAATGTACCGAGCAGCATGGCATCGGTGATATCCGTGACGAAAAACTCATCGAAGCACAGCACGTCCGCTTCGGCTTTAAATCCGTCGGCAACGATTTCCAGCGGGTCGGGCTGGCCCTGCAGCTGGGTCAGCTCTTCGTGGACCCGCAGCATAAAGCGGTGAAAATGGAGGCGCAGTTTGCGGTCGCCCGGCAGGCTCTGGAAAAACATATCCATCAGCCAGGTCTTGCCTCGCCCCACTCCACCCCACATATACAGGCCACGAACAGGTTCATCGCTGCCTGCCGTGGCCCGTTTGCCTAACAGCTTGCCAAATTTGGCCATTATTCCGCCAGCCGGCGCTGTTTCGGAACATTTACTTGTCAGCTCCTGATAGATGGCATCAAGGCGGGTTACCGCTTCGCGCTGGACGTCGTCAGGCTGGTGGCTTCCCTCGGTGAGAGCCTGTTGGTAGCGCGATGCAGGGGAGTGATTTTGCATGGTATTATGATCTTCCCTTAATAATCTTATTGCCGTTTGCAGGTGTTTTGATGGGCGGATGGCAAAAAAAAGGTCGTTCTACCCTAAGCGATGCTGCGTCAGGATTCCACTTCTCTTAGGTTAGCGGTTATAGTGGCTACATTGCCCTTACGGATTCACAAGATAACGGGAGAAGTTCATGACCTGGGAATATGCGCTAATTGGGTTAGTTGTCGGTATTATTATCGGTGCCGTCGCCATGCGATTTGGCAACCGCAAACTTCGCCAGCAGCAGGCAATGCAGTACGAGCTGGAGAAAAACAAAGCGGAGCTTGAGGATTACCGTGAGGAGCTGGTCAGCCACTTTGCCCATAGCGCAGAGCTGCTCGACAATATGGCGCACGACTATCGTCAGCTTTATCAGCACATGGCGAAGAGCTCCAGCAGCCTGCTGCCTGAGCTTTCTGCGGAAGCCAACCCGTTCCGCAACCGTCTGGCTGAATCTGAAGCCAGCAACGATCAGGCGCCGGTGCAGATGCCGCGTGACTACTCAGACGGTGCATCTGGTTTGCTCCGTACCGAGCGCGCCAAACGCGATTAATCACAGTCAGAAGTTTTTTTTGCCGGGGCATGGCGTCATGCCCCAAATCTCCCTTCTCCCCAGCTATCATCTAAGTATCTCTACGCTATAACAATGACATTGTTACCCGGCTGATATTTCAATAACATCGAGTGTTATCGGGTTTTCCTTTTATCCTTATCCAGGTCACGAGAGCAAGCCATCAATGAAGAAACAAACACGGTTATTGAGTGCGTTAGCGTTAAGCGTTGGGTTAGCTCTGGGCGCGTCTCCCCTTGCAGTTGCCTCTATCCCTTCACAGGTGCCTGGGCAACCGGCGCTGCCGAGCCTTGCGCCAATGCTTGAGAAAGTGCTGCCTGCGGTGGTCAGCGTCCAGGTTGAGGGCACCGCCGCCGCGCCAACGCAGAAGGTCCCGGAGGAGTTAAAGAAATATTTTGGCGGCGAGCTGCCACCTTCCGAAGCGCAGCCTTTTGAAGGTCTGGGATCGGGCGTAATCATCAACGCGGCGAAAGGTTACGTGTTGACCAATAACCACGTGATAAGCCACGCGGAAAAAATCAGCGTACAGCTAAATGACGGCCGCGAATTCGATGCCAAACTGATTGGTGGCGACGACCAGAGTGATATCGCGTTAATCCAGCTACAAAACGCGACCGGGCTTACGCAGATCGCCGTAGCTGACTCCGATAAGCTCCGCGTGGGCGACTTTGCCGTGGCCGTCGGCAACCCGTTCGGGCTTGGGCAGACGGCAACTTCAGGTATCGTTTCGGCCCTTGGCCGCAGCGGGCTGAACCTGGAAGGGCTGGAAAACTTCATTCAGACCGATGCTTCCATCAACCGGGGTAACTCCGGCGGGGCGCTGCTTAATCTCAACGGCGAGCTGATCGGCATTAACACCGCCATTCTCGCCCCGAGCGGCGGCAGCGTTGGCATCGGCTTTGCTATTCCCAGCAACATGGCCCAGACGCTGGCAAAACAGCTGATGGAGTTTGGTGAAATCAAACGCGGCCTGCTGGGCATTAAGGGCATGGAAATGAGCGCTGATATAGCCAAGGCGTTCAAGCTTTCCACCCAGCGCGGGGCGTTCGTCAGCGAAGTGCTGCCGCAGTCCGGCTCGGCGAAGGCGGGCGTGAAAGCGGGTGATGTGATTATCAGCCTGAACGGCAATCCGCTTAACAGCTTCGCAGAGCTACGGGCCAAAATCGCTACCACCGAACCCGGCACGGTCGTGAAGCTCGGCCTGCTGCGCGATGGTAAACCGCTGGAAGTCAGCGTTACGCTGGATAAGAGCACCGCGTCATCGGCCAACGCAGAGCTGATTGCACCTGCGCTACAGGGGGCATCACTCAGCGATGGGCAGCTGAAAGACGGCGCTAAGGGCGTGAAGCTCGACAGCGTAGAAAAAGGGACGCCAGCCGCCCAGGTCGGCCTGCATAAAGATGATGTGATCATCGGCATTAACCGCGAGCGGATCCGTACCATCGCCGAGATGCGCAAAGTGCTGGAATCCAAGCCGCCGGTCATCGCCCTGCAGGTCGTGCGCGGCGAAGACAGCCTCTATTTGTTATTGCATTAATTTTGTCCGGTAATCGGGCATCGCGAGTACGATGTCCGATTAACTCATGTTATTCTGCGTTCGTTTTCTCACTGATTAAATTAAACCCATGTTTCTGAAGATTTTACGATCGGTGGCGATCGGGTTGGTTGTGGCAGCAATACTGTTGGTTTCGCTACCTTCGCTGCGCCAGAAGATCGCCCCGCTCGCGCCATCGAAGTTTGACAGTGCCGACGAAACACCGCTGAGCTATAACATCGCGGTGCGCCGGGCTGCGCCTGCCGTAGTGAACGTCTATAACCGCAGCGTGGGAAGCAATGCCCAGAACCAGCTGGAGATTAAAACCCTCGGTTCAGGCGTGATCATGGATGACCGCGGTTACATCATTACCAACAAGCACGTGATCAACGATGCTGAACAAATTATTGTTGCCTTACAGGATGGCAGGGTCTTCGAAGCCCTGCTGGTCGGCTCGGATAACCTCACTGATTTAGCCGTATTAAAAATTAACGCCACCGGCCTGCCTATCATCCCTATCAACAGTAAACGCCAGCCGCACATTGGCGACGTGGTCATGGCTATTGGTAACCCCTATAACCTGGGCCAGACGATTACTCAGGGGATTATCAGCGCCACGGGCCGTATTGGCCTTAGCCCATCCGGCCGCCAGTCTTTCCTGCAAACGGATGCTTCTATCAACCACGGCAACTCCGGCGGCGCGCTGGTGAACTCGCTGGGTGAGCTGATGGGGATCAACACCCTCTCCTTTGATAAGAGCAACGACGGTGAGACGCCGGAAGGGATCGGCTTTGCTATCCCAACCCAGCTGGCGACAAAAATTATGGATAAGCTGATCCGCGATGGCCGCGTGATCCGTGGTTATATCGGTATCGGCGGACGTGAGATCACCCCTCTGCACGGCCCGGCAACGGGTATCGATCAGATTCAGGGCATTATCGTTAACGAAGTATCACCGGACGGCCCGGCGGCAAAAGCGGGTATTCAGGTCAATGACGTGATTGTCTCCGTGAACAATAAGCCAGCCATTTCGGCGCTGGAGACGATGGACCAGGTTGCAGAGATTCGCCCAGGTTCGGTGATCCCGGTAGAAGTGATGCGCGAAGACAAAAAGCTCACGCTGCAGGTCACTATCCAGGAGTATCCCGCGGGAGGCTAAGAATTCTCAGGCATAAAAAAACCGGAACGGATGTTCCGGTTTTTTTTCATCACTTAGACGATCACTTGTTAACGAATTCTTCGCCCAGGGTGATGTCTTTCTTCAGCGTGTCCAGCATGCCTTCCAGCGCCTGATGCTCGAAAGCACTCAGTTTGCCGTAGGATTTATGCTCTGCAATGCCGTTTTTACCCAGCAGCAGCGGCTGAGAGAAGAAACGAGCGTGCTCGCCGTTGCCTTCCACATAAGCACACTCAACCACATTGCTTTCGCCCTGCAGCGCGCGTACCAGCGACAGACCAAAGCGTGCTGCGGCCTGGCCCATAGACAGCGTGGCGGACCCGCCGCCGGCTTTCGCTTCAACGACTTCGGTGCCGGCGTTCTGAATACGTTTGGTCAGATCGGCAACTTCCTGCTCGGTGAAGCTGACGCCAGGGATCTGGGACAGCAGCGGCAGAATAGTGACGCCTGAGTGGCCGCCAATCACCGGGACTTCGATCTCGGTTGGCTTTTTGCCCTTCAGCTCGCCCACAAAGGTGTTGGAGCGGATGATGTCCAGCGTGGTCACGCCAAACAGCTTGTTCTTGTCGTATACGCCTGCTTTTTTCAACACTTCAGCAGCGATAGCAACGGTGGTGTTCACCGGGTTAGTGATGATACCGATACAGGCTTTCGGACAGGTTTTCGCAACCTGCTCGATGAGGTTTTTCACGATACCAGCGTTGACGTTAAACAGGTCAGAGCGATCCATACCTGGTTTACGAGCCACGCCTGCGGAGATCAGCACCACGTCAGCACCAACCAGTGCCGGGGTAGCGTCTTCGCCGCTGAAACCTTTAATTTTTACATCTGTAGGGATATGACTGAGGTCAACCGCTACCCCTGGGGTAACCGGTGCGATGTCATACAGTGAGAGTTCTGAACCTGAAGGCAGTTGGGTCTTGAGTAGAAGGGCAAGCGCCTGGCCGATACCGCCTGCCGCGCCGAGGACTGCAACTTTCATCCTAAACTCCTTATTATGGTTAGCAAATACGTGCCGTAACTCCATGCGGTGGCGACCATAATCCAGAGAGGGGGTAATTACAATCTTCCCGCCCTCAGAGTGCGACGTTACGCATTCCTCGAACGTTACTGCTGCATTTACTCGCCGGGTGGAACGACGCCTGAGCGCCCGGTCACTACCTGATGTTGTCACATCAACGGCGGTTACATTACACCTTAGCGATGCATCAAAACAACATCATTTTGATAACATTTAGTTCACTTTACGGCTTATTTCCGAGTCGTGACACAGGCATGTTCCTGGATAACGAAATTTGATAAAATCCGCCTCTTACATAACATTAATTCAGGCTTAATCTTTAGCCCGCATTTGCATAAAAATGCAATTAAATGCATAGTAATGTTATTCGTTTCCCTGCCTCAAGGTGATTCATGCGTAATTCCTCAAAACAAGAAGAACTGATCAAGGCCTTTAAGGCGCTTTTAAAAGAAGAAAAATTCAGCTCGCAGGGTGAAATTGTTCATGCTCTGCAGAACGATGGCTTTGAAAACATCAACCAGTCCAAAGTTTCCCGTATGCTGACCAAGTTCGGTGCGGTACGCACCCGCAACGCGAAAATGGAAATGGTTTACTGCCTTCCTGCTGAGCTTGGCGTGCCGACAACCTCCAGCCCGCTGAAGAATCTGGTGCTGGATATCGACTATAACGATGCGGTTGTCGTCATCCACACAAGCCCCGGCGCCGCGCAGCTGATCGCACGTCTTCTGGACTCACTGGGTAAAGCAGAAGGCATTCTTGGCACCATCGCCGGGGATGACACGATCTTCACGACGCCTGCCAATGACTTCACGGTCAAAGAGCTTTACGAAGCGATTCTGGCTCTGTTCGAACAGGAACTCTAGCCTCCCCGCTGGCCCGCTCTCTATGGCGGGCCTCCCCCCGCACGGTCGTCCCTTCTTTA
The DNA here is from genome assembly GCF_038405435.1 of Dryocola clanedunensis. GTDB lineage: Bacteria > Pseudomonadota > Gammaproteobacteria > Enterobacterales > Enterobacteriaceae > Dryocola > Dryocola clanedunensis_A. The sequence goes on along the minus strand of NZ_JBBYHZ010000011.1, from coordinate 35,211 downwards.
TTATCTTTCCCCGTTGGAAAACTTCCTCCCCTTCCTTGCCATAATAATTTCCTCTAAAAATTGTAGGCAATGTTTAATACCGCACAAATTATCAAAGCCAGCCATCCTTATGATTTTACTTACATTTAACATTTCATCGGCGATAAAAACGTCGTTTTAATAACTATAGGTAATAAAAAAAGCTTCTGTTAACGTAAAGTTTCATTGGGAATTGTTAGCAGGGTATTAATTTTCTGCGTTACTAGTGTATACTTGATTTTGTGATGAGGGTCACGAAATGAGGACCCCAACAAAAGAATACGACGAGGAAAAAATCATGAACATGAAAAATACATTAGTAACTGCAGGCCTGCTCTCAATGCTGTCATTCGGTGCTTTTGCCGCCACATCCGTTAACGCTGAACAGGCGCAAAACCTTCAGCCGGTAGGCACCGTTTCCATCAGCGGTATCGCCAGCTCGCCAATGGATATGCACCAGAAGCTGGAGCAGAAAGCCGAGCAGGAAGGGGCTTCATCCTACCGCATCATCGAAGCGCGCTCTGGCGACCAGTGGCACGCAACGGCTGAGCTGTATAAATAAACCCGCAGCGTTATAAGCCAGACCAGTAATCAACGAGACAATGAAATCAACAGTCGACGGCCCCAAGAACAATAAAAGCCGTATAGCCCTTCCGGCCGTCGTGAACCTTATTCAGGAGTAGACATCATGAAAACCACATTAACCATCGCAGCCGTCAGCCTTCTTTCCGTGCTCTCTTTCGGTGCCAGCGCAGCAGCGCAGCAAATCTCCAGCGAGCAGGCGCAGGGCATGCAGTCTATGGGTAGCATTTCTGTCAGCCAGGTTGGCAGCGCGCCGATGGATATGCGCCAGGAGCTGTCGCAAAAAGCAACTGAGAAAGGGGCTTCAGCGTATCGCATTACCGAAGCACGTTCTGGTGATACCCGCCACGCAACGGCTGAGCTGTACAAATAAACCCTCGTCGTCACGTCCGACGACTTTGCCCCCGCTCGCGGGGGCTTTTTTATGCCTGAACGTTGAAGCGCAGCTGGCCCTCAAGCTCCTCCTCTGCCTCATCAAACAGCAGAATCAGCGCGCCATAGCGGCGTCTTTGCATTTCCGGCAGGTTAACAAATTCGATCTCCGCCGGGAGCGGCAGACCTCCTCCCGTCACCACATCCCAAAGGCTGTCCAGATCGTGAACCTGTTTCTTCTCCAGCGCAAAAGTCTGGATAAAGCGGCGATAGAATGCTGGCTGGTCCTCTATCTGGCTAAAATCAAACGTATATTTTTTCATTTCCTGCCACCCCGCCGGAACACGCTCCGCATATCAGCACTTATAATCCGCCAATATGCAGGGTTTTCACTTCCAGAAACTCATCCAGCCCCAGCACCGAGCCTTCACGGCCAAGACCAGATTCTTTTACGCCGCCAAACGGCCCCAGCTCCGTGGACACCGCGCATTCGTTAATGCCGATCATGCCGCTTTCCAGCGCCTGCGAAACGCGGAAAACGCGCTTCAGATCCTGAGTATAGAAGTATGCCGCCAGGCCAAACGGCGTATTGTTGGCGCGCTCAATGACTTCCTCTTCCGTTTTGAAGCTGAAGCAGGCGGCCAGCGGACCGAACGTCTCCTCCTGCGCCAGCTTCATGTCATCGCTGGCGTTAACAATTACCGTAGGCTGCCAGAAGTTGCCGCCCAGCTCGTGGCTTTGGCCGCCTACCAGCGCCTTGCCGCCTTTTTCCAGCGCATCTTCGACGTGCTCCCGCACCTTATCGACCGCAGATTTTTCAATCAGCGGCCCAACAACCACGCCATCCTCAAGACCGTTTCCGACCTTCAGCGCTTTAACCGCATCCGCCAGCTTGCTGACGAATTCGTCATACACCCCTTCCTGAATAAAGAAGCGGTTGACGCTGACGCAGACCTGGCCCGCGTTACGGAATTTATTGGCGATGGCACCCTTCACGGCTGCGTCGATATCCGCATCGTCGAAGACGATATACGGCGCGTTGCCGCCCAGCTCCATCGACACTTTCTTCATGGTTTCAGCGGCGTTACGCACCAGCGTTTTGCCTACCGCCGTGGAACCCGTGAAGGAGATCTTACGGACATCGTGACTAGCCATAATAGCGTCACTGATTTCCGGCGTGTTCCCGGCAACGGCATTCAGCACGCCATCCGGGACGCCAGCTTTTTTCGCCAGCGCCAGCAGGGCAAAAGCGGACAGAGGCGTGTTGTTAGCCGGTTTGATTACGCCAGTACAGCCCGCTGCCAGAGCTGGCCCCAGCTTGCGGGTCAGCATCGCCATCGGGAAGTTCCAGGGAGTGATCGCGGCGACAACGCCAATCGGTTCGCGGGTGGCAAGAATGCGCGAGCCAGGCTTAGCGGGCGGAATAATTTCGCCGTTCGCACGCTTGGCCTGTTCAGCGAACCACTGGATGAAGCTGGCGGCGTACTCAACCTCACCCTCGGCCTCTTTCAGCGGCTTGCCCTGCTCGGTCGTCATTAATCGCCCCAGCCAGCTCTTGTTTTCGATTATCAGCTCGTACCAGCGATAGAGGATGGTTGAACGCTCCTTGGCGGTTTTCGCGCGCCAGGAAGGGAATGCTTTGGTCGCCGCCGCAATGGCTTCTTCGGTCTCATTCTTACCCGCTTTGGCAACCTTAGCGATGGTCTCGCCGGTCGCAGGGTTGATCACGTCAAAGGTCTTATCAAGTTTGCGCCATTCGCCGTTGACCAGATACCCGGTGTTGAATAGTTCACTGTCCTGGAGTGCCTGATTTGTCATAATTTTCTCCTGTTTTAAAAAGCACATCAGGTAAGTATAGATACAAAAAAGCCGACGCAGGGCGTCGGCTCGGGAACTCAGACTAGGCATCAATCAGCGCATGCTGATAGCGATGCAGCACGTCGGCAAGCCGTTTGACCGGCTCGGTCACCTGGAGGGGGGCCTCCCAGACCTTCAGCTTTTCCTGGTAAATCTCCAGCTCGCCGAGCAGCTGCTGGAAGTATTTACGCCGTTTGTCATCGTTAGAGGCCGAGATAACTTTGTCAGCCGTATTACGAAGCTGCCGGTGGAATGCGGAGAGATCGGCATTGATCGGTATCGGAGCGTCGCGCAGCCGCTGGTGCGCAATAATCAGGATCAGCGCCAGCCGGTAGCGTGCAATGTCGCCCGGGAACATATTCAGCAGCAGGTACAGCTGCTGATAAAGTGCGGGCAGGTGGTTTTCTTTGCGGCGCGCTTTATTGGTGGTTAATGCCGAAACGGCGGCCGACACAAACTGGTTGAGCAGCGTGCGCCCGGTACGCTCTTTCGAGTTGTCCCGCACCAGCAGAATCACCATCATCGCGAGGAAACAGCCGACAATCTGCCCCAGCGCGCTGTCCAGGAAGGAGCTGAAGTGAAAGGTCATCGGGTTATCCAGCACGATAACGTTAATCGTCCCGGCAAGCGCGCCCATGGAGCCCAGGCGCCGCTTTTGCACTTCGATACCAATGAAAAAGCCGAGCAGCGCAAGGCTGATACACAGCAGCAGCATGCTTTGCTGGGTTGAGGGAATGATAACCAGAAAATAGAGCGCACCCAGCGGCAGTGCCACCAGCATACCGTAAAGGAAATCCAGCGAGACCATACGCGGGTTAGGCAGGCGCATGGCAAGGGAGGTCACCACTGCAATCATCACCATCGCCCCGCTGCCGGAAGTCCAGCCGGTCCAAAGCCAGAACAGGCTTCCCAGACCACAAGCAATCGTCGTACGCCAGAAGTTAATCATCGCATGATGCCGCTCGGCGGACTGCACCTTAACCACCGTTTCGCCGCTCAGAATTTCTTCTTCTACGGCATTGATCCTGGCGTTGCTGGCGACCCCCCGCTTCAGCAGCAGAAAGCGCGTAGCGGCACCCACCCAGCTACTGATAGTGACAGGCGTATGTTTTTCACCGCTTGATGAGATAAAGCGGCGCAGCATCTTCAACTGCTTGTGAACGTCGGCGGCCGTCTCTACCGGCATTTCGAACAGCATTTTAAACTCTGGCGTGACGAACTCGGGACGCGTGTTCTGAATCAGATAGGTTTCCCCAGCCTGGGTAATCAGCGTCAGAGAGAGCGTATTGATAGCTTTCAGGCGACGGTTTGCCTGACCCCAGCGGGAGGATTCAATTTTCAGGTTCGATCGCATACCTTCCAGGGCCGTGGTACGCCGTACCAGGTTGGCCCAGGATTTATCGACCTCCTCTTTTTCACCGTGGGCGACGCAGAGCTGCATCAGGCGATACTGATCCACCAGCAGGTTATCCAGCTCGCGGTCAATCTCCTGCTTGATGGAGCGCGGGGAGAAGATTAGGTCAGCCAGGATAGCGCAGACGATACCGATAACGATTTCGCTACAGCGCTCAACGGCAAACTGCGGGGCCGTAACCGGGTTTGCCTGAATGGTGACGATAATAATCAGCGCCGTATAGCCCGACAGGCCCCAGGCGTAGGAGTTCTCTACCTTCACCAGCGAGGAGATCCAGGTGCAGAACCCTGCCCAGACGCAGCAGACCAGCAGCATCACGATCGGCGCGCGGATAAGCGTAGTGATAATGACCAGCGCCGCGATACAGCCGATAAACGTACCGATGATGCGGAGCATACCGCGATAGCGAATCGCACCGGAGTATGGCTCGCCACCTGCGGCAAACGCCGGGCCAGCCGCAACGATGGCGGCGGTTAAGACCGCCCAGCGCGGCGTTTCGAGCTCAAAGTGAAAGCCAACAAACAGCGCCAGCACGATGGCAAACGCCAGCTTGAAGGCGAAGCGCAGGTGAAAGGGTGAGATGGAGTACATATCAGCCGCGCTTAACCAAATTCACGCAGACGATGCATGAACTTGATAAATACGGAGTCCTGGCTGACATCCCGGTCTTTTTCACCGGTGACAACAACCGTGGCCGTGGTCCCCGCCGGGAACAGGTTGCCCTGTTGCTGGTCAAGGCGAATACGTACCGGCACGCGCTGCGCCAGGCGAACCCATTCCAGATTGGAGTCCACCGTCGCCATCCCTTTTGCATCGCTGGTGCTGCTGGCGTTGGTTACGCCTGCGGAAATACTGTCAACCGTACCGCGCAGCACGCGGTTGCTGCCAAGCGGGGTGATCTGCACGCGATAGCCCGGACGGATACCTTCGAGCTTGGTTTCTTCCATGTAGGCAAGAATGTAGAAGGTGTGCTGCTTCACCAGCGCCACGGCCGTTGAGCCACGGGTAATAAATTCCCCACCGTGAACGTTCAGGTTGGTCACCCAGCCATCTGCCGGGGCACGAATGACGGTACGTTGCAGGTCCAGCCGCGCCAGGTCACGCGTGGCTTCTGACTTCGCGAGCTGATGCAGCACGGTTTGCAGCAGGTTGTTGGACTGGTCAATCTCTTCACGAGACATGGCCTGGGTACCAAGCTGGTTACGTCGCCCTGCTTCGCGGCGCTTTTCGCTGGCTAAAGCTTTGTAATAAGCAACATCTGCCTCGGCCTGTTCCAGCGCTTTCTGATACCGTGGCTGGTCGATGGTGAACAGCACCTGATCTTTCTTCACAAGCTGGTTGTCATGAACCTGAACGGCAGTGATCAGGCCTGAGACGTCCGGGGCGATGGCGACAACGTCCGCGGTAAAGCGGGCGTCACGCGTCCAGGGTGACTCGGTGTAAAACGCCCAGGCACGGAAGATAGCGATAAAGGCCAGCAGCACAAGGATTAGCGTGATGGCGGTGCGGGTCATTTTTCTTGTAAGTGTTTTCACATCAACCTCAAACGAACAGCTGCGAGATGAGCCAGAACAGGCAGCAATAAAGCGCTGTATTGAACAATGCCGGATGCCAGACGAAATCATAGATGCCCGTAGGGGTCAGCAACCTGCGTACCAGCCAGAATACGGCCAGCGACAAAATCAGCTCAAAGAATATCGGTGGAAAGGACAGCCCGAATACCACGATAACCGGAAATAAAGTCATGTTAACCTTGTCTGAATAGTACTTGCGACACGCCCCCTGATAGTGAATCCGCGAAAGAGTTGCCGGGAACGGCAGGCGAGAACGCGGTATGGGTCGTGTTAATAATAATATATTAACGTAACTGTTACCCTGTTATCTATAATATGTGATCTAAATCACTTTTAACTCAGAGTGAACAATCAGAGTAAATTATGGAAAGACTTAAACGCATGTCGGTTTTTGCCAAAGTTGTCGAGCTCGGCTCGTTTACCGCCGCCGCAAGGCAATTGCAGATGAGCGTTTCGTCCATCAGCCAGACGGTTTCGAAGCTTGAAGACGAGCTTCAGGTAAAGCTCCTGAACCGCAGCACCCGCAGCATTGGCCTGACCGAAGCCGGGAAAATTTACTATCTCGGCTGCCGTAAAATGCTGCATGAGGCGCAGGAGGTTCACGAGCAGCTTTACGCTTTCAATAACACCCCCATCGGCACGCTGCGCATCGGCAGCTCTTCAACCATGGCACAGAATGTCCTCGCGAACATGACGGCGGAGATGCTCAAAGAGTACCCGGGGCTGACGGTAAACCTGGTCACCGGCATACCAGCTCCCGATCTGATAGCAGACGGTCTGGACGTGGTGATCCGCGTCGGCGCGCTCCAGGACTCCAGCCTGTTTTCGAAGCGGCTTGGGTCGATGCCGATGGTCATCTGCGCGTCGAAAACCTATCTTCAGCAAAACGGCGAGCCCGAAAAACCGGCCGACCTGGCCAATCATTCATGGCTGGAGTATAGCGTACGTCCCGATAACGAATTTGAGCTGATTGCACCGGAAGGTTTGCCGACTAAGATCATCCCGCAGGGGCGATTTGTGACTAACGATCCCATGACGCTCTCGCGCTGGCTGAAAGCCGGTGCGGGGATCGCATACGTGCCGATCATGTGGGTGATCGATGAAATCAACAGCGGCGACCTGGAGATCTTATTCTCGCGCTACCAGTCCGATCCTCGTCCGGTGTACGCGCTGTATACCGAAAAGGATAAGCTGCCGCTGAAGGTGCAGGTGTGCATTAACTATCTGACGGAGTATTTCGTGAAGGTGGCGCAGCTGTATCAGGGGATGCGGGAAAGGAATGGCAGAGGGTCAGAAAACAGCCGGGGCTAGCCCCGGCCATAGGTTAATGCTTAAGCGGTGCCGCCAACCGTCAGGTTATCGACCTTGAGCGTAGGCTGGCCTACGCCAACCGGCAGGCTCTGCCCCTCTTTGCCGCAGACGCCTACGCCGTTATCCAGCGCCAGGTCGTTACCGACCATCGAGATCTGCTGCATGGTTTCAATGCCCGAGCCAATCAGCGTCGCGCCTTTCACCGGTTTGGTCACTTTACCGTTCTCGATGAGGTACGCTTCTGAAGTAGAGAAGACGAACTTGCCGGAGGTGATATCCACCTGGCCGCCGCCGAAGTTAGGCGCATAGATGCCGTACTCGACGGATTCGATGATCTCCTGCGGCGTGGATTTCCCGGCAAGCATATAGGTGTTGGTCATACGCGGCATTGGCAGGTGCGCGTAAGATTCACGGCGCCCGTTACCTGTTGGCGCCACGCCCATCAGACGCGCGTTCAGCTTGTCCTGCATGTAGCCTTTCAGAATACCTTTTTCGATCAGCACGTTGTACTGGCCCGGTACGCCTTCGTCGTCAATGGCAACAGAACCACGGCGGTTGGCCATGGTGCCGTCGTCCACAACGGTACACAGTTCTGAGGCGACAAGCTGGCCCATCTGGCCGCTGAATACGGAAGTGCCACGACGGTTAAAATCGCCTTCCAGACCGTGCCCCACGGCCTCGTGCAGCAGCACGCCCGGCCAGCCAGCCCCAAGCACCACCGGGAACATACCGGCCGGTGCCGCAACGGCAGACAGCGTAATCAGCGCCATACGCACGGCTTCCTTCGCCCATGCGTCGGCACGCACTTCACCGTCTACGGTTTCGAGGAAATAGTCATAGCCAAAACGACCGCCGCCGCCGCTCGATCCGCGCTCGCGCTTGCCGTCTTCTTCCACCTGTACGCTGACGGACAGACGCACCAGCGGGCGAACGTCCGCCGCCAGGGTGCCGTCGGTCGCCGCGACCAGAATTAATTCATACACGCCGGTCAGGCTCGCCGTCACTTCCTGCACGCGCTTGTCCGCGGCTCGCGCCACGCTATCCACACGCTTGAGGATATCGAGCTTCTCTTCACGGGTCATGCTCTGCAAAGGATCGGCGCTGGTATACAGCGCGCTGTGCTGCACCGCCCCCAGAGTACGCGCACGGCCATCGCCCTGTTCACGCACGATGCTGCGGGCCGCATGAGCGCTTTGCTCAAGCGCCAGCAGGCTTATCTGGTCCGCATAGGCGAAACCGGTCTTTTCCCCACTCACGGCGCGTACACCGACACCCTGGTCAATGTTGTACGAGCCGTCTTTAATAATGCGGTCTTCTAATACCCAGGATTCGTGATAACTGGACTGGAAATAGAGATCGCCATAGTCGAGTCGACGCTCGGACAGCTGTCCCAGAATGGAAAACAGATCTTGATGGTTTAAGCCATTCGCAGACAGCAACTGCTCACTTACCAGGTTCAGACTCATCGTTTGGCTACTCTTATTTGTCTATCGATTGGAGATATCTATTGAGCTTGCGGCAATTAGCTTCTCGCGTCAAATCACTTAACGTCCTTGACGCGAGGCTGGCGCAGCACTTCGTTGATTTTTGGATCGTCTATCGGACCGGTGATGTGGTAGCGCAGCACGGAGATTTTACTCCACAGCGGCCCCAGCACCTTACTGGCGGCGAACACCGCGGCTCCGACGATCGGGTTGATGACGAAGGCCGTCGCAACGCCCACCGTGGCGGAGATTTCCGGTGCCACGACGGCTTCCATGTCGAGCTGGCGACGGACCAGGTCCACGGAGCCTTTCATCGCGATGTCCGCTTCCAGACCGTCCACCAGCGTGTCATCGGTGTGCATCACGCCGTCTTTAATCCAGGCGGTGCTGCGGATGGAGTCAAAGTAGAACCCGTTCCCGAAGGTATCGCTGAAATCAAAGCGCAGCTTGCGCAGCAGCGCATCGAAGCTGACCAGCCGCAGCAGCTGGCCCGCGTGTCCCGTGCCGAGGTCGGAAATCTGTCCTTTGCCCAGATGGGTATGAAGAATGCCGTTCAGGGAAGAGACTTCCGGCTTCCACGGTTCGGCGCGCCAGTGCAGGTCGTAATCCACATCAAACGGGGAGTCCTGGATTGGCGTTTTGGCGCCGAAGAAGTTGGTCGCCGCATCCAGCTTTTTGCCCTTCAGCTTGCCCTTCATGGAAGTGCGCACTTCGCCCGGGCCGTTCACCCACTCACCGTTGCCCGTGAGGCGCGCAAAACCGTTGTCCACCAGACCGTTGCTGAGTTTCAGCGTATCGCCCTTAATGGCGATATCCCCGTCGATGCGGCCATATTTCTGCCCCCACAGCCAGCATTCGGCGCAGCGCAGCTGCAGATCTGGCCAGTCCCGGAAGCTTATCGCGTCATTTTTCGGGGCGGAAGTACCGCTCGGCGGTGCGGACGAATTAGCGATGCTCCAGGCCGGGTTGAAGTAGAGATACTTAATCTCCGCCTGCCACGGTGCGCTATCGCGAATATTGAGCGTGCCGTTGATTTCCCTCCCCTGGGCATTGATTTGCGTCCCGCCAGGTAACTGTTTCGACACCAGGCTCAGGTTATTCCAGACCTGGCCGCCCATAGTCAGCGCTGGCGTGCGCAGCGTAATGTCAGACGGGAACTGAGCGGAGTTGCTGACCTGCTCCGTTGCGCCCTGGCTAAAGAGGGCCAGCCACTGGGCGCCGTCCATCGCGGGCAAATCAAGCTCCAGTCCCTGCCGATCCGGCAACGGCGGCACGGTATGGCTGTTGGTGGCCCAGATAGCGCGGTCGAGGGTGAGCTTTTTGTTAAGCAGCCAGCGGCTCGAGAAGTGATTGGTGCCCGCAGCGCTGCCCGTCAGGGTAAAACTGTTAAGATCGCCCTTCACCGCAATCTTCAGCGGCAGCGGCTCTCCCGCAGATTTATTGACCGGCTCAGGTAAGTGACTACTTACACTCTTCAGATCGGCGTCAACGTCGACGCTGTAGGTCGGTTTCCCTTTATAAGGCAGGGTGATCCCGACGTTGCCTTTCCACGCCGCGGTGCCGCTCAGCGCTTTGTTAATCTGCTCCGGCAGCACGCCCATTTTATTCGGCTGCCAGTTACCGTTGAGGTTGACGCCGATCTGGTAATCTTTGTCTCCCGTTCTGGTATCAAAATTGATTTCCAGCGGCTGATTAAACCAGGTCGCACGCAGCGGCTCGCTTTGCAGGTCGCCGTTCACGAAGCTGAATTTACCGCTGAGGTTTTTCAGCGTGCTGGACAGCGGCTTGATCAGCAGCGTGTTGTTGTTCAGCACCACGTCGCCTTTGGCGGTGGTCATCTTGCCGTCCAGCGGGATATCGAGATGTAAGCGAGCATTCACATCGCCGCCAATCTGGAGCTCATCCAGCGCCGCGCCCAGCGAATCCTCAAGCGGCGTCTCTTTAAAATAGGGACCAACCGCGCTGCCCGGCCCGCTGATATCGGCGTCGATCAGCAGCTTCTCTTTCGAGTAATCAGGAATGATGGCGGTCAGGTTGCGGGCCGTTACCCCACCGAGCTTCACGCCCGGGGTTTTCATCCACAGCCCGTCATTCAGAAAATCGAGCTCAATGTTGAGATTTTCAAGCGCGGGCCAGTCCGGCTGGAAGGCGTACTTCGCGTTACGCAGCGGCACCAGCACTTCAAACTGCCCTTCGTTGTGCTTATAAGGGAAGAGGTGCGGGTTGCCGCCGTACACCAGCGTGGCGCTGTCGGCCTGGCCGCCCTGAATCGCCCCGCTCAGGTAATCGACCAGCTCTTTGCCCATCAGGTTTTCCGGGAAATAGCGCCAGGCGTCCGCACCGTTGCTGGTGCTGATACCGGCCAGAATGCTCAGCCACGGATCGCCATCCGTGGGCTGGTAGTAGCGGAAATCGCCTCTCGCCCATAGCGAGCGGGCTTTGACATCAATTTTCTTACCGTCGAGCTGGAAGCCGTTGGCATTCTTTTGCCACTCAAGCGTGGCGGCCCCTTTCTCTACTTCCAGCGGCGCACGGAATACCGTCTCGTACGGCATCTTAGCCTGGCTCACCAGGGCGTTAAGCTGGCCGTGCTCCACGCTGCCGGTCACAGAACCGGAGAAATTCTCAATGCCCGGCAGCATCTTCCACTGGTGCCAGCTGACATCTTTCCAGCGCCCCTGCAGACGGGTTTTTTCCGTTTGCTGTAGGGGGATGTCCGCGGCCAGCACGTCGATGTGCCCGCGCGGCTGCATGATATTCCAGATTTCGCCAAGGTCAGGCGAGACCTTCGCGGCAATCGGCAGCAGGCCGTTGAAGCTTTCCAGCTCCATATTGGTGGCGCGAACGTGCAGCTCTTCGCTGCGCTTGCCTTCTTTGCCCCCGACGTCCTGCGGGCCAATCCAGGCCAGCGACAGCGAGCCTTTCGGCCACGTTTTGCCATCGAGGGTAATATTGGTCGACGGGATAGTCAGGTTCCAGCCGGCCTGGTCGCGGTTAACCCGGGCCATCAGGTTATCGACGGAAAGCGAGTGGTCGCTCTTATCGCCTTTCCAGCTCGTGCCGCCCTGCTTGAGCCAGATATTACCGCCTGCAATATCGCCTTTTTTAATATCCACCCAGGCTTCAAGGCTGAACTCAGCGTGCTGAAGCTCAATGTTGTCCTGCATCCAGCGGCCCAGCCAGGGCTTCACGTCAACCCGGTCGGCCTGCAGCCAGATTTTACCGATGTTCAGAATGCCGTTTTCGTCTCGCAGATCCATCCTGACGTTAGCCAGGCCATGCTGCCCGGTAAAGCTGGAAAGGCTGACCTGCCCTTCGGCGCGGTGACGATTTTTGGTGTTCAGCCAGTTCAGCTGGGGGATAGTCAGTTCGGCGCGCTGGCCTGAAAGCGTGAGGAAGCTAAGGGAGCTGTCGCGCAGATCGAAGTGATCGAACTGGCGCAGGAAAAGATCGCTGATTTTGCCCGGCTCAAACTTGCCGTCGCCGCGGTTCTGACTGAGCGGCGTGTTGCTGCGCATGTGAAGCTGATAGAAGGTGAGATCGCGGAACTGCCAGCGTGCGTGGATCAGGCTTTGCCAGACGTCCAGCGCCAGCGTCACGCGTTTGATGCGCATTTCACCGCCGTCTTTCAGGCCAGCTTTGATATCGCGAACGTCCAGCGTCGGGCCGAAATTTTCCCAGCTTGCTTTAATGTGGCTTGCATCCACCGGCGTGCCGGTCATGGCCTCAATTTTATCCAGCAGCGCCGGGCGCCAGGCATCCAGGTGCGGCAAAACGAGCCGCAGGCCACTGACCAGCAGTGCGACGATAACAATCAGCGTTGCGCCTGTGATCAGCAAAATGCCGGGCAGTCGCCTCATATCTCTCCTTGTCAGCCTTGCGGCCAGGTCACCCTGTACAGTCCATCCGTCAGGATAAACTACATCATTACGACGTCGAACTGCTCCTGATTATAGAGCGGCTCAATCTGGACTTTTACCTGCTTGCCGACAAAGATTTCTACCTCTGCCAGCGCGTGAGATTCTTCGCTTTTCAGCGCTTCGCCAACCGCCGGGGAGGCGTAAACCAGGAAACGGTCAGAATCGTAGGCATGATGTACGCGGACAATTTCACGCATGATCTCATAGCAGACGGTTTCGACGGTTTTTACGGTTCCGCGCCCGTGGCAGGTTGGGCAACCGGCGCACAGCACGTGTTCCACGCTTTCGCGCGTGCGCTTGCGGGTCATTTCCACCAGCCCCAGCTGTGAGAACCCATTAACGCTGGTTTTCACCCGGTCTTTACTTAGCGCCTGCTCAAGCGAGTGCAGCACCCGGCGGCGGTGGTCTTCGTTACTCATATCGATGAAATCGATAATGATAATGCCGCCAAGGTTACGCAGGCGCAGCTGGCGGGCAATCGCCTGGGTCGCTTCGATGTTGGTGTTGAAAATAGTATCGTCGAGGTTGCGGTGGCCCACAAACGCGCCGGTATTAATGTCTACGGTAGTCATCGCTTCGGTCTGATCGATAACCAGATAGCCGCCGGACTTAAGCTCGACCTTACGCTCAAGGGCGCGCTGGATTTCATTTTCCACGTCAAACAGGTCGAAAATGGGCTGGCGGCCCGTGTAATGTTCTATGTTGCCGTGCACCTCAGGCATATACTCTTCGGTGAACTCGAGCAGCATCTCATAGGTCTGCCGCGAGTCAACCCGGATGCGGTCCAGCGCTGCGTCTGCAAAATCGCGCAGCACGCGCTGGGCTAATGCCAGCTCGCCGTAGAGTTCACAGCGGGTTTTATTTCGTTTTTTACGCTCGCTGACTTTGGTCCAGACGCGTTTAAGGTAGGCTGCATCAGATGCCAGATCCTCTTCACAGACCCCTTCCGCCGCGGTGCGAATAATAAACCCGCCCTGTTCGTCACAGTAAGCGTTGACCACACGTTTTAAACGTTCCCGCTCTTGTTCGCTTTCAATACGCTGGGAAACCCCCACGTGGGAAGCCCCGGGCATAAACACGAGGTAGCGGGATGGTAGGGTAATGTCTGTTGTCAGGCGGGCACCTTTGGTTCCCAACGGATCCTTCACCACCTGCACCATTAAATCCTGGCCCTGGCGCACCAGCTCAGAGATATCGCGGACCGTGAAGTTTTTACGCTCTTCCCCTGCCACGCATTCGGTGTGCGGCATGATGTCGGAGGCGTGAAGAAACGCTGCCTTATCAAGGCCAATATCTACAAATGCCGCCTGCATGCCCGGTAGCACCCGGCTGACACGACCTTTGTAGATATTCCCTACAATTCCTCGGCGTGCTTCACGCTCGATGTGGATTTCCTGCAGTATTCCGCCGTCAATATAGGCCACCCGCGTTTCTGAAGGGGTAACATTGACCAGTAATTCAGCCGTCATCTTTTCCTCGTCCATCACGCAGCGCGTGAAAATTACTCAGTAATTCATAGGTTTCAACCAGCGGCAGGCCGACAACCGCATGGTAACTGCCGTTAATTTTTCTGACGAAACAGCCGCCCAGGCCCTGAATGCCATAAGCGCCCGCTTTATCCATGGGCTCACCGCAGGCAACGTAATCGGCAATATCCTGCTCGGATAAACTGCGGAAGGTCACGTCCGTCACCACCAGGCAATCGAGCACCGTCTGACTGTCCGCCAGCGCAACCGCCGTCATCACCTGATGCTGATGGCCAGAGAGTAATCGTAGCATCTGAACAGCATGTTGTTGATCGCGAGGCTTTTCCAGCACTTCTCCATTGTAGATAACAATGGTGTCCGCACCTAATACCGGTAAATCGCGCGGGGCCAGCGCGACGCCCGCCAGCGCTTTGTCCCGTGCCAGGCGTCGAACATACTGCTCCGCACTTTCGTGCGCCAGACGCTGCTCTTCAACATTCGTGACGATACGTTCGAAGCTGACGCCAAGCTGGGTCAGTAATTCCTGGCGGCGCGGCGAGCCGGAGGCGAGATACAAAGCTGTCATGATTACCCTTACTGCACGGCAAATTGCTGACGAATTTTACGCATCAGCAGGAAGATCCACGGCCAGAGCACGCCGTTCACCACGCTGCTCCAGAAGATTTCAGGTCGGAAAGAGACGTTGATAACCAAAAATTCTGACCAGAAGACGATGACGTCGGTCACCAGCGACAGCAGCATGACCACAAGAGCCTGCTGCCACAGCGCGAGGTTACGGAACAGCTGGAATTTTAGGGCTGCCAGATAGGCGACGATACTCAATGACAGGGCGCGAACGCCCAGCGTGGAGCCACTAATCAGATCCAGTATGGCACCCACCACAAAACCTGTGCCCACATTTACGCGATGGGGCAAGGCCAGGATCCAGTAGAGCAGGATCAGCAGCACCCAGTCCGGACGATAAACTTTCAGATCGTCCGGCCAGGGCATGACCTGCAATAACAGTGCGACCAGAAATGAGAGCCAGATAACCCAACGTCCCTGGCTACGATAGCTCCCCACTACTGCCCCCCTCGGGTCACAGCTGCGGAAGGAGCCTTCGCTGCGGGTGCGGGCTGGGTGATCCCGGTGGCCGGTGGCGGCACGGGTGCAGGCGGCCCAACGGAATCAGCGGAAGGGAGAACCTGCGGCATCATCTGCATCAGACGCTCGTTTGCTACGCGATGAACCTCATCAGGCTGCATCGGCGTCTTGCCTTCGCGGTCCGCCCCCCACAGCAGCAGCAGATAGCGCAGACGTTGCAGACCAGCCGTTGGGCGGGCCTGAATCACCGTGTACGCACGCTGCGTATCGAGTTTGACGGACGACACCACGCCGACCGGATAACCTTCCGGGAAGCGGCCACCCAGTCCAGAAGTCACCAGTACGTCACCCACACGGATATCCGTGTTGGCAGGCAGGTGCTCCAGTTGCAGATCGTCGGTGCAGCCGTTACCGGCGGCAATCACGCGGATATCATTTCGCAGCACCTGAATCGGCAGCGCATGGGTGGCATCGCAAATCAGCAGGACGCGGCTGGTAAGCTTGGCTACCGCAACAACCTGGCCGACCACGCCTTTATCACTGATAACCGGCTGGCCTTCGTAAACCCCGTTGACGCTGCCTTTATCGATAACGACCTGGTCGCTGTAGGGATCGCTGACGGTAGAGATCACCTGGGTGACCATCTTTTGCTCGTCCTGGCGCAGCGGCGAGCCGAGCAGCTCACGCAGGCGTGCGTTTTCCTGACGGAACTGGCCCATCATCAGTAATTCGCTGTTTTTCAGGATCAGTTCCTGACGCAACGCGCGGTTTTCAAGTTCCAGCTGGTCACGTGACGCCAGCGTTTGCGACACGCTATCAAGCAGTTCACGGGGACCATTTGAGACGAAATAGAAAGGGCTGACGGCAGTATCCATGTACGTTCGGATCTGGCTGAACGCACCGAGGCGGCTGTCGGCGACAATGACGCCAATCGCGACTAATAGCGCCAGGATAAGGCGAATCTGTAGCGACGGGCCACGGCTAAAAATGGGCTTCATAGGCTATGCGTATTCCGAGGCCAACAAGAAGGGGCAGTCCAGGACTGCCCTAACGTGCGGCTGATTACTCTTCGCTGAACAAGTCGCCGCCGTGCATGTCGATCATTTCCAGCGCCTTGCCACCGCCGCGGGCTACGCAAGTCAATGGATCTTCTGCAACTACTACAGGAATACCGGTTTCTTCCATCAGCAGACGGTCGAGGTTACGCAGCAGCGCGCCACCACCGGTCAGTACCATACCACGCTCGGAGATATCGGAAGCCAGTTCTGGCGGGCACTGTTCCAGTGCAACCATCACCGCGCTCACGATGCCGGTCAGCGGCTCTTGCAGCGCTTCAAGAATTTCGTTGGAGTTCAGGGTGAAGCCACGCGGCACACCTTCTGCCAGGTTACGGCCACGCACTTCGATTTCACGGACTTCGTCGCCTGGGTAGGCAGAACCGATTTCGTGCTTGATACGTTCCGCGGTGGCTTCACCAATCAGGGAGCCGTAGTTACGACGCACATAATTAATGATGGCTTCGTCGAAACGGTCACCGCCGATACGCACGGAGGAGGAGTAAACCACACCGTTAAGGGAGATAACGGCTACTTCGGTAGTACCACCACCGATATCCACCACCATTGAACCGGTAGCTTCAGAAACTGGCAGGCCTGCACCAATTGCCGCAGCCATTGGCTCTTCAATCAGGAACACTTCACGCGCGCCCGCGCCCTGAGCGGACTCACGGATAGCACGACGTTCAACCTGCGTTGCACCTACTGGCACACAAACCAGCACGCGCGGGCTTGGGCGCATGAAGCTGTTGCTGTGAACCTGTTTGATGAAGTGCTGCAGCATTTTTTCAGTCACGAAGAAGTCAGCGATCACGCCGTCTTTCATTGGACGAATAGCCGCGATATTGCCAGGCGTACGGCCCAGCATCTGCTTTGCGTCATGACCTACGGCAGCAACGCTTTTCGGTGAACCGGCACGATCCTGGCGAATGGCCACGACGGAGGGCTCATTCAGTACGATGCCTTGTCCTTTTACATAAATCAGGGTATTCGCGGTACCCAGGTCAATGGACAGGTCATTGGAAAACATGCCACGAAATTTTTTCAACATACTAAGGGATAATCCTGAAAGCTGGGGCGGAAACAAAATCCGCTTACTTTACCAACCACACGCTGCAGCGACAAGGCGCTTAAATGTTCTGCAACGGTGAAAAATTGTGCTGTTTGCTTCAGCTGTAACATCTACTATCAGCGGCGCTTCATCCGTAGAGGAAGTGAACAGATGCTGTAGGTTAAACGAACAGTGCAAAGTAGCAAACCGATACCTTGCATGCTGCGATATTCTTGCCGGCAGGCGTATTCGCCCCCTTGAGATACAGCGCGCGTTATTCTACGTGGAAAACTTGATAAACGGCAGGTTAAACCGAGTATCTTTGTGAATATTTTTTCACGTTGCTGTCCAGCGGCGCGGAGGAGGCAAAAAAATCACCCTGAGCACCGCTTATACCCTTCTCGGTCAGCGTCTGCCATTCTCCCCGCGTCCTTACGCCCGTAGCAAAGACCTGGGTTTTCGTACCGTGACAGGTCTCGACAAGGCTCTGTACAAACAGCTGATTTTCGGTGCGCTTCTGGATGTTTCGCACAAGGCCTGGATGCAGTTTTATTAGCTCTACGTCCAGCTCCTTGATGTAGCTTGTGCTGACCACAGTTAAACCGGCCTGAACAATCGCCACTCGGGCACCAAGAGCCTTGATTAACCTAATCACCGGCTGTAGGCGGCTGATGTGTTGACACACATCCGCCTCTGCAAGTTCAAAAATAATTCGCGTTCGCAGCGATTTTTCACATTGCATTAACGTATCCCTTAGCCAGCGCTGGAAAGGAACGCGAATTAGCGAATCAACCGTTATCTGCACGGCGAGCGTCTCTTCGGGCCAGAACCCCACCAGCGGCAGGGCTCGGGCGATGATTTTGCGGTCGTATTGCTCAAACAGGCCGAACTGCTTCACCATCGGCATGTACTCGGCCGACAGTACCTCTTCCTCACCGTCAAAGATACGGCACATGATTTCGCGATGATGAACGTTTCCGCTGCGGTTCACCGCTGGCTTCTGGTAGAAGCGCGGTCCGCCACGGTGCAACGACTGCTCAATTAGAGTACGCCACTTAACGTTTCCGCGCCCCTTTTCCGGCAGCTTATCGTCATATATCGACCAGCTGTTAGTGCCCTGCAGAGAAGCATTGCGGGTCGCCACCTCCGCATGTTCCATCACCTGCTCTTTCGTATGGCCACTTCGCCAGGCGCAAATACCGATGTGCAGCATGTCGTTACGGTCAAGAATTCGCGTTGGCGGCAGAGCGTCCACGGCGGTCAGAAGCTGGCTGGCGAAACTGTCCGCTTCTTTTAAGGTGCGATGGGGCAGCAGGACAGCAAAATCGCTGCGGAAATAGCGGGCAAGCAAAGCGCCCGGATAGCGCATCACAAAGGTGGACAGCAAGTTAATCAACGTGAAGAGATACTCTTCTACTGCCGCACGGCCCCAGGTATCGTGGAGGGTGTCAAAATCCGGCAGGCGGATAATCATCACCACGCCGTGGGCGCCGACCTGTTCCTGATCTTCCAGCAGCATCGCCAGCTGGTTATCAAAGAACAGGCGGTTATTAAGCCCCGTTTTGCCATCCTGAGCGGCAAAGGCCCGAATCAAAGTATCCATGCGGCTGCGCTGTTCGCTGGCATTCTGAAGATCGGATAGCAGCACGTCCATCGCGCTACTGGCGCGGGTTGGCCACTCCAGCACGGACCCTCTTACGCCAGCGCTTCGGTCACCGTTGAGAATGCGGGTAGCGCGTTTTTCCAGCAGCTCCTGCCCGGCCAGCTGTCTCTTCATCCAGCGCATAGCGAGCAGCAACACCAGCAGCATGAGGCCGATGGCTATAGAGAGCGGTACGGTAGTGAATAAAGAGTGGTAGTAGCTGGCAACGGGATCGCGGTAGGTCAGGCTGACGGACATGCCAGGGTGCTTCATGAGATTAACCGTCGTCTGCCTGGTGCCATATTCCAGGGTCTCCGGCTCGTAACCATGCATAAGCTTCTGGGTATAGACCTCCGAGTTACCCATTTTCAACCGAATCTCAGTGATATCGATCGGCACCATGACGTCGTTAAGGCGCGTGGAGAGCATTTCGGGGGAGGAGGTGACCAGCTCGCTGTCAATAATAGTGGCAACGGCCAGCATCCGTTGATGCACTTTGTCATGGGTGGCATTGAAGAAGCTGAGCGAGCAGCCAATGAGCGTCACGAAGATGGCTAAGCCGGTTAGCAGCGTCATAAATGCTGAAAGTTTCGTCGTTAATCGCATCCCTGAGTTAACTCCGTCTGCTGAAGAAATCGCCACCTTAACCGGGCCTGGGTTGACGCGGCATTACATAGCAAAAGGCTATGCCTGGCAAACCCCGTTAGCCAAAACATCGCCATTTATTGCGGCAAACGGGCATAAGGCGTCATTAAGCGAGTATAGTCGGCAACTTTTTTTTGCCAAAGGTAAGCAGCGGTAACAGCCGGGCTTTACCGTAAATTTCAATTTTTTGTGAGATATTCGCCGGGAGACCACTTCTCCGTCATGCTTAGCTAAAAGCATTTCAGGAGATCGCCATGAAAAAGGTTACCCGTTTTACCGAGGCCGACGTCACGCCAGAATCCGTTTTTATGCTCAAGCGGCGCCAGGTGCTCAAAGCACTGGGTATTACTGCCGCCGCGCTTTCCGTTCCGCAAACGGCCAATGCCGATATTCTTTCATGGTTTAAAGGCAACGATCGCCCACCGGCCCCCTCGGGTAAACCGCTCCAGTTCAGCAAACCCGCTCAGTGGCAGGCGAAGCTCCCCATGACGCCGGAAGACAAAGTCACGGGCTATAACAACTTCTATGAGTTTGGGCTGGATAAAGCCGACCCGGCGGCCAATGCCGGTAGCCTGAAAACCGATCCGTGGCAGCTGAAAATCAGCGGCGAAGTCGCAAAGCCAGTAACGCTTGACCTCGATGACCTCTATAAACGTTTCCCTCTGGAGGAGCGAATTTACCGCATGCGCTGCGTGGAGGCCTGGTCGATGGTCGTGCCGTGGATTGGCTTCCCGCTCAGCAAGCTGCTGGCCCTGGTCGAGCCGAACAGCAACGCGAAGTACGTGGCCTTTGAAACGCTCTACGATCCGGAGCAGATGCCCGGTCAGAAAGATCGCTTTATCGGCGGCGGCCTGCAGTATCCCTACGTGGAAGGCCTGCGCCTCGACGAAGCGATGCATCCATTAACTATGCTGACGGTGGGCGTTTACGGTAAAGCCCTGCCGCCGCAGAACGGCGCGCCGATCCGGCTGACCGTCCCCTGGAAGTATGGCTTTAAAGGAATTAAGTCTATCGTCAGCATTAAGCTGGTTCGTGAGATCCCGCCCACCACCTGGAATATGGCAGGGCCGAACGAGTACGGCTTTTATGCCAACGTAAACCCAAATGTCGATCACCCGCGCTGGTCGCAGGCGTCCGAAAGGTTTATCGGATCCGGCGGCATACTGGACGTGAAACGTCAGCCAACCCTGCTGTTCAACGGCTATGCCGACCAGGTCGCTTCGCTGTATCGGGGCCTCAACCTCAAGGAGAACTACTGAGTGCGTCTGACTGCAAAGCAAATCACCTGGCTGAAGGTGGCGCTGCATCTTGCGGCGTTTCTCCCCTTTGTATGGTTGTTCTATGCGGCAAACCAGGGGCTGTTCAGCGCGGACCCGGCTAAAGACATCCAGCATTTTACCGGCAGGATGGCGCTGAAGCTGCTGCTGGCGACTCTGCTTATTACCCCACTTGCCCGCTACGCGAAGCAGCCGCTGCTGATCCGCACACGCCGTCTGCTTGGCGTCTGGTGTTTCGTCTGGGCATCCATCCACCTGACCAGCTATTCGCTGCTGGAGCTGGGGATAAACAATATTGGCCTTTTGGGCAAAGAATTAGTGACCCGTCCTTACCTCATGCTGGGCATCGTGAGCTGGATTATCCTGCTCGCTCTGGCGGTAACCTCAACGCAAAGTGCCCAGCGTAAGCTAGGTAAACGCTGGCAAAAACTGCACAACTGCGTCTATCTGGTTGCTATCCTCGCCCCCATTCATTACCTGTGGTCAGTGAAGATTCTCTCCCCCCAACCCTTGCTTTATGCCCTGGGTGCCTTCATCCTCCTCGCCCTGCGCTACAAGAAGTTCCGTCAGTGGTGGCGATAATTCCAGAATTTTGCCGTTTATCCCAAAACTAACGCCCTGACGGGCGTTGAAAGCAATAGGGGTTGATCATCTTCCCTGATAAGACCAGTATTTAGCTGCCAAATGCTACGAAATCGTTATAATGTGCGACTTTGGTTTTTCTGACAGGCCATTTTCAGGGTCTGAAGGTGACAACCGAGCAACTTAGGTATATTTTGTAAAATGCCTACAAATTGCGGGAGATGGCAGCACGATGTCGGGTAATTTTCACATTTTGCTTTTGAACGGTCCTAATCTGAACATGCTGGGTACACGCGAGCCGGACAAGTACGGCGACCAGACCCTGGCACAGATTGTTAACGCGCTTGAGAACGAAGCGAAAAGCCTTAACGTGTCGCTCAGCCACCTGCAATCGAATGCGGAATATGCGCTAATCGACCGAATTCATCAGGCGAAAGACAACGTCGACTTTATCCTGATTAATCCGGCCGCGTTTACGCATACGAGCGTTGCGCTGCGTGATGCCCTGCTGGCGGTGAGTATCCCGTTTATCGAGATCCACCTGAGCAATGTGCATGCGCGCGAACCGTTCCGCCACCATTCGTATCTTTCTGATAAAGCTGTCGGTGTGATCTGCGGATTAGGCGCCGACGGTTATTCATATGCACTACAGACGGCGGTCAAACGCCTGTCAAAATCCATCTAACAAGAGTACGGAACCCACTCATGGATATTCGTAAGATTAAAAAACTGATCGAGCTGGTTGAAGAATCAGGCATCTCCGAACTGGAAATTTCTGAAGGCGAAGAGTCTGTTCGCATCAGCCGTAGCGCGCCTAACGCGGGCTACCCGATGATGCAGCAAGCTTTCGCTGCGCCAATGTACCAGCCACAGCCGCAACCTGGTCTGTCTAACGCTGTTGCTCCTGCCGCTACCCCGGCCATGGAAGCTCCAGCCGCTGCTGAAGTCAGTGGTCACATCGTACGTTCCCCGATGGTCGGTACTTTCTACCGTACCCCAAGCCCGGATGCGAAAGCGTTTATTGAAGTTGGCCAGAAAGTTAACGCCGGCGACACTCTGTGCATCGTTGAAGCAATGAAAATGATGAACCAGATCGAAGCTGACAAATCAGGCGTGGTGAAAGCCATTCTGGTTGAAAACGGCCAACCGGTAGAATTTGACGAGCCGCTGGTCGTCATCGAGTAACGAGGCGAACATGCTGGATAAAATTGTTATCGCTAACCGTGGTGAGATCGCCCTGCGTATTCTTCGTGCCTGTAAAGAACTGGGCATCAAGACTGTCGCCGTACACTCCACCGCGGACCGCGACTTAAAACACGTACTGCTGGCGGATGAGACGGTCTGTATTGGCCCGGCTCCGTCCGTAAAAAGCTATCTGAATATCCCGGCAATCATCTCTGCGGCAGAAATCACCGGCGCAGTGGCGATCCACCCGGGCTACGGCTTCCTGTCTGAAAACGCCAACTTTGCCGAGCAGGTTGAGCGTTCAGGCTTTATCTTCATCGGTCCGCGCGCCGACACTATTCGCCTGATGGGCGATAAAGTTTCTGCGATCAACGCGATGAAGAAAGCTGGCGTACCTTGCGTGCCAGGCTCTGACGGCCCACTGGATGGCGATATGGATAAAAACCGTGCCCATGCGAAACGCATCGGCTACCCGGTTATTATCAAAGCCTCCGGCGGCGGCGGCGGTCGTGGTATGCGCGTTGTGCGTAACGACGCGGAGCTGGAACAATCCATTAATATGACCCGTGCGGAAGCAAAAGCTGCTTTCAACAACGACATGGTCTATATGGAGAAGTACCTCGAGAACCCACGCCATATCGAAATTCAGGTACTGGCAGACGGTCAGGGCAACGCAATCTATCTGGCAGAACGTGACTGCTCCATGCAGCGCCGTCACCAGAAAGTCGTCGAAGAAGCGCCAGCGCCGGGCATCACGCCTGAGCTGCGTAAGTTCATCGGCGAGCGCTGCGCGAAAGCCTGTGTGGATATCAACTATCGCGGCGCGGGTACCTTCGAGTTCCTGTTCGAAAACGGCGAGTTCTACTTCATTGAGATGAACACCCGTATTCAGGTTGAGCACCCGGTAACAGAAATGATCACCGGCGTTGACCTGATCAAAGAGCAGCTGCGCATTGCGGCCGGTCAGCCACTGTCCATCAAGCAGGATGAAGTTCACGTTAAAGGCCATGCGGTAGAGTGCCGTATCAACGCCGAAGACCCGAACACCTTCCTGCCAAGCCCGGGCAAAATCACCCGCTTCCATGCACCAGGTGGTTTTGGCGTGCGCTGGGAATCTCATATTTATGCCGGTTACACAGTGCCGCCATATTATGATTCCATGATTGGCAAACTGATCTGCTACGGCGAAACCCGTGAAGTGGCAATCTCTCGTATGAAGAATGCCCTGGCGGAGCTGATCATCGACGGTATCAAAACCAACGTTGAGCTGCAGACCCGTATCATGAATGACGAACACTTCCAGCAGGGTGGCACCAACATCCACTATCTGGAGAAGAAGCTGGGTCTTCAGGACTAGTTTTCGTTACGTCACGCTGTTCAGAAGGCCGGATTATCCGGCCTTTTTTTATTTTTACCCGCCATCATTTCCATCATTTATCCTCTGCTGATGCGATGTGTTTTGACCGTTCGCCTCTGAAAACCGACCCTCTCCTCAGCGAATCTTTCGCTACCAATAACTTTTAACTATCAACACAGAGGATAAGACTATGAGTACCAATCTGGTTCGTGACGGTGATTTTGAAACAACGGGCTCCAGCGCATGGAACATGACGGCAATTAACGAGGGGGGTGTTAAAAAGGAATCGGAGACGGTAACCAATCAGTACTGCCAGATCTTCCCTTCTGAATCCACCTATCAGGATATCGGCTTAGGCATAAATCAAAGCTTCATGCTGACGTTCAAATACCGTGGCATTATCGGCGGTACGGTACATATCTTTAACAGCAATTCAAATGAATCAGTTGAGATTATCAAAAGCCTGTCACCGCAGGAGAATTGGACCGACATGAACGTCCAGTTTACGGTGGATTATGACTACAGTGCGTATCGCCTGCATTTCCAGGCGGCTTATTCCGAACTGACTGATGAGACTCTCGATATTGATGAAGTTTCTGTAGTGGAAGTGACTCAGGACTAATTGTCGCTACGCCCCCGTATACCTTGATACGGGGGCATATCTGTTCCGCTGACAGCGACTTACCCTATCCGGTGGTTTTCTTTTTTTATTCTCCGCCAGCGTCAATGCGCTACAATCGCCGCTTTCCGCGAACTCAAGGGATAATAATGGACAAGCGTTTTGTTCAGGCCCATAAAGAAGCGCGCTGGGCGCTCTGGCTAACCCTGGCCTACCTTACAGCTTGGTTAGTGGCTGCTTACTTACCTGGAAACGAGATCGGTCCGACCGGCCTGCCGCACTGGTTTGAAATGGCCTGCCTGCTGGTACCTCTGGTCTTTATCGTGCTGTGCTGGACGATGGTGAAATTCATCTTCCGCGACATACCGCTGGAGGATGACAATGCAGCTTGAAGTGATTCTGCCGCTGGTCGCCTATCTGCTGGTGGTGTTCGGCCTGTCCGTTTACGCCATGCGCCGCCGCAGCACCGGCAACTTCCTTAATGAATATTTCCTCGGCAGCCGCTCAATGGGCGGCTTCGTGCTGGCGATGACCCTTACCGCCACCTATATCAGCGCCAGTTCGTTTATCGGCGGGCCGGGGGCGGCCTATAAATACGGCCTGGGATGGGTGCTGCTGGCGATGATCCAGCTGCCCGCGGTCTGGCTGTCGCTGGGCATTTTAGGCAAGAAATTTGCCATTCTGGCGCGCCGCTACAACGCGGTAACGCTCAACGACATGCTTTATGCCCGCTACCGGAGCCGCCTACTGATCTGGCTGGCGAGCCTGAGCCTGCTGGTGGCCTTTGTAGGCGCGATGACGGTACAGTTTATCGGCGGTGCCCGCCTGCTGGAAACCGCTGCGGGCATCCCTTACGAAACTGGCCTGTTAATTTTCGGCATCAGCATTGCGTTGTACACCGCGTTCGGCGGCTTCAGGGCGAGCGTGCTTAACGATGCCATGCAGGGAATGGTGATGCTTGTCGGCACCGTTTTGCTGCTGATAGGCGTGATTCATGCCGCAGGTGGTCTGCACAGTGCGGTGGACAAGCTGCAGCACATCGATCCGAAACTGGTTTCTCCGCAGGGCGCCGACAACATTTTGTCGCCTGCGTTTATGACCTCGTTCTGGGTGCTGGTGTGCTTTGGCGTCATTGGCCTGCCGCACACCGCGGTGCGCTGCATCTCCTACAAAGACAGCAAAGCCGTTCACCGTGGCATTATTATTGGCACCATCGTGGTGGCAATTTTAATGTTTGGTATGCATCTGGCGGGTGCGCTGGGCCGGGCGGTACTGCCCGACCTGAACGTGCCGGATCTGGTGATCCCAACGCTGATGGTGACCGTGCTGCCGCCTGTTGCCGCCGGGATTTTCCTCGCCGCGCCAATGGCCGCTATTATGTCGACCATCAACGCTCAGCTGCTGCAGTCCTCGGCGACAATCGTTAAAGATCTCTACCTCAATATGCGCCCGGAGCAAATCCACAACGAGAAGCGCCTGAAGCTGATGTCCTCGGTGATTACCCTGGCGCTGGGAGCACTGCTGCTGCTGGCGGCGTGGCGTCCACCTGAGATGATCATCTGGCTGAATCTGCTGGCCTTCGGTGGCCTGGAAGCCGTTTTCCTGTGGCCGCTGGTGCTGGGCCTCTACTGGGAACGGGCGAACGCGGCGGGCGCGCTCAGCGGCATGATCGTCGGCGGCGTGCTGTATGCGGTGCTGGCGAGCTTTAATATCCAGCTGTTCAGCTTCCACCCTATCGTTCCTTCACTACTATTAAGTTTGCTGGCCTTCCTGATTGGGAACCGCTTCGGTCATAGCGTCCCCGCGCCAGCGCTTGTTTCAACTACTGATAAATAAAGAGTTTCGCCATGCCATGGATCCAACTGAAGATTAATACCACCGGTGCCAGCGCAGAAGAGCTGGGTGACGCGCTGATTGAAAGCGGCTCGGTGTCCGTAACGTTCCAGGATACCCACGACACGCCGGTGTTTGAGCCCCTGCCGGGGGAAACCCGCCTGTGGGGCGATACCAACGTGACGGGCCTGTTTGACGCGGAAGCGGACATGAAAGAGGTGGTCGCCATTCTTGAGAATCACCCGCTGCTGGGTCAGGGCTTCCCTCATAAAATCGAGCAGCTCGAGGATAAAGACTGGGAGCGCGAGTGGATGGATAATTTCCACCCGATGCGCTTTGGCGAGCGCCTGTGGATTTGCCCAAGCTGGCGCGACGTGCCGGATGAGAATGCGGTCAACGTCATGCTCGACCCTGGGCTGGCTTTCGGTACCGGCACTCACCCGACTACCTCGCTGTGCCTTGAGTGGCTCGACGGGCTGGACCTGGCTGGCAAGACAGTCATTGATTTCGGTTGCGGTTCCGGCATCCTTGCCATTGCTGCGCTGAAGCTGGGCGCGGCGAAAGCCATCGGTATCGACATCGATCCTCAGGCAATTCAGGCCAGCCGTGACAATGCCCAGCGCAACGGCGTCTCTGAGCGCCTCGAACTTTACCTCCCGCAGGATCAGCCAGAAGCGATGAGCGCCGACGTCGTGGTCGCAAACATCCTGGCAGGCCCGCTGCGTGAGCTTGCGCCGTTAATCAGCGTGCTGCCTGTTGAGGGCGGTTTCCTGGGGCTGTCCGGCGTGCTGGCCAGCCAGGCAGAAGGCGTTTGCGAAGCCTACGCGGACAAATTCACGCTCGATCCTGTTGCCGAAAAAGAAGAGTGGTGCCGCATTACGGGTATCAAACGCTGATTTAAATCTTATTGCAGCGTGGCTGTCCGGCCGCGCTGCATATTCCGAATCTTTTCCCTCGCCATCTTTCGCCCCTGCTTCCCGCCGCGTCTGGATTTATAATTAATCGCTTTAATTCATTGAATTAAAACATACAAAAACATAAGTCCAATCAGGGAATGAATCTATGAAAACACAGTTACGAGTCGCTGCACTTCTTATTACGGGCATGCTGCCAGCGTTTGCCATGGCTTCGCACTGGAGCTATGAGGGCAAGGATTCTCCGGAGCACTGGAGCGAAATTGACGCGAACAACCAGCTTTGCCGACAGGGTATGAATCAGTCACCCATCGATATTAATAAGGCCATGCAGGCCCATCTTCGCCCGTTAAACACAGCCTACGCCGACTCGCCGATTAGCATCATTAATAACGGCCATACCATCCAGGCGGGGTTTGCTGAGAAGGCGAAGGATATCGTCACAATTGACGATGTTGCCTTCCAGTTACAGCAGGTACACTTCCACGCTCCGAGCGAAAACACGCTGCACGGGAAGCACTACGCGATGGAAATGCATATGGTGCATAAGAATGCCGACGGTGAAATAGCCGTCGTGGCGGTGATGTTTGAAACCGGTGCCGCAAACGAAGAGCTGGCGAAGCTTTGGCAGGCCATGCCTGCGAAGGCAGAAGAGTCTTCCGCATTAAAGCAGAAAATTGATGTGAATAAGCTGCTGCCCGCTGATTTGACCCACTATCGCTTCAGCGGCTCGCTAACGACGCCGCCTTGTTCTGAAGGGGTCCGCTGGCTGGTGATGAAGCATCCCGTCACCCTGTCGGCACAGCAGCTCAAACAATTCACGGATGTTATGCATCATGACAATAACCGACCGGTACAGCCGCTGCACGGTCGGGTAATTGTTGAATAATTAATCGCTTAGCGGGGCCCGTGCCCCGTATTTCATCTGCGGTTCACGGGGCAAAATCCTGAACTAAAAGCCCGCAAAATTGCGACCTTCATCGCATAAAAGCACTAAAACAGCCTATTTATGCAGCAGTTTATCTCGCTCACAGGCTTTAAATAGTGGTTAATCGCTGCTGTTTTTTCGCTAATTTTAAAAGAGCACAAATCATTCAATATCAGCTAAATCAATGATATTTAAATAAATTAAAATTTCGTTTATCGGAAGCTTAATGATTCATTGATCTACAACAGCGGATTGCTCAAAGTTTGTCCTTTCATCTCGTGTAAAAAATGCGTAATATACGCCGCCTTGCAGGTACAGTATGGTCATTTCTTAACTCATGCGCATCGGACACCACCAGCTCAGAAATTGCCTTATCGCAGCACCTATGGCTGGCATTACCGACAGACCATTCAGGACCCTGTGCTACGAGATGGGAGCAGGTTTAACCGTTTCCGAGATGATGTCCTCCAACCCTGAAGTTTGGGCGAGCGACAAATCCCGTTTACGGATGGTGCATGTGGATGAACCAGGTATTCGCACCGTGCAAATTGCCGGCAGCGATCCTGAAGAGATGGCAGAAGCCGCACGTATTAACGTGGCAAACGGCGCCCAGATTATTGATATCAATATGGGATGCCCGGCCAAAAAGGTGAATCGCAAGCTGGCAGGTTCAGCGCTGCTGCAGTATCCGAGTCTGGTGAAGTCTATCGTGACGACGGTGGTGAAGGCAGTGGATGTTCCTGTGACCTTAAAGATTCGCACCGGCTGGGATACGGCGCACCGTAACTGTGTAGAGATTGCCCAACTGGCTGAAGACTGTGGCATTCAGGCCCTGACAATTCATGGACGCACCCGCGCCTGTTTATTCCAGGGAGACGCTGAGTACGACAGCATTCGGGCAGTTAAGCAGAAAGTTTCCATTCCGATTATCGCGAATGGTGACATTACTGACCCGCTTAAAGCCAGAGCTGTGCTCGACTATACAGGGGCAGATGCTCTGATGATAGGACGTGCAGCTCAGGGAAGACCCTGGATCTTTCGGGAAATCCAGCACTATCTGGACACTGGAGAGTTGCTTGCTCCCCTGCCTCTGGCAGAGGTAAAGCGCTTACTTTGTGCACATATTCGGGAACTTCATGACTTTTATGGTCATGTTAAGGGATACCGAATTGCGCGCAAACACGTATCCTGGTATCTCCAGGAACACGCTCCAGATGACCAGTTTCGGCGCACATTCAACGCCATTGAAGATGCAGGCGAACAGCTTGCGGCGTTGGAGGCATACTTCGAAAATTTTGCGTAATAGAAATAAAGAGCTGACAGAACTATGTTCGAACAACGCGTAAATTCTGACGTACTGACCGTTTCTACCGTTAACTCTCAGGATCAGGTTACCCAAAAACCCCTGCGTGACTCCGTGAAACAGGCACTGAAGAACTATTTTGCTCAACTGAATGGTCAAGATGTAAACGATCTGTATGAGCTGGTACTGGCTGAAGTAGAGCAACCATTGTTGGACATGGTGATGCAATACACCCGTGGCAACCAGACCCGCGCTGCCCTGATGATGGGCATCAACCGTGGTACGCTGCGCAAAAAATTGAAAAAATACGGCATGAACTGATACTAGTCAGTTAGTGTTGTTTAAGAAGGCGCTACTCGGCATGGGGATGCGCCTTTTTTATTGTTTAAATCCTGCCGCCCTCCTTTTTCTCTCCATAATTTTCCCGCCCTGCGGCTTTACCTCCACTTTGTTTACACAGCACATGAATTGCAATTATTGCCCTCTGCGTACGGCGTAATGGCGGTGATAAAATAAGCACATTCACACCGAGGTGGACTTTGTGAGGACACAGTGCGAACACTTCGCACCATCGAGAGTTCTCCCTGCTTCGGATTGGTATCAATGAGGTTGAAAATGAAAAAGCTAATCGCGGCAGCGCTGCTCTCGACACTTCTGGCTGGTTGTGCGACTAACTCCCCCTGCGTGCCGGTCTATGATGACCAGGGCCGTCTGGTGCACACCAATACCTGCATGAAAGGGACAACCCAGGATAACTGGGAAACGGCAGGCGCCATTGCCGGAGGCGCAGCGGCCCTGGCAGGTTTGACCCTGGGCATCGTTGCCCTGACCAAATAGCCGTAAACGATTTTATGAAGCCTTCGCAGGTCGGATGACATTTACTGTGAAAAGGCTTCATCAGCAATCTGAGCGCGAGTCTAACTCGCGCTTTTTTTTGCTCTGCATTCTTAAAGTGCAGCCAGTTGGGGACATGTAAATTTTAAGCCTCGCCCCGGAACGTCTCTCTCCCGGCAAACGTGAAACAAATCACTCAAAACGTGGCTGCTACATTCATTTGCAGCGCACCGCGTGATAATTCTCACAACTCCGCACGAACCCTATCATTGCTACTATTAACGCCTGAAATTAGTTCTTTCCGCACGATCAAATCCTGAAACTATTTTGCTCTGAAATGTGGCGCAGGTTTCAGTTTTGCACCGCGACGGGGCGTTGAGCGCTCCTTTTCCTGTCTACACTCAGCTTACTGCGCGCGGCCGTACACGCATATTGCCGAGCGCAAACCTGGCATTACCTTTGCTTTACCCAGACTGGCTGATGCCACAGACAGGTAACGGCGCCTCCGGGACGCCACAAAATATAACGATAATTTCGCCACACAGGATGCATTATGAAAAAGATGATACTCGCCACGCTGGTCGCAGCCGGATCCTTGTTAGCGGTTGCGGGTCAGGCTCATGCCGGGACCTCGCTTGATGCAGTAAAAAAGAAAGGCTTTGTGCAATGCGGAATTAGTGACGGTTTGCCTGGTTTTTCTTATGCCGATGCGAGCGGTAAATTTTCCGGTATTGATGTGGACGTTTGCCGCGGCGTTGCCGCTGCGGTATTTGGAGATGCCTCGAAAGTTAAATACACGCCGCTGACCGCCAAAGAACGCTTCACGGCGCTGCAATCTGGCGAAGTCGACATTCTTTCACGTAACACCACCTGGACCTCATCCCGCGATGGCGGCATGGGCATGATCTTTACCGGCGTGACCTATTACGACGGCATTGGCTTCCTGACCCACAATAAAGCGGGCCTGAAGAGTGCTAAAGAGCTGGACGGCGCCACGGTCTGCATCCAGGCCGGTACGGATACCGAGCTGAACGTCGCCGACTACTTTAAAGCGAACAACATGAAGTACACCCCGGTGACCTTCGACCGTTCCGATGAATCTGCGAAAGCGCTGGAGTCCGGCCGCTGCGACACGCTCGCGTCTGACCAGTCCCAGCTGTACGCACTGCGCATCAAGCTGAGCAATCCGGCTGAATGGATTGTCCTGCCAGAAGTTATCTCTAAGGAACCGCTGGGCCCGGTAGTGCGCCGCGGTGATGAAGAGTGGTTCGCCATCGTGCGCTGGACGCTGTTCGCCATGCTGAACGCCGAAGAGATGGGCGTCGACTCCAAAAACGTCGACCAGATGGCCGCTAACCCAACCACGCCGGATATGGCTCATCTGTTAGGTAAAGAGGGTGACTTCGGGAAAGACCTGAAGCTCGATAATAAATGGGCTTATAACATCGTTAAGCAGGTCGGTAACTACGCTGAAATCTTCGACCACAACGTCGGCGCGGAAAGCCCGCTGAAAATTAAACGCGGTCAGAACAACCTGTGGAACAAAGGTGGTATTCAGTACGCTCCGCCAGTTCGCTAAGCGAAACGTCAGAAACGGGCGCTGCGCAGGTAGCGCCCAGAGTCAGATTTTATGTTACTGAGGTTTGCTTATGCTCCATCGCCGCCCAGCCGTAAAAGGAGACTTCTCCTTCTCTAATCCCGCGGTTCGTGCCTGGCTGTTTCAGATTATCGCGGTCGCCATTGTCGTTGGCATCGCGGTTTACCTGATACATAACACCGTCACCAACCTTAATAATCGTGGCATCACCTCAGGCTTTGCGTTTCTCGACCGGGCCGCCGGTTTTGGCATCGTCCAGCATCTTATCGACTATGAGCAGGGCGATACCTATGGCCGGGTGTTCGTGGTCGGGCTACTGAATACCCTGCTGGTTTCCGCGCTGTGTATTGTGTTTGCATCATTTATTGGCTTTTTCCTGGGCCTTGCGCGCCTGTCGGAAAACTGGCTGCTGCGCAAACTCTCTACCCTCTATATTGAGACGTTCCGTAATATTCCGCCGCTGCTGCAAATCTTCTTCTGGTACTTTGCCGTGCTGCGTAATCTGCCCGGGCCGCGCCAGGCCGTCAGCGCCTTCGATCTGCTGTTTCTCAGCAATCGCGGGCTGTATATCCCTTCCCCGCAAATGGGCGAAGGTGCCATCGCTTTTGTCGTAGCCATCATTGCCGCGCTGGTTGTGTCCGCCGGGCTTTATCGCTTCAATAAGATGCATCAGGTTAAAACCGGCCAGCTTCGCCGTACCTGGCCCGTTGCGCTTGCGCTACTGATAGTCTTACCCATGCTCGCACAGTGGGGCTTCGGCGCGGCTCTGCACTGGGATGTTCCAGCCCTGCGTGGTTTTAACTTCCGTGGTGGGATGGTGCTGATCCCGGAGCTAGCTGCACTGACGCTGGCGCTGTCGGTTTATACCTCCGCGTTTATCGCCGAGATCATCCGCTCGGGTATTCAGTCGGTGCCGTACGGCCAGCACGAGGCTGCACGTTCGCTTGCGCTGCCGAATCAGGTCACGCTGCGCCAGGTCATCATTCCACAGGCGATGCGGGTCATTATCCCACCGTTAACCAGCCAGTATCTCAACATCGTCAAGAACTCCTCGCTGGCGGCCGCCATCGGCTACCCGGATATGGTGTCGCTGTTTGCCGGGTCGGTGCTCAACCAGACCGGACAGGCCATCGAAACCATCGCCATTACGATGTCGGTCTACCTGATTATCAGCCTGACTATCTCCCTGCTGATGAATATCTACAACCGCCGCATAGCCCTGGTTGAACGCTAAGGAACCATGATGACGAAAGCATTAATCTCCCATCAGGCGCCACCAAAGATCGTTCGTTCGGGCGCGATACAGTGGACCCGCAAAAACCTGTTCTCCAGCTGGACCAACAGCCTGCTAACGCTGTTCTGTATCTGGATGATGTGGGAACTGATCCCGCCGCTGCTGAACTGGACAATCTTCCAGGCGAACTGGATAGGTGAAACACGAGCCGACTGCACCAAAGAAGGTGCCTGCTGGGTCTTCATTCACGCCCGCTTTGGGCAATTCATGTATGGGCTTTATCCCCACGATCAGCGCTGGCGCATCAACCTCGCATTAATCATCGGTCTGGTGTCTGTCGCGCCTATGTTCTGGAGCGCCATGCCGCGCCGCGGTCGCTATATCGCTGCGTGGGCCGTTATCTACCCGCTGGTTGTGTGGATCTTGCTCTACGGCGGCTTTCTCGGTCTGGAACGAGTGGAGACTCGCCAGTGGGGCGGACTGACATTAACGCTGATCATTGCCTCCGTCGGGATTGCAGGAGCATTACCGCTGGGGATCTTACTGGCGCTTGGACGACGTTCAACGATGCCGGTGGTAAGGATCCTTTCCGTCGTGTTTATTGAGTTCTGGCGCGGCGTTCCGCTGATTACGGTCCTGTTTATGTCATCGGTCATGCTGCCGCTGTTTCTGGCGGAAGGAACAAGCATCGATAAGCTAATACGTGCGCTGGTAGGGGTGATCCTGTTTCAGTCAGCCTATGTCGCAGAGGTTGTGCGCGGTGGGCTACAGGCACTGCCAAAAGGGCAATACGAAGCGGCGGAGTCTTTAGCTTTAGGCTACTGGAAAACTCAGGGGCTGGTGATTTTGCCTCAGGCACTGAAGATGGTGATCCCGGGCCTTGTGAACACCATCATCGCCCTGTTCAAGGACACCAGTCTGGTGATCATCATCGGCCTGTTCGATCTGTTCAGCAGCGTGCAGCAGGCCACGGTAGATCCCGCATGGCTGGGGATGTCTACGGAAGGCTATGTTTTTGCAGCCCTGATCTACTGGGCTTTCTGTTTCAGTATGTCGCGCTACAGCCAGCATCTGGAAAAGCGCTTTAACACCGGGCGGGCACCGCACTGAGGATGAATATGAGTCAAATTACACTGCAACCCGCTGACGCGATGATCATGCTGGAAAATGTGAACAAGTGGTACGGACAGTTTCACGTGCTTAAGGATATCAACCTGAAGGTAAAGCAGGGCGAAAGAATCGTTCTCTGCGGGCCGTCAGGCTCGGGGAAATCTACGACCATTCGCTGCATAAACCATCTGGAAGAGCATCAGCAAGGGCGAATCGTTGTTGACGGAACGGAGCTGAATGACGATCTGCGCAATATAGAAAAGGTCAGAACGGAGGTAGGGATGGTCTTCCAGCACTTCAATCTGTTCCCGCATCTTACCGTTTTGCAGAACTGTACTTTGGCCCCCATTTGGGTCAAAAAGATGCCAAAGAAAGAGGCTGAGGCGCTGGGCATGCACTATCTGGAACGAGTGCGTATTGCCGAACATGCACATAAATTCCCAGGGCAGATCTCCGGCGGCCAGCAGCAGCGCGTGGCCATTGCACGCTCGTTATGCATGAAACCGAAGATCATGCTGTTTGATGAGCCAACGTCCGCACTCGATCCGGAGATGGTTAAGGAAGTGCTGGATACCATGATTGGCCTGGCGCAGTCGGGTATGACAATGCTGTGCGTGACCCATGAGATGGGCTTCGCCAGAACGGTGGCGGATAGAGTGATCTTTATGGATCGGGGTGAGATAGTGGAACAGGCAGCGCCGGATGAGTTCTTCGCTCATCCGAAATCTGAGCGAACCCGCGCTTTTCTGTCTCAGGTTATTCATTAATATCAAAGCAAAGGCCGCTTTCGCGGCCTTTTTAGCCGGAATGTTGTGCCTTTCCCAAAGCAAAAAGGCCATCCTTGCGGATGGCCTTCTTTTATTTGAAGCCTGGCAGTTCCCTACTCTCGCATGGGGAGACCCCACACTACCATCGGCGCTACGGCGTTTCACTTCTGAGTTCG
>NZ_JBBYHZ010000010.1:0-144739 GCF_038405435.1 Dryocola clanedunensis | reverse complement strand
TCCGGTTACCTACTGCCATTTAACCGCCCGCAAGCCGTAATTCCCTCTGGGGCAACTCACAGCCAGAAGCGGATATTATTAACAACACGGCGGTTAATCAATGGGGAACAGGCCATAGCGGCTGTGGCCATTCTGGTGACCAATAATGTGAGAGAGTTTGCGCGGATGCCGGGTCTGGTGCAGAAAGACAGGGTTCGCTGACCGCGGACAGAACGCCATATGATGAAGGTCCGCTCTGTGCCAGAAGCGGACATCCGCGCCTTCATTCTTTGATAGAAAATTCATGCTGAAATCAGTCAAAATAAGGTTTTAGAATATCTTCAGTCCAGCTCATAAAAGCCTTTACACGCGGCGACAAATTGCGCCGGTGCGCGATGACAAATGATGCTATGAGCGGCTCGGGACGTAGATCAGGAAGTACCTCAATCAGGGCACCACGTTTGATATGCGGCATGAGCGAGGAATACCCTCCCTGAATTAAGCCTAGACCCGCCAGCCCGGCCTCATGATAAGCCGGTACGCTGTTGACTCTCATTCTGCCAGGCAACATAAGAGACTTGTAGCCATCGCCTGTCGGATACTCCCATCCGTCAGGTTTTGAACCAAAATTCCGCATGTAATGAACCATTCTGTGTCCCTGGTTGAGCAGATCATCAATCGTCTGTGGCACACCGAAGCAATCCAGATAGTCCGGGCTTGCTGCATTGATCATGCGTAAATGTCCCAGGGGTCTGGCAATAAGTGTTTCATCCACGATGGGCCCCAGACGAACCACGCAGTCGAACCCTTCAGGGACCAAATCGACACGGCGGTCGGTACTTGAAAGCTCAAGCTCCAGTTCAGGGTGTGCTTTCAGCAACGCTGGCAGGGCCGGGATTACCACGCTTTGCGCCAGGACGGCTGGCATATCAACGCGTAACCGACCCCGCAATGGCCTACCGAAATTTGTGAACATTGACCGCAAATCTTCTGCTTCCGATAACAGGTCGCGCGCGCGCGAATAGAAAGCACGTCCGTCCTCCGTAAGCTGCACGGTTCGTGTTGTACGGTGCAAAAGTGTAGTTCCCACGTCATGTTCCAGTTCACGGACCACCACTGAGGCACGTCCTTTCTTGATACCCAGACTTTCAGCGGCCTGAGTAAAACTCTTCATTTCTGCCACACGCGCAAAAATAATCAGTGCATCGAGATTTTTCATTGTTCACCATCAGGGTAACAGTGCGTTATTTTTTGGGCCATTTATGAGGATATTAATACCTAATAGACTGCATTAACACCATGTATCCCACTGACTCTCTCTGGAGGTAATCAAAATGTCTCATCCCCTGAAAACGATTAATGCCGTTGTTATCTATCACTCTGGCTACGGGCATACGGAACGGATGGCAGCTGCTGTGGCGAACGGTGCCAGTGCCACGCTGATAGCCATCGACTCCGAAGGAAATATTGCTGAAGATGCATGGGAGAAAATCAGCAAAGCCGATGTCATTCTGCTCGGTTCGCCAACCTATATGGGAGGGCCAAGCTGGCAGTTCAAAAAATTTGCCGATGCCTCGTCAAAACCCTGGTTTGAGGGTAAGTGGATTAATAAAATTTTTGGCGGCTTTACCAACAGCGCCAGCATCAATGGTGACAAGCTGAATACCCTGGCCTATTTCTTTCTGCTGGCCGGTCAGCACGGTGGTATCTGGGTCAACATGGATATCAAGTCATCAAACACAAAAGCGTCGTTGCGTGATGACCTTAACCGGATGGGATCCAATATCGGTCCAATGGCACAAACCCCCGCTGACGCTTCGCCTGAAGAGATGTCCACCGGTGATCTCGAAACGGCACGCCGGTATGGGGCACGTGTCGCAAATATTGCCGCGCAGTTTCATCCCGTTAACGCGTAAAGCTGTTAAATAAAAAGAGGCTGATAAAGTGAAATATAACCAGCTTGGCCGGACAGGCCTGTTCGTTTCGGAATTGTGTCTCGGTACGATGACCCTGGGCGGAAACGCGGATGCGGGTATGTGGTCCTCAATCGGTGCTGTCGCGCAGAAAGAAGCTAACCAACTTATCGCTCAGGCATTATCTGGCGGCATTAACTTTATTGATACTGCTGATATTTATTCCTTTGGCCAGTCTGAGCGTATAACGGGAGTGGCGCTTAAAGAGCTTGGCGTAGTACGTAGCGATATCATTCTTGCCACAAAAACGGGTGGTGTTATGGGACCCGGGCCGAACGATAAGGGTGCCTCACGCGGACACATCATGGATTCAGTGCAGCGAAGCCTGGAACGACTGCAGGTCGATTATATTGATCTGTACCAGATACATGCGAGTGATCCGGTCACACCCATAGAAGAGACACTGCGTGCTCTTGACGATCTCACACGACAGGGACTGGTCCGCAGGCAGGCTGGGTAAATCGCTTGGCCTGAGTGAAGCTCTTCACGCCACACGGTTTGAGACACTTCAAGCGTATTACTCTGTTGCCGGTCGTGACGTGGAGCGGGAACTGGTGCCACTGCTCTGCGAAGAGAAAATAGGACTCCTTGTCTGGTCACCCCTCGCCGGTGGTTTACTTTCCGGAAAATTTGGCCCTGGTGCAGCGGCAGAGAGCGATTCCCGTCGCAGCAAATTCGATTTCCCCCCGGTTGATCGCGATCTGGCGTGGCGATGCGTTGCTGAAATGCGAGTCATTGCAGACAAATACGCTGTATCGGTAAGCAGGATCGCACTAGCATGGTTACTTGCCAGGCCATGGGTTACCAGCGTGATTATCGGTGTAAAACGGATCGCCCAGCTCACCGATAATCTTGGCGCTACAGACATCGCTCTGACAGCAGAAGAACTGACGCATCTTGATGCGATAAGCGCTATGTCTCCTCATTATCCGGGATGGATGATCGAACATCAGGATGCAGAACGTTATCCCAAACCTTTCACTTTTAAAGCACAGAAATAAACCTAACCCATTGTTAACAGCTCAGCTTAGTCACGTATGTCTGTGAGCTTACGCTGAAATACAACATCACCTACGAAGGACAAAGAAAAATGAATAAAGGTTATTTAATCGCTCATGTAACTGTATCAGACCCTGTCGCTTACGCTGAATATGCCCGGGCTGCCGGAGAGGCAATGCAGGAATTCAATCCGAAGATAATTGCCTGGTCCGGGCAGTATGAAAACCTTGAGGGCGAATCACATGAACGGCATGTTGTCTTTGAGTTCGCTTCTTATACTGAGGCCAAACGTTTTTATGAAAGCCCTAGATATCAGGCAGCCAAGTCAATACGGGCAGGTGCTGCAACCGGAACGTTTGTACTGGTTGAAGGTCCGTCCTTTGACACCAAATAGTATCGTGTCTGCTTCTCGCTCTTAGCAGGCATTGGCCATAACAAATGAGATTTACCATAACGCTCTAATTGTACGCACCGCTAAAACAGGCTGGCGGCGTTTCTGACGGATAACCGGTTTAAGAGGCAACAAACCACCCGAAAAGCCGCCAGAAACGCACAGGCAGCATTTTACCCCACTGCATGACTATTCAGGTAAATGAATCAGTGCCGGATTCATCCTGATTTGTCCCTGTCAGCCTTCTTTCTGGATAATTTCGGCGGTTTTACAGGGGACATACTTTGCGTTCTGCGTGTATTCCAAGGATGATCGGCTGCCGGTTTAACATAGAACTTCGAACGCAGGTCGAAACGCGCATTCTCAACCCGCTCATGAACACTCTTCTCGTCATCAAGAGGTAAGGGCTCAGGCCCATCCACATATTTCTCACAGCCAAGTCCCCGGCTGTCGTGCAACACCGTAATCTCTACCTGAAAATTCTCACAAACCGTGACGAGCGCATGCCTGAGTCGGTAACCCTGCCCTTCTGAGCGAATCTGATACGCGCAGGTTTTGTACTGGAACGTCAGGTTCTTGGACAACACACGGCGGGCCTGATAGGAGAGAATGTAATTCAGTTCTTCCGGGGTGTGATGAATCTCCCGATGGGCATTACCGCCTTCCCGGGGCTGGGATGCAAAGCGGTCATTGTAAGGTTTCACAAATTCCGGCAGCCAGGCGTTAGCCGTTTCGATGTCACTGATATGACGAAGTCGCAGCTCTTTAACCAGCCTGTCCTGCAACGTCTGATTAGCCCGTTCAACCCGACCTTTAGCCTGCGGGGTGTTAGCATGAATCGGCGCTATGCCGAGCGTTTTCACGGCGCGGGTGAACTGCGTCAGCTCACCTTCCCTTTCCGGGTTATTAACACGGAAAATACTGTGCCGATCTGAATACAGGGCGAGAGGGAGTCCATGGTTGCCGAGATAATCTCGCAGAGTTTCCATATAAGCCCGGGTGGTTTCGGCCGGGGCGAACCGAAGGGCCATCAACGCACTGGTAGCATCATCGATAAAGACGATCAGCGTGCAGCGCGGCCCCCGTGTTTCGAACCAGTCATGCGGAGAGCCATCAATCTGGATCAGCTCCCCATAGCAAGGGCGGCGCTGCCGCCGCTGATAAATACGGGCAATTTTACGACGACGCTCTCGCCACAGCCCCTCCTCAACCATCCACTTACGCAATGTCTCAGCGGATAGCGCCAGCCCGTGAATTTCACGCAGCTTCTCGCTGGCAAAGGTGGGCCCAAAATCCGGGTATTTATCCCTGACAAGCGAGATAACGAGTGAGCAAAACTCAGGCGAGAAAGCATTATTGGGACGTTTCCCGCGACGGCGTGAAACCAGCCCCTGAGGACCTTCAACCCGGTATCGTTGAACAAGACGTTTGACCTGCCGGACCGAAATACCTATTCGCTCCGCAGCCTGGTCCTGAGTGATGTGGCGGCTGACCGACTCCCGAATAATCTGGAGCCGATCGAGCTCTTTGTGACTCATGCTAATTATCTCTTTTGCCATGAAATATCCCCCCAGAATACGATGGGTGACATTTCAGATTTGGTCAAAGGGGACATTACCGCATAGTCTTAACAACGTCATGAGTCCCTTGTAGGCCGGATAAGCGTTAGCGCCATCCGACAATATGCTGGTACGCGGCGCAGCATTCACAGCGATTTTCTGCTACCATCCTGCAACCTTAACCTGCTATCCAGGCTGCGACCTATGAAATTTGTCTCTTTTAATATCAACGGCCTGCGTGCCCGTCCCCATCAGCTACAGGCGATCGTCGAACAGCACCAGCCGGACGTCATCGGCCTGCAGGAAACCAAAGTTCACGACGATATGTTCCCGCTGGAGGACGTGGCGAAGCTGGGCTACAACGTCTTTTATCACGGCCAGAAGGGCCATTACGGCGTGGCGCTGTTGACCAAAGAGACGCCCGTTGCCGTGCGCCGCGGCTTCCCTGGCGATGATGAAGATTCCCAGCGCCGCATTATCATGGCCGAAATCCCTTCCCCCCTCGGCAACCTGACGGTGATCAACGGCTACTTCCCGCAGGGCGAAAGCCGCGACCATCCGACCAAATTCCCGGCGAAGGCGAAGTTCTATCAGGATCTGCAGGACTACCTCAACAACGAGCTGAATAAAGACAGCCCGGTGCTGATCATGGGCGACGTCAACATCAGCCCGACGGATCTGGATATCGGCATCGGCGAAGATAGCCGCAAGCGCTGGCTGCGCACCGGCAAGTGCTCCTTCCTGCCGGAAGAGCGCGAGTGGATGGATCGCCTGATTAGCTGGGGCCTGGTGGATACCTTCCGCCACGCCAACCCGGAAACTCAGGATAAATTCTCCTGGTTCGACTACCGTTCGAAAGGCTTTGACGACAACCGCGGCCTGCGTATCGACCTGCTGCTGGCCAGCCAGCCGCTGGCGGAGCGCTGCGTGGCGACGGGTATCGACTACGATATCCGCAGCATGGAGAAGCCGTCGGACCACGCCCCGGTCTGGGCGCAGTTCAAGCTGTAATTTGTCACAATAAGGAGCCGTTCGAGAATGCGTAAGCTGCTGTTCATGGCGCTGCTGGTCATCGTTACGCTGCTCCTTCTCCTTCTGCCGCCGGACACCATTAGCCTGGCGACGCTTCAGCACTACCAGTCTAAGCTTTTACTCTGGCACGCCCTGCATCCGTGGCTTGCCGCGCTGGCGTTTTTTGCCAGCTACGTTCTGGTTGCCACCCTCTCCATCCCCGGCGCGACGCTGTTGACGCTGCTGGGCGGCGCGCTATTCGGGCTGGTTCAGGGCACGCTGCTCGTGGCGCTGGGAGCCACCTGCGGCGCGACGCTTGCCATGCTGCTCAGCCGTTACCTGCTGCGCGACTGGGTGCAAAAGCGCTTTGCGAAGATGATGGCAAAGGTGAATAAAGGCATGGAGCAGGACGGGACGCGCTATCTGTTCGCAATGCGCCTGGCCCCCGTTTTCCCGTTCTTCCTGGTTAACCTGCTGATGGGGCTGACGCCGGTTTCGGTTGGCCGCTACTTTGCCGTCAGCTTCGTGGGCATGCTACCCGCCATCGTCGTTTATCTTAATGCCGGTAAGGAACTGAGCCAGCTGCGCTCGGCTGCGGATATACTCTCTCCGGGTATGATCCTGACCTTCGCGCTGATCGGTTTTCTGCCGCTGGTCTCGCGCTGGATAGCCGCTGCGGCTCAACGGCGGCGATCGTAAATCTGTCGGATGACGCTTTCGCTTATCCGACCTACTAAAATTACCCGTAGCGTTTATAAAGAGGATCTCTCCGTGCGTTTACGCTCCCTGTTGTTGTTGCTTATTGCCCTGAGCTTTTCCGCCCTCGCCCAGCCCACCGGCTGGAACGATCTGCGCCAGCAGGCCAGCGGCCAGACGGTCTGGTTCAACGCCTGGGGCGGCGACCCGGCGGTAAACAGCTATCTGGACTGGACAAGCGCGCAGGTGAAGGATCGTTACGGCATCACCCTTAAGATTGTGCATCTCGCGGACGCCGCTGAAGCGGTGAAACGCATCCAGAGCGAGGACGCGGCGGGGAGAAAAACCAACGGTTCCGTCGATCTGCTGTGGGTGAACGGCGAAAACTTCCGCACCCTCAAAACCGCCGGATTGCTTAGCGAAGGCTGGGCGGAAGCCCTGCCGGACTGGCGATATGTTGACGTCCGAAAACCCGTGCGGGAAGACTTCTCCCAGCCGGTTGACGGCGCGGAAGCCCCCTGGGGAAGCGCCCAGCTGATGCTGATCGGCGACGCCCAGCGCACGCCTGAATTCCCACGCAGCGCCGAAGCTTTGCTGACGTTTGCCAGAGCTAACCCTGGCAAGGTCAGCTACCCTCGCCCGCCGGACTTCACCGGTACGGCCTTTATTGAACAGCTGCTCATCGTGCTGACCGATGAGGCGCAGGCGTTACGCCAGGCGCCGGATCCGTCATCCTTTGATAAGGTCACGGCCCCGCTGTGGCGCTATCTTGACCAGCTTCACCCTTATCTCTGGCGCAAGGGCAAAAGCTTCCCGGCCACGCCCGCCCGCATGGACCGCATGCTGGCGGACAGCGAGCTGCTGCTCTCCGTCACCTTTAACCCCGCGCACGTGGACAATCTGATTGCCCGCAAGCAGCTGCCCGCCTCGGCACGCGCCTTTGGGTTTGAGAAGGGCATGCTCGGCAACGTTCACTTTGTGGCTATCCCCGCCAATGCAAAATCTAAAGCGGCAGCCATGGTGGTGGCCAACTTCCTGATGTCGCCGGAAG
Source organism: Dryocola clanedunensis (assembly GCF_038405435.1). Lineage (GTDB taxonomy): Bacteria > Pseudomonadota > Gammaproteobacteria > Enterobacterales > Enterobacteriaceae > Dryocola > Dryocola clanedunensis_A. The sequence goes on along the minus strand of NZ_JBBYHZ010000010.1, from coordinate 137,080 downwards.
CGCAGATCCGCAAGGCTGATCCCACCGTCTGGGGCGACCCGACTATTCTGGACAGCAGGCTGCTTCCCGCGCCGCTAGGTACGCGGCTGGCGGCGCACGTTCCGGCCAGCCTTGAGCCGGTGCCGTTCCTGGCGGAGCCCCACGCCGCATGGGTTGCCGCCCTCGAAAAAGCCTGGCTTGCCCGCTACGGTGCCCGATGAACCAAAAGGTTACCCTCGCCGGGGTTCTGGCAGCGCTTGCGGCGGGCGTGGTTTTTTTACCGCTGCTGCCGGGCCTGGCGATTATGGCCTCACCGTTGCGCGACGGTGAAATCTGGCTACAGGTTTTGCAGGACGGTCAGTTTCCACTCGCGCTTCAGTCGACCGTGGTCTCAGCGTTAATCAGCGTTTGCGGCGCGCTGGCCCTTACGGTGCTGATTATCTGCGGGCTGTGGCCGGGGCCGCGCTGGCAGAGCTACGTCCGCCGCCTGCCGCTGCTGCTGGCCTTTCCCCACGTTGCCTTTGCCAGCGGCCTGCTGTTTCTGTTCAGCGCCAACGGCTGGCTCTCACGCCTGCTTCACGTTGCCTTCCCCGTCGACGGCGCTGGCCTCGGGCTGGGCCTGATGCTGGCCCTCAAGGAAGCCTGGTTTTTATTGTGGTTTGCCAGCACGCAGCTGAGCCGGAGCGAGCTCGAGCAGCAGCTTATCGTGTCGCGCTCGATGGGCTACGGCCCGCTCCACTGCCGCCTGCTGGTTATCATCCCCCAGCTTCTGCCGCGCCTGGGCTGGGCGCTGGTAGCGGTGATGGCGTACAGCCTGTCGGTAGTGGACGTGGCAATAATTCTCGGGCCGGATAACCCTCCGACGCTGGCGGTGCTGGCCTGGCAGTGGATGAACGACGGCGATCCTCAGCGGCAGGCAATGGGTATGGCGCTTTCTGCGCTGCTGGCCGTTTTACTGGCCGGATTCAGTACCGGCGGCTGGCTGCTGTGGCAGGGGTCACGCCGTCGGCTGGGGCAGTTCTCAGGGCGGCGCAGACAGGCTGACGCCCGGCTTTTTTCGTCCGCGCTTGCATCAGGATTGACCGCTATCGGCATGGCGGCAGGCGCTATTCTGCTCTGCTGGTCGCTGGCGGAAAGCTGGTTTTATCCCTCGCTGCTGCCGGAGGCCTTCAGCCTTTCCGGCTGGGACCTTGCCCGTTACGACACGCTGCTGACGACGCTCTGGCTGGCGCTGGCGAGCGGCCCGATTGCCGCACTATGCGTTCTGCTGTGGCTGGAGGGCATCCCGCGCCGCTTCGACGTTCTGCTGCTGCTGCCGCTGGTTCTTCCTGCCCTGCCGCTGGCTGCCGGGCAGTATCAGGTGCTGCTGCGCCTGGCCGGGGAAGGCACCTGGCCTGCGGTTGTCTGGAGCCATCTGCTGTGGGTCATCCCCTATGCTTTGCTGGTTCTGCGGCCCGCGTGGCAGCAGCTCGATCCCCGCCACGCCGTTGCGGCGCGGACGCTGGGCCGGTCGGGCTGGCTGGTTCTGTGGACGATCAAAACGCCGCTGCTGCTGCGTCCGCTGCTCGGGGCGCTGGCGGTTGGCTTTTCCGTGAGCGTTGCGCAATATCTCCCCACGCTTTACGCCGGGGCCGGACGCTTCGCCACCGTGACCACCGAGGCCGTGGCGCTCAGCAGCGGGGGCGATCCGCAGCAGATGGCCATTCAGGCGCTGCTGCAGGTCCTGCTGCCCGCCGGGATGTTTATCTTTACGCTGCAGGCTGCCCGCCTGGCCGGTCACTATCGACAAGGATTACGCTAATGCTGAGCGTTCGTAACTGTTCCCTTTCCCACGGCCCGCGCCCGCTGCTGCGCAACATCAGCTTTGATGCGCCAGCCGGTGAAATCATCACCCTGATGGGGCCATCGGGCGCCGGAAAATCCAGCTTTCTGAACTGGGCGGTCGGTGCGCTTCCCGCCGCGTTTACCGCAGAGGGTGAACTGTGGCTGAACGGGGAGCGCCGCGACACGCTGCCCATTGAACGGCGACGCATCGGCATTTTGTTTCAGGACGCGCTTCTGTTCCCGCATCTTAACGTCTTGCAAAATTTGCTGATGGCGATCCCGGCGGAGCTTAAGGGAGCGGCTCTTCGACGGGAACTGGCTGAACAGGCGCTTGCGGGCGCAGGGCTTGGAGGTTTCGCCAGCCGTGACCCCGCTACGCTTTCCGGCGGCGAACGCGCGCGTATCAGCGTGCTGCGCGCCCTGCTCGCTAAGCCCGAAGCGCTTCTGCTCGATGAGCCATTCTCCCGTCTCGATTTGCCTCTTCGCGCTCAGTTTCGTGAGTTCGTATGGGAGGCCTGCAGGCAGCAGTCGCTGCCCGTTGTGCTGGTGACTCACGATCCGCAGGACGTTCCCCCAGGCGGCAAAATCATCACTCTATGAGGTAACGCAAAGAACTCTTCGCCGCTCACGCGCACAATTGCGCCTCTTTGATTATCCTTCAGGTTATTAGATGAAACGTGTTTCTCAGCTAACCACCGCCCTGCTGCTTGCCGGGCTGTCATTCTCCACCCTTGCCGCGGCCCAGCCCATGACTTTTGCCCAGCTTCAGGCGCAAAAAGGAACGTTAATTGATACCCGTCCGAGCGCGTTTTATAACGGCTGGCCGCAAACCCTCAACGGTGCTGGCGGCCACGAGCCCGCCGCGCTGAATCTGTCCGCCTCCTGGCTGGGCCTGATGAGCGACGAGCAGATAGGCCAGTGGGCGAAACAGCATCAGCTTACCGACTCCGGTCCGATCGCGCTTTACGGCGGGAAAGAGGAGACGCAGGCGGTTAAATCTCGCCTGGAAAAACTCGGTTTCAGCCATATCGCACTGCTGTCGGACGGCCTGCAAAACGCCGCCCGGCTGCAAAAAATGGCCCATTTCGAACAGTTAGTGTATCCGCAGTGGATCCACGACCTTCAGCAGAAGAAGCCTGTCACCGCCGCCCCTGCCGGGGAGTGGAAGGTCATTGAGGCTGGCTGGGGCGCGCCGAAAAAATACCTGCTGAGCCATATTCCTGGCGCAGGCTATATCGACACCAACGAGGTGGAAAGCGAGCCGCTGTGGAATAAGGTTTCCGACGAGCAGCTTAAGGCGATGCTGGCAAAACATGGTATTCGCCACGACACCACCGTGGTGCTCTACGGTCGCGACGTTTATGCCGCCGCACGCGTGGCGCAGATCATGCTCTACGCCGGGGTGAAAGACGTCCGTATTCTGGACGGCGGCTGGCAAACCTGGAGCGATTCAGGCCTGCCCGTTGAGCGAGGTTTACCTGGCAAAGTTCAGCCCGCCCCTGACTTCGGCGCGCCCATTCCGGGGCAGCCGCAGCTGATGCTGAACACGGAGCAGGCCCGCGGGCTTCTGCACCGCAAGGACGCGTCGCTGGTCAGCATTCGCTCCTGGCCGGAGTTTATCGGCACCACCAGCGGCTACAGCTACATCAAGCCAAAAGGTGAGATCGCAGGCGCCCGCTGGGGCCACGCCGGTTCGGACTCCACCCACATGGAAGATTTCCATAACCCGGACGGCACCATGCGCACCGCCGACGATATTGCCGCAATGTGGAAAAGCTGGAATATCACCCCGGATCAGCAGGTCGCATTTTACTGCGGCACCGGCTGGCGCGCATCGGAAACGTTCATGTATGCCAGAGCGATGGGCTGGAAAAACGTGGGCGTTTACGACGGCGGCTGGTACGAATGGAGCGCGGATCCTAAAAACCCGGTAGAAAGCGGGGATCGCAAGCCGGAGTAAGCTGGCGTCATGGTGATTAGCCCTTATCGAAAGCAAAAAAATACCCGGCCTTAGCCGGGTATTTGCTTTTCGGAACGAAGATCAGCGGCGGGCGCGGACGACCTGATATTTGCGGGTCAGGTACTCGACCGGCGCGCTCCAGACGTGCACCAGACGGGTGAACGGGAACAGCAGGAACATGGTCATGCCCAGCACCAGGTGCACGCGGAAGATAAACGCCACGCCGTCCAGATGCTCAGATGCTCCGCCGTGGAAGGTCACCACGGACTGCGCCCAGCCCACCAGCTTCATCATTTCGCTGCCGTCCATATGCTGCGCCGAGAACGGAATGGTCAGCAGACCCAGCGCGCACTGAACCACCAGCAGCGTGAGGATCAGGATATCTGCTGCGGTAGACGTTGCACGAACGCGTGGGTTGAACAGACGGCGTTTGAGCAGCAGGATGCCGCCTACCAGCGTCATCACGCCACACGCACCACCGGCAAGCATCGCCATTTTCTGCTTCACGTCGATCGGCAGGAAAGACTCATACATCCAGTGCGGCGTCAGCATGCCCAGGAAGTGCCCGGCAAAAATCCCCAGAATGCCGATGTGGAACAGGTTCGACGCCAGGTTCATACCCTTTCTGTCCAGCATCTGGCTTGAGCCCGCTTTCCAGGAGTACTGGCCATAGTCGTAACGCAGCCAGCTGCCTACCAGAAATACCGTACCGCAAAGGTATGGATAGATGTCAAAGAAGAACACATTCAGAAAATGCATTATCACTGTCCTCCGATATTCAGATACTGCGGAGCGACGGCCCCGGCAAAACGACGCTGGTGGCTGCTGATTTCAGATTCGCCGCAGCCCTGGTCGGCAATAAATTTCACCTGCTCTTCTTCCCACACCGCGTCCAGCGCCTGAGGCGTATCGTCACGGGCTTCATCGGCGATCTGCTTGCTGACGCTTTCCACCGCCACGCTGCTTTGGGAAAGGCCAATCATCACCTCGAACAGCACCGCGTACTTGCTTTCGCGCTGCTTAAGGCGTGCGCCCAGCAGGGCCAGAATCGGCGCGATGTCCTGCAGGCCGCCGCGTGCTTCCTCAGCAGAACGCTGGGAGAGGTACTCCAGATAGAGCGGCAGGTGGTCCGGCAGCTCGCGGCTGTCGATTTCCATGCCGGCCTGCTCGTACTGGCCCATCAGGTTCACCATCGCCTGACCGCGATCCCTGGACTCACCGTGAACGTGTTCAAACAGCAGCAGGGAGGTTGCGCGGCCGCGGTCGAACAGTTCGCTGTAGCTCGCCTGGGCATCGAGCAAATCGCCGCCGCAAAGCGTGGCGATAAACTCGTTCAGCTGCGCGGCCTGCTGCAGATCCAGCTCAGCGCCTTCGGCTAACGCGTCGCGAAGCTCCTGCTGGTGCTGCCACAGGGCAGCATCCGGGTATTCGAGCAGGCGTGAAATTACCAGAAGTTCAATCATGCTTGCGGCTCCGTTTTGCTGGAAACGTCAATGGCGTCGATGCGGCGGCTGTTGAACAGGTTGAACTTAGAGTCCGACCCGTGGCAGCCGTCGCCGAAGCTGAAGCCGCACCCTTTGCTTTCCGGGAAGGCTTCTGCCGCCAGCTCGCGGTGGCTGGACGGCACCACGAAACGGTCTTCGTAGTTGGCAATCGCCAGGTAGCGATACATTTCCTGCGCCTGGGCTTCGGTCAGGCCGACCTCTTCCAGCGCGCGGGTATCGGTAACGCCTTCCACGGTTTCAGCACGCTTATAATGGCGCATCGCCATCATACGTTTCAGGGCGCGCAGCACCGGCGCGGTGTCCCCTGCGGTCAGCAGGTTCGCCAGGTACTCCACCGGAATACGCAGGCTTTCCACGTCAGGCAGAATGCCGGTATGCGGCAGCTCACCCGCATCGGCCGCAGACTGAATTGGCGACAGCGGCGGCACGTACCAGACCATCGGCAGCGTGCGGTATTCCGGGTGCAGCGGCAGCGCCAGCTTCCAGTCCATCGCCATTTTGTAAACCGGCGACTGCTGGGCGGCGGTGATGACGCTGTGCGGAATGCCGTCTTTCAGAGCCTGCTCGATAATTTTCGGGTCGTTAGGGTCAAGGAAGATCCCCAGCTGACGCTCATATAGATCCTGCTCGCTCTCGGTGCTTGCTGCCTGCTCGATGGCGTCCGCATCGTAAAGCAGCACGCCGAGGTAGCGGATACGGCCTACGCAGGTTTCGGAGCAGACGGTCGGCTGACCGGCTTCGATACGCGGGTAGCAGAAGATGCACTTCTCTGACTTGCCGCTCTTCCAGTTAAAGTAGATTTTCTTGTACGGGCAGCCGGTGATGCACATACGCCAGCCGCGGCACTTGTCCTGGTCGATCAGCACGATGCCGTCTTCTTCACGCTTGTAGATGGCGCCGCTCGGGCAGGTCGCCACGCACGCCGGGTTCAGACAGTGCTCGCACAGGCGCGGCAGGTAGGCCATGAAGGTGTTTTCGAACTGGCCGTACATCGCCTTCTGCATGTTTTCGAAGTTCTGATCTTTGGCGCGCTTTTCAAATTCGCCGCCGAGGATCTCTTCCCAGTTCGGGCCCGCTTCGATTTTGTTCATGCGCTGGCCGGTGATCAGCGAGCGCGGACGGGCGATCGGCTGATGCTTGCCTTCCGGCGCGTTGTGCAGGTGCTGGTAGTCGTAGTCAAACGGCTCGTAGTAATCGTCGATGCCCGGCAGGTGCGGGTTGGCGAAGATTTTACCCAGCAGCAGAGCACGGTTACCCATGCGCGGCTGCAGCTTGCCGTTGATTTTACGGATCCAGCCGCCTTTCCATTTCTCCTGGTTTTCCCAGTCGTTCGGGTAGCCAATGCCCGGCTTGGTTTCCACGTTGTTAAACCACGCGTACTCCATGCCTTCACGGCTGGTCCAGACGTTTTTACAGGTCACAGAACAGGTGTGACAGCCGATGCATTTATCAAGATTCAGCACCATGCCGACTTGTGAACGAATTTTCATTTTACGCTCTCCTGTTTCTGGTCGTTGCCTTCACCGTCTAACCAGTTAATGTCTTTCATCTTGCGGACCACCACGAACTCATCACGGTTGGAGCCCACGGTGCCGTAGTAGTTGAAGCCGTAAGCCAGCTGCGCGTAGCCACCAATCATATGGGTTGGTTTAGGGCTGATGCGGGTCACCGAGTTATGGATACCGCCGCGCTGGCCGGTGATTTCAGAACCCGGCAGGTTCACGATACGTTCCTGGGCGTGGTACATCATCGTCATGCCTTCCGGCACGCGCTGGCTCACTACCGCACGCGCCGTCAGCGCGCCGTTTGTGTTGAACACTTCAATCCAGTCGTTATCTTCGATACCCAGATCTTTCGCATCGATTTCACTCATCCAGACGATCGGGCCGCCGCGTGACAGGGTCAGCATCAGCAGGTTGTCGCTGTAGGTGGAGTGAATGCCCCATTTCTGGTGCGGCGTCAGGAAGTTCAGCGCCTTTTCCGGGTTACCGTTGGATTTTTTACCCATCACGCCTTTCACGGAGCGGGTATCAATCGGCGGACGGTAAACCAGCAGGCTTTCGCCAAAATCACGCATCCACTGGTGATCCTGATACAGCTGCTGGCGGCCGGACAGGGTGCGCCATGGGATCAGCTCGTGGACGTTGGTGTAACCGGCGTTATAGGAAACGTGCTCATCTTCAAGGCCGGACCAGGTCGGGCTGGAGATGATTTTGCGCGGCTGCGCCTGGATATCGCGGAAGCGGATTTTCTCCTCTTCTTTGTTGGTCGCCAGGTGCGTGTGGTCGCGGCCGGTAAACTCGCTGAGCGCGGCCCAGGCTTTCACCGCGACGTGGCCGTTGGTTTCCGGTGCCAGGGTCAGGATCATTTCAGCGGCGTCGATGGCCGTGTTGATCATCGGCTGGCCTTTCGCCGGGCCGTCTGCCTTGGTGTAGTTGAGCTTGCGCAGCAGATCCATTTCGGTCTGGGTGTTCCAGGCAATGCCCTTCCCGCCGTTGCCGATGGTTTCCATCAGCGGACCGATGGAGGTAAAGCGCTCGTAGGTCGCCGGGTAGTCACGTTCAACCGTCATAAGGTGCGGAGCCGTCTTGCCCGGGATCAGGTCGCATTCGCCTTTTTTCCAGTCCATCACGCCGAACGGCTGAGCCAACTCTGCGGCGGAGTCGTGCTGGATTGGCAGCGTCACAACATCGGTTTCTTTCCCTAAGTGGCCGACGCACACTTCGGAGAATTTCTTCGCGATATCCTTGTAGATATCCCAGTCGCTCTTCGAGTCCCATGCCGGGTCAACGGCGGCGGAAAGCGGGTGAATAAACGGATGCATATCCGAAGTATTCATGTCGTCTTTCTCATACCAGGTCGCCGTTGGCAGCACGATATCGGAGTACAGGCAGGTGCTCGACAGGCGGAAGTCCAGCGTCACCACCAGATCCAGCTTGCCGTCGAGGCCGTTATCCACCCACTCAACTTCTTCCGGCATCACGCCGCCTTCTTTGCCCAGATCCTTACCCTGAATACCGTTTTCGGTACCGAGCAGGTACTTAAGCATGTACTCGTGGCCCTTGCCGGAGGAACCCAGCAGGTTTGAACGCCAGACGAACAGGTTGCGCGGGTGGTTGTTGCCCGCATCCGGCTGTTCCGCCGCAAAGCGAATATCACCGCTTTTCAGCTGCTGAGCGGTGAAGTCGGCCGCGCTCATGCCAGCCGCTTTCGCCTGCGCCGCGATGTTCAGCGGGTTGGTGTTCAGCTGCGGCGAGGAAGGCAGCCAGCCCATGCGTTCTGCACGCACGTTAAAGTCGATCAGGTGGCCACTGTAGCGGGATTTGTCCGCCAGCGGGGAGAGCAGCTCTTCCGCAGTCAGCGACTCGTAGCGCCACTGGCTGGAATGGTTATAGAAGAACGAGGTGCTGTTCATGTGGCGCGGCGGGCGCTGCCAGTCAAGGGCAAACGCCAGCGGGGTCCAGCCGGTTTGCGGACGCAGCTTTTCCTGGCCCACGTAGTGCGCCCAGCCGCCGCCGCTCTGGCCGACGCAGCCGCAGAAGATCAGCATGTTGATCAGGCCGCGGTAGTTCATGTCCATGTGGAACCAGTGGTTCATCCCGGCGCCGACGATGATCATTGAGCGGCCGTGCGTTTTATCGGCGTTGTCGGCAAACTCACGGGCGATGCGCACGATATTCTGACGGGAAACGCCGGTGATCTGCTCGGCCCACGCTGGGGTATAAGCTTTGACTTCGTCGTAGCTGGAAGCGCAGTTTTCATCGTTCAGACCGCGTTCCAGGCCGTAGTTCGCCAGGGTCAGATCGTAAACGGTGGTCACCAGCGCGCTGGAACCGTCTGCCAGCTGAATACGCTTAACCGGCAGTTTATGCATCAGCACGTTATCGAGTTTAACGTTGCTGAAGTGCTCGGAGCTTTCGCCGCCGAAGTAAGGGAAGCCCACTTCGGCCACTTCGTCGTGGCTGCCCAGCAGGCTCAGGCGCAGCTCGGCCTCTTCGCCGCTGCTGCCGTCGCGCTGTTCGAGGTTCCACTTGCCCTTCTCGCCCCAGCGGTAGCCGATAGAGCCGTTCGGTGCCAGCAGCTCGCCGTTCTGGTTATCCAGAGCAACGGTTTTCCACTGCGGATTGTTTTCCTGGCCCAGGCCGTCAACCAGGTCGGATGCTCGCAGCATGCGGCCCGCGGCATAAAACCCGTCGCGCTCTTCGAGCATCACCAGCATCGGCATGTCGGTGTAGCGACGCACGTAGTCGGTGAAGTACTGGCTTGGGTTATCCAGGTGGAACTCACGCAGCATGACGTGGCCCATCGCCAGCGCCATCGCGGCATCGGTACCCTGCTTCGGCGCCAGCCACTGGTCGCAAAGCTTGGCGATTTCCGCGTAGTCCGGCGTTACGGCTACTGTTTTAGTCCCTTTGTAACGCACTTCGGTAAAGAAGTGGGCGTCCGGGGTACGGGTCTGCGGCACGTTAGAGCCCCAGGCCATGATGTAGCTGGAGTTGTACCAGTCGGCGGACTCAGGCACGTCGGTTTGCTCGCCCCAGGTCATCGGTGACGCAGGCGGCAGGTCGCAGTACCAGTCGTAGAAGCTCAGGCAGGTCCCGCCAATCAGGGAGATATAGCGAGCGCCAGCGGCGTAGGAAACCATCGACATCGCCGGGATTGGCGAGAAGCCCGCTATTCGGTCAGGACCGTAAGTTTTCGCGGTAAAGACGTTGGACGCCGCAATCAGCTCGTTCACTTCCTGCCAGCTTGAGCGGACAAAACCACCGCGACCACGGGCCTGTTTATAGCTTTTTGCTTTTTCCGGGTCGTTGATGATGGATGCCCACGCGTCGACCGGGTCGGCGTGCACGGTTTTGGCTTCGCGCCACAGCTTGATCAGACGCTTACGCATCAGCGGGTATTTCAGGCGGTTCGCGCTGTAGAGATACCAGGAGTAGCTGGCGCCGCGAGGGCAGCCGCGTGGCTCATGGTTTGGCATATCCGGGCGGGTTCGCGGGTAGTCGGTCTGCTGGGTTTCCCAGGTGACGAGGCCGCTTTTAACGTAAATCTTCCAGCTGCATGAACCGGTGCAGTTTACACCGTGGGTGGAGCGCACAACTTTGTCGTGCTGCCAGCGCTGGCGGTAGCCTTCTTCCCAGTCACGGTTGGTATCGAGCAGCTGGCCATGTCCGTCGGCAAAGGTGTCGCCCTTCTGTTTGAAGTAACGAAACCGGTCAAGAAACTTACTCATCGGGATTCTCCTGATGTGGAGCCTGGAGGCTCTTCTGTGAAATCGACATTGCAGATTTGCTGGCACGGTATCGCGCGGTAAGGACGGGAGAATTGATAACGATCAACACCGGCGGCGCTGGCCGACGGCCCCGAAAAACCAGATACCACCAAAGTGGCATGGCGAGAAATTTCTCATTTTATTGTTTTATAATGATTATTTTCGAATATCCGTTCCCGATGGGTAGGGTAAAGCCGCCCGGAGGTATTAAGGGGTAGGTACTGCCGGACCCGCCCGGCTGAGGAGCCAGCAACGGGCTAAAGCCCAAAGAAAAGTATGTTGTAACTAATGGCGAAGGGTTAAAAAAAAGCGCGACCGAAGCCGCGCTGGGATAACCAAAATGGTCAATTTTTTAAAACTTATTTGGCAGATTTACGGCCGTACACGGCCCAGGTGATGACCACACAGACGATGTAGAACACCAGGAAGATTTTCATTGCTCCTGCCGGGGAACCGGTCAGCGCCAGCGAGGTCCCGAAAGCTTTAGGGATGAAGAACCCGCCGATGGCACCAATCGCCGAGATAAAGCCAAGCGCCGCCGCGGTGTCGGTTGCCGCTTCGCGCATGGCGTGCTCTTCCGTGCCGCCCGCCGCTTTGACGCGATCCATGGTCAGCTTACGGAAGATAACGGAGATCATCTGGAAGGTTGAACCGCTCCCCAGCCCGGCCGTCAGGAACAGCATCAGGAACACGCCGAAGAAGGCGATAAAGTTACCGCCCACGCCGTTGTGCGGAAGCGTGGTGAACAGCAGCGCGCTGAATACGGCCATGAAGATGAAGTTAATCAGCGACACTTTTGTCCCGCCAAAGCGGTCAGAAATCGCCCCGCCCGCAGAGCGAGCCAGCGCGCCAAACAGCGGGCCGAAGAACGCAAAGTGCAGGATGTTGATGTCCGGGAACTGGGTTTTTGCCAGCATCGCGAAACCGGCGGAGAAGCCGATAAACGAGCCGAACGTCGCCAGGTACAGCACGCCCATGATCCACAGGTGCGCACGTTTCAGTACCGGCAGCTGTTCGCGCAGCGAGGCCTTAGAGGCGGACAGATCGTTCATGCCAAACCAGGCTGCGATGGTGAAGATAGCCAGGAACGGTACCCAGATCCATGCGGCATTTTCGAGGAACAGCATTGAACCGTCAGCCTGCTCCACGCCCGTGCCGCCGAAGATGGCGAACATAGAAAGGGAAATGGCCAGCGGCGCAACCAGCTGCATTACGCTCACGCCCAGGTTGCCCAGGCCGCCGTTAATACCCAGCGCCCCGCCCTGTTTGGCCTTCGGGAAGAAGAAGCTGATGTTGGCCATGCTCGAGGCGAAGTTGGCACCCGCGAAGCCGCAAAGCAGCGCGATGATGATAAAGACGCTGAACGGCGTGGTGGTATCCTGCACCGCAAAACCAAGCCAGACGCACGGCACGATCAGAATGCCGGTGCTGAAGGCGGTCCAGCGGCGTCCGCCGAAGATAGGCACCATAAAGGAGTACGGCACGCGCAGCAGCGCACCCGACACCGAAGGCAGCGCGGTGAGCATAAACAGCTGGTCGGTCGTGAAGCTGAAGCCAACCTTGTTCAGGTTAACCGCGACCGCGCTGAACAGCATCCAGACACAGAAGGCGAGCAGCAGGCTCGGTACGGAGATCCACAGGTTTCGGCTCGCAATGCGATGCCCTTTTGTTTGCCAGAACTCAGCTTCTTCCGGACGCCAGTCCGTAATCAGCCCCGCGGATTTCTGCCCTTTATTGGACGACGCAGACATAAACACCTCAAATGTGTAAGAGTAATTGCCGCCACATTAGGGAGTATTGGTGAATCTAAATTGATGTATATCAAGGGATAATCGGACAGAATGGCGCTTATATTTTAACCATGATTCTTTGTGAGTAAGCCATATTCACAAAAAAACTGTGGGTTTTCACTGCCCTGGAAGGGGTACGCCAGGGTTATAACCACCGCCATGCCACCCCCGGCAATTAAGGAGTAATCATTAGGGGGTATGGGTATACTCCGGGGGATGGCTGAAAATGTTGTAATAACGAACACGCCCCGGCTTCATCGTGTCGCTTTTTTATCCTGTGGCATTCAAGTTTGCAGGTAGGCGGCAAGGGAGCTCATCCCCAGGAGCTTATATAAATAAGTGACTGGGGTGAGGGAGTGCAGCCAACACCCCTGCAACTTGAAGGACAAAGGATAAAATGTTGAAGCGCCTGCTCTCTCCTCTTACTCTGGTTAACCAGTTAGCGCTGATTGTGCTGCTGCTGGCAACGCTCGGCGTGGTGGGAATGAGCCTTGCCAGCTGGCTCGCGCAGGGGATCCAGGGCAACGCCCACGCCATCAACAAAGCCGGGTCGCTGCGCATGCAGAGCTACCGCCTGCTGACGGCCATTCCGCTTACACGAAAAGACGCTCCGCTGCTGGCAGAAATGGAGCAAACCGCCTGGAGCCGCGATCTGCAGGACGCCGCCCGCCGGGACGGGCAGCAGGAGCAGCTGACCCAGCTTCAGGATTACTGGCGCGGCACGCTGGAACCCGCCATCAACCGGGCTAAAAACGCCGGCCAGGTGACCCCCCACGTAGCGCAGTTTGTCGGCCGAATCGACCAGCTGGTCAGCTCGTTCGATAAAACGACCGAGCAGCGTCTGAACCGCATCGTTCAGCTACAAAGAGGCATGGCGGCGCTGATGGGGCTGCTGCTGATCTTCACCATCGTCTGGCTGCGCAAGCGCCTGCTGCGTCCGTGGCGGCAGCTGCTGGCGATGGCCTCGGCTATCGGCCAGCGGGACTTTACCCACCGGGTTAGCGTCTCGGGCCGTAACGAAATGGCCACTCTTGGCGTGGCGCTTAACAGTATGTCAGCTGAACTTGCCGAGAGTTACGCCGGGCTGGAGCAGCGCGTGCGGGAGAAAACCGCCGGGCTGGAGCAGAAAAATCGCATCCTCTCCTTTTTGTATCAGGCAAACCGCCGCCTGCACTCCCAGGCTCCCCTCTGCCAGCGGCTCTCACCGGTATTAAGCGAACTACAGCACCTGACGCCGCTGCGCAACATCGAGCTTCGCGTGTACGAATACGAAGACGAAGAGAACTACGACGAATATACCTACCAGCCGGATAACAGCTGTGAGGCACAGGGCTGCCAGCTTTGCCCGCGCGCGCCAGCGGCGGAGCCTGCCGAAACCAGCGCCGTGAAGTGGCGGCTGACGGATAACCATATTCAGTACGGCCTTGTGCTCGCTCAGCTCCCGCACAGCAGCAGCCTGACCGCCGACCAGCAGCAGCTGATTGAAACGCTCATTGAACAGCTTACCGCTACGCTTGCGGTTGAAAGGCAGCATGAGCACCAGCAGCAGCTGGTGGTGATGGAAGAACGCGCGACGATTGCCCGCGAGCTGCACGACTCTATCGCACAGTCGCTTTCCTGCCTGAAAATGCAGGTGAGCTGCCTGCAGATGCAGGGCGCGGCGCTGCCGGAGGAGATGCGTGAACTGCTCGCTCAGATGCGCAACGAGCTGAACACCTCCTGGCGCCAGCTGCGCGAACTGCTGACCACCTTCCGCCTGCAGCTGGTTGAGCCGGGCCTGCGCCCCGCCCTCGAAACGAGCTGCCAGGAGTTCAGCGAAAAGCTCGGCTTTGCCGTCGAGCTGAACTACCGGCTGCCGCCTCGTCTGGTGCCGTCGTATCAGGCCATTCACCTGGTGCAGATCGCCCGAGAAGCGCTGAACAACAGCTTTAAGCACGCCCGGGCCACCGCCTGCGGCGTGACCGTCGAACATCTCGATAAGCAGGTCAAACTAACCGTATGGGACAACGGCTGCGGAATACCCGATAACGGGGAGCGCAGAAACCATTACGGACTTATTATTATGCGAGACCGTGCGCAGAGCCTGAAGGGCGACTGCCAGATACGGACTCGCGCTGGTGGCGGCACCGAAGTGGTCGTCAGTTTTATGCCCGAAGCACATTTGTCTTCTGCCACAGGAGTAAGCGATGAGTAACCCGGAAGCAGCAACTATTTTGCTGATTGATGATCACCCGATGCTAAGGACCGGCGTCAAACAGCTAATCAGCATGGCGCCCGAGCTGGCCGTGGTCGGCGAAGCGGGGAACGGGGCTCAGGGCGTTGAACTCGCGGAAGCGCTCGATCCCGACCTGATCCTGCTGGATCTGAATATGCCCGGCATGAACGGCCTGGAAACCCTGGACTGCCTGCGTGAAAAACCGCTGTCGGGCCGTATCGTCGTGTTCAGCGTCTCCAACCACGAAGAAGACGTTGTAACCGCCCTGAAACGCGGTGCGGACGGCTATCTGCTGAAAGATATGGAGCCAGAAGATTTGCTCAAAGCCCTGCAGCAGGCGGCTGCGGGCGAAATGGTGTTAAGCGAAGCGTTAACCCCGGTGCTGGCGGCAAGCCTGCGCGCTAACCGCGCAACGTCCGACCGCGATGTGAATCAGCTGACCCCGCGCGAACGCGATATCCTGAAGCTTATCGCCCAGGGGCTGCCAAACAAGATGATTGCCCGCCGCCTGGATATCACCGAGAGCACCGTAAAGGTTCACGTAAAGCACCTGCTGAAAAAGATGAAGCTGAAATCCCGCGTCGAAGCGGCGGTCTGGGTGCATCAGGAGCGTATTTTTTAGGGCACTATCCCCTCTTCCGGGAACTGTCTTTTATACAGATCTTTGAAACAGTTACTGGCAAGATCGAGAAGGTTCCGTTCACTCTGCGTCAGGTGGCATATGTTGCTGCCGAACCGGTGTCGCTGTAGGTTTCAAAGCGACGAAGTATCTGATGTTATCTCTGGCTTAAAGCGACACCCTGTTCCCGGCTTAAATCGCTCCGGTTTTTGCCCTTCAGGCGGGGTCACGTTGTCGGGAACAACGTGAGAGAGCGATCGTCGGGAACGAATCGCGAACGACCCCGCATGTTGGGTAAAAACCGGAGTTTACCGCTTCAGCGGCGATTTATTTGCCGGGCGCCGGGGTCGTCAGGGGGATGGCGTAATCCCCATGACACGTTCACCGTTCGCAACGGTAGCAGAGATAGCAAGACGGACGGGTGAACGGAATACCTGCGGGTTTACAGATCTCACCCTGACGTATGGCCGGGGTGAGTTGTGATTAATAGACATCTTCCGGCAGAAGGTTATAACGAGGATCTTCTGCCGGACTCACCACCAGCGGCTCAGCCTGCTTAAGCGTGATCCAGTTCGACGTCACCTTCTGCCCTCTGTCATCCTCAACGGTCACCGACAGATGGTATTCGCTCGCCTCACCGTTCTGTAACGCAGGCATAATCACGCTCCAGCCGTCTGTGCTGCGGTTGTTGGCCGGAGGCGTCAGGCTTAGCACCTGGGTATCCCCCTGCCAGCTGACGTTGCGGATGGCGTGGTTCGCCCGCACCTGTAGCTTAAGCTCCACGGTTTCACCCGGGTGCAGCTCCCACGGCGGCGTCGCCAAAAACACCGACAGGGTTTTACGCTGGCGATATTCCATCACCGGTAAATCATTGCGGTCGACGCTGTCGTAGCGGCTGCCGCGAAGCGAGCTGGTCGCCGCCACCTCCGCAGAAGAGATCTGTTTGGCGAAGGGCACGCCAAGGCGATAGTTCAGCTTCAGGCCGAGGTTATCCTGCCCGACGCCGTTTTCACCCTGCTTATGCTGGGCGGTGAAGGTCACCAGCGGCACCGGCGTATAGCTCAGGCCCATGGTCACCGCAACCGGGTTGCGGTATCCCGTGCCGCTGTCGAAGAGGTCCACGCTGTCGCCAAAATACTGCTCGAGGCTCAGGCTGGTATTAATATGCCGGTAGAACGGCAGCCACGCCTTCGCCGTAATGTCATACCCCCGCGCCAGGCGCTGCGCCAGCGTTTCGGTATCGTCCTGCCAGCCGTTCAGCGGCTGGTAGTAGTTGGCGGACAGGCGCAGGTATTCGCCCCACGCCTCGGCGCCCAGCCCGGCGCGCTGAAGATGATTCGACAGCTGGTTATCGTAGAAGGTGTTGTAGCCGAGCAGCCAGCTGCCCGCCACCCAGCGCTGCCCGACGCCGAGGTTGCCGACGGTGCCCTCTTCCTGCTGGGTGAAGCCAATCTGGCTCCAGGTAAGATAGCGATCGTTATCCTGCCACGGCGAAAACAGCGATCCGCTGCTGCCGTTCCAGCTGCCGTGCTGGTCCACCAGCAGGTTAAAGCTGGCTTTGCCCCACGGGGAGAGCAGCGATTCCGCTTCGTCCACAACCCGGTCGGCCAGCACGTCGCGCAGGCTGGTAAACGCCATCAGGCGCGCCTGGTCTCCGGCGTCCAGCCCGTTGTCGATCATGCTCGCCTCGCCGAATTTTTTAGCCATTTCAGCAATGTGTTTAGCGGCGGCGTCGGTTTCCGGGGCCATGCCTAAATCGGGAAGTTCTGGCGGAGTCGGGGACATAAGCGCATCGCCCTCTTCGACGAAGGGCTGACGGGTAGCGGCGGCTCCTCCGGTGCTCAGGAGTGTGCAGGTCAGGGTTAACAGGGGGACAGCTTTTTTAAACATCTGGAAATTATAACATCATGCGTGTTCTGAACACGCTTAAAGTCCCTGCCCGCACGCCAGCTTATTCCTAAATTCGCGCTACGCTTATAGCTCCTGCCCTTTGAGCAACCAACTATGAAAACCTCGCTACGCTGTTTCTCCGCCCTGCTTTTGTGCGGCTGTTTTGCCGCTCAGGCTGAAGGCCTGTTTATGCTGCAGTCCCCGGCGTTTGCCGATAACGCGATGCTGGATAAGCAATACGCGGGCAACGCGAAGAATAACCCGAACTGCACCGGGCAGAATCTTTCCCCGCCGGTAGTCTGGAGCAATCCTCCTGCCACTACGCAGAGCTTTGCGCTGATTGTGCACGACCCGGAAGGAGCAAAAGGCCTGGGCGTAACGCATCTGGTGGCCTACAACATCCCGCCCAGCGCGACTGGTTTTACCGCCAACCAGCTGCGGGACGGTAAAGGCTTTACCGGAGGTAAAAATACCCCCGGCAGCCTGGCCTGGCACGGGCCGTGTCCCCCGCCGGGAAGCGGTGCGCACCACTACACCTGGACGCTGATCGCTACGGATTTGCGTGCCGATGCGCTTCCCGCAGGCCTGACCCGCGAAGAGCTGTTCGCTAAGCTCAAGGGGCACGCCCTGGCCGCGGCGGGGCTAATCAGCCGCTTTGGGCAGTAACGCCTTCAGCTCCGGGATGCAGGAGCCGCAGTTGGTGCCGCACCGCAGCTTCTCGCCCAGCATCGCGACGGTGTGACAGCCCGACGCGATGGCGCCCAGTATTGTCTTCTCGCCCACGCCAAAGCAGCTGCAAACCGTTCTGCCCGGGGCCGGTACTCCTCCGGGCGCCCGGCCCGCCAGCAGCGAATGCCGCCCATCCGGCGCTTTTTCAAAAGCCGCCAGCACGGCCTGCCGGTCAATGTCCGGCCAGGCTTTTGCGGCATAGAAGGCCAGCATTAACCTGCCGTCGTGCCACGCCAGCAGATGATACAGCTCCCCGTCGCCGCTCGCGTACTGCAGCTGCCAGCCTCGACCGGCGGTCAGGGTTGCCGCCCAGGCCCGCGGATCGCTGTCCGCCGCGCAAAGAAAATGCGTTGCGCCCGTCGACGCCTGCCGCCACCACTGAATATCCTCCGCAAAGGCAATGTCACCGGCAGCAAAGATCTCGCCGTACCACGCAGGCCGCCAGCGCTGAAGGCGAACCGCCGTCTGTTTGCTTTCCGGCTGGCCGGAATCGGCATCGCATACTTTCGCCACCAGGCTGTTTATCTGCCCCCTACGGGCAAACTGCTGGCTCCAGTGCATCGGTGAAAATACGCTTCCCGGCTGCTGATGTTCGCTCAGCTGCGCTCGGGCGACCATGCCGCCCAGCGGGGATGCAATGCGTACCAGCCCTGCGTCCGTTATGCCGTAGCGCTGTGCGTCCAGCGGATTTATCTCCAGGTACGGCATCCCGGTATGCTGCATCAGGCCCGGCACGTACCCGGTTCGCGTCATGGTGTGCCACTGATCGCGAATTCGCCCGGTGTTAAGCAGTAAGGGATAATTACGGTCGGTCAGGGCCGCTGGCAGCCGGGGATCGACCCCCGCCATCTGGAACCTGCCGCTTTTGCGCCAGCTTTTCACCGGGCCGTGGTGGGCTGCGGCAACGGGCCAGCGCACCGGCTCCAGCTCGTCGTACTGCTGGCGGGTCAGCGCTGCCAGCCCGCTGATATCAAAGGCGCGTGAGCCGTTATTCTCATAGCCCGACAGCGCCGCATGTTCGCAAAAAATGTCCTGTGGATGCTGCCAGGCGAACATTTTTTCATAGCCGAGCCGCCGGGCGATCTGCGACAAAATCCACCAGTCGGCGCGGGCTTCCCCCGGCGGCGGCAGAAAGGCGCGCTGCCTTGAAATCCTGCGCTCTGAGTTAGTGACCGTGCCGTTTTTTTCTCCCCAGGCCAGCGCCGGAAAGCGCACGTGGGCGTAGCGTCCGGTGTCCGTTTTATCCACCACGTCGGAGACAATGACCAGCGGGCATTTCGCCAGCGCCCGCTCCACGCCGGAGGCGTCCGGCAGCGAAACCACCGGATTGGTGCCCATGATCCACACGGCTTTTATCTCTCCCCGTCCTATGGCGTCAAACAGCTCCACCGCCATCAGGCCCGGCGTTTCGGCGATTCGCTCGCTGCCCCAGAAGCGCCCGAGCCGGGCGATGTCGGCAGGTTCAAAATTGAGGTGGCAGGCCAGCTGGTTTGCCAGCCCCCCGACCTCCCGACCGCCCATGGCGTTTGGCTGTCCGGTCAGCGAAAATGGCCCGCAGCCCGCGCGCCCGAGCTTGCCGCTGGCCAGATGCACGTTGATGATGGCGCTGCACTTGTCGCTGCCGCTTGAGGACTGGTTAATGCCCATGGTGTAGAGCGTCATGGCGCGCGGGCTGTCGGCAAACCACTGCCAGAAGGTGCCGATGGCCTCCGCATCCAGCCTGCAAAAGTCGGCGCATTTCTCCAGCGGCCACCCGGCTGCCAGCGCCAGCGCTTCGGCCTCACCGTCGAACGTCTGGCCCGGCGGCCCGTGCCGCGTCAGATAATGAAGCAGGCCGACAAACAGCCCGGCGTCGCTGCCGGGCCGCAGCGCCAGGTGCAGATCGGCGATGTCGCAGGTCGGGGTGCGGCGCGGATCTATCACCACGACTTTCATCTCCGGGCGCTGCCGTTTGGCCTCCGCCAGCCGCTGATAGAGCACCGGGTGCGTCCAGGCCGCGTTCGAGCCCACCAGCACCACCAGATCCGTCTGATCAAGATCCTCATAGCTGCACGGCACGAAATCCGCGCCGAACGCGCGTTTATAGCCAACCACCGCCGAGGCCATGCAGAGCCGTGAATTCGTGTCGATATTCGCCGCGCCGATGAACCCCTTCATCAGCTTATTGGCAACATAGTAATCCTCGGTGAGCAGCTGGCCGGATGCATAGAACGCCACCGCCTTTGGGCCGAACTCCCGAATGATGTCCTGCAATTTTTGCGCGGCATGATCCAGCGCCGCCTCCCAGGCAGCGCGCTCGCCGTTAACCTCCGGGAACAGCAGACGCTCTTCCAGACCGAGCGTTTCGCCAAGCGAAGCTCCCTTTACGCACAGCCGTCCGAAATTGGCCGGGTGCTGTACGTCCCCGGCTATTTTCACGCCGCCGTTCTCATCGGTCCGGGCCGTTACGCCGCAGCCTACCCCGCAATAGGGGCAGGTTGAACGCACCGGGGCGCTCATGATGCCTCCGCGCGCGTAATCAGCGCCTGGCTCCCTACCCAGACCATGCCCTGCTCTACCTTCACCGGCCAGGCGCGAACCGCCAGCTCACCGTCCGGGCTTTGGCCGTCGCGCAGGCGGAACCTGTGTTTATAAAGCGGAGAGATAACCACCGGTTCGCCTGCTACATCACCTACGATCCCACGCGAGAGCACGTTCGCCACGCTGCCCGGCTCGTGGTTATCAAGGGCGTAAATCGCCTCGCCGAAGCGGAACAGCGCAATTTGCAGCTCCCCCAGCCGGGCGCCAATGCCTGCCTGCGCCGGGATCGCGCTGATGTCGCAGACGGCCTGCCACGGTTTCACCGGCGGCACAATCTGTTGCTGCGGCTCAGCATCCGCTGGCTGCAGCTGCCCACGCAGCATCTGCCGCTGCACGGCTTCGTCCGGTTTGTCGCTGTTAACGGAAGAGCGGAACAGCGCGAGGCGGTCCGGGCTGTTCAGCGTGGTCTGCCACTCGCACTGATAAGTAGCCACCACGCCCGCCATCTCTTTCTCCAGCTCTTCGCCCAGGCCCAGGCTGTCGTTGAGCACCACGTCGCGCAGGTATTCCAGCCCGCCTTCGAGGTTATCCATCCAGGTGCTGGTCCGCTGGAGCCGGTCGGCGGTGCGGATGTAGAACATCAGCAGTCGGTCGACGGTGCGGATCAGGGTTTCGCGGTCCAGATCGCTGGCGAACAGATCCGCGTGGCGCGGCTTCATGCCGCCGTTGCCGCAGACATAGAGGTTCCAGCCCTTCTCCGTGGCGATGACGCCGATGTCCTTGCTTTGCGCCTCCGCGCACTCGCGGGTGCAGCCCGAAACGGCCATTTTGATTTTGTGCGGCGAGCGCAGCCCCTTGTAGCGGTTCTCCAGCTCAATCGCCAGCCCGGTGGAGTCCTGCACCCCGTAGCGGCACCAGGTCGATCCCACGCAGGATTTCACCGTACGCAGCGACTTGCCGTAGGCGTGGCCGGTCTCAAAACCAGCCGCCACCAGCTCCTCCCAGATAGCAGGTAGCTCTTCGAGACGCGCGCCAAAAAGGTCGATGCGCTGTCCGCCGGTGATTTTGCTGTAGAGCCGATAGCGTTTTGCTACCAGGCCTATGGCGATCAGCCCGTCCGGCGTGATCTCCCCGGCGGGCACGCGCGGCACGATGGAATAGGTGCCGTCTTTCTGAATATTGGCGAAATAGCGATCGTTGGTATCCTGCAGCGGCAGATGGGCCGGCTTAAGCAGGTATTCGTTCCAGCAGGATGCCAGCACCGAGGCCGCCAGCGGCTTGCAGATTTCACAGCCGTGCCCCTGCCCGTAGCGGCTGATGAGCTGCTCAAAAGTATGCAGATGGTTGACGCGCACCAGGTGGTAGATCTCCTGGCGGGAATACGCGAAGTGTTCGCAGATGTCTTTTTTGACCTCTACGCCCTGCTGCTGGAGCTGGTACTCCATTACCTGCTTCACCAGCGCGGAGCAGCCGCCGCAGCCCGTCGCGGCTTTGGTGCAGGCTTTTATCGCCGCCATATCCCCTGCGCCGCCGTTTACCGCCGCGCAGACAGCCGCCTTGCTGACGTTGTGGCAGGAACAGAGCTGCGCCGTATCAGGCAAAGCGCCGACGCCAGGCGTTTTTGATGCCGCCCCCGGCGAGGCGGGCAGGATCAGCGTTTCGGGCTGCGCGGGCAGCGCCATGCCGTTGAGCATCATCTGCAGCAGCTGGCTGTATTCGCCGCTGTCGCCCACCAGCACGCCCCCAAGCAGGGTTTTGCCGTCCGCCGAAACGACGATTTTCTTGTAGATCTGCCGTGGGCCGTTGGTCCACCGATAGCTCTGGCTGCCCGGCGTGCGCCCGTGGGCGTCGCCGAAGGAGGCGACCTCCACGCCGAGCAGTTTCAGTTTAGTGCTCATGTCGGCGCCGCGAAACGCCGTGCTTTCCCCGGCAAGCGTCGCCGCCGCCACCCGCGCCATCTGATAGCCCGGCGCGACCAGGCCAAAGATTTTGCCCTCCCACAGCGCGCATTCGCCGATGGCGTAAATCGAGTCGTCGCTGGTCTGGCAGCTGTCGTTAATGACAATGCCGCCTCGCTCACCCAGCGCCAGCCCGCAGCCGCCAGCCAGCTTGTCCTGCGGGCGAATACCAGCGGAGAAAACGATCAGATCGGTATCCAGACTCTCACCGTCGGCAAAACTGAGACGCAGGCCTTCGGCTTCGGTAATCGCCGTCGTCGCCTTGCCGGTCAGCACCCTGACGCCGAGGTCGGAAATTTTCGCGCGCAGCATGGCGGCCCCGTCGTTGTCGAGCTGGACGGCCATCAGGTTTGGCGCGAACTCCACGACGTATGTCTCCAGACCGAGCTGTTTAAGGGCGTTGGCGGCTTCCAGCCCCAGCAGTCCTCCGCCGATGACCACGCCACGCGTGGCGCCGCGCGCGCGTTCCGCAATGGCATCCAGATCGTCGAGCGTGCGGTAGACAAAGCAGCCGGGTAAATCATTGCCGGGTACCGGCGGCACGAATGGCCAGGAGCCGGTTGCCAGCACCAGCTTGTCCCACCACGTTTCATGCCCTTCGCTGTCGCGTACCAGGCGCTGCTGGCGGTCGATCTCCACGATGCGGGTGTGGCTGCGCAGTTCAATGCCGTGTTCGGCAAAGAAATCCCCCTGCACCATAGACAGCGACTCCGCGCTGCGCCCGGAGAAGTATTCGGAAAGATGCACGCGGTCGTAGGCCGGATGGCGTTCTTCTCCGAACACCACGATATGGTGCGTTTTATGTAGATTCAGCGCGACGCACCGTTCAAGGAAGTGATGCCCGACCATGCCGTGCCCGATCACTACCAGCGTTGATTTTGTCATGTCGTCATCTCCGGCAGCCTGCGGCTGCATCTGGGGGGTAAAGTCGTCAAACAGGGCGCCCGGAGTCACGGGAGCCGCGTTCAGAAGCACGTCTGTCAGGGCGCTGGCGGACTGAATGTCACCCATCAGCAGCGCGCCGGTGAGCCTGTCATCGCGCAGATGCAGGCAGCGGTAGTGTCGGGAAAGCGGGTCGAAGGCCGTCAGAATGCGGGTGCCGGGCCGCTCGCTTAAGTCGCCCGCTGAAAATAATGGAATGCCGCTGACCTTGAGCCGCGTGCCGCGATCCTGATAGCTGAAATCAGCGGCAGGCAATCCCGCCAGCCTTGCGGCGAGCACGTCGGCCTGCTGCAGACAGGGAGCCACCAGCCCCCAGGTTTGCCCGTCAATCTCACAGCATTCCCCCAGCGCGCTGACGTGCGGGATCGGGCTGCGCAGCTGAGCGTCAACGCTAATCCCCCGTTCACAGGGCACGCCGCTTTGCCGGGCAAGGGAGATATTCGGCCTGACGCCGGTGGCGATAACGACCCGTCCGGCAGCCAGCTCGCGGCCATTGCTGAGCAGTACGCGGTCATTGCCGATGCTTTCAATGCCGCAGTTCAGCTCGCACGCAATGCCGCGGGCCGTTAAAGACTCTTCCAGCAGCAGCCCCGCCTGCTGGTTAAGCTGAAGATCCATCAGCCAGGGCTGACGGTGGATAAGCGTGACGGGGATACCCCGCGCGTTTAAGGCCGCGGCGGCTTCCACCCCAAGCAGGCCGCCGCCCAGCACCGCCACGTTCCCCGCCCCGCGCAATATCGCCTCGACGTCCGCCAGGGTGCGGAAACAGTGGACGTGAGGCAGAGTATGGCCGGGGATCGGCGGGATAAAGGGCAGCGAGCCCGTGGCAAATACCAGCTCGTCGTACTCCATGCTGCGACGGGAAGTGCGGACAGTTTTGTCGGCGGTAGACACCGACAGAACGGCCTCACCGGTCAGCAAATTAATGCCCCTCTCCTGATACCAGGCATGGTCATGCAGCTGCGTCGCGGCGGCTGGCTTCTCCCCTGCCAGAACCGGCGACAGCAGGATGCGGTTGTAGCTCAGCGCTGGCTCCTCGCCAAATACCGTGATGTCCAGCCGTCCGGCCGCCAGCGAGGTGAGCTGTTCCACCAGGCGGACAGCCGCCATGCCGTTGCCGATGACAAGCAGGCGTTGCTTCATGGTCGGCTCCTCAGGCGGCCTTAGGCTGCTTTTCATAGAGAAAACGCAGCACCTGCTGGCGCAGATGGTGGTAGCGTCCGTCCTCCGCAAGGGCAACCCGGCTGCGTGGTCGTGGCAGGTCAACGTGCAGCGTCTCGCCAACCGTAGCCGCCGGGCCGTTGGTCATCATCAGCACGCGGTCGGAGAGCAGCACGGCTTCGTCCACATCGTGCGTTATCAGGACGATGGTCGTTTGCAGCTCCTGCTGGATGTGCATCACCGTGTCCTGCAGGTGCGCCCGGGTCAGCGCGTCCAGCGCGCCGAAAGGCTCATCCATCAGCAGAACCTTCGGCTTCATGGCCAGCGCCCGCGCGATGCCCACCCGCTGCTTCATGCCGCCGGAAATCTCCCCGGGATGTTTGTTTATCGCGTGGCCCATCTGCACGCGCTCCAGGTTGTGAACGATCCACTCCCGGCGTTCGGCACGGCTCATGGTGCGGCTGAAAACCTTGTCCACCGCCAGCGCAACGTTCTCAAAGCAGGTCATCCACGGCAGCAGAGAGTGGTTCTGAAAGACCACTGCGCGATCCGGGCCGGGGCCTGCTATCTCCCGGTTGTCGCACAGCAGCCCGCCTTCGGAAGGCAGCGTGATGCCCGCAATCAGATTAAGCAGCGTGGACTTGCCGCAGCCGGAGTGGCCGATCAGGCTGATGGTTTCCCCCTCGTGGATATCGAAACTGACGTTGCTTAAGGCCAGGAATTCACCGCTGGCGGTGGAGAAACGCTGGCTGACGTTCTGCAGCTGAATGATTTTTTTCATGGTTATCCCCTTATTTTTCCTGCCAGCTGAAGCGGCGGGCGAGCCACATCAGCCCCTGTTCAAGCAGCAGCCCCACGACGCCGATGATGACAATCGCGATCAGAATGTTTTCGACGTTGAGGTTGTTCCACTCGTTCCAGATCCAGAAGCCGATCCCCAGCCCGCCGGTCAGCATTTCCGCCGCGACGATCACCAGCCAGGCGATGCCGATGGAGAGCCGGACGCCGGTCAGCACGGCGGGCAGAACCGCAGGGAATAAGATGCGGCGCATTACCGTCCACTCGGAGAGCTGCAGCACGCGCGCCACGTTGTGATAATCCTCCGGGATGCGCTTCACCCCTTCGGCGGTATTGATGATCATCGGCCAGATCGAACAGATAAAAATGGTCCAGCCCGAGGCCGGTTCGGCCTTCTGGAACAGCAGCAGGCCGATAGGCAGCCAGGCCAGCGGGCTGACCGGCCGCAGCAGGGCGATAACCGGATTGAACATTCTGCCCATAAAGGTGAAACGGCCAATCAGAAAGCCTGCCGGGATCCCGACCAGCGCCGCTAGGCCAAAGCCCACCGCCACGCGCTGCAGGGAAGCGAGCACGTTCCAGCCGATGCCCATATCGTTAGGCCCGGCGTTATAAAACGGGTCGGCGAACAGGGTCATGGCCGAGTCCAGCGTGCTGAGCGGCGTGGGGAAACCTTTGCTGGTAACGGCGGCAATTTGCCAGCCAACCAGCAGCAGCGCCATGCCCAGCCCTGCCGGGATCAGCCGTTCCAGCAGGCTCTGGCTGGCCTGCCGCCACCGCGGTTTACGTCGGCGAACCGTTACCGGCGGCAGGATAATCACTTCCGCCACCGGCGGCGCTGCGTCTTGCTCTGCTGTTTTATGGGCCTGTGGATTCATCATTTTTCCCCTCAACGTTTTATGGCGAAGCTTGCTGCGTAGGCGGCAGGGTTGCTGCCGTCCCATTGGCTGCCGTCCATCAGCGTGCTGGCGCGCATCGTGCTGGCAGGCACGGCTACGTTGCCTGCGGCCGCGGCGGCCTGCCGGTAAATATCAAGACGGTTGATGCGCGTGGCGACGGCTAAATAATCAGGATCGCTATCCAGCAGGCCCCAGCGGCGGTGCTGGGTCAGGAACCACATGCCGTCCGAGAGCCACGGGTAGTTCACCTCTCCGTCGCGGAAAAAATGCATGCCGTGGTCGTCGTGCCATTTTTTACCCAGCCCGTTGTCGTATTCGCCGAGCATGCGCGGGGTGAGGTAGCCGACTTTAGTATTCAGGTAAGCTCGCCCGGCAAGCACGCTGGCGGTTTCGCGGCGGTTTGCCTCACTCGCATCTATCCAGCGGGAAGCCTCAAGCACGGATGCCACCAGCGCGCGGGCGGTATTGGGATTCTGGTCAACCCATGCGCTGCGCGTGCCCAGAATCTTTTCGGGATGATCGGCCCAAATGGACTGGGAGGTTGCCGCCGTAAAGCCGATGCCGTCGTTGATGGCCCGCTGGTTCCAGGGTTCCCCCACGCAGTAGCCGCTCATATTGCCGATACGCATGTTCATCACCATCTGCGGCGGCGGGACGACGACGGTGCGAACGTCATTAAACGGATGGATCCCGGCGGCGGCCAGCCAGTAATAGAGCCACATGGCGTGGGTCCCCGTCGGGAACGTGTGGGCGAAGGTGAACGTACCGGGCGCGTTGGCGGCAATCAGCTTTTTCAGGCTCGCGGCATCGGTGACGCCCTGCTTCGTCAGCTCCATGGCCAGCGTAATGGCCTGGCCGTTGTTATTGAGCGTCATCAGGTTCGCCATCGCCTGCTGTTTGCCCGCGATGCCCAGCTCAAGGCCGTAAATCAGGCCGTACAGAACGTGGGCCGCATCCAGCTCGCCGGAGACCAGCTTGTCGCGCACCGCCGCCCAGCTCGCCTCTTTGCTCGGCACAATCGTTATGCCGTGCTTTTTGTCGAAGCCCTTCACCGAGGCCATCACGATGGAGGCGCAGTCCGTCAGCGGGATAAAACCCACCTTCACCGTTTCCTGCTCCGGCCCGTCGCTGCCCGCCGCCCATGCGGCATTCATCAGGCCAGGCAGTAAATAAGCCCCGCCCAGCGCGGCGCCTGCCTGTAAGAATCGTCGGCGGGAAAGCGTTGTTGCGTTGTCACCCATCGGCCTGCTCCTGAAAAAAAGTAAAAAAAAAGCGCCCGTCAGTGTGGGAATACACTGAAGGACGCCTTTGTCCGACCAGGCCTGCCCCGCCGTTGGGGAAGCCTGAGGAAACCATATTGTTAAAGGAGTAATGCAACCTGCGTGCCAGCTTATAAACCCGATGATCCCGGCATTTTTATGCTTAACGCGGGTAAATACGCACCAGGAAAATGCATGAAATGCCCACTCTCTGTGCAGCTACTCCTTTGGGGGTAACGTCCAGATGTCTGCCACGGCTACCATCGCGCCAGCCACTTCAACCATGCGCTTATTCTGGTTCATCGCCATTTTACGCAGCGCCTGCCAGGCCTGCTCTTCGCTGTAGCCCTGATGGCGGATCAGCAGCCCTTTCGCCTTTTCGATAACCTTGCGTTCAGCGAGCGTCGTCTCCAGCGAGGCGAGCCTGCGGGCCATAGACTCCAGCTGCTGCGCCTGCTGGCGGACAAGCACCAGCAGATGGCGGTCGAGATAATGGTCGCCTGGCCGGGCCTCTTTGGCTCCCGCGATCAAATTCGCCATTTCGTCGTCGCTGGCATCCGGCTCGTTCAGCGCCTGCCCCAGCGCGCCCTGGGCCTGAGCCAGAACGTTGTGGATCAGCGTTTCTTCTATGTCCCTCAGCGCATCAATGCGGGCTGTCAACAAAGTGAACCAGCGCGAAACAAGCGCTGATGCATCTTCCGCCCGGTTAAGCCTCGTGCAGGCCTGCCGCCTGAGCTGCTCCATTTCCCGGCAGGGTTCGGCGCAGCTGCGGTACCGTTCGCGCAGCGGCTCGTCCGCCATGCTGTAGAAGGTCTCAAAACAGTGCTGCTGGCCGTCGATTCTGTCCACCAGCTGCTGGCGCAGCGGTTCGTCAAATTCGCCTCGGGTAAAGCCGAGCGCGCCAATTGCCCGCTCCTGCCCCGCCAGCTCCTTGCCCTGCATAAAGCTGAATAAGGTTGCCAGCGCCCGCGCCACGCCCGGTTCGTCCACCACGCTGCTGGTTTGCGGGACGATGCACAGTAAGTGTCTCAGCGTGGTGTTGAACTGCTCCATGGCGTCGAAAGAGTCAATTTGCCGGCTGGCGATTCGCTCGCGCAGCGCCGCAAGCTGCTCAAGGGAGTACAAGGCGCAGGCAAGGCTGGCGACCAGCCCGCTGCCGGGAAGGTAATCCGGCCGCAGCAGGCTCTGCTGAAAGCAGGCGATTTGCTGGTCGACTTCCTGCGCATAATCGAGACGTACTTCGCCAAACTGGCGGCCCCCGGAACACAGCCAGATATTGGAGGCTCCACGTTCGCGCTGTAGCATATGGACAAGCTTCGCGATCCGCCCGGTAAGCTGCCCTATTTGCAGCAGATCCTGGAGCTGTGCGCGCTCCCTTGCCTTGGCAATAAGCAGAAAGTCATGGGCAGTGGGATTCATAAACGCTCCTGAAGGGCTCTTGCCGCTGATATCCTTTAGCGAAGCAAAAGTCGTGCCTTAAGGAGAAAAGGTGAGAAAAATGCAGAAAATAGTGATTATCGCCAACGGGGCCGCCTACGGCAGCGAGTCTTTGTTCAACAGCCTGCGGCTGGCTATTGCCCTGCGCGACCAGCCGCAGGCACCCGAGCTTAAGCTGTTTTTAATGTCGGATGCCGTCACCGCCGGGCTTAAAGGCCAGAGGCCCGCCGAGGGGTATAACATCCAGCAGATGCTGGAGATCCTTACCGCGCAGGACGTGCCGGTGAAACTGTGTAAAACCTGCGCCGACGGGCGGGGTATCTCCAGCCTCCCGCTGGCGGACGGCGTGGCTATCGGCACGCTGGTGGAGCTGGCCGAATGGACGCTGCAGGCCGATAAAGTCCTGACCTTTTAAATCAGGGGGCGGCAAACCCCGGTTCAAAGCTGCCGCCTTCCTGCTCCGGTTTCCGGAGCCAGTCGCGAACCTGATTGACCAGCTCGTCCAGGCAGTCGTCGTGCATGCCGCGATTTTTAAGCTCCTGTTCAAGGGAGAACAGATACTGGGCGTTGGTGCCCAGCGGGCCGCTGGCGGCGGCGATAAGCGGCGCGATGATTTGCGCGCGGGTATCGGCTTCGTACAGCGGGTGGCGGGGATCCATAATAAAAACCAGCGCGTTGACGGTGCGGCCATCGTCCAGCTCAAGCCGGCACCAGGTCGGCAGATAGCAGCCGGTGATCATTTCGCGCTTCCAGACCAGCGTCAGCTCCTCTTCCAGAATCGCTTCCGGCAGACGGTACGCCAGGCCGGTGGTGCGGCCCCCCTCTTTCAGCGCCAGCATTCTACCCGGCTGGCAGGCGGTGCCTCGTCCGGCCGTCAGGCGCAGGCAGAAGGCGCGATGCCAGCCGACCAGCGTGCCGGGCGCTGACTCTTCGAATTCGAACGCCGGGTTCCACATTAAGGAGCCGTAGCCAAAAATCCATACCGGGCTCTGGTCGGGACGACAGGCAAGCGTCGCGGCAAGGGATGCCGAGCGCTGCTCCGGGGTCCACAGCAGCGATTCCTCAATGGAACCAAAAGCCGTTTTACAATCCGCTTTCATCAGGAAATCACGCGTTAACACTATACACCTCCGCCACCGCATACTTCCCTGTGACTACGTCAGATGCGCCTTCCCGGCTTTATTTACTGCTCACTTATAGAGCAGCATTTTGCTGACGATAAGCAATTAGCGGGTCGCTGGCAAGTTTGATGGCGATCACAAAATAATAAAAATGTCATCAAAACCTGCCAGGCTGAGGGAGGGAATGGGGAAAGTGAAGCAAATACATTCAATTATGCAGCGCTACTTTTTCCTGTGCCATTTGTCGTCGTCGCCCTTTTCATACTGATGCTTCACGGCGGCCCAGGCGACTTTGTGGGCCGTCTCTTCCCGGCTGGCGTCACCTTTACGATCTTCTTTATCTTTATATTCGTCCCAGGCGCTGTTAAACGCCTCTTTGTAAATATCCTGCGCATGGGCAGGCAGTACGTTTTGCACGCTGTCCGGAAGGTCACTTTTGCTCTTGTATGGCATAGGTTCGTCTCCTGTATGGGTAATACTTAAGTCTGAAACATACGGGGCGATGACGCCAGTTTATGGCCGTTTTCTTTAATCCATAGCTTTTATCACGCTGTTTTAAAATGGTTATTATCCAAAAGTTATTACTTATGGAAGGTTCAGGTGATTACCATGGTAAAGCCGTAAAATTAGGTAAACTTTTCCGAATTGTTGCGGTTTTTTGCTATGTTATTACCGTCAAAAACTATGACTATAATGAAGAAATTGCACAACACCCGCGCAAATGGAGTATCAGAATGACAAAAACAGCACACGAGGCGGTTAAAACCCGCCATAAGGAGAGTTCTCTCATTTTCCCGATTCTGGCGCTGGCCGTACTGGCGGTGTGGGGGTCCGGCCAGTCGTTGCCAGTGGTGATAGGCATCAATATTCTTGCGCTGGTAGGTATTTTAAGCAGCGCCTTTAGCGTCGTCCGCCATGCCGATGTGCTGGCCCACCGTTTAGGGGAACCCTACGGCTCCTTAATCCTCAGCCTTTCCGTCGTTATCCTTGAAGTCAGCTTAATATCCGCCTTAATGGCAACGGGTGATGCCGCGCCGACGCTGATGCGCGACACGCTCTACTCCATCATTATGATTGTTACCGGCGGCCTGGTGGGCTTCTCCCTGCTGCTGGGCGGCCGAAAATTCGCTACCCAGTACATGAATCTGTTCGGCATCAAACAGTACCTGATAGCGCTGTTCCCGCTGGCGGTGATTGTGCTGGTGCTCCCGACGGCCCTGCCGGAAGGCAATTTCAGCACCGGGCAGGCGCTGATGGCGGCGGCAATCTCTGCGGCCATGTACGGCGTGTTTCTGCTTATCCAGACCAAAACGCACCAGAGCCTGTTTGTCTACGAGCATGAAGATGAGGCCGACGACGATGACCCGCACCACGGCAAGCCGTCGGCGCACAGCAGCACCTGGCACGCCGCCTGGCTGATTGTGCATCTGGTTGCGGTTATCGCCGTCACCAAGATGAACGCCGGGCCGCTGGAGTCGCTGCTGGGTACGCTCAATGCTCCGGCGCAGTTCACCGGCTTCCTGGTCGCGCTGCTGATCCTCTCCCCGGAAGGTCTGGGAGCCCTGCGGGCGGTACTGAACAATCAGGTACAGCGCGCCATGAACCTGTTCTTTGGCTCCGTGCTGGCAACGATTTCACTGACCGTGCCTGCGGTAACGCTGATTGCGATGCTCACAGATAACGACCTGATTTTCGGCCTCGGCAAGCCGGAAATGGTGGTGATGCTGACCTCGCTGGTGCTGTGTCAGATCTCGTTCTCGACGGGGCGCACCAATGTTCTCAACGGGACGGCTCACCTTGCGCTGTTCGCCGCTTATCTGATGACGATATTTGCCTGATTTTGCCCCGGACATAAAAAAGCCCTTATCGCGAGATAAGGGCTTTTTACTTTGGCGCTGTCGGATGACGCTCCGCTTATCCGACCTACGAAAGACTTGTAGGGTGGATAAGCGTCATCCATCAACGAAAGCGATTTAGTGGCTGGTATCCAGCGGCTCGAAACCTTTCACCAGATCGTCAATCGCTTTGATCTGCTTGAGGAACGGCTCGAGCTTCGCCAGCGGCAGCGCGGAAGGGCCGTCGCAGCGGGCGTTGTCCGGGTCCGGGTGCGCTTCGATGAACAGACCTGCCAGGCCCGTTGCCATCCCCGCGCGCGCCAGCTCGGTAACCTGAGCACGACGACCGCTGGACGCCGCGCCAAACGGGTCACGGCACTGCAGCGCGTGGGTAACGTCGAAGATAACCGGGGAACCTTTAGAAACCTGCTTCATTACGCTGAAGCCCAGCATGTCGACGACCAGGTTGTCGTAACCGAAGTTCGCGCCACGGTCGCAGAGAATAATCTGGTCGTTGCCGCCTTCCTCGAATTTATCGACGATGTTGCCCATCTGGCCTGGGCTTACGAACTGAGGTTTCTTCACGTTGATGACCGCGCCGGTTTTCGCCATGGCTTCGACCAGGTCAGTCTGGCGAGCCAGGAACGCAGGCAGCTGGATAACGTCTACCACGTCAGCCACAGGCTGCGCCTGGCTTGCTTCGTGCACGTCAGTGATGATTTTCACGCCGAAGGTTTGCTTCAGCTCCTGGAAAATCTTCATCCCCTCTTCCAGGCCCGGGCCACGGTAAGAGTGAATGGATGAACGGTTTGCTTTATCGAACGAGGCTTTGAACACGTAAGGGATACCCAGTTTCTGGGTCACGGTCACGTAGTGCTCGCAGATGCGCATCGCAAGATCGCGCGACTCCAGCACGTTCATGCCGCCGAACAGCACAAATGGCAGGTCGTTTGCGACCTTGATATCGCCAATCTTAACCACTTTTTGTTCCATCTTTATCTCGCCTTGTTGGGAAACATGTAAAAACTTAGCATCAGTGCAGGGTAATCTGCTTATGCGAAATCGAGTTAATTTGCGCCTTGATCATTTCGCTGACCGGGTCTTCAGGGCACTGCTCAACGAAATAGCTGAGATCGCTGAGCGCCACGTGCTCGCAGTCGAGCTGGGCGTAAATCAGGCCGCGGTCGCGGATTTCGTACGGATCTTCGGGGTTGAACTGCAGCAGGGCTTCACTTGCGCGAAGCGCCAGCTCCATCTGCCGCTCTTCCATCAGGGCGGATTTCAGCGTGTCGAGCAGCTTGCGGATCACCTCGGCATTGTCGGACTCATCGAGGTCTTCTTCAAACAGCTCCGCACCCGGGCTGATGTTGCCCTTCAGCCACACTTCCAGCGTATGCTCGTCCAGGGTATCGCCGTTGAACGGGTTGATCAGCCACATTTCGCCGTCCAGCCAGTCGCCGCGCAGGATCAGCTGCGTCGGGAAGATAACCGGCATCAGCGGGATATCCAGGCTTTCGGCGATCCACAGCAGAATAGCTCCCAGCGAAACCGCGCTCCCGCGACGGTTCTTTAAGACCTGATCGAGCCACAGCGCGTCTGAAAGGCGGTAAACGCCTCCCGCATCTTTGAAGCCCCATTCGCCATAAAACAGCTCCAGCAGCTTCTCCAGCTGGAGGTCGGCATCATCTGCCTCACAGATATCTTCACGGGCCTGGCGGACCAGCTGATCCAGCTGCGCACGCACTTCCGCAACGGGAAAATCATCACGAATCACCTGCGAAACTAAAATCATACCCTCACATAACGGCGCCTGATTGAATTCAAAATCGGCTAACGGACTCATACAAACCCCAATAACGGTATTTTTGTGGTGGCGAGTTTAACGATGATGTAGAGCACCACCAGGGCCAGCAGGAAGGCAATCCACCGTAGCTGCTGGCTGCGCGGGCGTCGGCCCAGCACGATAAAACCCAAAGCGATGTAAATGATAACGCCAAACAGTTTCTCAGTCAGCCACGTCCCCTGTGGGGTGAAAGGATAAAAGTGCGTCACCATCACCAGTGCGACACCGCTGCCCAGCAAAAGGGTGTCGTTGATATGCGGCACTATGCGCACCCAGCGCCTGCCGGACATCGGGCTTTCGCGGTACTGCCACCAGTAGCGTAGTACAAACAGGCTCACCGAAATGATGACCGTTAAAATATGCAAATGCTTGAGCGCAAAGTAAGTTGCCATCGAAAGCGTTCCTTATCTTAAAAATAGCGTCCCAGTGTCAGGCGGTCGTTACCGCCGTAGTCCTGACAAGTCTCAACCTCAGCGAAACCGGCGGCACTGAACAGCTGCCGTACCTGCTGCGCCTGCTGCCAGCCATGCTCCAGCAGCAGCCAGCCGCCGGGTTCAAGATGCTGTCGGGATGACGTAATCAGCGTGTGTAAATCCGCAAGCCCGTGATTATCAGCAACCAGCGCGCTGAGCGGCTCAAAACGCACGTCGCCCTGCGCAAGATGCGGGTCCTCGCGGTCGATATAGGGCGGATTGCTGACAATAATCGAAAAACGCTGGCTATTGAGCACACTAAACCAGTCGCTTTGCAAGACCCTGATATTGGTAATGCCAAGACGATCGGCATTCTCTCGGGCAAGCTCAACGGCTTCGGGAATGAGATCCAGTGCGGTAACGGAACAGTCAGGGCGTTCGCTGGCGAGGGCAAGGGCAATCGCCCCCGTCCCCGTACCGAGATCGAGCACGGCACAAGGCTCATCGGGCATGCGGGCCAGGGCCTGCTCAACCAGACATTCGGTATCCGGGCGGGGAATAAGCGTGACGGGGGAAACGCGCAGGGGGAGCGACCAGAATTCTCGCTCCCCTACCAGATGCGCGACAGGCTCGCCGCGTAAACGACGTGACAGCAGTTCATCGAGCTGCTGTTCCTGCGCTGTCGTAAGCACCGTCTCACCAAAGGCCAGAATGAACGTGCGGGCTTTTCCAGTGATGAACCCCAGCAAAATTTCCGCGTCGCGGCGCGGACTTTCACTTTCAGTAAGCCGGGCTATCGCCTGTTTAAGCCAGTGCTGAAAATCCATTAATCCTGCTCGGAGAGCGCCGCCAGCTGGTCGGCCTGGTATTCCTGCACGATAGGCTCAATCAGCCCGTCGATTTTCCCTTCCATCACTTCGTCCAGGCGGTAGAGCGTAACGTTGATGCGGTGATCGGTCACGCGGCCCTGCGGGAAGTTGTAGGTGCGGTTGCGGTCGGAACGGTCGCCGCTGCCCAGCAGGTTACGGCGGGTTGAAGCCTCTTCCTGCTGGCGCTTGGCCATTTCCGCCGCGCGAATGCGCGAACCGAGCACGGAGAGCGCCTTCGCTTTGTTTTTATGCTGGGAACGTTCGTCCTGACATTCAACCACGATGCCGGTTGGCAGGTGGGTAATACGGATTGCGGAGTCGGTGGTGTTAACGTGCTGACCGCCCGCGCCCGAAGAGCGGAAGGTATCGATACGCAAATCGCCGGGGTTGATATCCGGCAGCTCTGCTTCCGGGATTTCCGGCATCACGGCAACGGTACAGGCGGAGGTATGAATGCGCCCCTGCGATTCCGTGGCCGGAACACGCTGTACGCGATGGCCGCCGGACTCAAACTTCAGGCGGCCGTAAACGCCCTCGCCGCTGATTTTGGCGATCACTTCTTTATAGCCGCCGTGCTCGCCTTCGTTGGCGCTCATGATTTCCACTTTCCAGCGGCGGGATTCCGCGTAGCGGCTGTACATGCGGAATAAATCACCGGCAAACAGCGCGGCTTCGTCACCGCCGGTCCCGGCGCGAACTTCCACGAACGCGTTACGCTCGTCATCCGGATCTTTTGGCAGCAGCAGGACCTGCAACTGCTGCTCTAACTCTTCGCTGGCGCTTTTCGCCTCGTTGAGCTCTTCCTGCGCCATTTCGCGCATTTCCGGATCGTCGAGCATGCTCTGTGCGGTTTCAATATCTTCCTGCACCTGGCGCCATTGCAGGAAACAACGCGAGACATCGCTCAGCTGGGCGTATTCACGGGAAAGCGCGCGAAAGCGGTCCTGATCGGCGATGGTGGTTGCGTCTCCTAGCAGGGCCTGAACTTCTTCATGGCGCTCCTGCAAGGCTTCCAGTTTGGCAACAATAGAAGGCTTCATGGGCGGTGTATCACCTTGTAATAAGAGTTGTTGTGCTAATCCAGCCCGAGGCTGTTACGAAGGATCTGCAGGCGTTCGTCATCCCCGTCACGGGCAGCCTGCGCAAGTGATTTGGTTGGTGCGTGGATCAGGCGATTGGTTAACTTCCATGCCAGATCCTGAAGTACGGTTTCGGCGTCGGCGCCCTGAGAGAGCGCGGCAAGCGCCTTGCCGGCCAGATCGTCGCGAATCAGCTCCGCCTGGCTGCGGTAATCGCGGATGGTCTCGGTTGCGCTCTGCGCGCGCAGCCAGGCCATAAATTCACTGCATTCCTGCTCGACGATCGTTTCCGCTTCCACAGCCGCAGCTTTGCGCTGGGCGAGGTTGCTCTGAATAATCGCCTGCAAATCATCAACGCTATATAAGTATGCGTTGGCAAGCTTACCCACCTCCGGCTCCACGTCGCGCGGCACGGCGATATCCACCAGCAGCATCGGCTGGTTACGGCGTGCTTTCAGGGCGCGTTCAACCATGCCTTTACCGATGATCGGCAGCGGGCTGGCGGTGGAACTGATAATGATGTCGGCGTCGCCCAGGCGTTCGTCGATATCGCTCAGGCTGATGACTTCGGCCCCCACTTCATCGGCAAGCAGCTGTGCCCGCTCGCGGGTACGGTTAGCGATAACCATCTTCTTCACGTTGTGCTCGCGCAGATGCCGGGCAACCAGCTCAATGGTTTCGCCCGCGCCGACCAGCAGCACGGTAACCGTTGAGAGCGATTCGAAGATTTGCCGGGCAAGCGTACAGGCGGCAAACGCCACGGATACGGCGCTGGCACCGATTTCGGTTTCGGTACGCACGCGTTTAGCAACGGAGAAGGATTTCTGGAACATGCGTTCCAGCTCGCTGGAAAGCGAATGGCCTTTCTGGGAATCGGCAAACGCCTTTTTCACCTGGCCTAAGATTTGCGGCTCGCCGAGCACCAGCGAATCCAGCCCGCTGGCTACGCGCATCAGATGGCTGACGGCGTGATTATCGTGGTGCCAGTATAAGCTTTTACGCACTTCCTCTTCGTTGAGGTTGTGGTAGTCGCAAAGCCAGCGCACCAGCTGTTCGTGGAGGTTATCCTGCTCTTCAACGCTCAGGTAAAGCTCGGTCCGGTTACAGGTAGACAGCACGACGCCGCCCTGCACGCTCGGCTGTTCAAGCAGGCTACCTAAAGCCTGGTCGAGCGTGTCCGGCGAAAACGTGACGCGTTCTCGCAGCGATACGGGAGCAGTTTTGTGGTTGATGCCTAGCGCTAACAGGGTCATTGAGCGGTCTGAGTAATACCGATGTTGATAAGGATTTCTGGGCGCATCATACAGGATGCGCCCCCTCAATAAAAGAGAGCCACTCCTTGTGGGGTAGCAGGCCAATTTTTGATTTAGGATAACTTGACCATAGACGCCCCGGCTGTGCGCCGCTAGCATGAACGGTTGACTACAATAACGATTTCTAAGGATTCATTGCGCTATGTTAATGCCAAAAGCCCGTCTGATGCGCCTTCTGCCCCTCGCAAGCCTGGTTCTGGCAGGGTGTGCAATCAACCAACCTACCGGTCCTGGCAAAAGCCCGGACTCGCCGCAGTGGTTACAACACCAGCAACAAGTGCAAAAAATCACCCAGTATCAGACCCGTGGCGCTTTTGCCTATCTTTCTGATAGCCAAAAAGTTTACGCGCGCTTTAACTGGCAGCAAACCGCAGCGGACAGATATCGCCTGCTGCTGACCAACCCGTTAGGCAGCACCGAGCTTGAGCTGAACGCCAAACCGGGCGAGGTGCAGTTAACCGACCGCAACGGCAAGCATTACGTTGCCGACGACGCCGAAGAGATGGTTGGCAAGCTGACCGGGATGCCTATCCCGCTTAACAGCCTGCGCCAGTGGATGCTTGGCCTGCCGGGCGAAGCGACAGACTACAAGCTGGACAGCCAGTATCGCCTGAGCGAAGTCAACTACACCCAGGACGGCAAAACCTGGAAAGTGGTTTATAACGACTACGACGATAAAGTGCAGCCGTCCCTGCCGTCGAATATGGAACTGCGCGAAGGCGACCAGCGCATCAAGCTGAAAATGGATAACTGGACCGTTAAATAATGCAGACCCGCTGGCCGTCCCCGGCAAAACTGAATCTTTTCCTGTATATCACCGGCCGTCGTGAAGATGGCTACCATAATCTGCAGACGCTGTTTCAGTTTCTTGATTATGGCGACACCATCACCATCGAGCCGCGCCGCGACGGGGTAATAAACCTGCTGACGCCGATAGAAGGCGTCCCGGACGAAGAGAATCTAATCGTTCGCGCAGCCCGTCTGTTACAGAGGGAAGCCCTGCGCCTGGGCACGCTGCCCGAAGGGGCCGGGGCTGATTTAGGCATTGAAAAACGCCTGCCGATGGGCGGAGGACTGGGTGGAGGCTCTTCCAATGCGGCAACGGTGCTGGTTGCGCTGAACCATTTATGGCAAAACGGCCTGAGCGAAGACCAGCTTGCGGAGCTGGGCATCACGCTTGGGGCGGACGTCCCGGTGTTTGTGCGGGGTCATGCGGCCTTTGCTGAGGGCGTCGGGGAGAAGCTGACCCCCGTTAATCCAGAAGAAAAATGGTATCTGGTTGCCCACCCCGGCGTGAGCATTCCTACGCCCGTTATCTTCAAAGATCCCGAGCTGCCCAGAAATACGCCGAGCCGCCCTGTCGAAACGTTACTAAAATGTGAATTTAGTAATGATTGTGAGCTTATCGCAAGAAAACGATTTCGTAAGGTTGATGAGCTGCTTTCCTGGCTGTTAGAATACGCGCCGTCGCGCCTGACTGGCACCGGCGCTTGTGTGTTTGCTGAATTTAACACTGAGTCCGCAGCCCGCCAGGTGCTTGAGCAAGCCCCGGAATGGCTGCACGGGTTTGTTGCGCGAGGCGTCAATCTCTCCCCGCTGCACCAGGCCATATCCGGGCAAGCTGAGTATTGGTGACAACGTCACCTCGTTTCAGACGTTGCATCAAGCTCTTTATACACCGCCTGGATGGGTGTTGCCCCACCCTTACCTGCCGCATCGTTGCGGTAGCATCCATCCGCCACTGGACGCATGCCTGAGGTTTTTCTCGTGCCTGATATGAAGCTTTTTGCTGGTAACGCCACCCCGGAACTAGCACAACGTATTGCCAACCGCCTGTACACCTCTCTTGGTGACGCCGCCGTCGGTCGTTTTAGCGACGGTGAAGTAAGCGTACAAATCAACGAAAATGTACGCGGTGGTGATATTTTCATCATCCAGTCCACCTGTGCTCCCACCAATGACAACCTGATGGAACTCGTTGTTATGGTCGACGCCCTGCGCCGCGCCTCTGCAGGTCGTATCACCGCTGTTATCCCTTACTTTGGTTACGCTCGTCAGGACCGCCGCGTGCGTTCTGCTCGTGTGCCAATCACGGCAAAGGTTGTCGCTGACTTCCTTTCAAGCGTTGGGGTTGACCGTGTTCTTACCGTGGACCTGCACGCAGAACAGATTCAGGGCTTCTTCGATGTGCCGGTAGACAACGTCTTCGGCAGCCCAATCCTGCTGGAAGATATGCTGCAGATCGGCCTGGAAAACCCAATCGTGGTTTCCCCGGACATCGGCGGCGTAGTGCGTGCCCGCGCTATCGCTAAGCTGCTGAACGATACCGACATGGCTATCATCGACAAACGTCGTCCACGCGCTAACGTCTCTCAGGTGATGCACATCATCGGTGATGTGAGCGGCCGTGACTGCGTGCTGGTTGACGATATGATCGATACCGGCGGCACCCTGTGCAAAGCAGCGGAAGCGCTGAAAGAGCGCGGCGCAAAACGTGTATTCGCTTATGCCACTCACCCAATCTTCTCCGGCAACGCGGTTCACAACCTGCGTAACTCCGTCATTGATGAAGTGATTGTCTGCGATACCATCCCGCTGTCTGATGAAATCAAAGCGCTGCCTAACGTCCGCACCCTGACCCTGTCCGGAATGCTGGCCGAAGCTATCCGCCGTATCAGTAACGAAGAATCAATCTCTGCGATGTTCGAACACTAATCGGACCCGCTTAAAAAACCCGCTCCGGCGGGTTTTTTCGTTTTACCGGCCCCTATTGTTAAGCACAGCCTCCTTCACCTGCCTTTATGACAGATGATGCGCTCACGGATGAATCAAGTGAAAAACGTATCTTCTCGAGTTTTGCCTTTCCGCGCCCTGATTGACGCCTGCTGGCGCGAAAAATACACCCTTTCCCGTTTTACCCGCGACGCTATCGCCGGTGTCACCGTTGGGATCATCGCTATCCCGTTAGCCATGGCGCTCGCTATCGGCAGCGGCGTGGCCCCGCAGTATGGCCTCTACACGGCAGCCGTCGCCGGAATTGTCATTGCGCTCAGCGGTGGCTCCCGCTTCAGCGTCTCCGGCCCAACCGCCGCCTTTGTGGTTATCCTCTATCCCGTCGCCCAGCAGTTTGGCTTAGCGGGCCTGCTTGTTGCCACGCTGATGTCCGGGGTATTCCTGATCCTCTTCGGGCTGGCGCGGTTTGGCCGCCTGATCGAATACATTCCGCTGCCGGTGACCCTCGGCTTCACGTCGGGAATTGGCATCACCATTGCCACCATGCAGATCAAGGATTTCTTCGGTCTGCAGCTTGAGCACGTGCCGGAACACTACCTCAATAAAGTCGCCGCGCTGGCGATGGCGATGCCAACTCTGAATATTGCCGACGCCGCGACTGGCATCGTGACGCTTGCCGTTTTGATCCTCTGGCCGCGCCTGGGTATCCGCCTGCCGGGCCACCTTCCCGCGCTGCTGGCGGGCTGTGCCGTGATGGGCGTGATGCATCTTGCCGGATGGGACGTGGCGACTATCGGCTCCCGCTTCCATTACCTGCTGGCAGACGGCACCCAGGGCAA
Source organism: Dryocola clanedunensis (assembly GCF_038405435.1). Taxonomy (GTDB): domain Bacteria; phylum Pseudomonadota; class Gammaproteobacteria; order Enterobacterales; family Enterobacteriaceae; genus Dryocola; species Dryocola clanedunensis_A. The sequence goes on along the minus strand of NZ_JBBYHZ010000010.1, from coordinate 96,278 downwards.
CGGTATTCCGCAGCTGCTGCCGCAGCTGATGCTGCCGTGGAATATCCCGCACTCCAGCTTTACGCTGAGCTGGGATTCACTGACCGCCCTGCTTCCCGCCGCCTTTTCAATGGCGATGCTCGGGGCCATTGAGTCCCTGCTGTGCGCCGTCGTGCTGGACGGGATGACGGATACCAGGCATAACGCTAACGGCGAGCTTATCGGCCAGGGGCTGGGTAACCTGATCGCCCCGTTCTTTGGTGGGATCACCGCCACTGCTGCAATTGCGCGTTCTGCGGCTAACGTCCGCGCGGGCGCGACGTCTCCCGTTGCCGCCATCATCCATTCGCTGCTGGTGATCATGGCGCTGCTGGTGCTGGCCCCGCTGCTGTCGTGGCTGCCGCTGTCGGCTATGGCCGCGCTGCTGCTGATGGTGGCGTGGAACATGAGCGAAGCGCACAAGGTAGTGGATCTGCTCAGGCGCGCGCCGAAAGATGACATCATCGTCATGCTGATGTGCCTGTCGCTGACCGTACTCTTTGATATGGTCATTGCGATTAGCGTGGGCATTGTGCTGGCGTCGCTGCTGTTTATGCGCCGCATCGCCCGGCTGACCAGGCTGGCTCCGCTGAATATCACCGCGCCGCAAGGCGTGCTGGCGCTGAGGGTTACCGGGCCGCTGTTCTTTGCCGCCGCAGAAGGGTTGTTCAGCCAGCTGGCCCAGCGGGTTGAGCAAAACCATCTGATTATTCTGCAGTGGGATGCCGTGCCGGTGCTGGACGCGGGCGGGCTGGATGCGTTTATGCGTTTTGTGGCAAAGCTGCCGGAGGGCTGCGAGCTGCGGGTAACGAATCTTGAGTTCCAGCCGCTGAAAACGCTGGCTCGCGCGGGGGTGAAACCAATCCCCGGCAGGCTAACCTTCTTCCCTGACGTACAGGCCGCGCTGGGGGAATGACACAAAAAAGCTCAGCAATTTAGCTGAGCTTTTTTTAATTCCGCTTACTACTTAACTGTGGCGATGCTGCTCGTCGCGGCGGCAGCGTTTGTCATAATGGCGTATCCACCAGTAGCGGTCGCAGACCTGTTCACGTCCGCCCGCGCGCGCGCCGGCAAGCCAGAGCACCGCGCCGACAAAGATGCTAAGCACGGCTCCGTGGGCGAAGATCTGTGGGAAATTGAACTGAGGCAACTGGTTCAGAATGGAGTAACCAACGCCACCCACCATGACGAACAACCCCAACCCCATGAGAATATTACCGAGTAACGAAGCGTTTCTGCGTTTCATGTGTCACCTCCGGATGGATCCTGGGTCGGCGGGGAATATCCCCTCTCCTTGTGTGTAAAGTATAGACAACACTGCCGCTTGCTATATGCGATAGCGATCGCAATTACGAATGAAATTATGACAAAAATTTACAAATAAGCTGCTGAATAGCATGAAATTCTAATTGTTCAGGGACTGAACTATTCATTAATTAAGCCAGCCGCGCATTGCGCTTTGTCATCACGGCGGCGGCGCAGTAAACTACGCGGCTTGAGTCTGCTTTCAGGAAAGAAAACGTGAGTATTAAATTGATTGTCGGCCTGGCCAATCCGGGTGCGGAATACGCGGCAACCCGCCACAACGCCGGGGCCTGGTATGTTGATCTGCTGGCCGAACGCCATAACCAGTCGCTGAAAGAAGAAGCGAAGTTTTTTGGCTACACCGCGCGCATTAGCCTGGCCGGTGAGGACGTTCGCCTGCTGGTGCCAACCACGTTTATGAACCTGAGCGGCAAAGCGGTCAGCGCGATGGCGACCTTCTTCCGCATCGCGCCGGACGAAATCCTCGTTGCCCACGACGAGCTGGATCTGCCGCCGGGCGTGGCAAAATTTAAGCTCGGTGGCGGCCACGGCGGCCATAACGGCCTGAAAGACATTATTAACAAACTGGGCAATAACCCGAACTTTCACCGCTTACGGCTGGGAATTGGCCATCCGGGCGATAAAAACAAAGTTGTCGGCTTTGTGCTGGGCAAGCCGCCGGTCAGCGAGCAGAAGCTTATCGATGACGCGGTAGACGAAGCGGCACGCTGCACGGAAGTCTGGCTGAAAGAAGGCCTGACCAAGGCGACCAACCGCCTGCACGCTTTTAAAGCTCAGTAAGGCTGCGCGCCCCGGGCCGCGCCATTTCCACGCACCTTTAAAACAGTTTAGGTGTATAATAGGCAAAGTTATTTCCATTTTTTCATTGAGTTAACATTAACTCATTGATATCAAAGCTATTAAGGTGATTTAAACCATGGGATTCAAATGCGGTATCGTCGGCTTGCCGAACGTCGGTAAATCCACCCTGTTCAACGCGCTCACCAAGGCGGGAATTGAAGCAGCAAACTTCCCGTTCTGTACCATTGAGCCGAACACCGGCGTGGTGCCGATGCCGGACCCACGCCTGGACAAGCTGGCCGAAATCGTAAAACCTCAGCGTATCCTGCCTACCACTATGGAATTCGTGGATATCGCCGGCCTGGTAAAAGGCGCGTCTAAAGGTGAAGGCCTGGGCAACCAGTTCCTGACCAACATCCGTGAAACCGAAGCTATCGGCCACGTGGTGCGCTGCTTCGAGAATGACAACATCATTCACGTGAACAACAAGGTTGACCCGGCGGACGACATCGAGGTGATCAACACCGAGCTGGCCCTCTCCGACCTGGACACCTGTGAACGCGCTATGCACCGCATTCAGAAGAAAGCTAAGGGCGGCGACAAAGACGCAAAAGCCGAGCTGGCCGCGCTGGAGAAATGCCTGCCACAGCTGGAAAACGCCGGTATGCTGCGCGCGCTGAACCTGAGCGAAGAAGACAAAGCGGCAATCAAATACCTGAGCTTCCTGACCCTGAAGCCAACCATGTACATCGCCAACGTCAATGAAGACGGCTACGAGAACAACCCGTACCTGGACAAAGTCCGTGAAATCGCGGCGGCCGAAGGCTCCGTGGTGGTGGCGGTTTGCGCAGCGGTTGAGTCTGATATCGCCGAGCTGGACGACGCCGACCGTGACGAGTTCATGGCCGAAATGGGTCTGGAAGAGCCGGGCCTGAACCGCGTAATCCGCGCCGGTTACGAACTGCTGAACCTGCAAACCTATTTCACCGCTGGCGTAAAAGAAGTCCGCGCATGGACAATCCCGGTTGGCGCCACCGCGCCGCAGGCGGCAGGTAAGATCCACACCGACTTCGAAAAAGGCTTCATCCGCGCGCAAACCATCGCGTACGAAGACTTTATCACCTACAAAGGTGAGCAAGGCGCGAAGGAAGCAGGCAAGATGCGTGCGGAAGGCAAAGACTACATCGTGAAAGATGGCGACGTGATGAACTTCCTGTTCAACGTCTAATCCTCTTTCCCGTTACGAAAAATCCACGCTCAGGCGTGGATTTTTTTATGGCTGAAAAGCTAATTTCGCCAGAAGCCCGGGGATGGCATAAACTGATCTGCCTGAGTAAACTCCAACGACAAAAGGCAGGCCAACAGCATGTCCGAAAATAACTATCAGCCACCGAAAGTGTGGACCTGGAACAAATCCGAAGCCGGGCAGTTTTCCAATATCAACCGTCCGGTCGCCGGACCAACGCATGAAAAAACGCTGCCGGTCGGTAAACATCCGCTGCAGCTCTATTCCCTCGGTACGCCAAACGGCCAGAAAGTGACGATTCTGCTTGAAGAGCTGCTGGCGCTCGGCGTCAGCGGAGCGGAGTACGACGCGCACTTAATCCGTATTGGCGAAGGCGATCAGTTCTCCAGCGGGTTCGTGGAAGTAAATCCTAACTCGAAGATTCCGGCGCTGCTTGATAACTCGGCCACCCCGCCGGTTCGCGTCTTCGAGTCCGGTTCGATTCTGCTCTATCTGGCCGAGAAGTTCGGACACTTCCTGCCGAAAGACGCTGCCGCCCGCACCGAGACGCTGAACTGGCTGTTCTGGCTGCAGGGCTCCGCGCCTTATCTGGGCGGCGGTTTCGGCCACTTCTTCCACTACGCGCCGGTGAAAATCGAATACGCCATCAACCGCTTTGCAATGGAAACCAAGCGCCAGCTAGACGTGCTGGATCGCCAGCTGGCCGACCACCGCTTTATTGCGGGCGATGAGTATTCCATTGCGGATATGGCAATCTGGCCGTGGTACGGCGCGCTGGCAAAAGGCGGCCTGTATGATTCAGCGGAATTCCTCGACGTCGCCTCATATAAGCACTTCCAGCGCTGGGCGGACGAAGTGGCAACCCGCCCGGCAGTGAAGCGAGGACGCATGGTTAACCGCACCTGGGGTGAACCTTCAGAGCAGCTGCACGAACGCCACGACGCTTCGGATTTTGAACTGCGTGCCCAGGATAAACTGGCCTGACAGAAAAGGGCCTCCTGGCAGAGGCCCTACTTTGGTGGATGGCGCTTGCGCTTATCCCCCCTACAAACCCCAAAACCAGCAGGTCGGTCAACAACGGTGGATGGCGCTGAGGCTATTTATTCATTCTCTGCAGCTGTATCTGATCGGCCTGCTTTGCCTGCTCCGCCAGCGCTTTAAACTGTGGCGGCGTATAAAAACCGTCCGGCGCTTTCAGCCCCTTCATCTTGCTGCCTTTATGGATTTGTAACTCCCCGAGGCTGCTCAGCGTCATGCCAGCCACCGTCGCGGGCATCACCAGCCGGTAGCGTTCCGCCTGCTCGAATGGGACCTCCGTTGGCAGGCGGTTTTCGCTCAGATCGTAATTGCGGTTCAGCACCAGGAATTTATCCGGCACACGGCGCTTGCTGTTCCACCAGTCGCCGTCCAGGTCGCGGAACTCTTTTTCGGTCTCTTCTTTGTTTACCGCCCCTAGCTGTATCAGCGCAGAGTGCAGAGCTTTATCCATCGCGCGATCGTAGGCTTCAACGGAACCGGCCTGGCCCTGCAAAATCACATTGATTGCCAGACGTGCGCCGAGCAGGTTGGAGTAAAGATCTTCCGGCGAGAAAGCGGAGATCTCTTCAGAGAAACCGGGGACGGACTGGAAGCCGTACCACTGGGCAACTTCATGCCACTGGGCCATCTGAAATGCCAGGTGGCCCGCCAGCCATGCGGCGAGGCTGTAACGCTCCGCCATCGCGGCTGGCGGGGTAAAAGCTTGCAGCTGGATACGCCGCAGGCCAAGCTCTTCGCTGAAGAATATTCGCTGGTCCTGGCCCAGCAGCGCATGGATTTGCGAGAAGAGATAGAGCGTGTTGTCGGCGGTATCGCGCACGTGGGCAATATCAATAAAACCGCCACGGTGGGTGTAGATAAGGCCGCTTTTCTCGTCGCTTAGGCCGACGATATTTTTAACCGCCCCAAACGCGCTGTCGTTGTAGTGGTGGTGGCCGAGGGTCGATACCGTCAGGACGTTGCCAATCTGGTAGATCGGAATAGGCACGCCGATTGCCCGAACGTGCAGGTCATAGCCGAACGCGCAGCAGGGGCGCAAGGACTCCGGCGGGGTAAGGTTTTCCACTACCGGCCAGGCGCGCCTCGCCTGTTCGATGGGTAAAATATCCGCAACGGGCGGTTGAGCGCCGTAGCTTAAGGTTGTGATGCCAAGCAGCAGTGTGAAAAGCCATACCCGCATTAAAATGCCTCCGCGACCTGGAAGTAAAATCCGGCGCTCTCTTTCCCAAATCCTAAATCAAGACGAATGTTCATGTCTGGTTTTACCTCGAAGCGGTAGCCGACGCCCGTGGTTGGCAGCGGCGCGTTATCCAGCAGATCGCCCGTGCTGCCTCCCAGCGCACCCATTCCCAGCCAGAGCACGTAGCCATTTCGCCAGTCGAGCTTTTTGCGGTATTCCAGCTGGGTGCTGACCACGTCTTTATCGCGATAGCGCCCCTGGTAGTAGCCCCGCATGCGCTTGTCGTCCCCGAGTTCAGACAGGCGATCCCACGGCACATCCCCACGAGAAAAACGTCCCCACAGGTCGAACGCCAGTACGTCCTCCTCGTTCAGGGGATGGTAATAATTATATTGCAGCTGCAGAACGGTAAAGTGATTATCCGAGCCGAGAGAGGGGTCGAAGTTGCTGTATTCGGCGCTGAAAAATTGCCCGCGCCGTGGCCGGGTGATGACATCACGCGAATCATAATTAAGCGTTGCCGTTACGCCCGAGCTTTTGGAGTCTTTGACCGCGCCGTAACGGGTGAAGTTATCGCCCGGATGCGTATCTTCCAGCTCGGTTGCGTGCATTGTTGAATAGTCCCAGCCCACGCCTGCGTAGAGGTTATCAACGATCTGACGCATGATTTGCGGATGCACGCTGACGGACTGGTCCGTGTATTTTTGTTCGTTCCCCTGCGCGGCGTCGTAGCCGATACCCCAGAATCCCGTTGGGATATTCGCCAGCGAGCCGTCGACAAACATGCGCCATTTGTCACCGCTGAAGAAGGTGTAAGACTTCATGCCCACGCCAAGCGCACCGCTGCTGCTGACAAACCCGGTGAATGAAATCGAGGAGTTTTGCGTGGTTTTATCATTAGGGTCGACGCGGTAAACCCCGGCAATCGCCGCGCCGAGGCCAAGTTTTAACTCGGGGGTATAAAACGGGCCGGGCAGCACGCTCCAGTTGATCCCCTTACTGGCGTCATACTGATTGTCCGCGCCCAGCTTGCCGAGAAAACCGTCAATTTCTTCTCGGCTCACGCCCCGGGCACTTTGCGAAACGGACAGCAGGCTCAGCACAGCAAAGAACAACGTTCCATATCTGTTCATCAGAATCGATATTCGCCCGCCACGAAGAAGCTGTTGCGCTCGTTAAAGCCAATCTCGGTCAGCACGTTAAAGTTTTGCGTAATTTCATACTGTGCGCCAAGCAGCGTGTTCCACGGCGACGTGAGGTGCTGCTTCACGTCGAAGCGGCCCTGATCGTCCTTGTTCACCGTGTTGATCAGCGGCTGAAGCTGAGCGGGCATATGCAGATCGGACAGGCTGCCCCGGAACTCCTGCTGCACGTCCTGGTACATCGCCCCCACCCACAGGCTCAGGTGCGATGGCCCTGAAATCCCCTGAAGCTCAAAGCGATAGCCAACGCGCGGCGAGACGGTCAGCGCAGAGATCTCGCCATCCAGAATATCGAAATCCGTCCGGGTGTAGTTGGTGTCTACCAGGCCGAACCAGTTTTTATAGCCACCGGCGAGGGTAAAACCGGCCCCGTAGGTCTGGCCTTTGAAATCCAGCTGGAAGTCGATATCTTTCAGGTCGCCGCTGCGATTCAGGTTATGCACCGAGGAGGCGATAATGCGGTCGATACCCGTATATAAAGAAGGATCGGCATCTACCGAAACGTTAGATACGGATGAGCCCTTGGTGTAGCCAATCAGACCGTAGACGTTAAGGAAGGGAAAGACCCACATGTCCAGACGCAGGTTCTCCGTCTTGCTGCGCTCGCGGGTGCTGCCGACGTCAATATTGAACATATCGGTCGGGATCGCGTGCGTACCAAGCTTCAGGCCGGAAAAAGTAATGCTGTCGACGTCAACGTTCTGACGCATATTCATGTAGCTGAGATTTACCCCAAACGGCAGCGGGATGGAGTAGCCGCGCGCGCGGGCCTCATCTCCCCAGATTGGAAATGTGCTGCTCTCTGAGTTCGCCTCTGTGTCAGCCGCCGCCAGCGCATGCCCGGATAACAGCAGCAGCGGCAGTGCAAGCATCCGGTACTGCTGTTTACCCATAAATATCGTCTTCATCCAAACCCTCTCGAAACTGCGCCCACGCGGACGAACAGCTCATGCGTTTTTAATTATGTTTGCGTTATCGTCTGGGGCGGTAAACTCCCTTTACAGACCCGCTCCAACATTGAAATATACCGCCTGCTCGCTGTCGCTGAAAGCGACGTCTATCCCCGTGCGCAGGCCGAACTTGCGGGCCACCAGGTAGCGAAAACCGCCGCCCCAAGCCACTTCCGTCTGGTTATAAAGCTCATCCGCCTCTTTGCTGGCGCTCCCGGCGCCGACAAACCCCTGCAGCGTCCAGCGCGGCGTCATCTGCCATTCCAGCTGCGTTTGTACCGTACTGACGTAATCGCCCTGGTAGCGGTAGCGCGAGATGCCCCGCAGATTGATATAGGGCCTGGCCATCGGCGGCAGATGCCCATCGCGGTTCGACAGGGACTGGTAGTCCCCCGCCAGCACCAGCGTCAAATCATGACCGAGGGGCTGAAAATATTTGCCGTCGATGGACAGCTGGTTATAGCGATAATCTCCGCCCAGGAAGCTGGAGTAAAACTGGTACTGGCCCGTTACCGATAGCCCGCGCTGGGGATAAAAAAAGTTATCCGTCGTGTCGTACTGCACCATCAGCCCAAGCGCAGAAGTGGTGCTGTTTTCGCCCAGCACGCGCTGCAGCGCCCGGTTAATAACTTTGTTGTCCGCAGAAATATCCATATTGGCGTAAAACTGCGACGCGCCAACGAAGAACGGCGTATCGCTGACCCGAAACAGCAGCCTTTGCATACCGCCATAGCCTTTGGTCCGGGTGCTGACGCCCTTCCCCTCACCAAACCCCAGCGTATCGCCGGAATAAATGTCGAGATTGACGTCCGCATAGCCCAGCGCCACGAGGTAGCGGATGCTGTCGTTATTCCACGTGTGGCGGTGCCCGCCGCCAACAAACCACGTCCCGTTCTGGGTCCCGCCGCCGCCGAACGCCGTCATGGCCGGTGGGATCATTTTGCCGTTCTGCCTGGCCTTTGAGTTTTCGCTGTCCGCCGTGTCGTGAAGGAACAGGCCGAACAGCCCGCCGCCGTAGCCCACAGCCGGTTCGGTGATCACCACCGGAATGGGCAGAAAGCCGTAACGGTTATCCGTCAGGTATTCGCTCATATCCAGCATGCCATCCGTATCGTCTATAAAACCGCTGGCGCTGACGGCCGCGGGCAGCCCGAGCCCGACGCTCAGCAGGCACAACAGCATCCTGTTCATAAGCAGCATCCGGAAAAATGGTGATTTTGTTTTAATTTTCAAACACACACAATGATCTTTGGTGCTTTATCACTGAATTGAGCATAGACCAGCATGAAACTTATACAAGAGTACGGCTTTGCCGCCCGGATGTGACAAAACAGTTAGCTTATCTTTCGGATGAGGTGGGATGCCAGAGACGTTCTGGCAGTATTGCAGGGTGAAGTGATGTTCATTGGCGAATGACGCCGCACCTGTTCGTTTGTAGGGCTGACAGGCGCGGCGCATCCGCCACTTGGCTTGCTTAAGGGTTCAATACCTGCCGCGCCGTTTTCTCCACCAGCGCCAGCAGGATTTTAATATCCTCCAGCGTCACCGTCGGGTTCAGCAGCGTCAGCTTCAGGCAGGTCACGCCGCCGTGCTCGGTGACCCCGACGTTGGCCCGTCCGCTTTCCAGCAGCGCGTCCCCCGTTTTCTGGTTCAGCAGGGCCACATCGGCGTTTTTCTCCGGCGGCCATTCAGCCGGGCGATAGCGGAACAGCACGCTTGCCAGCTGCGGCTGCATCACCAGCTCAAGCGCTGGCTGCTCGTGAATGTAATGAGCCACGTCCTGCGCCAGGCTCACGCCGTGGTCAATAATAGTCGCGTACTGCTTCTGGCCCAGCGCCTCCAGCCCCATCCACAGCTTCAGCGCGTCGAAACGGCGCGTGGTCTGCAAGGATTTCGACACGAGGTTCGGCACGCCCTGCTCTTCGTCAAACTCGGAGTTGAGGTAGGCAGCCTGATAGCGCATCAGCTCGTAGTGGCGGGCTTCTTTTAACAGGAAGGCGCCGCAGCTGATGGTCTGGAAGAACTGCTTGTGGAAGTCGAGGGTAATGGAATCCACCAGCTCGATGCCGTCCAGATAGTCACGGTACTGCTCCGAAAGCAGCAGCGCGCCGCCCCATGCCGCATCCACGTGCACCCAGATATTGTTTTCGGCGGCCAGGCGCGCGATATCGCGCAGGGGATCGATAGCGCCGGCATCCGTGGTGCCCGCCGTCGCCACAATGGCCATGACCTGCTCGCCGTTGGCCTTCGCCTGCTCCAGCTTCTGGGCAAGGTCGCCTACGTCCATGCGCGCGAAGCGGTCAGTTTTGACCAGCGTGACGGACTGGTAGCCCAGCCCCAGCAGCGCCATATTCTTCTGCACGGAGAAGTGGGCGTGCTCAGAACAGAAAACTTTCATCTTCCTGAGATTGCCCACCAGCCCGTCCTGCTGGACGGAATGCCCCTGACGCGCGAAGAAGGCGTCGCGAGCCAGCATCAGCCCCATCAGGTTGCTTTGGGTGCCGCCGCTGGTGAAGACGCCCGCGTCGCCCGCCCCGTAGCCCACAAGGTTACGCAGCCACTCGATCAGCTTCATTTCGATGAGGGTGGCCGACGGGCTCTGGTCCCAGGAATCCATGCTCTGGTTGGTGGCGTTGATCAGCACTTCCGCCGCCTGGCTGACCACCAGGCTCGGGCAGTGCAGATGGGCAACGCACTGCGGGTGATGCACCGACAGGCTGTCTTTTAAAAAGTATTCGACAGCGCGTTCGATGGCGGCCTGGTTGCCCAGGCCCTGCGGGTTGAAGTCAAGCCTGATGCGCTCGCGCAGCTCGGCAACGCTCTTACCCTGATACATCTCAGGCTGCTTAAGCCACTGCACAACGGCCTCGCTGCTCTGGGCGATGGCCTGCTGATAGGCCTCAATACTTTGCAGTGAAGAGGACAGAATTGGATTTTGCTCGGACATTACGCTTGTTCTCCGCCGACGGGCTTCAGGCCTGCGCCCAGCATTGCCTGCTCGAATTTGTCGAGGAATATGCCCAGCTCTTCATTAGTAATAAGCAGCGAAGGCAGCAGGCGCAGCACGCTGCCGTGGCGGCCGCCGCGTTCGAGGATCAGCCCTGACTCAAAGCATTTCTTCTGCAGCAGCGCCGACAGCTCGCCGTCCGCCGGGTAGCTGCCCATGTGGTCCTGCGCTTCAGAAGGCTTAACAATCTCGATGCCGATCATCAGGCCCAGACCGCGTACGTGGCCAATAACCGGATAGCGTTTTTGCAGCTCGCCCAGTTTAGCCTTCAGCCACTCGCCCTGCGCCGCCACTTTGTCAGCCACATTGTTATCTTTCAGCAGCTGTAAAGTTTTAAGCCCGGTTGCCATTGCCAGCTGGTTGCCGCGGAAGGTGCCGGTGTGGTGGCCTGGCTCCCAGGCATCGAATTGTTTTTTGATGCCGAGCACCGCCAGCGGCAGGCCGCCGCCTACGGCTTTGGACATCACGATAATGTCCGGCTCAATGCCCGCGTGCTCAAAGGCAAAGAATTTACCCGTGCGCGCGAAGCCAGCCTGCACCTCGTCAATAATCAGCAGGATGCCGTGCTCCCGGGTCACCTTGCGGATGCGCTGCAGCCACTCGACCGGGGCCGGATTCACGCCGCCCTCGCCCTGAACGGCTTCCAGAATAACCGCCGCAGGTTTGCGCACGCCGCTTTCAACGTCGTTAATCAGGTTTTCGAAATAGTAGGTCAGCGCTTTCACGCCCGCCTCACCGCCGATGCCCAGCGGGCAGCGGTACTGGTGCGGGTAAGGCATAAACTGCACTTCCGGCATCATACCGTTGATGGCTTCTTTGGGTGAAAGGTTGCCGGTGACGGACAGCGCGCCGTGCGTCATGCCGTGGTAGGCCCCGGAGAAGCTGATGATGCCGCTTCTGCCGGTGACTTTTTTGGCGAGCTTAAGCGCCGCTTCTACCGCATCCGCACCGCTTGGGCCGGTAAACTGCAGGCAGTACTCTTTCCCCTGACCGGGTAATAAAGAGAGTAAGTAGGCGGAAAACTGGTCTTTCAGGGGGGTAGTCAGGTCCAGTGTATGTAACGGCAAGCCGCTGGTAAGGACATTTTGGATGCTTTGCAGTACGTCAGGGTGGTTATGACCCAGCGCCAGCGTTCCCGCGCCGGCCAGACAGTCAAGATAGTGATTGTTCTCAACGTCGGTTATCCATACGCCTTCGGCTTTTGCTATAGCCAGCGGCAGCTTACGGGGATAACTCCTGACATTCGATTCATATTCAGCCTGTCTGGCTAAATACGCTTCGTTGTTACCATTTAATGAATTTGCACCTAAAGTATCAATACGGACTTTATCCGTCATCATATCACTCCTACAACTGGGATTATTGGTAACGCCACAGTTGAATAATTGAAAAATAAAAGTAACGAGCGTGAGAAAAACGCGGCCAATATAGAGCCTTTTCCCCTGCGGCTCAATCATTAATTTCAATCCGAAATGATTAATTTAACAGTATACTATCAATTAGTTATGAGCAACTCGGCCTTTCGTGCTGCGTTAAGTACGTTACGCGGGCATTAATATGGAATGTAAAAAAATTGTCACAAACAGCACGAAGCCTGCGGCCTGCCAATATTTTTGCTTTCCGGCAGGGTAAAGTGCTCTCGTCTCCTGGCTAATGCCGACCGCTAATGCGAGCAGCGAAACTTTTTAAGCTTGTTTATTAATGACGTTATTTAGCACGGCAATTAAATAAGGCTGGCCTTTTAATTCCGCGCACTCTATGTGGCGGGAAAGGAATAAAAATTGATTTAAGATTATCCTCAGGTTCACGTCCCCGAACGCCAATTACCCTTCTTTTTTGAAGGGCAGATCCCATAAGAATAAGCTACAGTTTACTGGCTATTATTCAGTAAGATAGTATAAAAGCCGAGCTTTTACGCTGTTTTTCCAGGCTGGCGGAGCGGTGGGATTCAGAGGGATTATTTTTGCCTGTTTTTCCCGCAGTTTGTTATCCGTCCCGTTTAATGTTCTGGCGATGTTATCTCGCCATTGAATTGTTAATCAGGCTATGTAAAATCACGACTACTATGCTTAACCCATACGCTTAATTTTCTATCCCGGGCCAGGACTTCCCTGCCCACACGATAAAATTTTCAGGGAAAGTCACGATGAAATTGCGAAATCTGTTAGCCCTCCTTGTCGTCACAAGCGTCGTTGGCTGCAAAGCGCCGCCTCCGACCATGACGGATGACACCATTGTGACCAGCGTGGTGAACGGCGTTACGCTCACCCACCGCTACGCCGTCTCCCCACCGGCGGAATTCACGGCGATTGATGCCGACTACCGGGCGCTCTATCCGGGCTCTATTCTGAGCAAGCCAGACTTCGGTGGCAAGGTTATCGGCCAGCTGGAAAACGGCCAGACCTATCGCGTGCTGGGTCAGGTTGAACATTCGTGGCTTGCCATCGCGGAAAAAGACAAGCAGCAGCTGACGGGCTACGTGCCGATGCGCGCGCTGGTTAAAAGCGAGCTGTATGCCCAGACGCTGAAGAAAGATCGCCCGCGCCCTCGCAAAGCGGCAAAGAAAACAACCTGCGTCGCGGTGGATAACGCCAGTAAAGCCTGCCAGAACGCCAACAACGGCACCTGGATCATCGATTAGTCCTCCTGGCGGCTAGAAAGAAAGATTTAAAACAAGCAGTTACCATGAGAACATAGGGGCGCACCCGGCATTTTCTGCCCGGCTGCCGCGCCCCACTCATCATTCACTTTGGCTCAAGGATTATTATGAAACTCTGGCTGTCAGGCGTTGCGTTGCTGCTGGCATCAACAACCGTATGGGCAGGGAATTATCGTATTGTGCAGTCCCCCTCCCAGAAGCTGGACGTCTGGATCGACAACATCAAAAATAATTCGCCGCAGAGCTGGTGCGACACCGAGCTTCCCCTGCGCATTGTTGCCAACGGTGAAAAAACGCCGTCAATTCTCAACAGCTTCATGCCCCGCCTGGGCGCGCTGCTGGAAAGCCAGTGCGAAAAAATCGAGCTGGTTAACTGGCGGATGGAAGACGATAAGGGCGACACCCTTGCCTTCGGCACGGCCGCGAAAAACAGCGACTGGGCGGTGACCGTCGCGCCGGTCATTACGGAAAACACCTCTTCTGCCGAGCAGGCCAAAGAGATGTCGCCCCAGGCAGACCGCACGCCGTGGCAGGAGTTTACCCTGCAGGACGGCTGCCATCTGCGCACCTTCTGGCGTGGGGATGAAAACGCCTCCGCGCTCTTTATTCCCGATGGCAAATGCGAAAAAGGCGGCTGGCTGAACGGCCGCAGCGAAGTCATCCAGAGCGGGAAAAACGGCGAAAAACGTCTCGAAATGACCTTTGTTCACGGCTTCCCGGTCAGCGGCTTAAGCAATAATGCCAACGCGGATACGCTGCTTATCACCAGCCTGAACAACGAGCGGATGGTGGTCAGCAACGAACACGCCCCGCTTAGCTGGATGATCCTGCCCTACAAGCCCGAGCTGAACGGCTGGCAAACCACCGGCACCATTGCCGTCGAAGTTCCCCGCGAAATGGCCCTGGATGAGTCCCGGCTGCAGGCCAGGCTTAATGAGATCCGCAGGGTGTGGTCGGCCTGGCTGGAGCCCGACACAACCATTACGCTGTTGTTGATTGACTCCCTGCATCCGCAGCTGCGGGACCCGGCGGTCGGCGCATGGCGCGCCCAGAAATAGTCCGAAAACTTTTTAATTTTGAGCAGAGAAGGCATCATGATAGTTAACGACTACACGCCAGGTGTCCCCGACGCGCTGCCGCCCGGTTATCGCTTTGACGAGTTTGAAATTCAGGAAGTCATCGACTCCACCAACACGGGCATTGTCTACCGGGCCTGGGACCATCAGCTGGAGCGTGCGATTGCCATCCGTGAATTCATGCCGCGTGCCCTGACCGTGCGCAGCGACGATATGCGCCTGGTCCTGCGCAGCAAGCAGGACAGCACGGAGTTCACTACCGGCCTGAACCGCTTTATTCAGGAAGCGCGCCAGCTTGCCCACTTCAACCATCCGAACCTGCTTCAGGTGCTGCGCTTCTGGACGCTTAACGAAACGGCCTATACCGCCACCCTGTTCTACAGCGGCATCACCCTTGCGGAGCTGCAGCAGCAACAGCCCGAAATCATCGATGAAGCCTGGCTACGCGGCATGCTGCCAATGCTGTGCGGCGCGCTGGCGGCCCTGCACAGCGGCGGCTATATTCACCGCGACCTGTCGCTGAAAAGCGTTCAGATCCAGGACAGCGGTATTCCGCTGCTGCTCAATTTTGCCGCCTCACGCCGCAACGCCAGCGGGATGAGCGACGAGAGCAAAACTCTGCTGCACCCCGGCTTTGCGCCGCTGGAGCAGTACACCGAAGATCTTGAAAACCAGCTTGGCCCGTGGACCGATATTTATGCCCTGGGCGCTATCCTCTATACGCTTATCACCGGTAATACGCCGCAGGCAAGCGTGGCGCGCAGTATTCAGGATACCTGCACGCCGCTGGCGCAAAGCCAGATTGAAGGCTATTCCACCAGCCTGCTGCAGGCTATCGACAAAGCCCTCTCGCTGAAGCCCGAAGACCGCCCGCAGTCCATTGAAGCATTTGCCGCGCTGGCCGATATCCCGCTGGGGGAAGCTGGCGACGTGCCGGGGACAAAACAGCCTGGTACCATGCTGGTTGCGGTGGAAGAAGAAGAGGACGTCGCTGCAATCACCGGATGGAGGCGCTATAAATCCCCGCTACAGATTGCCGCAGGCGTAGTCGTCGGCGTGATTGCCGGCGCGCTGATTTTTGGCCGCTCGTCGCCGGAGGTGTCGGCAACAGCGGTGAAAAGCCCCGCTGAACCCGCCGTATCTAAGCCCGCGGCTAAAACGGCCCCTGCTGCGGGGAACCTGCTTGCCCGGGTTTACATTCATCTGAACGAGGGCGACCAGATGGAGGTGAACGGCAAGCCGCAGAAAAACGTTCCCACCACGAACGGCTATGGCATTCTTCAGCTTCCGGCGGGGAAATATGACATCACCCTGCGCAATCAGAGCCAGACCCGTACGGCATCGTTGTCCGTCGACAAACCCGGTACCTGGCTGTTAAATCCGCCGGAATAGCAAGCCGCGAGGAGGGTAATTTGTCTGCTTTCCTCACTTTTGCTACCTGACGACACGCAGCGGCTGTGAAATTCGTCTAAGGTTTTCATATGGTTGATCGCAGTAAACTTTCGCTGCGGTCCTGCAAAGGAGAACAATAGATGATAAATCCTGGTTTGCGCCGTCCCCGTACGTTACTGCTTGCTGTTCAGATGGCGCTGGGATGCGCCTTCGTCACCTTTACCCTTCCGGCTTCCGCCGACGAGACACCTCAGCTTCGGGCGCAGCCCCAGCCGCCGGACGCGCTGCTTGGGCCGCTGTTTACCGATGTGCAGACCGCAAAGCTCTTCCCCGATCAAAAAACCTTCGCCGATGCGGTTCCCAACGGCGATCCGCTGATGATCCTGGCGGACTACCGCATGCAGCGAAATCAGTCCGGCTTCGACCTGAAGCATTTTGTGCAGGTTAACTTCATCCTGCCGAAGGAAGGCGAAAAGTACGTGCCGCCGGAAGGGCAAACCCTGCGCGAGCATATCGACGGGCTGTGGCCGGTGCTGACCCGGACGACCGACAGCGCGGGGAAATGGGACTCCCTGCTGCCGCTGCCGAAGCCTTACGTCGTGCCGGGCGGACGTTTCCGTGAAGTTTATTACTGGGACAGCTACTTCACCATGCTGGGCCTGGCGGAAAGCGGGCACTGGGATAAAGTGCAGGATATGACCGATAACTTTGCCAGCGAAATAGACACCTGGGGCCATATTCCTAACGGCAACCGCAGCTACTACCTGAGCCGCTCCCAGCCGCCGTTCTTCGCGTTTATGGTTGAGCTGCTCGCCAGCCACGGCGGCGACGAGGTTTACAGCAAGTACCTGCCGCAGCTCAAACAGGAGTACGCCTACTGGATGGAAGGCAGCGATGCGCTGACCGCAGGCCAGGCGAACAAGCGGGTAGTCAAACTCAAGGACGGGGCAATCCTCAACCGCTACTGGGATGACCGGGATACGCCGCGTACCGAATCGTACCTCGACGACGTCACCACGGCGAAGAACAACCCCAACCGCCCCGCCACTGAAATCTATCGCGATCTGCGCGCGGGTGCGGCATCCGGCTGGGATTTCAGCTCGCGCTGGATGGACAACCCTGAGCAGCTCGGATCGATCCGCACTACGACCATCGCGCCTGTCGATCTGAATGCTTTGATGTATCAGCTCGAAAAAACGCTGGCCCACGCCAGCCGGGTAGCCAAAGACGATGCCGGTGCGGCGAAATACCAGAAGCTGGCGGACGACCGTCAGAAGGCTATCGAAGCTAATATGTGGAACGCCAGAGAGGGCTGGTATGCGGATTACGATCTTAAACGTAACGCCGTGCGCAGCCAGCTGACCGCCGCCGCGCTGTTCCCGCTCTATGTGCACGTGGCCTCGAAAGAGCGCGCCGATAAAATGGCGACGGCAACGCGCGCTCAGCTCCTCAAGGCGGGCGGACTTGCCACCACCAACGTTAAGTCTGGTCAGCAGTGGGATGCGCCAAACGGCTGGGCGCCGCTGCAGTGGGTGGCGACCGAAGGGCTGCAAAACTACGGACATAAAGAACTGGCCATGGAGGTCACCTGGCGCTTCCTGACCAACGTGCAGCACACCTATAACCGCGAGCAAAAACTGGTGGAGAAATACGATGTATCAACCACCGGGACCGGCGGTGGTGGCGGTGAATATCCGCTGCAGGACGGCTTCGGCTGGACTAACGGCGTAACGCTGAAAATGCTGGATATGCTGTGCGGTAAAGAAAAACCGTGTGATTCGACGCCGGATAAGCTGCCCTCCGCAACGCCGGGGCCGGTGACGAACGCCGAGCCCGTGAAGGCCGCTCAGTAGCTATACAGGGTGGGGAAGCCTGATTCATCCGACAACCTTAGTCAGGCTTAACCACCCTTTTCAGCGTCTGATAGCCGCTCCATACCCGGGTCAGCGTTGTCATCCAGCACAGCGCGCCAAACACCCACGCCAGCCAGGCAAACGCCTCCGGCAGCAGGCACGCCAGCACAAACAGCGCGATAGTTTCTGTGCCTTCGGTCAGGCCTCCCAGATAATAAAACGACTTGTGCGCATAGCCGGGGTTCTCAAGACTGTGCTTTTGCGCGACCGCTGCAAAGGCAAGGAAGCTGCTGCCGGTGCCGATAAACGCGAACAGCAGCCAGCCGCCCGCCACGGCGTTTTGTGCCGGGTCAGCAAGAATAAAGCCGAACGGCACCAGCGCGTAGAACAGAAAATCCAGTGCGATATCAAGAAAGCCCCCCGCATCCGTCAGCCCTCGCCTTCTGGCCAGCGCCCCGTCCAGGCCGTCGAATAAGCGGTTGAGCAGGATGACAACCAGCGCTGCGCCATACCACTGTAGCGCCAGAAACGGCAGCGCCAGCACGCCAACGGCGAAGCCGAACAGCGTTAGGCCGTCAGGGGTAATGGAGGGTTTATCCAGCACGCTCACCATCTGGTTAAGCGCTGGCTTAATACGTGGATGCAGGTAGCTGTCAAACATCGCGCTTTTCCCCGCCCTTCGGCACGCACAGGCCCTGAGCGGGAATATCCAGCGCCGCGTTAAACCGTGCGGAGAGATTCTGAAAAGCGATCAGGGCCGTCAGTTCGGTAATCGCTTTATCATCGAAGTGGGTTTTAAGCGTGGCTTTCAGTTCGTCCCCGACCGCAGGCGGCGTAGCGGTCATAGCGTCCGCATAGGCCAGCGCGGCGCGTTCACGCTCGCTGAACAGCGTTTCCTGCGGCCAGTTCGCCACCGCCAGCACTTTGTCCATCGACCCGCTGCGCTCTGCGAGCCGCAGGCTGTTGGCATCAATGCAGAACTCACAGCAGCACCGCTGGGACACGCGGGTCATCACCAGCGAGCGGGTCACGGCGTCGATTTTCGCCCGGCGGCGCTCAAGGAAGCCGACAAACAGCGCAATCAGCCAGAAGAGATACGGGTAGCGCCCCCACCAGCGGGTGGGGTTCAGCACCGCGCCAAAGTGCTTTTCCTGCATGGCCACAATCGGACGCAGGCTTGCGGGCAGCTTGTTAAGCGGTGCCACCCACGGAGATTTATTTGTCATGATTCAGCAGGGCTCTCAGGGTTTTACGCGACGCCAGACCAGCGGATTGGTGCTCAGCGTTTTATCGTCCCGCTGACACTGCAGCAGTACGCCGCCCTCGGCTTTTACCACCGCACCTTCGGAATAGTTTTTATCTTCATAGATACAGCACTGGTTACACGGCTGGGCGCGCTGAGTCTGGTTGGTGAAAACCTCCGGCGGAACGTTGATGTCCAGCTGTGAATCAAGACGCTGCGCCATCCCCGGCAGGCTCACCATCAGCGCCGCGACGCCGACGAGCAGGCTTTTTGTTCGCATCCTCACTTCCCTCTTTTTTTGCCCAGCTTTTGCGGGGTTTTTTATTGTCTTCCGGCGCTTTAATGCCTTTAAAGGCATGACGGACCGGGGTCGTTCTGGCCTGGTGAATCAGCTCATAAAGCGTATTCACCAGCGGCTGCATAAAGTCCTGATAGCGGCACTGCTTTTCGCTGATTTGCGTCAGCGTCGATTCCCAGTGCGCGGTCATGTCCGGCCTTGCGGCCAGCTCCGGCAGGGAGTGAATCAGCGCGCGTCCCGGAGGGGTGGAGATAATATAGCGCCCTTTTTTCACCAGGAAGGAACGCTTAAACAGCAGTTCGATGATCCCCGCGCGCGTAGCTTCCGTCCCCAGGCCGTCCGTGGCGCGCAGGATCTTCTTCAGATCTTTATCCTGTACAAAACGGGCAATGCCGGTCATGGCCGAAAGCAGCGTGGCGTCGGTGAAGTGGCGCGGCGGCTGGGTTTGTCGCTCAACGACCTCCCCCTTCTCGCACAGCAGCTCGTCCCCTTTGGCGACCACCGGCAGCGGGGTGCCGTCGTTTTCCTCGTCGCGCTCTTTGTTGCCCAGCAGCGTGCGCCAGCCCGCCTCGGCCAGGAATCTCGCTTTGGCGTTGAACTTGCCGCCCGCGATGTCCAGGTCGATGGTGCATTTGCGGAACACCGCGTCGGCGCAGAACTGCATTAAGTATTGTCGGGCAACAAGGTTATAAACTTTAGCTTCATTTTCCGTCAGCGAGACGCGGGAGCTGCGCGCCGTCGGGATAATCGCATGGTGGGCATCAACTTTTTTGTCATCCCAGCAGCGGTTGCGAATATCGGTATCCACCGCAGGCTGCGGCAGCAAATCTGGCTGATGCACGCTGATGGCGTTCAGCACCGAATGCCGCCCGGCGTAGTGCTCTTCCGGCAGATAACGGCAGTCGGAGCGCGGATAGGTAATCAGCTTGTGGGTTTCATACAGCTTCTGGCAGACGTCGAGCACGTTTTGCGCGCTGAGGCCGAAGCGCTTCGCCGCTTCGATTTGCAGGCTGGAGAGGGAAAACGGCAGCGGCGCCACTTCGGATTCCCGCTTATCGTTATAGGCAGTGACAACGGCGGGCTGCCCGCCAATGCGGTTAACGACGTGCTCGGCAAGCGGACGGTGCAATAAACGCCCTTCTTCATCCTGGTAAGGTTCGCAGGATTCGCTGGGGATCCAGGTCGCCACAAAACGTTCGTCTGCCGGGGTGATGATATGGGCTTTTACTTCGAAGAAATCTTTCGCAACGAAGTTTTCAATCTCTTCGTCGCGGCGTACCACAAGGCCCAGCACCGGCGTCTGCACGCGCCCTACGGACAGCACGCCCTGGTAGCCCGCGTTGCGCCCAAGAATGGTGTAAGCGCGGGTCATATTGATGCCGTAAAGCCAGTCCGCCCGTGCGCGGGCAAGCGCCGAAACGCATAGCGGGATAAATTCGCTGTTGGAGCGCAGGCGGGAAATGGCGCGCTCCACGGCCTGCGGGTTGAGATCGTTAATCAGGCAGCGCTGCACCTGCTGACGCTTTTCAGGCGGGAGCTGGAGGTAATCCAGCACTTCATCCACCAGCAGCTGCCCTTCGCGGTCCGGGTCACCTGCGTGAACCACTTCGGTAGCCTGATCCAGCAGCTTGCGGATGGCGTTGAGCTGTTTGGTGACCGAAGGACGAGGCTGCAGCTGCCACTTTTCCGGCACAATGGGCAGGTCGGCAAGATTCCAGCGCGCATAGCGCCCGTCGTAGGCGTCCGGCTGCGCCTGCTCCAGCAGGTGGCCGATACACCAGGTGACCACCTGCCCGTTGCCGCACTCGATAAAGCCGTCACCGCGACGGTGGGGCTTGGGCAGCACGTCTGCAATTGCACGCGCCAGGCTCGGTTTTTCCGCAATAAACAGCCGCATGTGATTACAGGATCTCGATCATCGGTCGTCCCGCGCGGGCGGTTTTCAGTTCGCCAATGGCGGTAAGTTTAATGCCATTTTTCTCTGCCACGGCGGCAACGGCCTGTTCCGCATCTGCACGAACGGCCAGCAGCAGCCCGCCGGAGGTCTGGGGATCGCAAAGCAGATCGCGATGCGCGCTGGACATCTCCCCCATCAGGTGGCCATAGCTGGCGAAGTTACGTCCGGTGCCGCCCGGCACGCAGCCCTGGGCGATGTACGCTTCGACCTCCGGCAGTTTTGGCACCTTATCGAACCACACTTCCGCCTGAACGCCCGCCCCCTGGCACATTTCGCTGAGGTGGCCCAGCAGCCCGAAGCCGGTCACATCCGTCATGGCGGTCACGCCTTCAATGTCGGCAAACTCCGCGCCGGGCTTGTTAAGCTGGCACATCACTTCGGCGGCAAGGCCATAATGTTCGGGTTTGAGCAGGGATTTTTTCTCGGCGGTGGTCAGCACGCCAATGCCCAGCGGCTTGGTGAGATAGAGCCTGCAGCCCGCTTCCGCCGAGCTGTTTTTCTTCACGCGATCGGTCGGCACGATGCCGGTAACAGCAAGGCCAAAAATCGGCTCCGGTGCGTCGATGGAATGCCCACCCGCCAGGGAAATCCCCGCCTGCTGGCAGACAAAACGTCCGCCCTCAATGACCTTGCGGGCTATTTCCGGTGCGAGGGTATTCACAGGCCAGCCCAGAATGGCAATCGCCATAATGGGTTTACCGCCCATGGCGTAGATATCGCTGATGGCGTTCGTCGCCGCGATGCGCCCGAAGTCAAACGGGTCATCCACGATCGGCATAAAGAAGTCAGTGGTGCTGATGACACAGGTACCGTTGCCCAGATCGTAAACCGCCGCGTCGTCGCTGGTTTCGTTCCCCACCAGCAGGTTCGGGTCGACAAACTTCGCCTGCTCCGACTGCAGAATGGTTTGCAGCACCTTCGGGGAAATTTTACAGCCGCATCCGGCACCGTGGCTGTACTGCGTTAAACGAACGGTTTGCTCACTCATGGACATCTCCTGTCATTGGCAATCGCTCTATGTTAGCGCTCAAATGAAGGAGTAGTAAGTGTGCGTGTCTGAATTGCGCTGCTTTCGCTCACAATCCAGACAGCTTTGCGTTAATTGTTCAGAAATGCCGCACGAATGGTGTGGTATCCGGTACGGAAATGGTGGTGGAGGCTTTCAGCTGCGGGGTACCGAGATAGAGGAAGCCGACAACCTCGTCCTGCTCGCGGCAGTGAAGAGCTTCGCGAACCGCTTCGCTTTCCGTCCACAGCCCGGTGCGCCAGATGCCGTTGAAGCCCTGGGCCACCGCGGCCATTTGCATCGCCATCACGGCGCAGCCCGCAGAGACAACCTGCTCCCAGACCGGAACTTTGTGCTCGTCGTCGCAGTGGGCGACAACGGCCAGGATCAGTGGCGCACGAAACGGCGCGGTGCGCGCTTTCTCTATGCCCTTCTCGTCCATCTCTTCGGCAATGGCGGCGGCTTCCAGCACTTTGCTGAACCGTTCGCGGCCCTCGCCTTCAATCACGATGAAGCGCCACGGCTGTAACGTACCGTGATCGGGCGCACGCATACCGGCGCGGAAAATGTTTTCCAGCGTTTCACCCGCCGGGGCTGGCTCGCTCAGACGTGAGGCGCTGCGGCGGTTTAGCAGTAGTTCGAGTGCATCCATTAGGTAACTCCTGTAGTGATTTTCATTCACAAAATTAACACGCCCGTGCCTTTTGTTACAGCGCCGGGCCGAATTCCTGCTGACTTTTGGCCGAGGGCTATTTAGGATAGCGGTCACTTTGGCTGTCATTCTGGACAGCCCTGGATTCAGACGGCGACGGAGAAGACATGCGTACCATAGGGCGTTTTATTGCCGGTTTCTTCAAGTGGACATGGCGTCTGCTTAATTTCATCCGAGAATTCATTCTCAATATGTTCCTGATCCTGCTGGTGCTGGTTGGCGTCGGCATCTGGCTGCAGGTGAGCAGCACCTCTTCCGAGCCGTCCCGCGGCGCGCTGCTGCTGGATATTACCGGCGTGGTGGTCGATAAGCCGTCGGTGAGCAATAAGCTCGGCGTCATTGGCCGCCAGCTGCTCGGGGCCAGCTCCGACCGCCTGCAGGAAAACTCCCTGTTTGATATCGTGGATGCGATTCGCCAGGCGAAAGACGACCGCAATATCACCGGCATCGTGCTGGATCTGAAAGAGTTCGCCGGGGCGGATCAGCCTTCAATGCAGTATATCGGCAAAGCGCTGCGCGAGTTCCGCGACAGCGGTAAACCGGTCTACGCCACGGGCGACAGCTACAACCAGAGCCAGTACTATCTTGCCAGCTTCGCCAATAAAATCTGGCTGTCGCCGCAGGGTATGGTCGATCTGCACGGGTTTGCTACCAACTCGCTCTACTACAAATCCCTGCTGGATAAGCTGAAAGTCTCTACGCATATCTTCCGCGTGGGCACTTACAAATCAGCCGTAGAGCCTTATATTCGTGACGATATGTCCCCTGCCGCCCGCGAGGCGGACAGCCGCTGGATTGGCGAGCTGTGGCAGAACTATATCGGTACTATCGCCGCTAACCGCCAGATCACCCCTGAGCAGGCGTTCCCGGGGGCGCAGGGCCTGCTGGATAACCTGACTAAACTTGGTGGCGATACGGCGAAGTACGCGCTGGACAGCAAACTGGTTGATGAGCTGGCGTCCGGCGCTACCGTCGACAAAGCGCTGATCAAGCAGTTCGGCTGGAGCAAAGAGAACAAAGACTTCAGCTACACCAGCATGTACGACTATCAGGTGAAGAAAGCGCCTGACCAAGGCGGCTCCATCGCGGTGATCTTCGCCAACGGCGCCATCATGGACGGCGAAGAAACGCCGGGCCAGGTCGGCGGCGACACCACTGCGATGCAAATTCGCGAGGCGCGCCTGGATCCAAAAGTGAAAGCCATTGTCCTTCGCGTTAACAGCCCTGGCGGTAGCGTATCCGCCTCAGAGGTGATCCGAGAAGAGCTAGCCGCAGCGCGTGAGGCGGGTAAACCTATCGTTGTCTCTATGGGCGGCATGGCGGCATCCGGCGGCTACTGGATTTCAACGCCTGCGAACTACATCGTAGCTAACCCAAGCACGCTGACTGGTTCAATCGGGATCTTTGGCGTGATCAACACCGTTGAGAACTCGCTGGACAGCATTGGCGTGCACACCGACGGCGTGTCAACGTCGCCGCTGGCAGACGTTGCGGTCACTAAAGCGCTGCCGCCGGAAGTCGGGCAGATGATGCAGCTGACCATTGAAAACGGCTACAAGCGCTTTATCGGCCTGGTCGCCGAGTCCCGTAAGAAAACCCCGGAGCAGATCGACCAGATAGCCCAGGGCCACGTCTGGACCGGTCAGGATGCGAAAGCCAACGGCCTGGTGGACAGCCTGGGCGACTTCGACGACGCGGTTGCCAAAGCGGCCGAGCTTGCGAAGCTGAAAAGCTGGCACCTGGACTTCTGGCAGGACGATCCGAGCTTCGTGGATATGGTGTTTAACAGCATGAGCGGCTCAGTGCGCGCCATGCTGCCGGAGGCGATTCAGGCTTACCTGCCTGCCCCGCTGGCGGACGCAGCGCTGGCGGTAAAAGCGCAGAACGACAAGTTCGGCACCATGAACGATCCGCAAAACCGCTACGCCTTCTGCCTCACCTGCGGAGATGTAAGGTAAGCAAACCTAAGCAATAAAATCAGCCCGGCAATCGCCGGGCTGATTTTTTCCCGCCAGCCCCTTATACTGCGCCCCATAATGTAAAAAGCCCTGAGTCCACTCATGCAAAAAAAATCCATCTACGTTGCCTATACCGGCGGTACCATCGGTATGCAGCGCTCCGAACACGGCTATATTCCGGTCTCCGGCCACCTCCAGCGCCAGCTGGCGCTGATGCCTGAGTTCCATCGCCAGGAGATGCCCGACTTCACCATTCATGAATACCAGCCGCTGATGGACTCCTCGGACATGACGCCGGAAGACTGGCAGCATATCGCCGACGACATCAAAGCCCACTACGACGAGTACGACGGCTTCGTGATCCTGCACGGTACGGACACCATGGCGTTCACCGCCTCCGCGCTGTCGTTTATGCTGGAGAACCTCAGCAAGCCGGTTATCGTCACCGGATCGCAAATCCCGCTGGCGGAGCTGCGCTCCGACGGGCAGATCAATCTGCTGAACTCGCTCTACGTGGCGGCCAATTTCCCAATCAACGAAGCGACGCTGTTCTTCAACAACCGTCTCTATCGCGGGAACCGCACCACCAAAGCCCATGCCGACGGCTTCGACGCCTTCGCCTCCCCGAACCTCGCTCCGCTGCTGGAGGCAGGCATTCATATTCGTCGTCTTAATACCCCCGCTGCGCCGCACGGTGAGGGCGAGCTTATCGTTCACCCTATCACCCCGCAGCCGATTGGCGTGGTGACCATTTATCCTGGGATTTCCGCCGACGTGGTGGGTAACTTCCTGCGCCAGCCGGTTAAAGCGCTGATCCTTCGCTCCTACGGCGTGGGCAATTCGCCCCAGCACGGCGCGTTTCTGAGAGAGCTTCAGGAAGCCTGCTCGCGGGGCATTGTGGTGGTTAACCTGACCCAGTGCATGTCCGGTAAGGTGAATATGGGCGGCTACGCGACGGGCAACGCGCTGGCCCAGGCGGGAGTGATTAGCGGCTATGATATGACGGTGGAAGCCACGCTGACCAAACTGCACTATCTGCTTAGCCAGGGGCTGGACGTACAGGCCATCCGCGAAGCAATGTCCTGCAACCTGCGTGGCGAACTGACGCCGGACGAGTGAGGAGAGCCCATGAATAAGCGTGCATTGTTACTGGTAGATTTGCAGAATGATTTCTGCGCGGGCGGCGCGCTGGCCGTGCCGGAAGGCGACAGCACCATCGACGTGGCTAACGCGATGATCGATTACGCGAAGGCCCGTGGCGAGCTGATTATCGCCTCCCAGGACTGGCATCCGGCGAACCACGGCAGCTTTGCCAGCGTGCAGGCCACCGAGCCGTATACGCAGGGCGAACTGGACGGCTATCCCCAGACCTGGTGGCCGGATCACTGTATCCAGAACGGCGATGGCGCGGCCCTGCATCCGCTGCTTAAGGCGGAAAGCATCGATGCAATCTTTCACAAGGGTGAAAACCCTGCCATCGACAGCTACAGCGCCTTCTTTGATAACGGCCGCCGTCAGAAAACGGGCCTTGATGCCTGGCTGCGCGAGCGCGACGTTTCAACGCTGGTTGTGCTTGGCCTCGCCACCGACTACTGCGTTAAATTCACGGTGCTGGACGCGCTCGACCTCGGCTACGAGGTAACGGTCATCACCGATGGCTGCCGTGGCGTCAACATCTCCCCGCAGGACAGCCTGCTCGCCTTCCAGGATATGTCCGCCGCGGGCGCGGCGCTGATGACCCTCTCTGATTTCTTCTGCCAGTAAATTATGGGCGCAGCCCGCGCCCGGTTACTTTTCGACGCCGCTCTCATTTTTAACTTTCTTTCCTCGCGCTTGAATGAGAGCGCTCTCATAATCATCTTGCTTACTTATTCAGCGCCTTAGCTGATTTTCACCTGCTCGTTGTGGATCCACGATGTGAGCAGGTTTTCCAGTATTGTCCGTCAAAGAGGAACCGCTATGAAATTCACGCGCAAGCTGCTGCCGCTGCTGGCAGTCATGCAGCTCGTCTGGGCCAGTGCGGCCCAGGCAGAAAACTATCTTTCCGTCGGCTACTTCAACGGCGGCGGCGACGTTACCGCCGGTCCCGGCGGCGATATCGACAAGCTTGATGTCCGCCAGATAACCCACCTCAATTATTCGTTTGGCCTGATCTACAACGATGAAAAAGGCGAAACCAACGCCGCCCTGAAGGATGCCGCGAAGCTGCACCAGATCTGGCTGTCGCCAAAAGTGATGTCCGATCTGCAAAAGGTTCCGCAGCTGCGTAAACAGAACCCGCAGCTGAAGGTGCTGCTGTCGGTCGGCGGCTGGGGCGCCCGGGGCTTCTCCGGTGCGGCCGCCACGCCTGAAAGCCGCGCGGTGTTCATCAGGTCCGCGCAGGACGTCATTAAGCAATATGGCCTGGACGGCATCGACCTGGACTGGGAGTACCCGATTAACGGCGCATGGGGGCTGGTGGACGCCACCAAAGCCGACCGCGACAACTTCACCGCCCTGCTCAACGAGCTGCGCCAGGCTTTGGGCAAAGAGAAACTGCTGACCATCGCCGTTGGGGCCAACGTGCAGAGTCCAAAAGAGTGGGTCGACGTGAAGGCCATTGCGCCCGCGCTGGACTACATCAACCTGATGACCTACGACATGGCGTACGGCACGCAGTACTTCAACTCGAACCTGTACGATTCGAAAGCCTGGCCGACCGTCGCCGCTGCGGATAAATACAGCGCCGACTTCGTGGTGAACAACTATCTGGCCGCTGGCCTGAAGCCTTCGCAGATGAACCTGGGGATTGGCTTCTATGGCCGCGTCCCAAAACGAGCCACGGAGCCTGGCATTGACTGGGACAAGGCGGATGCCGCCAAACATCCGGTTACCCAGCCTTACTTCGGCGCGCCAGAAAGGGCCGTCTTCTCTTCATTCGGGTTAGATCTCACCAAAGACAGCTACTTTAAGTACAACGACATCGTCAGCAAACTGCTCAACGATCCGCAGAAGCGCTTTACCGAGCGCTGGGATGACGATGCAAAAGTGCCTTACCTGACGATGAAGTCTGCCGACGGCAAAGATCTGTTTGCCATCTCCTATGAGAATCCAAAATCGGTGGCGATTAAAGGCGAGTACATCAAGAGTAAAGGTTTAGGCGGCGCGATGTTCTGGGAGTATGGCGCGGACGATAACAACCAGCTGGCGAAGCAGCTTGCGGAAACGCTGGGGATTAAGACAAAACACTGACCGTCACACTAAACCCTCTCCGCTGCGGGAGAGGGTTTAAACGCTTGGTCGATTCATCCACCGATAAAACGCTACAGCTTTACCGTCACAATTGGCGCAGGCTCAATGCCGAAATCCGCCTTAAGTTGCTGCTTGCTCTTCATCACGATATTGCCGTCGGTGCCGATGGTCATATGCTGCGGATCGCTGTTATGGCGGGTCTGCCACATCATCACCAGCTGCATGCTGTTCTCTTTCTGTTCCGGCGTCAGCGCCACGCCGTCCGGCCATTTGCCCGTCTCAACGGCGGTCATCAGCCGCTGATAAACTTCCGGGGTCATCGAGGCCAACATTTCGTCCAGATTCATCATGATTTACGCTTCCTGTGGAATAATTTGCTGAATCGATTCTTCACCCTTCAGTCTGCTCGCCGTTTTCCTCGTCGGTGAAGCTCAGCGAGGCGGAATTGACGCAGTAGCGCTCGCCCGTAGGCTGCGGACCGTCCGGGAAAACGTGCCCCAGGTGCGCTTCACAGTTTCCACAGCGAATTTCGACCCGCTCCATGCCGTGGGAAAAGTCTTTGATATAGGTGATAGCCGTCTCGCTGACCGGCTCGTAGAAGCTGGGCCAGCCGCAGCCCGAGTCGTATTTCGAGTCGGACATAAACAGCGGCGCGTCGCAGACCAGGCAGTGGTAAACGCCTTCCCGCTTGTTGTGCAGCAGCCGCCCGGAAAATGGCGGCTCGGTGCCATGTTTCTGGGTGACGTAAAACTGCATCTCGTTGAGATTTTTCTTCGCTGAATCAGGGGGTAATTGGTTAGCCATGGGCGTAGGTCTCATGCGGTTGCAACTGTTACAGATAACAGTATGATTCTAACAAAAAATTAACAACGCCGCGCGGCTTTTTGATCTAAACTTAGCCCTGAATTTCTGGCCCGGCATCATATGTGATCGCAGTCACATTTTTGTATCTGATGCCCTTTAAAATGTCCTAAACCGCCCCCATGTGCTTAGAAGCTCAAAGGGAAACGTGAAGCGGTTTTATCGTACAATTGCTGCTCCGATGATTGATTTGTCGCAATGATTGACACGATTCCGCTTGACGCTGCGTAAGGTTTTTGTAATTTTACAGCCAACCTTTTATTCACTAACAAATAGCTGGTGGAATATATGACTATCAAAGTAGGTATCAACGGTTTTGGCCGTATCGGCCGTATTGTTTTCCGTGCTGCTCAGGAACGTTCTGACATCGAAATCGTTGCAATCAACGACCTGTTAGACGCAGACTACATGGCTTACATGCTGAAGTACGACTCCACTCACGGTCGTTTCAACGGTACTGTAGAAGTGAAAGACGGCCACCTGGTTGTTAACGGCAAAACTATCCGTGTTACCGCAGAACGTGACCCGGCTAACCTGAAGTGGAACGAAGTCAACGTTGACGTTGTTGCAGAAGCAACTGGTCTGTTCCTGACTGACGAAACCGCTCGTAAGCACATCACTGCTGGCGCTAAGAAAGTTGTTCTGACTGGTCCTTCTAAAGACAAAACGCCAATGTTCGTTAAAGGCGCTAACTTCGATAAATACGAAGGTCAGGACATCGTTTCTAACGCATCTTGCACCACTAACTGCCTGGCTCCACTGGCTAAAGTTATCAACGACAACTTCGGTATCGTTGAAGGTCTGATGACTACCGTTCACGCTACCACCGCAACTCAGAAAACTGTTGATGGCCCGTCTCACAAAGACTGGCGCGGCGGCCGCGGCGCAGCTCAGAACATCATTCCTTCTTCTACCGGTGCTGCTAAAGCTGTAGGCGTTGTTCTGCCAGAGCTGAACGGCAAAATCACTGGTATGGCGTTCCGCGTTCCAACTCCAAACGTGTCTGTTGTTGACCTGACCGTTCGTCTGGAAAAAGCAGCGTCTTACGAAGAAATCAAGAAAGCAATCAAAGCGGCTTCTGAAGGCCCAATGAAAGGCGTTCTGGGTTACACCGAAGACGACGTTGTTTCTACTGACTTCAACGGCGAAATCTGCACTTCCGTGTTCGATGCTAAAGCTGGTATCGCACTGAACGACAACTTCGTGAAACTGGTTTCCTGGTACGACAACGAAACTGGCTACTCAAACAAAGTACTGGACCTGATTGCCCACATCTCTAAATAAGTTGAGATGAGCAGTTGATTCCATAAGGGCGACCATCACGGTCGCCTTTTTTTTCGCTTTCGATATATAGGTTGAGTCAATGATTACTAAAATTTTTGCCCTTCCGGTTATTGAACAGATCGCTCCGGTTCTCTCACTTCGCAAGCAGGACGAGCTGGACGTGATTGTTGTCGACCATCCGCAGGTTCGCGCATCCGTGGCTTTACAGGGGGCGCACCTGCTCTCCTGGCAGCCAGCGGGTGAGGAAGAAGTACTGTGGCTGAGCGACATCACGCCGTTTAAACACGGCAAGGCCCTGCGCGGCGGCGTGCCGATTTGCTGGCCGTGGTTTGGCCCGGCAGAACAGAAAGATCTGCCCGCGCACGGTTTCGCCCGCAATCTGCCGTGGACGCTGAGCGCCCATAACGAAGATGAAAACGGCGTGTCGCTGACCTTCGAGCTGCAAAGCAGCGAAGAGAGCCGCAAACTGTGGCCGCACGACTTCACGCTGTATGCCCGTTTCAGACTCGGTAAAACCTGCGAAATGGAGCTGGAAGCACACGGTGAGTTCGAAACAACCGCAGCCCTGCACACCTATTTCACCGTCGGTGATATCAGCGCGGTTAAGGTCAGCGGCCTCGGCAAGCCCTACATCGATAAAGTGCTGGACGGCGCGAAAGGCGAACTGGCCGACGGCGTGCAGACCTTCCCGGACCGCACCGACCGCCTCTACCTTGAGGCAGACGACTGCAGCGTGATCCACGACGCCAGCCTGAAACGCACCATCGACGTTGTGCACCATCATCAGAGCAACGTGGTGGGCTGGAACCCGGGCCCTGCGCTGTCCGTTTCCATGGGCGATATGCCGGATGACGGCTACAAAACTTTTGTCTGCGTTGAAACCGCATGCGTGACAACGTCACAAAAGGCCACCGCTGACAAACCTTCTCGCCTGGCGGCTACGCTGCGCGTCGCGAAAAAGAGCTAGACCATATCTAAAGGCGTTTTGCGGCCCGGCGCCGGGAACGCCTTTTCCATCACCGCCAGTTCATCCTCGCTTAGCTCAACCGCCAGCGCCGCGGCATTCTCCCGCACGTGTTCGGTGCTTCCCGCTTTGGGGATTGCCATCACGCCCTCGTGGCTGATTACCCAGGCTAACAGAAGCTGCGCCATTGTGACGCCCTTCTCCGCCGCCAGCTCGTTGAGCCGGGGATGATTAAACAACCCGTTACGCAGGCGGCCGGCCTGAGCCAGCGGGCAATAGGCCATTACCGGGATTGCGTGCTGCTGACACCACGGCAGTAAATCATGCTCGATACCGCGTGAAGCCAGATGATAGAGCACCTGATTAGTCGCGCACTCACCCCCGCCCTCAATGCTCAGTAATTCCTGCATATCGTCGGCGTCCAGATTTGACACGCCCCAGCGGCGGATTTTTCCCTGTTGCTTCAGGGTTTCCATCACGGCAACGGTTTCTTCCAGCGGGATCTCGCCGCGCCAGTGGAGAAGATAGAGATCGAGATAGTCGGTCTTCAGGCGTTTAAGGCTCGCCTCGCAGGCCGCAGCAGCCCGCTGCCCGCCCGCGTTCCAGGGATACACTTTTGAAACCAGAAAGACGTCGTCGCGGCGTCCGGCCATAGCCTCACCAACAACCAGCTCCGCGCCGCCGTCGGCATACATTTCCGCCGTGTCGATCAGCCGCAGGCCCAGATCGATGCCCATTTGCAGTGCACGGACTTCATCCGCACGTTTCGCCGGATCAACACCCATATACCACGT
Source organism: Dryocola clanedunensis (assembly GCF_038405435.1). Classification (GTDB taxonomy): domain Bacteria; phylum Pseudomonadota; class Gammaproteobacteria; order Enterobacterales; family Enterobacteriaceae; genus Dryocola; species Dryocola clanedunensis_A. The sequence continues at coordinate 64,243 of NZ_JBBYHZ010000010.1, read as the reverse complement.
GCCCTGTCCGATAGCGGGTAGTGCCTGAGCGTGTGAGAATTGAATTTGCTTTGTCATGACGCCTCCTTATTCGGTTGCACCACCATAATGCAAACGGGGCGCAAGCGCCCCGTGATAATGCACAGATTGCACCATCAGAAACTGTAGGTAATCCCGGTGAGGAGCACCCCGGTCCACTGCTTCTCGATCATCGGGCTGTCCGTGACCTCATCGGCCAGGCGGATGTAGCGGCCCATCCCGAAGACGTTCCAGCTGTCCGTCAGCTTATAGTTCACGGAAAGCTCCACGTATGGCGACCAGCTGTCGTCCGGATCGTACGAACGCAGTCCGCTGCGGCTGGACTCTTTCTTGCTGATGCCATAGTAGTATTCGTTCTGGTTTTCGCTGCTCCACTGCACGCCGATGCCCGGCGTAAGAGTCAGACGGTCGGTGTTATAACGGTACAGCCACGCCATATCCCAGTTGATACCGTTACTGTTACCCAGCATGTCGCCTGCCAGCACGGTGCGCAGGAAACCATAATCGGTGTTGTGGACGTAGGAGAGCCCGCCCATCATCGTCGATTTACGGCTGTCGAGCGAGCGCATGCTACTGTAGTTGCTGTCTTTCGGTTTGAAGTGCAGTGAATCGTAGTAAACGATCGCTGCGAGCTTGTCGACCTTATCGTTCCACAGGTAATAACCGGCGTTAAAGCCGCGCAGGAAGAAGTCTTCCCCTTCATAACCAATCATTGGCACCGGATATACCCGGTCCTGATCGCCTTTATAAGGATTCGGGGTCACCAGCACTGCTGCGCCTAACGACCACGGGCCTTCGGCATGGGCTGCCGTAAAAGATGAGGCGACAAAAGCCCCTATTGCCAGAATTTTGAATTTGCTCACAATCCATTAAGTCCTTTAATCAAATAATCAGCGCTGGCAGTGTAACCGCCTCCGCCGCGTATCCCAAATATTTTACCGATCATTGTTAGCATTCAAACAACATACCATCACGGATGAACATGACGACTGGCTGTCAGTTTTGTGACGCCCGTATGAAAGCGCTTACTCTCTGCGCAGATATATTAGGATGAGTTATTGATATGTCATTGAAATTGGCCCGCGGCCGTATGCAAGTTTTGCAAATGCCATCTACGCTTTATTTTAAGAAGGTGAATTCCTCTGACGACAGTCCCACCAGCACCACGACAGAGAAGTTGGCATAAGGGTTGCTGTACTCAGAATACGTCTTCCGGGAGCCCCCATTACTATTACCTTCGGCTCTCTAACCTGTGCTAAAAACGAAAGGACGGCATGCCATGAATATATTCGATCACTATCGCCAGCGTTATGAAGCTGCCAAGGACGAAGAGTTCACACTGCAGGAATTTCTTGCCATCTGTAAGCAAGATCGCAGTGCCTATGCCAACGCGGCAGAAAGGCTATTGATGGCCATCGGTGAGCCAGTGATGGTGGACACTGCCACGGAGCCACGGCTATCCCGTCTCTTTTCGAACCGGGTTATCTCCCGCTACCCGGCCTTTGAAGAGTTCTATGGCATGGAAGAAGCCATTGAACAGATCGTTGCTTACCTGAAACACGCCGCCCAGGGTCTGGAAGAGAAGAAACAGATCCTCTATTTGCTGGGGCCGGTGGGTGGCGGTAAGTCTTCTCTTGCCGAACGCCTGAAAGCGCTGATGCAGCGGGTGCCTATTTATACTCTGAGCGCCAACGGCGAGCGCAGCCCGGTGAATGACCACCCGCTGTGCCTGTTTAATCCTCAGGAAGATGCGTCGATACTTGAAAAAGAGTACGGCGTGCCTAACCGCTACCTCGGCACCATTATGTCGCCGTGGGCGGCAAAACGTTTGCAGGAGTTCGGCGGGGATATCACTAAATTCCGCGTGGTAAAAGTCTGGCCGTCAATTCTGGCGCAGATTGCCATTGCCAAAACCGAACCGGGTGACGAGAACAACCAGGATATCTCGGCGCTGGTCGGTAAGGTGGATATCCGTAAGCTGGAAAACCACGCGCAGAACGACCCGGATGCCTACGGCTACTCCGGCGCGCTGTGCCGGGCGAACCAGGGCATCATGGAATTCGTCGAGATGTTCAAAGCGCCGATTAAAGTGCTCCACCCGCTGCTGACCGCAACCCAGGAGGGGAACTACAACGGCACCGAGGGGATCTCTGCCCTGCCGTTCAACGGCATTATCCTTGCGCACTCCAACGAATCAGAGTGGGTGACCTTCCGAAATAACAAAAACAATGAGGCGTTCCTTGACCGCGTATACATCGTCAAAGTGCCTTATTGCCTGCGCATCTCCGAAGAGATCAAAATCTACGAGAAGCTGCTTAATCACAGCGAGCTGTCCCACGCGCCCTGCGCCCCGGGCACGCTGGAAACCCTGTCGCGCTTCTCCATTCTGTCGCGTCTGAAAGAGCCGGAAAACTCCAGCATCTACTCCAAAATGCGGGTGTACGACGGTGAAAGCCTGAAGGATACCGATCCGAAAGCGAAATCCTACCAGGAGTATCGCGATTACGCCGGTGTGGACGAAGGGATGAACGGGCTGTCGACGCGCTTCGCGTTTAAAATACTTTCCCGCGTGTTCAACTTTGACCATGTGGAAGTGGCGGCTAACCCGGTACACCTGTTCTACGTTCTGGAACAGCAGATTGAGCGCGAGCAGTTCCCGCAGGATATCGCCGAGAAGTATCTTGAACACCTGAAAGGCTATCTGATCCCGAAATACGCCGAATTTATCGGCAAAGAGATCCAGACGGCGTACCTGGAATCCTACTCAGAGTATGGGCAAAACATCTTCGACCGTTATGTGACCTATGCTGACTTCTGGATCCAGGATCAGGAGTACCGCGACCCGGATACCGGCCAGCTGTTTGACCGTGAATCCCTGAATGCGGAACTGGAAAAAATTGAAAAACCAGCCGGCATCAGCAACCCGAAAGATTTCCGTAATGAAATCGTTAACTTCGTGCTGCGCGCCCGCGCCCACAATAATGGTCGTAACCCTAACTGGACCAGCTACGAGAAGCTGCGCACGGTCATCGAGAAGAAAATGTTCTCGAATACCGAAGAGCTGCTGCCCGTTATCTCGTTCAACGCCAAAACCTCGACCGACGAGCAGAAGAAACACGATGACTTTGTCGATCGTATGATGGAGAAAGGCTACACCCGTAAACAGGTCCGTCTGCTGTGCGAATGGTATCTGCGGGTGCGCAAATCTTCATAAACGTCTTAAGTCACCACCGGGTGCCACAGCCGTGGCACCCCTGCGCAGTTGGCAAAGAAGTTTGGGGGAACTATGGCCTATTTTATTGACAGGCGACTGAACGGCAAAAACAAGAGCGCGGTGAACCGCCAGCGCTTCCTGCGCCGTTACAAAGCGCAAATCAAACAGTCGATCTCCGGGGCCATCAACAAGCGTTCGGTCACCGACGTCGACAGCGGCGAATCTGTTTCCATCCCCAGTGAAGATATCAGCGAACCGATGTTTCACCAGGGACGAGGCGGACTGCGCCATCGCGTCCATCCCGGCAACGATCACTTCGTGCAGAATGACCGCATCGAACGCCCGCAGGGCGGCGGTGGCGGAGGCGGCGCCGGACAGGGGCAGGCAAGCCAGGACGGTGAAGGCCAGGACGAATTTGTTTTCCAGATCTCGAAAGATGAATACCTCGACCTGCTGTTTGAGGATCTCGCCCTGCCCAACCTGAAGAAAAATCAGCACCGGCAGCTCAACGAGTTCAAAACGCACCGTGCCGGGTACACGTCCAACGGCGTGCCGGCTAATATCGCCGTGGTGCGCTCGCTGCAAAACTCACTGGCGCGGCGTACGGCAATGACGGCTGGCAAGCGTCGGGCGCTGCATGAGCTTGAAGACAGCCTGGAAATCGTCAGCAAAAGCGAACCCGCACAGCTTCTGGAGGAAGAACGGCTGCGCAAGGAGATCGCCGAGCTGCGCGATAAAATCAAGCGCGTGCCGTTTATCGACACTTTCGATCTGCGTTATAAAAACTACGAAAAGCGTGCCGAGCCGTCGAGCCAGGCCGTAATGTTCTGCCTGATGGACGTCTCCGGCTCCATGGACCAGGCGACGAAGGACATGGCGAAGCGTTTTTACATCCTGCTTTATCTGTTCCTTAGCCGGACCTATAAAAACGTCGAGGTGGTCTATATCCGCCACCACACCCAGGCAAAAGAAGTGGACGAGCACGAGTTCTTCTATTCGCAGGAAACCGGCGGCACCATCGTGTCGAGCGCCCTGAAGCTGATGGATGAAGTCGTGAAAGAGAGGTATGACCCGGCGCAGTGGAACATCTACGCCGCCCAGGCTTCGGACGGCGATAACTGGGCCGATGACTCCCCGCTGTGCCATGAGATCCTGGCGAAGAAACTGCTGCCGGTGGTGCGTTATTACAGCTATATCGAAATAACCCGTCGCGCGCACCAGACGCTATGGCGCGAGTACGAGAACCTGCAGTCAACGTTCGATAACTTCGCCATGCAGCACATCCGCGATCAGGACGATATTTATCCTGTGTTCCGGGAGCTGTTTCAGAAGCAAACTTCAGATTCCCATAATTAACTCAATCAAATCAGCCAGCGGATACCCTTTCGCTGGCCGATTTTTTCTCACGCCTTTCTCATCGACTGACGATACTGCAGCGCAAGCATAGCCTCGCTAAACGTACTCTTGTACTGCACTTCCTGCTTCATAAAATCGAACGAAATAAGCAGCAGGCCGATAATAAACGGCGTCTCATAAAGCTCTTCCGTCAGATCCTGATACTTTTCGCTGTGCAGGAACAACGGCGCCAGCAGGCGGTGATGCTCGACCGTGTCCGCTAATAAAAAGGTTGCGACCACCAGCAGGCAGGTCCAGACGGGGATGCTGAGCTTATTCAGCCGCAGCCCAATCTCTTTTCGCAGCTGCTTTGACAGGATGACGGAGAGCAACAGAGCGCCAATCAGCACCACCGAAATGCTTCTGAAAACGAAATGCGGCAGATGAGGAAAGTAATCGCGTCCCCAGCTGGTGCTGCGCCCAAGCAGGACGACCCACCACAGGGCGGACCACAGCCAGAATTTTTTGGAGCCTTCCGGCAGCTCAAACGGCTTCATATAGCTGAAGGTGATGACCGCCCCCAGCAGCAGCAGAACGGCCTGCGAATTCTCAATCCAGGTAACCGTGCGGCCATGCAGCAGGGGAATATGCACATTTGCGGCAAAAGGGATTATGCAGGCGAACAGCGCCAGCAATGCGGTCGCAGGTGTAAGCGTGGTGTTTATTTTCATAATAATCGATGCCCGTTAATAAATACGAGGCAAGTATGGAATAAAGATTAAGATAACATTAAGCCATAAGTGTTTTGCCTCACTGTCATCCTGTTATTAGTGCGATAATTTTATTTAAATATAAATATTGAGAAAACCAAAACCGTTGCAAGCCTATAATTGTTTAAATTTAAATTGCAAAAACCTCTCATTAACATTCACACACAGAACCTAACAGTAATATTTAGTTCAGCCATTAGAATCATCTGCGGAATTAACCACATCAAAAAGGAAATATCATGATCAAGAAGTCTATTATTCTGGCAGCCGTTCTGGCAGCAGTTACCACCTCCGCTTTTGCTGCCGAAACCGCGCCTCAGCGCACCAACCCTTGCGAAGGCAAAGCGGCTGGCGAGAAAGTGACGGTCACGAATAAAGATGGCAAAGAGGCCACGATTACCTGTCTCGATATTCATAAAAAAGACAAGTAAGAATTCCGGTAAGGGCTTAAATAGCCCTACCTTATTATTAAATAAATCTCTCCTGCCCATGCCACATCTGGCAAACCAGTAATACCTCCCCTGTGCTAGACTACCTCGTCGCTCATTAAGCCATCACTCAGAGTTCTGTTACCATGATGTTAAAGCATAAGGTTGTCCGCGGGCTCATCTCGCTCGGCGTGGTTGCTTTCACCTCGACGTTTTTTGTCTACGAGCTTATGAACAGCTACCGCTCGATGAATGCCTATATGTACTACATCGTGGAAAAGGCCGAATCGGCGCTGCTGGCTGATAAATACCAGAATCAGAATATAGCGAGCTACCTGACACGCCGTTTTAACACGCCTACGCCGCCGCTGTCGTCTTACCAGCAGCGGCAGATCTGCGCGCAGATGGAATACAGTGGCCTGGTCAGGGGGATCAACCTTAATCACCGGCACTCCCCGCTGCTGTCAGGCACCTTCCAGACGCTGGCGAATGACTGTCACGGTTGGGCGCAGGATATTCCCCAGCTCACCGCCTTTGATAAGGCCAACCTGCCGGATGAGACCGACGCCAGTGAAAAGCAGGCACGCGCTAAGAACCGGCACATCACCTATTATGTCGATCTGCAAAATAAATATATTTATACCTCTTCGTTTATCAGCACCGACGCCTTCACTCTCACGCCGCGCGACTTTCTGAAATACGGCAGGCTTAACGTTGACACAACGGTATTAAATGGCTTTATGTCCAGCAGCAAGGCCGTGCCGAAGATTTATCACGACACGTTTCGCAATAAAAATATCATGAGCATTATGTCGCCGGTGTACGTGGCCGGGAAATTAAAAGGTATTGTTGTTTCTGACTATAGCCTGAATAATCTACAGGATATTTTCTATCCCTACGACCGCCCGCTGGTTTCCCGCAATCTGGATATTAAAATTAAGGATACCCACAGCCAGCGGCAGATAAACGTCCTCAGCAGTAAAAAATCTATTTTCAACTATGTTACCCATACGCATAACTTTGCAAAGGGCATGCAGGTAAGGCTTTCTCTGGACGTGCGGTATTTCCTTCTTTCGTCCTGGAAAATCATTCTGTTTTATCTTCTTTCTACGGCGGCCCTGCTGCAATTAGTACGGCTGCACTTCCGGCATTATCATCACGTGAGCCGGGAGAATATCAGCGACACAATGACGGGCCTATATAACCGTAAAATATTGACCCAAAGCCTGGAGTCCCGTCTTCAGCGGGCCATTGCGGCCGATAACCCGGTCACTTTTATTGCGCTGGACTGCGATAAGCTAAAAATGCTTAACGATACATGGGGACACGATGAAGGCGATCGGGCGATCGTTACCCTCGCCCAGGCGATCAAAAACTCCGTGCGCGGAAGTGACTACCCGGTTCGTCTGGGTGGGGATGAATTTATGCTGATTCTGGTGAATTACCCTTTCGAAGAGACGCCAAAATTAATTCAGCGCATCGAGCATAACGTCAGCCAGCTCGACGGTACGGGCCGCATTCACTTTTCCTGGGGAGCGGCTGCCATGCGCCCAGACGACACCCTGAAGGATATGTATAAGGCTGCGGATAAACAGCTTTATATCAATAAGCAGCAAAAACAGGCATAACCACCATCAGCGCGCCCGCGCGCCAATGATGATTATGTTACTGGGGCTATTTAGGTACGCGAAGTACCTGCCCCGGATAGATTTTATCCGGGCTTTTCAGCATCGGCTTATTAGCTTCAAAAATCTTGTTGTACTGATTCGCATCGCCGTAAACCTGCTTTGAAATAGCGCTCAGCGTATCGCCTGATTTCACGGTGTAGTACTGGCTTTCTTCTGCCGCATCCTGCACCTTGACGTTATCTTCAACGCCTGCAATTCCCTCGACGTTGCCGACGGCAATCAGGATCTTCTCTTTTGCTTCCTGACTTAACCCTTCGCCGGTGACCACCGCCTTGCCGTCTTCTACCTTAACGTCAACTTTGTCGGCGTCCTGCAGCCCTGTTTTCTTCAGGTGCTCTTTGAGAAGTTCGTTTTGATCCGCGGCGTGCGCCGTACCGGTGACCGCGTGGAGTATCTTTTCACCTGCTTCCTTCACGAAACTGATTAAACCCATACATCCTCCAGTTCTGGTTGAAATACAGAATAGCGAAAACTTACGGGGTTAAGTTTAGCAGAGGCCCGAGCGGGCCGAGGAGAATGCCCGTTAAGAATCGTTTCCACTCAGGGGAGTTACCAGCGATAGCGCTCGAGCAGCAGTACCGATGCCACCAGCGCGCTAATCATCGCGATAAAAGCACCGGTAATATAGAGCACCTCGTAAAACAGCGGATCGTTCATCTCACTCTCCCACGTCAGGCCTGATTAGTCGGGCCGCTGGAGCAAGTAATAACAGCCCTCTGTTGCATATTTATGATGCAGGCCGCCGCCCGGCTCGGGCATTCGGACACTTGCACAAAAAAATGCGGCGCGGTGAAAAAGCGAAGCGAAATTAAAGCGCGGCAGGTAGAGTGTTTATTAACAATAAAAAAACCACCTCCCCTTTGTTTTGCAAGGAATCGCTATGATCTTCGACTCGACGTTGCTTATTTTACTTGGCCTCGCGGCCCTGGGATTTGCCAGCCATAACACTACCGTGGCGGTTTCCATACTGGTGCTGATCATCGTGCGGGTCACGCCGCTCAGCCAGTTCTTCCCGTGGATTGAAAAACAGGGCCTTACCGTCGGGATAATTATTCTCACCATTGGCGTGATGGCCCCCATCGCCAGCGGCACCCTCCCCGCCAGCACGCTGCTGCACTCGTTTACCAACTGGAAGTCGGTGGTCGCCATTATCGTCGGCGTTGCCGTCTCCTGGCTCGGCGGCCGGGGCGTTACGCTGATGAGCAGCCAGCCAACGCTGGTGGCGGGCCTGCTGGTCGGCACCGTGCTGGGCGTGGCGCTGTTCCGTGGCGTGCCCGTTGGCCCGCTGATTGCCGCAGGTCTGGTCTCGCTGGTGATTGGTAAGCAGTAGCCCAGGCTCAACGCTTCTGAAAAGCAGCCGCGTTAAAACTTTTACTTATGGATTGTGAAATAGTCACGCTAACAAACTGTTTTTAAATAAAAATTTTTGACTGTATTTTGTGATGCGGTCTGAATTTTTGAGAAACGACAGGAAAGTTTGCCTCCCCCTGAGCCGATAACACTGGCAACCACAAGGAGAGGCAAATGAAATCACTGACCCATAATTTAGTGTTATTGATCTGCTGTTCGGTGCTGATGTCGGCGCTGATCACCGCTATTTCACTTTACGGCAGCCACCAGAGCGCGCAGAAAACGGCGAGCGGCATGCTGGCCAAAGATCTGATATCCGATATCCATCCCGCCCCGGTCTATCTGATTGAGATGCGGCTGGTGCTCTCCCGCGTGGTGGAAGGGACGCTGACGGTCGACCAGGCCGACCGGGAGATCCAGCGGCTCAGCAAGCTCTGGCATCACCGCATCGACTACTGGAAAAGCGTCCTGCCGCCGGAGCTGCAGCAAAAACTGCTGGGCGCCCAGTACACGGCGGGCCTTGCGATGATTAAAGATGCCAACGGCCTTATTGAGCTGATCCGCAGCGGCGCGCCGACCCCTCTATTTGAACGCCTTAAAGCGGCTGATAAACATTTCTTCGCCCACGAGAAAGGTATCGTGACATTCGTGAAGGACTCCGCAAGCTACGCCAACAGCGCCGTCGATGCCGCGCAGAGCAGCACCCGCGCCTCCGAGCGCTGGCAGCTGGTCGGCTCCGGCCTCGCCGTTCTGCTCCTGCTGCTTATCGGCTACTGGGTGCACCGCAGCATCTTCCGTTCGCTGGGCGCAGAGCCCGCTCAGGTTGCCGAAATAGCCAATGCCGTAGCCAGGGGTGACCTGACCCGCCGCGTGCCGGTGAAGCCTGGAGATACGCAAAGCGTAATGGCGGCGATGAAAACCATGTGCGACGAACTCGTCATGATCATTAACATCGTCCACAGCACCAGCAACAGCATCTCTGACAGCTCCGGCGAAATCGCCAGCGGCAATATGGATCTCGCCTCCCGCACCGAGGAGCAGGCCAGCGCCCTGGAGCAAACCGCATCGTCTATGGAGCAGATGACCGCCACCGTAAAACAAAACGCCGAAAACGCCCAGGCCGCGAGCCAGATAGCGGCGACGGCATCGCGCAGCGCGGAACAAGGGGGCGCCATAGTGGCCCGCGTGGTGCAGACCATGGACGACATCTCCGCTTCAGCGAGCAAAATTACCGACATCATCAGCGTCATCGACGGTATCGCCTTCCAGACCAACATCCTGGCGCTGAACGCAGCCGTTGAAGCCGCCCGCGCGGGCGACCAGGGCCGGGGCTTTGCCGTCGTGGCCGGGGAAGTGCGCAGCCTCGCGCAGCGCAGCGCCGGAGCGGCAAAAGAGATCAAGGTGCTGATTGAAAACTCGCTAACTCAGGTGTCGCAGGGCAGCGCGCTGGTTAACGAAGCGGGTAAAACTATCAACGTCGCCGTGATGGACGTGAAGCGCGTCGCGGCGTTAATGGCGGAAATCACCCACGCCAGCGACGAACAAAGCAGCGGCATCGCGCAGGTCAGCACGGCGATAAGCCAGATGGATGTCACCACCCAGCAAAACGCCGCCATGGTGAACTAGGCTGCGGCAGCGGCAGAGTCGCTGCTTGACCAGACGCGCGGCCTGAAGGATGTGGTGTCGCAGTTCCGCCTCGGCGCCGTCGTTTAAGCGTTCAGCGACGCCAGGTATCGCCCCGGCGTCGTCCCCAGCGCGTTTCTGAACATGGTAATAAAGGCGTTGGTGGACTCATACCCCAGCGCCTGCGCCACCTTCTGCACCGTTTCGCCGTCAATCAGCAGCTGCAGGGCGATAATCACCTGCAGCTGCTGACGCCAGCGGCGGAAGTTCAGCCCCGTCTCCTTCACCACCAGCCGGGCGAGGTTTCGCTCGCTCATCGCCAGCACCGACGCCCACTGCGCCAGCGTACGTCGCTCGGCGGGGTGCGCTGCCAGGCGCTCGGCTATCTGGCGGATTTTCGGATGGCGGGACATGGGCAGGCGCAGCTGCTCCACCGGCTGATGCGGCAGCTCGTCAAACAGCACCTGCACAAGGCGCTCCTGGGCTGGCGTGGCTTCATCATGGGGCTGCTGCGCAAGCCTCAGTATCAGCTCCCTGACGAGGGGAGATATTTTCAGCGTGCAGCACTGCTCCGGCATGGCAATCGCGCCGGGTTCGATAAACAGAAAGCAGATGCGGGCATTGGTCGTGGCGCGGTTGCTGTGCGGCATTGAGCCGGGGATCCACACGGCGTACTGCGTCGGCACCATCCACATCGCCTGCTCCACTTCGCAGGTGATGCCCCCGTGCAGGGCGAGGATCAGCTGGCCTTTGCGGTGCTGATGAAACGGGATCTCCTGCACGCTCTCCGCCACGCGGATACGAAACGCCTGCGCGGCCCGGACGTTACTGTCCGGGTCAAACCCTTCTAAGGCTAAGCCTCGTTCCATCACAATGTCCTATTTTAGGGATAAACTGGCATTTTACGTTGATTTAAACCTTCCCGGAAGCGTGTATCTTCATGGCTCGATTTTAAGGGATAACAACAATGACGACTTCCTCTTCGGCGAGCATCAAAAAGCACGGCCTGCTGCTGCTCGGTATTCTGATGATTGCCACCACGCTGCGCGTGACGTTTACCGGGGCGGCACCGCTCCTGGATATGGTCCGTGACGCCTTCGGACTCACTACGGCGCAGACCGGGATCCTTACCACGCTGCCCCTGCTGGCCTTCGCTATCGTCTCCCCGATGGCGGCAGGCATTGCGCGCCGCTTTGGTACGGAACGCAGCCTGTTCGGGGCCATGCTGTTCATCTGCGCCGGTATCGCCGCGCGTTCTGCGGGCAGCGCCGCATTGCTTTATGTCGGGACCGCGATGATCGGCTGCGGTATTGCGATGGGTAACGTGCTGCTCCCGAGCCTGATTAAGCGCGACTTCCCCGGCCAGGTGGCGCGCCTGACGGGTGCCTACTCGCTGACCATGGGCGTCGCCGCCGCGCTCGGTTCGGTGATGGTCGTTCCCGTTGCGCTGCACGGCTACGGCTGGCAGGGCGCGATGCTTTCGCTAATGATCTTCCCGATTATCGCCGCGCTGCTGTGGCTTCCGCAGCTGAAAAATCATGCCCCCGCCAGCCTCAGCACCAACGCGGCGCTGCATAATCGCGGCATCTGGTCTTCGCCGCTGGCCTGGCAGGTCACGATGTATCTGGGCATAAATTCGTTTATTTACTATGTGATTATCGGCTGGCTCCCTTCTATTCTTATCAGCCACGGCTATAGCGAAGCGCAGGCAGGCTCTCTGCACGGCCTGCTACAGCTGGCTACCGCCATTCCCGGCCTGTTTGTCGGCATGATCCTCAGCCGCCTGAAAGACCAGCGGGGCATCGCGGTACTGATGGCCGCGCTGTGGTGTGTCAGCGCCCTCGGGCTGTGGCTGCTGCCGGACTACGCCAGCGTGTGGGTCTGCGTAGGAGGCTTTGGCTCAGGCGCGGCGATGATCCTCGGCCTGTCGTTTATCGGCCTGCGTACGGGTTCAGCCCACCAGGCGGCAGCGCTTTCCGGCATGGCGCAGTGCGTAGGCTATCTTCTGGCCGCGTTCGGCCCGCCGCTGATGGGGAAAATTCATGATATCTCCGACAGCTGGAGCATGCCGCTGCTGGGCCTCGCCGTACTGTCGGTTGTGATGGGGATCTTCGGGGCCTGGGCCGGGCGTAACGTGGAGATTGGCGCTACACCGGCCCGCTCCAACATTTAGAATTATTCCCGCGCCGCGCGAAGTAAAGCTTCCACCAGCGGGGCTGGCCGGTCTTTTAATGCGTTTCTTTCGTGCTGAAAAAGCGTGCCGACGAAGAACGGATGATCGGTCAGCTCAACCGCGCGGATGGCGCCCTGGTTATCCCAGCCGGTAGCTTTAAGCGGCTGCTGCTCAAGTGCCTCAATGAAGAGTTCAGCAACGCCGTAGTTGCAGTGGTAGCCCTCTTCAATCTCAGTCCTGCCGTAGGCAGCCGCTATCTTTGACTCCGCTGCCAGCCTGATAGCGTCCGTTTTCTCTACCAGCGAACAGGCAAGCGGGGCTATGACCAGGCGGCCCTCTCCGTCTGTCTCCGCGTGGCCCGCATCGTCCCATCCCATTACGTTGCGCGCGTACTCGACGATGGAGTACTGGAACCCGCTGCAGGTACCCAGGAAAGGAATGCCGTTTTCACGGGCGTAGCGAATTGCCAGAAACGCGCCGTCGTCGTTCTGATACGGGCTTGCCGGAACGCACCAGATGGCGTCATAACCTACCAGATCCTCCGGGCTGTTAACTTCGGGTGTGGGTAGCCAGTCATAGTCAGCCGTTACGCCGACGGCCAGCGCGGCATTGTCTAAGGCCAGAGGAATTGCCTGATGGGCAATCACCGCCGGGTTAAAATCACCGACAAGGGCAATGCGCAGGGTGGATTTGAGCGTTGAGGCAGGCATTTTGTTGATTATCCTTATGAAAGCAGCACGGTACGACATAAGGAAGCATAGGTTAGCCGCATCTCTTTTGCGTGGCAACGCCAAAAATTAGCAGGGTAGCCGCCGCATGCTCTCCTGTAGTAACGTAGCGATCCCCTTGCGTAAAACTTCGTGCTATGAAAGCAAAAATTCTGGTCAGCGCCTGCTTAATGGGTTTTAAAGTCCGCTATAACGGCTCTGAAAAAAGCCCGATGACGGAGCGGCTTGCCCGCTGGCAGCGGGAAGATCGTCTTGTCGTGCACTGTCCTGAGCTTGCGGCCGGGCTTGCCACGCCTCGCCTGCCCGCGGAGCTTTACGGAGGCGACGGCTCTGCTGCTCTGCAGGGGACGGCACGCATACTCGAAAGTGACGGTAGCGACGTCACGCAGGCCTATCTGCTTGCCGCATGGCTGGCGTTGCAAACGGCGCAGGAGAATGGCTGTCAGTTTGCTCTTTTAACCGATGGCAGCCCGACCTGCGGCAGTCAAAAAATCTATGACGGTCAGTTTCAGGGCAATACGCTGCCGGGCCAGGGTGTCGCCGCCGCGCTGCTAAGGCAGCACGGGATTGAAGTTTTTTCCGACGGTCAGTCGGATGCGTTAGAGCAGCGCATCGCGCAATTTGAAGGGAGTTCGGATGATTCGCTGTAAACGGGTTTATGAAGAGGCTACGCGGGATGACGGTTATCGCGTCTTTGTGGACAGGCTCTGGCCTCGCGGCGTGAAGAAAACGGATTTGCAGTTCGACGAATGGGCCAAAATGCTGGCCCCGTCAAACGAGCTGCGCAAGGCGTTTCACGGCGAAGCCATCGACTTCAATGAGTTTTCCCGCTGCTATCGCGAAGAGCTGAACGCGCAGCATGATGTGGCGAAGAAGCTAGCGCAGCGGGTGAACGAGCAAACCGTCACCCTGCTCTACGGATCTAAAAACACCGAACAAAACCATGCGCTGGTGCTGGCCGACTATTTACGTCAGCTGGCGGATTAGCGGACGGCCTGCTTCTCTGAAGTTTGCGAAACGGAAGGATTATCCAGCGGCATCAGATATTCGGCACGCACGAAGGCATACCCTTCACGACCATCGAACGACACCACGTCGCCCGTCACCAGCCACAGCGGATAGTTGGCCTCGAGGGGTAACTGCGTCACCACGCCGGTAACGGGGTTAACAAAACGCTCGCCCGGCAGGCACTGGCCAAACAGCTCAACGGCCTTGCCGATATTGACCCGACCCCGGTCGGTACGGGAGCCGATAATTAACGCCTGCGCGCCAGGCTTAAACTGGTACATATCCCATCTCTTATTCTGTTCACTTGCTGCAAATATCAGAACATTCTTAAGCGAAAAAGTAAACAGCGGGAGGTTTTATATGTGTCGGATGGCACTTCGCTTATCCGACCTACGGCACGGGTAATCAGTTTTTTTATGTGGGATGGCGTTTTGCTTATCCTAATTACGGCATGAGAAAGCAGGTTTTAGGGTGGATAAGCGTGAGCGTCATCCACCATTGCCGCTGAATCGCGGAGGCTTATCACACCTGCAAACAGAAGCGGCAGGAATGTAAAAACCCGCCGGAGCGGGTTTTGTGTTTAGTTCGGGCTGCGGGTCTGTACCCAGAAGCCATGAATCAGGCCGGGGATATAGCCCAGCAGGGTCAGGATGATGTTCAGAATAAACGCCCAGCCAAACCCTTTACCGATGAGTACGCCAAGGGGTGGCAGCAAAATTGTAATAACGACACGCCAGAATCCCATAAACTCTCCTGTTTGAAATTCATCCAACTGCTTGTTAATAAAATCTATTTTCACTAACAGCATAGCCTGGAACAGGCAAAATGCCAGAGCGCGGCCCGGCTTTTACCTATCTTTAGACATGAAAAAACCCGCCGTGGCGGGTTTTAGTATTCGCTGAAAACTGCGGTCTTTTAAGACTTACAGAGCAACAACGTTCGCTGCTGCTGGGCCTTTAGCGCCGTTTTCGATAGTGAACTCAACTTTTTGACCTTCGTCCAGAGTTTTGAAATCGTTGCTCTGGATTGCAGAGAAGTGTACGAACACATCTTTGCTGCCGTCGTCAGGAGTGATGAAGCCGAAACCTTTCTCAGCGTTGAACCATTTTACTAAACCAGTCATTTTATTAGACATTGAGACTTCCTCGATAATTTTGGCCACTCTGTGTGGCGAACGTGGTCTGTATTCCAGATCGTTTCTTATTCAGGCGCTTAGGAGGAGACTCACGAAGAAGGGTATCTATGGTGAACTGCTTTACTAAAACTGCTTTCATAAGGTCTGTCTTGCAAACCGATGACGCATTTACGCATGCCCCCTGCTACTAAGCAAGAATTATTTTCATTTACGGCTTCGCTATCCCCTTGTTGCCGCTTCGTTTATTTGGCCCGCAGACCTAGTGCCAGTAAGGCCCGGCATCACCTCTTTCATTAGAGTAATAAATTTACGCAGGCGGGCCGGGTAATAGCTCGCATAGGGGTATAGCAGGTAAATGGGCAGCGGCGCGGCCTGCCACTCCGGTAAAATATGCTGCAGGATGCCCGCATCAAGATCCTCTTTGACCACCCATGACGACACCATACCCACCCCCAGACCCTCTATTGCCGCTTTACGTACGGCATACAGGCTGTCCGTGCTCAGCCGTGGCGAAATATCGAAGCGATATTGTTCGCCGCTTGCCAGGTGATGTAGTGTCACGTCGTTGCGATAAAAACTGCTGAGCGCAACCCAGGGTAAGCCAGCCAGATCCGCAGGCTTGATCAGCGGCTCATGGCCAGCCAGTACCGAAGGCGCCGCCACGACCAGCCTGGGCACCTCGGCCAGCAGCACGGCAACCACGGCAGGATCGGTGATCGGGCCTACGTGAATCGCGCAGTCTATCCCTTCTGGAATAAAGTCCGGCGAACGATCGTTGAGGATCCACTCAATGCTGATTTGCGGATAGCGCCGCAGATAGTCGCCAAGGGGCCCGATAAGCTGGTCCTGTCCGAAGGCATGAGGCGCACGCACCCTCAGCACCCCTGCCGGTTCGTCCCGCGCGCCGCTTACTTCATCTTCGAGCATTTGCCAGCTTTCAATGAGCCTGCGCGCGTGCTGATAGCAGCGCTCGCCGTCATCGGTCAGCTTCATGGTATGCGTCGTGCGCTGGATAAGCTTCACGCCCAGCATCTGCTCAAGCGTCTGTAGCCGTCGGCTGATCGTCGGCTGCGTCGTTTCCAGCTGCGCAGCCGCGGCGGTCAGGCTGCCGCTTTCCACAATGCGCACGAAGGTCTGAAGTATGGCTATACGATCCCCGGCGGGGTTAAAGTTTTTATTCATACGCAGAGTGTATAACAGTTTTACCTTCGCGGGGGCTACAACACCGGTGGCATAACGATAAAAATGGCCGCACATTCACTGATTCAGGAGCGGCCCATGAGCCAGCAATCCGCAGTCTCCACGCCCGCCGCTAACGCGCTGTCCGGCAAACTTGTTTTCCTTCTCGCCCTTGGGGCCGGGCTTAGCGTAGCGTCAATCTACTACAGCCAGCCGATGCTCGGCGTTATCGGCAGCGCGTTTCACGCCAGCGTCAGCGATGTGGGGCTGGTCCCTACCCTGACCCAGATTGGCTACGCGTTCGGTATCCTCCTGCTCGCACCGCTGGGCGATCGGTTTGACCGCCGCCGCATCATTCTTGTGAAAGGCACGCTGCTTGCGCTGACGATGCTGCTGTGCGGATTCGCCTCCTCGTGGCACGTTCTGCTGCTGAGCAGCCTGGCGATCGGCCTGGTCGCCACGGTGGCCCAGGATATTATCCCTGCCGCCGCGACGCTGGCCTCTGACCATAACCGGGGAAAAATTGTCGGGATGGTGAT
This sequence comes from Dryocola clanedunensis, assembly GCF_038405435.1. Taxonomy (GTDB): domain Bacteria; phylum Pseudomonadota; class Gammaproteobacteria; order Enterobacterales; family Enterobacteriaceae; genus Dryocola; species Dryocola clanedunensis_A. The sequence goes on along the minus strand of NZ_JBBYHZ010000010.1, from coordinate 47,055 downwards.
GACCGGGCTGCTGGCGGGGATCCTGCTCTCGCGCGTGTTCAGCGGCGTAGTGGCAGAACTGCTGGGCTGGCGTGCGGTGTATGCGATCGCCGCGGTGGGCGTATGGCTGGTCACCCTGACGCTGTGGTACGTTCTGCCCGCTTTCAAACCGGAAACAACGTTGCGCTACCCCGCTCTGCTGCGTTCGCTGGGCAAGCTGTGGATTGATTATGCCGCGCTGCGCCGTGCCGCGCTGGCTCAGGGCCTGTTATCCATTGCCTTCAGCGCCTTCTGGTCAACGCTGGCCATCATGCTCGCCGACCGTTTCCATCTGGGCAGCGCGGTTGCCGGTGCCTTTGGCCTGGCCGGAGCTGCCGGGGCGCTCGCCGCACCGCTTGCGGGTTCGCTGGCTGACCGAAGAGGCCCAAATTTTGTCACCAAAATTGCCTCCGCGCTGGTGGTAGCCTCCTTCGCGCTGATGTTCGTCATGCCCCTGCTGCCGCTTCCGGCGCAGCTGGCGGTTATCGTCATCAGTGCGATCGGCTTCGACCTGGGGATTCAGGCCTCGCTGGTGGCGCATCAGACGATTATTTATGCCCTTAACCCGGCCGCCCGCAGCCGCCTTAACGCCATTATGTTTACCGTAGTATTCATCGGTATGGCGGCGGGTGCGTCTCTGGGCAGCCTGGCGCTGGCCTCCTTCGGCTGGACGGGGATGGTGGCTCTGGCTACCGCTGCGGCAGCGGGCGGCCTGCTCATCCGCCTGACAACCCGTTAATTTACGTGCGGGGGGCCGGTGGCTCCCCTGATTTCACTTGCCCTTCCGCTCAATATTTATTACTGTATATAAATACAGCTTTAATAAGGGTTTTTTGATGTTCGTTGAACTGGTATATGACAAGCGCAACGTGGCGGGCCTGCCCGGCGCAAATGAGAAGATCCTCGCAGAGTTAACCCGCAGGATGGCATCCCTCTTCCCGGACGCGCTGGTAAAGGTGAAACCGATGCAGACCAACGCAGTACACAGTGACTGCACCAAAACTGAAAAAGAGCGCATTAACCGCCTGATTGAAGAGATGTTTGACGAAGCAGACTTCTGGCTCGTTCCCGACGAGTAAATGGTATTATCACGCTGGTATCCCTTTTGACCGTGAGACAACCGCAATGAGAAAAACCACAGTTGTGCTGATTGTCGTCGCCATCGTTGTCTGGCTGGCCAGCCAGCAGGGCTGGATTTAAGCCGCACCCTGTCGCCCTGTAACCTCCTCGTCACCCGGGAGGTTCAGGTTAATAACCTGTCCCCTCCTTCAGAACAGCACCTTTCCCAGCCGGGCTCCCATCGTTTTATATTCCCATTGCGGTTCCGGAACGCCAATGGAGATAATTTTTTCTTATTCAGGGAAGCGCACCGCTGACCGTTAATATAAAAAACGAGTCCAGACAGCATTGGTCCGAAATAGGATGAGCTAATGCAAAATGTGGATCTATTGTTCAGGGGAGAAACAGCCCGCGCACGGTTTACACCCGAAACCCACGCGAAAAGCAGCCAAATTTCAGGCAAAAAAAAGCCACCCTGAAGGTGGCTTTTTCTGAATGCTGGTGCCGACTACCGGAATCGAACTGGTGACCTACTGATTACAAGTCAGTTGCTCTACCTACTGAGCTAAGTCGGCGACGGAGGGCATACTACACAAAGCGACTCGTCGATGCAATTCCCCGGTAAACCGTTTGCCGCTTTATTAACCGCAAACAATTAAATAACGAAATCAGCAGTATGCCTTTCAACCAGTTTTAGAACTGATAGCTGTAGTTCATGCTGGCGAACCACATGTACGGATGGCTGTAGCTGCCCTGCACCACTTCCGGCGTTGCCACTTTCCCCCCCTGCATATGGAGATATTCCAGCGCGAAGCCTACGTTGCTGGCCGGGGTCAGCTGGTACTGCGCGCCCGTCGCAAAACGCCATTCGTCGCCGGTTGGCATGGACAAGGAAACATTCCCCTGGCTGTGGTACGGCGTACTGTCAAACGCGATGCCGCCGTTCAGACGCCACTGATCCGTTGGGCGATACTGAACGCCTAACGCGGTGTGCCAGGTATCCTTCAGGCGGCTGCTGTTATCAACCGGCCGGCCGAGGGCGGTGATCTGCGGAGCGCCAAACTGGCTCCAGTCCTGCCATCCGAGGTCACCCATTACCGACCACTGCTTGTTGATGTCGTGAACCAGGCTGAGCATCAGCTGCTGCGGCTGATAAACCTGAGCAGACAGCGGCAGGTTATACTCTGTATTCGACAGGCGCGCCTTACCGTCGATGCTGAAATCGTATTTAGTTTCGCTGTTCCAGGTGATGCCCGCGCGGGTCTGGTCGGTCAGCTGCATCAGCAGGCCGAGGCGGTAGCTCATCGCCCAGTCATGATCTTTCTGCTTATGGTCATCGCCGTCAACGTCACGCGTTAGCGACAGGAAACCGTAGTTGACGTTAGCGGAGGCGCCAACGGAGACTTTATCGCTGAGCTTATAGGCCAGAGAGGGGCTGATGGTCATCGCCATCAGACTGCTCTTTTTAATCAGCCTGTCTCCCACCCAGTTACCATAATCGATACCGAGACCATAGTTGCCGTACATGCCGATACCGGCGTACAGGTTGTCGGTAATTTTCTGGCTGTAGAAACCGCTGGCGTTTGGCATCACGTCCAGCACGTTGCCGGGGCTTTTAAGCGACGGGTTGTCCAGCTGGTAGTCAATATTGCCGCCCAGCGCCTGAAGCCCACCGGTGATCATATGGTCCGGCAGCCGGGTCATCCCCGCGGGGTTGGTGACAATCGTGGACGCATCCTGAGCGCGGGCGGCCTGCCCTGCTCCGGCCAGCGCCGTGTCTTCCGTACCAATTTCATAGAAAAAGAGCGCACCCGCGTGGGTGACCGACGTGAACAGCAACCCTGAACATACTATGGCTATTTTTTTCATTTGCCAGCCGTCTCGTTATTTACGATGCTCAGAGTATAGATGGATGCGGGATAAGCGACAGTCATGTCCATTAATACGCTTATAAATAGCTTTGCTTTCATTGCTACTAATTAACTCCATAGTTATTACCTGCGGCTACCTCTCTTTTTGCAGAAGATAGAGCAGAAAAAGTTTAAATATAAATTATGACTTGCGCGAAATGCGCCCATAATACCGATTTCGCCCCGCAACAATCCAACCCCAGATAATTAATTTCATTTAAAGTTAAATTTAAACAGGTCCCAAAAGGTACTTGCGCAGAATAAATGATACCGTCATCGCTTTATTTTCTTGTAAACAGTTGATTAGCGAAATTTATTTCCATTCTGTAATGGAAAGTTTCAAGGTTTTACTATACTGACTGTGGCCCTTTAATGACGGAGAACCAACAATGTCCAACCATGTCCCCTTCAAACGGACAATGCTCGCCAGCATATTGACCCTGATGTCTGGCGCCGCGTCCATGGCTCAAGCCGCTCCTGCCACTGCGTCACCGAAACAAGACTCGTCAAAACCAAACATCGTCGTTATTTTCGGTGATGATGTAGGTTACTGGAACTTAAGTACTTATAACCAGGGAACAATGGGTTATAAAACGCCTAACATTGACAGCATCGCCAATGATGGCGCCAAGTTTACCTCCTACTATGCTGAGCAGAGTTCAACCGCGGGACGTTCTTCCTTCATTACTGGCCAGATGCCATTCCGTACCGGGATGAGTAAAGTCGGTATGCCTGGCGCGCCACAGGGCCTGAGCAAAGAAGACCCGACCATTGCCAACATCCTGAAACAGCTGGGCTACGCGACCGGTCAGTTTGGTAAAAACCACCTGGGCGACCGCGATGAGTTCCTGCCAACCGCCCACGGTTTCGACGAGTTCCTCGGCAACCTGTACCACCTGAACGCCGAAGAAGAGCCGGAGAACCCGGATTACCCGAAAGACCCGGCATTCCGTAAGCAGTTCGGCCCGCGCGGCGTGATCAAAAGCACTGCAGACGGCAAAATTGAGGATACAGGCCCGCTTACCGTTAAGCGTATGGGTACGGTTGACGAAGAGACCCTGGCCGCCAACAACGACTTCATGGAGCGCCAGACCAAAGCAGGTAAGCCATTCTTTACCTGGTTCAATACCACGCGTATGCACAACAAAACCCACCTGAAAGACGCAAGCGTTGGTGTTACCGGCCTTGGGACTTACGCAGATGGTATGGTTGAGCACGATAAAATGGTCGGCGAAGTGCTGAAGAAGATTAAAGATCTCGGCATCGAAGACAACACTATCGTTCTTTACACCACCGATAACGGCCCGATGCTTGCCACCTGGCCTGACTCAGGTATGACACCGTTCCGCGGCGAGAAGAACACCGGCTGGGAAGGCGGCTTCCGCGTACCGGCAATGGTGAAATGGCCGGGTCATATTAAACCAGGCACGATGATCAACGACATCTTCGGCAGTAACGACTGGTTCCCTACTCTTGTTGCCGCAGCGGGCGTTCCTGACATCAAAGAACAGCTGCTGAAAGGCTACAAAACCCCTTCAATCACCTACAAGGTTCACCTGGACGGTTACAACCAGCTGGACTACCTCCAGGGCAAAGGCGAAGACAAGCGTAAAGAGTTCTTCTACTGGAGCGATGACGGTGACCTGCTGGCGATGCGCTATGGCCGCTGGAAAGCGCACTTCATGATTCAGGAGCACACCGGTCTTGACGTGTGGCGTTATCCGTTCGTGAAACTGCGCGTGCCGATGATCTTCGACCTGGAGATCGATCCGCTGGAGAAAGGCGATACCGGTATGGACTACAACAACTGGTTCTACAGCCGTCTGTTCCTGCTGGGTGGCGCGCAGAAATATGTGGGTGAGATGCTGCAAAGCTTCCAGGAATTCCCACCGCGCCAGAAACCGGGTTCGTTTACCGTTTCAGACGTACAGGCATTAATTGAGCAAGGTTCTAAAAACAATTAATGCGTAACTGCACCGGGCAGATCTCTGCCCGGTTTTTATTCGGGGAAGCGTTATGAGATACAGCACGACATTGCCGGTAAAAGCATTACCGTCAGCAGAAATTTACGATGGCAAAGGCCCTGAATATAAACGCCGTTTCCACGTCATGGCGAAGCCGACCGGCTCCACCTGCAATCTTGATTGCACCTACTGTTTTTACCTCTCTAAAGAAGATCTGCTCCACCAGGATCGCCACACCGGCATGAGCGACGAGGTGCTGGAAAACTTCATTCGCCAGTACATCGACGGCCAGGACGGCGAACAGGTTGTCTTCTCCTGGCAGGGCGGCGAGCCGACCCTGATGGGGCTGGAATTCTTTGAAAAAGTCGTCAAATTTCAGAAGCAGTACCAGAAGCCGGGCCAGCGCATCGAAAACGACCTTCAAACAAATGGCGTGCTGATCAACGACAAGTGGGCTGAGTTTCTAAAAGAACACCGTTTTCTGGTGGGACTGTCGATTGACGGCCCACGGGAACTACATGACCGCTACCGCGTCACGCGCAGCGGCAAACCGACATTCGACAAGGTGATGAAGGGCGTCGAAGCGCTGAAAAAATACCAGGTTCCGTTCAACGCCCTCGTCACCGTCAACCGCACCAACGCGCGCTTCCCGCTGGAAGTGTACCGTTTCATGACCCGCGAGCTGGGCGCGACCTACGTCCAGTTCAACCCCTGCGTCGAGCCTGTGGATTTTAAAAGCACCGCTCCGCAGTTCTGGCGGGAAGACTCCATTCCCGTAACGGGCACCCGTCGTGCAAAACCAGGCGACCTGGACTCCATCGTCACCGACTGGTCGGTCGACCCGGAAGACTGGGGCAAATTCCTGATTGCCATCTTTGAAGAGTGGGTGAACAACGATTTAGGCCGCGTGCAGGTTAACCTGTTTGAAACTGCCGTCGCGCAGGTGATGGGCATGCCCGCGCAGATTTGCACCGCCTCAGAATTTTGCGGTAAGGGGCTGGCCGTCGAGAAGAACGGCGATATTTATTCCTGCGACCACTACGTCTACCCGGAATACCAGATCGGTAATATTGCAGAGACCAAACTGGCGCATATGGCCTTCTCCGAGCGCCAGCAGGCCTTCGGCATGGGGAAAAAAGATACCCTGCCGGAATACTGCAAAAAGTGTCCTTACCTGAAGCTGTGCTGGGGAGAATGCCCGAAAAACCGGCTGGTGCGCACGCCGGACGGTGAAACAGGGCTCAACTACCTGTGCCCCGGCATCAAAGCCTTCTTTAACTATGCCGAACCGATCCTCGTCGGGATCGCCACCCTTCTGAAACGTGACTTTGCAGGATTGCGCAAATGACCAACAGAGAGAAACTGCTCGAACTAGAGCTGCGTATGAACCAGCAGGTGCTGGGCCAGGAATCCCTGGTACGCATGCTGATTGTCGCCCTGCTGTGCGACGGCCACGTGCTGCTGGAAGGCTTACCGGGCCTCGCGAAAACACGTGCAGTGCGCGAGTTAGCGGCGCACGTAGAAGGCGAGTTCCGCCGCATTCAGTTCACCCCTGACCTGCTGCCGTCGGACATTACCGGCAGTGAGATCTATCAGCAGAACGCCACCCGCGAAGAAGACCAGTTCCGCTTCCGCCCGGGTCCGGTATTCGGCAACATTATTCTCGCCGATGAAATCAACCGTGCGTCCGCACGCGTGCAGTCTGCCCTGCTGGAAGCAATGGAAGAGCGCCACGTCACCGTCGCCGGAAAAACCTGGCCCCTGCCCGGCGTTTTTATGGTGCTGGCGACGCAAAACCCGGTCGACCAGGAAGGCACCTGGCCGCTTCCTGAAGCCCAGCTTGACCGCTTCCTGATGAAGGTGCTGGTTGACTACCCGTCGAAGGCTAACGAGCAGAAAGTGATGCAACTGGTGCGCGCCGAACAGCAGCAAAAGTACCAGGCAGGCGGCGGCGAAGCGCAGGCAAAACCGGCGGAAACGCTGATGCTGTCGCAGCAGGATATTGCTGGCTGCTGGCAGGAAATCTCAGCGGTCTACGTCGCGCCAGCCATCGAAGATTACATTGTGAACCTGGTGGACATGACCCGCCATCCGCAGGGCGCAAGCGATAAGCTCGCCAGCTATATTACCTTTGGCGTCAGCCCGCGTGGCACCCTGGCGCTGGACCGCTGCGGCCGCGCGCTGGCCTGGCTTGAGGGCCGCGATGCGGTGCTGCCGGAAGATATTCAGAAGGTCGCCCCCGCCGTGCTTCGCCACCGTCTGATGCTCAGCTATCAGGCCAACGCGGATAGCTGTTCAGCGGACGACGTCATCAGGCTGCTGCTCGACTCAGTGGTGGCGTAGTGGACAGCGCGCTGCAGGTTGACAGGCAAACCCTGATGGCCCTTGCTGGCGAAGCCCGGCTGTTATCCAATCCGCCGGGGCAAATCCCGCCCGGGGCGCTGGCGGGGGAGCGCACTTCACGTCAGCAGGGACGCGGGCTGAACTTTGACAGCCTGCGCCGCTACCAGCCAGGCGACGACGTGCGGCTGATTGACTGGCAGGCCACGGCCCGCCTGCGAACGCCGTGGATCCGCATGTATAACGAAGAGCGCGAACGCCCGGTGTTTCTGATTGTTGACCAGCGGATGGATATGTTTTTCGGCACCCGAGGCCAGACGAAGTCCGTGGCGGCGGCGAAAATTGCCGGGCTGCTGGCGTGGCGAAGCTGGCATGACGGCGACCGCGTCGGCAGCATGGTGTTCAGCGACGCAAAATACAGCCTGCAAAAATGCCGCTCTCCTCGTCAGAGCCTCCCGGTCATCCTCGACGATCTTTTGCAGTACAACCAGCGGCTGCCCGAACGCTACCCGGACGAGTCCCCGGCAAGCGTAACGCTCTCCTCCGTGCTGCAACACGCCAGCCGCTCCATCCCCAGCGGAGCGTGGGTTGCCGTGCTCAGCGACTTCCACGACCTGGATGCCGAAAGCGAGGCGCTGCTGGCGGCACTGCGCCGCCGCTGTGAAATCAGCGCCTTTGTGCTGCTCGACGATCTTCACCTCCGGCTTCCCGCCTCGGGAGATCTCGCCGCCAGCTATCAGGGGCATGAGGCCGCGTTCTCTTTGTCTCCGCGCCTTAAAGAGGAGATTCAGGAGAGCATCACCGCCCGCCTCTCGGCCCAGGAGAAACGTCTCACAAGGATTGGGGTCCGCGTCAATCAGATCGTTGTCGCCCAGGATCTCATCAAGCAGTTACAAAAGGGAGTCTGAATGCTGGAGAAAGGCTACAGCGTGCCGGAGCTGCTGCAACCCGCGCTACCGCAAACTATTTCCTGGTTCCCCCTGCCCCCGGGCTGGCTGGTGCTGGGCATCGTGTTACTCATCGCACTACTCATCTTCCTGCTGTTCCGCCTGGGCCGCTGGCGCCGCAACCTGTGGCGTCGTCAGGCGCTGGCTTCTCTCCAGCAGCCGCATAACGCGGACGGCTGGCTGGCCCTGATTAAACGCATTCTGCTGATGCATCAGCCCCGTGCGGCGGTCAGCCATACGGTCAGGCCCGAAGCGTTTCTGACCCAGGTGGAGATAGATAACGACCTGCGCCAGGCGCTGAATGAGAAATACTGCCAGCGGGACAACGAGCTGGACGCCCGCCAGAACGCCCGTCTGCAATCCCAACTGCAAGCCTGGCTGGAGAAACTGCCCTATGTCTGAGTTTCTGAGCCGCCTCGATTTTGCCTGGCCCTGGGCCTGGCTGCTGATATTCCTGCCGCTGCTGGGCCGCTATCTGCTGCCTTCGGATCGGGAAGTAAAAGAGCATGTCCGCGTGCCCTTTCTCCCGGATCTGATTGACGAGCTGAAGCTTAACAGCCAGCCGGTACGCAGCAGCAAAATCTCCGCCGTCCTGTTCTGGCTGGTGTGGATCCTGCTGGTTGCCGCCCTCTCCCGCCCTGAGTACCTGACGCCGCCCCAGCATATCCAGAAGCCGATGCGCGACGTGGTGCTGATCCTTGACGTCTCCGGCTCAATGGGCAAAAACGACGTGCAGGGCGGCATCACCCGTTTGCAGGCCGTGCAGGACTCCGTCCGCAAATTCGTGGCGGCACGCAAATCTGACCGTATCGGGCTGGTGATTTTCGCCAGCCAGGCCTGGCCTTTTGCACCGCTGAGCGAAGATAAACAGGCCCTGCAGACCCGCATTAATCAGCTGGCACCCGGCATGATCGGCGAGCAGACCGCCATCGGCGACGCGCTGGGCGTGGGGGTAAAACTCCTCGACAGCACCAGCAATAAAGACGCCAGCAAGCTGGCTATCCTGCTGACCGATGGTAACGACACGGCGTCTCAGCTGGCCCCGGCGCTTGCCGCCCAGCTGGCTGCCAGCAACCACGTTCAGGTGCATACCATCGCCTTTGGCGATCTGAACAGCACGGGGGACGACAAAGTCGATCTCCCGCTGATGCAGGACATTGCCCGCATTACCGGCGGCAAGTCCTGGACCGCCGCCAGCTCCGGCGCTTCGCTGGACAGCGTCTGGCAGGAGATCGACGCCATTACCCCCGTGCAGGTGAAATCCATCGGCTGGTCCTGGCATATTCCGCTGTTTGAATGGCCGCTGCTGGCGGCGCTGGCGCTGCTGATACTGCTCGCTGCCGGGCGCTTTGTGCGGGAGAGAAAAGCATGAGCGACTTCCATTTCGTCTATCCGTGGCGGCTGCTCGGGCTGCTGATTTGCGCCCTGCTGTGGTTCGTCTCCGCGCGCCAGCGCGGCGCCTGGCACCAGATTATGGATAAGCCGTTTGCCCGCGCGCTGATTATCGGCCGGCAAAAGCGGCTGATGCAGGTGCTGCCGTGGCTTTGCGCGCTGGGCGTTATCGCCCTCGCCGGGCCAACCTGGCAGCGCGAGCTGCCCGCAGCGCTGACCCAGCAGAGCAATATGATGGTGGTGCTGCAACAGGATCCGGCGATGTATGCCCAGGATCTGGCGCCGAGCCGCCACCAGCGCATGCAAAGCAAAATTATGGATCTGATGTCCCGCTCCACGGGCACCCGCTTTGGTCTGGTGGTCTACAACACCCACGCTTATCTGACCACGCCGCTGACCCTGGACCCGACGTTCTACTCGCTGTTTTTGCATGCCCAGACCCCGTCGCTGCTGCCGCAGGGGGAAGGCTCCGGTCTGCAGCAGGCCATCGCCCTGGCGCTGAAAAACATGCCTGAAGACGCTCAGGTTCCGCGCAATATCCTGCTGGTTGCCGATACCGTATCCCCTGCGGATGCGGCCTGGCTTGCGCAGCTTAAAGCACCCGTACAGCTGTGGGTGCCCGGTACCGCTCGCGGTGGCGAACTGCCGGAAGCCTGGTCCCGGCAGGGCATTGATACGCGCCTGAACGTTGACCGCTTCAGCCAGATTCGTGACGGTGGCCTCCCGGTTACGCTGGTCACCAGCGACGACAGCGATCTGGACGTTATTACGAGCCATATTCAACGGTCCGTTACCGCCCAGAACAACGCGCGCGGCGATCTGCACTGGAAGAACAGCGGCTATCTGCTGGTCATTCCGATGCTGCTGTTGCTGCTGCTCGGGCGCCGCCAGCTGATCTGCTGGCTGGTCGTACTGGTGCCGCTGATGTCCATACCGCAAGGCCACGCCGCCCTGCGGGACGCGTGGATAAGCCCGGATATGCAGGGCCAGCACGCCTTCGATAAGGGTGATTACCAACGGGCGGCGGAGCTTTTCCAGGATCCCCTCTGGCAGGGCATTGCTTACTACCGGGCCGGGGATTTTGTCTCCGCCGCCGCCGCGTTTCGCCAGGCTCCGCAAACCCCGGAAACCCTTTTATGGACCGGCAACAGCTATGCCCAGCAGAAGCAGTGGCAGCAGGCTATCAACAGCTACGACCGGGCGCTGAGCCTGCGCCCCGACTGGAAAATGGCGCTGGATAACCGCGCTAAAATTTCGCAAATCATCATGTCGCTACGCCAGAAAGAGCGCGATCGCCAGTCGGCCCAGGGCAAAGAGCAGGACTACAAGCCCGATGAAATTAAACACGATCTGAAAAAAGATCAGGGCGTGAATCAGAAGGATATCGGGCAGGTCGCAGGCAGCAGCCCGCAGGTTAATCAGTGGTTTGAAAACCTGGAAGTATCCCCTTCTGGCCTGCTGGAAAACCTGTACCGCGCTAACACGGAGGAGACGCCATGAGAGCGCTGATCGTACTGCTCCTGCTGGCCGTGCTGCCCGCCCGGGCCGCAATGGATATCACCCGCGAGCTTGAGGCGCCGGAGCATCTGGTGCCGGGCCAGCCGGTCACCGTTGTGGTCACCTACTGGACGGACACCTGGTTCAACCCGCCGCCGGAATGGCCGGACTTTAAAATTGAAAACGGTTCGCTGCTGGCCACCCGACTGCCAAACCAGCTGCTGACCCGCCAGAAAAACGGCACCAGCTGGAGCGGCATCCGCATGGAGCGCCAGGTGTCGGCTTGGGATCAGGGCCTGCTGCGCCTGCCCGCGCTGGAGATCACCCTCTCCTCTCCCGGCCAGCCGCCGGTCACCGTGCCGCTGCCGGAACTCAAAAAAGAGGTCGTCTGGCCAGAAGGCGTGAAGCAGCCGGACCGCTTCTTGCCTGCGGCCAGCCTTGAGATGACGCAGAAAATCACCCAGTTCAACGCCGGTAACGACAGCACGCTGCACGCCGGGGACGTGGTGGAACGGACCGTGACGGTAAAAGCAGTCGGCATTCTGGCAAATCAGGTGCCGCAGCTGCTGTACGCCATACCCGGCACCGGAACCCAGCGGCTCACGCCGGTCAATACCCTGCTGAAATCTGGCCGGGGGGATGTACAGGGCGCTCAGCGTGTGGAGCGGCTGCGCTATCTGCCTTCGCAGGCAGGGACCATCACGCTGCCCCCCATTAAGTTACGCTGGTGGGATACCGCTCATCGGCAGTGGCAGACGGCTGAGCTGCCCGGCGCGTCATTTAACGTTGCCGGTGCCCGTGCGGCCGGCAGCGAGTCTGTCCTGCGCGGCACCACCGGCGAGGACAAATGGCATCTGGCCCTGTCCGTCGCGGCTATCGCCCTTGTCGCCCTGATTATCTGGTTTACCCGCCGCCTTCTGTGGCGAAGCCTTAACTACCTGCGCCACGTCTGGCGTCGCTTCTGGGACCCGGTTCAGCTTCCCGACCTGTCGCCCACTAAAAGGGGAAAATAATGAAACATAAACTGCTGCTCTCCGCCCTGCTCGTCGGGGCCGTCTGCTCCGCCCATGCCGACCCGCTCGCCAGCTGGAACGACACGGCGGCCAAAAAATCCATTGAAGAGTGGGTACAAAACGCCACCAACAAAGACCGCTCCACGTTCATCCCGCCTGAAAAGCGCTACGTGGTGTTCGATAACGACGGTACGCTTTGGCCGGAGGCGCCGCTGACCTTCCAGCTTCAGTTTGCGGTGGATGAAGTGAAACGCCTCGCCCCGGAACACCCGGAGTGGAAAACCGATCCTGTTGTCACCGCCGTGCTGAACAACGATTTAAAGGCCGTAGCGGAGTCGGGTCAGAAAGGGCTGATGAGGCTGCTGGAGCTGACGCACAGTGGTATCACCACCGAAGAGTTTGACCAGCGCGTCAGCAGCTGGATGGACGCGAAGAAAGACCCGCGCTTCGGCTGCCGCTACGACCAGCTGGGTTATCAGCCGATGCGCGAGCTGCTGGACTACCTGCGGAAGAACGGCTTTAAAACGTGGATTGTCTCCGGCGGCGGCATCGACTTTATGCGTGTCGTCTCGCAGAAAATGTACGGCATCCCGCCGGAACAGGTTATCGGCTCGTTCGCCCTCAGCGACTTTACCCTCACCGACAACGGCACCGAGCTGCGCAAAAATATGAAGGGCGCGTTTTATGATGACGCGACCTCCAAGCCCGTCGCCATTCATCTGTTTATGGGGCAGCGCCCGGTGGCGGCCTTCGGCAACAGCGACGGCGATCTTGCGATGATGCAGTACACCGCCGCCAACCCGGACTACAAAACCTTTGGCCTGCTCGTTCACCACACCGACGGCGAGCGGGAATATGCCTATGACAGCCACCCGTCCGCCAGCGGAAAACTGATTGAGGGGCTGACGCTGGCACCGCAGAAAGGCTGGACGGTGGTGGACATGAAACAGGACTGGAAACAGGTATTTGACCCAAAATTATGCCCCGTGAAGAACTGAGCAAATTTTTAAAACTGTGCAATGATTGAATCACTGGCGGCGCGCCAGCTTGCTGATAAAAGAGACAATCATGAGCACACTATTGGGCCATCCTTTATTTTTATTCGTTACCTTGCTTATCGTATTACCGCTGGCATCGGCGTTAGGGGTATTATGCCTGCGCCGACAAGGCAATCTGGATGAAGAGACGCTAAAGGATTTCGGGGTCGTCCAGGCGGCGACCCTGACCCTGCTGGGTCTGCTGATCGGCTTCAGTTTTTCAAATGCGGTCGGCCATTACGACCAGCGTAAGGACACCGAATCCGAAGAGGCCAACGCTATTGGGACGGAATTACTGCGCGTTGATTTGCTCACCCCGGCAAACGCCAGCGTTGCCCGGGAAGAACTGATTAAGTATCTGGATTTACGCATCGCGTTTTATCAGCTGCACGATAAAAATAAGCTCGCCGAGCTGGATAAACAGACCGCCCTTTCTCAGGCGCGGCTCTGGAAAACCATTAAGGATGAAACCGAGCTCTCTAAAACTCCCGTCACGTCGCTGGTAGCCTCGGGCATGAACGACGTCATTAATACCCAGGGCTACACCCAGGCGGCCTGGATAAAACACTTCCCGCCTTCGGCCTGGATCCTGCTTATCTCCATTTCGCTGATTTGTAATATTCTCATCGGCTACGGCTCGCACAGTAAAAAAGGCAATAAAGTTTACCTGTTTATTCTTCCGGCGATTATTTCTATCGCGCTGACCATGGTAGCGGATATCGGCAGCCCGCGCGGGGGGATGATTCGCATCGAGCCGCAAAACCTGGAGCTGCTGAAAGCGTCGCTGACGCCCGCCGGGATTTAGGCATTAAAAAACCGTCGCGTGAAGCTTGTACAACAAGTTTCACGCTGACGGTTTGAGCCAATGGCTAAAGCGGTTTAAGGGGATCTACCGGCTCCGTTATTTTGTCAGGATCGAACGCCGGGTCATCCGGAATCGGATCTTTATCAGGGACATCGGGAAGCGGTTCGCCATTGGGTAAAGGATCGATAAAATCAGGACGGTCAGACATAGTAGCCTCCGGACAGCTGTCAGCAACTGACACCGAAAGGGCATGGCCTATTTTTTCTGTTTAGGTTTTTTCTCGTCATTCTTCGGCGATTTAACCGGGTCTTTTGGCTGCTCTTTCGACACGTTCATTACAATGCTTTTCATCGTATACTCCGCCAGATTAGGCAGCATTTTGCTGCCCTTGAAGTATAGCCGTAAGCCTCGTTAACGCGAGCGAAGCGGCAGGCCAACCCGCCCGCTTCCGCTAAGGATAAAAATTAAAAATTCCTCGCTACGACTCCCCCGGATGCACGACAATGGGGGCCAAATCATCAAGCAACGAGGTTCTATGTATACGTTTCCCGCCACCGTCATCTTTGATGAAGAAACCAGCCAGTACGAGATAAGCTTCCGGGATTTCGCGGCCGTTGATGCGGTCGCCTTTAGCGAAGAGGACGTTGAACTGGACGCCCTGGATGCCCTGCTGGCGGGCGTGGGTGAACTCATTGATTCACGCAGCAGGGTTCCTGCGCCTTCCGAACTGAAGGACGGTGATATCGCCGTTCATCTGCCTGTGCTGGCCAGCCTGAAGGTTGCGTTAAGCAATGCGATGCTGGCTACCGGCACGCCTAAAGCCCAGCTTGCCAGAAAGCTCGGCCTTAACGGCCCGCAAACGGAGCGGCTGCTTGATATCGGCTATGCCTCGAAGGCTGAACTGCTGGAGCAGGCGCTCTACCTGCTGGGCTACCAGGTTTCGGTGGCGGTGACCCCGCTCTGAGACGTCCGAATGCGCTGAAATTATCGCAAATCAATATAATCACATACAGTGACTGATAACATGGAGTTATTGGTTTGCATTAGTAGTGAGAATATGACGGTGAATTGGGGTTATAAAGCGGCAACTTTGCTGCTTATCTGTCTGGGGCTGCTCTGGTCAATAATGCTGGTGAATACTTTCGATGTGTCGGCTCATCTGGTTTCGTTTCTCGACAAGCTCGAAGGTCTGAACGTGTAAAATGGCCTTCCGGCACGGCGTCTCCGGCCGAAAGGCGCCTGTCTTAGTTCAGCGCTTTAGCCAGGTCTTCTTTAACCTGGGTACGCTGCTCCGGCGTCAGCACCTGGTTCACGCCGAAGTAGTACTTCACGCGGTAGTAGCGAACCTGCTGATCCAGCTGGCCGAACGCGGCGAGCTGCTGCTTAACTTTAGCGTCATCCCACTTGCCTGACTTCACCACGTCCAGCAGCGCACCGTCTTTAAAGCCGTCGATTTTGATGCTTTTAATGTTGCTGTCGAACTGGTGGTGCAGATCTTCGAGTTTAGCCACCTGCTCGTTGCTGAGCTTCAGGTGCTGAACAACGGGATCCTGCGTCGGCGCAGGCACGGCATCATTAGTCGCAGCCTGAGCGGCAACGGAGAAACCGGCGGTGATAGCAACGGCGAGCAGGGTGTTACGAAAAAGTTTGTTCACAACAAATCATCCTTAAAAAAATCAAAAGAGGGTAAATTATTCCCCACGATGAGATGCCGCGCTGCAACAAAGTGTAAAATTTAAAAATAGATATTTCAGATAGATAGGCGAATTATGCCAGCGGAGAAGATTGGCTTATACGGCCCCGATCCCGAGGCCTGTTCTGAATCCAGATCTGTTTATGAGCGGTTTTCGCAGCCTGCCTGCGTCCGGTCGATAATCTGCGTCCCTTCGACGCGGTAGCCAAATTTGCCAAACAGGAAGGCGTGGTTAAGCTGGTAAACAACAACGTCGCTCAGGCCTACGGCGCATTTATCCTGTTCAATCGCCCTGTCCATCGCGGTTTTCACGCTCGGAATGGAGAGCGGGAAGATAACAATCGTCGCCTTGTCTTCACCCGTAACGCGTTTGCCCTTCACAAATTTCGCCGCGTTGAGATTGTAATTTTTGGTGCTGCCAACGGTCATATCCGCCACGCGGACGGTACAACCCGACAGGAGTACTGCTCCCAGCGCAACGGCGATAAGCTTCTTCATAAAATTTTCCTTTTGCATGGTCGCCGCCAGCTTAGCAGTATCGTCCTCAGGTTTATAACAATAATAATCTGATAATTCCCTCAGCTGCGCAGAACAAAATCTTTTGTAAATAATGGGTTACGAATTTTAAAGCCGCGCCGTTTTATGTTACCTTTCCTTACAAGCTCACAAAAAAGAGATCTGACATGAAACTGACCTTATTTGTTAGCCTCCTTGGCTTACTTCCCGCCGCCGTCAATGCGGCTACCGCTACACAGCTCTCCTGCTCGCTGCGCAAAAACGTCGTTATTTCACGCTTTAGCCATAATCTGTCCACCATGAAATGGGGCGACCATTTCATTATTGCCTCCGGCCTGAAAAAAAATCGTACGGAAGAGAACGTGCCATTTCGCGTGACAAGCTTTCAGAACGGTGACGACCTGGTATTTTTTCCAGAAAGCGAAAAATATTATATGTTTTATTCCGGCAGCCCGGAGCCTGACAGATGTATCGTTCAGGGTTCAAAAACTTATGAAATAACCCAGCTTCCCAGGTATGAAAAGCCTCAGGTTTAATACCGTTCATAATCGAAAGAAAGGCCCGCCAGAAATACAGTTTCCGGCAGGCCTGCTGCGGCTAAAAAACGGGTATGCCGTAGCCAAAGTTATTTTTTGGCTTCGGTATCCGGGGCTGCCGAACGGCGTAAAAATTGCTCGGTGACCTGCGGCAGGTGATCGCGTGCCCAGTCAGCCATCGCCTGTTCCTGTTTGAGTATCGTTCTGAAGACTTCCGCCCCGGCAGGGTCGCCCGCCAGCTCCGCGGCGGTGATTAACGAGGTGTAGCACGCGACTTCAAAGTTTTCGAAGACATAGCCGCTGATTGCCCCCTTCACCACTTCGTCCGGCGTCATCATACCGCCCATCGCCTGGCCGAAGGCCATCATTTTACTCATCGTATCTTTCAGGGTGGAGTTGGAGATGCCGTTTCTGTCGATCACTTCCTGCAGCAGCGTTTGTTGATGGCGGGTCTCTTCAAGGTGCTGGGCAAGCCGGGCTTTTAGCTCAGGATAGTGTTCGATTCGCTCGGACATTTTTTCCAGCATGGATTCCGCCTGCTTCTCCATAGCGTGAGCGTCCCGTAACCAGTCATGATAATTCTCAACGTAAGTTGCCATATGAGTGTTTCCTTCATTCAGTATTTGACAGGGTTAACAGCAGGATAGTTTTCAAAGGATCGGGTTAAATAGTCCTTATTCCTGTGTAGTGCAGACGCTTCGGCTGAAATAGATTCGCCTGAAGCGATAAATAAAGCATAGCAGGTGACAGGATAATCTGCTTTACCGTTCATTTTCTTCAGCAGCTTCATCAGCGCGGGCGGCGGTATAACCGGATAAATGGCCTACAATATTGGCATATATACTGATGATAATGACCCACAGCACGCTGTTCTTCCACCAGATGACCGACGGTATAGCCAGTATCACCCATAAAAACGCCGCCCCAAGGTGCATTTTCTTAATTAATTTCGGAGTAATCTTCATATAACACCCTGGTCTCTAGTAAGCGAAAATATGTTATCCAACAGGCGGATCCGGTTTCATTTGAATATTTCCCCAGCCCGATTTATTAACCGCCTCGCTTATTAACGAGGTTAGTTATAGCGTAGCGGCTAATAGTGAAATCAACGAGTTTGCTTTTTTAAGAATAGTCCTGGAATTTTTCCCGGTTGTGTTTTCGTTGTTTACTTAATGACAGCGAATAAACAATAACCCGAACGAATCTGGAGGCATGCCTGTGAAAGCACTTACCTACCATGGTCCCCATAACGTCAGCGTTGATACAATGCCCGACCCGGGGCTTGAGACCGCCGATGATATTATTCTGCGCGTCACCGCCACCGCCATTTGTGGTTCGGATCTCCACCTTTACCGCGGCAAAATTCCCGGCACCCACCACGGCGATATTTTCGGTCATGAATTCATGGGTGAAGTCGTTGAAACCGGCGCCGACGTCACCGCCGTCAGCAAAGGCGACCGGGTAGTGATCCCTTTCGTTATCGCCTGCGGCGACTGCTTCTTCTGCCACCTTCACCAGTACGCGGCCTGCGAGAACACCAACAGCGGCAAAGGGGCAGCCCTGAACCGCAAGAACATCACGCCTCCTGCCGCCCTCTTTGGCTACAGCAGCCTGTACGGCGGCGTGCCCGGCGGCCAGGCGGAATACGTTCGCGTGCCGAAAGCCAATACGGGGCCGTTTAAAGTCCCGGACTCCCTGCCGGATGAAAAAGTCCTGTTTCTTTCGGACATCCTGCCCACCGCCTGGCAGGCGGTAAAAAATGCGGAGATTAAAAAAGGCTCAAGCGTGGCTATCTATGGAGCCGGTCCGGTCGGGCTACTTTGCGCGGCCTGCGCCCGCTACGAAGGGGCGGAGCAGATCTTTATGATTGACCATAATGATTACCGCCTTGCTTTTGCCCGGGAGCGCTACGGCGTAATCCCGATCAATTTCGATGAAAACGACGATCCTGCGGCCTGGATCATTGAAAACACCCCTGGCTACCGTGGCGTTGACGCGGTAATTGACGCCGTGGGGTTCGAAGCGAAAGGCAGCATGACCGAAACGATACTCACGACCCTGAAAATTGAGGGCAGCAGCGGCAAAGCGCTGCGTCAGTGCATCGCGGCCGTTCGTCGTGGAGGTATTGTCAGCGTGCCGGGCGTCTATGCGGGCTTTATTCATAGCTTCATGTTTGGCGACGCCTTCGATAAGGGCCTGACGTTTAAAATGGGCCAGACGCACGTTCACGCCTGGCTGCCGGACCTGCTTGCCCTGATTGAGCAGGGGCACCTCAAGCCGGAAGAGATTGTGACCCACCACATGCCGCTTGAAGACGCGGCGCGTGGCTATGAAATTTTTGAGAAGCGCCAGGAGGAGTGCCGCAAGGTTATTCTCGTGCCCGGCATGCAGCCACAGCAGGGAACGCTATAAAAACTCAGGGGGAAGCTATGCCTTTAGCGGTGATTACAGGAGGAACTGCGGGCGTCGGGCGAGCCACGGCTTTGTGTTTCGCTCGTCGCGGCTACGACGTGGCCGTTATCGCGCGCAGCCATGCGGGCCTGACGGAAACGGTGAAGGAGCTTGAAGAGGCCGGGGCAAGGGCTATCGGCTACGGCGCGGACGTAGCCGATGCGGGTCAGATGCGCGCGGCGGCGGACTATATTGCCGATGCGCTGGGGCCAGTCAGCGTCTGGATAAACGCCGCCATGTGTACCGTTATCGCACCGTTCACGGACATCGACCCACCTGAATTCCAGCGGGTCACGGAGGTTACCTACCACGGAACGGTTAACGGCACGCGCGAGGCGCAGCGGCTGATGGCCTCCCAAAATCAGGGGCATATTATTCAGATCGGCTCCGCGCTGGCTTACCGCTCGATCCCGCTGCAGTCCGCCTACTGCGGCGCAAAAGCGGCCATACGGGGCTTCACCGACGCGCTCCGCTCCGAGCTAATCCATACGCGTTCGAAGATCCGCCTGACGATGGTGCATCTGCCCGCCGTGAACACCCCGCAGTTTGGCTGGTCGCGCAATAAGCTGCCCCGCGCCACCCGTCCGGTCGCTCCGGTTTATCAGCCAGAAGCGGTCGCAGAAGCCATTTTTAAAGCCACGCTTTCCGCCCCCCGCGAGCTGTGGGTCGGCAAAGCCACCGTTCAGTCTATCGTCGGGACGATGCTGTTCCCCGGCTGGCTGGACAAGATGCTGGCAAAAAAGGCGTGGAGCGGGCAGATGCAGACGGCGGTGCACTCCCCGAATGAGGCGGATAATCTGTTTTCACCGCTGGAGGGTCACCACCAGAGCCGGGGAGCATTCAGCAGCGAAGCGCACAACAGGGTAATAGCCGTTGACCCCGTCCGGGTGGGGAAAGCGGCGCTGACCACGTTAGGGGCGGTCGGCGCGCTGCTGCTTCTGCGGCAGCGAAGGCGCAAACCCTAGGCCGACCGGAGCGTGAGGGTAAACCAGCGGTAGCCATAGCCGTTAACCGGAAACGAGGCGGGCGCTTTCAGCATGCCCGATTTTGCATACTCTTTGTCGGCGAGCAGTTCGGTCAGCCTCTCAATATCCGCCTCGCCGACCTCAACCTGCGCTTTTTTATCGCTCAGGTTGGCCACCATCAGCAGCGTCTCCCCGTCGCCGTCGTAGCGGATGGCCAGCACGGCGGGGATTTTAGTTTCAAGCACGCGCCAGGCCCCTGATCCTATCGCTTTACAGCCCAGACGGGTGCGCGCCATTCGGCTGATAAGGTGCAGCAAAGAGCGCTCCTCAATCTGCGACCGGCTGACGTTCACCAGGCGGCTCCGGTTGGGCCCGCGGGTTATCACCGGCGCAATCAGCTCATCGGCTGCCGCCTGTGAAAAACCGGCGTTCGCGGTTCCGTCCCACTGCATCGGCGTCCGCACGGCGTTGCGTTCGGCCAGATCGAGGTTTTCACCCATGCCAATTTCGTCGCCGTAGCGAATAATCGGCGTGCCGGGTAAGGAAAAGAGAACCGCATAGGCCACGGCAATCCTTTGCATATCGTTATCAAACATCGTCGCCAGCCGCCGTCTTAGCCCGCGCTGATATACATGCATCTCCTCCGCCGGGCCAAATGCCTCAATAACATCGCGCTTCTCCGCCGGGGTTAAATCCTCCAGATCCAGCTCGTCGTGATTTCGCAGCCAGTTAGCCAGGCATGCCCTGGAGGGGGGCAAAGGGAGCCCTGCGATGGCTTTTGCCAGCGGCCGCGCATCTTTGCGGGCGAAGGAGAGGAACATATGCTTATTGAGCGCAAAGCTCAGCAGCATATGCAGGCGGTCATTCTCACCGAAGTAGTCGCAGTACTGCCGCGGCGGGACGTCAACCTCCCCCAGCAGGATTGTTTCCGGGCGGCGGACGGAGACGAAATCGCGCAGATGGTTAAGCAGGTGGAAGCCGCCTTTAATGTCCCCTCCTCCAGCCTGTTTAACCATGTGGGAAGCGGCATCAAGCCGAAACCCCGAAACGCCAAGGCGCAGCCAGTAGACAATGACCCGCTCGATCTCTTTTATCACCTGAGGGCAGGCAAGATTGAGATCCGGCTCGTGGTGATAAAACATGTGGCGATAGAACTGCCCGGCGGCGTCATCCCAGCTCCACACGCTCTTTTCGACGCCGGGAAACATCGGCGGATCGTCATGTTCCGGCGGCTCATCTGCCCAGAGATAGTAATTCCGGTACGGCGAGTTGCGGTCTTTTCGCGCCTCCTGAAACCAGCGGTGCTCGCTGGAGGTATGCTGCAAAACCAGCTCGATAATTACCCGCAGGCCCAGCTCCTCCGCCTCTTCAAGCAGCATCACCATATCGGCGACATCCCCGAATCGGGGATCGACCTGGAGATGATCTTCGACGTCATAGCCGTCGTCCCTGAACGGGGTGAGATAGAAAGGCGTCAACCAGATAGCGGTAGCCCCGAGGCCCCGTAGGTAATCAAGGTGCTTAGCGACGCCCCCTAAGTCCCCCGTCCCGTCATTGTTTGCATCAAAGAAATAAGCGGTATCTACCTGATAAATAATTGCATTTTTATACCAGTCACTGTTCATTGCGGCTCTCTCTTGTTCCTGCTGGAAACCTCATCCCACCACTAAATGTAGCGCCAATTAACCCGCTCGCGGCGGTCCGGGGGTATGGATTGCTTTGCAGAAGCTTTTTACTAAGCTCAAAGACATCCGGTCCACCGGTACAAAAAGGCAGAAAAATACAACGGTGAATGATGATGAATGAGGCTGACTGGGTGCTGCTGCTATCACGAACGCAATTTTCCATCACCATGGCGATGCACATCACGCTTGCCGCCTTTACGCTCGGGCTGGCCCCTTTTCTGGTCTGGTTTGAAGCGCTGTGGCTATGGAAAAAAAACGTAGCCGCAAGGGAGGCGCTGCATTTCTGGATCAAGATCTTCGCGATTACCGTCGCCGTGGGCGCCGTCTCCGGGGTGGTGATGGAGTTCCAGTTCGGCACCAACTGGGCGCCTTTCTCAACGAAGGCAGGCGGCTTTATCGGCCCGCTGCTGTTCTATGAAATTCTGGTCGCCTTCTTCCTTGAATCCGCCCTGACCGGCGTCATGCTCTTTGGCATGGATAAAATCCGCCCCGGCGTGCATTTCGCGGTGACCTGCCTGGTAGCCGCCGGAGCGCTCATCAGCGCGTTCTGGATCCTGGCGGCTAACTCCTGGATGCAAACACCGGTTGGTTTTGCGCTGGATGCGCGGGGTAATTTTGCGCCCACAAGCTGGCAGAGCCTGCTGGCAGCCCCTTCTTTCCCGTGGCGCTTTGGGCACATGGTGCTGGCCTCGTTAATCTCCGCCGCTTTTATGATAGGCGGCATTGCCGCCTGGCGATTGCGCAGGCGGCCGGGTGAAGCAGCCGCCCGCCTGATGCTGGTCTCGGCTATCTGGTTTTCCCTGGGTGCGCTTCCCGTACAGATTGTGGTGGGCGATCTGCACGGCGAAAATACGCTCGAATACCAGCCGCAAAAGGTGGCGGCCATGGAAGGCAACTGGCATCGTCCGGCTGCCGGAGAAGGCGAACCCATGCGCCTGTTTGCCTGGCCCGTGCAAAGCGAACGGCGCAACCTTTTTGAAGTGGCGATCCCTGATATCGGCTCGCTTTATCTGCGCCGCGATCTGACCAGCCATATACAGAGCCTTCGGGAATTCCCGGCTGAAGATATTCCCCCGGTGGCGACGGTCTTTTTCTCGTTTCGCCTGATGGTGGGCCTGGGGCTGCTGATGCTGTTTGTCAGCGTGGTTGCGGTGGTAGCGCATCTCAGAGGCAAACTGGCCGACTCGGGCAGGCTGCTGAAAGCTCTTGCCCTCATGTCCCCCTCCGGTTTTGCTGCGCTGCTGGCGGGTTGGGCAGTGACGGAATTCGGCAGGCAGCCGTGGACGGTTTATGGCCTGCTGCGCACGGCGGACAGCGTGTCGGATCTGCCGCTCGGCTGGATTTTAGCCTCGTGCTGCGGCATTGGGCTGGTATACGGGGGCGTCTTTGGCACCGGATTACGCTATCTGCTTCATTACGCTAACGGGCCGCTCCCGTCGGAAAAAGCAGTTGTCGCCACGGTTATCGAAACGTCGAAAAGAGGATGATAAATGGCAGAGTTAACGGATCTCTCGGCCGCGCTGCTGCTGTTCGCCCTGCTGATGTATCTGATGCTCGACGGCACGGATCTCGGCGCAGGTGTTGCCCTGGTGTGGTTTAACGGGGAGGATGAGAAGCGCGCCATAGTACACTCGATGCTGCCAATCTGGGACGCCAATGAAAGCTGGCTGGTCTTACTGGCGGCGGGCCTGCTGGCCTTTTTCCCCGCCGCCTGCTCGCTGCTGTTTTCCGCGCTCTATCTGCCGCTTTTCGTGATGCTCCTGAGCCTCGTTTTGCGCGCCATGGCGCTGGAGTATCGTGAAAAGGCGGGCCGTCTCGCCAGGCGGCTTCTGGATCTGCTGCTGCCCTTGTCTTCTGCTCTTGCCGCCGTGACGCAGGGAATCTGCGCCGGGGCCTTTGTCAGCGGCGATCTGCTCAGGGGACCGCTGGACTGGGCAAGCCCTCTCGCTTTGTTGTGCGGCTTTGGCCTGCTGCTCTTTTATCTGCTGCTGGGCTGCTTTTGGATCCGCTGGCGCGTTGAGCAGGCTGCAGAGCACCGCCTGCTGCGCTCCGGCTGGCTTCTGGCAATAATGAGTACGCTGGTGCTCGCCGCGATCGTCTGGCTGCAGCCGCTCCCCTGGCTGAGGGTCTGGTCGTTCACTGCGGGTAAGGTTTTCATGACGCTAATCCCGCTGCTCCTGCTGGCGCTCTGTTTGCCAGCGCTAAAAAAACGCCCCCTCGGACAGCTGATAATCGCGCTTATCGCAATGGGAATGACGGCCATAGTCGTTGCCGCAGGTAGCTATCCGTGGATAGTGCCTTACGAGATAAAGCTTTATGACGTTGCGGCGAGTGAGATTACGCAGAGATTCATCCTGTACGGCGCCGCGGTGGTTATCCCGCTGACCCTTCTCTATCATAGCTGGGTGTTTTGGGTGTTTTCAGGAAAAGTCCGCTGAAGACATCTACTTAGGTCTGGGCCGCGGCTAATTATTATTTTTAAGATTATTCCTGGTGAGATATTTTTATTTTAGCCCTTACCAGGAATATATTAAATTTCCATGACCACCCCCTCCTTTCATTATTAAATCGTTACATTCCGAACAATTTTTTATTCGCCAAATCCTCACGAAAAATATTTACCCAGACAGCCTAACTAACCTCATGGAATAAAAGGCAGATTTAGGCTTTTCACCGCTGTAAGAACAATACTGCCGTTTCGCTTCAGAGCAATAAATACGCCGCAGCTCCTCTTATTAATTTGACACTGCCTGAGCATACGCTAATTTTATATTTCGACGCGATTGATATGTTTTTCATATCATCTTTTTCCAAAGCAACATGAGGACGACATTATGGCTGAACAACATAGAGGCGGTTCCGGTAATTTTGCAGAAGACAGAGAAAAAGCTTCGGACGCAGGACGTAAAGGCGGCCAGCACAGCGGCGGGAACTTCAAGAATGACCCACAGCGTGCTTCGGAAGCCGGACGTAAAGGGGGTGAAAACAGCCATGGCGGCGGTCGTAAGGCAGATAAGTAAGCCGGGCGTGGCTAAGTAACACCCCTCAAGCATGGGCAAATCTGTTGTATCGGTTTGCCCATGTTGCCCCTAATGAAATAAAGAGCGAATTCTGGAGCGATCATGCAGATCAAAACCATTGAAGACCTTTTTGTTCATCTCCTTTCAGATACTTACAGTGCCGAAAAGCAGCTTACGCGTGCGCTGCCAAAACTGGCCAGGGCATCTGAAAATCCGAAATTAAGCGAAGCTTTCACCAGTCACCTTGAAGAGACACGGGGACATGTAGAGCGCATCGATCAGGTTGTGGACAGCATTCCTGACTTCCGCTTAAAACGCATGAAATGCGTGGCGATGGAAGGGCTGATTGAAGAAGGCCAGGAGATTATCGACGGCGTGGAGAAAGGCGCCGTGCGGGATGCAGGCCTCATCGCGGCAGCGCAGAAAGTGGAGCATTACGAAATAGCCGCCTACGGCACGCTCTGCACTCTGGCAGATTTGCTGGGCTACAGCGAGGCGAAAAAGCTGCTTGGCCAGACGCTTGAGGAAGAGAAGTCCGCCGATAATAAATTAACCACCCTCGCGGAGTCGGGAATTAATCAAAACGCGAAGTAACTGGTTAATTTGCTGCCCGGTTTACTAACCGGGCCAGTCTCTTTTCATCACCATGGAATACTTAAAGGGAGGGCGACTTATTTTCATCAGCAAGTCTTTCGTGATTAATTACTTCCCCGCAAACCCTCTCCCCGCAAAGGCGTTTACTTTAATCAGTAAATGCGGAGCAAAATTTATTCCTCTCCTGGCTAACTGAACGGAGAAGAGGAATAAAATTCGTAGCATCTTTTATTTAAAGACACCTTTCGCCCGCGCGTCCTGGCATGAAATATAGCCGTAATGCTTACGGTTACCGCTGCTATCGAAGGCAGCATAGAACGGCATTGTTTCCCCGTCTTTGCGCAGCGTGTAGTTAACACAGGTACCGTTGATTTCAGGAACGCTGACTTCGCTGTCCGGCTTGCCGCCAGCGGCAATAACCTTACTTTTGGTTGCGCCGTTGGCGTAGGTCGCCTGCATGACAGGCTCGTTGTCATACTTCATAAAAGAGACGCTACAGGCGCTTAAGAGTGGCACAAGTGCCAGCATTGCATAACGCATTACCTTTCCTTTTGTAATTAATAGTCTGAAGAGAAAACTTAATATCCCGCGGCTTTATTAGCAGCTTTAATCCGTTTATTTCTGGCGTCTTTTTCCTGCTTATCGGTTGCCTGCATGATGCCGCCTGCGGCATCCACCCAGTCGCTGGCCGTACAGCCTGATAGCGTCATACTTAACACCAGTGCAAAAACATACTTCATTTGGCTTCCTACCCCACGCTGTGGAAAATCTTCCGTTTAAAAATCAAAATAATTGAAAAACAAGCGCACATTTTGACAAGAAATTTGATGTGGATCAAGTTCGTTGCGGCAGGGTATGCTGTCGACATAAACGGGAGAAGCGTGCCGCTGGGGCAAATATATGATGTTTAATCTTTTTTTAAGCGTTATTTGGGCGGCATTTTTTAGCTTTGACTAACTCAGCGGATCTGCTTAAATCCTTGTAGATTCACCTGACCACATCCTTATCCACGGGGATTTTCTGGCATAAAAGAGGCTTTATGAAAAATTTGATACTGGGTGTGATTGCTAAAATTTCCAAAATGGATGCCGAAGCCAAGCAGCTGGCGGCGAAGGTTGAGGCGCAGTCCCTGCTGATTGGCGCCCTGCTGCTCACCATTGCAAAAAATGGCGGGATGAATGAAATGCTGGAAAACGTCAGGAAGGCGATCAACGCGGCTTTAGACGCGGCCGATACCCCGCTGAAAACCGATGCGGAGATCCTGCTCAATGAGTTCAACAACCTCATTCAGCTGACGCAGCTGCTTGAAACCAACGATGCGGAAATCGATCTGGAATCGTTAAAGACCAGGCCCGGCGAAACGGCGACGGATTAATTTTTCCCCGTTTTATCCGGGCGGATAATCCTACGCACCTTCCCCAGCCCTCCCCAGCCTACCTTCGGGCACCGGTTTCTGACTGCCAGTAAAGTGGTGTCCCGAACGTCTCAACATAGTAATCAATCACCGCCCTGACGGTCAGAGGCAGGTGCCGCGCATGGGGATAGATGGCCGCAATATTCTGCGGCTCCGTCTTTATCGAGGTTTCCATCTGCGGCAGGATAGCCACCAGCTCGCCGCTCTTCAGCCTCTCGCCAATCAGCCAGTCCGGGAAAAGCACGATCCCCATGCCGCCCAGCGCCGCAATAAGCAGGGTTTCAGCATTGTTGGATGACATCAGCGCGCGGACGGAATGGTGAAACCACTCCCCGCCCGGCTGGCGTACCAGCCAGCGGTTGGGCCCGGACGAGCCGCGATAGACAAGGCAATTGTGGCGGCTTAAGTCATCCGGCCCTTCAGGCGTACCGTATTTACGCAGATACGCCGGCGAGGCGGCCAGGTGATAGTACTGCTGCCCGAAGATGCGCGCGTGAAAAGAGGAATCAGCCAGCCCGCCGATGCGGAAAATGACATCGGCGGCATCTTTGTGGGGGTCGATATAATCGTCGGTCAGCGTCAGCTCAATGCTGAGCCGGGGATAGCGATCCGCGAGCCCGGGCAGGCCGGGAGCAACGTGCCGCTGGCCAAAAAACACCGGGGCATTGATGCGGATAAGCCCGGAAGGCTCCAGCATGCGCTCATCCAGCTCCCTGCGCGCTTCCTCCATATTATCGGCCATGGCCCTTGCGTAGCGGACAAAAAGATGGCCGCTTTCGGTCGGCATGACGGCGCGCGTATTGCGATAAAACAGCTGCTGGCCGAGCGCGTCCTCAAGCTGGTGGATAATGCGCGAAACCTGCGAAGCTGAGATCCCCTCCCGGCGCGCAACCACGGAAAAATTCTGCGTTTCATACACGTCGATCAAGATCAGCAGCGAGCGCAGGCTGATGTTTGCGGCATTGTTCATTGATGCATATCCTGCACAGGTGTTTACTTCATTATGGCATTTTTCTCATATCTGAACAGGCGTACTCTTCCTCGCCTGGAAAACGTGAGAGGGATTGCTATGCATCTGGTACTGATTTTAATTGTTGTCGCGGGCGGCATGGGGCTGTCCGTGGAGGCTGGGCTGCTTGGGCCGCTGGCGGGGGAAGTGGGTGATTTATGGGCGACGTTCAGCATCTTCGGCGTGGGGGCCGCGCTGACGTTTCTGCTGATGCTATTTTTCAGCCCGCGCAGTAGCCCGTCGTTTTTCGCGCAGCCGTCATGGCAGCTGCTGGGCGGCGTGCTCGGCCCTGTCTACGTCGTTATTCTGACCATCGCCACGCCTGTCATCGGCATCGCCCTGACGATGATTGGTATCCTGGCGGGACAGGTCTTTAAGAGCCTGATAATCGACCATTACGGCCTGCTGGGCACGTCACGTCGGAAAATTGACGGTAAACGCATTATTGCGCTGGTTTTCATCATTGCAGCGCTGGTTCTGGTTGCACAGGGGTAAGGTAACGCTATGACAATAATCATGATTATTCTGGCCGTGCTCGGCGGTGCCACGCTGAGCATTCAGGCCGCCGTCAACGGACAGCTTGGCAGCAAGGTGGGCGTGTTCAAATGCGCGTTCCTGACCTTTTCCGTCGGGGCGCTGGTAACGGGCCTGCTGATCTTCTTCTTTGAGCCCGCCCATAGGCTCAGCCTGCTGGACGTGCCGAAATGGCAGCTGGTGGGGGCGCTGTTCGGCGTGCCCTATATCGTCATTATGGTGCTCGCCGTGCAGCGAATCGGCACGGCGGTCGCCACGGTAGCGGTTATTTTCGGGCAGCTGACCATGAGCCTGCTCATTGATAACTTTGGCTGGCTGGGCAACGCCTCGATTCCGTTTTCCACCAGCCGGCTTGGCGCCATCGTTTGCCTGGGCATCGCGCTGATCTTCATCTACTCCAGCAGCAAACCGGCCAGGGCGTCAGCTGACCGACAGGCGCAGGGCTAAGTCCTGCGGATAGGGATCAAAATAGTTCTGCGCCAGCAGGTAGCGATCCGGATATTCAGCGAGATAGTGGTTAAGCAGCGTCAGGGGCGCAAGTATCGGCAGCAGCCCGTCCCGATAGCGGAGGATCACCTCACGCAGCTCGCCGCGCTGGCGCGTATTCAGCTGGTTACGGAAGTAGCCCTGAATGTGCATCAGCACGTTGGTGTGGTTTCTGCGCGAGGCGGGCTGCTTCAGGATCGCCATCAGCTTTTCGCGGTAGGCGACGAAAAAGGCGTCCAGATCCTCCCACTCGTGCAGCGAGGCGACGAACGGCCCGATTTCACGGTAGCCCGCCTGGTGGTGCGCCAGCAGCTGTAGCTTATAGCGGCTGTGGAAATCCAGCAGCGCGCGGCGGGTCAGGCCGCTGGCCCGCAGGGTATTCAGCTCGTGCAGGGCGAAAACGCGCTCGACAAAGTTTTCGCGCAGCACCGGGTCGTGCAGGCGGCCATCCTCTTCAACGGGCAGCCACGGATATTTCTCCAGCAGCGCCCCGGTAAACAGCCCCACCCCTTCTTTGCGTCCCCGGTTGCCTTTCTCATCGTACAGCCGCACGCGCTCCATGCCGCAGCTCGGCGATTTGGCGCAGACGATAAACCCTGCCAGCCCGCTCTGCCCGGGAAGGAAGCCCGCCGCGAACTCGGCCATTTTCTGCGTGACATCGTCATGCGGCGGCTTGCTGAACCACATTTCGGTCCCCCCTGCGGAGGTCTGCACCAGGCGCAAAGCCGGACGAGGCACGGGCAGTCCGATAGCCATTTCCGGGCAGACGGGCCTGAAGCTCACCCACCTGGCCAGCTCTTCCATCACAAACGCCATCCGCTTATGCCCGCCGTCAAACCTGACCAGGGAGCCGGTTAAACATCCGCTGATGCCAATTACGGGTTGAGTATTCATGACGTTATCCTCTCTGCTGCGCCGTCCGGGTGAAGAAAAGGGTGACCGTGCCGACGACGATCCCAGACTTCTTCATCTCCGTTTTATTAAAAAGATGCGTGCCGTCCTGCAATGAGCCTTACCCTGCTGTGAACAACATGGCGGACACTTAAAACTTATACATTTATATTAATTTGTACAAGTTTGTGGCAGGTTATATTTATTTATTCTTTGTATTCAATCAATTAAAACGAATTAATCCGTCCGCCTTTTTAACAAGCGGACTAAAGCCCCCCCCTGAAGGCGGCGGAATGAAGTTCGTATCAGGCTTCCGGGAGCGGAACTAGAGGGGAATAACGTCGAGGGAAACGACCTGCTGCTGCCAAAGGTCTATCTGCTTTTTACGTGCGGCGGTAAGTTTGCCGCCGGTGACCAGCAGCCATTTACGATCCGGGAAGATTTCCGGGGCCAGGGCGGCAGGCGGTACGGGAAGCACGTCGATGCGGTGCCCCTGCCCCGTGCGCAGGAGCGCCTCAAGCCAGATTTCGCAGGGATCGGTCAGATACCAGCCGGTAATCAGGTAGTTGTCGCCCGGCGCTTTTTTATCCCCCTCCAGGCAGTAAGAGGTATAAGAGATGATGATGCCGTCGAGGATTTCGCGCAGGGTCATCATCACTGGCACGTTGGCCGAGACTTTACTGCGCAGCGGCCGCAGCACTTCGGTGACCAGCTCCGGGCGGGGATATTCGCGGCCCGCATCGTAAATCAGCTGGCGAAGGGAGTCGATTTTCCCCTCCTTCAGCCGCTGCAGCATGCTTTCCTGCAGGCTGAGCCAGTTGTTTGTCCGGCGCGCGCCGGGGCGGGCCAGCAGCGGCTTGACCTGGCTGACCGGCACCCCTTTTTTCACCCAGTCGAGAATTTTGAGCGCCTGCTGGATATCGTCGTCGCTGTACTGACGGTGCCCGCCGTCGCTGCGCTGCGGCTTGAGCAGGCCGTAACGACGCTGCCAGGCACGAAGCGTGGTCGCGTTTATCCCGCAAAGCCGGGCAAATTCGCCGATTGAGTAAGACATAAGGGGCACCTGATGACGGATAATGCTCTCAATATACTACGAATTATGCCGGGATGAGTGCCGCACCGGCAGTTTCACTCTGCTTTATCCGCCGCCGTCGCCGGACCGCGGAAGGCCCTGCGCCATTCGCTGGGGCTGACGCTGAACCTCGCTTTGAAGCTCTGGCGGAAAGAGACCGGCGACTGAAAACCGGCCATTTCGGCCACGCGCTCAATGCTGCTGTCCGTGGTTTCCAGCAGCTCCTGGCTTCTTTGCAGGCGCTCCGCGTTCAGCCAGTCTCCCGGCGTTGTTCCGGTTGCCCTGAAAAAATGCCGGGTCAGCGTTCTCCGGCTCATGTTGACGAAGCCTGCCAGCGAGTCCAGATCGTGCTGCTTCTCCAGATTGCGGCGCAGGTAGTCCATCAGCTCGTTCATTTTGCCGTCGCGCGTCGATACCGGGACCGGGCGCTCGATAAACTGCGCCTGCCCCCCTTCCCGATAGGGTGGCACAACCATGCGTCTGGCCACACGGTTGGCAATCGCCGAACCGTAATGGTCGCGAATAATATTGAGGCAGCAGTCGATACCGGCCGCGGTGCCCGCGGAGGTGATAAGCCGTTCATCGCTGGTGTAGAGCGAGTTGCTGTCCAGATGAACCGAGGGGAATCGTTCGATGAAGTCCTGCTCGAATTCCCAGTGCGTTGCCGCTCTGTGTCCGTCGAGCAGGCCGCTGTACGCCAGTACGTAGGTGCCCAGACAAAGGCCCACCACCTCCGCGCCGCGCTGCCATGCCCTTATCAACGCATCCAGCAGCGCCCCGGAAGGCTTTTCTCCCGCATGATTCCAGTAGGGAACGATGACAATGTCCGCAACATCGAGCCGCTCTAAGCCGTGCTCTACGTTAATAGAAAGGCCGATATCAGACAGGACTACGCCAGGTTTCTCAGCGCAAATATCCACCCGGAAGAGATCCGGCTGCGGCATGGCAGACCCAAACAGAATGCAGGGCACGGAAAAGTGAAACGGGCTGAATCCGTCCGTGGCGATCACGGCGACCGTCAGTGCAGGCATTTTTTGACCTTACCGTAAGAGGTTCAGGGGCCAGGGGGGAACTGCTTCTCCCCGACCTGCCCCGTTCAGGTAAAGTAGCTTATCAGAAAGCCAGGGTCTCGCCGTCCGCAGGAATAAGAACTTTATCCTCAATGCCGTGTTCAAGCGTGAACTCACGCAGCTCCGCGCGGGTCAGCAGGCAGTGGTTGATTGATTCCATATGCGAAGCCACGATGGTCGCGGCTGGCAGCATCTTATGGGTGCGCAGCGTGTCCTCTTTGCCCATGATGATTGGGCCATAGAGATCGTTAACGGCATAGCCGGTGTTCAGCACAACAACGTCCGGCTGGAAGCGCTGCAGGCTTCTTACATAAGGTTTTACCCAGACGGTATCCCCGGCGATATAAAGCTTTTTTTCGTTATGGTGGGTAAAGACCAGCCCGCACGCGTCGCCAAGCAGACCGCCCCATTGCGCATCTGCGTACAGCTCGTTGCTGCCGTGCTGGCCGTCGGTTTTATAAATGGTCAGCCCGTCAACAAAGTGGTTTTCATCTTTCAGCACGCGGATATTAAGAAAACCCTGCGAGCGGACCAGCGCGGCGTCGTTCTCATCCTGCGTATAGATAAGCATATCTTTTGGCACGGCCTGCTGCGCCGCTTCGTCCCAGTGATCGGTGTGCGTGTGCGTCAGGATCACGGCATCGACGGCCAGCAAATCCTCTACGGCCATCGGCAGGGAAACCATAGGGTTGCGTAGATGGGGGCGGGCATTCCCGGCAAACCCGTCCCAGGCCTCTTTCTCCGCCAGCATAGGATCGATAAGAAATCTTTTACCGGCATATTCCAGTACCAGCGTAGCGTTGCGAACCTGCGTTAATTTCATATTGTGACTCCCGATTTCCATCAGATTTTGTGGTTCAGCCACCGCGGCTGGTTAGCCCGACAGGGTAGCTGCGAGTGGAGTCACTATAAGAGCTGGCGCGAAAGGGCGTGACATGCCCGCAGGTCATTAACCGATGAAATCGGGTCAACCGTGGAGTGACGTCGATAAACGCTGTGGGTGGCGCATAGCATACGTGCAGCGCTACTTCAGCTTTTTCACCCATTCAGTGCAAAAATCCAGATAAGCCCGCACGAGCGCTGAAGGATGTTTGCGACGGGCATAGACGAGGTTTAACGGCATGGTTTGCCTGGCGGCTCCGGGCAGCAGCTGTACCAGCTCGCCGCTTTCCAGCCAGGGCCTGGCTGAGAAATCCATCAGCTGGGTAACGCCCATGCCGCTCAGAGCATAATGAATTAATCCCTGTAAATTATTGGTGGAGAAAAACGGCTCGTATTTAACTTTTTCTGAGCCAGACGCCCATTCAAAAAAGCCGTGGTTCAGCGTTTCCCAGGCAGCAACGGGCAGCCGGGCCATTTCAGCCAGCGTTTCCGGCGTGCCGTAACGCGCCAGCAATTTCGGGCTTGCCACAAACAGGATTTCCACGTCCATAACGGTTTTTGCAATCACATCGTCCGTATTCAGGCTGCCCATTCTTAGCGCAACGTCTACGCCATCCTCGAACAAATCAACGACTCTCTCGCTCGAATGACAAAATACGTGGATATCGGGATAGCGCTGCTGGAATTCGAGCAGCAAATCCCACCACAGCGAGAAATTAGGGGGGACGGACAGGCGCAGCTTGCCCTGAAGCTTGTGGGCAGAGGTGACAGATTTCTGCGCATCCTCAAGCAGCTCGACGCCCGGACGGGCCTGTTCAAAGAACTGCTGCCCTTTATAGGTTGGCTTAACCCCCTGCCTTGAGCGGTCCAGCAGCTGCACGTTCAGGGCCTGCTCAAGCTCATTAATTTTTCGACTCAGCGTTGAGATCGGCACCCCCAGCCTTTCGCTGGCCGCTGAAAAACTGCCTGCGTTAACCACCGCGATGTACAGCTTCGTTGCGTTAAAATCCACTTTGCTTTCCATATTTGGGTATCAGGTGTTTATTTTTGGTGATTCCATTCCATTTTGCAAAGGGTAAAATTTTGCCATCTTATCTGCACCGGAATGAAAAAATGAACCGAGTCACTGAACTGCTGCATATCCGCTATCCGCTTATCCAGGCCCCCCTCTATTTCCTGACCAATGCTGAACTCGTCGCTGCCGTTTCTAACGCCGGTGGCCTGGGCACGCTGGGGCCGCACGCCGGGCAGGACAGCCTGCCGGATTCGCGTTATACGGCCCTGGACCGCATGCGCCAGGAGATCAGAAAAGTCAAAAAGATGACGGAAAACCCCTTTGCCGTAACGTTAATTAACGGGCCTGACATGAGCTTCTGGCGTCCAACCGCGGAAATGTTCGTTGAGGAAGGCGTGGAGGTGGTGCTTATCAACGAAGTGCTGGACGCCGAAATATATGATTTCTTCAGACGCAACCGCATAAAAACGCTCTACCGCGCCCTGACGCCCACCGTCGCTAATTCAAAAGAGGCCGAGAAATTAGGGGCCGACGTCATTATTGCGACAGGCTTTGACGAAGGGGGCACCGTCCCGACCCGCGTGATTGGTACGTTCAGCATCGTGCCGATGATAGCGGATAGCGTGAATATCCCGGTTATCGCTGCCGGGGGTATAGGGGATGTGCGGGGTGTGCGTGCCGCGATGGCTTTGGGGGCGGAAGGGGTCTTTGCCGGCAGCCTCTTCTTGACGGCCCTTGAGAACCCTGCGGATGAGAAAGTTAAGCGCCTGATCGTCGAGTCCTGCGCCGAAGACCTGCTGCTGTTCCGTACGCTGCCCGCGTATTACCGCACCCTGCCCACCGATCTGAGCCCGAAGCTGGCGGAGTTAGAGGCGCAGGACACCGATCGCGAAACCATGTTTGAAGCAATGAACGGCTACCACTCCCTGTGGCAGGCCATGAGGCTCGGCAATTTTGATCGGGGGATAGTGTCCACGGGCACGGGGATTTCAGTAATCAAATCAGTTCGCCCGGCCGCAGAAATCGTCTCCGACCTTATGCAGGATTTTCATAAGGGAAGCGGCGTCTGATTTGGCGCCGTCAGGTCCTGTCGGCTATCGCGGCCACCAGCCAGCCTTCAAAATCCGCCACGGCGGCTTCGTTTACGCCCGTTTCCAGCGGTTTTATCAGGCAGAAGTTTTTGCTCAGGCCCTCGGCTTCTGGCCAGGGCGCAACGAGCGCGCCGCTGCGCAGCTCATTTTCGACGTACATGCGCGGCACCATTGCCACGCCCTGACCCGCAACCGCGGCGGCGATCGCCATTTCGTGAAGATCGTAGCGAACGCCCTGCGCCGGATTATCCAGCACGATGCCGCTTTCCCGGGCGTAGCTATGCCATGCCTCCGGATTCTGCCGCCGGTGGATTCGCGGCAGTGCGTTCAGCTGCTCGCTGAGGTTCCCGCTGGTCAGCAGCGCGGGATGACACACCGGCAGCAGCTTTTCCTGAAACAGAAAGCGCCTGCGCATGCCCGCCCATGCGGGATGATCAAAATGCACGACCGCGTCAAAACCGCTGCCGGTCAGAATAAAAGGATCGGTTCTGGCGGCAATATTTAACGTTATACCCGGATGCTGAGCGCGGAAGCCGTTCAGACGGGGAATAAGCCACCGGCTGGAAAACGTGGGCAGGACGGCGATATCCAGGTTTTTACTGCCTTCGGGCATGCCCATGATGTACTGGGTATCCCTGTCGAGCCGTTCAAGCGTTTCGCGTATCTGGTGGGCATAGCGGGCCCCAGCGGGATTAAGCCTGACGCGGCTTCCCGTACGATCAAAAAGTTTGCAGTTCAGCATCGATTCCAGGCGCGCAATCTGTCGGCTGATGGCCCCCTCCGTCAGCGCCAGCTCTTCAGCTGCGCGGGAAAAACTCCCGTGCCTGGCGGCGGCGTCAAAAGCCTGCATGGAAGTGCTGCTCGGTATTTTTCTGCGCATTCAGCCTGTCTCCTGCTCTGTTCACCTGAGTGCCCTGTCGTGACAAAATATCACTGCTCAATGCAATAATATCGATATATAGCCCGCAGGACTGCATATAGCATGATGAAACGTCATCAGGCTCCCGTTTTTCTCATGCTGAGGTATGCCAATGCAATATATCCCTGAATGCCCCAGTGCGCCGCACCGGGAGACAACCCCTTCTACAAGCCCATCACGACAGGTCGGAGAGTTTCTGGTCACCGCTTTCAGCGACGGCACCCTGCCAGCCAGCCTGAGCCTGCTCTCAGGCATTGATGCCGCCGAAGCCGGAGCCATCCAGCGGATCGCCGGGATTGCTGAACCCGGCAATATTCATATCAACTGTTATCTGGTCCAGGGCCGCGGGAGAACCATTCTGGTTGACGCCGGTACCGGCGGGCTTAACGGCGCGGGAGGTCTGCTCGTAGCCAACCTCGGCGCTGCCGGGATCGGCCCTGATGATGTGGACACCGTTTTACTGACGCACTGCCACCCCGACCACATTGGCGGCCTGCTGAATACCAGGGGGCAGCCGGTTTTCAAACGCGCTGAACTTTATCTTCATCCTCTGGAAGCCGGATACTGGCGGGATGATGAAAAAATGAAGGGCGCGGGCGAGCGCGGCCAGAGGAATTTTGCGCTGGCCCGCCGGACGTTAGCAGCCTGTGCGCCTGACGTGCGCTTTTTTGACGGGAGCGAGATAGCGCCGGGGATCAACCCCGTGTGGCTGCCTGGCCATACGCCGGGCCATACCGGATTCCGTATAGATTCCGACGAAGAACGCCTATTGATCTGGGGAGACATCGTCCATTATCCCCACATCCAGTTCGCGCACCCGGCGGCTTCCATTGTCTTCGACTGCAATCCTGCCCAAGCCGAAGCGACGCGAACAGCATTACTCGACCAGGTAGCCAGGGAAAATACACTCGTTGCAGGTATGCATCTGGACCAGACGGGATTTGCCCGCGTCCGGCGGGCCAATGACGGATATCATCTTTACCGCTAATAAAAACGGGAGCCATAAGGCTCCCGTTCATCACATAACCCGCCGAAGCGAATTACATGTTTTTAATGATAGCGTCGCCAAACTCTGAACATTTCAGCAGCTTAGCGCCGTCCATCAGGCGTTCAAAATCGTAGGTTACGGTTTTCGCGTTGATCGCGCCTTCCATCCCTTTAACGATCAGGTCTGCAGCTTCGAACCATTCCATATGACGCAGCATCATTTCTGCGGAAAGGATGATGGAACCTGGGTTCACTTTATCCTGACCTGCATATTTTGGTGCGGTGCCGTGGGTGGCTTCGAACAGCGCGCATTCGTCACCGATGTTGGCGCCCGGTGCAATACCGATGCCGCCAACCTGTGCTGCCAGCGCGTCAGAGATGTAGTCGCCGTTCAGGTTCATACAGGCAATCACGTCGTATTCCGCAGGACGCAGCAGGATCTGCTGCAGGAACGCATCGGCGATCACGTCTTTGACAACGATCTCTTTGCCGGTATTTGGGTTCTTGATTTTCACCCATGGGCCGCCGTCGATAAGCTCGCCGCCGAACTCTTCGCGAGCCAGCTGGTAACCCCAGTCTTTGAAAGCACCTTCGGTGAACTTCATGATGTTGCCTTTGTGCACCAGGGTCACGGAATCACGGTCGTTGGTGATAGCGTACTCGATGGCTGCACGAACCAGGCGTTTGGTGCCTTCTTCGGAGCAAGGCTTGATGCCGATACCGCAGTGTTCAGGGAAACGAATCTTCGTTACGCCCATCTCATCGCGCAGGAATTTGATGACTTTTTCCGCTTCGGCGCTGTCCGCTTTCCACTCGATGCCCGCATAGATGTCTTCTGAGTTTTCACGGAAGATCACCATGTTGGTTTCTTCAGGGCGTTTTACCGGGCTTGGCGTGCCCGCATAGTAACGCACCGGGCGCAGACAGACGTACAGGTCGAGCTGCTGGCGCAGCGCAACGTTCAGGGAACGAATACCGCCGCCGACCGGGGTGGTCAGAGGGCCTTTGATGGCCACGCGGTAGTCACGAATCAGGTCCAGAGTCTCTTCTGGCAGCCAGACGTCCTGGCCGTACAGTTCGGTAGATTTTTCGCCGGTATAGATTTCCATCCAGGAAATTTTCCGCTCGCCCTTGTAGGCCTTCTGCACGGCGGCATCCACCACTTTAATCATGGCTGGCGTCACGTCCACACCGATACCATCACCTTCAATGAAAGGAATGATCGGGTTGTGAGGAACGTTCAGTTTGCCATCTTGCAGGGTGATCTTTTTACCTTCCGCCGGAACAACTACTTTGCTTTCCATTAACCTCTCCTTCGAGCGCTTCTGTTTTGTTAATGATTTGTAATATGCGTGTCAATACTACTTGAATATCAGGCCCGCGCCAATCACTGGTGATTTCCGTTATAATGCGTTAATCGCTACCGTCTGAAAACACTATGAATAAAACTTCTTTTAGAAATCCAACAGTTAAACGATTCAGCACCCGCCGTCCTGCCAAAAAACCCGCGGACCGTGGACCGAAGCGGCTGGTTATCTTCAATAAACCCTACGATGTGCTGCCGCAGTTCACAGACGAAGCGGGACGCAGCACGCTGAAAGATTACATCCCGTTACAAGGTATCTACGCCGCCGGGCGTCTTGACCGCGACAGCGAAGGCCTGCTGGTGCTGACAAACGACGGCCAGCTCCAGGCGCAGCTCACCCAGCCGGGCAAAAAAAACGGGAAAATTTACTACGTGCAGGTGGAGGGCGAACCAACGCAGGAAGCGTTAGAGGCGCTGCGTAACGGCGTCACGCTGAACGACGGCCCCACCCTGCCCGCAGGCGCCGAGCTGGTTGAAGAGCCGCAGTGGATATGGGCGCGTAATCCGCCGATTCGCGAGCGCAAGGCTATCCCCACCAGCTGGCTGAAAATCACGCTTTACGAAGGCCGCAACCGCCAGGTCAGAAGAATGACGGCGCACGTCGGCTATCCAACGCTGCGCCTGGTTCGCTTTGCTATGGGTAATCTGGAATTATCGGATTTAGCCCCCGGAGAATGGCGGGAAATCCCGCTGGACAGCATTTAAGGAAAACGCATGTTTAAACCGCACGTTACCGTCGCCTGCGTGGTTCAGGCGCAGGGGAAGTTTCTGGTTGTTGAAGAGACCATCAACGGCAGGGCGCTCTGGAACCAGCCCGCCGGGCATCTGGAAGCCGATGAAACGCTGATTCAGGCCGCCAGCCGCGAGCTGTATGAAGAAACCGGCATTCGCGCCGAGCCGCAAACCTTCATCCGCATGCACCAGTGGATCGCTCCGGATAAAACGCCCTTCCTGCGCTTTCTTTTTTCGATAGATTTGCCGGAGCAGCTGCCCACCGAGCCTCACGACAGCGATATCGATCGCTGCCTGTGGCTGGATGCGCAACAAATTGTTAACGCAGATAATTTACGTTCGCCGCTGGTGGCGGAAAGTATTCGCTGTTATCAGAAAGCGGAACGTTATCCGCTCGCCGTGCTCGGCGCGTTCAACTGGCCCTTTAGTTAAGGGTGCCAGGGCCGGGGATGCGTGATAGAATACGCCGCCTTTAAGTTCAATGTCGTGAGTACTCCATGTCTGATAACAGCCAGAAAAAAGTGATCGTCGGGATGTCCGGCGGTGTTGATTCCTCCGTTTCCGCTTACCTGTTGCAACAACAGGGTTACAAGGTGGAAGGCCTGTTCATGAAGAACTGGGAAGAGGATGATGGCGAGGAGTACTGTACCGCAGCCGCCGATCTGGCGGATGCGCAGGCCGTCTGCGACAAGCTCGGCATTGAACTGCACACCGTCAACTTTGCTGCCGAATACTGGGATAACGTCTTTGAACACTTCCTGGAAGAGTACAAGGCCGGGCGCACGCCAAACCCGGACATCCTGTGCAACAAAGAGATCAAATTCAAAGCCTTCCTTGAGTTCGCCGCAGAAGATCTAGGTGCCGACTACATCGCGACCGGCCACTACGTGCGCCGCGCCGACGTCGACGGCAAAAGCCAGCTGCTGCGCGGCCTGGACGGCAACAAAGACCAGAGCTACTTCCTCTATACGCTTGGCCACGAGCAAATCGCGCAGAGCCTGTTCCCGGTTGGCGAATTAGAAAAACCAGAAGTGCGCCGCATTGCCGAAGAGCTGGATCTCATCACCGCGAAGAAAAAAGACTCCACCGGCATCTGTTTTATCGGCGAGCGCAAATTCCGCGAGTTCCTCGGCCGCTACCTCCCTGCCCAGCCGGGTAAAATTCTTACCGTTGACGGCGAAGCCGTGGGCGAGCACCAGGGGCTGATGTACCACACCCTCGGTCAGCGTAAAGGCCTCGGCATCGGCGGCACCAAAGAAGGCAGCGAAGAGCCGTGGTACGTTGTCGATAAAGACGTAGAAAACAACATTCTGATCGTGGCCCAGGGCGGCGATCACCCTCGTCTGATGTCCGTGGGCCTGATTGCCCAGCAGCTGCACTGGGTGGATCGCGAAACGCTGACCGCGCCGCTGCGCTGCACGGTGAAAACCCGTTACCGCCAGACAGATATTCCCTGCACCATCACGCCGCTGGACGCGGACCGCATTGAAGTGCGTTTCGAAGAGCCGGTTGCGGCAGTGACGCCAGGCCAGTCCGCGGTGTTTTACCTCGGCGAAGTGTGCCTCGGCGGCGGCATTATTGAACAGCGTTTGCCTCTCATCGACTAAATTGCGGACAAGGACGATACACTGTGGCTAAGAATTATTTCGACATTACTCTCGCGCTGGCAGGTATCTGCCAGTCGGCCCGTCTGGTTCAGCAGCTTGCCCATCAGGGCCACTGCGATCAGGACGCGCTCCATGTCGCCCTCAATAGTGTTATCGATCTTAACCCCGGCTCAACGCTCGGCGTGTTTGGCGGCAGCGAAGCTAACCTTAAGCTGGGCCTGGAAACGCTGCTCGGCGTGCTGAACGCCAGCAACCGCCAGGGGCTGAACGCCGAGCTGACGCGTTACACCCTGAGCCTGATGGTGCTGGAGCGCAAGCTGCACGGCAGCAAAGGCGCGATGGACAAGCTCGGCTCAAGCATAGCCGGGCTGCAGCGTCAGCTTGAGCATTTCGATCTGGAATCCGACACCCTGCTCAGCGCCATGGCAGGCATTTATGTCGATGTGATTAGCCCGCTTGGGCCACGCATCCAGGTCACCGGCTCCCCTGCCGTGCTGCAAAGCCCGCAGGTGCAGAGCAAAGTTCGTGCCTCGCTGCTGGCCGGCATTCGCGCCGCGGTACTGTGGCACCAGGTTGGCGGTGGCCGCCTGCAGCTCATGTTTTCCCGTAATCGCCTGTGCACGCAGGCTAAACAAATTCTTGCTCATTGTTAACCTCTCTGGAGTTGTAACTTATGGAATTATCCTCACTGACCGCCGTTTCCCCCGTAGATGGACGCTACGGCGACAAAGTCAGCGCGCTGCGCGCTATTTTCAGCGAGTTCGGCCTGCTGAAATTTCGCGTCCAGGTCGAAGTTCGCTGGCTGCAAAAATTAGCCGCGCACCCAGCGATCAAGGAAGTTCCTGCTTTTGACGCCGACGCAAACGGTTACCTTGATAAAATCGTCGCGGAGTTCAGCGAAGAAGATGCCGCGCGCATTAAAACCATCGAGCGCACGACCAACCACGACGTGAAGGCCGTTGAGTACTTCCTGAAAGAGAAGGTCGAGGCGATCCCCGCCCTGCACGCGGTATCGGAATTTATCCACTTCGCCTGTACCTCGGAAGACATCAACAACCTCTCCCATGCGCTGATGCTGCAAACGGCTCGCCAGGAAGTGGTGCTGCCGTACTGGCGCAAGCTGATTGACGCGGTGAAAGACCTGTCGGTGCAGTATCGCGATATTCCACTGCTCTCCCGCACCCACGGCCAGCCGGCAACGCCGTCGACTATGGGCAAAGAGATGGCGAACGTGGCCTACCGCATGGAGCGCCAGTTCCGCCAGTTAGGTAACGTCGAGATCCTCGGTAAAATCAACGGCGCGGTCGGCAACTACAA
The DNA here is from genome assembly GCF_038405435.1 of Dryocola clanedunensis. Taxonomy (GTDB): domain Bacteria; phylum Pseudomonadota; class Gammaproteobacteria; order Enterobacterales; family Enterobacteriaceae; genus Dryocola; species Dryocola clanedunensis_A. Next base: position 5,221 of record NZ_JBBYHZ010000010.1, on the reverse strand, counting down.
CGCCCACATCGCCGCCTACCCGGAAGTTGACTGGCACCAGTTCAGCGAAGAGTTCGTGACCTCGCTGGGCATCCAGTGGAACCCGTACACCACCCAGATCGAGCCGCACGACTATATCGCCGAGCTGTTTGACTGCGTGGCGCGCTTCAACACCATCCTCATCGACTTCGACCGCGACGTGTGGGGCTACATCGCCCTGAACCACTTTAAGCAGAAGACCATCGCCGGTGAAATCGGCTCGTCCACCATGCCGCACAAGGTCAACCCAATCGACTTTGAAAACTCCGAAGGCAACCTGGGCCTGTCCAACGCCATGCTGCAACATCTGGCGAGCAAGCTGCCGGTTTCCCGCTGGCAGCGTGACCTGACGGATTCTACCGTGCTGCGTAACCTGGGCGTGGGTATCGGCTACGCGCTGATCGCGTATCAGTCAACGCTTAAGGGCGTGAGCAAGCTGGAAGTGAACCGCGACCGCCTGCTGGCCGAGCTGGATCTGAACTGGGAAGTGCTGGCGGAGCCAATCCAGACCGTGATGCGCCGCTACGGCATCGAAAAACCGTACGAGAAGCTCAAAGAGCTGACCCGCGGCAAGCGCGTGGACGCCGAAGGCATGAAGCAGTTTATCGACAGCCTGGCGCTGCCGGAAGACGAGAAAACCCGTCTGAAGCAGATGACGCCAGCCAACTATATTGGCCGCGCAATCACCATGGTTGATGAGCTGAAGTAAGTTCTCCTGACGCAGGCCTACCCGCCCTACGCTTTCTCAAGACGTAGGGTGGATAAGCTTGCGCCATCCACCACTTTCCCTTCGCCATGCCCGTTGTTTATTCAAGGTTTACCCCCTTCCCGCCATAATTAGCGTTAAACTATCAGTGCCATTAAAACATTGAGGAAGAGCGATGCGCGTTCTGGTTGTGGAAGATAATGCCCTGTTACGTCACCACCTGCAGGTGCAGCTGCGTGAGGCGGGTCACCAGGTGGATGCCGCGGAAGATGCCAAAGAAGCGGACTACTTCTTAAACGAGCACGCGCCGGACATCGCCATTGTCGATCTTGGCCTGCCCGATGAGGACGGCATGAGCATGATCCGCCGCTGGCGCAGCCACGATGTGACTATCCCGATTATGGTGCTGACCGCCCGCGAAGGCTGGCAGGACAAGGTGGAAGTGCTGGGCGCGGGCGCGGACGACTACGTCACCAAACCCTTCCATGTGGAGGAAGTCGTGGCGCGCATGCAGGCGCTGATGCGCCGCAACAGCGGGCTTGCCTCACAGCTTATCTCCATGCCGCCTTTCCAGGTGGATTTGTCCCGCCGCGAGCTCTGCGTTAACGACAACCTCATCAAGCTTACCGCCTTCGAGTACACCATCATGGAGACGCTGATCCGCAACGCCGGGAAGGTCGTCAGCAAAGACTCCCTGATGCTGCAGCTCTATCCGGATGCGGAGCTGCGCGAAAGCCACACCATCGACGTGCTGATGGGCCGCCTGCGTAAGAAAATCCAGGCGCAGCACGAGGCTGAAGTCATCACCACCGTACGAGGCCAGGGCTACAGGTTCGACCTGCGCTGACCATGAGATACTTAAGCCACTTCTTCCCGCTCTCGCTGCGGGTTCGCTTTCTGCTGGCCACCGCCGCGGTGGTGATGGTGCTGTCCCTCGCCTACGGCATGGTGGCGCTGGTTGGCTACAGCGTCAGCTTCGATAAAACCACGTTCCGCCTGCTGCGCGGCGAGAGCAACCTGTTCTACACGCTGGCCAACCGCGTCGACGGCAAAATCCAGGTCGAGATCCCGGAACACCTGAATCTGCAAAGCCCGACCATGGCGCTGATCTACGACGAACACGGCAAGCTGCTGTGGACCCAGCGCAACGTGCCGCACATCGTCCAGCAGATCAAACCCGAGTGGCTGACCGCCAACGGTTTCCACGAGCTGGAAGCCAACTTTGACACCAGCCGCGCGCTGCTGGCGAACGACAGCCCGCTGCAGGAAAGGCTCAAAGACATCCACGAGGATGACGACGACTACGAGATGACGCACTCAGTGGCGGTGAACCAGTATCCGGCTACCGCGACCATGCCCGCGTTAACCGTCGTGGTGGTCGATACCATCCCCATCGAACTGAAGCGCTCTTACATGGTGTGGAGCTGGTTTATCTACGTGCTGCTCGCCAATCTGCTGCTGGTGATCCCCCTGCTGTGGGCCGCCGCCTGGTGGAGCCTGCGCCCGATAGAAGAGCTGGCGAAGGAGGTGCGGGAGCTGGAGAAGCACGATCGCGACAGCCTGAATCCGGAAACCACCCGCGAGCTGACAAGCCTGGTGCGCAACCTCAACCGCCTGCTGCGCACCGAGCGCGAGCGCTACGATAAATACCGCACGACCTTAACCGACTTAACCCACAGCCTGAAAACCCCGCTGGCGGTGCTGCAAAGTACCCTGCGCTCGCTGCGCACCCGGAAGCTGAGCGTCGAAGATGCCGAGCCGGTCATGCTCGAGCAAATCAGCCGTATTTCCCAGCAGATAGGCTATTACCTGCACCGGGCCAGCATGCGCGGTAACAGCACCCTGCTCAGCCGCGAGCTGCACTCCGTCGCCCCGCTGCTCGATAATCTCTGCTCGGCGCTCAATAAGGTTTACCAGCAGAAAGGGGTGGATATCTCGCTGGATATTTCACCGGAGATCACCTTCATCGGCGAGAAAAACGACTTTATGGAAGTGATGGGCAACGTGCTGGACAACGCCTGCAAGTATTGTCTGGAATTCGTGGAAATCTCAGCCCGCCAGTTGGATAACACGCTGCACCTGTACGTGGACGACGACGGCCCCGGCATTCCGCAGAGCAAACGAGAGATTGTTTTCGACCGCGGGCAGCGCGCCGACACGCTGCGTCCGGGCCAGGGCGTGGGGCTTTCCGTCGCCCGTGAAATCGTCGAGCAGTACAGCGGTGAAATCGTCCCCGCCGCCAGCGAACTGGGCGGCGCGCGAATGGAAGTCATTTTTGCGAGACAGCGTCCAGTCAGCGAAGAAGATTGAAAATACTCCCGTAATCGCCCGCCCCATCCGTTATAATCCAGGCAGGTTCCTTCACCTGCCGGATTATAAAAAATGGAATACACCCTCGACCTAAACTGGCCCGATTTTATCGAGCGCTACTGGCAAAAACGCCCGGTGGTCCTCAAGCGCGGCTTCAAAAACTTCATCGACCCGATCTCCCCTGACGAACTGGCAGGCCTTGCCATGGAAAACGAGGTGGACAGCCGCCTGGTGAGCCATCAGGACGGGAAATGGCAGGTCAGCCACGGCCCCTTCCAGAGCTACGATCACCTGAGCGAAAACAACTGGTCGCTGCTGGTGCAGGCGGTGAACCACTGGCATGAGCAAAGCGCCGGGCTGATGCGCCCGTTCCGCGCCCTGCCGGACTGGCGCATCGACGACCTGATGATCTCCTTCTCCGTCCCCGGCGGCGGCGTGGGTCCCCATCTGGATCAGTACGACGTGTTTATCATTCAGGGCGTGGGCCGCCGCCGCTGGCGCGTGGGCGAAAAAGTGCCGATGAAGCAGCACTGCCCGCACCCGGATCTGCTGCAGGTTGAGCCGTTCGAAGGCATCATCGACGAAGAGCTGGAGCCGGGCGATATCCTGTATATCCCGCCGGGCTTCCCGCACGAAGGCTACTCGCTGGAAAACTCGATGAACTACTCGGTGGGCTTCCGCGCGCCGAGCGGCCGCGAGATGATCAGCGGCTTTGCGGACTACGTGCTGCAGCGCGAGCTGGGCAGCCTGCGCTATACAGATCCGGACGTGCCGTCCCGTCAGCACCCTGCGGACATCCTGCCGGAAGAGCTGGAAAAACTGCGCGGCATGATGCTGGATCTGGTGAACAAGCCGGAAAACTTCAACGCCTGGTTCGGCGAGTTTATCACCCAGTCGCGCCACGAGCTGGACGTCGCCCCGGCAGAACCACCGTACCAGCCGGATGAAATCTACGACGCTCTGAAGCAGGGTGATTCTCTGACCCGCCTGGGCGGCCTGCGCGTGCTGCGCATTGCGGATGAGGTGTACGTCAACGGCGAGAAGCTGGACAGCCCGCACCGTCCGGCAGTTGAAGCGCTGGCAAGCCACATTACGGTGAATGCCGAAGTGATTGGCGACGCGCTGGAAGACCCGTCGTTCCTGGCGATGCTCGCCGCGCTGGTGAACAGCGGGTACTGGTACTTCGAAGACTGATATCGTCATACTCTTTTCCCCCCTCGCCCCTCTGGGGAGAGGGTTGGGATGAGGGAACTTTACGCTGACCTGCCATTCTTCTTCTCCCTCGCCCCTCTGGGGAGAGGGCCGGGGTGAGGGGAAAATACATATTGATCTGGCAGAGGGCAAATATACCGTCACCCACTATCGGATGATATTTTCTAACTCAACACGCCTCACAATTGCTGAATTTTCACGCTGTACAAAATTGACGCAAATTTAACTTAGGGATAGTTTAAATCCACTGCTAAAGCAGCAGATTAGCCAGCAGGGTACAAGCTGGCTCACTCTTTGAAATGGAGTTTAAACTATGGCTATTCCAGCTTATCTATGGCTTAAAGACGACGGCGGCGTGGATATTCGCGGCTCTGTCGACGTTGCAGGCCGTGAAGGCAGTATCGAGATCCTCGGCCTGAATCACGGCGTCACCCTCCCCACAGACAGCGCAACAGGCAAACCTACCGCCACCCGCGAACATTCCCCTTATCTTTTCAGCAAAGAGATTGATGCTTCCAGCCCCTACCTGTACAAGGCCGTGACCACTGGCCAGAAGCTGAAATCCGCTGAGGTTAAATTTTATCGCATTAATGACGCTGGTCAGGAAGTGGAATACTTCAGCGCCGTGATGGAGGACGTAATGGTCGTAACGGTTGGGCCGATGATGTATGACGTCAAATCCCAGTACGGCGAAGCCAGAAATCATCTTGAAATGATTGAGCTTGTTTACGAAAAAATCACCTGGCGGTATGTGGATGGAAATATCCTCCACTCAGACAGCTGGAAAGAACGCACAACGGCATAAGGGATTATTACCTATGGCATGGAAATATGAACAAAGCACTGGCAGGTTGTACTATGGCAGCGAACTGGTCGAGACCGGATACTCCGGTAGCCTGGTAATCCCCCCATTTTTAGCGGAGATAATAAGTAGAATCAGGTCATGCGTTGAATATGCTGCATCGGTGTGTAGCC
>NZ_JBBYHZ010000009.1:0-178195 GCF_038405435.1 Dryocola clanedunensis | reverse complement strand
TTGCTAACTCGAGGTGGCGTATATTACGCTTTCCTCTTTCAGAGTCAAGCGTTTATTTTCGCTTTCGTCTGACTGACTGGCCGGTTTGTAAGCCGTTGTGCCGTGTCAGTGGAGGCGCAGTATAGGGATTTTTCGGAATGTGACAAGGGTTAATTGCAAATTTATTACCAAGCGCCTCTTTTTTCTACAATCAGGTTATAAAAGGCCCATGGCACGGCATATCTGCTGTTTTTAGCATCAGAAAAAGATGCCTGGTGGCATACTACAAAGAGAAACATAGCCCAAGGAATTGCACCCATGTCTTTATCCGCACAACAACTCGCGGCCCAAAAGAACCTTTCTTATGTTATTGCCGAGAAGCTGGCCCGAGGGATCCTGAAAGGTGAATACCCGGCAGGCAGTATCCTGCCCGGCGAGATGGAGCTGGGGGAGCTGTTCGGCGTGAGCCGCACCGCCGTGAGGGAAGCCGTAAAGACATTAACCGCTAAAGGCATGGTTTTGCCTCGTCCACGCATTGGCACCCGCATCATGCCCCGCAGCCACTGGAACTTTCTGGATAAAGAACTCCTCACCTGGTGGATGACGGAGGAAAACTTTAATGAGGTGGTGGAATACTTCCTTGTTATGCGTAATAGCCTCGAACCGCAGGCTTGTTCACTTGCCGCCCTCCACGGCACCAGCGAGCAGAAAGCACAGTTGAAGATAATGATGGCAGAAATGGTCAGCCTTAAAGCGGTCTTTAACCGTGAACGCTGGATAGAAGTGGATATGGCCTACCACGAAAAGATCTACGAAATGAGTGCTAACCCTTTCCTTTGTTCTTTCGCTAACTTGTTCCGTTCTATTTATTACAATTACTTCACGGCCATAACCGATAATCAGGTCGTGAAGCTCGATTTACATCAGGCAATCGTTGATGCCATTTGTCAGGGAGACAGCCAGGCCGCGCTCGTTGCCGGCCAGACGCTGTTAAAAGAGCCCTTCGCTCATGGTTAACGCCTGACCCACTACAGATCAGGATACTAATGACCAAATCTGCTCGCAGTATGGCCGGGCTGCCGTGGATAGCGGCAATGGCCTTCTTTATGCAGGCACTGGATGCCACCATCCTCAACACCGCGCTACCCGCCATCGCCCATAGTCTGGGCCGGTCGCCGCTGGCTATGCAGTCGGCCATCATCAGTTACACCCTGACCGTCGCTATGCTTATCCCCGTCAGCGGCTGGCTTGCCGATCGCTTCGGGACCCGCCGGGTATTTATGATTGCGGTAAGCCTCTTTACGCTCGGCTCTTTTGCCTGCGCGATGTCGGGCTCGTTATCCCAGCTGGTTGTCTTCCGCGTGGTTCAGGGGATAGGCGGGGCGATGATGATGCCCGTTGCGCGCCTTGCATTAATACGCGCCTACCCGCGTAGCGAACTTCTACCCGTGCTGAACTTCGTCACCATGCCCGGCCTGGTGGGGCCGATTTTAGGCCCGCTGCTCGGCGGCGTGCTGGTAACCTGGGCAAGCTGGCACTGGATCTTCCTTATAAATATCCCCATTGGCCTGCTCGGTTTGCTCTACGCCCGCAAGTACATGCCGAACTTCACCACGCCGCGCCGCAGTTTCGATATGACCGGCTTTCTGCTGTTTGGTTTGAGCCTGGTACTCATTTCCAGTGGCATGGAGCTGTTTGGCGAGCGCATTGTCGCAAGCTATATAGGTATTCTGATTATCCTCGGCGGGCTGCTCCTGCTGATGACCTATATATGGCACGCCCGTCGCCACCCAACGCCGCTTATCGCACTCCCCATGTTTAAAACGCGAACCTTCTCTGTCGGCATCATTGGCAACCTTGCTTCGCGGCTGGGCACCGGCTGCGTTCCTTTCCTTATGCCGTTAATGCTTCAGGTCGGCTTCGGCTACACGGCATTAATCGCGGGCTGCATGATGGCCCCGACCGCGATCGGCTCCCTGCTGGCGAAATCGACCGTGACTCAGGTGCTGCGCTGGTTTGGCTACAGGAAAACGCTGGTCGGCGTGACCATGGTTATCGGCCTGCTGATTGCGCAGTTCTCGTTGCAGTCGCCGGGAATGGAAGTCTGGATGCTGATCCTGCCGCTGTTTATCCTCGGCATGGCGATGTCCACACAGTTCACCGCGATGAACACTATAACCCTCGCCGATCTCACCGATGAGAACGCCAGCAGCGGTAACAGCGTGCTGGCGGTCACCCAGCAGCTTTCAATCAGCCTTGGCGTTGCGGTTAGTGCGGCGGTGCTGCGTATGTATGAAGGGATTGATAACTTTAATACTGTCGAGCAGTTCCACTATACGTTCCTGACCATGGGGGCCGTCACGCTGGTTTCAGCGCTGGTCTTCCTGCTGCTGCGCCCGAAAGATGGTCGCAACATGATAAAAGAACGCCACAAGAGTTAGACGGAACCGCGCTCCACCAGCTCCGGCGTCAGCAGCAGACGCTGCTGCTCCAGGGTGGGCTGCGCCATGCGATGGATTAAGACATCGACCGCCAGCTCGCCCAGCTCATCTTTCGGCTGGTGAATGGTGGTCAGCGGCGGGGTCATGTAGCGCGCCAGTTCTATGTCATCGTAGCCCACCACCGCCATATCTTTCGGCACGCTCAAACCCGCCTGATACAGCGCATGATAAGCCCCGACGGCCATTGCATCGTTGCCGGTGAAGACCGCGTGAGGGGGGTAGTCCAACGCCAGCAGTGAGTTCATCGCCGTGAAGCCACCCTGAAACTCAAAGTCGCCGATGATTTCATAGCCCGCGTGGATCGCAAGCCCCGCCCGGCTCATCGCGTTGCGGTAGCCTTCGAGACGCAGCCGAGCCGGAGTTTTATCCTGTGGCCCGGCGATACAGGCAATGCGGGTATAGCCATTGTCGATAAGATGCCGGGTAGCCATCTCACCGCCCAGCAGCGAGTTGTCCTGAATGACGTCGCTTTTGCCGTCAAAGGGCGCCCAGTCCATCATCACCGTCGGTATAGAAGGATAGCGATTGATTATCTCGGCGGAAGGAAGATGCGTTTCGGTGCACAGCAGCAGCAGACCATCGACACGCTTTTGCAGCAGCGTTTCCAGATTGCGATTCATGCGCTGCTCGTCGCCTTCGGTATTACACAGCACCAGGCTGTATCCCCGCTCGAAGCAGCTGCGCTCAACGCCGCGTACCAGCTCAGAGTAGAACGGGTTGCTGCTGGCGGTGATTAGCATGCCAATGGTGTGGGTCTGGTTGAGCTTCAGACTACGGGCAATAGCGGAGGGAGCGTAGTTAAGCGTTTTAATCGCGGCATCGACCTTTTCGCGAATAGCCTCGCTCACGAACCTGTCGTTATTGATGACGTGCGAAACAGTAGAGGTTGAAACGCCCGCGACGCGGGCGACATCTTTCATTGTGGCCACGATTACCCCTGCTGCTGCAAGAACTCGTCAATCTCATGACGCCACGGCACGGAAGGCTGAGCACCTTTACGGGTCACGGCAATAGCGGCGGCGGCATGGGCAAAGCGGATCGCCTGCGCCATAGGTTTTTCCTCCAGCAGCGCGGTAACCAGCGCGCCGTTAAAAGTATCCCCGGCGGCGATGGTGTCCACGGCTTTCACTCTGAAGCCCGGCACGCGCTGCCCCTTACCGTTTTCGCTGAGCCAGACGCCCCGGCTGCCTAACGTAATAATGACGGTTTCGATACCTTTATCGTGCAGTGCCCGAGCCGCCCTGACGGCATCGTCATCGTTTTCGACCCGAATCCCGGTGAGCTTTTCGGCCTCGGTTTCGTTCGGGGTGATCATATCCACCAGCCCCAGCAGCTCGTCTGATAATGCGCAGGCGGGCGCCGGGTTAAGAATTACTTTGGTCTGATGCTGTTTCGCAATTTTAGCCGCGGCCAGCACGCTTTCCAACGGTGACTCCAGCTGCATCAGCAATGCGGAAGCATCGGCAATTTTCTGCTGCTCTTTTGCAACCAGCTCAGGCGTTAACGCGCCGTTCGCGCCCGCGTGGATGCCGATGACGTTTTCCCCGGCACCGTTCACGAAGATCAGCGCAACGCCGGTTGAGGCTTCTTTAATCGTGCTGATTGGCGAGATATCGATTTTGTCGCTTGCCAGCTGTTTGCATACCCGGCTGCCGGTATCGTCATCGCCAACGCAGGCAATAAAGGCAATATCGGCACCGCTGCGCCCGGCGGCGACGGCCTGATTCGCCCCTTTGCCTCCAAACGCGACCTGATACTCCTGCCCGGTAACGGTTTCACCCGGCGTCGGGAAATGTTCTAGGTTGAGGATATGGTCAGCGTTGATGCTGCCCAGCACGACGAGACTGCCTTTGCTTTTCATGTTTGATGTCCGGTTTAAGGCGCCCCCCCAACGCTACTGAGGGGCGGCGCGATGCCCTGCTTATCTTTTTTGTCTTATTTGGTGACCAGCTTCAGGTCAACCGGGATTTTAGACTCGACTTTTTCGCCCTTCAGCACTTTATCAGCGGTTTGCACGCCGATCACGCCAATCTGGTCGGCCATCTGCGCCACTGTTGCGCCGAGTTTGCCCCCTTCAACGGCCTTAACGCCGTCAGCGGTGCCGTCAAAGCCGACAACCAGCACGTCGGTTTTACCTGCGGTTTGCAGCGCGCGCAGTGCGCCCAGCGCCATTTCGTCGTTCTGAGCAAACACCGCCTGCACATCAGGATGCGCGGTCAGCAGGTTCTGCATAACGTTCAGGCCTTTAGTACGGTCGAAATCTGCGGGCTGGCTCGCAAGCACGGTGAATTTGTGCGCGGCGGTAGCCTGTTTAAAGCCTTCGCCACGTTCGCGGGCGGCAGATGCCCCGGCGATACCCTGCAGCTCAATAACTTTCGCACCGTCACCCACTTTCTTAGCGATGAAGTCACCCGCCATTTTGCCACCGGCGACGTTGTCAGAAGCGATGTGGCTGACCACGGTGCCCTGGTTCGCCATACGGTCCAGGGTGATGACCGGAATTTTAGCCTGGTTAGCCATTTTAACCGCGTTGCCCACCGCATCAGAGTCGGTTGGGTTGATCAGCATCAGTTTGGTGCCGCGCACGGTAAGATCCTGCACGTTCGCCAGCTCTTTAGCCGGGTTGTTCTGTGAATCCAGCACCACCAGGTTGTAGCCCAGCTTATCGGCTTCTTTCTGCGCGCCGTCTTTCAGGGAAACGAAGAACGGGTTATTAAGCGTGGAAACAACCAGCGCGATGGTGTCTTTCGCCATCGCGTTTGCGCTCACGGTGGCGCTCAGCGCTACAGCGGAAACCAGGGTAGCCAGTTTTTTCATATTCATAGTCAGATGTCCTGTAGGGTTATGATTGTTACTGCTTTTTGTTGTCCACCAGCACCGCCAGTAGTATCACCACTGCTTTGACGATCATCTGGTAATAAGAAGAAACACCTAATAAATTCAAACCGTTGTTCAGGAAGCCGAGGATCAGCGCACCGATCAGCGTCCCGACAATACGCCCTTTGCCGCCCGCCAGGCTGGTCCCGCCCAGCACCACCGCCGCAATTGCGTCCAGCTCGTAACCCGTACCCGCCGTTGGCTGTGCGGAAGAGAGACGTGCCACCTCGATGATGCCCGCCAGTGAAGCCAGCAGGCCGCAGAGTGAATAAACGATGATTTTGACTTTGTTGACGCTGATACCGGACAGGCGCGTCGCCGCTTCGTTACCGCCAAGCGCATAGATATAACGGCCCAGGCGCGTGTGGTGCAGCATGTACCAGGCCGCCAGGAAGACGATGCCCATGATCCATACCGGCGTCGGGATACCCAGCGGGCGACCGATACCGAACCAGCCGAAGACGTCGGCGTTATCCGAGAAGCCCGTGTTCACCGGGCTGCCGTTGGTGTACACCATGGTCACCCCGCGCAGCAGCAGCATCATCACCAGGGTGGCGATAAACGCCTGCACGCGGCCTTTTGCGACAATCACACCGGTCACGGCCCCGATTGCCGCCCCGAGCGCCAGCGCCGCGGCAACTGCCACCAGCGCGTTCACTTCCAGGCCAACAATCGAGGCGGCCACCGCCCCGGTCAGCGCCAGCAGTGAACCGACGGACAGGTCGATCCCGGAGGTAAGAATGACCAGCGTCATTCCCACCGCCATAATGGCGTTCACGGAGGTTTGCTGCAGGATGTTAAACAGGTTATTGACGGTAAAGAAGTTCGGGCTGAGGCTTGAGACGATCGCGATCAGCACCAGCAGGGCGATCAGCGACTTTTGATCCAGCAGCCACTCTTTTGTGAACCAGCGACGGGACGTTACAGACTGGGTACTCATTTAGCAGACTCCTGATTCACACGATTTAGCTTACCGACGGCCGCGGCCATCAGCGCCTCCTGGGTGGCCTCTTCACGGGTGAACTCCCCGCCCAGATGCCCTTCATGCATCACCATAATGCGGTCGCTCATGCCCAGCACTTCCGGCATTTCCGACGACACGAGGATGATGCTTAGCCCATCGGCCTTGAACTGGTTGATTAACTGGTAGATCTCTTTTTTTGCCCCCACGTCCACGCCGCGCGTTGGCTCATCGAGGATAAGGACTTTCGGACGCGTCATCAGCCCGCGGGCAATAGCAACCTTTTGCTGATTACCGCCGGAGAGCAGGCCAATCGGCTGTTCGATGGAAGGCGTTTTAACGTTGAACAGGCGCACAAAGTCCTGCACCGCCTGCACCTCATCTTTATGCTTCAGGCTACCAACGTTATGGCTGAAGTAGCGCAGCGCGGTCAGCGACATGTTCTCTTTGACCGACATGCCGAGCACCAGCCCGTCGCGCTTGCGGTCTTCCGAAATATAAACGATGCCGTTTGCCAGGCCATCCTGCGGCGAACGGGCAACCACTTCCCGGCCGTCCAGCGCCACATAGCCACCGGTACGCGGCAGCGCGCCGTAGAGTACCTTCATTAATTCTGTGCGCCCGGCCCCCATCAACCCCGCCACGCCGAGAATTTCCCCTTTGCGCAGCGTGAAGCTGACGTCATGCACGCCCGGCCCGGAAAGGTTATCAACGCGCAGACGAACCTCGCCCGGCTCTTTTTTCAGGCGCGGATACTGGTCTTCCAGCTTGCGGCCAACCATCATTTCGATAAGCGAATCTTCGGTGAGCGTCGCCACTTCGCGTTCGGCGATAAACTGCCCGTCGCGGAAGACGGTAACGTCGTCGCAAATCTCAAAGATTTCTTTCATACGGTGGGAGATGTAAACGATGCCGCGCCCCTGGGATTTGAGTTCGCGGATAACGCGAAACAGCGAGTCGGTTTCGGTATCGGTTAAAGCATCCGTTGGCTCATCCATGACGATGACTTTTGATTCGAAGCTCAGCACTTTGGCAATTTCCACCATTTGCTGATCGCCAATAGAGAGGTCACCCACCAGCTTCTGGCTGTTAAAGCGCAGGTTGAGCTTCGCCAGCAGCTTATCCGCCTCGGCGTACATCTTTTTCCAGTCGATTTTGCCGAAGCGGCCGACAAACTCGCGCCCGAGGAAGATATTCTCCGCGATGCTGAGCTGCGGGATCAGGTTCAGTTCCTGGTGGATGATGCCGATACCCGCCTCCTGGGAGGCTTTCGGCCCGCTGAAGGTGGTCTCCTGCCCCAGCCAGACCAGTGAACCAGCGTCGCGCTGATAAATCCCGGTCAGGACCTTCATCATGGTGGATTTGCCCGCGCCGTTTTCCCCCACCAGCGCCATCACGCGCCCCGGGTAAACGTTCAGCGCGGCGCCAGAAAGGGCTTTTACGCCGGGGAACGATTTATCGATCCCTTTTAACTGCAGTAACGTTTCCATGCCGGCCTCAGAAAGTTACGCCAGCACAGAGAATGATATTCGCATACGGGGAACACTCCCCGCTGCGAATGACCGCCTGTGCGTCGGCGGTGTGCTGCTTGAACTGCTCATGACTGATGTAGCGAATTGAAATGGTATTTCCCTGGTGTTGCTGCAGTTGCTCGATGTGTCTGAGCAACGTTTCGTGGAGCTGCGGATTATGCTGTTGAATTTCCTGAGCAAGGATCGCTGCTTCAACCTGCATCTCCTGCGTGACGACGTCGACCACCTGCATAAAGCCCGGTACGCCGTGCGTCAGTGCCAAATCGATACGCGTTGTGCTGCGCGGAATCGGCAACCCGGCATCGGCAACCACCAGCGTGTCGGTGTGGCCAAGGCGGGAAATCACGGACGAGATATCAGCGTTAAGAACAGTGCCTTTCTTCATTTTTATACTCCACTAGCGAAACGTTTCGCTGATCGGGAGTGTAAGAAAGAAGCTGGTGAGAAAACAACCGCGAGGTTATGAAAATGTGATCGCTATCGAAACGTTTCGCGCATCAGTCAAAAGAGAAGTTAAATGAGCGCGCTTTCAGTCATGGGTGCCTGTTATTAGGCGAAATTCCGGGATTTGGTTCCCGGAGGGACGCCAAACCCGGAGGTCGCCCCGGGTCTCTCAATCCAAAAAAATGCCCCTTCGATTGAAGAGGCATATCGTTAAATCTCTACCTGAGTACCCAGTTCGATAACCCTGTTCGGCGGGATTTCAAACTGGTCCGGCGCCCGCAGCGCATTTCGTTGCAGGGCCAGGAACAGCTTGCCGCGCAGACGCAGATACCATGGGCGTTTACCAATGATCAGCGACTCGTGGGACATGAAGAACGAGGTTTCCATCATCCGGCAGCTCAGACCTTCCAGACCGCAGCGGCGGAACACCTCTTCCACGTTTGGCGTTTCACGCCAGCCGTAGCTCGCCACCACTCGCCAGAACGTTGGCGACAGCTGTTCGATGGAGACTCGCTTCACGTTATGCACGTAAGGCGCATCCTCCGTCCGTAGCGTCAGCAGCACAACCCGCTCGTGCAGCACTTTGTTGTGCTTGAGGTTATGCAGCATCGCAAACGGAATCACGTTCAGCGCGCGGGACATATAGACCGCCGTCCCCGGCACGCGTACCGGCGGAGATTTTTCCAGCGAGGCAATCATCGCTTCCAGAGAATTACCGTGTTCATGCATGCGACGCAGCAGGCGGAAGCGTTCGCTTTTCCAGGTCGTCATGATGACAAACATCACCAGCGCCAGGGTTAGCGGCAGCCAGCCGCCGGAGAATATTTTCACCGCGTTGGCAGAGAAGAGCGGGATGTCGATGCACAGGAAGCCAACGCCCATCAGCAGTACGCCAATCCGGCTCCAGCTCCAGTTTTTGCGCGCCACGGTACACAAAAGAATCGAGGTCAGCACCATCGTGCCGGTGACCGCAATCCCGTAAGCCGCGGCCAGGTTGCTGGAGTGCTCAAAGCTGACAATCACGATGACCACGGAGATATAGAGGATCCAGTTAATCGCCGGAACGTAAATCTGCCCTGATTCCATTTCAGAGGTATGGATAATGCGCATCGGCGACAGGTAGCCCAGACGCACGGCCTGGCGAGTCAGCGAGAAGACGCCGGAGATAACCGCCTGGGAGGCGATGACCGTGGCGAGCGTCGCCAGAATCATCAGCGGGATCAGCGCCCAGTCCGGGGCCAGCAGGAAGAACGGGTTTTTGATCGCCTCCGGGGTTGTCAGCAGCAGCGCTCCCTGGCCGAAGTAATTTAGCACCAGCGACGGCAGCACGACGATGAACCAGGCGATACGAATCGGTAATTTACCGAAGTGGCCCATATCCGCGTACAGCGCTTCCACGCCGGTAATAGAGAGCACGACGGCACCGAGCGCGAAGAAGGAAACGGTTTTATATTCCAGGAAGAAATGGACGGCCCAGGCCGGGTTCAGCGCCTGCAGCACTTCCGGGTTGGCGATAATACTGCGCGCGCCAAGCACCGCCAGCACCAGGAACCACAGCAGCATGACCGGGGCAAAGAGTTTGCCTACCATGCCGGTGCCGTGCTTCTGGATCATAAACAGCAGCGTCAGGACGACTATCGACAGCGGGACGATATAGGCATCAAGCGACGGCGCGGCTATCTCTAACCCCTCTATCGCTGACATCACGGATATCGCCGGGGTTATCACCACCTCGCCATAGAAGAAGCTACCGCCGATCAATCCCATGATCACCAGTACCGAGGTCATTTTTGCCGAGGTGTTTCGCCCCGCCAGCGACATCAACGTCAGGATACCGCCCTCGCCCGCGTTGTCCGCACGCATGACGAAGGTCAGATATTTCACGGAGACGACTAAAACTAACAGCCAAAAAATTAAGGATAAAAAGCCGAACACGGCGTCACGTTCTACGCCAAAACCAAACTGTCCGGAGAGACATTCACGAAGGGTATAAAGCGGGCTGGTACCGATATCGCCGTACACTACCCCAATTGCCGCCAGCGTAATCGCGGGCAATGATTGTTTATTATCAGCGCTCATAGACTAATCTTTTGTTGGAATCCCGAAAACGTGTGCTTAGTCCCTTGGCCCACAAAAAGGCGCACAGTATGCACGATAATCAAGGAAATCGTACCCCTAAATGCAATTGGCTTATCTCAGGTCAGCGAAAAAAAGAGCCGCTCATCAATCCATTAACGAGATTATTCAGAAACGATATACTCGCCTACCCGCACAGCGATGACCGCGTAAGGATGCAAACGTAATTATGGCTCAATCACATTTATTGGCTGAAAGAATTTCCAGGCTTAGCCAGGCGCTGGAGAAAGGGTTGTTTGAGCGCCAGCATGCCATCCGGCTTTGCCTGCTCGCGGCGCTGAGCGGCGAAAGCGTTTTTCTGCTGGGGCCGCCGGGTATCGCTAAAAGCCTGATTGCCCGCCGCCTGAAGTTTGCTTTTAAGCATGCACGTGCGTTTGAGTACCTGATGACCCGCTTCTCCACGCCGGAGGAAGTGTTCGGGCCGCTGTCCATTCAGGCGCTGAAAGATGAAGGACGATACGAACGTCTCACCGCTGGTTACCTGCCGGAAGCTGAAATCGTCTTTCTGGATGAAATCTGGAAGGCTGGCCCGGCGATTCTGAATACCCTGCTGACCGCGATAAACGAACGACGGTTCCGCAACGGCGCCAGCGAAGAGAAAATCCCCATGCGTCTGCTGGTAGCGGCGTCCAACGAGCTTCCGGAAGCGGACAGCAGCCTGGAAGCCCTGTACGACCGTATGCTGATCCGCCTGTGGCTCGATAAAGTGCAGGACAAAGGCAATTTCCGCTCGATGCTCACCAGCCAGCACGATGAAAACGATAATCCGGTGGCCGAGAGCCTGCAGGTTACCGATGAAGAGTACTTCAGCTGGCAGAAAGAGATTGGCGGCGTTCAGCTGCCCGAGCATGTCTTCGAACTGATCTTCAGCCTGCGCCAGCAGCTGGATGAGATTTCAGGCGCGCCTTACGTCTCTGACCGCCGCTGGAAAAAAGCTATCCGTTTGTTGCAGGCCAGCGCCTTTTTCAGCGGGCGTTCCGCCGTCGCCCCTATCGACCTGATCCTGCTGAAAGACTGTCTGTGGCACGATACCGCCGCCATGAACCTGATGCAGCAGCAGCTGGAAATATTGATGACCGGGCAGGCCTGGCAGCAGCACTCAATGATCGCCAGGCTGGGTGCCATTGTGCAGCGCCGCATCCAGCTACAGCAGCAGCATAGCGACCGCGAAGCGATAACCGTCAACAAGCAGGGCGGGATGTTCAGCCGTCGTCCACATTACGAAATTCCCGAGTCGCTCACCGGCGACACGCTGACTTTGCTCCTTCAGCAGCCTTTGAAACTGCACGATATCGAAGTTATCCACGTTGCCATTACCCGCGAGGCGCTTGAGCACTGGCTGGATAAAGGCGGTGAGATCCGCGGCAAACTTAACGGCATCGGTTTCGCTCAGTCGCTGAATATGGAAGTGGACGGCACGCAGCATCTGATTATCCGGGATGTCAGCCTTCAGGGCACGCGCCTGGTGATGCCGGGCAAACAGCAGCAGGGCGTGCCGGATGAGATCAAAAAGCAGTTTGACGATCTGGAAGCCACCCTCCACCAGCAGCATGAACGCTTTAACGATCAGCAAAAATGCCTGTTTATCCACAGCGACTGGCTGGCGAAGATCGAAGCAAGCCTGCAGGACGTTGCCGCGCAGATTAAACAGGCTCGCCAGTAATGCTCAGCCTTGAAACCCTCGATATTATTCTGGCGATAAGCGAAGCCGAACTTATTGAGGAGATCATCCTGGGCCTGCTGGCTGCGCCGCAGCTTGCCGTCTTCTTTGAGAAATTCCCCCGGCTGAAAAACGCCATGACGAAGGATATCCCCCGCTGGCGGGAGCTGCTCAGGGCAAGGATCCATGACGCTAACGTCCCGCCAGAGCTTGCCGATGAGGTAGCCAGCTTCCAGCAAGCGCAGGTGCTGACCACCAGCCAGCTCAATGCCAGGCTTACGGAGTTTCTGGCTCAGCTGAAGAGCCTTGAATCGCCTTTTTATGGCCAGGCGCAGGCGCTGGTGGCGGAACATCCTCATTTTACTCCTGCCCAGCACACTCTCTTTCTGCAGCGCTGGCGGCTTAGCCTGGTTGTGCAGGCGACTTCGTTAAACCAGCAGCTGCTGGAAGAAGAGCGTGACGCATTGCTGGCGGAGGTTCAGGCGCGGCTGGCGATGAGCGGGCAGCTGGCTCCGGTGCTATCGGAGAACGACAACGCCGCCGGGCGGCTGTGGGATATGAGCGCCGGAACGCTGACGCACGGTGACTATCAGCTCATCGTGCAGTACGGGGAGTTTCTGGCGGGCCAGCCCGAACTGCTTAAGCTTGCGGAACAGCTTGGCCGTTCGAAAGAGGCCAAATCGGTACCGAGAAAAGACGCCCCGACGGAAATGTGGCGCATGATGGTCCGGCAACCCGCAACGGTGCCGGAGCAGGTCGACGGGCTGCAGCGCAGTGACGACATTCTTCGCCTGTTACCCCCGGAGCTTGCCACGCTCGGCATTACCGAACTGGAGTTCGAGTTTTACCGGCGGCTGGTAGAGAAGCAGCTTCTCACCTATCGCCTGCACGGCGACTCCTGGCGCGAGAAGCTGGTGGAACGTCCCGTCGTGCATCAGGATTTTGACGAACAGCCGCGCGGGCCGTTTATCGTCTGCGTGGATACTTCCGGCTCGATGGGCGGCTTTAACGAGCAGTGTGCGAAAGCGTTTTGCCTGGCGCTGATGCGCGTGGCGCTGGCCGACAACCGCCGCTGTTTTATCATGCTGTTTTCAAGCGAGGTGGTGCGCTACGAAGTCTGCGGCCCGGACGGCATCGAGCAGGCAATCCGCTTTCTCAGCCAGCGCTTCCGCGGCGGCACGGATCTGGCCAGCTGCTTTCGCTCGATCGTTGAGAAAATGCAGGGCAGCGAATGGTTCGACGCCGACGCGGTGGTGATCTCTGACTTTATCGCCCAGCGGCTGCCGGACGATCTGGTCACTAAGGTGAAGGGGCTACAGCAGGCCCACCAGCACAGGTTTCACGCGGTGGCGATGTCAGGACACGGCAAACCCGGCATCATGCGCATATTCGATCATATCTGGCGCTTTGATACCGGGATGCGAAGCCGCCTGCTGAGACGCTGGCAGCGCTAAGGCCTACAGCAGAGCGTCTACTTTGCTCTGCACTTCGGCAGGCCACACGCCGCACTGAACCTGGCCGATATGCGGCTGCTGTAATAAAAGCATGGTCAGGCGGGACTGTCCGATACCGCCGCCGATGGTCTGCGGCATTTCCCCTTTCAGCAGCGACTGGTGCCACTCCAGCGCTAAACGATCTTCATCTCCGGTTACCGCCAGCTGGCGCTTCAGCGCTTCGGCATCCACACGGATCCCCATAGAAGAGAGCTCAAAGGCGTCTTCCAGCACCGGGTTCCACACCAGAATGTCACCGTTCAGACCGGCAAAACCGGCATCGCTGCGGGTTGACCAGTCATCATAATCCGGGGCGCGAACGTCGTGACGTTTGCCGTCTCCCAGCTTGCCGCCGATACCGATCAGGAACACCGCACCTTTTTCTTTAGCGATGGCGCGCTCACGGCCTTTGGCATCCAGCTCCGGGAAGCGCTGCTGGAGCTCTTCGCTGTGCACAAAGTGAATTTGTTCCGGCAGAAACGCCGTCAGGCCGTACTGCTCGCTAACCGCGGCTTCCGTGGCCTTCATGGCGGCCCAGATGCTTTCTACGGTCTGCTTAAGCGTACCCAGATGACGTTCACCGTCGCCCATCACGCGCTCCCAGTCCCACTGATCGACATAGACCGAGTGGATTGGCGTGAGGCGGTCTTCATCGGGGCGCAGGGCTTTCATGTGCGTGTAAAGCCCTTCGCCCGCGCTGAAGTCATGCTGGCCAAGCGTTTTTCTTTTCCATTTGGCCAGCGAATGCACCACTTCAAACTGCGCCTCAGGCAAGGTCTTCACCTTCACCTGTACCGCTTTTTCGCAGCCAGAGAGATTGTCCTGTGTACCATCACCCACGCGGCTAAGAATCGGAGCCTGGACTTCAATCAGACCAAGCTTCTCCTCCAGCTGACGAGAGAAATGGGATTTCACAAAACTAATCTGGCGTTGTTTAGCGATGTAGGCCGTTTTCATGGTTTTTCTCTTTGTTGTGTTGTTTCAGTAACAGCGATTAAGCAACAGAAAGCACCCAACATTCAATAATCAACAATAAAAAAGGCGGTAACCATTTTAATTGATTAAAATAAGGCGGTTTAAAATAAACAATCGACATTAATCATAGGAAAAAGTGATGGATAATTATCAGATCGACAATCTGGATCGCGGCATCCTCGAGGCGTTAATGGCAAATGCGCGTACCGCCTATGCCGAACTGGCCAAGCAGTTCGGGGTGAGTCCCGGCACCATTCACGTCCGCGTGGAGAAGATGAAACAGGCCGGGATTATCACCGGGGCCCGTATCGACATCAGCCCGAAACAGCTCGGCTACGACGTCTGCTGCTTTATCGGCATTATCCTGAAGAGCGCTAAAGATTACCCTTCCGCGCTGGCAAGACTCGAAAGCCTGGAAGAGGTGACCGAGGCCTACTACACCACCGGCCACTACAGCATCTTTATTAAGGTGATGTGCCGATCCATCGATGCCCTGCAGCAGGTACTTATCAACAAGATCCAAACAATCGATGAAATTCAGTCCACCGAAACACTGATCTCCCTGCAGAACCCGATTATGCGGACGATCAAGCCTTAATGGCTAAATGTAATACCCATATTATCCACAGGTAGATCGCAGGCCTTACACAGCGTACAATGCAAAACGTTTTAAAGAGGCGGATAGCAATGGCAGACATTACCCTGATCAGTGGCAGTACTCTTGGCAGTGCCGAATACGTAGCTGAACATCTGGCTGAGAAGCTGGAAGAGGCAGGTTTCTCTACGGAAACCCTGCATGGACCGCTGCTTGAGGATCTGCAAACCAGCGGCGTCTGGCTGATTGTTTCCTCTACGCATGGCGCAGGCGATCTGCCGGATAACCTGCAACCTCTTTATGATGCAATAAAGGAAGAAAATCCGGATCTGAGCAACGTACGCTACGGTGCGGTAGGGATCGGCAGCCGCGAATACGATACGTTTTGCGGTGCTATCGAGAAAATCGACGTCCTGCTGACCGACTGCGGAGCAAAAAGAGTGGGATCTTTACTGAAGGTGAACATCCTCGATCACGATATTCCTGAAGATCCGGCTGAAGTTTGGGTCGGATCCTGGAAGAATTTACTCCAGGATTTGTAAAGATCGCCCTTTCTTCTGTGTATAACTATGCTTAAAAGCTCGTAGTAAGCGGTAGTTATCCCAATAACAACTGCTGTTCACTTTTTGAGTTGTGCATAACCCTCGCTTTTGATCCCAGCTTATACGGTGTGGGATCACCGATCATTCACAGCAAACGATCCATCTTAATCACTTGATCTCTTTAGTGAAAAAAGGCTTATCCACAGAACATGGCGATCCTAATAAGAGATCATAATAAAGAGATCTTTAAATAAAAAAGATCTTCTTTTAATTACCGAGGATCCCGGCACTTTCTCCATCGGCTAAAGTTGAGTAGAATCGCCATCCCGGGAATCAGTCACCCTCCCGTTTAACCACGAGGCAGTCACCATGTTTTATCCAGATCCTTTTGACGTCATCATCATTGGCGGGGGTCATGCAGGCACCGAGGCCGCTATGGCCGCAGCCCGAATGGGTCAACAGACCCTACTTCTGACACACAATATCGACACGCTGGGACAGATGTCCTGTAACCCGGCGATCGGCGGTATTGGCAAGGGACATCTGGTTAAAGAAGTGGACGCGCTGGGCGGACTGATGGCGAAGGCGATCGATCATGCAGGCATACAGTTTAGAATACTAAACGCCAGCAAAGGCCCGGCGGTACGAGCTACTCGTGCCCAGGCTGACCGCGTGCTGTATCGCCAGGCTGTACGAACCGCACTGGAGAACCAGCCAAACCTGATGATCTTCCAGCAGGCGGTTGAAGATCTGATTGTCGAGAACGATCGTGTGGTGGGTGCGGTAACCCAGATGGGGCTTAAATTCCGCGCTAAATCCGTCGTGCTGACCGTCGGGACTTTCCTGGACGGAAAAATTCATATCGGACTGGATAACTACAGCGGTGGCCGTGCAGGCGATCCGCCGTCCATTTCCCTTTCACGCCGTCTGCGTGAACTCCCTCTGCGCGTAAACCGCCTGAAGACAGGTACGCCACCGCGCATTGATGCCCGGACTATCGATTTCAGCGTACTTGCCCAGCAGCACGGGGATAACCCGATGCCGGTCTTCTCGTTCATGGGGAACGTGAGCCAGCATCCCGCGCAGGTACCGTGCTACATCACGTACACCAACGAAAAAACGCACGACGTTATTCGTAATAACCTCGACCGCAGCCCGATGTATGCAGGCGTGATCGAGGGGATTGGCCCACGCTACTGTCCGTCCATCGAAGACAAAGTGATGCGCTTTGCCGACCGCAATCAGCATCAAATCTTCCTTGAGCCGGAAGGGCTTACCAGCAACGAAGTTTACCCGAATGGCATCTCCACCAGCCTGCCGTTTGACGTCCAGATGCAGATCGTCCGCTCCATGCAGGGGATGGAAAACGCGAAGATCGTTCGCCCGGGCTATGCCATCGAGTACGACTTCTTCGATCCTCGCGATCTGAAACCTACTCTGGAAAGCAAATACATTCAGGGGCTGTTCTTTGCCGGACAAATCAACGGCACCACCGGGTACGAAGAAGCGGCGGCACAAGGTCTGCTGGCTGGCCTTAATGCCGGACGCTACTCCGCCGAAAAAGAAGGCTGGGCTCCGCGTCGCGATCAGGCCTACCTTGGCGTTCTGGTTGACGATCTCTGTACTCTGGGGACCAAAGAACCGTACCGCATGTTCACCTCCCGTGCCGAATACCGCCTGATGCTGCGTGAAGACAATGCCGATCTGCGCTTAACCGCTGCGGGTCGTGAGATGGGGCTGGTGGACGACGAACGCTGGGCGCGCTTCAACGAGAAGCTTGAGAGCATTGAGCTCGAGCGCCAGCGCCTGAAAGACATCTGGCTGCACCCGCACTCAGCGCAGGTCGAAGAAGTTAACGCGAAGCTCAGCGCGCCGCTCTCCCGCGAGGCAAACGGCGAAGATTTACTGCGTCGCCCGGAAATGACCTACGCCAGCATGATGGAGCTGTCCGCATTCGCACCGGGTCTTGCCGATCCGCAGTCTGCCGAACAGGTCGAGATTCAGGTTAAGTACGAAGGGTATATCGCCCGCCAGCAGGAAGAGATCGACAAGCAGCAGCGTAACGAAAATACCGTGCTGCCGGCTACGCTGGATTACAGCCAGGTCAACGGGCTGTCTAACGAAGTGATCGCCAAGCTGAACGATCACAAGCCAGTATCTATTGGGCAGGCATCGCGTATTTCGGGGATCACCCCGGCGGCGATCTCCATTTTGCTCATCTGGCTAAAAAAACAGGGGCTACTGCGCCGCAGCGCCTGATAACGTATTGATCCGGGCCAGGTTATCCTGGCCTCTTTTTTTAATGGGTACCGATAACCGTGCTAAACAAACTGAATCGCCTGCTGGATAGCGCAGGCATCACGCTTCCTGAAAACCAGAAGCAACAGCTGGTGGGCTATGTTGAACTGCTGCATAAGTGGAATAAGGCCTATAATCTGACGTCGGTTCGCGATCCTGACGAAATGCTGGTGCGCCATATCCTCGACAGCATTGTCGTTGAGCCGCATCTGCAGGGAACCCGTTTTATCGATGTCGGTACAGGACCAGGCCTGCCGGGCATTCCGTTGGCCATAGTGCGTCCTGATTCGCATTTCACCCTGCTCGACAGCTTAGGCAAGCGCGTGCGCTTTCTGCGCCAGGTTCAGCATGAACTGCAGCTGGAGAACGTCACGCCGGTTCAGAGCCGCGTGGAAGAGTTCCCCGCAGAGCCGCCGTTTGACGGCGTAATCAGCCGGGCGTTTGCATCGCTGACCGACATGGTGAGCTGGTGTCATCACCTGCCGGGCCAGGATGGCAAGTTCTACGCGCTCAAAGGCTTACGTCCTGATGATGAAATCGCTTCGCTGCCCGAAGCATTCCGCGTGGAAGAGATTATTCGTTTGCAGGTGCCGAAGCTGGATGGCGAGCGCCATTTGGTGGTTATTAAGGCAAACAAAAATTAATATTTATCAAAAAAAGTGAAAAAAGCGGTGTTTCACGAAGGTTAAAAGCAGCGGGCTTTGATACTGAAATGAATAGTTACATTTAACCAAATGGCAACAACAGCAGCTATGTTTCTTAACCACTGTTCAAATGGTTTTCAGGGAAATAGTCAACATTGAAAATATAATCCTGCTAAAAATAATGCATCAGAACGGAATCTGAAGTTGTTAATTGTTTCTCGGGAATGTCAATGAACTGTTTTTTTGCCGTTACGCGCTGTTTTCAAAAAAGTGTCCATTAATCAGCTTGCTAATCAGTCACATGGGGTTAGCACATTATGAACCAGACAAAGTGAGCAAGGATGTGAGATGTTTGAACTGTGATCGTGAACACGCTTTGTTGAGTGCTATTTCAGCTGATTTGCAGTTTTCAAAAAAAGCATCGGCTTTCATCAAAAGTTGAAAAATAAGTGTACAGAAAATTATTTAAACATTTGTTCACCTTTTTGCTACTTAATGTTTGAAATCACGGGGTAGCACCGTATAATTTGCTCGCTTTTTGAGGCTTGACTCAAAGTCGCAAAGGCAGTTTTATACGACACGCGGCATACCTCTTAAGGAGCAGGAGAAGAATACGTTATGTCGGTGTCGCTCTTGAGTCGAAACGTAGCCCGCAAGCTACTGCTCCTCCAGTTTTTAGCAGTGATAACAATTGGATTGTTGTTCTGCCTGAAAGACCCCTTCTGGGGCGCTTCTGCGATTAGCGGAGGTCTGGCAGCCTGGTTGCCAAACGTAGTATTTATGATTTTTGCCTGGCGTCATCAGGCGCATACACCCGCTAAAGGCCGTATGGCCTGGACATTTGCCATCGGCGAAGTGTTAAAGGTGGCTGCGAGTTTTAGCATTCTGGTGATGGCGCTGGTAGGCTTTAAGGCGGTAGTCTTGCCGCTGATAGTGACCTGGTTATCGGTGCTGGTTGTGCAGATACTCGCACCAGCTGTAATTAACAACAAAGGGTAAGAGGCATCATGTCTGCAGGAGAAATCTCTACACCGCAGGAGTATATAGGCCACCATCTGAATAACCTTCAGCTGGACCTGCGTACTTTCTCGCTGGTGGATCCGCATAACCCCCCGGCCACCTTCTGGACGCTCAATATTGACTCCATGTTCTTCTCAGTGGTCCTGGGTCTCTTGTTCCTGGTTATCTTCCGTCGAGTTGCGAAAACCGCAACCAGCGGCGTACCGGGTAAATTCCAGACAGCAGTTGAGCTGATTATTGGCTTTGTGCATGGCAGCGTGAAAGACATGTACCATGGCAAAAGCAAAGTCATCGCGCCACTGGCCCTGACGATTTTCGTCTGGGTATTCCTGATGAACCTGATGGACCTGCTGCCAATCGATCTGCTGCCGTACATCGGCGAGCACATCTTCGGCCTGCCAGCCCTGCGCGTGGTACCGTCTGCGGACGTGAACATCACCCTCTCCATGGCGCTTGGCGTGTTTATCCTGATTCTCTTCTACAGCATCAAAATGAAAGGCATTGGCGGCTTCACGAAAGAGCTGACGCTGCAGCCGTTCAATCACTGGGCATTTATTCCTGTCAACTTAATCCTTGAAGGGGTAAGCCTGCTGTCTAAGCCTGTGTCACTGGGTCTGCGACTGTTCGGCAACATGTATGCCGGTGAGCTGATTTTCATTCTGATTGCTGGACTGTTGCCGTGGTGGTCACAGTGGATTCTGAATGTGCCATGGGCCATTTTCCACATCCTGATCATTACGCTGCAAGCCTTCATCTTCATGGTTCTGACGATCGTCTATCTGTCGATGGCGTCTGAAGAGCATTGATTTTACTTACCACTACTGCGTTTTAACTGAAACAAACTGGAGACTGTCATGGAAAACCTGAATATGGATCTGCTGTACATGGCTGCCGCTATTATGATGGGTCTTGCGGCAATCGGTGCTGCGATCGGTATCGGCATCCTCGGAGGTAAATTCCTGGAAGGCGCAGCGCGTCAACCGGATCTGATCCCTCTGCTGCGTACTCAGTTCTTTATCGTAATGGGTCTGGTGGATGCAATCCCAATGATCGCTGTTGGTCTGGGTCTGTACGTGATGTTCGCCGTCGCGTAGTGAGCGTTGCTTAAGATACCAAGCAATATCAGAACGTTAACTAACAAAGAGGCATTGTGCTGTGAATCTTAACGCAACAATCCTCGGCCAGGCCATCGCGTTTGTCCTGTTTGTTCTGTTCTGCATGAAGTATGTATGGCCGCCGTTAATGGCTGCCATCGAGAAGCGTCAAAAAGAAATTGCTGACGGTCTCTCTTCTGCAGAACGTGCCAAAAAGGACCTTGACCTTGCACAGGCCAACGCGACCGACCAGCTGAAAAAAGCCAAAGCGGAAGCTCAGGTGATCATCGAGCAGGCGAACAAACGCCGCGCTCAGATCGTCGAAGAAGCGAAAACCGAGGCAGAGCAGGAACGTAACAAAATCGTGGCACAGGCCCAGGCAGAAATCGACGCAGAGCGTAAGCGCGCTCGCGAAGAGCTGCGTAAGCAAGTCGCTCTGCTGGCAATTGCCGGCGCTGAGAAGATCATTGAACGTTCCGTGGATGAAGCTGCTAACAGCGACATCGTTGATAAACTGGTCGCTGAACTGTAAGGAGGGAGGGGCTGATGTCTGAATTTGTAACTGTAGCTCGCCCCTACGCCAAAGCAGCTTTTGACTTTGCCGTTGAACACCAAAGCGTAGAGAGCTGGCAGCAGATGCTGGCTTTTGCCGCCGAAGTGTCTGAAAACGAACAAATCGCAGAGCTTCTTTCTGGTGCACTGGCGCCGGAAACTCTCTCTGAGTCGTTTATCGCCATCTGTGGTGACCAACTCGACGCTAATGGCCAGAACCTGATTAAGGTGATGGCTGAGAACGGGCGTCTGAAGGTTCTTCCTGATGTTCTTGAGCAGTTTGTTCAGTTGCGCGCAGCCCAGGAGGCTACCGTTGAAGTCGAAGTGACTTCCGCAAACGCACTGAATGAAACCCAGCTTTCGAAAATCAGCGCCGCGATGGAAAAACGTCTGTCACGCAAAGTGAAGCTGAATTGCAAAATTGACAAGTCTGTAATGGCAGGTGTCATCATCCGAGCGGGTGATATGGTCATTGATGGTAGCGTACGCGCCCGTCTTGATCGCCTGGCAGACGTCTTGCAGTCTTAAGGGGACTGGAGCATGCAACTGAATTCCACCGAAATCAGCGAACTGATCAAGCAGCGCATTGCTCAGTTCAATGTGGTGAGCGAAGCTCACAACGAAGGTACTATCGTATCCGTCAGTGACGGTATCATCCGTGTACACGGCCTGGCCGATGTTATGCAGGGTGAGATGATCTCCCTGCCGGGTAACCGTTACGCCATTGCACTGAACCTCGAGCGCGACTCTGTAGGTGCAGTAGTAATGGGTCCGTACGCTGACCTTGCCGAAGGCATGAAAGTTAAGTGTACTGGCCGTATTCTTGAAGTTCCTGTCGGTCGTGGCCTGCTGGGCCGCGTGGTGAACACCCTGGGTGCACCCATCGACGGTAAAGGTCCACTGGACCACGACGGCTTCTCAGCCGTTGAAGCCATCGCTCCGGGCGTAATCGAGCGTCAGTCCGTAGACCAGCCTGTACAGACTGGCTATAAATCTGTTGATGCCATGATTCCAATCGGCCGTGGTCAGCGTGAGCTGGTCATCGGTGACCGTCAGACCGGTAAAACCGCACTGGCCATTGATGCCATCATCAACCAGCGCGATTCCGGCATCAAATGTATCTATGTTGCTATCGGCCAGAAAGCGTCCACTATCTCTAACGTGGTTCGTAAACTGGAAGAGCACGGCGCGCTGGCAAACACCATCGTTGTTGTTGCAACCGCATCAGAATCTGCTGCGCTGCAATACCTGGCACCGTACTCCGGCTGCGCAATGGGTGAATACTTCCGTGACCGCGGTGAAGACGCACTGATCGTTTATGACGATCTGTCCAAACAGGCCGTTGCTTACCGTCAGATTTCCCTGCTGCTTCGTCGTCCACCAGGTCGTGAAGCTTATCCGGGCGACGTTTTCTATCTTCACTCCCGTCTGCTGGAACGTGCTGCGCGTGTTAACGCCGATTACGTTGAAGCATTCACTAAAGGTGAAGTGAAAGGGAAAACCGGTTCACTGACCGCGCTGCCAATTATCGAAACGCAAGCTGGTGACGTTTCCGCGTTCGTTCCGACCAACGTAATTTCCATTACCGATGGTCAGATCTTCCTGGAATCCAACCTGTTTAACGCCGGTATTCGTCCAGCGGTTAACCCGGGTATCTCCGTATCCCGTGTTGGTGGTGCAGCGCAGACCAAGATCATGAAAAAACTGTCCGGTGGTATCCGTACCGCGCTGGCACAGTATCGTGAACTTGCAGCGTTCTCTCAGTTTGCATCCGACCTTGACGATGCGACCCGTAAGCAGCTGAACCACGGTCAGAAAGTGACCGAGCTTCTGAAGCAGAAACAGTATGCGCCAATGTCCGTTGCGCATCAGTCTCTGGTTCTGTTCGCTGCTGAACGCGGTTACCTCGAAGATGTGGAACTGGCCAAAATCGGTAGCTTCGAAGCCGCTCTGATGGCTTACGTTGACCGTGACCATGCTCCGCTGATGCAAGAAATCAACCAATCTGGTGGCTATAACGACGAAATCGAAGGCAAGCTGAAAGGCATCCTCGATTCCTTCAAAGCAACTCAGTCCTGGTAAAGTCTGGCGGCTTGTCTTAGGGCAAGCCGCAAGGCATTGAGGAGAAGCTCATGGCCGGCGCAAAAGAGATACGTAGTAAGATCGCAAGCGTCCAGAACACGCAGAAGATCACCAAAGCAATGGAAATGGTCGCCGCGTCCAAAATGCGTAAATCGCAGGAACGTATGGCAGCCAGCCGTCCTTATGCAGACACCATGCGTAAAGTGATTGGCCACCTTGCTCTGGGTAATCTTGAATACAAACACCCCTACCTGGATGAACGCGAAGTTAAACGCGTGGGCTACCTGGTGGTGTCCACTGACCGTGGTCTGTGCGGTGGCTTGAACATTAACCTGTTCAAAAAGCTGCTGGCTGACATGAAAGGATGGTCCGATAAAGGCGTTCAGAGCGAAATCGCGATGATCGGCTCTAAGGGCGTCTCTTTCTTCAACTCTGTGGGCGGCAATGTTGTTGCTCAGGTGACCGGTATGGGCGATAACCCTTCCCTGTCCGAGTTGATTGGCCCGGTGAAAGTGATGTTGCAGGCCTACGATGAAGGCCGTCTGGACAAGCTGTACGTTGTCAGCAACAAATTTATTAACACAATGTCTCAGGTTCCGACAATCACCCAGCTGCTGCCGTTACCGCCAGCAGACGACGGCGAATTGAAAAAGAAATCCTGGGACTATCTGTATGAACCTGATCCAAAGGCACTGCTGGACACCCTGCTGCGTCGTTATGTGGAATCTCAGGTTTATCAGGGCGTCGTAGAAAACCTGGCCAGCGAGCAGGCCGCACGAATGGTGGCGATGAAAGCCGCTACCGACAATGGCGGCAGCCTGATTAAAGAGCTGCAGTTGGTATACAACAAAGCTCGTCAGGCCAGCATTACTCAGGAGCTCACCGAAATCGTCGGTGGCGCGTCCGCGGTATAACCAGGTTTACGTATTTAGAGGATTCGAGATGGCTACTGGAAAGATTATCCAGGTAATCGGCGCCGTGGTGGACGTCGAGTTCCCTCAGGATGCCGTACCAAAAGTGTACGACGCTCTTGAGGTTACAAATGGTAATGACCGTCTGGTGCTGGAAGTTCAGCAGCAGTTAGGTGGTGGCGTAGTGCGTACTATCGCCATGGGTACGTCTGATGGTTTGCGTCGTGGTCTGGAAGTTTCTAACCTCGATCACCCAATTGAAGTGCCGGTAGGTAAAGCAACCCTGGGCCGTATCATGAACGTCCTGGGCCAGCCTATCGACATGAAAGGCGATATCGGCGAAGAAGAGCGTTGGGCGATTCACCGTCCTGCGCCAAGCTACGAAGAGCTGTCCAGCTCCCAGGATCTGCTGGAAACCGGCATCAAAGTAATGGACCTGATTTGCCCGTTCGCTAAGGGCGGTAAAGTTGGTCTGTTCGGTGGTGCGGGCGTAGGTAAAACTGTAAACATGATGGAGCTGATCCGTAACATCGCGATCGAGCACTCCGGTTACTCCGTGTTTGCAGGCGTGGGTGAGCGTACTCGTGAGGGTAACGACTTCTACCACGAAATGACCGACTCCAACGTTCTGGACAAAGTATCACTGGTTTATGGCCAGATGAACGAGCCACCAGGTAACCGTCTGCGCGTAGCACTGACCGGCCTGACCATGGCTGAGAAGTTCCGTGACGAAGGTCGTGACGTTCTGCTGTTCGTGGATAACATTTACCGTTATACCCTGGCCGGTACAGAAGTATCTGCACTGCTGGGTCGTATGCCATCTGCGGTAGGTTATCAGCCAACTCTGGCTGAAGAGATGGGTGTTTTGCAGGAGCGTATTACCTCCACCAAAACTGGCTCCATCACTTCTGTTCAGGCGGTATACGTACCTGCGGATGACTTGACTGACCCGTCTCCAGCAACCACCTTTGCTCACTTAGATGCAACCGTGGTACTGAGCCGTAACATCGCGTCTCTGGGTATCTACCCTGCGGTAGATCCACTGGATTCCACCAGCCGTCAGTTAGATCCGCTGGTTGTTGGTCAGGAACACTACGACACCGCGCGTGGCGTGCAGTCTATTCTGCAACGTTACCAGGAACTGAAAGACATCATCGCCATTCTTGGTATGGATGAGCTTTCTGAAGAAGATAAACTGGTTGTAGCACGTGCGCGTAAGATCCAGCGCTTCCTGTCTCAGCCGTTCTTCGTAGCAGAAGTCTTTACCGGTTCTCCGGGCAAGTTCGTATCGCTGAAAGATACTATCCGTGGCTTTAAAGGCATCATGGACGGCGAATATGACCATCTGCCAGAGCAGGCGTTCTACATGGTTGGTACTATCGACGAAGCCGTTGAGAAAGCTAAAAAACTTTAACGCCTTAATCGGAGGGTGACATGGCAATGACATATCACCTGGACGTCGTCAGCGCGGAGAGCCAAATGTTCTCCGGTCTGGTCGAGAAGATCCAGGTAACGGGTAGCGAAGGCGAGCTGGGTATTTTCCCGGGTCACGCGCCGCTGCTCACCGCCATTAAGCCTGGTATGATCCGCATCGTTAAACAGCACGGACAAGAAGAGTTCATCTACCTGTCCGGTGGTGTGTTGGAAGTGCAGCCAGGTACGGTGACCGTGCTGGCTGATACCGCAATTCGCGGTCAGGATCTCGACGAAGCGCGAGCCCTGGAAGCGAAACGTAAAGCGGAAGAGCACATCCATAGCTCCCACGGTGATGTGGACTACGCTCAGGCTTCTGCTGAACTGGCGAAGGCGATCGCGAAACTACGCGTTATCGAATTGACCAGAAAAGCGATGTAACTACCTGCTTGAAAAGACAAATGCCAGTGAGTGCTCCTCACTGGTATTTTTTTGCCTCCGCTATCTCCTCTTCACACGATGTGACCCGTCTTTATTCTCAGGTGAAAAGAAGCCTGAATCCAAAGGGATGCCCCGCTTTCGGTTGATCGGGTATACATTTTTGCCCTGAAACTGCCTACACTTGAGCCCAGCACGCCGGTAAAGACCTCGTTTACGGCTGAATTTCCACCGTTGAGTTTTTTGCTGCAAAATATGTAGAAATTTCAACGTGAAATCGTTTTACTTCTCTCACAATTTTAAGTCAGGACGCGTATGTCAAACAGTGCGATGAGCGTGGTTATCCTTGCCGCTGGCAAAGGGACCCGCATGTATTCCGACCTTCCGAAGGTGCTGCACACCCTCGCTGGCAAACCAATGGTTCAGCATGTTATTGATGCGGCTAAAAATTTAGGCGCGCAGCAGGTGCATCTGGTCTACGGACATGGCGGCGATCTGCTGAAGCAGACCCTTAACGATGGTTCCCTGAACTGGGTTTTGCAGGCGGAGCAGCTGGGTACCGGTCACGCCATGCAGCAGGCCGCGCCATTCTTCGCGGACGACGAAGACATCCTGATGCTGTACGGCGACGTGCCGCTGATCTCCGTTGAGACGCTACAGCGCCTGCGTGAAGCAAAACCGCAGGGCGGCATTGGCCTGCTTACCGTGAAGCTGGAAGATCCTACCGGCTATGGCCGTATCGCCCGTGAAAACGGCACCGTTGTCGGGATTGTGGAACATAAAGACGCAACCGATGAGCAGCGCAAAATCAATGAGATCAACACCGGCATTTTGATTGCCAACGGTGCGGATCTGAAACGCTGGCTGGGCAAGCTTGATAACAACAATGCCCAGGGCGAGTTCTATATCACCGATATCATCGCTCTGGCGCACCAGGAAGGCCGTGAAATCACCGCGGTGCATCCCGATCGCCTTAGCGAAGTGGAAGGCGTGAACAACCGCCTGCAGCTCTCTCGTCTGGAGCGCGTCTATCAGACCGAGCAGGCTGACAGGCTGCTGCTGGCGGGCGTGATGCTGCGTGACCCGCAGCGTTTCGACCTGCGCGGCACGCTGAGCCACGGGCGTGATGTCGAAATCGATACTAATGTGATTATTGAAGGCAGCGTCACGCTGGGCCATCGAGTAAAAATCGCCACCGGCTGCGTGCTGAAGAACTGCGTTATCGGCGACGACTGCGAAATCAGCGCTTATACCGTAGTTGAAGATGCCACCCTGGCCGCTGCCTGCACGATTGGTCCGTTTACACGCCTGCGCCCAGGGGCCGAACTGGCTGAAGGCGCCCACGTTGGCAACTTCGTCGAAATGAAAAAAGCGCGTCTGGGTAAAGGCTCCAAAGCAGGGCATCTGAGCTATTTAGGCGATGCAGATATTGGCGACAACGTGAATATCGGCGCGGGCACTATCACCTGTAACTATGACGGCGCGAACAAGCATAAAACCATTATTGGTGACGACGTGTTTGTCGGTTCCGACACACAGCTGGTGGCCCCGGTGACCGTGGGGAACGGCGTAACTATCGGTGCTGGCACCACGGTTACCCGCAACGTTGCCGAAAACGAGCTGGTCATCAGCCGCGTCAAGCAGACCCATATTCAGGGCTGGCAGCGTCCGGTGAAGAAAAAGTAGTTTCCAGTCTGCGGTGGATGGCGCTTCGCTTATCCACTCTGCATGCAGGACCGAGTAAAACTGGGGTGAAGGTTGTTCTCGAAAACAGCCCGCCCCGCAGCAGTACCAAAACTATAACCCCACTCTCTACAAGGCTCGGGGCCCCGTAAATCGGGAAATACAGGTCAGCGACAACACATGGCGAAATCGCCATTATCAGGAAATAACGACTATGTGTGGAATTGTTGGCGCGGTCGCGCAACGTGATATCGCTGAAATCCTTCTCGAAGGACTACGCCGTCTGGAATACCGTGGTTATGACTCCGCGGGTCTGGCAGTTGTCGACGAGCAGGGTCATATGACCCGTCTGCGTCGTCTGGGTAAAGTACAAAAGCTGGCGGAAGCCGCAGAAGAAACCGCGCTACATGGCGGGACCGGGATCGCACACACCCGCTGGGCGACTCATGGTGAACCTTCCGAAGTAAACGCTCACCCGCATGTGTCCGAACATATTGCGGTGGTTCACAACGGCATCATCGAAAACTACGAGCCGCTGCGCGTCTCTTTGCAGGAGCGCGGGTATACCTTCGTTTCCCAGACCGATACCGAAGTGATTGCTCACTTAGTACACTGGGAGCTGGAGCAGGGCGGCACGCTGCGTGAAGCCGTATTACGCGCGATCCCTCAGCTGCGCGGTGCCTACGGCACGGTTATCATGGACACCCGCAACCCGGGCGTACTGCTGGCTGCCCGTTCCGGCAGCCCGATGGTTATCGGTCTCGGCATGGGCGAGAACTTTATCGCCTCCGATCAGCTGGCGCTGCTGCCGGTGACCCGCCGCTTCATCTTCCTGGAAGAAGGCGATATTGCGGAAGTGACCCGTCGTTCCGTTAATATTTTCAATACCAAAGGCGAGGCGGTTAATCGCCCGGACATCGAATCTAATTTGCAGTATGACGCGGGTGACAAAGGCATCTACCGTCACTACATGCAAAAAGAGATCTACGAGCAGCCGAACGCCATCAAAAATACCCTGGCCGGTCGTATCAGCCACGGCGAAGTGGATTTGACCGAGCTTGGTCCGCAAGCGAACGAGATGCTGGCACAGGTGGAACACATCCAGATCGTAGCCTGCGGCACCTCTTATAACTCCGGCATGGTTTCCCGCTACTGGTTTGAAGCCCTGGCCGGTGTGCCTTGCGACGTGGAGATCGCTTCCGAATTCCGCTATCGCAAATCCGCGGTGCGCCGCAACAGCCTGATGATCACTCTTTCTCAGTCAGGTGAAACGGCGGATACCCTGGCGGCGCTTCGCCTGTCCAAAGAGCTGGGCTATCTGGGATCGCTGGCGGTCTGTAACGTACCTGGCTCATCGCTGGTGCGGGAATCCGATCTGTCCCTGATGACCAATGCGGGTACAGAAATTGGCGTAGCGTCCACCAAGGCGTTCACCACGCAGCTGACCGTTCTGCTGATGCTGGTGGCTAAGCTGAGCCGCCTGAAGGGCGCTGACGCGCAGGTTGAGCACGATATCGTGCACGGCTTACAGGCGCTGCCAAGCCGCATCGAGCAGATGCTCTCCCAGGACAAACGCATCGAGGCGCTGGCGGAAGATTTCTCCGACAAGCATCACGCGCTGTTCCTCGGCCGTGGCGACCAGTACCCGATCGCCATGGAAGGTGCGCTGAAGCTCAAAGAGATCTCTTATATTCACGCTGAAGCGTACGCGGCGGGCGAGCTGAAACACGGCCCGCTGGCGTTAATCGATGCGGATATGCCGGTCATCGTTGTGGCACCTAACAACGAACTGCTGGAGAAACTGAAGTCCAACATCGAAGAAGTACGCGCCCGCGGCGGCCAGCTGTATGTCTTCGCCGATCGGGACGCAGGTTTCACCAGCAGCGACAATATGCACATCATCGAGATGCCGCACGTGGAAGAAGTTATTGCCCCAATCTTCTATACCGTGCCGCTGCAGCTGCTCTCTTACCACGTTGCGCTGATTAAGGGCACCGACGTGGATCAGCCGCGTAACCTGGCAAAATCGGTTACCGTTGAGTAATCTACTGTCATAAAGATGTTTCAGAAGCTGCCTGCGGGCAGCTTTTTTATTTCTACCTAACCAACTTAGTTTTAATGCTTTTTAATTACAATTTCGCTTAAGCGTCATGCCTGGAACGGCCTGTCATAAAACTGTCATAATTCGTACATTTATCTGTCACCAAACTGTCCTATTTTCTACCCTGCAACGACTTAACAACGAATTACGTTTATCACCTCTGCAGGAGACATTATGAAAGTTATGCGTACCACCGTCGCAACTGTTGTCGCCGCGACCTTATCCCTGAGCGCTTTCGGCGTTAACGCTGCCGCAAGCCTGACCGGTGCCGGTGCAACCTTCCCTGCGCCGGTGTATGCCAAATGGGCAGATACCTACAATAAAGCAACGGGTAATAAAGTGAATTACCAGGGTATTGGCTCCTCCGGTGGCGTTAAACAAATTATTGCTAATACCGTGGATTTCGGCGCGTCTGATGCCCCACTGGCTGATGACAAGCTGGCGCAGGAAGGCCTGTTCCAGTTCCCGACCGTGATCGGCGGTGTTGTTCTGGCGGTTAACCTGCCGGGCGTGAAATCCGGCGAGCTGGTGCTCGACGGTAAAACGCTGGGTGATATCTACCTCGGCAAAATTAAAAAATGGGATGACGCGGCAATTGCTAAGCTCAACCCTGGCATGAAACTGCCGCAGCAGAACATCGCCGTTGTGCGCCGTGCTGACGGTTCAGGTACCTCCTTCGTTTTCACCAGCTACCTGGCAAAAGTAAACGAAGAGTGGAAATCTAAGGTTGGTGCTGGCTCTACCGTAAACTGGCCGACCGGTCTGGGCGGTAAAGGCAACGACGGCATCGCGGCGTTTGTGCAGCGTCTGCCTGGCTCAATTGGCTACGTTGAGTATGCTTATGCTAAGCAGAACAACCTTGCATACACCAAACTGGTTTCTGCGGACGGCAAGCCGGTAGCGCCTTCTGAAGAAAACTTTGCTAACGCGGCGAAAGGCGCGGACTGGAGCAAATCTTTCGCTCAGGATCTGACTAACCAGAAAGGTGCTGAGGCGTGGCCAATCACCTCCACCACCTTCATCCTGATCCACAAAGAGCAGAAGAATCCTGAGCAGGGTGCCGAAGTGCTGAAGTTCTTCGACTGGGCATACAAAGACGGTGCAAAACAGGCTAACGACCTGGATTACGCATCCCTGCCGGATGCCGTGGTTGAACAGGTTCGCGCTGCATGGAAGACCAACGTAAAAGACAGTTCAGGTAAGGCATTGTATTAATTTAGCCTTCTGACGAAAATGGCGGGGGACGCTCAGGCTTACCCGCCGATTTCGTAAACATGTTAACTAAAAGAGTAATTTATGGCGGTAAGTAAGCCGACGTTCAAAGCGCCGGGCAAGCAAGGCGATATGATATTCAGCGCGCTGGTAAGAATGGCTGCGCTGATTGTGCTATTGCTGCTGGGCGGCATTATCATCTCCCTGATTATCTCCTCATGGCCGAGCATCCAGAAGTTTGGCTTCTCGTTCCTGTGGACCAAAGAGTGGGATGCTCCTAACGATATCTATGGTGCGCTGGTGCCGATCTACGGCACGCTGGTCACCTCCTTCATTGCGCTGCTGATTGCCGTGCCGGTGAGCTTCGGGATCGCCCTGTTCCTGACCGAGCTGGCCCCGGGCTGGCTGCGTCGCCCGTTAGGCATCGCCATTGAGCTGTTAGCCGCCATCCCGAGTATCGTGTACGGCATGTGGGGCCTGTTTATCTTTGCTCCGCTGTTTGCGACCTACTTCCAGGAACCGGTGGGCAATATCCTCTCTTCAGTGCCGATCGTAGGCGCGCTGTTCTCCGGCCCGGCGTTCGGTATCGGGATTCTCGCCGCGGGCGTGATCCTGGCCATCATGATTATTCCGTACATCGCCTCCGTGATGCGCGATGTGTTCGAACAAACCCCGGTGATGATGAAAGAGTCGGCCTACGGTATCGGCTGCACCACCTGGGAAGTTATCTGGCGCATCGTTCTGCCGTTTACCAAAAATGGCGTGATCGGCGGCGTGATGCTCGGCCTTGGCCGCGCGCTGGGTGAAACCATGGCGGTGACCTTTATCATCGGTAACACCTACCAGCTCGACAGCGCCTCGCTGTACATGCCGGGCAACAGCATTACCTCTGCCCTGGCCAACGAGTTTGCCGAAGCGGAATCCGGCCTGCATACCGCAGCCCTGATGGAGCTTGGCCTGATCCTGTTTGTTATTACCTTTATCGTGCTGGCGATCTCTAAGTTCATGATCATGCGCCTGGCGAAGAACGAGGGGACGCGTTCATGACCACCATGGAAATGCAATCTGACGCAAAGCTTGCTGAATCCCGCCGCAAGATGCAGGCGCGCCGCCGCGTAAAAAACCGCATCGCCCTGACCCTCTCTATGGGCACCATGGCGTTCGGTCTGTTCTGGCTGGTGTGGATCCTGTTCTCAACGGTGACCCGCGGCATCGACGGCATGTCGATTGCCCTGTTTACCGAAATGACGCCTCCGCCAAATACGGCCGGTGGCGGTCTGGCAAACGCCCTGGCGGGCAGCGGCCTGTTAATTCTGTGGGCGACGGTATTCGGTACGCCGCTCGGCATTCTGGCCGGGATTTATCTGGCGGAGTACGGCCGCAAATCCTGGCTGGCAGAAGTTATCCGTTTTATTAACGATATTCTGCTTTCCGCACCGTCCATCGTAGTCGGCCTGTTCGTTTACACCGTGGTGGTGGCGAAGATGCAGCACTTCTCCGGCTGGGCCGGGGTGATAGCGCTGGCGCTGCTGCAAATTCCGATTGTGATTCGAACCACCGAAAACATGATGAAGCTGGTGCCGGACAGCCTGCGTGAAGCGGCCTACGCGCTGGGCACGCCAAAGTGGAAAATGATTTCTGCTATCACGCTCAAAGCCTCCGTTTCCGGGATTATCACCGGGGTGCTGCTGGCCATTGCGCGTATCGCAGGTGAAACCGCGCCGCTGCTGTTCACGTCGCTCTCCAACCAGTTCTGGAGCACCGACATGATGCAGCCGATAGCTAACCTGCCGGTAACAATATTCAAATTCGCCATGAGCCCGTTTGCCGAATGGCAGCAGCTGGCCTGGGCCGGGGTTCTGATTATTACCCTCTGCGTGCTGTTGCTGAACATTCTTGCACGCGTGATTTTCTCGAAGAGTAAACACGGTTAAATTTTACGGCGCGGCAAAGGCGGCGCCGGACGGAGATAAAGAAACAGATGAGTATGGTTGATTCCGCCTCGGGCAAAATTCAGGTTCGCGATTTGAACTTCTTCTACGGAAAGTTCCACGCTCTGAAAAACATCAATCTGGATATCGCAAAGAACCAGGTTACCGCGTTCATTGGGCCGTCAGGCTGTGGTAAATCCACCCTGCTGCGTACGTTTAACAAAATGTACTCCCTCTATCCGGATCAGCGTGCCGAAGGCGAAATCCTGCTGGACGGGGAAAACATTCTGACCCACAGCCAGGATATAGCCCTGCTGCGCGCCAAAGTGGGCATGGTCTTCCAGAAGCCAACGCCGTTCCCGATGTCGATTTATGACAACATCGCCTTTGGCGTGCGCCTGTTCGAGAAGCTGTCGCGCAGCGATATGGACGAGCGCGTACAGTGGGCGCTGACCAAGGCCGCGCTGTGGAACGAAACCAAAGATAAGCTGCACCAGAGCGGCTACAGCCTCTCCGGCGGCCAGCAGCAGCGTCTGTGCATCGCCCGCGGTATCGCGATTCGCCCTGATGTTCTGCTGCTTGATGAGCCGTGTTCAGCGCTGGACCCGATCTCAACCGGGCGTATCGAAGAGCTGATCACCGAGCTGAAACAGGATTACACCGTGGTTATCGTTACCCACAACATGCAGCAGGCGGCGCGTTGCTCCGACCACACGGCGTTTATGTACCTGGGCGAGCTGATTGAGTTCAGCGAAACCGACACGCTGTTCACCACGCCTGCGAAAAAGCAGACTGAAGACTACATCACTGGCCGCTACGGTTGATTTGGAGCACGCAATGGACAATCTGAATCTCAACAAACATATTTCCGGTCAGTTTAACGCTGAGCTGGAATACATCCGCACCCAGGTGATGACCATGGGCGGGCTGGTGGAACAGCAGCTCTCCGATGCGATCACCGCGATGCACAATCAGGACAGCGAGCTGGCGAAGCAGGTCATCGAAGGTGACCAGAAGGTCAACATGATGGAAGTGGCGATCGATGAAGCCTGCGTGCGCATCATCGCCAAGCGTCAGCCTACCGCCAGCGACCTGCGCCTGGTGATGGCGATCATCAAGACTATCTCCGAGCTGGAACGCATCGGTGACGTGGCGGACAAAATCTGCCGCACGGCGCTGGAGAAGTTTTCCCAGCAGCATCAGCCGCTGCTGGTGAGCCTAGAATCGCTGGGTCGCCACACGGTGCAGATGCTGCACGACGTGCTGGACGCGTTTGCGCGTATGGATCTGGACGAAGCGGTGCGCATCTACCGCGAAGACAAGAAAGTTGACCAGGAATATGAAGGCATCGTGCGCCAGCTGATGACCTATATGATGGAAGATACGCGTACTATCCCAAGCGTGCTCACCGCGCTGTTCTGCGCCCGCTCCATCGAGCGTATCGGCGACCGCTGCCAGAACATCTGCGAGTTCATCTTCTACTTCGTGAAAGGACAGGACTTCCGCCACGTGGGCGGCGATGAGCTGGACAAGCTGCTGGCGGGCAAAGATCCGAAAGAGTGATTTTTATCGGAAGCTGAAAAATATAAGGCCGGATGAGCGTCAGCGCCATCCGGCTTTTTTTTATCGAATGATATCCCAGCTCCGGGCACGCCAGAGTTCCGGCAGCTGTGCCAAATCCGTAAACGTCGTGACTTTTGGATGATCGATCGGCTTGTTGTGCGGATCGGCGCAGAAATAGAAGACCTCCATGCCTGCCGCAACGCCCGATTGCGCACCCGCCATAGAATCGTCCACCAGCACGCAGTTTTTGACCTCCACGCCCATTGCATCAGCCGCGTGGAACATTAGCGCCGGGTCTGGCTTCCAGCGCTGAATATCGTAGCCGCTGTAGAGCCTGTCCGGGAAAGCGTCGAGCATGCCGGTTCTGCCCAGCGAGTGCTGCATTTTGCTGACCGGTCCGTTGGAAACGATACACATCGGCACTTTTACCCGCTCGATGAGCGCTTTCGCCCCAGAAATCTCCTGCAGTTCGCTGTCGAACAGCCTTGCCACTTCCGCGCGGTAAATCGGCTCAAGCTCGGTTTTATCGAGGCGCACGTCATAGCGTTGACTTATATCGTCGATAATTTCATAGAGCTTCACGCCCTTGAACGTCTTGAAGACCTCTTCGAGCGCAAGTTCGATGCCGTATTGCGCAAACATATGTACGTAGGCTCTGGAGCAAATTACTTCACTGTCGACCAGGGTGCCGTCGCAGTCAAAGAACACCGCATCTATCCGGGACATGCCGCTTCCTTCTCAAAAAGTGAAGGACCATCTTACCCAATTTGCGCAATTAATGCGGTACGCAATCGTTGCCGTATAAACAAATTGAATGAAAAAAAGTCCATTTCCACCATCAACATTTTGCCTTTTTGGTATAGGATAACGACGGATTTTTCCCTCTCAAGTTCGGAATCAAGACTCATGAGCCAACCACAATCTACTCCGGCTGCAAATCCGGGGCTGCTCGAGCGCGTGTTTAAACTGCGCGAACACGGCACCACGGTACGTACCGAAGCGATCGCCGGTCTTACGACCTTCCTGACGATGGTGTATATCGTTTTCGTCAACCCGCAGATCCTTGGCGCCGCCGGTATGGATACCCAGGCCGTATTCGTCACCACCTGTTTAATCGCCGCATTGGGTAGCATCCTGATGGGGATTTTCGCTAACCTGCCGGTGGCGCTCGCGCCCGCGATGGGTCTTAACGCCTTCTTTGCTTTCGTGGTTGTTGGCGCGATGGGGCTGTCCTGGCAGGTCGGCATGGGGGCCATCTTCTGGGGCGCCGTTGGCCTGCTGCTGCTGACCATCTTCCGCGTTCGCTACTGGATGATCGCGAATATCCCGCTCAGCCTGCGCGTGGGCATTACCAGCGGGATTGGCCTGTTTATCGGCATGATGGGGCTGAAAAATGCCGGCATCATCGTGGCAAACAAAGATACGCTGGTGAGCATCGGTAACCTGACTTCGCACAGCGTGCTGCTGGGCGCGCTGGGCTTCTTTATCATCGCGATTCTGGCTTCACGTAATATTCACGCCGCCGTGCTGGTCTCCATCGTGGTCACTACGCTGCTGGGCTGGATGCTGGGCGATGTGCATTACGGCGGCATCGTTTCTGCGCCGCCGGACGTGCTGTCCGTGGTCGGCCAGGTGGATTTAGCCGGTTCGCTGAACATTGGCCTGGCGGGTGTGATCTTCTCCTTTATGCTGGTTAACCTGTTTGACTCCTCCGGCACGCTAATTGGCGTAACGGATAAAGCCGGGCTGACGGACGACAAAGGCAAGTTCCCGCGCATGAAGCAGGCGCTGTATGTCGACAGCATCTCTTCCGTTGCCGGTGCTTTCATCGGCACCTCATCCGTAACCGCCTATATCGAAAGCTCCTCCGGCGTCTCCGTCGGTGGCCGCACCGGTCTTACCGCGGTGATCGTAGGTCTGCTGTTCCTGCTGGTTATCTTCCTGTCGCCGCTGGCGGGAATGGTTCCGGCCTATGCCGCCGCGGGCGCGCTGATTTACGTTGGCGTACTGATGACGTCCAGCCTGTCGCGCGTGAAGTGGGACGACCTGACCGAAGCCGTTCCGGCGTTTATCACGGCGGTAATGATGCCGTTCAGCTTCTCGATTACCGAAGGCATCGCGCTGGGCTTTATCTCTTACCTGGTGATGAAGCTGGGGACGGGGCGCTGGCGTGAACTCAGCCCGTGCGTGATCGTGGTGGCGCTGCTGTTCATCCTGAAGATTGCGTTTATCGACTGACGCAGTTTCAGCCAAAAAAAACCGGTCATGGCGACCGGTTTTTTTATGTCAGTTAGTTTTTTACGCGCCTGATATAGTCGCCAAATGCCGTTAACTGCCCGGTAAGATGATCTAACGTGCTCTGATCCACCACTTCACCAGTCTGCGTATCTACCTTGTTCTGAATCACTCCGCCCATAAACTCAGGCTTGTTCATCACCATCGCATCCAGGAACACCAGGATCTGGCGCAGGTGATACTGGCAGCGCGCGCCGCCAATCGCCCCCATGGAGCTGGTCTGGATAAGAACAGGTTTGCCCGCCAGCGGCTGCTCGGGCAGGCGTGACAGCCAGTCGATGGCGTTCTTCAGGCCGCCGGGAACCGAATAGTTGTATTCCGGGGTGACGATAACCACGCCGTCTGCGCTGCGGATCTGCTCTGCGATGGCTTCAACTGTCTGCGGGAAGCCTTCTTCCTGCTGCATATCCGCATCGTAAAGGGGAATATCTTTGATGGACGGCAGCGCGTCAACGCTCATCCCCGCCGGGGCAATTTTCGGCAGCGTGCGGGCGACCATGGCGTTGAATGAGCCCGTGCGCAGGCTCCCCAGTAACGTAACTATTTTTAACGAGTCGGACATAAACACTCCTTTGGTCAGGACGTTCAGGAAAGATCGGTCTGGTAATGATGTTTTTCGTAGGGCTGGCTGGAAAAACGCATGATGTGTCCGTCAGGATCGCTGCGGCGGGCCTGAACGTCCTTCAGGCTGCGCCAGCCTTCGAGATGATCGAACTCCCACAATGATAGTCGCTCGACGACGGGTGATACCGCGCAGCCCCACACCAGAATATCTTCTACGTCGCTGATGGCCTCAATCTGCGTCTGGTGCTTCACGCGTAAACGCCCAGCGCCCGGTATCAGCTGAAGCTCATCGTCGCTGCCGGTGAGCTTGAACACGCTCTGGCGCAGGGTGCGCAGCTGGGCGCGGGCTTCGTAGGGATCGTTCTGGTTGTTTATCCAGGTGGTTTCATTATTGCTGAACCTGGGGGCGGAGTTTTGCCCCGTCATCCGGCCAAACGGGCGCAGTTCCATGTCCAGCCCGCAGCGGCCTTCCGTCGTCACCGCCACGCCCACGCTGTTACCCGCATAGGCAATGCTGAAGTCAGACAGCGTGCGGTCAGCAAAGTGGGGACGACCGGTCACGGTAGTGACAATTTTCGGCAGCTTCTGGATGCCGTAAAGCATGAACAGCAGCTCGGCCAGCAGCGTGCGTGAAGCCAGAAAACGGGTTCTGCGGCGTTCAGGAAGGGTGCCCGCAAAGCTGAGGCTGTCCTCATCGAGATGGGATGAATAAGGGAGTCGGGGATCAATTGTCCATCTTGCAAAATGCGTTGCCATTTGTCGCTCCGTGATAATGGTCATTGGGACATCTTTATCGATTGTAGGGTTTTTCGGCCGCAAACGCACGGCCCCGGACCGCTAAAAAACGGTTAATACGTGATCAATTAATTGTTTTGCTGAATACTTAGAGTGTAGTACGGCTAAATCATTAAATTAGAACGAAAAAAATCCCGCGCGGCAAAAACCGGGCGGGAGGTTGAAAAGTGAGCACCTACTTACTTTATACTTACTTGCCGATACAGAAGCTCGAGAAAATGCGGCCCAGCAGATCGTCAGAGGTGAACTCGCCGGTGATTTCGCTCAGGCACTGCTGCGACAGGCGCAGCTCTTCAGCCAGCAGCTCTCCGGCCCATGCGCCCAGCAGCTGGGCTTTACCCTGCTGCAGGTGCGTAGCGGCCTCTTCCAGCGCCTGGAGATGGCGGCGGCGCGCCAGGAAGCCACCTTCCATATTGGTGTCGAAGCCCATGCTCTGTTTGAGATGATCGCGCAGTACCTCGATGCCTTCACCGGTACGCGCGGAGAGGCGAACAAGTGAGTGACCGTTCACATCGCTCAGGCCCAGCGTCTCGCCAGTGACGTCCGCTTTGTTACGCACCACGGTGATCGGCAGGCGTTCGGGTAGTCGGGCGATAAAGTCTGGCCAGATTGCCGCCGGGTCCGTTGCGTCTGTCGTTGTGCCGTCAACCATAAACAGCACCCGGTCGGCCTGTTCGATCTCATTCCATGCACGTTCGATACCGATTCGCTCTACTTCGTCGCTTGCCTCGCGCAGCCCGGCAGTATCAATAATATGCAGGGGCATACCGTCGATGTGGATATGTTCACGCAGCACGTCCCGCGTGGTGCCCGCGATGTCCGTAACGATGGCCGCCTCACGACCCGCAAGCGCATTAAGCAGGCTGGATTTACCGGCGTTGGGTCGACCGGCGATAACCACCTTCATCCCTTCGCGCAGCAGGCTGCCCTGTCGCGCTTCGGCACGCACGGCGTCCAGATCGTTTATCACCTGATTAAGCTGCGCTTCGATTTTGCCGTCGGACAGAAAATCGATCTCCTCGTCCGGGAAATCAATGGCCGCCTCAACGTAAATACGCAGGTGGGTCAGCGCCTCAACCAGATGGTTTACGCGGGCAGAAAACGCTCCCTGCAAAGAGTTAAGCGCCGAGCGGGCGGCCTGCTCTGAGCTGGCATCGATCAGGTCGGCGATAGCCTCCGCCTGCGCCAGATCGAGCTTATCGTTAAGAAAAGCGCGTTCTGAGAATTCACCGGG
Organism: Dryocola clanedunensis; assembly: GCF_038405435.1. GTDB lineage: Bacteria > Pseudomonadota > Gammaproteobacteria > Enterobacterales > Enterobacteriaceae > Dryocola > Dryocola clanedunensis_A. The sequence goes on along the minus strand of NZ_JBBYHZ010000009.1, from coordinate 138,670 downwards.
CCTGGCGATACGCACGCCTGGAATAGCCAGAATGCGCTTTAACAGCAGATCGAGGATAACCGGGCCGCCGTGACCCTGAAGTTCCAGCACGTCTTCGCCGGTAAAGGAATTTGGCCCCGGGAACCACAGGGCAATGCCCTGATCCAGCGTGCTGTTGTCGGCATCGCGGAACGGCAGGTAATCGGCGTAGCGTGGCTTTGGCAGCTTGCCCAGCAGCGCCTGCGCAACGTCGCGAGCAAGCTGGCCTGAGACGCGCAGGATCCCGACTCCGCCACGTCCCGGCGGGGTCGCCTGGGCAACGATTGTCTCGTTATGGCTCATAGTTTCTCTGTCTTTAGGTAGCAAATAAAAAAGGCGGTCAATTGACCGCCTTCCGTGTGCTTGAGCTTAAATGCTATCAGGTCTTTTTCTTGTCGCGGCTGTGTAAGCCACGTTTTTCCAGACCGCGATAGATCAGCTGCTGCTGAATGATGGTCACCGTGTTACTCACGATATAGTACAGCACCAGGCCGGACGGGAACCACAGGAAGAACACCGTGAAGATGACCGGCATAAAGGTCATGATCTTCTGCTGCATCGGGTCGGTCACTGTAGTTGGCGACATCTTCTGAATGAAGAACATCGTCAGGCCCATCAGGATCGGCAGGATGTAGTACGGGTCCTGCGCCGACAGGTCATGGATCCACAGGGCGAACGGCGCGTGGCGCAGCTCAACGGAACCCATCAGCATGTAGTACAGCGCCAGGAAGATTGGCATCTGGATAACCAGCGGCAGACAGCCACCCAGCGGGTTGACCTTCTCTGCCTTGTACAGCGCCATCATTTCCTGACTCTGGCGCTGCTTATCGTCACCAATACGCTCACGCATAGCGGCCAGCTTCGGCTGCAGCATGCGCATTTTCGCCATGGAGGTGTACTGCGCTTTGGTCAGCGGGTACATGATGCCACGAACGATAAAGGTGATAACGATAATGGAGAAGCCCCAGTTACCGATAAAGCTGTGGATAAACTTCAGCAGTTTGAACAGCGGCTGAGAGATGAACCACAGCCAGCCGTAATCCACCGTCAGGTCAAGGTGAGGCGCAACCGCGGCCATCTTGTCCTGAATTTCCGGGCCGACCCACAGCGTGCTACCCAGCTGTGCGGTTGTGCCTGGCTGAACCAGCTGTGGTGCGGATTTATAACCAATCGCCGCCACGTCGTTGTTCAGTTTGGTGGTATAGAAGTTGTTGGTACCCTGATTACCCGGCACCCATGCGGTAGCAAAATACTGCTGCAGCATCGCCACCCAGCCGTTGCTGGCGTTGACGTTCAGGTTCTCACCGTCAGAGATTTTATCGAATTTATACTTTTCGTATTTCTCGTCAGGCGTGGAGTACGCGGCACCGCGGAAGGTGTGCAGCGCAAAGTTGCTGCTACCGGTATCGCGATGGGACGGCAGATTGATGGACTGCTTCAGCTGACCGAAGGTCGCAATCTCAAGCGGCTTCTCACCGGCGTTTTTCACGTTGTAGTTCACGCCAACCGCGAACTCGCCGCGCTTAAGGGTGAAGGACTTGGTGAAGACGTTGCCTGCCGCGTCGGTATAGGTCATCGGGATAACCAGCTCGTTCTGGCCATCAGCCATCACGAAGGTGTCTTTATCCGTGTTATACAGCGGACGAGCACCGTTAGCCGGGTTATCCGGGCCATCACGACCAGTCAGACCACTTTGTGCCTGATAAATAAACTCTGGCGTGGTTTCCAGCAGCTGGAACGGCTCGGTAGATTTGAGCTCTTTCGGGTAAGTTAACAGCTGTGCCTGTTCAACATCACCACCGCGGGTGTTGATGGAGAGTTCCAGGACATCAGTCTTAACGGTGATGATTTTTCCCTGGCCACTGGCCGGCACACCCTGGCTTGCGGCGGCACTACCCGTTGCGGTGGTCGTAGTCTGCGTGGTCTGCTGCGCCTGAGGCTGAGGAGCGTGGTCCTGCTCCCAGGCTTGCCAGATCATGAAAGACACGAACAACAAAGCGATGAGAAAGAGATTGCGTTGCGAATCCATCGTTAGTGTTCTCTGGTATCAATTGGTCCAGGTGGGACGGGATCGTCTCCACCGGGGTTTAAAGGGTGGCATTTTAATACGCGTTTCACTGTCAACCAACTGCCTTTTAGCACCCCAAACCTGCGCAATGCCTCAATTCCGTAGTGAGAACAGGTGGGATTGAAACGGCAATGCGGCCCAAGGAGCGGGCTGATGAAGCGCTGATAACCCCGAATCAGGGTTATCAGGAGCCTTGAGACAGGCGACAGTGACGGCGCCATAACTTTTCCAATGCTTCCGATAAAGCCCGGTTATCCAGGTCACCCACACCTTTCTTAGCCACTACCACGAAGTCCATTGCTGGCAATTCGTGCTGACGTAAACGAAAGCTTTCCCGCGTCAGACGTTTAATCCGATTGCGTTCATGCGCGCGTTTGACATTTTTTTTAGCGACTGTAAGACCGATGCGGGGATGCCCCAGCGAATTCAGGCGGCCGAGGATGGTGATTTGCGGCGTGCCAGCTCTTTGCGGCTGCTGGAAGACGAACGTGAAATGATTGGGAGTTAACAAGCGTAACTCCCTGGGAAAAGCTAGCTTAACCACTCAGGGGTTAGCTTTTATTACTTAGAAACGGTCAGACGAGAACGGCCTTTAGCACGACGACGTGCCAGAACCTGACGACCATTTTTAGTAGCCATACGAGCACGGAAGCCGTGTGAACGGTTGCGCTTCAGTACGGACGGTTGAAAAGTGCGTTTCATGGCGATTTCTACCTAAACTTGGATAAATTTCACTGGGTTAGCATAACGCCCCGCAGAAACTGCAGTGACTTACGCCTCAGTGTGGCTGATTAAAGAGGCCGGATTGTAATAATTGTACACTCCGGAGTCAATTCTCTTTCCTTAATTCCCGCGCCTGACTTCCTCTTTCGACCCTGAAAACGACCAGGATCTGTAAGACAAGCACAGTGACGAAATGCGACGGGTGGGGAATTATACGGCCTCCCCATTAAAGCGCAAGGATCCTCGGGGATCTTCGTTAGATCTCTTCACTCATTTTTGTGCATTCGTCATTAAATTTTCCAATATGAGAGGGGAAGTCGCAGCAGGCGCGCCAGGATCGATTACACTTAAGCGGCTCAAAACTACCCTGTGGATAAATCGGGAAGAAACTGTGAGAAACAGAAGATCTCTGCCGCACTTTAGGCTATGATCCGCGGTCCCGATCGTGATCCAGAGATCGACCACATCAGGGTAAACCGCAGATAGCGGTTCGCACGCTTCCCGTACCGGGATCCCATTGGGGAGAGTCGGCGTGTGTCAACAATCATGAATGTAAAACTTTCAGTCTTCGTCTTTTTATCGACTTTGTTCGAGTGGAGTCCGCCGTGTCACTTTCGCTTTGGCAGCAGTGTCTTGCCCGATTGCAGGATGAGTTACCAGCCACAGAATTCAGTATGTGGATACGCCCCCTACAGGCGGAACTGAGCGATAACACGCTGGCCCTTTATGCGCCAAACCGTTTCGTGCTTGATTGGGTAAGGGATAAATACCTCAATAATATCAATGGACTGTTGAATGATTTCTGCGGCAACGACGCGCCACTGCTGCGCTTCGAAGTGGGCAGCAAACCCGTCAGTCAGACCCTGAACCAACAGGCCGTGGCGACGGCCGCCCCGGCTCAGACCGCTCGCGCGGCAGCGCCCATGCGCCCAAGCTGGGACAACCTCCCGGCGCCCGCAGAGCAGTCCTACCGCTCGAACGTCAACGTTAAGCACACCTTCGATAACTTCGTGGAAGGTAAATCGAACCAGCTGGCCCGTGCTGCGGCACGCCAGGTGGCGGATAACCCAGGCGGCGCCTATAACCCTCTCTTCCTTTATGGCGGAACGGGCTTAGGTAAAACGCACCTGCTGCACGCGGTGGGTAACGGCATTATTGCCCGTAAGCCAAACGCCAAAGTAGTGTATATGCACTCCGAGCGCTTTGTTCAGGACATGGTAAAAGCCCTGCAAAACAATGCGATTGAAGAGTTTAAACGCTACTACCGCTCCGTTGACGCGCTGCTTATCGATGACATTCAATTCTTTGCCAATAAAGAGCGCTCGCAGGAAGAGTTCTTCCATACGTTCAACGCGCTGCTCGAAGGCAACCAGCAGATCATCCTGACGTCGGATCGTTATCCAAAAGAGATCAACGGCGTTGAGGATCGTCTGAAATCCCGCTTCGGCTGGGGCCTGACCGTTGCGATCGAACCGCCGGAGTTAGAAACTCGCGTGGCGATCCTGATGAAAAAGGCGGACGAGAACGACATTCGCCTGCCGGGTGAAGTGGCCTTCTTTATTGCCAAGCGCCTGCGCTCTAACGTGCGTGAGCTGGAAGGGGCGCTGAACCGCGTCATTGCCAACGCCAACTTTACCGGCCGGGCGATCACCATCGACTTCGTGCGTGAAGCGCTGCGCGATCTGCTGGCGCTGCAGGAAAAGCTCGTCACCATCGACAATATCCAGAAAACGGTGGCCGAGTACTATAAAATTAAGATTGCCGACCTGTTGTCCAAACGTCGTTCCCGCTCCGTTGCCCGCCCGCGTCAGATGGCGATGGCGCTGGCGAAAGAGCTGACGAACCACAGCCTGCCGGAAATCGGCGATGCTTTTGGCGGTCGCGACCATACTACCGTGCTGCACGCCTGCCGTAAGATTGAGCAGCTGCGTGAAGAAAGCCACGATATCAAAGAAGATTTCTCTAACCTAATCAGAACATTATCTTCGTGACGCTATGAAATTTACCGTTGAACGTGAAACTTTATTAAAACCGCTGCAACAGGTGAGTGGCCCGCTTGGTGGCCGTCCTACGTTACCGATTCTCGGCAACCTGCTGTTGCAAGTCGCGGAAGGTGCGCTCTCCTTAACCGGAACCGATCTGGAAATGGAGATGGTCGCGCGCGTGGCGCTGGTTCAGCCGCATGAGCCGGGAGCCACCACCGTTCCGGCCCGCAAATTCTTTGATATTTGCCGCGGCCTGCCGGAAGGCGCGGAGATAGCCGTGCAGCTCGAGGGGGACCGTATGCTGGTTCGCTCCGGGCGCAGCCGCTTCTCGCTGTCTACTCTGCCAGCAGCAGATTTCCCTAACCTGGACGACTGGCAGAGCGAAGTAGAATTCACGCTGCCGCAGGCGACCATGAAGCGCCTGATTGAAGCCACGCAGTTCTCTATGGCCCATCAGGACGTTCGCTACTACCTCAACGGCATGCTGTTTGAAACCGAAGGGGAAGAGCTGCGTACGGTTGCCACGGACGGACACCGTCTGGCGGTGTGCTCCATGCCGGTTGGCCAGTCTTTGCCTAATCATTCGGTGATCGTGCCTCGTAAAGGCGTGATTGAGCTGATGCGTATGCTCGACGGCGGTGATACGCCTCTGCGCGTGCAGATTGGCAGCAATAACATCCGCGCGCACGTCGGCGATTTTATCTTCACTTCGAAGCTGGTTGATGGCCGTTTCCCGGATTATCGCCGCGTATTGCCGAAGAACCCGGATAAACATCTGGACGCAGGTTGCGACCTGCTGAAGCAGGCCTTTGCCCGCGCGGCGATTCTCTCTAACGAGAAATTCCGCGGCGTGCGCCTGTATGTCAGCCAGAACCAGATCAAAATCACCGCTAACAACCCAGAGCAGGAAGAAGCAGAAGAAATTCTGGATGTCTCCTACGACGGTACCGATCTGGAAATTGGCTTTAATGTCAGCTACGTGCTGGATGTGCTCAACGCGCTGAAGTGCGAGAACGTGCGCATCCTGCTGACGGACTCTGTTTCCAGCGTGCAGATTGAAGATGCTGCTTCACAAGCGGCAGCCTATGTTGTGATGCCGATGAGACTGTAGATGTCCCTCACCAGGCTGTTAATTAAAGATTTTCGCAACATAGAAAACGCGGATCTGGCTTTAGGCCCCGGCTTCAACTTTCTGGTTGGCGCCAACGGCAGCGGTAAAACCAGCGTGCTTGAGGCGATTTATACCCTTGGGCACGGCCGCGCATTTCGCAGTCTGCAAACCGGGCGGGTGATTCGCCACGAACAGGATGCTTTTGTATTACACGGAAGGTTGCAGGATGGCGAAAGGGAAACCTCCGTCGGCCTGACGAAGGACCGGGCGGGCGACAGCAAAGTGCGCATTGACGGCAGCGACGGTCACAAAGTGGCGGAGCTGGCGCTGTTAATGCCGATGCAGCTCATCACCCCCGAAGGGTTTACTTTACTCAACGGCGGCCCCAAATACCGTAGAGCCTTCCTCGACTGGGGATGTTTCCATAACGAACCCGGTTTTTTTGTCGCCTGGAGCAACCTTAAACGTCTGCTCAAGCAGCGCAACGCCGCGCTTCGCCAGGTGACACGCTATGCGCAGCTGCGCCCGTGGGATATGGAACTTATCCCGCTGGCCGAGCAGATCAGCCGCTGGCGCGCCGAATACAGCGCCGCCATCGCAGAAGATATGGCAGACACCTGCGCGCAATTTTTGCCGGAGTTTTCACTGAGCTTCTCCTTCCAGCGCGGCTGGGAAAAAGAGAGTGATTACGGTGAGGTACTGGAACGCAGCTTCGAACGCGACCGCCAGCTGACCTATACCGCTCATGGCCCTCACAAAGCTGATTTTCGAATTCGCGCCGATGGCGCGCCCGTCGAGGACACTCTGTCTCGCGGTCAGCTTAAGCTACTGATGTGCGCCCTGAGACTGGCGCAGGGTGAGTTTCTCACCCGACAGAACGGGCAACGATGCCTGTATCTGATTGATGATTTTGCCTCTGAACTAGATGATGCACGTCGTGGTCTATTAGCCAGCCGGCTGAAGGCCACGGAATCACAGGTTTTTGTCAGCGCGATAAGCGCAGAACACGTGATGGATATGACGGACAAAAATTCAAAGATGTTCGCCGTGGATCAGGGTAAAATAGCGGATTAACCCAAGAATAATTGAGCGAGAAACGTTGATGTCGAATTCTTATGACTCCTCCAGTATCAAAGTCCTTAAGGGGCTGGATGCGGTACGTAAACGCCCGGGCATGTATATCGGCGATACGGATGACGGCACCGGTCTGCACCACATGGTATTTGAGGTCGTGGATAACGCAATCGACGAAGCACTCGCCGGTCACTGTAAAGACATCGTTGTCACCATCCACGCCGATAACTCCGTCTCCGTAACGGATGATGGCCGTGGCATTCCAACGGGCATTCACCCGGAAGAAGGCGTGTCCGCAGCGGAAGTTATCATGACCGTCCTGCACGCTGGCGGTAAATTCGATGACAACTCCTATAAAGTCTCCGGTGGTCTGCACGGTGTGGGCGTGTCGGTTGTTAACGCCCTGTCCCAGAAGCTGGAACTGCTGATTCGCCGCGAAGGCAAAACTCACCAGCAAACCTACGTGCACGGCGTGCCTCAGGCACCGTTAGCCGTAACCGGCGACACAGACGTAACCGGTACTCAGGTACGTTTCTGGCCGAGCCACGAAACCTTCACCAACGTCATTGAGTTTGAATACGATATCCTGGCCAAGCGCCTGCGCGAACTGTCGTTCCTCAACTCCGGCGTGTCTATCCGCTTAATCGACAAGCGCGATGGCCGTGAAGATCACTTCCATTACGAAGGCGGTATCCGCGCGTTCGTTGAGTACCTCAACAAGAACAAAACGCCAATTCACCCGACCGTGTTCTATTTCAGCACTGAAAAAGACGGCATCGGCGTGGAAGTGGCGCTGCAGTGGAACGACGGTTTCCAGGAAAACATCTACTGCTTCACCAACAACATCCCGCAGCGCGACGGTGGTACCCACCTTGCAGGTTTCCGTGCGGCGATGACGCGTACTCTGAACGCGTACATGGATAAAGAAGGCTACAGCAAGAAAGCGAAGGTCAGCGCCACCGGTGACGATGCCCGTGAAGGCCTGATTGCCGTCGTTTCCGTAAAAGTGCCGGACCCTAAATTCTCCTCGCAGACCAAAGACAAACTGGTTTCCTCCGAGGTGAAATCCGCGGTTGAGCAGCAAATGAACGAACTGCTGGCTGAATACCTGCTGGAAAACCCGTCGGACGCGAAAATCGTCGTCGGCAAAATTATCGATGCGGCTCGCGCCCGTGAAGCAGCCCGTCGCGCACGTGAGATGACCCGCCGTAAAGGCGCGCTGGACCTGGCAGGCCTGCCGGGCAAACTGGCGGACTGTCAGGAACGCGACCCGGCCCACTCCGAACTGTACCTGGTGGAAGGGGACTCTGCGGGCGGCTCTGCAAAACAGGGGCGTAACCGTAAGAACCAGGCGATCCTGCCGCTGAAGGGTAAAATCCTCAACGTTGAGAAAGCGCGCTTCGACAAGATGCTGGCCTCTCAGGAAGTGGCAACGCTGATTACCGCGCTGGGCTGCGGCATTGGCCGTGACGAATACAACCCGGACAAGCTGCGCTACCACAGCATCATCATCATGACGGATGCGGACGTCGATGGTTCACACATCCGTACCCTGCTGCTGACCTTCTTCTACCGTCAGATGCCTGAAATCGTTGAGCGCGGCCACGTGTACATCGCCCAGCCGCCGCTTTACAAAGTGAAGAAAGGCAAGCAGGAGCAGTACATCAAAGACGATGAGGCGATGGATCAGTACCAGATTTCCATCGCTCTGGACGGCGCAACGCTGCACGCCAACGCCAGCGCACCGGCTCTGGCAGGTGAAGCGCTGGAGAAACTGGTTTCCGAGTTTAACGCCACCCAGAAAATGATTGGCCGCATGGAGCGCCGCTATCCGCGCAACCTGCTGAACAATCTGGTTTATCACCCAACGCTTGCCGAAGCCGATCTGACTGACGAAGACAAAGTGGTCGACTGGGTTAACGTGCTGGTGGAAACGCTGAACGAAAAAGAGCAGCACGGCAGCACCTGGAACGCGATTGTGCGTGAAAACCGCGAGCTGAGCATTTTCGAACCGGTTATTCGCGTTCGTACCCACGGCGTCGATACCGACTACCCGCTGGAGCACGAATTCGTGGTCGGCGGTGAATACCGTCGTCTGTGCGCGCTGGGCGAGAAGCTGCGTGGCCTTATCGAAGAAGACGCGTTCATCGAGCGTGGCGAGCGTCGTCAGCCGATTGCCAGCTTCGAACAGGCTCTGGAATGGCTGGTGAAAGAGTCCCGTCGTGGCCTGTCTATTCAGCGCTACAAAGGCTTGGGCGAAATGAACCCGGACCAGCTGTGGGAAACCACCATGGACCCGGAAAGCCGCCGCATGCTGCGCGTGACTGTAAAAGACGCGATTGCTGCGGATCAGCTGTTCACCACCCTGATGGGTGATGCGGTTGAACCACGTCGTGCGTTCATCGAAGAAAACGCCCTGAAAGCGGCGAACATCGATATCTAAGCGGTACTCTGCCGGTGGGCGCCTGCCCACCGGTAATTCTTCGTTTTATCCCCAAATTTCCGCGCTAAATTCCCTCCGTAACGTACACTTTTATAGCAAACGTCGTAATCGTAAGAGGACACAATCATGGGTCTGTTCGATCAGGTTACCGGCATGATGGGGGGCGGCGAGGCAGGAAAATTCAAAGTCGTCCTCGAGTGGATAAATCAGCAGGGTGGGATTCAGGCGATACTGGAGCAGTTCCGGCAAAAAGGCTTTGGCGAGGTCGTCAGCTCGTGGCTGAGCGGCGCGCACAATCAGAGCGTCAGCCCGGAGCAGGTTCAGGAGGTGCTGGGTACGCCCGCTATCAGCGGACTGGCTGAAAAACTGGGGATTGACGTGACCAGCGCGTCGCAGCTGCTTTCCGAGCAGTTCCCAAAAATCGTCGATGCGCTTTCGCCCGGCGGCGAGGTCAAGCATGACGATGAAGACCTCCTCACCAAAGGTTTTCACCTTCTGCGCGATAAGTTCTTTCGCTGAATGACAGCGCCACCCGAGGGTGGCGTTTTTCCTGGCAAAAGGGGCCCGATCTGCGCAAAACGTAGCTCTATTTTTGTGTGCCGAATCGCGTTAGCATGAAATGAACTCCTTACCTCAGGAAAGACCATGCCAATAAAACTGATCGCGATTGATATGGACGGCACGCTGCTGTTGCCCGACCACACCATCTCCCCGGCAGTAAAAAACGCCATTGCCAAAGCCCGCGAACGCGGCGTAAACGTTGTGCTCTGCACCGGTCGTCCTTATGCGGGCGTTGAGAACTACCTGCGTGAGCTGCATATGGATCAGCCAAACGACTACTGCATCACCTATAACGGTGCGCTGGTCCAGAAGGCGAACGACGGCAGTACCGTGGCGCAAACCGCGCTGAACTACGATGACTATCGCTACCTGGAACAGCTCTCCCGCGAGGTGGGTTCGCACTTCCACGCATTAGATCGCCATACGCTCTATACCGCCAACCGCGATATCAGCTACTACACGGTGCATGAATCCTTCATCGCCAATATCCCACTGGTGTTCTGCGAAGCGGAAAACATGGCGAAAAACGGCGAGTTCCTGAAGGTGATGATGATCGACGATCCGGTCGTGCTGGACAAAGCGATTGCAAAAATCCCGGACGAGGTCAAAGAGCGCTATACGCTGCTGAAAAGCGCCCCTTACTTCCTGGAAATCCTCGATAAGCGCGTAAACAAAGGCACCGGCGTGAAGGCGCTGGCGGAATCGCTGGGCATCAAACGCGAAGAAGTCATGACGCTGGGCGATCAGGAAAATGACATTGCGATGCTGGAATACGCGGGCATGGGCGTGGCGATGGAAAACGCCATCGATAAGGTCAAAGAAGTCAGCAACTTCGTGACTAAATCCAACCTGGAAGACGGTGTTGCCTACGCGATTGAGAAGTTTGTGCTGAACTAATGCTGTATGCGGGGTGGTACTGGCCACCCCTCTTTTCTTGCGGGCTACGCTGCTTCGGTTGCATGGCTGGCGGCCTTGCGCGCCAGCATTTCTTCAAGCGTTACGATCCTGTTGATTTCTTCCTGTGCTCGGGTGTTATTCTGCACCTCCCAGATATCCACGTTCGTTTGCAGATTGAGCCAGAATTCCACGCTGGTATCGAAGGCTTTCGCCAGCCTGAAGGCCATGTCGGTTGTCAGCTTACAATTGTTATTAATCAGCTTGCTGACGGTGTTTCTGTGAACCTGCAGCATCTCAGCCAGGTCATTAATTTTAATGCCGGTCGGCTCAAGGTATTCGTATAACACGACATCCCCTACAGACGTGGGTTTACGTTGTGCCTGGACCATAGAACTTCCTCTCTTTCATACGCTAGTGAATTATTTGTGCTGCCTGTAACCGTGATCATCTAGATAGAGGTTCTTCGCTTTTCCATCCTGCCAGATAAATATCAATCTGTAGCGATCGTTCACTCTTATGGAAGAGTAACCTTCGAGAGGAGGATTGAGCTCCTCGTAGCGGTTGGCGGGTGGTGAGCGTAAATCTTTATAACTGCTTGCCGCATTCATCAGGTCGAGTTTCCTGGCCAGTACCGTTGTGATATCCGGCGGGATTCTTCGATTCTGTTTGCCGTACAGGAAAAAGTCTTGAAGCCATTCTTCCCTGAAGCTTTCAATTCCTCGCATTTTCTCCATTTCATGCGGCCTTTCTCTTTTCTGTCCGAAGCCAGAATATAACACTGCACATATGTAGTGTGCAACTGTGCGTCTCTCGGAATTTTGATTATCAATTGTCTATTATGTGATCCAAATTGTAGTACAACATATATTGTTTGTACTACATTACACCCACAGCAAACGCAGCACGCTTCAAGTTTGTACTTCAAAGTAGCGGTGTTTTTCAGCGCTCACGGTAAAGTAGTGGCTATTCCCACTTTGATTAACAGGATTAGCCATGACCAAGACCGACCGCATTATCGTGACGCTGGGCAAACAGATCGTTAGCGGCAAATACACGCCGGGCGCGGCGTTACCGGCAGAAGCGGAGCTGTGTGAAGAGTTTGAAACCTCGCGCAACATTATTCGTGAAGTGTACCGCTCGCTGATGGCGAAGCGGCTGGTGGAGATGAAGCGTTATCGCGGGGCGTTTGTACTGCCGCGCAATCAGTGGAACTACCTGGATACCGAAGTGCTGCAGTGGGTGCTGGAAAACGACTATGACCCACGGCTGATCGGCGCGATGAGCGAAGTGCGTAATCTTGTGGAACCGGCTATCGCCCGCTGGGCTGCGGAACGGGCTACCTCGAACGACCTGGCAAGAATCGAAGCCGCGCTTAACGACATGGTGGCCCACAACCAGGATCGCGATGCCTTTAACGAGGCGGATATCCGCTATCACGAAGCGGTGCTGGAATCGGTGCACAACCCGGTTTTACAGCAGCTCAGCATTGCTATCAGCTCACTGCAGCGTGCGGTCTTTGAACGCACCTGGATGGGCGATGAGGCCAACATGCCGAAAACGCTGGCGGAACACAAAGCGCTGTTTGATGCGATACGCCATCAGGACAGCCAGGCTGCGGAGCAGGCGGCGATGACCATGATCGCCAGCTCCACGAAACGACTAAAGGACATCACATGACATCTCGCTACATCGCTATTGACTGGGGTTCGACCAACCTGCGCGCCTGGTACTATCAGGACGGCACCTGCGTTGACAGTCGGCAAACCGCGGCCGGGATCACCCGGCTGAACGGCAAATCCCCGCAGGCGGTGTTCGATGAAGTTACCCACGGCTGGCGTGAAGACAAAACGCCGGTGCTGATGGCGGGGATGGTTGGCAGCAATGCGGGCTGGAAAACAGCCCCTTATCTTCCCTGCCCGGCGCAGTTTTCTGACCTCAGCCAGCAGCTTATGCCGGTACTGGACAACGTCTGGATTATCCCCGGCATGAGCGTGCAGCGTGAAGACAACCGCAACGTCATGCGCGGCGAAGAGACCCAGCTGCTGGGGGCCAGAACCCTCAGCCAGTCCCCGCTTTACGTCATGCCGGGAACCCACTGCAAATGGGTGCAGGCCGATGAGCGCACGGTGCAGGACTTCCGCACCGTGATGACCGGCGAGCTGCACCATCTCCTGCTGAATCACTCTCTGGTCGGCGCTGGCCTGCCGGAGCAACAGGCAAGCCTCAGCGCCTTCAGGGCCGGGCTGGAGCGGGGCGTAAACGACCGCGATTTACTCCCCCGGCTGTTTGAAGTCCGCGCCGCCCACGTGCTGGGTAATTTACCCCGCGATGAGGTAAGCGAGTTTCTTTCCGGGCTGCTGATTGGCAACGAAGCGGCGGCGATGACCCGCCATTACGCATTGAGCCAGCAGCATCCCGTCACCCTCGTGGCTAACCCGTCCCTGAGCCAGCGCTACGTTAGCGCGCTTGCGCTGCTGGGCTTCCAGGCTTCGGTACTTGACGGCGACGAGGCATTCCAGGCAGGAATAAGGAGTATTGCAAATGCAGTGGCAAACTAACCTTCCGCTGATCGCGATTTTGCGCGGCATCACCCCGGACGAAGCACACGCCCACGTTGCGGCCTTGCTGGACGCGGGGTTCGACGCAATTGAGATCCCGCTTAACTCTCCGCAATGGCAAAAAAGCATCCCGGCGATGGTCGAGGCTTTTGGCCAGCAGGCGCTGATCGGTGCCGGAACGGTGCTTAAACCTGAACAGGTCGATGAGCTGGCAGCCATGGGCGGGAAGCTGGTGGTGACGCCTAACACCCAGCCAGAAGTGATTCGCCGGGCCGTAGCGAGCGGGATGACCGTCTGCGCGGGCTGTGCGACGGCATCGGAAGCGTTTACCGCGCTGGACGCGGGCGCTCAGGCGCTGAAAATCTTTCCCTCTTCCTCTTTTGGCCCGGACTACATCAAAGCGCTGAAAGCGGTGCTGCCTGCGGACGTACCCGTCTTTGCAGTAGGCGGCGTGACGCCGGAAAATCTCGGCCAGTGGCTGAAGGCAGGCTGCGCAGGGGCCGGGCTGGGCAGCGATCTTTATCGCGCCGGACAGCCCGTCGCTCGCACCATCGAAAAAGCAAAAGCATTTGTTAAAGCGTATCAAGAGGCAGTGCAATCATGAAAATTACCAGACTCACGACTTACCGCTTACCCCCGCGCTGGATGTTCCTGAAAATAGAAACCGATGAAGGCGTGGTCGGCTGGGGCGAACCGGTGATAGAAGGGCGTGCAAAAAGCGTCGAAGCGGCGGTGCACGAACTGGGCGAATTATTAATTGGCCAGGATCCGGCGCGCATTAATGATTTATGGCAGGTGATGTACCGCGGCGGATTTTATCGCGGCGGACCGATATTAATGAGCGCGATTGCCGGTATTGACCAGGCGCTGTGGGATATTAAAGGCAAAGTATTAAACGCGCCGGTCTGGCAATTAATGGGCGGTCTGGTTCGCGATAAAATAAAAGCCTACAGCTGGGTCGGCGGCGATCGCCCTGCGGAAGTAATAGATGGCATAACATCCCTGCGCAAAATAGGTTTTGATACGTTTAAATTAAACGGCTGCGAAGAGATGGGCATCATTGAAAACTCCCGTCATGTTGATGCCGCCGTTAATACCGTCGCGCAAATCCGCGAGGCCTTCGGCAACGAAATTGAATTTGGTCTGGATTTCCACGGCCGCGTCAGCGCGCCGATGGCGAAGGTGCTGATCAAAGAGCTTGAGCAATATCGCCCGCTGTTTATTGAAGAGCCGGTGCTGGCGGAACAGGCCGAGTATTACCCGCGCCTGGCAGCGCAGACCCATATCCCCATCGCTGCCGGTGAGCGTATGTTCTCGCGCTTTGAGTTTAAACGCGTGCTGGAAGCAGGCGGCCTGGCGATTCTGCAGCCCGATCTGTCCCATGCGGGCGGCATAACCGAGTGCTACAAAATTGCCGGTATGGCAGAGGCTTACGACGTTGCGCTTGCGCCGCACTGCCCGCTGGGGCCCATCGCGCTGGCCGCCTGCCTGCACATCGACTTTGTCTCCCGCAACGCCGTATTCCAGGAGCAAAGCATGGGCATTCACTATAACAAGGGCGCTGAGCTGCTCGACTTTGTGAAAAACAAAGAGGATTTCCAGATGGACGGCGGCCACTTTATGCCGTTAATGAAGCCTGGCCTCGGCGTGGAAATAGACGAAGAGCAGGTTATTGCCCGCAGTAAAAATGTCACCGACTGGCGCAATCCGTTATGGCGTTATCCTGACGGTGCCGTCGCCGAGTGGTAATTATTCACCCTTAAGCTTTTATAAAAATAGTAAAGATAAAACACCCTCTGTAATAAACAGGGCATGGTGACAGGTATCGCCATGCCAAAAATCAGGAGTCAGATGTTATGGATATTTCTGTAACTGCTGCAAAACCTACGCGCCGCCGCTATTTAACGCTCGTCATGATCTTTATCACGGTGGTGATTTGCTATGTTGACCGCGCCAACCTGGCCGTGGCGTCCGCCCATATTCAGGAAGAGTTTGGTATTTCTAAAACCGAGATGGGCTATATTTTCTCGGCCTTTGCCTGGCTGTATACGCTGTGCCAGATCCCGGGCGGCTGGTTCCTTGACCGGGTCGGATCGCGGATGACCTATTTCATTGCGATTTTCGGCTGGTCCGTGGCGACCCTGTTCCAGGGCTTTGCAACCGGGCTGATGTCGCTGATTGGCCTGCGCGCCATCACCGGCATCTTTGAAGCCCCGGCGTTCCCGACCAACAACCGCATGGTGACCAGCTGGTTCCCGGAGCGCGAGCGGGCTTCTGCCGTGGGCTTCTATACATCCGGCCAGTTTGTGGGGCTGGCGTTCCTTACCCCGCTGCTTATCTGGATCCAGGAGATGCTGAGCTGGCACTGGGTGTTTATCATCACCGG
Source organism: Dryocola clanedunensis (assembly GCF_038405435.1). Classification (GTDB taxonomy): domain Bacteria; phylum Pseudomonadota; class Gammaproteobacteria; order Enterobacterales; family Enterobacteriaceae; genus Dryocola; species Dryocola clanedunensis_A. The sequence goes on along the minus strand of NZ_JBBYHZ010000009.1, from coordinate 122,846 downwards.
CGGCATCGGCATCATCTGGTCGTTTATCTGGATCAAGGTTTACCAGGCGCCGCGCGCCAGCAAGGGCATCAACCAGGCGGAGCTGGACTACATCCGCGAAGGCGGTGGCCTGGTGGATGGTGATGCGCCGTCGGAGAAAAAATCCCGCGTGCCGATGACCGCCGCCGACTGGAAGCTGGTGTTCCACCGTAAGCTGATTGGCGTCTATCTGGGGCAGTTCGCGGTGACTTCCACGCTCTGGTTCTTCCTGACATGGTTCCCGAACTATCTGACCCAGGAGAAGGGGATCGCCGCGCTTAAGGCGGGCTTTATGACCACCGTACCGTTCCTCGCCGCCTTCTTCGGCGTGCTGCTGTCGGGCTGGGTTGCCGACCGGCTGGTGCGCAAAGGTTATTCGCTGGGAATTGCCCGTAAAACGCCAATTATCTGCGGGCTGCTGATCTCCACCTGCATCATGGGGGCGAACTATACCGATGACCCGGTCTGGATCATGACGCTGATGGCCATCGCCTTCTTCGGCAACGGCTTCGCGTCTATCACCTGGTCGCTGGTGTCCTCCCTGGCCCCGATGCGCCTGATTGGCCTGACCGGCGGCGTGTTTAACTTCGTTGGCGGCCTGGGCGGCATCACCGTACCGCTGGTGGTAGGTTATCTCGCGCAGGGTTACGGTTTTGCCCCGGCGCTGGTCTACATCTCCGTAGTGGCCCTGCTGGGTGCGTGCTCGTACATTCTGCTGGTTGGAAAAGTAGAAAGGGTAGGCTAAAACACTCCTTTGTTTTACCCTGAGGCGTCTAACGCTTCAGGGTATTATCGTGACTAAACAACTCACCTTCTCTCCGCGCAATCACCAGCTCACCAACACCAACGTCTGGACGCCGGACGGCCTGTGGCTGGCCTTTGATGTCCGCCCCTCCGGCGCTTCTTTTACCAGCCAGACTGTGGAGCGCGTCAATGTAGAAACTGGCGCAGTCGAAGTGATTTACCAGGCTCCTGCCGGTGCGCACGTTGGCGTGGTCACGGTAAACCCGCAGCTCCCCGAGCGATACGTCTTTATTCACGGCCCGGAAAACCCTGACGCAGGCTGGCAGTATGATTTTCATCATCGCCGTGGCGTGGTGGTGGAAGGCGGCAGTGCGGGCAATCTGGACGCCATGGACATCACCGCACCTTTCACGCCGGGCGCGCTGCGCGGCGGCAGCCACGTCCACGTCTGGAGTCCCGACGGCTCTCGCCTGAGCTTCACCTATAACGACCATGTGATGCACGAATTTAATCCGGCTGAAGATCTGCGCAACGTCGGCGTGGCGCTGCCGTTTGGCCCTGTTACGCCCGTTAAGCAGCATCCGCGTGAATACGATGGCAGCCATTATTGCGTGCTGGTCAGCCGCACGACCTCCGCGCCGCGTCCGGGTACTGACGAGATAAACCGCGCGTATGAAGAAGGATGGGTAGGAGAGCAGGGTTACCGCAGGGCGGACGGCAGCCAGCAGCGCTGGGCGCTGGCGTTTATCGGCGATACGCGGGCGGATAACGGCGAGAAAGTGCCGGAGCTGTTTATCGTTGATTTGCCGGAGAGCGAAGCTGAGTGGCGGCAGGCGGGCGCGGAGCCGCTGGAAGGCACCGAAACCACCCTCCCGGCGCCTCCGGCCAGCGTTAAGCAGCGCCGCCTGACCTTTACCCATCAGCGCCGCTTCCCGGGCCTTGCACAGCAGCCGCGCCACTGGGTGCGCAGCAGCCCGGACGGCAGCCAGCTGGCCTTTCTGATGAAGGATGACGGTGGCGTGGTGCAGATGTGGCTGATTTCACCGCAGGGCGGGGAGCCGCGGCAGCTCACGCACGGCGCGTCAGATATTCAGTCGGCGTTTAACTGGCATCCTTCGGGCAAAGCGCTGGGATTTGTGGTGGAGAATTGCGTTGTACTTTGCGATGCGCAAAGCGGAAAAATCACGCCGCTTACGGCTGCGGACGGCGAATGCCCGTCGGCCGATGCGATAGTTTTCTCGCCTGATGGGGCATCTATCGCCTGGATGCAGGACGTGGACGGGTATCGCCAGCTATTTACGACCGGGACGGGGCGATAACGACTAGGCGGGCGGGATAACGGAGTTGGTGGCCAGATTCTTGCGCTCGCTGGCCTCTACCCTCGCTTTCACCGACTTGTCGTCACGGAACATATCCCACGGCAGCAGCAGGGTATCCATCACGGCGGTAAAGGGCATATCCAGCGCCACGAAAGGCTTGTATCCCCAGCTGGTACCATCGTCCGTCAGCATTTCGTAGCTGGCTTTGGTACCGGGATAGTAACCCTCCTGGCCGCCGGTGTGGGTCATGACGCTCGAGCAGCCGCTCAACGCAACCACACCGCTGACTACTATTGTTCTTGCAAGAGAGCTTTTCATCATCACTATTAATTTCATTTCATCGACCGGTTCTGGTCAGGCCACACGGCGGTTATATCACTCGTGCGGAGAATAAATATCTCAAAATCACCGCTCTGTGGCGGCTGTCGCAGATAATTCTGGTTTACTTCTCTAATCAGTCTATGTACTGACCACCAAAGCCGCAAAAAATTTCCTTTAATCACCTTGAAAAGCGCGATTACGGATCCATTTTAAGAATGTGGCCGTAAGAGAGTACGCCGGAAGGGTGCTCTGGTCCTCTGGCCTGTCCATGACGGAAGGCAACTATTGAACCTCGCTGATTTCAGGAGCTTTTAACTATGCGTAATTTCGACCTGTCCCCGCTGTACCGTTCCGCCATTGGTTTCGACCGCCTGTTCAACCTGCTGGAAAACAACCAGAGCCAAAGCAACGGCGGCTACCCTCCGTATAACGTTGAGCTGGTAGACGAAAACAACTACCGCATCGCCATTGCCGTCGCTGGTTTTGCCGAAAGCGAACTGGAGATCACCGCCCAGGATAATCTACTGGTGGTGAAGGGGGCCCATGCCGACGCGCAGCCGGAGCGCACCTATCTGTACCAGGGCATCGCCGAGCGCAACTTCGAGCGTAAATTCCAGCTGGCGGAAAATATCCACATTCGCGGTGCAAATCTCGTGAATGGCCTGCTGTATATCGATCTCGAGCGCGTGATCCCGGAATCAATGAAGCCTCGCCGCATCGAAATCAATTAATTCTGCCGGGTCGCTTCGCGGCCCGCTAAACCCGGCTCGCCGTCAGGGAGCTAATGGCAATTCGCATATTGCCAGGTACTCACTCGCTTCTCAGAAGGAGAAAACTTATGCGTAACTACGATTTATCCCCACTGCTGCGTCAATGGATCGGCTTTGACAAAATGGCCAACGCCCTGCAAACCTCACCGGAAACCCAGGGGTTCCCGCCTTACAACATCGAAAAAGGCGACGATAACCATTACCGCATTACCCTTGCGCTGGCAGGCTTCCGCCAGGAAGATTTAAATATTGAGCTGGAAGGCACCCGCCTAACCGTGAAGGGCGAGCCAGAAAAGGCCGAAAAAGAGCCGACGTGGCTGCATCAGGGGTTAGTGATGCAGCCGTTCAGCCTGAGCTTTACGCTTGCTGAACACATGAAGGTTTCCGGCGCGACCTTCACGAACGGGCTGCTGCACATTGATTTAGTGCGGGAAATCCCGGCAGAAATCGCTCCGCAGCGCATCGCCATCAGCGAGCGTCCGGCGCTGAACAGTTAAAAATAAATCACAAACGGGGCTTCGGCCCCGTTTCATTTTCGACCTGTCCTTTTGTTCACCCCCCGTGATGCATTATATTTGCACATACGTACACATTTTGTTGCGCGGTTGAGAAAACAGACGGGTGGGTTGAAATATATGTATTTCGGGAAATTGCGAAGCTTTTTAACGACCGTTATTGATGACTATGTGCTTAATCTCGCCAGCGTCTGGTTCAAAGAAACCGCCGAATACAAACAGCTTCTCTCTGACTCTACCCGCCGCGCCCTCAGCTCCTCAATCCGCTGGCTTTGGCTTGTTGGCGTCAGCTGTTCGGTCTTTATTCTTGCCCAGCGGCAGATGCTTAAGCTTGAGCATTTTGAAACCCCGACAAATCTGTTCAATACCAGCATCGACTACACCGTTGGCTTCTTCCTCGCTTTTTTAGTGGTCTGTGCGCTCGTCTCCCGTTTCGACTGGCCGCATCGAATACTCGCGACGCTGCACATCAAGGTCCTTGCGGTCGGCTTTTTCCTGCTTGGCTGCTACTGGGCACTGATGCTGACGATGATTGAAGGAAACGGGCAGATACTCTTCGGCATGTCGCTGTTCTTAATGCTGACTTTCTCTTCTCTGGCGGGCCTGTATGTCTCTACGCTGTGCCTTTACAGCTTTGTCATTCCGCTCACCCTGCTGCCGCTGGTTGTAAAAAACCTCTTCTTTGAGCCTTTCCAGATGCTGATCCTGATGGGCGTGCTGATGACCCTCTTCCTGGTAGAAACGGGCCGCCGCATGCTCAAGCACTGGTTTATTCAGGCGATCCGCCAGGAGTACACCAATCAGACCTATGCCGCCGCGCTGGATGAAATCGCCCACAGCGACTCGCTGACGCATATCCCTAACCGCCGCCAGTTTGATGAGCGCATCAACAAGCTTATCGCCCTTGCGCCGCTGGCGAACACGCCGCCGACGGTTATCCTGATCGACGTTGATTACTTTAAGAAATATAACGACCACTACGGGCACCTGGTCGGCGATGAGTGCCTGATTAACGTTGCCACGGCGCTGACCCGGGCGGTGCGCAACGCCAGCGGGGACCTGGTGGCTCGCTACGGCGGCGAGGAGTTTGTGGTGGTGCTGTCGGACGTCAGCCTCGCCGTGGCGCAGGATGTTGCCGCCCGCATCCAGAATGAAATCAACCGGCTGGCTATTCCCCACGCGGCTTCGGATATTGCCGACCACGTCACCATAAGCCAGGGCATCGCCCAGTGGGAGAAAAACGAGTCGGTAGAAAGCCTGCTGAACCGCGCCGATAAAGCGCTCTATCTTTCTAAAGAGCAGGGCCGTAACCGCTTTAACCTGGCGGAGCCAAATCCTTAAAATTTGGAGCCTTTTGTGCTCCACGCCCCATTAAGGCGGCAGCCGCTCTGCGAGAATCCTTGTGAACAGTAATGTTATTCGCAAGGAGCCGTAGATGAGTGGAATAGCGTTAACCGTCAGCATGCTGGCGCTGGTTGCCGTCGTTGGCCTGTGGATTGGCGGCATCAAAATTCGCGACGTCGGGTTTGGCATCGGGGGCGTGCTGTTCGGCGGCATCATCGTCGGCCACTTCGTGAATCAGGCGGGGATTAACCTCAACGGCGACATGCTGCACTTCATCCAGGAGTTCGGCCTCATCCTCTTTGTTTACACCATCGGCATTCAGGTCGGGCCGGGGTTTTTCTCCTCTCTTCGCGTCTCCGGCCTGCGGTTAAACCTCTTTGCGATCCTCATTGTTGTTATCGGCGCGCTGGTAACGGCGCTTATCTACAAGCTCTTTGACGTGCCGTTGCCCGTGGTGCTGGGAATATTCTCCGGCGCGGTCACCAACACTCCGGCGCTGGGGGCCGGACAGCAAATTCTCACCGATCTCGGCACGCCTGCGACCCTCGTTGACCAGATGGGGATGAGCTACGCGATGGCCTATCCGTTTGGTATCTGCGGGATATTGCTCAGCATGTGGCTCATTCGCCTGGCGTTTCGCGTTAACGTCGACCGTGAAGCGCAGCAGTTTGACGCCAGCAACGGGCACAGCCACAGCCAGCTGCACACCATGAACATCTGCGTTGCCAACCCGAACCTCAACGGCCTGCCGATTCAGGACGTGCCCATTCTGAACAGCGACGAAATAATTTGCTCGCGCCTGAAGCGCGGCGAGCTGCTGATGGTGCCGTCCCCCGGCACGGTGATTGAGGCCGGAGATTTACTCCACCTGGTCGGCGCGGAGAAAGACCTGCACAAGGCGCTGCTGGTCATCGGGCAGGAGGTTGATACCTCACTTTCCACGCGCGGCACGGACCTGCGCGTTGAGCGGGTAGTGGTGACCAACGAGAAGGTGCTGGGCAAAAAAATTCGCGACCTGCACTTTAAGCAAAAGTATGACGTGGCGATCTCACGCCTTAACCGTGCGGGCGTCGAGCTGGTTGCCAGCAGCAACGCCAGCCTGCAGTTTGGTGACATCCTCAATCTGGTGGGCCGTCCCGGCTCCATCGAGGCCGTGGCCAATGAAGTGGGCAACGCCCAGCAGAAGCTTCAGCAGGTGCAGATGCTGCCGGTGTTCATCGGCATTGGGCTTGGGGTGCTGCTCGGGTCGATTCCGCTGTATGTGCCGGGCTTTCCGGTGGCGCTGCGGCTGGGTCTGGCAGGCGGCCCGCTGATAATGGCAATTATCCTCGGGCGCATCGGCAGCATCGGCAAGCTGTACTGGTTTATGCCGCCGAGCGCCAACCTCGCGCTGCGCGAGCTGGGCATCGTGCTGTTCCTGGCGGTCGTCGGCCTGAAGTCCGGCGGCGATTTTATCGATACCCTGGTGCAGGGCGACGGCGTGAGCTGGATTGGCTACGGCATCCTGATCACCGCGATTCCGCTTATCACCACCGGGCTGCTGGCGCGCCTGTTGGCGAAGATGAACTACCTGACGCTGTGCGGCATGCTGGCGGGCTCCATGACCGATCCCCCGGCGCTGGCCTTCGCCAACGGCCTGCACGCTACAAGCGGCGCTGCGGCCCTCTCCTACGCTACCGTCTACCCGCTGGTGATGTTCCTGCGCATCATCACGCCCCAGCTGCTGGCGGTGATTTTCTGGATGTGAGTCACCAGTTGACGCTGGATAATATTTGTACACCATGCTATAAGGTTAATGGAGTTATTTTAGTTATATTGGTTAGTGTGGAGCCAGCATGGATAAACATACCGGTAGAATAGAAAAAGTTAAAGATAGCCATTTCTTTGACGGCGAAAGCGTAAAACTCACGCTGGAAAAAGGCGTGGCCGGAAGCCCACGCAGGAAAGAGAAAGGCATCACTATGCAGCTTGAAATGCGGGGTGCAGCTACCGATCTGGAAGACTTCCACACACAGCTGCTGAATTTGCTTCAGGCCACAGAAGAGCTAAAAAAGCAGCAGAATTCAATCGCATCGGAAGACGGTTTTGAAGCCTTTTTAAAACTCTACCGTGAAGCCTATTTCCAGAACGACACTCAACTGCCTCAGGCACAGGGATGCGAGGAACCCGTTGCCCATTATGAGGTAACCCGCCCGGGCAGCTTTGCCAAAACAAACAACGTTGAGGCATACCTCGTTGATGAAGAAGCGCGTGCTGACGCAAGGGATAAGCTAACGGATGAGGGGTGGTTAACGTCAGCGCAGATAGCGACGCTGGGGGGATATTCGGCAAAAAATGTCTCTGCGCAGCCAACAAAGTGGAAGTCAGCCGGGAAAATTTTCTCGGTCATCAAGCGCGGTACGGGGCACGTCTACCCTCGCTACGGATTCGATGAAAGCTACCGGCCACTGCGCGTGATGAAAGTCATTCTGGATATTTTTGCCAGCCATAAGACACCCTGGGGGCTGGCAGAATGGTTTGCAACGCCTAATGCCCTGCTGGCAGGAAGCGCGCCGCAGACTATGTTGCTGACACATCCGGCTAACGTCATTCAGGCTGCAGAATATGAGGTCAGGAGGCTGGCCCATGGCGCAGCATGAACGCCGCGGATTTTTAAACATTACGCCCTGGCGCGAATGGGGTCTGACACGGCTGAAAACAGAGCGGGAATTAACGCTGGTCACGTTAAAAACGGCAGACCTTTACCGAATGGGCCTGAGCAAAGAAACGTTTATTCTTGGCGACAGGCTTATTTATGCGCAGACCCGGCAGTGGGCCAAAGCGATGTACGATCAGAATAAAGACGTTGATGGTTACGTCTGGAAATCCCGCCAGCATGATGACAGCGACGCATACATCTTGTTTGGTAGTCGGATAACAACAAAGGATCTCAGCGTGCTAACGGCAACGGCCGGGCTTTTTGCCAGCGCTGAAATCTGTCATGAAATAAAGACAATGGCCCGGCGCTTAGGGATCACATTAACGGATGAATGATTCGTTGTAGCCGCTACATCTTCACATGCTCCCGCCGTAAATGGTAATCCACCTGGTATTCGCTGGCGTTTCTGAACATCACCGAATAATTCACAAAATCGCCGCTGTCGCTGTAGGAAAGGGAGGTTATACGCAGGATGGGCGTCAGCTCGGCAATGTTCATCAGCTTCGCCATTTTTCTGTCCGCCAGCACGGGCGTCAGGCTTTCGTAGTTGCCGCAGACCACGATATGGCACTCATCTTCGATGTAGCTGAACTTTGACCCTTCCAGATGCGCCACCGAAAGATTGCGAAACAGCTTCACCGGCATATAGCTGTCCTCCACCATCAGCGGCTTGCCGTCCACCGAGCGCACCCGGCGCGAGTAGTAGATCCGTTCATCAATTTTAATGCGCAGCTGGCTGGCGATGGCGGGCGGTGCGGGCATGATATTGAATTCCAGCACCTCGCTGACAACCTCTTTTCCCTGGTTGCGCATCACCTCGATAAATCCGGTCAGGTTGGTGGTTTCATGATGCACGTCTTTCTTCGCCACAAACGTGCCACTGCCGTGGCGGCGCTGCACCAGCCCCCAGCCCACCAGTAAATCCACCGCTTTGCGGATCGTCATGCGTGAGACGCCAAACTCTTCCGCCAGGCGGACTTCAGCAGGCAGCGGGCTACCGATGTTGTAATCGGCAGAATTGAGCCGGATGCGCAGCCTGTCGGCTATGGATTTGTAGATCACTGCCAGACCTCTTAGCGGTTTCCCGCTGCGCTTAATGAACCCGTGGTTCATAAGTTAATCAATTGATAAATATTGTATTTAAATCTGATTCATCGACTGAATGCCCGTCGGGAAATCACCGTGTCTACGTTTACCTCAAAAAGTAGACAACTTAGGCCAAACAAAAACCATGAATGCGATCACGAATCGGCGCAGCGGGCAAAGATATGTCCGCTTCGCCTCCCTACTCTCAGTCTCAGACCAGCGTTAAAAAAATAAGGTCACATACCCTACAGGTTGTTACGTGAGGATTTAAAAATGCTCAGTCAAATACAACGTTTTGGTGGCGCAATGTTTACCCCGGTACTGCTGTTTCCGTTCGCCGGGATTGTGGTAGGCATCGCCATTATGCTGCGCAACCCGATGTTCGTCGGCGAAGCGCTTACCGCCCCTGATAATCTCTTTGCCCAAATCGTCCACATCATTGAAGAAGGCGGCTGGACGGTGTTCCGCAACATGCCGCTGATTTTTGCCGTTGGCTTACCGATTGGCCTGGCGAAGCAGGCCCAGGGCCGCGCCTGCCTTGCCGTGCTGGTGAGCTTTATGACCTGGAACTACTTCATCAACGCGATGGGGATGACCTGGGGCAGCTACTTCGGCGTTGATTTCAGCGTCGAGCCGGGAGCCGGTACGGGGCTGGCCATGATTGCCGGTATCAAAACGCTCGATACCAGCATCATCGGCGCGATTGTGATATCCGGCTTCGTCACCGCCATTCATAACCGCTACTTCGACAAGCCGCTGCCGGTGTTCCTCGGCATCTTCCAGGGCAGCTCGTTCGTGGTGATTGTCGCCTTCTTCGCGATGATCCCCTGCGCCTGGCTTACGCTGTTCGGCTGGCCAAAAGTGCAGATGGGCATTGAATCGCTCCAGGAGTTTCTGCGCGGTGCCGGGGCGCTCGGCGTGTGGATTTATACCTTCCTCGAACGCATCCTGATCCCGACCGGCCTGCACCACTTCATCTACGGTCCGTTTATCTTCGGCCCGGCGGTCGTGGAAGGCGGCATTCAGGTTTACTGGGCGCAGCATTTGCAGGAGTTCAGCCAGAGCACGCTGCCGCTGAAAACCCTGTTCCCGGAAGGCGGCTTTGCCCTGCACGGCAACTCAAAAGTCTTCGGCTGCCTTGGCATTGCACTTGCGCTCTATGCTACAGCCGCGCCGGAAAACCGCGTCAAAGTGGCCGGGCTGCTGATCCCGGCAACGCTCACGGCGATGCTGGTGGGGATCACCGAGCCGCTCGAGTTTACCTTCCTGTTCATCTCCCCCGTGCTCTTTGCGGTACACGCTTTCCTTGCCGCGACCATGGCCACGGTGATGTACATGTGCGGCGTGGTGGGCAACATGGGCGGCGGCCTGCTCGACCAGTTCCTGCCGCAAAACTGGATCCCCATGTTCCACAACCACGCGTCGATGATGTTCACGCAGATTGGCATCGGCGTCATCTTCACCGGCATCTACTTCGCGGTATTCCGCACGCTGATCCTGCGCTTCAACCTGAAAACGCCGGGCCGTGAAGAGAGTGAAATCAAGCTCTACAGCAAGGCGGACTACAGGGCCTCACGCGGGCTGACCACCGCCGCGGCCAGCAAAGAAACCAGCCAGGGCCAGGCCGCAGGCTTCCTTGAAGCGCTCGGCGGCACCGGCAACATCCTTAGCGTGAACAACTGCGCGACCCGCCTGCGCATCACCCTTGCGGACATGGCGCTGACCCACGGCGACGACATTTTCAAAGCGCTGGGCGCCCACGGCGTGGTGCGGCGCGGCAACGGTATTCAGGTCATCGTCGGGCTGAACGTCCCGCAGGTCCGCGACCAGATTGAAAGCCTGATGAAAGACACATCTTCGACCGAACTTAAATCCATGACGGAGGCAGTATCATGAAAAAATTCTCTGTAGTTGTAGCAGGCGGCGGCAGCACCTTTACCCCGGGTATCGTACTGATGTTGCTGGCAAACCAGGACCGCTTCCCGCTGCGCGCCCTGAAGTTCTATGACAACGACGGTTCGCGTCAGGAGACCATCGCCGAAGCGTGCAAAGTCATTCTCAGGGAGCAGGCGCCGGACATTGAATTCAGCTACACCACGGACCCGAAGGCGGCGTTTACCGACGTAGATTTCGTGATGGCGCATATCCGCGTGGGCAAATACCCGATGCGTGAAAAAGATGAAAAAATCCCGCTGCGCCACGGCGTTGTAGGCCAGGAAACCTGCGGGCCGGGCGGGATCGCCTACGGCATGCGCTCCATCGGCGGCGTGCTGGAAATCGTCGACTACATGGAAAAATATTCGCCGAACGCCTGGATGCTCAACTACTCCAACCCGGCGGCTATCGTGGCGGAGGCGACCCGCCGCCTGCGTCCGCAGGCGAAAATCCTCAACATCTGCGATATGCCTATCGGCATCGAAAGCCGCATGGCGCAGATTGTCGGCCTGAAAGACCGCAAAGAGATGCGCGTGCGCTACTACGGCCTTAACCACTTCGGCTGGTGGACGTCGATTGAGGATTTACAGGGCAACGATCTTATGCCAAAAATCCGCGAACACGTGGCGAAATTTGGTTATGTTCCGCCATCTGACGAGCACGGCACGGAAGCGAGCTGGAACGACACCTTTGCGAAAGCGAAAGACGTGTGGGCGCTTGATCCTGATACGTTCCCGAACACCTACCTGAAATACTATCTGTTCCCGGACTACGTGGTGCAGCATTCCAACCCCGAACGCACCCGCGCCAACGAGGTTATGGATCACCGTGAGAAAAACGTCTTCGGCTCCTGCAACGCCATTATCCAGGCCGGGAAATCCTCCGCGGGCGAGCTGGAAATTGACGAGCACGCGTCGTACATCGTCGACCTGGCCACCGCCATCGCGTTTAACACCCAGGAGCGCATGCTGCTGATTGTGCCGAACAACGGGGCCATCAATAACTTCGATCCGGAAGCGATGGTCGAGATCCCATGCCTGGTCGGCAAAAACGGGCCGGAACCGCTGGTGGTCGGCAATATTCCGCAGTTCCAGAAAGGCCTGATGAGCCAGCAGGTGGCGGTAGAAAAACTGGTGGTGGATGCCTGGGAGCATCGTTCGTATCAGAAGCTGTGGCAGGCGATAACGCTGTCGAAAACCGTGCCGAGCGCGTCCGTCGCGAAAGCGATATTGGATGATTTGGTAGAGGCAAACCGGGAATACTGGCCCGAGCTGAAGTAAATCCTCTGTAACGGTGCCCCGGCGGGCACCGTTTTTTCATTCTCACCGGCTACGTTTTATTTCACTCCGCGCTCCCCCCTTTGGGTAAAGCGTGCTAAATATTAGGTTTTCCCCTCTCATCATAAAGTTACAGGCCATGCACAAGCCGATTCTGATTGCTGCTCTGCTGTCCCTGAGCGCCAGCGCGATGGCCACCACGCCGCCCGCGCCCGCACCGCAAACCTACGCCAGCCAGCTGGGGACGGGAATAATTGTCGACTGGGCGCGCACCGAGCGCGGCATTCGCGAATTCGATCCGCTGGCGGTGAGGGATTATCAGCAGCGCGGCTTCGGACACGTGCGCATCCGCGTGACGGGGGAAGCCATGCACCAGCGGCTGGTGCATCTGCAAAAAATCGTTGAGGCCTGCCAGAAGTACAACGTTGTGCCGATCGTCAGCTATCAGGCTGGCAGCGAAAGCGACGCGCAGGTTGTGGCTTGGTGGACGACGACGGCCCGCTACTTTGCCCAGCGCTTCCCGCAGCTCGGCTTCGATATCCTTTACGAACCGTCGGATAAGCTAAGCCACGCCCAGCTCAACGCGCTGTATGAAAAGGCCGGCAAAGCGATTCACAAAATCAGCCCGCAGCGCATGGTGCTGATCTCCCCTCAGGCCTATACCCAGCCCGACAGCCTGAAATGGCCGGACTCCGCGACGGCTCCCGTGATGGCCAACTGGCACCTTTTCCCGTACGGGCCGGTGGCGGTGAAGGGGAAGCGCGGCTGGACGACGGGCACGCCTGCTGAGAAAGCGGCGATCCGCACGCGAATTAATAATGTGCTTCACTGGCAGCAAAAAACCGGGCACAGCAGCTGGGTTGGCGCGTGGTCGGTGGGTGAAGTGGTCAAAAGCGGCCCTACAAAGCAGCAAATTGCCTTCGCCACCTTTACCGCCTGCGAGCTGCAAAAGGCCCACCTGCCGTTTGCGGTAAACGGCGACGGCAAATTTTATGATGGCGAAGAGGGGGCCTGGCGCCCTGAAATGCAGCCGCTGCTGGACGCGATCCTCAGGCCTCAGTGCACTAACTGAGTCGTTTCGCTAACTTTAGGTTGCCGCGCTCCGTCAAATTATGTAGTTTTATGCAAATAAACTGCATAAATACATAATATATCGGAGCGCCACATGATCAGGATGTTAGCAAAATCAGTTCTTCTCGCCGGGTGCATGGTTGCCACCCTCGCCACCGGCGCATACGCGGCCCAGCAGACCTACGTTGTCGGCTCCGGCGGCACCTACCGCCCGTTTGAATTTGAAAACAGCCAGAAGCAGCTGGAAGGCTTCGACATCGACATCATCAAGGCCATCGCCAAAGCCGAAGGGTTTGATATCAAGCTGGTTAACACCCCGTGGGAAGGTATCTTCGCCACCCTGAACTCCGGCGACCGCGACATCATCATTTCCGGCATCACCATCACCGACAAGCGTAAGGCCATGGTCGATTTCTCTGCGCCTTATTTCCCCGCTGAACAGTCCATCGTGGTGCCAACAGATTCGAAAGTAGATTCGGTTAACTCGCTGAAAGGTAAGAAAGTAGGCGTGGTGAACTCCAGCGCGGGCGACATTGTGGTTTCCGATACGCTGGGCAAAAACAGCACCGACATCAAGCGTTTTGATAACACGCCGCTGATGCTGCAGGAACTGGCGGAAGACGGTATCGACGCCGCCGTGGGCGACGTGGGCGTGATCAAGTACTACATCAAATCCCACCCGGAAAAGCAGCTGAAAACCGTTTCGGACACCAAATTTGAGCGCCAGTATTTCGGTATCGCCGTGGCGAAGGATAACGCCGAGCTGCGCGAAAAAATCAACGCAGGGCTGAAGAAAATCGTCGCTGACGGCACCTATGCGAAGATCTACACCACGTGGTTTGACAGCAACGTTCCAACCCTCCCCGCTGAATAAATTTGCATGACTCGGGGCCGTTTCGGCCCCAACAAGGACAGGTATGACCGGATTTCGCTGGGAGATAATCTCAGAATACGCGCCGCTATTTATGCAGGGCGCGATCATGACCATCAAATGCACCATCATCTGCGTAATTTTAGGCACCACCTGGGGGCTATTGCTCGGCCTGGGCCGAATGGCGCACGCCGAAGACGGCCCGTGGAAACACGTGCTGCGCTATGCGGTGCAGTGGCCGGTGCGCGTTTACGTCAGCGCCTTCCGCGGTACGCCGCTGTTTGTGCAGATCATGGTGGTTCACTTTGCGCTGGTGCCGCTGTTCATCAACCCGCGCGACGGCATGCTGGTCACCAGCGGCCTGATGTCCGTCGATTTCGCCCGCGAGCTGCGCTCTGAATACGGCGCGTTCCTGTCGTGCGTGGTGGCGATAACCCTGAACGCCGGGGCTTATGTTTCTGAGATCTTCCGTGCTGGCATCCAGTCTATCGATAAGGGCCAGATGGAAGCCTCCCGCGCGCTGGGCATGGGCTGGGGCAAAACAATGCGCAAGGTGATCCTGCCGCAGGCGTTCCGCCGCATCCTGCCGCCGCTGGGCAACAATGCCATTGCCATTGTCAAAGACTCCTCGCTGGCTTCGGCAATCGGCCTGGCCGACCTGGCCTACGCCGCGCGTACCGTTTCCGGCGCCTATGCGACCTACTGGGAGCCGTACCTGACCATCTCGCTGGTCTACTGGGTGCTGACGTTTATTCTGTCGCTGATGGTGCAACACATGGAAAAGAGGTTTGGCAAAAGTGATTCACGTTAACGACCTGCAGAAACAATTTGGCAAAACCCACGTGCTGCGCGGCATCTCCTGCGATATAGCGCCGCAGGAAGTGGTCTGCGTCATCGGCCCGTCCGGCTCCGGTAAAAGTACCTTCCTGCGCTGCCTGAACGCGCTGGAAAAGCCGGACGGCGGCGAAGTTATGGTGAACGGTTTTGCGGTCCACGACCCAAAAACCAACCTCAATACGCTGCGCGAAACTATCGGTATGGTCTTCCAGCGCTTTAACCTGTTCCCGCACATGACGGTGCTGGAGAACCTGATTATGGCACCGATGTCCCTTAAAGGGCTGTCGAGGGCAGATGCCGTCTCGCGCGCGGAAAAACTGCTGCAAAAGGTGGGGCTGATAGACAAAATCGACGCCTGGCCTTCGAGCCTGTCCGGCGGCCAGCAGCAGCGCGTGGCGATTGCCCGCGCGCTGGCAATGGAACCCTCGATCATCTTATTCGATGAGCCAACCTCGGCGCTCGACCCGGAGCTGGTGGGGGAAGTGCTGGCGGTGATGAAACAGCTGGCGCTGGAGGGCATGACGATGGTGATCGTGACCCACGAAATGGGCTTCGCCCGGGAAGTGGCGGACCGCGTGGTGTTTATCGACCAGGGCGTGATCCAGGAGCAGGGGCCGCCGTCGCAGCTGTTCAGCGCGCCGACCAACCCGCGTACCAAAGAGTTTTTGAGTAAGGTGCTTTAAGAACACGGGCGGGTGACGCTCGCGCCATCCGCCCGATCGGTTGTAGGGTGGATAAGCCTGCCTCATCCACCAGAATCTTTAAACCGCCTCACCGTGCTGCTGAAACTTATGCGACAGCGGCAGCCAGCACAGCAAAATCAGCACGCCCATCGCCGTCATCAGCATCCCCAGGCTGAACTGCCCGGTTTGCGGCAGCAGCGCGGAGAACCACGCCATCGCCCCGGAACCAATGTTTTGCAGGCCGCCAACCAGCGCCCCTGCGGTACCGGCCAGGAACGGGAAAGGCTCCATGGCGCCGCTGGTTGCCAGCGGGAACAGCATCCCCGCGCCGAAGAAGAACAGCGCGGCGGGGACAATCAGCGTCCAGATGTTCATCACGCCGAACCAGCCCGGCAGCCACATTAAAATCCCCGCGAACAGGCAGCTCAGCACCGCCTGCCACATCAGCGCCGAAAACCGCCCGTTCTGACGCCCCGCGTACCAGGAGCCGAAGAACGCCGCCGGAATAGGCAGAATAAACAGAATGCTCACCACCACGCCGTTCAGCCCCAGCACGCCGCCCATCAGCACGCCGGAACAGGCTTCGAAGACCGCCACGCCCGCCAGCCCGCCGACCAGCATCAGCAGATAGCAGTTGAACGAACCGCTGCCGAGCAGCGCCTTATAGCTGGCCCTGAGCCGCTGCGGCTGCGCCTGAACCGGGCGGGTTTCCGGCAGCCAGCGCAGCATGCAGAACGCCACAATCACGCACAGCAGCAGCAGGAAACCATAGCAGGCGCGCCAGCCCCACACCGAATCAAGCATGCCGCCAAGCACCGGCGCAATCAGCGGGCTGACCAGGATGCCCATATTCAGCAGGCTGTTCGCCTGGCGCAGCGACGACCCCTCATAGAGATCGCGCGGCATGGTGCGGGCCATCACCCCGGCCACGCCGGTGCCCATCCCCTGCAGCGCGCTGGCATACACCAGGGCGGATAAATTAGTGGTGAACAGCGCCCAGACCGTAGCGAGGATAAAAATGCCCATCCCGGCCAGGATGACGGGGCGACGCCCGATGCGGTCTGAAATCGGCCCGTAGAACAGCTGGGAAATGCCGTACGTCAGCAGATACGCCGCCATCACCCGCTGGATAGCCCCGTCGCACACGCCCAGCTCGTGGGCCATATCGGGGATCGACGGAATATAGATGGTCTGGGTCATCTGCCCGACGGCGACCAGCAGAATAAGCATCATCAGCAGGTGAATATTGGCTAACTTTCTCATCGTCTCAGCATGGTTATGGGTGGCAAAGAACAGTCACCAGTGAATGTCACTGACGCAGTATGAAAATCGAGAGGAATCTACCACAGATAAAGCGCGAGGCAAGATGACGTAGCGTTTTCCCAGGCGGCACAAACTGGCCTGATGTAAAGACGGCGCGGCAATGTTTGTTGCCATTTTGCGCGATAACTCTCGCACAAGTTCTCCTGTGGCCTTATTGTTAGCAGGGTTAAAAGTATTCGCCATGAGGTTAAACAAATGGAGATTGAAGCAAAAAGGCAAAGAGCGCTCGACATGCTTGCCCAAACCGGCATGTGGAAAAGCAATTATCTCCCGCCTTATACCCGTTGGCTTTGGCGAGCTGGTCGAAATATTCCCCCTCCCCACTTTTGTTCACTATGGGGCCTGTTTATTGGTCATACCATTCAGTTTGGCGTGACATGGGGAATACTTATGTGGCTGTTCGTCTGGCGAGTCCAGGGTGACAGTTTAGAAACTGTAGTTGGGAGATCGGGCTGTGCCGGGCTGATGTATGGACTGACAATGACGAGTTATTACGCCCTGGGACGCTGGCGCTATAAATTGCCGCGCTGGAAAGATGTCTGACTGCGAAGCGATTTATTAAAGGGAGGCGGCTGCCCGCCTCCCTTAGGTGCGGCCTGAACATGAACTACTTCGCGTACTTCATGACTTCTTCAAGCAGTTGCAGTAACGCAACAATGAGCTTCAGAACCTGAATAATCAGTTCCATCCATCTCATACGCGTCTCCTTTGGTAAGGAGCACTTTCAGCCGACGTGCCTTTCCGCTGCCTGTAGCTGGCTGACTTTGTTGGTAAATTACGATGTGCTCCCCTGAGGTTAAGGCACTGACGGCACCACCCGTTTCAGCCAGGGCTTGTATTCCGCGGCGAATTGCGGCCTCAGAGCACATCATTATCAACGCACTAATCATAGCGAAATGCACTGTGTATATAAACAGTGTTATGGTGAGTTTGCGGCTTGTATCGCAAGACGAAAATCATCACTGCTCAAAATGACAGCAACTGTTTGCACCGCCTGAAAATTCATCGTATATTTTGAACGTTGGTATATTACGATGTGCGAAGCAGTTCCGTCCCATACGCGCTCAATGCAGTAAAAACAAACGACCCCGCCTCACCAGCGGGGTTTTTTGTTTTTCAGGCCAGCAGGAAGGGGATGAATCAGAAATGAAGGGCGTGCAGCTGCGGCTGAAGAAGCCTGTCGTACTCAGTCAAAATAGCCGTTGGGGATCGCCTGCCCAAAACCGTCGCCGCTGTCGGTGCTGTTATCCCGGCGGCCTCGCGCCTCAAGCCTTTGCGCACGGAGCTGCTCGCTGATCTCGCGACGCTGGTCGTCACTCAGATACTCTTTGTTGTAATAAGGATCAGGATACGGCGAGCGGATAAAACCCTCATCGGCACGCGAGTTCAAAGAACGCTGGCCGCTACCGGCGGAGCTATCCAGCGACGAGCAGCCAGCCAGAACCAGTGGGGCCAGTAACAAGAGCGCGAGTTTATAAGCCATTTTTCATCACCTGTGAAAGTTTGCCCGCAGCGTATCACGAATAAACGGCCTCAGGCTGTGCTCGATCTCTCCTCAACGAAACGTTTAAACACACTCTTTCCCGCCGCTTTTTACCAGTCTTTCTACGCTTAATAAGCCTGCTAATTAACCGACTAAACGCTGGAGAGAAACATGATAAAGCACCGTTTACCCGCTCTGCTGCTGGGTGCGCTGGCCCTGAGCTTTGGGGCGATGGCTGCCACGCCGGATAACGTCATCACCCCGGTTCGCGGCACGATTGAGAATGTGAACGACAATACCCTGCAGCTCACCACGCGGCAGGGCGAAAAGCTCAGCGTGGGGCTGACGGACAAAACGAAGGTGAACAGCGTCAGCAAGGCGAAGATGAGCGACATCAAGCCGGACAGTTTTATCGGCACCGCCGCCGTGCCCCAGGCCGATGGCACGTTAAAAGCGCTGGAAGTACACGTGTTCGCCCCAGGCCTGCGCGGCTCCGGGGAAGGCTTCAATCCGTTTGAATCCGCCAATGGCCAGGTCAACACCATGACTAACGGCACGGTCGGCAAGCTGGTCAACAGCAACGGCCGCACGATGACGGTGAAATACCACGATAAAGAAAAAACGATCGCCGTTCCGGACGACGTCCCGGTGGTGCTGATAACTCCAGCCGATAAATCGATATTAAAACCAGGCACCAAAGTCGTGCTCTTCGCAATGAAAGACGACAAAGGCAACGCGATCGCCCGCGGGATTTCCGCCGGAAAGGATGGGCTGGTGCCGCCTATGTGAGGGAAGAGGCTGTTCTACTGAATTTCGTTTATTTCGAATGTTGTTGGTTTCGTTTATTTCGATTACTCTTGGCTTAATTGATTTTACCAGGAGTCATCGATATGACCACAACTTTAACCAGGCTCAACCTACCCGATACCCGCGAGAGTGAACTGGCTCAGCGTGGCCAGCGGGAACTCGCTGCCTGGCTTTCGACAAAACTCGATGCTCAGCGAATCTCAATCCTCGGAGAGGATGACAAAAACCATACCATTGAGCTGCCGACGAGTGCGCTGACAATGCTGCTGGATGTACTGGGAGAACTGGCGGTTGGTAATGCCGTACAGATAGTGCCGGTTCATGCGGAGCTGACAACGCAGGAAGCCGCCAATCTGCTGAATGTTTCGCGCCCGCACATGGTTAAATTGCTCGAAGAGGGCAAGCTGCCGTTTCACAAAACAGGGCGGCATCGCAGGGTATTGTTTGCCGACCTGATGGAGTATAAAAACAAACGTGAACATGAAAGCCTTGATGCCATGCAGGCGCTGGCAGACCAGGCGCAGGAAACAGGGATGTATTAATGAGGCATTCACCCTATCCGGTAATCCTGGATGCATGTGTGCTTTATCCCGCCAGGCTGAGGGATTTGCTGATGCATCTTGGGATTGTTGGCTTGTACCAGCCGAAATGGAGCGAACGCATCCATGATGAATGGTGCAGAAATTTATTAGCCAACCGGGCTGATATAAAGCCAGAGGCGCTGCGGCGTACCGTTGAGTTAATGAATATGGCTTTACCTGACGCGAATGTCAGCGGATACGAGACTTTGATTGACGGGCTCACGCTGCCAGATGCTGATGACAGGCACGTCCTGGCTGCGGCAATACGAGCCAAAGCGGAAGTGATTGTCACGCTAAATCACAAAGACTTTACAGGTGAAACGCTGGCTTCATTAAAGATTGAAGCTATGCACCCCGACGAGTTTATCTCCGATCTCTTTGACCTCAATCATGCTCTTTCCCTCGAGGCCGTAAGAAGGCAACGGCAGTCGCTCAGACATCCGCCGATGACAGTAGAGGAATTTCTCGAGATGCTGTTAAAACAGGGATTGCCCATGACGGTCAGGGCGATAGAGGGCTATCGTCGCGTTATTTAAATTAGCGTTATTTCTATTGTGGATAAGCGGCAGCGCCATCCACCGTTTTTTTGAAGTAGAAGGCGGATGACGCAGGCTTATCCGCCCTACAAAACCTGGGTCGAGTTGAGATCAGGACTCACGCTGTTTAATGAGCATCTTCGCGCCCTGATTCAGGAGCTGGTTGATACTCTCCCCGCTTGCCTGCGCAATACGTTCCAGCGCTGCATGGTCTTCCGGTGACAGGCGGGCAGAGATTTTTCCGCTATAGGATTTATAAGGCTCAATCCCTTTATATGTATACCTATAAAGTCCGTGTATTGATATTAATTAAATGATTAATTGGCTTTGGCATCACAACGAATAATGATTAAACGTAACGTTTTTTATTTTTCATTCTTTACATAAATGATTTTTTTCTAACTATCCAAATTGCTTATATTTTCAATAATAGTGATTTATGTTTCAAAAAATAAAAAAGAAGTATGGTTAACTAAATAAAAAGAAAAGTGAAGTTAATCAAGGAGGTTCGATGAGCTGGAATAAAGATGTCGCCATTCAACATTTAAGGACCAGGGCCGGAGGCACCTCAAGTAGCCATTGTGCACAATACACGCGAGAAGCGATTGAAGCCGGAGGAGTCACGCTTGCACGAACGACACATGCAAAAGATTATGGTTCTTCATTAATTAGCGCTGGTTTTAGAGAAGTACCACCGGGTTCGACATTATGGGCTGGGGATGTAGTAGTTATTCAACCATATCCGGGTGGCAACCCGAGCGGGCATATGGCGATGTTCGATGGAACAACCTGGATATCTGACTTCAGACAACGCACCATGTACCCAGGCCCTGGTTACAGAAGAACCAATCCACCCTACAAAATTTACAGGATGCATTGATGCGCGTACTCATTCTTATTGCTGCTTTTATTCTTACAGCCTGCAACGCCAATCCCCACAATCAGGCATCTGAACAAACAGAGCATTTTTATCGCTGGTATCTTTCAGGGCCTCATAAAAATTTAGACTCAGCAGAGATGCAACATTACGTAGCGGCGGACACGCTCAAACGACTAGCTGATATCTCGAAAATTCCTGAACAGGAAATAGTTAATTCTGATTACTTCACCTATACGCAAGACTACGATCCGCAATGGAGATCAGCGTTAAAAGTCGGTGAAGCTCAGCCTGTTATGGGAGGTGAAGCGGTGGATGTCTGGCTAGGCGTTGAGGATGGAAATAATATCCATCTGAAAGCTTATCTGCGCGAGGAACAAAACGAATGGAAGATTTATCGGGTCAGGGATATCACCGATAACTTCGAGCATAAAATCTTTGATGCCGGAGCCAGGTAGGGTGGATAAGCGGCAGCGCCATCCACCGTTTTTTTGAAGTAGAAGGCGGATGACGCAGGCTTATCCGCACTACAAAACCTAGTGAATTACCTCACCGCCAATCATCGCCAGCCCTGTCGAAACACGAACGAATCGCGGCGCTTTCAAATCCTCGACCAGCACATCCAGCAGTTCGAACAATAATCCGGAGATATGCTCTTCCTGATCGAATGACTGATCCCCCTGCATTAAGAGCATGGTGAGCGCCGCGCAGTACGCCCGCAGCGTTTCGGAATCCGTGGAAAGCGGGCAGTGATACTCATCGTCCGTCTTCACATCCACAGTCAGGCGCTCGATCAAATGCGCTGGCAGCGGCGCTTTCAGCACAACCTTCAATACCTCCAGCCCGGCATACAGGCGGCCGTACAGCGCCATACGCCCGGTATGGTCGTGGCAATCAATCAGCTCATCGATATGCCGTTGGCAGAAGTCGAGCACCTGGAATAAATCCATGCTGACGCTAAGCGGGGTTTTTAACAGCGCAATGCGAGCCGGCTCGATTTGTGACGGATTGGTGGTGATTTCAGAGGCTGGGGATGTGATATTATGTTGAATAGCCATGGCGTTATGTCCTTTAACGTTGTGGTCAGCCCTCGTCTGGTACTCGCTATACCTTTCGGGGGCGTTTTCTTTCAAATGACTCTATGGTAGGGTGTCATTTGACAACTCAACAATAACTTTGAGGGATGGACATGTCAACGGTTAAAAGGGATGTAAGACCGCCAAAATCAGGGAAATCTCCAGCATTTCAGATGAGGATCACACCTGAACTGAAAGCCCAATTTGAAGTTGCAGCGAAGGATGCTGGGATGACGCTTGGGAATTGGTTTAAAACGCTGGGAAGGAAGGAGTTGAAGCACCTTGCAATGATAAAAAAAAGAAATAGATAATTTTTTAAATCTATTTATAAATGATCGATAATAACCTGAAAGTTTTCATTTGATTTTCTGGCTTTTTTAACAGCTATGTGTTTATAGCGTAAGTTTTTTTGTAATATATTTTTCATTTCATTCTCAAATTTAGATGTTGATTTAGAACCTATTATTATACTTAGTATGGCTTCACTTGGAAGGGTGTATAAGTCATACTTAATATCTTGTTTTGTAATTGAAGTTGATGCAGTACCTTCTGTTAGGAACATTCTCCATTCATGTTCATATTTCCATTCAACACTTTTAGTTGTCCAGTACTCTATGCTTTTACTAGTCAGAGGGGCTAATTCTGGGATTTTTTCCACATACTTCACTTTTCTTAAATAGCCAAACTCATCTTTATCACTACGTCGCTGATTGAAAAAAGAACTTTGAGTATCAAATTCAATTACAAAACCTTTATGCGAATCTGCGTAATGCGTCCACATCAATAAGTTATCGGGTTTCTCCGTAAGGCATAAAATTCTTATTGATTTGCATATCTCAGACTTAATGTCGTCAAATTTTGATTGCGTAAATTGTAATATAAATTCTTTGTTAACTTTGAGTAACTGTGGAAGTATAAATTGAGATTGGGCTATGATTTTTGCTTGCTCAGATTCCTTTAATAAAGATAACAAACCTTTAAACTCTGGTGTAAGGTGATCGATTAAATTAACAGTGCTTAAATTATTAGTTAGCTCATCCATAAATGGATCTAAATTATATGTAGCGGAAAGCTCATAAGGGTCATTAAGATGGTCTGGCTTACTAAAGCAAATTAGATTGCGTTCTAAAACATCAATACGCTCGGGTGGGAAATATTTAAACATTACCAGCCTCTTGTATTAACTCGCCTTCACATTAAATAAAAAACTTGGCGGAAGATCACAGGAGTTGAACCTGCCCGGCGCCGCTGGCGGCACCAACTGGATTTGAAGTCCAGCCGCCTCACCGGAGACGACGATCTTCCCAGCCTTCATTGCTACATGGAGGCGGTGCGCATTATACCGGGTTTCCCGGATCCTCCAAACAATGCTTTTGTCTTTTACCCTCTCTTCCCCTCATTTTCGTTACTAAAATTAAGCAGATCCGCTCACTTATCCACCAGCTCCCTACGGTTAGCTTGCTAAGAGAGCGACCCGGCTCACAGTTATCAAGAATCGTAATCTGATAACCAGAAAACAGAATTCACCGCTCGCCCTCAATGCTTTACAACGTCAGACATAGAATTTTCGCTGCCGTAAGGACAGGGGCTGTAGAGATGACAAGTCAGGTACTCTCCGCGAAGGAAAAGTTTGGCTATGGCCTGGGCGACGCCGCCAGCCATATCATTTTCGATAACGTCATGATGTACATGATGTTCTTTTACACCGACATCTTCGGCATTCCCGCCGGGTTCGTCGGCACCATGTTCCTGCTGGCCCGCGCGCTGGACGCCATCTCCGACCCCTGCATGGGGCTGATTGCCGACCGCACCCGCAGCCGCTGGGGGAAATTCCGTCCGTGGATCTTCTTTGGCGCCATTCCGTTCGGCATCGTCTGCGTGTTCGCCTACAGCACGCCGGACTTCGGCCTGCACGGCAAAATGATTTACGCGGCCGTCACCTACACGCTGCTGACCCTGATGTACACCGTGGTCAACATCCCCTACTGCGCGCTGGGCGGCGTCATCACAAATGACCCATCGCAGCGCATCTCCCTGCAGTCCTGGCGCTTCGTGCTGGCGACGGCGGGCGGCATGCTCTCTACGGTGCTGATGATGCCGCTGGTGAAATTCATTGGCGGAGACGATAAAGCTTTTGGCTTCCAGGGCGGGATTGCGGTGCTCTCCGTGGTGGCGTTCATCATGCTGGCGGTCTGCTTCTTTACCACCAGAGAGCGGGTGGAGGCGCCGCCGGTCAGCACCTCGGCCCGGGAAGATCTGCGCGATATCTGGCACAACGACCAGTGGCGCATTGTCGGCCTGCTCACCATCCTCAATATTATGGCGGTCTGCATCCGCGGCGGGGCGATGATGTACTACGTCACCTGGATCCTCGGCTCCCCGCTGATGTTCACCGCCTTCCTCACCACCTACTGCGTCGGCAACCTTATCGGCAGCGCCGCCGCTAAGCCGCTCACCGACTGGAAGTGCAAGGTCAGCGTCTTCTGGTGGACCAACGCTGCGCTTGCGGTGCTCAGCTTCGCGATGTTCTTCGTGCCGATGAGCTCGGTGGTCACCATGTTCGTCTTCATCTTCGTGATTGGCGTGCTGCACCAGCTGGTGACGCCAATCCAGTGGGTCATGATGTCCGACACCGTGGACTACGGCGAGTGGACCAACGGCAAGCGCCTCACCGGTATAAGCTTTGCGGGCACGCTGTTCGTGCTTAAGCTCGGCCTGGCCATCGGCGGGGCGCTGATCGGCTGGATGCTGGCAGGCGGCGGATACGATGCCGGTGCCGCCACGCAAAACAGCGCCACCATCACCATCATCATCGCGCTGTTCACCCTCTTCCCGGCGGTCTGCTACCTGATCAGCGCCGTGGTCGCCAAACGCTTCTACACCCTTAAGACCCCGTTCCTGACGAAGATCCTCGGCGAACTGGCGGCAGGCGTGCGTCGCAACCAGCAGGATTTTGAAAACACATCGGTTTCCCGGGAATTACAGCAGGAGAACATGAAGTAATGAAAATTAGTGACGGTAACTGGCTGATCCAGCCTGGGCTTGCGTTGATTCACCCGATTCAGGTGTTCGACGTGGAGCAAAACGGTAACGAGATGGTGGTCTACGCCGGGACGAAAGACGTCAGCGAACGCGGCAACCAGCTTGATACCCCGCTGTTCACCCTGCGCTTCTTCTCCCCGCAGGAGGGCATTGTCGGGGTGCGTATCGAGCACTTCCAGGGCGCGGTGAGCAACGGCCCGCACTACCCGCTGAACGTGCTGCAAGACGTAAAAGTCGAGATGCAGAACAACGAGAAGTTCGCGGAGCTGAAAAGCGGCAGCCTGACCGTGCGCGTCACCAAAGGCAGCGAGTGGGCGCTGGATTTCCTGCGCGACGGCGTGCGCATCACCGGCAGCGCGTTCAAGAACAACGGCTACGTGCAGGATGCGAATACGGGCCGCACGCACGTGTTTGAACGCCTGGACCTGGGCGTGGGCGAAGCGGTGTACGGCCTGGGGGAGCGCTTTACCGCGCTGGTGAAAAACGGCCAGACGGTGGAAACCTGGAACCGCGACGGCGGCACCAGCACCGAACAATCCTACAAAAACATCCCGTTCTACCTCACCAACCGCGGCTACGGCGTGCTGGTGAACCATCCGGAATGCGTCTCCTTCGAGGTGGGCTCAGAAAAAGTCTCTAAGGTACAGTTCAGCGTCGAAGGGGAGTATCTCGAATATTTCGTGATCGACGGCCCGACGCCGAAAGCGGTGCTGGACCGCTACACCCGCTTCACCGGCCGTCCGGCGCTGCCGCCGGCCTGGTCGTTCGGCCTGTGGCTCACCACCTCGTTCACCACCAACTACGACGAGGCGACGGTCAACAGCTTCATCGACGGCATGGCGGAGCGCAACCTGCCGCTGCACGTCTTCCACTTCGACTGCTTCTGGATGAAGGCCTTCCAGTGGTGCGACTTCGAGTGGGACCCGGTGACCTTCCCGGACCCGGAGGGAATGCTCAAACGCCTGAAGGCGCGCGGCCTGAAAATCTGCGTGTGGATAAACCCCTACATCGGCCAGAAATCGCCGCTGTTCCGCGAAGGGATGGAGAAAGGCTACCTGCTGAAACGTCCGAACGGCGCGGTGTGGCAGTGGGATAAATGGCAGCCGGGGCAGGCGATTGTCGACTTCACCAACCCGCAGGCCTGCGAGTGGTATGCCGGGCACCTGAAGCGCCTTGTGCGCATGGGCGTGGACTGCTTTAAAACCGACTTCGGCGAGCGCATCCCGACGGACGTGGTGTGGCACGACGGCAGCGATCCGCAGAAAATGCACAACCATTATGCGTTCATCTACAACGAACTGGTGTGGAACGTACTGAAGCAGGAGCTGGGTGAAGAAGAGGCCGTATTATTTGCCCGCTCGGCCTCCGTGGGCGCGCAGCAGTTCCCGGTTCACTGGGGGGGCGACTGCTACGCCAACTATGAATCCATGGCGGAAAGCCTGCGCGGCGGGCTGTCGCTCGGCATGTCCGGCTTCGGGTTCTGGAGCCACGACATCGGCGGCTTCGAAAACACCGCGCCCGCCCACGTCTACAAGCGCTGGTGCGCGTTCGGGCTGCTTTCCAGCCACAGCCGCCTGCACGGCAGCAAATCCTACCGCGTGCCGTGGGCGTACGACGATGAAGCCTGCGACGTGGTGCGTCACTTCACGCAGTGGAAGTCCCGCATGATGCCGTATCTGTACCGTCAGGCGGCCCACGCTGCTGAAACAGGTACGCCGATGATGCGTGCGATGATGCTGGAGTTCCCGGACGATCCGGGCTGCGACTATCTGGACCGCCAGTACATGCTGGGCGAGTCGGTGATGGTGGCGCCGGTATTCAGCGAGGCGGGGGACGTGCAGTTCTACCTGCCGGAAGGGCGCTGGACGCACCTGTTCAGCAACGTCGAGGCGCAGGGCAGCCGCTGGCACAAAGAGCAGCACGGCTTCCAGAGCCTGCCGGTCTACGTGCGCGACAACACGCTGCTGGCGCTGGGCAACAACGACCAGAAGCCGGACTACGCCTGGCACGAAGGCACCGCCTTCCAGCTGTTTAGCCTGGAAGATGGCCGTGAGGCGCTGTGCGAAGTTCCGGCGGCGGACGGCAAAGTCATCTTCACGCTGCGGGTGAAACGCGAAGGTAACGCGCTGACGGTGCAGGGCGAAGGCCAGGCAAAAGCGTGGACGCTGTGCCTGCGTAACATCGGCAAAGTGCAGGGCGTACAGCAGGGCAAGAGCCAGACGGGCGAGCAGGGCGTGGTCATTACGCCGGATTCTGCCGGTTCGCGGATGGTGATCGAACTGTAGCTCTTTATAGCCCCTTCACTCACCAGGTGAGGGGGCTAAATCAACCGCTGTCTTTTAGCGATATTCGAGTTTGGGATCATTCCCGTAACGGTTTCTTCCGCGAGTGCCAGAAAGGCAGAAGAAGATTATTAATATAATCGTTCCAAGGATCGGAATTATGCCGATTAACATCCACCAGGCCGAACGGTCAGTATCATGCATACGTCGGCAAGATACGGTTATAGAGGGGATGAACATGATGGTATTAAAGATCAAGGCTATGGCTTTATCTTCAATCAATAAAAACAGCATGATAAAAATCAGGTAGTTAACTAAGCTGAATATCCAGTATTCTTTCCGTCTGGCCCGGCCTTTTCCATTAAAGAAATTAACTAAGCAATTAATATAACATTCCATGTTTTTTGCATTCCCTTCGAGATAATATAGGTTGACTATTGGGTTACTTGTTGGCGTGTCTGACGCGTTATCTTATATTTTGTACTATATTATAATTTTGTCCGTACAGGACCGGTTTTAAGATTCTGAGTACGATAAATTATATTTTTATCAGTAGAATTTATATCTCTGCTGGGGATCAGAATATGGCGTTTATAAAATTTTATATTTTGCGTACTTACTCACCTCTCGCAACACACGTTCATACCCGGTTGTGCTTTAAAGGCGTATAATCCCGCAATCTTTTAAAGGGGATTTATCGTTATGAAAAAACTGCTTTCTGTCGCGCTGCTGGCTGGCGTTGCGCTGTCCGTTACCGCCTGTTCCAGCGACTATGTCGTGTCTACCAAAACCGGCGAAATGATCGTCACCCACGGCAAGCCGGAAGTGGACAAAGACACCGGCCTGACCCGCTATACCGACCAGCAGGGCATCGAGCACGAGATCAACAACGACCAGATCTCGCAGATGATTAAAAAAGATTAAGACCATTTTGGCTTACGACGCACTTCTTTCGTAGGCCGGATAAGCGCAGCGTCATCCGGCAAAACGTACGCCACTGCTGAATGACGCTATCGCTTTTCAGCCCTTCATCTGGCATTTCACCCGCCACGCAATATCCTGCATCGCGCTTCGCGCCGCCGGGCTTATTCCACCGAGCTGGAAGAAACCGTGGATCACGCCGAGATAGCGCTGACAGGTGGATTCCACGCCGTGCTCCATCAGGCATTCATGCAGCACTTCGCCTTCGTTGCGCAGCGGATCGTACTCGGCCGTAATAATATGCACCGGCGGCAGGCCGCTGAAATCTTCGCGGTACAGCGGACTGGCTTCCGCATCCATTGGCTCGAGATCCGCCATATAGGCTTCGTAGCCCGAAAGCAGCGTATCGCGGGTGATGATGTAGTCGTAGCCATTTTCCTGATAGCTGACGGACTCCGCCGTGGCGTCCAGCATCGGGTATATCAGCACCAGCCGCGCGGGCTGCCATTTCCCGGTGCCCTTCAGCCGCAGCGCGGTGACCAGGGCGATATGGCCCCCGGCGCTGTCGCCCGCAAGCGAAATGCCTTCGCGGTTCACTTCCAGAAGCGCTGCATTGTTCCAGACGGCATTCGCCGCACGCTCGGCGTCATCATGCGCTGCCGGATACCTGTGCTCCGGCGCCAGGCGATACTGTACGGCAATCACCCGGCAGCCGCTGTAATAGCAAAGCTGGCGCAGCTGGTTGTCATGGGTGGCAAAGCTGCCGCTGACGAAGCATCCGCCGTGGTAATAGACAACCGCGGGAAGCTCGCCGGACGCGTTAAGCGGGGAGAATACGCGTAGCGTCATGCCATCAAGCCTGATGTCTTTAACGTCTACGCGGGTTTCCGTTTCACCGGCTAAGGCCGTGCTGGCGAGATACCCGGCGCGGCGTTCGGCGATAGTTTGCTGGCGTGAAGAGGGGCGACCGGCGGCGATAAACTCATCAACCAGCGCCTCGATGGCGGGTTCTAAAGACATAAGGCGATCCTGACTGGCGGGTAGGGTGGATAAACGCACGCGTCATCCACCGTTTTAAACCTGATCTGGCGGATGGCACGACGCTCATCCGCCCACGAACTTACTCGCCTTCCCCCGGGAACAGGAAAGGGTTGATGCTGCTGCGGGCGAAGCCTTCCTGCTCCATGCGCGCGTCCAGCACCAGCGAGGCCAGGTCGTCCGCCACGGCCTCCACTTTGGCATCTTTTTCCTGATACAGCAGCTTCAGGTAGGTGCCGCAGTCGCCGCAGCTTTCCGCTTTGATGGCCGACTGTTCGCTGTCCAGCGACCAGTAGTTCAAATCGCGGGTCTGCTCGCAGTTGCTGCATTTCACGCGCACCACGTGCCACTCGGTTTCGCACAGGTTGCAGTGCAGGTAGCGCAGGCCGCTGGTGGTGCCGATCTGCACCACGCTCGACACCGGCATGGAGCCGCAAACCGGGCAAAACTGGCGCTGTTCGCCGTATTCCGCTTTCGCTTTGCCGGGGATGAGGGTTGCCATCTGCGCCCAGTAGAGCGACAGCGCCGCCCAGATAAACGGGGCCTTATCGCTGGAAACCTGCGCAAAGTCGGCGTTGAACAGCGACGTCGCCATCTCTTCCAGCTCCTGCGATGAAGCCTTCTCCAGATTTTCGATCACCGCCAGCGCCTGGCCGTCCATCTCCGGCTTCAGCTCGGCGATTAACGAATTCAGCAGCAGCTGCCAGTGCGGGTCGCGCGGCAGGACGTGAATATCCAGCGGCGGCTTGCCCGTCTCGGCTGATTTTTGGATCAGCGCGGTTAAATCCATCTGCAGCGGGTGGTCGTACAGCACCACTTCCTGCGCGTGGGCGATAAGCGCGGCAAAGCGCAGGAAATCACCCAGCGGATTATTGGTCGCCAGCTCGCGCAGGCGTTCTGCGCGGCGGTTGTAGAGATTTTTCAGCCTGGGGAACAATAACGGCGGAATCACTTCCGCCGTACGTTTCTCGCTCTTATCCAGCTGATCTTGCGGGACTATGCGAATACTCATTCCGATCGTTTTTCCTGTTTCTCGCGAACTTCACGGTACCATTTCGGATGGTGTTTTCTGGCCCAGGTCGTGGTGACCCAGCCTTCGACCATCGCGGTAATCGTGCCTTTCACCCAAAGTGCGGCGTAGATGTGCACCATAATAACCACAATTAACGCTACTGCGGCAAATGAATGCACCATCAGGGCGGCGCGAATCACCGGGATGGAGAAAGCGGGCGCGAAGTAAGGACGCCAGATAACCACGCCGCTCGCCAGCAGCAGCACCAGCAGGATAATCGCCGCCCAGAACACGCATTTCTGGCCGAAATTATACCGCCCGGTGTCGCCCACCTCCTCGTTGACGACGATCTTACGAATATTCTTCGCCCAAAAGATATCATCCCGATTGATTAGATTGTGGTGCCAGTAGCGGAAAAACATGATGATAAACGAGGCAAACATCACCACGCCCACGAACGGGTGCAGGATGCGCGCCAGCTGCGGCGTGCCCAGAATGTGCATCAGCCAGTTGAAGGAGGGGAAGAAGAACCCCAGCCCGCTCACCGCCGCCAGCACGAAGCAGAAGGCGGTGACCCAGTGGTTAATACGCTCAGGGGCGCTGTAGCGCTGGATAGTCACTTGTTTTTTCATGGCTTGCGCACCTCGTCATCGTCATGATGCAGGTTGTCATCATCGATTTCGGCACGGTTCGGGCCGACCCCCACATAGTGGAACACGCTGGCGGCAAAGGTCGCCGCAAAGCCGATGGCGGCCAGCGGCTTCCAGACGCCTTTCCAGAATTTCACCGTTGGGCTGATGGACGGATCCTCCGGCAGGCCGTGGTAGAGCGTCGGCTTGTCCGCATGATGCAGCACGTACATCACGTGGGTGCCGCCAACCCCCGCCGGATCGTACAGCCCGGCGTTGTCGTAGCCACGGGTTTTCAGCTCCGCGACCCGCTCGCCGGCCAGCACTTTCATGTCGTCTTTCGAACCGAAATGAATCGCGCCGGTCGGGCAGGTTTTCACGCACGCAGGCTCCTGGCCGACGACAACGCGGTCCACGCACAGGGTGCATTTGTAGACGCGGTTGTCCTCCGGGTTCAGGCGCGGCACGTCGAACGGGCAGCCTGCAATGCAGTAGCCGCAGCCGATGCACTGCTCAGACTGGAAGTCGACGATGCCGTTGGCATACTGGATGATCGCCCCTTCCGACGGGCACGCCTTCAGGCAGCCGGGATCCGCGCAGTGCATGCAGCCGTCCTTGCGGATAAGCCACTCCAGCTTGTCGTTTTGCTCCACTTCCGAGAAGCGCATTACGGTCCAGGATTTGGCGGTCAGATCCGCCGGGTTGTCATACACCCCGACGTTGTGCCCCACCTCATCGCGGATGTCGTTCCACTCCGAACACGCCACCTGGCAGGCCTTGCAGCCGATGCAGGTGGTGACGTCGATGAGCTTCGCCACCTCCTGCTGGTGATCCCGCGCCTGGGGCGCGGGCGTGAAGCCGTTGGTGGCGGAACGACGGATAATGTCCTGAGATTGATAAGCCATAGTTCGTCTCCGTTACACCTTTTCCACGTTGACCAGGAACGCCTTAAACTCTGGCGTTTGCGTGTTGGCATCACCGACAAACGGCGTCAGCGTGTTGGCGAGGAAGCCTTTTTTCGCCACGCCTTCGTAACCCCAGTGAATTGGGATGCCGATGGTGTCCACCTTCTGTCCGTTCACATCCAGCGTGCGGATACGCTTGGTCACCACCGCTTTGGCCTTGATATAGCCGCGGTTGGAGGAGACCTTCACCGTATCGCCCTGAACAATCCCGAGCTTGTTCGCGAGCTTCTCGCCAATCTCGATAAACTGCTCCGGCTGCGCGATGGCGTTCAGCAGCGCGTGCTTGGTCCAGTAGTGGAAGTGTTCCGTCAGGCGATAGGTGGTGCCGACGTACGGGAACTTATCATGCTTGCCCATCGTTTCCAGGTCGCCCTTGAACACGCGGGCGGCCGGGTTAGAGACGACGTTCGGGTGCAGCGGGTTGGTGCCCAGCGGCGTTTCAAACGGCTCGTAGTGCTCGGGGAACGGCCCTTCCGCCATTTTGTCGATGGCAAACAGGCGCCCTAAGCCCTCCGGCTGCATGATAAACGGCCCGACGTCCGTGCCCGGCGCGGCGGTGCTGTAGTCGGCAATGTCCGCGCCGCCCCACTTCGCGCCGTCCCAGGAGATCAGGCGGCGTTTTTCATCCCAGGGTTTGCCCTGCGGATCTGCGGAGGCGCGGTTATAAAGAATGCGGCGGTTGAGCGGCCACGCCCAGGCCCACGCCAGGGTGTTGCCCAGGCCGGACGGATCGGCGTTGTCGCGGCGCGCCATCTGGTTGCCCTCCGGCGTCCAGCTCCCGGCGAAAATCCAGCAGCCGCTGGACGTTGTGCCGTCGTCGCGCAGCTGGGCGAACGAGCTGAGCTGCTGGCCTTTTTTCACCAGCACCGCGCCCGTTGCCGGGTCGACAACATCCTGCAGCGCCTTGCCGTTGCTCTCCATGGCCACTTCTTCCGGCGCCGGGTTGTCCGGCGTCAGGTAGTTCCAGCTCATGTTGA
Source organism: Dryocola clanedunensis (assembly GCF_038405435.1). Lineage (GTDB taxonomy): Bacteria > Pseudomonadota > Gammaproteobacteria > Enterobacterales > Enterobacteriaceae > Dryocola > Dryocola clanedunensis_A. The sequence continues at coordinate 89,808 of NZ_JBBYHZ010000009.1, read as the reverse complement.
CCACCGGCTCCGGCAGCTTGCCGCCGTCGCGCAGGTACATGTGGCGCAGGCGGGTGAAGATCCCCGCGAGGATTTCGCCGTCGTTCAGCGCTTCCCCCGGCGCGTCCGCGCCCTTCCAGTGCCACTGCAGCCAGCGGCCGGAGTTGACGATGGAGCCGTTCTCTTCGGCGAAGCAGGTAGACGGCAGGCGGAACACCTCGGTCTGGATTTTCGACGGATCGACGTCGTTCATCTCGCCGTGGTTCTGCCAGAAGTTGGAGGTTTCGGTGTTCAGCGGGTCGATGGTGACGAGGAACTTCAGCTTCGACAGGGACGCAATCACCTTGTTTTTGTTCGGGAAGGACGCCACCGGGTTAAAGCCCTGGCACAGATAGCCGTTGACCTTGCCCTGGTTCATCATCTCGAAGTACTGCAGCACGTCGTAGCCCTTATCCCACTTCGGCAGCCAGTCGTAGCCCCAGCTGTTTTCCGCCGTGGCCCTGTCGCCGAAGAAGGCCTTCATCATCGAGACGAAGAATTTCGGGTAGTTGCCCCAGTAGTTCACCTGGCCTTCCAGCAGCGGCTTCGGCGTGTTGGCGGCAAGGTAGGTCTGCAGGTCGGGCTGCTTTTCGTTCGGCAGCGTCATGTAGCCCGGCAGGCTCTGTGACAGCAGGCCCAGGTCGGTCAGCCCCTGGATGTTGGAGTGGCCGCGCAGGGCGTTCACGCCGCCGCCCGCCATACCCATGTTGCCGAGCAGCAGCTGGATCATCGCCATGGTGCGGATGTTCTGCGCGCCCACGGAGTGCTGCGTCCAGCCCAGCGCATAGAGGAACGACGCCGTTTTGTTCTTCACGCTGGTGGCGGCAATGTATTCGCACACCTTGATGAAGTCGTCTTTCGGCGTGCCGCAGATGTTCGACACCACGTCCGGCGTATAGCGCGAGACGTGCTCTTTGAGCAGGTTCCACACGCAGCGGGGATGGCTGAGCGTCAGGTCGCGCTTAGCGAAGCCTTTCTCATCCAGCTCGTAGTTCCAGCTGGTTTTGTCGTATTTGCGGTTTTCCACGTCGTAGCCGGAGAACAGGCCGTCGTCGAAGCTGTAATCCTCACGCACAATCAGGTTGGCGTTGGTGTAGGCCTCAACGTACTCGCGGTTGAATTTATTATTGGCGATCAGGTACAGCAGCACGCCGGACAGGAAGGCAATGTCGGTACCGGAACGAATCGGGGTATAGAAATCCGCCACCGAAGCGGTTCGCGTGAAGCGCGGATCGATAACGAGCAGCTTCGCGCCGTTGTGAATTTTGGCTTCCATCGCCCAGCGGAACCCGACCGGGTGCGCTTCTGCGGCGTTGCCACCCATCACAATCACGAGATCGGCGTTTTTAATATCAACCCAGTGGTTGGTCATCGCACCGCGACCAAATGTTGGAGCAAGACTTGCTACCGTTGGTCCGTGTCAGACGCGCGCCTGGTTATCCACGGCAAGCATGCCGAGGGCGCGGGTAAATTTCTGGGTTAAATAGCCGGTTTCGTTACTGGAGGCGGATGCGCACAGCATGCCGGTAGAGAGCCAGCGGTTGACGGTGGCGCCCTGGTCGTTCTGCTCAATAAAGTTGGCGTCGCGGTCTTCTTTCATCAGCTTCGCGATGCGGTCGAAGGCCGTTTTCCAGCTGATTTGCTGCCATTTATCCGAGCCGGGCGCGCGGTAAGAGGGGAACTTGAGGCGGCTTTCGCTGTGGATGAAATCCACCAGGCCTGCGCCTTTCGGGCAGAGCGCACCGCGGTTGACCGGGTGATCCGGGTCGCCTTCAATATGGAAGATGGATGCTTTGGCATTTTTTGCCCCGTCGCCCAGGCTGTACATTAATAGCCCACAACCAACGGAACAGTATGTGCAGGTATTACGGGTTTCGCGGGTGCGCAGCAGCTTGTACTGCCGGGTTTCCGCAAGCGCAACGCCCGGGGCAAAGCCCAGCGCCGCTGCCGTGGTGCCTGCCATACCGCCAGCACAGATCTTAAAGAACTGCCTTCTGCTGACCTGCATGGATACTCCTTTCGACATTTTTCACATGACTTATAGGTTTATTTTTGCGGTGTAAGCCGCAAAGGTTCACAATCGGAACCGCTAAACTGGTTATTACCCTTCTTCCTGAAGGGGTAGTATGTCCAGAATACCACATTGGTATTAAGGCTGTTCTCATCCGGTTAATAGAAAGTGAATAAAACTGACGTAAATCACGAAAAAAATGTGACAGAAATCGCAGGATTAAGCGCGGTGGATCTGTGGACGCGGGGCTCGCTCGAGGTTGCCAAAAGCGACTGGATTGCCGAGGAGGTGCCCGTCGCGCTGGTCTACAACGGCATTTCTCACGTGGTAATGATGGCCTCGCCGAAAGACCTGGAGCAGTTTGCGCTGGGCTTCTCTCTCTCCGAGGGCATTATTGAATCCCCTTCGGAAATTTTTGGCATCGACACCGTGCCGGGCTGCAGCGGCATCGAAGTACAAATCGAACTCTCCAGCCGCCGCTTTATGGGCCTCAAAGAGCGCCGCCGATCCCTTGCCGGGCGTACCGGCTGCGGCGTCTGTGGCGTGGAACAGCTTAATGATATAGGCCGCCCGATTATCCCACTGCCCTTTACCCAGACGTTCAGTCTGAACCTGCTGGACGCGGCGCTGGGTAAAATGCGCGAGTACCAGCCCATCGGCGAGCTGACGGGCTGCACGCACGTGGCGCTGTGGCTCAACGAGCAGGGTGAAATTCAGGATGGCAAAGAAGATATTGGCCGCCACGTGGCGCTCGACAAGCTGCTCGGCACTCGCGCCCGCCAGAACTGGCGCAGCGGCGCGGCGTTAGTCTCCAGCCGTGCAAGCTACGAGATGGTACAAAAATCCGCCCAGTGCGGGGTCGAGATCCTCTTCGCGGTTTCAGCCGCCACCACGCTCGCCGTCGAAGTGGCCCAACGCTGCAATTTGACGCTGGTGGGCTTCAGCAAGCCTGGCCGTGCGACGGTTTATACGCACCCTGAGCGGCTGCGCTAACGTTGAGAATCGCCAGCATCTTTCAGATGCTGGCTGGATGCTTTAAGAAACCCGATTCCGGCTTTTCCTTCTCCGATTTCCCGCATAAAAATGCGTGGATAGTCACAGTTTTGATATCTGCTTTTTATCCGTTATCCCATGAATTTTGCCATTCATTAAATCCCTTTCTGAAATCTACTCACCTCATTGAAATATAATATTTTTTCACGATATTAGCGTCGGTCCGCTGTTTTTTACAACGTGATATTCATCACAATAAATGACCTTTAAACCCCTCTGTCAATATTCATGGCCGCCAGATGAATCGCATTTTTGTGACACTCATTGCAAATCGAGGGCTTGTTTAAAAGGAAAAATGATTGCAGGGAAATTAAACGGGGTAAGGGTCATGAGAATCGGCATGGTAATTAGCGGCGGGGATGTAACAGGAATAAATAACTTTGTATTCCAGATCTCCAGATTAGCCCGGGCAGAAATCATTTTATTCAATGGGGGTATTCCCGGCCTGTTGCAAAATAAACATCAGGCTATTTCCCCGCGTGATTTAGTGGACTTTTCCATCGCCGCCATTCCGATTATGTCTTCGGGAAGAACCAGCCGTAAATTGACGGCCCCGGAATATGAAACCATCGCGAAGCAGCTTAAAGCCCTGCATATTGATGTGCTTATTATGGCAGGCGGCGACGGCTCGCTACAGTTTCTTCATCACCTTAGCGAGTACGGTGTGAACTGCTTCGGCGTCGGCATGACCATCGATAATGACGTTTACGGCAGCGATTACACGATTGGTTTTTCTACCGCCTGCGAACAGATTATTAAAGAGGTCGCCAAGCTGCGTAATACCGGGCGGGCGCTGCCGGGACGCGTATTTATGGTCGAGCTTCTGGGCGGCTACTGCGGCGAGCTGACGCTGCAGTCGGCGATTAAAAGCAACGCTGATTTCGCGCTGATCCCTGAATGCCAGCAGACGCTGAGCGAGCTGGCCGGGAAAATTACCGCCAGGCTTGAATCGCAAAACAGCGTCGTGATCCTCTGCTCTGAAGGCTACACCAAAGAGTACTCCCCCGGCTTTCAGGGGGCGATTGATACCATGATTAAGCAGCTTGAACCGAAAATCGGCGTGCGCATCCGTAAGTCGATAATCGGCTACAGCCTGCGTAACGGTGACCCGACCTGCGAAGAGATTTATCAGGGCACTATTATGGCCGGAGAGGTCGTGCGCTGTATCCGGTCAGGCATGAGAAATAAAGCAGTCATTATTAATTCGAGTAATAAACCGATCCCAATTGATTTAATCAGTATGCAAAAGCGCCTCGTCGACACCGAAGGGCACCATTATAAATTAGCCAGGCAACTCGATATTATTTGAGGAGTGAATCAATGCTTAAAATTCTATGCGTATGTGGCTGCGGTTTAGGTTCCAGTTTCGCCATTGAAATGACGGCGAAGGCGGTGCTTAAAAAATTAGAAATCCCTGCCGAGATTGAACACACCACCGTCTCCGAAGCGGGGGCCTTTAAATCCGATATTATTCTCACGCAAAAAACCTTCGCCGATATTTTAACGGCGGACGCCAGCGAAGAGGAAATTAAACGCGTTATCGTGCTGCACCGCTTAACGGACAAAGACGAAATCGAGCAGAAAATTGTCGCCTTTTTAAAAGAACGCAATGTGAAGGTACTCGAAAATGAATAGCATCATTAACTTTATTGTTAAGGACCTGCTGGGACAGGCATCGATTCTGATCGCCTTTATCGCCATGCTCGGTCTTTTGCTGCAGAAGAAATCGAAGGGCAAAGTGGCGGAAGGCACGTTTAAAACGCTGCTCGGCTTTTTAATCATGATGGCGGGCATCAATATTATCGTTGATACCCTGACCTTCCTGAACGATATCTTCACCCACGGCTTCGGCATGAAGGGCTACATCACCGACGTGGCGGCAATTGCGGGGCTGGCAAACCGCGAGCTGGGTTCCGAAGTGGCGCTCACGCTGATGGTGATTTTCATCGTCAACATCATCATTGCCCGTATCACGCCGTTTAAATACATCTTTCTTACCGGCCAGGCGCTGCTGTGGATGGCAACCATCGGCGCGGTTATCGGCTACAAATCGGGGCTGACAGGGGCGCCGCTGATCCTGACCGGCGGGATTTTCGGCGGGATTATGGCGGTGCTGATGCCCGCGCTTGCTCAGCCTGTGGTTCGCCGCATTACGGGCTCTGACGACGTTGCCCTCGGCCACTTCTGCACCATTGGCTACCTGGTGCAGGCGGCGGTGGCGAAGGTGGTGGGCAAAGGGTCGAAATCCACCGAAGACCTGGTGCTGCCGGATAACTTCAAATTCCTGCAGGACACCTATCTCTCTATGGCCGTGGTGATGATCCCGATGTATCTCATCCCCGCGCTGGCGGCCGGGCCGGAGTACATCAGCCAGTATTCCAACGGCGTGAACTACCTGATGTTCGCATTTATGCAGTCGATTCAGTTTGTTGCCGGGGTGTTCGTGCTTTACAGCGGCGTGCGCCTGCTGCTTAACGAACTGGTTCCCGCGTTTCGCGGCATTGCGATGCGCATTGTGCCCGACGCTAAACCCGCGCTGGACTGCCCGGTTCTTTTCCCGTATGCCCCGAACGCGGTCATCGTCGGCTTCCTGGCCACCACGGCGGGCTCCATCATCGGCATGATTGTCTTCCCGATGTTTGGCCTGGCGATGATCCTGCCCGGTCTGCTGACCAACTTCTTTGCGGGCGGCACGGCTGGCATCTTCGGTAACGCGATGGGCGGCAGGCGCGGCGCGGTGATCGGCGGCGTGGTGCACGGCCTGTTCATCACCTTCCTGCCGGCCATTCTGGTGCCGATGCTGGAAAGCTACGGCTTTACCGGCGTGACCTTCAGCGACTCCGACGTGATCAGCAGCGGCCTGATTCTGGGGCACGTCTTCCAGAATAACTGGACGTTTGTCGGCCTGTTTATTCTGTTCGTGGCGCTCATCGCCTGGTTCGTGAATGGCAAATCAACCAAACCTCAAGAGGAAAAAGCACATGAGTCTGTATAACTTCCCTGATTTATTGCAGGTGGCAAAAGCACGCGGTTTTAAAGCGGTTGGTTCCTTCAATTTACATTGTCTGGAAATGCTGCCCGCCTTTTTTAAAGCGGCAAAGGCGACGAACAGCCCATTAATGATTCAGATCTCAACCGGCACGGCGGAATATTTAGGCTATCGTTTGCTGGTCGATTCAGTTTGTTCTTTAGCGGAAAGCCAGCATATTCCGACCTGCCTGCATCTGGATCACTGTTCGGATATTGAATCTATTAAAACGGCCATCGACGCCGGGTTCAGCTCGGTGATGTATGACGGCTCGCATCTGGACATGGCAGAGAATATCGCCAATACGCGAAAAGTTATCGAAATTGCCCGCCCGCGCAATGTGTCTGTTGAAGCAGAATTAGGCGCAATTGGCGGTTCGGAAGACGGTAAGGCAGTGGCGGCGGAAGATATTTGTTTTACCACCACGGAAGATGCCCGGCACTTTGTTGATGAAACGAAGGTCGATATGCTGGCGGTCTCCGTGGGCACCGTGCACGGCCTGTACACCGGCAAGGCCAAAATCCAGCATCAGCGCCTGGCGGACATCAGCGAAGTCACCAGAACCCCGCTGGTACTGCACGGCGGGACGGGGGTCAGCGATGAGGACATGCGCCGCGCCGTGGCGGGGGGAATCGACAAAGTGAACGTCGGCACAGAGATGAACGTTCAGTGGGTCGGTCACTGCCAGCAGACGTTCGGCAAAGGCAAAGTGAACGACAGCGTGCGCAAATTTTTGATTCCGGCTAACGACGCGGTGGCTGCGGTATTAATCGAAAAGATCGCATTATTTAAATAACGACCGCGTTAATCTTTACTCTTCACTGTAACCCTGGTTGCCCGGCAATCATCGGGGCGGGAGATAGCTATGTTTGAATCATTAAAAAGACTGTTTAAGCCGGATAATACAGATACGGAAAAATATGATATTCAGGCGGCGCAGCTTGCGGCTGAATTAACGGCTCTGGAAAATACATTATCGGCAGATCCCCTGAATAGCGAAGCGCAAAAAACATTAATGCTGCGCTATAACCAGGCGTTACAGGTCTTTGCGAAGAGTAAAACGCACCGTCAGCATATTGATCCTTTATTTGTCAAAATAGACGAGCTGCGCAATATCATCCGCAGAACTATTTAAGGAGCCACTATGGCTATTAAGGAGTTATTGATCGAGGCGCAGGCAATCCAGGTCGGCGTACGTGAAAAGGACTGGCAAAAAGTTATTGAAATGGCGGCACGTCCACTGGTTGAGAACGGCTATATTTTGCCGTCCTATCACCAGGCGGTAATCGCTAATACGCTGGAGCACGGTGCCTATTACGTCTTTGAGGAAGGGGTCGCCATGCCCCATGCCAGGCCGGAGTGCGGGGTGCTGAAGAACTGCTTCAGCCTGCTGCTGCTGGCGGAGCCGATCGCCTTTGCCGACAGCGACAGGGCCGATATCGTCATCATGTTTGCCGCGAGGGACAGTAATGGCCATATAGAGGAAGGCATTCGCGCCATTGTGAACCTGCTGGGCGATGACGACGTGATGACGAAGCTGCGTCAGGCAAAGAACAAAGAGGAGGCGATCGCAATATTATGAGCCAGACTACGCGAACACAGGGCAAAACGGTGGTACTTGTGAACGGCGTTCCCGCATCCGGGAAAAGCACCGTTGCGCGTCTGCTGTCAGAACACTTTGCTTTGCCGGTTTTGACCATCGACGGGATCAAAGAGCCGTTTATGGCGCAGTTTGATGAGATCGACAGGCCGTTCAACCGGCGGCTGGGCTGCGCGGCCTACGAGGTTATCTGGTCGATAGTGGCGGACAGCCCCCGGCAGTGCGTGTTTCTGATCGACGCCTGGTTTGGCTTCCAGCCGAAGGCGTCGCTCGTCCGCTATCTTGAGCAGGCGGGTATTACCCGCGTGCTGGAAGTCTGGAACAGCATTCCCGGTAATCTTGCGGCGGCGCGCTATGCGCAAAGGCTGGACGTCAGGCGTAACGGCCACCCCGGTGAAGAGTATTTGCCGGAGCTGCTGCGGCTGGCCGACAGCGCACGGCCTATGGCGCTGGGGCCGGTCTATAGCGTGGATCAGGGGAAGCCGATAGACAGCGCGGCGCTGGTTGCCTGGCTGGGAAAGGAGCTGGAGAACTAAGCGAAACGGCCCTCTCATTTGCGCGGAGGGCCGCAGCGCCCCGCTAATACCATCAATAAGCCAATATCACTCCACTTTTTTTCCTTTCTGCCGATAACTTAACCAGGACGTTGAAACGCAGCGTGATGCCCCTCCGTCGGGCGATTATTCGAGGTAAAAGTGGATAGTTTTCAAAAAGATATTGATGAAAGGGCTAACCTTGCGTTATCCAACAAATTCGAGTTGCTGCTGTTCCGCCTGGGCAAAGGGCAGCACGCCGATAAATCTGAGCTGTACGGCATCAACGTCTTCAAGCTGCGCGAGATAGTGCCGATGCCGAAGATTAACCGGGCCGCGGGCATGGCGTCACCGCTGATGGGCATGGCCAATATCCGCGACCAGATCATCCCGGTTATCGATCTGCCCGCCGTCACCGGCTGCGTGGCCGAAACCGGCCTCAACCTGCTGCTGATCACCGAGTACGCCCGCAGCACGCAGGCGTTCGCCGTGGAATCAGTTGAAAACATTATTCGCCTGGACTGGAGCCAGGTTCACGCTGCCGAAGCGGGCGTCAGCAGCCGCAATATCACCAGCATCGCCTCGCTGGACGGCGAAGATTACAAGGGCGAGCTGGCGCTGGTGCTGGACGTTGAACAGATCCTGTATGACATCCTGCCGTCCGGCCGTAACGTTGATGTGTCCGCGATAGAAGAGAAAACCTACACCCTGAAGCCCGGGGCGGTGGCGATTGTGGCGGAAGATTCAAAGGTAGCCCGCTCCATGCTGGAGCAGGGGCTGAAAGGCATGGGCATTCCGGCGATCATGCACCCTACGGGCCTTACCGCCTGGGAAAATATTCAGGCGATCGCGGCGGCGGCGAAAGCGGACGGCGTGCCGGTCACCGACAGGATTGGCATGGTGCTCACCGACATCGAAATGCCGGAAATGGACGGTTTTACCCTGACGAGAAATATTAAAACGGATGCCGTTCTGAAAAGCATTCCGGTCATCATCCACTCGTCGCTTTCCGGCAGCGCCAACGAAGATCATGTGCGGAAAGTCGGGGCCAACGGCTACGTCGCGAAGTTTGACGTGCAGGAGCTTTCGGCGGTGATCCATAAAGCGCTGGAGGATGCGGCGCTGTAAGTCTTTTTCTGAATGCCCTCTCTTCCCGGAAAGGGCATTAACAACTATGGTTTTTTCTCCGGCTCGGGTGCATTGTTAATCATCCCTACCCATAAGAGAGACATCATGGCTTCCATCGAAAAATCAGGTTCGTTCACCCTTGGCGATCGCAAAGTTCACCGTCTCGGCTACGGCGCAATGCAGCTTGCCGGCCCCGGCGTGTTTGGCCCTGCGCGCGATCATGACGGAGCGCTGGCGGTATTAAGAGCGGCCGTTGAGGCGGGCGTGAACCACATTGATACCAGCGATTTTTACGGTCCGCACGTCACCAACAAGCTGATCCGCGAAGCGCTGGCACCTTACCCGGACAACCTGGTTATCGTGACCAAAATTGGTGCGCGCCGCAGCGACAAAGGCGACTGGCTGCCCGCTTTCTCTGCCGAAGCGCTGACCAGCGCGGTGCATGACAACCTGCGTAACCTTGGCCTTGAGCAAATCGACGTAGTGAACCTGCGCGCGATGTTCGACCCGCACAAACCGGCGGAAGGTTCCATTGCGGAACCGCTGGAAGCGCTGGCAAAACTGCAGCAGCAGGGCCTGGTGCGCCACATCGGCCTGAGCCACGTGACGCCAACGCAGATCGCCGAAGGCCGCAAAATTTGCCCAATCGTCTGCGTGCAGAACCTCTATAACCTGGCGAACCGTAACGATGACGCGCTGATTGATGACCTTGCAAAAGACGGCATCGCCTACGTGCCGTACTTCCCGCTGGGTGGCTTCTCACCTTTGCAGTCGTCGATTCTGTCGGACGTTGCCAAAGAGCTTAACGTCACCCCAATGCAGCTGGCGCTGGCCTGGCTGCTGCAGCGTTCCCCTAACATTCTGCTGATCCCCGGCACCTCGTCGGTTGCCCACCTGCATGAAAACCTGGCCGTCGCGGAGATGAAACTGTCTTCGGAAGTGATGGCGAAGCTCGAAGGAATTGCTGGATAGGAAAAGTAAGGTGGATACGCGGCAGCGCATTCCACCGCTTACACCTTATTTGCCGGATGGCGCCAGGGCTTATCCGGCCTACAATTAATTAGAATTGTGGGGTGCGCCGCCATAGTTTTATTACGAGAACATATTATTTGTAACCGTAAAACGTATTTTAAATCGGTTATTTACCCTCCCGCATAAATCGCTTACATTTGTCGGAAGTTAATAAATAGCAGGGAGCAGCTATGTATTATAAAAACGACGTCATAAGCTATTTACAGGCTAACAATATCCTCGCCCTGAAGCTCGACCACGCTTTAACAGGCGTAGGAAAAGCGATAGCAAATCAAATTGATATTATAGGATCGGGTGCAAAACGAGCCCTGTATTACACCTCCTGCTTTACGGATGAATACTATGATGTCTGCCAGCAGCAGAAAACGGAGGATATCCGATTTGCTAAGGGCGTCGGTCACCTGTTTCAACATGGCGGTGTGGTTTATGACATGCTTAAGATCTATTTTGAAGAATTATTCCGATATAAAACATCCGATCAATTAGAGCATATCAAACAGATGCTGATGGCGGTGAATGTGCATATTGCGGCCAACTCTCTCACCAGGCACGGTTTCGTGTTGGCAGTGGCCACCTCGATCGCAGTTGGTATGAATCTAAGCCTTAAGATTAGCTCCTTAGCGGGACGCACTGCGAATACGGTGGTATCTGCAGCTGGTTTATATGGTGTAGTTCAGAAAGCGGCCGATAGCGCAAATCGCCTTAATTATATTTCTCCTTCCTACTATGCTGCTTTGTATGCCCAAGAGCTTGAAATGATGTACTTCCTGGTCGAGCCAGTGTTTGAGCGATCTGGTGCGCTTAAGGTGCAATGGGCATCGGACAGCGACATTGCAGATATCATTACCAGGATGATTCGATAACCATGATGAATATTATTAAAAGGTTTTTCAGGCGACTGTTTAAATCACTTATTTATCCCTACTGCCCTGCAGTGCTAACACTCGTGTTTGCAGTCGTGTTGGTGCAATTTTTTCCTGATGGCCCAATCTGGCCCGTAGGCGTGTTCTTTATATTCATGGTGTATATCTTTGTTCGTTACGTGAAGTGGTAACGATTTTGTATGTAAGGCTCGCTCAAAATATTATGGACAGCCAATATTGCAGGATGATTCGATAACTATGATGAATATTATACAAAGAATTTTAAAACGAATCTTGAAATCATTATTTTCTATGTATGCACCTGCATTGTTAACACTTTTGTTTGCAGTAACCCTGGTACAATTTTACCCCAATGGTCCTTTATGGCCTGTACCCGTTTTCCTTGTATTTATGCTGGTTATCTTTGGTCGTTATGTGAAGTGGTAATAACCCAATAGTCAAAAACCTACTCTTACGCTCTCATTAATAAGGATATTATATGTCGACTCCCGCACATTTATGGCTTGAAGATGAAAACGGTTCACCCATTGTCGGCGGATGCTTAATGCCGCTGCGTTCAGGCTCCATCGAATTAAAATCATTTTCCCATGGGGTGACCATTCCCGTTGACCCGAACTGGGGCAAACTCACCGGTACGCGCGTTCACCGGCCTGTCGTGATAGTAAAAGAATTCGACCAGACCACCCCCGTGCTATATCGCGCCGTCTGTGAAGGCCGCAGGCTGAAAAAAGCCATTATTAAAATGTACCGCATCGTTGAAGCTGGCGTGGAGTCTGAATATTTCAATATCATCCTGGAAAACGTCAAGCTGACGACGGTTTCGCCGTATCTTTCCCCCAACGGCCTGAGCAGCACTCACCTGGAAACGCTCGAGTTACGCTACGAGGCGATCTCCTGGAAGTATACGGAAGGCAACATTATTTATCGCGACACGTGGAACGATCGCTGCACCAGCTGACGCTAAGGCTTATCCGGCCTACAACTTGTCCGAATCGTAGGGTGGATAAGCGACAGCGTCATCCACCGGTTACACCAGATTTGCCGGATGGCGCTAAGGCTTATCCGGCCTACAATTCTGATTGAACCTGTATTTCAACGTGCTGGCGCATTTGAAGCCCAAACGGCATCAGATGACAGGATGATAAGGTAGCCAGGGATGATATACATTAAAAAAATGGCGCTGTGGCTTTGACAGCAATTATTTTCGCTTTATGGCCCACCGCTGTGCGTGATCGTTTTCGCTGTTCTACAACAATATTTTTTCCCGAAGAGTCCCATTTGACCCGTTGGTTTGTTTTCGATATTCGTTATTTATATCTTTGCCCGTTACGTGAAGTGGTAACGATTTTGTATGCAGGGTTCGCTTAAAGGATGATGGACAGTTAGTATCACCAATGTGATTCGATAGCCATGATGAATATTATAAAAAGGTTTTTCAGACGACTTTTTAGATCCATGATTTCGCCCTATGTTCCTTCTGCGATCACAATCATATTTGCATTAGTGCAGGGGTATTTCTTTCCTGACAGTCCAGTCTGGCCTATAGGTCTGTTCTTCATATTCGTAGCGCTTATATATGCCCGTTATGTGAAGTGGTAATAACCCAATAGTCAAAAACCTACTCTTACACTCTCCTTAATAAGGATATTAAATGTCGACTCCCGCACATTTATGGCTTGAAGATGAAAACGGCTCACCGATTGTCGGCGGATGTAAAAGGAAAGTAGGGTGGATAAGCGATAGCGTCATCCACCGATTACACCGATTTGCCGGATGGCGCCAGGGCTTATCCGGCCTACAAGTTCTTAAGGGGGGAGGATCTGTCCTGTAGTTACCTCCAATGCAACTATTCTTTTCGTACCTTTGCGCAATTCACAAAAAAATCTGCCGCCAGTCTTGCCAGCGATTGCACAACAACAAAAAATAGCCGTAATCTTCACCTCCCTTTTCCGCTAATCAAGGATGGCCAAAATGTCTGACAACGATCTCATTCTTTACACCACGGAAGATGGAAAGGTCCAGTTCGTTTTACGTGAGTTTGGCGGACAGATTTGGCTTACGCAGCTGGAAATAGCTGAGCTTTATCAAACGACTAAACAGAATATTAGTCTGCATGTGAAGAACATTTTTTCCGAAGGGGAGCTAACAGCGAGGCAACTATCAAGGATTACTTGACAGTTCAAAGTGAGGGAGGGCGTGAAGTTCAGCGTAAAATCGCGCATTATTCATTGCCTTTGATTATTGCTGTTGGTTATCGGGTTCGCTCTCCGCGCGCAACCCAGTTCCGTCAGTGGGCGACCCGTATTCTGAATGAGTATATGTTTAAAGGCTTCGCTATGGATGACGAGCGCCTTAAAGACCCCAAATGAAGAGTTTAACAGTAACCGAAAAGCGTCCGATGCCCTGGAAGCGGACAAAGCCGAACTGCAGCAGTTAGAGCAACTGGAAAAACGTTTGAGCAAAAAAAGAAATGCCAACAAAAGCGGATAGCCAATAAAACCATCCACCGATTACATCGATTTGCCGGATGACGCTAAGGCTTATCCGGCCTACAACTGAGGTGGAAGGCGTAGGGTGGATAAGCGACAGCGCCATCCACCGTTTACAGCGATTTGCCGGATAGCGCCAGGGCTTATCCGGCCTACAGGTTCAAATCATTACTCTAAATAAAACACTTCTTTTAATTCCGCGCTCACCGGGCTGTTGTCCGGGTTGCTCGGCATAATTTCGCTCATGTGCTGCCACCAGCGCTGGCAGACTTCGGTCTGGGCGACGGCGTTCCAGCGGGCTTCCGACTCTATCTCTACCGTTGCAAAAAGCAGATGGCGTTCGGCATCAAGATAAATAGCGTAGTGATGAGCACCGTGCTGTTTAAGTACCGCCTCCAGCTCCGGCCAAATCGGCGTATGGCGGCGCTGATATTCTTCATGGGCATCGGGGTTTACCTGCATCACAAATGCTTTGCGTATCATAAAGCCTCCAGATAGAGCTCGCGCACCTCTTCACGGGTGGCGGTGCGTGGGTTACACGGCGCGCACGGGTCGGCGAGGGCTTTATCTAACCAGCCTTCAATGTCCGACGACTTCACGCCGAGCTGGCTGAAGCCGGACGGAATACCGACGCGGGCGGAAAGGGCGCGGATCGCCTCGATCGCTTTGTGGCTTGCCTGATCCTCATTCATCCCGTGGATGTTCACGCCCATGGCTGAGGCGACCTGCGCAAAGCGCGCAACGGCCTGCGGGCGGTTAAAGGCTTCGATAATCGGCAGCAGGATGGCGTTGCAGACGCCGTGGGGCAGGTTGTGCGTGGCGCCGGGCTGATGCGCCAGCGCGTGCACCAGGCCAAGGCCCGCGCTGTTGAACGCCATCCCCGCCAGGTACTGCCCGTAAGCCATCATCTCGCGCGCTTCAAGGTTATGTCCGTCATCCACGGCCTTCGGCAGCCAGGTGCTGATTAATCGAATTGCCTCCAGCGCGTTGGCGTCGGTGAGCGGGTGCGCGCCGACCGAAACATAGGCTTCAACCGCGTGGGTTAATGCATCCATGCCCGTTGCGGCGGTGACGCTGGCCGGAATATCCAGCATCACGCTCGCGTCGTCCACGGCGATATCGGGGATGATGTTTGAGTCGATAATGACCTCTTTCACCTGGCGCTGCGAGTCGATGATCACCGCGTTGCTGGTCATCTCCGCCGCCGTTCCTGCCGTGGTGTTAATCGCCACCAGCGGCACGCCCGCGTTAACCACTTTGCCTACGCCGGAATAAGCGGTAGACGGGCCGGGGTTGGCGGTCAGGATCTTCACCGCTTTGGCCGTGTCGATTGGGCTGCCGCCGCCGAAGGCGATGATGTAGTCACAGTCTGCCGCCCGGTACGCGGCAAACCCCTTCTGCACCAGCTCCTCGGTCGGGTTCGGAAAGACCTCGTCAAACAGCTCGTAAGAGAGCTGATGAGCGTCCAGCGCGGTGAACAGGCTGTCGAGCAGCCCCATTTTCACCAGCTGACCGTCGGTGACGACCAGCGCTTTGCCCCAGTTTTTACCCGCAACCAGCTTAACCATATCGCCGATTGCGCCCGCGCCGTGAAGGCTGATTTTTGGTAAGGCCAACATAAAGCTCATTGTTATTTTCCTTAATATTGCAGTTTTTGAATTCTTGTTCGCTCCCCTCCAGGGTAAGCGTAGGACGGGTAAGCAATGCGTCACCCGCCGAAAATTTAGTGGTGGATGACGCTGCGCTTATCCACCCTACGTTGTATGAAGCGCCGGGTAAGAATCGGCAGGGAAATCACCACGATCAGCATCAGGCCGACGATAATCGACATCACGATGCCCGGCACGTTGAGCAGGCTCAGGCCGAAGGTCACCAGCCCCATCAGGAAGGCGGCGATAACCACCCCGGTGATGCTGCCGGAGCCGCCAAGAATATTGACGCCGCCCAGCACCGCCATGGTCACCACGGCAAGCTCCCAGCCCATGGCAATCGTTGGCCTGGTGCTGCCTAACCTTGAGGTCAGCAGCACCGCCGCAAGCCCGGCCATCACGCCGACCAGCACGAAGAGGATCATGTTGTGCCGTTTGACGTTGATGCCGGAATACCACGCGCCGGTCGGGTTATTGCCGATGGCGTAAGTGCGGCGGCCAAAGTTGGTTTTGTGCAGCAGGAAAGCGAACGCGCCCGCCAGCACGATAAACAGCGTGAACTCAAACGACAGCGCGCCCCACACGTAGCCCTGCCCGAACCATGCGAAGCTCTCAGGCCAGGTGTTCAGCGCCTGGTCGCCGAGCAGAATGTAGGTGATGCCGCGGTACAGGCTCATGGTGCCGATGGTGATGACGATGGACGACAGGTTAAAGCGCGTCACCAGCCAGCCGTTGAACAGGCCGCAAAGCAGCCCGACGCCCAGCCCTACGCAGACCAGCAGCGGCGTATCCATGCCCGCCTGGGCGCAGAAGCCCATTGCCGTGGAGCTGAGCGCAATAGTGGAAGCGACGGACAGGTCAATCTCCCGGGCGATAATCAGCATGGCCATCGGCAGCACGATGATCGCTTTCTCGGTGAAGTTGAAGGTGGCGTCCGACAGGTTCCAGACGTTCAGGAAATAGGGAGAAGCCAGCGCGTTCGCCACAAATACCGCCAGCGTCACCGCCAGCAGGAACGTTTCCCAGCACAGCAGCTTTTTAAGGCGCGAGTCGGGACGGGCGACGGGGGCCGCCTGCTCAGAGATCAGCGTTTTATTCATGGTTTCACCGCCTCTTTTTGTCGGGAAAGCGCGACGTCGCGCAGAATCAGCCTGCCTTTACGCTTGTTGCCGCGCTCGTTGAGCAGCACCGCAATCACAATTACCGCCCCGGAAATCGCCATCTGCCAGAACGGCGAGACGCCGATCACCGGCAGCGCGTTGTTGATCACGCCGAGGAACAGTGCGCCGAACAGGCAGCCCAGCACGCGGCCAGTGCCGCCCATGGTGCTGATGCCGCCAATCACGCAGGCTGCTACGATTTGCAGTTCAAAACCGTTAGCCACGTCAACATACGCAACGGCAAAGCGCGAAATCCACAGATAGCCGCAGAATCCCGCCAGCGCGCCGCTCAGGCTGAAGCTGATGAACTGCATTTTTCCGGCGTTGATGCCCGTGTAGTACGCGGCGGTGGCGTTGCCTCCGGCGGTGTACATCGCGCGCCCGGTGCGGCTGTAGCGCAGGAAGTAACCGACCAGCAGCAGGGCCGCCACGGCGCACCAGCTCAGCAGCGGCATCCCCAGCACGGCGGTGCGCGGCAGCGCCAGGAAACCGGCGCTCATCTGGTGGGCGTTTATCCAGCCGCCGTTGGTCAACAGGAAGATAATCCCCCGGAAGATGCTCATGGTGCCGAGCGTCACGACAATCGCCGGGATGCCGAGCTTCCAGACCAGCAGCCCGTTGATGATGCCCATCAGCAGGCCGAGCAGGGTGGCGATAACCAGCAGCACGGCGACGGGGATCTCAGGATGATGGAAGTTGAGCAGGGCGACGCACATGCCGGTCAGCGCCAGGTTGGCCGCCATCGACAGGTCGATGCCCCTGGTGAGCAGCACCATCATCTGGCCGAGCGCGAGAATAATCAGAATGGACGTGTCGTTGAACATCTCCACCAGGTTGGACGGCGCGAGGAACGACGGCGCGCGGCTGCCAATCGCCAGCACCATCAGCACGATGACCCCGGCGAGCAGGGCCTCACGATGTTTAAGCAGGGTCTGCCACATGTTATGCCGCCTCCTCGCCCACGCCGCTGGCGGCGCTGACGATAGTCTCCGCGCTCGCCTCACCGGCCCTGTACTCCGCCACCATCAGCCCTTCGTGCATGACGATAATCCGGTCGGCCATGCCCATCACCTCCGGCAGCTCCGACGACACCATGATCACCGCCAGCCCCTGGCCGACCAGCTCGGACATAAACTGGTGCACCGCCGCCTTCGAGCCGATATCAATGCCCTTGGTTGGCTCGTCCAGAATGATGACCGCAGGTCTGGTCGCCAGCCATTTGCCGATCACCACCTTCTGCTGGTTGCCGCCGGACAGGGTTTCGACCGGCTGCCGCCAGCTTGAGGCTTTGACCTGGAGCCGCTTCGCATATTCATCCGCCAGCGCCCATTCCCGGGCGTCGTTGAGCACGCCGTTCGGGTTGAGGCGGGAAAGCTGCGGCAGGCTGATGTTCTGGCTGATGGGCAGCCCGATAATCGCCCCCTGCTTCTGGCGCTCTTCCGGCACGCAGACAATTCCGGCCCTGATGGCGTCCGCGGGCTGGCTGAACTGCCTCGGCTGCCCGTTGAGGCGGATTTCGCCGTGGCTCGGGCGTGACACGCCGGACAGCGCCTGCATCAGCTCCGTACGCCCGGCGCCGACCAGGCCGTAGAAACCGAGGATCTCGCCTTTGCGCAGGGTGAAATTGATGTGCGCGAACTCCGTTGGGTGACAGAGATCTTTCACCTCCAGCACCGTTTCGCCCGGCTCGCAGGACGTTTTCGGGTACGCGTGGCTGATCTCACGCCCGACCATCATCGTCACCATGCGCTCTTCGCTGATGTCGCTGATTTGCCCGGAGCCGATATATACGCCGTCGCGCAGGATGGTGTAGTGGTCGGCAATCGCAAAAATTTCGTCGAACTTGTGCGAGATAAACAGGATGGCTTTGCCTTCGCGCTTCAGGCGTCCGACGATCTGGTAGAACTCAACGATTTCATGCTGCGAAAGGGCGGCGGTTGGCTCATCCAGAATCACCACCTGGGCGTCGAACGACAGCGCGCGGGCAATCGCCACCATATGGCGCTGGGCGATGCTCAGGGTTTTCAGCGTGGCGCGGGGGTCTATCTGCACTTCAAGGCGGGCGAGGAGATCCCGCGCCTGCCGGTGCATGGCGGGCCAGTCGAGCTTCTTAAACAGGCCGCGATACAGATAGTGGCCGACAAAAATGTTTTCGGTGACCGTCAGCTCGTCGAAGAGCACGGTTTCCTGATGGATCGCGGTGATGCCGACCTTGTGCGCCGACTCCGGGTTGGGCAGCGTAATCGGGATCGCTTTATAGAGCAGCTCGCCCTCTTCGGGCTGGTAAATTCCGGTCATCACTTTGACCAGGGTTGATTTGCCCGCGCCGTTCTCACCGATAAGCGCGGTGACTTTGCCCGGCCACAGGTCGAGATGAACGTTTTCAAGGGCGCGCACGCCGGGGAACAGTTTGGTTATCCCCCTGAGTGACAGCAGCGGTGTGGTAACTGTCATCGTAAATTCCCCATCCAGAATGCACAAAATGGTGGATGGCGCTGGCGCTTATCCACCCTACATTGAGCCGTGCAGGGCGGGTAAGCGAAGGGCTACCCGCCGAACACAATCAGAAGATTTTGGAGAATTTATCGATGTTGCTGGCGTCGTAAACAAAGGGTTCGGCCATCGCGCCGCTGCCGTCGGCGTCGAGCTTAACTTTGCCCAGCTTGCCCATGCTGGCTTCGGTTTTGGTGGCGCTGCCTTTGACTAAGTCATCCGCCAGGTAGGTCGCCGCGTAGCCCAGGTCGATAGGGTTCCAGATGGCGAAGCTTTTTGACGCGCCGGATTTCACCGCGCCCGCCATTTCAGACGGCAGGCCGAGGCCGGTTACGTAAACCTTGCCGATTTTTCCCTGGTCCTTCACCGCCTGCGCGGCGGCAACGATGCCCACCGAAGACGGGGAAACGATGACTTTCAGATCAGGATAAGATTTCAGCAGGCCGACGGTTTCGCGGTAGCTCTTGTCAGACAGGTCGTCGCCGTAGGCCACGGTCACCAGGTTGACGGACGGATACTTCGGCAGCACCTTTTTCATCTCCGCAATCCAGATGTTCTGGTTGGTGGAGGTCGGCGTCGCGCTTAATACCGCCACGTCGCCTTTTTCAATGTTCATCGCCTTCAGCGCATCGGCGGCGAGCCTGACGTTGGTTTCGCCAATCAGCGCGTTATTGGAGGGATTAAGGTGGATCTGACGGCCCTCTTTCGCCACCCCGGAATCCCAGGAGACGACTTTGATGCCGCGCTGCATGGCTTTTTTCAGCACCGGGACAAGGGCGTCCGGATCGTTGGCGGAAATGGCGATGGCGTCAACGCCCTGAGCGATCAGGCCGTTGAGTACTTCAATCTGTGCTTCTGCGGTAGTGGTCGTCGGGCCGGTGTAAATGACCTTCACATCCCCCAGCTCTTTGGCGGCCTCCTGCGCCCCCACGTTCGCTGCTTCAAAGAAACCGTTGCCGAGGGATTTCGCAACCAGCGCGATCTTCACTTCGGCAAGGGCAGAACCGGACAACGCCAGTGCGGCAACGGTGAGTGTACAGCCTACTATTGCTTTAATTTTCATAGCTTATACTCCACGGGTAGGGACAGTTTGCAGGTGTTTTTTATTTTTATTCACGGTACTTTTTGTCGGATGACGCTGCGCTTATCCGACCTACAAAGAAAATGCAGGGTGAATAAGCGCAGCGTCATCCAGTGTTCATTTTTGTAGGGTGGATAAGCGCAGCGCCATCCACCGTTTACAGACTTAAAGCTCTAAAGCACTTGCCAGCGGCGTGACGCCAAAACGTTTACCTAGTGCGATAAGCTCATCGCGAGAGATGGTCTGTTTCATGCCGCCCATCGAAATCACTTTCACCAGCACCTCTGCCGACTTCTCGGCGGTGTCGATCAGCCCAAAGGCCTCGTCGAACGTCGGGCCGCTGCCGAAAACGCCGTGGAACGGCCACAGCACCAGCGAGTGTTTCTGCATCTGGCCCGCGGTGGCGTCGCCGATCTCGTCGGTGCCCGGCACCATCCACGGCAGAATACCCACGCCGTCCGGGAAGACCACCAGACATTCGGTGCTGCCTTCCCACAGCTTACGGGTGATGACGTCGGTGTCGTTTTCCAGCACGTAGGTCAGGGCAATCAGGTTGGTGGCGTGGCAGTGCATGATCACGCGATCTTTTCCATCGGTAACCTTCTTGCGCACGCAGTGCGACTGGAAGTGCGACGCCAGCTCCGAGGTCGGCACCGCTTCGTTTTCCAGCCCCCACAAAATGTGGTAGCCGGTGCCCTTGTTGTCCACTTTTACCACGCCGATATTTGCCGCCGGGTCGAGCTGCACGTTGCGGAAGAACTTGCCGGAGCCGGTGACGATAAACGGTGTGTTGGCAAGATCCGGCATCTGCTGGCTCAGCTTGATGTAGCGCGGTGCGGCGTGGAAGTCGTCCGTGAACGGTGCAATGTCCGCCTCGTCAAGACGCATGGTGATGTTGCCGCCGTTGCGCTCGTCCCAGCCCTTCAGCCAGGCGTCGCTGGTCGCTTTGATCATGCCTTCAACAAACCAGGCGTTAAGGATGTTCTGCATAGTATTTTCCTGTCTGAACTGGCGGATGACGCTGACGCTTATCCGCCCTACGATAATTAGTTACAAGGTGGATAAGCGCAGCGCCATCCACCGACTCTCTTAAGCGCGCTTGCTCAGCGTCTCTTTTTCGTAATGGCGAACCGTGTTCAGCCACTGCGCGTCCGCTGGCGTGTCGTTGCGCTGGCAGTACATCTCCCAGACCGCCTGCCACGGCAGGCACTTCTGCTCTTCCAGCAGCGCCAGACGCGCGGTGTAGTCGCCCTCTTTTTCAAGCTGGCGCAGGGTTTCGGTTGGCTCCAGCAGCGCGCGCAGCAGGGCCTTCTTCATGTTGCGGGTGCCGATAACCCACGCCGCGATGCGGTTGATGGACGCGTCGAAGAAATCGAGGCCGATATGCACCCGGTCGAACAGGTCGTGGCGGATGATTTCGCTGGCGATGGCCTGGGTTTCGTCATCCAGCAGCACCACGTGGTCGCTGTCCCAGCGCACAGGACGGCTGACGTGCAGCAGCAGGCGCGGCACGTAGAGCATGGCGCTGGAGATCTTGTCGGAGATAACTTCGGTCGGGTGGAAGTGGCCAGCATCCAGGCACAGCGCGGTCTGGCGGCTGGTGGCGTAGCCGAAGTAAAACTCGTTGGAGCCGACGGTGTAGCTTTCCGCACCGATGCCGAACAATTTGCTCTCTACCGCGTCGATGTGGTGCGCCGGGTTCAGCTTCTCGCTGATGACTTCATCAAGGGCTTCCAGCAGGCGCTGGCGCGGGGCCAGGCGGTCAACGGTGATGTCTTTCATGCCGTCCGGGATCCAGATGTTCATCACCGACGGCGTGCCGAGCTGTTCGCCAAAGTAAGCGGAGACTTTGCGGCTGGCCTTCACGTGGTCAATCCAGAACTGGCGGATATTGTCGTCGGCGTGGGAGAGGGTGAAGCCGTCCGCGCTCAGCGGGTGGGAGAAGCAGGACGGGTTGAAATCCAGCCCCAGCCTGTTGGCTTTTGCCCATTCCACCCAGTTTTTAAAGTGTTCTGGTTTGATTTTGTCGCGGGAAACCGGGGTGTCGGATTCCAGGTAGATCGCGTGCAGGTTCAGGCGCTTCGGCCCTGGGATCAGACTCAGCGCCTGCTCCAGATCGGCACGCAGTTCAGCCGCGTTGCGCGCCTTGCCCGGATAGTTACCGGTGGCCTGGATACCGCCGCTCAGCGTGCCCTCCGGGTTTTCAAATCCGGCAACGTCGTCGCCCTGCCAGCAGTGCATTGAAACCGGCAGGCGGTCGAGCTGATGCAGCGCGGCTTCAACATCTACGCCCACGGCGGCAAAGCGCTGCTTAGCCAGTTCCCAGGCCCGATCGATAGTGGTGGTCATGCGCAAAACTCCTTACAGGTTTGACGGTTGTGCTGAAACTGCGCCACGTAGCGGGCAATTTCGCTGTCTGTTTGAGGGGAAAAGGGGGTGAGTTCGTAGTTAGCGGCGACGACTTTGCGGAAGTCATCGACGTCGGTAATTTCGTCCAGCGCCATCAGCTGACAGCCGACGTTGCCGAGGGTGGAGGCCTCTACCGGCCCGGCGAGCACCGGCACGCCGCAGGCGTCGGCACAGAGCTGGTTGAGCAGGGCGTTCTGGCTGCCGCCGCCGACGATGTGCAGGCAGCTCACCGGGCGGCCGCGCAGATCGGCCAGCTCTTTGAGAATTTGCGCGTACAGCAGCGCCAGGCTGTCGAAAATGCAGCGCGCCAGCTCGCTGTTGTCGAGCGGCACCGGCTGGTGGCTCTCCCGGCAGGCGGCCTGGATTTCGCGGCTCATGCTTTCCGGGTTGATGAAGCGGTCGTCGTTCGGGTTAATTACGAACTTACAGGCCGGGATAAGCTGGGCGCGGGCAATCAGGTCCGGCAGGTCGGTTATTTTCAGCTCGCGGGTCACGCGCTGGAGCAGCCACAGCCCCATAATATTTTTCAGCACGCGGTAGCGGCCTTCCGCTCCGCCTTCGTTGGTGATGTTAGCGGCCAGCGCCTTCGGCGTGGCGTACGGCGTTTTGCTCTCCATGCCCATCAGCGACCAGGTGCCGGAAGAGAGATAGGCCGCGTCTTTGTCTTTCAGCGGCGCGCCGATGACCGCGCTGGCGGTGTCGTGCGTGGCAACGGAGACGACCGGGATTTTATTGCCTTCGCGGCAGATCCACTGGCCGATAACGTTGCCGGGATGGGTCGGGGTGCCGAACCATTTTTGCGGAACGCCGGCCCAGGCGAGCAGGGTTTCATCCCAGCTGTCGCTGTTGATGTTCACCAGCTGAGTGGTGGTGGCGTTGGTGTACTCCCAGTTCAGCGCGCCGGTCAGGCGGTAGCAGAAGTAGTCGGGGATCAGCAGCGCGTGTTCGACCTTATCGAGCAGCTCCGGCTGCCGTTCGCTAAGAGCGCGCAGCTGGTAAAGGGTATTGAAGGGCAGAAACTGGATGCCGGTGCGGCGATAGATCTCTTCGCGGCCTAATTCGCCCAGCGCCCTGTCCATCACGCCGTCGGTGCGGCTGTCGCGGTAAGAGACGGGCAGGCCGACGCGGTTGCCGTCGCGGTCAATCAGCACGAAATCCACGCCCCAGGTGTCGATGCCGATGCTGTCGATGCGAATGCCTTCGTCGCACGCCTTTTGCAGGCCGGTGCGGATCTCGCCTTCCAGCGCGTCCAAATCCCAGGCGGTGGTTTCCTCTACCTGTTTCAGACAGTTGCTGAAACGGTGAATTTCTCGCAGGCAGATGTGGCGGGTGCCGCTTTCGAAGCGGGCCAGCATGACGCGGCCGCTTGAAGCGCCCAGGTCAACCGCAACGCTATGGCGTACAGTCATGGTCGGGGGTCCTTACAAAAGAGTTGCCCCCACTTTAGAAAGGAACGCCCGCGCCCACCTTCTCATTACTGACAGCGCGAATGGCCCGCTGGCAAAGATGCAAAGATGAACGTGAGTGATGTCACAGAATCGCGCTTGCACCGCTCTCATGCGGCCTGTGACGCTATCCACACTTCCCGATCTTTCCCGTCGTTTCTTAAAAAACGTGCAGCTTTTAGCGGATTTCGCGTCGAAAATTTAAGGTGCTGATGAGAAGGGTTATCTACTATCAGGCATCGGTTTATCAGCGTGGTGGGCGTGAGAATGACAATACTGCATGGCTTTGACTTCTTCCCTTCAGGTGCCGCGTCGGTGGCGATTGAGCCGCGTTTGCCGCAGGCTGCGTTTCCGGAACACCACCACGACTTCTGCGAAATTGTGATTGTCGAGCACGGCACCGGGACGCACGTCTTCAACGGCCAGCCCTACACGCTGAGCGGCGGATCGGTCTGCTTCGTGCGCGATCACGACCGCCATCTTTACGAGCACACGGAAAACCTCTGCCTGACCAACATTCTTTACCGCGCGCCGGATGCGTTTTGCTTTCTTTCCGGGCTGGATAAGCTGCTGCCGCAGGAACAGGATGGCCTCTATCCGTCCCACTGGCGCGTGAATCAGCCCGTTTTGCAGCAGGTGCGTGGGCTTATCGAACAGTTTGAAAATATAGGGGAAAGCGCGGATACCCACGCCGTCGCCAACCGGGAAATCCTCTTTATGCAGCTGCTGGTGCTGCTGCGTAAGGGCAGCATGGCGGAAGGTGCGACAAACTCCGAAGGGCGGCTCAATCAGCTGATGGCGTGGCTGGAAGAGCATTTTGCCGAAGAGGTATGCTGGGAGCAGCTCGCCTCGCAGTTCACCCTTTCCCTGCGCACGCTGCACCGCCAGCTGAAACAGCAAACCGGCATGACGCCGCAGCGCTACCTGAACCGTTTACGCCTGATGAAAGCGCGTCACCTGCTGCGCCACGGCGAAGAGAGCGTCACGGATATCGCCTTCCAGTGCGGCTTCGGCGACAGCAACCACTTCTCAACCCTGTTCAAACGCGAGTTCGCCTGGTCCCCACGCGAAATTCGCCAGGGGCGGGATACCCAACTTCAGTAATCGCGAAGACAGTCACCGTTTTTTACGCCGAAAAATCCAATAATTTCTGATTGTTCTGGTTTTGAGGGTGCGCGGTGGCTGGTCATTTAATGCTTAAGAAAGCCGATTTTTTTACATCCCCCGCCCAGCCCGTGGCGGTGGCGGACCGCTATCCGCAAAACGTCTTCGCGGAGCATACCCATGATTTTTGCGAGCTGGTGCTGGTGTGGCGCGGAAACGGGCTGCATATCCTTAACGATCGCTCCTATCGCATCACCTGCGGTGACCTGTTTTACATCCGCGCCGAGGACCGGCACAGCTACGAGTCGGTCAACGATCTGGTCCTGCATAACATTATCTACTGCCCTGAACGGCTGAAGCTTAACGTCGACTGGGGAGAACTGCTGCACAGCAACGACGTGCGCTGGCGGCTCAGCAGCCAGGGTATGGCCCAGGCCCGGCCGCTTATCGCCCAGCTGGAGCATGAAAGCCCGAAGCCGGATGCGCTGTCCCTTTGGCTGACGGAAAGCCTGTTTTTGCAGCTTTGCATCATGCTGCGCAGGCACCGCTATCAGCCGCAGGACGCAGCGGGACCGGACAGCGGTGAAACGCTGGATCTGCTGATGGGCGCGCTGGGAAAAAGCCTGGAAACGCCGTTCGATTTACAGCAGTTTTGCCAGCAGCAGCAGGTGACGGAGCGCAATCTGCGGCAGCTCTTTCGCCAGCAAACTGGCATGTCGGTCAGCCAGTATTTGCGTCAGCTACGGATCTGCCAGGCGCAGGATTTACTGCGCCACAGCGAGATGCTGATCGGCGATATCGCCACGCGCTGCGGCTTTGAGGACAGTAACTACTTTTCGGTGGTGTTCACTAAAGAGACAGGATTGACGCCACGGATGTGGCGCCAACGGTATACCGCAGCCGTGTGATCAGTTTGCCATGCCGAGGCCAACGATGTTGGCAGCCAGGATAATCACCACGCAGCCTACGCTCAGCACGCCCACCGGACGGCGGCCTGCGGATTTCCACTCTTTCATGATAAGACCAACCAGCCCGCCGCAAAGCACGTAGAAGCTCATGTGCAGCATCCAGCTCATATAGTCATACTGCGCCGGAATTTTGGCGTGTCCCCATGCATAGAAGAAGAACTGCAGGTACCACATCAGCCCGCCGAGGGCGGCGAACAGCACGTTGGCGATAATTAGCGGTCTGGCGATAGAGAAGTCGGCTTTTATCGACAGATGCTTCACTTTTGCCAGACGTATGAAGCAGAAGCCGAGGTTAATAACCGCTCCGCCTCCCATAATTACCACATAGCTCGGCAGCGCAACGTAGAGCGGGTCAACGCCCAGCGCGGCGGCGGCTTCATGCATCGGTTTTGCGGCGTCCATCGCAAAGGACATGCCCGCGGAGAAAATGCCGCACATGACGGCCAGCACCAGCCCTTTTTTGAGGTTAAATTCTTCGGCTTTAATACCCATCTGGCGCTCTTTTAGCTGGCCTGCGCGGGTGACAATCGCCACGCCGATAACCGCAACCAGCACGCCCAGCAGCGTCATACGTCCACCCGGTGTGCCAACCAGCACGTCGAATTTTCCGGCAATAATTGGCGTCATCAGGGTACCGACGATAAGCGTTATGCCAATCGCAATGCCAATGCCCATCGACATCCCCAGGTAGCGCATCGTCAGGCCGTAGTTAATGTTGCCGATGCCCCACATTGCGCCAAACAGGAACACCGGCAGCAGCGTTGAAGCCCCGAAGGAGCCATAGTACGACCAGAAATCCGGCAGCAGGGTTGCGCTGACGGCCCAGGGTAAAACAATCCACGACACGAAGCCGCCCACCGCCCACATGGTCTCCCAGGACCAGCGCTGTACTTTCTTGAAAGGGGCATAAAAGCAGGCCGCGCTTGCCGCGCCGACCAGATGCCAGAGTATCCCCATTGCGATCGCGTTACTCATTATTATCCCTCTGTTTTAACTGGAAAACGCAGGGGCTACCGCTCGCTACCCCAGTGGCATTCAGTCTAAAGAGTGAGCGCCAGGCTAACCTTCTAAAGGCTGCCGCGCGGGGAGCAAAGCTGGCAAAATTCAGGGGGTAACGGGGATGGGGGTCACAGTTTGCTTATATCATGACGTGTTTCTGCAATAGAGCGAGAAAGCGCAGTGGCACCAGATCATTTCGTCTAAACGCAGGGACAGATCCGCGTGCTGGGCTACGCAAAAATTGCTTACTATTGTTTAGGAAAAAATGTAGGTTAGGTGATTGAGTGATTATCATTCTCGCTTCTGAGCTTTTTAATGTTCATCAGAGGCAAAGGGAGAAAGCAACAGGGAAGGAAGGCGAATATGACAAAGCTTTATTATTTCAAAAACCTCTTATTAGCTGCATTGTTGACAGCTATTTTCATATTCGCCTGGTCAAGCGGGGGCGGGTCACCGACGGTTGAAACTATTGCTTTTTTTTCAATCATCAATATGTTCCTGTTCCCTTTTTCCCGCTTGTTGTTGGAAAGCCTTGCTTTAACCTTTACGCATAAAGAATTCTGGAAACGGGGATTATTCAAAGAAACAGCAGCCAAGAGCGGGCTTTATGCAATGTACTACCTTGTGTGTTTTACCTTCGCGATCTTGTTTTCAGCCATCTATCTCATCTACAGCTTAATCAAGAGATTCAGTCATGCAGGCTAGAGTCTGGCTAGTTAATTCAGCCCGATAGTACTATTAATTTTTTGGAGCAGCTTATCGTTAACCAGTGCACTAACTGCTGCCATAATCACGGCAAAACCCAGGATCCCAAGCGGCGTACCCAGAAGCAGGGAGAACACCCATGCGGTTAGCCTGCCAGCAGCGATATTTGCTAGCTGAGACTCAATCTTCACAAAGAAAGGACGCCAATTATCGGTTTCAATTGCAGTTTTCATCTCCATTGTTATGTCATAAAAATCTATAGCGGTACTCGTTAACCCAAAGCTTTTGCTAAACATAGTTACATTTCTGGATAATTCACTTCTCTTGACGGACTCAAGAGCATTAGAAATAGCTTTGCGATCAGATATACTGTATTTCTTATTTAAGTTAGATTTAAATTTCTCAAATGACTTAATTGCATCATGAAAATTACGGATTTTCTTTCCTTTTGCAGATGCTGCAAGCTCTTGAGCAATCTTGCTCTGTAAGTCGCCATAATTTGAATATATTTCCTTGAAAAAATCAGAAGATATTTTCATCGCGTCTTTAATTTGTATTATGTCTTCGTTTTTAAGTTTTTCTAAACTAATTTTATCGTCTATTTCTTTAAGATTTTTACGTGTTTGAATGATTTCTTCATTGATTCTATTAATTTCATGATGTGCAATATCATTTTCTGAAGATTTCTGCTGAACTTTGCCTTTGGCTGCATTAACAACATTTTGCGCAGTGTTAATTTGATTGCGAGCGGTTAAAAGTCTGGTGCGTAATTTTTCCCACTCGGCGACTTCCAACTTATAAATTGCTCTGTCTCCCTCGTAATCATCGCTTTTTACTGCATCACGATCGTTCAGGATATTTATTTTATAGTCGAGAGCAGAATGCGAAAGAAGATAGTCAAGATTAAAACGTTTATTAATTTCTGCTTCGGTGACTATATCAATTCTTCCTGAGAACATTGGATCTTTAACGAATACTTTGTGCTTCGAAGAAATTTTGATCGGGTTTTTCTCTGGTGAGACAATCGTTCTTCCTTCTATGGTGCTTTGAAGATTACTTAAATTTTTCTCTGCGTTGCGTAACTGATTTTTAGATTGAAGAAGATCATTTACTGTATTAGATAGTTTCATATTCGCTTTATGAATTGCTTCTTCGTTTCGTGCCAATTTTTCAGTTAATCGATAATGCTGAGTTGTAAGCAGGGCCAGATTAGAATCGCCTTCAGTTTCGATATTCGATAAAAGTTTATCAAAGCCTGCTTTTCTATTTTCGTATTCGGCTGACATGCTTGAAGCGATCGCATCTGCATTTTTTGCTTCTTTTTCTTTATTTTTCGCTTTGTTAATCAATTCCTTTGATTCACGAGAGTTTATTCTTAGTGAATCAGCATCTGCAAAAATTTTCTGGGCTTCCCCATGAATGTTAAATGCAACGTATCCAGCTAATTCTGTTTTTAGTGCATACTCATTCAGATCAGCAAGTGCTACTTTGATCTGGTGACCTAATAATTCATTTTTAGCCACTCTATTGATATGAGCCTCACGAAACATTTTCTCGGCATTGGCCTTATTAGTTATAGCCCTGGCTAAATGTTGCTTTGTGGTTTCACTTCTAAGAAGAATATTTTTTAACTGTGCATCAATATCCGTTTTAATAGTAGTTATTTCCTGGTCGCGTTCAATTTTGTCTTGCCTTGTAGGGGAGTCATCAACCCAATCACTGCTACCCCAGGATGTTTTATTGCCAAATGAGCTCCAGGCTGGTGCGCGATGATTAAAAATTTCGATGGTAGGTGGGCGCGCGTCAATGTATATGGCCATAACTTCTTCGCCATTAGGTAAGAAACCAAGTGATTCTGCGCCGGGATTTGAAATTCGAACTGGCTTAGACATAACTTCTCCTTTTTAAAATGAATCCTTTAAAAGCATGTGTTTACTGGTTATGCGTACAGCCACAAGACGATAATTAAAATTATGCAAAACTGTCAAGTAAATGATATTGATTCTTATTCAATGTTCCACGCCGATCACAAAGTGACTTTTCTCGATGAAAAGCGGCGATGTGGCACCTGGAAAAGCTAACATTGTGAGGGGTTAACTGGCGGGAACGAATGCGCAGGCGGCCCATCTGCTATCACCCTGACAAGCCTCTGTTTTTCACCCTCATGACGAAAAGTTATAACCATATTAAAACCACGGCATTGATAAACATTTTCAATATCATTTAATTAACTATAATGAACCAACTGATTACGCGGCGTTAACAGCATCTGCGCCGCCAAACACTAGTGGAGAAGATGAACATGAGTTATACACTGCCATCCCTGCCTTACGCTTACGACGCCCTGGAACCACACTTCGATAAAGAAACGATGGAAATCCATCACAGCAAACACCACCAGGCGTACGTGAACAACGCTAACGCAGCGCTGGAGTCCCTGCCAGAATTCGCAAGCCTGCCGGTTGAAGAGCTGATCGCTAAGCTTGACCAGCTGCCAGCCGACAAGAAAACCCCGCTGCGTAACAACGCGGGCGGCCACGCTAACCACAGCTTCTTCTGGAAAGGCCTGAAAACCGGTACCACCCTGCAGGGCGACCTGAAAGCGGCTATCGAGCGCGATTTCGGCAGCGTGGACAAATTCAAAGAAGAGTTTGAAAAAGCAGCTGCTACCCGTTTCGGCTCCGGCTGGGCGTGGCTGGTACTGAAAGGTGACAAGCTGGCCGTGGTGTCTACCGCAAACCAGGACAGCCCGCTGATGGGCGAAGCCGTTTCCGGCGCATCCGGCTTCCCAATCGTGGGCCTGGACGTGTGGGAACACGCTTACTACCTGAAGTATCAGAACAAACGTCCTGACTACATCAAAGCGTTCTGGAACGTGGTGAACTGGGACGAAGCAGCCGCGCGTTTCGCTGCTAAAAAGTAATTCTGCCTTAAACTGATTATTAAGCCTTCACGTAATGTCGTGAAGGCTTTTTTGTTTCTGTTAATAAGCAAAATACCTTAATACTAAAGACAGTCAAAGACGAACGGTGGCAATATTACAAAGAATGACGCCTTAACTTTCACATAATAATAAATAATCGTTGAATTTAAGTATTGCGACGTTTTGGCTGATATCAACTCATCTTCGTTTATGGTTTTATTAAAACCTTTTAATTCAGGCTGTTAAGGTGTCGCATAGTCATATTTATATATAAATACTCTATTTATAGTAAGCAGTCATTCATTTGAAAAATATTAATGCCGGAGATTTTTAACGGCTTTTTGATCGGCGTTCAACTTTTCATTTAAGTTCAGTCACCATATTGAAATGGCGTTTCTGTACGGATATTTTAGCGGTGAGGGACCTCAATTTTGCTCATTGCCAATTTATCTAATATGGAAATTATTATGAAAAAGTGTCTTTTTCTTTTATTACCTCTTGCGGTAACCAGCGCTCACGCAGTGTATGTCGATGTGCGTCATGAATATCTGGATGACAGTAAAGCGAACTATGACCGAGCTTATATTTCACATCGTTTTGCCAGCGGCTTTGGCTTTGCGATTGAGGCCATTTCAAAGTCCGGCGGTGATGATACCAATAAAGCCTTTAACGATCTGGAAACCCAGGGCAACGAATATACGGCCAGCTATCAGTTTAAGGTGGGCGACGTCGCCTGGCAGCCGGGTGCGGTGCTGGAAACGGGCAGCGGCTACTCGGTCTATAAGCCCTATCTGCGGGCGCACTGGACGCTGAGCGATGCATGGTGGGTAGGGGCGCGCTATCGCTTCGAGTATATCCGCCGCTCGTCAGAAACGGATACCCGCGAAGATGACACCATTAATCGCATGGACGTCTGGGCAGGTTATAAATGGCGTAATTTTGACTGGTCAGTTGAGGGTATTTACAAGAAGGCCGATAAATATAATCTCTACGACGGCGGAAAAGATAACTATGAGTACAATTTCAGAACCGCTTATTTAATTGACGCCTGGTCGCCGTTTGTTGAAGTTGGCAACGTCGCCGTTAACAGCGGCAGTGACGATCGCCAGACTCGCTTCCGCGTTGGGCTTGGCTATACGTTTTAATCCCGCAGGGTAAAAAGAGCTGTAACCCCACCGTTGAATAACTGGCAGTAATATTCGTAATCCTTGAAAAATTATCCGGTTGTTGTAAAACAACCGGATTTTTTTGCTTACATCACGCCTAACAGGCGAGGCAGGAAAAGAGGAATGTCAGGAACAAAGGTGATCAGCAATAATACGCCGATAATCGCCGCATAAAATGGCATAAGCGGTTTGATCACTTCCTCGACTTTTACCTTACCCACGCTGGCACCAACATATAACCCGCTGCCCACCGGTGGGGTAATGGTGCCGATAGCCAGGTTGTAAATCATAATAATGCCGAAGTGAACGGGATCGACACCCAGCTTTGTCATGATAGGCAATAATATCGGCGTGAAGATGAGGATGGCCGGGCCAATATCCATAAACGCGCCGATGATTAACAGGAAGGCGGTAATGACCAGCAGGATCACCATTTTATTCTCCGATATGCCGAGAATCATATTGCTCAGCGCGCCGGGAATATTCGTGATCGCCATCGAAAATGACATGGCGGACGAGGTGGCCAGCAGAAACATAATGACGCCAGTCATGATCACCGTCTGGATAAGGATGGCGGGCATATCTCTGAATTTCAGGGTCCTGTAGAACACCATCGTGAGAAAAAGCGTATAGATCACCGCAATGGCCGAGGCCTCGATAGCGGTGAAGATCCCCTGCACTATACCGCCGACAATAATCACGATCAGCAGCAGGCTGGGCACCGCTTCAGCCGTTACCTTCAGCGCGACGCCTTTTTGCAGGGCGAAAAAGACCCGGTAGTTATGGCGTTTTGCCACCACCCAGGTCACCGCCATGCAGCCCAGGCCCCAGAGCGTACCCGCTACCATGCCGCCGGCAAAAAGCGCGGCGATAGAGGTGCCGCCGCTGGCTAAGGCATAGAGGATAAAGGCGGTGGTCGGTGGGATGAGCATCCCGGTCGGCGCGGAGGCGATATTGACCGCAGAGGCAAAGCTGCGGCTGTAGCCCTCTTTGGCGCTCATCGGCACCATTACGCCTCCGATGGAGGTGGACGCGGCGATGGCCGAGCCGGAAATCGCCCCAAACATCATATTGCCGATGATATTGGTGTAGGAAAGCGAGCCCGGCAGGCGCCCGGTAAACAGTTTCGCGAAGTTGACCAGCCGGCCAGCAATGCCGCCGCTGTTCATCATCACCCCGGAGAGCACGAAGAACGGCACCGCCAGCAGGGCGAAGCTGTCCAGGCTTGAAAACATCTTCTGGGCCGTGGCAAACATTGAAATTTCAAAGGGCAGCACCAGCATCATGGTGCTGCATGAGGCGATAACAATGCACAGGCCAATCGGGGCGCTCATCGCCAGCAGGATAACAAAAACCGCAATCAGCATGCAGGAAGCTAAGACTGGATCAATCATGGTGATTCTCCACGGTAAGCGCCGCCGGGGATGAGAGGGAACGCAGGGTTTGCATTATGTTGAGCGCGCCGTAGCCGATAATTAGCACGCCGGAGACGGGCAGGGCGTAATAGATTTTCCCCATCGGAATGCCCAGCGCGGGGGAGATTTGCAGCATAGATATCGAGGATATCTTTAGGCCGCCGATGATCAGCACCCAAGCCGAGAAGGCGATAAACACCAGCTGCAGGCAAACTGTCCACCATGCCCGCACGCTGGGCGGAACTTTATCGACCAGAATAGTCAGGCTGATGTGCTGCTGTTTTCCGGCGACGTAGGCCATGCCCAGCATGGAGAGCCAGACCAGCGAGAAGCGCAGCAGCTCTTCGGTAACGGTGCTGGGTACCCCCACCACATAGCGGCTGACAACCTGCCAGCAGGAGACGACCACCATCATCGTCAGTAATAAGCAGCAGGCCACTTCCAGCAGCCTGTCGAGTCCTTTTCGTATCTTGTCCATGGTTTTATCCCTGATGAATTTACTTTGCGGCCTGAATGGTTTGATACAGCGCGTCCAGCTGCGGCGAGTTTTTCAGTTCTGCATAAATGGGCTGCACGGCCTGCTGGAACGGCCTTTTGTCGATGTCGAAAAACTCGACGTTAAATTTGTCGACCGCCTCCCGCTTCGTTTTCTCTATTTCGGCATCCCAGGCGGCCTTTTCAAATTCGATGGAGGCTTTGACCGCCTCGTCGACCGCTTTTTGCTGGCCGGGCGTGAGCTTTTCGACGGCCAGCGAGCTCATCAGCAAAATGTCGGGAATGCGGGTGTGCATATCGTAGGTGTAAAAGTGGGCGACCTCGCCGTGACGGGCGATGGTGAGCGCAAACTCATTATTTTCCGCGCCGTCAAGAATGCCCTGCTGCAGAGAGGTATAAACCTCGGCCTGGCTCATGGCGATGGGGGAAGCGCCGAGCAGCTTCAGCGTGCGGATTGCCGTCTCGCTCTGCATCACACGGATTTTCTTGCCCTGCAAATCCTCGATGCGGCGAACGGGGGCTTTGCTCATATAAAAGCTGCGCGCGCCAGAATCGTACCAGCCGACGCCGACAAACCCCTGCGCGGCGGTGGACTGATAAACCGGCCCCATCACCTTCTCGTTATCCATCACCCGGTAATACTCTTCTTTATTGGCAAAGAGATAGGGCAGGGAAAACACGCCGTACAGCGGCGAGAAGCTCTCCATTAGGCCAGACGAGACTTTGGTGATGTCCACCACGCCCGCCTGCGTGAGCTCAACCAGCTCGCGCTCGCCGCCGAGCTGTCCGTCCGGGAAATAGACCACCTTCACCTCCCCGGCGGTATTTGCTTCAATCTGGCTGCCTAAAAAGCGCAGCGCGTCTTTAACCGGCTGGCTGTTTTCGGCGTAGGCGAGACGTAAAACGGTGGCTGCGGAGGTAGTCGGGGGAAGAAAGGTAAACGAAAACAAAAAAAGTAGGACTGTCCTTATTATTTTCATACGGGCCTCATCATGAGTTAGTTTCACGAGGAAGCTACGGCAGATGGGCCCGATAAACCTTTGAGCTTTTGCCACCGCAAAGGCAAAGGTGGCAGTGATAACAACATTTCAAAATGCCGGTTCACAAATTCAATACTCTTTCACCCAGGTTCGGTAAGGCTGTTTATTGCGCAGGGTGGGCTTTTAGTTATGGTTAAATAGCACTGAATCACTGCTTGATAGTTTAAAAGAGGTTGCATATTTCCCGGCTTGAGGCGAGCCTGAGCTATCACACTGCTATGACCGCTATCGGCATTCAAGGAGGAGCAGATGCACTATCCGCTACAGGTTTATATCGGCAAAATTCGTGAATATGAAGGCAGCAGGCCGAGCGCTATCGGCAAATATCAGGTCGACGGTGAACTAAAACTGACCGAGCTGGGGCTGGAGGGCGATCAGCAGGCTGAAAAAGTTATCCACGGCGGCCCTGACCGCGCGCTGTGCCACTATCCCCGCGAGCACTATGCCCACTGGGCGCAGGAGTTTCCCGAGCAGGCAGAGCTGTTTACGGCACCGGCATTTGGCGAGAACTTCTCAACCGCAGGAATGACGGAGCAGGACGTTTTTATCGGGGATATTTACCGCTGGGGCGACGCGCTGATCCAGGTGACGCAGCCACGCTCGCCCTGCTTTAAGCTGAATTATCATTTTGGCGTCAGCGATATGGCATCGCGAATGCAGGCTTCAGGCTATTGCGGCTGGCTGTATCGGGTGGTGATGGCGGGCAGGACATCCACGGAGTCTCCGCTTGAGCTGGTTTCCCGCGTAAGCGACGTGAGCGTTGCCGAGGCCATTGCTATCGCCTGGCACATGCCTTTTGATGACGAACAGTTTCATCGCCTGCTGTCGGCGGCCGGGCTTTCAACAAGCTGGACGCGCACCATGCAGAAGCGACGTCTTTCCGGAAGGATTGAGGATAACTCGCGGCGGTTGGTGGGCAAGTAGCGCTTAGCGAAAACGCCAGTCCCAGAAACGAAAAAACCCGCCAGAAGGCGGGTTTTAGAATTTTTATTGCTTAAGTAGCAATTACAGGCTGGTTACGTTACCAGCTGCTGGACCTTTAGCACCACTTTCGATGGTGAAAGATACTTTCTGGCCTTCGTCCAGGGACTTGTAGCCATCGTTCTGGATAGCAGAGAAGTGTACGAACACATCTTTAGAGCCATCGTCAGGAGTGATGAAGCCGAAGCCTTTGTCAGAGTTGAACCACTTAACCAGACCAGTCATTTTAGCAGACATTGATATTACCTTTTAAATAGAGTTTGCCTTACGGCGTATTGGTATGCTTTACAGATTTTTGAAGCGGTAAGGAGAAACTCACTTTGAAAGGTATCTACGATAACTTCTGGAGGACTGCTTTGCTTGAAAGGTCTGTACGTCAAACCGATGAAGGCATTAACGCACATTTAACCAGCCGCTGACAAGTACTATTTCAGCCGTCCACAGGGCTGGAGGGCGGGAGGGCTAAGCGGGGGCGATTTTGCCTTAGTAAATCACGCTATGGCGATACAAAGCAGATTCGAAATCTTCTTTCATACTCGCATAAAGTAATATGCTGATTTTATTGGACTTACTGTAATGATAAAAGCATCGGTATTCTTTATCTACGTCCAGCCATTCGCGAATTCGAATGCCTTTATCTGCCAGAAAACCGTTAAATCTGTACCGCTGTGGATCGTCCGAAATTGCAGAGATTGAACGACTGAGAAGGGAATCGATAAAAATCGCCGCGGCGTCAGGGCCAATAAACTGTGATTTAAAGAATTCGATGTCCTGCAGGCTTTTGAACGCCGTGTCCGTTAACGTAATGGCATGATCCTTCACGTCATTTTCTCCTTTCACTCTCTGGCAGCGCGAAGCCGCTGTAAAGCATCTTCAGGGGACATCGTATTGCCTTCTTCCGCTTCCTGCTTAGCTTTCATGATGAGCTTCAGCAAAGCGTTATTCTGGCGTTCACGCGACCGCTCGGCTTCCTCAACCTGGCGCTCCCGGGCTGTCTGAACGAACAGCTCCGCGACACCATTTTTGGTGACATAAACGCCGCCCTCAAAAAGTTCAGGGTTGCCTAACCCTTCCCGGGCCGCTTTTTGCGACATGGTGTTTGACATGATGGCCGTCTCATTAATTCGTGGTACTGGAGAGTTTATGAACAGCAGGAGGGGGAGTCAAATTTAGGGCAAATTTATACACGTTGAAAGAAGAGGGGGAAATTCTGAATTTCGATAAGGGTAACTCCCCGCCCGAAGGCGGGGAATTGACATCACTGCATGCTATTTTGCGCGCTTGAATAAGCCTGCATAAATGCCTGATGCTGCGATGCCAGCGGGCCGATCAACGAGTTGTACTGGCTGGCCTGCTGGGAGGTCGGGAACTGGATGCCACCGGCGGTGAAGCCGACCTGGGTACCCTGCTGCTGAATGAAATCACCGACCTGTACCAGCTGCTGGGTAAAGGTCTGGGCTGCCGGGATCAGCGGCGCCATGGCGTTTGCCGGTGTGGTGACAACCTTCTGATAAACCTGGTCATAAACGGTTTTCAGTTCATCAGGCTGTTTCAGCGCCGAGTGAGCGCCATCCGCCTGCATTTTAGCGTTCTGCACCTGCTGGCCGAGCACGTTCAGGGAACCGTTAGCCTGGCGCAGTGCGTCACGCTGGGTCATGTAGTCCTGCGGTACGCGAATGCTGTTCACGCTGTCGACGACCGGCTTCATGCCTTCGTCCATTGCCTGGCTAATCTGCTGTGAGAAGCCGTAAAGAATGGCGTAGTCAGAGACCAGCGGGCCAAACTGTTTTTTCTGATCCGCGGTCAGCGTCGGCAGACGTTCACCGCTGCGCATCACCGTATTCTGCAGAAAATCGATAAATGCCTTACGCTGATCGCCTTCTTTATCAAAGCAACCGCTCAGGCCGATCACCATCACTAACGCCGCGAACGACGCAATCCAGCGAGAGCAGGATTTACCTGTCGCCATTTTTCTACTCCTTCACCCAAACAATACAAATGCGCAAATGCGTACCCGATAATGGTGCTAAGGATAGTCCATGCCGTGTCCGCAAGATACCCTTTCACAACAATCTCTTCAGACAAAATCCCTGTTTACAATGAGAAATTCCTAATATGTATGTTGCTCAATTGTTAACCCTCTCACAAATTCAAAGTGCGCCCTTCGTCGGACGATTAACCACAGCCCGTTAATATTTAAGAATTAATTTTAATCAGTGACTTAGCCTGGCGGTATGCCGGACGATAATCGCACACTAAGACCCGGCTGACGGTTGTCGGCAGGCCTGCTTGATGGTTTGATTTAACGAACGATTAACGAATTATTGTTCGATAATCGAACATCTCTGTTATCCGCCAGGGCATGACTTATGACAAATTCAACAACAGATATTCAGACGTTTATCAACCAAAGCCGCTTCTCGAAGTACCAGTGGCTGATTCTTGTTCTGTGCTTTATTACCGTAGCGCTGGACGGCTTCGACACCGCGATTATTGGCTTTATTGCCTCCGATCTGGTGCAGGAGTGGGGCGTGCAAAAGTCCGATCTTGGTCCGGTGATGAGCGCCGCGCTGGTCGGGCTGGCCGTGGGGGCGCTGACCGCCGGGCCGATGGCCGACCGCATCGGGCGTAAAAAGGTGCTGGTGCTGTCGATTGTGGTTTTCGGCGGCTTCAGCCTGCTGACCGCCTTTGCCACTAATCTGACGATGCTCGCGCTGCTGCGTTTTCTCACCGGGCTGGGCCTTGGTGCGGCAATGCCCAACGCGGCGACGCTGATGTCCGAATATGCTCCCGAACGTAAGCGGGCGCTGCTCGTTAACCTGATGTTTGTCGGCTTCCCGATTGGCTCTTCCATGGGGGGCTTTATCTCCGCGTGGATGATCCCGCACCTCGGCTGGCAAAGCGTGCTGATTCTGGGCGGCGTGATGCCGCTTATCCTCTCCGTGGTGCTGATTTTCTGGCTGCCAGAGTCCGCGCGCTACATGGTGGTGAAAAAGAAACCGCAGCAGGATATCGCCGCTATTCTCAAACGCATTGCGCCCCTTCCGGCGGGTAACAATACCCATTTCGTGCTTAACGAAGTGGGAGGGCATATTAAAGATAAAACCGCGCTGGGGGTTATTTTCTCGCCGCGTTATCTGGTGGGGACGCTGATGCTGTGCCTGACCTACTTCATGGGCCTGCTGATTTTCTACCTCCTGACCAGCTGGCTGCCGCTGCTGATCCGCGAAACGGGCGCGACCCTTAGCCAGGCGTCGATCATTACCGCGCTGTTCCCGCTGGGCGGTGGGATCGGGGTGCTGATTATCGGCGCGCTGATGGATAAGCTGAATCCGAATAAGGTTGTGGCGGTGGGCTATCTGCTTACAGGGCTGTTCGTCTGCCTGGTGGGCTTCTCGACATCCAGCCTGGTGCTGATGGGCGTGATGGTGTTTATCGCCGGGACCATCATGAACGGCGCACAATCTTCGATGCCTGCGCTGGCGGCCGGCTTCTACCCGACGCAGGGGCGCGCAACCGGCGTAGCCTGGATGCTGGGGCTTGGGCGCTTTGGGGGGATTCTCGGTGCCTTCAGCGGGGCATTTTTGATGCAGGCGGAGCTGTCGTTTAAGACCATCTTTATGCTGCTGGCTATCCCGGCAGTGCTGTCAGCCGCCGCGCTGCTGGTAAAATCATGGGCCGGTTCGCGTACCCCGATCGTGAAAGAGGACGACGGTCGCGAACTGAATGACATCACGCAAAAAGCATAACGGCTGACGCCGCGTCCCGCGTCTGGCTTAAGCCCAGCGCGGAACGCGAATTGCATAACCATTTACAAATTTATACTAAGGCCCGCTGTGGGCCTGCTTTTCAACCTCTTACGCCGCTTAACCTTGCAGCTGAAGCGCATAATCAGCGCCACACGCAAAAATAGTTTCCCTCTGAATCATCAGCACGCTTTTTTTCAGGCT
This sequence comes from Dryocola clanedunensis, assembly GCF_038405435.1. Classification (GTDB taxonomy): domain Bacteria; phylum Pseudomonadota; class Gammaproteobacteria; order Enterobacterales; family Enterobacteriaceae; genus Dryocola; species Dryocola clanedunensis_A. The sequence continues at coordinate 50,049 of NZ_JBBYHZ010000009.1, read as the reverse complement.
ACGCTTAAAAGGCTTCTTACCCTTCACGAGGTCAATGTGTGATTTATGAGGAGTTGTCAATGGAATATAAAGATCCAATGTTTGAACTGCTCAGCAGCCTTGAGCAGATAGTCTTTAAAAACGATCCAATGATTTCCGCCAGACAGAAGCCCAACGCTTTTTCTGAATTCGAGCAGCTGCGCAAAAGTACCGGTCTTAAAATAGACGATTTTGCTCGCGTGATGGGTGTCAGCGTGACGATGGTGCAGGAGTGGGAATCAAAACGAATCAGACCCTCCAGTACCGAGCTGAAGTTGATGCGCCTGATTCAGGCGAACCCAACGCTCAGCAAGCAGTTGATGGAATAAGTTTGTAATTTGTACCTGAGTTTTACCCGGCTTGCCTTACCCGAAACCCCGCTAAGTGATGCGGGGTTTGTCGTTTTTGCTCCCCCGCAACGCCATCCCCGCCCTGATCCAGATCAATTTTAGACGTATTTAATTTACAAAATATCAACATATATTTACAGTTCGCCTTCGGGATATATTATATATAAATCATGTTTTTAGGTCTGTTTTGTTGCCTGAATGTTACCGATAACGTTCTCCCATCCGCTTTTTAATCCGCACTTTTCTGCATTGCTTTCGTCCCAAAAAAGGCTAATTTCTCTTGTATAACAAGATAATTATTAGCCGGGTAACTAATTAGGGTTACCCATTTGGTACCAGCCGACAGGAAAGTTTTATGAGCAAGCATGACAACGAGGAACTCCCCTCCAGACGTCGTTTTTTACAACAAACCCTCTCCCTGATCCCGCTGGCGGCGGTCGGTAGCAGCCTGGTTTCGCAGAGCAGCGTTGCCGCAGCCGCGAAGACCGAAGGCGTAAGCGCTCACTACGTACCCACTTTCTTTAATAACGAAGAGTGGGCCTTCGTCCTCGCCGCGACCGACCGCCTGATTCCGGAAGATGAACACGGCCCCGGCGCGGTGAGCGAAGGCGTGCCGGTCTACATCGATAAACAGATGGAGCTCCCCTACGGCTACGGCCACCTGTGGTACATGCACGGGCCTTTCGCCAGCGCCGAACCTGAGCTTGGCTATCAGTCGAGCCTGGTTCCACGGGAAACCTGGCGGCGCGGCATCAGGGCGGTCAACGCCTGGTGCAAAAAAACGTACCAGAAAAGCTTCGCCGAGCTTAGCCATCAGCAGCAGGACGACATCCTGCATCAGCTCGATGGCGGCAAGCTGAGCTTTGACGAAGTGCCGGGCGGCCTGTTCTTCACCCAGATGCTGGAGAACACCAAAGAGGGCTATCTTGCCGACCCGATGCACGGCGGCAACCAGACGCTGGCATCGTGGAAAATGATTGGTTTCCCTGGCGCTCGCGCCGACTACCAGCAGGTCATGGATAATCCTGATAAACCGTATCCGCTTGGGCCGGTCAGTATTTCAGGGAAGAGGAGCGTATAACCGTGGCGATTAAAAAAGACCCCGTTGATGTTGTGATCGTTGGTTTCGGCTGGACCGGATCGCTGATGGCGATGGAGCTGGCCGACACCGGCCTGAAAATCCTTGCGCTGGAGCGCGGCGAAGCTCGCGATACCTATCCCGATTTTGCCTATCCTCGTATTGCCGATGAGCTGACCTACGGCATCCGCCTGAAGCTGTTCCAGGACGCGTCCAAAGAGACGGTCACCGTTCGCCATACCCAGTCGCAAACCGCGCTGCCGTATCGCCGTTTTGGTTCGTTCCTGCCCGGCAACGGCGTGGGCGGTGCGGGCGTGCACTGGAACGGCATGCTGTGGCGTCCGCTGGAGGCCGACCTCAAAATGCGCAGCACGGTAATCGAAAAATACGGTGCGGATTTTATTCCGGCGGACATGACGGTGCAGGACTACCCGTTCAGCTACGAAGAGATGGAGCCTTACTTCGATAAGTTCGAGAAAATCTGCGGCACGGCGGGCCAGGCGGGCAACGTGCAGGGCAAAAAGCTTGAGGGGGGAAACCCCTTTGAAGCCGAGCGCCAGAATCCCTATCCCACCAAAGCGCTGAAGCAGCAGTACGCCGGTATGCTGTTCAGCAAGGCGGCGAAAGAGCTGGGCTATCACCCCTTCCCGGTGCCTGCCGCTAACTGTAGCGAACCCTGGACCAACCCTTACGGCGTGCAGCTTGGGGTCTGTAACTACTGCGGCTTCTGCGAACGCTTCGGCTGCTTTAACTCATCCAAAGCGTCGCCGCAGTCCTGCGTCATTCCCGCTCTTAAGCGACACGATAATTTCGAGTTGCGCACCCAGTCGCATGTTCTGCGCGTTAACACCGACTCTACGGGCACCAAAGCCACCGGCGTGACCTATATCGATGCCAACGGGCAGGAAGTCGAACAGCCGGCAGGCCTGGTCGTGCTGAGCGCCTTCCAGCTGCACAACGTGCGCCTGCTGCTGCTGTCTAAAATCGGTAAGCCTTACGATCCGGTCAGCGGTGAAGGCGTGGTGGGGCGCAACTATGCCTACCAGATGAACGGCGGTATCTCTCTCTATTTTGATAAAGACACCTACTTCAACCCGTTTGCCGCTACCGGCACAACTGGTATGTATATCGACGAGTTCAACGCGGAAAACTTCGATCATTCGCAGCTTGGCTTTATCGGCGGCTCAACCATTTCCGCGACCACGACGGGCGGACGCCCGATTCAGCAGATGAATATCCCGAAAGAGGCGCCGCAGTGGGGCTCCGGCTGGAAAAAAGCAATCAAGGAGAGCTACCTGCACACCATGAGCGTGGGAGCTTCCGGCTCCGTAATGCCGTACAAGCAGTGCTACCTGGACCTCGATCCCACCTACCAGGATCTGCACGGTCAGCCTCTGCTGCGCATGACCTTCGACTGGCAGCCAAACGAGCTGAAAATGACCCACTTCACCGGCAGCAAAGCGGAAGAGATCGTCAAAAAAATTAACCCTCCCCACTACCGAATGGGCTTTATGGGCAAGGACGCGCACTACGACGTGCGGCCCTATCAGTCCACGCACACCACGGGCGGTGCGGTGATGGGCGATAACCCAAAAACCAGCGTGGTGAACAAATATTTGCAGAGCTGGGACGTGCCGAACGTCTTTGTTCTGGGCGCCTGCTGCTTCCCGCAAAACCTGGCCTACAACCCAACGGGGATTGTCGGTGCCACCGCGCTGTTTGCCGCTAACGCGATTCGCACGCAGTATTTAGCTAATCCTGGGCCGCTGGTTCAGGCCTGACAGGGAGGGATGCAAATGAAACTTCAATGGAAAACACGGCTCTCCCTGCTGGCGCTTGCCACGCTTTGCAGCGCGGCGGCGCACAGCGAACCGACAACCAGCGGGCAAGAGCTGGCGGCGGCCGGGGACTGTATCGCCTGCCACACGGCGGCCAGCGGGAAACCTTTTGCTGGCGGACTGAAAATGTCCACTCCGGTAGGGGCCGTTTACTCGACGAATATCACCCCGGACAAACAGACCGGCACCGGCGAATACAGCTACGATGATTTTGTGAAAGCGGTGCGCGGCGGCGTGGCAAAAGACGGGCATAACCTGTATCCGGCAATGCCCTACACCTCTTTCTCTAAAATATCCGATGCGGATATGCATTCGCTGTATGACTACTTCATGCATCAGGTGAAGCCGGTAAACCAGGCGAATAAAGACACGGATATTCCCTGGCCGCTGAGCATGCGCTGGCCGCTGTCGATGTGGAATATGGTGTTTCACGATGACAACGTATTCCAGCCCGACAAAGGGCAGAGCGAACAGTGGAACCGCGGGGCTTATCTGGTGCAGGGGCTGGGGCACTGCGGCTCCTGCCACACCCCTCGCGGCATTGGCTTCCAGGAAAAAGCGCTCGATCAGCATGATGACGCCTGGCTGACGGGCGGCACGCTGGAGGACTGGCACGCGCCGGATCTGACCGGCAACGCCCGGGAAGGGCTGGGCAAATGGTCCGAACAGGAGATCGTTCAGTTTCTGAAAACCGGGCATACCGACAGCAGCGCGGCCTTTGGGTCGATGAGCGACGTGGTGGTGGACAGCACCCAGCATCTGAGCGAAGGGGATCTGAAAGCGATAGCGGTTTATCTCAAGTCGCTTAAGTCCTCGGATCCGAAAGCCGTAGCGCCGAAGGCAGACACCGCGACCGCAGCTGCCCTGACGAAAGGGGATATGAGCAGGCCCGGCGCGCAGGAGTATATGGATAACTGCGCCGCCTGCCACCGTATCGACGGTCAGGGCTATGCCAAAACCTACCCTGCGCTGGCGCATAACTCCGTGGTGCTGAGCAACGATCCGTCATCGCTGATAAGCGTAGTGCTGCGTGGCGGCACTACGCCGGTCACCAAAGACGCGACCACGGGTCTGGCAATGCCTGATTTCGCCTGGCGTCTGGATGACCAACAGATGGCGAATCTGCTGACCTTCGTGCGCAGCGGCTGGGGCAACAATGCGCCAGCGGTCACCGCCGGGCAGGTCAAAGACATCCGCAAAAATCTGCCGAAGGTTGAGGATAAAGGCGTCACTAAAGCACAGTAATGATTTTTAAGTAGCCGGGTCGGCACCCTTCTGTTCAGAAAGAGGGTGCCGACCCTTGTCGTTGCGACAGCAAAAAAGGGGAATGACGGAGATGACGCCTGCAAATATTAAACATACATATTTGACTGTTACTTTTATGTAAGTAAATTGGCTTTATATTTCACATAATAACTGGCCGGAAAAGATATTGTATTTCATAAGCTTTCAGAACAATCCAGGTCTACTTGCCGCTGCGCGCGCTGGTGAATAAGAACCAATAACCGTTTTATTTCGAATCGTAATATTTTAAAACGACAATAAGTTGGAAGTTTAGCCCTAATCATGATGTACTCTTCCGATGTTTTATTCGCAGCACATTAAGTCATGCAGCACTATTATCTTTTGAATGACAGAATTGAATTCTGGCCGGACTCAAATAAGCTCATTGTCAGAACCCCCTTTCTCCAGACGCTTGCCCTGAATGTGCCGACGAGCCGCTGTCTGCAGCTGCTTTTAGAGCAAAGGCCGCAGGTTGTGATGCAGCGGGATTTTTACAGCTACGTATGGGGTGACCAGGGAAACAAAGTAACGGTAAATGCGTTATATCAAAATATCGCCCTGCTGCGGAAGCATTTCCGTACCCTGGATATGGCCACCGAAGGGGTAGTCGTTACCGTGCCAAGACAGGGCTTCCAGCTTAACGAAAGCCTGAACGTTGAGCTGGTGACGGTGGGTGAACAAGGCCTTATTGAACCCCCTACAGCCAGAGCCGATGCTTTCTGCACGCCCGCGTTGAAAAAGCTTGAGCGTTTCCTTGGTGAAAACCTGATTTTCGTCCTGCCGTTTCTGTTTGCTATTGCCCTGCTGGGCATCATTTTCACGATGGGCAATAAATTTGGCTTCGAAATATCCCCTACAAAGTATAAAAATGAATTCAGCTGGCTGGCTACCAGAAATGGCTGCCATTATTATATTAATAAAACCAGCGTCCCGTTTGATATTAATGCCGTTAGCCAAAATCTCGAGGCCCAGTGCCGCGTTAAGCCCTATTTATATATTACGCTGAATGAATATAGCGCTGCGAGTTCGGTTCTGGCGTGCAATAAGGCCATCACAGATGGTTCGTCTGATTGCAGCATATATACATTTATAAAAGGATAGCTACTGATGAGGAAAAAGGCTCTAATCGCGATTATCATTTTCAATTTGCTGTTGGGGATATATATCGGCTTACTTTCGCTGCATCAGTACAAGAGCACCCATTTTTCCTGCCAGGGCGAGTTCACCGGCGTGAACGACCGGTCCACCATCAGAAATCGGATATACCTTAACTTTTCGGGCCAGCAGGGCAGCAGCTTTCTGGACGGCGAGCTGACGACCGCCTCCGGCGCAAAACAAAAAGTGCGGGTTTATTATCAGTTTTCATTCACCCGTAAAGGCAACGAGTACTCCATCATCCAGCAGTCGCCCTCGGCCCTGGCGGGCAACGAAGTTGACGAAGCGGCGCTCAAACCCCTCTTCCCGGAATATATGACGAGTGCGAAAAAAAATGGCCATATCACGCTGTACCGCGTTTCGCCGTCCGCCTTTATCGTCAGCAACTCTTATTTGCCGATTTTTTATTGCCGTCTTACCGACAGACACGGCTGACCTGCGCCCAGGTTTCTTCAGCGGAGCAGAGGGGCAGAGACGGCTGTAGTAAATTCCCAGTTAATTCATCCAGTTTCAGGAATAATTTAGCTTTTAATATGCTGATGCAGCGCTGTCAGGCACAAACGCTAAGTTCAGCCATCAATTATTAGTATTGCATGCTGCTTGTAAGTTAATAAGTAGCCTGATTATCTTACTTTATTAGAGATTAAGATTTTATATTCTGCATTGCAGCTGCAGGCTGTTGCATTGTCGGAGGGGGACTTCTCCCATAGAATAACCCGGATACTCTAACCCTGGTCGCCTCTACGCAGAGAATTAAGAAGACGCTTACCTCTCTGCGCACTGGCTATTTTTGCGGGCAGCAAGCCTGTCTGAACCTTCGCATGGAGTCAGCGAAACTGGCGGTCGCTTTGTGAAAAAGCCTGACGCCGCCGTCCGGCAAAAGCCAGCCAGAGTGCATTGCGAACGCGCGGGTGCAGTCTGTCAGTAAAGGGACTTAACTAATGAAAAATATGACCAGGGGCCGTTCACCCGTGGCGATAGTGTCATCCTGCAGCATGGTGCAGGCTGCCCTGCAGTCGCTCATCGGCAGGGAAACTTTCTCGATTGCGTGGCAGTCCGACAGTTATGCACAGTGTCAGCAAAACCTCTGCCACCAGCCGGTAGATTTGCTGATAGTTTATTTACCCTTCCACCCTGAAACCCTCTCCGGGGGAATGAGCTTGCTGCACTTACTGCATGAAACCCATCCGGAATTAAGTGTTTTTGCCATCCTGGAACAGGACGTGAAGTATCTGAATATCGAGCTGAGACGCATGGCCGTAAAAAAAATCTTTAATATCAAAATGCCGCTAAAGGAGTGGCAAACGCAGTTTAATGCTCTTACTGAACCGGATGCATCATGTCATATCGGAAGTGAGAGAAGTATTGCGGTAGCAAATGATATTTGTAAGCTGTCACGCAGCGAGAAGCTGATTATCTATTATTTAGCTCAGGGATATTCGCTGAGGGAAGTTGCTTCAAAAATGGTGCGCAACTTAAAAACCATCGCCTACCATAAAAATAGCGCAATGAAGAAGCTGGGTATTGAGCATTACAGCCAGTTTGTGGCGGTTACCCGGTATTTAATCTCAAATCTGGGGCCGGAAATAATGCCGACCTCGCGGGAGGAGGTCGGAGATGAGTTCATGACTTCAGGACCACAGGTCAATGTCGCTCAGATTATTTTTTCGTCCGGCAAAGTAAATGGCAGCCATACTGCAATGCAGGATTAGCAGGCATCAGTTTCACTGCCACCGGCGAACTGTCGGAGTAATAGTTACCAGGCGGAACGGTTACCGAATTACCGGGGAACGCTGCTCGCTGGTTATTGCGAGCCGAATAGCCGGTGGCGTAGCACCATCCGATACTGGCCATAAATCTCTATGGCCCGGGAGTTCAGCTTTGTCAGCCCTAATTTTTGCAGCGCATTATTTTTATGTGCGCTGACGGTCTTCTCTGATATTTTCATCTCGCAGGAGATGACATAGTTATTCTTGCCGTCCAGCAGGCCGTTCATCACCTGCATCTCCCGCAGCGTAAGCCCCCTGAGCCAGGAGGCCTCGCTGACATGCAGTGTTTTAATCATTCTGGGCAGATGGTGCAACGCAATATTCTTAGGGATAATGCCGTATGCCCACATCAGGTGGTTATATCTGCCTACCGCCGCATCGATAAAGTAAATGCAGCTGATGCGGCATTTCAAAACCTTTTGCAGGACATTCTCAGCGGCCTTCGTATCGCTGACTGAAACCAAAGCAATATCATTCTCTGAAAAGGTGATGTCACTTTCATTAATGCCGGTCGTCATTGGGTCAATTACACGAACATTATAACCCAACGACGAAAGGCCCGCCTCCGTGCCTAGAGAAAAATAGCTGTCATCCGAAAAAAGAGTGATCATATTTCGCTGCCGCTTCCCTGAAATAGTTCTGTGTTAATGCTGTTGCGCCGTAAATATAGCGGCGAGACTATTGACTGGTTAACGTAATATCCGTGTGGCTCAATTCGCATAATAAATTCATCTGGAACGCCCAACGCATCAAGCTTTTTCTTCAGGGCTTTCATTACCTGCCAAAGCCGCTGGCTTGACGAACTTAACTGATGACGATCCCAGACATGCAATAATATTTCATTATTAGTGAGGATATGCCCTTGCGTGGAGGTCAGCATATATAACAGCAGCCGCATCATCGTATCGCGTACGGGGACACAGGGTATTTTACTGCTACGACCATCAAGGCGAAAAATCCGCTGTCGGGAAATATCAATGAGGACAACATCGTTAATACAGTAACCAAATAGTATGCCTTCCTCCATACTTTTGCTCCTGTCGGCATATTCTGAATGCCCTGGCCAGAAACATGTCCATGAAGCTATTCATCCCTGAAATTTAAAGGACTATTCTATGTTGTAAGATGGCTTCCGGGCAACGTAATAACCTGAACTTGCTTTTGTGGTTTTAACAACCAGAAAGTTATATATAGTTGGTTTAAAACACCATGAAATTATAAAATTGTGGCGTTAGTGTTTGCTGATTTGCTTGCATTTCAGTTTATTGCATCGTGACTGAAATCATCAAATTTTCCATGCCTTATTTTGTCGCTTATCCGGTTTTATAAACTGCTTATAAATGATCGGCCTGTTTTCTTAACATTTGTTTAACAGGTGAGAGGCAAAGACGATATACGAATTAAAATAGCGACAGGCCCGTCAGGCTGACGATGGATGAAGGATAGGGCAGGGGCGCCAGGAGAGAAAGTTAAAGTGATGTAATCAGCCGTTGATTAAAATTTCGGACAATTCCAGGATAAATGAGATAGCGGGAAATTTATGCTGCCGTAATGTAAGTATCGATAAATTAATCTTATAATTCATTAACTTAAAAAATTGGCGGCGATGCTGTTTTTACCTCCCACGGTGCTTTTGCCGGGCGGCGGCAGACGGTCGATACCTCGCTGTTAAACGGCCTTAATCAGAAGCCCTGATTTTTCCTGATCTTTCTTAAAACGGTTCCGCTCGTTGATAATAAAAAATAATAATCCATCCCAAAGCTTGTCTGACGACATAAAAATATTCAAAAGCGAGCGTCATGTTGAAGGCCTGGCCCGTCTGGCGGCGTCTGGCAGGCCTTTAATAAAAAATTATTTTTTTATTATATTTTTAATGCCGGCGGGGAGCCCATAATTTGCGGCTCTACGCGTCGGGCGTTCCCTGCTCTATAAAGCACAACCGGACAGGCATAAAAAAACCCGCCGGAGCGGGTTTTTAATCAGCTGGCTTAAGCTACTGCAGCAGGGAAATATCCGCTACCTGCAGGAAAAGCTCGCGCAGCTTGGAGAGCAGGGTCAGGCGGTTGATACGCAGGTCTTTATCTTCTGCGTTAACCATGACCTTCTCGAAGAACTCATCAACCGGCTCGCGTAGGTTGGCCAGCTCTTCCAGGGCTTCCTGATAGCGGCCTTCTGCGAAGAATGGCTGCAGCTTATCGCGCAGCACAACCAGGTTGGTGGCCAGGCGGATCTCTTCGGCTTCTTTCAGGACGGAGGCGTGAACCATGTCGTTCAGCTGTTCGTCGGACTTCGCCAGGATGTTGGACACACGCTTGTTGGCGGCTGCCAGGGCTGCTGCTGCTTCCAGAGTACGGAAGTGGGAGACGGCCTTCATGCGGGCATCGAAATCGGCTGGTTTGGTTGGACGACGGGCCAGCACGGCCTGGATGGTATCCACGCTGTGGCCCTCTTCCTGATACCAGGCGCGGAAACGGCCCAGCATAAAGTCGATAACCTCATCTACCACCTTCTCGTTGGTCAGCTTGCTGCCGTACAGGCGCACGGCCTCTTCGGTCAGGGTCTGCAGATCCAGCGGCAGGTTCTTCTCAACGATGATGCGCAGCACGCCGAGGGCGGCACGACGCAGAGCAAACGGGTCTTTGTCGCCTTTCGGATGCTGACCGATGCCGAAGATACCCGCGAGGGTGTCCATCTTATCGGCGATAGCCACGGCGCAGGCAACCAGGTTGGACGGCAGCTCGTCACCCGCGAAGCGCGGCTGATACTGTTCGTTCAGCGCAACGGCTACGTCTTCCGCTTCGCCGTCGTGACGCGCGTAGTGCATGCCCATCACGCCCTGAGTGTCGGTGAACTCGAAGACCATATTGGTCATCAGGTCGCACTTGGACAGCAGGCCCGCGCGGGTTGCGTGGTTCACGTCAGCGCCAATCTGTCCGGCAATCCAGCCGGAAAGGGCTTCGATGCGGTTGGTCTTGTCGCGCAGCGTACCGAGCTCTTTCTGGAACAGAACGGTTTCCAGACGCGGCAGGTTATCTTCCAGACGCTTCTTACGGTCGGAATTAAAGAAGAACTCCGCATCCGCCAGGCGTGGGCGCACAACCTTCTCGTTACCAGAGATAATCTGCACCGGGTCTTTCGACTCGATGTTGGCCACGAAGATAAAGTTTGGCAGCAGCTTGCCGTCGTTGGCGTATACCGGGAAGTACTTCTGGTCACCCTTCATGGTGTGAACCAGCGCTTCCGCAGGCACGGCGAGGAATTTCTCTTCAAATTTTGCCGTCAGCACAACAGGCCATTCGACCAGCGAGGTCACTTCTTCCAGCAGGCTTTCGCTCAGATCGGCATTGCCACCGATTTTGCGTGCCGCTTCTTCAGCACCCTGTTTGATAACCGCTTTACGCTGTTCGTAGTCGGCGATGACTTTGCCGCGCTCCAGCAGGATCTGCGGATACTGGTCAGCGTTATCGATGGTGAATTCAGGCTCGCCCATAAAGCGGTGGCCGCGAATTACGCGATCGGATGCGATGCCGAGGATAGTTGCCGGGATAACTTCTTCGCCCAGCAGCAGGGTCACGGTGTGAACCGGACGCACGAACTGAGTCGTGTTATCGCCCCAACGCATCAGTTTTGGAATGGGCAGCTTGCCCAGCGCGGTGGTAATCATCGCCGGCAGCAGCGCCTGAACGCTTTCGCCTTTGACGTGCGCGCGGTACATCAGCCATTCGCCTTTGTCCGTTGCCAGACGCTCGGCCCGATCGACGGTGATGCCGCAGCCGCGAGCCCAGCCTTCAGCGGCCTTGCTCGGCTTGCCTTCGGCATCAAACGCAGCGGAAATGGCCGGGCCACGCTTTTCAACTTCGCGATCCGGCTGGGAAGCGGCCAGGTTAGCGATTTTCAGCGCCAGACGACGCGGAGCCGCAAACCATTTCACTTCGCCGTGGGCGACGTTAGCCGCATCCAGCTCCGCCGTTACGTTCGCAGCAAAGGATTCCGCCAGGCTGCGCAGGGCTTTTGGTGGCAGCTCTTCAGTGCCGATCTCCACCAGAAAAGTTTTTTCAGACATGCCTGCCTCTTAGTTTTTCTTATTGCACATCGGGAAGCCAAGCGCTTCACGGGAAGCGTAGTAGGCTTCGGCCACGGCTTTGGTCAGCGTACGAATACGCAGAATGTAGCGCTGACGCTCGGTTACCGAGATGGCTTTACGCGCATCCAGCAGGTTAAAGCTGTGAGCGGCTTTCAGAATGCGTTCGTAAGCAGGCAGCGGCAGCGGGTTTTCCAGCGCCAGCAGGTGCTGGGCTTCTTTCTCATACTGCTCGAAGCAGGAGAACAGGAAATCCACGTCGGCGTGTTCGAAGTTATAGGTTGATTGCTCAACTTCGTTCTGGTGGAACACGTCGCCGTAGGTGGTTTTACCCAGCGGGCCGTCGCTCCAGACCAGATCGTAAACGCTGTCCACGCCCTGGATGTACATGGCCAGACGCTCTAAGCCGTAGGTGATTTCGCCGGTAACCGGCTTACACTCCAGGCCGCCAACCTGCTGGAAGTAGGTGAACTGCGTCACTTCCATGCCGTTGAGCCACACTTCCCAGCCCAGACCCCAGGCACCCAGCGTCGGGTTTTCCCAGTTGTCTTCAACGAAGCGAATATCGTGGATGGTTGGGTCCATACCCAGCTCTTTAAGAGAACCGAGGTACAGCTCCTGAATATTGTCCGGAGACGGCTTAATCACCACCTGGAACTGATAATAGTGCTGTAAGCGGTTCGGGTTCTCACCGTAGCGGCCGTCGGTTGGACGACGTGATGGCTGCACATAAGCAGTCGCCATCGGCTCAGGACCTAAAGCCCGCAGGCAGGTCATAGGGTGAGAGGTGCCGGCGCCAACTTCCATGTCCAAAGGTTGAACAATGGTGCAGCCCTGGCGGGCCCAGTAATCCTGTAAGGTCAGGATCAGGCCTTGAAAGGTCTTGGTATCAAACTTTTGCATGTTGATTTCGCACGCGTTCGAGTGGGTTTAAAGTGAAGCGGCCAGTATACCCGTTGACCGCAAGATATACAGCCTGAATACGCGCGCAAATCGGGGCTGTTTGCCAACGGTTGCGGCTTTATGCCGTCGAAAGGTGTAAGAATTGACCATTTTCATCAAAAGAGCAGGTAAAGGCTTCCTGACGAACGGTACTGCCTTTTATCTCATAGCTTCCCTGATACTGCCTGATATTCCGCAGGCTGATCCGCTGTTCGCGCGTATTGTAGCGGTACGCCGCTTCCTGCCTGCAGGTATCCACCATCGCGCTGCTTTGCACAACGGGCTGATGGGCTTTCTGGGCATATTGATGGCTTTCTTTCGTGCTACAGGCGCTGAGCAGCAGCACCATCAGGGCGGCGGCCCGGCAGCTATTTTTATTTTCAGGCATCATCATTCACTATCAGTACGTTAAACTTATTGTTGTTATTGACTATTTATTGCCAGCCTGCATTCTGCAAACCTGGCCAGCAGTTGGCAAGGCAGCGAGACTAAACTCAGAAAAAACCATTTAATGATGGTACAGAGGAACGAATGCAGCAAAAAATTAACTGGATTGATAATCTTCGCGGCATCGCCTGCATGATGGTGGTGATGATTCACACCACCAGCTGGTACATTACCAATGCGAACGTGGTCACTCCATTTAGTTGGGATTTATCGAACGTGCTGAACTCCGCCTCGCGCGTCAGCGTGCCGCTGTTCTTTATGATTTCCGGCTACCTGTTTTTCGGTGAGCGCAGCGCGCAGCAGCGCCACTTTGTGCGTATTGGCCTGTGCCTGCTGTTTTACAGCGTGATTGCGCTCATCTACATGAAGCTCTTCACGCCGATCAGCGTCGGGCTTTCGCTACGCTATCTGTTCCAGAAACCGGTCTTCTACCACCTGTGGTTCTTCTTCGCGATAATCGTCATTTACCTGCTTTCACCGCTAATCCAGGTGAAAAAGACCAGCGCGATGGTCGTGCTGGGGCTGATGGTTTTGCTGGGCGTAATCGCCAACCCGAACACCGTGCCGCAGACGATTGGCAACATGAAGTGGCTGCCCATCAACCTCTACATTCGCGGCGATACCTTCTATTACGTACTTTACGGTCTGCTTGGCCGGGCGGTGGGGATGCTGGATACGCAAAAAGGCTGGATTAGCGGGCTGGCAGCGGGATTGTTCGCGCTGTGCGTGATGTCCATTTCACTGGGGACACATAAGCAGCTGGAAATAAACGGCAATTTCGCCGACACCTTCTACGTCTACTGCGGCCCGCTGGTGTTTATCGCGGCGGTCAGCCTGTTCGTGGTGGTTAAAAACTGTCTTAATGCCGGAGCTGTGCCCGGACTTGCGCTGATTTCACGCTATTCGCTGGGAATATACGGCTTCCACGCGCTGATCATCCACTTCCTGCGCACCCACGGCTACCAGGTTACGGCCTGGCCGGTGCTGGATATTCTGTGGATCTTCGGGGCCACGCTCGCGGGCAGCCTGCTGCTTTCAATGGGACTACAGCGTCTCGATACCAGAAGGCTGGTGAGCTAAACGATATTGCGGGCGCGGGCGCGGTGGAGCTGGCGGGGAGAAGAAAACCCTGCCGCCACCGCCGCCTGCTCCAGACGCTGCCCCTGTAGCAAACGCTGCTCGGCGACCGCCAGCCGCAGCTGCTCCAGATAATCCCGTACCGATATCCCCAGATGCTGCTGGAAAAGCCGCGATAAATGCCGCGAACTGACGTGAACCCGCCCGGCAATCTCCTCCACCCCCCAGGCTGACTCCGGCGAGGCCGACAGCAAATCCTGAGCGCGATGCACCGCGGGATGAATATGGTTACGGTAGCGCAGCCACGGTGAAAGCTGCGGGTCGTCCCCCGAGCGGCGGAACCAGACCACCATCTCCCGGGCGACGTCGAGCGCCGCTTTTGGCCCGCAGTAACGGTTAATCAGGTGCAGCGACAGGTCGATACCGGAGGTGATCCCGGCGCTCGTCCAGATGCCCCTGTCCTCAATGAAAATCCGGTTGTCCTTAACCTGGGCGGCAGGCGCTGCGGCGCGCAGTCTTGCCAGCACGTCATGATGGGTGGTGCACTGTATGCCGGTGAGCAGCCCGGCCCTGGCGGCGAGCAGCGCACCGGAGCAGACGCACATCAGGTTGATCTGCTGGCTGTGGATCTGCGGCTGCAGGCGGGTGAGCCAGCGGCGCACGGCTTCCGCCTGCGGGGTATCGAAAAAATGATTAGAATCGCTGACGCCCGGCAGCACCAGCAGGCTGCCGGGGGGCAGGCTCTCCGGCAGCGGTTCAATGCCGCCGAAGTTAAGGCCGATAGAGGTGGCGACCTGCGGGTCCGGGCCGATGAAGCGCAGGTGGAACGCATCCCCCGCCAGCACCAGCGTCTCCGCCGGGCCGGTCAGATCCAGCGATAAAACACCGGGCAGCACCACGAACCAGACCCCATTACTCACGATAAAGACTCCAGGCACTCGGCGACGGTTTGAACTTCGGCAAAGCGCCCCGCCAGCACCGTTTCGGTACGGTGGCGCAGGGTCGCGGCATCCAGCGTAACGCCTTTCCAGCGCATCGGGAAGGTGAGCATCGCCTCGCTGACAAAAGAAACCCGGTAGCCGAGATCTGACGCAACGCGGGTGGTGGTTTCACAGCACTGCTCGGTGCGAATGCCGCAGATAATCAGGTGACTGATATCCCTTGTGCGCAGCCAGTGGTCGAGGCCGGTATCCGTGAAGGCGTTATGCACGTGCTTCTGGAAGGTCACGTCAGCCGTATGGTGTAAAAAAGGCATCGCCTGAACGTGGCCGGAAGCCAGCGAGAAAGGCCCCTGGTCATCAACGTGAAAGATATCCACCACCGGCAGGCGCAGGTCCTGGCAGCCCGCAATCAGCCGGGTTATCGCCTGCTGAAAGGCGGGAACGTCATCTTCCTGCCAGTAGTCGCGATGAAAAAAGGACTGCTGGGTATCAATGTTGATCAAAGCGGAACGGGACATTTTCGGACTCCTCATCGGTGGGTATGAAGCCATTGTGGCAAGGGATGAGGCGGCTGCTAATACCAAAAACGGACAGGATAAGGGTGGTTTGGGACTTGTATTCGTCGGATTCAGGTCGGATGACGCTGCGCTTAGCCGACCTGCAAACGGGTGGATAAGCGCAGGCGCTATCCACCGTGTGAAACAACTCAGGACATCAGCGGCAGCAGCTGCTGATAAATCTGGTTAAACACCTGGCGACGCCCGGCATATTTCTGGTGGCGCGCCATATCCGGCTGGTGCTGCTGCTCCAGCGGAAGCTGCGGCAGCAACGATTGCAGCGGCTGCCCCGGTGACATCGCAATCTGTGCCAGCCGCGCTGCGCCCAGCGCCGGACCGACGTCGCCGCCGGTGCGGTAATCCAGCGTTTGCCCGCTGATATCCGCCAGCATTTGCCGCCAGTAGGGGCTGCGCGCGCCACCGCCGATAAGCGTTATGCTCTTCGGCGTAATGCCGCAGGAGTGCACCACGTCCATACCGTCTGCCAGCGCATAGCCCACGCCTTCAAGCACCGCGCGGGCTAACTCCGCCGGGCCGTGCTGATGGCTCAGGCCAAAGAACACGCCCTTCGCCTGCGGGTTGTTGTGCGGGGTGCGTTCCCCGGAGAGGTACGGCAGGAACCACACCACGCCAGCATCCTCATTGGCCTGTTCCGCCGCGGCAAGCAAAGCGGGAACGCTGCCCAGCCCGGTTAATCTGGCTGCCCAGTCCAGACAGGAGGCCGCGCTGAGCATGACCGACATCAGGTGCCAGCGGTTTGGCAAGGCGTGGCAGAAACTGTGAACCGCGCTTTCCGGTTTGCTGCGGAAGCCGTCGCTGACCGCAAAGTAAACGCCGGACGTCCCCAGCGACAGCATGGCCTGGCCCGCATCGACCATGCCCACGCCGACGGCACCCGCCGCGTTATCGCCGCCGCCCGCCACTACCGGCACGGCGGGCATCTTCCAGGCTCCGGCAACGTCTGCCTTCAGCACGCCGGTAATCTCGCTGCCTTCGAAAAGCTGCGGCATATGCTGGCGGCTAAGGCGACAGGCATCGAGCATCGTGTCGCTCCAGTCGCGCTTTGCCACGTCCAGCCACATCGTACCCGCCGCGTCGGACATGTCGCTTGCGAACTCGCCCGTCATGCGCAGGCGCAGATAATCCTTTGGCAGCAGGACTTTGTTAATTTGCGAGAAAATTTCCGGCTCGTGGCGTTCCACCCACAGCAGTTTTGGCGCGGTGAAGCCCGGCATCATCAGGTTGCCGGTGAGCTCGCGGGAGCCTTCAACGTTGGCTTCCAGCAGCGCGCACTCTTCGCCGCTGCGGCCGTCGTTCCATAAAATCGCGGGGCGTAAAACCTGTTGTTTGCTGTCCAGTAATGTGGCGCCATGCATCTGCCCGGCAAGGCCCATGGCTTTTACGCCCTGCAAAGAGTGCTGCTCACCGAGCGCTTTCATCGCCCGGTCCGTTGCCTGCCACCAGGACTCAGGATCCTGTTCCGACCACAGGGGATGCGGACGAGAGACGCTCAAAGGCTCCGTGCGGGATGCCAGCACCTCGCCGTTCTCGCCGAGCAAAATCGCTTTTACGCCCGAGGTACCAAGGTCGATTCCGATGTACATAGTGGCAGTTCCTTATTGCAGCGCCACGGTGCTCGTGGCGCAGACGGGGTGGATAAACTTACTTATCGAACAGATAGTGATTAACCAGGTTTTCCAGCAGCTCCTGATGGCCGCTCTGGTGCTGCGGTGCCAGGTTGTGCTGCTCAGCGTACTGCGCAATCTGCGCCAGCGACATCTGTCCCTTCAGAATTTGCTGGCCCAGTTCACCATTCCAGCCCGCGTAGCGTTTTGCCACGCGTTTATCCAGCTCGCCGTCTTCTATCATGCGGGCCGCGATTTTCAGCGACAGCGCCATGACGTCCATGGCACCGATATGGCCGTAGAACAGATCGTATTTGTCGGTGCTCTGACGACGAACCTTGGCGTCGAAGTTCAGCCCGCCGGTGGCAAAGCCGCCCGCCTTGAGGATTTCGTACATCACCAAAGCATTTTCTTCCACGCTGTTCGGGAACTGGTCGGTATCCCAGCCCAGCTGCGGGTCGCCGCGGTTGGCATCCACGGAGCCGAAGATGCCCAGAGCGATGGCGCTGGCGATTTCATGGTGGAAAGAGTGGCCCGCAAGCGTGGCGTGGTTAGCTTCGATGTTTACCTTGATCTCTTTTTCCAGGCCGAACTGCTTCAGGAAGCCGTAAACCGTGGCGACGTCGTAGTCATACTGGTGCTTGGTCGGCTCCTGCGGTTTTGGCTCGATGAGCAGCGTGCCGCGGAAGCCGATTTTATGTTTGTGCTCAACCACCATCTGCATGAAGCGGCCGATTTGCTCACGCTCCTGGCGCAGGTCGGTGTTCAGCAGGGATTCGTAGCCTTCACGCCCGCCCCACAGCACGTAGTTTTCACCGCCCAGCTGGTGCGTAGCGTTCATGGCTGCCACAACCTGAGAGGCCGCCCAGGAGAACACTTCCGGGTCCGGGTTGGTGGCGGCCCCTGCGCCGTAGCGCGGGTTGGTGAAGCAGTTTGCCGTGCCCCACAGCAGCTTAACGCCCGTCTCCTGCTGCTTTTGCGCCAGCAGTTCAGTCATCTGCGCGAAGTTGTTCAGATACTCTTTTAAGGAGGCCCCTTCCGGCGAGACGTCGACATCGTGGAAGCAGTAGTAGGGCACGTTCAGCTTGTGGAAAAATTCGAAGGCGACGTCGGCCTTACGTTTTGCCAGCGCCAGCGCGTCACCGGCCTGCTGCCACGGGCGCTCGAACGCGCCAACGCCGAACATATCTGCCCCGTTCCAGCAGAAGGTGTGCCAGTAGCAGGCGGCGAAGCGCAGATGCTCCTCCATGCGCTTGCCCAGCACCAGCTCATCAGGGTTGTAGTGGCGGAACGCCAGCGGATTGGTGGATTTAGGGCCTTCAAAGCGAACTTTATCTAACTGGTCGAAATAGGCTTGCATAATGAACTCCGTAATCAGGAAAACGAGCGACCGGGCGAATGGAATGTCCGTTTATCCTGGATTTTCCGCGGCGGATGCTCAATTACGTTATTTCACACTGCGCTTTAGAGAATACCCAAACGTGCGCCACCTCGCAAAAAACGCTGAAAAATAATCTGCGAAATCATTCGAGGCCTATTCCATAAATTATGAGAAACAATGAGCGGGCTAATTTAAAAGAAGATCCCCATCATAAATTGACAATTAAACCAAAAAGCGTAATGGGAAAATAAAAATCTGTAATTGATGATTATTCAAACAGCGTCAACAATTCCCTGCGTCTGCACCCGTTCATCCTTCTTTAATCCGAATAATCACCACCCTACAGGTAACAATAATATGAAGATTAAGAACCTCTTACTGACACTATGTGCATCGCTGGTACTCACCAGCGTGAGCGGCATCGCCAAAGAAGTTAAAATCGGTATGGCCATTGATGACCTGCGCCTTGAGCGCTGGCAGAAAGACCGCGATATCTTCGTGAAGAAAGCGGAATCGCTGGGGGCGAAGGTGTTTGTCCAGTCTGCCAACGGCAACGAAGAGACCCAGATGTCGCAAATTGAAAACATGATCAACCGCGGCGTGGATGTGCTGGTCATTATTCCTTACAACGGACAGGTATTAAGTAACGTGGTCGCCGAGGCGAAACGTGAAGGCATAAAAGTATTAGCTTACGATCGCATGATTAATAATGCGGATATTGACTATTACATCTCTTTTGACAATGAGAAAGTCGGCGAGCTTCAGGCGCAAAGCATTGTTGATAAAGTGCCTTCCGGTAATTATTTCTTAATGGGCGGCTCGCCGGTTGATAATAACGCCAAACTTTTCCGCGCCGGGCAGATGAAAGTCTTAAAACCCTATATTGATAGCGGGAAAATAAAAGTGGTGGGCGATCAGTGGGCGGACGGCTGGCTGCCGGAAAACGCGCTGAAAATTATGGAAAACGCCCTGACGGCGAACAACAACAAAATTGATGCCGTCGTCGCCTCAAACGACGCCACCGCAGGCGGGGCTATTCAGGCTCTTAGCGCGCAAGGGCTGGCGGGCAAAGTGGCTATTTCCGGTCAGGATGCGGATCTGGCGGGGGTGAAGCGCATTATGGCGGGTACGCAAACCATGACGGTTTATAAACCGATCACCAAACTGGCGAATACCGCAGCGGAAATTGCCGTTGAGCTGGGCGATGGTAAAACCCCGGCTTCGGACGCCAAGCTTAATAACGGCCTGAAAGATGTCCCTTCCCGCCTGTTAACGCCAGTCGAAGTCGATAAGGCCAATATCGACAGCACCGTGGTGGCGGACGGCTTCCACAAGAAGAGCGAGCTGTAACCTTTTCGCCCGCGGCACGCTGCGGGCGGCAACCTTTAGCCAGACGGGGGAAGGGTTATGCCTTACTTGCTGGAAATGAAAAATATCACCAAGGCTTTTGGCGTGGTGAAGGCGGTGGATAACGTCAGCCTGTCGCTCAACGCCGGGGAAGTGATGTCCCTGTGCGGAGAGAACGGCTCCGGGAAATCCACGCTGATGAAAGTGCTGTGCGGCATTTACCCCTACGGCAGCTACGAGGGTGAAATCTGGTTTGCGGGAGAAAAGCTCCAGGCCGCCCACATTCGCGATACCGAACGCAAGGGTATCGCCATCATCCACCAGGAGCTGGCGCTGGTGAAGCACCTCACTATCCTTGAGAACATTTTTCTCGGCGCTGAAATCACCCGCTTTGGCGTGCTGGACTACGAAAGCATGACCCTGCGCTGCCAGAAGCTGCTTGCGCAGGTGAGCCTGAATATTTCCCCTGACACGCGAGTGGGCGAGCTGGGGCTCGGGCAGCAGCAACTGGTGGAAATCGCCAAGGCGCTGAATAAACAGGTGCGGCTGCTGATTCTGGATGAGCCAACGGCCTCGCTCACCGAACAGGAAACGGCCATTTTACTGAGGATTATTCGCGATCTTCAGGATCACGGCATCGCCTGTATCTACATCTCCCACAAGCTCAACGAGGTGAAAGCGATCTCCGACACCATCTGCGTGATCCGCGACGGGCAGCCGATCGGCACGCGGGATGCGGCCCAGATGAGCGAGGATGACATTATTACCATGATGGTGGGCCGTGAGCTGACGGCCCTCTATCCCAGCGAGCCGCACCAGACCGGCGAGGAGATCCTGCGCGTTGAACATCTCACCGCCTGGCACCCGGTTAACCGGCAGATCAAACGGGTGAACGACGTGTCGTTTTCCCTGCGTAAAGGGGAGATTCTGGGCATTGCCGGGCTGGTCGGGGCAGGGCGCACCGAGGCGGTCCAGTGCCTGTTCGGCGTCTGGCCGGGCAGGTCGGAGGGGCAGATCTACATCGACAACAGGCCGGTAAAAATCAGCCGCTGCCAGCAGGCTATCGCACACGGTATCGCCATGGTGCCGGAAGACCGCAAAAGAGACGGCATCGTGCCGGTGATGGCGGTGGGGCAGAACATCACGCTGGCCTCGCTGGGGCAGTTTTCCGGCGCGTTATCAAGCCTGGACGACGCCGCCGAACAAAACTGCATCCTGCAGTCTATTCAGCGGCTGAAGGTGAAAACCTCCTCGCCGGAGCTGGCCATCGGTCGCCTGAGCGGCGGCAACCAGCAAAAGGCCATTCTCGCCCGCTGCCTGCTGCTCAACCCGCGCATTCTTATCCTCGACGAGCCCACGCGCGGCATTGATATCGGGGCCAAATACGAAATCTACAAGCTGATAAACCAGCTCGTGCAGCAGGGCATAGCGGTGATTGTCATCTCCTCTGAGCTGCCCGAGGTGCTGGGGCTGAGCGACCGGGTGCTGGTGATGCACGAGGGACGTATCAAAGCCGATTTGATCAACAGCAACCTGACCCAGGAACAGGTTATGGAAGCCGCACTGAGGAGTGACCACCATGTCGAAAAGCAACCCGTCTGAAATCAAACTGGCGGCCCCGCTGGCGACCCCGTTTGCCGGCCTGAAGGCGATGAACCTGCAGGTGTTTGTGATGATTGCCGCGATTGTGGCCATCGTGCTGTTCTTTACCTGGACCACCGACGGCGCCTATCTGAGCGCGCGTAACGTCTCTAACCTGCTGCGCCAGACGGCTATTACCGGCATTCTGGCGGTGGGCATGGTGTTCGTGATTATCTCGGCGGAAATCGATCTCTCCGTCGGCTCGATGATGGGGCTGCTGGGGGGCGTGGCGGCAATCTTTGACGTCTGGCTGGGCTGGCCGCTGCCGTTAACCATTGTGGTTACGCTCGCGCTCGGCCTGGTGCTGGGGGCGTGGAACGGCTGGTGGGTTGCCTATCGCAAGGTGCCGTCGTTTATCGTCACTCTTGCGGGCATGCTGGCGTTTCGCGGCGTATTAATCGGCATTACCAACGGCACCACGGTTTCGCCGACGAGCGCGGCCATGTCGCAAATCGGCCAGAGCTACCTGCCGGACGGCATCGGCTTTGGCGCAGGCGTGCTGGCGCTGGTGGCTTTTGTCGGCTGGCAGTGGCGGCTGCGAATGCGCCGTCAGGCGCTGGGGCTGGTCACGCCAGCCTCCACCGGCGTCGTGGGGCGGCAGGCCATCACGGCTGTGATTGTGCTGGGGGCGATATGGCTGCTCAACGACTACCGTGGCGTCCCCACGCCGGTGCTCATTTTAACCCTGCTGCTGCTGGCGGGGATGTTTATGGCTACCCGCACCGCCTTTGGCCGCCGCATCTATGCCATTGGCGGCAACATCGAAGCGGCGCGGCTTTCCGGGATTAACGTCGAGCGCACCAAGCTGGCGGTGTTCGCGATCAACGGCCTGATGGTGGCCATCGCCGGGCTGATCCTCAGCTCGCGCCTGGGGGCCGGTTCGCCTTCTGCCGGGAATATCGCCGAACTGGATGCCATCGCCGCCTGCGTCATCGGCGGCACCAGCCTTGCCGGGGGCATCGGCAGCGTCGCCGGGGCCGTCATGGGGGCCTTTATTATGGCTTCGCTGGATAACGGCATGAGTATGATGGACGTGCCGACCTTCTGGCAGTACATCGTTAAGGGGGCCATTTTACTGCTGGCGGTGTGGATGGATTCCGCCACCAAGCGCCGGGCGTGAGAATGTGCAGGCGATCACAATGCCGGGGAACGAAACCCCGGTTTTGTCCCTTGCTATGGTATTCAAATACCGGGTAATTTCAGGAATCTTTAGCATGTTTGAGAAGCGTCATCGCATTACGTTGTTATTCAATGCCAACAAAGCCTACGACCGTCAGGTGGTAGAGGGCGTGGGTGAATATTTGCAGGCGTCTCAATCAGAATGGGACATCTTTATCGAAGAGGATTTTCGCGCGCGTATCGACAACATCAGGGAATGTTTAGGCGACGGCGTAATTGCGGATTTTGACGACGAGGAGATCGAAAGCTTACTTCAGGGGGCGGATGTGCCGATTGTGGGCGTCGGCGGCTCCTATCACCTGGCGGAAAACTATCCGCCGGTGCACTACATCGCGACCGACAACTTCGCGCTGGTGCAGAGCGCCTTTTTGCATCTGAAGGAAAAGGGCGTGAACCGCTTTGCGTTCTACGGGCTGCCCGGCTCCAGCAACAAGCGCTGGGCGGTGGAGCGGGAACATGCGTTTCGCCAGCTGGTGGCGGAAGAGAAGTACCGCGGCGTGGTTTACCAGGGCATAGAAACCGCGCCGGAGAACTGGCAGCACGCGCAGAATCGCCTGGCGGACTGGGTGCAGACCCTGCCGCCGCAGACGGGCATCATCGCCGTGACGGACGCCCGCGCCCGCCATCTGCTGCAGGTCTGTGAACATCTGCATATTCCGGTGCCGGAGAAGCTCTGCGTGATTGGCATTGATAACGAAGAGCTGACGCGCTATCTCTCCAGGGTCGCCCTGTCGTCCGTGGCGCAGGGGACGAGGCAGATGGGCTATCAGGCTGCCAAACTGCTGCATCGCCTGCTGGATAACGAAGAGCTTCAGCTTCAGCGCGTGCTGGTGCCGCCGGTGCGCGTGGTGGAACGCCGCTCGACCGACTACCGTTCGCTGCACGACCCGGCGGTCATTCAGGCGATGCACTACATCCGTAACCACGCCTGCAAAGGCATTAAGGTTGAGCAGGTGCTGGATGCGGTGGGCATTTCACGATCGAATCTGGAGAAGCGTTTTAAAGAAGAGGTGGGGGAAACGATTCATGCGGTCATTCACGCAGAGAAATTAGAAAAGGCGCGCAGCTTACTGATTTCTACTTCCTTGTCGATAAACGAAATTTCACAGATGTGCGGCTATCCGTCGCTGCAATATTTCTATTCGGTCTTTAAAAAAGAGTATGACGCGACGCCAAAAGAGCATCGGGAACGTTTTAGCGAGATTTTAGTTTAGGGTTATAAACATAAAAAAACGCCTTCCGAAGAAGGCGTTTAATTAAATACAATCAGTTAACGATGAATTAACAAATTAGTTGGCGACCATTAAACGCTGGTTGCTCTGATACATCGCAAACAGGAAATTATTATAGCTGCTGCCGCGGGTGGAATACCCTTTCAGCTTATGAATCATATTGCTGGCCGTCACTTCCTGATCCGCTTTACGCAGCTGCGCACGAGATTTACGGAATGACTTGTAGGCCGGGTGCGTATTCAGGTTTTCCACGTAAGCGGTCACGCCTTCCTGTACTGAATCGAAGTGCTGGTAACCTTTCACCTTGCCAGAACCGCTGTTGCAGTGGCGTTTGCTGCACTTCATGCCGAACAGGTTGTTGTTGTTACGGGCAAGCTTAGAGGTGCCCCAGCCGCTCTCTGCCGCCGCCATGGTCGCCACCATTTTGGTAGGAATGATGTCGACTTTTTCCATCAGCGTATTCCACGGCACACGGTTGGTGTTGCCGTTCCACGCGATTTTATAGCGTTTGGTGATGCCTTTCAGGCGCGTGCGCTCGGATGGCGACCAGCGCTGCTCGTACTGCTTGGAAACCAGCCAGTTACGGTCAGCGGTGATTGCTGCATTTTGACTGGTAATGTATGGCATGACCGTCCGGAGAAACGCCTTTTTCCTGGGTGTTCCGGAAGGGTATTTTCGCAAATCAGGGAGAGATGCCAGTTCACTATTGCGAGAATACTCTTTCTTACTACTTGCCAACTTATTACTTGCCGTCTTGCTGCTAACTACTTTACTGCTCTTTGTAGAATGGGCTTTATGCGATTTTGGCTCATGGCTACTTGCTATAACCCCAGCTGAAAAACTGAAGGTGAGTAGCATGAGTATCGCAGCCCCAAATCGTCGGATTGGGGTTGATATCATTAGATCTCCTGGGCGGATCGCTGCGTGTCTGGTGCCTTAATTGTCAAAGGATTCGAACAAATTAAACGCGAATATTAGCAAAAATAACCTGCCAGGGCATCAAAAGAAATAGTACGAATCTGAAACGATGTCACGTACGAACTTCTTATGACGGCGAAAAGTAGCGTTATTTGCGGGAGTTATCGCATATTTCAGCAAAATGTTATCGCCATCACTCACCCGGCGTTCTCCTCCCTCTCATCCCGGCCAAAGGATGAATATCCTTTTTAAAAACAATGCCAGACTGTTTAAAAGACGCTCAAGGGCAAAAATAATGAAAAAAATTCCTCTGTTGCTTTTACTGTTCCCTGGTCTGGCGCTGGCAAACTGGTCGGCAACGGGTCTTTCGGCGTTTGATGAACAAAGCCCCGGCCTGTTTGTCAGCCAGTCAAAGCTCGCGAAGGGTACGCTGCCTTTGAATCTGAAACTTGACCAGACGTGCTGGCAGCCCGCCGAAACCATAAAACTCAACCAGATGCTGTCTCTGAAGCCCTGTGAAGGCGCGCCGCCGGAGTGGAAATTGTTCCGCGACGGCGAGTATCAGGTGCAAATCGACACCCGCAGCGGCACGCCTACGCTGATGCTGAGCGTGAAAAGCGCAGCCACCGCCGCGCCGGTTGATGTCACCCGCCAGTGCCCGAAATGGGACGGCAAACCGCTTACGGTGGACGTGAGCAAAACCTTTCCGGAAGCCAGCGAAGTGCGGGACTTCTACAGCGGACAGACCGCAACGGTCAAAGATGGGAAAATTACGCTGATGCCTGCGGCGAACAGCAACGGCCTGCTGCTGCTGGAAAGCGCCGCTCCGCAGAAAACCGCCGCGTTCAGCTGGCACAACGCGACAGTTTACTTCGTGCTGACCGACCGCTTTGAGAACGGCAACCCCGCCAACGACAACAGCTATGGCCGCCATAAAGACGGTATGCAAGAGATTGCCACCTTCCACGGCGGCGATCTGGCGGGGCTGACCAGCAGGCTGGACTATCTGCAAAACCTCGGCGTTAACGCGCTGTGGATAAGCTCGCCGCTGGAGCAGATCCACGGCTGGGTGGGCGGCGGCACCAAAGGGGACTTCCCGCACTACGC
The DNA here is from genome assembly GCF_038405435.1 of Dryocola clanedunensis. Classification (GTDB taxonomy): domain Bacteria; phylum Pseudomonadota; class Gammaproteobacteria; order Enterobacterales; family Enterobacteriaceae; genus Dryocola; species Dryocola clanedunensis_A. Next base: position 24,082 of record NZ_JBBYHZ010000009.1, on the reverse strand, counting down.
CTATCACGGCTACTACACCATGGACTGGACGAAGCTCGACGCCAACATGGGCAGCGAGGACGATCTGCGCAGGCTGGTGGACGAGGCGCACAGGCGCGGCATCCGCATCCTGTTCGATATCGTCATGAACCATACCGGCTACGCGACGCTCGCGGATATGCAGGAATATCAGTTTGGCGCGCTGTACCTCAAGGGCGACGAGGTGACCAAAACGCTCGGCAAGCGGTGGACTGACTGGAAGCCAGGCCCGGGGCAGAGCTGGCACACATTTAACGATTACATCAACTTCAGCGACAAGGCCGCCTGGGACAGCTGGTGGGGCAAAAACTGGATCCGCACCGATATCGGCGACTACGACAACCCCGGCTTTGACGATCTCACCATGTCGCTGGCGTTCCTGCCCGACCTGAAAACTGAATCCACCGGGGTAGCCGGGCTGCCGGTATTTTACCGCCACAAGCCGGATACCAACGCGAAAGAGATCGCCGGGTACAGGGTGCGTGATTATATGACCCATTGGTTAAGCCAGTGGGTGCGGGAATACGGTATTGACGGTTTCCGTGTCGATACGGCTAAGCACGTAGAGAAAGCGGCATGGAAGCAGCTCAAAGCGCAGTCCGAGGAAGCGCTGGCGGCGTGGAAGAAGGCTAACCCTGACAAGAAAATGGACGATACGCCATTCTGGATGACCGGGGAGGCCTGGGGACACGGGGTCATGAAGAGCGACTACTACAGCAGCGGCTTCGACGCGATGATCAATTTTGACTACCAGGAGCAGGCGGCAAAAGCGACGGACTGCCTGGCGAATATGGATCTGACCTGGCAGCAGATGGCGGAAAAGTTGCAGAGCTTTAACGTGCTGAGCTACTTATCCTCGCACGATACCCGTCTGTTCCGCGAAGGCGGTCAGCGCGCCGCCGAATTATTATTGCTGGCCCCGGGCGCGGTGCAGATCTTCTACGGCGATGAGACGGAGCGCCCGTTCGGCCCGACCGGCTCCGACCCGCTGCAGGGAACGCGCTCCGGGATGAACTGGGGTCAAAACGCCGCCACCCTGGCGCACTGGCAGAAAATCAGCCAGTTCCGCGCGCGCCACCCAGCTATTGGTGCAGGAAAGCAAACAACCTTAAGCATGCAAGAAGGATACGGATTCAGCCGCCGGACGGCAGATGACAGGGTGATGGTGGTCTGGGCCGGGAACCAGTAGGCCGGATAAGCAAAGCGCCATCCGGCAAACCACACCCGTAGGCCGGATAAGCAAAGCGTCATCCGGCGCGATCTTCACCACAGCATTAAATGCTATCCATCTGCGTAAGGGCAGCATATTGCCAGGGCCGGGCTATCCTTAATGCGTTTGCACCATGGCATCTGCGGCGTTATGGTTAGCCTCTTTCTGACAGCAAGCGACAGACCCACGTTATGACGTTTTCACTTTTCGGCGACAAATTTACCCGCCATTCAGGCATTACGCGCCTGATGGAGGACCTCAACGACGGTTTACGGACGCCCGGCGCGATCATGCTCGGCGGCGGTAACCCGGCGCAGATCCCCGCGATGAACGATTATTTTCAGAATCTGCTGGCCGAAATGCTGGCGAGCGGGAAAATGACCGATGCGCTCTGTAATTACGACGGTCCGCAGGGGAAAAGTGAGCTGCTGGACGCGCTGGCCGGCATGCTGCGTAACGAATTAGGCTGGGATATCGAGCCGCAGAATATTGCACTGACAAACGGCAGTCAGAGCGCATTTTTCTACTTATTTAATCTGTTTGCCGGTCGCCACGCGGACGGCAGCACTAAAAAAGTGCTTTTCCCGCTGGCGCCGGAATACATCGGCTATGCCGATGCGGGCCTCGAAGAAGAGCTGTTTGTCTCTACCCGCCCAAACATAGAACTGCTGCCGGACGGCCAGTTTAAATACCACGTCGACTTCGAACACCTGCAAATCGGCGAAGATACCGGCATGATTTGCGTTTCGCGGCCGACCAACCCAACGGGTAACGTCATTACTGACGAAGAGCTGATGAAGCTCGACGTGCTGGCGCACCAGCACGGTATCCCGCTGGTTATCGATAACGCCTACGGCGTGCCGTTCCCGGGCATTATCTTTAGCGAAGCGCGTCCGCTGTGGAATCCGAACATCGTGCTGTGCATGAGCCTCTCGAAGCTGGGCCTGCCGGGCAGCCGCTGCGGAATCATCATCGCCAACGACAAAATCATCTCCGCCATTAAAAACATGAACGGCATTATCAGCCTTGCCCCCGGCGGGATCGGGCCAGCCATGGCCGCTGAGATGATCAAGCGTAACGACCTGCTGCATCTGTCTGAAACGGTAATCAAACCGTTCTATTACGAGCGCGTTCAGCAGACAATCGGGGTTATTCGCCGCTATTTGTCAGAAGATCGCTGCCTGATCCACAAGCCGGAGGGCGCAATATTCCTCTGGCTGTGGTTTAAAGACCTGCCGATCACCACCGAACTGCTTTATCAGCGCCTGAAAAAACGCGGCGTGCTGATGGTGCCGGGAGATTATTTCTTCCCGGGCCTGGACAAGCCGTGGCCGCACACGCATCAGTGTATGCGCATGAACTACGTGCCGGAGCCGGAGAAAATCGAAGCGGGCGTGAAGATCCTGGCCGAAGAGATAGAGCGAGCCTGGGCCGAAGCAAAATAAAAGTTAAACGACGCGGTGTCGGATGACGCTGCGCTTATCCGACCTACAAACTCCGCGTCTGGCTTGTAGGGTGGATGACGCTGCACTTATTCGACCTACAAACTCCGCGTCTGGTTTTAGGGTGGATAAGCGCCAGCGCCATCCACCAAAGATTTAGCGCACAACCAAAGCATTTGTAGGGTGGATAAGCGCCAGCGTCATCCACCAAAGTTTTAGCGCACGACCAAAGAGTCGTACCCCTTCCAGCGGTAGTTGAGCATCGAAATTCCCCAGCAGGCGATAAACAGCCCGACGACCACAAAGCCCGCGTTGCCGAGGTTTTCGTTCAGGGCGATGACCCACTGCCAGGCACCCGTATTCAGATCGAACTTATCCGCCAGCAGCCCCAGCGCCTCCAGGCCGCCGATAAACAGTGCCACGACCACCGAAGTGCCGGTGATGGTCATGTTGTAGTAGAGCTTGCGCTGCGGTTTGTTAAACGCCCAGCCGTAGGCGCCAACCATAATCACGTTATCGAGCGTATCGACCAGCGCCATGCCGCTGGCAAACAGCGCCGGGAAGACCAGAATCGACCAGATGGACATACCGCTCGACGCGCTGGCGGCGGAGATGCCCAGCACGCCAATTTCCGTTGCGGTATCAAAGCCTAAGCCAAACAGGAAGCCGACAAAATACATATGCCAGCTTTTGCCGATCAGGCGGAAAATGGAGCGGAACAGCCAGCTCATGACGCCGCCGCCGTTAAAATCGGTCGCGTCCACCGTCTGCGGCTCGCCGTTTTTCAGCTGGCGGAAGCTGCGCCAGACGCCGCGTAAAATAACCAGGTTCACCAGCGCCATCGCCAGCAGGAAGCAGGCGGAGACCGCCGTGCCAATCACGCCGCCCACGTCATGGAACCAGCCCATCCTGCTCTGGAACGCCGCGGCGGTGGCGGCTATGGCGATGGAGGCCAGAATCACGATGCTCGAGTGGCCCAGCGAGAACCAGGCCCCGATGCCAAACGGGCGTTTTCCCTGCTGCATCATTTTGCGGGTCACGTTATCAATCGCCGCGATATGGTCTGCGTCCACGGCGTGGCGCAGGCCGTAGCACCAGGCAAGCAGGCTTGCCGCCATCAGCGCCGTGCTGTGATGAAACGAAACCAGCGCCCAGGCCCAGGCGGCAAGGTTAGCGACGACCAGCCCCGCCAGCAGGACGGCGGCTCGTGGGTTGTCTCGCAAAACTCGTACAAACATCTTGTTATCCTTTTGATGCAGTTAACAGACGGGAGGCCACAACAACAGCCTGCCCCAGAGAAAGGGCACCGTCGCCCGCGGGCAACCGTGTCGGGAAAAGCAGAGTGAAATCTGCGAGATGGTGCGCAAACCGCTCGCGCATCAGGCGGTTATGCAGGACGCCACCGCTGAAAACAATCGTCGTGATACGCAGCCGCTCCGCGTGCAGCCTCGCCAGATCGGCAAAGCCTTTAGCCAGCGCATCGTGGAATGCCCAGGCGCGGGCCGGGGCAGGTTCATGCCAGGCCAGCCACTGCCGCCAGAAAGTCCGCAGGTCGGGCTGGCCGTCCTTCAGCGGCAGAGTGACCGGATGCGTGCAGGAGAGGCTTTGAGCCGCCAGGGCTTCAAAACGGCAGGCCGCTTCCCCTTCATAGCTTTGCACCTCCGGCGCACAGTTCAGCGCGCAGGCGGCGGCATCGAACAGCCGTCCCGCCGAAGAGGCCAGCGGCGAGTTGATTCTGCGTCCAACCGCTCTGGAGAGCGGCTGCCACGCCTGCTGACGAACGGCGGCGGTTTCGGAACGCTGTCGCCAGTCCGGCACATAGGCCAGACAATGGGCGAGGAGGTTGCGCCACGGCTGATGCGCGGCAAGATCGCCGCCCGGCAGCGCCACCGCTGGCAGCCCGCCCAGGCGCTCACAGCGCTGATAGCTGACCCGCAGGCATTCGCCGCCCCACAGCTCGTTATTTTCGCCGAAGCCGATGCCGTCGAGCGTCAGGGCAATTACCTCGCCGCCGTCCAGCGGCCACGCGTGCTCCGCAAGGCAGGCAGCGGCGTGGGCGTGATGATGCAGGACTTCACTGACGGGCAGCCCCATTTCGCGTCCCAGCAGGGCGCTGCGGTAGCCGGGGTGGGCGTCGGTTGCGATATGCTGCGGCGTAAAGTCGTAGGCCTCGCACATCAGCTTACGCGCCCGCAGCCACTGCTCCTCAACGCCTTCCTCCGACAAATCTCCCAGATGCTGGCTAAGCACGGCCTGATTTCCACGCAGCAGGCAGAAGGTATTTTTCATGTCCGCGCCCGTGGCCAGAATCGGCGGCAGATCAATAAAGCCAGGCGGCAGCGGCAGGGCGTCCGGCACGAAGCCACGGGCGCGGCGCAGCATCTCTCCGCTGGCCCGGATAACGGAATCATCCATGCGCTGCACGATATCGCGATTGTGCAGCAGCCAGCCGTCGGCTATCCCGGCGAGATCGCAGAGCGCCTGTTCGTTGGTCAGGGCGGGAGGCTTGCCGTTCAGATTGCCGGAGGTCATCACCAGCGGCGCGCCGAAGTCCTGCATCAGCAGGTGCTGTAGCGGGCTGGACGGCAGCATCACGCCGATTTCCGTGAGGTGCGGGGCGATGCCGTCGCTCAGGCCGCGCAGCAGGGTTTTGTCCATCAGGACAATCGGGGCCGCGGGCGTGTCGAGCTGCGAGCGGACTTCGTCAGGTAACGGCGTTGCCTGCGGCACTATCACCGCCAGCGGTTTACCCGGACGGCGTTTGCGCTCGCGCAGGCGTGCCACGGCGGCATCGTTGCGGGCGTCTACCGCCAGATGAAAGCCGCCGAGGCCCTTGATAGCGACAATTTTTCCGGCCTTCAGCGCCATAACGGCGGCGAGCAGCGCAGGCTCGCGCTCCAGATGCAGCTTACCGGCCTGCCAGCTAATCTGCGGCCCGCAGTCGGGGCAGGCAACGGGCTGGGCGTGGAAGCGGCGGTCCGCCGGATCCCGGTACTCTTTTTCGCACTCCGGACAGAGCGGGAAGCCTGCCATCACCGTTTTCGGGCGGTCATAAGGCATGCCGTGGATAATGGTGAAACGCGGGCCGCAGTGGGTGCAGTTAATAAACGGATAGCGGTATCGACGCTCCGCCGGATCGTTAAGCTCGCGCAGGCATTCCGGGCAGGTCGCCGCGTCCGGCACAATCTGCGTGTCCATCGCGCAGCCGTCGCTCTGGCGGATGGTGAAACCCGCAGGCAGCGTATCCCAGACCATTGCGCTTTGTTCGACGGCGTCGATGCGGGCCAGCGGCGGGCAGTGGGCGTGCAGCCCGGCAATAAACTCGTCGACACCCGTGGCCAGGCGTACGACTACCCCGGCACCGTCATTACAGACGTCGCCGCAGAGGTTAAGCCGCTGGGCAAGCTGCCAGACGAAGGGCCGGAAGCCAACGCCCTGGACTTTGCCGCGAATACGCAGGATTACGCCGTTAAATTCCAAAATCTCTTCCACAAATTAAAAAATTGCCGGATGGCGCTGGCGCTTATCCGACCTACGGGTTGTAGGAGGGATAAGCGAAGCGTCATCCACCGTTTTAAGCGCTGGCTTCCACCGCCTGCCGCAGCCGCGCCTTCATCTCGCTGTAGGTCGTCTGCGCGTAGCTTTCTGCCCACTGCTGGTCGGCAATGCCGCTGACGTTTACCGCGCAGTATTTGGTTTCCGGCGTTTTGGATACCGGATCCAGGTTGTCCTGCGTCAGCTCGTTGCAGGCGCCGATCCACCACTGGTAGGTCATATACACCGAGCCTTTGTTGATGCGCTCGCTGACGTCCGCCCGGCTGATAACTTTGCCGCGGCGCGAGCTGACCCACACCAGCTGCTGGTTTTTAATGCCCAGCCGTGTCGCGTCTTCCGGGTGCATCTGCACGAAGCCGGGCTCGTCCGCCAGGGTTTGCAGGGCGGCGCAGTTGCCGGTCATGGAACGGCAGGAGTAATGGCCCACTTCGCGTACGGTACAGAGCACCAGCGGATAGTCCGCATCCGGCACTTCCGCAGGCGCGCGCCAAGGCGCGGCAAACAGCTGGCCTTTGCCGGTTGGGGTGTCGAACCTGCTGTCTTTATAGAGATAAGGCGTGCCGGGATGGTCGAGCGTCGGGCACGGCCACTGCACGTGGCCCATGTCGCCCATTTTTTCGTAGGTGACGCCGTAGAACAGCGGGCACAGCTCGCGCATCTCGTCCCAGATCTGCTGGTTGCTGTCGTAATGCATCGGGTAGCCCATTTCGCTGGCGATCAGGCTGATGATTTCCCAGTCGCGCTTAACGTTGTATTTCGGCTCGATGGCCTTCTCAAAGCGCTGGAAGCCGCGGTCGGCGCAGGTAAAGACGCCGCCGTGCTCGCCCCAGGAGGTGGCGGGCAGCAGTACGTCGGCGACTTCGGCGGTTTTGGTCATAAAGATGTCCTGCACCACCACGAAGTCGAGCGCCTCGAAGCCGCTGCGCACCAGGCCGAGGTCCGCTTCCGTCTGGAGCGGATCTTCACCCATGATGTAATAGGCTTTGATTTTGCCCTCCAGCGCCAGGTGCGGCACCTCGGTGATGCGTACGCCGACCTTATCGTCCATATCGTCCGCGTTAACGCCCCAGGCATCGGCGAATTTTGCTCTTACCTGCGGGTCCTCCACGTCCTGATAGCCGGGGAACTGGTTGGGCAGCACGCCCATATCGCACGCGCCCTGCACGTTGTTCTGCCCGCGAACCGGGCCGACGCCGACGTTTTCACGGCCCAGGTTGCCGGTCAGCAGCGCGAGGCTGGACAGCCCTTTTACCACGTCCACCGCCTGGCCAAACTGCGTGACGCCCATGCCCCACATGATGGTGGCGGAAGGCGCGGCGGCGAAGGTGCGCATTGCCTGCCGCACCTGCTGCGCGGGCACGCCGGTCAGATGCTCGACGTCTTCAGGCGCGTAGCCTTTAACGATTTCCCGGTAGGCATCCAGCCCTTCGGTATGCTTCGCCACGTACTCTTTATCGTAAAGATTCTCCTCCAGCAGCACGTGGGCAAAGGCGTTAACCAGCGCCATATTGCAGCCGTTTTTCAGCTGGAGGTGCTGATCGGCTATGCGGGCGGTTTCGATACGACGCGGATCGCAGACGATAATCTTCGCGCCGTTTTCCTTCGCTTTAATGACTCTTCGCGCCACGATCGGGTGTGAATCGGCACAGTTGTAGCCAAACACCAGCAGGCATTTCGATTTTTCGATGTCGCCGATGGAGTTGCTCATCGCGCCGTTGCCCAGCGTCACCTGCAAACCCGCTACGGATGGCCCGTGGCAGACGCGCGCGCAGCAGTCCACGTTATTGGTTTTCAGCACGCCGCGAGCGAATTTCTGCATCACATAGTTGGTTTCGTTGCCCGTCCCGCGAGACGACCCGGTGGTCATGATGGCGCGCGGGCCGTACTGCTCTTTGATGGCCTTCAGGCGTTTAGCGGTGTAGCTAATCGCCTCCTCCCAGCTTACCGGCTGAAGCTTGCCGCCTTTTTCGTAGCGGATCATCGGCTGGGTCAGGCGCGGAGTCAGCAGCTTAGTGTCATTCAGGAAATCCCAGCCGTAATAGCCCTTCAGGCAGAGTTCGTTCTGGTTGGTGACGCCTGGGGCGGCCTCGGCGCGGACAATTTTGTTTTTATTGACAACGAGCTTGAGCTTGCAGCCCGCGCCGCAGTATGGGCAGACGCTGGTAATTTTTTTCATCAGTAACAGACCTGTTAAAAGTTGAAATTCACGAGTTTAGAAAAGCAGGGATGTGCTGGCATCAAGCGCGGCGCGACGACGCTTTTCAGCGCTCATCTGCTCAAGCTTGTTGCGGTCAACGCAGATAATGGCGTTGGTCGGACAGGCCGCAATACAGGCCGGGCCGGTTTCCTGGTGGTGGCAAAGGTCGCACTTGTTGGCCTCGGCCTTTTCGGCCATCACGTTCAGGCCCGCGCCGCTGTTGCGGACAACCGGACGCACGACGACCTCCATCGCGCCATAGGGGCAGGCGACCACGCAGGTTTTGCAGCCGATGCAGCGTTCCTGCATCACGTTCACAAAACCGTGCTCGCGGCTGATGGCCCCGTTAGGACAGACGTTGGCGCAGGGCGCGTCTTCACACTGGCGGCACATCATGGCGGTAGAAACGTTCACGCCCTTAATGACGTGAATGCGCGGCAGGAAGGCCTGTGGCGTTATGGTCGCGCAATCCTGATCCTGCTGGTGGGACACGACGCAGGCCACTTCGCAGGTGCGGCAGCCAATACATTTGCTCGAATCGGTAATGATGAAACGGTTCATCAAAGCCCCCGGGTGGGTGAGTTATCGTGGGCTTTGCTATACATAAAGCGTGCCAGGTTTTAATTGACTGTTATTTAAAGATTTTTATTGGGATGGGGAAAAGAAGACAGTGACATCGACACTTATGACGATGTCATTTTGCGGAAATGACAGGGAGTGGTTGCCGGATGACGCTTCGTTTATCCGACGCACAACTCGTGCGGATCGTAGGGTGGATAAGCGAAGCGTCATCCACCGGCTAGCCACAAAAAATTAAACGAATACCGGGACTTCCAGCCTTTCGAATCCGCCTTCTCCCTGCCAGTTTGCCAGGCGCTGGTAGACCGTGTTCACGGCCTCTTTTACCGCGTCGGTCATCGGGTAGTAGAAGCCGACGATATCCGGCTGAATGCCCAGGAAGATCACCTCGCCGATGTCATCCTTCAGCTGATCGACCAGGTAGTTCAGCGGCATGTTGTGGGTGGTCATCATGAACATCTCGGCGATATCGTCCGGGTTGACGAGGCGGATTTCTCCGGGATTCAGCCCCATGTCCGTGGCGTCGACGATCAGCAGGCGCTGCGGGCGCAGCTCCCGGATTGCCACCACGTCATTTTCCGGCGCGGTGCCGCCGTCGATAACCACCCAGTCGCCCTGCGGCGTAGCCAGGCACAGCTCCGCCAGCAGCGGGCCCGCGCCGTCGTCGCCCATCATGCTGTTGCCGACACAAAGTAAAACATTAGTCATAACGCCTCCGGACCATCAGGTAGATGGCGGGTTCAAGTTGAATGGCCTGCAGCATATCGAGCAGCGCCTGGCTCCAGCGCTGCTGCGCCGGGGTCTGGGTGGGCTTCGCCGCGTCTAAGGCTCTGGCAAGTAAAACGACGTGGCTTTGATCGATAACGATTTCGCCATAGCGCGGCACGCCTTCCATTTTCCGCCGCGCTTCGCCGCCCTCTTCGAGCGTGGCAATCCACGCCCGGTAGTCGTCAAACGGACAGACCAGGTTCTCTTTCAGGCAGTCGATTACGCCCAGATGGTGGCCAATGGCCAGGCTGTAATAGACCACCTGCTGCGCGTCGGCCGGAGTGTTGTCGTTCTCATCGACAAACTTGCGGCTGAGCTGACAGAACACCACCGATTCGCTCATCACGCGCGCTCCTGCTGCACCAGGCTTTCCAGATTGGCGACAATTTCGTTGAGGCGCGGGTCGGCCTCTTTCGCCAGCCACTGCTGCACGGCGTCGCCGCCTGCGGTGAGGTTGTTCATATAGCTGTCGGCAATCTGGCGGCCATAGCGGTAGCCCGCCAGGCGGCGAGCTTCGCGGTCGATGCGCACGCGCAGCGGCTGCACCATATCCGGATGCAGGATCTGCGCGGGCTGCGCGTCGAGCTCGCTGGCGTCGCGGGCGTGGATTTTCTGCTCCAGCAGGCCGAGCGCCATCGCAAAACCGTACAGCGTTGCGGCAGGCGTCGGTGGGCAGCCCGGAATATAAACGTCCACCGGCACGATTTTGTCGGTGCCGCCCCAGACGCAGTACAGGTCGTGGAAGATGCCGCCGCTGTTGCCGCAGGCGCCGTAAGAGATGCAGATTTTCGGGTCAGGCGCGGATTCCCAGGCGCGCAGCGCAGGGGAGCGCATGGCGCGGGTCACGGCCCCGGTGAACAGCAGAATATCCGCGTGGCGAGGTGACGGAACCACTTTGATTCCGAAACGTTCTGCGTCGAAAAGCGGCGAAAGCGTCGCGAAAATTTCAATTTCGCAGCCGTTGCAGCCGCCGCAGTCCACGCGATAAACATACGCGGAACGCCTGATGTTTTTCAGCAGCGACGCCTTCATGCTGGCGATGGATTCGTCCACCGTCATCGGCACCGGCATGCCGTTGTGGTCGCGTGGGCCTAATAAATTGCTCATTAGCTGGCCTCTCTCATCTGGCGGCTAAAGTTAATCTGGTCTGCCGACGTCAGGCTTTGCTGGCGCTTGCACTCCGGGCAGGTTTCAAACGAGGCGCGGTGCGCTTCGGCACGTTCGTCACCGTTGTGCTTAAGCAGCGCGATGGCGTAATCAATCTCTTTTTGCACCGCGTACGGCCTGCCGCATTCCCGGCAGTTGCAGATGTCGAAGCGCGCCTGCTGCAGGAAATCGGCTTTGTTCCACACCGCCAGCTCGTACTGCTGGGAAAGGGTGATGGCGGCGGTTGGGCAGACCTCTTCGCAGCGTGCGCAGAAGATGCAGCGCCCGAGGTTGAAGCGCCAGGCCAGCTGTCCGTTAACCAGATCGGTTTCCACGCTCAGGGCGTTGGACGGGCAGGCGTTAACGCACGCCGCGCAGCCGATGCACTGCTGCGGGTTGTGCTCCGGCTTGCCGCGAAAATTCGCATCCACGGCTATCGGCTGCAGCGGGTAAGACTCGGTGGCCACGCCGCCCTTAATGGCTTTTTTGATGAACTTAAACATGGACGTTCCTTGGTTGTGCCTTCCACCTTTTGTCGTGTCGGATGGCGCAACGCTTATCCGACCTACGTTCCGGCTGTTTTGTAGGTCGGGTAAGCACCGCGCCACCCGACAAAAATGGGAAAGAAGGCAGCAAAATCATTTCAGCGGCGAATTGGTGCGTTCAATGCTGTAGCGCTCCAGCTCTTTGTACGGCACCACCTGGGTTTTGCGCTTGCGCACGTCCACCACCGTCATGCGGTCGGTGCAGGAGTAGCAAGGATCGAGGCTGCCGATGATCAGCGGCGCGTCCGAAACGGTATTGCCGCGCAGCATGTAGCGCAGGGTTGGCCAGTTGGCGTAGGTCGCCGCACGGCAGCGCCAGCGGTAGAGCTTCTGGTTGTCGCCGGTCATGCTCCAGTGGATATCGTCGCCGCGCGGCGCCTCGGAGAAGCCCAGCGCAAAGCGGTTCGGAATATACGTGAAGCCCTCTACGGCAAGCGGGCCGCCCGGCAGGTTATCCAGCCCGAAGTCGATCATGTTCAGCGCGGTGTAAACCTCGTTGATGCGGACTTTCAGGCGCGACAGCACGTCGCAGCCGTCCAGGCTGTGCACTTCCATCGGCAGCAGGCCGTAGCCCACAAACGGGTGGTCGGCGCGGGTGTCGCGGGCGTGGCCGCTGGCGCGCACCATCGGACCTACGTTGCTGAAGTCTCGGGCGATCTGTGGGTCGAGGCGGCCAATGCCTACGGTACGCTGCTCGATGTTTGGCGTGCTGAGCAGAATATCCACCAGGTCTTTCACTTCCCGGCGCATCTGCTGGGCGAGCTGGCGGGTCTGGATCATGTCGTCCTTGAGCAGATCGCGGCGAATCCCGCCGATCAGGTTCAGGCCGTAGGTTTTACGCGCGCCGGTGAGGATCTCCGCCATCTTCATCGACATCTCGCGCACGCGGAAGAACTGCATAAAGCCGGAGTCGAAGCCGACGAAGTGGCAGGCGAGGCCGAGGTTCAGCAGGTGGCTGTGCAGACGCTCCACCTCCAGCAGAATGGCGCGGATCATCTGGGCGCGCTCCGGCACCACGATGCCCATCGCGTTTTCTACCGACGTGGTGTACGCCGTGCTGTGGGCGAAGCCGCAGATGCCGCACACGCGGTCGGACAGGAAGGTGACTTCGTTGTAGCCCATGCGGGTTTCCGCCAGCTTTTCCATGCCGCGGTGGACGTAGAACAGGCGGTAATCGGCGTCGATGATGTTCTCGCCGTCGACGAACAGGCGGAAGTGGCCCGGTTCGTCAGAAGTGACGTGCAGCGGGCCAATCGGCACCACGTTGTTCTTTTTGCTGCCCAGCTCGTTGATGAACTCGTAGGTTTCCTGGTCCGTGGTCGGGGCCGGGCGCTGGCGGTAGTCCATGCTGTCTTTGCGCAGCGGATAGAGATCGTCCGGCCAGTCGTCCGGCAGCACCAGACGGCGCTCGTCCGGCAGGCCCACAGGCTGCAGGCCGTACATATCACGCACTTCGCGCTCGCCCCATACGGCGGCAGGCACGCGCGGCGTTACGGACGGGAATTCCGGCTTATCGGCATCCACCTCCACGCGCACGGTGATCCAGCACTTCACGCCGGATTCCATCGACAGCACGTAGTAAACCGCGTAGCTGCCGCACAGCTGGCGTTCGTCGTTGCCGAACAGCACGGAGAGCCAGCCGCCCTGGTTGTAATAGAGCCACTCCACCACTTCCGGCAGCATATTCAGCTTCACGTTTACGGTGATTTGATCTTTGGTCTGCCACGCCTCGTCGATAACCGCATGGGGGAACTGCTTGTGCAGCGCGGCGAGATAATGTTGGCCAATCTTTTCTTCAGACATGTGAGATTCTCTTAATCACGCCGCCAGCAAGGAGACGAAGGCTAAAAAGGCAAAGCCAAAACCGGCCCAGGTAATGCGCGAGGTTTCCAGCATGCGCAGGCGCGCCATGCTGTTTTCGAACAGCGCGATAATCATTACGCCCGCGAACAGCTTCAGCGCCGCTAGCAGCAGGGCGATAATCAGGTCAATCCAGCTAAAGGTGGTCATCTGGCCCCACGGCAGGAACACGCCGACAAACATTTGCAGCACCACGAGCTGCTTGAGGGAGATGCCCCACTTCAGCACCGCAAAACCGGCGCCGCTGTATTCGGTCAGCGGGCCTTCCTGCAGCTCCTGCTCCGCTTCGGCCAGGTCGAACGGCAGCTTGCCCATTTCGATAAAGGTGGCGAAGGCGCAGGCGGCAAAGGCCAGCACCAGCGTCAGGCTTTGCGCGACGGGCCAGTGGTAAATCGTCGAGGTGATATTGCTGATGTGGGTGCTGCCTGCCACCTGTGCCGCGACCCACAGGCCGAGCAGCAGAATCGGCTCGACCAGCACGCCCAGCATCGCCTCACGGCTCGCGCCGATGGCGGTGAACGGGCTGCCGGTATCCAGCCCGGCAATGGCGAAGAAGAAGCGGGCGATGGCGAACAGGTAGATAAGCGTAATGAGATCGCCCAGCGCGGGCAGCGGCGACCAGACGGTCACCACCGGCAGCGCGGTGGCGATGGTCAGCATCACGCCCACCATCACAAACGGCATCAGGCGGAACACCCAGCCGGATGCGGCGGGGGCCACGCTCTGGCGGCTGAACAGCTTGAAGAGATCGCGGTATTCCTGAAACACCCCTGGCCCACGGCGGTTATGCATGCGGGCGCGGGTGACGCGGGTGATGCCGGACAGCAGCGGCGCAATGGCAAACAGCACCAGCGCCTGAACTAACGGAAAGAAAAAGGTATTCATCTCAGCTCCTTAAGCGACAGCCGCAACCAGCAGCACGGCCAGCTCGATAAAGGCCAGGTTGCGGAACGTTCTGGCGAGGCGGTCGCACTGCCAGCCGGGCAGCCATTTCACCGGGTTCAGCGTTTTGCGCAGCCTGATAAGCGGGGCAAAGGCGGCTTTCACCGGCTGTGCAAAACCGCCGGCGGTGATGACCATTGCCTGTTCGTGGTCGTAGCCGCAGACCCAGGCCGTGCCGCGAGAACGGTTTGGCAGGCGGTCGCCGCGAAACACCACCATCAGAATGAACGGCAGCAGCGGGCAGGCAATCAGCAGCAGCGTGATCATCGGCTGTGAAACGGTGGTATTCGCCGTTTGCAGAGGCAGCGGAATAGCATGTTGCAGCAGCGGGATAAACCAGGGTGCGGCCACGCCTCCGGCCACGCAGCACAGCGCCAGCGCGGCAACGCTGAGGTTCATCAGCCACGGCGCGGAGGTTGCGTTTTCCGCTTCCGGAGTACGCGGCGCGCCCAGGAAAGTGACGCCATAGACCTTCGCCATGCACATCACCGCCAGCGCGCCGGTAATCGCCAGCCCTACGGCCAGCAGCGGCCCGATAAAGCGGGTGATAAACAGCGGCAGGGTGCCCAGCCTGAAGAACGACTGGTAAATCAGCCACTCACCGGCAAAGCCGTTCAGCGGCGGCAGGGCGGCCATCGCCATCAGGCCAACCAGCATGGCGATGGAAATCAGCGGCATGCGCCTGCCAATCCCGCCGAGCTTTTCGATATCCAGATGCCCGGTGCGGAACCAGACCGCGCCCGCGCCCAAGAACAGCGTCGTTTTGAACAGGCTGTGGTTGATTAGGTGGTACAGCCCGCCGATGAAGCCGAGCGCGGCGATAGCCGGGTTATGCAGCGCCAGCCCCATCAGGCCGCAGCCGAGGCCGAGCAGAATAATGCCGATATTTTCCAGCGTGTGGTAAGCCAGCAGGCGGTTGATATTGTGCTCCATCAGCGCGTACAGGCCGCCGATGAAAGCGGTGATCATGCCGAGCACAACCACCACCACGCCCCACCACAGCGGCAGGGTGTTGCTGATAAGCGAGAAGCTCATGATGCCGTAAAGGCCGATTTTCAGCACCACGGCGGAGAACAGCGCGGCGGCTGGCGCAGAAGCGTTGGCGTGCGCCTGCGGCACCCAGCCGTGCAGCGGGATAATGCCCGCCAGCAGGCCAAAGCCCAGCAGGGCGAGCACCCAAACGACGGAGCTGATTTGCGTGCCGTTCAGCAAACCGTGCAGCTCGCCAAAATCCAGCGTGCCGTACTGTTTCCACATCAGCCAGCAGGCGACGGCCAGCAGCACGGTGCCGAGGCGGCCCAGCGCAAACCACAGCTGCCCGGATTTCTGGCAGCCGGTCAGGAAGTAGCCGGCCAGGGCGACAATTTCCGCCATCGCCACCAGCATCACGAAGTTATCCGCAACCAGCGCGGCGACCGCGGCGGCCAGCACCAGGTTGAGAAGAAAGCCGTTGGCGCGCACGGTCCGGTGGCGGTGCCAGTCGATATTAAACAGCGAGATAAACAGGCCGGACAGGCCAACGGTGAGCAGCCAGATGCCGTTAAAGGCGTTGAGCTGAAGCTGCCAGTGCCAGATTTGCGCCTCGCCGCTAAAGCCGGTCAGCGCCTGGCAACCAGCAGCCAGCGTCAGCGCCGAGCTAATCGCGCCGCCGAACCCGGCGATAAACCCGCTCAAGGGCTTATGGAAGCTGGTCACGGCGGCCAGTATGGCGCTCGCCGCAAAGCCCAGCAGCGCCCAGTGAATCAACAGTAATGCACTCATTTTTCCGCCCCGGGTTGAGTAAACAGAGTCAGATCGCCCAGCGACGCCCCCATTGCCAGCTCGCGTTTACGCTTGCTGGAGGCGGCAATATCGTTGTTATCCACCACGCGCAGGGCTTTGGTCGGGCAGGTGCGCACGCAGGCCGGGCCGTCGGCGTCGAAGCTGCACAGATCGCACTTCACGGCGATGGCGCGGACGCCCGGCACCCAGTCGAGCAGCGTACTGACGCGAGCCGGAGCGGGCGGCGCAGGCGGGGCTTTCGGGCTGTTGGCGTTGGCCGGGATATGAATCGGGCGGCTGCCGGAAAATTCGATGGCGCCAAACGGACAGGCGATGCCGCAGAGCTTGCAGCTGACGCACAGGCTTTCATTGAGCTGGACTGCGCCCTCGACGCGGGTAATGGCGTTGGCCGGACAAACCCCGGCGCAGGGCGCGTCTTCGCACTGGTGACACATCTGCGGTGCCGATTCGGCGGCGTTGCGCATGACCTTCAGGCGCGGCATGGACTGTAGGCCATGCAGGCGGTGCGTCTCTGCGCAGGCGGCTTCACAGGTGTGGCAGCCGATGCAGAGCTTTGAGTCAGCGATGACAAAACGATTCACCCACTCTTCCTCATCATTTTTGACGAAACTGTGCCGACGACTGCCATTTCGACAGTATTTCGACACTCAACGGAGATCACGCCAGCGCCTTTTGCTGGAGCGGCAGCAGCGACAGCGGCGCGTCGTCATGCACGGCGCGGTACAGGCTGTCGTAAACCGGACGGATTTTTTCCAGATAATGCTCCAGCACCTGCTCACGGTTGCGGTTGCTGATGCTGCCGTCCACGCGGCCATCGTCGTCGAGAATGGCCTGTGCAATCAGGATCTTGTCGCTGCCGTCACGCTTCTCGACGTAGTATTCGATGGTGTGGCTGTTGAAGCCTTCGGCCAGCGCGATGTGAATGACGAAGTGGTCAAACAGGAAGAAGCGCACGTCGTCGTCCGGGTTGCAGCCCACGGCGTGGTGCAGCTTAGCTTTAGAGAGGGTGATGCCCTGAATCAGGGTGTTGCCGTAGTGCTGCCACTGCGCAAGCAGGCGCTGGTGCTTGTCGGCGATGTATTCGGCTTTCTCGCTCAGTTCCCAAATGTTCATTTTTTAAGTCACTCTGTTTTTACTGTTACCCCCACAGAGCACGTTTCGTGCCAGTTTTATAAAGACATGTTTTTAAAGGATAATGGTGTTAATGCGAGCGACGATGACATGTCATTTCGTCACGTTTGACGGACGTTGACATTCCCCGCACCCCGGCCCTCTCCCCAGAGGGGCAAGGGA
Source organism: Dryocola clanedunensis (assembly GCF_038405435.1). Lineage (GTDB taxonomy): Bacteria > Pseudomonadota > Gammaproteobacteria > Enterobacterales > Enterobacteriaceae > Dryocola > Dryocola clanedunensis_A. The sequence continues at coordinate 6,745 of NZ_JBBYHZ010000009.1, read as the reverse complement.
GAAAGCGGTAATCCCTTCTCCCTTCCAGGGTGAGGGTAAAAATTCTGGCACTCTCCTTGCATTACCTCCGCCAGATACCCCGGAGGCAACATGCACGAAATCACCCTCTGCCAGCGCGCAATAGAACTCATCGAAGCTCAGGCTCTTCAGCACGGCGTTACCCGCGTCACCGGCGTCTGGCTGGAAGTGGGCGCTTTCTCCTGCGTGGAGCAAAGCGCGCTCGAGTTCTGCTTTGAGCTGGTGGCCCGCGAAACGGTGGCCGAAGGCTGCGAGCTGCATATTCACCAGCAGGAAGCCGAATGCTGGTGTCACGACTGTCAGCAGCACGTTCAGCTTTTGTCCTCGCTGGTGCGGCGCTGCCCGCTTTGTGCTGGCAGCAACCTACGCGTAGTGGCGGATGACGGCGTGCAGATCAAGCGTCTGGAAGTTGAGGAGACAAACCATGTGTAGCACCTGCGGTTGCGCCGAAGGCAACCTCTATATAGAAGGCGACGAACGCAATCCGCACTCCGGATTTCGCAGCGCGCCGTTCGCACCGGCATCCCGTCCGGCCATGCAAATTACCGGCGTGAAGTTCGCGCCAACCGCCGATGAACAGGGCGATCTGCACTATGGGCACGGGGCCGCTGGCACCCACGCGCCGGGCATGACCCAGCGCCGCATGCTGGAAATTGAGCTCAACGTGCTGGATAAAAACAACCAGCTTGCCGTCTACAACCGTGAGCAGTTTGCGAAGCAGCAGCAGCTGGTGCTGAACCTGGTCTCAAGCCCCGGCTCCGGCAAAACCACTCTGCTGACCGAAACTTTAAAACGCCTGCATGGCAACGTGCCGTGCGCGGTCATCGAAGGCGATCAGCAAACCGTGAACGACGCGGCCCGCATTCGCGCTACCGGCACGCCCGCCATCCAGGTGAACACCGGCAAAGGCTGCCATCTTGACGCGCAGATGATCCGCGACGCCATGCAGCGCCTGCCGCTCGAACGCAACGGCATCCTGTTTATCGAGAACGTCGGCAACCTGGTCTGCCCGGCGAGCTTCGACCTTGGCGAGCGTCACAAGGTCGCCGTGCTGTCGGTCACCGAAGGCGAAGACAAGCCGCTGAAGTATCCGCATATGTTTGCGGCGGCCTCGCTGATGCTGCTTAACAAAATCGACCTGCTGCCGTACTTACAATTCGACGTCGGGAAGTGCCTCGACTATGCCCGCCAGGTAAACCCGAACATAGAAATCATGCTGGTTTCGGCGACCAGCGGCGAAGGCATGCAGCCGTGGCTGGACTGGCTGGAGGCGCAGCGATGTGCATAGGCATTCCCGGCCAGATTGTTGAGCGTCTGCCCGATGGCAGCGCAAAAGTGGACGTCTGCGGCATCAGGCGCGACGTGAACCTTATGCTGGTGGGCGACGCGCAGATCGGCCAGTGGGTGCTGGTCCACGTCGGCTTTGCGATGAGCATTATCGACGAGGCCGAAGCCCGCGACACGCTGGATGCGCTGCAAAACATGTACGAAGTCGAGCCGGACGTGGGCGGCCTGCTGTTCGGCGAGGAGCGCGGCTGATGCGTTTTGTCGATGAATACCGCGCGCCGGAAAAGGTGATGCAGCTGATTGACGTACTGCGTGAGCGTGCTCCGCTGCTGGCCTACACCGCTGAGCGACCACTGCGCATTATGGAAGTCTGCGGCGGCCATACCCACGCCATCTTTAAGTTCGGGCTGGATCGGCTGCTGCCGGAAAATATCGAATTTATCCACGGCCCCGGCTGCCCGGTCTGCGTGCTGCCGATGGGGCGCATCGACACCTGTATTGAAATCGCCAGCCATAAAGAAGTGATTTTCTGCACCTTTGGCGATGCGATGCGCGTGCCGGGTAAAAACGGTTCGCTGATGCAGGCGAAAGCGCGCGGGGCGGATGTGCGGGTGGTCTACTCGCCGCTGGATGCGCTCGGGCTGGCGAAGGCAAATCCCGATCGCAAAGTCGTGTTCTTCGGCCTGGGCTTTGAAACCACCATGCCCGCCTCGGCGATCCTGCTGCAGCAGGCGAAGGCGCAGGGCATCGACAATTTTTACTTCTTCTGCCAGCACATCACCCTGATCCCGACCCTGCGCAGCCTGCTCGAACAGCCGGATAACGGCATCGACGCGTTTCTGGCGCCGGGCCACGTCAGCATGGTGATTGGCACTGAAGCCTACGATTTTATCGCCACGCGGTATCAGCGTCCGCTGGTGGTGGCGGGCTTTGAACCGCTGGATTTATTGCAGGGCGTGGTGATGCTGGTGGAGCAGAAAATCGCGCAGCGTAGTTGCGTTGCCAACCAGTACAAACGCGTGGTGCCGGACGAGGGGAATTTGCTTGCCCAGAAGGCGATAGCGGAAGTGTTTGCCGTGCAGGGCGATTCGGAATGGCGCGGGCTGGGAACGATTAGCGAATCCGGCGTGCGGCTAACGGAAGGGTATCGGCAGTTTGACGCGGAGGAGCATTTCAGACCCGCGCCACAGCAGGTCTACGACGACCCGAGAGCGCGCTGCGGCGACGTGCTGACCGGGCGCTGCAAGCCCCACCAGTGCCCGATGTTCGGCGAAGCCTGCAATCCACAGAACGCCTTTGGCGCGCTGATGGTCTCCTCCGAAGGGGCCTGCGCCGCGTGGTATCAGTATCGCGCGTAGCCCATTCAATATGAACACCAAACGTAGGTCGGATAAGCAAAGCGCCATCCGACAAAGGCAAAGTTAAGCCCGAATTAAAACCAAACGTAGGTCGGATAAGCGAAGCGTCATCCGACAAAGGCAAAGTTATGAAAACCATCGAATTAGCCCACGGCAGCGGCGGGCTGGCCATGCAAAAGCTCATCGCCGACCTCTTTATGCGCGCGTTTGACAACCCGTGGCTGGCGGAGCAGGAAGATCAGGCCCGCCTGCCGCTGGCCGAACTCACCGCCAGCGGCGACCGGCTGGCGTTCTCCACCGACAGCTACGTTATCGATCCGCTGTTCTTCCCCGGCGGGGATATCGGCAAAATTGCCGTTTGCGGCACGGTGAACGATGTGGCGGTCAGCGGCGCCACGCCGCGCTGGCTCTCCTGCGGCTTTATCCTTGAGGAAGGGCTGCCGGTAGAGACGCTCGAACGCGTCGTGGGAAGCATGGCGGCAACGGCAAAGGCGGCGGGTGTCGCTGTCGTCACCGGCGACACGAAAGTGGTGCAGCGCGGCGCGGCGGATAAGATTTTTATCAATACGGCTGGGATTGGCGCTATCCCGGCAGGTCTGAACTGGGGCGCCCGGCAGATTAGTGCCGGTGACGTGCTGATCGTCAGCGGAACGCTGGGCGACCACGGAGCGACTATTCTTAACCTGCGCGAATCGCTAGGGCTGGAAGGCGACCTCGAAAGCGACTGCGCGGTGCTGACGCCGCTGATTGCGCCGCTGGTGAACATACCAGGCGTTAAAGCCTTACGCGACGCGACGCGCGGCGGCGTAAATGCCGTCCTGCACGAATTTGCCGCGTCCAGCGGCTGCGGGATGGAAATTACCGAAAGCCAGCTGCCGATGAACCCGGCGGTGCGCGGCGTTTGCGAGCTGCTGGGCCTGGATGCGTTAAATTTTGCTAATGAAGGCAAGCTTGTTATCGCGGTTGCGAGACACGCCGCAGAAAGCGTTCTGGCCGCTTTACAGGCGAATCCGCTGGGGCAAAATGCAGCGGTGATTGGTGAGGTGGTTGAACGCAAAGGCGTTCGCGTTGCGGGCTTGTACGGCGTAAAGCGTACGCTCGACCTGCCGCATTCCGAGCCGCTCCCGCGCATTTGTTGACGCAAACCAGTATTCTTAAGCAATATTTATAATACAAATGCCGCAACGAACGCGGCAGCTGTAGGGTGGATAAGCGTAAGCGTCATCCACCGGGCCGTTAATTTCGCGGATGGCGCAGGCTTATCCGCCCTACGAACTTCTTTCAGCCATCATCTTCTGGATAAACAAAGATGCCATATACACCGATGAGCGATCTCGGTCAGCAAGGGTTATTCGACATCACGCGTTCCCTGCTGCAACAGCCCGACCTCCCGGCCCTCGCTTACTGTCTGACGCAGCTGGTCAAACAGGGGGCGCTTGCCGACCGGGTGAACGTGCTGCTTTACCACCCGATGCATCAGCGCGTGGGGTTTTATGGCATGGACAAGCAGGGCCACGGGCTGCACTACGAAGATGAAATGGTGCTGGCGAACGGCCCGGTGCGTCGGGTGCTGTCGCGCCCGGAAGCGCTTATTTGTACTCAGCAAGAGTTCAGCGAGACCTGGCCGCAGGTGATGGCGCTTGACCTGTACGCGCCGTTTGGCCGCTACTGCCTGCTGCCGCTGGCGGCGGAAGGACGAATCTTCGGCGGCTGCGAGTTTATCCGCAACGGCGATGCCAGCTGGACGGACAAAGAGCTGGAGCGCCTGCATACCCTGGCGCAGATCGTCGGCCTGGTGGCGGAGCAAATTCAGACCCGCCTGAGCTCAAACCAGGACTACAACCTGCTGTGCCGGGAGCGCGACGACTTCCGCATTCTGGTGGCGGTGACCAACGCCGTGCTGTCTAAGTTAGATCTCGACGAGCTAATTGGCGAAATCGCCAGGGAGATCCACTACTACTTCTCGATCGATTCGATCAGCATCGTGCTGCGCGGCAACCGCAAAGATCGCCTGACCATCTACTCTACGCATTACGTGGACGAGCAGTCGCCTATCCACGACCAGAGCGACGTCGCGGAAACCGGCACGCTCACCGAAAGAGTGTTTAAAAGCGGTGAAATGCTGCTGCTTAACCTGCATCAGGGCGACCAGCTGGCCCCCTATGAACGCATGCTGTTCGAGATGTGGGGCAACCAGATCCAGACGCTGTGCCTGCTGCCGCTGAAGTTCGGCAATAATATGCTGGGGGTGCTTAAGCTTGCGCAGTGCGAGGCGGGCGTGTTCACCCCGGCGAACCTCAAGCTGCTGCGCCAGATAGCCGAACGTATCGCCATTGCGGTAGATAACGCGCTGGCCTATCAGGAGATCAACCGTTTAAAAGAGAACCTGGTGGACGAGAACCTCTACCTCACCGAGCAGATCAACAACGTTGCCAGCGACTTCGGCGAGATAATCGGCCGCAGCGAAGTGATGTCGAACGTGCTCAAGCAGGTGGAGATGGTCGCCAGAAGCGACAGCACGGTGCTGATCCTCGGGGAAACCGGCACGGGTAAAGAGCTGATAGCCCGGGCCATTCATAACCTGAGCGACCGTAACGGCCGCCGAATGGTGAAAATTAACTGCGCGGCGATGCCCGCCGGGCTGCTGGAAAGCGATCTCTTCGGCCACGAGCGCGGCGCGTTTACCGGGGCCAACACCCAGCGTATCGGGCGCTTTGAGCTGGCGGATAAAAGCTCGCTGTTCCTTGACGAAGTGGGCGATATGCCGCTGGAGCTGCAGCCTAAGCTGCTGCGCGTGTTGCAGGAGCAGGAGTTTGAGCGGCTGGGCAGCAACAAAATCCAGCAGGTGGACGTCCGGCTGATTGCCGCCACCAACCGCAATCTCAAAGAGATGGTGGCGGACCGCGAGTTCCGCAGCGACCTCTACTATCGCCTGAACGTCTTCCCGATTACCCTGCCGCCGCTGCGGGAACGCCCGGAAGATATCCCGCTGCTGGTGAAATCCTTCACCTTTAAAATCGCCCACCGTATGAACCGCAGCATCGACAGCATTCCAGCCGAAACGCTGCGCGCGCTCTCCCGTATGGACTGGCCGGGCAACGTACGCGAGCTGGAAAACGTCATTGAGCGCGCCGTGCTGCTGACGCGGGGCAACGTGCTGCACCTGTCCCTGCCGGAAATGGATTACCGTCCGCCGGAAGAGAAAACCGTGCCGCTGGCGGCGAGCGCTGAAGTGCGCGAAGGGGAAGATGAGGCGCAGCGCATTCTGCGCGTGCTGAAAGAAACCAACGGCGTGGTGGCTGGCCCGCGCGGTGCGGCGCAGCGTTTAGGCCTGAAACGCACCACGCTTCTTTCCCGCATGAAGCGCCTGGGGATTGATAAAGAGGGCATTTAGCCGGACACTGGCGGGAGATACCCTAACTTTTATTCCAGGACACGTGCTGACATGGCCATTATCCCTAAAAACTATACGCGCCTCGAAAGCGGCTACCGCGAAAAAGCGCTGAAGCTCTTCCCGTGGGTCTGCGGGCGCTGCTCCCGCGAGTTCGTTTACTCCAACCTGCGCGAGCTGACCGTCCACCATATGGACCACGACCACACCAACAACCCGGAAGACGGCAGCAACTGGGAGCTGCTGTGCCTGTACTGCCACGATCACGAGCACTCGAAATACACCGAAGCCGATCAGTACGGTTCAAGAGTGGTGGCCGGGGAAGACGCCCAGAAGGACGTTGGCGAAGCGACCTATAATCCTTTTGCCGATTTAAAGGCGATGCTGAATAAGAAGTGAGTTTCCTGCCAGCAAAACGCGTGGGTGCAAGGCCCACGCGAGGAGTTAATAACCTTCGCCGATACTGGCTATGCAGCGCCGCAATATCATATTCCCGCAGTCACTGACCAGCGCATCGCTAAGCCAGGGCGGACAGTAACAGGAAGACTTTTTTCATATAGACTCTCTTTATATTAAGTGACTATATTTATTGAAATTGTCTCGATCCCTTTACCTGTCAACGCAAAGCAGAAAAGGCCTTTTTGTTGCAAGACACAAATGTCCTGACTTCTGGCTAAGGCATAGGTTTATT
>NZ_JBBYHZ010000008.1:0-185071 GCF_038405435.1 Dryocola clanedunensis | reverse complement strand
TCATCCGGATAGATTAGGCTGAATGTGTTACCTGTGTGGCCGGTCTGATCTGTAACCTATGTGACCGGTCGTACAGCAGCGTCATCCACCGCTTGTCTTACGCAAACAATCCTACTGCCACGCCGGCCGCCGCCAGCACCAGCAGCAAAAGCATTGCCTTAACCGGTGAAACTCCGCGTTTCGCCATCAGATACCAGGTGCCAATGACCACGATGAGCGGCAGCAGGTTCGGGAAAATGCCGTCGAGCATCTGCTGCAGGTGAATGTTCACGCCGTCTTTGGTGATGAACTCCAGCCCGGTGCCCAGCTTCACGTAGCTTGCCGCCACGCCGCCCATGACGAAGACGCCTAGCAGCGAAAGCGCCTCGCGCAGGCGGGTTGATTTGCTGCTGACCAGCATCTCCACGGACGTTGACCCCATGCGGTAACCCTTTAAGAACAGGAACCACGAGCCGGGGATGATAATCGCCAGCCACGCCACGCAGTAAAACAGCGGCCCGAGGATATTGCCGCCCGCCGCCAGCGCCATGCCGATGCTGAGCAGGATGGGGATCAACATGCCGGGGATCATCGAATCACCAATCCCGGCGACCGGCCCCATCAGGCCCACCTTCAGGGTGTTAATCGTTTCACCGTCGATGGGCTCCCCGTTGGCGCGCTTCTCCTCCAGCCCCAGCACCATGCCGTTCACAATCGCCCCGAGCTGCGGCTCGGTGTTGTAGAACGACGCGTGGCGCTTGAGCATCTCTTTACGCTCCTGCTCGTCCGGGTAGAGCTTTTTCGCCACCGGCAGCATGCTCAGGCAAAAGCCGAAGGATTCAAGGCGCTCAAAGCTCATCGAAGAGAGGTTGTACATCATCCAGCTACGCCAGCAGCGCCTGAGATCCTGGCGGGTAAGTTTGCGTTCTTCCATCAGAATTCATCCTCGTCATCGGCCGGTTTTACCGCGCTCGCGGTCTGCGGCTCCGGCTTGTAGTTGTAGTGGATCAGGGCCAGCAGGCTGCCGACGATAACCAGCGCCACCATGTTGAGCTTCAGGAAAACGATGCAGATGAAGCCCACCAGGAAGTAAATCAGCATGCTGTAGTTTTTGATGATCTGCTTAAGCAGAATGGCGATACCCACCGCAGGCAGGATGCCGCCCAGCACGTTCATGGTCGACAGCACGATGTGCGGCAGGCTGTCCATAAAGGCGTTGATGTACTGCGCGCCAAAGTAGACGGCGATAAAGGTGGGAATAAAGCGCATCAGGAAGTTGGTGAACTGCGGCCAGATGGCGCTGTTAAGGTACACGCCGCGCTCATCGCCTTTTTCCAGCGCGATGTCCGCCCGGTGGTTCCACCAGGAGTTCAGCACCATCATGGCGTTGAACAGCACGGTTCCCGCAATGCCGATGGTTGCCGCCAGCGCAACCGCTACTTCCGGCCCCTTATTGGATAAGATCCCCAGCGCGATGGCCGGGAAGGCGACAAAGTTAAGATCGGCGGGCATCGATCCTCCCGGGGTTACCATCGCAATGTACACCGCCTGCACGGCGACGCCGATGATAATCCCGGTCTGGACATCGCCGAGGATAAACCCGACCAGCATCCCTGAAACCAGTGGGCGGGTAATCAGATACCAGCCGCCGGTCAGCCCCAGCAGCCAGGGGCTGCTCAGCGCGCCGAGGTAACAGAGAATGCCGATTAATGCAGCTTCAAAAGCCATAATGCGTTCCCTTATTTGATTTTTTGTCGTGCGTCCTGCCAGCTATAGCAGCTGGCATCCGGCACCAGACGAAATTCAATCTGGTGGCCCTGCTGCGACAGAAAATCAAACGCTGCCGCCTCTTGCTGGGTCACCGCCTGGTTAGGTCCGATGGTGGTGGTACCCGCGCGGGCGCTCATCGGCCCGACGTTAATCTTGCGGTTGCCGTTTTGCAGGCTGATCCCCGCTTCTTCTATACGTTTCAGGGTGACCGGGGATTTGCCAATCACGAAGTAACGCTTTTCGCTGGCGATAATCTTCGGCAGCTTCTCAATCGCCGTCTGGGTGTCGAACAGCCAGACCTTGATGTCCTGAACGGCCCCTTTCATGACCGACGAGAGCAGGGGATCGGCAGCCACGGCGTCGTCGATGGCGACAATCCCGTCGCACGGCAGCTCTTTCGCCCAGCGGGTGACAAGCTGGCCGTGAATAACCCGGTCGTCGATACGCACAAATGAAATGCTCATTTTTCCTCCTTAAAAATCATCGGACTGCACGGTTTCGACCAGGCGGGCCTCAACCAGCGAGTCGCGGGATTGTGCCAGCAGCTGCCCGGTTGCCTCTGTCAGGCAGGTAAGGTCTTTTATCTCGTCGCTGAGCAGCAGCATCGGGAAGTTAACCCCGGCGAGCACCGCAACGGGCGGCTGCGTTTGCGGGTTAAAAGCGTGATGGCAGGCGACGTTCCACGGCGTGCCGCTTTGTAGATCGCACAGTACGATCACCCCGTCCGCCCCTTTGCTGGCCTCTTTGAGCACGGCGGTAAACTCTTCGCTAAAACTGTTGATGCCTTTGGTTTCGCTGAGGGCCACCGGGAAAACGTGGGGCAGCTCGCCGTACACCATGCGGGAGCTTGTCAGCAGCGCGTCGGCCAGCGGGCCGTGTGTCGCCAGAACGATATTGATCATGTTTTTATCCTCTTACCCAGGCTTTCATGGTGGCAAGCTGCTGACCTGCGGCGCTGCCGTAAGGTGAAATGCGGTATTCGCCGACCGCAGCGGGAATAATGAATGTTTCTGCGTAGTGAACGATGAACGGCTCGAAGGCGTCAGTCGGGCTGTCGACCAGAGCTTCGCTACCCTCCACCAGATTAAGCACGTTTACGCCGCCGCGGGTGTGATGAACGACCGGCTTGCTGAACCAGTGGCGGCGCGTCTCGATAAACTCACGCTCGTGCAGCCCCGTGCGCTCTTCCCGCCAGCCGTCGCCGTCGGCAACGGGTTCAAAATGGTTGACCAGATGCTCGGTGACCCACGCCGTATCCCGCTGCCAGTCGATAACCTGCGCGCCGTGCTCCAGATGTACCGGGCGCGGCAGGCCGTCCAGCCCCAGGCGGCCCCAGTCCCACAGTTTGAAGGTGAAGATGTACGGCGTGGCGCTGATCTCCAGCACCATCGCCCCCGAACCGGAACAGTGAACGGTGCCCGCCGGGATCAGGAAGTGATCGTGTTTGCGCGCCGGGAAACGGTTAACGAATTTCTCATCGTCAAACGCTTTCTCGCCGCGCTGGGCGCTCGCCAGATCGTCGAGCATTTCCTGCGGATCGATACCCGTTCTGGTGCCGAGATAAACCTCCGCCCCCGGCTCGGCTTCAAGCATGTAGTAGCTTTCGTCCTGGGTGTAGTGCATGCCGAAGTGCTGCTGGATGTATTCGGTCAGCGGGTGTACCTGGAAGCTGAGGTTCTGGCCGCCGACGGTGTCCAGGAAATCGAAGCGGATCGGGAATTCTGCCCCAAAGCGCGAGTGAACCTTTTCGCCCAGCAGCGGGCGAGGGTAGAGCAATACCAGATCCTGAGAGGGGATCTCGATCCGCACATCACCAAAACGCAGTAACAGGCTGTTCTCCTCGGGCACACAGTCAAAACACCATGCGTAGTTTGGCTTTGCGGGATCGAGATCGAATTTGTCTTTCATCCATTGTCCGCCCCACACGCCGGGGTCGAAGAACGGCACCACGCGGAACGGCTGCTGGGTGGTTTGCTGTAGTCCGTGACGCAGCGCTTCACCGCTTACCATCGCAGGGCTGTCAGCCGCGTTGGTGTCCAGCAGGAAATCGGCACGTTTCAGGAGAGGGGTTTTATGGCGGTCAAACACGCGCCATTCGATGAAAAAGGCCCGCTTGTAGCGGCGCAGAACATCTTCGCTTTCGTTGCTGGCGCCCCAGTTGCCCAGCTCGCCGGTGCGGAAACGCTGCTGGATTTCCCAGCGGGCTAAATCGGCGTACACCAGGATATCGCCCTCATGTACCAGCGCAGCGCCGGGGCCATACACCACGACAAGGCCCTGCGCCTGATCCACTTCGTGACGGAGCGCGTCCAGCCTGTCTGGACAGAAAAATTCGTCAAGCTGGTGGCAGGAGAGGACGCCGAACACGCGATCGTCCGTCAGATTCTGCGCCAGAAGATCGTGCAGATGATTTTCGCTCAGGCGGGCCGCTTCGGCATTGATGAGCAGCGCCGGGCCCAGCTTATCGATCAGCTGTTCCCGCAGCTCTTCAAGCCGGACCCCTGGATAACAGTCAATCACCACGACGGTTTTGCCCGCATCCGCCAGCCGCGTTTTCAGCGCCTGCTGGATAGCCTGCCAGCCGGACCATGCCTGATTTTCCCATCCCGCGATCCGTACTTCGGGATACTTATCGTATGTCGCATGCTTCATATATGGCTCCCTGATGTCGATAGCTTGAGATTAATCGATTAACCTTGTATAGACACGTTGGTAAACGCGATTAACCCGCCATTTTCGCCATTTATCGGCGGGATATGCCGTTATCTGTGATGCTATTCACAGGGAGAAATGCATTTTCCAGGTTATTCGATTAATCTGTTCTGACGAGTTCTATCGAGGAGCGAACATGAGCACCGTAACCCTGGCCCAGGTGGCGCAGCGGGCCTCCGTCTCTACCGCCACTGTTTCTATGGTTTTACACAACCGGGGACGCATTTCGGACGCCACGCGCCAGCGGGTGATGCGGGCGCTGGACGAGCTGGGCTATGTCTACAACCAGACCGCCGCTAACCTGCGCAACCGCACCAGCAATATGGTTGGCCTGCTGCTGCACGACATCACCAACCCGTTTTACGGCGAGATGACGGCGGGGCTGAGCCAGGAGATGGAGCGGCACGAGCTGCTGCTGTTTCTCGCCAACAGCGAAGAGTCAGGCGATCGCCAGCAGAAGTTCGTCGACTCCTTAATGCGCAATAACGCCTGCGGTATGGTGCTGTGCGCCGCCCGCGAAACCCCACCGCTGTTTTTCGAAACGCTGAAGCGCCGCAATATTCCGGCGATTATGGTGGTGCGTCCGCTGGACGATGCGAGCTTTGATTTTGTCGGCACGGATAACTTTCTGGGCACGCAGCTGGCGACGCAGCATCTGTTACGGCTGGGCCACCGGCATATCGCCTTTATTGGCGGCAGTGAAAACTCCATCAGCCGCGCCCAGCGCATCGGCGGCTACAGCAGCAAGCTGCTGGAAAATCGTATACAGCCAGCCAGCGACTGGGTGGTCTCCGCCGCCGCCAGCCAGAGCGACGGGGCAAGAGCGGCGGAAGCATTGCTGAGCCGCTACCCGGAGATCACCGCCGCTGTCTGCTATCAGGACATTGTGGCGCTGGGGGTTATGCAGACTTTACGCAAAATGGGGCGCACCCCGGGCAAGGATTTTGCGCTGGTAGGCTTTGACGACATCACCGAGGCAGCCCTTGTGCAGCCTGCGCTGACCACGGTTTCGGTGGCCGCCAAAGAGATAGGCCGCAAGGCGGGAGAGCTGCTGTTCAGCCGCATCCAGGGCAACGACGAGCCGCCAAAGCGCATTATCCTGCCGCCGACGCTGGTGGTGCGCGAGTCGTGCGGCTTTCGCTAAAGTAGCTCAGACTCCAGCTTCGTTTTTGGATCCTTAAGCGGTCTGCCGTGGCCCCAGACATGGTTGTAATCAAACCCGGTGAGATCCTTGATGATGACCCGCGTCTGCGGGTCGCAGTCCTCCAGGTTACCGCCAAGCTTCAGGCGGGCCACTTCCCTGATCAAAGTCTTATGATTTTCACGGGTCAGTTTAAATTTGAAGGTCATCCAGAAGCTGACGGCCAGCAGTGCGCCGGTGCCAAAAATCATCAGGCCAACAATCGCGTGAATCGCGCTAATGGGCTGGGCACCCTGGCCCTTAATAAATCCGCTCTCTTCCAGAACGATACCAATTAGCATGATGGCCAGCGCCACCGTACTTTTACGGGTCAGTACCATCACGCCGGCAAAAATACCTTCGCGGCGTTTTTTCGTCACAATTTCGTCGACGTCGGGAATAAAGCTGTAGATATTCCAGGGAATGTAATACAGGCCCGCCCGGGCAAAGCCTAAAATAATAAAGACCAGCGTGAAGGCCAGGAATGAAACGTCAATTTTGGCAATGTAGGCATAAAACAGGAATGCCAGCACACAAAATATCCCGCTGTAGGAGATCCGCAGAGCCATAGACGGCGTGATGTTTGTTTTCTCCATCAGCAGCATAAATGAGAACGTGGCGGGAATAGAAACAAATGCGGCAATGCTTAAATAGCCCGATACCGTCGCGGTATCCTGATGCAATCCATAAACGACATAATAGGTAAACACCGCGCCAAATACGTCCATTGCGGTAAATGAGGCGATATAAATAATAATATGCTGGCGGAACATGCGGATTCTGAATGAGGAGAGAAGATCGCTCACCAGCCCTTTTAAATGGAACCACAGGCTGCTCTTCTGGTGGGTTATTTCCGGCTCTGGTTCATAAGGCTCGCGGACATCTTTTGCTTCCCAGGTACACATCCAGGTGGTAAATACCGCCAGGCAAAAAACGGTGGAGAAGAACAGCCCCATATAGGTATAGGTTAACGAGCTGTCTTTACCGGTGAACTGCATAATCACACCCGGCACCGACACGGCCATGAACCCGCCGAGCTGGGAGCAAATCATGCGCACGCCCGATAAACGCGTGCGTTCGCTGTAACGGTTGGTCATTTCCGCAGCCAGGGTTTCCCACGGCACCAGTACCATCGCGGAAAGCAGCTCTATAGACAAATAGGTGCCAAGATAGTACCAGTACCCCATATCGGTTACCCACAGCAGGGAGTATAAAAACATCAGCGGAGCGCTAAGTAATAAAAAGAAGCGGCGTCGGCCGAATTTTTTTCCCAGCCAGGTATTGGCGAAATTATCCGTAATATAGCCCATGATCGGACTTAATATGGCGTCGATAACGCGGGCAATGGCGAAAATCGACCCCGCCTCAATGACGGAGAGTCCACAGTAGGTCGTGTAAAAAAATAATAGCCAGGTGCCAATGATGGCAAAAGCACCGCCGCCAAAAAGATCGGTAACGCCATAGCCTATTGCCGTACCGTAACCAACTCTGCGTTCCGTAGGTTTCATAGTTTTATTCCCTTGCGTTGTAGGGGAGGGGGAGAGTCAGGTGGTTTAAATATGTGTCAGCGTCCTATTCCTCCTTAAGCATTATCCAGCGGCGAAGTTGCGAAGAGCGGTAAATAGCCTCGACCAGGCAAAGCGATTTTTCCGCCTGATGGATATCTACATACTGATTTGCTGCGACTGGCGTGTCGGCAGGCGTCTGAACGGCGTGATAAAACTGATTGATCGCCAGCTGGTGGCTGCTTCCCCAGTAGCATTTTTGCTTTTTAACCGGCAGCGTATCGCTCGCCAGAAGCTGCTTTTCACCCTCTTTAATTAACCACAGGTTATTGTCATTCAGCTGAAGTAAACCCTGCTCGCAGTGAATTTCCAGCAGCAGCGGCGAATCGGTGGTGTAACCGTTGGTGGCGTAGAAAATGCCGCGTGCGCCGTTGGTCATCATCATGTTCGCCACTGCGGTATCCTCACCCTCTGTGGCATCGGCAAGAAAAGTGCTCTCCGTCACGCCTTTAACCGCGCTGACGCCACCGGCAAACCACTGCATCAGGTCCAGAGTGTGAATCGCCTGATTTATCAACAGGCTGCCGCCTTCCCGGGAAAGGCGGCCTCGCCAGCCGCTCTGCTGGTAATAGTCCGGCGTCCGTGACCAGGTGAGCAGCGCTTTGATGCCGAGCATTTTGCCGAGCTGGCCGCTTTCCAGCAGGGATTTTATGGCCTGGCTGCTGGTGTTAAGCCTGTTCTGATAACAAACGCCAAGCCGGGCATCGCTCTGCGCCAGCGCTGCTTTGATTTGCTTTATTTCTCCGCAATTGAGCGCCACCGGCTTTTCGGTAAAAACATGCTTTCCGGCGGCGAGGGTAGCGATAATCATCTCTTTGTGCAGATCGTGTGGCGTGCAGATATGCACCACATCAAGTTCCTGATCTTGCAGCAGTTCACGGTAGTCCGCGTAATAGCTGCAGCCATAGCGCCCGGCAAGTATTAGCCCGCTGTCAGCGTTTGCTTCAACGATTGCCCGCAGATGGATCGAGGAGTTCTGTTGTATCGCTTCGGCATGCAGCCTGTGGATAGCGCCGCAGCCGATAATAGCAGCCTGGGTTATTTTCATTCCGCGACTCCGTTAGCCAGCATCTGCGCCCGTACGCACAGCTCGGCGGCCTTAAAAGCGTGGGCCTGGGTCATGGCATTTTCAGTGCGGTTCAGACAATCCAGAATCAGTTCGCCAAAGAAGGGGAACCCTACTTTTCCGGCGACCGGATAGCGGAACTCGCCCTCTTTATTTACCAGATAAACGACGTCGCTTTCGCCGCGCGTAAGGTCGGCATATTTCCTGATTTCGATATAGCCTTCGGTGCCCAGAAGAGTAAGGCGTCCATCCCCCCAGGTACTTAGCCCATCCGGAGTAAACCAGTCGCAGCGAAAATACCCGCTGGCGCCGTTCTCCCCGCTGAGCAGGGCATCACCAAAATCTTCAAACTGCGGATGCTGAGGATGCGCGAAATTTCTGGCCTGGGCCGCCGTGACGGAAGCGTTGCTGTTGTCGGTGTAGTAGAGGAACTGTTCGATCTGGTGGCTGCCAATATCACACAGAATGCCGCCGAACCTCTCTTTGACGTAGAACCAGTCCGGGCGGCCCTGGCCCTCCCGGTGCGGCCCCATCCCGAGGGTCTGAATGACGCGTCCGATAGCGCCAGATTTGACCAGCTGCCCGGCAAAGACGGCGCTTTCAACATGCAGACGCTCGCTGTAATAAACGGCGTATTTTTTTCCGCTTTGCTCGACCTTCGCTTTGGCCGCGGCCAGCTGCTGTAGCGTGGTTAACGGGGCTTTATCCGTAAAATAGTCTTTTCCGGCGTCCATCACTTTCAGCCCCAGCGCACAACGCTCGGCGGGGATGGCGGCACCGGCAATTAACCTGACTTCGCTGTCCTGAAGCAGCATATCCAGCGAGCTGGCGGCCCGCGCCTGGGGATACTTATCGATAAACGCGGCAACTTTTTGCGGATCGGGATCGTAGACCCATTTCAGCGTTGCTCCCGCTTCAATAAGCCCGTTGCACATGCCGTAAATATGGCCGTGATCCAGTGCGGCGGCGGCGAAAATAAAATCACCGGGCTGGACGACGGGCTGCGGTTTGCCAACGGGCGCGTAGTTCATTCCATCTTTCACGTTCATCTTTACCCCTGTTTATCCATGTCTTTGCCTAAAGGAATGGCGGCTTCGTTTGAGAAGTTTTCAACCGACGATGATTTTTCGTAAAAGTGCGGCGCAAGGGCGACCAGCCCGCCGGTCTGGTAGAAGGGATCGGAGGGCTGAACGGGCAGCGTGACGATGCTGCGCGTCATCGCTGATTTGTAGATGGCGGTGATCAGCTCCAGGGAACGTTTACCCTGGGTTCCATCCACCAGCGGTTCGCCGTGGGTTTGCAGAGCGGTCAGAAAGTTATCGATTTGGCCCGTGTGGAGCGTCCAGGTGAGTTTCGGCACGGACTGATAGCTGTCCTCAAGGCGGTTTTCCAGCTCGATATTCCGCTCTTCAACGGGGAAACCGTTATCGGCGGCAATGCTGGCGTATTTGTCCCAGGGCGCGGAGATACGCCCTTTTTCGCCCTGGATGACAATCTTCTGATCTTCCCCATGATGCACGACCGAGGCGGTCAGCTGGGTCAGCGCGCCGCTGTCATATTTGAATATCGCAGCGCTCAAATCCTCTACTTCGGCATTGTCGTGGGAGACGTTGGTGGTCATGGCGACGACTTCTGTCGGGAAGCCCAGCATCCATTGAATGGCGTCGATATGGTGAACGGCATGGTTGAGCGTGCAGCCGCCGCCTTCTTTTTCCCAGGTGCCGCGCCACCAAAGATCGTAGTAGGAGTGGCCGCGCCACCAGAAAGAGTCCACCTGGGCATGGCAGACCTTGCCTATTTGCTGGCAGTCCAGCACGCTTTTTAGCCGCCAGAATGCATCGGTAAAACGATTCTGCGCGATAACGGACAGCGTTTTACCGCTGGCGTTAGCGGCGTCGATCATTGCATCGCACTCCTGCAAAGAGGCCGCCATCGGCTTCTCGCACAGGACATGTTTGCCCGCGTTGAGCGCGTTTATCGATATTTCCGCGTGGACATAAGGTGGCGTACAGACATCAAAGACATCAATGCTTTCATCGTTGAGAATATCCTGATGATTGCTGTAAATCTTCGCGTTTGTCAGCCCGTAGCGCTGCTTCTTTTCTTCTGCTTTTTCCGGGTAAATATCCACTAAGGCGACAATCTGGCAGCGTTCGGGAAATTGCAGATAGGCCTGTATGTGGTTATGCGAAATATTACCTGTACCAATAATAGCGATTCTTTCCATCAGCCACTCTCTTCTCTAATCAGGGGGGAGAAAAGCCGCCGGACCCAGGAAAAAACAGGCCAGCGCGGTCTGATCGAGAGCTTAGCCAGGGTTTTTTTGCAGACAAACGCTATTTATGGCAGTAATTGCATAGCCAAAAGTGAAGTTGTGGGATAGAAACAAAAAGACTTCAGGAATAAAGAGTTAGACGTGAAAATAATGACCACTGGCGAAAGAGGCATCGATCACAAAATGACGGGGAAGTTAAAAATAAAGCAGCTGGCCGAGCTGACCGGGCTTTCTCAGAGTACGGTATCGCGCGTGCTTGCCGGGAAAACGAACGTCAGCCAGTTAGCAAAAGAAAAAGTATTTACCCATGCCCGCGCTATGGGAATTTTACGGGATATACCCGCCAGCCGCCTGCTAATGAATACGTTATTAATCTGCGCCCCGGCTGCCGCTTTCACTCCTCACGGCGATCATTATTATTACGAAGTGATACAGGGAATATATTCTGAAGTGTCGCGCTACGATATTCATATAAAAAAGTGCGCGCTGGAAATCAACGACGCGGACGTTTCATTATTTATGAAAGCCATGGCTGAGGCGGATATTGACGGGATCGTCATCATCGGCATTGATGACGACGTGCTGTACCGGCTGGCGTCGCAGACGGCTAAACCTATCGTTACCATAAATGCCAAAGACAAGCATATGCGCACCGACTGCGTCTCCCCCGATCACTATGCCATAGGCTACAGCGCGGCAAACTATCTGTTCGGGAAGGGCCATTTCCCGGTTCTGCTTTTTACGGATTTACGCCGCGATACCATGATGCAGCGGCTTGATGGTTTTAAGCGTGCCTGTCAGGCGCACAACGTGATTTTTGATGAGGCACGGCACCTGCTGGTCACCAAAGGCTACGGCGAACAGGAAGCCAGAACGCACATTGAGAAGTATCTGGAACAGCGCGACCGCGGCGAACTCCCGTCCGCGATTTTGTGCGGCGGCGGGGCCATCGCGCAGGCGGTGATCAAAGCGGTTCAGAGCCACGGGCTAAAGGTCCCGGAAGATATCTCGGTGATGAGCTTCGTCTATGCCCATGATAATAAACTGGCCGGCGGCGGCGAGCTGACGGCGGTGAACCTTCCCTGTCGGGAGCTGGGCACCGAAGCCGTACACATTTTGCAAAGCAGGCTAACGCGTGAGGTAAGCCATGTCTTTAACCTGCTGCTGCAGGGCACTATTACCCCCGGCGAAACCGTGAGCGATGTTAACTGGAAGCGTAAAGCGCTTTATCAGCGTCACCCCTGAATAAAGCCCTGGTTATTGTATGGAAAAGCATACTTTTACTGATAACTGCGGCGGTTTGACATAAATTTCTAATTATCGGTGTTTTCGGCTGGCGGCCCGTCACGGCGCTGGGTAACCTGAGAACGTTTTGTAAGCAGATTAATTAAAGAGAGTGAATATGGACGAAGCACAGATCCGCGTCGCGATTGCGGGCGCGGGCGGTCGTATGGGACGACAACTTATTCAGGCGGCTTTGCAGTTTGATGGCGTACAGCTTGGCGCAGCCCTTGAGCGCGAAGGCTCCTCCCTGGTCGGCAGCGATGCGGGCGAGCTGGCCGGCGTGGCGAAAACAGGTGTGACAGTCAGCGACAGCCTTGAAAATGTGGTCAACGATTTTGACGTGTTTATCGATTTCACTCGCCCGGAAGGCACGTTACGCCATCTGGCCTTTTGCCGCCAGCACGGCAAGGGGATGGTCATAGGTACAACCGGTTTTGACGAGGCGGGCAAGCAGGCAATTAACGAAGCTGCCGCTGACGTCCCCGTTGTCTTTGCCGCCAACTTCAGCGTTGGCGTGAACGTCATGCTCAAGCTGCTCGAGAAAGCGGCCAAGGTCATGGGCGACTACACCGACATCGAAATTATTGAAGCCCACCACCGCCATAAAGTGGATGCGCCGTCCGGCACCGCGCTGGCGATGGGGGAGGCCATTGCCCAGGCGATGGATAAAGACCTTAAAGAGTGCGCGGTTTATTCCCGCGAAGGCTATACCGGTGAGCGAGTGCCTGGAACCATTGGTTTCGCCACCGTACGCGCCGGGGACATTGTGGGTGAGCATACGGCGATGTTTGCAGATATCGGCGAGCGCGTTGAAATCACTCACAAGGCTTCAAGCCGCATGACTTTTGCAAATGGCGCAGTTCGTTCAGCTTTATGGTTGAACGGCAAGAAAAATGGTCTTTATGACATGCGCGACGTGCTGGATCTCAATAGTTTGTAGCAAGAATTACCCATCGTGATGTGGTTATTACAATCATAATTGTTTGATTGACAGGGCAATAATTTATTGCCCTTTTTATTTTTACCTGTTTGGTTGGCTTTTTATGTCCAGGTAGACAAAACATAAAGCTTTCCCATCAAAACGCGTTGCGTAAATGTTATTTTTGACCATCTGGTCCACTTTTTGTAACCCTGGGTGATGGATTTCTATTCTTTCTGTCTCGCAACCGTTTACTTACCCTGAGTTAGCTAATCATTTCACCCATCAATGCGCATATTTTTAATCAGAGCGTCAAAATAGACAGAAAAAGTTCGCTTTATGGTAGACTTTTGCCTGGCCAGTCCCTAGAATGCCGCCGTTTGTCAAAAATCCAAATGACAGGCTGTTTTGCATTGATTCCTGAATTCGTTTTGAATTAATATGCAAATAAATTGACTGTTTATTCCCTGGAGGGCGTTTTGATTAAGTCAGCAATATTGGTTCTGGAAGACGGAACCCAATTCCACGGTCGCGCCATTGGGGCATCAGGTACCGCCGTTGGGGAAGTCGTTTTCAATACCTCATTGACCGGTTATCAAGAAATCCTCACTGATCCTTCCTACTCCCGCCAAATCGTCACTCTTACTTATCCCCATATCGGCAACGTCGGCACCAACGCCGCTGATGAAGAATCCTCCCAGGTACATGCGCAAGGCCTCGTCATTCGTGACCTGCCGCTGATTGCCAGCAACTACCGCAATACCGAAGACCTCTCTTCTTATTTAAAACGCCATAACATCGTGGCGATTGCCGATATCGATACCCGTAAGCTGACCCGTTTGCTCCGTGAGAAAGGCGCTCAGAACGGCTGCATCATTGCCGGCGACAGCGTTGACGCGGCGCTGGCCCATGAGAAAGCAAAGGCTTTCCCTGGCCTGAACGGCATGGACCTCGCAAAAGAAGTGACAACGAAAGAGTCCTACGCCTGGCAGCAGGGCAGCTGGACGCTTGAGGGCGACCTGCCGGAAGCAGCAAAAGAAGAAGATTTACCTTTCCACGTGGTGGCCTATGACTACGGCGTGAAGCGCAATATTCTGCGCATGCTGGTGGACCGCGGCTGCCGCCTGACGATTGTTCCGGCGCAGACCTCCGCTGAGGAAGTGCTGAAGATGAACCCGGACGGCATCTTCCTCTCCAACGGTCCCGGTGACCCGGCGCCATGCGATTACGCCATCAGCGCCATTAAAGCTTTCCTGGAAACCGACGTGCCGGTCTTCGGCATCTGCTTAGGCCATCAGCTGCTGGCTCTGGCAAGCGGCGCGAAAACAGTGAAGATGAAGTTCGGCCACCACGGCGGCAACCACCCGGTAAAAGATCTGGATCGCGACTGCGTGATGATCACCGCCCAGAACCACGGTTTTGCAGTAGACGAAGCAACGATGCCTGCGAACCTGCGCGTGACCCACAAGTCGCTGTTCGACGGCACCCTACAGGGGATTCATCGTACCGATAAGCCAGCGTTCAGCTTCCAGGGCCACCCTGAAGCAAGCCCGGGTCCGCACGATGCCGCGCCGCTTTTCGACCACTTTATCGACTTGATCAAGCAGTACCGCACTACAGCCACTCTTTTCAGCAAGTAAGAATCAGGAGCCTTAAAAATGCCAAAACGTACAGATATAAAAAGCATCCTGATCCTTGGTGCAGGCCCGATTGTTATCGGCCAGGCGTGCGAGTTCGACTACTCCGGTGCCCAGGCGTGTAAAGCGCTGCGTGAAGAGGGCTACCGCGTTATCCTGGTGAACTCCAACCCGGCAACCATCATGACCGACCCGGAAATGGCCGATGCGACCTACATCGAGCCAATCCACTGGGAAGTGGTGCGCAAAATCATCGAAAAAGAGCGCCCGGACGCGGTGCTGCCAACCATGGGCGGCCAGACCGCGCTGAACTGCGCGCTGGAGCTGGAACGCCAGGGCGTGCTCGCCGAGTTTGGCGTCACCATGATTGGTGCCACAGCCGACGCGATTGATAAAGCAGAAGACCGCCGCCGCTTCGACGTGGCAATGAAAAAAATCGGCCTTGATACCGCGCGCTCCGGCATTGCCCACACCATGGAAGAAGCGCTGGCGGTTGCCGCTGACGTGGGCTATCCGTGCATTATTCGCCCCTCGTTCACCATGGGCGGCACCGGCGGCGGTATCGCCTACAACCGCGAAGAGTTTGAAGAGATTTGCGAGCGCGGTCTGGATCTTTCCCCAACCAAAGAGCTGCTGATTGACGAGTCGCTGATTGGCTGGAAAGAGTACGAGATGGAAGTGGTGCGCGATAAAAACGACAACTGCATCATCGTCTGCTCTATCGAAAACTTCGACCCGATGGGCATCCACACCGGTGACTCCATCACCGTGGCCCCGGCCCAGACCCTGACCGACAAAGAATACCAAATCATGCGTAACGCCTCGATGGCGGTGCTGCGTGAAATCGGCGTAGAAACCGGCGGTTCAAACGTGCAGTTCTCGGTTAACCCGAAAAACGGCCGTCTGATTGTTATCGAAATGAACCCGCGCGTTTCCCGCTCCTCGGCGCTGGCGTCCAAAGCAACCGGCTTCCCGATTGCGAAAGTGGCGGCGAAGCTGGCGGTGGGCTACACCCTCGACGAGCTGATGAACGACATCACCGGCGGCAAAACCCCGGCCTCGTTCGAGCCGTCTATCGACTACGTTGTAACCAAAATTCCTCGCTTCAACTTCGAGAAGTTTGTTGGCGCGAACGACCGCCTGACGACGCAGATGAAATCCGTGGGCGAAGTGATGGCGATTGGCCGCACGCAGCAGGAATCCCTGCAAAAAGCGCTGCGCGGTCTGGAAGTAGGCGCGACGGGCTTTGATCCGAAAGTCAATCTGGATGACCCGGAAGCGCTGACCAAAATCCGCCGCGAGCTGAAAGACGCGGGCGCTGACCGTATCTGGTACGTGGCCGACGCCTTCCGTGCTGGCCTGTCCGTCGACGGCGTGTTCAACCTGACCAACATCGACCGCTGGTTCCTGGTGCAGATTGAAGAGCTGGTGCGCCTGGAAGAAAAAGTGGAAGAGCTGGGGATCACCGGTCTGGACTACGACTTCCTGCGTATGCTCAAGCGTAAAGGCTTCGCCGATGCGCGCCTGGCTAAACTGGCTGGCGTGCGCGAGTCTGAAATCCGCAAGCTGCGCGAGCAGCATAACCTGCACCCTGTTTATAAGCGCGTTGATACCTGCGCGGCGGAGTTTTCTACCGATACCGCCTACATGTACTCCACTTATGAAGACGAGTGCGAAGCCAACCCGAACAGCGACCGCGACAAGATTATGGTGCTGGGCGGCGGGCCAAACCGTATCGGCCAGGGCATCGAGTTCGACTATTGCTGCGTACACGCCTCGCTGGCGCTGCGTGAAGATGGTTACGAGACCATCATGGTTAACTGCAACCCGGAAACCGTATCTACCGACTACGATACTTCCGACCGCCTGTACTTCGAGCCGGTAACCCTGGAAGACGTGCTGGAAATCGTCCGCGTTGAGAAGCCAAAAGGCGTTATCGTGCAGTACGGCGGCCAGACTCCGCTGAAGCTGGCTCGTGAGCTGGAGGCCGCTGGCGTACCGATTATCGGCACCAGCCCGGACGCAATCGACCGCGCCGAAGACCGCGAGCGCTTCCAGCACGCGGTTGACCGCCTGAAGCTGAAACAGCCTGCCAACGCCACGGTGACCGCAATCGAAATGGCCGTAGAGAAAGCGGCGCATATCGGGTATCCGCTGGTCGTTCGTCCTTCTTATGTGCTGGGCGGCCGCGCGATGGAAATCGTCTATGACGAAGCCGACCTGCGTCGCTACTTCCAGACAGCAGTTAGCGTTTCTAACGATGCGCCGGTGCTGCTGGACCGCTTCCTTGACGATGCGGTTGAAGTGGACGTCGACGCCATCTGCGACGGCGAAACCGTGCTGATTGGCGGCATCATGGAGCACATTGAGCAGGCGGGCGTGCACTCCGGCGACTCCGCATGTTCCCTGCCAGCCTATACGCTGAGCAAAGAGATCCAGGACGTGATGCGCCAGCAGGTGCAGAAACTGGCCTTCGAGCTGCAGGTTCGCGGCCTGATGAACGTGCAGTTTGCGGTGAAGGACAACGAGGTTTACCTGATTGAAGTGAACCCACGCGCCGCCCGTACCGTACCGTTCGTCTCCAAAGCAACCGGTATGGCGCTGGCGAAAGTTGCCGCGCGCGTGATGGTTGGCCAGACGCTGGTTGAGCAGGGCATGACGAAAGAGATCATCCCGCCGTACTACTCCGTAAAAGAAGTGGTGCTGCCGTTCAACAAGTTCCCGGGCGTCGACCCGCTGTTAGGGCCAGAGATGCGCTCTACCGGTGAAGTGATGGGCGTGGGCCGCACCTTCGCAGAAGCTTTCTCCAAGGCGATGCTGGGCAGCCAGTCCACCATGCGTAAACCTGGCCGCGCGCTGCTCTCCGTTCGCGAAGGCGACAAAGAGCGCGTCGTTGACCTGGCCGCCAAGCTGCTGAAACAGGGCTTTGAGCTGGACGCTACCCACGGCACGGCTATCGTGCTGGGCGAAGCGGGCATCAACCCGCGCCTGGTGAACAAGGTGCATGAAGGTCGTCCGCACATTCAGGACCGCATCAAGAACGGCGAATATACCTACATCATCAACACCACCGCAGGCCGCCAGGCGATTGAGGATTCCAAGCTCATCCGCCGCAGCGCGCTGCAGTATAAAGTGCATTACGACACCACGCTGAACGGCGGCTTCGCTACCGCGATGGCGATGAACGCCGACGCGACCGAGAAGGTGATATCGGTGCAGGAAATGCACGCGCAAATCGCGAAGTAATCACTTCGGCACTCTACTTAAACCCGCTTCGGCGGGTTTTTTATTGTCCCCACTTCTTCAGAGTGTTCTGTATTTTCCGCTGGAGGCGGAAATTCCTGCTAAAGTTTTCAGGTACATAGTGAGAAACGACTACAAACAGGGAGAGCAACATGCAAAACAAAATTCTGATGGCTTCCATCTTCGCTGCCGCAACGCTGTTTACCGTGGCCGGTTGTTCGTCTAATCAGGCGGTGAAAACGAGCGATGGCAAAACCATCGTCACCGACGGCAAACCGCAGGTAGATGACGACACGGGACTGGTTTCTTATAAAAACGCAGAAACCGGCAAGACCGAGCAGATCAACCGCGACCAGGTGAAGTCGATGGGCGAACTGGATAACTAATTCAGATTTTATCGCTTAGCCCGTCAACATTATTGACTATTAGCCCGTTGATTTACTGTCTACACTCTTTGAGAAAAGAAGGCAGTAAAACAACAGGCTAATTCATGATTTTAATTATCTATGCGCACCCCTATCCCCGGCACTCCCACGCCAACCGAAAAATGATTGAACAGGCATCCCTGCTGCCCGATGTCGAAATCCGCTCTCTGTACGAACTCTATCCCGACTTCAATATTGATATCGCCGCTGAACAGGAGGCGCTGAGCCGTGCCGACCTGGTCATCTGGCAGCATCCGATGCAGTGGTACAGCATGCCACCGCTGATGAAACTGTGGATCGACAAAGTGCTTTCCCACGGCTGGGCCTATGGCCACGGTGGCAATGCGCTGCATGGCAAACATGTGATGTGGGCGGTGACCACCGGCGGAGGGGACGGCCATTTTGATTTAGGGGACCATCCCGGCTTTCAGGTGCTGGGCCAGCCGCTGCAGGCGACCGCACTCTATTGCGGCATGAACTGGCAGCCGTGCTTTGCCATTCATTTCACTTTCGTCTGCGATGAGAACACCCTTGAGGTGCAGGCCGAACAGTATAAGCAGCGGTTGACGGAATGGCGGGAGGCAAACCATGGATAGCCACAGCATGATTCAGGTACTTATCTATCTTGGGGCCGCCGCGCTAATCGTCCCTGTCGCCGTGCGGCTGGGGTTAGGCTCGGTGCTTGGCTACCTGATTGCGGGCTGCATTATTGGGCCGTGGGGGCTGCGGCTGGTCACGGACGCCGGGACGATTCTGCACTTTGCGGAAATCGGCGTGGTGCTGATGCTGTTTGTTATCGGTCTTGAGCTTGATCCACGCAGGCTCTGGACGCTGCGTGCCTCGGTGTTTGGCGGCGGTGCGCTACAGATGGTTGCCTGCGGACTTTTCCTCGGGCTGTTCTGCATGCTGATGGGGCTGCGCTGGCAGGTTGCGGTGCTGATAGGCCTGACCCTTGCGCTGTCGTCAACGGCGATCGCCATGCAGGCGATGAACGAACGTAACCTGACGCTTTCCGTGATGGGGCGCGGCGCCTTCGCCGTATTGCTTTTCCAGGATATCGCCGCCATCCCCTTAGTGGCGATGATCCCGCTGCTGGCAACCAGCGGAGCGACCACCACGCTTGCGGCTTTTTCTATATCAGCCTTAAAGGTAGTCGGCGCGCTGGCGCTGGTGGTGGTTCTGGGGCGCTACGTGACTCGCCCGGTGCTGCGCTTTGTGGCCCGCTCCGGCCTGCGCGAAGTCTTCAGCGCCGTGGCACTCTTTCTCGTGTTCGGCTTTGGCTTGCTGCTTGAAGAGGCGGGCCTCTCTATGGCGATGGGAGCATTTCTGGCGGGGGTGCTGCTGGCAAGCTCTGAATACCGCCACGCGCTGGAAAGCGATATCGAACCGTTTAAGGGCCTGCTGCTCGGGCTGTTCTTTATCGGCGTCGGCATGTCCATTGATTTCGGCACGCTGATGGATAGCCCGCTGCGTATTATTGCGCTGCTGGTGGGCTTCCTGGTGATTAAAAGCGTGATGCTGTGGCTGGTTGCTAAGCCGCTAAAAGTGCCGCGCAGGCAGCGCCGCTGGTTTGCCGTGCTGCTGGGGCAGGGCAGCGAATTTGCCTTTGTGATTTTCGGCACCGCCAGAATGGCGGAGGTGCTCGACGACGGCTGGGCAAAATCCCTGACGCTGGCGGTTGCGCTGTCGATGGCGGCCACGCCGCTGCTGCTGGTGCTGCTTAACCGTCTGGAAAAATCGGGCAAAGAGCAGGCCCGCGAAGCGGATGAAATTGATGAAGAGCAGCCGCGGGTGATTATTGCGGGCTTCGGCCGCTTCGGGCAAATCGCCGGGCGCCTGCTGCTGACCAGCGGAGTGAAAATGGTGGTGCTCGATCACGACCCGGACCATATCGAAACGCTACGCAAATTCGGTACCAAGGTGTTTTATGGCGATGCGACGCGGGTCGATCTGCTGGAATCAGCGGGTGCGGCAAAAGCCGAGGTGCTGATCAACGCCATTGACGATCCCGATGCTAACCTTCAGCTCTCTGAGATGGTGCAGGAACACTTCCCGAATCTGCGGGTTATCGCCAGGGCGCGCGACCTCGATCACTTTATTCGTCTGCGCCAGGCGGGTGTTGAACAGCCGGAGCGTGAAACCTTCGAAAGCTCGCTGAAAGTTGGGCGGCGGGCGCTTGAGGCGCTGGGCGTTGGCAGCTACGAGGCCCGTGAACGTGCCGATCACTTCCGTCGCTTCAATACCCAGATGGTGGAAGAGATGGTGATTGCCGCAGATATGCCCGCGCGGGCGGACGTGCTTAAACGCACCAGCGCGATGCTGACGGAGGTCATTAACGAAGACCGCGCCCATCTAAATGTGATTCAGCGACACGGCTGGCAGGGCACGGAAGAGGGGGTTCACAGCGGCAGGCTTGCGGACGAACCGCCGACAAAGCCTGCGGAATGATTTTAGGACAAATGATCGCTAACTCATTGTTCCCGCTGGACCCCTCCGCTAACGGAAGAGGTTACTGCTTTGCAGAACAAAAAAATTTCTTCCAGCAGGGGGATCGGGCAGTCGACGAAAGATTGCGCTTTCCGTATAGTGGCGGCAATTTTTTCACCACCCTTGGGTTAATAGAATGATCAGTCTGATTGCTGCTTTAGCGGTAGATCGCGTTATTGGCATGGAAAACGCCATGCCCTGGGACATACCGGCCGATCTGGCCTGGTTTAAACGTAACACGTTAAATAAACCGGTCGTGATGGGGCGTCTGACCTGGGAATCTATCGGCCGTCCGCTGCCGGGCCGTAAGAATATTGTTATCAGCAGCAAGCCGGGCACCGACGATCGGGTTGTGTGGGTCAGCTCGGTTGAAGACGCTATCAGCGCCTGCGGCGACGCCGAAGAGGTGATGGTAATTGGCGGCGGTCGCGTCTACGACCAGTTCCTGCCGAAAGCGCAGCGCCTGTATCTGACGCACATTGATGCGGAAGTCGAAGGGGATACGCACTTCCCGGATTACGATCCGGACGAGTGGCAGTCAACGTTCAGCGAATTCCACGATGCCGACGAGCAAAACTCGCACGGTTATTGTTTTGAGATTCTGGAACGTCGCTAAAAGATGTTGTGTCGGATGGCGCTTCGCTTATCCGACCTACGACTGAATAAAAAACCCGGTTTTCACCGGGTTTTTTATGAGGCTATTGCGGTATCACCGTCGCCGATGTCGGCCTTACGGTTCGAGGGCTGCACGAAATACGCTTTATCTTCCCAGCGCAGACAGGTTAAATCCCCGCCCCAGCAGCAGCCGGTATCCAGCCCGTAGATCCCCTCCGGCGTCCCTTTTCCTTCAAGCGAAGCCCAGTGGCCGAAGACCACTGAATATTTGGCGGTAACCGGACCGGGAATCGCAAACCACGGCTTGAGCGGCGCAGGCGCGCTTTCCGGCGTGTCTTTGCAGTACATATCCAGCTGGCCGTTCGGGAAGCAGTAGCGCATACGGGTCAGAGAGTTGGTGATAAACCGCAAACGCGCAAGCCCCGACAGCTCCGGCGACCAGTTGTTCGGCATATCGCCGTACATGGCGTCCAGGAACAGCGGATAGCTGTCGCTCGAGAGTACGGCTTCGACATCGCGGGCGCAGGCTATGGCGGTGTCGATATCCCACTGCGGAGTAATACCCGCGTGGGCCATCACCAGCATTTTTTCGTTATCCACCTGGATTAGCGGCTGGCGACGCAGCCAGTTCAGCAGCTCGTCAACGTCCGGTGCTTCCAGCAGTTGCGAAACGCGGTCTTTTGGCTTGTTCCGGCTAATGCCTGCATACACCGCAAGCAGGTGCAGGTCATGATTGCCGAGCACCAGGCGCACGCTGTCGCCCAGCCCACGTACGTAGCGCAGGACCTCAAGCGAACCGGGGCCGCGCGCGACTAAATCGCCCGTCAGCCATAAAGTATCTTTGCCAGGCGTAAACTCAACCTGTTGCAGCAGGGCGATCAGTTCATCGTAACAGCCGTGAACATCGCCAATCAGGTATGTTGACATCGTATCAGTGAATGAAGGCTGGAATGGCCAGACGGAAGACGGGAATAGCGACGCGGAACGCCTCGCCCTGAGAATCGACCATTTCATAATGGCCCTGCATGGTGCCCAGCGGCGTTTCAAGCACGGCGCCGCTGGTATAGCTGTATTCGTTGCCCGGCTCGATGTGGGGCTGAACGCCAATCACGCCTTCGCCCTGCACTTCGGTTTCGTGGCCGTTGCCGTTAGTGATAAGCCAGTAACGACCCAGAAGCTGCACCGGCGTTCGCCCCAGGTTGCGGATGGTTACGGTATAAGCAAAGACGAAACGTTCGTTCTCCGGGGAGGACTGGGATTCGATATAGACGCTTTGTACCTGAACGCATACGCGGGGCGAATTCAACATCGTTAACTCTCCTGCGGCTGAGGATGTTCAGCCAGATAGTTTGCCAGCTGGCAATACTGGGCGACTGAGATGTTCTCAGCGCGCAGGGTCGCGTCGACGCCCAGCTCTGCCATCACCTCGGCGCTGAACAGATGGCCAAGGCTGTTGCGAATCGTTTTGCGGCGCTTGTTAAAGGCCTCCGTCGTGATGCGGCTCAACACACGCAGCTCTTTGACCGGATGCGGGATGGTAGCATGAGGCACCAGGCGCACCACGGCGGAATCCACTTTCGGCGCAGGCGTAAAGGCCGTTGGCGGCACTTCCAGCACCGGGATCACGTTGCAATAATATTGCGCCATCACTGATAAACGACCATACGCTTTACTGTTTGGTCCTGCAACCAGGCGGTTGACCACCTCTTTTTGCAGCATGAAGTGCATGTCCGCAATGGCATCAGTATAGCTAAAGAGATGGAACATCAACGGCGTAGAGATGTTGTACGGCAGGTTGCCGAACACGCGCAGCGGCTGGCCAATTTTCTTCGACAGCTCGGCGAAGTCCATGGTCATGGCATCCTGCTGATAAATGGTCAGCTTCGGTGCGAGGAACGGATGCGTTTGCAGACGGGCCGCCAGATCGCGGTCGAGTTCGATAACGGTCATTTCGTCCAGGCGTTCACCCACAGGCTCGGTTAATGCACCGAGGCCGGGGCCGATTTCAACCATCGCCTGGCCTTTCTGTGGATTAATAGCGGAGACAATACTTTCGATAACGAACTGGTCATTAAGGAAGTTTTGTCCAAAACGTTTACGGGCTAAGTGGCCCTGGTGGACGCGAGTATTCATTGAGTATTCGTAATCATTTTGATGGCGAGATTAAGCGCCGTAGTAAAACTGCCGACATCGGCTTTCCCCTGGCCTGCCAGCTCTAGCGCTGTGCCATGGTCAACCGAAGTGCGGATAAAAGGTAAGCCTAACGTGATATTCACCGCGCGACCAAAGCCCTGATATTTCAGAACCGGTAATCCCTGGTCGTGATACATCGCCAGTACTGCATCGGCGTGGTCGAGATACTTTGGCTGAAAGAGTGTATCAGCAGGCAGCGGGCCGGACAGGTTCATACCCAGCGCGCGCATCTCGTTTAGTACCGGGATTATCGTGTCGATCTCTTCCGTGCCCATGTGCCCACCTTCCCCTGCATGAGGGTTCAGGCCGCACACCAGCACGTGAGGCTGTGCAATACCAAACTTGGTTTGCAGGTCATGATACAGGATGGTGATTATCTGGCGTAATAAATCTGGCGTAATTGCCTCAGAAATGGCTTTCAGCGGCAAATGCGTGGTCGCCAGCGCAACGCGAAGCTCTTCGGTTGCGAGCATCATCACAACTTTTTCGCTGTGCGAGCGCTCTTCGAAGAACTCGGTATGACCGATAAACGGCACGCCAGCATCGTTGATGATGCCTTTATGTACCGGCCCGGTGATGAGCGCGGCGAACTCCCCATTTATGCAACCGTCACAGGCGCGGGCGAGTGTTTCTATCACATAAGTGCTGTTACGGACATCAAGCTGGCCTGGTACCACCGGAGCATGTAAAGCAACGGGCAGAATCGTTAGCGTGCCTGCTGCCTGCGGCAGGGGGGTCTGGTCGGGCTGGTAAGGAATCAGGGTCAGCGGGAGGTTCAGCGTGGCGGCTCGTTCGAGCAGTAATTCAGGGGAGGCGCAGACGACCAGTTCAACGGGCCAGTCGCGGCCTGCCAGCGCGACAACCAGGTCGGGACCAATCCCGGCGGGTTCGCCGGGAGTGATGGTCACACGAGCAATATTAGCCATTGCTGCCGATAATCTTCACGTAAGCGCTGGCGCGCTGTTCCTGCATCCAGGTCTGCGCTTCTTCAGAGAACTTACGGTTAAACAGCATGCGGTAAGCACGATCTTTCTGCGCCGCGTCGGTTTTATCCACTTTGCGGGTATCCAGCAGCTCGATTAAGTGCCAGCCGAAGGAGGAGTGCACCGGCTCGCTGGTCTGGCCCTTGTTCAGCTTCATGATCGCGTCGCGGAAGGCCGGATCGTAGATGTCCGGAGAAGCCCAGCCCAGATCGCCGCCCTGGTTGGCAGAGCCAGGATCGTCAGAGAACTCTTTTGCGGCTTTTTCGAAGGTGGTTTTGCCACTCTTGATGTCGGCTGCGATTTGTTCAAGCTTCTGGCGCGCCTGCTGATCGGTCATGATCGGTGATGGCTTAAGCAGGATGTGACGTGCGTGCACTTCGGTCACAGAGATGCTCTGGGTCTGACCGCGCAGATCGTTAACCTTCAGGATATGGAAACCGACGCCGGAACGAACGGGACCAATAACGTCGCCTTTCTTCGCGGTAGCCAGCGCCTGAGCAAAGATAGACGGCAGCTCCTGGATACGGCCCCAGCCCATCTGGCCGCCCTTCAGCGCCTGCTGGTCGGCAGAGTAGGTGATAGCCAGCTTGCCGAAGTCCGCACCGCTTTGCGCCTGGGAAACAATGTCACGCGCCTGTTTTTCCGCATCGTCAACCTGAGCGGACGTTGGGTTTTCCGGCAGGGCAATCAGGATGTGGCTCAGGTTCAGCTCGGTGCTGCTGTCGTTCTGGCTGCCAACCTGCTGCGCCAGCGAGTCCACTTCCTGAGGCAGGATGGTGACGCGACGACGCACTTCGTTGTTACGCACTTCCGAAATAGTCATCTCTTTACGGATCTGGCTACGGTAAGTGTTGTAGTTGATGCCGTCATAGGCCAGACGGCTGCGCATCTGATCCATACTCATTTTGTTCTGCGCGGCGATATCCGCAATCGCTTTATCAAGCTGATCGTCGGTAACTTTCACGCCCATTTTGGTGCCCATCTGCAGGACGATTTGGTCCATGATCAGGCGTTCCAGAATCTGGTGGCGCAGCGCGTTGTCATCAGGTAACTGCTGACCGGCCTGCTGAGCGTTAAGTTTTACCGATTGCATCAAGCCATCGACATCGCTTTCCAGAACTACACCGTTGTTTACAACGGCTGCTACTTTGTCGACCACTTGTGGCGCTGCGAAGGCAGTGTTCGCCACCAGGGCGACACCGAGAAGCAGCGTTCTCCAGTTCTTCATACTTTTTCCATTTTTACTTAGCCGCAATGCGGATTACGTTTTCAGTCAAAGTGAATTACATCGAGCTCTGATACGGCAGGATGTTGGAACGCAACATCTGCTGTGTGCCCAGGCCATAGTTAGAGCTCAGGCCGCGTAACTCGATGTTAAAGCCAAACACGTTGTCGTATTTGCTTTCATCATTTTCCCAGCCGTTGATTTTGCGCTCGTAGCCAACACGAATCGCATAGCAGCAGGAGTTATACTGCACCGCCAGCATGGAATCCGCCGCCTGCTTCGCGTTGGTATCGTAATAATACGCCCCCACCACGGACCAGCGATCGACGATCGGCCAGCTTGCTGTCATACCAACCTGAGAGATACCTTCTTTATACTGCTCTGCCGTCGCGAAACTTGGCAGGGTAGCCTGAATGTATTCCGGGCTGGCATAACGGTAGTTCATCTGCACCAGGCGGTCGTTATCGCGACGGTATTCGACGGTACCGTTACCGGTTGCCACGTTAGCCAGACGCGCATCATATTGAACGCCGCCGCGTAAACCCCAGCGGTCGGTCATACGCCAGTAGGTATCGCCCGCCCAGATAACGGAGCCGGTATCTTTGTCTTTTTCCCAGTTGATGTTGTCATCCCCGGTGCGAGACTGGGTAAAGTAGTAGATTTGACCTACGGATACGTTAAAACGTTCAACGGAGGCGTCATCATAAATACGCGTCGTGACGCCGGTAGTGACCTGGTTTGCCGAAGCGATGCGGTCCAGGCCGCCGTAAGTTCTGTCACGGAACAGGCCGCTGTAGTCCGACTGCAGTAAAGATGAGTCGTAGTTGTTGATGGAGCTCTGGTCACGATACGGGACATACAGGTACTGCACGCGTGGTTCCAGAGTTTGCGACCAGCCTGCTGCAGAATCCATATCCCGGTCAAAGATAAGCTTACCGTCAACCTTGAACTGCGGCATGGTGCGGTTTACAGAGCTTTTAAGCTTGCTGTTCGCATCAACGTTTTCTTTATATTTATCGAGGTTATCCTGCTGATAGTGGGTCGCCAACAGTTTTGCTTCGGTATTCAGGCTCGCCCAGCCGTTAGAGAGCGGCAGGCTGATGGTTGGCTCGATATGCAGACGCGTGGCTTCCGGCATATTGTCGTTCACGTTGGTGAACTTCACGGCCTGGCCATAAATGCGGGTATCAAACGGACCCACATCGTTCTGATAGAAGTTCATGTCCAGCTGCGGCTGGGCCGCGTACGAGTTATTGCCTCGTTGTGATTCAAAGACCTGGAACTGTTTGGTAGACAGCGTCGCGTCAAAGTTTTCAATGGCGTAGCCGACGCTGAACTTCTGCGTGGCGTAGCCGTCGGTGCTTGAACCGTACTGGGACGAGAAGTCGTTAAAGTATTTGTCGTCGCTGACTTTGGTGTAGTCGACGTTGAAGCGCCATACCTGGTCCAGCACGCCGCTGTGGTTCCAGTAGAACAGCCAGCGGTGGCCATCGTCATCAGGTTTTACGCCGGGTTCATTCTTGTATTCATCGTCTGAGCCCAGGTAGTCAAACTCCATCACGCCAGCGCCCGCTACGGTCAGATAGCGGAATTCGTTCTGCCACTGAATGCCACGCTCTTCCATATAGTTTGGCGTAATGGTGGCATCGAAGTTTGGCGCAATGTTCCAGTAATACGGCAGCGTAAATTCAAGGCCGTTATTGGAGCTGTATTTGGCGTTAGGCATCAGGAAACCGGAGCGGCGCTTATCGCCGATCGGTAACTGTAAATAAGGGCTGTAAAAGACCGGGACCGGGCCGAGCTTGAAGCGCGCATTCCAGATTTCCGCAACTTCTTCTTCACGATCCTGAATAACGGTGCTGCCCACCACGCTCCAGGTATTGGTACCCGGCAGACAGGAGGTAAAAGTCCCGTTTTCTAAGATGGTGTAGCGGTTGTTCGCGCGCTGTTTCATCAGGTTTGCGGTACCGCGCCCCTGGCGGTCAACCATCTGGTAATTGCCGTCCCAGACGTTGGTATCTTTGGTGTTCAGGTTTGACCAGGCTTTAGGGCCTTTGAGGATCACCTGATTATCGTCGTAGTGAACGTTGCCCAGGGCATCTACAGTACGCACCGGGTCGGGCTGGCCATCAACTTGTTTCTGGTGCAGCTGGACTTCATCTGATTGCAGACGACTATTGCCCTGCTGAATATCTACGTTGCCGGTGAACACCGCGTTGTCGGGGTAATCCCCTTTTGCGTGGTCAGCATTAATCGTAACCGGGAGGTTATTGGTATCGCCTTCGATCAACGGGCGATTATAGCTTGGTACGCCCAGCATACACTGCGAGGCGAGATCGGCAGCCAGACCTTGTTGGCTATAAAGCGCTGTGCCAATCAGGGTGGCCAGCAAGGTGGGAATACGTTTTTTCATACGTGTTATTCGTTGTTCCATCATCAATGGCTTAGCGCGGCAAACGGTCAGAGACTAACTTACTCATCATCGCAGCGCTAGTGTTAATCCTGTCCGTTGTGCAGTCTGCTGTTAGGCACCGCTATCAATGACGGGTATGATAAAGCAAATTCTAGCCGACAGCATGACGATTTGGGGAGTATATGCAGTATTGGGGTAAAGTTCTCGGTGTCGCAATAGCACTTATTATGGGCGGTGGCTTCTGGGGTGTTGTATTCGGCTTACTTATCGGTCATGCCATTGATAAGGCTCGCACCCGCCGTAGCGCATGGTTCTCCAACCAGCAGCAGCGCCAGTCGCTGTTCTTTAGCACCACCTTCGAAGTGATGGGGCATCTCACCAAATCGAAAGGTCGCGTGACCGAAGCCGACATTCAGATTGCGTCGTTACTGATGGATCGCATGCAGCTGCATGGCGATGCAAGAAGTGCGGCCCAGCACGCATTTCGCGTAGGTAAAGAAAACGGCTATCCGCTGCGCGAAAAGATGCGTCAGCTGCGGAGCGTCTGTTTTGGACGCTTCGATTTGATTAGGATGTTTCTGGAAATCCAGATTCAGGCGGCGTTCGCCGACGGCTCTTTGCACCCTAACGAGCGCGAAGTGCTGTACGTCATTGCCGAAGAGCTGGGTATCTCCCGCGTTCAGTTCGATCAGTTCCTGCGCATGATGGAGGGCGGCCAGCAGTTTGGCGGCGGCTACGGTCAGCAGCAGGGCGGTGGGTTCCAGCAGCAGCGCGGGCCAACGCTTGAGGACGCCTGTAACGTATTAGGGGTAAAAAGTACTGATGAGCCAACGGTTATCAAACGCGCGTACCGCAAGCTAATGAGTGAGCACCACCCGGATAAGCTGGTCGCTAAAGGCCTGCCGCCGGAGATGATGCAGATGGCGAAGCAGAAAGCTCAGGAGATCCAGAAAGCCTACGATCTGATCAAGACGGCGAAAGGGTTTAAGTAACAGCGAACTTCCCCCCGGATCTCTCGATCCTGTTCCCTCTCTTCTTTGGAGCGAGGGAACAGGGTGAGGGGATTTTAGAAATCAGCCGGGGCGCGAAACGTCATCGGCGTGCCGTAGGCGGGATGGGTAATGGTCAGCATTTCAGCATGCAGCTGTAAACGCGGGGCCATTGCCAGCGCCTCGGGCGTAGCGTAGAAACGGTCGCCCAGAATCGGATGGCCCAGCGCCAGCATGTGAACGCGAAGCTGATGCGAACGCCCGGTTATCGGTTTCAGCAGAACGCGAGCGGAGTTATCCGCTGCATACTCCAGCACTTCATATTCCGTCTGCGCCGCCTTGCCGGTTTCATGACACACCATCTGCTTTGGCCGGTTCGGCCAGTCGCATATCAGCGGTAAATCCACCGTGCCCGTTTCTGGCTGTGGATGACCCCATACCCTCGCCACATACTGCTTCTTCGGTTCACGCTCGCGGAACTGGCGTTTCAGCTCGCGCTCGGCGGCCTTGGTCAGCGCCACCGCAATCACGCCGCTGGTGGCCATATCCAGACGATGAACGGATTCTGCCTGCGGGAAGTCGCGTTGAATGCGCGTCATCACGCTGTCTTTATGCTCTTCAAGACGCCCAGGCACCGACAACAACCCCGAAGGCTTGTTGACGACCATGATGTGTTCATCCTGATAAAGGATGACCAGCCAGGGATCCATTGGCGGGTTATAGGGTTCCATAATCATTACTGGTGCGTCACCACGATGAGACGCAGCGCGTCCAGTCGCCAGTTGGCCTGCGCGAGGCTTTCCAGCACCTGCAGGCGGTTGCTTTCGATGGCTTCGAGTTCGTCATCACGAATGTTCGGGTTGACGGCCTTCAGCGCTTCCAGACGGGACAGTTCGGCGCTGAGCTTCTCGTCGGCCTCTTCACGTGCTGCTTTAATCAGCACCTGCGCTGCCGCTTCCACTTTCTCTTCGGCAAGCTGCAAAATGGCGTGAACGTCAGGCTGCACGGCGTTAACCAGCTTGCTGCCGGTGTGACGGTTAACCGCGCTCAGCTGGCGGTTGAAGCTTTCGAACTCCACCTGCGCTGCGAGGTTGGTGCCGTTTTTGTCCACCAGCATGCGTACCGGCGTTGGCGGCAGGAAGCGGTTGAGCTGGAGCTGCTTCGGCGCTTTTGCCTCAACGACGTACACCAGCTCTACCAGCAGCGTGCCTACCGGCAGGGCTTTGTTCTTCAGCAGGGACAGCGCGCAGCTGCCGGTATCGCCGGACAGAATCAAATCCAGACCGTTGCGGATGATTGGGTGTTCCCAGGTAACAAACTGCGCGTCTTCGCGGGACAGGGCGACATCACGCTCGAAGGTAATCGTGCAGCCATCTTCCGGCAGGCCGGGGAAGTCAGGCACCAGCATGTGATCGCCCGGGGTCAGCACGACCATATTGTCGCCGCGATCGTCCTGGTTAATACCCACGATATCGAACAGGTTCAGGGCGAAGCTCACCAGGTTGGTGTCGTTATCCTGCTCGGAAATCGCCTGCGCCAGCGCCTGGGACTTCTCGCCGCCGTTGGAGTGGATCTCCAGCAGGCGGTCGCGGCCCTGTTCCAGCTGCAGCTTCAGCGCGTCGTGCTGCTCGCGACACTGTTTGATTAGCGTGTCGAAGCCGTCGGTATTTTCAGGTGAAGCCAGGTACTCAATCAGCTGGGTATAAACGTTGTCGTAGATTGCGCGGCCGGTAGGGCAGGTGTGTTCGAACGCATCCAGCCCTTCGTGGAACCACTTCACCAGCACGGACTGAGCCGTTTTTTCGAGGTAAGGCACGTGGATCTGAATATCGTGCGCCTGGCCGATACGGTCCAGACGGCCGATACGCTGCTCAAGCAGGTCCGGGTTGAACGGCAGGTCGAACATCACCAGGTTGCTGGCGAACTGGAAGTTGCGGCCTTCGGAGCCGATTTCAGAGCACAGCAGCACCTGCGCGCCGGTGTCCTCTTCGGCAAACCAGGCGGCGGCGCGGTCACGCTCGATAATCGACATGCCTTCGTGGAACACGGCGGCACGGATGCCTTCACGCTCGCGCAGGACCTGCTCCAGTTGAAGTGCCGTGGCTGCTTTGGCACAAATCACCAGCACCTTTTTGGAGCGGTGGCTGGTCAGGTAGCCCATCAGCCACTCAACGCGCGGGTCGAAGTTCCACCAGGTACCGGTGTCGCCTTCAAACTCCTGATAAATCTGCTCCGGGTAGAGCATATCGCGGGCGCGATCTTCTACAGACTTACGAGCCGCCATAATGCCGGAGACTTTAATCGCGGTCTGATACTGCGTTGGCAGCGGCAGGCGAATAGTGTGCAGCTCGCGTTTCGGGAAGCCTTTCACGCCGTTACGGGTGTTGCGGAACAGCACGCGGCTGGTGCCGTGGCGGTCCATCAGCATGGAAATCAGCTCCTGGCGCGCGGCCTGGCTGCCGTCGCGATCGCTGTTGGCGGTTTGCAGCAGCGGCTCGATGTCCTGTTCGCCGATCAGCTCGCCCAGGGCATTAAGCTGGTCGTTGGTCAGCGGGTTCCCCGCCAGCAGAAGTGCTACGGCATCGGCCACCGGACGGTAGTTCTGCTGCTCTTCGACAAACTGCTCGAAATCGTGGAAGCGGCTTGGGTCCAGCAGGCGCAGACGCGCGAAGTGGCTCTCCATGCCGAGCTGTTCCGGGGTGGCGGTCAGCAGCAGTACGCCAGGTACACGTTCAGCAAGCTGTTCGATGGCCTGGTATTCACGGCTCGGGGCGTCTTCGCTCCACACCAGGTGGTGGGCTTCATCGACCACCATCAGGTCCCACTCGGCGTCGCACAGGTGCTCAAGGCGCTGTTTGCTGCGGCGGACAAAATCAAGGGAGCAGATAACCAGCTGTTCGGTTTCGAACGGGTTATCGCTGTCGTGCTGGGCTTCGGCGTAGCGCTCGTCGTCGAACAGCGCGAAGCGCAGGTTAAAGCGGCGCAGCATCTCCACAAGCCACTGGTGCTGCAGGGTTTCCGGTACCACGATCAGCACGCGCTCGGCGCTGCCGGCCAGCAGCTGCTGGTGCAGGATCATCCCGGCTTCGATAGTTTTGCCCAGGCCGACTTCATCGGCCAGCAGAACGCGCGGCGCGTGGCGGCGTCCCACATCGTGGGCGATATTCAGCTGGTGCGGGATCAGGCTGGTACGCATGCCGCGCAGGCCGCTCCACGGCTGGCGATACTGCTCGCTCTGATAGACGCGGGAGCGGTAGCGCAGGGCAAAACGGTCCATGCGGTCGATCTGACCGGCGAACAGGCGGTCCTGCGGCTTGCTGAAGACCAGCTTGCTGTCGAGGAACACTTCGCGCAGCAGGGTACCGGCTTCTTCGGTGTCCAGACGGGTGCCAACATAGGCGAGCAGGCCGTTTTCTTCCTTAACTTCATCAACTTTGAGTTGCCAGCCTTCATGGCTGGTGACGGTATCGCCCGGGTTAAACATCACGCGGGTGATAGGCGAGTCATTTCTGGCGTACAGACGATTTTCACCGGTGGCGGGGAAAAGCAGGGTAACCATGCGGGGGTCGATGGCGACCACGGTTCCCAGTCCCAGTTCGCTTTCGGTATCGCTGATCCAACGTTGACCAAGTGTAAAAGGCATAAGATTTCGGCTCTATTATCAGTGACTAAGATTTGCAGGCAATAGCATTACGACCGCGCGCAAAAGAGGGCGGTAGTACAAAATGGGTTTTAGGATGTTTCAGGAGGGCGCTATGGTACTGGAAGCAGGCGCGTTCGTCACCGTCAAAATAGCCCTAATTGCCCTGTCATCAGTGTAGCAAAGTCATCCTCAAGGAAAGGTAAAATTCCCTCCGCCACGGGCTGCAGCTGGCGGGTGAGGTAGTGATCGTAGTCCAGCGGCGACTGCTGATAATCCACAGGTTCCGGTCCGCTCAGCGTCATGACGTACTTTATGGTGCCGCGGTTCTGGTACTGGGACGGGCGACCCAGGCGCTGATTATGCTCGTCCGCAAGGCGCGCGGCCCGCACGTGGGGCGGCACGTTTTTCTGGTATTCGCTCAGCGGGCGACGCAGCCTTTTGCGATAGACCAGCTGGCTATCCAGCTCACCCGCCATCAGGCTGGCAATGGTTTCGCGGATATAGTCCTGGTACGGCTCGTTGCGGAAGATGCGCAGATAGAGCGTCTGCTGAAACTGCTGGGCCAGCGGCGTCCAGTCCGTGCGCACCGTCTCCAGCCCTTTGAACACCATGCGCTGCTTATCGCCCTCCTGGATCATCCCCGCGTAGCGCTTTTTACTGCCCTCAACGGTGCCGCGTATGGTCGGCATCAGGAAGCGGCAGAAGTGCGTTTCAAACTCGATTTCCAGCGCGCTGCTGAGCTGCTGCGTCTCCTGCAGATGCTGCGTCCACCAGCTATTCACGTGCTCCACCAGCCGCTTACCGATGCGTGCGGCGTCTTCCTCAGAATGAGGCTTTTTAAGCCACACAAAGGTGGAGTCCGTATCGCCGTAGATCACATCAAAACCCTGCTCTTCGATGAGCTGCCGGGTTTGCAGCATGATCTGATGCCCGCGCATGGTGATCGACGAGGCAAGCCGGGGATCGAAGAAGCGGCAGGCGCTGGTGCCCAGCACGCCATAAAAGGCGTTCATAATGATCTTCAGCGCCTGGGAAAGCGGTTTGTTGCCGTGGCGTTTCGCCTCGTCGCGCCCGTGCCAGATCTGGCCGACGATTTCCGGCAGGCAGTGCTTCGTGCGCGAGAAGTGCGCCCCCAGGAATCCTTCGACAGAGCTTTCCGGCTCGGGGTGGGCCATGCCCTCAACCAGCCCGACCGGATCGATGAGAAAAGTGCGGATAATCGACGGATACAGGCTTTTATAATCCAGCACCAGCACGGAATCGTACAGGCCGGGACGCGAATCCATCACGTAGCCGCCGGGGCTTGCCTGAGGCGGAACTTCGCCCAGATTAGGCGCCACGTAGCCCGCACGGTGCATGCGCGGAATATAAAGGTGGCCGAAGGCAGCAACGGAGCCGCCGTGCTTGTCCAGCGGCAGGCCGTTGACGGTGGCGCGCTCCAGCAGGAACGGCATCAGCTCCGTTTTGTGAAAGATCCGCGTGACCAGCTCGCAGTCCTTCAGGTTGTATTTAGCCAGCGCAGGCTTGTCTTCGGCGAAGCGGCGGTTGATCTCATCCATGCGATCCCACGGGTTGTCGATCGATTTTCCCTCGCCAAGCAGCTCCTGGGAAACGGCCTCCAGCGAGAATGACGAGAAGTTCCAGAAGGCGGACTTCAGCGCTTCGATCCCATCTACGATCACTCTTCCGGCAGCCTGGGCGAAAAACACGCCCTGCTTAAAGCCGTGCTCGCGCCACTCCAGCACCGCCTTCCCGCGCCCAAGCCGCAGCGGAATCTGGTAGCGTTCCGCCAGCTTTTGCAGCATGCGCAGGTCGAACTGCACCACGTTCCAGCCGATCAGCACGTCCGGGTCGTGCTCCTCAAACCAGGCGTTGAGCTTTTCGATTAGCTGGGGGCGGCTGGGAACGTATTCGAGCGTGAAGTCCAGCCCGCTGGCGTCGCCGTTTTCCGGGCCGAGCATGTAAACAATACGCTGCCCGCAGCCCTCCAGCCCGATGCAGTACAGCTCGCCGTGGCGGTTAGTTTCGATGTCCAGAGAGACCCATTTCAGCGGCGGACGATAATCAGGCGCGGGCTTGAGCTTTGCTTCGGTAAATTCGCCGTTGCGCTCCACGCCGCTAAACCAGACGGGCGCGGTAATAAAGCGTTCCATCAGGAAGCGCTCCGGGGGACGAATATCGCCTTCATAAACCTTTACGCCGCCGTCGCGCAGGATCTTTTCCAGGCGCATAAGCTGGCGGTGCTGGCGGCAGTATAGGCCGCAGACGAGCTGCTGATGGAAGTCTTTGAGAGAAAGAGGGGTAAGCCGATAGTTGTTTTCGGCTGCAAGAATTCGTGCCGCTTCGCTTTGCTGCGGTTGCGGGATAAAAGCGACGGATTCCTGGTGCGGCAGGCAGACCTTAACCGGGCCATAATCCGTTGCCAGCCAGAATTCCACCTCTGTACCACGCGGGGTGTCCCGCCAGTGACGCGTTAGTAAAAAACCCTGACGAACTTGCGGCACGCTGCATTCTCATAACGGAAAAAGTGGCCTGATTATAGACCACTTCGCCGAAGATTACTGCTTTTATGTACAGTGTTACTGACCGTAATAGGCCTTCGCGCCGTGTTTGCGCAGGTAGTGTTTGTCCAGCAGCGTCTGCTGCATATCGGGCAGATCCGGCGTGAGCTGGCGGCAGAAGATCCCCATATAGGCGACCTCTTCAAGCACGATCGCATTATGCACCGCATCAACGGGATCTTTGCCCCAGGCAAACGGGCCGTGGGAATGCACCAGCACGCCCGGCATCTGAAGCGCATCAATGCCGCGCTCGGCGAAGGTTTTAACAATCACTTCGCCGGTCTGCCACTCGTAATCACCGTTGATCTCTTCATCGGTCATTTTGCGGGTGCAGGGAATGGTGCCGTAGAAGTAGTCCGCGTGCGTGGTGCCGGTGGCGGGGATGGACTGCCCGGCCTGCGCCCAGATTGTGGCGTGGCGCGAGTGGGTGTGAACAATGCCGCCAATATGCGGGAACTGCAGGTAAAGCAGACGATGGGTTGGCGTATCGGAAGAAGGTTTTTTTGTCCCTTCCACCACTTCACCGGTTTCCAGGCTCACTACTACCATATCTTCCGCAGTCATCACGCCGTAATCAACGCCCGAAGGTTTGATAACCAGCACGCCGCGCTCGCGATCGACGGCGCTG
The DNA here is from genome assembly GCF_038405435.1 of Dryocola clanedunensis. GTDB lineage: Bacteria > Pseudomonadota > Gammaproteobacteria > Enterobacterales > Enterobacteriaceae > Dryocola > Dryocola clanedunensis_A. Next base: position 149,279 of record NZ_JBBYHZ010000008.1, on the reverse strand, counting down.
ACGTTGCCCCAGGTCAGGGTCACGAGGTTGTGTCGCGGCAGGGCCAGATTGGCCTCCAGCACCTGGCGCTTTAATTCTTCTAACATAGCAGGTCCTTGGACGTTGTAGGGCGGATGGCGCACTGCTTATCCGCCCTACAAATACGTCAGGTAAGAGTTATCTTTTAAAGCTGTAATAAACCTCGTTCCAGCGCAGAGAGTCTTTGAACGCTGGCAGGCGGGTTTCGTTATCGATAACGGCGATTTCGATGCCGTGCAGCTCTGCGAAGGTGCGCATATCGTCAAGCGTCAGGGACTGGCTGAACACGGTATGGTGTGCGCCGCCTGCCAGGATCCACGCTTCGGAAGCGGTCGGCAGATCCGGCTGGGCTTTCCACAGCGCGTTCGCCACCGGCAGTTTTGGCAGCTGGTGCGGGGTTTCAACCGCATCGACGCAGTTCACCAGCAGCCGGAAGCGATCCCCAAGATCGATCAGGCTGGCGTTCACCGCCGGGCCGGTTTTGGTGTTGAAGATCAGACGGGCCGGATCGGCTTTCCCGCCGATGCCCAGGTACTGCACGTCCAGCACCGGTTTCTCCGGAGTAGAAATGGACGGGCAGACCTCAAGCATGTGCGAGCCGAGCACCATGTCGTTGCCGTTTTCGAAGTTGTAGGTGTAGTCCTCCATAAAGGAGGTGCCGCCCTGCAGACCGGTTGACATCACCTTCATGATGCGAAGCAGGGCGGCGGTTTTCCAGTCGCCTTCGCCCGCAAAGCCGTAGCCCTGCTGCATCAGACGTTGTACCGCAAGGCCCGGCAATTGCTTAAGCCCGTGCAGGTCTTCAAAGGTGGTGGTGAAGGCGTGGAAACCGCCGTCTACCAGGAATTTCTTCATGCCCAGCTCGATGCGCGCGGCGTCCAGCACGTTCTGGCGCTTTTCACCGTTAACCTGCGCGGCAGCGGTCAGGCGATAGCTACTTTCGTATTCATCAACCAGCGCGTTAATCTCGCCTTCGCTGATGGCATTCACGACGGAGACCAGATCGCCCACCGCGTAAGTATTCACGGCGAAGCCGAACTTCATCTGTGCAGCAACTTTATCCCCGTCGGTGACCGCCACTTCGCGCATGTTGTCACCGAAGCGAACGACCTTCAGCTGGCGGGTATCCTGTTTAGAGACGGCCTGACGCATCCAGGCACCAATACGTTTATGCGCCTGCGGATCCTGCCAGTGACCGGTTACCACGGTATGCTGCTGGCGCATACGCGCGCCGATAAAGCCGAACTCGCGGCCGCCGTGCGCGGTCTGGTTCAGGTTCATAAAGTCCATATCAATGCTGCCCCACGGGATTTGCGCATTGAACTGGGTGTGGAACTGCAGCAGCGGCTTGGTCAGGATGCTCAGGCCGTTAATCCACATTTTGGCCGGTGAGAAGGTGTGCAGCCATACGACCATGCCCGCGCACTTATCGTCGTAGCTCGCATCCCGGCAAATCGCCGTGATTTCGTCCGGCGTAGTACCCAATGGCTTAAGCACCAGCTTGCACGGCAGCTTAGCTTCTTTATTCAGCGCGTTGACGACGTGTTCGGCATTCTGCGTCACCTGACGCAGCGTTTCCGGGCCGTACAGATGCTGGCTACCAATCACAAACCACACTTCATACTGTTCAAAAATATTCATCGTTATGTCCTTAAAGAGTCGTCGCGGCCTGCTTTGCGGCAGAAGCTGCCGCAGGCGCTGAAGGAAGATAATGTTGCTCGGCGCTGGTGGCCCACTGCTGGTAGCGGCGGTAGAGCTGTTCAAAGCGTTCAGCGCGTAGCGGAATAGGTTGCAGCGTGCTTTCGACCGGGCTGGCCATCGCCTTCTGCGCCTGGGCGATATCCGCGTGCTTGCCTGCGGCTACGGCGGCGAAAATAGCCGCGCCCAGCGCACAGCACTGATCGGAAGCAACGATTTGCAGCGGACGGTTCAGCACGTCGCAGCACACCTGCATGATCACCGGTGACTTGCGGGCGATGCCGCCCAGCGCCATGACGTTGCTCACCGGGATCCCCTGTTCGGTGAAGCATTCCATAATGGCGCGGGCGCCGAAGGCCGTGGCGGCTATCAGCCCGCCGAACAGCGCTGGCGCATCGGTTGCCAGATTCAAGTCTGTGATAACGCCCTTCAGGCGCTGGTTGGCATTCGGCGTACGGCGGCCGTTAAACCAGTCGAGGATGACGGGCAGATGTTCCAGGGACGGATTTTTTGCCCAGGCTTCGGTCAGCGCGGGCAGCAGCTGTTTTTTGCTGGCGTTGATCCGATCGCGCAGCTCCGGGTGCTGCAGCGCCAGCTGCTCCAGCGGCCAGCCGAGCACGCGGCCGAACCAGGCGTAGATATCGCCGAAGGCGGACTGTCCGGCCTCAAGGCCAATAAAATCGGGGATGACGCTGCCGTCGACCTGGCCACAGATGCCTTTGACTGCGCGGTCGCCAACGGTTGGCTTATCGGCAATGAGAATGTCGCAGGTGGAGGTACCGATAACTTTCACCAGCGTATTCGGCTGGGCGCCTGCGCCCACTGCGCCCATATGGCAGTCAAACGCGCCGCCGGAAATCACCACGCTTTGCGGCAGGCCCAGCCGTTCGGCCCATTCTGCGGAAAGATTTCCCACCGGGATATCGGCGGTCCACGTTTCGGTAAACATCGGATAGGCGAGATTCTTATTGATGATGGGATCCAGCTCATCAAAGAAGCTTGCCGGTGGCAGTCCGCCCCAGCCTTCATGCCACAGGGATTTGTGGCCTGCGCTACAGCGCCCGCGACGGATATCCTGCGGGCGGGTGGTACCGGACAGCAGCGCGGGAACCCAGTCACAAAGTTCGATCCAGGACACGGCTGCTTTAGCGACTTTTGGATCTTCACGCGTGACGTGGAGGATCTTCGCCCAGAACCACTCGCTGGAATAAATGCCGCCGATGTAGCGCGAGTAGTCGGACTTGCCCGGCTGATGGCACAGGCGGGTGATGGCTTCGGCTTCTTCCACCGAGGTGTGATCTTTCCACAGCACGAACATGGCGTTCGGGTTGTCGGCGAATTCAGGATTGAGTGCCAGCACGTTGCCGCTGGCGTCGATTGGCGCGGGCGTAGACCCAGTGCTGTCAACGCCGATGCCGCAGATGGCGGCGCGTTGCTCAGCGCTCAGCTCTGCCAGCACGGATTTTATCGCCTGCTCCATGGATTCAATGTAGTCCAGCGGATGGTGGCGGAAGCGGTTGTTGGGGGCATCGCAGAAGCGGCCCTCCTGCCAGCGGGGATACCACTCTACGCTCGTGGCAAGCTCAGCGCCGTTTTCACAATCTACTGCTAAGGCGCGTACGGAATCGCTGCCAAAATCGAGGCCCAGCGCAATCGACATTTTTCTCACTCCATAAAGTAAAACTCTTGCAGTGAACATTAGATTTCTCAGCGCAAAAGAGTCAGGTCGTATTCGCTGTAGTTATGGAGGAATCTGCTGTGAGATCGCGAAGTGTGACGCCGTGCAAATATTCGATGTGGACTTTTCTGTCGTGGTTATAGACACTTTGGTTGGCTTCAAAAAAGCGGCCTCACGCCGATGAAAAGCGTAGGTGCTTATTGTTTGCGGCTTTATGATACAAATCAGCCTGTTCGTGAAAGCCGGTGCGCAGGCAGCGGGGCAGAAAACGATGATATGGACAAATGGTTTCTGTAAATCAATATAAGAGTGAGCGCAACGATGCCAGAACTGCAAAACGATCCCCTGTTACCCGGCTACTCTTTTAACGCCCATCTGGTGGCTGGCTTAACGCCGATTGAGGCCGACGGGCCGCTGGATTTTTTCATCGACCGGCCGCTGGGCATGAAGGGATATATTCTGAATCTCACCGTGCGCGGCGAAGGGGTGATTAACAACCAGGGCAAGAATTACATCTGCCGCCCCGGCGACATGCTGCTGTTTCCGCCGGGGGAGGTGCATCACTACGGCCGTTCGCCGGAAAGCAAAGAGTGGTATCACCAGTGGGTTTACTTCCGCCCCCGCGCCTACTGGCAGGAGTGGCTGAACTGGGAGTCGCTGTTCGCCAACACGGGGTTTTATCGCCCGGACGATACGCATCAGGAAGGGTTTTCGCAGCTGTTTCAGCAGATTATCGACGCGGGTCAGGCGGAGGGACGCTATGCCGAACTGCTGGCGATTAACCTGCTTGAACAGCTGTTATTGCGCCGCATGGAGGCGCTTAACGCTTCGCTGCAGCCGCCGCTGGATAACCGCGTGCGGGATGCCTGCCAGTTCATCAGCGACCATCTTGCGGACAGCCATTTTGATATAGCTGGCGTGGCGCAGCATGTCTGCCTTTCCCCCTCCCGCCTATCGCATCTGTTCCGCCAGCAGCTTGGCGTCAGCGTGCTGAGCTGGCGTGAAGATCAGCGAATCAGCCAGGCGAAGCTGCTGCTCAGTACCACCCGCATGCCGATTGCCAGCGTCGGGCGCAACGTCGGCTTCGAGGATCAGCTCTATTTTTCCCGCGTTTTCAAGAAGTGTACCGGGGCCAGCCCGAGCGAATTCCGCGCCGGATGCGAATAGCCGCTATTATCTATTCATACAATTGATGGCTTGACGATGTATGAGCCACTCAGGAGAATCGCCTGGTGATTTCTCGACGGATGCTTTATGGAAGCTTTTCTGCAACACCTTATAACCCAGTCTGCGGCATATTCGCTTATTGCCGTGATGCTGGTGGCATTTCTCGAGTCGCTGGCGCTGGTGGGCCTGATTTTGCCGGGTACGGTGATGATGGCCGGGCTTGGCGCGCTGATCGGCAGCGGTCAGGTCGATTTTTATCACGCCTGGGCGGCGGGGATCGTCGGCTGCCTGCTGGGCGACTGGATTTCGTTCTGGCTGGGCGGGCGCTTTAAAGGGCCGCTGCACCGCTGGTCCTTTATGAAGAAGAACAAGGCGCTGCTCGACAAAACCGAGCATGCGCTGCACCAGCACAGCATGGTAACCATCCTGATTGGCCGCTTTATCGGCCCGACCCGCCCGCTGGTGCCGATGGTGGCGGGCATGCTGGATCTGCCGGTTTCCAAGTTCATTCTGCCCAATATCATCGGCTGCATCTTCTGGCCGCCGCTCTATTTTATGCCGGGCATTCTGGCCGGTGCGGCCATCGATATTCCTGCGGATATGCAAAGCAGCAGCTTCAAATGGCTGCTGCTCGGCGTGGCGCTGCTGCTGTGGGTGGCCGGCTGGCTGTGCTGGCGCTGGTGGCGCAGCGGCAAATCGGGAACCGACCGCTTAACGCGTTTCTTACCGCGTGGGCGGCTGCACTGGCTTGCGCCGCTCACCGCGATCGCAGGTATTGCCAGCCTGGCTGCCCTTTCAATGCATCCGCTGATGCCGATCTACCTGAAGATTGTCTGGAAAGTGCTTTCGGGTCAGGCCTGATCCTTCCTGATGCCGAGCAGGGCTGAAGCGCTCGCTTCGCCGCTTAAAAGCGTTGCCGTGTCGCCATCCCAGGCGATGCGGCCATCCACCACAACAAGGCTCCGATTTGCAATGCGCACCGCGTCCTCAATGCTGTGGGAAACCATCAGCAGCGTGAGCCGCTGCTGCCCGCAAACGTCATCCAGCAGCTGAAGCATTTCCTGGCGCAGCGCCGGGTCAAGGGCCGAAAAAGGCTCATCCAGCAGCAGGATGGGCCGCTGGCGGACCAGGCAGCGGGCAAGAGCCACGCGCTGGCGCTGGCCGCCGGAAAGCTGGGTCGGCTGGCGGTCGAGCAACTCCCCGAATCCCATCTGCTCAGCAATATATTGCAGCCGCTGACGCTGCTGCCGGTCAAGCTTTAACCCCGGATGCATGCCCAGGCCAATGTTGTCCCGCACGCTCAGGTGGCTGAACAGATTGTTCTCCTGAAACAGCATCGAAACCGGGCGCCGGGCGGGGACGGTGCGCGTATGTTCCTGACCGTCTAAAAGGATCTCCCCGCTGGCAGGCTCCAGAAACCCCGCGATTAAACTCAGCAAGGTGCTTTTGCCCGCGCCGCTTGGCCCGAGCACCGCAACGCGTTCGCCCGCATCCACGCTGAGGGAGAAGCGCATCGGCAGGTGGTGATAAAGCCAGGTTACATCAGTCAGCGTCAGCATGGCGTCCCGGGAGTTTTTCAATCAGGGTGAACAGAATAAAGCACAGCATCAGCAGGATGAGCGCGGTCACGGCGCCGTCCTGGCTGCGATAAGAGCCAATTTGTTGATAAAGATAGAACGGCAGCGTGCGGAAATCTTCGTTGCCAAACAGCGCCACCACGCCAAAATCGCCGATGGATAGCACGCAGGCAAAGGCAAGGGCCTGAGCCAGCGGGATTTTTAGCGCCCGCAGATCGATAAGGCGCAGGCGGTTAAGCCCCGTGATATCCAGCGACTGACAAAGCTTGCCGTAGCGGCCCGCGACGTCCAGCATCGGGTTTTCCAGCACCTTTAGCGCGTAGGGAATGGCCATCAGCGCGTTGGTGAAAATCACGATGCCGTCGGCGGACTGCGGTAGCCCGACGGTGCCGTTGAGCAGCAGGAAAAAGCCCGTCGCCAGCACGATGCCAGGCATGGCGAGGATTAGCATGCCGCTCAGCTCCAGCGCCTGTCCGGCGAATGCACGGCTGCGCAGCCGCAGCTCCCGCGAACTCCATAGCAGCATCATGGTGATTATCACGCAGAGAACACCTGCGGCAACGGCAATGCGCAGAGAGGTAAAAAGCGCCTGCCAGAGCGCAGACTGCGAGAGTACCGAAGCGAAGCCGGTATTGATGCCGTCAATGATTACGGCCAGCAGCGGCGGCAGCAGCAGCAGCAGGGCAAGGCCGATAAGCGCCCCGTCGCACAGCCTGCGGCGCAGGTTATCCTGCGGATCCCGCCAGCCCTGAACCTGGCTTACGCCAACCGGTATCGCTTTGCTCAGGCGCTGGCTCATTACAACGAGACCGAGGCAGCAAAGCATCTGGATCAGCGCCAGAAGGGCGGCGCGGGCGGGGTCGTAGTCAAAGCTGAGCGCCTGGAAAATAGCGAGCTCAATGGTGGTCGCCCGTGGCCCGCCGCCGAGGGAAAGCACCGTGGCGAAGCTTGCGAAGCAGAGCATAAAGATGAGCGCTCCGGCGGGCAGGAGCTGGCGGCGCAGCCACGGCCATTCGACCAGGCGGAAGAAGTTCCAGCCCTGCATGCCCAGCTGGGCCGCGAGCTGGCGCTGTTCGCCGGGAATGTTTTCCAGCGCCTGAAGCAGCAGCCGGGTTGCCATCGGCATATTAAAGAAGACGTGGGCGAGCAGAATGCCCTGCAGGCCATACGGCGAAAATGACCAGTCAACCCCGAGCCAGGCACAAAGCGAGGCCAGCCAGCCCTCTCGCCCATAAACGGTCAGAATGCCAAACACCGCAACCAGCACCGGCAGCACCAGCGTCATGGCGCATAAGCGTAATAGCGCGAGACGGCCAGGGAAGCGGCGTCGATAAAGCGCCCGGGCGAGGAAAATCGCCGGGATCACCGACAGCAGGGCTGAGAGAAACGCCTGCCAGAACGAGAAGCGCAGGACGTGCCACAGATAGCTGTCCTGGGCCAGCGCCCGGAAATCCGTCTGTGGCGCGTTAAACCACAGCGCCAGAAAGGCCGTCAGGGCGACCGCCACCACAAGCGTGGCAGCGATGAGGCCCGGAAACAGCCAGCCGGGAATTAGCGGCTGGTGGCGCGAAGCCATGCGCTGATCCAGCTTGCCCGCAGGTCGGACACTTGTTGTGGCGTGAACTCCAGCGGAGTTTGCGGTTTATTCAGGCCGCTGAAGCCTTCCGGTAGCTTCACCTCCGTAACGGGGTACATCCAGTTGCCGGTGGGGATAGCGTTCTGGAAGCCTGGCTGGGTGATAAACTTCATAAACTTCGCTGCCAGCTCCGGCTGCTTGCTTGAGGCCAGGCGGGCCGCCACTTCTACCTGAAGATAGTGGCCTTCGCTGAAGTTCGCGGCGGCGTAGCTATCTTTCTTCTCTTCAATGATGTGATAAGCCGGAGAGGTGGTATAGCTGAGGACCAGGTCACCTTCGCCCTTCAGGAACAGGCCGTAGGCTTCAGACCAGCCTTTGGTGACGGTCACGGTTTTCTTCGCAAGCTTCGCCCAGGCCTCCGGCGCTTTGTCGCCGTACACTTTTTGCATCCACAGCAGCAGGCCCAGGCCCGGCGTGCTGGTGCGGGGATCTTCGTAAATCACTTTCCAGTTCTGCTCGCTCTCCACCAGTTCTTTCAGGCTCTTCGGCGGATTTTTAAGCTTGTTTTTGTCATACACGAAGGCGAAGTAGCCGTAGTCGAACGGCACGAAAGTCGTATCTTTCCAGCCGCCGGGCACTTTCAGCGCGCTGGTATCAACGTTGCTCGGGGCAAAAAGCCTGGTCTGCGTGGCGGCGGCAATCAGGTTGTTATCCAGGCCCAGCACCACGTCGGCCCTGCTGTTTTTACCTTCCATGCGCAGACGGTTTAACAGCGAGACGCCATCTTCCAGCGCCACGAATTTCAGCTCGCAGTTACACTCGGCCTCAAAGGCCTTTTTAACGGCAGGCCCCGGCCCCCAGTCTGCGGAAAAAGAGTCGTAGGTATAGACGGTGAGCAGCGGTTTGGCGAAAACGGGGGCGGCGATGAGCATGAGCAGCGGAAGAAACTTTTTGAACACTTTGCACCTCTTGAAGTAGGGGTGGCAAAGGACTTTGAGCGTAACCTCTCAAATCCCTTCGCCGGCGTTATCCGGATCAGGTTCGACGGGTATTATCTCAGCCAGAATTTTTCATCCAGCACCCCGTTGAGCAGCAGCGATTGTACGTATTTCCTGAATGTTTCGGAAGCGTTAAGGCTCCGGCGGTGCAAACCAGGCGGATTTAAAATCGAACCAGCCCAGGGTGTTCATTTTCACGCCGCGCATGCTGCGCTGGCCTTCAATGCGCAGCCAGTGGTGAATCAGCGGTAAAATATCATTGTTCTCAACGCGCTGCTGACACCACTCCGGCAGCGCCAGCTCGCCGCTGTGCCACTTACGGGTATCGGTTTCCCAGTCGATGCTGATGCATTTCTGAATCAGCGGCACTTCATACAGGTGCGAGAAGAGCGAAAACTCCAGCGGCAGGGTGAAGTTGGCGCTGTTGAGCCAGATATCGCTCTCTACGTCCCCCGCGTGCCACTCTTCGTAATCGACCTCCTGCACCTCAAGATGCACGCCGTGGGCCGCAAGCAGTTTTAACATGATGTTGCTGATGATGCGGTGCTCAACGTGGGCGCGGTAATAGGTCAGCGTGATGGTTTCAAGGCCTGCGGGCTTATCAAGCATCGGCTGCGGGCGGATGTGGTGCCAGCGGGGAAGCAGGCCGTAAGCCGGGAACCAGTACTGCTGGTTTTGCTCCCCCGCGCCGTACAGCAGGTGAATCGGCGCCAGCACGTGGCTCAGCCAGGAGCGCACGCCCTCGTGGCCACAGCGTGATGAGCGGCTGTCGAACAGCAGGTAGTAGCACCCCTCTTCGAGCCTGCTTTCGATGGCTTTCTCGCTGTCCGGCATGCCCTGAAGCTGCACGGCGCAGCTGACCTCTTCGCCTATCTCCGGCAGCACCCAAAAGTTCACTTCATCAATCAGGGCGCGGAAGCCGAAATAGTCGTCATAAGCGTGGATTTTCAGCTGGTTATTATTGTTGCGCACCACGGCGTAGGGCCCGGTGCCGACGGGCTGGCTGGCAAACTTCGGCAGCGTTGCCCATTCACGGGGGAGGATCATGGCGTTGACGCTGCCCAGCAGCCAGGGGAGCCAGCGGTCGGGCTGGGAGAGATGAATATCCAGCGTCCATGCCGTGGGCGTGCTGATTTCGCTGATATGTGCATAAAGGGGAAGGGCGTTAATGCGCTGGAGCGACGCCATGACATCCAGCATATCCAGCTCGCGGCCATGGTGAAAATGGATGCCGGGACGAAGATAAAAGCGCCAGTGTAAAGGGGAGATCTGCTGCCAGTGGTGGGCGATATCCGCCTCCAGTTCCCCGTTTTCCTCATTTATACGCGTCAGGCCGCTGAAAATCTGCCGGGCGATATGCGTCTCCGAGCGGCGCAGCGCCGAGCCGGGCAGCAGGTTTAACAGCGGGCGGTAGTAGAGCACGCGCAGAATGTGCCGGCCCTGGCGGAAGCTGCGCCCGAGGTGGGAGATCAGCATCTGGCGAACAGCGGCTTTATCGCCGACGATCTGCACCAGCTGATCGATGCGATCCTGCTCGAGAAGATCCTCCGCCCGCTGCTGCTGGAGCGCCAGCCCGGTATACAAAAATTCCAGCTGAGAACGCTTTCCACGCCCGGCCTCGGCCTTCCAGCTTAGCCAGCCTTTGTCCTGCATCGCGCTCAGCAAAGTACGCATATGGCGGCGTGAACAGCTGAGCATATCGGCAAGATCGTTAAGCGTAGTCTCTTGCGGCTTACCGTCGCAGCACTGCCACAGGCGGATGAACTGTTGTTGCAGACGAGCAGAGGACATAAAAGGGGAACTCCACGCAAAAAGTCATCAATTTAACTTTCCCTATATTACGTCAATAATCATCAACGATGAAAGCGAGGAGGGGCATATGAAACGGTTATCAGCTGTTGAGTTTTACCGAAGTTACTTTGCCGCAACGCAGCGCGTTGGTTCTGGATGGCTGGCTCGCCTGACAGCAGGGCAACGTCTGAGGATGCTTGAAGACTTAATGCAGTGGGAGGTTACAGCCCCGACGACCGATATCCCCCTTCCTCGCTAATATCGTGTGACTGAGTATTGGTGCTTTTCACCAGCCAGCAGGTTAACTGCTGGCTTTTTTAGTATATAATTTCGCCACTTAACGCACGCATTTCTCAAGGATCCTCAATGATTTGGTTTCTTACCCAGGGACGACGTCTTAACCCAATCTATGCTGCATTTATGGTTGTCGCTTTTATGATGGGGATAGCAGGAGCGCTCCAGGCGCCGACGCTCAGCCTCTTTTTATCCCGTGAAGTAGAAGTCCGCCCGTTCTGGGTAGGGCTGTTTTACACCGTTAACGCCATCGCCGGGATTCTTGTCAGCCTGCTGCTGGCTAAGCGTTCCGACAGCCGGGGCGACAGGCGCAAACTGATTATGGTGTGCTGCGTAATGGCGGTCGCCAACTGCGTGCTTTTCGCCTTTAACCGCCATTATCTGACGCTAATTACCCTCGGCGTGATGTTCGCCTCGATTGCCAATACCGCCATGCCGCAGATTTTTGCTCTGGCGCGGGAATACGCCGACAGCTCGGCGCGTGAAGTCGTGATGTTCAGCTCGGTGATGCGCGCCCAGCTCTCGCTGGCCTGGGTTATCGGCCCGCCGCTCTCTTTTATGCTGGCGCTGAACTACGGTTTCACCACTATGTTCCTGATCGCGGCGGGGATCTTCGTTGTCTCGCTGGCGATTATCTTTTTTGCGCTGCCGAGCGTGGCGCGCATCGAACAGCCTGCGGATGTGGCCCTGACCGAAGTCAGCGGCTGGAAGGATAAAAACGTCCGCCTGCTGTTTATCGCCTCGATGCTGATGTGGACCTGCAACACCATGTATATCATCGACATGCCGCTGTGGGTGAGCAGCGATCTGGGCCTGCCTGAATCGCTGGCAGGGCTACTGATGGGCACGGCGGCTGGGCTGGAGATCCCGGCGATGATCCTGGCTGGTTACTACGTGAAGCGGTTTGGTAAGCGGCGGATGATGGTCATTGCCGTGGCGGCCGGCGTGCTGTTCTACGTTGGGCTGATTATGTTCCACAGCCGCACGGCCCTTATTCTTTTGCAGCTTTTTAACGCGGTGTTTATCGGCATCGTGGCGGGGATTGGTATGCTGTGGTTCCAGGACCTGATGCCCGGGCGGCCAGGGTCTGCGACGACGTTATTTACTAACAGTATCTCAACCGGGGTCATTCTGGCCGGGGTGCTACAGGGCGCTTTGACGGAGAGCTACGGACATTATTCGGTGTACTGGCTGATCGCGGGGCTTTCGGTGGTGGCGCTGGGGCTGACCAGCCGGGTGAAGAATATTTAAACTTTGTGACCTCTCCCTTGAAGGGAGAGGTCACCTGATTTCCTCCCTCTCCCCTTTGGGGAGAGGGGAAAGAATTAGCGCATAAACTCAGGCTGTTTCTGCTCGTAGGTAGAAATCGCGCCCTCGTGCTGCAGCGTCAGGCCGATGCTGTCCAGCCCTTCTAACATGCAGTGGCGGCGGAACGTATCAATGTTAAAGGCATACGTTTTTTCGCCTGCCGTCACGGTCTGAGCTTCCAGGTCGACAACAAATTTAATGCCAGGATTTGCCGCCACCAGCCTGAACATCTCATCCACTTCTTCTTCGCTCAGCGTTACCGGCAGCAGCTGGTTGTTGAACGAGTTGCCGTAGAAGATATCCGCGAAGCTTGGTGCGATAACGACTTTAAAACCGTAGTCGGTCAGCGCCCAGGGCGCGTGCTCACGGGAAGAACCGCAGCCGAAGTTTTCACGCGCCAGCAGGACAGAAGCCCCTTTAAATTCCGGGAAGTTCAGCACGAATTCCGGGTTTGGCTGCTGGCCCGCGTCGTCGAGGAAACGCCAGTCGTTAAACAGATGCGCGCCAAAACCGGTGCGGGTGACCTTCTGCAAAAACTGCTTCGGAATAATTGCGTCGGTATCAACGTTTGCGGCATCCAGCGGAACGACCAGGCCGGTGTGTTGGATAAATTTTTCTGCCATGGTGTTTTCCCTTATTTCAGCGTGCGGATGTCGGCAAAGTGGCCGGATACGGCAGCGGCAGCGGCCATCGCCGGGCTGACCAGATGCGTACGGCCGCCGCGGCCCTGACGGCCTTCGAAGTTGCGGTTGCTGGTGGAGGCGCAGCGTTCGCCCGGTTCCAGACGGTCGTTGTTCATCGCCAGGCACATGGAGCAGCCCGGCAGACGCCATTCAAAACCGGCTTCGATAAAGATCTTATCCAGGCCTTCTTCTTCCGCCTGGGCTTTCACCGGGCCGGAACCTGGGACGACCAGCGCCTGCACGCCTGGTGCAACCTTGCGGCCTTTAGCGATTTCTGCAGCGGCTCGCAAATCTTCGATACGCGAGTTGGTACAGGAGCCGATAAAGACTTTATCGATAGCCACTTCGGTCAGCGGGATACCCGGCTTCAGGCCCATATAGGCCAGCGCTTTCTCGGCGGATGCACGCTCGACCGGATCGGTGAAGGAGTCTGGATTAGGGATGTTTTCGTTGACGGAAATGACCTGGCCCGGGTTGGTTCCCCAGGTAACCTGCGGCGCAATATCGGCGGCGTCCAGGGTGACGACGGTATCGAACTTAGCGCCTTCGTCAGTGGTGAATGTTTTCCACCATGCGACGGCATCGTCCCAGTCTGCCGCTTTCGGCGCGTGCAGACGGCCTTTTACGTAATTAAACGTGGTTTCGTCCGGTGCGACGATACCCGCTTTAGCGCCCATTTCGATTGCCATATTGCACAGCGTCATGCGGCCTTCCATCGACAAAGCCTGAATGGCGCTGCCGCAGAATTCAACCACGTGGCCGGTGCCGCCCGCGCTGCCGGTTTTGCCGATAATCGCCAGCACGATATCTTTTGCGGTGATGCCCGGTGCCGCTTTGCCGGTCACTTCAATCTTCATGGTTTTGGCGCGGCCCTGCTTCAGGGTTTGCGTTGCCAGCACGTGCTCAACTTCTGAAGTGCCGATACCAAACGCCAGCGCGCCAAATGCGCCGTGGGTAGCGGTATGGGAATCGCCGCAGACGATGGTCATGCCCGGCAGGGTAATGCCCTGCTCCGGCCCCATCACGTGGACGATACCCTGGTAGGGATGGTTCAGGTCGTACAGCTCCACGCCGAACTCTTTGCAGTTCTTCATTAATTCCTGCATCTGGATGCGGGCCATTTCGCCGGAGGCGTTAATGTCTTTGGTCTGCGTGGAAACGTTGTGGTCCATGGTCGCGAAGGTTTTACCCGGCTGGCGCACCGGGCGCTTGTGGGCACGCAGGCCGTCAAACGCCTGTGGCGAGGTGACTTCGTGAACCAGATGACGGTCGATGTACAGCAGCGGCGTCTCGTCGACCGCTTCATACACGACGTGCGCGTCGTACAACTTTTGATATAACGTCTTCGCCATGATTATTTCCCCTGTGCCACGAAGCGGGCAATGGTATCGCCCATTTCGTCTGTGCTGATTGCTTTGCCATCGCGTGCTAAGTCGCCGGTACGGAAGCCTTCTTCCAGAGCGAGGTTAACGGCGTTTTCAATGGCCCGTGCTGCTTCTTCAGCGTCCAGGCTATAGCGCAGTAACAGAGCCAGAGAGAGGATCTGCGCAATAGGGTTTGCGATATTTTTCCCTGCGATGTCTGGCGCAGAGCCGCCCGCAGGTTCGTACAGGCCGAAGCCCTGTTCGTTCAGGCTGGCGGAAGGCAGCATGCCCATTGAGCCGGTGATCATCGCGCATTCGTCCGACAGGATGTCGCCGAACAGGTTGGAGCACAGCAGCACGTCGAACTGCGACGGGTCTTTAATCAGCTGCATGGTAGCGTTGTCTATATACATGTGCGACAGCTCTACGTCCGGGTATTCACTGGCGATTTCGTTAACGATTTCGCGCCACATAACGGAGGTTTGCAGCACGTTCGCTTTATCAATTGAGGTCACTTTATTGCGGCGTTTGCGGGCGGACTCAAAGGCGATGCGGGCAATACGCTCGATTTCGAAACGGTGGTACACCTCGGTATCAAAGGCCTTCTCGTGCATACCTGAGCCTTCGCGGCCTTTTGGCTGACCGAAGTAGATCCCGCCGGTTAACTCACGGACGCACAGAATATCGAAGCCGTTAGCGGCGATGTCGGCACGCAGCGGGCAGAACTCTTCCAGGCCCTGATACAGGCGGGCAGGGCGCAGGTTGCTGAACAGTTTGAAGTGTTTACGCAGCGGTAACAGCGCGCCGCGCTCTGGCTGCTGGGTCGGTGGCAAATGCTCCCACTTCGGCCCGCCAACGGAGCCAAACAGGATGGCATCAGCCTGCTCGCAGCCTTCAACGGTGACCGGCGGCAACGGGTTGCCGTGACGGTCGATGGCGATACCGCCAACGTCATAGGAGCTGGTGGTAATACGCATATCAAAGCGCGTACGAACGGCTTCCAGCACCTTCAGCGCCTGTGCCATAACTTCCGGGCCAATGCCGTCGCCCGGCAAGACTGCTATATGATGAGATTTTGACATGTCACACGGTTTCCTGAGTTTCTTTATTATTGGCTTTGCGCTGCAATTCTTTTTCGACTTCACCTGCGCGCCAGATGTTGTTCAGCACGTTGATCATCGCTTTCGCTGAGGACTCAACGATATCCGTCGCCAGACCTACGCCGTGGAAGCGGCGGCCTTTATGCGTCACCACGATATCCACCTGGCCCAGCGCATTCTTGCCCTGGCCTTTTGCCGACAGCTGGTATTTCACCAGCTCAACGTCGTAATTGGTGATGCGGTTAATTGCCTGATAGACGGCGTCTACCGGTCCGTTGCCGGTAGCGGCTTCGGATTGCTTCTCTTCGCCACAGTTCAGCTGCACGGACGCCGTGGAGATGACGCTTGAGCCGGACTGCACGTTGAAATATTCCAGGCTGAAATGCTCTGGCTCTTCCTGCTGTTTGCCGATGAATGCCAGCGCTTCCAGATCGTAATCGAAGACCTGGCCCTTTTTGTCGGCCAGCTTCAGGAAGGCGTCGTACAGGGAATCCATGTTGTAGTCGGTTTCTTTGTAGCCCATCTCGTCCATGCGGTGTTTAACCGCCGCGCGGCCGGAGCGGGAGGTCAGGTTCAGCTGTACCTGATTAAGGCCGATGGATTCCGGGGTCATGATTTCGTAGTTTTCGCGGTTTTTCAGCACGCCGTCCTGGTGAATACCGGAGGAGTGGGCAAATGCGCCGGTGCCGACAATCGCTTTGTTTGCCGGAACCGGCATGTTGCAGATCTGGCTGACCATCTGGCTGGTGCGCCAGATTTCATGGTGATTGATGTTGGTGTGCAGGTTCATGATGTCCTTGCGCACCTTGATCGCCATGATCACTTCTTCCAGCGAGCAGTTCCCCGCACGTTCACCGATGCCGTTCATCGCGCCCTCAACCTGACGCGCACCCGCATGGACGGCGGCCATGGCGTTGCCTACGGCCAGCCCCAGGTCATCGTGGGTGTGTACGGAAATAATCGCTTTATCAATGTTCGGCACGCGCTCATACAGGCCGCTGATGATGTTGGCGAACTCAAACGGCATGGTGTAGCCGACGGTGTCCGGGATGTTAATGGTGGTGGCGCCTGCTTTAATGGCGGCCTCTACGACGCGAGCTAAATCGGCGATGGGGGTACGGCCCGCGTCTTCGCAGGAGAACTCAACATCGTCGGTGTAATTACGGGCGCGCTTAATCATGTAGATCGAGCGCTCAATCACTTCGTCCAGCGTGCTGCGCAGCTTGGTGGCGATGTGCATTGGCGAGGTGGCAATAAAAGTGTGAATTCGGAAGGCTTCGGCGACTTTCAGGGATTCAGCTGCCACATCAATGTCTTTCTCAACGCAGCGGGCCAGACCGCAGACGCGGCTGTTTTTGATATTGCGGGCAATGGTCTGCACGGATTCGAAATCGCCAGGGGAGGAGACCGGGAAGCCCACTTCCATCACATCCACGCCCATACGCTCCAGCGCCATCGCAATCTGCAGCTTCTCTTTCACACTCAGGCTTGCCTGTAATGCCTGCTCACCATCACGCAAAGTTGTATCGAAAATAATGACTTGTTGGCTCATGTTAGGGTCCTTTTTATTGTCCTGGGGCCGTTACTGCGAGCATAAAAAAACCCGCGCAGCGGCGCGGGTTTTTTCAGTCTGATGGCTTGAATCAACGCTTGATGTCGCCCACCAGTCTACCGCGCAAGTAAGATGCGTTTAGTAGTAGAACTAGTAGGCGATGGGAGCGAATCATGTTTCAGGCCTCAAGTGTTTTTGTGTTGTATTCATTGGTACTTGATCTGCTTTGTACTGTCAACCTTTGAGAAGCAACATGAAGAATTTGCACGTGCTGGCGAGAGAAGGGCATTAAGCGAATTGTGCTAAAAAACGCAAAAATCTGAAAATATACTAAAGGTACGCAGAAGGCCTTGTAAGAGCGGGCTGTAACACAATGACATTTGATGATATATATTTGTTTCAAATCTGACCGGACAACCATAATCTATCCTTTTGATTTGTGTGAATTAATATATTATTTATATGATTGATTCCGCTTTTTAAGAACTTTTAATCTTTTTTTGACCAAAAATGCCCTTGTTGACAGGGGAACATTTTATTGGCGCTTAACATATTATTCACCACATCAATTATTGTGTGTTGTGCGCTTTTATGTTGTGATTCTCAAGATTCGTAAGATAGGTTGATGAACGCACAAGTTGCTCCGGTAAAAGTGAGATATTTGTTGTGCTTATAATTCCTGAAACAGGGCTTCTCGAATAATTAAACTTCCTGAATTTAATTAATTCGGTCTGGCCTTTTGGGTTTTGCAGTCAGCATATTTTGCCCGGAAATGATAAATGGAATTACCTACAGCCTTGTCTGTAAAGAGGGAACTGTCCTATCAAATGGAGTAAATATGTCAGATAATAATCTCGATCTGCCGCTGACGGCAGACATCGCTAAACCTCAGCTACGCACAGTAGATCTAAATTTACTGACGGTGTTTGATGCGGTTATGCAGGTGCAAAACATCACCAAAGCAGCTCAGCTGCTTGGCATGTCGCAGCCTGCGGTCAGTAACGCCGTCGCTCGCTTAAAAATTATGTTCAACGACGAGCTGTTCGTACGCTATGGTCGTGGTATTCAGCCTACCGCCAGAGCGTTCCAGCTCTTCGGCTCAATACGCCAGGCGCTGCAGCTGGTACAAAATGAATTACCCGGCACCGAGTTTGAGCCTTCTGATAGCGAAAGAATTTTTCATCTCTGCGTCAGCAGCCCGCTGGATAATTTATTGACGTCGGTGATCTTTAATAACATCCGCAACCTTGCGCCCAATATTCAGCTGTTATTTAAGTCCTGCTTAAATAAAGATATTGAACATCAGCTGCGCTACCAGGAAACCGAGTTTGTCATCAGCTACGATGAGTTCCGCCGCCCGGAATTTACCTGCGTGCCGTTATTCAAAGATGAGATGGTTCTGGTGGCGAGTAAAAAACACCCCCGTCTGTTAGCGCCGCTGACGGAAGCGGATGTTTATAATGAACAGCATGCGGTGGTGGCGCTTGACCGTTTTGCCTCCTTTAGCGCGCTCTGGTATCACAATCCACAAACCCAGGCCTGTATTTCCTATCAGGGCATGGCTATGACCAGCGTGTTAAACGTTGTTTCACAGACGCAGCTGGTGGCCATTGCGCCACGCTGGCTGGCAGAGGAATTTTCCGAGAGTTTGCACCTGAACTTATTCCCCCTGCCGCTCGAAGAAAATACGCGAACCTGTTATCTCTCGTGGCATGAAGCCGCCGGCAGGGATAAAGGTCACCAGTGGATGGCTGAATTACTGACGTCAATCTGCGGAAAATAAGCGTTAAGTTAAAAATCAGCAAAACCGGTTAGGACAACTATCCGGTTTTTCTTTTTATGGGCTTAAAACTGGTATTTTATGCTGTTTCGTTTTTTTCTCCTGATGGCTGATTACAATCCCTGCCGTAAGAATTAGATATCTCCTGTCATTTTGTCCTTTTAAAACATAATCACTCATCATCTTTCCCTATGCTTAGCGCTAAACGCTGCCTGCGCGATATTTTGTAGCAAATAAGTAAAAAATGGCCGCTGGCGGGCCTTTGCGGGGAGATTGCGTGCCTGATTTTCAACGGTTATGTTAGGTGGCATTCGCAGAATAAAAAAGTCAGGCAGGCGCAGAGAACCTGCCTCAACGACCGGGCGGGAAAGCTTTCCGCTGGCGG
Organism: Dryocola clanedunensis; assembly: GCF_038405435.1. Classification (GTDB taxonomy): domain Bacteria; phylum Pseudomonadota; class Gammaproteobacteria; order Enterobacterales; family Enterobacteriaceae; genus Dryocola; species Dryocola clanedunensis_A. The sequence continues at coordinate 130,310 of NZ_JBBYHZ010000008.1, read as the reverse complement.
TCAAAACGTAAGCCTGGAGGCAAACCATGGAGATGTTGTCAGGAGCCGAGATGGTCGTCCGATCGCTTATCGATCAGGGCGTTAAACATGTATTCGGCTATCCCGGGGGCGCGGTACTCGATATTTACGACGCGCTCCACACCATTGGTGGTATTGAGCATGTGCTGGTGCGCCATGAGCAGGCGGCGGTGCATATGGCCGATGGTCTGGCCCGCGCGACGGGAGAGGTCGGGGTAGTGCTGGTGACTTCCGGTCCCGGAGCGACAAATGCCATTACCGGTATTGCCACGGCTTATATGGACTCTATACCCCTGGTCATCCTCTCCGGACAGGTGGCAACTTCCCTGATTGGCTACGATGCCTTCCAGGAGTGCGACATGGTGGGGATTTCCCGACCGGTGGTGAAACACAGTTTCCTGGTTAAGCAGGCTGAAGATATTCCGGCCGTGATTAAAAAAGCGTTCTGGCTGGCGGCAAGCGGCCGTCCGGGACCGGTGGTGGTAGACCTGCCAAAAGATATCATGAGCCCGGCGAATAAATTCCCGTATAGCTACCCTGATACGGTCAGCATGCGCTCCTATAATCCAACGACTCAGGGCCATAAAGGGCAGATCAAGCGCGCGCTGCAAACCTTGCTGACGGCGAAAAAGCCCGTGATGTATGTGGGTGGCGGTGCCATTACCTCTGCATGTCATGCCGAGCTGCGCGAGCTGGCTGAAAAGCTCAATATCCCGGTTGTTTCATCTCTTATGGGGCTGGGGGCGTTTCCAGGAACGCATCGCCAGGCGCTGGGCATGCTGGGGATGCACGGCACCTATGAAGCCAACATGGTGATGCACAACTCCGATGTCATCTTCGGCGTTGGCGTGCGCTTTGACGACCGCACCACCAACAACCTGGCAAAATACTGTCCGAATGCCACCGTGCTGCACATCGATATAGACCCGACTTCTATTTCTAAGACGGTTGGCGCCGATATCCCTATCGTTGGGGATGCCCGTCAGGTGCTGCAACAAATGCTTGAGCTGCTGTCCCAGGAAGAGACGGTGCAATCCTGCGATGATATTCGCGACTGGTGGCAGAGCATCGAAAACTGGCGCGCAAAACAGTGCCTCGAGTTCGACCGTGAAAGCGGAAAAATCAAGCCGCAGGCGGTTATCGAAACGATCTATAAGCTGACTAACGGCGAGGCCTATGTTACCTCGGACGTTGGCCAGCATCAGATGTTCGCCGCCCTCTATTACACCTTTGATGAACCCCGTCGTTGGATCAACTCCGGTGGCCTTGGCACTATGGGCTTCGGCCTGCCGGCGGCGCTGGGCGTGAAGATGGCCCTGCCGGATGAAATGGTTGTCTGTGTCACCGGAGATGGCAGCATCCAGATGAACATTCAGGAGCTGTCCACCGCGCTACAGTACGGGCTGCCGGTATTAGTGCTGAATCTCAATAACCGCTTCCTGGGAATGGTGAAACAGTGGCAGGACATGATCTATTCAGGTCGCCACTCGCAGTCCTATATGGAATCCCTGCCTGATTTCGTGCGCATTGCCGAAGCCTACGGGCATGTGGGGATCAGCATCACCCAGCCTGAAGAGCTGGAAAGCAAGCTGGCAGAAGCGCTTGAGGCAGTTAAAAACCAGCGTCTGGTGTTTGTGGACGTAATGGTGGACGGCACCGAGCACGTTTACCCGATGCAGATCCGCGGCGGGGGAATGGGTGAAATGTGGCTAAGCAAAACGGAGAGAACCTGATATGCGCCGGATACTGTCTGTCTTACTGGAAAACGAATCCGGGGCGCTGTCGCGCGTGATCGGCCTGTTCTCCCAGCGTGGCTATAACATTGAAAGCCTGACCGTCGCGCCTACCGACGACCCAACCTTGTCGCGCATGACGATCCAGACCGTCGGCGATGAAAAAGTGCTGGAGCAAATCGAGAAGCAGCTGCACAAGCTGGTGGACGTGCTGCGCGTCAGCGAGCTGGGGCAGGGGGCCCACGTCGAGCGTGAGATCATGCTCGTTAAGGTCCAGGCCAGCGGCTACGGGCGTGAAGAGGTGAAACGCAGCGCAGAAATCTTCCGCGGGCAGATCATCGACGTGACGCCAACGCTTTATACGGTTCAGCTGGCGGGCACCAGCGATAAGCTCGATGCATTCCTCAATACAATCCGTGAAGTAGCGAAAATTGTTGAGGTGGCGCGTTCCGGCATCGTGGGCGTATCCCGCGGCGACAGGATCATGCGCTAGCTATAAATGTGATCTGATTCACACGCCCGGTATTCACTACCGGGCTTTTTTTTGGAATCCATTCAACAACTGCCCGCAAAAGCAGTTGCTGGAGTTAATATTCTGCGCTTAGATGTCAACGTTGTAACCATGACCAGGGTATGGTTATGGATAACTTAATGATTAAGGGGCTTCTGTGAAATTGGATGAAATCGCGCGCCTGGCTGGAGTTTCGCGCACCACGGCGAGCTACGTCATCAACGGTAAAGCAAAGCAGTATCGTGTCAGTGACAAGACCGTTGAGAAAGTCATGGCGGTTGTACGCGAACATAACTACCACCCTAACGCGGTGGCGGCGGGTCTGCGGGCTGGGCGCACGCGCTCTATAGGCCTCGTTATCCCGGATCTGGAAAACACCAGTTATACCCGAATCGCCAATTATCTGGAGCGGCAGGCGCGTCAGCGCGGCTACCAGCTGCTGATCGCCTGTTCTGAGGATCAGCCAGATAACGAGATGCGCTGCATCGAACATCTTCTGCAGCGCCAGGTAGATGCCATCATCGTTTCAACCTCGTTGCCCCCGGAGCATCCTTTTTACCAGCGCTGGGCTAACGATCCTTTCCCTATCATCGCGCTGGACCGCGCGCTGGATCGTGAACACTTCACGAGCGTGGTAGGCGCGGACCAGGACGATGCGGAAATGCTGGCCGAAGAGCTACGCAAATTTCCGGCCGACACCGTACTCTATCTGGGTGCGCTGCCGGAGCTATCCGTAAGCTACCTGCGCGAGCAGGGCTTCCGTACGGCTTGGAAGGATGATCCCCGCGAAGTTCATTTCCTGTACGCCAATAGCTACGAGCGTGAAGCCGCAGCCCAGCTGTTTGAAAAATGGCTGGAGACGCATCCGATGCCGCAGGCGCTGTTCACCACTTCGTTTGCTCTGCTGCAGGGTGTAATGGATGTGACGCTACGCCGTGAAGGTCGCCTGCCGTCTGAGCTTGCTATAGCCACCTTTGGCGATCATGAACTGCTGGATTTCCTGCAGTGTCCGGTGCTGGCTGTTGCTCAGCGTCATCGGGACGTTGCGGAACGCGTGCTGGAGCTGGTGCTTGCCAGCCTGGACGAGCCGCGCAAGCCGAAGGCCGGGCTGACGCGCATTCGTCGTAATTTGTATCGTCGTGGCAGTCTAAGCCGTCACTGAGGCGAATAAGTTGAAGGCAGTTTTCGCTGCCTTTTTAATTAAGATTTTTCTCCTGTAATTTCCCCTAATATTTCAGGTAATTAATTTTGTCGGCATTAATGTAAAGAAAGTCACGCCAAAAAGTAATAATTAGCCGTTCTGTATTGTTTTGTTACATACCAGCCGTAAAAAAGTGCCGGATAAATAAACAATAAATTCTTAACTCGTCTTAAACCCGCTGCTGCACTGCCTTCCGCCCGTATCTGCCGCTGTTATCCTGCGGGGAAATGCCTTAAAATGCCGACCGCGTCGCAAGCTGAGTACCTGGTGTTTTTGTTATCGGGTTTTCAGTCTATTTAACGAACAACGTGTTTATTCGTCTCTTTTCTTTCAAATATTCATAACGTTAATTTGTGCCTCGCTGATCCAATGCTTTTCACGCCAGCCATTTTTCAATCGCTTAGGTGAGGAAATTTATTTCCCGCAGCGGCGAGGCTTGCTTGACAAGGTTTTCCTCCGCTCCGTAAACTCCTTTGGGTGGGAATTTGTGGGGTAAAGTGGTGGAAAGGGTCAACATAGGGTGAGGCTGGCATGTTCCGTGGGGCAACATTAGTCAATCTCGACAGCAAGGGGCGGCTCGCCGTACCTACCCGTTATCGGGAAAAGCTGATCGAAACCTCAGAAGGTCAGATGGTTTGCACCATCGACATCCATCACCCCTGCCTGCTGCTCTACACCCTCCCCGAGTGGGAAATTATTGAACAAAAGCTAGCCCGTTTGTCGAGCATGAACCCCGCAGAGCGCCGCGTTCAGCGTCTGTTACTGGGGCATGCCAGTGAATGTCAGATGGATAGTGCCGGGCGATTACTGTTGGCGCCTGTTTTACGCCAGCACGCCGGGCTGACCAAAGAAGTCATGCTGGTCGGGCAGTTCAATAAGTTTGAACTGTGGGATGAAGCGACCTGGCATCTACAAGTTAAGGAAGACATCGACGCTGAGCAGGCCACGACGACAGAGCTGTCGGACCGTCTGCAGGACTTGTCACTATAAGTAATGATGGAAAATTTTAAACATACTACGGTGCTGCTTGATGAGGCCGTCAACGGCCTTAATATTCGTCACGATGGCATCTACATTGATGGCACGTTTGGTCGCGGTGGCCACTCACGACTGATTCTCTCCCAGCTGGGAGCAGAAGGACGCCTGCTGGCTATCGACCGCGATCCGCAGGCCATTGCCGCCGCCGAAGCCATTGATGACCCTCGTTTCTCCATCATTCACGGCCCTTTCTCCGAGCTTGCGCAGTACGTTAGCGAGCGCGGGCTTACCGGTAAAATCGACGGTATTCTTCTCGACCTTGGCGTTTCCTCCCCGCAGCTTGATGACGCAGAGCGCGGCTTTTCGTTTATGCGCGACGGCCCGCTGGATATGCGTATGGACCCCACCCGTGGCCAGTCCGCTGCGCAGTGGTTGTTGACCGCTGACGAAGCCGACATCGCCTGGGTGATTAAAACCTTCGGCGAAGAGAAGTTCGGTAAACGCATTGCACGCGCCATCATCGAACGCAATCGCGAAGAGCCAATGACGCGAACCAAAGAGCTGGCAGCGGTTGTGGCGGCTGCCATGCCGGTCAAAGATAAATTTAAACACCCGGCGACGCGCACGTTCCAGGCGATCCGCATCTGGATTAACAGCGAGCTTGAAGAAATCGAAAAGGCGCTGAAAGGCTCCATCGAAGCCCTGTCTCCGGGCGGCCGTCTGTCGATCATCAGCTTCCACTCGCTTGAAGACCGCATCGTTAAACGCTTTATGCGTGAGAACAGCCGTGGTCCACAGGTACCGGCTGGTTTACCGATGACGGAAGCACAGCTGAACAAACTTGGCGGCCGCTATCTGAAATCCCTCGGCAAGATGATGCCGGGTGAAGCGGAAGTGGCGGAAAACGTACGCGCCCGTAGTTCGGTGCTGCGTATCGCTGAGAGGACTACCGCATGATCAACAGAGTGTCAGAAGCCCTGGGGAAGGTGACCCAGCTTGGCAGCAACGAGCGTCACGCGCTGCCAACGGTAATTGGCGGCGACCTGTTCCGCCACGGCAAACTGCCACTCTGCCTGTTCATCGCCATTATTTTTACCGCGATTTCCGTGGTAACAACCGCGCACCACACCCGTCTGCTCACCGCTCAGCGTGAACAAATGGTGGTGGAGCGTGACGCGCTGGATATTGAGTGGCGCAACCTGATTCTGGAAGAAAACGCGCTCGGCGATCACAGCCGGGTAGAACGGATCGCGACGGAAAAGCTGCAGCTGCAGCATGTCGATCCTTCGCAGGAAAACATCGTAGTTCAGCAATAAGGATTAGCGCGACAGATGAGAGCAGCGGCAAAAAAGCTTAAACCAAAACGCCAGGAAGAGCAGGCCAACTTTATCGGTTGGCGTTTTGCGTTGCTTTGCGGTTGCATCCTGTTAGCGCTGGCGTTCCTGTTAGGCCGCGTTGCCTGGCTGCAGATCATCGCGCCTGACATGCTGGTGCGCCAGGGCGATATGCGCTCCCTGCGCGTTCAGGAAGTCTCAACCTCACGCGGCATGATCAGCGATCGTGCCGGGCGTCCGTTAGCGGTCAGCGTACCGGTAAAAGCAATTTGGGCGGATCCTAAAGAGCTGCACGACGCCGGGGGTATCACTCTCGATAACCGCTGGAAGGCGCTGGCCGACGCGCTGAAAATCCCGCTTGACCAGCTTGCCTCCCGCGTTAACAGCAACCCGAAAGGGCGCTTTATCTACCTGGCCCGTCAGGTTAACCCGGACATCGGCGACTACATCAAAAAACTGAAGCTGCCGGGGATTCACCTGCGCGAAGAGTCCCGCCGTTATTATCCTTCTGGCGAAGTCACTGCTCACCTCATCGGTTTTACCAACGTCGACAGTCAGGGCATTGAGGGCGTTGAAAAAAGCTTCGATAAATGGCTTACCGGCCAGCCCGGCGAGCGCGTCGTGCGTAAAGACCGCTACGGCCGCGTTATCGAAGACATTTCCTCTACCGACAGCCAGGCAGCCCATAACCTGGCTTTAAGCATTGATGAGCGCCTGCAGGCGCTGGTTTACCGCGAGCTCAACAACGCCGTGGCGTTCAACAAGGCCGAGTCGGGCAGCGCCGTGCTGGTGGATGTGAATACCGGCGAAGTACTGGCGATGGCGAACAGCCCGTCCTACAACCCGAACAACCTGAGCGGCACGCCGAAAGACATCATGCGTAACCGCACCATCACCGACGTGTTTGAGCCAGGCTCAACCGTGAAACCGATGGTGGTGATGACCGCGCTCCAGCGCGGCGTCGTGCAGGAAAACTCTGTGCTGAACACCGTACCGTACCGCATCAATGGTCATGAGATTAAAGATGTGGCGCGCTACAGCGAATTGACCCTCACCGGGGTGCTACAGAAGTCGAGTAACGTCGGGGTTTCCAAACTGGCGTTAGCGATGCCCTCCTCAGCGTTAGTAGATACTTACTCACGTTTTGGACTGGGAAAAACGACCAATTTGGGGTTGGTCGGGGAACGCAGTGGCTTATATCCTCAAAAACAACGGTGGTCTGACATAGAGAGGGCCACCTTCTCTTTCGGCTACGGGCTAATGGTAACGCCGTTACAGTTAGCGCGAGTCTACGCAACGATTGGCAGCTACGGGGTTTACCGCCCGCTGTCGATAACCAAAGTTGATCCGCCGGTGCCCGGCGAACGTATCTTCCCGGAGTCCACCGTCCGCACCGTTGTCCACATGATGGAAAGCGTGGCCCTGCCGGGTGGTGGCGGCGTAAAAGCAGCCATTAAGGGCTACCGTATCGCGATTAAAACCGGTACGGCGAAGAAGGTTGGCCCGGACGGGAAATACATCAACAAATACATCGCCTACACCGCGGGCGTCGCGCCGGCCAGCAACCCACGCTTTGCGCTGGTGGTGGTCATCAACGATCCGCAGGCGGGTAAATACTACGGTGGTGCCGTATCCGCACCGGTATTCGGTGCCATCATGGGCGGCGTATTACGCACCATGAACATCGAGCCGGACGCGCTGGCAACCGGTGAAAAAAGTGAATTTGTAATTAATCAGAAAGAGGGATCAGGTGGCAGATCGTAATTTGCGCGACCTTCTCGCTCCATGGGTGCCAGTTGCCCCGGAGAGAGCACTGCGAGAGATGACACTCGACAGCCGCGTGGCGGCTTCGGGCGACCTTTTTGTGGCGGTGGTCGGTCATCAGGCGGACGGGCGTCGGTATATCCCGCAGGCGATTGCGCAGGGCGTAGCTGCCGTCGTGGCTGAAGCAGACGGCGTTGCCCAGGACGGCGAAATCCGTGAGATGCACGGCGTGCCGGTGATTTACCTCAGCCAGCTGCATCAGCGTCTCTCTGCCCTGGCAGGCCGTTTTTACCATGAGCCATCCTCCGCTCTGCGTCTGGTTGGCGTGACCGGCACTAACGGTAAAACCACTACCACGCAGCTGCTGGCGCAGTGGGCCACTCTGCTGGGCGAAACCAGTGCCGTCATGGGCACGGTGGGCAACGGGCTGTTAGGTCAGGTTATACCGACCGAGAACACCACCGGCTCCGCCGTGGACGTCCAGCAAATCCTCTCTAACCTGCGTGAGCAGGGTGCTTCTTTTGCCGCGATGGAAGTCTCCTCCCACGGTCTGGTGCAGCATCGCGTTGCGGCGCTGAAATTCCAGGCCTCCGTGTTCACCAACCTGAGCCGCGATCACCTGGACTACCATGGCGATATGGCCGGCTACGAAGCGGCTAAATGGCTGCTGTTCTCCGAACACGAAAGCGGGCAGGCCATCATCAACGCTGATGACGAAGTGGGCCGTAAGTGGCTGGCTCGTCTGCCGGATGCCGTAGCAGTGACTATGGAAGATAACCTGCAGCCCGGCTGCCGTGGACGCTGGCTGAAAGCAACCAATGTGCATTATCACGATGGCGGTGCCACTATCCAGTTCAGCTCCTCCTGGGGCGATGGCGAAATTGAAAGCCGCCTGATGGGCGCGTTTAACGTCAGCAATCTGCTGCTGGCGCTGGCTACGCTGCTGGCGCTGGGCTATCCGCTTGAAGATCTCATGAAAACCGCCCAGCGGTTACAGCCCGTTTGCGGGCGTATGGAAGTATTCACCGCACCGGGTAAAACAACCGTAGTGGTGGATTACGCGCATACGCCGGACGCGCTTGAAAAAGCGCTCCAGGCCGCTCGTCTGCACTGCACGGGCAAACTGTGGTGCGTATTTGGCTGCGGCGGGGACCGCGACAAGGGCAAACGTCCAATGATGGGTGCCATTGCTGAACAGTATGCCGATGTGGTTGTGGTCACCGATGACAACCCAAGAACCGAAGAACCGAAAGCCATCGTCAACGATATTCTGGCTGGCATGCTCGACGCAGGCCGCGCTTATGTGGTTGCTGGCCGTGCCGAAGCCGTAACCAACGCCATCATGCAGGCCAAAGAGAATGATGTGGTGCTGGTGGCGGGTAAAGGCCATGAGGATTATCAGATCGTTGGCAATCGTCGTCTCGACTATTCCGACCGCGTAACCGCCGCTCGCCTGCTGGGAGTTGTAGCATGATCCGCGTAGCGCTCAGCAAACTGGCAGAAACCCTGCCTGGCCAGCTGCATGGTGCAGATGCTGATATAACTGATGTCACCACCGATACGCGCAAACTGACGCCGGGTTGCCTGTTTGTGGCGCTGAAAGGCGAACGTTTCGACGCGCATGATTTCGCGCAGGATGCCGTCAACGGCGGGGCTGGCGCACTGCTGGTGAGCCGTAAACTGCCAATCGACGTGCCGCAGCTGGTCGTTGAGGACACTCGTCTGGCGTTTGGCCAGCTGGCCGCGTGGGTTCGTCAGCAGGTACCAACCCGCGTGGTTGCCCTGACCGGTTCATCCGGGAAAACCTCTGTAAAAGAGATGACGGCAGCGATTTTGCGCCAGTGCGGGAACACGCTGTACACCGCCGGTAACCTGAATAACGACATCGGCGTGCCGATGACCCTGCTGCGCCTGACCCCAGAGTATGACTATGCGGTCATTGAGCTCGGCGCCAACCATCAGGGTGAAATTGCCTGGACGGTAGGGCTGACACGCCCTGAAGCCGCGCTGGTCAATAATCTGGCGGCTGCACACCTGGAAGGATTTGGTTCACTTGCCGGTGTGGCAAAAGCGAAAGGCGAAATTTATGCCGGTTTACCCGCTAACGGCATCGCGATCCTTAACGCCGACAATAACGACTGGCTCAACTGGCAGGAAGTGATTGGCGAACGTAAAGTCTGGCGCTTCTCACCGAATGCGGCGGACAGCGATTTCACCGCGACCAGTCTTCATATCACCACACACGGCACAGAGTTCACGCTGCAGACCCCAACGGGCGACGTGGATGTGATCATGCCGCTGCCGGGCCGCCATAACATTGCTAACGCCCTGGCAGCCGCCGCGCTGGCCATGGCCGTGGGTGCGCCTCTGGAAGCGATTAAAGCCGGTCTGGCAGAGCTTAAGGCTGTACCGGGCCGCCTGTTCCCGATTCAACTGTCCGAAACGCAGCTGTTACTGGATGACAGCTACAACGCGAACGTCGGCTCGATGACCGCAGCGGCTCAGGTACTGTCTGAAATGCCCGGTTTCCGCGTGATGGTGGTCGGCGACATGGGCGAGCTGGGCAAAGATGCCCAGCACTGTCACCGTGAGGTGGGGGAAGCGGCGAAGGCTGCAGGAATCGACCGTGTGTTAAGCGTTGGCACGCTGAGCGAAATAATCAGCAAAGCCTCAGAAGTTGGTGAGCATTACAGCGATAAAAAAGCCGTGCTGGAGCGCCTGAAAGCGCTGCTCGCGGAGCATTCGATAATGACTATTTTAGTGAAAGGTTCACGTAGTGCGGCCATGGAAGAGGTGGTTCGCGCATTACAGGAGAAAGGTACATGTTAGTTTGGCTGGCCGAACATTTGGTCAAATACTATTCCGGCTTTAACGTCTTTTCCTATCTGACGTTTCGCGCCATCGTCAGCCTGCTGACCGCGCTGTTCATCTCTTTGTGGATGGGCCCGCGCATGATCGCACGTTTACAGGAACTCTCTTTCGGCCAGGTCGTGCGTAACGACGGCCCGGAATCTCACTTTAGCAAGCGCGGCACGCCGACAATGGGCGGGATCATGATCCTGACGTCGATTGTGATATCCGTGCTGATGTGGGCTTACCCTTCTAACCCCTATGTCTGGTGCGTACTGTTTGTGCTGGTTGGCTACGGCGCGATTGGCTTTGTGGATGACTACCGTAAGGTGGTGCGTAAAGACACTAAGGGCTTGATTGCACGGTGGAAGTACTTCTGGATGTCGATCATTGCCCTGGCCGTGGCCTTCACCATGTATATCGCCGGAAAAGGAACGCCAGCCACCGAGCTGGTTGTACCGTTCTTTAAGGACGTGATGCCGCAGCTTGGCCTGTTCTATATCCTGCTGGCTTACTTCGTCATCGTCGGCACCGGTAACGCCGTGAACCTTACCGACGGGTTGGATGGGCTTGCCATCATGCCAACCGTGCTGGTTGCCGGGGGCTTTGCGCTTGTCGCCTGGGCAACGGGTAACATCAAGTTCGCTGAATATCTGCACATTCCTTATCTGCGTCATGCGGGTGAGCTGGTTATCGTCTGTACGGCGATTGTCGGTGCGGGTCTGGGCTTCCTGTGGTTCAACACCTATCCGGCTCAGGTCTTTATGGGCGATGTCGGCTCGCTGGCCCTGGGCGGCGCGTTAGGCACAATTGCCGTGCTGCTGCGCCAGGAGTTCCTGCTGGTGATTATGGGCGGCGTGTTCGTGGTTGAAACCCTTTCCGTCATTCTGCAGGTCGGATCCTTCAAGCTGCGCGGTCAGCGCATCTTCCGTATGGCGCCGATTCACCACCACTATGAACTGAAAGGCTGGCCGGAGCCGCGCGTCATCGTGCGCTTCTGGATTATCTCACTGATGCTGGTCCTTATTGGCCTGGCTACCCTGAAGGTGCGTTAATCATGGCAGATTACCAGGGTAAAAAAGTCGTCATTATCGGGTTAGGATTGACCGGACTGTCGTGCGTGGACTTCTTCCTTGCCCGCGGCGTGACGCCGCGCGTGATGGATACCCGCATCGCTCCGGCAGGCCTGGATAAACTGCCTGCGGCGGTCGAACGCCATTTGGGCAGCCTGAACGAAGACTGGCTGCTGGCAGCTGATTTAATCATCGCAAGCCCTGGTATGGCTTTGGCACTCCCGGCATTAAGCAAAGCGGCGGAGAACGGCGTAGAAATCATTGGTGACATTGAACTGTTCTGCCGCGAAGCGCAGGCACCGATAGTCGCCATCACCGGTTCTAACGGTAAAAGCACCGTGACGACGCTGGTCGGCGAAATGGCGAAAGCGGCAGGGGTTAACGTTGGGGTCGGGGGCAATATTGGCCTGCCGGCGCTGATGCTTCTCGAGCAGCACTGCGAGCTGTACGTGCTTGAACTGTCCAGCTTCCAGCTTGAAACAACCCACAGCCTGAAAGCGGCGGCGGCCACGATCCTCAACGTAACCGAGGATCATATGGATCGCTACCCGTTTGGCCTCCAGCAGTACCGTGCGGCCAAACTGCGGGTTTATGAAAATGCTGCCGTTTGCGTGGTGAACGCGGATGATGCGCTGACCATGCCGGTACGCGGCGCAGACGAGCGCTGCATCAGCTTCGGCGTGGACGTGGGTGATTATCACCTTAACCGTCAGCAGGGCGATACCTGGCTGCGCGTCAAAGGTGAGAAGGTGCTGAACACCAAAGAGATGAAAGTGGTGGGGCAGCATAACTACACTAACGCGCTGGCAGCGCTGGCGCTGGCGGATGCGGTGAAGCTCCCGCGTTCCAGCAGCCTGAAGGCGCTGACCACCTTCACCGGTCTGGCCCATCGCTTCCAGCTGGCCTACGAACATAACGGCGTACGCTGGATTAACGATTCAAAAGCTACCAACGTTGGCAGCACCGAAGCGGCGCTGAACGGCCTGCACGTTGATGGCACGCTGCATCTGCTGCTGGGCGGCGACGGCAAATCTGCTGATTTCTCCTCCCTCGCGCCATATCTGCAAGGTTCCAGCGTTCGTATTTATTGTTTCGGCCGCGACGGCGCGGAGCTGGCGCAGCTGCGTCCTGATATCGCCGAGCAGACCGAAACTATGGCGCAGGCAATGGCGCTTATCGGCCCGCGCGTCCAGCCTGGCGATATGGTTCTGTTATCGCCAGCCTGTGCCAGCCTCGACCAGTTCAAAAACTTTGAGCAGCGCGGCGACGTCTTTACCCAATTAGCGAAGGAGCTTGGCTGATGCGTTTATCACTCCCTCGCCTGCGTATGCCACGTATTCCAGGATATGCCATCCTGGCATGGGTGTCAGCGGCGTTAAAAGGCTGGGTGATGGGCTCCCGCGAGGGCGACTCCAACAGCATGGTGCTTTATGACCGTACCCTGCTGTGGCTGACGTTTGGTCTGGCAGCTGTAGGTTTTATTATGGTGACCTCGGCGTCCATGCCCGTGGGTCAGCGCCTTGCAAACGATCCGTTCCTCTTTGCGAAGCGTGACGGGCTTTACATCATTCTGGCCTTTGCGCTCTCCATGATAACGCTGCGCCTGCCAATGGAGTTCTGGCAGCGTCACAGTACCGCCATGCTGCTGCTGTCCATCGCCATGCTGCTGATTGTACTGGTGGTGGGAAGCTCGGTTAACGGTGCGTCCCGTTGGATTGCCTTCGGTCCGCTGCGTATTCAGCCTGCTGAATTTACCAAGCTATCTCTGTTCTGTTACCTGGCGAACTACCTGGTGCGCAAGGTCGACGAAGTCCGTAACAACCTTCGCGGATTCCTGAAGCCGATGGGCGTGATTCTGGTGATGGCGGTTCTGCTGCTGGCCCAGCCTGACCTCGGTACCGTCGTTGTGCTGTTCGTGACCACGCTCGCGATGCTGTTCCTCGCCGGGGCGAAACTCTGGCAGTTCCTGGCCATCATCGGCATGGGGATTTCGGCGGTTATCCTGCTGATTCTTGCCGAACCATATCGTATTCGCCGAGTGACCTCCTTCTGGAACCCGTGGGAAGATCCGTTTGGCAGCGGCTACCAGCTGACGCAGTCTCTGATGGCATTCGGACGCGGTGAACTCTGGGGCCAGGGCTTAGGAAACTCGGTGCAAAAACTGGAGTATCTGCCGGAGGCACACACGGACTTTATCTTCTCCATTATCGGCGAAGAACTGGGATATATCGGTGTGGCACTGGCATTAATGATGGTATTCTTCGTCGCTTTTCGTGCGATGTCCATCGGGCGACGCGCCCTCGATATGGACCAGCGTTTCTCGGGCTTTCTGGCCTGTTCAATCGGCATCTGGTTCAGTTTCCAGGCGCTGGTGAACGTAGGGGCAGCCGCGGGGATGCTGCCAACGAAAGGCCTGACGCTGCCGCTCATCAGTTACGGCGGCTCCAGCCTGTTAATTATGTCTACGGCAATCGTGATGTTGCTGCGAATCGATTATGAAACGCGTCTGGCGAAGGCCCAGGCGTTTACGCGGGGTGTGCGATGAGCAATCAATCCCGGCGGTTAATGGTGATGGCGGGCGGCACCGGGGGACACGTTTTCCCGGGGCTTGCGGTAGCACATCATCTGATGGACCAGGGCTGGCAGGTTCGCTGGCTCGGCACCGCCGATCGAATGGAAGCGGACCTGGTGCCGAAACATGGCATTGAAATCGACTTTATCCGTATTTCAGGCCTGCGCGGGAAAGGGCTGAAAGCAATGATGCTTGCTCCGGTGCGAATCTTTAACGCCTGGCGGCAGGCGAGGGCGATCATGAAAGCTTATCGCCCGCAGGTCGTGCTCGGTATGGGGGGTTATGTCTCAGGCCCGGGTGGTCTGGCAGCGTGGTCGCTTGGCATTCCGGTTGTGCTTCACGAACAAAACGGGATTGCGGGCCTGACGAACAAGTGGCTGGCAAAAATCGCTAAGAAAGTTATGCAGGCATTCCCGGGCGCATTTCCGAATGCGGATGTTGTTGGGAATCCGGTCCGTACGGACGTGCTGGCACTCCCACTGCCGCAAGAGCGTTTTGCTGGCCGTGAGGGGCCGGTACGCGTACTGGTAGTCGGTGGCTCCCAGGGAGCGCGCGTGCTTAACCAGACCATGCCACAGGTAGCCGGGCGACTCGCTGGAGCCGTCACTATCTGGCACCAGTGTGGTAAAGGCGCTCAGGCTGTCGTGCAGCAGGCTTATGCCGAGGCCGCACAGCCCCAGCATAAAGTGACCGAATTTATTGATGACATGGCTGCCGCCTACGCATGGGCAGACGTTGTGGTTTGCCGCTCCGGTGCCTTAACCGTCAGCGAGATCGCGGCCGCAGGCTTGCCTGCGCTGTTTGTCCCCTTCCAGCATAAAGACCGTCAGCAATACTGGAACGCGCTGCCGCTGGAAAAGGCTGGCGCCGCAAAAATACTCGAGCAGCCGCAGTTTACCGTGGATGCCGTTACCGAAACGCTCACCGGATGGGACAGGGCAACGTTGCTGGCGATGGCCGAACGTGCGCGCGCTGCCTCCATTCCTGACGCCACCGAGCGGGTAGCCAAAGAAGTAAGCGCCGCAGCACTGGCGTAAAGATTTAAAGGTTGTGGGCGGAAAGCCGTCCGTGAATTTTTGATGTAATGGCGCAATGCGCTGTAGGTTAGAGAATGAATACACAACAACTGGCGAAACTGCGTTCTATCGTGCCCGAGATGCGTCGCGTCCGGCACATTCACTTCATTGGCATCGGCGGCGCCGGTATGGGCGGTATTGCCGAAGTTCTGGCCAATGAAGGCTATCAGATTAGCGGTTCCGACCTGGCGCCGAATCCGGTCACGCAGCAGTTGTCGGCACTGGGTGCCACTATTTATTTTAATCATCGCCCGGAAAACGTGCGTGATGCGAGCGTTGTGGTGGTTTCAACGGCTATTTCCCAGGATAACCCGGAAATCGTTGCCGCTCATGAAGCTCGTATTCCGGTCATCCGTCGCGCTGAAATGCTGGCCGAACTGATGCGTTTTCGCCACGGCATTGCCATTGCGGGAACGCACGGCAAGACCACCACAACCGCGATGGTTTCAAGCATTTATGCAGAAGCTGGCCTGGACCCAACGTTCGTTAACGGCGGTCTGGTAAAAGCAGCGGGAACCCACGCTCGCCTGGGGCACAGCCGTTATTTGATCGCGGAAGCGGATGAGAGCGATGCGTCATTCCTCCACCTGCAGCCGATGGTCTCTGTTGTCACCAACATCGAAGCTGACCATATGGATACCTACCAGGGCGACTTCGAAAATTTAAAGCAGACGTTCATTAATTTCCTGCACAATCTGCCGTTTTATGGTCGGGCAGTGATGTGCGTGGACGACCCGGTTATCCGTGAGCTGCTGCCACGCGTAGGCCGCCAGACAACGACCTACGGCTTCAGCGACGATGCTGACGTGCGCATTGAGTCCTACCAGCAGAAAGGCCCGCAGGGTCATTTCACCATCGTGCGCCGGGATTTGCCTGAGCTGCATGTAACGCTGAACGCACCGGGACGCCATAACGCATTGAACGCAGCGGCGGCGGTTGCTGTGGCTACGGAAGAAGGTATTGAAGACGAAGCCATTCAGCGCGCGCTGGAAAGCTTCCAGGGTACCGGGCGTCGTTTTGATTTCCTGGGCGAATATCCTCTTGCGCCGGTCAATGGCAAAGAAGGTAGCGCAATGCTGGTGGACGACTACGGTCACCATCCGACGGAAGTGGATGCGACGATTAAAGCTGCTCGCGCCGGCTGGCCGGATAAAAATCTGGTTATGATCTTCCAGCCGCATCGCTTTACGCGCACGCGTGACCTGTATGACGACTTTGCTAACGTCCTGTCTCAGGTAGATTCTCTGCTGATGCTGGACGTTTATGCTGCAGGTGAGGCTGCTATTCCTGGTGCTGACAGCCGTTCGCTGTGTCGTACCATTCGCGGCCGCGGTAAAGTTGACCCGATTCTGGTGCCGGATGCGCTCCAGGTCGCCGATATGCTGGCACCGGTATTAACCGGAAATGACCTGATCATCGTGCAAGGGGCGGGTAACGTCGGTAAAGTGGCTAAGAACCTGGCTGAAATCAAATTACAGCCTCAGGCTAAAGAGGAGGACCATCATGGCTGATAAAGTTGCTGTTTTGCTGGGTGGAACTTCCGCTGAACGTGACGTGTCTTTGCAGTCGGGGGCCGCAGTGCTGGCCGGGCTGAAAGAAGGCGGTGTTGATGCCCATGGCATCGATCCCAAAGAGACTGCCGTAACTGAACTCAAAAATCAGGGTTTTGACAAAGTATTCATCGCCTTACATGGGCGTGGCGGCGAAGACGGCACCTTACAGGGGCTGTTAGAGTTCCTGGAGTTACCTTATACCGGCAGCGGCGTAATGGCTTCGGCCATCACCATGGATAAACTGCGCACCAAACTGCTCTGGCAGGGCGCTGAATTGCCGGTTGCTCCGTGGGTTGCGTTAACGCGCCGCGACGTAGAAGCGGGCATTACAGCGACCACGGTGGAACGCATCGCGCAGCTAGGCTTGCCGGTTATCGTGAAGCCGAGCCGCGAAGGTTCAAGCGTTGGCATGTCTAAGGTCGATGACGTGGCAGCGCTGCCCGCAGCGCTGGAGCTGGCCTTTAAACATGATGAAGAAGTGCTGATCGAGAAGTGGCTGAGCGGCCCTGAATACACGGTAGCGATCCTCGGTGAGGAAATATTACCTTCAATTCGTATTCAACCGGCAGGAACCTTCTATGATTATGAGGCGAAGTATCTCTCTGATGAAACTCAGTATTTCTGCCCAAGCGGTTTAATCGAACAGCGAGAGCAAGAATTGCAGGCATTAGTGCTGCAGGCATGGCAAGTTTTAGGCTGTAGCGGCTGGGGACGAGTAGACGTCATGCTCGATAGCGACGGGCAGTTTTATCTGCTGGAAGTGAACACATCTCCGGGCATGACCAGCCATAGCCTGGTGCCGATGGCGGCACGCGAGGCTGGAATGACCTTTTCGCAGCTGGTAGTACGTATTCTGGCGTTGGCGAACTGATATGTCACAGGCAGCCCTGAATGCGCGTAACCGCGAGGAAGAACAAGCAGCCAGCAGCAGTCGTCGCAGTAACGGCGGGCGCCTGGCAGGCATTATCTTCCTGAGCGCGGTGCTGTTTACGGTGTTTATCGGCGGCTGGATTGTGGTCGGCTGGATGGAAGATGCTCAGCGTCTGCCGCTCTCTAAGCTGGTTGTCACGGGTGACAGACACTACACGCGCAACGACGATATTCGCCAGTCCATCCTGGCGCTGGGGCCCCCGGGCACCTTTATGACCCAGGATGTGAATATCATCCAGCAGCAGATCGAACGTCTGCCGTGGATTAAACAGGCGAGTGTAAGAAAGCAGTGGCCGGACGAATTGAAGATTCATCTGGTTGAATTTGTTCCCATCGCGCGCTGGAATGATCAGCATATGATTGACGCCGAAGGTAATTCCTTCAGCGTGCCGGCAGAACGCACAGGAAAGCAGACTTTACCGATGTTATCTGGCCCGGAAGGGAGTGAAGGTGAAGTGTTGCAGGGCTATCGCGCAATGGGCGAAGTGCTGGCAAAGGATAAATTTACGTTGAAAGAAGCGGCAATGACCGCTCGTCGTTCCTGGCAGCTGACGCTGAACAACGGCATCAAACTTAATCTTGGCCGGGGCGATACGATGAAACGCCTGAGTCGCTTTGTGGAATTGTATCCCATTCTGCAACAGCAGGAACAAGCCGATGGCAAGCAGGTAAGCTACGTCGACTTGCGGTATGACTCTGGCGCGGCGGTGGGCTGGCAGCCCGCTCCCGTACAGGACGCTAATCCTAATCAGCAACAGAATCAGGCACAGGCAGAATAACAATGATCAAGGCGACGGACAGAAAACTGGTAGTAGGACTGGAGATCGGGACCGCGAAGGTCGCCGCTTTAGTAGGGGAAGTTCTGCCCGACGGTATGGTCAATATTATCGGTGTGGGTAGCTGTCCATCCCGTGGTATGGACAAAGGTGGCGTAAACGATCTTGAATCGGTCGTGAAATGCGTGCAGCGCGCGATTGACCAGGCGGAACTGATGGCGGACTGCCAGATTTCTTCGGTCTATCTGGCGCTGTCAGGCAAACATATTAGCTGCCAGAACGAAATTGGTATGGTGCCTATCTCTGAAGAAGAGGTGACGCAGGAAGACGTCGAAAACGTCGTTCATACCGCAAAATCGGTGCGCGTTCGTGACGAACATCGCGTTCTGCATGTTATCCCGCAGGAATACGCCATCGATTATCAAGAAGGGATCAAAAATCCGGTAGGGTTATCGGGTGTGCGCATGCAGGCCAAAGTGCATTTGATCACCTGCCATAACGATATGGCAAAAAACATTGTTAAAGCCGTTGAACGTTGTGGTCTTAAAGTTGACCAACTCATTTTCGCCGGACTGGCAGCAAGCTATGCCGTATTAACAGAAGACGAACGTGAATTAGGTGTCTGCGTAGTTGATATCGGTGGTGGTACAATGGATATCGCGGTTTACACTGGCGGCGCGCTGCGCCACACCAAAGTTATCCCTTATGCAGGAAACGTGGTGACCAGTGATATCGCTTATGCCTTCGGTACGCCGCCAAGCGATGCCGAAGCCATTAAAGTCCGCCACGGTTGTGCGCTGGGGTCGATTGTTGGCAAAGACGAGAACGTAGAGGTGCCAAGCGTGGGTGGGCGTCCCCCTCGCAGCCTGCAACGTCAGACGCTTGCTGAAGTCATTGAGCCGCGCTATACCGAGCTGTTAAACCTGGTCAATGAAGAGATATTGCAGTTACAAGAGCAGCTTCGCCAGCAGGGTGTGAAGCACCACCTGGCGGCGGGGATTGTGTTAACCGGCGGCGCGGCACAGATTGAAGGCCTTGCGGCCTGTGCTCAACGCGTGTTCCATACGCAGGTACGTATAGGACAGCCGTTAAATATTACTGGCCTGACTGATTACGCCCAGGAGTCGTACTACTCGACTGCCGTTGGCTTGCTGCACTACGGGAAGGAGTCTCATCTCAGTGGTGAAGCAGAAGTGGAAAAACGCACCTCCGTCAGCTCGTGGGTTAAGCGATTCAACAGCTGGCTGAGAAAAGAGTTTTAAATTTTATAAGAGACCGGACAAAATTAGCGGTCTCAGGCGACAGGCACAAAACGGAGAGAAACTATGTTTGAACCTATGGAACTGACCAACGACGCGGTGATTAAAGTCATCGGCGTCGGTGGCGGCGGCGGTAATGCCGTTGAACACATGGTGCGCGAGCGCATCGAAGGCGTTGAATTCTTCGCAGTCAATACCGACGCGCAGGCGTTACGTAAGACTGCTGTAGGCCAGACTATCCAGATTGGTAATGCTGTTACCAAAGGTCTGGGCGCTGGAGCCAACCCTGAAGTGGGCCGTACCGCTGCGGAAGAAGACCGTGATGCGTTACGTGCAGCTCTCGAAGGGGCTGACATGGTATTTATCGCTGCGGGCATGGGCGGTGGTACCGGTACTGGTGCAGCACCTGTTGTTGCCGAAGTAGCAAAAGATTTGGGTATCCTGACCGTTGCCGTTGTGACCAAGCCTTTCAACTTCGAAGGTAAGAAGCGCATGGCTTTTGCGGAGCAGGGTATCGCCGAGTTGTCCAAGCATGTGGACTCCCTGATCACCATTCCAAACGACAAGCTGCTGAAAGTGCTGGGTCGTGGCATCTCTCTGCTGGATGCATTCGGTGCGGCAAACGACGTGCTGAAAGGGGCGGTGCAGGGTATTGCAGAACTGATTACTCGTCCGGGTCTGATGAACGTCGACTTCGCTGACGTGCGTACCGTGATGTCCGAAATGGGTTATGCCATGATGGGCTCCGGCGTTGCCAGCGGTGAAGACCGTGCAGAAGAAGCGGCCGAAATGGCTATCTCCAGCCCGCTGCTGGAAGATATCGACCTGTCTGGCGCGCGCGGCGTGCTGGTTAACATCACCGCTGGCTTCGACCTGCGTCTGGATGAGTTTGAAACCGTGGGTAACACTATCCGTGCATTCGCCTCTGATAACGCTACCGTGGTTATCGGTACCTCTCTGGATCCAGAGATGAACGACGAACTGCGCGTGACCGTAGTTGCTACCGGTATTGGTATGGACAAGCGTCCAGAAATTACTCTGGTAACCAACAAGCAGCAGCAGGTTCAGCAGCCTGTTATGGATCGCTACCAGCAGCACGGTATGGCACCCCTGACTCAGGAGCAAAAACCAGCTGCGAAAGTGGTTAACGACAATACGCCACAGACCGCGAAAGAACCTGATTACCTGGATATTCCAGCATTCCTGCGTAAGCAAGCTGATTAAGAATAAACCGGAAGTTGGGCATCTCCGCTCTTTGTGCTAAACTGGCCCACCGTTAGTGATATACACTTCGGTTGGATAGTTAATTTGGCGAGATTAAACGATGATCAAACAAAGGACACTTAAACGTATCGTTCAGGCGACTGGTGTCGGTTTACATACCGGCAAAAAGGTCACACTGACGTTGCGCCCTGCGCCGGCCAATACCGGGGTCATCTATCGTCGCACTGACTTGAATCCTCCGGTAGATTTTCCGGCAGATGCCAAATCCGTGCGTGATACCATGCTCTGTACTTGCCTGGTGAACGAGCACGATGTGCGGATTTCTACCGTTGAGCACCTTAACGCCGCCCTGGCTGGGCTGGGTATCGACAATATTGTTATTGAAGTCGATGCGCCAGAAATTCCAATCATGGACGGTAGTGCGGCGCCGTTTGTCTACCTGCTGCTTGATGCCGGGATTGACGAACTGAACTGCGCGAAGAAATTTGTGCGGGTCAAAGAGACGGTTCGCGTTGAAGATGGCGATAAATGGGCTGAATTCAGACCGTACAATGGTTTCTCGTTGGACTTTACCATCGACTTTAACCATCCGGCGATTGATGCCAGCACCCAGCGTTACAGCATGAACTTCTCTGCTGACGCCTTTATGCGCCAGATCAGCCGTGCTCGTACTTTCGGTTTTATGCGTGATATCGAATATCTGCAGTCCCGTGGTTTGTGCCTGGGCGGCAGCTTCGATTGTGCCATCGTTGTTGACGATTATCGCGTACTGAACGAAGACGGCCTGCGTTTTGAAGACGAATTCGTTCGTCACAAAATGCTGGATGCCATCGGTGACTTGTTCATGTGTGGCCACAATATTATCGGCGCGTTTACCGCCTATAAATCGGGTCATGCCCTGAACAACAAACTGTTGCAGGCAGTGTTAGCGAAGCAGGAAGCCTGGGAATGGGCAACCTTCGAAGACGACGCTGAACTTCCGCTGGCATTTAAAGCACCGACTATGGTGCTGGCGTAACGCCAACGCTCACGATTACGACTGGTTTTTATTGGTACTCTCTCCGGCCAATGAAGCCAGTCGTTCTATCGCTGCTCTCAGTTTTTCCGGGCTACGTTTAGCCACCTCTCGTAATGCCTCCGCACTCTGCTCGCTTAATTCCCGATTGACCTCAAACTGTCCGTTTGGCATCTGAATGCTGTTTTCTTGTACGGAATCATTGCCAATTGCCGCCAGCGAGGGATTAATCCTGATGTCGATTGACGTCAATGATGGTAGTATTTGTGCGCGTAATGCACTTAGCAGCGTGGATTGTTCATAGCGTAATCGCATCAACCAGCTGGCATTCGCCGTTTCGATAACGAGAACTCCCTGTCGGAAGTTTGCAACCCGGCACCAGGGATGCAACTGAGCAGGCAATATGCCTCTCACTGCATGGTTGAGCCGCAGCAAGGCCGTCGCGCGCTGCTGTACGTTTTGTAAAACGCTCTTTGCACCGGCCTCGTCGAACAGAATTTCTAAAGATTGCGGGCGACTATCGCGCATACATTAAGCTCCGGCGGAAAAAGTGATTGGTATTCTAAATCGTTGGCGACAATTTGGCAGACGTTATTTCTGGCCGCATCTCCTGTTGGGGATGGTCGCGGCGAGTTTTGGCATGCCTGCGCTCAGCGGAAATACCGAACATGCAACCCCGGCGGAAACCTCTGCCAGCTCGCAGGACTATCTTAACCAGGTCAGCTTCAATAGCCTTGTATTATTGCAGGAAAGCACCCGGCGACCGACGTTTACCGTGGATTACTGGCATCAGCATGCCATTCGTACGGTTATTCGCCACCTCTCTTTTGCCATGGCGCCTCAGGTGCTACCTGTGGAAGAGAGTCTGCCCCTTCAGGCTCAGCATCTCGCTTTACTGGATACGCTCAACGCGTTGCTTACCCAGGAAAGCAAGCCACCCGTCATTGTCCGCCGCATTTCACTCTGGCAGCGCCCCGCAGTCGCGACATTTATGCCCGCGCTGTGGATAAGCCAGGTGCAGGGGATCCGCGCCGGTCCCGAACGCCTCAGCTAAACAAAATATCCTTATATTATAACACCATTTGTCGATCTGCTTTGAGCAGGCGTTTGAGAATTTATTATGCTAATCAAGTTATTAACTAAAGTCTTTGGTAGTCGGAACGACCGTACTTTACGTCGTATGCGTAAAGTTGTGACCATGATCAACGGTCTGGAACCGACCATGGAAAAGCTCACCGACGATGAGCTGAAGGCGAAAACCGTTGAGTTTCGCGCCCGTCTTGAAAAGGGCGAAGTGCTGGAAACTTTAATTCCAGAGGCCTTTGCCGTTGTGCGTGAAGCAAGTAAGCGTGTGTTCGGCATGCGCCACTTCGACGTGCAGCTGCTTGGCGGTATGGTGCTGAACGACCGCTGCATCGCGGAAATGCGTACGGGTGAAGGTAAAACGCTGACTGCGACGCTGCCTGCCTATTTGAATGCGTTAAGCGGTAAAGGCGTACACGTTATTACCGTGAACGACTATCTTGCCCAGCGAGATGCCGAAAACAACCGTCCGCTGTTCGAGTTCCTTGGGCTGAGCGTTGGCATCAACCTGCCAGGCATGCCAGCACCGGCGAAGCGTGAAGCTTATGCAGCTGACATCACCTACGGTACCAACAACGAGTACGGTTTTGACTATCTTCGCGACAATATGGCATTTAGCCCGGAAGAGCGCGTGCAGCGCAAACTGCATTACGCGCTGGTGGATGAGGTTGACTCAATCCTTATCGATGAGGCCCGTACGCCGCTGATCATCTCCGGCCCGGCCGAAGACAGCTCCGAGCTGTACAAAAAAGTGAATAAAATCATCCCGCACCTGATCCGTCAGGAAAAAGAAGATTCCGACACCTTCGAAGGTGAAGGCCACTTCTCCGTGGATGAAAAATCTCGTCAGGTTAACCTCACCGAGCGCGGTCTGGTTCTGATTGAAGAGCTGCTGATGAACGAAGGCATGATGGAAGAGGGCGAGTCTCTGTACTCGCCAACTAACATTATGCTGATGCACCATGTAACCGCCGCGCTGCGCGCCCACGTGCTGTTCACCCGCGACGTTGACTACATCGTCAAAGATGGCGAAGTCATCATCGTTGATGAGCACACCGGCCGTACCATGCAGGGTCGCCGCTGGTCTGATGGTCTGCACCAGGCTGTCGAAGCCAAAGAAGGCGTGGATATCCAGAACGAAAACCAGACGCTGGCGTCTATCACCTTCCAGAACTACTTCCGTCTGTATGAGAAACTGGCCGGTATGACCGGTACCGCGGACACCGAAGCGTTCGAATTCAGCTCGATCTACAAACTTGATACCATCGTGGTGCCAACGAACCGTCCGATGATCCGTAAGGACATGCCTGACCTGGTCTACATGACCGAGCTGGATAAAATCGGCGCTATCATCGAAGACATCAAAGAGCGGACTACCAACGGCCAGCCCGTTCTGGTGGGTACCATCTCCATCGAGAAATCCGAAGTGGTTTCCGCTGAGCTGACGAAAGCAGGTATCAAGCACAACGTTCTGAACGCCAAATTCCACGCTAACGAAGCAGGCATCGTTGCCCAGGCGGGTTACCCGGCGGCAGTGACTATCGCAACCAACATGGCGGGTCGTGGTACGGATATCGTACTGGGCGGCAGCTGGCAGGAAGAAGTTGCTCAGCTTGAAGATCCAACCCCTGAGCAAATCGCCCAGATCAAAGCCGACTGGCAGATTCGCCACGACGCTGTTCTGGCATCCGGTGGTCTGCACATCATTGGTACCGAGCGTCACGAATCCCGCCGTATCGATAACCAGCTGCGCGGCCGTGCTGGTCGTCAGGGTGATGCGGGTTCTTCTCGTTTCTACCTGTCGATGGAAGACGCCCTGATGCGTATTTTTGCCTCAGATCGCGTTTCCAGCATGATGCGCAAACTGGGTATGAAGCCTGGCGAAGCGATTGAACACCCGTGGGTCACCAAAGCGATTGCTAACGCCCAGCGTAAGGTAGAAAGCCGCAACTTCGATATTCGTAAGCAGCTGCTGGAATACGATGACGTGGCAAATGACCAGCGTCGCGCGATTTACTCCCAGCGTAACGAACTGCTGGACGTGAGCGACGTTAGCGAAACCATCAGCAGCATCCGTGAAGATGTGTTTAAAACCACGATTGATGCGCACATCCCGCCGCAGTCGCTGGAAGAGATGTGGGACGTACAGGGTCTGGAAGAGCGTCTGAAAAATGACTTCGACCTCGATATGCCAATCAAAGAGTGGCTGGACAAAGAGCCAGAGCTGCATGAAGAGACGCTGCGTGAGCGCATTCTGCAGAACGCGATAGAAGTTTATCAGCGTAAAGAGGAAGTGGTCGGCGTCGAGATGATGCGTCACTTTGAGAAAGGCGTCATGCTGCAGACTCTGGATTCCCTGTGGAAAGAGCATCTGGCAGCAATGGACTACCTGCGTCAGGGTATCCACCTGCGCGGCTACGCGCAGAAGGATCCGAAGCAGGAATACAAGCGCGAGTCCTTCTCGATGTTTGCGGCCATGCTTGAATCGCTGAAGTACGAAGTCATCAGCACGCTGTGTAAAGTCCAGGTTCGCATGCCGGAAGAAGTGGAGGCGATGGAGCAGCAGCGCCGCGAAGAGGCCGAGCGTCTGGCCCAGATGCAGCAGCTGAGCCACGTCGACTCAGAAACACAGGCAGCACAGGAACTGGCAGCAGAATCCGGTGAGCGCAAAGTGGGCCGTAACGATCCGTGCCCATGCGGTTCCGGTAAGAAATTTAAGCAGTGCCACGGCCGTCTGAGCTAAGCACCTACTGAAAGATAAAGGCGCAGCTTGCTGCGCCTTTTTTACAGGGATCATCTGAACAAAAATGAAACAGTTGAAAATTGCCGCCGGGATAATTCGCAATCCGCAGGGTGAAGTTTTTATCACGCGACGTCCCGCCGATGTGCATATGGCGAATAAACTGGAATTCCCGGGCGGCAAAATTGAAGCCGATGAAACGCCCGAGCAGGCGCTGGTCAGAGAGCTGGAAGAGGAAATTGGTATCACAGCCACGAGCTTTTCGCGCTATGAAACCATCGTCTGGGAAAAAGATGGGCTGCATATCACGCTTTGGTTCTTTATGGTGGACGGCTGGCAGGGCGAGCCCTGGGGCAGAGAAGGACAGCAGGGGCAATGGATTGCGGTGAATGAACTGGTCGCCAGCGAATTCCCTCCCGCCAACGAACCCGTCGTTAAAAAACTTCAGCAGCCTTAAGGCTGCTGAGATTGCTGACAAAGAAGGAGAAAGCGTGGTTTTCCTGCTTTGTGGTTATTAGCCGAAAAGCAATGAATTGAATTTCGTGGTTTATTTCTCTGGTTATACCTCATTGTTTCTCAAACGTTTGAGGTAAGGCATCAGTCATGCTGTTCTTCGCTCCAGCCGTCGCTGTCGGAAAGGTCGCTGCTGCTGGGGATGCGTTTTTCTTCTGCAGCCCATTCGCCTAAATCAATCAGCTGGCAGCGCTTGCTGCAAAATGGACGGTAAGGGCTGGTTTCATTCCAGATCACGGCTCTGCCGCAGCCAGGACAGTTTACAACGGTTTGTTCAGACATTACGCCTCCTTAACAGCACGCCAGATCGAAATCCAGACGCTCGGGAATAGTTCCGTGCTCGCTATCCAGCGGCAGAAAACGGATCGCAAAACGGCTCTTATGGCCTGAGATCTGCGGGTAAACCTGATCCACCAGTTCCATGCGCAGCCGCAGCAGATCGGCGTCATCACCGTTGTCCTGGTAGAAGCCGTTAAGGCTGGTCTGTTTGCGTAGCGGTGCGGAATTACGAATGATATCAAGCAGTAAATCCAGCGAGCTCTTTATCGGTTGCAGGCTGTTACGCCAGAGTTCAATCTGCTCGTCGCGCTGAGCCTGCGGCAGATGCAGCCACAGATGCAGCGTAGGCAGATCGAAGCTGCAGCAGCCGCCGGGGATGCTGAGACGCTGACGAACCAGGGCGATAAGGCGATCTTCACGCAAATACTGCCCGATGCGCGGCGCTGACATTAACACGCTGCCGCGCTCTTTCAGCTGGCCGCGCAAGGAGTCTATAAGCTGCATATCGACGCCCGGCACTTCTGCCCAGTTCAGCAGCTTGCGCTGCTGGCGCTCAAGCTCTTTCAGAATATCGGTACGGATCTCACCCCGCTCGAACACGTCCAGCAGGTCGCCGATATTGCGGAAAAAATGCAGGGCGCTGGCAGAGTCTGTAATGGGCAGTGCAGTTTCGAACTGCTGGATCAGAAATTCAATACGCAGCCAGGTGCGCATTTTTTCATTCAGGGGGTGCTCATAAAGGATCTGAGTGGTCATTATTTTTTGTCCAGTTGTGCGGCCTGACTCGCCAGCTTCAGGTACTGGCGGTGCAAACGGTCAACGTGTACGGCTACCTCATTCGGAGAGCCGTCGTTATTAATCACATCATCGGCAACGGCCAGGCGCTGTTCACGGGTTGCCTGTGCGGCAATGATCTGCTCGGCATGCTGGCGGCTAACCTTATCGCGGCCTGTGGTTCGCGCGATTTGTATTTCTGGTGATACATCTACGACCAGCACGCGATCCGCTTTGTGCTGGAGGTGATTTTCAACCAATAGCGGCACCACCCATAGCGCATAGGGCGAACGGGCGTTGCGGAGTTCTGTTTGGGTACGCTGGTGGATAAGCGGATGTAAAAGGGCATTGAGCCACTGCTTCTCCTGCGCGTTAGCAAAGATTTTCTCGCGCAGCAGTCGGCGATTGAGCGAGCCGTCCGGCAGTAATATTTCGTGACCAAAATGTGCCGAAATTTCACCCAAAGCAGGCTGCCCTGGTTCTACAACCTGACGGGCAATGACGTCAGCGTCTATTACGGCGATACCCAGGTGGGAAAAACTGTTGGCGACGGTCGTTTTTCCGCTGCCTATTCCACCTGTTAATGCCACCGTATAAACCATAAATGCAGGACCTTAAGTCTATGTTTAATCGAAGAGATATAACATTTTCTGACCGGAGTTAGTAAAGCAAAAAAAAACGCATGAATGAAAATTAAGAATCTCCTGTCACCGCTTTGCTCTTTCTCGGGTAAATTTTAACGATTGTAGCGTAAAAAAGACTGTTTTCGCAGTCTTGCGGAGCCATTATTAGTGCGTATGATAGCGTCACTGGAGTTGGCAGTTGTACCGCCGATAACGTTCCCGCGTCCATCGCCATTACCAGGAATCCGCAACATGCGTATTGAAGAAGATTTGAAGTTAGGTTTTAAAGACGTTCTGATTCGCCCGAAACGTTCCACGCTGAAAAGCCGCTCTGATGTAGAGCTTGAGCGCCAGTTTACTTTCAAACATTCCGGTATTGCATGGTCTGGTGTGCCGATTATTGCGGCAAACATGGATACTGTGGGTACCTTCGGCATGGCGCAAGCGCTGGCCTCCTTCGATATCCTCACTGCTGTACACAAGCACTACTCCGTCGAGCAGTGGAGCAGCTTCGTTAAATCTGTCCCCGAAAATATTCTGCGCCACGTGATGGTTTCTACCGGCACGTCTGAAGCCGATTTCAACAAGACGAAACAGATTCTGGCGCTGCATCCGGGCCTGACCTTTATCTGTATCGATGTGGCTAACGGCTACTCTGAACACTTTACTCAGTTCGTCAGCAAAGCGCGTGAAGCATGGCCGGACAAAACCATCTGCGCGGGTAACGTTGTGACAGGTGAGATGTGTGAAGAGCTGATTCTCTCCGGTGCAGACATTGTGAAAGTTGGCATCGGCCCTGGTTCCGTCTGTACGACGCGCGTAAAAACCGGCGTCGGTTATCCTCAGCTGTCTGCTGTCATTGAGTGTGCCGATGCGGCGCACGGCCTTGGCGGACAGATCGTCAGTGACGGTGGTTGTACCGTTCCGGGCGACGTTGCAAAAGCCTTCGGTGGCGGCGCAGATTTCGTGATGCTCGGCGGTATGCTGGCTGGTCATGAAGAGAGCGGCGGTACCGTGGTTGAAGAGAACGGTGAGAAATTCATGCTGTTCTACGGCATGAGCTCTGAGTCCGCGATGACCCGTCACGTTGGTGGCGTTGCGCAGTACCGTGCGGCTGAAGGTAAAACTGTTAAGCTGCCGCTGCGTGGCCCAGTTGAAAACACGGCTCGTGATATTATGGGCGGCCTGCGTTCAGCCTGTACCTATGTTGGCGCATCTCGCCTGAAAGAGCTGACTAAACGCACGACCTTTATCCGCGTTGCGGAGCAGGAAAACCGCGTATTTAACAGCCTGTAAGTTAAGTATGGCGCAGCGCCCGCTGCGCCATTATCCTCCGTTCATTGCATCCCCCAGTTGAAATATCGGCAGATACATGGCGATGACCAGCGTGCCTACGATCAGTCCAATGACTATCATCATGACGGGCTCAAGGGCCGCAGCCAGATTGTCGGCAAGATCCTGCGTCTGACCATGGTGCCAGGCAGCCAGCTTTTCCAGCATTAAATCCAGCGCGCCTGACTCTTCTCCGATGCGTATCATTTGTGCGCACAGGGGCGAAAAGCATCCGGCTGAACTCACTAATTGCCAGAAGGGCATGCCCTGCGCGACCTGGCGACCAATCTGATTCATTACCTTTTGCCAGAAAATCGCGGGAATGGTCTGTTCCACGGCCGCCAGTCCCTGGAGCAGTGGAATACCTGCCTGCTGAGAAAGCGAGAGCGTGGTATAGATTTGGCTGAGCATTTGGCCCCGCCACAAAGGCGCAACCAGAGGGAGCCTGAGCAACAGCTTTTGCTCTTGCTCCTGCCAGTGTGGCTTCTGCTGCCTCAATACCATCCAGGATGCTACCAGCAGTATCAGCCCCGTAAGCCACCATGCACCCTGCGATATCACCCATCCTGAAATCGCCATTACCCCGAGCGTGATGACGGGTAGCGGTGCATTGAACGAACGATATATTGCAGCAAACTCGGGAAGCACAAATCCCATCATGCCCGCCGTAACCGCTATGGCCACAGCCATAATAAAGAGCGGATAGCGCAACGCTTTCTTCACTTTTTTATGCAGTTGATAAAGCTGCTCCTGTTGCTCTGCCAGGCGACGGGTGCATTCATCAAGTTTGCCTGTCAGTTCGCCAATGTGAACCAGCGCGATAAACAGTGGCGGAAATATCCCAGGCCACTGGCGTAGTGAATCCGAGAAAGACATTCCTTGTGAGACTTGCTGACCAATTCGCTGCAGCAGCGCTCGCCACTCGCGGTAAGGATGCTGGTTTGCCATCAGTGTTAACCCATCGGCAAGCGAGATACCCGCCTGGAGAAGCGTAGCAAGCTGCCGAAAGAGCTGGATTTTCTGCTGGATATGCCAGCAACCGCGTCGCGCGCGATCGCTTTTATGTAGGCTAATTAGTTGCAGCCGCTGTTCCAGCAGTTGCATTACCAGCCCGGCCCGATCCTCTGCAAGGGTTGCGCCCTCCTGAAGCTGCCCGTGT
Organism: Dryocola clanedunensis; assembly: GCF_038405435.1. GTDB lineage: Bacteria > Pseudomonadota > Gammaproteobacteria > Enterobacterales > Enterobacteriaceae > Dryocola > Dryocola clanedunensis_A. The sequence goes on along the minus strand of NZ_JBBYHZ010000008.1, from coordinate 99,940 downwards.
TGATCGACGGCTTTCCAGTGCCAGATAACCACTTTAGCCACGGGATACACCCAGCACGCGGTAGACCTCTTCCATCGTTGTCTGCTCCTGCGACACGGCCAGGCAGCCGCTTTCAAACAGGCTGACCATACCCCGCTGGCGGGCGATACTTTCAAGTTCGCTCATTGGCGCTCCGCTGGCAATAGCGGTACGCAGTGCGCTATCTATCGGCAGGATTTCGAACAGGGCGGTACGGCCATAATATCCGCTATAGCAACGCTCGCAGCCTGCGGCATGCAGGTCTGGAAGGGGATCGGGCCAGGTATCCGGCGGCAGAATAGTTTTATGTGTTCCTCTTCTTTTACAGTGGGGACAGAGTTTGCGCACCAGGCGCTGGGCAATCACCAGATTAAGCGCAGAGGCCAGCAGCCAGCGGGCGATACCCATCTGTTCAAGGCGAATCACCGTTTCGATTGTTGAGTTGGTATGCAGCGTTGAGAGAACAAGGTGTCCCGTCTGGGCGGCCTCGATCGCTATTTCTGCCGTTTCGCCATCGCGTATCTCCCCAATCATAATGACATCGGGATCCTGGCGCAGCAGGGCGCGGAGCACGTTCTGAAAATTCAGCCCGGCCTTGATATTGACCTGAGTCTGGTTGAGTCCCGGCAGCGGAATCTCTACCGGATCCTCAACGCTGCAGACGTTGATACCCGTTTGGTTTAACGCATTGAGCGCGCTGTAGAGGGTAATTGTTTTGCCGCTGCCCGTTGGTCCGGTCACCAGGATCATGCCCTGCGGCCAGGCCAGCTCCGACTGGAACAGTTTAGTATCGCGAGACGACATTCCCAGCGCGCAAATATCCAGCGGCTGTTCGGTTTGCTGTAAAAGTCGCAGGACGACCTTTTCCCCATAGCGAACCGGAAGGGTTGAGATACGGAAGGAGGCTTTGCTGCCTCCGATATCCATGTCCATTTGCCCGTCCTGCGGCAGGCGACGTTCAGCAATATCAAGATTACCAAGCACCTTAAGCCTGGCCGTAAAGGCAGCAGAGAGGTGGAGGGGCAGAGCGGGCTGTAACTGCAATACGCCATCTACCCGCAGTCTGATCCTGTAATGCTCTTCCGTGGGCTCAAAATGAATATCAGACGCCCGCAGCGCCATAGCTTTTTGCAGCGTCTCATTCAGTAACGTCACAACCGTCTGGCCGCCTTCCGGAGACGTGGCGGGTTTTGCCCTACCGGCAAGGTGCCTGGCCTTTTCCAGCCGCTCCGTGGGCCAGACTTCAATCTCAATATGCTTGTCGCAGACAAAACGGAGCGCTTCAAACATCTGGGCCGGAGGATTCGGCGCGGCTGCTATCCTCAGGCGAGTCTCCTCTTCGGCCAGCAGCACAGCGTTGAACTTCGAGCATAAAGCGAGGATCTGCGGGCTGGTCTGCATGGTTATTCCCCTGCTGGCGCTGGCTCGTTGTCAAAACGGAAGACTTCTTCGCAGGCCTGTTTTAGCGAGCCGTCGTCCGCCACGGTGCAGGCGCGGGTCCAGCTTTTCACGCCCTCGGCATTTGACCAGACGGGCGTCAGCGTGACGGAAAGGCCGTTGAGGGTTTCCTGTCCGCTCAAAGCGATCACGCCCTGATTAACAGTCATATTGCTGACATAACGCGTGGATTTCACAGCTGGAATGCTGTTGCTGCCTGCATTGCACGGCGTGACGCTTCCCCGGTCGATGGCGCAAAGCTCTACCGCCGTTCGATAGGGGAGGAAGGTTTGCAGCATATCGGTGAGCGCCGCTTTGCGAAGGTAGTTCTGATAGGCAGGTATGCCAATAGCGCTCAGAATGGCAATGATGCCAATGACGACCATCAGTTCGATGAGGGTAAATCCCTGCTGTTTTTGCATATGTCGCTCCTTGTGAAAGAGACGACACTTTGCCAATGGTGATTTCCTCTGGCGATAAGCAAAAGGGACTTCAGGAAGAGGCCTTCCAGCCTTTTTTCACGAGTTGCAGAAGCTGACAGAAACTGTGCGAAGCATTACGCAAAACGAGAGGTTCAGACGGGCCATATGACCCATCTGAAGGAGAAGCGTTAGCGGAAACGCATGGAGAGGTCGAGGGCTCGGACATGCTTGGTGAGCGCGCCAACGGAGATAAAATCAACCCCGGTCAGGGCGAATTCACGAATAGTTTCTTTCGTGACGTTGCCGGAGACTTCCAGCCGGGCTTTACCCGCTGTCAGCGCGACGGCCTGGCGGATTTGCTCAACGTCGAAGTTGTCCAGCATGATGATATCGGCCCCGGCTTTTAAGGCCTGCTCCAGCTCGTCAAGCGACTCGACTTCAACCTCAACCGGCACGTCGGGATGCAGCCAGAACGCTTTTTCTACGGCCTGGCGAATCGAACCCGAAGAGATAATGTGGTTTTCTTTAATCAGGAAGGCGTCCGACAGGCCCAGGCGATGGTTGCTGCCGCCGCCGCAGAGTACGGCGTATTTCTGGGCGGTACGCAGGCCCGGTAGGGTTTTGCGGGTATCCAGCAACTGGGTATTCGTCCCTTCCAGCAGGTCAACGTAGGTGCTGACTTCGCTTGCTACCCCAGACAACGTCTGCACGAAGTTCAGCGCGGTACGTTCGCCGGTAAGCAGCACGCGCGACGGGCCATCGAGTTCGAACAGCGGCTGGTTTGCCGTCACTTTTTGCCCGTCTTTAACGTGCCATTTCACCGTTACGTCGCCGCCGAGCTGGATGAAGACTTCTTCAACCCAGCGCTTGCCGCAGAAGACGCCATCTTCACGGGTAATGACCACCGCATGGGATAAGTGGTCTTCGGGCAGCAGCTGAGCGGTGATGTCTTTGTTCGGGTCAACGTCTCCACCCAGGTCTTCGCGCAGGGCGAGGGAAACGGCCTGTGGGATATCAAGGCTGATACGGTCGAGAAGCTCGTCACGTCGGCGGTCTGGGTTATAACGGCGGGGCGGCATAAAAACTCCGAAATGGCAAAGTTAAGGTCGAAACATGCTACTCTGATGCGACGTCGAGTACCACTCAAAGGAGAACCCCGCATGCAGCTTTTAGACGGCTGGCTGGTGGACGTGAAGCATGTACCTTCCCCCCATTTTGATTGCCGACCGGAGGATGAATCCCCTTCGCTGCTGGTGGTGCATAATATCAGTTTGCCGCCGGGTGAATTTGGTGGTCCATGGATTGACGCGCTGTTTACCGGCACGCTGGATCCTGACGCACATCCCTATTTTGCCGATATCTCACATTTGCGCGTCTCCGCGCATTGCCTGATTCGCCGCGACGGTGAGATTGTGCAGTATGTTCCGTTTGATAAGCGAGCCTGGCATGCGGGAGTCTCAGTTTATCAGGGGCGCGAACGTTGTAATGATTTTTCCATCGGCATAGAGCTGGAAGGAACGGATACCGTCCCCTACACTGACGAGCAATATCAGCAGCTTGCCGCGCTTACCCGTCTGTTAATCGCATCTTACCCCGCTATGGTGGATAACATGACAGGCCACTGTGATATTGCGCCCGTACGAAAAACCGATCCGGGCCCCTCTTTTGACTGGCCGCGTTTTCGCCAGTCGGTGGAAATTAAGGCGAATAAGGAGATGAGATGACGCTGTTTACCCTTTTGCTGGTCATTATCTGGGAACGGTTGTTCAAGATGGGGCAGCACTGGCAGCTGGATCATCGCCTGGAGGTGGTGTTTGGACGCGTGAAGCACTTTTCGCTGTTCCGCACGCTGCTGATGACGGCACTCTGCATGCTGGTTGTTTACCTGTGTATCCGGGGGCTGCAGGGGCTGTTCTTCAACGTGCCGCTGCTGGTGTTCTGGATTGCGCTGGGCGTCCTGTGCATCGGCGCAGGCCCGGTTCGTATGCATTATCATCAGTATCTGAAGGCTGCGGGCCATGACGATCTGCATGCCAGAGACGAGATGGCCGGGGAGCTAACGCTGATTCACGGCATTCCTCCTGAGTGTGACGAACGTGAGTATCTGAAAGAGCTGCAAAACGGCCTGCTGTGGATTAACTTTCGCTATTACCTGGCGCCGCTGTTCTGGTTTGTCGTAGGCGGCGTGTGGGGGCCGGTTACGCTTGCGGGTTATGCGTTTTTGCGCGCCTGGCAAACATGGCTTGCGCGGCACCATACGCCGCACCAGCGTCTGCTTTCGGGCATCGACGCGATACTGCATGTGCTCGACTGGGTGCCGGTACGTCTGGTCGGCGTGGTCTATGCCTTGATTGGCCACGGTGAGAAGGCGCTGCCTGCCTGGTTTGCTTCGCTTGCTGACCGCCATACCCCGCAGTATCAGGTTCTGACGCAGCTTGCGCAGTATTCGCTGGCCCGCGAACCCCATCTGGACAAGGTTAAAACGCCAAAAGCGGCGGTTTCTATGGCTAAGAAAGCGTCGCTTGTGGTGGTTGTAGTCGTGGCTTTGCTGACGATATACGGGACTCTCGTTTAAGAGAGACCGTATGATTTTATTCGGTGGCTATCGGCAGGCGGTACGCCAAATACGGGAATACCGTCATCGCTCCAGCTAATGATTTTCAGACGAGTATGGCGATTCGGATCGTAAAGCGGGTCGCCCTCGATTTCCGTGTAGTTTCTTGCGTGATAAACCAGCACGTCCTCACCGTCTTTCGTTCTGGTAAAACTATTGTGGCCCGGGCCGTACTGCTTGTTTTCGTAGCTGGTGGTGAATACCGGCTGCGGGGATTTGTGCCAGTTTTCCGCTTTTGTGGGGTCCGCCGCCATATCAATCCACAGCAGCCCGATACAATAGTTCTCATCGGTGGCGCTGGCGGAATAGCTCACAAAAAGTTTCTCCCCGTGCGTGATAACCGCTGGCCCTTCGTTAACCAAAAATCCCCGACATTCCCACTCATGCTCTGGCTTACTCAGCATGACAGGCTCGCCTTTTATTGACCACGGCGTGTCCATTTCGGCGAGATAGATATTTGAATTGCCCGGTATGTGCGGGGACTTTTGCGCCCACAAATACCACTGCCTGCCCTGATGGTTAAATGTCGTCGCGTCCAGACAGAAGGTATCGAACTGGGTTTTTACCTGGCCCTTCTCAACCCATCTTCCCGTCAGCGGGTCCGCATCCGCACATTCCAGCGCAAACATGCGGTGCTGGAACATCCCCAGCGAATCGAACGCTTTGGTGTGGGCTGCCGCGAAATAGATGTACCACTTGCCTTCAATAACATGCAGCTCAGGTGCCCAGATGAGCTCGCTCATCGGCCCGCTTTCGTGTTTACGCCATACCACAACCGGGTTTGCCTGCGGCAGGGCTTCCAGCGACGAGGCCCGGCGGATCTCCAGCCGATCGTATTCTGGTACCGAAGCAATAAAATAGTACCAGCCGTCATGGAGCAGAATAAACGGATCGGCCCGCTGTTCGATAAAAGGATTTGCCCAGTTACTCATTACACGTTCCTCAGGTTTTCAGTTGGGTGGAGCTCCGGGCGATCGTTTAGCTCGCGGTAGCTGATGCGGCGTTTTTCCAGATCCAACTGAATTTGTTTCATTAATTCACGATCGACTTTCAGCAGGCGGACCACGCCCGCGGTGATGAGATAGCCCACGCCGGGGATAATAGTAAACAGCATCACGATGCCGTTAAGCGCTTCCGGCCCCTGCTGTTTTAAGCTCGCATCATAACCATACCAGGAGAGCAGGAAGCCAACCATCGCGCCCGCTACGGCCAGGCCGCATTTAAGGAAGAACAGGTTGCCGGAAAAGCTGATCCCGGTGATGCGTTTGCCGGTTTTCCACTCGCCGTAATCGTCTACGTCGGCCATCAGCGACCAGTGAAGCGGGGAAGGGAGCTGATGCAGGATGTTCAGTACGAAATAGGCGACCAGAATCAGCGTCGTGGCATGCGGGTCAAGGAAATAGAAGCCGCAGGAGAAAAGGGTGAGGATGATGTTGGTCCAGAAGAACACTTTGAGCTTGCAGTATTTATCGGTAAGCGGTTTTGCCAGCGCGCTACCAATCATCATGCCGACCACGCCAAGGCTGATAAACATGCTCGCAAATGAAGTGGATTTTTCCATCACCCATGTCACGTAGTACATGGTAGCGGCCATACGAATAAAGCCGGGACACACGTTGCAGAAGGTTAACAGCAGGATCCGCACCCACTGGTCGTTTTTCCACACATCTTTCAGGTCGGCCTTCAAAGCATGTTTCGACGGGATGGCCGGCTTAATACGCTCTTTCACCGTGGCGAAGCAGAACAGGAACATGAAGAGCGCGATGATCGCCATCACGCCCATCGACATTTGATACCCTTTGGCCTTATCCGCGCCGCCAAACCAGTCCGCCATCGGCAGCAGGGTGGAGGAGAGGATCAGGGTCGCAATACCCACCATAAAGAAGCGGTAAGACTGGCAGGCCACGCGCTCATGCGGATCGGCCGTTATTACGCCGCCCAGCGAGCAGTAAGGAATGTTGATGGCGGTATAGGTGAGTGACATAAGGAAATAGGTCACAAAGGCATAGACAACCTTGCTATTGTAGCTCCACTCCGGGGTGGTGAACATCAGCACGCTAAACAGAACATACGGCAGGGAAATCCACAGCAGATAGGGACGAAATCTCCCCCAGCGTGAAGTAGTACGATCGGCGATAGCTCCCATAATCGGGTCGGTTACGGCATCAATCACCCGCACGGATAACAGCAGCACGCCGACCAGCGCCGGGGCCAGCCCAAATACATCAGTATAAAAATAATTAAGAAACAGCATGATGGCACCGCCAATCATGTTGCATCCAGCATCCCCCATCCCGTAGCCGATTTTTTCACGGACAGATAATTTACTGTTTTCCATCGCTACCACTCCAGAACTTGATATGGACAAGATTATTGTGCCGAAGCTTCAGAAATGCGCAGCAGGAAACCGTCAAAGGGATGGACAATCGTGTCATGAGGGGGAAAGTGTGAAGCAGATAACAAAGCGCCCGGGCTGGCCGGGCGCTTTTCACCGCCTGAATATCAGGCTTTTACGGATTTACGGCTCTGCTGAGTTTTAATCCAGTAGCCGACGGCCAGGATCAGTACCCAAACCGGGATCAGCCAGACGGAAATCGCCATCCCCGGCGTAATCGCCATAATCACCAGAATCGCGGCCATGAACAGCAGGCAAACCCAGTTCCCCAACGGATAGAAGAGGGCAGGGAAACGCGTTTTCACACCCTGCTGATCTTTCTTACGGCGGAACTTGATGTGCGCGAGGCTAATCATCGCCCAGTTGATCACCAGCGCGGAAACCACCAGCGCCATCAGCAGGCCGAAGGCTTCGCCCGGCATCAGATAGTTAATCAGCACGCAGAGGGCGGTTGCAATGGCGGAAACCAGAATCGTGGTTACCGGCACGCCGCGGCGGTCAACTTTCAGCAGCGCTTTCGGGGCGTTGCCCTGCTGTGCCAGGCCGAACAGCATGCGGCTGTTGCAGTAGACGCAGCTGTTATACACGGACAGCGCTGCCGTCAGAATGACGATATTCAGCGCGTTGGCGACGAATGAATCGCCCAGCTCATGGAAGATAAGAACAAACGGGCTGGTGTCTGCGGTAACGCGAGTCCACGGCATCAGGGACAGCAGCACGGCCAGCGAGCCCACATAGAAAATCAGGATGCGGTAGATAACCTGGTTAGTGGCTTTTGGAATGCTGACCTCAGGATTGTCCGCTTCAGCGGCGGTAATCCCAACCAGCTCGAGGCCGCCGAAAGAGAACATTATAATGGCCATCATCATGACCAGCCCCGTCATGCCGTGGGGCAGGAACCCACCCTGTTCCCACAAATTGCGTACCGTAGCCTGCGGTCCAGCGGTATCGCTGAACAGCAGCCAGCCGCCGAAGAGAATCATGGCTACAACGGCAACAACCTTGATGATCGCAAACCAGAACTCCATTTCGCCAAATACTTTGACGTTGGTGAGGTTGATGGCGTTGATCAGCACGAAGAAGGCGGCAGCGGAAGCCCAGGTTGGAATTTCAGGCCACCAGAACTGCACGTATTTGCCCACGGCGGTCAGCTCTGCCATGGCTACCAGCACGTAAAGCACCCAGTAGTTCCAGCCGGAGGCAAAACCTGCGAACCCGCCCCAGTATTTGTAGGCAAAATGGCTGAATGAACCGGCAACGGGCTCTTCAACGACCATTTCGCCGAGCTGGCGCATAATTAAAAACGCGATAAATCCTGCGATGGCGTAGCCGAGAATGATCCCCGGACCCGCCGACTGGATGACGGACGCGCTGCCCAGAAACAGGCCTGTGCCGATTGCTCCACCTAGCGCGATGAGCTGAATATGGCGGTTTTTAAGGCCGCGCTTTAGCGTGTCGCCGCCCTGCTGATGACCATCCATCGATAAACCTCGTGATTGTGGTTGTTCTTATACGCTCGTAACGGCGTGTGTAATTTTGTGATTCCGTAAGGTGTAGTCTTTATTTTACGGTTTTTGATTCCAGTATTTTTGATAAAGGGGTACCGCAGCGCCAAGAATAGTGGTAAGCGGCAGCGTTTGCACCTGCTTTCTGTAGCAGTCGTGACCGGTTGGATAAAAAGAGAGCAGTGTGAGAACCGTGCCTTGAAGCGCCTGTCCATTATTCCTGGAATATAAGCGGCATTTTTTGAATTTATATTCATCTTTTTAGCTGTTGAATCGGTTCAGGCTGCAAGAAAACGCAAATATTGTCGTTTACGAAACGTTAAATAGCTTCCCGCCGTGGTAAACACATAATTTGTGCAAAGTTACAGGTTTGAAAAGGCGGTTCTGTAATGTTGTTAAAATGTGTCCGCTTTAATGATTTCAATCAAAACCAGGATGGACAGAAGGTGAATACTTTGTTACTTTAGCGTCACGAATGTGAAATTGGTCATACCAATTGACTCTGGGCTAAATGGCAGAGATAGGGAAGAATGGCCTACAGCAAAATCCGCCAACCAAAATTATCCGATGTGATTGAGCAGCAGTTGGAGTTTCTCATCCTTGAGGGCACCTTGCGTCCCGGCGAAAAACTTCCACCCGAACGTGAACTGGCAAAGCAGTTTGACGTTTCTCGTCCTTCCCTGCGCGAGGCTATCCAGCGTCTCGAGGCGAAAGGACTCCTGCTTCGTCGTCAGGGCGGTGGCACTTTTGTCCAAAACAGCCTCTGGCAGAGCTTAAGCGATCCGCTTGTAGAACTGCTTTCTGACCATCCCGAATCCCAGTTTGACCTGCTTGAAACCCGCCATGCCCTCGAAGGGATCGCCGCTTACTACGCCGCACTGCGTGGGACGGACGAAGACCTTAAGCGTATCGGCGACTGCCACTTAGCGATTCAGCAGGCCCAGGAATCAGGCGATTTAGACGTCGAATCCGATGCCGTTATGCAGTACCAAATCGCAGTAACTGAAGCCGCACACAACGTTGTGCTACTACACTTGTTGCGCTGCATGTCGCCCATGCTCGAACAAAACGTTCGTCAGAATTTTGAATTGCTCTACGCGCGCCGTGAAATGCTGGCGCAAGTGAGCAGCCATCGCGCCAGCATTTTTGCGGCGATTATGGCTCGTCAGCCGGAGCAGGCGCGTGAAGCGTCGCACCGTCACCTGGCGTTTATTGAGGAAATATTGCTGGATCGCAGCCGTGAGGAGAGCCGTCGTGAACGTTCTCTGCGCCGCCTTCAGCAACGTAAGGAATAAGGGCCAGATTTCTGGTTCTAAGCGCCAATCTTAGAGCGCGGCAACTAAACGCAGAACCTGTCTTATTGTGCTTTTTCAGGAAAAGCACAATGGGACAGGTTCCAGATAATCAACGTATTAGACACAGATAAGGAATACCACCCATGTCAGAACGTTTCCCAAATGACGTGGATCCGATCGAAACTCGCGACTGGCAACAGGCGATCGAATCGGTCATCCGTGAAGAAGGTGTTGAGCGTGCTCAGTATCTCATCGACCAGTTACTGTCCGAAGCCCGCAAAGGCGGCGTTAAAGTGGCAGCTGGCACAGGTGCAGCCAACTACGTAAACACTATTGCCGTTGAAGATGAACCGGAATACCCGGGCAATCTGGAGCTGGAACGTCGTATTCGTTCTGCTATCCGCTGGAATGCCATCATGACCGTGCTGCGTGCGTCTAAAAAAGACCTCGAGCTGGGCGGCCACATGGCATCTTTCCAGTCTTCCGCAACTGTCTATGATGTGTGCTTCAACCACTTCTTCCGTGCTCGCACAGAAAAAGACGGCGGCGATCTGGTGTACTTCCAGGGCCACATCTCTCCGGGCGTGTACGCGCGTGCCTTCCTGGAAGGTCGTCTGACTGAAGAGCAGATGAACAACTTCCGTCAGGAAGTCCACGGCAACGGCCTGTCTTCTTATCCGCACCCGAAACTGATGCCTGAGTTCTGGCAGTTCCCGACCGTCTCTATGGGTCTGGGTCCAATCGGCGCGATTTACCAGGCTAAATTCCAGAAATACCTGGAACACCGTGGTCTGAAAGACACCTCTGCTCAGCGCGTTTACGCGTTCCTGGGCGACGGCGAGATGGATGAGCCAGAATCTAAAGGCGCCATCACTATCGCTACCCGTGAAAAGCTGGACAACCTGTGCTTCATCATCAACTGCAACCTGCAGCGTCTTGATGGCCCGGTCACCGGCAACGGCAAAATTATTAACGAACTGGAAGGCATCTTCGCGGGCGCTGGCTGGAACGTTATCAAAGTCATGTGGGGTTCCCGCTGGGACGAACTGCTGCGTAAAGATACCAGCGGTAAACTGATTCAGCTGATGAACGAAACCGTTGACGGCGACTATCAGACCTTCAAATCCAAGAACGGCGCGTACGTGCGTGAGCACTTCTTCGGTAAATATCCGGAAACTGCCGCACTGGTTGCTGACTGGACTGACGAGCAGATCTGGGCGCTGAACCGCGGTGGCCACGATCCGAAGAAAGTCTACGCTGCACTGAAAAAAGCACAGGAAACCAAAGGCAAAGCAACCGTGATCCTGGCTCATACCATCAAAGGGTATGGCATGGGTGACACCGCCGAAGGGAAAAACATCGCTCACCAGGTTAAGAAAATGAACATGGACGGCGTGCGCTATGTCCGCGATCGTTTCAATGTGCCTGTGGCTGATGCCGACATCGAAAAACTGCCGTACGTTAAGTTTGAAGAAGGCAGCGAAGAGTACAAATACCTGCACGGCCAGCGTGAAAAGCTGAACGGCTACCTGCCTTCTCGTATGCCTAAGTTCACCGAGAAGCTTGAGCTGCCTAAGCTTGAAGACTTCAGCCAGCTGCTGGAAGAGCAGAACAAAGAGATCTCCACCACCATCGCCTTCGTTCGTGCTCTGAACGTGATGCTGAAGAACCCGTCTATCAAAGACCGTCTGGTTCCAATCATCGCCGATGAAGCGCGTACCTTCGGTATGGAAGGTCTGTTCCGTCAGATTGGTATTTACAGCCCGAACGGCCAGCAGTACACCCCGCAGGACCGTGAGCAGGTTGCTTACTACAAAGAAGACGAGAAAGGTCAGATCCTGCAGGAAGGTATCAACGAGCTGGGCGCAGGTTCTTCCTGGCTGGCTGCTGCGACCTCTTACAGCACCAACAACTTGCCGATGATTCCGTTCTACATCTACTACTCCATGTTCGGTTTCCAGCGTATCGGCGACCTGTGCTGGGCAGCAGGTGACCAGCAGGCACGTGGCTTCCTGGTAGGCGGGACTTCCGGTCGTACCACGCTGAACGGTGAAGGTCTGCAGCACGAAGATGGCCACAGCCATATTCAGTCTCTGACTATCCCGAACTGTATCTCTTACGATCCTTCTTACGCTTACGAAGTCGCTGTCATCATGCATGACGGTCTGGAGCGTATGTACGGTGAAGCGCAAGAGAACATTTACTACTACATCACTACGCTCAACGAAAACTACCACATGCCTGCGATGCCGCAGGGTGCGGAAGAAGGTATCCGTAAAGGTATCTACAAACTGGAAACCGTTGAAGGTAGCAAAGGTAAAGTTCAGCTGATGGGCTCCGGTTCTATCCTGCGTCACGTACGTGAAGCAGCGCAGATCCTGGCTAAAGACTACGGCGTAGGCTCCGACGTATTCAGCGTCACCTCCTTCACCGAACTGGCCCGTGACGGTCAGGACTGTGAGCGCTGGAACATGCTGCACCCAACTGAAGAACCACGCGTACCGTACGTTGCTCAGGTTCTGAGCGATGCACCAGCGGTGGCATCTACTGACTATATGAAACTGTTCGCTGAGCAGATCCGTAACTTCATCCCGGCAAGCGACTACCGCGTACTGGGCACTGATGGCTTCGGTCGTTCAGACAGCCGCGAAAACCTGCGTCACCACTTCGAAGTTGACTCATCCTACGTGGTTGTTGCCGCGCTGGGCGAGCTGGCTAAACGTGGTGAAATCGATAAGAAAGTGGTAGCGGAAGCCATCACCAAATTCAATATCGATGCAGATAAAGTTAACCCGCGTCTGGCGTAAGAGGTAAAGAAGATAATGGCTATCGAAATCAACGTACCGGACATCGGGGCTGATGAAGTTGAAATCACCGAGATCCTGGTCAAAGTGGGCGACAAAGTTGAAGCTGAACAGTCGCTGATCACCGTAGAAGGCGACAAAGCCTCTATGGAAGTTCCGTCACCTCAGGCTGGCGTCGTTAAAGAGATTAAAGTCTCCGTTGGCGACAAAGTGGCTACGGGCTCACCGATCATGATTTTCGATTCCGCCGAAGGTGCAGCAGCCGCTGCACCTGCTCAGGCAGAAGAGAAGAAAGAAGCAGCGCCGGCGGCCGCTCCTGCAGCTGCGGCAGCAAAAGAAGTGAACGTACCGGACATCGGCGGTGACGAAGTAGAAGTTACCGAGATCATGGTTAAAGTTGGCGACAAAGTAGAAGCAGAGCAGTCTCTGATCACCGTTGAAGGTGACAAAGCTTCTATGGAAGTCCCGGCGCCGTTCGCAGGCGTTGTGAAAGAGATCAAAATCAATACCGGCGACAAAGTGTCTACCGGCTCCCTGATTATGGTCTTCGAAGTGGCGGGTGCTGCACCTGCTGCTACAGAATCCAAAGCTGAAGCCGCTCCGGCAGCAGCTGCGCCAGCGGCATCCGGCTCGAAAGAAGTGAACGTGCCTGATATCGGCGGCGACGAAGTAGAAGTTACCGAAGTGATGGTGAAAGTGGGCGACAAAGTTGCCGCTGAACAATCGCTGATCACCGTTGAAGGTGACAAAGCTTCTATGGAAGTGCCGGCTCCGTTTGCGGGCGTAGTTAAAGAAATCAAAATCAGCACCGGCGACAAAGTGTCTACCGGCTCCCTGATCATGGTCTTCGAAGTTGAAGGCGCAGCGCCAGCTCCGGCGGCTAAGCAAGAGGCAGCGGCTCCGGCTCCTGCGGCAAAAGCTGATAAACCAGCGGCTGCACCAGCTGCGGCTTCCGGCAAAACTGAATTCGCTGAAAATGACGCTTACGTCCACGCGACTCCGCTGATTCGCCGCCTGGCGCGCGAGTTCGGTGTAAACCTGGCGAAAGTGAAGGGCACTGGCCGTAAAGGCCGTATCCTGCGCGAAGACGTACAGGCTTACGTGAAAGACGCTGTTAAACGTGCTGAAACTGCTCCGGCAGCGACGGGCGGCGGTCTGCCTGGCATGCTGCCATGGCCAAAAGTCGACTTCAGCAAGTTTGGTGAAATCGAAGAAGTGGAAATGGGCCGCATCCAGAAAATTTCTGGTGCCAACCTGAGCCGTAACTGGGTGATGATCCCGCACGTTACCCACTTCGACAAAACCGACATCACCGATCTGGAAGCGTTCCGTAAGCAGCAGAACGAAGAAGCGGCTAAGCGTAAGCTGGACGTGAAGTTCACTCCTGTGGTGTTCATCATGAAGGCTGTTGCAACTGCACTTGAGCAGATGCCTCGCTTTAACAGCTCCCTGTCCGAAGACGGCCAGAAGCTGACGCTGAAGAAATACATCAACGTCGGCGTGGCGGTTGATACGCCAAACGGCCTGGTGGTTCCGGTGTTCAAAGATGTGAACAAGAAGAGCATCACCGAGCTGTCCCGTGAACTGATGGCTATCTCCAAGAAAGCCCGTGACGGTAAGCTGACCGCTGGCGAAATGCAGGGCGGCTGCTTCACTATCTCAAGCCTGGGCGGTATCGGGACAACTCACTTCGCGCCAATCGTTAACGCGCCGGAAGTGGCTATCCTCGGTGTCTCCAAGTCCGCGATGGAGCCTGTGTGGAACGGTAAAGAGTTCGTGCCGCGTCTGATGATGCCAATGTCTCTCTCCTTCGACCACCGCGTGATCGACGGTGCAGATGGTGCGCGCTTTATTACCATCATCAACAACACCCTGGCAGATATTCGTCGCCTGGTGATGTAAGCCAAAAAGCCGGCCTGCTGGTCGGCTTTTTTCTGATAATCTCATGATGCTGTCTGGGATTATCTGCTGCATAGGACAAAACGTTTGCCGTTTGTTGTTTCAAAATTGTTAACAATTTTGTAAACTGCACGCGGATAGAACGTCCCGGTGGATGATGGGCGTTGTGATACATCAGAAAAATAACGTCAGACCCGCCGGAAATAAATTAAGAGGTCATGATGAGTACTGAAATCAAAACTCAGGTCGTGGTACTTGGGGCTGGTCCTGCTGGTTACTCCGCTGCATTCCGTTGCGCTGATTTAGGTCTGGAGACCGTCATTGTTGAACGTTACAGCACCCTTGGTGGTGTTTGTCTGAACGTTGGCTGTATCCCTTCTAAAGCTCTGCTGCACGTTGCTAAAGTTATCGAAGAAGCGAAAGCTTTGGCCGAGCACGGCATCGTTTTCGGCGAGCCGAAAACCGACATCGACAAAATCCGTACCTGGAAAGAAAAGGTTATCAACCAGTTGACTGGTGGCCTGTCCGGTATGGCGAAAGGTCGTAAAGTTAAGGTCGTTAACGGTCTGGGTAAATTTACCGGCGCTAACACTCTGGTTGTCGAAGGCGAAAACGGCCCGACTACCATCAACTTTGATAACGCGATTATCGCGGCGGGTTCCCGTCCGATTCAGCTGCCATTCATTCCGCATGAAGATCCGCGCGTATGGGATTCCACCGACGCTCTGGAACTGAAATCCGTACCAAAACGCATGCTGGTTATGGGCGGCGGGATCATCGGTCTGGAAATGGGTACCGTTTACCATGCGCTGGGTTCAGAGATTGACGTGGTTGAGATGTTCGACCAGGTTATCCCTGCCGCCGATAAAGACGTGGTTAAGGTGTTCACCAAGCGTATTAGCAAGCAGTTCAACCTGATGCTGGAAACCAAAGTGACCGCCGTTGAAGCCAAAGAAGACGGGATCTACGTCTCTATGGAAGGCAAAAAAGCCCCGGCAGAAGCGCAGCGTTATGATGCGGTGCTGGTTGCTATCGGCCGCGTACCTAACGGTAAGCTGCTGGACGCGGGCGCTGCCGGCGTTGAAGTTGACGACCGTGGCTTCATCCGTACCGACAAACAAATGCGCACCAACGTGCCGCACATCTACGCAATCGGCGATATCGTCGGTCAGCCGATGCTGGCGCACAAAGGTGTTCACGAAGGTCACGTTGCCGCAGAAGTTATCGCCGGCATGAAGCACTACTTCGACCCGAAAGTGATCCCATCGATTGCTTATACCGAACCAGAAGTTGCGTGGGTTGGCCTGACCGAGAAAGAAGCGAAAGAGAAAGGCATCAGCTACGAAACCGCCACCTTCCCGTGGGCTGCTTCTGGCCGTGCTATCGCTTCCGACTGCGCAGACGGTATGACCAAGCTCATCTTCGACAAAGAGACTCACCGTGTTATCGGTGGTGCGATTGTCGGGACTAACGGCGGCGAGCTGTTAGGTGAGATTGGCCTGGCTATCGAAATGGGTTGTGACGCAGAAGACATCGCGCTCACCATCCATGCGCACCCGACTCTGCATGAGTCAGTGGGTCTGGCCGCCGAGATCTTCGAAGGTAGCATCACCGATCTGCCAAACCCGAAAGCGAAGAAAAAGTAACTTTTCGAGTTTGACGAAACGGCCCTGCGGGGCCGTTTTTTTTGGGCTAAAAGGCCACCCTTGCGGGCGGCCAGTAGCTTAATTGCCCAGGTTCAGCACCAGCAGAACCGTGATGTCTGAAATATTCCAGCCACCCTGACTCAGCGCGATAACAGAACCCAACACAAGGATAAGCGCGTAGAGCAGACGCATTTCCATTGCGTGTTTCCGTAAAAACTACGGCGATCCCTTCTTCACCGGGAAAGGCAGAACCAGGCAAGCGTATTAGATTTGCCACGTAGGATGGATGAACTGCTTCCGGGCCCGGTGACTGGCTGCTACACCAGCGAAGCAGGCCGCTGGTGAATATAGATAAAAGCGGTGTGCTTGAATATGGCGTTTTAATGTTTGCAAAGAGTTGCATCCACTTTTCGGCATTTGTGCACAAAATGAACAATCTAACTTGCGCCTGATGATTTCAGGAGGCAAAATAGTTTTCGTATTAGGTTTGCCACAAAATACTTCTCCGCATCGTGTGCTACCACCTTGCAGAGACAAACGAACCGCCGAAAGGCGGTTTTTTTGTAGCCAAACGAAAAGGCCGCCCTTGCGGGCGGCCAGTAGCTTAATTGCCCAGGTTCAGCACCAGCAGAACCGTGATGTCTGAAATATTCCAGCCACCCTGGCTCAGCGCGATAACCGAACCTAACACAAGGATAAGCGCGTAGAGCAGACGCATTTCCATTGCGTGTTTCCGTAAAAACTACGGCGATCCCTTCTTCACCGGGAAAGGCAGAACCAGGCAAGCATATCGGGCTTGCCACGTAGGACGTATGAACTGCTCCCGGGCCCGGTGACTGGCTGCTACACCAGCGGAGCAGGCCGCCATTGAATGTAGTGTAAAAGAGGATGCTGATAAACGGAGATCTTGTGATTGCAGAGTTTTACATTCATTTTCCGGCAGGAGTACGCAAAATAAACAATTGGCCTTGCGCGGTGAAAAATTTGGATGCAAAATCCTTCTTGTATCGGGCTTGCCACAAAACACTTCTCCGCATCGTGTGCTACCACCTTGCAGAGACAAACGAACCGCCGAAAGGCGGTTTTTTTGTAGCCAAACGAAAAGGCCGCCCTTGCGGGCGGCCAGTAGCTTAATTGCCCAGGTTCAGCACCAGCAGAACCGTGATGTCTGAAATATTCCAGCCACCCTGACTCAGCGCGATAACCGAACCCAACACAAGGATAAGCGCGTAAAGCAGACGCATTTCCATTGCGTGTTTCCGTAAAAACTACGGCGATCCCTTCTTCACCGGGAAAGGCAGAACCAGGCAAGCTGTTTGGGGCTTGCCACGTAGGGGAATCGAACTGCTTCCGGGCCCGGTGACTGGCTGCTACACCAGCGAAGCAGGCCGTAGACGAATTTAGAGTAAAAAATAACCGGTTGGAAACTGGATTCTTGAATTGCAGGCAGTTGCATCGATTTTTATAAAGTTGCTCGCAATATAAGCATAATGGCTTGAGGGTGAATAATTTTGTGTGTAATCTCATCTGCGTTTGGGGCTTGCCACAAAACACTTCTCCGCATCGTGTGCTACCACCTTACAGAGACAAACGAACCGCCGAAAGGCGGTTTTTTTGTAGCCAAACGAAAAGGCCGCCCTTGCGGGCGGCCAGTAGCTTAATTGCCCAGGTTCAGCACCAGCAGAACCGTGATGTCTGAAATATTCCAGCCACCCTGACTCAGCGCGATAACCGAACCTAACACAAGGATAAGCGCGTAGAGCAGACGCATTTCCATTGCGTGTTTCCGTAAAAACTACGGCGATCCCTTCTTCACCGGGAAAGGCAGAACCAGGCAAGTTTACTGAGCTTGCCACGTAGAGCAGATGAACTGCTTCCGTGCCCGGTGACTGGCTGCTACACCAGCGAAGCAGGCCGCCGTCGAATGTAGAGCAGAAAAGGATGCTGATAAACAGCCATTTTCGGTTTGCAGCAAGTTACATACGTTTTCTGGTGGCAGTACGCAAAATAAACAATTGGTCTTGCACGGTTAAAAATTTGGATGCAAAATCCTTCATGTACTGAGCTTGCCACAAAACACTTCTCCGCATCGTGTGCTACCACCTTGCAGAGACAAACGAACCGCCGAAAGGCGGTTTTTTTGTGAGCAAAATTCATTTCCGGAAGGGCAAACCTTATCCGTAACGATTCAGCAAAAATAGTATGTTGCTTTTTTGTAAACAGATTAACTCCCCCTGAAAATCCTGCTATGCTGCCCGACGCGGTATCGGGCATTTACCCTACAAACTGCTGTCTCACAGGAGCGTGAAGAGATTAGCCTGGTGGCGCCATATGACAATGAGAGCGAGGAGAACCGTCGTGCTAGAAGAATACCGTAAGCACGTAGCTGAACGTGCCGCCGAGGGGATTGTTGCAAAACCATTAGATGCAACCCAAATGGCCGCACTGGTTGAGCTGCTGAAGAATCCGCCTGCAGGCGAAGAAGCATTTCTGTTAGATCTGATTACCAACCGCGTTCCGCCAGGCGTCGATGAAGCCGCCTACGTTAAAGCCGGTTTCCTGGCTGCCCTCGCCAAAGGCGACGCCACCTCCCCATTAATCTCCCCTGAAAAAGCAGTCGAGCTGCTTGGTACCATGCAGGGCGGATACAACATTCACCCGCTGATTGACGCACTGGACAACGAAAAGCTGGCTGCTATTGCTGCCAAAGCGCTGTCTCATACGCTGCTGATGTTCGACAACTTCTATGACGTAGAAGAGAAGGCGAAAGCGGGCAACACCCACGCGCAGCAGGTTCTGAAATCCTGGGCTGACGCCGAGTGGTTCCTGTCTCGTCCAAAGCTGGCCGAGAAAATCACCGTTACCGTCTTCAAAGTGACCGGTGAAACTAACACCGATGACCTGTCTCCTGCGCCGGATGCCTGGTCCCGTCCGGATATCCCACTGCACGCTCTGGCGATGCTGAAAAACGCCCGTGAAGGCATTGACCCGGATCAGCCGGGCAGCGTCGGTCCAATCAAGCAGATCGAAGCCCTGAATAAGAAAGGCTTCCCGCTGGCGTATGTTGGTGATGTTGTCGGTACCGGTTCATCCCGTAAATCCGCCACTAACTCCGTGCTGTGGTTCATGGGTGACGACATTCCTAACGTGCCGAATAAGCGCGGTGGCGGTGTGGTGCTGGGCGGTAAAATTGCGCCAATCTTCTTTAACACCATGGAAGATGCCGGTGCGCTGCCGATTGAAGTGGACGTTAACGACCTGAACATGGGCGATGTTATCGACATCTATCCGTATAAAGGCGAAGTGCGTAACCACGACACCAACGAAGTTATCGCTAATTTCGAACTGAAAACTGACGTGCTGCTTGATGAAGTGCGCGCCGGTGGCCGTATTCCGCTGATCATCGGTCGCGGTCTGACGACTAAAGCGCGTGAAGCGCTGAACCTGCCGCACAGCGAAGTTTTCGTGCAGGCGAAAGACGTGGCGGCCAGCACCCGTGGCTTCTCTCTGGCGCAGAAAATGGTTGGTCGTGCCTGCGGCGTGGACGGCATCCGTCCTAACCAGTACTGCGAACCAAAAATGACGTCCGTCGGCTCTCAGGACACCACCGGTCCAATGACCCGTGATGAACTGAAAGACCTGGCGTGCCTGGGCTTCTCCGCCGACCTGGTGATGCAGTCCTTCTGCCACACCGCGGCTTATCCTAAGCCTGTGGATGTGACCACACACCACACTCTGCCTGACTTCATCATGAACCGTGGCGGCGTGTCGCTGCGTCCGGGCGATGGCGTTATCCACTCCTGGCTGAACCGCATGCTGCTGCCGGATACCGTTGGTACCGGCGGTGACTCCCACACCCGTTTCCCTATCGGCATCTCCTTCCCGGCTGGTTCCGGTCTGGTGGCGTTTGCCGCTGCAACCGGGGTTATGCCGCTGGATATGCCTGAGTCGGTGCTGGTGCGCTTCAAAGGTAAAATGCAGCCGGGTATCACCCTGCGTGACCTGGTGCACGCCATTCCTTTGTACGCCATCAAGCAGGGCCTGCTGACCGTTGAGAAGAAAGGTAAGAAAAACATCTTCTCCGGTCGTATTCTGGAAATCGAAGGTCTGCCAACGCTGAAAGTCGAGCAGGCGTTTGAGCTGACGGATGCTTCCGCAGAGCGTTCCGCTGCGGGTTGCACCATCAAGCTGGATCGCGAGCCGATCGAAGAGTACCTGAACTCCAACATCGTGCTGCTGAAGTGGATGATCGCCGAAGGCTACGGCGACCGCCGCACGCTGGAGCGCCGTATCCAGGGCATGGAAAAATGGCTGGCGGATCCGCAGCTGCTGGAAGCTGACGCAGACGCGGAATACGCAGAGATCATCGAAATCGATCTGAACGATATCAAAGAGCCGATCCTGTGCGCACCGAATGACCCGGACGACGCGCGTCTGCTGTCTGACGTTCAGGGCGAGAAAATCGATGAAGTGTTTATCGGCTCCTGCATGACCAACATCGGCCACTTCCGCGCGGCGGGCAAGCTGCTGGACAGCCACAAAGGCCAGCTGCCAACCCGTCTGTGGGTTGCACCGCCAACGCGTATGGATGCGGCACAGCTCACCGAAGAAGGTTATTACAGCGTCTTCGGCAAGAGCGGGGCGCGTATCGAAATCCCTGGCTGTTCACTGTGCATGGGTAACCAGGCGCGTGTGGCAGACGGCGCAACGGTGGTATCGACTTCTACCCGTAACTTCCCGAACCGTTTAGGGACCGGGGCGAACGTCTTCCTGGCCTCCGCAGAGCTTGCCGCAGTTGCCTCATTGCTGGGCAAACTGCCGACGCCTGAGGAATACCAGACCTTTATGGCGCAGGTCGATAAAACGGCGGTGGATACCTATCGCTACCTGAACTTCGACCAGCTTTCCCAGTACACCGAGAAAGCAGACGGCGTGATTTTCCAGACCGCGGTCTAGTGAACGCTACCCTCTCCCTGTGGGAGAGGGGCTGGGGGTGAGGGCATCAGGCTCTCACCCCTTTTTTTATTCTCTGTCTGAAGGTTTCCACGCTGTTTTTCGCCGTCTTTACTGCGATACTTACCCTATACGCGATGAGGGTGCTGGCTTTCCCTCAGCAGGCAGAGGAAAACACCATGGAATATGAATTTTTGCGCGATGTCACAGGACTTGTGAAGGTGCGTATGTCGATGGGCCACGAAGTGGTGGGCCACTGGTTCAACGAGGAAGTCAAAGACAACCCGGGCCTGCTTGATGAAGTGGAGCAGGCAATGGCGTCGGTGAAGGGCAGCGAGCGCCAGTGGCAGAGGATTGGGCACGAATACACCCTGTGGCTCGACGGCGAAGAAGTGATTATCCGCGCCAATCAGCTGGAAATATCCGGCGACGAGATGGAAGAAGGGATGAACTACTACGATGAAGAAAGCCTGTCGTTCTGCGGGGTGGAGGATTTCCTGCAGGTCATGAACGCCTACCGGGAATTTATCGCCGGTCGTTAATATTCAGGCCCGCAGGGGCCTGAATGCGTTTTACAGCGCCGGAATATTGCGTCCGTAATAAATTTCGCGCATCTCTTTCCAGAGCATGTCGGTAATAGCCTTTCGTTCCCCTTCGCTCAGATCTTCCGGGCGGGTATGGAACATGTAATGCTTCAGGTCGAACTCTTTCAGCAGCATCTTGGTATGGAAGATGTTCTCCTGATAAACGTTGACGTCCATCATGTCGTACAGCGCCTTCATGTCGGCAGACATAAAGTTTTGAATCGAATTAATCTCGTGGTCGATAAAGTGTTTTTTCCCGTGCACGTCGCGGGTAAAGCCGCGCACGCGGTAATCCACGGTCACGATATCGGACTCGAGCTGGTGGATGAGGTAGTTCAGCGCATTCAGCGGTGAAATGACTCCGCAGGTCGACACTTCTATATCGGCCCGGAAGGTGCATAAGCCGCCCTCAGGGTGGCTTTCCGGATAGGTGTGCACGCAGATGTGGCTTTTATCCAGGTGGGCAACGACGGCATCCGGCAGCGGACCGGGGTGCTCGGACTGGTCAATGCTCTGCGGGTCGACAGGCTCTTCGCTGACCAGAATAGTCACGCTTGCCCCCTGCGGCTCGTAGTCCTGGCGGGCGATATTAAGGATATTCGCGCCGATTATCGCGCAGGTTTCGCTGAGGATCTCCGTCAGGCGATTGGCATTATACAGCTCGTCGATGTAGGCGATGTAGCCGTCCCGCTCCTCGGCGGTCTTGACGTAGCAGATGTCGTAGATGCAAAAACTCAGGCTTTTGGTCAGGTTGTTAAAGCCGTGCAGCTTCAGTTTTTTCAATTTTTATCACCTCCTCAGGATGACTGGTTCACCAGCGCATCCAGCAGATACTGCGGCAAAGCAAAGGCTGCCGTATGGATTGCCGGATTGTAATAGCGGCACTTTATCCCGGCTTTATGGAATCGCGCCTGGAGCGTTTCCGTGGGCAGATGACGCAGGGCTGGGTTATCGGTCGCCCAGGCAAAGGTCATGATGCCGCCGAAATAGGTCGGAATGGCCGCCTGGTAAAAGCTCACATCTGCAAAGTAATGGCTGAGCTTGCGGTGGCTGTCCAGCGCTTCATCCTGCTGCAGGAAACAGACGCCGTTCTGCGCCACGAAAATCCCGCCCGGGTTCAGGCAGCGCTTGCAGCCTTCATAAAACGCGGAGGTAAACAGGCTTTCGCCCGGCCCGATGGGGTCCGTGCAGTCAGAGATAATGACATCAAAGGTTTGTGCGGTCCGGGTGACGAAGTTAACGCCGTCGTCGATGACCAGGCTGAAGCGGGGATCGTCGTAGCTGCCTGCGTTGTGATTGGGCAGATACTGACGGCAGAAGGAGACCACGCCCGCATCGATCTCCACCATGGTAATGGTTTCAATGCTTTGATGACGGGTCACTTCACGCAGCATGGCGCCGTCGCCGCCGCCGATGATCAGCACGTGTTTTGCCCGGCCGTGCGCCAGCAGCGGCACGTGGGTCATCATTTCATGATAGATAAACTCGTCGCGCTCGGTGGTTTGTACCACCCCATCCAGCGCCATTACGCGGCCAAAAGCGGCGTTTTCGAAGATAACCAGATCCTGATGATCGGTTTTTTCATGGTACAGCACGTTGTCGATTGCAAAGTACTGCCCAAACTCGTCATGCAGCGTTTCCTGCCACACTTTTTTCTCGGTCATGGAGGGCACCTCTTTGGTAACACTTTTGCAAAACGGGGGCAACATCATAGCCAACAACAGCCGTGGGTGCACGGCTATTATTTCAGCAAAGGGGCTGGGAGAGAGGATTACTTAACGTAGGCGAGCAGGCTTAGCGAGTCTCGGGCCAGCGATTTACATTTGTTTGCCGTCGGGATGGCGATGCCGCTGAGATCGCGGTAGCTGTCCTCACCCAGCGCCTTCATGTTGAAGCTGTCGTAATTGCTTAAGTCCCACTGGTTCTGCTGAGCAAAAAAGACCAGCGCGCGGCGGATCTGACCGTTCGGGAGGTTCTGGTAGCCGCAATCATTTTTTAAAAAGACAAATACCGCAGTCAGATCGGCCATATCTTCTGCTTCAGATTCGCTAAGTGCCTGACTGCTGGTAGAAAATGCCAGCAAAACACCCAACATTAATGCCTTAACTCCCGTCTTCATCACACCTACCACTTTTCATCAGATACGAAACGTTAACACAGTTAAATGCGGCACGACGATATTTATTCTTTGCTGCAAACTTGACCTTCCCGTTGGGGAAGGGTTTATGCTTTTCGGCACGCCTGCTCACTAAAGGAATTGAACATGCACCGTCGTGATTTTATAAAATATTCCGCTGCTTTTGGCGCGTTCAGCGCGCTGCCGCTCTGGAGCCGTGCGGCCCTGGCGGCGGACCGTCCCGCTTTACCTGTCCCTGAATTATTACTGCCGGATGCCCGAAATACCGTTCGTCTTACGGCCCAGGCCGGGAAAACCGTCTTCGGCGGCAAAATGGCGACAACCTGGGGCTACAACGGCAGCCTGCTGGGACCCGCACTGCGGCTTACCCAGGGGGAAAGCGTTACCGTAGATATTCATAATAGCCTGGCTGAGGAAACCACGGTGCACTGGCACGGTCTGGAAGTGCCCGGCGACGTGGACGGCGGCCCGCAGGGCGTGATTGCCGCCGGGGGTAGGCGCACCGTCAAATTTACGCCTCAGCAGCGCGCAGCCACCTGCTGGTTCCATCCCCATCAGCACGGGAAAACCGGGCATCAGGTGGCGATGGGCCTTGCGGGGCTGGTGCTGATCGAAGACATCGAAAGCCGCAAGCTGATGCTGCCGAAGCAGTGGGGCATCGACGATATCCCGCTCATCATTCAGGACAAGCGTTTTGGCGCCGACGGCGAGATTGATTACAAGCTGGACGTGATGAGCGCCGCCGTTGGCTGGTTTGGCGACATGCTGCTGTGTAACGGCGTTAACTACCCGCAGCACGCCAATCCTCGCGGCTGGCTGCGTTTACGTCTGCTGAACGGCTGCAACGCCCGATCGCTGAACATTGCCGCCAGCGACAATCGCCCTCTGTATGTCATCGCCAGCGACGGCGGCCTGCTGGCCGAACCGGTTAAAGTCACCGAGCTACCGCTGCTGATGGGCGAGCGTTTTGAAGTGCTGGTGGACACCAGCGATGGTAAACCGTTTGATATTGTGACCCTGCCAGTGAAGCAAATGGGCATGACCGTCGCGCCGTTCGACCAGCCGCAGCCCATTGTGCGTATTCAACCGGTGCGCATTGCCTCTTCTGGCGAACTCCCGGATAAGCTGGTGGAGGTTCCCGCTCTGCCTGCGCTTGATGGCCTGACCGAACGCTGGCTGCAGCTGATGATGGACCCGATGCTCGATATGATGGGCATGCAGGCGCTGATGAAGAAATACGGCGATAAAGCGATGGCGGGCATGAGCATGGGCGGGCATGGCAACATGGGCGGGCATGGCGGCATGAAACATGGCGGTATGGATCACGGCAAGATGAATCATGGTCAGATGGGCCAGGGTTTCGACTTCCACAATGCCAACAAGATCAACGGCAAGGCCTTTGATATGGCCACCCCGGCGTTCGCCGCGCAGAAGGGGAAATACGAGAAATGGACCATTTCCGGGGAAGGGGACATGATGCTGCATCCGTTCCACATCCACGGCACGCAGTTCCGCATTCTGAGCGAGAACGGTCAGCCGGTTGCTGCCCATCGTCAGGGCTGGAAAGATACGGTTCGTGTGGAAGGGGCGCGTAGCGAGGTGTTAGTACGCTTCGATCACGAAGCCTCGAAAGAGCATGCCTATATGGCCCACTGTCATCTGCTGGAGCATGAAGACACCGGCATGATGCTTGGCTTTACCGTGGCATAAAAAAGGCGGATGAGGTTTTAGCTCATCCGCCATTTTCAGGCGGGTACACGTTCATGTGTTACCCGCTTTTTTTATTACTTAGCGTCGTCCGGCAAAGCGTAAGCAACAATGTAGTCGCCCATCTTCGTCCCGAAGGAGCCGTGGCCACCCGCGGAGATCACGACGTACTGCTTGCCGTTCGCTTCATAGGTCATCGGCGTTGCCTGGCCACCGGCCGGCAGACGCGCTTCCCACAGCTTGTCACCGTTGCTCATGTTGTACGCGCGCAGATAGTTATCTGCGGTTGCGCCAATAAACAGCACGTTACCCGCGGTAGAAATCGGACCGCCCAGCATCGGCATACCCATTTTGAACGGCAGCGGAAGCGGCGAGCTGTCGCGTACGGTACCGATACGTTTTTTCCATACCACTTCATTGGTTTTCAGATCCAATGCGGAGATATAGCCCCATGCCGGTTGCTTACAAGGTAAGCCGAACGGCGACAGGAACGGGTTAAGCGTTACGCCATACGGCACGCCGTACTGCGGCTGAATGCCGCTCTCGGAGCCTGAACCTTTCGCGTCTTTTGGCGGTTCCATAGGATTGCCAGGACCACGCGGCATCAGTTTAGAGACAAACGGCAGCGCCATTGGGTTAGCAATCGCTACCTGGCGGCTTGGGTCGACTGAAATACCGCCCCATTCGAACATCCCCAGGTTACCCGGGAACACCAGCGTGCCCTGCTCGGAAGGCGGCGTGAAGATGCCTTCATAACGCAGCTTGTGGAAGATAATGCGGCAGACCATCTGGTCGTACAGCGTCGCACCCCACATATCCGCGCCGCTCAGATCTTTCTTCGGACGGAAGCTCAGATCGGAGAACGGCTGGGTAGGCGTCACGTAGTCACCTTTAGCCGCGCCCTGCGGGACCGGTTTTTCCGGGGCAGGGACAACCAGCTTGCCGTCACGACGGTCCAGCACGAAGATATTGCCGGTTTTCGCCGGAGCGTAAATCACAGGCACAACGTTACCGTTTTTATCCTGGATATCCGCAAGCGTCGGCTGGGAAGGCATATCCATATCCCACAGATCGTGGTGGACAGTCTGATAGGACCACGCAAGCTTACCGGTGGTTGCGTTCAGCGCCACGATGCTGCTGGCGAAACGCTCCTGCTCAGGGGTACGGTTACCGCCCCAAATGTCCGGCGTGGTGACGCCCATCGGCAGATAAACCATATCCAGTTTGGCATCGTACGCGGCCGGTGCCCAGGAGTTCGGTGAGTTGATGGTGAAGTGATGTTCGTCGCTCGGGATCGCATTCGGGTCTTTAGCACCCGGATCGAAGGCCCACAGCAGCTTGCCGGTATTCACATCAAAACCACGAATGACGCCGGACGGCTCGCGGGTAGAGAAGTTATCCGTTACCGCGCCCGCAATGATAATCACTTTGTCAGTAACGATCGGCGGAGACGTTGGTTCGTACATGCCCGGCGTCGTCACCGGCATGTTGGTTTGCAGGTTCAGAATGCCTTTGTTGGCGAAGCTTTCGCACAGTTTGCCGTTATCGGCATTCAGCGCAAACAGGCGGCCATCGTTTACCGGCAGCAGAATACGACGCGGACAGTTGGATACCACATCCGGGCTGGCGTTATCTGCTGTCGCTTCATGATACGAAACGCCACGGCAGGTCACGTGCTGGAAGGAAGGGTTGGTATCCAGACGCGGGTCGAATTTCCACTTCTGCTTACCGGTTGCCGCATCCAGGGCGAACAGCTGCTGGTGCGCGGTGCAGAGGTAAAGCGTGTCACGAATTTTAATCGGGGTGACTTCGTTGGTGATTTCACCCGGATCGGTAGGGCGCTTAAGGTCGCCAGTCTGGAATCTCCAGGCCTCTTTCAGCTGGCCAACGTTTTTGTCGTTGATCTGCTTCAGAGGGGACCAGCGCTGGCCTTCCTGGTTACGGCCATAGGCAGGCCAGTCGGCATCAGGAATGGTGGACGAGGCTGCGGCAGGTGCGGAAGCCTCGGCGCTCAGGGTGCCGTTGATTTCCTGCGGATCGTTGAACACTGCCCAGATCAGCACCACCACGGTGGCGGCCAGCACAACGCCAAGCGCCGGAGCCGCGCCTGCGGAAGGCAGAATGAACTGGCGATAGACAAACGGCAGCACCAGCCACACGCCGAAGAAGAACAGAACATCTAAACGCGGCGTCAACGCCCAGAAGTCGAAACCAACTTCCCAGATGCTCCATACAACGGTGCAGAGCAGCAGCGCGGCGTAAATCCAGAGCGCCAGCGCTTTACGTTGCCAGAGTAACCATGCGGTGACGAGCATCACCACCCCTGCAATTGGGTAGTACCACGACCCACCAATTGCGACTAACCATATCCCGCCAATAAGTAAATACAGTCCTGTAAGTACGGCAAACAGGGCTGATAAGGTCGCGATCACCCGCGATCCTGATTTATTTGTTTTCACAATTATCACGCTCTTAAAAGTTTGATAGCAATTAATTATAGTTATTAACAAGTGTGATATACATCACATAAATGGCTTTTTTACCGATAGCGCATGGCAATGTGTTTTGCTGTTATACTGCTGGCCTGAATATTTTGTGCTGGCCGACGCTGAGCTGGCACTCAATGATTTGTTTTAAAATCATATGGTTATAGATATGAAACATACTGTAGAAGTAATGATCCCGGAAGCGGAGATCAAGGCCCGTATCGCGCAACTGGGTAGTGAAATAACTGAACATTACCGCGAAAGCGGCAGTGATATGGTGCTGGTAGGCCTGCTGCGCGGCTCGTTTATGTTTATGGCGGACCTGTGCCGTGAAGTTCATGTACCCCATGAAGTCGATTTTATGACCGCCTCCAGCTACGGTAGCGGCATGTCCACCACCCGCGATGTGAAAATCCTCAAAGACCTGGATGAAGACATTCGCGGCAAAGACGTGCTGATCGTTGAAGACATCATCGATTCCGGCAATACGCTGAGCAAAGTGCGTGAAATCCTCCGCCTGCGCCAGCCGAAGTCACTGGCTATCTGTACGCTGCTCGACAAGCCTGAGCGCCGCGAAGTGGACGTCAACGTTGAATGGGTGGGTTTCTCCATTCCTGATGAATTCGTGGTGGGCTACGGCATCGACTACGCCCAGCGCTATCGCCATCTGCCGTACGTCGGCAAAGTCGTCCTGTTAGATGAGTAGTAAGGGCGCAGGGCAGTGAAAAAGGGCCTTTAAGGCCCTTTTTGCTATCTGATTTACTGGGAAGGCGTTCTATTCTTGTGGCTGGTGTTGGCCTGCTTCATGTTGGAAATCCCGCTGCGGTAACCCTGCTCGAGCGATTCGCGGCTGGTGGCGGTTACTTCCAGGTCGCGCAGGCGGCCATCATGAATGCCGTAGGCCCAGCCGTGAATGGTCACTTTCTGCCCGCGTTTCCAGGCGGACTGCATAATAGTGGAGTGGCCCAGGTTGTAGACCTGTTCCATCACGTTCAGCTCACACAGCGTATCCAGGCGTTGTTCCGGCGGGAGCTCTCCCAGCAGCGAACTATGCTTGAACCAGATATCGCGGATGTGCAGCAGCCAGTTATTGATCAGCCCTAAATCCGGGTTTTCTACCGCCGCCTGTACGCCACCGCAGCCGTAATGACCGCAGATGATGATGTGCTCAACTTCCAGCACGTCCACCGCGTACTGCACCACTGAAAGGCAGTTTAAGTCGGTATGGATAACGAGGTTGGCCACGTTACGGTGAACAAAAAGCTCGCCGGGTTCAAGGCCGGTCAGGCGTTCTGCCGGTACACGGCTGTCGGAACAGCCAATCCACAGATAACGGGGTTTTTGCGCCTGGGACAAACGTTCAAAAAAGCCAGGGTCTTCATCCTCCATCAGCTTTGACCAAACCTGGTTATTGCTGATGAGGGTATCTATATCATTCATGGAGGCTAACAACCTGTAACCGGAGAAATGCGTTAAGGTAATATAGGGCAACTCGGAAAATTTTTATACTGATAACAAGTGCATCGCGAAAGGTAACCCCAAACAATGACCATTGCATTAGAACTGGAAAAACTCACCAAGACCTATGCGGGCGGCGTTAAAGCGCTGCGCGGCATCGATCTTAGTGTCGAGGCGGGAGATTTCTACGCCCTGCTTGGCCCGAACGGCGCAGGCAAGTCGACCACCATCGGCATCATCAGCTCGCTGGTAAACAAAACCTCCGGCAAGGTACGCGTCTTCGGTTACGACCTGCAAAGCGATGTAGTGAACGCCAAGCGCCAGCTCGGCCTGGTCCCGCAGGAGTTTAACTTCAACCCGTTTGAAACGGTGCAGCAGATTGTCGTTCATCAGGCTGGCTACTATGGCGTTGAGCGTGACGAAGCGATAGCGCGCAGCGAAAAGTATCTCAAACAGCTCGACCTGTGGGAAAAGCGTAGCGAAAGAGCGCGGATGCTATCCGGCGGCATGAAACGTCGTCTGATGATCGCCCGTGCGCTGATGCATGAACCAAAGCTGCTGATCCTTGATGAGCCGACGGCCGGGGTGGACATCGAACTTCGCCGTTCCATGTGGGGCTTCTTAAAAGACCTGAACGATAAGGGCACCACGATCATTCTGACCACCCACTATCTGGAAGAAGCAGAAATGCTCTGTCGTAATATCGGCATTATCCAGAGCGGTGAGCTGGTAGAAAACACCTCGATGAAATCGCTGCTCTCTAAGCTCAAGTCAGAAACGTTCATCCTGGATCTAGCGCCGAAAAGCCCGCTGCCAAAGCTCGATGGCTATCAGTACCGCCTGGTGGACACCTCCACGCTTGAGGTAGAAGTACTGCGCGAACAGGGCATTAACAGCGTGTTCAGCCAGCTAAGCGCGCAGGGCGTTCAGGTATTAAGTATGCGTAACAAGGCCAACCGTCTGGAAGAGCTGTTCGTCACGCTGGTAAATAAACAAGGAGACCAGGCATGATGCATCTCTACTGGGTAGCGTTAAAAAGTATCTGGACCAAAGAGATCCACCGCTTCACCCGCATCTGGATCCAGACGCTGGTGCCGCCGGTTATCACCATGACGCTCTACTTCATTATCTTCGGTAACCTGATCGGTTCGCGCATCGGTGAAATGCACGGTTTCACCTACATGCAGTTCATCGTGCCGGGGCTGATCATGATGGCGGTGATCACCAACGCCTACGCCAACGTCGCATCTTCGTTCTTCAGCGCCAAGTTCCAGCGCAACATTGAAGAGCTGCTGGTTGCGCCCGTACCAACGCACGTGATTATCGCCGGTTACGTGGGCGGTGGCGTTGCGCGCGGCCTGTGCGTTGGCGTGCTGGTAACGGCTATTTCCCTGTTCTTCGTGCCGTTCCAGGTGCACTCGTGGCTGTTCGTCGCGCTGACCCTGGTGCTGACGGCGATTCTGTTCTCGCTGGCGGGCCTGCTTAACGCCGTGTTTGCCAAAACGTTCGACGACATCAGCCTGATCCCGACCTTCGTGCTGACGCCGCTGACCTATCTGGGCGGGGTGTTCTACTCTCTGACCCTGCTGCCGCCGTTCTGGCAGGCGCTGTCGCACCTGAACCCGATCGTCTACATGATCAGCGGCTTCCGCTACGGCTTCCTCGGCATCAGCGACGTTCCGCTGCTGTTTACCGTCGTCGTGCTGGTGGCGTTTATTGCGGCGTTCTACCTGCTGTGCTGGTACCTCATCCAGCGCGGTCGCGGTCTGCGTACCTGATCGTTTCGCTTCCCCTGCGGGGGAAGCATTTCAGATTTTTCCCGCACTCATTTGACGAACGTCAGCCCGCGCGACGATCTTTCTGGCAGACTACCCTCTCGTTTACGGGAGATACGCGATGTTGGGATGGGTGATCACGGGTCACGACTATTATGCTCAGGATATGCTGGACGCGCTTGAAAAGCGCTTCGGCCCGCAGGCCCAGTGCTGTGCGGTGAACTTCTGGAAAGGGTTAAGCACCAATATGCTGAGCCGCATGCTGTGCGACGCGCTTTATAACTGTGACTCCGGCGACGGCGTCATTTTTCTTACCGATAAAACGGGCGCGGCTCCCTACCGTACCGCCGCCCAGCTGAGCCACACTCATTCCCACTGCGAAGTTATTTCCGGCGTTACGCTACCTTTGCTGACGGCTATTATCGACCAGCGCGATAAGCTGAGCAGCGAAGCTTTTCGCCAGCTCATCGTCGGGCAGGGCGGAGAGGCGGTCACCAGCCTCTGGCATCAGCAGAGTAAAAACCCGCCGTTTGTCTTACTGCATCAATATTGATCTGAAAGGTTGGTATTGACGCCGTAAATGCTAAAATAGCCGCCTCCCTCTCTGGATGTGCAAAAAGTGCTATTTAATCCGCTATGTTAACCCGCCTCATGTTTTGCCTGATGGCACTGTTTTGTGCATCCCAGGCCCACGCCAGCCTGCTCAGCAGCCATGAAATCCCCGCACAGTATATGCAGACCACAGAAGATGCCGATATCTGGGCGCAGGTCGGGGATAAAGTCATTTCCGTTGGCACCATCGAGGAAGGACAGATCCTGGCGGTTGTCCCGACGGCGGCGGATTATTACGAGTTTCGCTTCGGCTTCGGCACCGGGTTTATCGATAAGAGCCACCTGGGGCCGGTGGCAGGAAAACAGAGGGTTGAGGACAGGCTAGGGGATTTAAACAAGCCGCTGAGCAACCAGAATCTGCTGACCTTCCGGGATGTGCAGGTTTATAACGCGCCGAACAGCGGCAGCGCTCCCTTTGGTACCCTGGCGGACAACATCCGCTATCCCATCAGCGCTAAGCTGAAAGACCGGCTGAACCAGACCTGGTTTCAGATCCGCATCGGCAACCGTCTGGGCTACGTCAGCAGCCTGGACGCGCAGCAGGATAACGGCATTCCGGTGCTGACCTACCACCACATCCTGCGCGATGAAGAAAACACGCGTTTTCGTCATACCTCAACGACAACCTCCGTCGTGGCGTTCAGCAACCAGATGACCTGGCTGCGCGACAGAGGCTACAGCACGCTGACGATGTATCAGCTGGAAGGCTACGTGCGCAACCGCATGAATCTGCCCGCACGCTCGGTAGTGATTACGTTTGATGACGGGCTGAAGTCCGTATACCGCTATGCGTACCCAATTTTGAAAGAGTACGGCTTTAAAGCGACGTCGTTTATTATCTCGTCGCGCATCAAGCGTCATCCCCAGAAGTGGAATCCTAAATCACTGCAGTTTATGAGCGTTTCGGAACTGCAGGCCAGCCAGGATGTGTTCGACGTGCAGTCCCACACCCACTTCCTGCACCGCGTTGACGGCTATCGCCGTCCCATTTTGCTGAGCCGCAGCTACCACAATATCCTGTTCGATTTTAAACATTCCCGACGCGCGCTGGCGCAGTTCAACCCGCACGTGCTGTATGTGTCGTACCCGTTTGGTGGCTATGACGACAAGGCGGTGAGGGCTGCGAACGACGCGGGCTTCCATATGGCGGTCACCACGGTAAGGGGCAAGGTCAAGCCGGGAGATAATCCGTTCCTGCTGAAGCGGCTTTATATTCTGCGGACGGACTCGCTGGAGACGATGTCACGGTTGATAACGAATCAGCCGGAGTCCTGAGTTTATACCCTCAACCCGAAAGGGAGAGGGTGAATAACGGAAACAGCTCGATCGATCCCCTCGCCCCTTTGGGGAGAGGGTTAGGGTGAGGGGAAAACTTCTTACGCCACCTGAACCGGTACGGCTTTCGCCAGGCGTTTCATCTCGTTGTCACCGTCAAAATAGGCGACTTTTGGCTGCCAGCTGCGCGCCTGCTCGTCCGGCATCGTCACGTAGCTGGCGATAATCAGGATGTCACCCACGCTTGCGCAGTGTGCCGCCGCGCCGTTAACAGAGATAATTTTCGATCCGCGCTCACCGGCAATCGCGTAAGTTGAGAAACGCTTACCGTTGGTCACGTTATAGATATCGATGGCTTCATATTCCAGAATGCCTGCCGCCTCGAGGAAGTCCTGATCGATGGCGCAGGAGCCTTCATAATGCAAGTCCGCCTGGGTCACTTTCACGCGGTGGAGCTTGCCCTGCAGCATGGTGCGAATCATAAAATTAAACCTTTGTGTCTGGGCTTAAACCGGACCGATTTTCATCGATCCCATGAATATATTGGCGCAGTATTGCCCGTTTTTACAGGGCTGTCTACTGCCCTAAATCAACCTGAATGTTATCAATCAGACGCGCCTGACCAAGCCATGCGGCCATGAGAACGACGGCGCATTTACTGCCGTCACTTAGCTCCAGCAGCGTGTCGGCGTCACGGATTTGCAGATCGTCAGAACGCAGGCCTTTTTCGTTAAGCTCGGTTGCCGCAATCGCCAGCAGCTCTTCCGTATCACGCTCACCCGCGCGCAGCTTATCGGCAATGGAGTTCATGACCTTACTGAGGTTTGGGGCAATTTTACGCTGTTCGGCGGTCAGGTAGCCGTTGCGGGAGCTGAGCGCGAGGCCATCTTTCGCACGCACGGTCGGCACGCCGACAATCTCAATGTCATAGCCCATATCCGCCGTCATCTTGCGGATCAGCGCCAGCTGCTGGTAGTCCTTCTGCCCGAAGCAGGCGACGTCCGGCTGAACCAGATTAAACAGCTTGCTGACGATGGTGGAGACGCCGCGGAAGTGGCCCGGGCGGCTTGCGCCTTCCAGCATGGTGGAAAGGCCCGGCACGTCAACGTAGGTCTGGGTGTCCAGGCCCTGCGGATAGACATCGGCAGGAGCGGGCGCAAACACCAGATCGACCTTACGGCGATTAAGCTTCTCGCAATCTTCCTGCAGCGTGCGCGGATAGCGCGACAGATCGTCCGGGCGGTCGAACTGCATTGGGTTAACAAAAATACTCACCACAACCACGTCAGCCACGGCCTTCGCTTCTTCAACCAGCGTCATATGGCCGTCGTGCAGGTTACCCATGGTCGGCACCAGCGCAATGCGCTTGCCTTCCTGGCGCCAGCGGCGGATTTGCTGGCGGAGCAGCGGTAACGTTTCGATTATCAGCACAACCTTTCTCCTGTCAGTGGAAACTGTGTTCTTCGCCCGGATAGCTGCCGGACTCAACTTCAGCGGCGTACTGGCGCACGGCGGCGCGCATGTCACCCGCTTCGGTCAGGAAGTTTTTGGCGAATTTCGGAATATGGCCACCGGTAATGCCGAACGCGTCGTGCATTACCAGAATCTGCCCGTCCGTGACGTTACCCGCGCCGATGCCGATGACCGGAATGGTCAGCGCTTCGGTGATGCGTTTCGCCAGCGCCACCGGCACGCATTCCAGTACCAGCAGCTGTGCGCCAGCGGCTTCAAGAGCGACGGCATCGTCAAACAGCGTCTGAGCTGCCTGTTCATCCCGTCCCTGAACCTTATAGCCGCCGAAAATATTCACCGACTGCGGCGTCAGCCCCAGGTGACCACAAACCGGCACGGCACGCTCGGTAAGCATTTTAACAGTTTCAACCAGCCATTTTCCGCCTTCGATTTTTACCATATTTGCCCCGGCACGCATCACTTCTGCGGAGTTGATAAAAGCCTGTTCCGGCGTGGCATAAGCCATAAACGGCAGGTCGGCCAGCAGCAGGCAGTGCGGCGCACCGCGTCGTACCGCACGCGTGTGGTAGGCAATATCTTCTACGGTTACCGGCAGCGTGGAGTCGTGCCCCTGAACGGTCATCCCTAACGAATCGCCAACCAGCATCACGCCGATGCCCTCTTCGGCAAACAGTTTGGCGAAGCTGAAGTCATAGGCGGTGATGGTGGCGAATTTACGCTGGGCCTGTTTCCACTGGCGCAGCTGAGACATCGTGATTGGTTTCATGGCGGTCCCTGGATAAGGAAGGGGGAATCGATTGCTACTTTATCAAAAAATTGGGCGTTACCAGTACGAAATGCCCGCGCGGGACAGCGTGGCCAGCACGTCGGCCGCTCTTTCGCCGTTCGGGAAAACGCAGTCAGGGGCGATTTCCAGCAGGGGAACCAGCATAAAGGCGCGGTTTTTCATATCGTAGTGGGGGACGGTCAGGCGCGGAGTGGCGATCGTTTCTGCCCCGAACAGCATGAGATCCAGATCTAAAGTGCGCGGGCCCCAGCGTTCGGCTTTGCGAACGCGCCCCTGCTCCAGCTCGATGCGCTGGGTATGATCAAGCAGCTCTTCGGCTGAAAGATCGGTTTCCAGCGCCACTGCGGCATTCAGGTAATCGGGCTGATCCTGCGGGCCGAGCGGCGGGGTGCGATAATAAGAGGAAGTGGCAACCACCCGGCTGTGCGGAATGGCTGCGATGGCGTCAAGAGCCTGAGCGACCTGCTCAAGCGGTGACGCCTGGTTGCTGCCGAGGGCGATAAACGCCAGGGTCACGCGGTGCCACCACTGCGTGGCGCACGCTTGCGGGGACGGCGATGGCGACGGCGCGCTGCCGGTTCGTCACCCAGATCGTCGAGCATGCCTTTCTGCAGCGGCGGCGCGGCAACCTGGAACTCGCCCCACCATTTGGTCAGACGCAGCAGCTCCTGATTATTTTCCACTTCGGCACGCAGGGCCAGCAGATCGTACGCGGCGCGGAATTTAGGATGCTCCATCAGCTTCCAGGCGCGCTTGCCCTGGCGGCGGGAGAGGCGCAGCTGAAGCGTCCAGATATCGCGCACCAGGGTGGTAATACGTTTCGGAATCGCCAGCGCGCGGCAGGCTTCGTCCAGCACTTCGTTCATCGCCAGGGCGAAGGCGTCCATATAGGCAAGGCCGCTTTCCTGGGTGAGCTTCTGGGCCATCTCCAGCTGCGGATACCAGAACATGGCGGAGAAGAGGAACGCCGGATTCACGCGCATATCGTTCTGGATACGGTTGTCGGTATTCTTCAGCACCTGGGCAATTATCAGCTCCATCGGGCTGTCGCCCTGCTCGGTAAAGCAGCGGGTGATGCTCGGGAACAGCGGCTGGAACAGCTGGTATTCACGCAGCAGTTCGTAGGTCGGATAGCCGTGGCCTGCCTGCAGCAATTTGAGAGACTCTTCAAACAGGCGGGCAGGAGGAACGTCGTTAATCAACGTTGCCAGGCGTGGAATAGGTTCGCCGGTTTCAGGGCTGATAGTCATGTTCAGCTTGGCGGCAAAGCGCACGGCGCGCAGCATACGTACCGGATCTTCACGGTAGCGCGTTTCCGGATCGCCAATCAGGCGAATCACGCCGTTACGTAAGTCACGCAGACCGCCAACGTAATCACGGATGGCAAAATCGGCCACGCTGTAATAAAGGCTGTTGATGGTGAAGTCGCGGCGCTGGGCATCTTCTTCTATAGAGCCGAAGATGTTATCGCGCAGCAGCATGCCGTTCTGACCGGTTTGCGAGGTCTGGCGATCGGATTTTTGCTCTTCATGATGGCCACGGAAGGTGGCGACCTCAATGATTTCCGGCCCGAACATGACGTGCGCCAGGCGGAAGCGGCGGCCAACCAGACGGCAGTTACGGAACAGTTTACGAACCTGATCCGGCGTGGCGCTGGTGGTGACGTCGAAATCTTTCGGTTTTTTGCCCAGCAGAAGGTCACGCACGCCGCCGCCAACAAGGTATGCCTCGTAGCCCGCTTTATTCAAACGGTAGAGCACCTTCAGGGCGTTTTCACTGATATCTTTGCGGGAGATAGCATGCTGGTCACGCGGAATGACCGTGATTTGCGGGAGATCTTCTTTCTCCTCAGCCACGACATCATCGCGGTTAAGCACCTTGCGGCAAAAATTAGCGACTCGGGTAAAAATGGTCCACCTCGGCAGTGTCAATCATTAGGGACAAAAAAAACAGCGGCTAATCATAGCTCAGTGCGGCGCATTTGAGAATGACGTATTCACGGGAGCCTTAAGTGGAATGTCACCCGGCGCCCAATTTTTTACCGCTTCGCTTAACAGGCTGTCCAGCGACAGATCCTGCCAGCAGGGAATAAGCGGCTGATTTAAGAATGCTAACGCATTGATAAGTACAGGACGTGGGTCGCCCTGCGGCAGCGCCGGAGCGTGGTTTTGCTTGGATAACTTATTGCCCTGCTCGTTGACCGCCAGCGGCAGATGCATGTACTGCGGCACCCGCCAGCCAAACTGCTGGTACAGCGAAATCTGACGTACGGTAGGCTCGATCAAATCCGCGCCGCGCACAATCTCCGTCACGCCCTGAAAGTTATCGTCCACCACCACGGCCAGATTATAGGCAAACAGGCCGTCGCGGCGGTGAATGATAAAGTCTTCCCGCGCAAGCTGTTCGTCCGCCAGCAGCGTGCCGCGCAGTTTATCTTCAAAACTTAATACCGGATGCTGTTGCACCAGGCGCACGGCGGCGTTTTCCGGACCGTGATTCAGCGTCCGGCAGTGGCCGTCGTAGAAGCCGCCGATTTGCTGAATGCGGCTGCGGGAACAGGTGCAGAAATAGCTGAGATGCTGGTCGCGTAGCCAGGCCAGCGCTTCGCGATAGGCCTCATGGCGCCGGGACTGCCAGAGAACGTCACCATCCCAGTGCAAACCATAATGTTCAAGCTGGCGCAGAATCGTATCGGCAGCACCCGGCACTTCTCTGGGCGGGTCGATATCTTCGATGCGCACCAGCCACCGGCCATGGTTAGCCCGGGCCTGCAGATAGCTACCGAGGGCGGCAATCAGCGAGCCGAAATGAAGTTCACCGGAGGGTGAGGGGGCGAATCGCCCGATGTAATGGGGAGCTGTCATGAGTCTACAAATAAGTAAGGCGGGAGAGACTCCCGCCTTTGAAAGTGGTGAAATCGCGTGCTGTTAGCCAGCCATCTGTTTTTCGCGAATTTCTGCCAACGTTTTGCAGTCGATACACAAATCAGCTGTCGGACGTGCTTCAAGACGGCGAATACCAATCTCAACGCCGCAGGATTCGCAGTAGCCGAAATCTTCGTCTTCTACTTTCTTGAGCGTCTTCTCGATCTTCTTGATCAGCTTACGTTCGCGATCGCGGTTGCGCAGCTCCAGGCTGAACTCCTCTTCCTGGGCGGCACGGTCGACCGGGTCCGGGAAGTTAGCAGCTTCATCCTGCATGTGCGTGACGGTGCGATCAACTTCGTCCATAAGTTGGTTACGCCAGGCTTCAAGAATACGCCTGAAGTGCGACAGCTGGGCTTCGTTCATGTATTCTTCGCCCGCTTTCTCCTGGTAAGGCTCCACCCCAGCGATGGCGAGGATACTCAGGGACGATGTTTTACGCTTTTGCCCTTCTTGCATGTTGCTTCTCCTTAACACGCACTATCGGTCCCCTGTTGGGGGAAAATCAGGTCGCTATAAATAGCAGATGCTTTTCAGGATGGCAATTATATAAATTTCGCTATTGACAACCCTGTGAGGAAAAGCGTATTTACGCGAGCGACCAGAACACAAAACATACAAAAAGCGTTAACCGTTCTTTGTAAATGAGATGTTATAAACAGACAGGTAACGGCGAGGTTAGCGTCAGCCCTCTGGCAGAAAGTTCTGCCCGCAAGGCCAATATTTCCACCCCGCATTCCTGCGCCTCGCACAATAGTTGCGCATATTTTGCGTCGATGTGGCGTGCCGGGGAGACACGAGTGATGGCGGAGTGTAACACCGCAAACAGCAGCACTGCGCGCTCTCCATGCCTGACCACGCTCATCAATTCCCGCAGATGCTTCTGCCCGCGAAGGCTCACAGCATCAGGGAAAAAGCCACTTCCCTGTTCGGATAACGTGACCGATTTCACTTCAATATAGCAGTTAACTTTGTTATCCGCCTGTAACATAAAATCGATCCGGCTGCGCTCTGCGCCGTACTTCACTTCGCTAAGGATTTTTGTGTAACCGCTTAATTCTGAAAAATGATTTTCGACCAGCGCTTCCTTCACCACGTTATTCGCCTGCAGCGTATTCACGCAGATAAAATCGCCGTTTTGCGTCTCGGTAATTTCCCAGGTGTGGGCATATTTACGCTTCGGATTGGCCGAGGTGGAATACCAGACGGTATCACCCGGCGTGGCGCAGCCGGTCATCGCGCCGGTATTCGGGCAGTGTAGCGTCAGCAATTCACCCTGGGGGGTGACCACATCCGCCAGAAAGCGCTTATAGCGTTGAATTAAAGTGGCTGGCTGCAGCGCCGGGGAAAACTCCATTTACTCTTCCTTATTATGTAACGGCCAGCGCTCCAGCGGCTGGTAACGGGTGCGGCCCTGGCTGAAAACTGACTCGTAAAGCACAAACTCCTCAACTTTAAACTGCCAGCGGAAGTTGGGCTGTGGAATGGCGACGGACTGGGTCACGCTGCGGTAGAGCGTAACGTGAGGATGGTAAGGCTGCGGGCTTTGGTAGCAGCCGTTACGCGCGGCCTGGGCGCGCAGCATATTGGCCAGCTGGATAAGCCCCAGCGACGCATGGCGTGGGCCGAGCCAGACGACTTTTGAGCGCGCCCACAGCCCGGCATCGTCGAGCGTTAGCGTAAAGCCAGACTGCTGGATACGTCCCGCCAGCCGGCTTAGCGCACGCTGTTTTTCGGCGCTGACGTCACCCAAAAAAGCGAGCGTCAGGTGCAGATTCGCTGCCGCAACGGGGCGTCCGGCGTCCGCGGGAAAGTTCTCAGCACGCCAGCTGACGATCTGCCGCTGCACCACGGCGGGCATATCGAGGGCGAAGAACAGACGGCGAGTGTCGGCCATGGGGGTTTCTCGGTTATGTGTGTACGGAATGCTACAATGCGCGATTGCGTATGTTAACCCTTTGGAGCTGTTTGTGTCGTCATTACCTGTCGCCGCGGTCCTAACCGATGTTCTCAGCGCGCTGCAAGTCGCGCCGCAGGTGCTGCTTAACGCGCCTACCGGGGCAGGGAAATCCACCTGGCTCCCGCTGCAAATCCTCAAAGAGGGCGGTTTGAGCGGAAAAATTCTGCTGCTTGAACCGCGCCGCCTCGCCGCCCGCAACGTTGCCCAGCGCCTGGCGGAGCTTCTTGGCGAGAAGCCCGGCGAAACGGTCGGCTATCGGATGCGGGCGGAAACCTGCGTCGGGCCTGATACCAGGCTGGAAGTAGTGACCGAAGGGATTTTGACCCGCCTGATCCAGCGCGATCCTGAACTCACCGGCATCGCGCTGGTTATCCTTGATGAATTCCACGAGCGCAGCCTGCAGACCGATCTGGCGCTCGCGCTTCTGCTGGACGTGCAGCAGGGGCTGCGTGAAGATTTGAAGCTGCTGATTATGTCGGCCACGCTGGATAACCAGCGCCTGCAAAAATGCCTGCCGGACGCGCCCGTCATCAGCTCCGAAGGCCGCGCTTTTCCTGTCGAGCGGCGCTATAGCCCGCTGGCTACCCATCAACGTTTTGACGAAGCCGTCGCGGTCGCGGTGGCAAACCTGCTGCGTGAAGAGTCGGGGTCGCTGCTTCTGTTTTTGCCGGGCGTCGGGGAGATCCAGCGCGTGCAGGAGCAGCTGCGGGAGCGCGTAGCCAGCGACGTTCAGCTTTGCCCTCTGTACGGTGCGCTGCCGCTGAGCGAACAGCGTAAAGCTATACTTCCGGCCGTGCCGGGCACGCGCAAGGTCGTGCTGGCAACCAACATTGCCGAGACGAGCCTGACGATTGAAGGCATCCGCCTGGTGGTGGACAGCGGCCAGGAGCGTGTAGCCCGTTTTGACGTGCGAACCGGGCTGACCCGCCTGGTGACCCAGCGCATCAGCCAGGCCTCCATGACCCAGCGCGCGGGCCGTGCCGGGCGTCTCGAACCGGGTATTTGCCTGCATCTCACCAGCGCGGAGCAGGCCGAACGCGCCGCCGCGCAAAGCGAGCCGGAAATCCTGCAAAGCGATCTTTCCGGCCTGCTGCTTGAGCTTTTACAGTGGGGCTGCCAGCAGCCGGAGCAGCTTACCTGGCTGGATCTGCCGCCTGCGGCTAATCTGCATGCGGCACGGAAGCTTTTGCGGCAGCTGAACGCGCTGGATGAGCAGGAGCACCTGACCCCGGCGGGCCAGAAAATGGCGCAGCTCGGCAACGATCCCCGTTTAGCGGCGATGTTGATTGCCGCCAGAACACCCGATGAGCAGGCCACTGCGGCCAGGCTGGCGGCAATTCTGGAAGAGCCGCCGCGCGGTCAGGACAGCGATTTACGCAACGCCTTCAGCCGCCGTCAGGATAACTGGCAGCAGCGCAGCGCCAGGCTTCTGAAGCGTCTAAACAGTCGTGGCGGTCAGGCGGATATCTCGCTGGCAGGGCCGCTGCTCGCCCGGGCCTTTGCCGACCGCATTGCCCGCAGGCGTGGGCAGGAAGGTCGCTACCAGCTGGCGAACGGCATGGGCGCAATGTTAAATCAGGATGATGCGCTCACCCGCTATGAATGGCTGTTAGCGCCGCTGCTTTTACAGGGCAGCCAGACGCCGGATGCGCGAATGCTTCAGGCTTTGCCGCTGGACATCGACAATCTCATTGCCAGCGTGCCTGCGCTGCTCGGGCAAAGCGACTCCGTGGAGTGGGACGAAACGCAGGGCACGCTGAAGGCGTTTCGCCGCCAGCAGATTGGCCAGCTGGTGGTAAAAGTGCGGCCGCTGGCGAAACCGTCGGAAGAGGAGCTGCATCGGGCGATGCTCAACGGTATTCGCGAGCGGGGGCTGAGCGTGCTGAACTGGACGCCGCAGGCGCAGCAGCTGCGTATTCGGCTGGCCTGCGCGGCAAAATGGCTGCCTGAGCAAGAATGGTCTGAAATGAGCGACGAGGCGCTGCTGCGTGATTTAGAGGGCTGGCTGCTGCCGGAAATGAACGGCGTCCACTCGCTGCGCGCCCTGAAAAATATCGACCTTACCAGGGCGATACAAAACTGGCTCGGCTGGTCACAGCGTCAACGTCTGGATACTGCGCTGCCAACTCATTACACTGTGCCGACCGGAAGCCAGATTGCCATTCGTTACGATGAGGACAACCCTCCCGCGCTGGCGGTACGAATGCAGGAAATGTTTGGCGAAGCGCAAACCCCGGTGATTGCCGGGGGGCGCGTCCCGCTGGTGCTTGAGCTGCTCTCTCCCG
Organism: Dryocola clanedunensis; assembly: GCF_038405435.1. Taxonomy (GTDB): domain Bacteria; phylum Pseudomonadota; class Gammaproteobacteria; order Enterobacterales; family Enterobacteriaceae; genus Dryocola; species Dryocola clanedunensis_A. The sequence continues at coordinate 57,489 of NZ_JBBYHZ010000008.1, read as the reverse complement.
CTCAGCGTCCGCTACAGGTCACGCGTGATTTGACCGCGTTCTGGAACGGGGCCTACAGGGAGGTGCAAAAAGAGATGAAAGGGCGCTATCCGAAGCATGTATGGCCGGACTCTCCGGCCGATGCGCTGCCGACAAGGCGTACCAAAAAGTACCAGTGACTTTGAGAGATTTCTTCTTCCGCAAGCCGTGGAAGAAAGGAGAATCAGGCCGTGCGCCTTATATTTGGTGGAGAAAGCAATGGCGGGGAATGACCGCGAACCTATTGGACGCAAGGGGAAACCCTCTCGTCCCGCGAAAGAAAAAGTAAGCCGTCGTCGGGTCAGGGAAGAAGAGTATGACGATGATTACGAAGATGATTATCAAGACGAGGAACCGATGCCACCACGTAAAGGGAAGGGGGGCGGTAACGGCCGTCCGCCACGGAAGAAACACCGCTGGCTATGGTTCCTGCTGAAGCTGTTCGTCGTCTTTGTGGTGCTGTTTGTGATCTACGGGGTCTATCTGGACCAGCAGATCCGCAGCCGCATCGACGGTAAAGTCTGGCAGCTCCCTGCGGCGGTCTATGGCCGCATGGTGAACCTTGAGCCGGACATGCCGTACAGCAAAAAAGAGATGGTGAACCTGCTGGAAGCCACCCAGTACCGCCAGGTCACGCGCATGACGCGTCCGGGTGAGTTTACCGTGCAGGCCAACAGCATCGAGATGATCCGTCGGCCCTTTGATTTCCCGGACAGCAAAGAAGGGCAGATCCGCGCGCGCCTCGTCTTTGACGGCGACCGCCTCGAGTCGATCCAGAACATGGATAACAACCGCAGCTTCGGTTTCTTCCGTCTGGATCCGCGCCTGATCACCATGCTCTCTTCGCCAAACGGCGAACAGCGTCTGTTCGTGCCGCGTACGGGCTTCCCGGACCTGCTGGTGGACACGCTAATTGCCACCGAAGACCGTCACTTCTACGAGCATGACGGTATCAGCCTTTACTCTATCGGCCGTGCCATGCTGGCGAACCTGACGGCAGGCCGTACGGTGCAGGGGGCGAGTACCCTGACGCAGCAGCTGGTGAAGAACCTGTTCCTCTCCAGCAAAAGAACGTACTGGCGTAAGGCGAACGAAGCGTACATGGCGCTGATCATGGATGCCCGCTACGGCAAAGATCGCATCCTCGAGCTGTACCTGAACGAGGTGTATCTCGGCCAGAGCGGCGACAACGAAATCCGTGGTTTCCCGCTGGCGAGCCTCTACTACTTCGGCCGCCCGGTTGAAGAGCTGAGCCTCGATCAGCAGGCGCTGCTGGTGGGCATGGTGAAAGGGGCGTCGATCTATAACCCGTGGCGTAATCCGAAGCTGGCGCTTGAGCGTCGCAACCTGGTGCTGCGCCTGCTGCAGGAGCAGAAGGTTATCGATCAGGAGCTGTACGACATGCTGAGCGCGCGTCCTCTGGGCGTGCAGCCGCGCGGCGGGGTGATTTCACCGCAGCCGGCGTTTATGCAGATGGTGCGTAACGAGCTGCAGGCGAAGCTGGGCGACAAAGTGAAAGATCTCTCCGGCGTGAAGATCTTCACCACCTTCGATTCGGTGTCTCAGGATGCGGCGGAAAAAGCGGTGAGCGAAGGCGTACCGGTTCTGCGCGCCTCCCGTAAGCTGAAGGATCTGGAAGCGGCAATGGTTATCGTTGACCGCTATACCGGCGAAGTGCGCGCGATGGTCGGCGGGGCGGAAACGCAGTTTGCAGGCTTTAACCGCGCCATGCAGGCGCGCCGTTCAATCGGCTCGCTGGCGAAACCGGCGACCTATCTGACCGCGTTAAGCAAGCCGGATACCTATCGCCTGAATACCTGGATTGCGGATGCGCCAATCTCCCTGCGCCAGCCTAACGGCCAGGTCTGGTCCCCGCAGAACGACGATAAGCGCTTCAGCGGCCAGGTTATGCTGGTGGATGCGCTAGCGCGCTCCATGAACGTGCCAACGGTTAACCTTGGCATGGCGATTGGTCTGCCTGCCATCACGGATACCTGGACTAAACTGGGCGTGCCGAAAGACCAGCTGAACCCGGTACCGGCCATGATTCTGGGGGCGCTGAACCTGACGCCAATTCAGGTCGCACAGGCGTTCCAGACCATCGCCAGCGGCGGCAGCCGTGCAACGCTTTCCGCGCTGCGCTCGGTTATTTCCGAAGACGGCACGGTGCTGTATCAGAGCTTCCCGCAGGCAGAGCAGGCGGTGCCACCGCAGGCGGCGTACATGACGCTCTATACCATGCAGCAGGTTATGGCCCGTGGTACGGGGCGTGCGCTGGGCAGTAAATATCCAAAGCTTCACCTGGCCGGTAAAACGGGGACCACCAACAACAACGTGGATACCTGGTTTGCGGGCATTGATGGCAAAGAAGTGACCATCACCTGGGTAGGGCGCGATAACAACCAGCCAACGAAGCTGTACGGCGCAAGCGGTGCGATGGCGCTTTATCAGCGTTATCTCGCGGCGCAAACGCCGATCCCGCTGACGCTAACGCAGCCGGAAGATATCGTGGATATGGGCGTGGATGACGCGGGTAACTTCCAGTGCAGCGGCGGTCAGACGCGTACCCTGCCTGTCTGGACAACGAACCCGGATGCGCTTTGCCAGCAGAGCCTGCAACAGCAGCAGACGAACAACCCGTTCGACCAGTCTTCTGAGCAGCCTCAGCAGCAGCCACAACAGCAGCAACAGCAGCAGCCTCAGAAGCAGGAAGAGAGCGACGGCGTTGCCGGCTGGATCAAGGACATGTTTGGCAGTAAATAATCAGGCCTGATATGCCCACAAAGCCCTCGTTACTCACGGGGGCTTTTCTTTTTTCTATCCCCGCACAATCCCTCTGGTTAATTATTATTCCCTCAGTCCCGTCAGGGTTGTGATCCGCTTGCTATGCGCTTTCCGTTTCGTCTATTATTCTGCGGCATAATAATAATTATCGTTTAGGTTATCATTCTTCACTTCATCAGAGATTATACAATGGCGCGTTCACTCGTGGGACTTCCAGTTAACACCTCCGTTCGTCAACTTGCACTGTTCGTTGCGGCCACCCTGGGCGGCGTCAGCGTATCGAGCTTCGCCGCGGATACCGCAACCAAGAAAGAAGACACCATTACCGTTATTGCGGCACCTGTAGCGCAGGAAGATCCGCTGGGCCCTGCTGCGACCGTTGCGGCAAAACGTACCGTGACCGCCACCAAAACCGACACGCCAATTGAAAAGACGCCGCAGTCTATTTCTGTTGTGACACGTGAAGAAATGGAAACCAAACAGCCGCAGACCGTTAAAGACGCGCTGAGCTATACGCCGGGCGTCTTCTCTACTCGCGGCAGCTCCTCTGCCTACGACGTTGTGTCTATCCGTGGCTTCACAACTTCTTCGACCGTCAATACCAACCAGTATCTGGACGGCATGAAGCTTCAGGGCGATAACTACTCAGAAGCCTCCATGGATCCGTACTTCCTTGAGCGCGTTGAGCTGCTGCGCGGCCCGGTATCCGTCCTTTACGGGAAGAGCAACCCGGGCGGCGTTGTCAGCATGGTCAGCAAGCGTCCGACTACCGAGCCGCTGAAAGAAATCCAGTTCAAAATGGGTACCGATAACCTGTGGCAGACTGGTTTTGACTTCAGCGACGCGCTGGACGATGACGGCGTGTACTCCTATCGTCTGACCGGCCTTGCCCGCAGTGAAAACGCACAGCAGGAGATGGTGAAATCTAACCGCTACGCTATCGCCCCTTCCTTCAGCTGGCGTCCGGATGACAAAACCGATTTCACCTTCCTGAGCAACTTCCAGAGCGACCCGCATGCGGGTTACTACGGCTGGCTGCCGCGTGAAGGCACCGTGGTGCCTTATAAAGACGCGAACGGTAACGAACACAAGCTGCCAACTGATTTCAACGAAGGCGAAGACAGCAACAAGCTGGCGCGTCGTCAGCAGATGGTGGGCTACAGCTTCGCACATGAATTTAACGATACCTGGACCGTGCGCCAGAACCTGCGTTACACCCAGGTTCATACGCTGTACGACTCCGTGTACGGCAACGGCTATATCTCCCCGGGCAAAATCAGCCGCGCCTACGTGCGTTCCGATGAAGACCTGAACAACTTCACCGTTGATACCCAGGCGCAGGCTAAATTTGCAACCGGCGCGGTCGACCACACCCTGTTAACCGGTGTGGATTACATGCGTATGCGTAACGATATCGATGCGGATTATGGCTCTGCCAGCCCAATCGATATGCATAACCCGCAGTACGGTAACGCGAACGTTGTGACTTTCTTCCCGTACGAAGTGCTTAACCGTCAGGAGCAGACCGGCCTGTACGTACAGGATCAGGCAGAATGGAACAAGTTTGTACTGACCCTGGGTGGGCGTTACGACTTCGCGAAAACGTCTACTCTGACGCGCTCCAGCAATACCACTGCGGAAATTAATGACGAGCAGTTTACCTGGCGCGGCGGCCTGAACTACGTGTTCGATAACGGTATCGCGCCGTACATCAGCTACAGCGAATCTTTCGAGCCGGTATCGGGTGCAAGCCTGGACAAAAAACCATTTGATCCTTCAATGGGTAAACAGTACGAAGCTGGCGTGAAATATGTGCCGAAAGATCTGCCGGTTGTGATTACCGCAGCGGTGTACCAGCTGACGAAAGACAAAAACCTCACGCCTGATCCGCGTGATGTTACATTCAGCACCCAGGGCGGTGAAATTCGCTCCCGCGGCTTTGAGCTGGAAGCGAAGGCAGCCGTAAACGAAAACATCAACGTGACCGCGGCCTACAGCTTCACCGACGCCGAATACACCCACGACACGCTGTATGAAGGCAAGCGTCCTGCGGAAGTGCCGCGCAACATGGCCTCCCTGTGGGCTGACTACACCTTCCACGAAACGGCGCTCAGCGGATTAACCTTTGGCGCAGGCGCGCGCTATGTTGGCTCTACGTCCAGCTTCTACACCACTGGCCCGCAGACTAACGAAGCCTTCAACGTAGCGAGCTATACGGTCGCGGATGCGATGGTGAAATACGATCTGGCGCGCTTCGGTATGCCCGGCTCGTCCGTTGGGGTGAACGTTAACAACCTGTTCGATCGTGAGTATGTCTCCAGCTGCTACCGCGACTACGCCTGCTACTGGGGTGCAGAACGTCAGGTGGTTGCGACCGCGACCTTCCGCTTCTAATCGCTCTCAGGATGCGGCGGTTCGCCGCATCCATCAACAAGTTGGGTTCCCATGCAGGACAAACACCCCCATCCCGATACCACATTCAGCCTTTCTGACGTCACCTTCCGCGTGCCGGGCCGTACGCTGCTCCATCCTCTCTCGTTCACCTTCCCGGTGGGGAAAGTCACGGGCCTGATTGGCCACAACGGTTCCGGTAAGTCCACGCTCCTGAAAATGCTTGGCCGCCACCAGAAGCCGTCGGACGGGGAGATCCTGCTCAACGATCGGCCTCTGGACGACTGGAACAGCAAGGCGTTCGCCCGCCAGGTGGCCTATCTTCCGCAGCAGCTGCCTGCCGCAGAAGGCATGACGGTGCGTGAGCTGGTGGCGATAGGTCGCTACCCGTGGCACGGGGCGCTGGGGCGCTTTGGCGCGGCGGACCGCGAGCTTGTTGAAGAGGCGATTTCGCTGGTGGGCCTTAAGCCCTTTGCCCACCGTCTGGTGGACAGTCTTTCGGGCGGCGAGCGGCAGCGCGCGTGGATTGCCATGCTGGTCGCCCAGGACAGCCGCTGCCTGCTGCTGGATGAACCAACCTCCGCGCTGGATATCGCCCATCAGGTGGACGTGCTGGCGCTGATTCATCGTCTGAGCCAGCAGCGGGGCCTGACGGTGATCGCCGTTCTCCACGATATCAATATGGCCGCCCGCTACTGTGACCATCTGGTCGCGCTGCGCGGGGGGGAAATGATTGCCCAGGGAAATCCGGCTGAGATTATGCAAAGCGAAACGCTGGAGCATATTTACGGTATCCCGATGGGCATCCTGCCGCACCCGGCAGGGGCTGCACCGGTGAGCTTCGTTTACTGATGCCTGAACTTCTCAATTCCCCTGTGAGCCGTCGTCAGCTGCTGACTGCGCTGGCGCTTTCGCCGCTCCTGCTGAAGGCAGGTTTTGCCCAGGCGGCCCCGGTTGATGCCAGCCGCGTTGTGGCCCTTGAATGGCTGCCCGTTGAGCTCCTGCTGGCGTTAGGCGTCACGCCGATGGCGATGGCGGACAAACTTAATTATCACGCCTGGGTAGGCGAACCGAAGCTGCCCGACGGGGTTATTGACGTCGGGCTGCGTACGGAGCCGAATCTCGAGCTGCTTACCCAGCTCAAACCGTCGCTGATTATCTACTCCGCAGGCTACGGTCCGTCGCCCGATAAAATGGCCCGCATCGCGCCGGGAATGGGGTTTAACTTCAATGACGGATCGGGCAAACCCCTGAGCGTGGCCCGCAAATCGCTGGCTGAGCTCGGTGTGAAGCTGGGCAGGCCGCAGGCCGCAGCCGAGCATCTGGCGAAGTTCGACCGTTTTATTGCCGATATGAAGCCGCGCTTTGCCGCACGGGGCGATACGCCGGTGCTGCTGATGACGCTGCTCGACCCTCGCCATGCGCTGGTGGTCGGCGAAAACAGCCTGTTCCAGGAGGTCATGGATCTGCTGGGGGTGAAAAATGCCTGGCATGGCGAAACCAACTTCTGGGGCACGGCGGTGGTCGGCCTTGAGCGGCTTGCCGCCATCAAAGATGCGGACGTCATCTGCTTCGATCACAACAACGATGCCGAAATGGAAAAAGTCATGGCAACCCCGCTGTGGAAAGCGATGCCGTTCGTGCGTCAGCAGCGTTTTCAGCGCGTGCCTGCCGTGTGGCTGTACGGCGCAACCATCTCCGCCATGAACTTCACAACGATGCTGGCAAAAGCCGTAGGGAGCGAAGCGTGAAACGTCATCATGTCCTGTTTCCGGTCGTGCTGCTGGCTTTGCTTTTTATCGCGGCCCTCTGGCTGACGCTGCATAACCTGGATAGCCAGCTGCCTTCGGCACAATGGTCAAAAGCCTGGTGGCAGCCGAATATCGACGATATCAGCCAGATGCTGTTCCATTACAGCTCCCTGCCTCGCCTGGCAATTTCGCTGCTGGTCGGGGCCGGACTGGGGCTGGTGGGCGTGCTGTTCCAGCAGGTATTACGTAACCCCCTTGCTGAACCGACGACCCTTGGCGTGGCGAGCGGGGCGCAGCTCGGCGTTACCGTCGCTACCCTCTGGGCCTTGCCGGGCGGTTTCGAAACGCAACAGTTTGCGGCGCTGATTGGCGCGGGCGTGGTCGGCCTGCTGGTCTTTGGCGTGGCGTGGGGCAAGCGCCTCTCACCGGTCACGCTGATCCTTGCGGGGCTGGTCGTCAGCCTTTACTGCGGCGCGGTGAACCAGCTGCTGGCAATTTTCCACCATGACCAGCTGCAAAACATGTTCCTGTGGAGCACCGGGGCGCTGAACCAGACGGACTGGAGCATCGTTAACGGCCTGTGGCCGCGCCTGGTGGGCGGGATGCTGCTGACGCTCCTGCTGCTGCGTCCGCTTACGCTGATGGGGCTGGATGACGGCGTTGCCCGTAATCTGGGCCTGGCGCTTTCGCTGGTCCGCCTTGCGACATTAATTCTGGCCATCGCCATCAGTGCCTTACTGGTTAACGCGGTAGGCATCATTGGCTTTATCGGCCTGTTTGCCCCTTTGCTGGCGAAGATGCTCGGCGCACGACGCCTTGCGGCCCGGCTTTTCCTGGCCCCGCTGATTGGCGCGCTGATCCTCTGGCTTTCGGATCAGGCTGTCATCTGGCTGACCGGCGCGTGGCGTGAAATCTCTACCGGCACGGTTACCGCCCTGATTGGCGCTCCACTGTTGCTGTGGCTGCTGCCGCGCCTGCGTACCGTCGGCACGCCTGCTTTGAACGCGGGGGATAACGTCCCGGCTGAACGCCAGCATATTGGCTGGTGGGTTCTGGTTGCGGGGGGCCTGCTGGCGCTGGTTATCGTCACCGCGCTTACCCTGGGGCGCGATGCCCACGGCTGGAACTGGGTGAACGGCGAAATGTTCCACGACCTGCTGCCGTGGCGCTGGCCGCGTATGCTGGCGGCGCTGACCGCCGGGATGATGCTGGCGGTAGCGGGCTGCGTGATACAGCGCCTGACCGGGAACGCGATGGCCAGCCCCGAAGTGCTGGGGATAAGCTCCGGCGCGGCGTTTGGCGTGGTCGTGATGCTGTTTATCGTACCCGGTAATGCTTTCGGCTGGCTGTTCCCGGCGGGCAGCCTGGGGGCGGCAATCACCCTGCTGGTGATCATGATCGCAGCCGGAAGAGGGGGCTTTTCACCGCAGCGCATGCTGCTGGCGGGGATGGCGCTCAGCACCGCATTTACCATGCTGCTTATGCTGCTGATGGCAAGCGGCGACCCGAGGATGGCGGGGATCCTCACCTGGATTTCCGGTTCGACCTATAACGTCACGGGCGAGCAGGCGGTAAAAACGCTGATTCTGATGGTAGTGCTGTTTGCGCTTACGCCGCTGTGCCGCCGCTGGCTGATGATTCTGCCGCTGGGTGGCGCAACCGCCCGTGCGGTGGGCATGGCGCTGACCCCGTCCCGCTTTGCCCTGCTGCTGCTGGCCGCAACGCTGACCGCTGCCGCTACGCTTACCGTTGGGCCGTTGAGTTTTGTGGGCTTAATGGCGCCGCATATTGCCAGGATGCTGGGCTTCAGGCGTGCGATGCCGCAGCTGATGATGGCTGCATTAATTGGTGGCATGCTGATGGTGGCGGCAGACTGGTGCGGAAGGATGGTGCTGTTCCCGGATCAAATCCCTGCCGGGCTGCTGGCGACCTTTATCGGCGCGCCTTACTTTGTTTACCTGCTGCGTAAGCAGAGCCGCTGATTCAGGACCCTCACCCTAACCCTCTCCCTGAAAGGGAGAGGGCCGGGGTGAGGGGAGAGTATTACAGCTTCGCAAACACCCGACGTGCGGCGTCGATGGTCTTCTGAATATCTTCCTTCGAGTGCGCAACCGACATAAAGCCCGCTTCAAACGCGGACGGTGCCAGGTACACGCCTTCTTCCAGCATCAGATGGAAGAACTTCTTAAAGCGCTCCACGTCGCAGCCCATCACGTCCTGATAGTTGGTCACGGTTGGCGCATCGGTAAAGAACAGGCCGAACATGCCGCCTACGTTGTTGACAACCAGCGGGATGTTTTCTGCTTTTGCGGCTTTTAACAGGCCGCTGGCCAGCATTTCGGTCAGTTCGGTCAGCGTCTGGTGGATGCCCGGGCGGGAAACCTCGGTCAGACAGGCATAGCCCGCCGCCATGGCGATTGGGTTACCGGACAGCGTTCCCGCCTGGTAAACCGGCCCGGTTGGCGCCAGCGCTTCCATAACGTCGCGACGACCACCGAAGGCGCCCACCGGCATTCCGCCGCCGATAATTTTACCCAGGCAGGTCAGGTCGGGCTCAACGCCGTAGTAAGACTGCGCGCCAGCCAGCGCGACGCGGAAGCCGGTCATTACTTCGTCGATGATCAGCAGCGCGCCGAACTCGTCGCACAGCGCGCGCAGGCCCGGCAGGAAGTCCGCGTTTGGTGGGATGCAGTTCATGTTGCCCGCAACCGGCTCAACGATGATGCAGGCCACATCCTGCGGATACAGCTCAAACGCTTCGCGCACGGAGGCGAGATCGTTATAGGTGCAGGTCAGGGTATGTTTGGCGAAATCAGCCGGTACGCCCGGTGAATTCGGCTGGCCCAGGGTCAGCGCGCCGGAGCCCGCTTTCACCAGCAGGTGGTCGGCGTGGCCGTGGTAGCAGCCTTCGAACTTGATGATTTTATCGCGGCCGGTAAAGCCACGCGCCAGGCGAATGGCGCTCATGGTGGCTTCGGTTCCGGAGTTCACCATGCGGACCATGTCCATGGTCGGCACCAGCTCGCACACCAGCTCCGCCATTTTCACTTCCATTTCGGTCGGCGCACCGAAGCTCAGGCCGCGCTCAACCGCTTCAATCACCGCGTTGCGGATAGCCGGGTGGTTATGTCCCAGCACCATCGGGCCCCAGGAGCCGACGTAATCGATATAGGCTTTGCCGTCCGCATCGTACAGGTAGGCCCCGTCGGCACGTTCAACAAACAGCGGGACACCGCCGACTCCGGTAAAAGCACGGACCGGCGAGTTCACCCCGCCGGGGATGACTTTGCGGGCGGCATCGTACAGGTTTTCTGACTTACTCATGAATCGGCTCCTGATTCGTGGAAATAGGGACAACGCGCTATTCTAAGGGAAACCTTCACGGTTATGAAAGTTTTGCCCGAACGCGCGGAGCGGGTAGAATGCCCGCTCAATTTGTAATACTTATTAATGATGACTCCAATGAACCCTTCCCACCCCTCTTTTGAAGCACAGGAAGTCGTGCGCTTACGTAGGGGCGACATGGTGCGTCGCCTGATCCGCCGGGATAAAACCCCGGTGGCAATTCTTTTTATGGCAGCGATCGTTGGAACTCTGGCCGGTCTGGTCGGCGTGGCGTTTGAAAAATCAGTGACCTGGGTGCAGCAAAATCGCCTGGCGATGCTCGCTCACGTGGCGGACTATTCGCTGATTGTCTGGCCGCTGGCGTTTATCAGCTCGGTGCTGCTGGCGATGGTGGGTTACTACCTCGTCAGGCGTTTTGCGCCGGAAGCGGGAGGCTCAGGTATCCCTGAAATCGAAGGCGCGCTGGAAGAACTTCGTCCGGTTCGCTGGTGGCGCGTTATTCCGGTGAAGTTTATCGGCGGCATGGGAACGCTCGGCGCAGGAATGGTGCTGGGCCGCGAAGGGCCGACGGTACAGCTGGGCGGAAACATTGGCCGCATGGTGCTGGATATTTTCCGGCTGCGCGGTGCCGAAGCTCGTCACTCTTTACTGGCTACGGGTGCGGCTGCTGGCCTGTCGGCGGCCTTTAACGCGCCGCTGGCGGGGATTCTGTTTATCATCGAAGAGATGCGCCCGCAGTTTCGCTACAACCTTATCTCCATCAAGGCCGTGTTTATCGGCGTTATCATGTCGAGCGTGGTGTTCCGCATCTTCAACGGTGAAAGCGCCGTTATAGAAGTGGGCAAGCTTTCTAATGCTCCCGTCAATACGCTCTGGCTGTACCTGATGCTGGGCATGGTATTCGGCGTGGTTGGCGTGTTGTTTAACAGGCTGATTTTCCGCACTCAGGATCTGTTCCAGCGTATTCACGGCGGCGATATTAAAAAATGGGTGCTGATTGGCGGCCTGCTGGGCGGCGTCTGCGGCGTGCTGGGGCTGATTCAGCCCGCGGCGGCGGGCGGCGGTTTTAATCTCATTCCAATCGCGGCTGCCGGTAACTACACCGTGGGCATGCTGTTGTTTATTTTTATTGCCCGCGTGCTCACCACGCTGCTGTGCTTCTCTTCGGGCGCGCCGGGCGGGATATTCGCCCCAATGCTGGCGCTCGGTACGCTGCTCGGCACGGCGTTTGGCCTGGCCTGTACGGCATGGTTCCCTGCCTATCATCTTGAAGTAGGCACCTTTGCGATAGCGGGCATGGGGGCGCTGTTTGCCGCCTCGGTGCGCGCGCCGCTGACCGGCATCGTGCTGGTGCTGGAAATGACGGACAATTATCAGCTCATTTTGCCAATGATCATTACCTGTCTTGGCGCGACACTGTTAGCCCAGTTCCTCGGCGGCAAGCCTCTGTACTCTTCGATCCTTGAGCGAACGCTGGCGAAACAGGAAGCCGAACAGCAGGCAAAACAACAGGCTGAGCAGCAGGCTAAGGCCCAGCTAACGCCGGGCGGGGAGAATACTTGAACGATTTACCAGGGTATTAGATAATGGCCCTAAAGATCGGGTTAATCTTTGCCCGATTTCTTATTTCGTTGGGAGCAAAAAATGAGTGATGACGTAGCGCTGCCCCTGCAGTTTACCGAAGCCGCAGCCAGTAAAGTTAAGAGCCTGATCGCAGACGAAGAGAACCCGAATCTGAAACTGCGCGTCTACATCACCGGTGGTGGGTGCAGCGGCTTCCAGTACGGTTTTACCTTTGATGACCAGATCAACGAAGGCGACATGACCATCGAGAAGCAGGGCGTTGCGCTGGTCGTCGATCCGATGAGCCTGCAATATCTGGTGGGCGGAGCGGTGGATTACACTGAAGGTCTGGAAGGTTCTCGCTTTATCGTGAGCAACCCGAACGCCAAAAGCACCTGCGGGTGCGGTTCCTCCTTCAGCGTGTAACCGCTGCGGGAAAAGAAAAGCCGGGTTAGTTAACCCGGCTTTTTTATGTTCAGGATTTGTCTTCCAGGGCAAAGGTTGGCAGTTTCAGGTGCCAGCGAATAGCCGCCAGGCGTATCACCAGCGTGACCGTCATCCCAATCATGCTTGCCTGTTCCAGCGGTACCCTGAAGGTATAAAAGGCCGTGGCGTGAACGATGCCGCCGATAATGCAGGCGGTGGCGTAAATCTCGGTGCGCAGGATCATGGGGATTTCGCGGGCCAGCACATCGCGAATAATCCCGCCGCCCACGCCGGTCAGCACGCCCATACAGATGGCAATCAAAGGGCTGGTGCCCGCCAGAAACGCTTTGTTCACCCCGATACCGACAAACACGGCAAGGCCGACGGCATCGAGCACCGGCAGGATCCACTTAGGCAAGCGGCGCGGCTGGCGTATCAGCAGGATTGTCAGCAGGCAGGTCACCATCGCCACCACGAGATCGGTAGGATCTTTAACCCAGAATACCGGGCCATTATCCAGCGCCATATCGCGGATCGTCCCGCCGCCAACGGCCGTGACCACGCCCAGCACCAGCACGCCAAACGGATCCATTCGAAGCTTCCCTGCCAGCAGCACTCCGGAGATGGCAAACACCGCGGTGCCGATAATATCCAGCCAGTAGACCAGCATTGATTACCCTCAAATCAAGACGTTATTGTTGCGCCAGCTCCTGACAGAGCTGTTTTGCGGCGAGGATAATACGCGGGCCGGAGCGGCTAAACCAGTCATCATTGATGGCAATAACCGGAATTTTTAGCTGGCTTTGCCAGAACTGCTGCACTGCCAGGACCTGGGCCGTATCGCCCGCGATAATAATAGCCTGAGGTTTACGGGCCAGTACCTGCTCGCGGCTGACCTGCGGCCAGGGAACGCGGCTGTCGGCAAAGATATTTTGTCCGCCACAGACCTCCACAATTTCGTTCTGCAGGGAGCCTGTACCGGTGGTAAAGAGAGGATGTTGCCCAAACTGGAGGAACACTTTTTTCTTCGCGCTGCGGGCATACTGCGATTTTAGCTGTGCAAACTCTGCTGCCAGCTTATCGGCTGATTCCGTGGCCTTTGCGGGCGTGGGGCTGTACTGGCCCAGCTCGCGCAGCGCTGAAATTACGCCGTCCACGGTGGTGGGATCCAGCCAGACAATCCTGATGCCCAGCGCGGCCAGCTGGTTGACCTGGCGCTCCGCGTTTCCGGCACGCCACGCCAGCACCACATCAGGTTTAAGCGCCACGATGCGTTCCAGGTTCATCCCCTGCCAGTTCGCCACCTGTTCAAGCTTTTTCGCCTCCGGCGGATAGTCCGACCAGGCGCTGGCAGCCACCGGCGTAATCCCTGCGGCATAGGCCAGCTCGGTGTTACTCGGCGACAGGGAGATCACCCGCGGCGCGGCAAAGAGCAGCGCCGGGAGGCAGAACACAAGCGCGCTTGCCGCACGCCAGAACGTCCTGTTATGCACGAGCCAGCTTCTGCACCAGGTTTTCCACCATCAGGGTAGACTGCTTAGCGGCAACGGCCAGGAACTCGTCAAAGCTCAGATGGGACTGCTGGTCGGCTACGTCTGAGATGGCGCGAACAACAACGAACGGTGTCCCGAAGTTGTGGCAAACGTGGGCCACGGCGGTTGCTTCCATTTCCACGGCTACGGCCTGCGGGAAGTTATGGCGGATTTTAGCCAGCGCAACGGAGCCGTTGATGAACGCATCGCCGCTTACGACCAGGCCGCGTACCGCGTTCAGGTTCAGCTCGCTGATGCAGGCTTCGGCCGCGGCAATCAGCTTCGCGTCAGCGGCAAAGCCCGCCGGGCAGCCGGGCAGCTGGCCATATTCATAGCCAAAAGCGGTGACGTCGGCATCGTGATAGCGAACTTCGTCAGAGACGACGATATCGCCTACTTTCAGCGTTGGCGCCAGGCCGCCTGCGGAGCCGGTGTTGATCACCACGTCAGGCTTGAAATGCTCGAGCAGTAAGGTTGCGCCCAGAGCAGCCGCGACTTTACCGATGCCGGATTTCAACAGCGCCACTTCCACGCCGTTCAGGGTGCCGGTGTAGATTTCACACCCGGCAAGCTTCAGCGTCTGACGGTTTTCGATTTTGTCACGCAGCAGCGTAACTTCTTCTTCCATTGCACCAATAATGCCTGCTTTCATAGAGATACTCGCTAATGTGTTAGTTCAGGGGCATAGTCTATCATGGCAGACAGGCAGGAATTAATCCGCGATTTACGCGGGCGAGGGAGAAGACATGAGTGAAATCGATTTCCGCAGGAAAATTAACTGGCACCGTCGCTTCCGCTCGCCCGAGGGCGTAAAGAACGAACATGAGATCCTGCGCATATTTGAAAGCGACCGTGGCCGCATCGTCAACTCTCCGGCCATCCGCCGCCTGCAGCAGAAAACCCAGGTATTCCCGCTGGAGCGCAATGCTGCGGTACGCACCCGCCTGACCCATTCGCTGGAGGTGCAGCAGGTAGGACGATACATCGCCAAAGAGGTCCTGAGCCGTCTTAAAGAGCAACAAAGCCTTGAAAAATACGGGCTGGACGAACTGACCGGGCCGTTTGAAAGCATCGTTGAGATGGCCTGCCTGATGCACGATATCGGCAATCCGCCCTTCGGCCATTTTGGTGAATCGGCGATTAACGACTGGTTCCGCCAGCGCCTGTTTCCTGCGGATGCGGGCAGCCAGCCGCGCAGCGATGACCGCTGCAGGGTCGATGCGCTGCGCCTGCGGGAAGGGGAGGACAAACTGAACGAGCTGCGTCGCAACGTGCGGCAGGATCTCTGCCAGTTTGAGGGCAATGCCCAGGGGATTCGTCTGGTGCACAGCCTGCTGCGCATGAACCTCACCTGGGCGCAGGTTGGCTGCATTCTGAAATATACCCGCCCGGCCTGGCTGGTGGGTAAGCCGCCGGAAAGCCATGCCTATCTGATGAAGAAACCGGGCTTCTACCTTTCTGAAGAGGCTTATATCCGGCGGCTGCGGGCCGAGCTGGAGCTGGGCGAGTTCAGCCGCTTCCCGCTGACCTGGATTATGGAGGCGGCGGACGATATCTCCTACTGCGTGGCCGACCTGGAAGACGCGGTGGAAAAGAGGATCTTCAGCGTGGAGCAGCTCTACCAGCATCTGCGTGACGCCTGGGGGGAGCATCAGCCTGGCGATCTTTTTGAAGAGGTGGTTAACGAGGCGTGGCGCAAATCCAGCACTAATCAGATGAGCCGTAACACCGAAGATCAGTTCTTTATGTACCTGCGGGTCAACACGCTTAATCAGCTGGTGCCGTACGCCGCGCAGCGTTTTATCGATAATCTGCCGGAGATATTCAGCGGCGAGTTCAATCACGCCCTGCTTGAGGACGACAGCCCCTTCGCGCGCCTGCTGGAACTCTATAAGCAGGTGGCGGTACAGCATGTTTTCAACCATCCTGAAGTGGAACAGCTTGAGCTACAGGGCTATCGCGTCATCAGTGGCTTACTTGAAATTTACAGTCCGCTGCTCAATATAGCCGCTGAGGATTTTGCCGAACTGGTGGAAAAAGAGAGCCTGCGCCGTATGCCAATCGAGACGCGGCTTTTCCACAAACTGTCCACCAAACACCGGCTGGCCTATGTCGAAGCGGTAAGTGATTTAGCGCCTGCGGGCCCTGAATATGCGGTGTGGGAGTACTATTACCGCTGCCGCCTTATTCAGGACTATATCAGCGGCATGACCGATTTATATGCCTGGGACGAGTATCGCCGATTGATGGCAGTGGAGTAACAAGCCGTTTAGTTTTGTAAAGACGCTCAATAATTTTTTACTTTTTCCAGCGGGTTATGGGCGGAACTAAGCGCTAACAATGCCACTCTATATTGGCCTACACAGTAATTATGCGTGACTTATAAATTGAGACTGAACAACATGAAAAAAACCACTTTAGCAATGAGTGCGCTGGCTTTAAGTCTGGGTCTGGCGCTGGGACCAATGTCCGCCTTCGCCGCCGAAACGGCTTCTTCTGCTTCTGCCGCTCAGCCGCTGCCGAGCCTTGCTCCGATGCTGGAGAAGGTAATGCCTTCAGTGGTAAGCATTAACGTTGAGGGAAGCACTACGGTGAATACCCCGCGTATGGGACGCAACTTCCAGCAGTTCTTTGGCGACAACTCGCCGTTCTGCCAGGAAGGTTCTCCGTTCCAGAGCTCTCCGTTCTGCCAGGCTGGACCGGGCGCAGGCGGTGACGGCAGCTCCCAGCAGCAAAAATTCGCGGCCCTGGGGTCGGGCGTCATCATTGACGCAGCCAAAGGCTATGTCGTGACCAACAACCACGTGGTGGATAACGCCACCAAAATTCAGGTTTCCCTGAGCGACGGCCGTAAATTTGACGCCAAGGTTGTAGGCAAAGATCCTCGTTCCGATATCGCACTGCTGCAGCTTCAGGATCCAAAAAACCTGACGGCGATTAAAATGGCGGACTCCGACGCGCTGCGTGTCGGTGACTACACCGTGGCAATCGGTAACCCGTATGGCCTGGGCGAAACCGTGACTTCCGGTATCGTTTCTGCGCTGGGTCGTAGCGGCCTGAACATCGAAAATTACGAAAACTTCATCCAGACGGATGCGGCGATCAACCGCGGTAACTCCGGCGGCGCGCTGGTTAACCTGAACGGTGAGCTGATCGGCATTAACACTGCGATTCTGGCACCGGACGGCGGCAACATCGGTATCGGCTTTGCGATCCCGAGCAACATGGTGAAAAACCTGACCGCGCAGATGGTGGAATTTGGCCAGGTACGCCGCGGCGAGCTGGGCATAATGGGTACCGAGCTGAACTCCGAGCTGGCGAAGGCCATGAAGGTTGATGCACAGCGCGGCGCGTTCGTAAGCCAGGTTATGGCTAACTCTTCCGCTGCGAAAGCAGGCGTGAAGGCTGGTGACGTTGTGGTTTCCATGAACGGTAAGGCGATCAGCAGCTTCGCGGCGCTGCGTGCGGAAGTGGGTTCCATGCCGGTTGGCAGCAAAATTACCCTCGGACTGCTGCGCGATGGCAAACCAGTTTCCGTCAGCCTGCAGCTGCAGCAGAGCAGCCAGACTCAGGTGGATTCCGCCACTATCTTTACCGGCATTGAGGGCGCTGAAATGAGCAACCGCAGCGGTAAAGACGAGAAGGGCGTCATTGTGAACTCCGTGAAAGGAAACACCCCGGCTGCCCGTATCGGCCTGAAAAAAGGCGACATTATTATCGGTATCAACCAGCAGGCGGTAAACAATATCGCCGAGCTGCGCAAGATTCTGGATGCCAAACCGTCGGTGATGGCGCTGAACATTCAGCGTGGTGACTCCACCATCTATCTGCTGATGCAGTAATCCCTTTCGGACTGAGTTAGTCCATGTAGCCAGGGGCCGCAATCGCGGCCCCTATTTTTTTGTGAGCCTTTCCACAACTCCACATACTCATCGGCTGCTTTGGGCATTTGCACAATGCCGGGGGCTTTCATCTCGCCTATGCTGGGCCATTAGCACGATGACGGGAGTAAACCATGGCCGGCTGGCATCTTGATACCAAAATGGCGCAGGATATTGTGGCGCGCACCATGACCATCATTGATACCAATATCAACGTCATGGATGCCCGGGGTCGAATCATTGGCAGCGGCGATAAAGAGCGTATCGGAGAGCTGCACGAAGGGGCGCTGCTGGTGCTTTCGCAGGGGCGCGTGGTGGATATTGATGACGCGGTTGCCCGCCATCTTCATGGCGTGCGCCAGGGGATCAATCTGCCGCTGCGGATTGAAGGCGAAATCGTCGGGGTCATTGGCCTGACGGGGGAGCCGGAGTCGCTGCGTAAATACGGCGAGCTGGTCTGTATGACCGCCGAGATGATGCTGGAGCAGTCCCGCCTGATGCACCTGCTGGCTCAGGACAGTCGCCTGCGTGAAGAGCTGGTCATGAACCTGATTCAGGCGGAGGAGCACACCCCGGCGCTGACCGAGTGGGCGCAGCGGCTGGGCATCGACCTCAACCAGCCCCGCGTGGTGGCGGTGGTTGAAGTGGACAGCGGTCAGCTCGGTGTGGACAGCGCAATGGAGGAGCTTCAGCAGCTGCAGAATGCCCTCACGACGCCGGAGCGCAACAATCTGATTGCCATCGTTTCGCTGACAGAAATGGTGGTGCTTAAGCCCGCGCTCAACCAGTTTGGCCGCTGGGACGCGGAGGACCATCGCAAACGCGTGGAACAGCTTATCAGCCGCCTGAAAGAGAACGGCCAGCTGCGATTCCGCGTGGCGCTCGGCAACTTCTTTACTGGCCCTGGCAGCATCGCCCGCTCTTACCGCACCGCCCGTACCACCATGATGGTCGGCAAACAGCGCATGCCGGAAAGCCGCAGCTATTTTTATCAGGATTTGATGCTGCCCGTGCTGCTGGACAGCCTGCGCGGCGGCTGGCAGGCCAATGAACTTGCTCGCCCCCTGACAAGACTTAAGGCAATGGATAACAACGGATTATTACGCCGAACGCTTAGCGCCTGGTTCCGTAACAACGTTCAGCCGCTTGCGACCTCAAAAGCGCTGTTTATCCACCGTAACACGCTGGAATACCGGCTTAATCGCATCTCAGAATTAACGGGATTAGATCTGGGGAACTTCGACGATCGCCTGCTGCTGTACGTGGCGCTGCAGTTAGATGAGCAGAGATAAAAGAAAGATGACGCTACCGTTTATCAGACCCGATAACCAGGTTATAGAGGTCTGATAAGCGAAGCGTCATCGGGCACGGCGTCTTTATTTATTGCGGGTTAGCTTTTCCAGATCGGATTCAATTTCGCTGATCTTATTGGTTACGACCGATTCCAGATGACGCAGATCGTCGAGGATCTTACGCTTCAGATCCACCTCGGTGCGATCGCGTTTGCAGAGCTGATCTAATTCGTCAATCACGTAGCGCAGGTTGGGGCTAATCTCCTGCACTTCTTTGTAACCCTGTCCTACGCCATCGGCGACGACGGTTTTGCGCTGGCGCGGGTATTTAAACTTCACGCTTTTGGCAAAGAACTCGCCCTTATCCTTCTGGAAATAGATTTTCAGGATATCGTTGTTGGCTTCCTGCCGGAGGCTGTAACGATCGATTTCATCAGGATTGGTAATACCCAGACTTTTCAGGTTATCGTACATAGCGTTACCTTTTCGATATCATTAACCTATAGATAATCAACGGAAAATTCCTTTCCCGCCACTCCCGGATGCAAAAAAGGCGGGTTGCCCCGCCTTTTAAACATTTTTATTTAGTCGATGGTGCGCAGCAGCTCGTTAATGCCCACTTTTCCGCGGGTTTTGGCATCCACTTTTTTCACGATAACGGCACAGTACAGGCTGTATTTGCCATCTTTCGACGGCAGGTTGCCGGAAACCACCACGGAGCCCGCTGGTACGCGGCCATAGTGGACTTCGCCAGTTTCGCGGTCGTAAATACGGGTGCTCTGACCGATGTAGACGCCCATAGAGATAACGGAACCTTCTTCTACGATAACGCCTTCCACAACTTCTGAACGCGCGCCGATGAAGCAGTTATCTTCAATGATAGTCGGGTTCGCCTGTAATGGCTCCAGAACGCCACCGATGCCCACGCCGCCGGACAGGTGAACGTTTTTACCGATCTGCGCGCAGGAGCCGACGGTGGCCCAGGTATCAATCATGGAGCCTTCGTCCACGTAGGCACCGATGTTCACGTAAGAAGGCATCAGCACGGTGTTACGGGCGATGAATGCACCCTGACGAACCGCCGCAGGTGGCACAACGCGGAAGCCTTCTTTCTGGAAACGGGCTTCGTCATAGTTGGCGAATTTCATCGGCACCTTGTCGAAATAGCGGCTTTCTGCGCCTTCCATGACCTGATTGTCATTAATGCGGAAAGAGAGCAGAACAGCCTTTTTCAGCCACTGATGGGTCACCCACTGGCCGTCGATTTTTTCCGCAACGCGAAGCGCGCCGCTGTCGAGCAGGGAGATAACCTGGTTTACCGCTTCACGTGTGACGGTGTCTACGTTTGCCGGAGTGATTTCGGCGCGACGCTCGAAAGCGGTTTCAATGACGTTTTGTAGCTGCTGCATAAATAAATTTCCTGATTGTGACAAAAATAACAGATTGTTATTTATCGTTTGGATTAAGGGCCGCTGTCAACCGTTGTTGCACCTCTTGTTGCAGCTCATTATTAAGAGCACGCCGGTCTGCGGTGGCGATTATAAATAAATCTTCTACTCGCTCGCCAATTGTTGTAATTCTCGCCCCGTGCAGGGAAATATTCAGGTCGGCGAACACTTCACCTACCCGCGCCAGCAGGCCTGGCTGATCTAACGCAATCAGCTCAAGGAAGGTTCTTCTGTCGGTGTGCGTCGGCAGGAAGTTCACTTCGGTATCGACCGTAAAGTGGCGAAGTTTGGCCGACTGACGGCGCGGCTGCGGCGGCTGCCAGCTGGTCTGGGAGATGGCCTGCTCCAGACTATGGCGAATGAGCTCGTGGCGATCTCCCGATAACGGACTGCCGTCCGGCTCCAGCACGATAAACGTATCCATCGCCATGCCGTCGCGCGTGGTGAAGATCTGCGCGTCGTGAACGCTCAGGTTACGCCTGTCCAGCTCCGCGCAAACCGCGGCAAACAGATACGGGCGGTCCGGGCTCCAGATGAATATTTCCGTACCGCCGCGTGTCGCCTGCGGGCTTAACAGAATCATCGGCTCGTTAAGGTTGTGTTTCAGCAGATGCCGGGCGTGCCAGGCCAGCTGGTTTGGCGTGTGGCGCACGAAGTAGTTTGCCCGACAGCGACGCCAGATATGGTGCAGCGCTTCCTCGTCAATATTATCCATGCGCAGCAGTGCCAGCGCCTGAAGCTGATGGTGGCGCACGCGTTCGCGCATGTCCGGGCTGTTCTGCATTCCCCGGCGTAGCTGTTTTTCGGTGGCGAAATAAAGTTCGCGCAGCAGGCTTTGCTTCCAGCTGTTCCACAGGGTTTCGTTAGTCGCGCAGATATCCGCAACCGTAAGACAGACCAGATAACGCAGGCGGTTTTCGGTTTGCACTTCTTCGGCAAACTGCTTGATGACTTCCGGATCCTGAATATCACGGCGCTGGGCCGTCACGGACATCAGCAGGTGCTGGCGAACCAGCCAGGCAACAAGCTGCGTTTCCCTTGAGTTTAGGCCGTGCAGCTCGGCAAACTTTAATACGTCCTGCGCGCCCAGCACGGAGTGGTCTCCGCCACGCCCTTTGGCAATGTCGTGGAAGAGGGCGGCAATCAGCAGCAGCTCCGGGTGAGCCAGCCTCGGCCAGAGGTCAACGCAAAGCGGGTGCTTCTGGCGCGTCTCTTCTTTATCGAAGCTTTCCAGCTTTTGCAGCACGCGGATGGTGTGTTCATCCACCGTGTAGGCATGGAACAGGTCAAACTGCATCTGCCCGACGATATGCGACCACTGCGGCATATACGCCCACAGCACGCTGTGCCGGTGCATGGGGAGCAGCGCACGGCTTACCGCGCCCGGGTGGCGAAGAATGACCAGGAACAGCTCGCGCGCTTCAGGGATATAGCAGAGCGGCTGTAACAGATGACGCCGCGCGTGGCGCAGGTGGCGCAGGGTTGTGGAGTAAATACCGGTAATGTCGCGGTTGCGCACCATCGTGTAGAACATGCGCAGAATCGCCTGGGGCTCGCGCATAAACAGCGTTTCGTCACGCAGGTCGATTAGCGTGCCGCGCAGCTGAAAATCATCGTCCAGAGGGCGGGGCTTTTCACTCGCATCCAGCGCAAGAATGGCTTCGTCGAACAGCTGGAGCAGCATCTGGTTCAGTTCTCCCACGCGCCGGGTGACGCGATAGAAGTCCTTCATCATGTTTTCAACCGGCTCGTTACCCTCGCCGCTGTAGTTGAGGCGCTGGGCAACGCTGAGCTGCCTGTCGAACAGCAGCCGGTTATCGTAGCGATTCACTTCCAGATGCAGGGCAAAGCGGATGCGCCACAGCAGGTGCTGGCATTCGTCCAGCTCGTTGCGCTCGGCCTCGGTTAAGAAGCCGAAGCCGACCATTTCGCTCAGGGAGGTCGCGCCGAAGTGCCTGCGGGCGACCCACTGTAAGGTATGGATATCGCGCAGGCCGCCGGGGCTGCTTTTAATGTCCGGCTCCAGATTGTAGCTGGTGCCGTGGTAGCGCTGGTGGCGTTCGTTCTGCTCGTCGATTTTGGCGGCAAAGAATTTCGCCGACGGCCAGAAGCCGTCGCTGAAGATGTGCTTTTGCAGCTCGAGAAACAGGGCGACGTCGCCAATCAGCAGGCGCGATTCAATAAGGTTGGTGGCTACGGTTAAATCCGACAGCCCTTCAAGCAGACACTCTTCCAGCGTGCGCACGCTGTGGCCGACTTCCAGCTTCACGTCCCACAGCAGGGTGAGCAGCTCGCCGATTTTCTGCGCCTGGCCGTCGGTCAAACGTTTGCGGCTCAGAATCAATAAATCGATATCAGAAAGAGGGTGCAGCTCGCCGCGTCCGTAGCCGCCTACCGCCACAAGCGCTGCATCCGGCAGTTCGCCAAAGCCGTATGAGAGCCACAGGCGCTGCAGGAGCTGGTCGATAAATTCGGTACGGGCGTCCATCAGCCGCTCAGCGGAAATTCCGTTGTCAAAGGCCTCTCCCAGCCAGCGCTGGAAAATATCTAAGTGGGCTTTGATCTGTGGACAGGTCAGCTCGGCGTCTGACCAGCTGTTGGGGTAGTCCGGCTGCCCGGAAATCTCAGGTTCCGTCGTGTTGGCAAACTGCTCGGGTAAAGTTGGACTCATTATTAGCCACCCATAAAAAAAGCCGGCGCAGGGCCGGCTTCGATTGCTGTCTTAAAGACAAATCATTCGCTGTGCGAAAGGACGTTCGGGATGGTGTCATCCTTGCGTAACGTCAGAATTTCGCAGCCGTTATCCGTCACCACAATAGTATGCTCGTATTGTGCAGACAAGCTGCGATCTTTGGTTTTCACCGTCCAGCCGTCTTTCATGGTGCGAATGCGGTAGTCGCCCGCGTTAACCATAGGTTCGATGGTGAACGTCATGCCAGCCTGCAGCACCACGCCGCCGTCATCCGCATCGTAATGCAGAACCTGTGGCTCTTCATGGAAGACGCGTCCAATGCCGTGACCGCAGTATTCGCGCACCACGGAGAAACCTTCCGCTTCAACAAATTTCTGGATTGCCGCGCCCAGGGTGCGCAGGCGGATGCCTGGCTTCACCATACGCAGCGCCAGGTAGAGGCTTTCCTGAGTGATGCGGCACAGGCGCTCGCCCAGAATAGTCGGCTTACCGACGATAAACATTTTGGACGTATCGCCGTGGTATTCGTCTTTGATAACGGTGACGTCGATATTGACGATATCGCCATCGCGCAGCACTTTCGCGTCGTCCGGAATACCGTGGCAAACCACTTCGTTAATCGAGATGCAGACGGATTTCGGGAAGCCGTGGTAGTTCAGACAGGCAGAAACGGCCTGCTGTTTATTGATGATGTAATCGCTACAGATACGGTCGAGTTCACCAGTGGTGACGCCAGGCTTAACGTGCTCTTCGATCATTTCCAGCACTTCAGCCGCCAGCGCGCCCGCAACGCGCATTTTTTCGATTTCTTCAGGTGTTTTAATTGAGATAGCCATTAATTCGGTCCGCAGGGGTCGACTTTTTCGACAATAATTGAGCAGGTGTACGTCAATGTTATCAGGGCGTACTAACCCTGCCAAATTGAGAATGGGAAGTCGCTGCATTCGCGAACAACTATTGGAGTCCGTCCAGCTTTTATGGTATAAAGCGCGCCGGACTTGTACTCCGATTTTCGGTGTACGGCCAACACTCTCACTTTGTGTAAATAACACACACGTATCGACACATATTCCGGGGTGCCCTCAGGGGTCGGTAATATGGGATACGTGGAGGCTTAACCCCAATTTACTTATAGAGGTTTTAATCATGGCAACTGTTTCCATGCGCGACATGCTCAAGGCTGGTGTTCACTTTGGTCACCAGACCCGTTACTGGAACCCGAAAATGAAGCCTTTCATCTTCGGCGCTCGTAACAAAGTTCACATCATCAACCTTGAGAAAACTGTTCCAATGTTCAACGAAGCCCTGGCTGAGCTGAGCAAGATTTCTTCTCGTAAAGGCAAAATCCTTTTCGTTGGTACTAAGCGCGCTGCAAGCGAACCAGTAAAAGAAGCTGCTCTGAGCTGCGATCAGTTCTTCGTGAACCATCGCTGGTTGGGCGGTATGCTGACTAACTGGAAAACCGTTCGTCAGTCCATCAAACGTCTGAAAGATCTGGAAACTCAGTCCCAGGACGGTACCTTCGACAAACTGACCAAGAAAGAAGCGCTGATGCGCACCCGTGAACTGGACAAGCTGGAAAACAGCCTGGGCGGTATCAAAGACATGGGCGGCCTGCCGGATGCTCTGTTCGTTATCGATGCCGATCACGAACACATTGCTATCAAAGAAGCGAACAACCTGGGTATCCCAGTATTCTCTATCGTTGATACCAACTCCGATCCAGATGGCGTTGATTTCGTAATCCCAGGTAACGACGACGCAATCCGCGCTGTTACCCTGTACCTGGGTGCTGTTGCAGCTACCGTGCGTGAAGGCCGTTCTCAGGATCTGGCTGCTCAGGCAGAAGAAAGCTTCGTAGAAGCTGAATAATAAGGTCGCTCTGCTGAGCCCTTATTAACCAGGTATTGCATAGTTTGGTTAGGGGGCCTGTCTCAGGCCCCCTTTTTATTTTGAGCCAGGGTTCGCCCACACGTGAACCAGGGCTTATCTCTCTTCACGAGATAACCGAGGATTAAAGAATGGCTGAAATTACCGCTGCTCTGGTAAAAGAACTGCGTGAGCGTACTGGCGCAGGCATGATGGATTGCAAAAAAGCACTGACTGAAGCTAACGGCGACATCGAGCTGGCAATCGAAAATATGCGTAAATCTGGCGCGATCAAAGCTGCTAAGAAAGCAGGCAACGTAGCTGCTGACGGCGTGATCAAAACCAAAATCGAAGGCAACTACGGTGTGATTCTGGAAGTTAACTGCCAGACTGACTTCGTTGCTAAAGATGGTGGTTTCCAGGCGTTCGCTGACAAAGTGCTGGATGCCGCTCTGGCTGGCAAAATCACTGACGTTGAAGTTCTGAAAGCACAGTTCGAAGAAGAACGCGTTGCCCTGGTTGCTAAAATCGGTGAGAACATCAACATCCGTCGCGTTGCTTCCCTTGAAGGCGAAGTGCTGGGTTCTTACCTGCACGGCGCTCGCATCGGTGTTCTGATTGCCGCTAAAGGCGCTGACGAAGAGCTGGTTAAGCAGATTGCAATGCACGTTGCAGCAAGCAAGCCAGAATTCGTTAAGCCAGAAGACGTGTCTGCTGAAGTTGTTGAGAAAGAGTACCAGGTTCAGCTGGATATCGCGATGCAGTCTGGCAAGCCAAAAGAAATCGCAGAGAAAATGGTTGAAGGCCGCATGAAGAAATTCACCGGCGAAGTTTCTCTGACTGGCCAGCCTTTCGTTATTGACCCAAGCAAAACTGTTGGTCAGTTCCTGAAAGAGCACAATGCAGACGTAACTAACTTCATCCGCTTTGAAGTGGGCGAAGGCATCCAGAAAGTTGAGACTGACTTCGCAGCAGAAGTTGCTGCAATGTCCAAGCAGTCTTAATGTTAAAAAAGGAGCCGCCAGTTGGCGGTTCCTTTTTATCCAGCCTTAAATATCAGTCTGATCTGATACAGTTCTTGCTGATATGCGACACAATGTCGCCAGATTTATCCATCCCCATTCGTTGACTGTTCTCAGGAAAGAAACATGGCTACCAATGCAAAACCCGTCTATAAACGCATCCTACTTAAACTGAGTGGCGAGGCCCTGCAGGGCACCGAAGGTTTCGGTATTGATGCGAGCATACTGGACCGTATGGCTCAGGAAATTAAAGAGCTGGTTGAACTGGGTATTCAGGTCGGGGTGGTAATTGGTGGTGGCAACTTATTCCGCGGCGCGGGCCTGGCGAAAGCCGGCATGAACCGTGTTGTGGGCGACCACATGGGCATGCTGGCTACCGTGATGAACGGCCTGGCGATGCGTGACGCGCTCCATCGCGCCTATGTGAACGCCCGCCTGATGTCCGCCATTCCGTTGAATGGTGTGTGCGACAACTACAGCTGGGCCGAAGCGATCAGCCTGCTGCGCAACAACCGCGTAGTTATCCTGGCTGCTGGTACCGGTAACCCGTTCTTCACCACTGACTCCGCCGCATGCCTGCGTGGTATCGAAATCGAAGCGGACGTGGTGCTGAAAGCCACCAAAGTTGACGGCGTGTTTACCGCCGACCCGGTTAAAGATCCAACCGCGACTCTTTACGAGCAGCTGACCTATACGGAAGTGCTGGATAAAGAGCTGAAAGTGATGGATCTGGCCGCCTTCACGCTTGCGCGTGACCACAAATTACCGATTCGTGTTTTCAACATGAACAAGCCTGGCGCACTGCGCCGCGTGGTAATGGGTGAAAAAGAAGGCACTCTGATCACTGAATAATTTCAGTGCTGGCCTATTCAGGGTAAGATTCACCTTTATACCTGTCTTCACAGACCCGGCAGCCCTGATGGGGCGCCATGAATAAACAGGGCTATACTTAGCAGCAAAACAACGCGAGCTCTGTGTGGCCTGCCCAAATACCTGCTTTCAAGGATTCGTAACGTGATTAGCGATATCAGAAAAGACGCTGAAGTACGTATGGAAAAATGCGTAGAAGCCTTCAAAAACCAGATCGGTAAAATCCGTACTGGCCGTGCATCCCCCTCTCTGCTGGACGGCATTGTCGTCGAGTACTACGGTACGCCAACGCCGCTGCGCCAGCTGGCAAGCGTGACCGTTGAAGATTCCCGTACTTTGAAAATCAACGTTTTTGACCGCTCTCTGAGCGCGGCCGTTGAGAAAGCGATTATGGCTTCCGACCTCGGCCTGAACCCAAGCTCTGCCGGTACCGACATCCGCGTACCGCTGCCAGCGCTGACCGAAGAACGTCGTAAAGATCTGATCAAAATTGTGCGTGGCGAAGCTGAAGGCGCTCGCGTTGCGGTACGTAACGTCCGTCGTGATGCGAACGATAAAGTTAAAGCCCTGCTGAAAGAGAAAGAGATCAGCGAAGATGACGATCGCCGCTCTCAGGACGACGTTCAGAAACTGACTGACGCTGCCATCAAGAAAGTGGATGCGACACTGGCTGAGAAAGAAGCCGAGCTGATGCAGTTCTAAGCTCTCTTTTGATGACAACGCCGTACACAGGCCGTGATCAACGTCACGGGTTTTGTTTACGGCGTTTTGCTTTCCGCGAACAGGTGTAGATTTATCTGCCCGACCATTCCCACTACAATTCAGAGTCCCTCATGAAGCAGCTGACCATCCTCGGTTCCACCGGTTCTATCGGCACCAGTACCCTAAGCGTCGTTCGTCATAATCCTCAACAGTTCTCCGTCAAGGCTCTGGTGGCCGGGAAGAACGTGGCGCGCATGGCTGAGCAGTGCCTGGAGTTCCGACCGAGCTGGGCAGTAATGGATGATGAAGCTTCTGCTGGTGAGCTGAAACGCATCCTGCAGCAGCAGGGATGCAGGACGGAAGTGCTCTCAGGGCAGAAGGCAGCCTGCGACATGGCCGCCCTTGATGAGGTCGATCAGGTGATGGCGGCCATTGTAGGTGCGGCAGGGCTTCTGCCTACGCTTGCGGCGATAGCTGCGGGCAAACAGGTGCTACTGGCCAACAAAGAGTCGCTGGTCACCTGCGGCCGGCTGTTTATGGACGCCGTGCAGCGTAGCGGCGCGCAATTATTACCAATCGACAGCGAACATAACGCGATTTTTCAGAGTATGCCGGAAACAATCCAGCAGAACCTGGGATACGCTGAGCTGGAAGATAATGGCGTATCGTCAATTATTCTCACCGGGTCAGGTGGCCCATTTCGTGAAACGCCGTTAGGCGAGCTGGCGACGATGTCGCCGGACCAGGCATGCAGCCATCCGAACTGGTCGATGGGGCGTAAAATTTCCGTCGACTCTGCCACCATGATGAACAAGGGTCTTGAGTACATTGAAGCACGCTGGCTGTTTAACGCCAGCGCGGAACAAATGGAAGTGCTGATCCATCCGCAATCGGTTATCCACTCTATGGTGCGCTACCGCGATGGGAGCGTGCTGGCACAGCTCGGCGCGCCGGATATGCGAACCCCAATCGCCCATGCGATGGCGTTCCCGGAGCGCGTTGTCTCAGGCGTTGCGCCGCTGGATTTCTGTAAAATTGGCACCTTTACCTTTATGGAGCCAGATTATCACCGCTATCCTTGTCTGAAACTGGCCATTGAGGCCTTCGAACAGGGACAGGCAGCAACGACCGTACTGAACGCAGCAAATGAGATTGTGGTGGAGGCTTTCCTGCACGATCGTCTGCGTTTCACGGATATTGCTGCACTTAACCGGGCGGTGCTGGAACAGGTTGACCTGACAGAGCCACAAAGTGTCGACGAGGTGCAGGCGGTGGATGCAACAGCACGAGAGGTTGCCAGAAGTCTGGTGACGCGCGTCGCTTACCGGTGATTATTCAATCGGCTGGGTTGCCGCTATTTGTTAGCGTTGTGCTTCAGTGATATAGTCTGCGCCACCTTTCCCTCGCTTAAGGCAGAGAGAAGGGTGGTAAGCCGTGTCAAAGCACGGCTTTTTTGTGCGAAGGCTGAAGTCATTCTCAAGTACCGCTAAATTCTTTTCAGGGAATTATTACGCGTTATGTTGTCTGCAAACCAACAATTAAGCGAAACCGAATCCGCGCATGGCGCACGCCATGTTGCCATTATTATGGATGGCAATGGTCGTTGGGCTAAACGACAAGGGAAAATGAGAGTCTTTGGTCATAAAGCGGGAGCGAAGTCCGTCCGCCGTGCCGTCAGTTTTGCAGCAAATAACGGTATTGAGGCGCTCACGCTTTATGCCTTCAGCAGTGAAAACTGGAATCGTCCGGCGCAGGAAGTGACCGCACTGATGGAGTTGTTCGTCTGGGCTTTAGACAGTGAAGTCAAAAGCTTGCATCGTCACAACGTCCGTCTGCGGGTTATCGGTGATACCAGCCGGTTTAACGCTCGTCTGCAGGAACGTATCAGAAAAGCCGAAACAATGACCGGAGCTAATACCGGTTTAACGCTCAACATTGCCGCGAATTATGGTGGCCGTTGGGATATTATTCAGGGCGTCCGGCATCTTGCTGAACAGGTGCGCGAAGGTGTATTGCGCCCGGATGAAATTGATGAAGAGATGCTGAGTCAGCAAATCTGCATGAATGAGTTGGCCCCTGTAGATTTAGTTATTAGGACAGGTGGGGAGCATCGCATCAGTAACTTTCTGATTTGGCAGATCGCCTATGCAGAGCTTTACTTTACCGATGTTCTTTGGCCTGATTTCGATGAACAAGACTTTGAAGGTGCGCTAAATGCTTTTGCGAATCGAGAGCGTCGTTTTGGTGGCACAGCACCTGGTGGCGAATAAGCCTGTTGGGGGTCACTTTTGCTGAAGTATCGCCTGATTTCCGCGTTGATCTTAATACCCGTGGTGATTGCCGCGCTGTTTTTACTGCCGCCGGTCGGTTTTGCTATCGCCACGCTGGTTGTTTGCATGTTGGCCGCCTGGGAATGGGGACAGCTGGCCGGTTTTAAAGCGCGTTCACAGCGGGTCTGGCTGGCGGTTCTTTGTGGCCTATTGCTGGCGGCGATGCTTTTCGCCCTGCCGGAATACCACCGCACGGTGCATATCCCGGTAATTGAGTACTCACTCTGGGCCTCCCTGGCCTGGTGGATAGCGGCGCTGCTGTTAGTGCTGTTTTATCCGGAGTCTGCCGCTATGTGGCGCAATTCTAAGACGTTGCGGCTTGTTTTTGGCCTGCTAACCATCGTACCTTTCTTCTGGGGTATGATCGTGCTGCGTAACTGGCACTACGACGTTAACCACTACACGGGTGCCATGTGGTTGCTGTACGTGATGATCCTCGTATGGGGAGCTGATTCCGGCGCTTACCTGTTTGGTAAAATGTTCGGCAAGCATAAACTTGCGCCGAAGGTTTCTCCGGGTAAGACCTGGCAAGGTTTTATTGGCGGCCTGTTTACCTCAGCCGTCATCTCCGTGCTGTTTAGCCTGTGGGCGAATCTGGACGTCGCGCCGGTCATTCTGCTGGTGTGTTCGATTGTTGCCGCACTGGCTTCGGTGCTGGGCGATTTAACCGAAAGTATGTTTAAGCGTGAAGCAGGGATTAAAGATAGCGGTCACATGATCCCCGGACATGGTGGTATTCTGGATCGCATCGACAGTCTGACAGCGGCAGTGCCGGTGTTTGCCTGTCTGCTTTTGTTAGTTTTCAGGACGATTTAACGGAAGGTTTTATGCTGAGCATACTCTGGAATCTGGCAGCATTTATCGTTGCACTGGGCATTTTGATTACCGTGCACGAGTTTGGCCATTTCTGGGTAGCCCGCCGCTGTGGCGTCCGCGTTGAGCGCTTTTCCATCGGCTTTGGTAAGGCGCTGTGGCGCCGTACCGATCGTCACGGCACAGAATTTGTCATTGCCCTGATCCCGCTGGGCGGCTATGTCAAAATGCTTGATGAGCGCGTTGAGTCCGTCACTCCGGAACTGCGCCATTACGCCTTTAACAATAAAACTGTCTCTCAGCGCGCGGCCATTATTGCCGCCGGTCCTATTGCCAACTTTATCTTTGCCGTGTTTGCCTGGTGGCTGGTGTTTATCATCGGCGTCCCTGGTATTCGTCCGGTTGTTGGCGAAATAACGCCCAATTCGATAGCGGCGACAGCACAAATTGCACCAGGCATGGAACTTAAAGCGATAGATGGCATCGAAACGCCTGACTGGGATGCAGTTCGTCTCGCTCTCGTCGCCAAAATTGGTGACGAAAGCTCGCGCGTCACGCTGGCGCCTTTCGGGACGAATCTGAGCAGCGAGAAAACGCTCGATCTACGTCAGTGGCAGTTTGAGCCCGATAAAGAAGATCCCATTGTTTCGATAGGTATCAGGCCGAAAGGTCCACAGGTCGAAACGGTGCTGGAAGAAGTACAACCTGAATCAGCAGCCAGTAAGGCGGGTTTGCAAGCCGGGGACAGGATCGTTAAAGTCAACGGTGCGCTTATCAACCAGTGGACCCAGTTTGTCACTCTGGTTCGTGATAACCCAGCCACATCTCTGGCTGTTGAAGTAGAAAGACAGGGGCAGTCCTTGTCTTTAACGCTGATACCGGATACAAAACCGGGTAAAGCGAAGGCTGAAGGGTTTGCGGGTGTGGTACCAAAGGTTATCCCGCTGCCAGCTGAGTACAAGACAGTGCGCCAGTATGGGCCGTTTGTTGCTGTAGCAGAAGCCACGGATAAAACGTGGAACCTGATGAAGCTGACGGTCAACATGTTGGGGAAATTAATAACCGGTGACGTAAAACTGAATAACCTCAGTGGGCCAATCTCCATAGCTCAAGGGGCAGGTATGTCGGCGGAATTCGGGTTGATTTACTACCTGATGTTCCTGGCGCTGATCAGCGTCAATCTGGGCATCATCAATCTGTTTCCGCTCCCCGTTCTGGACGGTGGGCATCTGCTCTTTTTGGCGATTGAAAAACTGAAGGGCGGGCCGGTTTCCGAGCGAGTTCAAGACTTTAGTTACCGCATTGGCTCTATTTTGCTGGTGCTGTTGATGGGGCTTGCACTTTTCAATGATTTCTCTCGGATTTAGAGAGAATTAGGTTAGGAAGAACGCATAACAACGATGGCGATGAAAAAGTTGCTCATAGCGTCGCTGCTGTTCAGCAGCGCCACCGTATACGGTGCAGACGGGTTCGTAGTGAAGGACATTCATTTCGAAGGCCTGCAGCGAGTCGCCGTCGGTGCGGCCCTCCTCAGCATGCCGGTTCGCGTAGGCGACACTGTCTCTGACGAGGATATCAGTAATACTATCCGCTCACTGTTTGCCACCGGGAACTTCGAAGATGTTCGCGTGTTGCGTGACGGTGAAACGCTGGTCGTTCAGGTAAAAGAGCGTCCAACAATTGCGAGTATTACCTTCTCTGGAAACAAGTCCGTGAAGGACGACATGCTTAAGCAGAACCTTGAGGCTTCTGGCGTGCGTGTCGGTGAATCACTGGACAGAACCACCCTTGCCGATATCGAGAAAGGGCTGGAAGATTTCTATTACAGCGTTGGTAAGTACAGTGCCAGCGTGAAAGCCGTGGTCACGCCGCTGCCGCGTAACCGTGTCGATCTGAAACTGGTCTTCCAGGAAGGCGTCTCCGCCAAAATTCAGCAGATCAACATCGTTGGCAACCATGCGTTCTCCACCGACGAACTGATCTCCCACTTCCAGCTGCGCGATGAAGTGCCGTGGTGGAACGTGGTGGGCGACCGTAAATACCAGAAGCAAAAGCTGGCGGGCGACCTCGAAACCCTGCGCAGCTACTACCTGGATCGCGGTTACGCACGCTTTAACATCGACTCCACTCAGGTCAGCCTGACGCCGGACAAGAAAAGCATCTACGTGACGATTAACATCACCGAAGGCGAGCAATACAAAATTGCCGGCGTTTCGGTAAACGGTAATCTGGCAGGGCACTCAGCGGAAATCGAGAGCCTGACCAAGATGAAACCGGGTGAGCTGTACAACGGCACCAAAGTCACCAAGATGGAAGACGACATCAAGAAACTGTTGGGTCGTTATGGCTATGCCTATCCGCGCGTGCAAACTCAGCCTGAAATCAACGATGCAGATAAGACCGTTAAGCTGCACGTCAGCGTTGATTCCGGTAACCGTTACTACGTGCGTAAAATCCGCTTCGAGGGTAACGACACCAGTAAAGACTCCGTTCTGCGTCGTGAAATGCGTCAGATGGAAGGAGCCTGGCTGGGCAGCGATATGGTTGATGCCGGTAAAGAGCGTCTTAACCGTCTCGGCTACTTCGAAACCGTCGATGTCGACACCCAGCGCGTATCCGGTAGCCCGGACCAGGTGGACGTTGTTTACAAGGTTAAAGAACGTAACACCGGTAGCTTCAACTTCGGTATCGGTTACGGTACTGAAAGCGGCGTAAGCTTCCAGGTGGGTGTACAGCAGGATAACTGGTTAGGTACCGGCTACTCTGTTGGCATCAACGGCACCAAAAACGACTACCAGACCTATGCTGAATTGTCCGTTACGGACCCGTACTTCACCGTTGATGGCGTAAGCCTCGGTGGACGCGTGTTCTACAACGACTTTAAAGCGGATGACGCAGATCTGTCTGACTACACCAACAAGAGTTACGGTGTAGACGGCACGCTGGGCTTCCCGGTCAACGAGTACAACACATTGCGTCTGGGCCTGGGCTACGTGCATAACGACCTGTCCAACATGCAGCCGCAGGTTGCGATGTGGCGTTATCTCGATTCTGTGGGCCAGAACACGGATAAGACGTCTGACGACAACAGTTTTGCGGCAGATGACTTCACCCTGAACTATGGTTGGACGTACAACAAACTGGACCGCGGGTTCTTCCCGACCCAGGGTTCACGCGTCAACCTGAACGGTAAAGTGACCGTACCGGGCTCCGACAACGAGTTCTATAAAGTGACGCTGGACACGGCGAGCTACTTCCCAATTGATGAAGACCATACCTGGGTCGTATTGGGCCGTACCCGCTGGGGTTACGGTGACGGGCTTGGCGGTAAAGAGCTGCCGTTCTATGAAAACTTCTATGCCGGTGGTTCCAGCACGGTTCGTGGCTTCCAGTCCAACAACATCGGTCCGAAAGCGGTTTACTACGGACCAAACCAGGACAACTGCGGAACGGGCAACGTCTGTAACTCCGACGATGCGGTGGGCGGTAACGCCATGGGTGTGGCAAGCCTTGAGCTGATCACCCCGACGCCATTCCTGAGCGAGAAGTACGCTAACTCAGTTCGTACTTCGCTCTTCGTGGATGCGGGTACCGTGTGGGATACCAACTGGGAAAATACCGCAGAGACGAAAGCGGCTGGCGTACCGGATTACGGCGACCCAAGCAACATTCGCATGTCCGCAGGTTTAGCATTGCAATGGATGTCACCATTAGGACCGCTGGTCTTCTCTTATGCCCAGCCGTTCAAGAAATACGATGGCGACAAAGCGGAACAGTTCCAGTTTAACATTGGTAAAACCTGGTAATTGTTCGGCGCGAAGGAATGCGATACGCAGTGACGCGATGATACCGGTCGGTTTACCCGGCTGGTACACGCAAAAAACAGTGTCTTCGGACACATATGGGATGGTAAGGAGTTTATTGTGAAAAAGTGGTTATTTGCTGCAGGTCTTGGCCTCGCTATGGCGGCCTCAGCCAGCGTTCAGGCTGCTGAAAGTATCGCTGTTGTAAACATGGGCAACCTGTTCCAACAAGTTGCACAAAACACCGGTGTCTCCAAAACTCTGGAAAACGAGTTCAAAGGCCGTGCCTCTGAGCTTCAGGGTATGGAAAGCAGCCTGCAAACCAAAATGCAACGTCTGCAGCGCGATGGCTCCACCATGAAAGCCAGCGATCGTAGCAAACTGGAAAAAGACGTAATGGCCCAGCGCCAGGCGTTCTCCACAAAAGCGCAGGCTTTTGAGCAGGATCGTCAGCGTCGTTCTGGTGAAGAGCGCGGTAAACTGGTTACTCGTATCCAGAGCGCAGTGAAGAAAGTTGCTGACGACAAAGGCTACGACGTTGTGCTGGACACCAGCACCGTTGCTTATGCTGGTAGCGACGTGAAAGACATCACTGCAGATGTACTGAAACAGGTTAAATAAGTAATGTCTTCAATTCGACTGGCTGAATTAGCCCAGCAGTTGGATGCAGAATTGCACGGTGATGGCGATCTCGTCATCACCGGCGTTGCATCTATGCAAACGGCCCAGGCAGGCCACATCACGTTCATTGTTAACCCGCGTTATCATGAGCAACTGGCTTCTTGCCAGGCTTCTGCCGTCGTAATGACTGAAGCCGATTTACCTTTCGCGAAAGGTGCGGCACTGGTAGTGAAGAATCCCTACCTGACCTATGCCCGTATGGCACAAATTTTAGACTCTACGCCGCAGCCGGCACAAAACATCGCGCCAAGCGCGGTGGTAGATGCGACTGCGACGTTGGGCAGCAACGTAGCGATTGGCGCCAATGCCGTTATCGAATCCGGCGTTGTGCTGGGCGATAACGTGATTATCGGTCCCGGCTGCTTTGTCGGTAAAAACACCAAAATTGGGGCCGGAACCCGCCTGTGGGCGAACGTTTCCGTTTACCATGAAATCCAGATTGGTGAGCAGTGCCTAATCCAGTCAAGCACGGTTATCGGTGCAGACGGTTTTGGCTACGCGAACGATCGCGGCAACTGGGTGAAGATCCCTCAGTTAGGCCGGGTGATTATTGGCGATCGCGTTGAGATCGGCGCCTGTACCACCATCGACCGTGGCGCGCTGGATGATACGATTATCGGTAATGGTGTTATCATTGATAACCAGTGCCAGATTGCACATAACGTTGTGATTGGCGACAATACTGCCGTCGCGGGCGGCGTCATCATGGCAGGCAGCCTCAAAATTGGGCGCTACTGCATGATTGGCGGGGCCAGCGTCATCAACGGGCATATGGAGATC
This sequence comes from Dryocola clanedunensis, assembly GCF_038405435.1. GTDB lineage: Bacteria > Pseudomonadota > Gammaproteobacteria > Enterobacterales > Enterobacteriaceae > Dryocola > Dryocola clanedunensis_A. The sequence continues at coordinate 21,496 of NZ_JBBYHZ010000008.1, read as the reverse complement.
TGCGATAAGGTCACCGTAACCGGTATGGGTATGGTTATGCGCCCAATCACGGAGCCCGGCGTCTATTCTTCGGGCATCCCGCTGCAGCCGAATAAAGCGTGGCGTAAAACCGCCGCGCTGGTGATGAATATCGATGAGATGAGCAAACGCTTAAAAGCCATCGAGCGTAAGGTCAATCAACAAGACTGATCGTCACCAGCCCTTGATGCATCTTGAACCTACTCTAAATAATTTGAGTTGCAGGTAGGCGGCCAGGGAGCTTATCCCGATGAGCTTACTCAAGTAAGTGATTCGGGTAAGTGAGTGCAGCCATTACCCCTGCAGCTCGAAGTATGACGAGTAGAGTGATTTGCGGCCTGCAAGCTATCTCTGATAGCCGCAGGCCGTGTTATTATTGTCATTTAGTACATTTGGACAGGAAGAGTATTTTGACTACCGACACTCATACTCTGCACATTGAAGAGATTTTAGAGCTTCTGCCGCACCGTTACCCGTTCTTACTGGTTGATCGCGTGCTGGATTTTGAAGAAGGTCGTTTTCTGCGCGCAGTAAAAAATGTCTCCGTTAACGAGCCATTTTTCCAGGGCCATTTCCCTGGCAAACCCATTTTCCCGGGCGTTTTGATTCTGGAAGCAATGGCGCAAGCCACAGGCATTCTGGCGTTTAAAAGTGTTGGTAAACTGGAACCTGGCGAACTGTATTACTTTGCAGGTATCGATGAAGCGCGCTTTAAGCGCCCGGTCGTGCCTGGTGATCAGATGATCATGGAAGTAACTTTCGAGAAAACCCGCCGTGGTCTGACGCGCTTTAAAGGCGTGGCAACCGTTGACGGTAAAATTGTCTGCGAAGCAACCATGATGTGTGCCCGCAGCCGGGAGAGCTGATACGTGATTGATAAATCCGCCTTTATTCATCCATCCTCCATTGTGGAAGAGGGTGCCGTCATTGGCGCCAACGTCCACATTGGCCCGTTTTGTGTGGTTGGTCCGCATGTTGAGATCGGTGAGGGTACCGTTCTGAAGTCTCACGTCGTGGTGAATGGTCATACGACCATTGGCCGTGACAACGAGATTTATCAGTTCGCCTCCATTGGTGAAGTTAACCAGGACCTTAAATATGCCGGTGAGCCGACCCGCGTGGAAATTGGCGATCGCAACCGCATCCGCGAAAGCGTCACCATCCATCGTGGTACAGAGCAGGGCGGTGGATTGACGAAGGTGGGCAGCGATAACCTGCTGATGATCAACGCCCACGTGGCGCATGACTGCACCGTAGGAAATCGCTGTATCCTCGCAAATAACGCAACGCTTGCTGGCCACGTTTCCGTCGATGATTTCGCGATTATCGGTGGCATGACCGCGGTGCACCAGTTCTGCATTATTGGTGCGCACGTGATGGTTGGCGGCTGCTCCGGTGTAGCACAGGATGTTCCACCGTACGTTATCGCACAGGGCAACCACGCGACGCCGTTTGGCGTCAATTTCGAAGGGTTGAAGCGTCGCGGCTTCAGTAAAGAAGCGCTGCATGCTATTCGCAACGCCTACAAACTGCTGTACCGCAGCGGCAAAACCCTCGACGAGGCTAAGCCGGAAATCGCTGAGCTTGCTAAACAGCATCCGGAAGTAAACGCATTTGTTGAATTTTTTGCCCGCTCCACGCGCGGCCTGATTCGCTAAATGAAGCCTGGTCGTCCCCTCACGATTGCCCTGGTCGCCGGAGAAACTTCCGGCGATATTCTTGGTGCCGGTCTGATTCGCGCGCTGAAAGCTCGCCACCCGGACGCCCGCTTTGTGGGTGTCGCCGGGCCGCGCATGCAGGCAGAAGGCTGCGAAGCCTGGTATGAGATGGAGGAGCTGGCGGTAATGGGCATTGTTGAAGTGCTCGGTCGTCTGCGTCGTCTGTTAACTATTCGCGCCGATCTTACCCGCCGCTTCACCGAGCTTGCACCCGATGTCTTTGTGGGCATCGATGCGCCTGATTTCAACATCACGCTGGAAGGTAACCTCAAGAAGCAGGGCATTCGCACGATTCATTACGTCAGCCCGTCCGTCTGGGCCTGGCGTCAAAAACGCGTTTTCAAAATTGGCAGAGCCACCGACCTGGTGCTCGCATTTCTGCCTTTCGAAAAAGCGTTTTACGACAGATTCAACGTTCCCTGCCGCTTTATCGGCCACACCATGGCGGATGCCATGCCGCTGGATCCGGATAAAAACGCGGCGCGCGCAACGCTGGGTATCTCCCCTGACGTGAAGTGCCTGGCCCTGCTGCCGGGCAGCCGCGGGGCGGAAGTCGAAATGCTGAGCGCAGATTTTCTGCGTACGGCACAGCTGCTGCGCAAGCGCTTCCCTGATCTCGAAATCGTGGTTCCGCTGGTCAACGCTAAACGACGCGAGCAGTTCGAACGCATCAAAGCAGAAATTGCTCCCGAGCTTCATGCTCATCTGCTCGACGGGATGGGCCGCGAGGCGATGGTCGCCAGCGATGCGGCGCTGCTGGCTTCAGGCACGGCGGCGCTGGAATGTATGCTGGCGAAATGCCCGATGGTCGTTGGCTATCGCATGAAGCCGTTCACCTTCTGGCTGGCAAAGCGGCTGGTGAAAACCGATTACGTTTCGCTGCCAAATTTGCTGGCCGGACGTGAGCTGGTAAAAGAGCTGCTGCAGGAGGAGTGTGAGCCTGTCGGGCTTGCCGCCGCGCTTGAGCCGCTGCTGGAAGATGGGGCGCAGAGCCACCAGATGCACGATACCTTCCGCCATCTGCACGAACAAATTCGCTGTAACGCGGACGAACAGGCGGCAGACGCCGTGCTGGAGTTAGCAAAATGATAGAATTCATTTATCCGCACACGCAGCTGGTTGCGGGTGTGGATGAAGTGGGCCGTGGCCCGCTGGTTGGCGCTGTCGTTACGGCAGCGGTCATTCTCGACCCGGCAAAACCCATTGTCGGGCTGGCAGACTCCAAAAAGCTTTCCGAAAAGCGTCGCAACGCCCTTTATGACGAGATCGTCGAAAAAGCATTATGCTGGAGCCTGGGACGCGCCGAGCCGGAAGAAATTGATAAGCTCAATATTTTGCATGCCACGATGCTGGCAATGCAGCGCGCGGTGGCCGGCCTGGCCGTTGTGCCTGAGTATGTGCTGATCGACGGTAACCGCTGCCCTGCGCTACCGATGCCTTCCCTGGCGGTTGTCAAAGGCGACAGCCGGGTGGCAGAAATCAGCGCCGCTTCCATCCTTGCTAAAGTCACGCGAGATCGGGAAATGGCGACGCTGGATCTTAGCTTCCCGCAGTACGGGTTTGCGCAGCACAAGGGCTACCCAACCGCCTTCCATCTCGAAAAGCTTGCAGAGCATGGTGCCACCGAGCATCATCGCCGCAGCTTCGCCCCGGTCAAACGCGCCCTTGGGCTTGCGTCCTGACCTGCGGGTTTCTGGCACACACTTAATCGGAATGAGAAATGGCTGAACCACGTTTCGTACACCTGCGGGTGCACAGTGACTATTCCATGATCGACGGGCTGGCAAAAATCGGGCCGCTGGTCAAAAAGGTCGCGGCGCTGAACATGCCTGCGCTGGCGATCACCGATTTTACCAACCTGTGTGGCCTGGTTAAGTTCTATGGCGGAGCCCACGGTGCGGGGATCAAGCCGATTATTGGCGCGGACTTTAACGTAGCCAACGAACTGCTGGGCGATGAGCTCAGCCATCTGACCGTGCTTGCGGCCAACAACGTTGGCTATCAGAATCTGACCCTTTTAATTTCAAAGGCCTATCAGCGCGGATACGGCGCGGCCGGTCCGATTATCGACCGTGGCTGGCTTGCCGAACTGAATGAAGGTTTGATCCTGATTTCCGGCGGGCGGATGGGGGATATTGGCAAAAACTTGTTGCGTGGCAATCATGCTCAGGTCGATCAGTGCCTGGCGTTTTACCAGCAGTATTTTGCCGATCGCTTCTACCTCGAGCTGATCCGTACCGGCCGTGCCGATGAAGAGAACTATCTGCACGCTGCCGTCGCGCTTGCCGAAGAGCGCGGCCTGCCGGTGGTGGCAACAAACGATGTGCGGTTTATCGATGCGACCGACTTCGACGCCCATGAGATCCGCGTGGCGATCCACGACGGCTTCACCCTTGACGACCCGAAACGTCCGCGCAACTACTCCACGCAGCAATATATGCGCAGCGAAGAAGAGATGTGCGAGCTGTTCTCGGACATCCCGGAAGCGTTAGAAAACAGCGTAGAGATTGCCCGCCGCTGTAACGTTACCGTCAGGCTCGGCGAATACTTCCTGCCGCAGTTCCCTACGGGCGAGATGACCACCGAAGATTTCCTTGTTGTGAAATCGAAAGAAGGTCTGGAAGAGCGCCTTGAATTTCTGTTCCCGGACCCGGAAGTACGTGCTGAAAAACGCCCGCCTTATGACGAGCGTCTGGATATCGAACTTCAGGTTATCAACCAGATGGGCTTCCCGGGCTACTTCCTGATCGTCATGGAGTTCATCCAGTGGTCGAAGGATAACGGCGTGCCCGTAGGTCCTGGCCGTGGTTCCGGTGCGGGGTCGCTTGTCGCCTATGCGCTGAAGATTACCGATCTGGATCCGCTGGAGTTTGACCTGCTGTTCGAACGCTTCCTGAACCCGGAACGTGTCTCGATGCCCGACTTCGATATCGACTTCTGCATGGAGAAGCGTGACCGCGTAATCGATCACGTAGCCGAAATGTACGGTCGTGACGCGGTATCGCAGATCATCACCTTCGGTACGATGGCGGCGAAAGCTGTTATCCGTGACGTGGGACGCGTGCTGGGTCACCCGTACGGCTTTGTCGATCGTATCTCTAAGCTGATCCCACCGGATCCGGGTATGACGCTGGCGAAGGCTTTTGAAGCCGAACCGCAGCTGCCGCAAATCTACGAAGCAGACGAAGAAGTTAAAGCGCTGATCGACATGGCGCGCAAGCTCGAAGGCGTCACGCGTAACGCCGGTAAACACGCCGGTGGCGTGGTTATCGCGCCAACCAAAATTACAGATTTCGCGCCGCTATATTGCGACGACCAGGGGCAAAACCCGGTCACCCAGTTCGATAAAAACGATGTGGAATACGCGGGCCTGGTGAAGTTTGACTTCCTCGGCTTGCGTACGCTGACCATCATCGACTGGGCGCTGAAGATGATTAACCCGCGCCGGGAAAAGCAGGGGCTGGAGCCGATAGATATCGCCGCCATCCCGCTCGAAGATAAGAAAAGCTTCGATATGCTACAGCGCTCGGAGACCACCGCGGTCTTCCAGCTTGAATCCCGCGGCATGAAAGATCTGATCAAACGTCTGCAGCCCGACTGCTTCGAAGATATGATCGCCCTGGTGGCCCTGTTCCGTCCGGGCCCGCTGCAGTCCGGCATGGTTGATAACTTTATCGACCGTAAGCACGGTCGCGAAGCCATCTCTTACCCTGATATTCAGTGGCAGCATGAAAGCCTGAAGCCGGTGCTGGAGCCGACCTATGGCATCATCCTGTATCAGGAACAGGTCATGCAGATTGCCCAGGTTCTTTCGGGTTATACCCTCGGCGGCGCGGATATGCTGCGTCGCGCAATGGGTAAAAAGAAACCCGAAGAGATGGCCAAGCAGCGTTCCAGTTTTGAAGACGGAGCGAAAGAGAACGGCATCGACGGCGAGCTGGCGATTAAGATCTTCGATCTGGTAGAGAAATTCGCCGGTTACGGCTTTAACAAATCTCACTCCGCCGCCTACGCGCTGGTTTCGTACCAGACGTTATGGCTGAAAGCGCACTACCCGGCTGAGTTTATGGCGGCGGTAATGACCGCCGATATGGACAACACCGAGAAGGTCGTGGGCCTGGTGGATGAGTGCTGGCGCATGGGGCTGAAAATTCTGCCGCCGGATATTAACTCCGGGCAGTACCATTTCCACGTCAACGACGAAGGCGAGATTGTTTACGGTATCGGCGCTATTAAAGGCGTGGGCGAAGGCCCTATCGAAGCGATTATTGAAGCGCGTAACGAAGGCGGCTACTTCCGGGAGCTGTTCGATCTTTGCGCCCGTACGGATACCAAAAAGCTCAACCGCCGGGTGCTGGAAAAACTGATTATGTCCGGGGCGTTTGACCGCCTGGGACCGCACCGCGCCGCGCTGATGAACGCGCTGGGCGATGCGCTGAAGGCCGCCGATCAGCATGCGAAAGCAGAGGCTATCGGGCAGGCAGACATGTTCGGTGTGCTGGCCGATGAGCCGGAGGTCGTTGAGCAGTCTTACGCCAGCGTCATCCCGTGGCCGGAACACACGGTGCTGGACGGTGAGCGGGAAACCCTGGGGCTGTATCTGACCGGGCACCCCATCAACCAGTACCTGAAAGAAATTGAGCGCTATGTCGGTGGCATGCGCCTGAAAGAGATGCACCCGACAGAACGTGGTAAAATGACCACGGCTGCGGGTCTGGTGATTGCGTCCAGGGTCATGGTGACCAAAAGAGGCAATCGCATTGGCATCTGTACTCTCGACGATCGTTCTGGTCGTCTGGAAGTGATGTTATTCACAGATGCGTTAGAAAAGTACCAGCATCTGCTGGAAAAAGACCGTATCCTGATCGTCAGCGGACAGGTCAGCTTTGATGACTTCAGCGGCGGCCTTAAAATGACCGCTCGCGAATTGATGGACATTGACGAGGCCCGTGAAAAGTATGCGCGCGGGCTTGCTATCTCGCTGACGGACAGGCAAATTGATGACCAGCTTTTAAACCGTCTCCGTCAGTCTCTGGAACCCCACCGTTCGGGGACAATTCCAGTACATCTCTACTATCAGAGGGCGGATGCACGAGCACGTTTGCGTTTTGGCGCGGCGTGGCGTGTTTCCCCCAGCGATCGTTTACTTAACGATCTCAGAACGCTGGTAGGTTCGGAGCAGGTGGAACTGGAGTTTGACTAATACAGGAATACTATGAGTCTGAATTTCCTTGATTTCGAACAGCCGATTGCAGAGCTGGAAGCGAAAATCGATTCCCTGACCGCCGTTAGCCGTCAGGATGAAAAATTGGATATTAATCTGGACGAAGAAGTGCAGCGTCTGCGTGAAAAAAGCGTAGAGCTCACCCGTAAGATCTTCGCCGATTTAGGAGCATGGCAGATTGCTCAGCTGGCGCGCCATCCACAGCGCCCGTACACCCTCGACTATCTTCGTCTGGCTTTTGATGAGTTTGACGAACTGGCGGGTGACCGTGCTTATGCCGACGATAAAGCTATCGTCGGCGGTATCGCGCGTCTTGATGGCCGTCCGGTGATGATCATCGGCCACCAGAAAGGGCGTGAAACCAAAGAAAAAATTCGCCGCAACTTCGGGATGCCAGCACCAGAAGGCTACCGTAAAGCGCTGCGCCTGATGGAGATGGCTGAGCGTTTTAATATGCCCATCATCACCTTCATCGACACCCCTGGGGCATACCCTGGCGTGGGCGCGGAAGAGCGCGGTCAGTCCGAAGCTATCGCACGCAACCTGCGTGAAATGTCCCGCCTTAAGGTGCCGGTCATCTGTACGGTAATCGGCGAAGGCGGTTCCGGTGGCGCGCTGGCGATTGGCGTGGGCGATAAAGTGAATATGCTGCAGTACAGCACCTATTCCGTTATCTCCCCGGAAGGCTGCGCCTCTATTCTGTGGAAAAGTGCCGATAAAGCACCGCTGGCCGCAGAAGCGATGGGCATTATTGCCCCGCGCCTGAAAGAGCTGAAGCTGGTCGATACCGTTATCCCTGAACCCCTGGGCGGCGCGCATCGTAACCCGCAGGCTATGGCCGCGTCTCTGAAAGCGCAGCTGCTGGCCGACCTTGCGGATCTCGACGTGCTGAACAAAGACGAGCTGCTTAACCGTCGTTACCAGCGCCTGATGAGCTACGGCTACGCCTGATCTCATTAGCCAGAATGACGTTAAGGGCCGGATTTTCCGGCCCTTTTTGCGTTTTAAGAAACAATGAAAAACGCATTACGCTATGCTTACCAGAGACTTTTTCCAGGAGGTAAGCTGTGAATATCATTGCCATCATGGGGCCGCAGGGCGTTTTTTATAAGGATGAGCCGATCAAAGAGCTGCACCAGGAGCTTGAAAAACAAGGCTTTCAGCCCATCTACCCCACCAACAGCACCGACCTGCTTAAGCTAATTGAACATAATCCGCGCGTCTGCGGCGTGATTTTTGACTGGGACGAATACAGTCTCGACCTGTGCAGCGACATCAACCTGCTGAACGAATACCTGCCGCTGTACGCGTTTATCAACACCCACTCGTCGCTGGACGTCAGCGTTAACGAAATGCGCATGGCGCTGTGGTTCTTCGAATATGCCCTCAGCGCGGCGGAAGATATTGCTCAGCGCATTAAGCAGTACACCAACGAGTATCTCGACAACATCACTCCGCCGCTGACCAAAGCCTTATTCACCTACGTGAAAGAGGGTAAATATACTTTCTGTACGCCCGGACACATGGCGGGGACGGCCTACCAGAAAAGCCCGGTTGGCTGCCTGTTCTATGATTTCTTCGGCGGCAATACGTTAAAGGCGGACGTGTCGATCTCTGTGACCGAACTGGGATCGCTGCTGGATCACACCGGCCCGCACCTTGAGGCCGAAGAGTACATTGCCCGCACCTTTGGCGCGGAGCAGAGCTACATGGTGACCAACGGGACTTCTACCTCGAACAAGATTGTCGGCATGTATGCCGCCCCGTCCGGCAGCACCGTATTAATCGACCGTAACTGCCATAAATCCCTCACGCATCTGCTGATGATGACGGACCTGGTGCCCATCTGGCTGAAGCCGACGCGCAACGCGCTGGGGATATTAGGCGGCATACCGAAGCGCGAATTCCTTCGTGAAAGTATTGAAGCGAAGGTGGCCGCCACGCCGGATGCCCAGTGGCCCGTTCATGCGGTAATTACTAATTCCACCTATGACGGCCTGCTCTACAACACCGAGTTTATCAAACATACGCTGGACGTTCCCTCCATCCACTTTGACTCCGCCTGGGTGCCGTACACCAACTTCCACCCGATTTATCAGGGTAAAAGCGGCATGAGCGGCGACCGCGTGCCGGGAAAAGTGATCTACGAGACGCAGTCCACCCATAAACTTCTGGCGGCGCTATCGCAGGCCTCGCTTATCCATATCAAAGGGGATTACGACGAGGATACGTTTAACGAAGCGTACATGATGCACACCACCACTTCGCCGAGCTATCCGATAGTCGCATCGATTGAAACCGCCGCCGCCATGCTGCGTGGCAACCCGGGTAAGCGTCTTATTAACCGCTCCGTAGAGCGCGCGCTGCATTTTCGTCGTGAAGTGCAGCGGCTGCGCGAGGAGTCGGAAGACTGGTTCTTTGATATCTGGCAGCCGGAACACGTGGACGAAGCGGCCTGCTGGCCCATCTCCCCGGGCGAAGAAGACTGGCATGGTTTCAAAGATGCCGATGCCGACCATATGTATCTCGATCCGATTAAAGTCACGATTCTGACGCCGGGCATGAGCGAGCTGGGTGAAATGGCTGACGAAGGGATCCCCGCCGCGCTGGTGGCGAAGTTCCTGGACGAGCGTGGCGTGGTGGTCGAGAAAACCGGGCCGTATAACCTTCTGTTTCTGTTCAGCATTGGGATCGATAAAACCAAAGCCCTCAGCCTGCTGCGTGGCCTGACGGAATTCAAACGATCCTACGATCTTAATCTGCGGGTCAAAAACATGCTGCCGGATCTTTATGCGGAGGATCCTGATTTTTATCGCAACATGCGTATTCAGGATCTGGCGCAGGGGATCCATAAGCTTATCAAACAGCATAATCTGCCAGACCTGATGCTGCGGGCGTTTGACGTTCTGCCGGAGATGAAGCTCACGCCGCACGAGGCCTACCAGCAGCAGGTCAAGGGAAACGTGGAAACCGTGGAGATCGAACAGCTGATTAACCGGGTGTCCGCCAACATGATCCTGCCGTATCCTCCGGGCGTACCGGTCGTTATGCCGGGGGAGATGATCACCAGCGAAAGCCGGGCGGTGCTCGACTTCCTGCTGATGCTTTGCTCCGTAGGCGAACATTACCCAGGCTTCGAAACCGACATTCACGGCGCGAAGCTGGGTGAGGATGGCATCTACAGGGTACGAGTCTTAAAAAACTAGTAGCCTCTTGATTTGCCGGGGCGCGCTGGTTAACGTGCCCCAAAAGACAAAGGAGCACCTATGCTGGGTTTAAAGCAGGTTCATCACATCGCTATCATCGCCTCGGATTATCAGCTCAGTAAGCATTTTTACTGCGATATCCTGGGCTTTACGCTTGAGGCTGAAGCCTACCGGGAGGCAAGAGACTCCTGGAAGGGCGACCTGGCGCTGAACGGCCAGTATGTCATCGAGCTGTTCTCTTTCCCGTTCCCCCCGGCACGGCCAAGCCGCCCGGAAGCCTGCGGCTTACGCCATCTTGCATTCAGCGTTGACGATCTGGATCGGGCCGTGGAGCATCTCGAAAAGCATGGCGTGAACTGCGAAGAGATTCGCATCGATCCGTTCACCGACAAACGTTTCACCTTCTTTGCCGACCCGGACGGCCTGCCGCTGGAACTTTACCAGCAGTAACGCTTGCCTCTCTTGCCGTTGCCCGGTAACGTGCCGGGCAAACCCTTACGTAAATTGCTGACTATGGATCTGCGTCCGTTACTTTCATCACTCTATCCGCACCGCAATCTGCTGGTGGCGTTTAGCGGTGGGCTGGACTCCACCGTTCTGCTGCATCAGTTGGTCACACTTCGCGACACCCTCGCAGCTGAACTCAATCTGCGCGCTATGCATGTCCACCATGGGCTCAGCCCGAACGCGGACGAATGGGTACAGCATTGCCGGCGGTTGTGCGCGAGCTGGAATGTCCCGCTGGAGGTGGCCCATGTGCAGCTGGCGGATGACGGACAGGGGACAGAAGCTCAGGCTCGTGCGGCACGCTATCAGGCGCTCTCGGGAGCGTTGCTGCCGGGGGAAGTTTTGCTGACAGCGCAGCACCAGGACGATCAGTGCGAAACGTTCCTGCTGGCGCTTAAGCGCGGTAGCGGCCCGGCCGGGCTGGCGGCCATGCCTGCGAAACTCGACTTTTCAGGCACCAGCTTGCTGCGGCCCCTGCTCGGCCAGAGCAGGGAGGAGCTGGAAACATGGGCGAATGCTCATCAGCTGGCGTGGATCGAAGATGAAAGCAATCAGGATGATGCCTATGACAGGAATTTCCTGCGTTTGCGCGTCCTGCCGGTACTTCAGCAGCGCTGGCCGCACTTCTCCCGCAGCGTTGTGCGCAGCGCTGAACTTTGCGGAGAGCAGGAGGCGTTGCTTGATGAACTGCTCGCGGAACAGCTCTCGTCCATGATGCTGCCCGATGGTGCTCTGCTTGTTGCGCCACTTACCGGGCTTAGCGACATTCGCCGCGCGGCGCTCATACGGCGCTGGTTTGCATTTCACCGGGCCGTAATGCCTTCCCGTGCGGCGCTACTGCGCGTCTGGGATGAAATTGCCTTAAGCCGCGAGGATGCCAATCCGCGTTTAAGACTGGGCGAGCACGAGGTGCGCCGTTTTCAAGGAGCGCTATACTGGGTGCCGCTGGTCGACGGGCAGGGGGATACGGTATTGAACTGGAAAACTCCATTTGCACCGTTAGTGCTTCCCGCAGGTCTAGGTACGCTAAATATTGGTGAGACAGGGCAGGCTGTTCGCGCGCCGCTTGCTGATGAGCCTGTTAGCGTAAGATTCAGAGCGAGCGGCAATCTGCACATCGTCGGGCGCGAGCGGGGCAGAACGCTGAAAAAAATCTGGCAGGAGCTGCAAATTCCCTCCTGGCAGCGGGACACCACGCCGCTGATCTTTTACGGCGAACGGCTCATCACCGCCCCGGGCATATTTGTCACCCGCGAGGGTCAGGCAACGAATCAATCATGCTGGCATATAGACTGGCAAAAGGAGAAGCAGCAATGAAAAAAGCAGTAATGCTGATCGGGCTGATGGCGTGCAGTTTGCCTGCGCTGGCGAACGGCGATGCCCAGGCCGGCGAGCAGAAAGCAGCAATGTGCGTCGCGTGCCATGGCGCAACCGGTAAAGTCTCTGTGCCAATGTATCCAAACCTGGCCGGGCAAAACGAAAAGTATCTCGAGCACTCGCTCCAGGCGTACAAAAAAGGCGAGCGCAGCGGCGGGCAGGCGGAAATTATGAAGGCCTACGTCAGCGGTTTATCCGATGAGGATATCAGCAACCTGGCGGCGTACTATTCTTCCATGAAACCATAAAAAAACGGGCAGCCATCAGGCCGCCCGCTTGGTATTTTAGCGATGAATATTTTACTCTTCGCTCACCACAACAGTGCCAATCTGAGGGTTACTGAAGCTGGCAATCTTATCGAGGCGAACCTCAAGCGTGCTACCCGCATCATCGATAATCAGATATTCGACGTTTTTACGAGACACCAGGTCGCTTGCTTTCGCTTTCAGTACTTCCCCGCTTTTTAACTCCAGCGTCAGTAATAAATTCTGCTGGCAGGCGAGCTCGAGATTGTCATAGTCATCACAATTGATGGGTTGATAGGCATCATTCATTGACATAATCGCTCACCAGTAAGTTCGCGGCAGCATAGGCCGCCTGTTCCCTGATTGATTCTGGCTGTGCTTCATTACAGGCCACTTCATTCAGCACCTTCAGGACGCAACCTAGCGCATCCGGAATATAACCTAAATCACCGCTCGCGATCTCCGCGTAGCGTTGTCGAACGAGTTCACAATACTTTTCCACATGCCCTCCTGTCAGAGTCTCGACTTCAGACTTACTCGTGGATGCAACTTAAGCCTACGAGGATAAACTCTGTTTAGCAAGGTGACTATACCACAGCCATGAAACCGATATCAGTTGTGCATATCTTCGGCGGGGCTAATAGATAACAGCGTTTTAGCGAGCTTTTCGTTACAATGAGCGCCAAATCAGTGTGGAGAAGTGTGATGGCGTTAAAAGCGACAATTTATAAAGCGTTGGTCAACGTGGCCGACCTCGATCGCAACAAGTTCATGGATAGCAACCTGACGCTGGCGCGCCATCCTTCTGAAACTCAGGAACGCATGATGCTGCGCCTGCTGGCGTGGATCAAATACGCCGACGAGCGGCTGGTCTTCTCCCGTGGGCTAAGTGCCGAAGAAGAGCCGGAAATCTGGCAGCGTAATGACCACATGGGTATCGATCTGTGGATTGAGCTCGGCCTGCCTGACGAACGCCGTGTAAAAAAAGCCTGTAGCCAGTCGGCTGAGGTGGCGCTTTTTACCTACAATAGTCGTGCAGCGGAGGTCTGGTGGCAGCAAAACCAGAACAAGCTGAGCCAGTTTAAAAATCTCAGCATCTGGTATCTGGACGACGAACAGCTGGCACAGCTGAGCGCATTCGGCACCCGCAGCATGAATCTGCAGGCAACGATTCAGGACGGGGCTATCTGGCTGTCGGACGCGGAGAATAACGTCGAAATTCACTTCACTCCCTGGCTTCGCCACTAATGATCGCGATTTCACGATCGGTAGAAATTCCCGATCAGGAAGTGACGATCACGGCTATTCGGGCGCAGGGAGCGGGTGGTCAGCACGTGAATAAAACCTCGACGGCGATTCACCTGCGTTTTGACATTCGCACCTCCAGCCTGCCTGAATATTATAAAGAGCGGCTGCTTGCGGCCAGCCACCATTTGATTACGCCGGACGGCGTGGTGGTCATAAAAGCACAGGAATACCGGAGTCAGGAGATGAACCGCGAGGCCGCCGTTGCCCGCCTGGTCTCTTTGATAAAAGAATTAACCGCAGAGCAGAAAAGCCGCAGGGCGACCCGGCCAACGCGGGCCTCAAAAGAGCGCAGGCTGGCCTCAAAGTCGCAGAAGTCGACGACAAAATCATTACGCGGTAAAGTCCGACGCCCAGAATGACAGGGGCTGTCAGGTCATCAGCATAAGGAACAGACGATGAAGAAATTACTCTTACCCGCAGCGGCTGCTTTTAGCCTGTTTGCGCTTTTTGGCTGTAACAACCGCGCCGAAGTCCAGACGCTGCAGCCAGCTCAGGCCGCTGAACTCAAGCCAATGCAGCAGAGCTATAAAGGCTTACTGCCCTGTGCAGACTGCGAAGGAATAGAAACGTCGTTGTTCCTCGAGAAGGACGGCACCTGGGTCATGAATCAGCGATATCAGGGCGCGGCATCTCCTTCGGTATTTGCTTCTTACGGAAGCTGGGCGCGTACGGCAGATAAACTAGTGCTGACCGAAAGTGACGGTGAAAAACGCTACTTCCGTCCGAAGGGTGACGCGCTGGAGATGCTCGACATCGAAGGTAATCCGATAGAGTCCCAGCTTAACTACACGCTGCAGCCAACGCGTGATGCGTTACCAGCTACGCCAATGGCTATGAAAGGGATGTACAAATACATGGCTGACGCCGCTATCTTCCAGGACTGCGCAACAGGCCGTACTTTTGCGGTAACCAGCAACGCTGAGCTGGAACGTGGTTATGCTGCCGCCCGTGGCAAAGATATGCAGCCGGTGCTGCTGAAAGTAGAGGCGCACTTCACGCTTGAGGCCAACCCGGACAGCGGCGAACTGCAAAAAACGCTGGTGGCCGATAAGTCCGCGAAGTTTGAAGCCGGGAAAGATTGCTCAAATTGAGGATAAAGAGTGGAAGCTCAGGTTTTGTGGGGGAAGATGACGCTACGCTTATCCGACCTACGATAAAGAGTTAGAGCCTGGGTTTTATAGGGTGGATAAGCGTAAGCGCCATCCACCGCTGAATCAGGCCCTGCATAGCAGGGCCTTTTTGTTTGTGAAGAGAGAGTTAGCGCTGGATCTGGCCCAGCAGGAAATCAATGATTTCGCCGGTCTTAATCATCTGCTTCTCGCCCTCGCGGCGATTTTTGTATTCAACTTCTTCGCTATCGAGGTTACGGTCGCCGATAACCACGGTATGCGGAATGCCAATCAGCTCCATATCCGCAAACATCACGCCCGGACGCTCTTTGCGATCGTCCATCAGCACGTCAATGCCTTTGGCGCGCAGGGTCGCGTACAGCTCTTCCGCCAGTTCTTTCACGCGGAAAGATTTGTGCATGTTCATTGGCAGAATGGCCACCTGGAACGGTGCAATGGCGTCCGGCCACAGAATGCCGCGCTCGTCGTTGTTCTGCTCAATAGCCGCAGCCACAACGCGGGTTACCCCAATACCGTAGCAGCCCATGGTCAGCGTCTGGTTACGACCGTCTTCTCCCTGTACCGAAGCTTTCATCGCTTCAGAGTACTTGGTGCCGAGCTGGAAGATGTGACCCACTTCGATACCGCGCTTAATCAGCAGCGTGCCTTTACCGTCCGGGCTTGGATCGCCTTCCACCACGTTACGGATATCCGCGACTTCTGGCAGGGCGACGTCGCGCTCCCAGTTAATGCCCACGAAGTGCTTGCCATCGATGTTTGCACCTGCGGCGAAATCGCTCATCGCAGCAACGGTGCGGTCAACCACCACAGGAATAGACAGGCCAACCGGGCCAAGAGAACCAGGGCCTGCATTGGCCACGGCACGAATTTCTGCTTCGGTAGCAAATGTCAGCGGGCTGGCAACCTGCGGCAGTTTTTCTGCTTTCACTTCGTTCAATTCGTGATCGCCACGAACCAGCAGCGCAACCAGCGGGTAGGCGCTGCCTTCGGTTGCTTTAACCATCAGCGTCTTGACGGTTTTCTCAACCGGCAGGTTGAACTGCTCGACCAGCTCAGCGATGGTTTTTGCATTAGGGGTATCGATCTGCGTCATTTCCGCAGTCGGTTCCGCGCGACCCGCTGCCGGAGCAACTGCCTCAGCAAATTCGATGTTCGCCGCGAAGTCAGATTCGGTAGAGAAGATAACGTCATCTTCGCCGCTCTGAGCCAGAACCTGGAACTCATGGGAGGCGCTGCCGCCGATAGAGCCGGTATCGGCTTCAACAGCACGGAAATCCAGACCCATGCGGGTGAAGATTTTGCTGTAGGCCTGATACATCGCGTCGTAAGTTTCCTGCAGTGATTCCTGAGTGGTATGGAAAGAGTAAGCATCTTTCATCAGGAATTCACGGGAGCGCATCACGCCAAAGCGTGGGCGAACTTCGTCGCGGAATTTGGTCTGGATCTGGAAGAAGTTCAGCGGCAGCTGTTTGTAGGAGCTCAGCTCGTTACGGATCAGGTCGGTGATCACTTCTTCGTGAGTTGGGCCGAGTACAAACGGACGATCGCCACGATCGACAAAGCGCAGCAGCTCCGGGCCGTACTGCTCCCAGCGTCCGCTCTCCTGCCATAAATCTGCGGGCTGAACAACGGGCATACATAGCTCGATGGCACCGGCGTTGTTCATCTCTTCACGCACGATGTTCTCGACTTTCTTCAGAACGCGCAAACCTGTCGGCAGCCAGGTGTATAAACCGGAGGCCAGTTTGCGGATCATCCCGGCGCGCAGCATCAACTGATGGCTGATGACTTCGGCGTCGGCTGGTGTCTCCTTTAACGTGGAGAGCAGATATTGGCTAGTACGCATGTTGTTACGGTTCCATTTGAACGACGGATAACCGGCTGCACGAGCAGCCTGCTTCAAAAAAAGTGGTTTAGTTTACCAGTGTGGCAGGGATGTCAAAAGAGAAGGGCGATAAATTAGCGTGCTTCAACGGCAAACACTTCAGAACCCTGCTCGGTGACGCGCCAGCGAACGTTGAAATCCAGCAGCGCAACGGCATAGGTTTTCCCCACGTCCTCACCTTTACGATAAGCCGGGCGTGGGTCCTGCGCCAGTACCTGGGAGATAAAACGCGCAATATTAGGGTAACGTTTGTCGTGCTTTGCCAGTAGGTGTTCGACTTCAGCCGTGAAATAAACCGGCATATCTGCTTCCGGGGCGCTTTGAGCATAGCCCGCAACGGCATCCGGTAGCGCTTCTGCGAAGGGAAGATAAGGCTTGATGTCGACAATCGGCGTGCCGTCGACTAAATCCAGGCTGCCAAGCTGCAGAATCACCTGATCTTTATGGCAGCGAACGCCCTTTAACTCGACCAGCGACATGCCGATTGGGTTTGGACGGAAGGTTGAGCGGGTAGCAAACACGCCCATACGCGCGTTGCCGCCCAGACGGGGAGGGCGCACGGTAGGACGCCAGCCGCCTTCCATCGTTTGATGGAAGACGAAGAGCAGCCACAGGTGGCTAAAACCTTCCAGACCGCGTACGGCATCAGCCTGGTTGTACGGCGGCAGGAGATGCAGCTCGCCGCCGCCATCCGCTACCAGACCGGGCTGGCGCGGAACGGCAAACTTCTCTTTATAAGGCGAGCGGATGACACCAATTTGCTCAAAGCTAAATGCTGTCATTTAGCCGAAACGTTCAGGGCAGATCCGACGCAAACGGCCTGGCGGTAACAGCCCGGCGTGCCGCTGGTGACTTCACAGCTGTGCAGCAGAACGGCGTTAGCCTTCATTTTAGAGGCGTTAATCTGCAGGCGCTTACGCGCAGTGGGCATATTCGGTGGTGAGTCCTGGTTGGTCGCCTGACAGGAGTCACCGCTTACTTCACCCAAGTCGCGGAATGGTTTGCCGACCAGGTCTTCTGCATTGGTATAGATTTTTACCGGAGCCGGGCGCGTGGCCTTAGGTTTAGCAGGTTCTGCTTTGGCTGGGGTTGCAGTGCTTTGGACGGGTTCAACGGGGGATCTGTCTAACACAGAACAGCCGCTCAGCAGGACTGCTACTAAACAGATCGGTAAAGCACGCATAATTTTTCCTCAATGAATGAAAACCGGGATTATTGAAGCAATCTCTTGCACAAATAACAAGACGGGCATGAGCCCGTCTTAGATTATTTACGCAAAAAGGGCAGAAAGGAAACTTACCAGCCTTTCACCGCGCCGCCGTTGAAGACTTTGTTTGCCGCTTCGTAAACTTCGTCAGACTGGTATGCCTGCACGAATTTCTTCACGTTTTCCGCGTCTTTGTTGTCTTCGCGAGCAACGATCAGGTTAACGTATGGAGAATCTTTATCTTCTACGAAGATGCCGTCTTTCGCAGGCGTCAGGCCAATCTGGCTTGCGTAAGTGGTGTTGATAACGGCCAGAGCAATCTGCGCGTCATCGAGTGAACGTGGCAGCTGCGGTGCTTCCAGCTCAACCAGCTTCAGGTTTTTTGGGTTCTCGGTTACGTCCAGAACGGTTGGCAGCAGACCAACACCATCTTTCAGTTTGATCAGACCCTGTTTTTGCAGCAGAAGCAGAGAACGGCCAAGGTTGGTTGGGTCGTTTGGCAGGGCAATCTGCGCGCCAGGCTGCAGCTCATCCAGAGATTTGATTTTCTTGGAATAGCCGGCGATTGGGTAAACGAAGGTGCTGCCCACGGAAACCAGCTTATAGCCACGATCTTTGATCTGCTGATCCAGGTAAGGTTTGTGCTGGAAGGCATTCGCGTCGATATCGCCTTTGCTCAGCGCTTCGTTTGGCAGCACGTAGTCGTTAAAGGTGACCAGCTCAACGTCCAGGCCATACTTCTCTTTAGCGACTTTCTGAGCAACTTCAGCAACCTGCTGTTCGGCACCCACGATAACGCCCACTTTAATGTGGTTCGGATCTTTTTCGTCCTGACCACAACCCACCAGAGCCAACGAACCAATCAAAGCACCAACAGCTGCAAAGGTTTTAAATTTAAAAGACATATCCCTTCCTTACTTGAGTAAAAAACGATGTTGTGTTGAACGTCTTATTTGTGAGTTACGACCCGGACGATACGATCGCCAGATAGCTGAATTAAATACACCAATACCACCAATAACACTAATACCGTATTCATTACGGTGGCGTTATAACCGATATAACCGTACTGATAACCAATCTGACCCAAACCGCCAGCGCCTACGGCACCGCCCATTGCGGAATAGCCAACCAGTGTGATGAGCGTAATGGTCGCGGCGTTCACCAGACCCGGCATTGCTTCAGGCAGCAGAACCTTACGGATAATCTGCATAGGTGTTGCTCCCATCGCGCGGGAGGCTTCGATAAGGCCTGAGGGGATCTCCAGCAGCGCGTTTTCCACCATACGAGCGATGAACGGTGCGGCGCCTACGGTTAACGGCACGATAGCGGCCTGTAGCCCAATGGAGGTTCCGACGATAGCGCGGGTAAACGGAATCATCCATACCAGCAAGATAATGAAAGGGATCGAACGGAAGATGTTCACCAGCGCCGACATGCTGCGATACAGCTTCGCATTCGCGCTAATCTGCCCCGGGCGGGTGATATACAGCAGTACGCCAACCGGCAGGCCAATCACAAAGCCGAAGAAACCGGATACAAACGTCATCGCCAGCGTTTCATAAACGCCCTTAAGCAGCAACCACATCATTGGCTCAGACATAGCCCAGCACCTCTACTTTTACATGTTGTTCTTTCAGCCAGGCAATAGCGGCTTCCGTGTCGTTTTGCGCACCGTGCATTTCACAAAGCATGATGCCGAACTTCACGCCACCGGCGTAATCCATCTGCGCGCTGATAATATTGCTGTTTACATTAAAAGTGCGGGCCGTCTCTGAAAGCAGAGGAGCATCTACTGACTGACCTGTAAACTCCATACGCAGTAAAGGCACAACGTCATCGCGCTTTTCTGCGCTCAGACGTCTGGCGTAGTCTTCAGGGATATCCAGATGCAACGTGGACTGGATAAACTGTTGGGCAAGCGGAGTCTTAGGATGGGAGAACACTTCGCTCACCGTATCCTGCTCAATCAGCTCGCCGTCGCTGATGACCGCAACGCAGTCACAGATGCGCTTCACGACGTCCATTTCATGGGTGATTAACAGAATCGTTAATCCAAGACGACGATTAATATCTTTCAGCAATTCAAGAATTGAACGGGTGGTTGCAGGATCCAGCGCGCTGGTGGCTTCATCACACAGCAGAACCTTAGGATTGCTCGCCAGCGCACGGGCGATTGCAACTCGCTGCTTCTGGCCGCCAGAAAGATTGGCAGGGTAGACGTCATGCTTTTCACTTAAGCCGACAAGATCCAGAAGTTCGCTAACGCGACGCTTAATCTCTTCACGCGGCATATTGTCCAGCTCCAGCGGCAAAGCCACGTTGCCGAACACGGTGCGTGATGACAGTAAATTGAAGTGCTGGAAAATCATGCCAATCTGGCGACGCGCTTTGGTCAATTGACCTTCAGACAGCGCGGTCAGCTCCTGACCATCAACAAGAACGGAACCTTCGGTTGGACGTTCAAGCAGGTTCACACAACGGATCAGGGTACTTTTACCCGCGCCGGATGCGCCAATCACGCCATAAATTTGCCCGGCAGGCACGTGCAGACTGACGTTGTTCAACGCCTGTATGCTGCGATTCCCCTGCTGGAACACTTTGGTGATGTTTGAAAGTTTAATCATTAGGTTATTTATTATCGTATATAGGTTAGCCGTGGCATTTTCTTCTGCCGATGGCGGGTGATGACCGTCATCGATATGGATGTTAAGGCATCCAGACGTCTAAATCAATCGGGGCGTGATGCTCTCTTGTTCCCGAATACCGAAATCATGCGATACTAGGCGCAATTATTCAGTTTCAGGAGTTACCCCGTGGCACAGTCCGTTCCCGCTATTTTTCTCGACCGTGATGGCACTATTAATGTCGATCATGGCTACGTGCATGAAGTTGACCAGTTTGAATTCATCGATGGCGTCATTGATGCGATGCGTGAATTAAAAGAGATGGGCTACGCGCTGGTGCTGGTTACTAACCAGTCCGGCATCGCACGCGGTATGTTCACAGAAGATGATTTCGAAAACCTGACCGAGTGGATGGACTGGTCTCTGGCCGACCGAGGTGTTGATCTCGATGGCATCTACTATTGTCCGCACCATCCGGAAGCCGTAGTAGAAGAGTTCCGTCAGAGCTGCGACTGCCGCAAGCCGCAGCCGGGCATGTTACTGACCGCAAGCGAGTACCTGAACATCGATATGGCTTCTTCTTATATGGTTGGTGACAAACTGGAAGATATGCAGGCGGCCGCGGCAGCCCAGGTTGGCACTAAAGTGCTGGTGCGTACCGGTAAACCAGTCACTGAGGAAGGTGAAGCAGCAGCGGATCTAGTCATTAATAGCCTTGCCGACCTGCCGAAAGCCATCAAATCGCGCTAAAAATCAACGTAACGATTAAAAAACACGCGGTTGAATATTATTTTGAAAATAGGGGTTGTCAGCCTCCGAAAAATCCCTATACTGCGCCTCCACTGACACGGCACAACGGCTTACAAACCGGCCCGTCAGTCAGACGAAAGCGAAAATAAACGCTTGACTCTGAAAGAGGAAAGCGTAATATACGCCACCTCGAGTTAGCAAGCGAAAGCGCGTAACTCACTGCTCTTTAACAATTTATCAGACAATCTGTGTGGGCACTCGCAGGATTGATATCTCAGCATCTCCGGATGCAAA
>NZ_JBBYHZ010000007.1:0-206545 GCF_038405435.1 Dryocola clanedunensis | reverse complement strand
GAACTCAGAAGTGAAACGCCGTAGCGCCGATGGTAGTGTGGGGTCTCCCCATGCGAGAGTAGGGAACTGCCAGGCTCTTATTTAAAGTTGTAACTTGGTAGTACGAGGCAGTTCTCTACTCTCAGAGAGTAGGACAGGCGCAGCCTGAACGTTGCAAAGCAACGGCCCGTAGGGTGAACGAAGTTCATCAACTGCCAGGCTCTAAATTCAAAGCAGTAAAAGCCAGAGTGACATCTGGTGGTTGTAAGAAATTCGGTGGAGCGGTAGTTCAGTCGGTTAGAATACCTGCCTGTCACGCAGGGGGTCGCGGGTTCGAGTCCCGTCCGTTCCGCCACTTATTAAGCCCTGAGTCTAAGACTCAGGGCTTTTTTCTTGTCTGAAATCCAGGGATTGTTGTTTTTCACGCAAATATCTTCTGCATTTACCTCTCTTTTTCAGCATAATTTCTGCCTGCATAATCCTCGTATTACAAACACATATTACGAGGTAAGTCATGACCATCCCTGCATTTGGTTTAGGTACGTTTCGCTTAAAAGACGACGTGGTAATCGCATCGGTTAAAACGGCGCTGGAACTCGGCTATCGCTCGATCGACACCGCTCAGATTTACGATAACGAAGCGGCTGTTGGGCAGGCGATAGAAGAGAGCGGCATAGCGCGCAGAGATCTGTTTATCACAACGAAGATCTGGATCGAAAACCTTAGCAAAGACAAACTGATAGCGAGCCTGAAGGAGAGTATTAGCAAGCTGCGCACTGATTACGTCGACCTGACTTTGATCCATTGGCCATCGCCTCGAGATGCCGTGCCGGTGGCAGAATTCATGCAGGCTTTGCTGGAGGCTAAGAAAGAAGGGCTGACCCGCCAGATTGGGATCTCTAATTTCACCATCGAGCTGATGCAGCAGGTTATTGACGCTGTAGGAGCAGAAAATATTGCGACCAACCAGATTGAGCTGTCTCCTTATCTACAGAACGGCAAAGTAGTGCGGTGGGCGAAAGATCGCGGTATCCATATCACCTCTTATATGACGCTTGCTTACGGCAAAGCGTTAAAGGACGAAGTGATAGCTGCCATTGCGCAGAAGCATAATGCGACTCCAGCTCAGGTCATTCTTTCCTGGGCGATGGCGCTGGGTTACGCGGTGATCCCGTCATCAACGAAGCGTGAAAATCTGCAAAGTAACCTGAAGGCACAGTCGTTGAAGCTGGATCACGAGGATATGGCAGCCATTGCTAAGCTGGACTGCAATGACCGCCTGGTCAGCCCGGAAGGACTGGCACCTGAGTGGGATTAAGATAAATTACGGCCCCTTCGGGGGCTGTTTCACGTGTTCACTCAGAAAGTCGATAAATGCCCTGATGCGCGTGCTGACGGCCCGGTCGCTATAATAGACTGCGCTGAATGGCATCTCCACCGGCAGCAGTTTATCCGCCAGCAGCTCGACAAATTTCCCCTCAGTAATCTCCTGATTAATCATATAGTCAGAGAGACAGGCAATTCCGTTCCCGTTCAGACAAAGTTGTTTCAGCGTCTCCCCGCTGTTTGACGTAATCCCCGGCGTAATATCATAAAGCTGTCCGTCACTTTGCGCCACGGGCCAGCGGTTCAGGCTGGCGGTTTCCGAAAACCCCAGACAGACATGATCCTTAAGATCCTCAACGCAGCCTGGTATACCGTATTGTTCAAGGTAGTCGGGAGAGGCGATCAGTTTGCGAAAACTGGCAAAAAGCGGTCTTGCCCGCAGGCTGGAGTCTGTCAGTGTTCCTGCCCGAATAGCAACGTCCACCTTGCGCTCTATCAGGTTGATGAATGTCTCTGACGAAACCAGCGACAGCGTCATTTCCGGATAGCGTTCGCGGAACGGTTTGATGAGCGGCATCAGCAGATGGAGCATCACTGGAGTGGCGGCATCAATACGCAACAGCCCACGCGGCGTCTGGCGCGTCTCCATCAGTTCATTCTCTGCGGCAGCCATCTCCTGCAAAATCTGCTGTACGCGGCGGAAATAGCGCTCACCTTCTTCCGTCAGGCTTAGCTGCCGGGTAGTACGGTTCAGCAGGCTAACGCCTAATTTCATCTCCAGCTTTTTTACGGCGCGGCTGACGGCTGAGTTCGCCAGATCCAGCTGCTCGGCTGCCCGGCTGAAGCTACCGCTTTCCACAACGGCGACGAAGATCGCCAGTTCTTCTGATGTGGCCTTCATTGTTGCTCCTGAGGCAAAATTCTATTGAGATTTTGCATATTTTTGTTATTTAACCATCCCGCCATACTGCATGTCATCAAAAGACATCTGTTATGGAGTAAATTATGCCACTCGCGCTTCTTGCACTGACAATCAGTGCGTTCGCCATCGGTACCACTGAGTTTGTGATAGTTGGCCTGGTGCCCACTATCGCCGGGCAACTTTCTATTTCGCTGCCTTCTGCCGGGCTGCTGGTCTCTATCTATGCGCTTGGCGTTGCCGTTGGTGCTCCCGTACTAACAGCACTGACCGGCAAGCTTCCGCGCAAGCAGCTGCTTATTGGCCTGATGGTCCTCTTCACCGCCGGTAACCTGCTCGCCTGGCTTTCACCTAACTATGAGACGCTGGTTGTTGCGCGCCTGTTAACTGGTCTGGCACACGGGGTGTTCTTCTCTATCGGTTCCACTATTGCGACCAGCCTGGTACCAAAAGAAAAAGCGGCATCCGCCATTGCCATCATGTTTGGCGGGTTGACCGTCGCGCTGGTGACTGGTGTTCCTTTGGGCACATTTATTGGCCAGCATTTTGGCTGGCGTGAAACTTTCCTCGCGGTTTCTGCCATCGGCGTGATTGCCCTGATCGCCAGCGCAATCCTGATTCCGAATAATATTCCTACCCGTGCGGTTGCGAGCGTCAAAGAGCAGATCAAAGTGCTGACTCATCCTCGCTTGCTGATCATCTATGCAATTACCGCGCTGGGCTATGGCGGCGTGTTTACCGCATTTACCTTCCTGGCACCGATGATGCAGGATCTTGCGGGATACTCTCCGTCCGCTGTCAGCTGGATCCTCCTGGGTTATGGAGTGTCCGTGGCTATCGGGAATATCTGGGGCGGCAAGCTTGCCGATCGCCACGGCGCGGTACCGGCTTTGAAGTTTATTTTTGCTGCGCTGGCCGCTCTGCTGCTGGTCTTCCAGTTCACCGCGACATCGCACATTGCCGCTTTGCTCACCGTTCTGGTCATGGGCGTGTTCGCTTTCGGGAACGTGCCGGGCCTGCAGGTTTATGTTGTGCAGAAGGCAGAGGAATACACGCCTAACGCAGTAGACGTCGCTTCCGGTCTGAACATAGCCGCCTTCAACGTCGGGATTGCCTTAGGCTCAATCATTGGAGGCCAGACGGTGCAAAGCTTCGGCCTGGCGCAGACCCCATGGATTGGCGCAGTGATTGTCGTCGGGGCGCTATTGTTGATTGCTCTTAGTGGTCGTCTCGATAAACGTACGGTGGCTGTCAGCGGCTAAAAGATTGAGGCAGAGCGTGCGCACTTTGTTACGCTCTGATTCATTAATGGTTTGAATTGTTCATTGAAACTCTGCGCTAAAGTCCCTATAACTGAAAGACCGCCCCGCGTCTCAGGGGCTTCCGGTTACAGAGGTCATCAGTCAAACGTGCGTAAAAATACCTATGCCATGCGATATGTCGCCGGTCAGCCAGCAGAAAGAATTCTGCCGCCTGGCTCGTTTGCGAGCATAGGTCAGGCCCTGCCACCCGGTGAGCCGTTGCCTTCTGCGGAAGGCGTGTTACGCGTTCTGGTCTGGAATATCTTCAAGCAGCAGCGGGCCGAATGGCTTTCGGTGCTGCAAAACTTTGGTAAGGATGCGCATCTTGTCCTGCTGCAGGAAGCGCAGACCACGCCGGAGCTGGTGAGATTCGCAACCACTAACTATCTGGCTGCCGACCAGGTGCCAGCCTTCGTTTTGCCACAGCATCCCTCTGGCGTTATGACACTGTCTGCCGCGCATCCGGTCTATTGTTGTCCGTTACGCGAGCGCGAGCCTATTCTTCGCCTCTCTAAATCTGCTCTGGTGACCGTCTATCCCCTGCCGGATGGTCGTTTGCTGATGGTGGTAAATATTCATGCGGTGAATTTCAGCCTGGGTGTGGATGTCTACAGCAAGCAGCTTGGGCCGATTGGCGATCAGATTGGCCATCACAACGGCCCGGTGATCATGGCCGGTGATTTCAATGCCTGGAGCCGTCCGCGCATGAACGCGCTGTATCGCTTCGCAAGGGAAATGACCCTGCGCGAGGTGCGTTTTACGGACGATCACCGGCGTAAGGCTTTTGGCCGCCCGCTGGATTTTGTGTTTTATCGCGGATTCAACGTCGCAGAAGCCTCTGTGCTGGTGACCCGTGCCTCCGACCACAACCCTCTACTAGTCGAATTTCGTCCCGGCAAACCTGAGCTGAAGTAAGGTTAGTCAGGTCTGCCGTTGGGCAGACCCGTGTGCTGCCCTTTCTCTCACTTAAAACGCAAGGACATTACGATGGCAACACAATCCCACCACGATAACGTTGATCGACAGTTTGGTTCTCAGGCCAGCGCCTATCTGACGAGCGCCGTGCACGCCTCCGGGCGCGATTTAGAACGCCTCAGCGAGCGCCTGACGGCATTTCCTCATGCGAAGCTGCTGGATATGGGCTGCGGGGCAGGGCACGCCAGTTTTACCGCCGCCGCGAAGGTGAAGGAAGTGGTGGCTTACGATCTTTCCGAGGGGATGCTGACGGTGGTGAACGATGCGGCGCAAACGCGCGGCATTACCAATATCTCCACCCAGCAGGGCTATGCTGAAATCCTGCCGTTTGAGGATAGCTCCTTTGACGTGGTGATCAGCCGCTACTCAGCCCACCACTGGCACGACGTGGGTAAAGCGCTGCGTGAGGTTAAGCGCGTGCTGAAGCCAGGTGGTACGGCGATCTTTATGGATGTGATGTCCCCCGGCCACCCGGTGCTGGATATCTGGCTGCAAACGGTAGAAGCATTGCGCGATACCTCGCACGTTTATAACTATTCCAGCGGTGAATGGCTGAGCTTGTTTAACGAAGCCGGCCTGAGCACGCAAAACCTGCTGTGCGATCGACTGAGCCTGGAATTTTCGAGCTGGATCGCGAGAATGAGAACCCCGCAGGTGCTGGCCGACGCTATTCGCGCCTATCAGCAAAGCGCCTCTGATGAAGTTCAGCGCTATTTTGAGCTCCAGGAGGATGGCTCTTTTGTCAGTGACATCGTCATGCTGGAGGCGAAGAAGGTCTAATCAGGACGGGTCACAGGCAATAAAAAAGGCACCTCGTAAGGTGCCTTTTCTTTAAGTGACAATCAGGTATCAGGTGTCGCATTGTTGCTGACAAACAGCGTTAGCTGGTCGCCAGGCTTCAGGTTGTCGGTATCATCGTTCCAGCGCAGAACATCTTTGATGTTCACACCGTGACGCTTCGCAATACTCGACAGGGAGTCACCCTTACGCACCTTATAGGTAATGCTGTCATTATCAGCTAAACGCTGGCTGCCATTTTTGACGCTCAGCGTTTGACCAACTTTGATGTTCGCACCCCGGATGCCGTTCCAGCTTTTCAAATCTTTCGTGCTGACGCCTAAGCGTGCAGCGATGCTCGACAGGGTATCCCCTGAGCGCACTTTGTAAGATTTGTTGCCACCTGCATTAATGCGGTTGTCGGCGACCAGCGTCGGCTGTACGGCGGCAATTTCACCGGAGGCCAGAGAAGCTTTAAGCTGATCCGCATGCTTCTTTGGCACCATCACATAGCGCTGATTTTTGCCAACGGTTGAGGTTTTTACCCCAGCGTTGAACGCTTTTAGCGTAGTGAGTGAAATACCCGCCATATCGGCGACCTGCTTCAGCTGTACCGGATTACTCACTTCAACCCGAGCCAGCGCACGGCTTTCGTCCGTTGTTGGTAAACGTACCCCATACTTCTGGTTGTTCTTGAGAATTTCACTCAGGGCCAGCATTTTAGGGACGTAGACTTTGGTTTCACGCGGCAGCGAAAGTGACCAGAAGTCCGTTGGTTTCCCACGGGCCTTGTTCGCTTTGATTGCGTTCATCACGCGGCCTTCGCCGCTGTTGTACGCCGCTACGGTGAGTAACCAGTCACCATCAAACATTTTGTTCAGACGCTGCATCATATCCAGCGCAGCAGTGGTGGAAGCCACTACGTCACGGCGTGCATCGTACGCTTTGGTCTGCTTCAGACCATAATTGCGCCCCGTACTTGGAATAATCTGCCAAATGCCTGCTGCATTTGCGCCAGACGTCGCGTGGGGGTCAAAAGCGCTCTCCACTATGGGTAGCAGTACCAGTTCCATCGGCATGTTACGTTTCTTAACTTGCCCGGCAATCCAGTACATATACGGCTCTGCCCGTAATGTTACATCGTGGAGATAGCTCTTATTTCTCAGGTACTTCTGTTTCTGTTCGCGGATCCGGCTGTTTTCCGGTATCCCCATCTTTTGCTCGTCGCCGATGAAGTCCCACAGGTTCTGATCTTGCGCGAGGAATGTCCCATCGTCCATCCATCGCGTCGAGTTCGCTCGACCAGTGTACTTTCCTGCTTCACCTTGACCAGCTGCAGACAGACTCTGTGCATGCTGTTGGATGTTGGCGTCATGCTTTGACGCCTGGCACCCCACAAGCAGGACAGTGGCGAGTAATATCGCTTTTGCCTTCATGTGTGTGTCAATGGTTGCTTAAAAGACGAGCAAGAATACATTTGCCCGTCCAACAACACAACCAGAATATTCAGAAGCTATCTTTCTTTGCCCTTAACCATGCGAATATCTGCTCTGGTTGTTGCAAGTTTGTTTCTGTTTTAATTACTCCTTTTAAATCATTGTCTTCCGTTCTGAGAAAAAGATTAATTTCGCGCTCGATTTGCAGGGTTGTCGGCAATGTAGCTTGGTTTTTTGCGCGTAACTCCTTCACTTTTCGATAATATCGGATTAATACCTGGTCCTCGGGTAAAATACTTAAGGCAAACTTGATGTTTGATTCGGTGTACTCATGAGCACAACAAATTAACGTTTCTGCGGGTAGTTTGTTAAGCTTCTGAAATGATTCATACATCTGCTCTGGCGTGCCTTCAAAAAGCCTTCCGCAGCCGCCTGAAAACATCGTGTCGCCGCAGAAAAGATAAGGAAAACTGAAATAGCACAAATGGCCCAAAGTGTGACCGGGTGTAGCAATAACACTAAATTCATACTCTAAAATATTGACCTTATCTCCCTCACGTACTACCCGGTTCGTTCCCTTATCTTGTGTCTCTTCAGGCCCATACACCACAAGGCCTGGGAAGCTTTGCAGCAGTTCTTTTACGCCGCCAACATGGTCGTGATGATGGTGCGTAAGCAAAATGGCTTCCGGCTGCCAGTTGTTTTTCGCCAGCGCGTTTAACACCGGTGCGGCTTCGCCAGGATCGACGATAATGCATTTACCCGACTCGTTGTTCAGAACCCAGATGTAGTTGTCCTGGAACGCGGGAATACTGTTAAGATTCATAATTCAACCTCTAGGCGACAGAAACAGGAAGGTAGCGATGAAACCGGCAAGGATACCTGAAAATTTCACTTCACCGCATCACTGGGGGCAGTTGCCCTGGGGGGAATACTACCGGGCCGGGCTTGAAAAGCAGCTGCAGCCCTGGCTTGCAAAAATGTTTGGTTTTCACCTACTCAAGATAGGCAATCTCAGCGCGGAAATCGACACCAGCGGCTGCGCTATTTCCCATCAGGTAAACGTTGCCCAACAGGGAGCGCTCCTGCAGGTTAATGCCGATCCGCTGCATTTACCCTTCGCGTCGAAATCTGTGGACGCATGCCTGCTGGCCCACACGCTGCCCTGGTGTCAGGATCCACATGGTTTGCTGCGCGAGGCGGACAGGGTACTGATTGATGACGGCTGGCTAATCATCAGCAGTTTTAACCCCGTCAGCGTGCTGGGCATGGGCAAAGCGATTCCGTTTCTGCGCAAGCGCAGCCCCTACAACAGCCGCATGTTTACGCCAATGCGCCAGTTTGACTGGCTTTCATTACTGAATTTTGAAGTGATGCACCAGCGCGGCTTTCAGGTTCTGCCGTGGCACAAGCAGGGCGGGAAAATGCTAAGCACGCATCTGCCCGCATTAGGCTGTATGCATGTTATTGTGGCGCGTAAGCGAACATTGCCGCTTACGCTAAACCCGATGAAAAACCGTAAAGCTAAGGCGCAGATACGCTCAGCGGTAGGCGCCACAAGGCAGTACAGGACGGCGGCTAAGCCTTCGCATCCGGCAGGTAGCCAACATCCTCAAGAGTTGGATTAGAGGCCGCTTCACGGGCCAGCTCGTCGCAGCGTTCGTTCTCCGGGTGGCCTGCGTGACCTTTGACCCACTCCCAGCTAATGGTATGTTTGCCCAGCGCGGCGTCCAGACGCTGCCATAAATCGACGTTCTTCACCGGCTTTTTATCAGCCGTTTTCCAGCCGCGCTTCTTCCAGTTGTGGATCCACTGGGTGATCCCCTGGCGCACATACTGGCTGTCGGTGCTCAGGACGATATCGCAAGGCTCGATTAACGCCTCCAGCGCCACAATGGCCGCCATCATTTCCATCCGGTTATTGGTGGTTAAGCGATAGCCAACGCTAAAAATCTTTTCATGCTGCTTGTACCGTAAAATAGCACCGTATCCACCCGGTCCCGGGTTGCCGAGGCAGGACCCGTCGGTGAAAATTTCTACCTGTTTCCGCATCTCTGGTAGACTTCCTGTGAGTAAAAATCCAAGTCTGACATAAACGAGCGCTATGAGCACAGCAATTACACGACAGATTGTCCTCGATACAGAAACCACCGGTATGAACCAGATCGGTGCTCACTACGAAGGACATCGCATTATTGAGATTGGTGCGGTGGAGGTGATTAACCGCCGCCTGACCGGCAATAACTTCCACGTTTACCTGAAGCCTGACCGGCTGGTGGACCCGGAAGCGTTTGGCGTGCACGGCATCGCCGACGAGTTCCTCGCGGACAAGCCGACGTTCGATCAGGTCGCGGATTCGTTTCTGGACTACATCCGTGGCGCCGAGCTCGTCATTCATAACGCCTCGTTCGATATCGGCTTTATGGATTACGAATTCAGCAAGCTGAAGCGCGATATCCCGAAAACCGACACCTTCTGCAAAGTCACCGACAGCCTGGCGCTGGCGCGAAAAATGTTCCCCGGCAAGCGCAACAGCCTCGACGCGCTCTGCTCCCGCTATGAAATAGACAACAGTAAACGAACGCTGCACGGCGCACTGCTCGATGCGCAGATCCTCTCCGACGTTTATCTGATGATGACCGGCGGCCAGACGTCGCTGAAGTTTTCCATGGAAGGGGATATCAAGCAGAAAGAGGGTGGCGATGGCATTCAGCGCGTGGTGCGTGGTGCGACAGGTTTACGGGTGATTCAGGCCAGCGATGAAGAAGTAGCGGCCCATGAATCGCGTCTTGATCTGGTGATGAAAAAAGGCGGCAGCTGCCTGTGGCGCGCTGAAAGCTGAGTAAATGACTTAAAAATCAGCATTCAGATTGTTTTTGCGGCAAACGATGCACTTTCTTATAAAAACCGTTGACGCCCGCAGAGCCAGTCCGTAATATCCGCTTCGTTCCCGACGGGGGACAATGCGGAGCGGTAGTTCAGTCGGTTAGAATACCTGCCTGTCACGCAGGGGGTCGCGGGTTCGAGTCCCGTCCGTTCCGCCACAATTCAAAAGGCCTGAATCAGCAATGATTCAGGCCTTTGTCGTTTCTGGCATCTACTCTTTCGACACGGCCACTTCGCCGCTGTAGCTCACCTCATCACTCTCTTTTTCCGCTCGAGCCAGCCAGCGGTAGCAGCCCGCGCTCATAAACGCGCCGATAAACCAGCTGAAGTTTGCTATTTCGTGCAGGGAGGGGATGAAGCTTATCGTCAGACAGATCGCGACGGACGGCACCAGCGCAATAATTGCCTTCGGATTAAACCCGCCTTTATACCAGTAGCGCCCCTGCGGCGTGTCATTAAACAGTTCGTTCACGTACACCTTGCTGCGCTTGATGATGTAGAAATCCGTCAGCAGAATGCCGAACAGCGGCCCGATGAACGACCCGAGCACGTCCAGGGTGTAGTGAATCAGCTCCGGGGACTGGAACAGGTTCCACGGCGTAAGCAGCACGGAGCCAACGGCGGCAATCATTCCGCCGGTACGGAAGCTAATTTTTTGCGGCGAACAGTTAGAGAAATCAAAAGCCGGGGAAACAAAGTTTGCCACGATATTAATGCCGATTGTCGCGGTGATCATGGTCAGCAGGCCAATCGCCATTGCCAGGCTGTTGCCCACGTGGCTGACGGTTTCAATCGGGTCGGTGATCATCCTGCCGAACAGCGACTGCGTGCCGGAGACAATGACCACGGTTACAATCGAGAACAGCAGGAAGTTAAACGGCAGCCCCCAGCGGTTGCCCCGGCGGATCTCCTTCATACTTTTGCCGTAGCGGGAGAAGTCGCCGAAGTTGAGCAGCGGGCCGGAGAAGTAGGAGACAACCAGCGCGGTCGCCGTCAGCATCTGCCAGGCCTGTTCGCCGGAGGTGAGCTGCTTGCTGGCCAGCGTGAAGGAGATGCCATCAAAACCAGTCTGATAAAGGATCCAGCCCGCCAGCGCCATCATTACCACGTAGACCGCAGGTCCGGCGATATCGATAAAGCGTTTGATGGCGTTCATACCGTGCCAGAACACCATCGCCTGCAGCACCCACATAATGCCGAAGCAGATCCAGCCCAGATGCGACAGGCCGAGGAAATGCCCGCTGGTCATCGGTGCCAGCGACGGCCAGAACTTCAGCATCACCAGCATCAGGGCGTTCGCCGCCAGATAAGTTTGAATGCCGTACCAGGCAAAGGCGATAAGCCCGCGGATCACCGCCGGAATATTCGCACCGAACACGCCGAAGGCCTGGCGGCAAATCACGGCATAAGGCACGCCCGCCATCTGGCTGGGTTTTGCTACCAGGTTTGCGCACAGCTGCACGATGCAAATCCCCACCAGCAGGCAAAGCAGCACCTGCCAGCTTGCCAGCCCCAGCGTAAAGAAGCTGGCCGCGACTACATAGCCGCCCATGC
Source organism: Dryocola clanedunensis (assembly GCF_038405435.1). Lineage (GTDB taxonomy): Bacteria > Pseudomonadota > Gammaproteobacteria > Enterobacterales > Enterobacteriaceae > Dryocola > Dryocola clanedunensis_A. The sequence goes on along the minus strand of NZ_JBBYHZ010000007.1, from coordinate 195,392 downwards.
TGTGCACGTCGGACATCCAGAAAGAAAAAATATTGTACCAGGACCAGCTCTGATTGCGCGTCGGCGCCAGATCTTCATTACACAGGCGCGGGCTGTAGCCAGCGTTAGGGTTATCGACCAGAGGCGTAGCGTGTTCAACGTTTGGCATGAAATCTGCTCCTTAAAAAACAGATGCTGACGGAATGTCTGCAACTTTCGTTGCATTAACCAGGCCAGGTTTCAGATTTCATGAATTAACGGGCCGTTGAGTGGCGTTTAGCTTCAGGAAAGGGTTGTATTGATGCATTCAATGCATTATCACGGTGCAAACACGTAAACAAATGCCCGACGCTGGTGCTCAGCGGCGGGCGAAAAACGACAAGGATCCAGCATGACGCAACATTTGATTCAGGTGATCAATCCCAATACCAGCGTGGCGATGACCCACACCATCGGCGAAGCGGCGCGCAGCGTGGCTGCACCCACCAGCAGGATTGTGGCCGTCTGTCCGACGCAGGGCGTGGAGTCTATAGAAGGGCATTTCGACGAGGCCATTGCGGCGGTAGGCGTACTGGAGCAAATCAAACTTGGAAAAGCGCAGGGTGCGAGCGGCCACGTCATCGCCTGCTTTGGCGACCCGGGCCTGCTGGCAGCGCGCGAGCTGGCAACCGGCCCCGTTATCGGCATTGCTGAAGCGGCTATGCATACCGCAACTTTGCTTGCGACACGTTTTTCCATTGTCACCACGTTGCCGCGCACGGTGATCATTGCCCGCCATTTATTACGGCAGTACGGCTTCGAACATCACTGCGCCGCGCTGCACGCCATCGATTTACCGGTGCTGGCCTTAGAAGATGGCACGGGTCTTGCTCAACAGAAGGTACGCGAGCGTTGCATCCAGGCCATGCGTGAAGATAACAGCGGGGCCATCGTGCTTGGCTGTGGGGGCATGGCAAACCTGGCGCAGGAGCTGACGGCAGAGCTGGGGATCCCGGTTATCGACGGCGTCACGGCGGCGGTAAAGATGGTGGAATCCCTTATCGCCCTCGGCTTTGGCACCAGCAAACACGGCGACCTCGCGTATCCCAATAAAAAGCCGTTATCAGGCTGTTTTGACATGCTGAGCTGAATTCCGGCTCGGCCCGAGCAAGGATACGAACCATGCAGGCTGTACCGAAAACCTACAACTTTACCGAGAACTACCCGCGCGACATGAAGGGCTACGGCGGGAAACCGCCCCATGCGCAGTGGCCGGGCAAAGCGCGAATCGCTCTGCAGTTTGTCCTTAATTTTGAAGAGGGCGGGGAAAACCACGTTCTGCACGGCGACAGCGGCTCGGAGCAGTTCCTGTCCGATATCATTGGTGCGGCCAGCTTCCCCGATCGCCATATGTCGATGGATTCGCTCTATGAATACGGCTCCCGCGCGGGCTTCTGGCGCATCCACAACGAATTCCAGAAGCGCGGGCTGACGATGACCGTTTTCGGGGTGGCGATGGCGCTGGCGCGTAACCCGGAAATTGTCTCCGCCATTAAAGCGGCCGATTACGATGTGGTCAGCCACGGCTGGCGCTGGATCCACTATCAGAACCTGGACGTCGCCACCGAGCGCCAGCACATGCATCAGGCGATTGAGATACTGGAAGATCTGTTCGGCAAGAAGCCGCTCGGCTGGTATACGGGCCGCGACAGTCCGAACACCCGCAGGCTGGTGGCGGAAAACGGCGGCTTTCTGTATGACAGCGATTATTACGGCGACGATTTACCGTTCTGGAGCAGGGTAAACTGCGAAGACGGCTCGGTGAAACCCCATCTCATCGTGCCCTACACGCTGGACGCCAACGACATGCGCTTCGCCACCGCGCAGGGTTTTAACACCGCCGAACAGTTCTATACCTATCTGAAAGACAGCTTTGACGTGCTGTACGAAGAGGGGGAAACCGCGCCGAAAATGATGTCGGTTGGCATGCACTGCCGCCTGCTGGGCCGCCCCGGACGCTTCCGGGCGCTACAGCGCTTTCTGGACTACGTGCAGCAGTTCGACGACGTGTGGATTTGCCGCCGTCAGGAGATCGCCGAACACTGGGTGAAAACCCACCCTTATTGATCCCCTCTCCCTTGAGGGAGCTTGTAGGGTGGATAAGCGGTAGCGCCATCCACCGCTGGGTCAGGCCATCAGACTGACATGCGCCGCCACGATGCGCCAGCCGTACGGGAACTTCACCCAGGTCTGCATCTGGCGGCCAATTTTCTCGCTGCCGTCGCGGGAGAACTCGGTGCTGGCCACCGCCATATCATCGCCGTAGGTTGTGATAGTGGTGTTATCCAGTAGCCTCTCCAGCCCCTGGGACGGGCGGGCATTGCGGAAAGCCCGGATCTGCTCAATGCCGTATAAATTCTCGGATGCGCCGTAGCGCACGGTGCGGGCATCGTCCCAGAAAAGCTCGTCGAGCACGGCGATATCATTGCTGATCAACGCCTGCTCGTAGCGGTAAAACGCCGCGCGGACTTCGTTGAGGATCGCCGGGCGGTCGATATTGTCACGCATCATTTAATTTACCTTCACGTCCACTATTCCCTGCATTTCGAGCAGTCGTGCGGCCTGCAAACAGACATCCTCGCGCCACGGAGCGGCGATGAGCTGTACGCCAATCGGCAGGCCGCTGGCGGTGCGTAACGGTACGCTGACCACCGGCAATCCCAGAAATGAAATTGGCTGGGCAAGCATTCCCATGCTGGCTTTCACGGGCAGATCTGCGCCGTTGATGCGCATCGTCTGCTGCCCTTTTAGCGTTGCGCAACAGGGTGTGGCGGGGGCGATAAGCACATCGAACTGGTCAAAGAGCGGCAGAGTCTGGTCGCGGAACCAGGCGCGGAAGCGCTGTGCCTGAGTGTACCACGCGGAGGGGGCCATAGCTCCGGCTAACAGACGCTCGCGGGAATTCAGCTCAAAGCGTTGCGGCTCCCGGCGTAAGGCGGGCAGATAGTGGTTTCCTCCTTCGGCAGCGGTCAGCAAAAACGCCGCCGAGCGGGCAAGCTCTGCCTCGGGCAGCGTAATGCTTTCAGACGCCCCGAGGGCACGGGCCACCGTGGCAACGGCGTTTCTGGCAGCATCGTCGCACCAGGTGTCGAAGAAGCCACCGAGCGCCGCGCACCGCAATCTTCCGACGTCATTTAGCTTCGCGGAGATTCTTTCCGCTGGCCGGCCAGACTGAAAATGGTCGCTGCTGTCCGCGCCCTGCAAAATGTCATAAACCAGCGCCAGGTCCTCCACGCTACGCGCCAGCGGGCCGATGTGGTCGAGGCTTGCGACAAACGGCTGGCTGCCGCTGCGCGAAAGCCGCCCGAACGTCGGCTTCAGCCCAAACACGCCGCACAGGGACGCGGGAACGCGAATCGAGCCGTTGGTGTCGGTGCCGAGCGTAAAGCTGACCATGCCAGCCGCGACGGCTGCCGCCGAGCCGCCGGACGAGCCTCCGGCAACCCTGCTGATATCCCGCGGATTGCTGGTCGCGCCGTAATGGCTGTTTTCGGTGGTGAAGCCGTAGGCATAGGCGTCCATATTCAGCGCGCCAGCAAGCGTAGCCCCGGCTTCGTTAAGCCTGCGAACGGCAAAGGCATCTTCTTTGGCGGCGGGATTGGTGCTGAACAGCTCTGCTCCTGCAAGCGTTGTCACACCTTCGATATCGAAAAGATTTTTTACCGCGTAGGGCACTCCCGCAAGCGGCGGCAGAGTTTCGCCTCTCGCACGCAGGCGGTCGATAATTGCAGCTTCGCGCAAAAGACGTTCCTGAGTGACGGCGGTAAAAGCATTGATCGTTGGATTAGCCTGTTCAATCGTTGCCAGCGTTTGCTGCGCCAGCTCGCCTGCGGAAAACTCACCCTTCGCCAGCCCCTGCTGGATCGCTTTAATCGACGGAAAATTCATAGCTTATAGACCCCCGCGACTTCCTGCCGCTGAGGGAGTTCGAAGGCCATCAGCGGGGCCGCCATGCCCGCCATGCGGGCCAGCTGCACCGCCAGCTCTTCGCGACGCTCGTCATCCAGCGGCACCTCAAGTAGCTGTTCCATACAGGCGATGTACGTCGGCCAGTCAATTTCTTGTCTCATCTGCCTCTCCTCAGAATCCGGCGGCGCTGCCGTTGCTGCGTGGATCGTAGGCACCTTCGAGCATGCCGTTGGTGTGGCGCACAATGGCCCCCGCGTGGCCGACGGCCTCGCTGAAGTCGGGCAGGGATTCGACGTCATGCCCCAGCCTGCGCAGCGTTTCGAAGGTTTCCGGGCTGAAGCGCCCCTCCAGCTTCAGGCTGTCGGTGGCCTGGCCCCAGGTTCTGCCCAGCAGCCAGCGCGGGGCGCTCACCGCCTCCTGTAACGGCATTCCCTGAATGACGTGGCGCGTGAAGATAGCCGCCTGGGTTTGCGGCTGGCCGTCGCCGCCCATCGAGCCGTAAACCATGGTGCGTCCATCTGCAAGACGAGCGGCAGCCGGGTTCAGCGTATGGAAAGGCTGTTTGCCGGGGGCGAGTGCCAGGAGATGCTCCGGGTTGAGGCTGAACGCCGCGCCCCGGTTCTGCCACAGCACGCCGCTTTTCGGCAGCACCACGCCGCTGCCAAACTCGTGATAAATGCTCTGGATAAACGACACCGCCAGTCCGCTGTTATCAATCACGCCCATCCAGACCGTGTCGCCGGGGCCTTTACCGGTTCCCCAGGCCGCGGCCTTTTCATCATCGATTTGTGCCGCAAGCTCCGCGAGGGGCTCCGGTTCCAGCAGGCTCTGAATTGAGGTGGTGATATGGCGCGGATCGGTAATGTACCGGTCGCGCAGGGCGAAGGCTTTCTTGGTTGCCTCCACGATGCGGTGGACGGTCTGCGCCTCGTCGGCATCTTTCATCGGCAGATTGTCGGTAATACCCAGAATCGCCAGCGAAACCAGCCCCTGCGTTGGCGGCGTCATATTGAAGATTTCACCGTGCTGATGCTCGAGCCGCAGCGGAACGCGCCTTTTTGCGCGCTGGGCCGCAAGATCCTGATAATTAATCGGCATGCCCAGCTCGCGCAGCTCTTCCGCCATCAGCGCGGCGAGAGGCCCGCGATAAAAACTCTCCAGTCCTTCTACGGTCAGGCGCGTCAGCGTTTCCGCGAGCCTCGGCTGGGTAAAGCGGCTGCCCGCGCGGGGGATCTCACCTCGATGTAAAAACGTCTCCGCGAAGCCGGGGATATCAACCAGCTCGGCATATTTACCGTGGGTGGCGCTGGCCTGCGACTGGGTGACGGGAATGCCGTCGGCGGCGTAGCGAATGGCATCCGCCAGCAGACGTGAAAGCGGCAGCTGGCCACCACCCAACTGGGCAGAAACTTTTAACGCTTCATCCCAGCCGCTCAGGGTGCCCGGCACGGTGATTGCCGACTTTGGCCCCCGGTGGGGAATAGCCTGCTCACCCGCAAAAAAGTCAAAGGTTGCGAGCGTGCCCGCAGCCCCGCTTGCGTCTATGGCAATCGGCTCGCCTTCCGGTGGGACGATAAGCCAGAATCCGTCGCCCCCGATGCCGTTCATATGCGGATATACCACGGCGATAGTTGCGGCGGCGGCGACCATCGCCTCAATGGCATCGCCGCCGTGGCGTAAAACGGACAGCGCGGTTTCGCTGGCAAGATGGTGCGGTGTGACGGCCATGCCGGAGGGAGCCATATTGCTTTGCATCATCGTTATTGTCTCTTTGGACCAAAGTCGGTGCTGTTATCAAGCAAGAGCTGTTCCAGGTTGACGGGGATCGTTTCGCTGTGTCAGGCTCCGGTGAAACAAAAATTCCAGGAGCCATCGTGAAACAGCTAGATGAACGGCTGCGCGCCGCATACGACAAGCTATCCCCGCAGGAGCAGCGCGTGGCGGCGTTTATCGTCGACCATTTCGATGACCTGATTAGCTACAACAGCGCCGAGCTGGCGCGCCTTTCCGGCGTCTCGAAAGCCACGGTCAGCCGCCTGTTCAAACGGCTGGGCTACGACCGCTATAAGGATATGCGCGACGAGCTGCGGACGCTGCGCCAGAGCGGCATGCCGCTGACGGAAAACCGTGACGCGGTGCAGGGCAACACCCTGCTGGCGCGGCATTATAAACAGGAAATGGCCAATTTAACCCAGTGGGTAAACGCCCTGGACGCGCAGCAGTTTGCCGCCGTGGTGAGCGCGCTGGTGAGCGGCCGACGCATTTTTATCATCGGCCTGCGCAACTCGTGGCCGGTGGCAATCCATCTTCGCCAGCAGCTTTTACAAAGCCGCAGCGACGTCTATCTGCTGCCGCAGCCGGGCCAGACGCTGGCGGAAGAGCTGGTGGATCTCAGCGCAGAAGATTGCGTGGTAGTGGTCGCCTTCCGCCGCCGCCCGCGCATCATTAAACCGCTGCTGGCTAACCTGCACGAGCGCGGTATTCCTCTGGTGGTGATGAGCGAAACCCAGGCCTCCGGGCTGGCCCCGCTCTGCCGCTGGCACCTATCCGCCCCGCTGGAAAGCGTCTCCGCCTTTGACAGCTACAGCGGCGCCATGAGCCTGGTGAACCTGCTGGCCAACGCCGTGCTGCACGAAGCGCTATCCACGGGCCGCCAGCGCATCCACCAGATTGCCGATCTTTATAACGAACTGGACGAATTAGAACAGCGCTGACGCACCTCCATGGTGCGTTTGCACATCATCAGTGAACCGTAATGGTTCATTACTGCCGGATTAATCATTCACATCTGGCCGGGTGGAACAGCGCCGCGCTGTCCACCGTCCTTTCTTTAAATCTTTTCTGCCTCATGGCACATTAGTTGCAAAACTATCCGTATAGAATCTTTTGTTTCACGCAGAATAAAAGGAACGCGCATGTTCGCCATTCAGGACTACCCACAGATTAATCCGCCGCACCGCCTGCTGATGGGGCCGGGGCCAATCAATGCCGATCCGCGCGTGCTGCGCGCCATGGCAAGCCAGCTTATCGGCCAGTACGATCCGGTGATGACGGGCTATATGAATGAGGTGATGGCGCTGTATCGCGAGCTGTTCCGCACGCAGAACCGCTGGACCATGCTGGTGGACGGCACGTCCCGGGCTGGCATCGAGGCTATTCTGCTTTCGGCAATCCGTCCCGGCGATAAAGTGCTGGTGCCGGTGTTCGGTCGTTTCGGCCATCTGCTTTGTGAAATTGCCCGCCGCTGCCGCGCCGAAGTGCACACCATTGAAGTGCCGTGGGGCGAAGTTTTCACCGCCGACCAGATTGAAGACGCGATCAAAAAGATAAAACCGCGCCTGCTGCTGACGGTGCAGGGCGACACCTCCACCACCATGTTGCAGCCGCTGGCGGAGCTGGGTGATATCTGCCGCCGCCACGACGTGCTGTTCTACACCGATGCCACGGCCTCCTTCGGCGGCAACGCGCTGGAAACGGACGCCTGGGGCCTGGACGCCGTCTCAGCGGGCTTACAAAAATGCCTCGGCGGCCCGTCCGGCAGCTCGCCGGTTACTATCAGCCCGAAAATGGAAGAGGTTATCCGCCGCCGCAAATGCGTGGAGGAAGGGATCCGCACCGCTGCGCACGAAGATGGCGAAGACGAGATGATCTACTCCAACTATTTCGATCTCGGCATGGTGATGGACTACTGGGGCCCGGAGCGTCTTAACCACCACACCGAAGCGACCAGCATGCTGTTTGCCGCCCGCGAGTGCGCCCGGGTGATCCTCGAAGAAGGGTTGGATCGCGGCATCGCCCGCCATGAGCTGCACGGCAGAGCGATGGTGGCGGGCATTCAGGGGATGGGGCTGGAAACCTTCGGCGACCTGAAACACAAAATGAATAACGTGCTGGGCGTGGTGATCCCCTCCGCCGTACACGGTGAGGAAGTCCGCAAGCTGCTGCTGGAGGATTTCCATATTGAGATCGGCACCTCTTTCGGCCCACTGCAGGGCAAGATCTGGCGCATCGGCACCATGGGCTACAACGCCCGTAAAGACTGCGTGCTGCAAACGCTGACCGCGCTGGAGGCGGTGCTTAACCGGCTCGGTTTCAAAACAACCCAGGGCGCGGCGATGCAGGCGGCGTGGGATATCTACGCGCAGGGGAGCCGCTGATGGTAAAACTTGCCATGACGCCCGCTGCGGCAGAGGCGGCGGCGCAGCGCATCCTACAGCGGGCGGATATGCTGGCCGCGCTTAGCGAAACGCCGGACGGCCTGACGCGCGTCTACCTGTCACCCGAACATCTGCGCGCCAACCATTTGGTCGCCAGCTGGATGGAGCAGGTTGGCATGACCACCTGGCAGGACGCGGTGGGTAACGTCTGCGGCCGCTACGAAGGCGCGAGCGAGGGCGCGCAGGCCGTGCTGCTTGGCTCGCATCTGGACACCGTGCGCAATGCGGGGCGCTATGACGGCATGCTCGGCGTGCTGAGCGCGCTGGAAGTCGTCGCTTATCTTTATCAGAACGCTATCCAGCTGGAGCAGGCGATAGAAATCGTGGGCTTTGGCGATGAAGAAGGCACGCGTTTTGGCATCACGCTGCTGGGCAGTAAAGGGTTGACCGGGACATGGCCGGAAAGCTGGCTGGCCTGCGAAGATGCTGCGGGCATCAGCGTGGCGCAGGCGCTGCTCAACGCGGGGTTCGACCCGTCGCGTATTGCGCACGCAGCCCGCCGCCCGGATGCATTCAGCGCCTATCTGGAACTACACATCGAACAAGGCCCGGTGCTCGAGCGGCACGATCTTGCCCTTGGGGTAGTGAGCGCGATTAACGGCGCGCGGCGGCTGAACTGCCAATTTACCGGTGAGGCTGGTCACGCGGGCACGGTGCCGATGTCGATTCGCAAAGATGCGCTGGCCGGAGCCGCCGAGTGGATGTCCCTCATCGAACGGGCCACGCGTGAGCAGGGGCCGGATCTTGTAGCCACCGTCGGTTCGCTACAGTGCGCGCCTGGGGCGGTCAACGTCATCCCCGGTGAAGTGCATCTGACGCTGGATATCCGCAGCCCGCAGGACGGCAATCTGGACGATTTGCTCCGCCGGTTATTAAGCGAAGGCGAGCAGATCGCTGCCCGCCGTGGGCTGATATTCAGCGCCGAAACTTACTATTCCATTCCGGCCACGCCCTGTGACGAAGAGCTACAGGCGAAGCTCGGGGCCGCCGTCAGCGCCGTGCAGGGCCGCAGCCTCTCGTTGCCGAGCGGGGCGGGACACGACGCTATCGCCATTGCCGAACGCTGGCCGGTGGGCATGCTGTTTGTGCGCTGCGACCGGGGCATCAGTCATCATCCGGCCGAATCGGTCACCCGGGCCGACGTCGCTCAGGCGGTACGGGCATACACCCATGCGGTTATTCAGCAGGCCCAGTCGCCGCTTACAGATTTCAACAACGCAGAGGAGCAGGATGCACAGCGTCTGGTTTCCCCGTGCGTTGCGCTTCCTGAATGGGTGAATGGCGTGGTGGCAGGCAGACCCTATGACTCGTTTAACGAGCTGCTCGATCGTGCGGCCGATCTGGCCGGAGGCTGGGATCGGCAGGATCTTGAGCTGGCTCTTTCTGCCCATCCACGTATTGGGGAAAGAGCGCAGGGTAACGGTAAAGAGGCCACGCTCTCCCGTGGTGAACAATCTGCCGTGGACCCACAAAATACCGTCCTCAGTCTGGCACTTGCCCAGGGCAACGCCGAGTACGAAGCGAAATTCGGGCGGGTATTTCTGATTCGCGCTAAGGGCCGCAGCGGGGAAGAGATCCTTGCCGAGCTCCAGCGTCGCCTGAAAAATTCCCCGCAGCAGGAAGAAGCCGAGGCGCTGGAACAGCTGCGCCAGATTACGTTGCTACGACTTGAAGGAGCTTTCGCCTGATGAGCCAGCTAAGCACCCATGTTCTTGATACCGCGCTGGGCAAACCTGCCGGGGGCGTGGTTATCCGCCTTGAATTTCAGTTTGCAGACGGCTGGGAAATTATCGGTGAGGGGCAGACGGATGCCGACGGGCGTCTGAAAGATTTACTGCCCGTGCCGCTGGAGGCGGGGCGCTACCGCCTGACGGCTGAAATTGGCCAGTACTTTGCGGCAACCTCGCGGGAGACGCTGTATCCCACGGCGCAAATCGATTTTGTGATTCCCGAGGGCGGCGGTCATTACCACCTGCCGTTCCTCATCTCCCCCTGGTCGTGGTCTACCTATCGCGGCAGTTGAACCCACTGAAAACGGAAGGGCAGCATGAAAGAGAACAACAGCGCCTGCGCGCGCCCGGAAGACCAGCGTTACCCCGTCGTCAAAACTTTCACCTGGGGATTGCAGCACGTGCTGACGATGTACGGTGGGATTATTGCCCCGCCGTTAATTATCGGCAGCGCAGCCGGACTCGGCGCCACGGATATTGGCCTGCTGGTCACCGCCGCGCTGTTTATCAGCGGCTTATCAACATTGTTGCAGTCCCTCGGCGTGCCGTTTTTTGGTTCGCGGCTGCCGCTGGTGCAGGGCGTGTCGTTTGCCGGCGTGGCGACAATGGTCGCGATTGTCACCGGCGGCGGCGGGCTGCCGGTCGTTTTCGGGGCGGTCATCGCTTCTTCAGTCCTGGGTTTGCTGATCACACCATTCTTTGCGCAGATCATCCGCTTCTTTCCGCCGGTGGTGACCGGCTGCGTGATCGCGGTGATCGGCCTTTCGCTGATGCCGGTGGCGGCGCGCTGGGCGATGGGGGGCAATATGAAAGCCGCAGACTGGGGCGCTCCGTCAAATATTGGCCTCGCGGCGCTGACGCTTGGCACGATCCTTCTTCTTAACCGGATCGGACGGGGGAGCATTACGCGAATTGCGGTGCTGGCGGCCATGATGGTGGGCACGCTGGCGGCGGTAGCAACCGGCAAAGCAGATTTCAGCGGCGTGCTCGAAGGCAGCTGGGTGGCGATGCCGACGATGTTTGCCTTCGGCACGCCCGTCTTCGACGGCGCGGCGATCCTGTCGATGTTCCTGATTGTGCTGGTGCTGCTGACGGAAACCACCGCCGGACTGATGGCGGTGGGCGAGATCGTCGGCACGGACGTTAACGGACGACGTATTGCTAACGGCCTGCGTGCGGACATGCTGACCAGCGCCATCGCGCCGGTATTTAACTCCTTCCCGCAAAGCGCCTTTGCCCAGAACATCGGGCTGGTGGCAATAACCGGCATCAAAAGCCGCTTTGTGGTGAGCGCTGGTGGAGCGATCCTGGTCGTGCTGGGTCTGCTGCCGGTGCTGGGGCGGGTCATTGCCTGCATTCCGATGCCGGTACTCGGCGGCGCGGGCGTCGTGCTGTTCGGCTCGGTGGCGGCAAGCGGCATCCGCACGCTGGCGAAGGTGGACTACAAAGAGAATATGAATCTGGTGGTGGTGGCAACCGCGCTGGCCTTCGGCATGATCCCGATAGTCATGCCGACCTTTTACGATCGGTTCCCCGACTGGGTGCGTACGCTGCTGCATTCCGGCATCAGCGCGACCTGCCTGGTGGCTTTTGTTCTGAATATTGTGTTTAACACGCGTTTTATGACGTTCAGAAAACGCGTTCAGGATGGGGTGTAAGATTTATGGTGGATGACGCTGGCGCTTATCCACCCTACAAACTGGCTTACTAAGGAGAGGGTTATCACCGATCCAGTTCCCTCTCCCCTTTGGGGAGAGGGTTAGGGTGAGGGGAAACAGACTATAAGCTAAACGGATCCGCATCCTGCCAGGCCGGGAATTTCTCGCGGTACTCCTGCAGGGCTATCAGCGAGAGATCCGCATCCAGACGCGTTGCCTGGTGGGCGTCGGCGCTCGCCAGAATCTCACCCTGGGGATTGATAATTTTGCTGTCGCCACGGTAGTGGTGGCCGTTGCCATCCGTGCCTACGCGGTTACAGCCTGCCACGTACGCCTGGTTTTCAATAGCCCGCGCAATCAGCAGGCTTTGCCAGTGCAGCGAGCGTGGGGCAGGCCAGTTAGCGACGTACAGCGCCAGATCGTAATCGTTGCGGTTGCGCGACCAGACCGGGAAGCGCAGGTCGTAGCAGACCATCGGCAGAATACGCCAGCCGCGCCACTCGACAATCACCCGCTCTTCCCCCGCCTGGTAGTGATGGTGTTCATCGGCCATGCGGAACAGGTGGCGCTTGTCGTAGAAATGCACCTTGCCATCCGGCTGGACAAGCAGAAAACGGTTTACCGGACCGCGCTCGGTTTGCAGCGCGGCGCTGCCCGCGATCATCGCCTGCGTCTGCTGGGCTTTGAACTGCATCCAGTCGATCACCTCTTCTTCCGCCAGCGACTGTTTTGCCGCCTCCATCGCAAAACCGGTGGTAAACATCTCGGGCAGAATAATCAGGTCGCGGCCGTGGATGCCGTCGAGCAGCACGTCGAAATGGCGCAGGTTAGCGGCGCCGTCCATCCAGACCAGCGGCTGTTGTAGCAGGGTAATTTTCAGGCCAGACACAATCGTGATCCCATCAGAGTCAGTATCTCTTCACTGTAGCATGGGAAATGCGGGTTTTTGTTAATGGCAGAGAAAGGATGTCAGGTTTTGTAGGGGGGATAAGCGTCAGCGCCATCCACCATTGACGATCTTTTAGCAATAAAAAACCCCGACTGGCGGGGTTTTTGCACTTCAGACAATTTATGCCGCTTCAATCTTGCGGTGTTTCTCCGGCAGCTTTACCGGCTTAGTCGCCAGCTCCTCCGGTTCGAACTCATCTACGTTGATGCTGCGCAGGCGGCTGGTTTCGGCGGTGGTGAGGATCGCCGCTTCTTCCGCGTTGATTTTGCCCTCTGCCAGCCACTGTTTCGCCTGTTCGTCCAGGCGGGTGAACGGCAGATTGTGACTAATTTCTTTGCACACGCGCAGATGGATTGGCTCGGCGGCCATCACATCAAGCAGCGCCTGCTCCAGCAGACCGGCCGGGTTATGTTCGCTCGGCGTCAGATACTGGCCGCGACCGATGCGGGAGCGCGTTGCTGAAGGCACCTGCATGATTTTCGCCAGCTGGTGGTCAAGCTTGTCGGACGGCGCATTGTAACGGCGGCCCAGCGGGAAGATAACCAGGCGCATTGCCCCGGCGATAAAGCCGTTCGGGAAGTTGCGCAGCAGATCGTCAATCGCCTGCTCTGCCTGGAACAGCGCATCCTGCACGCCCCAGTGAACCAGCGGCAGATCCGCCTCGTTGCGGCCTTCATCTTCGTAACGTTTGAGCACCGCCGAGGCCAGATAGAGCTGGCTCAGTACGTCACCCAGACGAGCGGAGATGCGCTCCCGACGCTTCAGGCTGCCGCCCAGCACCGCCATGGAGACGTCTGACAGCAGCGCAAGGTTGGCGCTCAGGCGGTTCAGATGCTGATAGTAGCGTTTGGTGGCGTCACGGGTTGGCGTGGCGCTGGTTAAGCCGTTGGTCAGGCCCAGCCACAGGCTGCGCATCTTGTTGCTGCCAACGTGGCCGATGTGTCTGAACAACAGCTTGTCGAAGGCGTTAACGTCGTTGGTCTGCGCCGCCGCCATCTCTTCGAGCACGTACGGATGGCAGCGAATCGCTCCCTGGCCGAAGATAATCATGCTGCGGGTGAGAATGTTTGCGCCTTCTACCGTAATGGCGATAGGTGCGCCCTGGTAGGCACGAGCCACAAAGTTGGAGTCACCCAGCATGATGCCTTTCCCGCCGAGGATATCCATCGCGTCGAGAATGGAACGCTGACCGCGGTGGGTACAGTGATACTTCACGATTGCGGAGAGCACCGCAGGTTTTTCACCCAGCACGATACCGTAGGTAATGAGTGACGCAGCCGCGTCCATGACGTAAGTGTTACCCGCAATACGCGCCAGCGGCTCTTCAATGCCTTCCATCTTACCGATAGAGATCCTGAACTGGCGGCGGATGTGGGCGTAGGCGCCAGTTGCCATCGCTACAGATTTCAGGCCGCCGGTCGCGTTAGACGGCAGGGTGATGCCGCGTCCCACGGACAGACACTCAACCAGCATGCGCCAGCCCTGGCCGGCCATTTTCGGGCCGCCGATGATGTAATCGATCGGCACGAAAATATCTTTGCCGCGCGTCGGGCCGTTCTGGAACGGCACGTTGAGCGGGAAGTGACGTCTGCCGATCTCAACGCCCGGCGTATGGGTTGGGATCAGCGCGCAGGTAATGCCTGGCTCTTCGTCGTCGCCCAGCAGGTGGTCCGGGTCGGACAGCTTAAAGGCCAGCCCCAGAACGGTGGCGATAGGCGCCAGCGTAATGTAGCGCTTGTTCCACGTCAGGCGCATGCCCAGCACCTGCTGACCCTGCCACTCGCCCATGCAGACGACGCCGGTATCAGGGATAGCACCCGCATCGGAACCCGCTTCCGGGCTGGTCAGCGCGAAGCAGGGGATCTCCTGGCCGCGTGCCAGACGTGGCAGGTAATGATCTTTTTGCTCTTCGGTACCGTAATGCTGGAGCAGCTCGCCCGGGCCTAAAGAGTTAGGCACGCCAACGGTGATCGCAAGGATCCCCGATACGCCGGATAGTTTTTGCAGCACGCGGGCCTGGGCGTAAGCCGAGAACTCCAGCCCGCCGTACTCTTTTTTGATGATCATCGCAAAGAAGCGATGCTCTTTCAGATACGCCCACAGCTCCGGCGGCAGATCGGCCAGCTCGTGGGTGATCTGGAAGTCGCTTGCCATGCGGCAGGCTTCTTCAACCGGGCCGTCGATAAACGCCTGCTCTTCGGCCGTCAGCTTAGGCTGCGGGTAATTATGCAGCTTTTCCCAGTCCGGCTTACCGCGGAACAGATCGCCTTCCCACCAGGTGGTGCCCGCGTCGATCGCTTCTTTTTCAGTGCGGGACATCGGCGGCATCACTTTACGGAAACCCTTGAACACCGGGGCAGAAATCAGCGATTTGCGCAGCGGGGTAAAGACCAGCGGGATCAGAATAATGGCCAGCGGCACCAGTACCCAGAAGGACCAGATACCGGCAAAACCAAGGGCCGCCGTCCACGCGAGGAGGAGGGCGCTGCTCAGCAGCAGATTGACCTGGTGATAAAACAGCACACCGAGGAGAACAACGGTTGCAACAACACTCAAAATCAACATAACGAAAGCTCCCTTGCTTGTAGGAGGTCTGACCACTTGTGATGTATTGGTTTTAGTGTATGGCTGATTTTTTAGCAATGTGTTTACAAAATAATTACAACCTTGCTCACATTGTTGCCGCACGGAAATCCAAAAGCAGGAGGTTATGGCGCTTCTCGCGCTATCCGGTAAACTGCAGGGGTTTACTCAATCAATAAATACTGAAGGACATCCTCATGTACCAGGATCTTATTCGTAACGAATTGAATGAAGCCGCCGAAACGCTGGCTAACTTCCTGAAAGATGACGCCAATATTCACGCCGTACAGCGCGCTGCGGTACTGCTGGCGGACAGCTTTAAGGCCGGTGGTAAAGTGCTTTCCTGCGGTAACGGCGGCTCCCACTGCGACGCAATGCACTTCGCGGAAGAGCTGACTGGCCGCTATCGTGAAAACCGTCCGGGCTACCCGGCGATCGCGATTTCCGACGTCAGCCACATCTCCTGCGTGAGCAACGACTTCGGTTATGACTACATCTTCTCCCGCTATATCGAGGCGGTTGGCCGTGAGGGCGACGTGCTGCTGGGAATTTCTACCTCCGGCAACTCCGCAAACGTCATCAAGGCGATTGAAGCGGCGCGTGAGAAAGGCATGAAGGTGATTACGCTGACCGGCAAAGACGGCGGCAAAATGGCGGGCACGGCGGATATCGAAATTCGCGTCCCGCACTTTGGCTACGCGGACCGCATTCAGGAAATTCACATCAAAGTGATCCACATCCTGATCCAGCTGATCGAAAAAGAGATGGTTAAGGCTTAAGGCGTTGACGCTTCGCTATCGTGGCCGTAGGGCGGATAAGCGAAGCGTCATCCGCCGGTAATTTGGGGGAGTTAAAAATGTGCGAACTGCTTGGGATGAGCGCCAACGTGCCGACGGATATCTGCTTTAGCTTTACCGGTCTGGTGCAGCGCGGCGGCGGGACTGGTCCTCATAAAGATGGCTGGGGGATTACCTTCTACGAAGGGAAAGGCTGCCGCACGTTCAAAGATCCCCAGCCGAGCTATAACTCACCCATTGCCAGACTGGTGCAGGATTACCCCATTAAGTCCTGTTCCGTCGTCGCGCACATTCGCCAGGCCAACCGTGGCAAAGTCGCGCTGGAAAATACCCATCCCTTTACCCGTGAGCTGTGGGGCCGTAACTGGACCTATGCCCATAACGGGCAGCTCAGGGGGCACCGCACGCTGGACACCGGGCCGTTTCGTCCGATTGGCGAAACGGACAGCGAACAGGCGTTTTGCTGGCTTCTGCACAAGCTGACGCAGCGTTATCCCCGCACACCCGGCAACATGCAGGCGGTCTTCCGTTACATCACAGAGCTGGCGGCGGAGCTACGCGAAAAAGGCGTGTTCAATATGCTGCTGTCGGATGGGCGCTACGTGATGGCGTTCTGCTCCACAAACCTCTACTGGATAACCCGTCGGGCACCGTTTGGCGTGGCAAAACTGTTGGATCAGGATGTGGAGATAGACTTTCAGGAAGAGACCACGCCGAACGATGTGGTTTCTGTTATTGCGACTCAGCCGCTGACGGGTAACGAAACCTGGCACAAAATTGCGCCAGGGGAATCGGTACTATTTTGTCTCGGTGAGCGAATAGTTTGAGGCGAGCTGCGGTTGCGCCGTTGGCGTGACCGGTTTGCTGATTACGTAGTTCCCGCTGATGACCGAGACGCCAGGCGGCTGGTGATTGGCGGTAAAGAAGTCGTAACCCGGCTTCAGCTGCTTCCAGAAGTTGATGTAATAAGAGTACTTGTGGCGCTCCATGTTCGCGTCCGTCATGCGGAACGGATAAATGCTGACCTGGACTTTTGGCTGACCAAACACCAGCGCACCCGTCACAAACTGGAAAATCTCATCAATATTGCTGTCGGTCATGGCGTAGCAGCCGACGGACACGCAGGCACCGTGGATCATCAGATACTGCCCCTGATAACCATGTGAGCGGTCATACGCATTCGGGAAACCAATATTAATGGCTTTATAGAAGCGGCTGTCCGGCTTGAGCTGGCTGCGGTCGACGCTGTAGAAGCCTTCCGGACTCTTAAAGTCGCCCTGGCGCTGCTTTGGTCCCAGACCGCCGGAATAGTTACAGATGCGATAGCTGTCCAGCAGCTGATACTGCTCGCCCATCTTTACGTAGAGCTCAAGGGTGCGCTCTTCTTTAAAGATTTGAATATACACGGGCGAGCCCATTAACTGCTGCTTAAATTCTTTGCTGATTGGCGTCGATGAAGGCGTGCCAGTGAGTAAGCTGGCAAACGACATGAACGGCATCAAAAGCATCGCAATAACGAGTGCGATCTTGGGCATGCTGCGTGATTCCTTGATAAAGCTCTAACCAAATGCCAGGACGGCACAAAAGACCCTGAATCAGACTAATCCGTATTCGGTGCGCTCACATTAGCACCATCAACAAAATTCGCAAGTACAAGTCGCGGGTTTCCAGAAACGGATAGTAATTAATTCGCAGATAAAGTGAAAGAGTTGTTAGATTTGCGTAATAGCTCGCATTGCGGGCCTGAACTTTACCTAATTCTCGCCAATCCGGGCGGCAATAATGCTAAAATCCACCCGAATAATGACCTGCGGATAAGAAAGGACGCTTTCCATAAGTCTGATGCCCTGGCCTGGCCGGGACGACTTAGTACCTGTCGAGCGTTACGAATGGATGCATCACCCCGCTTTCTTACCTGCCTGGCGTGTTTTCGTGGCTGATCGCAGATTCAGCCCATTCGTAGTCGGCTAGCGTTTTTGTCGGTTTTTAATAGCCTATTTTATACGTGATAACCTTATGATAAAAATCAGAAAAGGTCTTGATTTGCCCATCGCCGGCCTGCCCGAGCAGCAAATCTATGATGGACCAGCGATTACACAGGTTGCCCTGACTGGTGAAGAGTACGTTGGAATGCGTCCTTCTATGCTGGTTAAAGAGGGTGACAGCGTCCTGAAGGGACAGCCTCTGTTTGAGGATAAGCGCAATCCGGGCGTAATGTTTACCGCCCCGGCCAGCGGCACCATCAGCGCTATTCACCGCGGCGAGCGCCGTGTTCTGCAGGCGGTGGTGATTGATGTGCAGGGCAATGAAGCGGTCGCTTTTGAGCGCCATGCGCCAGAATCACTGGCAATACTGCCCCGGGAAGTCGTACAGGCTCAGCTGCTCTCTTCTGGCCTGTGGACGGCAATGCGTACGCGCCCTTTCAGCAAAGCACCCGTGCCGGGTAGCGAACCCGCCGCCATATTTGTCACCGCCATGGATACCAATCCGCTGGCGGCTGACCCACAGCCCATCATCCTTGCCCATCGCCAGATGTTCGACGCGGGCCTGACGCTGCTGTCGCGCCTGACGGACGGGAAAATCCACGTTTGCCAGGCCGGTGGCGGCCAGCTGGGCGGGCATCCTGTAGGGCAGGTAACCTTTAACGAGTTTGCCGGGCCGCATCCAGCGGGGTTGGCGGGTACTCACATTCATTTCATCGAGCCGGTAAGCCAGCAAAAGCAGGTGTGGCACCTGAACTATCAGGACGTCATTGCCATCGGCAAGCTGTTCATTGAAGGCGAACTGTGGAACGAACGAGTCATTTCACTGGCCGGTCCGCAGGTGAAGAAACCCCGTCTTATCCGTACCTGTCTGGGGGCCTCTACCGTTGAGCTGACCCGTAATGAGCTGCTGGAAGGGGAAAACCGCGTTATCTCCGGTTCGGTGCTGAGCGGCGTTAACGCCAGCGGCCCGCGTGCATGGCTTGGTCGATTCCATTTGCAGGTGACCGTTCTGATAGAAGGACGCGAGAAAGAGCTGTTCGGCTGGGTTAAGCCGGGGGCCGATAAATTCTCGATCACCCGCACCACGCTTGGCCACTTCCTGAAACGCAAGCTGTTCAACTTCTCCACCGACACCAACGGTGGCGAGCGATCAATGGTGCCAATCGGTAACTATGAGCGCGTTATGCCGCTGGATATCCTGCCGACCATGCTGCTGCGCGACCTGCTGGCGGGTGACACGGACAGCGCGCAGGCGCTGGGCTGTCTGGAACTGGATGAAGAAGATCTGGCGCTTTGTACCTATGTTTGCCCCGGGAAGTACGAGTATGGCCCGGTGCTACGCGAGGTCTTAACCCGCATTGAGCAGGAAGGATAACTCATGGGCCTGAAGCAACTATTTGAAAAAATCGAGCCGCACTTCACGAAGGGCGGCAAATTAGAAAAGTACTACCCGCTGTATGAAGCAACCGCCACGGTGTTCTACACGCCGGGTCTGGTGACGCCGGGTGCGTCCCACGTTCGTGATGCCATCGACCTGAAACGCATGATGATCCTGGTGTGGTTTGCGGTCTTCCCGGCTATGTTCTGGGGTATGTACAACGTAGGGATGCAAACAATCCCGGCGCTGAACAAGCTCTACGGGCCGGAACAGCTGCAGCAGGTTATCTCGGCGGACTGGCACTATGCTCTGGCGCAGATGCTGGGGGTCAGCTTTACCCCGGATGCAGGCTGGCTGAGCATGATGACGCTGGGCGCGGTCTTCTTCCTGCCGATTTACATCACCGTTTTCCTGGTGGGTGGCTTCTGGGAGGTGCTGTTCTCCATCGTCCGCAAGCATGAGATCAACGAAGGCTTCTTTGTTACCTCCATCCTGTTTGCGCTGGTGGTGCCACCCACGCTGCCGCTCTGGCAGGCCGCTTTGGGCATCAGCTTCGGCGTGGTTATCGCCAAAGAGATCTTCGGCGGTACCGGGCGTAACTTCCTGAACCCGGCGCTCGCCGGTCGTGCGTTCCTCTTCTTTGCCTATCCGGCGCAGATTTCTGGCGACCTGGTGTGGACGGCGGCAGACGGTTTCTCCGGTGCGACGCCGCTTTCCCAGTGGTCCCACGGCGGCGGCGAAGCGCTGGTGAACGTGGTGACCGGGCAGCCGGTCACCTGGATGGACGCCTTCCTCGGCAATATTCCGGGGTCTATCGGTGAAGTTTCAACGCTGATGATCCTGATTGGCGGCGCGATTATCCTGTTTGGCCGTGTTGCCTCATGGCGCATCGTGGCCGGCGTGATGATCGGCATGATTGCCACCGCAACCCTGTTTAACTTCATCGGCTCCGACACCAACCCGCTGTTTGCCATGCCGTGGTACTGGCACCTGGTGCTGGGTGGTTTCGCGTTCGGCATGATGTTTATGGCCACCGACCCGGTTTCCGCCTCCTTTACCAATAAAGGAAAATGGTGGTACGGGGCGCTCATCGGCGTGATGTGCGTGCTGATTCGTGTGGTTAACCCAGCCTATCCGGAAGGGATGATGCTGGCGATCCTGTTCGCCAACCTCTTTGCGCCGCTGTTCGACTACGTGGTGGTGCAGGCCAATATCAAGCGGAGGAAATCGCGTGGCTGACGTAAAAAGTAACGATAGCATCGGCAGAACGCTGTTGGTGGTGCTGGTGCTTTGCCTGGTGTGTTCCATCGTGGTGGCGGGTTCTGCCGTTGGCCTCAAGTCGCGCCAGCAGGAACAAAAGGCACTGGACAAGCAGCGTAATATTCTTGATGTGGCAGGTCTTGCGGTGCCAAAAATGACTGGCGAAGAGGTGAAAGCCACCTTCGAGTCGCGCATCACGCCGCGCCTGTTGGATCTGAAATCCGGTGAAATGCTGGACAAAGACCCGGCAAACTACGATCAGGCTGCTGCCCTGCGTGACCCGCAGCAAAGCGTGGAGCTGACTGCAAGCGAAGACCGCGCCGGTATCAAGCGCCGCAGCAACATCGTGGAAATCTACCTGGTGCGGGATGAACAGAACAAAGTGCAGGAAGTCGTGCTGCCGGTCTACGGTAAAGGTCTGTGGTCAATGATGAACGCCTTTGTTGCGCTGAATACCGATGGACGCACCATTAAAGGCATCACCTACTACGATCAGGGTGAAACCCCGGGTCTGGGCGGCGAAGTCGAAAATCCAAACTGGCGCGCCCAGTTTATCGGCAAGAAGCTGCTGGATGACAACGGGCAGCCAGCGCTGCGCGTGGTGAAAGGCGGTGCGCGTCAGGGTGACGAATACGGCGTGGACGGCCTGTCCGGCGCGACGCTGACGTCAAACGGGGTACAACACACTTTCGATTTCTGGATGGGCGAACTTGGTTTCGGCCCGTTCCTGAAACAGGTTCGTGAAGGAGCGCTTAACAATGGCTGATATCTCAGGCATGAAAGAAGTTAAGCGGGTTCTGGTCAGCCCGCTGGTGGACAACAACCCAATCGCGCTGCAAATCCTTGGGGTTTGCTCGGCGCTGGCGGTCACCACCAAGCTGGAAACAGCCTTTGTTATGACGATTGCGGTAACGCTGGTCACGGCATTTTCCAGCATGTTTATCTCAATGATCCGCAACTTTATCCCTAACAGCGTGCGCATAATCGTGCAGATGGCGATCATCGCCTCGCTGGTGATCGTGGTCGATCAGATCCTGCGGGCCTACGCCTACGAGATCTCCAAGCAGCTGTCGGTTTTCGTTGGCTTAATCATCACCAACTGTATCGTAATGGGCCGCGCAGAAGCTTACGCTATGAAGTCTCCGCCGCTGGCGAGCTTTATGGACGGCATCGGCAACGGTCTGGGCTACGGCGTGATCCTGCTGCTGGTGGGCTTCCTGCGTGAGCTGATTGGCAGCGGCAAACTGTTTGGCGTTACCGTCCTGCAAACCGTGCAGAACGGCGGATGGTATCAGCCAAACGGCATTTTCCTGCTGGCGCCGAGCGCGTTCTTTATTATTGGCTTGTTGATTTGGGCGCTTCGCACCTGGAAGCCGGCCCAACAGGAAAAGGATTAACAGACCATGGAACATATGATCAGTCTGTTCGTGCGGGCAGTGTTTATTGAAAACATGGCGCTCGCCTTCTTCCTCGGCATGTGTACCTTCCTTGCCGTGTCGAAGAAAGTCTCTACCGCGTTTGGCCTGGGCATTGCCGTAACGGTGGTGCTGGGTATCTCCGTGCCGGCCAACAACCTGGTGTATAACCTGGTGCTGCGCGACGGAGCGCTGGTGGAAGGGGTGGATCTCAGCTTCCTGAACTTCATCACCTTTATCGGCGTGATTGCGGCGCTGGTGCAAATCCTCGAAATGATCCTCGACCGTTTCTTCCCGGCGCTCTACAACGCGCTGGGCATCTTCCTGCCGCTCATTACCGTGAACTGCGCCATCTTCGGCGGCGTGTCGTTCATGGTGCAGCGTGACTACAACTTCAGCGAATCCATCGTTTACGGCTTTGGCTCCGGCATCGGCTGGATGCTGGCGATTGTCGCCATGGCCGGTATTCGCGAAAAGATGAAGTACGCCAACGTGCCCGCAGGACTGCGCGGCTTAGGGATCACCTTTATCACCACCGGACTGATGGCGCTGGGCTTCATGTCATTCTCCGGCGTGCAGCTGTAAGGGCGGAAAGTTATGGAAATTATTCTTGGCGTGGTGATGTTCACGCTGATCGTGCTGGCGCTGGCGCTGCTGATCCTGTTTGCTAAATCAAAGCTGGTGAACTCCGGCGACGTGCTGATTGAAGTCAACAACGATGCGGACAAACAGTTCCACGCCCCGGCGGGCGACAAGCTGCTTAACACGCTCTCAAGCCAGGGGATCTTTATCTCTTCGGCCTGCGGCGGCGGCGGCTCCTGCGGCCAGTGTCGGGTTAAAATCAAAGAGGGCGGCGGCGATATTCTGCCGACCGAGCTTTCCCATATCAGCAAGCGCGAGGCCAAAGAGGGCTGCCGTCTGGCCTGCCAGGTCGCCGTGAAGCAGGATATGAAAATTGAGCTGCCGGAAGAGATCTTCGGCGTCAAAAAATGGGAATGTGAAGTTATCTCCAACGATAACAAAGCGACGTTCATCAAAGAGCTGAAGCTGCGCATCCCTGACGGTGACGTGGTGCCGTTCCGCGCGGGTGGCTACATTCAGATTGAATCGCCGCCGCACGAAGTTAACTACGCTGACTTCGACGTGCCGGAAGAGTACCGTGGCGACTGGAACAAATTTAACCTGTTCCGCTTCAAATCCGTTGTAAACGAGCCGTGCGTGCGTGCTTACTCTATGGCGAACTACCCGGAAGAAGAGGGCATTATCATGCTCAACGTCCGTATCGCCACGCCGCCGCCGAACGTGCCGGACGCGCCGCCGGGGATCATGTCCTCATATATCTGGTCGCTGAAAGCGGGCGATAAAGTGACGATTTCCGGGCCGTTTGGTGAATTCTTTGCCAAAGACACCGACGCGGAAATGGTGTTTATCGGCGGTGGTGCGGGTATGGCGCCGATGCGCTCCCATATTTTCGACCAGCTTAAGCGCCTGAACAGCAAGCGCAAAATCAGCTTCTGGTACGGTGCGCGCTCGCTGCGCGAAATGTTCTATGAAGATGAGTTTGAGCAGCTGGCGCGGGATAACCCGAACTTCACCTTCAACGTGGCGCTGTCGGATCCGCAGCCGGAAGACAACTGGACGGGCTACACCGGCTTTATCCATAACGTATTGCTGGAAAACTATCTGCGCAACCACCCGGCACCGGAAGACTGTGAGTTCTACATGTGCGGGCCGCCGATGATGAATGCTGCGGTGATCAAAATGCTTAAAGACCTGGGCGTAGAGGATGAGAACATCATGCTCGACGACTTTGGCGGCTGACAGGAGCGCCTATGCTGACCGTTTTTATCGCCACCTTTGCGATATTCCTGCTGGTTGTCTTTGGCATGTCGCTGGGCTTTATCGTGAAGCGAAAATCCATCCAGGGCAGCTGCGGCGGTATCGCAGCGCTCGGTATGGAGAAGGTCTGTAACTGCCCGGAACCCTGCGACGCGCGTAAAAAACGCATGGCGCAGGCGGAACGGCAGGCCAGATACAAAGACCGGCAAATTCTGTAGTTTTGTTAGATGGCGCTGCGCTTATCTAACCTACGCTTGTTTTCCGTAGGCAGGATAAGCGCAGCGCCATCCGACAATCCCCCAACGAATTGCCATGCTCACGTTTTTAACTGTATACTTATCCAGTTAAATAACCGAGCCAGATGAGTATGCGCAAAATCATTCATGTCGATATGGACTGCTTCTTTGCCGCCGTTGAGATGCGTGATAATCCAGCCCTGCGCGATGTACCGCTGGCGATAGGCGGCAGCACCCAGCGCCGCGGCGTGATCAGCACCGCCAACTATCCGGCGCGTAAATACGGCGTCCATAGCGCAATGGCTACCGCCACGGCCCTTAAACTCTGCCCGCATCTCACATTGTTACCCGGTCGTTTTGATGCCTATAAAGAAGCCTCGACACACATCCGGGAAATTTTCTCGCGCTACACCACTTTGATTGAACCGCTCTCGCTGGACGAGGCTTATCTCGACGTGTCCGACAGCCCGCACTGCCACGGTTCGGCTACGTTAATGGCCCGTGAAATCCGCCAGGCTATCTCTGACGAGCTGGACCTCACCGCCTCCGCTGGCATCGCACCGGTTAAGTTTCTCGCCAAAATTGCCTCGGATCTCAACAAGCCCAACGGACAGTATGTGATTACGCCCGAAGAGGTGCCTGCTTTTCTGGAAACCTTATCGCTCGCGAAGATCCCCGGCGTCGGCAAAGTCACCGCTGGCAAGCTTGAAAGCCTGGGGCTGCGCACCTGTGCAGACGTGCAGAAAACCGATCTCGCTTCCTTGCTAAAACGGTTCGGTAAATTTGGCCGGGTGATCTGGGAGCGCAGCCAGGGCATCGACGAGCGGCAAATCAGCAGCGACAGGCAGCGCAAATCCGTAGGCGTGGAGCGAACCCTGGCGGAAGATATTCATGAATGGGCAGACTGCGAGGCCATTATCGAACAGCTCTACCCGGAGCTGGAAAGAAGGCTTAAGAAGGAGAGGCCGGACCTGCTGATTGCGCGGCAGGGCATCAAACTCAAATTTAACGATTTCCAGCAAACCACTCAGGAACACGTCTGGCCGCAGCTGAACAAAGACGACCTGATCGCCACCGCCAGAAAAACCTGGGATGAGCGCCGGGGAGGGCGAGGCGTAAGGCTGGTGGGGTTACACGTGACGCTGCTGGATCCGCAGCTGGAGCGGCAGCTATTACTGGGATTATGAAATGACCCTCACCCTAACCCTCTCCCTAAAAGGGAGAGGGGGCTTTCATTGCTCCCTCGCCCTGCTGAAAGAGAGAAAGGGTGAGAAGCCGTCCGGTTTGCTCCCTCACCCCTTAGGGGAGAGGGCCGGGGTGAGGGGATAAGCTTACTTAACAGGAATTGCTTTCAGCAGTTCGGTCAGCAGGATCCAGTACTGGCCCACGCTTGCGATATGCACCTGCTCATCCGGAGAGTGCGGCCCGGTAATAGTTGGCCCAATCGACACCATATCCATCTCCGGATAAGGCTTCTTGAACAGACCACATTCCAGACCCGCATGGATAACCATGATGTTCGGCGTCTTGTTGAACAGCTTCTGGTAGGTTTCACGTACCAGCGCCATCACCGGGGAAGCCGCATCCGGCTGCCAGCCCGGGTAGCTGCCTTTGGCAACGGTCTGCGCGCCAGCCAGCTGGCCTACGGATTCCAGCATGCTCACCACGTAGTCTTTACCGGTATCGATAAGGGAGCGGATCAGACAGATGATTTCCGCGCTCTCTTCGCTCAGAGTAACCACGCCTACGTTCAGGGAGGTTTCAACCACGCCTTTCACCGCATCAGAGTTGCGGATCACGCCGTTTGGCGTGGCGTTCAGCAGCTTGATAAAGGTGTCGCGGCTGTTTGCCGTCAGGGCAGTTTTATCCGTGCTGGCTGCTTCGACCAGAACGGTGGTGTTTTTCTCCACCGCGCCCAGCTCGTTTTGCAGAACTGCCAGATACTGACCTGCCAGATCTTTCAGCTGTGCTGCTTTAGCCGCAGGAACGGCCAGTACGGCTGAGCCTTCGCGTGGGATGGCGTTACGCAGGGTGCCGCCGCTGAAGTCGATCAGACGCGCATCAAGCTCCGCCGCGTGGGCGAACAGGAAGCGGGCCAGAAGCTTGTTGGCGTTGCCTAAACCCAGATGGATTTCAGCGCCGGAGTGACCGCCCTTCAGACCTTTGATGGTCAGCTTGAAGGTGTCGAAGCCAGCCGGAACCGCTTCACGCTGCACCGGCAGGGTGGAGATGAAATCAATCCCGCCCGCGCAGCCCATGTAGATTTCACCTTCTTCTTCGGAGTCGGTGTTAATCAGGATATCGGCCTGTAGCCAGCCGGCCTTAAGGCCAAAAGCCCCGTCCATACCGGCTTCTTCGGTCATGGTCAGCAGCACTTCCAGCGGGCCGTGAGCGACGGTATCGTCGGCCAGTACGGCCAGCGCGGACGCCATGCCGATACCGTTATCCGCGCCCAGCGTGGTACCGCGAGCTTTTACCCACTCGCCATCGACGTACGGCTGGATAGGATCTTTAGTGAAGTCGTGCACGGTATCGTTGTTTTTCTGCGGCACCATATCGAGGTGCGCCTGCAGAACAACCGGTTTACGGTTTTCCATACCGGCGGTGGCAGGTTTGCGGATCAGGATGTTGCCCACCTGGTCGCGTTCAACGTGCAGGCCCTTTTCTTTTGCCCAGGACAGAATGTGTTCCGCCAGTTGCTCTTCATGATAAGACGGGTGCGGAATGGAACAGATTTTGGCAAAAATATCCCACAGCGGCTGCGGGGATAATTGAGACAATTCAGACACGTTAAGTCTCCCAGGTTTCGAATTTTTAGCTTGCTGGTCACGGTCCGGACCAGGCTCATTTTCACCGCAAGCGGGGCTTGCGCGATGGTCTGAGAATACCACTAACTCTCAGGCCGTGACGACCCAATCCACTTAAAAACAGCTGCTCCCGGCCCGCAACGCTGGTTTTTAGTGCGTCAGATCTCTATAATCTCGCGCAACCAAAACCCCTTTGAACATTTTTAAGCCGTTAATAATAGGCCGGGATACATCACATGAGCGAAAAATACGTCGTCACCTGGGACATGTTGCAGATTCACGCGCGCAAGCTGGCCAGCCGCCTGCTGCCTGCAGAACAGTGGAAAGGCATCATTGCCGTTAGCCGTGGCGGCCTGGTACCGGGCGCACTGCTGGCGCGTGAACTGGGTATTCGTCATGTTGATACCGTCTGTATCTCCAGCTACGACCACGACAACCAGCGCGAGCTGACCGTGCTGAAGCGTGCTGAAGGCGACGGTGAAGGCTTCATCGTCATTGACGATTTGGTTGATACCGGCGGCACCGCCGTTGCGATCCGCGAAATGTACCCGAAAGCGCATTTCGTCACTATCTTCGCTAAACCAGCAGGCCAGCCGCTGGTTGACGACTATGTGATTGATATCCCGCAGGACACCTGGATCGAACAGCCGTGGGATATGGGCGTTGTATTTGTGCCACCGTTAGCGGGCAGATAATACATTCATCCTTTGCATAGATTTACGCCCGGTTAGCCGGGCGTTTCTGTTTTTTACCCCCCGACAGAGTACAATGCTGCATTCCTGACGTTTTCATGGAGGCAAAAGCGATGTCACAGGTCAATCTGAGTGAAGAGCTGTTCAAACCCCGTTTTAAACACCCCGAAACCTCGACGTTAATCCGTCGCGCCCGACATCATTCTGCCCCCAATATTCAGTCCGCGCTGGACGGCAAAACCGTTCCGCACTGGTACCGCATGGTTAACCGCCTGATGTGGATCTGGCGCGGCGTAGACCCGCGTGAAATTCTTGACGTTCAGGCCCGCATCGCCTGCTGCAAAGAGGAACGCACTAACGACGAGCTTTTCGATACCGTTGTGGGCTACCGTGGCGGCAACTGGATTTACGAATGGTCGAAGCAGGCGATGATGTGGCAGCAGAAGGCCAACCAGGAAAGCGATCCGACAAAAGTAGGTAAGCACTGGCTTCAGGCGGCAAACCTCTACAGCATTGCGGCCTACCCGCACCTGAAAGGCGACGCCCTGGCAGAACAGGCGCAGGTACTTGCTAACCGCGCGTTTGAAGAGGCCGCTCCGCGCCTGTCGGGCGACCTGCGAGAGCTGGAGTTCTCCATCAGCGGCGGCGGTTCAATCACCGGCTTCCTGCATATGCCGAAGGGGGCAGAAGGGCCGCTGCCAACCGTGCTGATGTGCGGCGGGCTGGACGCGCTGCAAAGTGATTACTACTCGCTGTTTGAAAATTATCTCGCCCCGCAGGGCATAGCCATGCTGACGATTGATATGCCGTCGGTGGGCTACTCCTCAAAATGGAAGCTCACCCAGGACTCCAGCCACCTGCACCAGCATGTATTGAAGGCCCTGCCGAACATTCCATGGGTTGACCATAACCGCGTGGCCGCGTTTGGTTTCCGCTTTGGCGCAAACGTCGCCGTTCGTCTTGCTTATCTCGAGGCGCCGCGCCTGAAAGCCGTCGCCTGCCTCGGCCCGGTGGTGCACAGCCTGCTGAGCGACCCGGAACGCCAGGCGCAGGTGCCGGAAATGTATATTGACGTTCTTGCCAGCCGCCTGGGCATGTTTGATGCGACGGACGCTGCGCTAAGCGTTGAGCTAAATCGCTACTCGCTTAAGACTCAGGGTCTGCTGGGCCGACGCTGCCCGACGCCAATGCTGTCGGGCTTCTGGGCCAACGATCCGTTCAGCCCGGAAGAGGAGTCGCGTTTAATTACCTCGTCATCTGCGGATGGCAAACTGTTGTCGATCCCCTTTAACCCCGTGTATAAGAATTTTGACAATGGATTAAGAGAAATAACGGGATGGATCAAACAGAGATTGCGTTAAAAATTTGCTAAATCTTAACGGTTTGGTAAAACAGTGGCTTCACAACAGGAGATCGCAATGACGTTACCGAGTGGACACCCGAAAGGAAGATTGATCAAAAAGTTTGCCGCCCTGGGCCCGTATATCCGGGAAGAGCAGTGTGAGGACAACCGTTTCTTCTTCGACTGCCTGGCAGTTTGCGTCAACGTTAAGCCCGCACCGGAAAAACGTGAGTTCTGGGGATGGTGGATGGAGCTGGAAGCGCAGGAAAAGCAGTTTACCTATACCTACCACTTTGGCCTGTTCGATCAGGAGGGCAAATGGACGTCAACGCCTTCGAAGGACAAAGAAGTAGAGGACCGGCTCGAAGTGACGCTGCGTGGTTTCCACGTCCGCCTGCGGGATCTGTTAAAAACGTTAAACCTGGATCTGGTGCCTGCCAAAGATTTTGCTGAAAAGCCCGTTAAGCTTTCAGCGTGAGGTTCTTAAGAATAAAAAGCCCTTTTTAATAAAGGGCTTTTTTATTATCCAGGCTGGATAAGAGCAGCGTCTTCCGCCAGATTATTTTTAAATCAGAACTGGTAAACCATACCCAAAGCTACGATATCATCGTTATTGATGCCCAGCGGATTATCGTCATCCAGCTGGTTAATTTTATAATCCACGAAGGCTGACATATTTTTGTTGAAATAATAGGTTGCACCCACATCAATATATTTCACCAGATCCGCATCGCCGATGCCCTCAATTTCTTTGCCTTTTTGCTGCACATAGCCAAGGGAAGGGCGCAGACCGAAGTTAAACTGATATTGCACCACGGCTTCGAAGCTTTGGGTTTTATTTGCGAAGCCGCCGGAAACAGGCGTCATATTCCGCGTTTCGGAATACATGGATGCGACATAAAGATTATTGGCGTCATATTTCACGCCCGTTGCCCACGAGTCGGCCTTATCGCCGTTGCCGCGCAGCTGCGCCTGCTGGGCGTCCGTACGATCGGAGGTGGTGTAAGCGCCGCCGATCTCGAAATCGCTGCCGCCGAAGTCATAGGTCAGCGCCGTACCGAAGCCGTCGCCGTTCTGTTTGGCCACGTCGCGATTTTCGTTCTTACCCTGGTACTGAAGGGTCATGTTCAGG
This sequence comes from Dryocola clanedunensis, assembly GCF_038405435.1. Classification (GTDB taxonomy): domain Bacteria; phylum Pseudomonadota; class Gammaproteobacteria; order Enterobacterales; family Enterobacteriaceae; genus Dryocola; species Dryocola clanedunensis_A. Next base: position 165,445 of record NZ_JBBYHZ010000007.1, on the reverse strand, counting down.
CCGTCTACCGCGCCGAAGAAGTCGGTGCTGCGGAAGGTGGCCAGGCCGGAGGCACGTTTGGTCATAAAGTTATCGGTGCGTGCGGATGAGTCGCCGCCAAATTCCGGGAACATATCGGTCCAGGCTTCCACGTCGTACAGCGCGCCCAGGCTACGGCCATAATCGAATGAGCCAAAGTTTGCGTATTTAATACCTGCAAAAGCATAGCGTGTTTTTGTCGTGGAGCTGCTTTCGTCTTTATTGCCTGAGAATTCCGCTTCCCACTGACCGTAGCCGGTAAATTTATCGTTAATCTGCGTTTCACCTTTAAAACCGAAACGCACATAGGTCTGGTCACCGTCTTTCGATGCATCATCGCTGATATAATGCATCGCCTTAACTTTGCCATAGACGTTAAGCTTATTTCCATCCTTGTTAAAAACTTCGGCGGCCTGAGAAGAAGTTGCTGTAATAATGCCCATAACCATTAATGCCAGTGTGGTCTTTTTCATTTTCAGTTCCAGGTGTGTTGAACGCGCTAAAATTTAATCGGGAGTAATTCCCGTTAAAAAACGCAGAGAGTTTTATCCTCCTGAGATTAAAGATTTATGACAGGTTAAGAGAAAGTTTAAATAAACGTAATAAATTGTCTTTGTCATAAAATTGTCAAAGGCTACCGCTACGCTTGCCGATCCCTTTCTGGAAGTTGTGTGATTTCCCTCTCAGGCTGTTGGCAAGGCGCGTCAGTCCTGATACAACGTCAGCTGGTCTTTAATTTTCACCTTTCGCTAAAACGGCAGAGAATCATGAGTGATAGCCAGACGCTGGTGGTCAAACTTGGCACCAGCGTATTAACCGGTGGCTCACGCCGCCTGAACCGCGCTCACATCGTTGAGCTGGTGCGCCAGTGTGCGCAGCTTCACGCGAGCGGGCACCGCATTGTTATTGTTACCTCCGGGGCGATTGCCGCCGGGCGCGAGCACCTGGGCTACCCCGAGCTGCCCGCCACCATCGCCTCCAAACAGCTGCTGGCGGCCGTAGGGCAGAGCCGTCTGATCCAGCTGTGGGAACAGCTCTTTTCTATTTACGGCATCCACGTTGGGCAGATGCTGCTGACGCGTGCCGATATGGAAGACCGCGAGCGCTTCCTCAACGCCCGTGACACGCTGCGTGCGCTACTTGATAACAACATCGTGCCGATCATCAACGAAAACGACGCGGTGGCTACCGCAGAGATCAAAGTCGGCGATAACGATAACCTTTCAGCGCTGGCCGCCATTCTGGCCGGGGCGGACAAACTGCTGCTGCTGACCGACCAGCAGGGCCTGTATACCGCAGACCCGCGCAATAACCCGGAAGCTGAACTGATCAAAGAAGTTCACGGCATCGACGACGCGCTGCGCTCTATCGCGGGCGACAGCGTCTCCGGCCTGGGCACCGGCGGCATGGGCACCAAACTGCAGGCCGCAGACGTAGCCTGTCGTGCGGGCATAGACGTGATCATCGCTGCGGGCAGCAAGCCGGGCGTGATTGGCGATGTGATGGCGGGCACGCCGGTCGGCACGCGCTTCCATGCGCAGCAAACCCCATTAGAGAACCGCAAACGCTGGATCTTCGGCGCGCCGCCTGCGGGTGAAATCACCGTGGATGACGGCGCACTCTCCGCCATCCTCGAGCGCGGCAGCTCGCTGCTGCCAAAGGGGATCAAGAGCGTGACGGGCAACTTCTCCCGCGGTGAAGTCATCCGCATTCGCAGCCTGGAAGGCCGCGACATCGCCCATGGCGTCTGCCGCTACAACAGCGATGCGCTGCGTCGCGTTGCGGGCCATCATTCACAACAGATCGGTGCGATCCTCGGCTATGAATACGGCCCGGTAGCGGTGCATCGTGACGACATGATCGTTAACTAAGGAGCGGGCAATGCTGGAACAGATGGGCAAAGCCGCCAGGGCGGCCTCTTACAAAATGGCGCTGCTCTCAAGCCTTGAGAAAAACCGCGTGCTGCAACGCATCGCGGATTACCTGGAAGCGCAGGCTGAACAGATACTTACCGCCAACGAGCAGGACGTGGCGGAAGCCCGCACCAACGGTCTGAGCGAAGCCATGCTCGACCGCCTGCTGCTCACACCGGCACGCCTGAAGGGCATCGCCGACGACGTGCGCCAGGTCTGCAACCTCGCGGATCCGGTAGGGCAGGTGATTGACGGCGGCCTGCTGGACAGCGGCCTGCGTCTGGAACGTCGCCGCGTACCGCTGGGCGTGATTGGCGTGATTTATGAAGCGCGGCCTAACGTCACCGTAGACGTCGCCTCCCTCTGCCTGAAAACCGGCAACGCGGCGATCCTGCGCGGCGGGAAAGAGACGTGGCGCACCAACGCCGCCACGGTGAAGGTTATCCAGCAGGCTCTGGTTGAGTGCGGCCTGCCAGCGGCGGCGGTACAGGCAATTGAAAGCCCGGACCGCGCGCTGGTCAACGAGCTGCTGAAGATGGATCGCTACGTCGATATGCTCATCCCTCGCGGCGGCGCGGGTCTGCATAAACTCTGCCGCGAGCAGTCCACCATTCCGGTGATCACCGGCGGGATTGGCGTATGTCATATCGTGGTGGACGACACGGCGGAAATCGAACCGGCCCTGAAAATCATCGTTAACGCCAAGACCCAGCGCCCAAGCACCTGCAACACGGTGGAAACGCTGCTTGTGCATCAGGGCATTGCTGACACCTTCCTGCCCGCGCTCAGCAAGCAGATGGCGGAGTCCGGCGTCACGCTGCACGCGGACGAAAAATCCCTGCCGGTGCTGCAAAACGGCCCGGCGGAAGTGCTGTCGGTAAAAGCGGAAGAGTACGACGACGAGTGGCTGTCGCTGCACCTGAACGTGAAGGTGGTGGCGGACCTGGACGAAGCCATCGAACACATCCGCGACCACGGTACCCAGCATTCGGACGCTATCCTGACCCGCACGCTGCGCAACGCGAACCGCTTCGTTAATGAAGTGGATTCCTCTGCGGTATATGTGAACGCCTCAACCCGCTTCACCGACGGCGCGCAGTTCGGCCTGGGCGCAGAAGTCGCGGTCAGCACCCAGAAGCTACACGCGCGCGGCCCGATGGGCCTTGAAGCGCTGACCACCTATAAGTGGATTGGGTTTGGGGACGATACTGTCCGGGCGTGATTGAAAGTGGGGTGATGCACTGGCAAGGCTGGTGCTTTACCCTTATTTACCATTCACTTAGAATTGCCCCAGTGCTTATCAAAAACTTAATTTTCGGTATCATTATCGATGTGTTAGCTACCGATGACATAGCCATACAATTAGGGTTTTTTTAGATGAGTTATCTGGTGCAATGATGATGAGAGATAATTGACTTGTTGATTTTTTACAATAAACATCAAAGAAATGTGTTTAATTGGAATGTTAATTATGGTCTTGAAATTTAAAAAATAATTTTAGATATTTCTGTTTCGCTTAATACTGATTCTCCCAGGATCGATAAGTTTTCCGAGAAGTATTCATTCTGTCGATCAAGTATTCTATAAGGAAGATCGCATTCAGCGATAATGGAAAATGTATTCCTTAAGAAAGATCTTCCATCAAAGAATAGTTTTGCAAATCGATTTGGTTCCATGCCGTTTGAACATAGCAGGTCGAATAAAACGTTGCCAGTGAATGCCTCATGCATGAGGCACTCTTCAATAGATTTCAGACATGACAAAGGATTGCTGTAGCTGGTAGCTACTACAATCACGGGATACTCATTGTCATAAAAGTGTCTGATTTTAAACATATATTCACTTGTATAGGTTATCAAGATGCGTATAAGCCTCTTGTGAAAGGCTCAGGAGTTGCGTGAGGCCTGTAATCTTACGGCTCCCTTCTTCAAAGCTCTCCATATGAAACAGGCTATGTCTATGTTTATTAAAAAATGCATAGGCGTTTGCAAGCTTTGATCTTAGCTCAACATCAGTAATATGATTGTTGAAAGATGCTCTGAGTTTGTAGTTACCTGCCCCTGCGGAGTCAAAAAAGTAACCAAAGTCATTGTTATCAGAGTCAAATCCAAAGTGCGCTAGCCTGGATTTGAGCGCCCCCTCCAGAGACCTGAGTTCAGGAAATAGAAGCATTGAGTACTCTGGTAAAGAAGGGCCTGCGATCTTGACACATTGACCAGAGACTAGCAAGTCATGGGTGATTGAAGGCAGATTCTCATAAGCGTTGGGTAATAATTTTTTCAGGAATTCTGCTGCAACTTCTTTCCTGATAATTTCAGTAGCACTTTCCTCTCTTCGGCTTAGAACCATTTCTAAGCTTGCAGTATCGAGTATTTCTGTCAGCAGATAAACTAATTTTCTATAGCAGGATAGCGGGCGACCTTGTATTTGAAGAATTAGACTTGGATGATGAATAACCATTAAAGAGTCTCCATGCTCTTCGCAGTTTATTCTCCAGTGAACGCTACTATGATGTGTGTGCGAGTTTATTATAAATTTTTTGGTATCATTTTCGGGTAAGAGTTCAATAATGGTCTGGATTTGTTCACGCTCAATTCCTTTTAACGACATGTTAACGGATTGAAATTCATCAGGATTAATGGTTTCATATAATTTATCAGCAAGTGCCTGACTGAGTTCTTTATTTTGGCCTAAATTCCACATCAGAGTGGAGGTGCCATCTTGTATGAAGTAGATGTCCAGAGTTGAATTTTCAATGCCGGCTTTTCCTATTGTAACGCGCAAGCCCGGACCACCAGGCCTTTCATCAATGCTTCTCACCTTAAGGGCTTGTTGCGCACAAAAACTCTCCACAACGGGCTTTATACAATCCCGATCAAGATTTAAAGATTTGTAATTTCGATCATCAGACATGATTTTTCCTTTAGTAACTTATGAAGGCTTAATTGTTTTTTTAGAATTATTTAGAGTAGTTATGTTTCCATTTGGAATGTTATTCTGCGAAATATGTTATTAGAGCTTGAATATGCGGTTGAAAATTCTGCATAATTAATAACTTACATACTTTATTTAAACGGTCTAAGTAAATTGCAATTTTACTCAGAATAAATATTGTTGCGAGCAATCTCAGTTACCCGCAATTTTGATCAATTTTTTATGCTATTCAACTCCTGTTCAAATCTCGGCACCAACAAATCCTCAATCAGCAGATTCACCAGCTCGAAAAGCAATCCATTCAGCACCTCGTTCACCTCCGCAGTTTGCCTTTGGCTAATCAATGTTGGTTCCATCGGGTTCCTACGCCCGGCACCAGATTTTGCTGGTGCCTGCACACAATAGCCGCGTTGGTTTTCAGCTGACAATCACTTTTGTGATGTAAAAAGTTTTTCGAAGTAATCCTGCGAAGCAGTTCGCAGATTTGTTCACTTAATCCTCAATAAACGTCAGCCGCCTGCGTGGCCGTAAATTCATCTCAAAAATGGCCTTCGCCATTGCTTCACCCATCTCTGCGCAGACTACCAGCCCCTGAACGAAAGGCTGGTCGTGCATCAGCCACGGCAGCGCGCCGAAGGCGATGCGGCCGCGCACGGCTTCCGGCGCAAGCAGGGTGTAATCCTTGCTGACGTCCGGGATGTCGTCGCCGGTACTAAGCAGCTGCTTGCGTAGCGTCGGGAACGGCAGGTCTTTGGTTTTCAGCGCTTTCTGGCCCCGGGCATCGATATAAACTTTGAACTCATGCCTTTTTCCCTGCGCGTAGATCACCGTCTGCGCTTCTTTAACTTCCAGCTCGTAGTCCGGCCCCAGCGCCTGAATGCTGATGATCCCGGCCTTGTGCAGCGCCAGCAGGCGGCGGACGGATTCTGAGGGGATCGCCGCATAGTTATCGATAAATACCCGCGCCAGGCTGTCGTGGAAGCGCCTGCCGTCCTCTTCGTTCAGATGGGGAACAATCTCCTGCACGGCTTCATGCAGCCGCAGGATGGTGTAGCGCCAGGCCACGGTGCGCTTGTCGCGCTTGTTGCGTTCAACTTCCGCAAGGTTGGCTTCCGCCCACCCAAACGGATCGTTTTGATGGCGCGGGGCAAACAGGGCGTCGTGAAAACTTTGCGGGTTCAGCGTTCTCAGGGCGATTTGTTCGCTCCAGGCGGGATCCGCCAGCTCCAGCTCTTCTGTCATCAGGCGGAACACGCGGTCCAGCAGGCCCTCCGATCCTTTGGCTATCTCTTTCTCAATGGCGCTTTCGGTGACGATGCTTAGCGGCTCGTACGGAAGAGGGCAGTAGAAGTCGGCTTCCGGCAGGATACCGGAACGGGACATCAGCACGATTTTCAGCGGCTCACTTTGCTTATCAGGCTCGAAGCGCACCTGCTGCTCGTCCGCCTCGATGAAGCTGCCGTGCTGAACGGCAACGGCCATCGCGGCGTCTATTCCGCTGAGCGACGTGCCCATAATGCCGACTCTACAGGCACCGATTTTTGCTTCCATCAGCCCCGACCACGGGCTCGGGAAGAAGGTGCGCGTCGATTCGCTTTCGTCGGGCCAGACGTGCCCGGTAGCGATAACGGCGAGATCGTAGACCTCCTGCACCTGCTTCTCTTCCGCCCAGACGCGCACGCCTTCCTTCGTCGCCTCCAGATCGGTTACCCGGCATCTCTCCCGGACGGTTATCTCAAACCCCTGCTGCTTCGCCTGTTTTACCAGCTCAAGAAACTGGTCGCGGAAATACTCGCCCAGCAGAATACGCGGCAGGAATTTGCGGTCGTGCAGGGATGCGTGTTCAACGCCGTAACGGGCAAGATGCTCGGCGCTTTGCTCTTTAAGCCAGTCCAGATAAGTCCTGAAAATGGGGGGGATCTCTATGCTGGCGATGTTGGCCAGCATCAATCTGGAGTTGTCCTCATCACTGTACGGCATCCCTACGCCTGCCTCGTCAGACTGCTCAAAGACCGAGACGGCAAGCGGTTCACCGTGCCTGAACAGCGAGTAAAGCGTGTAGATCCCTGTCGGTCCTGCGCCGATAATCGCAATCTTTTTCATCGATACCTCTCCTCGTGACGCCCATAATCCATCAGAAATTCATCATTTTCTTTTGCCGGAGCTAGACTAACTGAGTGTGATCTTTATCATAATCTGGTGAAGACAATAAAAGAGACCGTGCTATGCAACATATCATTGAGGGTTTCCTCAACTTCCAGAAAGAAATATTCCCGCAGCGTAAAGAGCTCTTTCGTAGTTTAGCCTCCAGCCAGAATCCGAAGGCGCTTTTTATCTCCTGTTCCGACAGCCGGCTGGTGCCGGAGCTGGTCACCCAGCAGGAGCCGGGGCAGCTGTTTGTCATTCGTAACGCCGGTAACATCGTGCCTTCGTTCGGCCCGGAGCCGGGCGGCGTCTCGGCAACTATCGAGTATGCGGTAGTGGCGCTGGGCGTAACGGATATCGTGATTTGCGGCCACTCCAACTGCGGCGCCATGAAGGCCATTGCTACCTGTCAGTGCATGGACTCGATGCCGGCCGTGGACCACTGGCTGCGCTACTCCGACGCGGCGAAAGCGGTGGTGGAGAAAAAGAGCTGGGATAACGAAACCGCGAAAGTCAATGCGATGGTGGAAGAGAACGTCATCGCCCAGCTGAATAACATCAAAACCCATCCTTCCGTGGCGGTTGGCCTGCGCAACAACGCGCTGCGCCTGCACGGCTGGGTGTATGACATCGAAAGCGGCGAAATCCGCACGCTGGATAAAAACAGCAAAACCTATGTTTCTCTGGCGGATAACCCGCACGTCTGCTTCGAGTAAACGGACTTTCGGCCAGGCAGGGATGCCCGGCGAAATAGTTTTCCCACCTTTGTGCCGCCGTGTTTATTATTAAACAGCGCGCTGGTCGATATTTCACCGCTACATCGACTAAGATCCCCCGCTTAACTTAATTCTCAGACTCACGGGTGGAAGAAGAATGCTCGACGGTAAAATGGCGTCCCTGCGCCAGACGTTATGGAGAAAACGTCTTCCCATGCTTGTCGCTAAGGATGCGCGCACAGAAAATCCTTATAACTATTATTCCGTGCATCTGGTGGACGTGGCGCACCAGCGCTATCAGCTGGTGGACTGGCAGGATGATACCGCGCTGATTGCCCGCTGGGATTACGATGCTCATGAATACACCGATGAGCGGCGCATCACCCTTGCCGAACTCGACGAGATGGAAGCGGAAATTATCCACCATCGCCGCTACGGGCCGGTGAGCTTCGGCGGCATTCTGGGCTTTAACCTCAGCTATTACACCCGCTTCGTCTATATCAAAACGCTGATTAGCCGCGGCAAAGGCAAGTTTGTGTCGGCGTTTTTTGCCAGCAAAGAGCTGAAGAGCCGGGACCGCATCGCCCTGTTAAACCTGCTGGTTAACGAATATATCCAGCAGCGCCCGTCGAAGCTTAATACCGGCGTGACGGTGGAAGAGGTCATCGAGCTGCTGTACGGCAAGCTGTGGTACAAGCACATCCGCAATGAAGAGTTTCGCCGCAAGGTGACGCTGCTGCTGAAGTCGCTGGTTATCACCGAGGATCTGCTGCAAAAGGAAGATCGCTACTTTGTGCAGCCGAAGTCGATAGCAACCATTGTCGATTATGAAAAAGACGAGCGCCGCAGCGAGCAGCAGGTGAGGATGCAGAAAAACCTCGTCCGGCTGATGCTGATTATTACCGCCTCGACGCTGATGATTACGCTTGCGCTGCTGTCCCTTGCGGGCGTGGTCGATCTGCATAAAATCTGGCACGCCATCGTCAACCTCAAACCAATCCGCGTGCTGTTTAAGCTGATTTAGCAGTGAAAAAACGGGGCGTTAAGCCCCGTTCCGGCCTAACTACGAATAAATTCAAGAATATCGTTATTGATGACGTCGGCGTGGGTGGTCGGCATCCCGTGCGGGTAGCCGGGGTAAATTTTCATTTTGTTGTTGGGGATGAGTTTTTCCTGCAGCAGCGCCGCCGTTTTATAAGGCACAACCTGGTCGTCGTCACCGTGCAGGATGAGCGTCGGCACGGTAATGGCCTTCAGGTCTTCCGTTTGATCGGTTTCCGAGAAAGCCCTGATGCCCTCGTAGTGCGCTTTGGCGCTGCCCGTCATACCCTGCCGCCACCAGTTTTCAATGATGCCCTGTGAGGCCTCGGCCCCCGGACGGTTGTAGCCGTAAAAAGGCCCGGATGCGACATCCAGGAAAAACTGCGCCCGGTTGGCGGCCAGCGCCTGGCGGAAGCCATCAAACACCTCAATTGGCGTGCCGTCAGGATTGCTTTCCGCTTTCACCATCAGCGGCGGCACCGCGCTTATCAGCACTGCTTTCGCCACTCGCCCCTGCGGCTGCCCGTACTTCGCCACATAGCGCGCAACCTGTCCGCCGCCGGTGGAGTGTCCGATGTGCACCGCATTTTTCAGATCCAGATGTTCCGCCACGACGGAGGCGTCCGCAGCATAATGATCCATGTCGTGCCCTTCACTGACCTGCCCTGAGCGGCCATGCCCACGTCGATCGGATGCGATCACCCGAAAGCCTTTCGACAGGAAGAACAGCATCTGCGTGTCCCAGTCGTCGGCGCTTAACGGCCATCCGTGGTGAAAGAAAATCGGCTGTGCGTCCTTAGGGCCCCAATCTTTAAAGAAGATGCTGACATTATCTTTCGTGGTGACAAATGACATGATCTAACCCCCTGGGTGGGAAGGATGGAGTAACGCTGGATATTCCACGGCTGTGGAAGGATGGCTCAGAGCGGTAAAGCGAGTGCTAAACACAGTTTCAAAGCGTAGTTAAGAACGATCCGCTTTGCCTTCGCCCGGCGGACATTTTTGCCGTTCTGCTTTGTTCTTATGAGCAACGGTTGTTTAAAAATGTCGGATGACGCTGCGCTTATCCGACCTACGACGGCGATAACGTAGGGGGATAAGCGCAGCGTCATCCACCGGCAAACTGTTAAACCAGCTCCGGCAGCCCCTTCAGCAGCTTATCGAGCGTGACGGGATAATCCCGCACCCGCACGCCCGTCGCGTTGTATACCGCGTTGGCGATAGCCGCGCTCACGCCGCACAGCCCCAGCTCGCCCACGCCTTTGGCCTTCATCGGCGATGACACCGGGTCGGTATCGTCGAGGAAGATGACCTCCTGTTCCGGGATATCCGCATGGACCGGCACCTCGTAGGCGGCCAGATCGTGATTCACGAAATACCCCAGCCGCTCGTCGATGGCTAACTCCTCCATCAGCGCCGCGCCAACGCCCATGGTCATCGCGCCGATCACCTGGCTGCGGGCGGTTTTCGGGTTGAGGATGCGGCCAGCGGCACAAACCGCCAGCATGCGGCGCACGCGGGTTTCCCCGGTCGCCATATCCACACCAACCTCGACGAAATGCGCGGCGAAGGTGGACTGCTGGAATTTCTCTTCCAGCTCCGCGAACTCGATGCTGTCCTCAACGGTCAGCGTCCCGCCTGCGGCTGCGTCTTTCAGCGGCGCGCTTTTCTCCCCGTCGCGCACCTGCCCGTCGGTAAACTCCGCCTTCTGCGGATCAAGCCCCAGCTTCGCGGCGACCGTTTCACGCAGTTTGACGCATGCAGCGTAAACCCCGGCGGTGGAGCTGTTCGCCCCCCACTGGCCGCCGGAGCCTGCCGAAACCGGGAAGTCGGAGTCCCCCAGCTTAACCACCACATCTTCCAGCCGCACGCCCAGCATTTCGGCGGCGGTCTGGGCGATGATGGTGTAGCTGCCGGTGCCGATATCCGTCATGTCGGTTTCCACGGTGACGCGGCCGTTGGCGTCCAGGTGCACCCGCGCGCCGGATTTCATCACCAGGTTGTTACGGAACCCTGCGGCAACGCCCATGCCGACCAGCCAGCGCCCGTCGCGGACCTGGGCGGGCTGCGCCTTGCGATTTTTCCAGCCGAAACGGTCAGCCCCCGTGCGCAGGCATTCAACCAGCTGGCGGCGGGAGAAGGGCCTGTCCGGGTTGGCCGGGTCAACCTGGGTGTCGTTGATAATGCGGAACTCCACCGGATCGACGCCCGCCTTCTCAGCGATTTCATCGATGGCGATCTCCAGCGCCATCAGGCCCGGCGCTTCGCCCGGCGCGCGCATGGCGTTGCCTTCCGGCAGGTCGAGCTTTGCCAGCCGCAGCCCGGTGAAACGGTTTGCCCCGGCATACAGCAGCTGGCTTTGCTGCACCGCCGTCTCCGGTGGGCCGCCCGCAACGTTACCGGACCAGCTTTCGTGGGCGATGGCGGAGATGCGCCCGTCTTTATCGGTGCCGATGCGGATGTGCTGAATAGTCGCCGGACGGTGGGTCGTATTGTTCGGGATCAGCGGACGCTGTAGCGCGATTTTGACCGGACGTTTTGCGGCGCGGGCACCCAGCGCGGCCATCAGAATATCGCTGCGCAGGAAGAGTTTGCCGCCAAATCCGCCGCCGATATAGGGCGACAGCACGCGGACGTTTTCCGGCGGCAGGTTCAGCGTGGTGGCCAGGTCGCTGCGGCACCAGTCCACCATCTGGTTTGAGGTGTGGACGGTGAGCTTGTTGCCCTGCCACTGCGCCATAGAGGCGTGCGGCTCCATCGCCATATGGCTCTGGTCGGGCGTGGTGTAGGTGGCGTCCAGCTGCACTGCGGAGGCGGCAAAAGCACCTTCGAAGTCGCCGGTTGATTTATCCGGTTCGCTTTCGGGTGCCTTATTGACCGAAGGTTTTTCCTCGGCCAGATCGTAGCTGCCCTTTTCACGGCGATACTCGACCTTGATCAGCTCCGCCGCGGCGCGGGCCTGTTCGAACGTTTCCGCGACCACCACGGCAACCGCCTGATGGTAGTGGGTGATATCCGGGCCGCCCAGCAGCGGGGCGGGGTTCTTATCCCCCTTGCCGAGCTTCCCGGCGTTGTCGGCGGTGACGATGGTGATAACCCCCGGCGCGTTGCGGGCAGCCTCCAGCTCCATCGAGCTGATTTTGCCTTTGGCCACGGCGGAACCGACGATATAGCCATAGGCCGCATCGGGCGTTTCATCGTGCCATTCGTAGGCGTAGCGGGCGGTGCCGGTGGTTTTCAACGGGCCGTCAATGCGGTCGTGCGGCAGGCCGACTACCTTAAGCCTATCAATCGGGTTCGCGCCCGCTGGCTTATCAAATTTCATGATTTATCCCCTCGCTTCCGTCAGCACCGAGGCGAGCGTGCGCTTCGCCAGGATCAGCTTGAATTCGTTTTCAGGCGTTGGCGTGGCGCCGGCAAACAGCCTGTCGTAAACCCCTTTCGCCCCCTTGGGAAGCTGGGCATCCGCCTCTTCCATGCGCCAGGGCTTGTGCGCAACGCCACCCAGCGCCACCCGGCCTGTGCCATCGCTTTGCACCACTGCGGCGACGGATACCAGCGCAAAGGCGTAGGAGGAGCGGTCGCGGACCTTACGGTAAATGTGCGTGCCGCCGAGCGGGGCGGGGAGCGTAACGGCAACGATCAGCTCGCCCGCCTTGAGGACGGTCTCCAGATGGGGCGTATTGCCCGGCGCGCGGTAGAACTCTGCGACAGGGATCTTTCGCTCGCTGCCGTCCGGGCTGACTGTCTCAATTACGGCGTCCAGCAGCCGCATGGCGACCGCCATATCGCTGGGGTGGGTGGCGATGCAGGCTTTACTGGTTCCCACTACGGCATGCTGACGGCTGAACCCCTCCAGGGCCGCGCAGCCGCTGCCGGGAAGGCGTTTGTTGCAGGGCTGATTGGTGTCGTAGAAATAGGGGCAGCGGGTACGCTGGAGCAGGTTTCCGGCGGTGGTGGCCTGGTTGCGCAGCTGGCCCGAAGCGCCCGCAAGCAGCGCGCGTGAAAGCACGGCGTAGTCGCGTCGTACACGCTCGTCGGCTGCCAGATCGGTGTTGCGCACCAGCGCGCCGATCCGCAGGCCGCCGTTCTCCGTTGGCTCAATTTTATCCAGCGCAAGGCCGTTAACGTCTATCAGGTGGGGCGGGGTTTCTATTTCCAGCTTCATCAGATCGAGCAGGTTGGTGCCGCCCGCAATAAATTTGGCACCGGGCTTGCCCTGGGCGCTGGCAGCCGCCTCCGCCGGGGTTTTTACGCGTTCGTAGGTGAATGCCTTCATGATTTCTGCCCCCCGGACACGTCTTCAATCGCCGCAAGAATGTTGGAGTACGCCCCGCAGCGGCAGATGTTGCCGCTCATGCGTTCGCGAATTTCCTCCTGGGTTGGCTGGGCCGGTGAAACAAGATCGAGGGTGACGTGGCTTGGGATCCCGTCTTCGATTTCTTTTAGCACCGCCACGGACGAACAGATCTGCCCCGGCGTGCAGTAGCCGCACTGGTAGCCATCGTGTTTGATGAACGCGGCCTGCATGGGATGCAGGTTATCCGGCGTGCCGAGGCCTTCGATAGTGGTCACTTCGGCGCCGTCCTGCATCACCGCCAGGGTCAGGCAGGAGTTAAGACGGCGTCCGTTGACGATAACGGTACAGGCCCCGCACTGGCCGTGGTCACAGCCTTTTTTGGTGCCGGTGAGATGCAGGTTTTCCCGCAGCGCGTCCAGCAGCGTTGTCCGGGTGTCGACTTCCAGCCGGTGCTCTTTGCCGTTAACCTTCAGCGTCACGGGGGTCATTGCCGGTGGCGGGGTCGTTTTCAGCTCGCTGGCTCCCAGCGGGCCGGAGTGCGTCATGGCCGCCGCTGCCGCCGCAGAGACCGCGCCCGCTTTCAGCAGGTCGCGCCTCGTCAGATTGTATTCAGGCAGGTCAAAATCCCTTATGCAGAAAATTTTGCTCATCGCGCCGCCAGCTTCAGGCCGCACGCTCTTATTTGCCTCATCGCCTTGGTTGCTCATACCAGGCCTCCAGTAATCTAAAAGTTGAACCAGGAAAAATGCACCGCGTAGTTTTTATAGCGAACTATTAAGCATAGACGGCGTAGCGGAAGGATTACTCCTGGTTACTGAATGCCGTCATGAGGAGGATTCATTAATCATTAGCGTTTACATTCATCAGTGAAATGATTATGTTTCTCATTTGTATTTAAGGGTGGCGTTTTGCTCGCTGGTGTCCTGTCCGGCACCGGGGAGGCTCTCACAGGCCGCCACCCGCCTTTCTGACGGAAACAGGAACCTAATCGTGATTAAAAAAACAACGGCGCTGGCGGCGCTCATTGCGCTGGCATTAACGGGATGTACCGCTCAGCAAGCCAAAACCGGGCAGCCCGCAGCCGCTGCTCAGACGGAGCAAAAAAGCGCTTTAACGCAGCGTGAGCTTTCTGAAGGCGTGTATGAAATGGCGCTCAGCCAGCAGACGGGCGCGCTGTATGTCGCTACCGCGCAGGGGTTTAAAACCGTGCAGGGCGGAGTGATCTACAAGCTGGATCCGGTGACGCTGAAAACGCTGGGGGAATCCCACACCGACCTGAAAAACTTCGGTGCGGTAATGGATGCGGACGGCAAAACGCTGTTTGTGACCAACTCGCTGGACGGCGGCATCAGCGCGGTCAACGTTGAAGATGGCAAGGTGCTCAAACGCCTGCTGTTCACCGAACGTAACGAGAAGGGCCTGCCGTACGGCGCGCGTGAAATCATTCTTCATGACGGGCTGCTGTACGTAGGCGGCGTAGCGGATCCGGCGGTGATCTGGGTGGTGGATGCGAAGACGCTGAAGCTGAAAAAGCGCATTAATAACGCCGGGAAGTGGGTTACCGGCCTGCTTTACTCAGAGCAGACGCAGCGTATTTACGCGGCGAACGGCGGCGGTGAAATTCTGGTGATTAACCCGCGCACAAACCGCATCGAAAAACGCTGGAAGCCGCTCGGGGATAAACCAGCGCTGCTGCTTAACCTGGCGGAAGAACCGGCGACGGGCCGCCTGTTCGTGACCGACAACTCGAAGGCGAAAACCACGCTGGTGCTGGATAGCAAAACCGGGGAAGTGCTGAAGAACCTGGCGACGGGGGATACCCTGGCGGTGAAGTTCAACGCGAAGCGCAACGAGCTGTACCTGACCCAGCGCGAATCCGGCAGGCTGCTGATTCTGGACGCCACGACGTATGCGCAGAAAAAATCCATCGACCTGCCGCCGCATCCAAATAGCCTGCTGCTCTCCGCCGACGGGCAAACGCTGTATGTGACGGTGAAGCAGGGCTTTAATAAAGATCACACTACTAAAGGGCCGGACAGTATTGTTCGCATTCCTTTAGCGCAGTAGCGTTGTTTTTTGTCGGATGACGCTGCGCTTATCCGACCTACGAAACCGGCGAGATGATGGTAACGTCATCCGCCGTTCGTTATCAAAAATGAATCACCGAAGGCAGCTGCGAAAGCAGGAACAGCAGCAGGCCGACGGTGCCGCCGACCAGCGTGCCGTTGATGCGGATAAACTGCAGGTCTTTACCGATGTTCAGCTCGATCTGCGCGGACATATCTTTCGCGTCCCAGCCTTTTACCGTATCGCTGATGTGCCTGGTCAGGAAGGTGGCGAACTCCGGCGCGACTTTGCCGACGGCCTGCTCCAGATGCTCGTTAAGCGACGCGCGCAGGGCGCTGTCGTTCACCAGCGTCTCCCCAAACCACTGGCCCGCCTCGGCAATGCGCTGTTTGATGCGGGAGTCCTCCGAGCGCATATCCTCCTTCAGCCATTTCCGCAGGTCGCCCCACATCTCGCTCAGGTAGCGGTTAAACGCCTCGTCCTCCTTCAGATACGTTTTGATATCCTCCGCTTTGGCGGCCATTTCCGGGTCGCTTTTCAGCCTGTCGATGAGCTTAAAGGTGGCGCGGTCGAAGGCCAGGCGCAGCTGGTGCCCCTGGTCGTGCGTGATGTCATCGAGCAGATTATTGACCGCGCTGGTCACCAGCTCGGCGCTGTGTTCGCCCAGCCACTCCGTCGGCAGGATTTTTGCTTTACGGGGATGCTCCGTTTCCAGCCAGTGCACAATCTGGTGGGCGATAAAATCGCGGGAGCTTTCGCGGTCAAGCCACGTCACCAGCTGGGCGATCATCGCGTCCAGCAGCGCCTGATGGCGGTTGTTTTTCGTCATGCTCTCCAGCAGCAGGGCGCTGGAGTAGCTCAGGTCGACCTTATCAATCGCCTTGTGCACCGCCCGGCGCAGCAGGCTCTGAATGCGCGAGTCGTCGGTCATCTCCAGAAAGCCGCTCACGATCTGCATCAGATGCTGGCCGACGCGCTGCGCGTTGTCCGGCCTGCTGAACCAGACGCCAATCATCTGCGCCGGTTCGTGGCGGCGGATCAGGGCTATCAGCGACTGGGTATCAAGGAATTTCTCCTGCACGAAGACGCCGAGGTTTTCGCCGATGCGGTCTTTGTTGCGGGGAATAATCGCGGTATGCCGGGCGATAAACGGGATCGGCACGCGGCGGAACAGCGCCACCACGGCGAACCAGTCGGCCAGCGCGCCGACCATCGCGGCTTCGGAAATCGCCTTCAGGCCGCTGACCCAGAAGCTCGGGGGGAGAAAAAGAGTTGTGACAAAGACTGCCGCAGCAGCCAGCAGTAAAGAAAGCGCGATGCGCTTGGTTTTCTTGAGTTCAGCCATTTTATCCATCGCATAAGCATAGAACCGGGCGGGCCGAACCGGTAGAGATTATTTAAAACAATCAGCTTTTTCAGATAGATGAAGCGGCAGGAGGGGATGAGGGGCCCCCGCCTGCCGCCGGGCGTTACCGCATCAGAACCAGGCTTCCCACATGCCGCCTACGTTAAACGAATCAAGCTGGGTGCTCTCTTCGCCCGCCACGCGGGTGGTGTGGTTGTTTTCAACCTGGCCGCCGGTGACGTAGAAGCGCAGCATCGGGCGGAACTCCGGCCCCATCGCGATGGAGATATTCTGGGACAGCGTCAGCTTCCAGCCCTTGTTATCGCCGTCGTTTTCATAATCCACGCGCTGATAGCCCGCTTCCAGCCAGGTCGAATGAATGTCGTTCCAGAAATACATCGGACGGACGATCGCGCCGTAGTTGCGGCGGTTGTCGGACGGCAGGTCGTCGTTGTCGTAATCGTGGAACGCCAGCAGGTATTCAATCTGGGCCTGCCGGGTGAACTTATAGCTGCCCTCGAAGCTGGTGTAGACGGTGTGCAGGCCGTTGGTTTTGTTATACACGCTGTTGTCCGAGTGGTCGGAATAGCGGGCGATGATTTTGTTCAGGCTGTTGTCGCCGGTGTGGCTGAGCACCACGGCCGCCTGCCAGGCTTTGGAGCGTTCGTCGCTGTCGATGGCTTTTGAATCGAAGCCGTAGTTGGCGTACAGCTCGAAATCGATCGGCCCAAACTTGATGCCGTGGAGCTTAGAGGTCGCCGCATAGTTGCCGCTGTCGCCGGTGCCGGAGCTGCCGGTACAGGAGATGCGCGACGGGTTATCGCCGTCCTCGATCATTTCCGGGTTACACTGATCAACCGAAGAGACGCCCGCCACGTCGAGCTGCGCAAAGCCCAGATCGAAGTTTTTCACCCCGGCACCCTGGCCGTCGTGGTTCATCCAGAAGTAGTCGTTGATGCCCTGCTGCGGACGCTGGTGGAAGTCGCGTCCGGCCCAGAAGTAGGCGTTCGGCTGGGAGGCAAAGAGGTTAGTCACTCCGGCGTAGGCTTTTTTGAGGTTCACCTCATCGCCCCAGTGGTCGAACATCACCCCCACGTCCCAGATGGCGCCCGCTTCGCTTTTGAACGCTTTGGTCAGCTGGAATTCACCGCCGTTGCCTTCGTTGCCCAGTCGGCCAATGGCGGAGGTGCCGTTATAGGAACCGTCGACGCCCACGTATTTTTGATCGCCCGCCTGGAAGTGCGCGCCGTAGCGGGCGTAGCCGGTGAACTTCACGCCGTAGGGAATGGCCAGCTCTGCCGTGGCAGGTTCGGGCACCTGCGGGGTGACAAGGGGATCGGTTCTTTTTACCCGCGCCGCTTCGATTTTCGCTTCACGGTCGGCCAGCGCTTTATCTACCGCCTTTGCCACGATTTGATCGATTTGCTCCTGCGTAAACTCCTGCGCAAAGGAAGAAATTGGGCAAAGGGCGGCGAGAACCGCCAGGGTGACCGGCAGCTTAGTTATTAATTTCATAATCATCTCAACTGTAGTTATTTCTATTTTCAGACAATGACTATCCCGCTCGGGCTGGCGCATTTATTACGCGGCAGCCGGACGAGTTTATTTTTTATGCTGTAATCCAGAGGTATTGATTAGTTTATTTAAATAAGCATCTCTCCGTATTAAATAAGCTGTGTGCTTAGCGCTGATAAAGGTGAATAATTTCCTGGGACAGTTCGCGGGCCAGCATCGACGTCATTAAATGGTCCTGAGCGTGCACCATAATTAATGTCATCGGCTGTTTCGCCTCGCCTGCATCTTGTTCGATTAATTTCGTTTGCATCAGGTGCGCCTGGCGCGAGTAGCCATCGGCTTCGCGCAGCAGGCTTTTCGCCTCGTCAATGCGGTCGTTACGGGCGGCGTGCAGCGCTTCAAAACAGAGGCTGCGGGCCTGACCGGCGTTCATGATTATTTCCATGACGGCTTCTTCTAAGTCGATCATATTTTCTTCCACCGATAATTAATTGAGTTCGCCAGCCGGGGTTAATACCTGAGATTTTTCTTCTTCGGCTTTTAATAGCGAGCGTTCATAGGCGCGCAGGAAAGGTAAATACATGACTGCCGACATCACCATACAGATGCCGCACATAATAACCGGGCTTAGCGCCCAGTTTGCCGCCCACGAGGCACCAATTGGCGCAGGGGTAGTCCACGGGGTCAGCGAAACAACCTGGGCAATCCAGCCTAATTTTGTCGCGCCGTAGGCGAGGCAGGCGTTAATCATCGGCACAAAGATGAACGGAATAAACAGCATCGGGTTCATGATGATTGGCGCGCCGAACAAAATAGGTTCGTTGATATTAAAGAGGCTCGGCACCACGCCCATTTTGCCGATGGTCCGCAGATGGGTGGCGCGGCTGCGCAGCAGCAGAAACGCCAGCGGGAGCGTCGAACCCACGCCGCCGATCAGCAGATAGTGATCCCAGAAACCCTGCAAATAAATATGGGGCAACACGCTACCCGCCGCCAGCGCGGCCTGGTTGGCGGAAAGGTTAGCCATCCAGAACGGGTTCATGATGCCGGTGACGATCAGCGAGCCGTGGATCCCGGCGAACCAGAAGATCTGGCACAGCAGAACGGAAAGCAAAATCGCAGGCAGGGAGTCCGATGCGGAAACCAGCGGCTCCAGCAGGTGCATAATCGCCTGCGGCAGGATCATGCCGGTTTGCGCTTCGATGAACAGGTTCAGCGGATGCAGCGTTCCGATAACCACCAGCACCGGGATCAGAATCTCAAACGAGCGCGCAACGCCGGTCGGCACCTCTTTCGGCAGGCGGATAGTAATGTTGTTCTGTTTAAGCCAGGCGTACATCCGCGTGGAGTAAATAGCGGTGATCAGGGCGGTAAAGATCCCCTGGCCGGAAAGGTACTGGGTAGAGATCTTGCCGTCCGCATACGGCGCGGCGACCAGCAGGAACGCCATAAACGCCAGCAGGCCGGACATTACCGGATCGAGGTTAAACTGCCGCCCGAGGCTTGCGCCGATGCCTACCGAAATAAAGAAGGTCATTACGCCCATGCTGAGGTTAAACGGCAGCATGAGCTCTTCGCGCCAGGTCTGGGAGAAATCCAGCCAGGCGCGGGCGAAGCCGAGCGTGGTGTCCGCCGAGAAGGGCGGGAAGATAAAGACCAGCATGAACGAGCCGATGATCATAAACGGCAGGGCGGCGGTAAAGCCGTCGCGGATGGCAATCACGTACTTCTGCTGGCCCAGGCGGCCGGCGAGTGGGGTAATGGACTGCTCGATAACGGCAACCATTGACTGATATAGCGAGCTCATATGTTGACCTTCTGATTTGCGGCCTCGATAAGGGAAAGCGCGAAGTCGAGCACCTTGTCGCCGCGCTGCATGCCGTAGTCCATCGTCTCTATCGCCCGCACCGGGATCCCTTTCGCTGCCGCCTTTTCCGCCAGCCCGTTGAGCATGTACTTCACCTGCGGCCCGAGCAGTACGACCTGGTAGCGCGGGAACTGGTTATCGAAATCGGCTACGCCGTAAGCTTCGATTTCTACGGGCAGGCCGCGCTCGTCGGCGGCGGCGACCATTTTGCGCACCAGCAGGCTGGTGGACATCCCGGCGGAACAACACAACATAATCCTGATCATCATCACTCATCCTCAAAATGTAAAAAGTTATTGCGGATGCGATTTGATACTTTACGGAAACCGTTTTCCATTTGCCTGTTGCAGAAATGTGACAGCCCTCTGAAAAGTAGCTGCATCAAGCTAATCTTCCTGGATGTTCATCACAAATTATTATGGGTGAGAGAAGGTTTCTGGACGGGAATGGAAACAAGTTTCCATGAAAAACGGAAACGACTATACTTTTGACGGAAACAGGACGGGCGGCGAGTGCCAGTAAGGAATAGCAGGCGGTGATGTGCTGCCTTCAGGGGAGAGAAAATGTCGACAATCAACGATGTATCGCGTCTGGCCGGGGTGTCTAAAGCCACGGTGTCACGCGTGTTGAGCGGCTCACGCGGGGTAAAAGAAGCCAGCCGTGCTGCCGTATTGCAGGCGGTGGAAACGCTGAACTACCGGCCAAACGTCATTGCACAGTCTTTGCTGAGCCAGTCAACCGGCTGTATCGGGGTGATCTGCGCCCAGGAGAACATCAACCAGACGACAGGGTATCTCTACGCGCTGGAAAAGCATCTTAGCCAGCACCAGAAGCATCTGCTGCTGCGCTTTGCCAGCGGCAAAGCCGAAGTCATGCACGCGCTGGAAGAGCTGACCTGCGGCCTGTGCGATGACGTGCTGATTATCGGCGCGCGTTTTCCGCTGGATATCCCCTATGAAAACGTCATCCTGGTGGACTGTCTGGAGTTTGATGCCGCTAACAGCATCCAGTTTGACCACGCCTTTGCGGCGGAGACGGCCTGTAACTACCTGATCAAGCAGGGGCGCAGGCAGATTGCGCTTATTGCCCCTGAAACAAGCTGTCCGGTGGAGCAGGTGCTGCTGGGCTACAAGCGGGCGCTGGAGAATAACTTCCTGCCGTTTAACCGCAATCTGATCTTTATGGACGCCACCTCGTCGTCCGTGGCCTTGCAGGTGCTGCTTAACAACAGCACGACGGTGAACTTTAATGCTCTGCTGGTGGCGGACGAGCAGGAGGCACAGCGGGTTATCACGCAGCTGCAGGCGTTTAATAAATCCGTGCCGGGGGACATTATGGTGTTTAGCCTGGCGGGCACGCTGCATCTGCCGGGCATTCCGACAATTCCCGCTATCGAGTATTCAATGGACGCCATGGCGGCACGCATCGTCAGCAGGCTGAATGAAAAAACCGAAAGCGTGGCGGGGAGTTCGGTGCTGCGCGGGGATTTGATTATCCCGTAAAGAGAGAAGCAGGCCGCAAAGGGCCTGCTCAAGCTATCAGGATGCTGGCGTCACCAGGGGCGCATAGCCGCTGAGTTCAGACACCAGATCGTTCACGCCGTCGCTCATGTTCACAAAGCGGGTCAGCGGCGAACGGGTGATCACCACAAATACCCCGACGTTACTTTGCGGCACCATCGCCATATAGGTGATGAAGCCGCCTCCGCCGCCGGTTTTCTGCACGATCCCCGGACGGCCATTCTTCGGCGACATATAGACCCAGCCCAGGCCCAGCGCGTCGGCCTTGCCCGGCACGTCCATGCCAATCACCTTGTGCAGCTGCTTGCGCTGGTAGATCAGCGTTTGCATGCGGTCCGCCTGGCCGTTGCGCTGGTGGAAGTCAGAGCTTAAGAACTGCTGCATCCAGCGCATCATGTCGTCCGGCGTCGAATAAACCCCGCCGCTGCCCACTGCCGCCAGCGTGTTATCGCAGGGGCTGGCACCTTTTTCAGCCACCATCAGGCGCTTGCACTGGTCCGGCGAAGGGGTAAACGTGGTGTCTTTCATGCCCAGCGGACGGGCAATCTGCTCGTCAAACAGCGTGGCGTAGGGTTTTCCGGCGGCCCGGCTAAGGGCATCCGCCAGCAGATCAAAGGCCAGGTTTGAATACGCCGCCGTACTGCCCGGGGCATATTTCAGCGTGGCGGTTGAGAGCCAGTTCCAGCGCTGGTTTTGCGTGGGCCATGTGAATACGGTGCGGTGCGCCGCGCCGCCGGGCTGTTCGCGGGGCAGGGCGCTGGTATGCGTGGCCAGGTTCACCAGCCTGATGGGTTCACCTTTAAAGGTCGGCACCCGTGCGCCGGGCGGCGCGTATTTGCTTAGCGGATCGTTCAGCTTCACTTTGCCCTGATCGAGCATTTTCACCAGCATCTCGCTGGTCATCAGCTTGGTCAGCGAGGCGATACGGATCACCGAATCGAGCTGGGGCCGCACGTTGTTGCCGGGGCGGGTTTCGCCAAAGCTGTGGAACACACGCTGGTTGCCGTCGATCACCACCATCGCCATGCCGGTAGCGCCGCTGCCGTAGAAGATATGGTTGGCGTAGCGCTCCGCGATTTCAGAAGCAAAAACAGGGTCGGGCGAGGTTTGCGCAAACCCCAGGACGGGCAGCGCAGCAAGAACGAGCGCGGCGATGCGCGGGAGACGAATTTTCAACGCAAGTAATCCATATGGCAAAGTGAGGCGGTATTGATCGTATTTATACTACTCAAGCGCTCTGCGCAAACGCGGAAAATGAGGTTTGTGATGAGAAAAAGCGTAACGCGGCGTTTCAGCGGGGATTTTGGCTGTTTTTTGCACCGCAGCCGGTAGCTACGGTGCCTTTATCGTTAATTCGATTTAGTGGCGTCTTTCTGCATCACCTCGTCTGTGGTGCCGCCCTTTTCGATCATTTTTTCGTTATCTTTATGCTCTTCACGCATCTGCTGGCCGCTCTGGCACTCTTTGTCCGTTTTGTTCTCTTTTGCCCGGCAGTCATCGCTGATATGACCCGGATTGCTGAGCTGTTCTTTTTGTTCGGCCTTGCTTGAGGTGCTCTGCGCAGGGTTTTGCGCAAAGGCGGACGTGCCGGTCAGCAGGATCGCGCAGGTAAACAATAGCGAGGTGATTTTTTTCATGGCGTTAAGTCCTTCAGGGTGGAGGGGTAACCCTGTAAGTAATAGTGCAAAAGACCTATGCTGTAAAAAGCAGAATCAGACGATGCCTGTCTGTTTTTCGTACTCTCAACCATGTATAACGGACACCTGCGCCGCGTGGCCAGCGAAGAGCAGTAAAAAAACTGACATCTCCTATACATAGACTGAACGTAAAATGCGTATCATCATCTTGTAAGTTTATTACTTTGCTGCAACTATCCTCGCCCCGTGGCGTCTAAGTAGTAGCCTGCGCTGTACCGCTAATGATTTAATTCTTTATGCGATACACCCCATTCACGCATAAAGAAGCTCAACTATGTCAACAAAACCGCTGTTTTCCAAAGCCTTGCTTCATCCACGTTACTGGTTGACCTGGTTTGGCCTGGCCATTTTATGGCTCTGGGTACAGCTGCCTTATCCCGTTCTCCTGAAAATGGGCCGTTTTATCGGCAAATTTTCCATGCGCTTCTTAAAGCGCCGCGTCTCCATTGCGCGCCAGAATCTTAAACTCTGCTTCCCGCAGTATTCCGACCAGCACGTTGATTCCATCGTCGAGCAAAACTTTGCCTCCCTCGGTATGGGCCTGATTGAAACGGGCATGGCCTGGTTCTGGCCTGACGAGCGAGTGCGTAAATGGTTTGACGTGCGCGGGCTGGAAAACCTGCATGCCGCCTGCGCAAAGGGCCGTGGCGTGATGGTCATCGGCGTTCACTTTATGTCGCTTGAGCTGGGGGGCCGCGTTATGGGCCTGTGCCAGCCGATGATGGCGATGTACCGCCCGCACAACAATAAAGCGATGGAGTTCGTGCAGACCATCGGTCGTTCACGCTCCAATAAAGCGATGATTGACCGCCGCAATCTTAAAGGCATGGTCAAAGCGCTGAAGTCCGGCGAAGCCGTGTGGTTTGCCCCGGACCAGGACTACGGCCCGAAGGGCAGTTCTTTCGTGCCGTTTTTCGCCGTTCAGGAAGCCGCCACCACCAACGGCACCTACACCATCGCGCGGCTGGCAAAACCGGCCATTCTGACCACGGTGCTTATCCGCAAGCCGGACGGCTCCGGCTACCAGCTGGTGATTGAACCTGAGCTGGTCGACTACCCGGTGGATGACGAACAGGCCGCTGCCGCCTACATGAACCGTAAGATCGAACACGAAATCATGCGCGCGCCGGAGCAGTATCTCTGGCTACATCGCAGATTTAAAACGCGTCCTTTCGGCCAGGACAAGCTCTACAGCGCCTGATCCTGCGGCGGGTATGCTACGCTTCTGGGGAATTTCAACAGGAGAAGAGCCATGCCCGCATCGCGCATTTTGATGGTCATTGATATGCAAAACGGGGTGTTTGATACACCTCGTGCCTCCCGCGAAGATTGTACCTCCCGCATCAACCGGCTCATCGACGCCGCAGACCAGGTGATTTTCATCCAGCACACCGAAGAGGGGCTGGAGCCGGAAAGCCACGCATTCGATCTTCTTCCTGAACTTACCCGGCCAGCAAATGCCCTCTATGTCACCAAAACGGCCTGTGATGCTTTCTATCGCACAACGCTTGAGGACGTTCTGCAAAGCCATGGCATATCTGACTTTGTGGTTTGCGGCTGCGCGACGGATTACTGCGTGGATACGACGATAAAAAACGGCGTCAGCAAGGGCTATGCCATGACGGTAGCAGGGGATGCCCACACTACGGCGAACCGCCCGGCTGCGGCTGCGGAAGTACTGATTGCCCACTATAACGACGTCTGGCGTACTCTGACTATCCCCGGTAACCGGCTGGACGTGAAGGACACGGCGGAGATTCTGACGGCGTGGACGACTATCTGAAAAGTTTACACATTACTTGATACAACATTCCCCAGGCTTTACTGTGCCCGGATCCGCTATAAATAAGCGTTGTCGTAAAAATAACTAAAAGAACCTTAAGTTCAGGAGTGTTGTAATGTTTAAGTCGTTTTTCCCACGCCCGACAGCGTTTTTCCTGTCGGCTTTTCTTTGGGCGATATTAGCCGTTATCTTCTGGCAGGCCGGTGGGGGCCACTGGCTGCAGCAGCTCGCCGGTGCTAAGGGCGATGTGCCGATTAGCGCCGCCCGCTTCTGGTCGCGCAGCTACCTGGTTTTCTATGCCTACTACGCGGTTTGCGTCGGGGCATTTGCCGCTTTCTGGTTTATCTACAGCCCGCACCGCTGGCAGTACTGGTCCATTCTCGGCTCTTCCCTGATCATCTTCGTCACCTGGTTTCTGGTGGAAGTGGGCGTGGCGGTCAACGCCTGGTACGCGCCGTTCTATGATCTGATCCAGACGGCGCTTAGCTCGCCGCACAAAGTCACCATCGGGCAGTTTTATCATGAGGTTGGCGTCTTCCTGGGGATTGCGCTGATCGCGGTGATGGTGGGCGTGATGAACAACTTCTTCGTCAGCCACTACGTGTTCCGCTGGCGGACGGCGATGAACGAATACTATATGGAAAACTGGCAGCTGCTGCGCAACATCGAAGGTGCCGCCCAGCGTGTGCAGGAAGACACCATGCGTTTCGCCTCGACGCTGGAAGATATGGGCGTGAGCTTTATCAACGCTATCATGACGCTGATTGCCTTCCTGCCGGTGCTTGTTACCCTGTCAGCCCACGTGCCGGAGCTGCCGATTATCGGCCACATTCCTTACGGCCTGGTGATTGCGGCGATTGTCTGGTCCCTGCTGGGTACCGGCCTGCTGGCGGTGGTGGGCATTAAGCTGCCGGGGCTTGAGTTTAAAAACCAGCGCGTTGAGGCGGCCTATCGTAAAGAGCTGGTGTATGGCGAAGATGACCCGACCCGCGCCTCGCCGCCGACGGTTAAAGAGCTGTTTAACGGCGTGCGTCAGAACTACTTCCGCCTGTATTTCCACTACATGTATTTTAATATTGCCCGCATTCTCTATCTGCAGGTGGATAACGTCTTTGGCCTGTTCCTGCTCTTCCCGTCGATTGTGGCCGGGACGATAACCCTGGGCCTGATGACGCAGATTACCAACGTCTTCGGCCAGGTGCGCGGTTCGTTCCAGTACCTGATTAGTTCGTGGACGACGCTGGTGGAGCTGATGTCTATCTACAAACGTCTGCGCAGCTTTGAACGCACGCTGCAGGACATTCCGGTAGAAGCCGCAGGCGAGTCGGTATAAAAAATGCGGCCCCATCATGGGGCCGCATTTTTAATGTCCTGCCGAAGGCGCGCCCGGCGCGCCGGAGCGGACAAACGGCGGACGCGCAAACCAGATAACCAGAATCAGCGCCATAAATCCCCAGCCCAGAATCCAGAAATAATCGATGGTCGACATCATGTAGGCCTGCTGCTCGATGGTCTTATCGATAAACGCCATATGCTGCTGGGTGGCGCCCCCCATCTTCTCGACGTAATCCACCGCTGCCGGGTTGTACTGCGAGACGCTCTCCGTCAGGTTCGCATGATGAAAGATCTCCCGGCGTGACCAGATCCACGTCGTCAGCGACGAGGCGAACGAGCCGCCCAGCACGCGGAAGAACGTTGCCAGACCAGAGCCTTCCGCCACTTCCGCCCCGTTCAGGTTCGACAGCACGATGGTGGTGATCGGCATAAAGAAGAACGCTACGCCAATCCCCATAAACAGCTGAACTTCGGCGATGGTGCGGAAATCCACGTCGGTATTGAACTGCGCGCGGATCAGGCAGGACGCGCCCATCGTCAGGAACGACAGCGAAGCCAGAATACGCAGGTCAAATTTCGTCGCATAGCGGCCGATTATCGGCGTCATAATCAGCGGCAGCACGCCCATAGGCGCTGCGGCAAGCCCGGCCCAGATTGCCGTATAGCCCATCTGCGTTTGCAGCCACTGCGGCAGAATAATGTTGATGGCGAAGAACGCCGCGTAGCCCAGCGTCAGCGAGAGAGTGCCGATGGCAAAGTTGCGATCCTTAAACAGGCGCAGGTTCACAATAGGGTGGCGCTCCCCCAGCTCCCAGATGACGAACGACACCAGCGAAATCGCCGAAATCACCGTCATGATGATGATGTGCGTTGAGGCAAACCAGTCCAGATCGTTCCCTTTATCCAGCACGATTTGCAGCAGCCCTACCCCCAGCACCAGCAGGGCGATACCAATGTAGTCGATGGGCGAGTGGGTGGTTGTCTCTTCCCGGGCGCGAAGCTGCGTCCAGACCACAATCGAAGCAAAAATGCCGATCGGCACGTTGATATAGAAGATCCACGGCCAGGAGTAGTTGTCGGTGATCCAGCCGCCGGTAATCGGCCCGACGATAGGGGCGACCACGGTCACCATCGACAGCAGGGCCAGCGCCATGCTGCGCCTGCTGGAGGGGAAGATCACCAGCAGCAGCGTCTGGCACATCGGGAACATCGGCCCGGCAAAGAAGCCCTGCAGGGCGCGGAAGATAATCAGCTCCGTCATGCTGTGGGCGAAGCCGCACAGGAACGAGGTGAGGGTGAACATCACCACCGAACCGATAAACAGCTTCAGCTGCCCGAACCGGCGGGTAAACCAGCCGGTCAGCGGCAGGGCAATGGCGTTACACACCGCAAAAGAGGTAATAACCCACGTGCCCTGGTCCGCACTGACGCCGAGGTTCCCGGCGATGGTCGGCAGCGCAACGTTTGCGATGGTGGAGTCCAGCACCTGCATGAATGTCGCCAGCGACAGCGCGAGCACCGCCAGCCACATATTGGGCGGCGTAAACGAGGCCTTATCTTGCATAACGTCTCTCTTAACGGCTGCCCGCGGCTACCGTTTTGCTGTTGTCATGAAGGATTTTAGCCACCAGTTTGTCCGCCTCGGCCAGCGGGTTTTGATACACGTCCGTGGTGAAACGCGGGGCGCTAACGGTTTGCTGCGGCAGCAGGTGACCGCCGTCGTCGCGGATATCCACGCGAACGTTCATCGACAGGCCAACGCGCAGCGGGTGTTTCTGCATGTCGTGCGGATCCAGCGTGATGCGCACCGGCAGACGCTGCACGATTTTGATCCAGTTGCCGCTGGCGTTCTGGGCAGGCAGCAGGGAGAAGGCGCTGCCGGTGCCGATGCCCAGGCTTTCGATGGTGCCGTGATATTCCACGTCGTCACCGTAAAGATCCGCGCTGAGGGTGACTTTCTGGCCCAGGCGCATGGTGCTCATCTGGCTCTCTTTGAAGTTGGCATCCACCCACACTTCGCTGAGCGGCACGATGGCCAGCAGCGTGGTGCCGGAATCCACGCGCATACCCAGCTGCACGGCGCGTTTGGCCACGTAGCCGCTCACCGGCGCAACGATGGTGCTGCGGGCGTTGTCCAGGAAGCGCTGGCGCAGGGTGGCAACGGCGCTTTTAATCTCCGGATGGCTGTCGATAACGGTGTCATCAACCATCGCGGTATTGGTGCGTAATGCTTCCTGCGCGGCGGCTAAGTCGCTCTGCGCGCTGGTTACCGCATCGCGGTAGTGGGAAAGATCTTCCGCCGCGATTGCACCGGTAGAGAAGATTTTCTGGCGGCGGGCATAGTCATTCTGCGCCGTTTGCAGGGCGACTTTTTTGGCCGCGACCTGGGCACGGTAGTTATCCGCCGTGCTGTACAGCCCGCGAACCTGACGCACAGTGTTTGCCAGGTTCGCTTCCGCCTGTTGCAGAGCGATTTCAGTGTCGCTCGGATCCAGCAGCACCAGCGGCTGGCCCTTCTGCACGAAGTCGCCTTCATCAACGGTGACCTGGGTCACCGTGCCGCCAATCTGCGGCGTCAGCGTGACCTGGTTGCCGTTAACGTAGGCATCGTCGGTGGATTCATAGAAGCGGGCGTAAAGCAGATACCACGCAAGTATTCCCCCGGCGGCCAGCACCAGGATCAGAAACAGAATAATAAAGTTACGTTTGCGCTTGCTGCCGCGCTCAACGTGTTGGGCAGGTGTGGTTTCCATCTTGTGATGACCTTTATTGAAGACTTAGCGATGAGGTGCGACGATCTCGTCCGGCAGCATTTTTGTGATCAGCTCTACCAGTAAACGGGACTCATCGTGGGTGAGTCGGGCGGTGAGATCGCCGATGATTGAGGTCAGCGCCTCTTTTTCAAAACGGTCGCAAAGGGCGTGGCCTTTGTCAGTCAGGGCCAGAATCACCTGACGTTTATCCTGCGGGTTCGGGGTGCGGGCAATCAGCTCCCGCTTCACCATACGGTCCACCATGCGGCTCATGGCACCGGCGTCCATCACCAGATTTTTGCTGATTTCCACGGGGCTGGTGAAACCTTTATGGATACTGATAAGCACCTTGAACTGCGGGGCAGTGATATCCGCACCGGCAAAATAGTGGCTGATGAGCTGGTCTTTGAACTGGTTTGCGAGGTGGATAAGTAAACCGAGGTGAAACTTAGTGCTGATAATACCCGGATGGTCGTTCATGATATTTGCCTGGTCAGTAATTACAAATGAAACTACTGACCAGGCATTTATTTGTCAACGTACCGTCAAGAAAAGCGCACGTTTTGTCAGGCTGCCAGCCAGGCCGCCGGGCATTCTGGGCGCCTGGAGCTGATAGCTCAAATATCTTGATATGATTGATTCATCAGTATTTATGATTGTCAGGGGCGGCAATAGCGGGCACAGTTAAACCTTAGCCCGGCGGCCCTGACGTGGCGATTATTCAAGCGGGCCAGACAAAACAAGCACAACGGAACGTTATGACGACTGCAACTGAAAACAGACAGCATGGACTTTTTGCCCTGAGCCTGGGGGCCGCGCTGCTCCTTACCGGGTGTACTACCAAAACCGCCCCCTCCGTTTCCGAAACCGCAAAGCCGGTGGATGTGGAAACGGTGGTGAAGCAAAAGCTGCCGCCGGGCCAGAAGGATCGCAGCGCCTGGGCGAAGGAGTTAGCGACCACCTTCAAGAGCCAGGATATCGCGCCAAGCGAGGAGAATATCTGCTCCGTGCTGGCGGTGGCGCAGCAGGAGTCCAACCTGGTGGCGGACCCGGCGGTGCCGAACCTGAGCGCTATCGCCTGGAAAGAGATCGACCGCCGCGCCGAAAAGATGCACATTCCGGCGTTCCTGGTGCATACCGCGCTGAAGATTGAATCACCGAACGGCAAGAGCTACAGCGACAGGCTGGACAAGGTCAAAACCGAAGGCCAGCTGAGCGCCATTTTCGACGATTTTATCGGCATGGTGCCGATGGGACAGAAGCTGTTCGGCAACCTCAACCCGGTGCACACCGGCGGGCCGATGCAGGTAAGCATTGCTTTTGCAGAGCAGCACACCAGCGGCTATCCGTGGAAGATGGAGGGCACGGTGCGTCAGGAAGTCTTTACCCGGCGGGGCGGCATGTGGTTCGGCACTTATCATCTGCTGAACTACCCGGCGAATTACACCCGGCCTTTATACCGCTTCGCGGACTTCAACGCCGGATGGTACGCCAGCCGCAACGCCGCCTTCCAGAATGCGGTAAGCAAGGCTACGGGAACGAAGCTGGCGCTGGACGGAGATCTTATTCTCTATAACACAGACAAAGCGGGCAGTACGGAGCTTGCGGTCAGAAAGCTGGCGGGCAGGCTGGATATGAGCGACAGCCAGATCCATCGGGCGCTACAGAAAGGCGACAGCATCGACTTCGAGAAGACCGATCTCTACGAGCAGGTTTACGCGCTCGCGGAGAAAAAAGCGGGCAAGAAATTACCGCGTGAGATGCTGCCGGGCATCACGCTGGAAAGCCCGAAAATCACCCGTAATTTAACGACGGCATGGTTTGCAAAACGGGTAGATGACAGACGTGCGGCTTGTATGAAGAGGTAAAAAATGGTGGATGACGCTGGCGTAGGTTGGATAAGCGCAGCGTCATCCGATGCTTAATATTCGTGCCGGTGGTGGTATTTCACCATCAGGGCAATCAGGCCGAGGAAAGCGCAGCCCAGCAGGAACGGCACCAGGCCAAACACGGTGCTTACGGCCAGCCCCATCTCAATGCGCGGGCGGGTTGCGTCGTTGCCCTGAGCCAGGTGCTCAAGCACGCCTGGCGCATGCACCAGTAAGTTAAGGATCTGGCTGCCGACCCAGAAGCAGAACAGAATGAATACCGCATAGGCGATATTGCTCAGGGTAGCGCCACCAGTTTTGGATGAAGAAACGGTAATCGTTGTGGGGACAACGTGTTTCGACAAGGTAATTTCAGTCATAGAGACCTCCCGTGTAACCGTACCGCCAATCAGGTTTCCGCCCGATAATTGCAGCAAGTGTGGCAGGTCATAAGGTTTGTCAATATCAGATTGTTGGTAATTTCAGCGCCGGAATCTTCCTGGATGCGCAATTTTTGCGTGTTATCACAATTTCGTAACTTAAATGCAATTTTCGTAACATAATCTCGATTGACGTCTATAAACGAGCGGTTTCCCGGCGGCGGCTATGCGACAATGCCGCCACTGAATGACGGCGGGCGGATAACATCATGATGGCAAAAACACTGAGTCAGAAAATGCGGCGCGACTGGCACTATTATGCCGTGGCGATCGGGCTGATTTTCATCTTAAACGGGGTGATTGGCCTGCTCGGTTTTCAAACCGAAGGCTGGCAGAACTACGCGGTGGGGCTGGTCACCTGGATAATCTGCTTCTGGCTGGCGAGCTTTATCATTCGCCGTCGCCCGGAGCCGGAGGAGCCGGGGACGGCAGAAGAGTAGCCTTTAGTGGGTAATCGAGCTTTTCAGCCGGGCGTCCAGCTGGTGACGCTCAAGCGCCAGCTCAATAAGCCGTGAGATCAGCGTCTGGTAATCCAGGCCGCTGGCCTGCCAGAGTTTTGGGTACATGCTGATATTGGTGAAGCCGGGCAGCGTGTTGATCTCGTTGATAATCACCTCGCCGTCTTCGGTCAGGAAGACATCCACGCGCGCCATGCCGCTGCACTCCAGCGCCTGATAGGCCTGCACGGCAATCCCACGAATTTTATCGTTAATCTCCTCGGGCAGTGACGCCGGTACAACAACCTGCGCGCCCTTATCGTCAATGTATTTGGTGTCGTAAGAATAGAAGTCGCTGCTGACCACCACTTCGCCACAGGTGCTGGCCTGCGGGTCATCGTTGCCCAGCACGGCACACTCAATTTCGCGGCCTTTGATGCCGGTTTCCACCACCACCTTGTGATCGAATTCAAACGCCAGCGCCACGGCGGTTTCATACTGCTGCGCGTT
Organism: Dryocola clanedunensis; assembly: GCF_038405435.1. Taxonomy (GTDB): domain Bacteria; phylum Pseudomonadota; class Gammaproteobacteria; order Enterobacterales; family Enterobacteriaceae; genus Dryocola; species Dryocola clanedunensis_A. The sequence continues at coordinate 133,241 of NZ_JBBYHZ010000007.1, read as the reverse complement.
GCTGATTTTGCTCACGCCCACGGAAGAGCCCTGGTTTGCCGGTTTGATAAACAGCGGCAGGCCCAGCTTCTGCTCTATCTCGGCAAAGGTGATTTTGCTGCGGCTGGCGCGGGTGAGGGTGACAAACGGCGCGACGTTCAGCCCGGCATCGCGCAGCAGGCGTTTGGTGACGTCTTTATCCATGCTTACCGCAGAGCCCAGCACGCCGGAGCCCACAAACGGCAGGTTTGCCATGCGCAGCATGCCCTGCAGGGAGCCATCTTCGCCCAGCGTGCCGTGCACGATAGGGAAAATCACATCCAACTGCGGAAGCTGCTGCGCGGAGCTGGAGTCAATCAGCTGGTCCCGCGTCTGGCCAGGCACCAGGGCGACATTTTTCTCGGAGCGGTTGAGGGCAATTAGCGCCGGGTTCTGCGCGTTGAGCAGATAGCTGGAGGCGTCGTTAACGTGCCACTGGCCCTGTTTGTCGATGCCGAGCAGCACGACCTCAAACTTCGCCTTATCAATGGCGTCGACGATATTTTTTGCCGACTGCAGCGACACCTCGTGTTCCGCCGACCTGCCACCAAACACGATACCAACCCGCAGTTTTGCCATGCCCAAACCCATCCTTAATCATTACGAAGGGGGACAACATACCACGCTCATAACGCGGATTCATGTGCTTCGTGGCGGCTTAAAACGTCCTGACTTCTATACTGATTATTCCGTAATCAATAAAGGGCCGGGGAATGGCAAAAGGAGTAAACATGCTGATTGGTTTCACCGTGACGGCGCTGGCGGGGCTATGGCTTTATGAGCGACTGCCCGCCCAGTACAACCCCTTTGCTCCGCTTTCTATCGACGATCCGCCGACGCTGGTCACCCGCTACAAGCTGCGCCAGATGGCGAATCATCCCCAGACCTGCCTGGCGCTGCTGGAACAGGCGGCGGAGCGCCAGCAGCTGCGCTTTCGGCCGGTGCCGAACACCGGGGGCACCTGCCCGCTTACCGATGTGGTCAGGGTGCAGAGCTTCGGGGAGATTTCACTGAGCAGCAGCTTTCTCGCGAGCTGCCCGCTGGCGCTCAGCGCCACCATGTTTATCCATCAGCGTGCGGCCCCGCTCGCAAAAACAACTTTTGGCAGCCCGCTAGTCCGCGTGAACCATCTCGGCAGCTACGCCTGTCGCAACATCTACAATCGTAAGGATGCACGGCTAAGCGAGCACGCCACGGCGGATGCGTTGGATATCAGCGGCTTCGGGTTTGCCAATAAGCAGCAGGTGAGCGTGGTGAAAGGCTGGCAGGCCAGCGGCAGGGGGAGCGAGTACCTGCATGCGGCATTTGACGCAGGCTGCCCGTTCTTCGGCAACTCGCTGGGGCCGGAGTACAACGCGGCGCACGCCAACCATTTCCATCTGGGCATGCGCGGCTACGGTCTGTGTCGATGAAATTAATTTGTATGATAAACTTCACAGAATCTCGCCCCTTTATTCACCCCACTGATTAAGCGCATCGTATGGAATCCTGGAAGGTCAACATTATCTCGGTCTGGTTCGGCTGCTTCTTTACCGGCCTGGCCATCAGCCAAATTCTTCCGTTTTTGCCGCTCTACGTCGAGCAGCTGGGGGTCACGTCGCACCAGGCGCTGTCGATGTGGTCGGGGCTGACGTTCAGCGTGACCTTCCTGGTGTCCGCCATCGTTTCGCCGATGTGGGGCAGCCTCGCGGACCGCAAAGGCCGCAAGCTGATGCTGCTGCGCGCCTCCCTCGGCATGGCCGTGGCGATTTTTTTGCAGGCCTTTGCCACCAACGTCTGGCAGCTCTTTATTCTGCGCGCGATTATGGGGCTGACCTCCGGCTATATTCCCAATGCTATGGCGCTGGTCGCTTCGCAGGTCCCCCGTGAGCGCAGCGGCTGGGCAATCAGTACGCTCTCTACCGCGCAAATCAGCGGCGTAATAGTGGGGCCGCTGCTGGGCGGGTATATGGCGGATACGCTGGGCCTGCGGATGGTGTTTTTTGTTACGGCGGCGCTGCTGATGGTCAGTTTTACCGTGACGCTGCTGCTGATTAAAGAAGGCGTGCGCCCGAAAATCAGCAGGGCCGAGCGGCTCTCCGGGAAAGCGGTCTTTGCCACGCTGCCCTATCCCTGGCTGATGCTGAGCCTGTTTATTACCACGCTGGTCATCCAGCTGTGTAACGGCTCCATCGGCCCGATCCTGGCGCTGTTTATTAAACATCTCTCGCCCGACAGCACCAATATCGCCTTTATCAGCGGCTTTATTGCGGCGGTGCCGGGGATCTCCGCGCTCTTTTCGGCACCCAAATTAGGCAAGCTCGGCGACCGGATCGGTACGGCTCGCGTGCTGATGGCGACGCTTATCATTGCCGTGGTGCTGTTCTTCGCCATGTCCTTTGTGACCTCGCCAATGCAGCTTGCGGTCCTGCGCTTCCTGCTGGGCTTTGCCGACGGGGCGATGCTGCCCGCCGTGCAGACGCTGCTGGTCAAGTATTCCAGCGACCAGGTGACAGGGCGCATATTTGGTTATAACCAGTCGTTTATGTATCTGGGCAACGTGGTAGGGCCGCTGCTGGGGGCGGGCGTGTCCGCCATGGCCGGGTTCCGCTGGGTATTTGCCGCCACCGCCGTGGTGGTGCTGATCAACATCGTGCAGCTTGGCTTCGCGTTGCACCGTAAACGCCAGAAGGATCGGCGGCTGGGCGTTAAGAATAGATTTAATTAACTTCTGCACCATTTCATTATTTCTGAAAAGGAAATCAGAGATAATGAGATCGCATCGATATTTTATATATCGGCTGTATGCAGTTTTTTTTGCGCTTTCGCACACTCTTAACCTGTCATATAAAAATAATAGTTCTGCCCACTAGGCAACTTCCGGAGGGAATGCTACCGTCTGCTTTCAACCTTTTAGGGATAATGGCAATGAAAAATCTCATAGCTGAGCTACTGGTTAAACTCGCTGAAAAAGAAGAAGAGTCGAAAGAGTTCGTCGCACAAATCGAAGCGCTGGAAATCGTTGTGACGGCCCTGCTGCGCAGAATGGAACAAAGTGAACAAAACGCCTTAATAACCAGTATTGAGGCTGCTATGCATGACGCTCGCCCAAAGGGGGTTGTTACTACCCGTGATACTGAGCTCCTGCAACAATATTTAGAGAAGCTGCTGACCCATCCACGAAGCTGAAACCCGCCGCTGTCATTTAACTGTCATCAGATATTTATATTGTTGCTCTGTTTTTATTTATGCCTGTAGTTTTTACATGGAGAAAATAAAGTGAAACAGAGCACAAAAATTCTAACGTTATTCCCTTTACTGCTAACCGCTCCGCTTACTTTTGCACAAGAGGCTTCATCTGCCCTAGAAATTCGCGCGGCAGCCGGGGATATCACCCAGCCTGGCGGCGCCAGACGTATTAATAACGACCAGGCCGAAGCCCTGCGCGCGTCAATAATTAATAAGCCTGCTAAAAATGTCATATTGCTTATCGGCGACGGCATGGGGGATTCTGAAATCACCGCCGCGCGTAATTATGCTGAAGGGGCGGGCGGCTTCTTTAAGGGCATTGACGCGCTGCCGCTGACCGGCCAGTACACCCATTATTCGCTGGATAAGCAGACCCACAAGCCTGACTACGTCACGGATTCTGCCGCCTCGGCCACCGCATGGAGCACCGGCGTAAAAACCTATAACGGGGCGCTGGGCGTCGACGTTAACGGCAAAGACCATCCCACCATTCTCGAACTCGCGAAAGCCGCCGGTAAGGCGACCGGCAACGTTTCCACGGCGGAAATTCAGGACGCCACGCCAGCCGCGCTCGTATCTCATGTCACTTCCCGTAAGTGCTATGGCCCGACGGTAACCAGCGAAAAATGCGCGGCTAACGCGCTGGAAAATGGCGGCAAAGGCTCAATTACCGAACAGCTTCTTAATGCCCGCCCGGACGTGACATTAGGCGGCGGAGCGACGACATTCGCTGAGACGGCGAAGGCAGGGGAGTGGAGCGGTAAAACCCTTCGTGAACAGGCGCAGGTGCGGGGCTACCAGTGGGTTGATAATGCCAGCGGGCTTGCGGCCATCAGCGAAGCCAGCCAGCAAAAGCCGCTGATTGGCATGTTTGCGCCGGGCAATATGCCGGTACGCTGGGAAGGGCCGAAGGCCAGCTATCACGGCAACATTGATAAACCAGCCGTCACCTGCACACCCAATCCACAGCGCGATGCCAGCGTGCCGACGCTTGCCCAGATGACGGATAAAGCCATTGAGCTGCTCAAAGGCAATGAAAAAGGCTTCTTCCTGCAGGTAGAAGGGGCCTCTATCGATAAGCAGGATCATGCCGCAAACCCCTGCGGACAGATTGGCGAGACGGTAGATCTGGACGAGGCGGTGCAAAAAGCGCTGGAGTTTGCCCGCAGGGATGGCAATACGCTGGTCGTCGTGACCGCTGACCACGCGCACTCAAGCCAGATTGTTGCCCCGGATACCAAAGCGCCGGGCCTGACGCAGGCGTTAAATACCAAAGATGGCTCGGTGATGGTCATCAGCTACGGCAACTCAGAAGGGGAGTCCCAGGAGCACACCGGCACGCAGCTGCGCATTGCGGCCTATGGTCCGGGGGCGGCGAACGTTGTGGGGTTAACCGACCAGACCGATCTGTTCTATACCATGAAGGCGGCGCTGGAACTGCCGTAACAAAACGCATGGCGTTTTCTTAAATTCTGGTCAGTCATTCGCCTTTTTCGTCCGCGCGGGCCAGAATTAAAGCGCGATAAAACAAAAAGGAATGTCATATGAAATTTGCATTAGTGATGGTGTTACTGGCAGGTGTGGTGGGGTCGGCTACGGCGGCAGATAAAGCCATGACGCCCCAGCAGCAGCGAATGACCACCTGTAACCAGCAGGCGACGGCGAAAACCCTGAAGGGGGATGAGCGCAAGAGCTACATGAGCGGCTGCCTGAAGAACGCTGACTCCGCTCCCGCGCAGAAAAGCCTCACGCCGCAGCAGCAAAAAATGAAGTCCTGTAACGCCGATGCGGGCAAGCAGTCCCTGACCGGTGACGCAAGAAAAACCTTCATGAGTAACTGCCTGAAAAAATAGGTGGCTTAGTTCCAACGGGTGAGCCACTCCGCTGGCTCACCCGAAAAATCATACTTTCCTCCCGAATACCCCCTCTATAATTACGCCAAATGTTTCAGAATATTCCTAAATATCATGAATGATGAACGCGGCTTCAGCAGATGGTTTTCCGGGGGAATTATGGACGGCCCGACCTGGCTTGATGATGACAGGCATCGCTCCGCACGGCGATTTGCCCGGCGAGTTTATATCCCCAGAGTGATAGGCCTGGCGACCGGTTTTTTCTGCGTGGCTTCGGTACTGGTGGTACAGCCGGTTTCCGGCTGGTGGTGGCTGCTGCTGGTGGCAAACGGCTTTATCTGGCCGCACCTTGCCTGGCAGATAGCCGACCGGGCGCGCGACCCCGCCTGGGCAGAAAGGCGCAACCTGATGCTGGACTCCTGCATGGGGGGAATGTGGATTGCGGTGATGGGGCTGAATGCGCTGCCCTCCGCGCTGATCGTCGCCATGATGTGCATGAATAATATCGGCTGCGGCGGCGTAAAGCTGTTTGCCGGCGGGCTGGCGATGATTGTGCTGTCGTGCCTGCTGACGCTTGGGATAACCCAGATGCCGCTAAACCTGGAAACCATGCCCTCTCAGGTGTGGATCTGCCTGCCAATGCTGATTATTTATCCCGTTTACTATGGCCTGGTAAGTTACAAAACGGCCATTAAACTTGCGGAGCACAAGCGCCGCCTGATGCACCTCAGCACGCGCGATGGGATGACCGGCGTTTATAACCGTCGCCACTGGGAGCATCTTCTGCACGGCGAGTACGACAACTGCCAGCGCTACCAGCGGCAGGCCACGCTGTTACTCATCGACATCGACCACTTTAAGAGCATCAACGATACCTTCGGCCATGACGTGGGCGATGAGGCCATTATGGCGATTACCGAGCATTTGCAGCTTATTCTGCGCGCGACCGATGTGATTGGGCGCTTCGGCGGCGACGAATTTGGGGTGATCATGTCAGGCACGCCGCTGGATAACGCGGTTCAGGCGATGACGAGAGTATGCGAGCATCTGGATGGATTCCGGCTGCCGTGTGCGCCTCAGGTAGTGCTGCAGATTAGCGTGGGGGTGGCGGAGTTCGACAAACGAATGGTCAACTACCGTGGCTGGCTAAAGGCCGCAGACGTGGCACTTTATAAAGCAAAAAATGCCGGGCGGGGCCGTATCGAAGCTGCCGCATGAGCGTGATAATTTATCGGGTAGTAGTAGGGTGGATAAGCGCAAGCGCCATCCACCGCAAATCCAAAATTACGACTTACCGAGCTGCTCGGACTTCGCCATACATTTCGCCATTGCTTCCATCACGGCGGAACGGAAGCCTTTCTCTTCCAGCACCTTCACGGCCTCGATGGTTGTCCCGCCAGGCGAGCAAACCATATCTTTCAGCTCGCCCGGATGCATGCCGGTTTCCAGCACCATCTTCGCGGAGCCCATCACGGCCTGGGCGGCAAACTGATACGCCTGCTTGCGCGGCATCCCGCCCAGCACGGCAGCATCCGCCATCGCTTCGATAAACATAAACACGTAGGCCGGTGAGGAGCCGCTCACGCCGACAACCGGATGGATCATCGCTTCGCTGACGACCTCCGCCTGGCCGAAGCTGCGGAAAATATTTACCGCGTCGGCGATATCTTCCGGGCTGACCAGCGCGTTTGGCGTAATCGAGGTCATGCCTGCATTCACCAGCGCCGGTGTATTGGGCATAGCGCGAATGATTTTGCGGTCGTGCCCCAGCGCGGTTGCCAGCGAGTCCAGGGTGATGCCTGCGGCGATCGAGATAACGACCGTCTCTTTATTCAGGCTGGAGTTCACTTCGCCCAGCACCTTTAACATCATGTTTGGCTTCACCGCACCGAAGACGATATCCGCAATCTGCGCAACTTCCTGAGCACTCTGCGCGGCGTTGACGCCGAACTCCTGGCGCAGCGCCTCAACCTTGTCGGGTGACGGGGTGTAAACCCAGATGCTGCCCGGCTGAACCTGGCCGCTGGCGATCAGGCCGCCGAGAATTGCTTTACCCATGTTGCCGCAGCCAATAAATCCAATTTTCTTATCCAAAGCGTCGCTCCTGGGGTCAAGGTGGGGAATAGATAACTGATGTCTATAGCTTAACGCGCTTTCAGGCGATTCGGCTACGCTTAAGAAAACGTTGAGAGGTGGCTATGGGAAAACGCGTAATCGATGAGTACGCCAGCCGCACGCATCCCGTGGAAGAGGATATGCGCTGGCAGGTTAAAGAGTGGAAACTTGAAAAATGGGGCGGCATCTGCCTGATGCTGCTGGTAGTGCTTTCATTACTGGGCGTTTTTTCAGACGGCTGGCTAAGCCAGACCACCAGTAGCAACCCGGCAGGCACCCTGCTGGTAGAACATCAGCGGGTGATGCGGGCGCAGAGCGACGAGAGTTTCACCCTTCGCGTCAAATCCGCAACCGGGCAGCCGACGGTCCTGACCCTTGGCCAGGACTTTATGGATAACTTCCAGATTCAGACTCTCCAGCCGCAGCCGATGATCACCCATGCCAGCCAGCATGAAATGGTGCTGACGTGGCCCGCTAACGAAGGAAAAGAACAGGCGCTGTGGCTGACGGCTCAGCCTCAGTCTGCCGGACATTTTACGTCAACGTTCAGGCTGAAAGGGGCCGAGCCGGTGACCATCAGCCAGTGGGTACTGCCATAGGAGCCAGGAATGGACAACGTATTGCGCGCGGTCGGGATGTACATACTGCTGATGATCGTGCTGAAAATTGCCGGGCGGCGCACGCTGCTTGAGATGACCTCGTTCGATTTTATCCTGCTGCTGATCATCAGCGAGGCGACCCAGCAGGCGCTGCTGGGCAACGATTTTTCTTTCACCGGCGCGGCCATCACCATCATCACCCTGATCGCGATGGATATCCTGTTCGGCAAAATCAAAGAGTGGTTTCCCAAAGTGGAGCTGTTTATCGACGGATCGCCGATCATTCTGGTGGAGCATGGCCGCCCGCTGGGTAAGCGAATGCGCAAGGCTGGCATTACCCTCGACGACGTGCTCTCGTCGGCCCGCATCACCCAGGGGCTTGAGCGCATGGAACAGATAAAGTTTGCCATTCTGGAAAAGAACGGCAAGATCGCCATCATTCCCGCCGAAGAGAAGAGTTCGTAATGCAGATTTGGGTGGACGCCGACGCGTGTCCAAAAGTCATAAAAGAAGTGCTGTTTCGCGCAGCGGATCGCGCGCAGATCATGGTGACGCTGGTTGCCAACCAGGGGATGAAGACGCCACCGTCCCGCTTTATTCGCAGCCTGCAGGTGGCGTCAGGTTTTGACGTGGCGGACAACGAAATTGTACGCCGCTGCGAAAGCGGCGATCTGGTGATCACCGCCGATATTCCGCTGGCAGCAGACGTGATTGAAAAAGGCGCCGTGGCGCTGAACCCGCGAGGTGAGCGCTACACCCCGGCCACTATTCGCGAGCGGCTGACCATGCGCGATTTTATGGATACCCTGCGCGCAAGCGGCGTACAGACCGGCGGGCCGGATACCTTAAACCAGCGCGACCGCCAGCAGTTCGCCAACGAGCTGGAGAAGTGGCTGCTGGCGGCAAGCCGCGCGGGCAAAGGTTAAATCAGGTTATCGTCGTCGTTGCCGAAATCGTCGTTACCAAAGCCGTCGAAGCCGGGGTCGGCAAAGTCGCTGCTGTCGTCCTGCGGCAGGCCCGCGTCCTGATTCAGAAACTGGCTGTCATCGGCCCGGTTATAATCCTCGACCGCATTAACCGCCGTGTTGTCCACCGGCTGGGCGGACTCATTGATGATATTCACCAGCTCCTCCGGCTGCGTATGGTGGAACATGCTGGTGAGCATATCCGCCATGATCACCCCGCCTGCCACACCCGCTGCGGTCTGTAACGCGCCGGCCATAAAGCCCGTGCCGCCGCGCGGTGCGGCATAGCCCGGAGCCGCCATCTGCGGGGCATTGTAGGTGCCGGGGACGGCGTTCTGCTGATAGCGCTGTGAATCGGGGGCAGGGTCGGCACCGCGGTTTGCGCCACCGCCGAACAGCCCCGCCAGGAAACCGCCGCTGCTCTGCTGCTGACGTGGCGTCTGTTGAAGCTGGGCGATTTGCCCTTCAAGCCCCTGAATGCGCGCGTTGAGCTGCTTCATGGCCGCTTCCTGAATGAGGATGGTCTGCGCCATGTAGTAGGCGGCACCGGGCTGGCGGGCCAGGTGCTGCTGAATTAATTGCTCCGCCGCCGGTTCGCGTGGCGCGCTGTTGTCGTCTGCTTTTTTCAGCCTTTCAAAAAGCCCGTCGATCAGACGCTGCTCTGCAGATTGCATGGTTCATCCCTCTGTCATCATCAGTTATCACTATTCAGTCTGGATCAGAATCTGCTCTTGTAAAATAAACGGCGGGTAAAGCTGTGCACGAATGTGTAACCGAATCCCTGCTTCTTTGGGGTTGTTTTTAACGCCGCCTTTCAAGTAAGGTGGCGCACATAAAAGCTGGTAGCTTTCCTTTACGGTTTGCGCGCAACCGGCTGCGGCGTCACACTGTTCCTTCTGTTACATTACTGTTTTATTGTAACGATTATTTTACACTTAACGTTTGTACTAGTTTGCTGGTATGCTGGATCTATTCGTGACGACTTTCTTTTCTCTCTCTGGCGAACCGCTGAGGATTTTCCTTTGATGACTCAACCCATTTTTCTGGTCGGCGCACGCGGCTGCGGTAAAACTACCGTTGGCACGGCACTCGCGCAGGCGTTGGGCCGTAATTTTGTCGATACCGATAACTATTTGCTCACCAGCACGCAGATGAGCGTGGCGGACATCGTAGCTCAGGAAGGTTGGGACGGTTTCCGCGCGCGCGAAAGCCAGGCGTTAAAAAGCGTTACCGCGCCGGACACCGTCGTTGCCACCGGCGGCGGCATGGTGCTGGCGGAGGCTAACCGCCAGTTTATGCGCGAGCATGGGGTTGTGATTTATCTGCGCGCTCCGGCGCAAATCCTGGCCGACCGGCTGGAGGCTTTCCCGGAGGAGGGCCAGCGTCCAACCCTTACCGGCAAGCCAATTACCGATGAAATCGTCGAAGTGCTGGCCGCCCGTGAAGCGCTTTACCGTCAGGCGGCGCACCACGTTATTGATGCTTCCCGCTCCCCGGAAGCGGTGGTGGACGCGGTGCTGGCAGCGCTGCAACTCTCCAGGGCCAGCCAGTCGTCTATACTTACTGCTCATCTATGACCTAAGGAAGAGCAATGGCGAGCCAACCTCCCTATCCGCGCGAAGCGCGAATTGTCGAAATTGAGAAAGGGTCACAGACCGAAACCGTGACCTGGTACCAGCTGCGGGCGGATCATCCCCATCCCGACACGCTAATCAGCGAGCACGAAACCGAGCAGGAAGCCCTGGATGCCAAACGGCGCTATGAGGATCCACAGAAAATCTAGTGAATCCAGGCAAGGATGCCGATTACCCGCAAGAAATTTCCCAAAAATCCGCTCCCGTCTGGTTAATCACACTTTTTAAACCGCCGATAAGTTAAATAAACATTACGATAATGTTATATGAAATAGCATTGACGTTTCGTTAAGGATTCCGGCGATGCTCATGCGATATGCTGCTACGCTTTGTGATTACTTCTTAAGCGACCCTGCGGCCAGCATCTGAAAGGGGAAGGGTACCAGCGCAGCACAAGGGGCTGGTACAGGAGAAAGGCGGAACGAAACATGAAACCAGCATTGGCCATTCTTACCATCGGCGTAGTTCCCGTCAGTGAAATTCTGCCGCTATTAACCGAGCATATCTCTGCCGAACAGATCAAACACGTCACCCTGCTGGGTAACATGACCCGCGAAGAGGTGATGGCCGATTATGGCGCCGAAGCGGGGGAGGATGAACTCCACGCGCTGCTTGCTGACCAGACAATTATTAACATCAGCAAGCCGAAGATCGAGCTGGCGCTGCAGGGTATTCTCACGATTCTGGATAAGCAGGATTACGACGTAATTTTGCTGATGAGCTCCGAGCGCTTTAGCGGGCTGAGCGTGAATAACAGCATGCTGCTGGAGCCTGAACGCATTATTCCACCGCTGATCAATTCCATCGTCGATGGGCATCAGGTGGGAATTATTCTGCCTATTCCCGAGCTGCTGGCCTCCCAGCATAAAAAATGGCGGCTGCTGGCGAAGTCCCCGCTGTTTTCGCTGGCCAATCCGGTGCACGGAACGGAGGATGATTTGATCTTAGCCGGTAATAAGCTGCTGGCCGGAGGCGCCGATGTGCTGGTGCTCGACTGCCTGGGCTACCATCAAAAGCATCGCGATCTGCTGCAAAAAGCGCTCGATGTTCCGGTAATATTATCGAACGTGCTGTTAGCGCGCCTTGCCTCAGAGCTGCTTGCCTGACGGCGAAAAACAATTTACGTGACAGCCTCCTGGGTTGCCCTCTATATTGGATTTTTGAACCATTTTAAAAGGGCCTGTCCATGCTACAAAGTAATGAGTACTTCTCCGGCAAAGTGAAATCCATTGGTTTTACCAGCAGCAGCACGGGCCGCGCCAGCGTGGGCGTAATGGCGGAAGGGGAATACACCTTCGGCACTGCGGAGCCAGAAGAGATGACGGTCGTCAGCGGCGCGCTGCACGTTTTACTGCCTGGTGAGATTGAGTGGAAAACTTTTGCGGCGGGTGAGGTGTTTAACGTGCCGGGCCACAGCGAATTCCATTTGCAGGTTGCCGAGCCAACTTCCTATCTGTGCCGCTATCTGGCTGATAAATAATTAATGCTGGCGGGTCAGCATTGCGCTACCCGCCACCTTCGCTTTACTTCTGAGCTTCTCCGCCCAGCGCTTCCACCAGATTTTTAATCAGCGCGGCCAGTTCGCCGGTCATCAGAATAAAATCGGCGTCAAAGCGTGCGCCAAAATCTTCGCGGTCGATATCTTCATTCTGGTCACGCAGCGTATCGGCGAACTTAAGACGCTTGATAGAACCATCGTCTGCGACAACCAGCTGGATACGCTCCTGCCAGTCCAGCGCCAGTTTGGTGACCACTTTCCCGGCTTCGATGTGGGTGGCGATTTCGTCGCACACCAGATCCTGCTGCTTACAGCGGATCACGCCCCCGCCCTCAAGGATCGCTTTCAGCTCGGCTTCGTCCATCAGCGCAAAACCGGCTGGCAGATCGCCCGAACGCACCCATTCGGTGAGCGTCAGTTCGATAGGGGTTTCCAGCGCCAGCGGCACGACCGGCAGTGAACCCAGGCTTTTACGCAGCAGGGCCAGCGTATCTTCCGCCTTCTTGGCGCTGGCGCAGTCCACCATAATCAGCCCGTTGACGGTATCGATCCACATCATGGTCTGGCTGAAGCGGCTGAAGGCGCGCGGCAGCAGGGAGTGCAGCACTTCATCCTTCAGGGAATCTTTCTCTGTTTTCTTCAGCTTGCGGCCCTGGTCCGCTTCCAGCTTGCTGATTTTCGCTTCCAGCGCCTGCTTGATGACCGGCGACGGCAGAATTTTTTCTTCTTTACGGGCGCAAATCACAATCTGCCCGTTATTGGCGTGGGTTAATGCATCACTGTGCGAGCCCATCGGTGGCACCCAGCCGGTTTTTGCCATATCCTGGCTACCGCAGGGGCTGAACGTGAAGGCGGCCAACTGTTTTTCCATCTCATCCGCGCTAAGCGTGATGTCGCGGCTTAAACGGTAAACCATTAAATTTTTGAACCACAGCATGATTTTTTCCCGGTCAGGTCAGTGAAACGCAGCGGGCATGATAGCGAATCAGCCGCCACGTTTCATTGCCTTTACGGCCTCCGACTTCTACTCTGTTGATAACGCTCATCAAATGAGGAAATTTCAGTGCGTATAGGTATCGATTTAGGCGGCACCAAAACGGAAGTGATTGCGCTGGGGGAGGCGGGCGAGCAGCTTTTTCGCCACCGCCTGCCGACGCCGAAAGATGATTATCAGCAAACCATCGCTACGATTGTTGAGTTGGTGCGCCTGGCAGAGGAGGCTACGGGGCAGCCCGGCACGGTTGGCCTGGGTATTCCTGGATCGCTCTCGCCTTATACCCGGGTGGTGAAGAATGCTAACTCAACCTGGCTTAACGGCCAGCCGTTCGATAAAGACCTGTCGGAAGCGCTGAAGCGGGAAGTCCGCCTGGCGAACGACGCGAACTGCCTCGCGGTTTCCGAAGCGACAGACGGCGCGGCGGCAGGGGCCGGGATTGTGTTTGCGGTGATTATCGGCACCGGCTGCGGCTCGGGCATTGCCATCAACGGGCGCAGCCTGATTGGCGGCAACGGCACGGCGGGAGAGTGGGGCCATAACCCGCTGCCGTGGATGGATGAAGATGAGTTGCGCCACCGCGAAGAGGTGCCGTGCTACTGCGGCAAGCAGGGCTGCATCGAAACCTTTATTTCCGGCACCGGCTTCGCCACCGATTACCAGCGCCTGAGCGGCACAAAGCTTAAGGGCAACGAGATTATGCACCTTGCCGAACAGCAGGATCCGGTGGCGGAGCTGGCCATCAGCCGCTATGAAATGCGCCTGGCAAAATCGCTGGCGCATATTGTGAATGTCCTCGACCCGGACGTTATCGTGCTGGGCGGCGGGATGAGCAACGTGGAGCGCTTGTACAAAACGGTGCCGCAGCTGGTGAAGCCGTGGGTGTTCGGCGGCGAGTTCGAAACGCCGATCCGCAAAGCGGTTCACGGCGATTCCAGCGGCGTACGCGGCGCGGCCTGGCTGTGGCCCGCAGAGAAGTAACATGCGATGAGCGGTGGATGACGCTGGCGCTTATCCACCCTACGGTTTACTGCCCCTATGCGAGGCGTTAGTAGGTCGGATAAGCGCAGCGTCATCCGACACTCTCAGATCATCCTACGGAAAACGCCTTCGCTAACCGGCTTACCCCTAAGCCGTTGATCTTCTTCACTCGAATCTGCACCGGGATGCGCTCTTTCATCGCCTCCACGTGGCTGATAACGCCGATCGTTTTGCCGCTGGCGTTCAGCGTATCCAGCGCGTCCAGCGCCGTGTCCAGCGTCTCTGCATCCAGCGTGCCGAAGCCTTCGTCGAGGAACAGCGAGTCGATGCGGGTTTTGTGGCTGACCAGATCCGAGAGCGCCAGCGCAAGGGCCAGGCTGACCAGGAAGCTTTCGCCGCCGGAGAGGGTGCGGGTGTCGCGCACCGCGTCCGCCTGCCAGGTATCGACAACCTGCAGCTCCAGCGCCTCGCTGTCTTTGCGCTGTAAAAGATAGCGCCCGTGCAGGCGGTTGAGCTGGGTATTCGCCAGCCACACCAGGTTATCCAGCGTCAGCCCCTGGGCAAACTTGCGGAATTTATCCCCTTCTTTAGAGCCGATCATCGCGTTGAGGTAGCCCCAGTCCTCGGCCTGCTCTTCACACGCCTTTATCTCGGCCATCAGCGCCTGCTGGCGAACACGGTTTTCCGCATCATGACGCAGCTGCTGCTGGATCTGCCCCTGCTGAGTCGTGTTATCACGCAGACGTTGAGTCAGCTCCGTAAGCTGCTGCTGGAGCAGCGGCAGTTCCGCATCCGCTGCCAGCTGTTGCGGCCGGGCCTGCTGATGCTGGGCCAGCGCGGTTTCCGCCTGCTGGCACAGCACGCTCTGCTGCTGCTGCTGGCGTTCAAGCTGCAGTTTCAGCTGTTCCAGTTCGGTGCGCTGCGCTTCGTCCAGCAGGGCGCTCTGGAAATCTGCCTCGTCGCTGAACGGGCTGGCGGCCAGCCCGGCGTTAAACTGCTCCCTTGCGCCTAGCAGATCGGCTTCGCCCCGCCTGCTTTGTTCCCCCAGCAGCCTGAGCTGCCCGTCCAGGGTACTGCATTCATTGTGCAGCGCCTGCCAGCTATTCAGCGCTTCGGCCCGTTCGCCTTCCGCCAGCTCGGGCGGCGCAGATCCATCATCGGCTACCGTCGCCAGCAGATTTTCCAGCGTGGTGAGCTGCAGCCGAAGCTGCGGGAGCTTTTCACTGTGCTGCTGCCAGAGCTGCGACTCCTGCTGACGCGCCGCCAGCCAGGCCTGCTCTTCGCCAGCTGCGGGCTGGGTGAGACCAACCTGCTCCAGCGCCGCACGCAAAGCCTCGCGCTGGCTGGCTAATTCCTCTGCCGCACGATCGTAGTGCTGCCTGTCTTTTTGCAGCTGCTCTTCCAGCGCCTGGCGTTCATGCAGCTGGCGAAGCTGCTGCTCGCGCTGCTCCTGCTCTTCCAGCCAGCCGCCGATGTCATCCTGCGGCGTGAGGGCGATTTGCAGCCCGGCGCAGCGCTGCTGCCAGCGGGCGGCAATCACCGTATTTTCTTCCGCGAGCGTGGCCTGGGCTGCAACCAGCTTTTCTCGCTGCTGCCGCTGGGTATCCAACTGGCCCTTCAGGGCAAACCCTTGTTCCCTGAGTTTTTCAACCTCGAGTTTTAACGCAGCGAGGCGCTGCTGGTTTTCACCCGGCTGAATAGCCTGATACGCGGTAACAGCGGGATGCTGAGTGGAACCGCATAAAGGGCACGGCGAGTCCGGCTGCAAACGTGAGCGCTCTGCTTCCAGGCTCTGGATAATTCTTTCCTGCTCGACCAGCTTTTCCAGATCGCTTTCGTGCTGGCGTTTGTCTTTGTACTCCTGACGCTTTTTGGTCAGCTCCGGGTCTTTTTCGGCAATCTGCTTATCCAGCTCGTCCAGCTCCCGCTGCTGCTCCGCGCGGCGCTTTTCCAGCGCGGCAAACTGAGGCTGAAGCGCGGCAAGCTGCTGGCGGTCCGCACGCTGGCTGGTGAGCTTCTGTAAATGAGCGCTCACTTCTTCCCGGCTGAGGGTTAAGCCAGCTTCGGGGAAGGCAGCGAGTTTTTGCTGGCCGGCCTGCATGGCCTGCTGCAGCTGTGCGATCTGCTTTTCATCTCTGGCCTGCTGCGCAAAAGCCATGCGCCAGCCTGCAATCTCAGAACCCCACAGGCGATAGCGGTCGTGCGCGGCCAGCCACTCCTGCACCTGCTGGCTCTCCGCTTGCAGCGTTTGCGCCTTTTGCGCGGCGAGCAGCCGGGTTTGCTGGCGGCGCGTGGTGCTGTGCTGTAAGCGAGCATTCACATTCGCGGCCTGTGCGATGACGGCCTGCTGCGCCTGCTGGCGCTCCTGCAGGCGCTGCCAGTGCGGGCGCAGCTTTTCAGCGGGCAGCGAGCGCGTCAGTTTTTCAAGGCGCGGCGCTGCCTCCAGCAGGGCTTTATCCGCCGTTTCCAGCGCCTGTTTTGTTCGCTGCTGGTCGCCGGTCAGCTGCGCAAGCTGGTTCAGCCACTGCTGGCTCTGCGTGAGCTGGCGCTGTTCATCCAGCAGGTTTTTTTCGGCAAGAGTGAGCGCCTGCAAACTCTCTGTGAGCTGCTGCTGCTGTTCTTCGCTGAGCAGCGCCACGCCCGCGGCCTGGGCGTGGAGATTTTCCAGACGGCTTTTGATTTGCTTATGGTTTTCAAACACGACGGCAGAGACCGTGCCGTAAATCTCCGTGCCGGTCAGCTCTTCGAGCAGCGAGGCGCGGTCGTTCGCATCGGCGTTCAGGAACGCCGCAAACTGCCCCTGCGAAAGCATCATCGAACGGGTAAAACGGTCGTAATCCAGCCCGGTGAGCCTGGCTATCGCATCGAGCTTATCTTTGATTTTATCGGCAACGATTTTGCCCGTTTCGATTTCCGCCAGCTCCACGCGCGGAACCTGAAGATTGCCGTCCGCCGAGTTGCGCGCCCGGTTCTGGCTCCAGAACGCACGGTAGCCCACGCCTTTCACTTCGAATTCAACTTCTGCCAGGCACTCGGCGGTGTCGCGTGTCATCAGGTCGTTCTGCGACTGGGAAACCGTGCTGAGGCGCGGAGTTTTGTGGTAAAGCGCGAGGCAGATCGCATCCAGCAGCGTGGTTTTTCCCGCGCCGGTCGGGCCGGTTATCGCAAACAGCCCGTTGCTGGCGAACGGCTCCTGGGTAAAATCGATTTTCCACTCGCCTTTCAGGGAGTTGAGGTTTTTTAAACGCAGGCTGAGGATTTTCATGCCGTTTCCTCCGCGTCATGCAGGCTGGAAACGGTCTGGGCAAAAAGCGTTCGCAGTCGCTGTCCACGCTCTTCGGTCATCTCTTCCTGCGCGAGGCGGCGTTCGAAAACTTCTTCCACGGTCAGCTCGCTCAGGGTTTCTTTATGCTGATTAGCAATCACGCGTTCACGCTGTTCCCGGCTGCGGCGCAGTAGCACAACTTCTACCGGCAGGCTGTCGGTTAGCTGCTGGATATGGCGCTGGGAATCGTGCAGGTATTCGTCGGTGGCAATTTCGATATCCAGCCAGACCTTCGGCTCGGCAGGCGCATCCCGCCACTGCTCCAGCTGCCGTTCAATTTCGGTAATAGAGCCTTTGATTACCGCCAGAGGCTGGCTGACCGGAACAGGCAGGGCGGTGACATCATGCAGAGCACCGTCCGCAAACTCCACCAGATAAACGCTTTTCGCTTTGCCGGTTTCATCAAAGCTCAGCGAGATGGGCGAGCCGCTGTAGCGAATGTGCTCCGTGCCGCCAATCAGCTGCGCGCGATGTATGTGGCCAAGGGCAATATAGTCGGCGGGCGGGAAGTTCTGCGCCGGGAAGGCGTCCAGCGTACCAATGTAGATGTCGCGCACCGCGTCGGTTTTGGTGACGCCGACGGTGGTCAGGTGCCCGGTGGCGATAATTGGCAGCTGCTGTTCGCCGCGAGCGATGACGGCTGCGGCATGGCATTGCTGGTAATGCTCCGTGATTGCTTCCATTAATGAGCGCTGTTTTTCGTGCCCGCTCAGGCCCGCCTGACTATTCTGGATATCACGCGGGCGTAAAAATGGGATAGGACAGAGGATCGCGCCGGGCGTGCCGTCCTTCTTTTTAAGGATCAGCGTTTGCTCGCTGCTGTCATGGCGGGCGCTGGCGATAACGGTGGTGTTCAGGCAGGCCAGCAGCTCCCGGGATTCATTGAGCGTGGCAACGGAGTCGTGGTTACCGGCAAGGACGACCAGCTGGCAGCCGGTGGCCTGGAGCTGAACGACAAAACGGTTGTAGAGTTCACGGGCGTAGCTCGGCGGCGAGCCGGTATCAAAAATATCTCCGGCGACGATTATCGCATCCACGCTCTGCTCAACCGCGGTGCTCAGCAGCCAGTCGAGAAAAGCCTGATGTTCCGGCCCGCGGCTTTTGGTATAAAAATTCTGACCGAGGTGCCAGTCCGATGTGTGGATAATGCGCATAACCCGTCCCGTGGCAAAAAAAGCGTGGGGGGATTATAAAGGCAGTCGCCCCGAAGGGCACTTGCGGGTGTCATAATTCCTCGCAATGAGTCATGCGGCGGTCATTTTTTTCATAAATCTGTCATAAATCTGACGCATACTGGCGCACAAATTAGCAATGGCATTGTTTAAACAGGGCAAATCATGGCGAAGCGTATTTTAGTCGTAGAAGATGAAGCTCCAATCCGTGAGATGGTGAGCTTCGTGCTCGAACAAAACGGTTTTCAGCCAGTAGAAGCAGAAGATTATGACAGTGCGGTGAACCTGCTTATCGAGCCGTTCCCGGACCTCATTTTATTAGACTGGATGCTGCCTGGCGGCTCTGGCATTCAGTTTATCAAACATCTGAAGCGCGAGGCTTTAACACGCGAAATCCCCGTCATGATGCTGACCGCGCGCGGTGAAGAAGAAGACCGCGTGCGTGGGCTGGAGGTGGGCGCAGATGATTACATCACCAAGCCGTTCTCCCCGAAAGAGCTGGTCGCCCGGATTAAAGCGGTGATGCGCCGTATTTCACCCATGGCGGTGGAAGAGGTGATTGAAATGCAGGGGCTAAGCCTCGACCCCTCTTCACATCGCGTGATGACGGGCGAAAACCCGCTGGATATGGGGCCGACCGAATTCAAACTGCTGCATTTCTTTATGACGCACCCGGAGCGCGTTTACAGCCGTGAACAGCTGCTGAACCACGTCTGGGGCACCAATGTTTACGTTGAAGATCGCACGGTTGATGTGCATATCCGCCGTTTACGTAAAGCGCTGGAATTGACCGGACACGACCGCATGGTACAAACGGTACGCGGTACGGGCTATCGTTTTTCGACCCGTTTTTAGTTTCCTTCAGGAGTGTGACGCGTGCTGGAACGGTTGTCATGGAAAAGGCTGGTGCTGGAGCTGCTGCTCTGCTGCATACCGGCGGCGATTCTCGGGCTGATCTTCGGCCATCTCCCCTGGTTTTTGCTGGCGGCGGTCACCGCGCTGCTGGCCTGGCATTTCTGGAATTTACTTCGCCTGTCGTGGTGGCTGTGGGTCGACCGCAGCATGACGCCCCCGCCGGGCCGCGGCAGCTGGGAGCCTTTGCTCTATGGCTTGCATCAGATGCAGCTGCGCAATAAAAAGCGCCGCAAAGAGCTGGGAAACCTGATTAAGCGCTTTCGCAGCGGAGCGGAATCGCTGCCCGATGCGGTGGTGCTGACCACGGAAGAGGGGACGATTTTCTGGTGTAACGGCCTGGCACAGCAGCTGCTGGGGCTGCGCTGGCCGGACGATAACGGTCAGAACATCCTTAACCTGCTGCGCTACCCGGAGTTTACCCGCTATCTCGCTAATAAAGAGTTCTCCCGCCCGCTGACGCTGGTTCTGAACAACGGGCGTCATCTTGAGTTTCGCGTTATGCCCTACAGCGACGAGCAGTGGCTGATGGTGGCGCGGGACGTCACGCAGATGCACCAGCTGGAAGGCGCCCGCCGCAACTTCTTTGCCAACGTCAGTCATGAATTACGCACGCCGCTGACCGTTCTGCAGGGCTATCTGGAAATGATGCAGGACGAGGGGCTGGAAGGCCCGCTCAAGGATAAGGCGCTGAGCACGATGCGGGAGCAGACGTCGCGCATGGAAGGGCTGGTCAGGCAGCTGCTGACGCTTTCACGCATCGAGGCCGCTCCGGCAATGGCGCTTAACGAGAAGATCGACGTGCCGCTGATGCTGCGGGTAGTCGAGCGGGAAGCCCAGACGCTGAGCCAGCAGAGGCAGACCTTGCAGTTTGATATCGACCCGGCGCTGCGGGTCTTCGGCAACGAGGAGCAGCTGCGCAGCGCGATTTCCAACCTCGTTTATAACGCCGTAAACCATACGCCGGAAGGCACGCATATCATCGTCTGCTGGGAGAAAACTCCGCTCGGCGCGAAGTTCAGCGTAATGGACAACGGGCCGGGGATTTCAGCGGAGCATATCCCACGTCTTACAGAGCGTTTCTACCGGGTGGATAAAGCCCGCTCAAGGCAAACGGGCGGCAGCGGGTTAGGGCTGGCGATTGTAAAACATGCGCTTAGCCACCACGACACGCGCCTGGATATCGAAAGTAAACCAGGGCGCGGCACGAGCTTTTCGTTTGTGCTGCCTGAACGGCTGATTGTGGCGGAGTAGAAATGCCGAAATGTCGGATGGCGCTGGCGCTTATCCGACCTACGGGTGCGGGGTGGAAATGTCGGATGGCGTTAATGCTTATCGGAACTACGCGGGTGTTTGTAGGGTGGATAAGCGGTAGCGTCATCCACCGATAGCGCACAAATATTAACCAAATCCGTCAACTTCCCTTTCCATCTGCCGCTTACAGGCTATTTTTACGCCTTTCGTTAACCGCTTCCGGTTATCTGGCGATTATTTGACCGCATGATGCGCCACGATACTTTCCGTTAAATGAATTTATTCACTGCCTATGCATCTAATTTAAGCATATCCAACTACTTTTCCGATCCCTTCTTGTCTTCAAACGCTATAAGCGATTTAATTGCGCCCCGGTGTTAGCAGTACGACTGCAATTGCGTGGTAATTCGACTAACTATTCTTCGCCACCGTACGGGATCAGTATTTTCCGCTGTCGATACCGATTAACACCGCTTTTTTGCCATCATGGACGGCAAAAAATTTGAATACTTTCAACACCACACATCCACAGGCTGCAACTATCTTATGACCCATCAATTAAAATCTCGCGACATCATCGCTCTGGGCTTTATGACCTTTGCGCTGTTCGTTGGCGCAGGCAACATTATCTTCCCTCCTATGGTTGGTTTACAGGCCGGTGAACACGTCTGGATGGCGTCGTTTGGCTTCCTGGTGACCGCCGTGGGCCTGCCGGTGCTGACCATTGTTGCTATTGCCCGCGTGGGCGGGGGGATCGACAGCTTAAGCTCGC
This sequence comes from Dryocola clanedunensis, assembly GCF_038405435.1. Classification (GTDB taxonomy): domain Bacteria; phylum Pseudomonadota; class Gammaproteobacteria; order Enterobacterales; family Enterobacteriaceae; genus Dryocola; species Dryocola clanedunensis_A. The sequence continues at coordinate 111,921 of NZ_JBBYHZ010000007.1, read as the reverse complement.
CGATTGGCCGCCGTGCTGGCGTTCTGCTGGCAACCATCTGCTATCTGGCCGTTGGCCCGCTGTTTGCTACGCCGCGCACCGCGACCGTCTCTTTTGAGGTGGGTATCGCGCCGCTGACCGGGGCCGGTGAACTGCCGCTGTTTATCTACAGCGTGATTTATTTCGCGATGGTCATCGGCATCTCTCTTTATCCCGGCAAGCTGCTGGATACGGTCGGGCACGTGCTGGCACCGGTGAAAATCGTTGCGCTGCTGGTGCTGGCTGCGGGGGCCGTGCTGTGGCCTGCGGGCGGGATCAGTACCGCTACAGCGGCCTACCAGAGCGCCGCGTTCTCCAACGGCTTCGTTAACGGCTATCTGACGATGGATACCCTGGCCTCGCTGGTGTTTGGTATCGTGATTGTTAACGCCGCGCGTTCCCGTGGCGTGACCGAATCCCGTCTGCTGACGCGCTACACCATCTGGGCGGGTCTGATTGCCGGCGTTGGCCTGACGCTGATTTATCTGGCGCTGTTCCGCCTGGGCTCCGACAGCGCGACGCTGGTTGCCGACCAGAACGCCAACGGCGCGGCTATTCTGCACGCCTACGTGGCTCACACCTTCGGTGGCGCAGGCAGCTTCTTCCTTGCGGCGCTGATTTTCCTCGCCTGTATGGTTACCGCCGTGGGCCTGACCTGCGCCTGCGCAGAGTTCTTCAGCCAGTACCTGCCGCTCTCTTACCGTGCGCTGGTGTTTATCCTCGGCCTGTTCTCTATGGTGGTTTCTAACCTTGGCCTGAGCCACCTGATTCAGGTGTCTATTCCAGTGCTGACCGCTATTTATCCGCCTTGTATCGCACTGGTAGTGCTGAGCTTCACCCGTCCGTGGTGGCATAATTCGACGCGGGTTATCGCACCGGCGATGCTCATCAGCACAATGTTTGGTATCATTGACGGCATCAAGGCTTCGGCCATCAGTGATATACTCCCGGCGTGGACCGCGCGTCTGCCGCTGTCGGACCAGGGTCTGGCGTGGGTATTGCCGACCGTGGCGATGGTTGTTATCGCGGTGGTCTGGGACCGGGCAGCAGGACGGCAGATGACCTCCAGCGCCCACTAAGAAAACTGTTTGTTGTTTAACCACGGGGCTGCGCTCCGTGGTTTTTTATTTGTTGAGAGTGGTTGTGACGATGGAAAACAAGAACAAGCTCAAGCGCGGCTTGAGTACCCGACACATACGCTTTATGGCGTTGGGGTCGGCGATTGGTACGGGGCTGTTTTACGGTTCGGCTGACGCGATTAAAATGGCGGGGCCGAGCGTTCTGCTGGCCTATATTATCGGCGGCGTGGCGGCGTATATCATCATGCGCGCGCTGGGCGAAATGTCCGTTCATAATCCCGCTGCAAGTTCCTTTTCCCGTTACGCCCAGGATAACCTGGGGCCGCTGGCAGGCTACATCACCGGCTGGACCTACTGCTTTGAAATTCTGATTGTCGCCATCGCGGACGTCACCGCGTTCGGCATCTATATGGGCGTCTGGTTCCCCGCCGTGCCGCACTGGGTCTGGGTGCTCAGCGTAGTGCTGATTATCTGCTCCATCAACCTGATGAGCGTGAAGGTGTTCGGCGAGCTGGAGTTCTGGTTCTCGTTCTTTAAGGTTGCCACCATCATCATTATGATTGCTGCCGGTATCGGTATTATCGTGTGGGGAATAGGTAACGGCGGCCAGGCGACGGGGATCCATAACCTGTGGACCAACGGCGGCTTCTTCAGCAACGGATGGATAGGCATGATTATGTCGCTGCAGATGGTGATGTTCGCCTACGGCGGCATCGAAATCATCGGTATTACCGCGGGCGAAGCGAAAGATCCGCAGAAGTCGATTCCGCGCGCTATCAACTCCGTCCCGCTGCGTATTCTGGTGTTCTATGTGGGCACGCTGTTTGTCATCATGTCTATCTACCCGTGGAACCAGGTCGGCACCTCCGGCAGCCCGTTCGTGCTCACTTTCCAGCATATGGGCATTACCATAGCGGCAGGTATTCTGAACTTCGTGGTGATCACCGCTTCTCTTTCGGCGATTAACAGCGACGTGTTCGGCGTGGGCCGCATGCTGCACGGCATGGCGGAGCAGGGCAGCGCACCGAAGGTGTTCGCTAAAACCTCCCGCAACGGCATTCCTTACGTCACCGTGCTGGTGATGAGCCTGGCCATGTTGCTGGCGGTCTACCTCAACTACATCATGCCGGAGAACGTCTTTCTGGTGATTGCTTCACTTGCGACCTTCGCCACCGTGTGGGTGTGGATTATGATCCTGCTGTCGCAGATTGCCTTCCGTCGCAGGCTGTCGAAAGAAGAAGCCAAAGAGCTGAAGTTCCCGGTGCCGGGCGGCGTGGCGACCACGGTTGTTGGGCTGGTGTTCCTGGTGTTTATCATCGCGCTGATAGGCTGGCATCCGGATACCCGCATTTCGCTATACGTAGGCTGCGGCTGGATTGTGCTGCTGCTGATTGGCTGGATCTTTAAGCAGCGGCGCGCCGCGGCGCTTGCCGAGCACAGCTAATTCCCCCAACCCCGCCGCTCTGGCGGGGTTTTTGTTTTCGGGCTACCGTTAACCTTCTCCGCCCCCACTTTCCTCCCCCAAATTAAATGAGAATGAGGAGTGACCCGGCCTGCGGCTGTGGCAAGGTGGCGTCAATTTTACGACTCGGGGAAGTTACTATGTTGAATGCCTGGCACCTTCCGGTTGCCCCATTCGTTCAGACGCGCAAAGACAAGCTGCATATCACCCTCTGGCTCGCCGGAGACGAGCAGCCGTCGCGCGTGGTGTTGCGCTGTGAGAAAGACAACGAAGAGACATCCGTCACCATGACACGGCAGAAAAACGCGCCCTGTGAAGGGGTCGTTGCCTGGAGCGGCGCTATCGATCTTACCAGCGGCCAGCCGCGCCGCCGCTACAGCTTCAAGCTGCTGTGGCTTGACCACCAGCGCTGGTTCACGCCGCAGGGCTTCAGTCTTATCCCGCCTGCCCGCCTTGAACAATTTGCTTTTGACGCGCCGGATGAGGGGCCGCAGTGGGTGCAGGATCAGGTGTTCTACCAGATCTTTCCGGACCGCTTTGCCCGCAGCCAGCCGCGCCAGGCCGGGCAGGACCAGATTTACTATCACCACGCCGCGAAGCGGGAGATCATCCTGCGCGACTGGGATGAGCCGCTGACGGGCGAGGCGGGGGGATCGACGTTTTACGGCGGCGATCTGGACGGCATCAGCGAAAAGCTGCCGTACCTGAAAAAGCTCGGCGTCACGGCGCTGTACCTCAACCCGGTGTTCACCGCGCCGAGCGTGCATAAATACGACACCCAGGACTATCGCCACGTGGACGCACAGTTCGGCGGCGATCGTGCTTTACTGCGGCTGCGCAAAAACACCCAGCAGCAGGGGATGCGCCTGGTGCTGGACGGCGTGTTCAACCACAGCGGCGATACGCACCCGTGGTTTGATCGTCATCAGGCTGATGAGGCCGGGGCCTGTAACAACCCGCACTCGCCGTGGCGGGATTTCTACAGCTTCTCTGAGGAGGGGCGCGCGCTGGACTGGCTGGGCTATTCCAGCCTGCCGAAGCTCGACTATCGTTCGGATTCGCTGGTAGAAGAAATTTACCAGGGCGAGGACAGCGTGGTGCGCCACTGGCTGCGTGAACCCTGGGGCATGGACGGCTGGCGGCTCGACGTGGTGCACATGCTGGGCGAGGAGGGCGGCGCGAAGAACAACCTGCTGCACGTCACCGGCATCACCAAAGCCGCGAAGGAAACCAGGCCGGACGCCTATATCCTCGGGGAACATTTCGGCGATGCGCGCCAGTGGCTTCAGGCGGATGCGGAAGACGCCGCGATGAACTACCGGGGATTTACGTTCCCGGTCTGGGGCTTCCTTGCCAACACGGATATCTCCTACGATCCGCAGCATATCGATGCGCAAACCTGCATGGCGTGGATGGACGAGTATCGCGCCAGCCTCTCGCACCAGCAGCAGCTGCGCATGTTTAACCAGCTCGACAGCCACGACACGGCGCGCTTTAAGTCGATCCTTGGCAAAGACGTTGCCCGCCTGCCGCTGGCCGTGGTCTGGCTGTACTGCTGGCCGGGCGTACCCTGCGTCTATTATGGCGATGAGGTGGGGCTGGACGGCCATAACGATCCGTTCTGCCGCAAGCCTTTCCCCTGGCGCAAGGGCGAGCAGGACCTGGATCTGCTGGCGCTGTATCAGCGATTAGGCAAGCTGCGCCGCCAGAGCCGGGCGCTGCGCCAGGGCGGGTGCCAGGTGGTATACGCCGAAGGTGACGTCGTGGTCTTCGCGCGCGTTTATCAGAACGAACGGGTGCTGGTAGCCATCAACCGTGGCGGGCAGCGTGAGGTGACACTGCCATGGACGCCGCTGCTCAGCGGTAAAGCCTGGTCGCAGCTTGAAGGCAAAGCGACCCTGGCCCAGCGTGAGCTGTCGCTGCCAGCGGTTTCTGTCGCCGTGTGGCGCAGTTTGTAAGATCGAAAGGAAGACGCTGCCCGGCGCTGTTTATCCTTTTCGGGGCCGGAGGTGTTAAATCCTCCGGCCCGACTGTATTTATTATTAACAGTTTTAGCCTTTTATCAGACCGAATGAGAAAAGACGCCGTTTCGTAGTTTTGTTAAAGTTACGCCCCATAAAAAATAGGGTGAAGTACACTTCACTCTACTGTCTGTCTCATTTTCCCGGCAAAACCGGGGGTTATGACCGGTTGCGTCAAGGGGTTTGCATTGGATCGGCGGAAAACACTGGTTTTGCCACGGCTTACTGTCATTATCCACCTGTGTGGATTTTTGGTGTTATTGTACAGCCTCTCGATGCTGCCGCCGATGCTGGTGGCGCTGGTCAACAAAGAGCGCAGCATGTTTGCGTTTTTGACCACTTTTGTGGTGTTCGCCTCCCTCGGCGGTGCCAGCTGGGCGATGACCCGGCGCAGCAATATCCAGCTCAAAACCCGCGACGGTTTTATTATCATTGTGCTGTTCTGGCTGCTGTTTTCCCTGATAAGCGCGCTGCCTTTCTGGCTGAATGCCGATGTGCATATGCCGTTTGCGGACGCGCTGTTTGAGGGCGTGTCGGGGATAACCACGACCGGCGCCACGGTGCTTAACGACGTCAGCGATATTCCCCGCTCCATGCTCTACTACCGGGCGCAGCTCAACTACATTGGCGGCTTAGGCGTTATCGTTCTGGCGGTGGCCGTGCTGCCGCTGCTGGGCATCGGCGGCATGAAGCTTTATCAGTCGGAAATGCCCGGACCGTTTAAAGAAGAGCGCTTAACGCCGCGCCTGGCGGATACCTCAAAAAGCCTCTGGTTCACCTATCTGCTGCTTGGCCTGCTGTGTACCGTGAGCTTCCGCGCGGCGGGGATGCAGTGGTTTGATGCACTTTGCCACGGGCTGTCGACGGTTTCACTGGGCGGTTTTTCTACCCGCAACGAGAGCATCGGCTATTTTGACAGTAACGCCATAGAGATGGTGGCCGGCATATTTTCACTGTTGTCGGCGGTGAACTTTACCCTCTATTTTGTCGCCCTGAGCAAGTGGAGCCTGAAGCCATTTCGTAAGAACGCCGAGCTGAAGTTCTTTTTGCTGGTCGTGGCGATTGTTGCGCTGATCACTACGTTTGAAGTCTACCGCGCGGGGATGTACGGCCTGACGGACTCTTTCGTCCACGCCTTCTTCCTGACCAGCTCAATGATTACCGATAATGGCCTCTCTACGGGAGATTATGCCCGCTGGCCGTCGCATACCATTGTGTTTCTGCTCAGCGCGAGCTTCTTCGGCGGCTGCGTAGGCTCCACGTGCGGGGGGATTAAGGCGCTGCGCGTGCTGATCCTCTTCAAGCAAAGCCGCCATGAGCTGCACCAGCTGGCCCATCCAAGAGCGCTGTACAGCATTAAAGTGGGCGGGGCGCTGATTAACGACCGGGTTGTGCGTTCAGTCGGCAGCTTCTTCTTCCTCTACGCCGCCTGCACGTTTTTCTTTATCTGGGCGCTGAATCTGATGGGCTATGACCTGCTCACCTCTTATGCTTCCGTCGCGGCCTGTATCAATAACATGGGGCTGGGCTTTGGCGAGACGGCGCAGGGGTTTGGCACGCTCAGCGACGGAGCGAAGTATCTGCTTTGCTCGGCGATGCTGCTGGGGCGACTGGAAATCTATCCGGTGCTGATTTTGCTCTCAAGGGTGTTCTGGCGGGCATAAAACAAAAAAGGCCGCTTTCGCGGCCTTTCGTACAAAAACGTTTAGCGATTACAGCTTAGCAACGTTTTCGCTCAGGTATTTAGCAACGCCGTCCGGAGACGCGTTCATACCTTCTTTGCCTTTTTCCCACTGAGCCGGGCACACTTCGCCGTGCTCTTCGTGGAACTGCAGCGCGTCAACCATGCGCAGCATTTCGTCGATATTACGGCCCAGCGGCAGGTCGTTAACAACCTGGTGGCGCACGATACCGGCTTTGTCGATCAGGAAGGAGCCGCGCAGTGCAACGCCCGCTTCCGGATGTTCGATGCCGTAAGCTTTCTGGATTTCACGCTTAACGTCAGCAACCATCGCGTATTTCACTTCACCGATGCCGCCGTTCTCAACAGGGGTTTTACGCCATGCGTTGTGAACGAACTCGGAGTCAAAAGAAACACCAACGACTTCTACGCCACGCTTCTGGAACTCTTCGTAACGCTTGTCGAACGCGATCAGTTCAGACGGGCAGACGAAGGTGAAGTCCATTGGCCAGAAGAACACGACGGTTGGTTTACCGTTGGTGTGTGCTTTGAAGTTGAAGTTTTCAACGATTTCGCCACTGCCAAGTACGGCAGCTGCGGTAAAATCAGGGGCTGGACGAGTAACCAGGACCATATGTACTCCTGTTAATTTTGTTAAAGTGAGTGTTAACGCAACGGGGGGGAGTATAGGGTTTGCGCTCCCTGCAACTCAAGCGCGCTGCGCCGATTAATCAGATAGGATTTGCCTATCAAAAAGCGAAGATTCCCACAGCAGCCATCCAAAATAGCCCTTTTTTGTAAAAGGGCAAGAAGTTAATCGCCGCCGTGAGACGGCTTACAAACTTTTTTGTGCTGCCTGTTCCATCATACGCGGGTAGAACTGCCAGAAAAGCGCTTCCAGCGCCTCATAGTGGGTATCCAGGTCCTGCCATGAGGCTCGCAAAGCATCCAGTCTTGGTCTACGCGACGCCATGCCGTTGAGAACGTTAGCGATAAACGCCATGTCGCTGTAGCGCTCCATCCAGCGCTCGTCCCAGAGATAGTTATTCAGGTTGATAAAGCGCGGCGGGGTGTCGGCCAGGTGCGGGACGATATGCGAGCGGGCGTGAGCGATAAAATCACCCAGCTCAATGTCCGGGTTCAGCTTCGCCCAGTGGCGCGAGACGAAATGGTCCCACATGACGTCCAGGGTAATCGGCGCCACCCGGCGGGTTTCAGGACGAAACCACGCTTTGGCGAGCGTCACTTCAGGAAGCCGGTCAGTCAGCACGTCCACCCGGCGATGCATATAGATGCCCGCCACGATGTCGGGTGAAAAGCTGTCATCCGGATTGCCGCGGACAAAATCTGCCAGCAGGTTGCCGAGCAGCGAACTTTCCGCCAGGCTGGCCAGATGTAGATGGGCGAGGAAATTCATAGTTTTCTTTATCCGTATTAAGCTTTATGGCGGCTTACCGGTTGCCAGCAGCGCCCCCTGGCACTAGACTGTACCGCCACTTTTTAAGTCTGAGTTTTTAAGCCATGCGTGTTGCCGATTTCTCCTTCGAACTGCCAGAATCCCTGATTGCCCACTATCCGCAGGCAAGCCGCAGCGCCTGCCGTTTGCTGTCGCTCGACGGGCCGACAGGGGAGTTAACGCATGGCACTTTCACCGATCTGCTCGATAAGCTCAACCCCGGCGATCTGCTGGTCTTTAATAATACCCGCGTGATCCCCGCCCGTCTGTTTGGCCGTAAAGCCAGCGGCGGCAAGATTGAGGTGCTGGTCGAGCGGATGCTGGACGACAAGCGCATTCTGGCGCATATCCGCGCTTCTAAAGCCCCGAAGCCGGGCGCTGAGCTACTGCTGGGCGATGATGAAAGCGTACACGCCACCATGGTTGCGCGCCACGATGCCCTGTTCGAAGTGGAGTTTAACGACGAGCGCAGCGTGCTGGATATTCTTAACAGCATTGGCCATATGCCGCTGCCGCCGTATATCGATCGTCCGGATGAAGACGCAGACCGTGAGCTTTATCAGACCGTTTACAGCGAGAAGCCGGGCGCGGTTGCTGCCCCGACTGCCGGTCTGCATTTCGATGAGCCGCTGCTGGAAGCGCTGCGTAATAAAGGCATCGAACAGGCGTTTGTGACGCTGCACGTTGGTGCGGGGACGTTCCAGCCGGTGCGCGTGGACAGCATTGAAGACCACATCATGCATTCCGAATATGCGGAAGTGCCGCAGGAAGTTGTCGATGCCGTGCTGGCCTGTAAAGCGCGCGGCAATCGCGTTATTGCCGTGGGCACTACGTCCGTGCGTTCGCTGGAAAGCGCCGCGCAGGCGGCAAAAAACGATCTGATTGAGCCGTTCTTCGGCGATACGCAAATCTTTATCTACCCGGGCTACCAGTACAACGTTATCGATGCGCTGGTAACCAACTTCCACCTGCCTGAATCCACGCTTATCATGCTGGTGTCCGCCTTTGCAGGCTATAAACACACCATGAATGCCTATCAGGCGGCTGTAAATTCCGAATATCGCTTTTTTAGTTACGGTGATGCGATGTATATCACGTACAATCCGCAGGCGATTAACGAGCGCCCAGGCGCTTAGCAAGAAATTCCGCGCCGTCCGGTCAACCGGGCGGCGTTTTTGTCTTAATCATCAGACTGTTTCTCTGATGCTGGAGGAAATGTGAAATTTGAATTAGATACTACCGACGGTCGCGCTCGCCGTGGTCGCCTGGTGTTTGACCGTGGCGTGGTAGAAACCCCTGCATTTATGCCAGTGGGCACTTACGGCACCGTGAAAGGCATGACGCCGGAAGAAGTGCAGGAGACCGGGGCGCAAATCATCCTCGGCAATACTTTCCACCTGTGGCTGCGCCCGGGTCAGGAAATCATGAAGCTGCACGGCGATCTGCACGATTTTATGCAGTGGAAAGGCCCGATTCTGACTGACTCCGGCGGCTTCCAGGTCTTCAGCCTTGGGGATATTCGTAAGATCACCGAAGCGGGCGTGCATTTCCGCAACCCGATCAACGGCGACGCGATCTTCCTCGATCCAGAAAAATCCATGGAAATTCAATACGATCTCGGTTCCGATATCGTGATGATTTTCGATGAGTGTACGCCATACCCGGCCGACTGGGATTATGCGAAGCGTTCTATGGAAATGTCCCTGCGCTGGGCGCAGCGCAGCCGCGATCGCTTTGATTCCCTTGGCAATAAAAATGCGCTTTTTGGCATTATTCAGGGTAGTGTTTACGAAGATTTACGAGATATCTCGGTAAAAGGTCTGGTAGAGATAGGCTTTGATGGCTACGCTGTCGGCGGCCTGGCTGTAGGTGAACCAAAGGACGACATGCACCGCATTCTGGAACATGTTTGCCCGCAGATCCCTGCTGACAAGCCACGTTACCTTATGGGAGTCGGTAAACCGGAAGACCTGGTCGAAGGCGTCCGCCGCGGTATCGATATGTTTGACTGCGTTATGCCAACGCGTAACGCACGTAACGGTCATTTGTTTGTTACAGATGGTGTGGTGAAAATCCGCAACGCGAAGCACAAGGACGATACATCTCCGCTTGATGCTGAGTGTGATTGCTATACGTGTCGCAATTATTCACGTGCCTACTTGCATCATCTTGACCGTTGCAACGAAATACTCGGCGCGCGGCTCAATACCATTCATAATCTTCGCTACTATCAGCGCCTGATGGCTGGTTTACGCAAGGCTATTGAAGAGGGTAAATTAGAGCACTTCGTGACTGATTTTTACGAGCGGACAGGTAAGCCAGTTCCAGCTTTGAACGTCGATTAATTTTAATAATGAGGGAATTTTCATGAGCTTTTTCATTTCTGATGCGGTTGCTGCAACCGGTGCTCCAGCGCAGGGTAGCCCGTACTCTTTAATTCTGATGCTGGTGGTCTTTGGCCTGATCTTCTATTTCATGATCCTGCGTCCACAGCAAAAGCGTACTAAAGAGCACAAGAAACTGATGGACTCCATCGCCAAAGGTGATGAAGTGCTGACGACCGGTGGTCTGGTTGGTCGCGTAGCGAAAGTAGCTGACACTGGCTATATCTCTATCGCACTGAATGACACCACTGAAGTGGTTATCAAGCGTGATTTCGTAGCTGCCGTTCTGCCGAAAGGCACCATGAAGGCGCTGTAATATTCGATGTCCCTAAGGGAACTACTGTGTTAAACCGCTATCCTTTGTGGAAGTACATCATGCTGGTCGTCGTCATTGTCGTCGGCCTGCTATACGCACTTCCCAACCTATATGGTGAGGATCCGGCAGTACAGATCACTGGCGCGCGCGGCGTCGCCGCCAGTGAGCAAACGCTGATCCAGGTCCAGAACACCTTAAAAGAAGAAAAAATCACCGCTAAGTCTGTGGCACTGGAAGAGGGTGCGATTCTTGCACGCTTCGATACCACCGATACGCAGCTGCGCGCCCGTGAAGCGCTGATGGGCGTATTGGGCGACAAATATGTCGTGGCGCTTAACCTTGCACCGGCGACCCCTCGCTGGCTAACCATGATCTCCGCAGAGCCGATGAAACTCGGTCTTGACCTGCGCGGCGGCGTGCACTTCCTGATGGAAGTCGACATGGATACCGCGTTAAGCAAGCTGCAGGAACAAACCACTGAAGGTCTGCGTAGCGACCTGCGTGAGAAAGGCATTGCCTACACCAACGTGCGTAAAGCAGATAACTATGGTGTCGACATTCTCTTTCGTGATAGCGCAGCCCGCGATGCGGCCGTCTCTTACTTAGGCCCACGTCACCGCGATCTGGTTATCACTAACCAGGGCAATAACTCGCTGCGCGCCGTGATGTCGGATGCTCGTCTGAGCGAAGCGCGTGAATACGCCGTTCAGCAGAACATCAATATTCTGCGTAACCGTGTAAACCAGCTCGGTGTTGCTGAACCTCTGGTTCAACGTCAGGGTGCCGATCGCATCGTCGTTGAGCTGCCGGGTATTCAGGATACCGCGCGTGCGAAAGAGATCCTTGGCGCTACCGCGACGCTGGAATTCCGTCTGGTTAACACCAACGTAGACCAGTCTGCCGCCGCGTCTGGCCGCGTGCCGGGTGATTCGGAAGTGAAGCAAACCCGTGAAGGTCAGCCGATTGTCATGTACAAGCGCGTGATCCTCACCGGTGACCACATCACCGACTCCACCTCAAGCACCGATGAGTACAACCAGGCGCAGGTTAATATCTCCCTGGACGGCGCGGGCGGTAACATCATGTCTAACTTCACCAAGGACAACATCGGCAAGCCGATGGCGACCCTGTTCGTGGAGTACAAAGACAGCGGTAAGAAAGATGCCACCGGTCGTGCGGTGCTGGTGAAACAGGAAGAAGTGATCAACGTGGCGAACATTCAGTCGCGTCTGGGCAACAGCTTCCGTATCACCGGGATCAGCAACGCGAATGAAGCTCGCCAGCTCTCTCTGCTGCTGCGTGCGGGTGCGCTGATTGCGCCAATTCAGATTGTTGAAGAACGCACCATTGGCCCGACCCTGGGTATGGAAAATATCAAGCAGGGTCTGGAAGCGTGTCTGGCTGGCCTCGCGGTCTCCATCATCTTCATGCTGTTCTTCTACAAGAAGTTTGGCCTGATCGCGACCTCTGCGCTGCTGGTTAACCTGGTGATGATTGTCGGGATTATGTCCCTGCTGCCGGGGGCGACGCTCACCATGCCGGGGATTGCGGGGATCGTGTTAACCCTTGCTGTCGCCGTCGATGCCAACGTACTGATAAACGAACGTATTAAGGAAGAGCTTAGTAACGGACGTTCGGTACAGCAGGCTATCCACGAGGGTTACCAGGGCGCGTTCAGCTCTATTTTTGATGCTAACATCACGACGCTTATCAAGGTCATCATCCTGTATGCCGTAGGCACCGGGGCAATTAAAGGCTTTGCGATCACGACCGGTATTGGTGTGGCGACGTCCATGTTTACCGCAATCGTCGGTACCCGTGCCATCGTAAACCTGCTGTACGGCGGCAAGCGCGTTACTAAGCTGTCTATCTGAGGAGTGCGTTGTGGCACAGGAATATACTGTTGAACAATTAAACTACGGCCGCAGAGTCCATGACTTTATGCGCTGGGATTACTGGGCATTCGGCATCTCCGGATTCCTGCTGATCCTCTCCGTAGTGATTATCGGTGTGAAGGGCTTCAACTGGGGCCTGGACTTCACCGGTGGTACGGTCATCGAAATCTCGCTGGAAAAACCAGTGGATTTGGACCAGATGCGCGTAGCGCTGGAGAAAGCGGGCTTTGCTGAGCCGCTGGTCCAGAACTTCGGCAGCAGCCGTGACATCATGGTACGCATGCCACCAGCCCAAGGGGAAACCGGCGGGCAGGTGCTGGGCAGCAAGATTGTCAGCGTGATCAATGAGGCATCCAGCCAGGATGCTGCGGTTAAGCGTATTGAATTCGTCGGCCCAAGTGTGGGTGCAGATCTGGCACAGAATGGCGCACTGGCGCTGCTGGCCGCACTGATCTCTATCCTGGTGTACGTCGGGTTCCGCTTTGAGTGGCGTCTGGCAGCCGGTGTGGTTATCGCGCTGATGCACGACGTGGTGATTACCCTGGGTGTGCTGTCGTTATTCCATATTGAGATTGACCTGACCATCGTCGCATCGTTGATGTCGGTCATCGGTTACTCGCTGAACGACAGCATCGTGGTATCTGACCGTATTCGTGAGAACTTCCGCAAGATCCGTCGCGGCACGCCTTACGAAATCTTTAACGTGTCTTTGACCCAGACGCTGCACCGTACGTTGATCACCTCCGGGACGACGTTGGTTGTGATTCTCATGCTGTATCTGTTTGGTGGCGCAATGCTGAAAGGCTTCTCGCTGACCATGCTTATCGGTGTTTCTATCGGTACAGTTTCTTCTATCTACGTGGCGTCCGCACTGGCGCTGAAGCTGGGCATGAAGCGCGAGCACATGCTGCAGCAGAAAGTCGAGAAAGAAGGCGCGGACCAGCCGTCCATTCTGCCTTAAGATTGTTAAGTCAGATAAAAACCGCAGCCATCGTGCTGCGGTTTTTTTTTGCCTGGCTAAAGCGTAGGGGGGATGAGCGTGAGTGTTTACCACAGTTGGCTGTTTTTTGTCGGATGACGCTGCGCTTATCCGACCTACGATAGGGTTTTTTGTAGGGTGGATAAGCGTAAGCGCCATCCACCGTTGGCTGTTTTTTGTCGGATAACGCTGCGCTTATCCGACCTACGATAAGGTTTTTTGTAGGGGGAATAAGCGTAAGCGCCATCCACCGTTGGCGGTCAGGCATAAAAAAAGCCAGCTCATAAGAGCTGGCTTTGTACTTTCCGGCGGATTAGAAGTTATAACCCACAACCAGGTAACCACCCCAGCCGGTAGAGCGCACGCTGAAATCACCGTTGCCGAAGTTCAGGCTGGCGTCATCGTTCCACTGTCCGCCGTTGTGCCAGTAACGCGCGACAACGGAGTAGTGCCAGTGATCGTAGTTCAGGGCAAGGATGTGGCTGGACGCGATGGAGTCGCTGGTACGCGCGTGATGGCCGTTGTTGTCGATGAAGTTGTCATCGCCCAGATCGGAACCCCAGTCGAAGTTGGTGAAGCCGATGTAGCTCAGGTTACCGCCCCACAGGGTAGTAATCGGCACGAAATACTTCACTTTGAAGCGGTAGCCGTCCCACTGATTTTCGTTGGACGCGCCGTAGTTCTGCCACTGGTATTTGGCGTAGACGTTCAGGGACAGGCTCATCGGCAGGCCGGTATCGATATCCGTGCCCAGACCCATGTACCAGGTGTTCTGCTTGCTGGCGTCGTCGCCGTGAGCACCCATATCGTAGATATAGTTGTTGGCGATATACCACTCTTTAAACGGACCAAACGCCAGGCTGGTGCCGGTCAGCTTGTCGATAGAGAAGCGCGGTTCGATCTCCATAAACATGCGTGAACCGTCATCCCAGATACCTTTGTCGTTGCCGTTGCCCCAGCCGAAGGTTTTTGGGATATCGATGTAGCCGTAGAAGTCGAACCAGTCTTTCTTGGCAAAGGCTTCATATTCCAGATATACGTCGTTGGTCAGCTGTGGTCCGAAACGGGTGTGATAGCTGCCCACCACGTTAACGCTCTGGTGCCACCAGTCAGACAGATATTCGCTGTTTTTCGTCTCTTGCGCACTTGCTGAGAAAGAGTTTGAAAGCGCCAGAACGGTGCCGGCCGCCAGAATAATTTTTTTCATATTATTTGCCACTGTTTTATATGTTCCCGTGAGAGGAGAGGTGATTCATTCACCCGAAGCCATCAACCATTCAGCTGGTTTTTAATTGGCGCGCCTATTATAGAAATCCCTGCTCACAAAAATATGTTTCATTTCACATTATGGTCATCGACGTAATCGATTGCGTTCACGTTTGCGCACATCAAAAACGGCGCGATTGTACCTTCCTCGGGAAATTAAGCAATTCAGTACCGAATGGTTACAATTAAATGTGATGAATATCACACTGTAGGGCGGGGGAGGTGTAACAGAATGCTCGATGCCAGCGTCTGGGCTGGTTGAAAAGCACCATCCACCGGAGTCAGTGGATGGCGTTGTTGTTTATTGACTTTGCGGCTGAGCCTGGGACATATCACTCGGCTGAATATCATGAATACGTACAAAGCCCAGCTGCTCCGGCGTGATGCCCGGCAATAGCAGCGGAATGGTCACGTCGCTCGGGGCCAGCACGCTGGCAGGAGCATCAATCTGCTGGCTCTGAACGTTCACTTCCTGATAGTTATCCGTGGTGCCCTGTATCTGGCCCCATTCAACTTTGCCGCTAAAGGCTGGCAGCGGATCGTTGGACTCCCCTTTAATTTTCAGCGTGGCGCGCGTTCCGTTGGCCTCAGCCGCGACGTTGCTCAAAGACATCTGCAGATTTCCCAGCTGGCTGTTCAGGCGAGCTGGCGTATTTGAGCCGGGCAGCAAATAGACGCCGGTGGTGGATTTAGCGTTCAGGGCGTTCTGCTGCGTCAGCTTTACGGTTTGATCGCCAAGCTTATTCATTTGCTGGGTAAGCGAGCCGACCTCCTGTTTCATCTGGCGCACTTCGGTTTGCTGGGCGCAGGCGGTCAGGCTCATCAGGCTTCCCACCAGGAAAATTCTTAAGTAAGTCTTTGTCATGATTAATAATTCCTTGTTCATCATTCCCGATTTAAGCGTAGTTCGCCCGGGATGAAAAGTCATATTTCGCACCAGCCCGGGTCGTTGCCTTTGTACTCCTGCGACTTCGCGGTAAACTATTGTCCAATTGACTAATCCCTCAGGACGCGCCATGCATTGCCCATTCTGTTTCGCAGTAGACACCAAAGTGATCGACTCCCGTCTTGTTGGCGAAGGTTCCTCTGTACGTCGCCGCCGCCAGTGCCTGGTCTGCCACGAGCGCTTTACCACTTTTGAAGTGGCGGAGCTGGTGATGCCGCGCGTGGTGAAGAGTAACGATGTGCGCGAGCCGTTTAACGAAGACAAACTGCGCAGCGGAATTCTGAAGGCCCTGGAAAAGCGTCCAGTCAGCTCGGACGACGTCGAAATGGCGGTCAACCACATCAAATCGCAGCTGCGCGGTACCGGCGAGCGGGAAGTCCCGAGCAAAATGATCGGCAACCTGGTGATGGAGCAGCTGAAGAAACTCGATAAGGTGGCCTATATCCGCTTTGCGTCGGTCTATCGCAGCTTTGAAGATATCAAAGAGTTCGGCGAAGAAATCGCCCGTTTACAGGACTGAGCAAGATGTCGCTTGATGAACAATTTATGGCGCGCGCGCTGCAGCAGGCAAAACGTGGCCGCTTTACCACTATGCCCAACCCGAATGTAGGCTGCGTGATCGCTAAAGATGGCGAAATCGTTGGCGAAGGTTTTCACTTTCGCGCCGGGGAGCCGCACGCGGAGGTTCACGCGCTGCGCATGGCCGGCGACAAAGCTCGCGGCGCTACGGCTTATGTGACGCTCGAACCGTGCAGCCACCATGGCCGCACGCCGCCGTGCTGCGACGCCCTGATTGCCGCAGGCGTAACGCGAGTCGTGGCCGCGATGCAGGATCCTAATCCGCAGGTTGCCGGGCGCGGCCTGTACCGTCTGCAGCAGGCGGGAATAGAAGTCAGCCATGGCCTGATGATGAACGAGGCTGAAGCGTTAAACCGTGGCTTCCTTAAGCGCATGCGCACGGGATTCCCCTTTATTCAGCTCAAGTTGGGAGCCTCGCTGGATGGCCGTACCGCCATGGCGAGCGGCGAAAGCCAATGGATTACTTCTCCGCAATCCCGCCGTGATGTGCAGCGCCTGCGTGCGCAAAGCGCCGCGATTCTCAGCAGCAGCGCCACCGTGCTGGCAGACAATCCTTCATTGACCGTTCGCTGGCCGGAACTTGATGAGGCGACGCAGGCGGTCTATACCGAAGAGAACCTTCGTCAGCCGACGCGAATTATTCTCGACCGCGAGAACCGCGTGACGCCAGAGCATAAAATTATTGCCCAGCCGGGTGAAACCTGGCTTGCCCGCTGCACGGCAGACGAACAGGCCTGGCCGGACGGCGTGGAGCAATTTATCGTGCCGCAGCACAACGGTCATCTGGATCTGGTGGTGATGATGATGCTGCTTGGCAAGCGCCAGATAAACTCCGTGTGGGTCGAGGCGGGCGCTACGCTAGGCGGCGCGCTGCTCCAGGCGGGCCTGGTCGATGAACTGATTGTCTACGTTGCGCCTAAGCTTTTGGGTAACGATGCTCGTGGTCTGTGCCAGCTGCCAGGCCTCGAAAAATTAGCCGATGCGCCTGAGTTTGCGTTCAGCAAAGTCCGCCAGGTTGGCCCGGATTTATGCCTGCATCTGACCCCGCGTTATTAGCGGCAGAAACGTAAGCAGACGCCAAAAGATTATGATAAAATCCGCCCCCCTGCGGGGCCAAACAGAACCCGTAAAGGAAGAATATGAACATTATTGAAGCAGCCGTTGCTACTCCAGACGCTCGCGTCGCCATCACCATCGCGCGTTTTAACAACTTCATCAATGACAGCCTGCTGGATGGCGCAATCGACGCCCTGAAGCGTATTGGTCAGGTTAAAGATGACAACATCACCGTAGTCTGGGTGCCGGGTGCTTATGAACTGCCGCTGGCCGCAGACGCGCTGGCGAAAACCGGTCGTTACGACGCCGTGGTTGCGCTGGGTACTGTTATCCGTGGTGGGACTGCCCACTTTGAGTATGTTGCTGGCGGTGCCAGTAACGGCCTGGCTCACGTAGCCCAGGACAGCGGTATTCCGGTCGCCTTTGGCGTGCTGACCACCGAAAGTATTGAACAAGCCATCGAACGTGCTGGTACCAAAGCCGGTAACAAAGGTGCAGAAGCTGCGCTGACCGCGCTTGAAATGATTAATGTATTGAAAGCCATCAAGGCCTGATTTTTTGTAAGGGGAAATCTGTGAAACCTGCTGCTCGTCGCCGTGCCCGTGAGTGTGCCGTTCAGGCGCTTTACTCCTGGCAGTTATCTCGCAACGACATCTCCGATGTCGAATACCAGTTCCTGGCGGAACAGGACGTCAAAGACGTTGACGTTAACTACTTCCGCGAACTGCTGAGCGGGGTGGCTACTAACAGCGCGTATCTGGATGGGCTGATGAAGCCTTACCTGTCTCGTCAGCTCGAAGAGCTGGGCCAGGTAGAAAAAGCGGTTCTGCGTATCGCACTGTTTGAACTGTCTAAACGTGATGACGTGCCGTACAAAGTGGCGATTAACGAAGCCATCGAACTGGCAAAAACCTTCGGTGCCGAAGACAGCCACAAGTTCGTCAACGGTGTGCTCGATAAAGCCGCTCCGCAAATCCGTCCCCACAGAAAATAATCTCCACTAAGGCCGGTTAATCCGGCCTTCATCTTTTATGAGGCATAACGCATGGCATGCGGTGAGTTTTCCCTTATTGCCCGTTATTTTGATCGCGTAAGAAGTTCCCGTCGTGATGTCGACACTGGTATTGGTGACGATTGCGCTCTGCTCAGCGTTGCGGAGAAGCAGCAGCTGGCGATCAGTACCGATACGCTCGTCTCAGGCATTCACTTCCTGGCGGATATCGATCCGCGCGATCTGGGCTACAAAGCACTGGCTGTTAACTTAAGCGATCTGGCCGCTATGGGCGCCGATCCCGCCTGGTTGACGCTGGCCATTACCCTTCCTGAAGTCGATGAAAGCTGGCTTGAGGCCTTCAGCGACAGCCTGTTTGAACAACTCGATTACTACGATATGCAGCTGATCGGCGGCGACACTACCCGTGGACCGCTCTCGATGACGCTGGGTATCCACGGCCTTGTGCCGACCGGGCGTGCCCTTAAGCGCAGCGGCGCCCGCCCAGGCGACTGGATTTATGTCACCGGCACGCCGGGCGACAGCGCGGCAGGCCTGGCGATTCTGCAAAACCGCCTTGAAGTTGCAGACGAAAAACAGGCGGACTATCTGGTTAAACGCCATTTACGTCCTAAGCCTCGGGTCTTACACGGCCAGGCGCTGCGCGATCTGGCAAGCAGCGCCATCGATCTTTCCGATGGGCTGATTTCCGATCTCGGTCATATTCTTAAAGCGAGCGACTGCGGCGCGCGCATCACGCTGGATACCTTCCCGTATTCAGAGGCCATGCTGGCGAACGTCGATGCAGAGCAGGCGCTGAGCTGGGCGCTCTCCGGCGGCGAAGATTACGAGCTATGCTTCACCGTACCGGAACTTAACCGCGGCGCGCTGGATGTGGCTATCGGCAATTTAGGCGTGCCGTTTACCTGCATCGGTCAGATTGGCGCGGCGTCAGAAGGGCTTCAGTTCTTTGTCGACGGCAAGCCTGCGGATGTGAATTTAAAAGGATACGATCACTTTGCCTCGCTCTAAAGACGTCGCGAAAAGCCGCCTGAACCTGCGCAACCCGTGGCACCTGTTAGCCACTGGCTTTGGCAGTGGTTTGAGTCCGATCATGCCCGGTACCGCTGGGTCGCTTGCGGCGATCCCATTCTGGTATCTGATGACGTTTTTACCGTGGCAGCTCTACTCCATGGTGATAATGCTCGGCATCTGCATCGGCGTTTACCTGTGCCACCAGACCGCACGCGATATGGGGGTTCACGACCACGGCAGCATCGTGTGGGATGAGTTCCTCGGCATGTGGATAACGCTGATGGCGCTGCCGATCAACGACTGGCGCTGGGTCGCAGCGGGCTTTGTGATCTTCCGTATTCTGGATATCTGGAAGCCGTGGCCGATCCGCTGGTTCGATCGCAACGTCCACGGCGGGATGGGGATCATGGTCGACGATATCATCGCCGGGGTGATCGCCGCGGGCATTATCTATGTGATTGGTCACCACTGGCCGATTGGGCTGATTTAAGTGGTGCACGACGCTGCGCTTATCTTACCGTAGGTCGGATAAGCGCAGCGTCATCCGACTAAAATTACTTAAATCCCGCGACCTTATGAGGCTGATAAGGCGTTTCCAGCTCGGCAATCTCCTCCTGTTTTAGCGTAATATCCACCGCTCCCAGTAAATCATCCAGCTGATGCTCACGCGACACGCCAATAATCGGCGCGGCAATGCCCGGTTTGCTCAGCAGCCAGGCCAGTGCGATCTGCGCGCGGGAAGCATTTCTATCCGCCGCCACGTTTGCCAGCCGCTCGGCAATCACCGCGTCGTTCTGCCTTGTTTCCTCGCTCTCCTCGTACAGCGTTTTGCCGACCTCATCTGAGACGGAGCGGGCCGTGGTGTCACCCCACGGGCGGGTTAATTTCCCGCGCGCCAGCGGGCTCCAGGGGATAACCGCCACGCCCTGCTCGTAGCACAGCGGCAGCATGTCCAGCTCTTCTTCGCGATAGATCAGGTTGTAGTGATCCTGCATGGTCACGAAACGCGCCCAGCCGTGCCGATCCTGCAGGGCCAGCGCCTGGGCAAACTGCGCGCTGTGCATGGAAGAGGCGCCGATATAGCGCGCCTTGCCCGCTTTCACCACGTCGTTCAGGGCTTCAAGGGTCTCTTCGATTGGCGTGTCATAGTCCCAGCGGTGGATTTGCAGCAGATCGACATAGTCGGTGCCAAGGCGCTGAAGGCTGTCGTCAATGGAACGCAGAATCTGGCTGCGGGACAGCCCCTGCGGCAGATCGCCAACCGGGTAATAGACCTTGGTCGCCAGCACGATCTCTTCCCGACGGGCGAAATCCTTCAGCGCGCGCCCGACAATCTCTTCGCTGCTACCGTCAGAATAGCTGTTGGCGGTATCAAAGAAATTAATGCCGTTATCGATGGCGTGTTTGATGATGAGACGGCTGCTCTCTTCCGGCAGCGTCCAGGCGTGATTCCCCCGGTCCGGCTCGCCAAAGGTCATGCAGCCGAGGCAAAGACGGGAAACCCGCAGGTCGGTTTTGCCTAAGGTGTTGTATTGCATGGTCCACTCCTGCTTATGTTTGTAGGTTATGACCTAAAGCATAGCAGGAGCGGAGGAGGGGATTACTGCAGCCAGCTGCGGATTTTCGCTTCGATGCCTTCTGCGTCCAGGCCGATAGCCGCGCGGGCCTCTTCCTGTGTGCCCTGCGGGATGAAGTAATCGGGCAGGCCGATGTTCAGCACCTGAACCAGCTTACGGTTAGCCATCAGCACTTCGTTCACGCCGCTGCCCGCGCCGCCCTGGATGGCGTTCTCTTCGATGGTCACCAGCAGATCGTGGCTGGCAGCCAGCTCCAGAATCAGTGATTCATCGAGCGGCTTCACAAAGCGCATATCCACAAGGGTAGCGTTAAGCGATTCCGCGACCTTTGCCGCATCTTCCAGCAGCGTTCCGAAGTTCAGCAGGGCGACTTTCTCGCCTGCACGCTTCTTCACGCCTTTGCCGATCGGCAGGCATTCCAGCGGCTGGAGCTCAGCTCCTGTGCCGTTACCGCGCGGGTAACGCACGGCGCTTGGGCCATCGTTGTAGTGATAGCCGGTGTGCAGCATCTGACGGCACTCGTTTTCATCGCTCGGGGTCATGATGACCATTTCCGGGATGCAGCGCATGAAGGAGAGGTCGAACGCGCCCTGGTGGGTCTGCCCGTCGGCACCTACAATGCCCGCCCGGTCGATGGCAAACAGTACCGGCAGCTTCTGGATTGCCACGTCGTGAATGACCTGGTCATAAGCCCGCTGCAGGAACGTGGAGTAGATGGCGACAACAGGCTTGTAGCCGCCGATAGCAAGACCAGCGGCGAAGGTCACCGCGTGCTGCTCGGCAATGGCGACGTCGAAATACTGGCCCGGGTACTGGCGGGAAAACTCCACCATGCCGGATCCTTCGCGCATGGCTGGCGTTACGGCCATCAGCTTGTCGTCGGCCGCTGCGGTTTCGCACAGCCAGTTGCCGAAGATTTTGGAGTAGCTCGGTAGGCCGCCCGAGCTTTTCGGCAGGGTGCCGCTGGTATGGTCAAATTTAGGTACGGCGTGGAAGCTGATCGGGTCTTTTTCCGCAGGCGCGTAGCCCCGGCCTTTTTTGGTCATCACGTGCAGGAACTGCGGGCCGGTCAGGCCGCGCATATTCTTCAGCGTGTTCACCAGGCCAATCACATCGTGACCGTCTACCGGACCGATATAGTTAAAGCCAAGCTCTTCAAACAGCGTGCCCGGCACAACCATGCCCTTGATGTGTTCTTCTGTACGCTTGAGCAGCTCTTTAATGGGCGGCACGCCGGAGAAGACTTTCTTACCGCCTTCGCGCAGGCTGGAGTAGAGCTTGCCGGAGAGCAGCTGGGCCAGATGGTTGTTCAGCGCCCCGACGTTCTCAGAAATCGACATTTCGTTGTCGTTGAGGACCACTAGCATGTCCGGGCGGATATCCCCGGCATGGTTCATGGCTTCAAATGCCATGCCTGCGGTAATCGCACCATCGCCGATTACGCAGACCGTGCGGCGATCTTTACCTTCTTTACCCGCCGCGACGGCGATGCCGATCCCGGCGCTGATGGAGGTGGAGGAGTGGCCGACGCTCAGCACGTCGTATTCACTTTCTGCGCGCCACGGGAACGGGTGCAGGCCGCCTTTCTGGCGGATAGTGCCAATTTTATCACGACGTCCGGTGAGGATCTTATGCGGATAGGCCTGGTGGCCCACGTCCCAGATCAGCTGGTCAAACGGCGTGTTGTAGACGTAGTGCAGCGCAACGGTCAGCTCCACCGTGCCAAGCCCGGAGGCGAAGTGCCCGCTGGAGCGGCTTACGCTGTCCAGCAGGTAACGGCGCAGCTCGTCACACAGCTTCGGCAGGCTCTCTTTTGGCAGCGTGCGCAGCTCCTGTGTGGTATCTACCAGCGCAAGGGTCGGGTATTTGGCAATATCAAAACTCATCAGAAACTCGTTATTATTTATCACGTTGGATGATATAGCTCGCTAACGCTTCCAGTGCCGATGTGTCCAGCGACTGCGCGGCAAGGCCTTCCAGCGCGCGCAGCGACTCCTGGTAGAGGTCCCACGCTTTGGCTTTAGCCTGTTCCAGCCCCAGCAGCGCCGGGTAGGTGCTTTTGCCGAGATGCTGATCCGCGCCCTGGCGCTTGCCCAGCGTAGCGGTATCGCCAATCACATCAAGAATGTCGTCCTGCACCTGGAACGCAAGGCCGATACAGTCGGCGTAGCGGTCGAGCAGCGGCAGGGCGGTATGGCCCGCAGCGCCTGCGCTTAACGCACCAAGGCGAACGGCGGCGCGAATAAGCGCGCCGGTTTTATGACGGTGAATACGTTCGAGCTCCTCAAGCGTGGCCTGTTTGCCTTCCGCTTCGAGGTCCAGCGCCTGCCCACCGCACATCCCGGCCACGCCGCTGGAAACGGCCAGCTCTCTGACCATCGCCAGACGGTCGGCGATATTGACGCCGGGCATGGGGGCATCACTGAGTATAGAAAACGCCAGCGTTTGCAGGGCGTCTCCGGCAAGAATTGCGCTCGCTTCGCCAAATTTGATATGGCAGGTTGGCTGACCACGGCGCAGATCGTCGTCGTCCATGGCGGGCAGGTCGTCGTGCATCAACGAATAGGCATGGATACATTCTACCGCCGCGGCAGGGGCATCCAGCGCTTCATCTGCTACGCCGAACATTTCCCCGGTGGCATAAACCAGGAAAGGACGAAGGCGTTTACCCCCTAATAGTGCACCATAGTGCATCGCTTTAACCAGAGGACTGTTCTGAAACGGCAGCGGGGCTAAAAAGCGCAGCAGCGCAGCGTTGGCCCGTTCGGCGTGGGCCTGAAGGTCATGATTGAAATCCATTTACTCGGCGTCCGGCGTGAAAGGCTTGAGGGGCGCATCTTCGCTGTCGCTCAGCAGGATCTGCACGCGCTGCTCGGCCTGCTGCAGTTTCACCTGGCCCTGGCGGGCGAGCTGAATACCCCGTTCGAATTCATTTAGCGCCTCTTCCAGCGGCAGCTCGCCGCCTTCAAGACGGGTGACAATCTGCTCAAGTTCCACAAGCGCGGTTTCAAAGCTGGCAGGGACTTCGGTTTTTTTCGGCATAGTGAATGTCTGACTCTGATAATTGTGCGACCCCGCCATGGTAGCGGACTCAATTGTGTAACGCTATGGCAAGCTGTTAGTGATATACTTTCGCGCCTCGGATGCAGGGCATCGCGCCTTTGCAAGTCTTTAAGTCTTCCAGCCCGCATGATTCATCTCATGTATGGCTCACCAACGAATCATGAGCGCCATGAAGTTTATCATTAAATTGTTCCCGGAAATCACCATCAAGAGCCAATCTGTGCGCATACGCTTTATTAAGATGCTCACGGGGAACATTCGTAACGTTCTAAAACACTACGATGAAGATCTGGCGGTCGTCCGCCACTGGGACAATATCGAAGTCCGCGCCAAAGATGAAAACCAGCGTATCGCCATTCGCGAAGCGCTGACCCGCATTCCCGGCATCCACCATATTCTTGAAGTAGAGGATGTACCGTTCACCGATATGCACAATATCTTTGAACAGGCGCTGGAACTCTACCGCGACAAGCTGGAAGGAAAATCCTTCTGCGTGCGCGTTAAGCGTCGCGGTAAGCATGAGTTTAGCTCCATTGAAGTGGAACGCTATGTTGGCGGCGGTCTTAACCAGCATATTGAATCCGCGCGCGTGAAGCTGACCCACCCGGACGTCACCGTTAATCTGGAAATCGAAAACGATCGCCTGCTGCTGGTAAAAGGCCGCTATGAAGGCATCGGCGGTTTCCCTATTGGTACCCAGGAAGACGTGCTGTCGCTGATTTCCGGCGGTTTCGACTCCGGCGTGTCCAGCTATATGCTGATGCGCCGCGGCTGCCGCGTGCACTACTGCTTCTTTAATCTCGGCGGAGCGGCTCACGAAATCGGCGTGAAGCAGGTTGCTCACTATCTGTGGAACCGCTTTGGCAGCTCCCACCGCGTGCGCTTCGTGGCGATTAACTTCGAGCCGGTAGTTGGCGAAATCCTCGAGAAAGTTGAGGATGGTCAGATGGGCGTGGTGCTCAAGCGTATGTTTGTGCGCGCGGCCTCCCGCGTGGCAGAACGCTACGGCGCGCAGGCGCTGGTCACCGGCGAAGCGCTGGGCCAGGTCTCCAGCCAGACGCTGACCAACCTGCGTCTTATCGACAACGTTTCCGACACGCTGATCCTGCGCCCGCTTATCTCTCACGATAAAGAGCACATCATCGATCTGGCCCGTGAAATCGGCACCGCTGATTTTGCCCGCACCATGCCGGAATACTGCGGTGTGATTTCGAAAAGCCCAACCGTGAAGGCGGTGAAGGCGAAGATCGAAGCGGAAGAAGAGAACTTTGACTTCTCGATTCTGGATCGCGTAGTAGAAGAAGCCACCAACATCGACATCCGCGATATCGCCACGCAGAGCAAAGAAGTGGTGACGGAAGTCGAAACTGTTGATGCTTTCGCGCCGAACGACGTGCTGCTGGATATCCGCTCCATCGACGAGCAGGACGAGAAGCCGTTTAAGCCGGAAGGGATCGAGATTGCTTCGCTGCCGTTCTACAAGCTGAGCACGAAGTTTGGCGATCTGGACCAGAGCAAAACCTATCTGCTGTGGTGCGAACGCGGCGTGATGAGCCGTCTGCAGGCGCTGTACCTGCGCGAGCAGGGCTTTAATAACGTTAAGGTTTACCGCCCGTAGTTTTACCCTCGCCCCGGCCCTCTCCCTGAAAGGGAGAGGGGGAGTTCATCACTGCTCCAGTCCCCTCGCCCCTTTGGGGAGAGGGTTAGGGTGAGGGGATTAAAAATCCCGGTAGCTATAGATCCCGGCAGCCAATACCAGCTGCTGCGACACCTCATGCGCTTTCTCGCGCCCGACCAGCAGGTCGATAATCTTCAATGCAAAATCAATTGCCGTTCCTGGCCCCTGGCTTGTGAGCAGGTTCACTCGCGGATCCCAGACCACGCGCTTGTCCTGCCACTGCTCTTCCGGGATCGTCTCCTTCAGGCCTGGGAAGCCGGTCATATTGCCAATCGGGAAGATCTCGTGGGGCACCAGCACCGTACCGGCCGCCGCACAGATGGTGGCGACGATACGGCCGGAGAGATGAAACTGGCGCACGGTTTCCACCAGCAGCGGGCTGTCGCGGAAGCACTTCGCGCCTTTCAGGCCGCCGGGCAAAACAATGACGTCGAACTCACCATCGGCAACTTCCACCAGCGGCGCATCGGCGACGATTTTCACGCCTCGTGAACAGGTGACGGTGAGGTTACCGTCGCTGGCAACGCTCGCGGTTGTCACTTTGATGCCCGCGCGGACCAGCAGGTCGATGGTGGTGACGGCTTCGGTTTCTTCAGTTCCAGGTGCCAGGCAGACCAGAGCTTGAGCGCTCATATTCGTTCTCCTTACGCTTTATCAGCTCGTAGAGTCGGCTATTTACCGGCAGGTTCAGGCCGTGGGCCCGCGCACGCTGGAGTAAATACCCGGTGATATAGTCGATTTCAGTGTGCCGCTGCACGCGGATGTCCTGCAGCATCGAAGAGATATTTGCGGCGGTGCTGTCGATAACCTGCTCAACATAGTAGAGCAGGCTCTCAGCCGAGGTGTGATGGCCTTCGCGTTCCATAACCTGTGCCACCTCATCGCAGATGCTCACGACCTCGTCGTGATGATGCTTTAATTCCCCGTTAGGGCAGTTGTACAAAGCCGTCAGCGGGTTTATCACGCAGTTGACCGTGAGCTTTTTCCAGCTGGCGGGCTGGATATTATCGTGCCAGGCTACGTCAGGCAGGGCCGCATGCAGCGTTTCAGCCAGACGGCTGAAGTCCCCCCCGGCGGCGTTGCCCGGCCCGATGTGCGTGGTGCCTTTAGCGACGTGAATAATGACGTTGCCATCGCGTTTTGCCGCGTGGGTTGTCACCCCCAGCAGAACTGGCTGGCGTAGCGTTTTAAGCTCTTCCAGCGTGCCCATACCGTTATGCAGCAGCAGGACAGGGCTGGTTTCCGGCAGCGTCGCGGCCAGCGTTTTTACCGCGCCTGAAACCTGCCAGGCTTTTAGCGTTACCAGCAGCAGATCGCTGTTGGCAAGGAAATCCGGATCGTTTGCGGTCAGCGATTCGTTAAAGGTGCTGCCGTCCACGTCTACCAGATTGACCGGGCAGAAAGGTTGGGGAACCCGTAGCCATCCCTGCACTTCATGTCCTTGTTTAATCAGCGCCGCCAGCCAGAGCTGGCCCAGCGCGCCGCAACCCAGTACGGTGATTTTCATGTTGCCTCCCCATCCACAGCCAGCGCGGATGTTTTGCGTAATCTATATTATATCGGGCTCTCTCCTGTTTTAACGGGTTGTTTTGCGCGGCCCAGCGGGTATTATGCAACGCAACAAAAAGAGAGGGAGAAGAAAACATGCCATCTTTTGACATCGTGTCTGAAATTGATATGCAAGAAGTTCGCAATGCGATTGAGAACGCCGAGCGAGAAGTCGCGACCCGTTTTGATTTTCGCAACGTGCCGGCAACCTTTGAGCTGAACGAGAAAAATCAGTCTATTAAGGTCGCCAGCGAGTCTGACTTCCAGGTTAACCAGCTGCTGGATATCCTGCGTGCCAAGCTGCTCAAGCGCGGCATTGAAGGTGCGTCAATTGACGTGCCGGAGGAGTTTACCCACAGCGGTAAAACCTGGAGCGTCGAAGCGAAGCTCAAGCAGGGCATTGAAGCGCCGATCGCCAAGAAAATTGTGAAGCTGATCAAAGACAGCAAAGCAAAAGTTCAGGTGCAGATTCAGGGCGAAGAGCTACGCGTAACGGGGAAATCCCGTGATGACCTGCAGGGCGCAATGGCGCTGGTCCGCGGTGGCGATCTGGGACAGCCGTTCCAGTTTAAAAACTTCCGCGACTGACCCATTCAAAGGGGCTTTATGCCCCTTTCACCAGCTGTTCTATCTCAAATCTGTTCGTTACTTTGCTGTCGATCTTCACGTAGGCGCTGCGCTCCTGCGGGATGATGTTCGCGTCGCTCACGCCCGGCTGGGCCAGCAGTCTTGCTTTGAGTTCAACGTCATTTGCCGCGTCTTCCGGCAGCTCGATTCGCAGGCTGGCTACATACGGCGGTTCTGACATGGTCGAGCTGACCAGCAGCCAGACCATCGCCAGCAGCGCGCCTGCCAGGAATACCGTCTGTGAATCAAACATCCCGTCGAGCCAGCCGCCCAGCGAGCCGCCAATGGCTACGCCGATAAACTGGCTGGTGGAGTAAATCCCCATTGCGGTGCCTTTGAAGCCAGCGGGAGACTCTTTACTGATAAGCGACGGCAGAATAGCTTCCATCAGGTTAAAAGCAAGGAAGAACAGCTGTACGCCTATCACCAGCTCCCAGAAATGCGGGCCGGAACCCCAGAGCACGATCTCAGCGATCAGCAGTACCACCACGCAGCCCACAAACACGCGCTTCATGCGGCGTTTCACTTCGGCATAGATAATAAACGGCACCACGGACGCAAACGCGATCAGCATCGTGCAGAGATAAATTTTCCAGTGCTGCGCGGCGGGGAAGCCTGCCAGTTCGAGCTGGCCGGGCAGGGCAACGAAGGTCGACATCAGCATGATGTGCAGGCACATGATGCCAAAATTCAGCTTCAGCAGCTTAGGCTCGGCCAGAACTTTACTGAAGCAGCCTTTAACCATGCCTGATTCACGGTTCAGCACGTGCGTATCGGTATTGGGGACCACCCACAGCGTGATGAGAATTCCGGCGGTGGCCAGCACGGCTATCATCCAGAACAGCGCGTTCAGACCCAGGCTGTGGGTAATGATCGGGCCGAGCACCATGGCAATGGCAAAGGTGACGCCGAAGCTGACGCCGATAAACGCCATCGCTTTGGTGCGGTTCTGTTCGCGGGTAAGGTCAGAAAGCAGGGCCATAACCGCGGCGGCAATCGCCCCGGAACCTTGTAATGCGCGGCCAAGGATAATGCCCCAGATTGAATCTGACAGCGCGGCAATCACGCTGCCGAGCACGAAAATCATCAGGCCGCCGATAATCAGCGGCTTGCGGCCAATGCGGTCCGACAGTAAGCCGAAGGGGATCTGGAATATCGCCTGGGCGAGGCCGTAAATCCCAATAGCCAGGCCAATCAGCGCTTCGCTCGCGCCCTGCAGGGACATCCCGTAAGTAGTAAGAACCGGCAGCACCATAAACATGCCGAGCATGCGCAGTGAGAACACCGTGCCTAAACCCCACGTCGCTCGTAGCTCGACGGGCGTCATTTTGTAATCGTTCATTACCACCTCAGATGAAAAACCGGTGTTAGTGTAGTGCGTGGGGAGGGGAGGGTAAATATCTGCTTGTGTAACAAATATTACAGCGTGGAACTATTGATGAAACTAATAAAAAAGGGCACCGAAGTGCCCTTTTATGCGGTTCACATCTTATCTGACGTAAGTCAGCAGATTGTGCGAGTCTGCCGCCATAAAATCGACCGACATCATCACGCTCAGGGACGTAATGGCGACGATGGAAAAGACGAACAGCTTGCGCGCCCAGACCTTATCGTCTTCCACTTTATATCCACGCAGCGCCATGCCCAGCCACCACACGCTTACCGCGGCAGCGACAACCAGATATTTGTATCCGGCATAGCCACCCAGGGTGAGCATCAGCGTGGCAACGGCAAAAGCGATGATATACAGCGTGATATGGTTCTTCGCCACCGAAATGCCTTTAACAACCGGCAGTACCGGAATGTTAGCGGCCTGGTAATCTTTAAAGCGGAAGATGGCAATCGCATAGGAGTGCGGCATCTGCCACAGGCTAAAGATAGCCAGCAGGATCAGGGCGCCGGTGTCGAACTGGCCGGTGACGGCACAGTAACCAATCACCGGAGGTGCCGCACCAGACAGGCTGCCAATCAGCGTGCCGTAAACGGACTTGCGCTTCATATAGAGGCTATAGACCCCGACATAAACCACAAAGCCCATCACGCCAAGCCACATGGCTAACGGATTCGCGCCAAACCACAGCAGCATAAAGCCAGCAATACCCAACAAGGTGGCGTACACCAGCGACATTTTCGGTGAAATCAGGCCCTTGACCAGCACCCGATTCTTCGTTCTCTCCATTTTACGGTCGATATCGCGGTCGATGTAGTTGTTGTAAACACAACCTGATGCCACCACCAGCGACACCCCAACGAGGGTGGAGAGAAACAGGGGATAATCAATACTGCCCTTTGAGGCCAGTAAAAATCCCCCAATGACAGAAATTAAATTACCGAAAATAATTCCTGGTTTCGTTACTTGCAGGTATTGCTTAATCATACACGCCGCTCTTAGTGAACCATCATGTTCTGGTTGAGGTTCCACATAATCCAGATCGAGCCGATCACCAGAATGGCAATAATCAGCGCGGTAAAGACAAAGGCAACCAGGTTCCAGCGCTCGCTTGAAGAGGTATTCAAGTGCAGGAAGCAAACCAGGTGAACCAGAATCTGTACGACTGCGGTCACCAGAATCACGCCAAGAATCGTGGCGTGGGAAGCCGTACCCGTCATGACCATCCAGAACGGGATTGCCGTCAGGATGATAGACAGGATAAAGCCGGTCATATAGGTCTTAACGCTACCGTGGTGGGCGCCCGCGTGTTCAGTTGAATGACTCATTACATCGCCCCCATCAGATAAACGACTGAGAATACACAGATCCAGACAACGTCCAGGAAGTGCCAGAACAGGCTCAGACACATCAGACGAGCACGGTTAGTGCCGGTCAGGCCGCGGCGCGCCACATGAATCATCATGAACGCCATCCAGACCAGACCGGACGTTACGTGCAGACCGTGGGTGCCGACCAACGCGAAGAACGCTGACAGGAAGCCGCTACGATCCGGGCCGTAACCCTCGACGATCAGGTGATGGAATTCATAGATTTCCATCCCGACGAAGCCCGCACCAAACAGGAAGGTCAGCGCCAGCCAGGAGATAACCTGGCTCTTGTTGCCTTTGTTCATGGCGATAATCGCCATGCCGTAGGTGATGGAGCTGAATAACAGCAGGGCCGTCTCAACCAGTACGAACGGCAGTTCGAAGATGTCTTTCCCTGCCGGGCCACCGGCGGTGCCATTCACCAGAACGGCATAGGT
Source organism: Dryocola clanedunensis (assembly GCF_038405435.1). Taxonomy (GTDB): domain Bacteria; phylum Pseudomonadota; class Gammaproteobacteria; order Enterobacterales; family Enterobacteriaceae; genus Dryocola; species Dryocola clanedunensis_A. The sequence goes on along the minus strand of NZ_JBBYHZ010000007.1, from coordinate 81,067 downwards.
AGCAAACAAGCAACAGAACAGAATGCAGTCGCTCATCAGGTAGATCCAGAAACCAAAGACCTTATTGGTTCCTGCATCGTGATGCCCGTGCTCAGCGGCGTGGGCGCTTGCGTGATTGATAGTCTCAGTTGACATTTTTCAGCCCTGCTTTGGTAATTTCATCGAAATGCTGGTTTTCCAGTTTTTCGACTTCCGCAACCGGAACGTAGTAATCCACATCTTCGTCGAAGCTTTTCGCAATCCAGGTCACGATCATGCCGGCAAAGCCGATAATCGCCAGCCACCAGATGTGCCAGATCATCGCGAAGCCAAACACGGCGCTGAATGCGGCAATGATAATGCCCGCAGCGCTGTTACGCGGCATATGAATCTCTTCATAGCTGGTTGGCTGCTGGTACGCTTCGCCTTTCTCTTTCATTTCCCAGAATGCATCACGTTCGTGAACGTGTGGCAGATGGGCAAAGTTGTAGAACGGAGGAGGGGAGGAAGTTGCCCACTCCAGCGTACGACCACCCCATGGGTCACCGGTCAGGTCACGGTTCTGCTCGCGGTCGCGAATAGAGACGTAGAACTGAATCAGCTGGCACAGGATACCGCAGGCAATCAGCGCCGCACCGCCCGCTGCAACAACCAGCAGGGTGTGGAACTGTGGATCGATCTGCTGGCTCAGGCGACGGGTCATCCCCATGAAGCCCAGCACGTACAGCGGCATAAACGCCACGAAGAAGCCGATGATCCAGAACCAGAAGGCGCGCTTGCCCCAGCTTTCGTTCAGGGTGAAGCCAAACGCTTTCGGCCACCAGTAGGTCAGGCCCGCGAAGCAACCGAACACCACACCGCCGATGATAACGTTATGGAAGTGAGCGATCAGGAACAGGCTGTTGTGCAGCACGAAGTCCGCACCCGGCACCGCCAGCAGAACGCCGGTCATGCCACCGATGGAGAAGGTGACGACGAAGCCGATGGTCCACAGCATCGCAGAGTTAAAGACGATGCGACCCTGATACATGGTGAACAGCCAGTTGAAGATCTTCACCCCGGTAGGGATGGCGATAATCATGGTGGCGATACCAAAGAAGGCGTTTACGTTCGCGCCGCTGCCCATGGTGAAGAAGTGGTGCAGCCAGACGATGAACGACAGAACGGTAATCGCGATGGTCGCCCACACCAGAGAGGTGTAGCCGAACAGGCGTTTTTTGGAGAACGTAGCAACCACTTCCGAGAACACGCCAAACACCGGCAGCACCAGGATATACACTTCCGGGTGGCCCCATGCCCAGATGAGGTTGATATACATCATCATGTTGCCACCCATATCATTGGTAAAGAAATGGGTGCCAAGGTAGCGGTCAAGGGTTAACAGCGCGACGGTCACGGTGAAGATTGGGAACGCAGCGATAATCAGTACGTTGGTACACAGCGAAGCCCAGGTAAAGACCGGCATCTTGAACATGGTCATGCCAGGGGTACGCATATTCAGGATAGTAACGAAGAAGTTAATACCCGTCAGCGTCGTACCAATACCGGAGAGCTGCAGACTCCATATCCAGTAGTCGACGCCGACCCCCGGACTGTACTCAATGCCGGATAGCGGCGGATAGGCCACCCAACCGGTCTGCGCGAACTCGCCAACCCCCAGAGACAGGTTAACCAGCACCACACCGACAACCGTGAACCAGAAGCTCAGGTTGTTCAGGAAGGGGAAGGCAACGTCACGGGCACCAATCTGTAACGGTACGACGATGTTCATCAGGCCGATAACAAACGGCATCGCCACGAAGAAGATCATGATAACGCCGTGGGCGGTAAAGATCTGATCGTAGTGATGAGGCGGCAGGAAGCCTGCTTCCCCGGCGGAGGCCAGCACCTGCTGGCTACGCATCATGATGGCGTCTGCAAAACCACGCAGCAGCATGACGATGGCGACGATAACGTACATGACGCCAAGGCGTTTGTGGTCAACCGAGGTAAGCCACTCTTTCCATAAATATTCCCACTTACCGAAGTAAGTGATAGCCGCAACCAGCGCCAGTCCCCCGACGATAATTGCTGCAACCGTAACCATGATAATGGGTTCATGGTATGGGACTGCATCCAGTGTAAGTTTTCCGAACATTTTTATTCCTCGGCCCCTAGTGAGAGGTTTCCGCGTGACTCATGTCCATGCCTTCCATACCTTCGTGTGCTGCGTGCTCACCTTCAGGCTGGGTCATGTCCATGCTCTTCCCGTGCCCCATGAATTTGCCAATAACGTCTTTGAACAAATCAGGTTTAACAGCGGAGAAGTATTCGACTTTGTTGTATTCGCTAGGTGTTGCCAGCTTCTCGTAGGCCGCCATATCGTTCATGACTTCCGGAGATTGTTTGGCCTTAGCCACCCATTGGTTAAAGGTGTTCATGTCTGGCGTTGCAATTGCTTTGAACTTCATGCCAGAGAAGCCTTTACCGCTGTAGTTAGACGAAATACCGTCGTAGGTGCCTGCTTCGTCCGCAATCAGGTGCAGTTTGGTCTGCATGCCTGCCATTGCGTAGATCTGGCTACCGAGTCGCGGAATAAAGAAGGAGTTCATCACCGAGTTAGAGGTGATTTTGAATTCCACTGGGGTGTTGGCCGGGAAGGCGATTTCATTAACCGTGGCGATACCCTGCTCCGGATAGATGAAGAACCATTTCCAGTCCATGGCGATAACTTCAATGGTCACCGGCTTCGCTTCGTGAACCAGCGGTTTGCTGGGCTCAAGGGCGTGCGTGGTTTTCCAGGTCAGTACCGCAAGGAAGATGATGATAAGGATGGGAATCGTCCAGACTACAGCTTCAACCTTGTTCGAGTGCGACCAGTTTGGGCTGTATTTGGCGTCCTTGTTTGAAGCCCGATACTTCCAGGCAAAACCGATAGCCATCGCGATAGCTGGGATAACGACGATCAACATCAGGCCGAGGGCCGTCAGTATCAGGGAACGTTGTTCCAGTCCAATCTGTCCTTTGGGATCGAGAAGTGCAGAATCACAGCCGCTGAGTAAAAAAGTGCCTGCGATTAATGACAACCATCCCAAACTTTTATTGTATTTCCTGAGTCTCATTTAACGACCTCAATTCCGGGGGAGCTCTATTGTCGTTTAAAGTGTGCCGGCATTTTACGGGAAGGTTACATTACTGTAAACATGATTGGCATAGTGTCAGTGGGGTGTTACCGGGTTCTGCCGTCAATGTCACACGAAATGCAACAATTTATTAAAGTAGCATGCTTTGTGGGGATTACCCTGATTTATAACAAAAGCCTATCTAAGCGGGTGTGGAGCGGGGTAATGAGTATAACCATTCCAGTTGGTGCACGATAAATTAACAAACTGGCATCATTTTATAAACGTAAAATCACTAAATTAATTTCGCACCGGGCTGAATCGTTAAGGTACATGGGCTGAAATAAGCGTGCTGCGGAATAATAAAAAAATCGTCCGTCAGGCGGGGGAAAAGTGATTTGTAAATTTAAGTGCTGCATATTTCGGCAAATTAATAACGGCGCTAAATAAATAAGGCGCAGCAATATATTCAGCTGCGCCTTTGCTTTTTTCACAACATGGCGGCGCGACGTAAAGCCAGATAGTCCAGCACGGCGCCGATCGCCACGCCGCCAATGGCAAACAGCGCCCCCCATTCGAGAAGCTGAAGGTTAAACGCCCAGTCAGTCAGCCCCAGGGCGTTAGTAATAAGAATCACCAGCCAGACGCCAATCAGCATGCAGCCGAAGGTCAGCGCTTTCAACGCCAGGCGATAGGCAGATGCAAACTCGCTGCGCGGTATAAAGCTATCTGTTCGCTGGGTGTATTCGAGGGTGGATTTACAAAGCAGCAGCAGCAGAATCCCAGGGACAGCTGCAAACACGGAGAAAAGATAAAACGTAGGCCAGCCGTGGGCCTCAACAAACCAGCCGGCAATTGGCCCAACGTATACACGCCCTACGGCGGAGAGAGCCGAGAGCAGTGCGAACTGGGTAGCAGAAAATGACTTATTGCATAAAGTCATCAGCAACGCGACGAAAGCAGCGGTGCCCATGCCCCCGCACAGATTTTCGAAGAACACGGCGGCGGCCATGCTGAACATATGCTTGTCGGAGATAGACAGCAGCCAGTAACCGGCGTTGGACAGCCCCTGTAAAACGCCAAAGATCAGTAGCGCCCGGAACAGGCTCAGGCGCTGCATTAATACGCCGCCGTACAGCGCGCCCAGAATCGTGGCGAACAGGCCCAGCGTTTTATTCACCACGCCAACTTCACCCGCATCGAACCCGACACCACGGATAAGAAACGTGGTGGTGAGGCTCATGGCAAACGCATCGCCCAGCTTGTACATCACAATCAGCAGCAGGATCAGCCAGGCGTTATTGCGCCCGAAGAAATCACGCAGCGGCGCGACAACTGCCTGTTCGATGCTGCGGGGAACAGGAATGGCATCCGTAGGCTCGGGTGCCAGAATAGTGGCGACAATACACGGCAGCATTAGTGCCGCCATCAGCCAGTACATCGCCTGCCAGCCCAGGAAACGGTCTGCCAGCCAGAGCGCAAGGCCACCGGAAACCAGCATCGCCAGACGATAGCCAAGAACGCTGATTGCCGCCCCAGATCCGCGCTCTTCGGCAGACAGCACGTCCGTCTTCCATGCATCGAACACGATATCCTGAGAGGCAGAGCAGAAAGCGATGATCACCGCCAGCGCCGCCATCCAGCGCAGCTGCGACCCAGGTTCAAGGAAGCCCATTGCGGCGATAGAAATGAGCAGCAGGATTTGCGTGATTAATAGCCAGCCGCGACGCCGCCCAAGCATCGGCGGCGTATACCTGTCCATCACCGGCGACCAGAGAAACTTAAAGACGTAGGCCTGGCCCACAAGGGAGAAAAAGCCGATGGTTTTCAGATCGATATTTTCGACCGTCATCCAGGCCTGCAGCGTGCCGGAAGTTAGTGCGAGGGGAAGCCCGGAGGCAAAGCCAAGAATCAGTAGAATGGCTGATTTCGGCTCAAGAAGTTTGCGTAAATACTGACTGGGCATGCGAGGCTCGGATCTTAAGCCCGCAAGATGCGGGCTTATAGGCAAAAATTAACGCGCGTTCTGTTTGATAAAGTCGTGAACGCTGGTGTCCTGGGCCATATCCGCAATGGTATCGGTCAGCACGGAGTTAACCGCGTTGGCGATATTCTTGTTGGTTGCCTGGAACGCCCCTTCCACGTTGTAATTAGAACGGTAGTTTTTGGTCATCTTGTTGCCGTTTTGCGCGGTAGCAACGATAGAGATGTCCGCTTTAGTGGCAATGTTGTAGCGCACGTTACCCTGGGAGACATCGGCGTACAGCTGGTTGACGATAATCTGTAATGCAACCGGCGCGCTTGGCCCAATCATATAGCCGCGAGCGGTCATTTGCTTTTCCAGAACTTCCTGTAACAGGAAACGCAGATCGCGGGATGGGGTCAGGGTAACCAGCTGGTTGTCGCGGGTGACTTTAGCCAGTGCCTGGTCGGTACGCTGGTCTGCACCGTTGATGCTGACGGTGACGCCCATCAGGCTTGGATCCTGCTGAGGCAGGTTGATGGTCGGTGCCACATCAATGGTGGTTGGTGGTGTTGCACAGCTGGCCAGCATAAATACGGCGACCAGCGGGAAAAGTAATTTTTTTAACATGTTCGCTATCTCAATGTACTTAAAAGGGCGGGCAGAAAAAACACGCCATCATAACACCGCGTTTGCCCAGTGGAAGTGCCTGACGCACGTAAATTCATCGCGTTGCGCTTTTAATGAGCACCAGCGCTGCAACTGAACCGTTTTGGCCCCAATCTTTAACGCAATAGCATTAAGCTACAGCGAGTTGGGTAATAAAATCGGATGAAAGCTAAATTAATGTTGGCGTTACGTTATTAAAACGGTTAAAAGCGGCTAAGATTTAAAGGGATGAGTGGCATCTCTGCGTTGTTGAGGAGAAAGTTCATGATGGTACGCGAGCAAATAGAAACAAAATTAAGGGCAGCCTTTGAACCCGTGTTCCTGGAAGTCGTGGATGAAAGCTATCGTCACAATGTCCCGGCTGGCTCAGAGAGCCATTTCAAAGTTGTGCTGGTCAGCGATCGTTTTGTGGGTGAGCGTTTCTTAAATCGCCATCGCATGATCTACGGAACCTTAAGCGAGGAGCTCTCCAACACGGTTCATGCTCTGGCCCTGCACACTTACACCATTAAAGAGTGGGAAGGTCTGCAGGATACGATTTTTGCCTCTCCGCCGTGTCGTGGTGCTGGCAGTATCGCCTGAAAAAAAGCTTTCAGGTTTGCAACTGAGGGAACTTTTCCTTTATGTTGCTATCTGTTAAACGTGTTTCCCAAAACGGCCTGCGGGCCGTTTTGTTTTGCCCATGATTTCACCTGGTCTTTGCAGGGATCTGGCAATAAATTCCCGTGAAGTGTGAAAAAGGCCGCAGCGACGTTGCGTTGCCGTTCTCGACTCACCTTAGCGATGCCGCTATAATGCTGCGTCTTATTTTTCGGAATGTCTTCGGGACGATTCTGACGACAGGGAATGTGATTCTGATACAGAGGACATCCCGGTTCTGTGAAGCAATATAAGACGGCTTCCAGAGTTGACCGAGCACTGTGATTTTTTGAGGTAACAAGATGCAAGTTTCAGTTGAAACCACTCAGGGCCTTGGCCGCCGTCTCACGATTACTATCGCTGCAGACAGCATCGAAAACGCTGTAAAAAGCGAGCTGGTCAACGTGGCAAAGAAAGTTCGTATTGACGGCTTCCGCAAGGGCAAAGTACCGATGACTGTTGTTGCTCAGCGTTACGGCGCTTCTGTTCGCCAGGACGTTCTGGGCGAGCTGATGAGCCGCAACTTCGTTGACGCGATCATCAAAGAAAAAATCAACCCAGCCGGCGCGCCTAACTATATTCCAGGCGAATACAAACTGGGCGAAGACTTCACCTACTCCGTAGAGTTCGAAGTGTACCCGGAAGTTGAGCTGCAGGGTCTGGAAGCAATCGAAGTTGAAAAACCGGTTGTTGAAGTGACTGACGAAGACGTTGACACCATGCTGGATACCCTGCGTAAGCAGCAGGCCACCTGGAAAGACTCTGATGCAGCCGCAACTGCTGAAGACCGTGTGACCATCGACTTCACCGGTTCCGTAGACGGCGAAGTATTCGAAGGCGGCAAAGCGTCTGACTTCGTGCTGGCAATGGGCCAGGGTCGTATGATCCCAGGCTTCGAAGATGGCGTTGTTGGCCACAAAGCTGGCGAAGAGTTCACTATTGAAGTGACCTTCCCGGAAGATTACCACGCTGAAAACCTGAAAGGTAAAGCGGCGAAGTTCGACATCGTTCTGAAGAAAGTTGAAGAGCGTGAACTGCCAGAATTTACTGAAGAATTCATCAAGCGTTTCGGCGTTGAAGATGGTTCCGTTGCTGGCCTGCGTACCGAAGTGCGTAAAAACATGGATCGTGAGCTGAAAGGCGCAGTGCGTAACCGCATCAAGTCTCAGGCAATCGACGGTCTGGTTAACGCTAACAACATCGACGTGCCAGCGGCACTGATCGACGGCGAAATCGACGTGCTGCGCCGCCAGGCTGCTCAGCGTTTCGGTGGCAACGAGCAGCAGGCGCTGGAACTGCCTCGTGAACTGTTCGAAGAGCAAGCTAAACGCCGCGTCGTTGTTGGTCTGCTGCTGGGCGAAGTGATTCGTACCCACGAACTGAAAGCTGACGAAGCTCGTGTTAATGGCCTGATCGAAGAGATGGCTTCTGCCTACGAAGATCCGAAAGAAGTTATCGAATTCTACGGCAAAAACAAAGAGCTGATGGACAACATGCGTAATGTTGCTCTGGAAGAGCAGGCTGTTGAAGCCGTTCTGGCAAAAGCGAAAGTCTCTGAGAAGGCGACTTCCTTTAGCGAGCTGATGAACCAGCAAGCGTAAGCATAATTTTCGGCATCTTCGCCAAAAATTTGCTGCGTCAAGCCCGTCACCCCCAGGTGGCGGGCTTTTTTTATCCGCCGGATGGCATCTTTGGGACGAATAAACGAAGTTTCAGGGTTAGCGTTACAAGAAAAGGTTGTTATGCTTGAAACAGGGCGAAACCATCCCCATAAACTGGGGATGGCTCCAACAACACGACCCTGACTGATAATCCGTCCATCAAAGGTAACGGGCGCAAGGAGCGTAGTCTTCTTTTCGCGTCTGAAGTAGAATCAGTACAGTAGGTTAGAAGGCTTAATTACTCCAGGAGACGGAAATGTCATACAGTGGCGAACGAGATCAATTAGCACCCCATATGGCCCTGGTGCCGATGGTTGTTGAACAAACATCGCGTGGTGAGCGTTCATACGATATCTATTCCCGTCTGCTCAAGGAACGTGTCATCTTCATGACCGGACAGGTCGAAGATCATATGGCTAACCTGATTGTGGCGCAGATGCTGTTTCTGGAAGCAGAAAACCCGGAAAAAGACATCTATCTCTACATTAACTCACCGGGTGGCGTAATTACGGCAGGTATGTCTATCTACGACACCATGCAATTTATTAAGCCGGACGTCAGCACTATCTGCATGGGACAGGCTTGTTCCATGGGAGCATTCCTGCTTACTGCCGGTGCGAAGGGTAAGCGTTTCTGCCTGCCGAATTCGCGCGTTATGATCCACCAACCGCTGGGCGGCTATCAGGGACAGGCGACGGACATCGAAATTCATGCCCGCGAAATTCTGAAAGTTAAAGCCCGCATGAACGAACTTATGGCGCAACACACCGGGAAATCTCTGGAAGAAATCGAGAGAGACACCGAGCGTGACCGTTTCCTCGCTGCCAGCGAAGCGGTAGAGTATGGCTTAGTTGACTCGATTCTGACTCACCGTAACTAATGCCCGAAAACAGCGGGCCGTATACTATAGTTGAAGTAGCGGCTCTCTGGCGCTTACGATTGGCTGTGCCGCAATAATGGCACCTGCGTCGTTTCCAGCGATGCAAAGAAACAGAAAAGAGGTTTTGCTTTATGACAGATAAGCGCAAAGACGGTTCAGGCAAACTGCTGTACTGCTCTTTTTGCGGCAAAAGCCAGCATGAAGTGCGCAAGCTGATTGCCGGGCCGTCGGTGTATATCTGCGATGAGTGTGTCGACCTGTGTAACGACATCATTCGCGAAGAGATCAAAGAAGTGGCTCCGCATCGCGAACGAAGCGCGTTGCCGACGCCGCATGAAATTCGTCACCACCTCGATGACTACGTCATCGGTCAGGAACAGGCTAAGAAAGTCCTGGCGGTGGCGGTATACAACCACTACAAACGTCTGCGCAACGGCGACAGCACCAACGGCATTGAGCTGGGCAAAAGTAACATTCTGCTCATCGGGCCGACCGGTAGCGGTAAAACCTTGCTGGCAGAAACCCTGGCGCGTTTGCTGGATGTTCCCTTCACCATGGCTGATGCCACAACGCTTACCGAAGCGGGCTATGTTGGTGAAGACGTAGAAAACATCATTCAGAAACTGCTGCAGAAATGCGACTACGACGTGCAGAAAGCACAGCGCGGTATCGTTTATATCGATGAGATCGACAAAATCTCCCGCAAGTCTGACAACCCGTCCATCACCCGTGATGTGTCCGGCGAAGGCGTGCAGCAGGCGTTGCTGAAACTGATCGAAGGCACAGTCGCGGCGGTTCCACCTCAGGGCGGGCGTAAACATCCGCAGCAAGAGTTCCTGCAGGTTGATACCTCCAAGATCCTCTTCATCTGCGGTGGCGCATTTGCCGGCCTCGACAAAGTTATCGCCAACCGCGTTGAAACCGGTTCCGGCATTGGCTTTGGCGCAACGGTGAAAGGCAAGTCTGAAAAAGCCAGCGAAGGCCAGCTGCTGGGCCAGGTGGAGCCAGAAGATCTGATCAAATTTGGTCTGATCCCTGAGTTCATCGGTCGTCTGCCGGTGGTAGCCACCCTGAGCGAACTGAGCGAAGAAGCCCTGATCCAAATCCTGAAAGAGCCGAAAAACGCCCTGACCAAGCAGTACCAGGCGCTGTTTAATCTGGAAGGTGTGGATCTGGAATTCCGCGACGAAGCGCTGGACGCTATCGCCAAGAAAGCGATGGCCCGTAAAACCGGTGCTCGTGGTCTGCGCTCTATCGTTGAAGGCGCGCTGCTCGATACCATGTACGATCTTCCTTCCATGGAAGACGTCGAAAAAGTGGTGATCGACGAGTCCGTTATCGACGGCCAGACCAAGCCGCTGTTGATTTACGGTAAGCCGGAAGCGCAACAGGCATCTGGTGAATAATTCGCCAAAATAACCAGTCAGTTAGTATAAAAAGGGGGATTTTTATCCCCCTTTTATTTTTCCTGCGATTCCGGCATTGAATGCCCGGGAAACATCCCCATATACTGACTTACTTGCAGGTCGATGCCATAAGAGCGGAGGCATCGCCCCATCACCTGGCGGAAATTAAACTAAGAGAGAGCTCTATGAATCCTGAGCGTTCTGAACGCATTGAAATCCCCGTATTGCCTTTGCGCGATGTGGTGGTTTATCCGCACATGGTCATTCCACTGTTTGTTGGGCGTGAAAAGTCTATTCGCTGCCTGGAAGCGGCCATGGACAACGATAAAAAAATCATGCTGGTGGCGCAAAAAGAGGCCTCGACGGATGAGCCGGGTGTTAACGACCTGTTCTCAGTAGGTACCGTTGCGTCTATTTTGCAGATGCTGAAGCTGCCGGACGGCACGGTAAAAGTGCTGGTGGAAGGCTTACAGCGCGCGCGTATTACTACGCTTTCCGACAACGGCGACCACTTCGCCGCCCAGGCGGAATACCTCGACTCGCCGGTTATTGAAGAGCGCGAGCAGGAAGTCCTGGTACGCACAGCTATTAATCAGTTTGAAGGCTACATCAAACTGAACAAAAAAATCCCGCCGGAAGTGCTGACATCGCTGAATAGCATCGATGATCCTGCACGTCTGGCAGACACCATTGCCGCGCATATGCCGTTGAAACTAACGGACAAGCAGTCGGTACTCGAGATGTCCGATATTAACGAACGTCTTGAATACCTGATGGCGATGATGGAATCCGAAATCGATCTGCTGCAGGTTGAGAAACGCATTCGCAACCGCGTTAAAAAGCAGATGGAAAAGAGCCAGCGCGAGTACTATCTGAACGAGCAAATGAAAGCCATTCAGAAAGAGCTCGGCGAAATGGACGACGCGCCGGATGAAAACGAGGCGCTGAAACGCAAAATCGACGCGGCTAAAATGCCGAAAGAAGCGCGTGAAAAGACCGAAGCGGAGCTGCAAAAGCTGAAAATGATGTCGCCAATGTCTGCGGAAGCAACCGTAGTCCGTGGCTACATCGACTGGATGGTGCAGGTACCGTGGAACGCGCGCAGCAAGGTTAAAAAAGACCTGCGTCAGGCTCAGGAAGTGCTGGATACCGACCATTATGGTCTGGAGCGAGTAAAGGATCGTATCCTTGAATACCTCGCAGTACAGAGCCGCGTGAACAAGCTCAAAGGGCCAATTCTGTGCCTGGTCGGGCCTCCGGGCGTGGGTAAAACCTCCCTCGGCCAGTCCATCGCGAGAGCGACAGGGCGTAAATACATCCGTATGGCGCTCGGCGGCGTGCGCGATGAAGCTGAAATTCGCGGCCACCGTCGTACCTATATTGGTTCGATGCCGGGCAAGCTTATTCAGAAAATGGCGAAAGTTGGCGTTAAAAACCCGCTGTTCCTGCTTGATGAGATCGACAAAATGTCTTCCGACATGCGTGGCGATCCGGCGTCGGCGCTTCTCGAAGTGCTTGATCCAGAGCAGAACGTGGCCTTTAACGATCACTACCTGGAAGTGGACTACGATCTCAGCGACGTGATGTTTGTTGCGACCTCTAACTCCATGAATATTCCGGCGCCGCTGCTGGACCGTATGGAAGTGATTCGTCTGTCCGGCTATACCGAAGACGAAAAGCTGAACATCGCCAAACAGCACCTGCTGCCGAAGCAGATCGAGCGTAACGCCCTGAAAAAAGGCGAGCTGACGGTTGAAGACAGCGCGATTTCCGGCATCATCCGTTATTACACCCGTGAAGCGGGCGTGCGTAGCCTGGAGCGTGAAATCTCCAAGCTGTGCCGTAAAGCGGTCAAACAGCTGCTGCTGGATAAAACGCTTAAGCACATCACCATCGACGGCGACAACCTGAAGGACTTCCTTGGGGTACAGCGCTTTGACTATGGTCGTGCAGACAGCGAGAACCGCGTTGGGCAGGTCACAGGTCTTGCGTGGACGGAAGTTGGCGGCGATCTGCTGACCATCGAAACCGCCTGCGTGCCGGGCAAAGGCAAGCTGACTTATACCGGGTCACTCGGTGAAGTTATGCAGGAGTCTATCCAGGCAGCGCTGACCGTTGTTCGCGCACGGGCTGAAAAACTGGGCATCAATGGCGACTTCTACGAGAAGCGTGATATTCACGTTCACGTACCGGAAGGTGCTACGCCGAAAGACGGCCCAAGCGCGGGTATCGCCATGTGTACGGCGCTGGTTTCCTGTCTGACAGGTAATCCGGTACGTGCAGATGTCGCAATGACCGGCGAGATCACGCTGCGTGGCCAGGTTCTGCCAATCGGTGGTTTGAAAGAAAAACTGCTGGCAGCTCACCGCGGCGGCATTAAAACGGTGCTGATCCCGGATGAAAACAAACGCGATCTGGAAGAGATTCCGGACAACGTGATTGCCGATCTGGATATTCACCCTGTTAAGCGTATTGAGGAAGTTCTGGCACTTGCCCTGCAGAATGAACCCTACGGAATGCAGGTTGTAACCGCAAAATAGTGACCTGACGCAAATACAGTTAAGAAAAACCGGGCTGGTAAGTGAATTCTCACTTGCCAGCTTTTTTTTGTCTCGCTAAGTTAGACTGCTGGCTAAGTCCGCCTCGTACAACGGATGTTGTGCGGGCATGGCAGGCCTGATATAACTGCTGCGCGGTCGTGCCTGGATGGGTATGGGTACGATATAAATAATAACGAGAGGAAGAGAAGAGTGAATAAATCTCAACTGATAGACAAAATTGCCGCAGGTGCTGATATTTCTAAAGCTGCGGCCGGACGTGCGTTGGATGCTGTTATCGCCTCTGTTACTGAAACTCTGCAATCCGGAGAAGAAGTAGCACTGGTTGGCTTTGGTACTTTCGCGGTTAAAGAGCGTGCAGCCCGTACAGGCCGTAACCCTCAGACCGGTAAAGAGATCACCATTGCTGCAGCGAAAGTCCCAGGGTTCCGTGCGGGTAAAGCGCTGAAAGACGCGGTAAACTAAGTTTAGCTATCTGTTAACTTAACCGTAAAGCTTTGTCAGGGGCGCATCATCAGATGTGCCTTTTTTGTTTTATCAGGCTTAATTTTACGCTTGCTTGATGATTTGGGGCGGGATTCTTGTCACAATAGCCCTCTTATGCGCAGCGGCGGAGCTTAGCGCGTTCGCAAGGATGCACTGGCATCTGCGCAGGGTTTACCAATTACACTACAGCGGAGTGTTGTATCACCATGATGGACAATTTACGCGCGGCGGCAAACCACGTCGTGCTCAAGATCATTCTGGGTCTGATTATCGTGTCATTCATTTTGACTGGCGTGGGTAACTACCTGATTGGCGGTAACGCTAATTATGCCGCAAAAGTTAATGGCCAGGAGATTGGTCGTGGGCAGTTCGAAAATGCAGTAGCCAGCGAGCGTAACCGCCAGCAGCAGCAATTGGGTGATCAGTTCTCCGAGCTGGCTTCCAGCGAAGGCTACATGAAGCAGATGCGCCAGCAGGTGCTCTCCCGCATGATCGACGAAGCATTGATGGATCAGTATGCCAGACACCTTGGCCTGGGCATCAGCGACGAACAAATCAAACAGGCGATTTTCAAAGAGCCTGCCTTCCAGAATAACGGCAAATTCGATAACGCACGCTATATCGCCATCATCGGCAATATGGGGATGTCAGCCGATCAGTATGCGCAGGCGCTGCGTAACCAGCTGACCACCCAGCAGCTCATTAACGCGCTGGTAGGCACCGACTTTATGCTCAATGGCGAAACCGACGAACTGGCGGCCCTGGTGTCTCAGGAGCGTCTGGTGCGTGAAGCGACCATTGATGTCACAGCGCTGGCTGCGAAGCAGACGGCTTCCGAGCAGGAAGTCAACGCCAGCTACGAGCAAAACAAAAGCCGCTTTGTGGCGCCTGAGCAGTTCAAGGTCAGCTACATCAAGCTGGATGCCGCCTCGATGCCGGAAACCGCAACGGATGCCGAAGTGCAGTCCTATTATGACCAGCATCAGGATGAGTACACCCAGCCGCAGCGTAGCCGCTACAGCGTGATTCAGACTAAGACAGAAGCGGAAGCGAAAGCGGTTCTGGACGAGCTGAACAAAGGTGGCGATTTCGCCGCTCTGGCAAAAGCGAAGTCGGCTGACATTATCTCTGCCCGTAACGGCGGCGATATGGGCTGGCTCGAGCCGGGCACCACGCCTGACGAACTGAAAAATGCCGCTCTGAAAGAGAAAGGCCAGCTGTCTGGCGTGATCAAATCTTCCGTAGGTTTCCTGGTTGTGCGCCTGGACGATGTCCAGCCCGCGAAAACCAAGCCGCTTTCTGAAGTGCATGACGCGATTGCCGACAAAGTGAAGCAGGAAAAAGCGCTGGATGCCTACTACGCGCTGCAGCAGAAAGTGAGCGATGCGGCAAGCAACGATAACGAATCTCTGGCAGGTGCAGAGCAGGTTGCAGGCGTTAAAGCAGTTGAAACAGGCTGGTTTGGTCACGACAATCTGCCAGCAGAGCTGAACTTCAAGCCGGTATCAGAAGCTATCTTCAACGGCGGTCTGGTCGGTCAGAACGGTACGCCGGGTAGCAACTCCGACATCATCACCGTGGACGGCGACCGTGCTTTTGTTCTGCGTGTGACGGAGCATAAACCTGAAGCGATCAAGCCACTGGCTGAAGTCCGTGACCAGGTTATCGCCCAGGTTAAACGTCAGAAAGCGGAACAGCAGGCTAAGCTCGACGCCGACAAGCTGCTGAACGAACTGAAGCAGGGTAAAGGCCAGGACGCGCTGAAAGCCGCAGGTCTGAGCTTCGGCGAAGCGAAAACGCTGACCCGTACCGGACGGGATCCTGTCAGCCAGGCTGCCTTCACCTTACCGCTGCCGGCAAAAGACAAGCCGAGCTACGGCGTGGCTAACGACATGCAGGGCAACGTGGTGCTGCTGGCGCTGGATGAAGTGAAAGCGGGGACCATGCCGGCCGATCAGAAAAAAGCCATGGTGCAGGGGATCACCCAGAACAACGCCCAGATCGCTTTCGAAGCGCTGATGACCAACCTGCGCAAAGAAGCGAAGATCAAGATGGGCGACGTGGTCGACCAGCAGCAATAATCTTCGGCGTCTCTCGCAGATAACTGCAACAGAATGCAAAAATCAAAGGCCGCTTTCGCGGCCTTTTCCACATTTTAAAACCGTCAATTGTTCAGGCTTTTTTCTCCCGCTATGGTGGCTTCGCTATCAAACACATGGAGGAAATAGCATGAAATCAGCAGTGAAAGCGTTGTGTCTCACCCTGGTTCTGGCCGGTGCCGGAGCCTGTACCCCTGCCCATGCGGCACCAGCCAAAAGTAACGCGGTTGTGCAAACTACCGCCGTGGCGGAAAAGAGCAGCCCGAAACCACACTCAGACAAAGCGAGCGAAGCTAAAGCAGCCGATCCGGACGACGGGGTAGTGAGTATTAATACCGCCAGCGCAGAACAGCTCGCCCAGGCGCTGAACGGCGTGGGGCTGAAAAAGGCGCAGGCGATTGTCAGCTACCGGGAAGAGTACGGCCCTTTTAAAGAGGCCGATCAGCTGCAGGAGGTGCCGGGGATTGGCAGCGCGCTGGTGGAGCGTAACCGTGGGCGTATAAAACTTTAGCGGTTAGTGCGTACTGGCTAGCGTAGTAGCAAAGTTTTGCTACGCTGAATGACAGGTCATACCAGTTCGTGTGGCCTGATCATCTTGCCTGCCTAATAAAATTAAAAGGTTATCGCGCTATGCAAACACAAATCAAAGTTCGTGGTTACCACATGGATGTCTATCAGCACGTGAATAACGCCCGCTATCTGGAGTTTCTTGAGGAGGCCCGCTGGGAAGGGCTGGAGAGCACGGCGGGCTTTCAGTGGATGAACGAACGCAACATCGCCTTTATCGTGGTGAATATTAATATCAGCTACCGCCGTCCGGCGGTGCTGGGGGACGTGCTGAACATTACCAGCAGCCTGCAGCAGCTAAACGGCAAAAGCGGCGTGCTGAGCCAGGTCGTGACTCTGGAGCCAGAAGGCCAGGCCGTGGCCGACGCGCTGCTGACCTTTGTCTGCATCGACCTGAAAACGCAGAAGTCGCTGCCCATTGAAGGTGAGCTACGCGAAAAGCTTGAGCAGATGATGGAGTGACCGGCAGGGCGTGGCGAGCACCACGCCCGGGAAGGTTATTGCAAACCGGTTTTCTTTTTCATGGCGGCCATCACCTTCGGCTTATCCGCCAGGTAATGATTCAGGCCGTTGGCGCGCAGGTGGCAGGCGGCGCATTCTCCGCAGCCGTCGCCCTTGATACCGTTGTAGCAGGTCAGGGTCTCCTGGCGTACCAGGTCCAGCTGCTGCCAGTAGTCCGCCAGCGCCCAGGTCTCCGCTTTATCCAGCCACATCAGCGGCGTTTCAAACCGGATATCGCGGGCCATGCCCAGGCTGACCGCATGGTTAAGCGCTTTAACAAATTCATCA
This sequence comes from Dryocola clanedunensis, assembly GCF_038405435.1. Taxonomy (GTDB): domain Bacteria; phylum Pseudomonadota; class Gammaproteobacteria; order Enterobacterales; family Enterobacteriaceae; genus Dryocola; species Dryocola clanedunensis_A. The sequence goes on along the minus strand of NZ_JBBYHZ010000007.1, from coordinate 64,270 downwards.
CGGCAGTCCGGGTAGCCGGAGAAATCGGTCTCGCATACGCCGGTAATCACCGCCTCAGCTTCTACCTGATACGCATAAATTGCCGTCAGGGTCAGAAACAGAATATTGCGGCCCGGCACGAAGGTGCTGGGAATGCCGTTTTCCGACGGGTCGTAATTGGGTACGGGAATGCTGTCGCGCGTCAGGCTGCTGACGGCCAGTTCATTCAGAAGCGTCACGTCCAGCACCTTATGCGCGCGGGCGCCCAGTTTCAGCGCCAGTTCACGGGCGACGTCGATCTCCGCGCGGTGGCGCTGACCGTAGTCGAACGTCACACAGTGAACTTCATCATACTGCTGTAGCGCCTGAATCAGGCAGGTTGTGGAGTCTTGTCCACCGCTGAAAACGACAACTGCACGTTTCATGACTAATCCTGTAATGACCAAATGAATGTTACGTTTCGCCTATGGTAACGCCCTGAAACGTGGCTAACCAGTTTCTTTGCTGATGCGTCAGCTCATCGAAGGCGGGGGGAGCCAGGCCTGGGTAAAATCGAACCAACCCCATGCGTTGAGTTCAATGCCGTTAACCCCGGGCGGGGCGCTTATCTGGTAGCGGTAGTTAAACAGCGGCGTCACGATCGCCTCTTTCATCAGCGAGCTGAAGACATCTTTCAGGCCGGCATAGCGCGTCGCGTTATCGGGATGGATCTGCACCGAATCAAGCGTAGCCTGAAGTCGCGCATACTGCGCCCCGGACAGCAGGCGCGGCCAGAGAATATCGCTGCGTAGCCACTGTTCGAGGGTGTATTCCGGCGCTTCGCCAATCAGCCTGTCGCCCATCAGAATATCCGCATCATCCAGCGCCGCGCAGTCCGCCCAGTTTTTGGCATCGTGAAAAATCAGCGTCAGCTCGCAGCCCAGCGCCGCCAGATGCTGTTTTAACTGCCGTGCCATGGCGTGCAGCTCCACCGGCAGATGGTAAATCAGCGTCAGCTTCGGCGGCAGCGCTACGTTTTCGAGGGTTTGCCAGTCCGGGATGGTCCAGCCGGGGATCATCTCGGTGCTTGGGGTGATCAAAGACTCTTCCACCGGCAGCGTAGCAATCACCTCGTGCTTGCGCACAATCTGCATCAGCATTCTCGCCTGCTGCGGGGTCAGGCTGCCGTTCTGTTTGATGGCCAGATAGCAAAATCCCAGGCTGATGCTGTTGCTGACCGGACGCAGGTGAACCAGATCGTCCTGCTGGCCAATGGCGATCTGCACCGGATGTCGACAGCTTGTTCCCAGCGCCGTGTCAAAAAGCGCGGGCGTGATCCAGTATTCAATCGCCTTCAGCAGCGGGTGGCTCAGGTGATAACTCTCGTGGCTTTCAATGCGCACGAGACTCTCCTGAAAGCTCGCAATGCGGAACGCGCCGCAGCCCAGCTGGGCGTCGTCGGGATGGGAGAGGCGGCTGCAGTAGCTCGCCAGCCGCCACGGCAGCCAGTAATCCGGGCGATGCAGCACGAACTGCAGACACTGCGCGTGGGGCTGCTCGATCGTCTTAACGCTGATGAACAGGCGGCGCATGGCGGGCAGGGTTAACAGCATCAGCAGGCGCTGCTGCAGCTGCGAGGTTTCTACCGCCTCGCCGCTGTGCCAGTGCAGCGTCGACCGAATAAAAAAATGCCAGCTCAGGCCGTCGTCGGAAACCTGCCAGTGATGAGCAAGATCGGGCTGGGGCAGGGTGCTGTGGGTAACAAAGCGGGTGAGGCCGGAAAAAACCTGCCCGGCCAGGTGCTGTTCTGCGCGCCCCGGCATAAAGCCCGGCTGCAGGGGTTCGAGGGGACGATAGTATGGAATACGCAAAGTAGGGGTGTCGTTTTGCCACTGGCCGCCCAGAAACGGCTGAAGCAGGTGGCGAAGCTGTTCCGGGGCGATCTGCGCCAGATCGAGCGCGTTCTGGTGCTGCCCTTTATGCAGCACCTCTTCCATCATGCTGGATCGCAGGCTTTCTGGCGTCACCAGGAAAGTCAGCTCTCCCCGCTTGCCGCGCCCGGACCGCGCCCGCCACGTAAGCCAGCCTGCTGCCTCCAGCTGGTTAAGCAGCGTGCGAACGTGGCGCTCGCTGCAAAAGCAGCGTCCGGCCAGTTCGGCTACGGTCGCCTGCACGGGCTCACCCGCCGTGGGCTGCCACAGCCGCTGGTACTGATTAAGTCGATTAAGCAGTCGCATCGTTAAACCCGGAACAATTTTTATCAAGTATTCACTATTAGTTCCGTATATGCCAGGCAATACTGGCAGCCATGTTTGTAAGGCAAGTATCAGGAGTTTCTATGGCACGTCTGGCGGCATTTGATATGGATGGCACGTTACTGATGCCGGACCATCACCTTGGTGAGCAGACCCTGCGCACGCTGAGGCGTCTGCGTAACGAAAGGCAGATGACGCTGGCCTTTGCGACCGGCCGCCACGTACTGGAGATGCGCCACGTTCTGGGCTCTATCGATCTTGATGCCTTTTTAATTACCGGCAACGGAACGCGCATCCACAGCATGGAAGGCGAACTTCTGCACCGGCAGGATCTGACGCCGGACGCCGCCGGGATCGTCATTCATCAGCCCTGGGATACAAAAGCCAGCATGCACGTGTTCAACGACACCGGCTGGCTGACGGAACACGATATCCCGGAACTGCTCCACGCCCATGTCTACAGCGGCTTCAGGTACAGGCTCGCCGACTTCAAGCGCCTGTCGATGGACGAGGTCACTAAGATTTGCTTCTGCGGCGATCACGAAGACCTCAGCCGCCTGAAAATTCAGCTTAGCGAGGCGTTAGGCGACAAAGCGTTTCTCTGCTTTTCGGCGACAGATTGTCTGGAAGTGCTGCCGGTGGGCTGCAACAAAGGCTCGGCGCTGGGCAAGCTAAGCGAGCATCTTGGCATGACGCTACAGGAATGTATGGCTTTTGGCGACGCGATGAACGATCGGGAGATGCTCTCTTTAGTAGGACAGGGTCTGGTCATGGGCAACGCGATGGCGCAGCTGAAAAACGAATTACCTCATCTGCCGGTTATTGGACACTGCAGTAATCAGGCGGTTTCGCACTATTTGACGCATTGGCTGGATACACCAAACCTGACTTATTCCCCCGAATGACAAGGTATTTCAGCAGGCCGGGCGAGTACCCGGCCACTTTTTTTACTTCATAAGATTCTGTAGCTCAGCGCGCCACGGCTGTAAATCCCCGATGTTCGCCTTGACCCACTCTTCGTTGTAATAGGTTTCCAGATAGCGTTCGCCGCTGTCGCACAGCAATGTCACAATCGAACCCGTCCGGCCTTCCGTGCGCATACGTGCGGCCATGTGCAATGTGCCCCACATATTTGTCCCGGTCGAAGCGCCAACTTTGCGGCCCAGAACCGTTTCCAGCCACTGCATGGTAGCGACGCTGGCTGCGTCCGGCACGCGCATCATTTCATCGATAACGTCCGGAATAAACGACGGTTCGCAGCGCGGCCGGCCAATGCCTTCGATTTTGCTGCCGATTTTACTGCTCAGGCTGCAGTCGCGCTGGTGCCAGTAGTCCAGGAAAACGGAGTTTAACGGGTCAACCACCAGCAGTTTTGTCGGGTGGCCCTGATAGCGAAGGTAGCGGCCAATCGTCGCGGAGGTGCCGCCCGTCCCCGCGCTCATGACAATGTAATCCGGGACCGGGTGCGGCTCATGGTCCATCTGGCGGAAAATGCTGTCGGCAATATTGTTGTTGCCGCGCCAGTCGGTTGCGCGCTCGGCGAAAGTGAACTGATCCATATAGTGGCCGTTCAGCTCGCGGGCCAGCATTTCAGAGGCAGCATAGATTTCGCAGGCGCTCTCCACAAAGTGGCAGCGGCCGCCGTAAAACTCGATCTGTTCGATTTTACGTTTTGCGGTGCAGGCGGGCATGACGGCGATAAACGGCAGGCCAAGCAGGCGGGCGAAATAGGCCTCAGAGACGGCGGTCGATCCCGAGGATGCCTCAATGATGGTCGTGCCTTCTTTGATCCAGCCGTTACACAAGCCGTACAGAAACAGCGAGCGCGCCAGACGGTGCTTAAGGCTGCCCGTCGGATGAGTACTTTCATCTTTCAGGTACAGCTGAATGCCCGGAAAAGCTGGCAAAGTCAGGCGGATGAGATGCGTGTCCGCCGAGCGCTGATAATCGGCGTTAATTTCACTGATGGCGTGGTTTACCCAGCTACTGGTCATGGTCAGGATCCGTTTGTCTGTTTGTGCCTAGCGTAAAGCAAAAACGGGATAAAAAAGTTGCCATTTAACCTGTTCAGCGCTTTCATTAGAGAAAACCTTTCTCCTGAAGGCCCCCATGTTAGATAAAATTGACCGTAAGCTGCTATCCTTGCTGCAGGAAGACTGCACCCTCTCTTTGCAGGCGCTGGCGGATGCCGTTAATCTGACCACCACGCCCTGCTGGAAGCGCCTGAAAAAACTCGAGGACGACGGCATCGTGCGGGGAAAAGTCGCGCTGCTGGATCCCGAAAAGCTCGGCCTTGCCCTGACCGCTTTCGTCCTGATCAAAACCCAGCAGCACAGCAGCGACTGGTACTGCAAGTTTGTCGCCGTGGTAGCTGATATGCCCGAGGTGCTTGGCTTCTGGCGCATGGCCGGGGAGTACGACTACCTGATGCGTGTCCAGGTGGCGGACATGAAACGTTACGACGACTTTTACAAGCGGCTGGTCAACGGTATCCCCGGTTTAACCGATGTGACTTCGAGTTTCGCCATGGAACAGATAAAATACACGACAGCTTTGCCGATAAGCAGCGTATAACCCTGCTTTAAGGCGCTTCTTATTAGTTAATTATCCAGTTAATCAGGAATATCGCGTGCGATTATTTGCTCAATTAAGCTGGTACTTCACCCGGGAGTGGCGACGCTATCTCGGGGCGGTGGCCCTGCTTATCATCATTGCAGTTCTGCAGCTCGTGCCGCCGAAGCTGGTAGGGGTGATTGTGGACGGCGTGACCTCGCAAAGCCTTTCGGGTCAGCAGGTGCTGATGTGGCTTGGGGTGATGATTATCATTGCCATCGTTGTCTACATGCTGCGCTATGTGTGGCGCGTGCTGCTATTCGGGGCATCCTATCAGCTTGCCGTGGAACTGCGCGAGGATTATTACCGCCAGCTCAGCCGCCAGCACCCTGAATTTTACCTGCGCCACCGCACGGGCGATCTAATGGCGCGCGCAACAAACGATGTCGATCGCGTGGTCTTCGCGGCGGGCGAGGGCGTGCTCACGCTGGTCGATTCTCTGGTCATGGGCCTCGCGGTGCTGATTGTGATGTCCACGCAAATCAGCTGGGAGCTGACCCTACTTTCTTTATTACCTATGCCGGTGATGGCTATTGTCATCAAACGCTACGGCGATCAGCTTCACCAGCGCTTCAAGCTGGCGCAGGCGGCTTTCTCCACCCTTAACGACCGCACCCAGGAGAGCCTGACCAGTATCCGCATGATCAAAGCTTTTGGCCTGGAAGACCGGCAGTCGGCGCTGTTCGCCGCCGAAGCGCAGGATGCGGGCAAGAAGAACATGCGGGTAGCGCGGGTGGACGCCCGCTTTGATCCGACGATTTATATCGCCATCGGCACGGCTAACCTGCTGGCGGTGGGCGGCGGCAGCTGGATGGTGATGCAGGGCACGCTGACGCTCGGGCAGCTCACCAGCTTCGTGATGTATCTGGGGCTGATGATCTGGCCCATGCTGGCGCTGGCGTGGATGTTTAATATCGTCGAGCGCGGCAGCGCGGCGTACAGCCGTATCCGCAGCATGCTGGCGGAGGCGCCATCCGTGACGGACGGTGAGAAACCGGCGCCGGAAGGCCGCGGCACGGTGCAGGTTAATATTCGTGCGTTCCACTATCCGCAAACCGCTAAGCCAACGCTTGAGAACGTCTCGTTTACCCTTAAGCCGGGCGGCATGCTGGGCCTGTGCGGCCCAACCGGGGCGGGTAAAAGCACCATCCTGTCGCTGATTCAGCGCCACTTTGATATCGACCAGGGGGACATTCGCTTCCACGACGTTCCCCTCGTACAAATGAAGCTCGACGCCTGGCGCAGCCGCCTTGCGGTGGTGAACCAGACGCCGTTCCTCTTCTCTGACACGGTGGCCAGCAATATTGCCCTCGGCAAGCCGAACGCAACTCAGGAAGAGATTGAGCACGTTGCAAGGCTTGCGAGCGTTCATGAGGACATCCTGCGCCTGCCGCAGGGTTACGAAACCGAAGTCGGCGAGCGCGGCGTGATGCTCTCCGGCGGGCAGAAACAGCGTATCTCCATTGCCCGCGCGCTGCTGCTGGATGCGGAAATCCTGATTCTGGACGATGCGCTTTCGGCGGTGGACGGGCGCACGGAGCATGACATTCTTCACAACCTGCGCCAGTGGGGCGAGAACCGCACCGTGATTATCAGCGCGCACCGTTTATCCGCGTTGACCGAAGCGAGCGAGATCCTGGTGATGCAGCACGGGCATATCGCCCAGCGCGGCAGCCACGATGCGCTGGCGTCGCAGCCCGGCTGGTATCGCGATATGTATCGTTATCAGCAGCTTGAGGCGGCGCTGGACGATGCGCCGGTGCAGGCAGACGATGAGGAGGTCGCCCGTGCGTAAATTAACGAAGCAGTGGCCGACCATCAAACGCCTGCTGGCGTACGGCTCTCCGTGGCGCAAACCGCTGGCGGGCGCGGTGGTGATGCTGTGGATTGCCGCTGCGGCGGAAGTGACCGGGCCGATTCTGGTCAGCTACTTTATCGACAACATCGTTTCCGAAAACCGCCTGCCGGTTGCGCTGGTGGCCGGGCTGGCAACGGCTTATCTGCTGCTTTCTGTTACCGCTGCGGGCCTGCACTACTGGCAGGCGCTGCTGTTTAACCAGGCCGCGGTCGGCGTGGTGCAGCAGCTGCGGATGGACGTCATGGACGCGGCGCTGCGCCAGCCGCTGAGCGCGTTTGATACCCAGCCGGTCGGGCAGCTGATTTCACGCGTTACTAACGATACGGAAGTGATCCGCGACCTTTACGTCACGGTTGTCGCAACGGTACTGCGCAGCGCGGCGCTGATTGGCGCGATGCTGGTGGCGATGTTCAGCCTCGACTGGCGCATGGCGCTGGTAGCGGTGACTATCTTCCCGGCAGTGCTGATTGTGATGGTGATTTACCAGCGCTACAGCACGCCTATTGTCCGCCGCGTGCGCAGCTACCTGGCGGACATCAACGACGGCTTCAACGAAGTCATCAACGGCATGAGCGTGATCCAGCAGTTCCGCCAGCAGGCGCGTTTTGGCGAACGCATGGGGGAGGCGAGCCGCTCGCATTATCTGGCGCGCATGCAGACCCTGCGTCTGGACGGCTTCCTGCTGAGGCCGCTGCTGAGCCTGTTCTCTGCGCTGGTGCTGTGCGGGCTGCTGATGCTGTTCGGCTTCACCTCGGTGGGCACTATAGAAGTCGGCGTGCTTTACGCCTTCATCAACTATTTAGGCCGTCTTAACGAGCCGCTGATCGAACTGACTACCCAGCAGTCGATGCTGCAGCAGGCGGTGGTGGCCGGTGAGCGGGTGTTTGAGCTGATGGACGGCAAGCGCCAGGATTACGGTCATGACGAGCAGCCGCTGCAAAGCGGCCGCATCGAGGTGGATAACGTCTCCTTTGCCTACCGTGGCGATCGGCTGGTGCTTCAGGATATCAATCTGGACGTGCCGTCGCGCAGCTTCGTGGCGCTGGTGGGGCATACCGGCAGCGGCAAAAGCACCCTCGCGAACCTGCTGATGGGCTATTACCCGCTGACACGCGGTGAAATTCGTCTGGATGGTCGCCCGCTCGATACGCTGAGCCACGGCACGCTTCGTCGGGGCGTGGCGATGGTCCAGCAGGATCCGGTGGTGATGGCGGATTCGTTCTTTGTTAACGTCACGCTCGGGCGCGACATCAGCGAAGAGGCCGTATGGCAGGCGCTGGAAACCGTGCAGCTTGCGGATCTGGCCCGCACGATGGTTGACGGTATTCACACGCGTCTGGGGGAGCAGGGCAACAATCTCTCGGTGGGGCAGAAGCAGCTGCTGGCCATGGCCCGCGTGCTGGTGGAGGCTCCGCAGATCCTGATTCTCGATGAGGCAACGGCGAATATCGACTCCGGTACCGAGCAGGCTATCCAGCAGGCGTTAGCCGCCATCCGCGAGCACACTACGCTTGTGGTGATTGCCCACCGTCTGTCGACCATTACCGACGCGGATACGATTCTGGTTCTGCATCGCGGGCAGGCGGTGGAGCGGGGCACCCACAGCGAACTTCTGGCGGCGGAAGGGCGCTACTGGCAGATGTATCAGCTCCAGCTTGCCGGAGAAGAGCTGGCGGCGGCTACCCGCGAGGAGTCGCTTACCGCCTGATGCACCACAATCACGCATAAATCCAGTGGCTATCGCCGCTGGTGCAAAAATGAAACGCGCCCTGCACCAGCATGGTGCGTTTTTTCTTGCCAGGAACATTCTGAATCCGCCTCCTGCTTCCCGCCCGCAGAAACACCCCGCAAAGCGCCTGCCTGGCCCTGTGAATCGCGCCCGAATTTCATTTCTGGCACGGGGCTTGCTTTACCTCTTCCAGTGCTGCTGAGCATCAACCCATTGTCTGACTGGAGGGGAATCTATGAAGCTGGTTACCGTGGTAATCAAACCATTTAAACTCGAAGACGTTCGCGAGGCGCTGTCTGCAATCGGCATCCAGGGGCTGACCGTAACCGAAGTAAAAGGGTTCGGGCGTCAGAAGGGGCATGCCGAGCTTTACCGCGGTGCGGAGTACAGCGTTAACTTCCTGCCAAAAGTGAAAATTGATGTCGCCATTGCCGATGACCAGCTCGATGAAGTGATCGATGTCATCAGCAAAGCCGCCTACACCGGGAAAATCGGTGACGGCAAAATTTTCGTTGCCGAGCTGCAACGCGTGATCCGTATTCGTACCGGCGAAGCCGACGAAGCTGCGCTGTAACGCCTCCCCAATCGTGAAAGGGACAGAAAAAATGAAGAAATTTGCCTCTGCGTTAGGCGTCGTAGCCCTGGCGCTTGCGCCATCCCTGGCTTTCGCCGCTCCGGCCGTTGCTGATAAAGCAGACAACGCCTTTATGATGATTTGCACCGCGCTGGTGCTGTTTATGACCGTACCGGGGCTGGCGCTGTTTTACGGCGGCCTGATTCGCTCCAAAAACGTGCTTTCCATGCTGACGCAGGTGACGGTGACTTTTGCGATGGTCTGCGTGCTGTGGGTGGTTTACGGCTATTCGCTGGCCTTCGGAACCGGCGGCAGCTTCTTTGGTAACTTAGACTGGGTGATGCTCAAGAATATCGAGCTGAAAGCGCTGATGGGATCGTTCTATCAGTACATTCACGTCGCGTTCCAGGGATCGTTTGCCTGTATTACCGTCGGGCTGATTGTCGGCGCGCTGGCTGAACGCATTAAGTTCTCTGCGGTGCTGATCTTTGTGCTGGTCTGGCTGACGCTCTCCTACGTGCCGATTGCGCATATGGTGTGGGGCGGCGGTCTGCTGGCATCCCACGGCGCGATGGACTTTGCGGGCGGTACTGTAGTTCACATCAACGCTGCGGTGGCGGGTCTTGTTGGCGCTTACCTAGTTGGCAAGCGCGTGGGCTACGGTAAAGAGGCGTTCAAACCTCACAACCTGCCGATGGTCTTTACCGGCACCGCGATCCTCTACTTCGGCTGGTTTGGCTTTAACGCAGGATCCGCAAGCGCGGCTAACGAAATCGCCGCTCTGGCGTTCGTTAACACGGTTGTGGCGACGGCTGCGGCAGTCCTCGGCTGGGTGTTCGGCGAGTGGGCGCTGCGCGGTAAACCTTCTCTGCTGGGTGCCTGCTCCGGTGCTATCGCAGGCCTGGTTGGTATCACCCCGGCGTGTGGCTATGTCGGCGTCGGCGGTGCGCTGATTGTGGGTATCGCAGCGGGTCTGGCTGGCCTGTGGGGCGTAACGCTGCTGAAAAAATGGCTGCGTGTGGATGACCCTTGTGATGTGTTCGGCGTCCACGGCGTCTGCGGCATCGTAGGCTGCATCATGACCGGCATCTTCGCCTCAACGACTTTGGGCGGCGTAGGCTACGCTGAAGGCGTGAGCATGGGCCATCAGGTACTGGTGCAGCTGGAGAGCATCGGTCTGACCATCGTCTGGTCCGCCGTCGTTGCCTTCATTGGCTTCAAGGTGGCCGATCTGACCGTCGGGCTGCGCGTACCGGAAGAGCAGGAGCGCGAAGGTCTGGACGTCAACAGCCACGGCGAGAACGCTTATAACGCATAAATCTTTACCCTCACCCTAACCCTCTCCCTGAAAGGGAGAGGGAACCGATCGAGCTTGATTTGACGTTCTCCCTCTCCCTTTCAGAAATCGCAGGTCGGATAAGCGCAGCGTCATCCGGCAGGTTGTTAACTCCGTTTACGCATCACCCCTTCCTGCACCGTCGATGCAACCAGCACCCCATCCTGGGTATAAAACTCACCGCGCACAAAACCACGGGCGCTGGATGCGGACGTGCTTTCCACGCTGTACAGCAGCCATTCGTTCATATCAAACGGGCGGTGGAACCACATGGAATGGTCGATGGTGGCAACCTGCATGCCCGGCTCGAGGAAACCGATGCCGTGGGGCTGAAGCGCGGTTGGCAGGAAATTAAAATCTGAGGCGTAGCCCAGCAGATACTGGTGGACGCGCAAATCGTCCGGCATCTTACCGTTAGCGCGCAGCCAGACCTGACGTGCAGGTTCAGCCTGATGGCCCTTCAGCGGGTTGTGGAACTCGACCGGACGGATCTCAAGCGGTTTCTCGCAGAGGAATTTCTCTTTGACCTGCGGCGGGAGAAATTTTTCCAGCGAGCGGGCGATATCCGTTTCCGATTTCAGGCCGTCAGGCGAAGGGGCCTGCGGCATGGCTTTCTGATGCTCAAAGCCCGGTTCGGGCGCCTGGAAAGAGGCGGTCATATAGAAAATTGGCTTGCCGTTTTGTACGGCCGCCACGCGGCGGGCGCTGAAGCTGTTGCCGTCGCGCAGGGTTTCTACGTCATAAATAATAGGCTTCTGGCTGTCGCCCGGGCGCAGGAAGTAGCTGTGAAACGAGTGTACCAGCCGTTCTGCCGGCACGGTCTCTTTGGCAGCATACAGCGCCTGGCCGACCACCTGTCCGCCAAATACCTGGCGTAAACCTAAGTCCTCGCTCTGGCCGCGAAATAACCCTTCTTCAATCTTTTCCAGATTGAGTAATGCCAATAAATTGCTGAGCGCCTGACTCATAGAACTTCCTCGAAATAGTGATAACGGGCCGGTAACCAGCCTGATTATAACAGGTCAGCGACATTAATCCCGTAGTGGCCCGACCTGATGAGATCCGCCGTTCCAGGCAAAATTCAGTTATATGTGCCACACTTAGCCTGATAAGCATGTTTTCACCGCTCATTACTTGTGGGACACCGCGCCCGCAAACGCATTGATAATAAGGAGAACAAATCAATGAAACTTGTGCCAATGTTAAGTGGTTTAGTCGTTGCGGTTGCACTGGCAGGATGTGCGCAGAAGTCTGCGGATATTCCAACCCCGGCACCTGCCGCCTCGACAACGTCAGCGGGAGCTAATGCTCAATCGACGATTGCACAGCCAAGCGTGACCGGTACAGCCTGGATCCGCCAGAAAGTTGCGCTGCCACCGGATGCGGTGCTGACGGTAACGCTGTCTGACGCATCCCTTGCGGATGCGCCGTCTAAGATACTGGCCCAGAAGGTCACCCGTACCGAAGGGAAGCAGGCACCGTTTAGCTTCGTGCTGCCGTTTAACCCGGCGGACATCCAGCCTAACGCACGCATCATCCTGAGTGCGGCCATCACCGTGAACGATAAGCTGGTGTTTATCACCGATACCATTCAGCCGGTGATCAATCAGGGCGGGACGAAAGCGGATCTGACGCTGGTTCCTGTTCAGCAAACGGCGGTCCCTGTGCAGACCGGAGGCGGGGCGGTAACCACCGTGCCATCAACGTCGCCAACGCAGGTCACCCCATCTTCTGCGGTTCCTGCTCCAACCACGTACTGACACTAAGCGCCCCGCAAGGGGCGTTTTACTTAATAGTTCCAGCGGTAACGCTGCATATCGATGTGCCCATCCCCGGAAACCATCACCCCCTCAGAGAGCAGGGCCTGACGCTGGCGCTGTAAATCCGGCCCGGTCAGGGAAATAATGCCATGGCGATTAACCACCCGATGCCAGGGGAGCCTGCTTCCCTCCGGTAAACGCTTCAGTACGCCTCCCACCTGGCGTGCCGCACGGGGAGAGCCCGCGAGCAGGGCCACGTCACCGTAGGTAGTGACATGGCCTTCGGGAATGGCGGCTATGATCTGGTAAACCCGCTGCGGGAAAGAATCGTGATTATCCATCGCTAACTCCTTAATACGGCATCGCTAAGCATAATCGTCGACGGGCCACGGGCAAAGAAAAACGTCGATTGCGCAAGAAACCAACACCTGACCGCGGGCGGCTTGCAATTGCCGGGGTCAACATGGATAATGCGCCAGCGCGTCAGGGAACTGATGCTCTCAATGGGGGCCCTGTTGGTTCTCCCGCAACACTAACTTGTGAACTCGGTCAGATCCGGAAGGAAGCAGCCGCAGCAGGTGACGTGTGTGCCGGGATGTAGCTGGCAGGGCCCCCACCCAATTCTGCTCCCGTTTGCTTCGTTGTTACCCTCTTTACCCTTTGCTTCGCGCAAAAATAACGTCTGCATTTAATTTTTATATCTCTTCTAAAATTCACTTAATTACTCTTTTATCTCCAGCAGATTAATTAACTTTCTCATGTGATTATTACCCGGTGAATGACTCTTCAGACTATTCTTGCCGATCGTATGAAAATCATGCTGGTTTATGCAAAATTATCATTAATGATCGCCAATGATAAATATCACGGGCTGAAATGAACAGGTCTTCAATATATACTCAGGCTGGTTTTTTTATTTGGCATTATTATTAGCGTTAAAGAGGAATTGAAGATGGTGTTAACTTCACCGGCACGTCCCGATGAGGAAATTATCAAGCTTATCGACGCGCTGAGACCACTGGGAGAAAAAGTAAACGTCAGCGCGCGCAAAAGAATAGGCTGGCGGACAAAAGAAACGTCTTATTTGTATCTGCTGCTACGCGGTGAGATGTCCGTACTGAGGATTGCGGACGGTTTACTGCTGGGTACGACTAATCAGCCGCACATATTTGGTTTCACGGAAATGTTTATTCCCATGCAGTGCAATCTGCTGCGTGCCGAAACGGACTGCACGCTGATATGCGTAGACGTGGCGCAGGCTGTGCCGGAGATAGACCGGCTGCAGCTCTGGCAGGAAGTGGCAAAACTTTGTTCCTGGCATACCGCCGGTATGCTCCATCGGGACCTGCAGATAGTCAATCAGCGTACGCCTCCGGTGGTGCACAATTATCTTCACGAATTAGACCAGCTGCCCCCGGAAAGAAAACACAGGGTGAATATTTTGAACTACATTCAGGAGCGCACCGGTTTATCTCGCAGCAGTATTCTTAACGTTATCACCACTCTGAAGCGTAACAATTATATTGATTATGAACGCGGCGGCTATCAGCTGAAGATTAACAATCTGCCCGACTAATTTTTACAGCTCAGCTTTTCCGATGAGTGCTTGAAATATTGCGCAAGCAGACTCCTTGTTTGCGCAAAGATCTCCCCTTTTTTAATTATTACCGGTGGCTGCGAAATAAATCAGTATCCCGCAGCCATTAATATCAGCATTCAAATCTTAAACCAGCATTCCACGCGAACTATTTGCTCGTTCCCGAAGCAGATATTGCCAGCCGGGCTGTAGCCGTTCCAGGGCGTTGCGCATCAGCGTGGGTTCAAGGGTATACGGCATTCTCAGAAATCTTTCGAACGCGCCCTCGGTGCCAAAACGCGGGCCTGCTCCGATGCGTATACCAATGGATTCGCTGCTGGCGGCGAAAAGAGTCGCCAGAGGCCGGGAAAGCTCAATCCACAGCGAGAGGCCGCCCTGAGGGGCGTTGAGTATCCGCCAGTCGGGGAAGAGGTCGCTTATCGCTTCGCTACAGCTTTGCTGATTGCGGCGCAGCATCTCCCTGCGCTGGGGTAAAAAACTTTCGGCCTCGTTGAACAGGTGGATGGCGGCCAGCTGTTCCAGAACGGGCGTGCCCAGATCCAGCGAGTTCCTGACCTGGGCCAGCGAGGCGATGGTTCTGGCTGACGCGCGGATCCAGCCCAGGCGTAATCCGCCCCAGAAGCTTTTGCCCGCCGAGCCAAGCGTGATGACATTGTCCGAGGAATCGAATGCGGCCAGGGGCGGGGGCGGCGGCGCATCGAACCATAAATCAACCATCGTTTCGTCTACCACGATCGTCGTACGGGTGCGGGCGGCAATCTCTGCCACCGCTGCCCGCGTGGCGGTATCCATACAGCGCCCGGTAGGGTTGTGAAAATCTGGGATCAGATAGGCCAGGCGGGGAGAAGTCTGCGCGATGGTGGCGGCAAGGCCATCCGTATCCCAGCCCCGATCCGGCAGGCTGACGGACACCGGGCGGCAGGAGGCGCCTTTGATCGCTTCGAGGGCCATCGGGTAGGTCGGATGATCGATAACAACCCGGTCACCCGGTCCTGTTAACAGACGCAGAATCAGGCCAAAGCCGCTTACGGCTCCGTTCACCAGCATGATCTGATCCGCGGAGGTAGGCAGGCCCCTGGCGGCATAGCCACGGGCAATCACCTCACGCAGCTCGACTAAGCCCTGCTGATCGTAGCCGCTGGAACCCATATGTTCGGGCAGGGCGATGAGCGCATTGGAATAGGCATGATGGATCTCCGGGCCTGCGGGGAGCGCGGCGACGGAGAGGTCCAGTATCGGGGCCATACCCGGCAGCGGCGAAACGCTGTTCCCGCTTTCCGGCAGCATAGTTACCGAGCCGGATCCCTGGCGGCTGGCTAAATACCCCTCGTCGCGCAGCAGGGCCAGAGCCGTCGCCACCGTAGTTCGGCTGACGCCAAGGGCGGCTGCCAGCTCACGTTCGCCGGGCAGGCGGCACTCCAGCGGCAGCCTGCCGTCGAGGATCAGCAGGCGTAAGCCATCAGCCAGCTGGCGGTAAACGGGCGTGCGGGGCAGGGGCTGATGCCAGTGGCCCAGTAATTTGATCAGTGACGTCGTGCCGGTTCTGCGCTGTGCCATAGCAGTCCACTTTATGATAACTGGACCTTAATATTCAGTCCGCTTTGGCGGAAAGTAAAGCCACAGGATCAGATGGAGTAGATAAAATGATGATGCGTCGGCTATTACAGCTGTATATCGGGCTGGTGCTTTACGGTGTCTCAACGGCGATGTTCGTGCGCGCCGATCTGGGCGCGGACCCGTGGAATGTCTTCCACCTCGGCGTGGCGAAGATTTTCTCTCTTAATATCGGCATGGTGATGATTCTGGTGGGCGCGCTGGTGCTGCTGCTGTGGATCCCCCTTCGCCAAAGGCCGGGGCTGGGCACCATCAGCAATGTGATTGTGCTGGGCCTGGCGGCAGATGCCGCGCTGGCAATGATGCCGCCGCTGGAGTCGCTTGCTGCCCGCAGCATTCTGCTGCTGTCCGCCGTGGCCGTAAACGCCATTGCTACGGGAATGTATATCGGCGCAGGGTTTGGCTCCGGCCCGCGAGATGGCCTGATGACCGGTATCAACGCCCGCACCGGCTGGTCGGTTCGCAGCGTGCGCACGGCAATTGAGGTGACAGTACTGATTTCCGGCTGGATGATGGGCGGCACGCTGGGCGTGGGCACCGTACTTTATGCGCTCGCCATCGGCCCGCTGATACAGCTGTGCCTGCCGTGGTTTCGCATTACCGCCGTGATAAAAAATCCGCCCGCACAGCCAGAGGTAGTGCCGTAACCCGCAGCCCGCAACAGCAAAAAAATTCACGCTATCCGTTTCTCGGGCTATGTTTATCTTACTGAAAGTAAATCTCTTTATTAAATGAGGTGCATGATGCACAGCCCGGTGGTGAGTAAAGCGGCAGCGAACTGGAACAGCTATCAGCTGGCGGACATCCTGTCCCACTGCTTTGAAGGCTATCTGGTGTCGTTCACGATTGATGGCGAAACCTTCGCCACGCGTTTTGCTTCAGAAGATATCAGCCTCAACGACAGCGTTGTCTGGCTGCAGGACGGCGAGCCGAAGGCGCTGGCGCTGATTACCCGACGCGGCCAAACCTGCCGCCTTGCGGCTTTTGCTATTCGCCCGGAGCTTCGGGGGCAGGGGTACGGCAAGCGGTTTATCCAGCAGCTCATCGATGCCGCGCGCCTGCGCGGTGACAAAAATTTCTGGCTGGAAGTGATCGTCGGTAACGACAGCGGCATTGCCCTTTACGAACGCATGGGCTTTGTGCGGCAGCAAACGCTGGTTGGCTTTCACGGAACGGGGTCGGGAGCATACCGGACGACGGATGAGCTGGTGGAAATCGACCCGCTGCTGATGGCAAAGAAAATGCTGACGGACAGCCGGTTGCGTTTGCCCTGGCTTAGCGCTGCGGAAACCCTCTATAAATTGCCGGGCAAAGCCTGGGTGCTGGACGAGGCGGCCTATGCGATGGTCATTCCCCATGCTAAGCAATCTAAACTACGTATGCTCTACGTTGCCCCCGCTGCGCGCGGCCAGGGTAAAGCGAAAAAAATACTTACCCTGCTGCAGGAGCGTTTTCCAGGGCTGTCCACGGCCGCTTCCGTGCCTGAACAGGTGGCGCCGCTGTATCTGAGCTGCGGCTATCGGCAGGATCCCATCACGCAATATGAAATGTTGTTAAAACTTTGAACCGGCGCTAAGGCGCTGTTTTACTTATTCGACCGGCGTCATCTCATGGTAATATTTTAAAAACAGAGAGAGTTCACGGTTCGTTCTGAGATCGAAAGTATGCATAATCGCTCTTTTATGAGCATTCACTGAGCCGTATTTAATATTCATCGCGGCTGATATTTTTTGGATGCTGTGGCCAAGATGCAAAGAGGACGCAATAAACTTTTGCGGCGCTGAAAGTTTTTCAGAAAAACATTTTTTACAATTCTGATGCTCTTTATTACACATGGATCTGCTGCTGATTAACGGTGCGGAAGTAATCAGTGAGCCGATGGTATTAAATTTTATTTTCCGATCGATTGAAATAGTATTTTTAACGCAGTCAAGTATCGGCCTGGTGCGCGTGGTTCGGCGATTTTTTGCTATGTTTATCAACAGGGGTTGGGCTTTTAACTTTTTGACAATCAGCCTCGGATATAGCGGGCTGTAAATGTCCGTAGCATTAAATATGATATCGGCATCGGCGAAAGCGCTCGCCACATCATGGCTGCCGCCGGACCCTTCTTCAGGGCGCATTGTTGTAATATCTAATTCTAAATCATATTCTTTTGAAACGACTTCATTGAGGTATAATTGCAATCCATGCTTATAGAATTCATTGTCATCGTAGAATAATATTTTCATGGTTTTAGCACCTGATATTTTTAACACTGAGTGAATAAGAAATAAACAACGGGAAAATATTCTCCCCCAGCAGGCAAATTCTGTCAATTATTAGGCGAGTCCAATAAAAGAGTAGATATTTATTAAATAATTATTATCGCCGACCTGTTAGCAGCCTTTCCCCTCAGCCACTACACTTATCATGCGTAATCATCACGGGTGGAAATTATCTGCCCGTACACCCCACCCCGTGGAGGTCACAATGCATTATGTTGATGGTTTTGTCGTAGCGGTCCCCGCTGCCAGTAAGGACGCCTATCGGGAGCTGGCGGCCAGGGCGGCGCCGCTGTTTAAGGAGTTTGGCGCGCTGCGCATCGTTGAGTGTTGGGCAGATGACGTGCCCGACGGAAAGCTCACCGATTTTCGCATGGCGGTGAAGGCCACCGATGACGAAGAGGTGGTCTTCAGCTGGATTGAATATCCTTCAAAAGAGGTGCGCGACGCGGCCAATGCGAAAATGATGTCCGATCCGCGCATGAAGGAATTTGGCGAATCGA
Organism: Dryocola clanedunensis; assembly: GCF_038405435.1. GTDB lineage: Bacteria > Pseudomonadota > Gammaproteobacteria > Enterobacterales > Enterobacteriaceae > Dryocola > Dryocola clanedunensis_A. The sequence continues at coordinate 46,209 of NZ_JBBYHZ010000007.1, read as the reverse complement.
TGCCCTTTGATGGCAAGCGCATGATCTACGGCGGCTTTATGCCGCTGCTGGATGAGTGATTTCCCGCACTCAAACCCTCTCGCCATGGGGGAGTTGTCTCTTAGTCACAACCTACCCCGGTTATACGTCAGGGTGGGATCTATTAACCGGTTGGTTTTCCGTTCACCCGACCGTCTGGCTATCTCTGCTACCGTTGCGAACGGTGAACGTGCCAGGGGATTTACGCCAATCCCCTGGCGACCCCGGCGCCCGGCAAATAAATCGCCGCTGAAGCGGTAAACTCCGGTTTTTACCCAACATGCGGGGTCGTTCGCGATTCGTTCCAGACGATCGCTCTCTCACGTTGTTCCCGACAACGTGACCCCGCCTGAAGGGCAAAAACCGGAGCGATTTAAGCCGGGAACAGGGTGTCGCTTTAAGTTAAAAATCACATCAGATAATTCATCGCTTTAAAAACTACAGCGACACCGGAGATAAGTCATTCATGAAAGTTGACGCGAGGGTGTTGGGTCCGGCTTAAATCGCCTCCATTTTTGGCTTCATGGCCGGGTCCAGCCGTCGGGAACGGCTGGAGGTTGTGATCGTCGGGAACGAATCGCAACCGACCCGGACAGGGAGCCAAAAATGGAGGTTTACCGCCGCAGGTGGCGATTTATTGCCGGGAGTCGGGAGCCCAGAGGGTGTGACGGCGAACACCCTCTGGTCGTTCACCGGTTCGGCAGCAACATATACCACCTGACGCAAAGTGAACGGAACCTTCTCGATCTCGCCAGTAACTGTTTCAAATATCTGAATAAGCGACATCCCTCAAGGGAGAGGGGCCCGGAGCTAAATCTCCAGCTCCCGCAGCAGCCCAAACGCCTGTTTCATATGGGCTTCGCTGACTATAAATGCCCGCAGCCTGCTGGCTTCATCAAAGCCTTTCGCGATGAGCCCCTGCGGCTCGACGTTCAGCTGCCAGCACAGATCGGCACGCTGCGTTTCTCCGGCCAGATGCAAAGGCATCTCTGGCGTTTTGACCTTGACCAGCATGGCCGGCAGCTTCACGGCTTCCGCGCCACCCAGCAGATTTTTCGCCAGCGTCATCGCGCTGAACTGGATGGGCTGCAGGAAGGGCAGCACTTTGCCGTCGATCTCCGCGCAGTCGCCTATCGCGTAGACGTACGGATCTGACGTCATTAACTGCCGATCGACCTGAATCCCGCGATTCACCTTCAACCCGGCACGCTGTGCCAGGCCCAGTTCAGGACGCAGGCCAATGGCCGCAATAACGGCATCAGCTTTTAGGGTTCGTCCGTTCTCCAGCACCGCCTCCATTCCCTCTTCGGTTCTGGACAGCGAGGCCAGGCGCTGATTCAGCAGCAGCTCAACGCCCATCTGATTCAGCCGCTGCTGCAGCCGGCCGGCCACCTCCGCCGGGATAAGCGAGGCCAGCAGGCTGGCGGCATTGTCCACCACCGTGACCTGCTTGCCCGCCCGGCAAAAATCCATTGCCAGTTCGCTGCCGATCAGTCCGCCGCCCAGAATCATCACCCGCCGGGCGTCGCGCAGCACGGATTCGTTCGCCTGGTACTCCTGCTGGCTGTTTAGCGTCAGCAGCAGTTCGCGGCCCGGAACAGGCGGGAGCAGGGCGCTGGCCCCTGTCGCCAGCACCAGCCTGTCGTACGGCCACGCCTGTTCGCCGCAGGTTACCGTGCGGGTAGAAGTATCAATCTGCGAAACCCAGCTGTGGGGATGGAGCCTGAGATTGTACTGTTCGGCAAACTCCCCGGCGCGCTGCCTGCTCATCTCCCCGGCCCGCTGGCCAAGGCTGATAACGTGGCTCAGGTCGGGCTTGTTGTATTCGTCCATGCTGTCCGCCGCAATCATGCGGATGGGGATTTCCCCGTCGTACTTACGGATGTTCTTGACCAGCTGGCGGGCCGCAAAGCCCGAGCCGATAATGACGATGCCCGCGCTCATTTTGCCTCCGTTGCCAGTTCGTCAAAAACGTCTTTCCCCAGCGAGCATTCCGGGCAGAGGAAGGTGTCCGGCACGTCGCGCCAGGCCGTGCCGGGCTGGACGTCCTGCATCGGTTCACCGGTCGCTGGGTCATAGATCCACTGGCAAACGCTGCACTGCATGCGCGGGCCGAGATCGGCGCAGGTTTTGACTTCTTCTACGGTATTCTGCTCAGCGACAGCAGCCTGGGCAGGCAGGGGAGTGGTAGCCCACTGACGGGCAATTTCACGCCCGTGTTCACGGCACAGCGCCAGCGCGTCGATATCCGGACGCCATTTCGCCTTCAGGCTCAGCGACATTTCAAACCCGGCATCCTGTAAGCGCGTGGAAAGACGGTCTACCGCGCCGCCGCTCCAGCCGTGGGAGCCGAAGGCGCTGGCGCGCTTATTGCGAAAGCGCAGGCCCGTCAGCTCTTCAACCAGGCCCGCAATTTTCGGCATCATCACGTTATTCATGGTGGACGTCCCGGCCAGTACCCCTTTGGAGCGGAACACGTTGGTCAGGATTTCATTTTTGTCATGGCGGGCGACGTTAAAGATCTTCACCGCCACACGCGGGTCGGCTTCAGCGATCCCCTGCGCGATGGCGTCAGCCATCATGCGAGTGTTGTTGGACATGGTGTCGTAGAAAATCGTGATGCGATCTTCCTGATAGTCGGCGGCCCATTTCAGATAAAGCTCGACGATCTGCGTTGGGTTATCGCGCCACACCACGCCGTGGGAGGTGGCAATCATCTCCACCGGCAGGTTGAAGCCGAGGATCTCGGTGATTTTCGGCGTCACCAGGCGGCTGAACGGCGTGAGGATGTTGGCGTAGTAGCGCTGGCACTGCTCGAACAGCTCTGTTTGATCGACCTCATCGTTAAACAGATGCTCGTCGCAGTAGTGCTGGCCGAAGGCGTCGTTGCTGAACAGGACCGCGTCGCCGGTCATATAGGTCATCATACTGTCGGGCCAGTGGAGCATTGGCGTTTCCACAAAGATCAGCTGCTTGCCGTTGCCGATGTCCAGGCTGTCGCCGGTTTTGACGATATGAAAATTCCATTCCGGATGGTGGTGGTGGCCGTTGATGGAGTCCACGCCGTTAGCGGTACAGTAAATTGGCGTATTCGGAATGCGGGACATGAGCTCGGTCAGCGCGCCCGCGTGATCCTCTTCGGCGTGGTTGATAATGATGTAGTCGAGCGTATTCAAATCAATTTCGCCTGCCAGGTTTTGCACAAACTCACGGCTAAATTTGTGATCGACGGTATCGATAAGCACGGTTTTTTCTTCACGGATCAGGTAGCTGTTGTAGCTGCTGCCCTTCAGCGTTTTATATTCGGTACCGTGAAAATCGCGTACTTCCCAGTCACGTTGCCCAACCCAATGAATGTTGTTTTTAACCTGAATGGCCATAGGAACCTCGTAGTTTGATTAATATTCATCACCCGAAAGCGGGCTACGTGAGGTTCTTATTACAAGTTGCGTGCCAGTTTTTATCTTTTTGATAAATATGCAATTTATAAAATTTTCGCTTACTGATATTGTCATTTTGACTATGTGAGGAATGGTCCTTATGACAATGTTATTGTCATTTTGACTGTCCAGGCGTAGGGTGAACGCTCTTGCTAAAGGAGCCGCCCATGAGCCTGTCCATCACCTCTCTTGCCAGCATCGCCATCGACCTGCAAAGCGGGATTGCCCACCCCGATCGGTTCGCCCGCCTGATCCGCACGCTGCGTCAGCTGCTGGGGAGCGACGCCACGGCGCTGCTGCGCTACGAGGATCGGCAGTTTTGCCCGCTGGCGATTGACGGCCTGGCGCAGGATGTTCTGGGGCGGCGCTTTGCCCTTGACGCGCATCCGCGGCTCGAGGCCATTGCCCGGGCGGGGGACGTGGTGCGCTTCCCGGCGGACAGCGAGCTGCCCGACCCGTATGACGGGCTTATCCCCCAGCACAGCGACCTGAAGGTTCATGCCTGCCTCGGGCTGCCGCTGTTTGCCGATCAGAATCTGATTGGCGCGCTCACCGTGGACGGCATGAACCCGCTGCAGTTCGACAGCTTTAGTGATGAAGAGCTGCGGCTGGTGGGGGCGCTGGTCGCCGGGGCGCTGAACACCGCCTTGCTGATGGAACAGCTGGAAAACCAGACGCCAGCGGCGGCCGTCGTGCCAGCGGCCAGAAAAAATGACGGCGGCGAGATGGTCGGCTTATCGGCTGGCATTGAGCAGCTTAAAAAAGAGATCGAGATCGTGGCGGGATCGGATCTGAACGTGCTGATCACCGGCGAGACGGGCGTCGGGAAGGAGCTGGTGGCGCGGGCTATCCACAGCGGCTCGGCGCGGGCGGCAAACCCGCTGGTTTATCTGAACTGTGCGGCCCTGCCGGAGAGCGTGGCGGAAAGCGAGCTGTTCGGACACGTTAAAGGCGCGTTTACCGGTGCCATTCACCATCGTACCGGTAAGTTTGAGATGGCGGATAACGGTACGCTCTTTCTGGATGAGATTGGCGAGCTGCCGCTGACGCTGCAGGCGAAGCTGCTGCGGGTTTTACAGTACGGCGATATCCAGCGCGTGGGCGATGACAGCAGCCAGCGGGTGAACGTGCGCGTGCTGGCGGCAACCAACCGGGATCTTAAGCAGCAGGTGCTCGCCGGGGAGTTTCGCGCCGATCTCTTTCATCGCCTGAGCGTCTTTCCGCTGCATGTGCCTGCTCTGCGCGAGCGGGGGGACGACATCACGCTGCTGGCGGGATTTTTCTGCGAGCAGAGCCGGGCGAAAATGGGGCTGAAACAGGTTGTGCTGAGCGCTGGCGCACGTGAGCTGCTTCATCGCTATGACTGGCCGGGCAATATCCGCGAGCTGGAACATGCTATTTACCGCGCCATTGTGCTTGCGCGGGCAGGGCATCCGGCAGGCGAGCTGGTGCTGGAACCCCAGCATTTTCAACTGGCGGAAGTGGTGCCGCAAACGATGCCTGCCGCAGCGGCAGATCTGACTCCTGGCGTGGATAACTTACGTCAGGCAACGGATGAGTTTCAGCGCCGGGTGATTGTTCAGACGCTGGCGGCTAACGGCAGCAGCTGGGCGGCGGCCGCCCGCCAGCTTCAGCTTGACGTTGCGAACCTTCACCGGCTGGCAAAGCGGCTGGGCGTGAAGTGAAGCCGTTTACGCCTCGTCGGCAGGGGCGTGATTGCGGCTTACCCACTCGATAAACTCTTCTTTCGGCAGCGCCCTGCTGTAGAGCCAGCCCTGGCCGAACTGTACGCCCTGCTGGCGCAGCCATGCGGCCTGGCCCGGCGTCTCAATGCCTTCGGCCACCATTGCGATACTGAGCATTTTTGCCATCTCGATGATGTACGGCGTCACCTTTTTGTACTCCAGCGCGTCAACGAAGGACTTGTCGATTTTCAGCACGTCGACGTTCAGGTCCTGAACATAGCTCAGGCTGGAGTAGCCCGTCCCGAAATCATCGATATAAATTGGGTGCCCGGCCTGGCGGAACTGCTCGATAACGGGCGCCGTGAGCTTAGGATCGGAGAAGCCACGCTCGGTTATCTCAAAGGCAATTTGCTGCGGCCTGATGAAATATCTGGCCAGATAGGGGCGGATGACGGTCAGAACGCGATTGCTGCGCACGTCGCAGGGAGCAAGATTCAGGGAGATATGATGGCCCGGATGGGCGTGAAGCCAGTTCCCCATTTCAGAAAACAGCTTATCAATGACCTGTTCGGTGAGGGTGGTAATCAGGCCCGTCTCCTCGGCCAGCGGGATGAAAACGTCCGGGCTCAGCCAGCTGCCGTCGGGCAACTGCCAGCGCAGCAGAATTTCTGCCCCCACGCATTCACCGGTCTGCAGCGCCACAATCGGCTGGTACTCCACGGAAAATTCATCGTGTTTAATGGCATCTGCAATACGTGCCTGGGGCGACTGCAGTCGCCGCAACAGGCGGGTGATAAACAGCCCCGCGGCCAGGCTAAACCCTACGCCAATGGGCAGCCAGATTAGCAGCTGTTCATACCAGCCCTGGCGCAGGGGAGCCAGCGGCGCCCAGGTAACCATAGCCAGGCCCAGATTCTCCTCGCGGCGAATAAAATAGGCCGAGCCCTGATATTCATAGCTCCGCACGCCCTTCTTTATTTGCGTCGCCCACGCGTTCGGGTGAAGGGGGAGGCTGCTGGCAATCACCTGATTGCTGTTCAGGCCGATCATGGCGATATTCATCGTCTGGCCGCCGTAGGGGATCACGTCGATAAAAGAGCCAGGATCGATGGCCGCAATGTGGGGCGGCTTGCCGATGTAGATCATCGTACGTTTGAAGCCCAGATCGGTATTGTTGGTATACCAGGCGCTGAACCCCCCTCTGCCGACCTTATCCGGGTCGCCGATATACTCGCCGTCGCTGAACTCCTGGAATGAGGAGCACTGGATATGACCGTCTTTTTCGAACAGGATTTCCTGAATATAGCGATAGTTCAGCGCCACGCGACGCATAGCCTGCACGTGGGCATGGGAGCAGGTTGAATCATTGCCCTTGTTTATCTCTTCGACGGCGTCGGTAGACTGAGCGATAACCCGGCTGGTGCGAACCAGCGCGCGGGCGGCGAAATCGTCCAGCTCCGCGTGAAAGAGCTGGTTTGCCTTATAATGGGCGAGGTAAATACTCAGCAGAATAGGGAGCAATACCGCGAGGATCAGCACGCCGTTAACCAGGCCGACCAGTTTTCTGTTTGCCATCGATTGTGTAGTCCGAATAAAAAGGCTTGGTTTTTATAATGGTTTTTAATATTCAGGCTAAGTCTAGCCCAGCCCTGGGGCGGATGATATGTTTCACCGCAAAGGAAAGTCGTGGAAAGCGTGAATTGAGAAGGCCATGAAGAAAAGTGAGTTTGTGACCCAGGATCTGCTCAGTAAAATTTATCAGCGCAGCGGCCAGGCGTTAAATAAGCTGCCGCCTGAAAGGCAGCTCGCTGAAATTTATGGCGTTTCCCGCTTCACCATTCGCCAGGCGCTGGACAGGCTGGTGAGTATTGGCGTGGTGGATATTATTCAGGGCTCGGGGATCTGGATTAACCAGCAGGCGCGGAATAATCCTCTGGTTTACAACTCAATTACCGAGAAGCGCTTTGACCAGATTGCTTTTAAGATGGTCAACCTGCATAAAAAATTGCCCGACCGGGAGGAGCAGCAGGTATTTGGGCTGCAGGAGGATGACTATATCTGGCAGTTTTGCCGGCTGCGGCTGGTGGATAACCAGAAAGTGCAGATTGAAATATCCCGCCTGCCGGTGAAGGACTTTCCCGATCTCAGTCAGCAGGTTATCGAGCGGTCTATTCAGCAGTATGTTCTGAGCAAGGGCTACCTTATTTCACATCTGCTGACCAGCTATCAGGCAGTCACCGTCAATAAAGAACAGGCGGCGCTGCTGGAGTGCAAAAAGAATATCCCGGCGATGCGCATCATCAACCGGGGCATCCTTGAAGGCGGGCGCGTGTTTGAGATCAGCGAAATCGTTGATATTAACTATTCCTGCACCTACATCACGCCTTTCAATCACGACAACCTGGCCTTTCGCAAAGGCGCTCAGGGGGTGTGAATCGCCCCGTTGGGCAGGCGGCTCTGGGTCCACTCGTGCGGTCGGTAGACCACGGGGAAGCGTTCCGCCTGCGGCTGGTCAAACCCGACGCCAATTCCCGGTTTTTCGATGGGGTACATATAGCCCTGTTCCGCTTCAGGGCTGCCGGGGAACACGGCCCGGGTATTCGGCCCGGTGGGGATAAACTCCTGAATCGCCGCGTTGTGCAGGTGAATATTCAGATGCGTGTTCACCGCGACGGCAATCGGCGTCATGTCCGGCGGCCCGTGCCAGGCAAGACGCACGCCGAACGCCTGGCAGAGCACCGCCAGTTTTAACGCCGGGGTAATACCGCCAATCTGCGAGATATGGCAGCGGATAAAGTCGATGCGGCGGTTAACTATCAGATCGTGCCATTCCGCCGGGTTGTTGAACAGCTCGCCCATAGCCAGCGGCACGCAGGACTGGGCGCGAAGCTGTTCGAGCCAGGCGCTTTGCTGCGGCGGCAGAATATCCTCGATAAACCACGGCTGGTAAGGTTCCAGCTGTCTGGCAAGGCTTATCGCCTGCTGGGGGAATAGCCGCTCGTGAACGTCATGCAGGATGTGAAACTGGTTACCGTACTTTTCGCGCAGCGCCTTAAACATGGCGACGGTATTGGCCATGTACTCGTCCTGATCGTAGTAGGCGCCGGGCGTTGGGTTCTTAGTCGCGTGCAGCCCCTGCGGCGTACCGCCGTAGAAGCCGAGCTGGCAGCGAATGTAGCGATAGCCCTGCGCCAGCAGCCTGTCGACCTCAACATACAGCCCGTCCAGCGTTTCGCTGGCGGCATGGCTGTAAACCGCGATAGCGTCTTTAGACTTGCCCCCCAGCAGCTGATAGAGCGGCATATCCGCCAGCTGCCCCTTGATATCCCACAGGGCCATGTCCACCCCGGCGATGGCGTTGTTGATTACCGGACCGTTGCGCCAGTAGGCGTTGACCGTCATCATCTGCCACAGGTCTTCGATGTGGTTAGCATCCCGTCCGACGAGCAGGGGTTTCAGGTACTCATCGACCATGGTTTTTACCGCCAGCGGACGCTGCTGGAAGGTGGCGCAGCCGTGGCCCGTCACGCCTTTATTGGTGGTCACCCGCACGGTGACGAGGTTGTGGCGGTCAGGTTTGGTAATAAAACATTCGATATTTTCGATTAGCGTAGGCAACACGAGACAACTCCACGGGTCGGAAATTTTCGACCGGTTTCTAAGCGTAAACAAAGTTCTGTTAATTACTATCGCCCTATTTTCAGGCCCGGGTAAACCGCTTTTTTTATTAATTTTTATTGGTCAGGAATAGCTTTTGATTTGTGGATAAAACCAGACCAATTTGGCATTTTATAGCGATGTGATGCTTTTGGTATGGCGTTGTGTGATGGGTGTCATATTTCATTGGTTTGTTTTGTCATCCGGCTTTCTCTACCATCAAATCCTGCAAACATAACAATAAGACAATCGGAGTCATTCATGGGGACCGTAGAGGCCATCAATAATATTATTCGCCTGGTGGGCGGCGCCGATAATATTAATAAAGTCTGGCACTGCATGACGCGCCTGCGTTTCGACGTCATCGACGAAAGCAAAATCGACCAGCCGGAAATAAAAAAGCTGCCGGGGATATTAGGCGCGCAGATCCAGAGCGATCAGTTTCAGATAATCATCGGCCCGAAGGTCAACAGCTGGTACGAGCAGCTAACCGCCGCGCTGGGGCCGTCGGCGCAGCCTGCGACCGGCGAACGAAAGCAGGAGCGTAAAAGCCTGGTTTCGCTGTTTATGGATACGGTGTCCGGCGTCTTTGGCCCAATCGTTCCCGCCATCGCCGGTGCGGGGATGATCAAAGGGCTGCTGGCAGGGCTGGTGGCGCTGAAAATCATTTCGGCCAAAAGCGACACGGTGATCGTCATCGATCTGATCGCCAGCGGCGTGTTCTACTTCCTGCCGTTCTTCCTGGCCATCTCGGCGGCGCGTATTTTTAAAACCAACGAATATCTGGCCGCCGCGGTTGCCGCCTGCTTTATGTATCCCTCTTTGATCGAGGCCGCCAAAGCGCTGGCGGGGCACGCGCCGGATGCCGTCGACGCCTTCTATTTTCTGAACGTGATCCCCGTTTCGGTCTTTAACTATGCCTCAAGCGTGATCCCGGTGATCTTCTCGGTGCTGGCGCTCAGCTATATCCATCGCTGGGTGGACAGCATCATGCCGGACGTGCTGAAAACGGTATTTACGCCGACGCTTACGCTCTTCCTGGCGGCCCTGGTGGCGCTGGTGGTTATCGGCCCGGTGGGGATCTGGCTGGGGAAAGGCCTGGCCTGGTTTATCGAAGGATTATTTGGCGTGTCGGCAAGCTTCGCGGGGCTGGTTGTCGGAGCCATACGGCCAATCGCCATTCTGACGGGCATGCACCACGCGATGACGCCCGTTGCGCTGCAAAACTTCACCGACCGCGGCTACGACATGCTGATGCCGATGATGTTTATGGCCAACATGGCGATTGCCGGGGCGACGTTCGCCATCTGGCGGCAGACGGCATCCCGGCAGGATCGCTCGGTGGTGCTGTCGGCGGGGATTTCCGCGCTGCTGGGGATTACGGAACCTGCGCTGTTCGGCGTGCTGACCCGGTATAAAAAGGCGCTTATCGCGGCGACCGTCGCAAGCTCGCTGGCCTCCGCGTTTATCGCTTTCTTCGGCGTGCGGCTGTATGGCTACATCCTGTCGAGCATTTTCAGCCTGCCTGCCTACATCGGCCCGTACTTTATCTTTGCGCTGATGGGCGTGGCGCTGGCGCTGGTGCTGTCGTTTGTGCTGACCACGCTGCTGGTTCGCGAAAAAGCCTGACGGCTATCGGCGGTGCGCCAGGCGGCGCACCAGCCTGTCGCCGACGCTTTGCACAAGCTGCACCAGCACGACCAGAATAATAATGGTGCCTGCCATCACCTGATTATTAAAACGCTGATAGCCGTAGCGAATGGCTAAATCGCCCAGGCCGCCGCCGCCAATTACGCCCGCCATCGACGAAAATCCTATCAGCATAACCACCGTTAAGGTGATGCCCGCAATGACCGCCGGAAGGGCTTCCGGCAGCAGGACTTTGCCAATCACGTGCCACGCGTTACCGCCCATCGATAAGATCGCTTCGATGCGGCCTTTGTCCACCTCGTCCAGCGCGCTTTCAACCACGCGCGCAAAAAACGGGAACGCACCGATGGTTATCGGCACCACGGCGGCGGTACTGCCGAGGGTGGTGCCAACGATGATGCGCGTCAGGGGAATTAACGCTATCAGCAGTACGATGAACGGCAGCGAGCGGCCAACGTTAATCACGCTGCCCAGAATCTTGTTCGTACGCGGGGCGGGCAAAACGCCATCCCGCCGCGTGATAAACAGCAGGACGCCGAGCGGCAGGCCAATCAGCACCGTAAACAGCGCCGCCAGCCCGACCATATAAAGCGTGTCCAGCGTGCCTTCCAGCAGCAGCGGCCATAAATCTTCCCAGCTCAGGCTACTTCGCATAACAATCTCCCCTCCACGCCGTGACGGCGTAAAAATGCCTGCTCTGCCCGGCGGTCCGGCAGAAGGGCGCTTCGCAGGCGGGAATAAGGATCGACCAGCAAATCAGCCAGCGGGCCGCTTTCGATAAGCCTGCCGTTCTCCAGCAGCGCGGCGTGATCGCAGATCGCTTTGACGACCTCAAGCTGGTGGGTGATAAGCACGATGGTCAGGCCGAGCCTGCGGTTAATGTCTGCCAGCAGCGCCAGTATGGAGGCGGTGGTTTCGGGATCCAGCGCGCTGGTGGCTTCATCGCAAAGCAGTACCGTGGGATGGGCGGCCAGCGCCCGGGCAATGCCTACCCGCTGTTTTTGCCCGCCGGAGAGCTGGGACGGGAAGGCGTGGGCTTTGTCCGCCAGGCCGACGAGCTCCAGCAGCTCAGCGACCCGCTTTTCACGCCGGGCTTTTGGCTGGCCTGCGATCTCCAGCGGCACGGCAACGTTGTCCGTCACGCTGCGTGCGTGGATCAGGTTGAAGTGCTGGAAGACCATGCCGGTACGCTGGCGATGCTGGCGAAGTTCACGGGCGTCCAGCCCCGCGATCTCTTTGCCGTCGATAATAATGCGCCCCTCCGTGGGCCGCTCCAGCAGGTTGAGACAGCGGATCAAAGTGCTTTTACCCGCGCCGCTGCGCCCGAGAATGCCAAAGACTGCGCCATCCGGCACGGTCAGCGAGATGTTATCCAGCGCCGGTTGGCCTTCTCCGGCGTACACCTTGCTCAGCCGCTCAAGGACGATCATGACTGCGGCGCGCTCACCGGGATCACCGAGCCGTTAAACTGCCTGCGGATAAACTCCGCCACCTGCGGGGACTGAAGATCCTTCGCCAGCTCTTTGATGCGCGGATCGTTAGCCAGGTCAGGATTAGTGACCAGAATATTGGCGTAAGGGTTATGCGCGGCGCTTTCCAGGCCCAGGGAGTCTTTGGACGGCGTAAGCCCCGCCTCCAGCGCGTAGTTGCCGTTGATCACCGCCAGATCGACATCGTCCAGCGAGCGGGGCAGCTGTGGGGCTTCGACTTCAATAATTTTCAGCTTCTTAGGATTGCTGGCGATATCCTTCGGCGTCGCCTGATTCTGCGAGGCATCTTTGAATTCCGGCTTCAGGGTTATCAGCCCTTTATCCTGCAGCAGATAGAGCGCGCGGCTGAGGTTGGTAACGTTGTTGGGCAGCGCAACGGTAGCGTTTTCCGGCACCGATTTCAGATCTTTGTATTTATGGGAGTAAATGCCCAGCGGCTCAATATGCACCGTGGCGGCCACGCTAAAACTTTTGCCCAGCGCTTTCTCCTGGTCACGCAGATAGGGCACGTGCTGGAAGTAGTTGGCGTCCACGTCACCGTTGGCCAGCAGCTCGTTGGCGTTGACGCCGTTGCTCAGCTCGACGATTTTTAACTTCAGGCTGGGATCGAGCTTCTGCACAAAGGCGAGGATTTCGGCGTGCGGCACCGGGTCTGCGGCAATGCGTAGCGTGTCAGCGGCCTGCGCGCTGAGGGCCAGAAAGGACAGCGCAATCCCTGCCAGTTTAAAAGAGGCATGTTTCATCAGGTATTCCTTAATTTGCTTAGGCGATTAATTCTGCGCTGTTACGCAGCACGTCAGGGTAATAGCGTTCCGCCACGTCGGGGTGCGAACGCAGGCGGCCTTTCAGGTAGTTCCAGCCCACGTCCCGCAGCAGCGGGTTTAGCGGATCGCTTTGCGGGCCGGGCGCCTCACGGGCCAGCTCCGGCGGGAGCGCGTACACCGGCACCACGGCGTCCAGCTGCGCGCCGAGGAAGAACGCGATGGACAGGCGCTCCTCGTCCGGCGGCGGCGAAACGACGCGGTGCACGGTGGCGCGCAAATACCCGTTGGTTGCAAGCTCCAGCAGTTCGCCAATATTCACCACAAAGCTGCCGGGGAGCGGCAGAGCGTCCACCCAGCTGCCGGGCGTAACCTCAACCTGTAAACCTTTTTGCCGATCCTGAAGCAGGAAGCTCAGGAAACCGGAATCTTTATGCGCGCCTACCCCCTGGTCGCCGTGGGTGGCGTGCTGGCCCGGATAGCGGATTAACTTGATGTGCTCATTTGGTTTGCTGCCGTACAGCGCATCAAAGCTGTCGGCGGGCAGGGCCAGCGCTTCGGCGAACGCCTGCAGCAGCCGAAGCGCCACGGCGGTCATCTCCCGCTGGAACTGCAGCAGCGTAGGCTTAAGCTCCGGGAGCGCTTCCGGCCATAAATTCGGGCCCTGCAGGCGCTTCCAGGCAGACTGACCCTCCGCGTGTTCTACTGCCGGGCGTTCAGCGCCCAAATCGAACTGTTCTCGCCAGTCCGGTTTGCCCCGCGTTAATTCGCTGGCCGCCCGGTTGTAACCGCGAAAATGAGGGGAGTTGATCATCGCGACTTTCTGCTTTGCGCCGTCGGGGAGAGCGAAAAAGCTGCGGGCCTCATCCTGTACGGCGTGCTGAAGGTCAGCGCTGACGCCATGATTAATCAGATAGAAAAAGCCGATTTCGCGGGCGGCCTGCCGCAGCTGGCTCAGGAACGCGGCGCGATCGGTCGGGGAGGCGTTAAGCTGCGCGAGATCGAGGATCGGCAGTGCCGGGGTGGCGTCTATTATGCTCATTGTGGGCTCCAGTCATGTTCGAATTGGTCTTTTCCGGGTCTGACGGTCCGGCACAACAACGGCGCAGCAGCATGATGATTACCTCACTCGGTCAGGAATAACTTGTGAAAATCACTTTGCCGCATGCTTAATCTGCTGCCCAATAATCTTGCTTTCTAAGTTATGTCCGCGAGGGGGTCTAAGCATTGCCGGGAGCTGGCAAACGGACAAAGTATGACAAAATGTTTCCGTCGCGCTGAGTATGTAGCGGATTTTAATGATAATTAATTACAGGGTGAAATATTTAAGCCTCGCTTAAATTAAACAATTCTCCAGATTTGCCGATGGGTAGCCGTAGCCAACAGCAAGCGCTTCGCTTTTTACCATCAGGTGACCACCCTATGCTTAAAACAACGCAGTCCCGTTTTATCTTCTCTTTGTGCCTGTTCTTTCTTTTACTGACCTTGATTACCGCTCTGGTCATTCATTACTTCGTGACGCCGCAGATCAAGCGTAACGAAACGCAGCTGATCCGTTACGAGGTCGGCAGCGTCGCGGTGAATATCGTTGAACAGATGAACCGCGTACAGGCGCAGATGCGCAGCATCACGCAGTCGGCGGCAGCGATGCAGAGTGACGATATCACCCGCCTGCTGCCGTCCCTGGTTGACCAGTACCAGGACGTTAACGTGTTCGGGGGCGGTATCTGGCCGCTGCCGGAAAAGCGCGAGGCGGGGCGCAATAAGTTCAGCACCTTCTTCGCCCGTAACGCGGGGGGTCAGCTTGAGGAAAATACTTTCTGGAACTCTGACGAGGCCGCTAATTACTACGAGCAGGTCTGGTACAAAGCCGGTCTGGCTGCGCCTGCGGGGCAGTGCGCCTGGGCAAACGCCTATCAGGATGCCGCCAGCCCGCAGCCGCGAACTAACTGCGCAATGGCAATTACCAAAGAGGGGCAGCCCTGGGGCGTTGCCACCATCGACGTGACGCTGGGGTTCTTTAACCAGCTCGCCCGGCAGATGGGGGAGGCAATTCAGGGGCAGGTACTGATTGTCGAAGCCGATGGCAAAGTTGTCGGCAATGCGGAGCAAATCGGCAGGCCCGCCAGCCTGACGAATTTATCAGAGATGAGCGCCGCTCTGCCGATGGCGAAAACGGCACAGGGGATGCTTTCCGGGTTCAGCGCGGAGCAGAGCCAGGAGCAGGAGTACGACAACAACGGCACCTCCCACACGGTAATGCTGCAGGCCATTAAAGGCAGCCCGTGGATTATCGCCGTGGATCTGCCTACCGCGCTGCTGACCAAACAGACGGATACCATCATGATGCGCCTGAGCATGGTGCAGATCCCGATGGTTCTGCTGCTGCTGGGCGTGCTGGTGCTGTTTATCCGCAGCTTTATGCATCGCCTTGCCGATTTAAACCAGAATATCAGCCGCCTTTCTGCGGGGGGGGCCGATCTCACCCAGCGCCTTGAGCCGACGAGCAGCCCGGAATTCAACGCCATTATTAACAGCTTCAACGGGGTCATCGCCTACCTGCAAAATATGCTGCGTCAGGTCGGGGAGAGCGCGCATGCGATAACTTCCGCTTCGCACCAGATTGCCACCGGCAACCAGGATCTGTCTGCCCGCACCGAGGAGCAGGCGAGCTCCATTGAGCAAACCGCGGCATCCATGGAAGAGCTGACCAGTACGGTACGCCTGAACGCGGACAACGCAGCTCATGCCAACAAACTGGCTCATGAGGCTTCCAGCGTGGCGGAGAAGGGCGGTGAAGTGGTAAAACAGGTCGTCAGCACGATGAACACCATCCAGCATTCGTCCGGCAAAGTGGTGGATATTATCAGCGTGATTGACAGCATCGCCTTCCAGACCAATATCCTCGCGTTGAATGCGGCGGTTGAAGCGGCGAGAGCCGGAGAGCAGGGCCGGGGCTTTGCCGTGGTGGCTGCCGAGGTGCGTAACCTGGCCCAGCGTTCCGCGCAGTCAGCAAGGGAGATTAAAACGCTGATTGAGGCATCGGTGAACAATATTAATCATGGAACCGATCTGGTGACTCAGGCGGGCAGCACCATGGATGAGCTGATGGGAGGCGTGCGCAACGTCACAACCCTGATGGGGGAGATCATGTCTTCCAGCCGCGAGCAGAGCACCGGCATCCAGCAGGTAAACCATGCCATCAACCAGCTCGACAGCACCACCCAGCAAAACGCGGCGCTGGTGCAGGAGGTCTCTTCCGCTTCGCTCTCGATGTCCGAACAGACTCGCCAGCTCGAACTCGTTGTCGCCAGCTTTAAACTCTAACCTTTTCGGGCACATAGCCATGTGCCCGTATTTCCTTCATCGAATCCTCTTGCTTTTCAGGCATCGCGCCCTTACCTTATTGTTATGTTATAACGTATCGGAGTTAGCAAAATGAGACGCGATATTCATCCTTTCTACCGCACCGTGGTGTTCCACGACACCAGCGCCAACGAGTACTTTAAAGTTGGCTCAACTATTAAGACGGACCGGGAAATTGAGCTCGACGGGCAGACTTTCCCCTATATCACGATTGAGGTTTCATCTGCTTCCCACCCGCACTACACGGGCAAGCAGAGAAGCCTGGACAAAGAGGGCAGCCCGGCACGCTTCCAGCAGCGTTTTGGCCGCTTCTTCGGCAAGGAGGCTTAGGGCATGAAGGTGTTGAACTCACTGCGCAGCGCGAAGCAGCGCCACCCGGACTGCCAGATTGTGAAGCGTAAAGGCAGGCTGTACGTGATTTGCAAAAGTAACCCGCGTTTTAAAGCGGTGCAGGGCAGGAAGAAAAGAAAGTAGTTTTGAAAGGCCCGGGGCGACCTGGGGTGAGGCGCCCTTCGGGAACTTCATCCCAGGTCTTCTTCTGAAATCGTGCCGGGGCTATCTATCAGGCGCGAGAAAGAGAAAATATATCGTAGAACGACAGTTCCCCTTTGCGGGTCAACATCGTGTGCAGCACTGATTTCATCTGCTCTTCTACCTGCGGAGATTGCAGGATCTCTTCTATTAACTGCGGCGGCACGTTGCGCGTGTTGTACCACTCGCCGTTGTAACAGACCCGCAGGTCAAGCACGTCGATATCGCTGTAGTGATAGCGCGGGTTTACGTCGAAGAAGAAAAATCCGTTCAGCAGGATGAAGAGCACGTTCAGCAGCCAGACCGACCCGGCGAGGGTGTCCGACTGCATCATTACGATAAGCGTGGCCAGCCAGCCAATCCACATGCCGATAAACAATCCCGGATGCTTACGAATAAAGCTGATGCTAAAGCGCGGGCGGTTGTCGCGTTTCTCCACGACGTTGAGCTGTTCAATCGTATCGTTTAGCAGGCGCTGGATTTCGGTCATGGGAAGCCTTCTTATTACTGTTAGGTCCGCTGCCACAAATGTGACGACTCTATTTTAAGAAGCCGCCCGTCTGCAAAAAAGTAACAGATTGCGCAAAATTAACCATAACAGTTAGCGGCTATCTTCCCTCAGAGCGTTTTGATGACCCTGGCCGGATTACCAGCCACCACGCAGTTTGCCGGGACGTCTTTAGTCACCACCGCGCCGGAACCCACCACCACGTTATCGCCCAGCGTCACGCCGGGATTAATTACCGCCCGGCCACCAATCCAGACGTTATGACCAATGGTGACCGGTTTTCCCAGCTCGACACCGCTGTTACGCGTTTCGGCATCCAGGGGGTGGGTGGCCGTATAGATATGCACGCCGGGGGCAAGCATACAGTTGTCGCCGATATGCACCGGGCAAACGTCCAGGATCACGCAGTCGAAATTAGCGTAGAAATTGTTGCCCAGAAAAATGTTGTAGCCGTAGTCGCAGCGGAATGAAGGTTCGATATAGGCATCGGTACCGCTGCCGAGCAGATCCTTCAGCAGCGCTTTACGAACCGCGGTTTCATCGGGTTCGGTATGGTTATAGCGGTGGATGAGGTGACGGGCTTTTAGCCTGTCAGCTCTGAGCTGGTCATCGGCAGGGGAGTAGTATTCGCCTGCAATCATTTTACGCTTTTCTTCACTCATTGCGGTTTCGTCTCGTCGGGGGGCAAACCACTACCGTAAACGAAAATACCAGCTCATCTAAGGGAACGTTCCCATATCGTGCGGGGGATCACACTTTCTCATACCGCCTCTGCAGGCAGCGAGCAACGGGGTTAGTTCACGGGGAAGGGGACAAACCATGTTAATGGAGCGAGTATCAGGTTCGGGAATACTCAACATAAACATGGCTGGCAAATTATCGGCCGGTGTACTAAAAATGAACAAAGGTATGGCGAGGTATTAACGGATAAATTTCCATACGGAAGGTGGTATCTTATCGTAAAGTTTATTCATGGTAAGTTCAGCAAGACGATGATCGGCTGCTGAATAAAAGACCGCCAGTTCATTATCTGATAATTCGTATTTATTCTTTTCAATCACTCTTTCTAACGTATCAATTGTCTGACAACGTCGCAGACGCATCAAATAATCAGTTTTCGTTAAGGGTTTTGTTGTCATAAATTCACCTTAAGTATTTGTAATATTTTTAAAAGGAGAGGCTTACGGGGTTAGCGCGACTCTCGCTGACGAAACAGCGGAACAATCGATTACCAGACTTACGCCATTTTTGCAGTTCCTGTGCGTTGATGCCGTAGTTGCTAAAAAGCATGAAGGTATCATCGAGGTATTCGTCAATTTGCTCAATCAATTTGCTGTCGTCGGCATACTTAATCTTGTAATTAAGGGCGAAGGCAGCAATGTGCTCAATCAATTCATTAAGCTGTAAGTTAATGGCCGATGTAGGATCGTTGACCCAACCGTGATTACTCTCTCCCAGGTTGGCAAGGCAATCATGATACAGGTTTTCGCACAAGAATTTAAGCTGTGCGATATCATGCCGCTTTGGTGAGTATTCGTCCATAATTCAGCCCCTTTTATCGATGAAATTTGATAAACAAAACGCACTGGGGAGGACACACCTTGAAGAGGTGGGAGCAATTACAACGACTAATCCATAGCCATTACTATAAATCAATTCGCGGAAGATTTCCTCGGCCTATTACTAAAAATTACAATTCAGACTTTAATACCAACGTCGGCGGCAGCCCATCGCAGGCGACGGTGCTGAAATTAGCCTCACTAAGCAATATCTTAATTGTTAATAGTCCTGAACTAACCCTGATATCAGTACGTTAGCAGATTAAAAAGGGCAAATGTTAAAATTATTTCCCCACAGCGAAGCGATGAGAATTTTCTTAATATAAGTCTGCAGTCCTTTTTTTACTGCGAAAAATCTAATTTCAGATAAGCGGCCTGGATGTTTCTGGCCTGCAAAGCAGCCATCCGGCAATTAGGTTAGCCCACCGAACAGGCAGGTAAGCGATTATATAACATATTACCAGTAGGGCTAATGGAAAGAAAAAGGCCGCTTGCGCGGCCTTTAAATAACGTATTGATCGGATTAGTGATGATGCTCGACCGGATGCGTATGCTCCAGGTCTTCAGTCTTGCGGCTGAAGCGGCGGCGGACCACCACGAAGAACACCGGCACGAAGAAGATAGCGAGGACGGTTGCGGTAATCATACCGCCCATAACCCCGGTACCTACGGCGTTCTGCGCACCACTACCGGCCCCGGAGCTGATAACCAGCGGCATAACGCCCAGGATAAACGCCAGCGAGGTCATCAGAATCGGACGTAAACGCATACGTACCGCTTCCAGCGTCGCCTCGATAAGCCCTTTGCCCTCTTTCTCCATCAGGTCCTTGGCGAATTCCACGATAAGTATCGCGTTCTTCGCCGACAGGCCAATGGTTGTCAGCAGGCCCACCTGGAAGTAAACGTCGTTGGTCAACCCACGGAAGGTCGCGGCTAACAGCGCGCCGAATACCCCAAGCGGAACAACCAGCATGACCGAGAACGGAATTGACCAGCTCTCGTACAGTGCGGCCAGACACAGGAATACGACGATTAACGAGATGGCATACAGGGCAGGTGCCTGGTTACCAGACAGACGTTCCTGATAGGACATACCCGTCCAGTCATAGCCGATCCCGGTAGGCAGTTTGCTCGCCAGCTCTTCCATCAGATCCATCGCTTCACCGGTACTCTTACCCGGAGCCGCCTGACCAAGGATTTCCATGGATGGCAGACCGTTGTAACGTTCCAGACGCGGGGAACCGTATTCCCAGTGCGCGGTAGAGAACGCAGAGAATGGCACCATCTGACCGGTAGAGCCGCGAACGTACCAGTTATTGATATCATCCGGCAGCATACGGAATGGCGCATCGGCCATCAGGTACACTTTCTTCACGCGACCACGGTCGATGAAGTCGTTCACGTACGAGCCGCCCCATGCTGCACCCAGCGTGGTGTTGATGTCACTGATAGAAACACCCAGCGCCTGCGCTTTCTCCTGGTCGATATCCACTTTGAACTGCGGGGTATCTTCCAGGCCGTTAGGACGCACGCCGACTAACAGATCGGGGTGTTGGGCTATCTCACCAAACAGCTGGTTACGCGCCTGGGTCAGCTTTTCATGGCCAAGGTTCGCCTGGTCAATCAGCTGGAAGTCGAAGCCGGTAGCGGTACCCAGCTCAACGATGGCCGGCAGGTTAAACGCCAGTACCATACCGTCTTTGATTTTTGAGAAGGCCGCACTGGCCCTGGCAGCAATTGCCGGAACCTTGTTTTCTTCACCCGGACGCTCATTCCAGTCTTTCAGAGAAACGAACGCCAGGCCGGTGTTCTGCCCACGGCCGGCAAAGCCGAAGCCGTTTACGGTAAACACCGAATTAACGTTGTCTTTCTCATTCTTGAGATAGTAATCCGTTACTTCGTCGAGCACCTTCTGCGTACGCTCCTGAGTCGCACCAGCCGGAAGCTGGGCCATCGTCAGGAATACGCCCTGGTCTTCATCCGGCAGGAAGGAGCTTGGCAGACGTACGAACAGGAAGGCCATGCCGACGACGATCAGCAGGTACAGCAACAGATAACGACCGGTGCTACGCAGGATATTACCGACGCTATCGGTATAGTGATGCGTGCTCTTGTCGAACATGTTGTTAAACCAGCCGAAGAAGCCTTTCTTCTCGTGGTGTTCACCTTTCGCGACCGGCTTAAGCATGGTGGCGCACAGGGCTGGCGTCAGGATCATTGCTACCAGCACGGAGAGCACCATTGCCGAAACGATGGTAATAGAGAACTGACGATAGATGGCACCCGTTGAACCGCCGAAGAAGGCCATCGGGATAAATACCGCCGACAGCACCATGGCGATACCCACCAGCGCGCCCTGGATCTGCTCCATCGATTTACGCGTTGCTTCTTTTGGCGGCAGTCCTTCTTCCACCATCACGCGCTCGACGTTTTCTACCACCACGATGGCGTCATCCACCAACAGGCCTATCGCCAGCACCATGCCGAACATCGTCAGGGTGTTTATCGAATAGCCAAAGATGGCAAGGATGGCGAAGGTCCCCAGCAGTACCACCGGTACGGCAATCGTTGGGATCAGCGTGGCCCGGAAGTTCTGCAGGAACAGATACATTACGATAAAGACCAGCACGATGGCTTCAACGAGGGTTTTCACTACCTCTTTGATAGAGATTTTAACGAATGGCGTGGTGTCGTACGGATAAACAACTTCCAGACCAGCCGGGAAGAACGGTTTGAGTTTTTCAACGGTGGCACGAACCGCGTTAGCGGTATCCAGGGCGTTAGCACCCGTTGCCAGTTTAATACCCAGACCAGACGCAGGCTTGCCGTTAAAGCGAGCGATAACGTCGTAGTTTTCACCGCCCAGCTCAACTTTCGCCACGTCTTTCAGCAGTACGCGAGAGCCGTCCTGGTTCACCTTCAGCAGAATTTTGCTGAACTCATCGGCAGATTTCAGACGGGTCTGCGCAATGATAGAGGCGTTAAGCTGCTGGCCCTTAACCGGTGGCGTACCACCTAACTGACCGGCTGCAACCTGGGCGTTCTGCGCTTTGATGGCGGCAATAACGTCTACCGGCGTCAGCTGGAAGTTGTTCAGTTTGTTCGGATCCATCCAGATACGCATCGCGTACTGTGCACCAAACAGCTGAACGTCACCCACGCCAGACGTACGGCTAACCGGGTCTTTAATGGTTGCGCCAACGTAATCCGAGATATCTTCCTGGGTCATGGAACCATCGGTATTGATCATACCGAGAACCATCAGGAAGCTACTGGAGGATTTCTCAACGCTAACGCCTTGCTGCTGGACTTCCTGCGGTAACAGCGGCATTGCCAGCTGCAGTTTGTTCTGCACCTGAACCTGCGCGATGTCTGCATCGGTACCAGAATCGAAGGTAATGGTTATCTGGACGGTACCAGAGGAATCACTGGTAGAGGACATATACAGCAGGTTATCGATACCGTTCATGTTCTGTTCGATAACCTGGGTAACCGTATCCTGTACCGTTTTCGCATCAGCACCAGGGTAGGTGGCTGTGATCGAAATGGCCGGTGGCGCAATGGTTGGATATTGCGCGATGGGCAATTTCATGATCGCAAGCCCGCCCGCCAACATAATAATGATGGCGATAACCCAGGCGAATATTGGGCGATCGATAAAAAACTTAGCCATGTCTTAACGGCTCCTGTTTAAGTTAAGACTTCGTTTGTTCGGGCTGCGCGCCTGCGGCTGGCTGCTGTTGAGCGTTATTATCAGCTGCGACTTCCTGCGCTTTCACCTGAACACCGGGTTTAATTTTCTGCAAACCGGTTACGATAACGCGATCGCCATTATGCAAACCATCTGTTACCAACCACTTGTCGCCGATAGCCTGACTGGTCGTCAGCTGACGCACTTCGACTTTGTTATCTTTGCCGACAACCATCGCTGAGGCTTCACCACGCGGAGTACGCGTTACGCCTTGCTGAGGAACCAGCAGCGCGTCCGGGTTAGTCCCTTCTTCCAGTTTTGCTCGTACAAACATGCCTGGCAGCAGGGTTTTATCCGGGTTAGGGAAGATGGCTCGCAGGGTGATAGAGCCCGTGGTCTGGTCAACCGTCACATCGGAGAATTCAAGAGAACCTTCCTGAGAGTAGGTTGTGCCGTCGCTGGTCACTAACTGAACCTTCGCTTTGCCGTTTTCCTGTTTCAGTTTGCCGGAGGCCAGCTCCTGCTTAAGGCGCAGGAAATCGTTGCTGGACTGGGTGACATCCACATAAATCGGGTCGAGCTGCTGAACGGTAGACAGCGCGGTGGTTTGCCCGCTGGTTACCAGCGCACCTTCAGTGACGGAAGATTTACCAATCCGGCCGCTGATAGGGGAGGTGACTTTGGTGTAAGCCAGGTTGATGCGAGCCGTTTCTACAGCGGCCTTCGCAGCGACGACGGCAGCATTTGCCTGTTGGGAATCGGCAAGGGCGGTGTCGTAGTCTTGTTGACTGATGTATTTAGTGCCCAAAAGTTTCTGGTAACGAGCCAGCGTAATTTTAGAAATGTTAGCGCTGGCCTGGGCTTTCGCGAGGTCGCCTTTCGCGCTGTCGTAGGAGGCCTGATAAGTCGCAGGATCAATTTGATAAAGCGAGACACCCGCCTTAATTTCACTTCCTTCCTCGAAGTTACGCTTCAGGATAATGCCGCTGACCTGCGGGCGAACTTCTGCAATACGGTAGGCACTGGTACGGCCTGGAAGCTCAGTCGTTATCTGTAATGGCGCGCTCTTCAGAGTAACCACGCCCACTTCAGGGGCCTGCGGCGCACTCTGTTGGGCCTCTTTGTCGTTACATCCTGTAAGCGCTAAGCTGCCTGATAGCATCAGAACGGCCGCCAGAGGCGTAAACCCTCTGTTTTTGTTCATAAGTAAACCTCGAGTGTCCGATTTCAAAGTTGTTCAATGGATCAAGTGTCCATAAACCCATTGCTGCGTTTATATTATCGTCGTGCTATGGTACATACATTCACAAATGTATGTAAATCTGACTCCAGTAAATTCCGCGACATATGGCACGAAAAACCAAACAACAGGCGCTGGAAACCCGCCAACACATCCTCGATGTAGCCATTCGCTTGTTCTCGCAGCAGGGCGTTTCTGCTACGTCACTCGCGGACATCGCCAAAGCGGCAGGGGTTACCCGTGGAGCTATCTATTGGCATTTCAAAAATAAGTCAGATTTATTTAATGAAATCTGGGCGCTAACAGAGTCCAGTATTGGGGATCTTGAGACTGAGTATCGGGCAAAATTTCCTGACGATCCACTGTCTGTTGTCAGAGAGCTGCTAATTTACATATTACAGGCAACGGTAACGGAAGAGAGACGTCGGCTGATGACGGAGATTATCTTCCATAAATGTGAATTTGTTGGCGAGATGGCGGTTTTACAGCAGGCACGGCGCACCCTCTACATGGAAGCCAACGAGCGTATAGAAATGAGCCTGCAACGCTGTATTGATGCCGGAGCGCTTCCCGAAGATCTGCGCCTCACCCCGGCTGTGATCCTGCTGCGCAGCTACATTACAGGGCTGATTGAAAACTGGCTTGTTGCCCCGGACAGCTTCGATCTACACGGTCAGGCCAGGGATTATATCGCTATTCTTCTGGAAATGTTCCAGATGTCACCCACGCTGCGCGCGGCGTCCTGTTCCGCCGGCTAATTTTCGGAATACGCCCGGCTTCCCCACCCTAAGGTTCGCTATTCGGCGCGGGCAAGGCGTGATATTCTCCCTGCTCCTTATGATGGCTTGTTTCGACCACCTCCCCGAACAACACACCCATGACTAAGCAGCAAACTTTCTTATCGCGAATTTTCATCGTCCTGATCCTGCTTTGCGGCACTCTTTTCCCGGTTTATTCCGCGCTGGCGCAAAACAATGGCGATCTGCCTAACCGCGCTGACGTGCAAAGCCAGCTCGATGCTATCAACAAGCAGAAAGACCTGACGCCGGATGAAAAGCTCCAGCAAAAAGATCTGACGGAAACCCTGGAGACGCTGGATAAAATCACGCGTATCAAACAGGAGACCGCGGCGCTGAAAACGCAGGTGGCACAGGCGCCTGAAAAGCTGCGCCAGGCTACGGATGCGCTGAACTCACTCAACACCGACAGCGACGATATCCAGACGCGGGCAACGCTTGCCTCGCTCTCCTTGCGTCAGCTTGAAGCCCGGGTGTCCGGCGTGCTGGACGATCTTCAGGCCGCCCAGAACGATCTCTCGACCTACAACAGCCAGCTTGTATCGCTGCAAACGCAGCCGGAGCGCGTGCAGAATGCGATGTATAACGCCTCCCAGCAGCTGCAACAAATCAGAAACCGGCTGAACGGCACCACGCCAGGCGAAGCGGCGCTGCGTCCGACCCAGCAGAACCTGCTGCTGGTACAGCAGTCCCTGCTTAATGCCCAGCTGGAACAGCAGCGCAAAAGCCTGGAAGGAAACACCACGCTGCAGGACACGCTGCAAAAGCAGCGGGACTACACCACCGCCCATATCAACCAGCTTGAACACTCTTTGCAGCTTTTACAGGAAGCGGTAAGCAGCAAGCGCCTGACGCTGACCGAAAAAACGGCGAAGGAGGCGGTCACCCCGGATGAGGCGAGCAGCATTCAGAGCAACCCGCTGGTGAGCCAGGAGCTGGAGATAAACCATCAGCTCAGCCAGCGCTTAATCACCGCAACCGAGAACGGCAATAATCTGGTGCAGCGCAATATTCGCGTGAAAAACTGGCTCGACCGCGCTCTGCAATCCGAACGCAATATCAACGAACAAATCTCCGTTCTGAAGGGGAGCCTGCTGCTGTCGCGCATTCTCTATCAGCAGCAGCAGACCCTACCGTCGGCGGATGAGCTCGAAGATATGACTAACCGCATCGCCGACCTGCGCCTCGAGCAGTTTGACGTTAACCAGCAGCGCGATGCGCTCTTCCAGAGCGATGTATTCGTCGACAAAATTGAAGAAGGGCATAAGGCCGAAGTGAACGACGACGTTCACGACGCGCTGCTGCAGGTTGTGGACATGCGTCGCGAGCTGCTGGACCAGCTGAACAAACAGCTCGGCAACCAGCTGATGATGGCCATCAACCTGCAAATCTACCAGCAGCAGCTGGTCAGCGTAAGCTCGTCGCTGCAGGCCAAGCTGACCCAGCAAATCTTCTGGGTAAACAGCAACAAGCCGATGAACTGGGAGTGGGTCAAAGCCTTCCCCGGCGCGCTGCACGCGCAGCTCAAAGGCATAAAAATTGATTTCAGCCTGAAGAAGGTGCTCGACGCGCTCTTCGTTTCGCTGTTTACCGCGCTGCCGCTCCTGCTGATAGCCGGGCTCATCCGCTGGCGCTTCCGGTGGATTGACAAAAAGCTGGAGAAGCTGGCGGCGGACGTCGGACAGCTGCGCAGCGACAGCCAGCTCAACACCCCAAAAGCCATAGCGTTAAACCTGCTTAAAGTGCTGCCTGCGACGCTTGCCATCCTGGCCGTGGGGCTGGTTCTGCTGTTTATGCAGACCAGCATCAGCGATCTGCTGTGGAGCTTTGCCAAAGAGCTGGCGCTGTTCTGGCTGGTCTTTGGTCTCACCTGGCGGGTGCTGGGGGCAAACGGCATGGCCGTTACCCATTTCAACATGCCGGAGCAGCTGACGCGTCATTATCGCCGTCAGATTGTGCGCATCAGCCTGGCGCTGCTGCCCCTGCTCTACTGGTCGGTAGTGGGTGAGCACTCACCGCTGCACCTGATGGACGACGTGCTCGGCCAGTTCATGATTTTCCTGAACCTGCTGCTGATTACCGCGCTGGTCATCCCGATGTGCCGCGACAACTGGCGTGACAAAGAGTCGCACACGATGCGCCTGGTGACCATGACCGTGCTGTCCATCGTACCGATAGCGCTGCTGGTGCTGACCGTGACGGGCTACTTCTACACCACGCTGCGCCTGGCGAACCGCTGGATAGATACCGTCTACCTGGTGATTATCTGGAACCTGCTGCACCAGACGATTATTCGCGGCCTGAGCGTGGCGGCGCGCCGCATTGCCTATCGCCGCGCCCTGGCTCGCCGTCAGAACCTGGTGAAGGAGGGGGCGGAAGGGGCCGAGCCGGTGGAAGAGCCGCCGCTGGCGCTTGACCAGATTAACCAGCAGACCATGCGCCTGACCATGCTGCTGATGTTCGCGCTGTTTGGCGTGGTGTTTTACGCTATCTGGTCTGATTTAATTACCGTTTTTGCCTATCTCGACAGCATTGTCCTGTGGCACTACAACGGCACGGAAGCGGGGGCCGCGGTGGTTAAAAACGTCACCATGGGCAGCCTGCTCTTTGCGCTGGTGGCGTTTATGGTGGCCTGGGCGCTGATCCGCAACTTACCTGGCCTGCTTGAAGTGCTGGTCCTTTCACGGCTCAAAATGCGCCAGGGGGCCTCCTACGCCATTACCACGATCATGAATTACACCATCATCGTGATTGGCGCGATGACCGTCTTTGGCTCGCTGGGCGTCTCCTGGGACAAGCTCCAGTGGCTGGCGGCGGCGTTATCGGTCGGCCTTGGATTTGGCCTGCAGGAGATCTTCGGAAACTTCGTCTCCGGCCTGATCATCCTCTTCGAACGTCCGGTGCGCATCGGCGATACGGTGACCATCGGTACCTTCTCCGGCAGCGTCAGTAAAATTCGTATTCGTGCGACGACGATTACCGATTTTGACCGCAAAGAAGTGATCATCCCGAACAAAGCTTTCGTCACGGAAAGGCTGATCAACTGGTCGCTGAGCGATACGATCACCCGCGTGGTGATCCGCCTGGGCGTGGCCTACGGCTCCGATCTGGATAAGGTAAAAGAGATCCTGCTCAAAGCCGCCCACGACCATCCGAAGGTGATGCACGATCCCGAGCCGTCGGTGTTCTTTACCACCTTCGGGGCGAGCACCCTGGATCACGAGCTGCGCCTGTACGTGCGTGAGCTTCGCGATCGCAGCTACACCGTGGATGAGCTAAACCGCAATATCGACAGGCTGTGCCGTGAAAACAACATCAACATTGCCTTCAACCAGCTGGAAGTGCATCTGCGTAATGAAAAGGGCGATGAGTTTACGGAAGTAAAGCGCGATACGCCTAAGCCTGCGGGCGAGGATATCGCCCCCGCGTAAAAGAGGCGTCAGCGGGAAGAGGGCTCTTCCTGCTGCTTGCGCAGAAAGTCCTGGCGGACCATCTCCAGCGCGCTCAGCACGGTGGCCGCCGGGATCTCATGCTGTTCAAGCAGCATGATCAGATCCACGGCAAGTTTCACATCATCCGGTGCGTTATCCAGCGGCATAGTCGTTTTCCTCATTATTGGCGAAAGTGGCAAAAATAGCTAAATAGATTAATAGCTTAGTTGGCGAGGCCGCGCTCGCGGCGTTCAATGGCGCGCTCTATCCGCGCGATCGCCTGTCGGCAGCGCTGTAAACGCCCTTCCTGGGCGGCAATCTCCCGCTGGAGCTGCTGCTGGGCGGCAAGCGTCGTCTGGATCCCCAGCTGGCTCTCCCGATCGCTGATCATCGCCTGCAGGCGACGCTCATAGTCCTGGTGGGTCGACAGCTTTTCATACAGATTCTCTGGCGCAGGCTTCTGCGGTTCTCTGGTGCGTAATTTCCAGGTTGCCAGCTCCCGCTGCAGCGCGGCAAGCTGTGCGACCAGTTTCTCTGCCAGGAAAGCGACCTGCTCCGTGCGGCCTGTTTTCACGCTAAGCTGTAGCTGAGCGAGGTTGGCCTGAGCTTCCGCGAGATAATCTTTCAGCTGGGTGCTGTGGGTGTTGAACAGCTGTTTGTCGAAGCGGGCCTGCGAGGCGCGCTGCAAAGACAGTGGCTCGATGGCTGCCGCCAGTTCCGCGACGCGTGCATCAAGAGCTTGTAAGAGCGAAGCGGTTTTCACAAAATGACTCTCCAGTGGCAGCGCGGTGTTCGCGCCAGTTTATTCCAGGAATGGGTATGCAACGGACTATTTTAATCATCATCGGTTGGCTGGCGGTAGTCCTCGCGACGTTTGGCGTGGTGCTGCCCCTGCTGCCGACCACGCCGTTTTTGCTGCTGGCGGCCTGGTGCTTTGCCCGCTCGTCGCCCAGGTTTCACCACTGGCTGCTTTATCGCTCATGGTTCGGCGGCTATCTGCGCCACTGGCAGAAGCACCGGGCCATGCCGCCGGGGGCAAAACCCAGGGCCATGATATTTATCGTGATAACCTTTGGCGTCTCTCTTTATCTGGTCAACATTCTTTGGGTGCGGCTATTCTTGCTGATGATGCTGTGCGCGCTGCTTATCTTCATGTGGCGCATGCCGGTAGTTGACGAAAAGCAACAAAAACCCTGAACCGCGCCTGCGGGAGTTGCAAATGTGCGCGGCAGCCAGTAAATTCGACCGTTTTCGAGCACGGGTGCGGCTGGTCAAATTCTGGACTGCGGTTCAATCTGAACCTGCAACGCGCTCGGTGAGTTTCATGTTTTTAGCAGGCATTAATTATGACCGCGACCGCGCAGCAGCTTGAGTATCTGAAAAATAGCATCAAAAGCATCCCTGATTACCCAAAGCCGGGGATCCTGTTCCGTGACGTTACCAGCTTGCTGGAAGATCCGAAAGCATACGCCCTCAGCATTGAACTGCTGGTAGCGCGCTTTAAAGACGCCGGCATCACTAAAGTGGTGGGTACCGAAGCACGTGGTTTCCTGTTTGGCGCACCTGTTGCGTTAGAGCTGGGCGTTGGTTTTGTGCCGGTGCGCAAGCCGCGCAAACTGCCACGCGAAACCATTGCTGAGAGCTACGAGCTGGAATACGGCACCGATCAGCTCGAGATCCACGTCGATGCGATCCAGCCGGGCGATAAAGTGCTGGTGGTGGACGATCTGCTGGCAACCGGCGGCACCATTGAAGCAACGGTTAAGCTTATCCGCCGCCTGGGTGGCGACGTGACCGACGCGGCCTTTATCATCAACCTGTTTGATATCGGCGGCGAGCAGCGCCTTGAGAAAATGGGCGTTAACAGCTACTGCCTCGTCCCTTTCCCGGGTCACTGAGTCCTGAAAAAACGGTGGATGGCGCCTTCGCTTATCCACCCTACGGCTCCGTATCCCGCAGCATACAGGCCTCGCCCATCGGGTGGGGCTTATGTTAGCATTACCCCCTCACATTCACCTTTCCCGCGATCAAAGAAGCCAATCTGAGAATGAGCTACCAGGTCTTAGCCCGCAAATGGCGCCCACAAACTTTTGCTGATGTTGTCGGCCAGCAACACGTGCTGACCGCGCTGGCTAATGGTTTGTCGCTGGGCCGTATCCACCATGCTTACCTTTTCTCCGGAACGCGCGGCGTGGGGAAAACCTCCATTGCCCGACTGCTGGCGAAAGGACTGAACTGTGAAACCGGCATTACCGCCACGCCCTGCGGCGTGTGTGATAACTGCCGCGAAATAGAACAAGGGCGCTTTGTCGACCTGATAGAAATCGATGCCGCCTCGCGCACCAAGGTAGAAGATACCCGCGACCTGCTGGACAACGTTCAGTACGCCCCGGCGCGCGGCCGCTTCAAGGTCTATCTTATCGATGAAGTGCACATGCTCTCCCGCCACAGCTTTAACGCGCTGTTGAAAACGCTGGAAGAGCCGCCTGCACACGTCAAATTCCTGCTGGCGACGACGGATCCGCAGAAGCTCCCGGTTACCATTCTTTCCCGCTGCCTGCAGTTCCACCTCAAGGCGCTGGACGTCGAACAGATTCGCCATCAGCTTGAGCATGTGCTCGGGGAAGAGAAAATCACCAGCGAACCGCGAGCGCTGCAGCTGCTGGCCCGCGCCGCAGACGGCAGCCTGCGAGACGCGCTAAGCCTCACCGATCAGGCGATTGCCAGCGGTGACGGGCAGGTGACCACCGCTGCGGTAAGCTCCATGCTGGGCACGCTCGACGACGACCAGGCGCTGTCGCTGATTGAGGCGATGGTGGGTGCCGACGGCGAACGCGTGATGGCGCTGCTCAATGACGCCGCCGCCCGCGGCGTGGAGTGGGAAGCCTTATTAGTTGAAATGCTCGGTCTGCTGCACCGCGTGGCGATGGTGCAACTCTCGCCAACGGCCCTGGGCAGCGACATGGCGGCCATTGAACAGCGCATGCGTGAGCTGGCTCGTACTATTCCGCCTGCGGAAGTTCAGCTCTATTACCAGACGCTGCTGATGGGCCGCAAAGAGCTGCCGTGGGCGCCGGACCGCCGCATGGGCATCGAAATGACCCTGCTGCGTGCGCTGGCGTTCCATCCGCGCAAACCGATGCCGGAGCCGGAACAGCCCCGTACCATAGCTAGCATACCGGTTGTTAATCCGGGTTCTCCGCCTCCGAGACAGCAGGCTGCGCCGCCACCGGCGCAAAGCGATGCCCCGCTGCCGGATGCCACCAGCCAGATACTGCAGGCGCGGACACAGTTAATGCGCCAGCAGGGAGCCCAAAAAGCAAAAAAGAATGAGCCGGCGGCGCCAAATTCAGCGCGGCCGGCAAAAAACACCGCGCTGGAGCGCCTTGCATCGGTTACCGAGCGGGTACAATCTCGCGCCACGGCTATAGTTGAAGAGAAGCCGGAAGCTAAACCTGAAGCGTATCGCTGGAAGTCGCAAAACGTCGCTGAGGAAGTTGTTGAGCCCGTAGCGACGCCGAAGGCGCTCAAGCGAGCGCTGGAGCATGAAAAGACCCCTGAGCTTGCCGCAAAGCTCGCCCAGGAGGCGATTGAACGTGACGCCTGGGCGGCTGAAATCAACCAGCTGGTGCTGCCGAAACTGGTGCAGCAGCTGGCGCTGAACGCCTGGAAAGAGCAGGATGGCCCACGGGTCTGCCTGCATCTGCGGGCCAGCCAGCGTCATCTGAATTCCCCGTCCGCGCAGAAGGCGCTGACGGACGCAATGAGCGCCCACGCTGGCGAAACTGTTGAACTGACTATTATTGAAGATGATAATCAGGCGCAGCGAACGCCGCTGGAATGGCGTCAGGCCATCTACGAAGAGAAGCTGGCGCAGGCGAAAGAGTCTATGAGTGCGGATAACAACATCCAGACGCTGCGTCGTTTCTTCGACGCGGAGCTTGATGAAGACAGCATTCGTCCTATTTGACAGGTCCGGCGCGTCCGGCCTGTTGTAAACCCTGATAGCCGCTAACCGCGTTGTGCGCGTCGGCGGCCCGAGCGAAAGAGAGAAGATTATGTTTGGAAAAGGCGGTGGTCTGGGTAACCTGATGAAGCAGGCCCAGCAGATGCAGGAAAAAATGGCCCAGGCTCAGGAAGAGATCGCTCAGATGGAAGTCACCGGTGAATCCGGCGCGGGTCTGGTTAAGGTGACCATCAACGGTGCGCACAACTGCCGCCGCGTGGAAATCGACCCAAGCCTGATGGAAGACGACAAAGAGATGGTTGAAGACCTGGTTGCTGCGGCCTTCAACGATGCGGCCCGTCGTATCGGCGAAGCGCAGAAAGAGAAAATGGCCGGCGTCTCCAGCGGCATGCAGCTGCCGCCAGGCTTCAAAATGCCGTTCTGATGACCGGCGGATGACGCACTGCTTTCCGTCCTACGGTTGGTTACGTAGGTCGGATAAGCGCAGCGTCATCCGACAAAAACAACGCCCTGAATTACTCCTCTTCAAACGCCGCGTAGCTCTCCACCAGAAAATCAATCAGCGCCCTGACCGCCGGTAGCTGACCGCGCCGGGAAGGAAACACCACGTGAATAATCTCCCGCCTTGCCCGCCAGTCCGGCAGCAGGTGCACCAGCTTACCCGCAGCTATATGCTCGTTTAACATCAGCTTTGGCAGCTGCACTATTCCCACACCGGCGACCGCCGCGCTGCGCAGCGCAATCATATCCGTGGTAATAAACCGTGGCGCGTGATGAAGAATGACTTCCTGCTGATTCGGGCCATACAGACACCAGCGATACACCTGCTGCGGCTTGCTTAAGGCGAGGCTCGGCCAGTGCTGCAAATCCGCCGGGGAATCAGGCTGTCCGAACTGCGCCACCAGCTCCGGGCTTGCCACCAGGCACATGCCTCTGTCGGCAAGCTTGCGCATTACCAGATCGCTGTCCTCCAGCGGCAGGGGGCGCACGCGAATGGCCAAATCCACGTTTTCATTCAGCACATCCACCTGACGATTCGTCTCCTCCAGCTGTACGGTCACCTGCGGGTAGAGCGCCATAAAGCGCGCCAGCATCTCGCCCACGTGGACGTGAAGCAGGGTGATGGGGCAGGCCAGACGAATCAGGCCGCGCGGCTCCGCCCGCAGCGTATCAATCGCCTCCTGAGCCGCCTCCGCTTCGATCATCATCGCCTTACAGTGGCGATAAAATATCTGCCCCGCTTCGGTGACCGTAAAGCTGCGGGTCGATCGCTGGATTAAACGCGTCTCCAGCCTCTCTTCCAGCAGCGCGATGCGGCGGCTAAGGCGCGATTTCGGAATGCCAATGGCCCGGCTGGCGGGCGAAAATCCCCCGTGATCGACCACCTGCACGAAATACCAAAGA
This sequence comes from Dryocola clanedunensis, assembly GCF_038405435.1. Classification (GTDB taxonomy): domain Bacteria; phylum Pseudomonadota; class Gammaproteobacteria; order Enterobacterales; family Enterobacteriaceae; genus Dryocola; species Dryocola clanedunensis_A. The sequence goes on along the minus strand of NZ_JBBYHZ010000007.1, from coordinate 13,014 downwards.
TCGTTTAAATCCTGCATCTTATTGTCCTGTATATAGAACGCTGATTCCATTTTACCAGTCTACCGGAGCTACTGTCTTATGAGTAAGCTTTATCCATCAGATACAGCATTCACAGGAGAGAAAAAATGAAATCGATTCTCGGCGTCTATTCCGCCCCGGCCTCCCATTGGGTGGGCGACGGCTTCCCGGTTCGCTCGCTGTTCTCTTATGCAAAATTCGAGAAGCAGCTCAGCCCGTTCCTGCTGCTGGATTACGCAGGCCCGGCAGAGTTCAAACCGAGCAATAAAGGGCAGCGCGGCGTGGATCAGCACCCGCATCGCGGCTTCGAGACGGTCACCATCGTTTATAAAGGCGAAGTGGCGCACCGGGATTCAACCGGCAGCGGCGGGGTTATCGGTCCGGGCGACGTGCAGTGGATGACCGCAGGCAGCGGCATTCTGCACGAAGAGTTCCACTCTCCGGCGTTCAGCGAGAAGGGCGGAACCCTGGAAATGGTGCAGCTTTGGGTGAACCTGCCTGCGAAGGACAAAAACGCGCCCGCTGGCTATCAGTCCATTACCGACGCGGATATTCCGGTGGTCACGCTGCCCGACGGTGCCGGTGTGGCACGGGTCATCGCCGGTGAAATGGACGGGCAGAAAGGCCCGGCAAGAACCTTCTCGCCGATGCGTATTCTCGACCTGCATCTGAGCGCCCACGGCGTTACGCAGCTGAACCTGCCGGACGGCTGGAACACGGCGCTGGTGGTGCTGAAAGGCACCGTACAGGTAAACGGCCAGGAAGTGGTGCGTGAAGCACAGCTGGTGGTGCTGGATGCCAAAGGCGAAGGCGTAACGATTGAAGCCAACAACGATGCCGTGGTTCTGGTACTGAGCGGCGAGCCGCTCAACGAGCCGGTGGTGGGTCACGGTCCGTTCGTGATGAACAGCCGTGAAGAAATTAACCAGGCTATTGATGACTTCAACCAGGGCCGCTTCGGCCAGTCCATTGCTTAACCCATAACGGCTATCGCCCGATAGCCGTTTCTTTTTACGAAAGGATAAATACTATGATGCCTGCAAACTTTAACGGTCAGATCCCTACTATCGACGCTAACGATGCGGTAATGCTGCTTATCGACCACCAGAGCGGGTTGTTCCAGCTGGTGCACGATATGCCGATGCCAACGTTACGCACCCACGCAACCGTCCTCGCAAAAATTGCTACGCTTGCCAACATTCCGGTTATCACGACTGCCTCCGTGCCACAGGGCCCGAACGGCCCGCTGATCCCGGAAATTCATCAGTATGCCCCTCACGCCCAGTACGTTCCCCGCAAAGGCGAAATCAACGCATGGGACAACCCGGATTTCGTCGCGGCGGTTAAAGCAACCGGACGCAAAACGTTAATCATCGCGGGTACGGTGACCAGCGTCTGCATGGCCTTCCCGGCGATTAGCGCGGTGGCGGAAGGTTTTAAAGTCTTCGCCGTGATTGACGCCTCCGGCACCTATTCGAAAATGGCCCAGGAAGTTACCCTGGCGCGTGTAGTCCAGGCTGGCGTAGTGCCAATGGATACCGCAGCCGTCGTAGCGGAGATTCAGCACACCTGGAACCGTGACGATGCGATGGAGTGGGCAAACCTGTGGGGCGGCGTCTTTATCGAGTACGGCCTGCTGATGGAAAGCTACCAGAAAGCGCAGGATGTGGTGACCAATGAGGAGCAGCTGGATTCACAGCGCGGCTGATTTTTTCCCCCTGTGCGAGCCGTCGCGCAGGGGGATTATCTTTTTCTATACCCGCCCGCGGCGCTAATGTTAGGCTATGCCCCACTGTTTTTTTAGAAGCCTGAGCGATGCAAACCAGTCCTTTACTTACTGCCCTTATGGAATCCCTGCGCTGCCTGCCGGGCGTTGGCCCTAAGTCCGCCCAGCGCATGGCTTTCGCCCTGCTGCAGCGCGACCGCAGCGGCGGCATGCGTCTGGCCCAGGCGCTGACCCGCGCCATGTCTGAAATCGGCCACTGCGCGGACTGCCGTACTTTCACCGAACAGGAAGTTTGCGCCATCTGCAACAATCCTCGTCGGCAGGAAAACGGCCAGATTTGCGTGGTGGAAACCCCGGCGGATATTCACGCTATCGAAGCCACCGGGCAGTTCTCTGGCCGCTATTTCGTCCTGATGGGGCACCTTTCGCCGCTCGACGGCATCGGCCCGGCGGACATTGGCCTGGAGCGTCTGGAAGAGCGCTTAGCCAGCGAAAGTATCAAAGAGATTATCCTCGCCACCAACCCTACGGTGGAAGGCGAAGCCACCGCGAACTATATCGGCGAACTGTGCGGTCAGTACGGCGTGGATGCCAGCCGCATTGCCCACGGCGTGCCGGTCGGCGGTGAGCTGGAGATGGTAGACGGCACCACGCTGTCCCACTCTTTGGCCGGTCGCCACAAGATTACTTTCTGAGCAAACGCGGGAGGATCCTCTTCTTCCCGCTTGAAAATCTCCTCCGCTGTCCCCATTTCACACTCAACGTTTTCATCACCCTGTTTGATTTTGTTGAGGTATCAATGACCATGAAAGGACAAGAGACCCGTGGCTTCCAGTCTGAAGTGAAGCAGCTTCTGCACCTGATGATCCATTCTCTGTATTCAAATAAAGAAATCTTCCTGCGTGAGCTGATCTCCAACGCCTCTGATGCGGCCGATAAGCTGCGCTTCCGCGCCTTGTCCCAGGCCGACCTCTACGAGGGTGACGGTGAACTCCGCGTCCGCGTCTCTTTTGATAAAGAAAAACGCACGCTGACCATCGCCGATAACGGTATCGGTATGACCCGCGATGAAGCTATCGACCACCTCGGCACCATTGCTAAATCCGGGACTAAAGCCTTCCTCGACTCCATGGGCTCCGACCAGGCGAAAGACAGCCAGCTGATCGGCCAGTTCGGCGTGGGCTTCTACTCCGCGTTCATCGTGGCGGACAAAGTCACCGTGCGTACCCGTGCGGCGGGCGCGCCTGCTGATGCAGGTGTGTTCTGGGAATCCGAAGGCGCGGGCGAATATACCGTTGCGGATATCTCCAAAGCCGACCGCGGTACCGAAATCACTCTGCACCTGCGTGAAGGCGAGGACGAATTCCTCGACGACTGGCGCGTGCGCTCCATCATCAGCAAATACTCCGACCATATCGCGCTGCCGGTAGAGATTGAAACCCGTGAAGAGAAAGATGGCGAAACCATCCTCGGCTGGGAAAAAATCAATAAGGCGCAGGCCCTGTGGACCCGCAGCAAGTCTGAAGTGAAAGACGAAGAGTACAACGAGTTCTACAAGCACATCGCCCACGACTTTACCGACCCGCTGGCGTGGAGCCACAACCGCGTGGAAGGTAAACAGGAGTACACCAGCCTGCTGTATATCCCGTCGCAGGCACCCTGGGACATGTGGAACCGCGATCACAAGCACGGCCTGAAGCTGTATGTGCAGCGCGTGTTCATCATGGACGACGCCGAGCAGTTCATGCCGAACTACCTGCGTTTCATCCGTGGCCTGATCGACTCCAACGATCTGCCGCTGAACGTCTCCCGCGAAATCCTGCAGGACAGCCGCGTCACCCAGAACCTGCGCAGCGCGCTGACTAAACGTGCATTGCAGATGCTGGACAAGCTGGCGAAAGACGACAGCGAAAAATACCAGACCTTCTGGAAAAACTTCGGCCTCGTGCTGAAAGAAGGCCCGGCGGAAGACAACGCCAACCAGGAAGCGATTGCGAAGCTGCTGCGCTTTGCGACAACCCACACCGACTCCTCCGCACAAACCGTGTCGCTGGAAGAGTATGTGTCGCGCATGAAAGAAGGCCAGGAGAAGATTTACTACATCACCGCCGACAGCTATGCGGCGGCGAAAAGCAGCCCGCATCTGGAGCTGCTGCGTAAGAAAGGCATCGAAGTGCTGCTGCTTTCCGACCGCATCGACGAGTGGATGATGAGCTACCTGACCGAGTTCGACGGCAAGATGTTCCAGTCCGCCAGCAAAACTGACGAGTCTCTGGAAAAGCTGGCCGAAGAAGAGACGCCGGAAGCGAAAGAAGCTGAAAAAGCGCTGGAGCCGTTCGTTGACCGCGTGAAAACCCTGCTGGGCGAGCGCGTGAAAGAAGTCCGTCTGACGCACCGTCTGACCGACACCCCGGCTATCGTCACCACCGACAGCAACGACATGAGCACCCAGATGGCGAAGCTGTTCGCCGCGGCGGGCCAGGAAGTGCCGGAGGTGAAATACATCTTCGAGCTGAACCCGGACCACGGCCTGGTGAAACGCGCGGCGGACACCCAGGACGAAGCGCAGTTTGGCGAATGGGTAGAGCTGCTGCTTGACCAGGCGCTGCTGGCGGAACGCGGAACGCTGGAAGATCCAAACCAGTTTATCCGTCGAATGAACCAGCTGCTGGTATCTTAACTACCTCTGGTAGGTAGCGGGGTAATTGTCGGGTGGCGCTGTGCTTACCCGACCTACGAATGAACCGGTGTTGCAGGGTGGATGAGCGTTTAGCGCCATCCACCTTTCTTTTCTTTGACCTCCGCCACCAGCAGGCTTTCTTGAGGTTAAGCCGCCTTTAATGGTAAGGTCTTCGCCTCAGATCTAAGTACACAAAATCCAAACGTATGGGGAATTACGCAATGCGTATCATTCTGCTCGGCGCTCCGGGCGCAGGTAAAGGGACTCAGGCACAGTTCATCATGGAGAAATACGGTATTCCGCAAATCTCCACCGGTGATATGTTACGTGCTGCGGTAAAATCTGGTTCAGAGCTGGGTAAACAAGCGAAAGACATCATGGACGCCGGCAAGCTGGTGACCGATGAGCTGGTTATCGCGCTGGTGAAAGAGCGTATTACCCAGGAAGATTGCCGCAACGGATTCCTGCTTGACGGCTTCCCGCGCACCATTCCACAGGCTGACGCCATGAAAGAAGCGGGCATCAACGTGGACGTGGTTCTGGAGTTCGCAGTCCCTGACGAGCTGATCGTTGAGCGTATCGTTGGTCGTCGCGTACACGCGCCGTCCGGCCGCGTTTACCACGTCACCTTCAATCCACCTAAAGTGGAAGGCAAAGACGACGTGACCGGCGAAGAGCTGACCACCCGTAAAGACGATCAGGAAGAAACCGTGCGCAAGCGCCTGGTGGAATACCATCAGATGACGGCTCCGCTGATCTCTTACTACAGCAAAGAAGCGGCGGCGGGTAACACCAAATACGCGAAAATCGACGGCACCCGTAAAGTGACCGAAGTCAGCGCGGAGCTGGCTAAAATCCTCGGCTAATCTTAAGCCTGAGCACTCAATACCAGGGCCTGCCCTGGTATTTTTTTACCTCAAATTTGCCCATTCGCTGTTATCGGTTTCTCCTCCTCTCTTTTACGTTACAATTATCGGCACTGTGTTGATAAGGAGCGTTCATGAGTCAGGAAAAAATTGGCGTTTTATTGGCAAACCTCGGTACGCCTGATGCCCCAACCCCGGCGGCGGTGAAACGCTACCTGCGCCAGTTTTTGAGCGATACGCGAGTGGTCGATACCCCGCGTCTGCTGTGGTGGCCGCTGCTACGCGGCGTGATCCTGCCCATACGCGCCCCGCGAGTAGCCAAACTTTATCAGTCCGTGTGGATGGAAGAAGGCTCCCCGCTGATGGTCTACAGCCGCCGTCAGCAGCAGGCGCTGGCCGCGCAGCTGCCGGATATTCCCGTCGCGCTGGGCATGAGCTACGGTAACCCTTCCCTGAAAAGCGCCGTCGACGAGCTTCTCTCCCATCATGTGGATCATATCGTCGTGCTGCCGCTCTATCCGCAGTTCTCCTGCTCGACGGTCGCTGCCGTCTGGGACGAACTGGGCCGGATATTTGCCAGCTATCGTTCCATGCCGTCCATCTCGCTGATTCGCGACTACGCGGAAGATGAATCCTACATCAACGCGCTGGCCGCCTCGGTAAAACGTTCGTTTGCCGAACACGGCGAGCCGGAGATCCTGCTGCTTTCCTATCACGGCATTCCGCAGCGCTACGCCAACGAAGGTGACGACTATCCCCAGCGCTGCCGGGATACCACCCGCGAGCTGCTCAGCGCGCTGGAGCTGCCGCCGGAAAAAGTGATGATGACCTTCCAGTCGCGCTTTGGCCGCGAACCCTGGCTGATGCCTTACACCGATGAAACGCTGAAAATGCTGGCCGAGAAGGGCGTTAAGCATATCCAGGTGATGTGTCCGGGCTTCTCGGCGGACTGCCTTGAAACGCTCGAAGAGATGGCGGTACAGAACCGTGAGGTCTTTATCGAGGCGGGCGGCAGCAAGTACGAATACATCCCGGCGCTCAACGACGATCCGGCCCATATCGCCATGATGCTGAGCCTTATCGAACGCTATCGCTAATCGCGCCGCGGGCCGTGAATGTGCTACCATTCACGGCCTGATTAGCAACCCTCCTGTGACAGCCCATGAAATTTCCCGGCAAGCGTAAATCCAAACACTATTTCCCCGTCAGCCATCGCGATCCGCTGCTGCAGCAGGTCCAGCCTGAAAACGAAACCGGGACCTCCTGGATTGTCGGCATCGACCAGACGCTGGTGGATATTGAAGCCAAAGTGGACGATGAGTTTGTTCACCGCTACGGCCTGAGCTTCGGCCATTCTTTGGTAATTGCCGACGACGTCGCGGAAGCGCTGTATCAGGAGCTGGTACAAAAAAATCTGATTACCCACCAGTTTGCCGGTGGCACCATCGGGAACACCATGCACAACTATTCCGTGCTGGCGGATGACCGTTCGGTCCTGCTGGGCGTGATGTGCAGCAATATTGAAATCGGCAGCTATGCCTACCGCTACCTCTGCAATACCTCCAGCCGAACCGACCTCAACTATCTGCAAGGGGTAAACGGCGCGATTGGCCGCTGCTTTACGCTGATTAACGAGCAGGGCGAGCGGACGTTCGCCATCAGCCCCGGCCACATGAACCAGCTGCGCGCAGAGAGCATACCGGAAGAAGTGATTGCCGGAGCGTCCGCGCTGGTGCTGACCTCGTACCTCGTGCGCTGCCAGCCGGGCGAGCCCATGCCGGATGCCACCATGCAGGCGATTAGCTTCGCCAAAAAACACAACGTGCCGGTGGTGCTGACGCTGGGCACCAAATACGTGATTGCCGAAAACCCGGAGTGGTGGCAGGCGTTCCTCAAAGAGCACGTCTCGATTCTGGCCATGAACGAAGAAGAGGGGCAGGCGCTGACGGGGGAAAGCGATCCGCTGCTGGCGGCAGATAAGGCGCTGGACTGGGTGGACTTAGTGCTCTGTACCGCAGGGCCGGTCGGGCTGTATATGGCAGGGTTCACCGAAGAGTCCGCCAAACGCATTACCCAGCATCCGCTGCTGCCGGGCGCGATTGCCGAATTCAACCAGTACGAATTCAGCCGCGCCATGCGCCATAAAGACTGCGAAAATCCGCTGCGTATTTTCTCGCACATTGCCCCCTATATGGGCGGGCCAGAGAAAATCATGAACACCAACGGCGCGGGCGACGGCGCGCTGGCGGCGCTGCTCCATGATATCACCGCCAATAACTACCACCGCTCCAACGTGCCAAACTCCAGCAAGCACCAGTTCACCTGGCTGACCTATTCGTCGCTCGCCCAGGTGTGTAAATACGCCAACCGCGTAAGCTACCAGGTGCTTAACCAGCACTCGCCGCGCCTGACGCGAGGCCTGCCGGAACGTGAGGACAGCCTGGAAGAGTCGTACTGGGATCGCTGATACTCGAATGGTGGATGGCGCTGGCGCTTATCCACCCTACAAGGGCGCAGGCCGGATAAACGTTCAATGATTTATTTGTAGGCCGGATAAGCGTTCAGCGCCATCCGGCAGTTCAGCAGATTATTTGTAGGCCGGATAAACGCCAGCGCCATCCGGCACCTCAGCAGGTTTATCCAGCAGCCCCATCATCGTATTAGCAATCTCCCGCTCGCCCATTACGACCTCATTTGCGCCGCGCTCGGTGATGTAATCCACCTCGTCGTCGTAATGGGCGCGGGCAATAATCTCGATGTCCGGGCATTTTGCCCTGGCGGCCGCCACAATCTCCCCGGCTTCGTAGCCGTTCGGGATGGTCAGCAGCAGCCAGCGGGCGCAGTCCAGATGCGCCAGATTCATTATCTCTTCGTTAGCGGCGTTGCCCAGCACGGCACGAATGCCGCGTTCACGCAGCTCGTCCACCCGGCTACGGGAGGTTTCGACCACCACCAGTGGGATACCCTGTGCCATCAGCTTCTCGCCCAGCAGGCTTCCCACGCGGCCAAAGCCAACCAGCAGGGCGTGATGGCAGATATCCACCGGGATCTGCTTCTCGTCTTCCACAACTTCTTCCAGCGTCTGCTCGTCGAGGGTCTCGGTTTTTTCGAGATAGCGCTCAAGCACGGCAAACAGAATCGGATTAAGCATAATCGACAGGATCGCCCCCGCCAGCACCAGATTCTGGCCGTTTTGCGGCAGCAGGTTCAGCGCCATGCCCAGGCCCGCGAGGATAAAAGCAAACTCACCGATTTGCGCCAGGCTGGTGGCGATGGTCAGGGCCGTACGCTGGGAATGACCAAACAGGCGCACCAGGCCGAAGGCCGCCACAGATTTACCAAAGATGATAATGGCCAGCGTGCCCAGCACGGCCAGCGGCTCCTGAATCAGGATCATCGGGTCAAACAGCATGCCGACGGAGACAAAGAACAGCACGGCGAAGGCGTCGCGCAGGGGCAGCGTATCGTGCGCCGCGCGGTGGCTCAGCTCGGATTCGTTCAGCACCATACCGGCAAAAAAGGCGCCAAGCGCAAAGGAAACGTCAAACAGTTCGACCGCGCCAAACGCGATGCCCAGCGCCAGGGCCAGCACGGAAAGCGTGAACAGCTCGCGGGAGCCGGTGGCGGCGCTGCGAGCCAGAATCCACGGTACCAGGCGGCGGCCCACAACCAGCATAATAGCGATAAACGCCACGACCTTGCCGATGGTGATCCCCATATCCAGAGAGAGCGTTGCCAGTCCGACGTCGCCTTTCTCCATCATGCCTGCGACCGCTGGCAGCAGCACCAGGGTTAGCACCATCACTAAATCTTCAACGATCAGCCAGCCGATGGCGATTTGCCCGCGCTGGCTGTCGATAAGCTGCCGCTCCTCAAGCGCCCGCAGCAGCACCACGGTGCTGGCGGTAGAGAGGCACAGCCCAAAGACGATGCCGGTCATCAGCGACCAGCCCATCAGCGATGAAAGCGCCATACCCAGCAGCGTTGCAACGGCTATCTGTGCAATCGCGCCGGGAATGGCGATATTCTTTACCGCCATTAAATCCTTCAGGGAAAAGTGCAGCCCGACCCCGAACATCAGCAGGATCACCCCCAGCTCCGCCAGCTCAGGCGCAAGTTTGGTATCCGCCACGAAACCCGGCGTAAATGGACCCGCTAAGACCCCGGCTAACAGATAGCCCACCAGTGGTGATATGCGCAGCTTGTTGGCGAGCATACCGAGTAAAAAAGCGAGCACAAGGCCGCCGACAATGGTGGTGATAAGGGGTGTCGCGTGATGCATTCCGTCTCCTTTCGTTAGCGTAGGGTCCAAAAATCAGGCTGAAAATCCATATGTCACAGTAATAGTTTATGACAATTTCTTTATCGGCGTGGATGAATAATTAATGAATGTTATCGAAAAGGCGCATTTCGACAAATAAAACGCGCTGAGCGGCATTTCAGCCACTTAGGGTGAGAAAAGTCTTCAGGGATATGGGAAGGAAGGACGGCCAAAGCAAGGCTTTGGCCGGAAAAACTACGCTTTGTGGCGGTTATCAGGCAGGAATATGGTCAGCATGCCCAGTAAAGGCAGGAAGGCACAGATTTTATAGACCAACTCGATGCTGGTATGGTCGGCTACCAGGCCTAAGACGGCGGCGCCAAGGCCGCCCATCCCGAAGGCGAAGCCGAAAAACAGCCCGGAAACCATACCGATACGGCCCGGCATCAGCTCCTGGGCGTAGACCAGAATCGCCGAGAACGCCGAGGCGAGAATAAACCCGATAATCACGGTCAGGATCCCGGTCCAGTAAAGGGATGCGTAAGGCAAAATCATCGTAAACGGCGCGACGCCGAGGATTGAACCCCAAATCACGTATTTACGGCCAATTTTATCCCCCAGCGGCCCGCCAATCACCGTCCCTGCGGCAACGGCAAACAGAAACGCAAACAGATGGAACTGGGCGTTCTGGATGGACAGGCCAAACTTATGCATCAGATAGAAGGTGTAGTAGCTGCTGATGCTCGCCATATAGAAATATTTCGAGAAGATCAGCATCAGCAGAATCGAGACGGCCAGAATCACCTTATTACGTGGCAGCGGGTTGACCACCGGGGCTTTTGCTTTACCTTTGGACATCAGATGCTGCGCGGCGTACCAGCGGCTGATCTGCAGCAGCACCACAATCGCCAGCAGCGCGGCCAGCACGAACCAGGCAACGTTACCTTTGCCGTAGGGCGCGATAATCAGCGCGGCCAGCAGTGGCCCCAGCGAGCTGCCGAAGTTGCCGCCCACCTGGAACAGCGACTGTGCCAGGCCGTGGCGACCGCCGGAAGCCATACGCGCCACGCGTGAGGACTCGGGGTGGAAGATAGAAGAACCTGTACCCACCAGCGCGGCTGCCAGCAGCACCATCGGGAAGCTCCCCGCCAGCGCAAGCAGGATCAGGCCGCACAGCGTGAAGCACATGCCAATCGGCAGCGACCACGGCATCGGGTATTTATCGGTGTAGTAGCCCACCACCGGCTGCAGCAGCGATGAAGCAAGCTGGAAGGTAAGGGTGATCATGCCGATCTGCACGAAGCTTAGCGAGAATTCAGCCTGCAGCAGCGGATAGAGCGCCAGAATCAGCGACTGAATCATATCGTTAAGCAGGTGTGAGAGGCTGATGGCCCCTAAAATACCAAAGGAGGTGCGCGCCTTTTTCGCTTCCGGCGGCGTGAGCGTCTGTTCGGAGGTTGCCATAAATACCTGTGAGGAGCTGATTATTATTTTTGAACGGATAGCAGGGGTATCCGTAGGTTATTGTTACCCTGCTAACATACCTGCAGGTGAGAGTTGAGGAAAGTCGCAATTCATAAAACTTATTTGTCTATCCTGCTAACATTCTGATAATGGTTGAGGTTTTAGAAAATGGAGATTTTCAATGCGTTTCGCAATTAAAGGGGTGGCCACGGCGCTGCTGGTGGCATTAAGTCTGACCAGCGCATCGGCGCTGGCCTGGGAACAAGATAAGACCTACAAAATTACCATTCTGCACACCAATGACCATCACGGCCATTTCTGGCGCAACGAGTATGGCGAATACGGCCTGGCGGCGCAGAAAACGCTGGTCGACAGCGTACGCAAAGAAGTGGCGGAAGAGGGCGGCAGCGTGCTGCTGCTTTCCGGCGGCGACATCAATACCGGCGTGCCGGAATCTGACCTACAGGATGCTGAACCTGATTTTCGCGGCATGAACCTGATTGGCTACGATGCGATGGCCGTCGGCAATCATGAGTTCGATAATCCTTTATCCGTGCTGCGCCAGCAGGAAAAATGGGCGAAGTTCCCGTTCCTCTCCGCAAATATTTATCAGAAAAGCACCGGGGAGCGCCTCTTCAAACCCTGGGCCATCTTCCAGCCGCAGGGGTTAAAAATTGCCGTTATCGGTCTTACCACCGACGACACGGCAAAAATAGGTAACCCTGAATTTTTCACCGATATTGAATTCCGCAAGCCTGCCGATGAAGCGAAGCTGGTGATTCAGGATCTGCAGGCCAACGAAAAGCCGGACGTGATTATCGCGACGACCCACATGGGCCACTACGATAACGGCAACCACGGCTCGAACGCGCCGGGCGATGTGGAAATGGCCCGCAGCCTGCCAGCGGGCGCGCTGACCATGATTGTGGGCGGTCACTCACAAAATCCGGTCTGCATGGCCTCGGAGAATAAAAAAGACGCCGATTACGTGCCGGGCACGCCCTGCGCGCCGGACAAGCAGAACGGCACCTGGATTGTGCAGGCCCATGAGTGGGGTAAGTACGTAGGGCGTGCAGATTTTGAGTTCCGCAACGGCGAGATGAAGCTGGTGCGCTATCAGCTGATCCCTATCAACCTGAAGAAAAAGATCACCTACGACAACGGCGAGAGCGAGCGGGTGCTGTACACGCCGCAAATTTCTGAGAACCAGAGGATGCTTTCGCTGCTGACGCCGTTCCAGCGTAAAGGTCAGTCGCAGCTGAAAGTGAAGGTCGGCAGCGTGAACGGGCATCTGGAAGGGGACCGCAGCAAAGTCCGCTTCGTGCAGACGAACCTGGCGCGTGTGATCCTCGGCGCGCAGATGGCGCGCACCAGCGCAGATTTTGCGGTGATGAGCGGCGGCGGCATTCGTGACTCTATCGAAGCGGGCGATATCACCTATAAAGACGTGCTGAAGGTGCAGCCGTTCGGTAACACGGTGGCGTACGTCGATATGTCGGGTAAAGAAGTGACGGATTACCTGACGGAAGTTGCGAAGAAAACGCCAGATTCAGGCGCGTACCCGCAGTTTGCCAACGTCAGCTTTGTGGCTACGGCTAACGGTCTGCAGGATTTAAAAATCAAAGGCGAACCCGTTGACCCGGCCAAAACCTACCGCATGGCAACGCTGAGCTTTAACGCCACCGGCGGCGACGGCTACCCGGCCATCGACAAAAAGCCCGGCTACGTGAACACCGGCTTTGTGGATGCGGAAGTGCTGAAGCAGTATATCGAACAAAGCTCACCGCTGGATGTGAATACTTACGAACCGAAAGGCGAGGTGAGCTGGCAGTAATAAGCATCAGCGCCGTCCACCGCAATTTGTCGGATGACGCTTCGCTTATCCGACCTACGAAACGGATGTTGTAGGGTGGATAAGCGCCAGGGTACAAACCGGGCACATGGGTAACACTTTAGACCGGCCACATGGGTAACAGTTATAAACGGTATAGCAGAGGAG
>NZ_JBBYHZ010000006.1:0-259045 GCF_038405435.1 Dryocola clanedunensis | reverse complement strand
TCTGGTGCGTTATCGATCTGGTCGAATGCACGAGCAGAACCACCGTAGGTTTTAGCCAGAACGGTAGTGATTGCAGCAGTCAGAGTAGTTTTACCATGGTCAACGTGGCCGATTGTGCCGACGTTGACGTGCGGTTTTGTACGTTCAAATTTTTCTTTAGACACGGCTATATTCCTTACTGTTGTGCTCTCCCCTTCAGGAGAGAGCACGGGATCATTGTTTTAAAAACCTGGGCTTATTTACCACGGGCTTCGATTACGGCCTGAGCAACGTTGTTAGGCGCGTCATCATACTTCAGGAATTCCATGGAGTAAGATGCACGACCTTTGGTCAGAGAACGCAGCTGAGTTGCGTACCCGAACATTTCTGACAACGGAACTTCAGCATGAATCTGAACGCCAGTAGCGTTAGATTCCTGACCTTTCAGCTGACCACGACGACGGCTAAGGTCACCGATAACGTCACCGGTGTTCTCTTCCGGAGTCTCTACTTCAACCTTCATGATAGGCTCAAGCAGAACTGGTTTCGCTTTCTTAAAGCCATCTTTGAAGGCGATAGAAGCGGCCAGTTTAAACGCCAGTTCAGAGGAGTCAACGTCGTGGTAAGAACCGAAGTGCAGACGCACGCCGAGATCTACTACCGGGTAACCAGCCAGTGGGCCAGACTTCAGCTGCTCCTGGATACCTTTATCAACGGCAGGGATGTATTCGCCAGGAATCACACCACCTTTAATGTCGTTGATGAACTCGTAACCTTTCGGATTTGAGCCCGGCTCCAGTGGGTACATGTCGATCACAACGTGACCATACTGACCGCGACCACCAGACTGCTTAGCGTGTTTACCTTCAATATCGGTAACTTTCGCGCGAATCGCTTCACGGTAAGCAACCTGAGGTTTACCGACGTTCGCTTCAACGTTGAATTCACGCTTCATGCGGTCAACGATGATGTCGAGGTGCAGTTCACCCATACCAGCGATGATAGTCTGGTTAGATTCTTCATCAGTCCATACGCGGAATGATGGATCTTCTTTCGCCAGACGACCCAGAGCCAGACCCATTTTTTCCTGGTCAGCTTTGGTTTTTGGTTCTACTGCGATAGAGATTACCGGCTCCGGGAATTCCATACGTTCCAGAATGATCACGTTGTCTGGGTCACAGATGGTGTCACCAGTCGTCACGTCTTTCAGACCGATTGCAGCAGCGATATCGCCCGCGCGAACTTCTTTGATCTCTTCACGTTTGTTAGCGTGCATCTGTACGATACGGCCAAAACGCTCACGAGCAGATTTCACTGGGTTATATACGGTATCACCGGAGTTAACCACGCCAGAGTACACGCGGAAGAACGTCAGGTTACCCACGAACGGGTCGGTAGCGATTTTGAATGCCAGTGCAGCAAACGGCTCATCATCACTAGCGTGACGTTCGGAAGGGGTGTCCTTACCGTCGTCCAGCATACCGTTGATAGCCGGTACGTCTGTAGGTGCTGGCAGGTAATCAATTACCGCATCCAGCATTGCCTGTACGCCTTTGTTCTTAAACGCAGAACCACAGGTCACGAGAATGATCTCGTTGTTCAGAACGCGCTGACGAAGAGCAGTCTTGATTTCTTCCTCGGTCAGCTCTTCGCCGCCCAGGTATTTTTCCATCAGCTCTTCAGATGCTTCAGCTGCGGACTCGATCAGATTCTGGTGCCATTCTTCAGCCAGATCGACCATGTCAGCCGGGATATCTTCGTATTCGAAGGTCACGCCAGCATCAGCTTCGTTCCAGTTGATAGCTTTCATTTTCACCAGGTCAACAACACCGGTGAAGCCTTCTTCGGCACCAATCGCCAGCTGAAGCGGAACAGGGTTCGCGCCCAGACGGGATTTAATCTGGCCTACAACTTTCAGGAAGTTAGCACCCATGCGGTCCATTTTGTTAACGAACGCGATGCGTGGAACTTTGTATTTGTTAGCCTGACGCCATACGGTCTCAGACTGTGGCTGAACACCACCAACTGCGCAGTAAACCATTACCGCACCGTCAAGCACACGCATGGAACGTTCAACTTCGATGGTGAAGTCAACGTGTCCTGGGGTGTCGATGATGTTTACGCGGTGTGGTTCATACTGCTTAGCCATACCAGACCAGAATGCAGTAGTCGCTGCGGATGTGATAGTGATACCACGCTCCTGCTCCTGCTCCATCCAGTCCATGGTTGCTGCGCCGTCATGAACTTCACCGATTTTGTGGTTTACACCGGTGTAGAACAGAATACGTTCGGTAGTAGTGGTTTTACCGGCGTCGATGTGTGCACTGATACCAATGTTACGGTAGCGTGCAATGGGTGTTGTACGAGCCATTTGATTCCTCTATATCCTGGGACGTTCAGTTAAGTAACCCAAAGCGGGCAGCTTGTATGAAGCGCCCGCCTGGTGACTAATACTCCGAAGGGATTACCAACGGTAGTGTGCGAACGCCTTGTTGGCTTCTGCCATACGGTGAACGTCTTCACGTTTCTTAACTGCAGTACCTTTGTTTTCTGCAGCATCAGAAAGTTCGTTCGCCAGGCGCAGAGCCATGGATTTATCACCGCGTTTACGAGCAGCTTCTACGATCCAACGCATTGCCAGGGCATTACGACGAACCGGACGGACTTCTACTGGAACCTGATAAGTAGAACCACCTACGCGGCGGGACTTAACTTCGACAGTCGGACGAACGTTGTCCAGAGCGACTTCGAAAGCTTCCAGCTCGTTTTTACCAGAACGCTGAGCCAGGGTCTCCAGCGCGGTATAGACGATTGCTTCTGCAGTAGATTTCTTACCATCTACCATCAGAATGTTTACAAATTTGGCCAGCAGTTCTGATCCGAACTTAGGATCCGGCAGAATTTTACGCTGACCTATGACGCGACGACGTGGCATGGGAATACTCCGTTGTTAATTCAGGATTGTCCAAAACTCAAAGAGTTAAGTTTGACATTATATAAAACGTTTGGCCTTACTTAACGGAGAACCATTAAGCCTTAGGACGCTTCACGCCGTACTTAGAACGAGATTGCTTACGGTCTTTAACGCCGGAGCAGTCAAGTGCACCACGAACGGTGTGGTAACGAACACCTGGCAAGTCTTTTACACGACCACCACGGATCAGGATCACGGAGTGCTCCTGCAGGTTGTGACCTTCACCGCCGATGTAGGAGGTAACTTCAAAACCGTTAGTCAGACGAACACGGCAAACTTTACGCAGTGCGGAGTTCGGTTTTTTAGGAGTGGTAGTATATACACGAGTACATACGCCACGTTTTTGCGGGCAGGCTTCCAGCGCAGGCACGTTGCTTTTTGCAACTTTGCGTGCGCGTGGTTTGCGAACCAGCTGGTTAACTGTTGCCATTAAATAGCTCCTGGTTTTAGCTTTAGCTTCGTAAACACGTAATAAAAACGACCTCATATAATATGAGGACGCAGAATTTTAGGGCTGAGCCGAAAAGGTGTCAAGAAATATACAGCGATCCTGGTCTACCAGGTGATCTGCCGTTCGTGTTTAACCGTCAATCTGACGAAGTCATTATAGCTTACCGCGTCGATTTTGGTTGAAATTTGAGCAGCCAGGCCGCGGGCTTCGAGATCTTCATGCAGCGCGTAAAGTGATATGGGGGCGGCGAGCAGCAATTCAAGCTGGCGGCTGCCTTGAACGGCCGCCGTCACGCCATCCTGAATGAGCAGAAGCTCGTCTCCTGTACTGAGACAGCGCAGCAGCATGTTGATATCAATCGCAAAAGGTGAGCGGGACAGAATATGCAGCATGGGGCCTCAGAAAGTTAATACTACGTCGAACTGATGCAGTTTTTCCCGCAGCGCATCCGCCGCGAGAGCCTCAACGTCAACCACCCACGCACTGTTTTCGGCCAATCCGCGCTCACGGGCGGACTCTGCACACAGAAAACATTGCTCAATATCGTAAAGTGGCAACACCCGAAAAGTCGCGATGTAATCGCGTGAAAGAATTTTGCCAGGCTGCTGGTCAGGTAAAATCTGAAAAACGCCGTCGCCGATAAAAAACACGCCGATATCTTCCGACAGTGCCGAGGTGGCAAGCAGGGCATCCAACCCTTCCCGCCCTGCGGAACTGCCGTGCGGCGCCGAGATAAATACAAAGGCCACGCGTTTCATCAGAACTGCACCATTCTGTCACAGGTCAGGGATGCTTCAGCCAGCGCACCCAGACCGCTGAGGATAAAACCGGGCTGCAGGTTGCTTGCGCTCAGCCCGTTTTGTTTTGCTTCCGTCTCATCAACAACGCCACGACGCAAGGCAGCAGCGACGCAGATGTGCAGCGCAACGCCATGCTGCTCATGAAGTGTTTGCCAGGCACGGACAATGTCTGCCTCATCACTGGCAGGAGTGGTGAGCTGATTAGCGTTCAGCACGCCTTCGCGATAGAAGAACACGCTGCTGAGCGTATGGCCTCCACTGATAACGGCCCGAGCAAACTGCAGCGCACCGCTGGCCTGCTGCGTTCCGTAAGCCGGGCCGGTGACCATAATTGCAAAACGCATTACCTTTCCTGCCCCAGGAAATCCCCGTTTTTAAACTGGCGGATATAAAGATAGACGGTGTGCTTGGAGATGTTCAGACGGTCGGCCACCTGGTTGATAGCGTCTTTGATATCAAAGATCCCTTTCTCATAAAGGTTAAGCACTATCTGACGATTCTTGGCGTTATTGGAGACGTTGCGGTCGGCATTCACCTCTTCAATGGTGAACTCCAGCGTCTGGGTGACCAGATCTTCAACCGAGGATGCAAAGTTTACCGAAGAAGGCACTTCCTGCGTTTCAGGTGGCACAAACGTCGCCATAATTTGTGAGAACGGTACATCCAGGTTGATATTGATACACAGCAGGCCGATGACGCGCTCGTCACGGTTACGGATGGCAATAGTCTCAGACTTCATCAGCACGCCGCTCTTGGCCCGCGTGAAGTAGCATTTAGAGATGCTGCTGTCGGCGCCGGTCATGTCGTGGAGCATCCGCAAAGCAAGGTCGGTAATCGGCGAGCCAATTTTTCGCCCGGTGTGCTCACCGTTCGCAATACGAATAGCTGAACACTTTAAATCCTGGAGAGAATGCAGCACGATTTCGCAATGGGAACCAATCAGCATCGCCAGCCCGTCGACCACCGCCTCATAGGATTTTAAGATTTCGAAGTCGGTTGGTTCAAAAGGACGCTGGTCCAGCAGGTCAAGCTCGCTGGTTTCGTTGGTCAAAAGCGAATTGGACATTAAAAGATACCACCCTCTAAAGAGAGCCTGTCGCGCTTTATTGGTGTCAGGGCAGACTCATACTCAGTTGCAATGCTGGCTGTTAAGGTAATACAGCGAGAGACCCGCTTTCCAGTCTTTATTATTATATGCCGCGACAAATAAAAAACCGCCGCCCCTGAGGGCGGCGGCTTTTGGCTGAGATTACTTGCTTTTCGCAGCGTCGTCAGCTTTAGCATCCGGCGCGGCTTCTGCTGCCTGCGCGTCTGCTTTAGGGTCTGCCTTCGGTGCCGGTTTGATATCCAGCAGCTCTACTTCGAAGACCAGAGTAGAGTTAGCAGGGATCCCCGGAACGCCGGTTTTGCCGTAAGCCAGCTCTGGTGGGATAACCATCTTGATCTTGCCGCCTTTCTTGATGTTTTTCAGGCCTTCGGTCCAGCCTGGGATAACACCGTCAAGACGGAAGGAAAGAGGCTCGCCGCGAGTATAAGAGTTATCGAACTCTTTACCGTCGATCAGCGTACCTTTGTAGTTAACCACTACGGTATCGCTGTCTTTTGGCGCTTCACCAGAACCTGCTTTCTCTACCTGATACATCAGGCCGGTAGAAGAAGTTTTAACACCCTTCTCTTTAGCGAAAGCATCACGGAAGGTTTTGCCTTTGTCAGCATTCTCTTTCGCGTCTTTTTCCATCTTCGCCTGGGCGGAGGTCTTCACGCGGGCTTCGAATGTCTGCAGGGTTTGCTCAATTTCCTGGTCAGACAGTTTGCTCTTGTCTGCAAACGCGTCCTGAACGCCGGCAATCAGCTGAGTTTTATCCAGCTTGATGCCCAGCTTCTCTTGTTCTTTCAGAGAGTTTTCCATGTAACGGCCCAGCGAAGCACCCAGCGCATAGGCTGATTTCTGGTCGTCATTTTTGAATGACGCGTTGCTTGCAGGGGCAGCGGCGGCATCTTTGGCAGGGGCTGCCGCGGTAGCTGGAGCAGCGAACGCCGGTGCGCTCAGGGCAACAGCCATTGTGGTCGCCAGTAACGTTACTTTAAAAAGTGATTTCATCCATTTCTCCAGGGCCGGGGCCTCTAACCCCAAGGTTATTTTAAATAAGAGACGTACTATAACGTCGCCAGAGAAAACTACACAATCTCCGTGCTCGTTATCGAGTCAAATTCAGACTCTTTTTGTATGCAGAAGTTTCGTCTGGGGGCAAATGGCGCTGTCACCGGCGCTGTTTTTCAGTAAAATCCCTGGAAATTGTCCATCCGCAGGCCAGCAAGAGGTGAGCCATGCAACAAAAATCGACCGAACAACGACTGGAAGAGCTTGAGAGTCGTCTCGCATTTCAGGAGATAACTATCGAAGAGTTAAACCAGACAGTCACGGCGCACGAGCTGGAGATGGTCAGGCTGCGCGAGCATTTTCGCCTGCTGGTCGACAAGCTCAAGGCCAGCCAGCCGTCGATGATTGCCTCCCAGGCTGAAGAGACTCCCCCGCCGCATTATTAACTGCCGGAAAAGAAAAAGGCGCGTCATCCGACACGCCTTTTTTTATCGCTTTACGCTTAGTGACAGCCGCAGCCGCCATTGCCGCCGCAACCGCCTTTACCGTGGTCATGGTCGTGGCCGTGACCACCACAGCAACCACCTTCGTGGTCGTGATCGTGGTGATGATCGTGCTCGCCGTGAACGTGGCCGTGCGCCAGCTCTTCAGCCGTTGCTTCACGAATCGCGATAACTTCAACGTTGAAGTTCAGGTTCTGGCCAGCCAGCATGTGGTTACCATCAACAACAACGTGGTCGTCTTCAACTTCGGTGATTTCAACCGGGACTGGACCCTGGTCGGTTTCAGCCATGAAGCGCATGCCAACCTGCAGTTCGTCAACGCCCATGAACACGTCTTTAGGAACGCGCTGCACCAGGTTGTCATCGTACTGACCGTAAGCGTCGTTTGCACCGACGGAGACGTCAAACTTGTCGCCAACAACGTGGCCGTCAAGGGCGGTTTCCAGCCCTGAAATCAGGGAGCCGTGACCATGCAGATAGTCCAGCGGCGCACTCACCGGAGACTCATCAACCAACACACCGTCTTCTGTACGTACCTGATAGGCCAGGCTGACCACCAGGTCTTTTGCTACTTTCATGATATCTCCTGAGCGTGGGAAAAAAACTGGCGACGATTGTAGCGGAAATCGACGCCGCTGTACCCTTAAGCTTAAAAAAACTCGGGGGATCGCGCTAGTCCGGATGGAAAATGCCGATCACCTGCTCTTGCTCGCGCACGTGTTCGCGGGCCTGCTTATCGGCTTCGCGCATCTGGTGACCGCACTTAACACATTCAACGATATCAATATTATTCTCGCGCCACATCGCAAGAGAATCCTGCGCCTGGCACTGGGGGCAGACGGCCCCGGCAATAAAACGTTTACGCACTGACATTGGCTTCACCTTTTATTCAAACTCGTCCCAGCCATCAAGCTGGCGGCGCTCCTGTTGCATCTCACGCTCGAAAATCTCTTCCAGCTCCCGACGGGCTTCCTTCACCCTGGAGATCTGCACCGTATCCGTATGAATGGGCATCAGTTCTCGCAGCATACGCATATCCAGGCGGCGGAAGTGTAGCTGGGCGCGATGAGCCTGATGGGGATGCATTCCCAGGGTCATCAGGGCCTTACGGCCAAGCTCCAGCGCGCTGGAGAATGTCTCACGGGAGAACTGCTTCACACCGGCCTGCAACAATTCGTGTGCTTCCACACGCCCTCTGGCTCGCGCCAGAATTGCCAGATGCGGAAAGTGTTGCTGACACAGATGGACAATTTTCATCGTGTCTTCCGGCTCGTTGCAGGTAATCACGATGGATTTTGCCGCTTCGGCCCCTGCCGAACGCAGAAGTTCCACCTCGGTCGCGTCGCCGTAATAAACCTTATAGCCATACTTGCGCATCAGGCTGACCGAGCTGATATCCCGCTCCAGCACCGTGATACGCATTTTATTCGCCATCAGCAGACGCCCTATTACCTGCCCGAAACGCCCGAAGCCGACGATAATCACCTGCGGCTGGTCGTCTTCAACATACGGCTTCTCATCGCTCTCTTCGACCGTGTTAAAACGCCGGGCGAGGATGGCATCTACCCCCTTCATTAATAACGGCGTGGTCATCATTGAAAGCGTGACGGTCACCAGCAGGAGCGGCATCTGGTCGTCCTGGAAAAGCTTCTGGGACGAGGCCGTAGAGAACAGCACAAACGCAAACTCCCCGCTCTGGCTCAGCACGCCCGAAAACTGTAGCCGCTCGGAGCTGCGCAGCCCGTAAACGCAGGAGATACCGTAAAGCACGGCAAACTTCAGCGCGACCAGCGCAACGACGCCGCAGATAACCAGCAGCAGATGGGTATAGAGCACGCCAAGGTTTAGCGCCATCCCCACGGAGATAAAGAACAGCCCGAGCAATAATCCTTTGAACGGATCGATCGCGATTTCCAGTTCGTGCCGGTATTCGCTTTCCGCCAGCAGCACGCCCGCAATAAACGTTCCCAGCGCCATCGACAGCCCCAGCGCGTCCATAAACAGCGCCGAACCGAGCACCAGCAGCAGCGCGGCGGCAGTAAACACCTCACGCACGCCGGACCCGGCGATAAAGCGGAACAAAGGCCGCAGCAGATAGCGTCCGCCAATCAACATGCCCGCAAAGGCCAGCACCTTAAAGCCGACCTTAATCCAGTCGGTGTGCCCGTCGTCGTTGCCCGCCAGCAGCGGCACCAGCGCCAGCGCCGGGATCACGGCCAGGTCCTGGAACAGCAGCACGGAAAACCCAAGCTGCCCCGCTTCGTTGCGGTTCATCCCCTTGTCGCGCATCAGCTGTAAAGCCATCGCGGTCGAGGACATGGCAAGGCCAATGCCGCCAATCACCGCCGCCTGCCACGAAAACTTCGTCAGCATCAGCAGCCCGGCAAGCACCGCGGCGCTCAGCAATACCTGAGCCGCACCCACGCCAAATATCGACCGCCGCAGCTCCCAGAGTTTCGACGGATTCAGCTCCAGCCCGATGATAAACATCAGGAACACCACGCCCAGCTCGGAGAAGTGGAGGATCTCGTCCACGTCACTGATAAAGCCCAGCCCCCAGGGTCCGATGGCAATACCCGCCAGCAGATAGCCAAGCACGGCGCCGATGCCCAGACGGGCAGCAATCGGCACGGCAACCACCGCGGCAAACAGGAACAGCACGCCCGCCAGCAGTAAATCAGAACCTTCCATCAGCGGCCTCCCGGCAACAGCGGTGCGGCCAGCCAGTCGCCATAGGCCCTGGCATGGCTTGCCAGCTCCTGGGATGTCTGACGGCGCGCCCAGTAAACAATCATCGGGTTGAGCCAGTGCATCCGGCACATCGCGGCGGTCAGCTCAAAGGGCCGTAAAATATCGGTCAGCGGGAAACGGTTAAAGCCATCGTGACGGTAGGCACCCTCCGGTTCGCCGGTGGTTATCACGCTGCGCCAGTACTTTCCCGCCAGCGCGTTCCCCCCCACGCCGCTGGCAAAGCCACGGCTCAACACGCGGTCCAGCCACTCTTTGAGCAAGGCCGGGCAGCTGTAGGTATAAAGCGGGTGTTGGAAGACGATGACATCGTGCTCCTGCAGCAGGGCCTGCTCGTGGTAGATATCAATAAAAAAGTCAGGATAGTGCGCATAAAGGTCATGCACGGTGACATTTGCAAGCTGCTGAGCCGGCTGAAGCAAAACCCGGTTAGCGACCGAGTCCTGTGATTCCGGATGGGCATACAGCAGCAAAACTTTCGGCGGCTGCGACATCATTACCCTCCAGGGCGTCGTCATAGTGATTATTTTGGGCTACCATGCAGCCCGACGTGATGCCCGGCACCACGTTACCCAAATATAATGACAATTTAACATACTCTGAACATACGGCGCTTTATGATTGTTTTCTCCTCGTTACAAATTCGTCGCGGCACCCGCGTGCTGCTGGACAACGCGACCGCCACCATTAACCCAGGCCAGAAAGTCGGTCTTGTGGGTAAAAACGGCTGCGGTAAATCCACGCTGCTGGCGCTTTTAAAGAACGAGATAAGCGCCGATGGTGGCAGCATGACCTTCCCGTCCAACTGGGCGCTGGCCTGGGTGAATCAGGAAACCCCGGCGCTGGATATGCCAGCCATTGAGTACGTGATTGACGGCGATCGTGAGTTCCGCCAGCTGGAAGCTGAGCTGGCGCAGGCAAACGTTCGCAACGACGGCCACGCCATCGCGCTGGTTCACGGCAAGCTTGATGCGGTCGATGCGTGGACCATCCGCTCCCGCGCCTCGAGCCTGCTGCACGGCCTGGGCTTCAGCAACGAACAGCTCGAACGCCCGGTGAGCGACTTCTCCGGCGGCTGGCGCATGCGTCTGAACCTTGCCCAGGCGCTGATCTGCCGCTCCGACCTGCTGCTGCTCGATGAACCAACCAACCACCTGGATCTGGACGCGGTTATCTGGCTGGAAAGGTGGCTGAAGAGCTATTCAGGCACGCTGATCCTGATTTCCCACGACCGCGACTTCCTTGACCCGGTCGTCGGCAAAATCATTCATATCGAACAGCAGAGCATGTTCGAATATACCGGCAACTACTCGTCGTTTGAGGGCCAGCGCGCAACGCGTCTTGCCCAGCAGCAGTCGACGTATGAAAGCCAGCAGGAGCGCGTGGCGCATCTGCAAAGTTTTATCGACCGCTTCAAGGCTAAAGCCTCGAAGGCGAAGCAGGCCCAGAGCCGCGTGAAGATGCTCGAACGCATGGAGCTGATTGCCCCTGCGCACGTGGACAACCCGTTCCACTTCAGCTTCCGCGCCCCGGAAAGCCTGCCGAATCCGCTGCTGCGGATGGAAAAAGTCAGCGCCGGTTACGGCGACCGCGTCATTCTGAACTCCATCAAACTCAATCTGGTGCCGGGTTCGCGCATTGGTCTTTTGGGCCGCAACGGCGCGGGCAAATCAACGCTGATCAAGCTGCTGGCGGGCGAACTGGCCCCGCTGCAGGGCGACATTGGTCTGGCCAAGGGCATTAAGCTCGGCTACTTCGCCCAGCATCAGCTTGAATACCTGCGCGCGGACGAATCACCTATTCAGCATCTGGCGCGCATCGCACCGAAAGTGCTGGAACAGCAGCTGCGGGACTACCTGGGCGGCTTCGGTTTCCAGGGCGATAAGGTCACCGAACGCACCGAGCGCTTCTCCGGCGGCGAAAAAGCCCGCCTGGTGCTGGCGCTGGTCGTCTGGCAGCGCCCTAACCTGCTGCTGCTCGATGAACCAACTAACCACCTCGATCTCGACATGCGCCAGGCGTTAACCGAAGCGCTGATCGACTTCGAAGGCGCGCTGGTTGTCGTTTCGCACGACCGTCACCTGCTGCGCTCAACTACCGATGACCTGTATCTGGTACACGACGGCAAAGTGGAAGCCTTCGATGGCGATCTGGAAGATTACCAGCAGTGGCTGAGCGACCTGCAAAAGCAGGATAACCAGCCGGACGATGCCGCTAAAGACAACGCCAACAGCGCCCAGAACCGCAAAGACCAGAAGCGCCGCGAAGCAGAGTTAAGGACCCAGACCCAGCCGCTGCGTAAGCAGATCGCCACGCTTGAAAAGCAGATGGAAAAGCTCAACAAGCAGCTTGCGGAAGTCGAAGAGAAGCTGGCCGACAGCGCGATCTACGAGCAGAGCCGCAAAGCGGAAATGACCGAATGCCTGCAAACGCAGGTAAAGGTGAAATCGGCGCTTGAAGAGTGCGAAATGGAATGGCTGGACGCCCACGAGCAGCTAGAGCAGATGATGCAGGCTGAATAAGAATTTTAGGTCGGATAAGCGTAGCGTCATCCGAGGGTAAATGGCGGGAGCGCTTCGCTTTCCCGCCTTACAGGGTCACCGCCAGATAAGCAGCACGCAGGCCGCGGTCAGCAGTCCCATAAAGATATTGAAGATGGCCCACGCCCGGCGGCTGCGCAGCAGTTTGCCAATCAGGCTGCCGAAGGCAATCCAGATAACCCCGGCCACAATATTAACCAGCGCAATGCCAATGCTGATTAACACCACTGAATGCAGATACTGGGAACCGGCGAGGCTGAAGCTGGCAACCGCGCCCAGCGCCATCAGCCAGGCTTTTGGGTTGATGACCTGCAGCAAACCGCCCTGCCAGAAAGGGATGGGGGCAGGCGGCGGGGCATCGGTTTCCAGCCGCTCGTAGGTGGCCGTGCCGATTTTCCATGCCAGCCACAAAAGATAAATACTGCCGGCAATCTTCAGGATAAGGTGCAGCGCCGGGTAAAGCAGAATCAGGCTGCCCACGCCGCAGGCCACCAGCAGCAAAATGCACTGCATGCCAAGCATGATGCCGATCATCAGCGGTAAGCTGCGAACAAATCCGTAGTTGGCCCCGGACGAGGTAAGTAACGTATTATTGGGACCCGGGGTGATCGCTGCGACCCAGAGAAAGCCCAGCATTGATAAGAAAAGCGTTTCCATGACGTGGGTGCTCCACACCCAAAAGTAATAATTAGCAACTGAATGAAACTAACAGTGTGATATGGATCAGACAAGCCCCGCAGAAATGAATTTTAATCATGATGATGGTCAGGAATTCCGCCCGATGCGCGGTATGACCAACCCTCACCTGCAAACCATGCTGCCGCGTGTGATCCGCCGTCGCGTCAAATTTAAGCCCCACTGGCAGCGCCTGGATATGCCGGACGGGGATTTCGTCGATCTTGCCTGGAGCGAAGACCCGCGTGAGGCGATGCATAAGCCGCGTCTGGTGGTGTTTCATGGCCTCGAAGGAAGCCTGCACAGCCCCTACGCTCACGGGCTGATTGAAGCGGCGCAAAAGCGCGGCTGGCTGGGCGTCGTCATGCACTTCCGCGGCTGTAGCGGCGTGCCGAACCGCATGGGGCGAATCTACCATTCCGGAGAAACCGAAGACGGCAGCTATTTCCTGAACTGGCTCACGCTGCGCTACGGGGCCGTTCCCACCGCGGCGGTAGGCTTCTCGCTGGGCGGCAACATGCTCGCCTGCCTGATGGCGAAACAGGGCGCAGACTGCACGCTGAAGGCTGGCGTCATCGTCTCTGCGCCGCTGATGCTGGAGCAGTGCTGCTACCATATGGAACAAGGCTTTTCGCGCTTTTATC
Source organism: Dryocola clanedunensis (assembly GCF_038405435.1). Taxonomy (GTDB): domain Bacteria; phylum Pseudomonadota; class Gammaproteobacteria; order Enterobacterales; family Enterobacteriaceae; genus Dryocola; species Dryocola clanedunensis_A. Next base: position 245,630 of record NZ_JBBYHZ010000006.1, on the reverse strand, counting down.
AGCGCTACCTGCTCAACCTGTTAAAAAAGAACGCCGCCCGCAAACTGAGAAGCTATCCGGGCACGCTGCCGGTAGACCTGCGTCAGCTGAAAGGCGTGCGCCGCATCCGCGACTTTGACGACCTTATCACTTCAAAAATCCACGGCTTTGCGGATGCGCTGGATTACTACCGCCAGTGCAGCGCCATGCCGCTGCTGCCGGACATCGCCCAGCCAACGCTGATTATTCATGCCAAAGACGATCCGTTTATGGATCATCACGTTATTCCTGATAAAGCCACGTTACCGGCTAATATTGAATATCAGCTCACCACCCACGGCGGCCACGTTGGCTTCGTTGGTGGCACATTACGCAGGCCGGAGATGTGGCTCGAACAGCGCATTCCCGACTGGCTAACGCAGTATCTGGACAACTAATATGTTACTTCCCTGGCAGGATATAGATCCCGAGACGCTGGATAATCTCATCGAATCCTTTGTGTTACGCGAAGGGACAGATTATGGTGAACAGGAGCGCTCGCTGGCGGCGAAGGTCGCAGACGTGAAGCGCCAGCTGCAAAGCGGCGAGGCGGTGCTGGTCTGGTCTGAACTCCACGAGACGGTGAATATTATGCCGCGCGGCCAGTTCCGCGGCTGATTAAAACTAATCCCGACTCTGGCCGTTGTAAGGTGGATAAGCTCCAGCGCCATCCACCACTGCGTCTGGCTCTGATGACGTAAAGCTTACCCGCCCCTGCGAAAACGCTCCCATCGCTTAACCTTACAATGAATTCACCCATGGAGTTGTAGCCCTATGTCAGCCAAACATCCGGTTATCGCCGTCACCGGTTCCAGCGGTGCAGGAACAACGACCACCAGCCTTGCCTTCCGTAAAATCTTCCAGCAGCTGAACCTGCGTGCCGCAGAGGTTGAGGGCGACAGCTTCCATCGCTATACCCGCCCGGAAATGGACATGGCAATCCGCAAGGCTCGCGATTTGGGGCGGCATATCAGCTATTTTGGCCCGGAGGCCAACGACTTTGGCCTGCTGGAGCAGACGTTCGCCGAATATGGCCGCAGCGGCCAGGGCAAATCCCGCAAATACCTCCATACCTACGATGAAGCCGTGCCGTGGAACCAGATCCCTGGAACCTTCACGCCGTGGCAGCCGCTGCCGGAACCAACGGACGTCCTCTTTTATGAAGGGCTGCACGGCGGCGTAGTGACACCACAGCATGACGTAGCGAACTTCGTGGATTTGCTGGTGGGCGTAGTGCCGATTGTTAACCTGGAGTGGATTCAGAAGCTGGTGCGCGATACCAGCGAGCGCGGCCACTCCCGCGAAGCGGTAATGGATTCCGTCGTCCGCTCAATGGATGACTACATCAACTTTATTACGCCGCAGTTCTCGCGCACCCATATCAACTTCCAGCGCGTGCCGACGGTAGACACCTCGAATCCCTTTGCCGCACGCGGCATCCCCTCGCTGGACGAAAGCTTTGTTGTGATTCATTTCCGGGGCCTCGACGATATCGACTTCCCTTATCTGCTGGCCATGCTGCAGGGGTCATTTATTTCCCACATCAATACGTTGGTGGTGCCGGGCGGCAAAATGGGGCTGGCGATGGAGCTGATTATGACGCCGCTGGTGAAACGGCTGGCGGAAGGCAGGGAGATCGTTTAGGGCGGCAGGCACCGCCCTGACGGGCTTTATGCTTCAATCACTTCGTAGCTGTGCGTGATATTTGCCGCTTTTCCAAGCATCAGCGCAACGGAACAGTATTTTTCAGCAGACAGGTCAACGGCGCGCGAGACGGCGTTGTCCTTCAGGTCGTTGCCGGTCACGATAAAGTGCAGGTTGATGTGCGTGAACAGACGCGGCGCTTCTTCGCGGCGCTCGGAGGTCAGCTTCACCTCACAGTCGGTCACATCGTGGCGGCCCTTTTGCAAAATCGACACCACGTCAATGGCGCTACAGCCGCCTGCCGCCATCAGCAGCATCTCCATCGGGCTTGGGGCTTTATCGCCGGAGTTCCCGTCCATCAGGATCTGGTGGCCGGAAGCGGATTCGCCCAGGAAGGTTAACCCCTCAACCCATTTCACTCTTGCCTGCATGTTGCTTACTCCTGTTGAAGAAATTTCTTTCCAGAGTACGCGGATGCGGCAGATCTCGCAACGGAAGGCGACCTGCGTCATGCTGAAACGAGACAATAGGAGACACCTGCCTAAAGCTATGCTAAAACAATCCGGATGCAGCATTGTTACATTGATTCATTGACGTAGCGGATGTATGCAGAGGAGATCACAAATTACAGGCGGCAAGAGTGACTTGCAGGCCATTTCCCCCGAGTGGGAAGAATTCTAATGATTGCAACGCCAGACAGGGGTTCGCATCCTGTCTTTGGTAGCCAGTTTATAACAGAGGATAACCGCGCATGGTGCTTGGCAAACCGCAAACAGACCCGACTCTCGAATGGTTCTTGTCCCATTGCCATATTCATAAGTATCCATCGAAGAGCACGCTGATCCACCAGGGCGAAAAAGCAGAGACGCTGTACTACATCGTCAAAGGCTCGGTGGCAGTTCTGATCAAAGATGAAGAGGGTAAGGAAATGATCCTCTCCTACCTGAATCAGGGCGATTTCATCGGTGAACTAGGCCTGTTTGAAGAAGGTCAGGAGCGTAGCGCCTGGGTTCGTGCAAAAACAGCGTGTGAAGTTGCTGAAATTTCCTATAAAAAATTCCGTCAGCTTATCCAGGTGAACCCGGATATTCTGATGCGCCTCTCCTCCCAGATGGCGCGCCGCCTGCAGGTCACCTCAGAGAAAGTCGGCAACCTGGCCTTCCTGGACGTGACGGGCCGTATCGCCCAGACGCTGCTGAGCCTGGCAAAACAGCCGGATGCCATGACCCACCCGGACGGGATGCAGATCAAAATCACCCGCCAGGAGATCGGCCAAATCGTGGGCTGCTCACGTGAAACCGTAGGTCGCATCCTGAAAATGCTCGAAGATCAGAATCTGATCTCCGCCCACGGTAAAACCATCGTCGTTTACGGCACGCGTTAATTACCGCTTTAAAATTGGCGTGTCGCTTTTGCAACACGCCTTTTTTGTCTCTGGTATGACGAGGAATGTGGCGCCGACTGATTTATCACCCCGAGGTTAACTATGCACTGCGTCAGACGCTGGTGTTATGTCTGCCGGTGGCGGTTGGTCTGGTGCTGGGCGATTTGCAGTCCGGCCTGCTGTTCTCGTTAGTCCCCGCCTGCTGTAATATCGCCGGCCTCGATACCCCTCATAAGCGCTTCTTCAAACGCCTGATTATCGGCGGCAGCCTGTTTGCCATCAGCAGCCTGATCATGCAGCTCATGCTGCTCTACACCACCGTGCCGCTGCCCGTCATTCTGTTTGGCATGGCGATGCTGCTCGGCGTGACCGCTGAAATCAGCGCGCTTCACGCCCGTCTGCTGCCCGCTTCATTGATCGCCGCCATCTTTACCCTGAGCATGGCGGGAAACATGCCGATGTGGCAGCCGATGCTGCTCTATGTCTCCGGCACGATCTGGTACGGCGTCTTCAACTGGTTCTGGTTCTGGATGTGGCGGGAGCAGCCGCTGCGGGAATCATTAAGCCTGCTCTATCGCCAGCTGGCGGAATACTGCGAGGCGAAATACAGCCTGCTGACCCAGCACACCGATCCGGAAAAAGCCCTGCCGCCGCTGCTTGCCCGCCAGCAGAAAGCGGTGGACCTGATTACCGTCTGCTATCAGCAGCTGCATATGCTGGCAGCCAGCCAGCAGAACGGCTACAAGCGCCTGCTGCGCGCCTTCCAGGTCGCGCTGGATTTACAGGAGCACATTTCCGTCAGCCTGCACCAGCCGGAGGAAGTGCAGAAGCTGGTGGAGAAAAGCCACGCCGAAGCGGTGATCCGCTGGAATGCCCGGACCATCGCCGCCCGACTGCGGGTGCTGGCGGACGACATTCTTTATCATCGCTATCCCCGCCGTTTCGTCATGGACAAACAGATTGAAGCGCTGGAGAAAATCGCCCGGCAGAATCCGGATAACCCCGTCGGGCAGTTTTGCCACTACCATTTCAGCCGTATTGCCCGCGTGCTGAGAACCCAGCGCCCGCTGTACGTTCGCGACCTGATGGAAGATCGCCAGCGCCGTCTGCCGCTGTGGCCCGCGCTCAAGAGCTATCTCTCCTTTAAGTCCGCCGCCTTACGCAACGCCGGGCGGCTCGGGGTGATGCTGGTCGTCGCCAGCCTGCTGGGCGCGTCCCTGCATCTGCCCAAGCCTTACTGGATTTTGATGACGGTAATGTTCGTAACGCAAAACGGCTACGGCGCCACGCGGGTGCGCATCCTACACCGCTCTGCGGGAACCATCGCGGGGCTGGGCATCGCCGGTATCGCCCTGCACTTCCACTTCCCGCAGTACATCGCGCTGACGGCAATGTTAATCATCACGCTGGTGAGCTATCTGTTTATCCGCAAAAGCTACGGCTGGGCGACCATCGGCTTTACCGTCACGGCGGTATACACCCTGCAGTTGATAACCCTGAGCGCCGAGCAGTACATCGTTCCCCGGCTGATAGACACGCTGCTGGGCTGCCTGATCGCCTTCGGCGGCATGGTGTGGCTCTGGCCCCAGTGGCAGAGCGGCCTGCTGCGCCAGAACGCCCACGACGCGCTGGAAGCAGATCAGGAGGCTATCCGGCTGATTCTGAGCAGCGATTCGGAGCCGACCCCGCTGGCTTATCAGCGCATGAAGGTTAACCAGGCCCACAACGCGCTGTTTAACTCGCTGAACCAGGCGATGCAGGAGCCTGGCTTTAACTCCCATTACCTGGCAGATATGAAGCTGTGGGTGACGCACAGCCAGTTTATTGTCGAGCACATCAACGCCATGACCACGCTTGCGCGGGAGCACAATATGCTGACGCCCGACCTCGCCCAGCGCTATCTTCAGTCGTGCGAAATTGCGCTGCAGCGGTGCCAGCAGCGGCTGGAATATGACGGGCCGGGGGAAACTAAAGACGCGACGATTCTGGATGCCGAAGCGCTGCCTACCGGGCCGCTAAGCACCATGGAACAGCATTTACATCGGGTCCTTGGCCATCTCAACACCATGCACACCATTTCATCGGTGGCGTGGCGTCAGCGGCCTCATCATGGGATCTGGCTGAACCGCCGGTTAGGGCGATCCAGCAAGTAGAGGGTGAGCGGGCACTAAGCGTCGTATGGCGCGGGCTTATCTTTCTACAGCGCCTTAACGATGTTGGCAACGGCCTGAGCGAAACGCTGCATGCCGTCATTGATGTCGGCTTCTTCAACGATAAGCGATGGCGCAAAGCGCATCACATCCGGCCCCGCGTTCAGCACCATTACCCCTTCATGCGCGGCGGCGTAAAGGAAGTCACGGGCGCGGCCTTTAAACTGCGGCTTCAGCTCGGCGCCAATCAGCAGCCCCATGCCGCGAATATCGCTGAACAGGTCAAACTGCTCGTCAATCTGCTGTAAATGCTGCACAAACAGGTCGCGCTTCTGCGACACGCCGCTCAGCACCTGCGGGGTATTGATAATGTCAAATGCTGCGCCAGCCACGGCACAGGCTAACGGGTTGCCTCCGTAGGTCGATCCGTGGGTGCCGACGTGAAACGCCGAGGCTATCTCCTGGGTAGTCAGCATTACGCTCACCGGGAAGCCGCCGCCGAGGGCCTTGGCGCTGGTCAGAATATCCGGCGTCACGCCGTAGTGCATATAGGCAAACAGATCGCCGATGCGCCCCATGCCGCACTGAACTTCGTCAAAGACCAGCAGCGCTTTATGTTCATCGCACAGTTCGCGTAGCCCTTTGAGGAATTCGGGGGTGGCCGCAGTCACGCCGCCCTCGCCCTGAATGGGCTCAACCACAATGGCACAGGTATGGTCGTCCATTACGGCTTTCACCGCGTGGAGATCGTTAAACGGCACGTGAATGATATCGGCGGGCTTCGGCCCAAAGCCGTCGGAATACTTCGGCTGCCCCCCAACCGAAACGGTGAACAGCGAGCGACCGTGGAAAGCGTTATGGAAGGCGATGATTTTGGTTTTGTACGGGCTATGGCGGGTAGAAGCATAGTAGCGCGCCAGCTTGAAAGCCGTTTCGTTAGCTTCGGTGCCGGAATTCATGAACAGCACGCGTTCGGCAAAGGTGGCGTCAATCAGCTTGCGGCCCAGGCGCAGCGCGGGCTCATTCGTGAAAACGTTGCTGGTGTGCCACAGGGTTTCGCCCTGGGTTTTCAGCGCGTCCACCAGCGCGGGATGGCAGTGGCCTAAAGCCGTTACCGCAATGCCGCCCGCGAAATCTACGTATTCTTTCCCCTGCTGATCCCACACCCGGCTGCCTTTCCCCTTCACCGGGATAAACTCCGCTGGTGCATAAATCGGCAGGATCACTTCGTCGAAGGTAGCGCGGGTAACTGCTGATTGTTCGGTTGCCATTTATTCCCCATCCATTTATGCAAAAAACCATGTGAAAATATAATCACAAAATATGCATAAAAAATCATTCAATGGCAAACGAAAATCAGCGATTCAGGAAATTGGCCAGCAGCTGGTGCCCCTGCTCGCTGAGAATGCTTTCCGGGTGAAACTGCACCCCTTCAAGATCCAGCTCGCGATGGCGAATCCCCATGATCTCCTGCTTATCTGTCCAGGCGGTCACGTCGAAGCAGTCAGGAAGCGTGGCGGGGTCGATTAAGAGCGAGTGGTAACGCGTGACGGTCAGCGGGTTGTTCAGCCCGTTAAACACACCGCTGTTGTTATGAGCAATGGCTGAAGTCTTACCATGCATAACCTTTTCGGCGCGGACAATCTTCGCCCCGAAGGCCTGGGCAATGGCCTGATGCCCGAGGCACACCCCGAGCAACGGTATTTTTCCGGCAAACTGTTTGATGGCGGCAAGGGAAATGCCCGCATCGTCCGGCGTGCAGGGGCCGGGTGAAATCACGAGCTTTGCCGGGGCCATCTCCGCTATCTGCTCAAGCGAAATTTCATCATTACGCTTTACCACCACCTCCGCACCCAGCTCGCAAAAATACTGGTAGAGATTCCAGGTAAAAGAGTCGTAGTTGTCGATCAACAGCAGCATGGCGGCTCCGGGCAAAAGAAGAACCGCGCTATTCTATTCGCTTTCCCGCGCTTCGCTCACCACTTTAGTGAAAATCTCCACCAGCGGCTGCAGATCCCCCAGCGCGCCCGCCTGGTTAGCGGCCTGCCACTCTTCCCGTTCCGTTTTGCTCCAGTCCAGCATGAAGCCTGCGTGTATCGCCAGCTGTTCAAAGAAGACCCGCTGCGCCCGACCGCTGCCGACGAAAAACGGATGCAGCACGTTAATTTCGCAGTAGTAATGCGCCAGTCGTTCGATGAAGGCCTGCTTCGGGAGATCCAGCAGATAGCGTTCATCCTCCAGCTCCTGCATCAGGTCGTTGCCTTCATTTTCGATGTACTCGAAATGGCAGAACCGGATATCGCCGCGGGAAATATCCACTTCGCGCAGTTCTCCTGCCCAGTCGAAGGCATCCTGGAAGAGCTGCTGGTGAATGGAACACAGCCAGGGCAAGCCACGGTGCAGTGGACCCAGCTCGACAGACTCAACCCGCCGGGCAATGAGCTCATCCTGCGCGTGAGGCTCAGGCACATCCAGCCGGCTACTGGCTACAAACGAGCCGCTGCGCTGCTTTTGCCAGAGCCGGGATTTTTGCTTGTCGGTGAGTTTCTTGCTCATATCGCCTCCCTTACTGCGTGACTGATTTTGCCACAAGTATAAGCGGCATTTTGCACGGTTGCCGGGGAGGAAACGTTGCGCGGGTAGTTACAACCCGCGCGGGGGGAATTACGGCAGGATCTTAGCGGAGAGGATAACTACCGGTTTTGACGGAACATTCTGGTACGGACCCACGTCGTGAGACTGCACCTGAGAAATTTTGTCGGCCACGTCCATCCCTTTCACAACTTTACCAAATACTGCGTAGCCGAAGTCGCGCTGGCCGTGGTCGAGGAAGGCGTTATCGGCAACGTTGATAAAGAACTGGCTGGTTGCGCTGTCTTTATCTGCGGTACGTGCCATTGCCACGGTGCCACGGGTGTTGCGCAGTCCGTTATCCGCTTCGTTCTTGATCGGTGGACTTGGCTGCTTCTGGTTCATATCTTCAGTGAAGCCGCCGCCCTGAATCATAAAGCCCGGGATCACGCGGTGGAAAGTGGTGTTGTTATAGAAACCGCTGTTGACGTAGTCAACGAAGTTTTTCACCGATACAGGGGCTTTTTGGCTGTTTAATTCAAGCTCAATATTACCGGCGGAGGTCGTCAATAAGACGTGCGGATCGCTGTTTGCCGCAAGAGCAGCGGGGGAGATAGCCGAGATGGCGAATACAGCTGCAACAGCCGCCAGTGTCGATTTGAGCATCAGGAATTCCTTACGAAGGCAGTGAATGAAGCAAGTTGCTAGATTGTAAAGAGGAGCCGCCAGCGGCGCCAGCCCTTTACGGTTTTTTACTTTGCAACAAAACAATAACTTGCGTGAATGAATCGGTTTTACACGTGGAAATATGTGACCTGACGCATGAAACGAATGGCAATAACCAAACATAATTACAATGAATGTTTAATTGGGTCACATTCAAGGCTAGAATTCATCCGCCCACTGCGCTGTCAACGCGCTTTACACTTCTATTCACAGGCCAGATATGACTAACAGCAACCGTACCAAGCTGCTTTGGATCAGCTTTTTCTCCTACGCCCTGACCGGTGCGCTGGTGATCGTCACCGGGATGGTGATGGGAAACATCGCAGAATATTTCCAGCTGCCGGTTTCCAGCATGAGCAATACCTTCACCTTCCTGAACGCGGGCATTCTCATCTCCATCTTCCTGAACGCCTGGCTGATGGAAATCGTGCCGCTGAAAACCCAGCTGCGCTTTGGCTTCCTGCTGATGGTGCTGGCGGTGCTCGGCCTGATCTTCGGCCATAGCCTGACGCTCTTCTCCGCCTCCATGTTTGTGCTGGGGCTGGTCAGCGGGATCACCATGTCCATTGGTACCTTCCTGATTACCCATATGTATGAAGGCCGTCAGCGCGGTTCACGCCTGCTGTTTACCGACTCTTTCTTCAGCATGGCCGGGATGATTTTCCCGATGGTTGCGGCAATTCTGCTGGCGCGCAGCATCAACTGGTACTGGGTCTACGTCTGTATCGGCCTGGTGTACGTTGCTATTTTCCTGCTAACCCTGGGCTGCGAGTTCCCGGCGCTGGGCAAGCACGCAAAGCAGAATGACGCGCAGCCCGTGGCTAAAGAGAAATGGGGTATCGGCGTGCTGTTCCTGTCCGTTGCCGCGCTGTGCTACATCCTCGGCCAGCTGGGCTTCATCTCCTGGGTGCCGGAGTATGCCAAAAGCCTGGGCATGAGCATTAACGATGCGGGCACGCTGGTCAGCGATTTCTGGATGTCCTATATGGTCGGCATGTGGATTTTCAGCTTCATCCTGCGCTTCTTCGATCTGCAGCGCATTCTGATGGTGCTGGCGGGTGCCGCCACCGTGCTGATGTATTTCTTCAACACCGGCGAACCGGCGCATCTGGCCTGGTTTATCCTCGCTCTGGGCTTCTTCTCCAGCGCGATTTACACCACTATCATTACGCTCGGCTCGCTGCAAACCAAAGTGGCTTCGCCAAAACTGGTTAACTTCGTGCTGACCTGCGGCACCATCGGCACCATGCTGACCTTCGTGGTCACCGGCCCGATTGTGGCGAGCAGCGGCCCGCACGCGGCGCTCCAGACCGCCAACGGCCTCTACGCGGTAGTCTTTATTATGTGCGTGGCGCTGGGCCTTGTGACCAAACACCGCCAGCACAATACGGCGGCTGCGGCGCATTAATAGCGTCGGATGACGCGGCGCTTATCCGACCTACGAGGCGAGTACTGTAGGGGATAAGCGCCAGCGTTATCCACCAAAGAAGATCTCTTCGCTGTCGTCCAGCATCACCCAGGTCTGGGCCAGCTGCGTTGTCGCAATCACTCTCCCTTCCCTTACCGACCAGCGTACCGGCACCTGCCGACGCACCGCATCAAATCCATTTTCAGCAGGAAGAATAACCAGGCTGGCTGGCTTGCCGACGTCGATGCCATACTCCGCCACGCCGAACGTCCGCGCGCTGTTATCCGTAATCAGCTTCAGGCTCTCATCTATCTGCTGATAGCCCATCATCTGGCAGACGTGCAGCCCCATGTGCAGCACCTGTAGCATGTTCGCGGTGCCAAGCGGATACCACGGGTCAAATACATCGTCATGGCCAAAACAAACGTTAATTCCCGCCTCCAGCAGCTCCTTAACGCGGGTCACGCCACGGCGCTTCGGATAATCATCAAAGCGGCCCTGCAGATGGATATTAACCAGCGGATTGGCCACAAAGTTAATGCCGGACATTTTCAGCAGCCTGAAGAGCCGCGAGGTGTAAGCGCCGTTATAGGAGTGCATGGCGGTGGTATGGCTTGCGGTCACGCGTTCGCCCATGCCTTCCCGGTGGGCCAGCATGGCGACCGTTTCCAGAAATCGTGACTGCTCGTCGTCGATTTCGTCGCAGTGGATATCCAGCGGGCGGTCGTATTTCTTCGCCAGCTCGAACGCCTTATGCAGCGACTCGACGCCGTACTCGCGGGTGAATTCAAAATGGGGAATCGCCCCGACCACATCGGCACCCAGCTTTAAGGCTTCTTCCAGCAGCGCTTCACCGTTGGGATACGAGAGAATTCCCTCCTGCGGGAAAGCGACAATCTGTAAATCGACCCACGGGGCCACTTCCAGCTTCACTTCCAGCATCGCCTTCAGCGCCGTCAGCGTGGGATCGGAGACATCCACATGGGTACGCACATACTGAATGCCGTTGGCTATCTGCCACTTCAGCGTCTGCCATGCCCGCGCTTTCACATCTTCGTGGCTCAGCAGCGCTTTGCGTTCGGCCCAGCGCTCAATGCCTTCGAACAGCGTGCCCGACTGGTTCCAGCCCGGCTGCCCGGCGGTCTGGGTGGTATCCAGGTGGATATGCGGCTCGATAAAAGGCCCCACGGCAAGGCCACCGCGCCCGTCCAGGCGCTCCAGCGTCTCGGTCCGGGTATCCTGCTCCCCCATTGGCTCGATGGTTTTAAAGCGCCCCTCTTCTATAGTGAGCTGCCACAGGCCGGGCCGACCGGCAAGGCGGACATTGTGGATGAGTTTCAGGGGGGGATTACGCATTGTGCCTCCGGGGCGAAAGGGCCTTTGCTCCTTTTTAGCATAAACTTTCCCCCAAGAGCCGTTTAAATGGCCGGTGGCGAAAAACCAGCCAATTCCATAACTTAGAAAATTCCTCACAAATCAGACATATACCCCTTAATGGGTATATAAAGGCGTATTTGATTTGCATCAATAATTACCCCAGCTGAATCGTTAAGGTAGGCGGTAATAGAAAAGAAATTGAGGCAATTATGAGCAAAGTCAAAATCGCAATTATCGGTAATGGCATGGTCGGCCATCGCTTTATCGAGGACTTACTTGATAAAGCTCAGCCAGGCCAGTTCGAGATTACCGTCTTTTGTGAAGAGCCGCGCAAAGCCTACGACCGCGTGCACCTTTCATCCTATTTTTCCCACCATACCGCCGAAGAGTTATCTCTGGTTCGCGAAGGCTTCTACGAGAAGCACGGCGTTAACGTGCTGATTGGCGAACGCGCCATCACCATTAACCGTCAGGAAAAAGTAATTCACTCCAATACCGGCCGCACCGTTTATTACGACAAGCTGGTAATGGCAACGGGCTCATACCCGTGGATCCCGCCGATTAAAGGTTCTGAAACCCAGGACTGCTTCGTCTACCGCACCATCGAAGATCTGAACGCCATTGAAGCCTGCGCCCGCCGCAGCAAGCGCGGCGCGGTAGTCGGTGGTGGTCTGCTGGGCCTTGAAGCCGCAGGCGCGCTGAAAAACCTCGGCGTGGAAACCCACGTGATTGAGTTTGCCCCAATGCTGATGGCCGAGCAGCTCGACCAGATGGGCGGCGAGCAGCTGCGCAACAAAATTGAAAGCATGGGCGTGCGGGTTCACACCAGCAAAAACACCCAGGAGATCGTTCAGGAAGGGAAAGAAGCGCGTAAGACCATGCGCTTTGCCGACGGCAGCGATCTGGAAATCGACTTTATCGTCTTCTCTACCGGCATCCGCCCACGCGACAAGCTGGCAACCCAGTGCGGCCTGGAAACGGCCCCGCGCGGCGGCATCACCATCAACGACAGCTGCCAGACGTCCGACCCGGATATCTACGCCATCGGCGAGTGCGCCAGCTGGAACAATCGCGTGTTCGGCCTGGTAGCGCCTGGCTACAAAATGGCTCAGGTCACCGCAGACCATCTGCTGGGCAGCGCGAACGCCTTTGAAGGCGCAGACATGAGCGCCAAACTCAAGCTGCTGGGCGTGGACGTTGGCGGTATCGGCGATGCCCACGGCCGCACGCCAAACTGTCGCAGCTACGTCTATCTGGACGAAAGCAAAGAAGTTTATAAGCGCCTGGTCGTTAGCGAAGATAACAAAACCCTGCTGGGCGCGGTGCTGGTCGGTGACACCACCGACTTCGGCAACCTGCTCCAGCTGGTGCTGAACGCCATTGAGCTGCCGGAAAACCCGGACTCGCTGATCCTTCCGGCCCACGCGGGCAGCGGCAAGCCGTCCATCGGCGTGGATAAACTGCCGGACAGCGCGCAGATCTGCTCCTGCTTCGACGTCACCAAGGGCGATCTGGTAAAAGCCATCAACGGCGGCTGCCATACCGTGGCGGCCCTGAAGGCAGAAACCAAAGCCGGTACAGGCTGCGGCGGCTGTATCCCGCTGGTCACCCAGGTGCTGAACGCCGAGCTGTCCAAACAGGGTATCGAGGTTAACAACAACCTCTGCGAGCACTTCGCGTTCTCCCGTCAGGAGCTGTTCCACCTGATCCGCGTCGAACAAATCAAATCCTTCGACGAATTGCTTAACAAATACGGCAAAGGCTACGGCTGTGAAGTCTGTAAGCCAACCGTGGGCTCCCTGCTGGCCTCCTGCTGGAACGACTACGTGCTGGAACCGCAGCACACGCCGTTGCAGGACACCAACGATAACTTCCTCGGCAACATCCAGAAGGACGGCACCTACTCGGTGATCCCTCGTTCCGCCGGTGGGGAAATCACGCCGGAAGGGCTGATGGAAGTGGGCCGCATCGCCCGCGAATATAACCTTTACACCAAGATCACCGGCTCCCAGCGTATCGGCCTGTTCGGCGCGCAGAAAGACGATCTGCCGGAAATCTGGCGTCAGCTGATTGACGCCGGTTTCGAAACCGGCCACGCGTATGCCAAAGCGCTGCGTATGGCGAAAACCTGCGTGGGCAGCACCTGGTGCCGCTACGGCGTGGGCGACAGCGTGGGCTTCGGCGTCGAGCTGGAACACCGCTACAAAGGCATCCGCACCCCGCACAAAATGAAGTTCGGCGTGTCCGGCTGTACCCGTGAATGTGCGGAAGCGCAGGGTAAAGACGTGGGGATTATCGCCACCGAGAAAGGCTGGAACCTGTACGTCTGCGGTAACGGCGGCATGAAACCACGCCACGCAGATCTGCTGGCGGCGGACCTTGATAGCGAAACAGTGATCAAATACCTCGACCGCTTCATGATGTTCTACATCCGCACCGCCGACAAACTGACCCGTACAGCCTCATGGCTGGACAACCTTGAAGGCGGCATCGATTACCTGAAGAGCGTGATCATCGACGACAAGCTGGGCCTCAACGAACAGCTCGAGTCGGAGCTGGCGCGCCTGCGTGAGAAAGTGATCTGCGAGTGGACTGAAACGGTGAACACGCCGGAAGCCCAGGTTCGCTTCAAACACTTTATCAACAGCCCGCAGCGCGACCCGAACGTGCAGGTCGTGCCGGAGCGCGAGCAGCACCGTCCGGCCACGCCGTATGAGCGTATTCCAGTCACCATGGTAGAAGCGGAGGAGATCGTATGAGCCAGTGGACTACCGTTTGTCAGTTAAACGACATCCTGCCGGCAACCGGCGTTTGTGCGCTGCTGGGCAACCAGCAGGTTGCGATTTTCCGCCCGCGTAACGACGAGCAGGTGTACGCCATCAGCAATATCGACCCGTTCTTTGAATCGAGCGTTCTGTCTCGCGGGTTAATTGCCGAACACCAGAATGAACTGTGGGTTGCCAGCCCGCTGAAAAAACAGCGTTTCCGCCTGCGTGACGGCCTGTGTATGGAAGACGAAAGTCACTCTATCGCGCACTTCGAAGCGCGCGTGCAGGACGGCATGGTGCAGATAAAAGCATAGGGGTTTCCCCTTCACCCTAGCCCTCTCCCCAACGGGGAGAGGGAACTATTCCAGTACGGCCTCCGCCTCAGAAAGAGCTGACAAAGCCAGAGGTTTCCCCCTCGCTCCTCAGGAGAGCGGGCCGGGATGGGGGTAAAGCATTCAGACTTATTTTTCTTTTTTTACTTTGTAGGGATAACAAAAATGTTCACCGATACCATTAACAAATGTGCGGCCAACGCCGCGCGCATTGCCCGCCTGTCGAAAAGTAATCCGCTCGGCTTTTGGGTTAGCTCTGCGATGGCAGGGGCCTACGTTGGCCTTGGCATCATTTTAATCTTCACGCTGGGCAACCTGCTCGATCCGTCGATTCGTCCCTTAGTGATGGGTGCCACCTTTGGTATCGCCCTGACGCTGGTGATTATCGCGGGTTCCGAGCTGTTCACCGGCCACACCATGTTCCTGACCTTTGGCGTCAAAGCGGGCACCATTTCCCACGGTCAGATGTGGGCCATTCTGCCGCAAACCTGGCTGGGTAACCTGGTAGGTTCCGTATTCGTTGCCCTGCTCTATAGCTGGGGCGGCGGCAGCCTGCTGCCGGTGGATACCAGCATCGTACACGCGTTTGCGCTGGCAAAAACCACGGCTCCGGCCACGGTGCTGTTCTTTAAAGGGGCGCTGTGTAACTGGCTGGTTTGTCTGGCAATCTGGATGGCAATCCGTACCGAAGGTGCGGCGAAGTTCATCGCTATCTGGTGGTGCCTGCTGGCGTTTATCGCCTCCGGCTACGAGCACTCCATCGCCAACATGACGCTGTTTGCGCTCTCCTGGTTCGGCCATCACAGCGAGGCCTACACGCTTGCCGGTATCGGTCATAACCTGCTGTGGGTGACCCTCGGTAATACCCTTTCAGGTGTAGTATTCATGGGTCTGGGTTATTGGTATGCTACGCCAAAAGCCGAACGCCCGCAGCCTGAGCGCATCGCAACTGCTGAGACTGCACGCCTATAATTGAGGACCGTACGTGGATCACCTGCCGATATTTTGTCAGTTACGAGGTCGCGCCTGCCTGTTAGTTGGCGGTGGCGACGTCGCAGAACGTAAAGCACGTTTATTGCTGGAGTCAGGTGCGCTCGTCACCGTTAATGCCCTGGAGTTTACCCCGCAGTTTCAGGCGTGGGCGCAACAGGGCATGCTTACCCTTGAACAGAGTCCTTTCTCACCTTCACTGCTCGATGTCAGCTGGCTGGCGATTGCCGCCACCGACGACGATGCGGTGAACCAGCAGGTCAGCGATGCCGCTGAGTCCCGCCGTATTTTCTGCAACGTGGTAGACGCCCCGAAGCAGGCCAGCTTTATCATGCCGTCGATTATCGACCGCTCGCCGCTGATGGTCGCCGTCTCTTCCGGTGGAACCTCGCCCGTGCTGGCACGCCTGCTGCGTGAAAAGCTGGAGGCTATTCTGCCGCTGCACCTGGGTAAAATCGCGGGCTATGCAGGTACGCTTCGCGGTCGCGTGAAAGCGAAGTTTGCCACGATGGGCGAACGTCGCCGCTTCTGGGAAAAATTCTTTACCAACGACCGCCTGGCGCAGTATCTGGCAAACGAAGACCAGAAGGCCATCGACCAGGAAACCGAATCGCTGTTTAACCAGTCGCTGGATCATCGCGGTGAAGTGGTGCTGGTCGGCGCGGGGCCGGGCGATGCGGGTCTGCTGACGCTCAAAGGCCTGCAACAGATCCAGCAGGCGGACGTGGTGGTTTATGACCGTCTGGTATCCGATGACATCATGAACCTGGTGCGCCGCGATGCGGACCGCGTGTTCGTCGGTAAACGCGCTGGCTTCCACTGCGTGCCGCAGGAAGAGATCAACCAAATCCTGCTGCGTGAAGCTCAGAAAGGAAAGCGCGTGGTGCGTCTGAAGGGCGGCGATCCGTTTATCTTCGGGCGCGGTGGCGAAGAGCTGGAAACGCTGTGCAACGGCGGCATTCCGTTCTCCGTCGTGCCGGGCATTACCGCCGCTTCCGGCTGCTCCGCCTATTCCGGCATCCCGCTGACCCACCGTGACTACGCACAAAGCGTGCGGCTGGTTACCGGGCATCTGAAAACTGGCGGCGAGCTGGACTGGCACAACCTGGCGGCTGAAAAGCAGACGCTGGTGTTTTACATGGGCCTGAACCAGGCCGCCGCCATTCAGGAAAACCTCATCAGGCACGGCATGCCGGCGGATATGCCCGTGGCGCTGGTGGAAAACGGCACGTCCGTTAAGCAGCGCGTGGTAAACGGTGAGCTGAACCAACTTGGCGAGCTGGCAACCCAGGTGGAAAGCCCGGCGCTAATCATCGTCGGGCGCGTTGTTGCCCTACGCGACAAGCTGAACTGGTTCTCGAATCACTGATATTAGCGGGTAATAAACGGTGGATGGCGCTGGCGCTTATCCACCCTACTGCTATCCACCCTACCGCTTATCCACCCGACAACTCTCCCGCAATATTCGTAATACCGTCTCGCTTCCGCTGCGGTTCGGGTTAATGCGGATCATGCGTTGTTCAAGCGTAGGATCGGACTCACGGAATGTCCCTGACACGCGGTAAAACAGCGGCGGGATTTCGTATTTCGACTCTGCTCCCACCGGATACGGCAGCGCGCCCAGCTTCTGCGCGGCATTCAGCACCTCTTCTGCAATCGGCTCGTGAAACTCCACCAGTAATACCTTCGACTGCGCGTTGGCGATAAACGCCTGCTTCACTTCCGGGATCTTGCCGCCGTTTAACTCAGCCACCAGCCTGTCGTTCACCTGTGCCTGAACGGCATGCATCACCGGGGCAAAAACCAGCCCGCGCAGGGCCTCCATCGCCTGAACGCCCTGCACCTGGCTGCCGCCGGAATACATGCTCTTGCGAATATTGGCTACCGTATCCGCATCGCCAACGACAACGCCTACGCCAGCCGGGCCAAACAGCTTAAAGCAGGAGAACGTGGAAAGCGTCGCGCCGCATTCGCAGCCGATGTTGTCTACCTTCATCACCGCGTAGTTATCGTCCGTCAGCGACGGCAGGCCGTACTGATTAAAACAGGCGATAACTTCCGCCAGGTCGTAAGCATCGTCCATTTTCTGACGGGTATGCTGGATCAGCGCCGCCTGTGGGCGATGCTGTTCAATCGCTTTTCTCACCGCCTCTGGCTGGTTGAAATCGGCACGAATCAGCTGCAAACCCATCTGCTCTGCAATAACTGCCGTGGTGGGATAAAGCGGCGCGTCGTGGATCAGCAGCCTTTCTCCGGCCTTCAGCATTGCCGCCAGGCCGCAGCGGATCGCGCCGGTTCCGGCCCCCTGCACCAGGGCCGCAGCCGGAGCGCCAAAGAACGCCGCCAGAACCGCCTCCACGCGCCGGGTCATCTGCGGCTGATTCAGTCCGGGAACCAGCCCTAAATCACCGGCGTTCAGAAAATCGCTGCCGGGAAAATGACGGCAAATGGTATCCACCAGGCGGAACTGTTTGCGCTGCGCCTGCTCCATCGTCAGGCTTTGTAGAGGCCAGGTTTTCACTTGTACGTAACTCCATGAAGGCCCGCCGGTCGTTCAGCGGGCATAAACAGGGATCAGGCCGGAACGAACAGGCCGCAGTAGTAGAGAATGTTCAGCACGATGCCGGTTATCAGCACCGCCACAACAGGCGAGGCCATTTTCTGCACCGGACGGCCCAGCGACTCGTTAAGGAAATAGAGCGCGGCGGCGATGGTAAAGCCGGTATAGCCCGCCATTTTAATCGCCGCGAAGATAGAGCCGACCAGCAGCGCCATTTCCATCAGCATATTCATGGCGTTACGGATGTTATCCGAAGCGTTACGCACCGAAGGATAGCGGCCCAGCCATTTGCCGATGGAGCGCAGCAGCAGCACCTCGATGGAAATCACCGCCGCACCGACGACAAACGCCAGAATCGGGTTTGAGATGAGATAGCCGACGGCAAATACAAAGGTGAAGCCCGCTACGGCATAAACGCCGGTCGCCAGCGCGGTAGTGGCAATCATCGGCACAAAGCCGAGGCCGCGCATAAACTCCGCCAGCGCCGCCTGGTTAATCAGCGTCTGGGACTGCGCCGGATCCAGCCCAACCTTATAGGCTTTCTCCAGGGTAAAGATAGAGACTTCCGAACCGGCAAAAATCTTCATGCTGGCAACCGCGGCAATCAGCCCGCCAACTATGGCGATATACGGCAGGTTTTTGATGATGCGCGATGTTCGTTCCTCAAAGACCGACAGGCCGCTATCGTCCTGTTCTCGCTCCTTGCGGGTGCGATGATCCTGAGTAATCGCGATGCCCAGCAGCATCACCATGCCGACGAAGATCTCGATGGACTCCGGGTTCAGGTGCGGGAAGAAGCGCACGATGATCACCCGCGTCATCAGCACTACCACCGCCGCGAACAGGCTGTTCTTCCAGCCGAACTGATAGAAAATCGCTACCAGCGGGAAGAGCGCAAACGCGGAGACGACCGGCGAGCTTAGCTCGCCAAGCGATCCGAGCACGTCTACCGGCAATGCGGTCAGCAGATGGTTGACCGGGATCAGGCAGGTCAGGATCAGCACGCCCCATACCGCGCCCAGCCCGAACGCCAGCAGGCTGTTAGCCGCCAGCACGCCGAGAATATCCGTCGGCAGGAACAGCAGCCAGCTGTTGAGCAGGCCAGTTTTCAGGGTGAACGAGATCCCCACCGAGGCCACAAAGCCGATGCTCAGACCGAACGCAATGCTCCCCGCCTCCCGGCGGTTCATATTGCCTTCAATCAGCTGCGGCAGAATCGGGCGGATCCCGTCGTGGAACACCGCCGCTGACTTATGCGCCAGCAGTGCGGTCATCCCCGTCAGGCACGCCACCACTAATATCTGAATGTAAAAATCCATAGCGTAGCCTTTATTTCAGATGGGCAACGAGCATCGGGATCGCATGTTCAATATGCTCAACCGACAGGCCGAAGGCGACTTTGCCGTCGGCAACCATTTTCGCGACCTGCTCCTCTTTCGCTTTGATACCCGGTTTAGCGATGGTGCAGCTTTTGTTGTAGCCAATTACCGCGATGGCGATGGACAGCGCCGCCCCGGCCCCGGTATTACACGCGCCGATGTAGTAGTCGAGCTGGCCGGATTTCACCTTCATTGCGGCCTCCATATCGTTGTAGATAAACACTTCAAAGGAGCCTGGCGCGGTCGTTTCGATGGTCTTTTTAATGAGTTCGCGCTGTAAGCCAGCGACACCGATCTTTTTCATGGGTAATCCTTATTTAAAGAAGACAGAGGGGTTGTCACGTAACATCAAATCAACGTCGGCCTGGGTGAAGCCAGCCTCCAGCAGCAGAGGCACGAACGTTGTCAGCAAATAGTCGAAGCCCAGGCCACCGTTAGCCTTCAGGTGGGAGCGACGGGTAATATCCATGGAGAGCATGACGTGGTCGAGCAGCCCGCGGCTGGCGATTTCCTGCAGCATCGCCACGCGCTTCTCGTCCGGGTAATAATTGTTTTTGCCGATGGTGTCGAACTGCACGAAAGCGCCCTGGTCGATCATCCGCAGAATGTTGTCGAGGTTGTCTTTCAGGTCGCAGTGACCGACGACCACGCGGGAGAGATCCACGCCGTGCTCTTTAAGCAGCGCCAGCTGTTCCAGCCCCATGGTGCTGAATGAGGTGTGCGTCGAAATTGGCCGCCCGGTTTCCCGGTGGGCGATGGCCGCGGCGGCGAAGACTTTCGCCTCATCCGGCGTGATGACGTCCACGCTCGAGCCAATTTCGGCAATGATGCCCGCCTTCAGCCCCGTATCGTCGATGCCGATTTCGATTTCATCGATCATCTCCTGGGCCAGCTTCTCCACGCTGGTGCTGGCGACGTGCGCCGGGAAAAAATCGTGCTGGTAGTAGCCGGTGCAGGCCACCACGTTCATGCCCGTGTCCCGCATAATATCGAGCATGAACTGCGGATTGCGGCCCATGTAGCGGTTGGTCATCTCGATGATGTTGCGCACGCCCTGCGCGTGCAGCGACTTCATCTCCTCGCAAATCAGGTCGTACTGGTCCAGGCGGCAGTCAATATTGTTTTTGAATGACGACAGGTCGATGTGCAGGTGCTCGTGGGCATAGGTGTAGCCCGACGCATCAATGCGCGATGGTGCAGCCATGATTGCCTCCGGAGATCGGGGAAAGGAAAGAGGTGCCGTTTTGCGGCGCCTTAGCGCTGAAGTAGTCGCAGACAGTCGCACCTACGTCAGAAAGGGTGGTTCTCACGCCGAGACAAGCGGGCTGAATGCCCGGCCGCCAGACCAGCAGAGGAACGTTTTCACGGGTGTGCCTGCTGTGGCCGATGGTCGGGTCGTTGCCGTGGTCCGCCATCACCACCAGGAAATCTTCAGGCTGCATGGCCCGCATCAGCCTTTCCAGGTTGCGATCGACCAGCTGCAGACGTTCGGCGTAGCGCGCCACGTCTTCCGCGTGCCCGGCAAGGTCGGTTTCCTGGATGTTGGTACAGATAAAGGCATCACCCGGCTGGCTCAGCTCGTCTAGGGTGATATCCATAATGCGCTGGCTATCCACCAGATTCTGGTAGCTCACGCCGTGCGGGTTAATGGCAATATCCGCCACTTTCCCCACCAGTATGGTTTTGATGCCCGCGTCATGCAGCTGCTGTGGCACCTGGACGCTAGCATCTACGCCATAACCCATGTGCACCACCTGGAAGCCGTTTTTATAAACTCCCGAGCGCGGCGCGTTGATGCCGATATAAATTCCCTGCTTTTCTTCGGCGGCAGCCGGGATCTGCTGGCTGCTCTCGAGGATGCCGCCAAAAGCAATGACGCGCCCTACCTTCACGCAGCGACGAACCACTTCACCAATTTTGCGCACATCTTCGAAAGAGATAGCGGCAAGATTGGCGGAAATATTAAATACCTGGCCTAAATCAGCCTCCAGGTTATCGCCGATGGCCACGGCTTCGTTTACCCACAGGTACTGCAAACCCTCACCGACGCGCGCCACCCGCCAGCCTTCGGCAAGCAGGGCCTGTTCAACCTCATCGATCACGGCGGAGAACGGCATGCGCAGCGGAGCCTGCGGTAATGTGCCGAGGATTTCCTGATGGCCCATAAAAGTATCGCCGCCCTCGTGCTGCAGCATCGCGGTGCCGTATACCGCGCCGTCAGAGAATGTCATCGCCCCGGCCTCAAAGCCCAGAGCGTTTATCAGCCCCAGCTTTTCCAGCACCGGCAGACGCAGCTGGGGAAAGTGCTGGAGAATATGCCCGCAGGTGTTGGCCCCGATATCCTGAGGCCGCACCTGCGACACGTCGTCCATCGCGCCGACGCCAAAACTGTCGATCACCACCACCACAAATTTACCCACGCGGACCTCCTGAAATGGGGTTACCGAGGCTGTCATACAGCGCTTCAAGCACCGGCCTGCCCGCCTGAACGCCGCTGACCAGCGCAACGTCGCTGCGGGTGACGAAAATTTGGGTGCGAAAACACATCACTACCGGGCTGCCGACCGGGAACTCACCCGCCAGCGGCAGATGATAATCAATGCTGCTGTCGTCCATCGGCAGCAGATTTGCCGCCACGGCGGCGCTTCCGCGCACCGGGTAAACCAGCGCGTTCTGCGCGTGACCGCGACGGTAGTAGCCGCCGCCAAAGCAGTAGCTGTTGCCCTGAAACTGATGGGAGATCTCGGTGAGATACAGCATGGCGATGCGCTCCGGCTGGTTGCCGCGCTGATTGGAAGGTATCGTGCCGGTCAGCGCGTGGCCGGGTTCCGCATGAGTAACGCCATGCTGAGCCAGCAGCGGAAGCGAGCTGCAGCTGGTTGCCGACGGAGCGTTGATCTGTTTTATTTCCACGCCCGCTTCCTGCAGGCGGTCACGGGCCTTAAGCAGCGTTTGCAGATTCGGCGTGGGCAGCGTCTGCTGCTGCTCTTCGTCCCACAGCAGGCAAGGAAAATGGGTCAGCCCCGTAAGCTTAACGCCCGGCAAAGTGCGAATTACCGCGACAACTTCGTCCAGCACCGCAAGCGGGAAGCCCGCTTCCTGGCCGGGGTAGAGCCTGTCCTGCTCGTCGAAGATTTTCAGCATGATGGGCTGCACATGGCCGTGAAGCTGAGCGGCGGCAGATAGCTCCCGCGCTTTTTCAAGCGAGAAGACGGTGACCATCTCAGTCGATGCGGCAACGGTTGCTGCAATTTGCCCCTGTGGCACCTGCACCAGATGCCCGACGTGGGACACCTGCACGTCAGCATTACGCAGCGTGCGGGCCTCTTTAAAATCAACAGCCACGGTGCCGTGAAAGCCCAGCTCCGTGAGCCGTTTCGCCAGCCAGGGATTGCGCCCGAGCTGTTTCGTCATCAGATAGAGCGTAATACCGTGCCGCTCTGCCGCCGCCAGCAGGCGTCGGCCGTTTTCCATAACCTCGTCGACATCGATAACCCAGGTGTCCGGCAGTATGGCGCCCTGCTGCCATAGCTCCCGCGCGGCCTGTATCAGTGCCGGGTTTTGTGCCTTGAGTGCCTCAATAAACATACCCTTGCCTCTCGACTCCGTGCGGATGATATATTCTTAAATCATCATTTTTTTGAATATTTAATGTGAAGGTAGCTGCTCGTCGATAACGTTTTAGCTTCTGCTGCCCATCCACAGGCTGAACAGGTTTGCCATCAGATAGCCCTCTTCGTTAGGGTGTAGCGTCACATTAAAGGGCGCCAGCATTGACTGATGCACGGTAAGCAGATGAACCCACTCCTCTGAATTAACGATTTCACTCAGCAGCTCGTCGTCCAGCGGGCCAATCTCTTCCCCACGGCGGCTGCGCATCAGGGCGTTAGCCATATGGGTCAGGGCCATTTCGCCCTGCTCATTGCGCACCGGGATCCCCCAGACGGTCTCCAGCTGGGTCACCACCTGCATCATGCCCTCACAGATATCCTTATCAATAATCCCTGCGTCACACAGCAGGTTAAGACGATTTTCCATACTGCTTTGCCTCTTGATAAACGCTCAGTAACTCGGCTCCTGGCTTCCCGACAGCACGCGCTGTTGATGGGCCAGCAGCTCGTTTTTATTCACGACCGTGCGCAGCAGCTGCTGAATCGGCACATCGTCCGCGCGCGTCAGCACTACGGCTTCCGACGCGTGCACAAAGCGCGGGTCGCCGGACAAGGGTTCCGCCACCAGGCCATATTTTTCCAGATCCGCCTCGTTGGTGACGTTCCAGATCGCCGCGTCGATTTCACCTTTTGCGATCCGCTGTAAGCACTCGTGGTAGGGCACATCCAGCTTTTCTACGGCCTTCCCGGAAAAATGGATATCCGTCATGATTCGCTGGTCGGCGGAGCGTGGATCCTGCCCTACTCGCCTAATCTTTTGCCCCTCGCCCGCCCGGCAAATCAGCTTGTGCTCGCCAACGTAGGTATGCGGGCCAAGCTCCAGCGCCATGCACAAATCCCCGCTATCCAGGTAGCTTTGCGCGGCGAGGCGGGAAACCACCGCCAGGTCGTAAACGCCGTTGATCAGGCACTCGACGCGCACGTCAGACCCGCGCATGTGGGCGTAGTAAAACGGGATGCCGTCAAACTGCGCTTTCAGCCCGCTGGCTAAACCTTCGTATAAACGCGTATAGGGCAGCGGCATGGCACACACAACATTGCCAATATCGGCGAAGGCCAGCAGGGCTTTGTTATCCATGCTGACCAGATAGCTGCCGTTACGCCCGCGTCGCTCAACCGATACCGCGCCTGCTTTCTCAAGAGTTTTTAATGCCGCCTGAATCAGCCCCACGGAAAAGCGGCATTCAGTCGCCAGTTCATCAATGGTTTTCAGTCGGTTACCGGATTTTTCGCCCAGCAGATAGCGCGCCAGGCTGGCCTGCGCGACACCCTCTTTCTTGATAAAGCTACGGCTCATATTTAATCTTCATTTTATTGAATGGTTATATCTTCATTAAAATGAATATAAATGGCAAACGGGAAAGATGCAAAAGGAGAATGGGGTCACAAAAGAAGGGAGATTAGAGGAAATCTGTGGTTCAGATAACCCTCACCCCGGCCCTCTCCCTGGAAGGGAGAGGGAGAATACCAACTCGGTCTGGTCCCCTCGCCCCTTTGGGGAGAGGGTTAGGGTGAGGGGAAAAGATTTACGGCTGAGGCACGAAGCCGATGACTTCGTAGACCTTTTTCAGCGTCGCGCTGGCGTGGCTGCGGGCTTTGGCAGCACCGTCTTTCATCACCTGCTGCAGGAAGGCTTCGTCGTTGCGGAAGCGGTTATAGCGCTCCTGCAGTTCGATAAGCATACCGGAGACGGCTTCTGCGACTTCGCCCTTCAGGTGGCCATACATTTTGCCTTCAAAATGCTGTTCCAGCTCCTGAATGGATTTGCCCGTCACGCCGGACATGATATCCAGCAGGTTGGACACCCCGGCTTTGTTCGCCACGTCATAACGTACGACCGGCGGCTCTTCGGAGTCAGTGACCGCGCGCTTAAGCTTTTTAACCACGGACTTCGGATCTTCCAGCAGGCCGATCACGTTGTTACGGTTTTCGTCTGACTTGGACATTTTACGGGTCGGCTCAAGCAGAGACATCACGCGCGCGCCGGACTTAGGAATAAACGGCTCCGGCACTTTGAACACTTCGCCGTACAGGGCGTTGAAGCGGGCGGCGATATCGCGGCTCAGCTCCAGGTGCTGCTTCTGATCTTCGCCCACCGGCACCAGGTTGGTCTGGTAAAGCAGGATATCGGCGGCCATCAGCACCGGATAGTCGAACAGGCCGGCGTTGATGTTTTCAGCGTAGCGCGATGACTTGTCTTTAAACTGGGTCATGCGGCTCAGCTCGCCGAAGTAGGTATAGCAGTTCAGCACCCAGCTCAGCTGCGCGTGTTCCGGCACGTGGGACTGCACGAAGATGGTGCTTTTTTCCGGGTCGATGCCGCAGGCCAGATACAGCGCCAGCGTATCAAGCGTCGCCTTACGCAGCTTGGTGGCATCCTGGCGTACGGTGATCGCGTGCTGGTCAACGATGCAGTAAACGCAGTGGTAATCGTCCTGCATCTGAACCCACTGACGCAGCGCACCCATGTAGTTACCGATGGTTAATTCGCCTGAGGGCTGCGCGCCGCTAAATACGATGGGTTTACTCATGATCTGCTTCCTGATTATCTTTGCAAGAGAGCCCGAACGCGGGCAATAGGTCACTGAACTTATCCAGTACGTAATCTGGTTTGCTCAGCTCTATGGACTCGCCATAGTTGTAGCCGTAGGTCATCCCCACGCTCGGGCAGCCTGCGGCCTGAGCGGCGAGGATATCATTGCGGGAATCCCCGACAAACAGCATTTCAGCCGCGCTGATATTCAGCGTTTCCATTACCTTAAACAGCGGTTCCGGGTGCGGCTTTTTGTTCTGCACGTCGTCGCCGCCGATGATGACGGTGAAGTGTTTCGCGATGCCGAGGCTTTCAAGCAGCGGCAGCACGAACGGCGTAGGCTTGTTGGTGACCAGCCCCATCGGCACGCCTTTTTCGGCAAGCGCTGCCAGCGTATCGGCAACGCCCGGGAACAGGAAACTGCCTTCGTCGACGGTTTGCGCATAGTAGCTGTCGAAGAGCTTACGGGCCATCAGGCACTGGTCGAACGTCGGCTCCTGGCCTTTCAGCGCCCAGGTCAGCGCGCGCTGTACCAGCACGTCCGCACCGTTGCCAATCCACTTCTCGACGTTCTCTTCCCCTGCCGTTGGCAGTTCGAGGGCATAGAGCGCCTGGTCCATCGCCTGGGTCAGGCCCAGCGCGGTATCCACAAGGGTGCCGTCTAAATCAAAGGCGACACCGCGAATTGTTTCTAACTTATCCATGACTTACCTTTGCCAGTTCGTCGCGCATGCGATCGATGACTTCTTTATAATTCGGTTGGCTGAAGATGGCTGAGCCCGCGACAAACATGTCGGCGCCCGCTGCGGCTATCTCGGCGATATTATCCACTTTCACGCCACCATCGACCTCAAGGCGAATATCGTACCCGGAGGCATCGATGCGTTCACGGACCTGGCGCAATTTTTCCAGCGTATGCGGAATAAAAGATTGCCCGCCGAAGCCCGGATTAACCGACATCAGCAGGATAACGTCCAGCTTGTCCATCACGTGATCCAGCCAGCTCAGGGAGGTTGCCGGGTTAAACACCAGGCCGGCCTTACAGCCGTGCTCTTTAATCAGCTGAAGCGAACGGTCAACGTGCTCGGAGGCTTCCGGGTGGAAGGTAATAATACTCGCGCCCGCACTGGCAAAATCGGGAATGATGCGGTCGACGGGCTTGACCATCAGATGAACGTCAATGGGAGCGGTAATACCGTAATCACGCAGGGATTTGAGCACCATCGGGCCGATGGTCAGATTGGGGACGTAATGGTTATCCATAACATCGAAATGGACGACGTCACTGCCTGCAGCCAGCACGCTGGCCGTGTCTTCACCCAGGCGGGCAAAATCGGCAGACAGGATTGAGGGGGCAATCAAATACTGTTTCATCCGCTTCTCCAGTAGCATTTCATTTTGAGGCGAACGAAACGGCTCAGGCTACCCCATAGAGCGCCAGCAGTTCGTCCACCTTGTTACGCGTTCCACCATTGCTGCTGATGCTGCGTCTGACCTGTAGCGTCAGCAGCTGCGTCGCCTGTTGGTACCAGACGCGGGTCAGATCCGTCGCATGGTTCGATATCAGCACCGGCACATTGTTTCGCTGCAGGCGCTCCGCCAGTTCAGCCAGATGCTGCTGCTGCGTCATGCTGAAGCTGTCCGTATGGTAGGCCGTGAAATTCGCCGTGGCCGATAACGGCGCATACGGCGGATCGCAGTAGACCACCGATCCCGGCGCGACGTCCGTCATGCTGACATCATACGACTGGCAGATAAAGGTGGCATTTTGCGCCCGCTCGGCAAAGTTATGCAGCTCCTCTTCCGGGAAGTAGGGCTTGCTGTAACGACCAAACGGCACGTTGAATTCGCCACGCAGGTTATAACGGCACAGGCCGTTGTAACAATGACGGTTCAGGTATAAAAACAGCACCGCGCGACGGAACGGATCCGCACACTGGTTAAACTCCAGGCGGAAGCGGTAAAACACTTCGCTGTCGTTGCACTCGGGCGTAAACAGGCTGCGGGCTTCCTGAACATACTCGTCAGTTCGCGCTTTGACAATGTTGTAGAGGTTAATCAGATCGCTGTTGATATCCGCAAGGATATAGCGGGAGTAGTCGGTGTTCAGAAAGACCGAGCCTGCTCCAACGAACGGCTCAATCAGACAATCACCTTCTGGCAGGTACTTCTTAATGTCATCGAGCAGGGGGTATTTCCCCCCTGCCCATTTCAGAAAAGCGCGATTTTTTTTCATGCTGCCTAACTATTTACACCTTCTCCAGCTGTGGAAAAGTTCCGACAGCGACTGCGCTTCTTCATTACTTCAGATCGGACTGCACCTGATGTATTGGTTTTGCCCACGGGTTTTTTGCCTGCACGTCAGCCGGTAGCGTTGAAACAGCACGTTTCGCTTCTTCCTTGCTGGCATAAATCCCGCTGACCAGTACATACCACGGCTGCCCGTTACGCACGGTCTGGTAAACCATATAGTGCTGCAGATTCTCTTTCTTCGCCCACGCGTTCAGGTTGTTCGAGTTAGAAGAAGAGCTGAGCTGCAAGGTGTAGTGGCTGCCCGGTGCGCCTTTAATCGCGCCCGCATCACCGCTAACCGCAGCGCCGCTGGCAGCAGGTGCCGCCGTCGCTGTACCGGCAGCAGAAGTCGTTGCCGTAGGGCCGACCGCTTTCGGTGTAGACGTGGACGTCGTAGCCGGCGCTTTTACAGGTTCTTTCGCGGCAGCCGGTGCGCTGACAGGTGCGCTGCTCTTCGCAGTAGCAACCGGTTTTGGCGCAGCTTTTGGCTCGCTCGTGGTGGCTTTCGCCGTTGCCTGAGGTTTGGTCGCCGCAGGCTGAGTCTTACGCGGCTCAATCACGGTTTTCTTACGCTCAGGGCGCGAAGCGGTATGGTGTGCAGGCTGGCTGTTCGTTGCCTGGGCTGGCTCGTTCGGGGTATTGCTTCCCGCCATGCGTGCAACCGTTGCAGGCTGGGTCGGCAGCGTAGAACCGCTCGCCGCGTTGTCGATCTGGCCCTGCTGCTGAGTCAGCGCATTGTTCAGATCGCCCGGGACTTCTACCCGCTGCTGGCCTTGCGGCGCTGGCTGCGTTTGTGCTTCAGTCGGGGTTGACGAGATAGGCGGCAGATTAACTTCCTGCGGATTTCCCACGTTGCCCTGCTGAGGCTGGCCATTGTTCGCCTGAGCGGCGTTATTAGCCTGAGCGCCAGCGTTCAGGTCGATATTTTTCTCTGCGCCAGCGTTAGTACCGGCGGTCTCAGTATCGGAAGACGGCGACTTCAGCGCGGAACCAATACCAATAATCAGTAACAGCAGAACCAGAATACCGATGCCCATCATCAGGTGCTGACGTGACACAGGAACCTTCTGTTTAGGTGCTTTTTTACGCCCGCGCGCAGGGCGGCGTTCGGCGGCCTCGACTTTCAGCTCGTCTTCGGCTTCGTACTCTTCTTCTTCGTCACGCGGACGGCGAGAGCGCGATGGACGAGGCTCATCGGCATCCAGGTCGACGTCATCGACATTTAGCTGAGGTTCGTTATCGAACTCTTCAGATTTGCGTGTACGGTCCCGACGACGATCGCTGGGATCGGGTTTCAGCTCGTCTTCCGGTTTAAATTCATCCATTTAACACCCCACTCAAAGGCTCATGCCAGCGTTAGCTTATGCAATCACCTGAAGTTAAAAGTCGCCGGACTACAGCGACCAATTATTTCTAATAGTTACGCCTGCTGACAATCAGCAATGGCGGACAAAACGACATGGTGTGGCACTCCGCCACGAACTTCACTCTTCCCGATAGCAAGCGGCAGCACAAGACGCAGCTCGCCTGCGAGAACTTTCTTATCACGCATCATGTGGGGCATATATGCGTCTGCTGACATTTCCTGCGGCCCGGTAACGGGCAGCCCGGCACGCTGTAACAGCGTAATTACCCGCTGAACATCGGCCTCACTAAATTGCCCCAGACGAAGCGCCGTGCGAGCGGCCATGACCATACCGGCTGCGACCGCTTCGCCGTGTAGCCAGTTTCCGTAGCCCATTTCGGCTTCAATCGCATGGCCAAAGGTATGGCCCAGATTGAGTAAAGCACGTAAGCCGCTTTCGCGCTCGTCCGCTGCAACAACTTCTGCTTTTAGCTCACAACAACGGCGAATACAGTAGGCCATCGCTTTACCGTCAAGGGCTAACAGCGCATCGAGATTCTCTTCCAGCCAGCTAAAGAAAGCCGCATCGAGAATAATCCCGTATTTGATCACTTCAGCCAGGCCCGACGCCAGCTCCCGCTTCGGTAAGGTGTTAAGACAGTCGAGATCCACCACCACCGAAGCCGGCTGGTAGAACGCGCCAATCATATTTTTACCAAGGGGATGGTTAACGGCCGTTTTGCCGCCGACGGAGGAGTCCACCTGCGAAAGCAGCGTGGTGGGAACCTGGATAAAACGGACGCCCCGCTGATAGCTCGCTGCGGCAAAACCGGTCAGATCGCCCACGACGCCGCCACCGAGGGCGATTAGCGTTGTGTCACGACCGTGGGGTTTTTCCAGCAGTGCCGTAAAGACGGTATCGAGTACAGCCAGACTTTTGAATTGTTCGCCATCCGGAAGGATGACGGAATCGACTTTAACGCCCGCTTGCTCAAGCACACCACGAACCTTATCCAGGTAGAGTGGCGCAAGGGTTTCGTTGGTCACCAGCATCGTCTGATCGCCCGCCTGTAGCGGCCAAAAAGACGCCGAGTCATTAAATAACCCGGCCGCGATGGTGATAGGGTAACTACGTTCCCCGAGAGTAACTGCTAACCTCTCCATAACGCGAAGTCCACCTTTTGAAGCTTTGCCCGCAGGCGTTTTTCGATTAAGCCAGAATCAATTGCTTTCCAACATATGAATAATCTGGTTAGCAACCACTTTGGCACTTTGGTCGTCAGTGCGAATCGTCACATCAGCAATCTCTTCATACAGAGGATTGCGTTCTTGCGCCAGGGCTTCAAGAACTTCACGCGGCGGTGTTTCAACCTGCAGCAACGGACGCTTTTTATCGCGCTGTGTACGAGCAAGCTGCTTCTCGATTGTGGTTTCAAGATACACCACAACGCCACGGGCTGAGAGGCGGTTACGGGTTTCGCGAGACTTCACAGAGCCGCCACCAGTCGCCAGCACAATGCCCTGTTTTTCAGTGAGTTCGTTAATGATTTTCTCTTCGCGATCGCGGAAGCCATCTTCGCCTTCAACGTCGAATACCCAGCCCACATCAGCTCCGGTACGTTTCTCAATCTCTTGATCAGAATCGAAAAATTCCATATTGAGTTGCTGAGCTAACTGACGCCCAATAGTGCTTTTGCCGGCACCCATAGGCCCAACCAGAAAGATATTGCGTTTCTCTGCCATTTTTTCGGTACTACTAAGACAATTCGTTGATGATAAACCCACCCGGTAACATACTGCTGCGGCGGGACATGAACTGAAACCTCATAAGCGATAGTGCGAGAGTCAGACTAAAAATTATCTCAACACTCAAGGTAGTTTGGCAACCGATTAAATCACTCAACGTCTTAAGGGAGCGATAAAAGCATAAATCAGGTTTATCGGTCACAGGATTTCATTACCCTGCCTCTCGAAACGGTACACCTTGTAAGCTAATTCCTCTCTGGCGTCAAACACCTGAGCAGGGATTGGCAGAAAAACCCCTGGATTGCGCAGAAAATGACTACGGATGGGGAATAAGTCTTGGGGTGGTAAAAACCACCAGCTCCCGGCGTTGTCGATCTTTCGCATCATGGCGGAAAAGGCCGCCCAGCAGCGGAATGCTTCCCAGTAAGGGGACGCTGTCCCTGCTCTCTTTATTATGCTGCTGAAAGATACCGCCCAGCGCCAGCGTCTCACCCTCTTTCACCGAGACAACCGTTTCAATTTCCTGCTTATCAATAGCCAGCACTTCGCCATCTGCCTGTTGAATACTTCTGCCGGGCATGTTTTGGCTAATTCGCAGTTTCAGACGAATATTGCCCTGCGGTTGAATAGTAGGCGTAACTTCCATACCTAGCACGGCTTCTTTGAATTCAATTGACGTCGCTCCGCTTTCACCGCTGGAAACCTGGTAGGGAATTTCCGTTCCCTGCTTGATGCTCGCCGGCTGCTGGTGCGCCGCCATAAGCCGCGGGCTGGCGATAATCTCCAGCTGCTGCTGTTGTTCCAGGGCAGAAAGCTCCATTTCCAGCAGGCGACCGTCGATGCGCGCAATATTAAAACCGGCGTGCGCCGTGGCGGCACCCACGGCGACATCGGCGCTTAAGGTAGCCGGGTGATGCAACATCGCACTCTTCTCTCCGTCCGCAAGGCTCCACTTCACGCCCAGCTCTCGCAGCTTGTTTTGATTGATCGTCACGATATGCGCGGCGATCTCTACCTGGCCCATCGGCAGATCCATCTCATTCACCCACCCGGCGACGTTTTTTAACACCGCAGCCGTATCCTGGATAATCAGACGATTAGTTCGGGCGTCTACCGACACGCTGCCGCGCGGGCTGAGCAGTTTATCTCCCATTCCTTTCAGGGATTCCGCAAGCGCGCCAGCTTCGGCGTGAACCGGCGCAAAAACCTGATGGGCCAGAGGCAGCTTAAGCGCCCGCTGTTTCTGCCGCTCCTCTTCAAGCACCCGCATCTGCCGCTGGCGCTCCTTCGGCCAGATCTGTACCACGCTGCCTTCCCGCTGCTGGATCAGCCCGGCGGACTTAAGCACCAGCGCAAACGCCTGCTTCATGGGGATGTTAACCAGATGCAGGGATACCGCCCCCTCCACGCCCGGGGCAATCAGCAGGTTGATATTTTGATTCACTGCCAGCGCCTGAAGGACCTGAGCGACCGGCGCGTTATCGAGCACCAGCGAGACGCCTTTATCGGCGAGGCTTACCGGCGGCCATGCCGCCAGCAGCACCAGCATTCGCATCCATGTCATGATTCACTCCCTTGATATTCCATTGATAAACAGACGGCCCACATTCTGCGGGCAGAGCGGCCGTTATTTGCTGCACAGAGATGCCGCTGACCGGCATACCGGGCTCGGTATCCATCCCCGTGGTTATGCGCCGCCAGCGTCCGCTGGGATCCTGCATAATCGCAATAGCGTCAGCCGCTGAGCTGACCACACCCTTAAGCTGCCACTTCTCCAGCCTGGCGGCGAGGGCATCGCACGGCGTAATCAGAGGCTGGAAGGGACTGCGCGGCATCGCGCCTGACGCCTGAGCCGCCATCAGTAATACCAGGAGCAGATCACGGGGCATCGGCGAGATCCAGCTTCAGAGTCAGGCGTAAACGTGCGCCTTCAGGTTCGACGGAAAAGGCCTGTAGATGAACGGCATCGTAGCCGGACAGCACGGCAAACAGCCCGGGCAGCTTTTCCCAGGCCACGCGCAATTCCAGCGTGGCCGGTTTATCCGCCGGTAACCATTTGTGCAGCTCGCCGCCGCTTGCTGACAGCAGGTCTACCAGGGAAAAGGGGCGAGGAGAGGCTTCTGCGCCGGAGCGCGCTCGTGTTGAAACAGCCAGGCCGACGACCTTATGCCGAAGCCGGGCGACTTTAAGCCGGGCC
This sequence comes from Dryocola clanedunensis, assembly GCF_038405435.1. Taxonomy (GTDB): domain Bacteria; phylum Pseudomonadota; class Gammaproteobacteria; order Enterobacterales; family Enterobacteriaceae; genus Dryocola; species Dryocola clanedunensis_A. The sequence continues at coordinate 212,539 of NZ_JBBYHZ010000006.1, read as the reverse complement.
TGCTGCTGCGCCAGAAGCGCTTCCTGAAGCCTGGCCTGACGCGGCTGAAGGGCAGCATATTCAATCATTGCCACCAGCAGGCCACAGGTGGCGAACAGGCTCAACGCCTTCGCCCAGGCCGGGCCGCTAATCCAGCGTTCGCCCATCGCTGCCTCCCTGCGCCAGCCCCATGCTCATTGCAAAACCAACACGACCGTCTTCCTGACTCACCTCCCCCATCTGCACGGTAGCAACACCGGCCAGAGTTTGAAAATGCCTGCCGGCCAGGTAAATATCCTCTGCCGCTGCCGCGTTACCCAGGACGTTCACTTTATCGCCGGTAAGAGACAGGGCAGTCAGCCACACGCTGGCCGGTAGCCCGGCGGCCAGCTGGATAAAGCTCGACTCCCACGCCTTTACCCTCTGTCGCCGGGCTTTAAGCTGCTGCTCTGCCTGCTGCTGGCGTTCAAGCTCCAGCAGCGTCTGCTGTTTATGCTGCAGCGCGCCCCGTAAGTCCGCCAGGGAGACCTCGTACAGGCGTTGCTGCGCCGCCTGCCCGCTAAGCGATACGGCCCGGGCAAGCTCCGTAAGCAAAAGCGCCAGCAAACAGCTGGCTGCCAGCAGGCTCCAGAAGCGCAGCCGCCTCAGACGCTGCTGCTGCCGCCACGGCAGAAGATTGATAACGCCGCTCATCGACAAACCCGTCCGATAGCCAGAGCAATGGCAACGGTGAAGCACCCGCCGTGCCGGGGCAGCGGAGGTTGCAACCGTGCCAGCGCCCGCCAGGCATCAAGAGGCTGTACGCCCGGCGGTAACGGCTCCGGCAGCGCACTGCTGAGCGCGATCTCCTGCGGCGCAGCATGCAGATGCAGACAGAGATCGGCAAAGGTTGCGGCCTGGCGGCTGTCCACCCATCCCCACTCCGCAGGCTCGCCTGCTGTGGCCCACAGCCAGTGGTCGGGTTCCCGATGCACCAGCAGCCGGGGCGTGTCCGGCAGGCAAAATTTGCTCAGCGCGGAGAGGACGCTGGCGCCGGGCGTCAGCGTCGCGGGAAAAAGCCTTTGCTTTGTGAAGCAGTGAAGAAGCGCATCCACATCGCTTCGCCGTGCCGCGGTGACCAGCCGCTTATCGGCATCCTGCGGCTGTATTCCGTAATCCCAGCTAAGCTGTGCTGGGGACATCTGAAGCTGCCTTGCGGCTGCGGCGGCCAGATAAGCTTCGCGCTCCGGCTCCCGCAGACGGTTATCCGGGGCGGGAACGGGCCGTTGCAGGGTACGCTGGGAAGGAAAGGCGACGCGAAGCTGATGGCGTAAGGGCAGCTCCCTGCGCCACTGCGCCAGCACTTCGATTAAGCTTTCTGATGAGTGCACTACGCCATCGCGGAAGGTGTGCTCCGGCACCGGAAGCTGCCACCAGTGGCGTAGCTGCCAGCCCTGACGCTGCCGCTGGACGGCCACGGCGCGCAGCGTTTCCCGTTGAATTTCCAGGCCTATTTGCCAGGTATTGATAACCATAGTGACGATCTCCGTATCGTTTGCTTGCGAATTTGGCATATCAAAGCTACTGGCTTGCCTTTATACTACCGCGCGTTTGTTTATAAACTGCCCAGTGGAAACGTAATGGGAAATTTAAGGTGAAGTTCGTAAAGTATTTATTAATCCTTGCAGTCTGTTGCATTCTGCTGGGAGCCGGCTCGATTTACGGTCTGTACAAATTTATCGAGCCGCAGCTGCCCGATGTCGCCACGCTTAAAGATGTGCGTCTACAGATCCCAATGCAGGTCTACAGCGCTGACGGGGAATTAATTGCCCAGTACGGTGAAAAACGTCGTATTCCGCTGACCCTCAATCAGATCCCGCCCGTCATGGTGAAGGCATTTATTGCCACCGAAGACAGCCGTTTCTATGAGCACCATGGCGTTGACCCTGTGGGGATCTTCCGTGCGGCGAGCATTGCGCTGTTCTCAGGCCACGCATCCCAGGGCGCGAGTACCATTACTCAGCAGCTGGCGCGTAACTTCTTCCTGAGCCCCGAGCGCACGCTGACCCGTAAGATCAAAGAAGCCTTCCTCGCGATTCGTATCGAGCAGATGCTCAGCAAAGACGAAATTCTCGAGCTGTATCTGAATAAAATCTACCTTGGCTATCGCGCATACGGCGTGGGCGCAGCGGCACAGGTCTATTTCGGAAAACCTGTCGATCAGCTGACGCTAAGCGAAATCGCGGTCATTGCCGGTTTGCCAAAAGCGCCGTCAACGTTTAACCCGCTTTATTCACTTGAAAGAGCAACATCCCGTCGCAACGTCGTGCTCTCTCGTATGCTGAGCGAGGGTTACATTACCCAGTCCCAGTACGACGAAGCCCGCAGCCAGCCTATCGTTGCTAACTACCATGCCCCAGAAATCGCGTTCTCTGCGCCTTATCTGTCCGAACTGGTCCGTCAGGACATGGTTAGCCGCTACGGCGATAAAGCCTATGAAGACGGCTACAAGGTTTACACCACCGTTACCCGTAAGATTCAGCAGGGTGCGCAGCAGGCCGTGCGTAACAACGTGATGAACTATGACATGCGCCACGGCTACCGCGGCCCGTCTAACGTGCTGTGGAAAGTGGGTGAAGGCGCATGGGACAATAAGAAGATTATCGACTCGCTGAAAAACCTGCCGGTCTACGGCCCGCTGTTCCCGGCGGTTGTAACCCAGGCGAGCCCGGCGGAAGCCACGGCGCTGATGGCCGACGGCACGTCAGTAGCGCTGAACATGGACGGCATGCGCTGGGCGCGACCGTACCGTTCAGATACCTCGCAAGGCCCAACGCCGCGCAAAGTCACCGACGTGGTGCAGGCCGGACAGCAAATCTGGGTTCGCAAGGTTGATGACGCATGGTGGTTAGGCCAGGTGCCGGACGTCAACTCCGCGCTGGTGTCCATCAACCCGCACGACGGTGCCGTGATGGCGCTGGTCGGCGGCTTCGACTTTAACCAGAGCAAATTTAACCGTGCTACTCAGGCGCTGCGCCAGGTAGGGTCTAACATCAAACCGTTCCTCTACACGGCCGCAATGGATAAAGGCCTGACGCTGGCGAGCATCCTCAACGACGTGCCGATTTCCCGCTGGGATGCCGGTGCCGGTTCCGACTGGCGTCCGAAGAACTCTCCGCCGCAGTACGCCGGGCCGATTCGTCTGCGTCAGGGTTTAGGCCAGTCGAAGAACGTGGTCATGGTCCGTGCGATGCGTGCGATGGGTGTCGACTACGCGGCTGAGTATCTACAGCGCTTCGGCTTCCCGGCACAGAACATCGTGCACACGGAATCCCTGGCGCTGGGCTCCGCGTCGTTTACGCCAATGCAGGTGGCCCGCGGTTATTCGGTCATGGCAAACGGCGGCTTCCTGGTCGACCCTTACTTCATTGCGAAGATTGTGAACGACAGCGGCGATACCGTGTTTGAGGCCAAACCGAAAGTTGCCTGTCCGGACTGTGATCTGCCGGTGATTTACGGCAATACGCCAAAATCTGACGTGCTGGAAAATAAAGACGTTGAGGATGTAGCAACGTCCCAGGAACAGCAAAACGCCGCCGTGCCGATGCCAAAACTGGAGCAGGCCAACAACGACCTGATTGCCCAGACTACCGCGCCAGAATACGCGCCGCACGTGATTAACACGCCGCTGACCTTCCTGATTAAAAGCGCGCTTAACACCAATATTTACGGTGAGCCGGGCTGGCAGGGTACGGGCTGGCGCGCAGGTCGCGATCTGAAACGCCGCGATATCGGCGGCAAAACCGGGACCACCAACAGCTCGAAGGATGCCTGGTTCTCCGGCTACGGTCCCGGCGTGGTGACCTCCGTCTGGATTGGTTTTGACGATCACCGTCGTAATCTGGGCCGCACTTCTGCAAGCGGCGCCATTAAAGACCAGATCTCCGGCTATGAAGGCGGCGCGAAGAGTGCGCAGCCAGCGTGGGATGATTTCATGAAGGTCGCGCTGGACGGCGTACCGGAAGAGCCGCTGACGCCGCCGCCGGGCATCGTGACGGTGAATATCGACCGCAGCACGGGCCAGCTGGCCAACGGCGGCAACAGCCGCGAAGAGTATTTCATTGAGGGCACGCAGCCAACGCAGCAGGCGGTGCATGAAATGGGAACGACGATTATCGATAACGGCGAGACGCACGAGCTGTTCTGATACAAAAATCCCCTCGCTTGAGGGGATTTTTTTGTTCTCCCGATCCGTCCTGAATAGCGTTGCAACGTTCCTGACTTAAAGTTCAAACGTACCTAACGTGATTATCCTCTATCCTTTAGCCCCTGATTCTGCCACGCCAGTTTTAAAGCGGCTGATAACCAATGCCCCGCAGGTCGTTTTATCCCCATGCATGACACGTCGCTGACCGTTAACCATTACATGACTCGATCCGATTAAAGTTGCCTCTCTGCCGCATTGAGGGCAATTAAACTTATGGCCGGTGACAACCATCGGAGCACGGTCAACCGTGTGCGTGTATATACCCTGAACGATTGTGCCGCCGTGCGTAGTCGTGTCGCCCACCAGAATAAATCGTTGATTCATTCCAATCCGTCCTTGCGTGTATTGTCTGAAAATGCTTTCAAAAATTGCGCTGGAGCGTATTTATACAATTAACCATTCATAATAACTGGTCTTTAATTGTACAGTTTGTCACCAGTAGTGAACGTAATGCAAATGCTGATTGCTGAAAGATTAGTCATGTGACTATTAGGGACAATTATGAATGGACGCGAGACAAGATTTTCGAATGAGCCTGTGATATTCAATCCTGAAGAAAGTCTGAATAAATACCTCCTGAATATCTATCACTCAGACCTGGTAGCCGATGTGGAATCATTCACCGGCGACGAGGCATTGAGTATGCCCTATCGTTACACCATTCGTTTTACCTCAACCACCGATGATGCTGACGCTTTCCATATCGTTCAGAAAGAGGCGACATTTACCCTTCGTGCCGCAAACCCGGCATGGTCAAAACGTTTTCCAGCTCGCGATAAATGGCTGGTTTTAAGAAAAATTCACGGGGTCATCACATCACTAAGCAGGATCAGCAGCAGCGCTGATGAAACCTTGTATGAAGCGGTGCTGGAACATCCTATGGCGCTGCTCAACACGCGTTATCGCAGTGCCATTTATCAGAATGTATCCGTGCCGGAACTGGTCAAGCAAATCCTCAAAGAACATCGCTTTGAGGGTTATGAAATCAATTTTGACGAACTTTCCTGGGCGTATCCACCACGGGAAATGATCGTCCAGTGGAAAGAAACTGACCTGTCTTTCATCCAGCGCTTACTCTCCGAGGTGGGGATCTGGTTCAGGTTCGAGCTACATCCTGACCATGACCACATCGTCGTTATCATCTTCGGGGATTCAGGCTCGAACTATATCCACCACTATAAAATTGCCGCTATAAATCCCGCAGGAACAGTCGGTAGCCTCTATAGCATGCGTAACCTGACGGCCAGGCACGCCATCGTGCCTGCATCAGTCAATGTCCGTAACTACAACTATCGGGAAAGCAGGAACTTAAGGACTCTGGAAGAACAGGCTGATTTATCACGCGTACCAGAGCTGGTCTGCGGTGGGGAATACCATTACGGAGATATACATCTGACTTGTGGCGATCGCTGGGCTATCAAGAGAGGACAAAGTGCAGAAACCAGCTGGCACTATGCCAGGATTCGTCATGAATACCTGCTGACAAATATGATTACACTGGCGGCAATTGCTGACGACCCCAATATTGTACCGGGCTATGACATCGATATCACCGGTGACATACCTGCTGCCTTCCATGAGGGTATGGTAATAACAAGCATGCATTTGTCGGGTTCCCGGCGCAGCAGCTTTCAGAGTGAAGTCAAAGGTGTGCCTTACAGTAAAATCTGGAGCTTCCGGCCAGAACGTCTGCCTCGTCCAATCATCACCGGTACCATTCCTGCGCGAATATCAGGAATCAGCCTCAACGATCGGCTTGCACGCATAGATAATCATGGTCGTTACAGGGTGCATTTTAGCTTTGACCAGGCTGAATGGAAAAAGGGCATGGAGAGCATGCCAGTGCGGTTAGGACGGCAGTACGCCGGTGATACTTACGGCATGCACTTCCCCCTGCTCGACAATACAGAGGTTGGCATTGCGTTTGAAAATGGCGACCCCGAACGTCCGTTTATTGCACATGCCTTCCATGACCAGATTAATCCAGACCTGGTTACAGACCGTAACAGCACTCGCAATATCATCAGAACGCCACGCAACAACAAGTTTCGGATGGAGGATAAGAAAGACCAGGAGCATATCAAGGTTGCGACGGAGTACGGCAAGTCACAACTGAATTTAGGCCACCTCGTCGATGCATCTGGAAAACAGCGTGGCGAAGGCGTTGAGCTACGCACTGACAAGCAGGCTTCGCTTCGTTCCGCTGAAGGTTTTCATATCACCACTGAAGCGAAACCCAAAGCCACCGGCAATCAGAACGACATGGCCGCGACCGTAGCGCAGCTTGAATCAGCGTTACAACTGGCTCGCTCGCTTCAGGCCAGTTCAGAAATAGCGGATACGCCAGCCGCGGATCTGTCGCCGGTAATGGAACTTCAGCAGCGGGTACGAAAACCAGAGGATGCCACCCTTTCCCTGCATGGTGAATCAGGCGTAGCCCTGACATCCCCTCAATCGGTTTTGCTGCATGCCGGGGAGAATATGACCACTACGGCCAAACAAGACATGAATACCAACGCCTTCCGTCGTATGACTCTGGCCGCAGGGGAAGTCTTCTCCGTCTTCGTCCGTAAAGCAGGAATGGTGTTCACCGCTGCGAAAGGCTCAATACGGTTAACAGCACAGAAAGGTGAAATTAACGCCGTCGCGAATCAGAACATTAATCTGACCAGTTCGCAGGGCAAAATTGTCCTGAATGCTAAAGATGAACTTTTGCTGATGTGCGGAGGCGCTGGCATCCGTCTCAAAAATGGTGAAATTGAGTTTATCGCCCCTCATTACATCAGGTTTAAAGCACCTGCCGTCGATTACATGGCGAAGGCGAGCCTTGATCATCTGAAGCCAACCTTTGCTGAAGGGGAGTTGGCTCAGCAGTTCCGGCTGCATGCCCCTGACGACCCGGATCATATTCTGAAAGGTCAACGTTTCAGGCTCCATAAAAAAGGCGAAGTCATTGAGGGGATCACCGATGCTAACGGTGAATCGCCACTGCTGAACACATCTGAACTTGACACCTGGTCGCTCGAATTAGTCCATGATATTGAAACCACGGAGGGAACCGTATGAGTGAGTCATCTGATGCGCAGAATGCCAACCCATTTGATGAGGCTCCAGAGCCACAAGATCCGCAAAGTTTCGGCGCACACAATAACCGTTTCCTGGCGCAGCAGTGTATCGGCGTTCCGGTAAATGCCGGTAAACCGATGTACACCACGAACTGCCCAGTTCACCGTCCAATGCCAGGAATTGTGATACTGGTTCATGGCGTGAATGACGTGGGGGAAGCCTATCAGAACCAGGAACGCGGCATTATCGAAGGGCTGAAAAAGCGACTTGGCCGCGATGATTTATGGCCGCATGAGTGGGAAGAAAAAACCTACAAAATCCGTAATGCGGAAGGGGTAATGGAGGACTGTACCGATACACAGAAAAAGCAGATGGTCTGCACCTCTACCTCAGTGCGCTCACCGGTAATCCCCTTTTATTGGGGCTATCGCCCGGTTGATAAGGCTGTGTGGGAAGATGACCAGCGACAGTACCGAGAAGCCATGCGCAACAGTGGCAATAGCTCAGAAACCCCCTTACCGTACGATGCCTATCGCGAAAATGACCCGGCGATCCTAAAGCGATTCGGTGGTAAGTATGCGATGGACTGCTTTCATAATACTCTGGACTTAAGTGGGGTCTGGGGTGGTGGAACGTTCGCCAATGCCACTACCAGCATCCCTGATATGCTAGGGCCGGGAGCCGGGGGCGCAGCGCTTGGTGCGGTTGGCTTTATGAGCCGCAGTGAACTGGCAAACGGCGGTGACTTTACCCATCCGGTGTACAACAACCCGCACCGAATTTACCAGTTCTATGCGGCGCAGAGGCTGGCAAACCTGATATTAAGAATTCGGCGTAACCCGACTACTCGCACTGATACGATTAACATTGTGGCTCATAGTCAGGGAACCATTATCACGATGCTGGCGAACATGCTGGTTAAACAGGCAGATATGGCACCGGCTGACTGCGTGATCCTCAATCATTGCCCTTATTCTCTTGAAAATCGCTGGCTGGAGAACGGCCAGCCAGGCCACCATCAGACAGATACAGCCCGGCAGCAAACCTTTGAGAACTTTTGCCGTTTGATGGCAACGAATGATAAGTTCGCGGCCAGCGGCGATGGCCTGATGAGTGCCGCCGACCAGAAAGTGCTTCTCGATACGATGACGCTCCCGCGCAAGGCGTTCAGCAGCAACTGGTATGACACTCCGTTAAATCAGCGTAATAACTTCGGCAAGGTCTATAACTATTTTTGCCCGAATGACGGCACGGTATCCCTGCTGCCTGTACAGGGCTTTGGCTGGCGGGGTGTTCCACAAAAGCTGGCCGACACAATCCCGAACCTACGGCAGCGCGTTTTTTTCCAGAACAGCAGTGTCGGCCATGCGCCTGATGGAAAGCCGTTTCGTAAGCCTGCTGCGGGAAAAGGCGATTTCGCTTATTCAGCGCTGACAAACGCAAGCTGGGATTTTCCTGATGTGGTTCCAAACGGCGAACCCCTGCCAGAGCCTTTTATTTTCACGCTGATGGGGCAACCAGACCCACTCGATACCAATGCTGATAAAGACAAAGCCTACAAGGCTCCTGTAGGGGGGAATGACGCTATGGTTTCGTATAACGCGAAAGCGGGGGCAGCCAGCAATGCCAGGCGCACAAAAGAGGAAGTGTTCAACTGCCCGCCGTTCGATCCCTTTAAACATCTACAGCCCGGCCACATCCTGACCCAGAGGGAAATTGATGTACTCAGATACTGGCGGGAAATGGATATCGTCAGCGGTGAAATCACCGGCGTTAACGACGCTAACAAAAAGATCGTCGTTCGCCGTAATTTGACCGAAGCCGAACTGCATAAGCTATTCACTTCCTCCGACGATGTAATGTTCAGCCAACATTCATCAATTGTCATGTCGCCTAAAGTACCGGAGCTGGCAATGGCTTATGACCTGGCTATCGGCCCCTGCAAGTCGTTTGATTATGAGCATGGTGCATTCTGGCGGGAATTAATCGCATTGGCCGACTGGCGTAGTTGGTCAACAGATAGTTATGCCAGGAACTATTATCGGACAGGACAGCTCCCGGAACCGGAAACCAAAATTTTCATGAACAAACCCGATCAGATCTTACCGAAAGGGGAATTTGGCGTGGTGAACCAGTTTATGAATGCAACCCGCGTGATCCCGGCTCATTACCCGGAAGTCCATAACCGTGAAGTGGCAAATCTGCAATGGCCGATGCCCCCGGTTCAAGGATTTAATACTGTTCCCTCTGAACCGAGAAGGAAAATCGGATGATAAAAAGATTCTTAAGTCTGGCCATGATAATCGGCCAGATATTATTAGCGGGATGTACGGCCGCGCAGGAGTCGCCGACGCAGGTTATTTACCGCTTTGACGACCACCGTTATCTGGAGCTGAAGGGCTGGAACTGCCAGGGGGCGTTGTACTACGTTGACCCGGTCCGCGGCATCCGTTCTGAAGTCGCAAGCCAGTTTTATCGGGCATTTGCTGATAAATATATACATCCTTCGGAGCGCTATATTGCCGTTCCTTCATGGGATTCTTCTGCCTTCCTTGTTTCAAAAAATTACGGTGAGACCTGGCAGGTCGCGCATTTTGATACAGGATTTCATACCGTTGAACCGGACGGCTCAAGCAGTCCATCCAGAGAAAATATGCTCTCGTTCACGGTCATTAACGATCAGGGATTTTTGCTTACTCGCCAGGGGAATCTCTACATGAGTTCAAAACCCTTCGATGACCCGCGCATATTACCGGGGGGGAAAGGGGTTGACTATATTGATGAGGACGGAGATAAGCACCATATGCGGCCAGGCTTTGCGGGGCCAGGATGGGGTTTATCGTATATTCCACCGAAAACAATCGACCAGTTAACTTACCAGTACCTTACTAACTGGCAGAACCTGCCGACCCGCGTACCAGAAGTCAGCAATTACAAGGGCTGGGATCACATGCAGTGCAACCCGGATCGTGGAGTTAAGGAATGAACAATCTGACTCGGGTAATCCTGACGCTCTGCATGGGGATATTATTAGCGGGATGTACGGCCGCGCAGGAGTCGCCGACGCAGGTTATTTACCGGTTTGACGATCATCGTTACCTGGAGTTGAAGGGTTGGAACTGTGAGGGGGCATTGTACTACGTTGACCCGGTCCGCGGCATCCGTTCTGAAGTCGCAAGCCAGTTTTATCGGGCATTTGCTGATAAATATATACATCCTTCGGAGCGCTATATTGCCGTTCCTTCATGGGATTCTTCTGCCTTCCTTGTTTCAAAAAATTACGGTGAAACGTGGCAAGTTGCGCCATTTAGCACCGGATTTCATACGGTCGAACCGGACGGCTCAAAGAGTCCATCCAGAGAAAATATGCTCTCGTTCACGGTCGTTAACGATCAGGGCTTTCTCTTAACCCGCCAGGGGAATCTCTACATGAGTTCAAAACCGTTCGATGACCCACGGATTTTGCCCGGCGGATCCGGCGTTGATTATGTCGATGAAGACGGTGATAAGCATCATCTTCGACCGGGCTTTGCAGGTGCATCCTGGGGGTTATCGTACATTCCACCGAAGTCTCTTAAGTACTTAACGGCTTCTCAGTTAGCTAACTGGCAGAACCTGCCGACCCGCGTACCAGAAGTCAGCAATTACAAGGGCTGGGATCACATGCAGTGCAACCCGGATCGGGGGCTTAAAGAGTGAGCACGGTGAATTAAATCATCTCAAGTGAGAACACTTTCAAACGAGGTGTTTTAAACGCTACAGGCGGCCCTGCTCTTTCAGCCATTCGCGCAGCAGGAACAGCGCGCTGACGTTTCGCGCCTCGCTGAAGTCTTCTTCATCCAGCAGGTCGAGCAGTTTTGCCAGCGGCCAGCGCACCTGCGGCAGCTCTTCCGGCTCATCCCCTTCCAGTGATTCAGGGTAGAGGTCTTCGGCGACCACGATATTCATCCTGCTGGAGAAATAAGAAGGTGCCATGGTGAGCTTTTTCAGGAAGGTCAGCTCGTTGGCCCCAAAGCCAACTTCTTCTTTTAGCTCGCGGTTTGCGGCTTCAAACACGGTTTCACCCGGGTCGATAAGTCCCTTAGAAAAACCAAGCTCGTATGATTCCGTCCCAACCGCATATTCCCGAATCAGAATGACATGATCGTCAACCACCGGGATAATCATCACCGCTTCGCGCGAAGAAGGCCGCATGCGTTCGTAAACGCGGCGTACGCCATTGCTGAACTCCAGGTCCACGGTCTCGACATTAAACAGGCGTGATCGCGCCACGGTTTCAACATGTAAAATGGTCGGTTTCTGTAAGGATTTGCTCATCGTGGCTGGTTTAAAGAGTGGGACAGGTGTGTCATTGTGCGGTATGCCGCACACCTCGTGCAATGCACATTGGTTATTATTTACATTTTTGTAACTTTGTCTGATTGCTAACAGCGGCTTCGTATCTGTCAAGCAGGCGCAATGAAATAGGAATTTGCTGATATTTACCGGGAAGTCGCTTTGCTAACATCAAGTTACCGCAGGTTTCACCCTACAAAAGACTCAAGTTCATATTTGTACCTGCCGATAACAACTCATACACCCATAATGCTTTAAGGTGTGCATCTTGCTGCGCTTGAATAAGAAAACGATGATTTAATGGGGATGGCATGAGCACCTTACTCCTTTTTTTAGCTGCTATGCTGGCCTGTGTAATCATTGCCGGATGGCTGGTCTGGCGTAGCCTGCGGCTGCGTTCCCGGCCTGCAAACGTGCAATCCTTTACCGGTGCTACCGCCCGCAAACTCACCGCTGAAGAGCGCACCGCCGTTGAAGCCTATATCGAGACGCTGACCCGTACCCAGGACATCGTCGGGCCTTCCGGTGCCAGTACGGCACCCGTGAAGCTGGTGCTCAACGCGCAAAGTAGTACCGTCCTCTCGCTGACTCGCTCCATTACCCGCTACGGACTGTCGACGGATGACGCCAACAAATGGCGCTACTACCTCGATTCCGTGGAGGTCCACCTGCCGCCGTTCTGGGAGCAGTACATCACCAACGACAATAACGTTGAGCTGATCCGTACCGAAACCGTGCCGCTCGTCATCTCGCTGAATGGTCATACTCTGGGAGAAGAGAGTATTGATAGCCGCGGCTTCGCGCTGGAGCGGGCCACCAACACTCAGGCCTCGATTCGCGGCGAAGAGAGCGAGCAAATTGAACTGCTGAATATCCGCCAGGAAACGGCGGAAGAAGCTGCCCTGAGCCGCCCGGACGGACTGCGCGAGGCGATTCTGATGTGCGTCGCGTTTGTCATGCTCTATCTGTGCCTGGTCAGTCCGATTGTCGTGCTGCCCTGGCTGCTGGGCGGCGCGATTATGCTGCTGGCCGCCAGCCTCTGGGGCCTGTTTGCGCCCCCGGCAAAAAATACGCTGCGTGAGATCCACTGCCTGCGCGGCACGCCCAAGCGCTGGGGCCTGTTTGGCGAATCCAACCAGGATCAGATCAACAATATCTCGCTGGGCATTATTGACCTGATTTATCCGCCGCACTGGCAGCCCTACGTCGCACAGGATCTCGGGCAGAAAACCGATATTGATATCTACCTCGACCGTAACGTGGTGCGCCAGGGGCGCTTCCTCTCGCTGCATGATGAGGTTAAAAACTTCCCGATTCAGCACTGGATGCGCAATCTGGTTATCGCCACCGGCGCGCTGGCGGTGCTGCTGATGCTGCTGATTTGGGTGCCGCTGGAGATGCCGCTGAAATTGAGCATCTCCTGGCTTAAGGGCGCGCAAACAATAGAAGCGACGACCGTTGCGGATCTGCAGAAAACCCAGCTGCGCGTTGGCGATACCCTGCGCGTCTCCGGCACCGGCATGTGTAATATTCATCTGCCCGGCACCTATCCGACTAAACAAAACAACCCGTTTACGCCTTTCGACTGCTCACAGATTGTCTGGAACACGGCCCCTCCGCTGCCGCTGCCGGAGTCTGATATCATGGATAAAGCCACGGCGTTAACCCAGGCGGTCAGCAGCCAGCTCCATCCGCAAACGGAAGCAGACTCGAAGGTTAACCCGCAGCTAAGAACGGCCATTCAGAAATCGGGGATGGTGCTGCTGGATGATTTCGCCAGCATAGTGCTGAAGACCCAGGCGCTCTGTACAGCGGACGATGAATGCGTCCGCCTGAAGAACGCGCTGATCAACCTGGGCAACACTAAAGACTGGGATTCGCTGCTCAAAAGGGCCGACGCCGGCAAGCTGGACGGCGTAAACGTGCTGCTGCGACCGGTGAGCGCCGAGTCCCTTGATAACCTCGTCACCACCTCCACCGCGCCGTTCTTTATCCGCGAAACGGCCCGCGCCGCGCAGAAGCTCAACAGCCCGGCGCCCGGCGGGTTTATTATCGTCAGCGACGAAGGCAGCGATCTTGTCGATCAGCCGCTGCCGCCGGTTTCGCTGTATGACTTCCCGGCCCAGGAGCAGTGGGAAGAGTTCCAGCGCCTGGCCGATATGCTGCTGCGTACGCCGTTCAGCGCCGAGGGGATTATTACCGGCCTGAGCACCGATGCCAACGGCACCCAGCACGTGACGCTGCACCGCATTCCTGACAGCAGTAGCCTGTGGCGCTATATCGCAACTACCCTGCTGCTGTTCAGCATGCTGGTTCTGGCGATGATCAACGGCGCGCTCGCCTGGCGTCGCTACCACCGTAGCCGCAACCGCCTGGCACAAATTCAGCAGTACTACGAAAGCTGTATAAACCCTTCGCTCACGGCTATCCCGGCGGTACGCCCGCTGTTCTGACCTCACGCGGCAGGTTGTGCTAACCTGTCGCGCAGTTTCCTTCAATCAGGTTTACCCCATGCATATTGATATTGCCTGGCAGGACGTCGACACCGTGCTGCTCGATATGGACGGCACGCTGCTGGATCTCGCCTTTGATAACCATTTCTGGCAGAAGCTGGTCCCGGAAACCCTCAGCCTCGATCGCGGCATCCCTCTGGATGAAGCCCACCAGCTTATCCGCCAGGAATATCACGCCGTGCAGCATACGCTAAACTGGTACTGTCTGGACTACTGGAGCGAGCGTCTGGGGCTGGATATCTGCGCCATGACCACCGCGCAGGGGCCAAACGCGATACTGCGTGAAGATACTGCGCCATTTCTTGCGGCGCTGAAAGCGTGCGGGAAAAGGCGAATTCTGCTGACCAATGCGCATCCGCACAACCTGGCCGTGAAGCTTGAACACACGGGTTTAGCCCAGCACCTTGATTTATTGCTTTCCACCCACACATTTGGTTATCCGAAAGAGGATCAGCGTTTGTGGCAGGCCGTCGCTGCGCATACCGGGCTGGAGGGGGCACGCACCGTCTTTATTGACGACAGCGAGCCGATTCTGGACGCCGCGGCGCAGTTTGGTATTCGTTACTGCCTGGGCGTCACTAACCCTGACTCCGGCGTGACGGACAAAACCTGGCAGCGCCATCCCGCGCTGAACGACTACCGCCGCCTGATCCCTTCGCTTTCCGTAAAGGAGTAGCCATGAAAGAAAAGCCCGCGACAGGCGTACGCCTCGACAAATGGCTTTGGGCCGCCCGCTTTTACAAAACCCGCGCCGTGGCGAGGGAGATGGTTGAGGGCGGCAAGGTGCACTACAACGGACAACGCAGCAAGCCCAGTAAACTTGTTGAGCTGAACGCGACGCTGACGCTGCGTCAGGGCAACGACGAGCGTACGGTGACCGTCCTCGGCATTACCGAACAGCGCCGCCCGGCAGCGGAAGCGGCGCTGCTGTATGAAGAGACGGCGCAAAGCGTCGAAAAACGGGAAAAGGTGGCGCTGGCCCGCAAGATGAACGCGCTGACCATGCCGCACCCCGACCGTCGCCCGGATAAGAAAGAGCGCCGGGATCTGATGAAATTTAAACACGGCGGCAACGAGTAGCTGCCGCCTGACCGAGAGAAAATTATGGCTCAACACGACCAACTCCATCGTTACCTGTTTGAAAACTACGCCGTGCGCGGCGAGCTGGTGACGGTTTCCGAAACCTGGCAGCAGATCATGGAAAACCATGACTATCCGCAGCCGGTAAAAACGATCCTCGGCGAACTGCTGGTCGCCACCAGCCTGCTGACGGCAACGCTGAAGTTTGACGGTGATATCACCGTGCAGCTACAGGGCGACGGCCCGATGAACCTCGCGGTGATCAACGGCAACAATAAGCAGCAGATGCGCGGCGTGGCTCGCGTTCAGGGCGAAATCCCTGCGGATGCGGACATGAAAACCCTGATCGGCAACGGCTATCTGGTTATCACCATCACCCCGAGTGAAGGCGAGCGCTACCAGGGCGTTGTCGGGCTGGAGGGCGATACGCTGGCCGAGTGTCTGGAAGATTACTTCCTGCGCTCCGAACAGCTGCCAACGCGCCTGTTCATCCGTACCGGCGACGTGGACGGCAAAGCCGCTGCGGGCGGTATGCTGCTGCAGGTGTTACCGGCGCAGGACGCCCAGGCCGATGACTTTGCGCACCTGGCCGCGCTGACCGAAACCATTAAAGCCGAAGAGCTGCTGAACCTGCCTGCTAACGACGTGCTGTGGCGCCTGTACCACGAAGAAGAGGTAACGCTCTACGATCCGCAGGCCGTTGAGTTCAAATGCACCTGCTCCCGTGAGCGCTGTGCCGACGCGCTGAGAACCCTGCCGGACGAAGAGGTGGACAGCATTATTGCCGACGACGGCGAAATCGACATGAACTGTGATTACTGCGGTAACCACTACGTGTTCGACGCGATGGACATCGCCGCTATCCGCAACAATGCCTCTCCGGCGGATCCGCAGGTACATTGATCGTTGAAGCTCCCTCTCCTCTCACAGGAGAGGGAGCAAAAAAAACCGCGTTTGCATGCAAACGCGCGCTCAATCACAAAGCGTCCGTTTATCGCACTAATTTTTAACATATTCAGACTATTTTCCCCGACCTTTTGCCAATTCCTGCCATACTCTCCACCCGTTGTGACCAGCCTCACAGCGTTTTCCGCTACCCGATTTGAGTCGGATGCTCAAATCTATGAGTTTGGTCGCGGTTAACAACCAATAAACAACCCTACAATCTAAGGCAGTACAAATTGGCTAAGGAGCAGTGAAATGCGAGTTAAAGGCATAACCCCGCAGGATCTCAAGGCTTATGGTATTCACGATGCGAGTGAGGTGCTTTACAACCCCGATTACGAAACGCTGTACCGCGAAGAGCTGGCCCCCGGTCTGCAAGGCTTCGAGCGTGGAGTAGAAACAAATCTTGGTGCGGTAGCAGTCGATACCGGTATCTTCACCGGTCGTTCCCCGAAAGATAAATACATTGTCCGCGACGATACCACCCGCGACACCCTGTGGTGGGCAGACAACGGCAAAGGCAAAAACGATAATAAACCCCTTTCTGAAGAGACCTGGCGCAGCCTGAAGGGTCTTGTCACCGAACAGCTCTCTGGTAAACGTTTGTTCATTGTCGACGCGTTCTGCGGCGCCAATGCGGACACGCGTCTGTCGGTACGTTTTATTACCGAAGTGGCCTGGCAGGCTCATTTCGTTAAAAACATGTTTATCCGCCCAACCGACGAAGAGCTGGCAACATTTGAACCTGATTTCGTGGTGATGAACGGTGCCAAATGTACCAATCCTCACTGGCAAGAGCAGGGACTGAACTCCGAGAACTTCGTGGCCTTTAACCTTACCGAGCGCATGCAGCTGATTGGCGGCACCTGGTACGGCGGCGAAATGAAAAAGGGCATGTTCTCCATCATGAACTACCTGCTGCCGCTGAAGGGCATTGCTTCCATGCACTGCTCGGCGAACGTGGGTGAAGATGGCGACGTGGCCGTGTTCTTCGGGCTTTCCGGCACCGGCAAAACCACCCTGTCCACCGATCCGAAACGCCGCCTGATTGGCGATGACGAACACGGCTGGGACGACGACGGCGTGTTCAACTTTGAAGGCGGCTGCTACGCGAAGACGATTCGCCTGTCTGAAGAGGCGGAGCCGGACATCTTCCACGCTATCCGTCGCGACGCTCTGCTGGAAAACGTCACCGTGCGTGCCGACGGCTCCATCGACTTCGACGACAGCTCAAAAACGGAAAACACCCGCGTCTCCTACCCGATTTACCACATCGACAATATCGTTAAGCCGGTGTCAAAAGCGGGCCATGCGACGAAAGTGATTTTCCTGACCGCAGACGCCTTTGGCGTGCTGCCGCCGGTATCCCGCCTGACGGCAAACCAGACGCAGTATCACTTCCTGTCTGGCTTTACCGCGAAGCTGGCGGGCACCGAGCGCGGCGTCACTGAACCTACGCCAACCTTCTCCGCCTGCTTCGGGGCGGCATTCCTGTCGCTGCACCCAACGCAGTACGCGGAAGTGCTGGTGAAGCGCATGCAGGCATCCGGCGCGCAGGCTTATCTGGTGAACACGGGCTGGAACGGCACGGGCAAACGTATCTCGATAAAAGATACCCGCGCGATCATCGACGCGATACTGGACGGCTCGCTGGACAACGCCGAGACCTTCACGCTGCCGATGTTCGATCTGGCGATCCCGACCGAACTGGCGGGCGTTGATCCACATATTCTGGACCCGCGTAACACCTACGCGTCACCGGAACAGTGGCAGGAGAAAGCAGAGCAGCTGGCGAAGCTGTTTGTGGCTAACTTTGAGAAGTACACCGATACCCCGGCGGGTGCGGCCTTAGTGAGCGCAGGGCCTAAGATCTAAGTTCTTTATTCAGCCTACGACTCGAACGATTTGTAGGTTGGATAAGCGCCAGCGCCATCCCACATAAAAAAAACGAACCCCTCGGGGTTCGTTTTTTGTTTTCAGCGCATCAGGCTTCTTTGGTTTGCGGCACAACCTTGCTTATCGGCAGCGGCAGATAAGCCCTGATCCGTAAGCCGCCGCGCTCGCTGCTGCCGATATCGAGCAGGCCGTTATGGTTGTCGATAATACGCTGGACTATCGCCAGGCCCAGCCCTGTGCCGCTGGTGGTGCGGGCGCTGTCGCCGCGCACAAACGGCTGGAACAGGTGCTTAAGCTGCTCGGGTTTAATCCCCGGGCCGTCGTCTTCCACCTGGAACCAGGCGCGGTTCAGCTCGCCGCCGCTGCTGACTTTGATCCAGCCGTTACCGTAGCGGGCGGCGTTAACCACCATATTGGCAACCGCACGCTTGATGGACAGCGGGTGAATATTCACCAGCAGCTCACCATCCTGCAAATCGGTTTCGATTTCGCGCTCGTAGCCGCTTTCTGCGGCCACCACTTCGCCCAGCACGCCGTTCAGATCTGCCGTTTCCAGCGGCATCTCCTGCCCGGTGCGCAGGTAGTCGATAAACTGTTCGATAATCGCGTTGCACTCTTCGATATCTTTGTTGATCGACTCGGCGAGATAGCCATCCTCCTGGCCCATCATCTCCGTCGCAAGACGGATACGCGTCAGCGGCGTTCGCAGGTCATGGCTGACCCCGGCCATCAGCAGCGTACGATCATCCGCCAGCTGTTTAACGCCCGCCGCCATATGGTTGAACGCACGGGTTACCGAGCGGACCTCCGAAGCACCGTATTCGCGCAGCGGCGGCGGGATAATTCCTTTACCGACCTGAAGCGCAGCGTGCTCCAGGTCGACCAGCGGTCGGTTCTGTATGCGGATAAACAGCCACGCGCCCCCTATCGCCAGCAGCATAATGGCCAGCGTATAGCGGAACAGCGGCGAGAAATCCCCCTGGTGAATCTCGGTGAGCGGAACGCGCACCCAGATATTCGGCGACAGCCAGGTCTTCAGCCAGACCACCGGCGAGCTTTTGTTGACCTCGACGCGGACTTCCGTCGGGCCACCCAGCTGCTGCGCCATCTGCTGGCTTAAAAACTCATAGTGCTGCGCCCAGCGCAGGCCAGCATCTTCCGCCGCCTCGTTGGAGTAGAGGGAAATGCCCAGCTCGCGGTAAATCTCACGGCGAAAGGCCGGTGGCACCACCAGCTGCGTGCCGTCTTCAAGCTGCAGCTTATCCGTCATCAGCATACGGACTTCGTAGGCGAGGACTTTATTAAACTGCTGCAGGCTAGGCAGGATCGCGAAGTTAAGCACCACAAGGTAGGTCGTCACCAGGCTGACAAACAGCAGGGTGACGATCAGGAGCAGCGTACGGGCAAACGAGCTTCTTGGCGAGAAGCGGACTCGCCTCATGCCTTAGAACCGTCCGGCACGAAGACGTAGCCCAGACCCCAAACGGTCTGAATATAGCGCGGATGCGCCGGGTCCTCTTCCACCATGCGGCGCAGGCGGGAGATCTGTACGTCGATAGAACGTTCCATGGCGCTGTACTCGCGGCCACGGGCAAGGTTCATCAGTTTGTCGCGGGAAAGAGGCTCGCGCGGGTGGCTCACCAGCGCTTTCAGCACCGCGAACTCACCGCTGGTCAGCGGCATAGGCTCATCTTCACGGAACATCTCGCGGGTGCCGAGGTTCAGCTTGAATTTGCCGAAGGCGATAACCGCTTCTTCCTGAGAAGGCGCGCCCGGCAGTTCGTTCGCCTGACGGCGCAGGACGGCACGGATACGGGCTAACAGCTCACGCGGGTTAAACGGTTTTGGAATGTAGTCATCAGCACCGATTTCCAGGCCCACGATACGGTCTACTTCTTCGCCCTTGGCGGTGACCATAATGATCGGCATCGGGTTGCTCTGGCTGCGCAGGCGGCGGCAGATAGACAGGCCATCTTCGCCGGGCAGCATCAGGTCCAGCACCATCAGGTGGAAGGACTCACGGGTTAACAGGCGATCCATCTGTTCCGCGTTGGCGACGCTACGAACCTGGAAGCCCTGTTCGGTCAGATAACGCTCTAACAGAGCACGCAGACGCATATCGTCATCCACGACCAGAATTTTATAGTTCTCTTGCATTCTTATAACTCCCAAAGGCTCGAACAGTTGAGTGCGTATTCTTAAAAAACTGTGTCAATACGACCAGTCAAATCTGGTATACATTCTAGTCGAAATTGTTACAAAGCATATTAAACAGACGGTTATCAGCACCTTTTCACCAAAAAGAATGACCTGACTCGCAAATACCGGGGATTGCCATCATCCTGATATATCGGTTTAAATCACTCCCATTGTTCCCGACGCCAAAGGCTTACTGATGAAAACGCCGCTGATTACCCGAGAAGGCTACGAAAAGCTCAAGCAAGAAAAGGATTACCTGTGGCGAGAAGAGCGTCCGGAGGTGACAAAAAAGGTCACGTGGGCGGCAAGCCTTGGCGATCGCAGTGAAAACGCCGACTACCAGTACAACAAAAAACGGCTGCGCGAGATAGACCGCCGCGTCCGTTATCTGACGAAATGCCTCGAATACCTAAAGATTGTCGACTATTCCCCCCAGCAGGAGGGCAAAGTGTTCTTCGGCGCCTGGGTCGAAATTGAAAATGACGACGGCAATCAGCTGCGCTTCCGCATTGTCGGCTACGATGAAATCTTCGGGCGCAAAGATTATATCTCCATCGACTCGCCGATGGCCCGCGCCCTGCTGAAGAAAGAAGAGGGCGATCTGGCGGTCGTGCAGACCCCCGGCGGCGAAGCCCAGTGGTACGTTAACAAAATTGAATACGTGAAGTAGCACGATGCCGGTCACAGAACCGTCCGATTAATCGCCACTCAGGGGCTGCGGCTGGCATTTTCACCCTCCAATCCGTATAACTGTCCCCTGATTTTTGCACCTAATGACCTACTCAACACAGATGAAAAGCCATGATGAATGATTCGCTCTGCCGCATTATTGCAAGTGAGCTTCATGCCAGAAACGAACAGGTGGAAGCCGCCGTTCGTCTTCTTGATGAAGGGAATACCGTGCCGTTTATTGCACGTTATCGTAAGGAAGTCACCGGCGGTCTGGATGACACGCAGCTGCGTCAGTTAGAGACCCGTCTTAGCTACCTGCGCGAGCTTGAAGACCGCCGCCAGGTCATTCTGAAATCCATTACCGAGCAGGGTAAACTGACCGACGAGCTGGCGAACGCGATTAGCGGCACGCTGAGCAAAACCGAGCTGGAAGATTTATACCTGCCGTACAAGCAAAAGCGCCGCACGCGCGGGCAAATTGCCATTGAAGCGGGCCTTGAGCCGCTGGCTGAACTGCTGTGGAACGAACCGTCCCACGAGCCGGAACAGGAAGCCGCCCGCTTTGTGGATGCCGACAAAGGCGTCGCCGATACCAAAGCCGCCCTTGATGGCGCACGCTATATCCTGATGGAGCGCTTCGCGGAAGACGCAGCCCTGCTGGCGAAAGTTCGAAACTACCTGTGGAAGAACGCGCACCTCGTTTCCACGGTTGTCAGCGGCAAAGAGGACGAAGGCGCGAAATTCCGCGACTACTTCGACCATCACGAACCTATTGCTACCGTGCCCTCCCACCGCGCGCTGGCCATGTTCCGTGGCCGCAACGAAGGCATCCTGCAGCTGGCGCTGAACGCCGATCCGCAGCACGATGAGCCACCACGTGAAAGCTACTGCGAACAGCTGATTATCGAGCATCTCGCCCTGCGCCTGAACAATGCCCCGGCGGATGCCTGGCGTCGCGCCGTGGTGAGCTGGACCTGGCGCATCAAAATACTGATGCACCTGGAAACCGAGCTGATGGGCACCGTGCGCGAGCGCGCCGACGAAGAAGCCATCAACGTCTTTGCCCGCAACATGCACGACCTGCTGATGGCCGCCCCTGCCGGCCTGCGCGCCACGATGGGGCTGGATCCGGGCCTGCGTACCGGCGTAAAAGTCGCGGTTGTCGATTCAACCGGCAAGCTCGTCGCCACAGACACTATCTATCCACATACCGGCCAGGCTGCGAAAGCCGCCGCCGCCGTGGCTGCGCTGTGTGAGAAGCACAACGTGGAGCTGGTGGCGATTGGCAACGGCACCGCCTCCCGCGAGACCGAACGTTTCTACCTCGACGTTCAGCAGCAGTTCCCGAAAGTTACCGCCCAGAAGGTTATCGTCAGCGAAGCGGGCGCTTCCGTTTATTCAGCATCCGAGCTGGCCGCGCTGGAATTCCCGGATCTCGATGTATCGATCCGTGGCGCGGTATCCATCGCCCGCCGCTTGCAGGATCCGCTGGCAGAGCTGGTGAAAATCGATCCGAAATCCATCGGCGTGGGCCAGTACCAGCACGACGTCAGCCAGTCGCAGCTTGCGAAGAAGCTGGATGCGGTGGTGGAAGACTGCGTGAACGCCGTTGGCGTGGATCTGAACACCGCTTCAGTCCCGCTGCTGACGCGGGTAGCAGGCCTGACGCGCATGATGGCGCAAAACATTGTTAACTGGCGCGATGAGAACGGCCGCTTCCAGGATCGCCAGCAGCTGCTGAAAGTCAGCCGCCTTGGGCCAAAAGCCTTTGAGCAGTGCGCGGGCTTCCTGCGTATTAACCACGGCAACAACCCGCTGGATGCCTCGACCGTTCACCCGGAAGCCTATCCGGTGGTTGAGCGTATTCTTGCCGCTACCGAGCAGGCGCTGGCAGACCTTATGGGCAACGGCGAAGCGCTGCGCGGCCTGAAGGCGAGCGAGTTTACCGACGAACGCTTTGGCGTGCCGACCGTTACCGACATCATCAAAGAGCTGGAAAAACCGGGTCGCGATCCTCGCCCTGAATTCAAAACGGCAAAATTTGCCGACGGCGTGGAAACCATGAACGACCTGACGCCGGGCATGGTGCTGGAAGGCGCGGTAACCAACGTTACCAACTTCGGAGCCTTTGTGGATATCGGCGTGCACCAGGACGGCCTGGTCCACATCTCTTCGCTCTCCGACAAGTTCATCGACGATCCGCACAAGGTGGTGAAGGCCGGTGACATTGTTAAAGTGAAGGTGCTGGAAGTGGATTTGCAGCGTAAACGTATCGCGCTGACCATGCGCCTTGACGAGCAGCCGGGCGAAACCAACGCCCGCCGCAGCAGCGCGCCACGCGAGCAGAACAACGGGCGCCGCCCTGCCCAGCAGCAGGCAAAACCGCGCGGGCGTGATAACGCCAGCAGCGGCAACAGCGCGATGGGTGATGCGCTGGCAGCGGCGTTTGGTAAGAAGAGCTAACCTTCCGGCGGATGACGCTGCGTTTTCCCGCTCTGCACCCTTTTATGGGTCAGCGTGGATAAACAAAGCGTCATCCACCGTATTTAGCACAATTTGTTCTAATTTCCCGACGTACCATTCATAAATAACATTTCATTATCAGCCAGGTTATTTTCTCAACCATTATAAAGCGTTCCCCGCCAGCTATATTTCGGCGAATGTGTAAATAATAAACCTGCGCGCATCATTCATGTAACACATGAAATGCCTGCGCAACATTAATCCACGAAATATAATGACGTTACGTTTTATTTACCTTCTTAACCCTTTGTAATAATTTGCTTTAATTAAAGGCTAATGCTAAATATTTGCTCACTGACATCATCACCCGCCGTTGCATTTAATAATAAAAAATGAGCGCTCGTTCATAAAATAAGTATTGCTGATAGAAACCATTCTCATTATCATTGTGGTGTTTATTACGCTTCCCTTACCTTTTAAGAAAAAGGCGATCGCCGCGCAACGGGACGTGCCGGTGAACTCAGTAGCTCAGCCAGCGGGAAATCTGCATCTCGCTTAAGAAGGTCCTATGCACTTCATACCGAAAAGCACCTGGAAAATAACCGGCTTTGCCCGTGAAATAAGCCCGGCTTACCGTCAGAAATTATTATCTCTGGGTATGCTCCCCGGCTCCTCTTTTAACGTTGTTCGCGTCGCACCATTAGGCGATCCGGTACATATCGAAACGCGTCGCGTAAGCCTGGTGCTGCGTAAAAAAGATCTCGAATTATTAAACGTCGAAGTCGTTGCCTGAAAGGCGGGTTGGGCGTTCGCGCTCTGGTTTTAATTCTCTTTAGTTCACGAAAAAATGAAAAACTTAACCATAGGTTTAATCGGCAATCCCAATTCAGGCAAAACCACGCTGTTTAATCAGCTGACGGGCTCACGTCAGCGCGTGGGCAACTGGGCGGGCGTCACCGTCGAACGAAAAGAAGGCCAGTTCTCCACGCTGAATAACAAAGTCACGCTGGTTGACCTGCCGGGGACCTACTCCCTGACCACCATCTCGTCGCAAACCTCGCTCGACGAGCAAATCGCCTGCCACTACATTCTGAGCGGCGACGCCGACCTGCTGATTAACGTCGTCGACGCGTCAAACCTTGAGCGCAACCTCTACCTGACGCTTCAGCTGCTGGAGCTGGGCATTCCCTGCGTTGTGGCGCTCAATATGCTCGATATCGCCGAGAAGCAGGCTATCCGCATCGACATCGATGCCCTTGCCGCCCGCCTTGGCTGCCCTGTCGTGCCGCTGGTATCAACCCGAGGGCGCGGCATCGAAGGGCTGAAGCTCGCCATCGACCGCCGGGAACCTAACGGCCGCCCGGACCTGGTGCTTTACCCGCCCGCGCTGCTCAAAGAAGTCGACAGCCTGGCGGCGGACATGTCCGGCGAGATGCCGGAACAGCAGCGCCGCTGGCTGGCCCTGCAAATGCTCGAAGGCGATATTTACAGCCAGGCCTTTGCCGGCAGCGCTGCGGACAAGCTCGAAAAAGCGCGTGAAAATCTTGCACAAACCCTTGAAGATCCGGCCCTGCTGATTGCCGATGCGCGCTATCAGTGCATCGCCGCCGTCTGCGATACCGTCAGCAACAGCCTGACCGCCGAGCCAAGCCGCATGACGGCGATGATGGACAAAATCATCCTGAACCGCTTCCTCGGCCTGCCGATCTTTTTGCTGGTCATGTACGTCATGTTCCTGCTGGCGATTAACATCGGCGGCGCGCTGCAGCCTATTTTCGACGGCGGCTCTGCGGCCATCTTTATTCACGGCATTCAGTGGATTGGCGCCACGCTGCACTTCCCGGACTGGCTGACCATCTTCTTAGCCCAGGGCATCGGCGGCGGTATCAATACCGTGCTGCCGCTGGTGCCGCAAATCGGCATGATGTACCTGTTCCTCTCCTTCCTTGAGGATTCCGGCTACATGGCCCGCGCGGCGTTCGTGATGGACAGGCTGATGCAGGCGCTCGGCCTGCCGGGCAAATCCTTCGTGCCGCTGATTGTCGGCTTCGGCTGTAACGTGCCGTCCGTGATGGGTGCACGAACCCTGGACGCCCCGCGTGAACGCCTGATGACCATCATGATGGCACCGTTTATGTCCTGCGGCGCGCGTCTGGCCATTTTTGCCGTCTTTGCCGCCGCGTTCTTCGGGCAGGAAGGCGCGCTGGTTGTCTTCTCCCTCTACATTCTCGGCATCGTAATGGCGATCCTGACCGGGCTGATGCTCAAGTACACCATCATGCGCGGTGAAGCGACGCCGTTCGTGATGGAGCTGCCGGTCTATCACGTGCCGCACCTGAAAAGCCTGCTGATGCAGACCTGGCAGCGCCTGAAGGGCTTCGTGCTGCGCGCCGGTAAGGTGATTGTCATCGTCAGTATTTTCATCGGTGCCCTGAACAGCTTCTCGTTCAGCGGCAAGCCGGTGGACAACATCAACGATTCGGCGCTGGCCTCCGTCAGTAAAGTTCTGACCCCGCTGCTTAAGCCAATCGGCGTGCATGAAGATAACTGGCAGGCCACCGTAGGGCTGTTTACCGGTGCGATGGCGAAAGAGGTCGTGGTGGGGACGCTCAACACCCTCTACACCGCGGAAGACATGCATAACGAAGAGTTTGACGCCGCCAGCTTCAACCTGTGGGACGAACTGGGCGGTGCCGCCGGGGAAACCTGGCAAAGCCTGAAAGACACCTTCAGCCTGAGCGTGCTGGCCAACCCCATCGAAGCCAGCAAAGGCGACGGCGAAATGGCGACCGGCGCAATGGGCGTGATGAGCGACAAGTTCGGCAGCGCGGCGGCGGCCTACAGCTACCTGATTTTCGTCCTGCTCTATATCCCGTGCATTTCGGTGATGGGCGCAGTTGCCCGCGAGTCGAGCCGTGGCTGGATGACCTTCTCCATCCTGTGGGGGCTGAATATCGCTTATTCTCTCTCCACGCTCTACTACCAGACCGTGTCGTTCAAAGAACATCCGCAGTACAGCCTGATCTGCATTCTGGTGGTGATCCTGTTTAACGTGGTGTTAATGGGCGGCCTGCGCCGTGCGCGTAGCCGTGTGAACCTCAGCCTGATGTCGACCCGTAAAACGGCAGCGGCTGCCTGCTGTGAAGCCAGCACCGGCGACTGTCACTAAGGGCAACAGGGGGAAGTTATGGCGAGCTTAATTGATATTCGTAACACACTGGCCCTGCAGGGCCGTATGGATGCCGCACAGATAAGCCAGCTGCTCGCCACCCCGCTGCCGCTGGTGAACGCCATGCTCGGTCGCTTAGAGGCGATGGGTAAAGCGATGCGGGTTGAGGAAGACCCGAGAGACTGCCTGACGGGGAGCTGCAAGAGCTGCCCCGAAGGAAAAAAATGCCTGCGGGAAGTCTGGGTGCTGCAGGGCTAAACCATCGCTATTCATCAACAAGCTTTGCGAACTGATAAATCTGCTCGCAGAACTCAGCGGGATGCGAAATAAACGGCGCGTGGGCGGCCTTCGGGAAAATAGCGGAGCCGCTTTGCGGGTAGCGCTCATCCAGCAGCCCCGCGATTTTGCGCGGCACCAGCCCGTCAAGATAACCGTAAAGGCGCAACAGAGGCACGGTTAGCTTGTCCATCTCTTCACGCAGGTCGACGGTTTTCAGGATCTCCAGCCCGCCGTTAAGTACATCTACCTCCGGCATTGGCTGTTCCAGCACCACCGCTTTAAGCTGGCGAGCGTCCTGGCGGGCCGTCTCCGTGCCCAGCGTTTGCAGCGCGAGGAAGCGCTCTACCGTCCGCTGAAAATCCTCACTTAGCTGCCGCTGGAACCCGGCGAGCACGTCCGGCTTAATGCCGGGCCACTCTTCATGGGCGGTAAAACAAGGCGATGAAGCCACGGTGATTAATCCGCGCACGCGCTCAGGATGTCTCAAAGCGACCCGGCTTGCCACCAACCCGCCCAGGCTCCAGCCGAGCCAGATAGCCTGCTGAGGTGCCTGCGCCAGCACAACCTCCGCCATCTCTTCCAGCGTCAGCGCGCCAAACCCCTGGCTTCGGCCGTAGCCCGGCAAATCAACCAGATGTAAGCGAAACTGCGAGCCGAGTTCCTCAACGATGCAATGCCACACTTCGGCGTTCAGTCCCCATCCGTGCAGCAGCACAAGATCGATTTTTCCTTCACCTTTTGTCTGCCACCAGAGCTTGCTCATCAGTTATTGTTCTCGTTTTGCCATACAGGGAGGTGGCTATGCTAACAATCCCGGGGCTGTGTTGGCTATGCCGGATGCCGCTTGCCTGCCCGGCATGGGGGATATGCTCACGCTGCACGGCGGCCATGCCGGTGGCCCCGCCCTGCTGCCCGTGCTGCGGCCTCCCGGCCATGTGGACAGCATCGCCCTGCGGCAGGTGCCTGCTAAATCCGCCGTCGTGGGACAGATTACTCTTAGTCACGGACTATCAGCCGCCGCTGAGCAAGCTTGTTCATCGCTTGAAGTTTGCGGGCGCCACCGCGCTCGCCCCGGCGCTGGCCCGCTTAATTTTGCTAAAAGTGCTGGATAGCCGCCGCAGGGGGGATTATTTCAGGCCGGACGTCATCGTTTCAGCCCCCCTTCACGCCCGCCGGGCCTGGCGCCGGGGATATAACCAGAGCGCCCTCCTCGCCATCCCCCTCGCCCGCTGGTTAAACTGTGAGTACCAGCCCACGGCCGTCCGCCGCGTCAGGCCAACGGCCACGCAGCATCAGCTCACCGCAAGGCAGCGGCGAGGCAATCTTAAGGGGGCGTTCAGGGTTGATATTCCGCTGGCGGGCCGCCATATGGTTATTGTGGATGATGTCGTCACGACGGGCAGTACCGTGGCGGAAATTGCGCGGCTGCTGAAAAAGCAGGGCGCGGCGACTATCCAGGTATGGTGCCTTTGTCGAACCTTGTAGACCCTCGATGATGGGCGTATTATAACCGACTAAAATAGTCAACTATTGAGCAATCGTTATGATCCGTATTTCCGATACTGCACAATCCCACTTCGCCAAACTGCTGGCGGGACAGGAAGAAGGGACGCAAATTCGCGTATTTGTTATCAACCCAGGTACTCCAAACGCGGAGTGCGGGGTGTCCTATTGCCCGCCGGATGCGGTAGAAGCTTCAGATACAGCGTTGAAATTCGAGCAGCTGACCGCCTACGTGGACGAGCTGAGCGCGCCTTACCTCGAAGATGCTGAAATCGACTTCGTAACCGACCAGCTCGGTTCCCAGCTGACGCTGAAAGCCCCGAACGCCAAAATGCGCAAAGTGGCTGACGATGCGCCGCTGATGGAGCGCGTTGAGTACATGCTGCAGGCAACGGTTAACCCGCAGCTGGCAGGCCACGGCGGCCGCGTAACGCTGATGGAGATCACCGATGAAGGCTTCGCCATCCTGCAGTTCGGCGGCGGCTGCAACGGCTGTTCTATGGTGGACGTGACCCTGAAAGAAGGCATCGAGAAGCAGCTGCTGGCTGAATTCCCGGAGCTGAAAGGCGTTCGCGACCTGACCGAACACCAGCGCGGTGAGCACTCTTATTACTGATACTTGTGGTGGATGACGCTGTCGCTTATCCACCCTACGACTGATCATTGTGGCGGATGACGTCTGTTATTTTCCACCCTACGACTGATCATTGTGGCGGATGACGTCTGTTATTTTCCACCCTACGACTGATACTTGTGGTGGATGACGCTGTCGCTTATCCACCCTACGACTGATCATTGTGGTGGATGACGTCTGTTATTTTCCACCCTACGAATCTTTACCGTAGGGCGGATAAGCAGCGCGTCATCCGCCGTCAGTTTTGCCGTTAACCCTTCTTACGCCGCTTATCCAAATCCTTCAGCAGCTTATTCACCCCGGCGTCGGCAAACATAGCTTCAAGCGAGGTCGACAGCTTGCGGCGCCAGTTCTTGTACTGGTAGCTCGTCCCCGGAATATTTACCGGTTCCGCCATGCCCAGCCAGTCTTCCGGCTGTAATCCCAGCAGCGCACTGCCGCTGTCTGCGATATAGCGCTGCATCCCACGGTTGAGCGTTGCCGTCATCGCCATCAGCGATGCTTTATGTCCGGCCCGCTTCGGCAGGCAGCCATACTTGTGCAGCCCTTCCAGCAGGCCCTGCTTCGCACGTTCGCGATCCTGATACAGCTCGCTCAGTACTTCCGCATCCGGATACAGCCCCAGGGTTTTACCCAGCGTCAGATCGCCGCTTTCCCAGTAGCCTCGCAGCGTTGGTAAATCGTGGGTGGTCGCTACCGCCATGGACTGTTTTGGCCATGACTGAGGCGCGCGGAACCGCTTCTCGTTGTCGTGTTCAAAATAGAGCACTTTATACGAGTAAACGCCGCTGTCCTTCAGCTTGCCGACGATTTCCACCGGCACCGTACCCAGATCCTCGCCGATCACCATACAGTTATGACGCTTGCTTTCCAGCGCCAGAATCGACAGCAGATCGTCCACCGGATAGTGCACGTAGGCACCTTTATCCGCCGTTTCGCCGTAGGGGATCCACCACAGGCGCAGCATCGACATAACGTGGTCAATGCGCAGCGCGCCGCAGTTGGTCATGTTCGCGCGCAGCATTTCGATGTAAGGCTGATAGCCACGGGCCACGATGACGTGCGGATCCATCGGCGGCAGGCCCCAGTTCTGGCCCAGCGGGCCAAGAATATCCGGCGGTGCGCCAACCGAGGCCTTCAGGCAGTACAGCTCCCGGTCGCACCAGGTTTCCGAGCCGCCTTCCGCCACGCCAACCGCCAGGTCGCGATACAGGCCAATCGGCATCTTAAAGCCCTGGCTGGTCTGCCAGCAGGCTGCAAACTGGACGTGGGCCAGATACTGCAGCCAGAGGCAGAAATTCACCTCATCGCTGTGTTCCTGACAGAACGCTTTGACTTCGGGATTGTGCGCATCGCGGAAGCCTTCCGGCCAGACCGGCCAGCCCCAGCGCATCTCATCTTCTTTCACCTGATAAGCGTGCAGCGCGTCGAAAGCCGCCTGGTAATAAAGGCTGTCGCCGCCGTTGGCCACAAATGCCTGGAACGCCTGCACCTGCTCATCGCGAGCGGTGCGCAGCGAAAACTGTTTCCAGGCCATGTGCAGCGCCGCCATTTTCAGCGCGGTGACGGTGGCATAGTCCACCCACTGCGCGTCACGCGCCGACTGCAAAGTCTGCTGCGTGCTCGGCATCTTCCACCAGGCCTGCGCCTCATCGCTCAGCAGGAAGTCATCCACGCCGTTGACGTCGATATAAATCACGTTCAGCCAGCGGCGCGATGAAGGGCTGTACGGGCTGGCGCTCTCCGGGTTAGCCGGGTAAAGCGCGTGAATCGGGTTCAGGCCGATAAACGACCCGCCGCGCTTCGCCACGTCCACCAGCATGCGCTGCAGATCGCCAAAGTCACCGATGCCCCAGTTGTGGTCCGAACGCAGCGTATAGAGCTGTACGCAGGCACCCCACAGCTTCTTGTCCTGCAGCAGGGCGTCCGGCTCATAGCAGCGCTTCGGCGCGACAATGACGCGGCACTGCCACAGATGTTCGTTCTGGCTGACGGTCAGATCGTGGTAGCCCTCCGGCAGCTTTGCGGGCAGCGCCAGCGTCTTACCGGCCTGCGCGTGCCCCTTATGATGCTTTCCCTCTTCCGTGGTGAGCTGCCAGCTGAATTCGCCGTGGCCCTCCAGCGGCAGCGCCATTCTGGTTCCGGCGGTAAATACCTGCACGTTGGGCACCGGCGCGACCGCCACCTTTTTAGGGGCAGCGGTACGGCTCATGGCTTCCAGCAAACGCAGCTTGGTCTCCGCCGGAATGGCCTGCGGCTTGCCGTGAGCATTGATGTAGTTTGGGCTTATTCCTGCCGCCAGCGCGGCGTTATCAAGGCGTTTGCTGTCCATGTCGTCCCCTTAGCGCTTCGCCTGCCAGATGCGTTGCTGGTAATCGCGGATTGAGCGATCCGAGCTGAACATGCCGCAGCGGGCGGTGTTCAGGATGGCGGCGCGCGTCCAGGCTTCCTGGTCGAGGTAGAGGGCATCCGCCAGCTTCTGCGCTTCGGCGTAGGCCGTGAAGTCCGCCATGACCAGGTACGGGTCGCCGCCCTGCTTGCCGATGCTGTGCAGCATCTGGTCGAAGGCATGCTTATCGCCGTCGGCGTAAATACCTTTCTCCAGCTCTTTCAGCACCGCATCCAGCACTTTATCTTTCTTACGCCATTTAACCGGGTCGTAGCCTTTGGCCTTGAGCGCCTTCACTTCTTCCACCGTGTGGCCGAAGATAAAGATGTTCTCGTTGCCCACCTTCTCGGCGATTTCAACGTTCGCACCGTCCAGGGTGCCCACGGTCAGCGCTCCGTTCAGCGCCAGTTTCATGTTGCCGGTGCCGGAAGCCTCTTTACCCGCAGTAGAAATCTGCTCCGAGATATCCGCCGCCGGGATCATGATTTCCGCAGCAGAGACGCAGTAATCCGGGATAAACACCACTTTCAGCTTGTCGCCAACTACCGGGTCGTTATTAATCGCCTGCGCAACCTTGTTGATAGCAAAGATGATGTTCTTGGCGAGGTAGTAGCCAGGCGCCGCTTTCGCGCCGAACAGATAGACGCGCGGCACGCGGTCAGCCTGCGGGTTCTCGCGGATCTCTTTGTACTGCGCCAGGATGTGCAGCAGGTTAAGGTGCTGACGCTTATATTCGTGCAGACGTTTGATTTGCACGTCGAACAGCGCATCTGGGCTGATGACGATGCCGGTACGCGCCTTCACGAACGCCGCCAGCTTCACTTTGTTCTGGTATTTGATGTCGCGATATTCCTTGCGGAACTTCGCGTCATCGGCGTATTTTTCCAGCCCTTCCAGCACGTCCAGATCGTTCGCCCACTCTTTCTTCAGCTTCTTGTCGAGAAGCCCGGCAAGCGCAGGGTTGCACTGCTTGATCCAGCGGCGCGGCGTAATGCCGTTGGTGACGTTGTGGAATTTGTTCGGCCACAGCTGGTGGTATTCCGGGAACAGATCTTTGACTACCAGATCGGAGTGCAGCGCGGCGACGCCGTTGACCGCAAAGCCGCTCACTACGCACATGTTCGCCATGCGCACCTGCTTGTCGTACACCACCGCAAGCTTCGCCCACACCGCCTCGTCGCCCGGCCAGGTCTTATCCACCAGCTTTTTAAAGCGGGCGTTGATTTCGTTGATGATTTGCATGTGGCGCGGCAGCAGCGCCTTCACCAGCTTCTCGTCCCAGCACTCCAGCGCTTCCGGCATCAGCGTGTGGTTGGTGTAGGCGAAGGTTTTGCTGGTGATAGCCCAGGCGTCGTCCCAGCTCATCTGGTGCTCGTCGATCAGCACGCGCAGCAGCTCAGGAATGGCGATGGTCGGGTGAGTGTCGTTAAGCTGGATCACTTCGTAATCCGCCAGCTCTGCCAGCTTACGGCCCGCCAGGTGATGGCGACGCAGAATGTCCGCCACGGAGCAGGCGCACTGGAAATACTGCTGCATCAGGCGCAGCTTTTTGCCGTTCAGATGGTTGTCGTTCGGGTAGAGAACCTTGGTCAGCTTTTCCGCGTCGATGCCCTGCTGCTCTGCCTTCAGGAAATCGCCGTCGTTGAATTTAGTCAGGTCAAACGGATGGGCATGCTTAGCCTGCCACAGGCGCAGCGGCTGGGCGACGCCGTTACGGTAGCCCAGCACCGGTAGATCCCAGGCTTCGCCCTGGAAGATAAACGCCGGTTCCCAGCGGAGGGTCTTGCCGTCTTTGATTACTTTGCCGCCCACGCCAACCTGCACGTCGAGAGCGGAATTATGCTGGAACCACGGGTAGCTGCCGCGATGCCAGTCGTCCGGCGCCTCCATCTGCTGGCCGTCTTTGAAGGACTGGCGGAACAGGCCGTACTGGTAGTTCAGGCCGTAGCCAATCGCCGACTGGCCGACCGTCGCCATGGAATCCAGGAAACAGGCTGCCAGACGCCCCAGCCCGCCGTTGCCCAGCGCCGGGTCAGTCTCTTCTTCAAGCAGGTCGGTCAGATTGATATCAAAGCCTTTCAGCTCATCCGCCACCTCCTGATACCAGCCGAGGTTCAGCAGGTTGTTGCCCGTCAGGCGGCCAATCAGGAATTCCATGGAGATGTAGTTAACATGACGCTGTTTCGCCTGCGGTTTCGCAACCGGCTGGGCGGCCAGCAGCTCGGCTAACGCGCCGCTCACGGCCTGCCACCACTGGTGCTGGGTCATATCCTGCGCTGAATGCAGGCCAAAACGCTGCCACTGGCGGGTCAGCGCAGCCTGAAATTGTGCTTTATTGAAGGTCGGCTGTGACATAGGGAATCGGGTCCTGTGATTGTTCTAAATTCATTGCCCGCTAGTGTGCCGGGCAGCATGGGCTTATTCCTCATCCTGAGGGGGATTAGACGGGGAGGAGCGGTGGGGATGAGTGAAAAGTGTGATCGCCACCTCTAAACGCCTGCTCCGCGAGGGCGTCAGACCGCCCCAGATTCGGACAACAAACGACCAATTACGTTCGTTTAAGGCTTTCGACTGAAACCGCTTTCTTTTCAGGCCGGGCGCGGATTTCATGCAGCTTCACACCGCGTCAAATGAATGGCTAGCATGAAACTTATTACTTAAAAATATGGAATTGTGACAAGGTGCAACTTACCAGGCACGAAAAGTTCAACATTCTTGCAATAAAGTGCAATCTGGCCGACCTTACATTCAGGCATTAATTACGAAGCGTAAAAAAAATCATTCCTTAATCTTTTTTCCTGCATCTGTCGCGCTGCAACCCTCTCCGGCTGCGGCTCGAAAAATGACGGAAAAGACACAGTGAAGTGACTGACTATGTTGATCCCATCCAAATTGAGTCGCCCGGTACGGCTGGAAAATACCGTGGTTCGCGACCGTCTGCTGGTGAAATTGTCCACCGCCGCCAACTATCGGCTGGCGCTGGTAACAAGCCCGGCAGGCTATGGCAAAACCACGCTGGTCTCCCAGTGGGCCGCAGGGAAAAATGAGTTGGGCTGGTACTCCCTTGATGAGGGCGACAACCAGCAGGAACGCTTTGCCAGCTACCTGATCACCGCCGTTCAGCAGGCGACGGGCGGCCACTGTGTCAGTAGTGAAGTGATGGCCCAGAAGCGCCAGTACGCCAGCCTCTCGTCGCTGTTTGCCCAGCTGTTTATCGAGCTGGCGGAGTGGCACCGTCCGCTGTTCCTGGTGATCGACGACTACCACCTGATCAACAACCCGGTTATTCACGAAGCGATGCGCTTTTTCATCCGCCACCAGCCTGAAAATCTGACGCTGGTGGTGCTGTCGCGTAATCTCCCGCAGCTCGGCATTGCTAATCTGCGCGTGCGCGACCAGCTGCTGGAAATCGGCAGCCAGCAGCTTGCCTTCACCCATCAGGAAGCGAAGCAGTTCTTTGACTGCCGCCTGAACGCGCCCATAGAGCCTGCGGACAGCAGCCGCCTGTGCGACGACGTTGCCGGATGGGCAACCGCCCTCCAGCTTATCGCCCTCTCCGCACGCCAGACCAACACCCCGACGCACCATTCCGCACGCCGCCTGTCAGGCATCAATGCCAGCCACCTGTCCGACTATCTGGTGGATGAAGTGCTCGATAATGTCGATGCCGACACGCGAAACTTCCTGTTACGGAGTTCTATCCTTCGCTCAATGAACGATGCGCTGATCGTGCGCGTAACGGGTGAAGAGAACGGCCAGATGCGGCTGGAAGAGACCGAGCGCCAGGGGCTGTTTTTGCAGCGTATGGACGACTCAGGCGAATGGTTCTGCTTCCATCCGCTGTTCGGCAGCTTCCTGCGCCAGCGCTGCCAGTGGGAGCTCGCCGCCGAATTACCCGATATTCACCGTGCCGCCGCCGAAAGCTGGATGGCGCAAGGCTTCCCGAGCGAAGCCATTCACCACGCGCTCGCTGCGGGCGACGCCAATATGCTGCGCGATATCCTGCTGCACCACGCGTGGGCGCTGTTTAACCACAGCGAGCTGGCGCTGCTGGAAGAGTCGCTGAAAGCCCTGCCGTGGGAAAGCCTGCTGGAAAATCCTAAGCTGGTGCTGCTGCAGGCCTGGCTGATGCAAAGCCAGCACCGCTACAACGAAGTTAACCTGCTGCTGGCGCGGGCCGAGCAGGAAATGAATCTTGAAATGGACGACACGCTGCACGGCGAATTTAACGCCCTGCGCGCGCAGGTCGCCATTAACGACGGCGATCCGGAAGAAGCCGAACGGCTGGCGATGGTCGCTCTCGATATGCTGCCGCTGGCGAATTATTACAGCCGCATTGTGGCAACGTCCGTTCACGGCGAAGTGCTGCACTGCAAAGGTGACCTAACGAAATCCCTTTCCGTCATGCAGCAGACCGAGCAGATGTCCCGCCGCCACGACGTCTGGCATTACGCGCTGTGGAGCCTGATCCAGCAAAGTGAAATCCTGCTGGCGC
Source organism: Dryocola clanedunensis (assembly GCF_038405435.1). Taxonomy (GTDB): domain Bacteria; phylum Pseudomonadota; class Gammaproteobacteria; order Enterobacterales; family Enterobacteriaceae; genus Dryocola; species Dryocola clanedunensis_A. The sequence goes on along the minus strand of NZ_JBBYHZ010000006.1, from coordinate 176,676 downwards.
AGGGCTTTTTGCAGGCGGCGTGGGAGACGCAGGAAAAAGCGTTCATTCTTATTCGCGAGCAGCATCTTGAACAGCTGCCGCTGCATGAGTTCCTGCTGCGCATTCGCGCGCAGCTGCTGTGGGCCTGGTCGCGCCTCGATGAGGCAGAAGCCTCCGCGCGTTATGGTGTGGAAGTGCTCGCCGGTTATCAGCCCCAGCAACAGCTGCAGTGCCTGGCCTTACTGGTCCAGTGCTCGCTGGCCCGTGGGGACCTGGACAACGCCCGTAATCACCTTAACCGTCTGGAAAACCTGTTAGGCAACGGGCCGTACCACAGCGACTGGGTATCGAACGCCGATAAAGTGCGGGTGATTTACTGGCAGATGATCGGCGATAAAAAATCCGCCGCCAACTGGCTGCGCCTGACGCCAAAACCAGAGTTTGCCAATAACCACTTCCTGCAGAGCCAGTGGCGCAACATCGCCCGCGCGCAGATCCTGCTCGGTGAATTCGACCCGGCGGAAATGGTGCTGGAAGAGCTAAACGAAAACGCGCGCAGCCTGCGCCTGATGAGCGACCTCAACCGCAACCTGCTGCTGCTCAACCAGCTTTACTGGCAGTCTGGCCGCAAGAGCGACGCGCAGCGCGTGCTGATGGAGGCGCTGTCGCTGGCTAACCGCACCGGGTTTATCAGCCATTTCGTGATTGAGGGTGAGGCGATGGCGCAGCAGCTCCGCCAGCTGATTCAGCTCAATACCCTGCCGGAGCTGGACCAGCATCGCGCTCAGCGCATCCTGCGCGAGATTAACCAGCACCATCGCCACAAGTTTGCCCACTTCGACGAGAACTTCGTTAACCGTCTGCTGACCCACCCGGAGGTGCCGGAGCTTATCCGCACCAGCCCGCTCACCCAGCGTGAATGGCAGGTTCTGGGGCTGATTTATTCGGGTTACAGTAACGATCAGATCGCGGGGGAGCTGGACGTGGCGGCCACGACCATAAAAACGCACATCCGTAACCTGTACCAAAAGCTGGGGGTCGCGCACCGCCAGGACGCGGTGCAGCATGCGCAGAAGCTGCTGAAGATGATGGGGTATGGGGTCTGATAAATGGCGGATGGCGTTTTCGCTCACCCGCCCTGAATCTTTGAATTCGTAGGTCGGATAAGCCTGCGCCATCCGACGTTTAACGTTAAGAAGCCAAAGAGAGCCGGGCCTTACCGTTCCGCTTTGCCAGCCACTGCGCCACCCGCGCCTGCTGTTCGTCCGTCAGCCACATGCCTAATTTCGTCCGCCGCCAGATAGCATCCTCCACGCGTCTTACCCATTCATGCTCGGCCAGATAGCGCAGCTCGGCCTCGTAAAACTCATGGCCAAAGTCTTCGCCTAAATCGCTGATGCTCGTCGCATCCGCCAGAATCAGCTCGCTGTTGCTGCCGTAGGTTCGGGCAAAGCGACGGGCAAGACCCTCGCTCAGGAACGAATAGCGGCGGCGCAGCTGGGCGGCGAAATCATCGCGATCGCCGGAGATATCCCCACCCGGCAGCCTGCTGTCTTTCGTCCAGGCCGGTCCCATTTTAGGGTAATAGGTTTGCAGCTTGTCCAGCGCGTGCTCGGCCAGCTTGCGGTAGGTTGTCAGCTTGCCGCCAAAGACCGACAGCAGCGGTGCCCTGCCGTTTTCATCGTGAATATCCAGCGTGTAGTCGCGGGTGACCGCCTGCGGAGAGTCGGACTCGTCATCACACAGCGGGCGCACGCCGGAGTAGGTCCACACCACGTCTTCACGGCTCAGGGATTTTTTGAAGTGTTCGTTGTAGACGTCCAGCAGGTACTTCACTTCGCTTTCGTCAATGTGCACCGCTTTCGGATCGCCTTTGTACTCCACGTCCGTCGTGCCGATGATGGAGAATTCGTCCATCCACGGGATCACGAACACGATGCGCTTATCTTCGTTTTGCAGAATGTACGCCTGCTTCTGGTTGTGCACGCGCGGCACCACGATATGGCTGCCCTTGATCAGGCGGATACCATAAGGAGACGGCAGTTTCAGTCCGTCGTCGAAGAAGTCTTTTACCCACGGCCCAGTGGCGTTAACCAGGCCGCGCGCACGCCAGGTAAAGGTTTCGCCGGTGTCGATGTCCTGCGCTTCCACAATCCAGTGGCCGTTTTCACGGCGGGCGCTGGTTGCGCGGGTGCGGGTTTTCACCTCGCCGCCTTTTTGGGTCACCATCTGCGCGTTCGCCAGCACAAGTCGCGCATCGTCCACCCAGCAGTCAGAATATTCGAAACCGCGCACGATTTCGGGCTTCAGTACCGAATCTGCGCCAAAACGCAAACCGGTAGAAGCAGGCAGGCTGGTGCGCTTGCCCAGATGGTCGTACATAAACAGACCGATACGGATCATCCACGCCGGGCGCAGATGCGGGCGGTGCGGCAGGCGGAAGCGCATCGGGAAAGCAATATGCGGCGCCATGTTCAACAGCACCTCACGTTCGGCGAGCGCTTCGCTCACCAGGCGGAATTCGTAGTGTTCCAGGTAGCGCAGGCCGCCGTGGATTAATTTCGAGCTGGCGGATGAGGTGGCGCAGGCCAGGTCCTGCCCCTCCAGCATTAGCACGGACAGGCCGCGGCCCGCGGCGTCAGCTGCAATACCGGCGCCGTTGATACCGCCGCCAATGACAATCAGATCTTTGGTTTCCATGCTGCCCTCACACACTTTCGTTAAAGCTCATAAATGTTCGTTATCGCTCATAATAGCAAGTGACCGGACTTTTGGTAACGAAAAAAAAACATTTCTGCGTGATATGGATAACATTATGGCGTTAATATCAGCGGCCGGAGCTGGCTTTCGCTTAATATTGCGCTCAGCCGGCCCCTTTTCCTTTATCTGCATACGAGCAACGTTATGGATCAATTTGAATGTATTGGTGTGGAAGAAGCACACCAGAAGCTGCACCAGAAGCTGGCGGTATTAGTAGATATCCGCGATCCGCAAAGCTTTGCGATGGGCCACACGCCGGGCGCTTTCCACCTGACTAACGACCGGCTGGTCGCTTTTATGCAGCAGACGGATTTCGACACGCCGGTGATGGTGATGTGCTATCACGGCAACAGCAGCAAGGGCGCGGCCCAGTATTTGCTCCAGCAGGGTTATGACAACGTCTACAGCGTTGACGGCGGCTTTGACGCCTGGCATCGCCATTTCCCGGCGGAAGTCACGCACGGCGCAGCTTGAGGTTAAGAAAAGCGCCGTTAAGCGGGTATACTGCTTCCCTTTGTACGGATTTGGCTGAAACCCTATGATCATGATTACCTCGTTTGCCAACCCCCGGGTTGCGCAGGCGTTCGTCGACTATATGGCGACCCAGGGCGTCGTCCTGACCCTGCAGCAGCATCAGCAGCAAAGCGATGTCTGGCTGGCGGACGACGCTCAGGAAGCCAGAGTCCGCAGCGAACTGGAGCAGTTTCTCGCCAACCCAGGCGATGCGCGCTATCTGGCTGCCAGCTGGTCTGCGGGCGATACCGCAAGCGGGCTGCGCTACCAGCGCTATCCCTTCTTTGCCACCATCAAACAAAAAGCCGGGCCGTTCACGCTGGCGATGATTGCCGCCTGCGTGCTGGTCTATCTGGCGATGCAGGTGATGGGCGATCGTACGGTAATGGCGCTTCTTGCCTGGCCGTACGCGGACAGCCTGAAGTATGAGTTCTGGCGCTATTTCAGCCACGCGCTGCTGCACTTTTCCATACTGCACATCACCTTCAACCTGCTATGGTGGTGGTATCTCGGCGGCCCGCTGGAGAAACGCCTCGGCAGCGGAAAACTCATCGTGCTGACCATTATTTCGGCGCTGCTCAGCGGTTACGTGCAGGCTAAATTCAGCGGCCCGCTGTTCGGCGGCCTGTCCGGTACGGTCTACGCGCTGATGGGCTACGTCTGGCTGCGCGGTGAGCGCGACCCGGAAAGCGGCATCTATATGCAGCGCGGCCTGATGGCCTTTGCCGTGCTGTGGATTGTGCTGGGCTACTTCGATATTTTAGGCATGTCGATTGCCAATGCCGCCCACGTCACCGGATTACTGGTTGGCCTGGCGATGGCAATGGTGGATACCCTGCATGCGCGAAAACGAACATAAGAATCAGAGGTAGGCCTGCGTGAAACAAACACAACGTCACGACGCGATTGTCGAACTGGTTAAAAAACAGGGCTATGTCAGCACCGAGGAGCTGGTAGAGCAGTTTGCGGTCAGCCCGCAGACCATTCGCCGGGATCTGAACGACCTGGCGGATCAGAATTTAATTATGCGCCACCACGGCGGCGCGGCGCTGCCGTCCAGCTCGGTGAACACCTCCTGGCATGACCGTAAAGCTACCCAGACGGCAGAGAAAGAGCGCATTGCACGTAAAGTGGCAAGCCAGATCCCGAACGGCGCCACGCTGTTTATCGACATCGGCACCACGCCGGAAGCGGTTGCCCACGCGCTGCTGGACCACAGCAATCTGCGCGTCGTCACCAACAACCTGAACGTCGCCAACACGCTGATGGTGAAAGAGGATTTCCGCATCATTCTGGCAGGCGGCGAGCTGCGCAGCCGCGACGGTGGGATCATCGGCGAAGCGACGCTCGATTTTATCTCCCAGTTCCGCCTGGACTTCGGCATTCTGGGGATCAGCGGCATCGACAGCGACGGCTCGCTGCTTGAGTTCGACTACCACGAGGTGCGCACCAAAAAGGCGATTATCGAAAACTCCCGCTGCGTGATGCTGGTCGTGGACCACTCCAAATTTGGCCGCAACGCGATGGTCAACCTGGGCAGTATCAGCCTTGTGGATCAGGTATATACCGACGTGCCGCCACCGCCGGGCGTGATGCAGGTGATCAAAGATAACAATCTGGTGCTGGAGCTGTGCTGAGCCTTTAACGGGTTTGCCGGATGACGCTACGCTTATCCGGCCTACGAATCTGAAATGCAGGCACGGCCCATCCGTCTCGATTTGGTAGGGCGGAAAAGCGTAGCGTCTTCCGCCATGTTTTCCCGCCTTAACCTTTAAAGACGAACCGGCTTGATATGCCAGATTTCGTCGGCGTATTCCTGAATCGTCCTGTCGGACGAGAAATAGCCCATGTTGGCAATGTTATGTATGGTGCGGATGGTCCACTCTTCCGGCTGGCGGTACAGCTCGTCCACCTTGTCCTGACAGTCCACGTAGCTGCGGTAGTCAGCCAGCACCTGGTAGTGATCCCCAAAGTTAATCAGTGAATCCAGCAGGTCGCGGTAGCGCGTCGGCTCGCCGGGGCTGAAGGTGCCGCTGCCGATTTGCGTCAGCACCTGGTGCAGCTCTTCATCCTGTTCGTAATACTCGCGCGGCTTGTAGCCGTTGCGCCGCAGCTCTTCGACCTCCTCCGCCGTATTGCCGAAGATAAAGATATTGTCTTCGCCGACGTGCTCCAGCATCTCGACGTTTGCGCCGTCCAGGGTGCCGATGGTCAGCGCGCCGTTGAGGGCAAACTTCATATTGCTGGTGCCGGAAGCCTCGGTGCCCGCAAGCGAAATCTGCTCGGAGAGATCCGCCGCCGGAATAATGATCTGCGCCAGGCTCACGCTGTAGTTCGGAATGAATACCACTTTCAGGCGATCCTTCACGTCCGGATCGTTGTTGATCACCGCCGCCACATCGTTAATGAGATGGATGATGTGCTTCGCCATGTAGTACGCCGAGGCCGCCTTCCCGGCAAAGATATTTACGCGCGGCACCCAGTCCGCCGTTGGGTCGGCCTTGATGCGGTTATAACGCGTGATGACGTGCAGCACGTTCATCAGCTGGCGCTTGTATTCGTGGATGCGCTTGATCTGCACGTCAAACAAAGCGTTAGGGTTTACCACCACGTTCAGCTGCTGGCCGATGTACTCCGCCAGCCGCTTTTTATTGGCAAGCTTCGCTTTACGCACGTCCTGATGCACGGTCGGGTAGTCGATATGCTGCTTCAGCTCGCTAAGCTGGCCGAGATCGGTGCGCCAGGTGCGGCCAATGTTTTCGTCCAGCACGTCTGACAGCGGCGGATTAGCCAGCGCCAGCCAGCGGCGCGGCGTAACGCCGTTGGTTTTATTGCTGAAGCGCATCGGGAAGATGGCGGCGAAGTCGGCAAACAGCGACTGCACCATCAGGTTCGAGTGCAGCTCGGAGACGCCGTTCACCTTGTGGCTGGCGACCACCGCCAGCCAGGCCATGCGCACGCGGCGACCGTTGGACTCATCAATGATCGAGGTGCGTCCCAGCAGGCCGGTATCGCCCGGGTGCTGTTCCTGAAGGGTTTTCAGGAAGTAGTCGTTAATCTCGAAGATGATTTGCAGATGGCGCGGCAGAATTTTGCCGAGCATGTCTACCGGCCAGGACTCCAGCGCCTCGCTCATCAGCGTGTGGTTGGTGTAGGAGAACACCTGGCAGGTCACCTCAAAGGCATCTTCCCAGCTGAATTTATGCTCGTCCATCAGCACGCGCATCAGCTCGGGGATAGACAGCACCGGGTGGGTGTCATTGAGGTGAATGGCGATTTTATCCGCCAGGTTGGCGTAGGTTTTATGCAGCTGATAATGACGGCTGAGAATGTCCTGCACGGTGGCGGAGACCAGGAAGTACTCCTGCCGCAGACGCAGCTCGCGCCCTGAATAGGTCGTGTCGTCCGGGTAAAGCACGCGGGAGACGTTCTCGGAATGGTTTTTATCCTCCACCGCCGCGAAATAGTCACCCTGGTTAAATTTACCGAGGTTGATTTCACTGCTGGCCTGGGCGTTCCACAGGCGCAGGGTGTTGGTCGCATCGGTGTCGTAGCCGGGGATAATCTGGTCGTAGGCCACCGCGAGGATCTCTTCGGTTTCCACCCAGCGGGATTTTTTACCTTCCAGCTGCACGCGCCCGCCGAAACGCACTTTGTAGCGGGTATTGTGTCGCTTAAACTCCCACGGATTACCGTATTCCAGCCAGTAGTCCGGGGACTCTTTCTGCCGCCCGTCCACAATATTCTGCTTGAACATGCCGTAGTCGTAGCGGATACCGTAGCCGCGTCCCGGTAAACCGAGCGTGGCAAGCGAATCGAGGAAGCAGGCCGCAAGACGCCCGAGGCCGCCGTTACCCAGTCCGGGGTCGTTTTCTTCGTCGATCAGCTCTTCAAGATCGAGGCCCATCTCTTCGAGGGCGTTTTTCACGTCGTCATAAATGCCCAGCGACAGCAGCGCGTTGGAGAGCGTGCGGCCAATCAGAAATTCCATCGACAGGTAATAAACCTGACGAACTTCCTGGGAGAGCTGCGCGCGGTTGGAGCGCAGCCAGCGTTCAACCAGCCGGTCGCGGACCGCGAACAGCGTGGCGTTCAGCCACTCGTGCTTGTTGGCAATGGCAGGGTCTTTACCCACCGTAAACATCAGCTTGTACGCTATCGAGTGCTTTAACGCTTCGACGCTCAGCGTAGGCGACGCGTAGGAAAAGGGTGCGTTCATAATCAGTGATTCCTGGATGATTACAACAAGCGTTGATATAGGTCGCGGTAGGACTGCGCCGCTACCTGCCAGCTAAAATCCATATTCATGGCCTGACGCTGGACAAAACGCCACAGCGACGGGCGGGACCACAGCACGAAAGCACGTCTGATCGCGCGCAGCAGCGACCAGGCATTACTGTCTTCAAAGACAAACCCCGTTGCGATTCCGTCCGCCAGATTCTCAAGGGAAGTGTCGGATACCGTATCCGCCAGCCCGCCCGTGCGCCGCACCAGCGGCAAAGTGCCATATTTCAGGCCGTACAATTGCGTTAATCCGCATGGCTCAAACCGGCTTGGGACCAGAATAACGTCCGCGCCGCCCATGATGCGGTGGGAGAACGCTTCGTGATAGCCAATCTGCACGCCAACCTGGCCGGGATGCTCGGCAGCCGCCGCCAGAAAACCTTCCTGTAACACCGGGTCACCCGCCCCCAGCAGCGCCAGCTGGCCGCCCTGTTCCAGCAGCCCCGGCAGCGCTTCGAGCACTAAATCCAGCCCTTTCTGGCTGGTTAAGCGGCTCACGACCGCAAACAGCGGCGCTTTGTCGTTTACCTTCAGGCCCATCGCCACCTGGAGCTGCCGTTTGTTCTCCGCTTTGTCCTCCAGCGAATCGCGGTTGTAGCGCGAACTCAGCAGCAGGTCATGGGCCGGGTCCCAGATTTTGTCATCCACGCCGTTGAGGATGCCGGACAGGCGTCCCTCGCGGTGGCGCTGAGTCAGCAGCCCCTCCATCCCGTAGGCGAAGTGCGCCTCGGTAATTTCCCGCGCGTAGGTCGGGCTGACCGCCGTAATATGATCAGCATAGTAAAGGCCGGCTTTCAAGTACGAAATTTGACCGTTGAACTCCAGGCCGTTGATGTCATAGAACGACCATGGCAGGTCAATTTCATTCATATGATGGGCATAAAACAGCCCCTGGTAGGCCAGGTTGTGGACGGTAAAGACCGACTTTGCCGGGTTGCCGCGCGCGCGCAGATAAGCTGGCGTCAGCCCCGCATGCCAGTCGTGAGCGTGCACGATATCCGGGCGCCAGAACGGATCCAGCCCGCAGGCCATCTCGCTGCCCGCCCAGCCGAGCAGGGCAAAACGCAGCACGTTATCGATATAGGCAAACTGGTTAGTGTCGTGGTACGGGCTACCCGGACGGTCGTATAAATGCGGCGCGTCTATCAGGTAAATCCCCACGCCGTCGAGCTGGCCGTATAACAAAGTCATATGACCCGCGAAGGTATCGCGATGTGACACCACCTGCACATCGGTAATACCGCGACGAATATCAGGAAACGCAGGCAGCAATACGCGTGTTTCCACGCCCCCGGCAATCTGGGCCGCGGGCAGCGCGCCAAGTACATCAGCAAGGCCACCGGTTTTTAACAGTGGGAATATTTCAGAACATACATGTAAGACCTGCATTCTCGCTCCCGTATAGCAAGTCTCGGCGCTGCGTTTTGTCAGGAACAGACGCCGAACGATAAAATGACAGCGCGCGGCACGCGCCGCGCACGGGTCAATCCTTCACTTCTTAACCTTGCAGCCTGGCCAGCATTTCCCGGGTCACCAGCACGATGCCTTCTTCCGAGCGATAGAAACGGCGCCCGTCTTCTTCAGCATTCTCACCAATAACCATGCCTTCAGGGATCACACACGCCCTGTCGATAATGCAGCGGCGCAGACGGCAGGAGCGCCCGACTTTTACGTCCGGCAGCAGCACCGACGAATCGATATTACAAAACGAGTTAACGCGCACCCGCGGGAACAGCACCGACTGCACCACCACCGACCCGGAGATAATGCAGCCGCCGGAGACCAGCGAGTTCAGCGTCATGCCGTGGCTGCCCGAGCGGTCCTGCACGAACTTGGCAGGCGGCAGCGGTTCCATATGGGTACGGATGGGCCATTCCTGGTCGTACATATCCAGTTCCGGCGTCACCGACGCGAGATCCAGGTTGGCCTTCCAGTAGGCTTCAAGCGTCCCCACGTCGCGCCAGTAAGGCTCGGCGTCCGGGTCTGACTGCACGCAGGAGAGCGGGAACGGATGGGCAAACGCCTGGCCGGACTTCATGACGTAGGGGATGATGTCCTTACCGAAATCGTGGCTGGAGTTCTCATCGACGTCGTCGGCCTCAAGCAGCTCGTAGAGGTAATCGGCGTCAAAAACGTAGATCCCCATGCTGGCTAACGCTTTGCTGTCGTCGCCCGGCATCGACGGCGGATGGGCAGGTTTTTCCACGAATTCGATAATTTTGTCTTCTTCGTCAACCGCCATCACGCCGAAGGCCGTCGCTTCATGCAGCGGTACCGGCATACAGGCCACGGTACAGCGCGCCCCTTTTTCGACGTGGTCGATTAGCATGCGCGAGTAGTCCTGCTTGTAGATATGGTCCCCGGCCAGGATCACCACGTACTCGGCCTTGTAGCGACGAATAATGTCGAGGTTCTGGGTGACGGCATCTGCCGTACCGCGATACCAGTTTTCCCCGTGCACGCGCTGCTGCGCGGGCAGGAGATCGACAAACTCGTTCATCTCTTCGCTGAAGAACGACCAGCCACGCTGGATGTGCTGCACCAGCGTGTGCGACTGATACTGGGTGATCACGCCAATACGGCGGATGCCGGAGTTAATGCAGTTCGATAAGGCAAAATCAATAATGCGGAACTTGCCGCCAAAGTGGACGGCGGGCTTCGCGCGCGTAGAAGTTAAGTCTTTTAGTCGGGTACCGCGGCCACCTGCCAGAATCAGCGCAACTGATTTATTCGGCAGCTGTCTTGCCAGCATTAGAGGGTCGTTCTTCTCAAGTCTAACCATGACTGACTCCTTTTTTATGACTTCTGGAATACGCAGACTCCGTGCGCAGGACCATGCCAAACAGCCATCACCACCGGGTTGTCCTCTCCGGCAAAGGGAGGAATGGCTCGCCACTCCCCTTCGGGTAATACGATGTCCGCAACTTCTTCGGTGGCATTTATCGTAATAAGCCAACGTTCACTGAGCAGGATTTGCAGGCGGTGGACGCCGCCTTGCCATTCGTCGGCATTCAGTGGTTGAGCCTCTTTGTTAAGCCAGCGCACATTGTCATCACCGTCCTCCCACCAGCCATTCCGGGTAAGGGCCGGAATGGTCTGGCGCAGATGAATCAACGCCGCGGTAAAAGTCGTTAAACCGTCGTTACAGTGCTCCCAGTCAAGCCAGGTCAGGGCGTTGTCCTGGCAGTAGGCGTTGTTGTTGCCGTGCTGGCTGTGCCCGTGTTCATCCCCCGCCAGCAGCATCGGGGTCCCCTGAGAGAGCAGCAGGGTGGTCAGCAGCGAGTGGACGCTGTCACGCCGCCGCTCTTTGATAATCAGGCTGGCTTCCAGCCCCTCAAAGCCGTAGTTGTTGCTGTAGTTATTGCCCGTCCCGTCGCGGTTATCTTCACCGTTGGCTTCGTTGTGCTTATTGTTGAAGCTCACGCAGTCGCGCAGGGTAAAGCCGTCATGGGCGGTTATTAAGTTGATGCTGGCCGAAGGGCGGCGATCGCCCTCACGGTAGACATCGCTCGATCCGGCAAAGCGGCAGGCGAATCCCCCCAGCGATAAATCCTGCTGCAGCCAGAAGCGGCGCATCCCGTCGCGAAAATGATCGTTCCACTCGGCAAACAGCGGTGGATAGTTCCCCACCTGGTAACCCCCCGCGCCGATATCCCAGGGTTCCGCGATCAGTTTGATCTGCGACAGCACGGGATCGTTCTTGATCGCCTCAAACAGCGGCGCATCCTGACGAAACTCCGGGGTTCGCCCCATGATCGACGCCAGATCGAAGCGGAAGCCGTCAACGTGGCAGCTGTCGACCCAGTAACGCAGGCAGTCCACCATCTGGCTGACCACCCCAGGCGTGCTGAGATTCAGCGCGTTACCGCAGCCCGTCCAGTTGTGGTAATCGCCGTTGTCCATTAACCAATAATAGCTACGGTTATCGATTCCGCGCAGGGAGAAGGTCGGCCCGTCCAGATCCAGCTCCGCGCTGTGGTTAAGCACGATGTCCAGAATCACTTCGATGCCCGCCTTGTGCAGCGCTTTGATTGCCCCGCGTAGTTCGTTGGCGGCGTTGAGCGGATTATGATTAACGGCGTAATAGCCTTCCACGGCGTAGAACGCCCGCGGGTTGTAGCCCCAGTAGTTGCTCAGCCCTAAGTGAGCCACGCGCGGCTCGGTGACAAAATGCGCCACCGGCAGCAGTTCGATCGCCGTGATCCCCAGGCGTTTGAAATACGCGATCATTACCGGATGACCGAGCGCGGCGTAGGTGCCGCGGATCTCCTCGGGAATGCCGGGATGCTTCAGCGTCAGGCCGCGAACGTGGGCCTCATAAATAATCGTGTTGCCCCACGGCGTGCGCGGATGCTCGTCGTCTTCCCAGTCGAACGTCTCCCTTACCACCACGCACTTCGCCATCTCATGGGCGTCGTCCTGCATGTCCGGCTGGTCATGGCCGCCGTGGAAATGGGGATGGTCGTTCAGGCCGCCAACCACCACGCGGGCGCAGGGATCGAGCAGCAGCTTCGCCGGATTAAAACGATGGCCGTTATGCGGCTCCCACGGGCCGTGAACCCGGTAGCCATACAGCAGGCCCGGTTTGGCATTGGGTAGATAGCCGTGCCAGATGTCCCCGGTGCGCACCGGCAGGTCATAGCGCTGTTCGTGGCCGTGCTCGTCAAAGACGCACAGCTCCACCTTGTGCGCATGGGCGGAAAACAGCGTGAAGTTCACCCCTTTTCCGTCATAGTGCGAGCCGTACGGCGCCGAATTCCCGGCGGTAAGCTGCGTCATTCGCCCTCCCGGACCAGCCAGATGGTGGCCAGCGGCGGCAGCGTGATGCTCAGGGAGTGCTCGCGCCCGTGGCTGGCGATTTCTTCGCTGTGGACAATGCCGCTGTTGCCGGCGTTGCTGCCGTGATAGTGCATGGAGTCGGTGTTCAGCTCTTCGCGCCAGCTGCCCGGCTGGTTGATGCCGAAACGATAGTTATGGCGCGGCACCGGCGTGAAGTTAGCAGCAACGATCACCTCATTGCCCTCTGAGTCACGGCGCACGAAGATAAATACCGAGTTGGCTTTGTCTTCCACCACCAGCCATTCAAAGCCGTACGGATCAAAATCAAGCTCATGCATGGCGGCGTGGTGGCGATAGGTGCGGTTCAGGTCGCGCACCAGACGCTTCACGCCGTGGTGCCAGTTGTCGCCGCCTTCCAGCAGGTGCCAGTCCAGGCTGCTGTCGTGGTTCCACTCGCGGCCCTGGGCGAACTCGTTGCCCATAAACAGCAGCTTCTTGCCGGGGAAGGCCCACATCCAGCCGTAGTAGGCGCGCAGGTTGGCAAACTTCTGCCACGCGTCGCCCGGCATTCTGTCCAGAATCGATTTCTTGCCGTGAACGACCTCATCGTGGGACAGCGGCAGCACGAAGTTTTCGGTGCTGTTGTAGAGCATGCCGAAGGTCATTTTGTCGTGATGATGCTGACGATAGACCGGGTCGAGCTTCATGTAGTCCAGGGTGTCGTGCATCCAGCCCAGGTTCCACTTGAACCAGAAGCCCAGGCCGCCCATTGACGGCGGACGCGACACGCCCGCGAAGTCGGTGGACTCTTCCGCCATGGTGACCGCGCCGGGCGTTTGCTCGCCAATAATACGGTTGGTGCTGCGCAGGAACTCGATGGCCTCTAAGTTTTCGCGCCCGCCTTTGTCGTTAGGTATCCACTCCCCCGGCTCGCGGCTGTAGTCGCGGTAAATCATCGAGGCCACCGCATCCACGCGCAGGCCGTCTATGCCGAAGCGTTCAATCCAGTACAGGGCGTTGCCGACCAGATAGTTGCTGACTTCGCGGCGTCCGTAGTTGTAGATCAGCGTGTTCCAGTCCTGATGAAAACCTTCGCGTGGGTCGCCGTGCTCGTAAAGCGAGGTGCCGTCAAACTTCGCCAGCCCGGCGTCATCCGTCGGGAAGTGGCCGGGCACCCAGTCGAGCAGCACGTTCAGCCCTGCGGCGTGGGCAGCGTTGATGAAGTAGCGGAAGTCTTCCCGCGTGCCGAACCGCCGGGTTGGCGCATACAGCCCCTGCGGCTGGTAGCCCCAGCTGCCGTCAAACGGGTGTTCGTTAATCGGCAGCAGCTCAAGGTGCGTGAAGCCCATCTCTTTGACGTACGGCACCAGCTGGTCCGCCAGCTCGCGGTAGCTTAGCCAGAAATTGTTGTCCGCGTGACGGCGCCACGAGCCGAGATGCACTTCATAGATGGAGATTGGCTGGTCGAAGCCGTTGGCCTTTTGCCGCGCCGGGCTGAGCACGGTTTTCTCCGGCAGGCCGCAGATAAGGGAAGCCGTATCCGGGCGCATCTGGGACTCAAAGGCATAGGGATCGGCCTTCAGGCGCAGGTTGCCTTCGATATCGATCAGCTCAAATTTATAAAGCTGGCCGGGATGCGCACCGGGGATAAACAGCTCCCAGATGCCGCTCTCGCGGCGCAGGCGCATCGGGTGACGGCGGCCATCCCAGTAGTTAAACTGGCCCACTACGGAGACGCGGCGGGCGTTCGGTGCCCAGACGGAGAAGCGGGTACCCGTTACGCCGTCCATCGTGTCGGCATGGGCGCCCAGGGTTTCATAAGGGCGCAGGTGGGTGCCTTCGGACAGCAGCCAGCTGTCCATCTCCTGAATCAAAGGGCCAAAGCGATAGGGGTCATCAATCAGATTTTCCTGACCGTGCCAGACGACGGCCAGCTGATAGCGAAAAGGATTTTTGCGGCGCTGAATGATGCCGCTGAAGAAGCCGCGTGAGTCGAGGCACTCAAGCTTGCCGACCTTGCGGCCGGTTTTCGGTTCGATAACCCAGACTTCGGTGGCGTCAGGCAACAGGGCGCGGACTTCCAGCCCGGCTTCTGTTTTATGCATCCCCAGCAGGGAAAAGGGGTCGGCGAAATGACCCGCAATAAGCGCATTGATCGCGTCTTTATCTGGAAGAACAGACATGGTATTCGTCCTGTTTTTTGTACGTGCCCCACAACCCGGCACTTATCATTGACCCTAACGGACAGCGTAAAAAGAACTCCTGTAAGCTGCTCCGCCCAACTAATCATCATGACGGTTTCTTCCGCCCTGACTTAAGCATAGCCAACGTGCTGTTTTACTCCTGGAAAATAATGGCCAACATCACTACATCCATGTATGACGCGAAAAAAAAGGGGCTGCAATGCCCCTTTGGTATGTAAGTGTAATTATGCGAGCAGCCGCAACATTCTGCGCAACGGCTCGGCGGCACCCCACAAAAGTTGGTCGCCCACGGTGAACGCGGAAAGATACTCCGGCCCCATATTCAGCTTGCGCAGACGGCCAACCGGCGTGGTCAGCGTGCCGGTTACCGCCGCAGGGGTCAGTTCACGCATGGTGACGTCGCGGTCGTTTGGCACCACTTTCGCCCAGTCGTTATGGGAAGCGAGCATCGCCTCGATGGTTGGAATCGAAACGTCTTTCTTCAGCTTGATGGTGAAGGCCTGGCTGTGGCAGCGCAGCGCGCCAACGCGGACGCAAAGCCCGTCAACCGGGATCGCGGTGCTGCTGTTTAAAATCTTGTTGGTCTCCGCCTGGCCTTTCCACTCTTCGCGGCTCTGGCCGTTATCCAGCTGCTTGTCGATCCACGGGATCAGGCTGCCCGCCAGCGGCACGCCGAAGTTGTCCACCGGCAGATTGCCGCTGCGGCCAAGGTCAGTCACTTTGCGTTCGATATTGAGGATGGCGGATGCCGGATCTGCCAGTTCGGTCGCCACTTCGCCGTATAGCTGGCCCATCTGGTTTAGCAGCTCGCGCATATGGCGCGCCCCGCCGCCGGATGCTGCCTGATAAGTCGCCACGGATACCCAGTCAACCAGGTCGTTAGCAAACAGGCCGCCCAGCGACATCAGCATCAGGCTTACGGTGCAGTTGCCGCCCACAAAGGTTTTCACGCCTTTGTTCAGGCCTTCCTGGATAACGTGCTGGTTTACCGGGTCAAGGATGATGATGGCGTCGTCGTTCATGCGCAGCGAAGAGGCCGCGTCAATCCAGTAGCCCTGCCAGCCGCTTTCACGGAGCTTTGGGTAGATTTCATTGGTATAATCGCCACCCTGGCAAGTAATGATGATATCCAGTGCCTTCAGTGCTTCCAGATCGTAGGCGTCCTGAAGCGTGCCGGTAGACTGGCCAGCAAAAGACGGGGCGGCAAGGCCCAGCTGAGAAGTAGAGAAGAAAACGGGACGAATGGCGTCAAAATCACGCTCTTCTACCATGCGCTGCATGAGTACAGAGCCGACCATACCGCGCCAGCCAATAAAACCTACATTTTTCATAGCGACTTATCCTGCAGAGATGTTTGTTGTGTGCATTTAGGGAACGTCACCCCACATTACAAAATGCAGCCAAAGTCGCAAGTGAATTTAATCAATGATATCCGCGCTATCAGTAATACAGCTTATTAGCCGGATTTTTTTAGATTTTCGGGAAAAACAGATGAACGATATTTTATCCGCGGCGGTGCTGCTGATTCTGATTATGGATCCGCTGGGCAACCTGCCTATTTTTATGTCAGTGCTAAAACACACGGAGCCAAAGCGCCGCCGGGCGATCATGATCCGCGAACTGCTTATCGCGCTGATTATCATGCTGATTTTCCTGTTCGCCGGGGAAAAAATTCTCGCCTTCCTTAACCTGCGCGCGGAAAGCGTGTCGATTTCAGGCGGGATTATCCTGTTCCTGATCGCCATTAAAATGATTTTCCCAAGCCACGACGGCGGCAACGCCAGCGGCCTGCCCGCGGGTGAAGAACCCTTTATCGTCCCGCTGGCCATCCCGTTAGTTGCCGGGCCGACGCTGCTGGCAACGTTAATGCTGCTCTCACACCAGTATCCCAATCAGATGGGCCATTTAGTGGCGGCGCTGATGCTGGCATGGGGCGGCACGGTGGCCATTTTGCTGCAATCGTCGCTGTTTTTACGTCTGCTGGGCGAAAAAGGTGTTAACGCGCTGGAAAGGCTGATGGGCCTGGTGCTGGTGATGCTGGCAACGCAGATGTTCCTGGACGGCATCCGCGTCTGGATGAAAGGGTAGGTTTTACCGCGGGGAATGCAGTTTTGTAGGGTGGAGCAGCGCCATCCACCATTGACGGTTTTTATGTCGGATGACGCTGCGCTTATCCGACCTACGACAGAGAGAAAGCCTGTTTTTGTAGGGTGGATCAGCGTCAGCGCCATCCACCATTGACGTTTTTTATGTCGGATGGCGCTGCGCTTATACGACCTACGTCAGCTCAGCAAACTAAATGCAATCATCCCGACAATTGCACCCGTGGTGCCGAGGATGGTTTCCATCATCGTCCAGGTTTTCAGGGTTTGCCCTTCCGTTGCGCCGGTAAATTTACCGAACAGCCAGAAGCCCGCGTCGTTGACGTGGCTCACAACTATTGAACCGCCTGCGATACAGATGGACAGCGCGGCCATCTGCGCGCCGCTGTAGTGCAGCTGTTCGATAACTGGCATAACCAGGCCAACCGCCGTCAGGCAGGCGACCGTTGCTGAACCCTGGATGATGCGCACTGCCGCGGCCAGGATAAAACAGGTCAGCGCAATCGGCAGGCCCATGCCGGTCAGTGCTTCACCTAAAGCCGGGCCGACGCCGGAATCCACCAGCACCTGCTTGAACACGCCACCGGCACCGATAACCAGCAGGATGATGCCCGCAGGCTGCAGCGCGGCGCCGCAGATTTCCATCACCCTTTCTTTCGCCATGCCCTGACGGTAGGCCAGACCATAAATCGCTACCAGACAGGCAACCAGAATCGCGGTGAACGGGTGGCCGACGAACTCCATCCACTCATACAGGGTGGATCCCTGCGGCACGAAGCGCGCGGCGATAGTTTTCAGGCCAACCAGCACCAGCGGCAGCAGGATCAGCGACAGGCTGAAGCCGAACGACGGCAGCTTGCCTTCGCCCAGGTGCGGCTCGGTGATATCGTCAGGAATTTTCAGCTCAACGTATTTGCTGATGAAGTTTCCCCACAGCGGCCCGGCGATAATCATGCCGGGAATGGCCGCGCACAGGCCGATGAGGATCATCCAGCCGAAGTCGGCGTGCATCTGGGAGGCCAGCAGCATCGGCGCAGGCCCCGGCAGCAGAAACGCGGCGGCGGCGGCAACGCCCGCAAACAGAGGAATAACCAGCTTAACGAGGTTGGTGCCGGTATGGCGCGCCATGGAGAACGCCACGCTTATCAGCAGCACGATGGCCACTTCAAAGAACAGCGGCAGCGCGCAGATTAAGCCTGCCAGGCCAATCGCATAATGGGCGCGGCTGTGGCCGAAGGACTTGAGCATTTTGACCGCAATCTGGTCAACGGCGCCCGTTTCATGAAGAATTTTGCCGAACATCGCGCCGAGCGCGACGACGATAGCCAGGAAGCCCAGCGTACCGCCCATCCCTTTTTCCATGGTTGTCGCGATCTTATCGAGCGGCATCCCGGAAAACAGCCCTGCACCTATAGAAACCACCATCAAAGCAACGAAGGCGTGCATGCGCGCCTTCATTACTAAAAACAGCAGCAGCAAAACCGAGCCGACTGCCGTTAAAACAAGCGTTAATGTACTCACTTCGCACTGCCTTTGTTAATCACATCAATTGTGCTGGCGACAACGTCTTCCAGCGGCTGGTCGATATCCACGACCAGAACATCGTTTTCTGCGGCTGGCTCTTCGAGCGTTTCAAACTGGGTGACCAGCATCTGGGTCTTGAAGAAGTGGCCTTTACGCGCCTTCAGGCGGCTTTCGATCACCTCGAAATCCCCTTTCATGTAGATGAATGAGAGGTTCGGGTTGCCGTC
This sequence comes from Dryocola clanedunensis, assembly GCF_038405435.1. Classification (GTDB taxonomy): domain Bacteria; phylum Pseudomonadota; class Gammaproteobacteria; order Enterobacterales; family Enterobacteriaceae; genus Dryocola; species Dryocola clanedunensis_A. Next base: position 158,304 of record NZ_JBBYHZ010000006.1, on the reverse strand, counting down.
GCGCAGCTGGTCGCGGTAATCCTTCTTGAGGGCCGAGCAGACAATCAGGGAGACTTTGTTGGTGCGCTGCATGGCAAAGGCGGCGTCGTTCAGCGCCTTCAGCCACGGCCTGCGGTCCTCGTCGTTTAGCGGCTCGCCGGAGGCCATTTTCATGATGTTGCAGCGAGGATGCAGGAAGTCGCCGTCCAGGAAGGCGGCTTTCAGCTGATGGGCCACTTCGCTGGCGACGGCCGATTTGCCACTGCCAGAAACGCCCATCAGGACGTAGATGTGGTGGTCATGGTTAGTAGTGCTCATAGCGTAGCTCCGACTGGCACAATGATTTCAGAAGTCAGCTTCCCGCGAATACGTACATTTGTTACGGGTAACTGTTATCGGTAACATTGTCAGCAGTGGTTGAGCAATAAGCAATAACCATTCTGTTGCAAAGTGAATAAGTGTGAACTACATCATACTTTGAAAATCTTAGATCGAGCCGCCCGGCGACAGGGTAAAGCCCAGATCCAGCAGCTTCGGCGTCACCTCTTCGCCACGAATTCTCGCCAGCAGACGCTCTGCGCCGATGCGCCCCATGCGCTCACGCGGCGTGAGGACGCTGGCAAGCCTTGGCTCCATCACCTGGCCGATGTCATGGCCGTGGAAGCCGGCAATCGCGATGTCGTGCGGAATGCTCAGGCCCTGGCGCTGGCATTCGAACGCGGCGCCTATCGCTAAATCATCGTTGGTACAGAAGATGCTGTCCAGCTCGGGATATTCGCGCTTTGCCTGGCGGAACAGTTCGATACCGGTGGAATAGGAAGAGGATTGCTCGACCATCACGCTGTAGGGCACCAGCCCCGCGTCCTGCATTGCCTGCTCATAGCCGCGCTTCTTGATAACGGTACGCTCATCGAGGCGTGCGCCGAGGTAGGCCACGTGGCGGTGGCCCCGGCTGATAATGGCGGCGGTCATCTGGCGGGCGGCCTCGAAGTTGTCGAAGCCGACGGCGATATCCAGACAGGGTGAAACGCTGTCCATCAGCTCCACCACCGGAATACCGGCTACCTCAATCATTTTCAGCGTGCGCGGCGTGTGGGAGCGTTCGGTCAGAATCAGCCCGTCGATGTTCCAGGAAAGCATGGACTCCAGGCGCTCTTCTTCCAGCTCCGGCTTGTAGCCGTAGTGGGCGAGCATGGTCTGGTAGCCGTAGGCGTCAATCACGTTTTCGATGCCGCGCAGCACTTCCGCGAACACCTGGTTGGTTAGGGATGGCAGCAGCACGCCGATGGCGCGGCTGGTGGAATTTGAAAGGATATCGGGGGCGCGGTTAGGAATGTAGCCCAGCTCGTCGAGGGCGGCGGCAATCTTCACCTGCAAAGCGGCGGAAACCTGATCGGGATTGCGTAAAAAACGGCTCACCGTCATTTTGGTGATCCCTACGCGATCCGCAACGTCCTGTAGTACCGGTCTTTTCTTTTTCATATTCCGCGCGCGCTTCCTCAACAATGACGCCGAAGTTTAGCACGGACAAAGCACAACCTTCCCCTGTTTAAGAGGAAGGTTGTGACCGGTAACTAACGAGTTTTTTATACTGGCGGTAAATCAAACAGCAGTATCTCGCTCGCTTCGTTGGCGTGCACAGAAATTGCCTGCTCATCCCACACGGCAACCGCATCGCTGGTTTTTGCCTGCGTGCCGTTAATGGACACGTCGCCTTTAACAACCTGGATCCAGATGCGGCGGTTGGCCGGAACCTGATAAACAGACTGCTCGTCTTTCGCCAGCGCCCAGCGTGACAGCTCCATATCCTGATTCACCTTCAGCGAACCGTCACGAGCGTCCGGAGAGAGCACCAGCTGGCGGCCCTGCGGCGCATCAAAACGGCGCTGATCGTAGCGCGGCGTGATGCCGGTTTTTTCTGGAATGATCCAGATCTGGTACAGGCGCAGACGCTCGGTTTTGCTCGGGTTGTACTCGGAGTGGGTGATCCCCGTCCCGGCGCTCATAATCTGAAACTCACCGGCAGGCACTTTCTCTTCGTTGCCCATGCTGTCCCGGTGCGCCACCGCCCCTTCCAGCACGTAGGTCAGGATTTCCATGTCCTTGTGCGGGTGGGTCCCGAAGCCTTCACCGGCTGCAACCACGTCTTCGTTAATGACGCGCAGCGCGGAGAATCCCATATAGTTGGCGTCGTAATAGTTGGCAAAAGAGAAGGTGTGCCAGCTGTCCAACCAACCATGATTTGCGTGACCACGTTCTTCGGCTTTTCTTAAGTAGATCATTTCACTTCTCCTCGATTCGTTTGATGGAGTAAGTGTGGACCCGAAGCGGAGGAGATCATAGAGGGTGAAGTTTGACGCCTCTGTTCAAAAAATATGAACGAGTTTGAGGCGTCAGCGGAGAGGGTTAAGCCAGCGTCACCGTTGAAGGGGAAGCCTGTTCAAAGCCGCGTTCGAGGATCTCAAGGTTGGTTAATGCTTCAGATTCACTGACGAAATTAGGCTTACCGTTGAGGATGGTTTCATACAGCGCGTCGTACACGCGGCCATAGTCGCCCTGCTCCGGCTTCATCTCTTCACGCACGGTCTCACCAGCATCGTTAACGTACTCCAGCACGCCGACGCTGCTGTCTGCCGCAAAGCCCGGCTCACCCGGCATGATGTACGCCTTAAGGCTGGTTTCCTGCTGGTCGATACCGTATTTAACAAAAGAGCCTTTGCTGCCGTGGACGATAAACTTCGGATAATCGATTTTCACCAGGTGGCTGGTTTTCACGATGGCTTTGAGATCGCCATAGAAGAGCTGGGCCTCGAAGGTGTCGTCAGGGTTGGCCTTATTGCGCAGGCTGCGGATGTCATAGGCGACGTGGTCCGGGCGGCCAAACAGCGAGATAATCTGGTCCATGGTGTGTACGCCCAGGCCGTAGAACGCGCCGTCGGCAGGCAGGCCAGGCGTCGTTGCCGCCTCCGGGCGGTACATATCGAAATGGCTTTCCACCTCTACAATCGTGCCCAGCTTGCCGCTTTCGATGGCCTTTTTCATCGTCAGGAAGCAGGAGTCAAAGCGGCGGTTCTGATAAGGCGAAACGGTCAGCCCTTTGGCGCGCGCCAGCTCGAACAGCTCTTTGGCTTCTTTTAACGTTGGGGTAAACGGCTTTTCCACCAGCACATTTTTACCGGCTTCCAGCGCCTTCTTCGCGTAGTCGAAGTGGCTGTCCTGATGGGTGCAGACCACCACCAGCTTCACCTGCGGGTCGTTCAGCACCTCGTCCAGATCGCTGGTGAAATGGATATGTTCGTACTGCGGCTGCCGCTCGACGTCCGGCTTTTCATGACGACGATAGATGTGGGCGACGTGGAATTTGTCTTTGCGAACCAGAACGTAAGGAAGATGGTAGCGGGTGGTGCTTTTGCCAAAACCAATAAAAGCGCAGTGGAGGGTCATTGCTTCGTCCTTTTGACTTTGAATTGCCTTAACCCTACTGCATTCGGCTGCGGATGGCATGCATTTTTGGTGGATGGCGCTGGCGCTTATCCACCCTACGAAACCGCTGTCTCATGGCACTCTGTGGTGGATGGCGCTGGCGCTTATCCACCCTACGAAAAAATTAACCTTTTGAAAAATTACATATATTTTAGACAAATTATTTGGAGTTGTAGCAAGGCGGCCAGGGAGCGAGTCCCGATGAGCTTACTTATGTAAGTGATTCGGGTGAGAGAGTGCAGCCAACGCAGCTACAGCTTCAAATAAGAAGTCTAAAAAAAAAGCCAGCACCCGGCTGGCTAAGTAATACTGGAAGCAATGTGAGCAATGTCGTGCTTTCAGGTTGTCTCCGTAAGGGTCTCCCCTGAACGCATGGCAATAATAATCATTATCATTCGCACTTGTAAAGCTTAATTTGAAAAAATGTGCCGTTGACTTCACAAACAAAGTCAATGATGTTTAAAGGGTTTAACTAACCCATTGAGGATAAAAGGATGAGTGAAATCGTAGTGCGCCACGCAGAAATTGGCGATGCGGAAGCCCTGCATCAAATTTACAGCCAGCCGACGCCGCAGCGCGACACGCTACAGATCCCTCATACCCCTCTAAAAATGTGGGTGGATCGCATAGCGGAGCCTAAACCGGGCAGCCGCAATCTTGTCGCCTGTATCGACGGCAAAGTCGTCGGCCAGCTGATGCTGACGGTTGAGCCGTCCCCGCGCCGCAGCCACGTCGCCACCTTCGGGATGGGCGTGGACAGCAACTTTCACGGTAGAGGCGTGGCCAGCGCGTTAATGGCCGCGATGACCGACCTGTGCGACAACTGGCTGCGTATTGACCGTATAGAGCTGACGGTGTTCACCGATAACGCACCGGCGCTGGCGGTGTACCGTAAGTTTGGCTTCGAAGTGGAAGGCACCGGCAGAAACTTCGGCCTGCGCGACGGGAAGTATGTGGATGCGCACTTTATGGCGCGGCTGAAGCCGGTCTAGGCTGGAGGGAAATGGCGGATGGCGCCTGCGCTTATCCGCCCTACCGCTTTGATTCGTAGGGTGGATAAGCGCGAGCGCCATCCACCGCCACAGCTCAATACCCCTCAGTCAAATCCTCAACCGTACGCGGGTCAGAGGCACCGTAAAGCTTGCCGTCCGGCGCAATCATAATGCTTTGCGTGCTGCCCATCGCTTCCTTCACCACGACCTTTTGCCCCTTCTCACCCAACAGCTTCAGCGTGTCCGGGCTAAAGCCCTTCTCCACCCGCAGCTCGTCCAGCAGCCACTGATGGTGGAAGCGCGGCGCGTTGGTCGCTTCGGCGACGTTCATCCCGAAATCGATGGTGTTAATCACCATTTGCAGCACGGTGGTGATAATACGGCTGCCGCCGGGGCTGCCGGTGACCAGCCAGGTCTTGCCATCTTTTACCACAATCGTGGGCGACATCGACGACAGCGGACGCTTATGCGGCCCCACCGCGTTGGCGTCGCCGCCCACCAGCCCATAAACGTTCGGCACGCCCGGCTTCGCGGAGAAATCGTCCATCTGGTTGTTCATCAGGATACCGGTGTTGCCCGCCACGATGCCGCTGCCGAAGTTGGTGTTCAGCGTGTAGGTCACGGCGACGGCGTTACCGTCTTTATCCACCACCGAGAAGTGCGTGGTCTGGTTGCTTTCATACGGCGCGAGCCTGCCCGGCTTGATGTCGCTCGACGGGCGCGCCTTGTTGACGTCGATTTTCTCCGCCAGGGATTTGGCGTACGCCTTGCTGGTCAGCGCCTGCCACGGCACTTTGACGAAGTCGGGGTCGCCCAGATATTCCGAACGGTCGGCGTAAGCGTATTTTTCCGCCTCGGCTACCAGCTGCATCGCGTCGGCGCTGCCGAAGCCGTATTTCGCGAGGTCGAAGTTTTCCAGGATATTCAGGATCTGCACGATGTGGATCCCGCCGGAGGACGGCGGCGGCATGGAATAAACTTCGTAGCCGCGGTACTCACCGCTGATGGGCTTACGCTCCACGGCTTTGTAATTTGCCAGATCGGCTTTGCTGATTAACCCGCCGCTCTTCGCCATTTCTTCGGCGATCTGGTCGGCAATCGGGCCTTTATAGAAGGCATCCGGGCCGTTTTCGGCAATCAGCTCGAGGCTTTTGGCAAGATTCGCCTGTATTAACCTGTCGCCCTTTTGCAGCAGGCTACCGTCTTTCTTCCAGAAGATGGCCCTGCTGTTTTCATGGCTGGGCAGCACTTCTGAGCCGTACTGTTTGAGATCGTCTGCCAGCGCCTCGTTAACGATATAACCCTCACGCGCCAGCTTAAACGCGGGCTGTATGACCTTGTTCAGCGGCATAGTGCCGTACTTTTCCAGCGCCAGAGAGAAACCGGCGACCGTGCCCGGCGTGCCGGAAGCGAGTGGAGAGGTAAGAGATTTTTTACTGTCGGCATTCCCCTGCTGATCAAGGAACATGTCGCGGGATGCCTTTTCCGGTGCCATTTCACGGAAATCGATGGCGGTTGTTTTACCGTCCTTAGTGCGCAGCAGCATAAAGCCCCCGCCGCCCAGGTTACCGGCCTGCGGATGGGTGACCGCCAGCGCGTAGCCCACCGCAACGGCGGCATCCACCGCGTTACCGCCCTGTTTAAGAATATCAACGCCAACCTGGGTTGCCAGCGCGTCAACGGTGGCAACCATGCCGTGTTCAGCACGCACAGGGTGATAAATATCAGTTTCAACGCCATAGGAGACGGGTGGAGGCGCGGCCCCGGCGGTCAAACAGAGGCTCATCATCAGTGCAGGAATGGCAATCCATCGCCTTGTTTTAATCCAGAAGGTAATCAACGTTTTCATCGCTTTTTTCTCCATGTTCAGGGGGATCACCACCTACAAGACCACATAATCCTGGTCTATAAATCCTAAATAACCATCGCTGTGACGGAAACCGAGTAAACTTAGAGGATGCCCCCAACGGAGGAGGTAAACATGAAAAAACTATTGCTCCTGACGGCCCTGCTGCCTTTTGTCAGTCTTGCACAGCCGCTCAATACCATGAATAACCCAAACCTGCCGGATTACCAGAACCCGACCCACCAGCGGATGCAGACGCAGATGCAGTCGCAGCAAATCCAGCAGAAAGGGATGCTCAACCAGCAGCTGCAAACCCAGAACCGGGTTCAGCAGCAGCAGCTTGAATCGCAGATCAACAATAATTCGCAGCGGGTGCTGAGTTCGCAGCCGGGTGAGTTAAATACCGGCGGGCAACAGATGCTGCCGAATACTAATGGAGGGATGCTGAGTAGCGGGGGGACCTCGGTTCAGCAGGAGCATATGCTACAGCCGAAGGCCAACGGCAGCATGCTGAACCAGAATAATTCCAGCATGACGCAGCCTAATATTCCGTTGAAAACGATTGGGCCTTAACGATCGTGGTGGATGGCGCGAATGCTCGCTTATCCACCCTACGCGTTATTGAGCTTTAAAGTCCGGGCCGATCTCATCAATGCGGTCCGTGCAAATCGCATCGACGCCCCAGCGCAGCAGTTCCGCTGCTCGTTGGGGCGTGTTTACCGTGTACACCAGAATATGCAGCCCTGCCGCTTTCAGCTCCCGCACCTGCCCTTCATCCAGCAATTTATGATTCAGATGGATGGAGACGCACGCCAGGCGTTTGGTCAACTCGCGCCAGTCGTCTCGCCACTCGTCCAGCAGCAAGCCTCGCGGCAGCTCCGGTGCGGCAGTCTGGGCCGCCTCAAGCGCTTCAATGGCAAAGGAAGAGAGCAGCGGTGCCGTTTCCCCTGCCCACAGCTCGCGGGCCGCCAGCGCGATTACCCTGCCGGTCTCGGTTTCCAGACCGCTGGTCGGCTTAATTTCGATATTCGCCATCATGCCGTGCAGCCTGCAGCGCTCCGCCACCTGCGAAAGCAGCGGCAGCGGCTCACCTTTAAACCTGCTGCCAAACCAGCTTCCCGCATCGACGTTAAGCAGCCGATCCCACGGCAGCTCCCCCGCAATGCCCCAGCCGTTGCTGGTGCGCTCAAGCGTATCGTCGTGCAGGAGGAAGATTTGCCCGTCCTTTGACAGCTTCGCATCGAATTCGATCATCGTGTGGCCGTAGCGCGCGCCGACGTCGATGGCCGCCAGGGTATTTTCCGGCGCCAGTTTACCGCCGCCGCGGTGGGCGACGATGGAAGGGTAAGGCCAGTTGCTCATAAACGTTGTCCATTTTCTGCGTCAAAGCTGTCATTTTTAAAGAAATGCAAATTTTGTTCCGGCAGATGCAGCCACAGCTCGCTGCCCGGCTGCGGCCTGACCTGGTGCGAAAGCCGCACAACCACTTTCTGCTTGCCCCAGCGCCCGTGCGCCAGGTTATCTGCGCCGAGCATCTCGAGCGTGTCTAATCGCCAGGGGATACCACCTGCAGATTGTGAGCTTAACGCAATATGTTCCGGGCGGATACCCAGCGTAATAGCCCGTCCGGCCCAGGATAATCGCGGGCTGCCCAGCGGCAGCGCAATGCCCCCTTCCATCTCGAAACGGTAGCCGTCCACGCTGATTTTCCCTTCCAGCAGGTTCATGGCCGGCGAGCCGATAAAGCTCGCCACGAAGCGGCTTGCCGGGCGCTCGTAGACTTCTACCGGGGTACCAATCTGCTCGGCAACGCCTTTGTTCATCACCATCACCCGCTGCGCCAGCGTCATCGCCTCCACCTGATCGTGGGTGACGTACAGGCTGGTGGTATTCAGACGGCGGTGCAGCTGCTGTAGTTCAAGGCGCATCTGCACGCGCAGTTTGGCATCCAGGTTAGAGAGCGGCTCGTCGAAGAGGAACACGGCCGGATCGCGCACGATGGCGCGCCCCATCGCCACGCGCTGACGCTGGCCGCCGGAAAGCTCGCGCGGGCGGCGCTTGAGCAGGTTATCCAGCTCCAGAATACGGGCCGCTTCCAGCACCTTCTGGTGGATATGATCTTTGCCCATGCCGCGAATTTTCAGCCCCCAGGCCATATTCTCTTCCACGCTCATATGCGGATAGAGCGCGTAGTTCTGGAATACCATTGCGATGCCGCGCTCTTTCGGCTCCATCTCGGTGACGCGCTGGCGGTCAATCCAGATATCGCCGCTCGTCACGCGCTCAAGCCCCGCCACCATGCGCAGCAGGGTGGACTTCCCGCAGCCGGAAGGGCCGACCATCACGATAAACTCGCCGTCCGCCACGTCCAGCGTCAGCGGCTGGATCACCTGGGTTTTGCCGTCCCAGCTCTTGGATACTGCCTGTAATTTCAGTCCTGCCATGGGTTATTTCTCACTGTCTACCAGGCCACGCACAAACGCGCGCTGCATTGCTAAAACGATAATTACCGGCGGGATCAGGGTCAGCAGCATGGCCGCCATCACCTGGTTCCACTGGGTGGTGCCTTCGCCGGACGACATCATCCCTTTGATGCCTGCCACCGCGGTGCCGAGGTTCACATCGCTGATAATCAGCAGCGGCCATAAATACTGGTTCCAGCCGTAGATAAAGGTGATGACGAACAGCGCCGCCAGGTTGGTTTTTGACAGCGGCAGCACGATGTCGCGGAGGAAGCGCATCGGCGACGCGCCGTCGATGCGGGCGGCCTCCATCAGCTCGTCCGGCAGCGTCATAAAGAACTGGCGGAACAGGAAGGTGGCGGTTGCCGAGGCCATCAGCGGCAGCGTCAGGCCCGCGTAGCTGTCGAGCATGTGCAGGCTGGCGATGACCTCCACCGTCGGGAAGATCCGCACTTCAACCGGCAGCATCAGGGTGATAAAAATCATCCAGAAGAACAGGTTGCGCAGCGGGAACCTGAACCAGACGATGGCGAAGGCGGAGAGCATCGAGACGGTGATTTTGCCCACGGTGATCGCCAGCGCCATCACGAAGCTGTTGAGAAGCATCAGGCCAAAAGGCGCGCTGTTCGCCCCCACGCCGTGTTGCCAGATGTACGCCATGTTCTCCAGCAGGTGGCCACCGGGGATCAGCGTCATCGGCGTTTCAAACACGGCTTTGTTATCCAGCGTAGCGGCGACGAACGCCACGTACAGCGGGAACAGGATCGCCAGTATGCCGATAATCAGCATGGTATGGCTGAAGAAAGTCAGCCCGCGACGGTTCTCGATCATTGGTAGCGCACCTTACGTTCCACGAAGCGAAACTGAACCACAGTCAGCACGATAACCAGCAGCATCAGCACCACGGACTGCGCCGCCGACGCGGACAAATCCAGCCCGGCAAAGCCTTCGCGGTAAATTTTATAGATAAGCGTGGTGGTCGCCTGCACCGGGCCGCCGCCGGTTGCCGCGTCGATAACCGGGAAGGTATCGAAGAAGGCATAAACCAGATTGACCACCAGCAGGAAGAAGCTCACCGGCGCTATCAGCGGCAGCGAGAGCTTAAAGAAGCGGCGCACCGGCCCGGCACCGTCAATCGCGGCGGCCTCCACCAGCGAGCGGGGAATAGACTGGAGCGCCGCGAAGAAGAACAGAAAGTTGTAGCTGATCTGCTTCCAGACCGAGGCGAACACCACCAGGAACATCGCCTGCCCGCTGTTCTGGGCGTGGTTCCAGTGATAGCCGAACTGCTCCAGCAGATGGGTCAGCAGGCCGCGTCCGGGATTGAAAAGGAAAATCCACAGCACCGCCGCGATGGCGGGCGCCACGGCGTAGGGCAGCAGCATCAGGGTTTGATATAAACGGCTGCCCCGCACCACGTAATCCACCAGGGCTGCGAAAAACAGCGACACCAGCAGCCCGCTGCCCGCCACCAGCCCGCTGAAATAGAGCGTGGTGTAGAACGAATCCAGATAGTAGCTATCGTGGAAAAGCTGCGTGAAGTTATCAAACCCAACGAAGGTGCTGGAAAGCCCAAACGGATCGACGCTCTGCAGCGAGTACCACAGCGCCTCGCCCGCGGGCCAGATGAAGAAGATGACGGTGATAATCAGCTGCGGCAGAAGCAGCGCGTAGGGCAGCCAGCCTGAGCGGAATACCGGACGAGAAGATGACATAAACGATTTTTTCCTGAAAATGTCGGGTGACGGCTTCGCCTTACCCGACCTACAGATAGCGCTTCGTAGGTCGGATCAGCGCCAGCGCCATCCGACACAGCTCAGACTCAGGACTTTGTGGACTGCTCAAAGCGGCGCAGCAGGAGGTTCCCGCGCTCGACGGCCGAGTCCAGCGCCTGCTGAGGGCTCTTCTTGCCGGTCCAGACCGACTCCAGCTCTTCATCCACAATGGTGCGGATCTGCGGCATATTGCCCAGGCGCAGGCCTTTGGTGAACGGCAACGGCGGCTTATTCAGCATCTGACGGGTGGCGATGTCCGCCCCTGGGTTTTTCTCGTAGAAGCCCTGCTCACGGGTCAGGTCGTAGGCGGCTTTGGTAATCGGCAGGTAGCCGGTTTTCTGATGCCACTCGGCGGCAATTTCCGGCTGGGCAAGGAACTGCATAAACTCGGCCACGCCTTTGTAGGTCGCCTTGTCTTTGCCCTGCATCACCCACAGGCTGGCCCCGCCGATAATGGCGTTCTGCGGCGCGCCCTTCACGTCGGCATCGTAAGGCATCATGCCCACGCCGTAGTTGAATTTGGCGTACTGGCGGATGTCGGCCAGCGAGCCAGAAGAGGCCGTGGTAATCGCGCAGTCGCCGCTGTAGAACTTCTCGGTGGATTCATCTTTACGGCCGAAGTAGCTGAAATCACCCTTCTTGTTCAGCGCTTCCAGCAGGGCGATGTGCTTCACCTGCTCCGGCTTGTTGAATTCCAGTACCGCGTCGGTGCCGTCAAAGCCGTTGTTTTTAGTGGCAACCGGCAGGCCGTGCCAGGCGCTGAAGTTTTCGATCTGGATCCAGCCCTGCCAGCCGCTGGCGTAGCCGCACTTCATGCCCGCCGCTTTCAGTTTGGCCGTGTACTCCGCCAGCTCCTGCCAGGTTTTTGGCGGCTGGTCCGGGTTCAGCCCGGCTTTTTTAAAGGCGTCTTTGTTGTAGTACAGCACCGGGGTGGAGCTGTTAAACGGCTGGGAGAGCAGATGCCCGGTTTTCGCGTCGGTGTAATAACCGGAAACCGTCGGCACGAACTGGGATTCGTCGAACTTAATGCCCGCATCGTTAAAGACTTCGTAGACAGGTTTGATAGCTTTTGAGGCCATCATGGTCGCCGTGCCCACTTCGTAAACCTGAAGAATGGCCGGAGCGTTACCGGAACGGAACGCCGCAATGCCCGCCGCCAGGTTCTGCTCGTAGTTGCCCTTATAGACCGGGACAATCTGGTAATCAGGATGCGTCTGGTTAAAGCGGCTTGCCAGGGAGTCGACCTCTTTACCCAGCTCCCCTTCCATAGAGTGCCAGAACGGGATGGACGTTGCGGCAAAAGCGTTGCTGGTAAGCGCACAGCCAAGGGCCATGCAAAGGGCTGTACGTCGTAACGATGCAGTCATGTCTTATCTCTCTTGTTATGAGGCTAAAAGCGCGAAAACACGCGTTTTTGTTCGCATCAAAACATGACATGCGCGAATGACAGAAAAATAACCGGGAGGTGACAGGATCGTGACGATTGCATGTTGGGAAGATGACGGGGAGCTTACGGCATCCTCCCCGACGGTTTATCGATAGCCGTTTTTTTCAGCCTGGTTATTCAGCCATTTGTCGTGGCGGCGCTGCTTTTCCCGCTGGATATCCGTCTGGCTGTCGTAGGCGTCCGGGCAAACGCTGCCCTGGAAGATACGGCAGGGCTGTTCGTCTTCGGGAACATCACGCGGGTCGACCCGCCCGGGCTTTTCGTGCCAGATGGCAGGATCTGAAGGGTCAAAAGCCTTCTTACTTTCGCCGGCCTGAGCCTGCGCGGCCATTACCAGCACCAAAAATAACAGGTATTTCATTTCGATCTCCTTATCGTTTCGATAGCGCATTTCCTGTAGGGCGAACAAGAAAGCCTCATTCGCCCTGCAAAAATCAGCCGCCCAGATAGGCGCTGCGCACCGCTTCGTTGGCCAGAAGCGCGTCGCCGGTATCTTCCAGCACGACGTGGCCGTTTTCCAGCACGTAGCCACGGTCCGCCAGCTTCAGCGCCTGGTTGGCGTTTTGCTCCACCAGGAAGATGGTCATGCCTTCGCTGCGCAGCTGCTCGATGGTGTCGAAAATCTGCTGAATGATGATCGGCGCGAGGCCCAGCGACGGCTCGTCGAGCAGCAGCAGGCGCGGCTGGCTCATCAATGCGCGGCCAATGGCCAGCATCTGCTGTTCACCGCCGGACATGGTACCAGCACGCTGGATGCGGCGTTCATACAGGCGTGGGAACAGATCGTAGACGCGCTTGATGCGGGTCTGGAACTGGTCACGCTCCGCGAAGAAACCGCCCATCGCCAGATTCTCTTCCACCGTCATGCGTGAGAAGACGCGGCGGCCTTCCGGCACAATCGCAACCGCTTCTCGCATGATGCGCGCGGTTTGCCAGTCGGTAATGTCTTTGCCATCAAACGTAATTTTGCCGCTGGATGCACGCGGGTCGCCGCAGAGCGTACCCAGCAGCGTGGTTTTACCCGCACCGTTCGCGCCAATCAGGGTCACGATCTCACCCTGCTTGATGTGCAGACTGACCTCGTGCAGCGCCTGGATCTTGCCGTAGTGGGCGCTTACGTGGTCAAAGGACAGCATCATATTTTCCATCTTAAGCCTCTCCCAGATAGGCGCGGATCACGTCAGGGTTGTTACGGATTTGCTCCGGCGTGCCGTTGGCAAGCGGAGTTCCCTGGTTTACCACGTAGATCCGGTCAGAAATGCCCATCACCAGCTTCATGTCGTGCTCAATCAGCAGCACGGTGGTGTTGTGGTGATTACGTAGCTCCATGATCAGCTCATCGAGCTCGTGGGTTTCTTTCGGGTTAAGGCCAGCGGCAGGTTCATCCAGCATCAGGATTTCCGGCTGGGTGACCATGCAGCGTGCAATTTCCAGACGACGCTGGTCGCCGTACGCCAGGTTGCTCGCCTGGCGGTTTGCCTGCTCGAGCAGGCCGATACGTTCAAGCCAGGTGGCGGCCCGGTCCAGCGCTTCGCTTTGCGCGCGGCGGAAGCCAGGGGTTTTGAGCAGGCCGGAGAACACGCCGGTTTTCAGCTGCATATGCTGGGCCACCAGCAGGTTTTCAATCACCGTCATTTCGCGGAACAGACGCACGTGCTGGAAAGTACGCACCACGCCCATGCGGGCAATCTGCTGACCCGGCAGGCCTTCCAGGTGCTGGTCGCGCAGCATGATGGTGCCGCCGGTCGGCTTATAAAAGCCCGTCAGGCAGTTGAAAACGGTGGTTTTACCGGCGCCGTTCGGGCCGATTAACGACACAATTTCCTGAGGATGCAGCTCAAGGGCGACATTGTTGACGGCGAGCAGGCCGCCGAAACGCATCATCAGGCCGTTTACGGATAACAGTGGCTGACTCATGCCTGCTCCCCTTTCACTTGTTCTATCTGCGCCTTCTTCAGCTTAAGCTGCGGGCGCGTCATTGGCAGCAGCCCCTGCGGACGCCAGATCATCATCAGCACCATCAGGCCGCCCAGCACCAGCATGCTGTACTCATTCAGATCGCGCATCAGCTCGCGGGAGACAACCAGCAGCACCGCGGCGAGGATAACGGCAAACTGCGAGCCCATCCCGCCCAGCACCACGATGGCCAGCACGAAGGCAGACTCGGCGAAGGTGAAGGATTCCGGGCTAACGAAGCCCTGGCGCGCGGCAAACAGCGTGCCGGCAAAACCGGCGAACGCGGCGCTGATGGTGAAAGCGGTCAGCTTAATGCGCGTCGGGTTCAGACCCAGCGAGCGGCAGGCGATTTCATCTTCACGCAGCGCTTCCCACGCGCGGCCAAGCGGCATGCGCAGCAGACGGTTAATCACGAACAGGGACAGCACCACCAGCAGCAGCGCGACCAGATAGAGGAAGATAATCCTGTCGCCCGGGTTGTAGGCGATATTGAAGAAGTTGCTGAACGTATCCCAGCCCCCTTCCCGCGCGGTGCGGCTGAACTCCAGGCCGAACAGCGTTGGCTTAGGGATCTGGCTGATGCCGTTCGGGCCGCCGGTGATCTCGGTATTGTTCAGCAGCAGGATACGGACGATTTCGCCGAAGCCGAGCGTCACAATGGCCAGATAGTCACCGCGCAGACGCAGTACCGGGAAGCCGAGCAGGAAGCCCGCAGCAGCCGACACCAGGCCCGCCAGCGGCAGGCAGGTCCAGAAGCCCAGGCCGTAATAGTGGTTCAGCAGGGCGAAGGTATAAGCGCCAATCGCATAGAAACCACCGTAACCCAGCACCAGCAGGCCAGACAGGCCAACCACCACGTTCAGACCCAGACCCAGAATGATATAGATCATCGTCAGCGTCGCGATATCCACCGTGCCACGGGAAACGACGAACGGCCATGCTACGGCGAGGATCAGCAGCGCAAACAGGAAGATTTTTTGTTTTGGCGTGGAGCCGTCCAGCGCGGGCAGCACAAACTTCGGCCCGGAGACTTTTTTAAGCCCCTTCTGGAACGCCGGGCGCAGCAGCTGGAAGACGAAAACAATCGCCGTACCAATCCACACCCACTCCCAGCGCACGGAACCCGCGCTGTTGACCACCAGTTTGGTGCCGTCGAGGCTCAGCTGCACGCCCATAAAGACGCCGGCCAGCACGAAGAACATCGCCGCCGACAGGGCAGAAAAAACAATATGCATCGGTTTCATACTTTCTCAACCTCCGGACGACCCAGAATCCCGGTAGGCATCACCAGCAGCACCACAATCAGCAGGGCAAAGGAGACAACGTCTTTGTATTCCGTGCTCAGGTAGGCGGAGGTCAGCGCTTCGGCCACGCCCAGAATCAGACCGCCAATCATCGCGCCTGGAATACTGCCAATGCCGCCAAGTACCGCGGCGGTAAAGGCCTTCATACCGGCCATAAAGCCGATGTACGGGTTGATAACGCCGTAGAACTGGCCGAGCAGCACGCCCGCCACCGCGGCCATAGCGGCACCGATAACGAAGGTTAAAGAGATAACGCGGTCGGTGTTAATCCCGAGCAGGCTCGCCATTTTCAGGTCTTCCGCACAGGCGCGGCAGGCGCGGCCCATGCGTGAATAGCGAATGAACAGCGTCAGCGCCAGCATCGCCAGGAAGGTCACCACCCAGATAACGAGCTGCATGGTGGTAATGGTGGCGGTGAAGTTTTCGCTCGCCCCCACAACCCACTGCCCGTTAAACAGGCTTGGCAGGGCGATATCGCGGGAACCTTCGGTGAGGCTGACATAGTTTTGCAGGAAGATGGACATCCCGATGGCGGAGATCAGGGCAATCAGGCGCTTGGAGTTACGCACCGGCTTGTAGGCCACGCGTTCAATGCTCCAGCCGTAGGCGCTGGCGATGATAATCGCCCCGAGGAAGCCTGCGCCTACCAGCATCCAGCCCACGTCGATACCCAGCATCATTAACGCTGCGATGATCATAAACGAGACGTAGCTGCCGATCATATAGACTTCGCCGTGGGCGAAGTTGATCATGCCGATAATGCCGTACACCATGGTATAGCCGATGGCGATCAGCGCGTAGGTACTGCCCAGCGTGACGCCGTTAAACATCTGCTGCAAGAAATAGAGAAACTGCTCGGACATAACTTAACCTTATTATTCCCTCCGGGCGTTGCGCCCGGAAGGTGGGATGACTGAAGTAGCCTTCGCCTTATTTCGCCACGGAGGACGAACCGTCGGCGTGCCACTGGAAGACACCAAACTCAAATCCTTTCAGATCGCCTTTCTCATCCCAGCTCAGCGGCCCAATCACGGTTTTCGCACCGTTTGCTTTCAAATCTTTCACTACATCAGCCGGTTCTGCGCTGCCGGTACGCTCAAGCGCGGTAGCCAGAGACTGCACGGCTGCGTAGGTGATCCACACGTACGGGCCGCTCGGGTCTTTTTTCTCTGCCTTCAGCGCGTCAACGATAGCTTTGTTCGCCGGATCCTGGTCATAGCGTTTTGGCATCGTCACCAGCATGCCTTCACCCGCCTGGCCTGCGATGTTAGACAGGGATGCGTTACCCACGCCTTCCGGTCCCATAAACTGCGTTTTCAGACCAACGGCACGCGCCTGGCGCAGGATCTGCCCCATTTCCGGGTAGTAGCCGCCGTAGTAAACGAAGTCGATATTTTCTTTTTGCAGACGGGCAACCAGCGTGGAGAAGTCTTTGTCCCCTGCGGTGATGCCATCAAAGAAGACGATGTTCGCACCACCTTTTTTCAGGCCGTCCTGTACGGAACGCGCCAGACCTTCACCATATTGTTGCTTATCGTGAATGATGGCGATGCGCTGCGGCTTAACGTGCTGAAGGATATAGTTAGAGGCGGTTGGCCCCTGGGAGGAATCCAGACCGGCGGTACGCATGATCATCTCGTAGCCGCGGCTCGTCAGCTCCGGGTTGGTCGCGCCAGGCGTGATCATCAGAATGCCTTCGTCTTCATAGATATCAGAAGCGGGCTGCGTTGATGATGAGCAAAGGTGGCCGATGACGTAGCGCACGCCGTCGTTAACGATTTTGTTAGCGACCGCAACGGCTTGTTTTGGATCGCAGGCGTCGTCATATTCAACCGCGACAAGCTTGTCGCCTTTGATGCCGCCTTTGGCATTGATGTCTTTGATAGCCTGGCGTGCACCGTTGAACTCCATGTCACCCCATTGCGCCACCGGGCCGGACATCGCCCCGACAACGGCGACTTTAATGTCTGCAGCGGCTGCCGCGTGAGACATCGCCAGAGCAACCATGCCTGCGAGTAACGTCTTCGCGTTCATTTTCATCCGTTTCAATCCCCATTCTTTCGTGATTTTGTGGTTTTATGCTGGTCAAAAAACGGCTGCGCTTTTTGTAATCAATTTATGATTTTTACCAGTGCCTTTAATGGCTTAGCGGCAAAATTTACAATATTTCCGGCTAAAAGCTCTATTTTTCAGGCGATTAAGCAGAGATATTATTCTGTATTTGAGCAGAGTGAAACAAAAAAAAGTGCCATTTTCAGCATAAAATAGCGGTACAAAGAGCGGAATAAAATGCTGGGTTTTAGGGTTTTATACTGACCATATTTCAATCTGACGTGTTTCGAACTGCTTAATGTTTGTCACAGAATGCAATCGGCTGCCAGGACGCAGAAAAAAGATAAAGCGTCTGGGGTAAATAAATTGGTTACACTCTGTGTTTTCCCGCTTTTTGGTTAGCTCGCTTATGAAACTCACCATCATTCGTCTGTTTGAGTGTAGTGCCCAGGATAAGATCGATCTCGCTAAGATCTGGCCGGAATACTCCAGCGCTTCGCTCCAGATTACCGATACCCAGCGCATCTATGCCGCGAAGTTTAACGATCGCCTGCTCGGCGCGGTGCGCGTTACGCTGGCGGGAACATCGGGCACGCTGGACTCTTTGCGGGTGCGTGAAATCACGCGTCGGCGCGGCGTGGGGCAATATCTGATTGAAGAAGTGCTGCGCGATAACGCGGAAATCACCAGCTGGTGGATGAACGACGCTGGCGTGGAAGATCGCAGCGTGATGGCGGCGTTTATGCAGGCTTTGGGGTTTCGGGCGCAGACGGGCGGCTGGGAGAAATAAAATATGTGACGGATGACGCAGGCTTATCCGACCTGCGCAACGCATTTGTAGGGTGAATAAGCGCTAGCGTCATCCACCAAAAAACCCGCCCTGACGGGCGGGTCCATCAAACCTTACTTAGCGTCGGTCGCTGTACCGTCGGCATGCCAGGTAAAGACGCCGAACTCAAAGCCCTTCAGGTCACCTTTCTGATCCCAGGACAGCGGGCCCATAACGGTATCCACCGAGCTGGCTTTCAGATACGTAGCAATTTCAGCAGGATCTTCTGACTTATTCAGACCAGCCGCCAGAGACTGCAACGCAGCGTAGGTAGTCCACACGAATGCACCGCTTGGATCCTGTTTCTTCGCTTTGATCGCATCTACAACAGGTTTGTTAGCAGGAACCTGGTCGTAGTTCTTCGGCTTGGTCACTAACAGGCCTTCAGCGGATGCGCCGGCAATGTTAGACAGCGAAACGTTCGCCACGCCTTCCGGGCCCATAAACTGAGTTTTCAGGCCTGCCGCGCGGGACTGACGCAGGATCTGGCCCATCTCCGGGTGGTAGCCGCCGTAGTAAACAAAATCGATATTCTCTTTCTTCAGGCGCGCCACCAGCGTGGAGAAGTCTTTCTCGCCTGCGGTGATGCCGTCAAAGAACACCACGTTAGCACCGCCCTTCTTCAGGCTGTCCTGAACGGAACGCGCCAGGCCTTCGCCGTACTGCTGCTTATCGTGAATGACCGCGATGTTTTTCGGCTTCACGTGTTCAAGAATATACTTCGCCGCGGTTGGCCCCTGGTCGGAATCCAGACCTGTGGTACGCAGGGTCAGTTTGTAACCACGTGACGTCAGCTCTGGCGCCGTTGCCGCAGGAGTGATCATCAGAATGCCTTCGTCTTCATAGATATCAGACGCGGGCTGTGTGGAAGAAGAGCACAGGTGGCCGATAACGTATTTGATGCCGTCGTTAACCACTTTGTTGGCAACCGCTACCGCTTGTTTCGGGTCGCAGGCGTCGTCGTATTTGGTGATGACCAGCTTGTCGCCTTTAATGCCGCCTTTGGCGTTAATATCCGCAACGGCCTGCTCTGCACCGGTGAATTCCTGGTCGCCGTACTGGGCAACCGGGCCGGACATGGCGCCGACAACCGCAACTTTAATATCCTTAGCGAATGCCGCATTGCTCATTGCGAGCGCGATACAACCAGCCAGTAAGGCTTTGCCCTTCATTTTCATCCTGAGAATCCCCGTTCTTATTGTGATTGGTCTTTGTTGTGTTGTTTTGGCACTGTTTTTTTGATGTGGAGATTACCGCGCAGGCCATCGCCGCACTCCGTGCTAAAAACATACCCGATTTTGGGCTTTTTGGAATAACAATTTTGTCACGTTTGAGAAGGGGATAGCGCGGGCATAAAAAAACCGCCCCGGGAGGCGGTTTTTTATCTGGCTTGAAAAACTCAGGCTTCGATAGCCATGCGCAACTTTTTCATCGCGTTCTTTTCAAGCTGGCGAACACGCTCTGCGGAGACGCCGTAGCGGTCTGCGAGCTCCTGCAACGTGCTCTTGTTGTCTTCGTCTAACCAGCGTGCGCGGATGATGTCCTGGCTACGCTCGTCCAGGCCCAGCATGGCATCGCTGAGTTTGTCAGCGGCGTGGGATTCCCAGTTGTCGTCTTCGATGCCGTCGGCAAAGTTAGACGTTTTGTCCTGTAAGAACAGAACCGGGGCCATTGGCGCGCTGTCGGCATCGTCATCGTTGCCCATGTCAAAGGTCATGTCCTGCGCCGCCATGCGGGATTCCATTTCACGCACGTCTTTGCTGGAAACCCCCAGCTCGCTGGCGACCATTTCCACTTCGTCCTGGTTAAACCAGCCCAGACGCTGCTTGCTTTTACGCAGGTTAAAGAACAGCTTACGCTGAGCTTTAGTCGTAGCGACTTTCACAATACGCCAGTTACGCAGTACGTATTCGTGAATTTCAGCTTTGATCCAGTGCACGGCAAAGGAGACCAGACGCACACCCACTTCCGGGTTGAAGCGGCGCACGGCTTTCATCAGGCCGATGTTACCTTCCTGGATGAGGTCCGCCTGCGGCAGGCCGTAGCCCGAATAGTTACGAGCGATGTGAACAACAAAGCGCAGGTGAGACAGGATCAGCCTTTTCGCTGCTTCCAGATCGCCCTGGTAATGCAGCTTTTCAGCCAGCTCCTTCTCTTCCTCAGCCGTTAACATCGGCCAGGTGTTAGCAGCCCGGATATAGGATTCCAGGTTACCAACAGGGGCTAAAGCTAAAGTATGCATATCTTTGGTCATTCAAACCCTCTCTTAGAGATTACGTACAGGTTGCCACAACGATTTACAGGGCAAAGGCGCTGACTCCACGTCAGGGCGCCAAACCGTACCATTCACACTACTCTCAGACAGTGATCTTATCCACAAGTTCAATGTATGGCTGTGTATAGATTACACACAAAATGTGACAGCACAATGAAGCATAGCAGGTGAGTTAGC
Organism: Dryocola clanedunensis; assembly: GCF_038405435.1. GTDB lineage: Bacteria > Pseudomonadota > Gammaproteobacteria > Enterobacterales > Enterobacteriaceae > Dryocola > Dryocola clanedunensis_A. The sequence continues at coordinate 137,727 of NZ_JBBYHZ010000006.1, read as the reverse complement.
GGACCGGGGTGGGACTTGCTCCCCTGCTGACGGGTACATCGTAGCAGGGGAGAAGTATATCAAAAATTTTTTACTCTGGGGTAAAACGACGTAAATGTTGTACGGTGGCAAGCCAGGCGGCCAGCCAGCCAATCATGGCGGACACCAGCAGTAACAGCAGACATTCGTCGAAGCCTAAGCCAGAAATATCGAATTTTGTGCCGAAGACCTGGGCAACGTCGGTCACCGCCGACGACAGCCTGAGCACGAGGATTTCGGACAAAATCAGCGATAACAGTGCGCCGCTAAAGCCCAGCAGCGCACCGCCGTAGAGGAACGGACGCAGGATAAATCCATCCGTTGCACCAATGAGTTTCTGCACGTTTATGGAATCACGACGGGCGAAGATGCTCAGGCGCACCGAGTTACCAATCACCAGGAAGACCGCGGCAACCATCAGCAGGCCAATCATCGCCGCAACACGCCCTACCAGGCCGGTCAATGCGGCAAGGCGGGCAAACCAGCTGTCGTCCATGCGCACTTCATCCACGCCGTGAATACGTGCCACCCGGTCGCGCAGGGTGTTCAGATGATCCGTGCTCTGGAAATCCAGCTTAGGATTGACCACCGCCACGGCGGGCAGCGGGTTCTCTTCGAGCATATCCAGCGCGCCGCCGAAGCCCGACCAGTTGCGGAATTCGCCCAGCGCTTCGTCGCGGGAGAGATAATTAACTTTATCGACGCCCTCTTCCGCCTGAATAGCCCCGACGACCTGCGCCGCCGCGTTATCATCCAGCGCCTTATCGAGATAAACCGTAATTTGTGGAGAAGGGTAATACTGGGTCGCGGCCTGGTTTACGTTCTTGTAAACCATATAGCAGACGCTCGGCAGGGTTAGCGAGATGGCAATAACCATCACCGTGAGGAAGGTGGCCAGCGGTTTGCTTTTCAGATCCTGAAGCGCGCCTTCCCAGGCGTAACGGAACTGTTCGTTCACGCCGCCTTTCAGGGAGCGGGCTTTAGACTGCGGCCCTTTGCCACGCTTTTTCACCGAGCGACCCAGATCCCCCAGCTTGTTGAGCTTATTGATTTTGTCCAGTCTGTTACTGAAGCGTTTGATTTGGTTGAGCGCAGAACGTTTATTCACCGAGGCCTCCATGCAAATGGCCATCGCTTAACGTCAGCATCCGGTAGCTGCGACGAGAGATAAGCCCCATGTCGTGCGTTGCCATCAGAACCGTTACCCCAACGCGGTTAAACTCTTCGAACAGGCGCAGAATGCCTTCCGAAAGGGCGTCGTCAAGGTTACCGGTTGGTTCATCCGCCAGCAGCACGGCGGGCTTATTCACCACCGCACGGGCGATACCCACGCGCTGCTGTTCACCGCCGGAGAGCTGAATCGGAAAGTTTTTCGCTTTATCCAGCAGGCCGACCTTATCGAGCGCGGCGCTGACGCGGCGGCGAATGTCTTCCCCGCTGGCACCGGCGATAATCAGCGGGATAGCCACGTTGTCGTAGACGGTTCTGTCCATCAGCAGGTGGTGATCCTGGAAAATCATGCCGATCTGGCGCCGCAGGAACGGCACCTCACGGCTCTTCAGGCGGCTGATATCGTGGCCGCTGAAGAAGATCTTCCCGGCGCTTGGCCGTTCAATGCCGCAGATAAGCTTGAGCAGGGTACTTTTCCCCGCGCCGGAGTGGCCGGTCAGAAACGCCATCTCGCCCGGCTGCATGTGGAAGGTGACTCCCTGCAACGCCTGCCGTCCACCGAGATAGGCTTTACTGACGTGTTCAAAGCGAATCATTGTTAATCCTCTCGGGCAAAAAGTGCCTCAATAAAATCGTCCGCCTTAAACGGACGTAAATCCTCAATTCGTTCGCCAACGCCGATATAGCGAATCGGAATGCCAAACTGGTCGGCAACGGAGAAAATCACGCCGCCCTTGGCTGTGCCATCCAGTTTAGTCAGGGTGATCCCCGTCAGCCCTACGGCTTCGTGGAACAGCTTCGCCTGGCTTATTGCGTTCTGACCCGTGCTGGCATCGAGGGTGAGCATAACCTCATGCGGGGCGTCTTCGTCCAGCTTTTTCATTACGCGGACGATTTTCTTCAGCTCTTCCATCAGGTGCGCTTTGTTCTGCAGGCGCCCGGCAGTATCCGCCAGCAGCACGTCAACGCCACGGGCTTTAGCGGCCTGAATGGCATCGAAAATCACCGATGCGGAATCCGCGCCGGTATGCTGAGCGACAACAGGAATATTGTTGCGCTGGCCCCAGACCTGGAGCTGTTCAACGGCCGCCGCACGGAAGGTATCACCCGCCGCCAGCATGACCGATTTGCCTTCCTGCTGGAACTGACGCGCCAGCTTACCGATGGTGGTAGTTTTACCTACGCCGTTAACGCCAACCATCAGAATAACGAAAGGCGTTTTGCCTTCAACGCTGAGCGGCTCGTCGACCTTCGCCAGAATCTCGCTCATTTCGTCTTTCAGCAGGCCATACAGCGCTTCCGCATCGCGCAGGTCTTTGCGGCTCGCGCTTTCAGTCAGATTAGTAATGATTTTGCGCGTGGTTTCCACGCCTACGTCCGCAATCAGCAGCTGCTCTTCCAGCTCTTCAAACAGATCGTCGTCGATTTTCTTGCCGCGGAACAGGCTGATAAATCCGGAACCGAGATTTTGCTTAGTTTTCAGCAGGCTGCGCTTAAGGCGGGCAAAGAAACCTTCTTTGGTTGGCCTCTCCTGTTCCTGCTGGGCGTCTTCCTGCGCGGCTTCATCCGCCTCTTCTTCTGGCTCGATAACTTCGGCAGGCGACTCTTCTACAGGGGCATAGTCGACGTGCGCGGCAATCACTTCTTCGATTTCGGCGACGGTTTCGTCGGCGGCCTGCTCCTGCTCGGCCAGCCACTCTTCTGGCTCAGGCTCGCTTGCAACGGTCTCTTCGGCGATCTCTTCCGGCAGCGGCAGCTCTTCATGCTCAATGACCGCCTGCTGCTGAGCAACAGGCTCTGGCTCAATGATTTCAGGCTGTGGCTCAGGAACGACTATATGCTCAGCTACTGGCTCTGCTTCAGCTTCGCGTACGGCCTGCGGCTCGGGTGCCTCTTCAACCAGCTTTTCGCTGACTTCCACGACGTCCTGGGCAAAGGCTTCCGTTTCCTGCGGGGAGTGCGCGGCTAGCGGTTCAGGCTCCGCTTCTTGTTCAGGCTTTTCCCCGGCAGCAGGCTGCTCTGCCTCTTCGATTTGTTCAGCGATTTGCTCTGCATTCTGCTCAGCAATCTCTTCGGCAACCGGCTGTTCCTGTTCTGATTTTTGTTCTGGTTCCTGTTCCGGTTCCTGCTCTTTCTGACCAAAGCCCAACCAGGAAAAAAAGCCACGTTTTTTGTCTTTCGCCATTTGCGAATGTACTCCTCGCTGTTGATTCATGGCACAGACCCGATCGCACAGGCTCCGGGCACTGAAAATAATCGTCGATTGAATATGTTAGTCTATCACTTTCCAGACGCTTACGGCACTCTGGCGGATTAAGGTTTCCCCGCATCCGCAGCGCCGTTAGAATAGCCGACAAAAATCGCATCCCAGTGAGTCTCATGAAGAAACCCCAATCCTCCGGCACCGGCCAAATCCGCATCATCGGCGGGCAGTGGCGCGGCCGTAAACTTCCGGTTCCGGACAGCCCGGGGCTGCGCCCGACCACCGACCGGGTGCGCGAAACCCTGTTTAACTGGCTGGCACCGTCGATGGTCGACGCCAGCGTGCTGGACTGCTTCGCGGGCAGCGGCGCGCTGGGACTGGAAGCGCTGTCACGCTACGCGGCAAGCGCTACGCTGCTGGAGATGGACCGCAGCGTTTCGGCGCAATTACAGAAAAATCTGCTGACGCTCAAAGCGGATAACGGCAGGGTGGCGAATACCAACACCCTGAATTATCTGGCGCAGCCTGGCACACCGCACAGCATCGTGTTTGTCGATCCGCCGTTCCGTAAGGGGCTTCTGGAAGAGACGTTAACGCTGCTGGAAACCAACGGCTGGCTGACGGAAGACGCCCTGATTTATGTGGAAAGTGAAGTGGAGAACGGTATGCCGCCGGTTCCTGCGAGCTGGACATTACACCGTGAGAAAGTGGCCGGTCAGGTCGCCTATCGTCTTTATCTTCGCGAAGCCTGAGGAGAAATACCGTGCTGATTAACATAGGCAGACTGCTGATGCTGTTCGTGTGGGCATTTTTGCTGCTGAATATCGTCCATCCGTTCCCGCGTCCGCTGAACATTTTTGTCAACGTAGCGCTGATCTTCACCGTGCTGATGCACGGCATGCAGCTGGCGCTGCTGAAGTCGACCCAGCCCAAAGACGCACCGCCGCTGAGCCGCCTGCAGCAGTTTAAGATTTTCGTCTTCGGCGTGTTTGAACTGCTGGCGTGGCAGAAGAAGCTGCGTCAGGGGAGTAAGTAAGCGCACATTACTGCGTGGTGTCAGGGACGAAGCCGATAAAGCGCGTCCCTTTGTATTGCAAAGTTCCCTTATCCCCCACGCTCATTTCATGATACTGCGCGGCCTGCACGCGCATTTTCAGCTCCATGCCACCCGCCTGCGGACGGAACCACACTTCATACCGCATTGCCTCCCCGGCAGGCGTCACGTCGCGCTGGCGCGAGCGTCGGTCATTGGCAGGCTTTTCACGTTTTGTAGAGACAACTACGCTTTTCTGGCTCAGCGGCGCGGCGTCATTTTCGGCGTTCTGGCGACGCTGATGCATAAAGCGAAAAGAGGCGGCAACCACGATTAACACGATGATTGCTATAAAGATAACTGGCGGCTTGCTCATGGTTTTTTCTCATATTGTCAGGCACTTTTAAGAATACCCCGCACGTCCGGGCGTTGTCATCACCCGGCGTTGACCACTAGACTCAAGGGAAGAAACACGGGCGACCGTGCCGTACGCCAACAATTACAAAAGGGACACGCCATGCTTTGGTCATTTATCGCTGTATTCTTTTCGGGGTGGCTCTACGTCGACGCCTCCTACCGCGGCCCTTCCTGGCAACGCTGGGTTTTTAAGCCAGTTACGCTGCTGCTTTTACTGCTGCTGGCCTGGCAGGCGCCGATGTTCGAAGCCACCGGCTACTTAATTCTCGCGGGCCTGCTGGCAACGCTGGTGGGCGACGCCCTGACCCTGCTGCCGACCCAGCGCATGCTGTACGCGATCGGCGCATTTTTCCTGTCGCACCTGCTCTATACCCTCTATTTCGCCAGCCAGATGACCTTCTCGTTCTTCTGGCCGCTGCCGCTGGCCCTGCTGATCGTCGGCGCGCTGCTGGTGGCGCTGATCTGGACCCGGCTGGAGACTTTCCGCTGGCCAATCATGACCTTTATCGGCATGACGCTGGTGATGGTATGGCTTGCCGGTGAGCTTTACTTCTTCCGCCCTACCAGCGCCAGCTTCTCCGGGTTTGTGGGCGCGGCGCTGCTGCTGCTCGGTAATATCGTCTGGCTGGGTAGCCACTACCGCCGCCGCTTTACCGCCGACAGCGCCATCGCTGCCGCCTGCTACTTTGCCGGTCACTTTATGATCGTGCGGGCGTTATACATTTAATTCGCGTAAACCCTCTTGACTCTGGAGTAAGCTCCAGAGTGTAACATCGGTAATGAGAACTTTATCATTACCCAGGAGGGTGCATGCTCAACTCTAAAAATCCCCCGCAGTTTGCGAAGGCAAAGCTTAGCCCGCTGCCCGTTGAGGCGCCCTCTTGCTGCTCCGACGAGCAGTGTTCGGCCGGGCCGGAAACCGCCACGCTTCCCGATAACGGCGAGCGTTACAGCTGGCTGATCGCCGGGATGGACTGCGCGGCCTGCGCCAGAAAAGTCGAAAATGCCGTGAAGCAGGTTCCTGACGTTCAGCGCGTTCAGGTCCTGTTTGCCACTGAAAAGCTGCTGGTCAGCGCCCCGCGCGACGTTCGTTCGGATGTAGAAAAAGCAGTTAAGGCCGCCGGGTATACCCTCCGCGACAGCGATGCGCCCAAAACCGAGGCTCCCTCCGGCTGGCGTGAAAACCTACCGCTTCTCTCGCTGATTGCCATGATGGCGGTTAGCTGGGGTCTTGAGCAGTTTAACCACCCGTTTGGCAATCTGGCGTTTATCGCCACCACGCTGGTTGGCCTGTGGCCCATCGCGCGCCAGGCCGTGCGCCTGATCCGCAGCGGCAACTGGTTTGCCATCGAAACGCTGATGAGCGTTGCCGCCATCGGCGCGCTGTTCATTGGTGCCACAGCCGAAGCCGCGATGGTACTGCTGCTGTTCCTGGTCGGTGAACGTCTGGAATCTTATGCCGCCAGCCGCGCACGTCGTGGCGTCAGCGCATTGATGGCGCTCAAGCCCGAGATAGCAACGCGCATCCGTAACGGCGAGCGGGAAACGGTGGCGCTAAGCGAACTTCGTCCGGGAGACATCATTGAAGTCTCTGCCGGTAGCCGCCTGCCTGCGGATGGACGCCTGCTTGGCCAGGCCGCCAGCTTCGATGAAAGCGCGTTGACCGGCGAATCCGTTCCCGTGGAGCGCGAGCCAGACGAGAAGGTCCCGGCGGGCAGCACCAGCGTCGACAGGCTGGTTCAGCTCGAAGTGATCTCCGGGCCTGGCGACAGCGCCATCGACCGCATCCTGCGCCTGATAGAGGAAGCCGACGAGCGCCGCGCGCCGATAGAGCGCTTTATCGATCGTTTCAGCCGTATTTATACGCCGATTATTATGGCAATAGCCCTGCTGGCGGCCGTCATTCCGCCGCTGCTGTTCGGCCAGAGCTGGAGCGAGTGGATCTACAAAGGGCTGGCGCTGCTGCTCATCGGCTGTCCGTGCGCGCTGGTCATTTCAACGCCTGCGGCAATCACTTCAGGCCTGGCCGCAGCCGCGCGCCGTGGGGCGCTGATCAAAGGCGGAGCGGCCCTGGAGCGTCTTGGCAAGATCCAGCATATTGCGTTCGATAAAACCGGCACGCTGACGGAAGGTAAACCGCAGGTCACCGCGATAGAAACCTCGGGTTCGCTTAGCGAAAACGAACTGCTGGCCCTTGCCGCCGCCGTAGAACAAGGTTCAACGCATCCGCTGGCACAGGCAATTGTCCGCGAAGCGCAGAGCAGATCACTGACGCTGCCGGTGACCGAATCACATCGGGCGCTGGCAGGGATAGGTGTGGAAGCGATTATCGACGGCGAAACACTTCGGCTTAGCGCTCCAGGCAAGCTTCCTGCAGGCGTACTTAATGAGAGCTGGCAGCAGCGAATCACGCAGCTGGAAGCCGAAGGCCAGACGGTTATCGCAGCGATCCGTCAGGATGAGCTATTGGGCGCTATCGCCATGCGGGATACCCTGCGCGGCGATGCCCGGGAAGCAGTAGAGGCGTTGAAAAAGATCGGCGTGCAGGGTGTGATGCTGACGGGCGACAACCCTCGCGCCGCAGCCGCTATAGCAGGTGAGCTGGGCATGGACTACCGCGCCAGTCTGCTGCCCGCCGATAAAGTCAAAGCGGTAAATGAGCTCAACGCGCAAAGTCCGCTGGCAATGGTTGGCGACGGCATCAACGACGCCCCGGCGATGAAAGCCGCAACCATCGGGATCGCCATGGGCAGCGGCACGGACGTTGCTCTGGAAACCGCAGACGCGGCGCTGACGCATAACCGCCTGACCGAGCTTGCGGCCATGATCGGCTTAGCAAGGGCCACCCATAACAACATCCGCCAGAACATCACCATCGCGCTGGGCCTGAAAGCCATTTTCCTGGTCACCACGCTGATGGGCCTGACCGGCCTGTGGCTGGCGGTACTGGCAGATTCAGGCGCAACGGCACTGGTCACAGCTAACGCGCTGAGGCTGCTGCGCAAAAAATAAGAGCTGGATGATGTGGCCGGTGAGACAAGCAAAAATAAATTGCGAACAGCCTCGGGCATTTTTTCCCGCAGGCTGGCCGCAGAAAGCGTGACTGACGACAATGTAAGAACAGGGTGCGGTTGACCAATTGGCAACCGCGCACTTATAGTTATTGTCAGATAGTCAACTTCAGGAAGAAGTTATGCATTTAATCACTATCAAAGCCTTAAGCGACGCCAGCAGGAGGTTTCCCCAGCATAGCCAGGAGCTGTTAATGCTTGGGCGAATAATCGAAAAAGGGTATTTCCCAACGCCTGATTCGCTGCGGAAGATTTACCCGACGCTGGATAATTTTAAATATCTGGATAAGCACTACGTCATCAACGTCGCCCGTAACGAGCTAAGGCTTATCGCGCTGATTTTTTTTGAAAGCCAGAAATTCTACGTACGCCACATCACGAACCACCCGGATTACATCAGGTTTACCGAAATGCACAGGGGAAAGAAAAGATGATCGCAGAGGCGCTAAAAGCGGCGGAAGCCCTGAAAACAGCGGTGCCGCTGCTGGCGGGCAGCAGCAGCGAAAAAGATTACCAGGAGGCGCTGGAACTGGTGGAGTATCTGTTTATCAACGACCCTACCAGCCCCCTGCTGGACATGGTCAGCCGTAAAATTACTGAATATGAAGACAGGCTGCCCGAGGTTGTCGCCTTTCGCGAGCAGATGAACGCTATTCCTCCCGGCATCGCAGTTCTGAAGACGCTGATGGATCAGCACCAGCTCAGGCAAAGTGATTTTCAACAGGAGATCGGCAGCAAGTCTATGGTCTGTCGGGTGCTTAGCGGTGAACGTCAGCTCACCACCGAGCACATCAGAAAACTTTCCCGCCGCTTTGGTATTTCTCCGGCGCTGTTTATTGAATAACACCTGTCGGATGACGCTGCGCTTATCCGACCTACGACAGAGAGTTAGCCTGGTTTTGTAGAGTTAACCTGGTTTTGTAGGGTGGATAAGCGCCAGCGTCATCCGCCGGGTTTAGTTCATCCCCAACGCATGCGGCAGCCACAGCGACACCCACGGGATGTAGGTCACCATCGCCAGCACCACCAGCAGCATGGCGTAGAACGGCAGCATGGCCTTCACCACTACTTCTATTTTCTGCTTGCTGACCGCGCTTGCCACAAACAGCACCGAGCCGACCGGCGGGGTGATTAACCCGATCCCCAGGTTCACCATCATGATCATCCCGAAATGCACCGGATCGATGCCCAGCGCGTTGGTCACCGGCAGCAGCACCGGCGTTAAGATCAGGATGATTGGCGCCATATCCATCAGCGTGCCGATCAGCAGCAGCATGACGTTAAGGTACATGAGGATCACGTACTTGTTGTCGGACAGCGACGTGAAGAACTCCGTGATGCGCGCTGGCAGCTGCATGTAGGTCATCACCGCGCCGAAGGCCGCCGCGAAACCAATCAAAATCATGACGATTGAGACGGTTTTCACCGTGCGGAACATCAGCTTCGGCAGCTCGTTCCATTTGTAGTCGCGGTAGATAAACATGGTGACGAAGAACGCCCAGACGCAGGCCACCGCCGCCGATTCCGTGGCGGTGAACACGCCGGTCAGAATGCCGCCGAGGATAATCACCACGGTCATCAGGCCCCACAGCGCATCAAAGAAGATTTTTAAAGCCTGTTGGAAAGGAATGCGATCGCCCTTCGGATAACCGCGCTTGTGGGCAAAGCCCAGGCACATCACCATCAGGCAGGAACCGAGCAACAATCCAGGCAGCACACCGGCGATAAACAGCGTGGCGATGGAAACCGTGCCCCCAGCCGCCAGCGAATAAATCACCGAGTTGTGGCTGGGCGGGATAAGTATCGCCTGCACCGATCCGCTCGCCGTTACCGCCGCCGCGTATTCCCGCGGATAGCCCTTTTTCTCCATTTCCGGGATCATCACGCTGCCGATGGAGGCGGTATCCGCCACCGACGACCCTGAAATCGCCCCGAAGAAGGTCGACGCCACAATATTCACCAGCGACAGGCCGCCGCGAATAAACCCGACGAAGATGTAAGCGAAGTTCACCAGACGGCGGGCAATCCCCCCTTCCGCCATAATCGCCCCCGCCAGAATAAAGAACGGGATGGCCAGCAGCGTGAATTTGTTCACCCCGCTGGTTATCTGGATCATGATCGCCTCGAGCGGTAAATCAATCCACAGCGCGCCGACCATGGCGCTGAGGCCCACGGCAAAGGCGACGGGCATCCCCACCGCCAGCAGCACGGCGAGGGTGGCTAATAATATAAATGCATCCATTTTGGATCCCCTGGCCGTTAACCGTGATTACCCAGCAGTACTACCGGTCGGTTCTCCTGGGAACCAAACAGCAGCCGCTCGATAACGAACAACATCAGCAACACCGCGCCAACCGGCAGCGGCAGATAGGTCTGCCCTGAAGTCAGGATGGGGAACTCGGCCACCGGCTGCTCCCACAGATCCGCACACAGGAAATAGCTGTAATAGAACATCACGCCTGAAATCAGCAGCATCAGCAGGTCAACCACCCGTGCGCAGAACGTCTGCGCCGCCGCTGGAAGCCGGTCGGTCAGCATGTTTACCGCAATATGCGAACCCGCACGGTAGCTCACCGCCGCGCCGATAAACGTAAAGGTCACCATGCAGATAATCGCCACCGGCTCCGGCCAGGACTCCCCACGGTTGAGCACATAGCGCGAGAAAATCCCAATCGGAATAATGATGGTCATGACAAGCAAGGAGAAACCGGCGACGACCATCGCCGCCAGGTAGACTTTATCCATCCAGTTTGAGTAGCTTTGGGACATACGTCCTCCACGAAAGCGTTAGCGGCAGGATTACTGGACGTCAGCAATGGCTTTCATCAGTTCCTGATGCTTGTCGCCGTACTGCTTGCGGACCGGCTCGGTCGCCTTCACGAACCAGGCCTTGTCGATTTCGTGGAACTGCACGCCGCCCGCCTTCATTTTATCCAGCGCCTGTTTGTTGTAGGCATTCCACAGCTCGCGCTGCTCCATCTGCGCTTCGCGGGCAAGCTTGAGGATTTTCTGCTGGTCGTCGGCGCTCAGCTTGTCCCACTTCACTTTCGAATAGAGCAGCATTTCTGGGGTGATGAAGTGGCCGCTTAATGTGTAGTTTTTCGCCACCGGCATGTAGTTGTGGGCAATGAACGTAGGCGGGTTGTTTTCCGCGCCGTCGATAACGCCGGTCTGCATGCCGCTGTAAACCTCGCTAACACCCATCGCCACGGAGTTAGCCCCCATGTCTTTCAGCGTTGCCAGCGCAACCGGGCTGCCCTGCACGCGGATCTTCATGCCCTTCAGATCTTCCGGCTTCACGACCGGTTTTTTAGTTATCAGGTTACGCGTGCCGGAGTCCATCCAGCCGAGGAACACCAGGCGGGACTTCGGGTTAGCGGTGAGCTTGTCGCCAATTTGCTTGCCGAGATCGCCGTCGATAACTTTGTGCATGTGGTCTTCATCGCGGAAGACGTACGGCAGGGTAAAGACCTCAACGTCGGGCAGAATAGCGGCAACCGGGGCCATAGAGACGCGAATCATGTCAATGGCGCCCATCTGCGCCTGCTCGATCATCTGCTTTTCATCGCCCAGCACGCCGCTTGGGAAGACTTTAATCTCCAGCTCGCCGTTGGTCTCTTTTTTAAGCTTTTCGCCCATGTGCTGAACGGCAACCACGTTCGGGTACCCTTCGGGATGGACGTCGGCGGCTTTGATCACTTGCGCGTAACCGGCCTGCGCAAAGAGCAGCGTCGCGGTGGACAGGCACAGGCCGGCAAAAGCAGGCAGTAAAGTCTTCTTCATCGTGTTGCTCCAGCAGATAGGGGTAAGGGAGGTAAGAATTAAAACAATGTTTTAGTTTGACGAATAAAAACTAGACCACGGGGAAAAAAGCGGAGGTGAAGCAGTTCACAAAAGCGATAATATCTGAAACCGGAGTTCAGGAATGATGCAAAGAAGGTTCAAAACCCTGCGCTGGCGCACAGGGCCGACAGAGATTACTGGCCTTTACGCAGCAGATAGCGATAAGGCAATGATTCGACGTGCTGCGCGAGCAGTTCGTGCTCCATAAAGCGGCAGAAACCGGGAATATCGCGCGTGGTGGCCGGGTCGTCGGCGATAACCAGCAGCGTTTCGCCCGTCTGCATATTGCGCACGGTTTTGCGCACCATCATTACCGGCTCGGGGCAGCGCAGGCCGAGGGCGTCCAGCGTGTGGTCGGGGTTGGCAAACAGATCGGTCATGGTCGGTCTCACATTTTAAAAACCGCGCTAGTTTACGCCTGGTAAATTCCTGCGCAAGAGACGTTAACGATTGCGCTAAAATTAACCGTTGCAAAGCGGGGCTAACGCAGTATCATGCCCGCCGTCCAGCTTGCTGGCAGACATTGTTTACTGGGTTCCCTCACCCCATTCACTAAAAAGGTTAAAAAATGACGCAGTTCACTTCGACTCAGCGCGTAAAGGCGCTGTTCTGGCTATCGCTATTCCATTTGCTGGTGATCACCTCCAGCAACTATCTGGTGCAGCTTCCCGTTTCGGTGTTTGGTTTCCATACGACCTGGGGCGCGTTCAGCTTCCCGTTCATCTTCCTGGCAACCGACCTGACGGTGCGAATTTTTGGCGCTCCGCTGGCACGCCGTATCATCTTCGCGGTGATGATGCCCGCGCTGATTATCTCCTACGGCATTTCCGCCCTGTTCTATATGGGCAGCTGGCAAGGGTTTGAAGCGCTGACGCACTTTAACCTGTTCGTTGCCCGCATCGCCGCCGCAAGCTTTATGGCCTACGCGCTGGGTCAGATCCTCGACGTTCACGTGTTTAACCGCCTGCGTCAGAGCCGCCGCTGGTGGCTTGCGCCAACGGCCTCTACGCTGTTGGGCAACGTCAGCGACACGCTCTCCTTCTTCTTTATCGCCTTCTGGCGCAGCCCGGACGCGTTTATGGCCCAGCACTGGGTGGAGATCGCCATCGTTGATTACTGCTTCAAGGTATTAATCAGCATCGTGTTCTTCCTGCCGATGTACGGCGTGCTGCTGAATATGCTGATGAAGCGCCTGGCGGATAAATCTGAAATGTCGTCGTTACAGCCGGGTTGACCGTGACTGAATTATCTTGTGCTAAGATGCTGAGATCGGCCTCAATGGCTTGTTAACATTAAAGGAAGATGTCATGCGTAACCTGGTAAAATATGTCGGTATCGGCCTGCTGGTGCTGGGTCTTGCTGCCTGCGACAACAACGACACCAAAACCCCGACCGAAGGCGCTGCGGCGGAGAGTAACGCCAGCGGCCAGCCGGTAACCCTGCTGGACGGCAAGCTGAGCTTTGCGCTGCCTGCGGATATGACCGACCAGAGCGGAAAATTAGGCACGCAGACCAACAATATGCATGTCTATTCAGACGCCACGGGCCAGAAAGCAGTGATCGTGATCGTGGGCGATAACAGCCCGGATGACCTGGCCGCGCTGACAAAACGTCTGGAAGATCAGCAGCGCGCGCGCGACCCGCAGCTGCAGGTAGTCACCAACAAATCCGTCGAGGTTAAAGGCCACACGCTGCAGCAGCTCGACACCGTTATCTCTGCGAAAGGGCAGACCGCCTACTCGTCAGTGATTCTGAGCAAAGTAGACAACAAGCTGCTGACCATGCAGATCACCCTTCCGGCTGACGATCAGCAGAAAGCGCAGTCCGCCGCAGAGAACATCATTAATACCATCACCATCAAATAAGATTTTGCGGGTGTAGCACGGCCTCCGGTTAACCATCGGGGGCCGTTTTTTTTGCCTGAAATCAGGACTTTCAGACACCCCCTCTGCGTGGGTTACAAACGAACCGCTACACTATGAAGATCGATAACAGAAAGGAATCCTCCATGCGCACCCTGCCCACCCCGGAAGCAGATAAAGTCGGGCTACACATCCTCCTAAAACTCTCTGCCCTGGTGATTATTCTCGCGGGTATTCACGCGGCGGCAGATATCATCGTCCAGCTGCTGCTGGCGCTGTTTTTTGCCATCGTGCTCAACCCGCTGGTGACCTGGTTTATTCGCCGTGGGGTGAACCGCCCGCTGGCGATTTCCATCGTGGTGTTCGTGATGCTGATCGTGCTCACCATGCTGATCGGCGTGCTGGCGGCGTCGATGAGCGACTTCATGGAGCTGCTGCCGAAGTACAACAAGGTGCTGACGCAAAAGGTACTGGAGATTGAGAGGATGGTGCCGTTTATGCATCTGCGCCTGTCGCCCGAACGCATGCTGCAGCGCATGGATTCAGAGAAGGTGATGGCCTTCGCCACCACGATGATGACGGGCTTTTCCGGCGCGATGGCGAGCATCCTGCTGCTGGTGATGACCGTGGTGTTCATGCTTTTTGAAGTGCGCCACGTCCCTTATAAGCTGCGCTTCGCGCTCTCCAATCCGCAAATTCATATCGCCGGCCTGCACCGCGCGCTGAAAGGCGTAACGCATTATCTGGCGCTGAAAACCTTAATCAGCCTGTGGACCGGGGTCATTATCTGGGCGGGGCTTGCGCTGCTGGACGTGCAGTTCGCGCTGATGTGGGGCGTGCTGGGCTTCCTGCTTAACTACATTCCCAACATCGGCTCGGTGATCTCCGCTATTCCGCCGATGTTTCAGGCCTTCCTGTTCAACGGCACCTACGAAATGATCATGGTCGGCGTTCTGTTCCTCGTCGTGCATATGGTGCTGGGGAATATCGTGGAGCCGCGCATGATGGGCCGCGGCCTCGGGATGTCCACCTTCGTGGTGTTTCTCTCGCTGCTGTTCTGGGGCTGGCTGCTCGGCCCGGTGGGCATGCTGCTCTCCGTACCGCTTACCAGCGTCTGTAAAATCCTGATGGAAACAACGAAAGGTGGGGCCAAGCTGGCGATTCTGCTCGGCCCTGGGCGGCCCAAGAGCCGCTTACCGGGTTAATCCCCTCGTCCCTCAGGGTTACAGGCCCTGGGGGAATGATTTCGGCAGCTCGCTTGCCGGGCAGGCAATCACGCTTTCATTGTTTTCGCCGCAGTCCCGCACGAAGGTAATGGTAGCGAATTCGTCAATCACCTCAGTAGGATAAGCCGGGCCAGCCTCACGCAGCGCGGCCATTTCGGTCAGATGCTCGTTCTGGAAGCAGACGGTTTTTTCAGGGCTGTTGATGACCCAGCGCGGGAAGAAAATGGTGCCGTGGAACAGCCTGTCGGCCAGGTTCACAATCAGGCTCACGTCGGTCCCCGTCGGCTCGGTCCAGGAAATTTTGTAGACGCTTTCGCCGACGCGAACGATGTACGCAAACTGATCTTTCACCCAGCGGTCTGCCACAATGCCGCTGTGGATCCGGTAGTCCAGCGTGGTGCCATTCTTCACGTAAATCTCGTAGTTCCAGCCGTTGTCGTAGGTATAAACCAGGTGTTTACCAACGAATCCGCTCAGGTCATGTTTATCAAACTTGCTCATTTTTTCTCTCCTCTGTTGCGATAAGGAGATCATAGGCCTTCATTTTTTAGATTAATAACGCTATGTTTGCATCAAATTCATCGGATTTTTAGATTGGTCATGCACAAGACAACCCTGGAGCAGTGGGCCCTGCTGGAGAAGGTCGTGGAGCTGGGAAGCTTCGCAAAAGCGGCGCAGGCCACGCACCGCAGCCAGTCATCGGTCAGCTATAACCTGGCTTTGCTACAGGAAAGATTAGGCGTGGCCTTGCTTCAGGCCGCCGGACGCAAGGCCATCCTGACGCCCGCGGGGGAGCTGCTCCTCGCCCAGGCCAGGCCGCTGCTTAAGGCTTTTGAGCACGTTGAAACCCGCGCCGCATCGCTGCAAAACGGGGTAAGAACGCGTCTGGATTTTGTCGTCGACAGCATTTTCCCGCGCGGAAAGCTGTTTGCGATTCTGCGGCAGTTCCAGCGGCTGCATGCCCAGACGCAGGTCCACCTCACCGAAATTCTGGAAAATGACGAAACGGCGATTGCGAAGGCGGACGTGATGGTGCTGACGCGCCGCCAGGACATGACCGGGCGCGGCGAATGGCTGATGAACATAGATTTCGTGGCCGTGGCGCATCGCGATCACCCTCTGCACCGCCTGCCCGGTCCCGTCAGCGAGGACGAGCTGGCGCAGTATCCGCCGATTCGTATTACCAACCGGGAAGCAAAGCCGCTACAGGATGAGCCGGTGGAGTCCTGGACCTTTTCCACCATCGAGGCCGCCATTGAGGCTATCACGTATCAGGTCGGCTACGGCTGGCTGCCGGAAGAGCGCATCAGCCGCCAGATAGAAGAAGGCACGCTAAAAATTCTGCAGCTTAGCCACGGCACCCGCCGCGCCACGCCGCTGCACCTGGTGGTCAAAAAGGATATCCTTCCCCTTGATGAACAGGTGCAGACGCTGCTGCGGCTGATTAAAGAGCAGCCATAGATTAAGGTTTTTTCGCCGCCAGCATCGCCTCGCCAATTGCCGCTTCGCCGCGTGCAATTAGCTGCGTGGCGGCACCCGTCCGGTCCTCTACGCTCTCATTTTGCCCCAGCTTCATTATCCCTTTCAGCTCCGCCACCTCGATTTCAATCCCCACCACGGCTTTTAGCAGGGCGTCGATGTAGTCCTCTGGCGCATCCGACATCTGCCAGGGCTTCTGCATACCTGCTTCATGCTCTGCCGTCAGGCGTGCCAGCAGCCCGCGCATATAGCGCTCGTCGTCATGGACGACCAGCCGTCCGCGGGCGTGTACGGCCTGGTAGTTCCACGTTGGCACCTGGCGATGATCCTCGTGCTTGCTGGGATACCATTCCGGGGAGATATAACCCTGCGGGCCGTGAAAAATGACCAGCACGTTTTCATGCCCGCTAATATTGCGCCAGACGGGGTTACCGCGGGCAACATGGGCATGCAGCGAGCCGGATTCGTCCAGGTGAAAAGGCAGATGATAAGCATCCGGCCCCTGCGAATTTTGCACAACCAAAGTCCCCAGGGGATGGGCCGCTATAAAGGCATTCAGGATCCCGGGGCTGGGCTCCTGAAAAGGGCGTGGTACGTACATGACTGACTCCGGTGACGTTAAGAGAGGCGTTACTCTAAGGCTGAAGTGGTTTACCCTGTAGAACCAGTATCCACATTTTTCAGCAGGCCAGAATACATGTCCCGCAAGGCCAACGTCTTAGCTATTCCGGCGCTCGGCAATCTCGACCGCCAGGCCGGACAGCTCAGCCAGCAGCTCGCCCGGGCGCTGCGCGGCGCCATTCATAAAGGCGATTTGAAGGCGGGGGATCTGCTGCCCTCAACGCGAAGCCTCTCTTCCTCTCTGCAGCTGGCGAGGGGAACGGTGCTGGAAGCGTTCGAGCAGCTGGTGGCGGAAGGCTTTCTGGAGTCGAAGCAAGGCTCCGGCACCCGCGTGATGTTCTCTCCGCAGGCCTCCCCTTCGCGGAAAGCGAGCCCGTCCAGCGATGTTGTGTTGACGGAAAGCGCCCTGGCGTTCGCCCGCGTCGCAGAACGAATCAAAACCCTTTCCCCACGCCCTTTCGCGGTTTCCGTTCCGGTTGGCGACACTGCGCCGGACGATATCTGGCGCAGGCTCGGCAACCGCATCCGCGCACGGGGGCCGGGCGCACCGTCAGGCTACGGCGAGCCGCAGGGCGCCAGGCCACTGCATGAAGCAATCTGCGAGTACGTTCGCAAATCCCGCTCCGTTCACTGCACGCCGGAACAGGTCATTATCACCTCCGGCACCCAGCAGGGGCTGTATCTCGCCACGCAAATCCTGCTGGATCCCGGCGAGGCGGCCTGGGTCGAAGATCCGGGCTATCCCGGCATTACGGATATCTTCGAAACCGCGCTGCGCGACAGAAAAATGGTGCGCGTGCCGGTAGACGCAGAAGGGCTGGACGTTGAGACCGGAAAGATTCTTGCCCCGCACGCCAGAGCGGCATTCGTCACGCCATCGCACCAGTACCCGCTCGGCATGCCGCTAAGCATGTCCCGCAGGGCCGCGCTGCTTGCCTGGGCGAAAGCTAACCACGCGTGGATTATTGAGGACGACTACGACAGCGAGATGCGCTACGCCGGGCAGCCCTTCCCGGCCCTGCAGGGGATGGGGCCGGATAACGTGGTCTATCTGGGCACCTTCAGTAAAATCCTTTTTCCCTCGCTGCGGCTGGGCTACGTTATCGTCCCGCAGCCGCTGGTCAGCGCGTTCAACGGCGCGAGGATCCTCATGGATCGCCACCCGCCGAGCGCCGATCAGTACGTGCTGGCGAGCTTTATGAAAGAGGGCCACCTCGACCGTCACCTGCGCAAAATGCGCGGCGTGTACGCCGAAAAACGCCGGGTGCTGATGGAGGCGGTCACGGCGCTGATCTCCCCTGACCTCGCCACGCTACAGCCAACGGATCAGGGCATGCATATGGTGCTGTGGCTCAAGCAAGGGCTGGACGACCGCGAAGTGGTGCGCAAAGGCGTTGCCGCCGGGATCTCCCTGCGGGCCGTTTCCCACATGTATTCGCCGGGAAAAAGCCAGTCGGGCGTGCTGCTGGGGCTGGGAGGCTTCACGGACGAGGAGATCTACGCCGCAGTTCGGACGCTGGGGCGGGTGTTGTTGGCCGCAATTTAGTAAGGTTGAAACCATAGACAGTTTATGGAGAAACCCTACCGTGCCACATTCAGCATTCAGCCTTGCAACCATAAAATCGCCTGCGGTCTACCTTAATCTTCCCAGCATAACCTTGACCGGGCGGACGATAGACGAGCGCCGCAGCAAAGTGCTTCAGCAGATGGCCAGCCAGCAGCTCGACACGCTTGTTGTGTACGCCGATAAAGAGCACGGCGGCAACTTTGAATACCTGACGGGGTTTATCCCACGCTTCGAAGAGGCGCTGCTGATATTGCACGGCGACGGGCAGGCGGTTTTAGTGCTCGGCAATGAAAACCTTAAGCTGGCAGCGCATTCGCGCACGCCTGCAAAGGTGGTTCATGCGCCCTGGTTCTCGCTGCCGAATCAGCCGATGGACACGGATTTAACGCTGAAAGAGGTATTACGCAGCGCAGGGCTTAAGGATCAAAAACGCGTGGGTATTGCAGGGTGGAAACTGTTTACCGGTGCCTACGAAGATAATAAATCCTTTTTCGATATCCCCACCTTTGTGTTCCAGGCCATCCAGGCCGCCCTTCCTGCCGGAGCGAGCTTACTGAACGCCACAGACGTCTTTATTTCGCCGCAGTTCGGCGCAAGAACGCGGAATAATGCCAATGAAATTGCGCATTATGAATACGGGGCGAATCTGGCTTCCAGCGCCGCGTTAACCGCGCTCGATGCCGTCGGGACGGGAAAAACGGAAAAAGAGATAGCGGCCCTGCTCGCCGCCGACGGGCAGCTGAACAACGTAGTGACCATCGCCGCCACCGGGGAACGATTCGAATACGCCAACCTTTATCCATCTGATAAGCAGATCCAGCCCGGGGATAAGTTTTCTCTGACCGTGAGCTACAAGGGCGGGCTGACCAGCCGGGCGGCGTACGTGGTAAACAGTGCGGACGAGCTGAAGCCGGATGTGCGGGACTATCTGGACGTTGTTGCCATCCCTTATTACCACGCGGTGGTGAGCTGGCTTGAGTTTATTAAAGTGGGCGTGAAGGGCCATGAGATTTATGACTTAATCGAGCGGGTGTTACCGCAGGCGGAGTACCACTGGCATCTGAACCCGGGCCATCTGGTGGCCGATGAAGAGTGGCTGTGCTCGCCGATCTCTCCGGCGTCCCAAATCCCGCTGGCCAGCGGCATGCTGCTGCAAATAGATATTATCCCGTCCCGCAAAGGCTATGCGGGGGCAAGCATCGAGGACACCATTGCCCTGGCCGATGAGGCTTTGCGGCTGGAGATCGCCACGCTGTACCCGGCGCTGTGGCAGCGAATTACCGCTCGTCGGGCTTATCTCAAAGACGTGCTGAATATCCAGCTGCATGACGATGTTCTGCCGCTGTCGAACACGGTTGGCTATCTGCGCCCTTACCTGCTGGCCAAGGAAACCGCGCTGGTGCGGACGCAGACCCAGGTTTAATCAGGTTTTCGCCAGGCGGAACATCTGCCCCGGCGTCACGCCGAACATATCCCGGAAGCTGTGCGTAAAGTGGGGCTGGTCGGAAAAGCCCAGCCCGGCGGCGATATCCGCCAGGGGCAGGCCGCGCAGAATAAGCTGCCTGGCGATTTTGAGCTTTTCCCCTTTCAGCCAGGCAAAGGGAGGCAGGCCGAAGTGGGCGTTGAAGACGCGGACCAGCTGCACCGAGGTCAGGCCGAATTCCGCAGAGAGGGCTTTCAGCGAAGGAGGCTCGTACAGATCTTCGCGCAGGCGTAAGGCAATGCGCTCGGCCAGCAGCGCGTCCCTGTCGTGAACGCAAAATTTTGTGCGGCTCCCGGTGCGCTTAACCAGCGCGCACAGCAGCGTTGAAAGCTTTTCGAGCATCTCATTTTCGCCGTGGTGGCCCATAAGGCAAAAAGCCCCGGTGCGGGCGATCAGCGCGGCGATATCCGGGGCGGCAAAAACGCTTTTTCTGAACTCCTCGTCGGCGGGCAGCCCCGTTAATTCCGCCATCACCTCCGGCTGAATATAGAAGCTGTAATAAACCCAGTCGTACGGCGTCGGCGTGGCCGCCTGGACCTGGCCTGGGTTATAGACCGTTATCTCATCGATGCTCGCCTCGGAGCGCTTGCCGTCCAGCCAGATTTTTTCCCGGCCGGAGATGTTGGCCCCCAGATAAAACTCATCGTGAGAATGTTTGGGAAAAACGTGGTTAGTGCTGTCAGAGAGCGTTACCTCAACGCCCTCTATCTTCCGGTAGGCCGTGATACCCATTCTCGATAACCCGTTCTTTGTACTGAATGCGCCAGACTTCAGCCGCCAGCGAAAAGAAGCAGATTAACATTATCGCAACAAACGATGAAGCCGAAGGCGACAGGCGGGGATCAAAAAGTTGAAACGCGAAGGTAAAGACCGGACTCACAGAAATTAACACCATAATTTGTGACGGCGGTAACGCTTTTATGCCGTACTGCAGGCACCACAGCGGGATGATGACGCCCAGCAGCGCAAGGATCAGCACGCCCGGGAACATCTGCACCTCAAGGTGTTCGCCGCCGGGAAGCTGCATGCTCCAGGCGCAGGTCAGCAGCACGGTCAGGTAGAACCTGTGCGCCATAATGGCCTCCGGCGGACAGGCTTCTTCGCTAAGACGTTTGCTGAACACGTTGGAAAAGATGCTGAAAAACGCGCAGGCCACGCACAGCAGGATGCCGGTAATCACCTCTTCCGCCGTCAGGTTATAGACCAGATCGCCTTCCCTCAGGCTGATGAAGCTCAGCCACAGGGAGCTTGCGGCTATCCCCAGCAGCAGCAGCAGGCGGTACTGCCGCCTGTCGGTGCTGAAAAACAGCGGGGAAATAAAGACCATTAATACGGGTGCCACCCCGGTGATAATTGCCGCGGCAACGGCCGGCTCCAGGTATTTCAGACAGTAGAAGAAGGTTATCCACGACCCCGCCGTAGTGATATTCAGCAGAAAGACCACTTTTAAATTACCCAGCGGGGCGGCGTAGCTTTGCTTCATCCTTACATAGCAGTAGATCTGAAAGAAAATCAGCACGGTGCTGAAGATAATAAAAGTCACCTGCATCGGGTGAGCGGACTGGACTAAATAGCCTGAATAAACTTCCTTTCCCGCATCGAGGAAGTTATAGCAAAACACCATAATCAAACCAAAAAGGGCACCCGTATTTTTATTCATAGCGGTCTCAGGCCAGTTCAAACAGGGAGCCCTGTTTTTCCATGTTGCGAATAGCCGCGTAGTCCGCTTCGATCTGCTTAAGCTCGGCGTGGCAAAGATAGATAATGCCCGGATTCGTAAACAGATCCGTGGTGCAGAAGATCCGCTCCCCTTTCTCCGGCGTATGCATCACCCCGTAGAACGAAGCCAGCTCGCCCAGTAAATCCTCGCAGCGGTTCTCTTTCACCGTTCCCTCACGCTCGGAGGCAAGCGTCACGCAGAAGAGTTCTTTATTCAGCTGATAAGGCGCGGCCAGCCGCCCGGCAAAGCGCCCGGGCTGCAGATAACGCTCGGCGGTCAGGGTAACGTGGCTGTAGCCAAGGGCGGCGATGACCGCGCTATGCATGATGGTGCCCTGCATGCGGGCCGCCGTCTCAATCAGCACCGGGCCGGTGGCGGTCATCATCAGTTCGCTGTGGGAAGGGCCGTTTTCGATGCCCAGCAGCGTCAGGGCCTGGCGGGTATAGTCGACCAGTTCGTCCTGGATCTCGCCGTGGTAAGGCAGCAGCACCTCTTTTTCGCAGATCAGCGAGGCGTTTTTGACCTCTTTTTTATCGTCCGACCAGACTTCGCTTATCAGGTGCTCGCCGTTGATGCTCACGCCGTTAACGATAAACTGCCTGCCGATCAGCCTCTCCTGGAGCAGTACCTTGCGGTTGACCAGCCCCAGCCTGTTGGTTTTGCCGATAATATTCTGGAAGGCGTCCGCCAGCTCGCCATCGTTATGGCAAAAGCGCACGCCGTCCGCCCCGGCGCTGTCCAGCGGCTTGACCACCACCGGCCAGCCGTTCACCTCTTTCACCCACTGCGAGGCCTCTGCCAGAGAGTCCGTGACCGTCTGACGAATGGCGCGCAGCCCACCGGCACGCAGCGCCTCCTGCATAGAATATTTGTCGCGGCGAAGCGCGCTGGTCTGCCAGCTGTTGCCCGGCGTCCCCAGCTCGCCGGAGAGATAATCCGCCAGCTCAACGCCGGTTTCAGTGCCGGGAATAATAAAGTCGGGCGCAAACTCTTTAAGCCTGTCGGCAAGCTCCCTTTTCGCCGCAATATCGTCGTTTCTGAGGATTAAAATATTCTTAAAGGAGAGGGGGCGATAGGTGGCTAAATAATCGAGCGGGATCGATTCGCTCGACTGCACGTGAATACAGTTCCAGCCCTCTTTCGCAAAAAGGGGAGCCAGTTCGGCGCCGGTAGAATAGGCATCCACAATACAAATTGTTTTCGTCATTATGACAGTCCTTTTTGCGCGATAAGAATGAGATTGTTGTCTTCATGTTTTGGACGACGGTCGAAGCTGCCGTAGATTTCTACCGTTTTGAACCGCGCCTTCAGCAGCGCGCTGCGCAGCACTTCCTTTTCATACAGGCGGGTGACGCAGGACCAGTTCATCTCGTCCTTTTCGTAATCGACGGTCAGCAGCTGCTTATCCCAGTCCATAAAGAGGTATTCCGTTACGCCCTGGTTAATGCGGATCAGACAGCCGGAGTTATCAATGCGGTTTCTGGCGCGGTCCATGTCCGCCAGCTCCATAATCAGCACGCCGCCGGGACGCAGCGCCTTGTACCACTCGGACAGCACGGCCAGGTCCTCCTCCTCGGTGTTGTAGTACCCGAAGCTGGTGTAGATGTTCAGCAGCAGGTCGTACTGGCCCGGCGGCAGCGCCCCCATATCGGTGCGGACGTAGTCGGGGCCGGGGGAGATTTGGCGGGCAATTTCCAGCTGCTCGGCGGATAAATCGATGCCGAGGGTTTTATAGCCGCAGTTCGCAAGGGCGTGGCTCATCTTGCCGATGCCGCAGCAGATATCGACGGCGGTTGGATAGAGCGACGGCGGGAACAGGTCGGCTATCTGCCTGGCGATATCGCCGTATTCGTCGTAGCGCCCCAGGTGCTCGGACACTTTGGTAAAGAACACCGGGAAACCGGCCCGGTCGTTCATGCCGCCCGCATTTTCTCTGATAGAGGTCATTATTCTCGTCTCACAATGGTTGGGTCTGGGTGTCGTGCGGGTAAATCGCTTCCATGGAGTCATGGGTCAGGCTGGCATCCGCAAGGTCAAGATCGTTGGCATAGGTGAAAACGATGACGGTGCGGCGTGACTCTTTGGTCAGCGGGGAGATGCGGTGCAGCGCGTCCCTGGCTCGCAGCAGGTAGCACTGCCCCTGGGCGACGTGGCGGCTGTAGATGGTGTACTCCGTCAGCACGTTCCTGATCCAGTCGCGGGTGTCGGTTTTTTTCCAGGGAATGTTAGGCACGAATTCGACGCGCGCGCCGGAGAAGACGTCCGGCTCATCAACCACCCACACCAGCGCGTAGGAGTAGTCATCCCAGTGCCAGCCGTGGGTGTCGCCGCTGCGGTTCTGGGAATTAATGATGAACTCTTCCGGCTCGTAGGGCACCTTGTAGAGCGGCTCGCCGGTAATGCGGGAAAGCAAATTCAGGATGCTGGGGCTGTCAAAAAACGCCGAGATGTACTGGCCCTTCTCGCGGATCGCATTGCGGCCAACGCTGTCGTAGGCGCGCGGCGTGTTGCCGCTTTGGGCGATGATCACTTCTCTGCGTAAAGCTTCTTCCTGGAGGAGACGGCGGGCTTCGTCCTCCATCGCTAACCTGATCTCAAGCGGGACCAGGTCATCAATCACGACCATCAGATCGTCTTTATAATCGTTTTTAAGGTAGTTAATAAGCGATTCCGGAAACGCACGGATATGCTTTTCGATCGCCACTTCGATGCTGTCCACTGTTTTCTCCTGCCTGTTATTGTTGTTGATAACGCAGAACCACTTTTGCACAGCAAAAAGCTTTTCTCTTGTAAGCCATTTCATTAATCGCTCACAAAACGAACAACAATCAGCGAAATCCGCCCGCCGGGGCGTATATTGCGTCGCTGGAACGTCAAAAAACGAAGAGACCTTTCTCACAGATTGCGCATGCCGTAGGGCACGACAGGCTTGTCCACCGTGCGGCAGATGTGAGTGATATCAAACGAGGATCTTCCCGTTTTCAGGTTTGAACGTTTTAACCCTCGCCCGGCTCGCCGTTCCGCCGCGCTCCTCCCTTCCAGTTAGTGAATAGCATTCACAGACTTATGAATAAGGCACATTTGCCCGCTCAAGATAAAGGTTATTTAATTTAATCATTACCCCGGGTATCTGATTTTATTTGGGAACCGCTATTTCTATTTCTGTTGGCTATGTTTGCCGTATAAGGAGGGAATATCATGAATGTTACATTCGTGGGCGTTGGAGCAATCGGGCTACCAATGGCAAGACAAATTCAAAGCGCCGGGCACCCTGTGACCGGCATAGATATATCTGAAGTCTCGCGGAAAAAAGCAGCCAAATATAATATTGTTGTCCAGCCGAATATAAAAATGGTTGCCGCCACTGAAGTCGTGGTCGTTATGGTAGCAACACCCGGGCAGTTAAAGCAGCTGGTTACTGACGCCGGGGATACGGTCGCCGGTCAAACCTGGGTAATTATGTCTACGGTTGGTCCCGATGCCGTTCGCGAAGCATCGCAGACGCTATTACTTGCCGGTGCGAAGGTAGTGGACGCTCCCGTCACCGGTGGCACAGCGCGTGCGGCAACAGGCGAGTTAATGATATTTGCTGCCGGTACGCCAGCGGTTATTGATAAAGTCACTCCGGTGCTTTCCGCAATGGGCACCCTTTGTTTCGTTGGGGAAAATATCGGTGAAGGACAGGCTATTAAAGTCATCAACCAGCACCTTTGTGCCGTACATATTGTTGCTGCCGCAGAAGCTTTAAGCCTTGCAGGAGCCCTGGGTATCGACCCCGCCAAAGTCTTACCTTTGGTTGAAAAAGGGGCCGCCGGTTCATGGATGCTTTCGGACCGGGGGCCGCGGATGCTTCAGGACAATAATGTTGAAGTAACAAGCACCATTAATATTTTCATTAAAGATAGCGGTCTGGTTGCCGAAGCCGCAAAAAAACATCAGGCCGATGTTCCATTACTGAATATCGCGCATCAGCGCTATCTGAAGGCAAAAGAACTGGGTCTTGAACTTAATGATGACAGCCGGGTTATAGAAACCTGGAAATAAATAACCCTCCCGACCGACCCATATTCATCATTTTATAAACCACTAGTAATTAACACTGGGAAATTAACCTTTATTAATTAACCGATAGAGAATTTATTTATGTCACAAACGAAACTGCAGAAAGTCGAGGCGGCGGCCTGGCGCATCCGTCGATACGCCCTGCGCATGGGGGAAGTACAGGGCCAGGGCTATATCGGCCAGGCGCTGGGGTACGCCGACGTGCTGGCTACGGCCTTCGCGCACATCATGAATTACCGTCCGGCCGATCCGGGCTGGGAAGCCCGCGATCGCTTTTTGCTGTCCCACGGTCATTACGCCATCGCGTATTACGCCGCGCTGATTGAAGCAGGCATTATCCCTGAAGAAGAGCTCGAGACTTACGGGTTCGATGACAGCCGTCTGCCTATGTCAGGCATGGCAACCTATACCCCGGCGATGGAGATTTCCGGCGGATCCCTCGGCCAGGGCTTAAGCATCGCGGTAGGCATGGCGCTGGGGCTACGGCAGAAAGAGAGCGCGTCGCTGGTGATCAACTCGATGTCCGACGGCGAGCTGGACGAAGGATCCACCTGGGAGGCAGCGATGTCGGCTGCGCATCATGGCCTGTCGAACCTGATCAATATTGTCGACATTAACAAACAGCAGGCCGACGGCGATTCACGAAAAATTCTCGGTTTTGAGCCGCTGGAAGATAAATGGGCCTCGTTTGGCTGGTACGTGCAACGCGTCAATGGGAACGACGTTGCGGCAGTCGTTACCGCTTTTGAAAACGCGAAAAACCATGCCGGAGACCAACCTCGCGTCATTCTGTGCGACACCCTGATGGGCAAAGGCGTGCCTTTCCTGGAAACCCGCGACAAGAACCATTTTATCCGCGTCGATGCCGACGAATGGCAAAAGGCGCTGGCCGTACTCGATGCCAACAAACCGGAAGGAGCGCTGTCATGAGCCAGATTTCCCAAAGCAAACCCCGCTTAACCACCTCCGCCATGATCGCCTCCATCGCAGATGAGGGCCAGGAAACCCGCTCGGCGCCGTTCGGCCATGCGCTGGTTGCTCTGGCGAAAACGCGCCCGGAAATCGTCGGTATGACGGCGGATCTCTCAAAATATACCGACCTGCATATTTTTGCCCAGGCGTATCCGCAACGTTTTTTCCAGATGGGGATGGCGGAGCAGCTGCTGATGGGCGCGGCGGGAGGAATGGCGAAAGAAGGCTTCACGCCCTTCGTCACCACCTATGCGGTCTTCGCCACGCGCCGTGCCTATGATTTTATTCATCAGGTTATCGCTGAAGAAAATCTCAACGTTAAAATCTGCGCGGCGCTGCCGGGGTTAACCACCGGCTACGGGCCGAGCCACCAGGCCACGGAAGATTTAGCCATCATGCGCGGCATTCCCGGCATGACAATTATCGACCCCTGCGACGCGCTGGAAATTGAACAGGCGGTTCCCGCTCTGGCGGAACATCAGGGGCCGGTTTACATGCGCCTGCTTCGCGGTAAGGTGCCGCTGGTGCTTGATAAATATGATTATAAATTTGAACTCGGCAAAGCGAAGCTGCTGGAGGATGGTAACGACGTGCTGATTATCTCTTCGGGCCTGATGACCATGCGCGCGCTGGAAGCGGCCGAAGCGCTGCGCAGGGATAACATCAGCGTTGCGGTGCTGCACGTGCCAACAATTAAGCCGCTGGATGAAGATACCCTTCTTGCCCAGGCAGCAAAACCAGGGCGTCTGGTTGTTACTGCAGAAAACCATAGCTGTATTGGCGGCCTGAGCGAAGCCGTTGCCGCGCTGCTGATGCGCAAGGGCGTCAGCTGCGAGTTTGACGTCATCTCGCTGCCGGACGAGTTTCTGCATGCCGGTGCCCTGCCAACCCTGCACGATCGCTACGGCATCTCGAAAGCCTGCATGGTTGAACAAATCAAACGTCGTCTGAAATAACTTTGAGCCGCCGCAGAGGCGGCTTCTCACTTTTACCTCCGCTACGCTATTTGAGGTTGATATGTCGACTAATAACATTGAATCCGTGGACACAAAAAAGAACGTGCGAAAGAGCAGCTATCGCTGGTTCGTCATGGCGCTGATATTTATCATTTTCGTTGTCGCTCAGGCCGACAGGGCAAACATTGGCTTTGCCATCCCCTATATTCAGGATGAGTTCAGGCTGAACAATACCGATGTCGGCATCATCATTAGCCTGTTCTTCGCAGGCTATGCCCTGTGCCAGATCCCCTCCGGTTATCTGGTCCGTAAAAAAGGCATCCGCTTTTCGTACGCGCTGGGCATGGCCTTAACATCACTGTTTACGTTTTTTATGGGGCGGGTAGATTCTTTCTTGCATCTTAAAATTCTGAGAACGCTGGTAGGGGTTAGCGAAGCGCCGGTAGTTATCAGCTCTACCGCGACCATTAATAACTGGTTCCCGAGCAAGGAGAAAGGAACGGCAACCGGGCTATTCCTCGCGGGCTCAAAATTCGGCCCGTTCCTGGTGCCGCCGATTTGCGCCTGGATACTGATTAACTACGACTGGAGACACATTTTTTACTTCTTCTCCATTCCCGGCATTGTGCTGGCCGTGGTGTGGTACGTGCTGGTGAGAAACAAACCCTCCGAGAGTCCGTTTGTAAATCAGGAAGAAGCTGACTATATCAATGATAATGCTGCACAAACGGTCGCCGCCGGAGAAGAAGAACCGGCCAGGCTACTGTATCGTCCCTTTAAATTCGGTTTAATCGACCGCCTTATCAGAACGCGAAACTTACCTCAGCTGCAAAATTCCCGTGAGATCTTTACCAGCTGGGATATTTACGGCGCCGCCATCGGCTACATGTGCATGGTGGGAATTGTGGACGGCGTGCTGATGTCGTGGCTACCTAAGTATCTGCTGCAGGAGCACGGCTTCAATATTATCAACTCGGCTATTCTCGCCTCGACGCCGTTTGCCGGGAACGTGCTGGGCAATCTTTTGGGCGGCTGGATGTCGGATAACCTGTTTGGCAAGCGGCGCAAGCCGCTGATGCTGTTCAGCGCCTTCTGCACGATTATCATGATGGGCGTTATGGTATTCGCTCCGCAAAGCAAGGTGGGGCTGGGGATCATTTTGTTCTGTATCGGTTTACTGCTCTCTCTTGGCTACTCGGCCTATTCCGTTTACGCGATGGGAAGAGCGTCAAAAGAGTGCTACCCGATAGCCTATTCCATAATCAATATGGGCGGTAACAGCGGTGCGGTGATCATGCCGCTTATCGTGGGCGTGCTGCTGGACAAATACGACTGGAACGCGGTGTTTATCAGCCTCTCCATCGCCGCATTTGTCTGCCTGCTGGTCGTCCTGACGATCAAAGAGCCGCTGCCGGTCGGGGCTTCTATG
This sequence comes from Dryocola clanedunensis, assembly GCF_038405435.1. Taxonomy (GTDB): domain Bacteria; phylum Pseudomonadota; class Gammaproteobacteria; order Enterobacterales; family Enterobacteriaceae; genus Dryocola; species Dryocola clanedunensis_A. Next base: position 108,595 of record NZ_JBBYHZ010000006.1, on the reverse strand, counting down.
CCCGAATAGAACGTCATGAGCGGTTAACTATTTCCAGCCGCTCCTTTTCTTCGCGCAGCCGGCCTTAGCGGTGGTTCGCACTATTCAGCTCGTTCAGCAGCCAGGTTTTAAACACTTCCAGCGCGGGATGCTGCTGATAGCGCGGGAAAGATAAATAATGACAGATGTAATGCAGCTCCCGGGTCGTCTCCACGAGCGGACACACAAGATCGCCATTTTTTATCTCTTTTTCCGCAAGCAGCATGGATTCAAGCACCACGCCAAGCCCATCCACGGCCGCCTTAATGGCCATAAAGCTTCGGTCAAAGCTCAAATGGTACTGCTCAGGCGGCGCTAAATTATTCTCCTCAAACCATCCTCGCCATTGATAAAGCTGGGCATCGCACTGGATCAGCGTGCAGCTGTACAAATCCTCGGGTTTGCTGATTTTTTCAGCGACCTGCGGGCTGCAAAGCGGCGTCAGCTGCTCCACCGACAGAGGAATGCTGTGATACGAGGAGGAGACCGGCTGACCGTAAAGAATATCTAAATCAAATTCGTCGTCTTCAAATCGGACGGGATCGGTATTTGCCGAGAAGCGGAACTGCACGTCAGGATATCGCTGAATAAAAGATGACAGGCGTGAGAGTAGCCACTGATTGGCAAAGCTTGGAACAGTATGTATGCGCAGAGGGCGCTGCTGGCTCTTCGCCAGGGAATTTACGCCCTGCTTTATTTCGCTGAACGCGTTTTGAACGTGCCTTAACAGCAGTTCACCATCGGCGGTTAACGCCATCTCGCGGGTATTTCTGAAGAACAGGCGGACGGCCAGCTGCTTTTCAAGTTTACCGATGGCATGGCTGGCCGCGCTGGCCGTTATCCCCAGCTCCCCGGCAGCCAGCGTGAAAGAGCAGGTTCGCCCGGCGGCCTCAAACAATCTCAGCGAGGACAGAGGGAGCTTATTCAGGATGTCCATGGTCAACTCCGCACCGTGTTGTATTAAGGCTTACTATACAACAGGATGCCTGTTAAAACGGGTTAGCTATCGGGTTGTGTGACTAAGATAAAAACCTTTTTGCCCGCCCCTCTGTAAAAGGCGTACCCTTGCGGCAGACTAAAAAATTCAGGAATCGCCGATGACTTCTCCCTTACCCGTGCTGGCCGCCGGTAGCCTGCGCCTGGCCTTCACGCCGCTGATGCAGCGCTTCACTCAGGCCACGGGCATCGCCGTAGACGTAAAGTACGGCCCGGCAGGGCTGCTGAAAGAACGCATTGAGGCGGGGGAGCCCTGTGCGCTTTTTGCTTCGGCCAATCGCGCTCATCCACAGGCCTTGCTGGCCGCGAACAAAGCGCACAGCGCGCATACCTTTGCCTGGAATCGCCTGAGCCTGACGGCTCGTCACAAAGCTAACTGGCTGGATTTGCTGCGCGACCCGACGCTGCGAATCGGTACCTCAACGCCGGGATGCGACCCGTCGGGGGATTACACCTGGGCGCTGTTCGACGGGCTTGAACGGCTCGAGCCGGGGCTGGGTGAGGAACTTAAGAAGAGAGCGCTTCAGCTGGTCGGCGGCAGGGAGACGCTAAGCGTGCCGAAAGGCGAGCTGGCGAGCGCGTGGGTGATTCGCCAGGGGCTGGCGGAGGTGTTTATCGGCTATGCCCACTACGGCCTGGCGCTGGCAGACCAGCCGGACGTGCTGAGCATCGCGATTCCCGATGAACATAATATTCTGTGCGAATACCAGCTGGCGGTATTAAGCCAGGCGCCGGAAGCCCGGTCGCTGGCTGAGTTCATTACCGATCGCGAGGGACAGGATATTCTGACCGCAGCAGGCTTTTTGCCCGCTACTTTTCGATAGTAAAAAGCGGCACCAGACAGGACGCTGAAGTCCCCTCCAGGCTGACCCTGCGGAGCGGCAGGCCGTAAGCGCGATGCATGTTCTCTTCGGTCAGAACGGCATCGGTTTCCCCCGCCAGCCATTTCCCTTCGGGCAGCAGGAGCAGCGTATGCGTCGCCACCTGCTGAGCGTGAACGGGATCGTGGGTGCTGAACACCACGCAGCGGTTTTGCCGGAGGGCCAGATCGCTTATCAGCTGCAAAACCACCTGCTGATTGGCTAAGTCCAGCGCCGAGCAGGGTTCATCCAGCAGCAGAGTCTGGCTGGCGGTTACAAGCGCTCTGGCAATCATCACCAGCTGCTGCTGCCCGCCGGAAAGTGAGGTAAAAGTCTGCGCGGCGAGGTGGCCAATATTAAGCTGTTCCAGCGCCCCGGAGACTCGCCTGGCATCTCTGCGCCCCGGCAGGGAAAACAGCCCGACATGGCGCGCCCGCCCCATTAGCACGACATCGCGCACGGTATAGGGAAACGGCAGATGAAAATGCTGCGCCACAATGCCCACGCCCCCTTCGCTGCTGAAACTCCCGCCCAGCGGCTTTAGCACGCCGCTCAGCGTATCCAGTAAGGTACTTTTCCCCAGCCCGTTGCGCCCGAGTACGGCCCAGATTTCCCCACGCTGGCAGCGAAAGGTTAACGGCTCGAAGAGCGCCTCTTTGTGCCCGTACCGGAGCTGCTGGATGTTGAGCGTTGCGGATGTCATTGGCGGGCCTTACGGCTGGAGCGGATTAACAGGAAGGTGAACAGCGGCGCGCCGAGCAGCGCGGTGATGATGCCCAGCGGGATCTCCGCCTGCGTCAGGGTGCGGGCCAGGTCATCCACAACAATCATAAAGCAGCCGCCGAGCCAGAACGACGCGGGCAGCAGGCGGCGATGGTCGACCCCGACCAGCAGGCGGACCAGATGCGGAATAACCAGCCCAACCCAGGCAATGCTGCCGCTCACGGCGACCTGGGCCGCAACCAGAATCGCACAGCAAACCAGCACCGTCCGCCGCAGCGGCACGACCCTCACGCCCAGCGCCCTGGCGTCCTTATCATTAAGCGAGAGCAAATTTATGCGCCAGCGCAGCTGGAACAGCAGCGCCGCAGCAAGCGCCACCGGGACGGCAAGCATCACGACTTTGTGCCAGTTCGCCGTCGCAAAGCTGCCCAGCAGCCAGAAGACGATATTGGGCAGCGTCTCTTCGGTATCGGCCTGGTACTGGATCAGGCTCACCAGCGCGGCAAAAAAGCCGCTCAGAATAATGCCGGAGAGGATAAGGATCAGCGCGTTTTCCCGCCCCTGTAACGCGGCAATCGCGTAAACCAGAATCAGCGCGGTGAGGCCAAAAGCAAAGGTTGAGCCCATCATCGCAATCGGCGGCAGGCCAAGCAGAATCGCCAGCGCGCCGCCAAAAGCGGAGCCGGAAGTGACGCCGATAATATGCGGATCCACCAGCGGATTATGAAACACCCCCTGCAACGTGGCGCCGCACAAGCCAAGCGCACCGCCCGCCAGCAGCGCAATCAGCACGCGCGGCAGCCGGACGGACCAGACAATCTGGCTGGCCATGCCTTCGGGATGGGAAAAGTGGATAAGCTGGTGGAAAACGTCGCTCAGGGCCAGCGGATACTGCCCCAGACACAACGAGCCGATACCCAGCGCCAGCGCCGAAACGATCAGCGCCGGCTGCAGAAACAGGTCTGATTTACTGCTTAGCATCGGACTGCCAGTTCACCCGGTAGAACCGCTGGTAGTAGTCCTGCGCCAGGGCATCAGCGTCGACGTCTTTATAGGCCTGCGGATAGAGCTTTTTCGCCATCCACAGCTCGCCAATCGCCAGCGCTTCCGGCATCGGGTAGCCCCAGGCCTTGGCGTACTCCGGCATCAGCCACACGCGATGGTTTTTCACCGCATCAACGGCCTGCCAGTTGGGATCGTTCATGATCTGCGTTACCACCTGCGGGTAGCGATCCTGCACGAAGATCACCTGCGGATCCCACTGCAGGACCTGCTCCAGCGAAACCTGTCGCGCGCCCTTCACGCTTGCGGCGGCCACGTTCAGCGCCCCGGCGTGCTTCATCATCAGGCCCGTGTATTTACCCGATCCGTAAGTATTCAGATCCGGGTTCGCCATATAAACGCGAACTCTTTTGCTATCCGGGATATCGCTCACCGGCGCGTTGTATTTTGCCCGCGCGTCGAAGGCATAGTTAATCAGCGCCTCGCCCTGGGTTTTGCGGTCAACTACGTCGGCAATCAGGCGGATACCCTGCTTCAGCCCTTCGTTGTAGGACTGCTCTTCGTCCTTCATCGTCGGGTTCATTTTGTTCTGCTGCCCCGCCGCGTCTTTACGCAGCGAAATCGCCACCACCGGAATGCCCGCATTTTGAATCTGCTGGATCATCTCCGCAGGCGCGTAGTTGGCGACAAACACCACCTGCGGATGGAGCGCCAGCAGGCTTTCAATATTGACCTGAGTGAGGTCGCCGGGCATCGGCAAAGAATTTATGGCGGGCATGAAACGAGCGAAGCCAGGGCCGAGCTGTTTCTTCCAGCTCTTCAGCACGCCAACAATGTCTTTATCCGCATCGAGCTGAACCAGCAGGTTTAGCGTCTGGTGCTGCAGGACAACAACCCGGTCAACATGGTCGGGCAACGTAACCTGACGGCCCAGCTGGTCGGTGATAACCCGATCCGCATGGGCAGAAAAAGCGAGGAAAAGCGTGGCGCAAGCGAGCGCGATACTGCGAATGGTTTGCATAGGGAGCTTCAGGGCAAGGAGTGGATTCGCTATATATCTTATTACATAGCGAATCGAGGGGCAATCTTAGCGCATGTGGTGTGATAAAAAAGTTATGCTACTAATCCCAAAATTAATGATAGTTATACCACTAAAAAAATAACCAATTGTATTTAAATGTTTTTAACAAAAATGTCGTAAATAAAATTAATGATAGTGCCTTCGATTGATAAATGGGCTATGTAGTATTTTTTACTCATGCCCAAAATACCTCCAAACCCAAACGTTTGCTACAACGGCATGTGTTCACATCACAAGAGCTCTGAATTTTTCCGCAACCCTTCCTGCTACAGGTTTAACCTCAGGGTATCGAGACTTGTAATACAGGAAGAACGCCGGTGGAAGGTGGATGGCGATTACGCTCTAGGTAAATAATCACACCTAAAGACAAATGTATTTCATCTTCAATTAGATAAAAATCATGCTGATCTGCGTTGTCTGGAGCAAGTCTTTTAGAAAGTGTGAATACTTCAACATTTAGGCTGATATCAGAAGGTACAGTTTTTCTGAAACCGGCAATTTTGCTTTCAAAGATATCTCTAAGATTTTTAACATACTGTTTTTCAGGCTCTTACTTAACGCAGTATGCATCCTTCACATAACAGAAAAACGAGCAGCTTAGTGTGAGGTCTAATGCGGATTTTCCTGTTTCTGCTGAATAGACCATGCACTCTAAATTTCTCTGTAAATCATCAATTTCTTGGAAGGGTTATCCCCTTTCACCTCAATCGTACATAAGGGAAATTCCATACCCATATATTTATTAAGTAACGCTATATCTATCCTTCCATTTCTGGTGGTATTTGAAAGTTTTCTCACGATATTTCTTGCAAAAATATGACCCGGTAGCGGTGTCGTTTTTTTATTAGCGGTACGGTAGACGAGATAAATTTCTTGGTACTGTATTCAAAATGAAGCTCATGATCTCCATGGCTAAAGCTTTTACTTCTGATTAATGCCGGACCAACTGATACCGTTGCCAGATACTCAACCCCTATTTTTGCACCGGAATACAAATTCATTGAAATGGCATCCTCCGTTGCTGACTTCATTCCCTTTTTGACTGACATTATTATTTCTATATGAGTCATATTAACGATCCTTTTTCGTTCAGCAACTCGCTGGCTGTGTCTTTCAGCCACTGATAAAGTTCGCTACCATCAAGTATGCCTGCCTACAGGATGATTTCCTTCGTCAAAACTGTGCCACCGAACTTTCGAATATCGCCTATCAAGGTGGTCAGCGTTCCTTTCTCTTCAATACATACGCGACTGCTGTACTTCGGAAACTGGTTCAGTGTCAGATCGATGTGCCCAAGTGTCCAGCTTCACAATCACATGTGACTATATTGACGATCCGGTCTCTTTACGAAAGTCCTCGGTAGTGCACATCAGGATGATCTGGGGCTGCAGCATCGAATGACAATCTTTCAGATACTGCGCCAGAAAGTTACTGGCCAGCTCGCAGCTGCCTCCCGGAAAACCATTCAGTACCTCACGTCAGCGCGGCAGATGGGAACACTCATGCGACCGGATATCGGCAGCAGAAATCAGAGCGTTGCAGAACGCACGAATGCGCAGTTTGATATCCGGAGTCATACCTTCACCTTACGGTCTTTTGCATCCTAGCGGGTACAGAATTCACTCATCATCGGAGATATGTGTGACAGAGAGCAGCCGCCGAGGTGCTGACCAACGACGTGATCGTTCATGGGCATCGGGATGTTGGCGGCAATAAGGGCTGCAACGACATCCTTGGTGAGATGGATGGCGTCAGGAGATAAGTTGTTCATCAGGTTATAGAGGCCAGTGAAAATTAATGTCCCGATCTTACGTTCCGCATAAAAATACGCAACACCTTATAAAACATATCGTTAATACCATACTTTCAATATGTACAATTCGGTTTACATACAGTACGTAGACATTCTGTGTATTGGATCCGAAAAGTCCCGAAACCGGAACCATTACAGTAATGACGGAAATCAAATTGTCAGGATGATGGCATGATATGGTCGAGCTTTGATGATAAAGGGCCAGTTGAATGGGAAATTACGCAGATTTCGAGATAGAATTTGTTCAAAGAACAATAGATTTGATTAACCAATACAATGCTCTGATCCAAGAAACGCCATTTGAACAACAATACAATTACACTCTAACCCTGAATTGCCTGCTCGGGCTTATCGTTATGCCGAAAGAGCGAGCATTATCATGGATTCCTGCTTGTCGACTCACCCAAGAGCTGAAATCTGAAATGGGACTAACTGAATCAACACTTCCCGGACCGGAGATGACCTTGAAGGATCTCATTTTAAAAATGAGGCACTCTATTGCTCATTTCAGCATCGAGGTGATATCTCTAGATGCGAACAATCTAGTCGATGAAATACATTTTAAAGAGACAGATCGCGACGGAAATATCTACGCAAGATTCAGTGCTAATGAGATGCTGCCTTTCCTAAATTATTACGCTTCAGTTTTAGTTAGCAACCTTGAACGCAGGCCCCATAAAGCTGGCTAGAAATGATCTAATGACATGATCTTCAGCCATATAGCCCTATCTTCAGATAGGGCTATAGAAATACCCCGTCTTCAGCACGAGAGTCCGGATGCCTACTACCTTCCGGAACAGCACGTGCCTTGGGTTTCTTCCGGGGAACCAAACTGATGGCTTTAACTCTAGAGCAGTTAACCCATCGTAAGTAGCTCTCTGTGTAAGTACCCCACATCATCGTGGCCATTGTTATATGGATCCATTCAGATTCAATGTGCCTTTTGCCGCACTTAATCTGGTAGCTTAACATTCAGGTGATAACAACTTTGTACCACCAAGATTATTGCTAATCAAAAGCACAGGTTTCATCCCTTCACCTTCAAAATCATAAACTATCATATCAGGATGATGCAAATCGTAGGCTTGCCCCACAAAAATAGAAGCAGCATTAGATGCACAAATCAGAAGGTGGATGCGTTTAACACCATATTTAAGTCTGAAATCATGCATATCCTGCTGCAACTGAGCACACAAAGCGATGCCATTTTCAGGATGAGGAATCGCACCATTACCCATAAATTCAGGTACTGCTGTGTAGTTAATAACACTGCACCCCAGTCGATTTTTTATTTCATGCGCTTTAGCCACCACAGCCGGGGAAGTTGCGGTGAAATTAATACTAATGACTACATCTTCATGAGCAACAAGCGAGTCCTTACCTTCAACAGAGTAAAATTTGCTGACTGGCTCTTCTTTTGGCCACATCCAGCACCCACTATCTCTGTATCGAAGCATTGGAAGGAATTGTCCCTTATTACCAAGTAATGCACCCAAACCAACTAATGCTGGCATAGGCCCGAAAGCAAACAATGCAGCTTTGAAATCATGCCTTCGTGTCTGATCGAGAATCCGGCGTGCAGATGATTCTATAATTGAAGGAATTTGTCCGCCAATTGTCCCCGCACGCAGGAAAACATTCTCTCCGCCGTTATCCAGGACATTTGGAATACACAATGATCGTAACTTCATCGTGGCCAGGGAACCTGCAATATCCCTCGAACCAGGAGGGGAAACAACCTGGGCATTCACAGGCCACAACAAAACATATACGTCTACAGACTCGTAGCTCAGGCCATCAAGCAAAATTTCCGATAACCGACAATGCTGTACACGCATATCTGAAAGACGACTAGCGGGATAGTTGCAGCCTGCAATCTTATCCACAAGCCGATGATGTTTATCACATAATAACAATATATTACTTGCATCATTAGATAACTTTTCAGATAGAACGGGGATTCCTCGTTCACCATTCTCAGAGGATGCAACGTTATGAGCAAGGTAGCTAAAGTTTCCCTTCTCCCCAGATAACTCATCTATTCCAAGGCGCTGCCCACACCCTGTAAACATGCATCTTCCATGGCTATCCTTCCACACATTCTCTTTTGTGTCTTTACTGAAGTTAGGCCCCCGTCCTTTAGCGCCTGGCTTCCCTAAAGCTGTCAGATATTTTTTGATTTCGGTGATAGTCACTTTAATTGTCTGGAAACTACATGCAGCCAAAACATTTTGAAGCGATGTAAACTCAGCTATATCAGTTTCACTAAGAACATCACCTTGTAATACGGCTAGTTTAAGAGTTTTACCATTGCGACATAAACGTTGAATGATCGTTATAAATTCAGACATTTCTAAATTGAATCGCATGGCACAAACAATTATTGCGTTCTTTAAAAGAAGAATGAGTGTGTTTTGATGATTACTATCGCTAAATACAATAACCTCATCCCACTGAATATCCGAGTTTACAAACTCGAGATAGTTTTCAACATTTACACTGGTATCAAGGGGAGGAAGAAGAGCTTGATTTGCCAGTTTTAAAATAGCCTCATTAACAACCGTCATAAAATCATCCAAGCATGTAATAATTTTGAAAAGTTATCAGCATTGATGACAGACCTGTCGCAAACTTTTTGATGTCAATGCAAGTTTGTCGGACTCATCCATACAAAAATACTCATTCATCGTTTGTATCTCGTACTTAGAACTCAATCCGATTCAAGCCGTTTTCATTGTAATAATATAAAACCATTTTTTTTAGTCCCACTATCACAAAAAATAATTGCCGATCCAAATTGCGTTTTACACATTTCTTCCAGTCATCGATATCAGTCATAGAAGCATAAGGAACATCTTCAGGGTGCGTATGCCAGGTCCCCAAATAGGCAAGCTCACCTTTAGAATCAACATGACGTTGATTTACAATGAACTGATGCCCGGGATCTTTTAAGATAAAGTGTGTCCTTGAGCACAAGTCACCTGCCTTCGGCTCAGTAATTTCAACTAATTTGTACTGCTCATTATCCAGCGACTTTCCACCAATCAGGATACCAAACGCCTCAGGAGCAGTCTTATCAATCTGTCTATAAGCCTCCCATGTACAGTATACTTTTTGATGTACTAATAATTGAAATCCTGTACCGAGTATAACAATCTGATCTCTATTCATCACAAAGATCGCATCCCTGTTTATAGAGAGGCACAATTTCAAGAGAACGTGTAAACAACTTGAATCTATCGCTTAGCTGAAATCCGTTTTTCACTGCATCGGAGGAGTCACCTTTCCAACTAGCCTTAGAAGAATAATTAATCGAGCCCAACAAATATTTCACTGCTAAATCAGCAGCAACTAAAGATGTTTGTGTCGATGCTATATAACTGTAAGGAAGAAAGGCATCACCACACCCCGCATGGTTCTTGGTTAGATCCTGATTTGGTTTCAGAAAATTCAAATTAGAAGCAAGACCTCTGGATAAGTCATTCGGATCAAGATATGAACAGAGTAAGCACCCTTTTTTACCGGGAATAGTCAACACTGCATGCCCCCCAATACCATATCCTTCAACCCAAGTATTCATCACTGGAGTTTTAATTTTTTCTTTCAAAAGATATTCATGAAATAAGCGTTCATGAGTGGGTGAGCCAATCGCAATGACGATAAGATCAAAACTTGAGAGAAAATCTCGCGCTCTGAGTTGTAATAAACGAAATGTCATATCCCTAATGCTAAGCCAAGGATATTTATAAATTAAGTTAAATTTAAGACCAAATGACTTACTACTTGAGACATACGAAGGAGGTAAAATATGACGGTAAAGATTGTCCAGTGTTAGTACATCAGGGTCAGACAAAGTCATATTACCAACCCCAGATGCAGCCAGTTTGTCTGCTACTTCTCCCCCAACGGAACCACACCCAACTAATAGTATATTTACACTACTTAAGGAGCTATTAGCACCGCTGCGGGGCATCAACCTTTCCTTATTAAAAAGTGAAACCGTAAACGCTTTCAAACTCCAATCAATAAGTTGCATATCCTTTAACGGTAGGTTTTTCTTCCCACCTTGCTTAGTATTTTTTAACGAAAAATGAATGCCGAACCAGGTTCTACCGGAAGGTGTCAACGCATTAAAAACAACCCAGAATTCGTGTGAGCGATACCGAGAATACCTTTGAGTAAGCTGCGTTATATCAGTTTCGTCCATATCAGACAGAGCAGTAAGGTACCACTCTTTAAGCTCTTCACAACTTTCAGGAGCTGGCTTAAGTTTACTAAGAGGTATAATAATACCAACCCCTTTGGCTGCTTCTCTGTTATTCAGTAATTGGTTAATTGGGGAAAAGGATTCATCGACTGCATATCCTTCGGGATAACCGAAGAAGTAAGACTGCAAACCTGTAGAACGTCCTGCTCGGGGTTTCAAAATGCACAATTCTTCTAGTTTTCCGCTCTCGGACAAGCAAATAAACTCTGACGTGCCAGAATCAACAATTCTATACCAGCCCGCTTCAAATTCACGGAGCAACTCAGATGCATTCCACTCTTCATCGGTTAATGCTCGTGTTAGTAAGTCTATATGCCGTTTCAATGACTCCTCAAAAGCCAGTTCAGGACGTTCAAAATTCACTGACACAGCATCGGGAACATTGATGCATATGCTTGCAAGATCTACTTCACTAAAAACAAAAGTATGTGCAATCCTAGGGAAAGTGGATGGTTTAACAAGCATAAAGACGGGCAATCCGGTCAACTCAGTGATTGCCGGATGATGTAGTGACACGTTGTATTCGCCAATGCACAACTCAACACCGAGGACTGTAGATTCACCTGAAACAGGAACTGCGGATACGTTATACCCGCATTCAGTTAGGTAGGTTGAGATAACTTGATAGTTCATGCTCCTTGCGACGTCCCTACCGCACCAGCGGTTGCATAGACGGCATTTTTGCTAAGACTTTTCGAAGACAAAGAAGATGTATCCTCTGGAAAATCCTCACCGAATTCTGAACGAAGAATCTCACACTTTTTTGATTCGTTTTCTTCACTAGCAACACTTTCCAGAGTTTTCAATAAAGCGGCGAGTTTATTCTTGAACTGAGTCCCCGTTACTACGCTGCTCCCATGAAAAATATCCCGACGGTTTCCTACTGGTAAGGAAACCTTAACCTTATATTTACCTTCTCCTAAAGAAGTAAAATACCAAGGAGAGGCCTGTATCGCTGAAACTGTTGACTTTAACGCCGTAAGATCATCTGCAAAACCTTCGTTATCGACTGAAGAAACAAAACACTCCTTCACCATAACGGTAATCCCGATGGAGAAGATTTTACGACGAATCTCATCGGCAAATTTGTAATTCCTCCACCGTTTCAGGTACCGAACAGTACGGCGAAACTGGTCGTGTTTTGCAGAAGCATAAGCAACTTCTTTGTCGTAATTCTTAACCCAGTCGATAAGCTCGCGTGGTGCGGACATAGCCCACTCTCTGTTACTTTCATCAGAGAGGCGTTTCCCTACTGCAAGCTCATATTGCCCATTTTCATACTGTCGGTAGACGGGGATATCAATGTGCAGATCTTCAGTCTTATAATCAGCAGTAACACATGGTTTCTTAATTTTCGCATTTATAAATCCGCGAGTTTCTAAGACGTCAAGAACGGCCAACTTAGGTGTGATTGGGTTTTCTGGAGCAGTGCTAGCTTCGATAACAATCGCACGGTCAATATCAAAATCCTGGCCCTTTTCACGGATACCAGTGCTTGTTGCAAGAGAGCCCTGAATGAAATCCTCGATAACTGGATACCCATCCAAGCGAAACCTAGCCTTAATACTCTCGGTGATGCTGTCATCCTTTAATCGTGCATTAGTATATTCCAGATCTTTTCGCCCGAGCTTTATAGCATCATGAAATTTAAGGAATTTACTCTGAATGCTCATATTAACCCCATATTTGTTGTGAATTCCATTTAGATTGTGCCGCTTCGTTTGTTTTCAAGTGATAGGGCAAAAAATAATCTCTATCTGATTGACTGATGCCCTGTTGAAAGAATGAGAGAAACTTATGTGAGCTAGGTATCGGGTGACCGGAAAACACCCTATATTTTTGTTCCGGTTACCGACATAGGGGAATTTCTTGTCAAGAATGAGCCAACCTTTTAAAAGTAGGAATATCCCGTGACCACTGATTTAGGAACAGACATCCCCGAACAAGCTTTGCTGTTGTTGAAAGACAAGTTGCATGAGTGGCGTGATTGCTCAATCCCAGTTTAGTTTTCAACTTGGTCAGTATTTGAACGTCTAATAGAGCGCCATGAGGAAATGAAACCCGTATATGAAGAGTTGGGATCTCATGATATGAGGGAGCCTAGGCTCTGGATCCTTCTCGAGCAGTTTATTTTTGCGGGTGCTTTCAGTACTGAAGAGCGGCATGGTAATCCCCCCGAAAAACCGGTGTGTTTATAAGTAGAATTTTCTCGTAATCTGAACCGGGAGATTTCTATGAAAAAATCACGTTTTACTGACAGCCAGATCATGTCCATCCTGAAGCGAGCCGAGGCCGGAACACCGGTGGCCGAACTGTGCCGCGAGCATGGCATGAGCAATGCCAGTTTCTATAAGTGGCGTTCTCGTTTTGGCGGTATGGACGCCTCCATGATGACCCGTCTGAAAGAACTGGAAGACGAAAACCGTCGCCTCAAAAAAATGTATGCTGAAGAACGTCTCAAAGCCGAAATCATTCAGGAAGCCATGGCAAAAAAGTGGTGAAGCCATCGCGTCGAAAGCTGATGGCTCAGGATGCGGTCAGAAGACGAAACGTCAGCGTGCGTTTTGCCTGCCAGTTGTTTGTTGTTAGTGAAGGCTGCTATCGCTATCAGCCTAAGCTGAATGAGGAAAATGACGTCATTGCCGATTGGCTGATCCGCATCACTGACAGTCAGCGCAACTGGGGATTTGGCCTGTTTTTTTTATACCTGCGTAACTTCAAAGGCCTCCGGTTTAACCATAATCTGGCAACCCTCTCATACGGAAAGGAGACGTAACCCAGCTAATATTGGTGCTTTTCGTGCGAGTCGCGTCACTTCCTGTGTAAACCTGAAAACGCACATTGATACCTTCCCAATACAGACGTTCTATCTCCTGCTTTTCTGCATTTCTTTTTGTAATAACTTCATCTGATTTAATCGAATAAGCCTGATACCAGACAGAACCATCAGGGTTTTGGAAAGTAAGAACAAAATCAGTTGTCATGACCGAGGGTTCTCCTGGTGTACCTTTCTCTCCCGCTTTTCTGCGTAAAGCGGGATGGTCAATATTGATTATTCGGGCAATATTTTGAGTCAGGGTAAGAGGCAGGAGTGGGAATTGTTCACGAATATCGATTACTGCATCATTGAATCGGCAAGATAGAAGAACTCGGTCTCAATCCCAGACAACATATTGTGTTGCCTGAATGTTTTAAGCCCGAGAATGGCAGATCTGTTGCCTGTTGAACCGGTAAAATTCTGAGGTCGTAGCCAAGGTTGATAGAATTCTCCAGAACCAACGCCAACACCCTCCTTAAGCGCTTTCTCGTAGCTCTCAAGAGATGTAAAACGTCTTCCTCTGCTCATACCAACCTCGATAAATCTCAGGCTGATCACGGACTCACCGTACCTAAGATAAGTTTAGTGGAAAGATTTCGCAGCACACAAGCAATACATAGTGAAGACAAAAAAAAATCAATAAAAACAAAAAGTAAAAAAATAGTGTCACAACTTTAATACTAAAAAATTGATTAGTGACACAACTCTTATATTAGTGGCCTAACTTTTTTATCAATTCACAGCGCAGCGCCTCAGCGCAGGCCCAGGCCGAACTCCACGCCCACTGGAAGTTATAGCCTCCCAGCCAGCCGGTGACGTCCATCACTTCGCCGATAAAGTACAGGCCCGGCACTTTTTTGGCTTCCATGGTGCGGGATGACAGCTCGTTGGTGTCCACGCCGCCGAGGGTCACCTCTGCGGTGCGATAGCCTTCCGTGCCGTTGGGCTGCACCCGCCAGTTTTGCAGTTTCTCAATCAACTCTTCCTGCTGGCGGACGTTAAGCTGTTTTAGCGTGACGTCCGGGATTTGCTCCAGCTGCTGCAGGCACTCCACCAGGCGTTTTGGCAGCTGCATCGCGAGAGTATTTTTCAGGCTCTGATTCGGATGGTCGTTGCGCTGCTCGTTGAGGAACGCCTCCAGATCGGTGTCGGGAAGTAAGTTAACGCTCACATACTCACCAGGTTCCCAGTAGCTGGACAGCTGCAGCACCGCCGGACCGGAGAGGCCACGGTGGGTGAAAAGCAGGCTTTCGCGGAAGCTGACGCCGTTCTCAGCGCTGATAACCGACGGCACGGAGACGCCGGACAGCACCTGCAGCTGCTCAAGCAGCGGCTTATGCAGCGTGAACGGCACCAGGCCCGCACGAGTGGGCAGCACCTTCAGGCCAAACTGCTCGGCCACTTTATAGCCGAACGGCGTGGCGCCCAGGCCCGGCATCGACAGGCCGCCGGAAGCAATCACTAACCTGCTGGTCTGCACGCTGTCGCCGTTAAGCTGGAGGGTAAAGCCCTGTTCATCGCGCTCAATGCCCAGCACTTCGCTGCGCAGGCGCGTGGTGACCTTACCCTTTTCACACTCCGCCACCAGCATATCGACGATCTGCTGGGCGGAGTCATCGCAGAACAGCTGGCCGAGGGTTTTCTCATGCCAGGCGATGCCGTGTTTGTCCACCATGCCGATGAAATCCCACTGGGTATAGCGCGCCAGGGCAGATTTGCAAAAATGGGGGTTCTGGCTCAGATAGGCCGCAGGCTCGGTATAAAGATTAGTAAAGTTGCAGCGACCCCCGCCAGACATGAGGATTTTACGGCCCGGTTTTTTACCATTATCGATAAGTAACACGCGGCTACCCGCCTGCCCGGCCATTGCCGCACAGAACATTCCAGCTGCACCCGCACCAATAATAATGGCATCAAACTTTTCCACGACCGACTCCCGACTATGCTTAAGGGGTGGAATTGTAAAGATCTGCGGCTGGTCGCACCAGCCTAAAGCGCATTAACAAATGCAGGTGGTTGAAAAACAAAATGTAAATCTTTTCGTTGTTGCGAGCTTTCACGACAAACATCAAGAAAAGTCTATATTTCAGTTGGCGCATCAGGCTGTTGTCTTACATAATGCGCCGCGTTCATGTCCTCAAAATGGCGTAACGTCTATGCTACATTTGTTTGCTGGCCTCGATATGCATACGGGCCTTTTATTATTATTAGCTCTGGCATTTGTTCTCTTCTATGAAGCGATCAACGGCTTCCATGACACTGCAAACGCAGTGGCAACCGTCATCTACACCCGCGCAATGCGATCGCAACTTGCGGTGGCAATGGCTGCGGTATTTAACTTCCTCGGCGTTCTGCTCGGTGGGCTAAGCGTGGCGTATGCGATCGTGCATATGTTGCCAACAGACCTGCTGTTGAACGTAGGGTCCGCACATGGCCTCGCCATGGTGTTCTCTATGTTACTGGCCGCTATTATCTGGAACCTCGGCACCTGGTACTTTGGTCTGCCGGCCTCCAGCTCCCATACGCTTATCGGTGCCATCATTGGTATCGGTTTGACCAACGCACTGATGACCGGCTCCTCGATGGTCGATGCGCTTAATATCCCGAAAGTTATTGGGATTTTCATGTCGTTAATCCTCTCCCCGATCGTGGGTCTGGTGATTGCGGGCGGACTCATTTTCCTGCTGCGTCGCTACTGGAGCGGCACGAAGAAAAAGCGCCGTATCCACCTCACTCCGGCCGAGCGTGAGAAGCAGGACGGCAAGAAAAAACCGCCATTCTGGACGCGTATTGCCCTGATTATTTCCGCCATCGGCGTAAGTTTCTCTCACGGCGCAAACGACGGTCAGAAGGGCATTGGTCTGATCATGCTGGTTCTGATCGGCGTGGCCCCTGCGGGCTTCGTGGTCAATATGAACGCCTCTGGTTACGATATTGCCCGCACCCGCGATGCCATCACCCACCTTGAGCAGTACTACGCTCAGCACGGTGACGCCATCCAGCATGTGGTTGACCTTAACCCGGCCATTCCAACGCCTGAAGAAGCAAAGGATGCCAGCAAGCCTGCTGAATTCCACTGCGACGCAAGCCGCGCAATGATAGCCGTACAGCGTGCTAAAACGCTGCTGGGTAATATCAACAGCTATGACAATCTGAGCGTCGAGCAGCGTAGCCATATGCGCCGCCTGCTGCTGTGTATCTCTGATACCGCGGATAAAGCCGCCGCGCTGCCGGAAACCAAGCCGGAAGACAAACGCTTCCTGAAAGAGCTGAAAACTGACCTGCTGCATACCATCGAGTACGCCCCTATCTGGATTATCATGGCGGTCGCTCTGGCGCTCGGCTGTGGCACCATGATTGGCTGGCGTCGCGTAGCAACCACTATCGGTGAGAAGATTGGTAAGAAAGGCATGACGTATGCGCAGGGCATGTCCGCGCAGATGACAGCCGCCGTCTCCATCGGTATTGCGAGCTACACCGGGATGCCGGTTTCCACCACCCACGTGCTCTCTTCCTCCGTTGCGGGGACGATGCTGGTTGACGGTGGGGGTCTGCAGCGCAAAACGGTAACGAATATCCTGATGGCCTGGGTGTTCACCCTGCCGGTCTCGATTCTGCTGTCGGGTACGCTGTACTGGATTTCACTGCACTTCGTGTAGATTGTGGCGGTGTCGGATGACGCTTCGCTTATCCGACCTACTAAATCTGTACTTTGTGTAGGTTGTGGTGGTGTCGGATGACGCTTCGCTTATCCGACCTACTAAATCTGCACTTCGTGTAGCGTCAGGCAGAAAATAAAAAAGCGGGTCAGTTTACTGGCCCGCTTTTTTTATGTGCAGCTTAAGCATGCGTTATCCTTAATGCCAAATCATTAATCCTATCAGGCTTATCACCACCAGCCCGCACAGGGCGCTGGTCAGCATAAACTGGCGACGAAGCCGTTCACAGCGGCGAATAAACTCATCATCGTGGTGATCCAGATAGCGCTGGGCGTAGATATAACGCACCAGACGAATCTGCTTACTGGGCTGGCCATGGGATGTGAAAAAGCCGCCGCCGTCGACGTACTGATAAAGCAACGGATCGCATCCACGAAGCACCACTAACAAAGCGCGCAGTGAAGAGTAATAGCGCGCCATATTCACCAGACAAACTACGCAAAGCGCCCAAAAGAGCGCAACGGTGCTGATCATGTTTCCCCCTCGGCGTAGCCACGGAGCAGCGCTCCGGGACAACCGCTCACCCCGAATACCTCGACAGACAGTTCAGCAATCAGAAAGCAGATCCGGCTCACATAACTATTCCGGAACGGCTTCTTTAATAGTGTAGGAGATCCCCTAATTTTTTCGCCATAAGGTTAACCATAATCAAGACGGTAAACGCTATTTTTGGCTTGAATGTTTAAAAGGGTGGCGGATTGACGGGTTTTATCATTCGGGATAGGGTAGAAATAGCATCTACAATTGAAGTCCTTACGCCGGAATTGGTTCTGCGTGGGTTCCAGGCAGGTCTGTGACAACTTATGGAAGGAGTATAATTATGGCTTACAAACACATTCTGATCGCGGTAGACCTCTCCCCGGAGAGCAAAGTCCTGGTGGAAAAGGCCGTGTCTATGGCTCGTCCATACAACGCGAAGGTTTCCCTGATTCATGTCGATGTAAACTACTCCGATCTCTACACCGGTTTGATCGACGTAAACCTTGGGGATATGCAAAAGCGTATTTCTGAAGAGACGCACAATGCGCTGAGCGAGCTGTCTACCGGCGCAGGCTACCCGATTACCGAGACTTTAAGCGGCAGCGGTGACCTGGGCCAGGTGCTGGTCGACGCCATCAAGAAGTACGATATGGATCTGGTGGTCTGCGGTCACCATCAGGATTTCTGGAGCAAACTGATGTCCTCTGCGCGCCAGCTTATCAACACCGTACACATCGATATGCTGATTGTACCGCTGCGTGACGAAGACGAAGACTAACCGTTCTTAACCGTAGGGCGGATAAGCGAGAGCGCCATCCGTCAGTTTCAACAGAGGGCGGATGGCGCAAGCTTATCCGCCCTGGTTTCAGGCTAATTCCGCGGTTCCAGAATAAATATCAAACCGGTGTCCCTTGGTCACCACTGCATTCTTTGTTTCAACTCCCCCGAGCGGCGGCGCGTAATCCGGGCGCTTCACCACCACGCGTTTAGTTGCTAACAGGCGCGCAGGCGCAAGCAGGCCATCGGCATCTTCGTCCGGCCCCACCAGCGACTGAAACACCCGCATCTCTTTTTTCACCAGCGCGCTTTTCTGCTTGTGCGGGAACATCGGATCCAGATAAACCACCTCCGGGCGCGGCGTGATATCGCTTAACGCCGTCAGGCTCGAAGCATGGATCAGCTGCAGTCGCTCCTGCAGCCAGCCGCCGATCTCCGCGTCCTGATAGCCACGGCGCAGCCCGTCGTCCAGCAGCGCGGCAACCACCGGGTTACGCTCCAGCATCCGCACGCGGCAGCCCACGGACGCAAGCACAAAGGCATCCCGACCCAGCCCCGCCGTGGCGTCCACTACGTCTGGCAGATAGCCGCTTTTGATACCAACGGCCTTCGCAACCGCCTCACCTCTGCCACCGCCAAACTTACGGCGGTGCGCCATCGCACCAGAGACAAAATCGACGAAAATACCGCCGAGCTTTGGCTCATCGCGCTTGCGCAGTTCGAGGTGTTCCGGAGTAAGAACCAGCGCCATCGGGGCGTCTTCGTCGTGGGTAAGCCCCCAGCGCTCGCTCAAAAGCGATAAGGCGCCGGAATCGGCGCCTGATTCAGTCAATAAACAGATTTTCACGAAATGGTTCAGCCCTTGATGCCCATTATCCCTTGATACCATAGTGGTCGAGCATGGCATCCAGCTGCGGCTCGCGGCCACGGAAGCGTTTGAACAGCTCCATCGGCTCTTCGGAACCGCCGCGGGTCAGGATGTTATCGAGGAACGACTGCCCTGTTTCGCGGTTGAAGATGCCCTCTTCTTCGAAGCGGGAGAAGGCATCCGCAGCCAGCACGTCGGCCCACAGGTAGCTGTAGTAGCCCGCCGCGTAGCCACCGGCAAAGATGTGGCTGAAGGCGTGCGGGAAACGGCCCCACTTCGGTGATGGCACCACGGCAACCAGCTTCTTAATCTCTGCCAGGGTTTCCAGCACTTTCGCGCCGTGCTGCGGGTTAAACTCCGCGTGCAGGCGGAAGTCGAACAGGCCGAACTCCAGCTGGCGCAGGATAAACAGCGCTGCCTGATAGTTCTTGGCCGCCAGCATTTTCTCTAACAGCGCCTGCGGCAGCGGTTCGCCGGTTTCGAAGTGGCCGGAGATAAACGCCAGCGCCTCCGGCTCCCAGCACCAGTTTTCCATAAACTGGCTCGGCAGCTCGACCGCATCCCACGGCACGCCGTTAATACCGGATACGCCCGCCGTTTCGACTTTAGTCAGCATATGGTGCAGACCGTGGCCGAACTCATGGAACAGGGTGATCACTTCGTCATGGGTGAACAGCGCGGGCTTGCCGCTGACCGGACGGTTGAAGTTGCAGGTCAGGTAGGCGACCGGCTTTTGCAGCGAGCCGTCTGCCAGGCGCATCTGGCCAACGCAGTCGTCCATCCACGCCCCGCCGCGCTTGTTTTCGCGGGCGTACAGGTCGAGGTAGAAGCTGCCGCGCAGCTCGTTTTTCTCGTCGTACAGCTCGAAGAAACGGACGTCTTTGTGCCAGACGTCAATGTCCTTACGCTCTTTGGCAGTGATGCCATAGATGCGCTTCACGACTTCGAACAGGCCGGCTACGGCGCGGTCTTCCGGGAAGTACGGGCGTAGCTGTTCGTCGCTGATGCTGTACAGATGCTGCTTCTGCTTTTCGCTGTAGTAGGTGATATCCCACGGCTCCAGCTCATCAACGTTGAACTCATTCTTCGCGAAGGCGCGCAGCTGCGCCAGTTCGGCTTCGCCCTGCGGACGCGCGCGTTTTGCGAGATCGGTCAGGAACTCCAGCACCTGCTGCGGGTTTTCCGCCATCTTGGTCGCCAGCGATTTTTCAGCGTAGTTGCCGAAGCCCAGCAGCTCCGCCAGCTCGTGGCGCAGCGCCAGAATTTCTTCCATGACCGGGGTGTTATCCCACTTGCCCGCATTCGGCCCCTGGTCGGAGGCGCGGGTGGCGTAGGCACGGTACATTTCTTCACGCAGGGCACGGTTGTCACAGTAAGTGAGCACTGGCAAATAGCTCGGAATATCCAGCGTCAGCAGCCAGCCGTCCTGCTCTTTCGCTTCCGCCTGGGCGCGGGCAGCCGCCAGCGCGCTTTCCGGCATCCCGGACAGCTCGGCTTCGTCAGTAATCAGCTTTGACCAGCCCATGGTCGCATCAAGCACGTTGTTGCTGTAGGTAGAGCCCAGCTCGGAAAGACGGGCGGCGATTTCACCGTAGCGCGTCTGTTTTTCCTTCGGCAGGCCGATACCGGACAGTTCGAAATCACGCAGCGCGTTATCAACGGCTTTTTTCTCCGCCACGCTCAGTGCGGCATAGTTGGCACCGTCACGCAGATCGCGATAGGCCTGATACAGCCCTTCGTGCTGACCGACCCAGGTGCTGTATTCGGACAGCAGCGGCAGCGTCTGCTCGTAGGCTTCACGCAGCTCCGGGCTGTTCTGCACGGAATTCAGATGGCTGACCGGCGAGAAAATGCGCCCCAGACGATCGTCCACTTCCGCCAGCGGCTGGCAAAGGTTCTGCCAGCTGTACGGCGCGCCCTGCGCCACCACGTTTTCCACCGCAGCACGGCAGTCGTCCAGCGCCTTTGTCACGGCCGGGACAACATGTTCAGGTTTGAGGGAAGAAAACGGAGGAAGCTCGAAAGGGGTCAACAATGGATTAGTCATAAGCGCGGTTCCTGTAATTGGGCAAGTTGAGCGCTCATCTGGCGCTCTCAAAGGCAATCTCTTTAACATGAGGCTTAGTGTAGTTAATTTCAATGCCGGGCGACGGGCATAAGGCTGTATACTGTGCAGATTAGTTGTTCTTCTTTTGTCTTTTGGAAACCCTGCAAGCCATGCTCAGTTATCGCCACAGCTTTCACGCCGGCAACCACGCCGACGTACTGAAACACACCGTTCAAAGCCTGATTATTGAATCCTTAAAAGAGAAAGAGAAGCCGTTTCTTTATCTCGATACCCATGCAGGCGCTGGCCGGTACAAGCTGAGCAGCGAACATGCCGAACGCACCGGCGAGTATATGGAAGGCATCGCCCGTATCTGGCAGCAGGACAGCCTGCCGGAAGAGCTGGAGCCGTACATCAGCGCCGTTAAAGCGCTTAACCACAGCGGCAACTTGCGCTATTACCCTGGATCCCCGCTGATTGCGCGCCACCTGCTGCGCGAGCAGGACAGCCTGCAGCTGACCGAGCTGCACCCGTCGGATTTCCCGCTGCTGCGTTCTGAATTCCAGAAGGATAATCGTGCCCGCGTAGAGCGCGCCGATGGCTACACCCAGCTGAAGGCTAAGCTGCCGCCGGTATCCCGTCGCGGTCTGATTCTGATCGACCCGCCTTACGAAATTAAAACCGACTATCAGGACGTGGTGAAGGGCATCAGCGAAGGCTACAAACGCTTTGCGACCGGCACCTACGCGCTGTGGTATCCGGTGGTTCTGCGTCAGCAGATCAAACGTATGCTGCGCGAGCTGGAAGAGACCGGCATTCGCCGCATTCTGCAGATCGAACTGGCCGTGCGCCCGGACAGCGACCAGCGCGGCATGACCGCTTCAGGAATGATCGTGATTAACCCGCCGTGGAAGCTTGAGCAGCAGATGACAAACGTGCTGCCGTGGCTGCATAAAACGCTGGTCCCGGCGGGTACGGGTTCAACGACCCTTAGCTGGATCGTGCCGGAGTAATCCGCTACTCACCCAGGGCGTGGGCGACAGCCGAAGAGGGCTCAGCAGGTTTATCCTGCGGGCCCTTTTTTATTTTCACAACACGTTCAGATTCCATCTCCCGCTTAACCCCGGCGGACAGGCGTTCGGACGTGCCGATAAAGCTGCCGCCCGGGCGAATAGAGAACTGGTCGCTGCGGCATACGCCCTCAATTTCACCGTGCTCCAGGATTTCGACCTTGTCACCAATACAGGTCCCCTTCGCGTGGCCGTTAATAATAATATTCGGCGCGGTAAATTCTCCCTCAATATAACCGTCACGCATGACATGTAATATTCCATCCGTCAGAATTATATTTCCCACGACTCTGCCATAGACATGAATATCGCCCTCAATCTTTACATCACCGGTAAAAAGAGAGCTTTGTGCCACAACGGTACAACGACGGGCGGGCTGAGCGGCGGCGGACGTTTCGCCTTCCGCAGCCTGGGGACTACTTTCTGCCGTAGTTATTGCGGCTGGCGCTGCGTAGTCGGGATCCTTATTTTTCTTTTTAAACATTTCCATTCCTTTTTTGATGCTTAGCTGGCGTAGCAAGAAGAGTAAAAGCAGCAGTGCGAAAGCGGCAAACATCACTGCTGACCAGTGCAGAACATAGCTGGCAAGCGCAGTTGCCCAGCTCAACCAGATGCCCCATAACAGCGTATCGGTTTTCGTATGGTCAATTTTCATGATGCGGGGGAAATAAGGTTTCCGTTACCTTAACTGCATAAACTGTCCAGAAAAGGGAGTGTATATAAAACCCTCAGACGTTCGCCATCGTTAATCTCGCAATTAAGATAAATTTGACATCGTCCCTGCCTATTGCAGTCATAGAAGCACCCTTTGCGGCAACGGGAAGTTAAGCGTTACAATCCGGGCAACTCTTTTTTACTCATTCATGGAAACCTGCAGATGACCAAACACTATGATTACCTCGCCATCGGCGGCGGCAGCGGCGGCATCGCCTCGAGTAACCGTGCGGCAATGTATGGTAAGAAATGCGCGCTGATTGAAGCAAAAGATCTGGGCGGCACCTGCGTGAACGTGGGCTGCGTACCGAAAAAAGTGATGTGGCACGCGGCGCAAATCGCCGAGGCAATCCACAACTATGGCCCGGACTACGGTTTCGACACCACCGTGAACAAGTTTGACTGGGACAAGCTGATCGCCGCCCGTACCGCTTATATCGACCGTATTCACACCTCCTACGACAACGTGCTGGGTAAAAACAACGTTGATGTTATTCGTGGCTTCGCAAAATTTGTTGATGCGCACACCGTGGAAGTGAACGGCGAAACGATTACCGCTGACCATATCCTGATTGCCACCGGCGGCCGCCCAAGCCACCCGGATATCCCGGGCGTGGAATACGGCATTGATTCAGACGGTTTCTTCGCGCTGCCAGCGCTGCCAAAACGCGTGGCGGTTGTGGGCGCGGGCTATATCGCCGTGGAGATTGCAGGCGTGGTAAACGCGCTGGGTTCTGAAACGCACCTGTTCGTGCGCAAGCACGCACCGCTGCGCACCTTCGACCCGCTGATTGTGGAAACGCTGCTGGAAGTGATCAACACCGAAGGCCCAACGCTGCACACCCAGGCCGTGCCGAAAGCGGTCGTCAAAAATGCCGACGGCAGCCTGACGCTGGAGCTTGAGGATGGCCGCAGCGAAACCGTAGACTGCCTGATCTGGGCGATTGGCCGTGAACCGGCAACGGACAACTTCAACCTGGCCGTGACCGGCGTGAAAACCAACGCCAAAGGCTACATCGAAGTCGATAAATTCCAGAACACCAGCGTGCCGGGTATTTACGCGGTAGGCGACAACACCGGAGCCGTTGAGCTGACGCCGGTTGCGGTTGCCGCAGGCCGCCGCCTGTCCGAGCGCCTGTTCAACAACAAGCCGGACGAGCATCTGGACTTCAGTAACGTGCCAACTGTGGTGTTCAGCCATCCGCCAATCGGCACCGTGGGCCTGACCGAACCGCAGGCGCGCGAGCAGTATGGCGATGACAACGTGAAGGTTTATAAATCCTCCTTCACCGCGATGTATACCGCCGTCACCTCCCACCGCCAGCCGTGCCGCATGAAGCTGGTCTGCGCGGGCGCGGACGAGAAAATTGTCGGTATCCACGGCATCGGCTACGGCATGGACGAAATGCTGCAGGGCTTCGCCGTGGCGCTGAAAATGGGCGCAACGAAGAAAGACTTCGACAACACGGTTGCGATTCACCCGACCGGCTCGGAAGAGTTTGTGACTATGCGTTAATAAAACCGCCAGCATATGAAAAAGCCAGGGAACGCCTGGCTTTTCTGTTTCTACTCGTCCTATAACAGATTTTCACTTAATCGCATTATAAATAGCCTGCTGGATGCGGACTTCGCTGTCGTCCACGGGGGCGTCCCGCCCTTTAGCCCCGGCGCTGCGTTTTTGTGCCGCCGCCTGCCGCAGCAGCGCTCTTTCAAGCTCTTCCTTCTGCCGCTTTATCGTCCCGGGCGTGCTGCAAAATGCCAGTAAAAACTCCTCCCGCTTCGACGTCAGGCTCTGCCCGTCGTTCATCGCCTGCGCGATAGTCGATATCATTCTGCGGCACGGGCGCGGCTCGTCCATCTGCGAGCGATACTGAAGCAGAGTGGTCAATGCCTCCCGGTAGTCTGCGGCAAGGGCAGGCTCTGCGAAGGAGGCTTTCCAGTTCATTCCCCCCTGCATAAACAGCTTTATGATGCGCGAATCCCCGCGCGCAATGGCTGAACGCAGGCTGTTTTCATCCCAGGTAATGCCCATATTCGCCAGCATGTCCCTTGGGCTGACGTTTTCCGGGGCGTGCTCCGCCGCCATTACTGACGCGGTGACCTGAGGTGTGCGGTTATCCTGCGGCTGGCTGTTCATATCGTTCACGATAGTGAGGATAAATATCACGATGCCGATAACGCCTATCCCCACCATGGCCCACAGCGCAACGGATGCCGTATCGGCTACGTCCCGCTGCTTATCCGCATTACGCAGGTCCGGCCGTTCGATGGCGTCTTTGATCTCTTCCGTGTCGCCGCCCGTCGCCTCATGCCGTCTGTGGGCGCGGGTAATATAATCGTCCAGTTCGTCTTCGTCGCAGGAGAGCAGAGCGCGAGGATTCACCGGCATACGCCCTTCGTCGCAGGCTTTCTGGATCGCGCCGCTGATCTCGTAGTAATAGTTATCAAGCAGCGTGGCCTGTGCGCTGGTTAACGGGCGCAGCTCCAGAAGATCGTTACGGATCAGGCGGACGTCATCGAGGAAGGTTTGCAGCGTTTTACGCCGATCGATAAACAGGCTCAGCTGCGGCGAAGTCTGATAAAGCGCGGCGTAGTGGCGGGCGAACTCTTTTTTATCCACCAGCAGCTGGGCCAGCTCGCCAAAGCGCATGCCGGTGAGAATATCGCCCCGCTCGGCGTTTTTAAGCCAGCGCCTGACTTTTTCCGCGCCGAACTGCGTTTTTAGCTGGTTTACCAGCTGCGTCTGGCTCCCCCAGGCGCTGTTAATCACCCCGCGCAGCATCAGCTCAAGAGCGCGAATCTGCCGCTTCGCCGTATTTTGCAGGCCCGCATCCTCCCCGGCGAGCTCGGTTGAATAGCTCAGCAACGGCTGTTTACTGCGCACCAGCTCCAGAAAACCAATAAAGCGCAGGGCGGCAATCAGCTGGTTATCGCTGACCTCCTGCCCGCTTTCATACTGCGGAACAAGCTGCTGGAGGTGGCGTAGAGAAAGGGTGAACTGCGAAATCTCAGCGTCGTTCAGATTGAGCCGCCGGGCCACCGCTCCCCAGCTGCCTATCCCCTGGCGGGCCAGCTCAAGCTGCTGATAAAACCACTGTGGGTCCTTGCCTTCGGCAACGCGAATTCTTAAAAGCGGGAGGATCTGTAATGACGCCTTACGTATCACGCTCAGGCAAGTCTCAAACTTATCCCGTGTCAGCAGCTGTGCGGTGCTGGTCATGATTATCCTTTATAAGGTAAGCGGCGTGAAAACGCCTGACGCGGTCAGCCCGCGCCAATCCATCGACGATGGTATTTTTATGGTTGTAGGGTCAGGTCGCAGTTTCGCCATTAAACAGGAGTGTAGCGCGCATTAACCCGGATCTATGCCCGAATAAGCGAGGAAAAACTAAGCGTTTTCCAGCACATGGCCCAGCGCCTCACCCGTTGTGCGCAGCGCCGCTTCAAGGGCGGCATCGAACGGCAAAGCATAGTTCAGACGCAGACAATTGCGATATTTTCCGGAGGCCGACAGCAGCGACCCCGCCACCATCTGAATCCCCTGCTCGCGCAGCGCGCAGCAGATGGGAACCAGATCGATATTTTCCGGCATTTCCACCCACATGATAAAACCACCCTGCGGGCGGCTGACGCAGATGCCACACGGGAAGTATTGCCGCACCCGGCAGGTGAACTCTTCAAGGTTACGATGGTAAATCTGCCGCATGCGGCGCAGATGGCGATGGTAGTGGCCGTTGCGGATAAACTCAGCTACCGCGTATTGTGCAATCGTGCCCGTGCTGCCCGTACCGATGTATTTCGTATGCAAAGCGCGGTCAAGGTAGCGCCCCGGCACAATCCAGCCTACGCGCAGCCCCGGTGACAGCGTTTTGGAGAAAGAGCTGCACAGTAGCACGCGGCCGTCGATATCCAGAGACTTGATGGTCATAGGCCGCGGATATTCGTAGGCCGTCTCGCCGTACACGTCATCTTCGATAATGGCGATATCAAAGCGCTGGGCCAGGCAGAACACCGCCTTTTTGCGCGCTTCGGGCATGATAAAGCCGAGCGGGTTATTACAGGTGGGGACCAGGATCACCGCTTTGATCGGCCACTGCTCGAGCGCCAGCTCCAGCGCCTCCACGCTGATGCCGGTGACGGAGTCTGTGGGGATCTCGACCACCTTAACGCCGTAGGCGCGCAGCATCTGCATGGTGCCGTGAAACGACGGGGACTCGACGGCCACGATATCGCCCGGCTCGCACACGGCGCGAATGGCAATGGACAGCGCTTCGTGGCAGCCGTTGGTGATGAGGATATCGTCGCTGTTGACCACGCAGCCGCTGTCGAGCATCAGGCGGGAGATCTGCTGGCGCAGGGCGCGCATCCCGTAAAGGCTGTCGTAGCCGAGCAGCTCAGGGTTCTGATACTGGGCAATGCGCCCAAGCTCTCGCCAGAGCGGTTTCATGGTGGGCTGGGAGACATCAGGATTACCGCTGCCCAGCGGCACCATCTGACGCTCTTCCCGGGCCGAGAGCTGTTCGAGCACCGCATCCCACTGGGTGATTTCTACGGGGCGCTGCACCGGACGGGTCAGAGGCGGGACGGGAGGCTGGGCTTTGCGATGGGTGACGAAATAGCCGGAGCGCGGCTGGGGTGAAATAAGCTGGCGATCTTCCAGCAGATGGTAGGCCTGCTGAACGGTGCTGATACTGACGCCGTGCTCGCTGCTCAGGCTGCGCACCGAGGGCAGCCGCTCGCCGCTGCGGTATAACCCCTGTTCGATGCGTTCCGCCAGCAAAGTGGCAAGATGTTGGTAGCGCGTCATGCTGTATCCTCTTTTTTAACCATACAGAGCCAAAAACCAGTACAGATCCCCGGTCAGAGCACCATTCAGTTCAAGTTTTAGCGCTTCTGTATGTTAAATAAAAGTTATATTTGAATCTGTCTGCAAATTGTATGGCGGCGCATGATGAACCTCGAACCGATCAGAGGAGAAACATCATGGGCTTTGAAGAAAACCGCGCTCGCAGACCGTTCTACGGCTTCATTATGATCTACCAGTATTTTCGGCACAGAAGGCTGCTGCGCCAGACGGAGCGCACATTGCAGAAGCTGAGTAAGGAACAATTAAGAGACATTGGACTGACGCCGGATGACCTATCACGCAGGAAATAAGTACGCCTGACGGCGCCGTTCACCCGCGTCGTCATTTTTTACTGCGGACGAAATGCGGACGAAAAAAGACGATTTTGCAACCTTATGCCAGGCTTAAAGGGTGTACCAAAAGCTCAAGCCTAAGGAGAACCAATGAAGAAAGTTCTGGTTATTGCAGGATTCACCGCCTTATTCAGCTGCTCTGTACTGGCCGACGATCAGGGTGGGCTAAAAACGGACGCCGCCCCACCGTCACCGCATGCGATGGATAAAGGCTATCGCGGCATGGAAGACGCGCAGGGGATGACCGTGGTGCAGGCGAAGGCAATGCATGACGGCGCCAGCATCTCGCTGACCGGTAACCTGATTAAGAAAACGGGGGAAGACCGGTACCAGTTCAGAGACAAGAGCGGCACCCTGGACGTCAGCATCCCGCTGGCAGTGTTTGATGGCCGCAGCATACAGCCCGACCAGCTGGTCGCCATTAACGGCACGCTGGATAAAAAGCAGAAGCCCGCCGTGATGAAAGTGGATCACCTGCAGAAGCAGTAGCGAGCTTTATTCTCTCCCAGCAGGGTGCTGCAGCTTACTCACATCTCACTCTGGTTACATATCAGGGTGAGATCTGTAAACCCGCAGGTATTCCGTTCCCCCGTACGTCTTGCTATCCCTGCTACCGTTGCGAACGGTGAACGGAACCCTCTCGATCTCGCCCATAACATTTTCAGAGACCCGTACAAGACAGCCCCACAGGCGAGAGGAACAAACCTACAGCATCATCCCGCCGGACACCTCAATGCGCTGTGCGTTAGCCCAGCCCATTTCATCGCTCAAAATTGCAGCAATCGCATCGCCGATATCATCCGGCTGACCCACGCGGCCCAGGGCGGTATGTTCCGCAATTGCCTTGTTCACCTGCTCATTATCCCGTACGACGCCGCCGCCAAAATCTGTCGCAATCGCCCCCGGCGCGATGATATTCACCGAGATACCGCGCTCGCCCAGCTCTTTAGCCTGATACTTCGTCAGCACTTCCATGGCCCCTTTCATGGTGGCGTAAGCGGCCTTGCCGGGAAATGCGAAGCGAGTTAGCCCTGTAGAGACGTTCAAAATGCGCCCGCCGTTTTTTATCAGCGGCAGCAGGTGCTGGGTCAGGAAGAACGGCCCCTTCAGGTGGATGTTCATTAATTCATCAAACTGCGCCTCCGTCGTTTTTTCGTACGACGCGTCCAGCCCGATACCGGCGTTGTTTACTAAATAATCAAACGAGTCGCGCTGCCACACGTCGTGCAGCTGCTGTTTCACTTCCGCCGTAAAGGCCGCGAAGCTGGCACTTTCGCCGACGTTCAGCTGAATTGCTACCGCTTTCACGCCTTTCAGCTCAAGTTCACGCACAACGTCCTGCGCTTCCTGCTGCTTACTGTTATAGGTGAGGATGATACTGACGCCCCTGGCCGCCAGCTTCAGCGCGGCGTTTTTTCCTAATCCACGGCTGCCGCCGGTCACTATTGCGATGGTTTGTTTCATATTTTGCCTCGTTGATTGCTGTACGGTGATTGAGATACAGCTTATTAGATGCTAAAAAATCGATAAAGATGGCTATATGCGCATCACTGTTTCATTTCAAACAACAATGGCGGTTTTTAGTGGATAAAATACAGGCAATGCAGCTGTTCATCCGGGTGGCTGAACTGGAGAGTTTTACCCGTGCCGCCGACACCCTGGGGCTACCTAAAGGTAGCGTATCCCGGCAGATCCAGGCGCTGGAAAGCGCGCTGGGCACGCGTTTGCTCTATCGCACCACCCGCCGCGTACAGTTAACCCAGGACGGCATGGTCTATTACGAACGCTGTCGGGATCTGCTCGCCAACCTGGACGAACTGGATGGTCTTTTTTTGCACGATCCTTCCACCATCAGCGGACGCCTGCGCGTGGACATGCCCGTGTCGCTGGCCAGAAATCTCGTGTTGAACAAGCTGCCGGCTTTCTTGCAGCAGTATCCGGGTATTGAGCTGGAGCTAAGCAGCAGCGACAGGCTGGTTGATGTGGTGCGGGAAGGGTTCGACTGCGTGGTACGCGTGGGCCACCTGAAGGATTCAGGCCTGGTGGCACGCCCGGTGGGCAGGCTGACGCAGGTTAACTGTGCCAGCCCGGACTATCTGGCACGTTTCGGCTACCCGGATTCACTGGAGGATCTCGCCTCCCACGCCGTGGTGCATTACGCCGTCAATCTCGGCACCCGCCCGCAGGGGTTTGAAGTTTGGGAGGATAAATCAGCGCGGTGGATAAAAACCGGCGGGGTGATCACCGTCAACAGCACGGAGACGTACCAGGCCGCGTGTCTGGCGGGTCTGGGCATTATTCAGGCGCCGCGAATCGGCCTGAAAGAGCACCTCAAAAGCAAAAAGCTCATTGAGATCCTGCCGCAGTATCGCGCGGCTCCCCTGCCCGTTTCGCTGCTGTATCCCCATCGCCGCAACCTGTCGCGGCGGGTACATTTGTTTATGGAATGGCTCACCGGGGCAATGAAATCCTATGTCGATTAGCGTTCGGGCTATAATTCCCTAACGTCCAGCCCAAAGATAAGGAACCATTGATGCCGGATAATCAGGAAAAACGCCCTACCGACTCGCTCGATTACGAGCCGGTCGCTCAGTTTCAGACGGAGCCTAAACCCGCAGCCGCGCCTGTGGAACAGCCGGACAGCGCGGACCCGCTGGTAAAAATCAAGACCAGCAATGCGACGGTCAATCACACCATTGATACCGTGAACAAAACGGTCAGACGGCCGATGATTGCCCACCTGATACGCGCTGCCGAACGTTTCAATGACCGGCTGGGCAATCAGTTCGGCGCGGCGATCACCTACTTCTCGTTCCTGTCGCTCATCCCCATCATGATGGTGGCCTTCGCCGCTGGCGGGTATGTTCTGGCCTCCCACCCGACGCTGCTGCAGGATATCTTCAACAAGATTTTCACCAACGTCAGCGACCCCACGCTTGCGGCCACGCTGAAAAATATTATTAATACCGCCGTGCAGCAGCGCACCACGGTCGGGCTGGTCGGCCTGCTGATTGCGCTCTATTCAGGCATCAACTGGATGGGAAATCTGCGCGAGGCGGTGCGTGCGCAGTCGCGGGACAGGTGGGAGCGCAACCCAAAGGACCAGGAGAAATTTTGGGTGAAATATCTGCGCGATTTTATCTCGCTGATTGGCCTGCTGGTGGCGCTGGTGGTCACGCTTTCCATTACGTCGATTGCCGGTTCGGCGCAGGCGACCATCATCAGCTTCCTGCATCTGGACAGCATTGAGTGGCTGAAACCGGCCTGGCATCTGATTGGCCTCGCCATTTCTATTGCCGCCAACTACCTGCTGTTCTTCTGGATTTTCTGGCGTCTGCCGCGCCACCGCCCGCGCAAAAAGGCGCTGATCCGCGGCACGTTTATCGCCGCCATCGGCTTCGAGGTGATTAAAATCATCATGACCTACAGCCTGCCAAAACTGGTCAGCTCGCCGTCCGGCGCGGCCTTTGGCTCCGTGCTGGGGCTGATGGCCTTCTTCTATTTCTTCGCACGCTTAACGCTGTTCTGCGCGGCGTGGATTGCCACGGCGGAGTACAAAGACGACCCGAGAATGCCCGGGAAAACCCATAAATAACGCACACAAAACATTTTGGTGGATGGCGCTTGCGCTTATCTCCCCTACGAATCGCAGTGTTACGTAGGGTGGCGTCATCCACCAAAATCGGATTCAGCCCCGACAGCCACCCCAGAACATAAATCCAGCCTGTAACTTTTATTTAACCAAAAACCAGTTTTATTATCTGCCTTACTTCTGAATATAAGAATATATAAGATGCTTCTGCGGAGGGATGAAAATTATTCGCTTTATGAACAATTTTCGAGCGCACCCGGGCCGCCGGGCGCGTTGAAATCAGGCTTTTGCTGTGCGTAATATGGCCCTTCGTCGCCATATAAATAAGAAAAAATTATGCAAGCATCCATTGCCACATCTATCGATACCGAGACCGAGAGCACGCCGGTCAACTCACGGGGAAAAGTCGTTGTTGCTTCTCTGGTCGGCACGGCCATTGAGTTCTTCGACTTCTATATCTATGCCACCGCAGCGGTGATTGTCTTCCCGCACATCTTCTTCCCGCAGGGTGATCCGACGGCTGCCACGCTACAGTCGCTGGCGACCTTTGCCATTGCCTTCGTGGCCCGTCCGATTGGCTCCGCGCTGTTTGGCCACTTCGGCGACCGCGTGGGCCGCAAGGTAACGCTGGTTGCTTCGCTGCTGACCATGGGCGTCTCCACGGTGATTATCGGCCTGCTGCCGGGCTATGAAACTATCGGCGTGCTGGCCCCGATGCTGCTGGCGCTGGCGCGTTTTGGCCAGGGGCTTGGCCTGGGCGGGGAATGGGGCGGTGCCGCGTTGCTGGCAACGGAGAACGCGCCAAAGGGTAAGCGTGCGCTCTATGGCTCCTTCCCGCAGCTCGGCGCGCCAATCGGCTTCTTCTTTGCCAACGGCACCTTCCTGCTGCTCTCCTGGCTGCTGACCGACGAACAGTTCATGTCATGGGGCTGGCGCGTGCCGTTTATCCTCTCTGCGGTGCTGGTGATTATCGGCCTGTACGTTCGCGTCTCGCTGCATGAAACGCCGGTATTTGCCAAAATCGCCAAAGCGGGCAAGCAGGTTAAAGTACCGATGGGCACGCTGCTCAGCAAGCATCTGAAAGCGACGATTCTGGGCACGTTTATCATGCTCGCCACCTACACGCTGTTCTATATCATGACGGTGTATTCCATGACCTACAGCACCGCCGCTGTCCCGGTGGGCCTGGGCTTCTCGCGCAACGACGTGCTGTGGATGCTGATGATGGCGGTGATTGGGTTTGGCGTGATGGTGCCGATTGCGGGCTACCTGGCGGATGCCTTTGGCCGCCGCAAGTGCATGATTGTGATTACCAGCCTGATGATTATCTTTGCGCTGTGCCTGTTCCAGCCGCTGCTGGGCTCGGGGAGCGAAGCGCTGGTGATGGCGTTCCTGCTGATTGGCCTGAGCCTGATGGGCCTGACGTTCGGCCCGATGGGCGCGCTGCTGCCGGAGCTTTTCCCGACGGAAGTGCGCTACACCGGGGCGTCATTCTCTTATAACGTGGCGTCGATTCTGGGCGCGTCCGTCGCGCCGTATATCGCCACCTGGCTGCAGTCTAACTACGGCCTGTTCTACGTCGGTGTCTATCTGGCGGGGATGTCCGTTCTGACGCTGATTGCGCTGCTGCTGACCAAAGAGACTCGTCACCAGTCGCTGTAACCTTTTGGTGGAAGGCGTCAGCGCTTTTCCACCCTATAATTTCACGTAATAAGTTAATACTGTGTGAAATTGTAGGTCGGAAAAGCCTGGCGCCTTCCGACACTATTTTTCATATTCTTGATGAAAAATACTCTATTAAATTTTTTACTTTTCTATTTTGTGAGT
Source organism: Dryocola clanedunensis (assembly GCF_038405435.1). GTDB lineage: Bacteria > Pseudomonadota > Gammaproteobacteria > Enterobacterales > Enterobacteriaceae > Dryocola > Dryocola clanedunensis_A. The sequence continues at coordinate 74,724 of NZ_JBBYHZ010000006.1, read as the reverse complement.
ATGTTTACTAACATCAAAATTTCCGGTGTTCATTCGCAAAGTTCCCGCTTATCTCTGTAATACGGTTTAGCTCCTGAAGCCCCTCACGGTTATGTTCCTTCCAATGTTGCTGTTTTATGTATTTACTTTTCAATTCGACAAATGGTTTTATGCAACGATCTGGTTTCTTTCCTTGCTCCATGGCCTTTCCTTTTCCCTTAAACACATGACGAGTCCATGTGTTTAAGGGAATCTAGATCGTAAAAATTATTTAAGCAATATCACTTCTTCATCTGCCCCAGAATATTACGGCACTGGTTTTCATCCCCTTCAGACGGTGAGATCAGCGCCAGCAGCGCGGCGGCCGGAGTGACCAGCGTTGCCAGCGCGGCGGCGACTGCGCCACGGGCAATCAGCGGCCCGGCCTTCACGCCCGCATCCGGATTTTTGAACGTGCCGCGCACGTAGAGCGGCGAGCGCAGGGTCATGATGCGGATCCCTTTGCTCTCCGGGTCGATGGTCAGATCGAGACGCTCGCTGGAGAAGTTGGTGGTCCCCGTCACGTTTATCAGCGCGTTTTCGGTATCAAAGGCGAAGATGCGCGGCGTCGCCACCCCGTTGCGTAAATCCAGGTTCGCGGCGGCGCAGTTGATGCGCACCTCGTCATCGCCAAAGATTGCCCCGACGATGTAGTTCCCGACGTTAAGGCCGACAATTTCCATCAGGTTACGGCTGATCAGCCCGTCGTTCATCAGCAGCTTGAGGTTACCGTCGCTGCTGCCCAGCAGCGCCGCAATGGAGTTGCCCTGGCCGCGAAGATCCGCATCACCGTTCAGCTCGCCGAGTGTTTTCTGCATGGATTCTACTTTCGGCATCAGCTGCTTAAGCTGCAGACGGCGCGCCTGAATGTCCGCCCGCCCCTGCATCGGCTTCTTATCCCCTTCCAGATGAATATTGGCGCTGATGGTCCCCCCCGCCATGCCAAATTTCAGCGGCTGGAGGCGCAGGTCGGCATTCTTCAGGATAACGTGGGTAGAGAGATCGCTAAGCGGCAGGGTGCCGCTGTGTTCGATGCGGCCGCCTTTGAAGCGCACGTCCGCGTCCATCACGTCCCATTTATCCGTTTCGAAACGGTCGTACGGCAGAACTTTGTCCGCAGGCTGAACCGTTTTCTCGCCCTTCTTCTCTTCGGATTTCTTGCTCTGCTGCGCGCCCTTGCCGGAATCCACGCCAATCAGCGGCCCTAAATCTGCCAGCCGCAGCTGTTTCGACTCCAGGTCGCCTTCAAGCTTCGGACGCGGCTTGCCCTGCGAATAGGTCAGCGAGCCGTGGATATCGCTGTCGCCAATGCGGCCGTTGAAGTTCAGATAGCGGAAGACCGAGCCCTTTTCGGTATCGATTTTCGCCAGCAGGTGGCCGTCCGTTTCAAACGGCGGCGTATCCGGCAGCAGCACGCCGGTCAGATCGTAGAGGTTGCCCAGCGAGTCGCCGGAGAACTTCAGCCTCAGGTCCACGCCGCCCATTTTCATCGGGTCATTCACGGTCCCGATAAGCGCGACGCGGGAATTGCCGGAGCGAACGTCAGCCTGCACCGGGAAGGCCGTGTCGCCTTCGCTGCGCAGCGCCAGCATGCCGCCGATTTTCCCCGTCCCTTCGATTGGCTCGCCGTTGTAGCGCCCGTTTACCTTCAGGCCAAACACGTAGTCGCCCGCTTTCGCGGCGTCTTTGCCGGTTGGCTTAGCCCCGGAGACTTCATTAAACGGCAGAGGTTTGCCTAGCGGGTCGACCAGGATCACCATATCCGCCTTGCTGACCTTATCGTCAACGGAGATGCGCCCCTTATCGAACAGGATATTGTCCATGCGGAAAGACCAGGCGGACGGCTGCGCGTTCGGGTCTTTTTTGTCATCCCCCGCCAGCTTAAACGTCCAGTTATTGTTCTTTTCGGAAAGACGGATGATCCGCGCATCAGGCTGCACCAGCTTGATCCACGGGATATAGACGGTTTTAGTGAGCAGCGCCAGCGGCGCAAGAGTGGCATCTACGCGGGGCAGGTGCACCATGGTGACTTCAGGAATTTCCGGGGGATTACCCAGAATAATATCTTCGGCATGAACGTGCGGCCAGGGCACCCAGCTGCGCCAGCCGGTTTCCTCTTTATTACGCTCCCACGCGACCCCTAAATCCCCGCGTATGGCGAAGGGCCGGTTGAGCTCCGTCGAGACTTTTTGGTTGATGGTCGGTTTGAGCCGGTTCCAGTCAAACGTCGCAATCACGATAATTGCTACCACAACCAACAACAATAAAACCCCGACGACTGCACTGATAATTTTGCCGGTTCTTGTCATGTGTTTCACCTTCCTGTGTGACTTGCCTTAACTAAAGATAGTTTAGGGTCACCAAAACGGCATCAGGGAAGGCGAATCAAAACGTTTTCAAGGTGTTCAAAAGGCACGGGTCGTGACAGAAAATAGCCCTGGGCGGCCACCGCTGGCGAAGCCTGTACGTCACGCCATTCGTCGAGCGTTTCCACCCCTTCGACAATCACTCCTTTGCAGTAGCGGTTCATCAGCTGCAGCAGCATGGTAAACAACGTGCGGCCCTCTTCGCTTTTTCGCAGCATGATAAACAGGTCGCGGGCAACTTTGATGTAGTCATAGCGCACCTCGCTCAGCGCCGAGAAGTTCGCCATGCCGGTGCCGAAATCATCCAGCCACAGCGGGCCAAACTCATGCATCCGCGCAAGGGTAGCGGCCTGCGGCTGGGTGATATGCTCAACAAGCTCAAAGCGCACCCACGGCAGCTTATCGATCAGCGCCAGAATCGGCTGGTGATATTTCATCGCCATCAGCGTCGGGCCGTCCACGTTCACCGAGGCGAGAATACCGTGGCCGAGAAACACCGCCTGCCACTCCCCCAGCAGATGCAGCTGCTCCTCTATCACCTTCAGGCGGCTGGAGGTAGAGATGGACGCGAAATAGCGATCCGGTGGGATGCGCATGTTTTCCTCGCCCGGATGCGTCACCACCGTCAGCAGCTCTACCGCCATCAGCGTTCCGTCGATTTTATAGATCGGCTGAAAGGTATATTGCCGCTGGCACTGCAACCAAAACCGCCGTTCCTGCAAACTTTCGATACTCGCTTCAGCCGTATTAAGCCGGTGAGTAATCTGCTTCAACTTCATCCTGTACGTCCTGTTTGACTTGATAACTCAGATGGCCCGTCGAAAGGTTATCGGCGTGACGATTGATAACTTTATGTTCATCGTCAGTGGTTCGTCCTGTTGGCAGAATTTACCGGTGAAGAGAGAAAATTGGCCTGGCTCAAAGTTTTTCGAAACGTCGTTTTAAATCGTTTGACTCATTTTTAGTCGCCCCCCAAACTAGCCGCAATTCTAAAAAAATCAGGTTACCTACTTATGCCAACCCGGAAAATTGCCGTTATCGGCGAATGCATGATTGAACTGTCGCAAAAGGGTGCGGAAGTCAGCCGCGGCTTTGGCGGCGATACCCTTAATACCTCCGTTTATATCGCCCGTCAGGTTCCCGAAGAGGAGCTGGAAGTGCATTACGTGACGGCGCTGGGCGAAGATAGCTTCAGCCAGCAGATGCTGGATGCCTGGCACGACGAACACGTTCGCACCGATCTCACCCAGCGGCTGGAGCACCGCCTGCCGGGCCTCTATTACATCGAAACGGACGCCAGCGGCGAGCGCACCTTCTACTACTGGCGCAACGAAGCGGCGGCCCGTTTCTGGCTCGAAAGCGAGCAGGCTGAAGCGATCTGCGCGGAGCTTGCTCAGTTTGACTATCTCTACCTGAGCGGTATCAGCCTCGCGATCCTCAATTCAGCCAGCCGTGAGAAGCTAATGGCGCTGCTGGAAAAAGCCCGTGCGAACGGCTGTAGGGTGATCTTCGATAACAACTATCGTCCGCGCCTGTGGGCCAGCAAAGAAGAGACGCAGAAGGTGTATCAGCAGATGCTGAGCCACACCGATATCGCCTTCCTGACGCTGGACGACGAAGATTTGCTGTGGGGCGAGAAGCCAGCGGAAGAGGTGATTGCCCGCACCCAGGCCGCAGGCGTGCAGGAAGTGGTCATCAAGCGCGGCGCAGAGTCCTGCCTGGTGGCCATTCAGGGTGAAGCAACGCTGGAGGTTCCGGCGGTGAAATTACCGAAAGAGAAAGTGGTTGATACGACGGCCGCCGGGGATTCGTTCAGCGCGGGCTATTTGTCCGTACGCCTGACCGGAGGCAGCGCCGAAGAGGCAGCCAAACGCGGGCATTTAACCGCCAGCACCGTGATTCAGTACCGCGGGGCTATTATTCCTAAAAGTGCAATGCCATACGGCGGATGACACTGCGTTTATCCGCCCTACGATCGCAAAACCGTAGGGTGGATAAGCATTAGCGTCATCCACCGCAGTGGCTACTGCGCCGGAGGTATATCCGACACATCCTGCTTAGGATTGTCCGTCAGCGGCTGCACCGCGACAGGCGTCATCACCTTATCCCACGTCGCCTGCAGCTCCTTCATGTTGAACTCCGGCTCGCCTTTCGGCTGCAGCAGCACCAGGGTCATCTCCTGGGACAGCTGCTGGCGCACGTCCTGGTTGAGCATGTTCAGCGTCAGGCTGCTCAGGAAGTCCTGGCGCAGCTTCTGATACTGCTCCGGCGCGATATCCACCACCTGATTCTGCAGCGAACGCAAACGCTGGTTGATCAGCACGTCGGTATCGGTGCGGGCATAGGTGGCAAACAGCTTGGTCAGCTCGTCGTTTTTCTGGGCTATCAGCGCATCAAACTCCTGCTGGGAAAGCCCTTTATCGCGCACGCGCACCAGTTCACGGCCTACGGTGGAGAGGTTAGCGTTCAGGTTTTCGTTCGGTGAACCAATGTTAATCCCGCACTGGGCGCGCTGGTAGAGCACGCGGCAGTCGAAGCTGAGATTCAGATCCTTAGGATTATTTTTGCTGAGGTTCTGCTGCACGTGCCAGAACAGCGCCTCACGGGCCAGGTCCGCACGCCAGTAGCGCAGGAGCGCCGCAGAATCACGGATCGGCTGCCATGGGTTATCCCACATCAGCGACAGGCGATCTTCGCGCACGCTGTTGGTCATCAGGCTGACAGGATCGAGCTTAAGCGGAGAGAGGGTTGGCACCGGGGCCGGGGTTTCGCGCTTGCCCTTAAGCGTGCCGAAAGTCTTGTTAATCTGTTCGGCCACGCTGCGGCTGTCGACGTTGCCCACCACGATGAGGGTCATCGCGTCCGGGGTGTACCATTTCTCATAAAATGCCCTGAGCTGTTCGGCATCCACCGGCTGCTTTAAATCCTGCGCCGGGTCGTGGCCCAGCAGCGTGGAGCCTTTCAGGCGGTAGCGCCACCAGCTGTCCTGGGTGTCCATCGGCCAGCTGGCGACCATATCCTGGGTTTGCAGCGCGGCGTTCACGGTCTCAGGCGTTACCGCCATATTGCCGCTGCTGTCCGCCAGAAACGTCAGCGCTTCTTTGAGTAAATCATTGCGGTTATTCGGCAGGCTGAGGTTAAACAGCGTGAAGTCGTAGGAGACGACGACCGGCGGCAGCGGACGCGCCGGATCGGTGCTTTGCTGCCATAAAGAGCGCACCTGCAGCGGCTGCAGGCTGCCGTGCTGGGTCAAAGCCAGGCGCGGCATGAAGTGGCTGTAGCCGCTCTGCTGGGTACTCTCAGTCAGGGAGCCGGTATTCACCAGCAGTCGGACTTCTACACGATCGCTTGGGCGCTGCGGTGTGGCGAGCACCTGCCATTGAAAACCATTGGCCAGCTGGCCGGACTGCCATGCCGGGTCGGGCTGTAGAGCTTCTGCCTGCACGCTACCGGCGGCGGCGACCAACAGCAATCCGCCAGCTAAGAGTCGAATTTTGGTGCCCTGCATGTGAACCCCTGAAAACATTCCTGGTTAAAAAGTGTAACGATGGCGCAGTGTTAGCAGAACTGGCCCTCGCTGGTGACAAAGCACCACTCCGTTTGACCGCGGATACGCGCAAACGTCACTTTTAAAGAATAAAAAAGATAAGTATGAGGGGATTATGCCGAGTCGCCCGCAGCAAGGGCAAGTCGCTGCGGGCAATTGAGGGGGTTATGAAGAGACTTCGGTCACTTTTTTGGCAGAATGTTTGTTATCCAGCGTCTCTTTGAGCTGTTTCTCATCGAGCTGCTTGACCCATTTCGCCACCACCACCGTCGCGACGCCGTTGCCGACCAGGTTGGTCAGCGCGCGCGCTTCGGACATAAAGCGGTCGATGCCGAGGATCAGCGCCAGCCCGGCCACCGGTAAATGGCCTACGGCGGAGATGGTGGCCGCCAGCACGATAAACCCGCTGCCCGTTACGCCCGCCGCCCCTTTTGAGGAAAGCAGCAGTACGACCAGCAGCGTGATCTGGTGGAAAATATCCATGTGGCTGTTGGTGGCCTGGGCAATGAATACCGCCGCCATCGTCAGGTAGATGGAGGTGCCGTCCAGGTTGAACGAATAGCCCGTTGGAATAACCAGCCCCACCACCGACTTGCGGCAGCCCAGCTTTTCCATCTTATCGAGCATACGCGGCAGCGCGGACTCGGAAGAAGAGGTTCCCAGCACGATCAGCAGCTCTTCTTTAATGTAGCGGATGAACTTGAAGATGCTGAAGCCGGTCGCGCGGGCAATCGATCCCAGCACCACCACCACGAACAGAATACAGGTGATATAGAAGCAGATAATCAGCTGGCCGAGCTGCACCAGCGAGCCGACGCCGTATTTGCCGATGGTAAAGGCCATCGCGCCGAACGCGCCAATCGGGGCCAGGCGCATAATCATATTGATGATGCCGAAGATGACCTGCGAGAAGCTCTCAATCACGTTAAAGATCAGCTGGCCCTTGTGCCCCAGGCGGTGCAGGGCAAAACCAAACAGCACGGCGAACAGCAGCACCTGCAAAATGTTGCCGCTGGCAAAGGCGCCGATGACGCTGCCGGGGATCACATCAAGCAGGAAGGCGACAACCCCCTGCTGCTGCGCCTGCTCGGCATACATCGCCACCGCTTTCGCATCCAGCGTCGCCGGGTCCACGTTCATCCCCGCGCCCGGCTGCAGCACGTTGACCACGATGAGGCCGATAATCAGGGCGATGGTGCTGACCACTTCGAAGTAGAGCAGCGCCACGGCGCCGGTGCGCCCCACCGCCTTCATGCTTTCCATCCCCGCAATGCCGGTGACGACGGTACAGAAGATGACGGGAGCGATAATCATTTTGATGAGCTTAACGAAGGCGTCGCCCAGCGGTTTCATCTGCGCGCCGATTTCCGGGTAGAAATGACCAAGCAGAATACCGACGGCGATAGCGGTCAGTACCTGGAAATAGAGGCTTTTGAAGAGTTTCATAGGGTGTCCTTGAGAGGTAAATTCCGCAGCACCGCGACCAGCCGTGCGGCCTGCGGGGGAAAATTACCACTCATGAACGTGCAGATACGTGATACAGCGCTAATTTGTAAACAAAATTGTTAAATTATTGAGCTGACTCGCGCCAGCCCATAACATTTGCAACAAAGCCGTTACGCTGTCGGCGTGGAGAGATAGCGGGTTTCAAATTCCTCCGGCGAGAGCGCCTTCGAGAACAAAAAGCCCTGGGCTATGGTGACATCCCGCGCCAGCAGCCAGTCCCGCTGGGCCGCCTTTTCAACCCCTTCCGCCACCAGCTTCAGGCCGAGGGTTTTCGCCATCGACACGATCACGCTGACCATCTCGCCGTCTTCCGGCAGGCCGTCGACGAAACTCTTGTCGATTTTCAGCACGTCGATGGGCAGCGCCTTCATATGGTGCAGATGGCGCAGGCTGGCGTAGCCCATTCCAAAATCGTCCAGCGCAATGCGCACCCCGGCTTTGCGCAGCGGGCGCAGAATGGTGACCGCCGCGTCGGGGTCTTCGATACGGCGGCTCTCGGTGACTTCCAGAATCAGCGTGCCCGGCTGGATGCGGTAGCGCGCCAGCATCTCCAGCAGCGACGGCACCATCTCTTTATGCAGCAGCTGGAGTGCCGACAGGTTAACGGAAAGCGGCATCGCAATGCCCCGCTTCTGCCACGCCGCAAGCGTACGGCAGGACTCTTCGAGGATCCAGGTGCCGATGTTCACCATCAGCCCGCAGGCCTCAATCCGCTCGATAAGCCCCTCCGGCAGGCCCCATTCGCCGTCCGGCTGCCGCACCCGCAGCAGCGCTTCAGCGCTGACCGTCTCGCCGCTGCGCATATTGACCTGCGGCTGAAGCCATAGCGCCAGCCGGTGATTCTCCAGCATGGACAGAATATCGTACTCTTCCGTCTGGCGACGTTGGGCCTGCTCCGTCTGGAACCTGCGGAACGTCATCTGCTGGTTGCGGTTGTAGCTGCGAACCAGCATGCCGATTTCGTCATCGTGGTGCAGCGGCGGCAGCTTCAGCTGATGGCCACCGGCGTCCTGCGGGGTGAGATCGTCCAGCTCGCGGGCGATTTTGCGCAGCGGATGGATAATCAGCCGGTTAATCGACCAGCTGATCGCCACCGACAGGATCAGCGCCAGCAGCAGATAGGTGGTCAGCAGCGTGGAAATGGTGCTGATGATAAATTTGTACATCCGCCAGGAGTCGGCCTGCAGCACCAGATACGCCAGCGGCTGCGGGTTCGCCGGTCGCTCAAGGGAATAGAGCGGCAGGGAGATCTGCACCGGCAGTTCGAACAGGCGGGCTATCCACATCGGGATCTGCCGCTCCGGAAGGAAGCTTTTGCGCAGCGCCTGGAACTGGTTCGGCAGCACCACGTCCGCCCGGCTGATGATGCCGGAGGGTTGGATCTGGCTGAGAATGGCCTCCGCCTGCGGAATATCCGCCTTCAGAATGGCTTCGGACAGGGGTAAACGCACCGAATGGGCGATTTTTTCCATCTGGCTTGCGGTGTCGTAGCGGCTTTGCTGCACGAAGTGGAAGAGCTGCACGACGATAAAAATGAAAATAAAGACCACGGCGACGGCAGACACCATCGCCATTTGTTTTATCGTGAGGGAACGACTGACTCGCAAGCTTACTCTCCGCTGATTCTCTGACCGTCTAAGCATTATCCTATGCGGCCTGAGTATACTGCATTGTTAGCACGTTTAGGCGATGACAGCGGAGAATCGGTTCAATCTGTTAATGGACTTCCGCCGGATGACGCCGCGCTTATCCGCCCTGGTAAACACCCAGTCCGTAGGTAGGGTAAGCGCAGCGCCATCCGGCAAACATTAATAATCCGCGTAAGGCACCAGCGGCTGCGGCGGCATATCCATATCGCCCTGCCAGCCTGCCATGGAGTAGCGCACGAAGATCAGCGCGTGGCTTGGGGTGTAATCCTTCGCCTGCTGAATGTCTATCCCCGCGCCAACCGACCAGTGGGAGTCAATCCTGCGCTCCACCAGCGCCCGCGCGGTATAGCCGAAGCCGTTGCTGCTGCCGCCGGCCGACGGGTCGTCGCGATCGGGGTACAGGCCGTTATTCGGCACCAGGCTTGAGATCGGATAACGCTTGCCGTCCTTCGATTTCGAGTAGGACCAGGACGCGGAGCCGCCCAGCTCCCAGGACCAGTTTTCCGTGCGCTGGCGCCAGATAACCGGCACCGCAAACGAAACGTACTGCTGCGGGCTGTAGTAGCCGCCCTGGCCCAGGAAGTATTCGCTGAGATCTTTGTCGTAGTGCCAGAGCATGTTGGTCAGGCCAACGGTCAGGCGGCGGTTGTTCTCGTTGATGAGCTTGTGGTAGTAGCCCGTCATGAAGCGCGCCCGCCAGTTGTCCTCAACGTTTTTCCCGGTCAGCGTGTCCGCGCTCAGGCTCGCCCAGACGCCGTTGGCTTCGCCCTTGTCGTAGCTGGTGCTGATGCCCACGCCCGTGGCGCGCACGCCGCCCCAGACCGTGTCGGTATTCGGATCGCGCTGGCCTGCAAACGACAGCATTGAGCTGGAGATAGGACGACGGTGCGCGTTCAGCGTGTAGCCTACCGGGCCGAGATCGTTGCTGTAGCTGACGCCACCCACCACGTCGACCACGTCAAACCCCAGCGGCGTGGTGCCGATATCCGCTTCCCAGGTTTTGTTTTTCCAGCCGACGGCCAGGCTTGCGCCGTTCGCCGTCTGGCTGTTGCTGCCGGTACAGCCGTGGTCGTCACAGGTGCCCCAGCGCTCGTTGTAACCGCCGTTGCTGCCGTTGCTGAACGACCCGGCGTCCATATTGACGATGTCGGTACGGAACCACATCCGCCCGTCGCTGAGCGGCGCATCGAGCTGCAGCATGGTGGTGTGGGCCTGAAGATCGGAGTAGCCCGGCGTGCCGCTCGATCCCCAGTAGTCGTGGTCCAGCGTGACGTTCACATCCTGCTGGCGATAGAGGTCGGCGGCGTCGCTTTTCACGCCGCGTTTCAGCCAGTCGTCCTTCGCATCGTTACGCGTCAGGCGGGTGTAGGTGTCGTTGTCCGTCGGACGCTTATCGGTCACGCCTGCGGAAACCATCGCGTCTTTATAGGTTTCAAACGCCAGCTTCGGCTGGCCGCTGTCCACCTGGAAACGGGCGGCGTCACGCAGCACCAGCGCGCTCTCCATGGAAGGCGGCTGGCTTTTGGCTTCCGGGATAATGCGGGCGAAGGTCTGCTGCGCCCGGGCGGTGTCGCCCGTTGCGGCCTGCACGTTAGCCACACGGCGTTCGGTATTCAGCGTCGGCGGCTCGCTGGCCGGTGCTTTTTGCATCTGTGTCAGCTGGTCGCGCGCCCGCTGCTTATTGCCCTGGGAGGCATATTCCTCGGCAAGGCCTAAGCGCGCGTCGGTGTTATTCGCATCGCGCTTAAGAATTTGTTCGTACTGGAGCACGGCGGTAGCGCTGTCTCCCCGCTGGGTGGCCCAGTCGGCAAGAGTAAGATCGATACGGTCCGACTGGGGCTGCTGTTTCAGCAGCGCAATGGCCTCGTCTTCTTTGCCGCCCTCGCGCAGGGCGCTGGCGGTAGCCAGCACGCGGTTGCTTTGCAGGCGGTCCGCCAGCTCGTTGATATTGTCGTTCCACTGGCTGCGCGGCAGCGTATTCAGGTGGGTCAGCGCGGCCTCTTCCTGATTGTTGCCGGACAGATACAGCCCGTTGGCGTAGACCTGCTCCGGGTCCGTCGGGCGGCGCTGGGCCAGGCTACGCATCAGCGAGTCCGCCTCGCTGCGGCTGCCTGCCGCGCTCAAATCTTTGCTCAGGCGATAGGTGATCCACACGCTTTCCGGGTCCAGCTTCAGGCGCTGGCGCTGGACTTCTGCGGCCCGCGCCCACTGCGCCTGGCTTTCCAGCGCGGTGGCTTCCTGCTCCAGGCGCTCCCCTTCCAGGCTGCGCTCAATATCGTCAATGCTGCGGCGCTGGCTGGCGGAAAGCCCCTGAATAAACGCCGTGGCGCGTTCAGGAGACTGGCGACGATAAACGTTAGCCAGCCCGCGCACCGCGTTGCTGTTGCCGCTGTCCATGCGTAAAGCCTGCTGGTAATAGCGCTCGGCGGCCGCGTCGTCTTTCTTTGCAACCGCGGCATCCCCCAGGCCAAGCACCGCATAGCTGTCGGTGTTATCCACGCTGCGCGCCTGCTGGTACTTCTGCTGCGCGCCGTCAGGATTGTTGGCCTTGAGCTGGGCGTCGCCCTGTTCAATGAGCAGCCAGTAGCGGTTGGTTTGCAGCAGGCTGTCCCATTTGCCACGGTTATCGCTCTCAGGATCCATCCTGATCGCTTTTTCAAACTGCTGCACGGCCTTCGCGCGGTTGCCCTGCTGCGAATAAGCCTGGCCCAGCGCGCCAACGGCTTCGCTGTCGCTGTGATCGGCCGCCACGGCCTCCTGCAGCTGCGGAATCGCTTTGCCCGCCGTACCGGCGCTAAGGGCGGCAAGGCCTTCAGCACGGGCTTTAAACGCAGGATCAGCGAGCTTGTTTTGCTGTTCGGCCAGCGCCGCTCGCGCGGTATCGGCTTTTTCGCCTTCGCTAAAGACGCCGAGGAAGCGCTGCAAAGCCGCAACGCTTGCGGTGCTTACCGGCATATCGCTGATTTGCGCATACCAGAGATCGGCGGCGTCCTGGCGGCTGTTGCTCGCCTTCGCCATCTGCTCCAGTGCCGCAAATCCTTCCTGGTCTCGGCCATCAGCAAACAGCAGGCGTGCCAGATTAGCCCGCAACATGGCGTTGCCGGGGCTTGAGATATTCAGCGCTTTAAGTTTGTCGATGGCCTGCCCGCGGCGGGCGGGTTCTTTCGCCATCAGCGTCCAGTACTCCACGGCTATATCGCCCGCCGGTGGATTACCGTTAAAAATTTTCTCGTAGGCGGCTGCGGCTTCGGCGGTGTGGCCCGTTGAGGCAAGCAGCCGTGCCTGCTGCAGCTGCTGACGCCCTTCCGGCGTGGAGAGCGACATGGTGGTCGTCGCCTGCTGGTAGGCAGAAGAGGACGGGGCCAGCTCAGCAAGCCGCTCCAGCTGTTTCTTCGCGCCAGCCTGATCGCCCTGACGCAGCAGATAACGCATGCGCGCTGCAATGACGTCCGGGTTATTCGGGTCCATCAGCTCAAGACGGTACAGGGACTGGCGTACCAAATCCTCACGTTTGCTGGCTTCACCCAGCCGCACCTGCTCCAGCAGCTGCTGCTGGGGCGTGACGGCAGCTGCGGTCAGGGGCATCAGCACCAGGCCAAGCGATAAGCTAAGAATATTTATTGAGAATTTGCGCATGCCTTGCCCCAGTTCGGGAGTAGCTCACCCTGAGCATTAAATCGAAAATGTTTCTGGTCCCATCCCTGACCAAAGAGCGTTAATACATAGTTAAAATAGGCGTCGCTCTGCGGCTGGTTGTCCACAACCCGCTTGCGCTGGACGTCGAGCGCGGCTTTATCGCCCTGTAAGAACGGCAGCAGCGAAGCGGAAAATCCGACCGGGCCGTCGCCCTTGCGCTCGCCGGTCACGACGGCTACGTGCTCCGGCGGCAGGCCGCTGTCAGCGGTCATCTGCGCCATCGGCTGCCAGCGCCTGAGCAGCGCGGCTTTGTCAGGATCGCTGTCCGCCATCATGCCTGCCCACAGATAGACGCGGATCGCGTCATAGCTGCCCACCAGCGGCTCGCCGGGCTTCATCTGCCAGCCCTTGCCTTCTATCCAGTTCACCCAGTCCGGTGCGAAGCCTTTCGGGGAGGTTTCCAGCAGCAGGCGCCGGTTGGTTTTGACCATTGATTTCCACGGGCCTTTGTAGCGCGTGACGCGGCTTAACACCTGGGGCGGCAGATAGCTTGGGTTGAAGCGCCACTCGGGAGCATGGTTAAAGCCGTATTTACCCGGCAGCAGCATATTGCCGAGGCCCGGCACCTTCGCCACTTCCTCTTTCGCCACCCGCTTTAGCAGGCTCTGGCCCAGGCGCGTATAGTCCGGCTTGTTCCACAGCCGCCCGGCTTCGAGCAGGCTCCAGACAATCCACATGTCCGCGTCGCTGGCGGAGTTGCTGTCCAGCACGGTCCAGGTATTGTCGTCTTTGCGGCCCCACTCCCAGGCCGGGAGATGGTCTTTCAGCGAGCCCTGGGCAAGATTGTTTTCCGTCCAGCCCAGCAGCTTCGCAAAGGCAGGCTTGTCGTTGGCGGCCAGCGCGAAGAACATGCCGTAGCTTTGCCCTTCGGAGGTGGTTATCTTCCGCTCGCTGCTCGGATCGATAACCCGCCCTTCGTCGCTGACGTACGCTTGTTTAAAGCCTTGCCAGGCGGGCCATTCACAGGCAGCCTGCCCGGTGACGGATGCTAATAACAGGCCTGTCATCAGCATCCCCATCCGCAGTTTCATAATTTACTCGTCATCCGGGTCGATACGACGACGGCTCAGAATGCGCAGAATTCTCCACAGCACCCACGCCAGCAGCACGACGCTCACTGCGGCCAGGAAGGCCAGCAGCACAGGGTGGGTAGAAAGCGCATACCACAGGCGCTCGTACCACGGCAGATGCCCGACGTAGTAGATATCACCAACGCGGATGCCGTTGACGCCGGACTCACGGATAACCGCAACCGAACCGGACATCGCCGCTCGTTTGCCGCTGTCGTTCATCGCGTTGCTCAGCAGTTCATAGCCGCGCGGGCTGTCCGCCAGCAGGGCCACCACGCTACGCTGGTCGTTATACGGCGACTGGAAGCCGACGATGGCCGCCATCGGGCCGCTGGATGAGACGGTAGTTTGCGCATCTGCCGCCCGGTCAGTCTTATCCGTCATCACGCTTTGCAGGGCGGACTCGCGCATCGGCGTTTTCACCCAGCTCTTCGCCGCGTCCACCAGCAGGTCAATGCGCTTATCGTCCTTCAGTTTGTCGGGAATAGTGCCGATAATCATCAGATCCGCATCTTTGTCCTGCACGGTGCTGGCATCGTCGGTCAGCGTGACGTTAATGCCCGGGAAGCCTGTCTGGGAGCCAATAGAGCCCAGCGCATCCAGCATCGCGGTCACCTGCGCGGGCTTCGGATCTTTATTCACCAGCACGATAGTCTGCGACAGGTCAGCCATGCGGCTGAACGGGAAGCCCGCGTTGGCAAATGAACGCAGATCCGGCATGGCGATAAAGTGATAGTAGTTAGAGAAGTCGATGGTTGACGAGTCATCCACCACCACGTGGTTTTGCACCGGCTGGTAGGAAATACAGTTTTCCAGCGTCCCGCCCGGCATTGGGTTGGTGTACGAGAAGTCAAAGCGCAGCTGGTTTGCCGCACCCAGGCGCAGGGCCGGAATAGACACGTCCGTTTTGCCGTCCAGCAGGCCCTGCAGCACCGGCAGGTGCAGCATCAGCTTGTTACCGGCATCTTTCGGCGCAAGGCTGAAGGATTGCAGGAACTGGTTGTTGAGGCTGATATCCATGCGCGAGCTGTCTTTCATCGGCGGCGCGGTATAGCGATATTTCAGGTTCATATCGATACCGTTGCTGCGCAGCAGATAGAGGTCCGGCGGCAGGTTCATGGTGACGTTAATCGCCGTCGGCTCGAGGCCGCTGGACTGCAGCTGCTCCTCGTAGTTTTTCAGCTCGCCGAGGGTAATCGGACGGTCGGTGCGCACCCAGTTTGGCGCATCGTACGGCTTGCGGGGCAGCAGAGGCTTCACGTCATCGATGGTGACGCTGCTGCCGCGGAACAGCACGTTACCCTGGGCGATGCCTTTTGCCGCCTGCACCAGATCTTTATCGTTACGGCCAAAGACAACCAGCAGCTTCACGTACGGGTTATCCGGGTGCGACATCATCTCGATGGTCGGCGCCTTGACCGGCGGATGGTCACGCAGGAAGTCAGGGCGCTTATCGTTGGTGGCAAACACGATGCCGTTACGCTCTGGCAGCTGGTTGTAGAGCACCGGGAACTGCTGTCCACGCCAGACGGAGCGGGAGCCGAACCAGGAGGCGATAATCCCGGCGGCACGCTGCTGTGCAACGTCCGGCGTACCGGCAAACACCATCGGCAGCACCAGCGCACGGTTATCGTTGCTGTCAAAGAACGGCACCGGGAAGTGGGACAGATCGTTCTGCACCGGCAGCTTCATGTAAGTCAGGTCCACGGAGCTGCCGCGACCGACGTCCATCCACAGCGTGGAGCTGCCCGGGTTTTCACATACGTCGCGATAGTGGCCGACAAACTGCAGGCGCACGCGGTTAAAGTCGGTGACATACAGCGGATCGATAGGCAGGTGGGCGGTAATTTTCTTACCCAGCTGCTCTTTGGTCACCGGCAGCACGCCCATCAGCTCATCGTTAAGATAAACCTTCAGGTGCGATTCAACGGGCAGCAGGGACGGCGATGGCGTGTACTCCAGGTTCAGCATCGCCTTCGAGACAACTTCGTCACTGCGCATGCCGAACTCAACGGAACCGTTAGGGTTCATGCCGCGCAGCACCATGTTGCCCGGCGCTGGCGCAATCTGCGCGAAGCTCAGCTTCACGTCGCGAGAAGGGGTGTTTTCGGCGACGACCGGGGCATCCGCACCGACGACACCAGGCATGACCTGGCCGACGACAGGATTGGCATCCGGCGGCGTGGCAGGCGTAACCGCTTCCGCCGTGCCGGGCGCAGGCGTAACAACGGCCTGCGTTGCAGGCGCAACGGCCGGAACCGTCGGCGCCGCCGTGGCAGCAGGGTCGGCTGGCGCTGCCGGATCGGCAGCGTTTGCCATCATCATCGGCAGGGCATTAAGGCCTATTGCCGCCGCACATAACCAGGAGAGTTTTCTTTTCATCGCGTTTTCATCAAAGTTGGGCCAATGCAGACACTGTCCGCTGTTCTGCTCGGGTTTCCGCCGGGCTACGCGGAATAAATGACACAATCCAGTCCACCAGCAGGGTGAAGGTGTGGAAGATAAATTTCAGTGATGGCGGAGCGAACTCTGCCAGATGTCGGTAACCCCTGAAGCCCAGCTTGAAGATGTCCAGCAGACTCTCCAGCGGCTTGTCTTCCGGGAAACTGTCCTGCCACAGCGCCCAGGTATCCGCGCGGGCAAAGGTACATTGAATAAAATCAATATGCTGGCGGGTCGTCATATTAACGAGCTTTAAACCCACTTCGTCGTCGAAGACGCGCATAACCTGCGCCGGGAAGAAGAACTCCTGCTGCCCGCGTTTGAGCAGCAGATTCACCTTCTGCCCTTCCAGCACGTTGGCGGAGCCGTCAAGCTTGATCCCTACCCCGCCGTCGGAATAGTCCAGCACGGTGCAGGGGAAGAGGTGGCCGTCTTCGCGGGCGATAGCCGCTGGCATACGAATCTCAACGCGGTGCGAATGGCGAACCTGCTTACTTTCCACCGACACCGCAACGGCACCGCCGAGAATAATCAGGTTATAGGTCACCCACACGATGCTCACAATACAGGTCAGCGCCTCGTTTTCAGGCCCGTAGAAGAAGCGCCAGATGCCGACCGCGACGCCAAGCAGGTTGAGCATCACCAGCCACAGATACGGCTTGGTGATCACCCAGTCGACATATTCGTTCTCCACCAGGCCGCCCTTCGCCGTCACGTTAAACGTGCCCTTGTGCGGGTTAAACAGCGCCACCAGCGTCGGCTGGGCGATATACCAGGCCAGCACCGTTTCGTAAATTTCACTCCAGAACGAGTGGCGGTATTTCCCCTGAATCTTCGAGTTCGTCAGGCTGGCGTGGATCATATGCGGCAGTACGAAGAGCGCGATGCTCAACGCCGGTGCGTAGATGATATAGGCATGAAGCAGCAGAAACGCCAGCGGCGCGGTCAGGAAGATCAGCCGCGGAATACCGGACAAGAAGTGGAACATGGCGTTGGCGTAGCACAAACGCTGCGCCAGCTTCAGCCCTTTGCCGAACAGCGGGTTATCGAGGCGGAAAATCTGCGTCATGCCCCGCGCCCAGCGAATACGCTGGCCAATGTGTGCCGAAAGGCTTTCCGTTGCCAGGCCCGCAGCCTGCGGTATACGCAGGTAGGCGGACGTCCAGCCCCGGCGGTGTAAACGCAGCGAGGTATGGGCATCTTCGGTTACGGTTTCTACGGCAATGCCGCCAATCGCGTCCAGCGGCTCACGGCGGATAACCGCACAGGAGCCGCAGAAGAAGGTGGCATCCCACATGTCGTTGCCGTCCTGCACCAGCCCGTAGAACAGCGTCCCTTCGTTCGGGGTTTTACGGAAGCGCCCGAGGTTGCGCTCAAACGGATCCGGCGAGAAGAAGTGGTGCGGCGTCTGCATCATCGCCAGCTCTTTCTCTTTAAAGAACCAGCCCATGGTCAGCTGAAGGAACGAGCGGGTCGGCACGTGGTCGCAGTCAAAAATTGCCACGAACTCGCCGGTGGCGTGCTTAAGGGCGTTGTTGATGTTACCGGCTTTGGCATGCTCATGCGTGGTGCGGGCGATGTATTTCACGCCCACCTGTTCGGCAAACTCACGGAATACCTCGCGGCCGCCGTCATCCAGAATCCAGATGTTCAGCTTGTCTTTCGGCCAGTCGATACCCAGCGAGGCGTAAATCGTGCCCTTCACCACGCTTAAATCTTCGTTATAGGTTGGGACAAAGATGTCGACCATCGGCCAGGTGCTGGTGTCTTTCGGCATCGGCACCGGCTGGCGGTTCAGCGGCCAGACAATCTGGAAGTAGCCCATGATCAGCACCAGCCAGGCGTAGGTTTCCGCGAACAGCAGAATCAGCCCGCATACCAGGCTGACCGGGTCGTTCCAATTCAGCGTCGAGGTATAGCGCCACCAGATATAGCGGCACGACACGGTCAGCGACAGCACGATGAGCATCAGCGCGGCGAAGCGCCCTGGAATGCGGCGCACCAGCAGCGCCACGCCCCACAGCAGCATCAGGAAGATGAACTGGGAGAGCGGGTTGAACGGCTGGGTAACGCACATGATCGCCAGAATAAACGAGAACACCACGATCACGCCGATCAGCACGCGGCGCAGCCCTTTGCTCAGGTGGCGCAGCTCTTTCTGTTTGCTCAGGTGGCTGGTCTGCTGCGAAAAGCGCTCGGGCATTTTATCGAGCCAGGCGTGCCAGCGCGCGCGAACGGCCCTGATTCTGTTCAGCGTGGTGAAGCGATCCCACATGCTGAGCCTGTGGGGCCGGGTAGCAACCATCAGCCAGGCGCTTTGCACGAGATAACGAAGCGCGTCCAGCGGACGAGGGCGGTTCGGATTGAGGTGGGGATAAAACTTCGCGTGCTGGGTGCGGATGCGCGACCAGCGGTCGTTTTCCAGCGGGAAGAACATCCACGCCAGCGCCAGCCAGATACAGCCAATCGCCGCGCTGAACGGCGGTGCGCCGTTACGGCGGTATGTCGTATAGCGTGTGCTAAGCCGCTCGCTCGCGGCAGGCAGCAGCAGCCACTGGGTCAGGCTGGTCATGCATTCACTCCGGCATGGCTTTTAGCCGGGAAGCGCAGCAGGCACCAGTTGGCAAGCGTCATTATCTCGTTGGCAACCAGCGAGTCCGGGCTGTACTCGCCCACCGGCTGTTTGCTGGCCGCCGATTCCGCCATCGCCTCGTCCCGGTGGAGCACAATCGGGATCATGCTGCGCTGGCTTTGCAGCCAGATCTGGTAAATATCATCCTGCAGCTGGCTTGCCACCAGAAGATAGTTAACCAGCAGCAGCGAACCGGCCGGCAGCGTCTGCTGATGCAGCCGGGTATGGCAGTTCGTATCGGGCTTCGCCACCGTGATGACGCGATCAATCTGGCTTAATAGCTGGCGCGTCAGCGGATCGTAGCCGTGCGGCAGATCCACCAGAATCCACTGATAGCGGCCGCTGGCCTTTAACTCTTCCAGTGCGTGGCTGAAATAGCCGAGGGCCTTTTCAAGGGAGGTAAAGGTTTCACGCTCGCCGCCGGTCAGCTGCCCGAAAGGCAAAACGTCCAGGTGCGTGGTATAGCTCCACGCCGCAGCGTGCCAGTCGCGGTTATCCAGCAGGGCACGCGCCCAGCCGCCCGTTTCGGCGAACTCAATATTAAAGTACAGACGCAACAAATTGTCCGGTGAGGCATCCACCACCAGAACTGATTCACCTAATTGTTGTAAAGACCAGCCAAGCGCTGCGGTGATAGAGGTGGTTCCCACGCCACCACGCAACCCCTGTAACCCAATGATCGCCATCAGGCTCACTCCCTATTGTTGCGTTAGTTCTGCCAGCAAAGGCCATCGTTTGAGCGCCGTCGCCAGCTGTTCCCGCGCTGATATATCGGTATAATCTATTTCCGGCAAGGAGAAAGCTTTGCTGAGCGCTAAAAAATCATTCTGGAAAGCATAGGCAAGCGGCGTCTCCTGAACATCTTCAGCTTCTTTTTCACGCATTATGACTAATGTTCCTTAACCGTACCCGCGACAAGGATACTGGTAAATGTTCGGAAAACGAAAATTGATTTACAATGCTAAAACCGATGCTGTTTATTTTCAATGTTAGGTTTATTTCCAGGCTTTCGCTAGTAAACTGACATACATACTAATTTTTCATCAAGGGGACGCCATGGAACCCATATTTTCGGTCGGCATCCGTTCTTTGTGGGACGAATTGCGACACATGCCAGCCGGTGGGGTTTGGTGGCTCAACGTTGATCGTCAGGATGACGCTGTAAAACTTATAAATCAAACAGTTGCAGCGCAGGACAGCCGGACTAAAGTGGCGGTAGTCACCCAGGAAATAAAACCCCACAAAATAGTAAAACTGGATGATAATCACGGTCCAGAGAAAATTCGCCTCTTTAGCATGCCGGCATCAAAAGATGGTCTAAAATATATGCGCCGCGATTTGATGTGCAGCCTCAACCCGGAGCATTATTTCTTTATTTTGTTACTTTCGGAACAATCTTGGGAAAATATATCCACGGAAGAACTGCGCCTATGGTTGCAGGGCCTTGCAAAATGGACCCAGCGCTATAAATGCAGCATCTTATTGCTTAATACCGGAAATAAAAGCGATAAACAACGCTCTTTATTGGTTAGCGAGCACAGGATCCTCAACGGCCTTGCGACGATGCGCTATCAGGGAGACATTTGCCGCTACGACGTCTCCTTCTGGTGCAACGAGAAGGGCGTCAGCGCCCAGCAGCAGCTCGATCTGCAGTGGCAGAACGAGGAGTGGCGGCTCGTGGAAACAGCCGACGCCGACCTGCAGCCGCGCAGCGATGAAAAGCAGATCCTCAGCCACAGCGCCATCCTCGAAGGGGCACCGCCGCTCTCCGAATACTGGCAGCTGTTCAGCACTAACGATGCCCTGTTTGAGGCTGCCCGCAGCGCGCAGGCTTCCACGGTCATCTTCTCGCTGGCTAAAAATAACCAAATTGACGATCTGGCCCACCAGATCCACACCCTGCGCCGCCAGCGCGGCAGCGCGATGAAAATTGTCGTCAGGGAGAATAACGCCAGCCTGCGCGCCACGGACGAACGGCTGCTGCTGGGGTGTGGCGCAACGCTGATTATCCCCTGGAACGCACCGCTCTCCCGCAGCCTGACGATGATTGAAAGCATTCAGGGCCAGCAGTTCAGCCGCCACGTGCCGGAAGATATCAACCTGCTTATTGACCAGATGCAGCCGCTTAAGCTGCGCGGCTATCAGCCGTGGGACGTCTTCTGCAATGCGGTCGCCGCACTGATGAACAACACTCTGCTGCCGCAGGACGGCAAAGGGGTGATGGTCGCCCTGCGTCCGGTCCCTGGCCTGCGGGCCGAACAGGCGCTGACGCTGTGCCGCCCTAACCGCCTGGGTGACATCATGACCATCAGCGAAAACCGCATCACGCTGTTTTTACCGTTCTGCCGAATCAACGACCTGGATATCGCCCTGAGCCACATCTTCCCCCTGCCTGCGGGCGATATCTTTTCCAACCGCATGGTGTGGTATGAAGATAACCAGATTTCCGCCGAAATCGTGCAGATGCAGGCCATGAACCCGGAAAAATGGACCAAACCGCTGGACGTCTCGCTGGAGATTAGCGAGGCGCGCCGGGTAAACCGCAGCAGCCAGGCCGCGCGACGCATCGCCGTGCCGACCACGCTCCTTAAAGCGACGGAAAAGGAGCAAGCGGAATAGCCATGAACCTGACCGATATCCTGCAGCTCATCGCCCTGTGCGCGATTATCTTTATCCCGTTTGGCTATGTGGCCCACCGCTGGCTGCCGCGCCTGACGGCAACGATTCGACTTTTATTCCTGAAACCACGCTACGTGAAGCCGGCCGGCACGCTGCGCCGCACTTCTGTCAAGGCAGACCATCGACATGACTAAAAAAGTACCGGCGGGATCTCCGCTAGCCCCTTTATGGCAATCCTGGCGCGGCCTCGGAGGCTGGAACTTCTACTATCTGCTGAAGTTCGGCCTGCTGTGGACGGGCTACCTGAATTTCCACCCGCTGGCTAACCTGGTGTTCGTCGCTTTTCTGCTCTTCCCGCTGCCGAGCCTGAAGCTCCACCGCCTGCGCAACTGGATTGCGCTGCCCGTGGGGATTGGCCTGTTCTGGCACGATACCTGGCTGCCCGGCCCGGAAAGCATCATGAGCCAGGGCTCGCAGCTGGCGGGCTTCAGCATGGATTACCTGATTGACCTGGTGACACGCTTTATCAACTGGGAGATGGTCGGCGCCGCCTTCGTGCTGCTGGTTGCCTGGCTGTTCCTGTCCCAGTGGATCCGCGTGACCGTATTTGTGGTGGCCGCGCTTATCTGGCTGAACGTGCTGACCATTGCCGGCCCTGCCATTTCGCTGTTTCCGAGCGCGGCGCAGGCACCAGCAGCGGCTACGGCGGGCGCAACCGCCGCCGCGACAGAAACTGGTGCTGCAATCGCCCCGGTGCCCGGTGATATCCCGGCCCAGACCGCACCGCCAACCACTCAGAACCTGACCGCCTGGCTGAACAGCTTCTACGCCGCCGAAGCAAAGCGCGTGACGACATTCCCGACCTCCCTGCCTGCGGATTCGCAGCCGTTTGAGCTGCTGGTGATCAACATCTGCTCGCTCTCCTGGTCAGACATTGACGCCGCGGGCCTGAGCAATCACCCGCTGTGGAAGCACTTCGATATTCTGTTCAAAAACTTTAACTCGGCAACCTCCTACAGCGGCCCGGCGGCGATTCGCCTGCTGCGCGCCAGCTGCGGCCAGCCGTCGCATAAAAATCTCTACTCGCCGGAAGGCAGCCAGTGCTACCTGTTTGAAAATCTGGCCAAGCTTGGCTTCAGCCAGCACCTGATGATGGACCACAACGGCGTGTTCGGTGACTTCCTGAAAGAAGTGCGCGAATACGGCGGCATGCAGTCGCCGCTGATGGACCAGAAAGGGTTGCCGACCGGCCTGCTGTCGTTTGATAACTCCCCGGTCTACGACGATACAGCCGTGCTGAACCGCTGGATGGAAGGCGAAGAGCGCGAGCCGAATACCCGTAGCGCAACCTTCTATAACCTGCTGCCGCTGCATGACGGCAACCACTTCCCGGGCAACAGCAAAACCGCAGATTACAAAGTCCGCGCCCAGAAGCTGTTTGACGAACTGGATGCGTTCCTGACGAATCTGGAGAAATCGGGCCGTAAAGTGATGGTGGTGATTGTGCCGGAGCATGGCGCGGCGCTGAAAGGCGATAAAATGCAGGTCTCCGGCCTGCGCGATATCCCAAGCCCGGACATCACCCACGTGCCGGTCGGCATTAAGTTCGTCGGCATGAAGGCGCCGCACGAAGGGGACGCCATTGAAATCACCCAGCCAAGCAGCATGCTGGCGGTATCCGAGCTGGTCGCCCGCTCCGTCGACGGTAAGAACTTCGTGGCCGACCAGGTTGACTGGGACGCCCTGACGAACAACCTGCCGCAGACCGCGCCGGTCTCTGAAAACTCGAACGCGATAGTGATTCAGTATCAGAACAAACCGTACGTGCGCCTCAACGGCGGCGACTGGGTGCCTTACCCGCAGTAAAGCTAACGATGCGCTTTTTCATCCTGCTGACTTGTCGTTGTAGGGTGGAAAAGCGCAAGCGTCATCCTTCCGATCGGGCTTCAAGTTCTGGCTCCAAAATATGCTTCAGCAGGCCCAGGCGATGCTGGTAGCAATCAAGGACCTGCTCAATATCCCTCTCCGACATAAAGGATGCTTTATAGGTTGCCTCAACGATGGCTGCCTCTTCCCGTAAATCCGAAAATAGCTTTTTAACAAGCCGCTCGTGCAGGCCAATCAGCTTGCCAAACTCCATGAAATCTTTACCGATATATTCGCCATACTGGGTCTTAAAACCAGGAGCAAGGTCTTCGTCGCCTTCTTCACAGCGTAACAGCGGCAGCGCCAGGTAGCCTGAGGCGAACGCATCGCGATAGGGAGCAACTGAGACAAAATCATAAACCGGGGATAAGTACGGCCTGCCGACGCGAGGGTGGATAAGACCGAAGTTTCGCAGATGCATGTCGTTGTTACCCAGCAGCCACGCATAAACAACGCGCCTGAACAGGTCGACCTTAAACATCAGGTTGTCATTAACATGCTTAATCAGAAACTCGGCAATTTGCTGGTAGCTGACATATTGCCTGTCATCACTGCCTGTTTTGCCATATTTCTCCGCGATGTTCATTGCCCCATCCAGCTGCTCCTGATGCAACGGAAGTCCTGCCCTGTCGCGATCGAATCTGCGCACTGCAAAAGCATATTCTGGTTGGTCATGCTCTTGCTCCGGCGCAAAACACAGCAGCCCGTTGGCCGGAACCTGAAAGCCAAGCCGTGACATCAGCACCATCGTCGCGTGTTCATTCTGGGCGAGAGAAGGAAACTCATCCGGGGAGGGTTTGAGGATAAATTCACCCTGATGATCCACAACGGCAAAACGGTCACCGGCAAGCACAATCTGAAGTTTGGGCTGGAAACCGGAGATGCTCATCCCTTTTTGCACCTTCGGCAACTCGTAGACAAACTGACGGCGGGTAAAACCCAGCTGAGGATTGACTCGCGAACTGCCAGCCAGCATTTTTAGCCCTTTTGCGGAATAGCCCGCCGCTATTTCCGCAGGTTTATCCAGTGGAGTAAGTAATATGCGGCAACGATCCATTAATCCTCCTTGTTGCTAAACCGCACGGCGCCGATCAGGTTTTCGCCATTGTCGATAAGCATGCCCAGCAGGTCCGCCTCGTCGCGATGCTGAAGCTGGCTGTAGCGCTTATTGAGCCATCCTTCCGGCGCAAGCGAAGCGAAATAGGGGTGTAGCGTGCCGTGGTGGAAAGATCCATTGGCAACGGGCAGGCTGACTGACAGCGCCGGGCCCGAGTAACCCTGCCGATAGGTAAACAAAAAACCATCGTCATTTTGCTGCAGCTCACCGACGTTTTCCCCATAGAGAAAAACGTTCACACGCCGCTGCATAGTTTCACTCCCAGCGCTTGTGCAACGGCCATCACGGTGCCGAATTTCACCTGCGCCGGGTCTTTGAATAAACGTTTAAGCGTCGACACGGAGATACCCGTTTGCAGCTCCAGCATCGCCAGATCGATTCCCAGCGCTTTTCGTCGGGCGTTTAGCTGCAGGCCAAACTGAGCCAGGTCATCTATCATTTGCCCCTCACTTTGTTGCATCAGGGCAGACGTATCTTGCGTGACTTCATCACTCAGCGTCCTTAGTTCAGCACTTAGCGTTAGCAGCCGTTCGGCAAACTGGTTTTTATCGATATGGGCCATATGTGACCTATTTTCTCTCATTAGCCAATATAAGGTTCAATAAAAAGCCTAAAAAATCGATTAAGCTCACAAATGACCCATTAATAAATGATAGAGAAGTTTAGCTCAAAAATGGCACTTCAGCTATTAAAACGCTCCACCGCCCACTCGATAAACACCCGCAGCTTTGCGCTCAGGTGGCGGTTGGAAGGATAAACCAGGAACATATTTTCCCCCGGCGGCTGCCAGTCGCTTAGTACGCTTACCAGCTCGCCGCTTTGCAGATGGGGCTCGGCCATAAACCTGAGCGTCTGAATTATCCCCAGCCCCGCCAGCGCCGAGGCCAGCAGCGCGTTGCCCTCGTTGACGCTGACCTGATAGCGATAAAGCAGCTCCATCGTTTTTCCCCGGTCGACAAAGCGCAGCGGCAGCACCCGGTCGTTTACCGCATGGCGATAGTGGGTCAGCGGGTAACCCTGCTCCAGTTCAGCGGGATGTTTTGGGGTGCCGTAGCGGGCGAGATAGTCAGGGGAGGCGCAGGTCACCCATTCCAGGTCGAACAAGCGGCGGGCAATCAGCGTGGAGTCGGCCAGCGGGCCGCTGCGGATCACGCAGTCCGCGCTGTCGTTAATCAGGTCGATATTGCGGTCGCCGACGCCGAGGTCTATCTGAATCTGCGGATAGCGCTCAAGAAACTCCCTCAGCGCTGGCAGCAGAACGTGCTTTGCCGTTCCCCCGCCCACGTCTATCCGCAGTACGCCCTGCGGCGCGCTCTGGGATTCGGTCATGCACCCTTCCATCTGCTCCAGGTCGGCGAGCCACTTCACCGTCCGGCGGTAATAGCACTCCCCTTCCGGCGTCACCGATACGCTCCGCGTGGTGCGCTGAAACAGCTTGGTTTGCAGATGGTCTTCCAGATTCTGTATCAGCTTGGTGACGGTGGCTTTCGGCATGCGCAGAGAGTCCGCCGCACGGGTAAAGCCGCCCGTCTCCACCACGCGGTTAAAAACGCGAATTGCCAGTAAATGATGATCCATAGCGCTCTCAGTGACAGTCCCGGCGCCGCCGGGACTGTTTATCGGAAGGAATAATCGTTATGACTGTTTAGCGCTAATCAGGCTGGTGCGCAAGGAGAGGCCAAATACCAGCGCGGCGGAAAGAATCAGCGCCCCGCCGAAGAGCATCGCGCTGCTCACGCCCTGCCAGTCCACCACTTCGCCGCCCAGCAGCGCGCCGGAGGCCAGCGCAATCTGGATAACGCACACCAGCAGCGCCTGCCCGGCTTCGGGAGCCTGCGGCACGTGCTCGAACATCCAGTTTGTCGCACAGACTGGCACCGCGCCAAACGCCAGGCCCCAGACCAGCACCATCAGCGTGGCGCCCGGCAGGCCGCTCAGGAACGGGGAAACAATCAAAATGCTCGCCAGCATGGCGGCGACCAGGATAAAGGTAGCGCGCAGGCTATGCGCCGCCAGGCGCTCCCCGGCAAACGTACCCAGCAGCCCCACGGCACCGTAGGCCAGCAGCTGCACGGATATCGCCGACGGACTCAGCACGAACACCTGCTGCAACAGGGGCCGCAGGTAGGTGTAGGCAGCGAAATGCCCGACAAACAGCAGCACGATAGCGATCAGGCCAATACGTGCCATCGGCAGGCGGAACGGCAGCAGCAGATCCTGCGGCGTGACGGGGCGGGATGGCGGCACGGGGGTTAACAGGCGCAGCTGGGCAATGAACACGCCAACCGCAAGGGCCGCGCTGCCGAAGAACGCCGCGCGCCAGCCGAACAGATCGCCAATCAGCGCTCCGGCAGGCACGCCACAAACCGCGCCAACGGAAACACCGCTAATAATCAGCGCCACGGCACGCCCCTGGCTGGCTTCGGGCACAAGATGACGCCCGTAGTTCATTGAGAAGGACCAGAACCCCCCCACGCAGACGCCGAGCAGCACGCGGCCCAGCAGCATCATCGGGAAATTCACGGCCACGGCGGAGATAAGATTGGAGACCACCAGCAGTGCGGACAGCCCAATCATCAGCCAGCGCCTGTCGAGACGCCCTGAAATCAGGCTAAGCACGGGAGCAGCGACGGCGGCAACAATCCCCGGCGTGGTGACCATCAGCCCCGCCGTACCCGTACTCACGCCCAGCGAAGGCGCGATATTGGTCAGCAGGCCGATAGGCAGGAATTCGGTGGTAACCATCACGAAGCAGGCAACGGTCAGGGAGAAAACGGCCATCCACGATGTCAGTGCAGGTTTATCTTTATTATTCAGCATAGTAACGCTCATCTCAGGTAGAAGCGCGATCCGCGCATCGGGCGCGGAAGTGACAGGGATCACAATCTACGCAGACCTGGAAAAGCGATAAATCCATCAAACACGATTTCACTGTTTCCGTGGGTGAACAATAACGTTTTGCGGCGGAGAGGTGCGGTATCACCGCATTGCTGGAATCTGGATATAGATAGGAGAAAATTATATTGTCGGATGACGCTACGCTTATCCGACCTACGACAAAGAGGGAAAACCAGGATTCGTAGGGTGGATAAGCGCCAGCACCATCCACCGCTAGGCCTTTCAGAAGGCGGATGACGCAGGCTTATCTGCCCGACAAATAAAAAAGCCGGGAAAATTCCCGGCTTTTTATTTAACGGATTTCCCCGTTCTCATCCTGGTCAACGGCGAAGCAGGCGACCAGCTGGCCGCCGTACTCCCTGAGCTGCGGCTGCAGCTGGGTGCAGGGGCCGAAACGGCGGCGGCAGCGGGCGTTGAAGGCGCAGCCCGGCGGTGGGTTCAGCGGGCTTGGCAGCTCGCCGGTTAGCTTGATGCGTTCACGACGGTCGTCCGGGTTCAGACGCGGGGTCGCAGACAGCAGCGCCTGGGTGTACGGGTGGCGCGGGTTGGAGAAGATCTGGTCTTTCGTGCCCTTCTCCACGCAGCGGCCCAGGTACATCACCATCACTTCGTCGGCAATGTGTTCTACCACGGACAGGTCGTGGGAGATAAACACGTACGACAGCCCCATATCCTGCTGCAAATCCATCATCAGGTTCAGCACCTGCGCGCGCACCGACACGTCCAGCGCGGAAACTGGCTCATCGGCAATCACCACGTCCGGATCTAACATCAGACCACGGGCGATAGCGATACGCTGGCGCTGGCCGCCGGAGAACATGTGCGGGTAGCGATCGTAATGCTCGGTTTTCAGCCCCACCTTCGCCATCATCGCCAGCGCTTTTTCACGGCGCTCGGCTTTGCTCAGGTTCGAGTTGATTTGCAGCGGCTCTTCCAGAATCTGCCCTACTTTCTTGCGCGGGTTCAGAGAGCCGTACGGGTTCTGGAAGACGATCTGGATTTTCTGACGCCTGAGCTTTTCAGCCGTGACGTCCGGCACCAGCAGATCCTGGCCCTGGTAGTACAGCTCGCCGCCGGTCGGGATTTCGATCATCGTCAGCAGGCGGCCCAGGGTGGATTTCCCACAGCCGGACTCGCCCACCACCGCCAGCGTTTTACCACGCTCCAGCTCAAACGACACGCCGTCCAGCGCCTTCACCAGGCGTTCCTGTCCGAAGATGCCCTTCTTGACCGGATAGTGTTTCTTTAAATCGATGGCCCGCAGCAGCGGTTGCGCGGTGGCCTGTTCGGTACTCATAGCGTTGGCCTCCCGGCATCATCGAGGGGATAGTGGCACTTGGACTGGCGCCCATTGTCCACAAGGTTCAGTTCTGGCTCTTCCGCGCGGCAGCGGTCCGTGGCATACGGGCAGCGCGGGTTGAGCAGGCAGCCGTTCGGGCGGTCGTACTTGCCCGGCACCACGCCCGGCAGCGAGGCCAGACGGGCTTTATCCTGCGCAAACTCCGGCAGCGCGCGCAGCAGGGCCTGGGTATACGGATGGCGCGGCGCGCGGAAGATATCCTTCGCTTCGCCCGTTTCCACCACCTGGCCTGCGTACATCACGATGATTTTGTGCGCCGCTTCCGCCACCAGCGCGAGGTCATGGGTGATTAAAATCAGCGCCATGTTCTCTTTTTGCTGCAGCTCCAGCAGCAGCTCGATGATCTGCGCCTGGATGGTCACGTCCAGCGCGGTGGTTGGCTCATCGGCAATCAGCAGCTTTGGCCGACAGGCAATCGCCATGGCGATCATCACGCGCTGGCTCATGCCGCCGGAAAGCTGGTGCGGATAGACGTCCAGGCGCGATGCCGCATCCGGAATGCCCACCAGGTTCAGCAGGTCGATTGCGCGCTGAACGCGCGTTTTTTTGTTGCCGCCCTGGTGCACCTTGATGGCTTCCATTATCTGAAAACCAACGGTGTAGCACGGGTTCAGGCTGGTCATCGGGTCCTGGAAGATCATCGCCACTTCGGCGCCGACCAGGTTACGACGCTCTTTCTCGGAGATTTTTTGCAGGTCCCGACCGTTGAACTCCAGCTTCTCGGCCATGACGCGGCCGGGATAGTCAATCAGCCCCATAATCGCCAGCGAGCTGACGGACTTGCCGGAGCCGGACTCGCCCACGATACCCACGACTTCACCCTGGCTAACGTTATAGCTGATGCGGTCTACGGCACGGAACGGGGTGCCTTCGTCGCCGAAGTGCACCGATAATTTATCTACATTCAATAACGCCATCTCGAGCCTCTTACTGCTTCAGTTTAGGATCGAGCGCGTCACGCAGCCCGTCACCCATCAGGTTAAATGCCAGCACCGTCAGCAGGATTGCCAGACCCGGGAAGGTCACAACCCACCAGGCGCTTTGCGCGAACTGCAGCACGTCGGAGAGCATGGTGCCCCACTCCGGCGTCGGCGGCTGCGCACCCATGCCAAGGAAGCCAAGGGCGGCCATGTCGAGAATGGCGTTAGAGAAGCCAAGCGAGGCCTGCACGATAAGCGGTGCGAGGCAGTTCGGCAGAATGTTGATGAACATCTGGCGCATCGGGCTTGCGCCCGCCACGCGGGATGCCGTCACGTAGTCACGGTTTACTTCCACCAGCACCGCGCCGCGCGTCAGTCGCACATAGTGCGGTAGGGCAACGAAGGTCAGGGCCAGCGAGGCGTTGACAATCGACGGGCCAAAAATAGCCACCAGCACCAGCGCCAGCAGCAGGCTTGGCAGGGCCAGCATGATGTCGACCACGCGCATGATGATGTTGTCGATGAGGCCGCCGAAGTAGCCGGCAATCAGGCCCAGCACCACGCCCATCACCAGCGAGAGCACAACCACCAGGCAGCCGACCAGCAGCGACAGGCGCGCGCCGTACATCAGGCGGGCCATGATGTCGCGGCCGACGTCATCGGTGCCGAGGATAAACTGCCAGCTGCCGCCTTCCTGCCAGACCGGCGGGTGCAGCAGCGCGTCGCGGAACTGTTCAGCCGGGCCGTGCGGCGAGATGAAGTTGGCGAAGATGGCGATCAGAATCATCACCGTGACGTATACCAGGCCGACAACCGCGCCTTTATTACGTTTGAAGTAGTGCCAGAATTCCTGGAACGGCGTCATTGGCTTAGGCGCCGCCACCACTTTTTGTTGAGTTATTTGCGTCATGATGGCCCTTATTTCTTGTGGCGGATACGCGGGTTCACCACGCCGTACAGCAGGTCGACTATCAGGTTGACGAGAATAATCATCGTCGCCACCAGTAAGACACCGCCCTGCACTACCGGGTAGTCACGACGCTGCAACGCGTCAATCAGCCAGCGGCCAAGGCCGGGCCAGGAGAAGATAGTTTCCGTCAGGATCGCACCGGCCAGCATCGTACCGACCTGCAGGCCGATAACGGTGACGACAGGCAGCATGGCGTTACGCAGAGCGTGAACCACGATAACGCGCATGCGCGTCAAACCTTTGGCGCGAGCGGTGCGGATGTAATCCTCGCCCAGCACTTCCAGCATCGCCGAACGAGTCATACGCACGATAACCGCCAGCGGAATGGTGCCGAGCACGACGGCAGGCAGCACCATGTGGGCCAGCGCGTCGATAAAGTCGCCCTGCTCCCCCCATATCGCCGTGTCTATCAGCATAAATCCGGTGAGCGGCATGGTGTCGTCGAGGAACACGGTGTCGCTTATTCGCCCGGAAACCGGGGTCAGGTTCCAGTACACCGAAACCAGCATGATCAGCATCATCCCCCACCAGAAAATCGGCATCGAGTAGCCGGTCAGGGCCAGGCCCACCGCGGTATGGTCAAATACGGAGCCACGCTTAACGGCGGCCAGCACGCCAACCGGGATACCCACGGCAACGGCGAAGATCATGGCGCATACGCCGAGTTCCATCGTCGCTTTAAAGCGCGGCACGAACTCATCCCAGACCGGGAGGCGGCTTTTTAAGGAGATGCCCAGATCGCCATGCATCACGCCCCAGACGTAATGGAGGTACTGCTGCCACATCGGCTTATCAAGGCCAAGTTCTGCCAGCAGCTGTGCATGACGAGCAGGAGAAATGCCTCGCTCACCGGCCATGATCAGCACCGGGTCACCGGGGATCATATGCACGAAGGCGAAGGTCAGTAGGGTAATACCGATAAACGTGGGGATAACTAATCCCAGACGTCGGAGGATGAACTGCAACATAACCCGGATTCTCTGTAGTGACGGTGCGCCTGGTCACGCGCCGTCTGTATTGCTCACAAATTACAAATAATACGCCCCTCTTTGCCACGGCCTCAGCGGTGGATGGCGCTGGCGCTTATCCACCCTACAACTTCACAGGGTGGATAATAAGAGGGGCTATTGTGCTTATTATTCTACGGACACGTTCTCAAAGTGGTGTTTGCCCAACGGGTCAACCACGTAGCCTTTCACTTCTTTGCGCACCGGCTCATAGACGGTGGAGTGGGCAACGATCAGCGCCGGAGCCTGGTCATGCATCACTACCTGAGCCTGCTTGTACAGCTCGATACGCTTGTTGTGATCTTCGGCTGCGCGAGCAGGCTGGATCAGGTCTTCAAACGGCTTGTAGCACCAGCGGGAGTAGTTGGAGCCGTCTTTCGCCGCCGCGCAGCTGAACAGGGTCGCGAAGAAGTTGTCCGGATCCCCATTGTCCCCGGTCCAGCCCATCATTACCGCCTGGTGCTCACCCGCTTTGGCGCGCTTCAGGTACTCGCCCCACTCGTAGGTGACGATTTTGGCGGTCACGCCCACTTTCGCCCAGTCAGCCTGAATCATCTCTGCCATGCGGCGAGCGTTCGGGTTGTACGGACGCTGAACGGGCATTGCCCACAGGTCAACGGTGAAGCCATCAGCGTGGCCGGACTCTTTCAGCAGCGCCTTCGCTTTTTCAGGATCGTAGGTGTAATCCTTCACGTCATTGTTGTAGCCCCACATAGTTGGTGGGATCAGGTTTTTAGCCGCGGTGCCCGCGCCCTGATAAACCGCCTTGATGATCGCTTCTTTGTTCACCGCGTAGGTCAGCGCCTGACGCACTTTCACGTCGTCAAACGGCTTTTTCTCGGTGTTGAAAGAGAGGTAGCCCACGTTCAGGCCAGCCTGCTCCATCAGGTTGATGTTTTTGTCCTGCTTCATGCGGGCGATGTCGGCCGGGTTCGGGAACGGCATAACCTGGCACTCGTTTTTCTGCAGCTTGGCGTAACGCACGGAGGCGTCAGGCGTGATGGAGAAGACCAGGCGGTCGATCTGCGGCTTGGTGCCCCAGAAGCCCGGGAACGCTTTATACAGAATGCGGGAGTCTTTCTGATACTGCAGCAGCTGGAACGGACCGGTACCGATTGGGTTCAGGTCAGTTTTTTCCGGCGTGCCGGCTTTCATCATGTTGTCCGCGTACTCTTTGGACAGGATAGACGCGAAGTCCATCGCCATGTCCGCGAGGAACGGCGCTTCAGGACGGGTCAGCACGAACTGAACGGTGTTGTCGTCCACTTTCTTGATTTCGCTGATCAGATCCGGCAGGCCCATGCCTTCGAAGTATTCATAGCTGCCGCCAGAAACTTTATGGTACGGGTTCTGAGCGTTTTTCTGACGGTCGAAGGAGAACACAACGTCGTCGGCGTTAAAGTCACGCGTTGGTTTGAATTCTTTATTGTCCTGCCACTTCACGCCTTTGCGCAGGTGGAAGGTATAGGTTTTACCGTCTTCGCTCACTTCCCACTTTTCAGCAAGACCAGGGATGATTTCGGTGGTGCCGATTTTGAACTCTACCAGACGGTTATAGATTGGCACCGAGCTGGCATCGTAAGTGGTACCAGAGGTGAACAGCTGTGGGTTAAAACCTTCAGGCGAGCCTTCTGAACAATAGACGAGGGTTTTAGCCTGAACGCTGGCTGCTACGGTCAAAGCGACGAGGCTCAGACCAAATTTCAGCATCCCTGACTTCTTCAAGGAAATACTCATTCTTCCGCTCCAATGTGAGATGTGTTGTTTTTATCCGTGAGACCTTTGTTATTTGTTTGCGGTCCGTACGGTGTGCCCGGAGGCGAGTGGTGAGGCCAGGGGTTCCATGCTTCTGGAGAGCTGTGTGGTAGTGCGGGCTGTCCATAAAGTGCCCCTCACGCCCTACA
Organism: Dryocola clanedunensis; assembly: GCF_038405435.1. Lineage (GTDB taxonomy): Bacteria > Pseudomonadota > Gammaproteobacteria > Enterobacterales > Enterobacteriaceae > Dryocola > Dryocola clanedunensis_A. The sequence continues at coordinate 41,077 of NZ_JBBYHZ010000006.1, read as the reverse complement.
ATCTGTCAACAGATCGGTAAAACGTCAATACAGGTAGCGGGGATTTACAACAGGGGTGCGAAACGGCAAACAAAGTTTAAAAAAAGCGCGCCGGGCTATTTCCAGCAGGGAAATTTATGCTACCGGCTTGTTACCAGAATATTACACTGCCTAATTTGCAACCGATAGCGGTAATCGGTTGCGCACATTTTAAAAAAATTCTTGCCGGATGCTGAATATATGACCGATTTATTTTGTGATCTGCGTCCGGGACAGCGAATCATGCTGGCGACAAACATAAGCAACGACGCAAAAACCCGCCGTCTTTCATAACAAAAAACAATGGAATATGTCACAAAATCATATAAAGACGGGGAATGAGCGATGGAAGGGTTATTTTCAGCAGAAAGGGGATCTTGCAGGGCAGAAAAACGTATTGCCTCCGCCGCTTTGCCCGGGATACAGATGCAAAAAACCCCGCTAAAAAGCGGGGTTTCTTAAATGTGGTCGGCGAGAGAGGATTCGAACCTCCGACCCACTGGTCCCAAACCAGTTGCGCTACCAAGCTGCGCTACTCGCCGAATGCGGAGCGCATCTTACTGCGCACCGTTTTAGCCGTCAATCCCTTAACTTAAAAATCCCGACCAACTGCTTTAAAAGCCAGCGATTGTGTCCCCAATGTTACCGGGCGGCCTTCTGGGGCACGTGGCACCAGTCGTTGTTCTCGTTAATCCCGCCGTCCGGCGAGGTGTAGCCCAGACAGCCCATAATGGTGTCATACAGCTCAACGTGACGATGCGGAACCTTCATGGCCGCCTGCTCTTTCATATGTTCGAAGGAGCGCGCGCGGTCAGGATCCTGCAGATACTTATCGGATGCCCAGACCATCAGCGGCACGCGGAACTGCTCTGGCGGCGCCATTTTACGCGGCGTACCGTGCAGGTGCTGATGCTCGTTGATGGATTCACCGTGGTCCGAGGCGTAGAAGATAATCGCACGCTTGTCGCGCAGCTGGTTGATCACGTCGGAGATAACCGTATCGGTATACAGCACCGAGTTATCGAAGGCGTTAATCAGCTGCTCTTTGCTGCACTCTTTATCGATGCTCACGCACTCCGGGGTCCACTTCGCGAAGCTGCGCGGATAGCGCTGGACGTAAGAGAAGTGCGAGCCTTTGGTATGCAGAATAATCAGGTGCTTACCGTTGGGGTGATCGGCAAGAGAGCGTTTCATCTCTTCTACCAGCAGCATGTCATCAACCTGCTTGCCGCTGTTGCGCGGCTCGGCGGCGATCTGCTCGCGGTAGGCGATGTTGTCCGCCATGGTGTTGCCGTAGAACCACATCTCGCTCTGCATCGCGTAGAGGCTGGACGAGAAGCCGAGCTGCTTAAGCACCGCAAAGACGTTCTGCTCTTTTAAGGTACGCTGAGGATTCTCTTCCGCCCCGCCCTCACGCACGAACATACAGCGCAGGGAGAGTTTAGTGGCGGTGTCGCAGGACTCGCCGCGGAACGCGACCAGGTTCTTTTCCTTAGACAGTTTAGGCGTGGTATCACGGTCGTAGCCCAGAATACCCATGTGGTCCCAGCGCGTCGTTTCACCAATAATGAACACCATATAGGTATCATCAATGTCCTTCGGCGCAACATAGGTGAATTTTTTCGCCGGGTTCATCAGCGAGCCGTTGTCGGTAGACTCGTCCATCTGCGCCCAGGCAAACAGGCCCAGCGCGGAGACCCAGTTAGACGGCAGATAGGAGTTAGCCACCACGCCGCCGTAGCTTGGCATATCGACGGTAGAACGCTTTTCGATCCGGTTTTGCTGCTTATCGAGGAAGCGCAGCGGCGCCCACACCATCAGCCCCGCGAGCAGGACGATAGCCACGCTTTTCACGCGGTGCCCGCGCGTGCGCAGCTGTTTTAACAAGGTATAGCGGCAGGTGTTGCTCCAGATGAGCACCAGCGGCACGATGCTGACCAGCACCATCCACAGAATAAAGTGATACCCCACCACCTCTTTAGAGAGGTCGATATCCGTGGTCATGACCGAGGCGATGATCCCGTAGCCGATCACCACGTTCAGGAAAGTCATGTAATAGCTGGCGGCAACGGAAATGACGAGTATCAGCGAGGTCAGGATGCGCCAGCCGAGGCGACCAAATAAGGACAGCACGCGCAGCAGGAAGAAAGTCACCAGTACCGTGGCGCAAATCTCTGCCCCGGCAGCGAACAGCTTCCAGCCGTTAAAGCCGTGCAGTAAGCCATCAAAACGGTGATAAAAAACCGAGATGTTCAGAAACAGGCCGATGTATACCGCTAACAGAAAGCATAATTTCTGCTGGGTCATCGATTTAATATAATTCATTCAGGTTGTCCGAAATAAAGCGAATACAGCTTCTCAAAGACTATTCAGACCCCCTGGATGAAGCAGAGTTCTGAACGGTAGAAAATAGCTAACGAATCGGGACGATTCTTAGGCATAGGTCAAAGGACCCGCGCCGCGTAGTAGAGCACAGAGGCCGGGAAATGTATCGCCAAAAATAGCGATCAAATGTGTTCTTTACATATTACTGGTACAAATATCACGATGCGTTTACAACATTGAGCTGAATAGTTACGGCAACCGCAGGGATCACCATGCAGACCTTAGAAGAGCGCGCCCGTCGTTTCGCCAGCAAAGCGCACGCTGCCAGCGAGCAGCGGCGAAAATATACTTTCGAACCTTACATCGTCCACCCTGCCGCGGTGGTGGAGCTGGTGCGCAGCGTGACCAGCGACGAAGAGGTGCTGGCTGCCGCGTGGCTGCACGACACGGTGGAAGATACGGACACGACGCTTATCGATATCGAAGAGCGTTTCGGCCCGCAGGTTGCCGCCCTGGTCGCCATGCTCACCAATCCCGAACAGCTTCCCGGCACCAATCGCGCCAGCCGTAAACGCGCCCATTTTCTGCATACCGCACAGGCCAGCCCTGATGCGCAGACTATTAAGCTTGCCGATATCATTGATAACACGCGAGAGATTCTGAAGTATGACCCGCATTTTGCCCGCGTTTACCTCATTGAGAAAAGGCTGCAGCTCGCGGGAATGACGCAGGGAAATGAAAAGCTTAAAGCACAGGCGGAAGGGATAGTCGAACAGGGGATTTCACAATTAATGATGCCGCCGTATAACGTCCCGGCGGCATGGTTTTCACAGCTTATGGCGCGCTATCAGGCGTGAGCGTGTTCGTGCTCTGTCTGCGCTTCTTCGCGGGCCGGCTGGCGGATGGTGGTGGAAAGGGCCAGCGACAGAATCAGCAGGGCGAAGATCACGCAGAAGGTGATGTAGAAGCCGCCGAACAGCGAAGCGATGATGGAACCACCGAGGCTGCCGATACCGAAGCCCAGGTAAATCACGCCGTAGTTTTTGGTCAGGTTATTCAGGCCAAAGAACTCGCTCACCAGCGATGGGTAAACGGTGATGGTGCCGCCGAAGTTAAAGGCAACGCAGGCGATAGCCGCAAAGAATGTTGCTTCGTTCAGCGGAGCAAACAGCAGCGCCGCCATCCCCACCAGCGAAATAACCTGGCCGATGGTGATAACGCGGATACGTGCAATCTTATCGGAGAGAATGCCCAGCACCAGGCGGCCGCTCAGGTTAGCAATCGCTATCACTGTTACCGCATTGGCAGCAGAAACGGCGTTTAAATGCACCATGCCCTGGGCGATATCTTTCGCCACGCCAATCACATACAGGCCGCTCATGCAGGCGGTCAGGAACATCACCGCCAGCATCCAGTACTGCGGCTTGCGCATGGATTCTGCCAGGGTAAAGTCGTTTTCGGTCACGCCGTTGACGGACTGGGCTTCGTGAGCCGGCGCATCTTTCATCAGCGTCGCGCCGAACAGAATCATCACCATCACAATCGCACCCCAGATCATAAAGGTGTTTTCCAGACCGTAGGTCGCCAGCAGATGGGTATCGATATATTTGAAACCAAGGCTGCCAAGGCCGTATGAACCGATGGCAAAGGCGGAAATCAGGCCCTTACGCTCCGGGAACCACTTCACGCAGTTGGACAGCGTCAGCAGGTAGCCTGCGCCGTCGGCAAGCCCAACCAGCACGCCCGCGCTCAGCCAGAGCATCATCAGGTTGCTGGAATGCGCGGTGAGGAAGAACCCAACCGCCAGCAGCACGCCCGCCGCCATTGTCACTTTACGAACGCCGAAACGCTCCTGAAGCTTACCGGCCACCGAAGAAGAGATGGCAAGCCCGAGGCTTAACAAACCGAAAGAGAAAGCGACCTGGCTGATGGGCTCATCAAGCTTCTGGGACAGCGCGCTGTTAAACAGGCTCCAGGTATAAACGGAACCCAGCGCGAACTGGGTAATGATGGTCCCGATAAGGGTTAACCAACGCGTGCGGTTGTACTGAGCAGTATTCATGGCGGCTATCCTGCAATTCTTAAAGGAAGTTATCTGCCGCCTACCATAGCGAAGCGCATTTTATTCCAGGAGAAAAAGGCATGAACTGCACGAGAGACGGAATGAAATGCATCTGAGCGGGAATGAATGACCTGGAACGCCTGTGGGCATTAATGTTTGTGAGTGATTACTATCATTGAGAGATGCTTCACAACTGTGTATTGAATGTTAAATAACGATATATCCAGGTTATCACTCTGTGGGTGAATTGCAGCCCAAAAGTGACATAACCACCATTCCATCGCTAAATCTATTCTTATCGCCATTCCGGCGATTTTTTCCTCTTTCTGAGCCAGTTTTTCGAGCTGCTTTCCAATCCTCTGCCCCCGCGCTGGCAGGACAACTGCAGGCGGTGCACTCTATAGATTCGAAGATCGCTTCATATAGCGATCTTCAGACCCAACGCAATTATTAACTTATAAGTTAATATTAACAGCACAAGGAAAGTGAGATATGTTTACGCTGGCTTATCACCCGGAGGTCGTTGAGGAGCTGGCAGCTTTATCACCCGCGCTAAAGGGGAAAATGCTAAGGCTGCTGACAATGCTATCTGAGAAAGGGAATGCGCTTCGTTTTCCCCATACCAGCCCATTACGCCACGGGTTATTTGAGCTGAGAGCGTCAGGTTCAGACATTGCCCGGACGATTTTCATTTATCAGAGCGGTAAAACGATTTGGGTCTTAAGAACGTTTATTAAGAAAAGCGAAAAAACACCCGCCGGTGAAATCAGACTTGCTATTAAACGCCTGGAGGAGATGGTTAATGCCTAAAATCAAACCTGTTTCGCATGAGGCCGTTGTTAAGCGCCTGCTGGATACCCCAGAAGCACAGGCAGCCTATGAGGAAATGAGTGAAGAAATCGCGCTGCTTGAGCAGCTTACCCAGTGGCGCGAACAAGCAGGATTAACACGCAGCGAAGTTGCAGAGCGTATGGGCATCACCCCTCCTGCGATTAGCCGCCTTGAACGCAACATCACGAAAGCGACCTGGCATACGCTTAGCCGTTATGCCGCAGCATGCGGCATAAAATTGGCCATCTCAGCAAAAGCCTGATGCCCTCAAAACTTCGCGCTCACGCCAAGGTTATAGAGGTAGGCCTCGCCGGTGGATAACCCTTCGGCCTGGGACATAGAGGCAAAGGCGGCAACGTTTTTCCCGATCGGCATATCTGCGCCGACGGTGACGTCCATCCAGCTGGTGTCCTGCGCGCTGGCGGCGTTGGTGCGCATACCGGACTGCGCTTTCCAGACGTTATCGCCGTACTGGTGGTTATAGCTTACCTGCGCCCAGGGACGAACATAGCCCACGGCAGAGTCGAGCCGCCAGCCAACGGTGGAGACGCTGGCGTGCCACAGCCGATCGCTGTAGCGAGACGGCACCACGCTATCCCCGTATTCGTTATAAATGTTCGTTGAGCTGCCGTCCCAGCTGTAGCCAGCGGTCGGCCCGGTGGTAACATTACCCATAACAGGGATATTCCAGCCCATGTCTATTCGCGTAGCGTCGGTATGTGCGGTATCGTTTCCGGCAGTAAACGACAGCCCTTCCTGCACCTCCGGGGGCATGGAAGAGTGAATGCGTTCGGCAAGAATGTCGTTATAGTTTGGCGCCCGGTCGCTATCCCACGTATAACGATCCTGAGCGTCACCCACGGCATCATCAGAAACATACTCCTGCTGCCACGCAAAAGCATCAGAGGCGCAGAACAGGCACCACGAAACCAGCGCCGTGAGAAGCGTGACACGGCGACCACTGCATGAAGTTTTTTTAAGCATCAAAGCGACTCCAGAAGAGAGCCAAATCCGGCGATTTTATTGTCTTTTTGTCGGGCTTGCGGATAACCCTGAATTAACTATTGTCTCTTTATCAGGCACGTCAAGTTACCGGGCATTTATTTCATCAGAGGGAACAGAATATGCAGCGTTGCGGATGGGTCACTCAGGACCCGCTTTACCTTGAATATCACGATAAAGAGTGGGGCGTGCCGGTCACCGACGGGCAAAAATTATTCGAAATGATCTGCCTGGAAGGCCAGCAGGCGGGGCTGTCCTGGATAACAGTGCTGAAAAAGCGTGAGAACTACCGCCGCTGCTTTAAAGATTTCGATCCCCTCGCCGTGGCGCTGTTCACCCAGGAGGACGTCGACAGGCTGGTGCTGGACGCGGGCATTATTCGCCACCGGGGGAAAATCGAGGCGATCATCAATAACGCTAAAGCGTTTCTGGCGATGGAAGCCAACGGTGAAAAATTCCCTGAGTTTGTCTGGGCGTTTGTGGATAACGAGCCGCAGGTCAGCCACGCTGCCGTGCACACGGACAGGCCCACCACCACTCCCGCGTCAGACGCCCTGTCTAAGGCCCTGAAAAAACGCGGCTTCAAATTCGTTGGCTCCACGATTTGCTACTCGTTTATGCAGGCGTGCGGGCTGGTGAACGACCATATAACCTCCTGCTTCTGCCACCCTGATAATAAATGATCCGTCGACTGCGTGAGGGGGAAATGGACGAGCTGATTGCGCTATGGCTTGCCAGTACCATTCACGCCCACCCGTTTATCGCCGAAAGCTACTGGCGGGAAAGTGAGTCGATTGTCCGCAACGTTTATATCCCGCAGTCGCTGACCTGGGTAGATGAACAACACGGCAAAATTGTCGGCTTTGCGAGCGTGATCGACTCGCGCTTCCTGGGCGCGCTGTTCGTGGACGAGACGTTTTACGGCCAGGGCATCGGCAGGGCGCTGATTGAACATGCAAAAGCGAGCTTTCCAGCGCTAAGCCTCGAGGTTTATCAGAAAAACCAGCGGGCGGTGCATTTCTATCACCGCCGGGGCTTTCGCATTGAAGAAAGCGCCTGGCAGTCAGAAACGCGCCACCCGACGTGGATTATGAGCTGGCAGGCGGATCGAAAGCCGTAACCTCCGGCGCCGTACCCTGATACTTCTCGGCCCAGACCAGCGATGAGTTTGCCGCGCAGCCGTTTGCCAGCCTGGACGTCGGAATATCCAGCGTCAGGACGTTCACCGCGCCGTTTTTACACAGGCGGTCGCTATCCAGATCCGGCCACGCCCCTTCGTGAATGCAAACCACGCCCGGCCTGATGCCGTCCGTCACCAGCGCGCCGACCAGCACCTGCCCACGATGATTCCAGACCCGCACCAAATCGCCGTCTGCGATGCCCCGCTCCGCCGCATCCTGGGGATGCAGCGTCAGCGGCTCGCGCCCGGCAATGGCATACTTTTCCCGCAGGGCGGAATAGTTAAGCTGGCTGTGCAGGCGGTGCGCAGGGTGGGATGAAAGCAGCTGAAGCTGGCCCTTTTCGGCGTTGCCCTGCCACTCATCGGGTGCAAGCCAGGTAGGATGCGGGGGGCAGTCTGCATAGCCAAAGCTTGCGATGCGCTCGGAGTATATTTCAATTTTTCCGCTCGGGGTTTTAAGGGGATATTCCTGCGGATCGCGGCGGAAATCAGCGAAGCGGATGAATTCGGCTGATTTCTCGTTAACCGGCATTTCAATCAGTTCGTTAGCCTCCCAGAAATCTTTAAATTCCGGCAGAGTTATCTGCTGCGAGGCTCCGCGCTGTTTCGCCATTTCATAAAGGCTTTCCAGCCACTGCAGCTCGGTTTTCTCCTCGGTAAACCGCGCTTTGCCACCCTGCTCCCACAGCTCGCTCAACTCCGCAAACACATCGAAATCGTTGCGCGCCTCGGCCTGCGGGGCAACAACCTGCTTCATCGGCACCAGGTGCTGGTTGCTGTAGTCGCCGGTCATCGTCATATCGTTGCGTTCGAACGAGGTGGTAATCGGCAGCACGATGTCCGCGTGCTTTGCCGCCGCCGTCCAGAAGCACTCGGAAATCACCACCAGCTCCGGCTTTTGCCAGGCCTTTATCAGCCGGTTGGTATCCTGATGATGGGTAAAGTTGCCGCCGCCCGCCCACCACAGCATGCGGATGTCCGGGAAGCGTCTTTCCATGCCGTTATGCTGATAGCCGCCGCCGGGGTTTTCCAGCGCCTCAACAATGCGCGCCACGGGGATTTTTTCCACCGCGTCCGTGCCGCCCGCCACCAGCCCCTGTAGCGAACCGGGCACCGCCGCCCGCCGCGTTGGGTTACCGCCGTTGGCAAAGTGGTAAGAGAGGCCAAATCCGCCGCCGGGCGTGCCGATCTGGCCCAGCATGGCCGCCAGCGTCACCAGCATCCAGTGCTTTTGTTCGCCGTACTGCTGGCGCTGCATCCCCCAGCCGGACATCAGCATAGTGCGGTTGGCGCTGAACACCTGGGCCAGATACTCGATGACCTGCACGGGCACGCCGCAGATCTGCGACGCCCACTCGGCATTTTTCGGCTGGCCGTCGGTTTTGCCCGTCAGGTAGTCGGCGAACTTGTCGTAGCCGGAGGTGCAGCGCGCCAGGAAATCGGCGTCATGCCAGCCGTGGCGCGCCAGCGTATGGGCGATGCCCAGCATCAGCGCCACGTCGGTGCCCATATGCGGGGCAATCCACTGGGCTTTATCAGCGAAGAAATCAACGGTTTCCGATCGCATCGGATCGATGGCGATCACCGTTTTCCCGCTGTTTTTCAGCTGCTCGAGGTACTTCACACCCTGCTCGTCGCTGGCGTTCCACGCAATCTTCAGCGTATTCAGCGGGTTGGCGCTCCAGAACACTACCACATCGCTGTGCTCCAGCACTAAAGGCCAGCTGGTCTGCTGCTGGTAAACCTCATTCGAGCCGACAACGTAAGGCATGATCACCTGCGCCGCGCCGGTGGAGTAATCCCCCAGATGGCCGGTATAGCCGCCTGCCAGGCTCATATAACGCTGAAGCAGGGTCGCCGCCTTATGCAGCACGCCGTTGGAGCGCCAGCCGTAAGAGCCGGCAAAAATCGAGGCGGGGCCATAAGCGTCGCGAATACGCTGGTGCTGCTGATGGATAAGCTTCAGCGCTTCGTCCCAGCTGATACGCACGTACTCATCTTCGCCGCGCACGCCCTGAGGCGCATCCGGCGAGGCCAGAAAACCTTTGCGCGCCATCGGAAACTGCACCCGGGCTTTGCTGTGGACCTGATCCGGCACGGCTTGCGCCAGGGAGTTTTCATGCCCGGTGTCGAGCGCGCCACGAGAGGCCAGCACTCGTTCACCGTCGGTCTCAACCTGCATTGGCCCCCAGTGGGCAGCGGTCAGAATGTGTTTTGTTGTCGCGGATGTCTTAGCCAATTCGGGCTCCGGGTTTGCAGGTGGCGGCCTGAGGCCACTCAATATTGTTTACAAAATTCAGATGTCTCTGGGGAATTTTCTACACAATCACACGTCATAATCAATCGCCGCCTTGCTTCGCGGCGCAGAAATATAATTCGCAAAGGAAATGAGATGAACAAAAGCGTCATGATTGCCGCCCTGGTTTGCGGCACGTTAGCAGTTTCAGGCTGTACCACTAACCCCTATACCGGTGAGCGAGAAGCGGGTAAATCCGGCATCGGCGCAGGTATCGGCTCGCTGGTAGGCGCAGGCGTGGGCGCACTCTCTTCTTCCAAGAAAGATCGCGGCAAAGGCGCGCTGATTGGTGCCGCAGCGGGCGCAGCGCTTGGCGGCGGCGTGGGTTACTACATGGACGTACAGGAAGCGAAACTTCGCCAGAAAATGCAGGGAACGGGCGTGAGCGTGACGCGTAATGGCGACAACATCGTGCTGAACATGCCGAACAACGTCACCTTCGACAGCAGCAGCGCCACCCTGAAACCGGCGGGTGCCAATACCCTGACCGGCGTGGCGATGGTCCTGAAAGAGTACCCAAAAACTGCGGTTAACGTGGTGGGCTACACCGACAGCACCGGCAGCAACGAGCTGAACATGAAGCTGTCCCAGCAGCGTGCGGACGGCGTGGGCAGCGCGCTGATCACCCAGGGCGTTGAAGCAAGCCGCGTGCGCACCACCGGCGCTGGCCCATCTAACCCAATCGCCAGCAACAGCACCGCCGAAGGCAAAGCACAGAACCGCCGCGTAGAAATTACGCTGAGCCCTCTGGCTTAAAGAAGACGGCGGATGACGCTGCACTTATCCGCCCTACGCACTGAATTTAGTAGGGTGGATAAGCGCCAGCGTCATCCACCAACAGCCAATCAATTTTGTGTTACTCTCCAGAAAGTTACCCCTCCCGGAGATGGACATGAACGGCAAGGCCGCGCGCCCCACGATTAGCGACGTCGCGAAAGCGGCAAAAACCGGTAAAACCAGCGTTTCCCGCTATCTGAACGGCGAACAGAGCGCCCTGTCCGACGATCTCCGCACCCGCATTGAAACCGCCATCGCCGAACTCGACTATCGTCCAAGCCAGATGGCCCGCGGGCTGAAGCGCGGACGCACGCGCCTGATTGGCCTGATCATCGCCGATATTACCAACCCCTACTCCGTTGACGTGCTTAGCGGCATCGAGGCCGCCTGCCGCGAAAAGGGCTTTACTCCGCTGGTCTGCAATACCAACAACGAAGTGGACCAGGAGCTGCATTACCTGGATTTACTGCGCAGCTATCAGGTTGAAGGTATCGTGGTGAACGCCGTAGGGATGCGCGAAGAGGGGCTGAACCGCCTGCAGCAGTCGGCCCTGCCGATGGTGCTGATAGACCGTAAAATTCCCGATTTCGCCTGCGACGTGGTCGGGCTGGACAATATTCAGGCCGCCACCACCGCCACCGAGCATCTTGTGGAGCAGGGCTTTGAAGCGATTCTGTTTTTAAGCGAGCCGCTGGGCATGGTGAATACCCGCCGTGAACGGCTGCGCGCATTTCGCAACACCGTCGCCCGCTATCCCGGCATCGTGGCGGAAAACGCCGAAATTCCCCTGCACGAAGCCGACCTGATGGACAACACCCTGCGACAGTTCCACACGCAGCATCGCGGCATGCGCAAAGCGGTGATCTCTGCCAACGGCGCGCTTACCCTGCAGGTCGCCCGCTCCATGCGCCGTATTGGCCTGCACTGGGGCAGCGATATCGGCCTGCTGGGCTTCGACGAACTCGAGTGGGCGGAGCTGGCGGGCGTGGGCATCACCACCCTCAAACAACCCACCTGGCAGATTGGCTATGCCGCACTCGAGCAGGTCGTCAACCGCATCGACGGCGCGGCGGACAGCGTGCGCGAGCAGCTCTTTTCCGGTGAACTGATCGTCCGCGGCTCCACCGCCCGCTAACCCTCTTCTTCGTGATAGCGATCATAAATTCGCCACGAGCGGCTTTTCTTTGGAACCGGTTCCATCTAGCGTAATAGGTATGTTAGCAAGGTGTAACCATTCCGGAGAAGTCGATGCCGCGCAAAATTATTGTTGTTACCGCCGCCTATGGCCATGACCGCGTTGCCTCCCTCGGCGGCCAGCAGGCGCTGCTGCCCATCATCGCCAGCGCCGGTGCGGACGGCGTCGAAATCCGCCGCGAACTGTTAAGCAATCTCCAGCTCGATGCCCTGCCGGATCTGGCGAAACAGGTAGCCGGGCACAATCTGGAAGCCTGCTACTCCGCGCCGGAGCCGCTGTTTGCCGAGGACGGTAAACTTAATCCCCTCATTCCTTCCCTGCTGCTCGAAGCCCGCCAGCTCAACGCCCGCTGGCTGAAGCTCTCGCTGGGGGAGTTTCGCGGCAGCCAGCAGTTTTCTTTGCTGCAGCAGTGGCTCGCCCAAAGCGACGTCGCGCTGGTCGTTGAAAACGATCAGACCGCCTGCGGCAGGCTGGCCCCGATGCAGCGCTTTAAAGCGGCCTGCAACGTGCTGAATCTGCCGGTGACGCTAACCTTTGATATGGCTAACTGGCTGTGGGTGGATGACTCACCGGAAGCGGCTGCCCGCGAGCTGGCCTCCTCCGTCAGCTACGTTCACGTCAAGGCGGCGGTCCCGCACCATTACCACTACCGCGCCATTGCGCTGGATGATGCCGATCCGCGCTGGCTGGCGCTGCTCAAGCAGCTGCCGACGGACGTGCCGCGAGGCATTGAATTCCCGCTGGAAGGCCGCGACCTGGTCGCCGTGACCCGCCACTACGTCAACCTGTTACGCGAGGAGTAAAGGATGCAGAACGAACTGGATGTCATCACCATTGGCGAGGCGATGGCGATGTTTGTCGCCGCCGAAACCGGTGATTTAGCCGCCGCTGAAAAGTTTGTTAAGCGCGCCGCCGGGGCCGAACTCAATGTTGCCACCGGGCTGGCCCGTCTGGGGCTGAAGGTCGGCTGGGTAAGCCGCGTGGGCAACGACTCGTTCGGACGATACGTGCTCCAGCAGCTCGCCAAAGAGCAGATCGACAGCCGTGGCGTGACCACCGACGAGCGCTACGCCACGGGCTTTCAGCTTAAATCTAAGGTCGATGATGGAACCGATCCCATCGTGGAATACTTCCGCAAAGGCTCCGCCGCCAGCCATCTGTCGGTAGAGGATTTTAACGAAGCATATTTCTTCAGCGCCCGCCATCTGCACCTGAGCGGCGTGGCGGCAGCCCTGTCGGATTCGTCACTGGAGCTGCTGAACCACACGGCCAGGGCGATGAAGGCTAAGGGCAAAACCATCTCTTTCGACCCGAACCTGCGCCCGGTGCTGTGGAAAAGCGAAGCGGAGATGGTGAAGCAGCTTAACCAGCTGGCGTTACAGGCGGACTGGGTGCTGCCCGGCGTAAAAGAGGGCGTCATTCTTACCGGGCAGAAAACCCCGGAGGGCATTGCGGATTTCTATCTCGATAAGGGCGTAAAAACCGTGGTGCTGAAAACCGGCGCTGACGGAGCCTGGTTCAAAACTGCTTCCGGCGAAAAAGGGGCTGTCGCGGCGGTAAAAGTCGATAACGTCGTCGATACGGTGGGCGCGGGCGATGGTTTTGCCGTCGGCGTCATCAGCGCCCTGCTGGAAGGAAAAACGTTATCTCAGGCCGTCAGCCGCGGAAACAAAATCGGCTCCCTGGCTATTCAGGTCATCGGCGACAGCGAAGGGTTACCCACCCGTAGCGCGCTGGGCGAATAAACAAGAGCGCATCGGCTGTACCCTACATGCGGCACGATGCGCTTCTCCTCAACATAGAGGCTAGCCTATGAAAACCAAGACAATCGCAGCAAAACGCTGGTGGTATATCATGCCGATCGTGTTTATCACGTACAGCCTGGCCTACCTCGACCGCGCCAACTTCAGCTTTGCCTCCGCCGCCGGGATCAACGACGATCTGGGCATCACCAAGGGGATCTCCTCCCTGCTGGGGGCGCTGTTCTTCCTCGGCTACTTCTTCTTCCAGATCCCCGGCGCGATGTACGCGGAACGCCGCAGCGTGCGTAAACTTATCTTCGTCTGCCTGATTTTATGGGGCGGCTGCGCGTCGCTGACCGGCATGGTAAGCAACATTCCGATGCTGGCGGCGATCCGCTTCGTGCTGGGCGTAGTGGAAGCGGCGGTGATGCCCGCGATGCTTATCTATATCAGCAACTGGTTCACTAAATCCGAACGTTCGCGCGCCAACACCTTCCTGATCCTCGGCAACCCCGTCACGGTACTGTGGATGTCCGTGGTGTCCGGCTACCTGATTCAGGCATTTGGCTGGCGCGAAATGTTTATCTTCGAGGGCATTCCGGCGGTGATCTGGGCCTTTGCCTGGTGGGTGCTGGTCAAAGACAAGCCTGCGCAGGTTGGCTGGCTGTCCGACGCTGAAAAATCCGCATTGCAGGCCCAGCTGCAAAAAGAGCAGGAGGGGATCAAGGCCGTGCGCAACTACGGCGAAGCGTTCCGCTCGCGCAACGTGGTGCTGCTCTGCATGCAGTATTTCTGCTGGAGCATCGGCGTGTACGGCTTCGTGCTGTGGCTGCCGTCCATTATCCGCGGGGCTGGTACGGCGGGGATGGGCATGGTGGAAGTGGGCTGGCTCTCTTCCGTCCCTTACCTGGCGGCGACTATCGCGATGATTGCCGTCTCCTGGGCGTCGGACAAAATGCAGAACCGCAAGCTCTTCGTCTGGCCGCTGCTGCTGATTGGCGCGCTGGCGTTCCTGGGATCGTGGCTGGTTGGCGCTAACCATTTCTGGGTTTCCTATACCCTGCTGGTGATTGCCGGGGCGGCGATGTACGCCCCGTATGGCCCGTTCTTCGCCATCATCCCGGAGATGCTGCCAAGAAACGTGGCGGGCGGCGCGATGGCATTGATCAACAGCATGGGCGCGCTCGGCTCGTTCGTCGGCTCCTGGCTTGTGGGCTATCTGAACGGCGCTACCGGCAGCCCGTCCGCGTCCTACATTTTTATGGGGGTGGCGCTACTCGCCTCCGTGTGGCTAACTCTGATAGTGAAACCGGCAACGAACCAACAGCTTCCGGTCGGCGCTCGCCACGCATAGCTACCCAACGGGCGGCGAGCCAAAGCCGCCCGGTTTGTGTTTAATTTATTTACGGAGAACACCATGAAGCCGCCCGTCATCCTCTACAAAAAGCTCCCTGACGACCTGCTTGCCCGCCTCGAAAGCCATTTTTCCGTCACCAGAGTCAGTGATTTAAGCCCGGAAACGGTAGAGCAAAACGCCGATGCCTTCGCGAATGCCGTGGGCATTCTTGGCTCCAGCGAGAAGGTCGACAAAGCCTTTCTCGAGCACACGCCGAAGCTGCGCGCCTCCTCAACTATTTCCGTCGGCTATGACAATTTTGACGTGGACGCCCTGACCAGCCGCGGCATCGTGCTGATGCACACCCCGACCGTGCTGACCGAAACGGTAGCGGATACGATGATGACCCTGGTGCTGTCCACGGCCCGTCGCGCGGTGGAAGTAGCGGAACGGGTGAAAGCTGGAGAATGGCAGGGGAGCATCGGCCCGGACTGGTTTGGCATCGACGTACACCATAAAACGCTGGGGATTCTGGGCATGGGCCGCATCGGCCTGGCGCTGGCCCAGCGCGCGCACTTCGGCTTCAGCATGCCGATTCTGTACAACGCCCGCCGTCATCACAAAGAGGCGGAAGAGCGATTCGACGCCCGCTACTGCGACCTGGACACCCTGCTGGCGGAGTCCGATTTTGTCTGCATCTCCCTGCCGCTGACCGAAGAAACGCACCACATGATTGGCGCGGCGCAGCTGGCAAAAATGAAGCCATCGGCAATTCTGATTAACGCAGGACGCGGCCCGGTCGTCGACGAGCAGGCCCTGATTCAGGCGCTGAAAGACGGCACGATTCATGCCGCTGGCCTGGACGTGTTCGAGCAGGAGCCGCTGCCGGCTGATTCTGAACTGCTGAAGATGGCAAACGTCGTCGCCCTGCCGCACATCGGCTCCGCAACGCACGAAACGCGCTACAACATGGCGGCCTGCGCGGTGGATAACCTGATTACGGCGCTGACGGGGGAAGTGAAAGAGAACTGCGTGAACCCGCAGGTACTGAAGTAATAGTTGCGGCGGATGGCGCCTGCGCTTATCCGCCCTACGAATTTATCGACGCTTCGTAAGCGCTACAGGTAACCGGCTCTGGTGAAGGATGCCAATAATCACGATCCCCGATTCGATTTTTTGGTAGTAAAGCATGTGGCTCATATAGGGAAAGCTCTTCAAGCCAGTAAGCAGAAGCTCCGACTCGTCAGCGCCAATGTCAGGCATGTTCGCCAGATGCTGCATTGTAATACGCATGGCCGCCAGATATTCCCGCGTCACCAGCCCCCCAAACTGCTTCAGAGAAAATCCTTTTAGCTCGCGCAAATCCTGTAGCGCATCTTCCGTCATGGGTTTTCGCCTGGTTGGCGGTAAAAGTGATCATGGCTGAGCCCTCATATCGGTTGAAAAGGTATAAATCGAACGATTTGTACCTCTTTAAACTAATCAAAGCGCGTGAGCGAACTTATCAGGGAAGAGTAAAGCAAGGCGGGAGGTACGAAAAAGAGAAAGAGAGAATCCTCGCCCTGCCGCACATCGGCTCCGCAACGCACGAAACGCGCTACACCATGGCGGCCTGCGCGGTGGATAACCTGATTACGGCGCTGACGGGCGAAGTGAAAGAGAACTTCGTGAACCCACAGTTGCTCTAATCAGAGCCGTTCAGAAAAATAGGGGCAGCTCACAGAATGGACATTCTGTAAGAGAATTAGCATACGATGCATAAAGCCCACACAATTTGTAGGATAAATAAAACTTTCACTGACAAGTGGAGGATTAAATTATGTTTAATAACCAATATGTGCAGTCCCCTTTTGTGCAGGACAGCTACAGGTTCACTGATAAATGAGGCCAGGTCGAAAAGAGGGAAGATTATGGCTTATTTATTGTTAGCGCTGGCAGCTATTTTCTGGGGAGGTAACTATGTTGCCGGTCATATTCTGGTTCAATACATCAATCCTTATGCGCTGAGCCTTATCCGCTGGGGCCTCACGACGTTGCTGATGTTTTGTCTGTACTGGAAATCAGTTAAAAAAGAGTGGGGGTTTCTGGTTGAGCATACTGGAATGAACGCGCTGTATGCATTTCTTGGACAGGTTTCTTTTCCATTGAGTCTGTATGTCGGGTTGCAATACACCAGCGCCCTCAATGCCGCTATTTATATCTCAAGCACGCCTTGTATTGTACTGCTGATAAACGCACTGTTCTTCCGGGAAAAAATCTCTGCGAGAAACATGGCTGGCGTATTCATCAGCACGGCAGGGGTAATTTATCTGGCTATTTCTAATGTCGGGGAGGGTGGCGGTTTTTCACGCTTCGGGATTGGCGATATCCTGACCATTATCTCGGCGCTTAGCTGGGCCTTTTACTGTGCGCTGCTACGCCTGAAGGACCGACGGATTACAAACACTGCTTTTGTCGGATTCAGCTCATTGCTTGGCACAATAATTCTGATCCCGATTTATCTCCTGTACGTGACCTTATCGGGCAATCACTCAGTCTTCGTGTCAACGCCGTCACTGCTACCGGCACTGGGTGCGCTCTATCTGGTTATCTTTCCCTCATGGCTGTCCTACGTCTTCTGGAACAAAGGTGTTTCGATGATCGGCACGACACGCAGTGAGATCTTCACACATTTGATTCCGCTGTCAGGGGGGCTACTGAGTATTCTTTTACTTGGAGACAAATTACATTTCTACCACATCGTTTCGCTGGTGCTTATCATAGCCGGGATCGCATGCTGTTCGGTACGCCAGGTTAAAACAGCGATTGCGATAGCCGATAAAAAAGGATGAACCCGAGCAGTTCATCCCTTCGGTATTCCTGGCGCTGGCCCAGCGCGCGCACTTCGGCTTCAGCATGCCGAATCTGTACAATGCCCGCCGTCATCACAAAGAGGCGGAAGAGCGCTTATCCGCCCTACCCTACAACCTTAAGCCATAACAAGTTTATGCAGCTTTGACACATCAACTGATTTCTGTGCCTCTGCAAGACTGAACGCATTTTGCAGCTTCATCCATACCTCAGCGGAACTGCCGATGACGACGGCCAGCTTCACCGCCATTTCAGGCGTTAAAGCGGCTTTCTGCGTTAATAAACGGCTGGCTGTCGAAGGGGCAATATCCATCGCTCGGGCAAACTCACGCAGGCTGACGTTAAGTTCATCAAGCGCTTCCTGAATAATGACTCCGGGATGCGGGGGATTTTTCATTTTCATTAGTGATAGTCCTCGTAATTTAAGATCCAGGCATCTCCTTCGTAAAACTCAAAGGTGATACGCCAGTTCCCGGAAACGGTGACGGACCAGAGATTTTCTCGATCTCCCTTCAGAGCATGCAGCCGATACCCAGGCATATCGATATCAGCTATCTTTTCAGCTGCATCAATCACGGCAAGTCGAGTATGCAGGCGAGGCACATGCTCCCAGGGTAACCCCTGCGACTGATGCTCAAGAAACAGCTTTCTTAGTCCCTTATGCTTAAAACTTCTGATCATCCCGTAATCCCGTTCCCTCAAGAGGAACAATAGCATCAATGTTTCGTCACACGCAACATCGATTCGTTGAAAAGTTCACAGAAGATAGGGTGAGGTGAAGCGTTTGAAAACGAGAGGAAAAGAAGTACTCGAGTGGGCTCGCAAAAAGAAAATTTATAGAAAAAATAAAGGGATGAACCCGTGCGGTTCATCCCTTCGGTATTTGCTGGGGCTGGATCAGAAGTCGGTCTTTGAAAAACCGGTCATCTCTTCAAGATCCATTTCGCGGCCCAGCGCCGTCATCGGGTGAACGATAACCAGTCCGCGCACGGCTTTTTTCAGCTTGCCCATGTCCGCCTGCTCTTTTTTGGTAATCGGGCGCTTGTACGGCATCGCCATCAGCTTCTGGGCTTCTTTGCTCAGCTTCTGGTTACGCACCGCCTGCAGACGCACGATTTCAATTTCCAGCTTCGCCTTCTCTTTTTCCATCTCGGCGTACTTTTCCGCATCGTTGATCAGATGCAGCTCCGGCATCTCGTGGCGGATCAGGTCCAGACGGTCGCTAAGGCGTTTAATTTCTGCTTTTTCGATTTCTTTCATTTTAATTAACCGTGAATAAGTTGCTTGCTGGCAAGGATACACCATTAGCGCTTTGAGGGCGAAAAGGGACTGGGAGGATTATTTCTTCTGGAAGGCTTTTTTCAAGCTGATCCGGGAGATCAGCTCGGTCAGGGAGAGCACCATGGTCGAGCGGACGATCTGCTGGTAGCGCTGGCGCTGCATGGCCTGCAGCTCGGGATCGTCGCCGTCGATGAACGTCGGTGCAGGGGGAAGCGCCGCAACGCAGTGCAGTTCGCCAAACGGGCCGAGAATTTCGTCGTCGGTGAAATTGTAGTCGTTGCCGTCGTGGTTCAGCTCTTCGCGCAGCGCCATCAGCAGCTCGCAGTCTTCGTACTCGGCGCGGTTCATCACCCCCAGCCCGTAGATAAGCTTCATGCGCACGGAGAGATCGCCCAGCGGGCCATCGCCGTCCAGCAGCGGCTCCACGGCGTACTTCACCGCATAGTCGTCTTTACGAAATACCTGAAGCACCAGGATATTGACCGCCTCGGTGAGAAGCTCGACGGCGGCAATCAGCAGGCTTCTGACGGTTTTGCCGGCATTCAGACGCTCAAGCACTCGGTTTTCAAAGGCCTGTGTTTCTTCCATCTTTGCCTGCATCACTGAATTTTAGTATTGGGCGCGGCTGGCCGCGCCCGTTCTCCATTACGCCTTAGCGTTATAAGCCTTCACCGCCTGCGCCACGACGTCGCTGCCTGCATCCAGACCGGATACCTGCGCAAGGGTCGCCTGCGGGCCATTTTCTGCCAGCAGCGCCACCAGCTCCTGGGCCTGCGGATCTTCTTCGCTGCGGTAGTGCATGGCTGCCGCAATCCCTTCAATCAGGTTCGCGTGCGGCAGGCCGTATTCAAGCGTGCCCAGCAGCGGTTTGATCAGACGGTCGCCCGCGCTTAATTTACGCAGCGGCTGACGGCCCACGCGCTCCACATCATCTTTCAGATACGGGTTTTCGAAACGGCCAAGGATTTTCTGGATGTAGGCTGCGTGCTTGTCGGCGTCGAAGCCGTAGCGCTTAATCAGCACCGCACCGCTTTCATCCATTGCCCCTTTCACGACGGCGCGGATTTTCTCATCCAGAATCGCATCGCGAATGGTCTGGTGACCGGCCAGCTGGCCGAGGTAGGCGGTTATAGCATGCCCGGTATTCAGCGTGAAGAGCTTACGCTCCACAAACGCCATAAGATTATCAGTAAGTTCCATGCCAGGAATGTCTGGTAGCTCACCTTTAAACTGGGTTTTATCGACAATCCACTCGCTGAAGGTTTCTACCGTGACTTCCAGCGGATCGTTGGTGGCGGAAGCGGACGGCGGCACGATGCGGTCAACGGCGGAATCCACGAAGCCGACGTGCTGCTCAACCCAGGCCTGGTCGTCCGCGGACAGGGCTTTCATGACGTGGGCTTTTAGCTGGGAGGTGCCGCGCACCATGTTTTCACAGGCGATGATATTCAGCGGCTTGGCGTTGCCGTTGGTACGGCGCAGCACCAGCCCTTTCGCCACGGCTGGCGCGATGCGCTCCAGCACCACGGGACCCACGGCTGTTGTCACCAGGTCAACTTCAGCGATCAGGTTGACGACGTCGTCACCGATGCTGCTGACGGCATTCACGTTGGAGACGGTATCGACCTGCTCGTTTTCACCCACCACGTGGACCTGGTAGCCGTTGCGCGCGTTCAGCGCGTCCAGCACAACCTGGTTTACGTCAGCGAAAGTCAGCTGAATGCCCGCGTCCGCCAGCAGTTTGCCGATAAAGCCGCGTCCGATGTTACCTGCGCCAAAATGTAATGCTTTCATGTGCTTCACCTTCTTAAATTTGCATCACCCGAGAGGGCTGGGGTGAAAGGCCATTGTTTAACGACCCTCACCCTAACCCTCTCCCGTACGGGAGAGGGAATATTACCGAGTTTGCTTTTCCCCCTCGCCCCTCCGGGGAGAGGGTCGGGGTGAGGGGCAAGCCCTTACTTCTTACCGGCCAGCAGGTCGAGGACTTCCTGCACGCTGGTGGTGTGCGCCAGACGCTCAATCACCGACTCATCATCCAGCGCGTTGGTCAGGCTGGTGATCACCTGGATGTGTTCGTTGTTGCGCGCGGCGATACCGATAACCAGACGGGCAATGTCGTCAGGCTCTTCGCCGAAGTGAACGCCCGCAGGGTACTGGCAGAACACGACGCCGGTTTTCAGCACGCGGTCCTTCGCTTCAACGGTGCCGTGCGGAACCGCGATGCCTTCGCCCAGATAAGTCGGGGTCAGTTTTTCACGCTCGAACATCGCATCCACATACTCTGGCTGGACGTAGCCGCCGTTCACCAGCTGCTCACCGGCAAAGCGAATGGCTTCTTCTTTGCTGGAGGCGGTCAGGCCGAGGAACACGTTGCCGGCGCCC
This sequence comes from Dryocola clanedunensis, assembly GCF_038405435.1. Classification (GTDB taxonomy): domain Bacteria; phylum Pseudomonadota; class Gammaproteobacteria; order Enterobacterales; family Enterobacteriaceae; genus Dryocola; species Dryocola clanedunensis_A. The sequence continues at coordinate 19,797 of NZ_JBBYHZ010000006.1, read as the reverse complement.
AGGCGGAACAGCCCTTCTTCGCTTGGCACGAAGCTGTCTTCCAGGCTGCTCATCACCTTCACTTCTTTCTCGCTCAGGTTATGGGAAGCCACCAGACGTTCGGTCAGGTTGGCGTACAGGCTGCTGTCCAGGAAGTTGGTCAGGGAGATGTGCTGCGCCTGCGGCACCTGGCGCATAGCGCGCTCGGTCAGGTCGCGGTGCGTAATCACCAGGTCCACGTCGTCCGGCAGGCTGTTGATGGCACAGTTGGTCACGGAGATATTTTTCAGGCCCGCGTCGTTCACTTTCTTACGCAGCACGCCTGCACCCATTGCGCTTGAACCCATACCGGCGTCGCAGGCAACGATGATTTTACGGACGTGGCTCAGGTCGTTGGACAGGCCAGCGCCTACCGCCAGCGGCGCTGCGCCACCTTTGGATTCTGCTTTCATTTCAGCCATACGGCGAGCCGCGGCTTCGATGTCGTCTTCTTCTTTCACCTTGCTGGTTTTCAGCAGGATGGCAGAGACGATGAAGGAAACGACAGTTGCCGCAACGATCGCTGCGATGTTAGCGAAGTACGCACCTTTTGGCGTCATCGCCAGAATCGCCAGGATAGAGCCCGGAGAGGCCGGAGAAACCAGACCGCCGTTCAGCAGGGTCAGGGTGAACACGCCGGTCATACCGCCGAGGATAACGGCCAGGATCAGACGTGGATTCATCAGCACGTATGGGAAGTAAATTTCGTGGATACCGCCCAGGAAGTGGATGATTGCCGCGCCGCCCGCAGACTGCTTAGCGTTACCGCGACCGAAGAACATGTACGCCAGCAGCACGCCCATACCCGGACCCGGGTTGGCTTCAATCAGGAAGAAGATTGATTTGCCCAGCTCGTGGGACTGCTGAATGCCCAGCGGCGAGAAGATACCGTGGTTAATCGCGTTGTTCAGGAAGAGGATTTTCGCCGGTTCTACGAAGATAGAGGCCAGCGGCAGCATGTCATGGACAACCATGAAGTTAACGCCCGCTGCCAGCACTTTGGAAAGCACTTCAACCGCAGGGCCGATACCCATGAACGCCAGAATCGCCAGGATCATCCCGATGATGCCGGCGGAGAAGTTGTTCACCAGCATTTCAAAGCCGGATTTGATCTTGCCGTCGACCCAGGCGTCGAAGTGTTTAATCGCCCAGCCGCCCAGAGGACCGGCAATCATCGCGCCGAGGAACATCGGCATGTCCGCACCGACGATAACGCCCATGGTTGTGATAGCACCGACCACGCCACCGCGGTCACCGCCGATTAAGCGGCCACCGGTATAGCCGATCAGCAGCGGCAGCAGATAGGTGATCATTGGGCCTACCAGCTTCGCCAGCGTCTCGCTTGGCAGCCAGCCGGTAGGAATAAATAACGCTGTGATAATACCCCAGGCAATAAACGCGCCGATGTTCGGCATTACCATGTTGCTGAGGAAACGACCAAAGCTTTGCACCTTGATCTTGATATCGGATGACATACGCACACCCCTTGTTGTGTTTACGCGCTGGGAACAGCCCGAGGTTTATTGTTTAGTTAACGTGGCGGCGCAAGCCAGCCAGATGCTCTTAGTGAGGCGAATCTGGCACTGAATCGTTAAGCTGTCCAGAGGACGGGAATTAGTGTGATGCAGATCACCAATAATCGGGGTGAGGTGGGCATAGGTTAGTGATATTCGTCACATATTGGCAGTGTAAAAATAATACAGTGATAATCTTTTAACCGCTTCCGGGGTATATTTGTGACTTAAATCACATTTCATCTTTGCGTGTTTGTTATTTCTTTGTGATGCATATCACAAAGTATTTTAACCGGATTTTTCTTAGTGTGATCCAGTGCAGGTTGCATGGGGGAGATAGTTGCGGGTTGTAACTTTATTACAGCGAAGCCGTGGGCTGGCATGTCGGATGGCGCTGGCGCTTATCCAACCTACAAATACTAACCGCCAGTACATGACCTGCGGACTGCGGGCCTTTGTGGACTACATCAAATCGCCGTTGCCCGTAATCTGATCCATACTTACCCAACGCTTATAAAAAATGGACGATGTAATGAAACTGATCGGCAATTACACCAGCCCGTACGTGCGCAAAATCTCCGTGATCCTGCTGGAAAAAGGCATTACCTTCGAGTTCGTGAATGATAATCCGTGGGTTGCGGACAGCCACACGCCGCAGTACAACCCGCTGGGGAAAGTCCCCGCGCTGGTGACCGCCGACGGCGAATACTGGTTCGACTCACCGGTGATTGCGGAGTACCTCGAGCTTCTGGATATCGCTCCGGCGCTGATCCCTCGCGAACCCGTAGAGGCCCTGAAAATGCGCCAGCTGGAAGCGCTTGCCGACGGCATTATGGACGCGGCCCTGGTTTCCGTGCGCGAACAGCAGCGCCCTCCCGCCCAGCAGTCCGAAACCGAACTGCTGCGCCAGCGGGAAAAAATCAGCCGTGGGCTGGACATGCTGGAGGCTTACGCCGGTGACAAAACCCTGACGGCTGAACCCCTCACCGTTGCCAGCATCGCCGTCGCCTGCGCGGTGGGCTACCTGAATTTCCGCCGCGTTTCGCCCGGCTGGTGCGTAAACCGCCCGCATCTGGTGAAGCTGGTCGAAGAGCTGTTCAGCCGCGAAAGTTTTGCCCGCACCGAACCGCCAACGGCATGATCTCCCTCTATGACAGGGGGTTAACTCCCCCTGTAAACTAACGCCTCTTTTCTCAACGCAACGGCTTGCCCATGACTTCCCAACGCTCCCTGTACAGCCAGCTTCCGGCAACAGACCGCCTGCTGCGCGACGCCTCTTTCAGCACGCTGCTTGAAGAGTTCGGCCATACCCGCGTGGTCAGCACGCTGCGCGACATGCTTGATGATGCCCGCGAGCACATCCGGTCGCAGGAGACGCTGCCCGGCTGGAACGCTGACTGGGCAACGGCGGCGAAGGCGAAGCTTGAGGCGAGCCAGCGCAGCGCCCTGCTGCCGGTGTTTAACCTGACGGGCACCGTGCTGCACACCAACCTGGGCCGCGCCCTGCAGGCCGAAGCCGCCGTAGAGGCCGTCACCCAGGTTATGCGCTCCCCCATTACGCTTGAATACGATCTGGACGGCGCGTCCCGCGGCCACCGCGACCGGGCGCTGGCGGATTTGCTCTGCGAACTGACTGGCGCGGAAGATGCCTGCATCGTCAATAACAACGCGGCGGCGGTGCTGCTGATGCTGGCGGCCTGCGCGGACGGCGGCGAAGTGGTTGTCTCGCGCGGGGAACTGGTCGAAATTGGCGGCGCGTTCCGCATTCCCGACGTGATGCGCCAGGCGGGCTGCCGGCTGGTGGAAGTCGGCACCACTAACCGCACCCATCTGAAAGACTATCGCCAGGCCGCAGCCAGCGGCAGCGTGGCGCTATTGATGAAGGTCCATACCAGCAATTACCAGATTGAAGGCTTCACCAAAGCGGTGAGCGAGGCCGAGCTGGCGGAGCTTGGGCACGAGCTGGATATTCCGGTGGTGACGGATCTGGGCAGCGGCTCGCTGGTGGATCTCAGCCAGTGGGGGCTGCCGCCGGAGCCGATGCCAAAACAGCTCATCGAGGCGGGCGTCAGCCTGGTGAGCTTCTCCGGGGATAAGCTGCTCGGCGGCCCGCAGGCGGGGATTATCGTCGGCAAAAAAGAGATGATAGCCCGCATTCAGCAGCATCCGCTCAAACGCGCCCTGCGCGCGGACAAAATGACGCTGGCGGCGCTCGAAGCCACGCTGCGTCTGTACCAGCACCCGGAAACGCTGGTTGAGCGGTTGCCAACCCTGCGCCTGCTAACCCGCAGCGCCGCAGACATCAGCGAACAGGCTCAGCGCCTGGCCCCGGCGCTGCAAACACGCTTTAGCGAGCGATTCGACGTGCGCGTCGAACCGTGTTTATCCCAGATTGGCAGCGGCTCGCTCCCCGTCGACAGGCTGCCCAGCGCGGCAATAACCTTCACGCCGAAAGACGGCCGCGGCACCACGCTTGGAGAACTGACGCAGCATCTGCGCACCCTGCCGAAGCCGGTAATTGGCCGCATCAGCGACGGTCGCCTGTGGCTGGATTTACGCTGCCTGGAAGACGAAGCCAGCCTTATGGAGATGCTGAGCCAATGATTATCGCCACCGCCGGACACGTCGACCACGGCAAAACCACCCTCTTACAGGCCCTGACCGGGGTTAACGCCGACCGCCTGCCGGAAGAGAAAAAGCGCGGCATGACCATCGACCTCGGCTATGCCTACTGGCCGCAGCCGGACGGCCGGATAATCGGCTTTATCGACGTGCCGGGACACGAAAAATTCCTCGCGAATATGCTGGCGGGCGTCGGCGGCATCGACCATGCGCTGCTGGTTGTCGCCTGCGACGACGGGGTAATGGCGCAAACTCGCGAGCATCTGGCCATTCTTCAGCTGACCGGCAGGCCGACAATGACGGTTGCGTTGACCAAAGCCGACCGCGTGAGCGAATCGCGCGTTGAAGAGGTGCGGGAAGAGATCAAAACCCTGCTTGGCGAGGTAGCCGTATTTGTGACGGCGGCAGCCAGCGGCCAGGGCATAGAAGCGCTGCGCGAGCATATTCAGCAGCTTGCCGAACGCCCGCACCCGACAGCCCATCGCTTCCGCCTGGCGATAGACCGTGCCTTTACGGTGAAGGGCGCAGGCCTGGTCGTGACGGGAACGGCGCTGAGCGGCGAAGTTAAAATTGGTGATTCGCTGTGGCTGACCGGCGCGGAGAAACCCATGCGCGTTCGTGGCCTGCATGCGCAGAATCAGGCAACAGAACACGCCTTCGCCGGGCAGCGCATCGCACTGAACATTGCGGGCGATGCGGAAAAAGCTGATATCAGCCGTGGCGACTGGCTGCTGGCGGAAAAGCCGTTGCAGCCTGCTGAGCGAGTCATCGTCAAGCTGCAAACCCTTGCCCCGCTCACCCAGTGGCAGCCGCTGCATATCCACCACGCCGCAAGCCACGTTACCGGCCGCGTGTCGCTGCTGGAAGGGGATCTGGCGGAAATCGTGCTGGACGTGCCGCTGTGGCTGGCGGACAACGACCGGCTCGTCCTGCGAGATATCAGCGCCCGCACTACGCTTGCCGGGGCGCGCACCCTTCTGCTACATGCGCCACGCCGGGGTAAGCGCCAGCCTGCGTATCTTGAATGGCTGCACCAGCTTGAGCAGGCGGAAGATGACCAGCAGGCGCTGGAAATAGCATTGCAGCGCGGAGCCGTCTCTGTGAGCACCTTCGCCTGGGCGCGCCAGCTCACCGCCAGCGGCATTAAGGCGCTGCTGGACGGCAAAAATTATATTCAGGCCGCAGACAGCCTGCTCAGCAACGAGGTCGCCGCCCGCTGGCAGCAGAAGCTCCTCGCTACGCTTGCGCGCTACCACCAGCAGCACGACGACCAGCCGGGCCCGGGCCGCGAACGCCTGCGCCGCATGGCCTTACCCGGCGAAGACGAGCCGCTGGTGCTGGCGATTATCGAGAAAATGCGTCGTGAAGGGGCGGTAGTCAGCCGTCAGGGCTGGCTGCATCTGCCGGACCACAATCCGGGCTTTTCAGCGGAGCAGCAGGCGCTGTGGGAGCAAATCGACGCCCTGTTTGGCGATGAGCCGTGGTGGGTTCGCGACCTGGCCGCGCAGACGAAGCAGGATGAGCAGACGATCCGCCAGCTCATGCGCTTTGCGGCGCAGCTCGGCCTGGTGACGGCGATCTTAAAAGATCGGTATTACCGCAACGATCGGATCCAGGCGTTTGCCAGGCTGATCCGCGAAATGGATCAAACCCAGGGCACAACCAGCGCCGCCGATTTCCGCGACCAGCTGGGCATCGGCCGCAAGCTGGCGGTGCAAATCCTCGAGTATTTCGACCGGATTGGGTTTACGCGCCGCCGCGGGAACGACCATCTGCTGCGGGATCGTGCATTATTTGAGGAATGAACCGGTGGATGGCGCTAACGCTTATCCACCCTACACGATCCGTAGAAACGTAGGTCGGATAAGCGAAGCGCCATCCGGCAAAATCACCCAGTTCCGTAGGTAGGATAAGCGCAGCGCCATCCGGCAAAACCATCCGGCTCCGTAGGTCGGATAAGCGAAGCGCCATCAGACAAAAGCTCGTTATTTCTGCCGCGCCAGCCACACCGCGCCCAGCATCCCCGCCTTGTTGCCGAGCTTGCACGGGCGAATCGGCACCTTCAGCACATCCCAGAACTTAAAGCCTTCCAGGTGGCGCTCCAGCATCGGATAGAGCATCTGCTGGGTGCTCACGCCGCCGCCGAGCAAAATTGCCTGCGGATCGAAGAGCGACACCACGCTGTAAATCCCGCGCGCCAGGTACTTCACCCAGTTATCAATCACGCCCTGAATGTGTAAATCCGTCTCGGCGCGGGCAAAAATATCCTGGCCGTGGATTTTCTCGTCTGCCGGAATATTCATCTCTCTGCGGCAGGCGTCCATCAGCCCTTTGGCCGAGGCCAGCTGGTGCATATCCTCACCGTACTGCCCCACCGGCAGCACGCCAAACTCCCCGGCCCGGTAGTGCGAGCCGCGCATCAGCTCGCGGTTGACGATAATCCCGCCGCCGATGCCGGTGCCGATGGTGATGCACACCATCGAATCATATTCATTCCCCGACCCGAGCCACATCTCGCCGAGCGCCGCGCAGTTGGCGTCATTCTCTATCGTCAGCGGCAAATCGGTCAGCTCGCCGAAAATCTCCAGCAGGTTGCAGCCGTCGAGGAAGGTTAACGCCCCGGCCTTGGGGACGCTGCCGGTATGGGGATTGATGTAGCCGGGAAAACTGATGGCGATACCGGCGATTTCATTATGCTGCCGATACCCCGCCACCACGCTCTGCCAGGCCTCCAGAAACGGCTGGAGCTCGTTGTGGGTATCGTATGACTCGGTGATCAGCGCCTCCCCCTCTTCGGTAAATAAACCATGTTTTACATGGGTACCGCCTACGTCGAAACTGATAAACAGGCGCATGAACAATCCTTTTGCGAAACGGTAAAAAGGTAATCTTAAAGTATGTATCAAATCATTCAGGTTGCTGGTCGAATCCTCCGAATCACGGAAATTTTTATCCGTGAGCCGTGTCGTAAAGCCTTCAAACAGTGGCGAAGAAACCACCACCGCCGTCTACCCTTGAAGGAGTAACCACCACAGGAGACCACCATGACCAACAATCCTCCCGATACCCGAATCATCCCCGGCGAGTATGGCTTTCCGCTTAAGTTAAAACCGCGTTACGACAACTTTATCGGCGGCCAGTGGGTCGCTCCGGTGGGGGGCGAATATTATGAAAACCTCACTCCGGTCACCGGCCAGCCGCTGTGCGAAATCGCCAGCTCCGGCAAAGGCGATATCGACCTCGCGCTCGACGCTGCCCACGAGGCGAAAGCGGGCTGGGGCGCTATGTCGGTTCAGGAGCGCGCCAACATCCTGCTGAAAATCGCCGACCGCATGGAGCAGAATATCGATCTGCTTGCCGCCGCCGAAACCTGGGATAACGGCAAGCCAATCCGCGAAACGACGGCCGCTGACGTGCCGCTCGCCGTGGACCATTTCCGCTATTTTGCCTCCTGTATTCGCGCACAAGAGGGCGGGATCAGCGAAGTTGACGGCGATACCGTGGCGTACCACTTCCACGAGCCGCTGGGCGTCGTCGCGCAGATCATCCCGTGGAACTTCCCGCTGCTGATGGCGAGCTGGAAGATGGCCCCGGCGCTGGCGGCGGGCAACTGCATCGTGCTCAAACCGGCACGCCTTACCCCGCTTTCCGTGCTGCTGCTGATGGAGCTGGTGGGCGATCTGCTGCCGCCGGGCGTCATCAACGTGGTCAACGGCGCGGGGGGTGAAATCGGCGAATATCTGGCTACCTCCAAACGCATCGCCAAAGTGGCGTTCACCGGCTCTACCGAAGTCGGCCAGCAAATCATGCAGTACGCGACCCAGAATATTATTCCGGTGACGCTGGAGCTGGGCGGCAAATCCCCGAACATCTTCTTTGAAGACGTGATGGATGAAGAGGATGCCTTCTTCGACAAGGCGCTGGAGGGCTTCGCGCTGTTTGCCTTCAACCAGGGCGAAGTCTGCACCTGCCCGAGCCGTGCGCTGGTGCAGGAGTCCATTTACGAACGCTTTATGGAGCGCGCGATCCGCCGCGTGGAGTCCATCCGCAGCGGTAACCCGCTGGATGCCCGCACGCAGATGGGCGCGCAGGTTTCCCAGGGCCAGATGGAAACCATCCTCAACTATATCGATATCGGTAAGAAAGAGGGGGCGGACGTTCTGACGGGCGGACGCCGAAAAGCGCTGGAAGGCGATCTGCAAGCGGGCTATTACCTGGAGCCGACCATCCTGTTTGGGAAAAACAACATGCGGGTATTCCAGGAGGAGATTTTCGGGCCGGTGCTCGCCGTCACCACCTTCAAAACCATGGAAGAGGCGCTGGAGCTGGCGAACGACACGGAATATGGCCTGGGCGCGGGCGTCTGGAGCCGCAACGGCAACGTGGCCTACAAAATGGGACGCGGCATTCAGGCGGGACGCGTCTGGACCAACTGCTACCACGCCTACCCGGCCCACGCCGCGTTCGGCGGTTACAAGCAGTCGGGCATCGGCCGTGAAACCCACAAAATGATGCTCGAGCACTATCAGCAAACAAAATGCCTGCTGGTGAGCTACTCCGATAAGCCGCTTGGGCTGTTTTGATTAATCAGGGTGGATGGCGCTGGCGCTTATCCACCTACAACCCAGGCGCTTCTGTTCCTGAACCGCAAAAACAAAAAAGCCCGATGTAGGCACATCGGGCAACGGACAATAATAAAGCTATTTTTTTAATGCTACATCAACGAACTTTAGTACAAGCAAATGAGGCAGTATTCGCTCTTACTTCTGGCCGGAGATCTCTACCACTACGCGGCGATCTGGTGCCAGGCAGGTGACGAGCTGGGAGTGTGGCATGTTGTCGTCACAGTTGTTGCCGGTGACGGATTCACTTTCACCACGGCCATCAACAGAAACGTTCTGAGCTGGCATACCTGCTGCAATCAGCGCATCCGCTACGGACTGAGCGCGGTCTGCGGACAGCTGCTGGTTGTAGTTTTCGGAACCGATACGGTCGGTGTAACCCACAACGGTGGTGTTGTTGTTCTTAGCAGCCTGCATTTCCGGGCTGTTGTACAGCTGGGTAATTGCAGCCTGGCCTTCCGGAGACAGGGTGGCTGAGTTGTAGCCGAACAGCACGTCAGACTTCAGGTTGAACGTCTGCACTTCTGGTGCCGCAGGCGCCGCTGCAACAACTGGTGCTACGTCATCGTGCTGACCGAAACGGTAGACCAGACCTGCGGATACGGAGCTAACGTCTGCGCTTGCGCCGATCTGGTTGGAGTTACCTACGTTAGCAACCCACTGGTATTCCAGACGGCCAGCCCACGCTTTGGTGAACGCGTATTCAGTACCCACTGCTGCCAGCGGACGAACGCCAACTTCCATTTTGCTGTGACCAGCGGTGTTGGTTTCAGCACGGTAGCCCATTGCACCGCCACGCAGGTAGAGATCCCATGCGTCGGTCAGCGCGTAGCTGCCTTTCAGGGAAAGCTGCAGGCCCTGGGTTTCAAGCTTGGAGCCCAGCACGTCGTTGTTGCCGTGAATGTCCATGTTGCCCAGGTAGTCGTAGCCACCTTCAATCGCTAACCAGTCGGTGATCTGATAGCCACCGAACACGCCGCCGCTAACGTTGTCTTTATCAAAATCAAAGTCGGTTGCGCTGCCAGTCTGATCGTTGAAGTTGTCACCGCTCACGTCGAAGTAATGGGACCAGCCCACTTTCGCACCGCCGTACCAGGTGTTAGCGTCTGCTGCTGCAAAAGCGTTAGAAGCCGCGAAGGCGTTTACCACCAGTAATGCTACAAGAGTCTTTTTCATGTTATTCCCTGAATTTTTCACATTTTGAAGCGGCGCTTCAGAACTTATTTGCCAAAGTATTGTCGGTAAATAATATTGTGAATACCTCAGGAAAAGAAACGTTAATCAATTTATTTTTAAACAACAAGCTTTTGACATATCAGACATCGCATTGAATGACTAAAATGTTTCAGGCAGATCGTTAACGCTAATTAAATAGCCGCCTCTTTTTGTTTCAATATATTTAGCTTCTTTAAGAGCGAACACCATATTTAATACGCTGCTGCGAGACAGGTGAGTTCGGTCCTGAATGTATTCGAGAATAGACGTGCGCATTCTGGTCTCTTCAGGAAGCTGAATCATCTCCATGAGATGGTTACGAATGACCGAATAGGTTCGCTGCTGAACCACCAGCGCATCACGATAAAGCAGATAGGTGGTGAAATAGGCCATCATGATGGCAACATCCTGCCACAGATTTTTCTCGGTGATGATTTTCATCGCCTCCTGCGCGTCCACCCTGAATATTTTAGACTCGGTTTCGACACGCAGATGCTGCCATTGCAGCGGTTGCAGGCCTTCGCCAATGCCAAAAATATGGGGGTCGTAGGCGGTGCCAATGACCAGGCCATCTTCCAGACGCAGGACGGAAAGCTCCCCTTCCAGGAAGAGATAAAACTGCGGCTGCCCTTTGTAATCCCAGTGCAGGCGCTTACGGGGTGGCACGTTGAGCTCGGTGCTAATCGGCAGCAGGACGTTGATCAGGCGAGCGATAGAATCATCCGGTCGAACAGGTACAGAAACAGTCACAGGCAATCCTCAAAAATTTAGTTACATTTTCTGGTAATTATAGCCGACTATGTAAAAAGCGATCGGTTACTTATTATTGCAAAGCAAACCAGCGGAGAAAAGTTTATTTCTAAACGAATCAGGAGGATTTTGAATTTAGCAGATTAATTATCATACCGGATAGTACCATAATGGACTTGACTATTCCGGTGACGCCACATTCGACGCACAATATTAAAAAAGATGGATAACCTACAGTGGTAATAATTATCATGGCTGCGGAGTTATATTGCCTGCGGGGGATTTTACCGCCAGGCCCCCGATAAAGGAACCCGGCAGAAAATTTTTTAACGAGCGTCGACCCAGATCCGCATCTCCCCTTCCCCACGGTTCGCCCAGCTAAACCACGGAATAAAGATTAGTTTCTGCGGCGCAGCGCTGACCGGCGGTTTGTCGTAATAATAAAGCGGCTGCTCTTCGGCCTCGTCAGCCATCATCCGCAGCCCTTCGGCCTGAATTAATACTTTATGGGCAAAGATCCCTTTCCCCTGAATAAGGGTAAATTCGTTGTCGTCCGGCAGCACCAGGTTGTGCAGTTCCGTGCCGTTATCCGCCTCTTCCAGGCAGTAAACCAGCGGCCCGCGCTGCACGGCTACTTTACCAGCCACGTGGCGCAGCAGAGGATTGCCGTACACCCGGCGCACCGGCATTGGCAGCGTCAGCGCAATGCGGTCCCCTTCCTGCCAGCTACGTTTGATGTGCAAGTAGCCTTTACGGATCTCGCCTTCGCACGGCTCCCCGTTAAGCATCACGCGAGGGCTGGCGCACCAGTCCGGCAGACGCAGCGCCAGAGTATGCTGCACGCTTTCCGGTGAGGTGACGGTTATGTCCACCTGCTCATGCCACGGATAGTTGCCGCTGATTTTCAGGCCCAGCGTCTTGTCGCCCACCGGCACAGCCATTTCGTTGCCAACGTAGAGATGCACATACAGGGCATCCGGCTGCGGGGTGTAGATATAGTGGCCCAGCGAGGTCAGCACGCGGGCGATGTTCGGCGGGCAGCAGGCGCAGCCAAACCAGCGCTGGCGCACCGGCTTCACGTGATCGTAGATATGGTTAAACGCCAGCGTTTTAGGATGCACTTCAAGGGGATTCACGTAGAAGAAGTGTTTGCCATCCAGCGCCATGCCTCCCAGCACAGTGTTGTATAAGGCCCGTTCCATGACGTCGGCAAAGCGGCTGTCCGCTTCCATTTGCAGCATGCGGCGAGCGAACATCATCAGGCCAATGGAGGCGCAGCTTTCGGCGTACACGGTGTCGTTAGGCAGGTCGTAATCGGCGCTGAACGCCTCGCCGCTGCTCTGGGAGCCAATGCCGCCGGTGATGTACATCTGCTTCTGCACCATGTTGTCCCACAGGCGCAGACAGGTTTGACGCTTCTCCTCATCCTTATGCAGCCGCGCCAGGTGCGCCACGCCCGCCATCAGGTAGACAAAGCGCACCGCGTGGCCGATGGCCGTTTGCTGAAGCGCCAGCGGCTCGTGCGCCTGGCTGTAGGCCTTATCTTTCACCATCCACGCCGGGCCGTGAATATTCCAGTACGAGGTGCGCCCCCGTTTTTCATATTCGCTGTCGTAGAAATGCGGCGCAGCGCCACGCTCTTCAACAAAGTAGTTCGCCAGATTCAGGTAGCGCGGATTCTCCGTCACCTCGTACAGACGCATCAGCGCCAGCTCGATTTCCGGGTGGCCCGGATAGCCGTGGATCTGGTTTTCGCCAGGCCCAAACACACTGTCGATGTGGTCGGCAAAGCGGCACACTACGTCCAGCAGGCGGCGCTTGCCGGTCGCCTGGAAGAACGCCACGCCCGCCTCAATCATATGCCCGGCGCAGTACAGCTCGTGGCATTCGGCCAGGTTCGTCCAGCGCAGCTCCGGCTCTTTGACGGTGAAATATGTGTTGAGATAGCCATCCTCACACTGCGCGGCCTCCACCAGTTCGATGACCTCGTCGGCGGTTTTCTCAAGCTCCGCATCCGGCTTCTGGCACAGCGACCAGGCCACCGCTTCCAGCCACTTGGCCACGTCGCTGTCCTGGAACACCATGCCGTAGAACTCGCCGTCTTTGCGCCCTGCCGCGATCTCGAAGTTTTCGATGGCGTGGCTCGGGTCGGCCTCCTCTATCCGGTCGTTGAGCGCATCCCACTGATAGGGGATCACCACGTCGCGCACCAGGCGCTGATACTCTCCCAAAAATGCGTCGGTCACTTTCAGCTGGTGCAGGTCAACTTCCTGTAAAACATCTGGCTGGTTCATAACAACTCCTCAGGCGTTCTGGACGTGGCGCTGGCGTAAATCGGTGCTGATACGCGCCATCATAGGGTTATTCAGTCGGCAGCGGCGAATCGCCAGCGCCAGTGACAGGTGGAAGGCAGCCGGTAGCAGGCTTTCCAGAGCGGTAATGCCGGAAAGCGATGCGGCCGTCTGGTGCTCAAGCCCTGGCTTATAGGCGACAAAAATAAACACCAGGCTGAGAATACCCGCGCTGGCGGCCCAGGCGAGCTTGATGAAGAACAGGTTAAAGGCGAAGTTCATGCCGGACGAGCGCACGCCGGTTTTCCATTCGCCGTAGTCATCGGCAAAGGCCATGATGGAAAAGTGCAGCGGCAGCGTGAAGCCCAGAATAATGCCGTTGCCAAGGATCACCACCAGCCACAAGGTCTGGTGCGCAGGCCCGGCGGGCAGCAGCCACATCCCGACCGCCAGCGCCGCCAGCACCAGGTTGGTGTAGTAATAGAGTTTGACCGTATCAAAGCGCTTTGAGAGCGGGCTGACGATAATGGCCCCCAGAATCGAGGCGAAGGTCACCATGGTGAAAAACAGCGAGGCAAAGGTCGCGCTGCCCTGCAGGACATAGGTGATGAAGTACATGTAGCCGCCGCCCCGGAGATTAAAGACGTTAATCAGCAGGAACGACATCACCAGGCTCAGCAGCAGCTGGTCGTTTTTGCGCAGGCCCGCCAGGTGCTCACGCAGGGTGAACTTGCCCATCAGCGCCAGCGGCACCCGCTCGCGGACCCAGAAGAAGCAGCAGAGGAACATCACCACCGCCACGGCGCAAAGAATGCCAACGCCCGCCTGGTAGCCCTTCGCCGCGTTGCCCTGGCCGATGACCTCCACCAGCCACGGCAGGCCGACGGAGACTAAAAAGCCCGCCACGCCGCACAGCACAAAGCGCCAGGACTGACAGGCGATGACCTCATCGTGACGCGTAGTCATGGTGTTGATCAGCGCGCAGTACGGCACGTTAATCGCGGTATAGCCCACGGAGAGCAGAAGATAGGTGCCGAACGCCCAGAGGATTTTCATGTTGGCGCTGAGATCGGGCACGGTGAAGGTCAGCACGCCAATGATGCCAATCGGCACCGCCACCCACAGCTGCCACGGGCGAAAACGCCCCCAGCGGCTCTGGGTACGGTCGGCAATAATCCCCATCAGCGGATCGGAAATCGCGTCGAAAACGCGCAGGGCGATAAATAACGTTCCGACAATCGCCGGGGTTAAACCAAACACATCGGTATAGAAAAAAGTCAGGAAGTTCATGATCAGGCAGGTTATTACCGTGCCGCCCGCATCACCCAGCCCGTAGCCTATTTTCTCGCGAATCGAAAGTTTGTCGTTTACGGCCGATGGAGCAATATCAGTAGTATTAATAGGGGTAGAGGTCATGATTTACGCCTCGTATCATCGGATTAAAGAACCTGGAATTGTTATTTTGTCTTTTGCAAAGTACGCGATTAATTCTGCACGCTATTTCCCCGGCAACAAGGCGAGGGAAAAGTATAAAAAGGTGACGATTCCGACCTGAGCGGAAAACTGTGAAGAAGATCGACAAACCGGCCCCAGGGCCTGCCAGCACCGCACAATTTATCTACACTGCCTGATAAACAAGTAATGAGAAAATACCTAAATGTTTGATTTAAAAATCTCTTTACCGGTAAGCGTGCAAAACGGCGGGCTGTTTATATCGCGAGGCGTGGGGAGCCATCCGGCACGGGAGCTGGATTCGTGGGAGCTGATATTCGTGGAAAAAGGGACGCTTACGATCAAAGAGGAGACAACTACGTTCGTCGTCGGTGCCGGGGAAAGTTTATTACTCTGGCCCTACCGTAAACATGTTGGGGTGGGCAATTTTCCTGAAGATTTAAAATTTTACTGGCTCCATTTCGAGAAGCATCCACAAATCAGCCAGCCGGGCGAATTACCCGCGTCGTTATTATCCTTACCGCAGCATGGAAAAGTACGCGACCCGCAATATGTTATCTCGTTATTTCGCCAGTTTTTAAACGAGCAGGAAGCGATGCGCCGAAGCGCGGCGCTGGAATTAATTTTACTGTTGATTATGCAGCAGCTTTCCGTCGCCGCGGGCGAGCTGCCCATCACGGAAAACAGCGGAATTGCCCTGGCGTACAAAGCCCGGCAGCTTATTCGCACCCAGTACCATTTGAGCCTCTCCACCTCTGCGCTTGCCGCACAGCTGCACTGCAACGCAGATTACCTGGGCCGCGTTTACCGCCGGGCGTTTCACCTGACGATTACGGAAGCCATTCATCGCCAGCGGGTATTAAGCGCGGAGAAGCTGCTGCTGACGGATTCGTGTTCGCTAAGTGAAGTGGCGGAGCGCTGCGGATTTCAGGACGTGGGCTATTTCCGGCAAATCTTCCGCAAAGCAGTGGGCCTGACGCCCGCCGCCTGGAAGCGGAGATACTGCAAGGAGCATATTAATTCGGATTAGCGGCGAGCATTGTTATTCACGGTTTTCTCTGGTGTGCCATACCCTCAGAATATGAACGATTTCATCTTTAAGTTCGTAACGAAGTTCATAGTTACCAAGGATTAACCGGCGAACCTCCCGGGGTTCGAACTCAGATAAGTACGCTCCCGATTGCGGGTTCGTCACCAGATTAACAGGCGCACTGACTAACGTTTGTACCACGCGCTCCGCTGCGGGTTGGTTAACGCTAATCAGGAATTCATAAACCCTGTTTAAATCCTCAATGGCTGGTTCCGTCCAGACAAAACGCATCGTTACCCCTTAGCTTTTGGCACCGGCAAAGGCGAATCGCTGCCAAGACTGTTCGCCCATTTCAGCACGTCGTTATGATCGACTACCCGCCCTTCGTCCACGGCCTGTAAAGCTTCCAGCGTCATAGCGTGACGGCTTTCTTCCTGCTCAATAATGGCCGCCAGGGCTTGTTTAACAATCCAGCCGCGTGAACGATCGTAGCTGGCAGCAAGTTCGTCAATTCTCTCAGCCATTTCAACTGGAATGTGGGCTGTGATAACACGGGTTGGTGATGGTTTCATATTGTCCGTCCTGAGTGATTAGAATCTAATCATAGTGAATCAACATGATTAAAACAACGGCGGCGCGAGCCGCCGGTGCAGGTACTTCAGCATTACGACTTATTTGCGCTCATAGGTCGCAATGATCTTGCTGTACTGGTAAGACTCGTCGCCCACGTAGGTGCACTGGAACAGATTAGACTGGTCTTTATCCAGATAGCACATCTCGGTGCCCTGATTATAGTCACGAGTAGCATCCCAGCCTGACAGCATGCCCACGTTATATTTGCGAGCCAGCTCAACAACGGCCTGCTGATCGGCCAGCGAGAAGGTGATGCCTGTGTCGTTCACGCCGAACATTGGGGTGATCCCCAGGCGGCGCCAGACCATTTCTTTCGTCCAGTGGGTAAAGATGTCGGCAATTTGCTGATGCATGGCCTCAACGGAGATGGTCACCGCTTCAAGCGTGGTATCTGCCGGATATTCCACGCCGAAATCCATCGACATGGCGTTGAACATGGAAGGATTCAGACCAGCATCATGGACCATCTGAACAATAGCCACGCCGTCACCGGTCAGCCCCTGAGTGCCCTCGGATTTCTGGCCATCAACGGGCAAGGTGAAGGAGATCTGCAGGTCAGGATTGTTTCTTTGTACTTCGACCATGGCGGCAATCAGCACGCGCAGCATTTCGGTATTCGGTACTGCGCCACCTTCAATATCGAAGTCAATGTGGTTGACCTGGTAGTTATCCAGAACGCCCTGATAAAGGGCAGCAAGCTTGCTGATGTCGGTAATATACTCCTCCAGGAAGTTGGAGTTGGCACCGCCGAAGGAGATAGCAACGTCACCGCCCGCAGCGCGGAACGCGGCGATATCGCCTTTGCAATAATCGCTGACGGTTGCATCAGCATTATAAAAACCGGCGTCAGGATTATTGGCGTCGGCGATACTGGTTTGTCCGCCCCAGCACGGTTTGTAGTCAGGCTCACCTACCCCTTCATTCATATCAGCGGCGGCCAGGAAGCCAAGGGTATAGCCTTTCAGACCGGAAGCCGCACCATAAACGCTGACCTGTGGCGTCGGCCATGCGGTGTAATCCACAAACGGCGCATGCATCAGGCTATATGCACCGGCATCCGGCAGGGCTGCGGTAGTGGAAACAACCAGCGCAGGCGAGAAAGCGGAATAGTTTTGGGAAAGGTCAAAAGCACGAACCTTAACCTGATATTCAGTGCTCTCCTGCAGATGTTGCAGAATGATGCTTGTTGTCATTGAGGTGAAAGTCGTTTCGCCCTCAGCGTTCGCCGGTGACAGCTCAAGCTCATAGCCGCTCAGCATAACGTCATCGGTGGAGGCATCCCAGGCCAGGGTAAGCGTCACGGAACCTTTAGCCACCGCGTGGAGATTTTTGGGCTGTGAAGGTGGCTGGGTATCAGGAATGAGATCTGCCGCCTCGCCGTTAACCTTGAAATTATGAGGCAGATTAACGAATTTGCCTGAGCCATTGGCAGAGACGTTCATATCGAAGAGCATCACGCCCTGCGCCGGTACGACGGCTGCGCCATCGATCATTTTCCCCTTAACCGGGGTGGTATTTTTTTCTACTCTAAAGCCCTGATTCGCGCTGAAAGTCTGGTTTACATCGGCTAAAAACTCAATTTCCGCCCCCACCAGGTCTTCATCCGTCAGGTTGAAAACTTCGAAGTAGCAGGTGCGGGACCAGTCCGCTTCGCTTCCCCATTTACAGGTCACCATATATTTCTGAGCTGCGTTCGCCATTTTATTGCCTCTTATCGTTTCATTACGGGGAGCCTTCCCCGAGTGGGTAGATTGAGCGCGTCCCTTTGTATTTTTTAAAAGGTACGTCGCTGGAGAGGCAGTATTCAGGCTTCAGAAAGGCGGGGATAATCAAAAGAAGTGATGTTAGCTAAAAGAGATTTTTTATTAACAACCGGCTGATAATAAAAGAATTAAATCTTAAAAATGATAATTGTAACTGCCACAAAAGTTGCGTTTATGCCGGGTTTACCTTAACCCGCGCCAGAATCTTTCGCGGAAAGCGCCATCCTGCTCTCATGACACAACTATCAGTTTCTATCAGCAGGCCACCGGTATGATGTTCAGCTGGCTCAAACTCAATGCGCTGTACGATTTTTGATCATATTTTATTAGCTAAATTCCGGGCAAGCCAATATATTAGCTTTTATCAGCCCCAACGGTATTCAACATAAAAATTCAGTTTAATAAATCTTATTGATTACGAAGGTTAGCACTCCTGGTCGCGTAAAATCCCTTTTCTGAGGAGGAGCGTATGCTTAACGGGTTTATAATTAATAATAATATGCTCTTTGACAGTGAGCAGTTCACCCTCTATGCGTTACATAAAGGAAAGATAGCCACTCTCTCCGGCACTAAGGGCCGCTGCATGCTGTGCTTACTAAGCCATCACCATAATAATGAAATATCCACAAAAAAAGCGTTGTTTTATGATATATGGGAAAAGCATGGGCTTTTTTCAACCGATAGTTGCCTGCTGCAAACTGTTTATTCTTTGCGTAAAGACCTCAATCAAATTGGGCTGACCTCCTTTGTGACCACGCAGCCACGCCTCGGCTATAGCATTAGTCCTTCTTATTATATTCAGCAAGCAAATGATGAGGCGTCGGCGATCTGGTACAGTGAAGACGGTTTGCCCCTGGAATCGCGGCGGGAAGAAAGCGAACAAACTGATTTGACCGTATTCAGTAGCGCGATAAACGTCTTTAAATCAGCAATAAACACTGGGGCAAGCTAGCTGCTCTGGTATTTGTCCTGGCCGCGTTCTGCTTAACCTTTGCAACGCGAACGAGTACGCCCGTACACAACACCGATCCCACGGGGGTGAATATGGTCGTTGCAAATACCTTCCCGCCACTGAAAAGAAATATTCTGGAATGTTATTGTAAGCCGGATAAGCACAGTTCAAAAATCATTCATCAATATCTGTTTCGCCGCTGTGTCTGTATGGATACGCATGCTTACTCTCCATTACCACCTAAGTAAATCATCAGGTACTGCGGTTGAATAAATTAATAAATCTCAGAACATATTAATCTGGGATCTTTTGATTATTTCCCTCAGCAAATCAGAGACAAGGTAAAGGGGTCGACAGGGAGACAAGCTTCTTCCCTGTATTAACTAACAAAGTATTTATTCTGAAGATAACCATGAGCAACGTATTCGCAGGTAAAAACTTCTGGTTGTTGGCGGCACAAGCGGAGTTGGTTATGTCGTCGCTGCCGCCGCAGAAGGCGTGACACTGGAAAAACTGGAAATTAGAACCACGGGTAATTTAGATTTGCGCGGTTTTATGGGGCTTGATAGCGAAGTGAAACCGGGTTATGACAAAATTAACTACACGATTAACGTGAAAGGCGATGGTACTGTTGAGCAGTTTGAGCGTATTCACCAGGTGGTGATCGCAACCTCGCCAAACCGCTGGAATCTGGCGAACAATATTGAAGTGCAAGGCGATCAGATTGTTGGCTAAGCGAATATTTTGAATGTAGCAGGGCGGATAAGTGCACAGTTTATCCGCTTTTTAGTATCCCGCCTGAATAGCCAAGTAAGCACATGGCTTGTTCCCCATTGATTAACACAACGTGTTGTTAAAAATATCCGCTTCTGGCTGTGAGTTGCCCCAGAGGGAATTACGGCTTGCGGGCGGTTAAATGGCAGTAGGTAACCGGA
>NZ_JBBYHZ010000005.1:145283-314675 GCF_038405435.1 Dryocola clanedunensis | reverse complement strand
GAACTCAGAAGTGAAACGCCGTAGCGCCGATGGTAGTGTGGGGTCTCCCCATGCGAGAGTAGGGAACTGCCAGGCTCCAAACAAGTAGAAAGCCCTGTACCCTGTACAGGGCTTTTTGCCGTCCGTTATTTATGAATAAACCAGCCAAAATGCTTAGCCTGCTCACAAAATTCACTGCAAATCCTGCGTAACTGACTACTCCCTCTCCCATTTTTGCTGTTACCTGCTGTACTGAATGCTGGGTTCTTTTGCCCATTCAGGAAGACAGGAGATAATAATGACTGAAGCAGCAACAAACGAAAACAAAGCTGCTCTTACGGGTTCCGATACGCGGCGGCGTATCTGGGCAATTGTGGGAGCTTCATCTGGTAACCTGGTCGAGTGGTTCGACTTTTACGTCTACTCATTCTGTTCACTCTACTTTGCGCATATCTTTTTCCCCTCGGGAAATACAACGACGCAGCTACTACAGACCGCGGGCGTTTTTGCCGCTGGCTTTCTGATGCGCCCGATAGGGGGATGGCTGTTTGGCTATATTGCAGATAAGCACGGGCGCAAAACATCCATGCTCATCTCTGTCTGCATGATGTGCTTTGGCTCGCTGGTCATTGCCTGTTTGCCGGGTTACGCCACCATCGGCACGTGGGCTCCGGCCCTTTTACTACTGGCTCGCTTATTCCAGGGATTGTCAGTTGGGGGGGAATATGGGACAAGCGCCACCTACATGAGTGAAGTAGCTGTTGAGGGGCGGAAAGGGTTTTACGCATCTTTCCAGTACGTAACGCTAATTGGCGGCCAGCTTCTGGCCTTGCTGGTCGTTGTTGTTCTCCAGCAAATATTAAGCGACGGGGAGCTACGCAGCTGGGGATGGAGAATTCCATTCGCGATTGGCGCAGTGCTGGCCGTTGTGGCGCTGTATCTTCGTCGCTCGCTGGACGAGACGTCAGACAAAGCCACCCGGGAGCATAAAGATGCCGGGACGCTGGGTGGACTCTGGAAAAATCGCCGAGCCTTTATAATGGTGCTTGGTTTCACGGCTGCAGGTTCGTTAAGCTTTTATACCTTCACTACCTATATGCAGAAGTATCTGGTTAACACCTCGGGTATGCATGCCAACGTTGCCAGCGTACTGATGACCTTTGCCCTGTTTATCTTTATGCTGCTGCAACCCCTGTTTGGCGCTCTGTCAGATAAAATTGGCCGTCGGGCATCTATGCTTTGTTTTGGTAGCCTTGCAACGGTTATGACGGTACCGATTCTGACGGCGCTGCAAAACGTGAGTTCTCCTTACGCTGCATTCGGGCTTGTCATGCTGGCTATGCTGATCGTGAGTTTTTACACCTCGATAAGCGGCATTCTGAAAGCGGAAATGTTTCCCCCGGAGGTGCGTGCCCTGGGGGTAGGGCTTTCTTATGCCATTGCAAATGCGCTGTTCGGCGGCTCCGCTGAGTATGTAGCGCTATCGCTTAAGTCGGTTGGCATGGAAACGGCATTCTTCTGGTACGTATCAGCAATGGCGGCGATAGCCTTCCTGGTCTCTCTGATGCTTCACCGCAAAGGAAAAGGGATTAAGCTTTAATGCTCCGCTAGCTGCCATATTGTATAGCCGGTGGCTGCACCGGCTATATCCCATGTGAAGTCTTTCCAGCTCCAGCCGCTGCCTTCCGGGCGGCTGTCCCACAGCTCTTTTGATGCTCCAAGTCCTACGGAAAAAAGCAGTCCGAAGCTGGCGCTGCTGGAATTACTCCATCCCTGGTGCTGTCCGTATTCATTACCTGCTGCGGCGAGAATGGCAGATGCCATAAAGTGCTGCGCCTTATCCTGGCCAGACCACTGGTCCTGTGCCAGATGGCTACAGCCGGTCAGCAGAAATATCGCGGGCAGGATTATCCAACGCATCTTCACGCTCCCTATAAAAAAGCCCTGCTAAGCAGGGCCTTAAGTATAGAAGAATTACAGAATTCGGCTTATCAGGCGGTCTATCCGGATTCGGCGCAGGCGGCGTATCAGCTTGCGGACCTTGACGGGATATTCGGCAATACTTTGCAGGTCGCGGTAGTGCTGGACGACAGTGGTATGGGTGCGGATAAGCTCCAGCTCCCGGGTGCGCAGAGGCTCCAGCTCCTGCTTAGGATCGTGAATCAGAATCGCGTTTTCAAGATCGAGGCGCCAGGCTCTTGGATTGAGGTTATTGCCGGTGAGCAGCATCCATTCGTCATCCACCCACATGCCTTTGAGATGGTAGCTGTTATCGTCGTCTTTCCACAGGCGAACAATAAGCTGATCGCTGTTTACGTAATATTGCAGGCGGCTCAGAAAGCGGCGAAGGTTGATTTCGTACAGATAGGGCAGAGCCCCGATGATCTTAAACGGCTGATCTTCGGGAATATAAAAATCATTGGCAGTTTTGTCGCCGACAATGATTTCAACCTGCTTGCCGTCGCGCAGCAGCTGGATAATATTGCGTACCAGCACCGCGGGCAGGTTGAAGTAAGGCGTGCAGATAACCAGCTTCTTCTCCGTGCAGGGCATGAGATGGAAGATGGTTTTATTCAGCAGGCTGGTTTTACCCAGCCCAACCAGCGGGGTCACCGACAGCTGCTCGTTGTCCGCATTGCCCTCAAAATGAAAAGTGGCGTCGCGAAGCTCCTGACGGAACAGGCGAATGTCATTTTTTATCTCAGGGCTTTTCGGACGATGTTCGGCGTCCAGCCGATGTACGGCGCGACCGCGAACGAGGTTTTGATTAACCCAGTCATACATCACATCGGCAAGGCGAGGGTTGCTGATGACCTGATAACGGTCGTAGCGATATTTTTCGTGCTGATGCAGATATACGTCGTTGAGGCTTGCACCGCTGTATATCACGGTGTCATCAATAATGAAGCCTTTGAAATGAAGCACACCCAGGGCTTCACGGGTATTGATTGGTACGCCGTAAACCGGGATATCGATGCCCGGGAACTGCTCGGACATACGCAGATACCAGTCCGCATTCGTGTTGGTTGCCGCAACGCCAATTCTGCCACGCTGCGCGCGGTGCCAGTCGACTAATATCGTGGCTTCGATTTCCGGACGCTTTTGTTTCGCTTCGTACAGCGCCGAAAGAATACTTTGACCCGCGTCGTCCTGCTCAAGGTAGAGCGCGACAATACAAACGCGGCGGGTGGCGCTGGCAATTTTTTGCAGCAAGGCTTCGCGGAAATCCGCAGGGGAGAAAAGGGTTTCTACATCATCAACTGACTGAGAAAGCTTGGGTAATTGGGCAAGGTGTTGTTGATGTTTATTGCGTTTAAATTTAGACAACATCACAGTGCGTATCTTCTCTATTCATTGGATGGCCTTCTGCAAAATCCAGACGTCAGAACCTGCTGATAATACCACTACTGAACGGCAAAGTGAGTATGTTTTCCAGTATGTTACTCACGATGAGATGGTTTTCATCAGGGGCAAAGTCAGGCTAACGATACCATCTTCAAGCTGTATGTCGACCTCGAAGCCCAGTTTTCTGGCAAGCGTTACCATGCCCTGATTGTTCGGCATCGTGATGCCATTTAATCGCTGAAGTCCATGTTCAGCCGTGTAAGCGATAAGCTTTTCAAGCAGCTGGCGGCCCAGCCCTAGACCTTTCAGGTCAGATCGCACCAGCACGGCAAATTCGGCGTCAATATTGTCAGGGTCTGAGATAGCACGCGTCACGCCAAGGATCTCTTCGTGGCCGTCCTGCCGACGTATCGCCACAAACGCCATTTCTCGATCGTAGTCGATCTGGGTCATGTTGGCTAAATCTTCATGGCTAAATTCGTTGATCTCACTGAAATATCGATAGTAAAGATCTTCTTTTGTGACCTGGGCTATAAAGCGCTGCAGCTGTGGTTCGTCCTCCGGGAGGATAGGGCGGAAGAGACAGCTTTCGCCATTCTTCAGGATCACCACCTCTTCCAGCTGGTGAGGGTACGGGCGCACGGCCAGGCGTGCATCCGGATCGCCTTCGAACGGTGCCAGCTGCAGGGTGACGTCAAGCAGCGTGAATTCGTTACCGGAGGCCAGCAGCGGGTGAATATCCAGCCGGTGGATCTCCGGGCAGTCGACTATCAGGTTTGATACCTGAACCAGCAGCTGGCTGATGCCGGGTATATCAAGCGGACGAAGCGAGCTACGCCCACGAATTTTGCCGCTCTTAATTGCCTGGATCACCAGATAGCGGGCCAGATTCATATTGAGCGGGGGCAGGGCAACCACGGCTTGTTGGTCGGGCCGCCATTCAATGCCGCCTTCACCCAGCATAATTAAGGGGCCAAAAATGGGATCCTGCTCCACTACCACCCGCAGTTCCTGGGCTCCGGCACGGTTCGCCATGCTTTGCACCAGCAGCCCATGAATCCTGGCCTGCGGCCACGCCATCTTTACGCGATCGATTATAGCGTCGGCGGCCTGCTGCACTTCGCTCGCCGTACGCAGATACAACATCACGCCCTGTACTTCCGACTTATGGGGAATATCCGGCGAGCGGAGCTTAAGGGCAACGGGATAGCCAATTTGTTCGGCAATATGCACGGCTTCGGCGCTGTCGCAGGCGATCCAGGTCGGGAGCGTATTCAGCCCGTATGCCTTGAGAATAGGGCTGACTTCATGGGTATCGAGCGCCGTAATACCATCCCGAAGCGCCCGCTGGATAAGTTCATGAGCATCGCTGGTATTCGCAGCAAGATTCGCCGGCAGGGCCGGTGTTTCCCTTAGCTGCTTCTGGTTTCGGCGGTACTCGACCATATGCATAAACGCTGTCACCGTCCCTTCCGGGGTACGGTAGGTCGGTATGCCCGCATCGCTGAATAACCGGCGTGCATCCTGCGAAGAGAATTCACCACACCAGTTGGTAATCAGCGTGAGGTATTTTCCTCGCGGATGGCGCTGAAGTAAGTCAATTATTGCCGAGGCGCTGGCCGTACCCGGGGCGGCAGCGCTGGGTGCGTGAATAATCATTAGTGCGTCAAAATCATGGCTATCAAGCAGAACCTCCAGGGCACGCAGGTAGCGCTCGGGCGTGGCGTCATCCCGTAAATCCAGCGGGTTGCCGCTTTCGACGCTTACCGGCAGCGCCTTCTGCAGCTGTATCAGAGTTTCTTCGCTCAGGGTGGCCAGCTTGCCATTGCGCAGCCAAAGCTCATCCAGCGCAAGAGCGGCCGGGGCCGCGCCGTTACTGACAATCATTAGCTTCTCTCCGCGCAGCGGGCGCATATGGCTCAGCGTTTCGACAGCGGAAAAGAGTTCGTGAGTATCCTGTACGCGTAGCAGACCAGCACGCTGGATTGCGGCATCCCATGCGGAATCCAGGCCCGCATGCGTTTTCAGCAGGGCCTGGGCTTTTGCGCTACGTCCGCTCTTGATCACCAGAATCGGCTTGTTACGGGAGGCGCTTCGGGCTGCGGAAACGAAGCGGCGGGCGTCGCTGAGATGTTCAAGATAAAGCAAAATCGCGCTGGTTTTGCTGTCCCGCGCCAGATAATCCAGCAGTTCGTCGACGTCTATATCCAGGCTGTCGCCCAAAGCGATAAACCAGGAGAAGCCCATTTCACGCTGCTGCGCCCAGTCGAGGATAGTGTTCGACACCGCTGCCGACTGCGAAATAAAAGCAAGTTTGCCTTTCTGGATTGGCACAGGTGAAAAGCTGGCGTTAAGTCCCTGCCACGGAGCGAGAAGGCCCAGACTGTTTGGGCCAAGCAGCCGTATTTGCCAGCGGATGGCACAGGCGAGAAGTTCAGGGAGCTGCTCAGGCGTGGCGGAGAGAATAATA
This sequence comes from Dryocola clanedunensis, assembly GCF_038405435.1. GTDB lineage: Bacteria > Pseudomonadota > Gammaproteobacteria > Enterobacterales > Enterobacteriaceae > Dryocola > Dryocola clanedunensis_A. The sequence goes on along the minus strand of NZ_JBBYHZ010000005.1, from coordinate 308,881 downwards.
CAGGCTTTACAGCCCTTCACGCCCAGCGCCTCAAGCAGTTCAGGGTTACGTTTGGCGTTTGTGCAGATAATGGCCAGATCGGGCGGGAACGGCAGGCTGGCAACATCGGGCCAGGCGAGTACGCCGCAAACGGCTTTATGGGCTGGCGTGACCGGCATAACGGGGCCGTTAAATCCTCCGGCCAGCAGGTTGCGCATCATCAAATAGCCCGCGCGATCGGTTTTGGCAGACGCGCCGATCACGGCGATTGATTTTGGACGCAGCAGCGCCTCCAGCCCACGTTGACTCATTGCTCTCTCTCCTGAGAAGTATCTACGTGAGTTTAAACGCTTTCTGGCTCCGCTGCTGTGACGCTGCCCTGATGATGAGGTTTACCCGCAAGATAGCGTTCACGGAAAAGCGTGAAATGTTCCGTCAAACCTTCTGAAGCCTGGACATCTCCCGCCTGTTCGAGCAGGGCGGCGGCGACTTCGGCCGTGCAATATTGGCCTTCAGCGTGGGCTACACGCAGGCGATAGGCCGAAGAAATGCTCAGATCAACTGAAATAACCGGCAGCTCGTCAAGCCATGGGCTTTTGCGGAACATTTTGCGTGCTTCCGTCCAGGTCCCGTCCAGCATAATAAACAGCGGTGGCTTGCCGGTCAGCGGCGGTGCGGTTAGCACGGTTCTGCCCGCGTCGGCATAAGAGGCAGGAAAAACAACCATAGGCTGATAATCAGGACTGGCGACCAGATCGAGCAACGCCCGTGGTGGCTCGGTACGGGACCACTGAAAAGCTTCGGTATCCGGCAGGATATCGGCAATCAAACGCCCGGTATTGCTCGGCTTCATTGGCTCGGTGTCGAACATGACCAGACAGAAGCGGCTGCGGGCGGACTGAGGCCGCAACGAATCGCACAGGCAGTTTTTCAGCGGCAATAAGCAACGCTGGCAGCGGCGTACGCGGTTACCACGGGCGAGAAAAGGTCGGGTTGCGCGCGCGAGGCGTTCAGCGCGAAGACGAAGGACTGCGTTATCGGTCATCAGGGATACGGGAGCAAAAACGCTATTCTAACGTAGATAAGAGAGCGGGGCACTGGAATAGTGCCCCGGCAGGAAAGTCAGAGATTTTCGTTCAGCCAGCCGTCAAACGGACCTTTTGGCATGGCGCCATTGAGCATATCCACCATTTCGCCTTTCCTGAAAATCATAATGGTTGGAATACTGCGAATGCGGAAGCGGGCGCTCAGAGCCGGTTCGGCTTCGGTGTTAACCTTAACGAAGCGGACTTTTCCGCTGCGCTCTTCGGCCACGTCTTCAAAGATTGGCGCGAAGTTAACGCACGGGCCACACCACGGCGCCCAGAAGTCGACGACAACCGGCAAATCGTCCTGCAGCAGCTTATCCAGCGTCTCGCTGGTGGCGTTGATCACTTCACCATCAAACAGCTCATGGCCGCAGCGGCCACATTTAGCACCATCGTCAATACGGTCGTCAGGGAGGCGATTTATCGCCTGACAGGCGGCACAAACGGTATTCATAGCTAACCTCTAAAGATATTTGGCCAGATTCTCGGTGGGATAACCGATGATGTTTCTGAGATGTTAAAGAGTATCGGTGATTATTCTGCTGTCAACAAAGCGATTTATTCGATGGGTACAATAGTTATTAGCTTTTGACCAAAGTTAATGGCTAAGCGGTGCCACATCGGGTAATCTGCGCGCCACGCGCTCAGCCAGGTGGAGAGAAGAATGAACGACGATTTAAAAGGTAAAAGCGGCAAGGTCAAAGTGATGTATGTCCGCGGTGACGATGACAGCGAAAAACGCAGCCAAAACCCGCGTACTGGTAAAGGTGGTGGGCGTGCGACAGCTCCGTCACGCGCAGAGGGCGGTCGCCGTCCACGTCGCGATGATAAACCTGGCGCCGGGCGCGAGCGGAGTCGTAGTGACGATCGTGATGACCGTGGTGATTCACCATGGCGCACAGTTTCCCGGCCACCTCGTGCGGTGGAAGAGTCTACTACGCCCGATCACGGTGGTATCAGCGGTAAGAGCTTTGTAGATCCCGAAGTTATCCGCCGTCAGCGCGCGGAAGAAACGCGTGTTTATGGCGAAAATGCTTGTCAGGCCCTGTTCCAGAGCCGTCCGGACTGCATCGTACGCGCCTGGTTTATCCAGGGTGTAACGCCTCGCTTTAAGGAAGCACTGCGCTGGATGGCAGCAAACCGTAAAGCTTATCATGTGGTAGACGACGCGGAGCTGACCAAGGCATCAGGTACGGAGCACCACGGTGGTGTTTGCTTCCTGATCAAAAAGCGCAGTGGGATTAGCGTACAGAGCTGGCTGTCTAAAGCGGGTGAGGACGATTGTGTTCTGGCCCTGGAAGACGTCGGCAACCCGCATAACCTCGGCGGCATCATGCGTAGCTGTGCGCACTTCGGCGTGAAAGGCCTGTTAGTTCAGGATGCTTCGCTGCTGGAATCCGGCGCGGCGGTACGTACCGCAGAAGGTGGCGCAGAGCATGTTCAGGCAATCAGCGGTGATACATTCACCGACGGTCTCGAACAGTTCCGCAAAGCCGGTTACGCCATCGTAACCACCTCCAGCCACAAGGGCACTCCGCTGTTCAAAGCAGAGCTGCCGAAGAAAATGGTGCTGGTGCTGGGTCAGGAACGCGAAGGTGTAACGGAAGCGACTTTCGATAATGCTGATATGAGCATTGCCATCGACGGTACGGGCAACGTTGAAAGTCTGAACGTGTCCGTAGCGACCGGCGTACTGCTGGCCGAGTGGTGGCGTCAGAACAAAGCGTAAGAACGCTTAAGCTTCAGAAATTAGAAAGCCAGCGCAAGCTGGCTTTTTTGTAGCTGCTATTCAGGTAGCTTCGGCGTCCAGTCTATTGGCGGCAGCCCCCGGCTAATCAAATACTCATTGGTTTTTGCGAAGTGCCCGCAGCCCAGAAAACCCCGGTGAGCGGAAAGCGGGGAGGGGTGAGGAGCCTGTAGCACGTGGTGGCGATTGCGATCGATAATGCTGCCCTTTTTCTGCGCGTGAGATCCCCAGAGTAAAAACACCACGCCTTCGCAATGCTGATTGATCAGCGCGATCACCTTATCGGTGAAAGTCTCCCAGCCCAGCTTAGCGTGCGAATGTGCTTTCCCTGCCTCAACGGTTAAAACCGTGTTTAGCAAAAGCACGCCCTGGCGCGCCCAGCTCTCAAGATAACCATGGTCTGGACGCACGAACTCCGGGAAATTGTTTTGCAGCTCTTTATACATATTGCTCAGCGAAGGGGGAACGGCTACGCCTGGCAGCACGGAAAACGACAGGCCGTGCGCCTGATTTGGACCGTGATAGGGATCCTGCCCGAGGATCACGACTTTGACATCCCCAAGCTCGGTAAAGCGAAAGGCATTAAAGACATCTTTCTGCGGTGGGTAGACGGTGACGCCTGCGGCACGTTCAGCCGCAACGGTGCTGAGCGTATTAATGAAATAAGGCTGCTGCTTTTCTTCTGCCAGCACGTCGTGCCATGTGAGTGAAGCGGTCATCTCGCTCTCCTGCGAATTGTCATGGCGATAGCTTAACTTCTTCTTTCTGCTTAGCAAAATCTGTTGCTCACAGAACGGGGACGACCCTAAAAAAATTTGAAAATTTACATTTTTTTTAATTTTATCGGGCCTGTCTAAGTTGATGTAAAACAAATAAATGCTATCATACCCACAATTACCACATGGATTTTATTGATTTAAATCAATGTTTGCCGGTGGTTCGACTGGTATATAGATCAGCAAGGCAACAAAGGTTTTACCAATGAGCCAGAATGTGGCCCAAAAAATTACCCATAGGGAGACATAAAATGATTACTGGTATCCAGATTACTAAAGCAGCAAACGACGAACTTCTGAACTCTTTCTGGCTGCTGGACAGCGAAAAAGGCGAAGCACGTTGTGTTTGTGCGAAAGCAGGCTTTGCAGAAGATGAAGTAGTAGCCGTAAACAAACTGGGTCAGTTTGAATACCGCGAAATTCCAATGGAAGTGAAGCCAGAAGTTCGTGTTGAAGGTGGCCAGCACCTGAACGTGAACGTTCTGCGCCGTGAAACGCTGATGGACGCCGTTGAGCATCCGGAAAAGTATCCGCAGCTGACTATCCGCGTTTCTGGCTATGCAGTGCGTTTCAACTCACTGACTCCAGAACAGCAGCGTGACGTTATTGCTCGTACTTTCACCGAAAGTCTGTAATAGCTAACCAGCTGCAAAAGCCGGCTCAGCAATGAGCCGGCTTTTTTATTGTTTCGTTACTGTCGGCAGGCGAAAGCGATATAAGTTTATTTAAAGGTATAAAAAAACCGCCTCCGGAGAGACGGTTTATTGTTACGCTGATGAATTATTCAGCTGAGTCGGTTTTCGCCCCGCTTGGCTTACGGCGCTTACCAACGTTTTTCTTATCGCGATGGCGTACCTTCACGCGCGGTTTTTCTTTCTCGTCCTTCTTCTTCTCTTCGCGCTTAGCCAGCACTTTCTTAGAAGGCTTGCCGGTCAGCTTCTCGCTCGGCGCGCGCGTTTTCGGACGCAGCTCGTCAATCACTCGTGATTTCAGCGGCTCTTTCATGTAGCGGGTAATTTTACCCAGCAGCAGATGGTCGTGCGCTTCAACCAGAGAAATCGCCGTGCCCTTCAGACCAGCACGGCCGGTACGGCCAATGCGGTGCAGATAGGTATCTGCGGTACGAGGCAAATCAAAGTTGAAGACATGGCTTACTTCCGGGATATCAATCCCGCGAGCGGCAACGTCGGTGGCAATCAGCACGTTTACACGGCCGTCGGTCAGGCGTTTGATCGCTTCAGTACGTTTCATCTGAACCATCTCGCCTTCGAGATAGCAGGTATTAATGCCCGCTTCGCGCAGCCAGGCAACCAGCTCATGCACTCGCTCACGCTTACGGACAAAGACGATAGAGCGGGTGGTTTCTGGCTGCTGAAGCAGGTTTACCAGCAGCGCTGTTTTATGCTCAACATCGTCAGCACGGTAATACCACTGGTGGATTTTCTTACGTTCACGCGTGGACGAAGTTGCTGATACTTCTACAGGATCTTCCAGCAGACGTTCGGCAAAATCTTTAACCGCATTGCCTTCCAGCGTGGCTGAGAAGAGCATGGTCTGTTTGCGCCAGCGGGTTTCCGCGGCGATGGTTTCGATATCCTGCGCGAAACCTAAATCCAGCATACGGTCGGCTTCATCCAGAATCAGCGTTTCTACCGCGCGGCAGTCAAAGTTTTCTTCTTTGATGTACTGCAGCAGGCGTCCGGTAGTCGCGACGACGATATCCTGATTCTCGCTGAATACTTCAGCGTGGTTCATATAGGCCACGCCGCCGGTGATGGTGGCGATATCCAGATGGGTATGCTTCGCCAGTTCACGGGCATGTTCCGCTACCTGCACCGCCAGCTCACGGGTTGGCGTAACGATCAAAATGCGCGGCGGGCCTGATTTCTTGCGGGGGAAGTCGATCAGATGCTGCAGCACTGGCAGCAGATAGGCGGCTGTTTTGCCGGTACCTGTTGGCGCGGAACCCAGAACGTCACGCCCCTCAAGCGCAGGAGGAATGGCGGCAGCCTGAATAGCTGTCGGTCGAGTAAAGCCTTTGTCCTGAAGTGCATTCAAAAGGCTTTCGTCTAGTTCGAGTTCGGAAAAAGTGCTTACAGTCATGTTCTACCTCTATGTGGGGCGCCGATTATAGACGTTATGGCTGCGATCTTCATCTGTTAGTGTGTCCATGTGATGCTTTTCCTGGCTCCTGCTTTGCCTTATGCTACTGCGGTTTCTTTACAGGGTTAAAAAGATGTCCAGGCAGAAAGCGAATTTGCGTCGTGATGGATTCACATTCAAACAGTTTTTTATCGCGCACGATCGCTGTGCCATGAAAGTCGGTACCGACGGTACGTTGCTGGGCGCATGGGCGCCGGTCGCCAATGTTAAGAGCGTGCTGGATATCGGTACGGGCAGCGGCCTGCTGGCACTGATGCTTGCACAGCGTACCGGAGATGATGTGCCCATCGATGCCGTGGAGCTCGATCCTGTCGCCGCAGAACAGGCAGCGGAAAATGCCAGCGCCTGTCCGTGGGCATCCCGCATCAACGTACATTGTGCCGATATCCGCGAGTGGGCGCAGCAGGCGACCCAGCGTTATACCCTTATCGTCAGTAATCCACCGTTCTTTGAGCAGGGCAGCAACTGCGCATCGCCTGAACGCGCGCAGGCTCGATATACCACGACTCTGGATCATAGCGCGTTACTTAACAGCGCTGCGCAGTTGATTACCGAAGACGGGTTTTTCTGTGTGATCATGCCGGAGGCGGCGGGAACAGCGTTCAGCGAGATGGCAAAAAGCCAGGGTTGGTTTGTGCGTCACCGCGCGGATGTGGCAGATAACGAAACGCGCCTGCCGCATCGGGTGATGCTGGCGCTGTCGCCGACGGACGGGGAGTATTTCACCGAGCGTCTGGTTATCCGTGGGCCAGACCAGAACTGGTCAGAAGATTACTGTGGCCTGACCCAGGACTTCTACTTGTTTATGTAAAGCGGGGAGAGAATGCTCGGCCCTGAGTGTTCCGCCAGCTCCGGATAGTCCAGAGTATAGTGCAGGCCCCGGCTCTCTTTGCGCATCATTGCGCAGCGCACAATCAGCTCAGCAACCTGCACAAGGTTGCGAAGCTCGAGAAGGTTATTAGATACCCTGAAGTTGGCGTAATACTCGTCGATCTCTTGTTGCAGCATAGTGATGCGGCGCAGGGCGCGCTCAAGCCGACGCGTCGTTCTGACAATCCCCACGTAATCCCACATAAACAGGCGCAGCTCATGCCAGTTATGCTGAATGACGACCTGCTCATCCGGGTTGTCCACGCGGCTGTCGTCCCAGTCCGGAAGTGATTTCGCTTCCCGGGCGAAAGGCATGCGCTTGATAATATCTTCTGCAGCAGACCAGCCGTACACCAGACATTCCAGCAGGGAATTTGAAGCCATGCGATTTGCGCCATGCAAACCGGTATAGGTGACTTCGCCGATAGCATAAAGCCCGTCTACATCGGTACGCCCGTTCTCATCGATCATCACGCCGCCGCAGGTATAGTGCGCGGCGGGCACTACGGGGACAGGTTCTTTCGTCAGATCGATTCCCAGGCCCAGCAGCTTTTCGTAAATGGTCGGGAAATGGTGGCGGACGAATTCTTCGGGCTTATGGCTGATATCCAGATACATGCAGTCCGCGCCAAGACGCTTCATTTCATGATCGATTGCGCGGGCGACGATATCGCGCGGGGCAAGCTCGCCGCGTTCATCAAAGTCAGGCATGAATCGGGTGCCGTCAGGGCGCTTGAGATAAGCCCCTTCGCCACGCAGCGCTTCGGTCAGCAGGAAGTTACGGGCCTGAGGATGGAAAAGCGCCGTTGGGTGGAACTGATTAAATTCGAGATTCGCAACGCGGCATCCTGCACGCCACGCCATGGCGATACCGTCGCCTGAAGAGATGTCAGGATTGGTGGTGTATTGATAAACTTTGGAAGCACCGCCGGTTGCAAGAACGACGGCTTTCGCCCGGCAGGTTTCAACCTCTTCGCGATTGCGGTTCCAGATCCATGCGCCGACCACGCGCCGGGTGCCCGGCAGGCCTATCTTATCTGAAACAATCAAATCCACGGCGTTGCTGCGTTCGATCACCCGGATATTAGGATGGCTCAGGGCTTTACCCACAAGCGTCGTTTCGACTTCTTTGCCCGTGGCGTCAGCGGCATGAAGTATACGACGATGGCTGTGGCCGCCCTCGCGGGTCAGATGATAGCTCTCAGAGCCATTCGCCTGGATTTCCGTATCGAACAGAACGCCCTGATCTATCAACCACTGCACGCAGTGACGCGCATTACTGGCGACAAACTCCACGGCGTCGCGATCGCAAATTCCCGCGCCGGCAATGAGCGTATCTTCAACGTGTGAATCGATGCTGTCCGTTTCATCGAATACGGCGGCAATTCCGCCCTGAGCATATAAGGTCGATCCTTCATTGATCGGCCCTTTGCTAAGGACAATCACTTTACTGCTTTCGGCCAGGCGTAAGGCCAGAGAGAGACCGGCAGCACCGCTACCAACGATCAGCACATCACAGGCAAGTTCGGGATTTGTCTTCATTGTGTTTAATTTACTAAACAAAGGTCAGGCCAGCATAGCATCCGCTGCGAACTGCAACACGCTTTTTTTCCGCTTCCGTTATTTCAACTAAACAAGTGGCGGATTACAGCTGAAGAGCTAATGAAGCGTGAAAAGAAATGAAAATATGTGTGAAAAGGGGCGTTAGTAACAGATTTACTGATGAAAAATAGCTATTCGTGCGATACTCTGCAGTCGACTGAAAAAAGATTTTCAGATAACCGATTGTCACCGTTTTGCGTAGCCGAACTTATAATTAAGAAGAGATCAGTCGCAAAACAGAACAGAAAAACAAAGGCGTAACGGAACTTTGCTCCGGTCGGGCGCTCAAACCCTGAACTTGCTCATACTACAGAGTTCGGGTGGCTTTTCGATTACGCGTGGAAATTAGGTTTGGGGAGACATTACCTCGGATGAGCGAGCAGTTAACGGATCAGGTCCTTGTCGAACGGGTCCAGAAGGGAGATCAGAAGTCCTTCAATTTGCTGGTAATACGTTATCAGCATAAGGTGGCGAGTCTGGTTTCCCGCTATGTACCCTCTGGGGACGTCCCGGATGTGGTACAGGAATCTTTTATAAAAGCTTATCGCGCGCTGGATTCTTTCCGTGGCGATAGCGCGTTTTACACGTGGCTGTACCGCATTGCGGTCAACACCGCGAAAAATTATCTGGTTGCTCAGGGGCGTCGACCGCCAGCTAGCGATGTGGATGCCATAGACGCTGAAAACTTCGAAAGCGGCAGTGCGCTGAAAGAAATTTCGAACCCTGAGAACTTAATGTTGTCTGAAGAACTGAGACAGATAGTTTTCCGTACTATTGAGTCGCTCCCCGAAGATTTACGCATGGCAATCACGTTGCGGGAGTTGGATGGTTTAAGCTATGAAGAGATAGCCGCCATCATGGATTGCCCGGTAGGTACAGTGCGATCTCGTATTTTCCGCGCGCGGGAAGCTATTGATAATAAAGTTCAACCGCTTATCAGGCGTTGACGATAGCGGGTTACTGGAAGGGTATTTAGGATGCAGAAAGAACAGCTTTCCGCTTTAATGGATGGGGAGACTCTGGACAGCGAGCTGCTGGGTACGTTGTCGAAAGACGCGTCGTTGCAGCAAAGCTGGGAGAGCTACCACCTGATCCGCGACACCATGCGCGGAGATACCAGTGAGCTACTTCATTTTGATATTTCTGCCAAAGTGATGGCGGCGATTGAAAATGAACCAGTGCGTCAGGTCACGCCAATTATTCCGGAGCAGCAGCCTTCGCCTCAGCAATGGCAGAAAATGCCGTTCTGGCAAAAGGTGCGTCCATGGGCCAGCCAGCTCACCCAAATGGGCGTTGCCGCATGCGTATCGCTTGCGGTTATCGTCGGGGTGCAGCACTATAACGGTCAGTCAGATAATTCTGCACAGCCAGAAACGCCGGTCTTCAATACCTTACCTATGATGGGTAGAGCCAGCCCGGTCAGTTTAGGCGTGCCGTCTGACAGCACCGCCAGTACCGGTCAGCAGCAGGTTCAGGAACAGCGTCGTCGTATCAACGCTATGCTGCAGGATTACGAATTGCAGCGCCGTTTACACTCTGAACAGCTCCAGTTTGAACAGGCGCAAACCCAGCAGGCTGCGGTACAGGTGCCAGGAAACCAGACTTTAGGAACTCAATCGCAGTAATGAAGCAACTTTGGTGTGCTCTGTCTCTGATGGCGGGCAGCCTGTTGTTCACCTCCAACGCCTCGGCGGACACCGTTTCGTCCGGGGCGTTGTTGCAGCAGATGAACCAGGCGAGTCAGTCCCTCGATTACGAGCTGGCGTTTATCAGCATTAACAAGCAGGGGATAGAGTCTTTACGCTATCGCCATGCGCGGCTTGATAACCGACCGCTTGCGCAATTACTTCAGATGGATGGCCCGCGTCGGGAAGTTGTCCAGCGTGGGAGTGAAATCAGCTATTTTGAACCGGGCCTGGAACCTTTCACGCTCACCGGAGATTACATCGTTGATTCGCTGCCGTCTATCGTCTATACCGATTTCAAACGCTTAACTCCCTACTACGATTTTATCGCCGTGGGCCGCACGCGCATTGCCGACAGGCTGTGCGAAGTTATTCGCGTGGTCGCCCGGGATGGAACGCGTTACAGCTATATCGTCTGGATGGACACGGAAACCAAGCTGCCGATGCGCGTCGATTTACTGGACCGCGACGGTGAAACGCTTGAGCAGTTCCGGGTTATCTCCTTCTCGGTTAACACCCAGGTCAGCGGCACGATGCAAAACCTCGCGAAAGCGAACCTGCCGCCGCTGCTCTCTGTGCCGAGCAGCGATAAAGCAAACTTCACCTGGGCGCCCACCTGGCTGCCGCAGGGCTTCAGCGAAGTTTCAAGCAGCCGTCGTCCGTTGCCAACCGTTGATGTTCCTATCGAGTCACGTCTCTATTCCGACGGCTTGTTTAGCTTCTCGGTGAATATCAGCCAGGCGGGCACCGCCAGTAGCGATCAGCTGTTGCGTACCGGTCGTCGTACGGTCAGTTCTGTCGTGCGTGATAAAACCGAGATCACCGTCGTCGGTGAACTGCCGCCGCAAACGGCTAAGCGCATCGCGGACAGCATTAAATTCAGGAATGCCCAATGATTAAAGAGTGGGCAACGGTTGTCTCCTGGCAGAACGGCGAAGCCATTCTGCGCTGTGACGTCAAGGCATCCTGCAGCAGCTGCGCCTCTCGTGCTGGCTGCGGTACACGCTTATTGAACAAGCTGGGGCCGCAGAATCACCACATGCTGTCCGTAGCGATCGAACAGCCGCTGGTGGCAGGGCAAAAGGTTGAGCTGGGGATTGCCGAAGGCAGCCTGATCGGCTCGGCATTGCTGGTCTATATTTCGCCGCTGGTAGGGCTGTTTATCGTTGCCGCGCTTTTCCAGGCGCTGTTTGGCTCCGATCTCGCCGCGTTTTGTGGCGCGGTGCTGGGCGGCGTTGGCGGCTTTTTGGTCGCGCGAGGGTTTTCAGCAAAGCTGAGCCACCGTGCCGACTGGCAGCCCGTTATTCTTAGCGTTGCGTTACCGCCCGATGCGCTGCGCGTCGAGACAATCACCTCCGCAGATGGCCGGTAATCCTCCTCCGGCTGCTCTCCGATTTACACCTTCCGCCCGGCCTCCGTTATTACCTCAGCGAAGCTTGCAGGATGAGCTGTTTCCTCGCTTTCTGGTTGTAGTGTAGAATGCGTCGTTTCAGGCAGAATTCAGCCATGACATCCTGCTCCGTACAGCGCGAAGCGCCGAGCTCTCAGGCCATTTGTAAGGCATAAAAACCTCTAAATATGAAGAATATACGTAACTTTTCTATTATTGCCCACATCGACCACGGTAAATCGACGCTGTCTGACCGTATCATCCAGATTTGCGGCGGCCTGTCCGACCGCGAAATGGCAGCCCAGGTTCTGGATTCCATGGATCTGGAGCGTGAGCGCGGCATTACCATCAAAGCGCAGAGCGTGACGCTCGATTACAAAGCAAGCGATGGCGAAACTTATCACCTGAATTTCATCGACACCCCTGGCCACGTTGACTTCTCTTATGAAGTGTCGCGTTCTTTAGCCGCCTGCGAAGGCGCTCTGCTGGTGGTGGATGCCGGGCAGGGCGTAGAAGCCCAGACCCTGGCGAACTGCTACACCGCGCTGGAAATGGATCTGGAAGTCGTTCCGGTTCTGAACAAGATTGACCTGCCGGCCGCCGATCCCGAGCGCGCGGCGCAGGAAATTGAAGATATCGTTGGTATTGACGCCGCCGACGCGGTGCGCTGTTCAGCGAAAACCGGTCTGGGCGTGACGGACGTTCTGGAACGCCTGGTGCGTGATATTCCGGGGCCGGATGGCGATCCGGAGGCGCCGCTGCAGGCGCTGATCATCGACTCCTGGTTCGATAACTACCTTGGCGTTGTCTCTCTGGTGCGTATCAAAAACGGGACTATGAGAAAAGGCGACAAAATCAAGGTAATGAGCACCGGCCAGGTGTATAACGCCGACCGCATCGGTATCTTTACGCCAAAACGCGTAGACCGCGATATGCTCGGCTGCGGCGAAGTAGGCTGGCTGGTTTGTGCCATTAAAGACATTCTGGGTGCGCCAGTTGGCGATACCCTGACGCTTGCTCGTAACCCGGCAGATAAGGCGCTGCCGGGCTTTAAGAAAGTGAAACCGCAGGTTTATGCCGGTCTGTTCCCGGTTAGCTCCGATGATTACGAAAACTTCCGTGATGCGCTGGGTAAACTCAGCCTGAACGATGCTTCCCTGTTCTATGAGCCAGAAAGCTCAACGGCGCTGGGCTTCGGCTTCCGCTGCGGCTTCCTCGGCCTGCTGCATATGGAAATCATTCAGGAGCGTCTGGAACGCGAATACGATCTGGATCTGATCACCACGGCACCAACGGTAGTTTATGAAGTTGAAACTACCGGCGGCGAAACGATCTATGTTGATAGCCCATCCAAGCTGCCAGCGCTGAACAATATCGCCGAACTGCGTGAGCCGATCGCCGAGTGTCATATGCTGATGCCGCAGGAGTATCTGGGCAGCGTTATCACTCTGTGTATCGAGAAGCGTGGCGTGCAGACCAATATGGTTTACCACGGTAACCAGGTTGCCCTGACCTATGAAATCCCAATGGCGGAAGTCGTTCTCGACTTCTTCGACCGCCTGAAGTCTACCTCCCGTGGCTATGCGTCACTGGACTACAACTTCAAACGCTTCCAGGCCTCTGACATGGTGCGCGTTGACGTGCTGATCAACGGCGATCGCGTGGATGCCCTGGCGCTGATCACCCACCGCGGCAACTCCCAGTTCCGTGGACGTCAGCTGGTTGAGAAAATGCAGGAACTTATTCCACGCCAGCAATTTGACATCGCTATTCAGGCGGCAATCGGCGCGCACATTATTGCCCGTTCCACCGTGAAACAGCTGCGTAAAAACGTACTGGCAAAATGCTACGGCGGTGACGTAAGCCGTAAGAAGAAGCTGCTGCAGAAGCAGAAAGACGGTAAGAAACGCATGAAGCAGGTCGGTAACGTCGAGCTGCCGCAGGAAGCGTTCCTCGCCATTCTGCACGTTGGCAAAGACGGCAAATAATTTAAGGAGTTGGCATGGCGAATATGTTCGCTTTGATCCTCGTGATAGCCACGCTGGTGACAGGCTTGTTATGGTGCATTGATAAGTTTATTTTTGCGCCAAAGCGTCGTGAAAAGCAGGCGGCGGCTCAGGCTGCTGCCGGCGAAAGCATCGATGCAAAAAACCTCAAGAAAGTGGGTCCTAAACCCGGCTGGCTGGAAACAGGCGCGTCCGTATTCCCGGTGCTGGCAATCGTACTGATTGTGCGCTCGTTTGTTTACGAGCCGTTCCAGATCCCGTCAGGCTCGATGATGCCGACGCTGTTAATTGGCGATTTTATTCTGGTCGAGAAGTTTGCTTACGGCATTAAAGATCCTATTTACCAGAAAACGCTCATTGAAACCGGTCATCCTAAGCGCGGCGATATCGTGGTATTTAAATATCCCGAAGATCCGCGTCTTGATTATATTAAACGTGCAGTGGGTTTACCGGGTGACCGCGTAAGCTACGACCCGGTCGCTAAACAGGTCACCGTACAGCCAAACTGCAGCTCCGGTCAGGCCTGTGAAAACGCGCTGCCGATTACTTACAGCAACGTTGAGCCAAGTGATTTCGTTCAGACCTTTGCGCGTCGTAACGGCGGTGAGGCAAGTTCAGGCTTCTTCCAGCTGCCGCTGAACCAGACCAAAGAAGGTGGCATCCGCCTCGCGGAACGCAAAGAGACGTTGGGTGATGTCACCCACCGCATTCTGACCGTGCCGGTCGCACAGGATCAGCTGGGGATGTACTACCAGCAGCCAGGCCAGCAGCTGGCCACCTGGATTGTCCCGCCGGGCCATTACTTTATGATGGGTGATAACCGCGACAACAGCGCCGACAGCCGCTACTGGGGCTTTGTTCCGGAGCAAAACCTGGTGGGCAAAGCAACGGCCATCTGGATGAGTTTCGAGAAGCAGGAAGGTGAATGGCCAACCGGCGTTCGTCTGAGTCGTATTGGTGGAATTCATTGATCAAATAAAACTATTCAGATAACGACTTTCTATGTCGTTATCTATAGAATATCCCCCCGTAATAAGGTTGGCTCCTCAATGAGGAGCCACGGCACACGAAACAGCGTTGGTTTCCCTTTTTCAGGTCTGTTCCGTGTGCTGAATAATTGACGCATTCATTAATTGGTATCGCATGAATCCCATCGTAATCACCAGGCTGCAGCGAAAGCTGGGCTACACTTTTGTACATCAGGATCTGTTACAGCAGGCTTTAACCCACCGCAGCGCCAGCAGCAAGCACAACGAGCGTCTGGAATTTCTGGGTGACTCCATTCTGAGCTATGTAATCGCTAATGCGCTTTATCACCGTTTTCCTCGTGTCGACGAAGGTGATATGAGCCGCATGCGTGCCACGCTGGTGCGTGGTAATACGCTGGCGGAAATTGCCCGTGAATTTGACCTGGGCGAATGCCTGCGTCTGGGGCCGGGCGAGCTGAAAAGTGGTGGTTTCCGTCGGGAATCCATCCTTGCTGATACCGTGGAAGCCTTAATCGGCGGCGTGTTCCTCGACAGTGATATTCAGAACGTCGAGCGTTTGATCCTCGCGTGGTATCAATCCCGTCTGGATGAAATCAGCCCGGGCGACAAGCAAAAAGATCCGAAAACGCGTCTGCAGGAGTATCTGCAGGGTCGCCATCTGCCGCTGCCTTCCTATCTGGTGGTGCAGGTCCGTGGTGAAGCGCACGATCAGGAATTTACCATTCACTGTCAGGTGAGTGGCCTGCCTGAGCCGGTCGTTGGGACCGGGTCAAGCCGCCGTAAAGCGGAACAGGCTGCAGCTGAGCAGGCGCTTAAAAAGCTGGAGCTGGAATGAACGAAGAACAAACATTTTGCGGGTTCGTGGCCATCGTTGGTCGCCCGAACGTCGGCAAATCCACGCTGCTGAACCAGCTGCTTGGGCAAAAAGTCTCTATTACCTCGCGTAAAGCGCAGACCACGCGTCACCGCATCATGGGCATCCATACCGAAGGGGCTTATCAGGCGATTTACGTCGATACTCCGGGGCTGCACATGGAAGAAAAACGCGCCATCAACCGCCTGATGAACAAAGCTGCCAGCAGCTCCATCGGCGATGTTGAGCTGGTTATCTTCGTTGTCGAAGGCACCAAGTGGACCGCAGACGACGAGATGGTGCTTAACAAGCTGCGCGATGCGCGCGCGCCGGTTATCCTCGCGGTAAACAAGGTGGATAACGTACAGGATAAGGGCATACTGCTGCCGCACCTGCAGTTCCTGGGCAGCCAGATGAACTTCCTGGATATCGTTCCAATTTCTGCTGAAACCGGCATGAACGTCGATACTATTGCCAGCATCGTGCGTAAGCGCCTGCCGGAAGCGATTCATCACTTCCCGGAAGACTACATCACCGACCGCTCCCAGCGCTTTATGGCTTCGGAAATCATCCGTGAAAAGCTGATGCGTTTCCTGGGGGCTGAGCTGCCGTACTCCGTTACCGTTGAGATCGAACAGTTCGTGACAAACGCGCGTGGCGGTTACGATATCAACGGTCTGATTCTGGTGGAGCGTGAAGGCCAGAAGAAGATGGTTATCGGCAACAAAGGCGCCAAAATCAAAACTATCGGTATTGAAGCGCGTAAGGACATGGAAGACATGTTCGAAGCGAAAATCCATCTGGAGCTTTGGGTTAAAGTTAAATCCGGCTGGGCTGATGACGAGCGCGCGCTGCGCAGCCTCGGTTATACAGACGACTAACCAATGGAAGGCTGGCAGAGGGCTTTTGTCCTGCATAGTCGCCCCTGGAGCGAAACCAGCCTTCTCCTTGACCTGTTTTCTGAAGAGTCCGGACGAGTTCGTGTTATTGCCAAAGGCGCACGCTCTCGTCGCTCTAACCTGAAGGGCGCATTACAGCCTTTCACCCCCCTGCTGGTACGCTGGGGCGGACGTGGCGAAGTTAAAACGCTGCGTAGCGCCGAAGCCGTCTCCCTTGCCCTTCCTCTCAGCGGTATCTCCCTCTACAGCGGTCTTTACGTTAACGAGCTTGTCTCCCGCGTGCTGGAGCAGGAATCGCGATTCTCGGAGCTTTTCTTCGATTATCTGCACTGCATTCAGGCACTGGCCGGAACCAATGGATCCCCAGAACCTGCGCTGCGTCGCTTTGAGCTGGCGCTGCTTGGGCACCTTGGCTATGGCGTCGATTTTCTGCACTGTGCAGGCAGCGGCGATGAAGTTGCGGATACCATGACCTACCGCTATCGCGAAGAGAAAGGATTTATCGCGAGCCTGGTCATCGACAACAAGAGCTTCACCGGCCATGAGCTTAAGGCACTGGCGACCCGCGAATTCCCGGATGTCGCAACCCTGCGGGCGGCTAAACGCTTCACCCGCATGGCGCTAAAGCCCTACCTCGGCGGCAAGCCGCTCAAAAGCCGCGAGCTGTTCCGTCAGTTTGTGCCGAAAAAACCACCGCTCAAATCCCCGCAAGACCCTCAATAACATCCTGGTCATAGCCATACTTTCTCTCCCCGGTGTACACTGCCGGACATATCGTTCTGATTTCCGAGGATAGTCATGGCTGAATTATTGTTAGGCGTAAACATCGATCACATCGCAACGCTGCGCAACGCGCGCGGCACGGCTTATCCGGACCCGGTTCAGGCTGCGTTTATCGCCGAACAGGCAGGGGCCGACGGCATCACCGTGCACCTGCGTGAAGATCGCCGCCACATCACCGACCGCGACGTGCGCGTCCTGCGCCAGACCCTCGACACTCGTATGAATCTTGAAATGGCCGTCACCGAAGAGATGATCGGCATCGCCTGCGAAACCAAACCGCATTTCTGCTGCCTGGTGCCCGAAAAGCGTCAGGAAGTTACCACCGAAGGCGGCCTGGACGTGGCGGGGCAGCTCGACAAAATGCGCGATGCCTGCAAACGCCTGGCGGATGCCGGCATTCTGGTTTCCCTGTTTATCGATGCCGACCACGCGCAAATTGACGCCGCAGTAGCGGTGGGCGCGCCTTATATCGAAATTCATACCGGCTGTTATGCCGATGCGGAAGATGAAGCGACCCAGGCAAAAGAGCTGGCACGCATTGCCGAAGCCGCGACTTATGCCGCGGGCAAAGGCCTGAAGGTCAATGCCGGGCACGGCCTGACCTACCACAACGTGCAGGCTATTGCGCGTCTGCCAGAAATGCACGAGCTGAACATCGGCCACGCCATAATTGGCCGCGCGGTAATGAGCGGCCTGAAAGAAGCAGTGTCGGAAATGAAACGTCTGATGCAGGAAGCGCGCCGCTAATGGCTATTCTTGGCCTCGGCACCGACATCGTGGAGATTGCGCGCATTGAGAGCGTGATCTCCCGCTCGGGTGACCGCCTGGCGAAGCGTGTGCTGAGCGCCAACGAATGGAAGCAGTACGAAGCGCACCAGCAGCCGGTGCGCTTTCTTGCCAAACGCTTTGCCGTTAAGGAAGCGGCGGCGAAAGCCTTCGGCACGGGGATCCGTAACGGGCTGGCGTTCAACCAGTTTGAGGTCTTTAACGATGCTTTAGGGAAACCGCAGCTACGGTTCTGGGAAGAGGCGGAGCGGCTGGCCGAGCGAATGGGCGTGCGTTCAGTACACGTAACGCTGGCTGACGAACGTCATTACGCCTGCGCCACGGTGATTATCGAGAACTAGATCTTATCGGCGTGGTGGAGCTGCACAAACTTGTCCCACAGCTGCTCTTCGCTCTCAATATGTGCCGGGTCGACGATAATCGTATTCACTATCGGGCAGACCTGCTGGCAGGTAGGCGTTTCGTAATGGCCGATGCACTGCGTACAACGATCGACATCGATCTGATAGATGCTGTCGCCCATGGAGATGGCCTGGTTCGGGCACTCCGGTTCGCACATATCGCAGTTGATGCATTTCTTTGTGATTAATAAAGCCATTTCAACGAGTTACCAGTTTCTTTCAGCAAGCGCATAAGTTTCGAAGGGCGCACTTTACCACAATAGCCGGTTTCACCCAATAACGATGAATATTTAATCGTCGCGCGGTGCGAGCAATACCTGTTGGCTAAGTGCAACTAAAGAAAGATCGTAATTAACCAATGTAGCCAGCGGGAATATCAACAACCAGGTTTAAAAATAAATAAACCTGGCGTTTACTTTGCCCGATGGCCGTACGGGAAAATTGAAATGGAACAATATGTGCTGCTATTACTGTGCAGAGTTGGAATCATTCAACGTCACGTCTTCCGGGAAGATCGTGTTAGCTACGTGAATCAACGCGACGCCAGTAAGTGCAGAAAGGCTAATAATTACAATGGCTAATGTCAACATCATGATGATTCCTTCAGGCGATAACAGAGAACAGGGCGAACAGGCCAAAGACCGAAGCAAAGAAAAGTATTGCATCGGCGACAGTGATAAATCCATGCATGATCATACTCTCCTTAAAATAAGGGCGGGATGATCGTTTTATTTGCTGTCGGCATATTAACCAAAAATGCTTTTGGCTATTTAAAAATAAACTGCCGCTTAACTTTCTTATGCATGGAATAGTAATAAGGATATATCCGTTCTCCGATATGTCAAAGACCTGTATTTTTATACAGCTCTGGGTGTAGGATGCTTATCATTGCACGTGCGTGAAGGGCCTGTATGAACTTTAAGTACGTGTTATACTGTGAACCATTAGTCTCACAAAGAAAGGTTATGACCGTACTTATGGTACAGAGAGATCAGCTTCGCCAGGCCTTCTCCCGCCGCCTGGCCCAGGCCTGTACGCAGGCTAACCTCGATGAATTTGGCCGGGGAATGGCGATTGCAAGGGCATTAGGCGTGTCGTCAAAGGCCGTCAGCAAGTGGCTGAACGCCGAGTCTGTTCCCCGGCAGGACAAGATGTACGAACTTGCTGCATTTCTGGGTGCGGATGTGCTTTGGCTGCAGCACGGTAACGAGGGCGGGTTCCCAGGGGAGGGCAGGGAAGTCATGCAGTCTTTCCCGGCGAACGACGTTACGCCATTTTATATCCCGACCCCGGAAGCCGGTTTCCGGGTTGACGTGCTGGACATTGAAGCCAGCGCGGGTCCGGGCTGCATTACCTCAAGCGATGTGACCGAAACCATCAATCACATCGTCTACGACAGCCAGGAAGCGCTGGAGCTTTTCGGCCACCGACCCGCCTCCAGTATCAAAGTTATCACCGTTACGGGTGACAGCATGTCCGGCACTATTGAACTGGGTGATTACATTTTTGTCGATATCGCGAAGGATTACTTCGACGGCGACGGGATTTACGTCTTCCTCTACAAAGGCCAGCTGCTGGTCAAGCGCCTGCAAATGACTCACGACAGCCTGCTGGTACATTCCGACAATCCCAAATACGCCGACTGGAACATTCACGAAGAAAACGAGCAGCATCTCAAGATCATCGGCAGGGTGATGTACAGCCATTCAATTCGCCGCCACGCCTGAAGTTACGCCGTCGGAAAAAATAAATACCTTATAAATCAATGATAAAGATAATGAGGTCATTTTTTATTTGTAATTCGTACTTTAGGTTCTTGACGTATTTGTACCTTTGGTTCAATATTGATTCATCAGCAGGAGGTATGACTCACAGGAAGTGAATGCTCATTAACAGCCAGCCCTGAAAAAGGGTGCATACGCCAAAGCAACAGGCTTTGGGATATCTGCGGATATCGCCAAAGTTGATTGACAGGAGGTTGTATGGATTCACAGGCTCGCCGCCGCAAGCGGCGTGAGGCGAAACAGGCGGCCTGGAAAGCGGCTAACCCTTTGCTCGTCGGCATCACTGCCGGACCCGTCGCTTCTCCGCCACTCATTCTTACCCGCAAACCATCGGACAGGGTGGCTAACTCCCTCGAAGTGGTTAACGCCTATGGTTTACAAATTCTTCAGAATGCCGAACATTACGCCGCGCTTCGTCGCAGCATAAATGAGAAACAACGACGGATATACCAGGCGCTACCCAGGCGCTCGGCCGGTCCAGATGCAACCGGCAAACAGACCCGGCGCGGTAAATCCATTCCATTAATTTAAATTTATTTCATCACCGCTAATTATTGTACCCCAAATAGTTATCCGTGTATTACCTGACGGCAAAGTTTGCTGCGCCTCAGTTCGCGTGGCTGACGGCGCTTATTATATTAATAACAATGGAAGTTATATTATGAAAAATAGAGCTAAATTGAATTACCCGGTTATTCTGGTTCATGGCCTGTTTGGATTTGATAAAATCGCTGGCGTATATCCGTATTTTTACGGCGTTCAGAAAGCGCTGGAGAAGGCAGGCGCAGAGGTTTTCGTCGCCTCCGTTTCAGCGTCCAACAATAACGAAGTGCGTGGGCAACAGCTTCTCAAATTTATTGAGGAGGTTCTGATTAAAACTGGCGCTGATAAGGTAAATCTAATCGGCCACAGCCAGGGGCCGCTGGCCTGCCGCTATGTTGCCGCCGTTCATCCGGAGCTTGTCGCTTCGGTAACCTCAGTGAATGGTGTCAATCACGGTTCCGAAATTGCGGACCTTGTCAGGCTCGTCTTTAAGCCAGGCTATCTTCCCGAAGCAATTGCCAATGCGGTAATGAACACTCTGGCTACGCTTCTTTCGACTTTGGCAGGGCGCCCGTATATGCCGCAGTCGGCCAGAGAAGCTATTGATGCTCTTACGACTAAAAGCGTGATGGCTTTTAATAAAAAATATCCGCAGGGGCTGCCGCAGACCTGGGGAGGCGAAGGCAAAGAAGTTGAAAACGGCGTTTATTATTACTCCTGGAGCGGTATCGTCACTTATAACCCGTTAACGCAGGGTATTAATAATCTCGATCCTCTGCGGGCAGCGATGGTTGGCCTTTCAATATTATTTGTCAAAGAGCGTTTCCAGAATGACGGGCTGGTTGGGCGTTTCAGCACCCATCTTGGTAAAGTGATTCGTTCAGATTATGAAATGGATCATTATGACGCCATCAACCAGACTGCGGGAATAGTCGGCTGCAAAGTTAAGCCGCTCAAACTTTATGAAGAGCATATCAAACGGCTAATTTCAAAAGGATTGTAACACTTCAATATAAATCGGTTACTCCTCCGCCTGTAATAAGCCCAGACTCCTGATTGCTCTCTCTTATTACCCTTCGGGTTAATCCACAATGAGATCCCTTCATGAATGACCAGCCAGTAAATATGGTGACGCAGGCCTTTGCGTGGCTTGCGGCATTGGCTGCCGGTCTGGGTATCACAACACAGGATGTGGTTTACATGATATTCGGGCTGGCGGGCGTCGCAATTTCATTTGCCTCTTATATCAGCTCACGAATAGATGCCCATCGCCGACAAAAAGAGGAGGAGAAACGAACCCAGTTATTACAGGACTATCTGGTCAGTTTAAAAAATCTAAGCGTAGCCGAGCGGGTAACAGCAGCTGGTGCCGCCCGCGAGGCCGTCAACCGGACAGGAGGATAAGCATGTCTCCAGGCCTTAGAAAATTACTTATTAGCCTGACTGGCGCCAGCGCGCTGACGATAGCCAGCGTTATGGTGCCGGAGCTCGAAGGCGTGCGCTACACGCCTTATCGGGACGTAGCGGGTGTGCTGACCGTTTGTTACGGCCATACCGGCAAAGACATTATTCCAGGCAAACGCTACGGCCAGAACGAGTGCGAAAAAATCCTCAGTGAAGATTTACAGCCGTTTTCCCGCGCAGTTGAACAGGCCGTCACAGTTCCGGCAGATGAATACCAAAAAGCCGCTTTAATCAGCTTTAGCTACAACGTGGGGATCTCCGCTTTCGAGCACTCATCCGTTTTACGTTACCTGAACGCAGGGGAGACGGAAAAAGCCTGCGCTGGCCTCAGGCAGTGGATTTGGGCCGGCGGCAGAAAATGGCAGGGGCTGGTTAATCGACGCGACGTCGAATACGAAGTTTGTCACTGGCGCAGGAGTCAGCCATGAAGCTTTTAATCATTGTGACGGTTTGCCTGCTGCTGGGGAGCACGCTTGGCTTATATCGCTATCAGACCCTATATCAGCAGCAGCGACAGCAAACGGCAGCGGCGCAGACCCGGCTACTTGAGCAGCAGAGCATCATGAATAGCCTGCGTGAACGTCAGCAGCAGCTGGCTGCACTGGATGCCCGCTATACCTCGGAGTTGAACAATGCTCAGAAAACTATTGATGATTTGCAGCGCGACGTGGCTGCTGGCACTAAGCGGCTGCGCCTCCGGGCCACCTGTCAGCCAGTGCCAGCCGCCAGCGCCCCCACCGGCGTGGATGATGCAGCCAGCCCCGGACTTACAGACGCCGCTGAACGGGATTATTTCCGTCTCCGAAGCCGCACCGCCCTCGCCTTAAAACAGCTGGCTGGGCTTCAGGAGTATGTCCGGCAACAGTGTCTTAATTCTAACGATAAAGGAGAAATAAAATAACAACGGTTAATACCGATAATCGAGTTAATTTTTCAATGTTTTAGTGAAATTTAATAAGGATATTATATGTCGAAAGATATAATAGTGGTTACTGGCTCGCCGGTGAAAACTTTTAACTTTGGAAACCTGGGTGAAATTAATCTCGGTAGAAATCGCATGAGCATGTCCCCGCGTGGGAATGGTGACCCATTAAGTGATTTTCCCATGATGGAGGCTATGGAGGATGGTACCTGGACGAAAGCTCTTTTGGCCTGCCTTCTTGACCCCAAGGAAAAGCAAAGCCATAAAATAATGATGCTGCGTGATTGTGCATACCGAGAAGCTTTAGCTTCGGTCAGGCCTAAAGTGGATTATTTTAATCAAACATCGGGGCACCCACCTAAAACCTGGAAATCATCTGCCAGTACAAAAAAACTTACTAATCGCGCATTTGCTCCGCTGCGCGCGCTGGAACATTATAGAGAAGGAAGTGGAAAACCCTTAAGTATTTCTCTGGATTAACTTAACTTAACTAAATCTCTTGCGACGCTTACGCCGGTTGCATCGGCCCTTAAAAATAAGGCTCCCGGAGAGTATCGTATCGCCGCCGATTTTAGCTACAACTTTCAGGGGAGAGATAATACAATCTGGCTTTTGCTGGGACGTATTACACTTCGAACTGAAGGGCAGTTACGCATTGATAGTAGTAATTCCTGGACTTATAAGGGCGTGGTACGAGCATACAACGATATCTTTGATGCGAATCCTGACGCTAGCCGTGGTCCTCTTGGGGAAGCATTAACGCATATCCTTTCAGGGATGGAGGGAAAGCCCTTTCAAATCGAAATTCCGGGCGAAGTTCCGGTGTTTTTATCTGGTGATACACGCTAAAGATAAAGAGCTGACAGGGTTATCCCCTGTCAGTGCTATATTCAATGTAGTCCGTATTACATTCAAAAATTGCAAAGTATCTAACCTTTTTGCCATTGCCTTCTACCCGGAATTGCGTGAAATAAGTGTCCTTCTCAGAGCTTTGTTCGCTCACGAAGGTTAGTATTGGATTCGGCCCAAGTTCGTCGTAGCCACTAATTCGCGGATAATATCGGGTAAGAAAGTCTTTTTTTATAATTTCTTGAGCCTGCTGATAAGATATCTCTGAACAACCAGATCTCTTATTAGATAGGGAGTATTCCAGAATAAATAATAAAATGAATATTGAGATAACTAAAAGAGTAATTCTTTTTATCATGACCCCATCTTCCTTGAATAGAACCCACCATTGGTGAGAATTATTATCATTTACGAGGGGCGAGTCAATACCATGCATGTATATTCCTACGACATGACCTGCGGTCCATGGCAACGTGGGTTGCTTCCCTGCATATTTTCCTCAGACCAATTTCTTCACCAAAGCCTCGCTATGCCTGATACGCCCCGGTGCGTGTTCCAGATCCTGCTGCACCAGCGCCATAAACAGAAGGTCAGCCAGCATCATCTGGGCGCTGGTGGAGGAGATGGCCGCGCTGCGCGTGGCCTGCTCTTCGGCAATGGTATAGAGGCACAGCGAGGCGCGCTGCTGCAGAGCGTTTGGCGTGAAGCCGGTGATGGCGAGAATTTTTGCACCGGTGCGCAGCGTCTCGTCAGCGGCGAGGTTTATCTCGCGGCGTTCACCGGAGTAAGAAATTGCCAGCAGGACGTCGTCCGGGCTTAACGCCTGCGAGGTTGCCAGCAGGGCGTGCATATCCAGTTCGGCGACCGCGTTAATGCCGATTTTCATTAATTTCCACGCGAAGTTTTTCGCCACCAGCCCGGAAGCACCAATGCCAACCAGCAGCACCCGGCGTGCCTTACGCAGCATGGCGACGCTGGCCAGCAGTTTATCTTCACTATTGATATCAAGGGTGGCGTGCATCGCGGCGAGA
This sequence comes from Dryocola clanedunensis, assembly GCF_038405435.1. GTDB lineage: Bacteria > Pseudomonadota > Gammaproteobacteria > Enterobacterales > Enterobacteriaceae > Dryocola > Dryocola clanedunensis_A. The sequence goes on along the minus strand of NZ_JBBYHZ010000005.1, from coordinate 284,271 downwards.
TTATCTTTAATCAGCTTCTCACCGACCAGCCGCAGGGGGTCATCTCCCTGAATCTGGTTATGCACCAGCACCGAGTGGGGGACCTGGCCGCTGGCGAGGGCTTCGCTGATGGCAAGTTTCAGCGCCGGGAAACCTTTGAATCCCATCTTCTGGGAAAATTTCACCACGCTGGACTGGCTGACTCCGGCTTCCAGCGCAAGCTGCTGCGAGCTGAGATGGCGGGCATGTTCTGCGTTTGCTAACAGAAAGTCCGCCAGCTTGCGGTCGCTCTGGGCGAGCGTCGTGTAACGCTGGCGGATTCGCAGTAAACAGTTCATTTCCTCTCCGTTAAGTCTGAGCCAGGTAAGATTGTTAAATAGTAACGTATTTTCCCCGCTGGCATGATTGTTAAATTCCATTTATGCGAGGCCCGGTGGAATTAAATATTCAGCCTGCGGGGATGATGCGACCGGAAAAATCGCGGTCTATCTGTTAGGCTTGTGGGTACGGCTATTGCCGGTTTTACGACATCAGGACTAATGGGATTAATCGATCCAGAGGAGCAGCGTTTGGCAAACCAGAGTGAGCGTCGGGTAGTCTTTTTCGATTTGGATGGCACGCTGCATCAGCAGGATATGTTCGGCAGCTTTTTGCGCTACCTGCTGCGCCATCAGCCCCTCAATCTGTTACTGGTTGTTCCGCTCCTGCCGGTGATTGGTGGGGCGCTGCTGATCAAAGGCCGTGCCGCGCGCTGGCCAATGAGCCTGCTGCTGTGGGGGGCAACCTTTGGCCATAGCGAGGCGCGCCTCAAAGAGCTTGAAATGAGCTTTGTCACCTGGTTCCGCACGCGGGTCACCGCGTTTCCGGTGGTGCAACAGCGGCTAACGGAATATCTCACCAGTTCCGATGCGGACGTCTGGCTGATCACCGGATCGCCTCAGCCGCTGGTCCAGCAGGTCTATTACGATACGCCCTGGCTGCCACGGGTCAAACTTATTGCCAGCCAGATTAAACGCTCCCACGGCGGCTGGGTGCTGACGATGCGCTGCCTGGGGCACGAAAAAGTCGCCCAGCTCGAACAGCAAATCGGCACGCCGCTGCAGCTCTACAGCGGCTACAGCGACAGCAATCAGGACAACCCGCTGCTCTATTTCTGTCAGCACCGCTGGCGCGTCACGCCGCAGGGGCAGCTCCAGCAGCTTGAGTAACGCGTTTCGCAACGGGTAACTGCTGTGTATAATGCGCCGCCCTTTAGCCCGTCAGGAGTTAGCCGTGTCAGAAAGTGAATTTACCCATGAATACTGGATGCGCCACGCGCTTACGCTTGCACAGCGTGCCTGGGATGAGGGGGAGGTTCCGGTCGGTGCGGTGCTGGTGCATGACAACAAAGTAATTGGCGAAGGCTGGAACCGGCCCATTGGCCGTCACGATCCTACCGCCCACGCCGAGATTATGGCGCTGCGCCAGGGCGGGATGGTGCTGCAAAACTATCGTCTGCTGGACACCACGCTGTATGTCACCCTTGAACCCTGCGTAATGTGTGCCGGAGCGATGGTGCACAGCCGCATCGGCACGCTTGTCTTTGGCGCGCGCGATGCCAAGACCGGTGCGATTGGTTCATTGATGGACGTCCTCAGACATCCGGGCATGAATCACCAGGTGGGCGTTATTGAGGGCGTAATGGCAGACCAGTGTTCGGCAATGCTGAGTGATTTCTTTCGCGCCCGTCGGCTGGAGAAAAAGGCCCTAAAGGAACTGGCCCGTAGCGGGGAATAGCCAGCTCAACCGGGGCGATTAGAATATTTCAATTGCGACGTAGGCGAAGTTTTCCGTGTTTGAAATGTTGATTTGTAATGATTTTATTTAATAAAATCAAATGCATATAAATATGAGTGTTTACTCTACGGTGACAATGATTACAGTGCTGCCGTGAAATTCACCGCCTGGTACCGGGCCAGCAGCGGATAATGTGCTGGTAACCGTAAAGGGATAGGGATCGTTTTCTTTCAGTTCGGCAGTCTCCTCAGCTTGCTGATTCGCCAGGGTCAGCTTCGATTGTGTTCCATTACTTAAATCTATCGTTGAAGGTGTCAAGCTCAGGTCTACCGTTGCATCACCACCGGTACAGCTTATCTGGCCCGTACCAGTAGCCGAATTACCGTTGTACTCCTCTGCAGTTAAGGTACCGTGGTCGACAGTGACATCTGTGGTGGAACATACGATGGAGCCGGGTGGTGGGGGCGGCATAACGCAGCTTTCTTCAATCACCGTTCCTTTATCAATAGGTACCGTGCTGGTAAAAACATCCTGGGTCCACAAAGTGGTTACACAGACTCGGGAAGTAGGCCTGTGTTGCTTATCGACGGGATCATAATAAGTTTTAACGGTATAGCTACAATTCTGCCCACGGTAGCTGTCGCCTGCTACTACTGGTGATGAACTTTTACAGGCATTATAGAACTTATCGTTATGAGTTTCGTCATCGGGATAATAAACGGAGCAGGTGTAATAACCTCCAGCCTCAGTACCGAATGGATGCTGACTGCAGCTTACATGGGCGTTAAAATCTTCATAATCAGTATCAACATAATAAGCGGTGCCTAAATCGATGCTATTGGCAAATGCGTGCGTGCTGATACAGTACAATACTATAAGAATCATGTTCTTAGTTTTAATCATCAAATCCCACCACTGATTTTTGTTCAGAATGAAGCGAACGCGACAACATCCTGTCAAAAAGTAATTATGTGGTCTTCACTGACTCAACATGTACATAATTTATGCGCTAAAAGACGCGGTTCTGTTAGGGCTAACGGCCTGAAGTCATGACTTAGTCTCGCTCGCCCAATGAATAAACCTCATTGCTACTTCGAATCTTTGCGAGAAGACTTATTGAACTTCCAGCCTCATCGTAGTGCTTCCCGAAAAAGCCCCCTCAGAAGGATTAACTCCGGACAATGTGCTCCGCACCGTAACGACTTTAGAATTATTGTCGAGAGTAAACTGATCCTTAGCCTCATCAACAGAATCAGGAAAAGTTAACTTCGCGGTCGTATTGTTCGACAAATTTATCGTGGGGTTCATGAAGGTAAGGGTGATATCCGCTTCCGAACCAGTACAGCTGACCGTGCTGTTTCCGTCTTTTACGCTACCGTCATAATAATGTTGTTCAATATTTCCAAAATTAATCTCCAGGTTAGTCGCGTTACAGGTCGGGAAGGGGACTGCTTCTTTAGCAAACATGATCTGGTCTCTATACATATTGTCATAGGGGCCAGTAGCTGTGTATACCCAGATGTCGAAGATTCCGTAGCGGCTGGATTTAGGGATTACGATATTAGTCACAGGGATATCAGTGACCGGAATACCAGCTTCTGAATAATATGAAGAATAACCTGAATCTTGCTGTGGGTAAGTGTTGTCGAAACCACCATGAGTACTGGTAAATAATCTGCAGTAATATCTATAACCACCATATGAGTTAATGTATTTTTGTTCAGGCTGCCTGGACGGATAAGAGTCACCACAACTAAATTGTGCATTGACCGAACCATCTGCGTTGGTAGATATAAATTTAATGTAACTGCCATAATTGCCCTGCGCATCACCAACACGGGATGCGATTGCGTTACTCATAAAAAAAACCGAAACAAGTAATAATAGTAATTTCATAATGCCACCAAATATAAATAAGGGTATACAAAACCGAATGTCCGCTCAAGTCCATTAATGGATGTGCGGTATAATTGAAGTTTGGAAAATATTGCTAGTCTGGGTTAGATACGTACTGTAAACACGAGTGCTGAATGCCAGAATAGCAATATTTTGTTAGGAAAGTCGTTCAGGTTAAAAATGTATAATGAAATGTTTAAAATTTCGGTGGTATTGCTTTGTTAATTGAGATTAATTTCCCATTTTGCGCTGTGATATACCCCCCCGTTTTTAACCCTGACAGTATCTGGAAGACATAGCTGCGCGAAAGCCGGGTGCGTTTGAGTATGAACATTGCTATGCCTTCGCCATGAATTGTATTGTCTTCACTTTTATAGAGATAGCGGTGAAGCATATGGCGTATAGTCGAATAGCCGGAGTCAGAATTACGTTCATAATAGATATGTATCAAGCTGGCCGCCAGAAAGGACATTATTCTGCTGAAAAACAAAGCATTTGAAAACGATGTTAGCATAACTTTATCAAAGTCTTCATAGGTTAACTCCACAACCGACATTTGGCTATTGGCATGGTAGTAGAGAATTACGTTTTTGTGATAGCGCTCGATTAATCCTACGGGCTGCAGTTTGAATGTGTGGCCCATCGCCAGCCCATCCTCCTCCCTGTCCATAATTGTTGCGCCTCCTTCTAAAATCACGGTAATGATGTCGGGCTTAGCCGTGAAAAGAGTTCCTTTAGGGACTTTTCGAATATTACCGGCTTGTTTTAGTACTTCGGTAAGAACGCTAAAGTCTATTTTTGAGTACTCAACTTCTGTTTGATCAAAGGTAATAGGCATTGTTTTCTCCATTCGTGTTCAATGACGGTTGGTGAAGTATAGTTCAGCAACTGACTGATAATCTGGAAATTATTTATTAACAAACATAAGTCCATTAATGGACTTATTTGTCGTTTGTTTGTCTGGCTTTTTTCATTGCAATTAAGGATAAGTCTGGAGTGTTATTTCAGCATCCTCGAGTTGCTAGTGTAAAGTTAAGTCATAATTAGTCAAGTTAGTCTGGTAATGGACTAGGAAGAATCGTAAAAGTAGACATAATACCTCCCGAATTCGAGGTGATTAACTATTTCCACCTTCTTCTGTAAGAGCCTGGCTCGATATTATTTATTAAAGGATATGTATGAAATTCGCAAAAGTAGCACTGCTGGTAGGTATGGGTTTTGTTGGTATGAACGCGGCTAACGCTGCAGACCAGGGTAACGGTTCCGTAACCTTCACTGGTTCAATCATCGATGCGCCATGTTCTATCACACCACAAACTGCTGACCAGACCGTACCATTGGGTCAGGTTTCCGCGGCTGCGCTTGCTAATGGTGGTACTTCCACGCCAGTTCCATTCACCATCGATCTGGAAAACTGTACGCTCGACAAAACCGGCGGAGATACCGTTAGCGTAACCTTCGACGGTACTGCTGATGCTACTGATGCAACCATGCTGGGTCTCGCCGGTACTGCTTCTGGCGCTGGCATCGTTATTGGTGACGCGGGCAGCCAGCAGATCGATCTGGGTGTTCCTTCTGCTGCCTCAGGTTTGGTTGAGGGCGCGAACTCCCTGCAGTTCTCTGCATGGCTGAAAGGTGAAGCTGGCGCATCTGCGACTGTCACCCCAGGTGACTTCCAGTCTGTAGCCAACTTTACTCTGGCCTACAACTAATTTAGAGGGAGCAGAGCAAGCTCTGCTCCGTCTTTTAGATTATGCTTCTTCCGATTTATTTTTGATTAAAAACAAAATGGAAGAAATATAATTATTAGTAACTGGACTGTATCGTTTTTGAACTGCCCTGCATTGCGCTAGCGTTATACCAATTCTGGCTTGAAAGGCGTGCCGTTGGCTTAAGTGCTTGACGTTACACTATGAAGTTTCAACCATCATATGCGTTGATAATTTACCTGATAACAGAAAATAACGCATATCCCTGACGATAATTCAGGCTGTGGGCAACTATGTCTTATTCTAAAAGCACCGTGTTCAAAAATTGTTTGAAGCCCTTTGCTGTGTGCCTGGTATTTACGAGTTTTTTCGTTAATGCCCAGAGGTATGAACATGGCCGCGTTTCAATGAATGGCGAAATTGTTGATTCTGCCTGTAGTCTGGATATGGCTAACAGCGATCAGACAATAGATATGCTTACTCAGCCGATCAGTGAAATAATTAGTAATACGGAAGGGTTACCCAAACCGTTAACTATTAGCTTACAAAATTGCTCATTACAACGCGCAAGTAAAAACAGCCAGCAAGGTGAAGACTGGAATTATTTCCAGATAACTTTTGACGGTGAACGAAGCGATAAATATTTTGGCGTGAGTGGTGACGCAGGTGGCGTGGCGTTAGAAATATATGATCAGGGCGGTAACATGGCTTTACCCGGCGAGCCGATGCCCCAGAGAAATATTCAGCCAGGGGCAAGTAGTATGAAATATTTTATCAAACTGGTCGGTGATGGAAAGACGCTGCAGCCGGGTGCTTACCACACGACCATACGTTATAAGCTTGATTATTATTGATACATGACACCAGGCAGAAGATGAAAATAAATAACGGCAAGAATTATAAACCGAAATTATCAGTGCTGGCGGCACTGATCTTCGCCTCGTTGTCAGCTTATCACTCTTCTGCACGCGCAGATGATATTGAGTTTAATACTGATGTGCTTGATTTAAAGGACCGCGACAATATTAGCCTGGACCAGTTCTCAAAGGCTGGTTATTTAATGCCGGGTGACTATTCATTGACAATCAAAGTCAATGGGCAAAGCTTGGGTGGCGAAAAAACTATCACTTACTATCAGGATGATAAAGATCCTAAAAATTCTCTCGTATGCATACCTCAAGACATAGCTGCTCAGCTTGGATTAAAAGATAAGTATTTTAAAAAGTTAAAGTGGGCGCATGACGGTCAGTGTCTTGATATGTCCAGCCTGGACGGTATGACGGCGACGGGTAATTTAGGTACATCGTCACTGGATGTGATGATTCCTCAGGCATACATGGAATACACCTCAGATAATTGGGATCCCCCTTCGCGATGGGATAATGGTATTCCGGGTATTATTTTTGATTACAACCTGAACGCTATGACAGGTAAAAATCATTCTGATTATGATAGCGGGCGTAGTTACGATGTCTCCGGTAACGGAACAACTGGCCTAAATATTGGCCCGTGGCGTTTTCGCGCCGAATGGCAAGGTTCTCTCGATCACGATAGCGGTGATAGTGAGGGAACTGACACAAACTTCGACTGGAATCAGATTTATGCATATCGTCCTATTTCAAGCATTAAATCGAAGCTAACCGTTGGCGAAACTTATTACAATTCAGATGTTTTTGATAGCTTCCGTTTCGTTGGCGGCAGCCTTGAATCAGACGATAGTATGTTACCGCCCAATCTTCGTGGCTACGCGCCGGAAGTTGTGGGCGTAGCGAAATCCAACGCTAAGGTCACGGTTTCGCAAAAGGGGCGCGTGCTTTATGAAACTCAGGTAGCGCCAGGGCCTTTTCGTATACAAGATCTTAGTGATGCCGTCTCTGGAAGACTGGATGTTCGCATTGAAGAACAGAATGGTGAGGTGCAGCAGTTTACTGTCAATACATCTGATATTCCGTATCTTTCCCGGCCGGGTTCCCTGCGCTATAAGCTGGCTTTAGGTAAGCCAGAAGGATATGAATACAAGAGCTACGATGGTGACACTGAGGGTGATTACGATCACGACACCTATACCGATCTGCACCATACATATGGTGCGCCAATGTTCGCTGCCGGTGAGTTTTCATGGGGGGTTAACAGCGGCTGGTCCTTGTACGGCGGTGCCATTGGTGGTGAAGACTACAATGCCTTATCAATAGGTGTTGGTCGTGATCTCTTTCAGTACGGCGCGCTAGCTTTTGATATCAGCGCATCTTCGGCGAAGGTTCCCTATGAAGATCATAAGTTAACGGGAACGTCATATCGCCTCAGCTATTCGAAAGATTTTGATGACTACGACAGTCAGATCACCTTCGCAGGGTATCGTTTTTCGACCCGCGACTTCATGACGATGGATGAGTATCTGGACGCGCACGAAGAGAATTCGTCCCTCGATAACGACAAGCAGCTCTATACCATCACCATGAACAAACAGTTCCGCGATCTGGCGATGAGTATCTATCTGAACTATTCCCACGAGACGTACTGGGACAGCCCGAAAAATAACAATTTTAGTATGTCGATAAGTAAAAACTTTGATATTTGGGGACTGCGTAATCTCAGTGCTTCACTGACGGCTTATAAAAATCAATACCGTGCTGTTGATGACTATGGCAGCTATTTATCACTTTCGGTGCCGATCGGTGATAACTCGACAGTCAGCGTGTATTCGACTGTCAGCAATAGTCATAATTCTAATGAAGTTAGCTATTTTCATAATATTGATAGTAACAATAGCTATCAATTAAGCACTGGTGCATCTGATGGCGATGCCACTGCCCGAGCTTATTTCACCCATCTCGGCGACCGTGCGGAAGTAGATGCTAACGCCAGCTACCAGAGTGGGGATTCAAATAACTTCGGTTTGACCGTTCGAGGTGGGATGACGGCAACAACCAAAGGTGTCGCGCTTCACCGTATGAATGACATGGGTGGGACTCGCCTGCTGATCGATGCCGATGGGGTAGCAGATGTACCGGTGGAATCCACCGGAGCCGTAACCCGTACTAACCTTTTCGGTAAAGCGGTACTTGGCGATCTCAATAGCTACTATCGAAGCGCCGCCAGCGTCGATCTTGATAAGTTAGGCGACAGTGTTGATGTTTCAAACACAGTGGTGCAGGCGACGCTGACCGAAGGTGCTATTGGTTACCGCCAGTTCTCCGTGGTAAGCGGTGAAAAGGCGATGGCGACGGTGAGTATGGCAGATGGCACAACGCCACCGTTCGGTGCGACCGTGTTTAATGAACAATCTCATCAAACCGGCATCATCAACGATAACGGCAGCGTTTATCTCAGCGGCATTAAGCCCAATGGCAAAATGGCGGTTAAATGGAATGGTGAAGTCTGTGATATTTCGCTGCCTGCGACGCTACCGGGGCAAGCTTCGGCATTGCTCTTACCTTGCACCGGCCTTAGGGATGACACGCCGGTCAGTACAAAACAGTAAAGCAAGGGCATGCATCATCAATTCGTGAATTTAAGTTAGGTATCGTAATGAACATGAAAAAGATTACTCTGGTTACGGCGCTGGTTATCGGTGCGCTCACCGTGCAAAGCGCCAGTGCGGCAATTGCCCTGGATCGCACCCGTGCGATCTTCGAGGGTAAAAGCAAATCGCTATCCCTTAATATTGAAAACCGCAATAAAACGCTGCCTTACCTGGCGCAAAGCTGGGTAGAGGATGCCCAGGGTAATAAGATCAGCACTCCTTTACTGGCTCTCCCCCCGATACAACGTGTAGAGCCTGGCGCTAAAAGTCAGATCAAAATACAGGGCATGGATGCTGCCCTACATGCGCTACCGCAGGACAGAGAAACGATGTTTTACTTTAACCTGCGTGAGATACCGCCTAAAAGTAATAAGGCTAATACCCTGCAGATTGCTTTACAGACCCGTATTAAGCTTTTTTATCGCCCAGAAGCCATTGCAATTAACACATCGGATACTCCTCCTCAGGAAAAAATCACCCTCAGTAGTCAGGGAGGTAAGTACGAAGTTAATAACCCAACGCCTTATTACGTGACGCTCATCAGTGCCGCTTCATCGGTTTCAGGAAAAGCTCCAAAATCCTTTAAGCCAGTTCTGGTGCCACCTAAAGGCAAAATGTCGCTTGGAGTTGGGGCGGCCGAAGTGGGTAACGCACCGGTACTGACTTACATAAATGACTTTGGTGGACGACCAAAACTGATCTTCGGCTGCGGTGGCGGCAGCTGTAAAGTCACCAGCTCTAAGCAGGGCTAAGCGGGAAAGTGGCCATGTCACCATGCAGTACTAAAGCCCTTCGCCGCTCGTCAGGTTTGCCTTTATTGCTGGCTTTTATGATTTCTATGGCAGCCAACGCCGAAACAACTGATGGCTGGGACGTCGATGGTGAACATGCGGACATTTATGTCGAAGGCATGTTAACCGAGGCTGCCTGCACGCTAGATATGGCTTCTGATTTCCAGCAGATTGAACTGGGAAATATTCCGATCGGTACGCTGGTGCACGTGGGCGATCGGGGAGAACCGGTCGCATTTCATCTGCGTCTGAAAGACTGCTTGCGTGTAGAGGGATATAAACACGGCAATCGCTCAGGAAATATTGCCTGGAGCAGCAACCAGCCCGTGGTAACCGTCGCCTTCCTTGCTCCGGCTGATGCTGATAATGCGGAGCTGGTAAAAGTGTTTGGGCCAGAAGTCAACGGTGTCGGGCTACGGCTTACTGACGATAAATTTAGCGACATTCGCCTGAGCACATGGGGGCGACCAACATTTATTTCCCCAGGCCAGGATACGCTGACTTTTTACGTAGCACCGGAAAGAACAAATTCGCGGTTGGTAGGAGGCGCCTTTACTGCCACCGTTAATTTCCAGATAAGTTACCAGTAAAGGCCTGAAGATGAGAAAAATACAAATCCTTCGCGTTTTATTATGCATCTTATTGTTTGGCACTGGAGCTGTGCATGCGGATAGTACGGTGTCCGTAAAAGGAGTTGTGACCAGTATTCCTTGCACCATAACGCAAAAAAATAACGGGATTGTCGATTTTGGTGATGTCCTGACGACGCGTATAGACGGCTCGTCCTATAAGTCCTACCAGTTAGTTTTGGATCTCCAATGTGACACGCCTGTCAATGCAGATACGATGCTTAATCTATCTCTTTCAGGAACAGAGGCCCCTTTCGGGGAGGGGTTACTGGCAACGGATAAGGAAGGGCTGGGAATACAGTTTCGCTGGGGAGATCAAAAATACCCGGTTAACAGCGCAGTATCATTTGCCTATTTAAACCACGACCATTCTGTATACATGAGCGTCACACCAGCAAAAGATGATTCAGTTGAATTAGAGGGTGGCGCATTTACAGCAACGGCTACGCTGACCGTTGACTATCAATAAATGGGGGCGTAATGCTTCATTATATCCTTAGAGGTATTGTGATATGTTCTATTGCAGTATCCGGCATAGTTACGGCTGGAACAAACTCCACAATATTATCGATGAAAGGCACGTTAATAGTACCACCTGTATGTACGCTCAACGGTGGACAGAAAATAAACGTTGTGTTTGATGAAATGGGCATCAGTGATGTTGATGGGATAAATAATACCAAAACCGTGGATTATGGGCTGGTATGCCAGTCGACCAATAATAATCCCTGGGTGCTAAACCTGACCGTAAGAGGGGAAGCGACATCTTATGATTCAGCAGCCATACAAGCTCAAATTAACGGTTCCAGCAGCACGGATTTAGGTATTAAACTTCTGTTAGATAACAAAGATTTTATACTGAATAAACCGATTATTATAAGACCCAACAATCCTCCTGTAATGACTGCTGTACCAGTTAAAAACCCTGGCGCAACGCTGCCTGAAGGGGCATTTACCGCGACGGCGACCTTAGTGGCTACTTTTGAGTAAAATGAAAATGAAACTGTTTCATTATATATCGACCTTACTCTCCGGGGGAATGCTGCTGTTCTCCAGTTTTGCTATTTCCGCAGATACGGGGGGGACTGAAATGGATTTTTCAGGATCGCTAGTGGCACAACCCTGCTGGATGAATCCGGAGTTTGCGAACAGAGCGGTAGATATGGGCGAAATTCCCAATGCAGATCTCTATTATAATCCTCATTCACGAAGCTTTACCTTTACCATTATACTTTCCGGCTGTGATTTTGGCGAAGCTGGCGAAGGGACTGTTACTACACGCTTTGAAGGCAACGAAAGTGCTGAATTACCTGGGTATTTAGCCATGAGCACAGCCGGTACAGGCGCTGCAATAAGAATACTGACACAGCAGGGCGCGCCATTACCACTTGGACAAGAAAGTGCTCCGGTTCATGTTTCTAACGGTGGTAACGTCCTGAACTTTAATGCTTACGTTCAGGCCGAACCCACGGCATTAGCCGATCGTACTGTTGAATTGGGGGATTTTACCGCAACCGCAACCTTCTTTTTGGATTATCCTTAATGCACGTTAATGCCAAAATACATGCAGAAAACAAAACTGGCCGTATGACCGGTTTTTTTCTGCATTTACAGCCTTAATCACCATCTTTTATATCAAAAACTCAGGAGGGATTGGTGTTGAATTGCCATTTAACCTACTGGCGCTTTTATTAACAGGATTATGTTTTTTATATTATTCCTGTCGGCGAGAAAATGTATCGAGAGAGTATTACAGAAATGTATTTTTGCTCATGGGAACGGGGGCATTAACAGTTCCATGGCTGATGGATATTAAATCCAGTCATGGCGTTTTGCTGGTTCTGGTGGCTTTTTTGGCATGGCAGTTACTTGCACGGCAAAATATTGATCAATATCATCGTAGATATATTTTATGGATGGTCTTTTTTCTTGCTTTGAGTCAGGCCATTGTTTGTAGTATTCAGTCATTTTTCCCGCAGCTGGCAGGCCAGCTGTATGAATATGTCTGGCTTAAAAACGGGGGAAGACCCTACGGCATTTTTCAGCAGGTCAACGTTGTGGCCTCGTTTCTTGCTAGCGGTTTGGGGTGTGGTTTCCTGCTGCTTATCACCGAAAAGAAGCTCATCAGGCTTGTTTCTATTCTTTCCGGGTTGGGTGCTTTAGCTTTTATTCTTGGTATTAACCAGTCACGGGTTGGGGAACTGGGGGCTGGGGTAGTGCTAATCGGTATTACTATAACCTTATGTCGAACCACGTCCGTATCAAGGCTGCTTGCTGCGTGGGGAATAATACTGGCGACCTTTTTCGTCGGCGTGTGGTGCGCTAATCACGTTCATTTCCTCGTTGATGGCAAAGAGTATTTGTTGGCTCGTGATTTTACTAAGTCTAATTTCGAACGCTGGAATCTCCTGAAAATCACATGCATGATGATAGGCCAAAAACCCTGGTTTGGATGGGGCTATGGTAGCTTTGAGCATGCATTTAGCCACTATATTATGGCTCATCCTGAACTAAACTTTAAAAATTCTGCTAGCTTCAGTCATCCGCATAATGAACTACTTTATGCCTGGTTCCAGGGCGGTGTCCTGGCGCTCGCGGGTATGTTAATGCTTTTTATCGGATGGATTAAAATTGTCGTTGATGGTTTCAGAAATAGTCCACTATCCGGCGCTTATACGCTGCTGATTCTTCCGCTGTTAATTCATCTAAATACCGAATATCCGTTTTATCAATCGTTTATACACTTTGCGATGTTTATCCTACTTTTACGCGTGGGGGTAATAGATGAAAGCTATAAACGTTCGGATACATCTTCTTCGCTACTGGTGAGAATATTATATGGATCCGTAGCGCTGGCCCTGCTTGTTTTCAGCATTGCAGGCATTGCTGCTGGTCAACAGTTGACAACTTTTGAGCGCAATGGATTACAGGCCTATCCGGAAGAAATGCCTTGGTATTTTAATACTCAACAAGAGCGGGCTCGTTTCGATGGGATGGTGGCGCTACTAATGGATTACAATAGAACAAAAAATATTGATGATCTTAAGGAGTATATGCGCCAGGCTGAATTATATAGCCAGTTTCATAATGATAAAAACATATTGCGAAATATGATTGTCGTTGCACATAAAATCGGGGATTTGAAGAAAGAAAAAGAGATTAAAAACTTGTATCTACAGCTGTACAATAATTAGCTGCTTAATATTATATATGTCTGGCAAGGAAGCCTTCAAACTGCATGCCCATAGAGTGGTTTATTATAATTTTTTTCTCGTCCTGCGTCGGAAAGTATAAGGAAGGAAGAATTTCTTACTTTTAAATAATTTGCCGCAATAACCTAATTCATAGCGTAATAATTTATCCATTAAATCATCACTGTTTTCAACCCAAGACGAAATGTCATTATCACTAATGCCATAGAATGATAAGCGATCGCGCAAATCTTTTATTTCGGTTAGTAGAGCAATTCTTTCTATTTTTCCCTGTTCAATGATGAGTTTGATATGTTCGTTGATAGATAAATCATATTTTCTATTAGGCATTGAAATCGCTTCACGGATTAAGGTTATTAATATGCTAACTTAGCAAAGCCCGGCGTTTCAGATAAGTCTATTATTAGACTTTTGTGTGAATGCTAAATAATAAAAATTACGTAATAAATTTTTAGAACGAGCATATTAATATTTACAGCCAGGCATATGCTCATAAAGTTTCGGGAATAAGACCGGCGCGATTGGTTCATTGATGGACGTCCTCAGACACCCGGGTATGAATCACCAGGTGGCGTTATTGAGGGCGTAATGGCAGACCAGTGTTCGGCAATGCTGAGTGATTTCTTTCGCGCCCGTCGGCTGGAGAAAAAGGCCCTAAAGGAACTGGCCCGTAGCGGGGAATAGCCAGCTCTACCGGGGCGACCGCCGGGTACGCCTCGGCAAATTTCTCTTCCTGCGCCGCCTGCTTCTCCTTTTCCAGAAGATACCCTTCCAGGCTCAGCTGATATTTACGGATATTCTCGACGTAGGCGTAGGCCTCATGGCCCCGCGCGTAGCCGTAAGTGGTTTTGCTGTAGTACTGCTTCTGGCTTAACAGAGGCAGCCGCATTTTTACATCCGCCCAGCTATCCGGGTTTCCCTTGAGTTTTGCGGTCAGCTGACGCGCATCAAGCATATGGGCGTAGCCCATATTATAGGCCGCCAGCGCAAACCAGATTCGCTCATCTTCCGGCACCGTCTCCGGCACTTTCCCCATCATGTCCTTTAGGTAACGACTTCCTCCGCCGATGCTCTGCTCCGGGTCGAGCCTGTCCGTCAGGCCCAGGCTCTGGGCGGTATTTTTGGTCAGCATCATCAGGCCGCGTACCCCGGTGGGGGAGGTGGCCTGGCTGTCCCAGTGCGACTCCTGGTAGGAGATAGCCGCCAGCAGCCGCCAGTCGATATCCGTGGCGTATTTCTCAAACAGCGGCTGAAGATCCGGCAGCACGGTATCGATGGCCTTCAGGAAGGTGCGGGTATCGACGTAATCAAAGTCGCCGATATGTCCGAGATACTTCTCTTCAAGGCGCGCGAGCGTGCCGTCACCGCTCAGCTTATTGTAGAAGTCGAGCAGGGCGGCGCTGAGGCTGTCGTCGCTGTCGCGCTGGCTGTACCAGGTCACCGGCTGCTCGTCCGTGACGTCCAGCGCAACGGCAAGCGGCGGATGGACCCGCTGGAAAATGCTGATGGCAATGGAATCAGAAACCGTAAAGGCGATGCTGCCATCGATAACCTGTTGCAGCAGTTCGTTGCTGGTGCGTTTGTCGTCAATGCGCCAGGAGAGGTCGGGATATTTACTCTCTTTAAGCGCCTGCAGGTCGCTCAGCACGGCAAGACCAGGCGAAAGCACAAGCTGGTTCTCTTTCACACCGCCCAGCGTTCGGGGACGTGGGCTACCCACGCGATAAACCATCTGCTGCGAAACGGAATAGTAGGTCGGCCCCGCCTGATAGTGCTGGCTACGATCGTTGTTATAGACCAGGCCCGCGGCCAGCAGGTCTGCCGCATTGTTGTCGAGATCGTCAAACAGCGCGTTAATCGTCGGGCGGACAGTGACTTCCAGCTTCACGCCGAGGTAGTCGGCAAACTGCTGGGCCAGTTCGTAATCCAGCCCGGAAACTTTGCCATTGAAGCTGGTATAGGTCAGAGGAGAGGCTATGGTACTGACGCGCAAAACCCCCCGCGCCTGAATGGCGGCGATGCGGTTTTCGGCTTTCCCGAACCACGGCACGGAGGGCCAAAGGGCCACTGCCAGCAGTAGGGTTACGACACCGATGAGGAGGTAATTTAATTTGAATCTTTTCAAATGGTTATTGTTTTTATATGCGCCACATGGTCGCTAACAACTGGTCATGCTAACAGTAGTTCCATCGTAAGATGCTGCGCATTTTGCTTAACTAAACGGCAGTAAGCAACTTATTCGGATATATCGTGCGTTATTTGTACCGAAAAAACTTATCGGTTTATTTCGACGCAAACGGTTTCGTCGCAGCCCTGGATTCTCTATAATGGCGCCCGTTTTCCCCTTGCGCCCACGTGAGCGTCGCTCACGCTTGAAGACGAGAGATCTTTGATGATGGAAATTCTGCGTGGTTCCCCCGCTCTATCGGCATTTCGTATTAACAAACTGCTGGCCCGTTTTAAAGACGCCCACCTACCGGTGAGCGATATCTATGCCGAGTATGTTCATTTTGCCGATCTCGATGCGCCGCTGACTGATGAAGAGCACGCACGCCTGCAACGGTTGCTGAAGTACGGCCCAACCCTTGCTGACCATGCCCCGACGGGCCACCTGATTCTGGTGACGCCGCGTCCCGGCACCATCTCCCCATGGTCCTCGAAAGCTACCGACATCGCCCACAACTGCGATCTGGCGAAAGTGAAACGCCTTGAGCGCGGAGTAGCCTATTACGTCAGCGGTGAGCTGACGCAGGCACAGCAGCAGGAGGTTAACGGCCTGCTGCACGACCGCATGATGGAAACCGTTTTTGCCTCCCTCAATGACGGCGAGAAGCTGTTCTCCCACCACGAACCGGCTCCGGTACAGAGTGTAGACCTGCTGGGGCAGGGCCGTGATGCGCTGGTCGAAGCAAACATTCGTCTTGGCCTGGCGCTGGCGGAAGATGAAATTGACTATCTTCAGGCCGCCTTCACGCAGCTTGGGCGCAACCCGAACGACATCGAGCTGTATATGTTTGCGCAGGCGAACTCCGAGCACTGCCGCCACAAAATTTTCAACGCCGACTGGGTGATTGACGGTGAGCAGCAGCCGAAGTCGCTGTTCAAAATGATCAAAAATACCTTCGAGCAGACGCCGGACCACGTGCTGTCCGCTTATAAAGACAACGCCGCGGTGATGGAAGGTTCTTCCGTCGGGCGCTTCTTCGCAGATCGCGAGGCGGGCCGCTACGATTTCCATCAGGAAGAAGCGCATATCCTGATGAAGGTGGAAACGCACAACCACCCGACGGCGATCTCTCCGTGGCCGGGCGCGGCTACCGGTTCCGGTGGCGAAATCCGTGACGAAGGCGCAACGGGGCGCGGCGCGAAGCCGAAAGCCGGGCTGGTCGGTTTCTCCGTTTCTAACCTGCGTATTCCGGGCTTTGAACAGCCGTGGGAAGAAGACTTCGGCAAGCCGGATCGCATCGTCACCGCGCTGGACATCATGACCGACGGCCCGCTTGGCGGCGCGGCATTCAACAACGAATTTGGCCGTCCGGCGCTGACCGGCTACTTCCGTACCTATGAAGAGCAGGTTAACAGCCACAACGGCGTGGAGCTTCGCGGCTACCACAAGCCGATCATGCTGGCGGGCGGTATCGGCAACATCCGTGCTGACCACGTGCAGAAGGGCGAAATCCCTCCGGGCGCGAAGCTTATCGTACTGGGTGGCCCGTCGATGAATATCGGCCTGGGCGGCGGTGCGGCTTCTTCTATGGCCTCCGGCCAGTCCGATGCGGATCTGGACTTTGCCTCCGTGCAGCGCGACAACCCTGAAATGGAGCGCCGCTGCCAGGAAGTGATCGACCGCTGCTGGCAGATGGGCGAAGACAACCCGATTCTGTTTATTCATGACGTTGGCGCGGGCGGCCTGTCCAACGCCATGCCGGAGCTGGTGAGCGACGGCGGCCGCGGCGGGCGGTTTGAACTGCGCGAGATCCTGAACGACGAGCCGGGAATGAGCCCGCTGGAAGTCTGGTGTAACGAATCTCAGGAACGCTACGTTCTGGCCGTAGCGCCGGAGCAGGTTGCGCTGTTTGACGAGCTGTGCCGCCGCGAGCGGGCGCCGTATGCCGTCATCGGCGAAGCCACCGCAGAAAAGCACCTGACCCTGAACGACAGCCATTTTGACAATCAGCCTATCGATATGCCGCTGGACGTGCTGCTGGGCAAAACGCCGAAGATGGAGCGCAACGTTGCCACCCTGAAGGCAAAGGGCGATGCGCTGGACAACAGCAGCATTACCCTTGCCGACGCGGTAAACCGCGTTCTGCATCTGCCTGCGGTGGCAGAAAAAACCTTCCTGATAACCATCGGCGACCGCAGCGTGACCGGCATGGTTGCCCGCGATCAGATGGTCGGCCCGTGGCAGATCCCGGTTGCCAACTGCGCGGTAACAACCGCCAGTCTGGACAGCTATTACGGTGAAGCGATGTCTATTGGCGAACGTGCGCCGGTAGCGTTGCTTGACTTTGCCGCGTCAGCCCGTCTGGCAGTAGGGGAAGCGCTGACCAATATCGCGGCGACGCAGATTGGCTCGCTGAAGCGCATTAAGCTCTCCGCTAACTGGATGGCTGCCGCAGGTCACCCTGGCGAAGATGCCGGACTGTACGAAGCGGTGAAGGCCGTTGGCGAAGAGCTCTGCCCGGAGCTGGGCATCACCATTCCGGTGGGCAAAGACTCCATGTCGATGAAAACCCGCTGGCAGGAAGGCAACGAACAGCGCGAGATGACCTCACCGTTGTCGCTGGTTATCACCGCCTTTGCCCGAGTGGAAGACGTGCGCCGTACCGTAACGCCGCAGCTGAGCACGGAAGATAACGCTCTGCTGCTGATTGACCTTGGTGCGGGCCATAACGCGCTGGGCGCAACGGCGCTTTCGCAGGTTTATCGCCAGCTCGGCGACAAGCCGGCGGACGTGCGTAACGTAGCGCAGCTCAAAGGTTTCTATAACGCCATGCAGGCGCTGGTGGCAGAACAAAAGCTGCTTGCCTATCACGACCGCTCCGACGGCGGCCTGCTGGTGACGCTGGCAGAAATGGCCTTCACCGGCCACTGCGGCGTGGAAGCGGATATTGCCACGCTGGGTGAAGATCGTCTGGCTGCGCTGTTTAACGAAGAGCTTGGCGCGGTAATCCAGGTGAAAGCAGCGGATCGCGCAGCGGTTGAGACAATCCTTGCCGACCATGGTCTGGCAGATTGCTCCCACTTTATTGGTAAAGCAGTCTCCGGCGACCGTTTCACCATCCAGTCTGCTGGACACGCGGTCTACAGCGAAAGCCGCTCCACGCTTCGTATGTGGTGGGCGGAAACCACCTGGCAGATGCAGCGCCTGCGTGATAACCCGGCGTGTGCCGACCAGGAACACGAAGCGAAGGCGAACGACACCGACCCTGGCCTGAACGTGAAGCTGAGCTTCGATATCAAAGAAGACATCGCCGCGCCGTTCATCGCGACGGGCGCGCGACCAAAAGTGGCCGTGCTGCGTGAGCAGGGCGTTAACTCCCACGTAGAGATGGCTGCGGCCTTCCACCGTGCGGGCTTTGACGCCATCGACGTACACATGAGCGACCTGCTGGCGGGCCGTCGAGGTCTGGAAGAGTTCCAGACGCTGGTGGCGTGCGGCGGGTTCTCTTACGGCGACGTGCTGGGCGCTGGCGAAGGCTGGGCGAAATCCATTCTGTTCAACGAGCGCGTGCGCGACGAGTTCGAAACCTTCTTCCATCGTCCGCAAACCCTGGCGCTGGGCGTTTGTAACGGCTGTCAGATGATGTCCAACCTGCGTGAGCTGATCCCGGGCAGCGACCTGTGGCCGCGCTTCGTGCGTAACGAATCGGACCGCTTTGAAGCTCGCTTCAGCCTGGTGGAGGTTGCCTCCAGCCCGTCGCTGCTGCTGCAGGGCATGATCGGCTCGCAAATGCCAATCGCCGTATCCCACGGTGAGGGTCATGTGGAAGTGCGCGATGCAAACCACCTTGCGCAAATCGAAAGCAAAGGGCTGGTGGCACTGCGCTTTGTCGACAACTTCGGCAAGGTGACGCAGAGCTACCCTGCGAACCCGAACGGCTCGCCAAACGGGATCACGGCGGTCACCAACGAAAGCGGGCGTGTCACCATCATGATGCCGCACCCGGAGCGCGTGTTCCGCACCGTGAGCAACTCCTGGCACCCGGCAGAGTGGGGAGAAGACAGCCCGTGGATGCGTATTTTCCGCAACGCGCGTAAACAGCTGGGATAACCGAACCCGGTTCGTCGCGGTCCTGATAATCCCTTCGCTCTGGCGAAGGGATTTTTTTGTCTGCAATTCCCGACACCGGCTGATTTTTAGTGTCTCCAAAAAGAGACATTTAACTTCTTGTTTTTAAGTGTGTTTATTTAAGTGTTATGAACCTGTAGCTAATTAGCGACAGGGTGATGAATTTTCACTCAACCGCAGTTTTAACGATATTTGTTAAAAAACCTTTAAATTCATCATTGTATGTATTTGCCTTGTAAAGTGGCACGCATACTGCATTACTTAGCCCAGTGGCTCATTCACTTTCTTATGTCAGACCTCTGTTAACAGAGCGCGCTACATAAACCATCGAATGACGCACTCAAGGTGCCTGCCGTCCACCTTTTGCCAACAGTCTTCGAGACCTGGCATGCATCGGGCGAAACGTTGAGTAAGGCACCGCCTGTTTCCGAAAGCAAAGGCAGAGAAATTTCTCTGCCTTTGTCGTTTCTGGCATTCAAACCTTTAAACTCCCGCCAATCCCAGCTAGCATCAGGTCTCGCAGGTAGAATGAGATGAAGCTATTGAACCAGTGGCACTTTTTCCCCCGTTCGCTCCGACAGCTCGTGATGATGGCCTTTTTGCTGGTGCTGGTGCCGTTGCTGGTCCTTGCCTGGCAGGCCTGGCAAAGCCTGAATGCGCTGAGCGCCCAGGCTGCGCAGACCAACCGCACCACGCTAATTGACGCGCGTCGCAGCGAGGCGATGACCAACGCAGCCCTGGAAATGGAGCGTAGCTATCGCCAGTACTGCGTGCTGGATGACGCGACGCTGGCGAAAGTTTATGAGGGACAGCGTAAGCGCTACGCGCAGATGCTGGAGGCCCATGCTGACGTACTGCCCGACGAGCATCTCTATCAGCTCCTGAGCCGCTCCCTGAAAGATCTGGCGCTGCTGCAGTGCAAAAATAGCGGCCCTGATGCGGCGGCTGCGGCGCACCTTGAAACCTTTGCCAACGCTAATGCCGAAATGGTGCAGGCGACGCGCGCGGTCGTTTTCTCTCGCGGCCAGCAGCTGCAGCAGGAGATCGCCGAGCGAGGCCAGTTCTTTGGCTGGCAGGCGCTGGTGCTCTTTCTGCTGAGCCTCGGGCTGGTCATCGTCTTTACCCGCATGATTATTGGTCCGGTGAAGGGCATTGAAAGAATGATTAATCTGCTGGGGGAAGGGCGCTCGCTTGGGGATTCCGTTCTGTTCAAAGGCCCGCGTGAATTACGCTCCGTCGGGCAGCGCATCGTGTGGCTCAGCGAACGTCTCTCCTGGCTTGAATCCCAGCGCCACGAATTTCTGCGCCATATTTCCCACGAGCTGAAAACGCCGCTTGCCAGCATGCGCGAGGGGACGGAATTACTGGCCGATCAGGTTGCCGGGCCGCTGACGACGGACCAGAAAGAGGTCGTTGAAATCCTCGACAGCAGCAGCCGCCACCTGCAAAAGCTCATCGAGCAGCTGCTCGATTACAACCGCAAACTGGCGGACGGCCAGGTCGAACTTGAAAAAGTTGAGCTCGCGCCGCTGGTGGAAGTGGTGATCTCGGCCCATAGTTTGCCTGCAAGGGCTAAAATGATGCATACGGAATGCGATCTGAGCCCGGTGGCCTGCCTTGCTGAACCCATGCTGCTGATGAGCGTGCTGGATAATCTCTACTCCAATGCGGTGCACTATGGCAGTGAATCCGGTACCATTTATCTGCGCAGCGCCCGGGTTGGACAGGTGCTGCGTATCGAGGTCGCCAATACGGGAGAACCCATTCCGGCGACCGAACGGGAGATGATCTTTGAGCCTTTTTATCAGGGCAGCTTACAACGTAAAGGTGCGGTCAAAGGCAGTGGCCTGGGGCTGAGCATTGCCCAGGACTGCATCCGCCGAATGCACGGCGAGCTGCATCTGGTTGACGATGACACGACGGACGTCTGTTTCCGTATCGAATTGCCTGTTTTTCCCGAGAATGAATAACAATGAAAGTTTTTAATCTTCGTCGCCGTATTGGCGTGATTCTGCTGCCGTTACTGCTCGCAGGCTGCGTGCAAAATCCGGTGACCAGCATCATTAAACAACCCCATCAGCCTCAGGAGCCGGAGCAGCAGCTGGCGGATTACCTCTCCACCGACTGCCAGGAAATCTGGCACATCCAGGCCCACGAGTCGCTTAATAACCCGCTGTTCTGGCTGCGCGGCATGGACTGCGCTGAACGCCTGCCGCCTGCTGAAGCCCGCGCGGAAGCCCGCCGCTGGCCATCCGACAGCTGGCAGGACACCTTCAAGCGCGGCATTCTGCTCGCCAACGCAAAAATTACCCCCACCGAACGCCGTCGCTACATGACGAAGCTGGATGCGATGACCGGCGAAGTGCCCACCCAGGTGCGGCCGCTGTTCCAGGTCTGGCGCGACGGCCAGGCTTCTTTGCTGGAGCTTTCGGATGAGCGCAGCCGCTACAGCAAGCTGCAGCAGTCAACGGACGGCGAGCTGGATACCCTGCGCGAGCAGCAGCAGCGCTTGCGAAGCCAGTTGGACCTGACCACCCGCAAGCTGGAAAACCTGACCGATATTGAACGCCAGCTCTCCAGCCGCAAGCCTTCCGGCAGCTATCTGCCGGAAAGCAAAGGCGCTGAAAAACCAGCGGCACCGGCGGCTCAGGGCGATGCGGACGATGAAATCACCAGGCCTGCGCCGTCGGGCGACGCGGACAAACCCGAACAGGAGACTAAACCATGACGCAGCGTAAACCGGCACGACTGCTGCTGGTAGACGACGACCCGGGCCTGCTCAAGCTGCTCGGCATGCGGCTGACCAGCGAAGGCTTTACCGTAACGACTGCGGAAAGCGGCGCGGAGGGGCTGCGGCTGCTGGGGCGCGAAAAGATTGATCTGGTAATAAGCGACCTGCGCATGGATGAGATGGACGGCATGGCGCTGTTCGCTGAAATCCAGAAATTACAGCCGGGAATGCCGGTGATTATCCTCACCGCCCACGGCTCGATCCCCGACGCCGTGGCAGCTACCCAGCAGGGCGTGTTCAGCTTCCTGACTAAACCAGTCGATAAAGACGCGCTGTATAAGGCGATTGATGATGCGCTGGAGCACACGGTTGCCGCGGGCGACGACATGTGGCGCGAAACAATTGTCACGCGCAGCCCGAACATGCTGCGTCTGCTGGAGCAGGCCCGCATGGTGGCGCAGTCGGACGTCAGCCTGCTGATAAACGGCCAGAGCGGCACCGGCAAAGAGATCCTGGCGCAGGCCATTCATAACGCCAGCCCGCGCGGCAAAAATGCGTTTATCGCCATCAACTGCGGCGCGCTGCCGGAACAGCTGCTGGAGTCCGAACTTTTCGGTCACGCACGCGGCGCGTTCACGGGCGCGGTCAGCAGTCGTGAAGGGCTGTTCCAGGCGGCAGAAGGCGGCACGTTGTTCCTGGATGAAATTGGCGATATGCCGATCCCGCTGCAGGTGAAGTTACTTCGCGTGTTGCAGGAGCGCAAAGTACGCCCGCTGGGCAGCAACCGCGATCTGGATATCAACGTACGTATTATCTCCGCAACCCACCGTGATTTACCGAAGGCCATGGAGCGCGGCGAGTTTCGCGAAGACCTCTTTTATCGTTTAAACGTGGTGAACCTGAAAATTCCGGCGCTGCACGAGCGGGCGGAAGATATCCCCCTGCTGGCCAATCATCTGCTGCGCCAGTCCGCCGACCGCCACAAACCTTTCGTACGCAGCTTTTCCACGGACGCCATGAAGCGCCTGATGGCCGCCAGCTGGCCGGGCAACGTGCGTCAGCTGGTTAACGTTATCGAACAGTGCGTGGCCCTGACCTCCGCGCCGGTCATCAGCGAAGCGCTGGTGGAGCAGGCGCTGGAGGGCGAGAACACGGTACTGCCGACGTTTGTCGAGGCGCGCAACCAGTTCGAACTGAACTACCTGCGCAAGCTGCTGCAAATCACCAAAGGCAACGTGACCCACGCGGCGCGCATGGCGGGGCGTAACCGTACCGAATTCTACAAGCTACTCTCCCGGCATGAACTCGATGCCAATGACTTTAAAGAGTAGTCTGTGTTAATTTGGGCAACCGATTACTATGCTTGCAGCACACGAGAGTTGTGCGGGAATAACAGAGAAAATCATGAAGAAAATTGATGCGATTATTAAGCCGTTCAAACTGGATGACGTGCGCGAAGCGCTGGCAGAAGTGGGCATCACCGGCATGACGGTAACGGAAGTGAAAGGATTTGGTCGCCAGAAGGGCCATACCGAACTGTACCGCGGCGCGGAGTATATGGTCGACTTCCTGCCGAAGGTGAAAATTGAAATCGTGGTGACCGACGATATCGTCGATACCTGCGTGGATACCATTATCCGTACCGCGCAAACCGGTAAGATCGGCGATGGTAAAATCTTTGTCTTCGACGTGGCGCGCGTGGTGCGTATCCGTACCGGCGAAGAAGACGACGCGGCGATCTGATTTCACAGTTTAAGGCCCTCTCCTGACGAAGAGGGCCTTAATTTTCGCCCTCGCCCCTTTGGGGAGAGAGCAGGGGTTTTACATCACCTTATGCGGGCCAAAGCATTCGTAATGAATACGTTCCTGCCCAACGCCCAGCTTCACCAGCTGTTCCGCCGCAAAGCGCATAAAGCTGACCGGGCCGCAAAGATAGAACTGCATTTCCGGCGCGCTAATTTTCCCTTCCTGAGCCAGTAAATCCATCAGGCCTTCGCTGTCGAACTTCGCCTGCGCACGGTCGCTTTCGGCTGGCGTGCGATACCAGATGTGACGCTCAAAGCGCGGCAGTTTCTTGCCGGTCGTATCCACCTCATCGGCAAATGCATGCACGTCGCCGTTATCCGCCGCGTGGAACCAGTTCACCTGAGCGGTATGGGCGCTGTTCGCCAGCGTATCCAGCATTGCCAGCATTGGCGTCTGGCCTACGCCTGCAGAAATCAGCGTCACTGGCGTTTGCGGCGCAACATCCATAAAGAAATCACCGGCAGGGGAGGCGAGATAAATTTCATCCCCCACTTTGGCGTGGTTGTGCAGCCAGCTTGATACCTGACCCTGGTCTTCGCGCTTCACCGCGATACGGTAGGTTTTGCCATCCGGCTTACGGGTCAGGGAATACTGGCGGATCTCCTGGTGCGGGAATCCTTCAGGCTTCAGCCATACGCCCAGATACTGGCCCGGCTGATAATCGGCAACCGGCTGGCCGTCGACGGGAGCAAATTCAAAGCTGGTGATAAGCGCGCTTTGCGGGGTTTTCGCGACGATGCGGAAAGCACGGGTGCCTTCCCAGCCGCCATTTTTCGCCGCGTTGGTCTGATAGATTTCGGCTTCACGATTGATAAACACACCGGCCAGCACGCCGTAGGCTTTGCCCCACGCATCCAGCACTTCCTGGCCTGGACTGAACATTTCGTCCAGCGTCGCCAGCAGGTGGCCTCCCACGATATCGTACTGCTCAGGCTTAATCTGGAAGCTGGTATGTTTCTGAGCGATCTTCTCTACCGCAGGCAGCAGCACCGCAAGATTCTCAATGTTAGTGGCATAGGCGCAAATCGCGTTAAACAGCGCTTCACGCTGATCGCCATTGCGCTGGTTGCTCATATTAAAGATCTCTTTCAGCTCCGGGTTATGGCTGAACATACGATCGTAAAAATGGGCGGTCAGCTTAGGGCCGGTAGCGGCAAGCAGGGGGATAGTGGATTTCACAACGGCGATGGTTTGTGCATCAAGCATGAGGCGCTCCTGATTATCGAAGGTTTTTCTATAAGTTGTATTTTATATGCATGTTATAAGCAAATACCGCTATGTTGTAAAGGGTCTATTTTGTTACCGGCCTCACGGTAATGAATTTTTCGCATGCGGCTGATGAAGAAATATCCTGATTTCACCGCCGCTCCTTTTGCCATCAAACCCTTGCTGGACGCCAAGCCAATCGTTTGCGTAAAAACCTCTGTCAAGCCCTATCCCCTGATACCAATTCGGTTTACACTGTTGCCCGTCGCCCAATCCGGGCCCCCTTCTGGGGTAAAATTTTTACCGTTAGCTGAGTGGAGATGCGAATGTTAAAGCGTGAAATGAACATTGCCGATTATGACGCCCAACTGTGGCAGGCTATGGAGCAAGAAAAAGTACGTCAGGAAGAGCACATTGAACTGATCGCCTCCGAAAACTACACCAGCCCGCGCGTGATGCAGGCACAGGGTTCTCAGCTGACCAATAAATACGCTGAAGGGTATCCGGGCAAGCGTTACTACGGCGGCTGTGAATACGTCGACGTGGTAGAGCAGCTGGCTATCGACCGTGCTAAAGAGCTGTTTGGCGCAGATTACGCCAACGTGCAGCCGCACTCCGGCTCCCAGGCTAACTTCGCGGTCTACACCACTCTGCTGGAGCCAGGCGACACCGTACTGGGCATGAACCTGGCGCACGGCGGCCACCTGACCCACGGCTCCCCGGTAAACTTCTCCGGCAAGCTTTATAACATCGTGCCTTACGGCATCGATGAGTCCGGCCATATCGATTACGCGGACCTGGAAAAACAGGCGAAAGCCCACAAGCCGAAAATGATCATCGGCGGCTTCTCTGCCTATTCCGGCGTGGTTGACTGGGCGAAGATGCGTGAAATCGCCGACATGGTTGGCGCTTACCTGTTCGTGGACATGGCCCACGTGGCTGGCCTGATTGCGGCGGGCGTTTACCCTAACCCGGTTCCACACGCGCACGTTGTTACCACCACCACTCACAAAACGCTGGCTGGCCCGCGCGGTGGCCTGATCCTCGCCAACGGCGGCAGCGAAGAGCTGTACAAGAAGCTGAACTCCGCCGTCTTCCCGGGCGCGCAGGGCGGCCCGCTGATGCACGTTATCGCCGGTAAAGCGGTGGCGCTGAAAGAGGCGATGGAGCCAGAGTTCAAAACCTACCAGCAGCAGGTTGCCAAAAACGCCAAAGCGATGGTTGCTGTCTTCCTGGATCGCGGCTACAAAGTCGTTTCCGGCGGCACCGACAACCACCTGTTCCTGCTGGACCTGGTTGATAAGAACCTGACCGGTAAAGAGGCGGATGCCGCTCTGGGCCGCGCTAACATCACCGTTAACAAAAACAGCGTGCCAAACGATCCGAAGAGCCCGTTTGTGACCTCCGGTATTCGTATCGGTACGCCAGCGGTAACCCGCCGCGGCTTCACCGAAGCGGACGTCCGCGAGCTGGCCGGCTGGATGTGCGACGTGCTGGACAACATCAACGACGAAGCGACAATCGAACGTACCAAGAACAAAGTTCTTGAGATCTGCGCTCGCCTGCCGGTATACGCGTAAGCTTTCTGTGATTTGTCGGATGGCGCTTCGCTTATCCGACCTACGGAACTGCCGGTATACGCGTAATATTTCTGTGATTTGTCGGATGGCGCTTCGCTTATCCGGCCTACGGAACTGCCGGTATACGCGTAATATTTCTGTGATTTGTCGGATGGCGCTTCGCTTATCCGACCTACGGAACTGCTGGCTCTTGTAGGGTGGATAAGCGATAGCGCCATCCACCGAAATACCTGTGATCCTGAAAGGCCGCGAAAGCGGCCTTTTCTATGCGAGCGAGTTTAGCTCCTCTTCCACATACAAATAGCCAATCCCCATCACCTGCTGGGGCCGGGTGAGCTGCCCGAAGCTGATCTGCGTCGCATTCTCCCTTAGCCCATCCCCATGGTCGAACGGATTAAAGCCCGTCTGCCGGTTAATCATCGCCAGCCACTCCTCCCCGAACCCGCAGCTCCTGCCGTAAAACCAAATCTGATTGATATTCAAAATATTCAGGAAGTTATAGAGGCTCAGGCCAATGGCGTTAGCCGCGTTTTCGACCCAGCGGCTCACCTGCTCGTCGCCTTCGTGCCAGGCGGCGATGAGCTGGTTTGAGGTCAGCGTTTCAGGATTAAGCTTCGGCGAGTGGGGCTGTAGCTTCAGCCAGACGCGCGCCTGTTTTTTTAACGCCGTCAGCGAGGCTACCGTTTCCAGACAGCCGTAGCGCCCGCAGTCGCAGGCCGTGCCGTCGGGGTTGATGATGGTGTGGCCTATCTGCCCGCTGCCGTACAGGCTGCCGCGATAAATCTGCCCGTTAATCACGAATGATGAGCCAATGCCGTAGTCAACGTTGATAACGCTGAAGTCCTGACGGCTGGCGGGATTCTGCCATTTTTCCGCCAGCGCCAGCATCACGCAGTCGTTATCGACTATCACCCGGACGCCGAGCTTTTCCTCAAGCAGGTATTTAAGCTCAATGGGCTCTTTCCAGGGCGCCTGGGGCATGGTCTGGGACACGCCGGTCACGGCGTCGACCTGTCCGTGGATCGCCAGCGCCAGGTTGATGACGGGGCCGGGCCATGCCTTACGGTAGCGATGCCAGCACTTTTCGATCTCCGCCAGCAGACGCTGCGGCGTGGGGGCCTCGATGATATGGCGCTGGAACTCGCCTTTTGGGCTCAGGCAGGCGTTCGCCAGCTGGCATTCGATGCTGGTAGGCGTCACGTTCATGCACAGCGTCCAGTCGCCTTCGGGGGCGATAAGCCAGGTCCCGCTGCTGCGGCCGCGCAGGGATTTATCTTCCTGCACATTCTTTACGCGTTTCTCTGCTTCCAGCTCGCTAAGAATATTACTGATCGCCGGAATGGAGATTTGCGACAGGCGTGCCAGCGTCGATTTACTGGCGCGCTTCTCGCGGTACAGGTGCTCCAGAATGACGTTTTTATTGTATTTGCGGATGTGCTGGTTGCTGATGCAGACCTTCATTTCACTAAACCTTGTTTACTTGATTGCGTGACGATTGTGCAAAACGTAAACGTATCTGTCCATTAGACTGCCTTCAATCTGTGAATTAAGTATGTTTTGTTAATATTGAGGGCGACATGGAATCAGTAAAAGTTTGGCAAGAAAAGGTCAGCATCCCGACGTACGAAACCGGGCCGCAGGATATTCACCCCATGTTTCTGGAGAACCGGGTTTACCAGGGCTCTTCCGGCGCGGTCTATCCCTACGGCGTCACTGATACGCTGAGCGAACAAAAAGTGATGAAGACCTGGCAGGCCGTGTGGCTGGAGAATGACTACATTAAGGTCATGATCCTCCCCGAGCTGGGCGGGCGCGTACACCGGGCGTGGGACAAAATTAAGCAGCGGGATTTTGTATACCATAACGATGTCATCAAGCCCGCGCTGGTAGGGCTGCTGGGGCCATGGATCTCCGGCGGCATCGAATTTAACTGGCCGCAGCACCACCGTCCCACCACCTACATGCCGGTCGATTTCAGCATTGAGGAAGGGGAGGAGGGATCGAAAACGGTGTGGGTAGGGGAAACCGAGCCGATGCACGGGCTACAGGTTATGACCGGTTTCACCCTCAGGCCGGATCGCGCCGCGCTGGAAATCGGCAGCCGCGTCTACAACGGAAACGCCACTCCCCGCCATTTCCTGTGGTGGGCCAACCCGGCGGTGAAAGGCGGCGACGGGCATCAGAGCGTCTTCCCGCCGGATGTCACCGCCGTGTTTGACCACGGTAAACGAGCCGTCTCTTCTTTCCCGATCGCCACCGGCACCTATTACAAGGTGGATTACTCCGCGGGCGTGGATATTTCGCGCTATAAAAACGTGCCGGTACCGACCTCCTACATGGCCGAAAAGTCAGAGTATGACTTCGTCGGTGCCTGGTGCCATGACGAAGACGGCGGCCTGCTTCACGTTGCCGACCACCATATTGCTCCGGGGAAAAAGCAGTGGAGCTGGGGATACAGCGAGTTTGGTCAGGCATGGGATCGTAATCTGACCGATGAAAATGGCCCTTACATCGAGCTGATGACCGGCATCTATGCGGACAATCAGCCGGATTTCACCTGGCTTGATGCCTTCGAAGAGAAGCGCTTCGTGCAGTATTTTCTGCCTTATCACTCTCTGGGCATGGTGCAGAACGCGTCGCGGGACGTGGTCATTAAGCTCGAGCGCAGCGAGGATGGCGTCGAATGGGGCATTTATACCATTGCTCCTCTGACCGGGCACCACCTGACAATCTGTGAGGAAAATAACGCTGAGCCGCTGCTGGACCGTCCGGTGGAGCTTGACCCGGGCGTAGTGCTTCGCGGCAGGCTGAAGGCGATCGACCCGGCGCGGCTGAAGCTGACGCTCCGCGACCAGCAGGGCAACGAAGTCATCGCTTATCAGGAGCATCAGCCGACGGAGGTCCCGCTGCCTGAGGTGGCAAAAGCGCCGCTGAGCGCCGCTGAGTTAACCAGCGTGGACGAGGCGTGGTTCATTGGTCAGCATCTTGAGCAGTATCACCATGCCAGCCGTTCTCCTTTCGATTATTACCTGCGTGGCGTTGAGCTGGATCCGCTGGACTACCGCTGTAATCTCGCCCTGGCGCTGCTGGAATATAACCGTGCGGATTTCCCACGTACCGTGGCCTACGCAACCCAGGCGCTGGCGCGTGCCCACCGTCTGAATAAAAATCCGCAGTGCGGACAGGCCAGCCTGATTCGTGCCTGCGCTCTGGAGCGTCAGGAAAGCTGGAAGGCGGCGGAAGAAGATTTCTGGCGTGCCACCTGGAGCGGCAACAGCAAGGCGGCAGCGTTTTACGGCCTGGCGCGGCTGTGCTCCCGCGAAGGCCGCTACGCGGAAGGCATTGAGTTTTGCCGCCAAAGCCTGCGCGTTACGCCGACTAACCAGGACGTACTGTGTCTGGAAAACCTGCTGCTTCAGCTAAGCGGCCAGCATGAAAAGTCCTCTCTGGCGCGGGAGCAGCACCTCAGGGATTATCCGCTGAACCCCACGCTCTGCTGGCTTAGCTGGTACAGCGATCCCGGCGCGGCCAGTCTGGCGCAGTGGCGAAATTTATGCGGCGGACGGGATATCAACGCGTTGACGACCGCCGGACAGCTTGTTAGCTGGGGCAGAGTGGACCTGGCCCTTGAGGTGCTTGAGGCGCTGGATATCCGGCGTACGCTGCCGCTCTATTTCCATGCCAGCCTGCTGAAAAAATCCGAACGCGCGCCGCTGCTTGCCCTCGCTCGTGAAGCTTTCCCAGAGTTTGTCCGCTTCCCGAACACGCTTGATGAGGTTGCGGCGCTTGAGCAGATCGACGAGTGCTATTTCTCGCTCCATCTTCAGGCCTGCTTCCATTACAGCAAGCGCAACGAAGAAAAAGCCGTTGCCCTCTGGCAGCGCTGCACGGCGATACAGCCTGATTTTGCCGATGCGTGGCGCGGTCTGGCAATCCATGCCTGGAACAAGCAGAACAATGCGCCGCTGGCCGCCACCTGTCTGGATACGGCATGCCGCCTGCTGCCGGATGATTCACGGCTGCTGTTCGAGCGTGACCTGCTCGATAAGCTGACCGCTGGCGACCCGGCTGTACGCCTGGCGCGGCTGGAGGCCAACCTGCCCTGTGCGCTGGGGCGCGATGATATGACAGCGGAGCTGCTTACCCTCTGGAACCACTGCGGCAAGACCGACGAAGCCGCCAGGATCCTTGCCACACGAAAATTCCACCCGTGGGAGGGCGGAGAAGGGAAAATTACCAGCCAGTTCATCCTTAATAATCTGCTGCGCGCCTGGAGCCTGATTGAGCGCCAGCAGCCGGGGCAGGCGGCGAAGCTGCTCCACGCCGCGCTTCACTATCCGGAGAATCTTAGCGAAGGGCGTCTGCCCGGCCAGACGGATAACGATATCTGGTTCTGGCTTGGCGTCTGCGCTCAGCAGGACGGGCAGCAGGATGAGGCTACGCGCTGTCTGCGCCGGGCGGCAACCGGGGACAGGACGATTAACGTGCACAGTTATTACAACGACCAGCCCGTAGGCTACCTGTTCTGGCAGGGAATGGCGCTGCGCCTGCTCGGCGAACAGTCGGCGGCAGAGCAGCTGTTTAAGGATATGCACGAGTGGGCCAGCAATATGGCGGGCGCCACGGTGGAGGCTGATTTCTTCGCGGTATCCCAGCCCGACCTCCTGTCGCTCTACAGCGATCTTCAGCAGCAGCACAGGGAGAAATGCCTGTTTGTTCAGACGCTTGCTTGTGCCGGGCTGGGGGACTTTACGGGATCGCTGGCAGCCCGTAATGAACTGGAAAAGCTTAACCCGACGTGGCCTGACGCGCCGCTCTGGCAGCAGACGTTCTCCTTCCTTGAACGGCTGGTTCACTGAACATCGTTAACTGAAATCTTTGAGCGGCCTGACCGTCGCGCAGGGGGAAATGTTTAAGATGTGTACGACTTCGTTCGCCGGGCGGCCATCGCAGTAGCCGCCCGGCGAGCGGGAACGCCAACAATAATAAACCTCTACCTTACCAGGAGACACAATATGTCCCGACAAAGTAAGACAGCGTTCACCTCTTTATTGCTCTTAATACTGACCAGCCTCTCTTTTTCAGGGATGGCGGCACCAAAGGAAATGACCATCGGCGCTATTTACCTGGATACCCAGGGGTATTATGCGGGCGTACGCCAGGGCATTCAGGATTCAGCAAAAGCAGCCGACGTAAAAGTGCAGCTAATTGAAACCAACGCCCAGGGAGATATTTCAAAAGAAAGTTCATTTATTGACACGCTGGTGGCCCGCAGCGTAGACGCCATTATTCTTTCCGCCGTTTCTGAAAACGGCAGCAGCAGAACGGTGCGCCGGGCCAGCGACGCTGGCATTCCCGTTGTTTGCTATAACACCTGTATTAGCCCCAGTGGCGTAGATAAATATATTGCCGCCTATCTGGTTGGCGATCCTCTTGAATTCGGTAAAAAGCTGGGTAATTCCGCAGCGGATTATTTTATTGCCAACAATATTACCGCGCCAAAAATTGCCGTTATTAACTGTGAGGCTTTCGAAGTGTGCGTTCAGCGCCGCAAAGGATTTGAAGAGGCGCTTAAATCCAGGGTTCCCGGTATGGCGATTGTAGCTAATCAGGAGGGTACGGTTCTGGATAAAGCGATATCCATCGGTGAAAAATTAATTGTTTCTATGCCAGATCTTGACGCCATTTTAGGTGAGTCAGGCGGGGCTACGCTTGGCGCGGTAAAAGCAGTCCGTAATCAAAATAAAGTCGGGAAAATCGTCGTGTTTGGCTCTGACATGACCACCGAAATCGCTCAGGAATTAGCAAATAATCAGGTGCTCAAAGCCGTGGCGGATATTTCCGGCAAGAAAATGGGCAACGCCGTTTTCGCGCAAACTCTCAGCGTGATTAATAAAACTCCGCCGAAAGAAAAAGTTATTCAGGTCCCGGTGGATTTATATAACAAGACGGAAGACGGCAAGCAGTGGCTTATCACCCACGCTGACGGCCTGCCGTAATAATCCCGTTCATTGCTGAGGTCTGAATATGATAACCACCGAACGGCGCGATGAGCTACCCGTCGCGGAAATCACCGCGGGCAATAAACGTTATCCCGGCGTCGTAGCCCTGGATAACGTTAATTTCAGGCTGTGCAAAGGGGAGGTCAGGGCCCTGCTCGGCAAAAACGGCGCCGGGAAATCGACGCTTATCCGCATGCTGACCGGCAGCGAATTTCTGGACAGCGGAGACGTCTGGCTTGCCGGTACGCGTCTTCGCGGCAGCGACGCCTCGCTGACCCGCCAGGCCTCTGAGCTGGGGGTCAGGGCCGTCTATCAGGAGCTAAGCCTGGTCGACGGTCTGACGGTTGCCGAGAACCTCTGCCTGGGCCACTGGCCGCGCCGCAACGGCATGATAGATCGACAGCAAATGGTCCTGCGTGCCGCAGCCAGCCTGAAAGCCCTGGGTGTTGTCGTCGATCCCAACGAGCTGGTAGGGAACCTGAGCCCGGCCGAGAAACAGCTGGTGGAGATCGCCAGGGTCATGCAGGGGAAGCCCGGCGTGGTGATTCTGGACGAGCCGACCAGCTCGCTCGCCAATGCCGAAGTAGAGCTGGTGATTGAGGCGGTAAAAAAGATGTCCGCGCTGGGGATCGCGGTGATTTACGTCAGCCACCGGATGGAGGAGATCCGCCGCATTGCTACCTCGGCGACGATTATGCGCGACGGACAAATTGCCGGGGACGTGCAGATAGGCAACACCTCAACCCAACACATAGTGGCGCTGATGCTCGGCCGCGATGCCGAAGAGTATCAGTCGGTGGCGGAAGGTGCGGGGAGCGGCCAGCCCGTGCTGGAGGTTCGCGGCCTGCGCCGCAGTCCGCAGCTCAAAGATATCACCATGACGCTCCACCGTGGCGAAGTGCTGGGCATCGCCGGTTTGCTGGGGGCGGGGCGTAGCGAACTTCTTAAATCTATCGTCGGCCTGGCCGCTTTTGAAGCGGGCGACATTGTTATCAACGGCGAAGCGATATCCCGTCCTGACTACTCACAGATGCTTCAGCGGGGTGTCGGCTACACGCCGGAGAACCGCAAAGAGGCGGGGATTATTCCGCTGCTCGGGGTGAACGAAAACACCGTCATCACCAACCGTAAGTTCGTCAGCAGCAGGGGCGTACTGAACTGGGGCCGCATTCGCAGCCTGACGGAAGGCATCATGCAGCGCATGAGCGTGAAGGCGGCCAGCAGCGAGACGGCTATCGGCACGCTATCCGGGGGCAATCAGCAGAAGGTCGTTATCGGGCGCTGGGTCTACGCGGGCAGCCAGATTTTACTGCTGGATGAGCCGACCAGGGGCGTCGATATCGAAGCCAAGCAGCAGATCTATCGCATCGTGCGGGATCTCGCCAGGGAAGGGAAAAGCGTGCTGTTTATTTCGAGCGAAGTCGAAGAGCTGCCGCTGGTCTGCGACCGCATTCTGCTGCTGCAGCACGGCACGTTCAGCCGGGAGTTCCACTCTCCCGTCAGCGTCGATGCCCTGATGTCCGCCCTGTTATCCACGCACTGATGAAATCCTACTGAGGAACACCGCTATGTCCGCTTCGTCATTAAGCCTGCCCGAAGGCAGACACGCTTCAGCCAGCCGGTTCGTCAGCCGACACATCAACGTCATCGGCCTGCTGGTGGTGATAGCCATTCTTTACCTGGTGTTTTCTCTGAACGCGCCGGGCTTTATCTCTTTGAATAACCAGATGAACGTGCTGCGCGATGCGGCCACTATTGGCATCGCCGCCTGGGCGATGACGCTGATTATTATCTCCGGCGAAATTGACGTCAGCGTCGGGCCGATGGTGGCCTTCGTCTCCGTCTGCCTGGCATTTTTACTGCAGCTTCACGTTCCTCTCGCCGCCGCCTGCCTGCTGGTTCTGCTGCTCGGGGCGCTGTTGGGAACGCTGGCCGGCGTCCTGCGCGGCGTTTTCAACGTGCCGAGCTTCGTCGCCACCCTGGGGCTATGGAGTGCGCTGCGCGGCATGGGGCTGTTCATGACCAACGCGCTGCCGGTGCCGATTGATGAAAGTCCGGTGCTGGACTGGCTGGGGGGCGAGGTGCTCGGCCTGCCGGTCTCCGCCGTCATCATGATGGTGCTGTTTGTCGCCTTTGTGTTTATCAGCCGTAAAACGGCCTTTGGGCGCTCGGTCTTTGCCGTTGGCGGTAACGCCACCGCCGCTCAGCTGTGCGGCATCAACGTCAGGCGGGTACGAATTATGATTTTCACCCTCTCAGGCCTGCTGGCCGCCGTGACCGGGATTCTGCTTGCCGCCCGCCTGGGGTCGGGCAACGCCGGTGCGGCAAACGGCCTCGAATTTGATGTTATTGCAGCGGTAGTCGTTGGCGGTACGGCGCTGTCCGGCGGGCGCGGCTCGCTGTTCGGGACGCTCCTCGACGTGCTGGTTATCACGCTGATTGGCAACGGATTAGTTCTGCTCGGCATCAACTCCTTTTTCCAGCAGGTGGTTCGCGGCGTCATCATCGTGGTGGCTGTACTGGCGAACATCCTGCTTACGCAAAGAAACAATAAATCTAAACGCTAAAGCTTAATTACAACATTCGGAGCAGAGGGAATTATGAAAACAATGCAGGCCGCTTATTTACCCGGAAATTCTACCGTCGACCTTCGTGAGGTGCCGGTGCCCACGCCTGGGATTAACCAGGTGCTGCTGAAAATGAAATCATCGGGCATCTGCGGAAGCGATGTGCACTACATCTACCATCAGCATCGGGCCACCGCGGCCGCCCCGGATAAACCGCTTTACCAGGGATTTATTAACGGCCATGAACCCTGCGGGCAGATAGTCGCAACGGGGCTGGGATGTCGCCACTTCAAAGAGGGCGACCGGGTGCTGGTTTATCATATTTCCGGCTGCGGTTTCTGCCCGAACTGCCGCCGCGGCTTCCCGATTTCCTGCACCGGAGCAGGAAAGGCAGCCTATGGCTGGCAGCGCGATGGCGGCCATGCCGAGTATCTGCTGGCGGAAGAAAAAGACCTCATTCTTTTGCCGGAGGCCCTCAGCTATGAAGACGGTTCCTTTATCAGCTGCGGCGTAGGCACGGCATACGAAGGCATTCTGCGCGGGGAAGTTTCAGGGAGCGACAACGTGCTGGTGGTAGGGCTTGGCCCGGTGGGGATGATGGCGATGATGCTGGCGCGGGGTCGCGGCGCGAAGCGCGTCATCGGCGTTGATATGCAGCCTGAACGTCTGGCGATGGCGAAGAAACTCGGCGTCATGGACCACGGGTATCTCGCCACCACCGAAGGCCTGGGGGAGATTATCGCAGAGCTGACGCACGGTGGAGCGGACGTCGCGCTCGACTGTTCAGGAAATGCCGCCGGGCGTCTGCTGGCGCTGCAGTCCACCGCCGACTGGGGAAGGGTGATTTACATCGGTGAAACCGGAAAGGTGGAGTTCGAGGTCAGCGCTGACCTGATGCATCACCAGCGCCGCATTATCGGATCCTGGGTGACGAGCCTTTACCACATGGAAAAATGCGCCCACGACCTGACGGACTGGAAACTGTGGCCGCGCAGCGCCATTACGCACCGGTTCTCACTGGCGCAGGCGGGTGAAGCCTATGCGCTGATGGCCAGCGGCAAATGCGGAAAAGTTGTCATCAATTTCCCTGACTAACGAGGCGGCAATGGCACTTTTCACCTTACGTAACGAATCGCTCGAGCTGGCAGTTTCCGGGCAGGGCGGCAGCATCGAAGGCTGGTGGTGGCTGAAAGGGGAGGGGCGCGTTCCCCTGCTGCGGCCGGGCAAGCAAAGCGGGATCGCCGTTGAATCTTCCTGCTTTCCGCTGGTGCCCTTTGGCAACCGCGTGAGCGGCAACGGCTTCGACTTTGACGGTCGGCACTATGTTCTGCAGCCCAACGTGGCGTGGGACAGCCACTATCTGCACGGCGACGGCTGGCTTAACGCCTGGCGCTGTATCTCGTCTGAGGCCACCCGGCTGGTGCTGGAGTTTCAGCAGCGGGAGGGGGTTTATCGCTACGCCGCCCGGCAGGTATTCCAGCTGACTGAAAATTCGCTTGAGGTTTCGCTTTCGGTCACCAACGAGGGCGGCGCAACCCTGCCTTTTGGCCTGGGCTGGCATCCTTATTTTCCGCTAACGGCGCAGACGCGCCTTCAGGCGCATGCGTCAGGCTATTGGCTTGAACGCGAGCAGTGGCTGGCGGGGGAGTTTCAGAACGCGGTGCCGAAAGAACTCGATTTCACAGAGCCGAACGGGCTGCCCCGCCGCTGGATTAATAACGGATTTTCAGGCTGGGACGGCACGGCAGGCATCTGCTGGCCGGAGGCGGGCTGCTCGGTACAAATGGAAACCGATCCTCCGGCACCCTGCTACTTCCTGTTCGTCTCCGATCCTGCCTTCGATGAAGGCTACGATTTCAACTTTTTTTGCCTCGAGCCAATGAGCCATGCGCCTGACGATCACCATCGTCCGGCGGCGGGTCATCTTGTTCCCCTGGCGACGGGTGAAACACAACGGCAGACCATGCGGCTGACGCTGCTGGAGGAATCACAATGAATACTGTGCAGACGAAACTACACATGGGCTATGTCTGGACCATCTGTCTGGTGGCCGCCTGCGGTGGCCTGCTGTTTGGCTATGACTGGGTGGTGATCGGCGGTGCGAAACCGTTTTATGAAGCTTATTTTTCCATTACTGACCCGGCGCAGTCCGGCTGGGCAATGAGCTCGGCGCTGGCGGGCTGCGTGTTTGGCGCGCTGATTTCCGGCTGGTGCGCGGACCGCTTTGGGCGAAAATTGCCGTTAATGCTCTCTGCTATCCTGTTCACCGCCTCGGCGTGGGGCACGGCGATGGCGACAAACTTCGATATGTTTATCGTTTACCGTATCGTCGGCGGGGTGGGGATTGGCCTGGCCTCGGCGCTAAGCCCAATGTATATCGCGGAAGTCAGCCCGGCGGAAAAGCGCGGCAAGTTCGTGGCGATTAACCAGCTGACTATCGTGATTGGCGTGCTGGCCGCGCAGCTGATTAACCTGCTGATTGCCGAACCGGTTGCCGCATCGGCAACCATGCAGCAGATTACCCAGACCTGGAACGGCCAGGTGGGCTGGCGCTGGATGTTTGGGGCCGAGCTGGTGCCTGCTGTGGCCTTCCTGGTGCTGATGTTCTTTGTGCCTGAGTCGCCGCGCTGGCTGGCCCGCGCCGGTAAAAACGAGCGTGCGCACCAGATGCTCAAACGCATCGGCAACCAGAGCTATGCGGATGAGACGCTAAAAGAGATCCAGCAAACGCTTAATCAGGACAACCAGAAAGTCTCCTGGTCGGCGCTCTGGCAGCCTCAGGTTAAGCCGATCATTATTATCGGCATGGTGCTGGCCGTCTTCCAGCAGTGGTGCGGGATTAACGTCATCTTCAACTACGCGCAGGAGATTTTTGCCTCCGCCGGTTTCGACATTAACAGCACTCTGAAATCCATCGTGGCGACGGGGCTTATCAACCTGATCTTTACGATTGCCGCTCTGCCGCTGGTGGATAAGATTGGCCGCCGCAGGCTGATGCTGATCGGTGCGGCGGGCCTGACCGTTATCTATGCGCTGATCGGCGCGGCCTACGGCCTGGGGATTATGGGCCTGCCGGTGCTGATCCTTGTGCTGGCGGCGATTGCCATTTACGCGCTGACGCTTGCGCCCGTGACCTGGGTGTTGCTGTCCGAAATCTTCCCTAACCGGGTTCGCGGCCTGGCGATGTCTCTGGCGACGCTGGCGCTGTGGGTGGCCTGCTTCCTGCTGACCTATACCTTCCCGTTGCTCAACGCCAGCCTGGGCGCGGCTGGGAGCTTCCTGCTGTATGGCGCGATCTGTGCGGCCGGTTTTATCTACGTCCGTCGCTACGTGCCGGAGACTAAAGGCGTGAGCCTGGAAGTGCTTGAGGCCCGCATGGCGAAACAACATGCTGATGCAGCCACGGCCCGGGCGCAGCGTGCGGCACATTAACGGTCTCAGCAAAGCCTGTTATTAAGCTGTTAAGGAAAGCTTGCAAGCCATGTTTCCCTCCCCCACACTAGCGCCACGAAAACGGGAGGGATCATGAGTTTGCATTCAACGCGCTGGCTGGCGCTCGGTTACTTTACCTACTTCTTTAGCTACGGTATTTTCCTGCCATTCTGGAGCGTCTGGCTGGCCGGGATAGGGCTTCCGCCCGAAACGATAGGGCTGCTGCTGGGCGCTGGATTAATCGCTCGTTTCCTTGGTAGTTTGCTGTTAGCCCCCCGCGTTACCGACCCCTCCCGACTTGTTTTTGCTTTACGCCTCCTCGCGCTTCTCACCTTACTCTTTGCTATCGCCTTCTGGTTCGGCCAGACCGCGACCTGGCTGCTGGTGGTGATGGTTGGCTTTAACCTCTTTTTCTCGCCGCTGGTGCCCCTTACGGACGCGCTGGCAGGTACCTGGCAGAAGCAAATCACCATGGATTACGGGCGGGTGCGCCTGTGGGGCTCGCTGGCCTTCGTGATTGGCTCGGCGATGACCGGCAAGCTGGTCAGCATGTTCAGCTACCAGGCGATACTGGTGCTGCTGAGCGTTGGCGTGGCGTCGATGCTGATTGGCATGATGCTGCGGCCTTCGGTGATGCCGCAGGGAGAAGCGCGCCACAAAGAGGCGGCGGGCTGGCAGGCGTGGAAGAAGCTGGTGCTCAGCTCATGGCGTTTTCTGGCCTGCGTCTCGCTGCTTCAGGGCGCGCACGCGGCTTACTATGGTTTCAGCGCCATTTACTGGCAGGGCGCAGGGTATTCCGCTTCAACCGTGGGCTATCTGTGGTCGCTGGGCGTGGTGGCGGAAATCGTTATCTTTGCGCTGAGCAACAAGCTGTTCCGCCGCTGGAGCGCGCGCGACCTGCTGCTGCTGTCGGGCGTGGCGGGCATTATCCGCTGGAGCCTGATGGGCTGGACGACGGAGCTGCCGTGGCTGCTGGTGGCGCAAATCCTCCACTGCGGCAGCTTCACCGTCTGCCACCTTGCCGCCATGCGTTATATCTCGGCGCGGCAGGGCAACGAGGTGATTCGTTTGCAGGCGGTCTATTCCGCGGTGGCGATGGGCGGCGGCATCGCCGTGATGACGATGTTCTCCGGCTTCCTGTACCAGCATA
This sequence comes from Dryocola clanedunensis, assembly GCF_038405435.1. Classification (GTDB taxonomy): domain Bacteria; phylum Pseudomonadota; class Gammaproteobacteria; order Enterobacterales; family Enterobacteriaceae; genus Dryocola; species Dryocola clanedunensis_A. The sequence goes on along the minus strand of NZ_JBBYHZ010000005.1, from coordinate 243,987 downwards.
TGCAGGGCGGAATGTTCTGGATTATGGCGCTGGTGGCGCTGCCCGCGCTGGTGCTGCGACCTAAAGTTCAGGTATAGGTTTCGTAGGTCGGATAAGCGCAAGCGCCATCCGACGTTTAACCTTCAAGGATCTCACGAATGCGCTGCTGCATATGTTCCCCAAGCGGCAGCGTGGCGTGCAGCAACGGCGGTGAATAAAGAGGCAGGCTGGTGGAGTAGGGCGTTATAACCAGCACCACTTCCTTCGGCGCGCCCCCTTTCTGAAAACCGTGTACCGTCAGGTGCTTGATATTCAGCGGTAAAAGCGTCAGTTCACGCAGCTGCTGTTCTATCTGCTGCTCCAGCTCAAGATTATTCCCCGTCAGCAGCAGCACCTGCTTCTCCTGCAAATCGTTCTCCTGCATCAGCCACGCGCCGAAAATTACCGCCACCAGACCAATCTCTTCATCGGAAAACCGCACGCCGTAATCAGCTTCAAACTGGCTGAACGCCTCGCGGGTCGTGCGCATCAGCTTAGGATAGAGGCGGGTGATCTCCTCCGGCAGGCTGTTGTCGATGCCGATGGAAAACAGGCTGCGGTCCAGCGCCTGGGCCAGGTGAATATAGAGCTGGTCGCTCAGCCCCTGCTCATCGCTGAAGGCCATGCCTGCCAGCTCGCGGAAGCGGGCGATGGTCTGCGAAATAGCCGCCCGCAGGCGTAAATCCTGTTCATGGTTATCGCGAATGGGGTCCGGCATGCGCAGCATCTGGAACAGCAGGGCTAAGAAGAGCTGTTCGTCTTCATGGGCAGGCTGGCGAACGCGGCGGGTCCAGTGGCGGGCGATCTCCTGCGCGGCCAGAAACTCCGGGCGTGAGCGCGTCCACTCCCGCTGCCGGTCATTAAACTCCGGGGTAACGCCGAGCTGATGCTGATGAAGGCAGTACTGTAGAAACAGGCTCAGGAACTGCATGTCCCGGCTGTCGAACTGGCGCTGCAGACGCCGCGAGCAGAGGCTGACCAGCGCCTGCAGATTGGTTTCGTCATACAGCGCTTTGGTGATGCCCTGCCTTCTGAGCTGCTCTTTCAGCGTCGGGGCAAAGTGCTGCTGAACAAAATGCGGGCAAAGCCGCAGCCCCCGCCGCAGCCAGTGCAGCAAACACAGGCGGCGGTCAAGCGCAGTGCCTTCTATCCGGTAGCTGCCATCAGGCTCGGTGATCATAGCCAGGCGGTGATAACGCTGGATTTCATCACCCGTGTCGGCTATATCTTGCAGGGCTTTGTTGCTGTCCACCCCGTTAATCCTGCCCAGAATCTCCGGCGTTACCGTCAGGCCCGGCAGGTAAAGCATCAGCAGCAGATGGCAGCGTCGCTGCGGACTGGAAAGCACAGATGGTGGTGGGGAGAGCAGTGTCATCATCCGTCAGGTCCAGTTAAATTGAGTATTGCTAAGAATAGCTAAAGCTTTTGCAGGAGATCGTAGCGGCAGGGGTTTTTAATTACGTAATTTTGACTGGCTCACAGAATTTTCGATCTAAGGGTTATATGCACGTGAAAACGGGTTGGACGAAAGGGACTATCATGCTGGCTTCGGCGCTCCTGACGCCCGCTGCGCTGGCACACCCGCACAGCTTCATTTCGCTGGTCACTACCGTGATGGCGGATAAGGGCCAGATGACCGGCCTGAAAATGGTCTGGACGATGGATGAAATCACTTCAGCGGATCTACTGTATGACGCCGGGGACGCGAAGCCGGACTCCCCCGTGTGGAAGAAGCTGGCCGCAGAAGTCATGGCTAACGTGCTGGGTCAGCACTACTTCACCGAGTTCTGGCACAACGGCGAAAAGGTGAAATTTAACAATCTCCCTACGGAATATAGCCTGAAGAATGTTGACCATCAGGCGGTGCTGACTTTCGTGCTGCCGCTGGCGCACCCGCAGCCCCTGAAGGGGCAGACCTATACTTTCTCAACGTTCGACCCCACCTATTTTGTCGACATGAGCTATGACAAACCGACGGATGCCCGCCTGAGCGACGAGTTAACCTCAGGCTGTAAAATCGCCGTCAAAACGCCGCGGCCAACCCAGGATATGCAGGCGTTTGCCCTGTCGCTCGATAAGGCCGATGCGCCGCCGGAAGATATGGAACTGGGCAAGCAGTTTGCCCAGCAGGTAATTATCCAATGTCAGTAATGCTTTCTTCGAAATCCCTCTCTCGCCGCTGGCTTCACCTGTGGCCGCTGGCGCTATTTTTGCTTATTAGCGCGGCGGGACTTTACATGCTCTGGCACTTCTGGCCGCAGATCCTGCTCAATAGCGCCGCGTGGCAGAAAACCATTAATCAGCAGCTAAGCGGCCTGCTGCGGCAGGTTGCGGAAAACCCGGCGCGGGCGGGCTGGTCTCTGCTTTCGTTCAGCTTTGTCTACGGCGTGCTTCACGCGCTTGGGCCGGGGCATGGCAAAATTGTGATTACTACCTGGCTTGCTACCCATCCTTCCCGGCTGAGAAGCAGCCTTAAGCTGACGTTTGCAGCTTCGCTATTGCAGGGGCTGGTGGCGATCGCGCTGGTGACGGTGGTGCTGGGCGTTTTACAGCTGCCTTCGCGGCAGCTGCATATGAGCAGCTTCTGGCTGGAAAAGGGGAGCTATCTGCTGGTAGGCGTGCTGGGGCTGATGCTCGCTCTGCGGGCGTTGAAAAAATTACGTCAGGCGCTGAGCCGACCGAAGTTTACTTCTTTTACGCCGCAGCACGTCCACCACGAAAACTGTGGCTGCGGCCATCAGCATCTGCCAACGGAGCAGCAGCTGGCTGCCGGAGAGGACTGGCGGGCGCGCCTGACGATCGTGCTTTCTATGGGCCTGCGTCCGTGCTCCGGGGCGATTATGGTGCTGCTGTTCAGCAAGGTAATTGGCGTATTCAGTTGGGGAGTGCTGTCGGCGCTGGCGATGGCGGCGGGCACCTCGATAACGATTTCCGGGCTTGCGCTGCTGGTGCACAGCTTCCGCAGCTTTGCCGTGAAGATAAGCGGCAATAAATCGCCGGTACTGTGGCGGCAGGTTGGCTGGGCAACGCTTGCATTAGCAGGAAGTCTGATTCTGATTGCGGCGGCGGTGGTGATGTGGCTGAGTGCTCAACCTGTGGTGCGGGGGATAAGGCCTTTCTGAAGTTCTGGCGGACGACGCCGTGCTTATCCGCCCTGCAACAGCCGAAGCCGCTGCGGGGCGGGGAAGCAAACCGGGATTAGCGCTTCAGCGCTTCGCTCAGCTCTTCACGCATAGAAGCAAGCATTGCTTTTACGACGCGTGGGTTACCCGCAACGATGTTACCCGTCAGCAGGTGGTTGTGGCCGCCGGTGAAATCACACACCAGGCTGCCGGATTCACGAGCGATCAGTTCGCCTGCTGCAAAATCCCACGGCTTCAGGCCGATCTCAAAGTAGCCGTCAACGCGACCAGCGGCAACGTAGGCCAGGTCAAGAGCTGCGGAACCGGTGCGGCGGAAGTCTGCGCACTGGGTGAACAGTTTGCCGAGGATATTCATATAAGGAGTGGCGTGCTGCTTAGCTTTGAACGGGAAGCCGGTTGCCAGAATGGTGCCGTCCAGGTCGCGGGCAGTGCTGCCGCGCAGACGGTAACCGTTCAGCTGTGCGCCCTGGCCGCGAACGGCAGTGAACAGCTCGTTACGCATTGGGTCATAAACCACAGCGACTTCGGTACGGCCTTTAACGCGAACGGCAATGGAGACCGCGAAGTGCGGCAGACGTTTAATGAAGTTGGTGGTGCCATCCAGAGGATCGATAACCCATTGTACATCCGGCTCGCTACCCGCTAATTCGCCGGATTCTTCGGCGATAATGGTGTGGTTCGGGTAGGATTTGCGGATGATTTCGATGATCAGACGCTCGGCGTCACGATCGACGTTAGTCACAAAATCGTTGCTACCCTTCTGGCTCGCTTCAACAGCGTCCGGGGTTTCGTAGTTTTTGGTAATTAAATTACCGGCCTTGCGCGCAGCGCGCACGGCGATGTTGAGCAGCGGGTGCAATGATCCCATCGGTATCTCTCTCACTGGATGTTAAAGAACGGAAAACGGGGCGCAGTATAGCAGAGCGTTCGGATTATGTCCCAGGGATATGATAGGATATCGCGATATTCTTCCTGGACTATGAATTGAGCATGCTGGATAACGTACGTATTGTGCTGGTCGAGACTTCCCACACCGGCAACATGGGCTCCGTCGCCCGTGCAATGAAAACGATGGGACTAACAAACCTGTGGCTGGTTAACCCGCTGGTGAAGCCTGATTCCCAGGCCATCGCCCTTGCAGCCGGTGCCAGCGACGTGATCGGCGATGCGAAAATCGTGGATACCCTGGACGAAGCGCTGGCAGGCTGTAGTCTCGTGGTGGGCACCAGCGCGCGTTCCCGCACGCTACCGTGGCCGATGCTTAATCCTCGCGAATGTGGTCTGCAAAGCATCTCCGAAGCGAAAAACTCCCCGGTTGCCATCGTGTTTGGCCGCGAGCGTGTGGGCTTAACCAACGATGAGCTGCAAAAGTGTCATTATCATGTCGCGATCCAGGCCAATCCGGAATACAGCTCGCTGAACCTCGCGATGGCGGTGCAGATCCTCGCTTATGAGGTTCGTATTGCATGGCTGGATTCTCAGGAAAAAGGCGAACCGGAAGCCGAAGTTGCAGAGTATCCGCTGGTGGATGATTTAGAGCGTTTCTACGGCCATCTGGAGCAGGTAATGCAAAATACCGGCTTTATTAAGCCAAACCATCCAGGCCAGGTGATGAGCCGACTTCGCCGCATGTTTACCCGCGCTCGCCCGGAAAGTCAGGAACTTAACATCCTGCGCGGCATGCTTTCCTCTATAGAAAGCGACAAAAAATCGAGCAAATAATACTTGAGTAAATTACTAGGTTAAATAGTTGACCAATTTACTCGGGAATGTCAGACTTGCGCCCTGCTATGTGACAATCACATTTTTGAAAAACCCCCGGCTCGAGGGGCTATCTGAGGTTAAGTAAGACATGAGACTGACATCGAAAGGGCGCTATGCCGTGACCGCAATGCTGGACGTTGCTTTGAACTCCGAATCGGGTCCGGTGCCGTTGGCTGATATTTCTGAGCGTCAGGGAATTTCGCTCTCCTATCTGGAGCAACTGTTCTCCCGTCTGCGTAAAAATGGCCTTGTTGCCAGCGTACGTGGTCCAGGCGGCGGTTATCTGTTAGGGAAAGATGCAGGCAGCATCGCGGTTGGTGAAGTCATCAGTGCGGTAGACGAATCCGTGGATGCTACCCGTTGTCAGGGTAAAGGCGGATGCCAGGGCGGCGATAAATGCCTGACTCACGCGCTGTGGCGCGACCTGAGCGACCGTCTTACCGGCTTCCTGAACAACATCACCCTGGGTGAACTGGTTAATAACCAGGAAGTTCTGGATGTTTCTGGCCGTCAGCATAACGAAAACCATCGTAGTTCACGTTCTCAGGACGCTATTGACGTCAAACTGCGCGCATAAGCAGAAAGCAAAGAATTTTAGAATCAGGTCAGGGGTGTTTATCCGCCCCTTCTAAAAATGGCTGCACCCTTTTAAGCCTGATTCTTCGTATTGAAGTGATGTACGGAGCTTAAGAGCAATGAAATTACCGATTTATCTCGACTATTCTGCAACCACGCCTGTCGATCCGCGTGTTGCGCAGAAGATGATGCAGTTTTTGACGATGGACGGAACCTTCGGTAACCCGGCTTCCCGCTCCCACCGTTTTGGGTGGCAGGCAGAAGAAGCGGTTGATATCGCTCGTAACCAAATCGCAGATCTGGTGGGCGCTGACCCACGTGAAATCGTCTTCACCTCAGGCGCAACGGAATCTGATAACCTGGCTATCAAAGGTGCTGCTAACTTCTACCAGAAGAAAGGCAAGCACATCATTACCGTTAAAACCGAACACAAGGCCGTCCTTGATACCTGCCGCCAGCTTGAGCGCGAAGGTTTCGAGGTGACTTATCTTGCGCCGCAGAGCAACGGCATCGTTGACCTGAAGGCCCTGGAAGCGGCAATGCGTGACGACACTATTCTGGTGTCCATCATGCACGTAAACAACGAAATCGGCGTGGTGCAGGATATCGCGACAATCGGCGAAATGTGCCGTGCGCGTGGCATTATCTTCCACGTGGATGCGACCCAGAGCGTCGGCAAACTGCCTATTAATCTTGGCGAGCTGAAAGTCGATTTGATGTCCTTCTCCGGTCACAAAATTTACGGGCCTAAAGGCATCGGCGCGCTGTACGTTCGCCGCAAGCCGCGTATCCGTATCGAATCTCAGATCCACGGTGGCGGCCACGAGCGCGGTATGCGTTCAGGTACTTTGCCTGTTCACCAGATTGTCGGCATGGGTGAAGCTTACCGTATCGCAAAAGAAGAGATGGAGTCCGAAATGGCCCGTCTGCGCACGCTGCGTAACCGTCTGTGGAACGGCGTGAAAGATATGGAAGAAGTTTACCTGAACGGCGACCTGGAACAGGGCGCGCCGAATATCCTTAACGTGAGCTTTAACTACGTTGAAGGCGAGTCTCTGATCATGGCGCTGAAGGACCTTGCGGTTTCTTCCGGTTCCGCCTGTACCTCTGCAAGCCTTGAGCCGTCTTACGTGCTGCGCGCGCTGGGTATGAGTGATGAGCTTGCCCACAGCTCCATCCGTTTCTCTTTGGGCCGTTTCACCACCGAAGAAGAGATCGACTACACCATCGAGCTGGTACGTAAATCCATTGGCCGTCTGCGCGACCTTTCTCCGCTGTGGGATATGTTTAAGCAGGGCGTGGATATTAATTCCATCGAATGGGCTCACCACTAATCGTCGGTATCGGATTCAGGAGAAGTAAAAATGGCTTACAGCGAAAAAGTAATTGATCACTATGAGAATCCACGCAACGTGGGCTCTTTCGATAACAACGACGACAGCGTCGGGTCCGGCATGGTGGGTGCACCAGCCTGTGGCGACGTCATGAAGCTGCAGATCAAAGTCAACAATGACGGTATCATCGAAGACGCGCGCTTTAAAACCTATGGTTGCGGCTCGGCGATTGCCTCAAGCTCCCTCGTTACCGAGTGGGTAAAAGGCAAATCCCTGGACGAAGCGCAGGCGATCAAAAACACCGATATCGCAGACGAGCTCGAACTGCCGCCGGTAAAAATTCACTGCTCGATCCTTGCGGAAGACGCCATCAAAGCGGCTATCGCGGATTACAAAACCAAGCGTGAAGCGAAATAATCATTGTTGAATTGAGGTTGTTGTATGTCGATTACCCTTAGCGACAGTGCTGCCGCTCGTGTGAATGCCTTTCTTGCCAACCGCGGTAAAGGGTTTGGCCTGCGTTTAGGCGTGCGCACATCCGGCTGTTCTGGTATGGCTTATGTTCTTGAATTTGTTGATGAACCAATGGTGGATGACACCGTGTTCGAAGACAAAGGCGTGAAAGTGGTCGTCGATGGTAAAAGCCTGCAATTTTTGGACGGCACCGTGCTCGACTTCGTAAAAGAAGGCCTCAACGAAGGGTTCAAGTTTACCAACCCGAACGTCAAGGATGAGTGCGGCTGCGGCGAAAGCTTCCACGTCTGACTTCAGCTCATCCCCCACCCAGGTGGGGGATGACGCTTTACCACGTTAACCCCGAGTCTGTTATGGATTACTTTACCCTCTTTGGGTTACCGGCAGGATACACCGTCGATCGCGAACTGCTGGCTGCCCGTTACCAGGAGCTGCAGCGCCAGTTCCATCCGGATAAATATGCCAGCCGCCCTCAGGCGGAACAGCTGTTGGCGGTGCAACAATCTGCCACCATCAACCAGGCCTGGCAAACGCTGCGCCACCCGCTGCTACGCGCCGAGTATATTCTCTCCCTCAATGGTTTTGATCTCGCTAACGAGCAGCATACCGTGCGCGATACCGCGTTTCTGATGGAGCAGCTCGAACTGCGCGAAGAGCTTGATAATATCGAGCAGGCAAAAGCGGCTGACCGTCTTGAGTCTTTTGCGACCAATGTTAACCGCATGGTGAAAGACCGCAGCGAACAGATGGTGCAGCAGCTTGCTGCTCAGGACTGGACGCAGGCGGCGGATACCGTGCGTAAACTCCGTTTTCTCGATAAACTGCGCAGCCAAATAGAACAACTCGAAGAAAAGCTGCTCGATTTTTAACTGGAAGCTAAAATGGCGTTATTACAAATCAGTGAGCCCGGCCTGAGCGCCGCGCCGCACCAGCGTAAACTGGCGGCGGGCATCGACTTAGGTACCACCAATTCCCTGGTGGCCACCGTGCGCAGTGGTCAGGCCGAAACGCTGGCGGACCGCGAAGGGCGCCATCTGTTACCTTCGGTCGTCCACTATCAGCAGGTTGGCCTGAACGTCGGCTGGGACGCGCGTGCGCAAGCGGCGGCAGATCCGGCTAACACCATCAGCTCCGTTAAGCGCCTGATGGGCCGTTCGCTGAGCGATATCCAGGCACGTTACCCGCATCTCCCCTACAAACTGCAAGCCAGCGAAAACGGTCTGCCGATGATCGCCACGCCTGCGGGGTTGTTAAACCCAATTCGTATCTCCGCCGATATCCTCAAGGCGCTTTCCCTGCGCGCTACCGAAGCGCTGGAAGGCGAGCTGGATGGCGTAGTGATTACCGTTCCTGCTTACTTCGATGACGCACAGCGCCAGGGCACTAAAGACGCCGCGCGTCTGGCTGGCCTGCACGTATTGCGTCTGCTGAACGAACCTACCGCAGCGGCCATTGCCTACGGCCTGGATTCCGGCAAAGAAGGCGTTATCGCGGTCTATGATTTGGGCGGCGGTACATTTGATATTTCTATTCTGCGCTTAAGCCGCGGGGTGTTCGAGGTGCTGGCTACCGGCGGCGATTCCGCGCTGGGCGGCGACGACTTCGACCATCTGCTCGCGGACTGGCTGCGTGAGCATGCTGGCGTTGCCGACCGCAGCGACGATCGCGTACAGCGTCAGTTACTGGACGCAGCGATTGCCGCCAAAATTGCCCTCAGCGATGCAGAAAGCGCTCCCGTTGAGGTCGCAGGCTGGAAAGGCTCCGTGACGCGCGAACAGTTCAACGAGCTGATTGCGGCCCTGGTTAAACGTACTTTGCTGGCCTGCCGCCGTGCGCTGAAAGATGCCGCAGTGGAAGCCGGGGAAGTGCTGGAAGTTGTGATGGTTGGCGGTTCAACTCGCGTACCGCTGGTGCGTGAACGCGTGGGTGAGTTCTTTGGCCGCACGCCGCTGACGTCAATCGACCCGGATAAAGTTGTCGCCATCGGCGCGGCTATCCAGGCTGATATCCTGGTCGGCAACAAGCCGGACAGCGAAATGCTGCTGCTGGACGTCATACCCCTGTCGCTCGGCCTGGAAACAATGGGCGGGCTGGTTGAAAAAGTGATCCCGCGTAACACCACGATTCCGGTGGCGCGCGCGCAGGACTTCACGACCTTCAAAGACGGCCAGACCGCAATGTCGATTCAGGTTTTACAGGGTGAGCGTGAACTGGTGCAGGACTGCCGTTCTCTGGCTCGCTTTACGCTGCGTGGCATCCCGGCGATGCCTGCGGGCGGTGCGCATATCCGCGTCACCTTCCAGGTGGATGCGGATGGCCTGCTGAGCGTAACGGCGATGGAGAAATCCACCGGCGTGGAAGCGTCTATCCAGGTGAAACCTTCTTACGGCCTGAGCGATGGCGAAATCGCCACCATGATTCAGGACTCCATGAGTTTTGCCGAGCATGACGTGAAAGCGCGCATGCTCGCGGAGCAAAAAGTCGACGCGGCCCGCGTGCTGGAAAGCCTGCAGGGCGCGTTAGCCACGGATGCCGCGCTGTTAAGCGCCGCAGAACGCTCGGAAATCGACGCCGCGATGGTTGCGCTTAGCGCCGCCGCCGCAGGTGACGACACCGATGCGATCGAACAAGCCATTAAAAACGTAGACAAACAAACCCAGGATTTCGCCGCTCGCCGTATGGATCAATCGATCCGTAAAGCGCTGAAAGGCCACTCCGTGGACGAGGTTTAACATGCCAAAGATTGTTTTTCTGCCTCATCAGGACCTTTGTCCGGATGGCGCAGTTCTGGAAGCGAATGTCGGTGAGACCATTCTTGACGTGGCCCTGCGCAACGGTATCGAGATTGAACACGCCTGTGAAAAATCCTGCGCCTGCACCACCTGCCACTGCGTTGTGCGTGAAGGCTTCGACTCCCTTGCGGAAAGCACGGAAGATGAAGACGACATGCTTGATAAGGCCTGGGGTCTGGAGCCGGAAAGCCGTCTGAGCTGCCAGGCTCGCGTCACTGACGAAGACCTGGTTGTTGAGATGCCGCGCTACACCATCAACCATGCGCGCGAGCACTAACGGGGGCTTAATGGGACTGAAATGGACCGACAGCCGTGAAATCGGCGAAGCGCTGTACGACAGCCGCCCGGATCTCGATCCGAAAACTGTGCGCTTCACCGATCTTCATCAGTGGGTATGCGATCTGGAAGATTTTGACGACGATCCAAACGCATCCAATGAAAAAATTCTGGAAGCGATTCTGTTAGTCTGGTTAGATGAAGCAGAATAGTTGAACCAAGCGGGCTGCCTCAGGCGGCCCGTTTCATATTGTGCATGTGCTAAAAAAATATAAGGAAAACAACATGTCTGAAGCCATGAAAATCACGCTTTCCACCGCGCCTGCCGATGCGCGCTGGGGCGAAAAAGCCGCTTACAGTATCAATGACGCAGGCATTACCCTGCACCTGAACGGCAAAGACGACTTAGGGTTAATTCAGCGCGCCGCGCGCAAAATCGACGGTCAGGGCCTGAAGCACGTTCAGCTGGCGGGTGAGGGCTGGGACGTAGAGAAAAGCTGGGCCTTCTGGCAGGGCTACCGCGCGCCAAAAGGCACTCGTAAAGTTGAGTGGGCGCAGCTGAATGACGCTGACCAGAAAGAGCTGGATAACCGTCTGAAAATCATCGACTGGGTTCGCAATACCATCAACGCACCGGCGGAAGATCTGGGGCCTGAGCAACTGGCATCTCGCGCGGTGGACCTGCTATGTGATGTAGCCTGCGATCGGGTTTCTTACCGCATCACGAAAGGCGAAGATCTGCGCGAGCAGAACTATATGGGTATCCACACCGTGGGCCGTGGCTCTGAGCGTCCGCCGGTTTTACTGGCGCTGGATTACAACCCGACGGGCAACCCTGAAGCGCCGGTCTTCGCGGCTCTGGTCGGCAAGGGCATCACCTTTGACTCCGGCGGTTACAGCATGAAGCAAAGCGCGTTCATGGACTCCATGAAGTCCGATATGGGCGGCGCGGCTACTATCACGGGGGCGCTGGCTTTCGCGATTACTCGCGGTCTGAACAAGCGCGTTAAGCTATACCTGTGCTGCGCGGACAACATGGTCAGCGGTAACGCCTTTAAGCTTGGCGACATCATCAAATACCGCAATGGCAAAACCGTCGAGGTGATGAACACCGATGCGGAAGGCCGTCTGGTACTGGCCGATGGCCTGATCGACGCCAGCGCGCAAAAACCAGAGCTGATCATCGACTGCGCAACCTTAACGGGGGCGGCGAAAACCGCGCTGGGCAACGACTATCATGCGCTGTTCAGCTTCGATGACGGGCTGGTAAACAGCCTGATGGCGAGCGCCGCGCAGGAGAACGAACCGTTCTGGCGTCTGCCGCTGGCTGAGTTCCACCGCAACCAGCTGCCGTCTAACTTTGCCGAGCTGAACAACACTTCCAACGCCTCTTTCCCGGCGGGTGCCAGCACCGCAGCAGGTTTCCTTTCCCACTTCGTGGAAAATTACCATCAGGGCTGGCTGCACGTGGACTGCTCCGCAACCTATCGCAAAGCCGCGGTAGAGCAATGGTCAGCGGGCGCAACCGGCCTGGGCGTGCGTGCAATTGCTAACCTGTTGACGAGTAAATAACACCTTTTTGTAGGGCGGATAAGCATGCGCCATCCGCCGCTTTATCAGATAAGTGGTGGAGGGCAATGCGCCTGTTCACCCTACAACTATGCTTTTCCTGGAACCACAATGTCAGAACCAAAAAACGAACTTGAAACCCTGCTGGAGCAGGCGGCAACCGAGCCAGCCTACCGTCCGGCGTTCTTCCGGGTACTGCTGGAGTCCACCGTCTGGGTGCCGGGCGAAGCGGCCGAAGGCGAGGCCATAGATGCAGATAGCGCGGTTGAATTACAGCACTGGGAAAAAGAAGACGGCACCTCCGTTATCCCTTTTTTCACCTCCGTAGAGGCGTTACAGCAGGCCATCAGCCACCAGCAGGCCTTTGTGGCGATGCCTGTGCATACCCTGTTTGAAATGACCATCGGCGAGACGCTGTTCCTGAACGCCAAACTGCCAACGGGCAAAGAGTTTACCCCGCGAGAAATCAGCCATTTGATTAGCAGCGAAGGTGACCCGCTTAGCCAGCAGGAAATCCTCGAAGGCGGCGCCTCGCTGCTGCTTTCAGAAGTTGCCGAGCCGCCGGCGCAGATGGTGGAATCGCTGACCACGCTGTTCAAAAGCCTGAAAACGGTGAAGCGGGCCTTTCTGTGCTCCATTAAGGAGCAGGCCGACGAGCAGCCGAACCTGCTGATTGGAATCGAGGCCGAGGGCGACGTCGACGCGATTATCCGCCAGACGGGTAGCGTGGCGACGGACACCTTACCGGGTGATGAGCCGGTAGATATCTGTCTGGTCGCTGAAGGCGAGAAGGGGATTAGCCACTTTATGATGGCCCATATCACCCCGTTCTACGAACGCCGCTGGGGCAGCTTCCTGCGCGACTTCAAAACGAACCGTATAATCTGACAGGTTACCCCCTCACCGAGGGGGTAGCTGTTTACGCGGGTTCGACGGGAAGGTCGGAACGCGCTCCCCATTCGCTCCACGAACCGTCATACAGCGAGACGCCGTTCACCCCCAGCGTGGTCAGTGCCAGTACGACCACGGCAGCGGTGACGCCGGAGCCGCAGCTGGCAATTATCGGCTTCTCAAAGCTCACGCCCTGACGTTCGAAAATTTCACTCAGCTCATCCGTGGTTTTCAACTGGCCATTCTCCACCAGATCGCCCCACGGCACGTTGAGCGCGCCGGGTATATGCCCGCGTTTTAAACCCGGGCGCGGTTCATCCATTTGCGCATTGAAACGGGCAGCCGGGCGGGCATCTACCAGTTGGGCAGTGCCTTCGTGGCTGACCAGCAGGACATCCGTCAGGCGTTTGATCGTCAGCGGATCAAAATTAACCTCGAACTCACCTTCCGGTAGTTCGACATCGCCCTGCTGCAGCGGCATCTCTTCGCGCTGCCAGTCAGCCAGACCCCCTGCCAGAATTGACACGTTCTCAACGCCAAAGCTACGCAGCATCCACCAGGCTCGTGGTGCAGAGAACAGGTTACCCTCGTCATAAACTATCAGATGCTTATCACTGTTCACCCCCAGTTCACGCATGGCCACGGCGAAAGCTTCCGGGCGTGGCATCATGTGCGGCAGCGGACTGGTGTGATCGGACAGCGCTTCAATATCAAAAAAAACCGCACCAGGTAAATGGCCTGCCTGATATTCACGATTCATATTTCGCTGATCTTCCTGCCCTGCCGGTGCCATACGGGCGTCCAGAACCTGAATATCGGCATCAAAAATATGTTCTGCGAGCCAGTCGCCCGCAACGAAGTAAGAGGTGGACATAGTTGCCTCCGAATTATTTTTCACCTATGGATTGTCGACGCTTTTTACCAAATCGACAAGCGCGCATCGCCCGGCACGCGAGATAACTCGAAGTTCTGAAATAAGTTTTCTGCCGTTTGCATCCGTTACTTTTCTGTTTGCGAGACATCCCGCATCGGGCGGCTTTTATGCTTTCGCTTTTTTCTGCTTCACGCATAATACTTTCCCTACGTTCTGGGATTGTGGGCCGCTATGGCCAGGGATAAAAAATGAGAAACATGCGGTTAGTTGGCCTCACGGCGGCTTTATTGGCGGCTTTAGCGCTGGGAGGATGTGATGATAAAAACACTTCTGAGGCGACCTCTGCCCCTCCAGCTGCGGCTGAAAAGCAAAGCGCAGCCCCTGCGAAGAAACCTGACGCCGCACAGCTTGAAAAGCTATCGCAACTCTCTGCCGGAAAGCCGCTGAAGCTGCTGGACGCCTCGGAAGTTCAGCTGGATGGATCAAGCGCCCTGGTGCTGACTTTTTCTGTCCCCCTCAATCCCGATCAGGACTTTTCCCGCGTAGTACACCTGGTGGACAAAACCAGCGGCAAAGTTGACGGCGCCTGGGAGCTTTCGCAGAATTTGAAAGAACTGCGTATGCGGCATCTCGAGCCGAAGCGTAATCTGATGCTGACCGTCGACAGCGGGCTGGCGGCACTGAATAAAAACACCTTCGATAACAACTACGAAAAGCAAATTGCCACGCGCGATATCCAGCCTAGCGTTGGCTTTGCCAGCAGGGGTTCGCTGCTGCCCACAAAGGTTATTACCGGCCTGCCCGTCATGGCGCTGAACGTGGACAAAGTGGACGTCAATTTCTACCGCATTAAAAACGAATCGCTTGCCTCGTTTGTCAGCCAGTGGGAGTACCGCAACGCCGTCTCCAACTGGGAGTCTGAAAACCAGCTCAAGCTAGCTGATTTAGTCTATAGCGGGCGGTTCGAACTCAATCCACAGCGTAATACGCGTGAAAAAATCATGCTGCCGCTGGGCGATATTAAGCCTTTGCAACAGGCGGGTGTTTACGTTGCCATCATGAATGAAGCGGGGCACTACAGCTACAGCAACGCTGCGACGCTCTTCACCTTGAGTGACATTGGCGTCTCTTTACATCGTTATCACGATCGTCTGGATGTCTTCACCCAAAGCCTGGAAAACGGCGCCGCTCAGTCAGGCGTGGAGCTGACGCTGCTTAATGAAAAAGGCCAGACGGTAACGCAGACGAAGAGTGATGGTGATGGTCATGCGCTGTTGGAAAAGATAAGCAAAGGCGTGTTGTTACTGGCCCGTAGCGGTGAACAGACCACGCTGCTGGACCTGAGCCGTCCGGCACTGGACCTGGCGGAGTTTGATATCGCCGGGGAAGAGGGCTACAGCAAACAGTTCTTCATGTTTGGTCCGCGCGACCTGTATCGCCCCGGCGAAACGGTGATTTTAAACGCGCTGCTGCGCGACGGTGACGGTAAGCCTTTGCCTGCCCAGCCGGTAAAACTGGAGGTCGTAAAACCGGACGGGCAGGTGGCAAGAACCCAGGTCTGGCAGCCAGAAAATGGCCTTTATCAGTTCTCTTATCCACTGGGCAGCGACGTTCAGACGGGCAACTGGCAGGTCCGGGTCAATACCGGGGACAACCAGCCACGCAGTTGGGCATTCAAAGTTGAAGATTTTATGCCGGAGCGTATGGCCCTCAGTATCACCAGCGGGCAGCAGCCGACGGCCCCTGACGAAGCCGTTGCCTTCCAGGTGAACGGCCGTTATCTCTACGGTGCGCCAGCCGCAGGCAACAGCCTGCAGGGACAGCTGTTCCTGCGTCCGCTGCGTGAAGCCGTTGCGGCACTGCCTGGCTTCCAGTTCGGTGACATCAACGAAGAGAATCTTTCCCGCAGCCTCGATGAGGTTCAGCTCCAGCTCGATGAGCAGGGGAATACCACGGTCAGTACGGAGAGCCAATGGGCCGATGTTCATTCGCCGCTGCGTCTGGTATTCCAGGCAAGCCTGCTGGAATCCGGTGGTCGTCCCGTCACTCGCCGCGCGGAGCAGGCAATCTGGCCGACGGACGCATTGCCAGGCATTCGTCCTCAGTTTGCCAGCAAAGAGGTTTATGACTATCGCACTGACACCACCCGCACCCAGCCAATTGTTGATGAAGACAGCAACGCTGGCTTTGATATCGTCTTTACCAACGCCAAAGGGGAGAAACTTGCTGCTTCGGGTCTGGATGTCCGTCTGATCCGGGAGCGCCGGGATTATTTCTGGAACTGGGAAGAAGGGCAGGGCTGGCAGTCCCAGTACGATCAAAAAGATCTGGTTGAAGCCGAGCAGAAGGTCGATCTCGCCGCCGGGGAAACGGGCAGGGTCTCTTTCCCGGTCGAATGGGGCTCGTATCGCCTTGAGGTGCGTGCTCCTGACAGCGAGATAGTCAGCAGCGTGCGCTTCTGGGCAGGCTACAGCTGGCAGGATAACAGCGACGGTACAGGCTCGGTTCGCCCCGATCGCGTCATGCTGAAAATAGATAAGCCTGCCTACAAGCCGGGCGATACGATCAAGCTGCATATCGCGGCCCCCGCTGCGGGTAAAGGGTATGCGATGGTGGAATCCAGCGATGGTCCGCTGTGGTGGAAAGAAATTGATGTCCCGGCTGAAGGCCTGGACATCTCGATCCCGGTCGATAAAAGCTGGCAGCGTCATGATTTATACCTGAGTACGCTGGTCGTTCGTCCCGGAGATAAAAACCGTGCCGCTACGCCGAAGCGCGCCGTGGGCATTCTGCATCTGCCGTTGGGGGATGAAGATCGCCGCCTCGGTATCGCCCTGGAAGGTCCAGCGAAGATGCGCCCGAACCAGACGCTGACGATGAAGGTGAAGGCAAACGTGAAAAACGGCGAGACGCCGAAGAAAATCAACGTGCTGCTTTCTGCCGTGGACAGCGGGGTGCTGAGTATTACCGATTATAAGACTCCCGATCCATGGGAGGCATTCTTTGGCCGCAAACGTTACGGCGCCGACCTCTACGATATTTATGGTCAGGTGATTGAAGGGGAAGGCAAGCTGGCAACGCTTCGCTTTGGTGGTGACGGCGACGAAGGCGATGAGTTAAGCCGTGGTGGTAAGAAGCCGGTTAACCACGTCACAATTATTGCCCAGCAGGCGCAGCCGGTGATGCTGGATGATAAAGGTGAGGGAACGGTCACCCTACCGATTGGTGATTTCAACGGTGAACTGCGCGTGATGGCGCAGGCCTGGACGGACGATCGTTTTGGCAACAGCGAAAATAAAGTCATCGTAGCCGCCCCGCTGGTGACAGAACTTGCCGCGCCGCGCTTTATGGCGAGCGGCGATAACAGCCGTCTGGCGCTGGATCTGACTAACCTGACGGATTTACCACAGCAGCTCACGGTCAATCTTAAAACCAGCGGTTTGCTCTCTCTTGATGCTTTATCTTCACTCCCAGTGAAGTTAGCGCCGGGTGCTCGTTCAACTCTCTTTATTCCAGTGCGTGCGCTGGATGGCTTTGGTGACGGAGAGCTAAGCGCAGAGATAACCGGTCTTAACCTGCCGGGTGAAACCGTTGCGCCGCAGATGAAACAGTGGAAGCTGGGCGTGCGTCCGGCCTTCCCGGCCCAGACGGTAAACAGCGGGGCGGTTCTGGCACCGGGTGAGGTCTGGAATATTTCAGCCGGGCATCTTTCAGGTCTGGCTCCGAAAACGCTTGAAGGCCAGCTTCTGCTAAGCGGTCGTCCACCTCTTAACCTGGCCCGCTATATTCGTGAGCTTAAAGCCTATCCCTATGGCTGCCTGGAGCAGACTACCAGCGGGCTGTTCCCGTCGCTTTATACCAATCGAGCCCAGCTTACCGCATTGGGTATTGAAGGCATCAGCGACGAGCAGCGCCGCGGCGCTATCGACGTGGGGATCGGGCGCCTGCTGGATATGCAGCGGGACAACGGCGGCTTTGGCCTGTGGGACAAAGAAGGTCCGGAAGAGTACTGGCTGACCGCCTATGTCACCGACTTCCTGGTACGGGCAGGCGAGCAGGGTTACAGCGTTAACAGCGATGCGCTGAACAATGCCAACCAGCGGCTGCTGCGTTATCTTCAGGATCCGGGGCTGATAGCCCTGCGTTACAGTGACGATACGGCAGCCAGTAAGTTTGCCGTGCAGGCCTATGCGGGCCTGGTGCTTGCTCGTCAGCAAAAAGCGCCGTTGGGCGCATTGCGTGAGCTGTGGCAGCATCACGAAACCGCAAAAGCAGGCCTGCCGCTGGTGCAGCTTGGCGTGGCATTAAAACTGATGGGCGATGCGCCGCGCAGCCAGCAGGCCCTGACGCTGGGGCTGCAAACCAAACGTGACGATCGGCGTATCTGGATGGCGGACTACGGCAGCGACCTGCGGGATAAAGCGATGATGCTAAGCCTGCTGGAAGAGAACAAGCTGATGCCGGAACAGCAAAACCAACTGCTGCAGACGCTGTCGGATCTGGCCTACAGCCAGCGCTGGCTCTCTACTCAGGAAAGCAACTCGCTGTTCCTTGCCGGTCGTAACTGGCAAACGGCGAAAGGCGACTGGCAGGCTCAGACTTCGTTCAGCAGCGATCCGCTTAAAGCGGAAAAAAGTCTGACCCGTAATCTGGATGCGGATCGCCTTTCTGCCCTGCAGGTGACCAATACCGGTGCGGCAAACCTCTATCTACGGCTTGATACAGCGGGTTATCCACAGAGCGCCCCGCAGCCTTACAGTAATTTCCTGCACGTTGAGCGTCATTTCCTGGACGCCAAAGGCAATGCTAAACCTGTTTCTGCGCTGAAGAGCGGTGAGCTGGTAATGGTCTGGCTGGACGTATGGGCAGATAAAAACGTGCCGGATGCGCTGGTCGTCGATCTGCTGCCTGCCGGTCTGGAGCTTGAGAACCAGAACCTGGCCAACAGCAGCGCCAGCCTTGGCGAAAGCAGCAACGAGGTGCAGGGGCTGCTGAACCAGATGCAGCAGGCGGATATCCAGCACATGGAGTTCCGTGACGATCGCTTTGTTGCCGCACTCCCGTTGAATGAAGGTCAGCATGCCACTCTGGTCTATCTGGCCCGCGCCGTTACGCCGGGAAGCTACACCATTCCGGTGCCGCAGGTGGAATCCATGTATGTACCGCAGTGGCGGGCAACGGGTGCCAGCGCGGGCGTGCTGACGGTTCTGCCGTAATCCGGTGTTGAGGTGATTAAATTGGCCCGCTGGCGCCGCCGCTATCTTTTTGCGGTGGTGCCGGTGTTACTGATGTTAAGCGTGTGGCTGGCAGACAAATGCTGGCCACTTCCTCTCGCGGAAGTACACCCCGCTCGCGTTGTTGTTGCAGCGGACGGCACCCCCTTGTGGCGCTTTGCCGATGAGAACGGCATCTGGCGCTATCCGGTAACGCTCGGCGACGTTTCGCCGCGCTATCTTGAAGCGCTCATTAACTATGAGGATCGCTTCTTCTGGGATCATCCGGGGATCAACCCTTTCGCAATCCTTCGTGCGGCCTGGCAGGATCTTCGCAGTGGGGAAGTGATCTCGGGTGGTAGCACCCTGACCATGCAGGTGGCACGGCTGCTCGATCCGCATCCACGGACTTTCGGCGGTAAGATCCGTCAGGTCTGGCGGGCAATGCAGCTTGAGTGGCACCTTTCTAAAGAGCAGATCCTGACGCTTTATCTTAATCGCGCGCCCTTTGGCGGCACGTTGCAGGGCGTTGGCGCGGCAAGCTGGGCGTATCTGGGTAAATCGCCTGCTCAGCTTAGTTATTCAGATGCCGCACTGCTGGCTGTTTTACCCCAGGCCCCCAGCCGCCTGCGCCCGGACCGCTGGCCGCAAAGGGCCGAAGCCGCGCGTAACAAAGTTTTGCGTCGCATGGCAGTGCAGGGCGTCTGGACAGCAAAGCAGGTCAACGAGTCGCTGGAAGAACCCGTCTGGTTAGCCCCGAGGCAGATGCCTCAGCTGGCACCTCTGTTTTCCCGCTACATCGCCAGCCATACTCAGGCCCGCAAAATTTCCACTACGCTGGATGCTTCCTTACAGAGGCAGCTTGAAGAAGTGGCGATGAACTGGAAGGGGCAGCTGCCGCCCCGTTCATCGCTGGCGCTGCTGGTGGTTGATCATACGACCATGGAAGTGCGGGGCTGGGTGGGATCAGCAGATATCAACGATGACAGCCGCTTCGGGCACGTTGATATGGTTACGGCTGTTCGCTCCCCAGGCTCGGTGCTGAAGCCCTTCGTCTACGGCATGGCACTGGACGACGGGCTTATCCATGCGTCATCCCTGTTACAGGATGTTCCCCGACGATTCGGTGATTATCGGCCCGGAAACTTTGATACCGGCTTTCACGGGCCGGTCAGCATGAGTGAAGCGCTGGTTCGCTCTCTTAATCTGCCAGCGGTGCAGGTGCTGGATGCCTACGGGCCAAAACGCTTTGCCGCGAAATTACGCAACGTCGGGCTGGATCTGCGCTTTCCGGCAGGGAGTGAACCTAACTTATCTCTGATATTAGGCGGCGGCGGGGCGCGTCTTGACCAGATGGTTGCCGCCTATAGCGCTTTTGCTCGCCATGGACGGGCTGCGCAGTTACGCATCCAGCCGGGCCAGCCGGGCCAGCCGGGCCAGCCGTTAGTCGACCGCCCGCTGCTTTCTCCGGGAGCGGCGTGGATAATCCGTAGAGTTCTGGCTGGCGAAGCTCTGCCGCAGCCAGACTCCTCGTTACCTGCCGTAGTGCCGCTGGCGTTTAAAACCGGGACAAGCTATGGCTACCGGGATGCCTGGGCTATCGGGCTTAACTCCCGCTACATTATCGGCGTCTGGACTGGTCGGCCAGACAGCACGCCGGTCGCCGGGCAGTTTGGGTTGGGTAGCGCAGTCCCGCTGCTTAATCAGGTGAATAATTTACTGCAGTCAACCTCAGGCATTCAGCAGGCTCGCTTACCCACCGATCCGCGCCCCGCGTCAGTTTCACAAGGGCAGATATGCTGGCCCGGCGGACAAAATTTGCCAGCCGGGGACAGCAACTGCCGCCGCAGGCTTTCGGGATGGCTGCTGGATAAAAGCGAGCCGCCTACGCTGCAGGCAGCCGGACAGGAAAGTATTCAGGGGACCCGACAAACAATCTGGCTGGACAGTCAGGGTCAGCGGGTGGCGGCAGACTGCCCTGATGCAACGGAGCGAAATATTTCTCTCTGGCCGCTGCCGCTGGAGCCGTGGCTGCCTTCAGCGGAGCGCAGGGCCGCGCGTTTGCCTCCTGCATCCCCGACCTGTCCTCCTTTGCAGAAAGATGACGTTACGCCTTTGTTGTTGTTAGGCGTACGCGAGGGCGCTATTTTAAAACGCTTACCCGGGCAGACGCAGCTTTCGCTGCGCATAATGAGTCAGGGAGGGCAGGGTGAACGCTGGTGGTTTTTAAACGGCGATGCCGTTGGGGATAACCATCCCGGCGTAGCGCTGACCCTGGAAAATCCTGGTCGCTATCAGATTCTGGTGCTCGACGAGGCGGGTCAGGTGGCCGCAGCGAACTTTACTTTGCAGTGAGTAAACCCTGTTTTTTGCCCGTTCGGGTTAAAAGTGTTGCCGATATTAGTCTTATTTTAAAAAAATGTTATCTCCATCCATAGGCAACGCCCGTGATGCTCATTATAATCTGCGCCAATTCATAACCGGGTAACCCGGTGCAAACAGAACAAACACAGAGGTAATCATGGCTATTGAACGTACTTTTTCCATCATCAAACCAAACGCGGTGGCAAAAAACGTTATTGGTAACATTTATGCTCGCTTCGAAGCAGCAGGGTTCAAAATTGTTGGCGCTAAAATGCTGCACCTGACTTCCGAGCAGGCTCAGGGTTTCTATGCTGAACACGAAGGCAAACCTTTCTTCGACGGTCTGGTTGCTTTTATGACTTCTGGCCCAATCGTTGTTAGCGTGCTGGAAGGTGAAAACGCCGTTCAGCGTCACCGTGACATCCTGGGCGCAACCAATCCAGCTAACGCGCTGGCTGGTACGCTGCGTGCAGACTACGCTGACAGCTTCACCGAGAACGGCACCCACGGTTCTGACTCCCTGGAATCAGCGGCCCGCGAAATCGCCTACTTCTTCGCAGAAGGCGAAGTGTGCCCTCGCACCCGTTAATCAGGTGTCCACTGTGAGCGGTCTTTACACTTTATTTAAGTGATGCCGCTTTCAGTCATGGCATCCGTGCCATAGAATTTGTACAATGCTGCGCCCCGGATGAGCCAACTCTCCGGGGCGTCTCTTTTTAACCCTCCTGGGGCCGTAACGTGTAACAACGAGGCCGGAAAAAATTATGTCTGAACAAACTGTCACCTCCCAGACGCCTGTGGCCGTAGCGCCTGGTAAGTCTGAAAAAATTAACCTGTTGGATCTCAACCGTCAGCAACTGCGCGAATTCTTTGCCGAAATGGGCGAAAAACCATTCCGTGCCGATCAGGTCATGAAATGGATGTATCACTACTGCAGTGATGACTTCGATGAGATGACCGACATCAATAAGGTGCTGCGCAACAGGCTTAAAGAGGTCGCTGAAATTCGCGCGCCTGAAGTGGCCGAAGAGCAGCGCTCTGCCGATGGCACCATTAAATGGGCTATCAGGATTGCCGATCAGCTGGTAGAAACCGTGTATATCCCGGAAGAAGATCGCGCCACGCTGTGCGTCTCATCCCAGGTTGGCTGCGCGCTGGAGTGTAAGTTCTGTTCCACGGCGCAGCAGGGCTTTAACCGTAACCTGCGCGTGTCCGAAATTATCGGCCAGGTGTGGCGTGCGGCGAAAATCATCGGTGCACAGAAGAAGACCGGCGTGCGTCCTATCACTAACGTCGTGATGATGGGCATGGGCGAGCCGCTGTTAAACCTGAATAACGTTGTCCCGGCAATGGAAATCATGCTCGACGATTTCGGCTTTGGCCTGTCCAAACGTCGCGTAACGCTCTCAACCTCCGGTGTGGTTCCTGCGCTGGACAAACTGGGCGATATGATTGATGTTGCGCTTGCTATCTCCCTGCACGCGCCGACGGATGATATCCGCGACGAGATCATGCCGATCAACAAAAAGTACAACATCGAAACGTTCCTGGCCGCCGTGCGTCGCTATCTGGAGAAATCCAATGCCAACCAGGGCCGTGTCACCGTTGAGTACGTCTTGCTTGATCATGTCAACGACGGTACCGAGCACGCACACCAGCTTGCGGAATGCCTGAAAGATACGCCGTGCAAAATTAACCTGATCCCATGGAACCCGTTCCCGGGGGCACCGTATGGCCGCAGCTCCAACAGCCGTATCGACCGTTTCTCTAAAGTTCTGATGAGCTACGGCTTCACCACTATCGTGCGGAAAACCCGTGGTGATGACATTGATGCTGCCTGTGGCCAGTTAGCGGGTGAAGTCATTGACCGCACCAAGCGTACCCTGCGCAAACGTATGCAGGGTGAACCAATTGATGTAAAAGCAGTCTGATAAGCAGCTACTTACGACCGGGTAGCGTAAAGTTTGCGCTGCCCGGTGCAAAAAAAAACGCCAAATCATAACCAATAGTGGGTCAGGTGAATCGGTACCTGATTCAGGTCAATAATTACGGTGCGTTTCTTTGCGCTTTAAGGCAGTATGTAGCCGCACAACAACAGTTTAGCGCCGGGCGTTTGGGCGGGCAGTGTGAAACGTTGCCGACAGCATTTGTAAATGCAGTCTATGGTTAACAGAAGCGGTAGTATGGCTGTTCGCTGCCTGAGGCAATGCCTCTACCCAATGCTTACAATGTCGGGTGTGATTGACTGAAGGTTTACCCCTTAGGTGCCAGATTAGTCTCGTGGTTCGGGTGACTGTAGCGTAGCGGATGTGTTGCAATACAGGCTCGTGCCTAATTCCTCAATTGAACCGTACCAGCAGTTGTAGCTAATGAATACTGAAGCCACTCAAGAAACAAATGCAGCACAAACCACAGGCGTTCGTTTACGTAATGCGCGTGAGCAACTCGGTCTCAGCCAGCAAGCGGTGGCTGAACGGTTATGTCTGAAGGTTTCTACCGTTCGGGATATTGAAGACGACAAAGCACCTGCTGAACTGGCGTCTACCTTCCTGCGCGGCTATATCCGTTCTTATGCCCGTCTGGTTCATATTCCAGAGGAAGAACTGTTGCCGATGATGGAGAAACAGGCGCCGGTCAGGGCGGCAAAAGTCACCCCGATGCAGACTTTTGCGCTGGGCAAGCGTCGCAAAAAACGTGACGGCTGGTTAATGAGCTTCACCTGGCTGGTGCTGTTCGTGGTCATTGGCCTGACGGGCGCGTGGTGGTGGCAAAACCACAAAGCGCAGCAGGAAGAAATCTCAACCATGGCCGATCAGTCCTCTGCAGAGCTTTCTGCAGGGAACACGTCTGCCGGGCAATCTGTCCCGTTGAATACCGGCAGCGATAACGCATCTGCGCCTGACGCTTCAGTGGCTCAGCCTGCGCCTGCTATGGCACCACAGACTCAGCCTGCGCCAGTTGACGGCACTGCCCAGACTGCGCCGCAGCAGACGCCAGCGGATAACTCCACTGTTGTTTCCCCAAGCCAGGCACCGCTAGACAACGCACAAACAGCCCCAGCGCCAGGTGCGGCAACAACGTTGCCGACCGATCAGGCTGCTACAACGCAACCTTCTGCGGATGCTAACGCTCTGGTGATGAATTTTAATGCGGACTGCTGGTTGGAAGTGACCGATGCAACGGGTAAAAAACTGTTCAGCGGCATGCAGCGTAAAGACGGCAACTTAAATTTAACGGGTCAGGCACCTTATAAGTTAAAAATCGGTGCCCCGGCAGCAGTACAGATTCAGTTCCAGGGTAAACCTGTCGATCTGAGTCGTTTTATCAGAACTAACCAGGTTGCCCGTCTGACCGTCAGTGCGGAATAATCGCCATCGGCGAGACGTGTAATTGTGGAGACTTGTAATGCATAACGAAAACCCGATTCAGCGTAGAAAATCTACACGTATCTACGTCGGGAATGTGCCAATCGGCGATGGGGCCCCTATCGCCGTTCAGTCCATGACCAACACCCGTACCACGGATGTTGAAGCCACGGTCAATCAGATTAAAGCGTTAGAAAGGGTCGGAGCGGACATTGTTCGCGTTTCTGTCCCAACGATGGACGCAGCTGAAGCCTTCAAACTGATCAAGCAGCAGGTTAACGTCCCGCTGGTTGCAGATATCCACTTCGACTATCGCATTGCCCTTAAGGTTGCTGAATACGGCGTTGACTGCCTGCGCATCAACCCGGGTAACATCGGCAGCGAAGAGCGTATCCGCCAGGTTGTCGACTGCGCGCGCGATAAAAACATTCCGATTCGTATCGGGGTGAACGCCGGTTCTCTGGAGAAAGATCTTCAGGAGAAATACGGTGAGCCAACGCCTCAGGCGCTGCTTGAATCCGCTATGCGTCACGTTGATCATCTCGATCGCCTTAACTTTGATCAGTTCAAGGTCAGCGTAAAAGCCTCCGATGTCTTCCTCGCGGTTGAATCTTATCGTCTGCTGGCAAAACAGATCGATCAGCCCCTGCACTTAGGGATCACCGAGGCTGGCGGCTTCCGCAGCGGCTCCGTGAAATCCGCGATCGGCCTAGGCCTTCTGCTCTCTGAAGGGATCGGCGATACGCTACGTGTCTCTCTGGCGGCGGATCCGGTTGAAGAGATCAAAGTCGGCTTCGATATCCTGAAATCACTGCGCATCCGCGCTCGTGGTATCAACTTTATCGCCTGTCCAACCTGCTCGCGTCAGGAATTTGACGTCATCAGCACCGTTAACGCCCTTGAAGAGCGCCTGGAAGATATCATCACGCCAATGGACGTCTCGATTATCGGCTGCGTGGTCAACGGGCCGGGTGAAGCGCTGGTTTCCACCCTCGGCGTCACCGGCGGCAACAAAAAAAGCGGCTTCTACGAAGATGGCGTGCGTCAGAAAGAGCGCATGGACAACGACAATATGATTGCCCAGCTTGAAGCGCGCATTCGTGCCAAGGCCAGCATGCTCGATGAGAAGCAGCGAATCAGCATCCAGCAGCTGGAAAAATAACGCGAAACATGGGAAGCATAAGGCTTCCCGTGTATGATTGAACCCGCTGGTTTTTTTGCAGTAGCAAAGAAACTGATTTCGGGTTCATTTTTTGTATAAAACGACAGAGAACAAACGTGGCAAAAAATATTCAAGCCATTCGCGGCATGAACGATTACCTGCCGGGCGAAACCGCCATCTGGCAGCGCATTGAAGGCATCCTCAAACAGGTACTCGGTAGCTACGGCTATAGCGAAATCCGTTTACCGATTGTAGAGCAGACCCCGTTATTCAAACGCGCCATCGGTGAAGTCACCGACGTGGTTGAAAAAGAGATGTACACCTTTGAGGATCGCAACGGCGACAGCCTGACCCTGCGTCCTGAAGGCACCGCGGGCTGCGTGCGCGCCGGTATTGAACATGGTCTTCTGTACAATCAGGAACAGCGTTTGTGGTACATCGGGCCGATGTTCCGCCACGAGCGTCCGCAGAAAGGGCGCTACCGTCAGTTCAACCAGCTGGGTGTGGAAGTCTTTGGCCTGCAGGGGCCAGACATCGACGCCGAGTTAATCATGCTGACCGCTCGCTGGTGGCGTGCGCTGGGTATTGATAAGCATGTTAGCCTTGAGCTGAACTCTATCGGTTCGCTGGAAGCGCGCGCGAAATACCGTGAAGCGCTGGTTGCCTACCTGGAGCAGTTCAAAGATAAATTAGACGAAGACAGCCAGCGCCGCATGTATACCAATCCGCTGCGCGTGCTGGATTCTAAAAACCCTGACGTTCAGGCGCTGTTAGACGATGCGCCTGCGCTGGGTGACTACCTTGACGACGAGTCCCGCGAGCATTTCGCAGGCCTTTGCCAGTACCTTGACGCCGCCGGAATTGCCTATACCGTGAACCAGCGCCTGGTACGTGGTCTCGACTATTACAACCGTACCGTGTTCGAATGGGTCACAACCAGCCTTGGCTCCCAGGGAACCGTGTGTGCTGGTGGCCGTTACGACGGTCTGGTTGAGCAGTTAGGTGGCCGTGCGGCACCGGCTGTTGGCTTCGCCATGGGGCTTGAGCGTCTCGTTTTACTGGTTCAGGCGATAAACCCTGAATTTAAAGCAGAACCTGTTGTCGATATATACCTGATATCGTCGGGTCAGGGGACTCAGGCAGCGGCCATGCTGTTAGCAGAGCAGCTGCGTGACCAGATCCCGGCACTGAAGCTGATGACCAACTATGGCGGCGGCAACTTCAAGAAACAGTTTATTCGTGCAGACAAGTGGGGCGCACGCGCCGCGCTGGTGCTGGGTGAAGATGAAGTGGCCAAAGGGCTGGTCGTTGTGAAGGATCTGCGTACAGGTGAGCAGCAAACCGTGGAACAGCAAAACACGGTGGCGCATCTGCAGGCGCTACTGGGTTAATTTCCCCGGTGATTAATCGTTAAGGAGAAGGACTGCGTGGAAATTTACGAGAACGAAAACGATCAGATGGAAGCGGTAAAACGCTTCTTTGCCGAAAACGGCAAAGCGCTGGTGGTTGGTGTCGTACTGGGCATTGGCGCGCTGGTTGGCTGGCGCTACTGGAGCAGCCACCAGGCTGATTCCGCAATGGCATCCTCTATGGAATATCAGACCGTCACCAGTAATGTGCAAGCCGATCAGCCGGCAACGCTCAGCGCTGCTGAAAAATTTGCTGCTGCAACGGACAACACCTACGGTGCGCTGACCTCGCTTGAGCTGGCAAAAACGTATGCCGATAAAAATGATCTTGCCAAAGCTGCGGCGCAGCTGCAGCAGGGTCTGAGCAAAACCAAAGATGCGAATCTTCAGGCGCTGATCAATCTGCGTCTGGCGCGTGTCCAGGTACAATTAAAACAAGCTGACGCCGCGCTGAAGACCCTGGATGGGATCAAAGGTGAAGGCTGGGTAGCTATCGTCGCGGATATGCGTGGTGAAGCTCTGCTCAGCAAAGGGGACAAGCAAGGTGCGCGCGAAGCGTGGAGTAAAGGCGCTCAGTCTGACGCCTCTCCTGCACTGCGTGAAATGATGCAGATGAAAATCAATAATTTGTCCAGCTAAGAGGGACACGATGCAATTGCGTAAATTACTTGTGCCAGGTTTGATTTCTCTGACGCTGCTCAGCGGCTGTTCGTTGTTCAGCGGCGAAGAAGATGTTGTTAAAATGTCTCCGCTGCCAACGGTTGAAAATCAGTTCGAACCAGAAAAGGTGTGGAGCACGTCGGTGGGCAGCGGGATTGGTGACTTCTATTCCAACCTGCATCCGGCCTGGCAGGACGGCAACGTCTATGCTGCGGACCGTCGCGGTACCGTGAAGGCGGTTAATGCGGATGACGGTAAAGAAGTTTGGTCCGTTGATCTGTCTGAAAAAACCGGTTTCTTCTCCAGCAATCGCCCGGCCCTGCTTTCCGGTGGCGTAACGGTTGATGGTGCTCATGTCTACGTCGGTAGCGAAAAAGCGCAGGTTTATGCGCTCAATACTTCCGATGGCAGTATTGCATGGCAGAGCAAAGCGGCGGGTGAAGTGCTGTCCCGTCCGGTCGTCAGTGATGGCCTGGTGCTGATTCATACCAGCAACGGCCAGCTGCAGGCGATGAACGAAACGGACGGCGCGGTTGTCTGGACCGTCAACCTCGATATGCCAGCGCTTTCCCTGCGCGGTGAATCTGCTCCGTCCGTTGCCTTTGGCGCAGCGATCGTGGGCGGTGACAACGGCCGCGTCAGCGCAGTGCTGATGAAGCAGGGCCAGCTGATCTGGCAGCAGCGTATTTCCCAGGCCACAGGCGCGACCGAAATCGATCGCCTGAGCGATGTGGATACGACGCCAGTCATCGTTAACGGCGTGGTTTACGCGCTGGCTTATAACGGTAACCTGACCGCGCTGGATCTGCGCTCCGGCCAGATTATGTGGAAGCGTGAGCTGGGCTCGGTTAACGATTTCATCGTTGATGCCAACCGCATCTTCCTGGTGGATCAGAGCGACCGCGTGATTGCCCTGAACGCAGAAGGCGGCGTGACGCTGTGGACGCAGAGCGATCTGCTGCACCGCAACCTGACCGCTCCTGCGCTGTACAACGGCTATCTGGTCGTGGGCGACAGCGAAGGCTACATGCACTGGATTAACACCGACGACGGCCGCTTTGTTGCTCAGCAAAAAATGGACGGCTCCGGCTTCCAGACCGAGCCGGTTGTCGCCAGTGACAAACTGCTGATTCAGGCGAAAGACGGTACGCTGTACTCGATCAAACGCTAAACTTGCCTGAGCAGGTTGTAAGTTCGAAACGGTTCCCTAAGTCCGGGAGCCGTTTCCTGTTTTTAAGAAACGGCGTATTTGCGCGTCGTTTGATGATGAATTATTGAGTAATGAGGCTTTTATAATGGTACCTGTGGTTGCGCTTGTCGGGCGCCCTAATGTCGGAAAATCCACGTTGTTTAACCGCTTAACGCGTACCCGTGATGCGCTGGTCGCGGATTTCCCGGGGCTGACTCGCGACCGCAAGTATGGTCGTGCAGAAGTGGAAGGACGCGAATTTATCGCTATCGATACCGGCGGTATTGACGGCACGGAAGACGGCGTTGAAACGCATATGGCTGCTCAGTCGCTGCTGGCGATTGAAGAAGCGGACGTGGTGCTGTTTATGGTGGATGCTCGTGCTGGCCTGATGCCTGCCGATGAAGCCATCGCTAAACACCTGCGCTCGCGCCAGAAGCCAACCTTCCTGGTGGCGAACAAAACTGATGGCATGGACCCGGATCAGGCCGTTATCGATTTTTACTCCCTGGGCCTTGGCGAAATCCATCCAATCGCTGCCTCCCACGGTCGTGGTGTCACCACGCTTCTCGAACACGTGCTGATGCCGTTCATCGACGAAGTGAACCCGCGCGAAGCGGAAGAACAAATCGACGAAGATGCGGCCTACTGGGCGGCATTCAACGCGAAAAACGGCATTGTCAACGAAGATGATGAGGCTGAAGAGGAAGAAGAAGAGGAGGCTTTCAATCCTCAGGATCTGCCGATTAAGCTGGCTATCGTCGGGCGTCCGAACGTTGGTAAGTCAACGCTAACTAACCGTATCCTCGGTGAAGACCGCGTCGTGGTGTACGACATGCCTGGCACCACCCGCGACAGCATCTATATCCCGATGGAACGTGACGAACGTGAATACGTGCTGATCGATACCGCGGGCGTGCGCAAGCGCGGCAAAATCACTGAAACCGTTGAGAAATTCTCAGTTATTAAAACGCTTCAGGCTATCGAAGATGCTAACGTCGTGCTGCTGGTGATTGACGCCCGCGAAGGCATCTCCGATCAGGACCTCTCGCTGCTGGGCTTTATCCTCAATAGTGGGCGCTCACTGGTAATCGTGGTCAACAAGTGGGATGGCCTCAGCAACGAAGTTCGCGAGCAGGTGAAAGAGACCCTTGATTACCGTCTGGGCTTCATCGATTTTGCCCGCGTGCACTTCATCTCTGCCCTGCACGGCAGCGGCGTTGGCAACCTGTTTGAATCAGTACGCGAAGCCTACGACAGCTCGACCCGTCGTGTGAGCACCGCGCTGCTGACCCGCATCATGAACATGGCGTCTGAAGATCACCAGCCACCGCTGGTACGCGGCCGCCGCGTGAAGCTGAAGTATGCGCACGCCGGTGGTTACAACCCGCCAATCGTAGTGATTCACGGTAACCAGGTGAAAGACCTGCCTGACTCCTACAAGCGCTATCTGATGAACTACTTCCGTAAGTCGCTGGACGTCATGGGGACGCCAATCCGCATCCAGTTCAAGGAAGGGGATAACCCGTTTGCCAACAAGCGTAATACCCTGACGCCGAACCAGATGCGTAAGCGTAAGCGTCTGATCAAGCACATCAAGAAGAGCAAGTAATACACAACGGGAGCAAAGCGCTCCCGTTTTCTTTGAGGAGGAGTCATGGACATGAACTGCCCAATCTGCGACAGGCAGCTGCAGGAAATCGACGGCGGCGGCCACTGCGAAAGCTGCAATCAGGATTTCAGACTGGAAGCCCGCTGCCCGGACTGCCATCAGCCGCTGGAAGTGTTGAAGGCCTGCGGCGCGGTGGATTATTTCTGCCAGAACGGCCACGGATTGATTTCTAAAAAGCGCGTCGAGTTTGTTCCCGTCGCGCAGTAAGCGCTAACTTTTAGCCGCAGGTTTACGCTTGCGTACAGGCTTCACCGGCGTAATGCCGGTGACCTGGCTCTCCACCCAGCCATCTTCCAGACGCGTTGTCAGCGTATCCCCGGATTTCACCTGCTTTGCCTTCTTCAGCACTTTGCCATCCGTCGCGGTTGTGACGCTGTAGCCACGGGCAAGCGTTGCCAGCGGGCTGACGGCTTCGAGCTGGGCCAGCGCCGTTCCAAAGCGTTGCCGGGTGCTGCTTAGCCGTGCCGTTACAACCTGCGACAAACGATATTCCAGCTGCTGAATGCGGGTCTGCGCGCGGTGGATACGAGCCTGCGGCTGCTGCTGATTCAGGCGCTGGGCCAGACGCTGCTGCTGCTGGCCAGAACGGCGCAGCTTGCTCTCCATCGCGACGCTCAGGCGCTGCTGCAAACGTTCAAGCGTGGTCTGCTGACGGGCCAGACGAAGCTGAGGATGTTGTTGTTGCAGGCGGTGCTGGAGGCGAGTGAATCGCTGCGTCCGCTGGGCGAGATAGTAGTCCATTGCCATCTCCATACGCGTTTGCTGCGACTGGATCTGGCGTAACAATTCAAGCTGATTACGGCTGACAATCTCTGCGGCAGCAGAAGGTGTGGGAGCACGTAAATCTGCCACAAAATCGGCGATCGTGACGTCAGTTTCGTGCCCTACGGCGCTAACAACCGGGATCTGGCTTGCGAAAATAGCGCGAGCCACGCGTTCGTCATTAAAGCTCCATAAATCCTCCAGCGAACCGCCGCCGCGCCCGACAATCAGTACGTCGCACTCGTCGCGCTGGTTGGCAAGTTCGATTGCCCGAACGATCTGGGCAGGGGCATCGGCGCCCTGAACGGAAGTGGGATAAATGACGATCGGCAGAGAGGGATCGCGGCGTTTCAGTACATGCAAAATATCATGCAGGGCCGCGCCGGATTTGGACGTAATCACACCAACCTGGCGCGCCGGGCTGGGCAGCGTTTTTTTAAACTGCTGCTCGAAAAGGCCTTCTGCCGTCAGGCGTTGTTTCAGCTGTTCGTACTGCTGCTGAAGCAGACCTTCGCCCGCTGGCTGCATGCTTTCAACGATAATCTGGTAATCGCCACGCGGCTCATAGAGCGTGATATTGGCGCGGACCAGAACCTGTTGTCCATGCTGAGGACGGAAGGTCACCCGGCGGTTACTGTTGCGGAACATCGCGCAGCGAACCTGGGCGGTGTCGTCTTTCAGCGTGAAGTACCAGTGTCCGGAAGAGGGCTGGCTGAAGTTAGAGATTTCGCCGCTGATCCAGACCTGACCCATTTCCTGTTCCAACAGCAAACGGACCGCCTGATTGAGACGGCTTACGGTAAAAATTGAAGGAGAATTTGCGATTGGCATGTGAGCTGGATCAAATTTTAAATCAGCAGGTTATTCGGTCAATAGTACCTGCCATATCGCGAGTGGCAAGGATTTTTGGTAAAAAAGTGTGGATGCAACCGATTACGCTCTGTATAATGCCGCGGCAATATTTTATCTGTTCTCATTCACCCCAGGTTGAGATATTGCCATGCTACGAATCGCCAAAGAAGCACTGACGTTTGATGACGTTCTCCTCGTTCCAGCTCACTCCACAGTTCTGCCTAACACGGCGGATCTCGGCACCCAACTGACCAAAACTATTCGTCTGAATATCCCTATGCTCTCCGCAGCAATGGATACCGTGACCGAAGCACGTCTGGCCATTGCCCTTGCCCAGGAAGGTGGTCTTGGTTTCATCCACAAAAATATGTCGATTGAGCGCCAGGCTGAAGAAGTCAAACGCGTGAAGAAACACGAAAGCGGCGTAGTAACCGACCCGCAGACCGTGCTGCCAACCACCACCCTGCGTGAAGTGAAAGAACTGACCGAGCGCAACGGCTTTGCCGGTTATCCGGTAGTCACTGAGAAATACGAGCTGGTCGGTATCATCACCGGCCGCGACGTGCGTTTCGTTACCGATTTAAATCAGCCTGTTAGCGTGTACATGACCCCGAAAGAGCGTCTGGTTACCGTGAAAGAAGGCGAAGCACGCGACGTGGTGCTTTCAAAAATGCATGAAAAGCGCGTTGAAAAGGCGCTGGTCGTTGACGATCAGTTCCACCTTCGCGGCATGATCACCGTAAAAGACTTCCAGAAAGCAGAGCGTAAACCAAACGCCTGTAAGGACGACCAGGGCCGTCTGCGCGTTGGGGCTGCCGTAGGGGCAGGCGCAGGCAACGAAGAGCGTATCGACGCTCTGGTAGCCGCTGGCGTGGACATTCTGCTGATAGACTCCTCTCACGGCCACTCCGAAGGCGTTCTGCAGCGTATTCGCGACACCCGCGCCAAATATCCTGACCTGCAAATCATCGGCGGTAACGTTGCAACGGCGGCGGGCGCTCGTGCCCTGGCTGATGCTGGCGTCAGCGCGGTGAAAGTCGGTATCGGCCCTGGCTCCATCTGTACTACCCGTATCGTTACCGGCGTTGGCGTTCCGCAGATTACTGCTGTAGCAGACGCGGTGGAAGCGCTGGAAGGCACTGGTATTCCGGTCATCGCCGACGGCGGTATTCGTTTCTCCGGCGACATCGCAAAAGCCATCGCGGCGGGTGCATCGGCGGTAATGGTTGGCGGCATGCTGGCCGGTACAGAAGAGTCTCCGGGCGAGATCGAGCTTTACCAGGGGCGCTCATTCAAATCTTACCGTGGTATGGGCTCACTGGGCGCGATGTCCAAAGGTTCTTCTGACCGTTACTTCCAGACTGATAACGCGGCGGACAAACTGGTTCCAGAAGGTATCGAAGGCCGCGTGGCTTACAAAGGCCATCTGAAAGCAATTGTTCACCAGCAGATGGGCGGCCTGCGTTCCTGTATGGGCCTGACCGGCTGTGCTACCATCGACGACCTGCGTACCAAAGCGGAATTTGTACGTATCAGCGGTGCGGGCATTCAGGAAAGTCACGTGCACGACGTGACAATTACTAAAGAGTCCCCGAACTACCGTATGGGCTCCTGATTCTTCATCGCCCGCACATGCGGGCGATTTACTTTCTCTGTTTCACTTGCCTCGGAATTAGCGTCAATGACGGAAAACATTCATAAACATCGCATCCTGATCCTCGATTTCGGTTCTCAGTACACCCAGCTGGTAGCGCGTCGCGTGCGCGAGCTGGGCGTTTACTGTGAGCTGTGGGCGTGGGATGTCACTGAAGCACAAATCCGTGAATTCAACCCAAGCGGCATTATTCTTTCCGGCGGCCCGGAAAGCACCACCGAGCAAAATAGCCCGCGTGCGCCGGAATATGTGTTTACCGCAGGCGTGCCGGTATTCGGCGTGTGCTACGGCATGCAGACCATGGCGATGCAGCTTGGCGGCCACGTAGAGGCCTCTAACGAGCGTGAATTTGGCTATGCGCAGGTTGAAGTTAAAACCGACAGCGCGCTGGTGCGCGGTATCGAAGATTCCCTGAGCGCAGCCGGTAAACCGCTGCTGGACGTCTGGATGAGCCACGGCGACAAAGTCACGGCTATCCCGTCTGACTTCGTAACCGTTGCCAGCACCGAAACCTGTCCGTTCGCCATCATGGCCAACGAAGAGAAGCGTTTCTATGGCGTTCAGTTCCACCCGGAAGTCACCCATACCCGTCAGGGCCAGCGCCTGCTGGAGCGTTTTGTTCTGGATATCTGCGGCTGCGAAGCGCTGTGGACGCCGGCAAAAATTATCGAAGACGCTATTGTTCGCCTGCGTGAGCAGGTGGGTAACGACAAGGTGATTCTCGGCCTGTCCGGCGGCGTGGATTCATCCGTAACCGCTATGCTGCTGCACCGCGCCATTGGCGATCGCCTGACCTGCGTATTCGTGGATAACGGCCTGCTGCGCCTGAACGAAGCCGAGCAGGTAATGGAAATGTTCGGTGACCACTTCGGCCTGAACATCGTTCACGTACCTGCGGAAGAGCGCTTCCTGTCGCAGCTGGCGGGCATCGATGAGCCGGAAGCAAAACGTAAAACCATTGGCCGCGTCTTTGTTGAAGTGTTCGACGAAGAGGCGCTGCGTCTGGAAGACGTGAAGTGGCTGGCGCAGGGGACTATCTACCCTGACGTTATCGAATCTGCGGCTTCCGCCACCGGCAAAGCGCACGTCATTAAATCTCACCACAACGTGGGCGGCCTGCCGAAAGAGATGAAGATGGGTCTGGTTGAGCCGCTCAAAGAGCTGTTCAAAGACGAAGTGCGTAAAATTGGTCTGGAGCTGGGCCTGCCTTACGACATGCTGTATCGCCACCCGTTCCCGGGGCCAGGTCTGGGCGTGCGCGTGCTGGGCGAAGTGAAGAAAGAGTACTGCGACCTGCTGCGCCGTGCGGATGCTATCTTCATCGAAGAGCTGCACAAAGCGGATCTGTACAACAAAGTGAGCCAGGCGTTCACCGTGTTCCTGCCGGTTCGCTCCGTTGGCGTGATGGGCGATGGCCGCAAGTACGACTGGGTAGTTTCCCTGCGCGCCGTGGAAACCATCGACTTCATGACCGCGCACTGGGCGCATCTGCCGTACGATTTCCTTGGTCGCGTTTCCAACCGCATCATCAACGAAGTTAACGGTATCTCCCGCGTGGTTTACGATATCTCTGGCAAGCCGCCAGCGACTATCGAGTGGGAATAAGCCTCACGTCATAAATAATCCGGGTGGCCATGTGCCGCCCGTTTTTTTGTCTGGTATTCATGAACGACAGGCGTGACAAAGCCCGCTGTAGCTATAGCGTTATTTTACTTAACGGGGCGGGTTACCGGTTGGTGTTATCCACGGAAAGGCTGCTTTGCTGGGCGTCCGCTTTTTTGTCCTGGTGATGATGCCAGGCGCCAATCGAGGAGTAGACAAAACGGCCAAAAAGGAAAAGGAAGCTGATAAGAAGAATAATGCGGGTCATTCGGCCGTTAAACCGGTGTCGTCTTCGCATACTCGTAACCTGTGTCACGCAAATGGTCTCTGGGTTAGCCCGACAGCTGCGGGCGACGCTGATATTTAGGCATAGCACGGCGGCTGGGTCAATTCGTAATCGTGTAAAGGAGCGTCAATCAAGACGTTCGGGCTGATATATAAATGTTTCTTTAGTTTGAAAAGCGATATTTTATTACTGCGTATCCTGGAATGTTCTGGATCCTGACGCAACTTTCATCATAAATTGATCTGCATCAATTCTCATGCCCTTTCCCTAACTAAAATCTTCACTCCATATCTGAACCTTTTCATTTTAGCGCAGGCAGGCTGGCATCCTTTCTGACCTTCACCCAGGCAATATTAATGGGATTTCTGGCGACTCACTATGCACTTTGCTGACTGGTACAAAACTTATAAAAATAAATGGTGGGCGCTGCCCCTCGTTTTGCCATGCCTGTTGCTTCCTCTGGCCGCCTGGTTTAATTCCAATACGGTCATGGACGGCGGGCGGGTTTTCCTGATATTTATGCCGCTGGGGCTGATGACGGCCTGTACCGTAATCTTCGGCTGGGCGTCCCTGCCGGGTATTATGCTGGCGCTGCTCATTTGCTACATTCCAGTGAAAGGCGAACTCATTGCCTTGTTCGCCGCCGTGCATTTTGTTGTTCCCATCGCCCTAAGCTACAGCGGCTACCGCGCCTTTGTGCCGCGTCGAAACGCAATCATTTTTGGCGTTATCCAACTGACTCTGCAACGCATGTTCTGGCTGGTATTATTTAACTCCACGATTTTCCTGTTTATTTATCAGGTCGGGGTGTTTTTTGGCTGGTATGAGCCGGTCATGAAAATGGTGACAGAGAATCCTTTACAGCCGCGCACCCTGATTAATTTCCAGGCCGTGCTGGTGGGATGCCTGACGGGTATGCCCTTTTTCTACACCATTATTCGAGCCATACGCCATCCGCGCTTTGTGCTGGTCTTCTGGTCTCGTATGCGTGCTCAGGCACAGCATGGGGTAAGCAAAACGGAATTTGTCATTTGGGCAGTCATGCTGGTAACGCTGGTAAGTTTACTGTTGCTGCCAAGCAGCCAGACGGGGTCAATTTTTAAAACGG
The DNA here is from genome assembly GCF_038405435.1 of Dryocola clanedunensis. GTDB lineage: Bacteria > Pseudomonadota > Gammaproteobacteria > Enterobacterales > Enterobacteriaceae > Dryocola > Dryocola clanedunensis_A. The sequence goes on along the minus strand of NZ_JBBYHZ010000005.1, from coordinate 206,978 downwards.
ATTATACCCTGACGCTGATTTTGCCGGTGATGTTGTGGGGGGCCATGCGTTTTGGCTACTTATTTACCACCACACTCTGGTCGATCATTTTGATTGTTCTTTGCAGCGGATTTCACAACTATCTGCTGCCCGACATGGGTTTTCAACTGCACCTTGCCATTGCGACCTCCTGCTATGCCGTGTTTTCGTTAACCATTTACACCATGGCGGCCGTGACGACGCGGCAGCGCTTCCTTCACTCTAAAGCAAGGCGCGTGGCCTTCATCGACCCAATTGCGCAGATGCCGAATCTGCGCGCGTTGACCCGTGATTTAAGCCGCCATCCCTGGTCCACCCTGGCCTATTTATCCATCCCCGAACTTGAGCTGCTGGGACGAAACTACGGCGTGTTGTTACGCATCCAGTACAAGCAGCAGTTTGCCGAGCATCTGCGCCAGGATCTGCGCGTGAATGAAAAGGTTTATCATCTTTCCGGCCACGATCTGGTGGTGCGGCTTAACGGTGAATCTCACGAAGAGCGAATCGAGATTATTGACCGGCGGGTGAAACAGTTCCGCTTTACGTGGGATGGTATGCCGCTTCAGCCGCAGGTGGGGATCAGCTACTGCTATGTTCGCCAGCCCGTCAGCCATCTGTATCTGCTGCTCGGTGAGTTAAGCACCATGGCGGAGCTGTCGCTAACGTCCTCCCACCCGGAAAATTTGCAGCAGCAAGGTTCAGGTCAGGTTCAGAAAGCCGTTAAAAACAAAGTGGCGATGATGAACCGGCTTCAGGTTGCGCTGGATAACGGCGATTTTGTCCTGATGGCGCAGCGTATTCAGGGCAGCCGTGGGGATTACTACCACGAAATATTAATTCGCATGAAGGATGCCGACGGGGCAATCCTCATGCCGGACAGTTTCCTGCCGGTGGCCCACGAATTTGGCCTGTCGTCGAAAATTGACCGCTGGGTGCTGGAGGCGACCCTGCAGTTTATGGACCGGTGCCGGGAATCGCTTCCCGGCTGTCGTTTCTCCATCAACCTGACGCCAGCCTCCGCCGGACGTGCCCAGCTTCCTGCGGAGGTGAGGGCGCTGCTGAAGCAATATAATATTGAGCCCTGGCAGCTGATCTTTGAGGTAACGGAAAGCGACTCGCTAACTAATCTTGACCAGGCGAACATGACGCTTTCCGCATTGCAGCGCATGGGCTGCCGGGTGGCTATCGACGATTTTGGCACGGGCTACGCGAGCTATGCGCGGCTGAAAGATATCCATGCGGATATGCTCAAGATTGACGGCAGCTTTATCCGCAATATCCTCACCAGCAGCCTGGACTATCAGATTGTCGAGTCTATCTGCCAGCTGGCAAGAATGAAGAAAATGCAGGTGGTGGCGGAATACGTAGAGAGCGAAGCGGTGCAGGAAGCGGTGCTACGGTTAGGTATTGATTATATGCAGGGTTACCTGATTGGCCATCCGCAGCCGCTGGATTGGCTGGTCGAAAACGGACGGGCGCTCCCGGAATAAAACTCAATACCCGGTCTGCTACAGCCTGTAGCGGGCCGGGGTTGCAGCAGAGGCATTAAGCCGCAATCGTCGGGCTCGCCTCTTCTTCTATCACCAGCTTCCAGCCCGGCGTGTTGTCCCAGTACTGCTGCTCCCGCTCAAGGTCAAGCATCACCAGCGAATTCTGGCTGAACCAGTCATGGGGGAAGCGCAGCGTCCAGTGGTTCTCATCCGTTTCAAGCACCAGCGTCGGCGGGGTGGTGGTCGCCTGGCGCTGGTTATTGAGCAGGACGCTCAGGCGCAGGATCTGGATAAGCGGCAGGAACTGCTTTTTCTTGAACAGCGTGAAGCGCGGCAAATCGTCAATTTTGATCGCTTTACGATGATAGCGAACCAGCGAGGCGATAAGCATCTGCTGCTCCTGGTTAAAGCCGGGCAGGTTGCTGTGCTGCAGGATATAGGCCGAATGGCGATGCAGCCCGCTGTGGTTGATGTTCAGCCCCACCTCGTGCAGCATTGCCGACCATTTCAACAGGGCTGCCATCTGTGGGTTAGCCTGCTTCGGGTTTTGCGTCTCCCACTGCTGGTAAATTTTGTCGGTAGTATCCAGCACCCGTTTAGCCTGGTCGCTGTCTATGTGGTACTGGTCTGCAAGGCTCTGCGCGGTGCGGATACGAATATCCTGATGCCTGAATCTGCCTTCCATTTCGTAAAGTACCCCCTCACGAAGCGCACCGTCGGACAGGCGAAGCTCCCGGATGGCCAGCGAGTCGAATACCCCACAGAGAATCGCAAGCCCAGGTACAAAGACGGCTTTGCGCTCTTCAGAAAGTCCCGGCAGGCTCATTGACGAAAAGTTTTTATACTTCAGAACCTCGTCACGCAGCATCTCCAGCCGTTCGGGGGTGATAATGCCGTTCTTCTCGCCCATATTGATCAGCACTTCATGGGCGGCTTTGATGGTGCCGGATGCCCCCATCGCCACGTTCCAGCCCTGCAGACGATACTGCCAGGAAAGGTTTTCCAGCTTCTGAACCGCCGCGAGACGCGCCCGCTTAAAGTTTTCAGCCGTGATGGCACCCTGCGGGAAAAAGTTCTGCCCGAAGCTGACGCAGCCCATGCGGCGGCTTTCCACCAGCATCGGCTCGAAGTCTTCGCCTATCACCAGCTCCGTGGAGCCACCGCCGATATCAATAACCAGCTTGCGGCCTTTTTCCGGCTGCGTATGCTCCACGCCCATAAATATCAGGCGCGCTTCTTCGTTACCGGAGATGATTTCGATCGGGTAGGGGATAACCTGTTCGGCACGCTTGAGAAACTCCTCCGCGTTAACCGCCTCACGCAGGCTGTGGGTGCCTACGATACAGACATTTTCCGCTGAAAAGCCCTGCAGGCGCTCTGCAAACAGCGTCAGACAGGAAAGACCGCGCTCCATCGCTTCTTCGCTTAACTCGTTTTGCACATTCAGACCGTCAGCCAGATGCACACGCTGTTTCAGGCGCCCGATGATTTGCATCGCGCCGTCAACCACGCGGGCTATGACCATGTGGAAACTGTTAGAGCCGAGGTCGACCGCGGCAAATTCCTGCGGGCGTGGGGCATGTTTTTTTATCGGCATAGCGTTAGTCAGGTTGTTCCAGAGATTTAATGTAGTCATAAATCGCCAGCTGCGAGCGCACCTTACGGCGGTTGCCTCGTGGGACATAGCGATTGCTGAGTTCTTTATCGAGATAGCGTGCTTTCACGGTATCGCTAAACAGAATGTCGATAATATCCAGTACCCGCTGCTTAAGACGCGGATCGAGTACGGCTACCGCCACTTCAATACGGTAATCGATGTTGCGGGTCATCCAGTCGGCGGAAGAGAGATACACTTTCTTATCGCCGCCGTTTTCAAAGATATAGACGCGATCGTGCTCAAGATAACGGTCAACAATGCTGATCACGCGAATATTGTCGCTGATCCCTTCCAGGTCAGGAATAAGAGAACACATGCCTCGCACCAGCAGATTAACCTTCACTCCGGAGCTTGACGCCGCATACAGACGGTCCACCAGGCCTTTATCGACCAGGTTGTTCAGCTTCAGCGTAATGCCGGAAGGCTCGCCGTTCTGCGCGTTGGCAATTTCACGATCCACCAGATCGTAGAGCAGGCGGCGCGAATTTTGCGGCGAGACCATCAGGTAATCAAACGTCACCGGACGATACGGGTTTTCGATGAAGTTGAACACCCGGCGCACCTCGTTGGTAATGCGCGCATCGGCGGTCAGTAACGAATAGTCGGTATAGAGCCGGGCCGTTTTCTCGTTGAAGTTACCGGTGCCGATGTGGGCGTAGCGCACCACTTCGTCGCCTTCTTTGCGGGAAATCAGGAACAGCTTGGCGTGAATTTTCAGGCCCGGCGCGGAGAAGATAACGTGTACGCCAGCTTCCGTCAGGCGCTTAGCCCAGTGGATGTTAGCCTCTTCGTCGAAGCGTGCCTGAAGCTCGACCACCACGGTAACTTTTTTGCCGTTGTGAGCCGCGTGGATCATCGATTCAATAATGCGCGAGTCTTTCGCCACGCGGTAGATATTGATTTTGATTGCCAGCACGCTCGGGTCAAACGACGCCTGGCGCAGCAGTTCCAGCACGTGCTCGAAGGTGTGATAAGGATAGTAGAGCAGCACGTCGCGGTTGCGGATGGCATCGAAGCCGTTGCGGAATTTGTCGAACCAGATGTGCCGCAGGCGCGGCAGCGGCTTATTCACCAGGTTGGCTTTGCCAACGTTGGGGAAGTTAATAAAGTCTTTGAAGTTGTGGTAGCGCCCGCCGGGAATAATCGAGTCATAGTTGGTGATGGTCAGCTTGTTGCGCAGCATTTCTACCATCGCGTCCGGCATATCTCGCTGGTAGACAAAGCGTACCGGCTCGGCGGTCAGGCGCTGCTTCAGGCTGGACGACATCAGTTCAAGCAGGCTGGATTCCATCTCGGTCACCAGATCATATTCCGCATCGCGGGTCATTTTCATCGAATAGGCGTTCAGCGCGTCATAGTCGAAGAAGCCTTTGAAAATGTCGTCCAGGCAGTAGCGCAGAATGTTGTCCAGCAGGATCATCGGCTTGCGGCGGCGCGGCGCCTCCGGCGGCAGATTCACAAAGCGCGGCACTTTATCGGACGGGATCTCCAGCAGGGCATAGCGGGTATCGTCGCCGCGAATGATCTCCACTGCCAGGTAGGTGTAGTCATCCTTCAGAAACTGCACCAGATCTGTGTCGTGATTAATCAGGATCGGGGTGATGTGCTGGCGCAGATAGTGCTTAAAGTAGTGGCGCAGCCAGTTTTGCTGGTTCTCAGAGAGCTGGCGTTCGTTAATCAGGAAGATCTGATTACGCGCCATCTCCAGCAGCAGATCGTTATACAGACCGTCGAATTCCTGATCGGCCTTGAGCACGCGGGCCTGGATTTTATTGAGCAGATGGCGTGAGTTCGGGGCGGTGCCTTGTTCTTCGCTGATCAGAATGCGGCGTTTCAGCTCGGCAAAGCGAACCTTGTAAAACTCATCAAGATTGTTGGAATAGATGCCGAGAAAACGCATTCTCTCGATCAGCGGATTGATTTTATCCGCCGCTTCCTGGAGCACACGTTCGTTAAAAGACAACCAGCTCAGTTCTTTTTCGATATACAGCTTATCCTGACCCATTAGCCCTCACTTCCGTTTTCGTGGACGAAAAATGCCGTCGCATCATCATTATGGCGAGCTTTGGCAGGGAATGTCCAACGTCGCAGGTTAAAGTAAGATGTTTGCTTCCTCTCGCTTGTGCGCAGGCATTAAAAAAGGGCCGAAGCCCTTTTGTTTACTCTTCCGCCGCATGCCCTTCCGGGGGTAACGGCTGCCCGTCCAGCCAGGCAACGTTGTCGCGCATCTCCAGGCGTCCCTCCATAAACCAGCTGACGACCAGCGGGTAGATGGCGTGTTCCTGATGCTGCACGCGGGCGGTGATTTCGTCTTCGTCATCCCCTTCGAAGACGGGCACTTTGGCCTGCAGAATAACCGGGCCGCCGTCCAGCTCGTCGGTCACAAAGTGCACCGAAGTGCCGTGCTCATCGTCGCCGTTTTCCAGCACCTGACGGTGGGTGTGCAGGCCCGGGTATTTTGGCAGCAGGGAAGGGTGAATATTGATCAGGCGACCGCTGTAGTGGGCCACAAATGCCGGGCTGAGGATGCGCATATAACCTGCGAGCACCACCAGATCCGGGGCGTAGGCGTCGATCTCCTGCATTAATTCACGATCGAACGCCGCGCGGTCGGCAAAGTGGCTGGCGGTGAGGGCATGGGCCGGGATCCCGGCTTCGCCCGCGCGCTCAAGGCCGTAAGCATCGGCCTTGTTGCTGAACACCGCCGCAAGGGTGCCGCGAATCTTTTTTTGTTTGCAGGCGTCAATGATCGCCTGAAGATTGCTTCCGTTGCCGGAAATCAGCACCACTATGTTTTTCATTACTCAATAACCACGCGCTCTTCGCTATCGGATGCTTTGATAATACCGATTTTCCATGCGTTTTCACCTTTCGCCTTCAGCAGCTCAACGGCTTTGTCAGCTTCCTGCGCGGGCAGGGCGATGAGCATGCCCACGCCGCAGTTAAAGGTGCGGTACATTTCGTGGCTGCTGATATTGCCCGCTTTTTGCAGCCAGCTGAAGACGGCTGGCCACTGCCATGAGGCTTCGTTGATCACCGCCTGAGTATTGTCCGGCAGAACGCGCGGGATATTTTCCCAGAAGCCGCCGCCGGTGAGGTGGGCAATGGCGTGCACGTCCACTTCGCCAATCAGCTCAAGCAGATTTTTGACATAGATACGGGTGGGTTCCAGAAGATGATCCGCCAGCGGCTTGCCTTCCAGTTCGGTGGTCAGCGGGTCGGTGCCGCTTACTTCCAGCACTTTACGCACCAGGGAGTAACCGTTGGAGTGCGGGCCGCTGGAGGCCAGCGCAATCAGCACGTCGCCATCGGCTACCTTTGAACCGTCGATGATTTCTGACTTTTCGACCACGCCAACGCAGAAGCCAGCCACGTCGTAATCGTCGCCGTGATACATGCCGGGCATTTCAGCCGTTTCGCCGCCGACCAGCGCACAGCCGGACTGGAGACACCCTTCCGCGATACCGGTAATCACGCTGGACGCCGTTTCTACATCAAGTTTGCCGGTGGCGTAGTAGTCCAGGAAGAAGAGGGGTTCTGCACCCTGTACGACCAGATCGTTCACGCACATGGCGACCAGATCGATACCGATGGTGTCGTGACGTTTTAAATCCATAGCCAGGCGCAGTTTGGTGCCCACGCCGTCGGTGCCGGAAACCAGCACGGGTTCACGATATTTCTGAGGCAACGCGCAGAGCGCACCGAAACCGCCCAGTCCACCCATCACTTCCGGGCGGCGGGTCTTTTTCACTACGCCTTTAATTTTGTCGACCAGAGCGTTACCAGCATCAATATCAACACCGGCATCTTTGTAGCTAAGGGAGGTTTTGTCGGTCATCTTCAGGTTCCATCGGTTGGTCTGGAATAAAAAACGCCGCAATTCTAACAGTGGAGGCAAACGTTTGCGAGCCTCTTGTGCGGCGGGATGGAATATTGTTGCTCTATACTCTTTCGTGTCCCGTTGATCTCGATCAACCCCAATTCCGGTGGCGAAGCGGCTAAAAAGCGGTATAATCCGGCGATTTTTTTTGTGGACGCCAACATCTCGGGGAGAAAGAGTATGAAGATCGTGGAAGTGAAACACCCACTCGTCAAACACAAGCTGGGCCTGATGCGTGAGCAGGACATCAGTACCAAGCGCTTTCGTGAACTCGCCTCAGAAGTTGGCAGCCTGCTGACTTACGAAGCCACTGCGGATCTGGAAACCGAAATCGTCACTATCGAAGGCTGGAACGGCCCGGTAGAAATCGACCAGATCAAAGGTAAGAAAATTACCGTTGTGCCAATTCTGCGTGCCGGTCTGGGCATGATGGAAGGCGTGCTGGAAAACGTGCCAAGCGCGCGTATCAGCGTAGTAGGCGTTTACCGTAACGAAGAAACCCTCGAGCCGGTGCCTTACTTCCAGAAGCTGGTTTCTAATATTGAAGAGCGCATGGCGCTGGTGGTTGACCCAATGCTGGCAACCGGCGGCTCTATGATTGCCACCATCGACCTGCTGAAGAACGCCGGTTGTACGAGCATTAAAGTTCTGGTGCTGGTGGCCGCGCCTGAAGGTATCGCCGCGCTGGAAAAAGCGCACCCGGACGTGGAGCTGTACACGGCGTCCATCGATCAGGGACTCAACGAGCACGGATACATTATTCCGGGCCTCGGCGACGCCGGTGACAAAATATTTGGTACAAAATAAAAAAGCAGCCGACTTCGAAAGTCGGCTTTTTTTTGGTTTTAAAACACGACGTTCGTAAAATAACACTCAGAGGAAAACAACATGACCCGCCGTGCTATTGGGGTAAGTGAAAGACCACCTTTGCTGCAAACGATCCCGTTAAGTTTGCAGCATCTGTTCGCTATGTTCGGTGCCACCGTGCTGGTACCCATCTTATTCCACATTAACCCGGCTACGGTGCTGCTGTTTAACGGCATAGGCACGCTGCTGTACCTCTTCATCTGTAAAGGCAAAATCCCGGCTTATCTGGGCTCCAGCTTCGCGTTTATCTCTCCGGTATTGCTGCTTTTACCCCTGGGTTACGAAGTGGCGCTCGGCGGGTTTATTATGTGCGGCGTGCTGTTCTGCATCGTGGCGCTGATCGTGAAAAAGGCGGGCACCGGCTGGCTGGACGTGATGTTCCCCCCGGCGGCGATGGGGGCAATCGTTGCGGTCATCGGCCTTGAGCTGGCGGGCGTGGCGGCGAATATGGCAGGTCTGCTGCCTGCGGACGGCACCTCCCCGGATTCCACAACCATTATCATTTCTCTGGTGACGCTGGCTGTCACGATTTTCGGTTCCGTTCTGTTCCGGGGCTTTCTGGCGATTATCCCGATACTGATTGGCGTGCTGGCGGGCTATGCGCTCTCCTTCGCGATGGGCGTTGTGGACGTCACGCCTATCGTGGAAGCCCACTGGTTTGCGCTGCCAACTTTCTACACGCCGCGCTTTGAGTGGTTCGCCATCTTTACCATTCTGCCTGCGGCGCTGGTCGTTATTGCGGAGCACGTAGGCCACCTTGTGGTTACCGCGAACATTGTGAAAAAGGACCTGATTCGCGATCCTGGCCTGCACCGTTCGATGTTCGCCAACGGCATCTCGACTATTTTCTCCGGCTTCTTCGGCTCGACGCCTAATACCACCTACGGCGAGAATATCGGCGTAATGGCGATAACTCGTGTCTACTCGACATGGGTCATCGGCGGGGCGGCGATTCTGGCGATTCTGCTGTCCTGCGTTGGCAAACTGGCGGCGGCGATTCAAATTATCCCGGTTCCGGTCATGGGCGGCGTTTCCCTGCTGCTGTACGGCGTAATTGGCGCCTCCGGTATCCGCGTGCTGATCGAATCGAAAGTGGATTACAGCAAGGCGCAGAACCTGATCCTGACCTCCGTTATCCTGATTATTGGCGTCAGCGGCGCGAAAGTGCACATCGGTGCGGCTGAACTGAAAGGCATGGCGCTGGCGACGATCGTGGGCGTGGGCCTGAGCTTAATCTTCAAGCTGATCAGTATTATTCGTCCGGAAGAAGTGGTGCTGGACGCGAAAGAAACCGACGTTATACCTTAAGTCGGCCTGCTGCCGGGCAGCGCGCCCGCCCGGTTCTACAGCGCCGCAATTCTGTGATAAACTCTCTGCGTTTTTCTGCCTGTTATGGTTGAGGTACTTCTGAATACGCCGGCACAGCTTTCGCTGCCACTCTATTTACCTGACGATGAAACCTTTGCCAGCTTCTGGCCGGGTGACAATCCTTCTTTGCTCGCAGCCCTGCAGTCCGTGCTCCGTCAGGACCACAGCGGCTACATTTATTTCTGGTCGCGGGAAGGGGGCGGGCGCAGCCATCTGCTGCATGCCGCCTGTGCGGAACTGTCACAGCGTGGCGAAGCGGTCGGCTATGTGCCGCTGGATAAGCGCACCTGGTTTGTGCCTGAAGTGCTGGACGGCATGGAGCAGCTCTCGCTGGTGTGTATCGATAATATCGAATGCGTGGCGGGGGACGAACTGTGGGAAATGGCGATCTTTAATCTCTACAATCGTATTCTGGAATCGGGGAAAACCCGCCTGCTGATCACCGGCGATCGCCCGCCGCGCCAGCTCAACCTGCAGCTACCAGATCTGGCTTCGCGCCTCGACTGGGGGCAAATTTACAAGCTCCAGCCGCTGTCCGATGACGACAAACTGCTGGCGCTTCAGCTACGTGCCAAACAGCGCGGATTTGAACTGCCGGAAGATGTGGGTCGGTTCCTGCTTAAACGACTGGATCGGGAAATGCGCACGCTGTTTATGACGCTGGACCAGCTCGACCGGGCGTCGATTACCGCCCAGCGCAAGCTGACCATACCGTTTGTAAAAGAGATCCTCAGCCTGTGACTTTCGGTGGATGACACTTTGTTTATCCACCCTACAAGCCAGCTCAATCTAAGCCTCTATAAAATCTCCAGCGCCGACTCCGGCGGGCGGCCAATTCTTGCCTGGCCGTTCGCCAGCACGATTGGGCGTTCAATCAGTTTTGGATTGTCGATCATCGCCTGAATCAGTTGCTCTTCCGATAAGCTTTCGTCTTTCAGATTCAGCTCCTTATACAGATCTTCTTTCTGGCGCATCAGGTCGCGGGCGCTGGCAAAGCCCAGCTTGCTCAGCAGCGACTTTAGGGTTTGCGCATCCGGTGGGGTTTCCAGATACAGCACAACGTCTGGCTCCACGCCGTTTGCCTTGAGCAGGCTTAGGGTTTCACGGCTCTTGGAACAGCGCGGATTGTGGTAAATCGTTACTCCTGCGGACATAAAAACTCCTGTTACATCTTCTGATATTGTTGGAAACGCTTTTGCAGCTCGCGGAACTGGTCGATACGCGCGTCGTAACGTGCCTGCTGCAGGCTGCCGAGCTTCGCCTGGGAGCTGGCGCTGCTTAACAGCGAGATAGCCTGATCCAGACGCCCGCCCAGGGCCATCACTTCCGCTCGCGCAGCCAGTTCCTGATCGCGATTGCCCACTGCGGCTTCGGCCTGCGCTAACAGATCCCAGCCGTTGACGTCGTCCGGATGTGCAAAGGTGTAGCGATTAAGGATGGTTGCCGCCTGCGCGTTCTGCCCGGCCTGAACATAAGCGTTGGCCAGGTTCAGCTGCAATACAGGATTGAGGTTGAGGCCCGGTGCGCTTTTAAGACGGTTAATGGCATCTGCGGTTTTGTGCTGTCCCAGGTCGATATCCGTAGACAGATCGAGGAACCAGGGATTAGCAGGCTCGGCGGCCAGCAGCGGCTGGAGCTGCTTACGGGCTTCCGCCCAGTTATTTGCTTCCATCGCCAGCAGGGCGCGACCATAGGATGCCGCACGCTGCTCGCGAACGTTGCCTTTTGACCAGGCGTCCAGCATATCCGTGGTCAGCTGGTTGCGGCCCGAGTTATACATGCCAAGCGTACGCACTTTCGCCATGTAGAAATCTTCAGACGACTGTACGACCACCGGACGCATCTGGTTGGCACGGTTACGGGCATCCGCCAGGCGGCTTTCCGGTAACGGGTGAGTCAGCAAAATTTCTGGTGGGCGGGTGGAGTAACGCGCCTGATCGAGCAGCTTTTCAAGGAATGTAGGCATGGCCTGCGGGTTGAAGCCGGAGCGCTGCAAAACCTGAATGCCGATACGATCGGCTTCCTGCTCGTTCTGCTGCGTAAAGCTGATCATACCCTGCTGCGTCCCTGCCAGCGTGCCGGTCAGCGCAGCCATCCCGGCCTGCGGGCTCGCCATGGCCAGCAGGATGGAGCCTAATGCGCCTACCCAGGTAAGCGGGGCATTTTTCTTCTGATCTTCCATCGCACGTGCGAGGTGACGCTGGGTCACGTGAGAGATTTCGTGCGCCATAACAGACGCCAGCTGGCTTTCATCATCCGCATAGCGGAACAGCGCAGAGTGCAGCACCACGTTGCCGCCGAAGAAGGCAAAGGCGTTGATTTCGTCGTTATTGATAAGGAAGAAATGGAAAGGGGTCTTGACCGAGTTCGCATGGCTGACCAGCCGCATGCCGAGGCTGTTGATGTACTGCACCAGTAACGGGTCGTTGATCAAAGGGGCGCTGCCGCGCAGCTGGCGAACGTAGAAGTCCCCCATCTGCATTTCCTGGCCGATTGACAGCGTGCTTCCTGCTGATGTCCCCATGTCAGGCAGTTGATCGGCCACATCCGCGGAGGCCGGTACGGCGGCTCCGGCGAGTAATGTTGTCATCAGGGTTGCAACGAGCGTTTTTTTCAACTGCTTGAGCATAACCACTATCCTGTTTGATCTAGGTCTGAATTCGACACGCCAAGCGCGGTTTTGTTCGTAAAGCGATACGAACAATTTGCGACATAATAATTGAAGAAAATCTTAACACTGAAATAAGAAACGTTCTTCAGGATGGTATGAATTGGCTGTAAAAAGCAAAGTCTTTCCTGTGACATTTCGATACAATCGCGATCCGCACAAAGCAGTCAGGGAAAGGATGTATGCTCGAGTTGTTAATGCAGTGGTATCGTCGACGGTTCAGCGATCCGGAGGCCATCGCACTGCTGGTCATTCTGGTCGCCGGATTTGTCATCCTCTTTTTCTTCCATGGTCTTCTGGCCCCGCTGCTGGTGGCTATCGTGCTGGCCTATCTGCTGGAGTGGCCTACGGTACGGCTGCAGCGCCTGGGCTGTTCGCGAAGCTGGGCAACGAGCATCGTGCTTATTCTGTTCGTCGGCATTTTAATGATTCTGGTGCTGGTGGTCGCGCCGGTAGCCTGGCAGCAGGGTATTTATCTGATAAGAGATATGCCCGGCATGCTGAACAAACTCTCTGACTTTGCCGCCGCCTTACCCAAGCGTTATCCGGCGCTGGTGGATGCGGGCATTCTTGATGCCATGGCCGAAAACGCGCGTACGCGTATGTCCGGCATGGGCGATCAGGTGGTGAAATACTCCCTGGCGTCGCTGGTTGGCCTGTTAACCCTGGCTATTTATCTGGTGCTGGTGCCGCTGATGGTCTTTTTCCTGGTCAAAGATAAAGAGCAGATGCTTAATGCTGTCAGGCGCGTTCTGCCGCGCAACCGGGGTCTGGCAGGGCAGGTATGGCTGGAGATGAATCAGCAAATCACCAACTATATTCGCGGCAAAGTGCTGGAAATGATTGTGGTTGGTATCGCAACCTATATCGGCTTCATCGTCTTTGGGCTGAACTATTCGCTGCTGCTGGCGGTGCTGGTGGGCTTCTCGGTGCTGATTCCGTACATCGGTGCGTTTGTGGTGACCATTCCGGTGGTGTGCGTAGCGCTGTTCCAGTTCGGCATGGGCCCGGAGTTCTGGACGCTGTTTGCGGTCTACCTCATCATTCAGGCGCTGGACGGCAACCTGCTGGTGCCGGTGCTGTTCTCCGAAGCCGTTAACCTGCATCCGCTGGTCATCATTCTTTCGGTGGTGATTTTCGGTGGGCTATGGGGATTCTGGGGCGTATTCTTCGCCATTCCGCTTGCCACGCTGATTAAAGCGGTGGTACATGCCTGGCCGGACGGGTTGGTCATGGACGACGAGCATCCTTAAAAAATAAAAAGCCGACGTGAAGTCGGCTTTTTTTATTTTGGCTGAGCTAAGCGTTCTCTTTCAGCCAGTTCACCACGATATCGTGATGGTTGCTGGTTTTGAAATCATCAAACACTTTTTCAACTTTCCCTTCGCCGTCCAGCAGGAAGCTGATGCGGTGAATGCCGTCGTAGGTTTTGCCCATAAAGGTTTTCTCGCCCCACACGCCAAACTGCTCGCAGACCTTATGGTCTTCGTCAGAAAGCAGGGTGAAGTTCAGCAGCTCTTTTTCGGCAAAACGCGAAAGCTTCTCAGGTTTGTCGGTGCTGATACCCAGCACTTCAACATTTGCTTTTTTCAACTCATCCATGTTGTCGCGCAGTCCGCACGCCTGAACGGTGCAGCCTGGCGTCATCGCTTTGGGATAGAAGTAAACCAGAACGCGCTGTCCCTGGAAGTCGGTCAAATTTACTTGCTCGCCGTCTTGATCGGGCAGGCTAAATTTCGGTGCACTGTCACCGGCTTTCAGTGGGCTCATCACTACTCTCCGTCTTTAATCATCTTGCTGTGGGTTCACCACGCTAATAGTGCCTTGTGCTTTAAGCTCTGTACATAGGGCTTTGAAGGCCTGTTCAATAATTGCGGCATCTTCTGACGCAGGACTATGGGCAGTGATTTGAATGTAGAGCTGCGGCGGCGTGTTTTCCTGCGCGGGTTGCGTGCGGGAAACCAGCTCGGCAATGTTCATATGGTGTGTGTCGAATAAATCCGTGAAGCGTTCGATCAGATGCGGTGAATCCGTTACCTCAACCTGTACCCAGACCGTGGCGGGCATGGCTGGCCTGTCCTGGGCCGCGGTGCGCTTCATAACAATCAGCAGATCCAGCTCTGCGCCCTTGAGCGGCAGCGTCGATTCAATCAGGGTTATCGCGTTCCAGCTACCGGAAAGCAGCATAATAAACGTGAACTCTTCACCGAGCATGGCCAGGCGGCTGTCTTCGATATTACAGCCACAGCTGCTCACATGGCGGGTGATGGTATTAACAATACCAGGGCGGTCAGCACCCAGAGCCGTGATAACCAAATAATGGTGAGGTGAAGGCGTCAAACGTGTTCTTCCTGTGAATCGGTGGGAGATCATAAGGAAAGCATAAAAAAATCCTGCATACAACCGTGTAGAGCCTCCTGGCGGCTTGCTTTTGATCCTGTACCAAACGTACCATTGAGGGACATGTTTGCACAGAGGATGGCCAATGTTCACGGGAAGTATTGTCGCGCTTGTAACACCGATGGATGAGAAAGGTAATATCTGCCGGTCAAGCCTGAAAAAACTGATTGATTACCATGTTGCCAGCGGGACGTCGGCGATTGTTTCGGTAGGGACGACCGGAGAGTCGGCGACCCTGAGTCATGACGAGCACGGCGATGTGGTGATGTTAACGCTGGAGCTGGCGGACGGGCGTATTCCGGTTATAGCCGGTACGGGCGCCAATGCCACTTCCGAAGCTATCTCCCTAACCAAACGCTTTGATAACAGCGGTATCGTTGGTTGTCTGACGGTGACGCCTTATTACAACCGCCCAACGCAGGAAGGGTTGTATCAGCACTTCAAAGCCATCGCGCAAAGCACCGACCTGCCGCAAATGCTGTACAATGTGCCGTCCCGTACCGGGTGCGACATGCTGCCAGAGACCGTTGCCCGCCTGTCGGAAGTCAAAAATATTATCGGTATCAAAGAAGCCACCGGGAACTTAACGCGAGTAAACCAGATCAAAGAGCTGGTTGAAGATGACTTCATCCTGGTCAGCGGTGACGATGCCAGCGCGCTGGACTTCATGCAGCTCGGCGGCCACGGCGTTATTTCCGTTACGGCAAACGTAGCCGCGCGTGAAATGGCGGAAATGTGTAAACTGGCGGCCAATGGGCAATTTGCACAAGCGCGTGAAATCAATCAGCGTCTGATGCCGTTGCATAACAAACTATTTGTAGAACCCAATCCTATCCCGGTGAAATGGGCCTGTAGAGAATTGGGACTTGTGGCGACCGATACCTTACGCCTGCCAATGACGCCGCTGACTGATGCCAGTCGTCCGGTGATTATCAGCGCGCTTAAGCATGCGGGTTTGCTGTAAAGTTTAGGGAGATTTGATGGCTTACTCAGTACAGAAGTCGATGGTAGCAACCGTTGCAGTGGTGTCGCTTGCCATGCTGTTATCCGCATGCAGTTCTGACCAGCGCTATAAGCGTCAGGTTAGCGGCGACGAATCCTATCTGGATGCACCTCCTCTGGCAGATATGCACGCTCCAGCGGGTATGATCCTTCCGGTGGAAAACGGTCAGTATAACGTTCCGGTTACCAACGGCAGTGGCGCAGTAGGCAAACAGCTGGACATCCGTCCGCCAGCCCAACCGCTGGCGCTGGTGAACGGTGCCCGTACACAGTTCACGGGTGACACCGCTACGCTGATGGTTGAAAGCGCACGTGGCACTACGCTATGGCCGCAGGTGGTCAGCGTTCTTCAGTCTAACAACTACACCATCGACAAGCGTGATGACGCAAGCCAGTCACTTTCGACCGACTGGGTGCAGTGGAACCGTGCTGACGAAGACGAACAGTATCGCGGTCGTTACCAGATCAGCGTGAAGCCGCAGGGCTATCAGCAGGCGGTGGTGGTTAAGCTGCTGAACCTGGAGCAGGCGGGCAAGCCGGTCTCAGACGCGGCTTCCCTGCAGCGCTACAGCGCGCAGATGCTTAACGTCATCAGTGCGGGTCTGGATAAAGTCCAGACTGACAGCCAGAACGCCAAAGACAGCCGTACCTCCACGCAGCTGGATATCCAGAGCGCGGCAGACGACACCGGCTTGCCGATGCTGGTCGTGCGTGGTCCGTTCAACGTGGTCTGGAGCCGTTTACCGGCAACGCTTGAGAAAGCAGGCATGAAAGTGACTGACTCCACGCGTTCCACCGGCAGCATGGCCGTCACCTACAAGCCGTTGTCTGACAGCGCCTGGCAGGACTTAGGGGCGAAAGACCCGGGCCTGGTCAGCGGTGACTACAAGCTGCAGGTTGGCGACCTCGATAACCGCAGCAGCCTGCAGTTCATCGATCCGAAAGGGCACACGCTGACCCAGTCTGAAAACGACGCGCTGGTTGCCGTATTCCAGGCAGCTTTCAGCAAGTAACTTTAAGGGCCAGAGCAATCTGGCCTTTTTTCTGGTAGCCTACGCAAACGTGTGCGTAGCCCCAGTTAGCGGAATTAATCGTTAAATCTCACCAGGAGTAAGAAAGATGCAAAAGCAAGCTGAGTTGTATCGTGGCAAAGCAAAGACCGTGTACAGCACCGAAAATCCGGATCTGTTGGTACTTGAGTTTCGCAATGATACGTCAGCAGGAGACGGTGCCCGCATCGAACAGTTCGACCGTAAAGGGATGGTGAACAATAAGTTTAACCATTTCATTATGGCGAAGCTGGAAGAGGCCGGTATTCCTACCCAAATGGAGCGTCTGCTCTCCGACAACGAAGTGCTGGTCAAAAAACTGGATATGGTGCCGGTGGAGTGCGTTATCCGTAACCGCGCGGCTGGCTCCCTGGTTAAGCGTCTGGGCATTGAAGAGGGTATCGAGCTCAATCCGCCGTTATTCGACCTGTTCCTGAAGAACGATGAGATGCACGACCCGATGGTCAACGAATCTTATTGCGAAACCTTCGGCTGGGTGAACAAACAGAACCTTGCCCGCATGCGCGAGCTGAGCTACAAAGCGAACGAGGTGCTTAGCAAGCTGTTTGATGACGCGGGGCTTATTCTGGTGGACTTCAAGCTGGAGTTCGGTCTGTTCAAGGGCGAAGTGGTGCTGGGCGATGAGTTCTCCCCGGACGGCAGCCGCCTGTGGGACAAAGAGACCCTGGATAAAATGGACAAAGACCGCTTCCGTCAGAGCCTCGGTGGGCTTGTTGAAGCTTATGAAGAAGTGGCTCGCCGTCTTGGCGTAGAAATCGACTAATTCCCCACCGTGTTTTTTAAAGGCCGAATGTGTTTTGTACTTTCGGCCTTTTCACTGCTCCCTTCCTATGGTAATCCGGCCGTTAACCACCTACGATCTAGCTATTACAAGCTGTGAATAATGGGGTAGGTTATGCGTTGGCAAGGTCGTCGCGAAAGCGACAATGTAGAAGACAGGCGAAATAATTCCTCCGGCCCGAGCTTAGGCGGCGGCGGTGGGTTTCGTATCCCTCGGGGTAAAGGCGGACTGATCCTGCTGGTTGTCGTGGTTGTGGCCGGCTA
This sequence comes from Dryocola clanedunensis, assembly GCF_038405435.1. Taxonomy (GTDB): domain Bacteria; phylum Pseudomonadota; class Gammaproteobacteria; order Enterobacterales; family Enterobacteriaceae; genus Dryocola; species Dryocola clanedunensis_A. The sequence goes on along the minus strand of NZ_JBBYHZ010000005.1, from coordinate 189,514 downwards.
TTACGGCGTCGATCTCTCGGCCCTGCTTGGCGGCGGTCAGCCGCTCACACAGCAAACCACTCAGCGCTCCATCAGCCCTAATGAAGACGAAGCGGCTAAATTTACCTCGGTCATTCTCGCTACAACGGAAGACACCTGGGGACAAATCTTCCAGCAGATGGGGCGTAGCTACCAGCAGCCGAAGCTGGTGATGTACCGTGGCGCCACGCGCACCGGCTGCGGTACAGGGCAGTCCGTGATGGGGCCGTTCTACTGCCCGGCGGACAGCACCGTCTATATCGATCTCTCCTTCTATGACGAAATGAAAACCAAACTGGGCGCCGACGGCGACTTTGCCCAGGGCTACGTCATTGCTCACGAAGTGGGGCACCACGTGCAGAAGCTGCTGGGCATCGAGCCGAAAGTACGCCAGCTGCAGCAAAATGCTTCGCAGGTTGAAGGCAACCATCTGTCGGTGAAAATGGAGCTGCAGGCGGACTGCTTCGCGGGCGTCTGGGGACACAGCATGCAGAAGCAGGAAGTGCTCGACGCGGGTGACCTGAAAGAAGCGCTCAACGCCGCCGAGGCCATTGGTGACGACCGCCTGCAGCAGCAGGGGCAGGGTCGCGTGGTACCGGATAGCTTCACGCACGGTACTTCCGAGCAGCGTTACACCTGGTTTAAACGCGGCTTCGACAGCGGCGACCCGGCGCAGTGTAATACCTTCGGCAACAGCGTTCGCTAGCCGCAGCGAGAAGGAAGGCGAGCATGGAACAGCTAAGGCAGGCGACAGCCGAAATGGCCCGCAGCGGCATTCGCCGCATGCTGGTTATCGCAGGCGGGGCGGGATGGTGTAGCCAGCAGGTCGGTACGGTGGCCGGCCAGCTTCCCGGCGACTGGCTGTGGGTTGGCGCAGCGCCGGAGTTTCCCGTGAACTGCGCGCCATCTGCCGTGCGTACGCTGCTGGGCCGTGAATTTTTACATGCCGTTTTTGACGCCCGCAACGGGCTGGATGCCGAAGCGCTGGCTGCCGTTACGGGGACGCTGAAAGCGGGCAGCTGGCTGGTTCTGCTGGTGCCTGACTGGGCGCGCTGGCCTATGCTTCCCGATGCGGACTCCTGCCGCTGGAGCGACCGCCCGCAGGCCATCCCGACGCCTAACTTTGTTAATCATCTCAGGCGCAGCGTTGTGGCTGACGGTGAATCTTTTGTCTGGCAGCAGCATCATCCTCTGCATTTACCCGAGTTTATTGCCCGCCCGCAGTGGCAACCGGCGAACGGTGCGCCCGAGCTGGAGCAGGCGGATATCCTTGCTTCGCTCCGCTCCCTTACGTCTGGCGTAGCCGTCGTGACCGCGCCGCGTGGCCGGGGAAAATCCGCGCTGGCGGGAATGTTCGTCAGCAGCCTTCCCGGTAAAGCGATTGTCACTGCGCCCACCCGGGGAGCAACGGACGTGCTGGCACTCCACGCGGGGGATAAATTCAGCTTCGTTGCGCCGGATGCCCTGCTGTCCCAACAGCAAAAACCTGAGGCTGGCTGGCTGATTATCGACGAGGCCGCAGCGCTTCCGGCACCGCAGCTGCGCAGGCTTATCGCTCTCTTTCCCCGCACCCTGTTGACCACGACGGTACAGGGCTATGAAGGCACCGGGCGAGGCTTTCTGCTTAAGTTCTGCGCCAGCATCGCGGATCTGAAGCTTTACGGCCTTTCAACGCCGATTCGCTGGGCGAAGAACGATCCGCTGGAAACCCTGCTCGACGCGATTTTGCTGTTCGATGAGGCGGACGTTACCGCCGTGACCGGTAGCGCCGTCGAGCTTAACGCCGTAGAGCAGCGTGACGGTGAGCAGATCCAGCAGATGTACCGCCTGCTCTCCGGGGCGCACTACCGCACCTCGCCGCTGGACTGGCGCAGAATGCTGGACGCTCCAGGGCAGCATTTCATTGCGGCAGGCGCTGATGACGACACCGTCGGGGCAGCCTGGCTGGTGGAAGAAGGTGGGCTGGATGAAAATCTGAGCCGCGCCGTATGGGCTGGCTTTCGTCGGCCCCGTGGAAATCTCGTGGCGCAGTCCCTGGCCGCGCATGGCGGCAGCCCGCTTGCGGCAACCCTGCGTGGGCTGCGCGTAAGCCGTATTGCCGTGCATCCTCTGCGCCAGCGCCAGCAGCTTGGCGGGCGGATGATAGCCATGGCGAAAGCGCTCGCCCGGCGCGGTTTTGATTATCTGTCTGTCAGCTTTGGCTTTACCGGTGAGCTATGGCGATTCTGGGAAAGCTGCGGATTTGTTCTGGTGCGGGTGGGCAGCCACCGGGAAGCAAGCAGCGGCTGCTATACCGCGATGGCGCTCCTGCCGTTAAGCGATGAGGGTGAGGCGCTGACCCGCTTCGAAGAGCAGCGTCTGGCGCGGGATATTACGTGGCTGCAGCCCTGGATAGACGAACCTTTGCCCGTCTTGCCGTCCGCAGAGGCAACGTTAAACGGTGATGACTGGCACGAACTTGCAGGTTTTGCCTTTGCGCATCGCCCCGTTGAGGCGTGTATCGGCTCGCTTAACCGCCTGCTGCAGACGAGCGAACTGCCGCTGAATGCTCTGCGGGGAAGAGTTGAGGCGAGGCTGACAGCGGAGCAGGTTTGCGAGAAGCTTCGCCTTTCCGGGCGTAAAGCTCTGCTGGCCGCCATGCGTCATGAAGCGGAACAGGCACTTCTTTTGCTTGATAAACCGAAGGGTGAGGCGTTGAAAGCTGCCGTTAAGCAGTTGCAGGTCGGGTAAGCTTGCGTCACCCGACCTTATGTCGGTGGATGACGCTTACGTCTATCCACCCCGCGTTCTAAGGCTTCTTCTTAGGGAAGTCGTCTTCGTCATCCCACTTATCGTTAAAGTCACGATGCGGGGGAAGCTCGGGCTTGTTTGCCATGTATTTCTTCGGGTCGATACGTTTCAGGTCCTTAATCACGTTAAGGAAGATGCCTAACAGCAGCACCAGAACGATAATCCACCAGTAATGCGAGAGCCATTCCATGCCGGTACCTCTTTGAGTTGTACGGCCCGTCAGGCGACGAGCTGTTCCATAATACGCTGATACATGCGGGCCAGAAGCTGCAGATCGGCGGCGTTCACACACTCATTAATTTTATGAATGGTCGCGTTCACCGGCCCCAGCTCCACAACCTGCGCCCCCATCCGCGCGATAAAGCGTCCGTCTGAGGTGCCACCCGTGGTTAACAGCTGCGGCCTGATCTCATTATAGTGCTCAACGGCGTTCACTACCGCATCCACCAGCTTACCGCGTGAGGTGAGGAACGGTTGACCCGACAGCCACCAGTCGATCGTGTAGCGCAGCTGGTGTTTCTCGAGCAGGGCAATGACGCGCTGCTTGATGTCGGCATCCGTCAGCTCGGTGCTGAAGCGGAAGTTGAACTGCACAAACATGTCGCCCGGGATGACGTTGTTGCTGCCGGTCCCTGCCTGCACGTTGGCAATCTGCATGCTGGTGGCCGGGAAGAATTCGTTGCCCTTGTCCCACTCGATACCGACCAGCTCGTTGAGCATTGGCGCGGCGCGATGCACCGGGTTGTCCGCCAGATGCGGGTAGGCGACGTGGCCCTGAACACCATGAATGGTCAGGTTGCAGGTCAGCGAGCCGCGGCGACCATTTTTCACCACGTCCCCAACGACTTCGGTACTGGAAGGCTCACCCACCAGACAGTAGTCCAGGCGTTCGCGGCGTTCCATCAGCGTTTCAACCACCTTAACGGTACCGTTCTTAGCGCTGGCCTCTTCGTCTGAGGTGATCAGAAAGGCCAGGCGGCCACGGTGATTCGGGTGCTGAGCGACAAAACGTTCGGCTGCGACAACCATCGCCGCCAGCGACCCTTTCATGTCGGCGGCACCGCGGCCAAACAGCATGCCGTCGCGGATAGTGGGCTCAAACGGTGGGTTTATCCAGCGGTCCGCATCGCCGGACGGCACGACGTCGGTGTGACCAGCAAACGCCAGCGTTTCCCCTTGTCCTCGCCATGCCCAGAAGTTTTGCGTGTCGCCAAAATCCATATGCTCGACGGTAAAACCAATCGCGCGCAGCCGCTCAATCAGCAGCGCCTGGCAGCCTGCATCGTCTGGGCTAAGGGAAGGGCGGCGGATAAGCTGTTGCGTCAGCTCGATAACCGGGCAGGACATAGCACTATACCTCGTTGATAAACTGCTGATAGTTTGATTCGTTGAAACCCAGCAGCATAGGCTGCCCGGGCGCGCAGAGCAATGGTCGTTTAATCATTGCGGGCATTTCCAACATTAATGCGGCGGCGCCTGCCGCGTCTTTAATGGATTCGCGGCGCGCTTCGTCCAGCTTGCGCCAGGTGGTGCCACGGGTATTGAGCAGCGCTTCCCAGCCCAGCTCCGCAATAAAACTGTTCAGCAGCTCAGCATCAAGGCCGTCCGTGCGGTAGTCATGAAACTGGTACTCCACGCCCTTAGATTCCAGCCAGCGGCGCGCTTTTTTGATGGTGTCGCAATTTTTAATGCCGTAGAGGGTGATCACGGGGATTCAGTCCTTATGTCGAAATTCTGAATTTTTAATCAGATAATTAGCATGATTAAAAAATGATAAAAAAGTGCCAGGGAAAAATATAACCTGATTACTACTCTTTTCCTCAGATAATATAACCGTTGCGCTGCATTTCGAATAATATTTCATCAATTATGCATCCGGCATCCTTCTTCAGTAATTGAAAAGCATCACGTTAATGAGTTTCGACATAAACCAATACTGCATAGTTAAATAGCTTCTGCATTCTTTGACTCGGCTGCTCACGTCCCCCGTCCCGCTTAGACTCTGGCTGGCACGCGCTTCCACATTTCTCTATAAAAATTCTGAAATTGACAGCAACATTTTGTTTCAGGTGCTGCGTCACATTATTCGCCAAAGTACGGGTTAAGATTAGGGGTATACGTAAAGTCGTTAATATGCGATGGCGGTCATAAAAGCAGCTATTCACAATGGCTTCCAACCGTAAAATAGATTGCGTATAATTAAAGCAATTATAAGAGAGGCCGTTATGATTGAGCATGAACTAGGGAACTGGAAAGATTTCATTGAAGATATGCTTCGTAAATGATCTGACCAGACGAGCAACAGCAGGATGTTCTTATTGAAATACTTCTGTAAGAGACACCAGCAAATTTCGAAGATGTACCGGCAAAAAGGCGACCGAAAAGGGCCGCCTTTTTTGTTGCTGTTAGCTGACGGGCTAGTCGTTGTGCGGCTCTTTGAGCGGGAAGCGGCGACGCACCAGCACAAAGAACAGCGGCACAAAGAAAATAGCCAGCACGGTCGCGGAAATCATGCCGCCCATCACGCCCGTCCCCACGGCGTGCTGGCTGCCGGAGCCCGCACCGCTGCTGGTCGCCATTGGCAGTACGCCGAAGATAAAGGCCAGCGAGGTCATCAGGATCGGGCGCAAACGCTGGCGGCAGGCGTCAAGCGTGGCGGAGACCAGTTCGCGGCCCTGGGCATTCAGGTCGTTGGCAAACTCGACGATCAGGATGGCATTTTTGGCCGAAAGCCCGATGACCGTCAGCAGGCCCACCTGGAAATAAACGTCGTTTTCCAGCCCCCGCATCCAGGTAGCGAGCAGCGCCCCGATAACACCCAGCGGCACCACCAGCATGACCGAGAACGGCACCGACCAGCTCTCATAGAGCGCGGCCAGGCACAGGAAGACCACCAGCAGAGAAATCGCATACAGAGCAGGAGCCTGAGCGCCGGACAGGCGTTCCTGATACGACATTCCCGTCCACTCCAGGCCAAAGCCGTTCGGCAGTTTTTTCACCAGCTGTTCCATGATGTCCATCGCCGTACCGGTACTGACGCCCGGCGCAGATTCCCCGACGATCTCAAGCGCGGAATAGCCGTTATAGCGCTCCAGCCGCGGTGACCCCGTTTCCCAGTGCATGCTGGCAAAGGCGGAGAAGGGCACCATACCGCCGTCTTTATTGCGAACGTACCACTGGTTGATGTCATCAGGGAGCATGCGGAATTTGGCGGCGGCCTGCACGTAGACCTTCTTCACGCGGCCGCGATCCATAAAGTCGTTAACATAGCTCGACCCCCAGGCGGTTTGCAGCGTGTCGTTGATGTCGTCGATGGAAACGCCCAGCGCCTGGGCCTTACGCTGATCGATATCGATCTGCATTTGCGGGCTGTCGTCCAGGCCGTTATGGCGCACGCGGGTCAGGAGCTTTTCGCTGTCGGCCATGTTCAGCAGCTGGTCGCGGGCGGCCATCAGCGCGTCATGCCCGGCGCCGCCGTGGTCCTGCAGCTCCATATCGAAGCCCGCGGCGTTGCCCAGCCCGCTGATAGCCGGAGGGCTGCTGGCAATCACTCGTGCTTCTTTGATTTTACTAAAGGCTTTGGTGGCCCGCTCGATAATGGCGAATGAGCTGCCGTTATCCGGGTCGCGATCGTCCCAGTCTTTCAGGCGCACGAACATACGCGCCACGTTCTGGCCGTTCCCGCCGGGGCCTGCGCCGATGGTCGAGAATACGGACAGCACGTTATCCTTCTCTTTAGTGAGATAGTACTGCTCGATCTTCGCCACTATTTTTGCCGTCTGCTGCTGGGTAGAGCCGCTCGGCAGCTGAACCGACGTGGTGAATACGCCGCGGTCTTCCAGCGGCAAAAAAGACGTTGGCAGGCGCAGGAATAAGAAGACCATGCCGCCCAGCAGCACCACGTAAATCAGCATCCAGCGGGCGCTGTGGGTCAGAATTTTGCCCACGCTGCTTTCATAGCGCAGGGCGTTACGGTTGAACATCCTGTTAAACCAGCCGAAGAAGCCTTTCTGGCCGTGGTGTTCGCCCTTGTGCAGCGGTTTAAGGATGGTGGCACAGAGGGCTGGCGTAAGGATTAACGCAACCAGTACCGACAGCACCATCGCCGACACAATCGTAATAGAGAACTGCCGGTAGATAGCCCCGGTGGTGCCGCCAAAGAAGGCCATCGGCACGAACACGGCGGAAAGCACCATCGCAATCCCCACCAGCGCGCCCTGGATCTGGCCCATCGATTTACGGGTTGCCTCCCTGGGGGACAGCCCTTCTTCGCTCATGATGCGCTCGACGTTTTCCACCACCACGATGGCGTCATCCACCAGCAGGCCGATAGCCAGCACCATGGCGAACATCGTCAGGGTGTTAATGCTGTAGCCGAAAGAGTAGAGCACGGCATAGGTTCCCAGCAGCACCACCGGCACGGCGATGGTCGGAATCAGCGTGGCCCTGAAGTTCTGTAAGAACAGATACATGACGAGGAACACCAGCAGGATGGCTTCCAGCAGGGTCTTCACTACGTCTTTGATGGAGGCCTTAACGAACGGCGTGGTTTCATAGGCGATTTTTGCTTCCAGCCCGTGGGGGAAGTACTGCGAAAGCTCTTCGATTTTGGCGCGGGCGAGCTTGTCCGTTTCCATTTCGTTGGCGCCGGAGGCAAGCTTGATGCCCAGCCCGGATGCCGCCTGGCCGTTATAGCGGCTCAGGTAGTCATATTTTTCAGCCCCCAGCTCAACCGTTGCCACATCGCCAAGCGTGACCAGCGAACCGTCCTGATTTACGCGCAGGGTGATGTCTTTGAACTGCTGCGGGGTTTGCAGCAGCGACTGGGAGTTAACGGTCGCGTTCAGCGCCTGCATATCAACCGACGGCGTGCCGCCAAGCTGGCCAACGGCTATCTGCGCGTTCTGGGAGCTGATGGCATTGACCACGTCCTGGGTCGTCATCTGGTAGCTGGTCAGTTTGGTCGGATCGAGCCAGATGCGCATGGAGTACTGCGAGCCGTAGGCGTCAACGTCCCCGACCCCGTTAATACGGCTGATGGGGTCCTGAATGTTACTCGCCACGTAGTCGGCGATATCCTGCTTGTCCATGCTGCCGTCGGTGGAGACGAAGGCAATCATCAGGATATTGCTGTCGCCTGTCTTACGCACCGTCACGCCCTGCGTCTGCACGTCCTGCGGCAGCTTACGCAGCGCGGACTGGAGCTGGTTCTGCACCTGCTGTACGGCTTCATCCGGGTCGGTTCCCGCCTTGAAGCTGAGCGTAATGGTGGCCTGGCCGGTGCTGCTGCTCTGGGACGACATATACATCATGTTGTCCAGGCCGGTCATGTTCTGTTCGATAACCTGGGTGACGGTGTTTTCCAGCGTCTGGGCGGAAGCCCCTGGGTAATTAGCCGTTATGCGCACGTTAGGCGGCGCGAGGTCCGGGTATTGCTCAACGGGGAGCGAAAAGATAGCAAGCGTACCGGTGAGGCATAAAATAATGGCCAGCACCCAGGCAAAAATGGGGCGATTGATAAAGAAATTCGCCATCTGGTCAGGACCTCGTAAGCACTTCAGACTGTCGTTAGGGGGGCAGTTGACACTTTAGCCCTATCCGCCTGCCCAAACGTGGAGAAAATGAGGAGATAATGTAAATGATCTTAGCCTGCCACAGCCCATCGCGCCGGGGATTCAACGGGTTAAACCCCGCGGCTTTCGAAATACAGCACGGTAGCCGCCACGCGTGAACGCACCTGAAGCTTGCGCAGTAAGTTGCGGATATGCACTTTGACCGTCTCTTCGGAGATATGCAGCCCTGCTGCTATCTGCTTGTTAGACAGGCCGCGGGCCACTTCCTGCAGTACATCCAGCTCCCGCTCCGTCAACGCAGCAAAGGGATCGCTACCGCGCTTTTCCGTCCCGCGATTATGCAGATACTCTGCCACCTGAGCGCTGAACGCTTCGCCGCCCTTTGCTCCACGCCGGATATCATCCAGTAACACTTCCGGATCGCTGTCCTTGAGCAGGTAGCCGTCGGCACCGGCATCAATCAGCGTGAAGATGTCGCTTTTCGAGTCGGATACGGTCAGTACGATAATGCGCGCGTTGATCCCTTCTCGCCGCAGAGCGTTCAGCGTATCCAGGCCGCTCAGGCCTTTCATATTAAGATCCAGCAGAATCAAATCAGGGCTGAGGCGATTCGCAAGGCTTATTGCCTCCGTGCCGCTGCTGGCTTCGGCCACTACCTTAAAACTGTCGTCCATTTCCAGCAGCTGGCGGATACCCCGCCGCATCAGCGGATGGTCATCAACAACCAGTACCTCACAGACATGTTGCTCACTCATTGCTGCTCCTGCGTTTTAATTATCGTTATTGTCTGAAGTCGATGAACGAAACGTTATCGAGATCAGCGTCCCGCCCTCGGCGGGGCGGGAAATTGTCAGCGTGCCGCCCAGCCGGGCCGCACGTTCATGCATAATATTCAAACCGTAATGGCCTTCCGGCTCGTTCAGGCTGGCGATACCGCTGCCGTTATCAAGAATAGATGCCCTGTGCTCGCCTTCAGGGGAGGTCGCGCAGGTTATGGAAATGTCCTGCGCACCGGCGTGTTTAATCGCGTTGAGCACGGCCTCACGAATAATTTGCAGCAGATGCACCTGCTGCTGGGCGTCCAGCGCCTGGGTCGGCATGGTGCAGTCCAGATGGATAGCGGCATCCGTTTGCTGGCGGAGCGGGGCAATCATCTCCCTGAGCGCGGCGGGCAGGTCTGCCTGTTGCAGCGTCAGGCGGAACGTGGTCAGCAGCTCGCGAAGCTGTCGGTAGGCGTCATTCAGCGCCTGCGAAAAATCATCGATGATGCGCCGGGCATTGTGATTCTCTTCCGGCACCGAGCGCTTGAGCAGCGTCAACTGGATGCGCAAATAGGAGAGCACCTGGGCCAGGGAGTCGTGCAGCTCGCGGGCAATTGTCGCGCGCTCCTGCATCAGCAGCAGTTGCTGATAGTGTTTCTGTGCCTGGTTGAAGTAAAGCCCGCGCCCGAGCATATTCGCCACGCTTTGCATCAGCGCCAGCGGCGGCGTGCCAGCGGCAGCCTGCCAACACAGCTGCCCCAGCTCATGATCCTGCTGCATGACCGGCACCGACTGCCACAGCACGTCGCTGCGCTGCGTCCCCTCCCGCAGCAGCCAGTTCTCGCCAACCTGCAGCTCCAGGTAGCCCACCTGTTCTTTCTGGCGCACCAGCTGCAAAATTTGCGTAAAGCAGTGCTGGTCGATGGTGCTTGCGCTAAGCGCCTGGGAGCACGAATAGAGCACCTCCAGTGTACGATTTGCCTCCTGCAGGCTCACCGTTTTTTGTTCGACCTTTTCTTCCAGAGAGCGATAAAGCCGCTGCAGCTCATCCGCCATACGCGTGAAGCCCTGGGCCAGCAGGCCTATCTCGTTGGGAAGGGCAACATCGAGCGGCGGGAATCTGAACTCACCCCGTTCGATAGATTCGCTGGCCAGCATCAGCTTGTTGAGCGGAGCAACCACCTGATGGCGGAAGCGGCGCAGGGTAAAAAAGACCAGCGTGAAGATAGCCATAAAGCCTACGACGGACGTGGCGACCACCTGCATCATTTTGCGCTCGGCGTAATGCTGAAGAGCCAGCACATACTCATCAATTTGCTGCACGTAGGCCGTGATGTTCGCGTCGTACCAGGCTTTATCCCCGTGCCGGATATGCTGTTCCATTTCGGCCCAGGTTACGTTCAGGGCGTGATACCGTTTGAGCACCTCTTCAGGTATCCAGATACGGCCGGGATTAATCAGCGCCTGCGAGCCTAATGTCCGGTTATAAATCACCAGATGTTCCTCAATACGGCTGCTGCTGCTCTGTAAATCGTACCCCAGGCGATAGCTCTGCATCCGCAGCGACCCGGCAACGTTCACCGCTTCGGCATCGCGCAGGCTGCTGGCAAGCGTGATCAGCGCAACGCCCGTGGAGAGCATGGAGAGCAGGACAATATAGAAAAAGGCGCGGGCAAGGCTTGCCCGGACCGAGCGTTGCAGCATCACAAGGCGAAAGTCTCTGAAAATCACTGGTGGGCGAAACGTACCAGAAACCCGGGCTGGCTCAAATGTTTGTTGGCGTTATTTCGGCACGGGTTCCAAAACTAAACTTTGCCGTTAACGGCGGGCGATCGGAACTGTTTCATTGGTTTTACAACCGTATCCGAATCTATGTCCCTTCAGCTGTTGCTTAAAGTGTTCTCCTTTGCTGCAAACCGTACCCCTTTTTGATCCCACAACGGCATTTACCCCTTTAGGGGGATGCCGCTACTCCCCCTTTGTCACATAACGTACCACTCATATAAAAACCCGTGGAAAACTGCGGATATAACAGTGATGTCTTTGCCGGCTGCAGGTCGATAGTCGGCGTTTTTGAAGCAAGGACGGGCAAATGGCTGAACTCTCCCGACGTGGATTATTAACCGGTAGCTGGCGCGGTGGCGCGGCGGCTTTTCGTCCTCCGTGGAGCGGCGATGAACACCATTTCCTGCTCGAATGCCTTCGCTGCAACGACTGTCTGCCGGTTTGCGAAACCCGAATTTTACGGCGCGGGCAGGGCGGCTATCCCGAAGTGGATTTCAACCTGGGTGAATGCACCTTCTGCTACGCCTGCGCAGAGGCCTGTCCGCAGAAGCTTTTCAGCGCGCGGGAATCTTCCCCCTGGGAACACACTCTATTTATCGGCGATACCTGCATGGCCTACAGCCAGGTGGAGTGCCGCAGCTGTCAGGACGCCTGTGAGACGCAGGCCATCACGTTCATACCTTCTTCGCAGGGGATCTCTCTGCCTCAGCTTAACCGCTCGGCCTGTAACGCCTGCGGCGGCTGTATTTCCGGATGCCCGGTATCCGCACTAACCATGAGGCACGCCGATGCAAACTAGCTGGCACGTCTGTGGCCTGGTCGTTCAGGCCCACCCGCAGCATATCGCCACCGTCAGCGCCGCCCTGAGCGAACTGGACGGTAGCGAAGTCGCCGTCAGCGATGCCGAACACGGCAAGCTGGTGGTTGTCATGGAGGCGGCACAAAGCGACGTGCTGCTTCGTCAAATTGAGTCGGCACGCAACATTGCAAACGTGCTGGCGGTGTCGCTGGTTTATCACCAGCAGGATGAGCAAGGTGAGGAAACACCATGAAACTCAGTCGTCGTAGTTTTATGAAGGCGAACGCCGTCGCGGCAGCCGCAGCGGCGGCAGGCCTGAGCGTGCCCTCAGTGGCCCGCGCGGTAGTCGGCAAAGAAGAAGCAATCAAATGGGATAAAGCTCCGTGCCGTTTCTGCGGCACCGGCTGCGGCGTACTGGTCGGCACGCAGAATGGCCGTATCGTGGCAAGCCAGGGCGACCCTGAAGCGCCGGTTAACCGTGGTCTGAACTGCGTAAAAGGCTACTTCCTGCCGAAAATTATGTACGGCAAAGACCGTCTGACCCAGCCGCTGCTGCGCATGAAAGACGGCAAGTTTGATAAAGAAGGCGAGTTCGCACCTGTAAGCTGGGAGCAGGCCTTCGACATCATGGAAGAAAAATTCAAAACCAGCCTCAAAGCCAAAGGGCCAGAATCGGTCGGCATGTTCGGCTCCGGCCAGTGGACCGTGTGGGAAGGCTACGCGGCGGCGAAGCTGTTCAAAGCCGGGTTCCGCACCAATAACATCGACCCGAATGCGCGTCACTGCATGGCCTCGGCGGTGGTGGGCTTTATGCGTACCTTCGGTATGGATGAGCCGATGGGCTGCTATGACGACATCGAGCAGGCGGACGCCTTCGTACTGTGGGGCTCCAACATGGCGGAGATGCACCCGGTACTCTGGTCGCGCATTACCAACCGCCGCCTGTCCGGCGACAACGTTGAAGTCGCCGTGCTCTCCACCTTCCAGCACCGCAGCTTCGAGCTGGCGGATAACGGCATGGTGTTCACGCCGCAGAGCGATCTGGTCATCCTCAACTACATCGCCAACTACATCATTCAGAACAACGCGGTGAACGAGGCGTTCTTTAAGCAGCACGTGAACCTGCGCCGGGGCGTGACGGATATCGGCTATGGCCTGCGCCCTACGCATCCGCTGGAAAAGGCGGCGAAGAATCCAGGTTCTGATAAATCCGACCCGATGACCTTCGACGAGTACAAAGCATTTGTTGCGGAGTACACGCTGGAGAAAACCTCAGAGATGAGCGGTGTACCCGCTGACCAGCTGGAAGCGCTGGCGAAGCTCTATGCCGACCCAAATAAGAAAGTTGTCTCCTACTGGACGATGGGCTTTAACCAGCACTCGCGCGGCGTGTGGGCGAACAACCTCGTTTATAACCTGCACCTGTTAACCGGCAAGATTTCAAAGCCCGGCTGCGGCCCGTTCTCGTTAACCGGCCAGCCTTCCGCCTGCGGCACCGCCCGCGAAGTCGGGACTTTCTCACATCGTCTGCCTGCGGATATGGTCGTGACCAACGACAAACACCGTGCAATCGCGGAAAACACCTGGCAGCTGCCTGCGGGCACCATTCCTGCGAAAGTCGGCCTGCACGCCGTCGCCCAGGACAGAGCGCTGAAAGACGGCAAGCTCAACGTCTACTGGGTAATGTGCAACAACAACATGCAGGCCGGGCCGAACATTAACGAAGAGCGCATGCCGGGCTGGCGCGATCCGCGTAACTTCATCATCGTTTCCGATCCTTATCCCACCATCAGCGCGCTGTCGGCGGATCTCATTCTGCCAACGGCAATGTGGGTGGAAAAAGAGGGCGCTTACGGCAACGCCGAACGTCGCACCCAGTTCTGGCGACAGCAGGTTAAGGCGCCGGGCGATGCGAAATCGGATCTCTGGCAGCTGGTGGAGTTTGCGAAGCGTTTCAAAGTGGAAGAGGTGTGGCCTGCGGAGCTGGCGGATCAGAAGCCGGAATACCGAGGTAAGACGCTGTTCGACGTGCTGTTTGCCAGCGAAAACGTCAGCAAATTCCCGGTCAGCGAGCTGGCGGAAGATCAGCTTAACGATGAATCCCGCGAGCTGGGCTTCTATCTGCAAAAAGGGCTGTTCGAAGAGTACGCTTCCTTTGGTCGCGGCCACGGGCACGACCTGGCTCCGTTCGACGATTACCACAAAGCGCGTGGCCTGCGCTGGCCGGTGGTGAACGGCAAAGAGACGCTGTGGCGCTACAGCGAAGGCCACGATCCTTACGTGAAGGCGGGCGAGGGCTTTAAATTCTACGGCAAGCCGGACGGCAAGGCGGTGATCTTTGCGCTGCCGTTTGAGCCAGCGGCGGAGTCGCCGGACCAGGAGTATGACCTGTGGCTGTCAACCGGCCGCGTGCTGGAGCACTGGCATACCGGCACCATGACGCGTCGCGTGCCGGAGCTGCATCGCGCCTTCCCTGAAGCCGTGCTGTTCATCCACCCGCTGGATGCGAAATCCCGCGATCTGCGCCGTGGCGACAAAGTGAAGGTAATGTCCCGCCGCGGTGAGATTATCTCCATCGTTGAAACGCGCGGGCGCAACCGTCCGCCGCAGGGGCTGGTCTACATGCCGTTCTTCGACGCGGCGCAGCTGGTCAACAATCTGACGCTCGATGCCACCGACCCGCTCTCCAAAGAGACGGATTTCAAAAAGTGTGCCGTGAAGCTGGCGAAGGTCTAAGGGGACATCATGAAAAACAAAATGTTATTCCAGTGGATGGCGGCGCTTACCCTGCTGGTGAGCGGGGCGCTGTGGGCGACCAACGGCGTGGATCTCAGCCAGTCGCCGGAGGTTTCCGGCACTAAGCTCGGCACGGTACATATGCCTAAACAGCAGGGCCGCATGGCGCTGAACTATGTGAACCAGCCGCCGATGATCCCGCACAGCGTGGACGGCTACCAGGTCAGCAAAAACACCAACCGCTGCCTGGCGTGCCACGGCGTGCAAAGTTATCGCACTACCGGCGCGCCTCGCGTTAGCCCAACGCACTTTATGGACAGCGATGGCAAAGTGCTCGCCGACGTGGCCCCGCGCCGCTACTTCTGCCTGCAGTGTCACGTGCCGCAGACCGACGCCGCGCCGATTGTGGAAAACACCTTCACGCCGTCTAAAGGCTTTGGGAACTAGAGGCCAATATGGATAAAGCAAACCGTAAGCCGGGCATGCTGCGCCGCATCTGGCAGTGGTGGCGTCGCCCGAGCCGCCTGGCGCTGGGCACGCTGCTGCTGATTGGCTTCGCCGCCGGGATTATTTTCTGGGGCGGGTTCAACACCGGCATGGAGATGACCAACCGCGAAGAGTTCTGCATCGGCTGCCACGAGATGCGTGCCAACGTCTACCAGGAGTACATGGAGACGGTGCATTACAACAACCGCAGCGGCGTGCGGGCAACCTGCCCGGACTGCCACGTCCCGCACGAGTGGGGGCCGAAGATTATCCGTAAACTCCAGGCCAGCAAAGAGCTGTATGCAAAAGCGTTCGGCCTGATAGATACGCCGCAGAAGTTTGACGACCATCGCCTGGCGATGGCGCAAAACGAGTGGCGAAGGATGAAGAACAACAATTCCCAGGAGTGCCGCAACTGTCACAACTTCGATTATATGGATTTAACCGCGCAGAAAACCGTGGCGGCGAAGATGCATACTAAAGCGATCAAAGACGGTCAGACCTGCGTGGATTGCCATAAGGGCATCGCGCACAAGCTGCCGGATATGAGCGAAGTGAAGAACGGTTTTTAATTTCCCCCGGCCCTCTTCCTTCCAGGGAGAGGGTCAGCAAACGTATTCCAAAGAGAGACAAACCTCACATTCCGGCTTATGATTATCGGCTCCCTTAATCCGCTGCGGAGACCGTATGTCGATACAAATCGAAGTCATCAAAGATAAAATCCTCTCAGATAACTACTTCATCCTGCGCAATATCACCTACGACCTGTCCCGCAATAACAGCGAAGCCATCCGCCATAAGCGCGAAGTCTATGACCGCGGCAACGGCGCGACCATGATGCTCTACAACCGTGAAAAGAAAACGGTGGTGCTGACCCGCCAGTTCCGCGTCGCGACATGGGTTAACGGCAATCCGGACGGGATGCTGATTGAAACCTGTGCGGGCCTGCTGGACGCGGACGAGCCGGAGGTTTGCGCCCGTAAAGAGGCAATGGAAGAGACGGGCTACCTGGTAGGCGAAGTTGAAAAGCTGTTCGAGCTTTACATGTCCCCCGGCGGCGTGACCGAGCTGATCCACTTCTACATGGCGGAATACAGCGACGCGCAGCGTGAATTTGACGGCGGCGGCGTGGAGGACGAGGACATCGACGTGCTGGAAATGCCGTTTACCCAGGCGCTGGCGATGGTCAAAAGCGGTGAAATTCGCGACGGCAAAACGGTAATCTTGCTGCAACAGCTGCAATTACGCGGCATCATGGAATAAAGTAACTATTTTTCAAAAGGTTAGATTAATCATTTTTTGCATGAATCTATCCGATAAATCTGATTGAGACACCGCACTGAGAAGCCGAAGATATCGCCAAAATCTGTACGTTTTTTTCTCTTCGTCTTCTCAGGATATTTGCCACTCATGTGTTACCGGATGAAATCGCTTCTTCTCTTCAGCATTTTTCTTGCGACCTCCGCCGTCGCGGCTCCGGCACAAAAATCCTTTACCGACTGGCAGGTCACCTGTAATAACCAGAACTTCTGCAGCGCGAGAAATACCGGCCTTCACCAGGGGCTGGTGATGACCCTGACCCGCAGCGCCGGGGCGCATCCGGATGTGAATTTGCGCATTGATTTGGGCAACCTTGCTACCGCCGAAAGCAATGCGCCGCCCATTGCCGCCCGTTTGCTGGTGGACGGCGCAGCGCTGCTGCTGAATAAAGAGAAATGGCAGGAAACGTCGCACCATCTGGTGACGGGCGATGCCGAAACCATTAACGCGCTGCTGGAGACTATCGGCGATGCCAACGCTATCACGCTGGCGGACGGACAGGGGACGATCTCTCTTGTCGGGCTTAAAGCCGCGCTGTTGTTTATTGATAGCCAACAAAAGCGCGTGGGTAGCGAAACCGCGTGGATTAAAAAGGGTGACGATCCTCCCCTGAGCGTTCCTCCGGCACCCGCGCTTAAAGAAGTTGCTATCACCAATCCCACCCCGACCCCCTTCGCTCAGGCAGAACTCAACGATTTGCTGGATTACGGCAGCTGGCGCATGAACAACACCCAGTGCTCCCTTGACCCGGCCCGCCGTGAAGTACGCGTATTTGCGCTTAGCGATGAAAAAGCCCTGATGCTGATTAGCTGTGAGGCGGGCGCCTACAACGTGGTGGATCTCGCGTGGATTGTCTCGCGTCAGAAACCGTTTGTGGCCCGCCAGATCCACCTCCGGCTGCCGTTTATACCGGATACCGGTGACACAGACCTTGAGTTGATGAACGCGGGGTATGACGACAGCAACAAAGAGCTGACGACGCTTTCGAAAGGGCGGGGGCTGGGAGACTGCGGGATAACCAGCCGCTGGCGTTTTGACGGCCAGCGTTTCCGGCTGGTGCGCTATGCGGAAGAGCCAACCTGCGACGGCTGGCACGGCAGCGGAGCGTGGCCGACGCTTTGGGTGACCAAGTAATAATGTCGGATGACGTTGTGCTTACCGACCTACGGTTTCAAGGTGTCCGTAGGGCGGATAAGCGTCAGCGTCATCCGCCGGGCCGTACTATTTCCCCAGCGCCTTTTTCGCCTTGCTCACCACGTTTTCAACGGTGAAGCCAAAGAACGGGAAGAGCTTGTCGGCCGGGGCTGACTCGCCGTAGCTGGTCATGCCGACAATCTGGCCTTTCAGGCCCACGTACTTGTACCAGTAATCCGCAATGCCCGCTTCTACCGCTACGCGCGCGCTGACGTCCGAAGGCAGAACGGACTCGCGATAGCTTTCATCCTGTGCATCAAATACGTCCGTAGAAGGCAGCGAGACCACGCGAACCTTGTGTCCCTCGGCAGAGAGCTTTTCTGCCGCCAGCATTGTGATTTCCACTTCGGATCCGGTTGCAATCAGGATGATATCTGGTTGTCCGCCGCCGTCCTTAAGGATGTAGCCGCCGCGAGCCACGGCTTTCAACTGCTCCGGGGTGCGCTCCATCTGCGCCAGGTTCTGACGAGAAAGAATCAGCGCCGTCGGGCCACTGTGCCGTTCAACCGCCGCTTTCCACGCCACCGCCGCTTCTACCTGGTCACACGGACGCCAGGTGCTGAAGTTTGGCGTCAGGCGCAGGCTGGCAAGCTGTTCAACCGCCTGGTGCGTCGGGCCATCTTCCCCCAGACCTATGGAGTCGTGGGTGTAGACCATGATCTGCCGGGCCTTCATCAGCGCCGCCATACGCGCGGCGTTACGGGCGTACTCCACAAACATCAGGAACGTTGCGGTATAAGGTACAAAGCCGCCGTGATGGGCGATACCGTTAGCAATCGCCGTCATGCCAAACTCGCGCACGCCGTAGTGGATGTAGTTGCCCGCGATATCCTCTTTGATGGATTTAGAGCCTGACCAGATGGTCAGGTTGCTTGGCGCAAGGTCCGCAGAGCCGCCGAGAAGCTCCGGCAGAATCGGTCCAATCACGTTAAGCGTATTTTGTGAGGCCTTACGGGTGGCGATTTTAGCCGGTTTGGCCTGCAGGTCTTCAATCAGTTTTTGGGTGGTCTCCTGCCAGCTGTCCGGCAGCTCGCCGTCCATGCGGCGTTTAAATTCGGCTGCCAGCTCGGGATGGGCTTTGGCATAGGCGGCGAATTTATCCTTCCAGGCCGCTTCCGCTTTTTCGCCTTCTTCTTTGGCATCCCAGGCGTGATAAATCTCTTTTGGGATCTCAAAGGCAGGGTATTTCCAGCCCAGCTGTTTACGCGCCAGCGCGACTTCTTCTTCCCCCAGCGCCGCGCCGTGCGCCTCTTCTTTGCCCGCTTTGTTCGGCGAGCCGAAGCCAATCACCGTGCGGCAGATAATCAGAGAAGGCTTGTCCTTAACGCTTTGCGCTTCCTGAACCGCTTTTTTAATCGCTTCCGGATCGTGGCCGTCGATTTCATGCACCACGTGCCAGTGGTAGGCCTCGAAGCGTTTGGCCGTATCGTCGGTGAACCAGCCTTCGGTTTCCCCGTCGATGGAGATGCCGTTATGGTCGTAGAAGCCGATGAGCTTGCCCAGCCCCAGCGTCCCCGCCAGCGAACAAACTTCGTGGGAAATGCCTTCCATCAGGCAGCCGTCGCCCATAAAGACGTAGGTGTGGTGATCGACCACTTCATGATCCGGGCGGTTGAACTGCGCGGCCAGGGTGCGTTCGGCAATGGCCAGGCCTACTGCGTTAGCCAGCCCCTGGCCCAGCGGGCCAGTGGTGGTTTCGACGCCCGGCGTATAGCCTTTTTCCGGGTGGCCCGGCGTTTTGGAGTGAAGCTGACGGAAGTTTTTTAACTCCTCCATCGGCAGATCGTAGCCGCTCAGATGAAGCAGGCTATAGAGCAGCATCGACGCGTGGCCGTTCGACAGAATGAAGCGGTCCCGATCCGCCCAGGCCGGGTTGGTCGGGTTATGTTTGAGAAAGTCGTTCCACAGCACTTCGGCGATATCCGCCATGCCCATCGGCGCGCCGGGGTGGCCCGAATTTGCTTTTTGTACCGCATCCATACTCAGGGCACGAATGGCGTTGGCAAGCTCTTTACGAGATGACATGTTTCACTCCCATGTGTTGTTAAAGTTTGGCGGCGAGTAAATCTTCCAGTTTGCGCTGGTCAATGGCGAACAGGCGGATCCCCTCGGCCAGCTTGTCGACCGCCATCGCATCCTGATTATGCTCCCAGCGGAATTCAGCTTCCGTTAGCGGCTCAGGACGGCGGAAGCCCTGCGAGGACGGCACCAGCTTGCGGATCACCGGCTCTTCGCTTTCCTGGAGCTGTTGTAAAAGGTTTGGAGCGATGGTCAGGCGGTCGCAGCCCGCCAGCGCCAGGATCTGCTCGGTACGGCGGAAGCTCGCGCCCATCACCACGGTGGTGTAGTTATGCTGCTTGAAGTAATCGTAGATATTGCGCACTGATTTGACGCCGGGGTCCTCTTCCACCACGTACGGGTCCATCGGTTTGCGCTCCTGATACCAGTCGTAGATACGGCCCACGAAAGGCGAGATCAGGAACACGCCAGCTTCAGCACAGGCGCGGGCCTGGGCTAAGGAGAACAGCAGCGTCAGGTTGCAGTCGATACCTTCTTTTTGCAGCTCTTCAGCCGCTTTGATGCCTTCCCAGGTGGAGGCAAGCTTGATGAGAATGCGCGACTTATCGATTCCCTGCTCCGCATAAAGCTCAACCAGACGGCGGGCTTTGGCGATGCTATTCTCTTTGTCGTAAGAGAGGCGGGCATCCACTTCGGTGGAGACGCGGCCCGGAATGCTTTTCAGAATTTCCGCACCAAAATTCACCGCCAGCTTATCGCTCGCCTCCATAACCTGCGCTTCACGGGTGCCGCCGCGCTTTTTGCCGTAGGCCAGCGCGTCGTCGATAAGCCCGTGAAAATGCTCAAGGCCTGCGGCTTTCAGTAACAGAGAGGGGTTGGTGGTGGCGTCCATCGGCTGATAGTGGCGGATAGATTCAATGTCTCCGCTGTCGGCAACCACGGTGGTGAACTGTTTAATGGCGTCTAACTGATTCATGCTTATCTCCTTGAAATGCAATGTCTTACTGGCGTGCTCCGTGTCACTCCAGACGGGAATTTATGAAATACATAACTAAAAAGCATAGCAGACGGGCATGGCGTTGCCGCCGATCCGGTAACATAGCCACTATAATTCCCTAACAATTTTGACCCCGGATGTTGATAGTATGGTCATGTTCAAAGTTTAGTGAGCGCGCAGGCGTGATACTACGTGACCTAAACGACCCCTGAGAATGAGCAGAAAAGGAACGACCTAATGGACGAACAGTTAAAGCAAAGTGCCCTCGATTTTCACGAAT
Source organism: Dryocola clanedunensis (assembly GCF_038405435.1). GTDB lineage: Bacteria > Pseudomonadota > Gammaproteobacteria > Enterobacterales > Enterobacteriaceae > Dryocola > Dryocola clanedunensis_A. Next base: position 168,756 of record NZ_JBBYHZ010000005.1, on the reverse strand, counting down.
TCCCGATCCCCGGCAAAATTCAGGTTTCCCCGACTAAGCCGCTGGCAACCCAGCGTGATTTAGCGCTGGCCTATTCGCCGGGCGTTGCGGCACCTTGTCTTGAGATTGAAAAAGATCCTCTTGCAGCCTACAAATACACCGCGCGCGGCAATCTGGTCGGCGTGGTTTCCAACGGTACCGCCGTGCTGGGGCTGGGGAACATCGGCGCGCTGGCGGGCAAGCCGGTAATGGAAGGCAAGGGCGTGCTGTTCAAGAAATTTGCCGGTATCGACGTGTTCGATATCGAAGTGGACGAGATGGATCCGGACCGGCTCATCGACGTGATTGCGGCGCTGGAACCGACTTTCGGCGGCATCAACTTAGAAGATATCAAAGCCCCGGAATGTTTCTATATCGAGAAAAAACTGCGTGAACGCATGAACATCCCTGTGTTCCACGACGATCAGCACGGCACCGCCATCATCTGTACCGCCGCCGTGCTGAACGGCCTGCGCGTGGTTGAGAAGAATATTTCTGATGTGCGCCTGGTGGTGTCCGGCGCGGGCGCGTCGGCCATTGCCTGTATGAACCTGCTGGTGCAGCTGGGCGTGCAGAAGCACAATATCGTGGTCTGCGACTCGAAGGGCGTTATCTACAAGGGCCGTGAAGAGAACATGGCCGAAACCAAAGCGGCCTATGCCATCGACGATAACGGCAAACGCACGCTGGACGAGGTTATCGAAGGGGCGGATATCTTCCTCGGCTGCTCCGGCCCGAAAGCCATGAGCCAGGAGATGGTCAAGAAAATGGCCCGTGCGCCGCTGATCCTGGCGCTGGCGAACCCGGAGCCTGAAATCCTTCCGCCGCTGGCCAAAGAAGTGCGTCCGGATGCGATTATCTGCACCGGCCGTTCTGACTTCCCAAACCAGGTAAACAACGTGCTGTGCTTCCCGTTCATCTTCCGTGGGGCGCTGGACGTAGGCGCTACGGCAATCAACGAAGAGATGAAGCTGGCTGCGGTACATGCCATCGCCGAGCTTGCTCATGCAGAGCAGAGCGACGTGGTTGCTTCCGCCTACGGCGAAGAAGAGCTAACCTTTGGCCCGGAATACCTGATCCCGAAACCGTTCGACCCGCGTCTGATCGTGCAGATCGCCCCGGCCGTTGCGAAAGCGGCGATGGATACCGGCGTGGCAACCCGCCCGATTCAGGATTTCGAAGCTTATAAAGAGAAGCTCACCGAGTTCGTCTACAAAACTAACCTGTTTATGAAGCCGATCTTCTCCCAGGCGCGTAAAGATCCGAAGCGCGTTGTTCTGGCGGAAGGTGAAGAGGCGCGCGTGCTGCATGCAACTCAGGAGCTGATTACCCTGGGCCTGGCGAAGCCGATTCTTATCGGCCGTCCGTCCGTTATCGAAATGCGGCTGAAGAAGCTTGGCCTTCAGATGCGCGCCGGGAAAGACTTCGAGATCGTCAACAACGAATCCGATCCGCGCTTCAAAGAGTACTGGAACGAGTACTACAACATCATGAAGCGCCGCGGCATTACCCAGGAGCAGGCGCAGCGTGCGGTGATCAGCAACACCACCGTCATCGGGGCGATCATGGTGCACCGTGGTGAAGCGGACGCGATGATCTGCGGCACCATCGGTGAATACCACGAGCATTTCGAAGTGCTGGAAAAACTGTTTGGCTACCGCGAAGGCGTGAAGGCGGCTGGCGCCATGAACGCGCTGCTGCTGCCAAGCGGCAACACCTTCATTGCCGACACCTACGTCAACGACGATCCGACGCCGGAAGAGCTGACGGAAATCACGCTGCTGGCGGCGGAAACGGTGCGCCGCTTTGGTATCGAACCGAAAGTTGCGCTGCTGTCGCACTCTAACTACGGCTCTTCCAACTCGAAAGCGGCCTGCAAAATGCGCGCAACGCTTGAGATGGTCCGCGCCCGCGCGCCGGAGCTGGAAATTGACGGTGAGATGCACGGTGACGCCGCGCTGGTAGAAAGCATCCGCAACGACCGCATGCCGGACAGCCCGCTGAAAGGCTCCGCGAACATCCTGATCATGCCGAACGTGGAAGCGGCGCGCATCAGCTACAACCTGCTGCGCGTATCAAGTTCCGAAGGGGTGACCGTTGGGCCGGTACTGATGGGCGTTGCGAAACCGGTGCACGTGTTAACGCCGATCGCCTCCGTGCGTCGCATCGTTAACATGGTGGCGCTGGCGGTTGTTGAGGCGCAGACCGTTCCGCTTTAAGGGATTGTGGTGGATGGCGCTTGCGCTTATCCACCCTACCGGGCAAGGTTTCGCAGGTCGGATAAGCGACGCGTCATCCGACCAGCAAAGCTATACCCACTCTCTGACGGGTAGGAAATCACGATATAAGGCAGCCTCCGGGCTGCCTTCTTCCGGCTGGTAGTTGTACTCCCAGCGCACCAGCGGCGGCATCGACATTAAAATCGACTCCGTACGACCGCCGGTCTGCAAACCAAACAGCGTGCCGCGATCCCACACCAGATTAAACTCCACGTAGCGCCCGCGGCGGTAGAGCTGGAACTCTCTCTCTCGTTCGCCCCACGGCATCGCTTTACGGCGCTCGACGATGGGCAGATACGCGTCCAGATACCCGTTGCCCACCGCCTGCATAAAGCTGAAGCAGTGGTCAAAATCCGGGGTGTTCAGATCGTCAAAGAACAGGCCGCCTATGCCGCGCTGCTCGCTGCGGTGCCGGATGAAGAAATAGTCGTCGCACCACTTTTTGTAACGCGGGAAGACGTCCTCACCGAACGGCAGGCAGATATCACGGGCCGTCTTATGCCAGTGAACCGCATCTTCCTCGAAGCCGTAGAACGGCGTCAGGTCAAAGCCGCCGCCGAACCACCAGACGGGCTCGCAGCCTTCTTTTTCGGCAATGAAAAAGCGCACGTTGGCGTGGCTGGTCGGCACGTAAGGGTTCAGCGGGTGTACGACAAGCGAAACGCCCATCGCTTCAAAGCTGCGCCCGGCAAGCTCAGGACGATGCGCGGTGGCTGACGCTGGCATTGCCTCGCCATGGACATGGGAAAAGTTAACGCCCGCCTGCTCGAAGATATTGCCGCCCCGCAGCACCCGGCTGCGCCCGCCGCCGCCGCCTTCGCGCTGCCAGCTCTCTTCTTCAAACGCTGCGCCGTCGGCCGCGGCCAGCTGCTGGCAAATGGTGTCCTGCAGCTGCATCAGGAACTGTTTAACGGCGTGGATATCGGGCTTATTCATCATGATTAGCGCTTAGTGTGAGCTTTGTGATTATCGAACCAGTTGAAGTAACTGATGATCCCGGATGCGATGGCGTGAGCAATCTTCTGACGAAACGCCGTCGTACCCAGCAGCTTCTCTTCGCCCGGATTCGTAATAAACGACGTTTCTACCAGTACAGAAGGTATCGACGGGGATTTCAACACCACAAACGCCGCCTGCTCGGTATTACGGCTGTGCAGCTTATGCACCGGCTTGATTTGCTTAAGGATATGCGATCCCAGCGTCAGGCTGTTTTTGATGGTGTCGGTCTGCACCAGATCGAACAGCACCTGCTGTAGATAGTGGTCTTTGTTTTTAACCCGGCTGCCCGCCACGTCATCGGCGGCGTTTTCCTTATCGGAAAGATACTTCGCCATGGCGCTACTCGCCCCGCGATTGGAGAGGGCAAACACCGAGGCACCGGCTGCGGACGGGCTGGTAAAGCCGTCCGCATGAATTGACATAAACAGATCGGCACCGTGCTTGTGGGCAATCTCAACGCGATCGTACAGCGGAATGAACTCGTCGCTGCTGCGGGTGAGCTTTGCGTCAATGCCGTTGTTTCTCAGAATGCTGCGCACGTTTTTGGCGATGGCCAGCACCACGTGCTTTTCTTTCGAACCGTTATGGCCGATGGCGCCGGTATCAATGCCGCCATGGCCCGGATCTAACATTACTACGCGGCGAGCGCCTGATTTCTTTGCAGGTTTGCTGTGATTAGTCGTTGTTTTAAGGGTTTTGCTTTCCTGGCTTGCCAGCGCCCTGGTTGCGCCGGTTAGGGTTAGCGCCGCCAGACCAGTGAGCAGCACCTGACGACGTGTAGCGAGTTGCGTTAGTGATTTAATTTTACTCATGCGGCTAATTATTTATCTTATGAATGTTCGACTGGCATTTATAGCGTATTGCCAGGGTGTTAACGACCGGCGTTTGATCGAAATGTATATCATTTCGTTTCAATCCATTAATTTGCCCTAAGTATGCCATTTTTTAGCTGCTTTTGCGGCAGATATTGGCTTAATGGCCGGTTGCCGCCATAATCAGGGTTTTGGGCTAACAGCGGCTAATACCATGGAAATACGCGTTTTTCGGCAGGAAGATTTCGAAGAGGTCATCACCCTTTGGGAGCGCTGCGATCTCCTGCGCCCGTGGAACGATCCCGAAATGGATATCGAACGTAAGCTACAGCACGATGCGGATCTGTTTCTGGTGGCGGAGGTGGGCGGCGAAATCGTCGGCTCGCTGATGGGCGGCTATGACGGGCACCGCGGCTCGGCTTACTATCTGGGCGTGCACCCTGAATTCCGGGGACGCGGTATCGCGAATGCTTTATTAAGCCGCCTGGAGAAAAAACTTATCGCCCGTGGCTGCCCGAAAATTCACATTATGGTGCGCGAAGAAAACGATCTGGTGATCGGCATGTACGAGAAGCTCGAATACGAGCAGCAGGACGTGGTGATGCTGGGCAAACGGCTGATAGAAGATCAAGAATATTAATGCCTTTAGCCTATCCACCTTCTGACTACGACGTGCACGGCCACCTTAAAGCCCCCGTTCTGTTCTGGTTGATTCTGCTGTTTCAGGCGCGTACCTGGTTTTTGCTGGTGCTGGCGGGGGCTTCCCGCCAGCAGGGCGATGCGCTGCTCGGCCTGTTCTACCCGGACAGGGATAACTTCTGGCTGGGTCTGCTGCCCGGCGTGCCTGCCGCGCTGGCCTTTGTGATTAGCGGGCGGCGCCATTTGTGGCCACGGCTATGGAAGGTCTGGCGCTGGGTGCTGGTCGTCGCGCAGATCGCGGTACTTGCCTGGCAACTTGTGCTGCTTGGGCAGGGGGAAGAGCTGACCGGCCTGAGCCTCGCTTTACTCACCGGCGACGTCTACGCCCTGTGGTGGCTGTTGACCAGCCGTCGCCTGAAAGATTACTTTGCGTTACGAAGTGAATAACCGGGCACTTTTAAGAAAGTTTGTACTCCAATGCCCGTAATCACGCCAAAACAAAGGATGAACTGATGAAAACATTGCGCCTGATGCTGTTAGGAGTTCCGCTGCTGCTGAGCGGCTGTTCGACAATTTCTAATATGCACTGGTCAAGCCTCTCGCCCATGAGCTGGTTTGGTTCCTCGCTGGAAGTCAGCGAGCAGGGTGTGGGCGGGCTTAACGCCAGCACGCCAATGAACGAAGAAGCCGTCAGTGAAGGACTTAATGATAATTACCGTCTGCGCAGCGGCATGAAAACCGATAACGGCACCGTAGTACGCTACTTCGAAGCGCTGGACGATAAAACCCTGATGGTTGTCGTCAACGGCGAAAACGGCACGGTGAGCCGCGTTGACGTTATGGATAAAGACGTTAAGGCTGAAAGCGGCGTTGAGATTGGCACGCCGTTCAGCGATCTCTACAGCAAAGCGTTTGGCGCCTGTACTAAAGCTACCGGCGACGATGCCGACAGCGTGGAGTGTAAAGCACCGAACAGCCAGCACATCAGCTATCTGTTCAGCGGCGAATGGCACGGTCCGCAGGATCTGATGCCCGCTGACGATCTGTTAAAAAAATGGACCGTCAGCAAAATTATCTGGCGTAAATAAATCCGCCCTGGGCTTGCGCCTTCTCAAGAAGGCGCTGCCTGAATCGGGTATCATTGGACGATAAGCGTCGCGCAAAGCGGCGCGTGTTTTTTCAGGAGGAATCATGTCTCGGGCTCAAACCGGCATTCTGCCGGAACACTGTCGTGCCGCCGTCTGGCTGGAAGCGACTATTCAGGGCGACTTTGACGCTGTTCGTCAGGGCTGCAAAACCTTTACCCAATCGCTGAATGCCTTTCAGGAAAAGTTTCCGGATGCGAAGCTGGGCGCGGTCGTCGCCTTTGGCTACGATCTGTGGCGCGATCTGAGCGGCGGGGAAGGCGCGGCAGAGCTGAAGAACTTCACGCCGATGGGCAAAGGTCTGGCACCGGCAACCCAGCATGACGTGATGATCCACATCCTGTCCCTGCGTCACGACGTCAATTTCTCCGTAGCCCAGGCGGCGCTTGCGGCCTTCGGCGACGCGCTGAAAATCGAAGAAGAAGTGCACGGATTCCGCTGGGTAGAAGAGCGCGATCTGAGCGGCTTTATCGACGGCACTGAAAACCCGCAGGGCGAAGATTCGCGCCGTGAAGTGGCGGTGATCAACGAAGGCGTGGATGCCGGTGGCAGCTATGTCTTCGTGCAGCGCTGGGAGCATAACCTCAAGCAGCTTAACCGCATCAGCGTGGGCGAACAGGAAATGCTGATCGGGCGCACGAAAGATGCCAACGAAGAGATTGACGGCGACGAGCGTCCGGCGACTTCTCACCTGAGCCGCGTCGATCTCAAAGAGAACGGCAAAGGGCTGAAGATTGTGCGTCAGAGCCTGCCGTACGGCACCGCCAGCGGCACTCACGGCCTGTATTTCATCGCCTACTGTGCCCGCCTGCACAACATTGAACAGCAGCTGCTGAGCATGTTTGGCGAGACGGACGGTAAGCGCGACGGCATGCTGCGCTTCACCAAGCCGGTGACCGGCGGCTACTACTTCGCCCCTTCGCTGGATAAGCTGTTAAGCCTGTAGAACTGAATGGTGGATGGCGCTGGCGCTTATCCACCCTGCAAACACGGCGTAGCGCCCGCTGCGCCGTTCTTTTGTCTTATATCCCTTTCTTATTGCAAATCACCAAACGGTATATAAAACCGTTACAGCTTTGCCGCTCGTTATAAATAAACTGGTCGCCTACAGATGACACATTTATAAGGGTGCACAATGGCGATCGGCTCAGTTAAAAAGGTTTGGAGTGCGCTGGTAGTTTCGGCGCTGCTGGCGGGATCTGCCCACGCCACGGAGCTGCTCAACAGCTCTTATGATGTGTCTCGCGAGCTTTTTGCCGCCCTCAATCCGGCGTTCCAGCAGAAGTGGGCGCAGGAGAACAACGGCGACAAGCTGACGATAAAACAATCTCATGCCGGGTCATCAAAACAGGCGCTGGCGATATTACAGGGCTTAAAAGCTGACGTTGTAACTTATAACCAGGTGACTGACGTTCAGATCCTGCACGACAAAGGCAACCTGATCCCGGCGGACTGGCAGAGCCGTCTGCCAAACAACAGCTCGCCGTTCTACTCCACCATGGCTTTCCTGGTGCGTAAGGGCAACCCGAAAAACATCCACGACTGGAACGATCTGGTGCGCCCGGATGTAAAGCTGATTTTCCCGAATCCGAAAACTTCCGGTAACGCTCGTTACACCTACCTGGCCGCGTGGGGGGCTTTTAACAAAGCCGACGGCGGCGACAAAGCCAAAACTGAAAAGTTGATGACGCAGTTCCTGAAAAACGTCGAAGTGTTCGATACGGGTGGCCGCGGGGCGACGACGACATTTGTGGAACGTAATCTGGGTGATGTGCTCATCACGTTCGAATCTGAAGTGAACAACATCCGTAAGCAGTACGAAAAAGAAGGCTACGAGGTTGTCGTGCCGAAGGTCAACATCCTGGCGGAGTTCCCGGTAGCCTGGGTTGATAAAAACGTGAAGGCCAACGGTACGGAAAAAGCGGCCAAAGATTACCTGAACTTCCTGTACAGCCCGCAGGCACAGACCATCATCACCGACTATTACTACCGCGTGAACAGCCCGGAAGTGATGGACAAGCTGAAAGACAAATTCCCGCAGACCGAGCTGTTCCGCGTTGAAGATGAGTTCGGCGGCTGGCCAGAAGCGATGAAAACCCATTTTGCCAGCGGCGCGGAGTTCGACAAGCTGGTCGCGGCGGGGCATAAGTAATGTTTGCTGTTTCGACTAAGCGCGTGCTGCCGGGCTTTACCTTAAGCCTCGGCACCAGCCTGCTGTTTGTTTGTCTGATTCTGCTTTTGCCGCTGAGCGCGCTGGTTATGCAGCTGTCCGAAATGACGCTTGCTCAGTACTGGGAGGTGATTTCCAACCCGCAGGTGGTGGCCGCTTATAAAGTCACGCTGCTCTCTGCGGGCGTTGCCTCTGTCTTCAACGGCCTGTTCGGCATGCTCATGGCGTGGATTTTAACGCGCTATCAGTTCCCCGGCCGCAGCCTGCTGGACGCGCTGATGGATTTGCCGTTTGCGCTGCCAACCGCTGTTGCAGGCCTGACGCTTGCCGGTCTGTTTTCCGTCAACGGCTGGTACGGCGAGTGGCTGGCGCAGTTCGGCATTAAGGTGACCTACACCTGGCTGGGCATTGCGGTGGCGATGGCGTTCACCAGCATCCCGTTCGTGGTGCGTACCATTCAGCCCGTGCTGGAAGAGCTGGGCCCGGAATATGAAGAGGCGGCGGAGACGCTGGGTGCAACGCGCTGGCAGAGCTTTCGTCGCGTAATTTTGCCCGAGCTGTCCCCGGCGCTGATGGCCGGCGTGGCGCTTTCTTTTACCCGCAGCCTCGGCGAGTTTGGCGCGGTTATCTTTATCGCCGGGAACATCGCCTGGAAAACGGAAGTGACCTCGCTGATGATTTTCGTGCGCCTCCAGGAATTCGACTACCCGGCGGCAAGCGCCATCGCCTCGGTCATTCTGGCCGCGTCGCTGCTGCTGCTGTTTACCATTAACACGTTGCAAAGTCGCTTTGGTCGGCGCGTGGTAGGTCACTGATGACGGACGTAACCGAATTGAAAAGCTATCGCCGCTCCGGGTTTAACTGGGGCAAATGGGCGCTGATTAGCATCGGCATGCTGATTTCGTTTCTGCTGCTGGTGGTGCCGGTGGCGTCGATTTTCGCTCAGGCCTTCTCGAAAGGGCTGATGCCCGCGCTGCAAAACATTGCTGACCCGGACATGCTGCACGCCATCTGGCTGACGGTGATGATCGCCCTGATTACCGTGCCGGTTAACCTGGTGTTCGGCATCCTGCTGGCCTGGCTGGTGACGCGCTTTAACTTTCCTGGCCGCCAGCTGCTGCTGACGCTGCTGGATATCCCGTTCGCGGTGTCGCCGGTGGTTGCCGGTCTGGTTTACCTGCTGTTTTACGGATCTAACGGCCCGCTGGCTGGCTTTATGGATGAGCATAACATTCAGATCATGTTCGCCTGGCCGGGCATGGTGCTGGTAACGATCTTTGTCACCTGTCCGTTCGTGGTACGCGAGCTTGTCCCGGTTATGCTAAGCCAGGGCAGCCAGGAAGATGAAGCGGCTATTTTGCTCGGTGCTTCGGGCTGGCAGATGTTTAAGCGCGTGACGCTACCAAACATTCGCTGGGCGCTGCTGTACGGCGTTGTGCTGACCAACGCTCGTGCGATTGGTGAGTTTGGCGCGGTGTCCGTGGTATCTGGCTCTATACGCGGCGAGACCTTCTCGCTGCCGCTACAGATTGAATTACTCCAGCAGGATTACAACACCGTCGGCTCGTTTACCGCCGCCGCGCTGTTGACCCTGATGGCGATAGTTACCTTGTTCTTAAAGAGTGCGCTGCAGTGGCGCCTGAATAATCAGGAAAAACGTCTGCAGCAGGAGGCAAATCATGAGCATTGATATTACCAATATTAAGAAATCTTTTGGTCGCACCCAGGTGCTGAACGATATCTCTCTTGATATCCCTTCTGGTCAGATGGTTGCGCTGCTGGGACCGTCCGGCTCCGGGAAAACCACGCTGCTGCGAATTATCGCCGGGCTTGAGCATCAGAACAGCGGGCGCATCAGCTTCCACGGCACGGACGTGAGCCGCATCCATGCCCGTGACCGTAAAGTTGGCTTTGTGTTCCAGCACTATGCGCTGTTCCGCCATATGAGCGTGTTCGACAATATCGCCTTTGGCCTGACCGTGCTGCCGCGACGCGAACGTCCGTCGTCTGCGGAAATTAAACAAAAAGTGACCCGTCTGCTGGAGATGGTACAGCTGTCCCATCTGGCGGACCGCTATCCGGCACAGCTTTCCGGCGGGCAGAAGCAGCGCGTGGCGCTGGCCCGAGCGCTGGCCGTAGAACCACAAATCCTGCTGCTGGATGAGCCGTTCGGCGCGCTGGATGCCCAGGTTCGTAAAGAGCTGCGCCGCTGGCTGCGTCAGCTGCATGAAGAGCTAAAGTTCACCAGCGTTTTCGTCACCCACGACCAGGAAGAAGCGATGGAAGTCGCCGACAGGGTAGTAGTGATGAGCCAGGGGAATATCGAGCAGGTAGATACCCCGGAAGCCGTATGGCGCGAACCAGCGACCCGCTTCGTGCTGGAATTCCTCGGCGAAGTTAACCGCATGAAAGGCACTATTCGCGGCAGCCAGTTCCACGTTGGCGCACACCGCTGGCCGCTGGGCTTTACGCCAGCGCACCAGGGGCCGGTCGATTTATTCCTGCGCCCATGGGAAGTCGACGTCAGCCGCCGTACGAATCTGGATTCGCCGCTGCCCGTCCAGGTGCTGGAAATCAGCCCTCGCGGTCACTACATGCAGCTGGTTGTACAGCCGTTGGGCTGGTACGACGAACCGCTTACCGTAGTCCTGCGTGAGAATCACGTCCCCGTGCGCGGCGAGCGCCTGTTCGTCGGCCTGCAACACGCCCGCCTCTACGACGGCAACAACCGTATTCAGGGTGTAGACCTCGCGCAGTCTGCCTGATAAGTTTACGGCACTACACGAATCGCAATAGCGGCCCATGTGGCCGCTTTTTTTATCTTCTGGACAGCAAGTGACAACCTTAGAAAGCACAATCGGCAATACGCCGCTGGTGAAACTCCAGCGTACTGGGCTGACAAACGGCAGCGAAATTTGGGTCAAGCTTGAAGGCAATAACCCGGCGGGATCGGTGAAAGACCGTGCCGCGCTGTCGATGATCGTCGAAGCTGAGAAGCGCGGTGAGATCAAGCCTGGCGACACGCTAATCGAGGCAACCAGCGGTAACACCGGTATTGCCCTCGCGATGATTGCCGCCCTTAAGGGTTACCGCATGAAGCTGCTGATGCCCGACAATATGAGCATGGAACGCAAGGCTGCCATGCAGGCGTACGGGGCCGAGCTGCTACTGGTGACTAAAGAGCAGGGAATGGAAGGTGCCCGTGAGCTGGCGCGCCTGATGGGTGAACGCGGAGAGGGCAAAGTGCTCGATCAGTTCAACAACCCCGATAACCCCTACGCCCACTACGCGACTACCGGCCCTGAAATCTGGCAGCAAACCCAGGGGCGCATTACCCATTTTGTTTCCAGCATGGGCACCACCGGCACCATCACCGGGGTCAGCCGTTTTATGCGCGAGCTGGAAAAGAAAGTCACAATTGTTGGCCTGCAGCCGGAAGAGGGGAGTAGTATTCCAGGCATTCGCCGCTGGCCCGAGGAGTGGCTGCCGAAGATCTTCGACCCGAAGCTGGTCGATGAAGTCATCGATATGTCCCAGCCAGAGGCGGAACAGACGATGCGTAGGCTGGCCGTTAGCGAGGGTATCTTCTGCGGCGTAAGTTCAGGCGGTGCGGTTGCCGGGGCGCTTCGGGTGGCGCAGGCTAACCCGGGAAGCGTGGTGGTGGCGATTATTTGTGACCGCGGCGACCGTTATTTATCAACCGGCGTGTTTGGCGAAGAGAGCTATTCCCAGGGCGCAGGTATCTGAACCCGCAGCGCTGTGGTTCAGGCAAGACTGGAGGCAGTAGATGGATCAGGAAAATGATATACAGTCGATCCTCTTTCATGACGGAAAAAGGGCGCAGCAGGCTGATATCGTGGCGGTACAATCCCAGGTGGTGTACGGCAGCGTAGGAAACAGCATTGCCGTTCCGGCTATCAAACAGCACGGCTGGCGCGTGATGGCGGTGCCTACGGTGTTGTTCAGCAACACCCCTCATTACGACACCTGGTATGGCGGTACTATTCCAGAGGAGTGGTTCAGCGGGTATCTGCGGGCGCTGGAAGAGCGTAGCGCGCTGCGTGAACTCAAAGCGGTGACCACGGGCTATATGGGCACACCGGGCCAGATAATGCTTCTCGCGCAGTGGCTGCGTGAAATACGCGTGATTCATCCTGATGTCTGTATTCTTGTCGATCCCGTCATCGGCGACATCGACAGCGGCGTCTATGTGAAGGCTGGCATTCCCGAAGCCTATCGCGCTGAGCTTCTGCCGCTGGCAAACGTGATCACCCCAAATCTGTTCGAGCTGCGAACGCTAACGGATATGCCCTGTGGCACGCTGAGCGAAGCGGTCGAAGCAGCCAAAAGCCTGCTTTCCGATACGCTAAAATGGGTGGTCATTACCAGTGCGCCGGGTGAAGACCCTCGCACTATTTCAGTGGTTACGGTCAGCGCTGAATCGGTCGAGATTACCGACCACGCACGCGTGGTGACCGACCTGAAAGGAACCGGAGATTTATTCTGTGCAGAGTTGGTGAGCCGCATTCTGGAAGGGCAGGCGGTGGCTAATGCTGCCGGGGATGCCGCCAGACGCGTGCTTGAGGTGATGTCCTGGACTCAGGAACACCATTACGACGAACTGGTTCTTCCCGAGTAACAAAAAAGGCACCCATCGGGTGCCTTTTTCATTTAAGCAGTCAACTTACTTCTTGATGCGGATCACCGGGGTTTCACCCACGGTCACGCTACCAGTCAGTTTGATCAGCTCTTTGATTTCGTCCATGTTGGAGATAACAACCGGCGTCAGGGTAGACTTGGCCTTCTCTTCCAGCAGTGGCAGATCAAATTCGATAACCACGTCGCCTTTCTTAACACGCTGGCCTTCTTCGGCGATGCGCTTGAAACCTTCGCCTTTCAGTTCAACGGTATCAATACCGAAGTGAACGAAAAGCTCAATGCCGCTATCGGATTCGATAGAGAAGGCATGGTTGGTTTCAAAGATTTTGCCGATGGTGCCATCAACCGGAGCAACCATTTTGTTGCCGGTCGGTTTAATTGCGATGCCATCGCCTACAATCTTCTCTGCAAACACCACATCTGGCACATCTTCAATATTAACGATTTCGCCAGACAGCGGGGCAACAATCTCGATGGTTCCGGTGTCTTTCTTATCATCAGAAACCAGAGATTTCAGTTTATCAAACAAACCCATGATCTTCTCCTAAGCAGTAAATTGGGCCGCATCCGGTGGATTAGCAGATTGTTTTTTCTTCAATGAACTTGTTAACCAGCGTCATTAACTCGTCCGTTGTCGGTTGAGCAAGAGCCTGCTCTGCTAACACCTTCGCATCTTCGAAGTTCGTGTTACGGATAATCTTCTTAATGCGCGGGATTGAGATGGCGCTCATACTGAATTCGTCCAGACCCATCCCCAGCAACAGAAGTGTAGCACGTTCGTCGCCTGCAAGCTCACCACACATTCCGGTCCATTTACCTTCAGCATGAGAAGCATCAATAACTTGCTTAATCAGAGTCAGTACGGACGGTGACATTGGCTGATACAGATGCGAGATCATATCATTACCACGGTCAACGGCCAGGGTGTACTGAGTTAAATCATTGGTACCGATACTAAAGAAGTCGACTTCTTTGGCGAGGTGGCGAGCGATAGTCGCTGCTGCCGGGGTCTCAACCATGACGCCGATTTCGATAGTCTCGTCGAACGCTTTGCCTTCTTCACGCAGCTGCGCCTTCATGATTTCGATCTCTGCTTTCAGTGCACGCACTTCTTCAACGGAGATGATCATTGGGAACATGATACGTAATTTACCGAAAGCGGAAGCACGCAGGATAGCGCGAACCTGAGCGTGCAGGATCTCTTTGCGATCCATGGCGATACGTACTGCACGCCAGCCCAGGAACGGGTTCTCTTCTTTCGGGAAGTTCATGTACGGCAGCTCTTTATCGCCGCCGATGTCCATGGTACGTACGATAACCGCTTGCGAGCCACAGGCTTCAGCAACGGCTTTGTACGCGGCAAACTGCTCTTCTTCAGTAGGCAGAGAGTCGCGGTCCATGAACAGGAATTCGGTACGGTACAGACCAACACCTTCAGCGCCGTTGCGCTCTGCACCGTCGATGTCACGAACGGTACCGATGTTGGCGCAAACTTCTACCTGATGGCCGTCGAGCGTGATAGCCGGCAGATCTTTCAGTTTTGCCAGTTCAGCTTTCTCGGAGGCAACCTGCTGCTGTACGGCACGCAGGGACTCGATCTCTTCGTTAGTCGGGTTAACGTAAACTTTGTTGTTAACCGCGTCGAGGATCAGATAGTCGTCGTTTTTCACTTCATTAGTGACGCTACCGGTGCCCACAATCGCAGGCAGTTCCAGGGAACGCGCCATGATAGAAGTGTGGGAGGTACGGCCACCGATGTCGGTGATGAAACCCAGCACCTTTTGCAGGTTAAGCTGTGCGGTTTCAGACGGCGTCAAATCTTTAGCCACCAGGATAACTTCGTCCTGAATAGCGCTCAGATCGACAATAGCCAGACCCAGGATGTTCTGGAGCAGACGCTTACCGATATCACGTACGTCGGCCGCACGCTCTTTCAGGTATTCATCATCCAGCTCTTCGAGAGCGGTAGCCTGACCTTCAATGATTTCGTGAGCCGCTGCGTCCGCAGTGACTAACTTATCTTTGATCAGGGCTATGATTTCCTGCTCAAGCTCTTCATCCTCCAGCAACATAATGTGGCCTTCGAAGATCGCTTCCTTTTCTTCACCGAAGGTCTCGCCAGCTTTAATTTTGATCGCTTCTAACTGCGCAGAGGCTTTCGCTCGTCCGCTCAGAAAACGTTCAACTTCCTGCTCAACTTTGTCGGCAGAAATTTTCTTCCGGTCGATGACAATTTCATCTTCCTTCAGCAAAAGTGCCTTGCCGAAAGCGATACCCGGGGATGCTAAAATGCCTGAAATCATAACCCTACCTTACTTGTGACTGATTTTTACGAAGAACCCAGAACTTACTCGAGTTCAGCCATCAGTTTTACTAAATGCTCAACCGCTTTCTGATCATCTTCGCCTTCAGCAGAGATGGTCACAACAGTACCCTGAGTCAGGCCCAGCGTTTGCAGTTTAAACAGGCTCTTAGCACTTGCGCTTTTGCCGTTGGAGGTCACAGTGATCTCAGAAGTGAAGCCTTTAGCTTCTTTAACAAACTGAGCAGCAGGGCGGGTGTGCAGACCGTTAGGAGCGGTAATGGTAACTTCTTGCTGGAACATTGTATTTCCCCAACTTATAGGTTTAGTGTTGTGGAACTAAAGTCTAGCCTGGTGGCTTCACTTTAGCCTGTATAGTTAGCGTCGGCGTTAACTCTATGCGACACAGGATGCATCAAGAATCACGAAAAGTGCTATGGCTTGTTGCCAGGCCGCTCGCGTCTCGCTCGTCCTTAACCATTATGCAGTGAAAAACGGGCTTAAACCAAATCGTAAAATCGATTCAGCAACGCTATATTCCACAGCGATTAATTTCGCGCATCAAAATAATTTGCTGGTTAAATACCAGTTCTGACAGGGTGAAGCAATCCTGAGGAGGGTAAAACTTTGACGAATGCCACAAAAAAGCACCCTTTTGGGTGCTTTTTTCGTCAGTTTTAACAAGCTGGCATCACTGTTGCAGTTCTTTTTCAGTGAAAAGATCCGCAAACAACGCCGTACTGAGATACCGTTCCCCGGAAGAAGGTAGGATAACCACAATATTTTTATTGGTAAAGGCTTCATCTTCCTGAAGTTTTAACGCAGCGGCCACGGCCGCCCCGGAAGAGATCCCGGCAAGAATGCCTTCTTCTTCCATCAGTCGGCGAGCGGTGGAGATAGCCTCTTCGTTGGAGATGGCGATAACCTTGTCAATCAGCTTCAGATCCAGGTTTCCTGGAATGAAACCGGCGCCGATGCCCTGGATTTTATGTGGGCCAGGCTTCAGCTCTTCACCCGCCAGCGCCTGAGCGATAACCGGGGAGTCCGTTGGTTCAACGGCAACGCTGATAAGCCCCGTTTTGCCTTTGGTATTTTTGATGTAACGGCTTACGCCGGTCAGCGTGCCGCCTGTCCCGACGCCCGCGATAAATACGTCAACTTCGCCATCCGTATCTTCCCAGATTTCCGGGCCTGTGGTTTTCTCGTGAATTTCCGGGTTTGCCGGGTTGCTGAACTGCTGAAGCAGCAGATACTTATTCGGGTCGCTTGCCACAATCTCTTCGGCTTTCTGGATTGCCCCTTTCATGCCTTTAGCGCCTTCGGTCAGCACCAGGTTTGCACCTAGAGCTTTCAGCAGCTTGCGGCGCTCGACGCTCATGGTTTCAGGCATGGTCAGCGTCAGCTTATAGCCACGTGCGGCGGCAACGTAGGCCAGCGCAATACCCGTATTGCCGCTGGTCGGCTCAACCAGCTCAATACCCGGCTTGAGCACGCCACGTTTTTCGGCATCCCAAATCATATTGGCACCGATACGGCACTTGACGCTGAAGCTTGGGTTGCGCGACTCGACCTTCGCCAGGATGCGTCCATTACCGATGCGGTTCAGTCGAACCAGCGGCGTATGACCGATTGTCAGAGAGTTGTCTTCATAGATCTTGCTCATAGCCCGTCCTTAACTGTATGAAATTTGGGAAACCTCACCAGCATACCTGCTCCGGCGTTATGGGGAAGTAAAGAAATCGTATATCTATATGTAGAAGGGAAATAAGGGATTGCAAGAAGGAATAAGGAGCGACATATGCCGCTCCTGAATACGTTACTTCCACATGGCGTGTTTTGAACGGTAGCAGTCAACCCACATTGCGGTAGCGCCACACACGGCTACCGGCATAATCACCAGATTCAGGAAGGGGATAAGGGTGAACAGGCTGACCAGCGAGCCAAACTGCATATTGGTCACCTTTTTGTTACGCAGGGCTACGCGCATGTCGCGAAACGGCACCTTATGGTTATCGAAAGGATAATCACAGTACTGAATCGCCAGCATCCATGCGCTGAACAGGAACCACAGCACGGGCGCGACAGTCTGCCCAATACCCGGAATAAAATAGAGAATCAGCAGCACTACCGCGCGCGGAAGATACCAGGCCAGCTTCTGCCATTCTCTCTTCATAATGCGCGGCACGTCTTTCATTACGCCAAAGACTCCGGTATCGGGAGGCGTTGCGCCGGTTAAGCGTGCTTCAAGCTGCTCTGCCAGCAGGCCGTTAAACGGCGCGGCTATCCAGTTGGCAAGGGTAGAGAAGAAGTAGCCAAAGACCAGCAGCAGCGAAACGACCGCCAGCGGCCAGATAAGATAGCTCAGCCACTGTAGCCAGTCCGGCACATAAGAAAGCATTGCCGGGATCCACTCATCAAGGCGGGTGAACAGCCACCAGAACGCGCCGCCCATCAACAGGATATTTACCAGCAGCGGTAAAACCACATAGCGCTTGATGCCGGGTTCACGAACCAGCTTCCAGCCCTGGGAAAAATAGTGAACGCCGCTTTTTGGGGCGGTTGCTGAAGTTGAAACCATAGACTTAGTAGACTCCTTTACGTCGGTTCAGTGACAGGCACGCCCATCATAACCGAGCCGCCTGGCAAAAACGTATTAAGAAATGGTCGAAAAATCAGCAAAAAACCATTAATAGGCCATCTTTATGCTGAGAAAACCGTGCACGTACTTGCACTTAAGCGGATGGGCAAATACTCTTAGTGAGTAAATGTTTGCCGCGTTGGCAAGGTGTTAGAACAACAGAGAATATAATGATGCAGGATTTGCGTCTGATATTAATCATTGTTGGCGCGATCGCCATAATCGCCTTACTGGTTCATGGCCTTTGGACCAGCCGTAAGGAGCGTTCTTCCGTTTTCCGCGATCGCCCGTTGAAGCGTATGAAGTCTAAACGTGACGATTACGAAGCAGAAGATGACGCCGACGATGAAGAAGATGAAGGAGTAGGCGAAGTGCGTGTGCGTAGGGTTGCCCCTGCGCAGGAGCCTGTGTCTCGCGAGCCGGAAATGCCTCGTCAGCCACAAGCGCCACAGCACCAGTATGAGCCACCTTACGCTTCGGCTGAACCTCGCCGTGCGGCGCCAGTGCAGCAGCAGCCACAGCATCAGCCTGTGCCTGAGATGCCGCGCCAGCAGCCAGTCGTGCAGCCTGCGGTTGTACAGCCGGTGGAGCCTGTTCAACAGCCAGCGCCGATTCATCAGCCTGAACCCCAGCAGCCGGTAAACGTGCAGCCGGTTCAGCAGCCTGAGCCACAGCCAGCGCCGGTTGTCCATCAACCTGCGCCAGAGCCAGCGGCACCAGTTCGTCAGGCGCCGAAAGAGACCGTTATCGTTATGAACGTCTCTGCCCACGCTGGCAGCACCATTAACGGTGATGTGCTGCTCAACAGCATTCAGCAGGCGGGCTTTATCTTTGGCGAAATGAACATTTTCCATCGCCATCTCAGCCCTGACGGCAGCGGTCCCGTGCTCTTCAGCCTTGCGAATATGGTGAAGCCTGGCTCATTCGATCCGGAAAACATGGCCAGCTTCGCAACGCCGGGCGTGACAATCTTTATGCAGGTGCCTTCCTACGGCGACCCGCATCAAAACTTTAAGCTGATGCTGCAGTCCGCGCAGCATATTGCAGATGAAGTGGGTGGCGTGGTGCTTGACGACCAGCGCCGCATGATGACGCCGCAAAAAATGCGCGAGTATCAGGACAGAATCCGCGAGGTCGTTGAGGCTAACGCCTGATGCTCTGCCGGACAGTTTCCCCCAAACCCCCGCCTGTCGGGGGTTTTTTCTATTGATGGTGCGATATGGACTCTCTCGAACAACAACTCACTGAACTGCGAACCACGCTTCGCCATCATGAATTCCTCTATCACGTGCAGGACAGCCCTGAAATTCCTGACGCGGAGTATGACCGCCTGATGGGCGAGCTGCGGGCGCTTGAAGCGGCGCATCCAGAGTTAATTACCCCGGACTCACCAACCCAGCGTGTGGGTGCCGCGCCGCTTAGCGTGTTTACGCAGGTGCGCCACGAAGTACCGATGTTATCCCTTGATAACGTCTTTGATGAAGCGAGCTATCTGGCGTTTAACAAGCGTGTACAGGACAGGCTGAAAAGCACCGATGCCCTGACGTTCTGCTGCGAACTGAAGCTGGATGGCCTGGCGGTCAGCTTATTGTATGAAGAGGGGGTTCTGGTCCGCGCCGCAACCCGCGGGGACGGCACCACGGGTGAAAATATTACCGCCAACGTGCGAACTATCCGCTCCATTCCCCTGAAGCTGCACGGGGAGAATATTCCGCGTCGTGTTGAAGTCCGTGGTGAGGTTTTCCTCCCGCAGGCAGGCTTTGAAAAGATCAACGAAGATGCTCGCCGTACAGGTGGGAAGATCTTTGCCAACCCGCGCAACGCTGCTGCTGGATCGTTACGCCAGCTGGATCCGCGCATCACCGCGAAACGTCCTCTTACGTTCTTCTGCTACGGCGTCGGCCTGCTGGAAGGGGGCGAGCTGCCCGCCAGCCATATGGCGCGGCTGCAGCAGTTCAAAGCGTGGGGACTGCCGGTGAGCGACCGTATCCGCCTGTGCAGCACGCCGGAAGAAGTGCTTGCATTTTACCATCAGGTAGAGGCGGATCGTCCCAAGCTTGGCTTCGATATTGACGGCGTGGTGATCAAAGTCGATTCGCTTGCCCTGCAGGAGACGTTAGGATTTGTCGCTCGTGCGCCTCGTTGGGCCGTAGCCTTCAAATTCCCGGCTCAGGAACAGATGACTTTTGTACGCGACGTGGAGTTCCAGGTTGGGCGTACAGGAGCAATCACCCCCGTAGCTCGTCTTGAACCTGTACAGGTTGCTGGCGTGCTCGTCAGTAACGCGACCTTACACAATGCGGATGAAATCGACCGGCTAGGCCTACGCATCGGCGATCGCGTAGTGATCCGCCGTGCAGGCGATGTCATCCCGCAGGTCGTTGGCGTGGTGGAGTCAGAGCGCCCGGAAAACACCAGGGAGATTATTTTCCCGACGCACTGCCCGGTGTGCGGCTCAGACGTAGAGCGCGTGGAAGGCGAGGTGGTAACGCGCTGTACCGGTGGCCTGATTTGCGGCGCGCAGCGCAAAGAATCCCTTAAGCACTTCGTTTCCCGCCGCGCGCTGGACGTTGACGGTATGGGCGACAAAATCATCGACCAGCTGGTAGAAAAAGAGTACGTCCACACGCCAGCCGATCTGTTCGAACTGACGGCGGGCAAGCTCACCGGGCTGGACCGTATGGGACCGAAGTCCGCGCAAAACGTGGTGGATGCGCTGGCGAAGGCTAAAGAAACTACCTTTGCCCGCTTCCTCTATGCCCTGGGCATCCGTGAAGTGGGTGAAGCGACAGCCGCTGGTCTTGCTGCTTATTTCGGCACTCTTGAGGCGCTGGCTGCGGCCTCCATCGAAGAGCTGCAGAAGGTGCCGGACGTGGGCATCGTTGTCGCTACGCACGTCTTTAACTTCTTTGCCGAAGAGAGCAACCGGGACGTTATCCGCCAGTTGACCGAAGTTGCTGGCGTCCACTGGCCTGCGCCCGTTGTCATCAAAGCTGAAGAGATCGACAGCCCGTTTGCGGGCAAAACCGTTGTGCTGACCGGATCGCTGAGCATCATGTCCCGTGACGATGCCAAAGCTCGTCTGATTGCGCTTGGGGCGAAGGTGGCAGGCAGCGTGTCGAAGAAGACGGATCTGGTGATTGCCGGTGAAGCAGCGGGTTCTAAACTGGTTAAAGCTCAGGAGCTGGGCATTGATGTCATCGACGAAGCGGAAATGATCCGCCTGCTGGGTGAGTAAGATGGATAAAGAGCAGCTTATCGAGATAGCCAATACGGAAATGCCCTTCGGCAAATACAAAGGGCGGGTGCTGATTGACGTGCCGGAGGAGTACTTCCTGTGGTTTGCCCGCAAGGATGAGTTTCCTCACGGGCATCTTGGCGAGCTGATGAAGCTGACGCTGCTCATCAAAACGGAAGGGCTGGAGGGGCTGGTGAAGCCCCTGAAAAGAACTTAGCTTTTAGCGGTGGTCGTATTCCCGGCCGCCGCTTTTGCCGTCTGGCTCTGGTAGCGACGGGCCATAACCGCACAGATCATCAGCTGTATCTGGTGGAAAATCATCAGCGGCAGCACCATCATCCCCACGGTAGCAACCGGGAAGAGAATGTTGGCCATTGGAATGCCGTTGGCGAGGCTCTTCTTCGACCCGCAGAAAACAATCGTAATCTCATCGGCCTTATTAAAGCCAAGACGCCGCGCCATAAACGTATTTACCGCAATCACAATCCCCAGCAGCACCAGGCTCACGACGACGATAAACAGCAGCGAACCCGCCCCAACCTTATGCCAGATGCCGTGGGTTACCGCCTCGCTGAATGCCGAATAGACCACCAGCAGAATGGACGTCTGGTCAGTTTTGCCAATCCATTTCTTGTTGCGTGCAACCCAGGCACCGATCCACGGGCGGGAGAGGTGGCCGAGGATAAACGGCACCAGCAGCTGCAGCATGATGCTGCCAACCTGTTGCAGGCTGCCGCTCGCCCCATGCACGTGCATCACCATGCCCACCAGCAGCGGTGAAAGAAAAATGCCGAGCAGGCTGGATGCGGAAGCCGAACAGACCGCAGCGGCGACGTTCCCCCCCGCAATGGAGGTGAATGCAATCGCGGACTGGACCGTGGCGGGAAGAATACACAGATACAGAAAGCCGGTATAAATTTCCGGGCTGACGTTGACGGGAGCCCACCAGGCGAACAGCACGCCGAGCACCGGGAACAGCACGAAGGTGCTGCACATCACCCACAGGTGAAGCCGCCAGTGGCTGCTGCCGGAAATAATAGCCTCGCGGGAAAGCTTGGCGCCGTGCATAAAGAACAGCAGGGCGATGGCGGCGGTGGTCAGCCCCTCAAAGAAGCCAACAAAACTTCCCTGTGCCGGAAAAAAGGAGGCCAGCAGTACGGTAGCGATCAGAATCAGTGTAAACGGGTCGAGCACGCGAAAGAGTTTCATCGTTGTTCCTCAAACTGGAGTCCGGCTATTGTGCTTTTGCCGCTTTAAGAAATAAAATTGATTTATTAAATGAATTGATGAATTAAATATATGAATTATTCGCTGCGTCAGTTAAAAATTTTTGTAGCAGTCGCCCAGGCGGGAAGTTTTAGCCGCGCCGGGGAGCGCATCGGCCTCAGCCAGTCTGCGGTAAGCCACAGCGTAAAGGAGCTGGAGAACGAGATTGGGGTCAGGCTGCTTGACCGTACCACCCGCGAAGTCGTGCTGACCGACGCCGGGCAGCAGCTGGCAGGGCGGCTGGAACGCCTGCTCGAAGAGCTTAACTCGACGCTGCTCGATGCGCGAAGCGTTGGGCATCTGCTAAGCGGCACGGTGCGGGTGGCGGCCAGCCAGACAATTTCTGCGCATCTGATCCCCCAGTGCATTGCGGCGGCGACAGAAGAGCATCCTTCCATACGCTTTGTGCTGCACGACAGGCCGCAGCAGTGGGTATTGCAAAGCATCCGTCAGGGAGAGGTGGATTTTGGCATCGTGATTGACCCGATTCAGGCCAGCGATCTGGACTGCGAAGCCGTGCTGTCCGAGCCTTTTTTACTGCTCTGCCGGACGGATCACCCTTTAGCCGCCGAACGTTGCGTGCCCTGGCAGGCTTTGCAGAAGACGGATCTCGTGCTGCAGGATTATGCCTCCGGCAGCCGTCCGCTGATTGACGACGCGCTGCAAAGAATGGGCATCAAAGCGAACATCGTGCAGCAGATTGGCCACCCGGCAACGCTGTTCCCGATGGTGGAGGCGGGCATTGGTTTAAGCGTGCTGCCAGCGCTGGCGTTGCCTTTACCCGAAGGGAGTTTGTTAACGGTCAGGCGGCTGACGCCGGTTGTTGACCGCCAGCTGATGCTGGTAAGACGGAAAAACCGCTCGCTTTCAAGCGCGGCGGAGGCAATCTGGCAGGTGATTCATCAGCAGGCGCAGCGGTTAACGGAGGCCCGCAGGGGAGATGCGTTGTTTAGCGACCCGGAAGAGGACAGCCAGGATTGATGCAGGGGAGATGAATTGTTGGGTGGATAAGCGATAGCGTCATCCACCGACAACAGAAATCGCGCATAGCAAAAAGGCGCCTTTAGGGCGCCTTTCTACATTGGTGGGGCGTGCAGGATGACTTCGCCCTTCGGGTCGTTGCTGAAGCAACGCTGTGTCGCTGCGCTCCACTCGAACCTGCAGCAGGTTCAAATCCTACACGAATCGCGCATAGCAAAAAGGCGCCTTTAGGGCGCCTTTCTACATTGGTGGGGCGTGCAGGATTCGAACCTGCGACCAATTGATTAAAAGTCAACTGCTCTACCAACTGAGCTAACGCCCCGAATG
>NZ_JBBYHZ010000005.1:142579-145186 GCF_038405435.1 Dryocola clanedunensis | reverse complement strand
ATGGTGGGTGATGACGGGCTCGAACCGCCGACCCCCTCCGTGTAAAGGAGGTGCTCTACCAACTGAGCTAATCACCCAAACTTCGGTACTGCCTGAATCTGTAAGAGAGATGGTGGGTGATGACGGGCTCGAACCGCCGACCCCCTCCGTGTAAAGGAGGTGCTCTACCAACTGAGCTAATCACCCAACGCTAAATTCTCTTACCACACTGCGGGCTCACTCACTAATGAATGGTGGGTGATGACGGGCTCGAACCGCCGACCCCCTCCGTGTAAAGGAGATGCTCTACCAACTGAGCTAATCACCCCCGCTGTGTGGAGTCGCATTATAGGGAGAGTTGAAAATGAGTCAACGCCTTTTCTAAAGATTTTGTTTGTTCGTCTTAAATTTAGTCAAAGCGATCGCGATTTGTTCATTGGCGTTTGATTTATCATCAGAATGTGTCCTTTACAGGGAAGTAAAGGCATCAACATTGAGGAATCAGCACACAGTGGTAGAATGTTGCGACTCCATTTTTCCCTGGCATCAGCCGGTTCCCGGCAATTTTGCGTAATTAAGGCCGTTCAATGAAAATCAAAACTCGCTTTGCGCCAAGCCCAACGGGCTATCTGCACGTCGGTGGCGCCCGTACAGCTCTTTATTCCTGGCTTTTTGCTCGTAACCA
This sequence comes from Dryocola clanedunensis, assembly GCF_038405435.1. Taxonomy (GTDB): domain Bacteria; phylum Pseudomonadota; class Gammaproteobacteria; order Enterobacterales; family Enterobacteriaceae; genus Dryocola; species Dryocola clanedunensis_A. Next base: position 144,522 of record NZ_JBBYHZ010000005.1, on the reverse strand, counting down.
CGGCGGCGAGTTCGTGCTGCGTATTGAAGATACCGATCTCGAACGCTCCACCCCGGAAGCCATCGAAGCAATTATGGATGGCATGAACTGGTTGAGCCTGGAGTGGGATGAAGGCCCGTACTTCCAGACCAAGCGTTTCGACCGCTATAACAGCGTTATCGATGACATGCTGGAAGCGGGAACGGCCTATAAGTGCTACTGCTCCAAAGAGCGTCTTGATGCGCTGCGTGAAGAGCAAATGGAGAAGGGCGAGAAGCCACGTTACGACGGCCGCTGCCGCCACGGGCATGAACATCACGAAGCCGATGAGCCGTGCGTAGTGCGTTTTGCCAACCCGCAGGAAGGTTCGGTTATCTTCGATGACCAGATTCGTGGCCCAATCGAATTCAGCAACCAGGAGCTGGACGATCTCATCATTCGCCGTACCGATGGTTCTCCGACCTACAATTTCTGCGTGGTGGTGGACGACTGGGATATGGAAATCACGCACGTGATTCGTGGCGAAGACCATATCAACAACACGCCGCGCCAGATCAACATCCTGAAAGCGCTGAACGCGCCGGTTCCTTTGTACGGCCACGTGTCGATGATCAACGGTGACGACGGTAAAAAGCTGTCTAAGCGCCACGGTGCGGTCAGCGTCATGCAGTACCGTGATGATGGCTATCTGCCGGAAGCGCTGCTGAACTACCTTGTACGCCTGGGCTGGGCGCACGGCGATCAGGAGATCTTCACCCGTGAAGAGATGATCAAGCTGTTTGATCTGACTACCGTCAGCAAATCTGCAAGCGCCTTCAACACCGAGAAGCTGCAGTGGCTTAACCACCACTACATTAACCATCTGGCGCCGGAATACGTTGCTACCCAGCTGCAGTGGCATATCGAACAGCAGAACATTGATACCCGCAACGGCCCGGAGCTGGCCGATCTGGTGAAACTGCTTGGCGATCGCTGCAAGACGCTCAAAGAGATGGCTGAAACCTGCCGCTACTTCTACGAAGATTTCAGCGAGTTTGACGCCGATGCCGCGAAGAAACATCTCCGTCCGGTTGCCCGTCAGCCGCTGGAAGTGATTCGTGACAAGCTGGCTGCGATGACCGACTGGACGGCGGAAAACGTCCATAACGCCATTCAGGCAACGGCGGACGAGCTGGAAGTAGGCATGGGTAAAGTAGGTATGCCGCTACGCGTAGCGGTGACCGGTGCAGGCCAGTCCCCGGGGCTGGACGTTACCGTGCATGCGATTGGCAAACAGCGTTCTATCGCGCGTATCGAAAAGGCGCTGGGCTTTATTGCCGAGCGTGAAGCGCAGCAGTAAGCCTCCTTTCATTGACAAACCGGCGCCAGGTGCGCCGGTTTTTTTTATTCATTATCCCGAATCCCCAGCCGCTTAAGCACGCCTGCGATCCCTTCCCGTAAAATCAGCGCGGATAATTTCTGCTGCTCGGCTTCCGACATCTGCTTCACGGAGTTCAGCAGGAGGCCATCGAGGGAGGAATCACTGACGGTATAGCTGCCCTGACGGTCAGAAGCACGCCTGGCGCTGCTAATAAACTCCTGCACGCGCTCGTCAATATGGATAAGGCGCGCTTTCCCGCCCTGAACGCCCGGTTTCTGTGTGGTGGTCCAGTTCTCTTTGCGTACCCATTTATTAATGGTCTGCCGACTGTAACCGGTAAGGATGGCTAATTCTTCAGGTGTCATTCGTCCTTTGAGCACTGTGCTTTCCTTAAATGAAGAGATGTTAGTAAGGGTTCATTTTATGTGATCGTTTTACAGGAAACTGTGACAGGATTAACTACGCAGGGCCGATATGCAATCTGGATCTCACTGAGTTGTTTGCTTTTTCGGCGATTGATCGCAGATGAAGAATTTGCCGTTGACACTGTTTGTTGGGTTTCATATGATGCCGCCCGTCAACACGACACGTTTTTACGGTTCGG
>NZ_JBBYHZ010000005.1:0-142481 GCF_038405435.1 Dryocola clanedunensis | reverse complement strand
GGGGCTATAGCTCAGCTGGGAGAGCGCTTGCATGGCATGCAAGAGGTCAGCGGTTCGATCCCGCTTAGCTCCACCAAATCTTCTCCAGCAAGATTTGCACCGTTTAGACAACCCCTCGTGGGGCTATAGCTCAGCTGGGAGAGCGCTTGCATGGCATGCAAGAGGTCAGCGGTTCGATCCCGCTTAGCTCCACCAAAATATAAAACCCTCGCCTTATGGCGGGGGTTTTTGCTTTCAGGCCTTTAAAAACCTTCTTTTTCAGTGCATTAACTTCCCGAATATATTATTTCGACGTTGATAAATGATATTCATTTTCAGCAAAATAAATCGTTATATGTTTATTTGTATATATATATGTCGTTTACGTAAGGTGTTTTTTTGGACTGTAGGGCGCCTTGCTTTGCACGGAAAATAAACGTATTCTTGCTGTCAATACATCAGGTCGAATTAATACATATCATTAACACCCGCCTTTATGAGTTTTCACAAATTGATTAGAAAATTTTTTATATCACTGGTGTTATGCTTAGTTCTCACGCCGCTTGCGCGCTATATCTCGCCTGAAACAGTGCTTGCCGGGAACAAGGTTTACCTTGCTTATCTTCCACTTAGCCTGATGATTGCGCTGCTTTTTATTTTTGGTCGCGCGGCCGTTGCCCCCCTGGTTATTGGCTCTACCCTCGTTTTCTCTCAGATACTAAAAGTTCCGTTAATACCATTAATTTCATTTGTCGCCTGCTTATTACTACCCTTGTTTTTAGCTTGCCTGATTGCACGCTATTACCTGGGGGCGCGCTGGCGATTTGCTATTACCAATAGAGGTATTGGCGTAAGGATATTCTGGCTAGGATTTTTCGCCCCGTTTAGTATTAAAATTGCGATGTATCTGTGCGGTCTTTTTATTAATTATCCACCATCACTTTCTCCATTCTTCGGCGAAAGTTCGCAAATTTACCAGGTCATCGATCTGCTGAATATGATTGCGGCGGCGATGATTTTCACGATGTTGTTCTACTATCCGCTACGTATGGTGCTTAACCTCCACTATGCACGGGCATTCTGGCGACGTTGCGTATTACGTTACCTGGCCCCTCAGCGACGCCTGAGCTCATTTACCTGGCTCACGACCTGGGTCTGTTTTCTCGTGCTGTTGTGCAGCTCCTATAAAACGACGCTAATAGCGGGCTATCTCGTGCCGCTCATTTTTATTTTGTTTACCCTTGGCATTCGCCACATGGGGCCGAGGCTGATTGCTCTGCTGTGGGGGATTTCCGCCTGGCTGCTGCTGACCTATAACGACGGTTTCCTGCAGGGGGTAAACACAGGTTTTACGCTCGCGTTTACCCTGTCGGTCATTATTTCCTTCACCGTCTGCATGCTCTACATGACGATGATTTTCCATAAGAATGAGTGGATGAAGCGGGTGTACCGGCTGCAGGCGATGACCGACCCGTTGACCCAGCTGCCCAACCTGCGGGCGCTCGAAGAGCATTTCAAATGCTTCCCGACCGGCACCCTGTGCTGCCTGAGAATGTCGAATCTTGAGTTTCTGAGCCGCCACTACGGCCTGATGATGCGCATTCATTGCAAACGTGAAATTACGCAGCAGCTCAAGCCGTGGCTTAACGAAGGTGAGCAGGTTTTCCAGCTGCCGGGCTGCGAGCTGCTGATTTTCCTGCAGGGAAATGAGGCGCAGGCTCGGTTGAACCACATGGTTGATTTGCTGAATAACAAAAAAATACGCTGGCATAACAGCATGCTCGAAATTGAGTACGGAGCGTCTTACTGCCTCGCGAACGATGATTTCGATGAGCTGCACCGCACGCTTGGCCAGCTAAGCTATCTTGCCGAGCAGGCCTGCTCCGTGAAGCAGGTGCTGAGCCTTAACACCGAGGTGGAGGCGGTTTCTGACGAGACAACGGAGCGCGTACTGCTGCTTCACAAAGTCAAACACGCCCTGACGCTTGACGATGAGAAGTCGCTTCAGCTCTATGCGCAGCCTATCGTCGACCGCGATGGCAAAGGCTACAAAGAAATTTTGACCCGCTTGTTCTTTAACGGTGAAATGATTACGCCAGACAGGTTCATACCCATTATTGCGGAATTTAATCTTAGCGTACGGTTTGACATGCTGGTGATGAGCAAGCTGATTACCCATCTGCGCGAGCACGAGACAGATTCGTTATGCGCGCAGTTCTCGGTAAACCTGATGCCCTTTACGCTGATGCAGAAAGATATTGCCCAGCAAATTGTCACCCTGTTTGCGCAGAATAAAGTTCCGACCAGCGCGGTCATCATCGAAGTGACCGAGGAGCAGGCGTTTTCTAATTCTGAAACGTCCGTCCAGAACATCACGCTGCTGCGGGATAACGGTTTTAAAATTGCCATCGACGATTTTGGCACAGGCTATGCTAACTACGAGCGGCTCAAGCGGATGCAGGCCGACGTCATAAAAATCGATGGCTGTTTCATCAAGGATATAGCCTCAAACTCGCTGGATCTTATGATTGTGAAGTCCATCAGCGATTTGGCAAACGCCAAAGGGTTGTGCGTCGTGGCGGAATTTGTGGAAACCCCCGAGCAGCGCACCATCCTGCTGGATCTTGGCGTTCAGTATCTGCAGGGGTATTTGCTGGGCAGACCTGAACCTCTGCAGGACCCTGATCCTGCCTATAGCCAGCAGACGGCGTTATAACATTAAGGGAAGGTAGTCAGCATGACAGCAGCGAACCGTCTGCGTTTACCTCTGGTAAAAACGCTTCGTGTCATCCATCTGTGTTTCATTTTCGTTTTCCTGCTCACTACGTTTCTGTTCTGGCAGCAGGGAGAGCTGTTTAACCATGGATACCGTACCAGCCAGCTAAGCCATCTGGAGAGCGTGATTGCGCGCCTGGAAAGCCGGGCCAAATACAAAATCGACAATCTGCGCTACCTGCAGCGTATTTTTATTGAAGCTATGGACGATCCGCTTTTCCCCGGCAGCGTGCGGATACCCAATGAAATTCGCAATGAACGGGGTGAAGCCTCACTTTTTGTCAGTAACCTGCCGATACCCGACAGGCTATCAAACGATGACGAAAAGAGCCGGGATAGCGCCTCGCTAATTCAGCATGAGCTGTACGCGCTGCGTAAGATCCAGGATCTCTTCCCGCTGGCAAGCGATGCCGGAGAGATGCGCGAAGATATCTATTATATCTCCCGTAAGGGCGAGTTTATCGCGTCGCTTTCTGATGAGACTAACTCACAGCTGGTTCGCAGCTACAATCCCCGCCGCAAAGAGGGGACCTTTATCATGGCCTCTCCGATTTTAAACCCCAAGCGTAAAGCCTTCTGGACACGGCAGAATATTGCCGAGACTCACGACACGCTGGTAAACGGCGCGGTACCGGTCGATTTCAACGGCAAATGGATTGGCCTGCTCGGCGTGGCGATAAGCGACGATAGCATTAAACAGCTGCTCAATGATTCGCTCTCCGAACAGACGCAAAGCAGCTACCAGCTTTTTGACAACCGGCTCATTCCGCTGACCACGCCAGCAGGCGCGCTCAATCAGGTTAAACTTACGCCGAATCAGCTGCGCTTAATTGGCGAAAAACTTGAGCACTCCTCGCGGGGCACGCTGCGCTTTGGGCAGGTATTTGTCACCTTTGGCGCCGTGGGCGGTACCGACAGCGTTATCATCAGCACCCAGACGCTGCGCCAGGGGCTGCACGAGGACTTCGGCCGCTTCAGCGTTCTGTTAGTGGTGATGTGGGTCATCTTTGTACTTTTGCTGTGGGCATTTCACCGGATTATTTGCCGGCTGGTACGCGATATGGGCGTGATGCAGCGCGAAATGCACTGGCATGCTTATCACGACGAGCTGACCGGGGCGCTTAACCGCCGGGGCTTCTTCGAGACCACGGCCCAGCTCAATCCGCAGTACAAAGACTACACGCTGGTGCAGATCGATCTGGATTACTTCAAAAAGGTGAATGACCGCTACGGCCACGGGGTTGGCGATGCTGTCCTCCAGCACGCCACCCAGCGTATTCAGCGGGCTATTCGCGGCAAAGACATCTTAGGCCGCCTGGGGGGAGAGGAGTTCTGCGTCTTCCTGCCGGATACTCATCTGGAAGCCGGGGAAGCCGTTGCGCTGCGCATCAAAAAGCATCTTGAATTCTCATCCCTGACGCTGGGCAACGGCATGAAACTGACGACAACCGCGTCGCTCGGCGTTGCGGCCCACAGCGAGCACGCTGACTACACGCTGGAGCAAATCCAGTCGCTGGCGGACTCAAGGCTCTATCGCGCCAAGCAGCGCGGGCGAAACCAGGTCTGCGCGGACGGCGAAGACGCCTCGCAGGCATAAAAAAACCGGAGCGTAAGGCTCCGGTTACAACTCTTTTCGTAGGCCGGATGAGCGTAGCGTCATCCGGCATAGCTACCGTCACAGGAGGATAACGCTAACGCTTCTCCACCCTACAAATTTACGGCTCTTACAGGAACAGCGCTGCAATCGATGCAGACAGGATGCTCACCAGCGTAGAACCGTAAACCAGTTTCAGGCCAAAGCGGGAAACCACGTTACCCTGCTCTTCGTTCAGACCTTTAATCGCACCGGCGATGATGCCGATGGAAGAGAAGTTCGCGAAGGAGACCAGGAACACGGACAGGATACCTTCCGCGCGTGGAGACATGGTGCTGGCAAGCTTCTGCAGATCCATCATCGCCACGAATTCGTTAGACACCAGCTTGGTTGCCATAATAGAGCCAACCTGCAGCGCTTCGTGCGCAGGTACACCCATCACCCAGGCAATCGGGTAGAAGATGTAGCCCAGAATGCCCTGGAAGGAGATGCCCAGTACCGCCGCGAACAGCGCGTTCAGTGCGGAGATCAGCGCGATAAAGCCAATCAGCATCGCCGCAACGATAATCGCCACTTTGAAGCCTGCCAGAATGTATTCACCCAGCATTTCGAAGAAGCTCTGACCTTCGTGCAGGTTAGACATCTGCAGGTTTTCTTCGCTCTCATCAACGCGGTACGGGTTAATAAGAGAAAGCACGATAAAGGTGCTGAACATGTTCAGTACCAGCGCGGCAACCACATACTTAGGATCAAGCATGGTCATATACGCACCGACGATGGACATGGAAACGGTAGACATTGCGGTCGCCGACATGGTGTACATGCGGTTGCGCGACATCTTGCCGAGGATATCCTTATAGGCGATGAAGTTTTCTGATTGTCCCAGAATCAGCGAGCTTACGGCGTTAAAGGATTCCAGCTTGCCCATGCCGTTCACTTTCGACAGCAGGGTACCGATGAAGCGGATGACGATCGGCAGAATACGGATATGCTGCAAAATCCCGATCAGCGCGGAGATAAAGACGATAGGGCAGAGTACTTTCAGGAAGAAGAAGGCGAGTCCTTCGTCATTCATCTTGCCGAATACAAAGTTTGTCCCTTCATTAGCGAAGGCCAGCAGCTTCTCGAACATCTCAGAGAACCCTTGCACAAAGCCAAGGCCGATTGAGGAGTTGAGGAAGAACCACGCCAGAATCATTTCAATCACTAATAATTGAATAACAAAGCGAATACGAATTTGCTTGCGGTTAGGGCTAACCAGCAAAGCAAGCAGCGCAACCACTGCAAGCGCTAAAACAAAGTGCAGAACGCGGGACATATTTGCTCCAAATATGAGGCAGGTTTAATTTCGTTGCACATTCTATGAAACAAGCAATAAGAAAACGAGACTAATCGCACACTATAGTGATGACATGTGACGCATAGCAAAATTAGTGATCAACCATACATTTCTGCTATGTTAAGTAAAGAAGCTAAAAGTTGCGTCAGCGCACACTCCGCTAACATATCAGGGCGCCGCCGCGATTTTCGTTAACAGCTATGCAGAACCCGAAACTTCCCGCCATTGTTTTCAGCTATCAGAGCAATCCAGACAAACTTTACAGATGAACTTGATAATCATTCTCATTTTGATAGCATGAAACATAGCAAAGGCTATATCTCAGAGGCAGAAGATGACCAACAGTCGTATTGATACCAGCAGTGGAAAAACTGCCCGCAGGCTGCGACTGGCGCTGATGGGGCCGGCGTTCATTGCCGCCATTGGCTACATCGATCCGGGTAACTTCGCCACCAACATTCAGGCGGGGGCCAGCTTCGGCTATAAGCTGCTGTGGGTGGTGGTGTGGGCAAACCTGATGGCAATGCTGATCCAGGTACTCTCCGCTAAGCTCGGTATCGCCACCGGGAAAAATCTCGCCGAACATATTCGCGACCACTATCCGCGCCCCGTTGTCTGGCTGTACTGGATCCAGGCAGAAATTATCGCCATGGCGACGGATCTGGCAGAGTTCATCGGTGCGGCCATCGGTTTCAAGCTCATTCTGGGCGTCTCCCTGCTGCAGGGGGCGGTGCTGACCGGCATTGCTACCTTCCTGATCCTCATGCTCCAGCAGCGCGGCCAGAAGCCGCTCGAGAAGGTTATCGGCGGGCTATTGCTGTTTGTGGCCGCCGCCTACATCGTTGAACTTATCTTCTCGCAGCCGAAATTTATCGAGCTGGGCAAAGGCATGCTCATCCCAAGCCTGCCAACCAGTGAAGCTGTTTTCCTGGCCGCCGGGGTGCTGGGGGCAACGATCATGCCGCACGTTATCTATCTGCACTCCTCCCTGACTCAGCACCTTCATGAGGGAAACCGGGCTGAAAAGTATTCAGCAACCAAATGGGACGTGGCCATTGCCATGACCATCGCAGGCTTTGTGAATCTGGCGATGATGGCAACGGCTGCGGCGGCGTTTCACTTCTCGGGCCATACCGGCGTTGCGGATCTCGACCAGGCCTATCTGACGCTGGAACCGCTGCTCAGCCATGCGGCAGCCACTATCTTCGGCCTGAGCCTGGTCGCGGCGGGCCTTTCGTCTACGGTTGTGGGGACGCTGGCCGGGCAGGTGGTAATGCAGGGATTCGTGAGGTTTTACATTCCGCTGTGGGTCCGCCGGGCAATTACCATGGCACCATCATTTATCGTTATCCTGATGGGGCTGGACCCGACCCGCATTCTGGTGATGAGCCAGGTGCTGCTGAGCTTCGGGATTGCGCTGGCGCTGGTGCCGCTGCTGATCTTTACCAGCAATAAACAGCTGATGGGCGAACTGGTGAACACCAGAATCGTGAAGCAGGCGGGATGGGCAATCGTGGTGGTAGTTGTGGCGCTGAATCTGTGGCTTATCGTCGGGACTTTGCTGGGACTGTAAAAAACCTCTCCCGGAGGGGGAGAGGTTTATAAAATCTTAATGATGGTGTCCGTGGCCGTGTCCGCGCCCATGGCCCCGACCGCGTCCGCGATGGTCGTCACGGTCGTTCCAGCCTGCGCGATATCCTTTCTCATAGCTGTTACGTCCGCGATCCCAGCCGCGGTGGTGGTGCCAGCCACGGTCACGCCATTCATAGTTACGGTGCCAGTAATCGCGGTCGCGCCAGTCGCGGCCGTCCCAGTAATTACCGCGATAATCCTGATCGCCGATGTTTAACTTCACCGATGGCAACAGGGTGATTTCGCCAGCATTCGCGACCAGCGGTGCGGACGCCAGCAATGCAACTGCAAGAATCAGTGACCTGAACATACTCTCTCCTTAACTCACGGTAGCCGCCGGGGCGGCCTGTTAACGCAATATTAAGGGGAGGTAAACAAGTGTTTCATCGGCACAACTCTTAAATCCTTTTTCACAGCACTTTTTGCTAAAATAGCCGAATGTTTCATCGGCTCGGGTAAGCGGTTACACGAGGATAGCTTCGATCTCTGCTTCTTCAGCCGCGCTGAAATGGCGGTTGTTGAGCATGCCCACCGCGTCATCAATCTGGCTGATTTTGCTGGCACCAATCAGCACTGAGGTCACCCTGTCCCCGCGCAGCACCCAGGCCAGCGCCATCTGCGACAGCTTCTGTCCGCGGCGTTCCGCTATGGCGTTCAGCTTGCGGACCTTAGCCAGCTTCTCTTCGGTCAGCTGGTCCGCCTTCAGGAAGATGCTGCCGCTGGCGGCGCGGGAATCCGCCGGAATGCCGTTCAGGTAGCGGTCCGTGAGCTGCCCGCCGGCCAGAGGCGAGAAGGCAATGCTCCCCACGCCTTTCTCCTGCAGGACATCCAGCAAACCGCCCTCTACCCAGCGTTCAAACATTGAATACTTCGGCTGGTGGATAAGACACGGCGTGCCCAAATCGTTGAGGATATCAATCGCCTGGCGCGCAAGATCTGCCGGATAGTTAGAGATACCTACGTACAGCGCCTTGCCCTGACGCACCACGTGATCCAGCGCGCGCATCGTCTCTTCCAGCGGCGTTTCCGGGTCCGGGCGGTGGTGATAGAAGATATCGACGTATTCAAGGCCCATGCGCCTGAGGCTCTGATCGAGGCTGGAAATCAGATACTTGCGGGAACCCCAGTCGCCGTAAGGGCCGTCCCACATGGTGTAGCCCGCTTTCGAAGAGATAATCAGCTCGTCGCGATACGGCAGGAAATCCTCCCGCAGGATGCGGCCAAAATTCTCTTCTGCGGAGCCCGGAGGCGGACCATAGTTGTTCGCCAGATCCAGATGGGTAATGCCGACATCAAAGGCGCGGCGCAGCAGCTGGCGGCTGTTATCGAGCAGCGTGGTATCGCCAAAGTTATGCCACAGCCCAAGCGAAATAGCCGGGAGCTTCAGGCCGCTACGGCCGCAGCGGCGATACTGCATTGATTCATAACGGGAAGGATTTGCCTGGTAGACCATGTTGTTACCCTTGTCAGTGAATGCTCAACCTAGTGTATACGTTTACACAGAACGCGCGACCCTCAGCTTACACCTCGTTTTGCTGTAAATCCTTCTTTCCACACTCTATTTGAGCTATATCCTCGACAGCGATCGCAGATGTCCAATACTCACAGCAGACCCCTGCTGGAAGGAAAATGCCATGCGCTACTGTGTTGCGGACTATCTTCTCGACCGGTTAACGGAATGCGGAATTGCCCATCTATTCGGCGTCCCCGGTGACTACAACCTGCAGTTTCTCGATAACGTCATTGCCCATGAATCCGTTGCCTGGGTTGGCTGCGCCAACGAGCTGAATGCGGCTTACGCCGCAGATGGCTATGCCCGCTGTAGCGGCGCGGCGGCGCTGCTCACAACCTTCGGCGTAGGTGAACTCAGCGCCGTGAACGGCATTGCGGGCAGCTACGCTGAATATCTACCCGTCATTCACGTCGTTGGATCTCCGCGCCTGGCTGCCCAGCAGCGGGGCGAGCTGATGCACCACACCCTGGGCGACGGCGATTTTAACCATTTCGCCCGCATGGCCCGTGAAGTCACCGTTTCGCAGGCTGCGCTGACCCCGGAAAATGCCTGCTATGAAATCGATCGGGTGCTGAAAGAGTCGCTAAGCAACCGCCGCCCCGGCTATCTGCTTCTGCCGAGCGATGTAGCCATGGCTCCAGCAACCGCCCCCGATAGCCCGCTTGAGATCCATCCTGCGTTCGGTGAAACCGCCGTCCTTGATGAGTTCCGACGCGCCGCCCAGGCCAGGCTCTCTGAAAGCCGCAGCGTTGCCCTGCTGGCGGATTTCCTGGCGCTGCGCTACGGGCAGCAAAAAGCGCTCCAGCAGTGGATGGACGACACGCCGCTGCCGCACGCCACGCTACTGATGGGTAAAGGCCTGTTCGATGAAGGGCAGCAGGGGTTTATTGGCACTTACAGCGGAGCGGCGAGCGAGAAGGGGATCCGTGTCGCTATTGAAGAAGCAGAGCTGGTGGTCTGCGTGGGGGTGAAATTCACCGATACCATTACGGCAGGGTTTACCCAGAAGCTGACGCTACAGCAGACGATAGATATTCAGCCCAACGCCACGCGCATTGGCGAACGCTGGTTCAGCGGCCTGCCGATGGCGCAGGCGGTAGAGGTTCTGCACCAGCTCTGCAAGCGCCAGGTTTCCCACTGGCCCGTGCCGGACCAGAAGCCGCCCGCGCTGCCGACCTGCGAAAGTGGCAGGCTGGACCAGCACGCGTTCTGGCAGTCGATACAAAAATTCCTCCGGCCTGGCGATATCATTCTTGCCGATCAGGGGACGGCGGCCTTCGGGGCGGCCACGCTCACGCTGCCTGCGGGTTCGACTTTTATAGCCCAGCCGCTGTGGGGATCGATTGGCTACACGCTGCCCGCCGCGTTTGGCGCACAGACGGCCTGCCCGAACCGCCGCGTCGTGCTGCTGGTGGGGGATGGTTCGGCGCAGCTTACCATTCAGGAGCTGGGGTCAATGCAGCGGGATAAACAGACGCCGGTTATTTTCCTGCTGAACAACGACGGCTACACGGTCGAGCGGGCGATACACGGGGCGGAGCAGCGCTATAACGACATCGCGCCCTGGAACTGGACGCAGCTGCCGCAGGCGCTGCATCTCAACTGCGAGGCGCAGTGCTGGCGGGTAACTGAAACGGTGCAGCTTGAAGAGGCTATGGCTAAAACGGGCGGGGCAGAACGGCTCACGCTTATCGAAGTCGTTCTGCCGAAGCAGGACGTGCCGGAACTGTTGCAGGCCGTCACGACGTCTTTAGCACGCCGCAACGCCCAGGAAGACTAGTCATTATGCCTGTCGACCATCATCACCGGCTTGCCGGCCAGCAGCAGCCAGGCCGGCAGCATAACGATACACAGCAGCGGCAGCAGCTTGATGTCCGGCACCACGGCCATCGCCATAAACAGGCTCAGCCAGCCGTCGCGGGTGACGACTAACACCAGGCCAAGGATGGCGCAGGAGATGGTGATGGCCGCCGGTACCGCCTCAACGTGCTGGTGAAGCATCATTCCCAGCGCCACGCCGACAAACACTACCGGGAAAATGCGCCCACCGCGGAACCCGCAGGCGGAGGCTACGACCAGCGCCGCGAGCTTCACCACCGCAAACATCAGCAGCGTGCCAACGGCGTAGTTCGCCGTGCCGAGCTGGCGCATCTCGTCGAGCCCTTTAAACAGCGTCACTTCGCCGCCGACAAGACCCAGCAGGCCCAGCACGAAGCCACCGGCACCCAGCACCAGCACCGGATGTTTAAGCTTGTGCATCAGGCGATGGGCGTGGGGCAGGCACCAGACGGCGACCATGCCCAGCGCGATGGCGATAGCCGCGACAACCGCCCCGCTGAAGATATCGACCACGTGCAGCTCGGCATATTGTTCGACAGGCAGGGAGAAATCAGGATCGAAGAAGAAGCCCGTGGTGAGGGCGCCCGCCGCCGCCGCCATCAGCGGAGCGAACAACCTGTCCCACATCGGTACTTCGCTACTGCCGTTCAGCATCTGCGAAAAAATAAGCGCTGCCGCAACCGGCGTGCCAAACAACGCGCCGATGGTCCCGGCCGCCGCAAGGATCGTCCAGTCCAGCGACCCGACCTTTGGCAGGATACGCGCGCCAATTGCCACCGCGAGGGCAATATTCACCGCCATAATCGGATGCTCAGGGCCGAGGCTGACCCCACCGGAGAGGCCGAGAATCAGCGCCAGAATCAGTCCCGGCAGCGCCATCACCGGCACGGGAGCGCCAATTAACGGCTCTGTTGCCGGATCTGGCCCCGCGTGCCCAGGCATATAGCGGATCACCAGCCCTACGGCAACGCCGGTCAGGGTCAGCGTCAGAAGGATCCAGATCGGTGAATTAATGTTCATACCGAAGCGAGCCGGCAGCGTAACCCACAGAAAAGTCTGTAAAATGGAGGCGACTTTCATCACCACAATCAATATCAGGCTGGAAAAAACACCGATGATGACAGCCGGAACAGAAAGAACCAGCATGGTTCTGGCTCGCGGATGGAGCATAATCCTTCCTTATTTTTTGCTATTTTAAACGCGCAATTCGTCACTTGTTACAGTCTGACAGAGAACGCCCCTCCACGCTTACGCAAAACGGGCTGAAACGTTCAGGCTAATATGTGATGTAGATCTATAATCCCGGGAGATAACTCAGCGGGGCGTTGTTGTTTTGGCTGGCTAATTTTACAGTGTGGCCAGGACTTATTCTGACTTTAGCGGAGCAGTTGAAGAATGACAAAATATGCTTTGGTGGGAGATGTTGGCGGCACCAACGCGCGTCTGGCACTGTGTAACGTTGAAAATGGTGATATCACGCAGGCAAAAACCTACTCCGGCCTCGATTTTCCGAGCCTGGAAGCGGTGGTGGTGCATTATCTCAAAGAGCACGACGCAAGCGTGACGGATGGCTGTATCGCCATCGCCTGCCCGATAACCGGCGACTGGGTGGCGATGACCAATCATACCTGGGAATTTTCCATCGCCGAAATGAAAAAGAATCTCGGCTTTGACCATCTGGAAATCATCAACGATTTCACCGCCGTTTCGATGGCGATTCCAATGATCAAAGAGGAACACCTGATCAAATTCGGCGGCGGCGAGCCGGTGGAAGGTAAGCCGGTTGCGGTCTACGGCGCGGGCACCGGGCTTGGCGTGGCGCACCTTGTCCACGTTGATAAACGCTGGGTAAGCCTGCCGGGCGAAGGCGGCCACGTCGACTTTGCGCCGAACAGCGAAGAAGAGGGCATTATCCTTGAAGAGCTGCGCGCGGAAATCGGCCACGTGTCGGCGGAGCGCGTGCTCTCTGGTCCGGGGCTGGTGAATTTCTACCGCGCGATTGTTAAATCTGACGGCCGGGAGCCGGAACGCTACGAGCCTAAAGACATTACCGAACGCGCGCTGAACGACAGCTGCACGGACTGTAAGCGTGCGCTTTCGCTATTCTGCGTGGTGCTGGGGCGCTTCGGAGGTAACCTGGCGTTAACGCTTGGCTGCTTCGGCGGGGTTTATATCGCAGGCGGCATCGTGCCGCGCTTCCTCGAGTTCTTTAAAGCATCCGGTTTCCGCGGCGGGTTTGAAGATAAAGGGCGCTTCAGGGATTACGTTAAAGATATCCCGGTCTACCTGATCGTTCACGATCAGCCGGGGCTGCTGGGGGCGGGGGCGCATCTGCGCCAGACGCTGGGGCAGATCCTTTAACCTGCACGAAATAGGGGTGGAGGGCGCCTGCGCTTATCCACCCTACGTAACCAGATGATTTATTGAATCTTGTAGGTCGGATAAGCGCAAGCGCCATCCGACACTTTCACAGCCTTCCCCGCATTACAGCCGCATCAGCTGGCGAAACTCTTTCACCTTGCTGCGGCTCACCGGCACCTGAAAATCTAAATCCCTTAAGCGCAAAATATAGGTGTTGTTAAACCAGGGTTCGATCTCGCGGATCTTGCTTAAGTTCACGCAGTAAGAGCGGTGGCAGCGGAAGAAGTGGCTTTCTGGCAGGCGGCTGCAAAATTCGGTAATATTCATCGGCATCACGTAGGCCTCGCGTCGCGTATAAACAAACGTCATTTTTTCGTGGGCTTCCGCGTAATAGATATCGTTGATATCCGTGACGATAATACGCTCGTCCTTCACCAGGTTAATGGTGAGGTTTTCGCGGCTGCTGCTGACGTGAGCCTGCGGTGCGGTCTGCTGGTGGTGCGCGGCCTCCAGCTTTTGCAGCATGCCAATAATCCGCGACTCTTCATAAGGCTTCAGAATGTAGTCGAAGGCCTCCAGCTCAAAGGCCTCCACCGCGTGCTCTTTCCAGGCGGTGATAAACACGATAAAGGGCTTATGGGCGAACTTGCTGATGTTCTGCGCCAGCAGCACGCCGTCCAGCGACGGGATGTTAATATCGAGGAAAATGGCGTCCACTTCATGATGCTGAAGGTATTTCAGCACGTCCATGCCGTCGTCGAAGGTGGCAACAATATCCATCTGCGAATGGGTTTTAATCAGCCAGTTCAGCTCCTGCTGGGCCAGCACCTCATCTTCTACAATGATCACCTTCATGCTTTCTCTCCTTCCAGCGGCAGCAGCCCCGGCGGCAGGCTGGCGACGGCTTTCGGCACGTAAAACGCAATCTCGGTGCCCGGCTCCAGGCGGCGAATAATCAACCCTTCGCCATAGAGCAGCTTCACCCGGTGATGAACGTTCAGCAGGCCGATTTTGTTGCCCGGCATTTCGTTGGCCTCCACGCGCTCGATGACTTTCGGATCGATACCGTTGCCCGTGTCCCGGACCGCAATACGCACCCGGTTACCGCTCTCTTCCACGCTGAGGGTCACCACGCCTTTCCCTTTGCAGGGCTGGATCCCATGCACGATGGCATTTTCAACCAGCGGCTGGATGAGCAGGCTCGGGATCTTGCACGTCACCTCTTCATCAATATGATAAATCACCGTCAGCTTATCCCCGAAGCGGGCCTGTTCGATGGCGATGTAATCTTTAATCTGGTAAAGCTCGCGCTTGATATCAATCTGCTCGTCGTCATTCAGCTCAATGTTGTAACGCAGATAGCGTGAAAGATTGAAAATCAGCTGGCGGGCGGTGTCCGGATTCATGCGAATTGAAGAGGAAATGGCGTTCAGGGCGTTAAACAGAAAGTGCGGGTTAATCTTGCTTTGCAGCGCCCGCAGCTCGGCCTTGTTCGCCATTTCGCGCAGCTGCTCGGCGCGGGAAACTTCGAGCTGGGTCGAGATTATCTGCGACAGCCCAACCGCCATCTCCTGCAACGTAGAGGTGATCTGGTGCGCGTGGCGATAGTAGATTTTCAGCGTGCCGGTCACCACGCCTTTTTCCCACAGCGGGATGATGATCAGGGAGTGAATTTCCGGGGTGCGGTAGGCTTCGTCGTCGTTGCGGATAATGATTTTGCCTTCGCGCAGCGCCAGCTTGGTGCGCGGGCTGATCCCCAGATCGTTCTGCTTATAGTTCTTCTCACCGACGCCAACGTAGGCCAGCACCTTATCGTTGTCCGTGATGGCAACCGCGTCGGCGCTGATGTCCTGACGAATAATATCGCAGACCTTGCGCAGGGATTCGCTGTTCACGTTGCGAAACAGCGGCAGGGTTTTGTTGGCAATATCCAGCGCCAGCTTCGCCTGGCGAGCCGCGCTGGCCTCCTTTTCCCCTTCAACGCTCTGCACCAGCAGCACGATAAAACCGATGGAAACCGAGCCCAGAATCATCGGCGCGCCGATTTTCGAGACGATATCCCAGCCAAGCTCAATGGACGGCGCCCAGAGCACGACCAGCGTCATGGTCATCGTTTCGCACAGCATGCCGGCGATAATGCCGATGCGCCAGTGCTGCTCTTTCGGCACTTTGCGGTTGATCCACCCGGAGATAAAGCCTGCGGTAATGCTGGTAATAAAGCACGGCACGGCGGTGACGCCACCGATATCAATTAAATAGCGGTGCGTCCCGGCAATCACGCCGGTAATAATCCCCACCCATGGGCCAAACAGAATGCCGCCCGCCATAACGGCGATAATCCGCACGTTGACCAGCGAGCCTTCAACGTGCACGCCGGACCAGGTGCTGAAGAGGGCGAACATCGAGAAAATAGCGGTGACGGCCAGCAGCTCTTTCGGCGTGTGGGCGTTTTTGTGCAGCAGCTCGCGAAACAGGCGGATGCGGATCAGGAAGAAAAGACAAATAAGCATCAGCGCCGCCCGGTCAAACACCGCCAGCAGCATATTAAAAATTTCGTGCACGGGTTACTCGCATGCCTTGGGGGAAGGGGCCATGATAAGGAAATTCTGACGGGGAAGCCAGAACCCCCATGCCGAACACGTGGTGGATGGCACTTTGTTTATCCACCCTACAATTCCCGGATCGTAGGGCGGATAAGCCTGCGTCATCCGCCGAAAACTATTTACCGCCCATCTGCTCAACCCCGGCGGCAGTCAAGTCCGCAGGGGTTGCCCGGCCGCTGAATTCCACCTCGAAATCGTCAGCGGCGAAGTCCGGCGGGGACTTACCTTCTACAAACGCCGGCCACTGACGCTCAAGGTACGCGGCATTCTTCTCGCACCAGGGGGCTGCGGCGATATACATGACGTTGCTGTCGAACTCGCCCAGATGTTCGTTTTCCACCGAGTGGATCACGTCGCAGTGCCAGAACACGGTGTCGCCCGCTTCCATATCAGGAATTGAGGATATCCCTTTTAATAAAAGGGGATGCCACCGTTCGTTAATGGACAGCGCCCGGCCTGGCCAGGCTTCGCAAAGCGAGTCTTCCGGCACGTCATCTTGCAGGGCGCGCAGCAGAATGTAAGCCATGGCGTTGGCAATCGGCAGCAGGTTCAGCGTGCCGCCGTGTTTGCGCTGCGGGCTAAGCGCCGTCCAGCCCTGGAAGGTGCGGAACATGGAGCAGACCGCCGGGGAAGGGAACTCGCGGACTTCCGTGCGGCCTTCTGCGGCAAACGGGTTGTAGCTCTGCCAGTCGCCTGAAAAAACATGGCGGTAAACGTGGCGGAAGTTCTCATCCAGCCAGCGTTCTACGGAGCCGCCGTCAACGTGTGGGGAAAGGCCCAGTGAGGTGGAACGAGGCGGGCGGCGGCGCGTCCGGTCAGCGTAGCTCACTACGCGGTCCGCATCAAAGTGCCGTTTACCGTTGCTTTCCGTCTCCCACAGATTATTGAGGAACACCTGCACCGCTTTCATGCGTTCGTGCTGGCGCGCTTCGACCTGCGGTTTTGACCAATAAATGCCGTAAATCTGCGGCTTACTGGCGGCAAGCGTGCCGAAATAGTAGTCTTCTGCTGCGTTCTTTAGCCTTTCGGTGAAGTTGTTTCTCTCCAGATAATTACCGATCTCTTCGTTCCAGGCGCGGGCCTGCTGCTCCGGGAAAACCCCTTTTACGGTGCAGCATCCGCGCTGGCGAATCAGGGCTTTTTGCTGCTCGCTAATGCGGTTATGGACAATGTCATCGGCATGAATTTGCGGGACGGGGTTTTCTCCGCGATCCAGCTCAGAACGAATGGCGTCGATCTGGCGGCGCATATCCCTTTCCAGTTCGGCGAACACTGCTTTGTAATCTGGGAGCTCTTTTCGAAGTTGTTGTTTAATCTTGCGAATTTCTTGCGGTAGTTCATCGATGTTCAGGTTCATGGCAGGTTCCTCGTCGTCATCGGGTAAGAGGTTATTGGTTTGTTACGACGAGGTTAATATAGGCCTTGCTAATCAAACAAAACAGTGATGACTTTCAAATGAAAGTTCATGTTTTAGGCGAAACGAAAATATTTTCGCTTTGCCTCTCGACAGATGATTTTTATTCAGGCTATTTTCAAAGCGGGCCACAACAGCGTGGCAGCGTCGCTCGGACGGTCCGGGCGCTTACGTAATCCAGAGGAATCTATGGCTGACTCCAGTCCTAAACGTCGTTTTTCGCGTATCGATCGTCTACCCCCGTACGTATTTAATATCACCGCCGAGCTGAAAATGGCCGCGCGCCGCCGTGGCGAAGATATTATCGATTTCAGCATGGGCAACCCCGACGGCCCTACGCCGCCGCATATCGTTGAAAAACTCTGCACCGTAGCCCAGCGTGACGACACGCACGGCTATTCCACCTCCCGTGGTATCCCACGCCTGCGCCGCGCAATTTCTCGCTGGTACAAAGATCGCTATGAAGTGGATATCGATCCGGAAAGCGAAGCGATTGTCACCATCGGCTCGAAAGAGGGGCTGGCGCACCTGATGCTGGCCACGCTCGATCACGGTGACACCGTGCTGGTGCCAAACCCGAGCTACCCGATTCATATCTACGGCGCGGTCATCGCGGGTGCGCAGGTGCGTTCCGTGCCGCTGGTGGAGGGCGTTGACTTCTTCAACGAGCTGGAGCGCGCCATCCGCGAAAGCTATCCGAAGCCGAAAATGATGATCCTTGGCTTCCCGTCTAACCCAACGGCGCAGTGCGTGGAGCTGGAGTTCTTCGAAAAGGTTGTGGCGCTGGCTAAGCGCTATGACGTGCTGGTGATCCACGATCTGGCCTATGCCGATATCGTATACGACGGCTGGAAAGCGCCGTCTATTATGCAGGTGCCCGGCGCGCGCGACGTGGCCGTCGAATTCTTCACGCTGTCAAAAAGCTATAACATGGCGGGCTGGCGCATTGGCTTTATGGTGGGCAACCAGGAGCTGGTAAGCGCGCTGGCGCGTATCAAGAGCTATCACGACTACGGCACGTTTACTCCGTTGCAGGTGGCAGCGATTGCCGCGCTGGAAGGGGATCAGCAGTGCGTGAAAGATATCGCCGAACAGTACAGGCGCCGCCGCGATGTGCTCGTCAAAGGGCTGCATGAAGCTGGCTGGATGGTGGAATGCCCGAAGGCTTCTATGTACGTGTGGGCCAAAATTCCAGAACAGTATGCGGCAATGGGGTCGCTGGAGTTTGCCAAGAAGTTGCTGCAGGACGCGAAGGTCTGCGTCTCGCCAGGCATCGGTTTTGGTGATTACGGCGATACCCACGTGCGATTTGCGCTGATTGAAAACCGCGACCGCATCCGGCAGGCGGTGCGGGGGATTAAATCCATGTTCCGTGCGGACGGGTTGCTTCCTGCGACCACCAAAGCCGCAACGGATATCACCGGTTAAAAACGCAAACAGGAGCCATCGGCTCCTGTTTTTATCACCGGCTGCGTGAAGATTAAATCATAATCACAAAAGTCCCGACCCACACCGCCAGAATGACCGAGATACCCATCAGAAAATATTTCACTTTGCATTGCTCCGCGCGTATTCACGCACTCTTTTCGCCAGAAAATCAGTATAGAAAAGTGAAATCGCCGAAGGGGCATTTTGGGATTAACTTCATCCGGCGTGCTGAGCGTTTCACGTTGTATTCCGTGGCCGGGAGCGGCCAGTCGGCGCTAATGTACTCCCAATGCGCGCAGCTTTACAAGGGGATGAAAAGCGCGGTGGCGATCCTTTTTTAAACTTTACATTTCACGGCGTAAGAGAATATTAAACCTGCTGAATTAAAAGGTTTTTCGCCTGCTCTTTTTATCGTTCAGGACTGTATATTTTTTTGTTTTTGTTATATCCAGATAGCTTTCACATTAGCTTAAATAAGGAAAAATATGATCGTTTCAAAAGAGAACGCTGAACACTACCTTTGGGGGGACGATTGTGATGGCTGGCACCTTTTAAAAAGCCCAACCCTTAGCGTTATTCACGAACGTATGCCTGCCGGTCGCGAGGAGCAGCGCCATTACCACTCCGCCGCGCAACAGTTCTTTTTTGTTCTGTCCGGGGAGCTGAGCATGGAGCTGGAAGGGGAGTTGCATCGAATTCCTGCGGGTAAGGGGATCCCCATTCCTGCACGGTCACGGCATCAGGCACGTAATGATTCGCAATCAGATACAGAATTTCTGATGGTTTCTGAGCCAACGACCCGCGGGGACCGGGTGAATCTGGAATACTAAAAACAGGCCCCGGGGCCTGTCATAGTGCTGCTATTTTATCGCTTCATTGGAGTTTTCCATCGCCTGCTTCATCGCTGCGCTGTTAAACGCCGCCTGACGATTCTGTTCGGCCAGATAGCAGGTATCTTTGCTGACCCCCTGAGCCTGACAATCTGCCATACGTTGTGCCGGGGTGCTGCATCCGGTCAGCGTTGCCGCCACTGCTGCTACTATCACTAACATTATTGTTTTCATTGCTGTTTAATCCAAAATTGAAAAGCCGCCGTAGCGGAACACCCTTTCAGGCGCGGGCATAATCCACCATTTTCAGTGTGGGTAAACCAGGAAAAAACCTAATCATCAGCCTTTGTGATAATTAAAATTGAAATAGTGTTGATTTGGTATCGACAGATTTAAGAGTTTTGGCACTGCGTCAGGAAGGTTACTGAGCCACAATAACCGATAGCAGTGAAAATATTCCCATCATATTAATTTCTCAGCTGACTGATTATGTTTTGTCGGATGACGCGCGCTTATCCGACCTACGATAAAAATACCTGTAACTGATTAAGCCGGAGCCGATGACTACAACGCACGAATCACAAACGGATTCTCCACCGCAGACCACTTCGGTTCGTTTGCTTTTTGCCGCCCTGATGCTGGTGATGCTGCTTGCCGCGCTGGATCAAACCATCGTTTCCACGGCGCTGCCGACGATTGTCAGCGAGCTGGGCGGGCTGGAAAAACTCTCCTGGGTGGTCACGGCGTATCTGCTTTCTTCAACGATTGTCGTACCGCTGTACGGTAAATTTGGCGATTTGCTCGGGCGCAAAATCGTTCTGCAAACGGCTATCGTCATCTTCCTGCTTGGCTCCGCGCTGTGCGGCCTGGCGCAGAATATGACTCAGCTTATCCTGATGCGCGCCCTGCAGGGCCTCGGCGGCGGCGGTCTGATGGTTGTCACTATGGCAGCGGTAGGGGACGTTATTCCTCCGGCGGATCGCGGTAAATACCAGGGGCTGTTTGGCGGCGTATTTGGGCTGGCAACCGTCATCGGGCCGCTGATCGGCGGCTTCCTGGTTGAACACTTCTCCTGGCGCTGGATCTTCTATATCAACCTGCCGCTCGGGGTCTTTGCGCTGCTGGTGATCGGCGCGGTGCTGAAGCCGCAGACGGCGCGCATTCGCCACCAGATAGACTTCCTTGGCGCGGGCTATCTTGCCATCTCGCTGACCTGCCTGATCCTCTTTACCAGCCAGGGCGGCACCGTGATGGCGTGGTCCGATCCGCAGCTGTGGTGCATCTTTGCCTTCTTTGCCGTGACGCTCGGCGGGTTTATTTATGAAGAGCGGCTGGCCATCGAGCCGATCATCCCGCTGGGCCTGTTCCGCGACCGCACTTTCCTGCTCAGCTGCCTGATTGGCTTTATCATCGGGATGTCGCTGTTTGGCTCGATGACCTTCCTGCCGCTCTATTTGCAGGTGGTGAAATCCTCCACGCCAACGGAGGCGGGCATCCAGCTGCTGCCGCTGATGGGCGGCCTGATGATCACCTCGATTATCAGCGGGCGCATCATCAGTAAAATTGGCCGCTACCGCATCTTCCCGATCGTCGGCACGCTGGTGACGTTTATTGCCATGGCGCTGCTGGGCACGTTGAAAATCGACTCGCCGCTGCACACGCTCTATTTCTATATTGCGCTGCTCGGCTGCGGCCTGGGCATGGTGATGCAGGTGCTGATCCTCGCGGTGCAGAACAGCGTGGAGCAAAAGCTGATCGGCGTGGCAACCTCCAGCGCCACGCTGTTCCGTCAGATTGGCGGCTCGATTGGCGTGGCAGGCTTCGGCGCAATCTTCACGAACGTGCTGCAAACTAAGCTTATGGCGCTGATCCCACCGGATGTGCAGCTGCCGCGTCAGCTGGGCGCAAAAGCCGTGCATGAGCTGCCCGTCGCCCTGCGTAATGACTATCTTCAGGCGTTCGGCTCGGCCCTGCACTCGGTTTACATTATCGCCGCAGGCGTGGTGGTGCTGGCGTTTATTCTGTCATGGCTGATAAAGGACGTGCCGCTGCGTAAGTAGGGGAGAAGTGTGCTAATTTTCTCAAAGGACTGAGGACAACGAGTAGTCAATGAGCATAACAATCGATTTAAACAGCGATCTGGGTGAGAGCTTCGGGCAGTGGACGATGGGCGATGACGCGGCGATTCTGAAGGTGGTGAGCAGCGCGAACGTTGCCTGTGGATTTCACGCTGGTTCGCCTGCTGGCCTTCTCGACACGCTGCGTGCGGCACGGGCACAAGGCGTGGCCGTTGGTGCTCACGTCTCTTACCCCGACCTCGTTGGTTTTGGCCGCCGCAGTATGGACATCGCCAGCGACGAGCTGACCGCCGACGTTATCTATCAGATAGGCGCGTTGCAGGGTCTGGCGCGGGCTGCCGGAACCTCTGTTCGTTACGTCAAACCCCATGGCGCGCTCTATAACACCATAGCTCATGACGAACGCCAGGCAGCGGCGGTGATTGACGGTATTTTGGCTGTCGATGCGAATCTGCCGCTGGTGGGGCTAGCCGGTTCAAAGATTCTGGAGTGGGCCGCGCAAAAAGGGCTGCGGGTAATCTCTGAAGCTTTTGCCGACCGCGCATATCACGCTGACGGCACTTTAGTTGTCCGCCGTGAACCAGGCTCGGTTATTCACGATCCGCAAACAGTTGCCCAGCGCATGCTCCAGCTCATCACCCAGGGCGGCATCAACTCTGTAGAAGGAATCTTCACCCCGATTCAGGCAGATTCTATTTGCGTGCATGGCGACACCCCCGGCGCGGTTGAAATGGCCCGCCGGGTGCGCCAGCTGCTGGAAGAGCAGGGGATTGCGGTGAAGAGTTTTGTCGGATGACGCTAAGCAATTGAAAAGCAGGCAGTGGTAGGGTGGATAAGCGCCAGCGCCATCCACCGGTTCCCCGCTTAGTTCTTTGATTAACCTCTAAAAATCTCGCTCAAAATATTCAGCGATTTGCTGAACTGCGCATCCGGGATAGTCAGCGGGTACAGGAAGCGGATCACGTTGCCGTGAATGCCGCAGGTCAGCAGGATCAGGCTCTGCTCCATGGCGCGCTTCTGGATATCTTTCGCGATGTCAGCGCTCGGCTTACCGGTTTGCGGATCGTTAAACTCGACGGCGATCATCGAGCCGCGCCCGCGAACCTGTGCCACAGCCGGGTTGCCCGCGCCCTGAATAGTTTCGATTAGCTGGCTGCCGAGCATGTCGGCACGTTCGCACAGTTTCTCTTCAGCAATCACATCCAGCACAGCATGCGCCGCTGCAATAGCGACCGGGCTACCGGCATAGGTGCCGCCCAGGCCGCCCGGCGTTGGGCTGTCCATCACTTCGGCACGCCCGGAGACGCCTGAAATCGGGAAGCCGCCGCCCATGCTTTTCGCCATGGTGATCAGGTCCGGCTTCGCGTCCGGGTAGTATTCGCTGGCAAACAGCCTGCCGGTACGGGCGAAGCCGCTCTGAATTTCATCGGCAACTAACAGAATGCCGTGCTGGTCGCACAGCCTGCGCAGCGCGCTGACAAACTCCGGCGGCGCAACGTTGAATCCGCCTTCGCCCTGGACGGGTTCAAAGACGATGGCGGCAACCTGCTGCGGGGCAATGTCGCAGTGGAAGATATCTTCCAGGCTGCTCAGCGAGTCTTCGACGCTCACGCCGTGCAGCGCATTCGGATAGCGGGCATGGAATACGGAACCAGGGAACGGGCCGAAGCCGGTTTTATAAGGCGCCACTTTTCCGGTCAGGGCCAGCGTCATCAGCGTGCGGCCGTGGAAAGCGCCGGTAAAGGTAATGACGCCAGGGCGACCGGTGGCGGCGCGGGCAATCTTCACCGCGTTTTCTACCGCCTCCGCGCCGGTGGTGAAGAACGTCGTTTTAGCTTTGCCTTCAATCGGCACCAGGTCGTTCAGGCGTTCGGCCAGCGAAAGGTAGTTTTCGTATGGCAGGATCTGGAACGCCGTATGGGTAAAACACTCCAGCTGTTGCTGAACGGCGGCGATGATTTTCGGGTGGCGGTGCCCGGTATTCAGCACGGCGATGCCCGCCGCGAAGTCAGTGTACTCGCGGCCTTCGGTATCGGTGATGGTCGCGTTCTCGGCTTTCTTAACCATAAAATCACACATCACGCCGACGCCGCGCGGGGTGGCATCAAGGCGGCGCTGCTGGAAGCTATTGTTGCTCATCTTTTTTTCCTTACACGTAGGGATCGGTTAGAGGATTAATTACACGCCAAGGCGATCGCGCAGCTTGTAGTAAACCGCGCCCATCGCGGTAAACGGGATGCGCAGGCTGCGGCCACCCGGGAACGGGTAGTGCGGCAGCCTGGCAAAGGCGTCGAAGCGCTCGGCGTCGCCGCGCAGCAGCTCGGCTATCAGGCGGCCCGCCAGATGCGTACAGGTCACGCCGTGTCCGCTGTAGCCCTGCATGTAATAAATGTTGTTATCGAGACGGCCAAACTGCGGCATCCTGGAGAGCGTCAGCAGGAAATTGCCGGTCCAGCGGTAGTCGATTTTTACGCCCTTCAGCTGCGGGAAGGTTTTCAGCAGGTTTGGCATGACCAGACGTTCGATGTCCGCCGGGTCGCGCGCGCCGTACACCACGCCGCCGCCGTACAGCAGGCGGTTGTCGCCGGTCAGGCGGTAGTAGTCCAGCAGGTAGTTACAGTCTTCCACGCAGTAGTTTTTCGGGATCAGCGAGCGGGCCAGATCTTCGCCCAGAGGCTCGGTGGTCAGCACCTGCGTGCCGCACGGCATGCTGCGCTTTGCCAGCTCCGGCTCAAGTTTATCGCCCAGGTAGGCGTTGCCCGCCACAATCACGTATTTCGCCGTGACCTGGCCTTTTGCGGTACTGACGACGGCCGGGCTGGCGTGCTGAATATTGGTCACCGGCGACTGCTCATAGACGCGGCCCCCGTTCAGGCGGATGGCGTTCGCCTCGCCAATGGCCAGATTCAGCGGATGAATATGGCCGCCGCTGTGGTCAAGCAGGCCGCCAACATAGCGATCGCTGTCCACTTCGCGACGCAGCTCGTCGGCGTCCAGCAGCTCCAGCCGGGTGTTGCCGTAGCGCTCCCAGTTAGTTTTCTGCTCTTCCAGGGTTTCCAGCTGCCGGTGGTTCATGGCGACGAACAGCCCGCCCGGACGGTAGTCGCAGTCAATCTGGTAGCGCTTGATGCGCTCGCGGATGATCTCCCCGCCCTCAAACATCATGCCGCCGAGCATTTTTGCGGCCTCCGGGCCGTAGGTGCGTTCGATGACGTCGATATCGCGGCTGTACGAGTTGACGAGCTGGCCGCCGTTGCGCCCGCTGGCGCCGAAGCCGATGCGGGCCGACTCCAGCAGCACCACGTCATAACCCATTTCGGACAGGTGCAGCGCCGAAGAAAGGCCGGTGTAGCCGCCGCCGACGATGCACACGTCGCAGGTAACCGGCTCGTCGAGCTGGGGGAACGGCACGTACTGGTTAGCGCTGGCGGCATAATAGCTGGTGGTATGTTCAGTCATGATTAAGACTCCAGGGAGATCCAGATGGTTTTCAGTTCGCTAAATTTTTCCAGCGCGTGGAGGGATTTATCGCGCCCGTTACCGCTCTGCTTGTAGCCGCCGAAAGGCACGGTCATGTCGCCGTCGTTGTAGTTATTCACAAACACGGAGCCTGCTTTCAGACGACGGCTCATGCGGTGCGCGCGGGAGAGGTCGCGGGTCCAGACGGCGGCGCCGAGGCCATAGTCGCTGTCGTTTGCCAGCTTCAGCGCTTCGGCTTCGGAGGAGAAGCGGGTGATCACCAGCACCGGACCGAAGATTTCATCGCGCCCGACGCGGGAATCTGTAGCCGTGTCGACAAAAATGGTCGGGCCGACGGCGGCGGGGTGTTTGCCATCACGTCCGTCCAGAACCAGCCTGCCCTGGCTTTCGCCGTCGCGGATAAAGCTGTGCACGGTGTCTGCATGGGCGTTGTCAATCAGCGTGCCCATGGTGGTGTCCGGGTCGAGGGGGTTGCCCGGCTGCCAGCTCTTTGCCTGCTCCTTCAGCAGCGCAATAAACTCGTCGGCAATGCTCTCTTCCAGCAGCAGGCGGGTCCCGGCGATGCACACCTGGCCCTGGTTATAGAAAATGCCCGCGGCGGTGGCGGCGGCTGCGTTTTGCAGATTCGGGCAGTCGGCGAAGACGATATTGGCACTTTTGCCCCCGGCCTCCAGCCAGACGCGTTTCATGTTGCTGTCGCCCGCGTCTTTCAGCAGCTGTTTGCCCGTACGGGTCGAGCCGGTGAAGGTGATGACGTCCACGTCGGGGTGCTGCGACAGCGCCTGGCCGGCTTCATGACCAAAGCCGGGAATGACGTTAAGCACGCCGTCCGGCAGCCCCGCCTCTTTGGCAAGCTGCGCCAGGCGAATCGCGGTCAGCGGGGATTTTTCAGAAGGTTTAAGGATGACGCTGTTGCCGGTTGCCAGCGCGGGGCCAAGCTTCCAGCAGGCAAGCAGCAGCGGGAAGTTCCACGGCACCACGGCGGCCACGACGCCAATCGGCTCACGTACGATCAGCGCCAGCTCGTTAACGCCGGTGGTGGCGACTTCGCCGTAAACTTTGTCGATGGCTTCCGCGTACCAGCGGATGGCGCGGGCGGCGCCTGGAATATCATCACGCAGGCTATGGCGCACAGGCTTGCCGGTATCGAGCGTCTCCAGCAGCGCCAGCTCTTCGTGATGCTGCTCCATTAAATCTGCGAGCCTGCTTAAGACCGCTTTGCGTTTTGCCGGGGAGGCCTGCGACCAGTCGCCGCGTTCGAAAACGTCGCGAGCGGCGCACACGGCTTTATCTACGTCTGCTTTTTTACCGCGGGCAACCTGAGCAAGCGTGCGCTGGGCGGCAGGGTCAACGATCTCAAAAGTCGTATTATCCACGGCCGGACAATATTCGCCGTTAATAAACAGGCGGCCTTCCGGCGAAATATTCTTTGCTTTTTCCTGCCAGTAATTCAGATGCTGAAAGTCCATGATTACTCCTTAAATTCAATAAGATAAAAGGTCTTTCTTCGCTGCTGTTGGCAAAATCAGGTTGCAAGTTGCCCCAGGA
Source organism: Dryocola clanedunensis (assembly GCF_038405435.1). Classification (GTDB taxonomy): domain Bacteria; phylum Pseudomonadota; class Gammaproteobacteria; order Enterobacterales; family Enterobacteriaceae; genus Dryocola; species Dryocola clanedunensis_A. The sequence continues at coordinate 116,068 of NZ_JBBYHZ010000005.1, read as the reverse complement.
AATAAATCCCGTAAAAAGCGTCTTTAAAAGTGGCCTGAGAAACTCAGGCCGAAAAGAAATCAGAACGTGGTGGGAGTGTGGGCGCTGATAATGCGGCAGATCCCTGCCGAGGTGTTGCTGAAGCTGTGCGGTATGCCGGTGTTGATGGCATAGCTTTGCCCCGCAACAAGGTGGTATGTCTGGCCGTTGATGGTCAGGATCACTTCACCTTCCAGTATCGTGCCTATCTCTTCACCCTGGTGTTTGATCCTCTCCCCGGTAGTCGTGCCGGGTTGGTAAGTCTCGAAGATCATCGCCAGCGTACGGTTCGGATTCCCGTTGTGAACCAGCTTCATTGAAACGCCCTGACTGCCAATCTCAATCAGGTCATCCTGATCGATAACCACCTGCGGCTCATCAGGTTTTTCCGGGTCCGCGAAGAACTCGGAGAGCGACAGCCCATAAACTTTCAGCAGCTTCTGTAGCGTACTGATTGCAGGACTGACTTTGTCCTGCTCTATGGTGCTGATGGCACTATGCGTTAATCCAGACAGTTCGGCGGCACGACGTTGTGATAGACCCAACTGCTGGCGGATCGCTGACAAACGTTTTCCCGGCGCCAGGCCGTCATCGCTCATATTGGTATTTCCTTAACAGTAGTGGTCAGAGCCGCTGTTTTTCAGCGATAAAGCTCTGACAAGCGGTGATAAAACCTTCTAGCAATAAACGCGACAGGGCGTATTCGCTACTGTTCCATTCCGGATGCCATTGTACACCAAGGGCAAAGGGGTGATCGTGTACGCTGACGGCTTCCACCAGGCCATCCGGCGAACGTGCTTCCACACGCAGCAGGCGGCCCAGCGTTTTCGCTCCTTGTCCATGGAGTGAATTAACCCAAAACGAGCTGCAGCCTGGAATTAAGGTAGAGAGTAATCCTCCCTGTTGAACCTGGACTTCATGAGAGGGAGCGTACTGCCCCTCCATCGGGAGTTCGGGATCTTCACGGTGTTCGAGGAACGTCGGCTGTTCGTGCAGGCGACGATACAGTGTCCCCCCGGTGGCCACCACCATTTCCTGTAAACCCCGGCAGATGGCGAAAATGGGGATGCGCCTTTCAATCCCGGCGTTGATCAGCGCCAGGCTCAATTCATCACGCCCGGGATCGGCGTCAGGCTCATCGCCGTTTTCACCATAGAGGTGCGGCTGCACGTTGCTGGGGCTGCCCGGCAGGAAGATGCCGTCGAGCGTCGGAAGAAGTGCGTTCAGCAATTCTGGCTCCGCCAGCGCATGGGGGAGGGCAACAGGTAACCCTCCGGCGTTCAAAACAGCATTCAGGTACTTTTCTTGCAATGTCTGGGTCTCATGACCCTTAAGCCTGTTCCTGCACATGACCACACCAATCACTGGTCTGTCAAATATATTGCCCATGATCGACCTCACATTCTGGACTAAATTATTGCCAAAAGATTCCATTCTGCCCATTTCCGTTCAATATTTTATCAATCTAGCAGCGAGATAACCTATTTGCAAACTCCACTTAACATTTGACAAACATTTAAATTGGCACCATTGTCGAAAGGTGGACATTATATTTAACAGTGGCGACCCGCATCCAAAACGGTGGTGAATCATGGATACCAATATCGTAGAAGTTGAGAATTTCGTTCAGCAAACCGAGGAGAGACGAAGTAGCGCGTTCGCACGCGAAGTCAAAACCTATCTCGAGACCTATCCCAATACCCAATATGTTGACGTGCTGATTACTGACCTGAACGGCGGCTTTCGCGGCAAGCGTATTCCGGTTGCCAGCCTGCGTAAGATAGAGAAGGGCTGCTACTTCCCGGCCTCGGTATTTGCCATGGACATTCTGGGCAACGTGGTGGAAGAGGCCGGTCTGGGCCAGGAGCTGGGCGAGCCGGATCGCAGCTGCGTGCCGATTCTGGGTACTTTAACCCCGTCGGCGGCGGACCCGGAGTTTATCGGGCAGATGATGCTCACCATGCTGGACGAAGATGGCGCTCCCTTTGACGTTGAGCCGCGCAACGTGCTTAACCGGCTCTGGCAAAAGCTGCGCCAGCGCGGTCTGCACCCCGTGGTAGCGGTAGAGCTGGAGTTCTATTTACTCGATCGTCAGCGTGATGCCGAAGGCTACCTGCAGCCGCCGTGCGCGCCGGGCACCGAAGACCGCAACACCCAAAGCCAGGTCTACTCCGTTGATAACCTTAACCACTTCGCCGACGTGCTCAGCGATATTGACGAGCTGGGCCGCCTGCAGCTGATCCCCGCCGACGGCGCGGTAGCGGAAGCCTCCCCCGGCCAGTTCGAGATTAACCTGCACCACACCGATAACGTGCTGGACGCCTGCGACGACGCGCTGGCCCTCAAACGCCTGGTGCGTTCGGTTGCGGAAAAACATAAGATGCACGCCACTTTTATGGCGAAGCCGTATGAAGAGCACGCGGGCAGCGGCATGCACATTCATATCAGCATCCTGAACGGTAAAGGTGAGAACGTGCTGGCGGATGCCGACGGCGAAGACTCCTCGATTCTGAAGCGGGCGCTGGCGGGCATGATTGACCTGATGCCCGCGTCGATTGCGATGCTGGCGCCAAACGTCAACTCCTACCGTCGCTTTCAGCCGGGGATGTACGTGCCGACGCAGGCATCGTGGGGGCATAACAACCGTACTGTCGCGCTGCGTATCCCGTGCGGCGACCGTGATAACCATCGCGTCGAGTACCGCGTGGCGGGTGCCGACGCCAACCCGTATCTGGTGATGGCAACTATACTGGCGGGCATTCTGCACGGCCTGGACAACGAGCTGCCGCTGCACGAAGAAGTAGAAGGTAACGGGCTGGAGCAGGAAGGGCTGCCTTTCCCAATCCGCCAGAGCGACGCGCTGTGGGAATTCACCCAGAACGACCACCTGCGCGAGCTGTTAGGGGACCGTTTTGTGCACGTTTTCCACGCCTGTAAGAACGACGAGCTGATCCAGTTTGAGCGGATGATCACAGAAACGGAAATTGAGTGGATGTTGAAAAACGCCTGAGCAGAGCCATGCCGGGGTGGCTGCCGCCGCCCGGCAGAAAAAATTATGCAGCATCATAAGGTCTGAGCGGAGCCGGACCGACAACATTGCAGGATTACCCTGCCATTTCCCTGAGGCGCATCACGGAGCACGCGGCAACGGGTCTTCAGTTCGACAAAATGTATGACGAGGATGGAGATGATGCAGATGTTCAAATACCCGCACGGCGAGGGCGAATGCCGCTGCCGCATTGATTACGACGGACCTGTTCACGGTCACGGCCCGATTTTTATCCCTCTGGATCCACGCCTCACCCCCAGCCTGAGCAGGTTTGCCATAACGACGATTTCATCGCAAACCTCCGCGTGCATGGGGGGGCAAGGTCATGGCGACTAACTCTTCTTTAGAAAATCCGTCGCAGGCGGGAAAGCCGCAGCTGCGCAAATCTTTAAAACTCTGGCAGGTGGTGATGATGGGGCTTGCCTACCTCACGCCAATGACGGTGTTTGATACCTTCGGGATTGTGTCCGGCATCAGCGACGGCCACGTCCCGGCGTCCTACCTGCTTGCGCTGGCGGGCGTGCTGTTTACCGCTATCAGCTACGGCAAGCTGGTGCGCCAGTTCCCCCAGGCCGGTTCAGCCTATACCTATGCCCAGAAGGCCATTGGCCCTCACGTGGGCTTTATGGTGGGCTGGTCGTCGCTGCTGGACTACCTGTTCCTGCCGATGATTAACGTCCTGCTGGCAAAAATCTATCTCTCGGCGCTGTTCCCGGAGGTGCCGCCGTGGGTCTGGGTGGTGAGCTTCGTGGCCATCCTAACCGCCGCCAACCTGAAAAGCGTCAATCTGGTGGCGAACTTCAACACCCTGTTCGTGCTGGTGCAGATTTGCATCATGGTGGTGTTTATTTTTCTCGTCGTGCAGGGGCTGCATAAAGGCGAGGGCGTTGGCTCCGTCTGGTCGCTGCAGCCGTTCATCAGCCAGAACGCGCACCTCATCCCCATTATTACGGGGGCGACGATAGTCTGCTTCTCGTTCCTGGGCTTCGATGCGGTGACCACGCTTTCTGAAGAAACGCCGGACGCCGCGCGCACTATCCCCAAAGCCATCTTCCTGACGGCCGTTTACGGCGGGATTATTTTCATTGCCGCATCGTTCTTTATGCAGCTCTTCTTCCCGGACAATAGCCGCTTTAAGGATCCGGACGCGGCGCTGCCGGAAATCGCCCTGTACGTGGGCGGCAAGCTGTTCCAGTCCATCTTCCTGTGTACAACCTTCGTGAATACGCTGGCTTCGGGGCTGGCCTCGCACGCCAGCGTCTCGCGCTTGCTGTACGTGATGGGGCGCGACAACGTCTTCCCGGAGAAGTATTTCGGCTACGTCCACCCGAAATGGCGCACTCCGGCACTCAACGTGCTGATGGTTGGCGTGGTGGCGCTTTCCGCGCTGTTCTTCGATCTGGTGACCGCAACCGCACTGATTAACTTCGGCGCGCTGGTGGCCTTTACCTTCGTGAACATCTCGGTGATCAACCATTTCTGGCGCCGTGAAGGCCGCAACAAAACCTGGAAGGATAAATTCCACTACCTGATCCTGCCGCTGACCGGCGCAATAACGGTGGCGGTGCTGTGGATTAACCTGGAGTCGACATCCTTAACGCTGGGCCTGGTCTGGGCCGCGGTGGGGCTGGGGTATCTGGCTTATCTGACCGGCCTGTTCCGCAAGCCCCCGCCACAGTTCGATGCAACCAGGGCCGAGCGGGCCTGGGAGTGATTTAAACTATTAAATAAGAAAACGGGCTGCCTTGCGGCGGCCCTTTTTATTGGAAAATGCGGGGATGCTTCAGGCTGTCTGTGCGTCCAACAGCGAAGTACCATATGAGTTATCGACGGTCCAAAGCCAGCGGCCAGATTCGCCAGCCGCCGGGAAATTCGGTACTATCCGCTGCCACTCTCCAGCCGGGCCGCCTGATGTCTACGATTATCGATACTTTTATTGCCCCGCCGTGCCATGACGAGATCGAGATCCTCTGTCAGGACGAGCACCTGGTGCTTATTAACAAACCCGCCGGGCTGCTGAGCCTGTCGGGGAAAAATCCGCAGAATCTCGATTCCGTACATCACCGGCTGGTAAAGATCTTCCCCGGCTGTACCCTGGTCCACCGGCTTGATTTCGGCACTTCCGGGCTGATGGTGGTTGCCCGCAACAAGGCTATCAACGCCGCGCTTTGCCATCAGTTCAGCCAGCGCACCGTCAGTAAGGTTTACAGCGCGCTGCTTTGCGGGCACCTGGACAACGACGAAGGGGTGATAGACGCGCCGATAGCCAAAGATCCGGCGCTGTTTCCGTTGATGTCGATTTGCGCGGTCAACGGCAAGCCCGCGCGCTCCCGCTATCGGGTTGTTGAGCGCTTTTACCGCGATTTGCTGCCGCTAACGCGGGTCGAGCTAACGCCGGAGACCGGGCGTACGCACCAGCTGCGCATCCACTGCCAGCAGCTGGGCCATCCTATTCTGGGATGCGATCTCTACGGCGGGCTGCTGCGACCGGGCACGGAGCACGCCCCGCGCCTGATGCTGCATGCCAGCGAGCTCCACTTTGTGCATCCCGCCAGCGAAAAGTCAGTCCATGCCCGTCATGCCAGCCCTTTCTGAATAACTCCTTCGTAGCCTGATCGGCAGCATTATCTGGTACATGACCTTCTATCGGTGTGCCAGACTGATATTAGCTAACCGGAACGGAGAACGCCCCTCAATGATCGCATTATGCAAAGCCTGCGGAACGTCTTACGACGTCAGCGGTTCCCATCCCCAACGCTGCAAGATCTGCGAAGACGAGCGTCAGTATGTGCCAGCCGCAGGGCAGAAATGGGTGGATTTCGATACCCTGATTGCAACGCATACCAATAAATGGAAGCAGCACGAGGCCGATCTCCTCAGCATCCGCACCGTCCCTGATTTTGCCATTGGCCAGCGGGCTTTTATCGTACGAACCCCGGAAGGCAATATTCTTTGGGACTGTATCGCCATCCTCGACGACGCCACCAGAACGCTGGTATCCGCCCTCGGCGGGCTGAAAGCCATCGCCATCTCGCATCCTCATTACTACACCACCATGCAGGACTGGGCCGAAGCGTTTGACGCCCCTATTTATCTTCATGCCAGCGACCGGGAGTGGATCATGCGCGACAGCCCTCACGTTACCCTCTGGGAAGGAGACACCCTTAAGCTGACCAGCGATGTCACCCTGATGCGCCTCGGCGGCCACTTCGCGGGCGGCAGCGTACTCCACTGGCAGCAGGGCGAAGGGGTGCTGCTGTCAGGGGATATCCTTCAGGTCACGCCGGGCGCGGACGCCGTCTCCTTTATGTGGAGCTACCCAAATATGCTGCCGCTTGCAGCAGAGACGGTCCGCGAGATCACGCGTCGCCTGAGCGGCGTGAAGTTTAAGAAACTCTACGGCGCGTTCGAAGGCAAGGATATAAAGGAAAGGGCGGACGAAATCGTGCAGCGCTCCGGGGAGAGGTATGTGCGATGTCTGGGAAAAGGCTCTTAGTGGGGGGCTGCCCCTCTTCATAATCTGCTGGTTACGTCAGAAATAATTACTATTTGCGAGATCTCCCGAAGTTAAATCATCTCGTTTTGCAGATATCTGGCTGTGCATAGGTTTGCTCTTTAAAGTGTACCTGGTACGCATATTGGTGTACTCTGTACCTTACATGGAGAGTTGATGATGTGCCATGCGATAGAATTTATCGAGACTGCAATGTTTACCCGTCAGATAAAACGGATGGCAACGGATGAGGAGCTAAGGGAGCTTCAGAAGATGCTTATCGCCTTTCCTGAAAGAGGCGATCTGATACGGCAAACCGGCGGGCTGAGAAAAATAAGGATGGCAACTGGCTGCCAGGGAAAGAGTAGCAGCGCAAGGGTTATTTATTTTCTGGCGACGGAAGAAATTATCTATCTTGTGATGGCCTATCCGAAAAGTAGTAAAGATAGCCTGACCGATGTGGAAAAAGCAGAGCTAAAAAAACTGACGAAGTTGCTGAAAGATGAGGTATGAAATGAGTTTTTTTGACGATCTGAAAACGTCGCTTGAAGAAGCCGTAGATATTAAGAACGGCATTAAGGAACCAGCAAGGGTTACCCGTTATGAAATTGCTGATGTGAAGGCGATAAGGGAGCAGCTTAACGTTACCCAGAGCGAGATGGCAAATGCGCTGGGTACCAGCGTTGATACGATAAAAAGCTGGGAGGCTAAAAGGCGTAACCCAACTGGCCTGGCGGCAAAGGTACTGGCTACCATCCGGGATAATCCAGCATTTTTTATTGAGCTGGCGAAGCATTAAATTTTTAAGAAACCCTACGCATAAAATAACCGTTCAGTTTCAAGACATCAGAAAAATTCCATTTTTTCATAAGGCTGCCTCATGCAGGCGTTGAGGCGGCTCTCCAGATCGCCGTCATGTATTTCCAGCTTGTGGCCATCAGGGTCAAGGAAGTAGATAGATTTTCCTTCACTCTTGTTTGTTTTCCACTCTTTGACGCCCGATGACTTCAGCTGAGCAGCAAACGCATCGAAGTCTTCGCTGCGGATGCTGAATGCGTAATGAGTGTAATCTTCCTGAGGGGCCACTGCGTCAGCGGAAAGGCACAGCCACAGGCTACCAAGACAAAGATAAGCCCCGCTGGCCCATCTTGCCTTTGGGACAAAACCAAGCGTGTTGACATAAAAATCGAAGCTTCTCGTAACATCACTTACGGCAATGGTTATGTGGTTTAGACCGCTCAGCATACATAGCACCTTCAACATAATGCGGGAGGCTATAAGCTACCATAAGCGCACTTCAGCTCGCTGCATGAGTGAATGGAAATTGTGCTGTTCATAAACGTTGCGGCTTTCTGCTTAACCGGTACCAGCTGAAATATCACTTTTGGTGCAAATAAATACTTTAATTCGAGCCCTGGTGCCGATAACCTTGTCAGACAAAGCTTGCGGCCGACTTCTGAACATGGCTGGAAACCGTAGTTTCGGCTCATTCGGAAATATCTTCAGAGATGGGCCTGGATCACATTTTTTGGTGACGTTTTGCCAGACTACGGTTTCATAACGGCTGTACTAATTAAAACCATCTGTGAGGGAAGGGTTATGTTGAAAATATTCAAAACTCGCGAAGGGAAAAAATTCCTGATTGCAGTTGCTATTGTTTTTATAATTGTTTTTTCGGCAGTCTCAAGTGTGACCTTCGAAGGCGTTGAGGAGCAGTATAATATGCCAATGGAACAATGGAGTGCATCACTCTTCATCATTCAAGGCGCGTGGGTTGCCATTTACAGTATTATGTTCACAATAATTGGCTCATCACCTTTTGCTTTTTATTTTCTCGTTCCCAAAGATGGGCGAGGTTAAAGATATACTCTGAGAACGTGGCATTGTTCGATAACCAGAACTTTGGGTCGGTGTTCCATATGCGGGCAGTCGACTCATTGCTACTTCTCAGATGCCAGATGCCAGCATCATTGATATCTGATCGGTGGGATTTAAACGTGCATGACTTAAGGTCAAAATTTGCAAAAGGGCAATGAAATAAAATCCATCGCCCTGCACATCTCTGTTAAATGCTAATTACCACATCAAATCATCAGGCACTTTAAAGTCCGCGTACGGATCTTCTTCATCCTGTTCTTCGGTGCTTAGCGCGCTGTTTAATACGATACTGCTCGCGTCACGCTGGGCAATTTTGTCGGCTACGCTTGCGGGGATAATTGCATACTCGCTGTCACCATTTTTATCTGTAGACAGTCGGGCAATGGCAAGGCGGCCGTTAATAAGCTGGGCCTGGGTTGCTTTATCCACGTAGACTTTTTTAATTAAATTATTGTCCGTGAAGTTATAGCCGATATCGCCTCTGGCAATAACGATTCTGTTCATTTCGATTAATTGCTTAACCTGAGCTTTAAATTCTTTCGCTAACGCGGCCTGCTTTTGCTGCTCGCTTAACTCTTTATCACGCTCAAGCTGCGCCTTCTTGTTCTCTTCAACGGCCTCTCTGGCCTCGCGCGCCTGAACGCGTGATTTTTTGGCCGTTTTTTGCACTTTGGCCATCTTCTTGCTGGTCACTAAGCCAGCTTTCAGCATCTGCTCTTGTAGGGTGAGTTTTGTCATGATCGTTTCTGAACCAGTTAAGTAATGCGGGGGATTATACCTTTAATCACCGGGACTGTGCCAGGTAACGACACCGGACGCGTAGAGCTGAGTACATAAGTCGATCAAAGCAGAAGCCCTGTAACGGATGATGGCTTTCCCTGCATTGGCTCAGAACATCGTTCCATGTGATTACCTGATGCACTAACCTCGGTGCCGCTTTGGCGGGCAACGCTTACCCGCCAACCAATCTCACCTATCCGCGCAGAAAGCGCGGTGCCTGTAAATCCTCGACCAGTTCATTAATCAGCTCAAACAGCATGCCGGTTAAGGCGCGGTTCACCTCAAGGGTATGGGCGCGGCTCAATAAAGTTTGCGTCAGCGCGTGGCAATACTGGCGTTGTATTTCTGAGTCGTGGTTCACCTGTATTTTCACTTCTTTATCGACGGTGAGGCGTTCTACCAGATACGCGGGCAGCGGCTGGTCAAAGGTCGTTTTCATCACTTCCAGACAGTGGGCGATGCGCCCGCAAAGCGCCTGTTGTTCGGTTGCTGTTTTGCATTCAATTAGCTCGTCGGCAAGGGATTCGCACACGTCCAGAAGCTGAAACAGATCCATGCTGGCGGTAATCGGGGAAAGCAGGGCGTCGTTTGGTTGCGGCTGAGAAATATTGTGAGTTGAAAGCATGATAGTGAACTCCGTAGAGAGTTATTTACATACCACCACTTGAGTTCCTACGCTCGGGGTGGTGGCGCTAACGGGGGTAGGAATACCAGACTCTCTACGATAGCTGGCCAACCCGAAGGTTGCCCCGTCAGCACCACCGTTGATAAGAATAAAGGTGTGTTGACGCCGCGACAATCAAAAAGAAACTAAGCTCCTGATTTCGCCGTAGAGAGTGTTCGGGTTCCTACGCCCGGCACCAGATTTTGCTGGTGCGCAGAAATCATACGCTCGGCGGTTTGCAACTGACAAGCAGAAAAATGGTGGTTACAGCGTTGCATTTTGGATGTGCGAAGAGGCTCGCAAACAACAAATTAAGACTGGACTCGTAGAGGGGATAAGCGGCAGCGTCATCCACCATTTGATTCATATTGTCGGAAGACGCTTCGCTTTTCCGACCTACAAACAGGGGATGTGAGCAGTCGTTGATATGTGAAAATATACCCGTGCAGGCTGATTTAACGGCGTTTTATAGAGTTGAGTAAACGAAAGGCTGTATTTGAATGGTGTCCCCTGCAGGAATCGAACCTGCAACTAGCCCTTAGGAGGGGCTCGTTATATCCATTTAACTAAGAGGACAAGCGGGCGTAGTATACCCGCTTTTCGGGCCGGGGTAAGGGGTTAACGGGTTGATTGCCTGAATCGTAACCAGTTTTCGTCTTACGCCTGCCGTTTGTTGCCTTTCCCTTCTTCCTCGCCGTTCTCCACTTCCGCTTTGCGCTTCGCTTTGGCTTTTGCTTCGGCTTTCTTCTTGTTGCTCATATCGTTGCGGATTTGCGCGTGGCTGATAAGCGCGAAAATAAACGTGCCGCCGCAGATGTTGCCCGCCAGGGTCGGCAGGGCGAAGGGCCAGAAGAAGTCGCTCCAGTGGAGGGTGCCGTTAAAGACCAGATAGAGGATCTCTACGGAGCCGACGACGATATGCGTTAAATTGCCCAGCCCCACCAGCCACGTCATGATAACGATCACCACTATTTTGGCCGAGCCAGCGGAAGGGAACATCCAGACCATAGTGGCGATGATCCAGCCGGAAATCATGGCGTTGGCGAACATCTCACCCGGCGTGTTGTGCATCACTTCCATGCCGATGGTCACAAACGCGTCCCGGGTTTTTTCATCGAATATTGGCATGTATTCAAATGCGTATGCCGCAAGCCCGGTGCCGATCAGGTTACCCAGCAGCACCATGCCCCATAAACGCAGCAGCAGCAGGAAGTTGCTGGCGCTGGGATTTTGCATGACGGGCAGCACCGCCGTGACGGTGTTCTCGGTGAACAGCTGCTGGCGGGCCATTATCACGATGATAAACCCGAAGGTGTAGCCGAGGTTCTCCAGCAGGAAGCTGCCCGGCACGCCTTCGAGATGGACGTGAAACACGCCCTTTGCCAGCAGCGATGCCCCCATAGACAGGCCAGCGGCGATGGCAGACCACAGCAGCGCCATGGCGTCGCGCTCCAGCTCTTTCTCCCCGTCCTGACGAATATGCTCGTGGATAGCCATCGCCCGGGAGGGCAGGTGATCCTCGTCCACGTCGATCTCTTTGCCGCTCGACTTCTCTTCGCTCTCCACCTCCAGTTCGTCGCTGGATTTGTCGATTTTATCTTCCTTCAGTTTGTCCATGTTAACGGGCGCTCCGCTTGAGTTCTGATAAGGTAAGCGTAGCGGCTTTTTTGCTGCGGCTCGCTAATTTCAGGAATCTGCCCAATCGTTGATCTCGTGGTTGGCCTTTACCTCTTTTGGAGTACCACTAAGTGCTTGTACGGCCTGGAGCACGGAGGATGATGTGCTATCATTCATTCCCCTAAAATTCGTAGCGATACTTCCTCATGCTTGAAGCCGTAAATTTGAGCTGCACCCGTGACGACCGTCTGCTGTTCAGCGCGCTGTCGTTTACCGTTAACGCGGGCGAAATGGTTCAGGTGGCAGGCGCGAACGGCGCGGGTAAAACATCCCTGCTGCGTATTCTTGCCGGGCTTTCTCAGGCCGAAGAGGGGGACGTTCGCTGGCAGGGCGAGCCCCTGCGGCGCGCCCGCGACCAGTTTCATGAGGATTTACTCTGGCTTGGGCATCAGCCCGGCATCAAAGCGGTGCTCACCGCTGTCGAAAACATTAATTTTTTTCATGCCGACAGCCCGGTCGACGCGCGCTGGGAAGCCCTGGCAGAGGCTGGCCTGCTGGGATTCGAGGACGTGCCGGTGAATCAGCTTTCTGCCGGACAGCAGCGCCGCGTGGCGCTGGCCCGTTTATGGCTCAGCTCCGCAAAACTGTGGATTCTGGACGAGCCGTTTACCGCCATTGATGTCGCCGGCGTGGAAAAGCTCACGCGGCAGATGGTGAGGCATACCGAAGCGGGTGGCATGGTCATTCTCACGACGCACCAGCCGCTGGCGCTGGCCTCCGTCCGCCAGGTTGTTTTACGGGAAGCGCAGGCATGATGGGGCGTATTTTTTTGCAGGAAATGCGGGTTGTCTTCAGAAAAAGATCTGAAATCGCCAATCCGCTGTGGTTTTTTATTATTGTTATCACCCTGTTTCCGCTGGGGATTGGCCCGGAGCCGCAGCTGCTGGCGCGCATTGCGCCCGGCGTTATCTGGGTTGCCGCGCTGCTGGCGTCGCTGCTGGCGATGGACAGGCTGTTCCGGGATGACTTCCTGGACGGCTCGCTGGAACAGCTTATGCTGTTGCCCGTCCCTTTACCCGTAGTGGTGCTGGCGAAAGTGACCGCTCACTGGGTGGTGACCGGCCTGCCGCTGTTAATCCTCTCGCCGCTGGCGGCGCTGCTGCTCGGCCTGGATTTTTACAGCTGGCAGGTGATGGCGTTAACGCTGCTGCTGGGCACGCCGACGCTGAGCTTTTTGGGCGCGCCGGGCGTTGGCTTAACGGTTGGCCTGCGGCGAGGCGGCGTTCTGCTGAGCCTGCTGGTGCTGCCGCTGACCATCCCGCTGCTGATTTTCGCCACGGCGGCGATGGACGCGGCGTCAATGCATTTACCCGTCGATGGCTATATGGCGATCCTCGGTGCGCTGCTTGCGGGCAGCGCGACATTAAGCCCGTTCGCTACGGCGGCGGCGCTGCGCGTGAGCGTGCAGTAAAACTAGAGTGTGTTGTAGGGTGGAAAAACGGCTGCGTCATCCACCATAAGACTTTTTAATTTGTGAGCAAACGGACAATGTGGAAAGCGCTACATCAACTGGCTAAGCCGGAACGGCTCTATCAGCTATGCGGGAAATTCGTGCCGTGGCTGGCGGTGCTCAGTGCCATTACGTTAATTGCGGGCTGCGTGTGGGGATTTGTCTACGCCCCCGCTGACTACCAGCAGGGACAGAGCTACCGCATCATGTATCTTCATGTCCCGGCGGCGATCTGGTCGATGGGTATCTACGGGTCGATGGCCGTGGCGGCGTTTATCGGGCTGGTCTGGCAGATGAAAATGTCCGATCTGGCCGTGGCAGCCATGGCGCCGGTCGGCGCGGTCTTTACCTTTATCGCGCTGGTGACCGGCTCGGCGTGGGGTAAACCAATGTGGGGAACCTGGTGGATCTGGGACGCCCGCCTGACCTCGGAGCTGGTGCTGCTCTTCCTTTATATTGGCGTCATCGCCCTTTATAACGCCTTCGATGACCGCCGCCTGGCCGGGCGCGCCGCCGGTATCCTCGTGCTGGTGGGCGTGGTAAACCTGCCCATCATTCATTACTCCGTGGAGTGGTGGAACACCCTGCATCAGGGGTCTACCAACATGCAGCAAAGCATCGACCCTTCGATGCGCACGCCGCTGCGTCTGACCATCGTTGGCTTCCTGCTGCTGTTTATCACCCTGACGCTGATGCGCCTTCGTAACCTCATCCTGCTTCAGGAGCGCCGTCGCCCGTGGGTGTTAGCGCTTGCAAACAAAGGGAGAAGCCTGTGACCAGTGCCTTTACCAGCTGGGCCGATTTTTTCGCCATGGGTGGCTACGCCTTTTACGTCTGGCTGGCCGTTGCCTTTACCGTGATTCCGCTGCTGGGGCTGGTGGTGCATACCGCATCCCGGCACCGCGCCATTTTAAATGACGTGGGTCTCCAGCAGGCGCGCGAACAGCGCATTCGTGCAAGAAAGCAAAGCGAGGGAGTGTAAGTGAACAGTCGTCGTAAAACCCGTCTCTACCTGGCCGTGGCCATACTGGTGGGGTTAGGGCTCACTATCTCGCTGGTGCTCTATGCGCTGCGCAGCAATATCGATCTCTTCTATACGCCGGGTGAAATCATCTACGGCAAGGGTGAAAGCCAGCAGCTGCCGGAAATCGGCCAGCGCCTGCGCGTTGGCGGCATGGTTCAGCCTGGCAGCGTTAAGCGCGATAGCAAAACCCTTAAAGTCAGCTTCAAGCTTTATGACATCAACGGCGTGGTGGACGTAACCTACGTCGGCATCCTGCCGGACCTGTTCCGGGAGGGCCAGGGCGTAGTTGCCCAGGGCGTGCTGGAAAAGGGCAATCTTATCGCCGCGAAAGAAGTGCTGGCGAAGCATGACGAAAACTACACGCCGCCGGAAGTCAAAGAGGCGATGAACAAAAATCACAAGCGTGCGCCGCAAATCTATAAGGACAATGCCTCATGATGCCTGAAGTCGGCAGTTTTTTGCTTTGCGTGGCGCTGGCGCTCTCCATCCTGCTGAGCGTATACCCGCTCTGGGGCGTGAAGCGTAACGATTTACGGCTGATGAACTCGGCGCGTCCGCTAGCCTGGGCGCTGTTCTTTACTATTCTCGCCTCATTTTTAGTGCTGGTGTATGCGTTTGTGGTTAACGACTTCACCGTGCTGTACGTGGCGAGCAACTCCAATACTGAGCTGCCGGTCTGGTACCGCGTGGCGGCGACCTGGGGGGCGCACGAGGGCTCGCTGATGCTCTGGGTGCTGCTGATGAGCACCTGGACATTTGCCGTGGCGCTGTTCAGCGAGGGAATGCCAAAAGATGCGCTGGCGCGGGTGCTGTCGGTAATGGGGATGATTAACTTCGGCTTCCTGCTGTTTATCATCTTCACCTCGAACCCGTTCACCCGCACGCTGCCGGACTTTCCCGTTGAAGGGCGAGACCTGAATCCGCTGCTGCAGGATATCGGGCTGATCTTCCATCCGCCGCTGCTGTATATGGGCTACGTCGGTTTCTCCGTCGCCTTTGCGTTTTCCATTGCCGCGCTGATGGCGGGTAAGCTGGATACCAACTGGGCGCGCTGGACCCGCCCGTGGACGCTGGCGGCCTGGTCGTTCCTGACTATCGGCATCGTTCTTGGCTCCGCCTGGGCCTACTACGAGCTGGGCTGGGGCGGCTGGTGGTTCTGGGACCCGGTGGAAAACGCCTCGTTCATGCCGTGGCTTGCGGGGACGGCGCTGATCCACTCCCTGTCGGTCACGGAAAAGCGCGGCAGCTTTAAGGCCTGGACGGTGCTGCTGGCGATTACCGCGTTCTCGCTTTGCCTGCTGGGGACGTTCCTGGTGCGCTCCGGCGTACTGGTTTCTGTCCACTCCTTCGCCTCCGACCCGGCTCGCGGCATGTTTATCCTCGCCTTCCTGGTCATCGTTATTGGCGGCTCGCTGCTGCTGTACGCGGTAAAGGGCAGCAAGGTGCGTTCGCGGGTGGGCAACGAACTCTGGTCGCGCGAATCTTTCCTGTTGGGCAATAACGTCCTGCTGATTGCCGCCATGCTGGTGGTGCTGCTGGGTACGCTGCTGCCGCTGGTGCATAAACAGCTTGGGCTGGGCAGCATTTCAATCGGCGAGCCGTTCTTTAATACGATGTTTACCGCGCTGATGGCGCCGTTTGCGCTGCTGCTGGGGATCGGGCCGCTGGTGCGCTGGCGTCGCGATGAGCCGCAGAAGCTGGTCAGACGGCTGGTTACCGCGCTGGTGATTACGGTTGTGCTGTCGCTTGCGCTGCCGTGGCTGATGCAGGATCGCGTAGAGGCCATGACCGTTGTCGGGCTGCTGATGGCGGTCTGGGTCTTTGTGCTGGCGCTGACCGAAGTGTACGGGCGCGCCACGCATCGCCGTGGGCTGCTGATGGGGCTGTGGAAATTACCGCGCAGCCACTGGGGCATGGTGTTTGGCCATCTTGGCCTGGCGGTGACGGTGGTCGGCATCGCCTTCAGCCAGAACTACAGCGTTGAGCGCGACGTGCGCATGAAGTCCGGCGACAGCATCGACATCCATCAGTACCACTTCGTCTTCCGCGACGTGCACGACCTGGCTGGCCCGAACTACAGCGGCGGCGTGGGGATTATCGACGTAACGCGCAACGGCAAGCACGAAGCTACGCTGCACGCGGAAAAACGCTTTTACAACAGCAGCCGCTCGATGATGACCGAAGCGGCTATCGACGGCGGCTTCACCCGCGATTTGTACGCTGCGCTGGGGGAAGAGCTGGACGACGGCAGCTGGGCGGTACGCCTTTACTACAAGCCATTCGTGCGCTGGATCTGGGCGGGCGGTTTGCTGATGACGCTGGGCGGCCTGTGCTGCCTGCTCGATCCCCGCTATCGCTCACGTAAAAAAATGGCGGAGGCCGCATGAACCGCAAAATATTGTACATCCCGCTGGTGCTCTTTTTACTGCTGGCGGCGGCGCTGCTGTGGCAGCTGACGCGTAATGCGCAGGGGGACGACCCGACGAATCTGGAATCCGCGCTGATTGGCAAGCCGGTGCCGGAATTCCGCCTTGAATCGTTAGACATTCCCGGCAAAACCTATGACCAGGCGGTGCTGACGGACGGCAGGCCGCTGCTGCTTAACGTCTGGGCGACCTGGTGCCCGACCTGCCGCGCGGAGCATCAGTATCTCAACGGCCTGAAGGCGCAGGGCATTCGCGTGGTGGGCATGAACTACAAAGACGACCGCCAGAAGGCGATAACCTGGCTTAACGAGCTGGGTAACCCCTATGCCCTGAGCCTGTTTGACGGCAACGGCATGCTGGGGCTGGATTTGGGCGTTTATGGCGCGCCGGAAACTTTCCTGATCGACGGCAAAGGGATCATTCGCTATCGCCACGCGGGGGATCTGAACGATCGCGTGTGGAATCAGGAGATTAAGCCGCTGTGGGACAAATACAACAAGGAGGCGGGGGCATGAAACGCTGTCTGTTACTGATTGCCGCGCTGCTGTTCTCTTTTTACGCCACCGCCGCCATCGACACTTATAAGTTTAAAGACGAAGCCCAGGAGCAGCAGTTCCGCCAGCTGACGGAGCAGCTGCGCTGCCCGAAATGCCAGAACAACAGCATTGCGGATTCCAACGCGATGATTGCTTCGGACATGCGTCTGAAGGTCTATGAGCTGATGCAGCAGGGCAAAAGCAAGCAGCAGATCATCGATTATATGGTCGACCGCTACGGCAACTTTGTGACTTACGAGCCGCCGGTTACCCCGTCGACCATTATCCTGTGGGTGCTGCCGGTGCTGTTTATTCTTGGCGGCATCGGGGTGATCGTGGTGCGCAGCCGCAAACGTCGGGTCTACTTCCGGGACGGGGTCGACGGCGATGACGCTGATGAACCGGCGGAAAAGGCCAGCTACTGGATATTCGTGCCCGGCGCGGTGATCCTGGTAGTTATCAGCGTTGGTGTTTATCTGAAAGTTTCCAGTATTAAACAGGTTCGCGAGTGGCAGCAGGTAACGGAACAAACGCCGCAGCTGCTGCAGCGCGTGATGAACCCTAAAGCGGAGCCGCTGAATATCGAGGATATGGCGCGTCTTGGGCTGGGCTTACGCACCCGTCTGCAGCAGGACCCTGACAATGTTGAGGGGTGGATGATGCTCGGGCGTATTGGTATGGTACTCAATAACGCAACTACCGCTACACAAGCCTTTGCCAGAGCATATAAACTGTCGCCGACCAACGGTGATGTAAAGCTGGGCTATGCTGAAGTATTGACCCGCTCGGGCGATCCGCAAGACAACCTGCTGGGGGGACGTCTGCTGCGGGAATTACTTAAGAGCGACCATGCCAACGTACGCGTGCTGAGTTTGTTTGCCTTCAACGCATTCGAGCAGCAGCAGTATCGCGAGGCGATTGGTGCCTGGCAGGTCATGCTGAAGCTGCTTCCTGCTGACGACCAGCGGCGCGCGGTCGTCGAGCGCAGCATCGCGCAGGCGCAGGAGCAGGCTCAGTCAGGCAAGGACATCACCGCACCTGAGAGCGTAAACGAACAATAACAGGGAGACGCATAATGAATTTTCGCCTGACCGGGCTGGCACTGGCCACCATGCTACTTGTAGGGTGCGCCAGTTCGACCGATCAACAGACGCAGGGCCGTTCGGATCCCTTTGAAGGGTTCAACCGCACCATGTACGACTTCAACTTTAACGTGTTGGATCCTTATGTGGTGCGTCCGGTTGCTGTGGTCTGGCGTGATTATGTGCCGCAGCCCGCGCGTAACGGGATAAGCAACTTCACCAGCAACCTCGAAGAGCCGGCCATCATGGCGAACTACTTTGTGCAGGGGAATCCGTACCAGGGGATGGTGCACTTCACGCGCTTCTTCCTGAATACCGTGCTGGGGATGGGCGGGTTAATCGACGTGGCAGGAATGGCGAACCCGAAACTGCAGCGCGAAGAGCCGCACCGCTTCGGTTCGACGCTTGGGCATTATGGCGTCGGCTACGGTCCGTACCTTCAGCTTCCTTTCTACGGCAGCTTTACGCTGCGTGATGAAGGCGGCGACAACGTGGATGCGCTGTATCCGGTGCTCTCCTGGCTGACGTGGCCGATGTCCGTTGGTAAATGGGCCATTGAAGGTATCGAAACCCGTGCGCAGCTGCTGGATTCCGACGGCCTGCTCAAACAGTCCTCCGATCCTTATATTCTGGTGCGCGAAGCCTATTTCCAGCGCCACGACTTTATTGCCAACGGCGGCAGCCTGACGCCGCAGGTGAACCCGAACGCGGCGCTGATTCAGGACGATTTAAAAGATATCGACTCGCAGTAATGTGCGAAGGCATAAAAAAAGGCGAACCTGGAGGTTCGCCTTTTTTGTTGCTGCTGGCTATCAGAACGCGTAGTTGAAGTTCATGCCGTACAGCCAGGCTTTCCCTTCGGAGCGGAAGGTATATGGCCCTTCGTTGATCTCTACGTGCTGACCGTGCATATAGGACACGCCCAGGTCTACGGAGGCATCGTCGTTAAACGCGTAGGTGGTACCCGCGCTCAGCCACAGACGGTCCTGATCCGGGATAGAGATGGAGCGGTTATCAGCCGGAACCGGGCTATCGTCGAATGCGATACCGGTACGGAAGGTCCAGTTTTTATCCATAAAGTAGGTGGTACCCAGCGCGATGCGGTAGGCATCCTTGAAGCTTTCTTCTTTATAGAACAGCGTCTGGCCGTTGTTGCCGGTTGCTTTCAGCTCCTGGAACTGGCTCCAGCTGGTATAGGTCACGCTGTAGTGGATAGCCCACTGCGGTGCGACTTTGTTATACCCGGACAGCTCCCACATTTCAGGCAGGTTCAGGGTCAGCGCGCCCGGAACGGTTTGTCCGTTGGTGCCGGCCGGTAGGCCAAAGTTAGACAGCAGCGGGTTATAGGCGGCCGGAAGGTTGCTCTTATAGTCGCCGTCGAAGTCGATTTTGATTTCTGAACGGTAGGTAAAGCCGTAGCGGTTGTCCTTATCGATTTCGTAAAGAATACCGGCGTTCCAGCCGTAGCCCCACTCGTCACCTTTCAGGTGGGCGATTTGGGTGTCGCCAGGGATCTGGGAAACCGGGCCTGCCAGCTGCGGCGGCAGGGCGCCAGACCCAGCGATGAGCTGAGGCAGGTCACCGGCGTAACGCTCGATTTTCGCTTTGGCGTATACAGCATCAAAGCCAACGCCGAAGCTCCAGTTATTGTTCAGGCGGTAAGCACCGCTCAGGTTCAGGTTCAGGGTGGTCAGGTCGGTTTTGCCGCCCATGGAGCCTGCGGTGTAGTCATCGGTAAATTCTGTTGCCAGACCATAGTTAGAGGTGACCGATGCCCCCCAACCAAATTGTTCGTTAATCGGCGCGACAAAGTGCAGGTTTGGTACCCAGGCGGTTGGCGCAATGTTATCTGCGTCAAGGCTGCGGCCTGAAGGTGAGGTGCCTGAAACATTTACGTCCGGGTCGATGAAGATCGCACCGCCCGAGAAAGAAGGGCGATCGAACATCATGATGGTGGCTGGGTTACGGCTGGCTGAGCCCGCGTTGTCCGCCACGGCACCTTCCCCCGAATACGCTCGGCCAAGGCCAGAGGAAGAGAACTCGTTTAATTGAAAGCCGGCGGCGTACGCCTGCGAGGAGACAATTGCCACTGCAACCGCGAGGGCTGACTTTGTAAACAGGTTTTTCTGGCTCATGACCAAAACCTCATAGATTTATTTTTATACAAACAATGTTACATGTAGTAACAGGAGCGCGAATAGTAGGGACTGATCCGTGTAAGAGAAATCTGACCAGTGGCGAGAGTATAGGTCTGACCAGATGGGATGTTGCAAGTTTGTTTCTAAAGTTTTTAAAGTTTGATCTTAAAAACGAGATCTGCCTGGCAAAATAGCGGCCAGGGCGCCCAGGCCAGAAGCATGAAATTTGTTTTAGATCATTTTTAAGTGTGATTTTGCTCCCCTGGCGCGCCAGATAATATTAACGGCTGGTGAGCATTCAACTGGGAGCGTAAAATAGACAGTAATTGTTGAATCCCTTCCCATCTTTAGATACAGAGGAAAATCATAATGAGTAAGAACAGCGCTGATGAAACCCCGGTTTGCTGCTGTATTGATGTCGGCTCCATCATTGATAATACCGACTGCATCGCAACCTACAGCCGCGTCTTTGACAATAAGGCCCAGGCAGAAGAAACGCTGGCCGCGCTAAGCGAGAAGGCCCGTGAAGTCGAGTCCGAGCCCTGCCAGATCGTCCCAACTTTCAAAGAAGTTGAGGGTGGCGTGCAGATGGATATCGACTTTGTCTTCAGCTGCCAGGCTGAAACCATGATCTTCCAGCTCGGCCTGCGTTAATTTTTTCTAACCACCCTATGCCCGAGCGGACGTAGGGTGGATAAGCGTCAGCGTCATCCACCGTAAAATTTGACCGATGACGCCAGCTTCATCCTGTGTCTTCATCTCCAATAATCCTGCGGTAAAGCGTGTCCCCCCTCCCAAATTTCTCCTCCCCCGGTTGGCTGAATGTAACTTTTTGGTTAAAACTGTGATCAGGTCCGACCACTAATTTATCTGCTTACATTTTTTAACAGGGGCGCGTTATGAGTAAGGCACTTCCGCTGGTTACCCGTCAGGGCGACCGCATTGCCATCGTCAGCGGTCTACGCACGCCGTTTGCAAAACAGGCGACAGCTTTTCACGGCATTCCCGCCATCGATCTTGGCAACATGGTGGTCAGCGAACTGCTGGCGCGCAGCGAGATATCCCCGGAAATCATTGAGCAGCTCGTTTTCGGCCAGGTTGTACAGATGCCGGAAGCGCCAAATATTGCCCGTGAAATCGTGCTCGGCACCGGCATGAGCGTGCATACCGATGCCTATAGCGTCAGCCGTGCGTGCGCGACAAGTTTCCAGGCCGTGGCCAACGTGGCGGAAAGTTTACTTGCCGGGACGATTCGCGCGGGGATCGCGGGTGGGGCAGACTCATCCTCCGTTTTGCCGATTGGCGTGAGTAAAAAGCTTGGCCGTACGCTCGTGGATGTGAACAAAGCCCGCTCGCTCGGACAGCGCCTCAAACTATTCTCTAAGCTTCGCCCACGCGACTTGCTGCCTGTTCCTCCGGCGGTAGCGGAATATTCGACCGGATTACGCATGGGTGACACCGCCGAACAAATGGCGAAGACGCACGGTATCACCCGCGAACAGCAGGATGCCCTGGCCCATCGTTCCCATATTCGTGCGGCGCAGGCATGGCAGGAAGGGAAGCTGTCGGAAGAAGTGATGACGGCGTTTATCTCGCCATATCGCCAGCCTTTCGCGGAAGATAACAACGTGCGCAAAGGTTCTTCACTGGAAGATTACGCAAAGCTGCGGCCTGCTTTCGATCGTAAACACGGCACGGTAACCGCGGCCAACAGCACGCCGCTGACCGACGGGGCCGCTGCCGTCATACTGATGACGGAGTCGCGTGCTCGTGAGATCGGCCTTAAGCCGCTTGGTTTCCTGCGCAGCTATGCGTTTACCGCAGTGGACGTCTGGAAAGACATGCTTCTTGGACCGGCCTGGGCGACGCCGCTGGCGCTGGAGCGCGCCGGGATCACGCTTGCCGACCTGACCCTCTTTGATATGCATGAAGCCTTTGCGGCGCAGACGCTTGCCAATTTGAAAATGCTTTCCAGCGAGCGCTTTGCCCGCGATGTTCTTGGCCGTGCTCATGCTACGGGAGAGGTGGACGATGCCAAATTTAACGTGCTCGGCGGGTCGATTGCCTACGGCCACCCGTTTGCGGCCACGGGCGCGCGTATGATTACCCAGACGCTGCATGAACTGCGTCGTCGCGGCGGTGGGCTTGGGCTGGTGACGGCCTGTGCCGCCGGTGGCCTGGGCGCGGCTATGGTACTGGAGGTCGAATAATGGAACAGACAAGCGCATTCACTCTGCACGTCCGTCTCGACAACGTGGCGGTGGTCACCATCGACGTTCCCGGCGAAAAGATGAATACCCTCAAGGCTTCGTTCGGCCCGGAGGTTCACGCCATCATTAAACAGGTTCGCGATAACCACAGTTTGCAGGGGCTGGTATTCATTTCCGGCAAGCCGGATAACTTTGTCGCCGGTGCGGATATCAATATGATTGCCGGCTGCCAGTCCGCCGCAGAAGCCCAGTCTCTGGCGCAGCAGGGTCAGCAGATAATGGCAGAAATTGCGGCTTTACCGATACCGGTGGTGGCCGCAATCCACGGCGCCTGCCTGGGCGGTGGCCTGGAGCTGGCGCTGGCCTGCCACGCGCGTATCTGCACCGACGACGAAAAAACGAAGCTGGGGCTGCCTGAAGTACAGCTCGGGCTGCTGCCCGGTTCCGGCGGCACGCAGCGTTTACCGCGTCTGGTTGGCGTAAGCAACGCGCTGGATATGATCCTGACCGGCAAACAGCTTCGTCCGCGCCAGGCGCTGAAGCTGGGCCTGGTGGACGACGTTGTTCCGCAATCTATTTTGCTGAATGCGGCAGTGGAGCTGGCCCTGAAAGGCCGCAAACCTTCGCGCGTTTTGCCCGTCCGGGAGCGTATTCTCGCCGGGCCGCTGGGGCGCTCACTATTGTTTAATCTCGTCGGTAAAAAAACCGAACAGAAAACCAAAGGCAACTATCCGGCGACGCGACGCATTCTTGACGTTATCAAAACCGGCTTAGAGCAGGGGAGCCACAGCGGCTACGAAGCGGAGGCAAAAGCCTTCGGTGAGCTGGCAATGACGCCGCAGTCCGCCGCGTTGCGCAGCATATTCTTCGCCAGCACGGAGCTAAAAAAAGAGCACGGCGGCGACGCCGAGCCTCGTCCGATTCATGCAGTCGGCGTGCTGGGCGGCGGCCTGATGGGCGGTGGCATTGCGTACGTTACGGCATCGAAAGGGCATCTTCCGGTGCGAATTAAAGATATCAGTAACGACGGCATCAACCACGCCCTGAAATACAGCTGGGATCTGCTGGATAAAAAGGTGCGCCGCCGTCATATGAAAGCGGCAGAGCGGCAGCGGGAAATGGCGCGTATCTCTGGCGGCACGGATTACCACGGCTTCAGCCATCGCGAAATCGTGGTGGAGGCCGTGTTCGAGGATTTAGCCCTGAAGCAGAAAATGGTGGCGGAAATTGAACGGTACGCCGCGGCGCATACCATCTTTGCCTCTAATACCTCTTCTTTACCGATTGCGGATATCGCCGCGAACGCCGCACGTCCAGAACAGGTTATCGGTCTGCACTACTTCAGCCCGGTGGACAAAATGCCGCTGGTGGAAGTTATTCCTCACGCCGGTACATCTGCGGAAACTATTTCCACAACGGTTGCGCTGGCGAAGAAACAGGGAAAAACGCCGATCGTGGTCGGCGACAGCGCCGGGTTCTACGTTAACCGTATTCTTGCACCTTACATAAATGAAGCCATGCGCTGCCTGGTGGAAGGGGAGCCGATCGAAAAGATCGACGAAGCCCTGGTGAAGTATGGTTTCCCCGTTGGCCCAATCCAACTTTTGGATGAGGTGGGAATCGACGTGGGGACTAAAATTAGTCCAATACTGCAAAACGCTTACGGCGATCGTTTTGCCGCTCCGCCTGCAATAGACGCAATTTTGAAGGACGATCGCAAAGGGAGAAAAAATGGGCGCGGTTTCTATCTTTATCCGGCGAAAGGGCGTAAAAGCAAAAAACAGGCCGACCCGGCAATTTATAAACTGCTGGGCGTAACGCCGAAAGGGCAGCTCGATCCGCAGGTTATCGCTGAGCGCTGTGTGTTAATGATGCTGAATGAAGCCGCTCGCTGCCTGGATGAAGTCGTGGTGCGCAGCGCGCGTGATGGCGATATTGGTGCCGTATTTGGTATAGGATTTCCACCTTTCCTTGGTGGCCCGTTCCGCTATATGGATAGCCGGGGCGCGGGTGACATTGTGGCCAGGCTCGAACGGCTGGCAGGGCAGTACGGGGAGCGTTTCACACCCTGTGACCGGCTGCGGCAGATGGCAGAGAACAACCTTACTTTCTCAGGAACAGTGAACCCTGCTGCGGAAGTTGGGGTCAAAGAAGCATGAGTTTCTCCTCGCCCCGGGCGAGGCAGCAACTCGGTGAATGGGCGCTGGTTGGTTAATGTGTAAACACTAATTGACTATACTTACAGCAATAAGGTAAAAAACAGCGTTTCATTCGATGTACGGATAAGGCACAATGCCCGGCTGCTGAATATATCCTCTGCTCTCATTGGGGATATGGCGCAGCATTCCTGGTTAACAAAAGCGGTGCAATATGCAAGTTTTTATCATGCGTCACGGCGACGCGGCACTCGATGCCGCCAGTGACTCGGTACGTCCATTAACCCAGTGCGGGTGTGACGAATCCCGGGTAATGGCGACCTGGTTGAAAGGTCAGGTAGCGGATATCGAACGTGTTCTGGTGAGCCCTTACCTGCGAGCTGAACAGACCCTGGACGTGGTGCGGGAAGCGCTTAACCTCCCGGAAAAAGAGGACATCCTGCAGGAGTTGACTCCGTGCGGTGATGTAGGCCTGGTGGGCGACTACCTGCAGGCCCTGGCCAGTGAAGGCGTTGAGTCAGCGCTGGTGGTGTCCCACCTGCCGCTGGTAGGTTACCTGGTGTCTGAACTCTGCCCTGAAGAGTCTCCACCTATGTTTTGTACCTCGGCAATCGCCAACGTCACGCTCGATCCGCAGACCGGAAAAGGCGTGTTCAACTGGCAGATGAACCCGTGCAACCTCAGGGTAGCGAAAGCTATCTGAGAGCCGTAAGCATGAAAAAAAGAGCCGCTATATGCGGCTCTTTCTGTTTTTGAGGTTCCGGTGAACAGGTTTTGAATTTCACCCTCTCCACGTGGGAGAGGGCCGGGGTGAGGGCACCAGACAACCCAGAAGTTAAGGCAGCTCCGGCGGCTGCCACTCTTCCACTTCAATCAGCACCAGCAGCGCCGCGTCGCCGCCGTACTCTTTCGGTGACTGATGGAAAGCCATCACGTGCGGATGCTGCGCCAGCCACAGCGGCGTCTGCTGCTTTAAAACATGCTTGCCGTGCCCGTGCATTACGCAGGCACAAAACACGTGCTCCCGGCGGCAGGCGGCAATCAGCGCGCCCAGCTCCTGCTTGGCCTGCAGCTGCGTTAACCCGTGTAAATCCAGAAACAGCTCGGGGGAGTAGTCGCCCCGGCGAATCTTCTTTAATTCAAAGTGGCTGACGTCCTCGCGGACATAGCGCGTAGGGCCTTCCGTTGCCAGGCGCGGCTGAAACTCATCGGAAAAGTAGTGGCTGGCGTCCGCCTGCTCCTGTAACAGCCGTTTCACCGGCACCTGCATGGCTTTTTTGCGCGCCGGGCGGTGAACAATGGTGTCCTGGGTGAGTTTTTTGGTGCCGCTCATCAGATCGCGGAAAAGGTTCTGATCGTCAGCGCTGAGCGGTGGTTTCTTCTTCATCTGTTTCTCGTCTCGCATCTGCTATGCCGCCAGTTTACCCGCTTTGCCGCCCATCGCTAAATAAAACGCGATTTTCCGCCCCGCCACGGCGATTGTCTGCTGATTTGTCGCGGTCTTCATGGCAAACTAATCGATTATTGTATTAGCGCGAACGGCCTGCGGAGGGCAACGTGGATAAAATTTTCGTCGATGAGGCAGTGAGTGAACTGCACACCATTCAGGATATGCTGCGCTGGTCGGTCAGTCGCTTCAGCGCCGCCAACATCTGGTATGGTCACGGCACCGACAACCCGTGGGATGAAGCCGTTCAGCTGGTGCTGCCAAGCCTCTATCTGCCGCTGGATATTCCTGAAGATATGCGCACCGCGCGCCTGACCTCCAGCGAGCGCCACCGTATCGTGGAGCGCGTGATTCGCCGCGTCAACGAGCGCATTCCGGTTGCCTACCTCACCAACAAAGCCTGGTTCTGCGGCCACGAATTCTACGTGGACGAGCGCGTGCTGGTGCCGCGTTCGCCAATCGGTGAGCTTATCACCAACCGCTTTGCGGGCCTGTTTGACGGCGAGCCGCAGCACATTCTGGATATGTGTACCGGCAGCGGCTGCATCGCCATCGCCTGCGCCTATGAGTTCCAGAATGCGGAAGTCGACGCGGTCGATATCTCCCTGGACGCGCTGGCGGTAGCAGAGCAGAACATTGCTGAGCACGGCCTGGAGAATCAGGTCACGCCAATTCGTTCCGACCTGTTCCGCGACCTGCCGAAGGTGCAGTACGACATTATCGTCACCAATCCGCCGTACGTGGATGCGGAAGATATGTCCGACCTGCCGGGCGAGTTCCGCTTCGAGCCGGAGCTGGGCCTGGCTGCAGGCAGCGACGGTCTGAAGCTGGCGCGCCGTATCCTGGCCTGCGCCCCGGATTACCTGGCGGACGGCGGCGTGCTGGTCTGCGAAGTGGGAAACAGCATGGTTCACCTGATGGAGCAGTACCCGGAGGTGCCGTTCACCTGGCTTGAGTTCGACAACGGCGGCGACGGTGTCTTCATGCTCACCAAAGCGCAGCTGATTGCGGCGCGCGAGCACTTCAGCATCTACAAAGATTGACCGCAGGCGGGCCGTAAGGCCCGTCTTCTTTTCGCCAACAGCGAAATCGATAGCCAACAACACAATCAAAAATGACAACGGTAAGGAGCCGTGAAAAATGGCAGGAAATTCAATCGGACAGGTTTTTCGCGTAACGACATTTGGTGAGTCTCACGGTATTGCGCTGGGCTGCATCGTGGACGGCGTACCGCCGGGCATTCCCCTGACGGAAGCAGACTTACAGCACGACCTCGACCGCCGTCGCCCCGGCACATCGCGCTACACCACGCAGCGCCGCGAGCCGGACCAGGTTAAAATCCTCTCCGGCGTGTTTGAAGGCGTCACCACCGGCACCAGCATCGGCCTGCTGATCGAAAATACCGACCAGCGCTCGCAGGATTACAGCGCCATTAAAGACGTGTTCCGTCCGGGCCACGCCGACTACACCTACGAACAAAAATACGGCCAGCGCGATTACCGTGGCGGTGGCCGTTCCTCTGCCCGTGAAACCGCCATGCGCGTGGCGGCGGGGGCCATTGCGAAAAAGTATCTGGCGCAGAAATATGGCATCACCATCCGCGGCTGTCTGACGCAGATGGGCGACGTGCCGTTAGAGATTAAGGACTGGGATCGGGTTGAGCAGAACCCGTTCTTCTGCCCGGACCCGGACAAAATCGAAACCCTCGACGAGCTGATGCGCGCCCTGAAAAAAGAGGGGGATTCCATCGGTGCGAAAGTCACCGTGGTGGCAGACAACGTGCCGCCAGGCCTTGGCGAGCCGGTGTTTGACCGTCTTGATGCGGATATCGCCCATGCGCTGATGAGCATTAACGCCGTGAAAGGCGTGGAAATCGGCGAAGGCTTCGGCGTGGTCAGCCTGCGCGGCAGCCAGAACCGCGATGAGATCACCAAAGAAGGCTTCCAGAGCAACCATGCGGGCGGCATTCTCGGCGGCATCAGCAGCGGCCAGCAGATTGTGGCAAACATGGCGCTGAAGCCCACTTCCAGCATTATGGTGCCGGGCCGTACGATCAACCGCGAAGGCGAAGAGGTCGAAATGGTGACCCGTGGGCGTCACGATCCGTGCGTTGGGATCCGCGCGGTGCCGATCGCGGAGGCGATGCTGGCGATCGTTCTGATGGATCACATGCTGCGTCAGCGCGCTCAAAACGCCGACGTGACACCACCTTTGCCACAGTGGTAATACGATGAAAAAAGCGCTCGTCGGTCTGCTGGCGCTCGTTGCCAGCAGCGTAACTTTTGCTGCCACCCCGTGGCAAAAAATCACCCATCCCGTGGCGGGCAGCGCGCAGTCTATCGGCTCTTTTGCCAACGGCTGCATCGTTGGCGCTCACGGGCTGCCGCCTGAAGATGCTAACTACCAGATTATGCGTCAGGATCAGCGCCGCTACTTCGGCCATCCGGATCTGGTGATGTTTATCCAGCGGCTGAGCAGCCAGGTTCACCAGCTTGGGCTGGGCACGGTGCTGATTGGCGATATGGGCATGGCCGCAGGCGGGCGCTTCAGTTCAGGACACGCCAGCCATCAGACCGGGCTGGACGTAGATATTTTCCTGCAGCTGCCGAAAACGCGCTGGACTTCGGCCCAGCTGCTCAGGCCGCAGGCGCTGGATTTAGTCGCAAGCGACGATAAACACGTTATCCAGCGTTTGTGGCAGCCGGAAATCGACAGCCTGATCAAACTTGCCGCGAAAGATAACGACGTCACGCGCATCTTCGTCAATCCGGCTATCAAACAGCAGCTTTGTCTGGATGCCGGTGCGGATCGCGACTGGCTGCGTAAGGTACGTCCGTGGTTTGCCCACCGCGCCCATATGCACGTTCGTCTGCGCTGTCCGGCAGACAGCCTCGAGTGCGTCGATCAGCCGCTGCCGCCTCCCGGCGACGGCTGTGGAGCCGAACTGCAAAGCTGGTTCCAGCCACCGCCGCCGGGCAGCAAGCCGCCGAAAAAGAAAACGCCGCCGCCGATACCGGCCTCTTGTCAGGCCCTGCTGGATAATCACGAAATCTGACGGATACCCTCATGGAATGGTTTTTAGTTTCTCCCCTGATGCTGGTGACGCTGTTCTTTGTCGCGCTGCTGGCGGGGTTTATTGATGCGCTGGCGGGCGGCGGCGGCCTGTTGACCGTGCCCGCGCTGCTGGCCGCCGGAATGTCTCCGGCCCACGCGCTGGCGACCAATAAGCTTCAGGCCTGCGGCGGGTCGGTCTCCTCCTCGCTCTATTTTATTCGCCGAAAAGTTGTCAGCCTTGCGGATCAGAAGCTCAATATTCTGATGACCTTCATCGGGTCAATGACCGGCGCGCTGCTGGTGCAGCACGTCAAATCAGACTTATTACGTCAGATCCTGCCGCTGCTGGTTATCGGCATTGGCCTGTACTTCCTGCTGATGCCGAAGCTGGGGGAAGAAGATCGCCAGCGCCGCCTGTACGGCCTGCCGTTTGCGCTGGTCGCCGGTGGCTGCGTTGGATTCTATGACGGATTTTTTGGGCCAGGCGCCGGTTCGTTTTACGCCCTGGCGTTTGTTACGCTGTGCGGCTTCAACCTGGCAAAATCTACCGCTCACGCCAAAGTGCTGAACGCCACGTCTAACCTTGGCGGGCTGCTGTTGTTTATCATCGGCGGGAAGGTGATTTGGGGTACCGGCTTTGTGATGATGGCCGGGCAATTTTTGGGCGCGCGCATGGGTTCGCGCCTGGTATTAAGCAAAGGGCAGAAGCTCATCCGGCCGATGATCGTGATCGTATCGGCGGTGATGAGTGCCAAACTATTATTCGACAGCCACGGAACGGAGATCCTCCACTGGATGGGGATAGCATGAGATGACTACAGCAAGTATGACGACTGAACACCACTATCAGCAGCTGATCGATATCTTCGACGGCTGTTTTAAAGATGATTTTAATACCCGTCTGATTAAAGGCGACGACGAACCGATCTATCTTCCCGCAGACGAAGAGCTGCCGTACAACCGTGTGGTGTTCGCCCACGGCTACTACGCAAGCGGGATGCATGAGATTTCGCACTGGTGCATCGCGGGGAAAGCCCGCCGTGAGCTGGTGGATTTCGGTTACTGGTACTGCCCGGACGGCCGTGATGCCGAAACGCAGAGCAGGTTTGAAGACGTGGAGGTTAAGCCGCAGGCGCTGGAGTGGCTGCTCTGCGTGGCGGCGGGCTTCCCGTTTAACGTCAGCTGCGACAACTTAAGCGGCGACGTCGACCCGGACAGAATTGCGTTCCAGCGTCGTGTACATGCCCAGGTGATGATTTATCTGGAGCAGGGCATCCCTGAACGCCCGGCGCGCCTGATGGCGGCGCTTCGTGACTATTATAAAACGCCGCCGGTGACAGCAGAGCTGTTCCCGTGGCCGGAAGATCTAAACTAATTACCTGCAAATGAGGAAAGACGTACGATGATCGCGGAATTTGAAACACGCATTCTGGCGCTGATTGATGGAATGGTTGAAGTGGCCAGTGATGACGAGCTGTTCGCCAGCGGATATCTGCGTGGCCACCTCACCCTGGCCGTGGCCGAAATAGAACACGGCGAAGACCACTCCCCGCAGGCGCTGCATACGGCCGTTTCCAGCAGTCTGGAAAAAGCGATTCAGGCGGGCGAGCTCTCCCCGCGCGACCAGTCCCTGGTGCTGGGGATGTGGGATAATTTGTATAAGCAGGCCGAGTTTAAGTAACCGGTGGATGACGCTGCCGCTTATCCACCCTACAGCATCCGTCCGCCAGGTCGGATAAGCGCGGCGTCAACCGAAAAATTCACCCATAACCCGCCATTATGGTAGGTCGGATAAGCGCAGCGTCATCCGACGAAGTTATTTAACCTCTCTGCCTTTCAACAGCTTCCGTACCCAGAACCGATTCGGGTTAATCGCCGCAAGCGTTGCGCTATCCAGCGGTATCGGCTCGTTGCTCATCTGCGCGGCTAAAACTTCCGCCGCCAGCGGGGCAGAGCACAATCCTCTTGAACCCAGCCCGGCGAGCATAAAGAGATTTCCATAGACCGGTGCGTTCACCGCGTTCTCTTTGCTGTGCACCAGCCCCGCGTAGCTTTCCAGCGTCTGCTCATAATCCGGCACGCTGCCGATAAGCGGCAAATGGTCGCGCGAGGCGCAGCGCACGCCGCAGCGGGCGTTACCAGCAGAAACATCTACCTCCTGCGGCCAGCCCTGCTCAGGCAGGCAGTTAATAAGCCGCTGGCGATTCTGCCGCTGGTCTTCCTCGTTGTACTGCATATCCTCCACGCCGCGATGGTAGCTCGCCCCGATGCAGTGCTGCTGGTTCGCCGGGTTTTGCGGCGTCAGGTAGCCGTCGTAGCACAGAACCTGGCGGAGCGAGGATAGCGCCGGGCCGGTGGGGATATGGCTCACCTGGCCGCCAACCGCAGACACCGGCAGCTTTTCTGCCTGCGAGAAATGGTTAACCTTGTGCCCGTTAGCCAGCACTACGGCGCTATGCCGCCGAGTCGGCTGCCCGGAAAACTCCAGCTGCCAGACATCTTCAGCTTTAATCAGCTTATTCACGTGATGACCAAAATGCACTTTCAGCCCCTGCTTACGGGCAAGTTCAATAGCGCCAGCGGTCAGCTGCGCGGGACAAAGCCAGCCGCCCAGCGGATAAGTGATGCCGCCACAGCCTGTCGGAACGCCGCTGATTTCGGTAACGGTTTGTTCATCCACGGCGCGGGCGATACCTTCAGGGAACTCAAGGCTCAGCATCTGCTCGATTTTATGGCGGCTTCGCTCATCCCAGCCAAGCTGGGTGACGCCGCACCAGTCGCGGTCGAACTCAACGGGCAGCGCATCGTAAAGACGGCGGGCGAAGGTGAAGGCCGTGGCGAAGAAGTCCGTCAGCGATGCGTCGTGAGTGCTCAGAAGAGGATAGAGGGCACCCTGGCGATTGCCGGATGCGCCAAGCGCCGGTTCGTCGTCTTCGCAGTAGAGCGCCACCTGCCAGCCGCGCCGAAGTAATGACAGGGAGAGCAGGGCGCTGGCAATCCCTCCGCCCACTATCGCGACCTCTTTACCCTGGGCGGGCGGACGGTTAAACCACGGCGTCTGTAAGCGGAGAGGAAGTTCCTGCTCCATGATCCCGGTCAGCATCGTGCGCTTACGCCCGAAGCCTTTGGTTTTGAACATCGTAAAGCCCGCGTCGATAAGCCCCCGGCGCACGAAGCCAGCGCAGGTAAAGGTGGCCAGGGTACCGCCCGGACGAGCCAGCTTCGCCATGGCATTGAACAGCTGGGGCGTCCACATATCCGGGTTTTTCGACGGAGCAAAGCCGTCCAGGAACCAGGCATCAACCTGCTTCGTTAAGGTGTCATCCAGCTGGGGGATAAGATCGTTAATATCCCCAAACCACAGATCGAGCGTGATTCGGCCTCCCGCCAGCAGCAGGCGATGGCAGCCAGAAAAAGGCTGCGGCCAGTTTTTTTGTAGCTCGGAAGCAAATTCAGCCAATTCTGGCCAGTGGCCGTGGGCGGTCTGTAAATCCGCTGCCGTGAGCGGGAATTTTTCGAAACTGATGAAGTGCAGACGCCGCAGCGTGGCATCAGGCTGTTTCTGGCAAAATTCATCGAAGGCCTGCCATAAAGTCAGGAAGTTAAGCCCGGTGCCGAACCCGCTTTCGCCAACCACAAACAGCGGGCGGTCATGCGTGGCAAAGCGCTCTGACAGACGATTTCCCTCAAGAAAGACATAACGAGTTTCTTCCAGTCCATTATCATTAGAGAAGTACACATCGTCGAATTCTCGGGATACAGGTGTACCCTCTTCGTTAAAGCCAAGGCTGGCGGATTGTATAGGGGAGTGTTTCACGTAAGTTACTCGTCTGGCAGGCTGTGAAAGGATCATAACGATGTGTGCGAAGCGGCGCAAATTTCGGGCCGATTTCGCTGATCGGACTTGTTCGGCGTACAAGTGTACGCTATTGTGCCAGTCGAAATCCTAATAGTGCAGTGGAAGAGGTATTGAATGAAACGTGCAGTGATTACTGGCCTGGGCATCGTTTCCAGCATTGGTAATAACCAGCAGGAAGTCCTGGCATCTCTGCGTGAAGGACGCTCAGGGATCACCTTCTCTCAGGAGTTGAAAGACTCCGGCATGCGTAGCCACGTGTGGGGTAACGTCAAGCTGGACACCACCGGTCTCATCGATCGCAAAATTGTGCGTTTCATGAGCGATGCATCCATCTACGCTTACCTGTCCATGGAACAGGCTATTCAGGACGCCGGTCTCAGCGATGAAGCTTATCAGAATAACCCGCGTGTCGGCCTGATTGCAGGTTCCGGCGGCGGCTCCCCTCGCTACCAGGTGTTCGGTGCTGACGCAATGCGTAGCCCGCGCGGCCTGAAAGCGGTAGGGCCTTATGTGGTGACTAAAGCGATGGGCTCCGGCGTTTCTGCCTGCCTCGCAACACCTTTCAAAATTCACGGTGTGAACTACTCCATCAGCTCCGCGTGTGCGACTTCTGCACACTGTATCGGTAACGCTGTTGAGCAGATCCAGCTGGGCAAACAGGACATCGTGTTTGCCGGCGGCGGCGAAGAGCTGTGCTGGGAAATGGCCTGTGAGTTTGACGCCATGGGCGCGCTGTCCACCAAATACAACGAAGACCCAACCAAGGCTTCCCGTACTTATGATGCAGACCGTGACGGTTTTGTTATCGCAGGCGGCGGCGGCATGGTGGTGGTCGAAGAGCTGGAGCACGCTCTGGCACGTGGCGCACACATCTACGCTGAAATCGTTGGCTACGGCGCAACGTCCGACGGCGCGGACATGGTTGCTCCATCAGGCGAAGGCGCAGTGCGCTGCATGAAGATGGCAATGCACGGCGTTGACACCCCGATTGACTACCTGAACACCCACGGGACCTCCACGCCGGTTGGCGATGTGAAAGAGCTGGGCGCAATTCGTGAAGTCTTCGGCGATAACTCTCCGTCTATGTCCGCAACCAAAGCGATGACCGGCCACTCTCTGGGTGCCGCAGGCGTACAGGAAGCGATCTACTCTCTGCTGATGCTCGAACACGGCTTTATCGCCCCAAGCATCAACATTGAACAGCTGGACGAGAAGGCCGTTGGCCTGAACATCGTGACCGAAGCGACAGAGAAGAAACTGAATACTGTGATGTCTAACAGCTTCGGCTTCGGTGGCACCAACGCCACGCTGGTTATGCGTAAAATCGACGCATAACAAACGCTTAAGCATGTAAGCGGGGTGCCTCTGGCGCCCCGTTTTTTTTGCCTTTACACAAGTTGACGCGCCGGGGGAATAAAGGCACTATGCCGACCTCAACATTATCAAAATGATAATGCGTAAGCGTTTAACGTCATCCAACGCACCTTTAATCTGACCTGTCAGATAGAGAGGCGCGGCGAATTCCCCGCCTTACTCTGCTGTCAATGGAGTAAGCAGCATGTCTGCAACGATTGATTCTCATTTTAAGAAGCCGAAGTCGGCGGATAAATCCCTGTTCAAAATTGCCTTTGCCGTTTTCCTGACCTACATGACAGTCGGCCTGCCGCTGCCCGTCATTCCGCTGTTTGTTCACCATCAGCTGGGCTACGGCAATCTGATGGTGGGCGTCGCCGTGGGTATTCAGTTCCTGGCAACGGTGCTGACGCGCGGCTATGCGGGGCGCCTGGCCGATCAGCAAGGGGCAAAGCGCACCGCGCTGCAGGGGATGTTTGCCTGCGCGCTGGCGGGCGTGGCCTACCTGCTGGCGGCGCTGCTGCCGGTGGATAACACCATCAAGTTTGGGATACTCATCGTCGGGCGTCTGATCCTCGGCTTTGGCGAAAGCCAGCTGCTGACCGGCACGCTGACGTGGGGCATGGGGCTGGTCGGCCCGGCGCGTTCCGGCAAGGTGATGTCGTGGAACGGCATGGCTATCTATGGCGCGCTGGCGGCCGGTGCGCCGCTGGGGCTGATGCTCAACAGCCAGTGGGGCTTCATCGCGCTGGACATCTCCACCGTCGTTTTACCGCTGCTTGGGTGGCTGTTCAACGGACGCGTGCATGCCGTGCCTGCGCATAAAGGCGAACGCCCGTCGATGCTGACGGTGATTGGGCTTATCTGGAAGCCGGGACTCGGGCTGGCGCTGCAGGGCGTGGGCTTTGCGGTAATCGGGACTTTTGTTTCGCTCTATTTCGTTTCAAAAGGATGGGCGTGGGCAGGGTTTACGCTGACCGCATTTGGCGGGGCGTTTGTGCTGATGCGCGTGCTGTTCGGCTGGATGCCTGACCGCTTCGGCGGCGTGCGGGTGGCGCTGGTTTCGCTGGTCATTGAAACGGTTGGTTTACTGCTGCTGTGGCAGGCACCGGTCGCCTGGGTTGCGCTGCTGGGCGCGGCGCTAACCGGCAGCGGCTGTTCGCTTATCTTCCCGGCGCTGGGCGTTGAGGTGGTTAAGCGCGTCCCGCCTCAGGTTCGCGGTACGGCGCTGGGCGGCTACGCCGCGTTCCAGGATATCTCATACGGGGTGACAGCGCCGCTGACCGGCCTGCTGGCAACCTCGCTGGGCTATCCGTCGGTGTTCCTGGCAGGCGCGATTTCGGCTGTAGTGGGGATTGTGGTGACGGTGGTCGCGTTCCGCAAATAGCCGTCATCCACCAGATAAAGCCGGACTACACCACCATCCAGAACAGCAGCATCACCACGATCAGGGCAATCAATGCCAGTCCCGGACGCGCCGAAATAATCTTCAGCGGTTCGATAAACGGCGCGATAAACGGATTATACACCGGCTGAATATTCTGGGTTTCAATCGGCCCGACGTGCTGTTTTTCGGCGCGCTTCAGGAACACCTGGTTGAGAATATCCTGCACCTGAGCTGTGGTCAGCACGGTCTGCGGCGTGGCCTGGAAACGCTGCTGTGAATAGTCGGTTATCTCTTTCCACTCGTCTGCCTCCAGCGGCTGCTTCAGCGCGGCCTGAATGGTATGCAGCGTCGGCGCGGAATGCTGGCTGAGGGATAGGCGAGCCTGAAGCCAGGTGGTCAGCAGCGTAAAGTGCTTCGCCGGGATCAGCTCGCCGGTTTTCACGCCGCTAAGCTCCAGCATGGACTGCCAGATCTGCTTGCCGGACTCCCCGGTGGCGGCGGTCAGCTTCGCCACCTGCTGATTCAGCGTGCTGTGCTCTGCGGGCAGTAACGGACGGTCCGTTGCCGGGCGCTGCTGCGGCTGGGGAATAGCCAGCTGGTTATTTTGCAGCAGCGTCAGCACGCTTTTTAACTGTTCGGGGGTAAGCTGGCTAAGGGCCGTCTGTCCAAACTGCTGGCGGATATAGTCGCTCACGGCCTGGCGGTTATTCCCCTGCGGCAGGAGTTCGCTCAGCTGCTGGACTATCTGGCGCGTGGCATGGGTTGTCTGCGCGCTGGTCAGGCGCTGGTTGAGGTTCTGTTCCGCAGCGGGGAAATGGCGCGACAGCAGAGGCGCCTCGTTCTTCAGGCCCAGATCGTGTTTCAGACCGGCCCACAGCTCTGCGCTCTGCTGCTGGCTGACGGCAACGATGCGCGTAATCAGGCGTTCCAGAACGGTTCGCTGCACGGAAGAGAGCGGCTGCTCCCCGGCAACGGATGGCGCGGGAGCGGGTTCCCCCGGAGGGCGCGGCGTGGCTCCCTGAATAGGCTGCATAGCATTAGATCCTTATCTCACCTGAAAAACGACAAAACATTACAAGGTAGTTCGTTATGCCCGGACGGCAGATTATGGCACACTATCGGGCTTAATCTCGACGATTAACCGACAGGTAGCGAACGTGAAAATTCTCGTTGATGAAAATATGCCCTATGCCCGCGAATTATTTAGTCGTCTGGGCGAAGTAACCGCCGTGCCAGGCCGCCCCATTCCCGTTTCCGAGCTTGCCGATGCTGACGCTTTAATGGTGCGCTCGGTCACCAAAGTGAACGCTGAACTGCTCGACGGTAAACCAATCAAATTCGTGGGTACCGCCACGGCAGGAACGGATCATGTTGATGATGCGTATCTGGAACGCGCGGGTATCGCTTTCTCTGCCGCTCCCGGCTGTAACGCCATTGCCGTCGTGGAGTATGTTTTCTCCTCGCTGCTGATGCTTGCCGAGCGCGACGGTTTTGCCCTTGCTGACCGCACGGTTGGTATTGTGGGCGTGGGCAACGTGGGCTCACGTTTGCAGGCTCGTCTTGAAGCTTATGGCGTGCGTACGCTGCTTTGCGATCCGCCGCGCGCTGACCGTGGCGATGAAGGTGATTTCCAGCCGCTGGACGAGCTGGTGCGCGAAGCCGATGTGCTGACCTTCCATACCCCGCTGTTTAAAGATGGCCCATACAAATCCCTGCATCTTGCTGACGAGCAGCTTATTGCCAGCCTTAAGCCAGGCACCATCCTGATCAACGCCTGCCGTGGGCCGGTGGTGGATAACGCGGCGCTGCTGAAATGCCTGCAAAGCGGGCAGGATCTCAGCGTGGTGCTGGACGTCTGGGAGCCGGAGCCTGAGCTGAACGTCGATCTGCTGGAGCTGGTTGATGTCGGTACGCCGCATATTGCGGGCTACACCCTGGAAGGCAAAGCGCGCGGCACCACGCAGGTGTTTGAGGCCTTCAGCCAGTTCATCGGCAAGCAGCAGCAGGTCGCGCTGGATACGCTGCTCCCGGCACCAGAATTCGGCCGCATAACGCTGCATGGCCCGCTCGATCAGGCCACGCTCAAAAGACTGGTTCATCTGGTGTATGATGTGCGCCGCGATGATGCGCCGCTGCGCAAGGTCGCGGCCGTGCCGGGTGAATTCGACAAGCTGCGGAAGAACTATTTAGAACGCCGCGAATGGTCGTCGCTCTTTATCCAGTGTGACGATGAGCCTGCGGCACAAACACTGCAAAAACTGGGCTTCAGCGCGGTCTACCACACCGCCCGCTAACCCTTATCTTTTGTCCCACCGGTCTTAGTCCCGGTGGGACGCTGTTTTTAAGTCTGGAGTAAACCAACATGTATGAAGGCTGGAATATTGCCGTTTTAGGTGCCACGGGTGCCGTTGGCGCAGCTGTGTTTGATCTGCTGGCCGAACGCCAGTTCCCGGTTGGTGAGCTGTACGCCCTGGCCCGTAGCGAAAGCGCCGGGGAAAATCTGCGTTTTGAAGGCAAAACGGTGATGGTGCAGGACGTCGCCGAATTCGACTGGACTCAGGTGCAGCTTGCTTTCTTCGTCGCGGGCGCTGAAGCCTCGGCGCAGTATGTTGACGAAGCAACCAACGCGGGCTGCCTGGTCATTGACTCAAGCGGCCTGTTTGCCCTTGAGCCTGACGTGCCGCTGGTGGTGCCGGACGTGAACCCGTTCGTGCTGGGCGATTACCGTAACCGTAATGTGGTTGCCGTGGCCGACAGCCTGACCAGCCAGCTGCTGACGGCGTTAAAACCGCTGATTGAACAAGGTGGTTTATCGCGTATTCAGGTCACCAACCTGCTGGCCGCTTCCGCACGCGGAAAAGTAGCTGTGGACGCCCTGGCTGGGCAGAGCGCGCGCCTGCTTAACGGAATGCCAATCGAAGAAAACGACCTGTTTGGCCGTCAGCTGGCGTTCAACATGCTGCCGCTGGTGCCGGATGCGGAAGGCAGCGTGCGCGAAGAGCGCCGTCTGGTGAACGAAGTTCGTAAAATCCTTCAGGACGATAACCTGCCGATTTCCGTCAGCTACGTGCAGGCGCCGATTTTCTACGGCCACGCGCAAATGGTGAATTTTGAAGCCATGCGTCCGCTGGCGGCGGAAGAAGCGCGCGATGCGTTTGGCCAGGTAGCCGACCTGGAGCTGTCCGAAGAGGGCGAATATCCGACGCAGGTTTCAGATGCCTCCGGCAGCGCGCATCTTTCTGTTGGCTGCGTTCACAACGACTACGGCATGCCGGAACAGATCCAGTTCTGGTCCGTTGCCGATAACGTCCGCTTTGGCGGCGCGCTGATGGCGGTGAAAACGGCAGAAAAATTAGTGCAGGAGTACATGTACTAATGTCCGGCGAGCTGGTTGAAAGCCCGAAGCGCAAAATTGCGCTCGGTATTGAGTACGACGGCAGCAAATATTACGGCTGGCAGCGCCAGAACGAAGTGCGCAGCGTGCAGGAAAAGCTTGAAAAGGCGCTGACAAAAGTCGCCAACGAGCCGGTGAACGTGTTCTGCGCCGGGCGAACCGACGCGGGCGTACACGCCACCGGCCAGGTTGTGCATTTCGAAACGAGTATGGATCGTAAGGATGCGGCCTGGACGCTGGGCGTAAATGCGAATTTGCCTGGAGACATCGCGGTGCGTTGGGTGAAAGCTGTGCCCGACGATTTTCATGCCCGTTTCAGCGCCACGGCGCGCCGCTACCGTTATGTCATTTATAACGAAAGGCTGCGCCCGGCGGTGATGGGGCAGGGGGTGACGCACTTCTACCACCCTCTGGACGCCGACAGAATGCACCGTGCAGCGCAGTGCCTGCTGGGCGAGAACGACTTTACCTCGTTCCGCGCGGTGCAGTGCCAGTCCCGCACGCCGTGGCGCAATCTGATGCACATTACCGTCACCCGCTATGGCTCTTACGTGGTGGTGGACATCAAGGCGAACGCCTTCGTGCATCACATGGTGCGTAATATCGTCGGCAGCCTGATGGAAATCGGCTGCGGTAACCAGGCGGAAAACTGGATGGCAGAGTTGCTGGCCGCGAAAGACCGTAAGCTTGCCGCCGCCACGGGCAAAGCGGAAGGCTTATATCTCGTGTCGGTGGATTATCCAGTACATTTTGCGTTACCTACTCCCCGGATGGGGCCTCTGTTTTTAGCGGACTGATGCAGTCGTAAAGGTAAATCACAATGGAATTTATCCACTTTATTATTGATTTTATTCTGCACATTGATGTGCACCTGGCTGAGCTGGTCGCGCAGTACGGCGTCTGGGTTTACGCGATACTTTTCCTCATTCTGTTCTGCGAAACGGGCCTGGTGGTGACGCCGTTCCTGCCCGGCGATTCGCTGCTGTTCGTGGCCGGCGCGCTGGCGGCGCTGCCAACCAACGATCTGAACGTCCACACAATGGTGATTCTGATGGTGATCGCCGCTATTGTCGGCGACGCCGTGAACTACACTATTGGTCGGTTGTTTGGCGAAAAGCTGTTCAGTAACCCCAATTCGAAGATCTTCCGCCGCAGCTATCTCGATAAAACTCACGCTTTTTACGAGCGTCACGGCGGAAAAACGATTATCCTCGCGCGCTTCGTTCCAATTGTGCGAACCTTCGCACCGTTCGTCGCGGGTATGGGGCACATGTCCTATCGCCACTTTGCGATGTATAACGTCGTTGGAGCGCTGCTGTGGGTGCTGCTGTTTACCTACGCGGGTTACCTGTTCGGCGATTTGCCGATTGTGCAGGAAAACCTGAAGCTGCTGATTGTGGCGATTATCGTGCTGTCGGTTCTGCCGGGCGTCATCGAAATTATCCGCCACAAACGCGCCGCCGCACGGCTGCAAAAATAACTCCGTACAGCGGTTCGACCACTTTTTTATCCAAAGTCGCGGGCCGTTATGTTTTAATGAGCACCATTTATGGTCTGGGGCAGCGTTAGCGCCACAGAAAAACTGGCATCGACCAGGTTCAAGCAGAAAGGTCATCAATGAGCTGGATTGAACGAATTCTCAAGAGTAACAACATCACCCCCACCCGTAAGGCGAGCATCCCTGAAGGCGTGTGGACGAAATGCGACAGCTGCGGCCAGGTCCTGTACCGCGCCGAGCTGGAACGCAATCTGGAAGTCTGCCCGAAGTGCGATCACCACATGCGTATGGCGGCGCGCGAGCGCCTGCACAGTCTGTTAGACGAAGACTCGATGGTGGAGCTGGGCAGCGAACTTGAGCCGAAAGACGTGCTGAAGTTCAAAGACTCGAAAAAATACAAAGATCGTCTGGCAAGCGCCCAGAAAGAGACCGGCGAGAAAGACGCGCTGGTGGTCATGAAGGGTACCCTGCACGGTATGCCAGTGGTCGCCGCAGCCTTCGAGTTTGCTTTTATGGGCGGCTCTATGGGCTCTGTGGTCGGCGCGCGTTTTGTCCGTGCCGTTGAACAGGCGCTGGAAGATAACTGCCCGATGATCTGTTTCTCCGCCTCCGGCGGCGCACGTATGCAGGAAGCGCTGATGTCGCTGATGCAGATGGCAAAAACCAGCGCCGCGCTCGCGAAGATGCAGGAACGCGGTCTGCCGTACATCTCTGTCCTGACCGACCCTACCATGGGCGGCGTTTCCGCAAGCTTTGCGATGCTGGGCGATCTGAACGTTGCCGAGCCGAAAGCGCTGATCGGCTTTGCCGGTCCTCGCGTTATCGAACAAACCGTGCGTGAAAAACTGCCGGCGGGCTTCCAGCGCAGCGAGTTCCTGATCGAAAAAGGGGCGATCGACATGATCGTCCGTCGTCCGGATCTGCGCCTGAAGCTGGCTCGCGTGCTGGCGAAGTTTATGAATCTGCCGGCACCAAATCCGGAAGCGCCGCGCGAACCTATTGTGGTTCCGCCAGCGCCGGAACAGGGTCAAGAGGCCTGACAGTCAATAAAGGCAGGGCCGCTCGCGGAACTGCCTTTTTTCTTGAACCGAACCGCGGACAGAACGGGTACCATGGAAAAACATCACACTCCTCAAGCCACGTCGCCCCTGGCCACGTGGCTTTGCTATCTTGTAAACCTCCACTCTACGGCCATTGAGCTGGGCCTTGCCCGTGTTCAGAAAGTGGCGGCGACGCTGGACGTACTGAAACCTGCCCCCACCATCATCACCGTAGCTGGCACCAACGGCAAAGGCACCACCTGCCGCACGCTGGAAATGGTGCTGATGGCGGCGGGATACAGCGTGGGCGTTTACAGCTCCCCTCATCTGGTGCGGTATACCGAGCGCGTACGTATTCAGAACGAAGAGCTGGACGAGGCGTACCACACGGCGGCATTTGCCGAAATCGAAGCCGCGCGGGGCGACACGTCTCTGACTTACTTCGAGTACAGCACCCTGTCCGCGCTGCTGCTGTTCAAACAGCTGAACGTGGACGTAGTGATTCTTGAGGTTGGTCTCGGCGGGCGTCTGGATGCCACGAATATTGTCGATGCCGACGTGGCGGTGGTGACCAGCATCGCGCTGGATCATACCGACTGGCTGGGGCCGGACCGCGAAAGCATTGGCCGCGAAAAAGCGGGCGTTTTCCGTGGCGGTAAACCTGCGATAGTTGGCGAGCCGGATATGCCGCAGACTATTGCCGATGTGGCCGCCGAGAAAGGTGCCCAGCTGCTGCGTCGTGGCGTTGACTGGTCTTATAGCGTGGGTGCCGACGGCTGGAGCTTCAAAGACGGAAAGGGCGAGCTGACAGGTTTACCTTTGCCGCTGGTGCCGCAGCCTAATGCAGCAACCGCGCTTGCGGCCCTGCGGGCCAGCTGGCTGGACGTCAGCGAAACGGCGATTCGTCAGGGGCTTAAAGAAGCGACGCTGCCGGGGCGTTTTCAGATTATCTCTGACGCACCACGCGTTATTCTGGACGTGGCGCATAATCCCCACGCCGCCGCTTATCTTGCCGACCGGCTGGCGCAGCTGCCGAAGAAGGGCCGCGTACTGGCGGTAATCGGGATGCTGCACGATAAAGATATAGCCGGCACGCTGGCGTGTTTGGCGGGGCAGGTGGATAGCTGGTATTGTGCACCCCTTGAAGGGCCGCGCGGTGCAACCGCCGCACAGCTGGTGGAGCATCTTAAGACTGGCGAAGTCTATGGCAGCGTGGCCGAGGCCTGGCATGCGGCAATGGCCGCCGCCGGGGCAGATGACACCGTGCTGGTGTGTGGATCCTTCCACACGGTAGCCCACGTAATGGAAGCGCTGGACGCGGGGAGAAAAGGTGGCGAGTAAGTTTCAAAACCGATTAGTCGGGACCATTATTCTGGTCGCACTGGGAGTGATTATTCTTCCGGGTCTGCTCGACGGGCAGAAAAAACATTATCAGGATGAGTTTGCCGCTATTCCTCTGGTGCCAAAG
This sequence comes from Dryocola clanedunensis, assembly GCF_038405435.1. GTDB lineage: Bacteria > Pseudomonadota > Gammaproteobacteria > Enterobacterales > Enterobacteriaceae > Dryocola > Dryocola clanedunensis_A. The sequence goes on along the minus strand of NZ_JBBYHZ010000005.1, from coordinate 72,987 downwards.
CCCGGGGATACGGACGAGCCTGACATGCTGCCAGCGGCGACGCAGGCATTGCCTTCGCAGCCGCCGGAAGGGGCTGCGGAAGAGGTCAGGGCGGGTAACGCCTTTGCGCCTGGTTTAGACACGGCTTCACTGCCGGGTGAGGCGGGCGCGGATATCGACGAAGTGCCGGTTGCCCGTGAAAAGCCGCCTCAGCCAAAGCCGGCTGCGGAAAAGCCGAAGCCTAAGCCACAAAGCAGGCCAACGGCCGATCGGACCGAAGAGCAGCTGGCGATGGGCAACGAGCAGCCGCCGAAAACCGAGAAGCCAGCGAAGCAGGACGACCAGCCAGCGGCACCGACCGGCAAGGCCTATGTCGTGCAGCTTGGCGCGCTCAAAAATGCCGACAAAGTGAATGAAATTGTTGGTAAACTGCGTGGCGCCGGGTTCCGGGTTTATACCTCTCCGTCTACCCCGGTACCGGGTAAAATTACCCGTATTCTGGTAGGGCCGGATGCCTCGAAGGATAAGCTTAAATCCTCCCTGAGCGAGCTGAACTCCATTTCCGGGCTGAACGGCGTGGTGATGAACTACTCGGTTCGCTAAGCGCGCCGCGAACGAGCCTGGTGGTGGATGGCGCTGGCGCTTATCCACCCTACAATACGGGCTCAAAACGGGCGGCTGCGAGGCAAAATTTTAATGGCGTTGATGATTTTTTCAACGCCATTATTTATTTACGCGGGGGAAGGAAATCCCTACGCAAACGTTTTCTTTTTCTGTTAGAATGCGCCCCGAACTGGACGACAGGGCGATTTGACGCGAGATTTGTGCATGGTCTGGATAGATTACGCCATTATTGCTGTTATCGGCTTTTCGGCTCTGATTAGTGTGATTCGTGGCTTCGTCCGCGAAGCGTTATCGCTGGTGACCTGGGGATGTGCCTTCTTTGTTGCCAGTCACTACTACACTTACCTTTCGGTCTGGTTCACTGGCTTTGAAGACGAACTGGTACGTAATGGGATTGCTATCGCGATACTGTTTATCGCGACGCTGATCGTCGGCGCGATTGTCAACTATGTGATTGGCGCGCTGGTGGAGAAAACCGGCCTGTCGGGTACAGACAGGGTGTTGGGGATCTGTTTTGGCGCTCTGCGTGGTGCCCTGATTGTCGCCGCCATTCTGTTCTTTCTGGATACCTTCACCGGCTTTTCGAAAAGTGAAGACTGGCAAAAGTCGCAGCTTATCCCGCAATTCAGTTTCATCATCAGATGGTTCTTTGACTATCTGCAAAGCTCGTCAAGTTTCTTGCCCCGGCCATAAGGCGGGGGGTCGTGGCTTAATGAGGAAAAGACAACATGTGCGGTATTGTCGGTATCGCCGGTTTTATGCCGGTCAACCAGTCGATTTATGACGCGTTAACGGTGCTTCAGCACCGTGGCCAGGATGCCGCAGGCATCGTCACCATTGATGCTTTAAACTGCTTCCGTCTGCGTAAAGCGAACGGCCTGGTGAGTGATGTATTTGAAGCCCGCCACATGCAGCGTATGCAGGGCAACATGGGTATTGGCCATGTCCGCTATCCGACCGCTGGCTCCTCCAGCGCCTCCGAAGCTCAGCCTTTCTACGTTAACTCCCCGTACGGCATTACTCTGGCGCACAACGGTAATCTGACCAACGCCCACGAACTGCGCAAAAAGCTGTTCGAAGAGAAACGCCGTCACATTAACACCACTTCAGATTCTGAAATCCTGCTCAATATCTTTGCCAGCGAGCTGGATAACTTCCGTAACTATCCGTTGGAAGCCGACAACATTTTTGCGGCCATTGCCGCAACTAACCGTCAGATCCGCGGCGCTTACGCCTGCGTGGCGATGATTATCGGTCACGGCATGGTGGCGTTCCGCGATCCGAACGGCATCCGTCCGCTGGTAATGGGCAAGCGCGAACTGGGCGACGGCCGCACCGAATATATGGTCGCCTCCGAAAGCGTGGCGCTGGATACCCTGGGCTTTGAGTTCCTGCGCGATATCGCGCCCGGCGAAGCGATTTACGTCACCGAGAAGGGCCAGCTGTTTACCCGCCAGTGTGCGGATAACCCGGCCAGCAACCCGTGCCTGTTCGAGTACGTCTATTTTGCGCGCCCGGACTCGTTCATCGACAAAATTTCCGTTTACAGCGCCCGCGTTGAGATGGGCAAAAAGCTCGGTGAGAAAATTGCCCGCGAGTGGGAAGATCTGGATATCGACGTAGTTATCCCGATCCCGGAAACCTCCTGTGATATCGCGCTGGAGATCGCCCGTATTCTCGATAAGCCGTATCGTCAGGGCTTCGTGAAAAACCGCTACGTTGGCCGCACGTTTATCATGCCGGGCCAGCACCTGCGCCGTAAATCCGTGCGCCGCAAGCTTAACGCAAACCGTGCCGAGTTCCGCGATAAGAACGTGCTGCTGGTGGATGACTCTATCGTGCGCGGTACGACGTCCGAACAGATTATCGAGATGGCCCGTGAAGCGGGGGCGAAAAAGGTCTATCTGGCCTCTGCGGCACCGGAAATTCGCTTCCCGAACGTCTACGGCATCGATATGCCAAGCGCCAACGAGCTGATCGCCCACGGCCGTGAAGTGGATGAAATCCGCCAGATCATCGGTGCGGACGGGCTTATCTTCCAGGATCTGAACGATTTGATTGAAGCGGTGCGCGTCGAAAACCCGGACATCACCCAGTTTGAATGCTCGGTCTTCAACGGCATTTACGTGACCAAAGACGTTGACCAGCAGTACCTTGAGTATCTCGACTCCCTGCGCAATGACGACTCCAAAGCCCTGCTGCGTCAGAACGAAGTGGAAAACTTAGAGATGCACAACGAGGGTTAACGCCTGCTTTTGCCCTTCCTGGGGGGATAAGCGCAGCGTCATCCACCAGATTTTGCGGCGGATGGCGTGAGCCTTATCCGCCCTACAGATCCCATGCCTTTCACGCTTCCTTGCATCCCGCCCCATCTTGCGGCAAAGTCAGCCCAAATGAACTTGATGGGCAGACGCATGAAACGGTTAATTGTTGGGATTTCAGGTGCCAGCGGCGCAATCTACGGAGTACGGCTGCTACAGGTGCTGCAACAAGTGCCCGAGGTGGAAACCCATCTCATCATGAGCAACGCTGCCCGCCAGACCCTCACTTTAGAAACGGATATGTCCCTGCGCGACGTGCAGGCGCTGGCCGATGTCGTACACGATGCGCGTGATATCGCCGCAAACATCTCCTCAGGCTCTTTTAAGACCCACGGCATGGTTGTCCTGCCCTGTTCCATCAAAACGCTGTCAGGCATCGTTCACAGCTATACGGACGGTCTGCTGACGCGCGCCGCTGACGTGGTGCTCAAAGAGCGTCGTCCGCTGGTGCTCTGCGTCCGGGAAACCCCTTTGCATCTGGGCCACCTGCGTCTGCTGACCCAGGCCGCCGAGCTGGGTGCGGTGATCATGCCGCCGGTTCCCGCGTTCTATCACCGTCCGCAGACGCTGGATGACGTTATTAATCAGACCGTGAACCGCGTTATCGATCAGTTCGATATTGAGCTGCCCCAGGATCTCTTCCAGCGCTGGCAGGGTGCATAGCGCTCTGCGCCAGCGCGGTGCATCACAGAATCGCCTGCATCAATTTGGGGCGATTTTGTAACCCCGATCGCTTTTCTCGAATTTAGTCCGCACTTTACTCCGTAAACGTTTTGCCCCTTCGCCATACCTGCTATCTTTCAACCAGACGACAGAGTTGCAACGTTTTATTAACATAAAGCTTCGCACTTTCCTCCACGCAGGGAAAAGTGGCATGAGAAGTGCAACTCTTCGTCCGCTACACCACACAACACGACACATAATAAGAGTCAACTTGAGGGTTATGTATGAAGAAGCAGGTTCTCGCTCTGTCTTTGTTGCTCGGTCTGACCAGCACCGTTTACGCAGCAATCCCGCAGAACGTTCGTATCGGTACGGACGCCACCTATGCGCCATTCTCTTCTAAAGACGCGAAAGGGCAGTTTGTCGGCTTTGATATCGACCTCGGCAACGAGCTGTGCAAACGCATTAATACCAAATGTACCTGGGTGGGCAGCGACTTCGACTCGCTAATCCCTTCTCTGAAAGCGAAGAAAATCGACGCGATCATCTCTTCTCTGTCCATCACTGAAAAACGCCAGCAGGAAATTGCTTTCTCCGACAAGCTCTACGCGGCGGACTCTCGTCTGATCGCTAGCATTGGCTCAACGATTAAACCAACCCTCGACTCACTGAAAGGCAAGCACGTCGGCGTGCTGCAGGGCTCCACTCAGGAAGCATTCGCCAATGCCGAATGGCGTCCAAAAGGCATTGATGTCGTGGCCTACGCTAACCAGGATCTGATCTACTCTGATCTGGCCGCGGGCCGTCTGGACGCGGCGTTCCAGGATGAAGTCGCCGCGAGCGAAGGGTTCCTGAAGCAGCCTGCGGGCAAAGAGTTTGCCTTTGCTGGCCCATCCGTTAAGAACAAGCAGTACTTTGGTGACGGTACCGGTATCGGCATGCGCAAAGACGAAACGGAGCTGAAGGCCGCCTTCGACAAAGCGCTGGCAGAAATGCGAAAAGACGGCACCTACGACAAATTTGCCAAAAAGTACTTCGATTTTAATGTTTACGGTGATTAAGGTTTTCCCGTAGTCTGTGCCCGGTTTTGAATATATTCTTAACCGGGCTGGATAATCATGCACGGTGCGCCCCCGGGTTGCCCTCTTTTGGTGCATCATTATTCTTCTTGATTAGCCATCTACCGGCATTAGCGCTAAACAGACAGTCTATGAGGATAATTATGAAAAAGTTGGTGTTGTCCCTTTCACTGGTGCTGGCATTCTCCAGTGTTTCCACAGCATTCGCCGCTATTCCTAAAAACGTGCGTATCGGCACGGACCCAACCTACGCCCCGTTCGAATCCAAGAACGCCCAGGGCGAATTAGTTGGTTTTGATATCGATCTGGCTAAAGAACTCTGCAAACGCATCGAAACTAACTGTACGTTCGTTGAGAACCCGCTGGATGCGCTGATCCCCTCTCTGAAAGCCAAAAAGATCGACGTGATTATGTCGTCGCTTTCCATTACTGAAAAACGCCAGCAGGAAATCGCCTTTACCGACAAGCTTTATGCGGCAGATTCCCGCCTGGTGGTTGCGAAAGGCTCACCGATTCAGCCCACGCTTGAGGCCCTGAAGGGCAAACGCGTCGGCGTGCTGCAGGGCACCACTCAGGAAACTTACGGTAACGAGCACTGGGCGCCAAAAGGCATTGAGATTGTCTCTTATCAGGGCCAGGACTCTATCTACGCTGACCTGACGGCGGGTCGAATCGACGCGGCGTTCCAGGACGAAGTGGCGGCCAGCGAAGGCTTCCTTAAGCAGCCCATCGGCAAAGATTACCAGTTTGGCGGCCCGTCCATTAAAGACAATAAGCTGTTCGGGGTAGGCACCGGTATGGGCCTGCGCAAAGAGGACACCGAACTGCGTCAGGCGCTGAACAAAGCCTTTGCCGAAATGCGTAAAGACGGCACCTACGACAAGCTGGCGAAAAAATACTTCGATTTTGATGTTTTTGGTGGTTAACAGTCACCGGTGGTAGGGCCTGTGTCCCGTAAGGGCAGGCCCGGTTTGTGCAGACACTGACGACAGGATACGCACCATGCTGTATGGCTTTTCTGAAGTGATTTTTAAGGGGGCGATCGTCACCCTGGAGCTGGCGTTAAGCTCCGTTGTGCTTTCGGTGATCATCGGCCTGGCCGGGGCGGGGGCGAAACTCTCCAAAAATCGCCCGCTGGCGCTGCTGTTTGAAGGCTACACCACGCTGATTCGCGGCGTGCCGGATCTGGTGCTGATGCTGCTGATTTTCTACGGCCTGCAAATGCTGCTCAACAGCATTACCGACGCGCTGGGCGTGGCGCAGTTTGATATCGACCCTATGGTCGCAGGTATCATTACCCTCGGGTTTATCTACGGGGCTTATTTTACCGAAACCTTCCGTGGGGCTTTTCTTGCCGTTCCCAGAGGGCATATCGAAGCGGCAACTGCCTTTGGATTTACCGGCTCGCAGACCTTCCGCCGTATTCTTTTCCCGGCCATGATGCGCTACGCGCTGCCCGGCATCGGCAACAACTGGCAGGTCATCCTTAAGGCTACCGCGCTGGTCTCCCTGTTAGGCCTGGAAGATGTTGTGAAGGCGACCCAGCTTGCCGGTAAGAGCACCTGGCAGCCGTTCTACTTCGCTATCGTCGCCGGGATTATCTATCTGGTGTTTACCACCGTCTCTAACGGTGTGCTGCTCTGGCTCGAGCGCCGCTACTCGGTTGGCGTGAAGAGGGCTGAGCTATGATCGATATCCTTCAGGAATACTGGAAATCCCTGCTGTGGACGGACGGCTACCGTTTTACCGGCGTGGCAATCACCCTGTGGCTGCTGATTTCATCGGTGATTATGGGCGGGATTCTGGCGCTGTTTTTGGCCATCGGGCGCGTCTCCAGCAACAAATTCATCGCCTTCCCAATCTGGCTGTTTACCTATATTTTCCGCGGCACGCCGCTGTACGTACAGCTGCTGGTATTCTATTCCGGGATGTACACGCTGGAAGTGGTGAAGGGTACCGTGCTGCTGAACGAGTTCTTCCGCAGCGGGCTGAACTGTACCGTGCTGGCGCTGACGCTTAACACCTGCGCCTACACCACGGAAATCTTCGCCGGGGCGATCCGCTCCGTGCCGCACGGTGAAATCGAAGCCGCGCGGGCCTACGGTTTCTCGCGGGTGAAAATGTATCGCTGTATTATTCTGCCGTCCGCCCTGCGCATCGCGCTGCCGGCGTACAGCAACGAGGTGATTTTGATGCTGCACTCCACGGCGCTGGCCTTCACCGCCACCGTGCCGGACCTGCTGAAAATCGCCCGGGATATTAACTCCGCCACCTACCAGCCGTTTACGGCGTTTGGCATCGCGGCGGTGCTGTATCTGATTATCTCTTACGTGCTGATAAGCCTGTTCCGCAAAGCCGAGCAGCGTTTTATGCAGCATGTTAAACCCAGCTCTTCGCATTGAGTGATTTCCATGGCCGATAATAAATTAAACGTTACTGATTTACACAAACGCTACGGCGAACATGAAGTGCTGAAAGGGGTTTCTTTGCGGGCCAACGCCGGAGATGTGATCAGCATCATCGGCTCGTCCGGCTCGGGGAAAAGTACTTTTTTGCGCTGCATTAACTTCCTCGAAAAGCCGAGCGAAGGCACGATTGTGGTCAGCAACCAGAACATCAACCTGGTGCGCGACAAAGACGGGCAGCTGAAGGTGGCGGATAAAAACCAGCTGCGCCTGCTGCGTACGCGTCTGACGATGGTATTCCAGCACTTCAACCTGTGGAGCCACATGACGGTGCTGGAAAACGTCATGGAAGCGCCGATTCAGGTGCTGGGCTTAAGCAAGCAGGAGGCGAAAGAGCGCGCGCTGAAGTATCTGGCCAAGGTGGGCATTGACGAACGTCAGCAGGCGAAATACCCGGTGCATTTGTCCGGCGGCCAGCAGCAGCGCGTCTCTATTGCCCGCGCGCTGGCGATGGAGCCTGAAGTATTGCTGTTCGATGAGCCAACCTCCGCGCTGGATCCGGAGCTGGTGGGCGAGGTGCTGCGCATCATGCAGAAGCTTGCCGAAGAGGGGAAAACGATGGTGGTGGTCACGCACGAGATGGACTTTGCCCGTCACGTTTCAAGCCACGTCATCTTCCTGCATCAGGGCCGCATCGAGGAAGAGGGCGCGCCGGACGAGCTGTTCGGCAACCCTAAGAGCGCTCGTTTGCAGCAGTTCCTTTCTGGATCTCTGAAGTAATTGTCAGAGGACTTAGTCGGGTGGCGCTTGCGTTTACCCGACTACGAAGGATGAATTTTAGGGTGGATAAGCGCGTGCGCCATCCACCTTTTACCGACTAGCGAACCACATCCGCCAGCGCTTCTTCCAGGTCAAAATAGCGGAAGCCAAAGCCGGACTCCTCCAGCCGTTTCGGCAGCGCCCGCTGCCCGCCAAGCACTAATACCGACGATTCCCCCATCATCAGCTTCACCGCTGTGGCAGGCGCCCGCATGAACGCCGGGCGGTGGAGGGCGTGGCCGAGCGCGTGGGAGAACTGCTCGTTGCGCACGGGATAGGGCGAAACCATATTGAACGGGCCGCGCAGATCGTTGTTCAGCAGCCAGAGGATGCCGTTGACCATATCGTCGATGTGTATCCACGCCAGGTACTGACGGCCTGAACCTATCGGGCCACCCAGACCTAAACGGAAGATCGGCAGCAGCTTCGCCAGGATACCGCCTTTCGGGGCCAGAACGACGCCGGTGCGCAGCAGGCAAACGCGAGTATTATCGCTTTGTGCGCCGCAGGCGATTTGCTCCCAGCGGGCGCAGAGCTTGTGGGTAAACTCGTTGTGCGGCGGCTCCTCTTCGGTGACGACAACCTCGCCCAAATCCCCGTAATAGCCAGCAGCAGAACCGGATATCAGGACGGACGGCGGGGTGCTGCCTGCTTTGAACATCTCCACCAGGCGCTCGGTGATTTGCCAGCGGCTGACGCACAGGCGCTGCTTCTGACCTTCCGTCCAGCGCTTGTCGGCAATCGGCTCGCCCGCAAGGTTAATCACCGCATCGAATCCATCAAGATTCTCATGCTCGTTCAGCCCCTTCCAGAGCACCACGCGCGGGTCGAAGTGGCCGCGGGCTTTGTCCGGGTCCCTTGTCACCAGAGTGACTTCGTGGCCGGTTTCCAGCAGGCGAGGAACAAGGTGGCTGCCGATAAGTCCTGTGCCGCCGGTTATGAGTATCTGCATGCGCGTCTCCTGAAGGCTACGCTTATCGCCGCCAGCTCATGGTCATGGAGACCGAGTCGGCGTAGCGCAGCGCGTGAAGTTTATCGATCTCTACTTCAGCATAAGACACCCACGGATGGTCACATGCGATATCGAGCACATCCTGAGTTAATTTTTCCAGCAGCGAGAAGCGGTTGCTCTCTACCAGCTGGATGATTTGCTTGGTAATAGTGCGATAGTTCAGCGCGTCGTTGATGTCTTCGCTGGCGCGAGCCTTGTCCGCCGGGTAGTGAATGGCGACGTTAACGACGATATCCTGACGGTTGGCGATCTCTTCTTCCTTGATGCCGATAAAGGTGCGCAGGCGTAGGTTTTTAATACGAATAATGGCGTCTGGCTGAGGGGATGACATTGCAGGTTTCCTCCGTGTGTTGCTTCCCGCCACAGAATACACTACGGCGGGAAGATTTTGACACGCCGGATCAGACGTTTTCAGCCTGTTTGTAAGCGCGCTCCGTCGCCGGACGGGAACGAATTCTTTCGAACCAGTTTTTTACCGCCGGGTAGGTCGCAAGGTTAATGCGCTGCCGTTCAAAAGAGACCACCCACGGGTAGGTCGCGATATCCGCAATGCTGTACTCCTGTCCGCCAAGCCACGGCGTTTTCTCCAGCTGCTTGTTGAGCACGCCGTACAGGCGCTGTGTTTCCACCTGGTAGCGTTCGATAGCGTAAGGCACCGACTGCGGGGCGAAGTGGTTGAAGTGGTGATTCTGCCCCAGCATCGGGCCGAAGCCGCCAACCTGCCAGAACAGCCATTGCAGGGTATGGGTGCGCTCGCGCAGATCTTTACTCAGCAGCAAATTCGATTTCTCTGCCAGATAGAGCAGAATCGCGCCGGATTCGAATACGCTCAGCGGGCCGCTGCCGTCGGCGGGCAGATGGTCAACGATCGCCGGAATTTTATTGTTCGGCGAAATGGCCAGGAAGTCCGGCCTGAACTGATCCCCTTTGCCAATATCAATGCGGTGAATGTTGTACTCCAGCCCCGCCTCTTCAAGGAACAGCGTGATTTTGTGCCCGTTGGGCGTTGGCGCATAAAAGAGATCGATCATAGACAGCCTCTGATAACAGTTTTCGGGAACTTTTTGCAGTATAGGTCCTGTGACGGGGGACGGGCGGTCAATGTTGAGGTTTGCTCAAGTGACAGGCCGCCGTTTTCGCTATATGTTCAAAAGCCGGATGCGATGAATGACGAGGATTACCATGAGCCAGCCCGTAATTACCCTTTGGTCAGATGCGAATTTTTTCAGCCCCTATGTGCTTTCGGTCTATGTTGCCCTGAAGGAGAAGGGGTTGAATTTCACGACGGAAACTGTCGACCTCGCCGCCGGGCAGCAGCTACAGCCGGGCTGGAAGGGCTATGACTTCACGCGTCGCGTGCCGCTGCTGGCGGTAGACGAATTTGTGCTGAGCGAATCTTCCGCCATCACCGAGTATCTGGAAGAGCGCTTCGCCCCGCCAACCTGGGAGCGCATCTATCCGGTAGATATCGAAAAGCGCGCCCGCGCCCGCCAGATTCAGGCCTGGCTGCGCAGCGACCTGATGCCGATTCGCGAAGAGCGTTCGACGGACGTGGTTTTCGGCGGGGTAAAAAAACCGGCGCTCAGCCCTGCGGGCGTTAAGGCCGCAGAGAAGCTGTTTGCCACGGCGGAGTCCGTTTTGCCGGTCGGCCAGCAGAATCTGTTTGGGGAATGGTCGATTGCCGATACGGACCTGGCGCTGATGCTGAATCGGCTGGTGCTGAACGGCGATGCGGTGCCGGAACGCCTGCAGGAGTATGCCGCCTTCCAGTGGCAGCGGGCCTCCGTCCAGCGCTTTATCGCCCGTTCGGCTAAACGTACGGGCTGATCCCGCAGGTTTTGTTCGCTATCATTGAGCCACTTACCATTAAAAGAGGTGTGGACTTATGAAGCTGATGTTTGCCTCCGATCTTCACGGTTCCCTACCGGCCACCGAAAAGGTGCTGGAAATTTTTGCGCGCAGCGGCGCTCAGTGGCTGGTGCTGGTGGGCGATTTGCTCAACCACGGGCCGCGTAACGCGCTCCCGGAAGGCTATAACCCGGCGAAGGTTGCAGAAGGGCTTAATACCGTGGCGGAGAAGATCATCGCGGTGCGCGGCAACTGCGACAGTGAAGTCGACCAGATGCTGCTTAACTTTCCGATTACCGCCCCGTTTGCGCAGATCCTGCTGCCGGGTCAGCGCCTGTTCGTGACGCACGGGCATCTTTATAATCCAGAAAAATTGCCACCTTTAGCACCACACGATGCGCTGATTTTCGGTCATACTCATCTTCCCGTGGCGGAAATTCGCGATGGGATCTACTTCTTCAACCCCGGTTCGGTGAGCATCCCGAAAGGCGGATTTGAAGCGAGCTACGGCATGCTGAACGACGACGTTCTGACCGTTCACACACTGATTAACGACAGGGTTATTGCACAGGTTGGCATTACCCCGTACCTTACCGCTGGTAAGATCTTAAACGCGCCGTAAGAGCGCCCAATAGAGAAGGTTTCCGATGGTGGAACAGAGTCATTTTGCTGGCACGGAATGGGTAGACATTGTTAACGAAGACAATGAAGTGATCGCACAGGCCAGCCGTGAGCAGATGCGCGCGCAGGGCCTGCGTCACCGGGCTACCTACATTGTTGTACACGACGGTATGGGTAAAATCCTGGTGCAGCGCCGCACCGAAACCAAAGACTACCTGCCGGGCATGCTCGATGCGACCGCCGGAGGCGTTGTACAATCTGACGAACAGCTCCTCGATTCCGCCCGTCGCGAAGCCGAAGAAGAGCTGGGTATCGCGGGCGTTCCTTTTGCCGAACACGGCATGTTCTACTTCGAAGATAAGCACTGCCGCGTCTGGGGCGGGCTGTTCAGCTGCGTCTCCCACGGCCCGTTCGCGCTGCAGGAAGACGAGGTCAGCGAAGTGAGCTGGATGTCTCCGGAAGAGATCACCGCCCGCTGCGACGACTTCACCCCGGATTCGTTAAAGGCGCTGTCGCTGTGGATGACGCGCAACGCCAAGAACGAATCGAAGTCCGCTGCCGCAGCCGAGTAAGCGCAGCCTGATCTAACCCTCTCTGCCAGGAGAGGGCCTGCCTGTTAATTATCCCGAATCGCCTTCGCCGTCTGCTGTAAAAGCTTATAGCTCTCATAGCGCGCCCGGTGCGTCTGGCGGTATGTTTCCTGCGGCTCAAACTGCCGATCCAGCTTCGTCATCTGCGACATTGCGTGACTGACGGTTGCGGCAACATTCCCCGCTACGGCGCCGAGGATCGCTGAACCTAACAGTACCGGTTCGCTACACTGGGTAGCGATGACCGGCAGATCGCAGGCGTCCGCCAGCAGCTGGCGCACCAGCGGGTGCTGGCCTGCGCCGCCGCTGATCGCAATTTTCTCTGTTTTAACCCCTGCGTGACGCTGGGCGTCGACGATTTGTCTCAGCCCGTAGCCAATGCCGCCCAGCCCGGCGACGTAGAACGCCAGCAAATTATCCAGATCGTTTTCCATGCCCAGCCCGGCAATCGCGGCCCTGGCATGGGGATCGGCGAACGGCGCTCTGTTACCCAGGAATTCCGGCACGACGTGCAGCCCATGGGCAAGCTCTATGGCACGGGAAGGATCGGTAATCCTGGCCAGCACCAGGTCTGCCAGATAAACCGGGAGCGGAACGTTCAGCGCCCTGGCCTGCCTGCGCGCTTCGGCGGCGGCAGGATGGAAAGAGAGAAGCTGGTCGATAGCCGCGCCCGCCGCGCTCTGGCCGCCCTCGCTGAGCCACATCCCCGGCACCATCGCCGAATAATACGGCCCCCAGACGCCGGGAATATAAACGGGCTGCTGCGTGGAGGTCATCGTACAGGCCGATGTGCCAAATACCCAGGCGAGGTTATGCTCCGCGCCCTTGTCCACCCCCGCGGTGCCGATGCCGCCCGCGTGGGCATCTATCATCCCCACGGCGACCGGCGTACCAGCCGGCAGCCCCATGTCGTCTGCTGCGGCAGCGCTTAGCCCCTCGCCGCAGGGCGTGCCAGGTTCAACAATCCGCTGCCCGATGCGCACGAACTCTTCCTCTGCCAGTTCCTCAAGCCCGATGGTGCGGAAGTAGTCGCCATCCCAGCGTTTTTCATGGGCCAGATAAGTCCATTTGCAGGTTACGGTACAGTTAGATCGCGCCAGATCGCCGGTGGCGCGCCAGGTCAAAAAGTCCGCCAGGTCAAAGAACTGCCAGGCGCTATCGTAAACCTCCCGGCGATTCTCCTTCAGCCAGAGCAGCTTTGGCGTCTCCATTTCCGGGGAGATTTTGCCGCCAACGTATTTCAGCACGGGATGCGCGGTGGCGTTTATCCGCTCGGCCTGTTCGGTGGCCCGGTGATCCATCCAGACGATGATATTTTGTTCTGGAGCCTCTGCGTCACCGACCGGCAGCGGCTCGCCATCTTTTCCCAGCACCACAAGCGAACAGGTGGCATCAAAACCTATGCCGCGCACGCTGGTGGGTGAAACGCCTGCGGAGCTCACGGCTTCGCGAATGCTCTCGCAGACCGCCCGCCAGATTTCATTGCTGGACTGCTCAACCTTGCTGCCCGCGCTGCGGTGCAACGTAATAGGCCTTGAAGCATGGGCCAGCAGGTGTCCGGCTGGATCGAAGATCCCGGCGCGTACGCTGCCGGAACCGACGTCAACCCCGATCAGGGTACTTTGTGTTTCGCTGTTCATTACGGTATCCATCTTCCCTGGATCACAGATCCACGCTGTTTGGCAGAATGACCAGATCGCGAACGGTCACGTTTTTACTGCGCGTCACCATAAACAATACGGATTCGGCGACTTCAATCGGCTGCATGAGGCTGCCGTTGGCCAGCGCCTCTTCCATTTTCTCTTTTGGCCAGTCGTCGAGCAGGGCGGTGACCACCGGGCCCGGCAGAACGGCGCCAACGCGCACGCCGTGCTGAGCGACCTGGCGACGAGTCGAGTGGACAAACGCCTGGACGGCAAACTTGGAAGCGGTATAAATGGGTTCCCAGATAACCGGCACCACGCCCGCGATGGAGCTGGTGAAAATAATATCCCCGGACTTCTGGGCAATCAGATGGGGCAGCACCGCCCGCACGCTGCGGAACGCGGCGTTAATGTTAAGGTGAAGCACACGGTCCCAGACGTCAGGGTCGCCTTCCGCTACCGGACCGCCAATGTACGCGCCTGCGTTAGCATGGAAAATATCGAGACGCCCTGCTTTTTCCAGGATCCCGGCGAGAATATTGTCGACCTGCTGCGGCTGCATAAGATCGACCACCAGCGCAAAGGCGTTCTCGCCCATTTCTGCGGTCAGCTTCTCAAGCTTTTCGCCGTCGCGGTCAATCAGCACAACCTTCGCGCCCGCCGCAAGCAGCGTTCTCGCGCATTCCAGCCCGATGCCGGAGGCGGCTCCGGTAATGGCAGCTACTTTGCCGCTAAGCGCGCAATTCATGGAGGGTAAAGTGTTTTTCATTTTATAATCCTTGTCAGCCAGGCAGATTATTGGGATGCAATACAAATTGCTCAATCGATAGAGCAGATTTAGCACCAGATGAAATTTGCGGCAAGCCCGATAAAAAACGGAGAGAGAAATTTGTGATACGCACCAGGAAAACGAAGAAAATAACGATTTATGACCTGGCGGAGCTGACCGGGGTTTCGGCGAGCGCGGTGAGCGCCATTCTTAACGGCAACTGGAAGAAGCGCCGCATCAGCGCGAAGCTTGCCGAGAAGGTCACCCAGGTGGCTCAGGAGCAGGGCTACGCGGTTAACCGCCAGGCCAGCCTGCTGCGCAAAGAGAAATCCCGCGTGATTGGCATGATTGTGCCGAAATACGATAACCGCTACTTTGGCTCTATCGTTGAAAAATTTGAAGAGATGGCGCGCGAGCGCGGCCTGTTCCCGATTATTACCTGTACCCGTCGTGACCCGGCGCTGGAGCTGGAGGCGGTGCGCACCATGCTCTCATGGCAGGTAGAATGGGTTATTGCCACAGGCGCAACGCGCCCTGATGAGATCTCCGAACTGTGTTCACAGGCGGGCGTTCACACCCTGAATCTCGACCTGCCGGGCACGCTGGCACCTTCGGTTATTTCCGATAACTACGCGGGATCGAAGGCGTTAACCGAACGCATTCTGCTTAACGCTGAAAAGCGCTTCGGTAAGAAGGTCGCACTGACCTTTATTGGCGGCAGGCGCAACGATCACAATACGCGTGAGCGCCTGCGCGGCTTCCGGGATGCGCATCAGGAAGCGGGCCTGGTTGTTTCAGCGAAAAATACTTTTGTGGACGGCTATTCGCCGAAGCATGTGCAGGCCGGATTACAGGACTTTATGCCGCCTGAAGATGGCGTTTACGGCCTGTTTGTTAATTCGACCATTTCGCTGGAAGGTGTGGTGCAGTGGCTTGCCGCCCGCGGGCAAACCGGCACGCAGCAGCCGCCGATGGGCTGCTTTGACTGGGATCCGTTCGTGCCGCTGCTGGGGCACGATATTGATATGGTGCGTCAGGACGTGCCCGCAATGCTGGAGGCGGCGTTTTCGATTATCGATTCCGGCGACGCCAAAATTCAGTGCATCGAAATCCCACCGACCCTTACTACCGGTAGCCCGCTTTAGCGGGTGAGCAGCCAGCGGGCAGTGTGCTCATCGGTCACCAGGCCGTTAATCCACCGGCCCTGCAGCGCCGAGTAAATCACCGGGCGTTTGTCTTCGCCACAGGCTGCGGCAATGCGTGGACACTGGCTGCGGCGGATATCATAGCTGGTGATCAGATTGTTGATATCGCTCTCCACCACGTCGCCGCTGGCGTCGATAAAGCGGCCCAGAATTTCGCCAATAGCGCCTTGCCGCGTCAGGGTTTCCAGCTGCTCCAGAGTGATAAACCCATCCTTAAAGATAGGGCTTTGCTGCGACAGCGCACCGATGCCGACGAAGATCACGTCTGCGTCCTGGGCAACATCTGAGACGTTGTTGAACAGGCGGTTGGAACACCACATCTGATGTTCCAGCGAGGTCTGCGCGTAGCGCGGCGCGGGCCACTGATAATAGTTGGCCTGGATTTTACTGGCCAGCAGCAGCGGAACATCGTCGTAGTAGTTACATTTCCCGTCCGCGTTCATGGCGCTGATTAACGCCACACAGCGCGTATTGTCACTGTCGAAATCAATCCGCCGGATGGTCTTTTTCAGCGTCAGGCCTGAGCCAATGCCGACCACTTTGTCATTGTCGCCGTGCAGATATTTCTCCATCAGCTGGTAACAGCCGAAGGAGACGCTGTCGAGCGTCATGTCGCTGGTAAAAGCGGGGACGACGTTGCACTCGATCAGATCGTATTTTTCTTTCAGCATCTGCGCGTAGTTCATGCAGCTGGCCACCGGATGGTTAAGGCCAATGGAAACGATGCCTTCCTCTTTCGCCGCCGCCAGAAGGCGCTGTACGACAGGGCGGGAGGTGCCCAGCTGGGTGGCTATTTCGCTCTGGTTCTGTCCGGCAATGTAGTACATCCACGCGGCGCGTACTTTCTGATCCAACCGGATATCATCTTCAGTTATCAATTTTTTCAGCACCTTAGAAGGAGGGCGGGAAGCTATTTCCCGCTGTGATACCCGCATTCTGGCGCGTGCAGACCATGCAGGCAACACTAATTTATCCGCATCTGGTCATTTGTATTTTTATAGGTCATTTGCTCTTTTGTGACGTAAAGCTCTTAAATAAATTAAATGTTCAATTACATTCAGCTCACAAACCTGAATGGAGAGCTACGTCATGACTACGAATACCTGGTTACACATTGGTCTGGGATCTTTTCACCGCGCGCACCAGGCCTGGTACCTGCACCGTCTGATTGCGCAGGGCGATACCCGCTGGCACATCGCCGCCGGGAATATTCGCAATGATGCGGAGCATGTCGTCGCTGCCCTGACGGCGCAGAAGGGCCGCTACGTGCTGGAAACGGTCAGTCCTGAAGGGGAGCGGGCCTATGAAGAGATCACCTCCATTCAGAAATTGCTGCCGTGGCAGGCCGATCTGCAACCGCTGATTGCCGAAGGGGCAAAGCCGGAAACCAGGGTCATCGCGTTCACCGTGACGGAGGGGGGTTATTACCTGAATACTTCCCACGGGCTGGAGGTTGCAAACGCCGATCTCGCCTGCGATCTGAAGGGCGGCAACAAAACGATTTATGGCGTCATCACCCGTATCCTTGAGCAGCGCATGGCAAACGGTGCGGGCCCGCTGACCCTGCTCAACTGCGATAACGTGCGCCACAACGGCGAACGTTTCCACGACGGGCTGGAGGAGTTCCTGCAGCTGACCGGTAAACAGTCGGTCATCGAGTGGCTGGCAGCAAACGCCACCTGTCCGAACACGATGGTCGACCGTATCACGCCTCGTCCGGCGGCGGATCTGCCCGCGCGTATCAAAGCGCAGACCGGCATTGACGATAAAGCCCCGGTGATGGGCGAAACCTTTATCCAGTGGGTCGTTGAGGACAATTTCCGCGACGTTCGCCCGGATCTGGAGGCCATTGGCGTGGAGATGGTCGAGTCTGTCATCCCTTATGAAGAGGCGAAAATCCGAATTCTCAACGCCTCCCACAGCTGCATCGCTTGGGCGGGCACGCTGATGGGGATGAAGTTTATCCACGAAAGCACCCTGACGGACGCCATCTACGCCGTGGCCGACCGCTATGTCACCGAAGATGTGATCCCAAGCCTTGGCGATAACGGCATTGACCTGCCGACCTACCGCGACGTGGTGCTCAAACGCTTTACTAACCCGTACATCGAGGATACCAACCAGCGGGTGGCGGCCGACGGCTTCTCGAAAATCCCGGCGATGATGACCCCGACGATGATCGAATGCTACCAGCGCGGTGCCGTTCCGCATGCAACCGCCATGCTCCCTGCGCTGTTCTTTGTCTTTATGGAGCAGTGGCACAAGGGCCAGCTGCCGTATGAATACCAGGACGGCATTCTGGATGCGGACGCGGTACACGCCATGTTTAACGCCGAAGACCCGGTTGCGCTTTACGCCAGTGACAAAGCACTGTTCGGGGAATTGGCGCAGCGGGAAGACTTCACCGCGCTGCTGCGTGAAAAAATTCAGGCTGTTTATTCGCTGATCCGCTGAGGAATAAATCATGTACTTAGGCATCGATCTCGGCACCTCCGAAGTAAAAGCGCTGGTCATTGACGAAAACGGTGACATCGTGACCAGCCACAGCGCGCCGCTGACCATTCAGCGACCCCATCCGCACTGGTCAGAGCAAAGTCCGCAGGCCTGGTGGGAAGCCACCGACTACCTGATGAGCACGCTAAAAGAGAAATGCGGGCAGCACTGGGCGGCAATTAAAGCCGTTGGCCTCTCCGGGCAGATGCACGGCGCGGTGCTGCTGGACGAGTCAGACGAGGTGATTCGCCCGGCCATCCTGTGGAACGATACCCGCAGCGCGTTGGAGTGCACCGAGCTGGAAGAAATGGCTCCTGAGCTGCATACGGTGGCCGGGAACCTCGCCATGCCGGGCTTTACGGCACCGAAGCTGCTGTGGGTTCGCAGGCATGAGCCGGAAAATTTCAGGCGTATCGAGACGGTTTTGCTGCCGAAGGATTATCTGCGGCTAAAGATGACCGGGAAAAAAATCTCTGACATGTCCGATTCGGCGGGCACGCTCTGGCTTGACGTTGCAAGGCGTGACTGGTCGGACAGCCTGCTCGAGCAGTGTGGCTTGTCCAGGCGCAATATGCCCGCGCTGGTGGAAGGCTGCGATGTCTCTGCAACGCTTGCGCCGGAAATTGCCGAACGCTGGGGGCTTAACCCATCGGTGGTGGTGGCCGGGGGCGGCGGCGACAACGCGGTCAGCGCCATTGGCGTCGGGGCGGTTAACCCAGGGGATGCGTTTATCTCCCTGGGCACCTCCGGCGTGCTGTTTGTGGTTAACGAAGCGTATCGCCCGGCGCCGGCCTCTGCGGTCCATGCTTTTTGCCACGTGCTGCCCAACCGCTGGCACCAGATGAGCGTGATGCTGAGCGCCGCCAGCTGCCTGCAATGGTTCTGCCGTCTGGTTGGCGTCACCGAAACGGCGCTGCTGGAAGAGGTGGCTCAGCTCGGCGAGGACGAAAAGGCGGAGGCACCGATGTTCCTGCCGTATCTCTCCGGCGAACGCACACCCCATAACGATCCGAACGCCAAAGGGATTTTCCACGGGCTGACGCACGCCAGCAATCGCGCCTCCATGGGTTACGCCGTGCTTGAAGGCGTGAGCTTCGGCCTGGCCGACGGGCTGCGGGTATTGCAGGAAAGCGGTACGCGTATTGAACAGTGTTCGCTGGTAGGAGGCGGTGCCCGTAGCCCGTTGTGGGCGCAGCTGCTGGCGGACGTGCTCAATATGCCGATTGTCACCCACAAGGGCGGCGAAACCGGCGGCGCGCTGGGGGCTGCCCGCCTGGCCTGTCTGGCGGCGGGTAAAGAGCTGGCATCGGTTTGCAGGAAGCCGGAAATTTACCAGACCTGGCCGCCGCGGGCGCAGCAGCATACCGCGCTGATGAAGCGCTATGGGCAATTTAACGCGCTCTATCTTAACGATCTGAATTATAGAACCTTCTGATTTTAATAATAAAAATGACCCCGGTTACGGCCGGGGCTTACCCTGTACATAAGAAACGAGGTCACTATGTCCGTTGCTAACAAACAATGGTTTGGATTACCGCTTCACCTGCTGTGGGGCTATATCGCCATCGCCGTATTCATGACCGGCGACGGTTTTGAGCTGGCGTTCCTCTCCCACTACATTAAAGAACTGGGTTTCTCGCCCGCGCAGGCGTCATTTGCCTTCACACTCTACGGCCTC
This sequence comes from Dryocola clanedunensis, assembly GCF_038405435.1. Lineage (GTDB taxonomy): Bacteria > Pseudomonadota > Gammaproteobacteria > Enterobacterales > Enterobacteriaceae > Dryocola > Dryocola clanedunensis_A. The sequence goes on along the minus strand of NZ_JBBYHZ010000005.1, from coordinate 53,238 downwards.
GCCGCCGCGCTGTCCGCCTGGGTATCCGGGGTGGTCGCCGAAATTATTACACCGCAGAAAACCATGTTTATCGGGTTCGTGCTGTGGTGCGTGTTCCACGTGCTGTTCCTCACCTTTGGCCTGGGCCATGCCAACTATCCGTTGATTTTACTGTTCTATGGCATCCGCGGCTTTGCCTATCCGCTGTTCCTCTACTCCTTCATCGTGGTGATTATCCATAACGTGAAGAGCGAGAACGCCAGCTCCGCGCTGGGCTGGTACTGGGCGGTTTATTCGATTGGTATTGGCGTGGCGGGCAGCTACATTCCGAGCTTTACCATTCCGCTGGTGGGCGAGCTGGGTACGCTGTGGATGGCGCTATTCTTCTGCCTGGCGGGCGGGGTGATTGCGATGATTTCCCTGCGTAACGTCCATACCCCAACGCACATGCACAACCTCACCACCAGAGAGAAGCTCAACGAGCTGAGCCGGGCAATCACGCTGCTCTATACCAACCGCAGCATTATGTATTCGAGCATGGTGCGCATCATTAATACCCTGTCGCTGTTCGGCTTCGCGGTTATCATGCCGCTGATGTTCGTCGATGAGCTGGGCTTTACCACCTCCGAGTGGCTACAGGTATGGGCGGTGTTCTTCTTTACCACCATTTTCTCCAATATTTTCTGGGGCATAGTCGCAGAAAAACTGGGCTGGATGCGCGTCGTGCGCTGGTTCGGCTGTATCGGTATGGCCCTTTCGAGCCTGGCGTTCTACTACGTGCCGCAGCATTTCGGGCATAACTTCGCCATGGCGCTGCTTCCGGCAATCTCGCTGGGAATTTTCGTGGCGGCGTTCGTGCCGATGGCGGCGGTCTTCCCGGCGCTGGAACCGCGCCACAAGGGGGCGGCAATCTCCGTCTATAACCTCTCTGCGGGTCTGTCGAACTTCCTGGCCCCGGCGATTGCGGTTGTGCTGCTGCCGTACTTCAGCACTCTCGGCGTGGTTATCGCCTATACCGCGCTGTATGTCATCGCCTTCTTCCTGTGCCACTTTATCCGCGTTGAGCAGCCAGGTTTTGAAAGTACCGCAGTTTCTGCCACGAAAGGGGCGGTGCGGGCGTCTTAACAGATTTTTGGCTGGCAACGTTGTCAGCCATTTAATCAAGCGGAACAGTCATGAAAGTTGAAGCGGTTATTTTTGATATGGACGGCGTCATTATTGATTCGGAAGGCTTCTGGCAGCGTGCCCAAATCGAGGTGCTGGCAGAACAGGGAATCGCCATTACCGCTGAGGAGTGCGAGCGCTTCACCAAAGGGAAACGGATTGATGATATCGCAAGGCTATGGTGCGAAAGATACTCGCTGAGCATCTCCTCGCCCCAGGCTGAAGAGCAAATTGTTACCCTGGTCTGCGCTGCCATCCGCCGCGAGGGCGTGGCAATGAACGGGTTAGAACAGGCACTGCGCAGCTTCCGTGCCGCTGGCTACCGCCTGGCATTGGCGACTTCTTCTTGTAAACAGATCATTGAAGCGGTGTTTGACCGGCTGAAATTATGGGACTGGTTTGACGTGGTGTGCAGCGCGGATGATGAACTTTTTGGCAAGCCCCATCCCGCAGTTTATAGCAAGGTATTACACAAGCTGGGGCTGGAGGCAGGAGAGTGCAGGGTGATTGAGGATAGCCTGAATGGTTTTACCGCCGCGCAGCGGGCGGGAATCAAAACCTTTGTGGTGGCACCCGACTACGATGACGCAAAGTTTGCGGCGGCGTTTGGCCGCTATGCCTCCTTAAGGGAGCTCGTCGACGCGCTGGAGCCTGAGCAGGTTTATTAAATCTGGAAGCGCAGAAACCAACCCGGGGGAGTAACCGGTCTTTGTGAACCCGGCTTCTGCGCTTCCCCTTTTTATGCTAATCAGGCGCGGCCGTGGCTCACCCGCGAGCGTCTCGCCATCGAATCCACAATCACCGCAATAGCCAGCACGCCGCCAGTTATCATATAGCGTAATGACGACGGCAGATTGAGCAGCGTCAGTCCGTTGGAAATACACTGAATGACGATGATGCCGAGCAGGGCCGAGTATGCGCTGCCGCGTCCGCCGAACAGGCTCGTGCCGCCGATCACCGCCGCCGCGATGGCGTTAAGATTCACGTCTCCGGTCCCCGCCTGCTGGCTGGCGGAGGCCAGACGTGAAGCGGCAAGGATCCCGCCGGTGGTTGCCAGCACGGAACAAATCATAAACGCGCTGATATAAATACGCCGTACGTTAATGCCGGAGCGGCGGGCAGCTTCGCGATTGCCCCCAACGGCAAACATTGAGCGGCCCCATTTTGTCCGTTTCAGCGCGTAGTTCAGCATGACAACGACGAGGATAAACAGCCCGAATACCCACGGAACCCCGCGTCCGATGTTGAGATAGAAAACCATAAATTCGAACACGGCAGTCATAAATATGCTGCGCGCCCAAAGCGAGCCGAGAGGTTCGCAGGACAGGTTGGCCTGAGTCCGGCGCGTGCGGGTGCGCAGCCCCAGGACCAGCATCAGCACCCCTGGCAGCAGCGCAAACAGATGCGCCAGCCAGCCCGGCATCACCAGCACCTGGCCGAAGCGCACCAGCGGGGAAACGTAGGGCAGGTTAATGCTTCCCGACGGGCCGAGAATATAGAGCTGCATGCCGAGCAGCGCGAGCAGCCCGGCGAGGGTTGCCACAAAGCTTGGCATCCCTAAACGGCTGTACAGCTGGGCGTAAAGCAGGCCCACGGCGGCGCCTACCGCCAGTGCGACGGCTATCGCGCCCACAATGGGCCAGCCCTGGTTTACCCATAGCACGCCGATTATGGCCGAGGCCAGACCGCTCATCGACCCTACGGAAAGATCAATCTCACCCAGCAGCAGTACGCAGACGATACCCAGCGAAATAAAGCCCACCGTAGCGCAGTCGAACAGCATATTGACCAGGTTGTTGGGGGCCAGATAAATCGGGTTCAGCACCGTAAAGACGATGGAGATAATGATAAGCCCGAGCACTACGGGGATCATCCCCAGGTCGCCGGTCTTGATACGCGTGATGTAAGCACGAAGCAGGCCGGAAAGCGTGTCCTGGTGACTGACGCGTTCGTCGCTGCGGTCCAGCCGGGTTTCAGGCGACAGCGGTTTATTGGTGGTTGTGGTCATGGCTCAGCTCGCCCCCGTCGTATGTTGATGCGATTTTCTCTCCACCCGGCGCGACACGGCGTTCTCCGTCGCTCCGGTAATGGCGGCAACCAGATCCTGGTTGGTGGCCTCCGGCGTAAAAATGCCTTTGTTGCGGCCCAGGCGCAGAACCACTATCCGATCGGCAACCGCCCGCACGTCTTCCATGTTGTGACTGATGATAATCACGCCCAGCCCGCGTTCACGCACCCGCTCAATCAGGTTCAGCACCTCTGCGGTCTGCGCCACGCCGAGGGCGGCCGTGGGTTCATCGAGCATAATGATTTTGGGGTTGAGCAGCAGCGAGCGGGCGATAGCGACGGTCTGCCGCTGTCCGCCAGAAAGGGAGGCAACCGGTTCGCGCACTGAGGGAATGCGGGCCGCCAGCTCTTTTAGCAGTGTCCAGGCCCGCACCTCCATAGTCACCTCATCCAGCTCCCAGGCCGACAGCTCGTGCCCCAGAAACAGGTTCGCCACCACGTCCAGGTTTTCGCACAGCGCCAGATCCTGAAACACGGTGGAAATGCCGTGCTCCAGCGCCTTGCCCGGGCTGTCGAGAGTGATTTCCTTGCCCTCAAATTCAATAGTGCCGGAAGTGGGCTGATACACCCCCGCCAGTACTTTAACCAGCGTCGATTTGCCCGCGCCGTTATCGCCGACCAGCGCCACGACTTCACCCGCGTAAACGTCGAGATCGATATCCGTCAGGGCAGAAACGGCGCCAAAATTTTTAGAGATTTTCCTTAGCTGAAGAAGCGGGCTATCCGTGCGCGGGGCGAGGCCATTATCGATTAACATAGTAAAAACCTTCTTATCGTCGGTGCGTCCGCGAACGCACCGGCTGCGGCTTAGTTGAGGATCCCTAATTTCTGGCAGGCCTGCTGGTACTCTCCGGTACAAACCTGTTGCGGCGTCTGGATTTTCTTATCAAAGATTTCCGCTTTGATATTTTTTGCGGTGATTACCGCCGGAACAAAGAGCTGCGACGGCGTGTTGTAGAGGGTTGAGGTGGCCTTCGGCTTCTGGCCGTTGATCAGCTGTACCGCAACATTGGCGGCAGCGGCGGCAACGATTTCAGATGGTTTAGAGATAGTGTTGTACTGATCCCCGGCGATAATCAGCTGCAGCGCGGCGATTGTCGCATCGTTACCCGTCACCGGAGGAATCGGCTGTACGCCGCCGGATTTAAAGGCGGCAATAGCCCCGCCGCCGGTTCCGTCGTTCGCCGCAACCACGCCTTTAATCTTGTCGCCAAAACGGGTTATCTGCCCGGCTGCCCACTCCTGCGCTTTTGGCGGTGCCCATTCAGGGGTGTCGAATTCAGCCAGCGTTTTATACCCGGACTCTTTCAGCCCGCGATGAATACCGTCGCGAATCAGGCCCGCTGCGGCATCCGTTGGCGAGCCGTTGATTTGCAGCACGCCGGAGCCTGCGGGCACGTTTGTCGCCTTCAGGTGTTCAACCAGCGAGGTGGATATCGCGTAGCCGATACCTTCGTTATCAAAAGAGATATAAAAATCGGCAGGTTTGCCGGGGATCGGACGGTCGTAGGCCACTACTTTTACGTCCTGCGAGTGGGCGATTTCCACCAGGCCTGCGGCGGCGGAAGAGTCAACCGGATCCAGCACGATCACCTTCGCGCCCTGGGCAATAGCGGAGTTGAACTGCTGCTGTTGCAAAGAGGCGCTGGCGTTGGCGTTCTGGTAGATAACCTTGCACTGCTGGCAGAGCTTAGTCAGCTCCGCTTTGAAGCCCGGAAAATCATGCTGCTCGTAGCGGGTTGATGCCTGATCGGGCATCAGAAAGGCAATGGTTGCCGCCTCCTGAGCCTGCGCCACGGCGCTGAAACCCAATGCCGCCATAAGCGATGCTTTGAACACTGTAGGGTAACGCATAATTCTGCTCCTCACTGACTCGGACAGGATGACTGCCCCGGGCAAAGCGCGCTGAGGCAGAGGTTTTGTTAAGACGTTAAGAAACCAAAGTGCAGCTTTTTATTATCATTGCGATTACATTTGCTCAATCGGTGAAGCAAGAATTGACACTCTGCATTCAGGTTGTCAAGAAAGGGTAGAAAAGCGATGTGGATTTTGTGATTGACTGCAGAATAGACGGCAGAAAGTAACGATTCTGCCGCTGAATGTAGGCGGTCAGTCAGAGCAGCTTAAGGCGCGGGATAATCAGAGCGTTGCGCCCCGGATATCTGACGGAACAGGAGGCTCTAGCAGCTATCCCGCATGCACAGCGCTGAAGCAATGGTCGGGTTCGCATCCCAGGGCTCATCGTTGATTCTTGCCAGTAATGCGCGACCCGCTTCGATGCCAATCTTACGATGCGGCACCGCCATCGTTGTCAGCGCAGGCTGGCACACGCGGCTGACGTCGCTGTCCCCAAAACCAACAATCGCTAAATCATCCGGCACCTTGATGCGCCTGCGCTGACATTCGTACAGCGCGCCGCAGGCCAGTTCGTCCGACACGCAGACCAGCGCGTCCAGCTCCGGCCAGGCCAGTAAAAATTCGGGCAGCTGCGCCGTTCCGGTTGAGAAGACGGGCGGGGCGGCGGCGTTGATCACCCGATTGGGCGACATATGGTGGCGCAGCATCGCCTTATACCAGCCCTGAAGATGCTGCTGGAATATCCACTGCTCCTGGTTGGCGCACAGCAGCCCGATATTCTGGTAGCCGCGCCTGATGAGCATCTCCGTCAGTTCAAACATCGCCGCGACGTTATCGATGCCGATGTTCATGTCGATAGGATCTTCGCGCGTTGCGCCTATCTCCAGCACCGGCACGTTGGCGTTTGTCAGCCAGCTGCGTACGGTATCGCTGTGATCCGCGCTGAGCAGAATCGCCGCCGCGAGATTTGAGGTCAGCAGGGTTTCCAGCAGCTTCTCTTCCTGCTCCAGGCGGTGCTGCGATTCCGCCAGCACTATCTGGTAGCCCGCCGGTTGCAGCACCTGCTGTAGCCCGGCAAACATCTCCGTGCAGCCAGACTCCGCAAGGCTCGGCACGACCATAGCGATGGTATAGGAGGAGGCCGATGCCAGCGCGCTGGCCGCCAGGTTGGGCATGTAGCCGAGTTCGCTCACTGCGGCCTCAATTTTTTCCCGGAGCTTATCAGAGACCTGGTCCGGGGTGCGAAGGGCTCGCGATACGGTCATGGTGCCGACGCCTGCCAGCTGGGCTACATCGGCAAGCGTTACCTTCCCTGTACTACGTCGCTTTCGGGTCATGGACATGGTTATGCCTGTTCTTATCGTTGTTGTGACATCTTCTCCCCTGAATCTACAGGGGAAATCGGTGTTAAGTATACGCCGGAAATCCACCCGATCGCTGGCTTTTAGGCCAATGATTACGATCTGATAGCGCTATCACAAATTTGCGCGATAGTTTTTGGTAGCGCTATCTTTGTGACTATCATCACTGTCAGAAGGCGAAGCGTTGCATAAAGTTTGCCCATCTTGCTGGTCCGTTTTTAAACCGAAAGGAGGAGAGCGTGCTTAATCGCTGGTTACATGACGGCACCATCAGGGTGCTGCCGGAGGTGGAAAGCTGGATGCAGGCGCTGGACGTTTGCGCGCGGCCCCTGCTGGACGCCGATATTATTACGGCGGATTACGTTACCGCCATTAAGCAGCAGCACGACAGGCTCGGGCCGTATTACGTGCTGGCGCCTGGGCTGGCCATGCCGCATGCCAGGCCGGAGGAGGGGGCGCAGGGGTTAGGGCTCTCTCTCCTGAAGCTTGAAAAAGGGGTGAGCTTTAATTCCGAGGATAACGATCCCGTTGACCTGATAATTATGCTCGCGGCGACGGACAGCCACAGCCATATTGAGACAATATCTGCGTTAGCAGAATTATTTTCCAGTGATGAAGATATGGCATTACTACATAAAGCAAAAAACGTGGAGGGGATTAAAACAATAATCAACCGTTACTGAATTACCTTTTCTACCCTGATTTCTTACATTGCATTTGAAATGCGGTGCGGCGGTATGCATCCTTAATCAAAGGAAATAAAGATGAAAATAATGGCTATCTGCGGATCGGGTCTTGGCAGCAGTTTTATGGTCGAGATGAATATCAAAAAAGTTTTGAAAAAGCTGAATATCGACGCGGAGGTGGAGCACTCTGATTTATCCTCCGCCACGCCGGGGGCCGCCGACCTGTTTGTAATGGCAAAGGACATCGCTGAAAGTGCCAGCGTGCCGGGCGACAGGCTGGTGGTGCTGACCAGCATTATTGATATCAACGAACTGGAAGATAAGCTCAGCGCTTATTTTGCTAACCGTTAATCCCTACAGGGCGAGGTGGATATGTTTATCCTTGAAACGCTGAATTTTATTGTTGATATTCTTAAGGTGCCCGCCATCCTGGTTGGCTTAATTGCTCTGATTGGCCTGGTGGCGCAAAAGAAATCTTTTTCTGACGTGGTGAAAGGCTCAATTAAAACGGTGCTGGGATTTATTGTTCTGGGCGGCGGGGCGACGGTATTAGTCAGCTCGTTAAATCCTCTCGGCGGCATGTTTGAACATGCTTTTAATATTCAGGGAATTATTCCTAATAACGAAGCCATCGTTTCAATTGCGCTGGAGAAATACGGCGCGTCCACCGCGCTGATTATGGCGTTCGGCATGGTGGCGAACATCATCGTCGCCCGCTTCACCAGGCTGAAATATATCTTCCTGACCGGCCACCACACGTTTTATATGGCCTGCATGATAAGCGTGATCCTGACCGTCGCTGGCTTCGAGGGCGTAGGGCTGGTGTTTACCGGTTCGCTGATTCTGGGCCTGATCATGGCGTTCTTCCCGGCGATTGCCCAGCGCTATATGCGCCGCATTACCGGCACCGATGACATCGGCTTCGGGCATTTTGGGACGCTGGGCTACGTGCTCTCCGGCTGGATAGGCAGTAAATGCGGCAAGGGATCGCGTTCAACGGAAGAGATGAACCTGCCGAAGAACCTGAGCTTCCTGCGCGACAGCTCCATCTCAATCTCGCTGACCATGATCGTCATCTACATGATCCTCGCCGTCTGCGCCGGTAAAGACTATGTCGAAGGCCAGCTCAGCGGTGGGCAGAACTTCCTGGTTTATTCGATCATTCAGGCGATTACCTTCGCGGCGGGTGTCTTTATCATCCTGCAGGGCGTGCGCCTGATTCTGGCGGAAATTGTTCCGGCGTTTACCGGCTTCTCTGAAAAACTGGTGCCAAACGCCCGGCCAGCGCTCGACTGCCCGGTGGTCTACCCCTACGCGCCAAACGCGGTGCTGATTGGCTTCCTGTTCAGCTTCCTCGGCGGGCTGGTGGGGCTGTTCCTGCTCGGGCAGATGAAGCTGGTGCTGATACTGCCGGGCGTGGTGCCGCACTTCTTTACCGGGGCGACGGCGGGCGTGTTCGGTAACGCAACCGGCGGCCGCCGTGGCGCAATGCTCGGCTCATTTGCCAACGGCCTGCTGATCACCTTCCTGCCCGTCCTGCTGCTGCCGGTACTGGGGGCGATCGGCTTCGCCAATACCACCTTCTCGGACGCGGACTTCGGCGTGGTTGGCATCGTGCTGGGCAATCTGGCGCGCTTCGTGTCGCCGGTTGGCATCACCGCGCTGGTGGTCGCGCTGTTCGCGGTGCTGGTGGGCTTCAACTATCTGGGCAAAAAGAAAGTGCCGTCTGAAAACAATGCAGAGGTGAAATGATGAGTAATCTGGCAGAGGTAACGACCCTTGCGCGCCATATCCGTCTGGAAACGCTGAAGGCGTTAACGCAGCTCGGATTCGGGCACTACGGCGGCAGCATGTCGGTGGTAGAGACGCTGGCGGTGCTGTATGGCGACGTGATGCGTATCGATCCGGGCGACCCGGACTGGGCGGAGCGCGACTATTTTGTGCTGTCGAAAGGCCACGCGGGCCCGGCGCTGTACAGCACGCTGGCGCTGAAAGGCTACTTCCCCGTTGAGCAGCTTTCCACGCTCAACGAGAACGGCACCAAATTACCCAGCCATCCCGATCGCCTGAAAACGCGCGGCGTGGATGCGACGACCGGCTCGCTCGGGCAGGGGATTTCCATTGCGGCGGGGATGGCGCTGTCCCACAAACTTGCCGGGCGCAGCAACCGAGTTTTTTGCATCGTCGGCGACGGCGAGCTGAACGAGGGGCAGTGCTGGGAGGCGTTCCAGTTCATCGCCCACCATAAGCTGAACAACCTGACGGTGTTTATCGACTGGAATAAGCAGCAGCTGGACGGCGAGCTGGATGAAATTATCTGCGCCTTTGACCTGCCGGGGAAATTCACCTCGTTTGGCTTCGACGTGCAGACCGTGAAAGGCGATGACATCAGCGGCCTGCTGGCAGCCGTGAAGCCCGTGCGGGGCGAAGTTGAACGTCCGCTGGTGGTGATTCTCGACAGCATTAAGGGGCAGGGCGTGCCTTATCTCGAGCAGCTCAGCAATTCACATCATATTCGACTGACCGATTCCTCAAAACAGGCGCTTGAGCAGGCTATTGCAGAGCTGGAGGCAGCAGATGACAAATGACAGCATTGAGATGCGTAAGGTCTACGCGGGATTTGTGCAGCAGCAGATTACGGCAGGCGGCGAGATTATCGCGCTGGAAGCAGATCTGATGAGTTCGATGGCGATGGACAGCGTGCAGCGGGACTACCCGCAGCAGGTGATTAACTGCGGCATTATGGAGGCCAACGTGATTGGCGTGGCGGCGGGGCTGTCGCTTACCGGACGTAAACCGTTCGTCCACACCTTTACCGCTTTCGCCAGCCGCCGCTGCTTCGATCAGCTGTTTATGTCCCTGGACTACCAGCGTAACAACGTGAAGGTGATTGCTTCCGACGCGGGGGTAACGGCCTGTCATAACGGCGGCACGCATATGTCGTTTGAGGATATGGGCATCGTGCGCGGGCTGGCGAACTCGGTCGTGCTGGAGGTGACGGACGCGACGATGTTCAAAGATATCCTCAGTCAGCTGATAACGCTGGAGGGTTTTTACTGGGTGCGCACCATCCGCAAGCAGGCGGTGAAGATCTACGAAGAAGGGGCGACCTTCACCATCGGCAAGGGCAACGTGCTGCGCGACGGCGAGGACGTTACGCTTATCGCCAACGGCATTATGGTCGCCGAAGCGCTGAAGGCGGCGGATATGCTGGCGGTGCAGGGCGTGAAGGCGGCGGTGATCGATATGTTTACCCTCAAGCCCATCGACCGCGTGCTGGTCAAGAACTATGCGGAGAAAACCGGGCGCATCGTGACCTGCGAAAACCACAGCATCCACAACGGGCTGGGATCGGCGGTGGCGGAGGTCTTAGTGGAAACCTGCCCGGTACCGATGAGGCGGGTAGGGGTGAAAGAACGCTATGGCCAGGTGGGAACCCAGGACTATTTGCAGAAGGAGTACGGCCTGACTGCGGACGATATCGTTAAGGCCGCGCGGGAACTGCTTTAGCTTTTTCGGTGGATGACGCTGGCGCTTATCCACCCTACGTCATCCGACACTGCCAATAAAAAAGGCCGCTTTCGCGGCCTTTTTGCTCATCAACGAAACTTAGTCCTGCTGGGAGGACTGGATCGCCGTCAGCGCGATGGTGTAAACGATATCGTCTACCAGTGCGCCACGGGACAGGTCGTTGACCGGCTTGCGCATGCCCTGCAGCATTGGCCCGATGGAGATCAGGTCAGCTGAGCGCTGTACCGCTTTGTAAGTGGTGTTACCGGTGTTCAGGTCCGGGAAGATGAACACGGTAGCACGACCCGCAACCGGGGAGTTTGGCGCTTTGGACTTCGCAACGTCTGCCATTACGGCGGCGTCGTACTGCAGCGGGCCGTCGATCATCAGGTCAGGACGTTTTTCCTGTGCCAGACGAGTCGCTTCACGCACTTTCTCTACGTCGCTACCTGCACCAGAGGTACCGGTGGAGTAGGAGAGCATCGCTACGCGTGGCTCGATGCCGAATGCAGCAGCGGAATCCGCAGACTGAATCGCGATCTCTGCCAGCTGCTCTGCGGTTGGATCCGGGTTGATCGCGCAGTCGCCGTAAACGTAAACCTGTTCAGGCAGCAGCATGAAGAATACGGAGGAAACCAGCGAGCTGCCCGGTGCAGTTTTGATCAGCTGCAGCGGTGGGCGGATGGTGTTCGCGGTGGTGTGAACCGCACCGGAAACCAGGCCGTCAACTTCGTCCTGCTCCAGCATCAGCGTGCCGAGCACCACGTTGTCTTCCAGCTGCTCGCGAGCAACGGCTTCGTTCATGCCTTTGTTCTTACGCAGTTCAACCAGGCGGGCAACGTAGCTTTCGCGAACCACTTCCGGGTCAACGATTTCGATGCCTGCGCCCAGCTCAACGCCCTGCGCCGCAGCAACACGGGTGATCTCATCCGGGTTACCCAGCAGCACACAGGTCGCGATACCGCGTTCAGCACAGATTGCGGCCGCTTTCACGGTACGCGGCTCGTCGCCTTCTGGCAGCACAACGCGCTTGCCGGCTTTACGAGCCAGTTCGGTCAGCTGGTAGCGGAACGCCGGTGGAGACAGGCGACGGCTGCGCTCGGAGGTGGCGGTCAGGGATTCGATCCAGCTGCTGTCGATGTGGCTTGCCACATATTCCTGCACTTTCTCGATGCGCTGATGGTCGTCGGTCGGCACTTCCAGGTTGAAGCTCTGCAGGCTCAGGGAGGTCTGCCAGGTGTTGGTATCAACCATGAACAGCGGCAGGCCGGTGGCAAAGGCACGTTCGCACAGCTTGGTGATGCGCGGGTCCATTTCGTAGCCGCCGGTCAGCAGGATGGCGCCGATTTCAACGCCGTTCATCGCGGCCAGGCAGGCTGCAACCAGCACGTCCGGACGGTCTGCGGAGGTCACCAGCAGTGAACCTGGGCGGAAGTGTTCCAGCATGTGCGGAATGCTGCGCGCACAGAAGGTCACGGACTTCACGCGGCGGGTTTTGATGTCACCTTCGTTGATCACGGTTGCGTTCAGGTGGCGAGCCATGTCGATTGCGCGGGTGGCAATCAGCTCGAAGCTCCAGGGTACGCAGCCCAGCACCGGCAGCGGGCTGTCGGCAAAGAGCTCTTTCGGATCGATGTTTGCGATGCTCGCTTTGGTGGAGTCATCGAAAATCTCGGACAGATCTGGACGGGTGCGGCCCTGCTCATCAACCGGGGCGTTCAGCTTGTTGATGATAACGCCGGTGATGCTGGTGTTTTTGCTGCCGCCGAAGCTGCTGCGCGCCAGTTCGATACGCTCTTTCATCTGTTCCGGGGTGTTGTTGCCCAGGGACATCACGAAGACGATTTCAGCGTTCAGGGTTTTGGCGATTTCGTAGTTCAGGGACTGGGCGAACTCGTGCTTACGAGTCGGCACCAGGCCTTCAACCAGCACCACTTCCGCATCTTTGCTGCTGGCGTGGTAGTTGGCGATGATCTCTTCCATCAGCACGTCCTGCTGGTTGCTGGAGAGCAGCGACTCAACGTGGGACATGTGCAGCGGCTCGGCCGCAGGGATGGTGGAGTTAGCACGCACGATGCTGGTGGTCTGGTCTGGCGTATCGCCGCCGGTACGCGGCTGGGCAATAGGCTTGAAGACGCTAAGGCGAACGCCTTTCTGTTCCATAGCACGGATAACGCCCAGGCTGACGCTGGTCAGGCCGACGCTGGTTCCGGTAGGGATCAACATAATAGTACGGGACACGGGATAACCTCTTTGTTGCACAAGCGCGGCTTGTGAGACTCAGAAAACAACACCGCCAGCTAAGGCTGGCGGCGGGAGAATCAGGCTGTCAGGCGAGATGCATCCTGAGCGATAACCAGCTCTTCGTTGGTCGGAATGACCATCGCCGGGCGGGTACCCTCTTTGTTGATGTAGCCGGACTTGCCGAAGCGAGCGGCCAGGTTGCGTTCGTGGTCAACTTCAAAGCCCAGAACGCCCAGTTTGCCCAGAGACAGTTCACGTACCATTGCCGCGTTTTCACCGATACCACCGGTGAACACAACCGCGTCCAGACGACCGTCCATCAGCGCGGTGTAAGAACCGATGTATTTTGCCAGGCGGTGGCAGTAAACGTCCATTGCACGCTTAGCGTCAGCTTTGGTGGTGTAGTTATCTTCAACATAACGGCAGTCGCTGGTGACTTCGGTCAGGCCCAGCAGGCCGGACTCTTTGGTCAACATTTTGTTGATATCTTCAACGCTCATGCCCAGGGCATCGTGCAGGTGGAAGATGATAGCCGGGTCGATGTCACCAGAGCGAGTGCCCATGACCAGACCTTCCAGCGGGGTCAGACCCATAGAAGTATCAACACATTCGCCGTTACGAATAGCAGAAACGGAGCCGCCGTTGCCCAGGTGGCAAGTGATGATGTTCACTTCTTCCACCGGCTTGTTCAGCATTTTGGCCGCTTCCTGAGTCACATAGAAGTGGCTGGTGCCGTGTGCGCCGTAGCGACGAACGCCGTGCTCTTTGTACAGTTTGTACGGCAGGGCGTAGAGGTAAGATTCTTCCGGCATGGTCTGGTGGAACGCGGTGTCGAACACGGCAACGTTTTTATCAGCCAGTTTAGGGAAGGATTTCAGCGCTTCAGCGATACCGATCAGGTGCGCCGGGTTATGCAGCGGTGCAAAAGAGGCGGAATCTTTGATACCCTGAATCACAGAGTCGTCGATAACGACGGAGCTGGTGTACTTTTCGCCGCCGTGGACGATGCGGTGGCCGATTGCGGTCAGTTGCTCGGACAACTCTGGTTTTTGTGCCAGAATGGTATTAACCATATAGTTAAGAGCTTCACTGTGAGCGGCGCCTGCACCTAAAGCCGCTTCTTGTTTACCGCCATCCATTTTCCACTTGATACGCGCTTCAGGAAGATGGAAACATTCGGCTAAACCAGAGAGGTACTCGTCACCGTTTAATGCATCAATGATTGCGAATTTCAGTGAGGAGCTACCGCAGTTCAGAACCAGTACTAACTTACTCGACATGGAAGTACCTACTTTTACGTGGCTAAAAAAACGTCAGATAGTCTCTCAGCGTAGCGCATGAAGAGGCTGACATTTATGATTAACGTCATGCCAAAGTGGTTTTTCTGGCATGGCGAAGAAAGTCTCTTGAGTTTACGCCATTTTGCGCATTTTTTCGGCAAAGGCGAGTAGAGTGATAATTTGACAGGCGCGGGTTTCCCGGCTACGACCATCAAAAGCCGGCACAGGATAACCTCCGTGGCCCGTAAAGACAAAAGATTTTGAATGATGTCATATAGAGTTGTTGTCTTGCACAAAAATTTTATTTTTTATATGTGAAGTTGAGGTAAAGCCATGTCGACACCCCAGAATAGCCACATAAGCTGGTTCAGCCTTTTTGGTCGTGGCCAGCATTATTCAAAGACCTGGCCCGTGGATAAACGCCTCGCCCCTATCTTTGTCGAAAACCGCGTGATCCGCGCCACCCGCTTTGCGATCCGCTTTATGCCTCCGCTCGCCATCTTCACGTTGACCTGGCAAATCGCCCTTGGCGGCCAGCTTGGCCCCGCCGTAGCAACCGCACTTTTTGCCTGTAGCCTGCCGATGCAGGGGCTGTGGTGGCTGGGCAAACGCTCCGTGACCCCGCTGCCGCCAACCCTGTTAGGCTGGTACTACGAAGTGCGCGGCAAGCTTGAAGAAGCCGGGCAGGCGCTGGCCCCCGTCGAAGGCAAGCCGGACTACCAGGCGTTAGCCGATGTGCTTAAACGTGCCTTTAATCAGCTGGATAAAACTTTCCTCGATGATTTGTAAAAGCAGGGCGATTACGCATATAAAGGAAGGCATACTTTTTAGCGGGACTTTTACCGTAACAGGAGCTTAAAAATGGAAATGACTAACGCCCAGCGTCTGATTTTATCTAATCAGTACAAAATGATGACCATGCTGGATCCGGACAACGCCGAGCGTTATCGCCGCCTGCAAACGATTATCGAGCGTGGCTACGGCCTGCAAATGCGCGAGCTGGATCGCGAGTTTGGCCAGCTGACCGAAGAGACCTGCCGCACGGTTATCGACATTATGGAGATGTACCACGCGCTGCACGTTTCCTGGGCCAACCTGAAAGACAGCCAGAACATCGACGAGCGCCGCGTGACTTTCCTGGGCTTTGACGCCGCCACCGAAGCGCGCTTCCTGGGCTACGTGCGCTTTATGGTTAACGTTGAAGGCCGCTACGCCCACTTCGATGCGGGCACGCACGGTTTCAACGCCCAGACCCCAATGTGGGAAAAATACCAACGTATGCTGAAAGTGTGGCAGTCCTGCCCGCGTCAGTATCATTTAAGTGCGAACGAAATCGCGCAGATTATCAATGCCTGAGGACAGACGTGTGGTGAAGTGTAAAGGTTTCCTGTTTGATTTGGACGGTACGCTGGTGGACTCCCTGCCGGCCGTTGAGCGCGCATGGGTTAACTGGGCGAAGCGATTTGATATTTCGCCTCAGGAGGTGCTGGGCTTTATCCACGGCAAGCAGGCGATAACTTCACTGCGCCACTTCATGGCGGGAGCCTCTGAAGAAGAGATCCAGCAGGAGTTTCTGCGCCTGGAGAAAATCGAATCCGAAGACACCGACGGCGTCACGGCGCTGCCGGGTGCGGTAGCGCTGCTGGCGCATCTTAATGAAGCGGGCATTCCCTGGGCGATAGTCACCTCTGGTTCGGTGCCGGTTGCCGCCGCGCGCCGCCTGGCGGGCGGGCTGCCGGAGCCGGAAGTTTTCGTCACCGCAGAACGCGTGGCGCGCGGTAAGCCGGAGCCGGACGCCTATCTGCTGGGCGCACAGCTGCTGGGCCTTGAGCCAGAAGAGTGCGTCGTGGTGGAAGATGCTCCGGCGGGGATTTTGTCCGGCCTGGCTGCGGGCTGCCACGTGATCGCGGTGAACGCGCCTGGCGACACGCCTCGCCTGGAACACGTTGACTACGCGCTGAAATCGCTGACCGAGCTGCTGATTCAGAAAATGCCGGACGGCAGCGTCGAAGTTCTAAGAAAACACTGATCCCATGATTTAACCCCGCACCGGCGGGGTTTTTTTATGGCATGCTCAGCGCATTCGGTTAATTTTCGGAAAACAAGGACGCGTTTTGAATTCGGAATTGATTTGGGTCCTGTCGCTGTTGGGCATTGCCGTCGTGCTGTTCGCCACCGGCAAGGTTCGGATGGACGCCATCGCGCTGCTGGTGATTGTCGCCTTCGTGCTTAGCGGCACGCTCACGCTCAGCGAAGCTTTTTCCGGCTTCAGCGATCCTAACGTTATTCTGATTGCCGCCCTCTTTATTATCGGCGACGGCCTGGTGCGCACCGGCGTGGCAACCAAGATGGGATCCTGGCTGGTCAGCGCTGCGGGCAGCAGCGAAACGAAAATGCTGGTCCTGCTGATGTTGACCGTTGCCGGACTGGGTGCCTTTATGAGCTCCACCGGCGTAGTCGCCATTTTTATCCCCGTTGTACTCAGCGTCTCCATGCGCATGAAAATCTCCCCGTCGCGGCTGATGATGCCGCTGAGCTTCGCCGGCCTTATCAGCGGCATGATGACGCTGGTCGCCACGCCGCCTAACCTGGTTATCAACAGCGAGCTGCTGCGCGAAGGGCTGCAGGGCTTCAACTTCTTTAGCGTCACGCCAATCGGTCTAGTCGTGCTGGTTCTCGGTATCCTTTATATGCTGTTCGCGCGGTTCGCCCTTAACGGCCAGAGCAAGGAAGAAGGCAGGGCGGGATGGAAGCGGCGCACGTTCCGTGACCTGATAAAAGAGTATCGCCTGACCGGACGCGCCCGTCGCCTGGCTATCCGCCCCGGCTCACCTATGGTGGGCCACCGCCTTGATGATTTAAAACTGCGTGAGCGTTATGGGGCCAACGTGATTGGCCTGGAGCGCTGGCGTAAATTCCGTCGCGTGATCGTCAACGTTACCGGGGTTACGGAGTTCCGCGCCCGCGACGTACTGCTGATTGATATGTCCGCCTCGGATGTGGACCTCAGGGAGTTTTGCACCCAGCAGATGCTGGAGCCTATGGTGCTGCGAGGAGACTACTTCTCTGACCAGGCGCTGGACGTGGGAATGGCGGAAGTGTCGATGATCCCGGATTCAGAGCTTATCGGGCAGACGCTGCGAGAAATCGGCTTTCGTACCCGCTACGGGCTGAACGTGGTAGGCCTGAAGCGCAGCGGCGAGGCGCTGGAAGGCGTGCTGGTCGATGAGGCCCTTCAGCTGGGGGATATCCTGCTGGTGGTGGGGGACTGGAAGCTCATCAGCCAGCTGAACCAGAAAAGCCGCGATTTCCTGGTGCTGAACCTGCCGGTGGAAGAGGGTGAAGCCTCTCCTGCGCACAGCCAGGCCCCGCACGCCATCTTCTGCCTGGCCCTGATGGTGGCGCTGATGCTGACGGATGAAATTCCCAACCCCATCGCGGCCATCATTGCCTGCCTGCTGATGGGTAAATTCCGCTGTATCGACATGGAAAGCGCCTATAAAGCGATTCACTGGCCGAGCATTATTCTGATCGTCGGCATGATGCCGTTCGCGCTGGCGCTGCAAAAAACCGGCGGGGTGGATTTAATCGTCAGTGGATTAATGTCATTCGGAGGCGGTTACGGGCCGTACATCATGCTGGTGTGCCTGTTCGTGATGTGTGCGGCTATCGGGCTGTTTATCTCTAATACCGCAACGGCCGTATTAATGGCGCCAATTGCTCTGGCTGCCGCAAAAACAATGGGTGTATCCCCTTATCCGTTTGCGATGATTGTGGCGCTCGCAGCTTCCGCCGCGTTTATGACGCCTGTTTCTTCCCCGGTGAACACGCTGGTGCTGGGACCGGGCAACTACAAGTTCAGCGACTTCGTAAAGCTGGGCGTGCCGTTCACGGTAATTGTGATGGTGGTAAGCGTTGTAATGGTGCCGATGCTGTTCCCCTTCTAATTAAATGATTATAGCCAGAGTCTCTGTATCTTCAGCCCGGATAGCAGAGACTCGCGCCTACCCCACAATGCCTTCCCGCAAATTATTAAAGCGACCTTAGCCACTGCCGTGATGCTTTTATATAAAATAATGGCCACGAAAAAATAAAATATAAAATCAGTATAAAACTTCCCTCCGCAGTTTGAATTTCAATCAAAATATGCATAGTGTTTACTTTGGCTGTCTCTATTCTTGATTCATTACGTTAGCAAAGGCAAAGGATTGTAATGAAAGTGAAGGATAATGCTCAGGCGGGAATGCCGGGTGAAGATAGAATTGGCAAAAGAATAGTTGGATTTTTACTGGGGACGAGATGGGGAATATTTTTCCTCTTCTTTGTGGTTTTTAGTATGTTGACTTTGCCACCGATAATTTATTCCTGGGGTGTTTTCTTTCCAGAAAGTAAAGATATAAAACACAGAAAAGTTAAGTTTATATATAAGGCTGCTGGAAAAGGAGATTATGTTCCTGGTATTGACATTTCAGGGCGGGAAGAATATTTCGGCTGTAAAAAACAGGCTGGGCTACATCATTATTGCATTAATGATAAAGAGCTCTACAAAAAATACAAAGGAGATAGTTTAGAAAGGGATCGTTTTGAAACCTGGAAGGGTAAGGATGCGGAAATATCATGGTTTAACCAGCCTGTTTATTTCTTTTCCGAACAAAGAAGGTTAATAGAACTCATAGTTGATGGTGTAGTAGTAATACCTGCAGAAAACGTCAGGAGAGTCATTGATGAAAATAGAGAAAATTGGGTAAATGATTTAGCCTTTTATCTTATTTGTCTTTTGATTTTTTCTCTGGTTTTCAATGAATTTATTGCTGGCAATTTTATAAGATCAATTAAGGATGATTTATGAAGTAATTAAACGTGCGAATTAAATTGGATGGTTTTTTGCATGGAGTTTGATTAGTCTGTATCAATGAGGATTTGAGGGTTTCAATATGGCGAACACATTAATAAGTTCGGGATATGGTTCTATATTGGCATATTTGACTGGGAAAACCAGTTCGGCTTCTACTGTTAATAATATAGTTGAGTACAATAAATCAAGCATTGACATAGAAAGTTTTATAAAAGTCGGTATAAGTGCAGCGCAAACAAGTGCTTCAGTGTGGGAGATGATTGGCAAAGAACTATACACTATTAAATTTGCCGGAAAATCAGTACCCTTGATGGCGGGAATGTTATCTGCTTCAGGTCTTTATTACGATTTAAATGGCATGCTGCAATCCTACCAAAAGGATGGAACGATTAAGAATAGTGATATTTATTCAGCATTAGGTAATATTGCTTCTTTTGCAAGTACTGTAGCTTTAATGGGAGCTGCGGCCGCTTCTAGTCCCTTTCTTATAGCGACAGCAACGGTGCTAACGGTCGCAGGCGGTGTGCTTACGCTTGCCAGCATGGCATCTAAGGACTCGAGTATAGAATTGGCCGGTATTTTAAATGGTGTTCTGGATAGCCTTGCAATTTTAATTTGTGGTTTAGTTTGGAACTGCTGTTTTCCCTTCCTCAAGAGAAAAAGATATTAAGGAAATCTATCTAGTTAGCCAATATTGCTGAAACTCTCACATTCCCCTGTCATTCATTCCTGTAAATTATTAAAGCGATCTTAGCCACCGCCCTGATGCTTTTATATAAAATAATGGCCATGAAAAAGTAAAATATTAAAATCAGTATAAAACTTCCCGCCGCAGTTTGAAATCCAGTCAAAATATGCATAGTGTTTGCTTTGGCTGTGTCTATTCTGGACTCATGACCTTAGCTAAGGCAAGGGCTGGAAATGAAAGTAAAAGATAATGCTCAAGCGGGAATGCTGGGCGGTAGAAGAATAGTTCGATTTTTCCTGGGTTCAAAAGTAAGTGTTACTTTATTAAGTGGTGTTTTTTTTAGTCTTATGATTCTGCCGCCATTAATTTACTCCTGGTGTGCTTACTTCCCAGAGGATAAAGATATTAAGCATGTTAAAGGTGAGTTTATATATAGGTATGTAGGTCGAGGGGACTATGTTCCTGGAATCTATGTGGCCGGCAGGGAAGTGTATTTTAGTTGCAGGGCTAGACCTAATGTGCATGAAGACTGCATCAATGATAGAGAACTATATAAGAAATATAAAGGCGATCACTTTCAAAGGGATTACTTTGAGAGCTGGAAAGGTAAAGATGCGGAAGTTTTGTGGTTTAATCAACCAACTAATTTTTTTTTCAGACAATCAAGATTGTTACAACTTACGGTTAATAATGTTGTTGTTATCTCCAGAGAGAGTGTAAGAAAGGATATTAAGGATGTTAGAGAGGGTTGGGTGAGTGATTTAATAATATATTTTATTTTTCTTGCGCTTATTATTTTCTTTATAACTAAATTTGCAGTTGGGCCTCTTGTTAAGGCAGTCAATGAAGAAAGTTAAATTGCAACAGAACTCCATAAAATTTGAATATGGAAGAGGGGATTGAGTACGTAGAATTTGCTGACGGAACCCTCTGGGATCAATCAACAATCAACGACCGAATACAGCCGGTCCAACATTTATTGGCGTCATCACCATCACTATTGCCTGCGTCAGATGGCCGGTTAGACACTGTCCCCGCTGGTTTCACGGCACCGATTCAGGGCGCTCTCTGGGGTTAACGTTGTCTGGGGGCGCGGTTCCTTTTGTGGGTATCCTGCGTCCCCCAGTTAATGCTGACCAATTTACAGAGTAATAACCGTCACCTTTAAATAAATCACCTAGAGCGGTGAATCCTGGCTTATCTCATCCAGCGACAGCTGAAAGCTCGGCACAAACACGTTCATGAAGTAATCCATCTCTTCGCTGTGCCGGTCGGCCAGCGTTTTCTCCAGACGGCTCTTTGCAAGCAGAAACTCATTGTTTCCGGCGGACAGCTCTTCCAGGCATTTCAGATAGGCGCAAAGCGCGTCGGCCTGCTTCACTATCGCTTTCTCTTCTTCGCTGCACTGATGTTCATCAATCAGCGGCGCCCAGATATCCCGCAGCTCCTGCGGCACCATATCGATAAGCTTCTGCTGGGCTATTTTTTCAATCGCTTTGTACTCATGGGCAATCTGCGAATTGAAGTATTTCACCGGGGTGGGCAGATCGCCGGTCAGGACTTCGCTGGCGTCGTGGTACATCGCCAGCAGCGCGATACGCTCGGCGTTCACGCGGCCGTTGAACTTACGGTTTTTGATCGCCGCCAGGGCATGGGCAACCATTGCCACCTGCAGGCTGTGCTCCGAGACGTTTTCGGTGCGCACGTTGCGCATCAGCGGCCAGCGATTAATGAGTTTCAGGCGGGAGAGATGGGCGAAGAAATGACTTTGACTCATGGGATCACCGAATTATGCGTAGGGCGGGTAAGCAGAGCGTCACCCGCCGGTAAGAGGGTGGATGACCACCCTGCGTGAATCAGACTACTGGTGGTAATGCCCCAGGAAACGCCCAAATTTGTTGATGGACATCTCCAGCTCATCCACGCGCGGCAGCGTGACGATACGCACATGGTCCGGCCACGGCCAGTTGAACGCCGAGCCCTGTACCAGCAGCACTTTCTCCTGCAGCAGGAAATCCAGCACCATTTTCTGGTCGTCGTGGATGTTAAACCGTTTGGCATCGATTTTTGGGAACATATACAGCGCGCCGCGTGGTTTCACGCACGAAACGCCGGGAATATCGTTGATCAGCTCCCATGCCCGATTGCGCTGCTCGTAAAGACGCCCGCCGGGCACGATAAACTCGCTGATGCTCTGATAGCCACCCAGCGCGGTCTGAATCGCATGCTGGGCGGGGACGTTGGCGCAAAGACGCATCGAGGCCAGCATCTCCAGCCCTTCAATATAGCCTTTCGCGTGCTTCTTCGGCCCGCTCAACACCATCCAGCCCTGGCGGAAGCCCGCGACACGGTAGGTTTTGGACAGCCCGTTGAAGGTAATGGTCAGCAGGTCCGGCGCCAGCGTGGCGATGGAGATGTGCTCTGCTTCGTCGTAAAGGATTTTGTCGTAAATCTCATCGGCGAAGATGATCAGGTTGTGCTGGCGCGCCAGCTCAACGATCTCCATCAGCAGCTCTTTCGAATAGACTGCCCCGGTTGGGTTATTCGGGTTGATTATTACGATGCCGCGGGTGCGGGGCGTGATTTTAGCGCGGATATCGTCGAGGTCCGGGAACCAGTCTGCGGATTCATCACACAGATAGTGAACCGCTTTACCGCCGGAAAGAGACACGGCGGCGGTCCACAGCGGGTAGTCCGGGGCCGGTACCAGCATTTCGTCGCCGCTGTTCAGCAGCGCCTGCATCGACTGGACGATGAGTTCGGACACGCCGTTGCCGATGTAGATGTCTTCGACGGTTACATCACGCATACCGCGAGCCTGGTAATGCTGCATGATAGCCTTGCGCGCGGAGTACAGCCCTTTCGAATCGCAGTATCCTTGCGCGGTCGGAAGGTTGCGGATCACATCGACAAGGATTTCATCCGGGGCGTCAAAACCGAACGGCGCCGGGTTGCCGATGTTCAGCTTAAGCACTTTATGGCCTTCTTCTTCCAGGCGTTTTGCCTCTTTGAGAACCGGACCGCGAATGTCGTAACAGACGTTATCTAATTTGCTGGATTTTTCGATAGGGGACATGAACCTTCGACCTTAAATGTGAGCGTTACTTCCTGCCGTGGAAGCAACCAGGCACCAATGTACTCCTGCAGGCCCGAGATTTGAAGCGAGGCGAGGTGGGAAGTTGCGCATGTTTGTCCCGCTGAGTAAGTCGAAAGTTTAGCTATAGAAATCTTTGTTGGTTTTTTGTTTTTAAAATTTAACCTTGTCCAACATGATTCTCTGGCTTATGGCTTTTAGTATGATTTTATCCACTACCGCTGGCGATCGACCCTTACAGTAGCGCTATCCATTTGTAACATTATTGAACAATGCATAAGGAAAAATGAATGTTCATGCACCCGGATGAATAGCAAAGTTCAGGCGTTAAGAAGATGTTTATAATCTTCATCCGAGATGTAATTAATATATGCATGAGTAATAGTTAAGGTGAATTTATTATAGCGCGTGACAAAATCACTCAACGTTAAGAATAAACTGGCTGGGTGGATGTGAAAAAAAGAGAATGAGATCAGATAATTCGCATGTTACCTTATAAGTTGTGTTGATTTGCGGTAAGATACCCCCGGAATAAGGTAGTTGCATTACCTCATTTTCGGATTATCCCCTGTGTTACTGGTAGTTCACTGATGTCTCGTTGTTTCTGCGCCCGTGCTTGCGCCGCTAGTCTCCAGGCCGGATTTCACGTACTGCGTTTCTTACCTGCGCCAGGAATAATTAAAATCATTCCTGAAGTGAGTTTACAAATATTACGCTTTTTTAATTAAACACACTGGTACGACGAGACGATTATTTGTATGTTGTATTCGTCAGTGCAATATCCCGCGTCGATTTTCTCAAAATAGAGAAGACGCAGCGGTAATAAAAATTACTTGTCAGAACGACTGAACCCAATGGCAGTAAAAACTCTCAGGATCCGTTCTGTAAATGGAATTGCTTTATCTCTTTGATAAATCACAGCAATAGAACAAGGGCAGACTCGTAAGAGCAACCTACTAGTGAAAAAATTATGATTAACGCAAATCGTCCGATCCTTAATCTCGACCTCGATCTGTTGAGGACTTTTGTTGCGGTTGCCGATCTGAACACCTTTGCGGCCGCTGCCGCAGCAGTGCGCCGCACGCAGTCCGCCGTCAGTCAGCAGATGCAGCGCCTTGAGCAACTGGTAGGAAAAGAACTCTTTGCGCGTCATGGGCGTAACAAACTTTTGACGGAGCACGGCATTCAGCTGCTGGGCTATGCGCGAAAAATCCTTCGTTTTAACGATGAAGCCTGTTCGTCTTTAATGTTCAGTAATCTGCAGGGCGTGCTGACAATCGGCGCATCAGACGAAACCGCAGATACGATTTTACCTTTCCTGCTTAATCGGGTGAGTTCGGTCTACCCGAAGCTGGCGCTCGATGTGCGCGTCAAACGTAATCCTTTCATGATTGAAATGCTGAACCAGCAGGAAGTTGATCTGGTCGTCACGACTTCCAGGCCTGCGCATTTTGACTCTATCGTACTGCGCACCTCGCCAACGTTATGGTACTGCGCGGCGGATTACGTTTTCCAGAAAGGGGAGGCCGTGCCGCTGGTACTGCTCGACGACCCAAGCCCCTATCGCGACATGATGCTTGAACATCTTAATGCTGAACGCATTCCGTGGCGGATCTCCTATGTGGCTTCCACGCTTGCCGCCGTCAGAGCGGCAGTGAAGGCGGGTCTGGGGATCACCGCGCGGCCGGTGGAGATGATGAGCCCTGAACTTCGCGTGCTGGGCGCCTCGGACGGTCTGCCTGCCATGCCGGATACCCGCTATCTGCTCTGTCGCGACCCGAATACCAACAATGAGATGGCGCAGGCAATCTTCAGCGCGATGGAAACCAGCCCGAACCCGTATGCTTATGCAGCAACGCCGGAAGAGGGTAGCGATCCGCTGCTGGTTGAGCGCGATATCGACTAGTTTTTAGGAATTTGTTGGTAACAAATTGTTAGCTGTATAAAACGGGCCGCTGGGGCGAATTTTTCTTCCAGCGGCCCATTTTTTATCAAAATGTGCGCTTATTTTTTTATAAGCAATAAAAATAACAATATAAACAATTATTTATCATTGCGCGGTGACGCTTTTTGCAAATGCCCTTTGACAAATTCTGAGTGCCAGGAATTGTTAAAAAACGGGCGGCAATGTTGCTCCTTTAGGCTTCCAATTAACAAAAGCGTGTCTCAGATCAAGAAAATACTCCCTCTTAGGGGGAGGAATAGTTGTGATTTCCTGCCAAAATAGAGGGGCTGCATATTTTTCCGCGCCTTACGGACACGATTCACCTACAGTTAAAGCTGATTAATAATTCGGTTACATCGAGTATTAGGCATTAAATGTTAATGAATTGGCGTCGATGTAAATTAATGTGTGGATACTTTTGTTAAAGTTGACAAAAGGTTATAGAAAGGAGTAAAAAACCCCATCAATTTGCTGGTAAATTTCTGTTTTCCGGCAGTTATTGTAAGGTTATTTGTTCCTCCCCATGAATCGATGTGGTGTTCATCTGCCAGCCAAGAGCAGAGGTTTTAGCGCCACTTTTGATGAGTAAGCAATGAGTATGTCAACAACCACTGAAGTTATCGCTCATCACTGGGCGTTCGCTGTCTTTCTTATTGTTGCCGTTGGCCTGTGTTGCGTAATGCTGCTCGGGGCATGGTTCCTCGGCGGGAGAGCCAAGGGCCGGCACAAGAATACCCCCTTCGAGTCAGGTATTGACTCCGTTGGTACCGCGCGTTTACGCCTTTCCGCTAAGTTTTACCTGGTGGCCATGTTCTTCGTTATCTTCGACGTGGAAGCCCTGTATCTCTATGCGTGGTCTACTTCCATTCGGGAAAGTGGCTGGATTGGTTTCGCGGAAGCCGCAATTTTCATTTTAGTGCTACTGGCTGGTCTGGTGTATCTGGTGCGTATTGGCGCGCTCGATTGGACTCCTGCGCGTTCGCGCCGTGAGCAAATCAACCCGGAAACCGACAGTCTCACTAACCGTCATACGCAGTAACAGCGAGGCAATAAGATGGACTATACGCTCACCCGCATAGACCCCAACAACGGTGAGAATGACCGTTATCCCCTGCAAAAACAGGAAATCGTTACCGATCCACTGGACGCAGAAATTAACCGTAGCGTGTACATGGGCAAGCTCGAGCATGCCATGCACGACATGGTTAACTGGGGACGTAAAAACTCAATTTGGCCATATAACTTTGGCCTTTCTTGCTGCTACGTAGAGATGGTGACCTCGTTTACCGCCGTGCATGACGTGGCCCGTTTTGGTGCAGAAGTACTGCGCGCGTCTCCTCGTCAGGCTGACCTGATGGTTATCGCCGGGACCTGCTTCACCAAAATGGCACCGGTTATTCAGCGCCTTTACGACCAGATGCTTGAGCCAAAATGGGTAATCTCCATGGGTGCCTGCGCCAACTCAGGCGGCATGTACGACATCTACTCCGTCGTGCAGGGCGTGGATAAATTCCTGCCGGTTGACGTCTACATCCCGGGCTGCCCGCCGCGTCCAGAAGCCTATATGCAGGCGCTGATGCTGCTGCAGGAATCGATTGGTAAAGAGCGCCGCCCGCTGTCGTGGGTTGTTGGCGATCAGGGCGTTTACCGCGCCAACATGCAGTCCGAGCGCGAGCGTAAGCGCGGCGAGCGAATTGCTGTGACCAATCTGAGGTCGCCAGACGAGATTTAATTTGCGCCTGTAGCCAGCAAACACTGCTTCGCATATCAATAATATTAGCGCGGAGCTGCTGGCCGACAGTCACCACAGAACCATTTGCAATGGTGAGAAATATGACCGATTTAACCGCGCAAGACGCCGCCCTGCCAGCCTGGCAGACAAGGGATCATCTGGATGACCCGGTAATTGGCGAACTGCGTAACCGTTTTGGGCCGGATGCCTTCAGCGTTCAGCCAACCCGCACCGGGGTCCCGGTCGTCTGGGTCAAGCGTGAACAGCTACTGGAAGTTATCGATTTCCTGAAAAGATTGCCGAAGCCTTATGTCATGTTGTTCGACTTACATGGCATGGACGAGCGTCTCAGAACTCACCGCGACGGTTTACCGGCCGCGGATTTTTCCGTTTTCTACCACCTGATTTCTATCGATCGCAACCGCGACATCATGCTCAAGGTGGCCTTCTCAGAAAACGATCTGAACGTGCCGACAATCACCAAACTCTTCCCGAACGCCAACTGGTACGAGCGTGAAACCTGGGAAATGTTTGGCATCACCTTTACCGGCCACCCGCACCTGACGCGCATCATGATGCCGCCAACGTGGGAAGGGCACCCGCTGCGTAAAGACTACCCGGCTCGCGCCACCGAATTCGATCCGTTTGAGTTAACCAAACAGAAAGAAGATCTGGAAATGGAAGCGCTGACCTTCAAGCCTGAAGACTGGGGCATGAAGCGCAGCAGCGAACATGAAGACTTCATGTTCCTGAACCTGGGGCCAAACCACCCGTCCGCGCACGGTGCGTTCCGCATCATCCTGCAGCTCGACGGTGAAGAGATTGTCGACTGCGTACCGGATATCGGCTACCACCACCGTGGCGCTGAGAAAATGGGCGAGCGCCAGTCCTGGCACAGCTACATTCCTTACACCGACCGTATCGAGTATCTCGGCGGCTGCGTGAACGAAATGCCATACGTGCTGGCCGTTGAGAAACTGGCGGGCATCAAGGTGCCAGAACGCGTTGACGTCATCCGCGTCATGCTCTCCGAACTGTTCCGTATCAACAGCCACCTGCTGTATATCTCCACGTTCATTCAGGACGTTGGGGCGATGACGCCGGTATTCTTCGCGTTCACCGACCGTCAGAAAATCTACGATCTGGTTGAAGCTATTACCGGCTTCCGTATGCACCCGGCCTGGTTCCGCATCGGCGGTGTGGCACACGACCTGCCGAACGGCTGGGAGCGCCTGCTGAAAGAGTTCCTCGAGTGGATGCCGAAGCGTCTGGATTCCTACGAGAAAGCCGCGCTGCGTAACACCATTCTGAAAGGCCGTTCCCAGGGCGTTGCCGCTTACGGCAAGAAAGAAGCGCTGGAGTGGGGCACCACCGGTGCTGGCCTGCGCGCCACCGGTATCGACTTCGATATCCGTAAAGCCCGCCCTTACTCTGGCTATGAAAACTTCGACTTCGAAATCCCGGTCGGCGGTGGCGTGAGCGACTGCTATACCCGCGTGATGCTGAAGGTAGAAGAGCTGCGCCAGAGCCTGCGTATTCTTGACCAGTGCCTGAAAAACATGCCTGCTGGCCCGTTCAAGGCGGATCATCCGCTGACCACGCCGCCGCCGAAAGAGCGCACGCTACAGCATATCGAGACCCTGATTACTCACTTCCTGCAGGTTTCCTGGGGCCCGGTCATGCCGGCCAACGAATCCTTCCAGATGATTGAGGCAACCAAGGGGATTAACAGTTACTACCTGACCAGCGACGGCAGCACCATGAGCTACCGTACCCGCATTCGTACCCCGAGCTTTGCGCACCTGCAGCAAATCCCGGCGGCGATCCGCGGCAGCCTGGTCTCTGACCTGATTGTCTATCTGGGTAGTATCGATTTTGTCATGTCAGATGTGGACCGCTAACTATGCACGAGAATCAACAACCACAAACCGAAGCTTTCGAGCTGAGTGCGGCTGAGCGTGAAGCGATCGAGCACGAAAAACACCATTATGAAGATGCTCGCGCCGCGTCCATCGAAGCGCTGAAGATCGTTCAGAAGCAGCGTGGCTGGGTGCCGGACGGGGCAATTTACGCCATCGCTGACGTGCTGGGCATCCCTGCCAGCGACGTCGAAGGCGTTGCCACCTTCTACAGCCAGATTTTCCGCCAGCCGGTGGGCCGCCACGTGATTCGCTACTGCGACAGCGTGGTTTGCCACATCACGGGCTACCAGGGCATTCAGTCCGCTATCGAAGCGAAGCTGAATATCAAACCGGGCCAGACCACGTTTGATGGTCGCTTTACCCTGCTGCCGACCTGCTGTCTGGGCAACTGCGACAAAGGGCCGACCATGATGATTGATGACGATACTCACAGCCATCTGACGCCGGAAGCGATCCCTGACCTGCTGGAGCAGTATAAATGAAGACGATTATTCGTACTGCCGAAACCCATCCGCTGACCTGGCGGTTGCGCGATGACAAACAGCCGGTGTGGCTGGATGAATATCGCAGCAAAAACGGTTATGAAGGTGCGCGTAAAGCATTAACCGGTATGGCGCCGGACGACATCGTTAACGCCGTAAAAGACGCGGGCCTGAAGGGCCGCGGCGGCGCGGGCTTCTCCACTGGTCTGAAGTGGAGCCTGATGCCGAAAGACGAATCCATGAACATCCGTTACCTGCTGTGTAACGCCGATGAAATGGAGCCGGGCACCTATAAAGACCGCCTGCTGATGGAACAGCTGCCGCACCTGCTGGTGGAAGGTATGCTGATTTCCGCATTCGCGCTGAAAGCTTATCGCGGCTACATCTTCCTGCGCGGCGAGTACATTGAAGCGGCAGCGAACCTGCGCCGTGCCATTGCAGAAGCGACCGAAGCGGGCCTGCTTGGTAAAAACGTTCTCGGGTCTGGTTTTGATTTTGAGCTGATCGTGCACACCGGTGCCGGGCGTTATATCTGCGGTGAAGAAACCGCGCTGATTAACTCCCTGGAAGGCCGCCGCGCGAACCCACGTTCAAAACCACCTTTCCCTGCTTCAAGCGGCGTCTGGGGCAAACCAACCTGCGTCAACAACGTTGAAACGCTGTGTAACGTCCCGGCGATTCTGGCGGATGGCGTTGAGTGGTACCAGGGCATTGGCGGCGGGCTAAGCAAAGACGCTGGCACTAAGCTGATGGGCTTCTCAGGCCGCGTGAAAAATCCAGGCGTCTGGGAATTACCGTTCGGGACTACCGCACGTGAAATCCTGGAAGATTATGCCGGCGGCATGCGCGACGGACTGAAATTCAAAGCCTGGCAGCCGGGTGGGGCAGGGACAGACTTCCTGACCGAATCTCACCTTGACCTGCCGATGGAATTTGAAAGCATCGGTAAAGCGGGCAGCCGTCTGGGTACGGCGCTGGCGATGGCCGTAGACCATGAAATTGGCATGGTGCCGCTGGTGCGTAACCTGGAAGAGTTCTTTGCCCGTGAATCCTGCGGCTGGTGTACACCCTGCCGTGACGGCCTGCCGTGGAGCGTAAAAATTCTGCGCGCGCTGGAGCGTGGCGAAGGCCAGCCTGGGGATATC
Organism: Dryocola clanedunensis; assembly: GCF_038405435.1. Lineage (GTDB taxonomy): Bacteria > Pseudomonadota > Gammaproteobacteria > Enterobacterales > Enterobacteriaceae > Dryocola > Dryocola clanedunensis_A. The sequence goes on along the minus strand of NZ_JBBYHZ010000005.1, from coordinate 23,227 downwards.
GAAACGCTCGAGCAGCTGTGTCGTTTCCTCGGTCCGGGTAAAACCTTCTGTGCACACGCGCCGGGCGCGGTTGAGCCATTGCAGAGTGCGATTAAATATTTCCGCGAAGAATTCGAAGCAGGCATTGCCAAACAGGATCTCGGAAATCTGCGTGCCATCGGTGGCATTCAGCCGAACCTGTTAAAAACGCGCTGGTGATATGGCCCCTCACCCCGGCCCTCTCCCCAAAGGGGCGAGGGAGTAAAACGGGCGGTGAAGGTCGCACAAGAATTTTTGATTAACGCCTGAGATTACTCAGGCCAACTGGAAGCATGCTGACTATGGCTACGATTCATGTAGACGGCAAAGAATATGAGGTCAACGGGGCCGACAACCTGCTAGAGGCTTGTCTCTCCCTTGGGCTCGATATTCCTTATTTTTGCTGGCACCCGGCGCTGGGCAGCGTCGGTGCTTGCCGCCAGTGTGCGGTGAAGCAATATCAGAACGCAGAAGATACCCGTGGTCGCCTGGTGATGTCCTGTATGACACCGGCTTCAGACGGTACGTTCATCTCTATTGATGACGGCGAAGCGAAGCAGTTCCGCGAGAGCGTTGTGGAGTGGCTGATGACCAACCACCCGCACGACTGTCCGGTCTGTGAAGAGGGCGGCAACTGCCACCTGCAGGATATGACCGTGATGACCGGTCATAGCTTCCGCCGCTATCGTTTCACCAAGCGTACGCACCGCAATCAGGATCTCGGCCCGTTCATCTCTCACGAAATGAACCGCTGTATCGCCTGCTACCGCTGCGTGCGTTACTACAAAGATTATGCAGACGGCAAAGATCTGGGCGTCTACGGCGCTCACGACAACGTCTACTTCGGTCGCCCGGAAGACGGCACGCTGGAAAGCGAGTTCTCCGGCAACCTGGTAGAGATTTGCCCGACAGGCGTTTTCACCGACAAAACTCACTCCGAGCGTTACAACCGTAAGTGGGATATGCAGTTCGCACCGAGCATCTGCCAGCAGTGCTCTCTGGGCTGTAATACCAGCCCGGGCGAACGTTACGGTGAACTGCGTCGTATCGAAAACCGCTACAACGGCACGGTCAACCACTACTTCCTCTGTGACCGCGGTCGTTTCGGCTATGGCTATGTGAACCTGAAAGACCGTCCACGCCAGCCAATTCAGCGCCGTGGCGACGATTTGATTACCCTGAACGCCGAACAGGCGATGCAGGGCGCGGCAGATATTCTGCGCCAGTCGAAGAAGGTTATCGGTATCGGCTCCCCGCGTGCCAGCGTTGAAAGCAACTTCGCGCTGCGTGAGCTGGTGGGTGCCGCCAACTTCTATACCGGCATTGCGGCAGGGGAGCAGGCTCGCCTGCAGCTGATGCTTAAAGTGCTGCGCGAAAGCGGAGTTCATACCCCTGCGCTGCGTGAAATCGAATCCTACGATGCGGTACTGATTCTGGGTGAAGATGTCACTCAGACCGGCGCTCGCGCCGCGCTGGCGATTCGTCAGGCAGTGAAAGGCAAAGCACGTGAAATGGCAGCAGCACAGAAAGTGGCTGACTGGCAGATCGCGGCAATCATGAACATCGGCCAGCACGCTAAGCATCCGCTGTTTGTTACCAACGTGGATAACACCCGCCTGGATGACATCGCAGCATGGACCTACCGCGCACCGGTTGAAGATCAGGCCCGCCTGGGCTTTGCGATTGCCAACGCGCTGGACAGCAACTCTCCGGCAGTCGAACTGGATCGCGACCTGAAAAACAAGGTCGACGTGATTGTTCAGGCGCTGGCGGGTGCGAAGAAGCCACTTATCGTTTCCGGGACTAACTCAGGCAGCGAAGCGGTGATTCAGGCTGCGGCGAACGTTGCGAAAGCGCTGAAAGGTCGCGGTGCCGATGTGGGTATCACCATGATTGCCCGCGCCGTGAACAGCGTTGGTCTGGGCATGATTGGCGGCGGCTCTCTTGAAGAGGCGCTGAGCGAGCTGGAAAGCGGCGCGGCCGATGCGGTTGTGGTGCTGGAAAACGATCTTCACCGTCATGCTTCAGCCGCTCGCGTTGATGCAGCATTGTCTAAAGCACCGCTGGTTCTGGTCATCGACCATCAGCGTACGGCGATCATGGACAAAGCGCATCTGGTGCTCTCAACCGCAAGCTTTGCGGAAAGCGACGGCACGGTCGTCAACAACGAAGGTCGCGCCCAGCGCTTCTTCCAGGTTTACGACCCGGCCTACTACGACAAAAACGTGGCGATGCTCGAAAGCTGGCGCTGGCTGCACTCGCTGCACAGCACTGTGCTGAGCCGTGAAGTGGACTGGACGCAGCTCGATCACGTTATCGACGCCTGCGTGAAAGCGCTGCCGCAGCTGGCCGGTATTAAAGATGCCGCGCCGGACGCAAGCTTCCGTATTCGCGGTCAGAAACTGGCTCGTTCTCCTATCCGCTCAAGCGGTCGTACGGCCATGCGCGCTAATATCAGCGTACATGAGCCGCGTCAGCCGCAGGATAAAGACACGATGTTCGCCTTCTCTATGGAAGGGAACAACAGCCCGCTGGCCGACCGCCAGCAGATCCCGTTCGCATGGGCACCAGGCTGGAACTCACCGCAGGCATGGAACAAATTCCAGGCCGAAGTGGGCGGCAAGCTGCGCCACGGCGATCCGGGCGTGCGTCTGATTGAAGCAGCGGACACGGGGATCGATTTCTTCGCTACCGTGCCGGAAAGCTTCCAGGCAGAAGAAGGCAAATGGCGTATCGCGCCGTACTACCACCTGTTCGGTAGCGACGAGATGTCCCAGCGTTCTCCTGTCTTCCAGAGCCGTATGGTCACACCACACATTACTCTCAACCCGGCAGACGCCGCGAAGCTTGGCGTGAATGCCGGTCAGCTGATCTCCTTCAGCTACGAAGGCCAGACGCTGAGCTTGCCGCTGCAGCTGTCCGAAGGTCTGGTAGCAGGGCAGGTTGGTCTGCCAATGGGCATGCCTGGCATTGCCCCGGTACTGGCCGGTGCCCGTCTTGAAAATCTGCAGGAGGCTGCGCAATGAGTTGGTTAACACCGGATGTTATCGACATTCTGCTTACCATCCTCAAAGCGGTGGTTATCCTGCTGGTTGTCGTCACCTGCGGCGCGTTCATGAGTTTCGGTGAACGTCGTCTGCTCGGTCTGTTCCAGAACCGTTATGGACCAAACCGCGTTGGCTGGGGCGGCTCGCTCCAGCTGGTTGCCGACATGATCAAGATGTTCTTTAAAGAGGACTGGGTTCCGCGCTTCGCGGATCGCGTGATCTTTACTCTGGCACCGATGATCGCCTTCACCTCGCTGCTGCTGGCCTTTGCTATCGTGCCGGTCAGCCCGAGCTGGGTGGTTGCGGATCTGAACATCGGTATCCTGTTCTTCCTGATGATGGCAGGCCTCGCGGTTTACGCCGTGCTGTTCGCGGGCTGGTCAAGTAACAACAAATACTCCCTGCTGGGCGCAATGCGTGCATCCGCGCAGACGCTGAGCTACGAAGTGTTCCTTGGTCTTTCCCTGATGGGCGTGGTTGCTCAGGCCGGTTCGTTCAATATGGGCGATATCGTCAACAACCAGGCGCACCTGTGGAACGTCATCCCGCAGTTCTTTGGCTTTATAACCTTTGCGATTGCGGGCGTGGCGGTGTGTCACCGTCACCCGTTTGACCAACCGGAAGCCGAGCAGGAACTGGCCGATGGCTACCACATTGAATATTCTGGTATGAAATTCGGTCTGTTCTTCGTGGGTGAATACATCGGTATCGTCACCGTCTCCGCCATGATTGTGACGCTGTTCTTTGGTGGCTGGAATGGCCCGTGGTTACCACCGTTCATCTGGTTCGCGCTGAAAACCGCGTTCTTCATGATGATGTTCATTTTGATTCGCGCAGCGCTGCCTCGTCCTCGTTATGACCAGGTGATGTCGTTTGGCTGGAAAATCTGCCTGCCGCTGACGCTTGTCAACTTGCTGGTGACCGCCGCGGTCATTCTCTATCAGGCACCATAAGGGGTGAAAAAACCATGACATTGAAAGAGTTAGTGGTTGGTTTCGGCACCCAGGTACGCAGTATCTGGATGATCGGTCTGCACGCCTTCGCGAAACGCGAAACGCAGATGTATCCGGAAGAACCAGTGTATCTGCCGCCACGCTACCGTGGCCGTATCGTGCTGACGCGCGATCCGGACGGCGAGGAGCGTTGCGTTGCCTGTAACCTGTGTGCGGTTGCCTGCCCGGTTGGCTGTATCTCTCTGCAAAAAGCAGAGACCAAAGACGGCCGCTGGTATCCGGAATTCTTCCGCATTAACTTCTCACGCTGCATCTTCTGCGGCCTGTGCGAAGAAGCCTGTCCAACAACGGCGATTCAGCTGACCCCGGATTTCGAACTGGGTGAGTTTAAACGTCAGGATCTGGTTTACGAAAAAGAGGACCTGCTGATTTCCGGTCCGGGCAAATACCCGGAATATAACTTCTACCGGATGGCAGGCATGGCAATCGACGGCAAAGATAAGGGCGAAGCGGAAAACGAAGCCAAGCCTATCGACGTCAAAGGCCTGTTACCTTAAGGAGTCAGGAATGGAATTCGCTTTTTATATATGCGCCTTAGTGGCGATCCTGACCACCCTGCGGGTGATCACGCACAGTAATCCGGTGCATGCGCTGCTGTATCTGATTATCTCTCTGCTCTCTATCGCCGGGGTGTTCTTCTCGCTCGGCGCGTATTTTGCCGGTGCGCTGGAGATTATCGTTTACGCCGGGGCCATCATGGTGCTGTTCGTCTTCGTGGTCATGATGCTTAACCTGGGTAACTCGGTGGTGCAGCAGGAGCGCGAGTGGTTGAAGCCGCAGCTGTGGATTGGGCCGGGCGTGCTGTCCGCCATCCTGCTGGCCGTGCTGGTTTACGCGATTCTGGGTCTTAACGACCAGGGCATCGACGGCACGGCAATTGACGCCAAGCAGGTCGGTATCGCGCTGTTCGGGCCATACGTTCTGGCCGTTGAGCTGGCATCCATGCTGCTGCTGGCGGGTCTGATTGTTGCCTTCCACCTGGGTCGTGAAGACCGCATGGGTGAAGTGCTGAGCAACCGTCCAGAAATGGCTACAAAAAGAAAAACGGAGGAGCACGTATGATCCCGTTGCAACATGGACTCATCCTCGCAGCCATTTTGTTTGTGCTGGGTCTGACGGGGCTGGTCATCCGTCGCAACCTGCTTTTCATGCTGATTAGCCTGGAAATCATGATTAACGCCGCGGCGCTCGCATTTGTGGTTGCCGGTAGTTATTGGGGCCAGGCCGACGGTCAGGTGATGTATATCCTGGCGATTAGCTTAGCGGCCGCCGAAGCCAGTATTGGCCTCGCGCTGTTACTGCAGCTCCATCGTCGTCGCCAGAATCTGAATATCGATTCAGTAAGTGAGATGCGTGGATGAACCTTCTCTGGTTAACCATTCTTTTGCCATTTATTGGCTTTGTTCTGTTGGCATTTTCCCGTGGCCGCTGGTCTGAAAACCTGTCTGCCACCATCGGGATTGGCTCTGTCGGCCTGGCCGCGCTGGTTACCGCCATTGCGGGCGTTGATTTCTTCAACAACGGCCGTCAGGCGTTCGTGCAGCCGCTGTGGACCTGGATGTCGGTGGGTGATTTCAACATCGGCTTCAACCTGGTGCTGGACGGCCTGTCGCTGACCATGCTCTCCGTGGTGACCGGCGTGGGCTTCCTGATCCACATGTTCGCCTCCTGGTATATGCGTGGGGAAGAGGGCTACTCTCGCTTCTTCGCCTACACCAACCTGTTTATCGCAAGCATGGTTGTGCTGGTGCTGGGCGATAACCTGCTGCTGATGTATCTCGGCTGGGAAGGCGTGGGCCTGTGCTCGTATCTGCTGATCGGGTTCTACTACACCGATCCGAAGAACGGCGCGGCGGCCATGAAAGCGTTCGTGGTTACCCGTGTGGGTGACGTGTTCCTCGCTTTCGCGCTGTTCATTCTTTACAACGAACTGGGCACGCTGAACTTCCGCGAAATGGTGGAGCTGGCGCCTGCGCACTTCGCCGCTGGCAATCAGATGCTCACCTGGGCAACCCTGATGCTGTTGGGCGGTGCGGTTGGTAAATCTGCACAGCTTCCGCTGCAAACCTGGCTTGCGGATGCGATGGCTGGTCCAACGCCTGTTTCTGCGCTGATCCACGCGGCAACCATGGTTACCGCTGGCGTCTACCTGATTGCCCGTACTCACGGCCTGTTCCTGATGACGCCTGAAGTGCTGCATCTGGTCGGTATCGTGGGCGCGATCACTCTGGTGATGGCGGGCTTTGCCGCCCTGGTGCAGACCGACATCAAACGCGTGCTTGCTTACTCGACCATGAGCCAGATTGGCTACATGTTCCTGGCGCTGGGCGTGCAGGCGTGGGATGCGGCTATCTTCCACCTGATGACCCACGCGTTCTTCAAGGCGCTGCTGTTCCTGTCATCCGGTTCGGTGATTCTGGCCTGCCACCACGAGCAAAACATCTTCAAAATGGGTGGCCTGCGCAAGTCCATTCCGCTGGTGTACGTCTGCTTCCTGGTCGGTGGCGCGGCGCTGTCCGCTCTGCCGCTGATTACCGCAGGCTTCTTCAGTAAAGACGAAATCCTTGCCGGTGCGCTGGCAAATGGTCATATGAATCTGATGATTGCGGGGCTGGTGGGTGCGTTTATGACCTCCCTGTATACCTTCCGTATGATCTTCATCGTCTTCCATGGTAAAGAGCAGATCCACGCTCACGCGGGTAAAGGCATTACTCACCACCTGCCGCTGATTGTGCTGCTGGTGCTGTCCACCTTCGTTGGCGCAATGATTGTTCCGCCGTTAGCGGGCGTGCTGCCGGCAACGGCTGAACTTGCACACGGTAGCGTGCTGACGCTCGAGATAACCTCTGGTGTTGTCGCCATCGCGGGCATCCTGATTGCAGCATGGCTGTGGCTGGGCAAACGCACGCTGGTGACGGCTATCGCTAACAGCGCGCCTGGCCGCTTCTTCGGGACCTGGTGGTTCCATGCCTGGGGCTTCGACTGGCTGTACGACAAAGTCTTCGTTAAGCCATTCCTCGGCATTGCCTGGCTGCTGAAGCGCGATCCGCTGAACTCGCTGATGAACATTCCGGCAGTCCTTGCCCGCTTCGGGGGCCGCGGCCTGCTGGTGAGCGAGAACGGTTATCTGCGCTGGTATGTGGCTTCAATGAGCATTGGTGCGGTGGTGGTTCTGGGCCTGCTGTTGGTCTTGCGCTAATTCCTTTCGTTCCCCGCTCGGGTGCAATTGGTGGATGACGCTAACGCTTATCCACCCTACCCGGGAAGGGGAGGTGAGTGATGTTTTGGTTTATTTTGACTTAGGGACACAAATGCCATGCTATTACCCTGGCTAATATTAATCCCCTTTATCGGCGGCTTCCTCTGCTGGCAAACTGAGCGCTTCGGCGTAAAAGTGCCGCGCTGGATCGCGCTGGTGACCATGGGGCTGACGCTGGCTCTCTCGCTGCAACTGTGGTTAGCCGGCGGCTACACGCTGACGCAGGCGGCTGGCCTGCCGCAGTGGCAGTCTGAATTTGTTCTGCCGTGGATCCCCCGCTTCGGGATTGAAATCCACTTAGCGCTGGACGGCCTGTCGTTGCTGATGGTCGTGCTGACCGGTCTGCTCGGCGTGCTGGCAGTACTCTGTTCCTGGAACGAGATTGAAAAGTATCAGGGCTTCTTCCACCTCAACCTGATGTGGATCCTCGGTGGCGTTATCGGCGTGTTCCTTGCCATCGACATGTTCCTGTTCTTCTTCTTCTGGGAAATGATGCTGGTGCCGATGTACTTCCTGATCGCACTGTGGGGCCACAAAGCCTCCGACGGGAAGACGCGTATTACCGCTGCGACCAAGTTCTTCATCTATACCCAGGCAAGCGGCCTGGTGATGCTGATTGCTATTCTTGGCCTGGTGTTCGTGCACTACAACGCAACCGGCGTCTGGACCTTCAACTATGAGCTGCTGCTGAAAACGCCGATGTCCCACGGTGTGCAGTGGCTGCTGATGCTCGGCTTCTTCATTGCGTTTGCGGTGAAAATGCCGGTGGTTCCGCTGCACGGCTGGCTGCCGGATGCTCACTCCCAGGCACCAACGGCGGGTTCCGTTGACCTGGCGGGTATCCTGCTGAAAACCGCGGCTTACGGCCTGCTGCGCTTCTCGCTGCCGCTGTTCCCGGAGGCTTCCGCTGAGTTTGCCCCAATCGCTATGTGGCTGGGCGTCATCGGTATCTTCTACGGTGCGTGGATGGCCTTCGCGCAGACCGATATCAAACGTCTGATTGCTTATACCTCCGTTTCCCACATGGGCTTCGTGCTGATTGCTATCTATACCGGCAACCAGCTCGCTTACCAGGGTGCGGTTATCCAGATGATTGCCCACGGCCTTTCCGCGGCGGGTATGTTCATCATCTGTGGTCAGCTCTACGAGCGTCTGCACACCCGCGACATGCGTCTGATGGGCGGCCTGTGGAACAAAATCAAATGGCTGCCGGGTCTGTCGATGTTCTTTGCTGTGGCAACCCTAGGGATGCCGGGCACCGGTAACTTCGTTGGTGAGTTCATGATCCTGTTCGGCAGCTTCCACACCGTGCCGGTGATCACTGTGATCTCCACCTTCGGCCTGGTGTTTGCTTCTGTCTATTCCCTGGCGATGCTGCATCGCGCCTACTTCGGTAAAGCGAAGAGCGAAATCAGCGATAAACAGCTGCCGGGCATGTCGCTGCGCGAGTTCTTTATCATCCTGTTGCTGGTGGTGCTGCTGGTCCTGCTGGGCTTCTATCCACAGCCGATTCTGGATACCTCGCACGCTGCGATGAGCAATGTTCAGCAGTGGTTTAGCAGTTCACTTTCAACTACAAGGCCGTAATTCGCCATGACTATAACTCCTCAACATTTGATCGCGCTGCTGCCGCTGTTGATCGTCGGATTGACGGTGGTGGTTGTGATGCTCTCCATAGCGTGGCGACGCGACCATTTTGTTAATGCAACACTGTCCGTTATCGGGCTTAACGCGGCACTCGTCTCCCTGTGGTTTGTAGGGCAGGCCGGTGCGATGGATGTCACCCCGCTGATGCGCGTTGACGGCTACGCCATGCTCTATACCGGGCTGGTGCTGCTGGCAAGCCTCGCGACCTGTACCTTCGCTTATCCGTGGTTACAGGGCTATACCGACAACAAAGAAGAGTTCTATCTGCTGGTGCTGATTGCCGCCCTGGGCGGGATTCTGCTGGCGAACGCCAACCACCTGGCCGCGCTGTTCCTCGGCATTGAGCTGATTTCACTGCCGCTGTTCGGTCTGATTGGCTACGCCTTCCGACAGAAACGCTCGCTGGAAGCCAGCATCAAGTACATGATCCTGTCCGCTGCGGCCTCTTCTTTCCTGCTGTTCGGTATGGCGCTGGTGTACGCAGAGTCCGGCAGCCTGTCGTTCGTTAGCCTCGGCAAGAGCCTGGCGGACAACATGCTGCACGAGCCGCTGCTGCTGGCGGGTCTGGGCCTGATGATCGTTGGCCTGGGCTTCAAGCTGTCGCTGGTGCCGTTCCATCTGTGGACGCCAGACGTTTACCAGGGCGCACCTGCTCCGGTTTCCACCTTCCTGGCTACCGCCAGTAAAATCGCCATCTTTGGCGTGGTGATGCGTCTGTTCCTCTACGCACCGATTGGTGACAGCGAGGCCGTTCGCGTGGTGCTGGGCATTATCGCCTTCGCCTCTATCCTCTTCGGTAACCTGATGGCGCTGAGCCAGACCAATATCAAGCGTCTGCTCGGCTACTCCTCCATCGCGCACCTGGGTTACCTGATGGTAGCGCTGATTGCGATGCAAAACGGCAGCATGTCCATGGAATCCGTCGGCGTTTACCTGGCAGGATACCTGTTCAGCAGCCTCGGCGCGTTCGGCGTGGTCAGCCTGATGTCCAGCCCGTACCGTGGCCCGGATGCAGACTCCCTGTACTCCTACCGTGGTCTGTTCTGGCACAAGCCGGTTCTGTCAGCGGTCATGACCGTGATGATGCTGTCCCTGGCGGGTATCCCAATGACCCTGGGCTTCATCGGTAAGTTCTACATCATCGCAGTGGGCGTTCAGGCGCACCTGTGGTGGCTGACCGGCGCAGTAGTGCTGGGCAGCGCCATCGGCCTGTATTACTACCTGCGCGTCACCGTGAGCCTGTATCTGAGTGCGCCTCAGCAGCTCAACCGCGACACCCCGGGGAACTGGGCGTTTACCGCGGGCGGCGTAGTGGTGCTGATCTCTGCCGTGCTGGTGCTGCTGCTGGGCGTTTACCCGCAGCCGCTTATCGAGCTGGTACAGTTAGCGAAGCCATTGATGTAAGCTAAGTCCTGCTTTGAAAAACCGCCGCTTGTCGGCGGTTTTTTTATGGGGGAAGATAACTCTCCCGTCGAGAAAATAAGGAACATCAGCATGTTAATCTGGCAAGACCTGCATCACTCCGAACTCAGCGTCAGCGATCTCTACAGCGTGCTGGCCCTGCGCAACGCGGTATTTATCGTTGAGCAAAACTGCCCGTATCAGGATATCGACGGTGACGATCTGGTCGGCGAAAATCGTCATCTGCTCGGCTGGCGCGACGGCAAGCTTGCGGCCTACGCCCGTATTTTGAAAAGCGATAACGATCTCGAACCGGTGGTGATCGGACGGGTGATTATCGACCCGGCGGCGCGCGGCGAAAAGCTGGGCTACAAACTGATGGAGCAGGCGATGGCTTCATGCCAGCAGCACTGGCCGCAGAGCACGGTTTATCTGGGCGCACAGGCGCATCTGCAAGGCTTTTACGCCCGCTTTGGCTTTAAGCCCGTAACGGAAGTTTATGACGAAGATGGCATCCCCCACGTCGGCATGGCGAATCGTTAAGCGTTGCGGGCAGGCAAGAAGCGTGCTCATTGTCTATAGTTAGCGGACGAGCAAATTTCCTTCCTTTTCCCGGAAATAACACGGAGAACAATAATGCAACCGTATGAATCTCGTCTTGATGATGACCTGACCCTGCTGAGTGAGACGCTTGAGGAAGTCCTGCGCTCTTCCGGCGATCCGGCTGACCAAAAATACATCGAGCTTAAAGCGCGCGCCGAACAGGCGTTGAACGATGTAAAAGATCGGGTCAGCCATGCTTCTGACAACTACTATTATCGCGCTAAAAAAGCGGCCTATCGTGCGGATGATTATGTCCACGAAAAACCCTGGCAGGGAATTGGCGTGGGCGCCGCGGCAGGGTTAATACTTGGGCTGCTGCTGGCCCGACGTTAAAGTGGTACTGGCGTACATTTAACCGTACGCCAGCTAAAGAAATCTTACCTACTGGGTGGGATTTTTTTTTGTCGCCATGACCACGTATAATCAGTGGTTTTCAGGGAAGGTGAGGTAAACGTGAATTCAGTAACCGTCGCGCTGCAACAACTCCGGCTTGCATTGACAGGCGAATTTGCGGATGCCCCGGGGCTTCACCGCCTGTGCGTGGATGTCACCCTGAGCGATGATTCCGACCCGCTTGCCTGGCTGGCCTGCCAGAAGCTGTATCCGCAATTTTACTGGCAGCAGCGCGAGGGCAGTGACGAAGTCGCCGCGCTTGGCTCCCTGCGGCAGTTTACGGCGCTGGCGGATGCCCAGGCCTTTCTGAAAGCCCATTCAACTCACGCTTCGCTGCGCATCTGGGGTCTGAACGCCTTCGACCCGGCGCAGGGCTGCTTATTCCTCTCGCGTCTTGAATGGCGGCGTAAAGGCGGCGAAGCCTGCCTGTGGCTGCATTTATACAGCGAGACCTCGCTTAAAGACGACGCCCGGGCGGCGGCGGACTTCATTGAACAGCTTCTTCCTGCTAAGCCGCTGCTGCCTCTGCATCTGCAATGCATGAGCGAACAGCATCAGCCGGGGCAGAATGACTGGTATCGCCTGATTGGACGGGCAACGGAAGCCATTGGCAACGGCGAGATGGAAAAAGTCGTGCTGGCCCGAGCAACCGATCTGCGCTTCTCCGGCCCCGTTGCGCCCGCGGCGCTGATGGCAGCCAGCCGACGGGTGAATTTCAGGTGCTACCATTTCATGATGGTCTTCGACGCCAATACTGCTTTCCTGGGCTCCAGCCCGGAGCGGCTGTGGCGGCGTATCGACTCGGCGCTGCGTACCGAAGCGCTGGCGGGCACCGTAGCCAATCACGTTGACGATCACCATGCGTGGTCGCTGGGCCAGTGGCTGCTCAAAGATGATAAAAACCAGCGGGAAAATATGCTGGTGGTGGAGGATATCTGCGAACGCCTGAAGGGCCAGTCCGGCGTGCTGGACGTGCTGCCTCCCCAGGTGATTCGCTTGCGTAAGGTGCAGCATCTTCGCCGCTGCATCTGGACGGATCTTGAAAATCCGGATGACGCCGTTTGCCTGGAGCAGCTACAGCCAACCGCCGCCGTCGCCGGGCTTCCTCGTGAATCCGCTAAAGCGTTTATTAATGATTTCGAACCTTTCGACCGGGAGTGGTACGCCGGTTCGGCAGGTTATCTTTCCTGCCACCAGACAGAGTTTTGCGTTGCGCTGCGCTCGGCTAAGGTCAGCGGCATCACGGTGCGGCTGTACGCCGGGGCAGGGATCGTCGCCGGGTCTGACCCGGAGCAGGAGTGGCAGGAAATAGAAAATAAAGCGGCAAGCCTGCGGACTTTGCTGACCAAAACGGCCTTCTGAATGATTCATTACCGATTCATATCAAAATAACCATTCCAGCAATAATTATAATGAGTCAGCGAATTTGACTCAGGACCAGAAAATGTCGATAAGCTCGTTTAACCGCCGCTGGGCGCAGGTGATCCTCGAAGCGCTCACCCGTCACGGCGTGCGCCATGTCTGTATCGCTCCGGGCTCGCGCTCTACCCCGCTGACGCTAACTGCGGCGGAGAATCAGGCGTTTATTTGCCACACCCACTTTGATGAGCGTGGGCTGGGCCATCTTGCATTAGGCCTTGCGAAAGCGAGCGGCCAGCCCGTGGCCGTGATAGTGACCTCCGGCACGGCGGTGGCGAATCTCTATCCCGCCCTGATTGAAGCGGGGCTGACGGGTGAGAAACTCATTCTGCTGACGGCGGACCGTCCGCCGGAACTTATCGACTGCGGGGCTAACCAGGCGATTCGCCAGCCGGGCATGTTCGGCAGCCACCCAACGGTCAGCGTGAATTTACCGCGGCCGACCCAGGATATCCCCGCCCGCTGGCTCGTCTCGACTGTTGACAGCGCGCTGGGGCAGCAGACCAGCGGTGGCGTCCATATCAACTGCCCGTTTGCGGAACCCCTTTACGGCGCGCCGGATGACACCGGCATCGGCTGGCTCAACGAGCTGGGCGGCTGGTGGCAGGGCGATAAACCCTGGCTGCGCGAAGTTTATGGCCGTGAAATCGCTAAACAGCGCGACTGGTTCTTCTGGCGGCAGAAGCGCGGCGTGGTGGTAGCCGGGCGCATGAGCGCGGAAGAGGGCGTGCAGGTTGCCGTATGGGCAAAAATGCTCGGCTGGCCGCTGATAGGCGACGTGCTGTCGCAAACCGGGCAGCCGCTGCCGTGTGCGGACCTGTGGCTCGGCAACAGCCAGGCGACGACGGAGCTTGCCCAGGCGCAAATTATCATCCAGTTTGGCGGCAGCCTGACGGGCAAGCGCGTCCTGCAATGGCAGGCCACCTGCCAGCCTGAAGAGTACTGGATTGTCGACCCGCTGCCGGGCAGGCTTGATCCCGCTAACCATCGTGGTCGCCGTCTTTCAGCGAATATCGGCGAATGGCTGGAACTGCATCCGGCTGAAAAACGTTCGGCCTGGGCGGAAAAACTGGCGCCGCTGGCTCGTCTGGCGCGGGATACCGTAAAGCTGGGCACCGCAGAATTTGGCGAGGCGCAGGTCGCGGCCCGCCTGCCGGAACTCCTTCCCGAAGGGGGCCAGCTGTTCGTCGGCAACAGCCTGATTGTCCGCCTCGTTGACTCCTTTGCGCAGATGCCCGCGGGCTACCCGGTTTACAGCAACCGCGGCGCGAGCGGCATTGACGGTCTGCTTTCGACTTCTGCTGGCGTCCAGCGGGCAACCGCTCGCCCCACGTTTGCCATCGTCGGGGATTTGTCCGCGCTCTACGACATGAACTCGCTGGCGTTATTGCGTCAGGTATCTGCGCCCTTTGTGCTGCTGGTGGTGAACAACAACGGTGGCCAAATCTTCTCGCTGCTGCCTACGCCTGCCGCCGAGCGCGAGCGCTTCTACTGTATGCCGCAGGACATCAACTTTTCTCACGCGGCGGCGATGTTCGGGCTGGCCTACCACAATCCTTCCTCCTGGAGCGATCTTGAGAGCGTGGTGACGCAGGCCTGGAAATCGCCACGGGCTACGGTAGTTGAAATAACCGTGCCGGAAACGGACGGCGCGCAGACGCTGCAAACGCTGCTGGCGCAGGTCAGCCAGGCATGATTCTGCATGCGGCCCACATGCCAGGCCTGCGTGCGGATCTGCCCTGCGTGGTCTGGCTGCACGGCTTTCTGGGCAGCCAGCAGGAGTGGGCGCCGTTTTACGATTCGTTTACACAGTGGCCGCAGCTCGCCGTTGACCTGCCCGGCCACGGCGGCTCGGCAGAGATTTCGGCGGAAGGTTTTGCTGCGGTTGACGATTTGCTGCGCAAAACGTTAGTTAGTTACAACATACTTAACTACTGGCTGGTGGGGTACTCGCTCGGTGGAAGAGTGGCGATGTATCACGCCTGTCAGGCAGAGAATACCGGGCTGCGGGGGCTGATCGTCGAGGGCGGAAATCCTGGGCTTGCGGATCCTGAGGCTCGTAACGCGAGGCTGGCGTCTGACCAGCTCTGGGCGCAGCGATTCCGTGATCGGCCTGTTGCTGAGGTGCTTGAAGCCTGGTATCTACAACCGGTGTTCCGCTCGCTGACGGATGTGCAGCGGGCGGCGCTGGTTGAGCTGCGCAGCCATAACAATCCCGCCACGCTTGCAGATATGCTTGAATCCACTTCTCTGGGCGTGCAGCCCGATCTACACACGCCTCTCCATAAGCTGCACGTACCGTTTCACTATATTTGTGGTGAGCGGGATGAAAAATTCCGCGCCGCTGCCGCAGGTCTGGGCCTGTCACCGCATCTTATTCCCGCGGCCGGGCACAACGCGCACAGGGAAAATCCTGCTGCGTTTCGCGCCTGCCTGCTCACTTTATTGCGTCAACATATTGAGGTCTCACCATGATTTATCCTGATGAAAAAGTACTTTACGCCCCGGTTGAATGGCAGGACTGCTCCGAAGGCTATACCGACATCCGCTATCACAAATCTGCGGACGGCATCGCAAAAATCACCATTAACCGTCCGGAAGTGCGCAATGCGTTCCGCCCGCTGACCGTCAAAGAGATGATCAACGCGCTGGCGGATGCCCGCTACGACGACAACATCGGCGTCATTATCCTGACTGGCGAAGGCGAAAAAGCCTTCTGCGCGGGCGGCGATCAGAAAGTACGCGGCGACTACGGCGGCTACCAGGACGCCAGCGGCACCCATCACCTGAACGTGCTGGACTTCCAGCGCCAGATCCGCACCTGCCCAAAACCAGTTGTGGCGATGGTAGCCGGTTACTCCATCGGCGGCGGTCACGTACTGCACATGATGTGTGATCTGACAATCGCGGCTGAAAACGCCATCTTCGGCCAGACCGGCCCGAAAGTCGGCTCCTTCGACGGCGGCTGGGGCGCCTCTTATATGGCCCGCATCGTCGGTCAGAAAAAAGCACGCGAAATCTGGTTCCTGTGCCGTCAGTACGATGCGAAAGAAGCGCTGGATATGGGCCTGGTTAACACTGTGGTGCCGAATGCCGATCTGGAAAAAGAGACCGTGCGCTGGTGCCGTGAAATGCTGGAAAACAGTCCGATGGCGCTGCGCTGCCTGAAAGCCGCTCTGAACGCGGACTGCGACGGCCAGGCCGGCCTGCAGGAGCTGGCGGGTAACGCCACCATGCTGTTCTATATGACCGAAGAGGGCCAGGAAGGGCGCAACGCGTTCAACCAGAAGCGCCAGCCGGACTTCAGCAAATTTAAACGGAATCCGTAATGCGAAGCGTTGGGCTGTGGCGCTTTCAGGTGCCAATGGATGCAGGCGTGGTGCTGCGCAATCAGCGCCTGAAAACCCGCGACGGCCTGCTGGTGCGTCTTTCCGAGGGTGACAAAGAAGGCTGGGGGGAAATCTCCCCGCTGCCGGGCTTTAGCTTAGAAACCGTAGATGACGCGCAGCGTGTAACGCTGGAATGGCTCAGCGCCTGGCAATCCGGCTGGGGCAGTGAGCTGCCCGAGCTGCCTTCCGTGGCGTTTGGCCTGAGCTGCGCGCTGGCGGAGCTAAACAGTGAGCTGCCAGCGGGGGCAGACTATCGCGCCGCGCCGCTTTGCACCGGCGACCCGGATGAGCTTTTTGCGATGCTGGAAGCTTTGCCCGGCGAGAAAGTGGCGAAGGTGAAAGTCGGCCTGTACGAAGCCGTGCGCGACGGCATGGTTGTCAACTTGCTGCTTGAAGCGGTGCCTGATTTAAGGCTGCGTCTGGACGCCAACCGTGGCTGGACGCCGCTTAAGGCGCAGCAGTTTGCAAAATACGTCAATCCTGATTTGCGTCCGCGCATCGCCTTTATTGAAGAACCGTGTAAAACCCGCGAGCAGTCACGCGAATTTGCGCGCGAAACGGGCATTGCGATTGCCTGGGACGAAAGCCTGCGCGAGGCGGATTTTGAATTTGCCGCCGAGCCTGGCCTGAAAGCCGTAATTATTAAACCCACGCTTACCGGCAGCCTGGCAAAAGTACGGGCGCAGGTGGAAGCGGCGCACGCTCTGGGTTTAACGGCTGTGATCAGCTCATCCATTGAGTCCAGTCTTGGCCTGACGCAGCTTGCGCGCATTGCCGCCTGGCTTACGCCGCAGACCGTGCCCGGGCTTGATACGCTGTCGCTGATGCAGGCGCAGCTGGTGCGCGAATGGCCGGGCAGTCCGCTGCCGTGCTGGCAGCTGGACAAGCTTGAGCGCGTACTATGAATTTTGTTACCTGGCCCTGGCAGCACTGGGCAACGCTTAGTGGTGAAGCTGCGGCGCTGCGGCTGGCGGATGAAACGCTGGGCTGGCAGACGCTCTGTCAGCGAGTCGATGCGCTGGCCGGTGGGTTCTGCCAGCAGGGCGTTCGCGAAGGCGACGGCGTTGCGCTGCGGGCAAAAAACAGTGCGGAAGCTGTACTCTGCTGGCTGGCGCTGCTGCAATGCGGTGTGCGGGTTTTGCCGCTCAATCCCCAGCTCCCGGACGCTTTGCTCAGCCAGCTGCTTCCCGGCCTGACCATCAGCCACGCGCTGGTGCTGGATGACGCGCAGCCCGTCCCGGGATTCACCACGCTTAAGGCTATAGCGGATAAACCCTGGCAGACTGACTGGCAGCCGCAGCGGCTGGCTTCTATGACGCTGACTTCCGGCTCCAGCGGTTTGCCAAAGGCCGCGGTTCATACTTTTGCCGCGCATCTTGCCAGCGCGCAGGGCGTGCTGTCGGTGATGAATTATGGCAAGGACGACAGCTGGCTGCTCTCGCTGCCGCTGTTTCACGTTTCCGGGCAGGGCATCCTTTGGCGCTGGCTGCTTGCCGGTGGCTGCATGGTTGTGAGGTCGCTTCACCCTCTCGCGGATGCGTTGCAGGGCTGCACGCACGCCTCGCTTGTGCCAACGCAGCTCTGGCGCCTGCTCGAACAATCTAAACCTCTGGCATTACGCGAAGTTCTGCTGGGCGGCGCGGCAATCCCCGTCGAATTAACCGAAGCAGCCCAGGCGCGCGGCGTGGACTGCTGGTGTGGCTATGGCCTGACGGAGCTTGCTTCAACGGTGTGTGCCAAACGGGCGGACGGGCTGCCTGACGTCGGCGAGGCGCTACCCGGTCGCGAAGTGAAGATCGTTGAAAACGAGGTCTGGATCCGCGCCAACAGCCTGGCCAGCGGCTACTGGCGTAACGGCAGGCTGGTGCCGATTGTCAATGACGAAGGCTGGTTCAGCACCCGCGATCGGGGCGTGCTAAGCGGCGGCAGGCTCACGATTGTCGGGCGTCTGGATAATCTCTTTTTCAGCGGCGGGGAGGGCATTCAGCCGGAAGAGGTGGAGCGGGTTATCGCTGCGCACCCGGCGGTGAAGCAGGTATTTATCGTACCCGTTGACGATGCCGAGTTTGGCCAGCGGCCGGTTGCGGTGGTCGAAGCGGATGCTGAATTTGATCTGTCGCTTCTGGCGGAGTGGGTGCAGGGAAGGCTAGCGCGTTTCCAGCAGCCCGTGCGCTGGCTGCCTCTGCCCGACTCGGTAAAACAGGGCGGGATAAAAATATCCCGCGCCCGGTTAATTGCATGGGTTAATGAGAAAAGTAGGGTTGATAAGCATTAGCGCCATCCACTAAACATCACCCTAATTCCACCGCCGCCTTACGCTGACGACGAACCAGACGTAACAGCGGCGGAATTACAATCACCGCTACCGCCAGTACCAGCAGGCTTTTCGCCACGCCGCTTTCCCACAGTATAGACAGCCCACCGTTGCTGATGGACAGCGCCCGGCGCAGGTTCTGCTCGAGCATTTCCCCCAGCACGAAGCCCAGGATCAGCGGCGACATCGGGAAGTGCATCTTACGCAGGATGTACCCCAGAATTCCAAGCCCGACCATCAGCACCAGATCGAAGGTGGTGCTGTGAACCGCATAAACCCCGACGGCCGAAACAGCCGCAATCGCCGGAACCAGGAACCACAGTGGGATGGTCAGCATGCGGGTGAACAGGCCAATCAGCGGGATGTTCATCACCAGCAGCATCACGTTGGCAACCAGCAGCGAAGCGATTAACCCCCAGACGATATCCGGCTGCTCGGTAAACATCGCGGGTCCAGGCGTGATGTTATAGAGCGTCAGCGCGCCCATCATGACCGCCGTGGTGCCGGAACCCGGCACGCCCAGCGTCAGCATCGGGATAAACGACCCGCAGGCTGAGGCGTTGTTGGCGGCCTCCGGTGCGGCCACGCCGCGAATATCCCCTTTGCCGAACGTGTCGCTGTTACCGCTGATTTTCTTCTCGGTCATGTAGGTGATGGCGCTGGCGATGGTGGCCCCGGCACCTGGCAGAATGCCGACGAAGAAGCCAATGACCGACGAGCGCAAAGTCGCCCCGGTACACTGCGCGGCTTCTTTCATGTTGAACATCATGCGTCCGGTTTTGCGCACCAGCGTCTGCCCGCTGCTGGTGGACTCCAGCATCAGCAGAATTTCGGACACCGAGAACAGGCCGATCACCACTACGATGAACTGCACGCCGTCGGAGAGATGAACGCTGTCAAACGTGAAGCGATAAACCCCGGTGTTGGCATCTACTCCGACGGTGGCAAGACCCAGGCCGATGAGGGCGGCAAGAAACGATTTCAGCGGATTCTGCGCCATCATGCTGCCCAGACAGGCAATGGCGAAGACCATCAGCGCAAAGTACTCGGCGGGCCCGAAGCTCAGCGACCACTGCGCCAGCGCCGGAGCAAACAGAATAATCCCGCCGATGGCAATCATTGAGCCGACGAACGAACTGACCGCAGAGATAGAAAGCGCGACGCCGCCTTTCCCCTGCTGCGCCATCGGATAGCCGTCCAGCGCGGTCATGATAGCGGCGGCATCCCCCGGCACGTTCAGCAAAATGGATGAAATCCGCCCCCCGTATTCGCAGCCGATATAGACCGTTGCCAGCAGAATCAGCGCCGACTCGGGCGGTAGCTTGAGCGCAAAAGCCAGCGGCAGCAGTATCGCCACGCCGTTAATCGGCCCCAGGCCCGGCAGCAGCCCGACGATGGTGCCAACAAAGCAGCCGATGAGGGCAATCATCAGGTTTTCAGGGGTGAGCGCAACGGCAAAGCCCTGTGAAAGATAAAGCCAGGTATCCATAAATCCTCCGTTAGCTCAGCCAGGCGCCGAGGGGTAGGGTGACGTCCAGCAGATAATCGAAGGCGAAAAAGAGCGCGCCGCCCATCACGATCCCCGCCACGATGGCGGCAGGCCATGTTGCCCCAAACTGCATGCCGATACAGACCGTCAGCAGCGCGGTGGCGAGCGGGAAGCCCAGCCATTCAAAACCCCATGCGTACAGCAGCAGGCCGATAACCATCACCAGCAGGCGCTGAAGCACCTTGTGATGAGGCCAGCTGACCACGTCCGGCTGGCGTAGCAGAAGCAGCAGGGAGCACAGCGCCATCAGTCCGACAATCGCCATCGGGAACGGCCTTGGCCCTACGGGTTCATAGGTGTATTCGCTCTGGATTTGCCAGGCGACGAACAGGCCGCCGATGCACAGCAGCAGCCAGATACCGGCAAAAATACGATCGCTCATCATGACCTCCGGTATCGGTTATTTCGCCAGCCCAAACGCTTTAGCCTGCTCGCGATAATCCGTAACCTGTTTTTTGACGTAGCTGTCCAGCGCTGCGCCCGTCATGTTGAACTCAAACAGGCCGCGCAGATCCCGCTGCTGTTTGAATTCTGCGGTCTGCTGCAGCTTCTCAAACTCCTTTACCCACCAGGCGTAGGTTTCGTCGCTGACTTTTGGCCCAACGTAGAAGCCGCGAATAATCGGCCAGACGAGGTCATAACCCTGCTCTTTAGCGGTGGGAACCTGGGCCAGATCGCCGGGCAGCCGCTCTTCAGCAAACACGGCAAGCACGCGAAGCTTGTTGCCTTTCAGATAGGGAACCATTTCGCTCAGATCGCCGGAAACGGCCTGGATATGGTTGCCGAGCAGGGCGGTCACCGGCTCGCCACCGCCTTCAAAGGCCACGTAGCGCATTTTATGGGGATCGACACCGGCCTGTTTCGCCAGCAGCGCCGTTTTCATCCAGTCCTGGCTGCCGATGGAGGCGCCCGCGCCAAACACCACGCTGTTAGGATCTTTTTCCATTGCCTGCATTAAATCTTTCAGGCTCTTCCACGGGGAGTCGGCGCGCACGGCAATCATGCCGTAGTCGGTGCCCACGCTCGCCAGCCAGCGCACGTCGTCCACGCCATAGCGGCCAAATTTCCCCTGTGAAAGGTTGAGTAACGAGCCGCCGGAGAAGGCGACCAGCGTGCCCGCTTCGGCAGGGCGCTGGGCCACAATTGCGTTATAAGCCACGGCACCCACGCCGCCCGGCATGTAGGTGACGCGCATCGGTTTGGTAATGGCTCCCGTTTCCTGGAGGCTGACCTGAATCAGTTTGCAGGTCAGATCGAAACCGCCGCCGGGTTTTGCCGGGGCAATACATTCGGTGCGGGAGGGGGCTTCCGCCGCTATGCCTGCAAAAGAGCTGCAAAGCAGGGAAAGCGCTGAAAGGGTACAGAGCAGAGATGATTTCATTGTCTTCCTCACATCAAATTATCGAGAGATGTTTTGCGTTATGTGAACCGCTCTGTAGCGATTCTGTTTCTCGATTGTTAAAACAGTAACCTTTCATTTTCCTTTCACCGCGCTACTAACTTTACAGGATGTGATATGCGTCTCTTATTGGCTTATCTGCACTGGATTATGTGTAGTTATGCTTTAGTATGTCGCACCTCCGCAAATCCCCTTTGTGAACTGGCTCAAGTTATGCCGAGTTATGCCGACGAATATTGAGAGCTGGCAAAAAACCGGATAACCTACCGGACAAATTTGATTGCTTGTCCGGTAACCATGCCTCTCACCGACACGAAAATACGATCCGCTAAGCCGCAGGAAAAACCGTACCAGTTGCAGGACGGTAACGGGCTCTATCTCGACGTGCGTCCATCCGGTGCCAAAATATGGCGATACCGCTTCTGGCTCACCCCGAAAAAAGATGGCCGGTACACTATTGGCGAATACCCGGCTATTTCATTGGCTGATGCCAGAAAAGAACGTGAGTGGGCGCGTGAGAAGGTTAAACAGGGAAGGAACCCAACGGTTGTAAAAGACACGGAAAAGCTTGCCACGATGGGCGACGCGGCTAACACATTCAAGTCAGTTTCTGACGAATGGTTTGAGCGCAAGACCATTACATGGGCCGAAAAAACTCAGATAGTAAATCGCGGATTTCTTGATAAGCACATCCTCCCAGCTATCGGGAAAATCCCGATCCGTGACGTGAAAGCCGCTCACATCCTTGCGCTTATGCGCACACTGGAAAACGCCGGTAACGCATATTCAGCTGGCAAGGTTCGGCAGATATGCTCGTCAGTATTTTGCTATGCAGTTGCCACGTTGCGCGCAGAAGTTGATCCGGCGGCCGCACTTAAAGGCGCGGTGATTCAGAAGCCGGTAACTCACGCAAGGGCTGTAGAACTAGATGACATCCGTCAGTTGCTTTCAGCGCTGAGGCACTATCGAAGCCCGGTGATGGCTATCGCTATTAAGATGCTGATTATGACATTCGTTCGTCAGCAGGAACTGAGGTTGGCCCGCTGGGAAGATATCAACTTTGAAAAGGCTGAGTGGACAATCCCAAAAGAGATAATGAAGAAGCGCAGAGAACACCGCGTTCCGTTGTGCAGTCATGTTATCGAATTACTGGAAGAACTCAAGCTGCAGACAGGCGACAAAGAATTCCTTTTCCCGAGTCCGTCGAAGCCTGGACAGGTCATTGCCAAAACCACAATTAATCGTGCGATTGAGTATCAGGGGTTTGCCAGCGGAGAGATAACCGGTCACGACTTCCGCGCCACCGCATCTACCACGCTGCATGAAGAAGGGTTCAGGCCAGAAGTGATTGAGGCGCAACTAGCCCACCAACAAAAGAACAGGGTAGCGGCGGCCTACAACCACGCAGAGTACATGAAGGAAAGGCGGGAGATGATGAACTGGTGGGGAGACTTCATTGCTGGCCTGAGCGCGGACAAGACGTGATCCGCTCTTTAATCCATGCATCAACTTCATTGGAAGGCCAACGAACAGAGCGACCATTCTTGATTGGGCGAGGGAATTTCCCGTCGCGCATCCATTCATAGATGGTCGGCTTCTTGTAACCTGTCGCTTCGCAGACGGCGTTAATTGGCATTAAATTTACATCTACCATGGTTTCCTCCAGGCAATAAAAAACCCCGCCGTGGCGAGGTCGTTTGAATGTGGTTGGTTATTTGCGCGGCTTGCCCTGGTTATCAGACGGTGCCAGCGGAGCATTACGAAGCACGCTGGTAA
>NZ_JBBYHZ010000004.1:0-488558 GCF_038405435.1 Dryocola clanedunensis | reverse complement strand
GTCGAGTCAGCACTGGATGATTTATATACCGGCAGAGATAAAGATGGCTTCAATAAAGTAGGTCGCTTCCTGAACCTCACAGAGCTTCGCGCATTCCCTCCGAAAGCTGTCGGGGATGTTGTTTATGTTGTGTCAGCTGCAAGTACCAGCTATTCAGACATTCACTATGGAGGAGGTAACTTTCAGGCTGTAGACAAAGGGGCGCTGGTTGATGATGGTGGGGTGACGATTGTCCCAACAACTGGGCCGCTGGCTTGGAAGAGAATCATAAACGACGGCTTTTATTCCTTAGATATGTTCGGCGCCAAACCTGACGGACAAACTGAATCTGGGGATCAGATTTTAAATGCTATGAAGTTTGCTCGGGTTAAAAGATGTATCATGAACGCATCCTCCGGGAAATATCTCACACACACTGGGATACCTATCTGGAAAAGAATGGGGCTTAAAGGTGGAGGGATAGGGGTCACAACTATAGCTAGAACGACAAATGACAAATATCATGTAACCACTGATAAAGATATAGATGCATTCGTTCTTTTTCTTGGTGACAATATGGATGTTGATGATTATACCGCTGACTGTGAAAATGCAACGTTGAGTGGGATAACATTTATAAGGGAAGGATTGACGGGTAGGAGTAATAACACATATTACGGTTTGTGGCATCCGCGTTTAAATGTTTCTTCATATTTCGATATCAGGCTTGAATGCCCATATATTGGCGTATACTTTGAGGAGGCATGGTTTAACAAGATGCATGCGCAAATAGTTGGACTTGGAGTTAAACAGTTTTATGGTGTTTATGGTGCAAAATTAAGGAATGGTCGCTATCTTCCATCAGGTACAAGCAATGACATCAGCATTGGAGTAACGAATTATCAGATTGGGCACTTCCTGGCTGGTATGCAGTATACTACTTTAACATGCTGCACATGTGATAACTGTGAGCCGATGACAGATATTGGTGAGACAGAAGCTGTAGCCTATCAGCTAACAAACCCGACAGGTATCACCATGAACTCCTGTGGCTCCGAGGGAGTGGCAGGTTCAAGATTAAATTGTGTGATGACATCTGATTATGATTATGATTGCACCGTTGTAGTTAATACATATCAGGGGATGATAGAGCAAAGAAATCCATTGACCTCCACTCCAATTTATAGAATTCAAAGTGAACACCTAACTAAAAATCTTTCTGTTGTTTTCAGTGCTTGCAACCTAAAAAAAGACGCTACACTAACCAATCAGACAGTAGGTTTTATAGGTGGGGCAAATACATATCTAAACAACATAGGTAGCGTGCTTGACACGCCAGCAACCTCTGGAGGGGCGGTATTTAAATCATTATAAATAACCCCGCCACCCAACTGGATGGCGGTTAATTACCTTTTTATAAGCAAATGCTACCCGTTCCTTTAAAATAAACGAGTATCCCTCTTTTCAAGTGGTAAACATCATATAGTGGATTTGACGTTTCTGGTCTTAGATTGTCTTCGCAGATCGTGCTAATAATATCGACATTATCGCCACTCCAAGAGTTTTCCGCAGTAGAAATTCCCTCTGCAACTGCAAGTCGTCTGGAAACCCATGGCGGGGATGGTGGGACAATTCTGCCAATGAATGGCATTGCTCTTATACTAGTTCTCACAACCGGTGCGGTTGGCATAGTCCCTGAGATAAAAACGGTGCCATCTCTCCCATAATTAACATCCATGGCAACATTTGAGATCAACGATAGCTCGAAACTTCTTTGCGATTTTAATGCGTTTGAATATTGAAAAGAGAGAGATATAAATAACATTGATGCTATTGAACAAGTTGTCAGTGTGATTTTGGGTGGGAAAAATCTTGTACTGCAAACTGTCAAAAAGAAAACCACAGAAGACATTCCAACCATCACCCGGATATCTGTAATTCCTTCAACCACTAAAAATGACGTTCCTATGATGGAGAAAAATAGTAACGTTAGACATAAAATAAACCTAACAATGAATGAAGAAACAGCCAGCAAAGATGGTCGTTCTTTAATGTAATACAGTGCCCCAGAAAGCAATGCCAAAGCTGAAAGAGCGATGTACGCAACCTTAATATAACCTGTAAGCAATAAGGCATAGATACTGTACGTTGATAGAAATACGTAAGACAAAGACTCAAAAATCTGGCTTGGGTTTATGAAGGCGGCCCTGCTTCCCCCCAGTGAAAATAACTTAACTACAAAAATAAAATAAAGGATAAAAGAAATCGAAAATACAGCGCAATCTAAAACCATTTGCTTTATTTTTTCGTTGTTAGATTCCTTGACCTTCACTATAAGGTTTGTAGCTGCCAAACCTAAAAATATATTTGCACAAGGCTGATACAGTGACAGGGATGCAATAAGCATTAAAATCCCAGTAACTGTAGTTTTCCACCCTTTGCTAAAAGAAAAATAAAATGACGCAATGGCTATGGCCAATGCCATTATCATTGCAGTGCTGTCGTACCTGTACGACATGTTCTGCATGAAAACTGGAGAGATGAAGAGCAGTGGTAATGGAAATAATGCATATGGTTTATTTATGGAAAACCCACTATTCATTACTAGTACGAAAATGTAAACCAGGAAAATAACAGCAACAATGGTACCTAATGGGTAGAAATCAGACAGCACATGTGAGTTAAGAGATAGTCCAAACGTCACCACATCCGCAAGTGGCCTACCAAGTTCATGCCATGACCCGTCTCCGTAGACACTCCTGTACACATCATCAAAGTAATAATTACCATGAATTATAAAGGGTAGTGAGAATAACATGCACGCAACAGTGAAATATTTTATATAAATATTATCGTTCTGCATTCTTACCATCCTTTAGAACATAGCGAGGTCTTTGTTTAGATTCGATATAAATCCTTCCTATGTATTCACCAAGAACACCAATTCCTATTAACTGGATACCACCCAAAAAAAGAATTGATACTAAAAGAGATGGGTATCCACGAACAGGATTACCAAAGGCCAATGTCCCAACTATCATCCATGCGCCGTATATGAATGACATTCCGGCTACTAGCAGTCCGATATACGTCCACATGCGCAGCGGGAAGGTGGAAAAACTGGTGATACCTTCGAGTGCCAGGTTCCACAGTTTCCAGCCGTTGAATTTGGTGCTGCCTGCAACGCGTTCGGCACGTGCGTATTCCACAACATCGGTCTTACCGCCGACCCAGCTCAATATTCCCTTCATGAAGAGGTTTCGCTCAGGTAGCAGCTTAATGTTCTCCACCACTTCGCGCGACATCAGCCTGAAATCGCCCACATTCTCTTCAATCTTTGGATTGCTTATTTTGTTGTGTAGTTTGTAGAACATCTCAGCTGATTTACGCTTCAGATGACCGTCAGTAGAGCGATCCGTGCGTTTGGCAAGAACCATATCAGCGCCTGCATTCCACTTCTCAATGAGGTGGGGGATAACCTCAACAGGGTCTTGCAGGTCAACGTCAATCGGTATCACTGCATCCCCTGTTGCGTTGTCGAGTCCAGCGAATAATGCTGGCTCCTTGCCGAAGTTTCGAGTAAACGACAATGCTTTGACCTTGCTGTCAGATAGAGCCAGGGCATTGATAATAGCTTCTGTTGAGTCTTTGCTACCGTCATTGATGAACACGATTTCAACGTCATGCTCTTTCAGGCCGCTGAACTCGCGAACAGTTTTATAAAAGATGGGTATTGTGTCTTCTTCATTGAAGACAGGAACGACCAAAGAAATTTTCATTTCGATTCCCTGAAGACCACGTATCTAGAGAAGAAAAATCCGCAGATAAGACTAATAGCTGAAAATTCAATCAATGTAATGATTGGGTTGATTCTGTAGTAATCAGATACCTTTCCCGTAGCAATACTCATGATTCCCATGAAAGCTACGAAGTAAAAGTAGCCCTTGGTGCTAGGCTTTGATTTAAATGTGAACTTCGCGTTAGCAAAAAAAGAAAAGCTCACTGCAAAGAGAAAAGCAATAAGGTTAGCAGACGCCTGGTTTACGCTAAAAAAGTAAACCCCAACACCAAACACTGCCCAGTGGATGGCGGTATTGATCACGCCAATTGAAATGTATTTAGAAAATAGCTTAAGCATTTGTCTATACGAAAAGTTTTAAGTAAGGCATGAAGTTTAGCATCTTGGACGAATCTGATCAGCACTTGATCAACTACCAGTTTTGAAATACTGTTTATGCATACAGTATTTTGATAAGAGAGTTCATCATGCCGCGAGACTATGACATCAGAGGTGCGTTCGTAAGCGCAATCAAGCAAGACCCGGTGCGCGGTCAGGTAGTATCAGCTGCTGACTTTGTGCGCGAGCTTGAAAAGGTCAATCATTACTGGTCGCTTCGCCAGGCTAACGAATGGATAAGGTTCTATCAGGGCTCGTTCCGCGATTACACCGACCACGAAGGTGAGAACAAAGTTTACTTCATGATGAACATGGGCGGCGTGCGATAATGAGCTTTCCATCTCCAGCAAAAGATTACACAGAGACCACGCTCACTCTAAACAATTTGCTAGGCCTTGGCGGCAACAGGCATGCAATCGAAACTTCGTCAGGCTACGCCATCATAGATACTTCAATGCGTTGTGAGCCTGGGTGCGTAGTGCTAATCGCTACAGAAGGCCGCAACGAATTCGCGAAGGTGATGGGTGGTGCGCTGATTACTGAAGATGGCGAAGCGATAGAGGGAGAGGCTCTGGATGATGTGACTGTAATGGGCCGCGTCGTATTCTTAATTGAGCGTATGCATGACAACAGCTCACCGGTATGAACGATGCCCGCAGCGGTGAGTTCGACGATGTGCCGGTGATGTGAGTTTATGTTAAGCTGCCAGCAGTTCTCAAATCACTATGTTGCAAACATGTAACAGTCCTCCATCATCTCCAGTGAAGAGGAGCTACTCAAACCGGTATGGATTTACGAAACCGGATAAGCTACCGGACAATAATCGGTAGGATTGCTGAGTAGCTCATTTAAAATCATGGAGATAGATTCAAAATGCGTCTCTTATTGGCGGAAGATAACCGTGAGCTGGCTCACTGGCTGGAGAAGGCGCTGGTGCAGAACGGCTTTGCCGTGGATTGCGTCTATGACGGCCAGGCGGCGGACCACCTGCTACAGAACGAAGGCTACGCCGTAGCGGTGCTGGATATTGAGATGCCACGGCTGGACGGACTTGAGGTTGTGCAGCGCCTGCGGCACCGCGGTCAGAGCACGCCGGTCCTGTTTCTTACCGCGCGTCATGCGGTGGCGGATCGGGTGAAGGGGTTGAATGCAGGCGCGGACGATTACCTTGCCAAACCTTTTGAGGTAGAGGAGCTTGATGCCCGCCTGCGGGCGCTGGTGCGACGCAGCGAAGGGCAGGTCTCCGAGGCGCAGCAGTTTGGCGATCTCAGCCTGCATGACGGCAATATTTTTATGCTTCACGACAAAGCGCTGGCGCTGACGCCCCGCGAACACGCGCTGCTGACGATTCTGCTGTACCGCCGTCGTCGTCCGGTGGCGAAGAACCAGCTGTTCGAACAAATGTTTGGCCTGAACGACGAGGCAAGCCTCGAAAGCATTGAGCTGTACGTGCATCGGCTGCGCAAGAAGCTGCACGGCAGCAATCTGCAAATCACCACGCTGCGCGGCCTGGGCTACCTGCTGGAGCGCAGCGATGAGGCGTCTTAAGCGTCCGGACTCTCTGCTCTGGCAGCTGCTGCTGTTTCTGGGACTCCCCCTTTTTGGCCTGTGGGGCGTTTCGGCGCTTTCCAGCTATTCCAGCGCGCTGACGGCGGCGACTCAGGCCTACGACCGGACGCTGCTGGCCTCGACCCGAACCATCGCGGAGCGGCTGGTGGTGAAAGACGGAAAGCTGCAGGTTGACGTCCCCTGGGTGGTGCTCGACAGCTTCGAGCTGAACATGAACGACCGCCTGTTTTACAAGGTGGTTGATACGCACGGCAAAGTGATATCCGGCTATGACGACCTGCCGCATATTCCGGCCCACACGCGGCGAACCGATCTCTATCCCGCGCTGGCCTGGTTTTATCACACCAGCTATCAAAACCAGCCTATCCGCGTTGCCAGCCTTTTGCAGCCGGTCAACGAAGGGGGCGTGAACGGCATGGCGAAAATCTACGTGGCCGAAACCCTGGCCTCCCGGCGGCACCTGGCCTCCAGCCTGCTAGTCTCGTCGCTGCTGATGCAGGGGATTCTGGTACTGCTGACGCTGCTGCTGGCATGGTGGCTGCTGCGCAAAGTGCTAAGGCCGATGCGCCAGCTTTCGACGATCATGGTGCGGCGCGATCCTGCCGTGCTCACTCCGCTGCCCGACCTGCTGC
Source organism: Dryocola clanedunensis (assembly GCF_038405435.1). GTDB lineage: Bacteria > Pseudomonadota > Gammaproteobacteria > Enterobacterales > Enterobacteriaceae > Dryocola > Dryocola clanedunensis_A. Next base: position 482,201 of record NZ_JBBYHZ010000004.1, on the reverse strand, counting down.
CCTGGTCAGAAACGCGCCTGCTGATAGTGGCGTTTAACCGCTACATAGAACGGCTGCGTTCGCTGATTTCCCGCCAGGAAAGGTTCAGCGCTGACGCCTCCCATCAGTTAAAAACTCCGCTCACCGTGCTGAAAACCCAGCTTTCTTTTGCGCTGGCAAGCCCGAACCCTGAACACTGGCGGGAAAGCCTTGAGGGGATGAGCGGCACGCTCGACAGCACCATTTTGCTTACCGAGCGGCTGCTGCAGCTCGCAAAAATTAAGGATAAAGACCTGTCGCGGCAACGCACCCTGGAGAGGGTGGACCTGGTGGCCATCGCCCAGGAGTGCTGCTTCTCGCGGCTGGCCCAGGCGCGCAGTAAGCAGGTGGATTTGGGCTACGAAGGGGAGCCGCAGGCCTGGATTCAGGGCGACAGCATCCTGCTGGCGGAAATGTGCGCCAACCTGCTGGATAACGCGCTGAAATATACCCCTGATAACGGCACGGTGACGATACGCATCCGGAGCGAGGGAGAGGCGGTGCTGCTGGAGGTTGAGGACAGCGGGCCGGGCATCGACGCCGAGCGGCGGCTGCAGGCTTTACAGCCGTTTCATCGGCTGGACAACGCGGCGGGCCGGGTGGGTGCCGGGCTGGGGCTGGCGCTGGTTAACGACATCGCCCGCTGGCATCAGACTCGTCCGGAGCTGCTGGTCGGCGAGACGCTGGGCGGGCTGCTGGTTCGGGTGCGGCTAACGGCCGCATAAAAAAGGCCGTTCTGGAATATGGTGGATGGCGCTGGCGCTTATCCACCCTACATACTGTTCGGAGCATAAAAAAACGGCCGTAATGGCCGTTTTAGAATGGCTTACTTATTACTTCGCTTCTTTCAACGCCTTCAGCGCGTTGGCAATACCCGCGCCGTATTCCGGGTGAACTTCGCTGAACAGGCCAATCTGGCGCTCCTGAATAAATTCAGGTACGTCCTTCATGTCCCCGGCGATACGGTTGAACATGCGCTGATGCTCTTCGTCGCTCAGCAGGTTGTACAGCGCGCGCGGCTGGCTGAAATAGTCGGTGTCTTCGCGGTGGTTCCAGTGATCCGCTGCGCCCTCAAGGCTCAGCGCCGGTTCGCTGAAATCTGGCTGCTCCTGGAACGCCCCAAAGCTGTTTGGCTCATAGGTCGGGCCGTTGCCGCTGTTGCCGTCGATACGCATCGCGCCGTCGCGGTGGTAGTTGTGGAACGGACATTTTGGCGCGTTTACCGGGATCTGGTGGTGGTTAACGCCTAAACGGTAGCGGTGCGCATCGCCGTAGGAGAACAGGCGGCCCTGCAGCATGCGGTCCGGGGAGAAACCGATGCCGGGCACGACGTTCGCCGGTGACATGGCAACCTGCTCAACCTCAGCAAAGTAGTTGTCCGGGTTGCGGTTCAGCTCCAGCTCGCCCACTTCAATCAGCGGATAGTCGCCGTGCGGCCAGATCTTGGTCAGGTCGAACGGGTTGTACGGCGTTTTAGACGCGTCTGCTTCCGGCATCACCTGCACGTAGAATTTCCAGCGCGGGAAGTCGCCTTTCTCAATCGACTCAAACAGATCGCGCTGGGAGCTTTCACGGTCATCAGCAATAATCGCGGCCGCTTCGTCGTCCATCAGGTTGGCGATCTCCTGCTGGGTTTTCAGGTGGAACTTCACCCAGAAACGCTCGTTGTCGGCGTTGATAAAGCTGAAGGTATGGCTGCCGAAGCCGTGGATATGGCGGTAAGAGCGCGGCAGGCCGCGGTCGCTGAAGTCGATGGTTAACTGGTGCAGCGTTTCCGGCTGGTGGGAGAAAAAGTCCCACTTGTAGGTGGCGTTGCGCAGGTTAGTGCGCGGGTCACGCTTAACGACGTGGTTTAAATCCGGAAATTTCAGCGGATCGCGCAGATAGAACACCGGCGTGTTGTTACCCACTAAGTCCCAGTTACCTTCTTCGGTATAGAACTTCATTGAGAAACCGCGAATATCTCGTTCAGCGTCGGCTGCGCCGCGTTCGCCCGCAACCGTTGAGAAGCGAATAAAGAGGTCGGTTTGTTTACCAATTTCAGAGAAGAGCTTTGCGCGCGTGTATTTAGAGATGTCGTGGGTGACGGTGAAAGTGCCGTAAGCGCCGGAGCCTTTGGCATGCATACGACGCTCCGGGATCACCTCACGGTCAAAGTGGGCCAGTTTCTCGAGGAACCAGACGTCCTGTAACAGCATCGGGCCGCGTGGGCCTGCGGTGGCCACGTTATTATTATGGGCGACCGGGCAGCCGGCGGCGGTAGTTAATCCTTTCTTGCTCATTGTAGTCTCCATGAAAAATGTAAAATGAGAATCCTGAATGGTTGTGTGTGGGACGGGTTATTGTTCAGCAAGTTATGCCCTTATGACAATGTGGCACTTTCTATCGCTGCCATTCCTTGATCCTGTCACCGGAATAGAGATCATTTTCATTTTCTTACAATCGAAGTGTGTAAAGCATTTTCTAACACGTTGATTACAAGATGGCTGGCTGTACAATCAGCGTTTTTTCGGGCTTATCCCTTTTATTTATTTTAGGATCCATGGAATGAACAAACTTCTTCTTGCAGGCGTTGCCAGCCTTGCGCTGGTTTCTGCTGCTGCCAATGCCATCAGCATCAGCGGCGAAGCGGGCGAAAAATACACCAACGTCGCCGTTGGTTTTGGTCAGGACACCACGGGCCTTGCCTTCAGCGGCAACTGGGCGCACAGCGATGACGACGGTGACGTTGCCGGTCTGGGTCTGGGTCTGAACGTACCGCTGGGTCCGTTGATGGGCACCGTGGGCGGCAAGGCGCTGTACCTGAACCCGAAAGATGGCGATGAAGGTTATGCCGTTGCCGTGGGCGGCGGTTTAAGCTGGAAGCTGGCCGACAGCTTCACCGTATTTGGCGACTACTATTACTCCCCGGACTCCCTGTCCAGCGGCGTGAAAGACTACCAGGAAGCAAGCGCCGGTGCGCGCTGGACTATCCTGCGTCCGGTCACCATCGAAGCGGGCTACCGTTACATTGGTCTGGAAGGCAAAGATGGCAATCGTGACAACGCCATTGCTGACGGCCCTTATGTTGGCGTAAGCGCAGGCTTCTAATCTCTTCTTTGCCGCGGCGTCCTGCCGCGGCAACGCATTTCTGCGATCCTTCCACTTTGCTTGAGTTATAGTGAATCGTTATCTTCCCGCGGAGTAAAACGATGATAAAAGTGGAAATGCTCTCTACCGGCGATGAAGTGCTGTACGGGCAAATCATTGATACCAATGCAGCCTGGCTTGCCGACTACTTTTTTGAGCAGGGTTTACCCATGTCGCGCCGCAACACGGTGGGCGACAGCCTTGAAGATTTGATAGCCGTGCTCAAAGAGCGCAGTGAACATGCCGATATCCTTATTGTGAACGGCGGCCTCGGGCCAACCAGCGATGATTTAAGCGCGCTGGCGGCGGCAAAGGCGGCTGGCGTTGAGCTGGTCGAGCATCAAGAGTGGCTGCTGCACATGGAGAAATTCTTCTCCGAACGGGGGCGGGTCATGGCGCCTAGCAACCGTAAACAGGCCCAGATCCCCGCAAACAGCGAAATGATCGATAACCCGGTCGGTACCGCCTGCGGCTTCGCCATGCAGCTTAACCGCTGCCTGATGTTCTTCACGCCGGGCGTTCCTTCTGAATTTAAAGCGATGGTCGACGGGCAAATCATGCCGCGCCTGCGCGAGCGCTTCACGCTGCCGGAGCCGCCGGTTTGCCTGCGTCTGACCACCTTTGGCCGCTCTGAAAGCGAGCTGGCACAAAGTCTGGACCCGCTGGCGCTGCCCGCAGGCGCCGTGATGGGCTACCGCTCGTCCATGCCGATTATCGAGCTGAAGCTCACCGGGCCGGCAAGCCTGCGCGAAGAGATGGAAGCCGTCTGGCCGGAAGTCCGCCGCGTGGCGGGTGAAAGCACCATTTTTGAAGGCACCGAAGGGCTGCCAGCGCAGCTGGCCAGCCGCCTGAAAGAAAAAGGGCTGAGCATTGCGGTTAGCGAACAGTTCACGGCAGGGTTACTGTGCCTGCAGCTTGCCGGTGCCGAAGCGCCGCTGGGCAACAGCAGCGTGCTTTCGCCACGTTCTGAAACGCTTGCTGAGTTAACCCGGCGCGCGAAGGCAGAGGCCGCGCAGGCTGGCTGTGATATCGCTTTGGTCGTCAGCGCCCTCACCGAAGACCACCTGAACTTTGCGTTGCATACCCCAACGGGTACCCATGGTTTACGGGTGATGTTTAACGTCAACCGCCACGGCCTGCGCACCCGGCAGGAAGTGTGCGCCATGATGGCGCTGAACATGCTCCGCCGCTGGCTTAACGGTTGGGACGTTGCCACCGAGCATGGTTGGATCAACGTCGTTGAGGCCATTGAGCTTTAAACCTGTTCGAGCGCCTGAGCCAGTAAGGTAATCGGGTGCTCGCACTTTTTGCTGGTGGACATCTCAATCTGCCACTTACAGGTTTCACAGTCCGTCACCACCAAATCTACGCCGCTCTCTTCAATCTGCCTGAACAGCGGCGCGCCGATGCTCTGAGACGTCTGATAGTTTTCGCTTTTAAAGCCGTAGGTGCCCGCAATCCCGCAGCAAACGGATTCCAGCATCACCAGCTCTACGCCCGGCAGGCGTCGCAGCAGCTCAAGGGTATAAAGCGACCAGCCCATTTTCTCCATGTGGCAGGGAGTGTGGTAAGCGATGCGCAGCGGTCGTTCTTTCAGTTTCAGCTCGCGGCCCGCTTCCAGCTGCTTCCAGATAAACCGGGTTGCCAGTTCGATACGATCGCGAACCGGACGGGTGTCAACGTCGAGCACGTGCGGATATTCATCCCGCAGAGTGAACGTGCAGGTAGAGGACGTGGCGATCACCGGCAGGTTATTTTCCAGCACGGCTTTACGCAGCGACGCCGCATTGACCGCCGCCTGCTTTTTAGCTTTATCGATAAAGCCGTTGGCGATCAGCGGCACGCCGCAGCACTTCTCTTTTTCCAGCAGCTGTACGCCAAAACCGAGCGCGTTCATTACGCGGACCAGATCCTTGCCGAGCTGCGGGTGGTTGTAATTCACATAGCAGCCGTGGAAAAAGGCGACCTGATTTTCAAAGGTTTGCTGGACGGCTGCCTGCTTCCGATACCACTGGCGGAACGTGCCCGTCGAGTATTTTGGCAGCGCGCGGTGGCTGTCGATACGCAGCGTTTTATCCAGCAATTTGCGCACCGGAGTCAGGGATGTCGCCGTATTGACCAACGGTGCCAGGGGCGTTGAGAGCGTCCCCATCAGGTCCGTATGGCTGAGGATGCTGTCCCGCAGGCTGAATTTCTTTTTGCCATAGCGGGCTTTGGCGCGCTGGATGATATCGCCGATTTTAACGTCCGACGGGCAGGCCACCTCGCAGCGTTTACAGTTGGTACAGTATTTCAGGGCGTCGTCATACAGCGCCGGATCTTTCAGGCGCAGGCGTTCGCCGTCCGGGCCGGACTGTTTAGGGCCGGGGTAGTCCGGGTTGACGCGGCTTACCGGGCAGGCCGTGGTGCAGACCGTACACTTGATACAGTTTTCAAAACTGGTTTCGTCGAGCAGGCTCATTGGGCCGCCTCCTGGGTTTCAAGTATCTGCTGAGCGGCATGCAGCGCGCTGATGACGCAAACGCCTGCGCCGCAGCCCTGCCGGATGGGGTCAAAACCCGCCAGCACCGAACCAATAGCGTACAAATTTTCAAAGCGCTGGCCGTGGCGGGAGGGGCGCAGGCTTGCATCGACCCTGACCCCGGCCTGCAGATATGGCTGCGGGCTGAAGAAGTCTTCTGCGCACCAGTGCTCCCGCGCGGGCGGAGCAGCAATGTCCAGCCCGAATATCGGCTCGCGGATACCGTCAAATTTTGCCTCCAGCCCGCTGCTGAAAAAGCTGCCGCTGGCAAGGATGATATTGTTCGCCCGCAGAGGAACATCGCCGTGGTTACGTGTGAAAAGGGCCGTTACCCGCTGGCCGCTAACCTCAGCGCCGAGCACCGCATCGCCCGGTAAAAGAATGCCGTTGAGCTGCTGAAAGCGCTGGCGTAGCTGGTTGTACATCCGCATACCGAGAACCGAAGGCGGCAGCGTAGGCAGCAGGCAAAGCGGGCAGGGCAGCGCGCTGCTGATGGCCTGCCATGAGCGGTTATTTTCGATTCCCAGGCAGGCCGGGAGGAAAAGCGCATCCGTATTTTGTGCCAGCGTCTGAAGCTCTCCGATAAGCAGCAACAGCTGCTCGGGATTGTCCAGCACGCGTGCGATGTTGGTGGCGCGGAACTCGCTCGGGTTATTGCGAAGCTTATCCAGCGAAGGCAGCGTCAGCTCCGCCGTTTGCGCGTCAATATCCGCCTCACGCAGCGAACCGGCGACCAGCTCGGGCTGGAAATCCAGAAAGCCTGCGATGCCAACAACCGTTACGCGCTTCCACGGCAAAGGAGCGACCGGCACCTCGGAAGGGCTTAGCCAGGTGGCCCGCTGCGTGCCCAGCGGGGTGATACGCAGATGGTTGCTCCGGTGGCTGCCGTGAAGCTGAACATGACTGCGGGCGAGGAGTGCTTCGGCTTCGCAGGCCAGATGGCGCACACTTTCTGCGCCCATCAGGCTATAGGGGTGTTCCGGGGCCTGCTGTTTAAGCGCCTCAAGCGCCAGCAAAGGTGATTCAACCGGGCTACCGTCCGGCAGTTCGCTCAGCAAATCCAGCGATCCTGACGAGAAATGCAGGGCGCTTTGCCCCCGGCTGACGATGGCGCAGCGCTGGCCCGCCTCTGCCAGCCGTATGGCGCAGACCAGGCCTGCCAGCCCGCCGCCGATAATCAGGCCGTCGAATTTCATGGCTTTGCTCCTTTTTCCAACCCGCACAGTCCCTGATAAACCCAGGTGGTAAATTCACTTTCCCGCAGCGCGTCGTCCCAGGCTATCGGGCGAATACCTTTCCAGCGCTCGTTCAAAAAATGCGAGAGCTGGTCGAGAGACTGGGCGGGGGTAGCAGTACCAAAACGTTGCAGTAACCCTGCGGCCCGGCAGGCGCAAAGTTCCCCCTGGCAGGTGCCCATGCCGACGCGGGTCCGGCGGCGCAGGTCGCCGAGATTGTTTACCGCCAGCCTGTCGACGGCATAGCGAACTTCCCCCGCCGTTACCGCCTCGCACTCGCAGACGAGGCTGTTGCTGAGCCTGTCGGCCGCAAGCCAGTCGCCCGCCCGGTCGCCGTGTCGCCAGACCGCAGAGCGGCGGATAGTCGGCGGCAAAGCAATCACCCTGCTGAGCGTTTCCTGCTGGCTGCTTTCGGAGCCGGGGAGCGGGGCGGTGGCGGTGGTGCAGGGCTGCGTATTGCCCAGCTTTTCACAGACGGCGTTGGTGGCCCATTCGGCCATCAGGCGATAGGTCATCAGCTTGCCGCCGGTGATGGTAATAAAGCCTTCCATGCCGTCACGTTTCGCATGGTCGAGCAGCACAATGCCACGGCTGACGCTGCGCCCGGTTGGGTCGTCTTCGCTTGCGACCAAAGGACGTACGCCAGCGTAGGCGCGCAGAATACGGGTCATCGCCAGTTTTGGCGCGAGCTTCGCCCCTTCGCGGATCAGAATGTCCACTTCCTGCGGGGTGACGCGCATATTGTCTATCTGGTCGTAATCGATATGGGTGGAAGTGGTGCCAATCAGGGAGATGGTGTCACCGGGCACCAGAATGTCGGCGTCCGCGGGCCTGCGGCAGCGGTTTATTACCATATTGTTAATGCGATGTCCGAGGATCAGCAGCGAGCCTTTGGCGGGGAGCATGCGCACGCTAAGGTCGGCGTATTCGGCGATGTGCTGGCCCCAGATCCCCGCAGCGTTGACGACCACGCTGGCGTACAGTTCCCGTTGCTGGCGGGTAGTATGGTCGTACACATGTACGCCGCGAACCCGGTCGCCGCTGCGGATCAGGCCGGTCACCTCCTGGCCGGTAAGAATTTCGGCGCCGTGTTCGCGCGCGTCGAGCATATTCGCGGCGGTCAGGCGAAACGGATCCACGGTTCCGTCCGGAACGCGTACCGCGCCGATAATATCGGGATTGGCGGCAGGCTCAAGGCGCAGGGCTTCTTTAGGATCGAGCCGTTCGGTGCGGATGCCCGCCTTTTCGCATGCTGTAATAAACTCGCTTTGAACGGCGAGATCATCCTCCGGCAGGGTGATAAACAGCCCGTCGGTGCGCTCAATGCAGTGATGGGCAATACGTTTCAGAATGCGGTTTTCTTCGATGCACTCCTTTGCCGATTCGCCGTCGGTCATGGCGTAGCGCGCGCCGCTGTGCAGCAGACCATGATTGCGGCCTGTCGCCCCGGTTGCGATGTCATGCCTTTCCAGCAGCACGGTGCGCAGCCCCCGCCGTGCGCAGTCTCTGGCAATCCCCGCCCCGGTGGCCCCTCCGCCAATGATAATGACCTCTGCCTGCTGCTGCTGTCGTGACATGCTCGCCTCCTGACGTTCGTCCTGAACCTCATTCAGCCACAGAATAGCGTGTGAATGTTTGATATCGAGCAAAATCGAGCATAAATCGAAAGTAAAGTGTGAGCGGATGCACTTTTTCGATACTTTGTAATAAAAATGTAACGTGGTGTGCGGTGTTTCACACTAACCAGACGCGATATTCCTTAACATGCGCTCGCAAAAGAACATTGCCTGACTAAAAACTGCTACGGAGGCATTTTATGCTGAGTATATTCAAACCTGCCCCGCACCAGCCACGGCTGAAGACGGAGCATATTGATCCGACCTACCGGCGTTTGCGCTGGCAGATCTTTATGGGGATCTTCTTCGGCTACGCCGCTTACTACCTGGTCCGTAAAAACTTCACCCTGGCGATGCCCTATCTGGTGGAGCAGGGCTTTTCACGCGGGGACCTGGGCTTCGCGCTGTCCGGGATATCCATCGCCTACGGCTTTTCAAAGTTTATTATGGGGTCGGTGTCCGACCGCTCGAATCCGCGAGTCTTCCTGCCTGCCGGGCTGATTCTCGCCGCCGCCGTCATGCTGTTCATGGGCTTTGTGCCGTGGGCGACGTCGAGCATTGCGGTGATGTTTGTGCTGCTGTTCGTCTGCGGCTGGTTCCAGGGGATGGGCTGGCCGCCGTGCGGCCGTACCATGGTGCACTGGTGGTCGCAGAAGGAGCGCGGGGGCATCGTTTCGGTATGGAACTGCGCGCACAACGTGGGCGGCGGGCTGCCTCCGCTGCTGTTCCTGCTGGGGATGGCCTGGTTTAACGACTGGCACGCCGCGCTGTACATGCCTGCCTTTGCGGCGATTCTGGTGGCGCTGATAGCCTTTGGTCTGATGCGCGATACGCCACAGTCCTGCGGGCTGCCGCCAATTGAAGAGTATAAAAACGACTATCCTGACGACTATGACGAGAAAGCAGAAGAAGAGCTGACGGCTAAGCAAATCTTCATGCAGTACGTGTTCCCGAACCGCCTGCTGTGGTACATCGCCATCGCCAACGTGTTTGTTTACCTGCTGCGCTACGGCATTCTGGACTGGTCGCCAACCTACCTCAAAGAGGTGAAGCACTTCACGCTGGATAAATCCTCCTGGGCCTACTTCCTGTATGAGTATGCGGGGATCCCCGGCACGCTGCTCTGCGGCTGGATGTCGGACAAAGTGTTCAAAGGCAACCGCGGCGCGACCGGCGTGTTCTTTATGGTGCTGGTGACCATTGCCACCGTTGTTTACTGGCTCAACCCACCGGGCAACCCTGGCGTGGATATGGCCTGCATGATCGTCATCGGCTTCCTGATTTACGGCCCGGTCATGCTGATTGGCCTGCACGCGCTGGAGCTGGCCCCTAAAAAAGCAGCGGGGACGGCAGCGGGCTTCACCGGCCTGTTTGGCTACCTGGGCGGCTCAGTTGCCGCCAGTGCGATAGTGGGTTACACCGTCGACTTCTTCGGCTGGGACGGCGGCTTTATGGTGATGATTGGCGGCAGCATTCTGGCCGTGCTGCTGCTGATTGTGGTGATGATCGGCGAGAAAAAGCATCATCAGAATCTGATGAAAAATAGCTAAGGAGAGCAGAATGAAGCTGGTTGCAAAATATATCCTGGCGGGCGCCGTGCTGGCGGCAGCCGTCAGCACGCAGGCCCTGGCGGCAGATAAAATAGTCATCGCTCACCGTGGCGCAAGTGGCTACCTGCCGGAGCATACCCTGCCTGCTAAAGCGATGGCTTATGCTCAGGGGGCGGATTACCTTGAGCAGGATCTGGTGATGACCAAAGATGACAGGCTGGTGGTGCTGCATGACCACTACCTGGACCGGGTCACGGACGTTGCGAAACGCTTCCCCGAGCGGGCGCGCAAAGACGGACGCTACTACGCCATCGACTTTACCCTCGCCGAAATCAAGTCGCTGAAGTTTACCGAAGGCTTCGATATCGTCGACGGGAAGCAGGTGCAGACCTTCCCCGGGCGTTTCCCGATGGGCAAGTCTGATTTCCGCGTGCATACCTTCGAAGAGGAGATTGAGTTCGTTCAGGGGCTTAATCACTCAACCGGGAAGAATATTGGTATTTACCCGGAGATAAAGGCGCCGTGGTTCCACCATCAGGAAGGCAAGGATATCGCGGCTAAAACGCTCGAGGTGCTGAAGCGCTACGGCTATACCGGCAAGCAGGACAAAGTCTATCTGCAATGTTTTGACGCCGCAGAGCTTAAGCGAATTAAGACGACGCTTGAGCCGAAGCTGGGGATGGATCTGAAGCTGGTGCAGCTGATTGCCTTTACCGACTGGAATGAAACCCAGGAGAAGCAGGCTGACGGCAAATGGGTGAACTACAGCTACGACTGGATGTTCAAACCCGGCGCGATGAAAGAGATTGCCCGTTATGCAGACGGCATTGGGCCGGACTACCATATGTTAGTGGCGGCAGGCTCCACGAAAGGGAACGTCAGGCTGACGGATATGGTGACAGAAGCGCATGCCAGCAAACTGACCGTACATCCTTACACCGTCAGGGCCGATGCTTTGCCGGAGTACGTCTCTGACGTCAATGAGCTGTACGACGTGCTGTATAACAAGGCGGGCGTGGACGGGGTATTTACAGATTTCCCGGATAAGGGCGTTCAGTTTCTGCATCAGCAACCGACAAACAACTAAGTTGCAGTCGTAGGCCGGATAAGCGCAGCGTCATCCGGCATAACAGCCCTGAATGGTGGATGGCGCTAACGCTTATCCACCCTACAACATCCGTTTCGTAGGTCGGATAAGCGTTAGCGCCATTCGACACAACCACAAAAAAAGGGCTTCTTTAAGAAGCCCTTACATTTCGATTTCGATATCGCCCTGCGCCTGACAGCAGCAGGGCAATATTTCACCGGGCTGGATGAACGCCAGCGGTTCGGTAAGCCATTTCACCTCCCCTGATACCAGCCGCGTGCGGCAGGAGCCGCAGTAGCCTCCGCGGCACTGGTATTCCACGGCGACCTGGTGATGTTCCAGCGCCGCCAGCAGGGAAGGGTGCTCATCCTCACACATCAGGCGTGCGCCGGTGAGGCGAAGCGTAATCTGACCCATCGCTTAAAGCTGGAAGTTGCTCAGGTCGTCAGCGTCGATATTAGAATCGATCTGCCCAACCAGATAGGAGCTGACTTCCACTTCCTGCGGCGCAACCTGCACGTTGTCCGACACCAGCCACGCGTTGATCCACGGGATGGGGTTAGAACGAGTTTTAAACGGCAGATCCAGACCAACGGCCTGCATGCGGATATTGGTGATGTAATCCACGTACTGGCACAGAATGTCTTTGTTCAGGCCAATCATCGAGCCGTCGCGGAACAGGTAGCTTGCCCACTCTTTCTCCTGCTCGGCGGCCAGCACAAACAGGTCGTAGCACTGCTGACGGCACTCAATAGCAATCTCTGCCATTTCCGGATCGTCTTCACCGGAGCGCATCAGGTTCAGCATGTGCTGGGTACCGGTCAGGTGCAGGGCCTCGTCGCGGGCAATCAGCTTGATGATTTTCGCGTTGCCTTCCATCAGTTCGCGTTCGGCGAAGGCGAAGGAGCAGGCGAAGCTGACGTAGAAGCGAATAGCCTCCAGCGCGTTGACGCTCATCAGGCACAGATACAGCTGCTTCTTCAGCGCGCGCAGGTTAACGGTGACGGTTTTGCCGTTCACGTTGTGCGTGCCTTCACCCAGCAGATGCCAGTAGCTGGTCATCTCAATCAGATCGTCATAGTAGCCGGAGATATCTTTCGCGCGCTTGAGGATCTCTTCGTTGGTGACGATATCGTCAAACACAATCGCCGGATCGTTAACGATGTTACGAATGATATGGGTGTACGAACGTGAGTGGATAGTCTCGGAAAACGCCCAGGTCTCAACCCAGGTTTCCAGCTCCGGAATCGAGATCAGCGGCAGCAGCGCCACGTTCGGGCTGCGGCCCTGAATGGAGTCCAGCAGCGTCTGGTACTTCAGGTTGCTGATGAAGATATGCTTTTCATGCTCAGGCAGGGCCTGATAGTCGATGCGGTCGCGGGAAACGTCTACCTCTTCCGGACGCCAGAAGAAGGAAAGCTGCTTTTCAATCAGCTTTTCGAAGATGTCATATTTTTGCTGATCGTAGCGCGCCACGTTAACCGGCTGGCCAAAGAACATAGGCTCAGCGAGCTGATCGTTTTTCGTCTGTGAAAAAGTGGTGTAAGCCATGAATTGGAGTCCTGTTGTGCTGATTTTCCCCTCACCCTGACCCTCTCCCCAGAGGGGCGAGGACCGGATCGAGAAAATCCCCTCAGCGAGGTGAGGGGATTTAGCGTTAGATTTTACATGCGCCGCTTTCGCAGCCGTCGTCCTGGATAGAAGGCGCCAGGTCGTCCTGCGCATCTTCCGCACCGTCGCGGGTGTTTTGATAGTACAGCGTTTTCACGCCGAACTTATAGGCGGTGAGCAGATCTTTGAGCAGCTGCTGCATCGGCACTTTGCCAGACGGGAAGCGGGTCGGATCGTAGTTGGTATTCGCCGAAATAGACTGGTCGATAAACTTCTGCATCAGGCCAACCAGCTGCAGGTAGCCGTCGTTGTTCGGCAGATCCCACAGCAGTTCGTAGCGGTCCTTCAGCTCTTCGTAGTCCGGCACCACCTGGCGCAGGATGCCGTCTTTCGACGCTTTGATGCTGATGTGGCCGCGCGGTGGCTCAATGCCGTTAGTCGCGTTTGAAATCTGCGAAGAGGTTTCAGACGGCATCAGCGCAGAGAGCGTGGAGTTACGCAGGCCGTGCGTTTTGATGGATTCACGCAGGCTGTTCCAGTCCATGTGCAGCGGCTCGTTGCTGATCGCGTCCAGGTCTTTCTTGTAGGTGTCGATCGGCATAATGCCTTTGGCGTAGGTGGTTTCGTTGAACCACGGGCACGCGCCTTGCTCTTTCGCCAGCTCGTTCGAGGCTTTCAGCAGATAGTACTGAATGGCTTCGAAGGTTTTGTGCGTCAGGTTGTTCGCGCTGCCGTCGGAGTAACGAACGCCGTGTTTCGCCAGGTAGTAAGCGAAGTTGATAACGCCAATACCCAGGGTACGACGGCCCATTGCGCCGCGTTTTGCCGCGATGATTGGGTAGTCCTGATAATCCAGCAGCGCGTCCAGCGCACGTACCGCAAGCGTGGCCAGCTCTTCCAGCTCGTCCAGGCTCTTGATGGCGCCCAGGTTGAAAGCAGACAGGGTGCACAGCGCGATTTCGCCGTTTTCGTCGTTTACGTCATCCAGCGGTTTGGTCGGCAGCGCAATTTCGAGGCACAGGTTGGACTGGCGAACGGGCGCAATAGCCGGGTCAAACGGGCTGTGGGTGTTGCAGTGGTCGACGTTCTGAATATAGATACGGCCGGTAGAGGCGCGTTCCTGCATCATCAGCGAGAACAGCTCGGCGGCTTTCACGCGCTGCTTGCGGATGGTGCTGTCTTTTTCGTATTTGGTGTACAGGCGCTCAAACTCTTCCTGATCGGCGAAGAACGCGTCGTACAGGCCCGGCACGTCGGACGGGCTGAACAGGGTGATATCTTCCCCTTTCAGCAGACGGGTGTACATCAGCTTGTTGATCTGTACGCCGTAGTCCATGTGACGAACGCGGTTGCCTTCAACGCCACGGTTGTTCTTCAGCACCAGCAGGCTTTCTACTTCCAGGTGCCACATCGGGTAGAACAGCGTTGCCGCCCCGCCGCGCACGCCGCCCTGAGAGCAGGATTTAACCGCCGTCTGGAAGTGCTTATAGAATGGGATACAGCCGGTGTGGAACGCTTCACCGCCACGGATCGGGCTGCCCAGCGCACGAATGCGGCCGGCGTTAATACCGATACCGGCGCGCTGGGAGACGTATTTCACGATTGCGCTGGAGGTGGCGTTAATGGAATCAAGGCTGTCGCCGCACTCGATCAGCACACAGGAGCTGAACTGACGGGTGGGGGTGCGCACGCCGGACATGATTGGCGTAGGCAGAGAAATCTTGAACGTGGAGATCGCATCATAGAAGCGCTTCACGTAGCTCAGGCGGGTCTCACGCGGATAGCCGGAGAACAGGCAGGCGGCAACCAGAATATAAAGGAACTGCGCGCTTTCGTAGATTTCGCCTGTAACGCGGTTCTGCACCAGGTATTTCCCTTCCAGCTGCTTAACAGCCGCGTAGGAGAAGCTCAGGTCGCGGTCATGGTCGATAAAATCGTCCATCTGCTTGAACTCTTCTTCCGTGTAGTCTTCCAGCAGATGCTGATCGTATTTGCCCAGCTCAATCATGCGTACAACATGGTCGTGCAGCTTAGGCGGCTCAAACTGGCCGTAGGCTTTTTTACGCAGGTGGAAGATGGCCAGACGCGCAGAAAGATACTGGTAGTCAGGCGCTTCACGGGAGATTAAATCGGCGGCAGCCTTGATGATGGTCTCATGAATATCAGAGGTTTTGATGCCGTCATAAAACTGGATGTGGGAACGCAGTTCGACCTGCGAAACGGAGACGTTGTTCAGCCCCTCGGCAGCCCAGTCGAGCACGCGGTGAATTTTATCCAGATTGATACGCTCGGTGCGCCCGTCACGTTTTGTAACCAGCAGACTCTGATTCATGTGAGTTGACCCTGTCCGTGAAATTAAGAATATCCCCCGCTTATCCACAGTTGCCGTCTTGTGACTAACATTGTGGATAAATACTATATGTAGGGGGTTGCGAGATAGTTGACCGCTATATGGTGAGTATTCTAGTAACTAATCGGCGGAGAACAAGTATTGATTTCGTGACTGAATTGAGGTTGCGACGCCAGGATTTTCCCTAAGTCCACGGCACGTAAGGCCTGTGCCTGTTGTCAATGGGATGCAAAAAAAATGATATTTTTGATCGAGTGCTGATTTCTTAAACTTTATGGATAATTGCGCAACTGAGGTTGCGCAAGATCCATAGCCTGAGCTTATGAGTGGTGGGCTAATTACGCCTCGGTGTGCAACATATAATTAACATCCACGCCTGGCGCCAGCTTAAATTTATTAGTGATCGGATTGTAATGCAGCCCGATCATATGGCGCTCGCGCAGCTGCGTGGCGTCAACCCAGCTTAAGAGTTCGGCAGGCTTGATAAACTTTTTAACATCGTGCGTGCCTTTCGGCACCATGCGCAGCACGTATTCGGCGCCGACCACGGCCATCAGCCAGGATTTGCCGTTGCGGTTAAGCGTGGAGAAGAACACATGGCCGCCCGGCTTGACGAGTTTCGCGCAGGCTTGAACTACGGACTGCGGGTCTGGCACATGTTCAAGCATCTCCATGCAGGTGACCACGTCGTACTGCCCCGCGTGTTCTGCGGCATGCTGTTCAACGGTTTCCTGAACGTAATCGACCTTAATGCCGCTTTCCAGCGAGTGCAGGCGGGCGACCTGAAGGGGCTCAAAGCCCATATCCAGGCCGGTGACGTTCGCACCTTCACGCGCCATACTTTCGGCCAGAATGCCGCCGCCGCAGCCGACGTCCAGCACCTTTTTGCCAAACAATCCGCCGGAACGCTGATTGATGTAGCCAAGACGCAGCGGATTGATGCGGTGCAGCGGTTTAAACTCGCCTTCTAAATCCCACCAGCGGGAAGCAACGGCTTCAAATTTGGCGATTTCATCATGGTCAACGTTCTGGATTACCGGTTGGTTTTCGGCATTCATAGGGGCTCTCATTCCTTGCGGGTGTTTAGCGGTGAGTATATCAGCCTCGGGCAATGAATAAAGCGCCGCGCATACGTCTTAGGTTTCCCCACCACGCGCCGCTTGTGTTATAATTTGCGACCTTTGAATCCGGGACACAGTAGAGGGATAGCGGTTACATGAGCGACCTTGCCAGAGAAATTACACCGGTCAACATTGAGGAAGAGCTGAAGAGCTCCTATCTGGATTACGCGATGTCGGTTATTGTCGGCCGCGCACTGCCAGATGTCCGCGATGGACTCAAGCCGGTACACCGTCGCGTACTTTACGCCATGAACGTATTGGGCAATGACTGGAATAAAGCATACAAAAAATCCGCCCGTGTCGTTGGTGACGTAATCGGTAAATACCACCCTCATGGTGATACCGCCGTTTATGACACAATCGTCCGTATGGCGCAGCCATTCTCCTTGCGCTACATGCTGGTCGACGGCCAGGGTAACTTCGGTTCAGTAGACGGCGACTCCGCCGCAGCGATGCGTTATACGGAAATCCGTATGTCGAAAATCGCCCATGAGCTGATGGCCGACCTGGAAAAAGACACCGTCGATTTCGTCGACAACTACGACGGCACCGAACGTATTCCAGATGTTATGCCAACCAAGATCCCGAACCTGCTGGTTAACGGCTCGTCCGGTATCGCCGTGGGTATGGCGACCAATATTCCGCCCCACAACATCACCGAAGTGATCAACGGCTGCCTGGCCTACATTGAAGATGAAGAGATCAGCGTAGAAGGGCTGATGGAACACATCCCAGGGCCGGACTTCCCGACGGCGGCAATCATCAATGGCCGTCGTGGCATTGAAGAGGCTTACCGCACCGGCCGTGGCAAAATCTATATTCGCGCACGCGCGGAAGTAGAAGCCGATGCCAAAACGGGCCGTGAAACGATCATCGTTCACGAAATCCCGTACCAGGTAAACAAAGCGCGCCTGATCGAAAAAATCGCCGAGCTGGTGAAAGACAAGCGCGTTGAGGGCATCAGCGCCCTGCGTGACGAGTCTGACAAAGACGGGATGCGCATCGTTATCGAAATTAAACGCGATGCGGTGGGCGAAGTTGTGCTGAACAACCTCTACTCCCAGACCCAGCTGCAGACCTCCTTCGGCATCAACATGGTGGCGCTGCACCATGGTCAGCCGAAGATCATGAACCTGAAAGAGATCCTTTCCGCGTTCGTGCGTCACCGTCGTGAAGTGGTGACCCGTCGTACTATCTTCGAACTGCGTAAAGCCCGCGACCGTGCCCACATCCTGGAAGCACTGGCCGTGGCGCTGGCAAACATCGACCCAATCATTGAACTGATTCGCCGCGCCCCGACTCCTGCGGAAGCAAAAGCGGGCCTGATTGCCCGTTCATGGGAGCTGGGCAATGTGTCCGCTATGCTGGAACGTGCCGGTGGCGACGCCGCGCGTCCGGAGTGGCTGGAGCCAGAGTTCGGTATTCGTGACGGCCAGTACTTCCTGACCGAGCAGCAGGCACAGGCGATTCTGGATCTGCGTCTGCAGAAGCTGACCGGCCTTGAGCACGAGAAACTGCTCGACGAGTACAAAGAGCTGCTGGAGCAGATCGCTGAACTGCTGCACATTCTGGGCAGCGCCGAGCGCCTGATGGAAGTGATCACCGAAGAGCTGGTTGCGATGCGCGATCAGTTCGGCGACAACCGCCGCACCGAGATCACCGCCAACACCGCCGATATCAACATTGAAGATCTGATCAACCAGGAAGATGTGGTGGTCACCCTGTCTCACCAGGGCTATGTGAAGTATCAGCCGCTGACGGATTACGAAGCGCAGCGTCGCGGGGGTAAAGGCAAGTCTGCGGCACGCATTAAAGAAGAAGACTTTATCGACCGCCTGCTGGTGGCCAACACCCACGATACGATCCTGCTGTTCTCCAGCCGTGGTCGCCTCTACTGGATGAAGGTTTATCAGCTGCCGGAAGCGAGCCGTGGCGCTCGTGGCCGTCCGATTGTTAACCTGCTGCCGCTGGAAGCTGACGAACGCATTACCGCGATTCTGCCAGTGCGCGAGTACGCCGAAGGCATCAACGTGTTCATGGCGACCGCAAGCGGTACCGTGAAGAAAACCGCGCTGACCGACTTCAGCCGTCCTCGCTCTGCGGGCATCATCGCCGTGAACCTGAACGAAGGCGACGAGCTGATTGGCGTTGACCTGACCGACGGCAGCAACGAAGCGATGCTGTTCTCAGCCGCTGGTAAAGTGGTGCGCTTCAAAGAAGACGCCGTTCGTACCATGGGCCGTACCGCAACGGGCGTTCGCGGTATTAAGCTTGCAGGCGAAGACAAAGTCGTTTCCCTGATCATTCCGCGCGGCGAAGGTTCCATCCTGACCGTGACGCAGAATGGCTACGGTAAACGTACTGCGGCGGACGAGTACCCGACCAAGTCGCGTGCTACCCAGGGCGTTATCTCCATCAAAGTGACCGAGCGTAACGGCAGCGTCGTTGGCGCGGTGCAGGTGGAAGACACCGACCAGATCATGATGATCACCGATGCAGGCACGCTGGTTCGCACCCGCGTTTCTGAGGTGAGCGTGGTTGGCCGTAACACCCAGGGCGTGATCCTCATCCGTACAGCGGAAGATGAAAACGTGGTGGGTCTGCAACGCGTTGCAGAGCCGGTTGACGAAGAAGAGCTGGATGCCATCGACGGCACCCTGGCGGAAGGCGACGACGAAATCGCGCCGGAAGCGGAAGGTGACGAAGATGCGGCGGACGACGCGGACGAATAATCCGTCTTTCGCGGTCTGAGACAACGCTTAAAACGCCTGATGCAGCGCATCGGGCGTTTTTTATTTTACTCCCCTGTACTATTCTGCTGTATGAAGAGCTCAATTAAAAAGGTAAGACAATGGCTATCCCTGAGAAGTATGAAGATGTAGAGCGCTGGGCATTCGGTGACACCGAGCGTCAGGCGGATGAGCTGGCTAAGCTGGTGCTCGACGGCGTGAAAACAGCGACCTGCTCCAACCTGGATGGCGAAGGTATTCCCAAACCAGGCGATGTCTTTGTGGTGGTGGATGGCAAAAACGAGCCGGTTTGTGCGATAGAACTGACTACGGTAGATATGAAGCCTTTCGATCAGGTGGACGAAGCTCACGCCCTGGCGGAAGGTGAGGGGGATAAAACCCTGGCTTACTGGCGTAACGAGCACAAACGCTTCTTTGAAGAGTACGAACTGTTCTCCCCGGATATGACGCTGGTGCTGATGGACTTTAAGGTTATCGAAAAGTTCTGACCGTGATTCCTCATCCGGCGGCAGCTGCGATGGGGAAAATCCAGTTTTCTGCCGTTGCGGGTTAGGGCTTTTGCGGCTACCTTATCGGCATCCCAACCTTTTGATTTTCCGCGACCAGGCTCAAATTGAAATATCTCGTCTCTTTTCGCAGTACGCTTAAGATCTCCCGCTATCTTTTCAGGGCGCTGGCACTTTTGCTGTGGCTGCTGATCGCTCTTTTTTCCGTCTTCTATATCGTTAACGCGCTGCATGAAAAAGAGTCAGATATTCGTCAGGAGCTGAACACCAGCTTCGATCAGGCCCAGCGCTACATCCAGCGCACCTCGGACGTCATGAAAGAGCTGAAGTACATCGCGGAAAACCGCCTTACGGCGACCAACGGCGTGCTGCCGACTATCGAGCGGGACGAAGGCAAAATCGAAGCCCCTGATTTTATGCCGCTATTTCCCGATTCCGACTGCTCGGCGGTGAGCACATCCTGGCGCAGCTCCCTGCAGTCGCTCTCCTGGTTTTTGCGCTACTGGCGCGATAACTTCTCTGCCGCCTACGACCTGAATCGCGTTTTTCTGATCGGCGGTGAGAACCTTTGTATGGCGGACTTTGGCCTCAGGAACATGCCTCTTGAGCGCGAAAAGGCGCTGAAAACGCTGCACGAACGGATCATGAAATATCGCAGCGCGCCGCAGGACGAGCGCGGCAACAGCATCTACTGGATTGGCCAGGGGCCGCGTCCGGGCATCGGCTACTTCTATACTCTGACGCCTGTTTACCTGGCAAACCGCCTGCAGGCGCTGCTCGGCATCGAACAGACCGTGCGCATGGAAAACTTCCTGACGCCGGGCACGCTGCCGGTGGGCGTCACCATTCTTGATGAGAATAACCATCCGCTGATCTCCCTGACCGGCCCGGAGACCAGCATTGAGCCCCAGGCACCCTGGATGCAGGAACGCAACTGGTTCGGCTATTCCTCTGGCTTTAAACAGCTGGTGCTGAAGAAGAGCCTGCCGCCGTCCTCCCTTAGCGTTATCTATTCCGTGCCGGTTGATATCGTGCTTGAACGCATCCGCATGCTGATACTTAATGCGGTGCTGCTGAACGTGCTGGTGGGTGGCGTGCTGTTTACGCTTGCGCGCATGTATGAGCGAAGGATATTTATCCCGGCGGAAAACGACGCCCAGCGTCTGGAAGAGCACGAGCAGTTTAACCGCAAAATTGTCGCCTCGGCGCCGGTAGGTATCTGTATCCTGCGCACCCAGGACGGCACGAATATTCTGAGTAACGAGCTAGCCCACAACTATCTGAATATGCTGACCCATGAAGACCGGCAGCGGCTCACCAAAATCATCTGTGGCCAGCAGGTTAATTTTGTCGACGTGCTGACCAGCAATCACACTAACCTGCAAATCAGCTTCGTGCATTCGCGCTATCGCAATGAAAACGTGGCGATTTGCGTGCTGGTAGACGTCAGCGCGCGCGTAAAAATGGAAGAGTCATTGCAGGAGATGGCGCAGGCCTCCGAGCAGGCGAGCCAGTCCAAATCCATGTTCCTTGCCACCGTCAGCCATGAGCTGCGCACGCCGCTGTACGGCATCATCGGTAACCTGGATCTGCTGCAGACTAAAGCGCTGCCGAAAGGGGTGGATCGCCTGGTGACGGCGATGAACAACTCCTCCAGCCTGCTGCTGAAAATCATCAGCGACATTCTGGACTTCTCGAAAATTGAATCCGAACAGCTGAAGATTGAGCCGCGCGAGTTCTCACCGCGTGAGGTGATGAGCCACATCACCGCTAACTACCTGCCGCTGGTGGTGCGTAAGCAGCTGGGCCTTTACTGTTTCATCGAGCCGGACGTGCCGCTGACGCTGCAGGGCGATCCGATGCGTCTGCAGCAGGTGATTTCCAACCTGCTGAGCAACGCCATTAAGTTCACGGATGTGGGCTGCATTATTCTGCACGTGTCGGTCACCGGAGATTACCTGAGCTTCCGGGTGCGGGATACCGGCGTTGGCATACCGGGCAAAGAGGTGACGCGCCTGTTCGACCCGTTCTTCCAGGTGGGCACCGGGGTGCAGCGTAACTTCCAGGGAACCGGGCTGGGCCTGGCCATCTGCGAAAAACTTATCAGCATGATGGACGGCGATATCTCCGTAGATACCGAAGCGGGGATGGGCAGCCAGTTCACAATCCGTATACCGCTCTATTCAGCCGTGGCCGCGCCGCACGCGCAGGTTGACGGGCTGGCTAAGAAGCGCTGCTGGCTGGCGGTCAGAAATGCCTCTTTAAGCGGCTATCTGGAATCGCTGCTGTCCATGAACAACATTCAAACCAGCCTATACAGCGGGGAGACGCCCGGCAGCGACGACGTGCTGATCACCGACGACGCGCTGGAAACGCCATGGCCGGGGCGTGCGGCGATTATCTTCTGCCGTCGCCATATCGGCATTCCTCAGGAGCAGTCGCCGGGCTGCTGGGTACACAGCGTGGCGGCTCCCCACGATCTGCTGACGCTGCTGGGCCGCATCTACAGTATTGATGTTGACGTGCCGGGCAGCACCTCCGCGCTGCCGTCTCCGGCGCAGATCAACGAGCAGAACGACGACATGATGATCCTCGTGGTTGACGATCATCCGATAAACCGCCGCCTGCTTGCGGATCAGCTGGGATCGCTGGGCTACCAGTGTAAGACGGCCAATGACGGGGTGGATGCGCTCAACGTGCTGAGCAAAAACCATATTGATATCGTGCTGAGCGATGTGAACATGCCGAACATGGACGGATATCGCCTGACGCAGCGTATTCGTCAGCTGGGGCTGACGCTGCCGGTGATCGGCGTGACGGCGAACGCCCTTGCCGAAGAAAAACAGCGCTGTATTGAATCGGGCATGGACAGCTGCCTGTCGAAGCCGGTGACGCTGGACGTGATTAAGCAGACGCTGGCGGTCTATGCGGCGCGGGTAAGAAGCGGAAAGGGATAAGCGCGGGATGTAAAGCCAAAGGCTTCCCCTCCCGCAGGAGTTGTCTCTTAGTCACAACTCACTCTGGCAATCAGTCAGAGTGAACTCTGATATCTCCGTTGCCATTCCGTTCACCTTAACGTCTGATTATCTCTGTAGCCGCTGTTAACGGTGAACGTGTCATGGGGATTACGCCATCCCCCTGACGACCCCGGCGCCCGGCAAATAAATCGCCGCTGAAGCGGTAAACTCCGGTTTTTACCCAACATGCAGGGTCGTTCGCGATTCGTTCCCGACGATCGCTCTCTCACGTGGTTCCCGACCACGTGACCCTGCCTGAAGGGCAAAAACCGGAGCGATTTAAGCCGGGAACAGGGTGTCGCTTTAAGCCAGAGATAACATCAGATACTTCATCGCTTTGAAACCTACAGCGACACCGGAGATGGGCCATTCATGGAAGTTGACGCGAGGATGTTGGGTCGGGCTTAAATCGCCGTCATATAAGAAACAGCCCCCGGGAGAGGGGGCTTAGCAGAATTTACTCTTTGTCAGCCGGAGACAGGCTTACCGAGGAGAGGTAGTTCAGCAGAGCGATGTCGTTCTCAACGCCCAGTTTCATCATCGCTGATTTCTTCTGGCTGCTGATGGTTTTGATGCTGCGGTTCAGCTTACGGGCAATCTCTGTGACCAGGAAACCTTCCGCGAACAGGCGCAGCACTTCGCTCTCTTTCGGCGACAAACGCTTGTCACCGTAGCCGCCAGCGCTGATTTTCTCCAGCAGGCGGGAGACGCTCTCAGGCGTAAATTTCTTGCCTTTCTGCAGGGCGGCCAGCGCCTTTGGCAGATCGGTAGGCGCGCCCTGTTTCAGCACAATTCCTTCGATATCCAGATCCAGCACGGCGCTCAAAATCGCCGGGTTGTTGTTCATCGTCAGCACGATGATGGAAATAGACGGGAAGTGACGCTTGATGTATTTAATCAGCGTGATGCCATCGCCGTATTTGTCTCCAGGCATGGAGAGATCGGTAATGAGCACGTGCGCGTCTAATTTTGGTAAGTTATTGATAAGTGCTGTGGAATCTTCAAACTCACCGACAACATTCACCCACTCGATCTGCTCGAGTGATTTACGAATGCCGAACAGGACAATCGGATGGTCGTCGGCAATAATTACGTTCATACTGTTCATGTAATAGGCTACCTTGCTACAGCAAACTTTTGACGTAAGCGTCAATGTCGCTGATATATTTTTGTATGTTGGCAACATCACTCTCGCGAATGTGATGCTCTAACGTTTCACATAACTGCTTGCCCGGCACCAGATTTAGCATGGCAAACACGCCTTTCAGGCGGTGCGCCGTTTGCGCCAGCGCAGCAAAATCGCTGGCTGCTGATTCAGTATATAATCTACTGACGTCTTCCGGTACCGTGTCGACAAACAGCGAGTAATAGCCGCTGGCATGGAGTTGCGCGGTTTCGTCACCGCCTGACGGCGACTCGGGCAACTCTTCACGCGTCAGCTGCTCTTCTATCAGCCCTAGCACCGCATCCTGCAAAGCCGCGCTGATATTAAAGTTAACCCGGAACTGGCCTGGGCCTAATTTCCGCATTCCGTTTTCATCATCGCTTAAAAGCAAGCCTGAAGATGTAAGATTAGACGGATTATCAGTGATGAAGATATCAAATTCTTGACTGGCTAATCTTTCGTCGGGCGTGATGCAATCCGCCCCCCAGTTTTCCAGCTGGCGGGTAACGATGTTACGCACTTCGTTGGACGTAATATCCAGCATTGCCACCACTTCATCCAGCAGTTTCTCATCCTGTTCGTCCGGCTGCGGCTCTGCGGTCATTAAAACATGCAGATTGTAACGCGTGCCGATATCCTGACGAGACTTGATGGAGAGGTGTCCACCAAGCTTACGAGAAAGCTGATCGCACAGATAGAACGTCAGGCCGTGGGCTTTGCCGTAGCGGTCTTCGCTCGTTTCGTTGAGGAACGGGAAGTGAAGGTTGTCGATTTCATCGTTTCCGATGCCTTCTCCCGTGTCCAGCACGCGGAACAACAGGCGCTCCGGCGCGGATTCCTCCTCACATATCTCAAGCGTAATTTTGCCGATCTGCGTGGTGGTCACGGAGTAGTGCAGCAGCAGCTGTAATATTTTGCGCAGCGCCTCACGGTCACCATGACGCACCTCATCAGCCGGCAGCTGGTTGTTAATCAGCAGCTGCAGGCCCTTACGCTTAATGATCGGCAGCATCTCCAGCGCGACTTCATCTACCAGCGGCTGAATCGCGAACTCCGTGGCGTTGATTTTCCAGCTATCGGTTTCAAGCTGGTTCAGAAGCTGAATCTCATCTACCAGACGAATAATTGTTTGTGCTTCATTCGCAAGATGGATGTGTTCCGGAGTATTGATTTTTGCCGCACCCTCTGCAAGGTTTTTTACCGGTAACTGTAAGGCTTCCCCGATGTGCTGCATAAAGGCCACGCGGCCCTGCTGGTTCTTCTCATACAGGCGCTGGGCCTGCTTGAGCTTCTTATTAACGAGGATTTCCCGGTCCTGATCGCGGATAACAAATATCTGCGTGCGGGGCGCAATCTGGCTGCGGAACTGGCGAATCTCATAGAGTTCGTTGTTGATGGTGGCCTGAATCACGCCCTGATGCTGGTCCGCCATGGCGATGATATTTTGCAGATTGAGATGCGGCAGCAGCTGGTCGGCGATTTTATTGCTGATCACCGTTCGGTTGGCATCAAGGTCATGCACCAGCAGGCCCAGCGGCAGCAGGGCGACAATCTCTTCATTTAATGCGCGCAGGGTCTGCAGTTCATTACTGGCGCCCGCCGTCGCTTCGGCGGCGCGCGGTGCCTGCTGGCGGAAGGTGGCAAAGCCAAACAGTGCCAGCGCCAGCAGCCCTATATTAAGCAGAAGCGGCAGCAATATGTTTTGCAGGGTATCCATCAGCAGCGTGCCGAACGGCACCTGCCAGACCAGACGTAAATGCGTGCTGGCAAGCGGGGAGGCTATTTCTATACGAGCGCTATTGAAGTTGATGGTGACGCTGTCCGGGCCTTCTTTATCATTTGCCAGAGGCGATGAAAGCGTTTCATCGGGTTCCAGCTGGAAGCTGTCGAGAGACATCGAAGGAGGAATAAGATCGTTGATCGGCAGATCAAAGGCGACAACCGTGGCCAGATGCCCCGGCTGGTTAAAGGTAGTGCGCAGGGTGAAGTAGTGGCCATTCTGCCAGGCCAGCCGGCGCAGGCGGGAGAAGCTTTCGCGTTCATCCAGCGCATTGGCCTGCTGCAGCATCTCTGCCCGGCGGGAATCGACGATGGTGCCGACGCCGGTTTCTTTGAAGCCTGATGAGAGATCTTTCAGCGGCAGGGTCGAGACCAGAATCATGCTGTTATCCTGGCCATTCAGGTAGTACATCGACCAGGGGCTGCTTTCTGCGCCCCAGAGCGTATCAAGATAGCTGGAGATTCGCTGCGTCATCTCCAGCGTGGAGCTGTCGTGGGAGCCAAAAATCAGCGCTTCGGTTTTACGGCGCGGTTTTTCCAGGTAGTAAACGTCCTGGCGCAGGCGCGTTTCCTGCAACCCGTCACCCGTCGAGGAGGCCGGGGTGGCCGCAATATTGTCGTAAATTTGCCATGTGGCATAGCGATAGGTATCGACACGCTTGTGCAGCGCATGGGTGATGTCGACTATCTGGTAACTTTTATCTTTCAGCCAGGCGTTAACGGCGCTCTGTACCATCACCCCCATAGCAACCAGCAGCACTACGATCAGCAACAGAAAGAAGCGCGTGATATTGCCGGGGATTAGGGAAAATTTATTCGGGATCATGCCGTCTGACTGACTCATTATTAGCGCGTAACCTGGCGAAAACTCGCCACTCAAGAGAACTTACCATGGCACCTGCCTGTAGCAGGCGCTGCAACCGTGAGCGATGCATCAAACGCACCCGTCCGTAGAATACCTTCAACGGGCGCTGGCGTCATCGTCTGTGTGTTAAACACATGGAGTATAAGGGCAAAACTGTACTTTGCCAGGTTATTGATAATTCGTCGAAATCGCCACCGTGGCGAGAGGTTCTGCAGGGCGTTCTGATGCTCTGTTTCTGTACTGATTGTTCAGCGCCTGTACAACTATTTTTCCTGAACAGATTGTTTTCCATGAATAAACACCATTAAGAATTATCCCAATCGTCAAAGGTGGGGTTTTATATCGTCAGGTGATTACTTAATAGTCGTTACTTTTTTGTCGCGTAGCACAAAACTATTAAAGTTACGTAAAGAAGGGTAAAAAAAACCGGATGCAAGCATCCGGTATTAATAGGGGTAAACAGACATTCAGAACTGAATGACGGTAATAAATAAAGTTAATGATGATAGCGGGAAGTATTTTAGCGATAACTTGTGGGAATATTTTGTCATTCAGTGCTACTTGCTTTGAACTTCTGTAATTAACTGATTTGAATGTATGTTTGTGATTTTTTGATTATTAGTGCTTATATTTTTAGCTATTCGTGCTAAAAAAAGTTCCCCAAAATACACATTCTGAAACATCTATATCGACATCTGAAACATCTATATAGTTTTAGTATCATATTCTCGTTGGATTATTCTGGATTTGTTTCGGACAATGAGTTGCCGACTGATTAGAGGGTAATCAGTAAGCAGTGGCATATAAAAAGGCATATAACAGAGGGTTAATAACATGAAAGTTAAAGTACTGTCCCTCCTGGTTCCAGCTCTGCTGGTAGCAGGCACCGCTCATGCGGCCGAAATTTATAACAAAGACGGCAACAAATTAGATCTGTACGGTAAAGTTGATGGCCTGCACTACTTCTCTGATGACGACGGCGCAGACGGCGACCAGACCTATATGCGTCTGGGCTTCAAAGGCGAAACTCAGGTAAACGACCAGCTGACCGGTTACGGCCAGTGGGAATACCAGATTCAGGGCAACAGCGCTGAAAGCGAAAACAACTCCTGGACTCGTCTGGCGTTTGCTGGTCTGCGCTTTGCTGACTACGGCTCTTTCGACTACGGTCGTAACTACGGCGTTGTATACGACGTAACTTCCTGGACCGACGTTCTGCCAGAGTTTGGCGGCGACACCTACGGTTCCGACAACTTCCTGCAATCCCGTGCTAACGGCGTTGCTACTTACCGTAACACCGACTTCTTCGGTCTGGTTGACGGCCTGAACTTTGCTCTGCAGTACCAGGGTAAAAACGGCAGCCCATCTGGCGAAGGCTCAACCAACAACGGTCGTGGCGCACAGCGTCAGAACGGTGACGGCTTCGGCGGCTCCCTGACTTACGATCTGGGCGAAGGCTTCAGCGTAGGTTCTGCAATTGCCAGCTCCAAGCGTACTACTGACCAGAACGAAATGCTGGTTGGCGAAGGTGACCGTGCTGAAACTTACACCGGCGGCCTGAAATATGACGCGAACAACGTTTACCTGGCAACTCAGTACACCCAGACCTACAACGCAACTCGCGCAGGCGACCTGGGCTTTGCTAACAAAGCACAGAACTTCGAAGTTGTTGCTCAGTACCAGTTCGACTTCGGTCTGCGTCCTTCCGTGGCTTACCTGCAGTCCAAAGGTAAAGACATCGAAGGTTACGGCGATCAGGACCTGCTGAAATATGTTGATGTTGGCGCGACTTACTACTTCAACAAAAACATGTCCACCTACGTTGATTACAAAATCAACCTGCTGGACGAAAACGACTTCACCCGCGCTTCTGGCGTAGGTACCGACGATATCGTTGCGCTGGGCCTGGTTTACCAGTTCTAAGTCCGACATTCGTTATAAAAGGCGCCTCAGGGCGCCTTTTTTCTTTCTTTAAGCTCAACAAAACCCCCGCTTTGCCTCATCGCTTTCCCCTTTTGATATACTCTTGCGCCTCAGAACTGGAGAAAGACACCAATGGAACGACAACTGCTTCGCCGTGGCCTGTTCGCCGTGGCACTTCTTGTACTCGCCGGGTGCGATAATCAGCCAGCTAAAGAAAGCACGGGCATGGTGCTGGAAGGTAAAACTATGGGCACCTTCTGGCGCGCCAGCCTGGCCGGCGTCGATAAAGCTCGCCAGAGCGAGCTACGGGCGAAAATTCAGGCTCAGCTGGACGCCGACGACCGCCTGCTGTCGACTTATAAATCAGATTCCGCGCTGTCGCGCTTTAACCAGTCCCGCAGCACCGAACCTTACCGGGTCAGCGAAGGGATGAGCGACATCGTGACGCTCTCGCTGCGAATTGGCGCGAAAACCGATGGCGCAATGGATATTACGGTTGGCCCGCTGGTTAACCTGTGGGGGTTCGGCCCGGATAAGCAGCCGGTGAAGACGCCGGACCAGGCGCAGATTGACGCGGCGAGGGCACTGACCGGCCTGCAGCACCTGAAAGTGATTAATCAGGCAGGCGAGCAGTGGCTGCAAAAAGATCTGCCGGGCCTGTATGTCGATCTCTCGACCGTAGGGGAGGGGTACGCTGCAGACCACCTGGCGCGCCTGATGGAGCAAAACGGCATTGGGCGCTATCTGGTCTCCGTCGGTGGGGCGGTGGTGACGCGTGGCACTAACCCGGACGGCAAGGCCTGGCGCGTGGCGATTCAGAAACCGACTGACCGGGAAAACGCCGTGCAGGCGGTGGTCGACCTGAACGGTCACGGGATCAGCACCTCCGGCAGCTACCGCAATTACTACGAGCTGGATGGCAAACGCCTGTCGCACGTTATCGACCCGACGACCGGCGCGCCTATCCAGCACCGGCTGGTCTCCGCCACGGTTATCGCCACTACGGCGCTGGAAGCCGACGGCTGGGACACGGGGCTGATGGTCCTCGGCACAGAGAAAGCGAAGCAGGTTGCCCAGAAAGAGGGGCTGGCGGTCTACCTTATTACTAAAGAGGGCGACGGTTTCTCAACCTGGATGTCGCCCCAGTTTAAAACCTTCCTGCTGAGCGAGTAGAATTAGAAAGCAAGAATGTGGGTTTTCCGTCCCGGCAAGCGTGGCAAAGTCATCCTGTGACAGCAAACAGAGGAGCAGGTCATGAAAACGATGAATGACGTTACCGCTGATGAGCGGCGCTGGCAGGCCGTGGAAACCCGTGATGCTCAGGCCGACGGCGAATTTGTATTTGCCGTCAGGACGACCGGTATTTTCTGCCGTCCTTCCTGTACAGCGCGTCATCCGCTGCGCAAAAACGTGCTTTTTTTCCACAGCCCTGACGCGGCTTCAGCAGCGGGTTTTCGCCCCTGCAAGCGCTGCCAGCCGGATAAGCTCGCCCCGGAGCAGCAGCGTGCGGAACGCATCATGCAGGCCTGCCGTATTATGGAGGCCAGTCCGGAGGCATTGACGCTTGAGGCCGTGGCAGCCAGCGTGGCGATGAGCCCTTTTCATTTCCACCGCATCTTTAAAAGCATCGTCGGCGTCACCCCCTCCGCCTGGCAAAAAGCGCTGCGCGCCCGGCGGCTGCGCGAGCAGCTTACGAAAAGTGGTACCGTTACCCAGGCCGCCTATGACGCCGGTTTTCAGTCGGGCAGCAGTTTCTATCAACAGGCCGATAACACGCTGGGCATGACCGCCCGCCAGTACCGCCAGGGCGGCAAGAGCACGGCCATCCAGTTTGTTGTGGGCACCTGCAACCTGGGCGAGTTTCTGGTTGCCGAGAGCGAGCGGGGGATTTGCGCCATACTGTTAGGTAACGCGCCAGAAGAATTAATTGCCGAACTTGAGTCGCTATTTCCGCAGGCTACCGTGTCAGCGGGCGACGAGGCTTTTGCGAAGCGTGTCGCAGGCGTGGTGAGCTATCTTGACCATCCTGGCGGGGCATTCGAACTGCCGCTTGATATCCAGGGAACGGCATTCCAGCGGCAGGTCTGGCAGACGCTGCGGGCTATTCCGGCGGGCGAAACGGCCAGCTACCGGCAGATTGCCGAACGAATGGGTAATCCGCAAGCGATCAGGGCAGTGGCGGGGGCCTGTGCCGCAAACCGGCTGGCCGTCGTTATCCCATGTCATCGTGTGGTGCGGAACGATGGCGCGCTTTCCGGCTATCGCTGGGGCGTGGAGCGCAAGCAGCTGCTTCTCAATCTGGAAGCGCAGCAGAGGAAAGAATAATGTTGGATCTCTTTGCGGACGAATCTCCCTGGCAGGAGCCGCTGGCGGACGGAGCCGTGATCCTGCGGCGTTTCTCCCGCGCTCAGGCAGACGAGCTGCTTGCGCAGATTGCGCACGTCGCCCGGCACTCACCGTTTCGCCAGATGGTCACGCCGGGCGGCTACACCATGTCCGTGGCGATGACTAACTGCGGCGAGAGAGGCTGGACGACTAACCAGTACGGCTACCTTTATTCCCCGGACGACCCGCTTACCGGTCAACCCTGGCCCGCTATGCCACAGGCTTTCCGGGCGCTGTCCGACGCCGCTTCTGCCGCAGCGGGCTATCCCGGTTTCTCACCGGATGCCTGTCTTATCAACCGCTACGTGCCCGGGGCGAAGCTGTCGCTGCACCAGGATAAGGACGAGCCGAACCTGCAGCAGCCTATCGTTTCCGTTTCGCTCGGCCTGCCCGCGGTCTTTCAGTTTGGCGGGCTGAAACGTAACGATCACCTTCAAAAAGTTATGCTGGAGCACGGCGACGTTGTGGTCTGGGGCGGGGCGTCACGCCTGTTCTACCACGGTATTTTACCGCTCAAGCCGGGACAGCATGCCGCCACGGGCGAAGCCCGGTATAACCTCACCTTCCGCAGTACATCAAAAAGCGAATAAAAATAAGAATTATTCTTGCTGTGGGCGCGTTGCCGTTTAAACTGCTCGCTGTTTTTGTTTTCGGGTAGTGAGTGATGGAACTTTTACGCGTAGTTTACCGGCAGTACCGCTGGCCATTTATCATGGTGATGGTCCTTAGCCTCGCCAGCGCCGCGCTGGGTATCGGCCTGATTGCCTTTATCAACCAGCGGCTGATTGAAACCCCGGATATTTCTCTGTCGGTACTCCCCGAGTTCCTCGGTCTGCTGCTGCTTCTGATGGCGGTAACGCTTGGCTCGCAGCTGGCGCTTACCACGCTCGGCCACCATTTCGTCTATCGCCTGCGCAGCGAATTCATCAAGCGCCTGATGGATACCCACGTCGAGCGCGTTGAGCAGCTTGGCAGCGCCGCGCTGCTGGCGGGCCTGACCAGCGACGTGCGCAATATCACCATCGCCTTCGTGCGCCTGCCCGAGCTGGTGCAGGGGATCATCCTGACCTTCGGCTCCGCCGCCTATCTGGCGTGGCTCTCGCCAAAAATGCTGGCGGTGACCGCCGTCTGGGTGGCGATCACGATTTTCGGCGGCTTCGTGCTGGTGGCCCGCGTCTATAAGCATCTTGCCAGGCTGCGCGACATCGAGGATCAGCTTTATAACGATTACCAGACGGTTATCGAAGGCCGTAAAGAGCTGGCGCTGAACCGCGAGCGTGCTGAACGCCTTTATGAAGATACCTATGTTCCTCACGCCAGCGACTACCGCAGCCACATTATTCGCGCTGACACCTTCCACCTGAGCGCCGTTAACTGGTCAAATATTATGATGCTGGGCGTGATTGGCCTGGTGTTCTGGATGGCCAACAGCCTCGGCTGGTCGGATACTAACGTTGCCGCAACTTTCTCGCTGACGTTGCTTTTCCTGCGTACGCCGATGCTTTCCGCCGTTGGCGCGCTGCCGACGCTGCTAAGCGCACAGGTGGCGTTCAACAAGCTGAAAAAATTTGAGCTCGCCCCTTACGATGCGGCCTTTCCTCGCTCGAAAGAAGCGGGGCAGTGGCAGACGCTGGAGATGCGCGACGTCGTCTTTAAATATGGCGACAACGCCTTTTCCGTCGGGCCGCTGAACCTGAAGATCGAACGCGGCGAGCTTATTTTCCTGATAGGCGGCAACGGCAGCGGCAAATCGACGCTGGCGATGCTGTTGACCGGACTTTATCATCCGGTTTCCGGCGCGATTTACCTCGACGGCAGGCAGATCGACGCTGGCAGCATGGATGACTACCGCAAGCTCTTCTCCGCGGTCTTTACCGACGTCTGGCTGTTTGACCGGCTGCTGGGGCAGCAGGGCGCACAGGCTAAGCCCGAGCTGGTTGCCAGCTGGCTGGAACGCCTGAAAATGAGCGAAAAGCTGGAGCTGGACAACGGCACCATCCTCAATCTGAAGCTCTCCAAGGGGCAGAAAAAACGCGTGGCGCTGCTGCTGGCGCTGGCGGAAGAGCGGGACATCATCCTGCTCGACGAGTGGGCCGCCGATCAGGATCCTCACTTCCGCAGGGAGTTTTATCAGGAGCTGCTGCCGCTGATGCAGCAGATGGGCAAAACGATTTTCGCCATCAGCCACGACGACCACTATTTTATCCACGCTGACCGCCTGCTGGAGATGCGCAAAGGGCAGCTAAGCGAACTGACCGGGCACGAGCGTGACAGCGCTTCCCGGGATGCGGTAGCCAGAACGGGAAGTTAAGTATTAAAAAACCAGCTGTTAAAGGCTGGTTTTTTGTTTTCTGGGCGGCTTAAGGCTATAACTAACGTCGTCGTTATCAGGGAAAAACGCCAGATGTCAGCCACGCCTAAGTACAGCACCAGACAACGCGCCGAAGATCGCGCCCGAATCCTTCAGATTCTGCTTACTAATAAAGCCGTCGCCAGCGGCCTTCTCGGGCGTTTACCTTCGCCCGATGCGCAAACGCCAGAGCAGGATATTAACGAACTTGTCGAGCTGGTTACCCGGCTGCCGGCCCCTGACCTTGCGGACGTGCTTGAAGCGCTGCCCAGCGAAGAGCGTGACGCGCTGTGGAGCCTGGTCAAAGAAGACAAGCGCGGACCGGTGCTGACTGAAGCGTCAGAAACCGTCTGGGACGACCTTATCGAAGATATGAGCGATAAAGAGCTGCTGAGGGCGCTGGCCCCGCTCGATATCGACGACCAGATCTATCTTGCGCAGTATCTGCCCCGCGACCTGATGGGGCGCCTGCTGTCGACGCTGCCGCAGGATTCGCGCGCCCAGGTTCGTAAAGTCCTGCACTACGACAAGCACAGCGTCGGCGCGATCATGGACTTTGAGGTGATAACCGTCCGTGCCGACGTTACGCTGGGCGTTGTTCAGCGTTATCTCCGCCTGCGCGGCAGGGTGCCGGAAAACACCGATAAACTGTTTGTCACCAGCCGCGACAAGACGCTGCTGGGCGAACTGGGGCTGACCACCATCCTGCTTCACTCCCCTGAAACACCTGTACTGAAGGTGATGGACGATAACCCGACGTGCTTTGCCCCCGAAGATCACGACGAGACTGCGGCCCGCACCTTTGAAAGGGATAACCTGATCAGCGCCGCCGTCATCGACGCCGCGGGCAGGCTGATGGGCCGCCTCACCATCGATGAAATCATTGACGTAGTTTATGAGGAGACGGACAGCGATTTACGCCGCATGGGGGGCTTAAGCGCGGAAGAAGATGTTTTTGCACCGGTAACCAAAGCGGTTAAAGCGCGCTGGGCATGGCTGGCGATAAACCTTTGCACGGCGTTCGTTGCCTCGCGCGTCATCGGGATGTTCGAACATACCATCTCCCAGCTGGTGGCCCTCGCCTCGCTGATGCCGATTGTGGCGGGGATCGGCGGTAACACCGGCAACCAGACCATTACCATGATTGTTCGCGCGCTGGCCCTGCAGCATATTCAGGCGGGCAACTACTCGTTTTTAGTTTTTCGCGAGCTGGGCGTGGCGCTGATCAACGGGATTGTCTGGGGCGGGGTAATGGGCACCGTCACCTGGCTACTGTATGACGACCCCGCGCTGGGTGGAGTGATGACGCTGGCGATGGTTTTAAACCTGCTGGTCGCGGCATTAATGGGCGTGCTGATCCCAATGATCATGACCAGGCTGGGAAAAGATCCGGCGGTAGGCTCCAGCGTGATGATCACCGCCCTGACCGATACCGGCGGCTTCTTTATATTTCTCGGGCTGGCGACAATATTCCTGCTTTGAGGATGGCCAGATAATTAAACGCAAGGGGCTTCAGGCCCCTTTCTGTTATGGATTGTTCTGCTCGCTGTTTTGCGGTTTTATCCAGGCATCATCATATTTAATATTGCCTTTAAGATAGTTCCACTCAATTCCTCTGGATCTGAAACCGACTACTTCATGCATATTCGGTGCTGTACTGCCGGGATAATAAACGTGGCTGAAATCTAAAGAGACGATGACAACGCTATCTAACGTCACCCGATAAACTTCGGTTTCTATTCCGGCGTCTACGATCTCATAATAGTGGATTACCGCTTTCTGCAGCCTTTTCGATTCGCAAACGGCGACGGCAAGCCAGGGGCTGACTTTATCAAGCTGTTTATGAATAATAAAGGGATTGTGCTGCCGGGAGCCCGTCATGTTACCGGTGTGGCTGTCCACGCCGAGCCTAATCCCGTAGCTGCTGTTCATCACTTCGATAGCGCCCTCCCTGCCGGGGGCCGTACAGTCGCCCTTGACCAGCTCGCCCTTTCATCGTAGAGAAATAAATATGCGGGTAGTGACATTATAAACCTCCCAGATGGGTTAAACGTCCATTGTTATCTATAAAAAATTCATGCACATATTTGTTGTTATTAAGGCTATAAGTAATGGCATACGAATATCCGTAGCGCCATTTGAAATTTATACAATCATTGGGGTAAGAAAGATGTAAGTCATCTTCATATGTTATCAGGCTATTTTTTATATTTTCACTTGATTCAATGCGATAATAATCGAGCACATCTTTGCTATCTAAACTGAAGCAAAGATGTTCACCATCAATGAACGTAGCTCTTGGATGAGGGGCCGGGTTTCCGCCCGGACAGCCTGACAGCAGGAATGATAGTAAAATAATTAGTCGTTTCATCCGGGAAATCCTTTTAATACTGCCTTGTATCTGGCTATCAGAGAATATATCGACTCATGAGGATCGTAATCTCGATAATCATATAATCCCTTTCTTCCTGCAAAACCGACATTAAGCAAGAGCCAATAATCACTGACTATCGAAGCCTGCTGCTCTAATCCATAGTGAAGTAAATCAGCTTTATCCAGGCTGTAAGTGTAATCGGCGAAACGTGAGAACAGCCCTCTGGTTCTGACGAACATACCTTTGTGGGCTTGCCAGACATGCATCATCTCATGCATAAATCTGTGTTTTTTGTCGATTTTAAACTCTAAAGAAAAGTCCGGGGAGTAGGTCTCTTCTCTGAACCACATCTCGCCGTTCGGACTCATTGCAACGTCGACAGGCTGCAAATTAAAGGGTAGGTAACTTTCTCTGTGTACCCAAACCTAGCTGTATTTGATGCTGTAACCGTATAAGTTTTTTGCTAAGGCTATTTCTCCTGTCGTCAGCTGTCTTACCCCTCCAGGTTGGATCCGCGTACCTGATGTGGGTTCTATGCTTTCATCTACCGGCATTCAATTTCCTCCGCTCCATGATGGAATTGAACATTAATCGTACGGTTTAAAGTGGTGCACAGGGAAGGGGGGTGAGTCACAAATCGAGCTTGAGAGGGAAGCAGGCCGCTGAAGGTAATGGGCTGTAGAAAAGAAAAAGGGCTAATCTTTCGATTAACCCTCTGTCCTGGATAAGAAATTTGGTCGGCACGGAGAGATTTGAACTCTCGACCCTCGCCACCCCATGACGATGCGCTACCAGGCTGCGCTACGTGCCGACAACTGGGTAAAAATATTACCGCTTTTGTCGGCCATTGCAAGATGATGCCATGCTAAGTGCCTTATAAATAGACAGTCAGTTAGCGATGAAGCGCTTCTCATCTGTCAGAACCTGAAGCAGAAGCCCCAGCTGCGGCTTGGTTTCTTCTACGCGTTCGCCCTGCAAGTCATAAATGCGGTAGTTACCGTTATTATCCAGCACCAGGGTCATCTGCGGCATGGTCACTGCGAGGCTGTTGTTATCCGCGCCCACTACCCAGTTATTACGACGGGTAGCGGCAAACAGATCTTCACCCTGCGAATACTCGTTCGGCGGGGTTTTAACATGCAGCAGACGCTGCATCAGGGTCGTCATAATATCCTGATGATCGGTCAGCTTGCCGACGGTTTGTGCCGGCGTGCCCGGCCAGTGAATGACCAGCGGCACCTGAATGCGCGAACGTGACCAGGCGAAGGAGTCCCTTTCGCTGCCCAGCGGTACGCCATGACCGGCAGTGATGATCACTACGGTATTTTCGAGCTTGCCGGTGGCCTTCAGGCCGTCCAGCACCCGCTGAATCTGTGCATCTACATTATGGGCCGCGCGGGCATAGCGGCGGGTGAAGGCCTGCTGATTGCTGTCGTCGGTAATGCTGGTGCCGTTAAAGGCAATCCAGGAGAACCAGCGGTTGTCTTCGGATGCGTACTGGGTCAGCCAGTTGATCCACTGCGAGGCGGTCTCGCTGTCCGACTGGCTTTTGGCCGACGGTAAAGAGAAGTCAGAGAGCAGCGCCTGACGATACATGGACGAGTTAAACCCGTCAGAGGCAAACAGGCCGAGCTGGTAGCCCTGCTGGTTAAGCGCGGTGATCAGCGCGGCCGGAATGCGGGCGGAAAGCACGCCGTCCATATAGGCCGGTGAAATACCGTAGAACAGGCCGAAGATGCCGTTATCCGTGCCGTTACCCGCGCTCATGTGCTGGGTGAAGTTCACGTTGCTCTGGGCGAACTGGTTAAGGGAAGGGAGGTCTTTGGCGACGCGCGAGGCGTTCAGGCCATCAACGGTGATCAGCAGAACGTTATGTCCGGTGCCCATATCGCTGAACTGCAGATTGCTCAGCGGGTACTGTACCGATACCGCTTCCGGATTGCCCTGCTCAACGAGACGGCGCTGGTACTCTTTTGCATCCAGCAGGCCGTGCTTCTCGAGGAAGCGGCGGGCCGTCATCGGATAGGCCAGCGGCAGGTTTGCACGCTGCATGGTGATTGGGCGATAGAAATTCGCATCCGCCCAGATATACATAATATGGCTGCTGAAGAAGGCCACAAAGAACAGGGCGACAAGCGGTCTGGCATAGTGTCTGCGCCGTCCCAGGCTGCGCAGCTTCTGCCAGCTCCAGGTCGCAAACAGCATCTCAATCAGCAGGATCACCGGCACGCTGATAAACATCAGCTGCCAGTCGCGCGCCATTTCGCTCTGGTCGGGGTTAATCACCAGTTCCCAGACGATGGGGTTGAGATGGAGGTGGAAACGGGTGAAGACTTCGCTGTCGATAAGCAGCAGCGTCAGGCCCGCCGTGGCAAAAGCCGCCGACAGGAAGCGCATCAGCCGCTGCGACATGACGACGAAGGTCAGCGGGAAGAGTATCAGCAGATACGCCGCAAACACCACAAAGCTAAAGTGACCAATAACGCTCAGGTACGAGTAGATACGCCCGGTTAGCGTCGTTGGCCAGTCGGCGACGAACAAATAGCGGCTACCCAGCAGCGTGGCCAGCAGGATATTGAACAGGGCGAACCAGTGTCCCCAACTGACCATCTGGGAAACTTTTTCGCGGTAGCGCTGACGGTTAGTCACCATAACTCGTAGCTACAATCCCTTAATGAGCTTTGTCTTCACTCACGGAGGCTTGCAGCGCCTGCGCGAAGGACTGAGCCAGCGTGCGGCGCTGGGCCGAAGCCACACTGGTGTTGATAAGGTTGGTGACCATATTTCCCAGAACCATCAGGGAAAGATCGGTAGGCGCATGGTGTTTTTCCAGCACGCCAGCCAGCTCGGCCAACAGCTCTTCTACTTGTTCATCACTATAACGGGATATTTGTGGCATAAATTCAGAATCGGTTATGTTCAGGAAAGGGCGTTATCTTACCGTAGCAGCGCCTTTTTTTCTGCATTTTTATCTTCTGTTGCACAAGGCTGCCGGCAGTGGTTGAATACCGCCCGGTCTAAAAGGAGAGTTTAACATGAGTCTGGATATCAACCAGATTGCCCTGCATCAGCTTATCAAGCGCGGCGAAGAGACGCTTGAGGTGGTGCTGCGCGATTCCCTGCTGGCAACTAACGGTGCCGTAGAAGAGATGATGGCTGAGCTGCACCGTGTGTACAGCGCCAAAAATAAAGCTTACGGCCTGTTCAGCGAAGAGAGCGAACTGGCAGAAGCCCTGCGTTCACAGCGCAGAGGGGATGAGGATTTCCTTGCCTTCAGCCGTGCGGCGACCGGCCGTCTGCGCGATGAACTGGCGAAATATCCCTTTGCGGATGGCGGTATCGTGCTGTTTTGCCACTATCGTTACCTGGCCGTGGAATATCTTCTGGTGGCGGTGCTCAACAACCTGAGCAGCATGCGCGTCAACGAAGAGCTGGATATCAGCTCCACGCATTATCTGGATATCAACCACGCCGATATCGTGGCGCGGGTCGACCTGACCGAATGGGAAACGAATCCGGAATCTACCCGTTACCTCACGTTCCTCAGAGGACGCGTTGGCCGTAAGGTATCCGATTTCTTCATGGACTTCCTTGGCGCCAGCGAAGGGCTGAATGCCAAAGCGCAGAACAAGGGCCTGCTACAGGCGCTGGATGACTTCACCAACGAAGCGCAGCTGGATAAGAATGAGCGCCAGACGGCTCGCCAGCAGGTATACGCCTACTGCAACGAGCAGCTGCAGGCCGGTGAAGAAATCGAGCTGTCGTCCCTGGCGGATGAGCTGCCGTGGGCCGTTGATGACAAAAACTTCCAGCAGTTCACCGCGGAAAAAGGCTACGAGCTGGAAGAGAGCTTCCCGGCGGATCGCAGCACCCTGCGCCAGCTGACCAAATATGCCGGCAGCGGCGGTGGCTTAACGATTAACTTCGACGCCATGCTGCTCGGTGAGCGCATCTTCTGGGATCCGGCTACCGACACCCTGACCATCAAAGGCACCCCACCAAACCTGCGCGATCAGCTCCAGCGCCGCAGTTCAGGCAAGTAACAGCTTCGGTGGGTGACGCTAGCGCTTACCCACCCTACAAGTTAAGTAGGTGGAATACGAGTATGCGCTATCCGACACGCTCTTATCCCTGAGCCAGAAAGCAAAAAACCCGCCGAAGCGGGTTTTTTTTCGAGCCTGATTCGCGATTAAGCGCGAACGAAGTCGATGTGAGACAGTTTTGGCTTGAACGGGTGACGCTGAACAGCCTGAACCTTCACTTTTACTTCTTTACCGTTAACAACCAGAGTCAGAACTTCTTCGTAGAAACCTGGCTTAGTTTGCAGGTTCATTACGGAGTCGTGGTCCAGTTCGATAGAGATTGCAGCTTCTTTGCCACCGTAGATGATAGCTGGGAATTTGTTTGCTGCACGCAGGCGGCGGCTCGCACCCTTGCCCTGCTCTTTGCGTTCTTCAACATTGATAGTAAACATTAAATGTTTCTCTCTAAATAAGCCTGCTACAGGCGACCCAGCAACAGGTAAGTTATCTGCTTTGCGGATGCAAAAGCGGGCGGCATTATAGCCATATCTGACCGGATGGGCAATGCGTATCGCCACTAACCGCGCAATTCATTTGCCCGGCGGTAGCGCCCTTCGTAGTCGAATACCTTTTCCCGAACGTTCCAGAAGCTGCCGTTTTTACGGGCGACGACAAAATCAGGATGGCGCAGGAGCGCCTGCTGGGTGACAACGTCAGCCGCCGTTATCCAGCGCAAGGGGACGCCCGGTGCGCGGCTGTGAGGGCGGATAAACAGCTGCTCGAAGGCCATGCGCTGGGCCGGGGTGTGCAGACGGAAGCGCTCGCTTACATCCGCTCCGTCCTCGTCGTAATAGGTGATTTTCAGCCAGTCGCCTTTCGCATCGCCGCCGTGCTGCAGCGCCATACCGCTACAGCGCAGGACCAGCGCATCTTTCAGCTTCAGCGCCGCCTTCAGCATGTCGTCCGGGTCGACCAGCACATGGTCACAGGTGTGGCAGCGGCGGGCGGCAATATCGTTTTCCGCATTGCACTGCGGGCAATTTTTGAAGCGGAAGCGGTAATCGCACTGCTCGCGATGCCCTTCGTCATCTTCAAACCAGCCCTGACAGCGGCGGCCAAAATGCTCAATGAGGGTGCCGTCGACGGTGGTTTTGCCCCAGAAAGTATTGGCAAAGCCGCAGGAAGGGCAAAAAACCTGTACCGGCACGTTGTCACTTTTGCCTTTCGCGTTGCCAACTTCCGGGGTAAAGAGATCGTGCGGGTTACCGGCATAGTCCAGAATCAGGCAGTCGGTTTTGCCAGGCGACAGGCGCAGCCCGCGCCCCACGATCTGTTGGTAAAGACTTACTGATTCCGTTGGTCGCAGGATGGCAATCAAATCCACATGGGGGGCGTCAAAACCGGTGGTAAGCACCGCCACGTTGACCAGATAGCGGAACTGCTGCTGTTTGAAAGCTTCGATCAGCGTGTCGCGAACCGGGCCGGGCGTGTCTGCGGTAATCAGCGCGGCGTCGCTTGCGGGCAGCAGGGCGGTAATTTCCTTCGCGTGTTCAACGGTAGCGGCGAAAATCATTACGCCGCGCCGCTCGGCGGCAAATTCAACAATCTGGCTGATGATATGGGGCGTGATGCGCTTTTGCTGTTTTAGCTCGCGGTTAAGATCGGCTTCGCTGAATAAGCCGTTGGACCGGGCCTGCAGGCGGCTGAAATCATACTGCACAACGGGCATATCCAGCCGCTCAGGCGGCGTCAGATAACCATTTTTAATCATATAGCGCAGCGGCAGCTCGTAGATGCAGTCGCGGAACAGCGCTTTTTCATCGCCGCGCACCATGCCGTGATAATGAAAGTGATAAATCCAGCCCTTGCCAAGACGATAGGGCGTAGCGGTCAGCCCGAGCAGGCGC
The DNA here is from genome assembly GCF_038405435.1 of Dryocola clanedunensis. Taxonomy (GTDB): domain Bacteria; phylum Pseudomonadota; class Gammaproteobacteria; order Enterobacterales; family Enterobacteriaceae; genus Dryocola; species Dryocola clanedunensis_A. The sequence continues at coordinate 440,920 of NZ_JBBYHZ010000004.1, read as the reverse complement.
AGCTTAGGGTTGGCGGTGCGCAGATGAGAAAGTATTTGCTGATACTGGCTGTCGTCGGACTCGCCGATGCGGTGGCATTCGTCCACGATCAGCAGCGAAAACTCTCCGTGAAACTGGTCAAGGTTTCGCGCCACGGACTGCACGCTGCCGAAAACCACTTTGCCGTGGCTCTCTTTACGCGACAGACCGGCGGCAAAGATATCGGCCTCAAGCCCCAGCGCGCGATATTTTGCGTGGTTCTGGGCAACCAGCTCTTTAACGTGAGCAAGTACCAACACGCGTCCACGGGCAATACGCGCCAGCTCGGCGATCACCAGGCTTTTACCTGCGCCGGTTGGCAGCACGATAACGGCTGGCTCCAGGTGCTTACGAAAATGGGCGAGGGTGGCATCCACCGCTTCTTGCTGGTACGGGCGTAGAGTAAAGGACATCAGAAATCTGGCTTCATTGATTGGTTCATTGAATGCTTCAGCGGCGATTATGGCATGAAACGGGGTTTTAGCTTGAGAGAGTTTTCTATCCCGCTATACTGGCAAACTAATTAACAGGCAAACGATTTTGTCCTCAAAAACGGGCGATAAAGCCCGACCGGCGATTGAAGCCGGTACCTCCATGACACAGGCAAGACTTAATGCGACTCGATAAATTTATCTCTCAGCAGCTGGACGTAAGCCGTGCCATTGCTGGCCGTGAAATCCGTGCTCAACGCATCACTATCGACGGTGAAATTGTGCGTGACGCATCTTTCAAACTGCGCCCTGAACACCAGGTTGAGTTTGACGGCAACCCGCTGAACCAGCAAAACGGCCCTCGCTATTTTATGCTCAACAAGCCGCAGGGATATGTCTGCTCAACGGAAGACCCCGATCATCCAACCGTGCTTTATTTCCTCGATGTACCCGTCGCCTATAAGTTACACGCTGCGGGACGCCTGGATATCGACACCACCGGCCTGGTGCTGATGACCGATGACGGCCAGTGGTCGCACCGCATCACCTCGCCGCGTCACCACTGCGAGAAAACCTATCTGGTCACCCTGGAATCCCCGGTTTCCGATGACACGGCAGAACAATTTGCGCAGGGCGTTCAGCTGCATAATGAAAAAGACCTGACAAAGCCCGCTACCCTTGAAGTGATCACCCCGACCGAAGTGCGCCTGACCATCAGCGAAGGGCGCTACCACCAGGTCAAGCGTATGTTTGCGGCGGTGGGGAATCGCGTGATTGGCCTGCACCGCGAGCGTATCGGCGGCATCCGCCTGGATGACGATCTGGAGCCGGGCGAATACCGTCTGTTAACGGAAGAAGAAATTGCCAGCGTCGGCATGCCAAAAAGCTAAATTCGGGAGTTATCGTTGAGCATCAAGCAGAACTCGTCCGTCGGTATCGTTGTAATTCTTGGCCTGCTGGCCATGTTGATGCCGCTGTCGATTGATATGTACCTGCCGGCGCTGCCGGTTATCGCCTCTGAATTTGGCGTGCCTGCGGGCAGCGCGCAAATGACGCTAAGTACTTACATACTTGGCTTTGCCATCGGCCAGCTGTTCTATGGCCCGATGGCTGACAGCATTGGGCGCAAGCCGGTGGTGCTGGGGGGGACGCTGGTGTTTGCCGCGGCGGCGATAGCCTGCGCGCTTTCCCAGACCATTGATCATCTGATCTTCATGCGCTTCCTGCACGGTTTATCCGCAGCGGCGGCAAGCGTGGTGATCAACGCGCTGATGCGCGATATCTATCCGAAAGAAGAGTTCTCCCGCATGATGTCGTTCGTCATGCTGATCACCACTATTGCTCCGCTGGTCGCGCCTATGGTGGGCGGTGCGGTGCTGGTGTGGTTCAGCTGGCACGCTATCTTCTGGATCCTGGCTATCGCGGCGCTGCTGGCTTCGGCGATGATTTTTTTCCTCATCCACGAAACGCTGCCCGTTGAGCATCGCCAGAAGTTCCATCTGCGCACCACAATCGGCAACTTCGCCACGCTGTTCCGCCACAAGCGCGTGCTGAGCTATATGCTGGCGAGCGGCTTCAGCTTTGCGGGGATGTTCTCGTTTTTAAGCGCCGGGCCGTTCGTTTACATTGAGCTTAACCATGTGGCGCCGCAGCACTTTGGCTACTACTTTGCGATTAATATCGTCTTCCTGTTTGTCATGACGATCATTAACAGTCGGTTCGTACGCCGCGTCGGCGCGCTCGCGATGTTCCGTACGGGGCTTTATGTGCAGTTCGCAATGGCCATCTGGCTGGTTATCAGCACCCAGTTTGACTTCGGTTTCTGGGCGCTGGTGCTGGGCGTTGCGGCGTTTGTCGGCTGTGTGTCGATGGTGTCGTCAAATGCGATGGCGGTCATTCTTGATGAGTTTCCCCATATGGCGGGTACGGCGTCGTCGCTGGCCGGAACGTTTCGTTTTGGCATCGGTGCGTTTACCGGAGCGCTACTCTCTGTCGCAACGTTCAGCACCGCATGGCCGATGATCTGGTCGATTGCCGTCTGCGCCACCTGTTCGATCCTCTTTTATCTCTACGCAAGCCGTCCCCGTAATAAAACATCGGCATAATCTGAAAGGGGCATAACGTATGCCCCTTTGTTAACTCACATCAACGAATTTTCCCCTCGCAGGCCTACAATTTGTTTATGGAATGTAAACGCCGCTGCAACAAAAAGTCACAGCATTGTAGTTAAAAAGGTTGAGTTAGATCCCAGAAAGCGTTACATATAGCGCCGAAACGCGTGCGCTGGCGCACAAAAAAGCGTCTGGAAGTTAAAATTAAACAAAAAACTACAGCGGATGTAAGCGGTTTACAGGTTGTTTACACGCATTTTAGCAACAATGTGTTAACCTTTATGTAAACTCTTTGAGCAATATATTGTATGAATTTTCCCGGGGACACGATTTTGAATACGTTACAGCTTTCTATCATTCATCGCCTACCGCAGAGCTATCGCTGGTCGGCGGGCTTTGCAGGTTCGAAAGTTGAACCGATTCCGCAAAACGCTCAGCAGGCTGAAAACTGCCTCATTGGCCTGAAACTGCTTAGCGAAGATGGCGAAGAGGCGTGGCCAATCATGCACAAACTTAGCCAGGCGTTAAGCGATATCGAAGTCGCCTGCTCGGTGGTGGAATGTGAAGGTGAACCCTGCCTGTTTGTTGACCGTCAGGACGAACCCGCAGCAACCTGCCGACTGAAGAACTTTGGCGTCGCCATCGCAGAATCTTTCTCCAGCGCTAATCCTTTCTGACGCCCCGGCTTCAGGCCAGCGTCAGTAGCTGGCGGGTGTATTCTGCCTGCGGCGCGGCAAAGACCTTCTGACACTCTCCCTGCTCGACCACCTCCCCCTGCCGAAGCACGATCACCTGATGACACAGCGATTTCACTACCTTCAAATCGTGGCTGATGAAGATATAAGCCAGCCGATGCTTTTCCTGTAATGACTTAAGCAGCGCCAGAATTTGCGCCTGGACGGATCTGTCCAGCGACGAGGTGGGCTCATCGAGAACGATCAGCTGGGGCTGAAGGATCAGCGCCCGGGCGATGGCGATACGCTGCCGCTGGCCGCCTGAAAATTCCGCCGGGTAACGGTGGCGGGTTTCGGGATCGAGACCTACCTCCGCCATTGCCGCAACGACCCGTTTCTCGCGTTCGGCCGCGCTGAGATCCGGGTGATGCACGCGCAGCCCTTCCTCAATAATTTGCAGCACGTCCAGACGCGGGTTTAGCGCTGAATTAGGATCCTGAAACACCACCTGAATACGGTGGCGCAGCGGCAGGAGCTTTTTGCGGTTCAGATCGTGCAGAGGATGGCCGTCAAACCAGATGGTGCCTCTGGAGTGGATCAGCCGCAGCAGCGCCAGGCCGGTAGTACTTTTCCCCGATCCGGATTCACCAACCAGACCGACGCATTCCCCTGGCCTCAGCGTAAAACTCAGCCCTTTAATGCCGTAATGATAGCCGACCGTTTTCTTTAGCAGCCCGCGGCGGATGGGGAAGGCCACTTCCAGAGAGTCAACTTTTAACAACGGCGGCAGGCTTGCATCCAGAGGCCACGGCTCGCCGCTGGGTTCTGCTGCCAGCAGCTGTTGCGTATAAGCATGCTGGGGTGACTGGAGCAGAGCAGCGGCTTTGTTCTGCTCCACGCACTTACCGTTGCGCATCACGGCGATAGTATTCGCGAGCTGCCTGACGATGCTGAGGTTGTGGGTGATAAAAAGCAGGCCCATGTTCAGCTCCTGCTTCAGCTCTTTCAGCAGCTGTAATATTTGCGCCTGAACGGTGACGTCCAGCGCGGTCGTTGGCTCATCGGCAATCAGCAGCTCCGGGCGCGTCAGCAGCGCCATGGCAATCATGACGCGCTGGCGCTCACCGCCGGAGAGCTGATGCGGAAAATCCTTCAGGCGTGAGGCCGCATTACGGATCCCCACCCGGTCCAGGCAGGTCAGCATTTCCGCCCTGGCGGCTTCGCGACGCATGCCACGGTGTAACGACAGCACTTCATAGAGCTGTTTTTCGATGCTGTGCAGCGGATTAAGCGACACCATCGGCTCCTGGAAAATCATGGCGATTTTATTTCCGCGAATTCCCCGCAGCGTGCGTTCCGGCGCCTTTAACAGTTCCTGTCCTTTAAAATAGATCTCCCCGCCGGGATAGACGGCGGGCGGCGAGGGCAGCAGGCGCAGCACGGAAAGCGCCGTCACGCTTTTGCCTGAACCGGATTCACCGACCAGCGCCAGCGTCTCTCCGGCCTCTATTTGCAGTGAAAGATCGTCAACCACCAGACGGGTTTCCGCCCCCTGGCGGAAGGCGATGGAGAGGTTATTAATGGAAAGCAGAGGGGTAGTCATGTCAGCGCGCCTTACTCGGGTCAAAGGCGTCACGCACCGCTTCGCCAATAAATATCAATAACGTTAACAGGATGGACAGATACACAAAGGCGGTAATGCCCAGCCACGGTGCCTGCAGGTTATTTTTGCCCTGCAGCAACAGTTCGCCCAGCGACGGCGAGCCCAGCGGCAGGCCGAAGCCCAGGAAATCCAGCGACGTCAGCGTGGTTATCGAACCGCAGAGAATAAACGGTAAAAAAGTCAGGGTGGCGACCATGGCGTTCGGCAGCATGTGGCGGGTGATGATTGCGCCGTCGCTGACGCCCATCGCCTGGGCGGCGCGAATATAGTCAAAATTACGGGTGCGCAGGAATTCAGCGCGCACGACGCCCACAAGGCTCATCCAGCCGAACAGCACCGTGATGCCCAGCAGCCACCAGAAGCTGGGCTGGACCACGCTCGACAGCAGGATAATAAGAAACAGAGTCGGCATGCCCGACCACACTTCGATAAAGCGCTGCCCCCAAAGGTCGACCCGCCCGCCGTAATAGCCCTGTACCGCCCCGGCCAGCACGCCAATCACGCTTGAGAAGAGCGTCAGCATCAGGCCAAACAAGATGGAGATGCGCGTGCCGTACAGCAGCCGCGCCAGCACGTCGCCGCCGTTTGCATCGGTACCCAGCCAGTTTTGAGCGCTCGGTGGGGAGGGGAAGGGAACGGGAGTGGCATAGTTAATAGCGTGCGCGCCAAAGCGAATCGGCGCCCAGAGCGTCCAGCCATCCCGGCTCAGATGTTCGGCAAGCCACGGATCCTGGTAATCCGCCGCGGTCGCCAGCGGGCCGCCAAAGTCGCTTTCGCTGTAGTTAACCAGCGCCGGGAAGAAGAAACGATCCTGATAGTGCACCACCAGCGGCCGATCGTTGGCCACCAGCTCGGAGCAGAGGCTAAGGGCAAACAGAATGGCGAAGATCCACAGCGACCAGTAGCCCCGGCGGTTCTGGCGAAAGCGCGCCCAGCGAGCCTGGTTAATCGGGCTTAAACGGCTCATCCTCGCCCCTCAAAATCGATACGCGGGTCAACAAAGGTATAGGTGATATCGCTGAGGATATTCAGCAGCAGGCCAATCAGCGTAAAGATATAGAGCGTGCCGAACATTACCGGATAGTCCCGGGAAATAGTGGAGTCATAGCCCAGCAGGCCGAGCCCGTTTAACGAGAAGATCACCTCGATAAGCACCGAGCCGGTGAAAAACATGCTGATAAACGTGGCCGGAAACCCGGCAATCACCAGCAGCATGGCGTTACGGAAAACGTGGCGATAAAGGATTTTTTTCTCATCCAGCCCTTTGGCCCGTGCGGTGACCACGTACTGCTTGCGGATCTCGTCCAGAAACGAGTTTTTGGTCAGCATCGTTAACGTGGCGAATCCGCCCACAACGGTTGCCAGCACCGGCAGCGTAATGTGCCACAGATAATCAGTGATTTTTCCATACCACGGCAGGGTATCGAAATTGGTGGAGACCAGGCCACGCAGCGGGAACCAGTCCAGATAGCTGCCGCCCGCGAACAGCACAATCAGCAGAATGGCAAACAAGAATGCCGGGATGGCATAACCGATGATGATTAGGGTGCTGCTCCAGACGTCGAAGTGGCTGCCGTTGCTGATGGCCTTGCGGATGCCCAGCGGAATCGACACCAGATAGATAATCAGCGTGCTCCACAGGCCGAGGGATATCGACACCGGCAGGCTCTCTTTGATGAGGTGCAGCACCGAAGCGCTGCGGAACAGGCTGTCGCCAAAATCAAAGCGCACGTAGTCCCCGAGCATTTTGAAATAGCGCTCGTGCAGCGGTTTATCGAAGCCGTAGCGATGGGTTATTTCCGCGATGACCTCCGGGTCCAGCCCGCGCGCGCCGCGGTACTGGTTATCTGTGGCGTTAGCCACCCCCACCCTGGCGTGGCCGCTGCCCATAGCGTCCGTGCTGACGCCCGGCATCCCGGAGCCGTGGCCGAACTGGATCGCGGCTATTGCCTGATCCACCGGGCCGCCCGGCGCAATCTGCACGATAAAAAAGTTGATGGTGATTATCGCCCACAGGGTCGGGACGATCAGCAGCAGCCGTCTTAATAGATAATTTCCCACAATACCCCTCAGCGCCGCTGTGCCGGCAGCTGCGCGGCCTTGTTGACGTCATACCACCAGGTATCGAATCCCGACGTGTAGAGCGGGTGTACTGCCGGTTTTGAGAATTTGTTCCACCAGGCGAAACGGTCGGCGGTCATGTACCACATAGGGATCATATAGAAGTTCCATGTCAGCACGCGATCCAGCGCCCGGCCCAGCGGCAGCAGCTTTTTCTGGTCGCCCTGGTTGGCGATGATCTGCGCGACAAGCCTGTCGATGACCGGGCTTTTTACCCCCGGCGCGTTGTATGTTGAATCCACATATTCAGAAGCCCAGGAGATTTGCACGTCGGTGCTCGGGTAGGGCATGGCGCTGTAGAGCGTCGGCATCATGTCGTAATCCCTGTTGCGCAGGCGGTTGGTCAGCTGGGAGTTATCTACCTGGCGAATCTCCATTGCGATCCCGAGTCGCTCAAGATTGTGCTGGAATGGCAATACCCACTGGGTGTTGCCCGTCGTGCCAATCAAAAGTTCAAAGGTGAAGGGTTTGCCGGTTTTGGTATTGACCAGCTTCTGGTTTTTCAGCTCCCAGCCCGCCTCTTTTAACAGATTCAGCGCCTTTAGCAGGTTGTCGCGATCAAAACCGTCCCCTTTGGATTTCGGGGGAGTGTAGATGGTTGTAAACACCTCGGGAGGCAGATCTTTTTTCATCGGGGCAAGCAGGGTCAGCTCGTCGGCGTCCGGGTAGCCGCGCGCCGCATACTCCGTATTCTGGAAGTAGCTGTCGGCGCGGCTGTAGGCACCGTAGAACAGCGCCTTATTCATCCATTCAAAATCGAAGGCCATCCCGACCGCCTCGCGGACTCTGCGGTCGGCGAAGAGGGGGCGCTGAATATTATACGCCAGCCAGCGCGCGTCCTGGGCGGCATCGTTTTTCACTTCTTCTTTGACGATAAAATGATTTGCGAAATTTTTGCCGATATAGCGGGTTGCCCAGTTTTTAGCCGAGCTCTCGGCACGGAAATCAAAGGCCCCGGCCTTGAACGCCTCAAAGGCGACGTTATCGTCGAGGTAGTAGTCGTAGCGAATGGAGTCGAAGTTCCAGCGCCCACGGTTAACCGGCAGATTCGCCGCCCAGTAGTCCTTCACCCGCGAATAGGTGATGTACTGGCCCATGCGCCAGGCGGTGATTTTATAGGGGCCGCTGGCAAGCGGTGGCCTCGAAAGCGGATCGCTGAGCTTATGATTTTTCCAGAACTTTTCCGGGAAAACAGGAAGGGAAAACAGGCCGAGCATCCGCTCTTTGCTCGGCTGTGCCAGCTCAATACGAACCGTCAGCGGGGCGATGGCTTTCACCTTTGCCCCTTTGTAGATGAGCCGGAACTGCGGCACCCCTTCGGTCATAAATTTATTAAAGGTGAAGGCAACGTCTTTGGCGGTAATGGGTGAACCGTCGTGAAAGCGGGCGAGGGGATTGATTTCGATTTCGGCCCAGGCAAAGTTGTCCGGATAGCGCGCCATCTCGCCGACCAGCGGATAGTAGCTTCCGGGCTCGTCGTCCGAGGTGGTAAACAGGGAGTCATACAGCGTATCGGTGCGGATACCTGGGTTGCCGCGCAGCGCGTAGCGGTTGAAGTTATCAAAGGTGCCAATTGCCGACAGCGTGATGTTTCCGCCCTTAGGGGCGGCCGGGTTCACGTAATCGAAATGGGTGAAGTTAATGGCATACTTTGGCTCGCCGAGCACGGCAAAGGAGTAGCTCTCTTTGATGTTCTCCGCCAGGCTCTGGACGGCAAACAGGCTGAGGCAAAGTAACAGGACGGCGCGCGCAAACATCAATCTGGTCAATCCTTTTAACACCATGATGCTAAATCATAAGTTAGACGGCGTGGATTGTGAAATTAATGCGCGTTTTTCAGCAATCGGTGGTCGTGTCCGGCCTGATGCCAGCTGATGAGCTGCTGTAACGTCAGCGGGCGGCTGAAGTAATAGCCCTGCAGATAATTCACGCCCCGGTCAATTAGCCATTTGGCCTGCTCCGGCGTTTCGACGCCTTCTGCGACCGTTGCCATATTCAGGCGCCTTGCCAGCGTCAGCACGGCGTCCAGCACCGGCGCGGTGACCGTCTCCATGCCTATAGAATTAACAAAGCCACGGTCAATTTTCAGATATTCAAGGGTGAAGCGTTCCAGATAGATAAGCGCGCTGTGCCCGGTGCCGAAGTCATCCACCGCCAGCTCAAAGCCCTGCTCGTGCAGCCAGGCGAAAATCCCCATCGCCTCCTTTTCCTTCAGCATATCGCGCTCGGTGATTTCAAAAACGATCTGGAAGTGGTGCGGCGGCAGCGAGGCGGCAAAATTAAGAATGTCTTCTTTAAATGACGGGGCGTGAAGATGGCTGGGGGCGAGATTGATGCCCAGCTTTGCACCCGGCGGGAAGATGTTTTGCAGTTCCTGCGCATCGCGAGCAACAAGCGCAAAGAGATGGCGGGTCAGCGGGACGATAAGCTGCTGGGCTTCGGCAAAGGCGATAAAGGCATCCGGCGGGATCATCCCGGCGGTTGGGTGCTCCCAGCGCATCAGCGCCTCGATGCCCTGCATCTCTAACCCTTCAGCATCAACAACCGGCTGATATACCACGTGGAACTGCTCGCGCTTGATGCCCATCAGGATCTCTTTTCCCGGCCGCATACGCACGGAGAGGAAATAGCAGCACATCACGCCGCTCAGCAGACCAAAAATCAGTCCCGCCAGAATAGAGAGCTGGATATCTGCCGACGGCCAGGCGGTGCCGTAGATATAAATGCTGAGCGGGTAGTCTTTCAGACTGGCGATGCGGGTAGGATCCGGCGGGAGCGAAGCGGTGGGCAGCGCCTCAGGAGAGAGAGTGCTCAACGCTTTGTCTCCTGCCACAATCGCCATCGACATGACCTGGCTCTGACGTGCCGTAAACAGCAGGTAGGGGGTCAGGTTGACGTTCAGCGTGGTGAATATCCCGCGCCCCTCGACGAGGGGATTTTTAAACCAGGCCGCAATGGTCGGTTTTCCCGGCATCATCGGCGTGCCGCTCATGATCGACAGGTCGATTTTTTTATTTAAATCGATGTCGGGCACCAGCTCTTTCATCGTCATGCGCATTGAGCCGGTGGCGGATGAACAATAGGCGATGCCGTTATTAATCAGCAGAAACGCGCGGACGTTGACATTGAAGGCAGCCCTTGAGGTGAGTTCCCCGGTGACCAGCCCGCAGTCAGCTACGGTCAGCGGCTGAATGCCTTCTGCGGTAGCGGAAAGGTCGTGAAAGAAACTTCTGAGGTAGCCTCGAATGTCCTTTGCCAGCACGTCGTAGCTGGCCTCGCGCTTGTTATGCAGAACAAGGCTGGTTATTCCGCCAAAGAGCAAAGCGCTCAGCAGGGCAAATAAAATGCTGAAGGAAGCAATTTGCCGTGGGCTGGAAAAATAGCGCACAAAAATTTTTTTTGAAGGCATCGGTGAAATGTTCCTGCTGACGCAAGAGACGCATGGTTTATATGAGATTTTTTCTGACTATAGCGCAAAAGGCACCGGTGAGTCATATAGTTTCGCCAGGAAACAATAGTTTATATGAATGAATGGAGCGCACGGCGGGGAGGGGGACGCAGCAGGGCCGGGAAACAAAAAACGCTGCCGGGGCAGCGTTTCATTCGTTTGTCTCGTCTCGTCAGGCAGCCAAGGGAATTAACTGCGAGAACGATTAGCTACGGCTTAAGACACGACGCGCTTCGTTATAGCGCTTATTCCAGTAGGGCTCGTCCATGTTGGAGATCATCACTCCGTTGCTGGTGGAAGCATGAACAAACTGGTTGTTACCAATATAAATGCCAACGTGGCGGCCCGTAGAGCCTGCACGGAACAGCACTAAATCGCCGGTGCGAAGTTTGCTGCGCGACACGGATTTCCCCGTATCCTGCTGTTCAGAGGTTGAACGTGGCAACTCTAAACCGAACTGGTCACGGAAAGTTCGCTGCACAAAAGCGGAACAGTCGATGCCTTTTTTGGTGCTGCCACCCAGGCGGTAACGCACGCCTTTCCAGCTGGCATATTGATCCATAAGACGTGACTTCACATCTACATTACGGACCATCTCTTCGAATTCATCCTGAGAGGCTTGCAGTAAAAAACCATCTTTATTGCTGACTGCATGCGTCTCAGAATGCATATTTGCGGTGTTAGTCGAACTACATGCTGACAGCATTACTGCCACAGCAACGGCGGGGATAGCCCGCAAGATATATCTCAAGATAGGCTGAGATTTGACCATTTTGTTTATTATCCCTTGATGTCCTTAACGATACGAATCGTTATACAAAATTACCAACGTGACGAGACTAATTAGCTGTGCGCTTTGAGACAATTACTACTGAACAAAAATGTGGCTTGACGCACATTTTAATTCACAAGGGAATAATTGGGTTGCCAGCGCAAAACGTATTCGAGATTACCCCATTGAATCAGGCATGGCGAGTGCTTTTGCCACTTTTTTTATAAGAATTTGTGATGTTATAAGAAGAAAATTCAATTTGCATAAATGTTAGCCAAATGTGCCGTTAAAATGCGCAGATTCTTAATTTCACAGGGGAAAAAGAAAGGTTAAATTATGTTCAAAAAGGCGGGTGGGTTAAAAAACCATCAGGGATCCTTTAGGGATCCCTGATGGTTTGCGTTATGTCATGTTTAATTAGTGTTACGCAATTGTTTTGTTTTTGCCGGGGAGATAGCGGTCAAGGAGGTTAATTAACCCATCGCTGAGTGGGGTTAATAGCGCCCAGGGCAGGCCAACCAGCGCGATTGAAAGCGACCCGACATACACATCGGTAAACCAGTGTGCGCCGATCATTATGCGCGGCGAGGCAAAAACAAAGAAAATAAGCAGCGCAATAAAGAACGCTTTTTGACCAAAATAACGCAGGACGAAGCCGGTAAAAATAAGCAGCATTAAACCGTGATCGCCGGGGAAACTATCTTTTGAGGCGTCTTTAGTCGGGAAATGCAGCAGTTCGCTCACCCGGTGAATATCCGGGAAATAGAGCGTGGGGCTGACGTGCGATACCGGGATCAGGTGGCCCAACTGGTTAATGATCACGGCGCACAGCAGCATTACGACGCCCATGATCACCAGACGACGACGCCCTTTCGGGGTTTCATGCCACCAGAACCAGGAGAACAGCGCGCCCATGGCAAGCAGGGAGATACCGTCAAACACGCGGTTGTTGGTAACGGCCAGCAGCACAACGTAGGCGTGGCTATTAACCAATCCATTATTGAAGAAATGGAATATGCCGGCGTCCAGGCTAAACCAGAATCCGTGGTTTTCAGGCAGGTACCAGCTAAAGAACAGCGCCAGGCCTAGTGCGTTGAGCAATAAAATCAGGGGTAAGCGTATTTTCATCATGCGTGTTTTCAAAATCTTATATCGACTCGGGAGGGTAGACTCACGAACTTAAACGTAGCCTCAACAGCGCGCTTTGCAAGGCGTTCCAGTCCGTATCCTTGTCATTGATCAATTCGATACGGCTGTCGGGGGGCGAAACGTTCTGCGTTTCAATATGCAGGTCTTCCCCCTGGCGATTGATGCGAACCAGCCCCTCGGCAATGCGCAGCACGCCTTTCACCCGGCTGACCGGTGCCTGGCGGGCCCATTCCAGAATACCCACGGTATCGAAAACGGTCTCCGCATCAAAAATCCAGCCGCAGGCAACGTATCCCTGACCGCTATTGATGCTGCGTCTCCAGCGCTGGTGGCCGGGAAGATTCAGCGCGGCCAGGCCACGGGTGGCCGCGTGGGTATGGCTATGCTCCGGGCTGGCCGGAAGCTCCCTCAGGTTCTGACGAGGATTATCCAGCAGATTGATATCAATCATGCCATTTTGCGCGGGGATAATTTCACGCCCGCTGGCGAACTCTTCCCGCCACCGGGCAAGCGCCAGCTGGCTCTCGTCGCTGGCACGGTCGCTTTTATTGGCGATGATGATATCCGCTGCGGCAAGCTGGTCGCGGAAGTTGTCATTATTGGTGCTGCGCTCGTCGAGCAGCTGGCGCGCATCCAGCAGACAGAGCGTCGCACGCAGGTCAAGCCAGGGCTGATAAACCTCGGCGGTCAGCATATCAAGGATCTGTTTTGGATGGCCCAGGCCGGTTGGCTCAATAAGCAGACGATCCGGTTTACCCTGGCGCAGCAGCGTATTAAGCCCAACCTGCATAGGCAGCCCGTTCACGCAGCACATGCAGCCGCCTGGGATCTCTTTAAGCAGCGCGCCGCTGTCGGCAAGCAGGGCACCATCTATGCCTACTTCGCCAAACTCATTGACCAGCACGGCCCATTTTTCATCGGCGGGCTTGCGGGCCAGCAGATGCAGGATGGTGGTGGTTTTCCCGCTGCCGAGAAAACCGGTAATCAGATTGGTTTTGGTCACAGTTGCTCCGGGGGGCGTTGAGAACAGCCAGTATCCTGAACAACATTTGCGAAAAAAAGAAGTATAAAAACGGCCCGCGGCGGAACAGGGCCGTATTAAGGGCATGGATCGTTAACTACAGCAGGTTAGCCACCGCCTGTTTTGCGCCGTTACTACGCAGTTCCTCCCAGGCGGCGCTGACGCGCTGCACAAAGCGCTCGTCTTTGGGAAGATCGTTACCAAAAATTTCGCTCAGGCTCAGCAGGGCGGCAACGCGTTCAGTTTCTGAACTTTGCTCTACCAGATCTTTGATTTTCTGCGCCAGCGGGTCACGGATATCAATGGCGTTACCGGAATCATCTACGCCGCTGACGTAGCGCATCCAGCCCGCAATTCCTAAAGCCAGACAGGGCCACTCATCGCCGTTTTGCAGATGCCAGCGTACGCTTTCCAGCATACGCTGCGGAAGCTTCTGGCTGCCGTCCATGGCGATTTGCCAGGTGCGGTGCTGCAGGGCGGGGTTAGCGAAGCGCTCAAGAAGGCTGCTGGCATACTGCCCGAGGTCAACACCTTTGACGCGCAGGGTGGGAGCCTGCTCATGCATCATCAGCTGATGGGCGGCACGTTTGAAATGCTCATCGGCCATGCAGTCATTAATATGCTGGTAGCCCGCCAGATAGCCGAGGTACGCCAGGAAGGAGTGGCTGCCGTTGAGCATGCGCAGCTTCATCTGCTCCCATGGCATCACGTCGTCCACCATCTCCACGCCGGCCACTTCCCACTCCGGGCGTCCGGCTACGAAATTATCTTCAATTACCCACTGGATAAACGGCTCGCCTGAAATCGCGCAGGGATCTTCCACGCCCAGCACGTCCGTAATTTCCTGCAAAGATTCTGCCGTGGCGGCGGGCACGATGCGGTCAACCATCGTGCTTGGGAAGGTCACGAACTCGCGTACCCAGTCGGCCAGCGGCTGGCTGCGCTTTTCCGCCATGCCGATGACGGCGTTTCGCACTACGTGACCGTTGTCCGGGATGTTATCGCAGGAGAGAACGGTAAACGGAGGCAGGCCGCGTTCACGGCGGCGGTTAAGCGCCTCCACCAGAATGCCGGGGGCAGAGTGAGGTTCAGCAGGGTTTTGCAGGTCGTGCATGATGCGTTCGTTAGCGGCGTCCAGCTTGCCCGTTGCCGGATCGATGCAGTAGCCCTTTTCCGTCACGGTCAGGGAGACAATAGCGACCTGCGGCTCGCAGAATTTTTCTATAATTGCTTCCATGCCGTCGAGCTTTGCGTTCAGGCATTCGTTAACCGCGCCGACGATAATCGCCTGGTTGCCGTCCGGCCCTTTCTCCAGCACGGTATAAAGGTGATCCTGCGCGCGCAGGGCGCTCATCAGCTTATCGCCGCTAAACAGGCTGATCTCGCAGATCCCCCAGTCACCGCCCTGAGCGTTGAGAACCCGGTCGGTAAGCAGCGCCTGGTGCGCCCGGTGAAACGCGCCGAAGCCGAAATGGACGATGCGGGTTTTAAGGGCCCGGCGATCGTAGCCCGGCTGTCGGACGCCTTCGGGCAGGGTGACGGAAGCAATTGTATTCATAAATGCAAATCCTGATTAACGTAATGATAACAATTGCAGTCTAAAGTTATATGACAGCAAATTAAATTGGTGTGCTGCCTTTATCCCTTTAATGTGAGCTCGATCAACCAATGCTGCGCTGTAAATTGACGATTTACCGCTTTGCGGTATGGTAGTCGTCATACAGAACGGCTTAAATTGGTATGACATCTTTTAACTGAGGAACTGGCAATGGAACAAACCTGGCGTTGGTATGGCCCGAAAGACCCTGTATCACTGGACGACGTGCGCCAGGCGGGCGCGACCGGCGTGGTCACCGCTTTGCACCACATCCCAAACGGCGAAGTGTGGCCGGTGGCGGAAATCAAACGGCGCCAGGCTGAGCTTGCGGAAAAAGGGCTGACCTGGTCCGTTGTTGAAA
Organism: Dryocola clanedunensis; assembly: GCF_038405435.1. GTDB lineage: Bacteria > Pseudomonadota > Gammaproteobacteria > Enterobacterales > Enterobacteriaceae > Dryocola > Dryocola clanedunensis_A. The sequence continues at coordinate 425,554 of NZ_JBBYHZ010000004.1, read as the reverse complement.
GCATTCCTGTTCACGAAGAGATAAAGACCCACAGCGGCGACTATGACAAGCACATCGCCAGCTATCAGCAGAGCATCCGCAACCTGGCTGAATGCGGCATCGATACCGTCTGCTACAACTTTATGCCTATTCTGGACTGGACGCGTACCGACCTGGAGTACGAGCTGCCGGACGGCTCCCGCGCGCTGCGTTTTGACCAGATTGCCTTCGCGGCGTTTGAACTGCACATCCTGAAGCGCAAAGGCGCCGAGGCAGACTACAGCGAAGAGGAGCAGCGCCAGGCGCAAGACTACTTCAATAACATGTCCGAAGCCGAAGTTGAGAAGCTGACCCGCAACATCATCGCGGGGCTGCCGGGAGCGGAAGAGGGCTACACGCTGGATCAGTTCCGCGCCCGCCTTGCGGAATACGACGGCATTAACAAAGAGCAGCTGCGTGAAAACATGGCGTATTTCCTGCGCGCTATTGTAGCCGTGGCTGATGAAGTGGGCGTACGCCTGGCCGTGCATCCGGACGATCCGCCGCGCCCAATTCTCGGCCTGCCGCGCATTGTCTCTACCATCGAAGATATGCAGTGGCTGAAAGAGACCGTAGACAGCATCAACAATGGCTTCACCATGTGTACCGGCTCCTACGGCGTGCGCGCGGATAACGACCTGGTCCGCATGATAGAAACATTCGGCGACCGCATTCACTTCACCCACCTGCGCGCCACCTGCCGTGAAGATAACCCAAAAACCTTCCATGAAGGCGCGCACCTGCAGGGCGATGTGGATATGGTTGCGGTAGTGAAGGCGATTCTGACGGAAGAGCAGCGCCGTAAAGCGAGCGGTGATTTACGCCCGATTCCGATGCGCCCCGATCACGGCCACCAGATGCTGGACGATCTGCACAAGAAAACAAACCCGGGCTATTCGGCGATTGGCCGCCTGAAAGGGCTGGCAGAGGTGCGCGGCGTAGAGCTGGCGCTGAAGCAGATTATGTTCCCGGACCTGCTGAAATAAGCTGAACGGAGATAAAAAAACGCGCCTGAAGGCGCGTTTTTTTTGGTCGCAGGCCGGATAAGCCTGCGCCATCCGACATTTTAATTAATCAGCACGGCCCATAGAGCGCTTCTCAGCGATATGAATGCGGATCTTCTCGCCGGTGACCATGTATTCCGGCACCTGAATCACCAGGCCGGTGGACATAGTGGCGGGCTTGGTGCGGGAGCTTGCTGACGCGCCTTTGATGCCAGGGGCGGTTTCAACGATTTCCAGATCCACGGTCTGCGGCAGCTCCAGCGCCAGCAGCTGGCCGTCCCAGGTCAGCACCTGCATGTCAGGCATGCCGCCTTCCGGGATGAACTGCAGCTCATCTTCGATCTGGTCTTTGGTGAAGATGTACGGCGTGTAATCTTCTTTATCCATGAACACGTATTCGTTGCCGTCGATATAAGAGAAATCAACGAAACGACGGGTCAGGGTAATGGTATCGACGATATCGTCACCTTTGAAACGCTCTTCTACCTTCTGCCCGGTACGGACGTCGGAAAAACGCATCTTATAAAGGGTAGCCGCGCCGCGTGCGCTCGGTGACTGGATATCGATATCTTTAACAATCAGCAGCTTGCCGTTGTGGTTAAGGACCATACCCTTTTTGATTTCGTTAGCTCTTGCCATCGGTGTTTCCTGTAAAATTTGAGAGGCGAAAATATTGCGACAAATTACTCGCGAGGGGCAGTTCAGGCAAGCGGATTTCATCGCTGGTGAGACAAAGTATAAATGTGCGTAGTAAAGGCGGAGCGGGGCTGCTACAGTCCGCTCACTTAGCCAGCCCACCGGAGTATTGCTGATGGACTGTCGTCCTGATTGCGGCGCCTGCTGCACCGCACCTTCCGTATCCAGCCCGATACCCGGCATGCCCAACGGCAAACCGGCAAATACTCCCTGCGTTCAGCTCGGCGACGATATGCGCTGCAAAATCTTTCTTTCGCCGCTGAGGCCAAAGGTTTGCGCCAGCCTGCAGGCCAGCCGCGAAATGTGCGGCACAACGCGCGTGCAGGCGATGGACTATCTTATCTGGCTTGAGGCCGCAACGGCCCCCTAAACGTCTTTGATGCGCAGCAGGCAGTAAGCCGTAATGACTACCATGCCCAGCGCAATAAAGAACACGGTGTGATAGCTCCAGATTTCAGCCACCACTCCGGCCATTGAGCCGGCGATTATCCAGCCCACGCGCGTGGTGTTGGTATACAGCGTAGTGGCCGCGCCCGCCTGTCCCGGCATCAAATCCTGGAAGTAGAGCATGCCAATCCCAGCCAGAATGCCGATGAAAATCGCGTTCAGCAGCTGTAGCCCCAGCAGCATCATCTCGTTGTGCAGCGTCAGCATGCCGATATAGAACAGCAGGCCCGCGACCAGCGAGATACGCATCAGGAAGCGTTTACCAAAGCGTTTTGCGTAGTAGCCCGCAATCAGCATGGTGGGGATTTCAAGGCCCGCCGCCGTTCCCATCATCACCCCCGCCAGCTTCTCCGGCAGATGCAGTTCGTTAATGATATAGAGCGGCATATTAATGATGTACAGGCTGTTGCAGCCCCACATCATGGTGCAGGCCACGAACAGCAGCAGCGCGTCGCGGCGGTTGCGGCGAGGGGCTTCCAGCTTACCGGTCGCCGCAACGGGCGCTTTACGCATCGACGGCAGGAACAGCCAGACCATCAGGCTGCACACCACAAAGGCAAAGGCGGCGCTCAGGTACATGGTGGTGAAGCCAAAGCCCAGCGCCAGCGCGTAGGCGATTGGCGGGCCGATAACCCAGGCCAGGGAAACCTGCGCGCGTAAAATCGAGCTGAACATCACGGCTTCGCGGCCGGTGCGGTCAGCGTGCTCGCGGGCCAGGGCGAACATCTGCGGGTTCGCGGTAGAGCCGAAGCTGCTCAGGAACACCCCAACGAACAGTAAAACAAAGTAGTTGCGGTTCCATGCAAACAGCAGGCAGGCCAGCGCGCCCAGCAGGCAGCAGACAAAAATCAGCGCCTTGCGATCCCCTTTACGGTCCGAACGTCCCGCCAGGAACTGGCTGACCAGAATGCCGATAACCGCGCTGCCGGTAAAAAAGAAGCCAACCAGCGCCGGACGGACGTGGACTTCCGTCGTCAGAAACAGGCTCAGGGTAGGCGTTTGCAGCGCGCCTGCAATACCGGTTAAAAAAGCTACAATCAAGAAGGCGGATGACGTCAGATCGAGGGGCTTGCGGGCCGCGGCTACTGGGGTGTTTTGCATGGGGTCAGGGTCGTTGATGAGTGAACGCGCGGAGTTTACGCGCCTTGTGAGCGAATAAACAGCGCTTCAAATCAAAAGGGACACAAAAAGTCAAAACGGCGTTCTGAATAAGTTTTGCTAAAGCTGAAGTTTGCTGAAGCTTAAAAGAAAGCCGGGCTTTATTTCAGCTCTGACGTTTTGGTGAGCATAAAAATGTGCGTAACCTCAAAATTCCAGTAAACAAATCGCAACAGTGCTTGCCTGATTTGCGGGAAATACACACACTCATTGAAACGTTTCAGCGTCGTCTTGTTGCCATTGTCACACCAGAGGGCGCTTTTTTTCTCATAACAGCTGAATCGTTTCAATTCAGCAGAAGAGAGGATCCATGTTCCAGTTATCTGTTCAGGACATCCATCCTGGCCAAAGCGCCGGGAGTAAAGAAGAGGCCATCCGTCAGGTTGCCGCTGCACTTGTGCAGGCGGGTAACGTGGCCGAAGGCTACGTCGACGGCATGCTTGCGCGCGAGCAGCAGACCGCAACCTATCTGGGCAACGGCATCGCCATCCCGCACGGCACTACCGATACGCGCGACCTGGTGCTGAAAACCGGCGTTCAGGTCTTCCAGTTCCCGCAGGGCATTGAGTGGGCGGAAGGGCAGAAAGCCTATGTGGCAATCGGTATTGCCGCCAGCTCCGACGAACACCTGGGGCTGCTGCGCCAGCTGACGCACGTATTAAGCGATGACGCCGTTGCTGAACAGCTGCGCACCGCAACGACCGCAGAAGAAGTGCGTGCCCTGCTGATGGGTGAAAAACAGAGCGCCGCGCTGCTGTTTGACAACTCCCTGCTGGCGCTGGACGTCACCGCAAGTGACCTGATGACGCTTCAGGCGCTGAACGCTGGCCGCATCAAACAGGCTGGCGCGGCGGATGCCTCCTTTGTCAGCAACGTCGTTTCCAACAGGCCGCTGAATCTCGGTCAGGGTATCTGGCTGAGCGACAGCACCGAAGGCAACCTTGGCAGCGCGGTGGCTATCAGCCGTCCGTCCGCTGCTTTTGAAGCGGAAGGCGAGCCGGTCTCCATGCTGATGACCGTAGCCGTCGCCGACGAACAGCCGCTACAGGTACTGAATCGCCTTAGCGATCTGCTGATCAACAATAAAGCAGAGCACCTGCTGAACGCGGATGCACCGACTTTGCTGACGCTGCTGACCAGCGATGCCGCACCGGCTGAAAACGTGCTGACGGAAGAGTTCACCATCCGCAACGAACACGGCCTGCATGCCCGTCCGGGTACAATGCTGGTGAATACCATCAAGCAGTTCAGCAGTGATATCACCGTGACCAATCTCGACGGTTCCGGTAAACCCGCTAACGGCCGCAGCCTGATGAAGGTTGTCGCGCTGGGCGTGAAAAAAGGCCACCGTCTGCGCTTTACCGCCCAGGGCGATGACGCACAACAGGCATTACAGGCTATCGGCGAAGCTATCGCCGCCGGTCTGGGCGAGGGGGCCGCATGACCAGACGTGTCGCAACAATTACGCTGAACCCGGCCTATGACCTGGTTGGCTACACCCCGGAAGTTGAACGCGGTGAAGTGAACCTCGTTCGCACGACCGGCCTGCACGCTGCCGGAAAAGGCATCAACGTCGCCAAAGTCCTTAAGGACCTGGGCATTGACGTCACCGTGGGCGGTTTCCTGGGCAAAGACAACCAGGACGGCTTTCAGCAGCTGTTCAGCGAGCTGGGCATCGCCAACCGTTTTCAGGTGGTGCAGGGCCGTACCCGCATCAACGTCAAGCTGACCGAGAAAGACGGCGAAGTCACCGACTTCAACTTCTCCGGCTTTGAAGTAACGCCGTCCGACTGGGAGCGCTTCGTTGCCGATTCCCTGAGCTGGCTGGGCCAGTTCGATATGGTCTGCGTCAGCGGCAGCCTGCCTGCGGGCGTAACGCCGGAAGCGTTCACCGACTGGATGACCCGTCTGCGCAGCCAGTGTCCGTGCATCATCTTTGACAGCAGCCGTGAGGCGCTGGTAGCCGGGCTGAAGGCCGCGCCGTGGCTGGTCAAACCAAACCGCCGCGAGCTGGAAATCTGGGCTGGCCGCAAGCTTCCTGAAATGAAAGACGTGATCGAAGCCGCGCACGCCCTGCGCGAGCAGGGCATTGCACACGTTGTTATCTCCCTGGGTGCCGAAGGCGCGCTGTGGGTGAACGCGTCGGGCGAGTGGATTGCGAAACCGCCTGCCTGCGAAGTTGTCAGCACCGTGGGCGCCGGGGATTCCATGGTTGGCGGCCTGATTTACGGCCTGCTGATGCGTGAATCCAGCGAGCATACCCTGCGCCTGGCCACGGCCGTTGCGGCGCTGGCGGTGAGCCAGAGCAACGTTGGCATTACGGATCGCACCCAGCTGGCCGCCATGATGGCCCGCGTCGATCTGCAACCCTTTAACTAACGGCAGGAGAGGAACAATGAAAACGCTGCTGATTATCGATCCTACGCTTGGCCAGGCGCGCGCTTACCTCGCGAAAACCCTGCTGAGCGCTGCGGCTTCGAAAGCGCATCTGACTATTATCGACAACCCGAACGAGGCCGAACTGGCTATCGTGGTGGGCACCGCCATCCCGGCAGATACCGCCCTGAACGGCAAAAATGTCTTCCTGGGCGATATCGACCGTGCGGTGCTGCACCCTGAGCTGTTCCTGAGCGAAGCAAAAGGCAAAGCCAAACCTTATACCGCCCCTGTTGCCGCTGCGGCACCGGCTGCGGCGGCAAAAGGCCCGAAACGCATTGTGGCGGTAACTGCCTGCCCAACTGGCGTAGCGCACACCTTTATGGCTGCGGAAGCCATCGAAACCGAAGCGAAAAAACGCGGCTGGTGGGTGAAGGTGGAAACGCGTGGCTCCGTAGGTGCGGGCAATGCCATAACGCCGGAAGAGGTGGCCGAGGCCGATCTGGTGATCGTGGCGGCTGACATCGAAGTGGATCTGGCGAAGTTTGCCGGCAAGCCGATGTACCGTACTTCCACCGGCCTTGCGCTGAAGAAAACGGCCCAGGAGCTGGATAAGGCGCAGACCGAAGCGACTATCTTTGAAGCCAAAGGCCAGAGCGCGGCTTCTGCAAAAGAAGGCAAGAAAGAGGGGGCCGGGGCATACCGTCACCTGCTGACCGGCGTTTCTTACATGCTGCCGATGGTTGTTGCGGGCGGCCTGTGCATCGCGCTCTCCTTCGCCTTTGGTATCGAAGCGTTTAAAGAGCCGGGCACGCTGGCCGCTGCGCTGATGCAGATCGGCGGCGGCTCCGCCTTTGCGCTGATGGTGCCGGTACTGGCGGGTTACATTGCGTTCTCCATCGCTGACCGTCCCGGCCTGACGCCGGGTCTTATCGGCGGTATGCTGGCCGTCAGCACCGGCGCGGGTTTCATCGGCGGGATCATTGCCGGTTTCCTTGCGGGCTACGTGGCGAAAGCGATCAGCACTAAGCTGAAGCTGCCGCCAAGCATGGAGGCATTGAAGCCGATCCTGATCATTCCGCTGATTTCCAGCCTGGTTGTTGGCCTGGCGATGATCTACCTGATCGGTACGCCGGTTGCGAAAATCCTCGAAGGCCTGACCCACTGGCTGCAGACCATGGGCACCGCAAACGCGGTTCTGCTTGGCGCGATCCTCGGCGGTATGATGTGTACCGACATGGGCGGCCCGGTGAACAAAGCGGCTTACGCTTTCGGCGTTGGCCTGCTGAGCACCCAGACCTACGCACCAATGGCGGCCATCATGGCGGCAGGTATGGTGCCACCGCTGGCGCTGGGCCTGGCGACGCTGGTTGCCCGTCGTAAGTTCGCTAAGTCCGAGCAGGAAGGCGGCAAAGCGGCGCTGGTGCTGGGCCTGTGCTTCATCACCGAAGGGGCGATTCCGTTCGCGGCCCGTGACCCGATGCGCGTTCTGCCCTGCTGTATCGTGGGCGGTGCGGTAACAGGCGCTATCTCCATGGCGGTTGGCGCGAAGCTGATGGCGCCGCACGGTGGCCTGTTCGTCCTGCTGATCCCTGGCGCGATTACGCCGGTGCTGGGCTATCTGATTGCGATTGTGGCGGGTACGCTGCTGGCAGGTTTGTCTTACGCCTTCCTGAAGCGCCCGGACGCCGAGCTGGCTGTTAAAACAGCTTAATATCCGTAAAATCAAGCAGTTCATCTGAACGCCTCCGGGGAAAACCGGGGGCGTTTTCACTTTCCATTTCTGGCAAGCCCCGCTTACAACGCCATTTGTTACCTGAATGTTGCCAAATGAACCAGTTGGTTCAAAGATTAAAGCTCTCCCACTGGGTTCCCGAGGAAAGTATGCAGCGTTCAATAGCCACCGTTTGTCTTGCCGGTACGTTACCTGAAAAACTTCACGCGATAGCCCGCGCGGGCTTTAGCGGCGTGGAAATCTTTGAGCCGGATCTCCAGGCCTGGCAGGGAAGCACGCGTGATATTGCGAAGCTCGCCAGCAGCCTGGGCTTACAGATCCTGCTGTACCAGCCGTTTCGTAACTTCGAGGGAGTGCCGGATGCGCAGCTGGCGGAAAACCTCGAGCGGGCGCGCAGAACGTTCGAGACGATGAATCAGCTGGGCTGCGAAAAGCTATTGCTGTGCAGCAACGTAGACGAGCAGTGCGACGCGAGCCGGGATAAGCAGATTAGCGACCTGGGAAAAATAGCGGAGCTTGCCCGCCAGCACGGCGTGAAAGTGGGCTATGAGGCGCTGGCCTGGGGCAGGCATGTCAACCGCTATCAGCAGTCGTGGGACCGGGTAAAAGCCGTTAACAGCGCGTCTTTGGGGATAGTGCTGGACAGCTTCCACGTGCTGGCGCTGGGGGATGAACTCAACCTGACAAACATCCCGCTGGAGAAGATCTTTTTTGTGCAGCTGGCCGACGCGCCGCGCAAGGACCTGGAAGTGCTGGAATGGAGCCTTCACTACCGCTGCGTGCCGGGCATGGGCGATCTGCCCGTGCTGGAGTTTGCCAGAACTCTGGTGGACAAAGGCTATCGCGGGCCGTGGTCGCTGGAGATTTTTAACGATGAGTATCAGCTGGCGGAGCCGGGCAGAATTGCTGAAGCAGGGTTTGAGTCGCTGCGGTGGCTCGAAGAGAATTTAAGCGAGCGGCTAGTGAAGTTTGCCTGAAAGGTACCGGCGGATGACGCTGGCGCTTATCCGCCCTACGAGATAAGTTGGGCAAGCGTCATCCGCCGTAATAAAATTATGCCACAGCGGTTTCGTGCTGCTGGGCTTTCAGCCAGGCGATCTCTTCGGCCCAGATATCCGGATTGGTCGTTTCCAGAATCAGCGGGATGCCGTCGAAGCGGCTGTCGCGCATCAGCCACGCAAAAGGCGTATGGCCAATGTTACCTGCGCCCAGGCTGTTGTGGCGGTCAACCCGGCTGCCGAATTCGCTTTTGGCATCGTTCAGGTGCATGCCGCGTAAATACTGGAAGCCGACGATGCGTTCGAATTCGCTGAACGTTCTCTCGCAGTCCTCTTCGGTCCGCAGATCGTAGCCCGCCGCAAACGCGTGGCAGGTGTCAATGCAGACGCCAACGCGGGATTTGTCCTCCACGCCGTCGATAATCGCCGCCAGATGTTCAAAGCGGAAGCCCAGATTGCTGCCCTGGCCCGCGGTGTTTTCGATAACCGCCACCACGTCTTTGGTTTTATCCAGCGCGATGTTGATGGACTGGGCAATTTTCGCCAGGCACTCTTCTTCAGGAATTTGCTTCAGGTGGCTGCCTGGGTGGAAGTTCAGCAGCGTCAGCCCGAGCTGTTCGCAGCGCTGCATCTCATCCAGAAACGCCTCGCGGGATTTTTCCAGCGCCTCTTCAACCGGATGGCCCAGGTTAATCAGATAGCTGTCGTGAGGCAGGATCTGGCCTGGCCCGTAGCTGTACTTTTCGCAGGCGCGTTTGAAGTTGCTGATGACTTCATCGGTGAGCGGCGCAGCCCGCCATTGACGCTGGTTTTTAGTAAACAGGGCAAAAGCGGTAGCGTCCAGTTCGTGGGCGCGAACGGCGGCGTTTTCTAATCCGCCCGAGGCGCTGACGTGCGCTCCAATAAACTTCATCTTTGTTTCTCCTGTCAAAACCCGCTACCGGGAAAACGCAATGATAGCGGGTTAGCAGGTAAATTTCTCTCATCAGGCCATTAAATGGTGGATGCCCAGGTTAATGGCCGCGCCGCCGACGATCAGCCAGATGAACAGCACCAGCGCCATCAGCAGAGGACGCACCCCGGCTTTCTTCAGCGCGCCAATGTGGGTGGTCAGGCCCAGCGCCGCCATCGCCATCGCCAGCAGGAAGGTATCCAGCGTTACCAGCGCGTTCACCAGGCCTGCGGGCAGCAGGTGGAACGAGTTGAACATGGCGACCACGATGAACAGCACGGCGAACCACGGGATGGTGATTTTGCTCGCCTGTGCCGCACCAGCCGGAGCAAGCTGCTTAACGCGCGCCGCAAGGAAAATCAGGAACGGTGCCAGCATCATGACGCGCAGCATTTTGGCGATCACCGCCGCGTTCTCCGTTTCCGGGCTGATGGCATGGCCCGCAGCAACAACCTGCGCAACTTCATGCATGGTCGAGCCGGTATAAATCCCGAAGGTTTCAGGCGTAAACCACTGGGTGACGAACGGATAAATCATCGGGTAGATGAATATCGCCAGCGTCCCGAAGATAACCACGGTCGCTACGGCCACGGTGACTTTGCTGGCCTCCGCTTTGACTACGGGTTCGGTGGCCAGAATCGCTGCCGCACCGCAGATGCTGCTGCCCGCGCCAATCAGCCAGCTGGTTTGTTTATCCAGCCCAAACACCTTCTGCCCAAGCCAGCAGGCGAGGGTAAAGGTGCTGGTCAGGGTCAGAATGTCGATGATAATACCGCTGGCGCCGACGTCGGCGATTTGCGAAAACGTCAGACGGAAGCCATAAAGAATAATCCCCAGGCGCAGCAGATGCTGCTTAGCGAACAGCACGCCGCCGTCGCACTGCTGCCAGATTTTTGGGTACAGGGTATTACCGACGACCATGCCGCATAAAATAGCCAGCGTCAGCGCGCCCAGCCCAAGCCCGGCAACGGACGGGATATTGCCCATCCACAGAGCAAATGCAGTAATGATACCGGTCAGCGCCAGCCCTGGCAGGAAATGCCGCAGGGTGTGACGCGGTGCGGGAATAGTGTGTGCAGTCATAGCCTTCTCCTTTGTGATGGCAAAAGGATAGGGCGGGCTGGCTTAAAAATAAAATTGATTATATATTTATAATCAATCGAAATAAGTGTTAAGGCGAAACGCAATGCACATCACGCTGCGGCAGTTAGAAGTTTTTGCTGAGGTATTAAAAAGCGGCTCTACCACCCAGGCCTCGCAGATGCTGGCCCTGTCGCAGTCCGCCGTCAGCGCGGCGCTATCCGATCTGGAAGGGCAGCTTGGCGTTCAGCTGTTTGACCGCGTGGGCAAGCGGCTGGTGGTGAACGAGCACGGAAGGCTGCTTTACCCGCGCGTGGTGGGCCTGCTCGAGCAGGCAGGAGAAATAGAACAGCTCTTCCGCGAAGCCAACGGCGCGATTCGCGTCTACGCCAGCAGCACCATCGGCAACTATATTCTGCCGGAGATGATCGCCCGCTATCGCCGTGATTTCCCGGCGCTGCCGCTGGAGATGAGCGTCGGCAACAGCCAGGACGTGATCAATGCGGTGGCGGATTTCCGCGTCGATATCGGCCTGATCGAAGGCCCAAGCCATATGACCGAGCTGGTCACCGAACCCTGGCTGGAGGACGAGCTGGTCGTCTTTGCGGCACCTTCAGCCCCATTGCTGAAAGAGCCTGTAACCCTCGAGTCGCTGGCGAAGCAGCAGTGGATCCTGCGCGAGAAAGGCTCAGGCACGCGTGAAATCGTGGACTACCTGCTGCTCTCCCATCTGCCGCAGTTCCATCTGGGCATGGAGCTGGGCAATTCGGAGGCCATCAAACACGCGGTGCGCCACGGCCTTGGCATCAGCTGCCTGTCCCGCCGGGTAATCCAGGAGCAGCTGGAAACCGGCTCGCTGGTGGAGGTCGAGGTGCCATTGCCCAAACTTAAGCGCACGCTTTACCGCATCCATCATCGCCAGAAGCATATCTCGAATGCTTTGCAGCGTTTTTTGCGCTACTGCGAGGAATCGGTTTAACCCCCATCCGGTGAAGCCTCGCGCTCCTTCGTCGGCAGCGTGAAGCTGAAACAGCTGCCGTGGGGAACGTTCGGCTGCGCCGTCAGCCTGCCCTGGTGCCGTTCGATAATGGAATGGCTGATGGTCAGCCCCATCCCCATGCCCTGCGCCTTAGTGGTGTAAAACGAATCAAAAACCCGCTCCCGGACTTCAGGAGGCAGGCCCGTGCCGTTGTCCGTAACGTGCAGGGCCACCGAGGCCTCATCGGGGTTACCGGTGACTATGCGCAGCGTGCGGGTGCGGCCAGAGACATCGGCCATCGCCTCCACGGCGTTGATCACCAGGTTGATGAGCACCTGCTGGATCTGCACGCTGTCGGCAAAAATAAAGCTCCTGTCGGCCTTCAGTTCGTACTCCACGGCCACCCTTCGTTGTTCAATTTCGCTGCGCGACAGCGTCATAATGTGGCGCACCAGGTAGTGCAGGTCGATGCGGCAGAAGTGGGATTCCCGCTTGCGCGTCAGGGCCTGGATGCTGCGGATTATCTCCCCCGCGCGCTGGCCTTCCGCGACGATTTCCTCCAGTCCGGCGCGAATATTATCGTGTCTGATTGGGTCGTGATTCAGCCAGCGCAGGCTGGCCCCCGCGTTCGAGACTATCGACATCAGAGGCTGATTAATCTCGTGGGCGATGGAAGAGGTAAGCTGGCCGACGGTGGTCGCGCGGGACACGCGGGCCAACTCCGCCTGGGCCACCCTGACGGCATCTTCCGCCTGCCGCTGCGTGGTGATATCGGTGATGGTGCCGTAATATTCGTAGATCTCGGTGCCTACCCCCACCGGGCTGCCGATGCCCAGAATGTAGCGCATGTTTCCCTGGGCATTCACGATGCGAAATTCTGCCTGTAGCGTCAGCCCGTCGCGCACCCCGTCGGTGACCACTTCGCTGACGCGCAGATAGTCGTCCGGGTGGACGAAGGTCAGAAATTCCGCCATGGAAATCATCTTCTGCTTCTCCGGCAGGCCGAGGATGCGGGCGTACTCTTCGGACATGAACATCAGGTCCTGCTCAATCTCCCAGCGCCAGCTGCCGGTATGGCTGATCTGCTCCCCCAGCATCAGCGAGGTCTGGCTTGCGCGCAGCTCTTTTTCCACCCGGCGGCGCTGAATGTTCTCCTCCAGCAGCTCGGCATACAGCCGGGCCGTTTCAAGGGAGACGGCGGCGTGCGCCCCGAGCAGGCTGACGACCTTAGAGTGCTCGGCGGTAAAGACCTCGGGCATCAGGCGATTTTCCAGATACAGCACCCCGACCAGCCGTGCACCCTTAAACATCGGCACGCAGAGCACCGCTGCGCCGGAGGTCACCAGATAGGGGTCCTGCGAGAAGGGGCTGAACTCTTCGGGTTTTCCGGTACGGATCTCCTGCCCGGTACGGATCACCGCCGCCAGCACCGACAGCGGCATATCGCTCGCCATCGGCATATCCCTGAGGATGCGCACCCGCACGCCGTCGCTGCTGGTCAGCGCGCTCGCTTCTACCTGGGGAATATTGTTGTCCAGCACGCGAATCAGCAGCCCGCGCTGTGCTCCGGCCCGCTCCAGCAGCATGGTCATCAGGATCTCAATTAATCGTTCAAGATTGATCTCCTCCGAGAGCGCGCGGGAGGCTTTGATCACGCTTTGCAGATCGCGAATCTCTTCGTTCTGGGCGAAGGCGATGGTGTCGTAGGGGGTCGCTGGCGCCACGGAAACCAGATGGGGATAGGCCTGCATGAGCTGGTTCACCTTCGCCTGCGCGCCGATGCGCCCCCAGGCCGCCATCGCGCCGCGAAAATGCGCGTCCGCCGCCGTGTGGTAGCCGCAGCTTGAGGCAAAGCGTCCGGCAAGCTCGTGCGCCAGCGCGTTGCCGGGGTTGAATCCCGCTTCACGGGAGAGCCGCACGGCTTTTTCGTACTGTTCCAGGGCAATGCTGTTCATGCCGTCAAGACGAACAATCTCCGCGTAGACCAGCGCTTCTTTATCGGCGAACGTCTCAGGGTTAATGCGCGCCCAGAGGGCAATCTTGTGGTGGTGGGTTTCCAGCCTGCGCCGGTGTTTCGCGGTGAAGGTTTCCGGCGTCAGCTGCACGGTGAGGGTCAGGGCGCTGTAGAGGTGCAGATCCAGCTGATGGATGTGTCCGGGGGCCGACCAGGCGAAAGAAGCGGCCTGGTCCAGCGCGTTCTGCGCCTGCGGGTAGCTGCCGGAGATGAAGTGCGCCATGCCACGGTACAGCCAGAACCAGAAGATAAGCGTCGACATCTGCTGCGGAGCCTGTTCGGGCGCCACGGGCAGCAGGCTGTCGGGCAGCGCCTCCGCGCTTTCCCAGCTGCCCACCGGCGGTTTTCTGAGGTAGTCCACGTAGTGGCGCTGAAGCAGCAGGATGCGCTCCACGTCCTGGAACTGGGTTTTGCGCACGAAGGCCAGCCCGCGCTCGACGCTGGTCAGCACGTTATCCAGGTGATCGCCACGGCTTAAAAAGTTGATCACCTGATGGCAGGCGGCAAACGAGGCGATGGTTAAATCGCCGTGGGTGACCGCCGCCGTGAAGCAGGCTTTCGCGCATTCGGTGGTATAGGAGAGCGGCTGCGTCCAGACGCTGAGCTGGTCAAGCGGCAGCAGGGTTTTGGCTTCGCAGGCGCTGAAGCCGTGGCGCTCGACTAATTCACGGGCCTGCCGGGCATACCTGAAGCCCAGCCGGTACTCGGCGTAGCGTTCGCCAATCAGCACGCCGAACCAGCCCATTGCGGAGGTTGAAGCTCCGGTCACGCCGCGCTCAAGCGTAAGGTGCAGCATCTGGCACAGCAGCATGAAGTGCAGGTGCGGGTTGCTGAAGCTGGCGAAGATGCTGGCGCTGGACAGCAGGTTCATCACCGCTTCCGTTTCGGGATGGGCCATCTCCGGCAGGTGGGCAAACACCGCCGCCGGGTTATCGCCGATGCGATTGTTGAGCGCCTCCCAGGCCGCGTTGCATCCGCTGGCATCAGGATGGCGGTCGATGGAAATCCCGGAAACGGACAGCCAGCACAGGGTGGTTTCCAGCGCCAGCTGGTTGTCGGACTGGCGCATGTGAATTTCTGCCAGCAGGTTGGCGGCGGCGACTTTCTCCGTCATCCCGCCGGGGGAGCCCAGCAGCCGATCGCAAAGCTGGCGGGCGGCGGCGAGGTTGCCGAGTAAAAACTCGCACTCGGCTTCCTCCAGCTCCAGCCGCAGGTCGGCAGCGTTTTCGGCAGCGCCGCCCTCCAGCGCCCTTGCGGTCTGCAGATAGCGCAGCGCCGACAGGTAATCGCCGGTCCGCCTGGCCCGCTGCGCCGCCAGCATGCTCAGCTCGCGGAACATTTTGCGCTGCGCGGGCGGCTGAACGCAGTCTATCGCCGCCGAGACGTGGTGGATGGCGCGGAACAGCATTTCGTTGCCCGCTGCCAGCCGGGAGGCCTCCGCCATAATGCTGGCGGTGGTGAGATGCAGACGGCCTTTTTCGGCGCTGTCCAGCAGGGCAAAAGCCGCCTCCTGCACCTTGTCGTGGGTAAAGGCCCAGCCGTCCGTCGACAGGGTAAGCAGCTGCGCCGTGACGGCAGGATGCAGCTGATAGCGGATATCGGCATCGGAGATGCTCAGCACGCGGCTGACGGTATCCAGCTCGCCCCGGCTGCCGAGGCAGGCGAGGCTTCCCAGCAGCCTGCGGGTCTCCGGCGGCATTTTCTCCAGTTGCTGAAGCACCAGGCTGACGACGTTTTCGGTGTAATGGCGCGCCCGGATCGCCGCCAGATCGTAGTGCCATTTCCCCTGGTATTTGCTGTGGGTAACCAGCCCGTCCTCCACGATGCGCTTGAAGAACTCGTGCAAAAAGAGCGGATTACCGCCTGTTTTCTCATGGATCAGTCTGGCAAGGTCCGGGGTGTCCGCCGAGCGCTGCTGGAAAACATCCGCCAGCCAGCGGGCGATGGCCTTCACCGACAGCGGGGCTGGGGCAATCGCCTTTAGCCGCTGCGCGGCCCCGGACAGCTGTTCCAGCGCGCCGGAAACTCCGCTCTTGTCTGGCGCTGCGCCTTCCCGCAGGGCAATGACCATCAGCAGCGGCAGCGCGGCGCTGTTTTTCAGGATAAATGTCAGGACGTGCAGGCTGGCGGTGTCAATCCAGTGCAGATCGTCTATCAGCAGGATCAGCGGGCAGCCCGGCGTGGCAAAGGTAGTGACCAGGTTCAGCACCATATGATCAAATCTCGCCCTGGCATCCGTCGACAGCGGATCGGGCGCGCGGTGGGACTTCGCGTCAATCAGCAGCCCCAGTTCGGGAACAAGATTAATCGCCAGCCCCTCGTAGCCTTCAAGGGCGCGCGAGAGGCGCATCTTCCATACCGCAACTTCTTCAGCGGGCAGGCCGAGCAGGGTCAGCGTCAGCGAACGGAACGCAGAAGTCAGCACGCCGTAAGGCAGCGAAGCGGAAAACTGATCGACCTTGCCTATGGCGAGCAGAGCATGCCTGTTCTGCAGCTCCTTCAGGGCTGAGGCAATCAGGGAGGACTTACCGATCCCGGACGGACCGCCGATCGCCACCAGCAGGTGATTACCGCTTTGATTAACCTCGTCGAAGGCCGCGACAAGCTCCCGCGACTGCGGATGCGCGGTGTACAGCGTGTCGGTGAGATGCACCTCCGGGGAAAGATCCTGTAACCCCGGCGTAAAAGGCGGGATGTCGCTGTTTTCGTCGAGCGTGGCCTGGCAGCGGCGCAAATCCGCCACCAGGCCATCCACGGTCTGGTAACGGTTATCCGGCGACTTGGCGAGCAGGCGCAGAATGATGCCGGAAAGCATCACCGGAATCGTGTTTCTGACGAGATGCGGCGGGCGGGGTTCAGAGGCGATGTGATGATGCGCCCACTCGGCCAGCCCCCCGGCGCTCAGGTCGAAGGGCAGCGTCCCCGTCAGCAGCTCGTACAGCACAATGCCGAGGCTATAAAGATCGCTGCGGCTGTCCACCGGCCGCTGGGTGCGGTTGGTGTGCTCCGGTGACATATAGGCAAGCGTGCCGCCGGAGAAAGCGAGCCGGGCCTGCTTCAGCTCTTTCGAGGTGCCGGTAGTCAGGCCGAAGCCCGCGAGGCGGCAGGCGGCGTCGCCGTTGAGAAAGATATGGCCAGGCTTGATGTCGCCGTGAATCAGGTTACGCATGTGCATCAGGCGCAGCGGATGGCAAATGCGGATGGCCAGCGCCAGGAAGCTGGCGATGCAGCTCATCGGCTGGCCCGTCACCCGCGTCAGCGGTTCGAAGGAGAAGGTCGGATAAACCAGGGCGTAGCGGCCGCGATACTGGGTGCAGGCTGCGGGCTTCACGGCCCAGGCGCTGGACAGCCAGGGGCGCAGCGCAAACTCATTTTTTAGCAGCTGCGTCGCGTCCGGCTCCGCCTCATCGCTCACGGCGGTCGCCAGAATAAAGGCTCCGTCTGAAAAGGGGTGCCTGCCGTTCATCCAGGCGATGCTGCCTTCTCTGATAAGCGACGTAAAAATCACGTCGTCCCTGAAGGAAAATAGCTGCCCTTCCTGAAGGTCGGCAAGAACGGCACGGTCGGACGGGGTCGGCTTGTTATTCATTAGGGGGTCTCACGCGATGCGTTCTTATTATGTTTTACCGGGTCTTAGCTCGTTCTGAATATGGTTCAGCAGCTGCTCAATGTCGATGGGCTTACGTAAAAAAGCAGCGGCGCCCTGCTCAAGAGCGTACCGCTGCATTTGCTCGTCGCCGTGGCCGGAGATAAAAATGACCGGCGCAGCGGAGGCGGCGTGAGTTTTCATATGGTTGAAGAGTTCGAAGCCGCTCATGCCTTTTAGCTTGATATCAATCACGAGCAGCGCGGCGTCCGCCAGCGCGCCGGGATCGGCCAGTAGCGCCTCGGCGGAGGCAAAGCAGGCCGTTGAATAGCCGTCGGAGCGCAGCAGGTTGCTCAACCCGCTGCGTACGGAAGGTTCGTCATCGACAATGGCAATACGCTGCGGCAGCGTCATCGGGTCATTCCTCTCACCGGTCATCGCTGGAGCTTGCGGCCCTCGGCGTC
Source organism: Dryocola clanedunensis (assembly GCF_038405435.1). Classification (GTDB taxonomy): domain Bacteria; phylum Pseudomonadota; class Gammaproteobacteria; order Enterobacterales; family Enterobacteriaceae; genus Dryocola; species Dryocola clanedunensis_A. Next base: position 408,047 of record NZ_JBBYHZ010000004.1, on the reverse strand, counting down.
TGACGTGGCGACTGCGGGCGGCGGGGTGCCGCTGATTTTAGGCACGCATTCGTGGCGGAACCAGGCGAGGGTCAGCGGCTGGCGGCTGAAAAGCCTGCGGGCTATCGGGATAATTTGCTCCCCAACCAGCATGCCGAATAAGCCGAGCAGGGCGATAACCGGCGGTGCCGGTGAATGAATATCCGCCGCGGCGTAAAGCGCGCCGGCCAGCAGGCCAACGGCCAGAGAAACAAGCCATGTCTTCATTATTTACCTCTTTCGGCGCAGGTCGCGGACGGCAGCTGACAGCTTTGCTGCGCCGCCGTCTGTACCGGCCTGAGCATTTCGGAAGTCAGATGCTCACCGGCCAGCATGCCCAGCAGGCCCACCAGCGCGACGGCGGGCGGAGCCGGTGAACGGACCTTCAGCAGGGCGTACAGCAGGCCAATTACCACGCCCGCGAACAGGGATAGCAGTCCTGCACTCATCTTAATTCTCCACAGGGCAGGCTGACCGGTTTGCTGCCGGTCAGCGGAGCGGATTAGCGCGCGGCTACCGCAGCGAGAGTGGTGTGCTCACTCTTCTGGCGGGAAGGGGCTTTGTGCACCATGGTATAGGCATAATCAACGCCCATACCGTAAGCGCCGGAGTGTTCGCGAACGATGTCCATCACGGCGTTGTAGGTCTCTTTGTGCGCCCAGTCGCGCTGCCACTCCAGCATCACCTGCTGCCAGGTTACCGGGATCACGCCGGCCTGGATCATGCGCTGCATGGCGTAATCATGGGCTTCTTTGGAGGTGCCGCCGGAGGCGTCCGCCACCATGTAAATTTCATAGTCGCCTTCCAGCATGGCGCACAGGGCGAAGCTGTTGTTGCACACTTCCGTCCACAGGCCGGAGACCACGACTTTCTTCTTGCCGTTTGCCGCCAGCGCGTCGCGGACCTTCTGGTCGTCCCAGGAGTTCATTGAGGTGCGCTCAAGGATATCTTTGCCGGGGAACACGTCCAGCAGCTCGGGATAGGTATTGCCCGAGAAGCTCTCGGTTTCAACGGTGGTAATAATCGTCGGAATATTAAAGACCTTAGCGGCCTTCGCCAGGGCGACGGTGTTGTTTTTCAGCACCTGGCGGTCGATGGACTGCACGCCAAAGGCCATCTGGGGCTGCTGATCGATAAAAATCATCTGACAGTTGGCAGGCGTGAGGACTTCAAGCTTAGAGGTTGTCATAAAATTACCCGTTGGTATGAGGTTAAAAGTATCAAAACCGCCGCGCTTCTGGCGCAGCGACAGCCGGGACAGCCGCCGTGAATGAAGGCTATCGACGGGCTGAATGGTAGGTCGGCCAGCCGGGTAAAACTATTATCTGATGGTATAACTATCCTCAGGTATAACTATACTTTGGTATAACTATCCCTTTGTATAACTAGTCTTTTCTGACCCTCATTCACATACTCACCTCCATTCACGTGGCCCGTTGCGGCCCGTATTCTTCTCCGGGAGGGCGGCTGCCCGAACCGGAAACCTGAGAGTGGAGGATGTATGGTTGCGCTGGGCAAAGCTGATTTAATTCTGGTTAACGGGCAGTTTCACACCGTCGACCGCGAAAACCCGCTGGCGGAAGCGGTGGCGATCCGCGACGGAAAGTTTATTGAAGTGGGCACCACCGCCGAGGTGATGCAGCACCACGACGAAGGGACGAAGGTAGTCGACCTTAAGGGGCACGCGGCCATTCCGGGGCTTAACGATTCGCACCTGCACCTGATTCGCGGCGGCCTGAATTACAACCTTGAGCTGCGCTGGGAGGGCGTGCCGTCGCTGGCCGACGCGCTGCGGATGCTGAAAGAGCAGGCGCTGCGCACGCCTTCGCCGCAGTGGGTTCGCGTGGTGGGCGGCTGGACGGAGTTCCAGTTTGCCGAACGCCGCATGCCGACGCTGGATGAAATTAACGAGGCCGCGCCGGAGACGCCCGTTTTCATTCTGCATCTCTATGACCGTGCGCTGCTGAACCGCGCGGCGCTGAAGGTTGTGGGCTACACCAAAGACACGCCAAACCCGCCGGGCGGTGAGATCCAGCGCGACGGCAACGGCAACCCGACCGGGATGCTGATTGCCCGCCCTAACGCGATGATCCTTTACTCTACCTTAGCCAAAGGGCCGAAGCTGCCGCTGGAGCAGCAGATTAACTCCACCCGCCAGTTTATGCGCGAGCTGAACCGCCTGGGGCTGACCAGCGCCATCGACGCGGGGGGCGGCTTCCAGAACTACCCGGAAGATTACGAGGTGATAGCCGAACTTCACCAGAAGAAGCAGATGACCCTGCGCATCGCCTATAACCTGTTTACCCAGCGCCCCGGCCACGAGCTGGAAGATTTCGAAAAGTGGACCGACATGCTGACGCCGGGCCAGGGCAGCGACTACTTCCGCCACAACGGCGCGGGCGAGATGCTGGTCTTTTCCGCCGCCGACTTCGAAGATTTCCTCGAGCCGCGCCCGGATCTTGCGCCGGGTATGGAGGACGAGCTGGAGCGCGTGGTGCGCCATCTGGTGGAACACCGCTGGCCGTTCCGCCTGCACGCCACCTACGACGAATCCATCAGCCGCATGCTGGACGTGTTTGAAAAGGTTAACCGCGATATTCCGTTCAACGGCCTGCACTGGTTCTTTGACCACGCCGAGACCGTCACCCAGAAAAATATCGACCGTATTAAGGAGCTGGGCGGGGGCATTGCCGTTCAGCACCGCATGGCATTCCAGGGCGAATATTTTGCCGAGCGTTACGGTATCGAAGCGACCCGCCACACGCCGCCGGTTGCCCGCATGCTGGAAACCGGCGTGCCGGTGGGGCTGGGAACGGATGCTACCCGCGTAGCAAGCTATAACCCGTGGACGGCGCTGTACTGGCTGGTGTCCGGGCGCACCGTCGGCGGCATGCAGATGTATGACGTCAACGCGCGGCTGGATCGCGAAACCGCGCTGATGCTCTGGACCCAGGGCAGCGCGTGGTTCTCCAGCGAACAGGGCAAAAAAGGGCAGATCAAAAAAGGGCAGCTGGCGGACATGGCGGTGCTCAGCCAGGACTATTTCCGCGTCCGCGAAGAAGAGATCAAAGGCATCGAATCCGTGCTGACGGTCGTTGACGGCAATATTGTCTATGCCGCAGGCGCGTTCGGGCCGCTGTCGCCGCCGTCGATTCCGGTCCTGCCGGAGTGGTCGCCGGTGGTTAACGTCCCGGGGCACTATCGTGCCGCGCCGCCTGTGGCTAGCCGGGCTGGCATGATGCCCCAGGCGCACCACTGTTCCGGCCCGTGTGGCGTGCATACTCATAATCACGATCTCGCCCGCGGCGCAGGCGTACCCGTTGCGGATGATTCTGCATTCTGGGGCGCGCTCGGCTGCAGCTGCTTTGCGTTTTAATCATGAAGAGTTCATCGAACGTCTCTTTCCCGCCCCGGATCGACCTTGGGCTGTTCTTCCTGCGCCTGGCGGGGAGCCTGCTGCTGCTTTACGTGCACGGGCTGCCGAAGGTGTTTCACTTCAGCGAAGAGCTGACGCGCATCGAGGATCCTTTCGGCATGGGGCCGTACATGAGCCTGCTGCCCGCTATTTTCGCCGAGGTCATCTGCCCGCTGTTTATTATCGTCGGCTACCGGGCGCGCCTGGCCTGCCTGCCGATCATCGCCGTGCTGCTGGTGGCGATGCTGGTGGTGCATCCCGGCTGGAGCGTTGCCGAAGGGCAGTTCGGCTGGCTGCTGCTCATCATCTTTACCACGCTTGCGCTAACCGGACCGGGAGGCTGGCGTATTGGCGCGGACAGACGACAGGAGTGGCGGTATGGCAACGGTAAATGAGGTTCACCACGTCAGCGCCGAGGCGCTGACGGAGGCGGGCGGAGTAACAGGTTCCCCCTGGCAGCCGCTGCGCCAGCGGGTGTTCCGCATGCTGTGGATAGCCACCGTCGTCTCCAACATCGGTTCATGGATGAACGATGTGGGCATGAACTGGACGATGCTCACGCTCAGCGCCGACCCGCTGTCCGTGGCGATGATCCAGGCGGCCAGCAGCCTGCCGATGTTTCTCTTCGCGCTGCCGTCCGGGGTGATGGCGGATATTGTTGACCGACGTAAATACCTGCTGTTTTCCCAGCTGTGGACCTTAATCGCCGCCGTCGGGCTGACGCTGCTGTCGGTGGCGGGGCTGGTGACGCCTGCCGTACTGCTGATCGCCGCCTTTTTGATGAGCACCGGGGCGGCCATGAGCTCCCCGCCTTTTCAGGCGATCGTGCCGGATCTGGTGAGCAGACAGGATTTGGGCGCGGCCATCGCGCTGAACTCGCTGGGGATTAACATCAGCCGCGCCATCGGCCCGGCGCTGGGCGGGCTGATCCTCTCTTTTGCCGGAGCCTGGGTCGTGTTCGCCCTGAACGCGGTGTCGGTGCTGGGCGTGGCCTGGGTGCTGTACCGCTGGAAAACCGAACCCGCCGTCCAGCGGCTGCCCGCGGAAAACTTTTTCTCCGCCGTGCGCGCCGGGGTGCGCTACGTTCACGCCGCGCCGGTGTTGCGAAACGTGCTGGCCCGCACCGTCGCCTTTTTCCTGTTTGGCAGCGCGGGCTGGGCGCTGTTGCCGCTGGTTGCCCGCCGCGAGCTGGGCCTTGGCCCCGGCGGCTACGGCATCATGCTGGCCTCTATCGGGCTGGGCGCGATTTTCGGCGCGGTGATGCTGCCGCGTTTGCGCACGCATTTTAATCCTGACCGTCTGATGGTGCTGGCAAGCCTGATGTTTGCCGCCACCATGCTCGCTCTGGCCTTCGTGCGGCATTTCTGGCTGCTTAACGCCTGCGAGTTTTTTACCGGATTTTCCTGGATTGCGGTGCTCTCGACGCTCAACCTCGGCGCCCAGCGCAGCGCGGCTAAGTGGGTGAAGGCCCGCGCGCTGGCGGTTTATCTCACCGTTTTCTTCGGGTCGATGACCCTGGGCAGCGCCCTGTGGGGCCAGATCGCCTCCCACTACGGCATCGCGGCTTCGCTTTGCGCGGCGGCCCTGGGCATGGTGCTCGGCAGCGCCACCGTCCTTCGCTGGCGGCTGAATAAAGACCCGGATCTTAATCTTGAGGCCAGCAGCGACAACCTGGCGGCAATCGAGCTGGACGTCCGCCTGGATCGCGGTCCGGTGATGGTGAGCTACGAATATCTCATCAGGCCGGAAGACGCCCGTGGCTTTACGGTCTGCATGCAGGATATGCGCCGCGTGCGGCGGCGGGGCGGGGCGATGAGCTGGTCGGTGTATGAGGACATTCTGCAGCCGGGCATCTTCGTCGAAACCTTTCTGGTCGGCTCGTGGGTTGAGCACCTGCGCCAGGAAGAGCGCTACACCATGAACGACCGGAAAATTGAACGCCGCGTCCAGCTTTATCACCAGGGCGAAGCTCGTCCCGTGGTGCGTTATCTGGTGGCTCCGGCCTGACTCGCCGGGGCGCCGACCTGTTCACAACACACACCAACATAGGGGTACACCATGAGCACCATCAAAACCAAAGACGGCACGCAGATTTATTACAAAGACTGGGGAACGGGAAAGCCGGTGCTGTTCAGCCACGGCTGGCCGCTGGATGCGGATATGTGGGACAGCCAGCTTAACTATCTGGCCGAGCGGGGCTACCGCGTTATCGCCTTCGACCGCCGTGGCTTTGGTCGTTCAGAGCAGCCGTGGACGGGCTATGACTATGATACGTTCGCGTCGGATATTAACGACCTCATCACCCAGCTCGATCTGCGTGAGGTGACGCTGGTCGGCTTCTCCATGGGCGGCGGGGACGTGGCGCGCTATATCGGCCGCTACGGCAACGAGCGCCTTGCGGGCCTGGTACTGCTGGGGGCGGTGACGCCGGTATTTGGTAAAAGCGCCGCCAACCCGAACGGCGTTGACCTTTCGGTGTTCGAGGGTATCCGCGACGGGTTGCGCAAAGACCGCGCGCAGTTTATCAGCGACTTTGCCGCGCCGTTTTACGGCACCAACGCGGGCCAGACGGTGTCCGAGGGCGTGCTGACCCAGACGCTGAATATCGCGCTTCTGGCCTCCCTGAAGGGGACGATTGACTGCGTCACGGCGTTCTCGGAAACCGACTTCCGCGACGATCTGGCGAAAGTAGATGTGCCGACGCTGGTGATCCACGGCAGCCACGATCAGATCGTGCCGTTCGAGACGACGGGCAGGGCGGCGGCCGAGGCGATTCGCGGAGCGGAGCTGAAGGTGTATGAGAATGCGCCGCACGGCTTCGCGGTGACGCACCAGGAGCAGCTTAATCAGGATCTGCTGGCCTTCCTGCAGGCACGTTAATCAGAATGAGGGCAGGGCGCACGAGGCCCTGCCTTTACTCCAGCCGACGGGACTTCAGGAAGCTTTGGCTTTATTGATATTCAGGCGTTCGGCGTGGCGCACTAAATCAGCCAGCGAACGCACCTGCATTTTATCCATCACCCTGCGGCGATGGACCTTCACCGTGATTTCGCTTACCCCCAGCTCGGCGGCAATTTGCTTGTTCAGCAGTCCCTGAATCGTCAGCGCCAGCACCTCCTGTTCGCGCGGAGTGAGGGTCAGATGGCGCTGCTTAAGGCTGTGAAAATCCCGCAGCCGATCCGAGTTTTCCGCCGCCAGCGTCAGCGCTTCCTGCACCGCGCGGAGCAGATCGTCGGCGTTGACCGGCTTGGTCAGAAACTCACAGGCTCCGGCTTTCATCGCCTGCACCGAGAGGGGAATGGTGCCGTAGCCGGTGAGAAAGATGATCGGCATTTCCCGCCCGCAGGCCTTCAGCGCCTCGACTACCTCAAGCCCGTCCCTGTCGGGCATCTGCATATCTAAAATCACGCAGCCGGGCAGGTCGGCGAAGGGGTGGGCAAGAAAGGCGTCGGCGGAGGCGAAATCAGCGGCGCTGTAGTCCGCCGAGTCCAGCAGCCGGACAATCGATTGCCTGACCGACTGGTCATCATCAACGACATAAACGATGTGGTCCATAATCTTCCTCAGTGGCCAGGCCTGGCAGGCGCTGCTGCGCAAACTGCGGGCACAGCATCAATCAGTCAGACCGCATGGGGTGACTGAAATGATTAACGTCATGAATATATGATAATAACATAATAATTATCATTACCAACTAAATCAGCAGGATATATCCGATCGGATTAACAGGCGTTGCTAAGTTATATCAGCGGCTTTGCTGCGATCCGCTTTATTGCACCGGGCTCAGAATAAGCAGGAAAGGATGTCAAAAATAAGACAGCCCTGAAGCCGCGCGAGGCCGCTGTCTAAAAGATAGCCAGAAATGCGGGTAAAGCCACCGATAAGTGCTTTACTTATAATCCGCCGTCGATCATGAAGCTCTCTTATAACCCGTCATTTACGCTATATGTCGCGGGTTGTTTTGCTACAATCTCGCCTCATTTTTTGGATGGACCGCAATATTCTATGGTTTCTCAAGATAAAACCACACAAGCGCCTGGCTTACGTCGTGAGCTAAAAGCGCGCCACCTGACGATGATCGCCATTGGCGGCTCCATCGGCACGGGGCTTTTTGTCGCCTCTGGGGCGACCATTTCTCAGGCGGGCCCCGGCGGCGCGCTGTTGTCCTACATGCTCATCGGCCTGATGGTCTACTTCCTGATGACCAGCCTGGGCGAACTGGCTGCCTATATGCCGGTCTCCGGCTCCTTTGCGACCTATGGTCAGCAGTACGTAGAAGAAGGCTTCGGCTTCGCGCTGGGCTGGAACTACTGGTACAACTGGGCGGTGACCATCGCCGTTGACCTCGTGGCCTCGCAGCTGGTGATGAACTACTGGTTCCCGGACACCCCGGGCTGGATCTGGAGCGCGCTGTTCCTCGGCATCATGTTCCTGCTCAACTACATCTCCGTAAAAGGCTTTGGCGAAGCGGAATACTGGTTCTCACTGATCAAGGTGACCACCGTCATCATCTTTATTGCGGTTGGCGTACTGATGATCTTCGGCATTTTCAAAGGCGAGCAGCCTGCGGGCTGGAGCAACTGGTCGATTGGCGATGCGCCGTTCGCGGGCGGCTTCTCGGCGATGATTGGGGTGGCGATGATAGTCGGCTTCTCCTTCCAGGGTACCGAGCTGATTGGTATTGCCGCGGGCGAGTCTGAAGATCCCGGCAAGAACATTCCCCGCGCGGTGCGTCAGGTATTCTGGCGTATCCTGCTGTTCTACGTGTTCGCCATCCTGATTATCAGCCTGATCATTCCTTATACCGATCCGAGCCTGCTGCGTAACGACGTGAAAGACATCGGCGTCAGCCCGTTCACCCTGGTCTTCCAGCACGCTGGCCTGCTGTCAGCGGCGGCAATCATGAACGCCGTGATCCTGACCGCGGTGCTGTCTGCGGGCAACTCCGGCATGTATGCGTCCACCCGTATGCTTTACACCCTGGCGTGCGATGGCAAAGCGCCGCGTATCTTCTCTAAGCTTTCTAAAGGCGGCGTACCGCGTAACGCGCTCTATGCAACCACCGTGATTGCCGCGCTGTGCTTCCTGACCTCCATGTTCGGCAACCAGACCGTTTACCTGTGGCTGCTTAACACCTCGGGGATGACCGGGTTCATTGCCTGGCTGGGCATTGCCATCAGCCACTACCGTTTCCGTCGCGGCTACGTGAAGCAGGGCTACGACATTAAAGATCTGCCGTACGTCTCCGGCTTCTTCCCGCTGGGGCCAATGTTCGCCTTCGTGCTGTGCCTGATCATCACGCTGGGCCAGAACTACGAAGCATTCCTGGCCGATACCATAGACTGGGGCGGCGTCATGGCGACCTATATCGGCATCCCGCTGTTCCTCGCCATCTGGTTCGGCTACAGGATCACCAAGGGCACGCGTTTCGTGAAGTACAGCGAAATGACCTTCCCGGCAAGCGTTAAGAAATAAGCTTTACCGGTGAAAAAGGGCGCGATTTTCGCGCCCTTTTCTTTACCCCTCTCTCCATCATTCCCCCCTCCGTAGTAAATATTAACAATTCAATTGATAATCATTATCATTTAATTTATGGTGTCGGCAGTTTTTTAGCACGACCGCAGCCGCCCGCCAAAGTAGCGGATGGCGCAGCAAGGAATGTGAGCGCATTCAACGTAAGACTTTGTTGTATTTACCTCATGGAGAGAAAAGGAATGTTAAGGTTGAATCCCATCGTCCGGGGAGGACTGTGCGCGTCGGTTATCACGCTGGCGTTTCCAGCCGCAGCGGTTGAGCGCGAAGAGAGTCGTGAAGACACCGTGGTTGTGACCGCTTCAGCGACCGAACAAAACCTCAAAGATGCCCCCGCCAGTATCAGCGTAATCACGCAGGAAGACCTGCAAAAGAAACCGATTCAGAACCTGAAAGACGTGCTCCAGGAAGTGCCCGGCGTGCAGCTGACCAACGAGGGCGATAACCGCCAGGGCGTCAGCATTCGCGGCCTGAGCAGCAGCTATACGCTGATCCTGGTGGATGGCAAGCGGGTCAACTCCCGCAACGCCGTCTTCCGCCACAACGACTTCGACCTCAACTGGATCCCGGTGGATGCCATTGAGCGTATCGAAGTGGTGCGCGGCCCGATGTCCTCCCTGTACGGTTCCGATGCGCTGGGCGGCGTGGTGAATATTATCACCCGCAAAGTGGGCAAGGCGTGGCACGGCACCGTCTCTCTGGATTCAACCATTCAGGAAAACCGCGATCGCGGTGATGCCTATAACGGCAACTTCTTTACCAGCGGGCCGCTGATTGACGACCTGCTGGGCGTAAAAGTGTACGGCAACCTCGGCAAGCGTGAAAAAGATAAGCAGGAGCCGTCCGATACGGCCGCTTCTGGCGAAACGCCGCGCATTGAAGGCTACACCACGCGCGGCGCCAGCACGGAGTTCACGCTGACGCCAACGGATAATCAGGAAGTTCTTTTTGGCTACGGCTTTGACCGCCAGGACCGCGATTCCGACTCGCTGAACAAAAACCGCATGGAGCGCCAGGACTACTCTCTTTCCCACAACGGCCGCTGGGACTACGGTAATACCGAGCTGCGCTTCTACGGCGACAAAGTGGATAACCTGAACCCCGGCAACAGCGATCCTATTACCGCCCGCAACAACAGCGTTGACGGCAAGCTGACCCTGCCGCTGGGCGAGATTAACCAGCTGCTGACCTTCGGCGGCGAATGGCGTCACGATAAGCTCACCGACCCGGTTAACCTGACCGGCGGCAGCAGTTCCGCCACCTCCGCCAGCCAGTACGCCCTGTTTGTGGAAGACGAATGGCGCATCTTCGAGCCGCTGTCATTGACCACCGGCGTGCGCATGGACGATCACGAAACCTACGGCGACCACTGGAGCCCGCGTGCGTACCTGGTCTATAGCGCGACCGATACCGTTACGGTAAAAGGCGGCTGGGCGACGGCGTTTAAAGCGCCTTCTTTGTTGCAGCTTAGCCCGGACTGGAGCAGCAACTCCTGCCGCGGCAGCTGTAAGATTATCGGCAGCCCGGATCTGAAGCCGGAAACCAGCGAAAGCTTCGAGCTGGGCCTGTACTTTGCCGGTGACGAAGGGATTTTAGACGGCGTAACGGGCAGCGTGACCGCCTTCCAGAACAACGTCGACGATATGATTGGCATCAACCGTACCGCCAGCAGAACGGAAGCGCCGACTTACCCGAACTTCGTTGGTTTCGACAGCAACGGCAATCCGATCTTTAAATACTACAACGTCAACAAGGCGCGCATTCGCGGCGTGGAAACCGAAGTGAAAGTGCCGTTCAGCGACCAGTGGAAGCTGACGCTGAACTACACCTATAACGACGGGCGCGATCTCAGCGACGGCGGCAACAAGCCGCTGCAAAACATGGGGTTCCATACCGCCAACGGAACCGTTGACTGGGTGCCGGTGGATGACTGGTCATTCTACGTTTCGGCTAACTACACCGGCGAGAAGCGTGCGTTAACGCAGAATGCTGCAACGCCTGGCGGCTACGTTATCTGGAATACCGGCGCGGCGTGGAAAGCGACGAAAAACGTCAAGCTTCGCGCGGGCGTGCTGAACCTGCTGGACAAAGACCTGAACCGCGACGACTACAGCTATAACGAAGACGGTCGTCGTTACTTCGCGGCGGTGGATTACTCGTTCTGATTTTCCCGGACTCTCTCCCATTGGGGGGAGAGTCCATAGGGCGGATAAGCATCAGCGTCATCCGCCGGGTTCAGAATGCTAAGCCAGATGCTCCGCGTGGAACCGTAAATGGTCCTCCACGAAGGAAGCAATAAAATAGTAGCTATGGTCGTAGCCCGGCTGAACGCGCAGGGTTAACGGCCAGTTTTTTTGCCTTGCCACTTCGGCAAGCTGGGCGGGCTGCAGCTGATCCGCCAGGAACTGATCCGCATCACCCTGATCGATTAAGGTCGGGATCGCATCCGCCGGATCCGCCGCCATCAGCAGGCAGCAGCTGTCCCACTTCTGCCACTCGCTTTCGTTATTGCCCAGATAGGCTGCAAACGCTTTTTGCCCCCACGGCACGCGGGTTGGGTTGACGATAGGCGCGAACGCGGAAACGGAACGGAAGCGGCCCGGATTTTTTAACGCGATGCTTAACGCGCCGTGTCCGCCCATGGAATGGCCGAAAATGGAGGCCTTTTCGCTGATGCTGAAGTTGTCGGCGATCAGCGCGGGCAGCTCGTCACAAATATAATCATACATGCGGAAATGCTCCGCCCACGGCTGTTCGCTGGCGTTCAGATAGAAGCTCGCGCCCTGGCCCAGGTCGTAGCTCTCGTCGTTAGGCACGCCGTCGCCGCGGGGGCTGGTGTCCGGCATGACAAGCACGATCCCCAGCTCTGCCGCCACGCGCTGTGCGCCTGCTTTGGTGGTGAAGTTTTCATCGTTGCAGGTCAGGCCTGAAAGCCAGTAGAGGACGGGTGGGGGCGTGGTGCGCGGCGACGGCAGAAAAATACTGAACGTCATTGGGCAGTTGAGTAGCGCCGAATCATGGCGCCAGCGCTGCTGCCAGCCGTCAAAACAGCGATGTTCTTCGAGGAGTTCCATCCAGAGGTTCCTTAATTATATTCAGTATCGTTGAACAATTTTCACTTCAACCCAGTCTAGCTATGCTGCATCATGCTGACAACGGTATTGTAACAATTGAGGTCGGTGTGGCGGCACGTATCGCGTTAACGGGTTTTCTGGTGCTGGTGGTGGCGATGGGCATAGGCCGCTTTGCTTTCACCCCACAGGTGCCGCTGATGATGTCAGAAGGTCAGCTTACCTTAACCAGCGCGGGACTGGTCGCCGCAATCAACTATTTAGGTTATCTGGTCGGCGCGTGGGATGCCATGCGCGCGCATCGCCGCGTAGAGCTCCGCCTGATGGCCGGGGTGTGGGGAGCCGCTATTCTGACGCTGCTTTCTGCCACCGTCGATTCCGCGCTCTGGCACGCGGTTATACGCTTTCTGGTTGGCTGGGCGAGCGGCTGGGCAATGGTGCTGGTGGCCGCCTGGAGCAACGAACAGCTGGCGCGGCTGGGTAAGCCGGGCTTAAGCGCCGCGGTGTTCGCCGGGCCGGGGGCAGGGATCTTCATCAGCGGCCTGCTGGCGACAGGGATTCATAGCCTGAATCTTACCGCCCGGGAGGCCTGGCTGGTGTATGGCGTTCTGGCGCTTGTCCTGGTGCTCCTTATTGCGCGCAATCTGCCCCGGAAAGGGGAGCTGCACCGTCCTGAAACTGCGCCGGAGCCGCTGGTGCTGAACGCGCCGCTTAAACGTCTGGTCTGGAGCTACAGCCTCGCCGGTTTCGGCTATATTCTGCCCGCTACCTTCCTGTCGCAGATGGCGGCGGCCCGCTTCCCGGCCAGCGTCTTTGCGCAGTTCGCCTGGCCTATTTTCGGCGGGGCAGCGGTGGTGGGCATCGCCATCGGCATTGCCACGCGCCATCTGCTGCACAGCAATCAGCGCCTGGCTCTGGTGCTCTGGCTGCAGGCGGTCGGGGTCTTCGCCTCTGATTTAGTGCCCGGCATGACGGGCCTGGTGCTGGGGGCCGTGCTGGTCGGCGGCGGGTTCCTCTGCGCGGTACAGCTTTCGCTGCAGTATGGCCGCGAAATGGCACCGCAACACACGAGATACCTGGCCGGGTTGCTGACCACGGGCTACGCCATCGGTCAGCTTATCGGGCCTGCATTATCCGCATTATCAACGGCTTTAACACATCAGCTGGAACCGGCGCTGTACGTCGCCGGGGCAGCATTACTTATCGGCGGCGCGCTGGTCTGGAAAAGGTATTGACGATTTCAATAATTATCCCCGCCGCCACTGGATTATGCGAGCGCGCTCACGCACAATGAGCGCACACTTTGTCCCACGTAGGGCAGAGGTCAGCCACACCTGCAGGAGAAAAAACGACATGCCATCATTAAGTCACGAAGCCGCTCTCGTTCACGAGGCCCTCGTTGCGCGCGGGCTGGAAACGCCGCTGCGTCCGCCGGTTCGTGAAATGGACAACGAAACCCGCAAGCGCGAGATTGCCGGACATATGACGGAAATCATGCATTTGCTGAATCTGGATCTGAGCGACGACAGCCTGATGGAGACGCCGCACCGCATCGCCAAAATGTATGTCGATGAGATTTTCTCCGGCCTGGATTACGCGAACTTCCCGAAAATTACCGTCATCGAGAACAAGATGAAGGTTGATGAGATGGTGACGGTGCGTGATATCACCCTGACCAGCACCTGCGAACACCACTTCGTGACCATCGACGGAAAGGCCACCGTGGCCTATATCCCGAAAGAGACGGTGATTGGCCTGTCGAAGATTAACCGCATCGTGCAGTTCTTCGCCCAGCGCCCGCAGGTTCAGGAGCGCTTAACCCAGCAGATCCTGATTGCCCTGCAAACTCTGCTTGGCACCAACAATGTGGCGGTATCTATTGATGCAGTCCATTACTGCGTGAAGGCTCGTGGGGTGCAGGACGCGACCAGCGCCACCACCACCACCTCGCTGGGCGGGCTGTTTAAATCCAGCCAGAACACGCGCCAGGAGTTCCTGCGCGCCGTTCGTCATAGCTAACTGTTAAACGGGCAGGAACCATGGAAAGAAATGTCACGCTGGATTTTATTCGTGGCGTCGCCATCCTGGGTATTCTGCTGCTGAATATCGTCGCCTTCGGCCTGCCAAAGGCGGCGTATATCAATCCCGCCTGGTCCGGCTCCGTTTCCCTGAGCGACGCCTGGACATGGGCCGTGCTCGACCTGTTCGCGCAGGTCAAATTCCTCACCCTATTTGCTTTGCTGTTTGGCGCAGGGCTGCAGATGTTGTTACATCGCGGCAAGCGCTGGATCCAGTCACGCCTGACGCTGCTCGTTCTGCTCGGTTTTATGCACGCTTTGCTGCTGTGGGACGGCGATATTCTGCTGGCCTACGGGCTGGTGGGGCTAATCTGCTGGCGGATGATCCGCGACGCGCCGACGACGAGGCAGCTCTTTAATACCGGGGCGCTGCTTTACCTTATCGGGGTCGGCGTGCTGCTGCTGCTGGGCTTTATATCAGGCAACGCGCCCAACCGTTCCTGGCTACCGGACGCTGCGAACATCCAGTATGAAGCGTTCTGGAAGCTGAACGGCGGCGTGGAGGCCATCAGCAACCGCTCCGACCTGCTTTCTTCGAACCTGCTGGCGCTGGGCGCACAGTACGGCTGGCAGCTGGCAGGCATGATGCTGCTCGGCGGCGCGCTGATGCGCAGCGGCTGGCTGAAAGGGCAGTACAGTTTGCAGCACTATCGCCGCACGGGATTCTGGCTGGTTGCGGTGGGAATGGCGATTAACCTGCCGGGGATTTACGCCCAGTGGCACCTAGACTGGAGCTATCGCTGGTGCGCGTTTATTCTTCAGGCTCCCCGCGAGCTGAGCGCGCCGTTTCAGACGGCTGGCTATGCCGCGCTGGCCTTCGGCTTCTGGCCGTGGCTGTCTAAGCTGCGTCTGGCAGCGGCAATCACCTGCGTTGGCCGCATGGCCCTGTCTAACTATCTGCTGCAAACGCTTATCTGCACGACATTATTCTACCGCTTCGACCTGTTTATGAAGTTCGACCGCCTGCAGCTGCTGGCCCTGGTGCCCGTCGTCTGGGCGGTCAATATTCTCTTCTCCGTCCTGTGGCTGCGCCGCTTCCATCAGGGACCGGTGGAGTGGCTGTGGCGTCAGTTAACCGCACGTGCTGCGGGTGTTTCATTAAAGCCTTCCGCAAGATAATGACTTGCATCACAAAGGTTAACGAATTGTATGTAACCGTTTTCACGAGTGTGATCCTCTTCACGTAAACCCGCCCCGACTCGCTGCCAGAATAGCCACCTTGCCAAATACAGGGTTCCGCTATGAAACCGACACATCATCCGCACGGTGACAACCATGATCACCATCCGTGACGTTGCACGCATTGCCGGTGTTTCCGTGGCGACCGTTTCCCGCGTCCTGAACAACAGCGCGCTGGTCAGCCCGGAGACGCGTGAAAGCGTGATGCGGGCCGTGGCCCAGACCGGCTATCGCCCTAACGCCAACGCCCAGGCGCTTGCTACCCAGGTGAGCGACACCATCGGCGTGGTGGTGATGGATGTTTCCGACCCCTTCTTTGGCGCGCTGGTTAAAGCGGTGGACGTGGTGGCTCAGGAGCACAACAAATATGTGCTGATCGGCAACAGCTACCACCAGGAAGAGAAAGAGCGTCACGCCATTGAGGTGCTTATCCGCCAGCGCTGCAACGCGCTGATTGTGCACGCTAAGGCGCTGAGCGACGAAGAGCTTGCCGAATTCCTTGAGCATATCCCAGGCATGGTGCTGATCAACCGCATCGTGCCGGGCTACGCGCACCGCTGCGTCGGCCTCGACAACGTGAGCGGGGCTTTAATGGCCACTCGCATGCTGTTCAATCAGGGGCATCAGCGCATCGGCTATCTGGCCTCCAGCCACAACATTGAAGATAACGATCAGCGCCGGGAAGGGTGGCTGCGCGGCTTGTCAGAGCAGGGGATTGCGGCTCCGGAAAGCTGGGTTGGCGTGGGGTCGCCGGATATGCAGGGCGGCGAGGCGGCCATGGTTGAGCTGCTCGGGCGCAATCTGCAGCTCAGCGCGGTGTTTTCCTATAACGACAGCATGGCGGCGGGCGCGCTGACGGCGCTGAAAGATAACGGCATTGTCGTGCCGCATCATGTTTCAGTCATCGGCTTCGATGATATTCCCATTGCCCGTTACACGGACCCGCAGCTGACCACCGTACGTTATCCCATCGTTTCAATGGCCCGTCTGGCGACGGAGCTGGCGCTGCAGGGGGCGGCGGGGACCATAGACGCTGCGGCAACGCACTGTTTTATGCCGACGCTGGTGCGTCGTCATTCCGTCTCGCCAAAGCAAATTGTGGGGCCGATCACTCTCTGATTAAAGACTTTGATGTAACCGGTTTCAATCTGTGAGTAAATTCACAGTTAATTAACATAACGCTGTCTATGATGTCAGCGTTTTATAGGCTGAAACTATATGTAACGGTGATTAATCGGTTTCACTATAGGTATCAAGCCAAAAACCAGCCATAAAATGCAGTACAGGATCGTTACAGAACACGGAAGCTTATTTTTTTAGGATAATTTTCGGCATTCAGTAACGTTTTCATAACATTACTGCCCTGCCTGAAGCTCACTCAGAACTACCCTGCAAAAAAACCGGAGATACCATGAATAAGAAGGTTTTGACCCTGTCCGCCGTTATGTCCTGCATGCTGTTTGGCACGGCTGCTCACGCTGCTGATACCCGTATCGGCGTGACCATCTATAAATACGACGATAACTTCATGTCAGTCGTGCGCAAAGCCATTGAGAAAGACGCTAAAGCAAGCCCGGACGTTGAGCTGCTGATGAACGACTCCCAGAACGACCAGTCCAAGCAGAACGATCAGATCGACGTGCTGCTGGCGAAAGGCGTGAAGGCGTTGGCCATCAACCTGGTTGACCCGGCAGCGGCAGGCACGGTCATTGAAAAAGCCCGTGGCCAGAACATCCCGATTGTTTTCTACAACAAAGAACCTTCACGTAAGGCGCTGGATAGCTACGATAAAGCGTACTACGTGGGCACCGACTCTAAAGAGTCCGGTATCATTCAGGGCGACCTGATTGCGAAACATTGGGCGGCAAACCCGGCCTGGGATCTGAACAAAGACGGTCAGATTCAGTTCGTGCTGCTCAAAGGCGAGCCGGGCCACCCGGATGCTGAAGCCCGTACCACCTACGTTATCAAAGAGCTGAACACCAAGGGCCTGAAAACCCAGCAGCTGCAGTTAGATACCGCGATGTGGGACACCGCCCAGGCGAAAGATAAGATGGACGCATGGATGTCCGGCCCGAACGCTAACAAAATCGAAGTGGTTATCGCCAACAACGATGCGATGGCAATGGGCGCGGTAGAAGCGCTGAAAGCACACAACAAATCATCTATTCCGGTCTTCGGCGTGGATGCCCTGCCTGAAGCGCTGGCGCTGGTTAAATCCGGCGCGCTGGCCGGTACCGTGCTGAACGATGCCAACAACCAGGCGAAAGCCACCTTCGATCTGGCGAAAAACCTGGCGGCGGGTAAACCTGCGGCAGAAGGCACGAACTGGAAGATTGAAAACAAGATCGTGCGTATTCCTTACGTCGGCGTTGATAAAGACAACCTGGCGCAGTTCTCAAACAAATAATATAAGTCAGACAGTTCTGCCCGGGCAAACCGCCGCCCGGGCAGGCCTTACGCTCAGCAACACTTTCGCAGCCAGGTATAACTATGGTCAGCAATCAAACAGCGACGCCTGAATTCTTGTTGGAAATGACCAACGTCAACAAGTCTTTCCCCGGCGTTAAGGCACTCGATAATGTCAATTTGAAAGTTCGCCCTCATTCCATTCACGCCTTAATGGGTGAGAACGGGGCGGGTAAATCCACATTATTAAAATGCCTTTTTGGGATCTACAGTAAGGATTCCGGCAGTATTCTTTTTCAGGGACAGGAAGTTAATTTCAACAGCACGAAAGAGGCGCTGGAGAACGGTATTTCCATGGTGCACCAGGAGCTGAACCTGGTCCTGCAACGTACCGTGATGGACAATATGTGGCTGGGGCGTTACCCAACCAAGGGCGTATTTGTCGATCAGGATAAAATGTACCGCGACACAAAAGACATTTTCGACGAGCTGGATATTGATATCGATCCGCGCGCCCGCGTAGGCACGCTTTCCGTATCACAAATGCAGATGATCGAAATTGCCAAGGCGTTTTCCTATAACGCCAAAATCGTCATTATGGATGAGCCAACGTCCTCCCTGACGGAAAAAGAAGTCAACCACCTCTTTAAAATTATCCGTAAATTAAAAGAGCGTGGCTGCGGCATCGTTTATATCTCCCATAAAATGGAAGAGATATTCCAGCTGTGCGATGAAATTACCATTCTGCGTGACGGACAGTGGATCGCCACCCAGCCGCTGGAAGGGCTGGACATGGATAAAATCATCTCCATGATGGTTGGCCGCTCCCTGAACCAGCGCTTCCCGGACAAGTCCAACGTGCCGGGGGAAGTGATTCTGGAGGTGCGTAACCTGACCTCGCTGCGTCAGCCTTCAATCCGCGATGTCTCCTTTGATTTGCATAAAGGAGAAATCCTGGGGATTGCAGGCCTGGTGGGCGCGAAGCGTACCGACATTGTGGAAACGCTGTTTGGTATTCGTGAAAAATCATCCGGCACCATTTTTCTGCACGGCAAAAAAATTAATAACCACAGCGCCAACGAAGCGATTAACCATGGCTTTGCGTTAGTGACCGAAGAGCGCCGCTCTACCGGCATTTATGCTTACCTGGATATCGGCTTTAACTCGCTGATTTCAAATATTCGCAACTATAAAAACAAAATAGGCCTGCTCGATAATAGCCGTATGAAAAGCGATACCCAGTGGGTTATCGACTCCATGCGTGTGAAAACGCCGGGGCACCGCACGTCGATTGGTTCGCTGTCAGGCGGTAACCAGCAGAAAGTTATTATTGGCCGCTGGTTATTAACCCAGCCGGAAATTTTAATGCTGGATGAGCCGACGCGCGGGATCGACGTGGGAGCGAAGTTTGAAATTTACCAGCTGATTGCCGAGCTGGCTAAGAAAGGGAAAGGCATCATCATTATTTCGTCCGAAATGCCGGAGTTGTTAGGGATTACAGACCGTATTCTGGTAATGAGCAATGGCCTCGTTGCGGGAATTGTAGACACTAAAACAACCACGCAGAACGAAATATTACGTCTTGCGTCTGTGCATCTTTGATAATTTAGGGGCTATTGAAAATGAGTGCGTTAAATAAGAAAAGTTTTCTAACTTATCTGAAAGAAGGCGGCATTTATGTCGTTTTGCTGGTGCTGCTGGCGATTATTATTTTCCAGGATCCGACGTTTTTAAGCTTGCTGAACTTAAGTAACATTCTGACCCAGTCTTCGGTGCGTATTATTATCGCGCTGGGCGTGGCGGGCCTGATTGTTACCCAGGGGACCGACCTGTCCGCCGGGCGCCAGGTAGGCCTTGCGGCGGTTATCGCGGCAACGCTTCTGCAGTCGATGGATAACGTCAATAAAGTGTTCCCGGATATGGCGACCATGCCTATTCCGGTGGTGCTGCTGATTGTCTGTGCCGTTGGCGCGATCATTGGCCTGATTAACGGCATTATCATTGCCTACCTGAACGTGACGCCGTTTATCACCACTTTGGGTACGATGATTATCGTTTACGGGATCAACTCCCTGTATTACGACTTCGTGGGGGCGTCGCCGGTATCCGGCTTTGACTCTAACTTCTCGACGTTTACCCAGGGATTCATCGCCCTGGGGACGTTCCGTCTCTCCTACATCACGTTCTACGCGCTGTTTGCGGTGATGTTCGTGTGGGTGCTGTGGAACAAAACTCGCTTTGGCAAAAACATCTTTGCTATCGGCGGCAACCCGGAAGCGGCGAAAGTGTCCGGCGTTAACGTCGGCCTGAACCTGATCATGATCTATGCGCTGTCCGGCGTGTTCTACGCCTTCGGCGGGATGCTGGAAGCGGGGCGTATCGGTTCGGCAACCAACAACCTCGGCTTTATGTACGAGCTGGATGCGATTGCGGCGTGCGTGGTAGGCGGCGTGTCGTTCAGCGGCGGGGTAGGGACGGTTGTCGGCGTGGTGACCGGTGTTATCATCTTCACCGTTATCAACTACGGCCTGACCTATATCGGCGTGAACCCTTACTGGCAGTACATCATCAAGGGCGCGATTATTATCTTCGCGGTTGCCCTGGATTCACTGAAGTACGCTCGTAAGAAGTAAGAAACGAATCCACCCTGCACGTTGTAGGGTGGATAAGCGCAGCGTCATCCACCGCCCCAAACTCGGGTATATGGCGGATGACGCAGGCTTATCCGCCCTACGAAACATCCCCACCTTGCGTTATTTCTTCTCTTTCTTCTGTAGCTCCAGCAGCTGTTCCGGCGTCACTGCCGGGTACGCCTGGGCGTCATCCGGCACTTCATGTAATGCCGGGATCGGGATCAGCGGCCCCAGAAAGCGCGGCTCGCTCTTAAAGATGTACACATCGGCGATAGCCCCCAGCCTGGCGGCAAATTCACGCATGCGCACGGACAGCATATTCTTCGGCGACGGGACGGCGTAGCACTGCGCCTGGATGCCTTCATGCAGGGCAATGAACAGCGCGCGCTCGCAGTGGAAACGCTGGGTAATAATAATGAAGTCGTTGGTGTCGAACACTTTCCTGGTGCGCACAATCGAGTCGAGGGTACGGAAACCGGCGTAATCCAGCACGATATCCGCCGGGTCAACGCCTCCGGCGATCAAATCCCTGCGCATCGTTCTTGGTTCGTTGTAGCTGGACTGCGCGTTATCGCCGCTCAGCAGCAGGTAGTTAACCTTGCCGCTGTTGTAGGCGTTCAGCGCGCCCTGAATACGGTAGAGGTAGTACTGGTTAATGACCCCGGTGCGGTAATACTTGGCGGTGCCGAGCACCACGCCGACCTGGCGATAGGGCAGGTCCTGCAGTTCGTCGTAGACGTAGGGGGAGGTTTTCCAGCTCATCCAGCGGTCGAGGGCAAGCGCAGTCAACGCAGTCAAGCCGATGAGGACTAACAGGCTATAAAACAAGCGCTTCAACATGGACTTACGGACTCGTGGTTTGGATGAAATTTTACTCAAGGCTACTTTACCTGGGGGGGAAGAGCAAGATTAGCGGTTTTGGTTGAGGTAAATTTCAGCAGTGCGGGTGTGGGTACACCCGCAAACAGGACTCAGGCCAGCAGCTGGCGGTCGATATTCTGGCAGCCAAGCGCTTTAAGCGTGGCGACGGTGGCGTCCCACTGCGTCAGTGGCGCATCAGCACGTTCGGCAAGCACCGCGCGCTGGATGTCGCCGTACTCATAGCCTGACAGGCTAAGCAGGTTCAGCGCGGCCTGAAGCGGAGGCAGGGACGGGTTGAACGCCGCGTTTTCCGCGTAGCTGCCGGCGATGATTTTGCCGTCGCGCAGGGCGAGCGCTACGCCAGCAGGCGCTTTGCTGTAAGGCGCATGGCTGCGGTTTGCTGCCCCGATGGCAGCCTGGCTGACTTCATCACCTTCAGCTTTGTACCCGTGGTCCAGATCGTCGAGCAGCAGCGTTTCGATAGCCAGGTCGCGCGGGCCGAAAGAGTCCGGCAAATAGTCGCCAAGGGTGGCGGGCTTGCGGCCGGGCAGGTTGATCTGCAGCTTCACGCCGCTGTTCAGCTCGTTCATAAACTGGCGGCAGTGGCCGCACGGCGTGTAGTTGACGGTAATCGAAGCCAGACCTTTTTCACCGCGCATCCAGGCGTGGGTAATGGCACTTTGCTCGGCGTGGACGGTTTGCTGCATGGTGGCCCCGGCGAACTCCATGTTGGCACCGAAATAGAGGTTGCCGCTCACGCCGCGGGCAACGGCCCCGACGTTAAAACTGGAGATTGCCGCGCGCGCGCAGGCGGCTGCAAGAGGAAGAAGGGCGAAGGCCAGCGCATCATCATCCAGACCGGCCTGGTGCTTTATCGCCTCCACTTCCTGCGCGCTAAACATGGCCGGGAAGTGGTCTTCGGCAAGCAGGGGAAGCAGAGCGGCCTGCAGCGAAGCCGGGAGC
Source organism: Dryocola clanedunensis (assembly GCF_038405435.1). Lineage (GTDB taxonomy): Bacteria > Pseudomonadota > Gammaproteobacteria > Enterobacterales > Enterobacteriaceae > Dryocola > Dryocola clanedunensis_A. The sequence goes on along the minus strand of NZ_JBBYHZ010000004.1, from coordinate 385,888 downwards.
TGTGCAAAAGCAGCATCAAAACGAGAACGCATCTATCTGAGCCTCATATCAGGTTATGGAACCGTAGTTTACGGTGCTTATAAGGCTTTATATGTGATCGGTATCTAATTGCAAATGCAACAGATGAAATAAAAACTGAAAATGCGCGATCTCTCGCAAGTTTTAACCAAAGAGCGACACGATCACCGGCAGCAGGAACGGCGCGAGCAGCGAGGTAATGATCCCGCAGATGACCAGCGCCAGCGAGCTGAACGCCCCTTCCTGGAAATCCATCTCCACGCAGCGGGCGGTGCCCAGCGCGTGCGCCGAACTGCCGATGGCCAGCCCGCGTGAGGCTTTGGTTTTGATGCGCATGATATTCAGCAGCGTATGGCCCAGCACGGCGCCAAGAATGCCGACGTAGATAACGCAGACGGCGCTAATCGCCGGTACGCCGCCGATGCTGCCGCCAACGGCCATAGCGATCGGGGTGGTGACGGACTTAGGCAGGATAGAGGCGGCGATCTGCACGGGCGCACCCATCATCAGCGCAATGCTCGTCCCGGTAATCATCGCCACCAGGCTGCCAATAAAGCAGATGGTGATAATAGATTTCCAGCGCGCGCGGATCTGGTGGAGCTGCTCATAGAGCGGGAAGGCCAGCGCCACGACCGCGGGCTGCAGCAGATCGTTAAGCACCTTCGACCCCTGGAAATAATGCTCGTAGGGAATGCCGGTGAGCATCAGGAAGGGGATGAGGATGGCCATGCTGACCAGCAGCGGATTGAGCAGCGGTGTAGGGAAGCGAACCGCCAGCTTGCGCGCGCCGTAAAACACGATCAGGGTTAACGGCAGGGACCACCAGATATAATGAATCATTTTTGATCGCCCTCCGCTTCACCTATCACTTTGCGTTCGCCGTGCACCAGATGGGAACTCCAGCTCACGATCACTAAGACCAGCAGCGTGCTCACCGTACAGGAGACGATAATCGGCGCGAACTCCGCGCGCAGCACGTCGAAATACTGCATAACGCCAACCCCGATGGGCACGAACAGCAGCACCATATAACGAATAAACAGATGGCAGCCGGGCTTGACCCATTTTGCGGGAAGGATCTGTAAGGAGAGCAGCACAAACAGAATCAGCATGCCAAGAATGCTGCCGGGAATGGCAATCGGCAGCACGGAGGAGAGGGCGATACCGGCATATAAGCACAGGTAAATCAGAATAAACGATCTCAGAAACTGCCAGATTACGGTGAGCGAGTTACGCATGGAGATGACCCCTTAAGAAACGCATTCATCATACAATTAAATCTAAAATTGTGCTACCGATCACATCATGACTTATGAGCATACCAAATATTCCCGAAAGTAAGGTTCCGGGATGCCTGACCGCAGGCAATAAAAAAGCGACCCGAAGGTCGCCTTTAACGGTTTGCGCAGGCTGGATAAGCGTCAGCGTCATCCAACATACTAAAGCGTCGTTTAGTTCAGACGCACCGGCATACCGGAACGGTTCTGAATCGCCTGGTCCACAACGTTAGTGTCTACGTCAGGCTGGGCGGTGATCGCGGTTACGTTATCTTTCAGCGTAATTGGCACGATTTCACCGGAGTTGAACTGCGCCTCGGTAGTCGACAGCGGGTTATGCACCTCAATGTAACGGGTGCCGTCCGGCTCTACGGTTGCTTTAACAGGTTCATCAATGAACTGCACGCGAGTACCGACCGGTACATTCTCGAACAGGAACTTGATGTCTTCGTTACGCAGGCGCACGCAGCCGTGGCTCACGCGCAGGCCGATACCGAAGTTGGCATTGGTGCCGTGAATAGCATACAGGCGACCGATATACAGCGCGTACAGGCCCATAGGGTTGTCCGGGCCGGCTGGCACAACGGCTGGCAGTGGCGTACCCGCCGCTGCGTATTCCGCGTGCATTTTAGCGGTAGGCGTCCAGGTCGGGCCTGCTTTCTTACGTTCTACTTTCGTGGTCCAGCTGATTGGGGTGTCTTTACCCAGCTGGCCGATACCGATTGGCAGCACGATGACCGTGTTGGTGCCTTTCGGGTAGTAGTAGAGGCGCATTTCAGCACTGTTGATAACGATACCCTCATGAACGGTATCCGGCAGGATCAGCTGCTGAGGTATGTTCAGGATGGTGCCGCCTTTCGGCAGATAAGGGTCAACGCCCGGGTTGGCTTCCAGCATGTTAGACAGGCCCATCTGGTACTGCGCCGCGAACTCTTCAAGCGGCGCGGTGCTACCTTCAGGGATGGTAATCACCTGGTTTTGACCCACCAGACGGCTGCCATCGGTAGGCAGAGGATAAGTCACGGCAGAGGCTGTTTTGCAGAAAGACACCGCAGCCACAAATGCCAGTAAAATTGTGCGTATTTTCATATTCATGTGTGCGTAGTATTTATGGCCAGACAGGCTAGTTAGTTGAGTATCAGGTACGGTTCAGCCGCGCATTATATGTGCATTCCATCAGTCTGGGAAATCAGATGTGGCTGAAATCACATTTTTTTCATATCGATTAAACTATAGACAGCGTACAAGCAACGCGATCCACGCCCGCACTTATGGCATAATGTGGCAGATATCACAAATTACACACCTCATTTATCAGGACATCTCTGTGCTAGTTTCCAGTAACGTCACTATGCAGTTCGGCAGTAAGCCGCTGTTTGAAAACATCTCCGTCAAATTTGGCGGCGGCAATCGCTACGGCCTGATTGGCGCTAACGGTAGCGGTAAGTCCACCTTTATGAAGATCCTCGGTGGCGATCTCGACCCAACCGTGGGTAACGTCTCTCTCGATCCTAACGAGCGCATCGGTAAGCTGCGCCAGGATCAGTTCGCCTTTGAGAAATTTACCGTGCTCGATACGGTGATCATGGGCCACGCCGAACTCTGGGAAGTAAAAGAAGAGCGCGACCGCATTTATGCGCTGCCGGAGATGAGCGAGGAAGACGGCTACCGGGTGGCCGATCTGGAATCCAGATACGGCGAAATGGACGGTTACACCGCCGAAGCGCGTGCTGGCGAATTACTGCTGGGCGTCGGCATTCCGGTTGAGCAACATTACGGCCCGATGAGCGAAGTCGCACCGGGCTGGAAGCTGCGTGTGCTGCTGGCGCAGGCGCTGTTCTCTAATCCGGACATTCTGCTGCTCGATGAACCGACGAACAACCTCGACATCGACACTATTCGCTGGCTGGAAACCGTGCTCAACGAGCGCAACAGCACCATGATCATCATTTCCCACGACCGCCACTTCCTGAACATGGTTTGTACCCACATGGCGGATCTGGACTACGGCGAGCTGCGCGTTTATCCGGGCAACTACGATGAATACATGACGGCAGCAACCCAGGCTCGCGAGCGCCTGCTGTCCGATAACGCGAAGAAAAAGGCGCAGATTGCCGACCTGCAATCCTTCGTCAGCCGCTTCAGCGCGAACGCATCAAAATCCCGCCAGGCTACCTCTCGCGCCCGTCAGATTGACAAAATCAAGCTTGATGAAGTGAAGGCCTCCAGCCGTCAGAACCCGTTCATCCGCTTCGAGCAGGACAAGAAGCTGTTCCGTAACGCGCTGGAAGTGGAAGGGCTGGCTAAAGGCTTCGACGAAGGCCCGCTGTTCAAAGGCGTTAACATGCTGCTGGAAGTAGGCGAGAAGCTTGCGGTGCTGGGCACCAACGGCGTGGGTAAAACGACCTTCCTGAAGACTCTGGTGAGCGAACTGACCCCGGATGCCGGAACGGTTAAATGGTCCGAGAACGTGCAGATCGGTTACTACGCGCAGGATCACGAATACGAATTCGAAAACGACCTGACCGTGTTTGACTGGATGAGCCAGTGGAAGCAGGAAGGCGATGACGAGCAGGCCGTGCGCAGCATTCTTGGCCGTCTGCTGTTCAGCCAGGACGACATCAAAAAGCCTGCTAAGGTGCTGTCCGGCGGTGAGAAGGGCCGCATGCTGTTCGGCAAGCTGATGATGGAGCGTCCGAACGTGCTGGTCATGGATGAACCTACAAACCACCTGGATATGGAATCCATCGAGTCGCTGAACATGGCGCTGGAAATGTATCCCGGCACGCTGATATTCGTCTCCCACGACCGTGAGTTCGTCAGCTCCCTGGCTACCCGCGTCGTCGAAATCACCCCAGAGCGCGTTATCGACTTTACCGGTGGGTATGAAGATTACCTGCGCAGTAAAGGTATTGACGGCTAAGCAGCAGCCCTGATCCCTGCTTTAATGAATCTCCTCCACGTCACGTGGCGGAGATTTTTTTCGTTTTGGGCTTGTCTGAACATGATTTTTAAACTAAAGCTCCTTACTTCATAAAATGCATTCTCATTTTTCAAAGGTTAAAGCTTAGTTATATCCTGCTCACTATTTTTTAATTACCGCGTCTTATTGCTGGCAATTAAGATTATGCCAAATAATTATCAAGAATTATCCGGTCAATAATGGGCGTAATCTGCTCATGTCGCGGTGCTCTGTTCGTGTGGGGGCTATTGATCTGTCGTCAGGTGAACGCTATTCTCGCTGCGTTTTACAGATGTTATGTATTGTCTTACTTGTTCTTGCCGGCGAGATTAATAATGTCTAAGGCAATCGGAGAACGGTAGCGCACGAGGTAATATCTGTAGGCAGGAATGCAAAAATTTTGAGCTCAATTATAAGGGAATTATGATGAAAAAATTAAATATGACAGAAGCGGCGGCGGTTGTGGGTGGTACTTCTTGCATCGATTCTTATGAACTGGCGATTGTAGCAGGCCAGCAAGGCTGTTATGCAGTTAAAACCTGTACCGATAAAACAGGTAAGGTTTACAAGAAATACGATGCTGCAGCTGTAAATTTCTGTAAGCAGGCGGGCTAACCCAACCGGATTATCTTTTCTACGGGTGTTTTTTATAAGCACCCGTTTATTAATTTCTGTATTTCAAAAAGTATTATTCCCCGGCAATTAATATACTCGTTATACCCTTGGTTGTCCCCGGTGATTCAGGATGAATAACATGCTTAAAACGCGCCTGTCTATTATATTTTATTCTCTTTTCCTTATTATTGTATCGGCACTGATAACTACCGGTTATTTTCACCTGTTCGTATTTGGCAGCGCTGTTGAAGATCAAGAACAAGTTCTTAAAAAAATCCCTGAGGCGCAGGTTGCTGGCAGCCCAATAAAAGAAGAAAACACAATCGTTGAAATAATCTCATATGGTTGCCATTACTGTGCGGTAAGTGAAAAGGATATTTCGCGGTTCGAACAGCAGCTGCCACCAACGGCAAAGTTGATTCGCCTGCATTTCAGTACGCCGGCTCTTAGCGGGCTGGCCAGTTATGCCTCCGTATTTGCCACGCTGAGCGTGATGGGGATTGAGGCGCAGTATCGTGGACAGGCTTATAAAGCCATTCTGGAAGAAAATATTAATCTGGCAGACGAAACGCAGCTTGAGAAGTGGCTGCTACAAAACGGTATCGATCGATTGGCATATCTTAAAGCGAGCCAGTCGCCCGAACGCGAGGCTATGCTGACCTATATGACTGAGGTCAGCCAATACTATGGCATCAATGCCACGCCAACTTTTATCGTCGGGAAAAAATGGCTCGCTCAGCAGGAGGGTGACTTTCCAACTTTCTCTAAGCAGCTGATGTCACTCCTCCAGCATGATAAGCCCCTGGATCGGTAATGCGCTATTTCATCGTGTGGCTCTATCTGGCCTGGTGCAATGCCGCTGATGCCGGAGCGCAGCGTATAGCAAAAGTCTGGCAGGTCCGCCGTATGCTGGCCTGCCTGCTGCTGCGTCATTTCCATTACCGCGTTTTGTTCAGGCTGGCGCGTGTTATCTACCGCTTGCCCTTTATCGATCCACATTTAAAAGCCCGGGCGTGCGTCGCTACGGCCAATAAGCGTTCGCTGCTCGCCCATGATGAAACGCTGGATTATGTCGGGTTTACGCTGCGGCGCAAGGTGCTGGAGCTGGGGGTCATGTGGGGGCAAAACCGTCAGGCCCTGGCCGAGCTGGCCGCATGCCGTCAGCAGCTTGATGAGGTTGTCGCCCCTCTGCATGAATCCGGTACTCCCGTTATTCTCGCTCCGCTGCATATGGTGTCGGATGTGTTAGTGGCGATGGTTGGCGCGGGCGTAACGCCCGGCAAAACTACCGTCATTGTCTCCTCAAGAGCTGATGAGTATCAGCAGCAGACGCGTGCGCTTGGTGGCATAGATTTGGATTATTGCTCCATTCACGATGATAACCGGGAAATCGCCGGTAACCTGATGAGCGCCGTCATGGAGGCGGCAGAAAACCGCCGCAACATCATGATTTATCCGGATATCACGCCTGATTTTACCGTCAATGCCAGCCATGACTCCACGGCCAAGCTGCCCTGCCGCCTGTTTGAGCGTCCCGCCAATCTGCACAGCGGTATTTTGCGCGTGGCGAGAATGCTTGGTGCTCAGGTTGTTTTTTATCACCTGTACCACGACGGAAAGCTAAAGCTGCATATTGAGCCGCCCGTTCCGGCGAGGAAGCTAAAAACGTTGCTGCCAGAAATCATTGAGAAAGCCATTCGTCAGCACCCGGACGACTGGATGCTCTGGCACGCTCACTCACTCTATTTCATTAATGAATAAAGGGAGTTACTCATTATCATGGAAAAGATTATCCCCACCCAGGTGTTCCAGGGTGAAACCAACGAATGTGGACTGGCCTGTATCGCCATGCTGGCCGAGACGCAGGGCATTGACGTCACGCTGACAGCTCTGCGTGAGCGCTTCCCCGCGTCCCAGCACGGTATGTCCCTGGTCAATCTCTATGACATCCTCAATGAGCTTGCCATACCAGCCTACCCGATTTCTTTTGAACACGGCGAGCTGGCTTCTCTGCCGCTGCCCGCCATTCTGCACTACGGGGCCAACCATTACGTACTTCTGGCCTATCGGCAAGGGAACTATGTTTGCGTAATGAATCCCGCTATCGGCCAGCAGCTTTTGCCGGTAGAAGCGCTGAAGCTGGAGATAAGCGGCTTCGCGCTGGTGCTGGATACGGAAACCCAGCCGGATGAAGATGCCGTGCGTCGCGTGGCAAAAAGTAAACGTCTCAGCGCGCTGGCGTGCCTGAGTTTAAAAGAAACGGCGAGTCAGCCGGGTATTTACAGGCTGATGGCGCTGGCCTTTCTGATCTCATTAACGCTGTTTATCATGCCGATGATGGTTGGCAGCGCCATCAACGATGTTTATTCCAGCGCGAAGCCGCAGGCGTTTCCCTGGCTGATGTACCTGCTGGCTTTTGCCGCATCGACCAGCCTGGCTCTCATCGTGCGCATCGTCACCGAGCGCTATATCAAGCGATTTGCTCTGTCCCGCAGCGTCGCGGGATTTTCCCGACTGCTCAGCAATTCGTTAAATTTCTTCGATAAGCGTGCGCCGGGGGAAATTTTCAGCCGCTTCGCCAGCTGGCAGATTGCCGCCACCCAGAAGATTGAGCTGGATAACGGGCTGCGAACGGACTGGATTGTGGGGGCTATCGCGCTGGGCGTGATGTGCTATATGAGCCCGCTGCTGGCAATGGTCTCGGCAATCGGGGTGATGCTGATGGGGATGGTCAGCGTCTGGGCTATCTATCGTGACCGTTTTTATACGCAGCAGCTGCAGGCGCTTGGCGCTGCGCAAAACGAATTCATTCTTGAATCCATCCAGGGCTTTTCTACAATCCGATCCGCCGGGCTTGGAAGCATCCGCAAGACGGCCTTCGCGCTTCACGCACAGGCTTTTTTCACCAGCTTTCAGAATCAGAAAATTTATGAACAGGGCAAAAGCAGCGTCTATCAGCTGATTAGCAGCCTGGAAATGGTGTTCTTTATGCTGCTGGCGCTGCCGCTGCTGCAAAGCGGCAGGCTGAGCATGGGGGAGTTTTTTGCCTATAGCTTCGTCAGGGAAATATTCACCGGTTATATCACGCGCATTTTTTTTGCGATTTTGCAAAAGAACCAGCTGCACGTGATTGATACCCGGGCGCGGGATCTCTTCCCGACGAATGAGCCGGGCGGAAAGCAGGCTGGCATGCACTATCCAAAAATTTGCTTCGCCCGGGGAATGAGCTATCGCCACCTTGTTTTCGCCTGGGAGGCTGCGCGTCCCGTGCTGCATGGTATTACGCTCGACATAAAGCCGGGGGAGAAGATCGCTATCGTCGGGGAGTCTGGTGCAGGAAAAAGCACCCTGCTGAAGGTTATGGCGGGGCTTTTACCCTGCCAGCAGGGTGAAATGGTTATTGATGGGCAGGTCGCTTCCTGTGAACAGCTTCAGCGCCTGCTCTTCCTGCAAAGCCAGGAAGACATCCTGTTTAACGGCTCGGTACTGCAGAATATCACGCTGTTCGACGGGCAAGTTGATGAAGGCAGGCTGAGCCGTATTGATAAATCTCTTGAGGGCTTACAGCTGGCGTCGGTCATTGCTGCTTTACCCGGTGGCAAGAGCGCGTTAATCCGTGAGAGCCATGCGGCGCTCTCTCTGGGTCAGCGTCAGCGCCTGCTGCTGGCCCGCGCCATGTACAGCGATCGCCCGATTCTTATGCTCGATGAGCCCACCGCTAATCTTGACGAAGAAACCGCACGGCAGGTTATCGAAACTCTGCTTGCCCACTGCAGGGAATACGGCAAGACCCTGATTATTGTCACGCACGGAGAAAATGCATTACCGCTGTTTGATAAGGTGTACCACATGAAGGAGGGACACCTGAAGCTGGCTAATAGCGGCGCGGCCTCCCCTGAACTGGCCGAAGCGTTTTGAAATGCTGGCTATAAGGATCGGCAAACACAGCAGAAGGGCGATTGCGGCGGGCGCCGGGATATTGTTAATCCTGGCCGGTTACGGTGTCTGGCTCGCCGCCTCTTCGGACGGTGGGGAGCCGCTGCTGAACGTCGGCGAAGCGGTAACGCGTGGCACTATCGAAAGCACCGTGCTGGCAACCGGTATTCTTAAACCCGCGGTGCAGGTGAATATCGGTGCCCAGGTAAACGGGCAGCTCAAACGTCTGTACGTCAAACCGGGTGACCGAGTAAAGCGCGGGCAGCTGCTGGCATCGATAGATCCTACGCTTCAGGAAAATGAGCTGCGCAAATCCGAGGCTGAACTGAAAAGCGCGCAGGCGCAGAAAGAGGCCTCACGGGCGCTGCTCCGCCAGTATCTGCTGGAGCTGAAACGCCAGCGCAGGATGGCCCGGGACGGCGCAGCGGTGCAGAGCGATGTTGAAAAGGCGCAGGCGCAGTATGAGACGCAGACCGCTCAGCTGCGGGTGAACGACGCGCAAATCGTGCAGGCAGAGATGGCGCTTGAAACCTCAAAAGCGAATCTGGGCTACACCCAAATTCTCGCCCCGATGGATGGAGAAGTGCTGGGCATCGTCACCAAAGAGGGGCAGACGGTTGTCTCTTCGCAGACCGCGCCCACCATTCTGGTGCTGGCGGATATCGACACCATGACCGTGCACACGCGCATTTCGGAAACGGACATTCTTAAAGTCCGACCGGGGCAGCCGCTGTGGTTTTACGTCGTCTCCGATCCTGAACAGCGGTATCAAAGCGTAATGGGATCGCTGCAGGAGGCCCCGGACGAGGCGCTGCAAACCGAAAGCCAGAGCGCCAGCGCCCAGCAGGCGTCGGCGGTTTACTACAACGGCATCTTCTCAATCGGCAACGCGGACCGTCGTCTGCGTACCTCAATGACCGCGCAGGTCTTCATCATCACCGCCCGTGCGGAAAATGCGCTGCGGGTGCCGATGAACGCCCTTGGCAGGCAGCAGGATAAAGATCGTTACCAGGTGCAGGTTCAGCAGGGCGGCAGGGTGACCGAGCGCTGGGTAAAAATAGGCGTCAACGATCGTCAGTATGCTGAAGTGCTGGAGGGGCTGAAGGAGGGCGAACGGGTAATAGCGGTGCAGAAGGAGGATGTAAATGCCTGATTCTGACGTGCTGATTGGCCTTACGGCCGTCTCAAAATGCTTTGTTTCGGGTACGGAAAGCGCCGTGGTGCTGAAAGATATCTCCCTGACCATCCGCCGTGGAGAAATGGTGGCAATCGTTGGCGCCTCCGGCTCGGGCAAATCCACGCTGATGAATATCATCGGCTGTCTGGACAAGCCGACCACGGGAGAGATGCGCATCAACGGCCTGGCAATCCGGCACGCCAGCGATGACGAGCTGGCCCGGCTGCGCAGCCGCCATCTTGGCTTTATCTTCCAGCGCTATCATCTGATGCCCTATCTCAGCGCGACGGAAAACGTGACTATCCCCGCTTTGTATACCGCAATGTCTCCCGCAGAGCGTAAAAGACGCGCGGAGTATTTACTGCAGCGCCTGGGCATGCAGCCCCGTATGAATTACAAACCGGCCCAGCTCTCAGGCGGACAGCAGCAGCGCGTGAGTATTGCGCGTGCCTTAATGAACGGCGCGGAAATTATTCTGGCCGACGAACCAACGGGCGCGCTGGATCGCGGCAGCGGGCAGGAAGTCATGGGGATCCTGCACGCGCTGCACCAGGCCGGGCACACCATCATTATTGTTACGCACGATCGTGATGTTGCAGACCAGGCGCAGCGCATCATTGAAATCAGCGATGGTTCAATCGTGAACGACTGTTCCAACAATAGCCATCAGGATCCGACGGCGTCTCCTGCGATGCCGGCTGCTCGGACAACCGGTCGGGCACCGTTCTGGCGCAGCATTAAAGAGGCGATGCTGATGGCGTGGCGGGCGCTATTGGGGCACCGGATACGGGCGTTTCTTTCCATGCTGGGGATTATTATTGGCATTGCTTCAGTGGTTTCGTCGATAGCAGTAGGCGAGGGTGCCCGTCAGCAAATACTCAAAGAAATAAGTGCGTTAGGCACATCAACGCTTGAGATTCGTCCCGGTCTGGGATGGGACAAACCTCGTCCGGATTTTGAACGCTCCCTCAGGCTTGAAGATCTGTCCCTGCTCGCTAAGGCGCCTTATGTCGATAGCCTTTCCCCGACGGTCAAAAAATTTTCCCGAGTCATTCACGGCGGTAAAGAGGTCATGGTGTCGATAACGGGGGTAAGCGACGCTTTCTTCCGGGTTCAGGGGCTTGATTTCCAGGCGGGCTACGGCTTCACCCAGCGCGATCTGGATCGGCACGAAGCCGTGGTTATTCTCGACGCCGAACTGGCGAAAACATTGTTTACATCGGTACATCGGGCCGTTGGCGAGATCGTGCAAATAGCTGGCGTGCCGTTTCGCGTGGGAGGAGTTGCAAAACCAAAAGGCGCTAGATCCAGCGGTGGCATGCCTGCTGCCTGGCTGCCCTATACCTCACTGCTGGTACGCATGTCAGGAGAAATGCCGCTGGAGGCCATCCTGCTTCGGGTTAAAGACGGTTTTCCTTTAGTTGAGGCGCAGCGAGATGCAGAGCAGCGCCTCGAACTGCAGCACGGTCGGCGTGACTTCTTCATTGTTAGCGACGATGAGATGACCCGCGCCGTCGAGAAAGCGTCCGCTTCGATGCGCCTGCTGATTACGGCTATCGCCGGGATTTCTCTGCTGGTGGGGGGCGTTGGGGTAATGAACATCATGCTGGTATCCGTGACCGAGCGCACGCATGAAATCGGCATACGCCTCTCCGTGGGTGCCCGGCCCGGCGACATCATGCGGCAATTTCTGGTAGAGGCCGTCGTTATCTGCACGCTCGGCGGGCTGACCGGCATTGGCGGGTCGATCCTGGCCGGGGAAATTTTTTCCTGGCTAACAAGCGAATTTACCATGGTCTTTACCTGGCCGCCGATTGTGCTGGCCTCTGGCTTCTCGGCGCTTATTGGCCTGGGTTTTGGCTTTTTCCCGGCACGCAATGCCGCCCGCCTTAACCCAACCCAGGCGCTGGCCCGGGAATGAACATGCACAGGCTGATTGTCATCACTCTCACGGTCGTCGTGCTCTGCGGATGCGGCAACCTGCTAAAAAGCGATTATCAACGGCCGATGCTTTCCGTGCCGCCAGAGTGGCGATTGAAAGAGAGCGGAACGGGCTGGCTGCAGAATACCCCGCACTGGTGGGATAACTTTCAGGATCCGTTGCTATCCCGCACGCTTAGCGCCGTGCTGGTCAGCAATAACGATCTGGCGAAAGCGGGGCTTCAGCTCCAGCTTGCCCGGCTTGAAGCCGGACTGACGGACACCAACGCAACGCCGGACGTCTCGGTGGGCGCGAATGCCAACAACAGCCGCAACCTCAGGCAAAACAGGACGCCCGAAGAAAGCTACAGCTCGTCGCTTTCGCTTAGCTACGAGCTGGATTTATGGGGCAGGCTGGCCCGCGCACGCGAGCAGGCGCAGTGGCTTGTCCAGGCGTCAGAACAAGATCGTCAGAATACGGCTTTAACGCTCATTGGCACCACGGCTGATTTTTACTGGCAGATAGCCAATCTGAACCAGAACATTGCCAGCCAGCGGGAGAGCATCGTTATTGCTCAGCAGACTTTGCAGCTGGCCGAAGCCCGCTATGCCGCCGGTGCCGTGGGGCAGACCGATGTGCTGCAGGCCCGCCAGACGTTGCTGAGCCGGCAGAACCAGCTCAGCGATTATGAACAGCAACGCGAGCGCGCCCGCAACGCAACGGCAATTTTGTTCAATACCTCTCCTTTGAACCGCCAGCCGGAACGGACATCGCTCGATCCCCGCCAGGATATTCCGGTTGTTCAGTCTTTACCCGTCGCGGCGCTCGCACGGCGTCCCGATGTTAAGGCGGCAGAGTGGCGGCTTCGGGCGGCGCTTGCGGGATCGGATGCGGCCCGGCTGAGCTTCTGGCCCACTCTTTCACTGAGCGCTTCACTGAACGCAGGAAGCGCCATTTTTAACCAGTGGTTCACTAACCCTGTCAGCAGCGTCGGCAGCGCAGTCGCCCTGCCGTTCGTTCAATGGAATACCGTGCAGCTGACGGTGGCAAAGTCACACATAGAGGTACAGCAGGCGGCAATTGATTTTCGCAGCGCGGTCTACAACGCGCTGGCGGACGTTGATAACGCCCAGGCCGAGCGGCTCAGCTACGCGCGGCAGCGTCAGCATCAGCTCGAGGATTTACAGCTCAGCCTGCGGCGTCTGGACATTGTACAAAGTCAGTACCGGTCGGGCGCGGTGTCGTTCCAGACCCTGCTTGATGCACAGGATACGTTACTGAGAAGCAAGGTCAGCATTTCTGCGCTGCAGTACGGCTACCTCAACGCCACGATGAAATTGTGGCTCGCCCTTGGCGGGGGAGCCCGCGATATTAACGATGATAAAGGACTTCATGATGAATAAACCTTCTGTGCCACGGCGCGTGGTTGTTACCGGCTACGGGGCAGTGACCCCCCTTGGGATGAGCGCCGAAGAGAGCTGGGCGGCAATCATGGATTATCGGCCTGGCTACCAGTATTACGACTGGCGTGAGATGGGCATCAAATCCCATTATTTCGGCGTAGTGAACCAGGAGCCAGACCTGAAAACCGTACCGGCTGCAATTCGCCGACGGCTGCCCCGCTTTGCTCGTCTGGCGCTGTCTTCTGCGAGAGAGGCAATGGCGATGGCGTTCCCGGAAGGCACCCCCGCTGATTACTACGATTTGCTGGACTGCGGCACGATCATCGGCACCGGCTGGGCGGGGCAGGATGAAACCCAAATTAATTACGAAGAGTATCTGCGCAGCAAACTGGGATCGCCGTTTGGCTGCTTCATTTCGATGCCAAACGTGGCAACCGCTGCCTGTAGCCTCTATTGGGGGTTGCGCGGCTATCAAAATACGCCAATAGCCGCCTGTGCGACGGGAACAATCGCCATTGGCGATGCCTTTGAGGTTATCCGCAGCGGACGCGCGAAAATGATGCTGGCGGGCGGCGGAGAATCACTGCGGACTTCAGCATCGGTGTGGAATATTGATGTATTAGGCGCGCTGGCAAGCGAGGCTGAAGATATCACCAAAGCCAGCTGTCCTTTCAGTCTCGATCGTAATGGTTTTGTGCTTTCCGAAGGCGCTGCGGTTCTATGTCTGGAAGACCGGGAATCGGCCCTGGCCCGCGGTGCGAAGATATTTGGCGAGATAAAAGGCTACGGGAATTACTCAGATGCTTTTGATTTTAGTGCCCCGGCGGAGGATAAAGTCGCCCGCGTAAAAACGATACGACGGGCGCTGGAACAGGCAGGATTAGATCCTGCTGATATCGACTATATCAATGCGCACGGCACCTCTACGCCGATGAATGATGTTAATGAATCTGAGGCAATAAAAGAGGTCTTTGGTGACCGGGCGCGGCTTGTCCCCATCTCCAGTACCAAATCCTATTCGGGGCATTTGATCGCTGCGGCGGGCAGCTTTGAATCGATCGTCTGCCTGCAGGCGCTGGAGCATCAGTGCGTACCGGCTACCCACAACCTCAACGCTCCCGACCCGTTGTGCGATCTGGATTATGTACCCGAGGGGCATCGCCATCTGACTTTGCACAACACCCTTAATCTCAGCTTTGGATTTGGCGGCGCCAACGCCGTGCTGGTTATCGGTAAGGATGAACCATGATAGTTAGCTGGCAGCAGGAGGACGCCCGGCAATGGGCTGGTTTTTCAGGCGATAACAACCCGATACATTTTGACGAACAATTTGCCCGTTCCATGGGGTGTAAGGGCGTCATAGTGCACGGCATGCGCGCGATGCTGGATGTCAAAAGCGCGCTGACTGAAAGGCTGCTGAACAGCCAACCGCAGGGCGATTTTTATCGCTTTAGCGCGCGTTTGCGCAAGCCGCTTGCGTGCGGCACTCCATACCGACTGTCGTTAGCGGATAAGGCCGGGGGAGTTGAGGCCCGGCTGGTGACCGTCGATGAAGAAAGCTGCTGTGTTAGCGCCCGGCTTTTTTCGGCTTCGGCCCCGGATCAAACGATCCTCCCCTACGATTGCGAGACCGCTGACCTGGAAACGCCGCTCCTGCTTTATCCCGGCGAGGCGATGTCGCCGGTCGGACGCTGGGGATTTCTCGATGCCGTCCTGTTTCAGCGCATGCTTGCTTCCTCGACGCTGGCCGGGGAAATCAGCGGAACAGACAGTGCTTGTCATCCCGCCTGGCGGGTCAGCGATCTCTTCACGCTTTATAGCGTTATTCAGACACATTACGAAGTCCATTTTAGTGCCTCGCTTTTACATCCCCGGCCCCTCCGACGGCTTCACTATTCCGTGCTGCCCTCTCAAATTATCGGCAGTCTGCCGCAGGGGCTGGTGGTTCATGCCGTGCTGCGGGGATGGGCACCTGAAGGAGATCTGCTGCTGACTACCGCCGCAACGTTCCGTATCAGGCCGCTGAATCAGCAATTTAATCAATAAGGAAATAAAGATGAAAACTTATCAGGAAGCGTATGAACTCGTTTGTGAAATGTTATGTGATGCCAAAGATTTAGAGCGTGATGAACTGTCACCTACTATGGCGCTGACGCAGATTAAGCTCGACAGCCTGGACTATGTGGAACTGATGGTGCTGGCGAAGCGTGTGTTTGGCTTTACGCTGACCGCGGAGCTGTTTATGCAGCATCCGAACATGACGCTGAGCGATCTCTGTCATCTGCTGGTCGGTGAGAAGCGGTAGCGCTATGGAAAAAGAATGGATTTTAGTGACCGGCGGAAGCCGGGGCATTGGCCGCGAAGTGGTTAAAAAACTGGCGCAGCGCTGGAACGTTGTATTCACATGGCGCAGCCAGCAGCAGGACAGCGACGAGGTTGTTCGCGCCTGCGGCGCGTTGCCCGGTCGGGTCGAACATGTGCGCTGTGACGGAACCGCACCTGCAACGGTCAGAGGAGTGGCTATGGAACTACTGGCCGAATATGGCGCGCCATACGGGATCGTGCACAACGCCGGTATTACCGAGGACAGTTTGCA
This sequence comes from Dryocola clanedunensis, assembly GCF_038405435.1. Classification (GTDB taxonomy): domain Bacteria; phylum Pseudomonadota; class Gammaproteobacteria; order Enterobacterales; family Enterobacteriaceae; genus Dryocola; species Dryocola clanedunensis_A. Next base: position 369,983 of record NZ_JBBYHZ010000004.1, on the reverse strand, counting down.
TATCCACCAGCAGGCAGAAAGCTGGAACCGGGTGCTGGAAACCAATCTGAACGCGGTGTTTTACTGGAATCAGTACCTGTTACCGGCCATGGTTGAGCAGGGGAAAGGGGCGATGGTGCTGATGTCCTCCGCCACCGCGATTAAAGGCAACGTCGGCCAGACGGCCTACGGTGCCAGCAAGGCCGCGATGCTTGGGCTCAGCAGGTCGCTGGCGCTGGAGCTGAGCCGTTTCGGCATACGCGTCAACTGCCTGCTGCCGGGGTATATCGCAAGCGACATGACTGCGGCCATGCCTGAGCGGACCATAAAGTCGCTGCATAAAATGATTCCCATGCGCCGCCTTGGCACCCCTGAAGAGGTGGCGCAGAGCGTGGCCTTTCTTATTGGCGAAGAGAGCAGCTATATGACGGGGCAAAGCATCGTACTCGACGGCGGCCTGACCGTCTGAATCTGTTATCCCGTTTTAATCCTCGCAGAGCGTGATTTCCACGCTCTTTTTTTTGCTCCTGTTTACCAAAAACCGCTGCGTTCGCTTTCACCTTCTCAGGACCGCCACATTCAGGCCCGGAATAAATGACATTTTATGTTTATAGCTAAGATAATTCTTGTATAAAAATCATGAAAAAGAATTTTGTTGTGGCCAGGCTTTGTTATGCAATATTAATCACCATTTATAATGGGTTAATGATGTCTCTCTATTCCAGGACAACGGCAGAGATTGTACGTTTGAAAGCAAGAATATGCGGACATTATGCATCAACGACATTCGGTAATATTCAGAGGAATGAGTGAATAATGTTGCTTAATTTAAGCATTTATTACCTTCTGAAGATGAGAATTTACACTCTGCCCGGATGTGATTTTATGTTTTTTATAGGGCGCTGAATTGTTTTGACATAGGCGCCTGATGGAATTTATGTCAGTATCTTCGCCACTAATACCCAATGGTTATCTATAATTTATTCAGGAACCGCAGGGTTCTTAAAATGGATTTAACGTGTTTCTGTTCTGCTTAGAAATGACATAACTCTCCAGTAAATTTCATAAAGAGGCAATATGAAAAATCGCAAACACCTGACCCCTTCAGAAGTGGATAAACTCCTTGAGGCAGCTCGTGAAGGTAAAGACCCTGAACGTGACTACTGTCTGATCTCCATGTGCTTCACGCACGGCTGCCGGGTAAGTGAAATCATCAACTGGCGGCTGGCGGACATTGATATTGAAGGGGGAAATATCTTTATTCACCGCCTGAAAAACGGCTTTTCAACGATACATCCTTTGTACCCCCGCGAGCGTAAGTGCCTGTCCCGCTGGCTTGAAAAGCGCAAGGGCTACCGCGGGTCTGACAGCGAGTGGCTGTTTCTTTCAAATCGCGGGACGCGCCTTTCGCGTCAGCGGATCTATAAGCTTATTCGAAATTATAGCGAAGCGGCGAATCTCGAGGTTAATGCCCATCCTCATATGCTGCGCCACGGCTGTGGTTTTGCGCTGGCCGACAGAGGCATTGACACCCGATTAATACAGGATTATCTGGGGCACAGGAATATACAAAATACGGTGTTGTACACCGCCAGTAATGCCAGAAGATTTAAAGAAGTTTGGTAGGGAAATAGAGAAAAGGAGTCACTTTGAACTAAAGTGTCATCATCCTAGTTTTGCCTTAAAAGCATGTCAATATACTCGTTCCAGTAATTGCGACTTAATCTTTAAATGCCTTACAAAACAAATTGATACCTATGTTAAACGTGCTCTTGTTAAGTCTGAAAGAATCCGGGAATTTTCCTGTTCAGGGAGTAACACTTCTACAACCAAATTATAACGTCTCCGCTCGACAAAACATAATTCTGATTATTCACCATTCTAAGCGTTAAATTTTATCGGTGAGGGGACATTGATACTTATCTGGTGATAAAAACTAAAGGAGTCACTTTAGTTCAAAATGAATCTTTTTTGAAAGGCGTTGATGGGTTTTGAAAATAGATCCACCCTCCTTTTTTTCATGAACTAAATAGCAGGGATGGCATGAGTTTATGCCTGAAATAAACATGCACACACATGTGCGTCGATGAATTTATAAAGGTGAAAGGAAAAATGAAAAAAAGTCTTCTGGCTGTTGGGTTATTTGCAGGTGCGATGGTTTCTTCAGCTGCTTTTGCTGCTGATGGCACCGTCAATTTTACAGGTTCCATTACTGGTACTGCCTGTAAGATTGATACAGCATCGAAGGATCAGACCGTTGATCTGGGGAAAATTTCCTCCACGGCCTTTAACGAAGCAGGATCAACGGCAGGGGCAAAACAATTTATTATCAAGATAAATGAGTGTCCGGAAGGCGTTAAGGCAGCGATGGTGCGCTTTGATGGAACGCAGGTGCCGGGGAACGATGCCGTGCTGGCGCTCAATAATGATGCCGGTAAGGCAACCAACGTCGGTATTCAGATCTCTGACAACGATAACAACGTCATCAATCTCTATCAGAACTCATCCGTATTCGCTCTGACGACAGGTGATAATAAACTTAACTTCACCGCACGCTACTATGCGTTAGCTAAAGACGTTACCCCAGGTGTGGCCAACGCGGTAACCAACTTCACTATTGTTTATCCGTAACGGAAATACGGCCTGATTTTCAGGTCGCTAACAGACGAACCAAAGAGGGCGACTGCTCTCTTTGGTTCTTTCCTACGGGCTTAACGGGTAAGCAACAACAATGAATATTTGGCAAAAATTCCTGCTGATGACGATCTGTCTGACAACGCTTGCTGGCGCGCAGGCTGGCGTCGTGATCGGCGGCACGCGGCTGGTTTATGACGGGAATAAAAAAGAGTCTTCGCTGACCCTCAGCAATCCGGATAAAAACCCTTTTCTCATTCAGTCCTGGGTTGATATGCCCGAAGGGAGCAGCGGCAAGGCGCCGTTTATTATCACTCCGCCAATTTTTCGGCTGGACGGTGGGCAGGACAATATCCTGCGAGTCATTGCAACTAATGCAAACCTGCCCGGCGATAAAGAGTCCCTGTTCTGGATAAATATTAAATCTATTCCCTCGACGGAAGCGAAAGAGAACACGCTGCAGATCGCGGTAAAAACCCGCATCAAGCTGTTTTACCGGCCCGCGGGGCTGGAGGGCGGCGTCACCGAGGCTGCGGCAAAACTGAAATGGCAGCGGTCCGGCAAAAGCCTGCAGGTCAGTAACTCCTCGCCTTACTACCTGACGTTTTTCAACGTGAAACTTAACGGCGTCGAGCTAAAAGAAACGGGAATGGTCGCCCCTTTTTCCAGCACAACCCTCACGCTGCCCGCCGCGAGCGGCGGAATGCTTAGCTGGCAGATTATTAATGATTACGGGGGAGCCAGCCCTGTACTGAACGCCACGCTTTAACGACCCGGCTGAGTATTACAGCAGGGTAAGAGCACATTGCTCAGGGAAAGTTGTCAGCCATCGCCGCCTGCGGCGCTGGCTGAAGAAGGGAGTGAGATGGATGAAGAGCGTAATGCCGCGCAGCAAGCGCAAATGTGCCCCCAGGCCGCTAGCCTGCATGATTTCATGTCAGATTGCCTTGCTCATAGGGTTGACCAGTCCGGCCGTTGCCCGCAAGTTTTTTGATCCGGCGTTTCTTGAAATAGAGAACCCCGCTCTGCGTGGGGCAGACCTGACCATTTTTGATGAGGGGAGCGGGCAGGCGCCGGGGATTTACCGCGTCGATCTCTACCTGAATGGGGAAATGGTTGAAACGCGCGACATGGATTTTCAACTGCAAAAATCCACGGAGGATAAGCCAGAGCTACAGCCCTGCCTGAGCCGCGACCTGCTGGCCTCGCTCGGCGTGCGTGTTGACGCTTTCCCGGTAATCAAGGCTTCCGAAACTTGTGTGGACCTGTCTCAGGCTATTCCGCAGGCGTACTGGTCGTTTCATTTCAGCCAGCAGCGGCTGGATATCAGCATCCCGCAAATCGCGCTCGATCAGAAAGCGCGAGATTATGTTTCTCCGGACAAATGGGATGCGGGCATCCCGGTTTTGCTGGCGAATTATAACTTCAGCGGCGCCAGCAACTGGGCACGAAAAGGCGACAGCGAGGACAGCGACGCGTATTACCTTAACCTTCGCTCCGGCGCGAACCTGGGTGCATGGCGGCTGCGGAACTACTCTACCTGGAGTCGTAATACCCAGGGCGAGACCAGCTGGAACTCCATTAATACCTGGCTTCAGCGGGATATCGTGACGCTTAAAAGCCAGCTTACCCTTGGAGACAGTACAACCCCGAGCGACGTTTTCGACAGCGTTCCATTTCGTGGCGGCCAGCTTGCCTCGGATGACGAAATGCTGCCGGACAGCATGAAGGGCTACTCGCCGGTGGTGCGCGGCATTGCTAAAAGCAATGCGCAGGTCACCATCCGCCAGAATGGCTATGTGATTTATCAAAGCTACGTGCCGCCCGGCGCGTTTGAAATTACCGATCTTTATCCCACCTCCGGCAGCGGCGATCTTAACGTCAATATCAAAGAGGCCGACGGCAGCGAGCAGAATCTGACCGTGCCCTTTGCCTCCGTCCCCGTGCTGCAACGGGAGGGGCGCTTTAAATACAGCGTGACCAGCGGGCAATACCGCTCGTGGAATCATGACGTCAATAAAACGCCTTTTAGCCAGGCGACGGGCATCTACGGTTTGCCGTGGGGGGCCACCCTGTACGGCGGCGTGCAGGCCGCAAGCAAATATCAATCCGTCTCTTTAGGCTGGGGACAGAACCTGGGGCGGATAGGCGCGCTCTCGGCCGACGTTACGCAGGCCTGGACCCGGCCGCAGTATGAAGAGAAAGAAAGCGGGCAGTCCTGGCGTATTCGTTACGGCAAAAACTTCGTCGACACCGGCACCAGCTTTAGCGTGGCGAACTACCGCTACTCCACAAAAGGGTACTACAGCCTGGAAGAAGCGCTGGAAACCTACACCGACAGCTGGACTACCTCGATGAGCAATCAGGTGCATAAAAAGAATCGGGGGGAGCTGACGTTAAGCCAGTCACTGTGGCGCAACGCCGGGGCGCTCTCGTTAAGCTTAATCAGCGAGAACTACTGGAATGATAATCAACGTAATTTCTCCAGTAGCCTGGGCTACAACAACAGCTGGGAAGGCATCAGCTACGGGCTGAACTACACCTACAGCAAAAACGGTTATGACAGCAACGGTGACCGCACCAGCGCCACCGACCACGTTGTCTCTTTTAATATCAGCATTCCGCTCGGTAACTTTTTACCGAACAGCTACGCCACCTACAACATGACCAGCAGCCAGCAGGGGGCCACCAGCAACAATGTCGGCCTGAACGGCACGGCGCTTGAGAACGACAATCTGAGCTACAGCATCAGCCAGGGCTATACCAGCCAGGGGCAGGGGGCAAACGGGTATGCCAGCGCGGACTATCGCGGCGGGCTGGGTGAAGTCAACGTGGGATACGGCTACGACCGTAACATGCAGCGCCTGAACTACGGCATTCAGGGCGGGGTATTGCTTCATGAAAATGGGCTGACTCTGTCGCAACCCTTAGGCGAAACGGTAGCGCTTGTGAAAGCCCCCGGCGCTAAAGGAGTACGGGTGCTAAACCAGACCGGCGTCGATACCGACGGTCGGGGCTACGCCGTGGTGCCCTATCTCTCTTCTTATCGCCGGAACCTTATCGCACTGGATACCACCACGCTTGGCGAGGATCTCGATCTCACCCTGAACAGCCAGACGGTGATCCCTCGGCGCGGTGCCGTTGTGCGGGCCGAATACAAAACGAATATCGGTATGCGTGTCCTGCTGACGCTGATTAAAAAGGACGGGCAGCCCGTGCCTTTCGGCACTACGGTTACCGATCCAGCGCATCCGGATAACAGCGCCGGATTTGTCGGAGATGAGGGCCAGGTCTACATGACCGGGCTTGCCGAGAGCGGGCGTTTGCTGGCTACCTGGGGAAAACAGGCATCCCAGCAGTGCGAGATGAGCTACAGCCTGGCGGGGATGAAAAATACCTCCGGCGTCAGAACCCTCAGCGGCCAATGTTTATAAAAGGATTTTTATGAAGACGTTAAGTTACCTGGCCAGACGTGCTGGCCTGATATTATCGCTCGGCCTTGTTTGGCAGGCGCAGGCGGCGCCGGGCCAGTGCGTCGCCGATTCCGGGACCAAGTCCTATGCTTTCTCGTTTGTCTCTACCATGACGGAGCCGAGTCAGAATACGACCGGCAAAGTGATTCCAGATGCAGCGGGAAACAACTGGAATATGCAGTCAGTCTATTCCGTGACCTGTGAATGCACCTCGATGACGGCTGCCTACGCGACCGCACTCTCGGCGCTGCCAACGCTCGATCACAATGACGGTACGATGAACTATTTCGTGCTCAACGATTATCTTGCCGTTGGCAGCATGGTGTGGATCCACGGCGAGCTTCAGAAATACGTTGCGACACCTTTCAGGAATATCAGCAACCTTAACTACCCCCTGTCGTCCTGTTTTTCACAGCCTTTTCTCAGCGGAGCCAGGGGTAAAATTAGCCTTTATTTCCGTCGGCCTTTCGTTGGTAAGAACGTTATTCCCAGCACCAAAATACTGGATGTCTACCTCTCATCCACAAGCGGCGTCACCAGCACGAGGCCGGTATCAACCGTAACCATGAGCGGGACGGTGATTGTGCCGCAGAAATGTGACATTAACCCGCAGCCGGTCACGGTGGACTTTGGCGATATTCTGTCCGGGAGCTTTACCCGCAAAGGCGCAATGCCGGATAACTTCGCTAAAGTCACCAGGCAGCTAACCCTGGCGTGCACCAATATCTCCGACGGCGTAAAAATATCGCTTTCGTTCCAGGGCACGCCGGACCTTAACGACCCCACTGCCCTGAAAACCGACAATGACGATATTGCCGTCAGGATAGAGGATGCTGCGGGCAACGGAATTACGCCGGTCAGCGGAAATCTTCCCGTCAATTTCGATTACACCACGCAAAGCGGTTCCACTCAGATGGGTCTTTATCCGATTAACACCACCGGCCATACGCCGCATACGGGCACATTTAACGCCCGGGCGACTATTCGCGCGGAAATTCAGTAGCCATACCAAAACGGAAAAATTTTTAAATCCTGATGGGAAAAATAAGGAAATCATCATGCAGAAGAATAAGTCATTTTTAATCAACAGCGCGCTTATGCTGGGGCTTACCGTAGGGGGGGGCACAATACAGCCCGCCCTGGCTGATACCGCGTTAAATATTACTGGCACAATAAAAGCTTCTCCCTGCACCGTTAGTGATAACGGCGGCAGCGGCATCTCCGTCAATCTTGGCGACAATATTGAGGCCACAAGCCTGGCAGCACCTTCCAGCGCCAGCGGCTGGGTGCAGTTTAATATCCCGATGAGTAATTGCCCGACGACCACGCAACAGGTCAGTGCGGCCTTCAGCGGCACGGTGGCAGAGGAGAGCGCCACGCTCTATAAAAGCACGGGTACGGCGTCTCGCGTGCAGATTGAGCTTCAGGACAGCGCGGGGAATAACCAGGGGAACGGGACAACGCTGGTACAGCCGGTCAACGCGACGACGCATGAAGCAACGTTCCCGCTGCGGGTGCGTGCCTATAGCTCCCAGGGGGGCGCAACGCCGGGATCGATTCTTGGCCGCGTCGTGGTGTCCTTCACCTACATATAACAGCTAAGCCCCCTCAGGCGAAACTGACCGGGCACGATCATCTTTCTCACAGGGATTCAGAGATAAATGATGCAAACGAACTCTTCTCACCCGGCGACCGGCCAGGGCAACGGGTGCAGTGACATGAAAGCCATAATTATGGAACCCTGCGCGATAACCGCCCGGGGGATGCGTAAGGTGCTGGAGCAGCAGTGCGCGTTTACAGGGCAGATTATTGAGGTAAACAGCTTAGCGAAGCTCAGCTCCGTTATGCATATCTACCAGCCCCGAATTCTGATCATGGAGCTTTGTGGGGAGGGAGAGTCCGTTCTGGACGGGCTGAAGCTTATTACGCTCTGGCAGTACAAGTGGCCTCGCTGTCGGCTGGTGATCTGTACCGGGATGGAGGAGCCGCAGCTGCTGCAGCTGCTGAGCGCGGCGGAGGTAAGGGGGATCTTATTAAAACAGGAGCCCGCTAACGCTCTGGCGCAGTCTGTACGAACCGTCCTGTCGGGCCGCAAAGGTTACAGCTTCAAAGTCCGCAGCATCCTTGAACAGGCGCAGCCTTGCCTTAAGCCGCTCACCTTGCGGGAGCTGGATGTACTGTGCCTGCTCTTTTCCGGTAAGAGCGTCACCAGCGTAGCCCAGGTATTGCACAGGGACGTGCGAACCGTCAGCACGCACAAGCGTAATGTCATGCAAAAGCTCGGCTTTCGTAACGATGGCGAACTGTTTATTCAGGGAAAGTGGCTTATCAATACGGACCCCGCGCTTTCCTGCTAGCTGGCAGTGCGCATCTTCAGGATGAATAAGCGTTTAAAGAAGGAGAACTTTATGCAGCCATTAACCCAACACCCCCTGACCATCGCCCTGATGGATCGCTGTCCTCTGGCGCTCGAAGGGCTGGCCAGCCTGGTTAGCGAGCTGGAATGCGGTGACATTCAGATCACCCAGGACACCAGCCTTGAAAAGGCCCGCGAGCGCTTCCACTATCAGCCGGTCGACCTGCTGATAAGCGAGCTGAACGGCCAGAAGGAGACGGTAGAGCAGGGTTGTAAAAACCTCTACGCGCTGTGCCAGTCCTTCCCCCACCAGAAAATCATTGTCTATACCCTTTGCAAAGAGAACGAAGTGCTTCACAAATTACTCATGCTGAAAAATATCAGCATGATTGCCCGCAGCGACGATTTGTCTATGGTGCGGGAGTTCATCAAAAGGGTCATCAAGGGGGAGAGAGTGCTGAGCCCCGCCATCGGCTCAGCCCTGGCCTGCAATACGATTAGCGGTGGAAGCAGCGCAAGCCCGCTGACGCGCAGCGAAAACGACGTGCTGAGCTACCTGTTCAGCGGGTTGAGCCTAAGCCAGATAGCGGAGCGCAAGCACCGTAGCGTGAAGACCATCAGCGCCCACAAATGCAACGCGATGCGAAAACTTCACGTGCACAGCGACAGCGAGCTGTTTTCGCTGCGCTCCAGGTTCGTCCAGCGTTTTGCAAAAGGATAAGAGGTGTATTGCTACTCTTCGCAGGCCGTAATGACAAACCTGCGAAGAGTGCATAGCGCGGGCTTTACGATGAGCGAGAGCCGCAAACCTCGCACTGCGCACTCCGCGCCAGCTTCATCTCGCGGAACTGGCAGGTCATGGCGTCGTACATCACTATTTTTCCACTCGCGGGCGTGCCGTAGTTCGTCAGCAGCTTTATCGCTTCCATTGCCTGCAGCGAACCTATCACGCCCACCAGCGGGGACATCACGCCCGCCTCGACGCAGGTCAGCGCATTTTCGCCGAACAGGCGGCTCAGGCAGCGGTAGCAGGGTTCGTTTTCCTGATAGGTAAAGACGCTGATTTGCCCTTCCATGCGGATAGCGGCGCCGCTGACCAGCGGCTTCTTCGCGTGAAAACAGCAGTGGTTCAGCTGATTGCGAATAGCCACGTTATCCGTGCAGTCCAGCACCAGGTCGTGGCGGACAACTTCATCCGCCAGCCGTTGCTCATCGAGCAGGGCGTTGATAACCGCAAGCGAAACGTGAGGGTTGATAACCGTCAACGCGTCGCGGGCGGACTCCACCTTTGGCTTTCCGATGGTCGCATCGCTGTGCAGGGTCTGACGTTGCAGATTGGACAGCGCCACGGTGTCGAAATCCAGCAGCGTGAGATGGCCCACGCCTGCCGCCGCAAGATACTGCGCGGCGGCGCAGCCCAGGCCGCCGAGGCCGACGACCAGCACGCGGGCTGCCTTCAGCGCTTCCTGCCCGTCAAAGTCGAAGCCGCGCAGAATAATCTGCCGGTTGTAGCGCAGCATTTCGCCGTCGCTGAGCTCTTCTGCCACGGTCAGCCTCCGAACAGCGCGTTAAACGGCTCGATCTCCACCCAGTCACCGGCTTCCACGCTGCCGCGCTCGCGTTCAAGCACGATAAAGCAGTTCGCCTGGCTGAATGAGCTGAAGATATGCGATCCCTGATGGCCGGTGCTGAGCACTTCCAGCTGGCCGTCTTCGGCCCGGCGCATAATGCCGCGCTGGAAATCCAGACGACCCGGCGCTTTTTTCAGGCGGCCGACGGTGCGGGCGCGCTGGCGCGGAGGCAGCGCATTCCCCTGCTGGCCGCTGAGCTTAGCCAGCAGCGGCTGCACCAGCTGATAGAAGGTGAGGGCAGCAGAGACGGGGTTGCCCGGCAGGCCGCAGAACCAGCTGTTTTGCAGACGCCCAAAGGCGAAAGGCTTACCTGGCTTGATCGCCAGCTTCCAGAAGCCAACTTCACCCAGCTCTTCGAGCAGCTGTTTGGTGTAATCGGCTTCACCGACGGAGACGCCGCCGCTGCTGATCACCACATCCGCCTGGCTGTCCGCCTCGATAAAAGCGGCACGCAGGGCTTCAGGATCATCCTTAATAATCCCTAAATCGATAACTTCGCAGCCCAGCTGCTCGAGCATCAGGTGCACCGCAAGGCGGTTGGTATCGTAGATTTGCCCTTCGCCCAGCGGCTGGCCCGGCAGCTGCAGCTCATCGCCGGTGGAGAATACCGCAGCGCGAACTTTGCGCACGACTTCGACTTCCGGGATGCCCAGCGAGGCGATAAGCGGCAGCTCGGCGGCGGTCAGTTTCTTTCCTGCAGGCAGCACGCTGCCATCCCGACGAATATCTTCGCCGCGCAGACGAATGTTCTGGCCGTTGGTGACGGCTGCGTTAATGCGCACGCCGCTTTCGGTGACTTCCGTCTCTTCCTGCATCACCACCGCCTGTGCGCCCGCTGGCACCGGGGCTCCGGTCATAATTCTTATGCAGGTTCCCTCCGGCCACTCGCCGGTAAACGGCTGCCCGGCGAAAGCTTTTCCGGCAACCGGCAGCGCGCCGCCCACGGCGATATCGGTCATGCGCACCGCGTAGCCGTCCATCGCGGAGTTATCAAAGCCAGGGACGTCAATTGGCGACGTGACAGGGTGCGCCGTAATGCGCCCGTTAGCCTGTAATAAAGGGACGGTCTGGGTTTCGGTGACAGGCACGATGCGCGAAAGCATCTGCTCCATCGCGGCTTCAAGGGGGATCAGCCCGGCGGTAAATTCCATGAAAAACTCCTGCGGCGGGGGCAAAGTGAGGGGCATATTATGGCAGATAAAGCTCAGCGACTGAACGTTCCATTCGGGGTGCGGCGAGAGGTCAATTTTCTTTACAACACTTTTACATCTTTCTATATTCAAAAATCGTATGAGGAATTCGCAACGATTCTGATATTTATAGAAAAAACGCAGCCCCTGATAACTATGACAAGGCTATGTCGTTATGAACAAAGCGGTAATCGCCATCCACGGCGGAGCAGGTGCCATCACGCGCTCGCAGCTGAGCGTTGAGAAAGAGCAGCAGTACATCCGGGCATTGTCGGACATTATCGAAGCGGGCCAGGCGATTCTTGAAGCCGACGGCAGCGCGCTGGACGCGGTCACCGAGGCGGTACGCCTGCTGGAAGAGAACCCGTTGTTCAACGCGGGGATCGGTGCGGTATTTACCCACACGGGCACCCACGAGCTGGATGCCTGCGTCATGGACGGCAATACGCTGAACGCCGGAGCCGTCGCGGGCGTCAGCCACATCCGCAACCCCATTCTTGCCGCCCGGAAGGTGCTGGAGCACAGCCCGCACGTGCTGTTAATCGGCGAGGGCGCAGAAGCCTTTGCGCAGCAGCAGGGGTTTGAAGCCGTTTCACCGGACATCTTTTCTACCCCGGAACGCTGGGAACAGCTCCAGCGCGCGCGGGATAATCAGCAAACCGTGCTGGATCACTCCGGCGGTGAGCCTCTCGATCCAGACCAGAAATTCGGCACCGTCGGCGCAGTCGCGCTGGATAAATTCGGTAACCTTGCCGCCGCTACCTCTACCGGCGGCATGACGAATAAACAGCCCGGCCGGGTGGGCGATTCGCCGATTATCGGCGCGGGCTGCTACGCCAACAACGCCAACGTCGCCGTCTCCTGCACCGGGACGGGCGAAGTCTTTATGCGCACGCTTGCCGCCTACGACATCGCCGCGCTAATGGAATACGGCGGGCTGAGCCTGCACCAGGCCACCGAACGCGTGGTGATGGAGAAGCTTCCGGCGCTGGAGGGCGAAGGCGGGGTCATTGCCATCGACAGCGAAGGCAACGTGGCGCTGCCGTTTAACAGCGAAGGAATGTATCGCGGCTACGGTTATGCGGGCGACGCGCCGAGCGTGGGTATTTATCGTGATCGGGAGTGCTGATGCCGCACAGCCATGAACTGCCTGAGGATCGGGTGCTCTCCATCAGCGGCCTGAACATCCGTTTTCGCCAGGAGAAGGCGTACACCGATGCGGTGCGTAACCTCTCTTTCGATCTTAAACGAGGGGAAACGCTGGCTATCGTCGGTGAGTCCGGCTCCGGGAAGTCGGTGACCGCGCTGGCGCTGATGCGCCTGCTGGAGCAGTCCGGGGGGCTGGTGGACAGCGAAGCTTTCCTTCTGCGCCGCCGCAATAAACAGGTCATTAAACCCAACGAGCTGAGCAACGCCCAGATGCGCGACGTGCGCGGCGCGGATATCGCGATGATATTTCAGGAGCCGATGACCTCCCTCAACCCGGTGTTCCCGGTGGGCGAGCAAATCGCTGAATCTATCCGTCTGCACCAGGGCCTGGATAAGGGCGCGGCGCTGCTTGAGGCCCAGCGGATGCTGGAGCGCGTGCGCATCCCCGAGGCGAAGGCCATTCTGGGCCGCTATCCGCATCAGCTCTCCGGCGGGATGCGCCAGCGGGTGATGATCGCCATGGCGCTCTCGTGCCGCCCGGCGGTGCTGATTGCCGATGAGCCGACAACGGCGCTGGACGTCACCATTCAGGCGCAGATCCTCCAGCTCATCCGCGTGCTGCAGGATGAAATGCAGATGGGGGTAATTTTTATCACCCACGATATGGGCGTGGTGGCGGACATCGCCGACCGCGTGCTGGTGATGTATCGCGGGGAAGCGGTGGAAACCGGCAGCGTTGAGCAAATATTTCGTGCGCCCGTTCATCCCTACACCAAAGCGCTGCTCTCCGCCGTGCCGCGCCTGGGCTCCATGAAAGGCTCGGATCTGCCGCGCAAATTCCCCCTTCTGAATCCGAACGATCCAGAAAAGCATGAGCCGGAAACCGAGCAGAACACCATTCCCGAAGGGGCTGGCCCCGTTCTTGAAGTCCGGGATCTTACCACCCGCTTTGATATCCGCAGCGGCATTCTGAACCGCGTGACGAAGCAGGTCCACGCGGTAGAAAAGGTGAGCTTCGACCTGTGGCCCGGCGAAACGCTGGGGCTGGTGGGCGAATCCGGCAGCGGTAAATCCACTACCGGCCGCTCCCTGCTGCGGCTGGTTGAAAACCAGGGCGGAAGCATCAGCTTCAACGGCCAGCGCATTGATAATCTGCCCAACGCGCAGATGCAGCACGTCCGCAGGGACATTCAGTTTATCTTCCAGGATCCCTACGCCTCGCTCGACCCGCGCCTGACGGTGGGCTACTCCATCATGGAGCCCTTGCTGGTCCATAACGTCATGCCAAAAGCGGAGGCGGAGAAGCGAGTGGCGTGGCTGCTGGAGCGGGTGGGGTTACTGCCCGAGCACGCGTGGCGCTACCCGCACGAGTTTTCCGGCGGGCAGCGGCAGCGTATCTGTATCGCGAGGGCGCTGGCGCTAAATCCAAAGGTGGTGATTGCAGATGAGTCGGTGTCGGCGCTGGACGTCTCTATCCGCGCGCAAATAATTAATTTGCTGCTCGATTTACAGCGCGAGTTTGGCATCGCTTTTCTGTTTATCTCCCACGACATGGCGGTGGTGGAGAGGATCTGCCACCGCGTGGCAGTGATGTATCTGGGGCAGATCGTCGAAATTGGCCCGCGTCGCCAGGTGTTTGAAAACCCGCAGCACCCGTATACCCGCAGGCTGATGGCGGCCGTGCCGGTTGCGGATCCGGCGCACCGTCGGCCGAACCCCGTTTTGCTTTCCGACGAGATCCCGAGCAACACGCGCAGCATCGGGGATGAACCGCTCGTCGCACCGCTGGTTGCCGTAGGGCCGGGGCATTTTGTCGCCCGCCACCCGATAGGCAGCAGCGATAACCGTATTTAGGCAGGGACAACAGGAGAATAACAATGAAACTGAACGTGCATACTAAATGGCTGCTGGCGGCGGGCCTTGCGTCCTCCGTCTTCGCCGCACCGGCGTTTGCCGCCAAGGATGTCGTGGTAGCGGTTGCCTCCAACTTCACTACGCTCGATCCTTACGACGCCAACGACACGCTCTCCCAGGCGGTGGCGAAGTCGTTTTATCAGGGGCTGTTTGGCCTCGATAAAGACATGAAGCTGCAAAACGTGCTGGCGGAGAGCTATAAAGTGTCTGACGACGGGCTGGTGTACACCATCAAACTGCGTCCCGACGTGAAGTTCCAGGACGGCACGGACTTTAACGCCGAAGCGGTGAAGGTAAACCTCGACCGCGCAAGCGACCCGGAAAACCACCTTAAGCGCTACAACCTCTATAAAGCCATTGCGAAAACTGAAGCGGTAGATGCGACGACGGTAAAAATTACCTTAAAACAGCCGTTCTCGGCGTTTATCAATATCCTTGCCCACCCGGCGACGGCGATGATCTCCCCTGCGGCGCTGAAAAAATACGGCAAAGATATTGGTTTCCACCCGGTGGGGACCGGCCCGTTCCAGCTTGATACCTGGAACCAGACGGATTTTGTGAAGGTGAAGAAATTTACCGGCTACTGGAAGCAGGGGCGGCCGCTGCTGGACACCATCACCTGGCGTCCGGTGGTGGACAACAATACCCGCGCGGCAATGCTGCAAACCGGTGAAGCGCAGTTTGCCTTCCCGATCCCTTACGAGCAGGCCGCGCGCCTGGAGAAAAACGACAAGCTGGATCTGGTTGCCTCACCGTCCATCATGCAGCGCTATATCAGCATGAACGTGACGCAGAAGCCGTTTGATAATCCGAAGGTGCGCGAGGCGATTAACTACGCCATCAACCGTCAGGCACTGGTGAAGGTGGCCTTTGCGGGCTATGCGACCCCGGCGCAGGGCGTGGTGCCGCCGTCCATCGACTTCTCAGAAAAATACCAGCCGTGGCCGTACGATCCGGCTAAGGCGAAGGCGCTGCTGAAGGAAGCGGGCTTCCCGAACGGATTCGAAACGACGCTCTGGTCCTCCCACAACCACAGCACCGCGCAGAAGGTTCTCCAGTTTACCCAGCAGCAGCTGGCGCAGGTGGGCATCAAGGTAAAAGTGACGGCGATGGATGCCGGACAGCGCTCCGCCGAAGTGGAAGGCAAAGGGCAGGCCGAAAGCGGCGTAAGAATGTTCTACACCGGCTGGACGGCCTCCACCGGCGAAGCGGACTGGGCGCTGTCGCCGCTGTTTGCCTCGCAGAACTGGCCGCCAACGCTGTTCAACACCGCGTTCTACAGCAATCCGCAGGTAGATAAAGATCTGACGGACGCGCTGAAAACCACCAACCGCGACGAGAAGGCGAAGCTCTACAAGGACGCCCAGGATACCATCTGGAAAGAGTCCCCGTGGGTGCCGCTGGTGGTGGAAAAACTGGTTTCTGCCCACAGCAAGAACCTGACCGGTTTCTACGTGATGCCGGATACCGGGTTCAGCTTTGACGATGCGGATTTGAAATAGCATCGAAGCTGGTGTTGTAGGGTGGATAAGCACATGCGTCATCCACCGGGAATACGGCAGGTAGCGGTTGCGCTACCTGCCCTACGTGAACGGAGCTTCCTTGTTTAACTATTTCCTTAAGCGCCTGCTGGGTCTCATTCCTACGCTGCTAATCGTGGCGGTGCTGGTGTTTCTGTTTGTCCACATGCTGCCGGGCGACCCTGCACGGATTATTGCCGGGCCGGAGGCGGATGCTCAGGTCATTGAGCTGGTGCGTAAACAGCTGGGCCTGGATCTTCCGCTCTGGCAGCAGTTTCTGCACTTTATCTGCAGCGTGCTGAAGGGCGATTTCGGCACCTCGATGGTATCGCACCGCCCGGTTTCCGAGGAGATTGCCAGCCGCTTTATGCCGACGCTTTGGCTGACGCTGACCAGCATGGTGTGGGCGGTCATTTTTGGGCTGTTTACCGGCATTGTCTCCGCCGTCTGGCGCAACCGCTGGCCGGACAGGCTGAGCATGACCATCGCCGTGTCGGGGATCTCTTTCCCGGCGTTTGCGCTGGGGATGCTGCTGATGCAGGTCTTTTCCGTCGAGCTGGGCTGGCTGCCCACGGTTGGGGCCGACACCTGGCAGCACTATATTTTACCCTCCGTTACCCTGGGCGCCGCGGTGGCTGCGGTAATGGCCCGCTTCACGCGCGCGTCCTTTGTTGACGTGCTGCAGGAAGATTACATGCGTACCGCCCGCGCCAAAGGGGTGAGCGAAACGCTGGTGGTGATCAAACATGGCCTGCGCAACGCGATGATCCCGGTGGTCACCATGATGGGCCTCCAGTTTGGTTTTCTGCTCGGCGGCTCTATCGTAGTCGAAAAAGTGTTCAACTGGCCGGGGCTGGGGCGCCTGCTGGTGGACTCTGTGGAAATGCGTGATTACCCGGTAATCCAGGCGGAAGTGCTGCTCTTTTCGCTGGAGTTCATTGTTATCAATCTGGTAGTGGATCTGCTCTACGCGGCCATTAACCCTGCAATCAGGTACAAGTAAGGATGCGACTATTTAACTGGCGACGTCAGGCCGTGCTTAATGCGCTGCCGCTTGTGCGGCCCGACAGGGTACGCACGCCGTGGCATGAGTTTCTGCGGCGGCTGCGCAGGCAGCCGGTGGCGGTGATCGCAGGCATTTTCGTTATGCTGCTGATCGCTGTTGCCCTGATTGCCCCCTGGGTCGCCCCGTTCGATGCGGAAAACTACTTCGATTACGACAGGCTTAACGACGGCCCGTCGATGCTGCACTGGTTCGGCGTGGATTCGCTGGGGCGGGATATTTTCAGCCGCGTGCTGGTGGGGGCGCAGATATCGCTGGCGGCGGGAGTGTTCTCTGTTTTAATCGGCGCGGTTATCGGCACTTTCTTTGGCCTGCTGGCGGGGTACTACGAAGGCTGGTGGGACAGGGTCATTATGCGCATCTGCGACGTGCTCTTTGCCTTCCCCGGTATTCTGCTGGCGATTGCCGTGGTGGCAATCATGGGCAGCGGCATGGCGAACGTGATTATCGCCGTGGCGATATTTAGCATTCCGGCTTTCGCCCGTCTGGTGCGCGGAAATACGCTGGTGCTGAAACACCAGACGTTTATCGAGTCGGCACGCAGCATCGGCGCGTCTGACTGGACCATTATCTTCCGCCACATTTTGCCGGGCACGGTGTCATCCATCGTAGTCTATTTTACGATGCGCATCGGCACGTCGATAATCTCAGCGGCGAGCCTGTCGTTTCTCGGTCTGGGCGCGCAGCCCCCTACGCCTGAGTGGGGAGCAATGCTTAACGAAGCGCGGGCGGATATGGTGATGTCCCCGCACGTGGCTATTTTCCCGAGCCTGGCAATTTTCCTGACGGTGCTGGCGTTTAATCTGCTGGGGGATGGGCTGCGGGACGCGCTGGATCCGAAAATCAAGGGATGAAGGCGTCGCCCCTCGGTCCGTATCGGGGAGGGGCGGGGTCACCAATGAAACGCTTAGCATTGGCCTCATTTCAGGAGATTGGCTCCCTGTTTCAGCGAACAGGATCGAATTTTCTGGTGATAATAATGCTAAGCGTTTGCTGTTTAACCGCGATGGATTAAGAAACTAAATAGCGCTGGCCTTCGGTGTCGGTACACATGATGGCATTCTTCATTCGCGTCAGGGCTAATGAGTTAAAAGCTTTCATTTTAAGCTTACGTTTGAGAATAATTTTGTAGCCGCTGGCGGTTTTTTGCGACAGGTTAAGCATCGAAGCCATTGTCGTATTATTTAAATGAACGTGGGGCAGAATATCCAGTTCGCGCTGCGTGAGTTTATCACCCTTGCTCATAATCGGGGAGGTGATTATTTTACGAATATGCTGCTGAGAGCTGTCCATTGAAAAATAGATGACGTTATCGATTTCAAACCAGTCGTTTTTAATCATGTCTTCCAGCAGTACGACATATTTTGCCTGGTTTGCCCGGCAGTATTCAATAACTATGCCGCGTAAGTGCATGTTTCTCAGGGCAATAATCAGGTAATTTGTGTGGGTAAAACTTGAGAAGAAAAGATTAACATCGTCACGATCAAGAACATAATGGACCTGGTTCTGGGATGATTTTATTCCTTCGCAGTAGAAGTAATTATCACTGATGACGTCAAATTTCATAGAGTAAACCTTGTATTACAAAAAGTAAGTATTCTTTGCGTTATTCATTATTGGGCGCAATTTAGCGTAATCACGTTGGCTATCGCTAATTAGGTTTAACCTTATAGTGTATAGGGGAACAGGTAAACCCTGAGCGCCCGCTGATATTTTGAAAGTTAAATTTAAAGAATTAGCATTGCGGTTATAATTGATGTGGGTAGAGCTAAATATTAGCTCTACCCTGATGAAAAGCATCGAAAATCGCCAGCTGGCTAATACTGGCTGCCATAGAACGGTGATAATGAAGATGGCAATCAAAGGTTAACGAGTGGCTATCCGGCAGCCTGAAGTGTTTTACCGGGAATATCTTCTGCAGCGACGGAATGAATATCTCCGGCATCAGCATGATATGAGGGCTGCGGGAGCAAATGGCCGCCAGCGTCAGAAGGTTTGCGCTCTCATAGGCCGTGACGCGGCTCGCCATTAGCGATGCAGAGGACTTTAGCCCGTCCACCATATCGGCAATGCTGCCCACATCCCGGCGCCAGCGCAAATGCTGATTCTGCTGCCAGTCGTCCAGCGAGAAGCTGTTGCCGATGGTCGGGTGAGCTTTATTGACCAGAACGCGGACGTCACTGTGCAGGTAGCGGGCGCAGACAATAGATTTATCATCGGGTAACCTGCCGCCGATATCGATATCCACCTCCCGGTGCTTGAGCTTTATCAGCCGGTTGTCTTCATTGCTGTCCATGGTAATAAAGCGCAGGGAAGTGGTCTCCGTTTGCCCCATCATCTTATAAAGATGCTGAGAGAGAATCATTTCGATAGGGGAATAGGTGGTAATAATAAAATCGCTGCGCGAAGAGTTCAGGGAAGAGATCTGCTGGTATTTTTTCTGTAAGGCGTAAACTTCCGGATTAGCCTTCAATCCTTTTGCCGTTCGGGTGAATAGCTGTTGGCCAGTAAATTTCCGTGCCTGATTGAGCGTATAGCTGATGGCAGAGGGAGAAATATTGAGCTTCTGAGCGGCAAGCGCTGCGCTTTGGCATTCTATGACCGCATTAATAATCGCTAACTGCTTAATATTCAGCTCTTCCATTTTCTCTCTCTTAAAATGCATAAGATGTACGGCTTAACCATATAAAGCATTAACTTTGCCGATCAGTTTATTCAGGTATTCAATAGCCGCAGGCTCATTTATCAGCTGCGTATTAAAATGTACAAAACAGTCGTACCAGGCTTCGATTTCTTTTGGCATTGTGAAGCTTCGCAGCTGGAAATTTTTCTCAAGGATGGGCACGCAATAAGCCGGTACAATCATAATACAGTCCGTTGCGGCGCAAAAAGTTAGCATATTGATAATGCTTCCTGAAACGACCGAGATTTTCCGCGCGTTAAAGTGTTTGAGCGCCGCGCTGGTCTGGGTAATGCCGGTTGTATAATAATCCACCATCACCGACCAGACGGCATGCTGGTTGTTGTACCAGTCATCAAGGGTAAAGGCCGTACCGGCATGACGGTTATTCGCGCCCGCGACAATCGCGACTTTGGAAGTGAATAACTTTGTTTTTCCTATCATTGCATCGGCTGGCAGCTTCGAACCAATATCAATATCTATTTCCCCCTCGCGCAGGATCCTCACTCTTTCCGCTACGCTTTCGACATACGGACGAAAAACATGGCGCCAGGGCGAGGGCTCGTCATCGGCCAGCGAATCGGTGGAGGCCAGCATCAGCTCAAGCAGGGACCAGGTATTGAACGTTAACGCATCGCGCTGGTAGCCTGGTTCCGCCTCTCTCTTTTCCGTGAGGCTGGAATTGAATTTTTGATAGCGCAGGCTTAATTCCAGCGCCGTCGAGTCAGGCTTCATCCCGGTGCGCGTACGAATAAACAGATGGGCACCAGTCTGGAAACGAGCTTTATTTAATGAATAGCTGATTGCGCCTGGTGAAACATTTAATATTTCGGCGGTTTTAGTCACGCTGCCGCAGCTAACGAGGGTACTGATTACTTTCAACAGAGATAAATCAATATTATTATGCATAGTTATATTTTTACACGCTTGTGATGTTTACAATATCTACTCGCTATTTAATAAATAATAACTTGAAAAGTGGGCTGGACGTTTATCAATCTGGCGAATTTACAGGTGAAGCACTCAAGGGATTAAAATGTAACGATCTTCAGTTGAAAAAACAATGATTTGATCGTAAAGCCTCAGCCAGTGGCGGGTTATTACCGGCAAGCGCCGGAGTAACCCTTTGAAATTAAATCCCTTCAGCGGTGAGTTTAAATTGTTTAAATATAAACTTGCTGAATATTGAATTAAGCATTCATGCTGTGTTGCGATAGGTGAGAGGGATTAATATTTCCCGGCTGGTGAATTTAGGCTGACCTTTGTATTAGGTTTTAGCTCTTAATGTCAAAAACAAAAAAAAGAAGCATTTATTTATCTTAGGAATGGTGCTGCTGGCTGGGCATTAGCGTGATTTTTTCCGCTCATAAAGCGGCACGTAAAGGCCAGTTAGCCACGCAGGGGCCCGCTCTTTCATCCTTTTCTGTGGCTTTGCGACATCTCTTATTTTGCTCGGCGCGGCGGTACGCTTTATTATCACAGCCGTCAGGCCCACCGCCGTTAACGAATTTTTAAAAGGACGCTGAAATGCGCAAGATTTTAGCTTTAACCGGCCTTTTCGCCGGCTCGCTGTTGCTGTCTGCCTGTAACGTCATCCCCACGCCGCTGAATACGCCGCCGGACACCGCGCAGAAATTTGTCTGCGGCGGCGAAAAGCTGGCGCTGGATGGCGATTACGCCTGGTATAACGGGCGCCGTTACTCCTATCAGAACATGAGCGGCGGCCAGGCGCTGTACCGCTACCACAGCAGCAATCTTGCCGTGAAAAAAACCGGCAATGAGCGGACGCTGCTTATCGATCTGAGTGCCAAACCCTGTGTTGCAGCCAATTAAATCTAAGAGCCCGACGATGAGCCACCGCGCGTGAAAAAATTTGTGGCTGTAAAGCCTGGGGCGCTGCTGATTGTGACATTCAGCGGCCTGCTGACGGGCTGCGGTACGCTCTCGAACGTTGCTCCGGAGGTGGAAGTCCCCCAGCTGGCTCAGCGCGCCTGCGGCGATCCGGCACCTCGCGACATCAACGAGTGGCTGCCCAAAATGGTCGATCTCCGCTCTCCGGGCATGTCCGTGGGGGTTATTGATGCCCACAACCAGCGCCACTACTGGCATTTCGGGGTAACAGACGCTGAGCATCAGTATCCGGTGAATCAGGATACGCTGTTCGCCGTCGGCTCGCTTAGTAAAGGCATGACCGCAGAAACCACGGCGGTGCTGGTAGCCCAGGGGCGTCTTCGCTGGTCGGACACGCTGGAAAGGCTGTTGCCGCCGGGGACGCCGCTCAGTGACGATGCAAAGCGGATAACCCTGCTGCAGCTCGTGACCCACACCTCCGGCCTGCCGCGCCAGACCATGGATCTGCCGATGCTGGCCGCTTTCGTTCGCTATCTTGGCAGCGGCGAAAACTTCTATCCGCACCTGGACAGCGATCGCGTGATTGACGATCTGGCGACGTTCTCTAAGCCATCCGGCAGCGAGCCACGCTACTCCAACCTCGGCTACGCGGTGCTGGACTACGTGCTGAAGTACCAGACCGGCCAGCGTGCGGACAAGCTCGCCGACAATCTGCTGTTTAAGCCTCTGGGCCTGCAAAACACCAGCTTCACGCCGCAAACCTTAAAAGCCTATCCGCTGCGGGCAATCGGCCACGCGGGCAGCCAGCCTAAGTTCATTCCCACCGGCCAGGTTGTGCCCGACTGGCAGTTTACCGGCAACATGCTGGGGGCTGGCGGACTGTATACCAGTACCGCCGAGCTGCTGACCTTTGCCGCCGCGCATCTCAACGGCAGCGGCAACGCCGTGCTTGATAAGGCGATGGCCGACAGCCTGCGGGTTTACTATCCGCGCAGGAAAGAGGCGGCGAATATCGCCTGGGTCAGCGACACCTTTGATGAGCAGACCATCACCTACCAGGTTGGCTATATCGGCGGCTACTCGAGCTATATCGGCATCGACCGGAAGCACCATTTTGCCGTCGTCGTCCTGCAGAACAGCTTTACCTGGCAGAACAACCTTGGCCACAGCGTGCTACGCCAGATGTGGCGTGAGCAAAACGCCGTTGCAACCTGCGCCAAAGCTTCTGCGGCCTGATCGATACGAACCGTTTTCCCCTCTGTAAATCAGCTTGCGGTGGATCAAAGTCTGCCGCAAAAACGCCGCCGATCGCCTAAAAAATAACCATACTATAACTAAGTATTACAGGCACACGAAGAGGAGGGAAAAGGTATGGCCATGAGTATGCTCGGGCGCGATCTGCTGCAAAAAATGATCGTCGCGAAAACAGATGTCGCCGCTTATCTCTCTTTGCGGCGGGCAAAAGGCTACATGTCGGTGAGTGAAAGCGAGCGTCTGCGCGACAGCTTGTTTGAGTTATGTAATGTCTATCGCGAAAGCGCTCCGCGCCTTAAGCATGAGCTTGCTGCGGATGAGATGGCGGCTTTAGGACAGGCAAACGCTGCGCTTTCTGCCGCAGCCATTGCGCTGATGACGGGGCGGCACGACTGTCCGCACTATATCGCCATCGATGCGGATAAGCTCGAAAGCTGCCACGACCGTCTGGCGTCCAGCCTCAGCGCTTTGCTAAGCGTGGAGCTGGCCGTTGAGTCGTGACGGGCCAGGCTGGCAACGGGGGAAGGACTCCCCCAACAGCCGTTAAAGGTTATGTAAAAATACCTCTTTCATGAAGTCGGGCGGCTACCCTTATCCTGTTACCGGAAAAGGAGAATGCCATGCCGTCCCGCACCCTCATCGCCACCGCGTTTCTGTTTGCCCCGGTCCTTGCCTGTGCCGCCGGGGTCAACGTTGACGTGCTGCAAAGCAAACTCGATCACCCCTGGTCGCTGGCATTTTTGCCGGACGATAAAGGCATGCTGATTACCCTGCGTGACGGCCAGCTGCGCCGCTGGCAGCCGGAAGAGGGGTTGGGCGACCCTATCGCGGGCGTGCCGAAAGTCTGGGCGCACGGACAGGGCGGGCTGTTTGACGTTGTGCTGGCCCCCGATTTTGCCAATAGCCGCCGGGTATGGCTGAGCTATGCCGAGGCTGGCGCTGACGATAAAGCGGGCACAGCCGTGGGCTACGGCACGCTAAGCCCTAATCTGCAACGTCTTGAAGATTTCAAAGTCGTATTCCGCCAGCAGCCTAAGCTTTCCACCGGCAACCATTTCGGCGGGCGCATGGTGTTTGACGGCAAAGGGCACCTGTTTATCGCGCTCGGGGAAAATAACCAGCGCTCAACGGCGCAGGATCTCGACAAGCTTCAGGGCAAGCTGGTGCGGCTGAACGAAGATGGCACGGTGCCGAAGGATAACCCGTTTGCGGATAAGCAGGGCGCGCGGGCAGAGATTTGGTCATACGGACACCGCAATCCGCAGGGGATGGCCATCAACCCCGCCAACGGCGAGCTGTGGCTGAACGAGCACGGGCCGCGCGGCGGCGACGAAATTAACATCCCGCAGGCGGGTAAAAACTACGGCTGGCCGATCGCCACCTGGGGCATTAACTACAGCGGCATGAAGATCCCGGAGGCGAAAGGAGAAATTGTAGCGGGGACCGAACAGCCGAGCTATTACTGGAAAGTCTCCCCGGCGGTAAGCGGTATGGCGTTCTATAACGCGGACAAATTCCCGCAGTGGAAGGGCAGGCTGTTTATCGGCGCGCTGAAGGACGAAAATCTGATTGAGCTGACGATCAGCGGCGATAAGGTAACGGACCAGCAGCGCCTGCTGGACGACCACAAAGAGCGGATCAGGGATGTACGCGTCGGCCCGGACGGCTATCTTTATGTCCTGACCGACGCCTCTGACGGGCAGCTGCTGAAGCTAAGCCCGAAAAGTTAGCTCAGTGGGATCATGACCGTTTTCTGGAACGCCGGGCGCTGGGTCAGCTGTTGATACCAGCGCAGCAGGTTGACGTGCGGCCCCAGCTGGATATCCAGGTTGAGCAGCCCATAAGCTGACGGGCCGAGGGCGATATCCGCAGGGCCAAACGCTGAGCCGCTCAGCCACGGCTGTTTCGCCAGCTCGGCATCCAGAATGCCAAAGAGCGCGTCGCACTGGGCGATACTTTCTTCAATCAGCTTGTGGTCACGCAGCGCTGGTTCGGTACGCACGAGGCCCATAAAGACCCCGCGAAAAGGGCTGACCAGCGTGCCTGCCGCCCAGTCCATCCATTTTTCACCGTGAGCGCGGGCGGCCGGATCGTCCACCCACAGGGTGTTTTTGCCGTACTGCGCAGCCAGATAGCGAACAATGGTGTTGGACTCCCACAGCGTCAGGTTCGTGGCGTCGTCATGAATGCAGGGCACCAGCGCGTTGGGGTTCATCGCCAGATACTCTGCGTCATGCATTTTACCAAACTTCCCACCCGCCGGAATGGACTGATACTCTTCCCCCAGCTCTTCCAGACACCACAGTACTTTCTTCACGTTGGTCGAATTGTCTCTGCCCCAGACGGTTATCATAAACGCTCCTGTTTAGCGTGGCTGTTTGCGATTAATTGCGATCTTCGTTTAAGAAAACACCATAGCACCTCAACGGACCAGAAAAAAACAGGCGCGACTGCGGCAAGTGCGCAAAATATCGAATAAACTTAACAAACTTTACCAACGCCATGTTTCTTTAAGCGGGTTCGCACGCTAGCTTACTTACAACTTGAAACAATGAGTGCGGCGCGCGTCGTGATTTTTTTTAGAATGGATACTCGGGTGGTTTTATGAAGATTTTGCAAATCCCAGCGTCATTACGAGCAATGCTTGCAGGGACGACCCTTTTATTGCTGGCAGCCCCGGCGGTAGCAGAAGAACAAACGGCGAACGCGCCGCAGGTTGAGGCGCGAGCCTGGATACTGATGGACTACGCCAGCGGCAAGGTGCTGGCGGAAGGTAACGCCGACGAGAAGCTCGATCCGGCCAGCCTGACCAAGCTGATGACCAGCTATGTCGTGGGCCAGGCGCTGAAGGCGGGCAAAATCCACCTGACCGATATGGTCACCATCGGCAAAGACGCCTGGGCGACCGGCAACCCGGTGCTGCGCGGCTCATCGCTGATGTTCCTGAAGCCGGGCGATCTGGTTTCGGTTGAAGACCTGAACAAAGGCGTGATTATCCAGTCGGGTAACGACGCCAGTATTGCCATTGCCGACTACGTGGCGGGCAGCCAGGACTCCTTCGTTAGCCTGATGAACAACTACGCCCAGAAGCTCAACCTCACCAGCACTACCTTCAAAACGGTACACGGTCTTGACGCGCCGGGGCAGTTCAGTACCGCCCGTGACATGGCGCTACTGGGCCGGGCGCTGATCCACGACGTGCCTGAAGAGTACGCCATCCACAAAGAGAAAGAGTTCACCTTCAATAAAATCAAGCAGCCGAACCGCAACCGCCTGCTGTGGAGCTCTAACCTGAACGTGGATGGCATGAAAACCGGCACCACCGCCGGGGCGGGCTACAACCTGGTCTCCTCCGCTACCCAGGGCGATATGCGCCTGATTTCCGTTGTGCTGGGAACGAAAACCGACCGCATTCGTTTTAACGAGAGTGAAAAGCTGCTGACCTGGGGCTTCCGCTTCTTTGAAACTGTCACCCCGATCAAGCCGGATGCCACCTTCGTGACGCAACGAGTCTGGTTTGGTGACAGCAGCGAAGTGAAGCTGGGCGCGGGTGAGGCGGGCTCAGTGACCATCCCGCGTGGGCAGCTGAAGAACCTGAAGGCGAGCTTTACCCTCGATCAGCCCCAGCTGACCGCGCCGCTGAAGAAAGGGCAGGTGGTCGGCAAGATTAACTTCCAGCTCAATAATAAGGTCATAGAGCAGCGTCCGCTGATGGTGATGGAGGCCGTTGAAGAGGGCGGCTTCTTCAGCCGCATGTGGGACTTTGTGCTGATGAAATTCCACGCCTGGTTCGGCAGCTGGTTCTCCTGATCACCACACCAGCCTGACAGCTTCCGCCGCGGCGTACTCCACAAACTCCGCGGCGGGTTTTTCATTGCTGATAATCGTATTGAACGAGGAGAGCGGCCCCATGCAGGCCGGGCGCACCTTGCCGAACTTGCTTCCATCCACCACCAGCACACGCTGCTGTGCCATCGACAGCGCCCAGTGTTTCACGGGCAGCTCATCCAGATTAAAACAGGTTGCCCCGTGGCGCGTATGCAGCCCCGCCGCCGAGAAAAAGGCGACGTCCGGGCAGAGGTTGCTCAGGCACTCCTGAAAATTGATCGGTTTGAAAATCGCGTTGCTGGCGTGGAACTCGCCGCCGCTTAAAATGACCCGGCAGTTGGGCTTGTCCTGGAGCGCCAGAAAGGTGTTCAGGGAATAGCAGACGCCGGTAAACGGCAGATCGTTATCCAGCGCTTCGATGATGTAGGGCGTGGTGGTGCCGCAGTCGAAAAACACGGTCTGATGCGGGCGGATCATGGCGGCGGCCAGCCGCGCGGCCTGACGCTTCTCTTCAACCTGGCGCGTCTTCTGATCGCTTAAAAGATAGTGGCTGACGGACGAGCTGCGCGGTTCGAGTACGACGTAGCCGCCCAGCAGAACGACGGGGCCAGCCTCGCCGTTCAGATCGCGGCGAATAGTCATCTCCGAAACGCCAAGCAGCAGGGCCGCGTCTTTCAGGTGGATTTTATCGCTGCGTTTAAGCGCCTGAATCAGGCGGGTGATGCGTTCGTCGCGCCGGGTTTCCATAATGCCTCTGAACAGTAAAAACCCGGCGCTGCCGGGTTTTTAAAAGCTAGGGCGGATAAGCCTGCGCTACCCGCCGTTCGTGTCAGAGCAGATATTACCTGCCGATTGCCGCTTAGTCACGTATCCAGCCCTTGCGGATAAACAGCGCGAAGCAGAAGCGGTGCAGCTGATGCAGGCGGCGGTAGATGTTCGCGCCCCACTGGTTCCAGATCATTTGCGACCACAGGCACGAGCACAGCCCGACCAGCAGCCCGCCGAGCATGTCCATCGGCCAGTGGACGCCCAGATAAACCCGCGACCAGGCGATGGCGCAGGCAATGGCAAAGAGCACCACGCCCGACCACAGCCGGTGCCAGAGCAGGAAGGCGAGGGCGAAGGTGAAGATCACCGTGCCGTGGTCGCTTGGGTAGGAGTCGTCCGCCGCATGGTGCAGGAAGTTATAGCCAATCCCCTCTACGAAGGGACGGTCGTGCGGGAAAATATGGCCGATTATCCAGGAGAGCGACACGCTGATAATGATAGCCATCGAGGTTTTGATGACCACCTCGCGCTGGGCGGCGATCTGTTTGCGCTGGCCCCACAGCCAGAGAATAGCAATCAGCAGCGGGACGATATTAATCAGATCTTTGGCGATGAAAATCGCCAGCTTAATCGTCCACTCCGGCGAATCTGGGGTGGCGTTAATCAGTAAAAAGAGCGTCTGATTGAGTTGTTCCATCATAGCGATTGTGGTTCCTTAACCAGCAGAGTGGAGACGATGCCGTACACCACAATCTGCGTTAGCCATACCCACCAACCTGCCCACAGGTTGTGGCTGAAAAAGTGTGCCCCGCGCATGACCTGGCCATAGCCCATTATCAGCCCGAGGGCGGCACCGCCTGCGAAGCAGCACCAGGCAAGCGTCGGACGCTCGCGGTAAAACAGGAAAAACAGCGCCATCACCGCGAAGCCGCTGGAGGCATGGCCGCCGGGGAAACAGCGTCCTGGCCCGCTGCCGTCCGGCACGTGGCCGAACAGCGGATAAGAGATAGCCTTGCCGCCGTACTCCAGCAGATCCCACGGGCAGGAGTGGTGGCTGGTGGCTTTCAGCACGCCCACCGTCAGTGCGCCAAGCCCGAACAGTACCGCAACGGTGACTAAGCGCGGCTGGCGGCGAATCAGGCCGTAAAACAGGCCGATTACGGCCCCGGCAATGACAATATCTTTCAGCAGCCGGTGGTTAATCAGATCCAGCAGCTGATTTTTCTGCCACGGGAAGCGATGGCTGGCAGCGTCGTACCAGTAGCCGGTCATCAGGCGATCCAGCCCTTCATTGCGCGACAGCCAGGTAAACACCACGGCAAGCAGAAGCAGCCAGCAGAACTGGTAAAGGTAAAAGCGCGGCGGCAGGCGGTAAAGCGGGTTTGTCTTAATTGCCCCAACTTTAGCGGATAGCGGGAGTTTGTCCTGGATCGTCATAGCTGAACTATTTAATGGAAAAGAGCAGCATACGCAGGCGATCTTAAGAAAACCTTAAACGAAATACCCGTTGTGCTATATCCCGCTTTTTCAGCCACAATTTACTATCAGCCGCGCGGGCAATTGATTAAACTGCGCGTGATTTTCGTTTCTTCAGGTCATTATCCTCTCGAGTTACTAATGCAAAATAACAAACGACTGGGTCGCCAGGCGCTGCTTTTCCCGCTGTGCCTGGTGCTCTATGAATTTTCTACCTACATCGGCAACGACATGATCCAGCCCGGCATGCTGGAGGTCGTTAAACAGTACAACGCGGGTATCGAATGGGTTCCTACGTCGATGACGGCCTATCTCGCAGGCGGCATGTTTTTACAGTGGCTGTTAGGGCCGCTGTCGGACCGCATTGGCCGCCGTCCGGTGATGCTGACCGGCGTGGTCTGGTTTATCGTCACCTGCCTTGCCACCCTGCTCGCGCAAAGCATCGAGCAGTTCACCTTCCTGCGCTTCCTGCAGGGGATAAGCCTGTGCTTTATCGGCGCGGTGGGCTACGCGGCTATTCAAGAGTCGTTCGAGGAGGCGGTCTGCATCAAGATAACCGCGCTGATGGCGAACGTGGCGCTGATAGCCCCGCTGCTTGGGCCGCTGGTTGGCGCGGCGTGGGTGCATTACGCGCCCTGGGAAACCATGTTTATTTTGTTCGCCGTGCTGGCAGCCTTTTCGTTCTTTGGCCTGCACCGTGCGATGCCGGAAACCGCCACGCGCCTGGGCGAGAAGCTCTCCCTCAAAGACCTTGGGCATGACTACAAGCTGGTCCTGAAAAACGTCCGCTTTGTCGCCGGATCGCTGGCTATCGGCTTTGTCAGCCTGCCGCTGCTGGCGTGGATTGCCCAGTCGCCGGTAATTATCATCAGCGGTGAAAAGCTCAGCACCTACGAATACGGCCTGCTGCAGGTGCCAATCTTCGGCGCGCTGATTCTGGGGAACCTGGTGCTGGCGCGCTTAACGTCCCGGCGCAGCGTGCGCTCGCTGATTATCATGGGCGGCTGGTGGATTGTGCCTGGCCTGATTGTGGCGGCGGCAGCTACCGTCGTCTCCAGCCATGCTTATCTGTGGATGACCGCAGGGCTTAGCCTGTACGCTTACGGGATTGGCCTTGCCAACGCGGGCCTGGTGCGCCTGACGCTGTTTGCCAGCCCGATGAGCAAAGGCACGGTGTCGGCGGCGATGGGCATGCTGCAAATGCTGATCTTTACGGTTGGGATTGAAGTCAGCAAGCACGCCTATCTCCACGGCGGCAGCGGGCTGTTCAGCCTGTTTAATCTGCTGGGCGGCGTGCTGTGGCTGGGGCTGATGGTGGTGTTTCTGAAGGATAAGAGCGTGGGGAACCGGACGGATGCATAAACCCGGCGGATGGCGCTGACGCCTGTCCCCCTACAACCGCTATGCTCATTGCTAAAAAAATACCCCGGCTTGCCGGGGTATTTTGTTTTTACTTAACGGCCATTCCAGGCTGAGCGCCGCTGTCCGGGCTCAGCAGGAAGATATCCTTCCCGCCAGGGCCTGCGGCCATCACCATGCCTTCGGAGATGCCGAAGCGCATTTTACGCGGCGCCAGGTTGACCACCATCATGGTCAGACGGCCTTCCAGCCTGGACGGGTCAGGGTAGGCAGAGCGGATGCCGGAGAAGACGTTACGCTTCTCGCCGCCGATTTCCAGCGTCAGGCGCAGCAGCTTGTCGGAGCCCTCCACGAATTCGGCTTTCTCGATCAGCGCAATACGCAGATCAACTTTTGCGAAGTCATCGAAAGTGATGGTTTCAGCAATCGGATCGTCCGCCAGCGGGCCGGTGGCCGGGGCCGCTGCCGCCTTCACTTCTTCCTTCGATGCTTCAACCAGCGCCTCAACCTGCTTCATCTCGATGCGGTTGTAGAGCGCCTTAAAGTTGTTCACCCTGTGGCTGAGCAGCGGGGTATTGATGCTGTCCCAGCTCAGCTCGCAGTTCAGGAACGCTTCAGCACGTTCCGCAAGCGTTGGCAGGACTGGTTTCAGCCAGGTCATCAGCACGCGGAACATGTTGATGCCCATGGTGCAGATGCTTTGCAGATCGGCGTCACGACCTTCCTGCTTAGCGACAACCCACGGCGCCTGTTCGTCGACGTAGCGGTTTGCCACATCGGCAAGCGCCATGATTTCACGCACCGCACGGCCAAACTCGCGGCTTTCCCACGCTTCGCCAATGCTTTGCGCCGCATCGGTGAAAGTTTTGTACAGCGCCGGGTCGGCAATCTCAGCGGACAGCTCGCCGTCGAAACGTTTGGCGATAAAGCCCGCATTGCGGGACGCCAGGTTAACGACTTTGTTGACGATATCGCTGTTCACGCGCTGCACGAAATCTTCCAGATTCAGGTCGATATCGTCGATGCGGGAAGAGAGCTTCGCGGTGTAGTAGTAGCGCAGGCTGTCGGCGTCAAAATGGTTCAGCCAGGTGCTGGCCTTAATAAAGGTGCCGCGGGACTTGGACATCTTCGCGCCGTTTACCGTCACGTAGCCGTGCACGAACAGGTTGGTCGGCTTGCGGAAACCGCTGCCTTCCAGCATCGCCGGCCAGAACAGGCTGTGGAAGTAAACGATATCTTTACCGATGAAGTGATACAGCTCGGTGGTGGAGTCTTTTTTCCAGTACTCGTCAAAGTCCAGGTCGTCGCGCTTGTCGCACAGGTTCTTGAAGGAGCCCATGTAGCCGATTGGCGCGTCCAGCCAGACGTAGAAGTATTTGCCCGGCGCGTCCGGGATTTCAAAGCCGAAGTAAGGCGCATCGCGGGAGATATCCCACTGCTGCAGGCCAGACTCGAACCACTCCTGCATCTTGTTGGCGACCTGCTCCTGCAACGCGCCGGAGCGGGTCCAGGCCTGCAGCATTTCGCTGAACGACGGCAGGTCGAAGAAGAAGTGCTCGGAATCGCGCATTTCTGGCGTAGCGCCGGAGACCACTGATTTAGGCTCGATAAGCTCGGTTGGGCTGTAGGTCGCGCCACAAACTTCGCAGTTATCGCCGTACTGATCCGGTGATTTACACTTCGGGCAGGTGCCTTTCACGAAGCGGTCCGGCAGGAACATGCCTTTTTCCGGATCGTAAAGCTGCGAAATGATGCGGTTTTTAATAAAACCGTTCTCTTTCAGGCGGCCATACATCAGCGACGCCAGCTCGCGGTTTTCATCGCTGTGTGTGGAGTGATAGTTGTCATAGCTGATGTTAAAGCCGGCGAAGTCCGTCTGATGTTCCTGGCTCATTTCGCCAATCATCTGCTCCGGGGTAATGCCTAACTGCTGGGCTTTCAGCATGATAGGGGTACCGTGGGCGTCGTCCGCACAGATGAAGTTGACCGTGTTGCCGCGCATTCGTTGGTAACGGACCCAGACGTCAGCCTGAATGTGCTCGAGCATGTGACCGAGGTGGATTGAGCCGTTAGCGTACGGGAGTGCGCACGTTACCAATAATTTTTTCGCGACATGAGCCATAGTAGGAATTGCATCTTCTAGAGAGAAAAGGGCTTTGATGTTAACCGAAAGCCCGCCCCGGGGTAAACCACACAAGGTGCACAAGGAAATTTTATCGCCCCAGGCGGCATCTGGTATGCTTAACAAACTGCAATTGTCGATAAAAAACATAAGGAGTCGGGATGAGCTCTCAATCCCAGCCAGGTAAGTCCCCGGAGCAGCTGCGCGCCATGGTTGCCGGAACGCTGGCCAATTTTCAACACCCAACCCTGAAGCACAACCTCACCGCGCTCAAAGCGCTACACCACGTCGCGATGCTTGACGACACGCTGCACGTTGAGCTGCTGATGCCGTTCGTCTGGCGCAGCGGCTTCGAAGCGCTACAGGAGCAGTGCAGTTCGGATCTGCTGCGCATCACCGGTGCGAAAGCGGTGGACTGGAAGCTCAGCCACAACATCGCCACCTTAAAGCGCGTCAAAAATCATCCGGGCATCAGCGGTGTGAAGAACATTATTGCCATCAGCTCCGGCAAGGGCGGCGTCGGCAAATCCAGCACGGCGGTTAACCTCGCTCTGGCGCTGGCCGCAGAAGGGGCGAAGGTCGGCATTCTGGATGCGGATATTTATGGTCCATCGATCCCGACCATGCTGGGCGCGGAGCACGAGCGTCCAACCTCGCCGGACGGCACGCACATGACGCCGATAACTGCACACGGGCTTGCCACTAACTCTATCGGTTATCTGGTGACAGACGAAAACGCCATGGTCTGGCGCGGCCCGATGGCCAGCAAGGCGCTGATGCAGATGCTGCAGGAAACCATGTGGCCGGATCTGGATTATCTGGTGCTGGATATGCCGCCGGGCACCGGCGACATCCAGCTGACGCTTGCGCAAAACATTCCTGTTACCGGTGCCGTGGTCGTTACCACGCCGCAGGACATTGCGCTTATCGACGCCCGTAAAGGCATCGTGATGTTTGAGAAGGTGGACGTGCCGGTGCTGGGTATCGTCGAGAACATGAGCATGCACATTTGCAGCAGCTGCGGACACCACGAGGCTATTTTCGGCACCGGCGGCGCACAGAAGCTGGCGGAGCAGTATCACACTTCGCTGCTGGGCCAGATGCCGCTGCACATCACGCTGCGTGAAGATCTGGATGCGGGTACGCCAACCGTGGTCAGCCGCCCTGACAGCGAATTCACCGCGATATACCGCGAACTGGCAGGCCGCGTAGCGGCGCAGCTCTACTGGCAGGGTGAAGTTATCCCAGCCGATATCGCTTTCCGGGCCGTTTAAATGTTGTAGCGGGTGAGTAACCTTACCCGCTCTAAACACGCCCGGGCCTGGTAGGGTGGAAAAGCGAGAGCGTCTTCCACCATTAAGGGATATATAACGACGTAGTTTTTGTTACAACGCCCATGCTTCCCGATATACTGCCCGCTTTTCGAGATCCTGAACGAGAGATTTTCCACCATGATGAACAACGACGTATTACGCAGCGTGCGCTACATGCTGAACCTGAACAATGACGACATGGTGAAAATTTTCGCCCTGACGGATACCACGGTCACCGCCGAGCAAATCGTGACCTGGACCAAGAAGGAAGAAGAAGAGAACTTCAAGCTCTGCCCGGATATTCTGATGGCTAACTTCTTAAACGGCCTGATCTATTTCCGCCGCGGTAAAGACGAAAGCCGCCCGGCGCCAAAGCTTGAGCGCAAGATGACCAATAACATCATCCTGAAAAAGCTGCGTATTGCCTTCGACCTGAAAAGCGACGACGTGCTGGAAATTCTGACCTCGCAGGAATTCCGCATCTCCATGCCGGAAATTACCGCGATGATGCGTGCGCCTGAGCACAAAAACTTCCGCGAGTGCGGCGACCAGTTCCTGCGCTACTTCCTGCGTGGTTTGACCGCACGAGTTCAGCCTAAGAAATAGTTGGCTGGTTTTGGTGGATGACGCTTTCGCTTATCCACCTACAACGGCAGCTGACAACTATTCTTAACCCCGCGCTTCGTTCTTCCGTTTTACAATATCCGCCATGACCGCCAGCGCAATCTCCGCTGGCGTTTTGCTGCCAAGCTTCAGGCCGATGGGCGCCTGAATCCGCTTTAATTCTTCGCTGTTTAACTCCGCAATATTCTGCAGCCGCTCCAGCCGTTTTGCGCTGTTCTTCTGCGACCCCATCACGCCGATATAAAACGCGGGCGTGTTTACCGCCTCCATCATGGTCAGATCGTCCATGCGTGGATCGTGGGTGAGGGCCACAATGGCGGTGTTGGCATGGCAGTTCTGCTGCTCCAGATAGTTGGCCGGAAACTGTTTCAGCAGCGTAATGCCCGGCTTAAGCTGCCCGATAAAGTTTTCCAGCGCCTCCGGGCGGTTTTCGCAGACCACGACCTCAAACCCCAGCGACTGGGCGAAGTCCGCGCAGTAGAGCGCCACGCTCGACAGGCCAGCGATAAGCAACCGTGGCGCGGCGGCAACGTGAAGGGTGATCTCCTTTTCGTTAATCTCCACCTGAGTGACGTCCGCAAAATCAGTCACTTCCAGATGCCTGCATGGCTGCCCAACCTCGAGGCGCTTTTGCAGGGCGAAATGGCCGTTTAGCGCTTCCAGCATTTTTGCCACATAAGTGGCGCTGGCCTCCCCGGCGGGTAAATACTCCACCAGAATATCCAGCACGCCGCCGCAGGGCAGCGCGATGCCGGGCGTCAGGCCGCCTTCACCGTAACGAACAATCTGGCTGGCGGCGCGGTATTCGCCAGCGCCGATGCGCTGTAAAAAATCGTCCTCAACGCAGCCGCCGGACAGCGATCCGCAGAAACGGCCGTCCGCCGTTGCCGCCATCAGCGCGCCGGGCGAGCGCGGGGAGGAACCGTAGGTTCTGAGCACGGTACACAGCCAGACCGGCTGCTGTTCCAGCCAGCTAAGGGACTGGTTGAGCACGCTAATATCAAGATGTTGCATGGGCATTATTACTCGCTGAAGGCAGCTGCGAC
The DNA here is from genome assembly GCF_038405435.1 of Dryocola clanedunensis. Classification (GTDB taxonomy): domain Bacteria; phylum Pseudomonadota; class Gammaproteobacteria; order Enterobacterales; family Enterobacteriaceae; genus Dryocola; species Dryocola clanedunensis_A. The sequence goes on along the minus strand of NZ_JBBYHZ010000004.1, from coordinate 334,753 downwards.
GGGAGATCGATATCCCGCAGAAACTCTGAATCTTTTAATTCTATGAAATATAGCGGCTGGCCGCGCAAAAGTTCACGCGCGCCGTCGTCGCCCGTTAACTGACAAAGTTCTTTACGCCAGACGGAAGAGAAGCCAACCGGGTGGCCGGGCTGGTTGTCTGCGCGGGGCCGTACCAGAGCGTGTTGCCCTAGCGCATCGGCTATCCGTATGAAAACGGCAGGGGGGACAAACGGCATATCGGCAAGATGTATCAGCCAGCCGTGCCAGCTAGCCGTCGCCGCAACGCCTGCGGCAATGGATTCACCCAGTCCTTCGCTCGTGATAAGGGTAAAGGGGATGCGCTGAGCGGAGCAGATCTGCTGAACGTGAAGGTTGTCCGGACGAGTCACCACGTGCACCGCAAGACCGCTGGCGCAGGCGTTTCGCAGCGTCTGTTCAAACACGCTGCCGTTTGCCAGCGCGGCGCCGAGCTTATGTCCGGTTCCGCCCGCCAGGCTAAAGCGCGTGCCCAGGCCCGCAGCGGCAATAATAATGCCGGGCTTCATGAGGATTTTCCCCCTCTCGGTGGTGAACAATTTTGTTTTTTTTATGAAAATGAGATGTTAATTCTCACATGGTTTCACTTAAAAGCATATACTTATAATCACTACGGAGATGCATTTTTAATCACCCTTCGGCAGCGAATAAAAAACAATAATAGTTTTAAAGGGAAGCTTTATGAGCAAGTTCAATCCATCGCGGCGTCGGTTTATTACCGGCGCGGTGGTCGCGGGCGTTTCTGTCTATCTGGCCCCGCTCTACAGCCGCGCATACGCCGCGCTATTCGAAGAAAAAATCCTTCTCGCGCCCAACTGGGACGCGGAGAAAAAACGCATTCGTTTCAGAATCGATGGCCGTTCAAAAGTCATGGGGCATAAGGTCTTTGCCCGTGATATTCGCGCCGTCGACATGCCGCACTGGCCGCAGAAACAGGCCCACGCCTTTATTATCCGCACCACCAAAGCCGATCGCCTGTTTACGGGTATCGATCTCTCTTTGCTGGGCGACGATCTGCAGCCGGACCGCGTAGTTACCGCAGAAGATCTGGCGCGCGATGGCCTTGCTTTCCCGGCTTTTTATGGCGACGACATGCTGCTGCCGTCGGGCAAAACGCCAGCCTATCTGGGCCAGGCCGTAGCAATCCTTATTTACCACGATTTTGCCCGCTTCCGCTTTGCCAAAGACAAGATCAAATTCAAAGAAGGCGTCGTGAAATACGGCGCAGAAACAGGCGTGCTTGAGCGTGACCCGTGGGGCACCTTCCGCTTTGTTCGCGTGGGCGGCGCAACCTCCCAGGATGACGACCAGTTCTCCAGCCTGAAAGATATGCCGATCTTCCCGGTGGCGATGAAAAAGCACCTGCCGGTCTGGCCTGAAGGGCGCGAAGGCGGCAAGCTGGACGAAGAGGGCATGCACTTCGCCGCGACGATTGCCGATGAGCTGAAAAGCCCGCCGGACGACTGGCTGGTGCTCTCCCGTCGCTACACCACGCAGTCCATTGATACCGCAGCGCTGGAGCCGGATAACGCCAACGGCTGGTTCGACGAAGCTACGCAGACGCTGCATCTGGTGGTGCCAACCCAGTCACCGCAGGAAGTGGCGGACGAGCTGCCGCGTATGCTGGCAAAGCGTACCCAGCCGGTGAAACAGCTAATCCTGCACCCCTGCTATACCGTGGGCTACGGCTCGAAAGATCACTACAACTTCCCTTATTACGGCGCGGTAGCGGCGATGTACGGCGACGGCCACCCCGTGCGGCTGGCGAACGACCGCTACGAGCAGTTCCAGACCTCCATCAAGCGCCACGCGTTCGATATGGACTACACCATCGGGGTGAATAAAAGCACCGGCATGATGCAGTCCTTCTTCGGCTCGATGATCGCCAACGGCGGCGGGCGCAGCAACTTTACGCCATCCGTAGCGATGGTGGGGGCAACCGCCGCGCAGTCCATTTATTACTTCCCGAAAAGCGATCTCTCTGCGGTTGGCATCGCTTCCCGCGCGATTGACGCCGGTTCGGCACGCGGCTACGGCACGCTGCAAAGCATGGCCGCCACCGAGATGATGGTGGACGAAATTGCCGCCGAGCTGAAGCTCGATCCTATCGAGTTCCGCATGCGCAACGCGCTGAAGTCCGGAATGAAAAATACCCAGGGGGCAATCCCGGCGGGCGCAATTCGCGTGGACGAAGTGCTGGCGAAAGCGGCGAAGCATGAAATCTGGATCGATCGCGCAAAGCGTAAAGCGGAATTCGAAAGCAAAAACCCAGGCAAGCTTTACGGCGTGGGCTTCGGCTGCGTGCAGAAAGACTTCGGTACGGGCGCGGAAACCTCCTTTGCCCGCGTAGAGTTCAGCGAGGACGGACGCATCACCCTGTACCACAGCGGCGCGGAAATGGGCACCGGGATGTCCACCTCCCAGTCCGTGCTTTGCGCCCAGTGGCTGGGTAAACCTGCCGATCAATCGCATTTCTCCGTGACCGACTGGTCCATGCTGCCGGTCGTCACCAGCGGCGATCCGTACATCATGTCCCAGGAAGAGCAGGACAAGCTGGCCGCTAATCCGGCCTGGTCACCGTCTTACTGTTCACCGTCAAGCGCGAGCAACTCTGCTTTCTATTTCTCCCACAGCACGCGTGAAGCGGCGCGTCTGGTGTTTGAACACGGCCTGTGGCCTGCGGCAATGGCCATCTGGACCACGGGCATCGGCGGCGGCCAGGCGGCTCCGCTGGTCGTGCGTATTGAGGATGCCCGTTGGGTTGAAGGCGGCCTGACCTGCGCGGGGATGGAAATCCTCAGCTTTGAGCGTCTGGCGAAAAAGGCCTACGAGCTGGGCCTGCTGACCGGCGCGGTTGTTCACGTCTTTAACCGCTGGCAGTGGGCGGAAGCGGATTTCACCATCGCCAGCCAGAGCCGCCGCCTGCCGGTCGACGCACTTTCCGTGCGCACGGGGAATGGCGAGTTTGCCGCGATCAATCGTGAACACGTTTACTACCCGCCAACGCAGCGTAACAACGCGTCGGTAACTTATTACAGTGCGGTCGGCACGCTGGTGGAAATTGCCGTGGGCCGTGCTGACGGCAAAGTCGACGTGCTTAACCACCACTCGATTATGGAGTGCGGCAACCTGATTGTGCCGGAGCTGGTTTCCGGGCAGCTGCAGGGCGGCCTGGCCATGGGGATCGGCCACGCTTTACACGAATATCTCCCGCTGTATGAAGACGGGCCGGGTGACGGGACGTGGAACTTCAACCGTTATCACCTGCCGCGCGCAGCCGACGTTGCGGTCTGGCAGCAGACCGGCGACATCATGCCTGCGCTTTCGGAAACCGATCCGCCAAAAGGCATGGCTGAAGTCGTTATGATCCCGGTTGTCGCCGCGCTGGTTAACGCCATCGCCGACGCCACCGGCCACCGTTTCCGTGATTTGCCCGTCCGTGCTGAAAATATTCGTGAGGTATTACCATGAGCATCAAAACCAGGCCGCTAACCCTGACCCTGAACAACAAACAGTACGGCCCGGTGGACGTGCCGGAAGGGCTGATGATGATCGACTTCCTGCACGAATACGTTCACATGACGGGATCCCGTCTGGGCTGCGGGCAGGGCATCTGTCACGCCTGCGTGGCGATTGTCGATAACCCAAGCGGCACCAGCGAAGAAGTACGCACCTGTATCACAGGCGCGCATTTCTTCAACGGTAAAAAAGTGCGTACCGTTGAAGGTATCGCGAAAGTGGACGAGCAGGGCGAAGTCGTTGAACTGTCCGCCATCCAGCAGGCGTTTCTTGACCACTACAGCTTCCAGTGCGGCTACTGCACGCCGGGCTTTGTGAATGCGGCAACCATCTTTGTTGAACAGCTTAAGCGCCAGCCGATCGCCCGCGAAGATCTGGAAGGGGCTATCTCCAAGGCGCTGGAAAATCACATCTGCCGCTGTACGGGCTATGTGCGCTACTACGAAGCGGTGCGCGACGTGGTGCTGAAAACGCCGGGGCTGCTGAAGGAGACGGTGAAATGAAAAAGCGTCTCGCGCTAATCGTGCTGGCGATAATCATTATTATCGTCGCCGTGCTCTACTGGCGGGAATACCGCACCTGGGATGGCCCGGTGCAGAAGGTCACCGCCAGCAAAGAGCAAATTGAACGCGGTAAGTATCTGACCAAAGCAGCGGACTGCGCGGCCTGCCACACGGCATCCGGCGGCGCGCCGCTGGCGGGAGGCTATCCGTTAGAGTCCCCTTACGGCACGATTTACGGCAGCAACATCACGCCATCGGCAGACTACGGCATTGGCCGCTGGACGAAAGACGACTTCTACAAAGCGCTGACCGACGGCGTTGCGCCGGGGGGACGCCATCTGTTCCCGGCGATGCCTTACACCTCCTACAAGGGTATTTCGCGGCAGGATTCAGATGATATGTACGCGTATCTGATGACGCGCCCGGCGGTGGACGTAGCCATTCCTGATAACGACATGGCCTTCCCGTTCAACCAGCGCGTCGCGCTGATTGGCTGGAATATTCTGTTCCACAGCAAAGATCCGCTGCCGGCGATTTCAGAAGGTGATTCCGCCGACTGGCACCGTGGCCGCTATCTGGCGGACGTGCTGGGCCACTGCGGCGAATGCCATACCGAGCGCGGGCTGCTGGGCCAGATGAAGCTGGATAAAGCGATGCAGGGCGGGCCGCTGGGCCGCTTTATGGCGCCGGATATCACGCCGAAAGCGATGGCGCAGCGCGGCTGGACGCAGGGCGACGTGAAGCAGTTCCTGGCGACGGGCATTGCGCCTCAGGGCAGCGCGTTCAGCGAAATGCATATGGTGGTGGATCTCAGCACGCAGCATCTGACGAAAGAAGATAGTCAGGCGATGGCGACCTACCTGACGGGCGAGAAGCCACCGGCAGCGGTTGCGGCGAAGCTCGGCCAGGGTAATGACGCAGGGCGCATGACGTATCTGGATCAGTGCGCGGGATGCCACGCCCGTGAAGGCGAGGGTAAACCGCACGTCGCGGTGCCGATGCTGAACAACGCCACGCTGCGCCAGCCGGATGCGAAAAACCTGATCGTGTCGGTGATGGACGGCCTGGCTGCGCAGAACTTCCCGAACGGCGAAAGCATGCAGAGCATGCCGGGCTTCGGCGATCGCCTGAACGACGAGCAGATTGCCGAGCTGGTGAACTATCTGCGGGTGACCTGGGGTGGCTTACCGGGGGATGTGACCGCCGAGCAGGTGAAGGCTTTGCGCCCTGAGAAGTAACTAAAACCGGCGGATGACGCTACGCTTATCCGCCCTACGACTGAAACTGGTGGCTGACGCTACGCTTATTTTCCCGACACTGAACAAACGTAGGGTGGATAAGCGAAGCGTCATCCACCTTATTTTTTTACTGGCAGGCCTTCATTTCAGCGTTGGTCAAATCCGCACGAGAACAGTCCAGATCGCGGCCCGAAGGGCCTTTCACCGCCTGCTGATCTTCGGGCAGGATTTCACCGTGGGCACGGTTTTTACCCGTCCAGCTTACGGACGCGTTACCGTCCGGCATTACCGCGATAGACAGCACCACGCCCTGACCGCGAGCCTCATAGAAGTTATCGTTCACTTTCTTCAGCTTCAGCTCTTTGCCGTTCAGGTAGACCGGCCCGTTCTGGTCGATATGCACATCACCCGGCGCGCCTTTGCCGTTGAACAGCGGCAGCGCCGCGCTGGCCGAAAAAGCCACAAAGCCCAGAACCAGCGCCATCGTTTTCAGTTTGCTCATCATTAACTCTCTTATTTTAAAATTCTCATTACTCACGTCAGGTGAATATATGAAATGGAATATTTGTCCGGCGAGATAATGCGGCTGGCCGGGGCGAGCCACGTTGACATAAATCAAACTGGTGAATGTGTTTTGCGGTAAATATTCTTAATAAATATAGCTTCCCGCAGCGGAGTTTCGAGCGATTTTCTGCGGCTTGCGTTCGAAGGCGCCGCTGGCTTTTTTCACCAGCGGCGGAGAGGGTTACTCTTCGGTGACTACTTTGGTGGGCTGCTCGAGGATCATCGTCTGCGTCTGGCTGAGGTTGATATCCGCCGCCCGCAGCATCTTGAGAATTTCATACAGCAGGTCGCTACGCGCGCCGCCGACCATACGAGGGCTGTTCACATAGCCGGTCACGCTCAGCACGATCCCGTTTGGCCCCAGCTCCTTAAAGCTCACGGAAGGCGCCGGATTTTCCAGAATGGATTCATGCAGGCCATAGGCTTCGAGCAGTAAATTACGCACCTGCTCCGGGTCGATATCCAGCGGGAAAGTCAGCGTAATAGTGGCGACGCCCTGGGCGTTGCCCATGGTGGCGTTTCGCACGTTTTGCGAGATAAGCTGGGAGTTCGGGACGATAACCGTCGATTTATCGCTGAGCTGAATTTCAGTGGCGCGCACGTTAATACGACGAATATCGCCCTCCACGCCGCTGATGCTGACCAGGTCGCCGACCTTAACGGGACGTTCGGTCAGCAGGATCAGGCCGGAAATAAAGTTCTTCACGATCTCCTGCAGGCCAAAACCGATCCCCACCGACAGGGCGCTGACGATCCACGCCAGCTTGTTCCACTCAATGCCGAGCATCGATAGCGTCAGCATGATAATCAGCACGTAGCCAACGTTGGTAAACAGCGTTACCAGCGAGGCCCGCATGCCGCGATCCATGGTGGTCTTCGGCAGGAAGTCTTTATCCAGCCAGCGGCGCGTGGAGCGCAGAATGTACCAGCCGATCACCAGGAACAGCACGGCATTGACCGCGTGCGCCGGGATGATGTTCATGCCCTCGAGGCCTTTTCCGCCCCACATATCGGCAATTTTGCTGAGCAGCTCCAGCGGCGTGGTGGCACCCAGCGTACCGTTCAGCAGCGCGAAGGCGGCCAGCAGCAGCAGGGTTGCTTTGCCCAGGGCGGAACAGAGCGTGGAGGCCAGCGACAGATGGCGATCGTTCACGCTGAGCGTACTTTTTAATATCGTGCCGCTATGGGTGGTGGGAGAAAAAACGCTTTCCGCCAGATCGACCACGAAGTGAATAAGCAAATAGAGCACGCTGAGAACGATGCCGACCCAGAGCAGCTCAAAGGTAACGAACCGCGCCAGCGGGATATAGCCAATCAGCAGCGCCAGCAGGATCACAAACGCCGTCAGGCTGATGACCAGGTGGATAAGGCCTGCCAGCGTGGATCGGACTTCAGTCTGTTCGCCGTCGGCGCGCATCTTGCGGCGCATACGGTTGACGCGGATTGGCGCAATAATGCAAATCAGCGCGACCAGCAGGGCGGAGAGGCCGTTGCCGAACAGTGTGGCGTCGATGCTCGCGCTGACCAGGGCGTTCAGCTCCTCAATCGAGCCGAAGATAAAGATTGAACCCGCCAGCAGAACCGGGAACGACGCCAGCGATTTTGCCAGCCGATCCGCCATGCCCGGCAGGCGCCAGGAGGGGTGGCGGTTAGACAGCAGGGCAATACCCACCCCGGCGATCACCGCTGAAATATAGGTCAGCTGAATAAGCTGGTCGGCAAACTCTATCACCATCTGCGGGGTGTCCGGCAGGCGGGTGAAGATATAGCACAGTAGCTGCATGCTGATGCCCAGCGTGAACGTCGTGCTCAGCGTGGTAAAGCAGGCGAGGAAGCTGCGGCGCAATCTTCCCTGCGGCAGCCAGCGCGGCAGTACCCAGTTGATCGGCATATCCAGCACCCGGCGGCCAAACACGCCGATGCCCAGCGCCAGCAGCAGGAAGAGACCGGAGCCCAGGCGCCACTCTTCACTCCATGCCTGCTCCCAGGCGCTGCTGACCTGCGCGCCAAAATCGGCAAAGCGATCGGCGTCTTTATCGCTCGGGTCGATAAGCGGCGACCAGAACTTCGCGCCCAGAATGCTGCCGGTATTCAGGGCTATCTGCGTTTTCAGCGCGTCGCGGCGCAGGCCGGAGATTTGCGCAGAAAGATTCTGTGCCCCCACGCCAATCGCCTTCGTCTGTTCAATCTGGGTGGTGAGCAGCGTTTTGCTGTTGTTGAGCTGTTTACGCTGGCTGACCACCTGCGGCGTTTCTTTCAGCGTATCCGGCGCGGGTGCGGGGCCCAGAACGTCCAGCTGCGCTTTAACCTGCGCCAGCTGGGGAGCCAGGGCCGCGCCCAGCTTATCGGCATCGGCGGCGAGCTTTTGCGCGTCATCATTCAGGCTGGAAAACTGTTTATCAACCTTCGCGGTAGAAGCGCGCTGCTTGAGCGCATCCAGCCGTTTTTGTAAGGCCGGCAGCTCGGTGCTGGCGTTGACCTTAACGGGCTGCTCGGTCGTGGCCTGGCCGGTGCTCTCGTCTGCGTTCGATAAAAAAGGCGTTAACAGCAAGCAGGAGAGAAGAGCCAGTAAGAGCGGCAACCTGAATATTTTTGGCATGAAAGTACCCGGAAAAAATCGTAAATGAAACGGCCATTGGCAACCGCTTAAGAATACCTTTTATTTACGAGATGAATAGTTCTGTTTGTCTGACAATGCTGCGGTCGCAGGCGATTTGCGCAGTTTTCAGCGCGCCCGGACGGACGCCAGGAGCAGTGGGGTGGTTAAGGGGAGATCCAGACAGCAGGATCTCCCCCTTATATCTGTTAAACCTGACGCTTAATTTAAGAACTGGAGATTAAGCCCGGCGAAAATCTGCCAGCGCGGCTGTCCATCACCCCTGTCTGCGATAGAACCCTGCGGCTCGATGAAGAAGTTATACACCGTTTTCTGGCTCTTGATGACCTGACCAATACCGAGCCCCAGCGGAACGCTGTAATTATCATTATGCAGGTTATAAGCCCAGATTGGGGCAGAGCGTAAGTAAGTGCCGCCGCCTAACTGATAAAAAAGAAACGGCTGGAAGGTGGCCAGATTAACGTTGCTGCGATCGTCCTCCCCGGCAAAGCTATGCTGCCAGGAGGCGAGATAGCCGTACTGAAATTTTGGATTGCTGGCGTTAAAAAGAACGTTAACCAGGCCTGCGGACCATTTACCTGTACCAACGGCGTCCTCAGAAGCCGTAGGGGCCGTAATCTGCGGGCCAAAGCCGAAGCTCACGGCGGGATTGCCGGTATCAATAAGCCAGGAGGCAAACAGGTTAAGATCGCCAACCCCTGTGGTATGCCCGCCGGTCGGGGGAGAAGGATAGGTATTGACGGGCAAAGAGGCGCGTAACAGCCAGTCGCTGTCTCCTATTGAGAAAGGGGAGGCATAACGAAACCAGAACTGGTTGGCATCTTTGTCAGTACCGCTGACGTCACCGATGTAGTAGTTCTGCATGTTAAATGCGGTCATGTTAGCCAGCGGGTTATTGGCCTGCGCAGCATCCGGGCTGCCTCCGGCTGACCAGGCGTTGCCCGCGAAGAGCGCCAGGGCGCTAAAGCAAATTGCTTTTTTCATACTATTCCAGTAGTCCAGGGGAAATACTTGAATAATAGACAAACTTTCAGAGAGCGCGATCTTCAGGTTGTTTTAACTTAAATTTTGGGGAAGATTTAGGAGTTTAATACGAAAGGCCGACAAGCTTGTTATCACTGTGATTTGCCAACATCTCTTTTTGGATTGTTTTGCGTACGTTATCCAGCTAAAGGGAACATGGCTCAGTTAGACTGACCCCGCCCCGGTAGACGATCCTGCCCTATAGTTTGAGCATAGGAGGAGCGTATGGGCACACCACGATTTACACCTAAATTAAAGGAAGAAGCCGTCCGTCAAATGGTAATCCCCCCATTTTTAACGGAGGTGATAAGTAGAATCAGGGAAGAGGGAAAGGCTGGAGGGTTCCAGCCTTTGGCGGTCATCTCACCTTTTTAAAGATCAGTAGGATGAGAGGCACGCAGATCGCAAAGCCAAAAAGGGCGACAATAAAAACGCCATCGGTGGCTTGCATGATCGAGTCTATAGAAGCCTGGTACTCTTTTAATGGGATTGGGCCAGAAAACCGCATACTTTCACTCTCGCTGAATGCGGAAAAAGAGAAGGTAGATAGCACCAGTGCGATAAAGTAGCATAGCGATACAATGACAATTCCACCCCATCGGAAAACGGTTTTAGTTCTGTTCGTCATCGCCATAAGATCCCCCTAATACGCCACCTACAGTGCCGCCGGAATACGGAGATAATGAATCATACGTATAGAGATAGACATTGTTATTCTCGTGCACCGAAACGAAAGCGTGACCTGCGTTTTTGGTTTCAGTCCAGATGTAAACGCCGTTTAATAGTTCGTTATCCTCTGGCTTGCAGGTGTCAGCAAAGCTGTTTTTCTTCTTTGCTGTCTGAGCATGCTGTTCTGGTTCTGTTTGCTCAAATGTTGTTAAAGATGCTGAGCCAGCAAATTCAGCAAATGCTAAATGGGGGGAAGCTAATGACTCCGAACGACTTCTGGATTCATAGGATTGTACGGTTATCTGGGGAATAAATCGTGCATTACAGGGACAACTACTGATGCTGTCGAGGCTGCCTGCAACAGGCCGACCGTCGGTGGTTATCCACGAAATGCCACCTACGATGCGGTAAGCCTTGCCATCTTTACCACATGTCACAGTGTCGCCCATGCGGGCGACTGAGATGCCGTTGGTTCTTCTGTTTGGTGCCCCTTCAAGCACCCGCCCACCGCAGGTGGTGGGATCGTTCATATGTAAAATATAACCTTTTGCCATAAGTCCCTCTACGGATTGTCCATTGTGCTGATTGCTATTTTAAGCCCCCATATGTTGCAAAAACCACGAATAAAGCAAATTGTCAGATATTTCAGCGAAGCTTGCTTTGCTATCGCCATCTGCTTATTCTGCCAGTCTTGAGACTCGGGGTGCCCTTCTTCGTTGAAGGCTGAGAAATACCCGTACCACCTGATCTGGATAATGCCAGCGTAGGGAAGTCAGATACCTGTCCGGTATCCCTTCTTCACGCCGGACAGGAGCCTGCAATGCAACCTGACCTGCTACCCGGCCATCGTGCCGCATCTGTTTTAACCCAATTACGTCTTGCGTCCCCACTGGTCCACTGCATGACTAACGATGTGGTGCAGAACTTCACCGCTAACGTTTTGCTCGCCATTGGCGCCTCACCTGCAATGGTGATCGAGGCCGAAGAGGCCGCGCAGTTTAGCGCTGCGGCCAGCGCTTTATTAATTAACATCGGGACGCTGACCGCTGAACGCAGCCATGCGATGCTCGCTGCCATTCACTCCGCTGATAAATCTTCTACGCCCTGGGTACTTGACCCCGTTGCCGTTGGCGGCCTTGCTTTCCGTAGCCAGTTTGCCCGCGAAATCCTTGCGCTGCATCCTGCTGTCATTCGCGGTAATGCCTCTGAAATCCTTGCTCTGGCCGGTGTGAATACCGGTGGGCGCGGCGTGGACAGTACCGATGATGCCCTTAGCGCACTGCCTGCCGCCCGGCAGCTTGCCCTGCAAACCGGAGCTATCGTCGCCGTTACGGGTGAGCGCGACTATGTGACCGACGGGCTAAAAACCTGGGCAATCGCTGGCGGGGACAAATTGATGACGCGCGTGGTGGGCACGGGCTGCGCGCTCTCCGCCGTGGTTGCTGCCTGTAGCGCCTTGCCGGGCTCGCTGCTCGATAACGTCGCCTCCGCCTGCCAGATTATGAAACTTGCGGGCGGCCAGGCGGTTGCTGCCAGCAGCGGCCCCGGCAGCTTCATTCCGGCCTTCCTGGACGCGCTTTACCATCTTCAACCGGAGGCTCTGGCATGAAGGGCTTAAAACGTGTTAACGCCCTGACGATTGCCGGGACGGATCCCAGCGGTGGCGCAGGTATCCAGGCGGATTTAAAAACCTTCTCCGCGCTCGGCGCGTATGGCACAAGCGTCATTACTGCGCTGGTGGCGCAAAACACCCGGGGCGTGCAGTCGGTTTATCGTATTGAGCCTGATTTCGTGGCGGCACAGCTGGATTCGGTGCTGAGCGATGTGCGCATTGATACCATCAAAATTGGCATGCTGGCCGAAACGGATATCGTCGAGGCGGTGGCCGGGCGGCTCGCATTCTATAAGGCGCAAAATGTGGTGCTGGATACGGTGATGCTGGCGAAAAGCGGCGATCCGCTGCTTGCCCCGTCGGCGGTGGAAAGCCTGCGCCGCCGCCTGCTGCCCCAGGTAGCTTTAATTACGCCGAATCTTCCGGAGGCGGCAGCGCTGCTGGACGCGCCACAGGCAATCAGTGAAAAAGAGATGAAGGAGCAGGGCGATGCTTTGCTGGCGATGGGCTGCCGGGCGGTGCTGATGAAGGGCGGCCACCTTGACGATGCCGAAAGCCCGGACTGGCTGTTTACGCGAGAGGGAGCACGCCGTTTTACCGCACCAAGAGTGCAAACCCGTCACACACATGGTACGGGCTGTACGCTTTCTGCGGCGCTGGCCGCACTTCGTCCGCGTTATGACGACTGGCCGCAGACAATAGACGCGGCGAAAAAATGGCTGTCAAAAGCGCTGGAGCAGGCCGATTCCCTGGAGGTCGGGCAGGGGATTGGCCCGGTACATCATTTTCATGAATGGTGGTAAGGGGTAATAGCACGCTAAGCCCATTGGGCTATAATGGCGTTACTTCATCCCCCGGACATTTTTGTTTATGGAACAGGCTCATACCCAGCTAGTGGAACAGCTCCGCCAGCGATTAACCGCTGCGGACAACACGCCGCTGTATCTCAGGTTCGCCGAGACGGTGAAGTCGGCGGTGCGCAGCGGCGCCCTGCCACAGGGAAATATCCTGCCCGGCGAGCGGGATCTCAGCCAGCTGACGGGCGTGTCCCGCATTACGGTACGTAAGGCGATGCAGGCGCTGGAGGATGAGGGGGTTGTGACGCGCTCCCGGGGGTACGGCACGCAGATTAATAATACCTTTGAATACTCTCTCAAAGAGGCGCGCGGCTTCTCGCAGCAGGTCATTTTGCGCGGCAAAAAGCCTGATACGCTGTGGGTGAACAAGCGCGTGGTGCAGTGCGACGCGGAAGTCGCCGAGCAGCTGAAGCTGCCCGTAAACAGCGATGTGTTTCTGCTGAAGCGCATTCGCTATGTGGATGAGGACGCGGTTTCCATTGAGGAGTCCTACGTGCCGGGGGAGCTGATTGCGGATGCGGATGACATCGGCGTTTCGCTTTACGACTATTTCCGCAGCCGCAATATTATCCCCCAGCGCACCCGCAGCCGGGTCAGCGCCAGGATGCCGGACAGCGAGTTCCAGGCGCATATTAAACTGGAAACGCCGGTGCCGGTTCTGGTGATCAAACAGGTGGCGTTCGATCCGCACAACCGGCCCATCGAGTACAGCATCAGCTACTGCCGCAGCGATTTATACGTGTTCGTCTGCGAGGAGTAGGGCTTCGTTCAGCTCGGCGTAGGTTGGGGCGCAGTCGCCGCCGCGGTGGCCGACAACCCACGAAGCCACGGCATTCCCCAGACAAACCGCATCACCCAGGCGCCAGCCCGCGGCAAGACCTGCCAGCGTGCCGCCCGCGTGGCTGTCACCAGCACCAATCGTATCCACCACCTTTGTCGGGAACGGCGCTGCCAGCGCAATCCCCTCGGCGCAGGCGAACCAGGCACCTTCTTTATCGAGACGCACAATCAGCGGTGAGCCAAAGCGAACCAGCCAGGCGCTGCATATTTCCTGCATATCCTGCGGCGGCACATCCAGCCACCCGGCGACCACGGCGGCCTCCTGACGATTGAGGGAGATGATGGGTTTGCAGGCCATGATCCTCTCCAGCAGCGGGGCGGGAATATCGGCGATGCGCGGCCCGAAGTCGATATAAGGCGTCACGCCCTCAAGCGTTTCGAGCCAGCTGACCAGCAGCTCCGCGCACGGCCCCGCCAGCTGATAGCCCGAAAGCGACAGCAGCGTACGGGGGGCAAGATCAAGCCGGTCAAGCCACCCCTGATTCCACTGATGCTCGACGCCCCTGAACGACATAAACGTCCGTTCGCCGTCCGGCTCGACCAGCGCCAGGCACCAGCCGTTATCGCCTTCATCGGTATGAATCTCACTTTGGATGCCCTGCGCCTGCAGGCTGCTGCGGATAATGGAGGCCCAGGTGCCCACGCCGACGGGGAGGGCGTTCTTCGCCTCAACGCCTAAACGCGACAGCGTAAGGGCGATGTTTAGCGCGCAGCCGCCAATATTAACGCTCTGCTGCTGGAGCTCTATATCGCAGCCGCGCCACGGCAGGGAGTAGGCATCGGCAATCACGTCGATTACAGCCGAGCCCAGTACGCAAACCGGGCGTCTGGCGGCCAGCTCCGGCAGCCGCTCGCGCAGTTCATTAGCCTGCATCTTTCGCCTCCCGAAGCTTGCGATAGCCCATAAAGATGCGGCTGTAGCGGGTGAAGTCGAGCTGGTTAACGTCATCCAGCTCGGCTTTCAGCGCCGGATCGATACTTTCCACGCCGTTCAGCGCGCCGCAGATCGCCGTCGCCATTGCGCCAATCGTATCCGTGTCGCCGCCCAGGTTGGCGCATAAAATCGCGCAGCGGTTTGCGTCGGTCTGCGCGAGTTCGACCATGGCAACCGCCGCCGCAACGGACTCAATGGTGCTGGTGCCCGTGCCAATCAGCTGATAAACCGTCTCCATGCCGGACTCCGTGCCGCGCGCGGTTCTGGCCACGTCCAGCGCCAGCTCGATACGCGCGCCCAGGGAGGCGTTAAAAGTGGTCACTTTCCTCTCTTGTGCATGACGGGCAACGGCAGGCAGCTCATCGCAAATCGTTTTCCAGTCCGCTCCTTCAATCGCTTTTGAGACGGCCCAGGCGATTACCACCGCGCCCGCAATAGCGAGATCTGATTTATGCGTCGGGCTGGAGGCGGCCGCCACTTCATCGATAAACGCATCCAGCGAATGCGTTGGCAGCAGGCAGCCCAGCGGGGAGGCGCGCATGGCGGCTCCGTTGGTCACGCCGTTGTTTTCCAGCTCGCTGACCGGCGTACCTTCTTTAATTGCCCGCAGCGCGATTTTCGACGTTGGTCCGAGCACATTTTTATTGAACGCATCGAAGCCCTCAGCCCAGCGCAAAATATGCTGGCCGATGGTATCGGGATTGATTTTTCCGTCATGCTCAATGATGGCATCCGCCAGCGCCAGCGCCATGGAGGTATCGTCGGTGAAGCGGGCGCGGTCAAAGTAGCAGGCGGCGTTGTTTTCCGCAGGCCCCGGCAGGAAACGGTCAATCCAGCCGAAGTGTGCCTTAACGCGGGATCGCGGCCAGAGTTCTGACGGCATACCCATCGCGTCGCCCAGCGCCTGGCCGTAGAAGGCCCCAAGAATACGATTTTCCATCATTATGCTTCCTTTAAAGCTTTTTCAGATTCACTGCCGGCAACGGCAATGGTGGCAATCTCTTTGTCCGACTCCCGGAAGAAGACGATAAACAGCACGGCGATAAGCGCGATCATCACGGCGCCAAAGCCCCACATTCCCGCCCAGTTAAAGCTCTGGCCGTTAACCGGCGTCGGGTAGGCGAACAGTTTCTCCATCATTTTGCCGCCGAGGCTGTAGCCCAGCAGGCTGCCGAAGCCCTGACAGCAAAGGGTAATCAGCCCCTGCGCGGTGGTACGCATGTATACCGGCGCTTTCTTATCCACGTAGATATAGGCGGTGACGTAGTAGAAGTCGTAGCTCACGCCGTGCAGCAAAATGCCCAGGAACAGCAGGCCATAGGTGAAGATATGGTCGGCCCCGCCGTAAACGAAGAAGCCATAGCGGATGGCGGCGGTCACCAGCCCAAGCAGCAGAACCTTTTTAATACCAAAGCGTTTGGTGAAGAAGGGCAGCGCCAGCATGAAGAAGATTTCAGAGAACTGGCCCAGCGTCATCCAGCCGGTGGCGTTATGCATGCCGACTTCGGTCAGGTAGCCGTTGGCGAAGATGTAATAGAAGGCCAGCGGCATGGCGAACAGAAACGAGCAGATGAAGAAGACCAGGAAGTTCCTGTCCTTGAGCAGCACGATAGCGTCCAGGCCCAGCATCACCTTCAGGCTCAGTTTGCCGGTGCTTTTCGGCGGCGTGTTCGGCAGCGTCAGGGCGAAGAAGCCCAGCAGCAGGGAGCTGGCTGCGGTAATGAGCAGGGGAACGTTAGTTGGCGAAATATCGCTATAGCCGAGCATCTGCGGCAGGAATCCGCAGGCGACGCCGGAGGCAATCCAGCCGATGGTGCCCATCACGCGGATGCGGGGGAATTCGCGCTCCACGTCGTCAACGTTGGAAAACGCGATGCTGTTAGTGAGCGCGATGGTAGGCATATAGGTCAGCGAGTAGGCCAGCAGCAGGGGGAAGAAGGTGCTGAACTCGGTTTGCTGCGCGGCGAAGAACATCAGCACGGCACCGACGAACATCAGCAGGGCCAGCACCTTTTGCGCGGCGAAGAATCTGTCCGTCAGCGAACCAACCAGAATCGGCGACAGAATGGCGGCGATAGCCGTGCAGGCATAGGACCAGCCTATCTCCGAGGCGCTAAAGCCGCTTTTACTCAGGAACAGCCACAGGGGCACAAACCAGGCGCCCCAGATGAACCATTCGATAAACATCATGAATGAAAGGCTTATTGTTGTACGTTTCATTTTTACGTCCTTCACAATCGGCGGTGGGTACACCTTAACCCTACCATTCAATAATACCTTTTAAATACCTTTGCGCGAATTCTATGACCGCCGTTGCAAAAATAGCGCCGCTGGCCGCCTGGCGTTACAGGTCGGAACAGGCCGAAAGTGCTCCTTATGCTGGCGAAGGACGCGAGTCGCTACCAGGCTTAGGACTGCCCTTTGCGACGCTCAGGGCCAGGACATTTATCCTCAGCGGGCAGGCCGCTCGCTGACCTTACGGGAGCTTATTATGACTGATATTGCGCAGCTGCTTGGCAAAGACGCCGACGGCCTATTACAGCATCGTTGTATGACTATTCCGGCAGAACAGCTTTACCTGCCCGGCTCGGATTACGTAGACCGCGTGATGGTGGACAACAACCGCCCGCCTGCGGTGCTGCGAAACATGCAGACGCTCTATAACACCGGGCGGCTGGCCGGGACGGGGTATCTGTCTATTTTGCCGGTAGACCAGGGCGTAGAACACTCCGCCGGGGCATCGTTTGCGGCTAACCCTCTCTATTTCGATCCGAAGAACATCGTCGAGCTGGCAATTGAAGCGGGCTGTAACTGCGTGGCCTCAACCTACGGCGTGCTGGCTTCGGTTTCTCGCCGCTACGCCCACCGCATTCCTTTCCTGGTGAAGCTGAACCACAACGAAACCCTGAGCTACCCGACAACCTACGACCAGACGCTGTACGCAAGCGTTGAGCAGGCTTTTAATATGGGCGCGGTGGCGGTAGGGGCGACGATTTACTTCGGCTCCCCGGAGTCCCGCCGCCAGATAGAAGAGATCTCCAGCGCCTTCGAGCGCGCCCACGAGCTGGGCCTGGTGACCGTGCTGTGGGCCTATCTGCGTAACTCAGATTTCAAGAAAGACGGCGTGGATTATCACGTCAGCGCGGATCTGACCGGGCAGGCCAACCACCTTGCGGCAACGATTGGCGCGGACATCGTGAAGCAGAAAATGGCCGAGAACAACGGCGGCTATAAAGCCGTGAACTTCGGCTATACCGACGACCGCGTCTACAGCAAACTGACCAGCGATAACCCCATCGATCTGGTGCGCTACCAGCTGGCAAACTGCTATATGGGACGCGCGGGATTGATTAACTCCGGCGGCGCGGCTGGGGGAGAAACGGATCTGACCGACGCCGTGCGCACCGCCGTCATCAACAAGCGCGCGGGCGGCATGGGCCTGATTCTGGGACGTAAGGCGTTCAAGAAATCCATGGCCGACGGCGTGAAGCTGATCAACGCCGTACAGGATGTTTATCTGGACGGCAAGGTCACCATCGCCTGACGATAGGTTGTAACCCCCTCTCTGTTCAGGAGAGGGGTTCCTGCTCATCCCCCCTCTTTTTACATCGTTAATCCCGTCACAATTCGATAACAATTTGTGAAAAGTGTCACGCCACCTTGTGCACATGTCCAAAAAATGGCCGTCATTTACGCACCTTTGAACGAGGCGAAGGCGAAATTTTACGCATAAAGTTGTTGCTGAAACGCTGTTTTAAATTTTGAGTCAGGCCCGCCTTCCTTCCGATATCGTTCCGTTTTTGCAGCAGAAGTGGCACCGATTAACCGAATTCGTCGTTAAAAAAGGACATCCACGATTGTGAAAATTACCTCTGTAAATGTGACCGTTTTTACCTATCCAACCCGCCGCGTTGCCGACAGCGCTGGGCATTCGCACCCGGGTGAAGAGAGCCTGGCAAAAATGGCGATGCTGACCATTACGACTGATGAAGGAGACTGTGGTTACTCTTTCGCTCCGCCGGAGGTGGTTCGCCCTTATGTGGTAAACGCCTTCTTCCGCAAGGTGCTGGTAGGGCAGGACCCCTTCAACCGTGAGCGTATCTGGCAGGATCTTGTGCACTGGCAGCGCGGTAGCGCGCACCAGCTAACCGAACGCGCACTCTCATTCGTTGAGCAGGCGCTGTGGGATTTGATTGGCCGCAGGCTGAAAGTGCCGGTCTATAAGCTGCTCGGTGGTTATCGCGATAAGGTTCCCGCTTACGGCAGCACCATGTGCGGGGACGAGCTGGCGGGCGGGCTTTCCACGCCGGATGAGTTCGGCCAGTTTGCCGAAAAGCTGGTGGCGCGGGGCTACAAGGCCATCAAGCTGCATACCTGGATGCCGCCGGTGGCGTTTGCACCCGATCCAAAGATGGATGTAAAAGCCTGCGCGGCGGTGCGTGAGGCGGTGGGGCCGGACATTGATCTGATGCTCGACGGCTACCACTGGTACAGCCGCAGCCAGGCGCTGTATATCGGCAAGGCGCTGGAGAAGCTCAACTTTGCCTGGTTCGAAGAGCCGATGGAAGAGGAGAGCATGGCCTCCTACGTGTGGCTTGCGGAGAATTTATCCATCGATGTGGTGGGCCCGGAGAGCCTGGGCGGCAAACACCACAGCCGGGCCGACTGGGTTAAGGCCGGTGCCTGCGACATCCTGCGGGCGGGGGCAAACGGCGTGGGCGGGATCTCCCCCTGCATGAAAGTTGCCGGCCTGGCAGAAGCCTACGGCATGGACTGCGAGGTGCACGGCAACGGGGCGGCGAGCCTTGCCGTTGTCGGGGCTATTCGTAACTGCCGCTGGTACGAGCGGGGTCTGCTGCATCCGTTCCTCGAATACGATGAGCCAGCCGCTTACCTCAACAGCATCGTCGACCCGATGGACTCTGAAGGTTTTGTACATCTGCCGCAGCGCCCTGGGCTTGGGGAAGACATCAATTTTGATTACATAGAGACGCATACCGTCAGCCGCGACGAATAATCGCAAACATAACAATCCCGGCGCGAATGACGCCGGGGAAAACTGACCCTACAAACGGTATCCAATATGAACAGAAGCTCCCGACCGGGGGCGTGGCTGCTCACGCTCCTTTTCATGTTCGGTAGCGCGTCGGCGGTGGCAAAAACGCCCCCCGACCAGCTGATTATCGGCATGAATATGAACAACCTGCTGACGCTCGATCCGGCCGCCATGACCGGTAACGAGGTCGTTGGGCTGGTGGTTAATCTCTATGATTCGCTGGTGGAGCTGGATCCCGCGCAGCTTACGCATGTGCGCCCGGCGCTGGCAACGTCCTGGGCTGTGTCAGAGGACGGCAACCGCCTGACTTTCCATCTGCGCGACGGGGTGAAGTTTCACTCCGGAAATGCTTTGACCGCCGATGATGTCGTCTGGTCGATGCGCCGCGTATTGCATCTGAACCTTGCCCAGGCGTCCGTCTGGAAATCTTACGGCTTCACTAAGCAAAACGTCGATGAGCACGTCAAAGCGCCGGATGCCTCAACGGTGGAAATTACCCTGCCGAAAGCCAACGATCCTCAGCTGGTGATTTACTCGCTGGCGGCGCTGGGCAGCGTAGTGGTGCTCGACAGCAAGACCGTGCAGCAGCACGTACAGAATAATGACTGGGGCAACCGCTGGCTTGCGACCAACGAAGCCGGGTCAGGGCCGTTCAGCCTGGAAGTCTGGCAGGCGAAAGATGTCCTGCGTATGAAGCGCAATCCTGAATACTGGCGCGGCGAGCCAAAGTTAAGCCGCGTGGTGTTCCGCCATTTTCAGGAGTCCCAGACGCTGCGGCTGATGATTGCTAAAGGGGATCTGGATATCGCCAGCAATATGGCGGTGTCGGACGTCAACGCCCTGCGGGAAGATCCCGACCTGACGGTTGACGCCGTCAAAAAAGGGACGATTTACTACGTGGCGATGAGCATGAAAGAGGCGCATTTTGCTAACCCGAAGGTGCGCGAAGCCGTGCGCTACCTGATTGATTATCAGGGGATTAACAAAGCGCTGATGCCGGGTTACGGCGTGCTGCACCAGCGGCCAATCCAGTCCGGCATGCCCGCCACGCTGCCCGACCCTGGCTACGCTCTGGACGTGCCGCGCGCGAAGAAGCTGCTGGCCGAGGCCGGGTATCCTGACGGGTTTGATACCACGCTGCGCGTGCTTGCCGATCAGCCTTTCCTGAATATTGCTATAGCCGTGCAGTCGACGCTGATGCAGGCGGGTATTAACGCGAAAATCATCACCGGTACCGGCAACCAGATTTACGGCGCGATGCGCGAGCGCCGGTTCGACATGCTGGTCGGGCGCGGCGGCAGCGGCGTGGAGCCTCATCCTCACTCCAGCCTGCGGTCGCTGGTTTATAACCCGGATAACAGCGATGCCGCCCGGCTGACCAACTTCCAGGGCTGGCGCACCAGCTTCTACGACAAAACGCTCAATCAGCAGATAGACCGGGCGCTTGTGGAACGCGATCCGCGCAGGCAGCAGGAAGAGTATCAGGCGATTCAGGTGCGCTATGACACATTAATTCCGGCGCTGCTGCCCGTTTCACAAATGGTGGATTCCGTGGTGGTTCGCAAAGAGGTGCATAACTATCAGCCGCACCCGTCAGCGACAACGTTCCTGCGCGATGTTTATAAATCGCCTGCCGGGGAGGATAAATCATGAGCATGATTCTGCTTGCGCCGGGCGGTCGCACCCGGCGCTTTTCCCGCCGCGTCGGTCAGGTACTTATTACCCTGTTTGGCCTGCTGTTGCTGACCTTCTTCATAGGGCGGGTGATGCCCATCGACCCCGTACTGGCGATTGTCGGCCCGGACGCGGACCAGAGCACCTATCAGCAGGTTTACCACCAGCTTGGGTTCGACAAATCGCTGGCCACGCAGTTCTGGATTTATCTGGGCGGCCTGCTGCACGGCGACCTGGGCAACGCGCTGCTGACCGGAAAGCCGGTGCTGGACGATATCCTGCGGGTCTTCCCGGCCACGCTTGAACTGGCAACGGTGGCGATCGTTGTCGGCGCGGGCCTTGGCATTCCGCTTGGAGTCTGGGCCGCCGCTCGCCGCAACAGTATTGTCGATTATGCGGTGCGTATTATCAGCCTGGCTGGCTACTCCACGCCGATTTTCTGGGTGGGGATGATGGGTCTGCTGCTGTTTTACGCCTGGCTTGGCTGGGTGGGCGGTGCGGGACGTATTGACCTGGGGCTGGATGGCTTAGTGCCGCGCCGCACCGGGCTGCTGCTGGTGGATGCGTTGCTGGCCGGCAACGGCAGCGTATTTTTTAACGCGCTGAATCATCTGGTTCTGCCCGCGTGCCTGCTGGGCTTTCACTCCCTGGCCTACATCAGCCGCATGACGCGCAGCTTTATGCTGGCGCAGCTCTCGCAGGAGTTCATCATTACCGCCCGCGTAAAGGGGCTGACCGAGCGGCAGGTTATCTGGAATCACGCCTTCCGCAATATTCTTGTACAGCTTCTGACGGTGGTCGCGCTGGCTTACGGCTCATTGCTGGAGGGGGCGGTGCTTATCGAAACCGTCTTCTCCTGGCCGGGATTTGGCTCCTATCTGACGGGCAGCCTGCTGCTTGGGGATATGAATGCGGTAATGGGCTGCGTGCTGGTAGTCGGGGCGATCTTCGTGCTGCTTAACCTGCTGTCGGACATGCTTTATCAACTCTTTGATCCGAGGACGAAATGATGACCGTTTCCTTTGGTACGCCTCAGATTACCCGGGCAGATGAACGCGCTCAGTCCTTCAGGCGCGCGGTCATGCGAACCTGGGGATTCATCGGCAAGATGGCGCGCAATCCGCTGACGGCAATCGGCGGGGCAATTGTCTTCCTGCTGCTGATGGTGGCGATTTTTGCCCCCTGGATTGCACCGTTTAACCCGCTGGTTCAGGATCTCAACCACGCGTTAAGTCCGCCGGGCGCGACGCACTGGTTCGGCACGGATGAGTTTGGACGCGACATATTCAGCCGTCTGGTTTATGGCTCGCGCATTACCCTCTACATCGTGCTGCTGGTGTCGATAACCGTCGGGCCGCTTGGCCTGCTGCTTGGCGTCACGGCCGGTTACTTCGGCGGCAGGGTTGATATGGTGCTGATGCGCATCACCGATATTTTTATCTCCTTCCCGAGCCTTGTGCTGGCGCTGGCTTTTGTCGCCGCCCTGGGCCCAGGCCTTGAGCACGTTGTTATTGCGATTACGCTCACCGCCTGGCCGCCCATTGCCCGTCTTGCCCGCGCCGAAACGCTCTCATTACGGCAGGCAGATTTTATCTCTGCCGTTCGCCTACAGGGCGCGTCGCCGGTTCGCGTGCTGTGGCGGCATATCGTGCCGCTGTGCATGCCCTCGGTGATTATTCGCATCACCATGAACATGGCGGGCATTATTCTCACCGCCGCTGGGCTGGGCTTTCTGGGGCTTGGCGCGCAGCCGCCCGATCCTGAGTGGGGGGCGATGATTTCGAGCGGACGCACCTACATGATGGAGTGCTGGTGGGTAGTAACCATTCCGGGGCTGGCGATCCTCATCAACAGCCTGGCATTTAATTTTCTGGGAGACGGCCTACGTGACATCCTCGATCCGCGCGGCGAATAGCTCGCCAGCACTGCTTGACGTACGCGACCTGAACGTAACGTTCGTTAATGGCCGCCAGCAAACCCACGCGGTGCGTGGCGTTTCCTTCCAGCTTGGCCGCGAGAAGCTGGCCATTGTCGGCGAGTCCGGCTCCGGTAAATCCACGGTGGGGCGCGCCTTGCTACAGCTTCATCCTTCCAAAGCGCAGATTACCGCCGAACGCATGCAGTTTGGCGATATTGATCTGCTGCGCGCGACGGACGCACAAATGCGAGAGGTAAGAGGCAGGCGCATTTCCATGATTATGCAGGATCCGAAATACTCCCTGAACCCGGTGATGTGCGTCGGGGATCAAATTGCGGAAGCGTGGCTGACGCACCATCGCGTCGGGCATAAAGAAGCGAAGCAAAAGGTGCTGGAAATGCTGGAAGTGGTGCGCATTCGCCAGCCGGAACGCGTTTACCACCTCTATCCCCATGAGGTGTCCGGCGGGCAGGGGCAGCGGATCATGATTGCCATGATGCTGATTACCGACCCGGAAATGGTGATTGCCGACGAACCGACTTCCGCGCTGGACGTGTCAGTGCGTTTGCAGGTGCTGGCGCTGCTGGATGATTTAGTGCAGTCGCGCGGGCTGGGGCTGATTTTTATCAGCCATGATATCAACCTGGTGCGCAGCTTCTGCGATCGGGTGCTGGTGATGTACGCCGGGCGTGTAGTTGAGTCCATTGCCGCTGATGAATTGCATAATGCGCGGCATCCTTACACCCAGGGGCTTATCAACGCGCTGCCGGATATGGATAAACGCCGGGATCATCTGCCGGTATTACAGCGCCAGGCCAGCTGGCTTAGTGAATAAGGGGTAATTATGTCGATGATTGCGGTCAGCCAGCTCAATTTAACCTTTGGTGAAGGAACAAAAACCAACCAGGTTCTGTTTGACGTGAATTTTAGCGTGGCGCGGGGAGAAATCTTCGGCCTGGTCGGGGAGTCCGGCTCCGGGAAAACCACGGTGCTCAAGTGCCTGGCCGGGCTGTTTACCCACTGGCAAGGTGAGCTGGCCATCAACGGCTCGGCGCTGGGGCACAGTATTAACCGCGAACGCTGCCGCCTGGTACAGATGGTTTTTCAGGATCCCTACGGGTCGCTGCATCCCCGCCATACCGTTGGCGATATCCTGGAGGAGCCGTTGGTTATTCAGGGCTTCAGCGAACGGGAGCGGCGGATTCATTCCATACTCGATAAAGTCGGGCTAAACCGCGCTTTTCGCAGCCGCTATCCCCACCAGCTTTCCGGCGGCCAGCGTCAGCGCGTGGCGATTGCGCGCGCATTAATACTTGAGCCGCAGGTGTTATTGCTCGATGAACCGACGTCCGCGCTGGATGTTTCAGTGCAGGCGGAGATCCTCAATTTACTGGCGGATTTACAGCAGGAGTCGAAACTCACCTATTTAATGGTCACGCACGATTTAGGGGTGATTGCGCATCTATGCCATCGGGTAGCGGTGATGCAGCATGGCAAAATTCTGGAGACGATAGGCACGGAAGACTTGATATCGGGAAAAGCGAGGGTGGATTACACGCAGATGCTGGTCAATGCCAGTCGGCAGTACAGCCGGGAAATGGCGAGCAGGGTGGCGAAGTTTTAACGAGTGCCGATACGCCGGTTTCCCGGCGCATCGGGTTTAACCTACCAGCGGACAGTTTGGCGGCAGGCGGCAGCGCAGGGCGGCAGGATGAACCTCAATGCGGAACTCGCGGCCTTTGAGCGGCTCGCCGTCCAGGTTAAAAGTAATGTCGTGCGGGGCGGTGATTTCAAACCAGGAGGACTGCCCGTCGATAATATTCGGGTTGTCTTCCGGGCGGGTGAGGGTGGTTAACAGCGCGGGCAGCAGCTCTTCGCCGGTAAAAATACGCAGATCCAGCTGGCCGTCGTTAATTAACGCCTGCGGACAAAGCTGCTGCCCGCCGCCGGCCTGACGCCCGTTGCCAATACCGATCACCAGCGCGTCGCCTTCCCAGCTGAAGTTTTCGCCGCGAATTTCGCAGCGGTCCGGCTTTAGCGTATCAATGCGCAGCAGGCCGTGAATAAAGTATGAGACGCCGCCCAGCGCCGCTTTTAATTTCTCCGGCGTTTCGGTGGTAATTTTCGTGCCGAAGCCGCCGGTTGCCATGTTGATAAAGAAAGAAGATTTATTCACTTCAACCAGGTCGATATCAAAAGCGCGGCCGACCATCGCCAGCTGCAGGGCCTTATCCAGCTCGTCGGGGATGCCGACGCTGGTGGCGAAATCGTTGGCCGTACCTAAGGGAAGAATGCCGAGGGCAGGGCGATTTTCCTGCGGGCGCTGCGCCAGAGCCGTAGCCACCTCGTTGATGGTGCCGTCCCCGCCGCCTGCAATCACCGTATCGACGCCCAGCGCAATCGCTTCATCGACGTAACGGGCCGCATCGCCATACTCCCAGGTCACTCGCAGATGCAGCTGATAACCTTCGTCGCGCATGATGTTTACCGCGCTGCGCAGAACGTCGTTATTGGCACCTTTGCCGTTGAGGATCACTAGCGATTCCGGGAACTTCTCCATGGCATACCTCGGGAATTTCAGTCGTGCCGAAAGTGTATCCTATGCCGGGCCGGGACGGGTAAGAACTGGCTGAATTATTCGGGATGACGCGCAAAAAGAAGGCCCGCGCAAGGGAGATTGCGCGGGCCAAGGAGGTGGTTCCTGGTACAACTAGCATTTATGGGTTATGTTTTTCAGCCCGGCGATAATAACCAACTCAGACGAAGCGGTGTGTGATCGGTTTCTAAGAATTATCCCAGCCTGAAAAAATAACCGTAATTAACTAGTTAGTATGCGGATTTCGCGTGGTCTGACCATCAAAGTTGCGCATCAGCAGTGCAAAATCTAACGCTACGTCCTGAGGAACAGGCAACCATACGGTATGGCCGTCGCCGGGTGCGACCTCAATCGGCTGGGCTTTGCCGTTTTCCAGCACTTCGAGGGTAAAGGTTACGTTGCCCTGCGGGGTCATCAGCTCAAGGCTATCCCCCAGCAGGAACTTGTTCTTAACCGCCACCGCAGCCAGGTCGCCACGGCGCTCACCGGTAAACTCGCCGACAAACTGTTGGGTGTCGGAGATGGAGTGGCCGTATTCGTAGTTCTGGTGGCTGTCATGGGTATGGCGACGCAGGAAGCCTTCGGTATAGCCACGGTGGGCCAGGCCTTCCAGGGTTTGCAGCAGCGTCGGGTCAAACGGTTTACCCGCGGCGGCGTCGTCAATGGCACGGCGGTAAACCTGTGCGGTGCGCGCGCAGTAGTAATAAGACTTGGTACGGCCTTCGATTTTCAGCGAGTGAACGCCCATTCTGGTCAGGCGCTCCACGTGTTCGATGGCGCGCAGATCTTTGGAGTTCATGATGTAGGTGCCGTGTTCGTCTTCAAAGGCGGTCATGTACTCGCCCGGACGTTTGGCCTCTTCCATCATAAAGACCTTATCCGTAGGCGCGCCGACGCCCAGCGTAGGTTCAATATTCTGTACCGGGATAGGCTCGTGAAGATGGACGATGTTGCCCACGTCATCCTCTTTACCTTCCTCAACCTTGTATTCCCAACGGCAGGCGTTGGTGCAGGTGCCCTGATTAGGATCGCGCTTGTTGATGTAGCCGGACAGCAGGCAGCGGCCGGAGTAGGCCATGCACAGCGCGCCGTGAACGAAGATTTCCAGCTCCATTTCCGGCACCTGCTCACGAATTTCGGCGATTTCGTCCAGCGACAGCTCGCGGGAAAGAATGACGCGGGTCAGGCCCATCTGCTTCCAGAATTTTACCGTCGCCCAGTTCACGGCGTTCGCCTGCACGGACAGGTGGATGTCCATCTCAGGGAAGGCTTCGCGCACCATCATAATCAGGCCCGGGTCAGACATGATCAGCGCATCCGGCCCCATTTCCACAACGGGTTTCAGGTCACGGATAAAAGTTTTTAGCTTGGCGTTATGCGGGGCGATGTTCACCACCACGTAGAATTTTTTACCGAGCGCGTGGGCTTCGTTGATGCCGAGCTGAAGGTTTTCGTGGTTGAACTCGTTGTTACGCACGCGCAGGCTGTAGCGCGGCTGGCCCGCGTAAACGGCATCGGCGCCGTAGGCGAAAGCGAAACGCATATTTTTCAGCGTTCCCGCCGGGGAAAGAAGCTCTGGTTTAAACATGATGTTCTCGTTCTGATGTCAGGTCAGAACCGCCTCACCGGGTGAAGCGGTTAATCGAAGGTGGGATTGCCACACTTTTAGGGCGGGAATTGTAGCGCTAATTGTTTCCGGAAACCACTGTGAAGGGCGTTCCTGTCTTACAGAGAGGGTGTGGGTTAATGATTACTGAAAAGCATCTCGATTGATTTAGTCGGGAAAAAGAGCGAGTGTCCGTTCGCACCAACCAGAGGAACAAAGCCAAGGCTGATATAAAAATTGCGGGCGCTGTCGTTAAGGGCTTCCACAAACAGGCCGTGAATGCCGACCGCCTGCGAAGCGGCAAAAACTACTTTCATGGCGTGCGAAACTAAAGTTGAGCCCCAGCCGTTGCCCTGAAGTGACTTATCGACGGCAAGACGCCCGAGCGTAACGCTGGGTACATTCCGGTAAGGCACTCTTTTTTGTTGAGTTTTAGAAGGAAGTGACGCTTTTTCGAAACAGCTACCTGACAAGGTATAGAAACCCAGCACTTTATAGGGAGAGTTTTTTGTTCTAAGTACGTAAGCGCGCAGTATTTTCCCGTCATGCTGACGCTGCAGATGATCGGTTAAGAATGCGTTCAACGCGGCTTCTCCACAGTCAAATGTGCTCAGCTCATACCCGGTCGCTGCAGTAAAAATTTCAATTGTCAGGTCGTCCACGGATCACTCCCTGTCTTGTAGACGTTTAGCTGCTTGTTTCAGTTTCTCGTTTGGTGCCGGTGGGTTAGCGATGGCATCCATGACCAGGTTGAATGATTCTTCGTTGAGAACCAGTCGGCGATGTTGCTCAATGACCTCCGCCGCGCGCTCTGAAGCGCAGCTAACCATAAACTGGGTAAGGGTCTGGTTATTCATTGCCGCAGCTTCTTCTATCAGGCTTTTATCCGCGTCGCTTAATCTCAGATCGATGCGCTGTTTCTTTAGTGCAGACATTTGCAGTTCCCGTGGCTACCAGATTGTAGCCTGCTGTTACGTTATCGAAATCTGTACGGATTTTTTCCGTACAGATAATCTATCCCGCTCAGCCTTATTTTTCAACCGCCGCAGTTATTCCCTAGGCCATCCGGCAGGCGTCTGCTTCCCAGCGGTAGCCCACGCCGTAGACGGCGCGGATAAACGACTGCTCTTCGTCCAGCGCTTCTAGTTTGCGGCGCAGGTTCTTGATATGGCTGTCGATGGTGCGGTCGGTCACCACACGATAGTCATCGTAAAGCTGGTTGAGCAGCATTTCGCGGGAAAAGACTTTGCCCGGCTCGTGGGAGAGGGTTTTCAGCAGCCGGAATTCTGCCGGAGTCAGGTCGAGCACCTTTTCGCGCCAGCTTGCCTGAAAGCGTCCTTCGTCGATGATAAGCGGGCTTTCTTCTCCCGCCGGGATCGGTTCCTGCTGGCGCTTACAGCGGCGCAGAATCGTTTTCACCCGCGCCACGACTTCCCTCGGGCTGTAGGGCTTGCAGATGTAGTCATCCGCACCGATTTCCAGCCCCAGCAGGCGGTCGATCTCTTCGATTTTGGCGGTCACCATCACGATGGGGATTTCAGAGAAGCGGCGGATCTCTTTACACAGCGTCAGCCCGTCGGTGCCCGGGAGCATCAGATCCAGCAGGATCAGATCCGGCGGCGTCTGGCGTACGTAAGGCAGCACGTCGTTACCGTGGGTAATCAGCGTTGGCGCGTAGCTGGCGGCGCGAAGGTAATCCACCAGCAGCTGTCCGAGCTTCGGTTCATCTTCAACAATCAGAATGCGTGGCGCATTTTCATCAAGCGGGAATTCGGTCATACGTTCCTCTGTGATTCTGGATCCAGCGGTAACTCTACTGTAATGCTGACGCCGCCGAAAGGCGAATGGCCCGCCGTCAGCGTGCCGCCGTGGGCGGCAACAATGTTCTGGCAGATGGACAGCCCCAGGCCGGAGCCGCCGCTGGCGCGGTTGCGCGAGCCTTCCGTGCGGTAAAAGCGGTCAAAAAGCATATTCAGCTGCTCGTCATTCACGCCCGGCGCGCTGTCGGCGAAGGTCATCACGAACCGCTGCTGGCTGACCTCACCGGAAATCAGCAGCTGGCCGCCCGCGTCGGTATAGCGCAGGCTGTTTTCCAGCAGGTTGTTAAACAGCTGCATCAGGCGGTCGCCGTCGCCAAAAATGGTCACGTTGTCGGGCAGGGCCAGACGAATGCTCAGGCCACGCGAGTCAAAGCGCTGGCGGAACGCTCCCGCAACCACTTCAAGCAGGTTAATGATATCGAGAGATTTTTTCTGGTACGCCAGCGCGCCTTCGTCGGACATCGACAGCTGGTGCAGGTCGTCAACCAGCTTGGTCAGCGTGGCGACCTCCATCTGCAGCGAGGCCACGGAATCCGGAGTGAATTTCCTGACGCCGTCCTGAATAGCTTCCAGCTCGCCGCGCAGAATCGCCAGCGGCGTGCGCAGTTCGTGGGAGATATCGGCCATATAGGCGCGGCGCATGTTGTGGTTTTTCTCAAGCGTGCTGGCGAGCTGGTTAAAGTCCTGCGCCAGCTTGCCCAGTTCGTCCTGGCTGGTGGAGGCTACCCGCGTCGTAAAGTCGCCCGCCGCGAGCTTATGCGTGCCTTCCACCAGTTTTTTGACCGGGGCGAGCAGGCCGCGCGCGAGCAGGAACGTCGCCGCTGCGGCAAGCAAAGTAGAAAGCGCGACGATGATCCAGCTCGTGCGGCGCTGCTGGCGGTCAAAGTTAATGTCGGTATTGCGCGTCAGCCGCTCGACGGGGGAGGCGATGACCCAGCCCGCATTGCGCCCGTCGACTTTAATCGCCCGGCGGGTACCGTCAGGCGGCACCGGGCCGCGCGGGCCAACAAGCACCTTGTAGTCCTGGTCCATAACCCAGAACTGGGTGCGCCAGCCGTGGGGCGGCATTTTTGGGTTATTGGCATCTTCGTCGTGTTCGAAGGATCTGAGGATCTGAAAGACAAAGCGGTCGTTATGGCGCAGGAACTGCCAGTTGCCGTGCAGGGCGTACTGCTCGCCAAGCGCGTCGCTCAGCATCTCCAGCCGCTGCTCGTTGCCGTGTTTAATGTAGTCGATGAAGCCCCGCTCGAAGCTCAGCCGCACGCCCCAGTGCATAATCGCCAGCACCAGCAGGCAGGTTGAGAAGATGGCAAGAAACAGTTTCCCGGTAATGCCCGGCCGCCAGAGTTTCATGATTGTTTCCTTTTGCGTCGCGCAATAATGACGTTTTTGCTGGTGTCCTTAGGAACGCGGGCGAAGACCAGCGCGGGAAGGGCGATAATCACCGCCATGCTTAAATACGTGTAGAGGAAGACGGTATGCACCACGCCGCTGTCCGGGGTGAGCTGATGGTGACCGTACATGCCAAGCAGCATCCCGGCGACGGTGACGCCGATACTCATGGAGAGCTGCATCACCATCGACAACATACTGTTGCCGCCGCTGGCGAGATCGTCCGGGAGATCTTTCAGCGTCAGGGTGTTCATCGACGAGAAGCGCGTCGAGTTCACCATACCGAGGATAAACAGCACCACCGGCAGCAGGTAATACCAGCCCAGCAGCGCGGTGGCCATAAACAGCAGGATAACCAGCGCCAGCCCCAGCGTGGAGGCAACCAGCACGTTACGGTAGCCGAAGCGGTTGACCACCTGCACCACGATGCGCTTCATGCCCATGCTGCCCAGTACCATCGGCACCATCATCAGCCCGGCGTGGAAAGGGGAGAAGCCCAGGCCAATCTGTAAAAACACCGGCGTCATAAACGGCAGCATCCCGCTGCCGATACGGCCGCAGAAGCTGCCGAACAGGCCGAGGGAGAAGGTGCGGGTTTTGAACAGGTTGAGGTTAAACAGGGCGTTCTCGTTGCCTCTGGCATGCCAGAGGTAGAGCAGCATCGACAGCACGCCGCCAGCAACCAGCAGGCCCAGCGTCAGTGACGAAATGCCCAGCCCTTTTTGCCCGTCCAGCGCGATGGTCAGCGCCGCCATGCCAAACGCCAGCAGCAGGAATCCCGACGCGTCGAAGCGCCGGGTTTGCATGGTGTAGTTGGGCATCAGCCAGAGCGTAGCAATGCAGCCGATAATCCCCACCGGCAGGTTGATGAGGAAGATCCAGTGCCAGGAAGCATACTCAACCAGCAGGCCGCCGAGCGCCGGGCCAAGCAGCGGGCCGATCTGACCGGGTAAAGTCACGAAGGTCATCGCCGCCATGTACTGCTCGCGGGGGACGATTTTCATCACCGTCAGCCTGCCCACCGGCACCATCATCGCGCCGCCAATCCCCTGCACCACGCGGGATAAAATCAGCTCGTTGAGCGTGGAGGAGTGGGCGCAGAGCAGCGATCCTGCGGTGAACAGCACGATGGCGGTGAAGAAGATATTGCGCACCCCAACCCGGTCCGCCAGCCAGCCGCTGGCGGGCAGCATCACCGCCACCGTCAGCACGTAGGCGACAATCACCGAGTGCATATGCAGCGGGCTTTCGCCCAGGCTTGCCGCCATCGACGGCAGGGCGGTGTTCACGATAGTGGTGTCCAGCGACTGCATAAAGAAGCCGAAGGCGACAATCCACAGTTGCCAGCGGACGGCAGCGGGCAGGTCGGTCATTTCATCTGATTCCTCATCGGTGGATGACGCTTACGCTTATCCACCCTACATTTTACTCGCCAACTAATTGTTTGCTGCTGCGGCGGCTAAAGCGCAACCGCAGCCGGTCAAAGAACAGATAGACAACGGGCGTGGTGTAGAGCGTCAGCAGCTGGCTGACGACCAGACCGCCGACGATGGTGATCCCCAGCGGCTGGCGCAGCTCGGCACCGTCGCCGCTGGTCAGCACCAGCGGCAGCGCGCCAAACAGCGCGGCGAGCGTTGTCATCATAATCGGGCGGAAGCGTAACAGGCAGGCCTGGAAAATCGCCTCCTGCGGCGTCAGGTTGCCGTTACGCTGGGCGTCTATCGCGAAGTCCACCATCATGATGGCGTTTTTCTTCACGATGCCGATTAATAGCATGATCCCGATGAGCGCAATCAGGCTGAACGGGGCGCCGAACAGCTCCAGCGCCAGCAGCGCGCCGACCCCGGCAGACGGCAGCGTTGAGAGGATGGTCAGCGGGTGAACGTAGCTCTCATAAAGAATCCCCAGCACGATGTAGACGGTGGCGATAGCCGCGATGATCAGCAGCACCTGCGACTTCATGGTGTCCTGGAAGACCTGCGCCGTGCCCGCGTAGCTGCCACGCACCGTGGACGGCACGCCGAGCGACGTCATCATCCGGTCGATGGCGTCGCTTGCCTCGCTGAGCGAAACGCCCGTCGGCAGGTTAAACGAGATGGTAGAAGCCGCCGACAGCCCCTGATGGTTTACCGCCAGCGGGGCATTTGCAGGCTGCCATTTCGCAAAGTAGGAGAGCGGAATCGGCTTGCCTTCGGCGTTGGTGACGAACATCTGATCCAGCGAGCTGATGTCCTGGGTGTAGCGCGGGTCGACCTCCATCACTACCTTGTACTGGTTCAGCGGCTGGTAGATGGTGGAAATCTGCCGCTGGCCGAAGGCGTTGTTCAGCAGGCTGTTGGCGTCCGAGACGCTGATGCCCAGCCGCGACATGGTTTCCCGGTCATAGATCAGATCCATTTCCGCGCCGTTGTCCTGCTGATCGGAGTTGACGTCCGCCAGCTGCGGCAGGCTGGCGAAGGCCTTCCGGATTTTCGGCTCCCAGGTGCGCAAATCGGCCAGGCTGTCGGATAGCAGTGTGTACTGATAGCTGGCGTTGGCCGAACGCCCGCCGACGCGAATATCCTGCACGGCCATCAGGAACAGGCTGGCTCCCGGCTCTTTCGCCAGCGCCTTGCGCAGGCGGTCAATCACCTGCTGCGCGGTCTCTTTGCGTTCGCTGAGCGGCTTAAGGGAAATAAACATCATGCCGCTGTTCACCCGCGAGCCGCCGGTAAAGCCGGTAACGTTATCCACCGCCGGATCCTCACGAATGATCTTCATAAAGTCCTGCAGCTTGCCGCGCATCGCCTGGAACGAAATGCTCTGGTCCGCCTGAATATTGCCCATCAGCCGCCCGGTATCCTGCTCCGGGAAGAACGTTTTCGGGATGGCGATATACAGCCAGACGTTCAGTGCGATGGTGGCAATCAGCACCAGGCCAACCAGCTTCGCGTGGTTCAGCACCCACTTCAGCGAACGCCCATAGCCTTCCTGCATCGCGACCAGCAGGCGCCCAAAGCCGCGTTTGCGGGTTGGGGTGTGCTGGGGTTTATTCTTCAGCAGCCAGCCGCACATCATTGGCGTCAGGGTCAGGGAGACGACCAGCGAGATGCCTATCGCCACCGACAGCGTGACGGCGAACTCCTTAAATAATCGCCCCGGCAGACCGCCCATCAGCAGCAGCGGCAGGAACACCGCCACCAGCGACAGGCTCATGGAAAGTACCGTGAAGCCGACTTCCCGAACGCCCTGTAGAGCGGCCTGCAAGGGTTTTACTCCGGCTTCGAGGTGGCGGGAAATGTTCTCCAGCACCACGATGGCGTCATCCACCACGAAGCCGGTGGCGATGGTCAGCGCCATCAGCGACAGGTTATTCAGGCTGAACCCGCACAGGTACATCGCGATAAACGTACCGATAAGCGAGACGGGAACGGCAACGGCCGGGATCAGCGTGGCGCGGCCCGAACGCAGGAACAGGAAGACCACGAGGATCACCAGCGCGACGGAAATAATCAGCGACTGCTCAACTTCGGCAAGTGAGGCGCGAATGGTTGGCGAGCGGTCCTGGGCAACCTGTAAATCTATGGAGGCAGGAATGGTTTCGCGCAGTTCGGGGAGCTTTGCCCGGATGCGATCCACGGTTTCGATGATGTTCGCTTCCTGGGATTTGCGGATCATCAGC
Source organism: Dryocola clanedunensis (assembly GCF_038405435.1). GTDB lineage: Bacteria > Pseudomonadota > Gammaproteobacteria > Enterobacterales > Enterobacteriaceae > Dryocola > Dryocola clanedunensis_A. The sequence continues at coordinate 300,618 of NZ_JBBYHZ010000004.1, read as the reverse complement.
AAAATCGCGGGCTTAGCGTTGGTCATCCCCGCGTTGCGCACGTCCTGTACCGAGTCGGTAACGTTCGCCACGTCGCTCAGGTGTACCGCACCGCCGTTGTTGTAATGGATGATGAGCGGCTTGTATTCCGCGGCGGTTTTCAGCTCGTCGTTGGTCTGCAGCTGCCAGCGGCGCGTATCTTCTTCGACGGCACCCTGCGGGCGGCGCACGTTAGCGTTGTCGATAGCGGTGCGCACCGCGTCCAGCGAGACGCCCTGGTTAAACAAAGCCTGAGGATTTAAATCCACCCGCACCGCCGGTAGCGAGCTGCCGCCGACGTCGACGTCGCCGACGCCGTCAATCTGCGAGACGGTTTGCGCGAGCTGCGTGGAGGCGAAGTCGTACAGCTGGCCCTGAGATAAGGTGTCCGATGTCAGCGTCAGAATGATGATCGGCGCGTCTGACGGGTTGGCTTTGCGATAGGTCGGACGGCTCGGCATGCCGCTTGGCAGCAGGCTTTGCGCGGCGTTGATGGCCGCCTGTACGTCGCGGGCGGCCCCGTTGATATCACGGTCGAAATTGAATTCCAGAATAATGCGCGTGCTGCCAAGCGAGCTGGAAGACGTCATTTCGCTGACGCCCGCGATTCGCCCCAGCGCCCGCTCAAGCGGCGTTGCCACCGACGACGCCATTGTTTCAGGCGACGCCCCCGGCAGCGAGGCGCTGATCATGATCACCGGGAAATCCACCTGCGGCAGCGGGGCCACGGGCAGCAGCCGGAAACCGAGCACGCCGCACAGCGTGATGGCAACGGTCAGCAGGATGGTCGCGACCGGACGGTAGATAAACAGCGCGAAGAATTTCACGGCAGTTCCTCTTCACGGCGGCCAAAACGGTTGCGCGTATAGTGCGACAGGCGGTCAAACAGCAGGTAGATAACCGGCGTGGTAAACAAGGTTAATACCTGGCTGACCATTAAGCCGCCCACCATGCCGATACCCAACGGACGGCGCAGCTCCGCGCCCACGCCCGTTGAGAGCATCAGCGGCAGCGCGCCGAGCAGGGCGGCCAGCGTGGTCATCAGGATCGGGCGGAAACGCAGCAGGCAGGCCTGGTAAATCGCCTCGTACGGGGCCATCCCCTGCTCACGCTCCGCCGCCAGCGCGAAGTCGATCATCATGATGGCGTTCTTCTTCACGATGCCGATGAGCAGGATGATGCCGATGATCGCAATCACGTCCAGCTCGGCTCCTGCCAGCATCAGCGCCAGCAGCGCGCCAACCCCCGCGGTGGGCAGCGTGGAAAGAATGGTAATCGGATGGATAAAGCTTTCATAAAGCACGCCCAGCACGATATACATCGCCACAACGGAGGCAACGATCAGCCAGATGGTGCTGCCCAGCGCGGCCTGGAAGGCGAGGGTGCTGCCCTGGAACTGGGTGGTGATGTCCGAAGGCAGCGCCAGATCTTTCTCCGCCTGGGTAATGGCCTCTACGGCTTCGCCCAGCGAATAGTCATCCGGCACGTTGAACGAGAAGGTCGTCGACGGGAACTGGTCGAGATGGTTCACCGTCAGCGGCGCAAAGCGCTGTTCGACTTTGGCAATCGCGGTAAGGGGCACGCTGCCGCCGTCGCTACTTGCCAGGCGAATGTTATCCAGCGCGCTCAGACCCGGCGTGGTGGACGTATCGTGTTCCAGCACCACGCGGTACTGGTTGGCCTGGGTGTAGATGGTTGAAATCAGGCGCTGGCCGAAGGCGTTATAGAGGGCGTTGTCCACGTCCGACATCGAGATGCCGAGTCGGCTGGCGCTGGCGCGATCGACGTTGACGTAGGCCACCAGCCCCTGGTCCTGCCAGTCGCTGCTCACTTCCGTCAGCTGCGGCAGGGTTTTCAGCTCTTCGGTGAGTTTTGGCACCCAGGTGCTCAGCTCATCCAGCGAAGTGGCCTGCAGAGAGAACTGATACTGCGTGCGGCTGACGGTGGTATCAATCGTCAGATCCTGGATAGGCTGCAGATAAAGCTGCACGCCGGGCACCTTCGCGACATCGGTTTGCAGCCGCGCAATAACGGCTTTGATACGGTCATCGCGGTCGTCCAGCGGCTTAAGGTTGATTTGCAGGCGGGCGCTGTTAAGCGATGGATTCGTGCCGTCCACGCCGACAAACGACGTCAGGCTCTCTACCGCCGGATCCTTGAGAATCACATCCGCTACCTGCCGCTGGCGCTGGGCCATGCTGGCAAAGGAGACGGACTGCGGGGCCTGAAGCGTACCCTGAATAATGCCGTTGTCCTGAATCGGGAAGAAGCCTTTGGGGATGAAAACCCACAGCAGAACGGTGAGGGCCAGGGTGCCAAAAGCCACGCCGAGCGTGAGCCACGGGTGGTGTAAAACTTTGGTCAGGATGCGGCCATATCCGGCAATGACCCGCTCAAAGAAGCGCTCGCTGGCCGTTGAGAAGCGGTTCTGTTTGCGCAGTGATTCATGGCTCAGCATGCGCGCGCACATCATTGGCGTCAGCGTCAGCGAGACCACCGCAGAAATCAGGATAGAGACGGCGAGCGTGACGGCAAACTCCCGGAACAGGCGTCCGACGATATCACCCATAAACAGCAGCGGGATCAGCACCGCGATAAGCGAGAAGGTCAGCGAGATAATGGTAAAGCCGATCTCACCCGCGCCCTTCAGCGCTGCCGCCAGCGGTTTCTCTCCCTTTTCTATGTAGCGCGAGATGTTCTCGATAACCACAATCGCGTCGTCCACCACGAAGCCGGTGGCGATGGTGAGCGCCATCAGCGTCAGGTTGTTGATGGAAAAGTCCAGGAACACCATCACCGCGAAGGTGCCAATCAGCGAGAGGGGCACGGCGACGGCGGGAATGATCGTGGCCGGAACGTTGCGCAGGAACAGATAGATGATCATCACCACCAGCGCGATTGCCAGCATCAGCTCGTACTGCGTATCGGTTACCGACGCGCGGATGTTGGTGGTGCGGTCGCTCAGCAGCTTCACCTCCACCGATTTCGGCAGGCTTTCGGTCAGCGTCGGCAGCATTTTGCGGATGCTGTCGGCGGTGTCGATGATGTTAGCGCCCGGCTGGCGCTGCACGTTCATGACAATCGCCTGCTGCTTGTTGGCCCATGCGCCGAGCCAGCTGTTTTCGGCACCCTGCTCAACGGTCGCCACGTCGCCCAGACGAACCGGCGCGCCGTTCTGGTAGGCAATAATCAGGTTGCGGTACTCTTCCGCCGACTCCATCTGGTCGTTGGCGGAAAGCGTAACGGCGCGCTCCGGGCCATCGAGACTGCCCTTCGCAGAGTTGACGTTGGCGCTGGTAATGGCGGTACGAACGGTTTCGCTGGTCAGGCCGAGGGCGGCAATCGCCGGGGCGTTAAGCTTAACGCGTACCGCAGGGCGCTGCCCACCGGCAAGCGTCACCAGCCCCACGCCGGACACCTGGGAAATTTTCTGCGCCACGCGCGTTTCCACCATATCTTCGACCTGGGTCATCGGAATGGCGGTAGACGTCACGGCGAGCGTCATGATTGGCGGATCTGCCGGGTTCACCTTGCTGTAAACGGGCGGGTTCGGCAGATCGTTCGGCAGCAGGTTGGTGGCGGCGTTAATCGCGGCCTGCACTTCCTGCTCGGCAACGTCCAGCGGCAGCGTGAGCTGGAACTGAAGGGTCACAACGGATGCGCCGCCCGCGCTCTGCGAGGACATCTGCTTGAGGCCGGACATCTGCCCGAACTGGCGCTCCAGCGGAGCCGTGATAGCCGAAGTGATCACATCTGGGCTGGCGCCAGGATAGAGCGTGACGACCTGAATCGTCGGGTAATCTACTTCCGGTAACGCAGAGACGGGCAGAAAACGGTAGCCGATGATCCCCGCCAGCAGGATGGCCACCATCAACAGCGTGGTGGCGACCGGGCGCAGAATAAACAGGCGGGACGGGCCGCCCGTTGCGCTGGGAGGTAAGACCTGCATCAGGATTTCGCTCCGTGATGTTTAGCGGCAGCTTTCTCATCCGCTGCGCTGGCCGTGGCTGACTGCGCCTCCACGACTTCAACTTTTGCGCCTTCCGTCAGGCGGTCGATGCCGTCCGTCACGACTTTATCACCGGCTGACAGGCCCGCGCTGATAACCACTTTCTGGCTGTCCTGAATACCTGTAGTGACAAGGTGCTTGCTGACTTTGTTTTCGCTGTTCAGTACCCAGACGAAGTTACCCTCGTTGCCCATCTGCAGCGCCGCCGCCGGAATAACAATGGCGTCCTGCTGGGTATCCACCAGCATACGGGCGTTAACAAACTGGTTCGGGAACAGCGCGTCGTCTTCGTTAGTAAAGCGGGCTTTAAGCTTGATGGTGCCGGTGGTGGCGTCGATCTGGTTATCGAGGCTGAGCAACGTACCGCTGCTGAGCTTCATTTTGTTGGTACGGTCCCAGGCTTCTACGCTCAGCGTCTTACCGGCCTTCTGGGCCTGAACAACGGTGGCGATATTGCTTTCCGGCAGCGTAAAAATAAGGTCGATTGGATGCGTCTGGGTGAGCACCACGATGCCGGTGGTATCGCCGCTGGAGATCTGGTTACCCACATCAACCTGTTTCAGGCCCACGCGCCCGTCGATGGGGGCGGTAATACGGCTCCAGTCCAGCTGCAGCTGCGCGCTGGCAACGGCGGCCTGATCTGCTTTCACCGTGCCGACGGATTCGTTAACCAGGGCTTGCTGCGCGTCCATCTCCTGTCGGGAGACCAGGTTAGTTTTCACCAGCTGCTGATAGCGGGAAAGGTCGCGACGGGCGTTGGCGAGCGTCGCCTGGTCTTTAGCAAGCTGGCCCTGCGCCTGAGCCAGCGCGACTTTGAACTGGCTTGGATCGATTTCGGCCAGCAAATCACCCGCTTTAACCTGCTGGCCTTCCTGGAAGTGGATCGCCAGCAGCTGGCCGTCTACCCGGCTGCGCACGGTAACGGTGTTGGCCGCCGTGATGGTACCGAGGCCCGTCAGGTAACGCGGAACGGATTCGCTGGTTGCTGTGGCGGCCTGCACGGGGGCCAGAGCGCCGCCTCGCATGCCGCGTCGTCCACCGGACTGCTGCTGGGCAGGCTTCTGCGCGCCAGGCTCGCTCTCAGAGCCGCTGCGCCAGAAATACACGGCCGCGACGGCAACAATAATCGCCCCTGCAATCCAGAACCAACGGGTGTTGTGCGTACCTTTCATAGTTAAACGTCTTCTCTTCCTGAAACGATAAAGCCAATGATACTAGTGTAGTGACCAGGCGGCCCTGAAAAATGAAGGAAATAAGGAGGACTGTATGGATAAATCCTATAGAACGTTATTTTTCGAGACGCCTCGCACGCGCGTGCTGAAACGGTATTCAGGTCAAAATTCCAGCAATAAACTGTGGTTTCGCTAAAAAATATAAACTATAGTTTATAACGGAGTGGCTATGACATGGACGGTACTGACGACCGCAAGGTTTGAAGCATGGATTGAAGAGCAGCATAACGATCTTCAGGAAGAGATGTTAAAAGCGATGGGACAGCTCAGATTTTGGGGGCCCGCTCTGTCCCGCCCTTATGCGGATACCGTTAAAGGGTCTCGCTTTTCGAACATGAAAGAGCTGCGGGTCCAGCATCATGGAAGGCCAGTCAGGGCTTTTTATATTTTCGATTATCGCCGCTGTGCCATCCTGCTCTGTGCGGGGGATAAATCGAAAAATAAACGCTTCTACGAAACGATGATCAAAGTCGCTGACAAAGAATTTGTGGCCTGGTTGAAGTTAAAGGAGAAATAAGATGAAAGGCTATACCACACTCGAAGAGCTTATCGCTCGACGTTCGCCAGAGAGCCAAAAACGCATCAAAGAAGGCACCCAGGCACTTATCCTTGAAACCTGCCTGCACATGATCCGCGAGGAGATGGGCTGGTCGCAGAAACAGCTGGCGGAGGCGATGGGCATCAGCCAGCCTGCGGTTACCGCCATAGAACGGCGGGGGAACGAGATAAAGCTCGGTACGCTCAAGCGCTACATTGAAGCGCTGGGCGGCACGCTTTCCCTGCAAATCGACTTTCCTGACGGCGTAAAGCATATCCAGATGGACAAGCCGTGAGTTTCCCCACGGCTAAGCAACTGGAGTAGCCTGACGTTTACCCGCGAAACACAACGTCGGCCCAGCGGGCAAGGCCTGCGGTTACCGAGCCGAAGTCATCGCCGCCCGCAATCTCTATGCCCGGCAGCCGTTGGGCCAGCGCCTGCTTGATCATCGGTGAGCGGGCGCTGCCGCCGGTGAGGTAAATGACATCCGGCTTCACGTCGCTGCTTTCCAGCGCAAGGCTTACCTGCTCAAGTATGCGCTGCAATGGCTGGCTGATGGCACTTTCCAGCTCCGGCTGGGTGATTTCGCAGCCCAGATCTTTGGCAATGAAAGGCAGCAGCGTGGCAACCTGCTCGCTGTCGGAGAGCGCGATTTTGCTCTCCTCTGCGGCACGCACAAGGCGATAGCTCAGGCGCTGACGCCAGACCTTTTGCAGCCAGGCGACTTTTTCTGACTCGCGCGCATCGCGCACCAGCTCATTCAGCATTCGGCCGTTGGCGCTGCTGTAGAATTCGTTTTGTGCGGGCACGTCATTGATGGCAACCGCGTTCCACCACGGCAGGACGGGCAGGGCGATGCCTTTTTCAGTTTGCCCACCCATGCCCAACAGCGGGGAGAGCTGCTTAAATGCCAGCATAATATCGAGATCGTTACCGCCAACGCGGCAGCCGCTGTGGCCGAGCAGGCTTTGCTCGCGGTCACGTCTTGCGTGCCACTGCGGCCCCATCAGCAGAACCGAGCAGTCGGTTGTCCCGCCGCCGATATCCACGACCAGCACCTGCTTTTCTTCCGTCAGCGTGGCTTCAAAATCCAGCCCTGCGGCAACGGGTTCAAACTGGAACACAACATCTTCAAACCCGGCGCGGTGCGCGGCTCGTTCGAGTATGCCCTGTGCCTGGGCGTTGGCCTCGTCGCCGCCTAAGCCCTGGAAGTTAATCGGACGGCCAATCACCGCCTGGTTAATCGGCTCGGCGACCTGGGTCTGGGCCTTATTGCGGATGTGCAGCATCATGGCGCAGACCAGATCTTCGAACAGCGCGACCTGCTGCGGCTTCAGTCCGCTGGCGCCGAGGAAGGACTTCGGGGATTTAACGAAGTAAACCTCTTCCGGATCTTCCATATACTGGCGAAGCGAGCTTAAGCCGAACTGTACGCTGCCCGGCAGCACGTCGATATCTTCTTCGCGGTTGAAAGAGACGGCACGACGAAGCAGCGCCTGGGTTTCATCGCCGCTTGCCGGTACCTGATGGTGACGATAGAGCCATTCGCTCACCGACTCACGCGTTGGCGCGCACAGCATTGAAGGAAGCAGCGAAGAGCCATCTTCCATTTCCAGCAGGACAGGGACACCCTCGCGCATCACCGCTACCGAGCAGTTTGCCGTACCATAATCAAAGCCTATAAATTGCATAAAAATCCCCATGCCGGTGAGAAGGGGGGCGACTTTAGCGGAATGCGTGCGTGCGGGCAACTGAATATCAAAGCAAGGCGGAAATCCGCGTTTGCTATTATGCTAACCCCATAAAAATCCGGGGGAATCGATCATGTTCGAACTTAAATACACGCCACCCTATGACTGGCAGTGGATGTTTGGCTTTCTCGCCGCCCGTGCGGTTTACGGTATTGAGACCGTCAATGATAACCACTATTGCCGAAGTTTCGCCGTGGGCAGCCACAGCGGGCTTATCACGTTAGAGCCTGATGAGGCCCGCTGTGTGCTGAAGGTCAGCATCACCGACGGGCTGCTGCCCGTGGCAAATGAAGTGCTGATCAAGGTGCAAAAATTGCTCGATCTCAGCCGTCAGCCGCAGCCGGTGCTGGAGAGCCTGGGCGAACTCGCTAAAGCCCGTCCCGGCCTGCGCCTGCCGGGGAGTATGGACGCCTTCGAACAGGCGATTCGTGCGATTCTTGGCCAGCTGGTAAGCGTGGCGATGGCGGCGAAACTCGCCGGTAAACTGGCGGAACGTTATGGCGAACCCCTTGCCGGCTTCCCAGGCTGGCAGCTTTTTCCGCAGGCCAGCCGCCTGGCTGCGCTGACGCCGGAAGAGTTGAAAACGCTGGGCATGCCGCTCAGGCGTGGGGAAGCGATTATCAATGTGGCGCGGCTGGTGGATGCAGGAGAATTTCCGCTTACCCTGCCCGAGGACGTCGGGCAGGGGGTTAAACAGTTAATCACGCTGCCGGGCATCGGCCGCTGGACGGCGAACTACTTCGCCCTGCGCGGCTGGCAGGCGAGCGATATCTTTTTACCGGATGACTACCTTATCAAGCAGCGCTTCCCCGGCATGACCCCGGCACAGATCCGCCGCTACGCCGAACGCTGGCATCCGTGGCGGTCGTATGCCCTGCTGCACATCTGGTACAGCGACGGCTGGCTGCCGGAAATCTGACCTAAATAAGAGCTACAGGCCTGAAAAAAAGAATTCAACTTGTATCTCCCTTCCTTAAGTATGAAAATCTTTTGATTAAGCTTTTATAAAAGTTTTTATCAGCAATAATTTTGAACAACGTTTGTAGTGCTTAAACTTTGATAGGGTAAATTGTGAAAATACTTGTGACGGGGGCTACGGGGTTTGTCGGCAGTAAGCTGATGAGCGAACTCAAAGCTAACAACTATGATGTTTCAGGAACTACCCGGCGTTCATTGCAGGCGGCCCCTGAGCTGATCAACATCGGAGAGATTTCAGAGCAAACTGACTGGTCTGTTGCTCTGGCTGGCTGTGATGTTGTGGTCCACACCGCGGGCCGCGCCCATATGATGAACGACACTGCGGCGGATAAATTAGCCGAGTTTCGTCGGGTTAATCGCGATGCCACCCTCAAGCTCGCCCATGATGCGCAGGCTGCAGGGGTTAAACACTTCATCTTTATCAGCTCCATCGGCGTCAATGGTAATGCAACATCAGGCGTACCGTTTAGCGAACATTCAACGCCTGCACCCACCTCTGACTATGCCGTTTCAAAATTAGAAGCCGAGCTGGCACTGAAAGAACAATTTGCTGAAGGGCCTATGGCGATCACTGTGATTCGCCCGGCTCTGATTTGCGGTGAGAATGCACCGGGTAATATACGCAGATTGCTTAAATTAGTTAAAAGCGGCCTTCCACTCCCTTTCAAAGGCGTTAAAAACAAACGCGGTATGGTTTCCTTAGCGAATGTGACCGGTTTTATCCTCGCCTGCATTCAAAACCCGTTAGCTAAAAATGAACTCTTTTTGTTGGCAGATACGGATAAGCCTACGACCGAAGAGATCATCTCTGCTTTTGCAGAAGGTATGAACAAACCCGCCAGGCTTGTGTGGTTCCCGTCGTCTATTTTAAAACTAGCATTAACGGCCGCAGGGAAATCGAACATCTATGAACAACTCTTTGGTTCGCTGGATATTGATGCCACAAAAGCCTCACGCCTTCTTAGCTGGCAGCCACCCGTCACCCTTCGTGAGACGATGAAAAAAACCGCGGCGTATTATTCTAAGGAACAAAACTAATGCTGGAACCGATCGTTGCAGTAGCCATATTTGCATGCTCTTTCGCGCTGACCTGGGGGCTTCGCATATATGCATTAAAAAATAATGTCATTGATGTCCCTAATCAACGAAGTTCACATTCAGTTCCGACCCCTCGTGGAGGCGGCGTTGCGATCGTCATTAGTTTCCTGATTGGCATCGTAGTGTTATGTGCCCTCGGTTTTGTCCCCGTATCGCAGATGCTGTCATTATTCATTGCCGGTGTGGTAACCGCTGTGGTCGGTTTTCTGGACGATCACGGTCATATTGCAGCCCGCTGGCGGTTATTAATGCATTTTCTGGCCGCGGCCTCAGGTTTGTATTTCCTCGGACAGTTCCCGGTTATTGACCTTTTCGGATATCCGCTTTCTGCTGGCTGGCTGGGGATGATCTTTGGCCTGGTTTACCTGGCGTGGATGCTAAATCTGTATAACTTTATGGACGGTATCAATGGCCTGGCCAGCATGGAAGCCATTATGTTCGCATTACTTTCTGGCCTGATGATCATGTTCAGCGTGCCGGACGGTATGGAAACCAGCCAGTTCGCCATAATGGCTTTGCTCGGCTGTGCGGCACTGGGCTTTATTTTCTGGAATTTCCCGACGGCAAAAATATTTATGGGCGATGCTGGCAGCGGCTTCCTGGGGATCACTATTGGTCTTATCGTTCTGCACGTTGCCTTGCTGGACAGTAAACTTTTCCTGGCTGAAATTTGCCTGCTTGGCGTCTTTATTGTTGATGCTACCGTCACGCTGTTACGCCGTCTTATTGGTGGCAAAAAAGTTTACGAGGCGCATGCCAGCCATACTTATCAAATCCTTGCCCGGAAGTTTGGCTCGCACAAACCCGTCACCCTTGGCGCATTTGTCATTAACGTGGTCTGGCTGTTCCCTCTCGCTATGCTCATTGCTACCGGTAGCGTTACCGGCGTCGTTGGCGTCGTGATTGCCTGGCTGCCGCTTGTAGTGCTTGCGTACCGCTTTGGCGCCGGTGTTAAAGACAAGGATCGGTGATAGTCGTGGACAAAAGTTTGCTGATTTTGGGTGCGGGGGGGCACGGTCGTTCCATAGCTGAACTGGCTGCTTTGACAGGCACCTACTCAAACATCGCTTTCCTGGATGACTCATGGGAGCCCGATGCCCCCTCGGTGCTGCCGATAGTCGGTCGCATGGATCACCTCAAAAAATATCAAGCATCTTTCACCCACGCCATCATCGGGATTGGTAACAACGGCGTCAGGGAAAAGCTGCACGCTGAGCTGCAAGCAGAAGGCCTTGCACTCGCCACCCTGGTACACCCACGAGCATGGGTCAGTTCCTCAGCTCGGCTGGGAAAGGGTAGCGTGGTATTTGCGGGGGTGGTGATCGGTGCCAACGTGCAGACAGGCGAGGGCACTATCATTAACTGCAACTCAACGGTGGACCATGATGGTGTCATAGAGGATTTCGCCCATCTCGGGGTGGGCGTGCAGCTGGCGGGAGGTTGTCACATCGGAAAAAGTGCTTTTGTACAGGCAGGGTCACGTGGTGGCTTTGGCGCATTTGCAGAGGCTTTTGCTGTCTGCGCTCCTGGATCAACTTTGAACTCACGAGCATGATGCTCAGAATGAAGTGGTTAAAACTATGCTAACGTTTTTATTGACCTTACCCAGACCGGCAAAAAGACTGATTACCCTGGGGATTGATATTGTTCTTCTGCTTTTTGCGTTCTGGTTTGCATTCTGGGTGCGCATAGACTCCATGACCCCGCTTACCAGCCTGGCGCACTGGCAGCTTATTTTTTCTATTATCCTGATTACCCTGGCTTTCTTTGTAAAGCTTGGATTATATCGGGCGGTTATCCGTTACATCACCGCTAAAGTTTTTGTCGCCGTCGCGGCGGGAATGGTCGCTTCTTCAATCCTGCTCATCATCGCGGCGTTTTATACCAACCTTTATCTACCCCGCACCATTCCGTTTATCTATTTCTCCTTCGGGGTTCTGCTGATTAGCGGCTCTCGACTCGCGCTGCGAATGATTGTAAACCGGGGATTAAGGCTGGGTACAAAGGTGATTATCTATGGTGCCGGGGCATCTGGCCGGCAGCTGCTTCCCGCGTTGAGCCAGGCTGCGGAATATTATCCAGTGGCGTTTGTTGATGATAATCCCCGGTTGCAGGGAAGCGTGATGCACGGCGTAACTGTTTATCCGCCGGAAAAACTCGCCTGGTTAGTGCAAAAATATGAAGTAAAAAAAATCCTCTTGGCTATGCCCAGCGCCACCCGTGCACGTAAGAACGAAGTTATCACCATGCTTGAAGGCCTGCCTTGTGAAGTGCTGTCGATACCGGGCATGGTCGATCTCGTGGAGGGGAAAGCCCGCATAGATAGCCTGCAGAAAGTTTCTATTACCGATTTACTGGGCCGCGATCCGGTCGATCCAGTGCCTGAACTGATCTCCAGGAATATCACCGGTAAAGTGGTTATGGTGACCGGTGCCGGTGGTTCTATTGGTTCTGAACTGTGCAGGCAGATTTTGCGCAACGGGCCGAAAACGCTGGTTCTTTTTGAAATGTCGGAGTTTTCACTCTATGCGATTGAGCGCGAGCTATCTGCCTACATTGCCGAGGAAAAGCTGGATATTGTTTTATATCCTGTTCTCGGAAACGTGCAAAATCAGCAGCATCTTGAGCGTGTCCTGACAAGTTTCCACGTGCAGACTATTTACCACGCAGCCGCTTATAAGCACGTGCCGCTGGTCGAATATAACGTTACCGATGGCGTACGCAACAATGTCTTTGGCACGCTGGCCTGCGCCCAGGCTGCGATTAAGTGCCAGGTCCCGAATTTTGTTCTGATTTCCACTGACAAAGCTGTTCGACCAACTAATACCATGGGCGCGACAAAGCGCATGGCCGAACTGGTGCTTCAGGCGCTTTCTGCTCAGCAGCCTTCTACCCTTTTCAGTATGGTTCGATTCGGTAACGTACTGGGATCTTCGGGTTCCGTTGTGCCGCTTTTTGAGAAGCAGATTGATGCCGGTGGCCCGATTACGCTGACTCACCCGGATATCATCCGTTACTTCATGACCATACCGGAAGCCGCTCAGCTGGTTATTCAGGCAGGTGCTATGGGAAGCGGCGGCGACGTATTTGTACTGGATATGGGAGAGCCGGTTAAAATCATCGATCTGGCGCACCGAATGGTTACGCTAAGTGGCTTAACCATCCGCGACGAGACTAACGTCAATGGCGACATCGAGATCAAAACAACCGGTTTACGTCCGGGTGAAAAACTCTTCGAGGAGCTGTTGATTGGAGACAGCGTCCTGCGCACCCAGCATCCAAGAATCATGACGGCAAACGAAGTGATGCTGCCATGGAATGAGCTTAAAGAGTACATTGAGGAGCTGGACATTGCGTGCACAGAATTCAATCAGCATCGAATCAGGGAGCTTTTATTGCAGGCCCCAACCGGATTCAAACCAACTGATGAAATTTGCGATGTACTGTGGTTAAAAGCCCGCGAAGCATAAGTCATTAAAAATGAAAAAACGGCGCGGATGAGGCGCCGTTTTCTTATCCGCCCAGGTAAGATCTCATTAGTTAATCGCGAAATAGCTGGTGCTCAGCAGCATTCCCAGCGGCTGCGGCAGGCTGATGGTTTCCCCATAGATCATGTCTACGCCGATGCCGGAAAGGGTGTCCATTATCAGCGGCATATCGGCGGGACCGGCGATGGTCTGAATCTTCAGGCGCTGGGCGTGGCCGTGCACGATGGTGACCATCATCTCATCCATTAAATTGCAGTGGATGTTCTGAATCAGCTCGCTGTCCACGACGAGGTAGCTGAAATCCTGGCGGCTAATCTTGTCGAAAATATCCAGATCGCGCCCCACCTGCGTCAGCACCAGCTGGCAGCCATGCCTGCGCAGACGCTGCAGATTCTCCCGAATATTTCCGTCTTCTGTCATGAGTACCTCGCAGCCAACCTGTAAATGCAGCAGGCGTGCTGGCAGCGGGCTGAGGGAAAGCAGATTTAAAAGCTCGTCGATGAAGCCGCTGCTGGCAAGCCCGGCGCTGGAGAGCGGCAGCGCCACGCCGAACCCTTTCAGTGCAAGCTGCTGGGCAAAATCACGGAAGAACTCGTTGAATACCCGGCGGTCCAGGGCCAGGTGGAGTTCGTTGTCGGTAATACCGCTGCGCAGGGCCTGCTCGTCCAGCACCTCACCTTCGCTGTTCCAGAATTTCAGCTGCAGCAGATAGAAGCTGGTGGATTCCGGCACGCGCGGGGGGGCGATGGCCTGCGCAATCATCAGCATCGGATTATCATTGATGATGCGCCACTGTTCATCGATGGGCAGCGCGCTGCGGCTGTTCTGCATTAGCTGCTGCGCTTCATAGAGGCTGACGCGCCCGCGGCCGCCGTGCTTGGAGGCATAGCAGGCGATATCCGCCTGTGAGAGGACCTCGGAGGCAATGCGGTTATCCGCGTCAATCTGCGTGATCCCGGCGCTGGCACCGATGCGGTGTAGTCTGCCTTCCCAGACGAAGTGATAGTCGTTAATACTCTTGATAATGCGCTCTGAGATATGGCGGGCGCTGTCCGCCGAGCAGTCCGGCAGCAGCAGGCCAAACTCGTCGCCGCCCAGGCGTGCCAGGAAATCTCCGGTGCGCAGCATGCTGAGCATAAGTGAAGCCAGTTCGCGCAGCAGCGCGTCTCCCGCCGCATGGCCCGCGCTGTCGTTCACCGCTTTGAACCGGTCCAGGTCGATAAAGACCAGCGCATGGCGCTGGCGATTTTCCGCCGCGCTTTGCAGCAGCCGCTTCAGGTGGTTTTCGAAGCTCACCCGGTTGGCAAGATGCGTGAGGCTGTCATGGGAGGCGCTGTAGCTCAGCTGTTTAAGCATTTTACGCGACTCGGTCACGTCCTGGATAACCAGCACGGAGCCGATGCTCTGGCCATCCAGCGTGGTTAATGGCGTAATGCTGTAATGAATGTCGTGGCTGCCGCCGTTACGGCAGTGCAGGACCACGTCCTGCTCGATGGCCATACGGGAGAAATCACCGCTGTGGATGTTCTCCATGACCGGCCCATTGTCACCAAAGGTAATGCGCAGAATCGACAGGATATGCTGACCTGTGGCGCTCGCCTGCGGCCAGCCGCTTAGCTTTTCCGCCACCGGGTTCATAAAGGTGACGTTCATGTCGATATCGGTACAGATCACCGCTTCGCCGATGGAGTCCAGCGTGATGTGCAAACGCTCTTTCTCCTGATAGAGCGCTTCGTTCAGCTGCTTGACCTCCGTCATGTCCAGATTGATGCCAAGCAGGCGCTCTACATCGCCATTTTTATTGAGCACCCGGTTGGCCAGCGAGCGGATATGGCGAATGCCATCCTTCACTTTTATACGGTATTCAATTTTGAAAGGGATGCGCGCCCGCAGGGAGTCATGAACCACTTTTTCCGCTTCGGGTAAATCCTCAGGCAGCAGGCACTCGGCCCAAATCTGGTAGGTCGGCTTCAGGTGGGGAGCAACTTCGTAGAGCTCAAACATGCGTTTGTCCCAGCTGAGCACATCGTTGGTTAAATCCCACTCCCAGATGCCGATGCCGCCTGCTTCGTTCGCCAGCGTAATACGTTCCATCAGGCGTTTGTTAACCCACTCCGTATGCTTGAGGTCGTTAATATCTTCAATCTGGGCAATCAGATAGAGCGGGGAGCCGTCGGTATCCCTCACGACTGAAACGGCCAGTAATGCCCACACTACGTCACCTTTGCTGGTGTAGTAGCGTTTTTCCATCGAATAGCTATTCAGCTCACCGGAAACCAGTTTTTCCAGCTGGACGAGGTCAGCGTGCAGGTCTTCCGGATAGGTAATTTGCTGGAAGGTGAGCGACCGGAGCTGGGCCGGGGTGTAGCCCAGAAAGTTACACAGGGATTTATTAACCTGAATCCACTGGCCTTCAATGGCGACCAGCGCCATGCCGATGGCGGAATACTCCATCGCATTACGAAAGCGTGCCTCGCTCTCGGTGATATGCTTGCGCTCTTCCCTGAACGAGTACATCACCATGGTCATGACGTTGGCGGGCAGCAGGATCATCAGGAAGGGCAGCCAGGGGGCGTTATCTACGATGGTGGCGTGAGGGGCCAACATCGAGACGTTGTTAGTGGCCATCATGGCAGAGACCACCATCAGCGTGCCAAGGAAGATAATAAAGGCTTCCAGGCGAGGCAGGCGAATGGCGCTCCACATCAGGAAGACGATGATGAAGGTAAAGGGCCAGGGCATAAAGCGCAGCGCCAGCCAGCTCAGCGCAAGGGTGACGATAAACGTCAGCGCTGTCTCCAGCAGCTGTTTTGGATGGCGGGTGCTAAGCAAAAAGTGTGGTTTAAATAGCAGGCCGGTTGGCAGCAGGGCCATCGCGCCTATGGCCTCTGACAGGACCCAGACGAAGAAAGTTTTCGTCTCCGTCCCGCTTTCTGCTCCGGTGAGCCAGATTGCCAACGCCCCGCCGATAACGGGTGGGATCACGGCGCTGCAAAGCGACAGGCGTACCCAGCTGTTGAGATTTTGCAGCGGGTTGTCCGGCGCCAGGAAGCGACGCATCAGCACCGCCCCCGTCAGCGCTTCGACAATATTGATGGCGGTGAAGCCGGGATTGATTTCGCTAACCGGAAACAGCACGGCGGACGCCGCCAGACTGCCTGCTGAACAGGCAACAATGACCGGCAGCCACAGGCGGAGCGGGTTGCGAAAGAAGGCCACCATCATAATGGCGGTCGGAAACCAAAGCGGCGCCAGAACGGTGCCGAGCAGGGATAATTCCAGCGAGTAAAGGGTAAACACAAAACTCAGTAAACCCAGGCCCGCCAGCAGCAAAAGGGGAGGGGTGGCGACAATATTATTTGTTTTAGTTTTGGTCATTCCCACTAAATCCGTTAAGGCAGTGCCGCCAGGTGCAACGCCCGGATGCAAGAAAAATGAGTTGTTTCGTTTTATGCTAGTACAAAGATTTTACAATTCCTATGCCGTGCGCTCATAATTTAACATCAACGTGTTATAAAAAGTGCCGCTGAACGCTGCTTATTTTCATTTATGACATTCTCCGCCGATCCCTTCGTATTGTTGATGTTTCGAACGATATATTTCGCCTGCCTAAGCTAAATCAGCAGTCACTTAGCATTACTCTGGTATCACCCGCCGGAACTCCCTATAATTGGCGCGTTTGACGCATCTGCGTCGCCCTTCCTTCACATTTAAGTCAACAAGGCTCGTTTACAACATGACTGACAAGTCTCATCAATGCGTCATCATTGGGATCGCCGGCGCATCGGCCTCAGGGAAAAGTCTTATTGCCAGCACGCTGTATCGTGAATTACGCGATCAGGTTGGTGATGAACACATTGGTGTTATTCCAGAAGACAGCTATTACAAAGATCAAAGCCATCTGTCGATGGAAGAGCGAGTCAAGACTAACTACGACCATCCAAGCGCGATGGACCATAATTTGCTGTTCCAGCATCTGCAGACGTTGAAGTCGGGTAAGGCCATCGAACTGCCGGTCTACAGCTATGTAGAGCACACCCGTACGGCCAATACGGTGCATCTGGTGCCAAAGAAAGTCATTATTCTGGAAGGGATTTTGCTACTTACCGACGCCCGCCTGCGCGAAGAGATGAACTTCTCCATCTTTGTGGATACGCCGCTGGATATTTGCCTGATGCGCCGCATGAAGCGCGACGTTAACGAGCGCGGTCGCTCAATGGATTCGGTTATGGCGCAATACCAGAAAACCGTACGTCCAATGTTCCTGCAGTTTATTGAGCCTTCCAAGCAGTACGCCGATATTATCGTGCCGCGCGGGGGTAAAAACCGCATTGCTATCGACATTCTGAAAGCGAAAATCAGCCAGTTCTTCGAGTAGCCCCGCAGGGGTTCAAGCGCGAGCGCTTTTCACCCGCGCCCGTAAGTTACAATGAATTACCAGTTATTAGCTGCCTGCCGTGGATATCTGCCGCCCGGTATGGCAGGGTAAACAAAACTGCCTGATAAGGAGAATCTGCGATGCGTTTATGTGACCGCGATATAGAGGCCTGGCTTGATGACGGGCGATTAACGATTACGCCACGTCCGCCGGTTGAGCGTATCAACGGTGCTACCGTTGACGTCCGTCTGGGTAATAAATTCCGTACCTTCAGCGGCCATACCGCACCGTTCATCGACCTTAGCGGGCCAAAAGATGAAGTGAC
Source organism: Dryocola clanedunensis (assembly GCF_038405435.1). Classification (GTDB taxonomy): domain Bacteria; phylum Pseudomonadota; class Gammaproteobacteria; order Enterobacterales; family Enterobacteriaceae; genus Dryocola; species Dryocola clanedunensis_A. The sequence continues at coordinate 282,803 of NZ_JBBYHZ010000004.1, read as the reverse complement.
TGCTTCACTCGAGCGGGTCATGAGCGATGAAATCGTTCTCGATGAGGGCGACGCATTTTTCCTCCATCCGGGTGAGCTTGCGCTGGCGGTAACGCTTGAGTCGGTAACGATTCCGTCCGACCTTGTGGGCTGGCTCGATGGGCGTTCGTCGCTGGCGCGTTTAGGGTTAATGGTTCACGTCACCGCCCACCGAATCGATCCGGGCTGGCACGGCTGCATCGTTCTTGAATTCTATAATTCTGGCAAGCTGCCGCTGGCGCTGCGTCCCGGCATGATGATTGGTGCGCTAAGCTTTGAGCCGCTGTCCGGTCCCGCCGCTCGCCCTTACAACCGTCGCCAGGACGCGAAGTATCGCGATCAGCAGGGTGCCGTTGCCAGCCGCATCGACAAAGACTAGGCGGACGCCCTGATTTCTGAACTGAGGATCCAATGAGACGATTATTAACCACGCTGATGATTTTGCTGGTCGTGATAGTGGCCGGCCTTTCTGCGTTGGTGTTGTTGGTCAATCCCAATGATTTTCGCGCTTATATGGTGCACCAGGTGGAACAGCGCAGCGGATACCAGCTCAGGCTGGACGGACCCCTGCGCTGGCACGTCTGGCCGCAGCTGAGTATTTTATCCGGCAGAATGTCACTGACCGCGCCGGGGGCGACTCAGCCGCTGGTCAGCTCAGATAATATGCGCCTTGATGTGGCGCTGCTGCCGCTGCTTTCCCATCAGCTGCAGGTTCGCCAGGTGATGCTGAAAGGCGCGGTCGTCCAGCTGACGCCGGAAACCGAAGAGCGTAAGCCTGAAAACGCCCCGGTCGGCCCTTCCGGCAGCAACCCGGTGCCGGAGCCGGAGCAAGGCTGGTCTTTTGATATCGCCCGGCTCAAAGTCGCTGACAGCGTACTGGTTTTCCAGCACGACGACGACGAGCAGGTTACGGTGCGCAATATCAACCTGCAGATGGAGCAGGACGACAACAAACAGGCGCACATTGAATTCAGCAGCCGTATCAATCGCGATCAGCGCGACCTCTCTTTATCTTTTGTCGCGGACCTGAATACCCGTGACTATCCGCAGAAGCTGGATGCCACCTTTTCGAAGCTGGACTACAAGTTAATCGGTGCAGACCTGCCGAAGCAGGGGATTACCGGTAACGGCACGCTGCAAATCAGCTGGCTGCAGCCGGGCCATAAGCTCGAGCTGAACCAGATGCAGCTTACCGCTAACGAGAGCGACATCCGGGGTTCGGCGAGCGTCACCCTGCTGGATAAACCGCAGTGGGTGGCCAATCTGCAGTCCAGCAACCTTAACCTTGATCACCTGGTTGTTGCCTCCGCGGTGACTGATACCGCAGCGGCGCAGCGTGGGCAGCAGCAGAGCAGCCTGCCTCGCCCGGTTATTGCTACAGGGCTTGAAGATACCACCTACCGCAGCCTGCGGGGCTTTAGCGCTGAGGTGAAGCTGGCTGCGAAAGCGGTTCGCTGGCGCGGTCTCGCCTTCTCGGACGTGCAGTCAGACATTACCAACGACTTCGGTTTGCTGAAGATTTCCACGCTGACGGGGCAGTTCGGTGAAGGGAAAATGTCGCTTCCGGGAATACTTGATGCGCGTAAGGATGAGCCGCGGCTGAGCTTCCAGCCGCAGATAGACAATATTCAGATTGGCCCGATACTGACCGCCTTTGATTATCCCATTTCCCTGTCCGGCCGCTTCTCCATGCAGGGGACGTTTACCGGCGACAAGCTTAATGCCGACGCGTTCCGTCGCTCATGGCAGGGCAAGGCCAGCGTCTCCATGGCTGACTCCCATTTGCAGGGCATGAACTTCCAGCAGATGATTGCCCAGGCCGTTGAGCGCAGCAACGGCAGCGTTAAAGCTAAGCAGGATTATGACAACGTGACCGTGCTGGAAAGCTTCAGCGCGGCGGCCACGCTGAATAACGGCCAGCTGGCGCTGAATAATATGGTCGGGAACTCCGCCGTGCTGAACCTGACCGGTGAAGGCACCATGGACCTGGTGAAGGAGGTTTGTGATACCCGCTTTGGCGTCACGGTGACCGACGGCTGGGAAGGCAATGATAAGCTTATTTCAATGCTGAAAAATACTCCGATCCCGCTGCGCGTTTACGGGCCGTGGCAGAAGCTGAACTACAGCCTGCAGGTCGACGCGGTGCTGCGCAATCAGGTGCAGGATGAAGCGAAGCGACGCCTTCAGCAGTGGCTGGATAAGCACCCGAACAGCAGTAAAGCGGACGATCTGAAAAAGCTCCTTGATTAACGCGTTTCTTCAATACTTATCGGCAACCTGCTGATAAGTATTGAAGCTCCTCTTTTATTTCCCCCGTCTGAATGAGTTTTTTATATTTTCACGGCATAATTTTATATAGATAAATAATATATCTCCAGCCTTATTTATTCATTCATTATATGTTTACGGCCACTTTCTTAATTATGCTGACGGTCCCAATAACATATTGTTGGATTGTTTTTTTGCGTTTAGCATTCCACTTATTTTTCGCTGCGAAGTGAAAAATAAGTTCTGTTTAAGCGCTAAAGAAAGCGATTAGCCAGGCTTTAATGATTATTTAATATATTGAACATGGAAGAATATGATGGAAAAGGTAAATAATTCTGTTAACAGCAATATCAACGACGCAATAGATTCTCAAAGCCTTGCGGTTGTTTCCATTTACGATGGGGCTAACAAGCAAACGGCGAACCCGCAGGATACCGTACATTCTCAGCATACCTGGCTTAACGGCACCGCAGCGGCGGGCAGTACGGTTTATATCTTCGATAATGGCGTTCACATCGGTGACGTTTCCGTTTCATCCCATGGCATCTGGAATTTCCAGATGCCTGAGCTGGCAAATGGTCAGCACAATATTACTCTGCAGTCGCTACACGCTAACGAGATAACGCCGGAACCGGTCCATTTTACCTTCAATCTGGATACGGAAACCCAGCCTGCGGAGCAGGACATCCAGCCTCACCCACAGCCGGAACCTCAGCCGGAACCGCAGCCTGAGCCAGAGCCAAAACCTCAGCCCGAACCTCAGCCGGAGCAGGACAACCGGCCGGCGATCTATTTTGCGATGGATAACGTCAACAACGCCCACGGCGATGACGTGCGGGTCTACAACCATCAGAAAACTGATGACAGCAGGCCTACGCTGCAGGGCGTGGCGGAAGCCAACAGCCTGGTTCACGTATACGACAACGGCGTGCTGATTGGCGAAACCCATGCTGACCAGTACGGGAGCTGGTCATTTACTCCGGAAAAAGCGCTGGCGGCACCGGCAATGGACTCATCAGACCTGCTGATGGAACACCATCTGACCGTACAGTCCGAAAGCAGCAGCGGCGAATTAAGCGCCATGAGCGACGAGTTTTCCCTGCAGGTCTCCAAGTTTTCGCTGAACCCGGACATGCCGCTGGAGCCTTTGCATCAGGAATTTACCCTTTCAGAGCATGACGTTGCCGCACTGGGCCACGACGGCAATATCATTGGCTCCGACTATGCCTTTGATAAAGTCTCGCTGACCGGCGAAGGCACCGCGCTGAACGTTAGCGAAACGAATCATGCGCTGCACTCTATTGAAGTCTTCGACCTTTCCGCCGGGGGCCATCAGTCGCTAACGTTATCTCTGGAAGATGTCGTTGAGCTGGGCAGTAAAGATCTGGCGACCAATATGTTCCAGGAAAAAGTTTTGGTGAACGGGAATGAGGGCGACGTGCTGAACCTGGTTGATACTCAACACGGCTGGAGTGATTCCGGTATTGCTTTGCAGTACGAAGGGCATAATTACCAGACGTATTGTAATAATCAGGGTGCCGCCGTTCTGGTAGAAGATAACGTCCACGTTAATATTATTTAATTAGCGACGTTTAATATTCTCCCCGGTCAGGCCGGGGAGTTTTTTATTTTGGTGCAGTCTGAGAATAAATAGTCACGCAGCACGCCTGGGACGGTAAAGCAAAAGTATGGATGCAGTAAACCAAAATGCCACCGCTGAAAATAGCGGAACTCAGCAGCAGGATACGCTGGCTGACGCGCTGCTGTGGATAGCCCAGTACCATGGTCATTCGGTCAGCCGCAGGGTATTACTTTCCGGTTTGCCAAAAGCGCCGCGGCTGACGCCACAAATAGCCTGCGAAGCGCTGGAAAGGGTGGCTATTGCCTCGACGATAATTCAGCGCGATATCGACGCTATTAGCTCATGGCTATTTCCCGTAATCCTGCTGCGCCGTACCGGCGGGGCATTTATCCTTACCGACTCGAGGAGTAACGAGAGCAACGAGCAGGTTTATACGCTGCTGGCTCCCGAAGCGGGCAACGGAAAAATAGAACTCTCTGCGGAAGATCTGGAGCAGGAATACAGCGGCTATGCGCTGCTGGTTAAGCCCCGCCCGCAGGCAGATCGCCGTTCAGGGGAAGAAGAGCGGGTTCCCGTGGGGCACTGGCTCTGGGGCACGCTGTGGCATTTTCGACGCTATTACGGCAACGCCGTGCTCGCCGCCATGTTGATCAACGTGCTGGCGCTGGCGGGTACCTTTTTTACCATGAACGTCTACGACCGCGTGGTGCCAAATCAGGCCTTTGTCACGCTGTGGTCGCTGGCCGCAGGCGTCATGCTGGCTATCGTTTTTGAGTTTGTCGCCCGTAACATCCGCGCCTGGCTGCTTGATATGGCCGGGAAGAAAGCGGATTTGGTTATCGGCTCCCGCCTGTTCCGCCATGCGATGTCGCTGCGCCTGGAGCACAAGCCCGCCTCCGCAGGCTCGTTTGCCAACCAGCTGCGCGAGTATGAAACGGTGCGTGATTTTGTCAGCTCCGCCACGCTGGTCACCCTGAGCGATCTCCCTTTTGTGCTGCTATTTGTCATTATTATCGCCGCGATTGGCGGGCCGCTGGCCTTTATCCCCGTGGTGGCTATTCCGCTGATAATCATTGTCAGCCTGTTTATACAGTGGCCGCTGGCGCGGCTGATGAAGGAGAATCTGCGCGAGGGATCGATCAGGCAGGGGATCCTGATCGAATCAGTCGAAGGGCTGGAGTCATTAAAAGCCGCGGGTGGCGAAGGCTTTATGCAGCGGCGCTGGGACGAATACAGCGCGCTGCTTTCCGCCACCGGCATGAAATCACGCCTGCTGTCCGGGCTGGCCTCCAATTTTGTCGGCACCGTCCAGCAGCTGCAAACGGTAGCGCTGGTCTGCTGGGGCGTCTATCTGATTAGCGACGGCGAGCTGTCGATGGGCGGGCTTATCGGCACCGTCATTCTTGCCGGCAGGATCACCGCGCCTCTGGGGCAGATCGTTGGCCTCGCCGTCCGTTTCCAGCAGGCTCGCGCGGCCATGAAATCCATTTCGGCCTTAATGAGCAGGCCAGTCGACCGCGACCCCGGCAGAAAATATCTTGCTGCTCCCCGGCTCACGGGAACGCTTAACCTCAAAAATATCTCTTTTAGCTGGCCGTCCCACGATGGTCTGCCCCGTCCTGCGGCGGTGGCGGGGGTAAGCCTGAGCATCACGCCCGGCGAGCGCATCGCCATTCTTGGCCGCATCGGCAGCGGTAAATCAACGCTGCTGCGGCTGATGGCCGGGCTTTATCAGCCGGGCCAGGGCCAGATCCTGATGGACGGGCTGGACGCACTGCAGATAGATCCGGCGGACTGGCGCGCCGAAGTGGGGTTTGTCGGGCAGGACGCAAGGCTTTTCTACGGCACCCTGAAAGAGAACGTGCAGATTGGCAGCCCCGGCTGCACGACGGAGGCCTTCCTGTCCGTCTGTCGGCTGACCGGCCTGGATCAGATGGCCCGGCGTCATCCGCTTGGCTATGAAATGCCGATTGGCGAGCATGGGCAGGGGCTTTCGGGCGGGCAGCAGCAGCTGGTGGTGCTGGCGCGCTGCCTGCTGTCGCAGCCAAAGCTCCTGCTGATGGACGAGCCGACCAGCGCGATGGATACCCAGACGGAAACGGCCTTTCTTAAACGCCTCGCCGCGGCCACCCGCAGGCAGACGCTGGTTGTCGTCACCCACCGCTTTTCGCTGCTCAACCAGGTTGACCGCATCATCGTGATGGAGGAGGGAAGGGTGGTGCTCGACGGGCCGAAGGCGGAGGTGCTGGCAAGGCTGAGTAAAAACGGCGCGCAGGAGAAGCAGGGCGCAGAGCCAGTCGTAAACGGAGGACAGCATGGCGAGGCGTAATTCACGCGGTGAGGTACGCATCAGGGCCGTTGACCGCGAATTTATGGCGGACGCCCGTGCCGCCCTGCTCAACCAGTCCACCCCCGGCACGCTGCTGGTGCTCTGGCTTATCCTCACCGTGCTGGTAGCGGGCGGCGTCTGGGCGTCGCTTGCCCAGGTGGAGGAGATTGTCAAAGCCGAGGGCAAGGTTATTCCCGCCGGCCGCGAGCAGGTGATCCAGAGCCTCGACGGCGGCATCCTGGGCGCGCTGAACGTTCACGAAGGCGAGATTGTTGAGAAAGGACAGGTGCTGCTCAGGCTCGATGCCACCCAGGCGCGCTCCGCCTGGCAGGAAACGTCGTCAAAAGTTGCCGGTCTGGAAGGCTCTGTTGCGCGACTGCACGCGGAAGCCTATGCCACGGCGCTGGTTTTTCCTGAATCGCTGAAAGCCTGGCCGTCTATTATTCGCGATGAAACCAAAGCGTATCAGGCCAGGAAAAAAGCGGTGGATGACGGGGTTGCGGTGCTCAGGCGCAGCCTTCAGCTGTCGGAGAAAGAGATCGGGATGTCAGCGCCTCTGGTGGCGCAGGGGCTGATGTCGGAGGTGGAGCTGCTGCGTATGAGGCGGCAGGCAAACGATTTGCGGCTGCAAATCACCGAGCGGCAAAACCGCTACCGGTCGGAAGCCAATGCGGAGCTGGTGAAGCTTGAATCGGAGCTGGCGCAGACTAAGAAGAATACCCAGGCCAAAGAGGATCTCTTCCAGCGCACGACCCTCGTCGCCCCCACGCGCGGGGTAGTGAAAAACATTCGCCTGACCACGCCCGGCGGGGTGATCCCTCAGGGAACGGATATCATGTCGCTTATCCCGCTGGAGGACGAGCTTATCGTGGAGGCGAAGGTGCGTCCTGAGGATGTGGCTTTCCTGCATCCCGGCCTGCCCGTCACGGTGAAGCTCACCGCTTATGATTACGCTATTTATGGTGGGTTAGCCGGAACGCTCACCTACATCAGCGCCGACACGCTGGAAGAAAACCCGCGCGGCGGGGCGCAGAAAGAAACCACCTATTACCGCATTCGGGTGCATGCGAAGCGCAGCGTGCTGACGGCGGGCGGGCAGGATCACCCCATAATTCCAGGGATGACCGCCGCCGTGGAAATTAAAACAGGGAAGAAAACCATCCTCAGCTACCTGCTCAAGCCGGTGCTGAAATCGCGGGAAGCGTTCAGGGAAAGATGAACATGAAGCCAGTCAGGGATGTGCTAAGGCTGAAAGGCGTTGCGGCCATGCTGCTTTGCAGCGTTTTAGCCTGCTCTGCATTTTCATTGCGGGCTGCCTCAAATAAGACGATTGCCGTGAAGAGCGTCTTTAATCACGAAGTAAACATTGCCGTCGCCAGGGACTACCAGCTGCGCCAGCTCTACGAACAGTGGCGGTCAGCGACGGACGATATCGATGTCACCAAAGGGGAGCGCTGGCCGCAGCTGCACGTTAACGCCGCCGTCATGCCCGTCACCGAAGGCAGCGGGCGCTATAAGCGCTACGCAAACGACGGCGATTTCAGCGCGTCGCTGACCATGCCGGTCTTCGACTGGGGCAGGCTGGCGAACGCCATTAAAAATCGTGAGTACCGTGACGTGGCCGCCGCGCAGAAATACCTTTCTCAGCTTGATGAACTCGCTTTTAACGTGACCGGGACGGAGGTCAGACTCGGGAAGCAGCGGGCCATTCTGCAGACCGCGCGGGTTTACGCCGCCCGGATGCAGGAGCTGGTGACCATGCTCGGGCGTATTGTACAGAGCGATGGCGGACGCAGGAGCGAGCTGGTGCAGGCGCAGGCCCGGCTGCTGCAGGCCGAAGAGGCGCGGGACGACGCGGCAGCAGAAATAGAGACGCTGACCGTGACGCTGAACGAGTGGCTCGGTGACGAACCGCGCGATCCCTTACCCGTAGACAGCCTGTGGGACATGCAGATGCCGGACGCCGAAGCGGCGCTCGGGAATTTACAGGCAACACCGATGATGCGCGAGGCGCAGGCGCAGTACCGGGCGTGGCTCGCCAGCGCGAAAGAAGAGCAGGCGAAGCAGCTCCCCCGGCTCGATCTGGTGGCCTACAAAGGCTTTGCCGCCGCAAACTATGGCGAGGAAAGCGATCTGCAGGTCGGGCTGTCCATCAGCTGGGACATCTTCGAGGGGTTTTCCGGGATGGCAAAAGTCTCTTCCGCGGTACACAGCGCCGAAGCCTACAGGCAGGCGCGGGAAGATCTGATGCGCCGCGTGACTTACCGTATCCGGACCCAGTTCAAGGAAGTGGAGAAATATAACAGGCGCGCTGCGAGCTATGCGAACCTTGCCGTAGAGAGCGACAGGATCCGCTGGATGTTCTATCAGCAGTGGTATCACCTGGGCAAGCGCAGCCTGCTGGACGTGCTGATCGCCGAGACCGACCACTACAACAACCAGGTGAACGCGATTTCAAGCCGCTTTGACGCCTGGTACAGCATTCTGTCGATCCGCAAAGACGCCGGTTTGCTGCTGCCCTGGCTGGACGGCGCCGACAGGGCTCATTGAGCGGCGATGGCGGAGGTTACGGATATTCCCATTCGTCTTCATCCTCTCCCTGCGGGATAATCTGCACTTTCTGCACCCGGTGGCTTTCAACTTCCAGCGTTTTCAGCTCGTAGCCGCCGATTTTCACCGTCTCTCCGGCGCCCGGAATGCGCTGCAGGTACTCCATCAGCAGGCCCGCGATGGTGTGGTAGCTGCGCTTTTCGTCAAGGGGCAGGGGAATGTACTGCACCAGATCTTCCAGCGGCATATGGCCGTTGGCCGTCCAGCTGCCGTCGGCATTTTTCTGAATATCGTGGCGGGCGTCTATCTCTTCAACTTCGTTTGGCAGGTTGCCGGCGATGGTCTCCATGACGTCGCTTAACGTCACCACGCCTTCCACAGAACCAAACTCATCCACCACGAACGCAAAGTGCGTACGCGCGTTGCGGAACTGCTCCAGCGCCTGCAGCAGCGGCAGAGTTTCCGGGAAAACCAGCGGCTGGCGGATCAGGGTTTCTATATTAAGAGGTTCGCCTTTTAGCGACTGGGTGAGCAAATCGATAACGTGGACTACGCCAAGGATCTCATCGTTATCATCGGTAATCACAATGCGGGTGTGCTGATTTTTATCAAGGATCTCCCGCGTGTGCGTTTCGCTCTCGCTTAGCTTCAGGTGCTCGACGTCGTGGCGTGAGGTCATAATACTGCTGACGGTGCGCTGATTAAGATTGAGCACGCGTTCAATCATCAGCCTTTCCTGCGGATTGAAGATATCGGCCTGCGGGTCGTGGTCGGCGATCAGCGAGGCCGTCTGCGCATCCAGCTCCGCCTCCTCTTTTTTCCCGTTCAGCAGCCTCAGCACGGCCTCCGCAGTTCGCTGGCGCAGGGACTGGTTCGCCGACAGAAAGCGGCGGCGGTTGAATATCGCCAGCTGGTTGAGGGATTCAATCATCACCGAGAAGCCAATCGCGGCGTACAGATAGCCTTTTGGGATCTGGTAGCCGAAGCCGTCCGCAATAAGGCTAAAGCCTATCATCAGCAGGAAGCTCAGGCAGAGAATGACGATGGTCGGGTGGCCGTTCACAAAGCGGGTGAGCGGTTTGCTGGCGAGCAGCATCAGGCCGATGGCGATAATCACCGCCGCCATCATGACCGCCAGATGGTCGACCATCCCCACCGCCGTAATCACCGAATCCAGGGAGAAAACGGCGTCCAGAATAACGATCTGCGCCACTACCGGCCAGAAGCGCGCCCCTTTACGCTGGGTTTGCGTTTCGCTGTCCTTGCCCTCCAGCCGCTCGTTCAGCTCCACCGTTGCCTTAAACAGCAGGAACAGCCCGCCGCCGAGCATAATTAAATCCCTGGCGCTGAAGCCGAAGCTGCCCAGGGTAAACAGCGGTTTCGTCAGCGTGACGAGCCAGGAGATAGACGCCAGCAGCAGCAGGCGCATCAGCATGGCAAGGATCAGGCCCGTAATTCTGGCCCTGTCGCGCAGCGTAGGGGGGAGCTTCTCGGCCAGGATGGCGATGAAGACCAGATTATCAATGCCGAGCACCAGCTCGATAACCACCAGCGTGACCAGTCCAGCCCAGATTGAGGGATCGGCGATCCATTCCATACGGCGTTGTCTTTCCTCTTAGCAGTGGGTGAAAATCCTGCGGCAGCGAAGCCTGATATAAGTTATGCCACATGAAAAGAATGGATAACCCTTAGCCAAAATGCAATAACACCCTGAGATTAATCTTATCTATTAAGGTTAAAAAACTTTGTTTTTTATATATCCCTGCAATAACCAGGGTAAACAATTAAGAAAAGAACGCCTTCAGGCAGGAATAAGAAATAAATATGACATTATATATATGAGATATATCTGTAACACTCACCCTGCCGTTTGATATTCAATGTTGTCAATATAAAGAAAATCCTAAAGCACGGGTTTTGTGTGCTTAATATTATTCTTAAAAGTCTATTTCTTATCATTTGGTGCCTTGCCTGCGCCTGGGTTAGCTGTAACAATCGATACCAGTGTCTGGCAAGGAATGTATTTTTTTATAATTGATTGGTGTGGCACTTTAGCGCTTCATTACTCGTAACTCCTCATAAAAGATAAATACTACAGATTTATCTTAAGTTCGGAGTCCTCTTATTATCTGCTTTCTTTTCAGTGGGTTGGTGACTGTAAGCCAAGGGCGGTAGCATGCCTGAAAGCAAGAGTTTAAGCCTCAATTATTCTGTCAATAAGATGTCGGGAAATAAGCGAATTTTAGGACTGATGCCAGTTAATTTCTGGCGGTCAGTATGTTCAATTTTCTGGTGCGTCCTCATGATATCCGGTCGCTTATTTTATTCGCTCAGGATAATTACTCTGCCATAGTGATAAATACTCAATGATAAAATACAAACTTAAATTGATGCCTTTATTGGTATCCGTAACCCTGATGAGCGGTTGCACAGTACTTCCCGGTAGCAATATGTCTACGATGGGAAAAGATGTTATCAAGCAACAGGATGCAGACTTCGATCTGGATCGCATGGTCAACGTTTATCCATTAACGCCGCGTCTGGTTGAGCAATTACGCGTGCGTCCTGCCGTTGCGCAGCCAAATATGTCTCTGGACCAGGAGATCTCCCAGTATCAATATCGCGTCGGGCCTGGGGACGTATTGAGCGTCACCGTGTGGGACCACCCTGAGTTAACCACGCCAGCGGGCCAGTACCGCAGCTCAAGCGATGCCGGTAACTGGGTGCAGTCAGACGGCACCGTGTTCTATCCGTACGTGGGCAAAATAAAAGTGACCGGCAAAACCCTTGCCGAGATCCGTAGTGATATTACCGGCCGCCTTGCGCAGTACATTGCTGACCCGCAGGTGGACGTTAATATCGCCGCCTTCCGCTCGCAGAAAGCGTACGTCTCAGGCCAGGTGAATAAATCCGGCCAGCAGCCGATCACCAACGTGCCGTTAACCGTCCTGGATGCGATCAACGCCGCGGGCGGCCTCACCGATCTGGCCGACTGGCGCAACGTCGTCCTGACGCACAACGGGCAGGAAAAGCGTATTTCCCTGCAGGCCCTGATGCAGAACGGCGATCTGAGCCAGAACCATCTGCTGTATCCGGGGGACATCCTGTTTGTGCCGCGCAACGACGATCTGAAAGTCTTTGTGATGGGCGAAGTGAAGAAGCAGACCACCCTGAAGATGGACTTCAGCGGCATGACGCTGACCGAAGCGCTGGGCCAGGCGGAAGGGCTGGACATGACCGCCTCGAACGCCAGCGGCATCTTCGTGATTCGACCGCTCAAAGAGAAGCAGGGCGGCAAAATCGCCAACATCTACCAGTTGGATATGTCCGACGCCACCTCGCTGGTGATGGGCACCGAATTCCAGCTGCAGCCATACGATGTGGTGTACGTCACTACCGCACCGGTCACCCGCTGGAACCGTCTGATCAACCAGCTGCTGCCAACCATCAGTGGCGTTCGTTATATGACGGATACCGCCAGCGATCTTCATACATGGTAACGCGCTATGTTTAACAAAATTCTTGTGGTGTGCGTGGGGAACATTTGCCGTTCGCCCACGGGGGAGCGGCTGCTAAGAACCTACCAGCCCGGACTGACCGTGGAGTCGGCGGGGCTGGGGGCGCTGGTCGGAAAGGGGGCGGATGCCAGCGCGATTCGCGTCGCGCAGCAGCATAACCTCTCCCTGGAAGGACACTGTGCTCGTCAGGTTTCAGGCCGTATGTGCCGTGACTATGACCTGATCCTTACGATGGAAAAGCGCCATATCTCCGCCATTTGCGAAATTGCGCCGGAGATGCGCGGCAAAGTGATGCTCTTTGGTCACTGGGATGCGGAGCGGGAAATTCCCGATCCGTATCGCAAAAGCCGCGAAGCTTTCGAAGCGGTTTACGACCTCCTCGACCTTTCCGCCCAGAAGTGGGCTAACGCACTCAACGCTCATCAGGGATAACAATGACTGACAAAGTACACCGTTCGAGCGCCTCGACCGAGGGCAACGACGAAATTGATATTGGCCGCCTGTTCGGCACCGTGCTTGAAGCCCGCTGGTGGGTGCTGGGCATCACCGCGGTTTTTGCACTGCTGGCCGTAATCTACGTGCTGTTCGCCACGCCTATCTACAAGGCGGATGCGCTGGTGCAGATCGAACAGAACGCCGGGAATTCCCTGGTTAACGACATTAACTCGGCGCTCTCCAACAAGCCGCCTGCTTCCGCTGCCGAAATGCAGCTGATCCAGTCGCGCCTGGTGATGGGCAAAACCGTTGATGACCTTAACCTGGATATTTCGGTCGTCAAAAACACCTTCTGGCTGTTTGGCGCGGGCTGGGATCGCCTGCACGGGCGCCAGAACGACACGGTAAAGGTCAGCAGCTTTGCTCTGCCTGCGGGGATGGGCAAAGACACCTTTACCCTTGAAGTGCTTAGCCCGACCCAGTACCAGCTGACCAGCGATAACGGCTTCAGCGCGAAGGGGCAGGTTGGCCAGCCGCTGGAAAAAGCGGGCATTTCGATGACGGTTGACGCCATTAAAGCTCAGGTTGGTGACACCTTTACCGTCACCAAATACTCCACGCTGGGTATGATCAACCAGCTTCAGGGCAACCTGACCGTGGCTGAAAACGGCAAAGATACGGGCGTGCTTAGCCTCTCTTATACCGGTGAAGACAAAGACCAGATCCGCGCTATCCTCGACAGCATTACCCGCAACTACCTCGAGCAGAACGTTCAGCGCAAATCCGAAGAGGCGGCGAAGAGCCTTAAGTTCCTTGCCGAGCAGCTGCCGGACGTCCGCACCCGTCTTGACGACGCGGAGAACAAGCTGAACGCCTACCGCCAGCAGCAGGATTCGGTCGATCTCTCCCTTGAGGCCAAATCCGTTCTCGACACCATGGTCAACATTGATGCCCAGCTCAACGAGCTGACCTTCAAAGAGGCCGAAATCTCCAAGCTCTACACCAAAGCGCACCCGGCCTACCGCACGCTGCTGGAAAAGCGTCAGACGCTGGAAGATGAGAAAGCACGCCTGAACGGGCGCGTCACCCAGATGCCGAAAACCCAGCAGGAGATCGTGCGTCTGACCCGTGACGTGGAGTCCGGCCAGCAGGTTTACATGCAGCTGCTGAACAAACAGCAGGAGCTGAAAATCACCGAGGCCAGCACCGTCGGCGACGTGCGTATTGTTGACTCGGCGATTACCCAGCCGGGCATCGTGAAGCCGCAGAAAGCGCTGATCGTGCTGGGGTCAATTATTCTGGGCCTGATCCTGTCGATTGTCGGCGTGCTGCTGCGCTCGCTGTTTAACCGCGGCATCGAAAGCCCGGCCGTGCTGGAAGAGGCGGGGCTTAGCGTTTACGCCAGCATTCCGCTGTCCGAATGGCAGAAATCCCGCGACAACGCCACGGTGCTGGGCGTCAAAGGGGCCAGACGTAACAAGCAAAGCCAGCTGCTGGCGGTGGGCAATCCGACGGACCTGGCTATCGAAGCCATCCGCAGCCTGCGTACCAGCCTGCACTTTGCCATGATGCAGGCCTCCAATAACGTGCTGATGCTTACCGGCGTCAGCCCGTCCATCGGTAAGACCTTCGTCTGCGCCAACCTCGCGGCGGTGATAAGCCAGACCAACAAGCGCGTGCTGCTGATTGACTGTGATATGCGCAAGGGCTACACCCACGAGCTGCTGGGGACGACCAACGTCAACGGGCTGTCGGACGTGCTCTCCGGCATGGGCGATATCAGCCGCTGCACGCAGAAGACGTCGGTGCCTAACTTCGATCTGATCCCACGCGGCCAGGTGCCTGCGAACCCGTCGGAGCTGCTGATGAGCGATCGCTTCGGCGAGCTGGTGAAGTGGGCGAGCCAGAACTATGACCTGGTGCTGATCGATACCCCGCCAATCCTGGCCGTTACCGACGCAGCCATTGTTGGCCGCCACGCGGGCACTACGCTGATGGTTGCGCGCTACGCGGTGAACACCCTCAAAGAAGTAGAAACCAGTATGAGCCGCTTCGAACAGAACGGTATCCACGTGCGCGGCGTGATCCTGAACTCCATCTTCCGTCGTGCGACGGGGTACCAGGATTACGGTTACTACGAGTACGAATATAAATCTGATTCTAAATAAGCCCGTGCTGCGCGGCGGATGACGCGCAGCTTATCCGCCCTACGTCTCGCAGGGGTAGGGGGGATAAGCGCCAGCGCCATCCACCATCAGACAGCTGCACCGCACTTTTCTCATCAACGAGACTTTTTTGGGGAGTGTTATGAATACCACCGAATCGCGCCCGTTAATTTCTATTTATATGCCTACCTGGAATCGTCAGCAGCTGGCGATCCGCGCCATTAAATCGGTGCTGCGCCAGGATTTCGAAAACTGGGAAATGATTATCGTTGACGACTGCTCCTCTTCCTTCGAGCAGCTTCAGCGCTTTGTTGAAGAGCTGGATGACAGGCGCGTACGCTACATCCGCAATGATTTTAACTCCGGCGCCTGTTCGGTGCGCAACCAGGCGATTAGCCAGGCGAGCGGGGAGTTTATTACCGGCATTGATGACGATGACGAGTGGACGCCAAACCGCCTGTCCGTGTTCCTTGAGCACAAGCACCAGCTGGTCACCCACGCGTTTCTCTATGCCAATGACTATGTCTGCGAAGGCCAGGTTTATTCCCAGCCTGCCAGCCTGCCGCTGTACCCTAAATCCCCGTACTCCCTGAAGCTTTTCTATAAGCGCAATATCATCGGCAACCAGGTGTTCACCAGCGCCGGGCGTTTTAAGCACTGCCTGTTCGACACGCAGCTGGCGGCGGCTCAGGACTACGATATTTTCCTGCGTATGGTGGTGGAGTTCGGCCAGCCGTGGAAAGTGGAGGAGGCGACGCAGATCCTGCACATCAACCACGGTGAAATGCAGATCACCAAATCCCCTAAAAAATTCGCCGGGTATTTCCACTTCTACCGCAAGCATAAAGATAAATTTGACCGCGGCAGCAAGAAATACCAGCTCTTTACCCTCTACCAGATCCGCAACAAGCGCATGTCGCTGCGCACGCTGATGGCGCTGCTGACCGTGCGCAACACCAAGCGGCTGGCTGACGGGCTGCGGGGGAGGTAATGGTGCTGGAAGATCTGCGTGCAAACTCCTGGAGCCTGCGCCCGTGCTGCATGGTGCTGGCCTACCGCATCGCCCATTTTTGCTCGGTGTGGCGCAAAAAGAATGTCCTCAACAACCTCTGGGCGGCGCCCGTTCTGCTGGCCTATCGCTTTATCACCGAATGCCTGTTTGGCTATGAAATTCAGGCGGCGGCAACCATCGGGCGGCGCTTTGTGATCCACCACGGTTACGCGGTGGTCATCAATAAGTTCGTGGTGGCCGGAGACGATTTCACCATCCGCCACGGGGTCACCATCGGCAACCGTGGCAAGAGCCTCGCCTGCCCGGTTATCGGCAACGGCGTCGAGCTGGGCGCCAACGTCGTCATTATTGGCGATATTACGCTTGGCGATAACGTCACCGTCGGCGCGGGCAGCGTCGTGCTGGATGACGTGCCGGACAACGCGCTGGTGGTAGGTGAGAAGGCGCGAGTAAAGGTAATTAAATGAACATTATGCAATTCAACGTGCGCCTGGCCGAAGGCGGAGCGGCGGGCGTTGCCCTCGATCTCCATCAGCGCGCTCGTGAGGCCGGTATGGCTTCCCGCTTTATCTACGGCTACGGCAAGGGCGGTAAAAAAAGCGCCAGCCATGACAAATTCCACGGCGTCGAAAAACATACTCCGCGCCTGACCTCCATTGCCAACATCGTGCTGTTCCGCTTCTTTAACCGCGATCCGTTTGGCAACCTTAATAATCTCTATCGCAAAGTGACCCGTCAGGCTGGCCCCGTGGTTTTGCACTTCCACGTGGTGCACAGCTACTGGCTGAATCTGGAGAAGATGGTGGAGTTCTGCCAGCGCGTAAAAGCGCATAAAAGCGATGTCACCTTCGTCTGGACGCTTCATGACCACTGGAGCATCACCGGCCGCTGCGCGTTTACCGACGGCTGCGACGGCTGGAAGACCGGCTGCGGGAAATGCCCGACCCTGAACAACTATCCGCCGGTCAAAGTCGATCGGGCGCATCTGCTGCTGGATACCAAGCGCCAGCTGCTGCGCGAAATGCTCGCCCTGGGATGCCAGTTCATCTCCCCGAGCCAGCACGTCGCCGACGCGTTTAACCTGATTTACGGGGCAGGGCGCTGCAAAATTATCAATAACGGCATCGACGTGGCGACGGAAGCCATTCTCGCCGAGCTGCCGTTAACCCAGCCGAGCAACAGCCGACCGAAAGTGGCGGTGGTTGCACACGATCTGCGCTACGACGGCAAAACGAATCAGAAGCTGGTTGAGGCGATGATGGCCCTGGGCGATGAAATTGAGCTGCACACCTTCGGCAAGTTCTCGCCTTTCAGCGGTCCGAACGTGGTTAACCACGGCTATATGACCGATAAAAAAGCGCTGATGAGCGAGCTTAACGAAATGGATTCGCTGGTGTTCAGTTCACGGGTGGACAACTACCCGCTGATTTTGTGCGAGGCGCTGTCCATCGGCGTACCGGTCATCGCCACCGGAAGCGACGCCGCAGACGAAGTGCTGAACAAGGTGGGCGGAAAAACCTTCACCGACGCGCAGGTGCTTGAGCTGGTGAAAATGCCGAAGGCCGAGCTGGCCCAGCAGGTATTCGCCATGGATTTGCAGACCTTTAAGGCCGTAAGCCGCAAATCGTACAGTGGACAACAGATGCTGGAGGAGTATGTCTCGTTCTATCAGAATCTGTAGCTATCTGCTGCTGCCGTTTATCTATCTGGTGGTCAACGTCAAGCTGGCCTCGCTGGGGGAGAGCTTCCCGATAACCATCGTGACCTTCCTGCCCGCCATTCTGTTTTTGTACATCGAGCGCATCAGCGTCAAGAAGCTGATGATTGCTCTGGGCATCGGGGCGGTGCTGACGGCGTTTAACTATATCTTTGGCCAGTCGCTGGATCCCAGCAAGTACGTCACCTCGACCTTGCTGTTTGTTTATATCGTTCTGATTCTGGCGATGACCTGGAGCTGCCGCTTCAAAACTATCTCGCTGCGCAATCACCGCAAGATATTACGGCTATTTTATATCGTGGTTGGGATAATTGTGACCCTCGCCGCGGCGGAAATGGCTCAGATTATTCTTACCGGTGGCAGCAGCCTGATTGAGAAAATTTCGAAGTTTCTGATTTACAGTAACAGCTATGTTCTGAACTTTATTAGCTTCGGCGGCAGGCGAACTACCGCGCTTTATTTTGAACCTGCGTTTTTCGCTTTGGCACTAATCTCAATTTGGCTCAGCATCAAACAGTTTGGTATCAAAACCCCGAAAACAGATGGTATGATTCTTTTAGGGATTATCCTCTCAGGATCGTTCTCCGGGGTAATGACTTTTATCCTGTTCTACCTTCTTGAGTGGGCGTTCCAGTACCTTAATAAAAATGCAATAAAGAAAAAATTACCGCTGGCAATTATCTCTTTATCCGTGTTTTTAGTAGGGTTGATTTTTGCTTTCCCTTATATCGCCACGCGCCTCGGCGATTTAGGTACCGAAGGATCGTCATCGTATTATCGTATAATTGGCCCGCTGGCCATGGTGGGATATTCTCTGACCAATATTGATGGTGTGGTGCGCTTCGGATCTTTATATGAATATGTTGCATCATTCGGAATCTTTAACGGTGCGGACGTCGGTAAAACAGTAGACAATGGTCTGTATCTGCTGATTATTTATTTCTCATGGTTCGCAGTGTTATTGACAGTCTGGTACATGTGGAAAGTCTTTAAAATGATGCGTACGGCATTTGGAAATAATGAAAATTTCCGCGTACAGCTCTGGCTTTTTACTCCCGTATCGCTGTTTTTTACCGGTTCAATTTTTAGTCCGGAATATGCTTTCTTGATTGTTTGTCCATTTATTTTGCGCAAGGCACTCAAGATAACCCATTCCTGATTGATGAGGTCCACAATCATGTTATTAAGCGTTATCACGGTAGCCTGGAAAAACTTAGCCGGCATCGAAAAAACCTGGCGCTCTCTGGCACACCTTGCACGGGCAAATGACATCACCTTCGAGTGGATTGTGGTCGACGGCAATTCCCAGGACGGTACCGCCGAGTTCCTGGAAAACCTCAACGGTCAGTACAGCTTACGCTTTGTCAGCGAGAAAGATAACGGCATCTATGACGCGATGAACAAGGGCATTGCGATGGCGCAGGGGCGCTACGCTCTGTTCCTTAACTCCGGTGATATCTTTCACCAGGATATCGCAAACGTGGTGCGCCAGCTGGCCGCTCAGCCCGCCGCAGACGATGCCATGATTATTGGCGACGCCTTATTAGACTTCGGCGACGGCACCAAAATCGAGCGCCGGGCAAAGCAGGGCTGGTATATTTATCACAGCCTGCCCGCCAGCCATCAGGCGATATTTTTCCCGGTGTCTGGCCTTCGCAAATACCCTTACGATTTACAGTACAAAGTCTCCTCGGATTATGCGCTCGCTGCCCGAATGTACAAAAGCGGCTACGCATTTAAACGCGTCAAGGGGCTGGTATCTGAATTTTCTATGGGCGGCGTGTCCACCTCCAATAATATTGAATTATGCCGCGATGCAAAAAACGTGCAGCGCAAAATATTAGGCGTGCCGGGCTTTATTGCGGAATTATCTTATAAGCTCCGTTTGCGTACTACGGGTAAAGCCAAAGCGTTATATAACAAAGCGTAAGGTGAATGATCCATCCCCACAGCTGCAAATTAACTTGTAGGCCGGATAAGCGCAAGCGTCATCCGGCAATAAGAAATAAGAGATGCTTATGCAGGAATTAAGTGGTTTCTCCGTACCGAAAGGTTTTCGCGGCGCAAACGGAATAAAAGTGCAGCTCTGGTGGGCGGTGCAGGCAACATTATTTGCCTGGTCACCGCAGGTTCTTTACCGCTGGCGGGCATTTTTATTACGCCTGTTTGGCGCCAGAGTAGGGAAGGGCGTGGTGATTCGCCCCTCGGTAAAAATTACCTATCCATGGAAATTAACGCTCGGTGATTATGCCTGGGTCGGCGATGACGCCGTTTTATATACCCTCGGCGAAATTACCATCGGCGCAAATTCCGTGGTGTCACAAAAGTGTTATTTATGCACCGGCTCTCACGACTATATGAGCAAGCATTTTGATATTACCGCCGCGCCCGTTGTTATCGGCGAAAAATGCTGGCTGGCCACCGACGTATTTGTTTCACCCGGCGTGTCGATTGGCGATGGCACCGTCGTGGGCGCACGGAGCAGCGTTTATAAATCATTACCGGCGAATGCCGTTTGCCGGGGTAACCCAGCTGTAAAAATACGCGATCGAGCTTTGTAGGTATGTAGGTGCGTAGGGGGGATAAACGCAGTGCCCTCCGCCGCAGCGTCGGGTGGCGCAGGCTTATCCGACCTACAGATCCACAAATCAGAACCAGGTTTAACAGAGGAAAAACCATTATGACTAAAGTAGCTCTCATCACGGGTGTAACCGGGCAAGACGGCTCCTATCTGGCAGAACTGCTGCTGGAAAAAGGTTATGAAGTTCACGGCATCAAGCGCCGCGCTTCTTCTTTTAACACCGAGCGTGTGGACCATATCTACCAGGATCCGCACAGCACTAACCCGAAATTCCACCTGCACTACGGTGACCTGACGGACAGCTCCAACCTGACCCGTATCCTGCAGGAAGTGCAGCCGGACGAAGTGTACAACCTGGGCGCGATGAGCCACGTTGCCGTCTCCTTCGAATCCCCGGAATACACCGCTGACGTTGATGCGATGGGGACCCTGCGCCTGCTGGAAGCTATCCGCTTCCTGGGCCTCGAGAAGAAAACCCGCTTCTATCAGGCGTCCACCTCCGAGCTTTACGGCCTGGTACAGGAAACTCCGCAGAAAGAAACTACGCCTTTCTACCCGCGCTCTCCTTATGCGGTAGCGAAGCTGTACGCCTACTGGATCACCGTTAACTACCGTGAATCCTACGGCATGTATGCCTGTAACGGCATCCTGTTCAACCACGAATCCCCGCGCCGTGGCGAAACCTTCGTGACCCGCAAAATCACCCGTGCGATTGCCAACATCGCCCAGGGCCTGGAGAAGTGCCTGTACCTCGGCAACATGGACTCCCTGCGTGACTGGGGCCATGCCAAAGACTACGTGAAAATGCAGTGGATGATGCTGCAGCAGGAAAACCCGGAAGATTTCGTCATCGCCACCGGCGTGCAGTACTCCGTTCGCCAGTTCGTGGAAATGGCTGCCGCACAGCTGGGTATCAAACTGCGCTTTGAAGGCACCGGCGTTGACGAGAAGGGTATCGTTGTTTCCGTCACCGGTCACGATGCACCGGGTGTTGCGCCAGGCGACGTGATTGTCTCCGTTGACCCGCGCTACTTCCGTCCTGCCGAAGTGGAAACCCTGCTGGGCGACCCGACCAAAGCACACGAGAAGCTGGGCTGGAAACCAGAGATCACCCTGCAGGAGATGGTCGGCGAGATGGTTGCCAAAGACCTGGAAGCAGCGAAGAAGCACTCCCTGCTGAAGTCCCACGGCTACGAGGTCGCCATCGCGCTGGAGTCCTGAGCATGAATAAGAAACGTATCTTTGTTGCCGGCCACCGCGGGATGGTCGGATCGGCCATCGTCCGCCAGCTTGAGCAGCGCGATGACGTTGAGCTTGTGCTGCGGAGCCGTGATGAACTGAACCTGCTGGACGCGGCGGCGGTGAACGCCTTCTTTGCCGAAGCGGAAATCGACCAGGTTTACCTGGCCGCCGCCAAGGTGGGCGGCATCGTGGCGAACAACAGCTTCCCGGCGGACTTCATCTACGAAAACATGATGATCGAGAGCAACATTATTCACAGCGCGCACACGCACAACGTGAACAAGCTGCTGTTCCTCGGCTCCTCATGCATTTACCCGAAGATGGCGAAGCAGCCGATTGCCGAAAGCGAACTGCTGCAGGGCACGCTTGAAGCAACTAACGAGCCGTACGCGATTGCCAAAATCGCCGGGATCAAGCTGTGCGAATCCTATAACCGCCAGTTTGGCCGCGATTACCGCTCGGTGATGCCGACCAACCTGTACGGGCCGCACGACAACTTCCACCCGAGCAACTCGCACGTGATTCCTGCGCTGCTGCGTCGCTTCCATGAGGCAACCGAGCAGAACACGCCGGACGTGGTGGTGTGGGGCAGCGGTACGCCGATGCGCGAGTTCCTGCACGTGGATGATATGGCCGCGGCCAGCATTCACGTAATGGAGCTGGACCCGGAAGTATGGGGCGAAAACACCGAGCCGATGCTGTCGCATATCAACGTCGGTACCGGCGTTGACTGCACCATCCGCGAGCTGGCGCAGACCATCGCGAAAGTGACGGGCTACCGTGGCCGCGTGGTGTTCGATGCTTCTAAGCCTGACGGCACGCCGCGCAAGCTGCTGGACGTTACCCGCCTGCGCCGTCTCGGCTGGTATCACGAGATTGCCCTGGAGCCTGGCCTTGCCAGCACCTACCAGTGGTTCCTCGAAAACCAGTCCCGGTTCCGGGGGTAAGCATGTTCCTGAGTCATGAAGATTTCGCCACCGTAGTGCGTTCTACGCCGCTGATTTCCATTGACCTGGTCGTCGAAAACCAGGCGGGTGAATACCTGCTTGGTTTACGAACCAATCGCCCTGCCCAGGGCTTTTGGTTCGTGCCGGGCGGGCGCGTGCAGAAAGACGAGCGGCTTGCCGACGCGTTTGAGCGTTTAACCGCAGC
The DNA here is from genome assembly GCF_038405435.1 of Dryocola clanedunensis. Classification (GTDB taxonomy): domain Bacteria; phylum Pseudomonadota; class Gammaproteobacteria; order Enterobacterales; family Enterobacteriaceae; genus Dryocola; species Dryocola clanedunensis_A. Next base: position 260,234 of record NZ_JBBYHZ010000004.1, on the reverse strand, counting down.
AGAATTAGGCAAGCGCTTTACGTTAAAGGACGGCGAGTTTTACGGCGTCTGGCAGCATTTCTACGACGACAACTTCTCCGGGCAGGATTTCTCCACGCACTACGTCGTGCTGGGCTTCCGCCTGCGGGTGAATGCGGACGAGCTGCAGCTACCGATGGAACAGCACAATGAATACCGCTGGCAGAGCGCCGCGGAACTGCTGGAAAGCGAAGACGTGCACGACAACAGCCGTGCCTACTTCCTCGCGGAGCCGGCAGATAAGGTAATCGGATTATGAAAATTCTGGTCTACGGCATTAACTACTCACCCGAGCTGACCGGCATCGGGAAATACACGGGTGAGATGGTGGAATGGATGACCAGCCAGGGCCACGAAGTGCGGGTCATCACCGCACCGCCATATTATCCGGTCTGGGAAGTGCATCCTGACTACTCGGGCTGGAAGTACAAAAAAGAGCAGGGCGCGGCTACCGTCTGGCGCTGCCCGCTATACGTTCCAAAGCAGCCTTCAACTTTAAAGCGTCTGATCCACCTGGGCAGCTTTGCCCTGAGCTCTTTCTTCCCGCTGATGGCGCAGCGCCGCTGGAAGCCGGACCAAATTATTGGCGTGGTGCCGACGCTCTTTTGCGTCCCGGGCATGCGCCTGCTGGCAAAACTGAGCGGCGCGCGCACGCTGCTGCACGTTCAGGATTACGAAGTTGACGCCATGCTGGGCCTCGGCATGGCGGGCGGCAGCACGAGCAAAGTGGCGAAGCTCGCCCAGCGCTTTGAACAAAGCTGCCTGCACAACGTCGACAACGTGTCGACCATCTCCCGCTCGATGATGAACAAAGCCATCGAGAAAGGCGTCGATCCAAAGCGCGTGATCTTCTTCCCGAACTGGTCGGAAGTAGAGCGTTTTCGCGACATCGCGCCGCAGGACGTGCAGGCCGTGCGTGAAAGCCTGCGGCTGCCAGCCGACAAAAAAATCATTCTCTATTCCGGCAACATCGGCGAAAAGCAGGGCCTGGAGACGGTGATTGAGGTCGCTGCCCGCTTCAGCGACCAGCCTTATGTGTTCGTGATTGTCGGCCAGGGCGGCGGCAAAACCCGCCTCGAAAAACTGGTGGCCGATCGCAATCTACACAACGTGGTGTTCCATCCGCTGCAGCCGTATGACGCGCTGCCCGCGCTGCTGAAGCTGGCGGACTGCCATTTAGTTATCCAGCGTCGCGGCGCGGCCGATGCGGTATTGCCGTCCAAACTGACCAACATTCTGGCCGTGGGCGGAAACGCGGTGATTACCGCAGAGCCGGAAACCGAGCTCGGCCAGCTTTGCGAGCTGTATCCAGGAATTGCCGTCTGCGTCGAGCCTGAATCCGCCGACGCGCTGAGCGACGGCATCGTCCGCTGCCTGCAGCTGCCGGCTGACAACGCCGTCGCCCGTGAATACGCCGAACGCACGCTCGAGAAAGAGAACGTGCTGAGTCAATTTATCGCTGCCTTATCAGCACCAGATGTCGGGGTTAAACCATGAGTCATTCCCAGCTTTATCCGGTCATTATGGCTGGCGGAAACGGCAGCCGCCTGTGGCCGCTGTCCCGCGTCCTCTATCCGAAACAGTTCCTCTGCCTGAAAGGGGAGCTGACCATGCTGCAAACCACCATTAACCGCCTGAACGGCGTGGAGTGCGAAAGCCCGGTGGTGATTTGCAACGAGCAGCACCGTTTTATCGTCGCGGAACAGCTGCGCCAGCTTAACAAGCTGACTGATAATATCGTGCTGGAGCCTGCCGGTCGTAACACCGCGCCCGCTATCGCGCTGGCGGCGCTTGCCGCATTACGCAACCAGCCGGACAGCGATCCGCTGATGCTGATCCTCGCCGCCGACCACGTTATCCAGAACGAAGATGCCTTCCGTGACGCGGTGCGTAACGCGCTGCCGCACGCCGAGGCGGGCAAGCTGGTGACCTTTGGCATCGTGCCTGACCAGCCGGAAACCGGCTACGGCTATATCCGCCGTGGGCAGGCCGAATCGGCGGGCGTGGACGCGGTGGCGTTCAGCGTTGCGCAGTTCGTTGAAAAGCCGGACCTGGCAACCGCCGAAGAGTACGTGGCCTGCGGCGAATACTACTGGAACAGCGGCATGTTCCTGTTCCGCGCCGGTCGCTATCTGGAAGAGCTGGGCAAATACCGCCCGGATATTCTCCAGGCCTGCGAAAACGCGATGGCGAACGTCGACCCGGACCTGGACTTTGTGCGCGTGGACGAAGCCGCGTTCCTGGCCTGCCCGGACGAGTCCATCGACTACGCGGTAATGGAAAAAACCGCCGATGCGGTGGTTGTGCCGATGGACGCGGGCTGGAGCGACGTGGGCTCCTGGTCCTCCCTGTGGGACATCAGCGCTAAAACGAATGAGGGTAACGTGCACCACGGCGACGTGATCAGCCACGAGACCGAAAACAGCTATATCTACGCCGAGTCCGGCCTGGTGACCACGGTTGGCGTCAAAGACCTGATCGTTGTGCAGACCAAAGATGCCGTGCTGATCGCCGACCGCGACCACGTGCAGAGCGTGAAGAAAGTCGTCGAGCAGATCAAACACGATGGCCGTCACGAGCACCACAACCACCGCGAAGTGTACCGCCCGTGGGGCAAATACGACTCTATCGACTCCGGCGACCGCTACCAGGTGAAGCGCATCACCGTGAAACCGGGCGAGGGGCTGTCTTTGCAGATGCACCATCACCGCGCCGAACACTGGATCGTGGTGGCGGGCACCGCAAAAGTGACGCTGGGCGACGAGATCAAGCTGCTGGGTGAAAACGAGTCCATCTACATCCCGCTGGGCATGACCCACTGCCTGGAAAACCCCGGCAAGATCCCGCTCGACCTGATCGAAGTGCGTTCCGGCACCTACCTCGAAGAAGACGATATCGTTCGTTTTAAAGACCGGTACGGGCGCGTTTAACGCTCATTAAATAAATATTCCCCGCAGGCCAGCCCTGTGGGTTGGGTAACCGTTGCCCGAAGGAGTGAAACTGATGCAAAAACTGACCTGTTTTAAGGCCTACGACATCCGTGGCCGCCTGGGCGAAGAGCTGAACGAAGACATTGCGTGGCGCATTGGCCGCGCCTACGGCGAGTACCTGAAGCCGAAAACTATCGTGCTGGGCGGCGACGTGCGCCTGACCAGCGAAACCCTGAAGCTGGCGCTGGCGCGCGGCTTACAGGATGCGGGCGTGGACGTGCTGGATATCGGCCTGTCCGGCACCGAAGAGATTTACTTTGCCACCTGGCATCTGGGCGTTGACGGCGGCATCGAAGTGACCGCCAGCCACAACCCGATGGACTACAACGGCATGAAGCTGGTGCGCGAGGGCGCGCGCCCAATCAGCGGCGACACCGGCCTGCGCGACGTGCAGCGCCTGGCGGAAGCGAACGACTTCCCGCCGGTGAACGAAGCGCAGCGCGGAAGTTACAAGAAGATTTCCGTGGTGGAAGCCTACATCGACCACCTGTTCTCCTACATCAACGTGCAGAACATCAAACCGCTGAAGCTGGTGATTAACTCCGGCAACGGCGCGGCTGGCCCAATTGTGGATGCCATCGAAGCGCGCTTTAAGGCGATGAACGTGCCGCTGACCTTTATTAAGGTGCACAACACGCCCGACGGCAACTTCCCGAACGGCATTCCTAACCCGCTGCTTCCGGAGTGCCGCGACGACACCCGCAACGCGGTCATCGAACACGGCGCGGACATGGGCATCGCCTTTGACGGCGACTTCGACCGCTGCTTCCTGTTCGACGAGAAAGGGCAGTTTATCGAGGGGTACTACATCGTAGGCCTGCTGGCGGCGGCGTTCCTTGAAAAACAGCCGGGCGCAAAAATCATTCACGACCCGCGCCTGTCCTGGAACACGGTGGATATCGTGGAGCGCGCGGGCGGCACGCCGGTGATGTCAAAAACAGGGCATGCGTTTATCAAAGAGCGCATGCGTCAGGAAGACGCGATTTACGGCGGCGAGATGAGCGCCCACCACTATTTCCGTGACTTCGCCTACTGCGATAGCGGGATGATTCCGTGGCTGCTGGTGACGGAGCTGCTGTGCCTGAAGGGGAAAACCCTGGGCGAGCTGGTGCGCGACCGCATGGCGGCGTGGCCCGCAAGCGGGGAAATCAACAGCAAGCTTGCTGACCCGAAAGTCGCCATCGAGCGCGTGCACCAGCATTTTGCCCCGCATGCGGATGAAATCGACAACACGGACGGCGTGAGCATGGCGTTCGGCGACTGGCGCTTCAACCTGAGAAGCTCGAACACCGAGCCGGTGGTGCGCCTGAACGTGGAGTCCCGCAGCAACGAGCAGCTGATGCAGGCGCGAACGCAGGAAATCATGGCGCTTCTGAATCAGTAATCTGGGATCGGCAATCTCGCGGTTTTCGTAGGGCGGATAAGCCTGCGCCATCCGCCGCTTTCGGGAACAACGGAGGTGGATGGCGCGTCGCTTATCCACCCTACGTCGAGCGAAGAGATAGCCGGGATCCTTTCAATAAAGGTAAAACGATGACAAATCTAACAAAGCGCGAGCTGCCAAAAACGAACGCATCGTTAATCTCAATGGTGCAGCGTTTCTCCGACATCACCATCATGTTTGTCGGGCTGTGGGTGGTCTGCAAAGTCAACGCGTTGCCGTTTATCTACATGCATCTGTTAATGGCTCTGCTTACCCTGGCTGTGTTCCAGATGATTGGCGGCATCACCGATTTCTATCGCTCCTGGCGCGGGGTGAAAATTGCCAGCGAGCTGGCGCTGCTGCTGCAAAACTGGACCCTGGCGCTGATCTTCAGCGCCGGTCTGCTGGCGTTTAACCCTGATTTTGACGGCTCGTTCTGGGTTTATCTGGCCTGGTACGTATTAACCGGCTTCGGCCTGGTCGTCTGCCGCTCGTTCATCCGCTTTGGCGCGGGCATGCTTCGCAACATGGGCTACAACACCCGCCGCATTGCCATCGCCGGTTCCATGCCGGCTGGGCGCACGCTGGCGTCGAGCTTCCGCAGCGAGCCGTGGTTAGGCTTTGAAGTGGTCGGCGTGTTTGATGATTTACAGCCGGAGACGGCGGACGGCGACTACGCCGGAAGCTTCGCCGAGCTGGTAGAAGAGGCGCGCTCTGGCCGCATCGATAACGTTTATATCGCTATGCCGATGAGCGAAGAGTCACGCATCAAGAAGCTGGTGCGCGATCTGACCGATACCACCTGCTCCGTGCTGCTGATCCCCGACGTTTTCACGTTCAATATCCTTCATGCCCGTACCGATGAGGTGAACGGCGTGCCGGTCGTGCCGCTGTTTGATACCCCGCTCAACGGGATTAACCGCATCCTGAAGCGCGTGGAGGATATCGTTCTGGCCTCCCTGATCCTGCTGCTGATCTCTCCGGTCCTGCTGGCTATCAGCGTGGCGGTAAAAGCCACCTCGCCCGGCCCGGTTATCTTCCGCCAGACGCGTTACGGCATGGACGGCAAGCCGATTAAGGTGTGGAAATTCCGCTCTATGAAGGTGATGGAGAACGACGCGGTGGTCGTGCAGGCCACGAAAGGGGATAAGCGCATTACGCCGGTCGGCAACTTCCTGCGCCGGACGTCGCTTGACGAACTGCCGCAGTTTATCAACGTGCTGCTGGGCGGGATGTCGATTGTTGGCCCGCGTCCGCACGCGGTGGCCCATAACGAACAGTATCGTTCGCTGATTGAGGGCTACATGCTGCGCCACAAGGTCAAGCCAGGCATTACCGGCTGGGCGCAGATCAACGGCTGGCGCGGCGAAACCGACACGCTGGAGAAAATGGAGAAGCGCGTCGAGTTCGACCTTGAGTATATCCGCGAGTGGAGCCTGTGGTTCGACATCAAAATCGTCTTCCTGACCATTTTCAAAGGCTTTGTTAACAAAGCCGCGTACTGAGTATAGCTGCCATGAGCCTTAGAGAAAAAACCATCAGCGGCGCCAAGTGGTCTGCTATCGCCACGGTCATTATCATCAGCCTTGGGCTGGTACAGATGACCGTGCTGGCGAGGATTGTTGATAACCATGAGTTCGGCCTGCTGACGGTGTCGCTGGTGATCATCGCGCTGGCGGATACGCTGTCGGATTTCGGCATCGCTAACTCGATTATCCAGCGCAAAGAGATAAGCCACCTGGAGCTGACCACGCTGTACTGGCTGAACGTCGGCCTTGGTCTGGTGGTGTTCGCGCTGGTGTTTTTATTGAGTGATTTTATTGCTGACGTGCTGCATACGCCCGCGCTGGCGCCGCTCGTTAAAACGCTGTCGTTCGCGTTTATCATTATTCCCCACGGGCAGCAGTTCCGCGCGCTGATGCAAAAGGAGCTGGAGTTCGCGAAGATTGGCTCTATTGAAACAGTCTCCGTGATGGCGGGCTTTTCGGTCACGGTGAGTGCAGCGATGTTCTACCCGTTCGCCATGACGGCCATTATTGGCTATCTGGTCAATACCGTGGTGCGTACCTCTCTGTTTGGCTTCTTTGGCCGCAAGATTTACCGTCCTGGGCTTCACTTCTCGCTCAGGTCGGTTGGCTCCAACCTCAAATTTGGTGCCTGGCTGACCGCCGACAGCATCATTAACTATGTGAATACCAACCTGTCGACCCTGGTGCTGGCGCGTATTCTCGGCGCGGGCGTGGCGGGGGGGTATAACCTGGCTTACAACGTGGCGGTGATCCCGCCTATGAAGCTCAACCCGATCATTACCCGCGTGCTGTTCCCGGCTTTTGCCAAGATCCAGGACGATACCGACAAGCTGCGCGTCAACTTCTACAAGCTGCTGTCGATTGTCGGCATCATCAACTTCCCCGCGCTGCTCGGCCTGCTGGTGGTGTCGAATAACTTCGTGCCGCTGGTCTTCGGTGAGAAGTGGCATTTCATCACGCCCATTCTGCAATTGCTGTGCGTGGTCGGCCTGCTGCGCTCCATCGGTAACCCGATTGGCTCGCTGCTGATGGCGAAGGCGCGCGTGGACATCAGCTTTAAATTTAACGTTTTCAAAACCTGCCTGTTTATCCCGGCGATTATCGTCGGCGGGCATCTGGCTGGCGCGCTGGGCGTGACCCTGGGCTTCCTGTTTGTGCAGGTAGTCAACACGGTGCTGAGCTACTTCATCATGATTAAACCGGTGCTGGGATCGAGCTATCGCGAGTATATCGCCAGCATCTGGCTGCCGTTTTATCTCTCGATTCCAACGCTTGTGGTCAGCGCCGCACTTGGCGTGGCGCTGAAGGGCCATTTACCCCTCGCCGCTCTGCTTGCCGTGCAGATTGCCGCCGGTGCCGCCGCTTTTATCGTCATGCTCGCACTGTCCCGCAACGCGCTGGTGGTGGAGCTTAAGCGCCAGTTTATCCGTTATTCCCCTTCTCCCTTAGGGAAAAGGCCGGGATGAGGGTGGGCTAATTTCCCCCTCACCCTGACCCTCTCCCTCAAGGGCGAGGGAACAAAGGAACCCAATTTAAAGAAGAGGTCTGTATGAAATTATTGATTCTGGGTAACCACACCTGCGGCAACCGCGGCGACAGCGCCATTTTGCGCGGCCTGATTGATGCCATTACTACCGTTGACGACAGCGTGCAGGTTGACGTGATGAGCCGCTATCCGGTCAGCTCCGCCTGGCTGCTGGGCCGCCCGGTTCTGGGCGACGGCCTTTATAAGCAGATGAAACAGCACAACAACGCAGTCGGGCTGATGGGCCGCGTTAAGAAAGTACTGCGCCGTAAGTATCAGCACCAGGTGCTGATGGCGAAGGCGACCGACAGCGGCCGCCTGCGTAATATCTCCGTTCCGCAGGGGTTTATCGACTTCGTGAAATCGCTGCATAAATACGACGCGATAATCCAGGTTGGCGGCTCGTTCTTTGTCGATCTGTACGGCGTTTCCCAGTTCGAACACGCGCTGTGCAGCTTTATGGCGAAGAAGCCGGTGTATATGATCGGCCACAGCGTGGGGCCATTCCAGGATCCACAGTTTAACCAGCTGGCGAGCTACGCGTTCGGCAGCGCGAAGTCGCTGATCCTGCGCGAATCCGTTAGCCTCGACCTGATGAAGCAGAGCAACATCGACACCAGTAAAGTGGAGATGGGCGTGGATACGGCCTGGCTGGTCGATCATCACAACGAAACGTTTGTGCCGAGCTACGCGGTGCGCCACTGGTTTGACATCATCAAGGGTAAGAAAACCGTCGCCATCACTCTGCGCGAGCTTGCGCCGTTCGATAAGCGCCTGGGCACCACGCAGAAGGCCTACGAGCAGGCCTTTGCCGCCGTGGTTAACCGCGTGATTGAGCAGGGCTATCAGGTGCTGGCGCTATCAACCTGTACGGGCATCGACAGCTACAACAAGGATGACCGCATGATTGCGCTCAACCTCAGGCAGTATGTGAATCAGCCGGACCAGTACCACGTGGTGATGGACGAGCTGAACGACCTGGAAATGGGCAAGCTGCTGGCAGAATGCGAGCTGACCGTGGGCACGCGCCTGCACTCCGCTATTATCTCCATGAACTTTGGTACCCCAGCCATCGCCATCAACTACGAGCACAAGTCTGCGGGCATCATGCAGCAGCTCGGCATGCCGGAAATGGCGATTGATATCCGCCAGCTGCTGGACGGGTCGCTGCAGGGCGTGGTGGCAGATGTGCTTGGCCAGCTGCCGGTGATTAACGAGCGGCTTTCGCTTGCGGTACAGGCAGAGCGCCAGACCGGCCTGCACATGGTCGAATCCGTACTCACGCGGGTCAGGGAGGCGAAATGAAGGTTGGTTTCTTCCTGCTCAAGTTCCCGGTCGCCTCCGAAACCTTCGTCCTGAATCAGATCGTGGCGTTTATCGATATGGGCTACGAGGTGGAGATCGTCGCTATCCAGAAGGGCGATTTGACCAATACCCACGCGGCGTTCAAGGAGTACCGCCTGGCGGAGAAAACCACCTGGCTGATGGACGAACCGGAAGGGAAGGTGGCCAAGCTGCAGTCCCGCGCGTTGAACACACTGCGTGGTTCGTTGCGGCCACGCACCTGGCGAGCACTAAACGCGAAGCGCTATGGTGACGAGGCCCGCAATCTTATTCTGTCTGCTATCTGTGGGCGTAACCCACGGCCATTACAGGCTGATGTTTATATCGCTCATTTTGGCCCGGCGGGCGTTACCGCCGCCAAGCTGCGCGAGCTGGGCCTGCTGAGGGGTAAAATTGCCACCGTTTTCCACGGCATTGATATTTCAGGGCGCGAGGCGCTGGCCCATTACACGCCGGAATATCAGAAGCTTTTCACGCGTGGCGATCTCATGCTGCCAATCAGCAACCTCTGGGCCAGCCGGCTCGAGAAGATGGGCTGCCCGACGCAGAAAATTGCCGTCTCCCGCATGGGCGTGGACATGGACCGCTTTTCGGTGCGCCCGGTAAAAGCGCCCGCCAGAACGCTGGATATCATCTCCGTTGCGCGGCTGACCGAGAAAAAAGGGCTGCACGTGGCGATTGAAGCCTGCCGCCTGCTGAAAGAGCGCGGCGTACCGTTTCGTTACAACATTCTTGGCATCGGGCCTTGGGAGACGCGGCTGCGTACACTTATCGAGCAGAATCAGCTCGACGATGTGGTGTTTATGCCGGGCTTTAAGCCGAACCACGAAGTAAAGGCCATGCTCGACCAGGCCGACCTGTTCCTGCTGCCGTCGGTAACCGGCGAAGATGGCGACATGGAAGGTATCCCGGTTGCGCTGATGGAGGCGATGGCGGTGGGCATTCCCGTTGTTTCAACCGTTCACAGCGGCATTCCAGAACTGATTGACGCCGGTGAGTCCGGCTGGCTGGTGCCGGAGTATGACGCCGTTGCCCTGGCAGACCAGCTGCAGGCTTTTGCCAGCGTAGAAGAAGAGCAGCTCAGGCCGATGCTCACGCTCGCCCGTGAAAAGGTAGAACGCGAATTTAATCAGAAAGTTATTTATCAAAAGTTAGCCCATCAGCTCCATACGCTGTAAATCCACCGAGTGAAGCTTCACGAGGACGTATGCGAAAAAGATTTGAATCCACAATCCTGCCGTTTTCCCCCTCCCGCCGTAAGATGTTATGGGCCAGCTCCGTGCTGGCCGCGGTGCCTTTAACGTTACCCCGCGCGGTGCTGGCCGCCAGCAAAGGCGAGGTAAACGTCCAGAAATTCTACAGCGGCGACTGGATCGCCGCTTTCAAACAAGCCTTTGATTCTGCCGACACGGTCGTTGTGCCGGTCGGGCTGGTTTGTGACAAGATCAACACCGCTATTTTTATGCCGGAAGGCAAGACGCTGAAGGTTGCCGGGGGCCTGAAAGGCAACGGTAAAGGCCGCTTCGTTTTGCAGGACGGCTGTAAAATCCTCGGCGAGAAGGGCGGGCGGTTTAACAATATTATTCTCGACGTGCGCGGCTCCGATATCACCATTAAAGGTATCGACATGAGCGGCTTTGTGCCGGTAATGCAGATCTATATCGGCGGCAGGGACAAGCGCACCATGCGTAACCTGGTAATCGATGACATTACCGTGCACGATGCCAACTACGGCATTTTGCGGCAGGGCTTCCATAACCGTATGGAAAACGTTCGCATCACCAACGGGCGGTTCAGCCACCTGCAGGGGGATGCCATCGAGTGGAACGTGGCGATCAACGACCACGACCTGCTTATCTCCGACCATGTGATTGATAACATCGACTGCACCAACGGCAAGATCAACTGGGGCATCGGCATTGGCCTGGCGGGAAGCACCTATAATAACGACTACCCTGAAGACCAGGCGGTAAAAAACTTTGTGGTGGCGAATATCACCGGCAGCAACTGTCGGCAGCTGGTGCATGTTGAAAACGGCAAGCACTTTATTATTCGCAATGTAAAAGCCAGAAATATTAACCATACATTCAGCAAGAAAGCCGGAATTGATAACGCGACGGTAGCTATTTATGGCTGTGATAATTTCGTTATTGATAATATCGATATGGTCAACAGCGCGGGATTTTTGATTGGCTACGGCACGATTAAGGGCAACTATTTATCCATCCCACAAAATTTTAAACTAAATAATATCACCCTTGATAATACGGCCATGACGTATAAAGCTCGTGGTATTCAGGTCTCTTCTGGAAACGCGACTTCGTTTGTGGCCATCACCAACGTGACGATAAAAGGCGCGACGCTTGAGCTGCACAACAAGCCTCAGCATTTGTTCCTGAGGAACGTAAACGTGATGCAGCGCGCGGCTGTTGGCCCGGCGCTGAAGCTGCACTTCGACCTGCGCAAAGACGTGCGGGGCCGCTTCATGGCGAAGGATGACACGCTGCTGTCGCTCGCCAACGTGCATGCGGTCAACGAGAAAGGGCAAAGCTCCGTGGACATCGATAGGGTAGACCAGGTCCATGTAAACACCAGCGAGCTAAACTTTGCGCTGCCTGCGTTGCGTAAATAAACAATCAGGCCACTTTGCGAGTTTTCTGAGCCCTTAGCCCCACTTATAAGGGCTTTTTCATTTTGTATCCCCCGACGCGGGGGATAAGATGAAGTACAAATTTTGGTGATCAATTCATGCTGGCATCAGAGCACGAAAAGACTATAATCCTTCAACCATTTTGAGGTGGGACTGAATATGATTAATTTGAAAGCAGTTATTCCAGTAGCAGGTCTTGGGATGCATATGTTGCCTGCCACAAAGGCGATCCCGAAAGAGATGCTGCCGATTGTCGATAAGCCGATGATCCAGTATATCGTCGATGAAATCGTCGCTGCTGGCATCAAAGAGATCGTGCTGGTAACCCACTCCTCCAAGAACGCCGTTGAGAACCACTTCGACACATCTTACGAGCTGGAAGCCCTGCTGGAGCAGCGCGTTAAGCGTCAGCTGCTGGCCGAGGTGCAGTCCATTTGTCCTCCGGGCGTCACCATCATGAACGTTCGCCAGGCGCAGCCGCTTGGTCTGGGCCACTCAATCCTTTGTGCTCAACCGGCAGTAGGTAACAACCCGTTTGTAGTCGTACTGCCGGACGTGGTGCTCGATAACGCGAGTGCGGACCCACTGCGCTATAATTTAGCAGCGATGGTGGCCCGTTTTAACGAGACCGGCCGCAGCCAGGTGCTGGCGCGCCACATGCCGAATGAAGATCTTTCCGCCTACTCCGTGATTACCACCGAGGAGCCGCTGGACAACGACGGGCAGGTCAGCCGCATCGTAAACTTTGTTGAAAAACCAGATGAACCACAATCGCTCGACTCCGACCTGGCAGCCGTTGGCCGCTACGTCCTGTCCGCGGATATCTGGCCGGAGCTGGAAAAAACTGAGCCGGGCGCATGGGGCCGTATCCAGTTAACGGATGCCATCGCTGCGCTGAACGAAAAGCAACCGGTAGAAGCCGCGCTAATGACGGGCGAAAGCTACGACTGCGGTAAAAAAATGGGGTATATGAAGGCGTTCGTACAGTACGGCCTGCGTAACCATAAAGAAGGGCAGAAGTTCAGGGAAAGCATCCAGAAGATGCTGGCTCGTTGATTTAACCATCAATGTCTGAACAAGCTCAATGAGAAGAACGGCAGTGGATAGTGGCGACAAGCTTGCGAAATGCGGCTTCGTTGGGACTTGCTGCCGTTTTTTTTGGCTAAAAAGTTAGCATAATCCGATTCTCTTCGAGCCCATTAGAATAGGTCATGAGCAACAGGTAACATAACTTATCCTAATGTGTTCCCCTCGGGCGGAAGCCTGCCGAGGCCAAATCTGTGAACGTACAAAATCAGTACTCTGGTAGCTGTCGAGCCAGGGGCGGTAGCGTGGGTAATCCCACCTGTTCCAGTTGCTTATTTAATTCCTTTCATGATTATCACTTCAAGTCTTATTTAAGACGATAATCACTTCATAATTACAGAGAGAAGCTTTTCGTGAAAATTCTTGTTACTGGTGGTGCCGGTTTTATCGGTTCTGCGGTCGTTCGACATATTATTAATAACACACAAGACAGCGTCGTTAACGTCGATAAATTAACCTATGCGGGTAATCTGGAATCACTAATAGAAGTTTCTGGGAACGAGCGTTATGCGTTTGTACAGGCTGACATTTGCAACAGAGCTGCGCTGGATAAGATTTTTGCAGATCATCAGCCCGATGCGGTAATGCACCTGGCGGCAGAAAGTCACGTCGATCGTTCAATTACCGGGCCAGCCGAGTTTATTGAAACCAATATTGTTGGCACCTATACCTTGCTGGAAGCTGCAAGAGCATTCTGGTCACAGCTTGATGAAAAGCGCAAAGCGGCATTCCGTTTCCATCACATTTCCACCGATGAAGTTTACGGTGATTTACCGCATCCTGATGAACGTCCAGCAGGCGAAGAATTACCCCTGTTCACAGAAACGACTTCCTACGCGCCGAGCAGCCCATACTCTGCTTCAAAAGCTTCCAGCGATCATCTGGTTCGCGCGTGGCTTCGTACTTATGGTTTCCCGACCATTGTTACAAACTGCTCGAACAACTATGGCCCTTACCACTTCCCGGAAAAATTAATCCCGCTGGTAATCCTTAATGCACTGGAGGGGAAAAATCTTCCGGTATATGGGAAGGGGGACCAGATTCGCGACTGGCTCTACGTAGAAGATCACGCTCGTGCGCTTTACACCGTAGTGACCAAAGGCGCGATTGGCGAAACCTATAACATCGGTGGGCATAACGAGAAGAAAAACCTCGATGTCGTACATACCATTTGTGATTTGCTGGATGAAATTGTGCCAAAGGCCAACTCTTATCGCGATCAAATCACCTACGTGGCCGACCGCCCAGGCCACGATCGCCGCTATGCTATTGACGCAGATAAAATCAGTCGTGAGCTCGGCTGGAAGCCGCAGGAAACCTTCGAGAGCGGGATTCGTCAGACGGTGCAATGGTACCTGAATAATAAAATATGGTACCAAAGAGTGCAAGACGGAAGTTATCAACGTGAACGTTTAGGATTGGTGAAATAATATGAAAGGAATTATTCTTGCTGGTGGGTCAGGAACGCGGTTATATCCTATAACCATGGGGGTTTCTAAACAGCTTCTTCCTATTTATGACAAACCAATGATTTACTATCCACTTTCCGTACTAATGCTTGCAGGTATTCAGGATATTCTAATTATTACTACACCGGAAGATAAAGACAGTTTCAGGAGATTATTGGGTGATGGTAGTGCTTTAGGCATTAATTTGTCATATGAGGTTCAACCAACTCCAGATGGATTGGCTCAAGCCTTCATTATAGGTAAACAGTTTATTGGAAAGGATCCTGTTTGCCTTGTACTCGGAGATAACATTTTCTTCGGCCAAGGATTTAGTCCTAGACTAAAAGCGGTTGCGGAACGTAGTGATGGTGCAACCGTATTTGGCTATCAGGTAATGGATCCTGAACGATTTGGTGTAGTCGAATTTGATGAAAATTACAAAGCACTGTCGATTGAAGAAAAACCTTCCAGACCAAAATCACATTGGGCAGTTACAGGTTTGTATTTTTATGATAATGACGTGATCGAAATCGCCAAGAATGTTAAGCCTTCTCCTCGAGGGGAATTAGAGATAACAGCTATTAATGATGAGTACCTGAAACGCAGCAAACTAAATGTTGAGCTTTTAGGACGCGGCTTTGCATGGCTTGATACAGGAACGCATGACAGCCTGATTGAAGCGGGAAGCTTTGTTGAAACTGTTCAAAAAAGGCAGGGAATGATGGTAGCATGCCCAGAAGAAATTGCCTGGCGTAATGGCTGGCTCAGTGATAGCCAATTACAATCGCGTGGTGATTTCTTAAAGAAGAATCACTATGGACAGTATTTATTAAAACTCCTCAAATAAGAATATTTAAATGAAAATTGAAATGATACCTCTTCAAATACATGGCGATGAACGTGGTTCATTAATCGCTCTTGAAGAAACAAAAAACGTCCCTTTTTCCATAAAACGAGTTTATTATATGTTTAATACTCAGGGGGGAGTAAGACGAGGCTTTCATGCTCATAAGGAACTAGTGCAACTCGCTATACCAGTGAGAGGGTCATGTAGGTTTTTATTAGACAATGGCAGAGAGAAAGTAAATGTAACTTTAGATAATGCTTCCTGTGGTTTGATAATTGAACCATATATTTGGCATGAAATGTTTGATTACTCAGAGGACTGTGTGTTGATGGTTTTGGCAAGCGATTTCTATAATGAAGATGATTACATCCGAAACTATGAAGACTTCAAAGCTAGGGTAACTCATGAGTGATAATATTTTAAAGAGCCGAACGATTAACCTACGACTCGCAAATGAGCATGATGCCGCTTTTATCTATTCTTTACGTCGCAATGAAACCCTTAACAAGCATATTTCAAGCATTAAAGGGACGGTGGAAGACCAAGAAAAATGGCTGTTGAACTATAAAGAAAAAGAATCTAAAGGTGAAGAGTTTTATTTCATTATTTCAAGGAATGATACCAATAATGCTATAGGTACCGTACGTGTTTATGGCATTACAGAAGATAAAAAATTCTGTTGGGGTAGTTGGATTTTGAATGACAATAAAACTGTAACAGCTGCCATTGAAAGCGCTCTCTTAGTATATAAATTTGCTTTTGAAATTAAAAAATTAACTTCGGCATATTTTCAAGTCGATAGAAAAAACTTAAGCGTTATCACTTTTCATCTAAAAACTGGCGCGAAATTTATATTTGAAGATGAAGTGAGCAATAATTATGAATTTTCACAAGAAGCATATAAAACATTAACTAGAAAATATAATAAATTAATTAAGGGCTAATAAATGGTAAACTTTCTTGATCTTAAAGCAATCAATTCAAACCATCGAAGTGAAATCATCGAGGCTATAACCAGAGTTGTAGATTCCGGTTGGTATATCATGGGAAAAGAATTATCGGATTTTGAAAATGCTTTTGCAAGTTACTGTGGTGTTCGACACTGTATTGGTGTTGCAAATGGCTTAGATGCTTTAGTTCTTGTTTTAAGAGCGTGGAAAGAAATGGGGCTTTTGAATGATGGAGATGAGGTAATCGTCCCCTCGAATACATATATCGCATCAATCTTGGCTATTTCTGAAAATAATTTGATCCCTATATTAGTTGAACCGGATCCGACAACATTTAATATATCTTTGAAAAATATTAAAAAAAGTGTGGGTAGTAAAACTAAAGCTATTTTACCAGTTCATCTTTACGGTGCTGCATGTGAAATGGATAATATAATGTCTTTTGCTAAAGATAATAATTTGTTAGTTTTAGAAGATTGCGCTCAGGCACATGGTTCAATGGTGCAAGGTAAAAAAGTTGGTAGCTGGGGGGATGCGGCGGGTTTTAGTTTCTATCCGGGAAAAAATCTGGGCGCACTTGGTGATGCTGGAGCTATTACCACCAATAATGATGAATTAGCTGAAGTACTTTTGGCTTTAAGAAACTATGGATCCCACAAAAAATATGAAAATAAATATAAAGGTACGAATAGTCGTTTAGATGAGTTACAAGCTGCTATATTAAAAATAAAGCTAAATTCATTAGATGAGGATAATAAAAAAAGGCGTGAAATTGCACTGAAATATTTACATAATATAAGTAATGAAAATGTAATTTTACCAACTTTGCCTTCCGATGAAAGTAACCATGTATGGCATTTGTTTGTAATTAGGTCTCATGCAAGGGAAGAATTGCAAACATACTTGTTGGAAAATAATATTCAAACTTTAGTTCATTATCCTATACCACCTCATCATCAAAAAGCATATTGTGAGATTAAAGATCTTGTATTCCCTGTTTCTGAACTTCTACACAGGGAGGTCTTGTCATTGCCTATCGATCCAACTATGACTGATAAATCTGTCAATTTTGTAATCGACATATTAAATAGGTGGGGGCGGTGAATTTCGCAAAAATCACAATACTAAGTGGAGTGCTTACTCTTTTAAAATTGTTGTGTGGTTTTTTTATTTCTAAAATGGTAGCTATTTTTACTGGCCCCTCTGGGATGGCTAGCTTAGGACAATTACAAAACTTAGTTACATTCATTAATGGGTTTGTATCCTCTCAAGTTTCACAAGGGATAAATAGATATTCATCGGAGTATAAACAAAATTATGAAGAGGCTAAATACTATTGGCGAGCTGCTGTAAAACTATCGATAGTTGCCTGTTTTTTCATTGTTTGTATTGGAGTTGTTTGTTCACCAGCTATCTCAAATTATCTTTTTAATAATAAGATGTATTTCTGGATAGTAATCCTTGCACTATCCGTAGTCCCTTTAAATGTTATTAATAATATATTTTTAGGAGTGCTTAATGGACTTGGAGAACATAATAAGTTTTTCATTGCTAATGCCTGCACAATATTATCTTCTGTAGTGTCAATGGTTTTATTAGTATATTACTTCGGCTTAGTTGGAGCTCTCATTTCCACAGCGCTTAACAACGCGATTTCAGGTATCTTGCTTTTAGCAATAGTTAGGAGATGTGAATGGTTTAAATTTAAATACTGGTTTGGTTCCGTCGCTCCTAAATATAACAAAGAGATGCGAAATTATTTCGCCATGGGAATAATCGGCGCTTTAACCGGACCTATTTCATTGATCTTAGTTAGAAGTATTGTAACTAGTGAACTATCACAAGACTATGCTGGATATTGGCAAGCAGTATTTAAAATTTCAGAAGCATATTTAGCCGTACTAACAACCGCTCTCACGGTATATTACTTCCCAAGGACGGCAGCAGCCAAAACTATAGATGAGTATTTGTCTACATTAAAAGTGGGGGCGATGGTTGTTGTACCGTGTGCTATAGTATTTTCAAGTATAATCTTTCTATCGAAAGATATGGTAATCCATATACTTTTCAGTCAGGAATTTATCAAAGCAAAAGAACTTTTTCTTTTCCAAAACATTGGGGATTTTTTTAGGATTTCCAGCTGGTTGTTTGCAACAATATTGTTGGCCAAAGGGTATTTTAAAACTAATGCTTTTCTAGAAGTTTTTTTCTCATTATTATTTCCATGCCTGACCATGTGGTTTATTAAAGCTATAGGTTTTAAAGGTGTAAGCTTGGCTTATTTAATTACATATGTTTCATATTTTGCGTGTGTTGTAGTAATATATTCTCTCCATTTGAAAAGATTAAGGATTGGTACATGAATAGAATGTCCGTAGGAAGCTATGATTGTACTGTAGTGCTTCCTGTATATAATGAAGAACATAATATAAAGGACTGCTTGATAGGCTTTAGTAAACATCTTAATAGCAATCATCAACTAATTATTGTCGATGATGGTTCAACTGATAATACAGCTCAAATAACATCTCGATATATTGTTGAGCATGATATTAAAAATTTCGAATTAATTACAAAAACGAACTCAGGGGCGGCAAAGGCAAGATTAGAAGGTATTAAAATTGCTAAAAGTGAATTTATAGCTTTTGTTGATTGTGATGATGCAATTGATGAGGAAACTATAGAACGTGCTCTTTCTGAATTTATAAATAGACCTGAGATTGATTTGGTTTTATTTGACTATTACTCTATTGGTGGAACAAATAAGGCCACGAGATTCAAGTACTCAATTAATGAATGGCCAATATCAGGGCTGGATGCTTTTAAAAACACTATTGATTGTTGGGGAATACATGCTTTCGGGATTTATAGGAAAAAAATTATTTTAGATGGTTATTTAGAGGCATTTAAATTGCTTTCTAATGCTGAGAATAATATAAATGATGATGAATTAATAGCTCGTTGTTCCATGCTTAAATCACAACAAGTTATGTTATCAACTGGCAGATATTACTATAGTGATAACCCATTATCTACAACAAGAAGAGTTAACGAAAAACTCTATCGTATGATCTATACAGCCCTTGTACTTAAAAGATTGATCTCCAGTAATATAAATTTGCATGACCTCATACCAGCAGTAGATCTATATATTTTAAGAGTGCTAACTAACTTGTCTTTAAAGCATTATAAATGGCGACGTGTACTTTGTAATTATGAATATTGGAGTGATGGAATAGCGAAGGGTTTATCTGAAATTCATTTTCAAAATATAGTAAAAAGTACTTATAGAAAACCAACTTTGCTTATCTGGAGTATTTTGAAATATGTCGTATTACAAGTACTTTATGGTTGCCGATCCAAATGAGTAGCCAACATGATTTGGTTTCAATCATTATAGTAACATATAATTCATCAGAATATGTCATCGATACTTTAGAAAGCTGTTTAAACCAAACTTATGTACCAATTGAAATTATTATAAGTGATGACGGCTCAACTGATAATACATTGGAATTATGCCATGCATGGAAAAAAAATATAGCTACCAATAAAAATATAAATATTATTACATCTAATGAGCGAAGAGGAATTCCTGCAAATTGTAATCGGGGCGCAAACGCAGCAAATGGGCAATGGTTAAAATTTTTAGGTGCAGATGACATATTGAAGCTAGATGCTATACAAAATTTGATTAATGCAACTGATGCGAACACAGATTTAGTTTTCTCCAAATTTGAAACCTTTGGAGAAAATATACGGCATAGTGAAATATTTCCTTATTCATTTACCTGGAACCTAATTAAGAGTGCCGAAAATTGTTGGGACAAAAAAAGAGAATGGCTATTTCTTTTAGGGTTTTCTAACGTTGCACCGGGAGCTTTTATACGTAGTTCTGCTTTTCATGCATTGGGGGGGTATGATGAGTCTTATTACTTATTAGAAGATCTGCCCTTGTGGTACAAGTTATTTTCCGAAAATTACAAAGTTAAGCATTGTGAGTCAATAACTGTTTGTTACAGAATTCATCTTAAGCAAGCAACTAGTTTCGGGATTAGTCCATTGCTAAAAAAAGACTTATTAAAATTCACATCAGAAAAAAGGAAGAAGTATTTTATTCCTTACTGGCATAACAGATTTCAAATATATATATTGTCTAATAAAAGAATCTCAAAACTTAAATATATCAACATATTCCAATGGCTAATCTCACTCTATAATAGGTTTTTTTAAATATGTTTAATCTATTAGTGTGTTGTCCTTTTTTTTTCCTCTTGATTTTTTGGCGAAGGTTTAATAGTGGGAGTTTATACTTCCTGAATATTATAATTGTTATATATTTAACAATTAGTTATA
Organism: Dryocola clanedunensis; assembly: GCF_038405435.1. Taxonomy (GTDB): domain Bacteria; phylum Pseudomonadota; class Gammaproteobacteria; order Enterobacterales; family Enterobacteriaceae; genus Dryocola; species Dryocola clanedunensis_A. The sequence goes on along the minus strand of NZ_JBBYHZ010000004.1, from coordinate 240,068 downwards.
CTGGGTTCTATCCAAATGGAGAAGATTGGGCTAACTATTATGTGAACTTTTATACAAGTGAAGGCAGTTCATGGTTTGAACCAGGATTCTATTTGTTTTTTAAAGCGCTGAATTTTTTTTCGTTTGGGAATTTTGGTTTTGCTATTCTAATATATTATTTGATTGCTTTCGTTTTGCTAGTGAATTTACTAAGTAAAATGCATTATTCAAATTCTCCATTATTTTTTGTGCTTTTGATAATGTGTTATGGGAATACTCTTGTCCTTGAACAGTTACGGCAATTCTATGCAATTATTTTTGCTCTTTATTCCATTTATTATTATTTGTTAAATAGTATTGGTTCGAGAAAGAAGTATTTATTATTTCTTTTCCTTGCATTGAGTTTTCATACGTCTGCTGTGATTCTATTTTTGTCTTTCTTCCTGTCGAGGATAAAAAACGTCTTTATTTTCGTGACTATTTCGTTAGTGTGTTCTGCGCTAATATTGATCTTATTTGTTTTTCCTTCAGCCCTCACTTCGATACTGGTGTTCGTCCCTCAGTTAGCGTTGAAATTAAATCAGTATTTAGAAATTACTGCTATGGGTTTGCATCTTGGTCCGTCACTGATTATATCTACGTGCGCTTTGATTTATTTCATTTTGAACATAAGAAAAATGTCGCCTGACTTTGGAGTTGACTGGTTGATATTTCGTCAAATATTTATCGGTTTGTTAATTTTCATGATCGGTTTGTATGTGCCTTTTGCAGCAAGATTCAGTATATTCTACACGATTTTTTTATTCTTATATATAAGTACTCTGAGATTTACGGTAGACACACCGACAAAGTTCAGTTATTCCAAATGCTATTTAGTTTGTGTAGTGGTTTTGTTTATAACAACAAACATTCTTTCTTATTACAAAAATCCTATCGCACCTATCAAATTTAATGAATATTCTACTCATTTAGTCTCATTCCTTAGTAATGATTTTGACTATCAACAATTGGTTTCTGATATTTATCTTAAAAATTACGAAAACTTAAATGAGTACAAAGATTTACAGGGAAAATAGATATGAGGATTGCTTTTGTTTTACCAAGCATGCAGCAGAGTGGCCCTGGAATTCAAATTAACACTTTGATCCCCTGGCTCATAAAGTTAGGTGCTGAAGTTGAGATATTTTATTTCAGGGACACCGATGGAGTAGTCCTCGACACAAAAGGAATTAGGTGTCAAAAAATTGTTCCATTAAGGTTAAAAAAACAGCTTGAAAAATTCGATGTGGTTCATACGAATGGTTTTTTTCCAGATATTATAAATGTTATTATTGGACTCGTGCACAAACGTATCATTCGTGTAACTACACTACATAATTTTATTACTGAAGATTTTGCAAACCGGTACCCCCCACTTAAATGCTGGTTGTTTTCTTCTTTTTGGCTATGCATCTTACGATTTATACCAAATAAAATAGTTTTTACTGAAATTGCCAGGCGCTATTATCTACAAAAAATACCTGGCAAGTTACATATCGTTGGGAGTGGAGTTCCTGTTGATAGAATACTTAACCTTTTGAGAGATTCCTCTTCTTATGAAACTGAATCCATTAAGACCATCTTTGATTTTAGATCAAAAGGATTAAAAATAATTGGTTCAACATCTGTTATTTCTAAAGTTAAAGGTCTCGAAGTCGTTATAAAAGGCTTAGTTAATCTCACGGATCATGCCGCTGTTTTTGTCGGAGGTGGGCCTGACGAAAAATCCCTACAAAATTTAAGTGTAGAATTAGGGGTATCAGAACGAGTTGTTTTTTTGGGCTTCCAAAAAAATCCAATTTTTTTCATGCGATTCTTCGATATATATGCTATGACAAGTAGCAGTGAAGCTTTCGGCTTAAGCCTTTTTGAGGCAATAGCTTGTCAAGTTCCAATAGTATGTAATAGAATTCCAGTATTTGAAGAATTATTAAGTGATGATTTAGTTTGCTTTTATGATGGTTCTCCGAGTGATTTTTCTGCAAAAGTACTTAGGAGCAACAATAATAAGCGGGAACGTCGCGCATTTGATTATTTACTCCTGAATTATGATGTTTCGATTATAAGTAAAAAATACTATAGTTTATATAATGAGCTCATATCCAAATGACCAAATTTAGCGTTCTGATGTCGTTGTATAAAAACGAAAGTCCAAACAATTTAATGGCAAGTCTAGAAAGCTTAAATCGCCAAACACTGAGGCCGACAGAAATAATTTTAGTTTTAGATGGCCCCATTGGAGAGTCGCTAAAAAAAGTCATTGAATTATGGATAGATGTATTGAATATCATATCAGTTCAAATTGATAAAAATGTTGGCTTAGGTCGAGCTCTTAATTATGGCTTGGGTTTTTGTAATTATGATTTAGTTGCCAGAATGGATACTGATGATATTTGCTTGACTACAAGATTTGAAAAACAGATCCAAGAATTTATTTATGATGATTCGCTTGCTTTAATTGGTACTGCAATACAAGAGTTTGATGGTGATATAAATAATATTGTCGGTACTCGTGCTGTACCTGAATCGCCTAGTGAAATTTTAAATTTTGCAAAGTATAAAAACCCTTTTAACCATATGACCGTGATTTTTAAGAAATCTGTAGTACAAAAAGTTGGTGGATATAAACATCATCATTTTATGGAAGATTACAATCTCTGGTTAAGAATTATATCAAATGGTTATAAAACGAAGAATTTGCAGGAGGTTTTGCTATTAGCCAGGACTGGTAATGCCATGATTCTGAGGCGGAAGGGGTTGACATACATCAAAAGCGAATATCAATTAGCTAGGTTGAAATATAGTCTCGGAATTCAAAATATTTTTCAAGCTGCTTATGTTGGTATTATCCGTTCATTACCAAGAATAATGCCAGCCAAAATTCTCTTTTACATATATAAATACTCTCGAAAATAATTTCAGTGATGGCTTGTAATCGTCAGGGGAATACGCTCTCAATGGCTACATACCTTGGCAGTTTATCGTTTTTTAATCTTTGTGTATTTTTTGTTCATTAACGTTATTTCTACTAGAAATTGATATTTTCGATATGCTCATAAAATTTTCTGCGGAAAGTTAGATGAAATGGCTCAATAACACTGATGAGCAAAAAATTGCATTTTGATGGATACTCTTTAATCTGATGATTTTCTTCTACGCTATAAAATTATTTTAGTTTAGGATAATATTTAACTCAGACAGTGGGGGTTGAAATTTTAACATCTATTTTAGACAGGAGTATGTAATGTCCAAGCAACAAATCGGCGTTGTTGGTATGGCAGTGATGGGGCGCAACCTGGCGCTCAACATCGAAAGCCGTGGCTATACCGTTTCCGTGTTCAACCGCTCTGGCGACAAGACTGAAGAAGTTATCGCCGAGAACCCGGGCAAGAAGCTGGTTCCTTACTACACAGTGCAAGAGTTTGTGGAATCCCTGGAAACGCCTCGTCGTATTCTGTTGATGGTGAAGGCCGGTGAGGCCACGGATAAAACCATCGAGTCTCTCAAGCCTTACCTGGATAAAGGTGACATTCTAATCGATGGTGGTAACACCTTCTTCCTGGATACCATTCGTCGCAACCGTGAACTGTCTGCTGAAGGCTTCAACTTCATCGGTACAGGCGTTTCCGGTGGGGAAGAGGGGGCGCTGAAAGGGCCATCCATTATGCCTGGCGGCCAGAAAGAGGCATATGAGCTGGTAGCTCCTATCCTTAAGCAAATCGCCGCAGTTGCGGAAGACGGTGCGCCTTGCGTAGCTTATATTGGTGCGGATGGTGCTGGTCACTACGTGAAGATGGTTCACAATGGCATCGAATACGGTGATATGCAGCTTATCGCGGAAGCCTATTCCCTGCTGAAGCACGGTCTGAATCTGTCTAACGAAGAGCTGGCAACTACCTTTACCGAGTGGAATAAAGGTGAACTGAGCAGCTACCTTATCGATATCACGAAAGACATTTTCACCAAGAAAGATGAAGCCGGTAACTACCTGGTTGACGTTATTCTTGATGAAGCAGCGAATAAAGGTACCGGTAAGTGGACCAGCCAGAGCTCACTGGATCTCGGTGAGCCGCTGTCACTGATCACTGAATCAGTGTTCGCGCGTTATATCTCTTCCCTTAAGGAGCAGCGTGTTGCCGCTTCTAAAGTGCTGAGCGGACCACAGGCTAAGCCTTTCACAGGCGATAAAGCTGAGTTCGGTGAGAAGGTACGCCGCGCGCTTTATCTGGGTAAAATTGTCTCCTATGCTCAGGGTTTCTCACAGCTTCGTGCCGCATCTGAAGAAAATAACTGGGATCTCAACTACGGTGAAATCGCTAAAATTTTCCGTGCAGGTTGCATCATCCGTGCCCAATTCCTGCAGAAAATTACCGATGCGTATGCTGAGAACCCAGCAATTGCTAACCTGCTGTTGGCACCTTACTTCAAGAAAATTGCTGATGAATACCAGCAGGCACTGCGTGACGTAGTTTCCTATGCGGTTCAAAACGGTATCCCTACGCCAACCTTCTCCGCTGCTATCTCTTACTACGACAGCTATCGCTCTGCGGTTCTCCCTGCCAACCTGATCCAGGCGCAGCGTGACTACTTTGGTGCGCATACCTACAAGCGCACAGATAAAGAAGGTGTATTCCATACCGAGTGGATGGAAAAGTAAAATCTTTCAATAAGTTATAATTAATTGAAAAAACCAGTGATATGAATATCATTGGTTTTTTTCCTTTTGTAAATTCTTCCTTTAATACTTCGTCGCTTTCCCCCCGGTCTTAATAAATTCATGCTCAATTTTTAGCCTTCAATCCCCTTGTTTTTTCCTGTCTTTTCAGTCAATTCTGAAAAAAATAAGCAATTCCTCTCAGGCATTTTCCTGATTATCCGATTATACTAATGCTGCGTGAAACCTCGCTTTCTGTGCAACATTTTTCTTAGGGTAACCATGAACCAAGATAACAATAATATGATGCGCAATCATATTGGAAGTACACCTGAATCTATTGATTTAATTGATATTATTATTCAGTTGTGGAAAGGTAAGATGACTATCATCTCCGTTACCGTTGTGATGATAATCCTTGCAGGTGTTTACCTTTTGGTAGCTAAAGAGAAATGGACCTCTACAGCCGTGATTACGCAGCCAGATGCTGCGCAAATTGCAACCTACAACAACGCATTAAATATGATATATGGTGCTGCTGCGCCGAACATTTCTGATGTTCAACAACGCGTGATTGGGCGCTTTAACTCGTCTTTTGCTGCTCTTTCTGAGACTCTCAATAATCAGGAAGAACCAGAAAAACTGACAATTGATTCCTCCGTAAAAGGGCAGGCGTTGCCGTTGCAGGTTACCTATGTTGGCGACAGTGCAAAAAACGCGCAGACAAAACTTGCTCAATATATTCAAAAGATTGATGTTGAAATCGGTGAAGAGTTAGCCGTTGACCTGGTAGATAACGTCAAACTACAAACCACAATCCTTACTGACTCGCTGCAGACTCAGGAAAAAGTCGCGCAGGAGCAGAAGGAACTGCGCATTAAGCAAATTGAAGAGGCTTTGAAATTTGCCAAAGAGGCGAACATCACGTCTCCGCAAATGCAGCAGGGATCTGATGTGACACAGGACACGTTAGTTTTGCTTGGTGCGGAAGCGCTCTCCTCTATGGTTAAAAATGAAGCGACGCGCCCGCTGGTTTTCGCCAGCGATTATTATCAAACCCGAAAAAATCTTATTCAGATTCAGGCTTTGAAAATCGACCCTAAAACCATTCATGCCTACCGCTACGTCATGAAACCGACTTTGCCTATTCGCCGTGATGCTCCGAAAAAGAGCTTAACGCTGATTCTCGCGGCACTGCTCGGTGGGATGATTGGTGCAGGCGTTGTGCTGGGCCGCAACGCTCTCCGCAACTACAAGCAGAACGTTTAACTATTCTGTAAGAACAGAAAAAAGGCCGCATCAGCGGCCTTTTTTGCATCTATCAAACAGCTATTTATGCCGCTGCTTCAAATTCTCAATCACCGCGCTTAAATCCAGATCCTGATCCTGCAGCAGTACCAGCAGGTGATAGACCAGGTCAGACGCTTCATTCTTCAGTTCAAACCTGTCATTCACTGTTGCAGCCAGTGCGGTTTCAACGCCTTCTTCACCCACTTTCTGGGCGATACGCTTGGTGCCGCTGGCGTACAATTTTGCCGTGTATGAGCTTTCCGGATCGGCGGTTTTACGCGAGGCCAGAAGCTGTTCCAGTTCATACAGGAAATGCCAGTCATGCTTAGCGGGAGCGAAGCAGCTGGATGTGCCCAGATGGCACGTCGGGCCGATCGGGTTTGCGAGCACCAGCAACGTATCGTTATCACAGTCGGGCGTGATGCTGACAACGTTCAGGAAGTTGCCGGAGGTCTCGCCTTTTGTCCACAGGCGCTGCTTAGTGCGCGAAAAGAAGGTGACTTTGCCGCTCTGTTCCGTCTGCGCCAGCGCGTCCTGGTTCATATAGCCCAGCATTAAAACTTCGCCGGATACGGCGTGCTGGACGATGACCGGCATCAGGTTATCCGTTTTTTCCCAGTCCAGCTGGTTACGCTGTTGTTCTGTTAACACACTCGAATCTCCACTCCCTGCTGAACCAGGTAGGCCTTCAGTTCAGCAATATTGATAATCTGTTTATGGAACACGGAAGCTGCCAGCGCACCGTCAACGTCCGCGTCGCGGAATGCCTGGTGGAAATGCTCCATTGTTCCCGCGCCACCGGATGCGATAAGCGGCACATGGCATACTTCACGTACTCTACGCAGCTGTTCGAGGTCGTAACCGTTCCGCACGCCGTCCTGGTTCATCATATTCAGCACGATTTCCCCGGCGCCGCGCTTCTGGACTTCCTGCACCCAGTCCAGAGTTTCCCACTGCGTCACACGCGTACGGCTTTCGTCGCCAGTATACTGGTTAACGTGATACTTGCCGGTCTCGCTGTCAAACCAGGTATCAATGCCTACTACAATACACTGCACGCCAAAGCGGTCGGCCAGGCGGGTGATCAGCTCAGGGTCTGCCAGGGCAGGGGAGTTGATTGAGATTTTGTCCGCGCCAAACGACAGGATTTTTGCCGCATCGTCCACCGATTTGATACCGCCCGCCACGCAGAAAGGAATATCGATTACTTCCGCCACTCGGGATACCCAGCTCTTGTCGACTACGCGGCCGTCGCTGGATGCAGTGATATCGTAGAAGACTAATTCGTCTGCACCTTCCTGCGCGTAGCGGCTTGCCAGCGGCACGATGTCGCCGATGATTTCGTGATTGCGAAACTGCACGCCTTTTACGACCTGGCCGTCACGCACGTCCAGGCAGGGGATTATCCGTTTTGCCAGCATGAAATCGCCTCCGCTACGTTGAATTTACCTTCCAGCAAAGCCCGCCCGACAATCACGCCGCGCACGCCGGTTCCGCGCAGTGCGGCTACGTCATTAATATCGCCAATGCCGCCGGATGACTGAAACGCCACCTGTGGATAACGCGCACAAACTTCTTCATATAATGAGACGTTAGAGCCAGCCAGCGTGCCGTCGCGGGAAATATCCGTGCACAGCACGTGTTTCAGGCCGACCGGCAGATAAGTTTCCACCAGCTCTTCCAGCGACACGCCGGAGTTTTCCTGCCATCCGCTTACCGCCACCTGCTTATTGCCTTGCTCGTCGATACGGACATCTAAAGCCAGCACCAGCGCGTCTGCGCCGAAGCGTTCAAACCAGCCTTTGACGATTTCGGGGGATTTCACCGCCGTTGAGCCAACAACTACACGCGCAACGCCAGCTTCTAATAACGCAGCAACATCTTCTTCGGTACGTACACCGCCGCCAACCTGCACGGGGATTGTCACTCCGGCAACCAGCGTTTTGATTAATGGGATCTGGCGCTTAGCCGGATCTTTGGCACCGGTTAAATCTACAAGGTGCAGCACTTCGGCACCCTGGGCCTGATAGTCCTGTAAACGAGGGAGCGGATCGCTGCCGTAGTCGCGCTGCTGGCCGTAATCCCCCTGATGGAGACGCACCACTTTGCCGTCAATTAAATCGAGAGCGGGAATAATCATCGTGCTTACATCTCCAGGAAGTTCTTGAGCAATTTCGCACCGGCCGCGCCCGAGCGTTCCGGGTGGAACTGCACGCCGTAGAAATTGTCTTTCTGTACCGCCGCGGTGAACGGTTCGCCGTAGCTGGCCTGTGCGATAGTGCTTGAGCAAACCGGCATCGCATAGCTGTGAACAAAATAAAAATATGACCCGTCTTCAATGTCGCGGAACAGGCGGTCGCCCGCTTTCGGGTAGACGCGGTTCCAGCCCATGTGCGGCAGCGGCAGGCCGTGGTCGGTCATTTTCAGCACCGGTTCATCGATGATGCCCAGGGTTTTTACGCCCTGGTTTTCGTCGCTGTGGCTGCCCAGAATCTGCATGCCGAGGCAGATGCCCAGCACCGGCTGTGTACAGGCCTGAATCAGCTCGATTAAATCACGCTCGCGGATCTGGTCCATCGCTGCCTGTGCCGTGCCCACGCCCGGCAAAAACAATTTGTCGGCACGCAGCACAACATCCGCATCGCGGCTGACGACGGGATCGTAGCCAAGGCGCTTAATGGATGATTTTACCGACAGCAGGTTTGCGCAGCCTGTATCAAGGATCACCACGTTCATCACAGCACTCCTTTCGAGGAGGGCAGCGTATCGCCCTCAACGCGAATGGCCTGGCGCAGCGTGCGGCCAAAGACTTTGAACAGGCTTTCGACGCGGTGGTGGTCGTTTTTGCCCTTGGTCTTCAGGTGCAGCGTGACGCCCATGGTGTAAGAGAGCGAGCGGAAGAAGTGTTCGACCATCTCGGTGCTCAGGTCGCCCACGCGCTGGAAGTTGTACTCGGCTTTGTACTCCAGGTGCGGACGGCCGGAGATATCCAGCGCGCAGCGCGCCAGGCATTCGTCCATCGGCAGGGTGAAGCCAAAGCGGGTAATGCCGCGCTTATCGCCAAGCGCGATTTTCAGCGCCTCTCCCAGCGCCAGGCCGGTATCTTCCACGGTGTGGTGATCGTCAATATACAGATCGCCTTTAACGCTGATCTCCATACGGAAGCCGCCGTGCGTGGAGATCTGATCAAGCATATGGTCGAAGAAGCCGACGCCAGTGTTAATCTTGCTGCCGCCTTCACGATCCAGCCAGACCTGCACGTCAATCTGCGTTTCTTTGGTGGCGCGTTCGACGTGCGCGTAGCGGTCGCGTTTGGTCAGTCGTTCGCTAATCATTGGCCAGTTCAGCGTCTCAGCGTTATAACGCAGCCCCTGAATGCCCATATTCTCCGCCAGCTCAATGTCCGTGGCGCGATCGCCAATCACGTAGCTGTTCGGTTTATCCAGCACGCCTTCTTCCAGATAACCCTTCACCATGGCAATTTTCGGCTTGCGGCAGTCGCACTCATCCGCAGGCAGATGCGGGCAGATCAGCACGTCGTCAAACGTCACGCCCTGCGAGGTGAACACCTGCATCATCAGGTTATGCGGGCCGTCAAAATCGGCCTGCGGGAAACTTGCCGTGCCCAGACCGTCCTGATTAGTGATCATCACCAGCCTGTAGCCAGCCTTTTGCAATTGCAGCAGGGCCGGGATCACGGCAGGCTCAAAGGCCAGTTTGTCCATGCGATCCACCTGGAAATCAGAAGGTGGTTCGGAAATTAAGGTGCCGTCGCGGTCGATAAATAAAATTTTCTGGCTCACACAGCCTCCGTGGCCGTCAGGCCGGGTTGTTGGCGCAGCGCGGTGAGGGCGCGCTCGCACTCGGTACGGGTGCCAACGGTGATCCGCAGGCAGCCGCTTAACGAGGGTTGTTTATTCTGGTCGCGTAAGATAATGCCCCGATCCCACAAAGATTTAAATACCGCGCTGGAGGCGGTTATTCTCGCCAGCACGTAATTGGTCTCTGAGTCGAAAACTTGCTCAACGCAGGCGGTTTCTCGCAGTCCGGCAATCAGATACTGACGGTTGAGCAGCACTTCCGCCACGCGCTCGCGCATTGCGTTGATCCCCTGAGGGCTTAACGCCTGAGCGGCTATGTCCGCAACCGGTGTGGACAAGGGATAAGGCGCGATAACTTTCATCAGCAGATTGATGACTTCTTCATTGGCAAGGGTAAAGCCGCAGCGCAGACCAGCAAGCGCGAACGCTTTCGAGAGCGTGCGCAGCACGACTAAATGCGGATATTCTTCCAGCCAGCCCGTCAGCGTCGCCTGCGGGCAAAACTCAATATAGGCTTCGTCGGCAACGACCAGCGCCTTGCCACGCGCCATCTCCAGTAGTACACGGAAGTCCTGCGGGTTGATGAGCTGCCCGGTTGGGTTATTCGGGCTGCAAACGTAAATGACTTTGACGCCTTCGATATTTTCCGCAATGCCGGGTAAATCCAGCTGCCAGTTTTCGAGCGTCGGCACCGTGCGGCATTCAACGTTGAACGCTTCGGAGCTGACGCTGTACATGCCGTAGGTTGGCGGGCAATACAGCACGGCATCTTTACCCGGTTCGCAGAAGGCGCGGATCAGCAGTTCGATGCCTTCGTCTGCGCCACGGCTGACCAGGACCTGCTCCGGTTTCACGCCCGCGTATTCGGCATAGCGCTCAATCACCAGTTTTGGCTGGCACTCCGGGTAACGGTTCAGCGTTTGCTGGGTCAGTTCGAATTCAACCGCCGTCGGGTATTCGTTGGCGTTCAGCCAGACGTCGCCGTTGCCGCCCAGGCGGCGGGCCGACTGGTAAGGGGTCAGGGCGCGAACGTTCTCGCGGGCTAACTCTTCAATGCTCATTGCATCTCCTCGTTTTTATTACGGTTCAGTGCGGCAACGCGCAGGGTCACGGCGTTTTTGTGGGCGTCCAGCAGCTCGGCGGCGGCCAGGGTTTCAATCGTTTTCGCCAGGCTTGCAAAACCCTGGGGCGTCAGCTCCTGCACGGTCATGCGCTTCTGGAAATCCGCCAGGCCCAGGCTGGAACAGGTGTCGGTATAGCCGTAGGTCGGCAAGACGTGGTTGGTCCCTGAAGCATAGTCTCCGGCAGATTCCGGCGACCAGTCGCCCAGGAACACGGAACCGGCGCTGGTGATGCTCTCAACCAGGTCTCGGGCGTTGCGGGTCTGAATAATCAGGTGCTCAGGACCGTACTGGTTAGAGATCTCAATACACTGTTCCAGCGAGCTGGCAACAATCAGGCGGCTGCTTTCCAGCGCTTTACGGGCCGTTTCCGCACGAGGCAGGGCGGCGAGCTGACGTTCTACAGCTTCGGCGACGGCCTGCGCCATGGCGGCATCCGGCGTAAGCAGAATGACCTGGGAATCCGGTCCGTGTTCCGCCTGGGAAAGCAGGTCAGAGGCCACGAAATCTGGCGTTGCGCCGCCGTCGGCAATCACCAGCACCTCAGATGGGCCCGCTGGCATGTCGATCGCGGCTCCGTCCAGACGCTGGCTCACCTGGCGTTTGGCCTCGGTCACGAAGGCATTGCCCGGCCCGAAGATCTTATCTACTTTCGGGATGCTTTCAGTGCCAAGCGCCAAGGCGGCAATGGCCTGCGCGCCGCCAACCTGGAACACTTCCTGCACGCCGCAAAGCTGCGCGGCATAAAGGATTTCATCGGCAATCGGCGGTGGAGAGCAAAGCACGACTTTTTTGCAGCCTGCAATACGGGCAGGAGTCGCGAGCATCAACACGGTAGAAAACAGCGGTGCGGAACCGCCGGGGATATACAGACCAACGGAGGCAACCGGACGGGTCACCTGCTGGCAGCGCACGCCGGGCATGGTTTCAATGTCGACGGGGGCGAGCTGCTGGGCAACGTGAAATTTTTCGATGTTGGCGACGGCAACCGCCATCGCTTCTTTAATTTCTGGCCCGAGGCGCGCCACGGCGGCGGCGATTTCCTGAGCCGTTACCTTCAGCTGCTGGACTTCAGTTTTATCAAACTTCGCGCTGTATTCGCGCAGCGCCTGGTCACCGTTGCTTTTGACATTATCGAGAATGTCAGCCACCGTGCGCGTGATGCTTTCAGAGGCCGAAATCGCCGGGCGGGTCAGCAGCGCCTGCTGCCCGGCCTTATCGCATTCGTTCCAGTTAATTACCGTGTTGAAGGTCGACATGGGCTTACTCCATCATCTTCTCAATTGGCAGCACCAGGATGGAGCTCGCGCCCAGCGCTTTCAGCTTCTCCATGGTTTCCCAGAACAGCGTTTCGCTGCTCACCATGTGCATGGCAACCCGCTGCTGGTCACCCGCCAGCGGCAGAATGGTCGGGCGCTCGGCGCCGGGCAGCAGGGAGATAATTTCGTCCAGACGCTCGCTCGGCGCGTGCATCATGATGTATTTGGATTCGCGGGCCTGAATGACGCCCTGGATGCGGGTCATCAGCTTGTCGATAAGCTGCTGTTTTTCAGTCGACATTTCGCCGTCGCGCTGAATAAGGCAGGCTTTAGAACGGTAGATAACTTCCACTTCGCGCAGGCCGTTGGCTTCAAGCGTGGCACCCGTAGAGACCAGATCGCAGATCGCGTCGGCAAGGCCAGCGCGCGGCGCAACTTCAACGGAGCCGTTCAGCAGGCAGGATTTGAACTGCACGCCTTTCTCATCAAGGTAGCGCTTCAGAATGTGCGGGTAAGAGGTAGCGATACGTTTGCCGTTAAGGGAGGCAGGGCCATCCCAGGGTTCGTCAACGGATACCGCCAGCGAGAAGCGGCAGCCGCCGAAGTCCAGACGACGCAGGGTGAAATAGCGCGGGTCTTCGCCCTGAGCGCGACGGTTCAGCAGCTCTTCTTCAAGGACGTTTTCACCAATAATGCCCAGGTCGACAACGCCGTCCATCACCAGGCCCGGAATATCGTCATCACGCACGCGCAGAATATCAATCGGCATGTTCTCGGCCAGGGCGATAAGGCGCTGGGTGTGCAGGTTGATTTTAATGCCGCAGCGCGCCAGTAATTCGCGTGAATCATCGCTTAAACGGCCAGATTTCTGCATAGCTATGCGTAAACGTTTGTTATCTAACATTGGTGATACCCCTTATCAATTCCTGTCTGACGTCCAAAAAAAAGCCCCCGGAAGAAATCTTCCGGGGGCTTATTCACACGTTTATGCGCCACTGGAAGATCTTTTCATCTTCCAGCACACATCGCCTGAAAGACTAGTCAGGATGATGGTGATGATGGTGGCTTGCAGTCTGAACGCGTGTCATAAAATTCTCGTATGAATGGTTATTCATGGTGTGCTTTTAACGTAAACCAGATGCAGCACCGAGCGCAAGGGCTTTTTTCCTTCTGGGTTAATATTATGTTTAGCCATGGTAATTGTCAGTTCCGCTATCCTGGCGTAGCCTTAATCAAGGGCAGAAAAATAGCGCAGATGAATATGCTGCACGCCAGGAGATAAGGCATGAAAAAGGTTGCGATTGTCGGGTTGGGATGGCTGGGAATGCCGTTAGGGCTGTCATTATCAGCGCGGGGCTGGCAGGTTACCGGCAGCAAAACGACGCTGGACGGCGTGGAGGCCGCCCGCATGTGCGGCATCGACGGTTATCAGCTTGAGCTGACTCCGGAGCTGGTCTGCGAAAGCGACGATCTGGATGCGTTACTGAACGCCGATGCGCTGGTGATTACGCTTCCTGCCCGCCGGACCGGAGAGGGCGACGATTATTATCGTCAGGCCGTGCAGGAAATCGTGGACAGCGCGCTGGCGCACCAGATCCCGCGCATTATCTTTACCAGCTCAACGTCGGTCTACGGCGATGAAGAAGGAACGGTAAAAGAGAGCTCTCCTCTTAACCCGGTTACCGCCAGCGGCCGCGTGCTTAAAGAGCTGGAACAGTGGCTGCACGATCTGCCCGGCACCTCTGTTGATATTCTGCGCCTGGCGGGGCTGGTGGGGCCTGAACGCCACCCGGGTCGTTTCCTGGCTGGCAAAGCCGACGTGGCCAACGGCGGTCACGGCGTCAACCTGGTCCACCTGGAGGACGTAATTTCAGCAATTACGCTGTTGTTGCAGGCTCCGAAGGGCGGACACATCTATAATTTATGTGCACCCGATCATCCGTCACGCGAAGAATTTTATTCGCAGATGGCGCGCCAGCTGGGTCTGGCCGTACCAGGTTTCCGCCCGCAGCAGGCTTCAGGACGCGGAAAGCTGGTGGACGGCAGCCGAATTTGCAATGAACTCGGATTTGAATACCAGTATCCAAATCCTTTAGTGATGCCTATGCAATAGCGCAGCGGGGGGCATTGCTCGTTATCGTCGAGGCGAGTATGAAACCATTGCTGGATGTACTGATTATTCTCGACGCCCTGGATAAAGAAGGGAGCTTTGCTGCGGCGGCAACGAAGCTCTTTAAAACACCCTCCGCGCTCAGCTACACCGTTCAGAAGCTCGAAAACGATCTCAACATTCAAATCCTCGACCGGACGGGGCACCGCGCCCGCTTCACCCGCACCGGACAACTGCTGCTGGAAAAGGGCCGTGAAGTGCTGCATACCGTTCGCGAGCTGGAGCAGCAGGCGATTAAGCTTCATCAGGGCTGGGAAAACGAGCTGGTGATCGGCGTCGATGACTCCTTTCCGTTTTCGCTGCTGACGCCGCTTATCGAGGCGTTTTATAAAAGCTACAGCGTGACGCGGCTGAAATTCATTAACGGCGTGCTGGGCGGCTCCTGGGAAGCGCTGACCGAGGGGAGGGCCGATATTATCGTCGGCGCAATGAGCGACCCGCCCTCGTTAAGCGGCTTTGGCTTTACGCTGCTGGGTCAGCTGGAAATTGTCTTTGTCGTCGCTCCTCATCACCCTCTCGCCGAAGCGGAAGAGCCGCTCACCCGCCGAATAATCAAACGCAGCAGGGCTGTGGTTGTGGGCGACACTTCTCGTCTTGAACCTTCCCGCGCGATGCACCTGCTCGAAGACCAGGAAGCCATAACGGTCTTTGATTTCAAAACCAAACTTGAGCTGCAAATCAGCGGGATCGGCTGCGGCTACATGCCTCGCTACATGGCGCAGCGGTTTATCGAGAGCGGCGTGCTGGTGGAAAAACAGATTGTCTCCCACGTGCCGTTTGTACCGGTCTGGATAGGCTGGAACGAACAAACAGCCGGGCTTGCCAGCGAGTGGTGGCGGGAGCAAATCGTTGCCAGCCCGGAGATCGCCACCGTCTACGGCACCGCGCAAAATAATGCTTCCGGGTGAGTGGCGGACCCCTGGACGGACATCTATTGTTAAAAGTGGATCGATATATCTTCTGACAATGTCTTCGCGTTTAATTTTCTCCTCTGCGTTGTTTTGCAGAGGTTTTTTGTGCGCAAGGAGTCCGTATGAAGCAAACCAATCAGCAGTGGCAGTTGCGGCGTGAGCAGGCCGTCCCGCACGGCGTCGGTAACTCACTGCCTGTCTATATAGAGAAAGCAAAGAACGCTGAACTGTGGGACGTCGAGGGAAAGCGTTACATCGATTTTGCGTCGGGCATCGCCGTTCTGAATACCGGACATAACCATCCGGCGGTCATCGAAGCGGTTCGCCAGCAGCTGGAGCAGTTTACCCATCCTTGTTTCCAGGTCACGCCTTACGGGAATTATATCGAGCTGGCGGAACGTCTGAACGAACTGGCGCCCATCAGCGAGCCCTGCCAGACGCTATTTCTGACTACCGGGGCGGAAGCCGTAGAAAATGCGATCAAGGTGGCGCGCATTGCCACCGGGCGTTCGGCGGTGATTGCGTTTCGCGGTGCGTTCCACGGTCGAACCCTGCTGGGCATGGCGCTGACCGGCAAGGTTCAGCCCTATAAGAAAGGATACGGTCCGTTCCCGGCAGGCATCTATCATGCCCCTTATCCGGCGGCCTATCTCGGCGTGACGGATACCCAGGCGCTGGCTTCGCTGGCGGGGATTTTTGCAGCGGATGTTTCTCCGGAAGAAGTGGCGGCGATTATTATTGAGCCGGTGCAGGGAGAAGGGGGCTTTTACGCGGCGTCACCCCAGTTTATGAAGCAGCTCCGCGCCCTGTGCGATAAGCACGGGATTGTGCTGATTGCCGATGAAATCCAGAGCGGCTTCTGCCGCACCGGCAAAACGTTCGCCATCGAGCACAGCGAAGTGGAACCTGACCTGATTACCATGGCGAAAAGCCTGGCGGGCGGCTTCCCGCTTTCCGCTCTGGTTGGCAAGAAATCTCTGTTCGATAAAGCGCTGCCCGGCGGGCTGGGCGGCACCTATGCCGGTTCACCTGTCGCCATTGCTGCGGCGCTGGCGGTGACGGACATTATCAGGGAAGAGAAGCTAAACGAGCGCGCCCAGGATATTGGCGAGCAAATCACCTCGCGATTACGCCAGATGGCAGAGAAATTTGACTGTATTGGTGACGTCCGTGGATACGGCGCAATGATCGCCATGGAGCTGGTAGAGGGGCGGGACAGCCACCGTCCGGACAAGGAGCTAACCGCAGCGCTGGTGCAGGAAGCGGGCCGCCAGGGCCTTGTGCTTTTGTCATGCGGCGTACGCGGAAATGTCATCAGGTTTTTAGTGCCATTAACCGCCGAAAAAGAAATTGTGAATCAAGGCCTCAACATCTTGTCATCCTGCCTCGAATTGGTGCAAAATACGCGCCTCACTAAATGAGATTAAAAAACCGACGTTAAACGCGTCGGTTATTTTTTTGCATTGAGTTCAAGCAGTCAAACAGGCATCCGCCAAAAAAACCAAGAGGCCGGGCTTCGTACCGGATAGATACTAGCTTTTAAAAAACGACAGTCGTGTCGCCGAGGAAATTAAGATGGGGCAGCTTTTTGCTTTTGCGCAGGCATTCGCCGTTTGGGGAATCAACCATGTCGCTTAACGTCACCGCAGGTGCAAATTCACGCCCAGGGTTGCGTAAAACTCTGACGCTGGTTCCGGTTGTGATGATGGGCCTCGCCTACATGCAGCCAATGACCTTGTTTGATACTTTCGGCATTGTTTCCGGCCTGACCGACGGTCATGTTCCGACAGCATACGCCTTTGCGCTGGTGGCCATTCTGTTCACCGCGTTAAGCTATGGAAAGCTGGTAAAACGCTTCCCGTCAGCTGGCTCCGCCTATACCTACGCTCAGAAATCATTTAACCCGTTTATCGGTTTTATGGTGGGCTGGTCATCCCTGCTCGACTACCTGTTCGCGCCGATGATCAACATCCTGCTGGCTAAAATCTATTTCGAAGCGCTGGTGCCTGAAATTCCTTCGTGGATATTCGTCATCGTGCTGGTTGGTTTTATGACCGTTTCCAACCTGCGCAGCGTGAAAACCGTGGCCAACTTCAACAGCGTCATCGTGGTGCTGCAAATCGTGCTGATCGCCGTGATCATGGGCATGGTTATCTCCGGCGTTGCCGGGGGCGAAGGTGCCGCAACGCTCAGCAGCACTAAGCCATTCTGGTCTGAAAACGCCCATGTGGTGCCGATGATCACGGGTGCGACCATCCTGTGCTTCTCCTTTACCGGCTTTGACGGCATCAGCAACCTGTCGGAAGAGACTAAAGACGCAGAGCGTGTTATTCCTCGCGCTATCTTCCTGACCGCGCTGATTGGCGGCTTGATCTTTATCTTGTCTACCTACTTCCTGCAGCTCTATTTCCCGGACATCTCACGCTTCAAAGATCCTGATGCGTCCCAGCCGGAAATTATGCTGTACGTAGCGGGTAAAGCCTTCCAGGTTGGCGCACTGATCTTCTCTACTATCACCGTGCTGGCTTCCGGTATGGCGGCGCACACCGGCGTTTCCCGCCTGATGTACGTGATGGGTCGTGACGGCGTGTTCCCGAACCGCTTCTTCGGCTATATCCATCCGAAATGGCGTACCCCGGCGCTGAACGTTCTGCTGGTTGGTGCGATTGCGCTGATGGCCATCGACTTCGACCTGGTGACCGCGACCGCGCTGATTAACTTCGGTGCGCTGGTGGCGTTCACCTTCGTTAACCTGTCGGTCATCTCCCAGTTCTGGATCCGCGAGAAGCGCAACAAATCGCTTAAAGAGCACATCAACTATCTGGTGCTGCCAATCTGCGGTGCGCTGACCGTAGGCGCGCTGTGGATTAACCTGGAAGAGAGCTCGATGATTCTGGGTCTGATCTGGGCGGGTATTGGCCTGGTGTATGTGGCCTGCGTGACCCGCAGCTTCCGTAACCCGGTTCCTCAGTACAATGAAGACGTCGCATAGCGACGGCGAATAAAAATGGCTCCTGCGGGAGCCATTTTTTTGTCTTTAATTCACTAAAAACTGCGCGTACTCAAACAGCGCTTTGAGCAACGCCGTCTTCTCTTTATCCCCTTCGTGCAGGTTATAGAGCGCTTCCAGCTCGAGAGCGTAGGCCTGCAATGCTTCCTGAGAAAGAATGTCCTGGCGATGGGCTAACCAGCGCTGCTGCTCCGCTTCATCCAGCGTGCCGGGGAAGTTACGGGCCCGGTAGTTGAACAGCAGCTTATCAATGCGCTTATCGACGAAGGTAATGTCCAGCGCGGCAAGGTTCTGCGGCTCGGTTTGCAGCACGATGCGCATGGCGGCGCGATCGGCATCGCTGAAGAAACCGTTGTAGATTTGCGCATCCACGTTATCGGAGGGCACAAACGGCTCGGCTTCGGCAAAAATCGCCACGGCTTTCTCGCGCACTCCGGGGTGTTCGCGCAGCAGTTTAAGGTTGTTCAGGCACTGCTGGCGGTCAATCCCCAGGCGTTCCGCATCTTCCGCGCGCAGCGTGTTGGCCACCGCCAGCACAGGGCATTTATTCAGATGAACGAGCTTGATGGGCACCGCTGACGCATCGCCAAGCGCTGCCTTCGGCGTATACAGCCGCTCGCGCAGCGCATCAGCATCCAGTTCCAGCAGCGGAGAGATGTCCCCTGCAAGATCGACCATAATCACCGCGTTGCGGTTTTCAGGATGCCATGCCAGAGGGGCAATCCAGCTCGTATTACCGCGCCACGCGCCAAACATACCGGAAACGTGCACCAGCGGCTTCATCTGTGGGATATCAATCAGCGTGGTCAGCTTCTGCTTAGAGCGATGGCTGTAAAGGTATTCAAACAGGCGGGGCTGACGCGTTCTGACCAGCTGCGCCATCGCGATGGTCGCGTAGACGTCTGACATTGCATCGTGGGCGTTAGCGTGTTCAATGCCGTTGGCTTTGGTCAGATGTTCCAGACGGAAGCTCGGCAGCCCGTCTTCGTTTTCGGGCCAGACGATACCTTCCGGGCGCAGCGCGTAGCAGGCCCGCATGACGTCCAGCAGGTCCCAGCGGGAATTGTCGTTCTGCCAGGCCCAGGCGTAGGGATCGTAAAAGTTACGGTAAAAGATATTGCGGGTGACTTCATCATCAAAACGAACGTTGTTATAGCCCACTACGCAGGTTTTTGGCACGGTTAAAATGTCGTGAATGCGTTTCGCGAACGCGGCTTCGTTTTCACCTCTCGCCAGCGCGACCTGAGGCGTGATGCCGGTGATCATTACCGCTTCCGGCTGCGGCAGATAGTCATCCGCAGGCCTGCAGTAAAAAACCTCCGGCTCGCCGATGACGTTGAACTGGTCGTCAGTGCGAATGGCCGCAAACTGCGCAGGACGGTCAAGGGAGGGGCTTTTGCCGAAGGTTTCATAGTCATGAAAAAGGAAGGTAGGTAGCGCTACGGTTTCAGACACGGAAGTTACCATTAAGCTGATGAAAGTCTGGCTCAATGGTAACTCATTTGTTAACGCATCAGAAGCAGGCCCGTGTTCAGGATATCTCGCGCTGGGGCTGTGCCGCCGGGACGCCAGTCACCCGTTTGCCAAGCGCAATGCCCGGCTTCTCCACTTTATGGTACAGGCCGCAGGCAATCAGGTACGTCACCGGCATGCAGATGCAGGTCACTGCCATAAAGCGCACGAAAGAGGGCAGGTGACTGAAGGCTGTGTACTGGACCAGCAGGCCAATCACCGGGATGACGATCATCAGGTGCAGCAGATAGACGGAATAAGAGACGTCGCCTAAAAACAGGCTAACTGGCCGGGTCAGAATATGGCGTGGGTAAGTAAAGAGTTCAGTAAGGCGCGTACGCTTTTTTGGCCGCCAGAGCAGGCCGGTCATACCGGCAATAAGCAGGCATTCCATTATCAGGCGCAGGTGATTTTCGGCGATGCGCATTTGCCAGGCAACAACCGGGGCCAGCAGCGCAAGGCCCATATAGCGGATTTGCCCGTGGCGAATCGCCTGTGAAATCAGCATCCCGGCGATAAACATGGGGAGTTTAATCAGGATCATCGACGGCATCGGGAAGGCGTTGAAATAGTCAGGCAGCAGCCAGCGGGCCGCCAGGCAGAGCAGCATCAGCATCACGGCGCTGATGGCAAAGCCAAAACGCATAATAATCAGCATGATGAACGGGAATATAAGGTAGTACTGCATCTCCAGGCCGATGCTCCAGTCCGGTAATACCGTGCGGTACGAATACTCCGGGATAAAGCCAAACACGAACGTCAGATGGCTCAAAATATTCATCAGGCTGTGGTCGGCATAGCGGCTGCTTAGCGTCGCCGTGGTGGGCCAGGCGCTGGCTATCATGTCGCGCATTTCCCCAAACCAGGCGCCAAATAATAGCGCTACAAACAGCAGTAAATAATAGAGCGGGGCGATTCTGAAAAAGCGTCTTAACCAAAACATTCGCCACGTGTTTACGCTATTCCACGGCTCCCTTTCAGCCCTGTCCTGATAATTTTTTGCCATCAGATAGCCGGACAATAAGATAAAAAGATCGACCCCCATTCCCGGATCGTAAAGCAGAGGGATACGGCACTGCGTTAGCAGACAAATATGCCCAAGAAGTACCCACAGCGAGGCGAAACCCCGCAGCCCCTCTAGTTCCGGCGTCCAGTTCTTACTTTGCACCATGCTGGTACCCTTAGAATAAAAATTATGCAAAAGCGCACGATATAAATGAACGGGGCGTCTGGCAATAAGACGAATGAGAGGAATCTGTATTATCGGAAAATACGGAGGGAGAGGGGAATTTGTCAGCTTTAAAATTAACCCGATATAAAATATGTCATATTTTCTTGCAATTTTCCCGCGCAAAATAATCTGAATTCCCGTAAAACGAGCCGCTTAAATAAGTTTCTGAGGACATTCCGTTGAAAACCCGCCTGCTGTTCGCACTGAGCCTTCTGTCGGTGCCCGTACATTCTGTTTTTGCTGACGATACTTTCGCTTCTTCACCGCAGCCACCGCAAATTCAGGCAGGATCGTGGGTCTTAATGGATTACACCACCGGACAAATTCTGACCGCGCAGAACGAACATGTGAAGCGCAATCCGGCGAGCCTGACTAAGCTTATGACCGGGTATGTGGTTGACCGGGCTATTGACAGCGGGCGCATCAGCGGCGAGGACATCGTGACGGTGGGTAAAGATGCCTGGGCGAAGGGCAACCCGGTGTTTGACGGTTCATCGCTGATGTTTTTAAAGCCCGGCGATAAGCTTAGCGTTCACGATCTGAGCCGGGGTCTGATTATCGATTCCGGTAACGATGCCTGCGTGGCGCTTGCGGATTACGTCGCGGGCGGCCAGCCGCAGTTCGTGGCGATGATGAACAAATACGTGGCTAAGCTTGGCCTGCGGGATACGCATTTCGAAACGGTACACGGCCTGGACGCGCCGGGCCAGCACAGCTCTGCCTACGACTTAGCCGTTCTGTCGCGCGCAATCATCCATGGTGAGCCAGACTTCTATCATATGTACAGTGAAAAGAGCCTCACCTGGAACGGGATCACCCAGCACAACCGTAACGGGCTGCTGTGGGATAAAAATCTCAACGTCGACGGGCTGAAGACCGGCCACACGGCGAGCGCCGGGTTTAACCTGATTGCTTCAAGCGTGCAGGGCCAGCGCCGTCTCATAGCGGTAGTTATGGGCGCCGAAAGCTCAAAAGGGCGCGAAGAACAGGCGCGTAAGCTGCTGCACTGGGGCCAGGACAACTTCGATACGGTGCAGATCCTGCATAAAGGCAAAAAAATTGGCACCGAGCATATCTGGTACGGCGACAAAGACAGCGTAGACGTCGGGCCGGGGCAGGACGTTTATATGGCGCTGCCGAAATCGGAAGTGCCAAACATCAAGGCCAAATATGTCCTTGATCATCAGAATATGGAAGCGCCGCTGGCGGCAAACAAGCGTGTGGGCGAGATTGAACTTTTCGACCGCGACAAGCTGATTGCCCACTGGCCGCTGGTAACCCTGAATGAAGTGCAGAAGGGCGGCATGTTCTCGCGCTTTAGCGACTATCTGCACCGCAAGTTTTGATTTCCCCTGAGAAGGAATGGCGGGTGGGGAGCGATCTCCACCCGTTTTTTTATCTTTTCCAGACGCGAGCCTGCTCGCAAATTAATCAAAAATAGCTGGGGTCCGGTACGTTTTCACTGAATAATGGTGTATATCTATACAGATCACTATCCTATAAGGAGGATCTATGGAATTCACAATAAAGCAGGTTCCGCAAAAGAAAGTCGCCGGTTTTCATATGGTTGGTCCGTGGGAGAAAACCGTACATCAGGGGTTCGAGCAGCTGGCGATGTGGGTAAAAGCCCATCAGGTTCCCGAAAGCGAGTGGCTTGCGGTCTATTACGATAACCCCGAGGTCGTGCCGGCAGAGAAGTTACGCTGCGACACGGTTGTTACCGTTGCGGAAGACTTTGCGGTGCCGGAAAACAGCGAAGGCGTCATCGTGACCCATATCGAAGGCGGCCAGTATGCCGTAGCGCGAGCAAGAGTTGACGACAACGATTTTGCCAGTCCCTGGAACCAGTTCTTTGAAAAGCTTCTGGGTGATGCTGAATACCAGCCGGACGGCAAGCCGTGCTTTGAGCATTACCTGAACGACGGCACGCAGAGCGGCGTCTGGGATATCGACATGTATATCTCAGTTTCCAGTAAGCTTTGAATCATTGCTGGTAAAAGCAAGCGTATTATTACGCGGTAGTTTGATCTAACCCAAACACCCGAAAGCCGCCCGTTTCGGGTGTCTGGCTTTACTCTGTTACAATCACGTTTTTATTCTCTGGAGACGGGTGTGCGCCCCGATAAATCACTCAGCCCCCTGGAATTACGGGTTTACGGTCACTACCGTACGGTGCATGGCATCCGCATTGCTTTAGCGTTTATTCTGACATTCCTGATTGTCCGCCTGCTGAACGTGCCGGAAGGCACCTGGCCGCTGATTACGCTGGTGGTCGTCATGGGCCCCATCTCCTTCTGGGGCAACGTGGTTCCCCGCGCGTTTGAGCGCATCGGCGGCACGATATTTGGTGCCGCGCTCGGGCTGGTTGCGCTACGCCTTGAACTGTATTCACTGCCGTTGATGCTCATCTGGTGCGCCGTTGCCATGTTCTTATGTGGATTTCTGGCGCTCGGCAAACGGCCCTATCAGGCGTTGCTTATTGGCATCACCCTCTCTGTGGTGGTCGGCGCCCCGGCAGGGAATATGGAGCTGGCGCTATGGCGAAGCGGCGACGTTATTTTCGGTTCGCTGCTGGCGATGCTCTTCACCAGCATCTATCCTCAACGGGCGTTTATCCACTGGCGAATCCAGATGGCAAACTTCGTCACCGCCTTTGGCCGCATCTACAATGCCGGGTTCTCGCCGAACCTGCTCGAAAGGCCACGCCTTGAAAAGCCGCTGCACAGCATCCTCAATGACGTGGTGAAAATGCGCTCGCTGATTGGCCCGAGCAGCAAAGAGACGCGCATCCAGAAGTCAATTTTCGAGGCGATTCAGAAAGTCAGCCGCAATATGGTCTGCACCCTGGAGCTGCAAATCAACGCTTACTGGGCCTCCCGCGCCAGCCACTTTCTGATGATCAACGCCCGCACGCTGCGCGACACGCAGCAGATGACGCAAAAAACGCTGCAGGCCATTGCTTTAGCCTTGCAGGAGGGGAATCCGTCCCCCATATCAGCGAACACAGAAGAGCTGACCGACATTGCCAACGAGCTGAGGCTGCTGATGCAGGAGCAGCAGGGCAATTCGCTTCAGGAAACAGCGATACACGGCTACGTGTGGCTGAGCCTGGAGCTGGCCCGTCAGCTGGAATTATTGTCGCAGCTAATCTGCCGGGCGCTCAGAAAGTAGTGCGTCAGCGCCCAGCTTTCACAATGCTGGTTTCGATTCAGCACTATTTGAGGTTAAGATAGGTCAAGCGACCTATAAATTATTGTCAACGACGGCCGCTACCATTATGGTTAGCCTTATGGCGGTTGTCTTAACGAATCCGAGTCTGTATTTAGCAGGGGTGTAAAAATGGAAAATACTAAGCCTTCATTCCAGGACGTTCTGGAATTTGTGCGTCTGTTCCGTCGTAAGAACAAGCTGCAACGTGAAATTCAGGACGTTGAGAAAAAGATCCGCGATAACTCAAAACGCGTTCTGCTGCTGGACAACCTGAGCGATTACATTAAGCCGGGCATGAGCATCGAAGCGATTCAGGGCATCATCGCCAGCATGAAAACCGACTACGAAGACCGCGTGGATGACTACATCATCAAGAACGCCGAGCTGTCTAAAGAGCGTCGTGAAATTTCCAAAAAGCTCAAAACCATGGGCGAGCTGAAAGCAGACTAAGTGCTGCTGTCCTGAAGTCTTTAAAACCGCCTGTCAGGCGGTTTTTTTACGTCTGCCTTTCAAACTGTCCATTAAGGAGCCGGGATGTCTCTTGCTGTCATGATTCAGGGAACCGCATCGGACGTGGGGAAAAGCGTGCTGGTGGCCGGCCTGTGCCGTATTTTTGCCCAGGATGGTCTGCGTACCGCGCCGTTTAAATCGCAAAACATGGCCCTTAACTCAGGCATTACGCCGGACGGCAAAGAGATGGGGCGCGCGCAAATCTTTCAGGCGGAAGCGGCAGGCATTGCCCCGGACGTGCGCATGAATCCCGTGCTGCTGAAGCCAACCAGCGATTGTCAGGCGCAGGTGGTGCTGATGGGTAAAGTGGCTACCAATATGGACGCGGTCACCTATCACAACTACAAGCCGCAGCTGCGCGCACAGATTCAGGATGTCTATCGTTCTCTGGCGGCCGAACATGAGGTTATGGTGCTGGAAGGGGCGGGCAGCCCGGCGGAAATTAACCTGCGCGATCGGGATATCGTCAACATGGGGATGGCCGAACTGGCCGAATGCCCGGTTATTCTGGTGGCGGATATCGACCGCGGCGGCGTGTTTGCGGCGATCTACGGGACGATCGCGCTGCTGCTCGAACATGAAAAATGGCGTGTGAAAGGCGTCATCATTAATAAATTTCGCGGTGACAAAGCGCTGCTTTACTCCGGCATTGAGCAAATCGAAGCGCTGACCGGCGTGCCGGTGCTGGGCGTCATGCCTTGGCTGAAGGTCGATCTGGAAGATGAAGACAGCGTGGTGCTTGAGCGCGGCAAGTACGACCCGGTGATGCCAAAAGATATCGACGTGGCGGTCATACAGCTGCCGTACATGTCCAATTTCACCGATTTTAACGCGCTGGCGGCCCAGCCGGACGTGCGCCTGCGCTATGTGACCCATCCCCATGAGCTACAGAACTGCGGCCTCGTCATCCTTCCCGGCAGCAAAAATACCCTGAGCGATTTACAGTGGCTCCGTGAGCGGGGGCTGGAGCCAGCATTACATGCTCATCAACGTTCCGGCGGCATGGTTGTGGGAATTTGCGGGGGCTACCAGATGCTTGGCAGGCATATCTACGATGGCGTGGAGTCCGGGCTGGATGACATGCCGGGCGTAGGTCTGCTGGACGTGGAGACCCGCTTTGCCAGCGGGAAAATTACCACCCGTGTGGCGGGCCAGACCCTGCCAGGCGGTATTCGCGCAGAACTGGCTTACGAAATTGAAGGCTACGAAATCCATATGGGGGAAACGCAGCGAGGACCGCACGTCCGGCCTTTTGCACGGCTGACGCAATGCAATGCTCGGCCTTATGATGGTCTGGACGGCGCGGTCAGCGAATCGGGTAATGTTGTGGGTACCTATCTGCACGGCATTTTTGATAACGGCGGGTTTACCCGTGCGCTCCTTGATGGCCTGCGCCTGCGAAAGGGCCTGGCGGCGTGGCGCGGTGAGCATTTTGATTATCAGCACTACAAGCAGCAGCAGTTCGATATTCTTGCCGACGCAATGCGTGAGAATATCGATATCGCCCGCATTTATCAGATTATGCACGAGCACCAGGAGCAACCATGTACCTGATCACCGGCGGCGCGCGCAGCGGCAAAAGTAGCCATGCCGAGCGGCTGGTTTCAGCCAGTGAGCGCGTGCTTTATATCGCCACCTCAAAAATCCTCGACCCGGAGATGGCGGAGCGAATTGCCCACCACCGCGCTTCACGCCCCGCGCACTGGCGCACCGTTGAACAATATCGTGGCTGGTCGTCGTTGATTGGTCCCCATAACGATCCGCAGGAGGCCGTTCTGCTCGAGTGCATCACTACGCTCGTGACTAACATCATGTACGATGCGGCAGGCAATACGCCGGAGGAGGAATGGGATTTCGCGATTATGGAACATGAGGTCAACCAGCAAATTGACGAGCTGATTGCTGCCTGTGCGGCTTGTCCGGCCCCGGTCTTTCTGGTGACCAATGAAGTAGGGATGGGTATCGTGCCGGAGAACCGACTGGCACGGCATTTCCGGGATATTGCGGGCAGGGTTAATCAGCGTCTGGCAGCACAGGCCGAAGCGGTCTGGCTGGTGGTCTCAGGGATAGGAGTGAAAATAAAGTGATCTTCCGTTTGTTCTTCGCCATGCTGCAGTTTATGAGCCGTTTGCCGGTGCCTGGCCGCTGGTCGCAGGGGCTGGAGGTGAACCAGTACGTGCGCGGTATCGTTACCTTTCCGTTCGTCGGGCTGCTGCTGGGTGCGCTGGCGGGGCTGGTCTTTATCATCCTGCAGCCCTGGTGCGGCCTGCCGCTGGCTGCCCTGGGCTACGTGTTAGCACTTGCCCTGCTTACCGGGGGATTTCATCTCGACGGCCTGGCGGACACCTTCGACGGGATTTTCTCGGCGCGTACCAGGGAAAGAATGCTGGAGATCATGCGCGACAGCAGGCTTGGCACGCACGGCGGGCTGGCGCTGATTTTCGTGCTGGTTGCTAAAGTGCTGGTGGTGAGCGAATTGTCGCTGCGCGGCTACAGCATGCCCGGCGTGCTGGCGGCGGCGTCGGTGGCCGGGCGAACCGCCTGCGTGATGCTGATGTACCGTCAGCAATACGCCAGGGAATCCGGCATGGGCAACCTGTTTATCGGCAAGGTCAGCGGTACACAAACCGCGATCACGCTGGCCTGCGGAGCCGTGCTCTGCCTGATGCTTGCCCCTTCTGCCGGGCTCCTGGCATTCGCCGTAACGTTCATTGTCATTATGGCATTTGCCTGGGCGCTGCGGCGCACCCTCGGCGGCCACACTGGCGATACGCTCGGCGCGGCCATTGAACTTGGCGAAGTTGTTTTCCTGCTGGCGCTGCTCTAGCGTCCGCTCAATCGTACAGAGAAGAATTAAATGCAGACACTGGCTTCACTTCTGGCGGCAATTGCTCCGCTCAACCGCGACAAAATGGCAGTTGCACAGCAGCATATTGACGGTCTCTTAAAACCTCAGGGCAGCCTTGGACGCCTCGAGTCCCTCGCCGTGCAGCTTGCGGGAATGCCGGGAATGAAAGATGGCCTCGACACGCGGCGCAAGGCGATTCTGGTGATGTGCGCGGATCACGGCGTGTATGCCGAAGGCGTTGCGGTTGCACCGCAGATTGTCACCGCGATTCAGACCATGAATATGACTCGTCATAATACGGGCGTATGCGTGCTGGGCGCGCTGGCGGGCGCGGATGTTACCGTGGTCGATGTCGGGGTGGACAGCGAGCCGCTGCCGGGCGTGCTGAACATGAAAGTCGCTCGTGGTTGCGGGAACATCGCGCAGGGGCCAGCCATGTCGCGCCAGCAGGCGGAAGAGTTGCTGCTGGCAACGGCGAAACTGACGCTGGCGAAAGCGGCGGAAGGCGTACGCTTGTTCGGCGTTGGTGAACTGGGCATGGCAAACACCACGCCTGCGGCAGCCATGGTGAGCGTCTTTACCGACAGCGATCCGCTGCAAACCGTGGGCATGGGCGCAAACCTGCCGGGTGACAAAATGGCCAATAAGGTCGCCGTGGTTCGCCGTGCGCTGGAGATTAACCAGCCTGATGCGCATGACGGTATCGACGTGCTGGCAAAGGTCGGCGGATTCGACCTGGCAGGAATGACCGGCGTGATGCTGGGCGCGGCGGCGGCGGGGCTGCCGGTGGTGCTTGACGGCTATCTTTCATATGCCTCGGCGCTGGCCGCCTGTGCCATTGCACCGGGCGTACGCGACTATCTCATCCCCTCACACCAGTCGGCAGAAAAGGGCGCGCAGATTGCGCTCCAGGCGCTTGGGCTTGAACCGTATTTGCAGATGGGCATGCGCCTTGGCGAAGGCAGCGGAGCGGCGCTGGCGATGCACATCGTTGATGCGGCATGCGCGATGTATAACCAAATGGGGACGCTGGCGGACAGCAATATCGTGTTGCCTGAGGCGTAATAGGTCGGGTTGTCATTGTGGTGAAAAATCAGCCATAATGACAACACAAATGACAATACAAAGGTGCATTATGCCCAACATTAATCTGCGCATCGATGAGGTAACCAAGCGGCTTGCGATGCAGGCAGCAAAGCGGCGGGATACCGATCTGACTAAGCTGGTCCGGGAACGAATTGAAGAACTGGCGGACGAAGAGCTCGCTCTGCAAAATTGCAGGGAGGAACTCTGGCTCGAACAAGAAATCGAAAACGCGTTTAGCCGCTATGATGCCGGAAAGTCGACATTTATTAGCAACGATGACATGGAAAATCGTATGGCGAATCTTAAGGATAAGGCAATGCGAGGGCGCGAATGACGAAAATATTCTGGGAGCAGGCGGCGCAGAAAGACCGCGAAGAAATATTTAATTATCTCCTTCAGGAAGCCGGTACGGCAGTTGCTATTGCAGCTGATGAGAAATTTACCGCGCTGGCTACCCTTCTTTGCGATAATCCTTACGCGGGTTTAAAGGCGGGGAAAAGCGATATGCAAAGAAAGCTTGTTGTACCGCATTTCCCTTTCATCCTAGTATACGCCATTTCGGCCAGCGATATTTACATTCTCAGAGTACTGCATACGGCAAGAAAGATTGCCGGGTCGTACAAGCCTTAGCTGCGTTAATTATCCTGCATCACCCGCAGCAGCGTTTCCAGCAGGCCTGGAAATCTCGCATCCAGATCCTCTCTTCTTAACGAAATCAGATTCTCCCGCCCCTGCGGCCGCTGCCAGATCACTCCGCTGTCGCGCAGCACGCGCCAGTGATGCGTCATGGTCGACTTCGCGATGTCCTTACGCAGGTTGCCGCAAGCCAGCTCCCCTTGCTCCGCTAAGGTGCGAACGATATCCAGCCGCAGCGGATTGCCCAGCGCAAAAAGGACATTTTCCAGGCGGATTTGTTCACGTTCGGGGTGATTGGCGATCATACTCTACCTGTCTCGTTGGCGGTTAGCGGCCGACAATATACCCAAACCGCGCGGCCAGCGCCATGTAGCTTCATTGAGATAAACTATAGCTGCAATAGTTCGAATATACTCGTACAGTTGTACTATGATGATGGCGAACAAAAAAACGCGGCACTTCCGCCGCCAACGGTCAACAGACTAAGGACGCATCATGCCCCGACCCATCCCCCTCGAACGCTATCGCAACATTGGTATTTCCGCCCACATCGATGCCGGTAAAACGACCACTACCGAACGCATCCTGTTTTATACCGGCATGAGCCATAAACTGGGTGAAGTTCACGATGGCGCAGCAACGACAGACTGGATGGCGCAGGAGCAGGAGCGCGGGATAACCATTACCTCCGCGGCGGTTAGCTGTTTCTGGCCCGGCATGGACAAAAGCTTTGAACCGCACCGTATCAACATTATTGATACACCAGGACACGTCGATTTCACCATTGAGGTGGAACGCTCGATGCGTGTGCTGGACGGCGCGGTCATGGTTTATGACGCGGTAGGTGGCGTGCAGCCACAGTCGGAAACGGTGTGGCGACAGGCCAATAAATACCACGTGCCGCGGCTGGCCTTCGTGAATAAAATGGATCGCCAGGGCGCCGATTTCTTCCGGGTCGTGCAGATGATGATCGACCGCCTGAAGGCTAACCCGGTGCCGATTGTTATTCCGATAGGCAGTGAAGATCATTTCACCGGCGTGATTGACCTGATCAAAATGCGTGAAATAGTGTGGGACGACGCGACGCAGGGCGTGGCTTTTAGCTATGAACCTGTACCTGATGAGCTGCTCGCCACCGCGCAGAAATGGCGCGAGAAGATGGTATCCGCAGCGGCGGAAGCCACTGAAGCCCTGATGGACAAGTATCTTGAAACGGGCGATCTGAGCGAAGAAGAGATCGTCGCTGGCCTGCGTGCCCGCACCGTCGCGGGGGAAATCCAGCCGATGCTGTGCGGCAGCGCGTTCAAGAATAAAGGCGTGCAGCGCATGCTCGACGCGGTGGTGGAGCTGATGCCTTCGCCGCTGGATATTCCGTCCATCAGGGGCGTGGATGAAAAAGGGCAGGAGGTCGAGCGCCATGCGGATGACAACGAGCCGTTTTCAGCGCTGGCATTCAAGCTGATGACCGATCCCTACGTCGGCCAGCTGACGTTTATCCGCGTCTATTCCGGCGTGCTGAAAAAGGGCGACTCGGTTTATAACCCGGTTAAGGGCAAGAAGGAGCGCATCGGGCGCATCGTTGCGATGCATGCCAACGATCGTCATGAGGTCGAGGAGCTGCGTGCGGGTGACATTGCCGCCTGCGTCGGGCTGAAAGATGTGACAACCGGCGATACCCTGTGCGACCCGAATGCCGTGGTTGCCCTGGAACGCATGGAGTTCCCGGAGCCGGTGATCTCACTGGCTATCGAGCCGAAAACCAAGGCGGACCAGGAGCGCATGGGCATTGCGCTCCAGCGTCTGGCTGCGGAAGATCCTTCTTTCCGGCTGCATACGGATGAGGAATCCGGGCAGACCATCATTTCCGGCATGGGCGAGCTGCACCTCGAGATTATCGTTGACCGCATGAAGCGCGAGTTTGGCGTGGAGGCGAACATTGGGCGTCCGCAGGTCACCTATCGCGAAACCATTCGCAAAACGGTGAAAGAGGTTGAGGGTAAGTTTGTCCGGCAGTCCGGCGGTAAAGGCCAGTACGGCCATGTGGTATTAACGCTGGAACCGCAGGACGCCGGAAAGGGATTTGCTTTTGAAGACGCAACGAAAGGTGGCGTGGTGCCACGTGAGTTCATACCTTCAGTGGAAAAGGGCATACGCGAAGCGCTTAACAGCGGCGTGCTTGCTGGCTATCCGGTGGTGGATGTCAAAGCAACGTTAACCTTTGGTTCGTACCATGACGTGGACTCCTCGGAAATGGCTTTCAAGATGGCAGCCATTCTGGGCTTCAAAGAGGGGGCGAAGCGGGCGGACCCGGCGATCCTGGAGCCGATAATGCACGTTGAGGTGGAAACGCCGGAAGACTACGCCGGTAGCGTGATGGGCGATCTCTCCTCGCGGCGCGGCATGGTGCAGGGTATGGATGAGAGGCTCGGCAGCCACATTATTCGTGCCGATGTACCGCTGTCGGAAATGTTTGGCTACTCCACCACGCTGCGATCCATGTCTCAGGGACGCGCGACTTACAATATGGAATTCCACCACTACGCGGAAGCCCCGCGCAACGTGGCGGATGACATTATTGCCAGCCGCAAGAAATAGTAAAACGTCACCTAAAAGCCTGCTCAGGATAACCTGAGCAGGCTTTTTATATTTGCGGGGCAAGCCGCAGCGCGCATGCTGCTTATGCAACAGTCCGAGAAACTTCCAGAGCGCCCTCCGGCTCTTAAAAATCCCTCAATGCAAAATCGCCGCCGCCTCCTTAAGGTCTGATTATAGGTTTGCACCTATATAGTCTTTGATCTATATTGCAAGGAGCTCGCGTGTGGTCGATTAACGTTACCGAAACTTTTAAAGCCTGGCTGCGTTCACTGGATGAAACCGATCGTGCCAGTGTCTACGCCGCAATACTGCTGTTAAGGGAAGCCGGGCCAATGTTGTCCAGACCCTACGTTGATACGCTAAAAGGTTCGCGCTATGGCAATCTGAAAGAGCTGAGGATACAGAGCCGTGGGATGCCGTTGAGGGCACTGTTTGCTTTTGATCCCTGGCGTAAAGGGGTTCTGCTCTGTGCAGGAAATAAGGTCGGTAACGAGAAGCGATTTTACGAAACGATGATCCCGCTGGCCGAGAAAGAATATACCCACTACCTGAAAGTTCAGGAGAAAAAGGAGCTATGACATGGTCACTTCGCTAGAGCAGCTGCTTGCAGAAGAGAAACCCGAAGTTGTTGCCGCCGCCAGGGCTATGGCGGATGAAATGTTACTCGATATTCATCTTGCGGAGCTGCGCGAGCGGGTCCAGAAAACGCAGGCGGAGATGGCCATAGCGCTCGGAATAAAGCAGCCCACGGTGGCCGTCATGGAGAAACCGGGACGCGACATAAAACTTTCATCGCTAAAACGCTATGTGGAGGCCGCTGGCGGAAAGCTGCGTATGGATGTCGAACTGCCCGACGGTACGCACTATGAGTTTTCGCTATAAAGACATAAAAAAGCCCGCTTAAGTTTCCTTAAGCAGGCTCTCAAATATGGCTCCTCTGACTGGACTCGAACCAGTGACATACGGATTAACAGTCCGCCGTTCTACCGACTGAACTACAGAGGAATTGTAGTGCGGTGTATCTTAGCGAGTGCGCCCGGATTGTCAAAGGCTAAATCGGCCCGCGCCGTTTGATTGCGGGTTCCGTCAACATTTTGTCGCCTTTTTAGACGACTTAACGCAAAAAATTCTTTGCAGGATAAGCATTTGTAAATCATTATTTGAAATGTGGTTTCACTTCTCTCTCACAGGTCTCTCTTGAACTTACATGCCGTACTCCGCCAGCGCGTGGCTAAGACTCGCTGGTACGCCAAAAGAAAAAGCTATCGGGTTCTCTTCTGGCGGGAAATAACGCCCCTTGCCGTGCCTATTTTTCTGGAAAATACCTGTGTGCTGATGATGGGGGTGCTGAGCACCTTCCTCGTGAGCTGGCTGGGTAAAGAGGCGATGGCGGGCGTGGGCCTTGCCGACAGCTTCAACATGGTGATCATGGCCTTTTTTGCCGCGGTAGACCTGGGCACAACGGTCGTGGTGGCATTCAGCCTCGGCAAGCTCGATCCCAAACGTGCGCGGGCGGCTGCACGGCAATCGCTTGTGCTGATGACGATTATTGCCGTTCTGCTGGCCATCGGCATTCACCTTGCCGGCAACGCCATCATTAACGTTATTGCCGGGGATGCAACGCCGGAGGTTAAAGCGCTGGCGCTCTCCTATCTGCAAACCACGGTGTGGAGCTATCCGGCGGCGGCTATTGCGCTTATTGGCAGCGGCGCGCTGCGCGGGGCGGGCAACACCAAAATCCCCCTGCTGATTAACGGCGGCATGAACATCCTCAACATTATGATCAGCAGCGTGTTGATCTACGGCCTGTTCGGCTGGCAGGGGATGGGGTTTGTCGGCGCGGGGCTGGGGCTGACCATCTCCCGCTACATTGGCGCGATAGGGATTATCTACGTGCTGATGATTGGCTTTAACCCGGCGCTGCGCATCTCGCTGAAAAGCTACTTCACGCCGCTCAAGCTTAATATTCTCTGGGAAGTGCTCGGCATTGGTATTCCGGCCAGCATTGAATCCGTGCTATTCAACGGCGGGAAGCTGCTGACGCAGATGTTCGTGGCCGGGATGGGCACTAACGTTATCGCGGGTAATTTTATCGCCTTCTCGATTGCCTCTCTGATTAACCTGCCGGGCAACGCCCTCGGCTCAGCCTCGACGATTATTGTCGGCAGGCGGCTGGGTAAAGGTCAGATTGGCCAGGCAGAGCGGCAGCTGCGGCACGTGTTCTGGCTCTCTACCATAGGCCTGACGATTATCGCCTGGGGCACCGCGCCGTTTGCCGGGCTGTTCGCCTCGTTCTACACGCATGAAGATGATGTTAAAGAAGTCGTGAAGGTCCTGATCTGGATGAACGCCGCGTTTATGCCGATTTGGGCCGCTTCCTGGGTGCTGCCCGCCGGTCTTAAAGGCGCGCGTGACGCCCGTTTTGCCATGTGGGTATCAATGCTCGGCATGTGGGGCTGCCGCGTAGTGGCCGGTTATACGCTGGGGATTGTGCTGGGCATGGGCGTGGTGGGCGTCTGGCTGGGCATGTTCTTCGACTGGGCCGTACGCGGGGCGTTCTTCTACTGGCGTATGATCAGCGGACGCTGGCTGAAAAAATATCCCCGCATCAGGCAGCAGCAAACCGAAGAGATTACAGAGCTGCCGCCAGCCTGATTCGTTAGTGCGGCAGACCTTCAAGCAGCGCGTCACAGCGCTGCTTCACCGCTTCATGCAGCAGCCGCACCGTAGCAGAAAGCTGTTTGCGGTGCGGGCAAATCAGGCTCAGCGGCACCGCGTCGCCGTGATACTGCCCAAGCAGCACTTTCAGCCTTCCTGCGGCAACATCCTCGCTTACGTCCAGCCACGATTTAAACGCAATGCCCTCGCCGCGAATGGCCAGGCGGCGGATAACTTCGGCGTCATCGCTCATCATCGAACCCTTCACGGCGACATGGTGCACGTTGCCATCTTGCGTAAAGGTCCACTTGTCGAATACCCGGCCCTTCAGCAGATAAGTCAGCGCGTTGTGATGGGCTAATTCGGCAATGGTTTTTGGCTCCCCAAAGCGTTCGATGTAGTCGGGTGACGCCACGATCACGCGGCGATTGTTGGGGGCGAGGGGCAGGGCGATGAACGAAGCGTCATCGTTGATGCCGTAGCGAAAGGCAATATCCACCGGATCTTTGAACACGTCGGCGATTTGATCGGAAAACAGAATCTTCAGCTGCAGCGCGGGATGCCGACGGCGAAACTCCTGGAACACCGTCAGCATAATGTTGCGCCCCAGGTCGGAAGGCACGGCGATTTGCAGCACGCCCCGCACTTCATCGTTCGACGGCTGAATTTGTTCCATGCCCGCCTCGAGCGCCTGCAGCGCCTGGATTGCGTACGGCAGCCAGCTCTCGCCTTCCGGCGTCAGCCGCAGGCTGCGGGTGGATCGGGCAAAAAGCCGGACGTTGAGGATTTTCTCCAGCCGCTTGATGGCGGTGCTGACCTGCGCGGGTTGCAGGCCCGCCTCGCGCGCCGTGTCGCTGAAACTGTTTAAGGCGCTCGCCCTGACGAATAAAGTAAGGTCTTCCAGCCTGAGCATTTTCACTCCCCGAGGATAAGTGTTGTTTTTATTGGTCTGTTTCTCGAAAGCGCGGCGCCTGGTAACATACCTACATGGCTCCGGTCGCAAACCGTTATGTGGCCCATGTTAACTAACTCAGGGAATAATCATGAATATTATTGATGCGGCGTCCTCACGCTACTCAACCAAAGCGTTCGACGCGACCAAAAAAATCAGCGCCGAGGACATTGCCAAAGTAAAAGATCTGCTGCGTCTTAGCCCGTCCAGCACCAACTCCCAGCCGTGGCACTTTATTCTGGCCAGCAGCGACGAAGCGAAAGCGCGCATTGCGAAGGCAACCTCCGGCTTCTACGTATTTAACGAGCGTAAAGTTCTGGACGCCTCTCACGTAGTGGTGTTCTGCGCGAAGACGGCAATTGATGAAACGCATCTGCAAACGCTGCTGGAGAAAGAGAATGCGGACGGACGTTTTGCCAGCCAGCAGGCTATGGAAGGGCAGCATAAAGGCCGTTCTTACTTCGTGAACATGCACCGGTTTGATTTGAAAGATGCGCAGCACTGGATGGAGAAACAGGTTTATCTTAACGTCGGCAATTTCCTGCTGGGCGTTTCAGCGCTGAATATCGACGCCGTGCCAATTGAAGGCTTTGACGCCCGAATTCTGGACGAAGAGTTTGGCCTGCGCGAGAAGGGCTATACCAGCCTGGTTATCGTGCCGGTCGGCTACCGCAGCGTGGAGGATTTCAACGCCGCGCTGCCTAAGTCCCGTCTCGATTTCAGCGAAATTCTGACCGAGATTTAAGCATAAGCAGGATGGCGACGGTCTTAAAAGCGACGCGCCATCCTGCAACGTCAGGCTGAATCACAAAAGCAAAAAGCCCGCTTAAGTTTGCTTAAGCGGGCTTCTCTAATTTGGCTCCTCTGACTGGACTCGAACCAGTGACATACGGATTAACAGTCCGCCGTTCTACCGACTGAACTACAGAGGAATCGTGTGAACGGGGCGCATGTTAACGGCGCGGACAGAGGTTGTCAAAGCCTGTTTCAGCGATCTGCGTTTAACTGCTGATAATTACGCCAAAGTGACAAAAAAGACCGCTTTTCAGCGGCCTGTTCCTTACCCTTCATCTGGATGCACACGAAGCAAAACCAGCCCTTCCTAGCGGAAAGGTGGCTCGTTAAAAGTGCGCAGCTTGCGGGAATGCAGGCGCTCGCCTTCGGCACGCAGCAGGTCAATGGCGCAGATGCCGATCTGTAAATGTTCGGAAATCGCCCCTTCATAAAAGCGGTTTGCCTGGCCCGGGAGTTTGATCTCGCCGTGCAGCGGCTTGTCCGACACGCACAGCAAAGTCCCGTACGGCACGCGGAACCGATACCCCTGCGCGGCAATGGTCGCGCTCTCCATATCGATGGCGACGGCGCGGCTGAGGTTAAAGCGCAGCGCGGAGGCCGAATAGCGCAGCTCCCAGTTACGATCGTCGGTGGTGACCACCGTTCCGGTGCGCAGACGCTGTTTAACCTCCTCGCCCGGCATGCCGCTGACAACCTTGGTGGCGTCGTAGAGCGCGCGCTGTACTTCGGCGATGCTCGGAATAGGGATGTCCGGCGGCAGCACGGCGTCAAGCACGTGATCGTCCCGTAAATACGCATGCGCCAGCACATAGTCGCCAATGGCCTGGCTTTCGCGCAGGCCGCCGCAGTGGCCAATCATCAGCCACGCGTCCGGGCGCAGCACGGCGAGGTGGTCGCAGATGGTTTTCGCGTTCGACGGGCCAACGCCAATGTTAATCAGCGTAATGCCCGTTCCGTCGGCGTTAATCAGATGCCAGGCGGGCATCTGGTGCTTCTTCCAGGCCAGGTCGGAAATCGCCGCCTCCGGCGCTTCTGAATCCGCCGTCAGCCAGACGCCACCGGCGCAGGAGAGCGCCACGTAAGGACTTTCAGGATCGAGTATTTGCTGACAGCCCCAGCGCACGAACTCATCCACGTAGCGGGTGTAGTTGGTGAACAGAACGAAAGACTGGAAATGTTCCACGGGCGTACCGGTGTAATGCCGCAGGCGCGCGAGGGAGAAATCCACGCGGCGGGCGTCAAAATGCGACAGCGGGTAAAACTCCGTCGGGTGGAACAGGCCATCCGCCGTTTCATCGCCAATCTGCGCCAGTTCGGTCGTCGGGAAGTGGCGGGTTAAATCGGCGCTCATTGAACGGTCCAGCGACAGGCCGTCTATCACGTAAGGGTAGGGAATTTCGTGCTGTGACGGGCCTACCTCAATGTGCGCGCCGTAATCTTCGTGCAGCAGCGAGAGCTGTTCGATGAGATAAGTGCGGAACAGCGAAGGGCGGGTAATGGTAGTGGTGTAGCTGCCGGAATGGGTAAAACGCGCGTAGGCTCTGGTTTTATTTGGCTTGTTGGTCGTGCCGTCCCAGCTGACCCGCAGTTCCGGGTAGACGAACAGGCCCGCCGTGCGGGCTATCGGATCTGGCAGCGTTCCTTTATGCGTATAGGTGTCTATGGCATCACGCAGGGCGTTCACTGCATCATCAAAAAGGGATTCAAGCTTATCGAGCGCCTGCTCGGGCGTCAGCCCCTGGTTGGCTGCGTCATTGTTCATTATTTCTCCTTATGCCGGGCATGCCGGGCATGCCGGGTGGACGCGGGTTCCGTCAGTATGTCACGGACGGGAAAGAACGGAAGGGGGATGTAGCGGGAATGTGAAAAACTTTAAGACTCAGGTCTGCGGCCGAAATCTCACCAGATCCGCAGCGGAGGGTTATATTTAAACTTAATCCATCCTGTTTATAACGGGGAAACCATGATTCGTTTATCCTCGCTTGCCCTGGTGCTTGCCGCCGTTACCCATAGCGCCATTGCGGTCACCTATCCGCTTCCGCCGGAGGGCAGCCGCCTTGTCGGCACGGCGTTAATTGCTACCGTCCCGGACGGGAACACCCAGCCGCTGGAGTACTTTGCCGCCCTCTACGGGCAGGGGTTCAGCAATATGCTGGAGGCCAATCCGGGCGTCGATCCGTTCCTGCCAAAAGCCGGTAGCCAGCTGACTATTCCGCAGCAGGTGATTCTGCCGGATACCGTCCGCGAGGGGATAGTGGTAAACGTCGCCGAAATGCGGCTTTACTACTATCCGCAGGACAGCGGCACGGTAGAAATTCTGCCGATTGGCATTGGCCAGGCCGGGCGTGAAACGCCGCGCAACTGGGTGACGAAGGTTGAGCGTAAGCAGGAGGCTCCCGCCTGGACGCCGACGGCGAATACCCGCCGCGAATACGCGAAGGAGGGCAAAACCCTGCCGGCCTTCGTCCCGCCGGGCGAGGATAATCCGATGGGGCTTTACGCGATTTACATCGGCAGGCTCTACGCCATCCACGGGACAAACGCCAACTTTGGTATCGGCCTGCGCGTCAGCCAGGGCTGCATTCGCCTGCGCAAAGACGATATTAAATATCTGTTCGATAACGTGCCGGTGGGGACGCGCGTACAGCTGATTGACCAGCCGGTGAAAGTCACCGTCGAGCCGGACGGGCGGCGCTGGCTGGAAGTGCACGAGCCGCTGTCCCGTAACCGCACCGAGTTTGAATCCGACAGGAAAGTCCCGCTGCCCATGACCCCGGCGCTGCGCAATGTCACCGAGGGGGACGGCGTCGATGCAGACGTTGTGAGCGCCGCGTTGCTCCGCCGCTCAGGAATGCCGATGCTTATCAGCACCATGCCCGGCAGCACGGGTCAGCTTTAAGCGGGCTTCTTTAGTTAGGGCTCCTCTGGCTGAATCGGCTGAACCCCTGACTGGCTGATTACCAGCCTGAGCCTGAATATTTAGATCAGAGATTAATTGCCTTCGTGCTGCCGCTAATATATTCCCGGCGCAGATCTGATATGGAACCTGCGCCGCATTTCGTTTATCCGATCCGTCATAAACCTTTGAACCGCAAAAGTGGGCATGACCATTGATAATGGCCGCCTGATTATTGAACCCCAGAAACGGCCCCGCTATTCGCTTGAAGAGCTGCTGGCACAGTGCGATCCGCACGCTGAAATCAGTGAGGAAGATCGGGAATGGATTGATGCACCTGCCGTGGGTAAGGAGATCCTGTAAATGGACAGAGGCGAAATTTGGCTCGTTTCACTTGATCCTACTGCTGGTCATGAGCAAAGCGGAAAACGTCCGGTGCTCATCGTATCGAAGGCAGCGTTCAATAAGCTCACCCGGTTACCTGTCATTGTTCCTGTGACCAGCGGCGGAAACGTTGCCCGCACGGCGGGTTTTACCGTATCGCTGGATGGCGCAGGGACGAAAACAACAGGTGTTATACGTTGCGACCAGCCCAGAACCATTGATATGGAGGCCCGTAGCGGCAAACGGCTGGAACGTATACCTGAAACTATCCTGAACGAAGTGCTGGGAAGGCTGGAAGCTATCCTCAACTGATTTTTGCCAGCCCACTGGGTGAGCATGGAAACTGAAAACGCGTCGGATAGGTTTTTCGCCAGAGTTCGTGAATCAATATCTGATAAGGCTTTTCAGGCATGCCTGAAAACAGCAAAAAACCCGCTTAAGTTTCCTTAAGCGGGCTTCTCTAATTTGGCTCCTCTGACTGGACTCGAACCAGTGACATACGGATTAACAGTCCGCCGTTCTACCGACTGAACTACAGAGGAATCGTGTGAACGGGGCGCATATTAACGACCCCGTTCCCCCTTGTCAAAGCCTGAAACAGCGCAAGGCGTTCGTTTGCTGATAAAACAAGCAAACGCGCCCCAGGGGCAGACATAACTTTACAGCGCATCGGTTGCCAAACGGCGCGGACTGGCTAAGATAGGCGGTTCACAAATGAGGAAAGCATGTTTAAACGCAAGCATTTGGCAAAGTGGTTTCTGGTTCTGTCATGTCTGGTGGTGGTAGTTTGCACCGCGCAGCGCATGGCGGGCCTGCACGCCCTGCAAATGAAAGCGGCCTCAGAGATGACCTTAAGCCAGTCCATCAGCTCCGATGTTGATGCTGCCGCTCCTGTGACCCCCTGTGAACTAAGCGCCAAGTCGCTGCTTTCTGCTCCCCCTGTGCTATTCGAAGGCGCACTTTTTGCCGTCAGCCTGCTCCTCGCACTGCTTATTCCCGCACGGACGACACGTTCGCCCGTTGCGCCTGTCAGGGCATTTTCTTCGCCCACGTTAAGAGTCCATCTGCGATTTTGCGTCTTCCGTGAATGACAAACCGGCTGTGCAACACGGTTAGTTAATTCATTTACGGAGAAAAAATATGTTGAGTCTTTTCAGGCAGGCTTTGCTCTGCCTACTGCTGCTGTGGCTGCCGTTTTCATGGGCCGCAGAACCCGGCTGGCTGACGTCCGCCGATAACGATCATGCCAGCGTGCGCCTGCGCGCTGATACCGGCGACGGCGGCGAAACGCGCCTGCTGCTGGACGTAAGGCTGGAAAAGGGCTGGAAAACCTACTGGCGTTCGCCGGGTGAGGGGGGCGTTGCGCCTGCTATTGCCTGGAAAAACGCTATGCCTGCGGTTGAGTGGTTCTGGCCCACTCCGCAGCGCTTTGACGTCGGCGGCATTACCACTCAGGGCTACCACGATCGGGTCAGCATTCCGATGACCATGCCGGGTAAGCCGCCTGGCCGTATCGCTGGCGTGCTGACGCTTTCAACCTGCAAAGACGTTTGCCTGCTCACAGATTATCCCTTTGAGCTAACGCCAGCTGCCGGCGATGCGGCATTCGCCCATGACTATGCTCAGGCGATG
This sequence comes from Dryocola clanedunensis, assembly GCF_038405435.1. GTDB lineage: Bacteria > Pseudomonadota > Gammaproteobacteria > Enterobacterales > Enterobacteriaceae > Dryocola > Dryocola clanedunensis_A. The sequence continues at coordinate 198,869 of NZ_JBBYHZ010000004.1, read as the reverse complement.
GGCAGCGTTCCGCTTAAGAATGGGCTCACGGACAGCCTGAGCGCGGGCTACCGAACCGGTGAGCTGGTGGTAAAAGCAACCCGCGCCGCAGGCTGGAAGAAACCCGATCTGTTTCTGGTTGTGCCGGACGATGCGAGCTTTGCCAGACCCAAAATTCAGACGGAAGGCGAAACCCTGTGGGCTACCGTGCCGACCAGCGACGGCTGGGACGGTACGGGGCCGGATTTACGCGGGCGTTCGCTGACGCTGGTGGTGTCTGATGACGGCATAGCCCAGCAGTCGACGGTGAAGGTGACGGAGGCGGCTGCGGTACCTGCTCCGCAGGATCCGTTTGTCCTCTGGCAGGTGGTGCTGTTCGCGCTGCTCGGCGGGTTCATTCTTAACCTGATGCCCTGCGTGCTGCCGGTTCTCGGCATGAAGCTGGGGTCGATACTGCTGGTCGGGCAGCAGGACCGGAAAATTATCCGCCGCCAGTTTCTGGCCTCCGTTGCCGGCATCATCGCCTCCTTCATGGCGCTGGCGCTGCTGATGACCGTCCTGCGGCTGACCAATCAGGCGCTGGGCTGGGGGATCCAGTTTCAGAACCCGTGGTTTATCGGCTTTATGGCGCTGGTGATGGTGGCGTTCAGCGCCAGCCTGTTTGGCCTGTTTGAGTTCCGCCTCTCTTCGAATCTTACCACCCGCCTTGCCACCCACGGCGGCACCGGCATGGCCGGGCATTTCTGGCAGGGAGCGCTGGCTACCTTGCTCGCAACGCCCTGTAGCGCACCTTTCCTGGGCACTGCGGTTGCGGTAGCGCTGGCCGCTCCGCTGCCGGTGCTGTGGGGGCTGTTCCTGGCGCTGGGCGTAGGTATGAGCCTGCCGTGGCTGCTGATTGCCCTGCGTCCGGGGCTGGCGCTGCGCTTGCCTCGTCCCGGCCCGTGGATGAACTGGCTGCGTAAGATCCTCGCCGTCATGATGCTGGGCTCCGCACTCTGGCTGGCAAGCCTGCTGCCCGCCCACTTCGGCAGCGCCACGGGCAAAGCCAGCGAAGAGCAGATTGCCTGGCAGCCGCTGAGTGAAGAGGCCGTGCAAAATGCCCTTGCGCAGCATAAACGGGTCTTTGTGGATGTGACGGCCGACTGGTGCATCACCTGCAAAATCAACAAGCTTAACGTCCTTTCCCGGGACGATGTGCAGGCGGCCCTTCAGGCCCCTGACGTCGTGGCGCTGCGCGGCGACTGGACGCTGCCCTCGAAAGAAATCACCGATTTCCTGAAGCGGCGCGGCCAGGTGGCAGTGCCCTACAACCAAATCTACGGCCCTGGATTACCGGAAGGGAAAGCGCTGCCCACGCTGCTGTCGCGTGATGCCGTCCTGAATACGCTTACGGAAGCTAAAGGAGAGACAAAATGAAGCTGGTGATGACTTTTTTACTGGTGCTGATGGTGACCTTCAGCGCGCAGGCCGCGGAACAGCCGCAGCAGCCACAGGATCGGGAAGAGGAAATGCAGCAGCTCATTTACGAGGCGCTGTTCCACGACCCGCTAAGCCCGCGCATCGGGGCCGCCAACCCTAAGCTGACGCTGGTCTCTTTTACCGACTACAACTGCCCTTACTGCAAGCAGCTCGACCCGATGCTGGAGAAAATCACCCAAAAATATCCGGACGTGGCGGTAGTCATCAGGCCGCTGCCTTTTAAAGGCGAGACCTCTACCGAGTCGGCGCGCATCGTGCTGACTACCTGGCGGGAGCATCCGGATCAGTTTCTGAAGCTGCACCAGATGCTGATGTCGAAAAAGGGCTATCACACCCCGGCGAGCATTAAAACCGCCGTTGATAAGAGCGGCGCCACGCCCGTGACGCCGGACCAGAAAAGTATGGAAACGTTGAGCCTGAACCTTCAGCTCGCCAGAGTCGTCGGCGTGCAGGGAACGCCAGCCACTATCGTCGGCGATACCATGCTGGCCGGTGCGGTGCCGTGGGAGACGCTGGAAGCGCTGGTCCAGGAAAAGCTGGTGCAGGCCAATGGTCAATAAACTCCTGCGCTGGGGGCGGGAAGGGCTGGTGCTGCTGGCCCTCCTCGGAGCCGTGCTGCTTGTCATAGACTGGTGGCGAGCGCCGCAGCTGCCCGCCACCTTTAACAGCACGCCGCTGCACACGCTCGACGGCAGAAATGTTTCGCTGGCCGCGCTAAGCGAAGACCGTCCGCTGCTGATCTACTTCTGGGCGAGCTGGTGCGGAGTCTGCCGTTTCACCACTCCGGACGTGTCGCGCCTGACGGAAGAGGGCGAAAATGTTATGACCGTGGCGCTGCGCTCAGGGGACGACCAAAAGGTTACCGGCTGGCTTGCCCACAAGAAGATGACGCTGCCGGTTATCAACGATGCGGACGGCAGGCTGTCGCAGAACTGGGAAATTGGCGTTACGCCGACTTTTGTTGTGCTTCACAAGGGCGCGATCGTCTCCTCAACCACCGGCTGGACGAGCTACTGGGGCATGAAGCTGCGCCTGTGGTGGGCACGTCTGTCATAAATTTCTGTTTTTCTCGCGCACCATCACGGTGCGCGAGTACCTCTTATGGGGCATAAGCAAACCCATGTTTCATTAATGAAACGGGGGCGTTTTATCAGTTTCGCTTATTATCCAGCCGCTTAGACCATCTGGTCCGGCTTTCCCGAAAAGTGGCAAGCATCTTGCAATTCTTTCTGCGACATCACTGCTGAAACTGGCGCTGGCATTTCCCGAAGGAGGCAAAATGAACTTAAGACGGCTGAAGTACTTCGTAAAAATCGTCGATATTGGTAGCCTGACGCAGGCCGCTGAAGTGCTGCATATCGCGCAGCCGGCCCTGAGCCAGCAGGTCGCAACCCTTGAGGGGGAAATGGATCAGCAGCTGTTAATCCGCACCAAGCGCGGCGTAACGCCGACGGAGGCAGGAAAGATCCTTTATACCCACGCGCGCACTATTTTACGCCAGTGCGAACAGGCCCAGCTTGCGGTCGGGAACGTGGGCCAGACGCTAAGCGGCACGGTCTCCATTGGCCTTGCGCCGGGAACCGCCGCCTCTTCGATTACCATGCCTCTGCTTCAGGCAGTGCGCAACGAACTCCCGGACGTGCTGGTCTACCTGCACGAAAACAGTGGTTCATCCCTGAATGACAAGCTGTTAAGCGGCCAGCTTGACATGGCGGTCCTGTACGACCGTTCCCCGACGGCGGGCATCACCAGCCAGCCGCTACTGAAAGAGGAGCTGTTTCTCGTCGGCACCCGCGACTGTCCAGGCCAGACGGTCGATCTCGCTGCGGTGGCCGAAATGAACCTGTTCCTGCCGCGTGACTACAGCGCCGTGCGCAAGCGCGTAGATGAAGCCTTTTCGCTCCGCCGCCTGACGGCGAAGATCATCGGCGAAATTGAGTCTCTCTCAACGCTTACCGCCGCGATTGCCAGCGGGATGGGCGTGACTGTGCTGCCGGAATCTGCCGCGCGCTCGCTGACCGCCTCCGCCAATGGCTGGATGGCGCGCATCGCCAGCCCGTCCCTTAACCTGCCTCTGTCGGTTAACCTCTCGGCGCGCCTGCCGTTAACGCCTCAGGCCCAGGCAGTAAAAGATATTCTTATGTCGCTGGCGGCACGTCCGGCGCTGGAAAATCGTGAGCTGCTGCTGGTGGGCTGAGGGTCTTATCGCTAAAAGGAATAACTTGCTGGTTTTTATTATTTGTTCGCCGGGGGCTGTGACTTTAACAATGGCGTAAAGAACAGCCATGCTCCTGGGGGCAACGTGAATTTCCAGCAACTCAAGATTATCCGCGAGGCGGCCCGGCGGGATTACAATCTCACCGAGGTCGCCAATATCCTTTTCACCTCGCAGTCCGGCGTCAGCCGCCACATTCGCGAGCTGGAAGAAGAGTTAGGCATTGAGATTTTCATTCGCCGGGGCAAACGGTTATTAGGTATGACCGAACCGGGAAAGGCGCTGCTGGTGATTGCCGAACGCATTCTGAACGAAGCCAGCAACGTCAGGCGGCTGGCGGATCTCTTCACCAACGATGCCAGCGGCGTGCTGACCATCGCCACTACCCACACCCAGGCGCGCTACAGCCTTCCCGTGATTATTAAGGCCTTCCGGGCGCTGTTCCCTGAGGTACGCCTGGAGCTTATCCAGGGCACGCCGCAGGAGATTGAAGCGCTGATCCACAGCGGCACGGCGGATATCGGCATCGCCAGCGAACGCCTGAGCACCGACCCGACTCTGGTCGCCTATCCCTGGTTCCGCTGGTATCACAGCCTGCTGGTGCCGAAAGGCCACCCACTGATCCACGCCAGCCCTCTGACCCTCGACGATATCAGCCGCTGGCCGCTTATTACCTATCGGCAGGGTATTACCGGCCGTTCACGTATTGACGAAGCGTTTTCACGCCGGGGGCTGACGCCGGATATCGTGCTCAGCGCGCAGGATTCGGACGTGGTGAAAACCTACGTCGATCTTGGCCTGGGCATCGGGCTGGTGGCCGATCAGGCCAGCGGCGAGGAGGGAAGTCTGGTACGCCTGGATACACGGCATCTTTTTGACGCCAATACCGTGTGGCTGGGGATCAAGCGCGGCCAGCTGCAGCGGAACTATGTCTGGCGGTTTATCGAGCTTTGCAATCCTGAACTTTCGGTAGAGGAAATTAAGCGCCAGGCGCTGGAGTCAGACGAGGTGGTTATCGACTTCCAGATTTAATTCGCCGGGAAAGGGCGATAGCCTCGCCCGTTATTCTTAGTTTGGGCGTTTATTTTTCACGAAGCCTAAACGCAAAAAAGCCCGCTTAAGTTTCCTTAAGCAGGCTCTCGAATTTGGCTCCTCTGACTGGACTCGAACCAGTGACATACGGATTAACAGTCCGCCGTTCTACCGACTGAACTACAGAGGAATCGTTTGAACGAGGCGAATAGTAGCCTCACGTTTAAAAAGAGTCAACGACAAAAATAACGTCTTGATTCGAATGAGCAAATTAGAATCAACTTGCGGAATTAATGCACCGTTTTGCCGTCCGCATCGTGGGGGTTTTCGTTACGACGCAGGCGTTGCAGAGGATCCTGGCCGTAAAACAGGCGAAAACGCTGATAGAGCGACGGAAAGCGCGGGGCCAGCAGCTCCGGCGCGCTGAAGAAGTACTCGGAAAGCACCGCGAAGCACTCTGCCGGCTCGCTTGCCGCGTAGGCATCTATACTAGCCGCATTCTCGCCGACCAGATCGATTTCATCCTGGATATTATTCATGGCCGCGTACAGGTCGTGTTCCCAGGCGGCGACGTCCCGCAGCGCGATAAGCGGGATACCGCTTGCCCTGTCGCCGTTGCGCATATCCAGCTTGTGGGCCACCTCGTGGACGATAAGGTTAAAGCCTGAGGCGTCGAAGGAGTCCTGCACGTCCAGCCAGTTAAGTACGATTGGGCCCTGCTGCCAGCTCTGCCCGGATTGCACGACGCGCTGATTGTGAACCAGGCCGAAATCATCCTGCCATTCATCGTCAACCACGAAAGGAGCAGGGTAGATCAGCACCTCGTGAAAGCCATCCAGCCATTCCAGCCCCAGCTCCATCACCGGCAGGCAGAACAGCAGGGCAATGCGCGCGCTTTTCAGTTCGTCAAGTTCAAAGCCCTGAAGCGGGACCAGCCGCTTCTGCTGCAAAAAGCGATCGGCCAGACGGATGAGTTTCTGCTGCTCAACCGCGGTGAGGTCGGCCAGCACGGGGATGGCAAAAGCCTGCTCCCAGGGCAGGGCGGAGACAGCGGATGAATCACTTACTTTCCAGGGCCACTTAATCATGTACTTGCTCACAAAGTCATCATGGTTGCAGGAGAGAAGATATCGGCATCATTAATGCCCCTCAGCGGGCCATTATTCAAGCACTTAATGATTTTTACTTCAACGATGCGGGTCACAAGTGTGCCTTCAGCTACGGAATTATCTGAATAACTTAAACATTGCTTTGGCCTGGATAAAATGCGGAACGAAAAAAAGCCCGCGATAAGCGGGCTAAACAATACAAAGGGGGGTAGGTCTTTTTTTTAGAACTGGTAAATCATGCCAACGCCAACAACGTCGTCGGTAGAGATGCCGGCATCGTTGTAGAAGTCGTCATTGCCGTCCAGCAGGTTGATTTTGTAATCTGCGTAGGCGGAGAAGTTTTTGTTGAAGTAGTAGGTAGCGGCGACATCAACGTATTTCACCAGGTCTTTGTCGTTACCGTAGCCAGAGTTCAGCTCTTTACCTTTAGACTGCAGGTAGGCTACGGACGGGCGCAGGCCGAAGTCGAACTGGTACTGAGCCACAACTTCAAAGTTCTGGGTTTTGTTGGCAATATAACCGGCACCAAACGGCGTCATATTATTGGTTTCGGCATACATTGCTGCCAGATAGATATTGTTGGCGTCATATTTAGTACCGACGGTCCAGGCTTCAGCCTTTTCGCCACCGGCCATAACGGTATCACCACGGCCTAATGCTTCCTGCTCATTAGTACGGTCAGAGGAGGAGAAGGCTGCACCGAAGCTCAAACCAAAGTTGAAATCGTAGGAGGAGGACATGCCCCAGCCATCACCGTTGGAATACTTGTAGCTGCGGCCATTGTTGGTGCCTTCCTGATCTTCGTTATCATTAGCACCTTCGTTAGCGCCCTGGTACTGGATGGCAAAGTTCAGGCCATCTACCAGACCGAAGAAGTCGGCATTACGGTAGGTTGCCACGCCGCTCGCACGGCCCATCATGTAGTTATCGGTTTGCGCCGCGGTGTCACCACCGAAGACTGGCAGCATATCCGTCCATGCGTCGATATCGTAAACAACACCGTAGTTACGGCCGTAGTCCAGCGAGCCGTAGTCGCCAAACTTCAGACCAGCGAAGGCCAGACGAGTCCATGCCTTCCTGCCGCTGTCCTCGGTGTCGTTTGCCATCATTTTGTATTCCCACTGGCCGAAGCCCATGAGCGCGCTGTTAATCTGCGTTTCGCCTCTGAACCCTATTTGGGTATAAGTGGCATCGCCGTCATCACCTTTATTATCAGAGAAGGTATGGCGCGCATCGACTTTGCCATACAGGTCAACTTTATTACCGTCTTTATTATACATTTCCGCCGCGTTAGCCGCGCCCAGGGTCAGTATTGCTGGAATAAGTAATGCCAGTGCTGTTCTTTTCATATAGATAATCCTTTTAAATATAATTAGAATGAATGATTGTTTCAGTCCTGAACAACCAGCAACATCGTAACCAAATAGTTCATACTTTCTACCGGGTGAGGTGTAAGTTGTATAATGGAAGTGTTGCAAATTGTAATTATACTATTTCCATGCAAGCTTATGATTAACATGGTTATTTAATATATCTGCTTGCTTTTGTGTTTTAATTAAAAATATTAATGATCATAAAAATATATCGTATTTATGTTTTATTTTATTTCCGCGATTAAAGGATCGATGAATATTTACCCCTTCGCGTTACGTTTTCAATGAGTAATAGATCGTCAGTATTCGTACGCAATATGGCCAGTTTTCGGCAGGGGTTGATAAGGGACAAAAAACATCGTTAAAAGCGATCAAATGCGCTCTATAATGTGATAAAAGTCACATTGTGAAGGTGGCGAGGCCATCGTTTGTCCTGTTTTTTGCTTGAGAGGAGATGTTAAACGTTATGGATGCGAAGCCAACCCGTAGCCCGGGTGGAAAACTAGCGCTGTGGTTGTTCTATGCTTTTTGTCTCTACATCGTCTGGGCGATGGTGAAGTACTTTTGGGTGGTCAGCAGCGTGACGGGGGGCGATATGGGTTCCTTTGCCGGTAAGCTGTTGGGCGCGCTGATGGGCCTGCTGGTATTGGGGTCCGTCGCCGCCGTTCTGGGCTGGATTGTCTGGTATACGCGGCCTCGGCAGTACGGCCCGCGAGCGCGTTCGTCCCATCGCGGTTAATCTGCTTTAGCGTTTTTGCCCGTTAATTTGCTAAATTTGTGATCCTGTACTCATATTAAGTACCGGGTTTAGCAACGAATCGAGGAGTACGTATGCCGATAGCCCTCTGGCAGGAACGCTTTGAAACCTGGCTGCGCGACAACTGGGCGCAGGACGATAAGGCCCACGATGTGGCGCACTTTCACCGCGTGTGGAAGACCGCGCAGCGAATAATGACAGGCAGCGAAGCCGACCGTTTAGTTGTCCTCACCGCCTGTTATTTTCACGATATTGTTAACCTGCCGAAGAATCATCCGCAGCGGCACCTCGCCTCGACGCAGGCGGCACAGGAGACGTTGCGTATTCTGGATGCCGATTTCCCGGATTTCCCCCGCGAGCTTTACGATGCGGTGGCGCATGCCGTTCGCGCCCATAGTTTTAGCGCAGGCATTGCGCCGCAAACCCTGGAAGCAAAAATCGTTCAGGATGCGGACCGGCTTGAATCTTTGGGCGCTATTGGCCTTGCCCGGGTGTTTTACACATCGGGGGCGTTAGGCCGTCCGTTGTTCGACAGCACGGATCCGCTGGCGCAGTCCCGGGAGCTGGATGACACGACCTACGCGCTCGACCATTTCCAGAAAAAACTCTTTAAACTTCCTGAAACCATGCAAACCGAAGCGGGAAGGGAGCTTGCACGCCTCAACGCCGATTTTCTGGTGCACTACATGGCCAAGCTGTGTGCCGAACTAAAAGGCGATTACCACGAAATAGACAGCGACGTCCTGCAACAGTTTATCTCCTCACGCTAACGGCTGCCCGCCGGATGCGGGCACGCTTTCTCTCTGGGTCAAATCAGTGATAAAGTCGCACATTATTTTCCCTTCCAGGGTTTAGGATGAACGACCTCGACGCGATTGCAGAGCACCTCTCAGAACAGGCCTTACACCAGCAGCGGCAGCAGATGGAAGCTGACCACGAGCTGGTCAGCCGGATCCTTAAAATCTACGATCAAAAAACCGTGGCGCATCATCTGCGGCAGGTCAGCGGCGACTGGACGCGTGAATCGTTAAACCGCTGGTTCAACCGCAAATCAGCCCCGCGAAGCCTGACGCCTGTAGAAGTGACGATGCTGCAAAGCATGCTTCCCTCGCCGCCTGCCCACCACGGCAAATACGCGTTTCGTTTTATCGATCTCTTTGCGGGCATCGGCGGCATTCGCAGCGGCTTTGAGGCCATTGGCGGACAGTGCGTATTTACCAGCGAGTGGAATAAATATGCGGTACGTACCTATAAGGCCAACTGGTACTGCGACCCGCAGCAGCATCAGTTCAACGAAGATATCCGCGATGTGACCCAGAGCCACCGCACGGACCTCAGCGATGAGGAGGCTGCCGCGCACATTAAGGCCACCCTGCCGGATCACGACGTCCTGCTTGCGGGCTTCCCCTGCCAGCCCTTCTCGCTGGCTGGCGTCTCGAAAAAGAACGCGCTGGGCCGGGCGCATGGCTTCGCCTGCGAAACCCAGGGCACGCTGTTCTTCGACGTGGCCCGCATTATTGATGCCAAGCGTCCGGCAATCTTCGTGCTGGAAAACGTTAAAAATCTTAAGAGCCACGACAAGGGCAACACCTTCCGTATCATTATGGAAACGCTTGATGGCCTGGGGTATGAAGTAGCAGATGCGGCCGTGGCGGGAGCGGGCGATCCGAAGATTATCGACGGGAAAAACTTCCTGCCCCAGCACCGCGAGCGTATCGTGCTGGTCGGGTTCCGTCGCGACCTGAATCTGCACCATGACTTCACGCTGCGCACTCTGGACGCGCTTTATCCAAAGCGCCGCATCACCTTTGGTGAGCTGCTGGATCCGGTCGTGGACGAAAAATACATCCTGACGCCGACGCTGTGGAAGTACCTCTATAACTACGCGAAAAAGCATCAGGCGAAGGGCAACGGCTTTGGCTACGGCCTGGTGGACCCGACCAATCCGGCCAGCGTGGCAAGAACCCTGTCGGCGCGTTATTTTAAAGATGGGGCGGAAATCCTGGTCGACCGAGGCTGGGACAAGGCGCTGGGCGAGAAGGATTTTAACGATCCTGAAAACCAGAAGCGTCGGCCACGCCGCTTAACGCCGCGTGAATGCGCGAGGCTGATGGGCTTTGAGGCGGTGCAGGGCAAATCTTTCCGTATTCCGGTGTCTGATACTCAGGCTTACCGGCAGTTCGGCAACTCTGTCGTGGTGCCAGCGTTTGCGGCAGTCGCTAAACTTCTGGAAGAGAAAATCAGGCTGGCGGTGAAAAAGCGCTAACGGGAGGTAAACAATGGCTGATGTTCACAGCAAAGAAGTGCGCAGCAAAAATATGCGCGCTATTGCAACGCGGGATACGGCCATTGAAAAGCGCCTGGCGGGACTTCTGAACGACTGCGGGTTTGCTTTCCGGGTGCAGGATGCGGCGCTTGCCGGGCGGCCTGATTTTGTTGTCGAAGAGTACCGCTGCATTATCTTTACCCACGGCTGCTTCTGGCATCATCACGACTGTTATCTCTTCAGGGTTCCCGCGACGCGCACCGACTTCTGGCTTGAGAAGATCGGCAAGAACGTTGCGCGAGACAAGCGTGATATTCACCGCCTGCTCAGCGAAGAGTGGCGCGTGCTGATAGTCTGGGAATGCGCGCTGCGGGGCCGGGAAAAGCTCAGCGACGAGTCGCTGAGGGAAAGGCTTGAAGAGTGGATTTGCGGCGGCGGGCGCTATGCGGAGATTAATACCGCAGGTATTCACGAGCGCGAGGAGTAACGGGCAGCCAGCGCCGCCCGTAAACGCACTACTTATCTACCTCACACGCGGTCATTACCGGCTTTGGGGGCAGCAGATATTTCCCGAGGGTGACCAGCACTACCGCAAAGATAATCACGCCTAAAGCCAGCCATTCGACCGGCGACAAACTTTCCCCTGCGAACCCGGTGCCCAGTAAAACAGCCACCACAGGGTTAACGTAGGCGTAGCTGGTGGCGACCGCTGGCACCACGTTTCGAATCAGGTACATATAAGCGCTGATGGCGATAATCGAGCCGAACAGGGCCAGATAGCCAACGGCCATAAAGCCCGCTGCCGTTGGCATTACCGTCAACCTTTCCCCCGTCAGGGCCGCCGCGCCCAGCAGGACAATGCCCGCTGCCAGCATCTCAATGGCGCCCGCCATCAGCCCCTTAGGTAGCTCAATACGCGAGCCGTAAACCGAGCCGAATGCCCAGCTCACAGAGCCAACCAGAATCAACAGCGCCCCGCCAGGGTTGCCGCTCAGGTTGCCGCCGCTGTTCAGCAGGACAATGCCCGCAAGGCCTATGGCGATGCCGAGCCACTCCAGCTTGCGCGTGGGAATGCCAAACAGACGGCTGAAACACAGGGTAAACAGCGGCACCGTTGCCACCATTACGGCTGCGATGCCGGAAGGCACGTGCTGATGTTCGGCAACGGTCACAAAGCCGTTGCCCACGGCCAGCAGCAGAACGCCAATTAACGCGGCGTTTAGCATGGGCCTGAGGGGCGGGAGTTTATGGCCGCGCAGCAGCAGTACCGCCAGCAGCAGAACCCCGGCGCTCATAAAGCGCACGCCAGCCATCATAAACGGCGGCCAGCTTTTCACGCCGATGGCGATGGCAAAATAGGTTGAACCCCAGATGATATACAGCGCAAACAGCGCGGCTACCAGCGGTAACAGCTGTCCGGAACGAACACGCATACTTCCTCACGATACGAAAGACAGAAGGCTAATAGTTAACGCCAAAACTATCCGTCTGGCGAGAATTTTACTTGTTATTGAACTGTTAATTTTCATTGACAGCGCGCTTCGATTTTTCGTCCTCCGGGTTTTGCTCCATACTGTTGAAGACACTTACAAAAAAGGAAGATGATTTTGGCTGGAAGTAGCTTACTAACGCTTCTCGATGATATCGCCACGCTGCTGGACGATATCTCTTTAATGGGCAAGCTGGCGGCAAAGAAAACGGCTGGCGTACTGGGGGATGACTTATCGCTTAACGCCCAGCAGGTTTCCGGCGTGCGGGCAAACCGCGAGCTGCCGGTGGTGTGGAGCGTGGCGAAAGGTTCGTTTCTGAATAAGCTGATCCTGGTGCCGCTGGCTTTAGTTATCAGCGCCTTCGCGCCCTGGGCTATCACACCGCTGCTGATGGTGGGCGGGGCGTTTTTGTGTTTTGAAGGGGTGGAGAAGGTGGTGCACAGTTTGCAGGCGCGCAAACACAAAGAAACCCCCGAAGAAAAAAAGGCCCGTCTGGATGCCGTAGCTAAGCAGGATCCGATGGTTTACGAGCGCGATAAGGTGAAAGGGGCTATTCGCACCGATTTTATACTTTCGGCCGAAATCGTCGCCATCACGCTCGGCATTGTCGCTGATGCGCCGCTGCTAAATCAGGTGCTGGTACTTTCCGGGATTGCGATTCTGGTTACCGTGGGCGTTTATGGCCTGGTCGGCATGATCGTCAAGCTTGACGATCTGGGCTACTGGCTGGTGGAAAAGAGCTCGGCGCTGGCGAAAGGCATCGGTAAAGCGCTGCTGGTGCTGGCCCCCTGGCTGATGAAGTTCCTGTCGGTTGTCGGTACGCTGGCCATGTTCCTCGTCGGCGGCGGGATCCTGGTACACGGCATTCCCGCATTACACCATGCGATTGAAAACTTTACGCAGCCGTTCGGCGGCGTGGTGCATCTGCTTGGCCCGACGCTGGTCAATCTTGTGCTCGGTTTTATCGTCGGCGGCATCGTTCTGCTGGCTGTAAACGGAATAAACCGCCTGCGGGGCAAAGCGGCTCACTAAGAATTTACTGAAATTTGCGTTTTGTGCCGGGCATAAATGCTGCTTTTTGACTATACCTGTAAAAGTTTTCACCCCTGATACCGGAGGCAGATATGGTCTATTTGGTCAGCGATGAAGTTCAGCCTAAAAATGGTGGCCCAAGGATGATCGTTACGGGCTATTCCAGCGGCATGGTTGAGTGCCGCTGGTATGATGGTTTTGGCGTCAAACGTGAGGCCTTCCGCGAGGACGATCTTGCCCCTACGGCCACCAGAGCACAGCAGCAAAGCTAAATAAAAAAATACCCGGTTTAATCACCGGGTATTTTTTATGCCAAGTCGGCAGTTTTGTAGGGTGGATAAGCGTAAGCGTCATCCACCATTGACGGCTGTTGTGTCGGATGACGCTATCGCTTATCCGACCTACGAAAAAGGTTTGTCATCAGTCTAACCCGGTTTAATCACCGGGTATTTTTTTATGCCACGTCGGCAGTGAAATGCGCGAGCGGTGGGGTGAGGCGCAGTGTCAGATGCGGATCCTGGCGGCAGGCCTGCGGCGTAATGCCGTAGTATTTCTTAAATAGCGTTGTGAACTGCGACTGGGAGCTGAAGCCAAACTCCATGGCGATATCCAGAATCCGCAGGTTGGTTTCGCGCAGCTTGTAAACCGCCTCGGTAAGCTTGCGCTCCCGAATGTAACGCCCGATGGCTATGCCGGTCGTGGCGCGAAAAACGCTTTGCATATACCAGACTGAAAAGCCGGAAATGGCCGCCAGCTCCGGCAGCGCGATGCCGCAGTCGAGATGCTTTTCTATCCATTCGCACAGCGAGATAACCAGCGCCTGATGGGAATTCAGTGTCGCCATGGCGAAATCCTCAATTTGAAATTACCCTAAGAATGATCCCTGGGAGAAAGCCCGCATTTGCAGGCATAATACCCGCCCTGGCGCCGGGGACGAAATCAAAGGGCACTTGCGGAAAAATCAGGTAGTTAATCGGGTTTCTATCAGGGAGCGTTGAGTGTCGGTATCATCCCTACAGCGTGTCATCGGGCGTTTCAAACGGCCATTAAAAGTAGTCAACATCTGCTTTATTTTTGTACTGATTTTCTCGACCCTGCTGACCTGGCGCGAGGCGGTGGTGCTGGAAAACGCCTACGTCTCAAGCCAGCGCAACAGTCTGGACAATATTGCCACTACGCTCGACAGGCAGCTGCAATACAATATTGATAACCTGCTGTTTTATCGCAATACGATGTATTACGCGCTGCAGTCGCCGATCTCTACCGACAAATCGCGCAAAGCGCTGGCCTCCTTCGAAGAGCTGCGGACCCTGCCTTTCTGGCAGATACGTCTGGATATCAACCGTAGCCTGCCGCTGAGCGGCGTGTCCGATGAGTTTGTCAGCAGCAGCAGGCTGCTCGACCGCGATGCGGGCACCATCCATCAGGAGCTGGAAGCCGCGCTGGAATTCAGTTACATCATGCGCCTGACGGACAGCAAAAACGATTTACAGCGCCGCGTCTTCTATGCGTCCCGCTCAGGCTTTTACCTGTCCAGCACCCCGCCCAAAGACGACCCGCAAATCATCTCTCGCTATTATCGTCTCGTCGCGCAGCCTTATTTCACCGCTCAGTCGCCGGAAAACAACCCGGACCGTAGTCTGGAATGGACGCACACTTTTAATCCCGCCAGCGCTAATGGTCAGGTCATTACCGCGGCGGTGCCGCTGGACAGCCAGGCCCGCTGGTATGGCGTAGTGGCGATGGATTTCTCCATTGAGTCCATGCATCAGTTTTTGAGCGATGCGCGTCGCGATGCGGACGAAGGGACCATCCTGCTCTACGACAAGAAATTTAATCTGATCGCCAGCTCGGCAAACGAACGGCCGTCCGTCGCCCAGTTCACGGCAACGCAGCAGGCGGATATTGCCAGAAAAGTGGGTGCGGCAAGCCGCGGGGATGAAGGGGAGCTGCGCATGGATAGCCGCTTTGTCACCTGGTCGAAGCTGAATAATTTTGACGGCGTGCTGGTGAAGGTGCATACCCTGGAAGAGGGCGTGCAGGGGGAGTTCGGCCGGATCAGCATTGTGATAGGCATCCTGTGGGTGCTGTTTACCCTGATGCTGCTAGCTTCCTGGCTGGTGATCCGCAGGCTGGTGCATAACATGCTCGCGCTGCAAACGAAGCTAACATGGCGGGCGAACTACGACACGCTGACCAACCTGTACAACCGCGGCGCCTTTTTTGATATCGCCCGCTCGACCGCGGAGCAGTGCAAACGGCAATCGCTGCCGTTCTGCGTGATCCAGATGGATCTCGACTTCTTTAAAAGCATCAACGATCGCTTCGGGCATCACGCCGGGGACATGGTGCTGACCCGCGCGTCTGCGATCCTCAGCGGGGCGCTACGAGCCGGGGACGTAGCTGGGCGAGTAGGGGGCGAGGAATTCTGCATTGTTCTGCCAGGGGCGACGATTGACGATGCGGCGAGGGTGGCCGAGAGGATCCGGGCGCGCATTTCCATTAAAGAACTGCTGCTTAAGCCAGGACAAACGGCGAAAATCACCGCTTCGTTTGGGGTGAGTAGCGCGCTGGAGCATCAGGACTATGACTTTGAGCGGTTACAGTCCGTAGCAGACCAGCGCCTCTACAAAGCAAAGCAGAACGGTCGTAATCAGGTCTGCGTGAGCGACGAGGACGAGTAGATTATTTCTCTGAGGGGATGAAGTGGTCCAGCCCCTCTTTCCAGCCCTCGGGTCCGTAGTGAACGCTGTGGTAAACCCGCAGCGGATTGTCGTTGCGTAATACGACAGGCTGACGACTGTAGCCTTTTACCACCACGGCATAATCCACGCTGTCCAGCAGCGTCGCGTCGTTCGGACCGTCGCCCAGGCCGATAGTGACGTAGCGGGTACCTTCTCGCTGCTCGTATTCACCGTGCAGCCAGCGCAGCGCCCGTCCGATATCACACTGTTTGTCCAGCACCTGCCAGAAACGCCCGCCCTGGACCAGTTTTAGCCCGTGTCTGGCTATCTCCGCCGCGAACGCGGAAAACATCTCTTCGCTGTCGCGCCAGATAAATGCCTCTGAGGCTTCCCTCAGACGCGCAAGGGAGGCCTGTTTACGGGTCTGGCCGGTCAGCTCGCTAACGGTGCTGTCGTCTACGTCGGCGAAACAGGTAAATTTAAAAGCGAACCGATCGCGTAATTTGTTAAGCAAAGCGATTATTTCATCGTGCCGGACACCTACTAAAATTCGTGGGGTACTCTCATCTTCCTCCCACCTTTCCGGCAGCTGAATGACGCCGCCATTTTCGGCGATGAACGGCTGTCCGCTCAGCCCAAGCTCCTTTTGCCACTCCACCATTTCGGCGGAACTTTTACTGCTGCACAATACTACCGGGACGCCACGCTGCTTAAACAGGCCCAGCCAGCCGCTTGCCGCTTCCCAGCGGTAGGTGTGATGGTCCAGCAGGGTGCCATCAAGGTCAGAGGCGATCAGTAACGAGTCAGACAGATGTGGCATTGCGTATCCTTCATATGTTCGGTGAATTTGTATTCGTTAATTCATATTCATTGAAAATATATGCTTGTCTTACAAAAAATTTGCAGTAAGGTGAGTGTCGCCATCAGATTTCCTGATGTAGCGAATTTCAAATGCTTCTTGCATGTTTCATGCTTTTTACATCCCGGCTCCCCGGCCGGGATGCTTTTTCGCTATCTGTTGATCTCACTGACGGTAAAATCATGGATGTCTAATTCAAAGGCTTCCGCAAGCTCGGTATAGGTATGCCATGTGCGGCCGTCGACGCTGACCCGGTGAGGATCTTCCTCGTCACCTGCCCGTTTCACTTCGCTTTCGCTGATTTCATTGATGGCCGCCAGAAGGGCGTCGACATCGATACCAATCTCACGGTGTACCGTTTCGCTGTACTCTTTTGCGGTCTTCATGCGTTTTTCTCCTGCAACTCAACAAACTTAAGTATAGACGCTTAAGAAAATGCTTCGTCGCGGGCGTTCTGCCATGCGAATGAGTCGTTTTTGATCTACACTGGGCACAAAGAATCAGGAGGCTTTTTGTTATGCATATCAATGACCGAGTGACAGTGAAGACCGATGGGGGGCCGCGCCGTCCGGGCGTTGTGTTAGCGGTAGAAGAGTTCAGCGAGGGCACCATGTATCTGGTCTCGCTTGAGGATTATCCGCTGGGGATCTGGTTCTTTAATGAGACGGGGCATCCCGACGGGATTTTTGTCGAGCAGCTGGAGTAAAGACGGTTGCTCGTGGGGCGGATAAGCCTGTGCCATCCGCCTTTTCGGTTTAACCCGCTAAATGGCACGTCGTTTAGCTATTGTGCCGGGTGCTGATATTTTTAAGGCGTAGGGCAGAGGCCGGTCTAATAATTAACGAAGATTCACAAAAATTCCGTTGGTCACGTTATCCGTCAGGCGGACAACATGATATATCACCTGCTTATTATGCGTTTTAATTTTGCGCTTGATATTGCCTTTATGGGATGAAACCGTTTTCGCCTTAATGTTCATTTGATCTGATATTTGTATCGTTCCCTGTCCGGACATCCACATTTTTAACATGCTCGATTCGGTGCGGCTTAAAGAGAGGGTCGGTATATTAATATGTCCGGTGCACTGCGTATTCTTGGCTAAGTATTCTTCGAGTATTTCGTCCAGCGATTCCGGCTTAATAGATTTGGAACTGATTAACAGGTTGTTTCTTACCAGCAGATATTCATCAAAATGGATATTGGCGATAGCCATAAACACGAGGAACAGCGTGCCGGGATGCTGATTGATGATCTGCTTGATGCGCAGGCTGCTTTGCGGGTCGTGTATAAAGCAGTCCTCATTAATAAACACCACGTTGGGCGTCAGGGTCCGGCAGGCTTCATCGAGATCATCGACGCTCTGCACGTCGGTTATCTGCCGCTTTCTGATGCCCCGGCTGGCAAGATAACCGGTGAGCCCCAGCCGGGTATAACTGCATAAGTCCATAATTATCGTTGACATAGCAAACCCTCACTAAGTGTATTTTCTTTATCGCGATCGGTCGGATCGTCCGCTGCTAAATCACCCTGCCTGAATGCTTAAGAATTTTCTCCCGGAGGTGATGATTCGAAAGTAATTTTGGCGGGATTACTATCCCGTAAAGTTATGTATAATTTGCTAAGACTATTCCCAAATTAATGTGAATGTTACGATATGTGAGAGCGATAAAAACATATATCCCGCGTCAGGGATATCCTGGTGGATGTTATTCGATTTTATTTTTAGGATTATCCTCAGAGAGGCATTAAAAAGAGTGTGGATTATCCGGCGGGTATTTCGCTGACGATATCGGCAAGCAGGTCAAATATCTCGCTAAATAAATGTTCGGCGAAGGGGGCAATCAGCGGCATTAATGCCGCCATCACCAGCATGCCAATCGACAGCGTGACCGGGAAGCCAATAACAAAGACCGAAAGCTGGGGGGCCATGCGGTTTAGCAGCCCGAGCGCCAGGTTCAGGGTCAGCAGGAGGGTAATCAGCGGCAGCGCCAGCATCAGGCCGTTCAGGAAGATCAGGCCGCCCGCGCGGCTCAGCGCCATAAACACGTTGCTGTTGATCGGATCGCCGCCAATCGGCAGGGTGTGGAAGGTGTCCACCAGAATAGAGATCAGCCACAGGTGGCCGTTGAACGTCAGGAACAGCAGCATCACCAGCATATCCATCAGCCGCGCCAGCACGGGCATATTCAGGTGGCTGGCCGGGTCGAAGAAGGTGGCAAACGACAGGCCCATCTGCAGGCCAATAATCTCGCCCGCCATGCGAATGGCCGCAAAGGCAAACTGCATCGTAAAGCCGATCAGGATGCCAATCAGGATCTGCTGTGCCGCCAGCCAGAAGCCGGCGACGGAGAAAATGGTCACGCCGGAGGAGGGAAGCGTCGGGGCGACAATCCAGGTGATCATCAGCCCGAGGCCAATTTTGACCTTTTTGGAAATTGCCCGCTCGCTGAGGATAGGCGCGGTACTGATCAGCGCCATAATCCGCAGAAAGGGCCAGAAGCCCATGCTCAGCAAATTCAGCCACTGCGTGCTGTCAACGTGGATCATCCAATCATCGTCGGCAGATTAGTCAGCAGGGTGCGCATATAGTCGAGCAGCAGGTTGAGCATCCAGGGCCCGGCGACCACCATCGTCACGAATACCGCGAGGATCTTCGGAATAAACGACAGCGTCATTTCGTTAATTTGCGTAGCGGCCTGCAGCATGGAAATAATCAGCCCCGTGACCAGGGCCACCAGCAGCAGCGGCGCGGCGAGCGCCAGGGCAACTTTCATCGCCTCGGTGCCCATCATCATGACCGATTCAGGCGTCATCGCTTACCTCAACTGTAAAAGCTTTGCGCAAGGGAGCCGACCAGCAGCTGCCAGCCGTCCACCAGCACGAACAGCATCAGCTTGAAGGGCAGGGCAATCGTGGCGGGTGGCACCATCATCATCCCCAGCGCCATCAGCACGCTGGCGACCACCAGATCGATAATCAGGAACGGGATAAACACCGTAAAGCCAATCTGGAAAGCCGTTTTCAGCTCGCTGGTCACGTAGGCGGGCAGCAGGATACGCATCGGCACCACTTCCGGGCCCTCCAGCGGCGGGGTATTGGCCAGACGAGCAAACAGCGCAAGGTCCGCCTCACGCGTCTGGCGCAGCATAAACTCGCGCAGCGGCTGGGCGCCTTTTTCGATGGCTTCCGGCATCTCGATCTTGTTTTCGCTGAACGGCTGATACGCGTCGGTGTAAATCTTGTCGAACACCGGCGACATAATAAAGAAGGTCAGGAACAGCGCCAGGCCAAGCAGCACCTGGTTCGGCGGCGCGGAGGGCGTCCCGAGCGCGTTGCGCAGCAGGCCAAAGACGATGATGATGCGCGTGAAGCTGGTCATCATCAGCAGAATGGCGGGCAGGAAGGTCAGCGAGGTAATAAAAACCAGCGTCTGCACCGGCAGCGACCAGCTCTGGCCGCCGTTGGCCATCGGCTGGCTGACCAGTCCCGGCAGCTGCGCCAGCGCCTGGGGGGTGACAAAAAGCAGGCTTATCAGAAATCCCATTAACGAGAAGGACAAAAATCGTTTCATCAGGCTTTCCCGTTACGCTTTAGCAAATTTTTCATCAGATTCTGGAATTCAGCCTGTCCGGCAGGGGCAGGGTCGTTACTGACTACCGCAGGCGGCAACGTGTGCAGATGGGTTATCTGGGAAGCTGTGACGCCCAGCACCAGGCGAGCGTCCTCCACGTCGATAATCACCACGCGCTCGCGCGGGCCAACGCTTGCGCTCGCGCTGATGTTCAGCCCCTTCCGGGAGCCTGGCTTGCCGCCAAAGCCAAAGCGTTTGACCAGCCACGCCGCCAGCAGAATAAACAGGATGATGGCCGTTAATGCGCCGCTCACCTGGACGAGCGGCGAGCCGGCGCCCACGGCGGGCTGCTGAACAGCGGTCTGGGTCTTCATTGATTTAACGGCTCAGACGACGCATGCGTTCCGACGGCGTGATGATATCGGTGATGCGAACGCCGTATTTATCGGCCACCACCACCACTTCACCCTGGGCAATCAGATAGCCGTTGATCAGGATATCCAGCGGCTCACCGGCCAGGCCGTCAAGGGCGACGACGGAGCCCTGGGAGAGGCGCAGCAGCTCTTTGATGGTCATGCGGGTGCGGCCAAGCTCGACGGTCAGCTTGACCGGGATATCCATGATCAGATCGATATCCTGCATGGCCCCGGCAATGTCGTTGCCCTCCAGCGCGCGGAAGACGTTGTCGGCGGTACTTTTGCTGGAGACTTTCTGTTCGTTCAGCGCGTCAGCCCACAGATCGTCCACGGAGCCTGCATCGTCTTTGGACGGGTCGTTAATATCACTCATTTGGGCTGTTCCTCATTCAGCGAATTCAGTATCGGGTTGATCAAGTGTTCGACGCGCAGGGCGTACTGGCCGTTGAGCGTGCCGTATTGACTGGTCAGCACCGGTACGCCGTCGACGTGGGCCAGAATGCGATCCGGCTTGTCGACGGGCAGCACGTCGCCAGGTTTTAGTTTTAAGATCTGCGAGAGACGCAGCGGAATATCGGCAAAGTTCGCCACCAGCTCCAGCTCGGAATGCTGCACCTGGCGCACCAGCGTGTCGCGCCAGCTCTGGTCTTCCTGGCGGGAGTTTTCCAGCGGCGGATTCACCAGCAGCTCGCGCAGCGGTTCGATCATGCTGAACGGCAGGCAGATGTTGAACTCGCCGGTCAGGTTGCCGATCTCGACGTGGAACGGCGTATTGACCACGATGTCGTTCGGCGAGGTGGTGATATTGGTGAACTTCACCTGCATTTCGGAGCGCACGTACTCCACTTCCAGCGGGTAGATGGCTTTCCAGGCGTCGCTGTAGGCTTCCAGCGCCAGCTTCAGCATGCGGTTAATCACGCGCTGTTCGGTATGGGTGAATTCGCGGCCTTCGACTTTCGTCGGGAAGCGCCCGTCGCCGCCGAACAGGTTGTCCACGGCGATAAACACCAGGCTTGGGGAAAACACGAACAGGCCGGTGCCGCGCAGCGGTTTTAAGTGCATCAGGTTGAGGTTGGTCGGTACCGGCAGGTTACGGGCAAACTCATGGTAGGGCTGGATGCGAATCGCCCCGACGGTGATGTCCGGGCTGCGGCGCAACAGGTTAAACAGCCCCATGCGGAACTGACGAGCAAAGCGTTCGTTGATGATCTCCAGCGCCTGCAGGCGTTCACGCACCACGCGACGCTGGGTATTCGGGTCGTAGGGGCGGATGTTAGTTTCGCTGGCCGCCCCGGCCTTTGGTTCATCGCTGCTGTCGGCATCGCCGTTGAGCAGCGCGTCGATTTCGGCCTGTGAAAGAATGCTGTCGCCCATGGTCCTACCGCAAAATAAAGGCGGTATACAGCACGTCGCTGACCACCTGTTGAGGCTGACCAGCAACCAGAGGCGGCGCCAGCGTATTCTTAATGGCTTCTACCAGCTTCTGCTTGCCTTCATCGGTCGCAAGGGCAGAGGCGTCCTGACGGGAAAACAGCAGCAGCAGGCGGCTGCGCACTTCCGGCAGGAATTCGCTCAGGCGCTGGCGGGTGGCATCATCTTTCAGGCGTAGCGTAATGCCGATATACAGCACGCGGTCCGCATCGCCCAGGTTAACGGTGAAGGTATCAAGGGCGAAAAAGACCGGCGCAGGCGGCGGCTCGGGCTTGTCGGCCTGCGCCGTGGTCGGGTGCTGCTGCATCCGCCAGTAGCTGTAGCCTGCGGTGGCACAGGCGGCAAGAGTTATCAGGACCAGTAACGGCATCCAGATGGAGCGCCTGCGGCCTTTGGTCTGAGCGGTGTCGGTCATATCCCACGTTATTCCTGTATCGGTACTGCTTATGGACTGATTATCCCGCGCCGTCCACGGCATCAAAGCCTGGAAAACACGGGATAATTGCTGCTACCTCGGACGTTTGAGTTAAGTCACGTCGCTCAGGCAAAAATATCAACGGCGTTATTGCCGCTGGCAAGGCGCTGGATGCTGGCCGGAACCGCAGCGGATTCCGCCTCGCCGACTGGGCCCGGGAAGCTGCCCGCTGAACGCTGCGAAGCCTGCTGCTGGCCCGACTGCTGCTGTTGCTGGGCGAAGTTCTCGCCGCCGCTGCTGATGCTGCTCTGGCCGAGCTGGATGCCGCTTTCCGCCAGCGCCGTGCGTAACGTCGGCAGCGTGGCTTCCAGCGCCGCGCGCACGTGGCCGTGCGGTGATGTCATTTGCAGCTGCGCCTGGTTGTCATCGAGCTTCAGGGTGATCTGGATCTGCCCCAGGTCCTCAGGGTGCAGGCGCAGTTCGGCGCTCTGCTGGCCCTGGCGGGTAAACAGGGTCACCTGCTGGCTTACCGCCTGCTGCCACTCCTGGCTGCCAAGCTGGGCGCTGATCTGCGGCGCAACCGGCGTGGCGATTTGCGTGCTTACCGGCGTGCTGACGGTGGCGCTGCTTAGCGCAGGCGTGGCGGTTACGGTTGGGGCGGTGTTATTGCTGATGGCGCTGTCCCGGCTCTCTTTATCGACGGTGGCAGCAGGCAGCGCAGCGTCATCAACAGCCTGTTGGGCCGCTGGCGCTGGCGTTTTAACCGCAAACTTGTTGTCTTCTGTACCGTCCGGCGCGGTCAGGCTGTCTTCCGCTTTACCAGGCGTGGTTTTGGCCTGCGCGGAGCTGCCGCCCAGCAGGGCGCTCAGCGCTGAGGTTTCATCGCTATTCTTTCCGGCACTGGCCGCTACTAATGCCGTCGCGGGCGCAGCCGGATCCTGCTGCGGCAGCATGGCGAACAGCGCGCTCAGGGCCTGCATATCCGCCGGACTTAATTTATGACTGCCGTCAGCGGCGGTATCCGTCTCGGTTGTTTTGTCCTGCGCGAGTTCCTTGCCGGAGTTCGCCAGCAGGGCAGTCAGCGCTTCGGGCCGGTCCGCATCCAGCTTGTCCAGCAGATCGGCAAGCGTTGTTTTATCCGCCCCGGCATCATCTGCTGCTGCGTCTTTGCCGGTTACTTTCTTCAGCGCGGCGCTTAAAGAAAGGGTTTTGCCGTCCTCCAGCGTCAGCTGGCCCGGCAGGGCTTTGCCGAACAGGCTCAGGAAATCGTCGCTCAGGCCTTTCGTCTCTTTGCTGCTTTTACCGAAGGTCGTGCTCGTCAGGCCCGCGTCGGTATCGGCGGCGGTGGTCACCAGGGGCAGTTTGATCATTGGCTTTTCCTCATCGTTGCCCGCTGGGCGTATTCATCCATCAGTTTCTGATCGAGCTTGTTTTCCGCCAGCAGCCTCTCCGCCGTCCTGCGATCCCGCAGCGCCTGCCAGGCCTGCAGGCGCTGCTGCTTTTCCTGCCAGAAGTTCAGCGCCTGCTCGACCCTGCTGGTCCACTGCGTCAGCTGCTGGCGATGCTGGTCGATGGCCTTCTCCAGCGTCTGGATAAACTGCTGGTAGTTCTGCCAGCGCGTGCTGGCAATGCCCTGGCTCATGCTGTCGTTCAGGCTGTTGCGGTACTCAAACTGGTAGCCGATCAGCATGTTGAGCTGCTCTTCCGCCTGCTGAAATCCCCTGCGCATTTCGCCTAACCGTACCGCCGCGTTTTCAACGTCTTTTTCCGCAAGCTCGCGCAGGGTGTCCAGCGCCGTATTCTGGTTCATGGTTACCTCTCATCACACCGTCGGGAAGATAAGATCGAGCGCCGTGCAGGCGTCGTCCCACCCGCTGCGCTCAAAAATTCCCTGTTGTAAAAAGGCTTCCAGCTGTGGCCACAGCACGATAGCTTTATCGAGCATCGGGTCGCTGCCTTTGGCGTATGCCCCAACGCTCACGAGATCGCGGTTGCGCTGGAAGCTGGATAACAACTGCTTGAACTGCCTGACTCGTGCGTAGTGCTCATCGCTGATAAGCGCGGTCATGGCGCGGCTTATCGAAGCTTCGATATCAATAGCCGGATAGTGCCCGGCCTCGGCAAGGCGGCGCGAAAGCACGATGTGGCCGTCGAGGATCGCGCGCGCGGAGTCGGCGATGGGATCCTGCTGGTCATCCCCTTCGGTCAGTACCGTATAGAACGCGGTAATTGAGCCGCCGCCGTGGATGCCGTTCCCGGCGCGCTCGACCAGCGCAGGCAGTTTCGCAAATACCGAAGGTGGATACCCTTTGGTGGCCGGCGGTTCGCCGATGGCCAGCGCAATCTCACGCTGCGCCATGGCGTAGCGGGTGAGGGAGTCCATAATCAGCAGCACGTGCTGGCCCCGGTCGCGGAAGTCTTCGGCGATGCGGGTGGCATACGCCGCGCCCTGCATACGCAATAGCGGGGAAACGTCCGCAGGGGCGGCAATCACTACCGAGCGGGCGCGGCCCTCCGGGCCAAGAATGTTTTCGATAAAGTCTTTTACCTCGCGCCCGCGCTCGCCAATCAGCCCGACGACGATAACGTCGGCTTTGGTGTAGCGCGCCATCATCCCCAGCAGCACGCTCTTACCGACGCCGGAGCCCGCAAACAGGCCCATGCGCTGTCCGCGTCCGACGGTGAGCAGGGCGTTGATCGGGCGAACGCCGACGTCCAGCACGTCTTCGATTGGAGTGCGCTGGAGCGGGTTAAAGGGCGCGGCGCCGAGCGCGCCCAGGGTGGTCGTTTCCGGTGCGGGCAGGCTGTCCAGCGGGCGTCCGCTGCCGTCGAGCACTCGTCCCAGCAGCGCCGGGCCAAGAGGCAGCTGTTTGCCGCTGTGCAGGCCGCTTTCGCTGGTGGATCGGGCGTAAACGCGCGCGCCGGGCAAAATGCCTTCCACATCTTCCAGCGGCATCAGGAAAAGTTTGTCGCCGTTGAATCCGACGACTTCGGCCTCGACCTCGCGGCTGTGCTGCTCGATGATGCAGGTCGCCCCGAGGGGCAGCTGTAGCCCGGTGGCTTCGAGCACCAGGCCGGTAGCTCGGGTCAGACGCCCATAGCGGCGCACGGAGGGGAGCTGGGACATGCGCTCCTCAAAGCTATCCAGCGCGTTGAGCCAGCGGGTAAGCCGGGCGGTCATCACAGCACACCCGGCGCGGCGAGGCGGCAAAGTTCCTGCCAGCGCGTTGCCACGCTGGCGTCGAGATCGCCTTCGTCAGCGGAGACTTTACAGCCGCCCTGATGCAGGCTCGGATCCCCGCGCAGCCGCCAGCCGTGCAGGCTTAACGTTGCGCCAAGCATCTCTTCGACGCGCTGTAAATCGTCCGGGTGAACGCGCAGCTGCGGCTTGCCGCTGAAAATAGGCTCCTGCTGCAGCAGGCCCTGAATCTGTTTAATCAGCGCTGAGTTATCAACGCCCTGCGTGTGGCCAATCACCTGGCGAGCCGCCTCCAGCGCCATCTGCATCAGGCGTGAGGCGATAACGCTGTCCAGCGCATCCAGCGTGTACTGGAACTCGCTGACCAGCTGCTGCATGCGGGCGTGAACCGGAGCCTGCTGCTGTCTGGCCTCCGCCAGGCCCTGCTCCAGCCCCTGCTGAAAACCAGCTTTGCGGCCTTCTTCAATCCCGGCCTGGCGACCGTCGCTGAAACCGGCCTGGTGGCCCTGTTCGCGAGCCTGCGCCTGCATCATGGCCAGCGCATGCTGCAAATCCGGCTCGCTCTCCTGCTGCGCCTCGTCCGCCTGTTCGCCATCCGGCAGCGTTATGCGTTCAAACTCCGGGGCGGCAGGGGGGGCCAGATCGTCCGGCAGCCAGGTTTTCCACGGCAGCGAATCAGACATAGGTATCCTCGCTGGTGCCAATCACCATCTCGCCGGTTTCCGCCAGGCGGCGCACGATAAGCAGGATCGCCTTCTGTTCGTTCTCCACCTGCGACAGGCGTACCGGGCCACGGTTGGAGAGGTCGTCGCGCAGAATGTCCGCCGCACGCTGGGACATGTTGCGCAGGAACTTCTCGCGCAGCGGCTGTTCGGCACCCTTCAGGGCGACCAGCAGGGATTCGGACTCCACTTCCTGCAGCAGGCGCTGGATGCTGCGGTCGTCCACCTCCACCAGGTTTTCGAACAGGAACATCTCGTCGATGATTTTCTGCGCCAGCTCGCCGTCGAAGTCGCGCACCGCGGTAATAACCGCTTCTTCCTGCTGGGTTTTCATCAGGTTGATGATTTCCGCCGCCGTTCTCACGCCGCCCATTTTGCTGCGCTTGAGGTTCTGGCCGTCGAGCAGGTTGTTGAGCACTTCGGTCAGCTCCGCCAGCGCCGCAGGCTGCACGCCGCCGAAGGTGGCGATACGCAGCATGACGTCGTTGCGCAGGCGCTCGTCGAACAGCGCCAGGATATCCGCCGCCTGGCCGCGCTTGAGGTGCACCAGAATCGTGGCGATGATCTGCGGATGCTCGTCGCGAATCAGATCCGCCGCGCTCTGCGGCTCCATAAAGTTGAGCGTCTCCATGCCCGAGGTGGTTTCGCGGGTTTCGAGAATATCTTCCAGCAGGCTGGAGGCGCGCTCTTCGCCCAGCGCTTTGACCAGCACCGAACGCAGGTAGTCGTTGGCGTTGACGGAGAGGGCGGCGAACTGTTCCGCCTCCTGCTCAAACTCTGCCAGCACGTCGGTTAACTGCTTGTTGGAAATCTGGCGGATGTTGGCCATCGCCGCGCTGACGTGCTGCACTTCACGCGGGCTGAGGTGCTTGAACACCTCGGCGGCGCGGTCTTCGCCAATCGTCATCAGCAGAATGGCGCTCTTTTCGGTGCCGGTAATACTCATAGTTCGGTACTCATCCATTGGCGGATAACCAGCGCAACGACGCGCGGATCGTTATCGGACATGTCGCGGATACGCTGGCTCATCACTTCGGCGCTCAGGCGCTGGTTGGCTTTACGCTGCATCTGCTGTTCGTCTTTGCTCAGGCGAACGGAGACGGCATCTTCTTCTTCCTCACGCTGCTTCAGGGCTTCAGTCTGCGCCTTCTGCAGCTCCGCCTTACGCTGCAGCTGCGGTCGGATGCCTTTGCGCCACAGCAGCCAGGCGACAATCAGCACGATTAACCAGCGGCCTGCGGACATCAGCATGTCGAAGAAGGCCTGCTGCTGCCAGAACGGCAGTTCGCCACCTGTCTCATCGCTTGCGGTAAACGGTGAATTCACCACGTTCAGCGTATCGCCACGCTTCTGCGAATAGCCCATCGCTTCGCGCGTCAGGTCCTCAATCTGTTTGATCTGGTCGTTGGTCAGCGGCAGCGGCTTGCCGTCTTTTAGCTGGCGATAGTTCACCACCACCGCAACCGACAGGCGTTCGATATCGCCGGTGTTCAGTTTGGTATGGCGGATGGTGCGATCAACTTCGTAGTTGGTGGTTTCATCGCGCTGGGTGTTGCTGGAGCCGCTCTGCCCGGAGGTAGAAGTTGTCTGCGTCTGCCCGCCGTTTGCCGCCTGCTGCCCGTTAGCCTGATTCTGCTGCGCAGGCGTGGTGATCGGGGCGTTGTTCGGTGGCGCAGGCTGGTTGGACAGGGCGCCGGGCACGCCGCCAGGCGCGCGGCCGTTGACCTGCTCGCTCTGGTTCAGCTGGCGCGAGCGCACCGCCGTCTGGCTCGGGTCGCTGTTCGGGCGGTACTGCTCTTCGGTCTGCTCTTTATTAGAGAAGTCGATCTGCGCGGTGACCTGGGCGTGAACGTTGCCGTTGCCGACAATCGGCCCGAGGATGGATTCAATACGGCGCTGGTAGCGGTTTTCAACGTCGGCGGCGTATTTCAGCTGCGCGTCGTTGAGGTCGCGCCCGGCGGTGTTGGACTGGGTCAGCAGATGACCGCCCTGATCCACAAGCGTCACGTTACCCGGCGGCAGGCCCGCCACGGCGCTGGAGACCATATGGACCACGGCGCTGATTTGCCCTTCATCAAGGGCGCGGCCGGGCTGCAGGCTCAGGGTAACGGAGGCGGAGGGGGCTTTCTGCTCACGGACGAATAAAGAAGGCTTCGGCATGGCGAGGTGAACGCGGGCGTTCTTCACCGGGCCGAGCGTCTCGATGGTGCGGGCAAGCTCCCCCTCCAGCGCGCGCTGGTAGTTAACCTGCTCGCTGAACTGGCTGATGCCGAATTTTTCCTGATCCAGCAGCTCAAAGCCCACCGCGCCGCCTTTTGGCAGCCCCTGCTGGGCCAGGCGCAGGCGCAGGTCGTATACTTTGTCCGCCGGGACTTCTATCGCGCTGCCGTTGTCGGAGAAGCGATAGGGGATATTCATCTGGGTCAGCTGGGTGACAATCGCGCCGCCGTCCTGGTCGGCCAGGTTGCTGTACAACACTTTATAGTCAGGCTGTTTTGCCCACAGCGCCAGGGCCACGATAATCGCGATGGCGGCCGCACCCGCGACGATTAATGGGATCTTTGGGTTTTCACGCAGCCGCGCGATCCACTCCTGAGCTTTACCGGGAGGTGTTTGTGTCTGTGCCGCAGCGGTCATTGCGTACCTCGCGGCTTAGCGAAGAGAGAAAAATTCGTATAAAGAGTGGACAAAACGAGCTCCCGGGTCGACAAACACGACAAAAGTTCCAGATAGATGGCGAGGTCATTATTTTCTTTTCGGGAAATTTCGATGGCTGAATTAGGTCGGTTTTTTACGTCTATTTAACGCCTTTGTCCTATTGACAAGGTGGTAATCTTGCCGCGTTCAACAAAACTGGGGCAGAAAAATGGCAATTCAGGGGATCGAAGGCGTTATTCAGCAGCTGCAGGCAACCGCGCTTTCCGCGGGCAATCAGGTGCAGAGCTATGAGCCGAAGGTGAGCTTCGCCGGGGAATTACAGGCCGCGCTAGGGCGCATCAGCGATACGCAGGCGGCGGCAAGAACCCAGGCGGAAAAATTTGCGCTGGGCACGCCGGGCGTGGCGCTAAACGATGTGATGGTCGATCTGCAAAAATCCTCCGTTTCCATGCAGATGGGCATTCAGGTGCGCAACAAGCTGGTTTCCGCTTATTCAGAAGTGATGAATATGCAGGTATAACCGCCTGGCGGGGGAGAAACGCTGGCAGGCAAAGGGCTTTAATGCCAAAATTCTTTTTTCTCCGCAGTCAGGACAGACGATGAAGAAGGTTGCCATTTTTGTAGCGCTGCTCGCCCTCAGTGGTTGCGTGCAGGTTGATGATTATCGTGAAGTTGTGAAAACGCCGGCCCCGGCAGGGTATGCGGGCTACTGGCAGTCGGAAGGGCCGCAGAGTGAGATGGTCAGCCCGGAGGCAATCGCCTCGCTGATCGTCACCCCGGAAGGCGACACGCTGGACTGCCGCCAGTGGCAACGGGTGATTGCCGTGCCGGGCAAGCTGACGCTGCGTTCCGACACGCTGTATAACGTCACCGCCAAACGTGAAATCTATAATATCGAACGTGAAGGCGATCGCCTGGAGTATGCGGGCATGACGCTAAAACGCGTTGACCGCCTGACGCAGGAGTGCGCGGATTACCTGGAAAAGCATCCGCTGGCACCTGAAGTGAAATGATTAGCGTGGTGGATGGCGCATGCGCTTATCCACCCTACGCTTTACTGGCTTTAATTACAGCACATCCTCCATCACCCATACGCTGACGCTGCCGCCGTTACAGGTAAACGTGGCGCTGCCGTTCTCATCCGTCGTGACCGTCTCTTCGCGATTGCCCAGATAATCGCGCCAGTTTTTACTGCCGTAGTTATCCCCAAGCTCAATGGTCTTCTCGCCTTCGTCGCCGTTGGACAGCACCACGACGCAGCCCGGCATCTCATCCGTACCGCTGCGGCTGAAGGCAATGCAGTTAGGGTGGTCGAAATAGAGCGTCTGAACGCCGTGGGCGAAACGCTCGCGGGCGTGGATCAGGTCGTCGAGCTGCTCAATAACCGGCATGTCGATGTGATAGGTTTCGCCGTCGCCGCCTTCGTCGTCGTAGCTTGCCCCGAACAGGTCCGCATAAAACACGGAGGGTACACCGTTTTCACGCAGCAGAATCAGCGCGTAGGCCAGCGGTTTAAACCATGGCTCCACCGGGGCCTCCAGCGCCTGCAGCGGCTGGGTATCGTGGTTGGTGACCAGCGTCATAGCGTGGAACGGGTCTGCTTCCACTAAGGTGCCGGTGAATATCTGGCTCATGTCGTAGTCGCGGCCCTCTTTGGAGGCCTGGTGGAATTTCATCTGCAGAGGGGCGTCGAACAGCAGAGTTTTACCGTCTACCTGGGCGATGTATTCCTGAAGCTTATCGACCTCGTGGGACCAGTATTCGGCCACGATAAACAGCGGCTGCTCCGCCACTTCCTGCACGTGTTCGATCCACTCTTTGTAGAACCAGGCCGGGATGTGCTTCACGGCATCAAGACGGAAGCCGCTGCAGCCGGTTTGCTCCATCACCCAGCGCGCCCAGTATTTGATCTCCTCGGTCACCGCCTTGTTGCGGAAATCGATATTCTCGCCCATCAGGTAATCGAAGTTGCCCAGCTCGTCGTCCACCTGGTCGTTCCAGCCGTCCCCGGTGTAGTCGTTGATAATTTTGAAGATGCCGTCTTCGGTTGGGTTTTCGATGTGGTCCACGCCGCTGAAGCACTTGTAGTCCCAGATAAACTCGGAATATTTTCCGGCGCGGGCAGGGAAGGTGTAGCGGGTCCAGGCCTCGCATTCAATCACTTCATCAGAGATTTCGTTGCGGTTATCCTGGTTGACGCGGTTAACGCGAACCTTCTCTTTTTCGTCGGCGCCCATTTTGTGGTTGACCACCACGTCCAGCAGTACGCCGACGTTATTTTCCTTCAGCGCCTTGAGGGCGGCCAGCAGCTGAGCCTTATCGCCATATTTCGTGGCAACGCTGCCCTTTTGATCGAACTCCCCCAGGTCGAACAGATCGTAGACGTCATAACCGACGGAGAAACCGCCCGAGCTGCCTTTATAGGCCGGGGGCAGCCAGATCATATTCACGCCAATTTCATTCAGATTGGGGGCCAGCGCTTCAACTTCACGCCACAGCTCACCGCCGCCGGGATAGTACCAGTGGAAACATTGTAATAAGGTCGGATTGCGCATAGTCGAGCTCCATGAGGCAGGGATCACAATTATGGCTTATTTATGTGAATTTGCCCGGTGCGATAAAGCGCTGGCTTTGCCGCACCTCAGGCTCAGGAGGGAACGTCCTGGCTGTCTCTTGGTGCCAGAATCTGCCCGCCCTGTTTGCCGTAGGCGGACAGCACGGACTGCTGAATGGAGGATTGCCCCACCAGTTTGGCCAGCTCATCCATGCGGGCCTGCAGCAGGCGCTTCACCTCGCTTTCGTTGTCGAGAATAGCGCGAAGCACGGGGCGAAGCTGTTCCTGCGTTTGCGTGGAGATCTTAATATCGCGCATGGATTGAGCCAGTTCATGCACCGCCTTAACGTAATCCATTTCACTGGCGATCAGATCGTCCCACAAGCCCGCCCGGGCGTTGCGCAGCATCACCTTACTTTGCTCTAACAGCTGCTGATAGAGGGTATACAGTTGCGGTGCATGGTTCATTAGACGACGTCCTGGATCCGGTTAGGCGACTGAACTTCTTTCCAGGCGTCGGCAATGTTTCTCAGCAGGTTTTCGACCTCTTCGATCGCGCCGATATCATTGTGCAGGTTGGCCTGAAAAATACGTCGTACCATATAGGCATAAAGCGCGAGCAGATTCTGCGTCAGCTCATCGCCGCTTGTTTCATCGATGCCGACCTTCAGGCCGTTATCGATGATGTTAATAGCTTTGGAGAGCGACAGGCCCTTGCCCTCCAGGTTGCCGTCCTGCAAAAACAGCCGCGCGCGCACTAAGGCGTTGAGCGCACCGTCAAACAGCATGGTGACCAGCTGCTGCTGGCTTGCGCTCATCACCGCGCTTTCGACTTCCATTTTTGCGTAGGCCTGAGTACCTCTTGCGCCGTACATGTCTTCTCCTGGGTTAATTAACTTTTACTGCTGCTGGCTGACTCAAACTGCTGGGTCAGATAGCTGCTGGTGGAGTTCAGCGAGTTCATCAGCACGTCCAGCTGGGTAAACTGCGCTTTATAGCGGGCCATTTCGGTGTCGATGCGGTCGCTGGCCTTGTTGTACTGATCGGTCAGGTTGTTCAGCGTCTTGCTGACGCCGTCTTTGGCGGCCTGGATAATCCCGGTGCTGGACAGCCAGCTCGTCAGGTTGCTGCCGATGGTGGTGGTAATGCCGGAGGTTTTGCCATCGCCGACAATCATGTCTTTAACGCCGGAAGCATCTTTTTTCAGCGCCGTTTCCAGCTTGCTGTTATCCAGCTCCAGCTTGCCGGTGTCCGGGTCCGTGGTGATGCCAATCTGCGCCAGCGTTTTAAAAGAAGAGCTGCTTTGCGCATTGGTCAGCAGGCCTTTCAGCTGCGTCTGGATGGTGCGCAGGGTGCTGTCACCCAGCAGGGCGCCGTTGCTGGTGTCCTGGGCGTCCGCGCCGGTGTCCACCGCCGTGTATTTGGTCAGGGTGCCGAAGGTATCCTGCAGCGCGTTATAAGCGTCGACCCAGGCCTTAACGGCGGTTTCCGCTTTCGACGTATCTTTGGTGATGGTCAGCGTCTGGTTGCCGGTGGTGACATCGTTCAGGTTAAGGGTGATGTCTTCCAGCGCATCGCTGATGGTGTTGCTGCTGTTGGTAATTTTAATGTTGTTAACGGTCAGCTCGGCGTTCTGCGCGGTAACGCTCTCTTCCATGCCGTTACCGGCGTCGGTGCTGGTGCCGCTGTAGCCCATAAAGGATTGCAGGGCGCTGTCGCCGCTGACGCTAAGGCTCATGGCGTTGTCGCTGCCGGTATCGTCAGAGGTCACGGACAGGCGGTACTGGCCGCCGCCGACGTTGATGATGCTGGCGCTGACGCCCGCTTTGGCATTGTTGATCGCGTCTCGGATACCGGCCAGGGAAGAGTTAGCGGCGCTGATATCAATCTTGACGGGCTTTTTATCGCCGCCCTGCTGGATAGTCAGCACGCTGTCGCCGGTGGCAATCGCCGTTTTGCTGTCCGGCTGAGAATTTTTGGTCGTCAGCGTTTGCGCCTGGGCCAGCTGGGTAACGCTAATCGTATATTTCCCGGCAACGGCATTGCCGGTTGTCGTTGCGCTGAATGCATCAGAACTGCTGCTTGTAGATGTGGCAGTAAACAGATCGGCTTTATTCAGTGCGCTATTCGCAGTCTGGAAGGTTTCCAGCGCGCTTTTTAAGGTGCCGTAAGCGCTGAGCTTTGCGGTATAGGAAGTCTGTTGGGTAGAGATAGGTTTTAAGGTCGCTTTTTGCGCGGCTTCCAGGCCGTCCAGAATATTGCTCAGATCCAGGCCAGACCCGACTCCCAGCGTTGAAATACTTGCCATATTTTTTCCTTAACGTATCGACGCATATAATGAATACCGGGATTATCGGCCTGGAAAACACAAAGTTTACGATTAATTTGTTTTTTTTAATGGCGGGAATAGCGGCAGCGGTAAAGAGTATTTCCGCCGCTAAAAAAATAACGGCAGGAGGAGAAAAAAAATCTAAAGGTTGTGGGGGACCAGACGATAACAGGTTTAACGGCGTGGAGCCGAAGGGTGGAAACCCAACCCATAAACCCTAGAGTTGAAACACAGGAAAACAAATCATGGCACAAGTCATCAATACCAACAGCCTCTCGCTGATTACTCAGAACAACATCAACAAGAACCAGTCCGCTCTGTCCAGTTCTATTGAGCGTCTGTCTTCTGGCTTACGTATCAACAGCGCGAAAGATGACGCTGCGGGCCAGGCGATTGCTAACCGTTTCACTTCTAACATCAAAGGTCTGACTCAGGCTGCCCGTAACGCCAACGACGGTATCTCTCTGGCGCAGACAACTGAAGGCGCGCTGTCTGAAATCAACAACAACTTACAGCGTGTACGTGAGCTGACCGTTCAGGCTACCACCGGGACTAACTCCGATTCCGACCTGTCTTCAATCCAGGACGAAATCAAATCCCGTCTGGACGAAATTGACCGCGTATCGGGCCAGACCCAGTTCAACGGCGTGAACGTGCTGGCTAAAGACGGCTCCATGAAGATTCAGGTTGGTGCTAACGATGGCGAAACTATCTCTATCGATCTGAAAAAAATTGATTCCAAAACGCTGGGCCTGTCAGGCTTCAGCGTAGATGGCGCTCAGAAAGTCACTGGCGGCGCTCTGATTGCTGATTTTGGCGCAACCGGTACTGATAATTATAAAGTTGGGGCTGCTACATATAACGTAGATGTTTCATCTGGGGCAGTGACTTCCGGTAACGCAGCACAGTACATCAGCGCGGCTGATGGTTCGTTCACTGTCGATGCTACTACAGATAACGCAGGTAAAATCTCTACCGCTGCTGATGCTACTGCTATCGCAACTAAAGCAGTTGGTAAAAAAGATGGCGATAAAATTACCGTTAACAACGTTGAGCTGACTTTAGTTGGTGATGCGGATGCTAATGGTAACGCCTCCTTTAAAGCGACCATCGGTGGTAAAGATGTTGCTCTGTCAACTACTGGTAGTACTTCTACTGTTGGTGCATCAGCTGCATTGGGTGGCCAGGCAATCTACACAGATGCTTCTACTGGCCAGTTAACAACAGCGGCAACTCTTGATAACCGTGCTGCAAAACAATCCGACCTGGATCTGCAGGGCGCAACTAAACAAGGCAGCACCCTGTCAATCAATGGCAAGAAATACGACGTGAACGCAGCTGGTGACGAAGTAACTGCTTCCTTCACTGATGCTGGTGGCACCACCACCACACAAGCTGTTTTCTTAGGTAAAACTGCTGCAGGTGCTACTACCCTGATCAGTGCAGACGCCGCAGCTTCTCAGAAATCTACCTCTGATCCTCTGAAAGCTTTGGATGATGCTATCAGCCAAATTGATAAATTCCGTTCTTCCCTGGGTGCTATCCAGAACCGTCTGGATTCTGCGGTAACCAACCTGAACAACACTACCACCAACCTGTCTGAAGCGCAGTCCCGTATTCAGGACGCCGACTATGCGACCGAAGTGTCCAACATGTCTAAAGCGCAGATCATCCAGCAGGCCGGTAACTCCGTGTTGGCTAAAGCTAACCAGGTGCCACAGCAGGTTCTGTCCCTGCTGCAGGGCTAATCGCCTTAAACCTGTAAAACCCTGCTCCGGCAGGGTTTTTTGTTTTTTCCGCTCCCATACCCGCAAATAACCCCCCCTTTCGCCCACTATTCTGACGATTAAAACCCCTGCAGAAACGGATAATCATGCCGATAACTCAACTAACGCAGGGCTGTTTATCGTGAATTCACTGTATACCGCTGAAGGTGTGATGGATAAACACTCGCTGTGGCAGCGTTATGTTCCGCTGGTGCGTCACGAAGCATTGCGCCTGCAGGTTCGTCTGCCGGCGAGTGTTGAACTTGACGATCTGCTACAGGCGGGCGGCATCGGGTTGTTAAACGCAGTCGATCGCTATGATGCCCTGCAAGGAACGGCATTTACCACCTACGCGGTGCAGCGCATCCGTGGGGCAATGCTTGATGAACTGCGCAGCCGCGACTGGGTGCCGCGCAGCGTCAGGCGTAACGCCCGCGGCGTGGCACAGGCGATTGGTCAACTGGAGCAGGAGCTGGGGCGCAACGCGACGGAAACGGAAGTGGCGGCGCGTCTGGATATCCCGCTCGAAGAGTACCGTCAGATGTTGCTCGACACCAATAACAGCCAGCTCTTCTCTTATGACGAGTGGCGGGAAGAGCACGGCGACAGTATCGAGCTGGTTACCGAAGAGCACCAACAGGCAAATCCTTTGCAGCATCTGCTGGAAAGCAATTTGCGCGGACGGGTGATGGAAGCGATTGAAGCGCTGCCGGAACGCGAACAGCTGGTGCTGACCCTTTACTATCAGGAAGAGCTCAACCTCAAAGAGATTGGCGCCGTTCTGGAAGTGGGGGAGTCGCGGGTCAGCCAACTGCACAGCCAGGCGATCAAACGCTTACGCATCAAGCTGGGTAAGTTGTAGGGAGTGCCGCACGACTGGCAGACCACCTGGACATTAACATGACGGTGCAGCAACCGAAAAGACGGCCACTAAGCCGCTACCTGAAAGACTTTAAGCACACGCAGACCCACTGCGCGCACTGCGGCAAGCTTCTTGACCGTATCACGTTGACGCGCGGCGGAGAGATCGTCAACAAAGCGACCATCGCGCAGCTCGACACGCCCATTGACGAGGCCGCCTGGCTCACCGAACAGCAGCAGTGGATGGCGCTTTGCCGCTTCTGCGGCGACCTGCACTGCAAAGAGCAGGGCAACTACTTCGACATCATCGGCTTTAAGCAGTATCTGTTTGAGCAGACGGAAATGAGCCACGGCACCATCCGCGAATATGTGGTGCGTCTGCGTCGCCTGGGCAACCATCTTGCTGAACAGAACATCCCCGCGCCTGACAGCTTACAGCAGCTGCTGGATGACTCCCTTGAGGCATGGCTGCCGCCTGGCAGCACCAACAACTACCGCATTGCGCTGCGTAAGTACTGGCAGTTTCAGATGCAGATCGCAAATCTGTCCGTTAGCGGGCAGGAAAATAAAGCAACTTCAGATATATATTAATATGGAATAAGTTGTAGCGGACTGGTTTTGACGGCTAACGGCAAGTCGCTACACTACGACAAAATAATGCATCGCTGGGGTAAAAATGAAAATAGCAATGGTAGGACGTCAGGCGCTGATGGGCGTGCTGGCTGTGGCGCTGGTTGCCGGGGCAAGCGTAAAAACCTTCGCGGCAGAAAATTTACTCAATAAAGTTAAAGAGCGCGGCACGCTGCTGGTTGGGCTGGAAGGCACCTATCCTCCGTTCAGCTTCCAGGGTGACGACGGCAAGCTGACAGGTTTTGAGGTCGAGTTCGCCGAGCAGCTTGCTCAGCATTTAGGCGTGAAGGCCGCGCTGAAACCCACCAAATGGGACGGCATGCTGGCATCGCTGGACTCCAAACGTATCGATGTGGTGATTAACCAGGTCACGATTTCTGACGAACGTAAGAAGAAGTATGACTTCTCCACGCCGTACACCGTATCCGGTATCCAGGCGCTGGTGAAAAAAGGCAATGAGGGCAGCATCAAAACGGCGGCTGACCTGAAGGGGAAAAAGGTTGGCGTGGGTCTGGGCACCAACTACGAACAGTGGCTGCGTGAAAACGTGCAGGGCGTAGACGTTCGCACCTATGATGACGACCCGACAAAATATCAGGATCTGCGCGTAGGCCGTATCGACGCCATTCTGGTTGACCGCCTGGCGGCGCTGGATCTGGTGAAGAAAACCAAGGACACGCTGGCCGTAGCGGGCGATGCTTTCTCCCGTCAGGAAGCGGGCGTTGCGGTTCGTAAGGGCAACGAAGATCTGGTTACCGCTATCGACAAGGCCATTGCCGATATGCAGAAAGACGGCACGATGAAAAAGCTGTCTGAAAAATGGTTCGGTGCTGACGTCACCAAATAAGCACTGAGCAGATCCCCGGGCGGATACGTGAAAGCGTGATCCGCCTTTTTTATTTGTATTTGCGGGCGGCGGCCCGTGTTGGTACATAATGAAGGATGTGGATTTACCTATCGGTTTAATGGAGTAGCTCATGTCGTTGCACAATCTGACCCGTTTCCCGCGCCTGGAGTTTATCGGCGCGCCTACGCCGCTTGAGTACCTGCCGCGTTTTTCTGACTACCTTGGCCGGGAAATCTTCATCAAGCGTGATGACACCACGCCAATGGCGCTGGGGGGCAACAAGCTGCGCAAGCTCGAGTTTCTGGCGGCGGACGCGCTGCGCGAGGGGGCCGATACGCTGGTCACGGCGGGGGCGATCCAGTCAAACCATGTGCGCCAGACGGCGGCGGTTGCGGCAAAGCTGGGGCTGAAATGCGTGGCGCTGCTCGAAAACCCAATTGCCACGCATGCGGAAAACTATCTCACTAACGGCAACCGGCTGCTGCTCGATCTCTTCGATGCGGAAATCGAAATGTGCGACGCGCTGCACGCGCCGGACGCCCAGCTTGAGGACCTTGCCATCCGGCTGGAAGCCCAGGGGTTCCGCCCTTACGTTATTCCGGTTGGCGGCTCGAACGCGCTGGGTGCGCTGGGCTATGTGGAAAGCGCGCTGGAAATTGCCCAGCAGTGCGACAGCGCGGTGAGCGTCTCGTCCGTGGTGGTGGCATCCGGCAGCGCGGGAACGCACGCGGGGCTGGCCGTTGGGCTGGAGCAGGTGATGCCGGACGTTGAGTTAATCGGCGTGACGGTGTCCCGCACCGTTGCCCAGCAGCAGCCGAAAGTTGAGGCCCTACAGCAGTCCGTTGCGCATTCCCTTGATTTAACGGCCCGGGCGCCCATCACGCTGTGGGACGATTATTTTGCGCCGGGCTACGGCACGCCGAACGAAGAGGGGCTGGAGGCCATTAAGCTGCTGGCCCGTCTGGAAGGCATTCTGCTTGACCCGGTCTATACCGGAAAGGCGATGGCCGGGCTAATCGACGGCGTGGCGCAAAAGCGCTTTAAAGATAACGGCCCGATTATTTTCGTGCATACCGGTGGGGCTCCGGCGCTGTTCGCCTACCATCCGCACGTTTAACCGGTTTTTGTAGGGTGGATAAGCAAAGCGTCATCCACCATTTTTATAAAAAGAACAAGCAGGACAGGGTGTAATTTACGATGCAAGAAAGTCTGCAACTGGTGATCGATTCGGCACCTTATCTCCTCCGCGGGGCCGTTTTCACGCTACAGCTGAGTATCGGCGGCATGTTCTTCGGGCTGCTGCTCGGTTTTATACTGGCGATGATGCGCCTGTCGGCATTTTTGCCGTTCTCGCTGCTGTCGCGCTTTTACGTGTCGATATTCCGCGGCACGCCGCTTATCGCCCAGCTGTTTATGATCTACTACGGCCTGCCGCAGTTCGGCATCGAGCTGGATCCTGTTCCGGCGGCGATGATTGGCCTGTCGCTCAATACTGCGGCCTACGCCTCAGAAACGCTGCGCGCGGCTATCTCCTCTATCGATAAAGGGCAGTGGGAAGCCGCCGCCAGCATCGGCATGACGCGCTGGCAGACCATGCGTCGCGCCATTCTGCCGCAGTCAGCGCGCGTGGCGCTGCCGCCGCTCAGCAATAGCTTTATCAGCCTGGTAAAAGACACCTCCCTTGCGGCGACCATTCAGGTGCCGGAACTGTTCCGCCAGGCGCAGTTGATCACCTCGCGCACGCTGGAGGTCTTCACCATGTACCTGGCCGCCTCGCTGATTTACTGGGTGATGGCGACCGTTTTGTCTGCCCTGCAGAACTACTTCGAAAATCAGCTTAACCGTCAGGACAGGGATCCCAAATGAGTGCTATCAACGTTAAACAGCTGGTGAAAAAGTTTCACGGTCAGGCGGTGCTCCACGGCATTGACCTGACGGTGGAAGAGGGTGAGGTAGTGGCGATTATCGGGCCAAGCGGCTCCGGTAAAACCACGCTGCTGCGCTGCATTAACCTGCTCGAACAGCCCGAATCCGGCACGATCCAGGTCGGCGAGATCACTATTGACGCCGCCCGGTCGCTCAGCAAACAGAAAAACCTCGTGCGCGAGCTGCGCCAGCATGTTGGCTTTGTGTTCCAGAGCTTCAACCTCTTCCCGCACAGAACGGTGCTGGAAAATATTATTGAAGGACCGGTCATCGTAAAAGGCGAGCCGAAAGAACAGGCCACGGCCCGCGCGCGTGAGCTGCTGGCGAAGGTAGGGCTGACGGGGAAAGAGACCAGCTATCCGCGTCGGCTGTCCGGCGGGCAGCAGCAGCGCGTGGCTATCGCCCGCGCGCTGGCGATGCGTCCGGAAGTGATTCTTTTTGATGAGCCTACCTCCGCGCTGGATCCTGAACTGGTGGGCGAGGTGCTGAGCACCATTCGTCAGCTGGCGCAGGAAAAGCGCACGATGGTGATCGTGACCCATGAAATGAGCTTTGCCCGAGACGTAGCGGACCGGGCCATATTCATGGATCAGGGGCGCATCGTGGAGCAGGGGCCTGCCAAAGCGCTGTTTGCCAGCCCGCAGCAGCCCCGCACCCGGCAGTTCCTTGAGAAGTTTTTGACCCAGTAATTTGCTTTGCCCTCTCCGCCCGGAGAGGGCGGAAGTAAGGCCGATCATTATCACGGAACAAAATTAAATAAGCGGCGTTCCCCCCTCATTAATAATGACGCTTAAAAAGGCGTTCACCCAAACCGATCGGCCGCATAATAAATCACACATATAAAACGGCTAAATGTGTTAGCGTTAGGCATTCAAAAAATGAATATATATAGCGATGGAGATACGCCAGAAATAATGCGGGATTGCGACTTTTTTAGCTGGCGACGGGAAATACTCGCTATTTTCCAGTCAATGACTGATGCCAGCGATATTACCACCACGCTTCACCAACAGACGCAGCGGCTGGAATTTGATTACTTCGCTTTTTGCGTCAGGCATCCGGTGCCTTTTACCCGGCCCAAAACCTCGGTTATTTCCACTTACCCCCAGGCCTGGCTCGAGCATTACCAGAAAGAAAACTATTTCGCCATCGATCCGGTGCTGCAGCCGATGAATTTTATGCGTGGCTTTCTGCCCTGGAACGACGAGCTTTTTAGCGGCACGCCTGAATTCTGGGACGCCGCGCGGGATCATGGCCTGCGCCGTGGCATCACCCAGTGCGTGATGTCCCCGAGCAGGGCGGCGGGGCTGCTGTCGGTATCCCGCTCATCCGTAAAGGGAAAATTACTGCCGGACGACCAGCTAAACGCACGTTTGCAGTATCTTGCGGAGCTGAGCTTAATGACGCTGGCAAGGCTGGAAGATC
Organism: Dryocola clanedunensis; assembly: GCF_038405435.1. Taxonomy (GTDB): domain Bacteria; phylum Pseudomonadota; class Gammaproteobacteria; order Enterobacterales; family Enterobacteriaceae; genus Dryocola; species Dryocola clanedunensis_A. The sequence continues at coordinate 157,844 of NZ_JBBYHZ010000004.1, read as the reverse complement.
CCTCCGTTGAGCCGATGTCGCTGAAGCTGAGCAGGCGGGAAAGAGAGATTTTGCAGTGGACGGGCGAGGGGAAAACATCGTCGGAGATAGCGATGATTTTATCGATCTCGGAGAATACGGTGAATTTTCATCAGAAAAATATGCAGAAGAAATTTAACGCGCCGAATAAAACGCAGATAGCCTGCTATGCCGCGGCGATGGGGATAATCTGAGGGAATTTACGTTCTGCGTGCCAGACGAAAACGGCGGATGAAACCAGCTTCACTCCGCCGTCACTCACCGCTTACTGGCGATAGGCTTGTTTAATTTGCTTAACAGTATTACCAAATACTTCAGCGTGCGCCGCGTCTTCCATCTGAGCGATTTGCTTTTCCATTTTGATAATGACTTTGCCTGCATCGGCCTGGCCCATTGCTTTCAACATCTGGGTTAACATCACTTTCAGGCAGGTGACTTCGATAGCCAGTTCGCTATGGTTATCAGCGGTGGAAAAATCAGGAGTGCTCATTTACTTTCCTCAAGTCTCAGTTAGTACACCGTCATTCAGCGCAACGGCTTTCGTAAGGCGGCGGAGTATAGCACAGAGATTCGCGCAATTATTAGTGCTAAAGCCCGCGTTTAGTTTATAGCCATGTTTAGAATTTCTGCCACTTTACCGCGTGTCCATACTTATTAGGTCACAAACTGTTAATTAAAACAAAAATGTTTAAGATTTGTTTGGTAAAAGTTAAATTGCAGCCAGCGTAATCCATTGAAGTGCTTCAGAGAACGATAGTTAATAGCCTTTTTTAAACATTCATTGAAAATAGATGTTTTTGCATAGAATTAACATGCGGGGCGTGAGCTGTACGGCGCATGTAAAATTAAAGTTCCGAAAACTGCGGGCGATCCTGCTTTCTCTATTTTTACATTTTAAAGTTACTCTCAAAACCTGTTAATATGCCCGCCTGAGCATTTATCAGCGTTATCCCTTTTCTGGAGAGTTTCCTTTGATCAACGTTCTTCTTGTTGATGACCACGAACTGGTGCGCGCAGGGATACGACGCATTCTTGAAGATATCAAAGGGATTAAGATATCAGGTGAAGCAAATTGCGGTGAGGACGCCGTGAAATGGTGTCGCACCCATCCGGTTGATGTGGTTTTGATGGACATGAATATGCCCGGCATCGGCGGACTTGAAGCCACGCGCAAAATTGCCCGTTATTCTTCAGACATCAAAATTATTATGCTCACCATCCATACGGAAAACCCACTGCCGGCCAAAGTTATGCAGGCCGGGGCTTCCGGCTACCTGAGCAAAGGCGCCGCGCCCCAGGATGTGGTGAATGCTATTCGTTCGGTGAATGCGGGCCAGCGCTATATTGCTTCGGATATCGCCCAGCAGATGGCCCTGAGTCAGATTGAGCCGGAAAAAAGCGAAACCCCCTTCGCCAGTTTGTCCGAGCGCGAATTACAGATTATGCTAATGATCACCAAAGGTCAGAAGGTCAATGAGATCTCTGAGCAGCTTAATCTGAGCCCGAAAACGGTGAACAGCTACCGTTACCGAATGTTTAGTAAACTGAATATCAGTGGCGACGTTGAGCTGACTCACCTGGCCATTCGCCATGGGTTGTTCAACGCGGAGACGTTAACCAGTAGTGAGTGAAATTTTCGAGCCTGCAGCCTTCCTTAAAACGGTAACCAGCAAACCTGGCGTCTATCGTATGTACGACGCCAGCAGCACGGTTATCTACGTCGGTAAAGCCAAAGATCTTAAAAAGCGCCTGGCGAGCTACTTCAGAAGCAATCTGTCGAGCCGCAAAACCGAAGCGCTGGTGGCGCTCATCCATCATATTGACGTCACCGTCACCCATACCGAAACCGAAGCGCTGCTGCTTGAACATAACTACATCAAGCTCTACCAGCCGCGCTACAACGTGCTGCTGCGCGATGACAAATCCTATCCCTTTATCTTTCTCAGCGCGGACACCCATCCCCGGCTGGCAATGCACCGTGGCGCCAAACACGCGAAGGGTGAGTATTTCGGCCCCTTCCCGAACGGCTACGCGGTAAGAGAAACCCTGGCGCTGCTGCAAAAGGTGTTTCCGGTTCGCCAGTGCGAGAACGGCGTTTATCGCAACCGTACGCGTCCCTGCCTGCAGTACCAGATTGGCCGCTGCCTTGGCCCCTGCGTGGCGGGGCTGGTCTCTGAAGAGGAGTACGCGCAGCAGGTTGAGTACGTCCGTCTTTTCCTTGCGGGGAAAGATGACCAGGTGCTGACCCAGCTCATCGGGCAAATGGAGCAGGCGAGCAAAAACCTCGAATTTGAAGCGGCTGCGCGCATACGCGACCAGATTCAGGCGGTAAGGCGCATCACCGAGAAGCAGTTTGTCTCTAATACCGGAGACGATCTGGACGTCATCGGCGTCGCCTTTGACTCCGGCATGGCCTGCGTTCATGTGCTGTTTATCCGCCAGGGCAAAGTGCTGGGCAGCAGAAGCTATTTCCCGAAGGTGCCGGGCGGCACGGAGCTTGCCGAAGTGGTGGAAACCTTTGTCGGTCAGTTCTATTTGCAGGGCAGCCAGATGCGGACCTTGCCGGGCGAAATCCTGCTAGACTTTACGCTGCCGGACAAAACCCTGCTGGCCGACTCGCTTTCCGAAGTCGCCGGGCGTCGCATCAACGTGCAGACCAAACCGCGCGGTGACCGTGCCCGCTATCTGAAACTGGCCCGCACCAACGCCGCCACCGCGCTGGTGACCAAACTTTCCCAGCAGTCCACCATCCATCAGCGGCTTAACGCCCTCGCTCAGGTTCTTGAGCTGCCGGACATTAAGCGCATGGAGTGTTTCGATATCAGCCATACGATGGGGGAGCAGACCGTTGCCTCCTGCGTGGTGTTTGATGCTAACGGTCCGCTGCGCGCCGAATACCGCCGCTATAATATTGCGGGCATCACGCCGGGCGATGACTATGCGGCGATGAACCAGGTGCTGCGCCGTCGCTACGGCAAAGATATAGAAGAGAGCAAAATCCCGGACGTTATTCTTATCGACGGCGGGAAAGGGCAGTTAGGCCAGGCTAAAACCGTGTTCGCGGAGCTGGACGTGGCGTGGGATAAGCATCACCCGCTGCTGCTGGGCGTTGCCAAAGGCACCGATCGTAAAGCGGGTCTGGAGACGCTGTTCTTCGAGCCAGAGGGCGAGGGCTTCTCATTACCGCCGGATTCGCCCGCGCTGCACGTTATTCAGCATATTCGCGATGAGTCCCACGATCACGCCATCAGCGGGCACCGCAAAAAGCGGGCAAAAGTTAAAAACACCAGCACGCTGGAAACAATTGAAGGCATTGGGCCAAAACGTCGCCAAATGCTGTTGAAATATATGGGCGGATTGCAACCGTTAATGAACGCGACCGTTGAAGAAATCTCAAAAGTGCCCGGTATCTCGCAGGCCCTGGCAGAAAAGATCTACTACTCGTTGAAACATTGAGGTCTCTGTAGCAACATAGGGACAATTTCCCACTTACGACAGACAGTTATCCGGCACTATGCAATTTAATATCCCAACGTTGCTTACTCTGTTCCGTGTCATCCTTATCCCATTCTTTGTGCTGGCTTTTTATCTGCCGTTCACCTGGGCGCCGTTCCTTTGCGCTTTCATCTTCTGGCTGGCAGCCATCACGGACTGGTTTGATGGTTTTCTTGCGCGCCGCTGGAACCAGAGCACCCGCTTTGGCGCCTTCCTCGATCCCGTTGCGGATAAAGTGATGGTGGTTGTCGCGCTGGTGCTGGTCGTGGAGCATTATCATGCCTGGTGGGTGACCCTGCCTGCGGCGACCATGATCGCCCGTGAAATTATCATCTCTGCCCTGCGCGAGTGGATGGCAGAAATCGGCAAGCGCAGCAGCGTGGCCGTCTCATGGATTGGCAAAACCAAAACCATGGCGCAGATGCTGGCGCTGATCGGCATGCTGTGGCATCCAAACATGTGGATTGAATACCTCGGCATCGGTTTGTTCTTCATTGCCGCGGTGCTGACTTTCTGGTCAATGTTCCAGTATTTAGCCGCCGCGCGCGGTGATTTGCTCGAACCGTGATCTAAGCGGCGTAAAATTCAGCAAACGAAACGCCAGGAAGGAAAATTTCATTGACTCACTGCGCCATCTAAGTAGAATGCAACGCATCGAACGGCGGCACAGCTTGTCGGAAGATAATAAAATCAAGTGATTAGCAACACAGTCACTGATTCAAAATTTGCGGGAATAGCTCAGTTGGTAGAGCACGACCTTGCCAAGGTCGGGGTCGCGAGTTCGAGTCTCGTTTCCCGCTCCAGATTTATGTAATAGCGTTCAGCTGTTACAGCCTGCAAAGGTAAAAGATTAAGGCGCGTTAGCAAAGCGGTTATGTAGCGGATTGCAAATCCGTCTAGTCCGGTTCGACTCCGGAACGCGCCTCCACTTTTCCCAGCGCCCGGGTGGTGAAATCGGTATACACAAGGGATTTAAAATCCCTCGGCTTATGGCCTTGTGGGTTCAAGTCCCACCCCGGGCACCACGGGAATAAAAAGAATAAAATCAATGATAAGCAGTGTCGTGTAAACCTCCTACGGGAGGTTTTTTATTGCCTGCGATTTCCCTTTTCTCCCGTCTTCTCTATTATTCGCCTATCATCTACCGGCTTGCGTCGGCAAAATTTACCCCAACTGGAGTTCGCATAATGAACCAGGGACCGTTAACCGAAGAAGAAATCGAATGGCTTGATGCCGTGCTGATGAAGCACGCCACCGAGCGCTCCATCATGGACATGGCTGAAATGGACGGCATGCTCACCGCCATCCTCTCCGGGCCGAAGGACGTGGGACCGGAAGCCACGTTTGAGGCATTCTGGGGCGGAGAGGGCGATCAGCCGCTGTGGGAATCTAAGGACGAGCTGAAAACATTTGTCGAGCTGACCTTCAGGCACGTCAACGACATTGCAGAGCGCCTTAGCAGCTACCCCGAGCAGTATGAACCGCTGTTTGGCATAAGCCTTGTTGAAGACCAGGAGTTTACCATCGTTGAAGAGTGGTGCTTTGGCTACATGCGCGGCGTGCTGCTGTGGGAAGTCGATCCGCTGCCGGCCGAGCTGGTCACGATGATGGAGCCGATTGCCCTGCACGGTCTGGAAGAGCGGTTTGACGACCTGGACACCATGAACCATGAAGACTTCTTAGACAGCATTGAGAAGATCAAACCAGCGGCGCTCAGCATCCTGGCCTACTGGCAAAGCAAGCAGAACGCTAACCTGCACTGATGACAAACGAAAAAGGCCGGGATTCTCCCCGGCCTTTTTGTCATGCCTCTATAAATATCAGGCCTGCGTGTCCAGCGTAGCGAGCTCTTTATCCACGAAATACAATCCTTCGCCGCTTTTGCCAACCAGGCTCAGTTTGTCCAGCACGGATTTAAACAGTTTCTCTTCTTCATGCTGCTCAGAAACATACCACTGCAGGAAATTAAAGGTTGGATAATCCTGCGACGTCATGGCGGCGTGGGCCAGCTCGTTAATCTGGCGGGTAATTAACTGCTCGTGCTCATAGGTGGCGTTAAACAGCGCGTCCAGAGAAGCATATTCATTAACTGGCGCAGGTACGGCGTTAATGCGCGGCATATTTCCGGTATCGGTTAAATAGGCAAACAGGCGCTGCATGTGCTCCATCTCTTCCTGAGCGTGGCGGCGCAGGAAGGCGGCGGCCCCTTCAAAACTGTGGTAGCTGCACCATGCGCTCATCTGCTGATACAGCAGGGAGGAATAGAGTTCAAGGTTCATCTGCTCGTTTAATTTCTCAACCATTTCTGCTTTCAGCATGGCGTGCTCCATTTTATTTTGAGGGCCGATAGTGGCGATACTTTATTTTTATAATGTCCATATTGCAAATAGATTGTTAATTAATTTAGCGTAATGAGAATGGTTGTTAATGTTATTCATCTTTCTTCTATTATTTATCTGAATATTTGCCGCCGGTAATTTAGCGGCAAATAAATTACTGCACAATTAAATTATCCCGCACGTATTTTTCCATGCCGACTCCCTGACACTGATATTCCAGCGTAACCTGCTGGCTCAGGCACAGCGAACCGCCGGTAACGCTACAGGTTGTGATCGGCTCGCCGTAGGGCAGGGCGGAGATATAGCCCCATTGCTGGCACTGGTGGCTGGCAGCCGACTGGGCGATGAAGGTATCCACCCGGGCATTTTGCAGCGGTGATTTATCGAAGCCCAGGCGCACAACGCCTGCCACTTCGCTGCCTTTTACCGGCTCAGGCGTTTTATTGATGGTGCAGCCGCTCATTAACAGAGCGGTCAGTAAAGCAATTGAACGGTACATAATTGAAGTCTCGGCTGGCACTTTCTGCCAGTCTAGCACGCCGGAAATTCTGTAAATCAACCGCAGCAGAAAGCGAAAAAATTTCGCTTTAAATCACGAAAATAACTGCTCTTAAGCCAAATTGCTTCGCTAATAAAGGCCATTTTGACCTCGGGTAGATTTCGTGCCTGCAAGGGGGAGAACGAGAAATGTGAGCTCGGATAAATTTATGAAACTATTTTTCATTAAATTTGAAAGTCCGTTTGCGAGATAGTATGGTTAGGCCATACTTTGCTATCCAGTCGTTACAGTTCACGGGAAAGCCCGTGCCCAACCAGGAGACGAACAGATGAAAATTGCACTGATGATGGAAAACAGTCAGGCGGGCAAAAACGCCACCATCCTTAACGAATTGCAGGCCGTGGCGTCTGAAAAAGAGTACCCGGTTTACAACGTGGGGATGAGCGACGAGCAGGATCACCACCTGACCTATATCCATCTGGGCATCATGGCCAGCATCCTGCTGAATTCAAAAGCGGTGGATTTTGTGGTGACCGGCTGCGGCACGGGCCAGGGGGCGATGATGTCTCTGAATATTCACCCGGGCGTGGTCTGCGGCTACTGCCTGGATCCGGCGGATGCTTTCCTGTTCTCTCAAATCAACAACGGTAACGCGCTGTCCCTGGCCTTCGCGAAAGGCTTTGGCTGGGGCGCAGAGCTGAACGTGCGCTATATGTTTGAGAAAGCTTTCACCGGCCGTAAAGGCGAAGGCTATCCGGCGGACCGTAAAGAGCCGCAGGTTCGCAACGCGGGCATCCTTAACCAGGTTAAAGCGGCCGTGGTGAAAGAGAACTACCTCGATACGCTGCGCGCCATCGATCCTGAGCTGGTGAAAACCGCCGTTACCGGCGAGCGTTTCCAGAAATGCTTCTTCGAAAACTGTCAGAACAAAGAGATTGAAGCCTTCGTGCGCGAAATCCTTGCCTGATGGAAGAGACGGCCAGCGCATGCTGGCCATTTTTTTACGCTTTATTCGACACCGTACTTCCCGCCGCTCGCGGCAGCCGCAGCAAATCAACCAGCCCCAGCAGACAAATCAGCGTAATCATCACAAACGAAATTTTAATGCTCATTCCCGGCACGGCGCTCAGATCCAGCCAGCCGCTGATTTTTTCCCCGAGCCGGATGCCAATCGCCCCTAGCGTAATGCCGAGGCCGACCGACAGCTGCGTCGCCGTGCTGAACAGCGTATTGGCGTAGCTCATCTGGTTTGCAGGAATATCCGCAAAGGCCAGCGTGCTGATGCCGGTAAACTGCATCGAACGGAACATCCCGCCAAGGAAGAGAATGATAATGGTCACCCACGTTGCGGTATGCGGCGTCAGGAATGCGCAGGCGAGCAGGGCGGCAACGTTCAGCAGGCCGTTAACGAGCAGCAGCTTTTTAAAACCCAGCCTGCGGATAAGCCAGGTCGTGCCCGGTTTCATCGTCAGATTTCCCGCAAAGACCGCCAGCACCAGCAGCCCGGAATGAAAGGCGTCCATACCAAATCCCACCTGAAACAGCAGCGGCAGCAAAAACGGCACGGCGCTGATGGAGGTGCGGAACAGCGACCCGCCGTACATCGTCACCCCGAAGGTCTGCACTTTTAGCGCATCCAGCCTGACCATCGGGTGGGCGGCATGCCTGAAATGGCGGAGGGAAAACCAGAGCGACGCCGCGCCCAGCGCCAGCAGACCGCCGGTAGCCAGCAGGTCAACATGCTCGCCGCCCAGCATCTCCAGCCCGTAGACCAGGCACACCATGGCAAGCGCGGTGCTGACAAAGCCGATGCCGTCGAAGGGGCGCCGCTCGTCGTCGTGAATATCCGGAATTATTCGCCAGGCCAGCACCATCGCGGCCAGGCCCAGCGGAAGATTAATATAGAAAATCCAGCGCCATGACGCGTAGCTGGTAATAAACCCGCCCAGCGGCGGGCCAATAATCGGCGCAACAAGGGCAGGCCAGGTCAGGGTGGCAATCGCGGTAATCAGCTGGTGCTTTGGCGTGCTTCTCAAAACGGCGAGGCGGCCGACCGGCACCATCAGCGCGCCGCCCACGCCCTGTAAAACGCGCATGGCAACAAACTGCTCAAGGCTGTTTGCCAGCCCGCAAAGCACGGAGGCGAGGGTAAAAATGCCCAGCGCGAGGGTAAAGACCTTTCTGGCACCGAAGCGGTCGGCAATCCAGCCGCTGGCCGGGATCAGTACCGCCAGCGTCAGCAGGTAGGCGCTCATGCCGATATTCAGATCCACCGCGTCCACGGCAAAAGTTCTGGCCATTTCCGGCAGCGCGGTGGCAATCACGGTCCCGTCCAGAAACTCCATGAAAAAGGCGCCGGCAACCAGCAGTGCGGTAGGGGAGAGGCCGCGTTTTTGCTGCGGGGAAGGGGAGTCAGACATGGTTGCCATCCGAAATCAAAATAATGTTTTAAAAATTTAAAGCTACAAATAACCCGTTAAGTGTTGGATCTGCAAGCTGTTTTATGTGAACGAGCTGTAAAATCCCCACTGAAATTATGTGATTCAGCTCACATAATGGTTGATTTGTGTGATGGAAGTCATATTATGGACGCATAACGAGCAACACCTGCATAATTAAAAACCGGAGCACACCCATGAAACTGCGCAAAATCCTGAAAAGCATGTTCGAAAACTACTGCAAGACCTTCAAAGATGTACCGCCGGGCGCCATGTTCTAAGCTGGTCCCGAGATAAAAAAACCTGCCGCGGCAGGTTTTTTTGTGCCTGAAATTCGCAGCTTTTCTTCAGCAGCCACTTTGAAAAACATACTGAAGATTTAAACGATGCTCTCCGGAATGGAATCTTGCCTCGCGATTGCTGCCGCGGGTACTATGGCGCGCATACTGAAACAGGAGATTAAAAATGTCTGAACAACTCTCTGCCGACCAGGAACTGGTTTCCGACGTGGTGGCCTGCCAGCTGGTTATTAAACAGATCCTCGACGTGATTGATGTGATAGCGCCGGTGGAAGTACGCGACAAAATGGCCGCGCAGCTGAAGTCGATTGATTTTGCCAGCCAGCCCGCAGCGGCAGACCCGGTGACCCGCCGTGCTATTCAGAAAGCGATTTCGCTGATTGAGCTTAAGTTTACGCCGCAGAACGAAGCGCACTAGCAACACCCTCTGCATTCAGAGGCGTAGGGTGAGGGAGTGCAAACAACGGCTGAGCACTGATTTGCCAGCAACTTTGGACGCCCTCATCCCAACCTTCTCCCCCAGGAGAAGGGGCTATTAAAAGAACGTCATCACCAGCAGGTAGCTTGCCACGCAGGCGCAGCTCACGCCGATTAAACCCGGCAGGATAAAGCTGTGGTTGATGATGAACTTGCCGATTCGCGTGGTGCCCGAGCGGTCAAAGCCGATGCAGGCGAGATCGCTTGGGTAGGTCGGCAGCACGAAATAGCCGTAGGAGGCCGGGAAGAAGGCGATCAGCATTTTTGGCTCTACCCCCAGCATCAGCCCCATTGGCGCTACCGCCGTCAGCGCGGCGGCCTGGCTGTTCACCAGCTTCGAGACCAGGAACAGCACTATCGCGTAGGTCCACGGGTGGCTTTTCACCACGCCTTCCAGCGCCATTTTCAGCTCATCAAGATGCGCCTGGAAAAAGGTATCGCTCATCCACGCCACGCCGAACACCGAGAAAATCGCCACCATCCCCGCTTTGAACACCGCGCCGCTGGAGATGGTTGTGGCGTTGACCTTACACGTTATCAGCATCACCGCCCCGGCAATCAGCATCATCATCTGAATCACCAGGTTCATGGAGAGCGGCTTCAGCGCGCCTTTTACCTCGAAGGCCGGGCGCAGCTGAGGCACGGCACCGAGCAGAACCACCACCAGAATCCCCGCAAAGAAGATCCATGTTGACCAGTACGCCTGCTTCGGGAAGGTCTGGTTCATCAGCGTTTCACTGCTGCCGTAGATAAACTCCCGCTGTTTCGGGTCGGCAATTTTGGCCTGAAACTCTTCGTCGTCCGCCAGGTCTTTACCGCGTCGCAGGCTCCAGAGCGCCGCTATCAGCACGCCAAATAGCGAGGCCGGAACCGACACGGAAAGAATTTCCAGGATGCCCCAGACCCGCCCGATCCCGTGTCCCGCAGCAAGAATGGAGACCAGCGATACAACGGCCACCGATACCGGCGAGGCGGTGATCGCCATCTGCGAGGCAATGGACGCCACCGCCATCGGCCGTTCCGGGCGAATACCTTTTTTCAGTGCGATATCGCCGATTATCGGAAACATGGTGTAAACCACGTGCCCGGTCCCGCACAGGAAGGTCAGCGTCCAGGTGGTGAAGGGGGCGAGCAGGGTGATGTGCTGAGGGTGCCTGCGCAGCAGGCGTTCGGCAAACTGCATCATGACGTTGAGCCCGCCCGCCGTTTGCAGCGTGGCGGCGCAGCCGATAACCGCAAGGATGGTCAGCATGACGTCGACCGGCGGCTTGCCCGGTTCCAGCCCGAAGATAAAGGTCAGGATAAACAGGCCGATGCCGCTGATTAGCCCCAGCCCCATGCCGCCAAAGCGGGTGCCGACCAGCAGACATAAAATGATGACGATAAACTCGATGGTAATCATGATAATCCTTTAAAAAATTGCCCTGCCGCTAAGCATTACAAAATGTAAGGATTATCTTTGAGATCCGCGTCTGATTTGTTAAAACGCAATAAAAACAGCCGCTTGATAACATCACTGTAACAATTCAGGCAGGGCTGCGCGTGCGGCTTGCCTTGCGATACTGCAGCGGCGTCTGGCGCAGCAGCTTGCGGAAGCAGGTAATAAAATAGGTCACCTCGCTGAAGCCAACAGACGCCGCGATCTCGTCTACGCTCAGCATGGTATTGCGCAGCAGGTCGCAGCTGCGTTTGATTCTGCGCGTCAGCAGGTACTCATGGATGCTGCCGCCGGTCTGCTGGCGAAAAACCCTGGAGGTATAGCTACGGGACAGGCCCATCGCCGAGGCAAGGTCGTCGAGGGAGAATTTGCTGGCGTAGTTCGCCTCCACCCAGCTCATGATGCGCGAGGCTACGGTCTGCGGGGCGGGGACAAGCGTCTGGGGCTGCGCGGGCAGGAACTCCATGATTTGCATGACCATAAAGGCCACTTCGCAGGCTGGCGTCTGGCCGTCGTGGCCTAAATCGTGAAACTGCCCGAGTATGCGCTCCATGAACGCCGCGTGTTCGCTCAGGTCGTACACCTGGGCGGGAACGTTGCTGGCGGCCAGCGCGGCAAACTGCGCCTTGTGACGCGGAAACTCGCCCAGCGCGCTTTCTACTACGGACTGTTCAATGTGCATGGTGGTGCGGTGGTAATGGTTTTTATCGCTGTCATCCACCTGGACCTTGTGCAGACGGAAGGGCGGGAAGATAAACAGGCGCCCCGGCCGCGCGGTGTAGTGCTGGTTATCGACCACCACAATGCCGTAGCCGCTGGAGATATACAGCAGCTCCACGCACTGATGCCAGTGGTAATAGGCCGCGCTCGTCGACCACATGCGGTTAAAAGAAATCGCCCGGCTGTCGAGCTTGATCCGCTCAAGACGCTGCGCTTCGTTCATCGATCCCCCAGGACAACAGATTTAAATTTTTACGCCATCATTTGCAATTTATTGCCCCGAAAGGGGCAAATATCCACTAAAAATGAAATGGCGGTTTAAATTTGTGAGCCTGCTCACTCAGCGGGCGACAAAAAAGCAGCTACTCTTGCCCCGACGTCGCATAAACATCCTTAGAAAAGCCAAATAACAATAACTTATCTAATTCTCGTTTAATGACGGGAGGACCTCGTGCAACCTGAAAATATTACCCTGCTTAACCCGCTGAAAAGTCGAAACGATGTTCAGCTGCTGGTCAACGAGCTGCTCGGCGCGGTCACGCCGTTTTTTAAAAATGATGCCAGCCGCGTGGACCTGGCGAATTTCACCGCCCACTACGGGCAGCACATAGCGAATATGGAAACCTTTTCGCGCCTGCTGTGGGGCGTGACGCCGCTGTTGGCGGGCGGCAGCGAGCCGCAACAGTTCTCCTTCTATATTCAGGCGATAAAAAACGGCACCAGCCCGCAGCATGAGGACTACTGGGGCGAAGTGGCGCCGTACGATCAGCGCATTGTGGAAATGGCCGCCTACGGTCTGCTGCTGGCGCTGGCCGGGAACACCGTGCTGGCCCACTTCAGCGAGCCTGAAAAAGAGAACCTCTGGCGCTGGCTTAAACAGTGCGAAGAGCAGGCGATCCCGGACAATAACTGGCACTTTTTCCCGATTCTGGTGCAGGTCGGCTTTCATCATGCCGGCATGGAAACCAATTTCCAGGCGCTGGAAAAGCATTTCGCCGCCGTGGAGGCGTACTACCTGGGGGACGGCTGGTATTCCGACGGGCCGGGCAGGCCGCGGGATTACTACATTTCCATGGGCTTCCATTTTTACGGCCTGATTTACTCGAAGCTGATGGCCGACGTAGATCCGGACCGCTGCGCCGAACTGCGCCAGCGCGCCACGCTGTTTGCCGCTGATTTCATCCACTTCTTCGCCGAGGACGGGGCCGCCGTGCCGTTTGGCCGCAGCCTGACCTACCGCTTCGCCCAGGGGGCGTTCTGGAGCGCCGTCGCGTTTGCCGGGCTGGAGGTGTATTCCCCCGGCGTGGTGAAAGGCATCGTGCTGCGCCATCTGCGCTGGTGGCTCAGCCAGCCGCTGTTCGACCGCGACGGCGTGCTCAGCGTCGGCTACAGCTATCCGAACCTGATTATGGCGGAGGATTACAACGCCCCCGGCTCCCCTTATTGGGGAATGAAAACCATGCTGGTGCTGGCGCTGGCCGGAAACGACGCCTTCTGGCAGGCGGAGGAGCTACCTCTGCCCGAACGGGCAAAGCAGCACAGTATTCCCCATGCCGATCAGATCCTTGTTCATCAGCGCGATCACCTGTGGATGCTCACTTCCGGCCAGCTCGAGCTGAATAACTTCGTGAATACCGAAGCCAAATACTGCAAGTTTGCCTATTCCACCCGCTACGGTTTCACCGTAGAGCGCGGGCGCTTCGGGCTGAGCCACGCGGCAGCGGACTCCATGCTTCTGCTGTCCGAGAAGGACGGCTACTGGCGAGGACGCCGCGACTGCACGAATGTCACCACGGCGGACGGCATGATTTACTGCCGCTGGCAGCCGTGGTGCGACGTGACCATCGATACCTGGCTAATGCCGCTGGGCGACTGGCAGATACGCGTTCACCACGTTGATACCGCCCGCGGGCTGGATACGGCAGAAGGCGGATTCAGCATCCCGAACCGGCCGCTGCCCGAATCGCAGGGCGGGCAGGGCAGCTGCCAGCTCACAACCACAACGGACGCATCCGCCATCTTCTGCTTAAGTCCGCAGATGCGTAGCGGCGAGCAGGTTTTAACCCCGCCGAACAGCAATCTTTTGTTTGCCGAGCGCGCCGCTGTTCCGGTACTTCACGGCGAATTACCCCCAGGCAAACACCTGCTGATAAGCGCCGTCTGGGCAGGCAACCCCGACGACTTCAACGCGCAATCTTGCCCACAGGCCCTCATCCGCGATGACGCTGTACGCTTCGTGACGGCACAGGAAGAAAGAACTCTCACGCTGGCCCCGGAGAACACCCTATGACCGCTTCATCCACCGTGCGCACCGCGCAGATCAAAATGAGCACCTTTATCTTTCTCTACTTCTTCACCTGGTCGTCAAGCTTTGGGCTTTACGCCCTGTGGCTCAGCCAGAAAGTAGGGTTAGACAGCGTTACCATCGGCAGCGTATTTGCCATAAACGGCGTCTTTGCGGTGATCCTCAAGCCGGTTTACGGCTACATCATGGACAAGATAGGCATGAGCAAATGGCTGCTCTATTTTGTCTGCGCCGTATCGGCGTTAATGGCGCCGTTCTTCGTTACCGTCTATCAGCCGCTGCTGCTTAGCCATACCACGATTGGCATTGTCATCGGCGCGCTCTATTTGAGCCTGGGCTGGTATGCGGGCGTGGCGGCATCCGAATCTTACGCCGACCGCTTCAGCCGCCTGTACGGGCTGGAGTTTGGCCGCATCCGCATGTGGGGATCGCTCGGCTGGGCCGTCGCCGCCTCCGTCTCCGGGCTGCTGTTTAACTTCACGCCGCTGGCGAACTTCCTGGTCAGCAGCACCACGTCAGTGCTGATGCTGCTGGTGCTCATTAGCCTGAAAATCGGTGATGAACAGCTGCGCAACAACAGCGTGCTCTCCGCCAATAAAATCGTTTTTGCCGACGTGCTGATGCTGCTGAGAAACCGCAAGTTCTGGATGTTCAGCCTCTATGTGGCGGGCGTGGCGTGGATGATGTTTATCGCCGAGCAGCAGTTCCCGCGCTACTTCGTCTCGTTCTTCTCCACCAAAGAGCAGGGCAACGCCTGGTACGGCTACCTGAGCACGGTGCAGTCGGGCATGGAGTTCGTGATGATGATGTTCATCCCGCTGCTGGTTAACCATTTTGGCGCCAAGCGCGGCCTGCTGTTCTGCGGCTGCGTGGTGGGCGCAAGGCTGATTGCTTCGGGCCTGACCAATGACCCGATCATTATCTCGATCATTAAACCCTTCTACGGCGTGGAGATTGCGCTGCTGCTGATCTCTGTCTTTAAGTACATCGCCGAGCACTTCGACAAGCGGGTTAACGCCACCATGTACCTGCTGGGCTACCAGGCGATGATCTACGTGGGATCGATTGTGGTCGCGCCGCCCGCGGGCTACCTCTACGACAAAATCGGCTTCGAGCACACCTACCTGATCATGGGCTGCTGCGCGCTGCTGTTTACCTTAATTTCCGCCTTTACGCTCTCGCGCTGCCAGTCAACGCGGGACGAATCGCGAACTTTTTCTCCGGCCCTAGACGCCGCCCCCGTTGAAACGTCCAGACATTAATTCAGGAGTTGTTATGACCAAGACAGTGATCACCGAAGCCCTGCGCCCCGTGGAATTGCACCAGGTGGACAGGCTTCGCCTTCGCCAGAAGCTGGATGATGCGCTGACCCGCGTGACGCGCAAGCTGGATAAGAACATTGTCGCTTTTGGGGACAAGTTCCCGGGCGAAGCGTGCGAAAACGGCGTCTGGCCGCGCTCTGAAAACGTGGAGTGGACGACGAGCTTCTGGCCGGGACAGCTGTGGCTGGCGTGGGAGATGACCGGCAATCAAAAATACCGTGACGCTGCCGAACGCTATCTGCCTTCGTTTGCCAACCGCATCGAAAAACGCATTGATACGGCCACCCACGATCTGGGCTTCCTTTATTCGCTCTCCTGCGTCAGCGCATGGCGCTTAACGGGCAATGAAGCCGCCCGCCAGTCGGCGCTGCTGGCTGCCGAAACGCTGATGGAGCGCTTTAACCCGGTGGCGAAAATCATTCAGGCGTGGGGGGATTTGAACGATCCGGAGCAGCAGGGGCGGATGATCATCGACTGCAACATGAACCTGCCGCTGCTCTACTGGGCGACGGAACAAACCGGCGACCAGCGCTACGCGCAGGCGGCGACGGCCCATGCTGAACAGGCGGCGAAGTACATCGTTCGCGAGGATTCATCGACCTATCACACCTATTATATGGACGTGAAAACCGGCGAGCCGCGCTTTGGCAATACCCACCAGGGCTACAGCGACACCTCCTGCTGGTCGCGCGGCCAGGCGTGGGGCATCTACGGCTTCCTGCTCAGCTACCAGCACACCGGCGACCAAAGTATGGTGGAGCTTTCACGCAGCCTGGCGCACTACTTCATCAACCGCCTGCCGGAAGATGATGTCTGCCACTGGGACCTGGCCCTGCTCGGCACGGACGCAATACGAGACAGCTCTGCCTGCGCCATTGCCGCCTGCGGCCTGCTGGAGCTGGTTAAAGCGCTGCCGACGCTGGACGAGCATCGCGCCCACTATGAAGAGATGGCGCTGCGCATCGTCCAGTCGCTGACCGATAACTACCTGGCCGGTGACGATGAGCCAACCGAAGGCCTGCTGAAGCACTCCGTTTACCACATGGCGAGCGGCAAGGGCGTGGATCAGTGCTGCAGCTGGGGCGACTATTTCTATCTGGAAGCGCTGGCCCGACTGCGTCAGATCTGGTATCCCTACTGGTAATTTATTAAGCAAAGGAAAGCGGTATGAAAAACGTTGCAGTATTGCTGGCCCCCGGCTTCGAAGAAGGGGAAGCCATTGTCACCATTGATATTTTACGCCGTCTTAACATCGGCGTGACGACGATATCCTGTGTCGATACCCGTGCGGTAACCAGCTATCACAACATCCCGATGGTGGCGGACGCCACCCTGGCAGAAAGCTTCGACACGACGTTCGACGCGGTTGTTCTGCCCGGCGGACCGGACGGCAGCATGAACCTGGCCAAAAACGCCAGCGTTATCGGGTTTGTGCGCCGTCACGACGAGCTGGGCAAATTCATCTGCCCAATCTGTTCCGCTGCCGCCCGCGTGCTGGGCGGGAACGGCCTGCTGAAGGGCCGCCGCTACGTCTGCTCCGGAGACTTATGGCAGCAGGTGACGGACGGCGTATACGTCGATGCGGACGTGGTAGAGGACGGTAATCTCATCAGCGGCAGGGGATTAGGCAAGGTGTTTGATTTTGCTCTGACGGTGGCGGCACGCCTTGAAGGAAGTGAGGCTGCGGCACGGGATCACGCAGAGCACATCTACTATCCCTGGTAAGGAGTAAGCCATTCAGCCCGGTCGTTTCTATACTTACTTTTTTACCCGAGGAGAAAGCGATGGCGACCGAACTGGAAACACTGGCCCTTTACCAGCCCAGCGGCGGCGTGCCTAACAGCGCGCTGCCGCTTCTGCTTTATCACCATGTCTCCCACGAAGCGCAGCTGGCCGGGGCGTTTGAAAGCCTGTTCGCCAGCAACGGCTGGCCGCCGCGCTGGCGCTATACCGTTTTTACCTACACCCATTTCCACTCCAACACCCATGAAGTGCTGGGTGTGTTCGCCGGTAGCGCCAGAATTCAGTTTGGCGGGGAATCCGGCCCCATCGTGGATATCAGCCGGGGAGACGCGGTGCTGATCCCGGCGGGAGTAGGGCACAAGCAAATAGAAGCGTCAGAAGATTTTATGTGCGTGGGAGCCTACCCGGAAGGCTGCTCGCCGGACAAGTATCTCGACCAGCAAGAGGTACCCGCCGAAGTACGAGACCATCTGGCAAAGGTCGCCATGCCCGCCTGCGACCCGGTAACGGGGAAGAAAGGGGGAATACAGGAGTTTTGGGGGGTGAACATCAGATAATTCATTGCTTTAACACCACAGCGACACCGAAGATAAGTCATTAAAGAAAGTTGAAGCGAGGGTGTTGGGTCCGGCTTAAATCGCCTCCATTTTTGGCTTCATGGCCGGGTCCAGCCGTCGGGAACGGCTGGAGGTTGTGATCGTCGGGAACGAATCGCAACCGACCCGGACAGGGAGCCAAAAATGGAGGTTTACCGCCGCAGGTGGCGATTTATTGCCGGGAGTCGGGAGCCCAGAGGGTGTGACGGCGAACACCCTCTGGACGTTCACCGGTTCGGCAGTCGCATAGAAAGTCTGACTTAAGGTGAACGGAACATCACCGCTATCCCATAGAAACCATCTCAAAGTTATAACTAAGAGAGGGAGCCCCTTCCCGTTTAACTGACCTCATGGACAATTCAGCTAACCCGTAACACATTCATCATACATATACCCCAATTTTTATGGCTTAATTTGCTGAATATATGTACGCGATCACTGTAATTCTGCCGTGTGATTTCGCTCTCCTATGGATGATTAATTTCCCGCTAAAACTATCGCAAACATCAGGTTGAAAAACGGTTTCGCTAAAACCTTGTTTTACATAGTTCTTACCCTACAGATAATAAAATCAAGCTGGAGTCCACATGCACATATTCACTAAAACGTTGGCGGCCGTTGGCCTGGCGGCGGTTATGTCACAATCCGCCTGGGCCGAAACCATGAAGCTGGGCTTTCTGGTCAAGCAGCCGGAGGAGCCCTGGTTCCAGACGGAGTGGAAATTTGCCGATAAGGCCGGCAAAGACCTGGGTTTTGAAGTGATCAAAATTGCCGTCCCGGACGGTGAGAAGACGTTAAACGCCATCGATAGCCTGGCGGCGAGCGGCGCTAAGGGCTTTGTCATCTGTACCCCGGATCCAAAACTGGGTTCCGCCATCGTCGCGAAAGCGAAAAGCTACGATATGAAGGTTATCGCCGTAGACGATCAGTTTGTAACGGCGAAAGGCAAGCCGATGGAAACCGTGCCGCTGGTGATGATGGCCGCCACGAAAATCGGCGAGCGCCAGGGCCAGGAGCTTTACAAAGAGATGCAGAAGCGCGGCTGGGACGTGAAAGAGTCAGCCGTAATGGCGATTACCGCCGATGAGCTGGACACCGCGCGCCGCCGTACCAGCGGTTCTATGGATGCCCTGAAGGCCGCAGGCTTCCCGGAAAAGCAAATCTACAAGGTGCCGACCAAATCTAACGATATCCCCGGCGCGTTCGACGCCGCCAACTCCATGCTGGTTCAGCATCCTGAAGTGAAACACTGGCTGATTGTCGGCATGAACGACAACACCGTGCTGGGTGGCGTGCGCGCCACCGAAGGTCAGGGCTTCAAAGCGCCGGACGTGATTGGCGTGGGCATCAACGGCGTGGATGCGGTGAGCGAGCTGTCGAAAGCGCAGCCGACCGGCTTCTACGGCTCCCTGTTACCAAGCCCGGATGTCCACGGCTATAAGAGCAGCGAAATGCTCTACAACTGGGTGACCAAAGGCGCAGAGCCGCCGAAGTTCACCGAAGTGACAGACGTGGTGCTGATCACCCGCGATAACTTTAAGGAAGAGCTGGCGAAGAAAGGGCTGGGCGGCAAGTAATCTTCTGTGGTGGATGGCGCCTGCGCTTATCCACCTTACCCAAACCTCTCCAACGCCAACACTAACTTTGGGGTATGTCATGCAACAACAGACACCGTATCTCTCGTTTCGCGGTATCGGCAAAACCTTCCCCGGCGTGAAAGCTCTCCAGGACATCAGCTTCGACTGCTATGCCGGGCAGGTTCACGCGCTGATGGGTGAGAACGGCGCCGGGAAATCCACGCTGCTGAAAATCCTCAGCGGTAACTATGCCCCCACCCAGGGCAGCATTGTTCTGCGGGGCGAAGAAGTCGCCTTTAACGACACCACGGCGGCGCTGAACGCGGGCGTGGCGATTATTTACCAGGAGCTGCATCTGGTTCCTGAAATGTCGGTGGCCGAGAACATCTATCTGGGGCAGATCCCGCACCGGGCCGGGTTTGTGAACCGCTCTCTGCTCAACTACGAGGCGGGGCTGCAGCTTCAGCACCTGGGTCTGGATATCGATCCGCAGACGCCGCTTAAGTATCTCTCAATCGGCCAGTGGCAGATGGTTGAAATTGCCAAGGCGCTGGCGCGCAACGCCAAGGTTATCGCCTTTGATGAGCCGACCAGCTCGCTGTCGAAGCGTGAAATCGATAACCTGTTCCGCGTGATCCGCGAGCTGCGTGCGGAAGGGCGGGTAATTATTTACGTCTCGCACCGCATGGAGGAAATTTTTGCCCTCAGCGATGCGATCACCGTCTTTAAGGACGGGCGCTACGTGCGCACGTTCGACGATATGCAGCAGGTGAACCACGATTCGCTGGTGCAGGCGATGGTCGGGCGCGAGCTGGGAGATATCTACGGCTGGCAGCCCCGGGAGCACGGCCCGGAGCGGCTGCGCATCGAGGAGCTAAAAGCGCCGGGCGTCCGCACGCCGGTATCCCTGAGCGTCCGCAGCGGCGAAATCGTCGGGCTGTTTGGCCTGGTCGGCGCCGGGCGCAGCGAATTAATGAAAGGGCTGTTCGGCGGCACGCGCATTACCGGCGGGCAGGTGTGGATCGATGGCAAAGCTATCAGCATCAGTAAACCTGCGGATGCCATTCGCGCGGGCATGATGCTGTGCCCGGAAGACCGCAAGGCGGACGGCATCATCCCCGTTCATTCGGTACAGGACAACATCAACATCAGCGCCCGGCGCAGGCACATCAGCGCGGGCTGCCTCATCAACAACCAGTGGGAAAACGAAAATGCCGCCGCGCACATCCGTTCGCTGAATATCAAAACGCCGTCGGCGGAGCAGCTGATCATGAACCTGTCCGGCGGCAACCAGCAGAAGGCGATACTTGGCCGCTGGCTGTCCGAAGAGATGAAAGTGATCCTGCTCGACGAGCCGACCCGGGGTATTGACGTCGGGGCGAAGCACGAAATTTACAACGTGATTTATGCCCTGGCGGCGCAGGGCGTGGCGGTGCTTTTTGCGTCGAGCGATTTACCCGAAGTGCTGGGCCTTGCGGATCGCGTCATCGTGATGCGTGAGGGAGAGATTTCTGGCGAGCTGTTGCACGGCGAGGCGAGCGAGCAGCAGGCGCTCAGCCTGGCAATGCCGAAAACCAGCGCAAGCGCAGCATGAGCAGCATGAGCAAGAGGAATAAAATGTTTACATTCACTAAATCAGACGGCGCGGCCCCCGGCAGCGCCCGGAAATCATCGTTCAGCCTGGGCCGCATCTGGGATCACTACGGCATGCTGGTGGTCTTCGCCGTGCTGTTTATCGGCTGCGCGATCTTCGTGCCCAACTTCTCCTCGTTCGTCAATATGAAGGGGCTGGGGCTGGCGATTTCCATGTCCGGCATGGTGGCCTGCGGCATGCTGTTCTGCCTGGCCTCCGGGGATTTCGACCTGTCCGTCGCGTCGGTTATTGCCTGTGCGGGCGTCACTACCGCGGTGGTCATTAACATGACCGAAAGCCTGTGGATCGGCGTAGCGGCGGGGCTGCTGCTGGGCATGCTGAGCGGGCTGGTGAACGGCTTTGTTATTGCACGCCTGAAAATCAACGCGCTGATCACCACGCTTGCCACCATGCAAATCGTGCGCGGCCTGGCCTATATCATCTCTGACGGTAAAGCGGTGGGCATCGAAGACGAGCGTTTCTTTACCCTCGGCTACGCCAACTGGTTTGGCCTGCCCGCGCCAATCTGGCTGACGGTAGGCTGCCTGATAATTTTCGGCTTCCTGCTCAATAAAACCACGTTCGGGCGCAATACCCTGGCGATTGGCGGCAACGAAGAGGCGGCGCGGCTGGCGGGGGTTCCCGTGGTGCGCACCAAGATTATTATCTTCGTGCTGTCCGGGCTGGTATCGGCGGCTGCGGGGATTATTCTGGCCTCGCGCATGACCAGCGGCCAGCCGATGACCTCCATTGGCTACGAGCTGATTGTTATCTCCGCCTGCGTGCTGGGCGGGGTGTCGCTCAAGGGTGGGATCGGCAAAATCTCCTACGTGGTCGCCGGGGTGCTTATCCTCGGCACGGTGGAAAATGCCATGAACCTGCTGAATATCTCCCCGTTCTCCCAGTACGTCGTGCGCGGTCTGATTCTATTGGCGGCGGTTATCTTTGACCGCTACAAGCAGAAAGCAAAACGCACCGTTTGACCCATCCTTCCCCCTCCGCTTAGGAGTAATCCTAAGCGCAACGTCAGGCCGTGCGCGGCCTGGCGATTTATCTTATAAAATTGCGACACCCGTCACCCTGTCTATACTTACATGGCTAATGATAATAACTGGTTATCGTTTCGCTCGTTTAACGACACGTTTAAGGAGGAGCCTCAGGTGGCTGAAGTCGTATCCGTACCGCCCTTACTTTCAGGTAATCTTGCCTTTTTCTTTGACCTCGATGGCACTCTGGCAGAAATCAAACCGCACCCGGATCAGGTCTATATTCCGGCCGCCGTGCGCACGCTGCTGCAAAAAATGTCCGTCATGAGCGATGGGGCACTGGCGTTGATTTCAGGGCGTTCCATGGCGGAGCTGGACAAGCTCGCCACGCCATTCCATTTTCCCCTGGCAGGGGTACATGGGGCGGAGCGCCGCGATATCAATGATAAAACCCATGTTGTTACGCTTCCCGCGCCGCTGGTAAAAGCGCTGCAGGAAGAGCTTTCTTCCACCCTGGCGCAGCTGCCGGGTACCGAGCTTGAATCCAAGGGTATGGCCTTTGCGCTGCACTACCGTCAGGCGCCGGAGGCCGAAGAGGCGATCTTCCTGCTGGCGAAGACCATGACCGCCCGCTATCCGGAGCTGGCATTACAGCCCGGCAAGTGCGTCGTGGAGCTGAAGCCGCTGGGGATCAACAAGGGTGCCGCCATTCGCGCCTTTATGCAGGAATCACCGTTTAAAGGCCGTACGCCCGTCTTCATCGGCGACGACCTCACCGATGAAGCCGGATTTAAACAGGTCAACGCCATGGGCGGCCTGACCATCAAAGTTGGCGCCGGCGACACGGTGGCGCAGCATCGTCTGGCTAACGTCAGGATGGTGTATCACTGGCTGGGCAAACTGACACATCACATAGAACAACAACAAAAGACAGAAACTTTAAGGGGAGAAGATTATGAGTCGCTTAGTGGTAGTCTCTAATCGCATTGCACCACCGGATGACAAGAAGGCGGGGGCGGGCGGTCTTGCCGTCGGTATTCTCGGCGCGCTGAAGGCCGCCGGAGGTTTGTGGTTTGGCTGGAGCGGGGAGATCGGCGACCCGGACGCGCCGCTGAAAAAGGTGAAGCGCGGCAACATCACCTGGGCCTCGTTCAACCTATGCGAAGAAGATTACGAACAGTACTATCTGCAGTTCTCGAACGCGGTGCTGTGGCCTGCGTTCCACTATCGTCTGGATCTGGTTGATTTCCAGCGCGAAGCCTGGGAGGGCTACGACCGGGTAAATCAGCTGCTGGCGAAAAAGCTTAAGCCGCTGGTCGAGAAGGACGACATTCTGTGGATCCACGATTACCATCTGCTGCCGTTTGCCGCCGAGTGCCGTAAACAGGGGCTGAATAACCGCACTGGCTTCTTCCTGCACATTCCGTTCCCTACGCCGGAAGTGTTCAACGCGCTGCCGCCTCACGAAGAGCTTATCGAAGCGCTCTGCGACTACGATCTGCTCGGCTTCCAGACGGAAAACGACAGGCTGGCGTTCCTCGACTGCGTGGCGAGCGTGACGCGCCTTGATCACGACGGTAAGCATCAGCATCAGGCGTTTGGTAAGTCGTTCCGCACCGAAGTCTACCCGATCGGTATCGAACCCGAGGAGATTGCGCAGAATGCTAAAGGACCGCTGCCGCCGAAGCTTGCCCAGCTAAAGGCCGAGCTTGGAGAGATTAAAAACATCTTTTCCGTCGAGCGTCTCGATTATTCCAAAGGATTACCGGAACGCTTCCTCGCCTTTGAGGCGCTGCTGGAAAACTATCCGCAGCACCACGGTAAAATCCGCTACACGCAGATCGCGCCGACGTCGCGCGGGGACGTGCAGGCCTATCAGGATATCCGCCATCAGCTGGAGACCGAGGCCGGGCGCATCAACGGTAAATACGGCCAGCTGGGCTGGACGCCGCTCTATTATCTGAACCAGCATTTTGACCGCAAATTGCTGATGAAGGTCTTCCGCTACGCTGAGGTTGGGCTGGTGACGCCGCTGCGTGACGGCATGAACCTGGTGGCAAAAGAGTACGTTGCCGCCCAGGATCCGGCTAACCCCGGCGTGCTGGTGCTGTCGAAATTCGCCGGTGCGGCTAATGAATTGACCTCCGCGCTGATTGTTAACCCGTATGACAGGGACGACGTGGCCGCCGCCCTCGACCGCGCGCTAACCATGCCGCTCGCGGAGCGTATTTCACGCCACAGCGAGATGATGGAGGTGATTTGTAAGAATGATATCAATCACTGGCAGGAGAGGTTTATCGAGGATTTAAAGCAGGTAACGCCCGGCAATGATGCCTCCCGCATGCAGCAGAAAGTGGCGACCTTTCCTAAATTAGCGTGACACTCCTTTTCCCCCTCTCCCTTTCAGGGAGAGGTTTGGGGTGAGGGTGAAAACTACCGCAGCGGCACCAGCAGCACATCTACTTTACTCGACGAAACCACCGCTTTTGCAGAACAAATCACTTTGCTTAAAAAGGTCTGATTGTGGTTTCCGCAGATCACTAAATCCACGTCGTGCTTGTCGCACAGCGCCAGAATATGCTCGCTTAGTTCCCCCGTGGCGATAACCGTACTGGCGATGGGATAGCCCGCCTTATCCTCCAGCTCTTTTAAGAAAAGCTGCGTTTCTTCGAGCATTAACTCGCGCATGTTCTCCATCATCGGCGCGGCAAACTGATTGTAGATTTCAGGATCGGAGGCCAGCGTTATCAGGGTGATGCGCCCGTTGACGGGAGAAACAATCGAGACGGCCTTCTTAACCAGCTGATGGCTTTCAGGCGTTACGGCGACGGCGACCAGCACGTGGGTGTAGCTCATCTTAAACCTCCCGGGGCGCATATCAGGCGCATTTAACATTTTTCATACCTTATCTTTAACAGTGAAGCAACCTTGATACCCCCAGAAACTGTGAGCGTGCTCATGAAAATAGTTCAGTTATTCTAATGAAAGGAATAAATAACATTCTCGGGTAGCACAGATCCCGGCTTCTTCCCTCAAACTTTCGAATTATTTTTATCAGCAAATATCATTAGTAACCTAATGAAACTAAACCATCGACAAGGGTCAACTGGCGTGAAAATGACACATTGATAAGAATTAACATCCTGATAATTAGAACATTATTACTTTATCAGGCGATGATGTGTGACCAGGGCGACAGTTTTACATCACCGCTGCCAGGGAAAACCATAGAAAAGTCATCAGGTTGTAACAGGGCGGTAACGCTATTCCCTTTCGGACGAAAGGGAAGCGCCTGAATTGATTGCAAAACAGCCAATTGAAAAGCCGTGCTGATGGTTTTGGTTAATGTATATGATAAATTTATGTGATCTCTGTCACATAAATTCTAAAATCGCGTTTGGCTGCATTGTATGTGCTATGGGCTACGAGTAGAGTTTGCCGGAATTAGGAAAAGTCTTAGTTTTTTTGTAAGAAAATTAAGAAAGACGTTAAGTGTTCTGTCAGCGAAGCGGATGTTGCCTCAGCGACAGCCAGGACTGGCGATGCACGACATCAACTAA
This sequence comes from Dryocola clanedunensis, assembly GCF_038405435.1. Classification (GTDB taxonomy): domain Bacteria; phylum Pseudomonadota; class Gammaproteobacteria; order Enterobacterales; family Enterobacteriaceae; genus Dryocola; species Dryocola clanedunensis_A. The sequence continues at coordinate 132,399 of NZ_JBBYHZ010000004.1, read as the reverse complement.
TGCATTTTTTGCCGTTACTTTTTGCTTCACTTTTACCGGGTTCTACCCGGCGACATCACGGGGTGCGGTCTGACCGCATAAAATAATAGTTGGTTATTCGGGATGGGAAAAATGCATACATCCGAGTTACTGAAACATATCTACGACATTAATTTGTCGTATTTATTGCTCGCACAACGCCTTATTAGTCAGGATAAAGCATCGGCCATGTTCCGCCTGGGTATCACCGAGGATATGGCTACTACCCTGCGCGAATTAACGCTGCCGCAGATGGTTAAATTAGCAGAGACCAACCAGCTGATTTGTCAGTTCCGCTTTAATGACAACCAGACTATTAATCGCTTAACGCAGGACTCGCGTGTGGATGATTTACAGCAAATTCATACGGGTATTTTGTTATCCACCCGCTTATTAAATGAGGTGTCAGCCAGCGACGAGGCACCGAAGAAAAAAAGGGCATAACAAATGAGCGAGAAAAGCATTGTTCAGGAAGCGCGCGACATCCAGCTGGCGATGGAACTCATTACGTTGGGGGCCAGGCTGCAGATGCTTGAGAGCGAAACGCAGCTGAGCCGCGGCCGCCTGATCAAGCTGTACAAAGAGCTGCGGGGCAGCCCACCGCCAAAAGGCATGCTGCCTTTTTCCACGGACTGGTTTATGACCTGGGAGCAGAATATTCACGCCTCGATGTTCTGCAACATCTGGCAATTCCTGTTGCGCAGCGGCCAGTGCACCGGGGTCGATGCCGTGATTAAAGCCTACCGCCTCTATCTGGAACAATGCCCGTCTCAGCCCGAAGGTCCGCTGCTGGCGCTGACCCGCGCCTGGACGCTGGTCAGATTTGTCGAAAGCGGCATGCTCCAGCTTAGCCGCTGTAACTGCTGCGACGGCAACTTTATCACCCATGCTCACCAGCCCGTCGGCAGCTTTGCCTGCAGTTTGTGCCAGCCGCCATCACGAGCGGTAAAAAGACGTAAACTTTCCGCCAGTACTGCCGATATTATTCCACAACTGCTGGATGAACAGGTAGAACAGGCCGTTTAACAGGCTCTGTGTGTACGAGCACTCCAGCAGCGGTAAGCGATTACCGCTGCTTTTTTTTGCCCGACGCAGGAGCCGCGCCCCTCCCTGAAAGTCCTCGCCACACACCACAGCAGAAGGACTGACTCGTGCTGATATTAATAGGTTACCTGGTTGTACTCGGGACAGTATTTGGCGGCTATATGATGACCGGAGGTCATCTGGGCGCGCTCTATCAGCCTGCGGAATTTGTCATCATCGGCGGCGCGGGTATCGGCGCATTTATTGTCGGCAATAACGGCAAGGCTATCAAAGGCACGTTAAAAGCGCTGCCGCTGTTATTTCGCCGTTCGAAATACACCAAAAGTATGTATATGGATCTCATGGCGCTGCTCTATCGCCTGATGGCCAAATCCCGCCAGCAGGGAATGTTTTCCCTCGAGCGGGATATTGAGAATCCGAAAGAAAGTGAAATATTCGCCAGCTACCCGCGTATTTTAGCAGATGCCACTATGCTCGACTTCATTGTTGATTATTTACGCCTGATTATTAGCGGAAATATGAATACATTCGAAATTGAAGCCCTGATGGACGAAGAAATTGAAACCCACGAAAGCGAAACGGAAATCCCCGCCAACAGCCTGGCGATGATGGGGGATTCCCTGCCCGCGTTCGGTATTGTTGCCGCGGTGATGGGGGTGGTTCACGCCCTGGCCTCCGCCGACCGTCCCGCCGCCGAGCTGGGCGGGCTGATAGCCCACGCGATGGTGGGGACCTTCCTGGGTATTTTACTGGCCTACGGGTTTATCTCGCCGCTGGCAACGGTGCTGCGCCAGAAAAGCGCGGAAACCACCAAGATGATGCAGTGCGTCAAGGTGACGCTGCTTTCCAGCCTCAACGGCTACGCGCCGCCGATCGCCGTAGAGTTTGGGCGTAAAACGCTTTACTCCAGCGAACGTCCGTCGTTCGTCGAGCTGGAAGAGCACGTGCGCGCCGTTCGTTCACCGAACGCCCAGGCGCGGGCAACGGAAGAAGAAGTATGAAAAATCAGGCCCATCCCATCGTCGTCGTAAGGCGGCGTAAGAGCAAAGGGCACGGCGGAGGACACCACGGCGGCTCGTGGAAGATCGCCTACGCGGATTTCATGACCGCCATGATGGCCTTCTTCCTGGTGATGTGGCTAATTTCAATTTCCAGCCCGAAAGAGCTGGCGCAGATCGCCGACTATTTTAAAACCCCGCTCTCTGCCGCCATTACCGGCGGGCAGCGCATTGCCGACAGCTCAAGCCCGATCCCCGGCGGCGGCGACGACGTGACCCAGCAGCAGGGCGAGGTGAAAAAGAATCCCGACATCGATGAGCTGAAAAAGCGCATGGAGACCAACCGCCTGAAGCGCCTGCGCGTGGAGCTGGATCAGCTGATTGAGGCGGATCCGAAACTGCGCGCGCTGCGGCCCCATCTGCAAATCTATCTGGTGCAGGAAGGGCTGCGCATTCAGATTATCGACAGTCAGAACCGGCCGATGTTTAAAAACGGCAGCGCCGAAGTTGAACCCTACATGCGCGACATCCTGCGCAGCATCGCGCCGCTGCTCAACGATATTCCCAACAAAATCAGTCTGTCGGGCCACACCGACGACCTGCCGTATGCCCGTGGCGAACTGGGCTACAGCAACTGGGAGCTGTCCGCCGACCGCGCCAACGCCTCGCGCCGGGAGCTGATGTACGGCGGGCTGACCGACGGTAAAGTGCTGCGCGTGGTGGGGATGGCCTCCACGATGCGCGTGACCGACCGCGGCCCGGACGACGCCATAAACCGCCGCATCAGCCTGCTGGTGCTGAACAAACAGGCCGAACAGGCCATCGTGCATGAGAACGCAGAGAGCGACAACCAGCCGTTGAGCACTCTGAAAGAACCTGCCGCCGTGGCGCCGGCGCAGAGCCCTTTGCCGCCACTACCGGATACGAGGTGATAGCGTGAGTATGGATATCAGCGATTTTTATCAGACATTTTTTGACGAGGCCGACGAGCTGCTGGCCGACATGGAGCAGCATCTGCTGAGCCTCGTGCCGGAGGCGCCGGATGCCGAACAGCTGAACGCCATCTTCCGCGCCGCCCACTCGATTAAAGGCGGGGCGGGCACGTTTGGCTTCAGCATTCTTCAGGAAACCACGCATCTGATGGAAAACCTGCTGGACGAAGCCCGCCGGGGCGAGATGCAACTGAACACCGATATCATCAACCTGTTTTTGGAAACCAAAGATATTATGCAGGAACAGCTGGACGCCTATAAAAGCTCCGAACAGCCCGACACCGGGAGCTTTGACTACATCTGCAAAGCGCTGCGCCAGCTGGCGCTTGAGGCCAAAGGCGAGCAGCCAGCGGCCCCGGCAAAACTGACGGTGGTCGAGAAAAACGAGCCGCCAGCCGCCAGCGACGGCAGGCTGCGCGTGGCGATTAGCGGCCTGAAAGAGAGCGAGCGCGATCTGCTGCTCGAAGAGCTGTCGAACCTCGGCACCGTGAGCGACGTCGAAAAAGCCGCGTCCGGCATTGTGGCGACGCTTGAAACCAGCGTCAGCGCGGACGACATCACCGCCGTGCTCTGCTTCGTTATCGAACCTGAACAGATTGAATTCCTGCCGATGCCAGCCGGCGCGGCGGTAGCGCAAGTCGTGGAAGAAACCGCGCCAGCCGTAGCCGTGGTGCCATCCGCGGCAGTTGCTGAAGTGGCTAAGCCTGCCGTTCGCGCCGAACGTGAAGCGAAACCGGCAGCGCGGGCAAGTGAATCCACCAGCATCCGCGTGGCGGTGGAAAAAGTTGACCAGCTGATTAACCTGGTGGGCGAGCTGGTGATCACCCAGTCGATGCTGGCCCAGCGCTCCAACGAGCTGGATCCGGTAAACCACGGGGAGCTTATCACCAGCATGGGCCAGCTCCAGCGCAACGCCCGCGACCTGCAGGAGTCGGTGATGTCCATCCGCATGATGCCGATGGAGTACGTGTTCAGCCGCTTCCCGCGCCTGGTCCGCGACCTGGCGAGCAAGCTCGACAAGCAGGTTGAGCTGACCCTGCTGGGCAGCTCCACCGAGCTGGACAAGAGCCTCATCGAACGCATTATCGACCCGCTGACCCACCTGGTGCGTAACAGCCTCGATCACGGCATTGAATCCCCGGATAAGCGCCGCGCGGCGGGCAAGCACGAAGTCGGTAACCTGACGCTCTCCGCTGAACACCAGGGCGGCAACATCTGCATCGAAGTGACCGACGACGGCGCCGGGCTTAACCGTGAACGCATCCTTGCCAAAGCGCTCTCGCAGGGGATGGCGGTCAGCGAAAGCATGTCCGACGACGAGGTGGGCATGCTGATCTTCGCCCCGGGCTTCTCCACCGCCGAGCAGGTGACGGACGTTTCCGGCCGCGGCGTGGGGATGGACGTGGTGAAACGAAATATCCAGGAGATGGGCGGCCACGTTGAGATCCAGTCCAGGGCGGGGGCGGGCACCACTATCCGCATTATGCTGCCGCTGACGCTGGCGATCCTCGACGGCATGTCGGTCAAAGTGGCCAATGAAGTCTTTATCCTGCCGCTCAACGCGGTGATGGAATCCCTCCAGCCGAAGGATGATGATTTGCACCCGCTGGCGGGCGGCGAACGCGTGCTGGAAGTGCGGGGCGAATACCTGCCGCTGGTGGAACTCTGGCAGCTCTTCGACGTGGAAGGGGCGAAAACCGAAGCGACGCAGGGCATCGTGGTTATTCTGCAAAGCGCGGGCCGCCGCTATGCGCTGCTGGTCGATCAGCTGATTGGCCAGCATCAGGTGGTGGTGAAAAACCTTGAGAGCAACTACCGCAAAGTGCCGGGTATCTCTGCGGCCACTATCCTCGGCGACGGCAGCGTGGCGCTGATTGTGGACGTCTCCGCGCTGCAAACTTTAAACCGTGAACAACGTCTGGCGGGCACGCTCGCCCTCCCAACATGTTAAGAAAATAGGTACACAAATGACCGGATTAACGAATGTGACAAAACTGACCGGGGAGCCATCCGGGCAGGAGTTCCTGGTATTCACCCTGGGTGACGAAGAGTACGGCATCGACATCCTGAAAGTGCAGGAAATCCGCGGCTACGATCAGGTGACGCGTATCGCCAACACGCCGCCGTTTATCAAAGGCGTGACCAACCTGCGCGGCGTTATCGTGCCGATTCTCGACCTGCGCGTGAAGTTCGAGCAGACGGGCGTGGAGTACAACGAAAACACCGTGGTGATCGTGCTTAACCTAGGCCAGCGGGTAGTGGGAATTGTAGTGGACGGCGTGTCTGACGTGCTGTCCCTGACGGCTGAACAGATCCGTCCGGCGCCGGAGTTTGCCGTCACGCTGTCAACGGAATACCTGACCGGCCTCGGCGCGCTGGGCGACCGCATGCTGATCCTGGTGAACATCGAGAAGCTGCTGAACAGCGAAGAGATGGCGCTGGTGGACATCGCGACCAGCCGCGTGGCGTGATTTTTGTGGCGGATGACGCAGGCTTATCCGCCCTACAATTTATCGCGTAGGGCGGATAAGCGTCAGCGTCATCCGCCGTTTACGACGACCTCTTCTCCGGCAGAACGCTCTTCTTCCAGCATCCCCTCATTTTTTGAAAGCATCGCCGTCGCCACGCCGTTGCCCAGCACGTTAATGGCCGAACGGCCCATGTCCAGGAAGTGGTCGATACCCATCAGCAGCAGAATGCCCGCCACCGGGATATTAAAGCTCGGAATGGTCGCCGCCAGCACCACCAGCGCGGAGCGGGGCACGCCGGCAATCCCCTTCGAGGCGAGCATCAGCGTCAGCATCAGCACTACGATTTCCGAGAAGCTAAGGTGGATATTGTAGGCCTGGGCGATGAACATCGACGCGAACGAGCAGTAGACCATCGACCCCACCAGATTGAAGGAGTAGCCAATCGGCAGCACGAACGACGCGATGTTGCGCGAGCAGCCGAAGCGCGTGAGCTGATCGAGCGTTTTAGGATAAGCCGCCTCGGAGCTGCTGGTGGTGAAGGCAACCAGCACCGGATCTTTGAGCATGGTCAGCAGGCGGAAGATATCCGCCTTCAGCACCATGTAGCCCACGCTTATCAGCACCAGGCAGGTCAGGACAATCGCCACATAGTAGCCGCCGATAAACGACGCGTAGTTGAGCAGGATCCCCAGCCCTTCGGTGGCAATCACCGACGAAATGGCGGCGAAAATCGCCAGCGGCGCAACGTACATCACGTAGCCGGTGACCTTCAGCATGATATGGGAAACCACGTCCAGGGCGGCAACCAGCGGAGCGTTGAACTTCTCGCCCAGCGACGCGCCCGCGATGCCGAAGAACATAGAGAACACCACGATTTGCAGGATCTCGTTATCTGACATCGCGCCGGCAATGCTGGTGGGAATGGTATGGGAAATAAAGGCCTTGAGGGACATGCCGCTCACCGCAAGGCCGGTCTGCACGTCGCCCGCCGGAACCTGCAGGTTCATGCCCGCGCCGGGGTGGGTCACCGTCACCACAAACAGGCCGACCAGAATGGACAGCACGGAAGAGGAGACAAACCAGACCATCGCTTTGCCGCCGATGCGGCCAATGGTGGAGGTTTCGCCCATCTTCATAATGCCCACGGTCAGCGTGCTGAAGACCAGCGGTGCGATAACCATTTTGATGAGGCGTAAGAAAATATCGGTGAACAGCGTGATGTTGTTGGCGTAACTTTTGACTGACTCTGCGGGCGCGTACTCATGAATAGCCGCACCGCTTAAGATCCCCGCGATCATAAAAAGAATAATGAACAGCGTGAGTTTGTTTGAACTTGCCACTTGCCTGAAACCCCTGTCTGATTAACAACCCATTAACTTATTGAACCATATGTAATATTTATAATTGGCTCGGATATATTCGTTTAATAAATTGAATTAACCGGACATGATTTTCAACTTTTTTTTACTTTTTATTCGTTTTGTTTGTTTAGCGTCACTGATGATATATCGTGACGCAGATCACACATGAATGAATATATCTTGTTCAGGTTGCAATTACAGCCCCTTAAAAACAAGCCAACCCGCTGAAAAATAATGTTTAATTGTGTCAATACGCCATTCGACTGGTATTGACCTGCCGCGCTGGTTAATTCCCCGACCCTAAACTAAATTTCTAATTATTAGAGAGTTTTCGTTGGCCGACCGTTGGGTTTCTCTTCGCGGTTGTATTTCATTCACGTTGGGGACGACACAATGAATAAAATCCTTATTCTGACGCTGTGCGGCAGTAGCCTGTTACTTGGCGCAACCTCGGCTCAGGCCGTGACCAGCAGCGGGACCATCGGCGCCACGCTAACCCTCACTAACGGCTGTCTGATCAACGGCTCGCCTGCCCAGAACGGCATCAATTTCGGTACGCTGAACTTCGGCACCAGCCCGGCGACCTTCTCAACGCTGACCACTACGCTTACCGGTGCGGCAGGGGGCAACAGCTTCGGCGTGCAATGTACTAACGGGGCCACCTATACCGTGCAGGTGACCGGCAGCACCAACGGCGCGCCAGCCACCTCCGTCGGCACGCCGGGCACGCCCGCCCGCTATCTGATTAACACGGCGGATGCGACCCAGGGCGTCGCCTACAGCATCTACAGCGACAACGCTTTTGCCAACGTGATCGCCAACAATACGGCTATTCCGAAAGCGTCAACTACCGCAGGCGTGGACAACTATATTGTCTACGGGCGCATTCAGGGCGGGGGAAACAGCGTAACGGTCAACCCCGGCACCTACACCGACACCATTAACGTGAGCGTGACTTACTAGCCCACGCAGCAACCGCAATCTGTAAAGGAAATGGACAGGCAGCAGCGACTGCCGGGGGCTTCGCTTTGCTTAAAATCCACGGATTAACGCTGCTTGCCGCGTGTTTTATCTCCTCTGCCAGCGCGCTGACCGTCACCAGCCGGTCTTTTCAGGTAGGGGCGACCATAACGCCGGGCTGTTCGGTGACCACCGGGACTGGCGCGGTATTCGGGACGTTTAACTTTGGCACGCACTCGGGCGTCGAGAGCGGCATTACCAGCGCGGCTTTCGTGCCTAACGGTTCGCTGGCCCTTGCCTGTACGCCGGGCGTGGTGCTGAGCATGGCCATCGACGGCGGGCGGAATTACACCAGCGTGCGCCGCATGGTGCGCACCGGGGGAACGGACGCGGTGCCGTACCGGCTGTATACCACCAGTTCGCTGACCGCGAGCAGCGAAATTCTGGTGAACCAGGCGGTGACGGTGGCCTACACCGACAGCAATAACATTACGCTACCCCTGTTCGGCGCGGCGCAGCTAACGGGGTTCAGCCCGGCAGGAACCTATACCGACCAACTCACCGTGACGCTGTCATGGTAATCAGGGAGAAGCAACATGATGCAGTGGATAAGGGGAGCCGGCGCGGCGCTGGGCTTACTGGCCGCCTGGCAGGCGGGAGCCGCCAGCAACGTTCTCATCTGGCCCATTGACCCGTTTCTGGCCGCCGACGCGAAGGCGGCGGAACTGTGGATCCAGAATCAGGGCACCAGCGCCACCACCATGCAGGTGAGGGTGGTGCGCTGGCAGCAGGAGGGCGGACACGAGCGCTATCAGCAGCAGCAGGACGTGGTCGCCAGCCCGCCGATTGTTAACATCAGTGGCGGCAGCAAACAGCTTATTCGACTGATTAAACAAAGCACCGTGCCGCCCAATCAGGAGCAGGCCTACCGCATCGTGGTGGATGAAATTCCCCAGCCTTCCGACAACAATAAGCCGCAGATGGGGCTGAAGCTCCAGATGCGCTACTCCATCCCTCTGTTCGCCTACGGCCCCGGCATCGCCACGCAAAAGGCGGCCAGCAACCACGCCAACGCCGATCCCGGCCAGCTCTCCTGGCGCGTCATCAACGACGGCGGCAAACCCGCGCTTCAGGTGTCCAATCGGGGCAACGTCCACGCGCGGCTGAGCAAAGTTACGCTTGCGCAGGGGAGCCAGCAGCGGGTGTTAGCGGACGGGCTGATGGGCTACGTACTGCCCAACAGCGAGCGCGCCTGGCCGCTGCCTGCGTCCATGACGCGTCCGACGCAGCTGTCCGCTTCGATCAATGCGCCTGACGATGTATGGCAATCCGCGCCGGTCAACTAACCCGGTTGCTGCCGATGGCGATCTTACTCTCCTCCCTGTCCCCCGGCGCCAGCGCCGACGACGGGGATGATGTGCTACCGCCGCCGCCGCGGGCACAGGAGTCAGACGCCGCAACGGTCTATCATCTGTCGCTGGTGTTTAACCAGTGGGACAGCGGCCAGGTGGTGCCCGTCACCGAGAGTAGCGGGCAGTACTTTGTGGCCAGCGCCGACCTGCAGCGTGCCGGATTACCGGCGGACAAGCTCCCCGTCGGGGAGGTCAACGTCTCTTCGCTGGCCGCCGTCAGATCCAGCTACGACAGCGCGGGCCAGCGGCTGCTGCTGACGGTACCGAACGCCTGGCTGCCCGAACAGGCGCTGGTGCTCGGCAAGCGCGACTCGCGCGTAAAAGCCCTGAGCGGAACCGGCGCGCTGCTTAACTACGACGTCTACGCCAGCAACACGCAAAACGGCGGCTCCCAGGCCACGGCCTGGCACGAGCTGCGGATTTTCAGCGGCAGCTACAGCCTTTCCAGCACCGGCACGTTCCGCCAGCAATTCTCCGGCTACGACAGTGAAAATGACGGCTACCGGCGCTATGACACCACGCTGACCGGCACCGACGAAGACGATGTTTTAAGCTGGTCGGCGGGGGACGTGGTCAGCGATGCCCTGAGCTGGAGCAGCAGCGTGCGCATGGGCGGCGTCTCTTTCGGGCGCGACTTCACCCTGCGCCCTGACTTAATCACCTATCCCCTCCCGGCCTTCTCCGGCGAGGCGGCCGTGCCTTCCACCGTCGACGTCTTCATCAACGGCTACCGGACCGGCAGCACCGACCTGCAGCCCGGCCCGTTCACCCTGACCAACCTGCCGTACGTCAACGGCTCGGGGGATGCGGTACTGGTCACGACGGATGCGCTGGGCCGTCAGGTTTTCACAACGCTGCCGTTCTACGTTGCCAGCGAGCTGCTGAAGCCCGGCCTCAGCGACGGAGCCATCACGCTCGGCAGCCTGCGCAGGGATTACGGGCTGGAAAACTTCTCTTACGGCCCGGCGGTGGCCAGCGGCTCTTACCGCTACGGCATCAGCGATTACTGGACGATGGAAAGCCACGCGGAAGGGGCAGAATCTCTGGCGCTGGGCGGGCTGGGGACGCTGGTTAAGCTCGGCAGCTTCGGCGTGGTCAACGGCGCTTACTCCCGCAGCGAAATGCGCGGCAAAGGGGGCCAGCAGATAAACTGGGGTTATCAGTACAATACCGACTGGTTTAACATCGGCACCCAGCACAGCCACCGCGACCGCACCTTCGGCAACCTCGCGCTGTACGACTCGCCCGATCTTTACGACGACGACCATCAGCCCATTGCCAGCCTGAGCCGCAGCACCGACCAGTATTCGCTGTCGTTTAACATGGGCGATTACGGCAACGTTGGCGCGGCGTGGATCGACGTGCGCAGCTTCGACGATGAGAAAACCCAGCTGCTCAACCTGTCGTGGAGCAAAAACCTGTGGGGCAACAGCAGCTTTTATCTCGCCGCCAGCCACGATCCGGCGACCAGCGGCTGGACGATGGCGCTTTCGTTGCAGGTACCGTTCGGCACCCAGGACAACGTGGCGTTCAGCGTGGAAAACACGCCGGATGCGGGCAATACCCAGCGGGTGAACTACAGCCACGCCATGCCGAGCGACGGCGGCTTCAGCTGGAATATGGCCTATGCCCACCAGAGCCAGACCGACGACTACCAGCAGGCTACGCTTGGCTGGCGCAACAATAAGGTTGAACTCCAGGGCGGCGCATACGGCCAGCGCAACGGCTATACCCAGTGGGGCGAAATGACCGGCTCGCTGGTGATGATGGACAACACGCTGTTCGCCGCTAACCGGGTTAACGATGCGTTTGTGGTGGTGAGCACCGACGGCCATCGTGACGTGACGGTGAATTATGAAAACCAGCCGATGGGCACCACCGACGACGACGGCTATCTGCTGATCAGCGGCGTCTCCTCTTACTACCCCGCCAGCTACAGCATTAACACGCTGAACCTGCCTGCGGATACCGCGCTGAAACATACCGAACAGCGTATTGCCCTGCGTCGCCACTCGGGATACCTGCTCGATTTCCCGATGGAGCAGCAGCGGGTGGCAAGCGTGGTGCTGCACGACGAAGCAGGGAGGCCGCTGCCGGTATCGAGCCAGGTCTACCGCAGGCTGCAGCCGCCCGTACCGGTGGGATATGACGGCATCGCTTACCTTGAAGATCTCCATGACGTCAACCCGCTGACCATCACCACGCCGGACGGCAGGCGCTGTACCGTCACGCTTACCCTGGCGCAGAAAACCGATCACAAGCTCAATACCTACGGGCCGCTGACCTGCCGCCGGGAGGCACCGTGACGGCCCGCGGCATGCTGGCGGATGGCGCTGCGCTTAGCCGCCCTACAAAAATCTGCCTGCTTTTGGGGCTGCTGCTGCTGTTCCTGGCAGCGCCGGTGCGGGCGGCCTGCACCTTAAGCGGGTCGAATACGGGATCGTTCGGCACGCAGAGTTCGTTTGTGGTTAACACCACCGTGCAGTCCACCTCGGCAACGCTGTCGCTGAGCTGCGATACGGTGCTGAACCTGCTCACCTCGGACAGCGTCACGCTGACCTACGTCAGCGCTACCCCGGCGGCGACCGGAACGCGCGGCTCGCTGCGCAGAACGGATGTTCCGGCCAATACCGATAACGTGCCCGTGATTATTTGTGGGCAGGCGGCCTGCGCCAACAACAGCGAGGTGCAGGTGGGCGGCACTTACACCTGGAGCGGCGCGACCCTGCTTGGCCTGTTGAGCAGCAAGCGCTACGACCTGCCGCTCTACTTCAGGACGGTAGCCGGGCAGAACGTCAGCGCCGGGCCCTATCGGGTGGTGCTTAACTTTCGCGTCGACTGGAATATATGCAGCCTCGGGGTGGCGGTCTGCCTGGCCTACCAGTCGGGGAATGGCTCCCCGACCACCACGCTCTCCCTGACCGTCACCAACGACTGCACCGCTATCTCCGCCCCGACGGTAAACTTTGACAGCGCGCCGCTGGTGCAGAACTTCAAAAGCGTCTCCCAGACCGTCGGCATCACCTGCACCAAGGGCAGCACCTATACCGTGGGGCTGGATAACGGCATCCATCCCAGCGGCACGGTAAGACGCATGGCGAGCGGCAGCAGCTTCATGAACTATGAGGTTTATAAATCCAACGGCACCGACCGCTGGGGCAGCCTGGGCGCCGAGCGCTGGGCAAGCGGCGTGTCGTCGTCGGTCAGCACCGACGGCCTGCTGCGCAGCTACAACTACGTCGCCAAAGTGCTGACAGCCCAGACCACGCCGCCTGCCGGGACCTATACGGATACGCTGGTGGTGGATATTGCATTCTGATTACTGAGTCTTCATCTGGCGTGGCATGGCCAGTGCGGGTGGCATGAATTCAGCTATCTGCTGGCGGGCCTCACCTGACGCTAATTTCACGTAAAGTTCCGCCACCCCATGCCGATAACACCGATATCAAGTTATTCATAGGGTGTTATATGTTGAACCGTATTCGCGTTGTCACCATGCTGATGATGGTGCTGATTGTCTTCGCGCTGCTGCAGCTTATGTCGGGCGGCATGTTTTTTAACGCTCTGAAAGAGAATAACGACAGCTTTAAAGTCTCCCGCGAACTGCGCGTTCAGCAGTCTGAGCTGACCCAGACCTGGAACCTGCTGCTGCAAACCCGCATCAACCTCAGCCGCTCTTCGGCTCGCGCCATGATGGATGCCGCTAACGGGCAAAGCGCGGCGAAAACAGAACTGCTGAAAGGCGCCAAAACGTCGCTGGCCGATGCCCAGAAGCACTATGCGGCGTTCAGGCAGATCGCGCCTATTTCCCCGGAGATGGAAGCGGTAGTCAAAGACATTGACGATGATTTTCAGAACTATAATCAGGCGCTTGGCGAGCTGATTGGTTTCCTGGAAAACGGCAACCTCGATGCCTATTTTGCCCAGGCCACCCAGGGTAAGCAAAACGCGCTGGAAGAGGTTTATAAACGATACATTGCCCTGAATGACCGCATGTACGAGCAGTCTTACGTTGCCAGCACCGCCGACTACCGCTTCGCCAAATGGCAGATTGCCGGGCTTGCCCTGGCGCTGGCCGCCGTTATCGTGCTGGTGTGGCTGGGGATGCGCCGCATCCTGCTTAAACCCCTTACCGTGGTTATCGGCCACATCCGCGAAATCGCCAACGGCAACCTGACCGAAAACATCAACAGCGACGGGCGCAACGAAATCAGCCAGCTGGCCGCCAGCGTCAGCCATATGCAGCAGGAGCTGATCGTTACCGTCGGCAGCGTGCGCGACGGATCAGATGCGATTTACAGCGGCGCCACGGAAATTGCCGCGGGCAATAACGACCTCTCATCCCGTACCGAACAGCAGGCCGCGTCGCTGGAAGAAACCGCCGCGAGCATGGAACAGCTTACCGCAACCGTGAAGCAGAACGCCGAGAACGCCCGTCAGGCTTCGCAGCTGGCGCTAAGCGCGTCGGAAACCGCCTCTCGCGGCGGCAAAGTTGTTGATGGCGTGGTCAGGACCATGCACGAGATTGCGGGTTCCTCAAAGAAAATTGCTGATATCACCAGCGTGATCGATGGCATCGCCTTCCAGACCAATATTCTCGCACTTAACGCGGCGGTAGAAGCCGCGCGGGCCGGAGAGCAGGGACGTGGTTTTGCCGTGGTCGCAGGGGAAGTCCGTAACCTGGCAAGCCGCAGCGCCCAGGCTGCCAAAGAGATCAAATCCCTGATAGAAGACTCCGTATCCCGCGTGGATACCGGCTCCGTGCTGGTGGAAAGCGCCGGGGAAACCATGAGCGATATCGTCAGCGCCGTCACCCGCGTCACCGACATTATGGGGGAGATTGCTTCCGCCTCCGACGAGCAGAGCCGCGGCATCGACCAGGTGGCGCTTGCCGTTTCGGAAATGGACCGCGTAACCCAGCAGAACGCCTCGCTGGTAGAAGAGTCCGCCTCTGCCGCCGCCGCGCTCGAAGAGCAGGCCAGCCTGCTGACTCAATCTGTCGCTGCATTCCGCCTGAAAAGCGGAAGCGGCGCGCAACGGACTGCCGCAGTAACCGCCCCTCGTGAGTTGCAGAGCGCATCGGCGCTCAGCCTGCGTAAACCGGCAGCCGCCGGTGGCGATGATAATTGGGAAACTTTCTGACTACACACTGACAACTGATTACGCCGGCAGACGTGCCGGCCGAGGAAAGCTTTGATGTTAAACCGTCTCCGTTTATCGACCAGTCTGATCCTGATTTTGATCCTCTGCGGCGCGCTGCAGATTGGCAGTAATGGTTTGTCCTTCTGGGCTTTTCGCGATGATTTTCAGAACCTCAAAATGGTCGAGGCGAGCAACCAGCAGCGGGATACGCTGACCCAAAGCCGGGCCGCGCTGCTGCAGGCCAGCACCGCGTTAAGCCGTGCCGGAACGCTGACCGCCCTGAGCTACCCGCCGGAAGACATCAAGCGTCTGATGGCCACGGCGCGCGGCAGCCTGAAGCAGGCCGACATGCTGTTTAACCAGTTCCTCGCGATCCCGCCGACCAGCAAAGAGGGCGAGGAGATGCTGGCCTCCACGAAGCAAAGCTACGGCGCCTATCGTGACGATTTACAGCACCAGTCGACCTGGCTTGAAAGCAACCAGCTGTCGGATTTCCTCGGCGCGCCGGTGCAGAAGTCGCAGGATATTTTTGACGCCAACTTCAACGCCTGGCAGCAAAGTATTAATGACATCGTGGCGGCGGCCAGCGCCGACAGCCAGAAGAATTATCATATTTCGGCGGTCCTGTTCGGCTCCGCGACGGTGATTGCCATTCTGCTGCTGATCGGCTCCATTCTCTGGTCACGCAGGATGATTGTGCAGCCGCTGGCCATCGTGCGCAGCCACTTCGAACGCATTGCGGCGGGAGATTTAGCAAGCCCGGTGCTGGTCTTCGGGCGCAACGAGATTTCTGAGATCTTCCAGAGCCTGAAAAACATGCAGCAGGCGCTGAAAGAGACGGTCAGCCAGGTGCGGCAGGGAAGCAGCGCGATGCACACCGGCATTGCTGAAATTGCGGCAGGGAACAACGATCTCTCCGCGCGGACCGAAGAGCAGGCCGCGTCGCTGGCGCAAACGGCCGCCAGCATGGAGCAGCTGACCGCCACGGTCGGGCAGAACGCCGAAAATGCGCGCCAGGCCGCACAGCTTTCCCGCGCCGCGGCCAACACCGCGAAGCAGGGCGGCGATCAGGCAGCAAACGTGGCGCGCACCATGCACGACATCGCGGGCAGCTCGCAGAAAATTGGCGATATCACCAGCGTTATCGACGGTATCGCCTTCCAGACCAATATTCTGGCGCTGAACGCGGCGGTAGAAGCCGCCCGCGCAGGCGAGCAGGGACGGGGGTTTGCCGTCGTTGCCGGAGAGGTTCGCAACCTGGCCCAGCGCAGCGCGCAGGCCGCCAAAGAGATCAAAGTGCTGATCGAAGAGTCGGTGAATCGTGTCGAACAGGGCTCGAAGCTCGTCGATACCGCGGCGTCTACCATGGCGGAGATCGTCCGCTCCGTGACCCAGGTGAACGACATTATGGGTGAAATCGCCTCCGCTTCGGACGAACAGCGCCGCGGCATTGAGCAGGTGGCGCTGGCGGTCAGCCAGATGGACCAGGTTACCCAGCAGAACGCCGCCCTGGTGGAAGAGGCGGCAGGCGCAACCGACGCGCTGGCAAACCAGGCTGAACAGCTGTCTGGCGTGGTCAGCGTCTTTAAACTGGCTAGCGTAGATAGCCAACGCGAAACCGGGGAATTTGAAACCTCCGGGGTGCTGGTCACCCCCTGATTGTGACTGAGAAGGCGCTATGACATCACCCCTGTCTAATGGACAACCGTCATTAATGTTACAGATGACACAGCGTCTGCCGCTGTCCGACACCCATTTCCGTCGGATATGCCAACTGATTTACCAGCGCGCAGGGATTGTGCTGGCGGACCACAAAAGGGACATGGTTTACAACCGTCTGGTCCGCCGCCTGCGCACGCTGGGCCTGGATGATTTCGGGCGCTACCTCGGCCTGCTCGAGGCGAACTCTAACAGCGCGGAGTGGCAGGCGTTTATTAACTCGCTGACCACCAACCTGACGGCGTTCTTCCGCGAAGGGCACCACTTCCCGGTGCTGGCGGACCACGCCCGCAAGCGCGGCGGCGAATACCGGGTGTGGAGCGCGGCGGCCTCAACCGGCGAGGAGCCTTACTCCATCGCCATTACCCTTGCCGACGTGCTGGGACTGGCCCCGGGGCGCTGGAAGGTCTTTGCCAGCGATATCGACACCCAGGTGCTGGAAAAAGCGCAGAGCGGCGTCTATCGCCAGGAGGAGCTGAAAACGCTCTCGCCCCAGCAGATGCAGCGCTACTTCATGCGCGGCACCGGGCCGCACGAAGGCCTGGTTCGGGTGCGCAGCGAGCTGGCGGGCCACATCGACTTTGCGCCGATCAACCTGCTGGACAAGCAGGCGCCGATCCCCGGCCAGTTCGACGCCATATTCTGTCGCAATGTGATGATCTATTTCGACAAAACGACGCAGCAGGAGATTCTGAGCCGCTTTGTTCCTCTGCTGAAGCCCGGCGGCCTGCTGTTCGCCGGGCATTCAGAGAACTTCAGTAACCTCAGTCGTGAGTTCTGGCTGCGTGGGCAGACGGTGTACGGGCTGAGTAAGGAAAGATCATGACAAAAATAAGAGTGCTGTCCGTCGATGACTCCGCCCTGATGCGCCAGATCATGACAGAAATTATTAACAGCCACAGCGACATGGAGATGGTGGCCACCGCGCCGGACCCGCTGGTGGCCCGTGACTTAATCAAAAAATTTAACCCGGACGTGCTGACGCTGGACGTTGAGATGCCGCGCATGGACGGGCTGGATTTCCTCGAGAAGCTGATGCGCCTGCGGCCGATGCCGGTGGTGATGGTGTCGTCGCTGACCGGCAAAGGCTCGGAGGTGACGCTGCGGGCGCTGGAGCTGGGGGCGATCGATTTTGTCACCAAGCCGCAGCTGGGCATTCGTGAAGGGATGCTGGCCTACAGCGAGACGATCGCCGAGAAAGTGCGCACCGCCTCGCGCGCAAAACTGGCGGCCCGCGCGCCTGCCGCTGCTCCGGCACAGCTAAAAGCCGGGCCGCTGCTCAGCTCTGAAAAACTGATCGCCATTGGGGCGTCCACCGGGGGAACCGAGGCCATTCGCCACGTGCTGCAGCCGCTGCCGCTCTCAAGCCCGGCGGTGCTGATTACCCAGCATATGCCGCCTGGCTTCACCCGTTCCTTTGCGGAGCGGCTGAACAAACTGTGCCAGATTGCGGTGAAAGAAGCAGAAGACGGCGAGCGCGTGCTGCCCGGTCACGCCTATATTGCGCCCGGTGATAAGCACATGGAGCTGTCGCGCAGCGGCGCAAACTACCAAATCAAATTACATGACGGCCCGCCCGTAAACCGGCATCGCCCGGCGGTGGACGTGCTGTTCCATTCGGTGGCGAAGTTTGCCGGGCGCAACGCCGTGGGGGTGATCCTCACCGGAATGGGTAATGACGGTGCCGCCGGGATGCTGGCCATGCACCAGGCCGGGGCGTGGACTCTCGCCCAGAATGAAGCAAGCTGTGTGGTGTTCGGCATGCCGCGTGAGGCCATCAACAGCGGTGGCGTCAGCGAAGTGGTCGATTTAAGCCAGATAAGCCAGCAGATGCTGGCGAAAATTAGTGCCGGACAGGCAATACGTATTTAACAATGGAGCCCGAATTTTATGGCAGACAAAGAGCTTAAGTTTCTGGTGGTGGATGACTTTTCTACCATGCGTCGCATCGTGCGTAACCTGCTTAAAGAGCTGGGGTTTAACAACGTCGAAGAGGCGGAAGACGGCGTGGACGCGCTGAATAAACTGCAGTCCGGCGGCTATGGTTTCGTTATCTCCGACTGGAACATGCCGAACATGGACGGGCTGGAGCTGCTGAAAACCATCCGTGCCGATGGCGCGATGGCGGCGCTGCCGGTGCTGATGGTCACGGCGGAAGCGAAGAAAGAGAACATTATCGCGGCAGCACAGGCCGGGGCGAGCGGGTACGTGGTGAAGCCATTTACCGCCGCAACCCTTGAAGAGAAGCTGGGCAAGATCTTCGAAAAGCTTGGCATGTAGGAGGCGCAGATGCACTCATCCACAAACCCGGCGATGGAGCTTCATCAGTCGCCAAATGACATTATTGCGCGGATTGGCAGCCTGACCCGCATGCTGCGCGACAGCCTGCGCGAGCTGGGCCTGGACCAGGCGATTGCCGAAGCGGCGGAAGCGATTCCGGACGCCCGCGACCGCCTGGACTACGTGGTGCAGATGACCGCCCAGGCCGCAGAGCGCGCGCTGAACTGCGTCGAGCTTTCGCAGCCGCACCAGAACAAACTCGAGTCCGGCGCGAAGGCGCTCACCGGGCGCTGGGACGCCTGGTTCGAAAACCCGATTGAGCTGAGCGATGCCAAAGAGCTGGTGAGCGACACCCGCAGCTACCTGTCGGGCGTGCCGGAGCACACCAGCTTCACCAACGCCCAGTTGCTGGAAATCATGATGGCCCAGGACTTCCAGGATCTGACGGGCCAGGTCATCAAGCGCATGATGGACGTTATCCAGGAGATCGAGCGCCAGCTGTTAATGGTGCTGCTGGAAAACATGCCGGAGCCGGACGCGCGCAGCAAACGCGCGGGCGACGGCCTGCTCAACGGCCCGCAGATGGACACCAGCGCCGCAGGCGTCGTCGCAAGCCAGGATCAGGTTGACGATTTGCTGGATAGCTTAGGGTTCTGATTTCGCAGAACGGGAAGGGCCCGCGTCATCCGTAGTATCAGCGGTGGATGACGCGCCCTGGCCTTATCTCCCTACAAAGAGAGTTAATCTTCTTCACGAAAGAGAGTGGTTTTGCATTTTGCGCAGAGGATTGTTCGCCTGTGGGATACGAGGCTCATTAGCCCAACATCTAAAAAACGATCTGAGCCACACTTATGACATACCTTAGTTTCAAGGTGATACTTTTGCAGATATTCGCTTTTGGTCGGGATGGTTTTCCAGGTTTTTATTAATCCATGCATACATAATATCCTTATTCGGCATGATAATGCGGACGTAAATTTTGCTTTCTTTTATAATGATTGATAATAATGTCCTCACCCTCCTGGCATTCCTGTAGGGTGTTAACAAGCTTTTCTATTCGGGTATGATTCATTATATTGCTGCCAAAGTGCAGCAATTCATAATCCAGAAGCTCTTCACGATTATACCGATTAAGATTACACCGGAGGTAATCACAGAGTTTGCTGCCTAAAGTAATGACATCTTTAGCATAAATGGTTCTGAGTATCCTTATTATGGAGCCCTTCTCATTTGGGTTTTGCTCCAGAACAAGATCCAGTCGACGATTTATGAGGTCTTGTAAGTAATTGGGAGGGGTAATTAATCTTTTCTCTTTAACATCATAAATTACCGCATCCCACGTCATCAACGGTGTATGCAGTAAGCTATGAATTGTGTCCAGGGAAATAAGCTTTTCTCTGAAAGCCCAGGTATCTTCAAGACTCCATATGTCATATTCCACCTGGAAATGCTTCAGGCGATAACCCCCAAACTTATTTTCAAGGAAACTATCAATCCCAACATATTTCAGTGCGTTCACAAGTTCTTCACGGGTGCCGGAAAAAACGAGGTCAATATCTGAAAAATCATCTTTTTTGCCAGATAGGCCAATATCGCGAATCATTCCGCCAAAAATGTAAAGATGAGCGTGCCTGGACAGCGCCTCAAGGAGGGTATTCGCTGCCTGTCGTTCATTCTTATCTGAAGCGAAAAAGCCTTGTACCATCCGCTTCAGATTTCGATTAGTTGAGACTGTGTTCATACTCATACAGTAATTTTAGCTCATCGTGCAGGGCAATCAAATAACTATCTGTCATGCCTGATACGGCATCGGCCAGGAGTTGAACCTCTTTATAAAGGCGTGGAAGTTCTGGTGCCTCTTCCGTTTGTTCAAAAATTCGCCGATAGTTTTCGGAAATTCTACCGTACGCGTATTTACCAAAGGGGGTAGCAGATTTGAACTCTTCTCGCGGCAAGAAATCTGGGTAAGCTTTCTTAAGTGCCTTTTCCTCTTCTTTTTCATCATCAGTTTTATGTCCATGTATACCAACCCATAACATGTCCATAATTCCTTTAATATAATTAGATCCTTTCAACTCAAGTTCTAATACAGAACGATGCCTGTAGCCACGAGTTTGGTCAAATTTCTTTAAGGCTTTACAGAGATTCTTCCCGTTGCTCAATGAAATAAGATCCGAAACTTCACAATTCAAATCTAAAAATTTATCTTGGTTTTCAATAAAAGCTTCGACTACCGACTCGACTAATTTACATATTGCGCGAACACGGAACATTTGCATGCTTGTGTCATTGAGTTCACTTGGGGAAAGTTTTAATTTGGCATCGGCGAAGGTCTTGTTTTTATTTTTACTATATGCTACGACATCTTTAATAACTTCATCAGCATTCTGTGTGTGATCCTCGTTCCAACATGAAAGAAAATCTATGAGATCGTGAAAAGAGGTCAGTCCTTTTTTTACTGTATCCTCTGCATCAAGTACGGAGTAGGCAATATCATCACAGGCTTCCATGATATAAGTAAAAGGATGACGAATACCTTCTTTTAATCCTGTTTCTTCCCATATCTCTTTAACTATGGCCTCTTCAGAGAAGAAGTAGCCATGTTTTTTCCAGATGGTGTTTGAATTATCCCTGGAGGAGCGGGGGTATTTGATCATTGAAGCTAACGTACTATAAGTCAGGTTTAAACCGAAATTGTCACTGAGAATTTGTAATTTAGTCACTAATCTCAACGTTTGAGAATTACCATCAAAATGTCGAAAATCGTTATAAATCTCATTGCTCGTCTCCTTTTCATCTTTTAGTGCAGCCTGGAACCACTGTTGCATTGCAGTTTCACCCTGATGTCCAAAGGGGGGATTGCCCAGGTCATGAGCAAGGCCGATTGCAGCCAGTAGGGCAGGAACATTACGCTGTACGGTAAAGTCTTCCGGTAAGTCGATGAATACTTTGTCTTTGAACTCAAATGCGAGTCTGATACCGATACCCCGGGCTAGATTTGCAACCTCATGCGAATGGGTTAAACGCGTGCGCACATGATCATTTTTATCCAGGGGAAAGACCTGAGTTTTATCAGCAAGCCTGCGGGTAGGTGCCGCAAATAATATTCGATCGTAATCCCGTTCAATCTCAAGCCTGCCACCACCCGTATCGGAGGGGGTAGCCTTGCAATTTTGAGCGTTTTTATCTTTACGGCGATTGCTGTTAAGAAGTTTAGTCCACTGCATTTTTTATCCCTTTATTGTCCGGATTTTATCCATTAGGGAGAGAAAATAACAAAGTGAACTTTTGCAGGATAGCGGTTACTCATTTGATATTTCAAACTTTCGGGGCTTCTCGCAAAACCAGATGAAAGTGAATGAAACATGCTCAGGCTAAGGGATCATCGAGTCTGAACACACAAACAAACGCACTTTTCCCCCTATTTTCCCCCCATTAGTCCACTGCGGCTCTGGCATGCTGTGCCTGGAATTGCGGCCACGAGACTGAAAGCGGTGTCTGAAGATAGCGAAGAGGATAAAACAGAAGCCCCCACACCCCACAGGCTTGAAAAGGCTCGTGAGGATGGGCAGATCCCGCGTTCCCGCGAATTAACCTCGCTGCTGATGGTGCTGGTGGGGCTGAGCATTATCTGGATGGGCGGCGAGCCGCTCGCCCGGCAGCTGGCGGCGATGCTCGCGGCCGGGCTGCACTTCGATCACAACATCATTAACGACCCGCACCTCATCGTGAATCAAATCAGCCTGCTGATTAAGCAGGCCGTCTGGGCGCTGCTGCCGCTGATGGGAGGGCTGGTGATCGTGGCTATCGCCGCGCCCATGCTGCTCGGCGGGCTGCTGTTCAGCGGTAAATCCATTGCCTTTAAGTTCAGCAAACTCAACCCGCTGCCCGGGCTGAAGCGTCTGTTTTCCGCGCAGGCCGGTGCGGAATTACTCAAAGCCTTCTTAAAAGCGCTGCTGGTGGGGGCGGTGACGGCCTGGTACCTGTGGCACAACTGGCCGGACATGATGCGGCTGATGAGCGAACCACCGATTGCCGCGCTGGGCCACGCCCTGGACATCGTGGCGGCCTGCGGGCTGCTCATCGTGCTGGGGCTTATCCCGATGGTCGGCTTTGACGTCTTTTTCCAGATTTTCAGCAACCTGAAAAAGCTGCGCATGAGCCGTCAGGACATTCGCGACGAGTACAAACAGCAGGAAGGCGATCCGCACGTTAAGAACCGCATTCGCCAGCAGCAGCGCGCGGTCGCCCGCCGCCGCATGATGGCCGACGTGCCGAAGGCCGACGTCATCGTCACCAACCCGACGCACTACTCCGTGGCCCTGCAGTACGACGAGAAAAAAATGAACGCGCCGAAGGTGCTGGCCAAAGGGGCTGGACTTGTGGCGCTGCGCATCCGTGAAATCGCTAACGAACACCGTATTCCAACGCTTGAAGCGCCGCCGCTCGCCCGTGCGCTCTATCGCCACGCCGAAATCGGCCAGCAGATCCCAGGCCAGCTTTACTCTGCGGTGGCGGAAGTGCTCGCCTGGGTCTGGCAGCTCAGACGCTGGCGCGTGGCGGGCGGCCTGATCCCGAAAAAACCTGAAAACCTGCCGGTGCCAGAAGCACTGGACTTTGCGAATGAGAAGGACTCCGATGGCTAATCTGCTCGCGGCACTGCGTCTGCCCGGCTCCATGAAATCCGGGCAATGGCAAATTCTTGCCGGGCCGGTGCTCATCCTGCTAATCCTGTCGATGATGGTGCTGCCGCTGCCCGCGTTCGTGCTGGATTTGCTGTTCACCTTTAACATCGCGCTGTCGATCATGGTGCTGCTGGTGGCGATGTTCACCCAGCGCACGCTCGAGTTCGCGGCGTTCCCGACCGTTCTGCTGTTTACCACGCTGCTGCGCCTGGCGCTGAACGTTGCCTCCACGCGTATCATTCTGATGGAGGGTCACACCGGTGCGGGCGCTGCGGGTCGCGTGGTGGAAGCCTTCGGCCACTTCCTGGTGGGCGGTAACTTCGCCATCGGCATCGTGGTGTTCATCATTCTTGTGATCATCAACTTTATGGTTATCACCAAGGGCGCCGGGCGCATCGCCGAAGTGGGCGCGCGCTTCGTGCTGGACGGGATGCCGGGCAAGCAGATGGCCATCGACGCCGACCTTAACGCGGGCCTGATTGGCGAAGAAGAAGCGAAAAAACGCCGTTCGGAAGTGACCCAGGAAGCGGACTTCTACGGGTCGATGGACGGGGCGAGCAAGTTCGTGCGCGGCGATGCCGTTGCCGGGCTAATGATCATGGCCATCAACGTGGTCGGCGGCCTGCTGGTCGGCGTGCTGCAGCATGATATGGCCGTTGGCGCGGCGGCGGAGAGCTACACGCTGCTGACCATCGGTGACGGCCTGGTCGCGCAGATCCCGGCGCTGGTTATCTCCACCGCGGCGGGCGTCATCGTCACCCGCGTGGCGACGGACCAGGACGTTGGCGAACAGATGGTCACCCAGCTGTTTAATAACCCTCGCGTGATGCTGCTAAGCGCCGCGGTGCTTGGCCTGCTGGGCATGGTGCCGGGGATGCCGAACTTTGTCTTCCTGCTGTTTACCGCCGCGCTGCTGGGGCTTGCCTGGTGGATGCGTGGCCGACAGATGGCCGCGCCTGCGGCCCCGGCACCGGTAAAAATGCCGGAGAATCCGCAGGCGGTAGAGGCGACCTGGAACGACGTCCAGCTTGAGGACTCGCTGGGCATGGAGGTGGGCTATCGCCTGATCCCGATGGTTGACTTCCAGCAGGACGGCGAGCTGCTGGGACGCATTCGCAGCATCCGGAAAAAATTCGCCCAGGAGATGGGTTTCCTGCCGCCGGTGGTGCACATCCGTGACAATATGGACCTGCCGCCCGCGCGCTACCGCATCCTGATGAAGGGCGTTGAAATTGGCTCCGGGGACGCCTATCCAGGACGCTGGCTGGCGATTAACCCGGGCACCGCGGCCGGTACGCTGCCGGGAGAGTCGACCATCGACCCGGCCTTTGGTCTGCAGGCCACGTGGATTGAAAGCGCCCTGAAAGAGCAGGCGCAGATTCAGGGCTTTACGGTGGTGGAGGCGAGTACGGTTGTCGCCACGCACCTTAACCACCTGATTGGCCAGTTCGCCCCGGAGCTGTTTGGCCGCCAGGAGGCGCAGCAGCTGCTCGACCGGGTAACCCAGGAGATGCCGAAGCTGACGGAAGATCTGGTGCCCGGCGTAGTGACGCTGACCACCCTGCATAAGGTGCTGCAAAACCTGCTCGCCGAGAAGGTGCCGATTAAAGATATGCGCACCATTCTGGAAACGCTTGCCGAACATGCGCCAGTCCAGAGCGATCCCCATGAGCTGACCGCCGTCGTGCGCGTGGCGTTAGGCCGCGCCATTACCCAGCAGTGGTTCCCGGGGACGGGCGAAGTGCAGGTAATTGGCCTGGATACCGCGCTCGAGCGCCTGCTGCTTCAGGCCCTGCAGGGCGGAAGCGGGCTGGAGCCGGGGCTGGCTGACAGGCTGCTCGAACAAACTCAGGATGCCTTGCAGCGCCAGGAGATGCTGGGGGCGCCGCCGGTGCTGCTCGTCAATCATGCGCTGCGACCGCTGCTGGCCCGCTTCCTGCGCCGCACCCTGCCGCAGCTGGTGGTGCTCTCAAGCCTTGAGCTGTCCGACAACCGCAATATCCGCATGACCGCCACAATAGGAGCGAAGTAATGCGCGCGCTTTTGTTAGCGGTGCTGCTGCCGGTAGTTGCCCAGGCTGCAGGTGAGGGGAGCTGGCAGGCCAGCGGGATGGGGGCAACCCTCAGCAATCGCGGCGTTGTTGCTTCCTCCCGCCCGCTGGCCCCGTCGCAGCCGGTAAACGGCATGATGACGCTGGTCGCCTGGCGCTACGAACTGACTGGCCCCACGCCGGGCGGGCTGCTGGTGAAGCTTTGCTCTCAAACCCGCTGCGTCCCCATCGAAGGGCAAAGCGGCACAACTCGGGGATTAACGAACGTGGCGGCTGGCGAACCGTTGCGCTTTGTCTGGGAGGTCCCCGGCGGCGGCAAGCTCTTCCCGCCGCTGCGCGTGCGCAGCAACCAGGTGATTGTGAATTACAGCCAGGCCGGTCAGAGATGAAACTCGATCGTCCTGCCGTTGGGTAGCCTGACATCAATGCTCATTTCGCCGCCCAGCGCCGTGACGTAGCGCTTCAGGGTAGATAACCGCGGGTCGTTTCCGGGGTTTTCCATCTTAGCCAGCGTGGGCTGGGACACGCCAATGGCGCGGGCCAGCTCCGTTTGTGACATGTTTAGCTCTTCGCGTAATTTGCTGAGTATGACTTCCCGCAGCAGAATATCGGCCTTTTGGGCGATCCGCTTCTGGCTTTCCGGACTCTGCTTCGCAAGCAGCTCTTCATAGGTCGACATATTACTTCTCCAGTCTGGCCAGATGACGACGATATTCACTTTCCGCAAGTGCGGTCATCCGGCGGTAATACCGTTTTTCGTTAGCGCCGGTTTTATCTCCGGCGCATAACACAATGGCCTGGCGTGCGGGGTCAAAGGCAAAGAAGGCCCTGACAGGCGCTCCGGCATGCTGCACCCGCAGCTCTTTCATATTGGCAAAGCCCGAGCCTTTAAGCGTGTCGACGTGAGGGCGACCTAAATGCGGCCCCATTTTCTTCAGCACGTCCATGGCGGCCAGTACGCTTTCCCGCAGCGCCTCATCCTGCGCCAAAAACCAGCTATCAAAAACATCCGTTGTTATGACTTTCCACATATCAGGTCCCATAGCCAAAAGGCTATAAACGCATCATAGCCTTTTGGCTATGAAATAAAAAGAGAAGGCTGTACGCCGCCGCTGTTAAAAACGTCCTGATTCTAAGGATCTCTTTTCATTTCCCAACCGGGTATGACATGAACTGCGGGATGTCACGCAATGACGGAACTTAAAGCAAAATAATCGCCTGCCTTAAGCCTCATCTCCCGCAGGCCCATTCCGTCGTCACTTCTCATTTTTAACCCTGCCTTTTGATAAAAACGAACCCATGTTTTATAAACGGGATGCGGATGCCGACACTCTTTGCGTTTTTGCCAGCTTCCGCAAAGGCGTGGCAAAAACGAAAAGGTTTCCCGGGCCCCATACTTTTACTTTACCCCTGAGGATTTCTTTCCGGCCTGTGAGAGGCCTGATTTGCAATCTCCTATAACAAAAGCAACGGGGTTGACGGCAATGAAAAAACGTACAATTGGCCTGAAGAATTATCTCGCTTACGGTGCAGGTGATTTTCTCGGCGCGGGTACCACGGCGCTGACCGCAGCATGGCTGCTCTATTTTTACACCACCTTCTGCGGGCTTTCGCCCATCGAAGCGACCTTTATCTTTGCGCTGGCTCGCGTGCTGGACGCGGTGGTCAGCCCGCTGATGGGCTTCCTGACCGATAACTTCGGCTCCACCTGGCTTGGCAAGCGCTTTGGCCGCCGTAAATTCTTTATCCTGCTCGGTATCCCGTTAGTTTTCAGCTACAGCTTTATGTGGGTCGGGGAGATGAGCTACTGGTATTACCTTGTCACCTACCTGATTTTTGACGTGGTTTATACGATGATTCTGGTGCCGTACGAGACGCTGGTGCCGGAAATGACGGATGATTTTAAACAGAAAACCAAGTTCTCCGGGGCGCGAATCTCTATGGCGCAGCTTTCGGCTATTCTTGCGGCGTTCCTCCCTGGCATCCTGCTGAACCACTTCGGTAAAGACAACGCTGTCTCCTTTTTCTATGCGAGCCTGGTCTTCGCCACGCTCTGCGCAATCGTGCTGACGTTCGTCTGGCTGTTCACCTGGGAGCGCCCACGCTCCGACTGGACGGAAGCGGCGCTGCGGGCCGAGGAAGAGAAGAAATCGCTGACCTTTAAGCAAAGCATGAAGCGGCTTAACGTCGAGCTGACCTCGACTTTACGCATCAAAATTTTCCGTCAGCACCTGGGCATGTATCTGGGGGGCTATATCGCGCAGGATGTGTTCAACGCGGTGTTCACCTATTACGTGGTGTTCGTGCTGATGCAAAGTGCGTCCGTCGCCTCTAACCTGCTGGGAACGATGGCGATAATGCAGTTTATCGCGGTCATCGGCATGATCCCGCTGTGCATTAAATTCGGGCCCGCACCTTCTTACCGGATGGTGGTGGTGCTGTTTGGCCTGAGCTCTATTTCTTACGCCGTGCTGTACTACGCGGGCCTGAGCGACGGTTTCTCTCTGCTGCTGCTGGTTTCTGCTATTGCCGGTCTTGGCCGCGGCGGCATCAACTATGTGCCGTGGAACACCTATACCTATATTGCCGACGTGGACGAAGTGATCACCGGGCAGCGCCGGGAAGGGATCTTTGCCGGGATCATGACCCTGACCCGCAAGGCGTCCCAGGCCGGAGCCGTGATGCTGGTGGGGATTGTGATGCAGCTCTCCGGCTTCGTTTCCGGCCAGACGGTGCAGCCGCCGGCGGTCAGCCACACCATCCTGATGATTCTAAGCTTTGGCACCGTTGCCGTGCTGGCCTGCGGCTTCCTGATCTCCCTGCGCTTTAAGCTCAACCTGCAAACCCACAGCGTACTGCGTGAAGAGACCGCGAAGATGCGGGTCGCCAACCGTGCCGTGCCGGAAGAGATCACTCCGCAGGCCCGCGCCACCGTCGAGATGCTGGCGGGAATGCCTTATGAGAATCTCTGGGGTAACAACAATATCGGTTACCTCAACCATAACAAACCTGCGGCACCGAGCCTGAAGAGCGCCGCCGCCATGAATTCAAATACCAACGCTACTCAGAGGTTAAGTTAATGATTATTTATCCCGTCAAACACAGCCCGCTACTGTGCCAGCCGGAGCGCTTTATCGCCCGGGATGAGCTTTCAGGCCTGATCCATAAGGTGACGGACAATCTCATTACCATTAAGGACGAGTCCGGGCAGTTCCTGCTGCGGCTGGACGACGGGCGCGTCATCGACACCAAAGGCTGGGCGGGCTGGGAGTGGACCCACGGCGTCGGGCTGTACGGCATGTATCAGTATTACCGCCAGACCGGCGATGAAAAAATGCGTGAGATTATCGACGGCTGGTTTGCCGACCGCTTCGCGGAGGGCGCGACCACCAAAAACGTCAATACCATGGCCCCGTTCCTGACGCTGGCCTACCGTTATGAAGAGACGGGCAATCCGTCATATCTGCCGTGGCTTGAGAGCTGGGCGGAGTGGGCGATGTACGAGATGCCGCGCACCGACCACGGTGGGATGCAGCACATTACCCTGGCGGAAGAGAACCACCAGCAGATGTGGGATGACACGCTGATGATGACGGTCCTGCCGCTGGCGAAAATCGGCAGGCTGCTGAACCGCCCGGAATACGTTGAGGAGGCGACCTATCAGTTCCTGCTCCACGTGCAGAACCTGATGGATAAAGAGACCGGCCTGTGGTTCCACGGCTGGAGCTACGAAGGCAACCATAACTTTGCCAACGCCCGCTGGGCGCGCGGCAACAGCTGGCTGACCATCGTTATTCCTGACTTCCTCGAGCTGGTTGATTTGCCGGAGAATAACGCGGTGCGCCGCTATCTGGTGCAGGTGCTGGAAAACCAGGTCGCCGCGCTGGCGAAGTGCCAGGATGACAGCGGCCTGTGGCATACGCTGCTCGACGATCCTCACTCCTATCTTGAAGCGTCCGCTACGGCGGGGTTTGCCTACGGCATTCTGAAAGGCATCCGTAAGCGCTATATCAGCAGGGAGTACGGCGAAGTCGCCGAGAGGGCGATGAAAGGCATCGTGGCCAATATTTCCCCTGACGGCGAGCTGCTGCAAACGTCGTTTGGCACGGGGATGGGCAGCAATCTGGAGTTTTATCGCCAGATCCCGCTGACCTCCATGCCGTACGGCCAGGCGATGGCAATCCTTTGTCTGGGCGAGTATCTGCGCATTTATTTCTAATCGTTCACCGTTACCTGCAGGCCGGATAAGCGAAGCGCTATCCGGCTTTTCACAATTTGCGAAGGATGACGCTGGCCTGGCACCTGTAGGCCGGATAAGCGAAGCGTCATCCGGCAATTTCTCAGTTTGCGGAGGAGGTATCCACCTTCGCAAATAGTTCAAAAAATAGAAAAAATATAAAAGGCGTAATACGCGCGGCATTTCATTATGCTCTCGCTATTCGATAAGCCTCTTCCCGGTTATTTTCCCCTCCGTTCAGTACCTTCTTCAGGATAATTTGATGTCTATTTCACCGCTTGCCCGGGTGGCCAGCAGCAGCGTGGTCGAGTCCGGCGTGGTGCTCGGCGCGCACGTTAGCATTGGCCCTTATTGTGTTATTTCCGCAGGCGTGGTGATTGGCGAGGGCACCGTCATCGCCTCCCATTCCGTGATAACCGGCCTGACGACCATCGGGCGCGATAATATCTTTGGCTCGTATGCCTCCGTTGGCGAGGTGAATCAGGATCTTAAATATGCCGGTGAGCCCACTACGCTGGTGATTGGGGACCGCAATCACGTCGGCAAGCACGCCACTTTTCATCGCGGGACGGTGCAGGGCATCAGCTCGACCATCATCGGCAACGACAACCGTTTTTTAAACAACGTTCACGTCGGGCACGACTGCGTCGTCGGTGACCGGACGCAGATTGGCGACAACAGCGGCCTTGCCGGGCACGTCGAACTTGCCGATGAGGTGGAGATTGGCTTCATGTGCGCCATCCATCAGTTCTGCATGCTGGGTACGGCGGCGAAGGTAGTCAGCCAGTCCGCCGTCGTACAGGACGTTCCGCCCTTTGTCATCGCCAGCGGCAACCGGGCGGCCCCGCAGGGAATTAACAACAAGGCAGCGGCCTTTCTCGCGCTGGAGCTTTATCAGCAGATTCTGGTTATCCAGCTGTACGAAAGGTTTTATCACCAGGCGCTGAGCATTGATGAGGTGAAGGCGACGCTGAAAGCAGGGGAGAGCGACTACCCCATCATTGCGGTGTACAACGAGTTCTTTGCGCGTTCGGCGCGGGGAATTATTCGCTAGCGCGGGCAAAAAAAAGGCCCGTCATCGTGACGAGCCTTTGTGCTAAGGATGCTTATCAGGCACCGGCTGGCACCGCGTGAGCGGTGTTATTCAGCACCGGACCCTGGTACTTCTCGATTTCCAGCTGCGCCATCTGCCCGCAGTTGCCCTGCGCCAGGTTGGACGAGCCGATATCGAAGGTCAGGCAGTTCACGTTGCCGTTCTTACACAGTGACCCTGATTCACGCGGATCCGCCGGGTCGAACCACGCACCTTCGCTGATCCGCACTACGCCCGGACGAACCCGCTCGGTGACGACGGCCCCGACCAGTATCTGTCCACGGTCGTTAAAGGCGCGCACCAGCTCATTGTTGCCAATGCCTCGTGCCTTCGCATCTTCCGGGTGGATCCAGATGGCTTCACGGTCGGCGACGGCATACTTCTTACGCAGCGGCGTATTGTCCAGCTGGGAGTGCAGGCGGTTGATGGGGTGCGCGGTGTTGAGCGACAGCGGATACTTGCTCGCCTCCGGCCCTTTGTACCACTCGTGCGGCGGCAGCCAGCCCGGCAGCCCCGGACAGTCCTCATAACCCATTTTAGCGACGGCATCAGAGTAGATTTCAATCTTCCCTGACGGCGTACCCAGCGGATTAAGCAGCGGATTGTCGCGGAAGTCGGCAAAGCGTACCCACTGCTTGTTTTTCTCCGGCACCGGGAAGCGAACGTAGTTGTTCGACGCCCAGAACATATCGAACGGCGGCAGGGCGACGCGGGCGTTGCGGGCCTGCGCCTTCATGTTGTCGTACATGCCTTTCAGCCACAGCATTTCGTCTTTGCCTTCGGTGAAGGCTTCCTGAACGCCCAGCTTAGCGGCGATGCCCGAGAAGATATCGAAATCGCTGCGGGATTCGTGCTGAGGCGGCACGCACTGGTGCATCGGGAAGACGTAAAGCTGGGAGTAATCCCCGCCCATCTCCAGGTCGTTACGTTCGTAGCTGGTGGTTGCCGGCAGAACGATGTCGGCGTACTTCGCGGTTGCGGTCCAGTAAGGCTCGTTGACCACGATGGTTTCCGGATGCTGCCAGGCCTTGATCAGGTTGTTGGTGTCCTGATGCTGGTGGAAGGTGTTGCCGCCCGCCACGTAAACCATCTTCACGTCAGGGTAGGTGACCTTCGCGCCGTTGAAGTCGATGGTTTTGCCCGGGTTAGCCAGGCATTCGGCAATGCGCGCAACGGGGATCGGCGTCGGGCTGTTTTTCGGTGAATCGCCAGCGGATATCCCGGCCAGAATACCGCCGCGTGCCGTCGGGCTGCCGCCGGATGAGTAGTGATAGCTGAAGCCGAAGCCGCCGCCAGGCAGGCCAATCTGGCCCAGCATAGCCGCCACGGTGACCAGCAGCCAGTGCAGCTGTTCGCCATGGTGCTGACGCTGGATGCCCCAGCCGCCCATGATCATGGTGCGGTTCTTCGCCATGTCGCGCGCCAGCTGGCGCAGGGTTTCCGCCTCCACGCCGCAGATGGCGGCGGCCCAGTCGGCATCTTTGACCACGCCGTCCTGCTCGCCGTTGAAGTAGGCCGCGAACTTATCGAAGCCGACGGTATAGGTTTTCAGGAAGTCGGCGTTGTGCAGCTTTTCGGCCATCAGCGTATGGGCGATGCCCACCAGCATGGCGCTGTCGGTATAAGGATGCGGTGCCAGCCACTCGGCGTTCATATAGTCGATGCTGTCACTCTTCACCGGGTCGATGCCGATCACCCGCACGCCTTTTTTCTTCAGCGCTTCAAAGCCCGCAAGGCCAACGTGGTCCGGCACGTTCCAGCTGTTTTTCAGCGTGACGACCGGGTTACAGCCCCACATGATCACCAGCTGGCTGTTGTCGAGCACGTTAGGCCAGGCGGTCTGCTGTTCGTAAACCTCCATGGATCCCACCACGTGCGACATAATCACCTGAGCGGCACCGGTGGAGTAATCCCCCGCGTAGCCCAGGAAACCGCCGGACAGGTTCATCATGCGCTGCAGCAGGGTGCGGCTGTTGTGCAGCATTCCCACGCTCTTCCAGCCGTAGGAACCGGCATAAATGGACTGCGGGCCATGCTCGCTTTGCAGACGGCGAATCTCATCGCTCACCAGCGTCAGGGCTTTATCCCAGCTTACGCGCACCCACTCATCGCAGCCGCGCAGTTCCGGACGGCAGTTTCGGGAACCGCCTTCCAGCCAGCTTTTACGTACCATCGGGTATTTAACGCGGTTCGGCGCGTGGACCTGATGCGGTGCCATGGTGATTAGCTCATTAGGGAACGGGTCGTCCTGTACCGGGCGAGTCTCAACCATTTTTCCGTCGCGGACGATGGCTTCGAAAGCGCCCCAGTGGGCGCTGGTCAGAATGCCTTTTTCAGCCTGGCGGAGCACCACAAACTGCGGCAGCGCCTGGCTTACCGCCTCGGCCATTGCCGAGCGGGGGAAGAGCCCCCCCAGCAAAGATGCGCCGCCGAGGGCTGCGGCACCGGTCAGAAAACGGCGGCGGGAAAGTTGCATGCCTTCACGATTGGCTTTCATTATTTAGCCTCCTTGCTGGCCGCAGGCATATCGCTTGCGTGCTGTTGAACGTAGCGGGTCAGAACGCGCAGCTGCTCCTGGTCAAGGGAGGTGCGCGGCGCCATTCCTTTGATAACGCCAATCCACTGGTTAGCGTTGAAGCGGTCAAGGGAGGTCAGGCCGTGGCAGCCGGTGCAGTTGGTGGACATCATAGACGCCGCGTAATCCCAGATTTTCTGCTGGTTGTCGATGAGCTGTCCGGCAGGCAGCCAGACCTGCAGCGCGCTCTTATGCCACACCAGCTGGGTTTCCGGATCGGTAAAGTTGCTTACCTGCTTCACCTGCTTGCGGGCGTCTTCGCCCAGCAGCACGCTGAGGATGCGTTTGCCCGCGGCAGAATAGAAGACCTCGTTGACGCCATCCTGCTGCCAGCCGTCCACTTCCGCCAGGATCATGTTGTTTTCACGTTTAACCACGCTGACTTCGGTACCCGGCATCAGGTTACCGGCGTTATGCTGTTTGCTGTCGGCGCTCAGCCAGAATGGCTGGGTAGAGATTGACCACAGCGTGCTGGCCGTAGCCGGGACTTTCGCGGCGGCGGCGGACAGTTCGCTGGCACCGGCTGCGGAAAGCTCGCTCATATCCGGCAGAATATGGGCAACGCCTTTGTGGCAGTCGATACAGGTTTCGCCTTTTTTGATGGCTACCGGGTGTTCGTTACGGGCTTCCGGGCGCTGGGCCAGAATGTCCATAGCCTCATAGCTGTGGCAGGAGCGACAGGTTGCGGAGTCGTTCTTTTTCATGGTGTCCCAGACGCTCTGGGCCATAGCCAGCTTGTGGGCGTCGTACTTCTCCGGCGTATCGATTTTGCCGGTCATTTCACCCCAGACGTCTTTCAGCGC
Organism: Dryocola clanedunensis; assembly: GCF_038405435.1. Lineage (GTDB taxonomy): Bacteria > Pseudomonadota > Gammaproteobacteria > Enterobacterales > Enterobacteriaceae > Dryocola > Dryocola clanedunensis_A. The sequence goes on along the minus strand of NZ_JBBYHZ010000004.1, from coordinate 98,559 downwards.
CATAACCTTGGTGGTCAGGTAGTCGATAGGCTGGTGGGGAACGTGACAGTCGGCGCATTCGGCGCGGATCCCTTTGGTATTCTGGAAGTGAACGCTGCCCTGGTATTCAGCCAGCGGGCGTTCCATGGAGTGGCAGGAGACGCAGAACTCGGTATCGCTGGTTTTGTGCATCACCGTCGCGCCGCCCGTTAACAGGGCTGCGCCCAGCACGATGCCTATTAGCAGTATCCACAGCCATGTCAGACGCCTTCTGGGCGCTCGTTTCGATTGATTCATAGAAAATCCCTTAGAAGAAAAATCAACGCGGAAATATCGCTCTTGGTGGCGATAATGTTTACGCATGAATTATAAGGGCTTTTTGGAAACTTACCTCAAAATGAGTAATAAAAATTAACGCTTCGTTGATACTGCACAAAATGAGGGGATTAAATGAGGGGGGAAAGGGCAGACGGCGGATGGCGCTGCCGCTTATCCACCCTAAAGCTACACCATCGAACCGTAGGGCGGATAAGCGAAGCGTCATCCGACATATTACGTGGATGACGCCAAAAGATTACATGCGCTCTACGGTCTGAATGCCCAGCGTATCCAGACCCAGCTTCAGCGTTTTCGCGGTCAGCAGCGCCAGCTTCAGGCGGCTGTTGCGCGCCTCCTGAGAATCAGCGGTCAGGATCGGGCAATGCTCGTAGAAGCCAGAGAACAGGCCGGCCACGTCGTAAAGATAAGAACACATCACATGCGGCGTGCCGTCGCGGGCTACCACGTTCAGCGTCTCTTCGAACTGCAGCAGGCGGGCGGCCAGCTGCGCTTCGCGATCTTCAGTGATAACCACCGGCGATTTCAGCAGCTCTGCTTCATCAATACCAGCTTTACGGAAGACGGAAAGCACGCGGGTGTAGGCGTACTGCATGTACGGCGCGGTGTTGCCTTCGAAGGCCAGCATGTTGTCCCAGTCAAAGATGTAGTCCGTGGTACGGCTCTTTGACAGATCGGCATATTTCACGGCGCCAATGCCGACGGCGATCGCCAGGGCTTCCAGCTCATCGGCGGGCATGTCCGGGTTTTTCGCGCCGACCAGCGTGCGGGCGCGGTCCATCGCTTCATCCAGCAGGTCCGTCAGCTTAACGGTGCCGCCGGAGCGGGTTTTAAACGGCTTGCCGTCTTTGCCCAGCATCATGCCGAACATCTCGTGTTCCAGCGGAACGGAATCCGGCACGTAGCCTGCTTTACGCACGATGGTCCATGCCTGCATCAGGTGCTGATGCTGACGGGAGTCGATGAAATAGAGCACGCGATCCGCATGCAGCGTTTCATAACGGTACTTCGCACAGGCGATATCGGTAGTGGTGTAGAGATAGCCGCCGTCTTTTTTCTGGATGATCACGCCCATCGGGTCGCCATCTTTATTTTTATATTCGTCCAGGTAAACCACGGTTGCGCCTTCGCTTTCCACCGCCAGACCTTTCGCCTTCAGGTCTGCGACAATGCCCGGCAGCATCGGGTTGTACAGGCTTTCACCCATCACGTCGTCGCGGGTCAGCGTCACGTTAAGGCGGTCATAGGTTTTCTGGTTCTGCGCCATGGTGATGTCGACCAGCTTGCGCCACATCTGACGGCAGTACTCATCGCCACCCTGCAGCTTAACGACGTAGGCGCGGGCGCGTTCGGCGAAGGCTTCATCTTCGTCGTAATGCTTTTTGGCGGCGCGGTAGAACTCTTCCAGGTCGGAGAGGGCCATCTCCCCCGCATTTTCCTGCTGCTGCTTTTCGAGATACGCAATCAGCATGCCGAACTGGGTGCCCCAGTCGCCAACGTGGTTGGCACGGATAACTTTATGGCCGAGGAACTCCAGGGTGCGGACCGCTGCATCACCGATGATGGTGGAGCGAATGTGGCCGACGTGCATCTCTTTTGCCACGTTTGGCGCGGAGTAATCGACAACGATAGTCTGCGGAGCCACGGTATTGACGCCCGCACGGTCAGAGGCGGCTGCGTCATCAATATGCTTCGCCAGGAACAGCGGGTCGAGGAAGATGTTGATAAAGCCAGGACCGGCAATTTCTACTTTGCTGGCGATCCCGGTCAGATCCAGATTGGCGATAACGGACTCTGCGACTTGTCGTGGCGGCTTGCCCAGGGATTTCGCAACGGACATCACGCCATTGGCCTGATAGTCACCGAACTGGACTTTGGCTGACTGACGAACCTGAGGTTCGCAATCCGCAGGCGCACCTGCGGCAATCAGTGCCTGACTGACTTTATCTGATAGAAGAGCCTGAATATTCACCGGGATACCTTACATTTTTCTTTGGGCCGCCAGAACTGGACGGCAGCCGTATCGTGGGGGATAAAATAAGGGGCTAAGTATAACTGTATTTAACCGCCTTCGTCAGCAAAAGCCTTGCCCCGCGCGCCCTGAACTAAACTCAACGGTATAGTGAATAACCATTCAGCAGCGAAGCGGCACCTGCAGGGTTGGTGGCGGCGATTTTAAAAGGTAGATTAGCGCCCTTCAGGTTCCCGAGGACAAGACGATGGCCAACTGGCAGACAATTGCAGAACTGAATGATATTTCAGCGGATCTCCCGCGTTTTACAAAAGCGTTAATGGAACTTGCCACGCGGCTGGATCTGGATCTGTCACTTCTTGAGGCCGATCACATTTCCCTGCGCTGCCATCAGAACGCGACGGCGGAGCGCTGGCGGAAGGGGCTGGAACAGTGCGGGACGCTGCTGTCGGAAAATATCATCAACGATCGGCCCATCTGCCTGTTTCGCCTGGCCGAGCCGGTTTGCGTGGAGCACTGGAAGTTTACGATTGTTGAGCTGCCGTGGCCGGGCGAAAAGCGCTACCCGCACGAAGGCTGGGAGCACGTTGAAATTGTGCTGCCCGGCGAACCGGAAACGCTGAACAGCCGTGCGCTTGAGCTGCTTTCCGATGCCGGACTGCGCCAGACGGGTATTTCGGTGAAAACCAGCTCGCCGAAAGGGGAGCACGAGCGTTTGCCGAACCCGACCCTTGCGGTGACGGACGGCAAGGTGACCATCAAATTCCATCCGTGGAGTATTGAAGAGATCGTCGCCAGCGAGCGGGCGGGGCTATAGCTCATTCACCGCCGTCTGCATGCGCCCGATGGCATCTTCCAGCATGAACGCCGGGCAGCCGAAGTTGATCCGCACGAAATTACCGTCGCCAAATTCGCTGCCCGGCGAGAAGCCAAGCCCGGCCTTCTGGAAGAACAGCGCCGGGTTCTCAACCCCTAGTTTGCTGGCATCCACCCAGGCAAGATAGGTTGCCTCCGGCGAGACCATCTCCAGCCCGGCCAGCCCATTGACGGCCTGCACCAGCCTGTCGCGGTTGCGGCGCAGATACGGCAGCAGCGCTTCGAGCCATGCATCGCCTTCGCGCCAGGCCGCATTAGCCGCCGTTAACGCCAGGATATCCACGCTCGGCACAATCCCTTCGCGAATTTTGTTAAAGCGCCTGCGCAGGTCAGGATCAGGAATGATGGCGATGGAGGCGCCGAGGCCCGCAATATTATAAGTTTTAGACGGGGAGATAAGCGTGACCGAACGCTGCGCCGCGTCCTCGCTTAGCGTTGCAAACGGAATATGCTTTACGCCCGGCTCCAGCAGCAAATCACAGTGGATTTCATCCGAGCAGACAATCATGTCGTGCTGCTGCGCAAAGGCCAGCTGCTGTTCCAGCTCTTCACGACGGTACGCGGTGCCGCCGGGGTTTTGCGGGTTGCACAGCATCAGCAGTTTTTCTTTGCCGGTAAGCTGGGATGCAAGGGAGGGGAGATCCATCAGCCAGCGATTATGCTCAAGGCGCAGCGGGGCGTTTAGCTGGGCGCGGTCGGCAAGCACGGCAGATTTTTTGAACGGCGGATAAACTGGCGTCGGGGCAATCGAGCTTTCGTCCGCGCTGGTAAAAGCCCGCACGCAGAGGTTTAACCCGGCCACAACCCCCGGCAGCACAACGACCCATTCAGGCTTAATGTTCCACTGGTAGCGGCTGGCCATGCGTTCGACCACGGTAGAAATTAACTCGCGCGGGACGTCACCGTAGCCAAAGACGCCGTGCGCCACGCGCTGGTGAAGCGCGTCAATAATGCAGTCCGGCGAACGAAAATCCATATCGGCTACCCACATCGGTAAAACTTCCTCACCAAATTTGTGCCATTTCTTGCAGTCGCTGTGACGGCGGTCGATCCCTTCGTCAAAATTGAATGCCATGATAATTTATCCCGTTATGTGCGTTGTTTCAGATTACCACTCCGGGTCACTGAGACAACAGCCAGCCTGAAGATTTTTAAGGAGTAATCAATGGCTTTGCTGGAAATTTGCTGCTATGGAATAGACTGCGCGCTGACCGCAGAACGGGCCGGAGCCGACCGCATTGAATTATGTGCGGCACCCAAAGAAGGGGGGCTGACGCCGTCGGCAGGCGTGCTTCGCAAGGTGAAGCAGCTGGTTACCATTCCCGTCCATCCCATCATTCGTCCGCGCGGCGGCGATTTTTGTTATTCCGAAGGCGAGTTCGCCACCATGCTGGAAGATATCGGGTTTATACGCGAACTGGGTTTCCCCGGTCTGGTTATCGGCCTGCTGGATGAAGAGGGGCATGTCGATCTGGCGCGTATGCGGCAGGTAATGGACGCCTGCAACGGCATGGCGGTCACCTTCCATCGCGCTTTCGATATGTGCCATAACCCCGTCCTTGCGCTGAACCAGCTCACCGATTTGGGGGTGGCGCGCATTCTGACTTCGGGGCAGCAGCAGAACGCCGAAGCAGGACTTTCATTACTCAGGGAACTAAAACGCCAATCCCGTGCTCCAATCATTATGGCGGGTGCTGGCGTGCGCCTGAGCAACCTGCAAAAGTTCGTTGATCAAGAGGTTGACGAGGTGCACAGCTCGGCAGGACAGAGCGTTGCCTCTGCGATGCGCTACCGTAAGGCGGGTGTCTCGATGAGCGCGGATGCCGAAGCCGATGAATTTAACCGCTACTGCGTAGATGGCGACGTGGTGGCAGCAATGAAAGCCGTACTGGCCACCGCAAAACCGGCAGCCTGATACGCAAAAGGTTTTTAACCGCGCATCATGTCGCCCAATGTGATGTTTGCTCGTACCAGGCCCCGGTGCTTTACCGGGGCTTTTTTTATGCTGTGATTTGCGAATTATGCAAAAAGAAAAGCTCAGCCGTGTCGGCGAAATTCCTGTGACTGGCTTATCAAAACCTTGCCGAAAATGCAGAAGCGGCTCTCGTTGCTCTTGTCTATGGCCCACTCCCGGTATTTCGGATTGTCCGAAAGCACCAGAATGCGGTCCGGGACCATCTGTAGCCGCTTAACGTGGATCTTCTCATCAAAGCCGAACACGTATATTCCGTCACCTTCTAACTGGCGGACGGTGACGTCGACAAAGAGCAAATCGCCGGGCTCAAGCGTGCCGGACATGCTGTCGCCGCGCACGTTAATGACTTTTATCGCCGACTCCGGCCTGCCGCCAAAGAGCGCAAGGGCGTGCTCGGTGTTGTAGACGATAGAGTGGATGGTCTCAACGATATCGCTGCTGTTTACATACCCTTCGCCCGCGCTGGCGCTGACGTCAAGAATATCAACGCGATAACCGTCTTCTGTGTCCGTCTCACTCTCATCTGAATCCCCTGGCTTTTGCACCGCATAGCCTGGTTCGTCCTCAGCAAAAAGATCGTGCACCGGCACCGCAAGCGCCCGGGCAATTTTAGCCAGCGACGCCTCGGTAAAGGATTTTTGCTTGCCTGTTTCAAGGCGCGAGATATTTCCCGCATCGCTTCCTATTGAAGCGGCAAGGTCCGTGATGGTCATGTTCCGCGCCTGGCGGAGATCCCGAATACGTTTTCCGATGTTCATTGCTGAATTACAAATCACAATTGTGATTTTTGCAAATTTATTTGCGGAACATACAAAACGCTCCTAATATGCAAATTACGCAAATTGATTTGCTCTTAACGCAATCAAAAGCCTTCATTGTTGTCTGTTAACAAGTTGATTTGCGCAAAACCTAAATTAACGCATCGAGGAACAATGAAATGAATAAACTCTTAAGTGCAGCGGTCATGCTTATCGGCATGGCGGCGTGCCATACGGCCCTGGCGGAGGAAACCCTTCCTGAAGGAGCGGCAAACGTAGTCTGTAACTATTCTCATACGCTGGCCGACGACCCCATTCTTTATCCAGGCAAGCCGGGAATTGCCATGTCCCACGATTTCTTTGGTAATGAGGCGGCTAACGGCAACTCTACGGCGAAAAGTTTGCAGGCTACTCCGGCGAGCACCTGCGAAAACGTGGCGGATGCCACCGCCTACTGGGCACCGTCGCTGCGCCTGGCTGACGGACGAATTATTAAACCGAGCTATCAGAAAACCTATTATACCAACGAGGCTATTCCCAGTAAGACACGCTTTAAAGTCAACCCGTTACCAACGGGCATTCAGCTCCTTGCAGGCGATCATCACGGAAGCGAAGCAAACCCAAACATCAGCTTCCTCTGTACCGGCATGGACTATTCAAATGACATCCCGGCGCAGTGTAAGCCTGACCCCGTTAATGGAACGCAGTTTAATATCGGGATCAGCTTCCCGACCTGCTGGGACGGGGTGAACCTGGCGCCCCAGGTAATGAGCGGAGGGCCGAACAATGCGGCCTATGCGGATGAAAATGGTACCTGTCCGGCAGGTTATCCGAAACGCATTCCGCATATCAGCATCAACGTGGCTTATATGGTAGGTAATGTGTTCGATCTGCGAGGCGCGCAGCTGTCGCTGGATCCTACCCTCGATGACAAGGGCAACGTCATCAAGGAGAACTGGGGATCCCTGTATACCGCACACGCAGATTTCTTCAACGGCTGGAGGCCTGAAGCGGCGAAGTATATGGCTGATTTCTGCATGAACAATGCTATCGACTGCGGTAAAGAGGTGGCCTATAGCTATACGGAAGCGCTGGCCGATGCGTCTGTGACCGACGGCGATGCCCATGCTACCAACTTCGGCAGCGACAAAACATTAACGCTGCAGAACGGCGGCGAGGGGTATGCGCAGACTAACAGTTATATCCGTTTTAAAATTCCAGAGGGGGCGAGCAATTTCCCTAAAGGGTTTACGCCGGTTTATAAGCTGAGTTTTTATGGCCGCGCGCAGCCGGATGGAGTCTCTCAGGTTGGGATTTATATCTACGCCACCAGCGATGACTGGGATGAAAATAAGATAACCATGGATAACGCGCCTGCCTGCTCAAACGCCACTCTTTTCTGGATGAGCAGCACCGAAATGTATAACACTTATGACATTACGCCACTGGTGCAGTCAGCAATTGATGCGGGTAAAAAGACAATCTCGCTCTGCGTGAAAGACGGTACGGACAATAACTTTAAGTTCGATATCGGCAGCAGCGAAAGTGACCATAAGCCGGTACTTTCACTTATTTCGTACAATGAGTTTGGTGTCTGAGCAATCTGCATTTCAGGTTTGCCGTGCCGGAACTTCCGGTACGGCATCAGGCCTCATGATATCAATTATATATAAGCGTGAATGTCGCTAAGCTGTTGGCAGAGCCAGGAGATACCGTTTCGCCGGTTTGAATATATTGAGCTGTAAAATTAATGTTTTCGGCGCTGCCAGCGCTGCTGGCCGTAATGTGTTTCAACACAGGTAAATTACTGGCTTCGTTAATGATCAGCGCGGTACCGGCGGAAGGTGCAGGTGGTGGGTTATTGCCGTAACTGATTTGAATCCCTACGCCTTTAGCCGTACGGTCTTCCTGACTCAGTGCTAACGTGTCGGTAAGGCCGGGCTCCGCTGTAACGCCAAAGAAACCAATTTTCACGTCCGTAGGGGTAGTACAAAAGACGGGTACAGCAAAGGATTGCTTGTTGCCGGCAGTGGTCTTCAGGCCCTTAAACTCAGATTTGTTTACAGTGCCCAGGTTAACGTTAATCCGGGATGTTGTAACCTGGCAGCTACCATTCGACCCGATATCAACATTGAGCGCAGAGAGATCGATGATCGTTGGCGTGGAGGTCGTGACCCCGTCTGTCCCAGCCGTTTGCTGTTCCATGAAAAGCTTTCCTACCTGAGGCTGAGCGTCGACGTTTTCGTGGTTTCCGCTATTTAGCGACACATCCTCCGTTTTATAAAAAATGACAAACATTTTCACAGTCAGTTCGCGCTGGGTCATCATGTCTGAGAGCTGGGAGCTATCGCAAACGGTGATAGATTCGCTTCCGGCGGGTGAAGATAAGCCATCAATATACCGTATCGGCCCGCCGCCACACTGGAAACCAAGAGAATACCCAATACCTTCAAGCTTCGTCGCAAACACATGATGGCCGTTGATGACCGTGCCAGAACCTGAGGTATCCATCTGTTGATAAATTATCCTTTTGTATTTTGCGAGAGGTGCCTGTAGATCACATGAGAAACGGACCCCGCTGCCGTTGTCCTGCATCTGGTTTGTCATTTGCGTGTTAGCTGGCAGCGTGGGGAGGTACTGTATGTTTTGGGTGTTGAACGTCGTTTGCCCGGTGGCGGCATTACAATTTTCAGCATAACTGCTGTGGCAGTAGCTGCCGGTCATAAGAACGATAAATCCAATACGAATAAGGTTTTTCATACTGATCCTTTACTGGCAGATGCCAGCGAAAGTTTTCACCTGGTTTTGCTGCTGCGAGGCGGAAAGGCTGAATGGCATAACACAGGTGTAAGTAACATTTTGCTCGTCCCAGCTTGCTTCAATAGCACCCCGGGCGGGTATCCCGCTAAGATAGACTTCGCCCCGATCGGCTATCATGCCGCTGGCGGGCTTTTTGTCTTCGCCAGCGGCTGGAATAAGATGAGCACTGGCACCAAAAGGAAGCGGACCGTTTTTATCACGTAGCGTAAACAGCACCCGGTAACCGATATGCGTCTGATAATCTGCTAAGACCACCGCGCCGCCTCCAGGTATAACCGTCTGGCTGTCCAGCTCAACGTCTGTCTGGGTGTCCATCGTACTGGTATCAAGGGTGATGTCGTTTTTACGCCAGTTCGTCAGCGTTGGTACAATGGCGTAACCCCGTGAATCCGTATGGACGTTGCTGCCATTTTGAATGGCAACGTGCGCCGCGCCAGGCGCGCGAACAACAGCAAAGCTATCGCCGGTAGCCTGGCCGAAGGTGATGCCATGCGCGTGGGCAACAACAGAACCCGAAGCCCCCCAGGTCAATTGCCTGTTAAGATTATCGTACCGGTAGCCAAGCTGAGCGGTACCATAACCACCATGATAATCCATGCCCACACCGCTATTTACACTCTGGCCTTTATTGCCATATCCCTGCTGAACATTGTAATAAAAATTATGTTCCCCCAGCACCGTGCCATATAGCGAGACCTGCTGAGAAGTATGGCCACTATTGTCGGAGGACATGTTATAGCTGGCAGAGTGTTCAGGCAGCCATTGTTCTAAAGGAATATTAACGTTGAGCGATACCGAGCGGTCCGCTTGATTTTTTGTCGACGACTTTGTGAAGTAATAGCCAAGTCCGCACGAAATCCCCTTCCAGCCGCTATAAAAACCGATATGCAGAGTCTCGTCATGGTGCGGTGAATGCCAGTATTCTTGCGAATAAACCGAACTGGAAATACTGCCCCAGCTCCCCATAGACTGGCTTACAGAAAGCTCTTCGCGGCTTCTTTTATTGTCCAAAGGGCTCTTAGGATCTTCCAGCGTTACCGCCTCACTAAAGTCGTAATATCCACTGGAAGAGTAGCGATAGCTGGCAAGGCTGAAAGAGGTTCCCGTCAGATTGAAATCTTTCTGGTACTGCGCGCGTATAGACTGGCCGGAATAGCGCTTATGCGTGGGGGTGTTTGTCGTTGAAAACGTGGCGTCTGAGCCTAACGAACCCCATTCTCCAAAACCACGGCTTATGCCTACGGCATATGCCTGATAATCTTCAGCGAGTTGCGTACCGCCAAAAACAGTAAAGGATGCCGGGAGGCCGTAAAAGAGGGTTGATTGTATAAACTGCGGCTTACGCGATTCATCGCCGCCTGAATGAAAGCGGCCAACGCTGACGCTAATTTTGCTACGTCCTTCACGCAACATGAAAGGAACGGCAGAAAACGGCTGGGTAAAAGTTCTTACAGAACCATCGCTTTCGGTGATTTTTACCTCAAGATCACCGCTTTGAGCTGTCGGATAGAGATCTTTCAACGCAAACGCGCCAGGGGCCACGTAGGTTTCATAGATGACATAGCCATGCTGCGAAATAGTGACTTTGGCGTTGCTGTGGGCTATACCGCGAATAACAGGAGCAAAGCCGCGCTGACTGTCCGGCAGCATTTCATCTTCGGACATAAGCTGGATGCCGCGAAACTGAATGCTGTCAAATATGTCGCCTGAAGTGTAGGTATCGCCAATACGTAACAAGCTTTGCAGCTCTTTGACATCGTGTTGTAAATAGCTACTTTGCGACTGCCAGCGGCTGTGCTTGTCGTACATCAGCGATGAGATGTTACGTAAACGCCAGCCGCCGATATTAATGCCGCTGCGTAAATTTAAATAGTTTGAGTTTATAACGCCTTCCCGCTGGTGGGTTTGTGAACCTGTCAGGCTGTAGTTAACAAACGCGGCAGCTATGCCGTCGTCCCAGCGGGCAGGGTCGACATATCCACGGCTTTGTACGTTCATAGCTGCCTGTGGAATGCTCAGGATGAGGCGCTGGGCGGTAAATTCCAGCTTACTACTCGCATCGGGAATAAAACGTTCGATCCTGGTGAATGATTCACCTTCAGACAGCGCATTAAACCTTGAAAAGGCGCTAACGTTGACACCGTATTCCGCTAGCTGCGCAGCTGTCAACACGGGTTTCAGCTCCCCGTCTTCTTCGACAAACTCTACAGTTTGTTGGCTAACAGTTTGATTGTTTACGACAATACTAACCCGGTAGGTACCTGGAAGCTGTCCACCCGTTTTAGAGAAATAATGCAGGTCCGCCGTTTTTTGTTGCTGATCGGAAAACTCCAGTGCCGCTGGATCAAAGTAATCATCCGCCAGCACCGGTCCGCTGCAGCTCATGAATAGTAGAGCTGTCGGCATAGTGGCCAGCAGGAGGTTGCCTGTAGAGGGGGTATCAAGCAGTGAATACCCGTGCGACTTATTTGACATGTATTTTTTCACAAATGCATCGTCGGACGATGAAGTTTCAACGAAGTTCAACGCCGTGCGTAATCGCTAATGCCACCGAAGTCGTTGATGGCGCGCCATTTAACTTGACCACAGTGCTCCACAGGCCACTCTTTACCCGTCAGCGGAGCGATCATGCCCGGTTCATCAATTTCTCTGTCCGCGACCGTGATTGAATAAAAGGAGATGAAACGCGGGGTGGGATTGACGGCAATTAAACGCCTCCCGCTACAGTGAAACTCCAGTTTTTCCCATGCTGTGGCCGGATCGCCAGGCAGACCAGCGGGTCGATAAAAAATCTTGAACATGGATTTGATATTGACCTGTAATTTATTGCTGATGCCTTTTTGTGAAGGCGAAATACTTTTTACGTTGAGCCAGAAAACGGACTCGCGATCGGTGGGTAGTTGCGAACCGGTGAAGGTGATGCGTAAAATGTTTTTTTGTTCAGGATCGAGGCGAAATAGCGGTGGCGTCACGATAAAAGGTGCCCGTTCCGCCTTGTTTGACGAATAATTTTCTATCCATGATTGCACCAGATAGGGTACATGAGAGTCTGCATTGGTAACCGATAATGAAGCTTCACGGTCACCTTCATTATAAATTACTCTTGTCCCACCCATTATAATCCCGGCAACAGAAGAGAAAGATACCAATGAAAAAAAGACTGCTATCGTCATGAAATAACGGTTCATAAATACCTGGCAGGATAATGTCTATGACAATGAATATGAGCAGGTGAAAGCCTGCTCATTAATAACTTAGTTATATACCATATTGAAATTTGCTACGCCGTTGGCTGTGCCGACGGTAACATTGTCAACAGTAGAGCGATAATCTGCATAGAATGTCAGATCGGCTGTCCCATCATTTCCGTTATCGCCGATATTGATTGGGTATTCTTTTGAGACGGTACCAAGAGCGATTTTATCAGTTTTATCAGCTTCGAAGAGTTCAATCGCTACGCCGGTAGCCGCTTTTGCACCTGAATCGATCGCCAGCAGGTTTTTATCAGTTGCATCATGATTACCATCGAAGAGCACTGCCACTTTAGTCACGGAATCCGGACAATCCTGAACTTTAATATGAAAAGGAGTTTTCGTTGTTTCGGTACCAGCGGCAGTAAAATAATTGCTGGACCATTTTCCCAGGTCAACCTGTTGACTTACGCTTTGTGAATCAATATTACAGGAGGTATCAGTGATAGAGCCGGTAAATTGTACTTGCCCGCCGGTGCTTTGTGTCCCGGCTTCGGAGCCAGGGTTGACGTTTACACCCGTAGTTTCTGAAATTACTGCGCCAGAAGTTAGTGCAGATAAAATTAATGCCATAATACGGAACTGTGATTTCATTTCTAATCTCTTCATTAACTTGTATCCCCTGCGCGACAGCTGTGACGCTGTCCTGGCATAACATTTCGCCCGCAGTTCTTCCTTGTTAACTGATTTTCGTTCCGTCGAGGGATGTTTGACTTTTAATCCATTTCGTTCGCCTGAATAGCAATAATGCGGAGAACGAATTTATTCTTTTAATCTCATTAGTTGTGCATAAAATGCATCTTTAATATTAAGGAAATATACACAATAAGCAATAAATTATTTTGTGAAGCATAAGGTTATAAAATTAATTTGAAAGTAAAATAATTGAGGATCAAAGGATGAATGTTATGGTGTGATGTGTAAAGAATAAATCAACAAATGAATTTCTATCATTTTATTAACATTGGTAATGTGACGTTAACCTTTTGGATTCAATTATAAGAACTAATTAAAATGATACCCTTGTGGCTGGCGCGGGCTTTGGTGGTCTTTTAAGAATAATCCTAAAAGGAAAATGTGCAAATATTGCTATTGATTATTTGTCACGTAACAAAATGTGGGGGGTTATGAACGGAGTGATGTAAGGTACCGACTTTTCACGTTCTGAAAAATTAGACATTATTTACGCGAGCAGCGCTTCTGCGGTGGCTGAAAATAAGAATATTAGAAATACGTTAAGGCAGGGAATAACAATAAAAAGTGTGTGGCAACCCTTTTTACTGAAGCTGGTAATTAAGCTTAAATTTCCAGCGGCTAAGGGGTAACTTAGGCCGCATGTACAGCCTAAGTTGGTTTGAATTTTATGGCTTGCGGGCCACCAGTACGGCGCGCAGCGGGGCAGGGTAGCCTTCGATCGTTTTGGTAGGATCGTTCGGGTCGAGGAAGTCGGCCAGGGATTCAGTCGTCAGCCAGCTGGTCCGACGCTGTTCTTCGCTTGTGGTGTAGCAGTGGTCGACAATTTTCACATCGACAAAGCCGCATTTTTCCAGCCAGTTCTTCAGCGCCAGCGCAGACGGAATAAAGTAGACGTTACGCATCTGCGCGTAGCGTTCCCCCGGCACCAGCACCGTGTTCTCGTCACCTTCCACCACCAGCGTTTCCAGCACCAGCTCGCCCTCTTTAGCCAGCTGATTTTTTAGCTGATAAAGATGGTCCAGCGGCGAGCGGCGGTGGTAGAGCACGCCCATTGAAAATACCGTGTCGAAGATATTCAGCTCGGGAAGCTGTTCGATGCCCAGCGGCAGCACGTGAGCGCGCTGGTCGTTGCCCAGCAGCTTGCGCACCGCTTCAAACTGACAGACAAACAGCTGCATCGGGTCGATACCCACGGCCAGCTGCGCGCCCGCGCCTATCATGCGCCACAGGTGATAGCCGCTGCCGCAGCCGACATCAAGAATAGTCCGGCCAGCAAGCGGGGAGATGTGCGGCAGAACGCGATCCCATTTCAGGTCGGAGCGCCACTCGGTGTCGATGTCCACGCCGTACAGCGAGTAGGGGCCTTTGCGCCACGGCATCAGGTTGCGCAGCAGTTTCTCAATGCCCAGACGCTGGCCTTCGCTCAGCGGCGTCTGCGATTCGGCGGTGACGCTGTGCAGCAGATCCAGGCGGTACGGAGCCAGCTCCGGCAGATACTCAACCGTGTTGTACCAGTGCTTAAACTGGCCGTGAAGATTCTCGCGTTGCCAGGTGGCAATTTGCGCGGGCAGGGTTTCCAGCCACGGGGCCAGCGGGCTTTTTGCAATAAGCTGATAAAAATTACCAAAGTCGATCATGCCGGGGTTCCAGATTTCAGTGCAACTAAAGAGCCAAAGTTAAAGCACTGGAACCACAGTTCCGCGTGGTCAAAACCGGCTTGTTTGAGGCGTTTTTTATGGGTTTCTACGGAGTCGGTGAGCATGACGTTTTCCAGCATGCTGCGCTTCTGGCTGATCTCCAGCTCGCTGTAGCCGTTGGCACGCTTGAAGTCGTGGTGCATGTTAAACAGCAGCTCGCCAACTTCGTCATCCTCAAAGCTGAATTTTTCTGACAGCACCAGCGCGCCGCCAGGGTTCAGGCCCTGGTAGATCTTTTCCAGCAGCAGCTGGCGGTCGTCTGGTTCGAGGAATTGCAGCGTGAAGTTCAGCACGACCATGGACGCGTTTTCGATATGGATATCGCGGATATCACCTTCGATAACATCCACCGGCGTCTGCGCCTTAAAGGCGTTCAGATGGCGACGACAGCGTTCGACCATCGCCGGGGAGTTATCTACGGCGATAATTTTGCAGCCGTCGTGCTGAATATTACGACGCACCGACAATGTTGCCGCACCCAGCGAGCAGCCCAGGTCGTAAACCTGGCTTGCGGGCGTAACAAAGCGTTCGGCCAACATGCCAATCATCGAGATGATGTTGGAGTAACCCGGCACCGAGCGCTGGATCATATCGGGGAACACTTCCGCCACGCGTTCATCAAAGGTCCAGTCGCCCAGCTGGGCGATAGGTGCGGAAAACAGCATATCGCGGTCAGACATCACTTATATCCGGGAAATTCGAAAGGGCGTATTTTGCGTTAATGCAGCGAGAAAACCAACTCCCACGGCATATACCACAGATTCGCCAGCACCATTAGCAACAGTGAACACCAGGTGGCGCTCATGCCGGAACGACGCCAGCGCACCAGACGGTGATGGAATCCGTAGTAGTGCATCAGGCGGCCAGCGATAAGCAGGATGCCGCAAACGTGCACCATCCAGGTCTCCGCACCGTTCATTTCCATCAGCAATAACAGGATCAGCGCGACGGGAATATATTCCACCGCGTTGCCGTGCACGCGAATGGCGCTCTGGAGTTCGCTAAAACCCCCGTCGCCGTAGGAGACGCGGTACTGCAAACGCATGCGAACAACATCAAAAGAAAACTTAATCAGTAGCAAAGCACCCAGCACGGCGTAGAGCGCGCTTACCATACCTATATCCTTTAGAGCTACAGCGAGGCCTCTATGATAGCAGCGCTGAAAATGGCTGTCGCTATTCCTAAAACAACGACTCCTGGCCGGGAATAGCGGGTTCGTTACCGATGTCGGGAAAGGCCTGCTGCAGGCCGGGCCACAGGGTGTGGACAAGCTCCGGCACTTCACCAATGTCGGGCGTATGCAGGAAGAGGAACGGCGTGGAATTTTCCGCCCATTTGGGCAGGGTTTTCAGCCAGACCTGAAAGAAGTGCAGATTTTGCTGCATATCATCACTGCCGATGAAACGCACAAGCGGGTTGGCTGCGGTGACGAGTGCATGAACAGGCACCTTCGGTTTTTTGCGCTGCGCTTCGCGAATCGCTTCGTTGTGGGGCTTTGCACCATGCACCGGGCGGCTGTCCAGTATCGCGCGGTTGACGCCTCGCTCGTGCAGGCCACGGTTCAGCGCTTGCTCATCGGCGCTTTTATCAAAGAATGATGGATGGCGCACTTCCACGCCGTAGGTGAAATCCTTCGGCAATGTATCCAGAAAGTTCCACAGCGCCGGGAGGTCTTTTGGGCCAAAGGTAGCGGGAAGCTGTAACCAGTATTGCCCGATACGATCTGCTAAAGGGGAAAGGCGGTCAAAAAACTCGGCGGTGAGATCGCCACACTGGCGTAACGCCGCATGGTGGGAAATCGTGGCCGGGAATTTAAAGCAAAAGCGGAAATCGTCGCTGGTCTGTTCGCGCCAGCGCAGCACGATTTCGGCTTTCGGCAGGGCATAGAGCGTGGTGTTGCCCTCCACACAGTTAAAGTGACGGGCGTAATCCTCAAGGGAGGTTATGCCCAGCCGCACCCACTTAGGATGCGACCATTGTGGAAGGCCAATGTACATCATTCTACTCGTCATCCTTCAGGCTGTAGGGGTGTTGGCTGCACTCCTTCGCCCCAGTCACTTACTAAAGTAAGCTCCCGGGGACTCTCTCCCTTGCCGCCTACCTACAGCTCGAATGCTATAGGGTAGAAGGCACCCGTTTACAATGCAGCCAGGACTTCTTCTGTAGAACGAACGCGGCCAATACGCGGGAAGATATTGGTCATGCTGCCCTGGTGCTGGGCGGCGTCCGCTGCGGCACAGGCATCCTCAACAACGAACAGATTAAAGCCCAGCTCCCATGCGTTACGAGCGGTGGACTCCACGCCGATATTGGTGGAGATGCCGGTCAGCACGATGGTATCGATGCCACGACGACGAAGCTGTAGCTCAAGGTCGGTGCCGTAGAACGCGCCCCACTGGCGCTTAGTGACTTCCAGATCGCTCTCTTTTTTGCCCAACGCAGCCGGGTACTGCCACCAGTTTTCTGGCAGGGAGTGCGCGCCGGCCTGCGCATCAACGGGCTGTTTCAGCGCTTCGGCAAAATCTTTCGACCAGCCGACGCGTACCATGATCACCGGCGAGCCGTTCGCACGGAATTTTTCGGCCAGTTTTGCGGAGCGAGCCACAACATCCTGCGCGGTATACGGACCACCGGCAAACGGCAGGATCCCTTCCTGTAAATCGATCACCACCAGCGCGGTGCGGGAAGGATTCAGTTCTAAAGTATTGGTTTGTGACATACGGCGACTCCGGTTCAAAATGGGTTTGCGGTGAATACCTTACGATGGAACCCCGGTTACACAGTTTACTATTTTTGTTAATTTTTGTGAGAATTGGCAAGTTCGGGCGCTTTAGAACGCAGCAGTCGCTCGCTTCGGGCTTATCGCCGGGCATTATTTCCAGTATAATAGCCCCCTTTTTTCATCCATATCAGACAGACAAAATAGCGGCCACCGTGGTGCCTGGCATGCAGGCAGCAACCCGTGCGCGGCTAATTAAAGGGATATCTCATGCGTACAGTATATTGCGGGCAGCTCAATCCATCCCATGTTGGGCAACAGGTCACGCTGTGTGGCTGGGTCAACCGTCGCCGTGACCTCGGTAGCCTTATCTTTATTGATATGCGCGATCGCGAAGGCATCGTGCAGGTGTTTTTCGACCCGGACCGTCAGGACGCGTTTAAGCTGGCTTCCGAACTGCGCAATGAGTTCTGCATTCAAATCACCGGCACCGTGCGTCCGCGTGATGAGAAAAACATCAACAAAGATATGGCTACCGGCGCGGTAGAAGTCTTCGCCACCGATCTGACCATCATCAACCGTTCAGAATCGCTGCCGCTTGACTCCAACCACGTCAACACCGAAGAAGCGCGCCTGAAATTCCGCTATCTGGATCTGCGCCGCCCGGAAATGGCTAACCGCCTGAAAACCCGTGCGAAGATCACCAGCTTCGTGCGTCGCTTTATGGACGACCACGGTTTCCTGGATATCGAAACCCCAATGCTGACTAAAGCGACGCCGGAAGGCGCGCGCGACTACCTGGTGCCAAGCCGCGTTCATAAAGGCAAGTTCTACGCGCTGCCGCAGTCCCCGCAGCTGTTCAAACAGCTGCTGATGATGTCCGGCTTCGACCGCTACTATCAGATCGTAAAATGCTTCCGTGACGAAGACCTGCGCGCCGACCGCCAGCCTGAATTCACCCAAATCGACGTCGAAACTTCCTTCATGACCGCGCCACAGGTGCGTGAGGTGATGGAAGAGCTGGTGCGTAAACTGTGGCTGGACGTGCAGAACGTTGACCTGGGCGACTTCCCGGTGATGACCTTCGCCGAAGCCGAGCGCCGCTACGGTTCCGACAAGCCGGACCTGCGTAACCCAATGGAGCTGGTGGACGTAGCCGATCTGGTTAAAGACGTGGAGTTCAAAGTCTTCTCCGGCCCGGCTAACGATGCCAAAGGCCGCGTTGCCGCGCTGCGAGTGCCGGGTGGCGCACAGTTAAGCCGCAAACAGATTGACGATTACGGCAAGTTCATTGAGATTTACGGCGCGAAAGGGCTGGCTTACATCAAGGTGAACGAGCGCGCTAAAGGCATTGAAGGCATCACCAGCCCGGTTGCCAAGTTCCTGAATGCTTCCATCGTGGAAGAGATTCTGGCCCGCACCGGCGCGCAGGATGGCGACATGATCTTCTTCGGCGCAGACAGCAAAAAAGTTGTTGCTGACGCGCTGGGCGCGCTGCGTCTGAAGATTGGTAAAGACCTGAAAATTACCGATGAGAACAAGTGGGCGCCGCTGTGGGTTATCGACTTCCCGATGTTCGAAGACGACGGTGAAGGCGGCCTGACCGCGATGCACCATCCGTTCACCGCGCCGAAGGACATGACGCCAGAGCAGCTGGCTGCCGACCCTGAAGCCGCCGTGGCTAACGCCTACGACATGGTTATCAACGGTTACGAAGTCGGCGGTGGCTCGGTGCGTATCCACAACGGCCAGATGCAGCAGACCGTGTTTGGCATCCTGGGTATTAATGAAGAAGACCAGCGCGAGAAGTTTGGCTTCCTGCTGGACGCGCTGAAATACGGTACCCCGCCGCACGCGGGCCTGGCGTTTGGCCTGGATCGTCTGACCATGCTGCTGACCGGAACCGACAACATCCGTGATGTTATCGCCTTCCCGAAAACTACCGCTGCGGCGTGTCTGATGACCGAAGCCCCAAGCTTTGCTAACCCAACGGCGCTGGCCGAGCTGGGCGTTGCGGTAATCAAAAAGGCTGAGAAAGAATAAGATGGCCTTTAAGCGTCCCGTCTCGGTACTGGTAGTGATTTTCGCGCAGGATACCGGACGGGTGCTGATGCTACAGCGGCGCGACGACCCTGACTTCTGGCAGTCGGTTACCGGCAGCATAGAAGAGGGGGAAAGCGCGCTGCAGGCTGCACTTCGCGAAGTCAATGAAGAGGTCGCCATCGATGCTGCTCACGAGCAGATCGCCATGGTCGACTGCCAGCGTTGTGTGGAGTTTGAAATTTTTACACATTTGCGTCATCGCTACGCGCCGGGCGTTACGCGTAATACAGAATACTGGTTCTGCCTTGCGCTGCCTCATGAACGTCAGATAACCATTACGGAACATCTGGCCTGGAAGTGGACCGACGCCAAAGCGGCGGCGGCCATGACCAAATCATGGAGCAACCGGCAGGCGATTGAAGAGTTTGTAATTGATGCCGCCTGAAAAAGGCGCTTTTGGAGATTGTTATGGCAGGTCATAGTAAGTGGGCCAACACGAAGCACCGCAAAGCGGCACAGGATGCCAAGCGCGGTAAGATTTTTACCAAAATTATCCGTGAGCTGGTAACAGCGGCACGTCTGGGCGGCGGCGATGCAGGTTCCAACCCGCGTCTGCGTGCAGCTATCGATAAAGCGTTATCCAACAACATGACGCGCGACACCCTGAACCGTGCCATCGCACGTGGCGTGGGCGGCGATGAAGACGCGAACATGGAAACCATCATTTATGAAGGTTACGGTCCCGGCGGCTCTGCGGTAATGGTGGAGTGCCTGAGCGACAACCGCAACCGTACCGTGGCGGAAGTGCGCCATGCGTTCAACAAGTGTGGCGGTAACCTGGGCACCGACGGCTCCGTAGCCTATCTGTTCACCAAAAAAGGCGTCATCTCTTATGCCCCTGGCAAAGATGAAGACACCGTGATGGAAGCCGCGCTGGAAGCCGGTGCCGACGACGTTGTGACCTACGAAGACGGCGCAATCGACGTCTTCACCGCATGGGAAGATATGGGTGCGGTGCGCGACGCGCTGGAAGCCGCTGGTCTGAAAGCCGACGAAGCAGAAATCTCTATGATCCCGTCCACCAAAGCGGACATGGATGCAGAGACCGCGCCTAAGTTGATGCGCCTGATCGACATGTTAGAAGACTGCGATGACGTGCAGGAGGTTTACCACAACGGTGAGATCTCTGACGAGGTGGCGGCAACCCTTTAATGGCGTTGTCCGTGACCGTTAACCTGTTTACGGGAGACGCGTGATGGCGATTATTCTCGGCATTGACCCGGGATCGCGCGTCACCGGTTACGGCGTTATCCGCCAGACCGGTCGCCAGCTGACCTATCTCGGCAGCGGCTGCATCCGTACTCAGGTAACCGACTTACCCTCGCGACTGAAGCTAATCTACGCGGGGGTGAGCGAAATCATCACCCAGTTCCAGCCGGAATACTTCGCGATTGAATCCGTTTTTATGGCGAAGAACGCCGACTCGGCGCTCAAGTTAGGCCAGGCACGCGGCGCTGCGATTGTGGCGGCGGTAAACCAGGATCTGCCGGTATTTGAGTATGCCGCCCGTCAGGTAAAACAGACGGTGGTCGGCATCGGTAGCGCAGAGAAGAGCCAGGTGCAGCACATGGTGCGCACGCTGCTGAAACTCTCTGCTAACCCGCAGGCGGATGCGGCGGATGCGCTGGCGATTGCCATCACGCACTGCCACGTGACGCAGAACTCAATGCAGATGAGTGACACCCGGCTTAACCTGTCGCGGGGAAGATTAAAATAACCAGGGCTGGATATTCATCCAGCCTTTCTTATATGATAAGCCAAATTTTTTGCACAACCGCAGGAGCATAACGTGATTGGTCGACTCAGAGGTCTCATCCTTGAAAAACAGCCGCCTTTAGTTTTAATGGAAGTGGGCGGCGTAGGGTATGAAGTCCATATGCCGATGACCTGCTTCTATGAGCTGCCGGAAACCGGCAACGAAGCGGTGGTGTTTACCCAGTTTGTCGTGCGTGAAGACGCCCAGCTGCTGTATGGCTTCAACAACAAGCAGGAACGAACCCTGTTCCGCGAGCTGATTAAGGTGAACGGCGTTGGCCCGAAGCTGGCATTGGCGATCCTGTCCGGCATGTCCGCGCAGCAGTTCGTGAACGCCGTTGAGCGTGAAGAAATTGGCTCGCTGGTCAAGCTGCCTGGCGTGGGCAAGAAAACCGCCGAGCGCCTGATTGTCGAAATGAAAGACCGCTTCAAAGGCATGCATGGCGATCTCTTTACCCCGGCGGCCGATCTGGTGCTGACCTCGCCTGAAAGCGGGGCGACGGACGACGCCGAGCAGGAAGCGGTTGCCGCGCTGGTGTCTCTGGGCTATAAACCTCAGGAAGCAAGCCGTATGGTCAGCAAAGTGGGCCGCGCCGGTGCCGATTGCGAAACCCTGATCCGCGAAGCACTCCGTGCCGCACTGTAGCGCTCCTGAGGTAAATAAAGGATGATTGAAGCAGACCGTCTGGTATCCCCGGACACCATCACCCCGGACGAGCTGATTGACCGGGCGATCCGTCCGCGAATGCTGGCGGATTACGTCGGCCAGCCGCAGGTCACCTCGCAGATGGAGATCTTCATCGAGGCGGCGAAGCTGCGCGGGGATGCGCTCGATCATCTGCTGATATTTGGTCCGCCGGGGCTGGGTAAAACGACCCTGGCTAATATCGTTGCCAACGAAATGGGCGTAAACCTGCGGACGACTTCCGGCCCGGTGCTGGAGAAAGCAGGGGACCTGGCGGCAATGCTCACCAACCTTGAGCCGCACGACGTACTGTTCATCGATGAAATCCACCGTCTTTCCCCGGTCGTGGAAGAAGTGCTCTATCCGGCAATGGAAGACTACCAGCTGGATATCATGATCGGCGAAGGCCCGGCGGCCCGCTCCATCAAAATCGATCTCCCTCCGTTCACGCTGATTGGCGCAACCACGCGCGCAGGCTCCCTGACATCCCCGCTTCGCGACCGCTTCGGCATCGTGCAGCGGCTGGAGTTTTATCAGGTCAAAGATCTTCAGCACATCGTCGGGCGTAGCGCCAGCGTGCTGGGTCTTGAGATGAGCGAAGACGGCGCGTTCGAAGTGGCTAAACGCGCGCGCGGCACGCCGCGTATCGCCAACCGCCTGCTGCGCCGCGTGCGTGACTTTGCGGAAGTCCGTCACGACGGCACCATCAGCGCAGAAATCGCCTCCCAGGCGCTGGATATGCTGAACGTGGATACCGAGGGCTTTGACTATATGGACCGCAAGCTGCTGCTGGCGGTGATCGATAAGTTTCTCGGCGGCCCGGTAGGGCTGGATAACCTGGCGGCAGCCATCGGTGAAGAGCGTGAAACCATCGAGGACGTGCTGGAACCGTTCCTCATTCAGCAGGGCTTTTTACAGCGTACTCCGCGTGGCCGCATGGCAACGCCTCGCGCCTGGACCCACTTCGGGATTGTGCCGCCGGAGGCATGATTTTCAGAGCCTGAAATATTCTTAGATACTAATGTTTTAAACTGACTTTCCTGTGCAAAGGCTTTAATCTTTGCACAGGTCGTTCCACATATCGCTGTAGATAATGTTTCCATCGGAGTTCTGTTCTGGCCGTGGGGAGAGGTACGGCGATGCCGTCGCTATTTGTGTTTTCCGGCATGATATTGAAATGCTAGGGCTCAATACCCTATCCCCGAATACGGTACATCTTTTTGGTCAGTTATTAAATAATTCTACCCGGCATGCGCTCACCATTTTATACAAACTATTATGAGTGCGAGGAATAGTGGGATAGGCCATAAGGGACCATCCGGGAGAAAGTGCAAAAAGATAAAGGCGAATATGATTGTCAGTACGGCTGGCCCGTAATACGAAACTAACGATTTGAATACTCGTTTAAACACCCTCTTAATAAGAGTCATCATAATTATCGAATCATCCTGGTAATCATATCTGCTATATCGCGATCAGACACCCACTGTGCTCCAGGCATGGCGACTCGTTCAAATAATGGCTCAATGAGGAAATACATCATTTCCAGTTCATGTTCGTATAACACAGAGTAATAAATGGGAGAGGTATACTGAAGGCGGTAGGCGCTATCTGCTGCTTTCTGTATGACACCATAAATCGCTGCCACCCCTACAAGCCCGGCCGCCTTCCCTCCTGCTAAGGCGCTCATATCAAGATTTAAGTTCAGACCGATGGTGACGGCAGAGGCAACCGCTAACGCGAACCCCGCGCTTGTGAGCGAACTGGCAGCAATGTGGACATTAACCGCCATTAGCATTTGTTTAATGCGCTCTATTTGATCGGATGTCTTGTATTTAAATATTTCTTCGAAATAGAGTTTAAGCATCTCATAGATGACGTCTCCATGCTGAATGAGATGGATAATACTATTTTTGAATCGGATATCTTCAGACTTTTGACGTTGACAGACGTCCTGATATTCATCGGTAAAACAGGATGTATAATATAGCGCGCGCTTAGCACCTGCGCCTATAGTTTCAAGTTGATTTGATACCGCTTTCTCCACGCCCATTAATGCATGGTCAAGCTTAAGTGCGAGAATATGATTAGACTGCAAATAGCTGATAACTTCATTGTTATAGTACATTGCCGCTCCTGGCTACCGTATATTAAGTCCTTTAGTAAATATTAAACGCTTAAAGGTGATGGGTAAACGATAAAAGGCGGGTGACTTTGTGATCTGGGTTTAAAATTTAGCTGAATTATAGTTGAAGGAATAAGAATATTTCCTCTCCCGAAGGAGAGGAGAAAATAAGGGGGGAAATTTAAAACTTATGCCGCCGTCTTCTTCATCATGCTAACCACGAACAAAGCCGCGGCGCAGAGTACGACCGATGGGCCAGCAGGCGTGTCGTAAAACGCCGAGAAGGTCAGCCCACCCGTTACTGCCAGCATACCAATGCCAACGGCAATACCTGCCATTTGCTCGGGGGTGCGGGCGAAGCGTCTGGCGGTTGCCGCCGGGATGATAAGCAGGGAGGTGATAATTAACGCCCCGACGAATTTCATTGCCACGCCAATCGTCAGCGCCGTTACCAGCATCAGCAGCATTTTTGTCCGCTGCAGGTTTACGCCGTCTACGTGCGCCAGATCCTGGCTGATGGTCATCGACAATAAATTGCGCCACTGCCAGAGCAGCACGCCGACCACAACTATAACGCCAATTCCGATGGAAATCAGATCCGGCATCGTGACCGACAGCAGGTCGCCAAACAGGTAGGCCATAAGGTCAACCCGCACGTTCTTCATCAGGCTTACGACCACCAGGCCCAGCGACAGCGCGCTGTGCGCCATAATTCCCAGCAGGGTATCAATCGCCAGGTGAGGACGCTTCTCAAGCCACACCAGCCCGATTGCCAGCAGCAGCGTCACCGCAATCACCGCATAAAAAGGATTCACGTTCAGTAGCAGGCCAAATGCTACGCCGAGCAGGGAGGCATGGGAGAGCGTATCGCCAAAATAGGACATACGACGCCAGACGACGAACGAGCCTAACGGGCCTGCCGCGCAGGCAAGCAGCATGCCGGCAAGCCAGCCGGGTAATAACAATTCAATCATGACTGGCCATTCCCTCTGCGCAGAATAATGCGTCCTGTTAGATCGTGACGGTGGTTATGGTGGTGGCGATATATCCCCAGCTGTTCGGCGCCGCGCTGGCCAAACATGGAGATGAATTCAGGGTGCATAGAGACGACCTCCGGCGTACCGGAACAGCAGATGTGATGATTAAGACACAGCACATCGTCCGTTTTTGCCATCACCAGGTGCAGATCGTGAGAGACCATCAGCACGGCGCACTCCAGCTCGTGGCGAAGCTGGTCAATCAGGTTATACAGCGCCAGCTGGCCATTGACGTCAACGCCCTGTGTCGGCTCATCCAGCACCAGCAGCTGCGGGCTGTTGAGCAGCGCACGGGCCAGCAGCACGCGCTGGTTTTCGCCGCCGGAAAGTTTTTGCATTGGTGCATCAACCAGATGGGCCGCCTGCACGCGTTTTAGCGCGGGCAGGATATCCGCTTTCCTGACGCCAGGGCGCAGCCGCATAAACCGATTGACCGTCAGCGGCAGCGTGGCGTCCAGATGAAGCTTTTGCGGCACATAGCCAATGCGCAGGTCGCGGTCACGCTTGATCACCCCTTCATCAGGTGCTACGAGCCCGAGTACCACGCGGACGAGCGTAGATTTGCCTGCGCCATTGGGGCCAAGCAGGGTGAGGATTCGACCCGGCTTCAGGTCGAGCGAAATGTCAGACAGCACGCGGCGCTGCCCGAACGAAACGGAGATATTTTCCAGTGATACTAAATTTGTCATGACAATTTCAGGGGTTGCAGAAGTTAGCGGATGTTATAATATCACACTTCCCGCAATCACAATGATGATAAGTCGCATTATGTTACATAAAAACACAGTTCTTTGCGCAGCCCTTTCTGCCGTGCTTTGGGGCGCTGCGGTGCTGCCAGCGCAGGCGGCGGTCGTTGCCTCCATTAAACCTTTGGGATTCATAGCTTCGGCCATTGCGGACGGGGTAACTACAACCGAAGTACTGCTTCCCGACGGTGCTTCAGAGCATGATTATTCACTTCGTCCGTCAGATGTAAAACGCTTACAGGGCGCGGACTTAGTTGTCTGGGTTGGGCCGGAGATGGAAGCCTTCATGCAGAAGTCCGTCAGCCAGTTACCTCAACAAAAACAAGTCACACTCGCGACGCTCGACGGCGTGAAACCGCTGCTCATGAAGGGCGGTGACGACGACGAGCATGAGCATGACGATCATGACCATTCAGCTGAAAATAGTGACGCCGATCACCATCATGGTGAATACAACATGCATATTTGGCTTAGCCCTGAGATAGCGCGCCTGTCGGCGGTTGCAATCCACGATAAATTAGTGGAACTTATCCCCGGAAATAAAGCCAAATTAGACGCCAACCTGCAGCGCTTCGAGTCAGCATTAGCCAGCACCGACAAGCAGGTTGGTACCGTGCTCGCACCACTGCAAGGCAAAGGGTATTTCGTTTTTCACGACGCCTACGGCTACTTTGAAAAACACTACGGATTAACGCCTCTGGGCCATTTTACCGTTAACCCTGAGATCCAGCCTGGTGCGCAGCGTTTACATGAGATCAGAACACAGTTGGTTGAGCACAAAGCGGTCTGCGTTTTTGCTGAGCCACAGTTCAGGCCAGCGGTTATCAATGCCGTAGCCAGAGGCACCAGCGTTCGCTCCGGCACGTTAGATCCTCTGGGAATCGGGGTCGCGCCCGGCAAAGACAGCTACATGCAGTTTTTGACCGGCCTTGCGAACCAGTATGCGAGCTGCCTGAAAGGAGATTAACGAGGAAGTGAATACGTGCAACAGATAGCCCGCTCTGTCGCCCTGGCATTTGACAATCTGTCCCGACCCCATCGCGTTATGCTGGGGTCGCTTACAGTCCTTACCTTAGCGGTCGCCGTCTGGCGGCCGTACGTCTACCACCCCGAAGCCAGCCCCGTCATTAAAACCATCGAGCTGCAGAAAAGTGAGATTCACTCGCTTTTGCCTGAGGCGAGTGAGCCTATCGATCAGGCCACGCCTGACGGTGACGATGACGCCATCCCACAGGATGAGCTGGATGACAAAACCGCCGGTGAAGCTGGCGTCCACGAATACGTCGTCTCCACGGGCGATACGCTCAGCAGCATTCTCAATCAGTACGGTATCGACATGGGCGATATCAGCCAGCTTGCTGCGGTGGATAAAGACCTGCGTAACCTGAAAATCGGTCAGCAAATCTCCTGGACCCTGACCGACGACGGCCAGCTGCAGCGCCTGACGTGGGAAATGTCCCGTCGCGAAACCCGCACCTATGACCGCTCCGGCAGCACCTTTAAAGCCAGCAGCGAAATGCAGCAGGGCGACTGGGTAAACAGCGTGCTGAAAGGTACCGTTGGCGGCAGCTTCGTCACCAGCGCCAAAAACGCAGGCCTGACCAGCGCTGAAATCAGTTCTGTCATTAAAGCCATGCAGTGGCAGATGGACTTCCGCAAGCTGAAAAAAGGCGATGAGTTCTCGGTGCTGATGTCCCGCGAAATGCTGGACGGCAAGCGCGAACAAAGCCAGCTGATGGGCGTTCGCCTGCGCAGCAGCGGTAAAGACTATTACGCTATTCGCGCTGAGGACGGGAAATTCTACGACCGCAGCGGTTCCGGGCTGGCGAAGGGCTTTATGCGCTTCCCGACCGTGAAGCAGTTCCGTATCTCCTCTAACTTCAACCCGCGTCGCCTTAACCCGGTTACCGGGCGTATCGCACCTCACAGGGGTGTCGATTTCGCCATGCCGCAGGGGACGCCAGTACTGGCGGTGGGCGACGGCGAAGTAATGATTGCCAAGCGTAGCGGGGCGGCAGGGTACTTTGTGGCGATTCGTCATGGCCGTACCTACACCACGCGCTATATGCACCTGAAAAAGCTGCTGGTGAAACCTGGGCAGAAGGTAAAACGCGGTGACCGTATCGCGCTGTCCGGCAATACAGGCCGTTCTACTGGCCCGCACCTGCACTATGAAGTGTGGATTAACCAGCAGGCGGTTAACCCACTGACGGCGAAATTGCCGCGCACAGAGGGTCTGGCGGGCAAAGATCGTCGCGATTATCTGGCTCAGGTACGCGAAGTCACCCCGCAGCTGCGCTTCGATTAAGCCATTGCGGCGCGCATAAAATGAAAGCCGGTTCCGCGTAACCGGCTTTTTCTTTTGTCTGGCGGCACCTGCGCCGCTAAACTACCTCTACATTCATAGAACAATGATTTGAAGCGGTACTGAGAATCTGCATGGAAAAAGCAAAAAAAAGTCATAGCGAATTCATTCCCGAGTTTCAAAAGGCCTTCTGGCATCCGCGCTACTGGGGCGCGTGGCTGGGCGTTGGTGCTTTTGCCGGGCTGGCGCTACTGCCGCCCTCGCTGCGCGATCCGCTACTAGGCAAAGTGGGTCGTATCGCCGGTCGCTTTGGCAAAAGCGCGCGCCGCCGCGCACAAATCAACCTGCTTTACTGCTTCCCTGAACTCCCGGAAGCCGAACGCGAAGCGATTATCGACGAGATGTTTGCCACCGCGCCGCAGGCGATGGTGATGATGGCCGAGCTTGGCCTGCGCGACCCAAAAAAGGTGATGCAGCGCGTGGACTGGCACGGCAAAGAGATTATCGACGAGCTGAAGGCGAACGGCGAGAACGTGATCTTCCTGGTGCCGCACGGCTGGGGCGTGGACATTCCCGCGATGCTGCTGGCCTCCGAGGGGCAGAAGATGGCAGCAATGTTCCATAACCAGGGGAACGCGCTGTTTGACTACGTATGGAATACGGTACGCCGCCGTTTTGGTGGCCGCCTGCATGCCCGTAACGACGGCATCAAGCCGTTTATCAGTTCGGTGCGCCAGGGCTACTGGGGCTACTATCTGCCGGACCAGGATCACGGCGCTGAGCACAGCGAATTCGTGGACTTCTTTGCCACCTATAAGGCGACGCTGCCGGCCATTGGCCGTCTGATGAAGGTCTGCCGCGCACGCGTCGTGCCGCTGTTCCCGGTCTACAACGGAAACACCCACCGTCTGGATATTTTTATCCGTCCGCCAATGGATGATTTAACGGATGCAGACGATAACCGCATCGCGCGCCGCATGAACGAAGAGGTGGAGATTTTTGTCCGCCCCAATCCGGAGCAGTACACCTGGATCCTCAAGCTGCTGAAAACGCGTAAAGAGGGGGAAACTGAACCCTATAAGCGTAAAGAGCTTTATCCTAAGAAATAAAGGGGCCGAAAGCACCCTAAATGGATGACAAACATCTCTTGTAGGTCGGATAAGCGTAGCGTCATCCGACACGGCAGCTATCAATGGTGGATGACGCTTTCGCTTATCCACCCTACAAAACCAGAAATAAGAAAGGGGCCGGAAGGCCCCTTTTTTGTGACACAATTTTTACTCAACGCAAAGGATACGCGTGGTGTTGGTTGTGCCGATGGTGCTCATCACGTCGCCCTGGGTGACGATAACCAGATCGCCGGACATCAGGTAGCCTTTATCACGCAGCAGGTTCACCGCGTCACTGGCTGCGGCAACGCCGTCGCTGGCGCTGTCGAAATGCACCGGCGTCACGCCACGGTACAGGGACGTCAGGTTCAGGGTGCGTTCATGACGGGACATGGCGAAGATTGGCAGGCCGGAGCTGATACGCGAGGTCATCAGCGCGGTGCGGCCAGATTCGGTCATGGTGATGATAGCGGTAACGCCTTTCAGGTGGTTGGCCGCATACATCGCCGACATGGCAATCGCTTCTTCCACATTGTCGAACTGTACGTCGAGACGGTGTTTGGAAACGTTGATGCTTGGGATTTTTTCCGCACCCAGACAAACGCGCGCCATTGCGGCCACGGTTTCAGCCGGATACTGGCCCGCTGCGGTTTCCGCTGACAGCATTACCGCATCGGTGCCATCCAGCACGGCGTTTGCCACGTCCATGACTTCCGCACGGGTAGGCATTGGGTTGGTGATCATCGACTCCATCATCTGGGTCGCGGTGATCACCGCACGGTTCAGCTTACGCGCGCGGCGGATCAGGGTTTTCTGAATGCCAACCAGCTCAGGGTCGCCAATCTCAACGCCCAGGTCGCCACGGGCAACCATGACTACGTCTGACGCCAGGATCACATCGTCCATGGCCGCTTCGTCACAGACGGCTTCCGCACGCTCCACTTTCGCCACAATCTTCGCATCGCAGCCTGCTTCACGAGCCAGACGACGAGCATAGTTCAGGTCTTCGCCACAGCGCGGGAAGGAGACGGCCAGGTAATCAACGCCAATTTTTGCCGCGGTGAGGATATCTGATTTGTCTTTTTCGGTCAGCGCTTCTGCGGACAGGCCGCCACCGAGTTTGTTGATGCCTTTATTGTTGGAGAGCGGGCCACCGACGGTCACTTCGGTGAAGACTTTCATGCCCTGAACTTCCAGCACTTTTAACTGTACGCGACCATCATCCAGCAGCAGGATGTCGCCGGTTACCACGTCGGCAGGCAGACCTTTATAGTCGATGCCAACGCGTTCTTTATCGCCTTCACCTTTACCCAGGTTGGCATCAAGCAGGAATTTGTCGCCAATATTGAGGAAGACTTTGCCTTCTTTGAAGGTGGACACGCGAATTTTCGGACCCTGCAAATCGCCCAGAATAGCGACATGACGACCCAGTTTCGCGGCAATTTCACGAACCTTATCCGCACGCAGCTGGTGGTCTTCCGCCGTGCCGTGAGAGAAGTTCATACGCACCACGTTGGCACCGGCGGCAATAATCTTTTCCAGATTGTTATCGCGGTCTGTGGCCGGGCCTAAGGTGGTAACGATTTTGGTTCTGCGTAGCCGTCTGGACATGTATTACTCCGTTGACTGAAACAACTTTGGTGTTGCGTGAACAAAAACTCGGTATGTCAGGGGCGCCAAAAAGCGCCAAAAGACAACTTAACCGAATGACCTGAAAAGTTACAGCTTTGTTATAAAATCTTTATGTCGGTAGGTTATCGCCAGCGGCGAGGATCCCTTTATCAAAGCGCGATTCCTTGAGCGCGTCTTTGACTCGCTTCAAGTTATCTCTGAATTTTGCGCCGCGGCGCAGCGTGAAACCCGTTGCCAGCACGTCGATGACCGTTAGCTGCGCCAGGCGTGAAACCATAGGCATATAAATGTCGGTGTCTTCCGGCACGTCCAGCAGCAGCGCGAGCGTGGCTTCCTGCGCTAGCGGTGAGCCGTGCGAGGTGATAGCCAGCACCATGGCATCGTTTTCGCGGGCAAGCCTTGCGAGCTCCACCAGGGTTTTCGTTCTTCCCGTGTGCGAGATAAGCACAATCACATCTTCTGCGCTGCAGTTCATACAGCTCATGCGCTGCATGACCACGTCGTCAGAATAGAAAACCGGCACGTTGAAGCGGAAAAATTTATTCATGGCGTCATGGGCCACCGCCGCCGAGGCGCCCAGCCCAAAGAAGGCAATTTTCTTAGCCTGGGTGAGTAAATCTACCGCGCGGTTGACCGCCGCAATGTCCAGCGACTGCCTGACCTGGTCAAGGCTTGCCATGGCGGATTCAAAGATTTTGCCGGTGTAGGCGCTAACATTATCATCCTCGTCAACATTCCGGTTTACATAAGGCGTGCCATTCGCCAGACTTTGTGCAAGATGTAATTTAAAATCCGGAAAGCCTTTAGTTTCCAGGCGACGACAGAAGCGGTTAACCGTAGGTTCGCTGACGTCTGCCTGGCGGGCGAGCGTGGCAATGCTTGAGTGAATGGCATCCTGAGGCGTGGCGAGAATCACTTCTGCGACTTTACGCTCTGATTTGCTAAGGTGCTCCAGCTGTGACTGGATTTTTTCCAGCATGTTCATATAGCAATGCTCATGGATTTTATCGATTTCAGCAAGTGAAGAAATCGAGACGGGTTTTAGCAAGAATATACGCTCGCGATACCCCTTAAGGGCAGGTAAATCGAGCAGAACTTGTTGTTTTTTTTCATAACATGATCGACATCTAACTTTCGACATGATGGGAATGAACGGACGAGCGTTATAAAATTTCAGTTAAGTCCGGCGACTTCCGCATATTTCGCGCTAAGCACGAACGGACAACCTGTGATGGTTTTGATAACCACCAAAAAGCGCTACATTGCTTTGTAATTTAATTACAAGAGTGACCTGGTACTAGATACCCGAAACGAGGAGAACAACATGGCGGTAACGCAGACAGCTCAGGCATGTGACCTGGTGATTTTCGGTGCAAAAGGCGACCTTGCGCGTCGAAAACTGCTGCCATCCCTGTACCAGCTGGAAAAAGCGGGTCAGGTCCATCCTGACACCCGTATTCTGGGTGTTGGTCGTGCAGACTGGAGCAAAGAGGCGTACACCAAAGTCGTACGTGAAGCGCTCGAAACGTTCATGAAAGAGAAGATCGACGAAAGCCTGTGGGATAAGCTCAGCAGCCGCCTCGATTTCTGCAACCTGGACGTCAACGATACCGCGGCCTTCAGCAAGCTGGGCAAAATGCTCGACCAGCAGAATCGCGTCACTATCAACTATTTTGCCATGCCGCCAAGCACCTTCGGCGCTATCTGCAAGGGGCTGGGCAAGGCGAAGCTGAATGCCAAGCCTGCTCGTGTAGTGATGGAGAAACCGCTGGGCACCTCTCTTGCTACCTCCCAGGAAATCAACGACCAGGTGGGCGAGTACTTTGAAGAGTGCCAGGTTTACCGTATCGACCA
Source organism: Dryocola clanedunensis (assembly GCF_038405435.1). GTDB lineage: Bacteria > Pseudomonadota > Gammaproteobacteria > Enterobacterales > Enterobacteriaceae > Dryocola > Dryocola clanedunensis_A. The sequence goes on along the minus strand of NZ_JBBYHZ010000004.1, from coordinate 66,129 downwards.
CTACTTAGGAAAAGAGACGGTTCTGAACCTGCTGGCGCTGCGTTTTGCCAACTCCCTGTTTGCCAATAACTGGGATAACAAAACCATCGATCACGTGGAAATCACCGTGGCCGAAGAGGTGGGCATCGAAGGGCGCTGGGGTTACTTTGACCAGGCCGGTCAGATGCGCGACATGATCCAGAACCATCTGCTGCAAATCCTGTGCATGATTGCCATGTCCCCGCCGTCCGATCTCACTGCCGACCATATCCGCGATGAGAAAGTGAAGGTGCTCCAGTCCCTGCGCCGCATCGACCGCAGCAACGTGCGTGAAAAAACCGTGCGTGGCCAGTACACCGCGGGCTTTGCTCAGGGTAAAAAAGTACCTGGCTACCTGGAAGAAGAGGGGGCTAACAAGTCCAGCTCCACGGAAACCTTTGTCGCTATTCGTGTGGATATCGATAACTGGCGCTGGGCGGGCGTGCCTTTCTACCTGCGAACCGGTAAGCGTCTGCCGACCAAGTGCTCAGAAGTTGTGGTTTACTTTAAAAACCCGGCCCTGAACCTGTTTAAAGATTCCTGGCAGGATCTGCCGCAGAACAAACTGACCATTCGCCTGCAGCCGGACGAAGGCGTGGATATCCAGATCCTCAACAAAGTCCCGGGGCTTGAGCATAAGCACAACCTGCAGACCACCAAGCTGGATCTGAGCTACTCCGAAACCTTCAACGAAACGCACCTGGCGGACGCCTACGAGCGTTTACTGCTGGAAACCATGCGCGGTATTCAGGCGCTGTTCGTACGCCGTGACGAAGTAGAGGAAGCCTGGAAGTGGGTCGACTCCATCACCGAGGCCTGGGCCGCCGATAACGACGCGCCTAAACCTTACCAGGCCGGCACCTGGGGGCCGGTAGCCTCCGTTGCGATGATCACCCGCGACGGCCACTCCTGGAACGAGTTCGAGTAAGCCTGCCCGGTAAAACAGGCTTTGTTTTACCGGTAACATGATCTCCCTCATACGGGGTAGAGATTTTTGTAATTAAAAGCCCTGACTGGATTCACCAGCAGGGCTTTTTTATTTACACTAGCGCAAGCGATCTTGCCCTGAAGCACTGAGGGCGGCTGGTTGAAGAGTGTAACCGCCGCAGAAATATCCCTCCGTGCATACTGCGACGGCAGCCACTTTATGAGGTACCTCTATGAATCCGAATATGTTACGCGTAACAAAACGCATTATTGAACGCTCTAAAGCGACGCGCGAGGCCTACCTCGCCCGCATCGAAAAAGCGAAGAGCAATACGGTTCACCGCTCCGAGCTGGCGTGCGGCAATCTCGCCCATGGTTTTGCCGCCTGCCAGCCTGAAGATAAAGCCGCGCTGAAAAGCATGCTGCGTAACAACATCGCGATGATTACCTCCTATAACGACATGCTCTCGGCGCATCAGCCCTACGAGAACTATCCCGACCAGATCCGCAAGGCTCTGCACTCCGTGGGCGCGGTGGGTCAGGTTGCGGGCGGCGTTCCGGCAATGTGCGACGGCGTGACCCAGGGGCAGGACGGCATGGAGCTCTCTCTGCTGAGCCGTGAAGTTATCGCTATGTCCACCGCGGTTGGCCTGTCCCATAACATGTTTGACGGCGCGCTCTACCTTGGCGTCTGCGACAAAATTGTCCCGGGCCTTGCTATGGCGGCGCTGTCATTCGGCCATCTTCCAGCGGTCTTTATCCCGTCAGGCCCGATGGCGAGCGGCCTTGCCAACAAAGAGAAGGTCCGCATTCGCCAGCTTTATGCGGAAGGCAAAGTGGACCGCAACGCGCTGCTGGAGTCGGAGGCCGCCTCTTACCATGCGCCGGGCACCTGCACTTTTTACGGCACCGCCAATACCAACCAGATGGTGATTGAGTTTATGGGGATGCAGCTGCCGGGCTCTTCCTTCGTTCATCCTGATGCGCCGCTGCGCCAGGAGCTGACGGCTGCCGCCGCGCGCCAGGTTACGCGCCTTACCGGCAACGGCAACGACTGGATGCCGCTGGGTAAGATGATTGATGAAAAGGTGGTGGTGAACGGCATCGTTGCTCTGCTGGCAACCGGTGGATCTACCAACCACACCATGCACCTCGTTGCGATGGCTCGCGCCGCAGGGATTATCATCAACTGGGATGATTTCTCCGATCTTTCGGACGTGGTGCCGCTGCTGGCTCGCCTGTATCCAAACGGCCCGGCGGACATCAACCACTTCCAGGCGGCAGGCGGCGTGCCCGTGCTGATTCGTGAACTGCTGAAGGGCGGCTTACTTCACGAAGACGTCAATACGGTAGCCGGTTTTGGCCTGCATCATTACACCATGGAGCCGTGGCTGGATAACGGCAGGCTCGCCTGGCGTGAGGGCGCGGAAACGGCGCTGGACAGCGAGGTCATCGCCACCTTCGACAAACCTTTCTCTAAACACGGCGGCACAAAAGTGCTTAGCGGCAACCTCGGACGCGCGGTTATGAAAACGTCCGCCGTGCCGGTTGAAAATCAGGTAATCGAAGCCCCGGCGGTGATTTTTGAAAGCCAGCACGACGTGTTACCCGCCTTCGAAGCGGGCCTGCTTGACCGTGACTGCGTGGTTGTCGTCCGCCACCAGGGGCCAAAAGCGAACGGCATGCCAGAATTACATAAACTTATGCCGCCACTTGGGGTATTATTGGACCGCTGTTTCAAAATTGCGTTAGTCACCGACGGGCGACTTTCTGGCGCATCCGGCAAGGTGCCGTCCGCTATCCATGTCACCCCGGAAGCCTACGACGGCGGCCTGCTGGCTAAGGTTCAGGAAGGCGATATGATCCGCGTGAACGGGCAGACGGGTGAACTGACGCTGCTGGTGGATGAAGCCGAACTGACAAAACGTACGGCGTTCCATCCTGATTTGAGCGCTGAACGCGTGGGGACCGGCCGTGAATTATTCGGCGCGCTGCGTGAGCAGCTGTCCGGCGCGGAGCAGGGCGCAACCTGCATTAAATTTTAACGACCGCCGCGGCGCGTGCCGCAGCGGTAACGAAATTATAAAGTTGGCTTAAGAGGCTCTCTGATGAAAAACTGGAAAACAACCGCGGAACAGATCCTGAAAACGGGTCCGGTCGTTCCTGTTATCGTACTGAACAAGCTGGAACACGCCGTGCCGATGGCGAAAGCGCTGGTAGCTGGCGGCGTTCGCGTGCTGGAAGTGACCCTGCGTACGCCGTGCGCGATGGACGCCATCCGCGCTATTGCTAAAGAAGTGCCGGAAGCGATTATCGGTGCGGGCACCGTGCTGAACGCTCAGCAGCTGGCCGAAGTGACCGAAGCTGGCGCGCAGTTCGCTATCAGCCCTGGCCTGACCGAGCCGCTGCTGAAAGCGGCAACTGAAGGCACCATCCCGCTGATCCCGGGTATCAGCACCGTTTCCGAACTGATGCTGGGTATGGACTACGGCCTGAAAGAGTTCAAATTCTTCCCGGCTGAAGCGAACGGCGGCACCAAAGCATTACAGGCTATCGCGGGTCCTTTCGCCAACGTGCGTTTCTGCCCGACCGGCGGCATCTCTCCTGCTAACTACCGTGATTATCTGGCGCTGAAAAGCGTGCTGTGCATCGGTGGTTCATGGCTGGTGCCAGCGGACGCGCTGGAAGCGGGCGATTACGACCGTATCACTAAGCTTGCCCGCGAAGCGGTTGAAGGCGCGAAAGCGTAACTTTGACCTGCTAAAGCAAATCCCTCTCCTTGCGGGGAGGGATAATTTCTTTACCCTGCTACTTTTATCGCTGCCGCAGACTTCACCGCTCGCCCGACCGCATTATCCACGCTGCTGCCCGTTGCCAGGGCCACGCCCATCCTGCGTTTACCGTTAATATCCGGCTTGCCAAACAGGCGAACCTGCAAACCTGCGCCCAGCGCGGCTGCAACGTTGCCGAACCGCACGTTATTGCTGTCCAGCTCCGGGAGGATCACCGCGGAAGCCGCCGGGCCATACTGACGGATCTCGCCAATCGGCAGGCCAAGGAAAGCGCGGACGTGAAGAGCGAATTCGGAGAGATCCTGTGAAATTAACGTCACCATGCCGGTGTCGTGCGGGCGAGGGGAGACTTCGCTGAAAATCACTTCGTCGCCGCACACGAACAGCTCTACGCCGAACAACCCGTAGCCACCCAGAGCAACTACCACCTTCCCGGCAATTTCCTGAGCGCGGGCGAGGGCGACATCGCTCATCTGCTGCGGCTGCCAGGATTCCCGGTAATCGCCGTCTTCCTGGCGGTGGCCTATCGGCGCGCAGAAATGTACGCCGTCAACGGCGCTGATGGTCAGCAGGGTAATTTCATAATCGAAATTCACCACGCCTTCAACAATCACTTTTCCTTTGCCAGCGCGGCCGCCAAGCTGGGCATATTCCCAGGCTTCAGCAAGCTGGTCATGGGTGCGCACAAAGCTTTGACCTTTCCCGGAGGAGCTCATCACCGGCTTGATGATGCACGGCAGGCCAATCTCTTCTACGGCATTAAGGAAATCCGCTTCGGTATCGGCGAAACGATAGTCCGAGGTTGGCAGCTCAAGTTCTTCTGCGGCAAGTCGACGAATACCTTCGCGGTTCATGGTCAGCTTAGTGGCGCGGGCGCAGGGCACGACGCGCTGGCCTTCCTGCTCAAGCTCAATCAGCATGTCGGTAGCGATGGCTTCAATTTCAGGAACGATGTAATCAGGTTTTTCGGCAAGCACCAGCGCTTTTAGCTGCTGCGCATCCAGCATATTAATCACGTGGCTACGATGAGCAACTTGCATGGCAGGCGCATCGGCATAGCGGTCTACGGCTATCACCTCAAGCCCTAAACGCTGGCATTCAATCGCCACTTCTTTACCCAGTTCACCAGAACCTAACAGCATAACCCGCGTGGCCGCTGGCCGCAGGGCCGTTCCCAACATTGACATAATCTGCTTACCCGTTGTGATAAAATAAACGGCCGCAGTATATACGAAAACGTTTGCGTACGCAGCGCCTTTCCCACTTGCGGAGCATGTGTAATACATCTATACTGTATAAATAAACAGTTAAACGGAGCTGCAAAAATGGCGGTTGAAATTAAATATGTGGTAGTGCGAGAGGGGCAAGAAAAGATGGCTTTCGCCAGTAAAAAAGATGCCGATGCGTATGACAAAATGCTCGACCTGGCGGAAGTGCTGGGTGACTGGCTACTGCAAAGCCCGGTAGCCTTTGAAGAAGGTCAGAGCGACGTGCTGGCCATGTGGCTGGCGGAAAATAAAGATGTGCTTTCAAACGTGTTGAAAAGCGGCAAACTGCCGGACACCGAAGCACCTGCTCCAGCTGAAAACAGCGCGGAGAGCCCTGAAGAGGCAAACGTTGCCGACCATCCTGCCCGGAAACGTACAAAGGCTGCCTAAGTAACAGGATAGGCTTGCGCAATAACGGTTTTGTACCAGGCTTTTTCTGTGCAATCAGCATCAGGAGAACATTATGAACAAAACTGGAATTGCGCTGTGTACGGCTCTTTGCCTGAGCAGTTTTTTTGCGGCCGCAGCAGATCCTCATAAAGTTAAAATTACCCCCTGCGAAGGGCTTGATGCGGACGGCATTGCCAACGTCATCAAAGGCGACTACCAGCAAAACCGCATTGTCAGCTGGCCGGACGATCGCAAAAAGCTGGGCCAGGCCGACCCGGTCGCCTGGGTAAACAGTAAAGAAGTCACCGGCAAGAACGACCAGTGGAAAGTCCCGCTTACCGTTCGTGGTATGAACACGGATATCCATTACACCGTGCTGGTGGACTGTCAAAAAGGCACGGCTGACTACCAGCGGTGATCCCTGCGTCGGGGCCTCCCGGCGCGGCTATTTTCTCATCTTTAGTCTTATCAGACAGTTCTTGACACCCCTTCGCTTACTCTCAGTGGGTTAAGTCACAGACTAAGGATGCCTCCCATGAGTAATTGGTTACAACAAATCCAGTCGATGCTGGGACAAACCGGCCTGACGGGCCAGCAATCCCAGTCCTCCCAGCCCTCCCAGTCCTCAAACGGTGCCGCCGGAAACGAACAGGGGCTCAGCAAGCTGCTGGTGCCTGGGGCGCTGGGCGGCCTTGCCGGGCTGCTGCTGGCGAGCAAGTCCTCCCGCAAATTGCTTACCAAATACGGTACCAGCGCGCTGCTGGTGGGCGGCGGGGCCGTCGCGGGAAGCGTGCTGTGGAACAAATATAAGGACCGGGTGCGCCAGACGCATCAGGACGAACCGCAGTTCGGGCAGCAGCAATCTCCGGTAGACGTGCGCACGCGCCGGTTGATTATGGCGCTGGTGTTTGCCGCGAAGAGCGACGGACACATTGATGACAAAGAGCGCCAGGTCATAGATCAGCAGCTCAGGGATGCCAATATCGAAGGGCCGGGGCGGGCGCTGATTCAGGAAGCTATCGATCAGCCGCTGGATCCAAAACGCCTGGCCGTGGACGTCAAAAACGAGGAAGAAGCCCTCGAGCTTTATTTCCTGAGCTGTGCGGCAATCGACGTCGATCATTTCATGGAGCGCAGCTATCTCAACGCGTTAGGCGACGAGCTGAAAATCCCGCAGGACGTGCGTGACGGCATCGAACAGGACATCAAACAGCAGAAGCTTAGCCTGCCGGGATAACCCCGGCATGACCCCATTCAGCAGCCGGTTAAGCCCCGGCATTTTCCTCAATAACTCTCGTTTCGCTTGCAAGCCTGTCTGAATTTGCCACCCTTACAGGGTGTTAACTAAAAATGACTAACGACATGCCACCTAAAGCGCAAAAGATCCCACATACCATGCAGCTGCATGGCGACACTCGTATCGACAACTACTACTGGTTGCGCGACGACGACCGCGAAAGCCCTGACGTGCTTGATTATTTACATCAGGAGAACGACTACGGGCGGCGGGTTATGACCTCACAGCAGGCGCTGCAGGATCGGCTGCTGAAAGAGATGGTCGACCGCGTTCCGCAGCACGATATCTCCGCGCCTTATACGCATAATGGCTACCGGTACCGGCACGTCTACGAGACGGGCAACGAATATGCCATCTACCAGCGGCAGTCGGTGATGCGTGAGGAATGGGACGAGTGGGAAACCCTGCTTGATGCCAACCGCCGCGCGGCCCACAGCGAATTTTACACTATGGGCGGCATGGCCATTACGCTGGACAATACGATCATGGCGCTGGCGGAAGACTATCTGTCGCGCCGCCAGTACGGCCTGCGCTTTCGTAATCTGGAAACCGGCAACTGGTATCCGGAAGTGCTGACCAACGTCACGCCGAGCTTTGTCTGGGCCAACGACTCCGCAACCCTTTATTACGTCCGCAAGCACCCTAAAACGCTGCTGCCTTACCAGGTCTGGCAGCACACCGTGGGCCATCCGACCACGGCCGACCGGCTGATCTACGAAGAGAAAGACGAGACGTTTTACGTCAGCGTGCATATCACCACTTCGCGCCGCTATATCCTTATCCACCTGGGCAGCGCCACGACGAGTGAAGTCCTGCTGCTGGACGCCGAGCTGGTGGATGCGGAGCCGCTGTGCTTCCTGCCGCGCCGTAAAGACCACGAATATACGCTCGACCACTATCAGCATAATTTCTACCTGCGCTCTAACCGCGAGGGGAAAAACTTCGGGCTGTACCGCAGCAAAGTTCGCGATGAAAAACAGTGGGAAGTGCTGATTCCGGCGCGCGAGAACATCATGCTGGAAGGCTTCACGCTGTTTACCGACTGGCTGGTGGTGGAAGAGCGCCAGTACGGCCTGACCAGCCTGCGGCAGATTAACCGCAAAACGCGGGAGGTGACGGGAATTGCGTTCGACGATCCCGCCTACGTCACGTGGCTGGGCTACAATCCGGAACCTGAGTCCTCGCGGCTGCGCTACGGTTACTCGTCGATGACCACGCCGGACACGCTCTTTGAGCTGGACATGAACACCGGCGAGCGGCGCGTCATCAAGCAAACCAAAGTGCCGGGCTTTGATGCTGACAACTATCTCAGCGAGCACCTCTGGGTGACCGCCCGGGACGGGGTTCAGGTTCCGGTTTCCCTCGTTTACCATCGTCAGCATTTCCAGCGCGGCAAAAATCCTCTGCTGGTCTACGGCTACGGCTCCTACGGCAGCAGCATGGACGCGGACTTCAGCGGCAGCCGCCTGAGCCTGCTGGACCGGGGATTTGTCTATGCCATTGCCCATATTCGCGGCGGCGGCGAGCTGGGCCAGCAGTGGTATGAAGATGGCAAATACCTCAAGAAGATGAACACCTTCAACGACTACCTGGACGTGTGCGACGCGCTGCTCCATCAGGGGTACGGTGACCCGAACCTTCTGTATGGCATGGGGGGAAGCGCCGGAGGTATGCTGATGGGGGCGGTTATTAATATGCGTCCGGAGCTGTTTCACGGTGTTATCGCGCAGGTGCCTTTCGTTGATGTGGTAACCACCATGCTGGATGAATCCATTCCGCTAACGACCGGGGAGTTCGAAGAGTGGGGGAATCCGCAGAACGAAGAGTATTACTTCTATATGAAGGGCTACAGCCCCTACGACCAGGTCAGCGAGCAGGAATATCCACATATGCTGGTGACTACCGGCCTGCACGATTCGCAGGTGCAGTACTGGGAGCCTGCGAAGTGGGTCGCAAAACTGCGCGATATGAAGCGCGGCGATAACCTGCTGCTGCTGTGTACCGATATGGATTCCGGCCACGGCGGGAAATCCGGACGCTTTAAATCCTATGAAGGGGTGGCGCTGGAGTACGCCTTTTTGATTGCCCTGGCCCAGGGGACGCTGCCAGGGCGGGAAGGGGAGTAATTTTACTCCGCTTCCAGATAATGCTTCAGCGTCATACGCAGATCCGGCGTGAGCTCCTTGATGTTTTTCAGCATCCAGCGCAGGTAACCCGGATCGTCCTGAGCTATCTCTTCGATTTTCCGGCCGCGGTATTTGCCGAACATCATGGTGCTGACCAGCGCGGGGCGCCCGGTGATGCTCACCATCTGCTCCGGCGTCCAGCCTGATTCATCCATAATGCGGATCAGCAGCGCGCCGGTGATATAGCAGTCGTACAACGCCCGGTGGTGATGCAGATCGGCGGGAAGATCGACATCCAGCTTCAGCGACTTGTATAAAGCCATATTGCTGTATTTGATCCCCGGCCACAGGCGGCGCGCAAGCTTCACGGTACAAATCCAGTCGCCGGGCATCTCGGGCAGCATCCGCTGGTCAAAACTGGCGTTGTGCGCAACGTAGTAAGGGCTGCCGTGGTAGCGGGGTATAACCTCTTCAATCCAGGGTTTATCGGCCACCATGGCTTCGGTAATTTTATGGATGGCCATCGCCTGGTGGCTGATAGGGCGATCCGGGCGAACCAGATCGCTCATCGGATTAACAATCCTTCCGCCTTCTATATCGACGGACGCGACTTCCACCACGCCTCCCTGCAGGCCGCAGGTTTCCGTATCGATAACGCGCAGCATAATGACTCCTTCTGGGCTTACGTTTGCTGAGGCGCTAGCGTAAAGGAATGATCTCGCCGTGCCAACCCTTCTCATCACGACGCCCGACCGCCAGCAGCTCGCCGTGATCCGCCCGCACAACCAGCTGCCCAAGGCTATCCCAGCAGGCGCTCCGCCCGGCGGTGCGGTGTGGACCGGCAGAAAAAGCATGATTTGCGAACAGCACCGGCAGGCTGTATTTATGCGCCCAGCGCTGCAAATACATCTCATCATGCTGACAGTTAGCTTCGTTCACGAAGGTTCCCGTTGCATAAAGGTCCGCCCCCAATGCTGCCGCGGTGCGCGGCCAGATCTCTTCATTGCTGGCTCCACAATGCCCCATTGCGACGCTGCGATTATGTTTTCCGACTAAAGGCGTGTGCTGCTCATAAACAACATCGTCAGAACAGGATTTCGGCTTACAGCAGGAGACGCGGGAGCCGTCGGGCAGAAAGCCCACGGAACCAATGGAAACACATTCATCGCACAGCAGCAGCATGCCAACCACAATCGTCATCTGAAACTCAACGGCGGCATCCTGAAGAGGGGTTAAACGTTCATCGCTGAAGTGAAGGGCGAGGGAATTGTGCTGTTCCGGCTGAAAGCCGGTGAGGGAAAGCTCGGGGAAAATCAACAGGTCGATTTTCTCGGCAGCGGCCTGATGTATAAACTGCAGATGATGCGAGATGTTGGCCTGTAAATCGCCAGGCCTGGCGCCGTACTGCGCCGCTGCAACGTTCCATAGTGGCATAGCTTCTTCCTTAATCAATTCACCTCGCCGGCCCATCCCCGGGCCGTGACAGGCGAGCTTTAGCTCATGGTCAACTGAACAAGAAAAATCTTAGCACTACTTATGTAATGTTGCTTAAGTTAGTTTATTTTTACTTAACTTTCGGCTCGTAAGGCAGGCGGGAGAGGTGCACAGAGGCTAATCGGTGAGCAATTAATCTTTCGCGGAACCAGCCCCTTAGGTGTTCCGGCTGTTCGCGCTCTACCACTTCAGCAATGACGGGCATGTTATAACGCTCCTTAAATGCCACCCCGGCGGCGGCAAGATCGACATTCACTTTGTCCATTTCGTCCTGGGGTAAATCGGCGAGATTGTAGTTCATAAGCTTCTCCTTTCTGGTCATCGCAGAAGGTACTTGCAGATGAACCCGATGACAAGTCTTTACACGCATTGATAGCCGTTCTCATCTCGACTTGACCGCCGCCCAGGGTTATCCTTTCGCGCACTGGCATAATAAAAAGGAATAGTTGATATGGCTTTCACCACCCCACGTATCCTCGCCGCCGCAGCATTTTTCGCTGCGATTGCCGCTTCTCCTGCCGCATTCGCTCATGCTCATCTTAAACATCAGTACCCTGCTGCGGACGCCGCGGTTACTGCCGCACCGCAGGCGCTGACCCTCGATTTCTCCGAAGGTATTGAACCGAATTTCAGCGGCGTGGCCGTTACCGGTCCCGGGCAGGCAACAGTTAAAACCGGTGCTGTTAAGCGCAATGAGAAAGACAACAAACAGCTAATCGTGCCGCTGGAAGAGTCGTTAAAGCCGGGGGATTACAAGGTTGACTGGCACGTGGTGTCCGTAGACGGGCACAAAACCAAAGGGAACTACGGCTTCTCCGTGAAATAAGCGCGATGCTGTCGACGCTTTTTATCGCGCTGAGGTTCGTCCACTTCGCTTCGTTAATGGTGCTGTTTGGCAGCACCGTTTGCAGCGCGCTCCTTGCCCCGCAGGCATTTAAGCCCGTACTGGTTACGCGGCTTGCTAAACAATGGCGCGCCGCCATCTGGCTGAGCTTAATCAGCGGGCTGGCAATGTTGAGCGTGCAGGCCGGCCTGATGGGCAACGGCTGGGTTGACACCGTTAACCCGCAGGTCTGGCAGGCTGTGCTGGGCACCCGGTTCGGCGCGGTCTGGATATGGCAGATATTGCTCGGCATAGTGACCGTTGTGGTCTATCTGCTTAAGCCCAGAGCGTTGCAGAGCGTGCTGATGCTGCTGGCGGCGGCCCAGCTAATCCTGCTTGCCGGTGTCGGCCATGCTGCTATGCGCGAGGGGATGGCGGGCGGCGTTCAACGTATTAATCACGCTGTTCATCTGCTTAGCGCGGCCTGGTGGGCGGGGGGCCTGCTACCCCTGCTGATGTGTATGCGTATGGCGCGCAAACCCCGCTGGCGGCAGGCGGCGATCACGGCAATGATGCGTTTTTCGCGCTATGGGCACCTTGCCGTTGCCGCAGTGATTGTGACCGGCGGAGTTAACGGCCTGATGATCCTCGGCTGGTCCCTGCCGCTGGACAGTGCCTATATGCAATTGTTGCTGCTAAAAGTTGCCCTTGTGGCCGTAATGGTGACAATAGCGCTGATAAACCGTTATCTTCTGGTGCCGCGCATGAACGGCACCACGGATGCGGCGCAGATTCGTTTTATCCAGCTGACCTGGCTGGAAGTGATTTTATCGGTGGCGGTCCTCCTTGCGGTGAGCACCTTTGCTACCTGGGAGCCGTTCTGACGGCAGCTAGCCTGAGAGAGATAGATGAAAAAGAGTATTTTGACGCTGTTATTAGTGTCCCTGAGCGGTACGGCGCTAGCGGCACCGCAAATCATCACGGTAAGCCGTTTTGAGGTAGGAAAAGAGAAATGGGCGTTTAACCGCGAAGAGGTGATGCTGAGCTGCCGGGCCGATCATGCCCTGTTTGCCATCAACCCGAGCACCCTGATGCAGTATCCGCTGAACGACGAAGCCGAACAGCTGGTGAAAAGCGGCAAAACGACCGGACAGCCAATAAGCGTTATTCAGGTTGACGATCCCAACGCACCCGGCCAGAAAATGAGCCTCGCACCGTTTATCGAACGCGCCGAAAAGCTGTGTAAATAGCACCACCCTCCAGATTTATGCCAAAAAAAACAGCAATAGCCGAAAAACGGTTAATGCTGTTTTTATTATAATAATCACCTGACGAAAGGTTTTTTTCCGAACACTTCAGGGCCGGACTGGAAAACCTGCGGCGGTAATCTATTCTTAATAGGCAAGGCGACTAAGCCTGCATTAATGCCAACTTTTAGCGCACGGCTCTCTCCCAAGAGCCATTTCCCTGGACCGAATATAGGAATCGTATTCGGTCTTTTTTTGTCCGCAATATAGCGATTTAACCCTTTCCCTGGTCTCGCCGCAGACGGTTTTTTCATCATATCGCCAGGGCTTTTGATGTCCAGCATTTTTTTAACATTTTCGCTACTTTTTCAAGCCATTTAGTTATAGCTCATACCGTCTGGATAATGCTTTGCTATAAATGCAGCTTTTACAGGGAAAGATGATTTTGCTCACGTTAAAAAGGGCCGAGGGTTAATAAAAAGACAGGCGGATGTGATAGCCCTCTGTTATTTATAAAAAAACTTCTTACAAAGGCTGCCTTGCTGATAAAAAACGCGTTTTGTACCTTAGCTAATCAATTCCTCAACCTTCAGATACCCTAATGAAATTAAAAATCGCACTTGCCTCAATTTTCCTACTTACTGCCGTTGCCGCTCACGCAGACTGTGATGCGCAGAAAGCTGCCCGTAACGCTGCCATGAACGCGACCGTGGGCGTTTCCGGCCATTGCACGCCTAAGAATGTTTCTAAGGATGCGATTAAAAATAATACCAACCTTGATGAGACCAGGAACAACATCAGCAATAAAACTCAGAACGTCAAAAATACCGCCTCTGATGCCCGCAATACGGCTAATGAAGTAAAGGATATCGTTAAGGATTAATGAAGATTTAGCGTTTATAGCTACTTGCACTATTGCCTTAGCGCGACAATTTCTTGCTGGCAAATTCACGGATACGCTTAGAAATGGAAAAGAAACCATCATGAAAAAAATCGTACTTATCGCTTCCGGCCTTCTTATGTTAGTGAGCCATGCCAGCCTTGCCGGGACTAAAACGCTGGTGGAATACGGCGTCGTGCAGCAGAGCCACGTCATTGCCGGCGCTCAGGGGGTTTACCATCCGCTGCGCAGCGCTGCTGCCGGTGCGCTGGGAGGCGTTGTTGGCCACCAGTTTGGCAACGGTAAAGGAAAAAAAGCCATGACCGCTGGCGGTGCCGTCGCCGGGATCGCGGCTTCCCGTTATAATCAGAGCCAGCAGCAGGGCGTCCAGAAGGTCGATTTGCTGATTAAAACCGATAGCGGTCAAACAATTGACGTCGTGCAGACGCTTCAGGGCAACCAGGTCTTCAATCCGGGCGATAAGGTCCGCATTCTGACCCAGGGGTCGAATACCAGCGTTGATAAATCGGTCTGATAACCAGCCGAAGAACACTTCTTAAGCCCTGGCATTCGCCGGGGTTTTTTACATTCATTAGCATCCTCACGATTCTGCCAGTACAATCACGCCCGGCCTGGCCACGCCCGCCCGTGATGGCGCGGTAATAAAAACGATAAACCTGCAAAGACAAATCTATGACAACCACTCAAACACAGACGCATGCGAGGGAAAATTCCCTTAACGCTGTCTTACGCTCTCCGCGCCTGCTCGTGCGGGAAACCCTGGCGGGTGTGATCACCGCGCTGGCGCTGATCCCGGAAGTTATCTCTTTCTCCGTTATTGCCGGGGTCGATCCTAAGGTCAGCCTGGTTGCGTCCATCGTGCTTTGCCTTGCGATGTCGGTGCTCGGCGGTCGTCCGGCGATGGTGACGGCTGCGGCAGGTTCCGTCGCGTTAGTTATCGGACCGATGGTGCATCAGTATGGCGTGGGATATATTTTGCCCGCCGTCGTGCTGGGCGGGCTGATCCAGATCCTGTTCGGCGTGACCGGTCTTGCGCGCATGATGCGTTATATTCCGCTTTCCGTGATGACCGGATTTGTGAACGCGCTGGGCATTCTGATTTTCTTTGCCCAGGTGCCGCACGTCTGGGGAAACAGCCCGTTGGTCTGGGGATTATTCGCAGCAACGCTGGCGATAGTGCTTTTGCTGCCGCGGGTGTTCAAAACCGTCCCGTCGCCGCTGGTGGCAATCGTGGTCATCACCGTTGCCAGCGTGGCGATGGGCTGGACGATGCCAACGGTAGGGGATACCGGCCCGATGAGGGCTGGCCTGCCCGGTCTGACCGAGCTGATGGTTCCGCTGAGCCTGGATACGCTGCGGATTGTCTGGCCGTGCGCATTGAGCATCGCGTTTGTAGGCCTGATGGAGTCGCTGCTGACGGCGAAGCTGGTGGACGAGCTGACGGATACGCCGTCCAGCAAACGCCGTGAATGCTGGGGGCTTGGGCTGTCCAACATTTTTGCCGGGTTCTACGGCGGCATCGCGGGCTGCGCGATGATCGGACAGACCATCGTCAACGTCGAGCTTGGCAAGGGCCGCACGCGTATTTCAACGCTGGCCGCAGGCCTGGTGCTTCTGCTGCTGGTAACCGGCCTCAGCGACATGATGGCAAAGATCCCGATGGTGGTGCTGGCGGGCATTATGATGATTGTGGCGGTCAAAACGCTTAACTGGCACAGCGTAAAACCCTCGACCCTAAGGCGTATGCCGGTGCCGGAGACGCTGGTGATGGTCGTCACGGTTGTCGTCACCGTCTATACGGGGAATCTGGCCATCGGCGTGCTGGGCGGCGTGATTTTCGCCATGATGCTGTTTGCCCGCCGTATCGCCCACGTTGTTCGCGCGGAGCGTAAGCTCGCGGCTGATGGTAGCTCCGTTCGCTATACGGTGACCGGGCCGCTGTTCTTCGCCAGCAGTAACGATCTGTTTGAACATTTCCACTACGCCGACGACCCGCAGCACGTCATTATCGACCTGTCACACGCGCAGATCTGGGATGCTTCAACCGTCGCGGTGCTGGACGCCATTGAAACCCGCTACCGGCGCTATGAGGCCAGAGTAGAAATCGTTGGCCTGGATATTCGCAGCGCGGACTTCCACGAACGGCTCACAGGTAAACTCTAATCCTCTTCACACCGGTAGCCCGCAAGGGGCTACCGGTCACTTCAGTGTTTATCACCGCCCTCTGGGGCCTGCATCACACTTTTCCCTATAAATCGCTGCCGTTGATAGCGTTCGAGTCATAAGCTGGCGAATTAAACATTTCCTTAACATTATCGTTGCGGCTGCGGCGGAATAATCTTATTACTATTTAACCGCTTATATTGCAGGGCGGCCCCCGCATCTTAATAACAAAAATGTACAGGATGATGTATGACGACAAAACCCGCCGCCGAGGCCTGCGCGGAACCGAGCTTATTCCAGACGTTAAAAACCTTTCCAGGCACCGTTCACGCGCTGCTATTTTTTACGCTCGTCATCCGGTTCAGCTATTTTATGGCGTGGCCGTTTATCGCGGTGATCATGACGCAGAATTACCATATGTCGCCGATCGCTATTGGCGTGGCGATGACCAGCAGCGCGCTGATTTCGGTGGTACTCGGCATGTACGGCGGGCAGATCTCCGACAGGCTTGGGCGACGGGTTATTCTTCTGCTGGGCTGCGGTTTTTCCGCCGTCGGGTATATGACGCTTGCCCTTGCCACGGGAATGGGGCTGTTTATCACCGGGCTGATGATTATCGGCGTGTGCTTTGCGTGGGTCGATCCGCCGGTCCGCGCCCTGATGAGTGACCTGCTCGGTGACCGCCGTCGCCGCGCGCTTGCCCTGCAAATGCGTTATTACCTGATTAACGTTGCGGCGGTGTTTGGTCCGCTGGTAGGGATTGTTTTCGGCCTCACGTCCCAGAAAGGCACGTTTTTAATCACCGGGCTGACCTATCTCCCGTTCTTCGTTTACGTGCTGCTCTTTATCCCGGCGGGAAAACTGTTAGGCAAACAGCAGAGCAGCAGCGGCCCGGCGGTTAAGCTGCATCAGGTGATGGGCATCATCGCCAGGGATAAAATCTACGTTGCGGCGCTGCTGTGCAGCATTTTATGCAGCATCGTTTTTATCCATTACGAGGCGGTATTGCCGCAGTATTTATTGCTGCTGAACGCGGACGCGGCGGTGAAGCTCATCACCCTTATTCTGGTGACTAACGCCTGCACCGTGCTGGTGTTACAGACATTCATCGTGCGTTTTATGGCGCATATTAATCTGCCGAAACGTATTTTGCTGGGCGGGGCGATCTTTGCTTTTTCGCAGCTTTGCTTTTTTGCCACGCGCTCGACGGAAACCTGGGTATGGCTCATGGTCACCGGCATTTTCAGCATGGGGGAGGCGATCCTGATGCCGAATCTTAATATTCTGCTCGACCAGCTGGCCCCCGCCGAACACCGCGGTGCCTATCTTGGCGCCTCCACGCTGACGACGCTGGGCATTGCCGCAGGGCCGTTAATAGGGGGCGTGATGCTGGCGCTGACCGGAGCAGGGGTATTCATCAGCACCGCCTTGCTCAGCCTGCTGTTGTGCGCGATTATTTACGCCTGCAGGCTCAGCATGCTGTCACGCCTGCAGGATGCATAATAAAGGGGGATGGAAATGATTACGGAAGCACCTGAGCTGAACACTGAGCGCCTGACGCTACGCCAGATTACCCTGGACGATTTTGACGAGCTGGCGGCCTGCTGGGCCGACCCGGAAATGGTGAAGTTTATCGGCAACGGCCAGCCGCAAAGCGCTGAGATGACCTGGGGCCGCCTGCTGCGCTATATCGGCCACTGGCACGCGTTTGGCTACGGCTACTGGGCTCTGTTTGAGAAATCAACGGGGCGCTATATCGGCTCGTTTGGTTTTCAGGAAGCCCATCGCGATCTCACTCCGCCGCTGGAATACCCGGAGGCAGGCTGGTCACTAATCCCGGCAGTACAGGGAAAGGGGTACGCAAAGGAAGCGCTGAAGGCGATTTTAGCCTGGGCGGACGGCGCTTTTGACGGACCGGTCTGCTGCATTATTGACGATGACAACCAGCGTTCCATCCACCTTGCCGAAAGCAACGGCTTTCTCTTTCGACACTTTGTGACCTACCACGGTAAACAGGTGCGAATGCTGGTCCGTCAGCCTTCCTGATTTGGCTCTGGCCTATACTGAGTTATCAGGTCCAGGCCGGAGGCGGCGCTATGTATCAGCGGATTGACGGTGAAAACTGGCGGCATATTTATATCGTGGGCGATCTGCACGGCTGCCTGACGAAGCTGGTCGCGCAGCTGAAAGCCTGTAGTTTCGACCCCTGGCAGGATCTGGTGATCTCCGTAGGCGATGTGATCGACCGTGGCCCGGACAGCCCTGGCTGTCTCGCCCTGCTGGATAAACGCTGGTTCAGGGCGGTATGTGGCAACCATGAAGAGATGGCGCTGGCGTCGCTGGAGCAGGGCGACAGAATGCTTTGGGCGATGAACGGCGGCGACTGGTTTCGCGGCCTGACTGCCGCACGCCAGGAATGGGTGCGAGCCGCGTTGCTGCGCTGTCGCGAGCTGCCGTTGATAATCGAGCTGCACACCGGCGGTCAAATGTTTGTCATCGCCCATGCGGATTATCCTTCTTCTGACTACGCCTGGAACAAGCCGGTTGACGAGCATCGTCTGCTGTGGAGCCGTGAAAGGCTCAACCGCAATATGGCGGGTGAAGGCGAAAGCATCGCTGGTGCCGATGAGTTTTACTTCGGGCATACGCCGCTTAAAAACAGCGCCCATTTCTACAACCAGAACTATATCGATACCGGTGCGGTATTTGGCAACAAGCTGACGATGATTCAGGTGCAGTAGCGGCTACAGGTCGCTGTATTCCTGCGCCGGACGCCAGAAGCTGTCGATAAATTCCTCTACCGGATAACAGCCCCCGTGCCGCATACGCTGCTCATCCATCGCGGACAGGCATTGCTGCTCGGTGTTAAACACATCAATGACGATATCGTCGCAGCCGCCGTCCAGGTAACAAACAAATAAAACCAAAGCAAACATTAGCGCCTCTTGACCGCTCCGTTTAGCTTTATTGTAGGGGATCCGACGCAAAGGGGGAAAATTGGGACGTTTAAAAATAACCCGCCTGGCGACGGGTTCATTCTGGATCAGGCAAGGCGCATGACCCAGGCATCGGACTTCTGGTCGTAATGCTGACGGTAGAGCACGGAGTGTTCGCCGTCCAGGACGGCAGGAATACTGGTTTCATCATCCCAGGCATCAAGCTGCATGCACAGGTCAGGATCGGATTTACAAGGGATGGTTAACGTTCGTTCCCCCTGCTGCTCGCCGTGCAGTTCGGCATCGTCGATTTCGAACATGCCTATTCGTACGTTAGTTTTCGTCATCTCGCTCTCCTTTTTGCACCCGGTGTGGTATGACCAGTTCGGCCACCCACTTTTCAGCCTAGTCAACGGTGCAAAAAGTGCCAAATAAAAAGCGATCATTTTTAAGGCAAATTAACGGCTGCCAGCGAATAGCTTGCCGTCGCGAACCAGCTCTCGCGGATAGCTATTCTTCAGGCGCGATCCAATTTTTTTCGCCAGCCCAACGGGTTGCCCCTGATAGGTCACCACAACGTCATCAGACGCGGGCGAGGTTTCCGGATAGACGTCTCGTCCGTGATACCACTCGTCCGCTTCAGCCTCGGTCAGCTCAAAGGCGAGAGGGGAATCCCCTTTGACCAGAGCAATAACGGCTTCGTGCTGCCAGCGGTATCCCTTGTTGTACTGCTCAGCCAGGCGCAGGCCGATGCGCGAGAAGCGCACTTTGCCAAACAAAGGGATCATCTCCTCCGGAAAAAGCCAGACTTCTTTGTCGCGCTGCCACAGCTTAAGTCCGTCGCCCCAGCTGAGACCCACTTTTGCAGCGGAGGCGACAACGTCAGCGGCCTGGCGACCGTGCAGCGGCGCAAACGGGAACTTGCCGACTTTGTAGCCCGGTGTCGGAAGCTGCTCAACAGAGGCCGTTTTCCGCAGGCGGGCGACGAAAAAGCCTTCACAGTCGTAAATCTGCGGGAAGACGTGAAGATAGCCTTCAGGCGTAATCGCTTTGTCCGCGTCCTGGAACAGGTCGTTCAGCGGGTCGACTTCCACCGCGTCGGGCCATTCATCAAGCAGCCACTGGCAAATCTGCTGGTTTTCTTCGCGGTTCAGCGTGCAGGTCGAGTAAATCAGCGTGCCGCCCGGCTTCAGGGCGTGAAACGCGCTGGCAATCAGCTCGCGCTGGGTATCGGCGATGCCGGAAGTGCTTTCGGGCGTCCAGTTCCGCAGCGCATCGGGATCCTTACGCACCACGCCCTCACCGGAGCAGGGGGCATCAAGCAGAATGGCATCAAAGCATTCCGGGAGCGCCGCGCCAAACACCCGGCCGTCGAAGTGGGTCAGGGCGACGTTGCTGATGCCGCAGCGGCTGATGTTCGCGTGCAGCACTTTGACGCGGCTGGCGGAGTATTCGTTGGCAAGAATCGCGCCGTTGTTCCCCATGCGGGCCGCAATCTGGGTGGTTTTGGAACCGGGAGCGGCGGCCACGTCCATGATGCGCTGCGGGTCGCGGCCGTCGGCGAACAGGGCCGCCACCGGCAGCATGGAGCTGGCCTCCTGAATATAGAACATGCCGCTCAGGTGCTCGGCGGTGCTGCCCAGCGGCAGGCTTTCTTCGTCTTCCCGCTCGATCCAGAATCCTTCCGCACACCATGGGATCGGCGTCAGCTGCCAGTTATAGGGTGCAACCAGCGCCAGGAAATCGGCAACGGAGATCTTAAGGGTGTTAACGCGCAGGCTGCGGCGCAGCGGGCGCTGGCTGTACTCGATAAAATCGTCGAGCGTGAGGCCAGCCGGAAGCGCATCGCGCATGACGTCAAGAAATGCCTGCGGGAGGAAAGCGGAGTGAGATTGAGCCACGAAGGGAGTTCCAGAGAAAAATAAGGGGCGCAGTGTAGCATAAAAAAAGCCCCGGCTATTACCGGGGCTGTTAGTCAGAATGATGTCTAGCGCGGCAGGGCGGTGCCCCATTGACGCCACTCTTTTGGCTCGCTTTCCAGCAGCAGGAAGTGTTTACCCGGCTCTGCCTTCGGCGCCAGCGGCGTTCCCGGCGGGGTAGCAAACGCAACGCCACCGCGAATAAACTGGTTGAAAGTGCCGGTTTTAACGACGCCGCCCGTCAGCCCGAAATCAAGGCTGTAGCCCGAGGCCAGCCAGAACACCGAGCTGTCGCGCACGAGGTGCTGGAAGCGCTTGCTGATGCGCAGCCCGACCATTACGCGGTCGGAGAGGTTGCCCAGCGTCAGGCCGGTTACGGTACCAACCTCAACGCCACGGAACAGCACCGGCGTTCCGATGCTCAGCCCACCGGCCTCCGGCACCTCCAGCACAACGTTCAGACCGTCGGAATAGCGGGAGTCGGTAATCGTCGCTTCCTGCAGCTCAAAGTCACGGCGCGGGGAGCCGCGGCCAGGCTCAACGTTGATGTACGGCTGCAGAATCGTATCCAGATTGTCGATGCCCCCCGCAGAAATCTTCGGCGTGACCACCGAGAAGCGCGTACCGCCGCGGGCGAAGGTTTTCACGAACTCGGGGTAGAGCACCGCTTTGGCCTCTACTTCGCTGCGCGAGGCGGTGAGGTTGATGGACTCAAGCTGGCCGATATCAATACCCAGATAGCGGATTGGCATCCCCGCAGAGAGCTTGTTGGCATCATAAGTATGCAGAGTGATCTGGCTGCCTACCGCGCGCGCGGCGGTTTCCGAGGCATAAAGCACTCGCTTATCGTTTTTCGTCAGGCCCGCTCCGGCACCGCTCAGGTTATCGAAACTGATGGCGCCCTTCAGGGCACGGGAAAGCGGTGATGCCTGCACGGTCAGGCCGTTGCCGTTAAGCTGCACGCGGGCGCCGCCTTCAGCCCAGAATATGCTGTTAGCGGTAAGCAGATGGCGGAACTCCGGCTTGATATGCACGTCGATATCGAAACTGTTCGCTTTCGGGCGCACGGTGATAATTTCGCCGACCTGGAACTTACGGTACAGCACCACGGATCCGGTCTGGATATCCGGCAGGCTGGAGGCCGTCAGGGTCAGCGTGGTCGTCGGTAAATCACTCAGGCTGTTTTCAACCGCCTTTTCCAGATTGGCATACAGAGGGTAGGTCGATTTCATCTCGCCTTTATTACCGGGCAGCACGCGGATGCCCCCGCTCAGCCACTCGCTGGCGCTGGCGCCGAGAAATTCAACGCCGTCCATGCCCAGCTTGACGTCGAGGCGGCTGTTGACCACAAACTTGCTGTCGCCCTGCAGCAGATGGCGATACTGCGGCTCGATAGCGACCGCGAAGCTGACGCCTTTTTTGCTCAGCGAGCGCTCCAGAACCTGACCAATCTGAATGCCGTGCAGAATAACCGGCTGGCCCGCATCAATGCCGTAGCTTTCCGGCGCGGTCAGCGTCAGCGTCAGCACGTTTGGCTGCTGCAGCGGCGTTTTGTCGCTCGGCAGGATCACGAAATGGTCCTGAGGATCGCCTTCGCCGGGAACAAGCTCGAAGGTTTTGCCGGTAAGCAGGCTGCTGATGCTCGGGTTATTCAGGGAAATTTTAGGGCTGCGCAGTTCGATGCGCGTGCCGGTGCGCAGCAAATTCACCACGCCTGGGTCAACGGTCATTTCACCGGTGACGGCGCCGCCAGGGTTCAGATCCAGCTTGGTCAGGGTGCCGACCTCCAGCCCCTGATACATCAGCGGCGTTGAATCAGCCTTCAGACCTGCGCCGTCCGGCAGATCCAGTTTTACCAGTACGCCCCGCTGGCTGTGGGCCAGGTCTTCGTACAGGCCAAATTCGTCGTCGGCTTTTGCCTGGGCTGATTTTTCCGGGGAGTCAAAGGCGATGGCGCCGTTGACCAGCGCGGCCAGGCTTTCGAGCTGCACATGCGCGCCGCTCAGGCTGATGTCGGATTTCACACCCGAGACATTCCAGAAGCGGCTGCCTTTTTTCACGAGGCTAGTGAAGCGGCGGTCAATAAGCACGTCAATGGTGACGCCCTGTTTGTTCTGATTAATGGTGTAGTCGTAAACGCGGCCAACCGGGATCTTGCGGAAGTAAACCAGCGAGCCGCTGTTCAGCGAGCCGAGGTCCGGGGCGTGAAGGTGGATCATCAGTTCGCCGTTGTTCAGGCGATATTTCGGCTGGGTATCCAGCGCGGTGAAATGATTTTTTGGTTCGCCTTTACCCGGCATCATGCCGATATAGTTACCGCCGACCAGCGCATCCAGGCCTGATACGCCCGCCAGCGAGGCTTTCGGCGTAACCAGCCAGAATTGTGTTTCTTCGCGCAGCGCATCTTTCATATCGCTTTTAATGCTGACTTTTACCGCGATCTTATTGAGGTTTTTCCCCAGGCTGATGCTCTGCACGGTGCCAACTTCCACGCCCTGGAAACGGACGGGCGTTCGCCCGGCGACGATGCCGTCAGCCGACACAAAGTCGATGGTCGCGGTGGTTCCCCGCTCCTGATACGTGGTCCAGATAAGCCAGCTCGCAATCAGCAGGGCGATAATCGGCAGCAGCCAGAAAGGGGAGATCCGGCGTTTTGTTTTAATTCGCGCTTCAGTCGGTGAAGCGGGCGTTTCCTGACTCATGTGCGTCCCAAAGTAGTCGGCTATCCAGCCATTCGACAGCAAGAATAGTTAAAATAACCGCCGCGCCAAAATAAAACGCAGCCGGTCCCATAGTAAATGCCAGCAGCTGATCGCGGTTGACCAGTGACATGGTGAGTGCAATGACGAACAAATCCAGCATTGACCAGCGGCCAATCCAGGTAATTAAGCGCAGCAGCAGGATACGCGTACGCAGGCCTCTCTCACACTTGAAGTGGATGCTCAGCAGCAGGGTGAGCATCACAATCACTTTAGTAAAGGGCACGAGAATACTGGCAATAAACACCACAATTGCCACGGGAATGTTGCCGCTGGCTAAAGAGATAATGCCCGAGAGGATCGTATCTTCCTGGCGGGAACCATTAACGTAAATAATAGATATCGGCAGCAGGTTCGCAGGCAAAAGGAACATGATGGAGGCGATAAGCGCCGCCCATGACTTTTGCAGGCTTTGCCTGCGGCGGTTGCGCAGGGGCACGTGGCAGCGAGGACAGCGCCCGCGCTCGTCGGGAATACCCGTGAAATGGCAGCCCAGACAGACGCGGAGCTGGGCGTTGTAGGCCCGCGGCGGCCGCTGGGGATAAAAACGTTCCCAGAGCTGCTCAACGTTCAGGTGGATCATCGTCATCAGGCTCAGCACGACCAGCGCGACAAAGGCCACCAGGCCCACCCCGGGCTGCATAAAAGCATACTCTTTGACTTTAATTGACGCCACGCCGATGCCGACCAGGTAGATATCGAGCATCACCCACTCTTTAAGCTTGTCGAGCATCAGCAGGACGGGACGCAGGTTCATGCCCAGGATGTTGCCGAAGTAGAGATAGATGATGGCCGCCACGAGCGTGGCCGGTGCGCCAACCGCACAGAAGAGCACCATTGCGGCAGTGACGGGGTCACCCTGATGCGTCATCTGCCAGATGCCCTGGAAGACGTTGGCATCGATTTTGGTGCCTAACAGCCAGATGCGCACCAGCGGCTCGGTGAAGGCCACCGGCATCAGCAATAGCATGGCAACCGCCATCGCCGTTAAACGGGTCATCGGCCAGTCCCGTCCGTGATGCACTTTGGCATCACAACGTGGGCAGTACGCGCTCTGGGAGGATTTAACCTGCGGCAGCGAGAAAAGGGTATCGCATTCCGGGCAACGCTGATAACGTGCCTCCGGCAAAACCTGACTAATGGCGTGTATTTTCATGTGTCGTCGTTGGCCAGGAAGAGCAGTGCGGCATGTCGCCTCTCGGTCAGTTATAAATTATTCATTAAGCCTATAGTAATTCATAAAATGATACACCTTGTGGCGCAGCGCATTTAGTGCTTATTTTAGTATGCTATGCAGTAGAGTCAGACAACAAATGGTTACTCAATGAACAAAGAACAATTTTACGCGGATTTAAATCGCGATTTCAGTGCATTAATGGCAGGTGAAACAAGTTTTTTAGCCACGCTGGCTAATACCAGCGCGCTGCTGTTTGAACGCCTGGAGGGTGTGAACTGGGCAGGCTTCTATCTTCTTGAATCCAATACGCTGGTGCTGGGCCCGTTCCAGGGCAAAATCGCCTGCGTACGCATTCCGGTTGGTAAAGGCGTGTGCGGCACGGCGATCTCTACGGCTCAGGTTCAGCGGGTGGAAGATGTGCATGCCTTTGATGGCCACATCGCCTGCGACGCCGCAAGCAATTCCGAAATCGTCTTCCCGCTGGTGGTGAATGACGAAATCGTGGGCGTTCTGGATATCGACAGCACCGAATACGGGCGCTTCTCCCCGGAAGACCAACAAGGCTTATCCCAACTGGTTGCGCGGCTTTCAGAGCTGCTCGCCGCTACGGATTATAAAAAATTCTTCACTCGATAGCATGATAAGCAACGGATAACGTGGCATTTGCCGATAGCGTCATTATAATGTCGCCTGTTCATGCCTGCGGAATGTTGGCTACTCCGTTGTAATCAGGAAATTTCATGGAAAATCAACCCAAGTTGAATAGCAGCAAAGAAGTTATCGCCTTTCTGGCAGAGCGTTTCCCCCAGTGCTTCAGCGCTGAAGGTGAAGCTCGCCCCCTGAAGATTGGAATCTTCCAGGATCTGGTCGCGCGCGTTGAAGGCGAAATGAGCCTCAGTAAGACTCAGCTTCGCTCCGCGTTACGTCTTTATACTTCAAGCTGGCGTTACCTGTACGGTATCAAAGTCGGTGCAGTGCGCGTCGACCTCGACGGCAACCCTTGCGGGGAGCTGGACGAGCAACACGTAGAGCATGCCCGCAAGCAGCTCGAAGAAGCAAAAGCTCGCGTTCAGGCTCAGCGTGCCGAACAGCAAGCGAAAAAACGTGAAGCCGCAATTGCTAACGGTGAGACTGTCGAAGACAAGCCTCGTCGTGAGCGCAAACCACGCCCGGCTCAGGCTCCACGTCGTAAAGAAACTTCAGAGCGTAAACCACGCGCTGAAAAACCGGCTGCACCTGCGCCGCGTGAAGAGAAACGCACGCCAGTTACGGATATTTCGGCTCTGCAGGTAGGCCAGGCAATTAAAGTCAAAGCGGGTAACAACGCGATGGATGCCACCGTACTGGAAATTACCAAAGATGGCGTCCGTGTACAGCTGACTTCTGGTATGGCTATGATTGTACGCGCAGAACACTTGTCGTTCTGAAACGGAGGCCAGACCCGGGCATGAACAAACTCTTTAAGCTTACGGCCGTCGCCAGTCTGTTATTCTTTGCAGGCAGCACGCTGGCCGTTGAGAACATCACGCGTGCCGATCAGATTCCGCAGCTAAAGGAAGAAGCTCAGCATGCCACGGTGAGTGAGCGCGTAACCTCGCGCTTTACTCGCTCGCACTACCGCCAGTTCGACCTGGATCAAAACTTCTCCGCCAAAATCTTTGACCGCTACCTGAATTTGCTCGACTACAGCCACAACGTACTGCTTGCCAGCGACGTTGAGCAGTATGCGGCAAAGAAAGGGCAGATTGGCGACGAGCTGCGTTCCGGCAAGCTGGATGTGTTTTACGATTTGTATAATCTGGGTCAGAAGCGCCGTTTTGAACGTTATCAGTATGCGCTGAAGGTGTTGGAACGTCCGATGGACTTTACCGGCAACGACACCTTTAATCTGGATCGCAGTAAATCGCCCTGGCCGACCAGCGTTGATGAACTCAATAAACTCTGGGATGGCAAGGTTAAGTACGACGAGCTGAGCCTCAAGCTGACCGGTAAAGACGAGAAAGAAATTCGTGAGACGCTGACCAAGCGCTATCAGTTTGCGATACGCCGCCTGGCGCAGAGCAACAGCGAAGACGTCTTCTCTCTGGCAATGACCGCTTTTGCCCACGAAATCGACCCGCACACTAACTACCTCTCTCCGCGCAATACCGAGCAGTTCAACACCGAAATGAGCCTTTCTCTGGAAGGTATCGGTGCCGTGCTGCAAATGGACGATGACTACACGGTTATCAACTCCATGGTCGCGGGCGGACCGGCTGCGAAAAGCAAAGCGATTACCGTTGGCGATCGCATTGTTGGCGTGGGCCAGACGGGTAAAGGCATGGTCGATGTCATCGGCTGGCGTCTGGACGACGTGGTGGCGTTAATAAAAGGACCGAAGGGCAGCAAAGTGCGCCTTGAGATCCTGCCTGCCGGTAAGGGAACCAAAACCCGTATCGTCACGCTGACGCGCGAACGTATTCGCCTCGAAGACCGCGCCGTGAAGCTGACGGTGAAAACCGTCGGTAAAGACAAAGTCGGCGTGCTGGATATTCCCGGCTTCTACGTGGGCCTGACGGATGACGTCAAAGTCCAGCTGCAGAAAATGGAAAAACAGAACGTGAAGAGCGTGATCATCGATCTGCGTTCTAACGGCGGCGGCGCGCTGACCGAAGCGGTCTCCCTGTCCGGCCTGTTTATCCCAAGCGGCCCGGTCGTTCAGGTGCGCGACAACAACGGCAAGGTTCGTGAAGATAGCGATACCGACGGCGTGGTTTATTATAAAGGCCCGCTGGTGGTGATGGTTGACCGCTTCAGCGCCTCCGCCTCCGAAATCTTTGCTGCTGCTATGCAGGATTACGGTCGTGCGCTGATTGTTGGTGAGCCGACCTTCGGTAAAGGCACCGTGCAGCAGTATCGTTCTCTGAATCGTATTTACGATCAGATGCTGCGCCCGGAATGGCCTGCTCTTGGCTCCGTGCAGTACACCATTCAGAAGTTCTACCGCGTCAACGGCGGCAGTACCCAACGTAAAGGTGTTACGCCGGACGTCATGATGCCTACCGGCACGCAAGAGACCGAAACCGGTGAGAAGTTCGAAGATAACGCGCTTCCGTGGGACAGCATCAATGCTGCGACCTACGTGAAGTCTGGCGATATGGCACCGTTCGAGCCTCAGCTGTTGAAAATGCACCAGGAGCGCATCGCTGCGGATCCTGAGTTCCAGTACATCTCGAAGGACATTGCCCGGTTCAATGCCCTGAAAGAGAAACGCAGCATCATCTCTCTGAATCTCGCCCAGCGTGAGAAAGAAAACCAGGAAGATGACGCCACGCGTCTGGCCCGTATTAACGACCGCTACAAGCGTGCAGGCAAACCACCGCTGAAAAAGCTGGAAGATTTGCCGAAGGATTATCAGGAACCCGACCCGTATCTCGATGAAACGGTTCACATTGCCCTCGACCTCGCGAAGATGGAACAGGGCAAGCCGGCGGAACAACCGGCACCCGCGAAGTAATCCCCCAACGGGCCCGTTAAACCGGGCCCGTTTTTCTACCTCTCTCAAGCCACGTCAGCCCCGTCTCCGTTTTATGTAAAGATATGTATTATTAATCACTTGTGAAGCCGCAATGCTTGAAAATGGCGGGCTTGCCCCTACGATGTGGGGTAACGCACAGTGCGTATTTTGAAAACCGAGGTAAAAAGAAAATTATGATGCGTATCGGGCTTTTCCTGCTGACCAACCTTGCGGTTATGGTCGTTTTCGGGCTGGTGCTAAGCCTGACGGGGATCCAGTCAAGCAGCGTTTCCGGTCTGATGATCATGGCGGTACTGTTTGGCTTTGGTGGTTCAATCGTCTCACTGCTGATGTCGAAGTGGATGGCACTGCGCTCGGTGGGTGGGGAAGTGATTGAACAACCGCGTAATGAAACAGAGCGCTGGCTGCTTGAGACCGTTCGTCGTCAGTCGCAGCAGGCGGGTATCGCGATGCCGCAGGTGGCTGTCTATCATGCGCCTGACATCAACGCCTTTGCGACGGGTGCCCGTCGTGATGCTTCGCTGGTCGCCGTCAGCACCGGACTCCTACAAAACATGAGCCGCGATGAAGCTGAGGCCGTGATCGCTCACGAAATCAGCCACGTCGCCAACGGGGATATGGTCACCATGACGCTGATTCAGGGCGTGGTGAACACCTTCGTTATCTTTATTTCCCGTATCATCGCGCAGGTGGCTTCCGGCTTCCTGTCCGGCAACCGGGACGAGGGCGAAAGCAGCAACGGTAACCCGCTGGTCTATTTCGCCGTGGCAACGGTGCTGGAAATCGTCTTCGGTATCCTGGCCAGCATTATCACCATGTGGTTCTCGCGCCACCGCGAATTCCACGCCGATGCGGGCTCGGCAAAACTGGTTGGGCGTGAAAAAATGATTGCTGCGCTGCAGCGTCTGAAGACCAGCTATGAGCCGCAGGAGGCCAGCAGCATGATGGCGTTTTGCATCAACGGCAAGGCGAAGTCTATGAGCGAACTGTTCATGACCCACCCGCCGCTGGACAAACGTATCGAAGCGCTGCGTAACGGTGACTACCTGAAGTAAGCGATGCAGAAGTGAAAAAGCGAGCCGGACGGCTCGCTTTTTTTATGCCTGAACTCTGGGCTGCGACATCCGCAGGCTGCTGACGATGGCGGCAAGGGTCGCGAAGCTGCCTGCCAGAATCAGCGACGCGTGGGTGCCATGGTCATGGAACATGTTGAACATCAGCGCGACCAGAGCCGCACCGGTGCTTTGTCCCAGCAGACGTGCGGTGCCCAGCATGCCGCTGGCGCCCCCGCTGCGATGGCGCGGAGCCGACGAGATAATCGTGTGGTTGTTTGGCGACTGGAAAAGACCAAAGCCCGCCCCGCAAAGGATCATCCGCCAGACAATATCGATATCGCCCGGATTATGCGGCAGCATCGCCAGTGCGAACAGCCCGCAGGCCATCACCGCCAGCCCAATCCCGCCCAGCAGGCCCGCATGGAAACGCTCGATCATGTACCCGGCAAGCGGGGCCATTACCATTGTTGCCAGCGGCCACGGCGTCAGCAGCAGCCCGGTTTCAACCTCGCTGCGGCCCAGCGTCGTCTGTAAGAAGAAGGGCAGAGAGACAAACGCCAGCATCTGGGCCGCGAATGAACAAACCGAGGTGCCAATGGAAAGGGAGAAAATCGGGATGCGCAGCAGGTCAACCGGCAAAATGGGGAACGGAAGGGCAAGCTGACGGCGGACAAAGAAATAGCCAATAACCAGCAGCGCCGCCAGCTCACCGAGGATAAGCGTGCCGGACTGCCCCTGTGAGAACCCGCTGATGGCGGAAATCAGCAGCCCGAAGGTCAGCGCATTCATAATGGCGCTTGGGATATCAAACTTTTGCCCCTGAGATTTTTGCTGGTTGGGCGGCAGATAGCGTAGCGCAAAATATAGCGCCACAACGCCGATCGGCACGTTGATTAAAAACAGCCACTGCCAGGAGGCGACCGAAAGTATGGCGGCCGCTACGGTTGGTCCCGCAGCGGATGAGACGGCCACGATGAACGAGTTGATACCCATGCCGCGGCCGAGAAATCTTTGCGGATAGATCAGCCGTATTAGCGCGGTGTTAACGCTCATTAGCGCAGCCCCGCCGAAGCCCTGCAACACGCGCGCTATCGTCAGCATAGGAAGCGAAGTGGAGAGGGCGCAGAACAGTGAGGTCATACAGAACAGCACCAGGCCGCACTGGTAGACCCGCCGGTAGCCAAAAAGATCGCCGAGGAAAGACATCGACAGCAGCGAGACGATAATCGCTATCTGGTAGCTGTTCACCACCCAGATGGATTCGGCAGGGCTGGCATTAAGATCGTGAGCAATGGTGGGAAGCGCCACGTTGGCGATTGCGCCATCAAGTACGGCTATAGTGATGCCGAGCGCGATGGCGAAAATGGCGCCATAACGCTGGGGCATCGGCAGCCCGTCAGATAAGGGTTTATCCATAGGAAAAGTACAACTTAATAGAAGTCATTTTGCGAGCTGTAATTTTAGCACCGATATATCTGTGACAGGTCGCAGATTTGTAACGAAATCGGATTGTTACATTGCGGTGAACCGTTGCGCAATTTATACTAAAAACCAGTTCTGATTTTTATAAAACACGTGCGATCGAGGTGATTAATGGCTATCGCAGATCTGGATAAACAACCTGATTCTGTCTCATCCGTCCTGAAAGTTTTTGGCATTCTGCAGGCGCTTGGCGAAGAACGCGAAATCGGCATCACTGAGCTTTCGCAGCGCGTCATGATGTCGAAAAGCACCGTCTATCGCTTTTTGCAAACCATGAAGTCGCTGGGCTATGTGGCTCAGGAAGGGGAGTCGGAGAAATATTCGCTGACCCTGAAATTGTTTGAACTGGGTGCCCGCGCCCTACAGAACGTCGACTTAATCCGCAGCGCGGATATTCAGATGCGTGAACTGTCGCGTCTGACCAAAGAGACAATCCATTTGGGCGCGCTGGATGAAGACAGCATTGTCTATATCCACAAAATCGACTCCATGTATAACCTGCGCATGTATTCCCGTGTGGGCCGCCGCAATCCGCTGTACAGCACGGCAATCGGTAAAGTTTTGCTGGCGTGGCGCGACCGTGAGGAAGTTAAAGAGATCCTCGCAGAAGTTGAATACAAACGCAGCACCGATCGCACCATTACCAGCACCGAAGAGCTGCTGCCGCTGCTGGATAAAGTTCGCGAGCAGGGCTACGGTGAAGATAACGAAGAGCAGGAAGAGGGGCTACGCTGCATTGGCGTACCGGTGTTCGATCGTTTTGGCGTGGTGATTGCCGGGCTGAGCATCTCTTTCCCGACGCTGCGCTTCTCCGAGGACCGCCTGCACGAGTATGTCGAAATGCTCCACGATGCCGCCCGCATTATCTCTAAACAGATGGGCTATCACGATTATCCGTTTTGACGGTTTAGCAGCTAAACCATTTTTGTAGGTCGGATAAGCGTCGCGTCCCGACCCAACAAATGGATGGTCAGGCAATAAAAAACGCCGCATTTAGCGGCGTTTTTTATTGCTGAAGCGAACGATTAACCGTTATCAACGACCGTTTCACTTTTGCGCAGTATCGGACAGTTCGTTAAGCCGATGATACCGCTGTCGGTATGTACAAACTGTGCGGTCACAACGTCCCTGGCCGTCAAATATTTGCACTGCAGGCCCAGGCCTGCCGCATTCTCATTGCTGCCAATAAGCACGCCGTAGCCTGACAAAAGTAAACCGATCCACAAAAGCGCAATGACAATAATGGTGCGGATCATAAAACGCATAGAAGCCTCATTTTTTTGCTGTGTAATCTGCCCTTAAGCGTAGAGGATTATGCTTAGCAAACAATAACAAGATTCCTAATTATCAATAGCAAGGACGGTTAAGTCAGGTTTAAGTTATCGGTGTTAGGCTTGGCAGTATCAAGCTGAATGGGAGAGGTGAGTGAAAAAGTACTGGTGGGTTATCGCTGCGGGGATTATTGTCGCCTGCCTGCTGCTGTGGACGCAAATGGTCAACGTCATGTGCGATCAGGACGTGCAATTCTTCAGCGGCATCTGCACGATTAATAAATTTATCCCCTGGTAGAGCTTTTCGGCCTCCGGGTGATTTCCTTGTTCGTGGGCAGGTGTAGAATAGCGCGTTTTGTTGAGGTGGTAACATGAACGAACTAAACGTTGGCGTATTGAACATCGCGTCTCTCGCGGTCTCTCTGGTTGTGCTGGTGGTAGGGCTGGTTTTATGGTTCTTTGTTAACCGCGCAAGCAGCCGCGCGAATGAGCAGGTCGCGCTGCTGGAGGAGCTGCTCGAACAGCAAAAGCGCCAGAACGCGCTGCTGCGTCGCCTGTGCGAAGCAAACGAGCCGGAAGTAGAAAAGAAAGAAACCGCATTGAAAGCAGAAGACGACGATCGGGATGATTTCGTCCGCCTGGTCGCTGAACGGTAGAAATGGCCGTGCGGTGACCTCGGAAACTTTAAGGAACTTAGATGCCGTTTAAAAACCCGTGGTACGATCCGCAGCGCCCACATCATCAGCAAGATGGCTTTCGAAATCTGCACCCTCTGGAACGCGACGCTGGCGATGTAAAGCGCTGGCGCGATGAACGAAAAGCCCAGGGGCTACCGCATCCTCCGGGCGAGGGTTACCCTGCCTTTATTGACCGCTGGTGGCAAAAAGCCAGCGTGACCGGAGTAGACGATCGTATCTGGTGGCTGGGGCATGCCAGCCTGCTGCTGCGCCTGCAGGGCAAATATCTGCTAACCGACCCCGTCTTCTCTGAAAGGGCCTCGCCGCTCTCATTTGCGGGTCCGCAGCGAAAAACTCCCGTATCCCTTAACATTCGGGAGCTACCGCAGCTCGATACTGTCTTTATTTCTCATAACCACTACGACCACCTCGATTACCGAACGGTGCGGCAAATCCTTCGCCGCTTTCCTGACGTGCATTTCTTTGTTCCTCTGGGCCTGAAGCCATGGTTTGTCAGGCGGGGAGCGAAACAGGTTACCGAACTGGACTGGTGGCAGGCCGTTAGCTGGCACGGGATGAGCTTCACCGCCGTTCCAGCCCAGCACTGGAGCATGCGTTCGTTCTGGGATCGTAATCGAAGCCTGTGGTGCGGCTGGGTCATTGAAGCTCAGGATTTCCGCTTCTGGTTCAGCGGCGATACGGGTTATACCAGCGATCTGGCTGAAATAGCATTACGGCTGGGTCCGCTGGATGCGGCGGCGATTCCGATTGGCGCCTACGCTCCCCGTTGGTTCATGGGGTCACACCATATGGATCCGCAGCAGGCCGTTTCGCTCTGGCAGCAAATTGGACGTCCTTTGACCATCCCGATTCACTGGGGGGTGTTTGAACTGGCAGACGAATCGCTGGATATGCCGCCGCAGGAGCTAAGCGAGGCGCTATCTGCTGCCGACGAAGCAGAAGAGCGGTTTATGCCGCTGCGTATTGGTCAAAGTTTGCCCTTAATTAAACGTGCAGATTTATAATGCGATCGGCACTGTATGTTTTATTTTTAATGAGAACTTCCGCGTACTAAGTGTGAAATATATTATAGCGAAACGTTTGATTGCCCTCCGATGGCGCATCCTGTCATTAAACTTTCATTATATTGGTGCAATATAATTGCCTGACTGCTCAAGCTTTATTCTATTTATCTGTTCCGGTAAAAAACACCCCGGCAGACGTCACGGTAAAGTGGCTGTCTATTGCTCTTTTCTTGCATAGTTATGCAGCAATAATCATAAGACGGTGCGAGGGGCCGCGCGCTTTTTCTCTCTTCGCCTGGACGAAGTGAAGTCTTTGAGCTAATGTAAAAAAGTTGTCGTGACGGTGCTGGCACGGGCGCTGCGGTGAATGTACGTTCACCGGGCGTTTTATTCACTAATTCGGTATTTGTTTTTCACCTGCAAATCACTGACTTTCTGGAATTGTGCGGCGGATCGATACATGCTTAAAAATGGCTTGCCATTGTTTACGTTGTATGTGATAACACTTTGGGTCAAACGAGGTACAGTTCTGTTTATGTGTGGCATTTTCAGTAAAGAAGTCCTGAGTAAACACGTTGTCGTTGAATACCGCTTCTCTGCCGAGCCTTATATTAGTGCCTCAAGCAGTAACGTCTCTGTTTTATCTAAGTTATGCCTGCGGGCGAAGAAAACTATCTAAGGAATTTGCAAAATGGCAAAGATTAAAGGTCAAGTTAAGTGGTTCAACGAGTCTAAAGGTTTTGGTTTCATTACTCCTGCTGACGGCAGCAAAGATGTGTTCGTACACTTCTCTGCAATCCAGGGTAACGGCTTCAAAACTCTGGCTGAAGGCCAGAACGTTGAGTTCGAAATCCAGGACGGCCAGAAAGGCCCTGCTGCAGTTAACGTGACTGCCATCTAATTCAGCTGAATTAGGCCGGGCGTAGAACGCCTAATTGAGTTAAAAGCCTCGCTCCGGTAGCGGGGCTTTTTAATGCTCGAAATAAGGTCAACTTCTTTCAAAGTGTGTCTAAAACCCAGCCCGTGTTGCCTCTTGTTGCAAACCTGGGAAGGATGTAGCACTGTTCCCGCACAAAATGCGCGTATATCTGTTTAAATTTTCAATCAATTAAGTTTTGCTAAGGATTGATTGTGAGGAAAGACAGTGCGCCGCTGATTGGCAATTTTATCCAGTGGCGATTTGGCCTGCTTTGCCTGGCCATTTTGTTCAGCCTGCTCTTCCTGTTAGGGCGCGTAGCCTGGCTGCAGATTATCTCTCCGGACAATCTGGTAAAGCAGGAAGATATGCGTTCCCTGCGCGAGAAGCCTATCATCGTTCCACGCGGTATGATTGAAGACCGTGACGGACGCCCGCTGGCGGTTAGCGTACCGGTAGAAGCCATCTGGGCCGATCCCAAAACCATCATGGAAAAGGGCGGCGTTCAGGTTGACCGCCGCTGGAAGGCGCTGGCCAACGCGCTCCATGTTCCATTGAGCCAAATTGCCGCGCGTATCCACCAGAACGATCGCAGCCGCTTTATCTATCTTGCCCGCCAGCTCGACCCGCAGCAGGCTGCCTGGATCGACAAGCTTAATATTCCGGGCATTGCGACCCGGGAAGAATCCCGCCGCTTTTACCCCGCGGGCCACGTCGCCTCCAACCTGCTCGGCTTTACGAATATTGATGACCAGGGCATTGAGGGCGTTGAGAAAAGTTTTAACCGACAGCTTACGGGCGTCTCCGGCAAGCGGCTGGTGCGTAAAGATCGTCACGGCCACGTGATTGAGAATATCACCGAAACCCCGGCAAGCCCGGCACACAATATTATCCTCAGCATTGATGAGCGCCTGCAGACGGTGACGGAAGATGCATTGAGCAACGCCGTGTCGTGGAACAAAGCCGAGTCGGGGGCAGCGGTCATTATCGACGTTAATACGGGCGAAGTGCTGGCGATGGCGAGCTGCCCGACGTTTAACCCGAACAACCGTGAAGGGGCGACGCTCGATGATTTTCGCAATCGCGCAATCAGCGACACCTTCGAACCGGGCTCAACCGTTAAGCCGATGGTGATCATGACGGCGCTGAAAAAGGGCATCGTGCGCCCGGACAGCGTGGTGGATACCCATCCGTATACCATCGACGGGCACCGCATTCGCGACGTAGGCTATTATCCCCAGCTGACGCTGACCGGCATCCTGCAAAAATCCAGCGACACCGGCGTATCTCACCTGTCGCTGGCGATGCCGATTCAGGCATTAATCGATACCTATAAAGGCTTCGGCTTTGGCTCACCCACCGGGCTGGGCCTGACCGGGGAGAGCAGCGGGCTGATGCCGAACCGCCAGCGTTGGGGGCAGCTCGACCGCGCGACGTTCTCCTTTGGCTACGGCCTGATGGTCACGCCGCTTCAGCTCGCCCACGTTTACGCGACTATAGGGAGCTACGGCATCGCCCGGCCGCTGTCCATCACCCGCGTC
Organism: Dryocola clanedunensis; assembly: GCF_038405435.1. GTDB lineage: Bacteria > Pseudomonadota > Gammaproteobacteria > Enterobacterales > Enterobacteriaceae > Dryocola > Dryocola clanedunensis_A. The sequence goes on along the minus strand of NZ_JBBYHZ010000004.1, from coordinate 30,408 downwards.
GATCCGCCGGTTGAAGGCAAGCGGGTCATGTCCTCAGAAATTACCCACGAGGTCGAACATATGATGGAAAGCGTGGCGTTACCCGGCGGCGGCGGTATCAAAGCGGCGGTACACGGCTATCGCGTGGCGATAAAAACCGGGACGGCCAAGAAAATTGGCGATGACGGCAAGTACGTGAATAAATATATCGCCTATACCGCAGGGGTTGCCCCGGCGAGTAATCCGCGCTTCGCGCTGGTCGTTGTCCTGAATAACCCTTCGAACGGTGCCTACTATGGCGGTGCCGTTGCGGCTCCCGTATTCAGCCAGATAATGGGTGACGTACTGCGCCTGGAAAACATTAAGCCGGACGGCCTCGCGCCGGGAGATGACAACCTGGTCGTGCTGAACAAGGAAAAGTCCATCGCTCCCGCCCCTTGAGCGCTTTTCGTGACGGGGCGTAAGCGTTACACTTGCGCCCTTAATCGTTACCCGGAGCCACCATGTCCTACCTCTGCCCACTCTGCCACTCGCCGTTAGCCCTGAAAGAAAAAAGCTTTGTTTGCCCCCAGGGGCACCAGTTCGACAAGGCGAAAGAGGGCTACGTCAATCTGCTGCCCGTTCAGCATAAGCGGTCGAAGGATCCGGGCGACAGCAGTGAAATGATGCAGGCCCGCCGGGCATTTCTTGATGCCGGACATTACCAGCCTCTGCGCGACACAATTTGCCAGCAGTTAAAAACGGTGGCACCTGACACGCTGCTGGATATCGGCTGTGGGGAAGGGTATTACACCGCGGGCTTTGCGGAAGTTTTACCGGGCGAAGTGAAGCATATCTGGGGTCTGGACGTTTCAAAAGTAGCCGTTCGCTATGCGGCAAAACGCTATCCGCAGGTTGAGTTCTGCGTGGCCTCAAGCCACCGTTTACCCTTTGCCGACGGCAGCCTGGATGCCGTTGTGCGCATCTTTGCTCCGTGTAAGGCAGAAGAGCTGGCCCGGGTGGTTAAACCTGGCGGTACGGTGATAACGGCAACCCCTGGTCCACGCCACCTGATGCAGCTAAAAGGGTTGATTTATCAGGAGGTCATGCTGCATTCGGAAGACGTTGAGTCCCTTCCGGGCTTCGAAGCTGTGCACACGGAACGGACCGGCTGGCCGATGACGCTGAAGGGGGAAGAGGCGGTGGCGCTGTTACAGATGACGCCGTTTGCCTGGCGCGCCCGCCCGGAAATCTGGCAGCAGCTGAAGGTGGAAACGGCGTTTGCATGCGAAACGGATTTTATCGTTCGCGTCTGGTGGCGCGAAGGCAGCGCTTAAGGGTGGAAGTGGCCGTAGAGGATCTGGCAGCCGATACCTATCAGCACCAGCCCGCCGAGGATCTCGGCGCGTTTGCCCAGCATCGGGCCGATAAAGCGGCCTATCATCATCCCCAGCGTGGACATGATCATCGTAGCGCAGCCGATGGCCAGCGCCGTTTCGATGATGTTCACCTTCAGGAAGGCCAGGCCAACCCCGACGGCCATCGCATCAAGGCTTGTGGCAATTGCCGTCGTCACTAACAGCCAGAAACCATGCCGCTGCAGCTTCGGCGCGTCTTCGTCGTCCCCGCCCCGACAGCCTTCAATCAGCATTCGCCCGCCGAGGAACACCAGCAGTATAAAGGCTACCCAGTGGTTCCACTCGAGGACGACCTGGCTTGCCAGCAGGCCGAGGCACCAGCCAATAAGGGGAGTAATGGTTTCAATGACGCCGAAAATCAGGCCGGTGCGAAGCGCTTCAGAGAATCTGGGCTTGTGCAGAGAGGCGCCTTTCCCGATTGATGCAGCGAAAGCATCCATCGACATGCCAAATGCGAGCAGAATTGTTGCGGAGAGATTCATGATGACGCCTCAGTTGGGGATATCCATATACACGCAGCCCATCCCCAACTTACGAGGGTCACGTGCCTATGGTCTCGCCTACTCATGACTGAGTCGTACATGCCACGTTTAATCCCTTTCTGGACCCTAACGAGTATGTTGACATGTACATTTTCACGGCCTGGGCGGTGAAAATCGGCTACTCCCCAACGACGGGCGCAACCTTAACATATTTTTTTAAATCAAAACAATATTTGATATTGAATTTATCGCTGGTAAATGATAACGATTTTCATTTATGAAATAAGGTAATCAGGATGTTAATAAGAAAGGTTAAAGAATCATCTGAAATAGCAGTGGCTATATTTTAAAAGGGGCAATTGTAATTAAAGTTATAGTCACTGCTATGTTTTTAACCTATTGAGATGCAACAAGAATTTTATAAATTTTCTCCAGATCTTCTATATTTTTCACGCGGATAAGCAGGCGGCGCTGTTCTAATTGCATTACCAGCACGCCGTCTTCAGATAAATTCATTTCTTTAATGCGGGAATAGAGGATCCAGACGCCGGCGAAGAAAAATCCCTCATTTTTAAACAGCAGCTTAGGCTGACGGATCCAGGAGAGATATATTGCAATCAGTGCCAGGGCAGATAATAGCCAGGTGGTGACCACGGTGCCGTGATTAGTGACATTGTTGTAGATAAGAATGGCGACCAGGAAGACAAAGATCGTGCTGTCGATGCGGTTACGGCGCAGCAGGGGGATGGCGAGCCGCGTTTTGCCTTTAAGCCTCTCCATGATGAATTCGTCGTAAATTGCCCAGCCGAGCAGCAGCACAATGAACACCACCAGTACAACATCCGTTAACGACATCACTTTTCCCCACGCTTAAAAATAAAAAACCGGGGCAAACTGGCCCCGGTTTGTAGTACTGCTTACTTACAGACCCAGCAGGCCGATAGCATAACCGACAATACCGATGACGAAGAAGCCCATGATGATCCACAGCGCGTTCACTTTCTTACGCAGCAGCCACATACAGGCGAAGGTCAACAGCAGCGGCACAAGGCCCGGCATCAGCTGATCGAGGATGGTCTGCACGGTGGTGACTTTTACCGCGCCGGTCTGGTCGGTTATTTTCGACACGACCAGCGGTATGTTCACGTGCGTCCACTTGTTGACCAGCGCCCCCATGACAAAGAGGCCGAGAATTGACGCCCCCTCGGTCAGTTTCTGCAGGAAGCCGCCGCCCATATCCTTAACGATATCGATCCCTTTACGGTAGCCGTAAGCCACGCCGTAGTAACGGGTCAGCAGACGTACCGCGTTAAACAGGATGAAGAACAGCAGCGGGCCAAGCAGGCTGCCGCTCATGGCAATCCCTGCGCCCAGCGCTGCAAACACGGGACGTACGGTACCCCAGAAGATTGGGTCACCCACGCCTGCCAGCGGACCCATCAGACCAACTTTGATGCCGTTGATGGCACCATCGTCAATCTCTGCGCCGTTTGCACGCTGCTCTTCCATCGCCAGCGTCACGCCCAGAACCGGAGCGGCAACGTATGGATGGGTGTTAAAGAACTCCAGGTGGCGTTTAATCGCCTGTTTACGCGCGTCGTTGTTCTCAGGATACAGGCGTTTGATTGCCGGGATCATAGAGAAGCAGAAGCCCAGCGCCTGCATACGTTCGAAGTTCCATGAACCCTGGAAAATGTTCGAACGCATAAACACGGCGCGAATATCACCCGGGGTGAGTTTCTTCTCGGTAGTCGTAGTTTTGGTGGTATCAACCATTTCGCTCACCTATTAATCTAATTCGTTATCAAGATCGTTAGAACCAGCAGCAGGCGCTGCGGCACCAGCGGAACGGTTGTATTTCGGGCTCAGCTGGATATACAGAATCGCCATCACCGCACCAATCACGCCCAGCGCGACCAGGTTGAAGTTGGTGAAGGCGGCGGTAACGAAGCCGAGGTAGAAGAACGGCATCAGGTAGCCCGCACGCATCATGTTGATAACCATGGCGTAACCAACCACCACGATCATGCCACCGGCGATGTTCAGACCGCTGGTCACCACTTCAGGAATGGCGTTCAGCATGTTCTGCACTTCGCTGGTACCCACAGAAATCGCGACGATAACGGCTGGGATAGCGATACGCATGGCCTGCAGGAACAGGGAAGAGACGTGGATCCAGGACAGAGCCGAGAGGTTGCCTTTTTCCGCCGCCTTATCCGCCGCGTGCTGGAAGCCAACGGTGATAGTACGAACGATAATGGTCAGCACCTGGCCTGCTGCCGCCAGCGGGATAGCCAGCGCGATACCAGAGCCGATGCCCTGATGACCGGCAATAACCAGGATAGTTGAGATAATAGAGGCAAGCGCCGCATCGGGTGCCACTGCTGCACCGATGTTCATCCAGCCCAGGGCGATCATTTCAAGGGTACCACCGATAATAATACCGGTTTTCATGTCGCCCAGAACCAGACCGATCAGCGTACAAGCGACGAGCGGACGGTGGAACTGAAATTCATCAAGGACCGATTCCATACCGGCAATACAGGCTACGATGAACACCAGCACAATCTGAAGAGTGGTAATCTCCATTGTACTTCTCCTATAACGTATGACTTAAGTATAAAAACTGAGCAAAACGTAGCGATTAAGCAATCACCGTAGCAATTAGCTTTTCACCTTCGCGATCAGATCCATCATTTTCAATTTTTGATCGGTAGAAACTTTACGGGCTTCCAGCTCAATGCCGCGCGCGTTCAGCTTCTTAAAGGCTTCGATATCTTTTTCATCAACGGAGATGGCATTGTTAACCTGGGTTTTCCCCTGGCGGAAAGCCATACCACCGATGTTGACCGAGGTAAGCTTCACGCCGCCTTCCACAATCCGCTCAACGTCGGTCGGGTTGGTGAACAGCAGCATGACGCGATCGCCGGCATATTTCGGGTTGTTGTAGACGCGAATCATCTTCGCAACGTCCACCACGTGTGCGGTGACGCCTGGAGGAGCGACCTGAGTCAGCAGCGTTTTACGTACGGTATCGGCGGCAACTTCATCGCTGACGACGATAATACGGGTCACGTTGGTCTCTTTCGTCCAGCGGGTAGCAACCTGGCCATGAATCAGACGGTCATCGATACGCGCAAGACCGATATTCATGTAGTCGTTTGGACCCATTGGCTTAAGCGGAGCCGCAGCCTTTGGTGCTGCTGCAACAGGTGCCGCCTTTTCGACAGGCTGAGCTTTCAGGGCTTTCACCCCTTCGCGACCTGTTTCTACTGCCAGAGCAACCAGCTCATCGAAAGAAGGATTGTCATCGCGGGCCATCAGGGTTTCCACCAGCATCGGAATGTTGACCCCAGCTACGACTTCGTAATGCTCTTTATCGACGACAATACGGCTTGCCGCATTGAAAGGGCTACCGCCCCAGGTATCGACGAGAAACAGCACACCCTTGCCGGTGTCCAGATTCGCCAACTGCGCGTTGTACTTCTCGATCAGCGTTTCGGCGTTTTCGCCGGGAACGAAATCGATCCAGCCAACGTTTTCCTGCTCACCTAATAGCATTTCGGCCGTTTTCAGCAGCTGTTCTGCTGCCCAGCCATGCGTGCCTATGACAATAGCAATAGTCACTTGCTACCTCCTGTGTTAGTCATCTCAACATCCTTACGAAAGGGTAAGAAATCTGTCCGTTCGGAATGAATCGATTCAGATAAGGGATTATGAAAAGTCGAACCATTTGCGGGAATTATTTTAGTCAGTGAAAAAAATAATTTATGTGATGAAGCTCCGTAATTTAACTTTGTTACGTTTTCAAGCAATTGGAGAGGTAAATATGACCAGTACAGGTTGCAAAAAAATTGCAAAGTCAGGTAAATCTTTGCCAAAGCCATATTTGCTCTGATAATGTTTACTCTTCGTTTAATAACCAGGAGTAGAGGGCAGTAGCCCACCGTATGGACCGTCACCGACGACTTTTCACTTCCCGGACGCTTTTAGCCGTCCCGCCACGCGACGTTTCTCGTCCGTTTATCCTTTCCGTTCAATGTGTTGCGCCCGTTAATCGCGCTGTGCCGTTTTGTCATTCCAGCAGGAGTTTTTCATGGAATTCTTAATGGACCCGCAGATTTGGGTGGGCCTGCTGACGCTTGTGGTGCTGGAAATCGTACTGGGTATCGACAACCTGGTATTCATCGCCATCCTTGCTGACAAACTTCCGCCAAAACAGCGGGATAAAGCCCGACTTATCGGTTTATCCCTCGCTTTGTTCATGCGTCTGGGCCTGCTGTCCTTAATTTCATGGATGGTCACGCTGACCCAACCGCTGTTCACAATTATGGATAAAGTCTTCTCCGGGCGCGATTTGATCATGCTCGTCGGGGGTATCTTCCTGTTGTTCAAGGCGACAACCGAGCTGCACGAAAGGCTGGAAAACCGTCAGCACGACGACGGTCATGGGAAAGGCTACGCCAGCTTCTGGGTAGTGGTGTTACAAATTGTTGTGCTGGATGCGGTGTTCTCCCTGGATGCGGTGATTACCGCCGTGGGAATGGTAAACCACCTGCCGGTAATGATGGCCGCGGTAATTATCGCGATGGGTGTCATGCTGCTGGCTTCTAAGCCGCTGACGAACTTCGTCAACCAGCATCCAACGGTCGTGGTGCTCTGTCTTAGCTTCCTGTTAATGATCGGTCTGAGCCTCGTGGCGGAAGGCTTCGGGTTCCATATTCCGAAGGGTTATCTGTACGCGGCGATTGGCTTCTCGATTATCATTGAGCTGTTCAACCAGATTGCCCGTCGTAACTTCATTCGCCACCAGTCAAACGTGCCGTTACGCGCCCGCACGGCTGATGCGATCCTTCGTCTGATGAACGGCAAGCGCCAGGCGCGCTCGGAGCGCGATGAAAGCAAAACGATCACCCCAATCGAAGCCGAATCCTTTGCGGCTGAAGAACGCTATATGATTAACGGCGTGCTGACGCTGGCCTCCCGCTCGCTGCGCAGCATCATGACGCCCCGCGGCGAAATCTCCTGGGTTGATGCGCAGAAAAGCGTTGCTGAAATCCGTGAGCAGCTGCTCGAGTCCCCGCACAGCCTGTTCCCGGTCTGCCGGGGCGAGCTGGATGAAATCATCGGTATCGTGCGCGCCAAAGAACTGCTGGTGGCGCTTGATAAGGGCGCGGACGTAGAGGCGATTGCTTCGCGAACGCCAGCGATTGTGGTGCCGGAAACCCTGGATCCTATCAACCTGCTGGGCGTCCTGCGTCGTGCCCGCGGCAGCTTCGTCATCGTTAACAACGAATTCGGCGTGGTGCAGGGGCTGGTGACGCCGCTCGACGTGCTGGAAGCTATTGCCGGTGAATTCCCGGACGCTGACGAAACGCCGGAAATCGTGCGTGACGGCGACGGCTGGCTGGTGAAAGGCGGCACGGACCTCCATGCGCTGCAGCAGCACCTGGATATCAATACGCTGGTCAATGACGAAGAGGATATCGCGTCGATCGCCGGGCTGGTTATCTCGGTGAACGGACAAATCCCGAAGGTCGGCGATATTATCGAGTTTGCGCCGCTGAGCTTCCAGGTAATGGAAGCGAACGACTACCGCATCGATTTAGTTCGGGTCACAAAAGAACGCCAGCCGCACGAAGGCGAAGAAGAGTAATTCAGCGCAGCGGGATCGCGGGGATCGCGTGACCGTTATGGCGAGGGGGAGGCGGCGAGCGTCCCTCGAGCCAGCGGGGGAATTCTTTTAACGGCATTGGCCGGGCGAACAAATATCCCTGTAGTACATTCACGCCGTGGCTGCGCAGATACTCTGCCTGCTGCGGCGTCTCCACCCCCTCCGCAACCAAATCAATCCCCAGCCGCTGCGCCAGCGCAATAATAATGTCCGTCACCGTTGAGTTAACGGCATCGGTGCCAATGGCCGCGGTAAAAGACTTATCGATCTTCAGTACGTTCGGGTTCAGGGTCTCGAGATAGGCCAGCGAGCTTTGTCCGGTCCCGAAGTCGTCTATGGCCAGCGCTACGCCGAGCCTTCTCAGATCGCGCACAACGCGATGGTCGACTTCGGGCAGCGCATCGCGTTCGGTAAGCTCAAGAGTTAGCTGCTGGACGGCCTGTGCCGGGAACCAGTGGCGTCGTAAATCGTCAATAATTTCCCCCTCGTGAAAATGGCTGGCCGCCACGTTTATGCCAATATGAAAATCACGGGACGGCGGGAACATTTCCAGATGCCGCACGGCTTCGACCATGACGAAACGAGTCAGCGGAGCGATGAGATTTTGCTGCTCGGCAAGGGGGATAAAAACGTCGGGCGAAATCCAGCCCTGGCGGGGATTGTTCCAGCGCAGCAGCAGCTCGACGCCGACGCATTGCAGCGTCCTGGCGTTCATCAGCGGCTGGCAGAAGACCTCGAATTCCCGCGAGGCCAGCCCAAGATTGATTTCCCAGGAGAAGCTCATGCGGTTAGCTGTCGCAAGCCAGGTGATATAGCCGATCAGCATGCTCAGCATCAGGGCCAGCGGAAGCTGGGTTGGCAGATTTTTTAACGCTAAATCACTCGCCGAAGGGCCGATGGTGGTAATAGAGAACGGGTACTTCCGGGAGGCTATATCCCGGCTTACCAGCCCCTCTCCTGCGGTGACCTTCGCCAGCAGGCCTTTGCCGTATTCCAGGTGAGAATCACCCACGTTCAGCACGGCGCGGGATACCCACGGCCGCTCTGGCTCCAGCATCAGCCCCGTGAGCATCTCAATGTTCACCACTTCCATGACGCCGTCAGGGCTGCCATTTTCTACGGGATGCCAGGAGATAAGAATTGGCGAGCCTTTAAGCAGGGAGCTGTCGGTGGATAAAAGCAGCAGCGGGGCGTCGGCGGGTAAACGAGGCTGGAGCAGGGAGACAGGGACATTACGCGGCCCAAAAATACTCGAGCAGTACAAAATGCCGTCTTTGATCAGCGCAATCGAGCGGACCGTCTGCATGCGGGCCGCATGCTCCCGCAGCCTGAACTGCACCGTCTCGCAGTTGGCACCAACAAATTTGAGCACCTCAGCGCTGACGTCATCAAGAGGCGTCAGGATATTTTCGAGGGTGGTAATGGCCCGGGAATTAAAAGCGAGCAGGCGCTGCTCGTTAATATTGCGTTCGGTGACGAAACGCACGCTGAGCGTCAGAACAAGGACCAGCAAAGCTAACGCCGCGCAAACGATTAAGCGCCTGCGGCGATAGCCCTTAATAATACGCTGAGCGGTCTGCATCCCTGGTCACCTTTGTTTCGAAGCTGCGGACAATATTGATGCGCAGAACATTCAAAGTGTAGTGGGGGAAAGCGCTGACGACGAGGAAAAACTCCCCCCTGGTCGCGAAAGGGGGAGCGAATGCCAGACTATTCCGGCGCGAACAGCCTGCCGATCAAACCCAGGTGCATTTTCACCCCGGTCAGCATCGCGTTTTCGTCCAGCAGGAAGTGAGGGTTATGAACGTTCCATACCGCGCCCATCTCTTCATTGCGTGAGCCAACGAACAGGAAGGCACCCGGTATATGCGCCTGATAGGATGAGAAATCTTCCCCGCCGAAGAGCGGAGCGGTGACTTCGTGCAGCGTCCCCTCCGGGAAGTGCTGCTGGATGACTTCCCGGGCGATGGCGCAGGCATCGGCATGATTGACGCCCACTTCGTACCCCCTCTGCCAGATGACCTCGCATTCGGCCCCGTGCGCTTCGCCAATGCCCTGCACGATTTGCTTCATCAGCTCCGGCACGCGCTCGCGCACGCTCTTGTTGTGGGTACGCAGCGTACCGGAGAGGCGGACGCTGTCCGGAATAACGTTATAGCTTTTCTCGCCCGACTGGAAAGAGGCGATGGTCAGCACCGGCACGTGGAGCGGGTCGAGCCTGCGGGCCACAATCTGCTGCAGCGAAGTCACGATTTCAGCGCCGATCACCACCGGATCGATGCACAGATGCGGCATCGACCCGTGGCCGCCTTTGCCTTTAATGACGATATCAAAGTTATCGCTGGAGGCGCAGAACACGCCCTCCTTAAGCGACAGCGTGCCGGTAGGGCGGTCAGGCATGACGTGCAGGCCAAAAATGTACTCCACGCCGTTTAATACCCCAAGTTTCACCAGCTCCTGCGCGCCGCCCGGCGGCACCTCTTCGGCATGCTGGAAAATGAAGCGCACCGACCCCTGCAGGCGTTCTTTCAGCTGGCACAGGATTTTGGCTGCGCCCAGCAGCATAGCCGCGTGGGCGTCGTGGCCGCAGGCATGCATAACCCCTTTATTACGAGATGCGAAAGGCACGCCGCTGTCTTCCTGGATAGGCAAAGCGTCGATATCCGCGCGCAGCGCCCATTTCGGGCCGGGGTGCTTGCCGTGTAAGTCCGCCACCACGCTGTTGTCGGTTAAGCGCAGGATCTCCAGGCCGCCAAAGCTTTCCAGCTCGCGGGCAATGTAGTCCGCCGTAGGCTGCTCCTGGAAGGAGAGCTGCGGATTGGCGTGCATATACTGCCGCCAGCGCATCACGTCCGGGGCAACGTCTGTAATCAGCTTTTCGAAATTCAAAGACATAACAAACTCCATTATTCCGTCACGGTAAGGTCAGAATGCGTTCTCTTCACCATCAGCGGTACCACCGCAAGGGCGGCGCAGACCATGGCGAGAGAGAGAAAAATAAAGGTGCTGAAATAGCCGCCAGAGGAGCCAATCAGATAGCCCATGACGATCGGCGAGACAAACCCTCCCAGCGTGCCGCCGGTATTAATAATGCCCATCGCCGCCCCCATGTTTTCTACCGGGACCCGCTTCATCGGCAGCGTGAAGGTCGTCACGAAGGCCCCCATCAGGAAGACCTCGCCGAGGAAAAGGAACAGGCTGGCGGTGAGCGCGGACGGCGTCAGGTAGACCATGTAAATGCACAACGCGCTGAGCAGTGAGCAAACCATAATCACCATCGGCTCTCTTTCCTGGAAGTATTTGCCGACCAGCCAGCCCGTGCACAAAGAAGAGATCCAGATCCCCAGGCCACCGATGGCAATAACATAGCTGGAGGTGTCCATCGGCATGCCGCGCTGCTGCACAAGGAACTTAGGCAGCCAGGCCATCAGCCCGTAGCTGGGAATGTTGATACAAAAGATGGCGATGAACAGCAGGATAACGGTCGGGCTTTTCAGCAGCTGTCGGTAGCTGAGCGTTGATTTTTGACGCGCGCCGGCCTGAGCTTTTGGCACCAGAAAAATGATGACGATGGCTATCACGCAGGCCATCACGCCCAGCCCGGCAAACGAGCCGCGCCAGCCAAAGTTTGCCAGAGCGTAGACGGCAATCAGCGGCCCGGCGGTCATCGCAAGCCCTGCGGAAGAGAGCAGGATAGACTGCGCAAAGGTTCGCTTTTCCAGCGTGAAGTTGCTTACCACCGCTTTAGCACAGGAGCAGGGATACCCCGAGTGCCCCATGCCGGACAGGAAGCGAAACGCAATCAGCAGGGCGAAGCTCAACCCCAACACGCCGAAGGAGAACGCGAAGCCGCCCAGCAGACACAGGGAGATGACCAGCATCGCTTTGTATCCAAGGCGGTCGTTCAGCCAGCCTGCCGGGATCTGGAACAGCGAATAGGAGAGGAAAAAAATGCCGGTGATGTAGCCCAGCTCTTCGGTGGAGAGGGAAAACTCTTTCTCAATGGGTAAAAGTGCGAACCCCATTACAGTTTTATCTATATAGACAATGACATAGCCTAAAAAAAGCAAGAAAATCATCCGCGAATGAGTTTTCATGATGTTTGTTCCTCTGAGACAGATCCGTTGGGGGATTTTCCTTATGATGACGCCACACGTTCAGCGAACGCCTTTAGCCAAAGTAATCAGTTTTCCGGCTGGCGATAAGATGCGATTTTTTGCAGGGTGATGCTTTTTTCTGATAGGGGTAACTATGAAACATCTGCCGAAAATGCAGCACTTACACACCTTCCGGCAGGTTGTCCGTAGCCGCAGCATCCGTGCGGCCGCAAGGGAAATGGGGCTGTCGCAGCCGGCGCTGAGCCGAACTTTGCGCGAGCTGGAGCAAACTTTAGGCGTGCAACTATTCCTGCGCGGGCAGGAGGGCGTCACGCTAACTGAGGCGGGGGCGGCATTTTTACGTCGTACGGAGTGGATACTTGAGGAGCTGCAGCGCGCGGCTGACGAGGTTGAACAGATAAGCCACTTCTCGCAGGGAAAACTTGCCGTCGGCTTCTCGTCGCTGCTGGCGCTGACCGTTTTCCCGAAGCTGATTGATGATTTTAAGACCCGCAGGCCGCACGCGCGTCTTAATCTCAAAGAAGGCCAGCTTGCCACGCTGCTGCCCCTGCTGCGCCAGGGGGAGTTAGACCTCGCTATCGGGACGATTAACCCGCGCAAGGTGCCGGACGACGTGGTGATTGAGCCGCTGTTCGTTGCGCCGTTCTGTATTATTGCCCGCCGGGGGCATCCGCTGGAACAGGCTTCATCAGTGAACGATCTGCGGCGCGCAAAGTGGCTGCTGCCCGAGACAAATGTCGGTTACTACCAGCAGCTGCAGGATGAGCTTAACGAGTTCTACGGGCAGATCCATGAAGAGCCGGTGTGGACGGAGTCAATTGTTTGCGGGTTAAACATGGTGCTGGAGTCGGACTATCTGACGGTGGTGGCGAGGGCGATGAGCATGCCGCTGCACCTGCAGGACAGAATCAGCGTGTTGCCGATCTCCACGCTGCCGTCCGCGCAGTACTGCGTGGCCTGGTCACAGAAATCGGCGCTGACCGAAACCGCCCGGCAGTTTTTGCTGGCGCTGAGGCAGGCGTGTCAGGGGTACAAATGGTAAAAAGCCCTTCCGGGGAAGGGCTTAACTTGCCCTGTAGGTCGGAAAAGCGCAGCGTCTTCCGACATTTATTAGCAGAAACAGGCGGTGGATTGCGGCTGTCGCTTACCCACCCTGCAAAAATCAGTCACACTGAACTTTGATCGCCAGGCCCCCACGGGAGGTTTCGCGGTATTTGGCGTTCATGTCTTTACCCGTTTCGTACATTGTTTCGATAACTTTATCGAGGGAGACGCGCGGCTCGCTGGTGCGGCGCATCGCCATGCGCGTGGCGTTGATGGCCTTGACGGATGCGATGGCGTTACGCTCGATGCACGGCACCTGTACCTGACCGGCAACCGGGTCGCACGTCAGGCCAAGGTTGTGCTCCATGCCGATTTCAGCCGCTACGCAGACCTGCTCCGGGCTGGCACCCAGGATTTCGGCAAGCCCCGCAGCCGCCATAGAACAGGCAACGCCCACTTCACCCTGGCAGCCCACTTCGGCACCGGAAATCGAGGCGTTCATCTTGTACAGCGTGCCGATGGCGCCGGAGGCCAGGAAGTAGCGGATGTAGGTATCCGGGCTGACGGATTCGATAAAGTGATCGTAGTAGGCCAGCACCGCCGGAACGATACCGCAGGCACCGTTGGTTGGCGCGGTTACGACGCGGCCACCGGCGGCGTTCTCTTCGTTTACCGCCAGGGCAAACATGTTCACCCAGTCCACTACGTTCATCGGGTCGTTGGACAGCTTATCGCTGGAGACCAGCATACGGCGCAGCGCGGAAGCGCGACGCGGCACGCGCAGCGGTCCGGGCAGAACGCCCTCGGTGTTCACACCGCGATCGATACAGGCGCGCATGGTGCTCCACACGTTGGCAAAATACTCTTCGATCTCTTTGCGGCTGTGCAGCGCCAGCTCGTTTTGCATGATCACGCCGGACAGGGACATACCGGTGTCCTTACAGTGCTGAAGCATCTGCTCGGCGGAGTTAAACGAGTAGGGAACGACGATTTCGCTGCTGGCTTCTTTGCCGAAATTCTCTTCGTCGACGATAAAGCCGCCGCCGATAGAGTAATAAGTTTTGGTGTAAATCTGTTTATCGCCATTGAAGGCGTGAATGGTCATGCCGTTTTCGTGCAGCGACAGGTTGTCGTTGCTGAAATTCATGCCGCCCGCTTTCGGGAAGTCGACTTCATGACGGCCCTGGGCCAGCCACAGCTTTTCCCGCGTTTCAACGTCGCGGATGAAGCCCGGGATTGAGTCGATGTCGACGTTGTCCGGCTGGTTGCCCGCCAGACCCATAATAATGGCGATATCGGTGTGGTGGCCCTTGCCGGTGAGGGAGAGCGAGCCGTAGACGTCCACCGCAATGCGCGTGGTGCTCTCAAGCAATCCTTTTTCGACCAGATCATCGACAAACAGCTTGCCGGCCTTCATCGGCCCGACGGTATGGGAGCTGGAAGGTCCGATGCCGACTTTAAACATGTCGAATATGCTAATCACTTGATAACTCCTTAAAGAACACCGTTTTCATAAAATATGATGCTGTAGATCATCCAGGCGCTAGTGTAAAAATTTATTGCTAACAGTAGTAAACTATTCACATGAATTAAACTAATGATTAACGATAAAACGCCTAATATCAGCCCATATCCAGCAAGACTCACTGCTTAATATAGGCTAACCGGCAGAATAAAAGGGTGATCAAGCTTCCACACCTATCTGTAATGCCAGCTCGCGGATGATGCCCGCCGTCATTCCCCAGACAAAATAGTGCTGATACCAGGAGAGCCATACGCGGTGGGCGTTGCCCCGGCGATGGATATCCAGCGGATGATAGCGGCCCAGGCGCAGCGCCTCCATCAGCGGCATCTCAAAAACGGCGGCGACCTCATCTTCGCTCGCGTAGTACGGCAAATCTGGCGGAATAATGCCGACAACGGGCGTGACCTGGAAACCCGTTACGCTGTCCACGGGCGGCAAAGTGCCGATTATTTCCACTGATTCAGGAGGAATAGCGACCTCTTCGTGGGCTTCTCTGAGCGCGGCGGCAATCAAGGACGCGTCCGTGCTGTCTACCGCACCGCCGGGAAAGGCGACCTGGCCCGGATGTTTGCGCAGCAGCGGAGAGCGCTGGGTCAGCAGCAGGCCAGGCTGAGGGCGGCGCACTATGGGCACCAGTACCGCAGCCTGACGCTTGTTGCCGCTCAGATCTCTCGTAGTGGGCTGCAGCATCTGAAAACGCGATAAAAAGTCGCTTAACGTCAGGGACGAGCCGGGCATGCCTTAAGTCTCCAGTTGGGGAAGGATACGATTAACTTTATCAAAAGTTTCCTGGTATTCGGCCGCTTCCGTGCTGTCCGCCACAATGCCGCCGCCTGCGGAGCAGTAAAGCCTGCCGTTTTCGGCGGTGAGCGTGCGGATGGTGATGCTGGTGTCCATATTGCCGCAGAAGCTGATATAGCCGATGCTGCCGCACCACGCGTTGCGACGGTCCGGCTCCAGCTCTTCAATAATTTCCATCGCCCGAACTTTAGGCGCGCCGGTAATCGAGCCGCCGGGGAAGCAGGCGCGCAGCAGATCGGTTGCCTGTAAAGAATCAGGAAGCTTAGCAGTAATCGTACTGACCAGATGGTGTACCGCCGGGAAGGGCTCGACGACAAACAGTTCCGGGACGCGCACGCTGCCGGGTACCGCCACGCGGCCAATGTCGTTGCGCAGCAGATCGACAATCATCAGGTTTTCAGCGCGATCCTTCGGCGAAGCGGCCAGCTTTTCCGCCTGCTTAGCATCTTCAGCAGGATCGCTCAGGCGCGGCAGCGTGCCTTTAATTGGCCTGGTCTGAATGTCCTTTCCCTCCAGCAAAATAAACCGCTCGGGGGAGAGGCTCAGGATCGTGCCTGTCGGTAAACGGATAAAGGCGCTGAACGGCGCGCGGTTGGCGTCATTGAGCTTTTTGAAAGCCTGCCACTCATCACCCGAGTAGGACGCGCTGAAACGCTGGGCGAGATTCACCTGATAACAGTCGCCGCTAAGAAGATATTCCTGTATTTGGCGGAATTTACGTCCATACTGCTCGCGCGTCATGTTTGATTGCCAGCCGGAGGTCAGGCGGAACGGCTCGCGGGCGGGCACGACAAGCGACTCCAGCCAGGCCAGACGAGCGGCAACATCGTTCCAGCACAGCAGGGTAAGCTGCTTTTTCTGGTGGTCGGCAATTAACGCCCAGTCATAAATTCCCACCGCCATGTCCGGCGTGTGGACAGAGGCTTGCGCCAGGCGCGGGATTTTTTCAAAATGTCGCCCCAGATCGTAGCCAAACAGCCCCAGCGCGCCGCCCACAAAGGGCAGGTCCGCCTGCGGCTGCGGCTTCACGCCATAACTTTCCAGCGCCTGCTGCAGTAAAGTCAGAGGATCCCCGTCGTGCTCCGTCCTGACGTCATCGACCGTTTTCGTCGTGCGCAGGCCGCAGGTTTCAAGCGTGACGCAGGGGCGGGCGACAAGAATATCAAAACGGTTGTGAGGATGGTCGGCGAACCCCGAATGCAGCAGCATGGCCCAGGGCTCATCTGACAGGGCGGCAAAATAGCGTTGCACGGCGTCCGGCTGCCAGGGAAGGGGATGTAAAGCGAGAGTCTTCAACGTCATTACCACAACCTGAAACGAAAGCTGCCCCGAACCCTGGGCAGCATGAATATAATTAACGTTAGCAATGTAACAGGAGTTTCCGATGATTTCAGGTTTACCAGCACTCTCTCACGAGCAGCAGCAGAAAGCCGTCGAGCGTATTCAGGAGCTGATGGCGCAGGGTATGAGCAGCGGCGAAGCTATCACCATCGTTGCGGCGGAAATCCGCGCTAATCACACAGGCGAAATGGTGGTTGCCCGTTTTGAGGACGAAGAGGACGAGGAAGAACAGACGCCGGAAGAGCAAACCGATTACGGCCACGGCCCGGACAGCGACCAGGAAGACGATTAACTTCTGGCGCTTATCCATCTCAGATAAAATGTCCGATATTAGGGGAAACCTGGGGTCAGGTTCCCGCAGGGACGCCTCACCCCAGGGTCGTCCCGGATATCTCGATCTGAAGTCAGAGCGGCATTAAACCGCCGCGATAATTTTAATTTCAATCTTATAGCGCGGGTTCATCAGCTGGGCCTGTACGGTGCAGCGTACCGGTGCCTGACCCGCCACAACCCACTCATCCCACGCTTTATTCATGGCCGCGAAGTCATTGCCGTCCGGCAAAAAGATGGTCACGTCCAGAATGCGGGTTTTATCGCTGTCCAGCTCGGCCAGCAGGGCGTCTATCTGTGCCAGCGTATTGGCGGTCTGCTCGTAGGCGTCCGCATCCAGATTTTCCGGCACGCCGGTGTAGTAAACGGTCTGGTTGTGGATGATCGCATCGGACATACGCGCTTCTGGTTTAATACGCACAAGACTCATGACATTTTCCTTATCTGCTTTTTAAAAGTGCCCAACAGTCTGCCATCAACAACCGCCCGCGGCTACCTGCTTGCTGGATTAACCGCGCTCGGGCTGACATAATCACTGGCAAAATATCCAGGGGGTAATGTGACGGACGATTTTGCAGCAGACGGCCAGCTCGCTTCAGCGATACCAGGCTTTAAACCACGCGAACCACAGCGTGAGATGGCTCATGCCGTCGCCAAAGCCATTAAAGACGGGCGCGAGCTGGTGGTTGAGGCAGGAACCGGCACGGGCAAAACCTATGCCTACCTGGCACCCGCGCTGCGCTCCGGCAAAAAAGTCATTATCTCTACCGGGTCGAAAGCGCTCCAGGACCAGCTCTACTCCAGAGACCTGCCGACCGTCGCGAAGGCGCTGGAATTTAAAGGGCGTCTGGCGCTGCTGAAAGGGCGCTCTAACTACCTCTGTATTGAGCGCCTCGAACAGCAGGCGCTGGCCGGAGGCGATCTGCCGGTGCAAACCCTGAGCGAGGTCGTCAAGCTGCGCGGCTGGGCCATCGAAGCCGTTGACGGCGACATCAGCACCTGCACCGACGTGGCGGAAGACTCCACCGTCTGGCCATTGGTCACCAGCACCAACGACAACTGCCTGGGGCAGGACTGCCCGATGTATAAAGACTGTTTCGTCGTTAAAGCACGTAAAAAGGCGATGGATGCCGACGTAGTCGTCGTTAACCACCACCTTTTCCTGGCCGACATGGTGGTCAAAGAGAGCGGTTTTGCGGAGCTGATCCCCGAGGCCGAAGTGATGATCTTCGATGAAGCCCACCAGATCCCGGATATCGCCAGCCAGTATTTCGGCCAGTCCGTCTCGAGCCGCCAACTGCTCGATTTAGCAAAAGATATCTCCATCGCCTACCGCACCGAGGTGCGCGATGCCCAGCAGCTGCAAAAAAGCGCCGACCGCCTGGCGCAAAGCACCCAGGATTTCCGCCTGCAGCTTGGCGACCCGGGCTATCGCGGCAACCTGCGCGAACTGCTCGCTCAGCCCGCTATTCAACGAGCCCTGCTGCTGCTCGACGATGCGCTGGAGCTTTGCTACGACGTCGCCAAACTCTCTCTGGGCAGATCGGCATTGCTTGACGCCGCGTTTGAGCGGGCGGTGATTTATCGCGGGCGCATCAAGCGTCTGAAAGACGTCAATCAGCCCGGCTACAGCTACTGGTACGAATGCAACTCGCGCAATTTCACGCTGGCGCTCACGCCGCTGTCTGTCGCCGATAAATTCAAAGAGGTGATTGCGCAGAAAAAAGGCACGTGGATATTCACCTCCGCGACGCTTTCGGTGAACGATCGGCTTAGCCACTTTACCGACCGTCTGGGCATTGATAACGCCGAGACGATGCTGCTGGTCAGCCCGTTTGACTACGCCACCCAGGCGCTGCTCTGCGTGCCGCGTGGCCTGCCGACGCCGAACCAGCCCCATGCGGCCCGCCATCTGGCAAAAATGCTCCAGCCGCTCATCGAGGCCAATAATGGCCGCTGCTTTATGCTTTGCACCTCGCACGCCATGATGCGTGAGCTGGCCGAGCAGTTCAGGGCTAACATGACCCTGCCGGTGCTGTTGCAGGGGGAGACCAGCAAAGGCCAGCTTCTGGAGCAGTTTGTCAGCGCCGGGAATGCCCTGCTGGTCGCAACCAGCAGCTTCTGGGAAGGGGTGGACGTACGGGGGGATGCGCTGTCGCTGGTTATTATCGACAAGCTGCCGTTTACCTCGCCGGACGATCCGCTGCTCAAAGCACGAATGGAAGACTGCCGCCTGCGGGGTGGAGAGCCCTTTGACGACGTACAGCTGCCAGACGCGGTGATTACCTTCAAGCAGGGCGTTGGCCGCCTGATTCGCGATGTAGACGATCGTGGCGTGCTGGTGATTTGCGATAACCGTCTGGTGATGCGCCCTTACGGTGCCGTCTTCCTGAACAGCCTGCCGCCGACGCCGCGCACGCGGGATATAAATCGGGCGGTCGAGTTTCTTAATACCCCTGCGGCGCGGTAATTTGTGCCAGGCTATGGTATGATGCGCGCCGATTTTTGACCTTATTTATTACCTTAGATTCTCGCCAGAGGTTGGCCAGTCCATGCGAATTTTAGCCATCGATACCGCGACAGAAGCCTGTTCGGTTGCCCTGTACAATGAAGGCACCTCCCGTGCCCATTTCGAGCTGTGCCCACGCGAGCATACCCAACGTATTTTGCCCCTGGTGCAGGACATCCTGAACCAGGGCGGCCTTGCCT
Organism: Dryocola clanedunensis; assembly: GCF_038405435.1. Classification (GTDB taxonomy): domain Bacteria; phylum Pseudomonadota; class Gammaproteobacteria; order Enterobacterales; family Enterobacteriaceae; genus Dryocola; species Dryocola clanedunensis_A. Next base: position 11,008 of record NZ_JBBYHZ010000004.1, on the reverse strand, counting down.
TGTCCGAACTGAACGCGCTTGCCTACGGGCGAGGACCGGGCAGTTTTACCGGTGTACGTATCGGTATCGGTATTGCGCAGGGGCTGGCGCTGGGCGCGGAGCTGCCGCTTATCGGCGTATCAACCCTTGCCACCATGGCCCAGGGTGCATGGCGTCAGACGGGGGCAACCCGGGTGCTGGCCGCCATCGACGCCCGCATGGGTGAGGTCTACTGGGCTGAATATCAGCGCGACGAGCACGGCGTCTGGCACGGTGAAGAGACCGAAGCAGTGCTGAAACCAGAAGCGGTTGCCGAACGGTTGAAGCAGCTGGACGGCGAGTGGGCTACAGTCGGAACCGGCTGGCAGGCGTGGCCGGATATGGCGCTGAACAGTCATGTTATAGTGCGGGACGGTAAAACCACGCTTCCGGCAGCGGAAGACATGCTGCCGCTGGCGATCCAGGCATTTAACGCAGATCGTACGGTTGCCGTTGAGCACGCGGAACCTGTCTATCTGCGCAACGAAGTGACATGGAAGAAACTTCCCGGAAAAGAGTAATACGCCGCGTTGCCAGGCCGGTAACGTCGTTTAAGGAGATGGGGTATGGCTGATTGTAATGTCAGGAAATTCGGCGGAGCGCTAGCCGTCGTCGCGGCGCTGCTGCTTGGCGGCTGTGTAACGGTCCCGGACGCCATTAAAGGCACCAGTCCCACGCCTCAGCAGGATCTGGTGCGGGTGATGAATGCTCCGCAGCTGTATGTTGGTCAGGAGGCACGCTTCGGCGGGCGCGTGGTCAATATTGATAACCGCGAAGGCAAAACCCGCCTCGAAATCGCTACGGTCGGCCTCGATGAAGGCGCACGTCCTCAGCTTGGCGAACCGTCAAAAGGCCGCATTTATGCGGACGTTAACGGTTTCCTCGATCCGGTAGACTTCCGCGGGCAGCTGGTCACCGTAGTCGGACCTATTACCGGTACGATAGAAGGCAAAGTAGGGCAGACGCCGTATAAATTTATGGTGATGCAGGCGACGGGCTACAAGCGCTGGCGCGTAACCCAGCAGATTGTCATGCCGCCGCAGCCTATGGACCCCTGGTTCTGGGGCGGCCCTTATCCATATCGCGGCCATTATGGTATGTGGGGCGGCGCTGGGTGGTATGCCCCGGGCCCGGCACAGGTGCAAACCATCGTAACCGAATAACGCTTTGTTTTAGTTAGTTTTTCAGACAGCGGCTTTGCCGCTGTTTGTTTTTGTCCAGGACGGATGAAAAAAAAGAGTGATGCGCTTCGCAACCTTAAATCAGCTTAATTCTTAAACTGGTACGCTGAGTTAATATTATGTTAACGGCGTGTATCCTGATTGGGGTTGTGATGACGACAAATAATACATTCAGAGGTGAATCCTTGAAGAAGGTCTGGCTTAACCGCTACCCGGCCGACGTTGCGGCCGAGATAAATCCCGATCGTTATCAATCCCTGGTTGATATGTTTGAACAGGCCACGGCGCGCTACGCCGACCAGCCTGCGTTTGTGAACATGGGCGAGGTCATGACCTTCCGCAAGCTCGAAGAGCGCAGCCGTGCCTTTGCTGCCTACCTTCAGGAAGGGCTTGGGCTGCAAAAGGGCGACCGCGTGGCGCTGATGATGCCGAACCTGCTGCAATATCCAATAGCCCTGTTCGGCATTCTGCGTGCGGGCATGGTGGTGGTTAACGTCAATCCGCTTTATACCCCGCGCGAGCTGGAACATCAGCTTAACGACAGCGGCGCGAGCGCCATCGTCATCGTTTCGAACTTTGCCCATACCCTGGAAAAAGTGGTCGATAAGACCCAGGTGAAGCACGTTATTCTTACCCGCATGGGTGACCAGCTTTCGGCGGCAAAAGGCACGGTGGTGAACTTTGTCGTCAAATATATCAAGCGCCTGGTGCCGAAATATCATCTGCCGGACGCCATCTCCTTCCGCAGCGCGTTGCACAACGGCTACCGGATGCAGTACGTGAAGCCCGAAGTCATCTCAACCGATCTGGCCTTCCTGCAATACACCGGCGGAACCACGGGGGTGGCGAAAGGGGCGATGCTTACCCACCGCAACATGCTCGCCAACCTGGAGCAGGTGAGGGCGGCGTACAGCCCGCTGCTGTTCGAACGTAAAGAGCTGGTGGTCACGGCGCTGCCGCTCTACCACATCTTTGCGCTGACCATGAACTGCCTGCTGTTTATCGAGCTGGGCGGGCAAAACCTGTTAATCACCAACCCGCGCGATATTCCAGGCCTGGTCAAAGAGCTGGCTAAATACCCGTTTACGGCGATGACCGGCGTTAACACGCTGTTCAATGCCCTGCTTAATAACAAAGAGTTCCAGCAGCTCGACTTCTCCAGCCTGCATCTTTCGGCCGGGGGTGGGATGCCGGTACAGCACGCCGTGGCGGAACGCTGGGTAAAACTGACCGGCCGGTATCTGCTGGAGGGCTACGGCCTGACGGAGTGCGCGCCGCTGGTCAGCGCTAACCCGCATGATATCGATCGCCATACGGGCAGCATCGGCCTTCCCGTACCGTCCACCGAAGTAAAACTCATTGACGATGAAGGTAATGAAGTGCCGTCGGGGGAGCCGGGCGAACTGTGCGTCAAAGGCCCGCAGGTCATGCTGGGCTACTGGCAGCGCCCGGACGCCACGGACGAGATCATGCAGGACGGCTGGCTGCGCACGGGGGATATCGCAACGATGGATGAAGAGGGCTTCATGCGCATCGTCGATCGTAAAAAAGATATGATCCTGGTCTCCGGCTTTAACGTTTACCCGAACGAAATCGAAGACGTCGTGATGGAGCATCCCGGCGTGCTGGAAGTGGCCGCAGTTGGCGTACCGGGCGGGGCCGGTGGGGAAACCGTGAAGATCTTCGTGGTCAAAAAAGACCCGTCGCTGAGCGAAGAATCCCTGATCACTTTCTGCCGCCGCCACCTCACCGGCTACAAGGTGCCAAAGCTGGTGGAATTCCGCGATGAGCTGCCAAAATCCAACGTCGGTAAAATTTTACGACGAGAACTACGTGACGAAGCAGCTAAGGCCGATCAACAATAACGTCTGAGCTCCGAGTCAGCCGCAATAACGCCGGGTAACCGGCGTTTTTTTTGCGCAAACCTAAGAGAACCGAATTTGACATACCATATGATTACTACTGACGAGCAGCTCGCCGAAGTCTGCCACGCCGCTCGTCAGGTGTCCGCCCTGGCGCTGGACACCGAGTTCGTACGTACGCGCACATATTATCCGCAGCTTGGCCTGATCCAGCTGTACGACGGCGAGCAGGTATCGCTGATCGACCCGCTGACCATCAGCGACTGGTCACCGTTCAAGGCGCTGATTGCCGACACCAGCGTGATTAAATTCCTGCATGCCGGGAGCGAAGATCTTGAAGTCTTTCAGAATACCTTCGGTGCGCTGCCGGATCCGTTCATCGATACCCAGATCCTCGCCGCGTTTAGCGGGCGTCCCCTGTCCTGCGGCTTTGCCACCATCGTGGAGTCATTCACCGGCATCGCGCTCGACAAGAGCGAATCCCGCACCGACTGGCTGGCCCGTCCGCTGACCGAGCGCCAGTGTGAATATGCGGCGGCCGACGTGTTCTATCTGCTGCCCATCGCACACAAGCTCATGGAAGAAACCGAAGCGGCAGGTTGGATGAAGGCGGCGCTGGACGAATGCAACCTGATGGCAACCCGCCGCACGGAAGTGCTCGACCCGGAAGAAGCCTGGCGCGAAATCGGCAATGCCTGGCAGCTGCGCACCCGCCAGCTGGCCTGCCTGAAGAAGCTTGCTTCATGGCGGCTGCGCAAGGCGCGCGAGCGCGACATGGCGGTGAACTTTGTTGTCCGTGAAGAGAACCTGTGGCAGGTTGCGCGCTACATGCCAGGCTCGCTGGCGGAGCTGGACAAGCTCGGTCTGAGCGGCAGCGAAATTCGCTTCCATGGCAAGACGCTGGTGGCGCTGGTAGCCGAAGCGCAGGCCATCCCGGAAGAGCAGTGGCCCGCTCCGCTGAGCAACCTGGTCGATATGCCCGGCTACCGCAAAGTCTTTAAGGCGATAAAAGCATTAGTACAGGAAGTGAGTGAAACCAGCGGTTTAAGCGTGGAGCTGCTTGCCTCACGTCGACAAATTAACCAGCTGCTTAACTGGCACTGGAAATTAAAGACGCAGACGTCAACGCCGGAATTAGTCAGCGGCTGGCGCGGGGAATTATTAGGCGAGAAGTTAAAAACGCTGCTGGCGGATTATTAAATTGCCGTGAAGGCTGTATATAATTACAGGGTGCTTCGTTGCTTTAATAATAGTAAAGATTTGCTAAATAACGGCCAGGAAATAACTATTTTCGGCCGTCGTGGATAAAATAAACCCCCTGAACTCAGCAGGGGGGTTTTGTTTTTATCAGGCCGACTTTGGGGCTTCCTGCGTTTCTGGCAACGTGACGTTAAGTTCCAGAACGGAAATATCGTCGCCTTTTTGATCCAGCACGACGGTTAACATTTCCGGGTCGATCTGCACATATTTGCAAATCACTTCCAGGATATCGCGCTTTAGCTGCGGCAGGTAGTGAGGTTCACGGTCGCCGCGACGACGCTCGGCAACGATAATCTGCAGTCGCTCTTTCGCGATATTTGCGGTGTTCTTTTTCCGTGAGAGAAAAAAGTCTAGTAATGCCATAACTTATCCTCCGAACAGGCGTTTGAGGAAACCTTTCTTCTCTTCTTCAATGAAGCGGAAAGGACGTTCTTCTCCGAGAAGGCGTTCAACGGTATCTGCATAGGCCTGACCGGCGTCTGCTTCCGCATCGAGGATCACCGGCTCACCCTGGTTGGAGGCGCGCAGGACTGACTGATCTTCTGGGATCACGCCAACCAGCGGAATACGCAGAATTTCCAGCACGTCTTCCATGCTCAGCATGTCGCCACGGTTTACGCGGCCCGGGTTGTAGCGGGTCAGCAGCAGATGCTCTTTGATCGGGTCTTCGCCATTTTCAGCGCGACGGGATTTGGAAGAGAGGATGCCGAGGATGCGGTCGGAGTCACGTACGGAGGAGACTTCTGGGTTGGTGGTGATAATGGCTTCGTCTGCAAAATAGAGCGCCATTAACGCACCGGTTTCGATGCCGGCCGGGGAGTCACAAACGATAAACTCGAAGTCCATGTTTTTCAGGTCTTCGAGCACTTTCGCCACGCCTTCGCGCGTCAGTGCGTCTTTATCGCGCGTCTGCGAAGCGGGCAGGATATAGAGCTGCTCGGTGCGCTTATCACGAATCAAAGCCTGGTTTAACGTCGCATCGCCCTGAATCACGTTTACGAAATCGTACACCACGCGGCGTTCGCAGCCCATGATCAGATCCAGGTTACGCAGGCCGATGTCAAAATCGATAACGACAGTTTTTCTTCCCTTCTGGGCCAGCCCCGTAGCGATGGCCGCGCTGGACGTGGTCTTACCGACGCCCCCTTTACCCGATGTAACAACAATAATGCGTGCCATAAAGGATTTCCTTGTTAAAAGGGCTTAATTCAAAGGTTGAACGGAGAGCGCACCGCCCGCAAGACTCAGGCGTGCCGCTTTCCCATAATAGTCGGCTGGGATTTGGTCGCTCAGCCAGTATTCACCCGCTATTGAGACCAGCTCAGCTACCAGGTTTGTGCAAAATATTTGTGCATCACGGGAGCCATCGGCACCCGCCAGGGCACGGCCGCGCATCATGCCGTAGACATGGATGTTACCATCAGCGATAAGTTCCGCACCGGCGCTGACGTGATTAGTGACAATCAGGTCACAGTGTGGCGCATAAATGCGCTGACCGGAACGAACCGGGGTATCAATCAAACGCGTTTTTGTGATCGGCATTGCAACTGGTTCAATTACTGCAACCGGCTCGGGCGCAATGACCTTAGGCGTACGAGGGGCTTTCTCTTTGCCCTCCGATAAAAGCGGCAGGCCAGCACGTTCAATTTCTGCCTTTAACGCTTCGTCTTTACATCCGCTGATGCCGACGACGCGGAGACCAGTAGAAACCACCGCCTGCTGGACTTTCTTCCAGTTCACGGACCCATCGAGGCTGGCAACGTTAACCACTACCGGGGCATTTTTTAAAAAGGCAGGCGCCTGGGCAATTTTATCCTGCAGGGCCTGGCGAATAACCTCGGGTTGTGCATCATGTAAGTGAACCACTGACAAGGTAAAACTGCTGCCTTTTAACTCGATTGGCGTGTTTGACATCCTGGCCTTACTCAATTCAGTTTCAATCCCCACGGCTTGTGGGACGATATTCCGAAGTACATTAAGCATGGTATAGTCAGTGTTATATTCAGGCAAGCCACCATCCGGCGAAAATAGAGTAAAAAAAATGTTTTGTGTGATCTACCGAAGTAGTAAACGTGACCAGACATATCTTTATGTCGAAAAAAAAGACGATTTCTCCCGCGTGCCGGAAGAATTGATGAAAGGTTTCGGTCAGCCGACCCTGGCAATGATATTACCCCTTGATGGCAGTAAGAAACTGGCCAACGCTGACATTGATAAAGTTAAGCAAGCACTGACGGAAGAAGGCTATTATTTGCAGCTGCCGCCGCCCCCGGAAAGTTTGTTAAAAATGCATCTGGAGAAAGCTCCGAAAAAATAACTTTCGGACTAGTGGCAAATCTTTTCTATACCTAAAGGGTGAAGATAACTGTCGTAACCTCAGACTCATCCGAGAGGGTAGATGAAAAATTCAGCAATTTGTTTAACGGCCAGCACGCTATTTCTCGTCAGCTGTGCGGCAAAGTCCCCCAATGCGGAAGCCGTGGCGCCTGCCACGGCAGCTACTGCCGCTCAGCCTAAGGCTTCTTCCACCACCAGTTCATCGACTACGCTCGCCGCACAAGGCCGCGACCCGGCAGAATTTCCGGGCTATGTTGACCAGCTGAAGCAGCAGGCCAGAGCGCAGGGCATCAGCGATGCAACCATCAGCGCCGCCTTCGCCAACGTCCATTTTGTTGACCGGGTCATTAAATCCGACCAGAACCAGCTTGAGAAAAAGGTGACGCTCGATGATTACCTTTCTCGCGTCATAACCCAGGCGAAAATCGATCGGGCGCGGGAGCTCTATCAGCAGTATCAGCCGGAGCTGGCATCTGTCAGCGCGCAGACGGGCGTACAGGCTAACTATATCGTCGCCCTGTGGGCGATGGAGAGCCAGTTCGGCAAGATTCAGGGTAAGGAAGACATTGTCTCCGCGCTCTCAACCCTGGCCTTCGAGGGGCGACGCGAGGCCTTCTTCACGAAGGAGTTAATGGCATCGCTGAAAATTGTCGACTCGGGCCGCGCTTCGGCTGACCAGTTGAAAGGCTCGTGGGCGGGCGCTATGGGCCAGAACCAGTTCATGCCAAGCTCCTATCTGCGCTATGGCAAAGACGGCGACGGCGATGGCAAAATCGACATCTGGAATAACACCAGCGATGTCTTTGCCTCCACGGCCAACTACCTTGCCACGGAAGGGTGGCAGGCAGGCGGCAGCTGGGGCACGGAAGTGAAGCTTCCCGAAGGGTTTAATCCTGGATTAGCGGGGACGAAAACCGCGCAGGGTAAAACCGTGGCTCAGTGGCAGAAACTTGGCGTAACGCTCCCGGATGGCCTGCAGCTGCCGGCCTCTACGGAACGGGCATGGATTGTCACGCCGGACGATAACCAGGCGCGTTCATTCCTGGTCTACAACAATTTCCGTACCATCATGCGCTGGAACCGTTCGTACTACTTCGCGATAAGCATCGGCACCATGGCGGATGCCATCGTTAAGTAAACTCTCCCGCAATAAGAAACGGTCCCCGGTATCCACCGGGGATTTTTTTATCTAGTATCAGATGCAGTTAACGCAACGACGCAGAGGAAAGGCATGTATCAACATCATAACTGGCAGGGTGCGCTGCTGGATTTTCCGGTCAGCAAAGTAGTGTGCGTGGGCAGTAACTACGCGAAGCATATTAAAGAGATGGGCAGCGCAACGCCGGAAGAGCCGGTGCTGTTCATCAAGCCCGAGAGCGCGCTGTGCGATATTCGCCAGCCGCTGGCGCTGCCGCAGGGGCTGGGGTCGGTGCATCACGAAGTGGAACTTGCGATTCTGATTGGCGCAACGCTGAAACAGGCAACCGAAGAGCACGTAGCTAAGGCGATTGCCGGTTACGGGGTGGCGCTGGACCTTACACTGCGCGATTTACAGGGCAAGCTAAAAAAAGCCGGGCAGCCGTGGGAAAAAGCAAAAGGGTTCGATAACTCCTGTCCGATTTCAGGGTTCATTCCGGCCGCAGAGTTTACCGCCGATGCACAAAACACCGAGCTTTCCCTGAAGATTAACGGAGACATCCGCCAGCAGGGTTCTACTTCTGACATGATCCACAAGATCGCACCGCTGATTGCTTATATGAGCCGCTTCTTTACTCTAAGAGCCGGGGATGTGATCCTAACGGGTACGCCGGAGGGTGTTGGTCCGCTGGCAAGCGGTGACAACCTTGAGCTGAGCTTCGACGGCAAAAGCATCACCACCCGCGTATTATAAAGCCCGCGTACTATAATGAAATTTGCCGCCCGCGCGCGGCATTACTTGCATCTTTAACCCACAGCGTTTATAAGGTGCAGCTTATTTTTTAAATGCGGGCATCATCATGACACAGGCACCTTTCTGGCAGAGTAAAACCCTCGACGAGATGAGCGACACCGAGTGGGAATCACTTTGTGACGGCTGCGGCCAGTGCTGTCTGCATAAGCTGATGGACGAGGACACGGACGAAATCTACTTCACCAACGTCGCGTGCAAGCAGCTGAACATTAAGACCTGCCAGTGCAAGAATTACGCCCGTCGCTTCGACTACGAGCCAGACTGCATCAAGCTTACCCGTGACAATCTTCCCACTTTCGAATGGCTGCCGCACACCTGCGCGTACCGCCTGCTGGCGGAAGGAAAGGGGCTCCCTGAGTGGCACCCGCTGCTGACCGGCTCGAAGGCGGCCATGCACGGCGAACGCATTTCAGTGCGGCATATCGCCGTGAAAGAGTCGGAAGTGCAGGATTGGCAGGATCATATCCTGAACAAACCCGAGTGGGCTGATTGATTCGTTGATTTGAAAGGAGTTTTGTCTTACTGCGATATTGCCTGGGGCATCTGTGGGACATCTTCACTAAAATTGGCGTTCATAATGCTCATCTGATCGCCGTTGTTATCACTCATCCATTTTCCGTAAACGTTGTAAACCATCTGCGCTGAAGTGTGACCCATTTGTGAGGCGATAAAGTTCGGGTTGGCCCCCGCACTTAATGCCCAGCATGCAAATGTGTGTCTCGACTCGTAAGCTTTCCGGTGACGAATACCGGCGCGCTGCAGCATCAGATTCCACGTAGCACCAAATGACCCTGGCGCGTACCACTCTCCCCCGATCCCATTTCTTGCGGTAAGCTTCGGCACAAAGACAAAAGTGCATTCATCTGTTCGCGTTCTCCCAAACTCTCGCAGATGAACCTTTATCTTGTGTTGCTTCCCCATGCGGGTATAAGCCATCTGACTTTTCAGCGCCTGTATAGCCGGTTGGGTCAACATGATGGTCCTGTTACCGCACTCAGTTTTAGGCGGGGTAAAGTGGTCTTTAATTGCCAGATTGCGACTAACGGTTATCGTCCATTGCCTGGTATCTATATCCTCCCACGCCAGCGCGCTTATCTCACCGTGTCGCAATCCGGTGTTAACAGCGAGCACCCACAGATTACGTATTTGCTCAGCCGGTGCCGCATCAAGTAAGCGGCGGTATTCATCCTTACTGAGTGGGTCTGGTTCAGGCCTGCTCTTGCGAAGCGGATCAACACCCGTGAATGGGCTTTTATCGATGTACCCGTTATGAACGGCAAACTCCATCATCCCTGAAAGGCAGGCAAGGTAGACGTTGACTGTTCTTACCGTGCGTCCTTTTTTGGCAGACCGGTTCAGCTGATGCTTTCCGTTAACCTGATACCCGGTCAGCAACTCCATTCTCATGGTGAGAATGTCTTCATGTGTGATGGATGAGAGGAGCCGATCCGGCCCAAGCTCCTCAGTAGTTATCTTGATGTATGATTTGTACCTCCTGAATGCGTTCTCCGTTATCTCCATCCTCTTGAGCTCAAGCCACTTTGCAGAAATCGCCCCGAGCGTAATGTCTTGCCCGGTAATGCCGAACCTCTTAAGGTTTGGCGACTGCGGAAACTGAGCGGCATAATTAAACGTCCCTGTCTTTATTGCGAACCCGATAGATGTTCGTAACTCCCCGGCTATCTTCCTGTTCTTCGGCGTATCCTCTACGCCCAGCGACTCTCTTACCCTCTTACCTTTGTAGATGAACCACAGGCGCAACGTGCCGCCGTGATTCTCCACGCCAGTTGGATATTTGGACATGCGTACTTCCTCGTTGGTGAAAGGAGAGGGTATTTAAGCAGATTTCTGGCGGGGGATCGCCGGGCGTTGTCTCTCTACCCAGTTATCGACTTCATGTCGGTTGTATAAAATCGGGCTGTTATCACGCGGGTTACAGTCGCCGGAGTAGTGCCGGTACTCCCGACCTTCAAGCCAGGACTTCTCTCTGGCAGACTTGATCGCATTGTGCGTCAGGCCAGTTATCTGCTTCAAAACATCTTCGGATACCCACTTGTTGGGCACCAGTTGGATTACTTCACTCATGGTTTTCTCCAGGCAATAAAAAACCCCGGACTTAGCCGAGGTCGTTGGAATGTGGTTGGTTATTTGCGCGGCTTGCCCTGGTTATCAGACGGTGCCAGCGGAGCATTACGAAGCACGCTGGTAAGCATCTCAACAGCATCGGTGCGGTCCAACTGTAAAGGATTACTTGACGGTTGCGGGGCGGCGGCTAGCATTCTTTTCCATCTGATCGGGAAAGGTGGATGTTCCCACGGTAATCCAATGGCCTCGCTCATCTGGTATGTCGGTTCGATAGGCACCAAAGCGTAACCATCCGGAATTTCCGGAGAGTTGCC
>NZ_JBBYHZ010000003.1:155488-603844 GCF_038405435.1 Dryocola clanedunensis | reverse complement strand
TATCATCCGGATAGATTAGGCTGAATGTGTTACCTGTGTGGCCGGTCTGATCTGTAACCTATGTGACCGGTCGTACAGCCAGCGCCATCCACCTTATTTTCTAGCGTACCCTTCCCTTGCTCCAGTACGCCATAAAGTTAATAGCGTCATGGTTCACCCCACGCTCGCCGATCAGATGGCGTCGTAATAACTTCACCACGCTGGATTCCGCCGCCACCCAGCCGTAAAACTCCCGGCTGCAGCTGGTCGCTTTGTCCCACAGCAGTTCGCCCTCGGCTTCTTCATGTACGGCTTCATCGCTGCTGTTTGCCTGCGGGGTTCGGGCATGCTGCTTCACGGCTGGAATTAAGCATTCACCGTGTGTCGCGCCGTGCGGCTTACGCGGCAGCCAGTTGATTTCGGCAAACTCAAAGGCGCTTAACTCAGCGCGGTCGCCCTCTTCCGGCACTTCAAAAAACGCCTGCACCTGCGGTGGATTTGCCTGCGCCGCCAGCATTTCCAGAATACCGCGCGCCGCCGGTAAGGCCGTTTCGTCGGCGATAATCAGCGCTTTCTTCAGCCCCTCCGGCGGCGTCCACTCGTAGCCGCCGCTGTCCTCCGGGTATTCCACGTTTGGGGCAACGATCTGGATAGCTTCGCCCGGCTGCGAATGAATTGCCCAGGCCGAAGCGGGGCCTTCCGTGCCGTGGCTGACAAACTCTACCGTCACTTCATGACGCTGCCGATCCACATGGCGCAGCGTATAGGTGCGGATAACCGGCCTTTTCTCTTTTGGCAGCTCGAGGGATAGCTGATACCACTGCCCTTCGTTCGGCAGCGACGGCGGCGTGCCGTCTTCGGACGGAAACAGCATTTTGATGCGCTGGTCCGGCGAATCACATTTCATCTTCGCCACGTCCTCGCCGCTGAACACAAGGCTCAGCAGCGACGGCGACACGGCCCTCTTACGCGCCAGTTTTACGTTGAACAGGCGATAGCCCTGAACTCCTGCCATAACTCTTCCTTACGCTTAAATTGCAGGCGATGTGCGGCTGCGCCAGATGACGCCCGACACCACGGTAAATAATAGGGCGGTAAGAAACGCCACCATAATCAGCGCCGCGTCGCCGTGGGCTTTCGCCACCAGCGGCACCAGCAGCGCGCATAAGCCGTAGCCCAGCGTGTGGCTGGTGGCGATCCACCCCGCCCCGGCGCCGTCGGCAAGTTTGTCATTAAGAAGAAGCTGGTATGCCGGGGGTGCCATAGCCGCCCCGAAGGAGAGCACCGCGCAGCCGACATAAAACAGCCAGAGCTGGCCGGATATCATCATTGCCAGCCCTGCGACCATCAACGCCCCGGCGGTCAGCAGTAAGGGAATGGGAGTTAATAACTGGGGACGAAGCACGGCGAACTGCGCGATCAGCGACGCCACTGCCGCCAGGCTGAGCAGCCAGGCAACCTGATGGCTGATAGCCGTGGTATTACCGGCAAACTGGCGCGCCAGCGCCGGGGAAAGCCCCAGCTGCATCAGGCTCACCGAGGCCGCGAGCAGCAGGGCACAAAGCATGTAGGGGAGGCAGTCCAGCCGCAGGCGGGCGCTTTTGCGCGTGGTCGCAGGCTGAGGGGGCGTACCCGGCAGGCGCAGCATCATCAGCAGCGCCAGCAAAGGAGCCACCATCAGCAGCAGCAGCGGCGCAAGCGGATGGATAACCAGCATCCCGGCCGCGCACAGCGGCCCGAACAGCCTGCCGCAGCTAAGGCCTGAGCTGATGGTCGCCAGCGCTGCCATGCGTTTCCCCTCGCCCGCCCGCTGAAGCGCCCAGACCTGGCAGGCGGGAACCATTGCCGAAACCGTCAGGCCATAGATGACCCTGGCGATAACCAAAATCGCCAGTCCGACGTATCCGTCCACCGCGTTAAGCGCCAGCAGCGCGCAGCCAAGGCCGAGCAGAATAAAACTCAGGCCGTATCCGGCCAGCGAATACAAAACCACGGGCTTGCAGCCCTGGCGGGCGATCTGCTTTCCCCACCACGGCGAGGACGGCAGAAACAGCATCGACCCCAGCGTTAACAAACCCGCCCACACCGACAGGCTTAAATGCGTCTGCATCACCAGCACCGGAATGGCCACCAGCAGGCCATTCTGACCGACGCCAAGCAGCCCGGCGCTGAACGCCAGGGGCCAGCAGGAAAGGGATTTTTGCGGCGCTGCGGCTATGTCAAGGGATGTCACAATGTTGCTAACCCGTAGAGTTTATGTATGTATTTGTAAAACTTATTTATCAGATTCTAACAATTGATATTGATAATGAGAAACGTTATCGGCAGAATTCGCATTATCATAACGCGTGGAAACTGTTTGATAATGAACTTGTCGACCAAAACGCAGGCCCCGGACGTGGCTGCGCAGTGCTTCCTGAACTCTCTTATCCGTGAAACCACAGACTGGCGGCTCAGCGACGGTCAGCCTGCCGAACTCATTATTCCGCTTGGGGAGCAGCAGGCGCTGCATTGTAAAGTGGCCTACTTCTCGCCAACCCAGCATCACCGCTTTGCCTTCCCGGCGCGCCTGGTGAACGGCAGCGGCAGCCGGGCGGTAGATTTTGCCACCCTCGCCCAGCTGATCGTCGATAAGCTGCAGCATCAGCAAATGCTCCCGGCCTCCGGCTGCGAGGCTTTTTACCAGCGGGTAATGGAAAGCCATGTGCATACCCATCAGGCGATAGATGCCCGCCACGACTGGCCCGCGCTGCGTGAAAGACCGCTGAACTTCGGCGAAGCCGAGCAGGCGCTGCTGGTGGGCCACGCGTTCCACCCGGCACCGAAATCCCACGAGCCGTTCAGCCAGCGGGAAGCCGAACGCTATCTACCTGATTTTGCACCCCATTTCCCGCTGCGCTGGTTTGCTGTGGATAAGGCTCAGCTGGCGGGCGACAGCCTCCACCTCAGCCTGCAACAGCGTCTGACCCGCTTTGCCGCTGAGAACGCACCGCAGCTGCTAAGTGAACTGACCGACCAGCAGTGGCTATTCCCGCTGCACCCGTGGCAGGCAGATTATTTGCTTGAACAGGCGTGGTGCCAGCAGCTGGTTGAGCAGGGTCTGGTCAAAGATTTGGGCGAGGCAGGAACGCCGTGGCTGCCCACCACCTCTTCCCGCTCGCTCTACTGCGCCACCAGCCGCGACATGATTAAGTTTTCCCTGAGCGTGCGGCTGACCAACTCCGTCCGCACCCTCTCGGTGAAGGAAGTGAAGCGCGGGATGCGTCTTGCGCGCCTGGCGCAAACCGGGCGCTGGCAGGAGCTGCAGGCCCGTTTCCCGACCTTCCGCGTGATGCAGGAAGACGGCTGGGCCGGGCTGCGCGACCTGCAGGGCAACGTCATGGAAGAGAGCCTCTTCGCCCTGCGCGAGAACCTGATTGTCGACCAGCCGCAGAGCCAGACTAACGTGCTGGTTTCGCTGACGCAGTCCGCCCCTGACGGCGGGGATTCCCTGCTGGCTGCGGCGGTTAAGCGCCTTAGCAGGCGTCTGAACATTTCTGAGAAACAGGCCGCCCACGCGTGGGTGGATGCCTACTGCCAGCAGATCCTGAAGCCGCTGTTTACCGCCGAGGCGGACTACGGCCTGGTGCTGCTTGCCCATCAGCAAAATATTCTGGTGGAGATGCAGCAGGATCTGCCGGTTGGCCTGATCTACCGCGACTGCCAGGGCAGCGCCTTTATGCCCCACGCCGCAGGCTGGCTGGACGTAATTGGCGAAGCGCAGGCGGAGAACGTCTTCACCCGCGAGCAGCTCCTGCGCTACTTCCCTTACTACCTGCTGGTGAACTCCACGTTTGCGGTCACCGCCGCACTGGGTGCCGCCGGAATGGACACTGAAGCCAGCCTGATGGCGCGTGTCCGCGATGCGCTGGACGCGGTTCGCCGCGAAGTAACGCACAAAACCTGTCTCGACTACGTGCTGGAAAGCCCGCACTGGAACGTGAAGGGCAACTTCTTCTGCTACCTGCACGACCACAACGAAAACACCATCGTCGATCCGTCGGTGATCTACTTCGATTTCAGCAACCCGCTGCTGGCTCAGGAGGGCTAAATGTCTCAGGCAACTATCGTTCACGGCGGCCACGGCCTGCGCTGCGAAAAACTCGCTAAAACGCTGGCGCTGGGCTGGGGACAGGACAACAGCGCGGTGCTGCACTGGCCCGGCGCTCTTCCGGCAGGCTGGCTGCGCGACGCGCTGGACCAGATGTTTATCGCCGCGCCGCAGCTTAAGGCTGTCGTTCTGCCGTACGCCGAGTGGCGCGAAGAGCCGCAGGCGCTGGCCCTGTTTGACGGGCTGAAAAGCGACATCGTTCACCGCGAAGCATTCTGGCAGCTGCCGCTGTGGCTGAGCGCCCCGCGCAAAACGGCTTCCGGCGAGATGATCTTTGATGCCGAACGCGAGATTTATCACCCGCAGCGCCCCGCCCGCCCGGAGGGCGAAGTTTATCGCCGTTACGACCCGCGAGTTCGCCGCACGCTGAGCTTCCGCGTGGCCGACCCGGCGCTGGACTCAGAGCGCTTCACCCGCTGGATGAACGATCCGCGCGTTGAGTTCTTCTGGGAACAAAGCGGCCCGCTGGACGTGCAGACCGCCTATCTGGAGCGCCAGCTCACCGGCAAGCACGCCTTCCCGCTGATTGGCTGTTTTGACGATCGGCCGTTCAGTTATTTCGAAATTTACTGGGCGGCGGAAGACCGCATTGGCCGCCACTATCCGTGGCAGGCCTTCGACCGCGGCCTGCACCTGCTGGTTGGCGAGCAGGAGTGGCGCGGCGCGCACTTTGTGCAGAGCTGGCTGCGCGGCCTGAGCCACTATCTGCTGCTCGATCAGCCCGCCTCTCAGCGCCTGGTGCTGGAGCCGCGAGCCGACAACCAGCGCCTGTTCCGCCACCTGGAGCCTGCGGGTTACGCCACGATAAAAGAGTTCGATTTCCCCCATAAACGCTCCCGCCTGGTCATGGCCGAACGTCATAGCTTCTTCAGCGAGGTGGGCCTGTGATGAACCGCAAGGACTGGGATTTCGTTAACCGCCAGCTGGTCGCCAAAATGCTGGCGGAGCTGGAGTACGAGCAGGTTTTTCACGCGCAGGAACAGGGTGATAACAGTTACTGCATCGGCCTGCCCGGCGTCGAATGGCACTTTACAGCCGAACGCGGCATCTGGGGCTGGCTGTGGATCGATCCGCAGTCGCTGCGCTGCGGGGACGAGCCGGTGCTGGCGCAAACGCTGCTGATGCAGCTGAAGCCCGTGCTGTCGATGAGCGATGCGACCGTCGCCGAACATATGCAGGATCTCAACGCTACCCTGCGCGGCGACCTGCAGCTGCTGAACGCCCGCCGTGGGATGAGCGCCGACGATCTTATCGATCTGGACGCCGACAGGCTGCAATGCCTGCTGAGCGGCCACCCGAAATTCGCCTTTAACAAAGGCCGCCGCGGCTGGGGGCTGGAGGCGCTGGAGCGCTATGCGCCCGAATATGCCAACACCTTCCGCCTGCACTGGCTGGCGGTAAAGCGTGAGCATATGGTCTGGCGCTGCGACAGCGAGCTGGATGTACGGCAGCTGCTGGCCGCCGCGATGGACGAGGCTGAATCAGCCCGTTTTAACCAGGCGTGGAAAGAGAGTGGCCTGGACGAGAGCTGGCTGCCGCTTCCGGTTCATCCGTGGCAGTGGCAGCAAAAGATAGCCCTCGAGTTCGTGGCGGACCTGGCCGAAGGCAAGATGGTCTCTCTTGGCGAGTTCGGCGACCGGTGGCTTGCCCAGCAGTCGCTGCGCACGCTGACCAACGCCAGCCGTCAGGGCGGGCTGGATATCAAGCTGCCGCTGACCATCTACAACACCTCCTGCTATCGCGGGATCCCCGGCAAATACATTGCCGCCGGGCCGCTGGCCTCCCGCTGGCTGCAAACCGTCTTTGCAACCGACAGAACGCTTATCGATACGGGTGCGGCGATCCTTGGTGAGCCAGCTGCGGGCTACGTTTCCCACGAAGGCTACGCCGCGCTGGCGGAAGCCCCTTATCGCTACCAGGAAATGCTGGGAGTTATCTGGCGCGAAAATCCGTCCCGCTGGCTGAATGCCGACGAGACGCCGATCCTGATGGCGACGCTGATGGAGTGCGACGAGAACGGTCAGCCGCTGATTGGCGCGTATATCGCCCGCTCCGGCCTCAGCGCCGAAGCCTGGCTGACGAAGATGTTCGAAGTGGCCGTCGTGCCGCTTTATCACCTGCTCTGCCGCTACGGCGTTGCCCTTATCGCCCACGGGCAGAATATTACCCTCGCCATGAAGGACGGCGTGCCGCAGCGCGTCCTGCTGAAGGATTTTCAGGGC
The DNA here is from genome assembly GCF_038405435.1 of Dryocola clanedunensis. Lineage (GTDB taxonomy): Bacteria > Pseudomonadota > Gammaproteobacteria > Enterobacterales > Enterobacteriaceae > Dryocola > Dryocola clanedunensis_A. The sequence continues at coordinate 597,493 of NZ_JBBYHZ010000003.1, read as the reverse complement.
GATATGCGTCTGGTGAAGGATGAGTTCCCGGAGATGGACTCCCTGCCTCAGGAGGTGCGGGACGTCACCGCCCGCCTGAGCGCCGACTATTTAATTCATGATTTGCAGACCGGACACTTTGTCACGGTGCTGCGCTTTGTTTCGCCGCTGATGGCGCGCCTCGGCGTACCGGAACGACGTTTTTATCAGCTGCTGTCCGCAGTGTTGAGTGATTACATGCAGGCCCATCCGCAACTGTCGGCGCGCTTTGCGCTTTTCTCACTCTTTAAGCCACAGATCATCCGCGTCGTGCTGAACCCGGTAAAACTGACCTGGCCTGACCAGGACGGCGGCAGCCGTATGCTGCCGAACTACCTTGAGGATCTGCAAAACCCGCTGTGGCTGGTCACGAAGGACTAATCATGACAAACACTGTTGATTTTATCGGCGTAGGCGTTGGCCCGTTCAACCTGAGCATCGCGGCCCTTGCCCACGAAGCGGAAGGTTTTACGAGCCAGTTCTTCGACAGCCGCCCGAACTTTGCGTGGCATCCGGGCATGCTGGTGCCGGACTGCCACATGCAGACGATGTTTCTGAAGGATCTGGTGAGCGCCGTTGCCCCCACCAGCCCGTTCAGCTTTGTGAACTACCTGGTAAAGCGCAAAAAGTTCTACCGCTTCCTGACCACCGAGCTGCGCACCGTCTCGCGCGATGAGTTTTCGGACTATCTGCGCTGGGCCGCCGAGGGCATGAATAACCTGCGTTTTAACCAGACCGTTGAGCAGATTGATTTTGACGATCGCAACGGGCGGTTTGTACTGCGGACCGGCCAGGGCGAGAGCTACGCGCGCAATATTTGCCTTGGCATCGGCAAACAGACCCACCTGCCGCCCTGCGTGAAAACCGTTACCTCAACCTGCTTCCACGCCAGCGAGATGAGCCTGCGCAAGCCGGATTTAACCGGCAAACGCGTGACGGTTGTAGGCGGCGGCCAGAGCGGTGCCGACCTGTTCCTCAACGCCTTCAACGGCGCATGGGGCGAGGTGGCGCAGGTGAACTGGGTTTCGCGTCGCAACAACTTCAACGCGCTGGATGAAGCAGCCTTCGCTAACGAGTACTTCACGCCGGAGTACGTCACCAGCTTCGTTGGGCTGGGGGAAAGCGCCAGGCAGCAGATGCTCGACGAGCAGAAGATGACCTCAGACGGCATTACCGCCGACTCCCTGCTAAGCATTTATCGCGCGCTCTATCACCGTTTCGAAGTGCTCGGCCAGCCGCGCAACGCTCAGCTGCTGCCAAGCCGCTCGGTCACGGGCCTGCAGGGCCGCGGCCAGGGCTGGCAGCTTCAGCTGCAGCATCACCTTGACCACGGCTATGACGTTATCGACAGCGACGTGGTGATTTTTGCCACCGGCTACCGCCCGGCGCTGCCGCAGATGCTTTCGCCGCTGGTGTCTCGCCTGAGCATGCGGGATGAGTGCAGCTTCAACGTGCGTGAGGACTTCACGCTGGAGTGGGACGGCCCGCGTGAAAACAATATTTTTGCCGTTAACGCCAGCATGCAGACCCACGGCATCGCGGAACCGCAGCTGAGCCTGATGGCCTGGCGCTCCGCCCGCATTCTGAATCGCGCTCTGGGGCGTGATTTATTCGATCTCAGCATGCCGCCGCCGCTTATCCAGTGGCGCAGCAGCAGCAGGGAAATACCGCAGCACACGGCTGCTTCGTTCACTCACTACACAGAGTCTTTGGGCTGATTATTGTTAGCCCGCACGAAGGAAGAATAATGATCTGCAAAAAGCATACTCTCTGGGCGCTGAATCCGCTGCTTCTGGCCATGATGGCCCCGGCGGTCGCACAGCAAACTAACGAAGAAAATATCGTGGTCTCCGCCAACCGCAGCAACCGCACCGTTGCGGAGATGGCCCAGACGACTTGGGTGATTGAAAACGCCGAGCTGGAGGAGCAGGTCCAGGGCGGCAAAGAGCTGAAGGACGCGCTGGCCCAGCTGATCCCCGGCCTTGACGTCAGCAGCCAGAGCCGCACCAACTACGGCATGAACCTGCGCGGTCGCCCGATGGTGATCCTGATCGACGGCGTGCGCCTGAACTCTTCACGTACCGACAGCCGCCAGCTGGACTCCATCGACCCGTTCAATATCGAACACGTTGAGGTTATCTCCGGCGCCACCTCGCTGTACGGCGGCGGCAGCACCGGCGGCCTGATCAATATCGTCACCAAGAAAGGCCAGCCGGAAACCCAGATGGAGTTCGAATCCGGGCTTAAATCCGGCTTCAACAGCAGCAAGGATCACGACGAGCGCATCGCCGCCGCCGTCTCCGGCGGTAACGATCACGCCTCTGGCCGCGTCTCCGTGGCCTACCAGAAGTTTGGCGGCTGGTTTGACGGCAACGGCGACCAGACGCTGCTGGATAATACGCAGACCGGTCTTCAGTATTCCGACCGCCTGGATTTAATGGGCACCGGCACCATCAATATTGATGAGACCCAGCAGCTGCAGGTTGTCACCCAGTATTACAAGAGTAAAGGCGACGATGATTACGGCCTGAATCTTGGCGAAGATTTTTCGGCAATCAAAGGCACCAGCGACGCTTACGTCAGCAAGGGGCTGGACTCTGACCGTATTCCGGGCACCGAACGCCACCTGATAAGCCTGCAGTACTCCAACAGCGATTTCCTGGGCCAGGAGCTGGTCGGCCAGGTGTACTATCGCGACGAGTCGCAGCTGTTCTATCCCTTCCCGACGGTGAACGGTAATAAAGACGTGACCGCCCTTTCCTCCTCCCAGCAGGATACGGACCAGTACGGCGCGAAGCTGACGCTGAACAGCACGCCGCTCGATGGTTTACAGCTGACCTACGGGCTGGACGCCGACCACGAGCGCTTTACCTCTAACCAGATGTTTTTCGATCTGGATAAAGCCGCAGCCTCCGGCGGCCTGAACAATAAGAGCATTTATACCACCGGGCGCTATCCGGGCTACGACATCACTAACCTGGCGGCCTTCCTGCAGTCGAGCTATGACATCAACGACCTGTTCACCCTGAGCGGCGGCGTGCGCTACCAGTACACCGAGAACAAAATTGACGACTTCATCGGCTACGCGCAGCAGCAGTCCATCGCCGCCGGTAAGGCCACGTCCGCCGACGCCATCCCGGGCGGCTCCACCGACTACGACAACTTCCTGTTCAACGCCGGCCTGCTGATGCACCTCACCGAGCGCCAGCAGACGTGGTTTAACTTCTCCCAGGGTGTCGAGCTGCCGGATCCGGGTAAATACTACGGTCGCGGTGCATACGGCCCGGCCGTTAACGGCCACCTGCCGCTCACCAACAGCGTGAACGTCAGCGACAGCAAGCTGCAGGGCGTGAAGGTTGACTCTTACGAGCTGGGCTGGCGCTACACCGGCGATAACCTGCGCACGCAGATTGCCACCTACTACTCCCTCTCAGATAAGAGTGTCGTCGCGAACAAAGACCTGACGATCAGCGTGCTGGACGACAAGCGCCGGATTTACGGCGTTGAAGGCGCGGTGGATTACTTTATCCCGGACACCGACTGGAGCACCGGCGGCAACTTTAACGTGCTGAAAACGGAGTCAAAAGTTAACGGCAAGTGGGAAAAGTACGACGTGAAGGTCGCCAGCCCGTCGAAGGCAACGGCGTACGTTGGCTGGGCGCCGGACCCGTGGAGCCTGCGCGTACAAAGCACGACGTCCTTTAAAATCAGCGACGATGCGGGCAATGAAATCGACGGCTACACCACCATTGATTTCCTCGGCAACTACGAGCTGCCGGTGGGCAAACTAAGCTTCAGCATCGAAAACCTGCTGGACCGGGATTACACCACCGTCTGGGGCCAGCGGGCGCCGATGTACTACAGCCCTGGCTACGGCCCTGCTTCACTGTATGACTACAAAGGCCGGGGCCGCACCTACGGCGTGAACTACTCCGTTCTGTTCTAAGCTTCCTCCTCAGGCCCGCTGATTGCGCGGGCCTGCATTTTTACCACTGCACACAACTTCCCCCTCGACCGGCCCCGCCCACTGCTATAAAACATAGGGCAACGTCTATTTGTATTATGTATTTATCGCAGGGTATTCATATGCTAGTTGGATTCATTGGTAACGGTGCCGTGGTGGAAACGGCGTATCTCCCGGCAATCTCTCGCCTGTCGCTTGCCGGGCTGACCTTATACGGTTTCGATCCCGATCCGGCTCGCCGGAAAAGTGAAATTACCCCCTGCGACTCGCTGCATGATTTGCTGGCGCTGCCGCTGGATGTGGTGCTGATCGCCACGCCTTCCCTTGCTCATCTTCCCGTGCTGGAAGCGGTGCTGAAAAGCGCCGTGCCGCAGATCGTGGTTGAGAAGCCCGTTGCCCCCACCCTTGAGCAGCTCGCCGTGCTGGACAGCCTGCTGGCCGATCCGGCGGTAGCGTCGCGCGTGTTAGCGCTGGATCACTGGATGGTGCGCACCGACGCCACGCGGTTTATTAAAGATGTCAGCGAAATTGAACGCATTGAAGGCTTTCTACAGGAGCCGAGCGGCTTTAACGACGCGGGCGAACCCGTAGCCCTGAACTTTGCCACGGGCGAAGCGGATACGCGCACGTTACGCCATCCGGACGGGGTCATTGTCGATATCGGCACGCACGTGCTGGCAATGATCCGCGAGACCGTGCATCAGCTTGGCGGCACTGACGAACTTAGCCTTGAGCTGGTTCACGCCCGCGACCGTCTAGGTAGGCCGATCAAAGAGGGTGATGTCACCACCGCAGAAGGCGACGCGGCCCTGCGCGGCACGCTTAGCGGCATCCCTATTACGCTGACACTAAATAAATACGCGGGCCCGGCAGGCGGACAAAAAGGGATGAAAATCTATCTGCATGACGGACGGGTTATAAACGTGGATCGCCGTGGCGCGGATGAGGTGGTAGAGGTGCTGAACGCCAACAGCAGCCGTCAGCATATTATCGATGGTCCGCTTTACGATCGGTGTTTAAAAGAAGTGGTATTGGGGAAAGAAAGGATGTTCGTCAGCGATCCGCAGGGAATTCCGGCGATGACACGGCGAAGAATACAGGAAGTGAAGGCGTTATTAGCGTTGCAGCAGGAGCTACGAGGGAAGCACTGAGAGGGACTTGTCGGATGACGCTGCGCTTTTCCGGCCTACAAGAGTTAACCGTAGGGGGAACAGGCGGCAGCGTCATCCACCGGCGTTTTAAGCTTTGTTCAGCACCAGCTGGCCGTTCCCATCAAGCGGGATCTGCGTACCGGGGTCTTTATCCATGCGGATTTTGCCCTGCTGATCGCCAATCTTATAGGTTACGTCATAGCCAAGCATTTTCTCTGACTTGTCGTAGACGGTTTTACAGCGCTGCTGGGTCGTGGTGTAGGTGTCACGATCCTGCATAGCGCCCTGCACCTGGTGACCGGCGTAGCCGCCGCCCAGCGCACCCGCTACGGTTGCCACGTCTTTACCACGTCCGCCGCCAAACTGATGGCCGATAACGCCACCCGCTACGGCACCCAGCGCGGAGCCAAGAATACGGTTTTCATCCTGTACCGGACGACGATGCGTCACTGCCACGTCGCGGCACTCTTTACGCGGCGTTTTCACCGTCTCTTTAATAGGGGTCGATGAGACCACCTGCGCATACTGAGGACCACGGTCAAAAACGTTCATACTTGCAACCGCAGCAATACCAAGTGCTGCGGCCACGCCAATACCTATACCCGCCAACATTGATTTATTCACAGGACATCCTCCTGACAGTGTGATTACCCCCATTTTCCGCCGTAAGCGGCCGGAGACCAATCAGAAAACGGATGAAAAAGGCAGATTGATACACAAAACGCATGGGTTTGAGAGGATTCTTAAGCATAAAAAAACCCGGCGCGTGGCCGGGTTTCGGGATGACGGAGAATTTAGTGCAGCTTCAGGCGCGGGCGGATCACGCGGTTGATACTGCCAACTAGCATCATCAGGCCCGTTTTGAAGTAGCCGTGCAGCGCCACCTGGTGCATACGGTACAGGGAGATGTACACGAAGCGGGCCATGCGCCCTTCCACCATCATTGAGCCGCGCATCAGGTTCCCCATCAGGCTGCCCACGGTGGAAAACTTAGACAGGGAGACCAGCGAGCCGTGATCCTTGTAAACATAGGATTTCAGCGGCTTGTCTTTCATCTGCGCAAGAATGTTGGTCAGCGCAAGCGAAGCCATCTGGTGCGCGGCCTGAGCGCGCGGCGGCACGAAACCGCCTTCAGGACGGGCGCAGGATGCGCAGTCGCCAATCGCGTAGATATCCGGATCGCGCGTGGTCTGTAGCGTAGGCTCGGTGACCAGCTGATTGATACGGTTGGTTTCAAGCCCGCCGATATCTTTCATAAAGTCCGGCGCCTTGATGCCCGCCGCCCAGACCATCAGATCCGCTGCGATGTACTCGCCGTCTTTGGTGTTCAGGCCGCCCGCATCTGCGGAGGTAACCATGGTCTGCGTCAGGACGCGCACGCCCAGCTTGGTCAGCTCGCTGTGGGCCGCGGCGGAGATACGCGGCGGCAGCGCGGGCAGGATACGCTCGCCCGCCTCCACCAGCGTCACGTTCAGCGCGTCGTTGGTCAGCCCTTTGTAGCCATAGCTGTGCAGCTGCTTAACCGCGTTATGCAGCTCCGCAGACAGCTCCACGCCTGTTGCCCCGCCGCCCACAATGGCAATATTTACTTTGCCGCTGGCGCCAAGGTTAGAAGAGTATTTGAGGAACAGATTCAGCATTTCCGAATGGAAGCGACGCGCCTGGTGCGGGTTGTCGAGGAAGATGCAGTTCTCTTTCACGCCGGGGGTGTTGAAGTCGTTGGAGGTACTGCCCAGCGCCATAACCAGCGTGTCGTAAGGAATTTTACGTTCCGGAACCAGCAGCTCGCCCTTTTCGTCGCGCAGCTCGGCGAGCGTCAGGGTTTTCGCTTCACGGTTGATATCCATGACGGAGCCCAGCTGGAACTGGAAGTGGTGATTACGCGCGTGGGCCAGGTAGCTGAGCGCATCCACGCCTTCGTCCAGGGAGCCGGTTGCCACTTCGTGCAGCAATGGTTTCCACAGATGGCTGTGGTTTCTGTCCACCAGCGTAATCTTCGCTTTTTTGCCACGCCCCAGTTTTTTCCCTAACTGTGTAGCCAGCTCAAGCCCACCGGCACCACCACCGACAATGACAATTTTTCTTAATGGCGTAGTCAAAGTGACCCCCTAAAATATTAACCAATTGTTAATTAAAAGTTATTTAAATAACGTTTAATTAACAACAGTTTGCATTCATCCGCGAAGGATAATGCCCAGAGAATAGCATGAAGGGTGCATTGGTCATACCAAAATTGATGTACATCAATTTTAATGCCGAAAAGATACACAAAAAAAGGGCCAGCCTGAGCTGACCCTGTTGCGTAACGCACGGTGGGAAGGAAACTTAACCCAGCGTTTTGAAGGCCTTAATGCGCTGCAGGTGCGGCGAGATATTCTTGAATTTATGGCTCTGCTCTTCGTCCCAGACAATCTCGTAATAGTGGTGCAGCAGCTCGGCCGCCCGCTTGTTATCCAGCGCCTCATCCTTACGGGAAAGAATGGTCAGGCAGCGATCGCGGTTTTTCTCGCGGAAGTTCTGCACGCATTTGGTTGAAATGTCGGCGTACTCTTCCGGGCGGTCGATTTTGCCTTCCATGTTCTCCTGCGGGAACAGGTTTGGATTGAAGATCACCTGACGAATATCACACAGGAAACCAATGCGCTCGGCCCAGAATCCCCCCAGCCCCACGCCGCAGATCAGCGGACGCTCGTCGTCGCTGAGCTGGAGCATTTTGTCGACTTCTTTCAGCAGGTGCTGCATGTCATGCTTAGGGTGCCGCGTGCTGTAGCTGATAAGCCGCACGTCCGGATCGATAAACTGAAGCTGCAGAACCTTTTCATGGTTACCGGGACTGTTTGAGTCAAAACCGTGCAAATAGATAATCATCGCATCCTCACCGCATTTTCTGGCCAGGGGCCAGGTATTAAAGACCCGCCTTGTGGTCCTGCCACTGCTGATGCAACGCCTCAAGCTGCTGGCTAACCTGCTTCCAGCGCGTCGATGACATCAGCTCCTGACGGGTAAATGAACCTTTATGGTACAAACCTGTAACACGCTCTGCTTTGACCGGAGACAGGTTATCTAACACGCTCACCGCGCCATTACGATTATTGCAGACGAGGATCATATCGCAACCCGCATCCAGCGAAGCCTGACCCCGCTCGGCGTAGCTGCCCATAATCGCCGCGCCTTCCATCGACAGATCGTCGGAGAAAATCACGCCTTCAAAGCCCAGCTCGCCGCGCAATACGGTTTTTAACCAGTGCGGAGAGCCGCTTGCCGGGCGCGGATCAACCTGCGTGTAAATCACGTGGGCGGGCATAATGGCATCAAGCTTGTTTTCAGTAATCAGCGAGCGGAAAATTTGCATGTCATGTTCGCGAATGACGGCTTCGTCGCGATCGTCGCGCGGGGTTTCTTTATGGGAGTCCGCCGTGACGGCCCCGTGGCCAGGGAAGTGTTTACCTGTGGTTTTCATGCCCGCGGCGTGCATGCCGTCGATAAAGCGGGTGGCCATCGCCAGCGCTTTGTGCGGATCTTCATGATAAGAGCGCTCGCCAATAGCCGCGCTGATATGGCCCACGTCCAGCACCGGGGCGAAGCTGATATCAATGTCCATGGCGATCATTTCGCTGGCCATCAGCCAGCCTGCGTCCTGCGCCAGCTCTCCGCCCTTCTCAAGGCCATGCAGCGCTGCAAAAGATTGCGCGGCGGGCAGGTGGGTGAAACCCTCGCGGAAACGCTGCACGCGTCCGCCTTCCTGATCCACCGCCACCACGAGATGATTACGCGATGCTGCCCGGATCTGGCGAACCAGCTCGCGCAGCTGCTCAGGGTCGTGATAGTTGCGGGTAAACAGTATCAGGCCGCCCACCAGCGGGTGTTTCAGGATCTCACGCTCTTCGGCATCCAGCTCGAAGCCTGCCACATCTAACATTACCGGGCCCACATCTACCTCTCTTTATCTGTTCTTCGCCCGCAGCAGGCTCCAGGCCCCGTCTGCCAGCGCTATAAATGTTCTGTCCTGCGTTTGCTGCCAGCGGCATTCATACCACGACGCCATCAGCATAATAACCCACGGACGCCAGCGATTAACCTGTCGCCGTAACCTTTCTGGCGCAACGTTGCTCATCCTGGCGTAGCTGTTTATCAGCGTTTCGCCGTCGAGACCGCTGGCCGCAATGGTCGCCGCCAGCTCCAGCGCAATATCACCATCCCCGGCATACTCCCAGTCGATGAGCTTCATGCCGCTTTGCTGATGCACTAAATTACCGGCATGGACGTCCATATGCAGCGGAGCCAGCCGCAGCGGCTTTGGCTCGCCGCGTCGCCGCATGCGCTGCAGGCAGCGTAACCACAGCAGGCTTCGTCGCCCTGGCTCTGCATGCTGCCAGTAATGTTCCAGCAGCGGTAACAAACTGATTCGCCAGCCGAAGCGGGCCTGGCCGTGCAGATGATACAGCAAGGCGGCAAGCCGTGGCAGCGGGCCGATATCTGATTTTACCTCGCCCGCCAGCCACTCGACGATAAGCCAGCCGTCTGCATTGCAGACCGGGCGCGGACCAATGCCACGGGGAATGCGTTTTAATGCCCGATGCTGTCTGGAGAGTGAAACGCCAGGCATAGCCGCAGCGGGCTGCTGACGCGCGACATACTCTTGTCCGCCAGCCGTGAAATGCAGGCTTCCACCGCTCAGCCCCTCCAGCGCAGAAAAGCATCCGGCGGCCTCAGCCGCCGGAATACACTTTGTGATCACTGCCTGTAAGGCGGCCTTACTGCGTTTGCTGTACGGCACCGCTACCTGACCAGATGATTTCACCCGTCTGCACCAGCATCAGCTGCATTTTCACCGTAGGCGCCTGCACGCTGCCGCTCGCGCTGGTGTAGATGACATACTGCGCTCCGACGTTGCGCGCAATGCCAATTGCTTTGCTGCGTGAGCCCAGGCTGTCATGCGGGGACAAACCAAGCTGCTGCTTCGCCATAGAGAGCTGCTGATCGGAAACCAGGGTAAATTTCCCGTTGTTTGCCAGCGCGCCGCGCAGTGCTTCGGTGGCTTTACTGGTGTTCAAAGAGCCGTTGGTACGATTGTTTACGGAATCGACCAGCAGCACGCCGCCCGCCGTGACCCCATCGGCCTGCAGCATTTTACCGACCATTGGCTGCATCGCGCTGCCCCAGTCGTAGGTGCGCACCTTTGGCGTGGCGGGAATGGTTGGCTCCGGCTGGGTAATCGGACCCGGCTGCTCAGGCACTGGAGGAACGGACGGTACCGTTGGCTCCGGCTGAACCGGCTGGCTTGTGCCTGGCTTCACTTCATCCACGGGAGCGGGCTGTTCGCCTCCGCCTTTAATACAGCCGGACAGTATCATCGCTGCCGCGACCACTACCAGGTAACGATGGATTCCCTTAATCAAAATTCACCCCTTACAAAGAGAGAGATAGACGCACCTTACGCGCGTCCGGATAGCTGGCCGTAGAAATTACCGCCACGGAAGATTGCGCCGGTATCGTGACGGTACGTGCTTTTTCGAGCGGATGAATCTCCAGCCCTTTGGCGTCGTACCAGTAGAAACGATAGTGAACGACGACAGGAACAGAACGCTCATTATACAGCTCGGAACGGGATACGGTGGCGCCCTCCAGGGAAGAAATATCTGGTTTTTCAGCGCTTATGCCCGCTGCCAGCACCGCCGATTCCATTACCAGCGTCTGCTGGTCACTTACCGGAATGGCAGGCTTTGAGCTGCACCCTGCCATCAGCATAGCCGTAAGCAGTAATAAGAGCGTGTTCCGCTTCATCTGTTTTATCCCTTGTGGGTGAGCATCGGCCCCAGAGCGCGGCCGCCCAGCAGGTGCATATGGATATGATAAACTTCCTGGCCGCCGTGGCGGTTGCAGTTCATGATCAAACGATAGCCGTCTTCCGCAATCCCTTCCTGCCCGGCAATTTTAGCCGCCACCGTCAGCATGCGGCCCAGCACCAGCTCGTGCTCGCTGGTGACATGGTTGACCGTCGGGATCAGAACGTTTGGAATAATAAGGATATGTGTAGGAGCCTGAGGGGAAATATCACGGAAGGCGGTAACCAGCTCGTCCTGATAAACGATATCTGCCGGAATTTCGCGGCGAATAATTTTACTAAAAATTGTTTCTTCGGCCATGACGCTTACCTTTATACATTTGCTGTTGGTATAGCGTAAGAGTATGAGCGACTTAGTCGTGCTCTTTCAACCTTAACCCGTGATTTCTTTAACGTATCCCCTTCCCGACGCTTTCACCACCGCTCCTCTCCACCAGCCCTGACGTCAGGCGATCAAAACGATATTTCATTCGGTCATGTAACATATATTTACACCATGCATATGAATGCGTATATTTCTCATTTGCATTCCCATGCGCACCTGCGGGCGGACAGTTTTGTCCGCGGGGCACAACTTCCAACACACAGTTAAGGGCTTATGATGTCTTTCACCGTTCAGACCAGGGACGGGCAGGTTTCTCCTGCCTGCGCGCTTTCCGTGCTGGCCTCCTGTATTACTTTCGCCTTACTCTCCTCTGCCGCTAACGCCGCTGAAAAAAAAGCCGAAGAGACGATGATCGTCGAAAGCTCGGCGGCTGGCATCACCGATGCGGAAGATCGTGACTACAGCGTTAAGAGCACCACCAGCGGAACGAAAATGCTGCTGGTTCCCCGGGATATCCCACAGTCGGTCAGCATCATCAGCGAACAGCGCATGACGGATCAGAAGCTGGAGACGGTGGGCGACGTGCTGAAAAACACCACCGGTATTTCAGAGAGCGTTGCTGACTCCGACCGCAGCACCTATTACTCCCGCGGCTTCCTCATCGACAACTATATGGTCGACGGCATCCCTACCCTGTTCGAATCCCGCTGGAACCTGGGTGACGCGCTGACCGATACCGCGCTGTTCGAACGCATTGAAGTGGTGCGAGGGGCGAACGGGCTGACTACCGGCTCGGGCAACCCCTCTGCGGCTATCAATATGGTCCGCAAACACGCCGACAGCCGCGAATTCAAAACTAACGTGTCTGCGGAGTACGGCAGCTGGAACAAGCAGCGCTACGTGGCCGATCTGTCCACCCCGCTGACCGACAGCGGCAATATTCGTGGCCGTATGGTGGCAGGCTATCAGGACAACGACAGCTGGCTCGACCGCTACAACCAGAAGAAAAAGTTCTTCTATGGCGTGCTGGATGCGGATCTGACCGAAGCGACCAGCTTCTCCGTCGGCTACGACTATCAGCAAACCAACGTTAACAGCCCGACCTGGGGCGGCATCCCGCGCTGGTACACCGACGGCAGCAAAACCAATCCTGACCGCAGCGACAGCACCGCGCCGGACTGGTCGTATAACGACAAAGAGCAGAAGCGCACCTTCATGACGCTGAAGCAAAAGCTGGGCAACGACTGGCAGCTCACCGTTAACGGCACGCACACCGAAATGACGCTTGAGAGCAAGCAGATGTACCTCGACGGCCTGGTGGATAAGAACAGCGGCATGATGGTCAGCCCCTACGGTCCTTCTTATCCCTACGTCGGCGGCACGGGTTATAACACTGGTAAACGTAAGGTGGATGCGCTGGATACCTTCGCCAACGGTTCCTACGAGCTGTTTGGCCAGCAGCACGAGCTGATGATTGGCACCAGCTATACCAAACAGAAAAATACCTACTACAGCTCCTGGGAGAACGTCAGCGCCGATCAGCTTGGCAACTATTATGATTATGATGCCAACTTCCCGGAGACAAACTGGAACCCGCTGAGCCTCGCTCAGGAAGATACCGTCCATCAAAAATCTGCGTATATCGCGACCCGCATCACTCTGGCCGATCCGCTGCACGTCATCGTTGGCGCGCGCTATACCAAATATAACCTCGATACGCTGACGCAGAACCTGGAGAAGAATAACACCTCTCCCTATGCGGGCATTATTTATGATATCGACGAAAACTGGTCTACCTACGCCAGCTACACCTCCATCTTCAGCCCGCAGACCCAGCGGGATATTCAGGGTAACTACCTTTCACCTATTACCGGTAATAACTACGAAGCGGGTCTGAAGAGCGACTGGATGAACGGACGCTTTACCACGTCGCTTGCGGTCTTCCGCATCGAGCAGGATCATCTGGCGCAGTCTACCGGAGCGCTTATCCCGGGCAGCAACGGCGAAACGGCCTACCGTGAAGCCAATGGCACCGTAAGCCGGGGCGTTGAATTTGAAGTCAACGGGGCGTTGACGGATGAATGGCAGATGACGTTCGGCGCCACCCGCTATGTTGCGGAAGACTTTAACGGCGATGCGGTGAATCCAAACCTGCCGCGTACTACGGTAAAACTGTTTACCAGCTATACCCTGCCAGCGCTGCGAGAGCTGACCATGGGCGGCGGTGTTAACTGGCAAAACCACGTCTGGGCTGACGTAGCCGTGCCGGGTGGCACCTACCGTTCAGAACAGGGCAGCTTTGCGCTGGTCGACCTGTTTGCCCGCTATCAGGTTACCCAGGCCTTCTCCGTACAGGCCAATGTAGATAACCTCTTCGACAAAGAGTACGACACCAACGTAGACAGCCGTGGCCTGGTTTACGGCGCGCCTCGTAATTTCTCGGTTACCGCTAATTACGCTTTTTGAATGAGATAATGCCGGATGACGCTTCGCTTATCCGGCCTACGCGATCGGCATCTGTTGTAGGGTGGATAAGCGCCAGCGTCATCCACCAGTACATAGACGTAAAAAAGGGAGGCCACTGGCCTCCCTTAGTCTCCCCAAATCACTGCTTAGCTGTTACGGATCCACTCATCCATTTCAGTTTTCAGGTTATCGGACTTAGTCCCGAAGATTGCCTGAACGCCTGAACCAGCTACTACCACACCTGCCGCACCCAGCTTCTTCAGGCCAGCCTGGTCGACTTTAGAGACGTCGGCCACGCTAACGCGCAGACGGGTAATACAGGCGTCAAGGTTAGTGATGTTTTCTTTCCCGCCGAAGGCGCTAACCAGAGCCGGAGCCATTTCACTTGTAGAAGTGGTGGACGTCTCAGCGGTAGTGTCTTCACGACCTGGCGTTTTCAGGTCCAGCGCTTTGATCAGCACGCGGAAGATGGTGTAGTACACAGCCGCGTAGCACAGACCAACGATAGGGAACAGCCACAGCTTGCTGCTGTTACCGCTCAGCACGATGAAGTCAATCAGACCGTGTGAGAAGGAGGTCCCGTCACGCATACCCAGCAGGATACAGATCGGGAATGCCAGGCCTGCCAGCACCGCGTGGATAATGTACAGGATTGGCGCCACGAACATGAAGGAGAATTCGATTGGCTCGGTGATACCCGTCAGGAACGCAGTCAGCGCAGCGGAGATCATGATGCCGCCAACTTTCGCACGGTTCTCAGGTTTCGCCGAGTGCCAAATTGCGATAGCCGCAGCAGGCAGACCGTACATTTTGAACAGGAAGCCACCGGACAGTTTGCCCGCAGTTGGGTCGCCTGCCATATAGCGAGGGATATCGCCGTGGAAGACCTGACCTGCTGCGTTGGTGTATTCACCAATCTGCATCTGGAATGGAACGTTCCAGATATGGTGCAGGCCGAACGGTACCAGGCAGCGCTCGATGAAGCCGTAGATACCGAACGCCACTACCGGGTTCTGATATGCAGCCCACTGAGAGAAGGTCTGGATCGCGTTACCGATTGGCGGCCAGATGAAGGACAGCACCACGCCCAGGAAGATCGCAGCCAGACCGGAGATGATCGGCACGAAGCGTTTCCCGGCGAAGAAGCCCAGATACTCAGGCAGCTTGATGCGGTAGAAGCGGTTAAACATATACGCGGCAATCGCACCCGCGATGATGCCGCCCAGCACGCCGGTATCGGCGAGGTGCTTGGCGTTAATTTCTTCCGCAGGCATATGCAGAACAAGTGGCGCAACCACCGCCATGGTTTTCACCATGATGCCGTAAGCGACTACGGCCGCCAGCGCAGAAACGCCGTCGTTATTGGTGAAGCCTAATGCCACACCGATTGCGAAGATAAGCGGCATGTTGGCGAAAACTGAACCGCCCGCTTCCGCCATCACATGAGAAACCACGGCTGGTAGCCAGCTGAAGTTTGCAGAACCGACGCCCAGCAGGATACCTGCGATAGGCAGTACGGATACTGGCAACATCAGCGATTTACCCACCTTTTGCAGGTTAGCAAATGCATTCTTAAACATAATTGAGAGTGCTCCTGAGTATTTGTGCTTTTTTTACGCATTATGCGCATCGGACCGGGGGGAGAACCGGACCCTATTCAGGGCATCTAAGTGCCCTTTATTTATTACGCAGAGTAAAATAAATCAGGAAAATTTTGTTTGACGGCTATCACGTTTCTTGGTCAGCCAGTATGAAAACTTTCATTAATTTACAGTACTCATGTCTGAATATTTCAAAAACGATGTGCTACACCCCTTTTGAGGCGGAGCACTTTACTCGCTTCGATGATTAATTACGAGCTAAAAAATAAGTCAGCTAATCACGCTGAGTGCAGGCGGGAGAGCGGGATATGAAAGAGCCCGGCAAAGTTTTGCGTGGTCACCGTCGCCAGCTCTTCAACTGAAACCCCCTTCAGCACCGCCAGGTATTCTGCTACGTCACGGGTCATTGCCGGCTGATTCTCCTTGCCCCGGTGCGGGACGGGGGCCAGATAAGGCGAGTCCGTTTCAACCAGTATGCGATCCAGCGGCACAAAGCGGGCTGCCTCGCGCAGCTGGTCAGCATTACGGAAGGTCAGGATGCCGGAAAAAGAGATGTAGAATCCCATATCCAGCAGCTTACCGGCAGTTTCCCGATCCTCAGTGAAACAGTGTAGTACCCCACCGCAGTCTGTCACTTTCTCTTCCTGGAGGATCGCCAGGGTGTCGGCGCGGGCGTCACGGGTGTGCACGATGACTGGCTTGTTGAGCTCACGTCCAATGCGGATATGGTTGCGGAAAGACTCCTGCTGGCGCGGCTTAGTTTCAGGCGTATAGAAATAATCGAGGCCGGTTTCACCCATCGCCACCACGCCTGGCTCAGCGGCCAGGCGACGAAGCTCTTCAACGTCGTACTCTTTGTCCTGATTTAACGGGTGTACGCCGCATGAGTAGGCAACGTTCTCCCGCTCTCCCACCAGCTCGCGCATGCTGCGGTAGCCTTCAAGCGTGGTTGCCACGGCCAGGCAGAACTTCACGTCCCGCGCGGCGGCTTTTTCAAGAACGTCATCGACGTTTTTGTGCAGGGATTCATAATCCAGGCCATCAAGATGGCAGTGTGAGTCGACAAGAAACATACGGGCACTCTTAAAGATGTGGAGAAGGAAGGATAGCACCCGGTCGCATGAGTCGCTCCCAGGTCAGCAGCTGTTCGGTAATAAGGAGTTCACGGTTAACGCCCACCACCGTCAGCAGAGATTCACGGCAGGTAAACCAACCCTGTAAAGTTGCCTGTAATACGGCGGGCTTCGCGCTGTTAGCGAGGTTTGCGACCAGCGGCTGCATATCCGCATTGGCCAGCCACTGCCCTGCGCCCTGCTGCCACTTAAGGGCATCCAGCAGCAGCGAGCTCAGCCACTGAATACGGCGAGTCGCCTCTTCATGGTTCAGCACCGGCAGCAGCAAAAGCATGTCTTTAGACGAGCAGGCCAGCGCGAGCTTTTCGCAAAGTGCCTGACGATGCTTCCAGTGTTCCGGCTCAAGCAGCTCAAGCGCTGCGGCAGGGGCACCGGCGGCCAGGCGCAAGGCCGCGCGCAGCTGAGTGCTGTCCAGCGAGCTTTCACGGGCAAGCCAGGCAAGGGAAAAGGACTCTTCCGGCGGCGTGAGATACCAGTAAAGACAACGGCTGCGCAGCGTGGCGGGCAGGCGGGCTGGTTCGCGGCTGCCAAGGAAAAACCAGGTGTTGGCGGGCGGCTCTTCAAGCGTTTTCAGCAGGGCGTTCGCCGCAGCTTCGGTCAGCAGACCCGCATCTTTGAGCCAGACTACCTTTGCCCCGCCCTGCTGGGCATGGCCGTAAAGCTTCTCGGTTATCTCGCGGATGCTGTCGATGCCCAGGCTGCTTTTGCCTTTTTCCGGCTCGATGACGTAGCTGTCCGGATGGTTACCTGCCTGCATAAGCTGACAGCTGCGGCACTGGCCACAGCTTTTGTTGCCCTGCGGCCGCTGGCACATCAGCCAGCGGCTGAGGGCGTAAATCAGCGCCTCGTCGCCCATTCCCGGCAGGGCGTGAAGCAGCAGCGCATGATGCCCACGGCCCGACTGATACTGGCTGAGGATCTGCTCAAACGGCCCGCGCAGCCAGGGATACCATTTCATCAGGCCAGTTCCTTCGCCCAGTTAATCACCGCATTGCGCACCGCAGCGGAGACCTCGTCAAGCGTCTGCGTCGCATCGATGGTTTTAATGCGGTTGTCCGCCGCCGCAAGCTCCAGATAACGGGCGCGGGTACGGTTGAAGAAATCAATCGACTCCTGCTCGATGCGGTCCAGTTCCCCTCGGGCGCGGGCGCGCGTCAGGCCAACTTCCGGTGTCACATCGAGATAAATAGTCAGATCGGGATAGAAATCGCCTAATACCGTGTTACGCAGCGCCATCAGCAGCTGCTGGTCGATCTGGCGGCCGCCGCCCTGGTAGGCCTGAGTGGAGAGATCGTGACGATCGCCAATCACCCATGCCCCGCGCGACAGTGCAGGCTTGATGACGGTTTCCACCAGCTGCACCCTGGCCGCGTAAAACATCAGCACTTCGGCTTTGTCCGTTACAACCTCGTCGCCGATGCCTTTGTTATTGAGCGTCAGTTCGCGCAGTCTTTCCGCCAGCGGCGTACCGCCGGGCTCACGGGTAAAGACCAGATCGGTCACCCCAAGCTCTTTTAAGGTCGCGACCACCACGTTGTGCGCGTTGGTTTTCCCTGCCCCTTCGAGCCCCTCAATAACGATAAATTTACTCACCATTCTTGTCCTTTAAGGCTTTGATATAGACCTGTACCGCCTGATTGTGGCCGGCGAGATTAGTGTTAAAGGTGTGGCCGCCTTTACCGTCGGCAACGAAATAGAGATAAGGTGTTTTCGCCGGATGGGCCGCCGCCTGTAATGAGGCCGCAGAGGGAATAGCTATCGGGCCCGGCGGCATACCGCTTATCACATAGGTGTTGTAAGGGGTCGGCGTCTCCAGATCTTTGCGCGACAGCTTACCATTATAGTTCTCACCCATGCCGTAAATCACCGTCGGATCCGTTTGTAAACGCATGCCGATCCGCAGACGATTGATAAATACCGAGGCGACACGGTCGCGCTCGCTCGCCACGGCCGTCTCTTTTTCGACGATGGACGCCATGGTGACTAAATCATTCTGCGTTTTGTACGGCAGCCCGTCGGCCTTACCGTCCCACGCCTCCTGCACGGCCTTTTTCATCCGCTCATGCGCACGTTTCAACAGCGCAACGTCCGTAGTATTGGCTGTGTAGAGCCAGGTATCCGGGAAGAACCAGCCTTCAGCCCAGTCGGCGTGCTCGAGCTTAAGCGCTTCTGCGACCGTGGCATAGCTGTCATCCTTCAGGGTGTGCTTAATGTAAGGCGCTTCACGCATCTGCTTAAGCCAGTCGCTAAGGCGCATCCCTTCCACAAAGCGGATGGGGAACTGGGCTTCTTTGCCGCTGGCGAGCAGCGCAAGCATATCGCGCACCGTCATTTTCGGCGTCAGGCGGTAGGTTCCGGCTTTGAAGTTCGCCAGCTCCGGTTTTACCTTCAGCAGCCACTGGAAGACCCGCGGCCGTGTTATCAGCTTCTCTTCATAAAGCTGTTTGCCCAGCGCAAGGCGGCCAGTGCCCGCCTTGAGGGTAAAGATCGTTTCCTGCTTTATGGGCAGAGGGCTGTTTGCCAGCTGGCGGACCTTCCAGACGCCGACACCGGCGGCAACGCCCAGAATCACCAGTAACAGCAGGAAAAAACGTAGCATCTTTTTCATCGGTAATCGTTTACTCACAAAGTGGCGCTAAATAATGATAAAGCTCGCGCGAGCTGTAGCTCCATGCCTGCGCCTGTTTTACTGGTACAACCGGCATCAGGGCGTTACAGATAACAATTTCATCGGCGTCCGCAAGAGTTTCTACCCGCTCCCGCACTTCCTGCACCCGTCGGCCGGAATCCGCCAGCGTGGCAATAATATGCTGCCGCATCGTACCGTTAACCCCCGCGCGATCGACATAAGGGGTAAACACCCTTTCCCCTTTACGCCAGAATAAATTAGCCGCACAGCATTCCGTAAGCCACCCGTCACTGTCAAGGACCAGCGCCTCGTTGGCGGGCGTCTGTTCAAGATGCGTACGGATCAGGACCTGCTCAAGGCGATTCAGATGTTTTATACCTGCCAGGCTGGGGTTTACACCAAGGCAGATAGGGCTGAGCGCAAGGGTAATCCCTTGCTGCTGCCACTCAGCGTAAAAAGCTGGAAATGGCGAGACGCCAAGTATACGCGTGGGATGTTCACACTGGGCCGCGCTGTAGCCTCGCCCCCCCGCTCCACGAGTGATTATCACCTTGAGTACCGCCTGCCCCTCACGCGCGGCGAGCTGCTGCATTTCTTCTCTCAGCATCAGCCAGTCCGTAAACGAAAGCATCAGGGTCTTACAGGCAAGCTGTAAGCGACGGATATGCTGGTCGATGAACCTGACCCGGCCGTTGTTCACCGCCGCCGTGGTAAAGCAGCCGTCACCAAACTGCACCGCACGATCGTTTGCCGGGAGCGTCGTCTGCCACTGTCCATTGATTAAATACATAGCGGTTCCTCGGTGTCTGATGGCGTAAGGGTGCCAGTACGGGGAAAAAGCAGCAAGGGGGGAAGTCTGAAGCGTGGGCCGAAATGCATAAAGGGCCCGCAAGCGAGCCCTTTATGGGGACGGTTTAGATCTTTTTGAAGATCAGAGAACCGTTTGTGCCACCAAAACCGAAGGAGTTACACAGCGCGTACTCCATCCCGGACACCTGGCGAGCAACGTGTGGAACAAAGTCCAGGTCACAGCCCTCATCCGGGTTATCGAGGTTGATGGTAGGCGGAACAGCCTGATCGCGCAGCGCAAGGATGGAGTAGATGGACTCTACCGCCCCTGCGGCACCTAACAGGTGACCGGTCATCGACTTGGTTGAGCTAACCATCACGCGGCTGGCATCGGCACCAAAGATAGACTTAACGGCCTGCGTTTCAGCTTTGTCACCGGCAGGCGTTGAAGTGCCGTGCGCGTTAACATAGCCAATCTGGCCCGGAGCAATACCCGCATCACGCAGAGCATTTTCCATCGCCAGTGCTGCCCCTGCGCCGGTATCCGGCGGAGACGTCATGTGGTAGGCATCGCTGCTCATACCAAAACCGACGATTTCCGCGTAGATTTTAGCGCCGCGCTTTTTAGCATGCTCGTATTCTTCGACCATGATAACGCCTGCGCCGTCACCCAGCACGAAGCCGTCACGGTCTTTATCCCACGGGCGGCTTGCCGCTTGCGGGTTGTCGTTGCGGGTGGAGAGCGCACGCGCTGCACCAAAACCACCGACGCCCAGCGGCGTACTGGCTTTCTCTGCGCCACCGGCAAGCATCGCGTCTGCATCGCCATAGGCGATGATACGGGCAGCATGGCCGATGTTATGCACACCAGAGGTACACGCCGTGGCAATGGAAATGCTCGGACCACGCAGACCAAACATAATGGTCAGGTGACCTGCCACCATATTCACGATAGTAGAGGGTACGAAGAACGGGCTGATCTTACGTGGACCACCGTTAACCAGCGAGGTGTGGTTCTCTTCAATAAGACCCAGACCACCAATACCAGAACCGATAGCGGCACCAATACGGGTTGCATTCTCTTCCGTTACTTCAAGCCCAGAATCCAGCATGGCTTGATGGCCAGCAACAATTCCATATTGAATGAAGGCATCCATCTTGCGCTGTTCTTTGCGCGAGATAATGTCATCACAGTTAAAATCCTTTACTAAGCCAGCAAATTTCGTTGCATAGGCGCTAGTATCGAAATGGTCGATCAGGCTGATGCCACTCTGACCGGCAAGGAGAGCACTCCAGGTAGACTCTACGGTATTGCCGACAGGAGACAACATGCCCAGTCCGGTCACAACTACACGACGCTTAGACACGTTTGTCCTCCAGGGAGGGAAAAAATTGGGACTTGTGGGACAATCAGATAAAACTCAGGCGGTCGAATGACCGCCTGGAGATGTTCACTTACGCCTGGTGACCGTTGATATAATCAATGGCAGCCTGAACGGTAGTGATTTTCTCAGCTTCTTCGTCCGGAATCTCAGTATCAAACTCTTCTTCCAGAGCCATTACCAGCTCAACGGTGTCAAGAGAATCAGCGCCCAGGTCCTCAACGAAGGAAGCGGAGTTGATGACTTCTTCCTGCTTAACACCCAGTTGTTCGCCAATGATTTTCTTAACGCGTTCTTCGATAGTGCTCATACTCTTAAATTTCCTATCAAAACTCGCTTTCGCGATGGTTTTCGTAGTGTATAAAATGTTGAAAAAGATGCAACTAAATCCCGGCAGGTCGTACCACGATTTTACGCTATTTTGCGGGCATTCGCCCAAATAACGCAAATAATTTTAATCGTGGTTAAACCATGTACATTCCGCCATTGACGTGCAGGGTCTCACCAGAGATGTACCCGGCCTCGTCAGAAGCTAAAAATGCTACTGCACTGGCGATTTCTTTTGCGTCACCTAAGCGACCCGCTGGAACCTGCGCCAGGATACCCGCACGCTGATCGTCAGAGAGCGCACGCGTCATGTCCGTTTCAATAAAGCCCGGAGCAACAACGTTTACAGTAATACCACGGGACGCCACTTCGCGCGCCAGTGATTTACTGAAACCGATCAAGCCTGCTTTCGCCGCAGCGTAGTTGGCCTGACCAGCATTTCCCATGGTACCAACCACAGAACCGATAGTGATAATACGACCATGACGCTTTTTCATCATAGCTCGCATTACCGCTTTTGACAGACGGAAAACTGATGACAAGTTGGTTTCGATGATATCGTCCCACTCGGCATCTTTCATGCGCATCAGCAGGTTATCACGAGTGATACCGGCATTATTGACCAGAATGTCCACTTCGCCAAATTCTGCACGAATATTTTCCAGAACCGACTCGATAGAGGCCGGATCGGTCACGTTCAGCATAAAACCTTTGCCGTTCGCGCCTAAATAGTCACTGATGGCCTGCGCACCGCTTTCGCTTGTCGCAGTACCAATTACTTTTGCGCCGCGAGCCACCAGGGTCTCTGCGATCGCACGGCCGATACCACGGCTTGCGCCGGTTACCAGCGCAACTTTTCCTTCAAAACTCATGGTCTTCCTCGTTTTATTGCTCAAGCGCCGCTGACAGGGAAGCAGGCTCGTTAATGGCCGCTGCGGTCAGGGTGTCAACAATACGTTTAGTCAGGCCGGTCAGGACTTTACCTGGGCCGACTTCCAGCAACTGGGTCACGCCCTGTGCCGCCATAAATTCTACAGATTTGGTCCACTGCACCGGGCTGTAGAGCTGGCGTACCAGCGCGCTACGAATCGCCTCCGGTGAAGTTTCGCACTTCACATCAACGTTGTTCACAACCTGAACGGCTGGCGCGTTGAAGGTAATATTTTCCAGCGCAACGGCAAGTTTGTCTGCCGCAGGCTTCATCAGCGCGCAGTGTGACGGCACGCTGACAGGTAAAGGAAGAGCACGTTTTGCACCAGCGGCTTTACAAGCGGCGCCCGCACGTTCAACGGCTTCTTTGTTACCCGCAATCACAACCTGGCCCGGAGAGTTGAAGTTGACCGGGGAGACAACCTGCCCCTGCGCCGCTTCTTCACAGGCTTTAGCGATGGAAGCATCGTCCAGACCGATAATAGCAGACATGCCGCCGGTGCCTTCCGGCACCGCTTCCTGCATCAGTTTGCCACGCAGTTCTACCAGACGAACAGCGTCGGCAAAGTTGATTACGCCTGCGCACACTAGAGCAGAATATTCACCCAGGCTGTGACCTGCCATCAGCGCTGGGGTTTTACCGCCCTGCTGCTGCCAGACGCGATAAATCGCAACGGAGGCCGCCAGCAGCGCTGGCTGAGTCTGCCAGGTTTTATTCAGCTCTTCGGCCGGGCCGTTTTGCACCAGCGCCCAGAGATCGTAGCCCAGCGCGTCTGAAGCTTCACGGAAAGTATCTTCAACAATCGGATACGCGGCGGCTAACTCTGCCAGCATTCCGACGTTCTGAGAACCCTGTCCCGGGAAAACAAAAGCAAATTGCGTCATTTTCTCATTCCTTTAATCAAAAACGAACCAGTGCCGAACCCCAGGTAAAGCCGCCGCCGAACGCCTCAAGCAGCACCAGCTGACCGCGTTGAATGCGACCATCACGTACCGCTTCGTCCAGCGCTGCCGGCACGGAGGCCGCAGAGGTATTACCGTGCCTGTCCAGCGTCACCACAACGTTGTCCATCGACATTCCCAGCTTTCTCGCCGTCGCGCTGATAATGCGCAGGTTGGCCTGATGCGGCACCAGCCAGTCGAGATCGGAACGATCGAGGTTGTTCGCCGTCAGGGTTTCATCAACGATGTGGGCCAGTTCAGTTACGGCAACTTTGAACACTTCGTTACCGGCCATCGTCACGTAGGACGGTTTGGACGGATCGAAACGGTCCTGGTTTGGCAGCGTCAGCAATTCACCGTAACTGCCGTCAGCATGCAGATGTGTTGACAAGATGCCCGGCTCTTCGCTCCTGCCAAGCAGGACCGCACCGGCACCATCGCCAAACAGAATAATTGTGCCACGATCGTTTGGATCGAGCGTGCGAGCCAGCACGTCAGCACCGATCACCAGCGCGTAATCTACCGCACCATTTTTGATGTACTGATCGGCGATGCTCAGCGCATAGGTAAAGCCTGCGCATGCGGCCGCAACGTCAAATGCCGGGCAGCCTTTGATTTCCAGCATGCTCTGCACCTGGCAGGCGGCGCTTGGAAACGCGTGCGTCGAAGACGTCGTCGCGACGATGATTAAGCCAATCTGTGACTTATCAACACCGGCCATTTCAAGGGCGCGGGTCGCAGCCTGGAAACCCATTGTGGCAACGGTTTCGTCAGGCGCGGCGATTCGGCGTTCACGAATACCTGTACGGGTGACAATCCACTCGTCAGAGGTATCCACCATTTTTTCCAGGTCGGCGTTAGTCCGCACTTGTTCGGGCAGGTAGCTGCCCGTACCAATAATCTTCGTATACATGTACGCTCAGTCACTCTTGGGTAATACAGATTCCAGGCGAGCGGCAATCCTTACCGGAACTTGCCGCCTCACCGCCTGCACTGCCTGTTCAATCGCGACAGCAAACGCTCGCTGATTGGCCGCACCGTGGCTCTTGATCACGGTGCCGCGCAATCCTAACAGACAGGCGCCATTATACTGGTCGGGGTTGAGGTGACTGAATCGCCTGGTCAGATGCTTTTGTAACCAACGCTTCAATAAAATCAGCCACCACGACCTTTTTTTCCCTTCGCCCTGTGATTTGAGCAGGGTAAGGAACATCCTGACAACCCCTTCCATCGTCTTGAGCGTGACGTTTCCTACAAACCCGTCGCACACCAGGACATCCGTTTTTCCGGTCAACAGTTCGTTGGCTTCAAGATAACCAATATAGTTGATAGAAGGCATTGTTTTTAATAATGCGGAGGCATCGCGAATGCTGTCGAGACCTTTGGTCTCTTCTTCACCGATGTTCAGCAGCGCCACGCGAGGATTCACCACGCCCAGCACTTCTTCCGCCATCACGGAGCCCATAATGGCAAACTGCACCAGCATATTGCTGTCGCAGTCGACGTTGGCTCCGAGATCTAATACTACCGTTTTGCCCTTTTGCTGATGCGGCAACACCGTCATCAGCGCCGGACGCTCAATTCCCTCAATGGGCTTGAGCAATAATTTCGCCAGCCCCATCAGCGCGCCGGTATTCCCGGCACTGACGCAGGCTTCTGCCCGCCCCTCTTTGACCAATTCAAGCGCCACCCGCATAGAAGAACCGCGACTGTTGCGGATCGCTTGCGACGGCCTGGCATCACTGGCAATAACCGATTCCGCAGGAATAATCTGCAGACGCGAACGTTTATCAAAATCAGCTTTGGCAAGTAATGGCGTGATGGTGTCGGGGCAACCGACCAGGAGAAGGCTTAGCTGGGAGTTAGAGTCCAGTGCCTGCAATGCTGCAGGCACTGTCACGGAAGGACCGAAGTCCCCACCCATGGCATCTAACGCAAGGGTTAGACGTGTCAAGGTATCGTCAGGATTACTTAACGATAACCTTGCGGCCGCGGTAGAAACCGTCGGCAGTCATGTGGTGACGCAGATGAGTTTCGCCAGAAACTTTGTCCACGGACAGGGTGCTGGTGGTCAGCGCGTCATGGGAACGACGCATGCCACGTTTGGAACGGGTTGGTTTATTCTGTTGTACGGCCATGGACCTTACTCCTCAATTACTTACGCTTTAAACTGGCTAATACGGCAAATGGGTTTGGTTTCTCCGCCTCTGCAGGCAGTTTGCCAAAGACCATGTCCGCCTCGGACACTTCACAGTGTTCAGAATCATGCACCGGAACCACCGGCAGGGAGAGGATGATTTCATCTTCTACCACCGCCAGAAGATCGATTTCGCCAAATTCGTTAACCTGAACTGGCTCATACGCTTCCGGGAGTGCTTCAGCCTGCTCGTCTTTGACGATCGGGCTAAAACAATACTGCGTGTAGACCTGATGCGCAAACGGCTTCCCGCAACGCTGACATGAGAGTGTTAACGAGACCTTCGCATCACCGGTTAAAACCGCGAGGCGTTGTTCGTCGATAGCAAACCGCATATCGCATTCCACATCACTGTCTACACTGACCACAAATTCGGCGACGCGCTCTACCTGTTCAGGTGTATACACACCATGGTAATCAAGGCGTTTTTGAGCCGTACGAACCGGATCGAGAGTCAGGGGTAATTTTACCTTTTGCATAGGGCGCGCATATTAACTTTGTAACGTCATAGAGTCAAAGAAAAAGGCCTCATAACAGCGCCTTTCGCCATTTATTCGCACACATTGCGGTGGCACAGTTTAAAATGCCTTTATCCAATTCGCTATCTTTAATGAAAAAAATATGAAACCTATTGTGCTGGCTTCAACTTCTCCCTTCCGCCGTGCGCTGCTTGAGAAGCTTGGTATGCCTTTTATAACGGCCTCACCGCTTACTGATGAAACACCCCGGCCCGGCGAGAGCGCGCGTGAACTGGTCACGAGGCTGGCTCAGGCGAAAGCTCAGGCGTTAAAAGAGGACTACCCTTCCCATCTTATTATTGGATCGGATCAGGTTTGCGTCCTGGAGAATAAAATTACCGGCAAGCCGCACACCGAAGAGAACGCTGTCGCCCAGCTGATGCAGGCGCGTGGCAGCATTGTGACCTTCTACACTGGACTTGCCCTCTATAACTCAGAGAACGGCCAGTTGCAGACCGCCTGTGAACCATTTGACGTCCACTTCCGCCATCTGAGCGAGGAAGAGATTCGCGCCTACGTACGCAAAGAGCAGCCGCTGCAGTGCGCGGGGAGCTTTATGTGCGAGGGATTAGGCATAGCGCTGTTCGAAAGGCTTGAGGGACGCGATCCCAATACGCTAATTGGCCTGCCGCTTATCAGCCTGTGCGAGATGTTGCGAAACGAGGGGTGCAATCCACTGGGGCAGTAAGTTTGTCGGAAAATTGTCGGATGGCGCTGCGCTTATCCGGCCTACGGGACGGGTTTTGTAGGGTGGATAAGCGACAGCGCCATCCACCGGTAAGTGGGCATAAAAAAAGCTCCCGGGCGGGAGCTTCTGATCAGGCCGTTTTGCGCAGGACGGTAAGGCAGCGCTTCAGCTCATCGTCCATCGGCGCTTCAACGCGCATCACTTCACCGGTATTCGGGTGGGTGAATTTCAACGCGGCAGCGTGCAGGAAGAGGCGGCTAAGCCCGGTACCGTTCAGCTGTTTGTCGAACTCGCGGTCACCGTAGCGGTCATCGAAGGCGATGGGATGCCCGGCATGCAGGGTATGCACACGAATCTGGTGCGTACGGCCAGTCACAGGGCTGCAGCGTACCAGGGTTGCAAACTCATAGCGCTCTTCCACCTTAAAGCGGGTTTCGGAAGGCTTGCCCTCGCTGTTCACACGCACAATACGCTCACCGCTTTGCAGGATGTTTTTTAGCAGCGGTGCCTGAACAACCTTGATGTGCGACTGCCACTGGCCGCGAACCAGCGCCAGATAATCTTTCTGCATGCCCTTCTCACGCAGCTGCTCATGCAGCGAACGCAGCGCGGAACGCTTTTTGGCCACCAGCAGGATCCCTGATGTATCGCGGTCGAGGCGGTGCACCAGCTCCAGGAAACGGGCTTCCGGGCGCAGAGCGCGCAATCCTTCGATCACCCCAAAGCTCAGGCCGCTGCCGCCGTGAACGGCGGTGCCCGAAGGTTTGTTGAGCACCAGGATATGGTCATCTTCATAGAGGATGGCATCGGTAAGCGCCGCCACTTTCTGAAGATGGGGAGAGACCTGCACCTCTTCACGTTCGGCCACTCTCACCGGCGGGATGCGAAGCTGATCGCCATCCTCTAATTTGTACTCGGGCTTGACGCGTTTTTTATTCACGCGCACTTCACCCTTACGCAAAATGCGATAAATCATGCTTTTTGGCACGCCCTTGAGCCGGGCAAGCAAAAAGTTGTCGACACGCTGCCCGGCCTCATCGGCGGAAATAGCAACGATTTGTACTGAAGGAGATGGAGTCTGCGTTTTCATGGTCGGCGATTCTAATTAGCGCACGCGCATAGCGCCACTCATTTTTATGTGCTTAACTGACTTCAGCCTCATTTATCACAACTTAACCTGCTTTTATTCATTTTCTGTACAAATTGAAAAACTGCGGGTTAAAAAACTGTAAGAAACGAGGCATCAAAGGCAAAAGTCACCTTGCTATAACAAGCTTAGCAATGGAATAATGTTGCGGTTTTCCGTGTTAAGACTTGTCAGAACAGGAACTTTGCGGAATTACCAGTTTTGCCTGAATGTTCATCCACGCAGCAATGGCGTAAGACGTTTTGTACTTTCAGGCAGTTAGCGGGCTGCGGGTTGCAGCCTGACCGGTAAAATGGAATCAACTCTTAAGAAATATTCTAAGGTTATTCCCACGATAATTGCGCTGTATTTCCGTATGAAATACAGGCTACCGACACTTTGCGCCTCTCAGCAAGCGACAACCGTGAGGTTGGCGACTGTGCGATCAGTCACGAGGCCATCGGTTCATTCCCGGTCAGCGTCACCATGCCCGTAGCTTATCTACCAATGTAAGAATAATGAGTAAGTTACGATGAAGAGAATGTTAATAAACGCAACTCAGCAAGAAGAGTTGCGCGTCGCCCTTGTAGATGGGCAACGCCTGTACGACCTGGATATTGAAAGCCCGGGACACGAACAGAAAAAAGCCAACATCTATAAAGGAAAAATCACGCGTATTGAACCAAGTCTGGAAGCGGCATTTGTTGATTACGGCGCTGAACGTCATGGTTTCCTGCCTCTGAAAGAGATCGCCCGCGAGTACTTCCCGTCAAACTATTCATCTCATGGCCGCCCGAACATCAAAGATGTTCTGCGCGAAGGTCAGGAAGTGATCGTTCAGATTGATAAAGAAGAGCGTGGTAATAAAGGCGCGGCGCTGACGACTTTTATCAGCCTGGCCGGTAGCTATCTGGTTCTGATGCCAAACAACCCGCGTGCCGGTGGTATCTCCCGCCGCATCGAAGGTGATGACCGTACCGAACTGAAAGAAGCCCTCTCCTCGCTGGAGCTGCCGGACGGCATGGGTCTGATTGTGCGCACGGCCGGCGTGGGTAAATCCGCGGAAGCGCTGCAATGGGATCTGAGCTTCCGCCTCAAGCACTGGGAAGCTATACAGAAAGCGGCGGAAAACCGCCCTGCTCCGTTCCTGATCCACCAGGAAAGCAACGTTATCGTCCGTGCTTTCCGTGACTATCTGCGCCAGGACATCGGTGAAATCCTCATCGATAACCCGAAAGTGCTCGAGCTGGCTCGCCAGCATATCGGCGCGCTGGGTCGTCCGGACTTCAGCAGCAAAATCAAGCTCTACACCGGTGAAATCCCGCTGTTCAGCCACTACCAGATTGAATCGCAGATTGAATCCGCCTTCCAGCGTGAAGTCCGTCTGCCTTCCGGTGGCTCGATTGTTATCGACTCTACCGAAGCCCTGACCGCTATCGACATCAACTCCGCTCGCGCAACCCGCGGTGGCGATATCGAAGAGACAGCGTTCAACACCAACCTTGAAGCCGCCGATGAAATCGCCCGCCAGCTCCGCCTGCGCGACCTGGGCGGTCTGATTGTTATCGACTTCATCGATATGACCCCGGTACGCCACCAGCGCGCGGTTGAAAACCGCCTGCGTGAAGCGGTGCGCCAGGACCGTGCGCGTATCCAGATCAGCCATATCTCCCGTTTTGGCCTGCTGGAAATGTCCCGTCAGCGTCTCTCCCCTTCCCTGGGCGAGTCAAGCCACCACGTGTGCCCACGCTGTAGCGGTACCGGCACCGTTCGTGATAACGAATCCATGGCCCTCTCCATTCTGCGTCTGATTGAAGAAGAGGCGCTGAAAGAGAACACCCAGGAAGTGCACGCCATCGTTCCGGTGCCAATTGCTTCCTACCTGCTGAACGAAAAACGTGATGCGGTAAGCGCCATTGAAACCCGTCAGGGCGGCGTTAAAGCCGTCATCGTGCCTAACGATCAGATGCAAACCCCGCATTACTCCGTGCTGCGCGTGCGCAAAGGCGAAGAGACCAAGACCCTCAGCTACATGCTGCCGAAGCTGCATGAAGAAGAGATGGCAATGCCTTCTGACGAAGAGTACGCCGAGCGTAAACGTCCTGAACAGCCAGCATTAGCCACCTTCGTGATGCCGGATGTGCCGCCAGCGCCGCAGGAAACTACACCAGCTGCCGCGCCGGCCGCCGCTGCGAAACCAGCCGCTGCTGCCCAGCCTCAGACCCCTGCTCAGCCTGGCCTGATTAGCCGCTTCTTCAGCGCGCTGAAAAACATGTTTGCTGCGGAACCTGAAGCTGAAGCTAAAGAAGTTAAGGTCGAGAAACCGGCAGAAACCGAAACCCAGCGTCAGGGCCAGGATCGCCGTAACAACCGCCGTCAGAACAACCGCCGTGACCGTGGCGATCGCAATAATCGCGGTGAACGTGGTGACCGTGAGAACCGTGGTGAAAACCGCGACAATCGCGAAACTCGTGAAACCCGTGAACCACGCGAGCCGCGTGAAGCACGTGAGCCGCGCGAGAATCGTGACGAAAACCGTCGCAATCGTCGCCAGGGCCAGCAGCCAAATGCTGAAGTGCGTGAAGTTCGTCAGAACGTCGCCACCGAAGAAGCTGAAAAGCCTAAGTCACGTGACGAGCAGCAGCCGCGTCGCGACCGCAACCGTCGCCGTAGCGATGACAAGCGTCAGGCGCAGCAGGAAGTTAAATCCCTGCAGCGTGATGAAGTCGTTGAGGTCGAGTCCGAGCAGGAAGAACGCGTTCAGCACATGCCGCGCCGCAAGCCGCGCCAGCTGAGCCAGAAAGTGCGCTTCGAATCTGCTGAAGACATCGCCAACGCTCAGGCAAATGCCGCCGCGCTTGAACTGGCAGCTCAGGAAGAGTCCTCAGCACCGGCAGCCGTTGCACCGCATACAGAAGTCGCCACCATTCCACTGCCAGCGGTTGTTGAAACTCAGGCAGCAGAACAGGATGACAATGTAGATACGCGCAACGATGCCAACGGTATGCCACGTCGTTCACGCCGTTCTCCACGCCACCTGCGCGTGAGCGGCCAGCGTCGTCGCCGTTACCGTGACGAGCGTTACCCAACCCAGTCACCAATGCCGCTGACCGTTGCCTGTGCTTCACCAGAGCTTGCCTCCGGTAAAGCCTGGATCCAGTATCCGATTGCCCGCCCGGAAATTGCGTCGCATGAAGAGTTCCAGAGCAACACAGCGGAAAACAACGCGGCTGAGAATGCTGTTGAGCAGGTAGCCCCGATTGCTGCGGCAGTTGAGCAGCAGGTTGCGGCTCCGGCTGAAGTTGTCGTGACTGAGCCAGTCGTTCAGGAAGCGCCGGTTGAGACACCTGTTGTCGAAACCACGCATCCGGAAGTGATTGCCGCTCCGGTTACCGAACAGCCTCAGATTGTTGAGCAGCAGGATGAAGCCGTGGCCGAACAGGTGATTGCAGAAGCGGCTCCGGCAGCGGAAGAGATCAGCGAGCAGCCGGTACAGTCTGTGGAAATCGCCGAAGAGGCGCCTGTCGTGGTTGAAGAAGCTGCGCCAGAAGCACCGGTGGCTACCGTTGAAGAAAGCAAGCCAGCCGTCGCTGCGCCTGCCCCGGTTGCTGAACCAGCACCTGCGGCTGAACCAGCTCCGGTTACTGAACCAGTACCTGCGGCTGAGCCAGCTCCAGCGGCGAAACCAGCACCTGTTGCTGCTGAAGTCCCTGCTGCGGTACACGCCGTTAAGCATGCTACTGCGCCAATGACCCGCGCTCCGGCGCCGGACTACTCGCCAGAGCCAGCGCGCCATAGCGACTGGGTACGCCCGGACTATGAGTTCAGCGGTCGTGGTTCTGCAGGTGGCCACAGCGCCACTCATCAGGCTACCGCGCCAGCTACTCGTCCGCAAAGCGTCGATTAAGCTAAAGCGCTAAGCTAAAAAGCCGGTCAGGAAACTGACCGGCTTTTTTTATCGCTGTTATTCCCGAGCGCAGGACAAAAAAATGCCCGCTCCGGGGTGCGGAAGCGGGCAGAGAAAGCGAGCCGGTTTCCAGGCTCGCCCAAACAACAAAAGATTACTTATTCAGCTGGAACAGCGACATCCCCTGCATATCGCTGAAGGCCTTATAGGACGCCTGAAGCGCGGCCTGCTGCATCACATACGAAGAGATTGTTGAGTTCCAGTCAACGTCCACCAGGTTACTCATCTGGGTAGTTTGCCCCAGCGCCCTGTCAGACCCCAGCGAATCAAGCTTGTCCAGCTCGTTAAGCTGCGTGCCAAGCTCCGCACGTACGGTCAGCACGTTGTTGAGGGAGTTTTTCAGGCCGCGGTTGGTTTTATCAATCACTTCAGCCTGTACGGCCTTTCCCGCGTCGTCCAGATCTGCCACCGGCGTTTTCAGCGAGGCAATCGCCGAGTCCAGCATTTCGAACAGATTAGTTTCTGAAGCATCGCCGTTTGGCTCCTTCACCGCATTGCTGGTGACCGAATTGAAAACTTCTTTGCCGGTATGGCCGATGGTCATGGTACGGGCGGCGTCTACGGTTTGTGTGATCCCGGTGCTGCCCCCTTCATAGCCGACCTTCCCCGTCGTCGCATTTTCCACGAACGGGGCGCTCTCGGTTTTGTAACCGGCAAAGATAAACCGGCCGTTGCCGTCGGTGCTGTTTGCCAGGTTCAGGATCTGGTTGCGGATCCCTTCAAGGTCGGTGGCCAGCGACGCGCGGTCATCATCGCTTAAGGTACCGTTACCGGCGTTAACAATTCTCTCCTGCGCGCTCTGGATTGCCGTCGTCACCTGCCCCAGCACGTTCTCTTCAAGAGAGACTTTCTGGGTGGCGAAGGTGCGCGCCAGCGCATACTGGCTGTTCTGCGACTGAGCCTGAGAGAGCACCACCGCCTGCGAGGCGGCAATAGGGTCGTCGGAAGGACGGTTGACGCGCTTGCCGGTCGACATCTGCTCGCCGTAGCGTAGCCATTCGCTCTGGGCACTGGTCACGCCGCGCATGTTCTGGTCGTACATCATTTGGGTGCTGATACGCATACGTTGCTCCTGTTAACGAATGGCCAGTAGGGCATCAAACATCGACGATGCGGTCTGTAAAACCTGAGCATTCGCCAGGTAGTACTGCTGGAAGCGCTGCAGGTTGCCGTACTCTTCATCCAGGTTGACGCCGGAGATGGACTGCTGCTGGTTGCTCAGCTGCGTGACCACGTTGCTCTGGGTGGTGCTGGTGACTTTAAGGCTGGCCGTCTTGTTGCCGACGTCGCTGACCAGGCTTGCATAAGCGTCGTTGAACGATTTATTCCCGCCGACCTCTTTCGCACTCTGCAAATCAAGCAGCGCCTGGGCGTTGCGGTTATCGCTCTCGCCTGCGGTCGGATCGCTTGCCAGCGCCAGCTCGCTTTCGTCGCTGATAGCCACGTCCATATTAACGATGACGTTGCTGACCGGCTTGACGGTGAAGCTGTCATTTTTAGCAGGCGCGCCGCTGATATCGATTTTCAGCCCGTCAAAATTCAGGCTTTTGTTGCCGCTGCCGTCGTCGGCAACGCCCGGGTTTATTTTGGCGTTGTCAGACAGGCGGGTCACCTGCCAGTCGGTACCGTCGAACGTCACTTTATAATCGCTGGCCTGTACTTTAGTGCTGTCGGCAACGTTTGCGGAGAGGGAGGTTCCCGGAGTGTTCTTGCTGTTGCCGATAACCGTCGGGCCACCGAGATCGAAAAGCGCCTCGCCTTTGTGGCCGTTGGCGTCGTAACCCTGGGTATGCTGATCGTTAAGCGCGGTCCCGAAGGCAAGCGCCAGCTGGCCCAGACGGTTGCGTGCGCTGTCCAGATCCTGAGAGCGGAAGGCAAGCAGGCCGCCGAGAGAGCCGTTAGTAAGCTGCTTCTCCGGGATTTCCGTGGTGCCGGAAACTTTATCTACATAGGCTACTGTCGTGCGGGTCGGATCCGCGCTGGACGGCACGGCCGCCAGCTGGTTTGCCGTTGAACCCTGCACCAGGTTAATGCCGTTGGCGATTGAAACGTTGTAGGTGCCGCCGTCCTGCACGCTGACTTCAACGCCGACAATCTGGTTAAGCTGGCTGACCAGCTGGTCACGCTGATCCAGCAGGTCGTTAGGGGATGCGCCTGCGCCCACGCCCTTCAGGCGGGAGATCTGATCGTTAAGGTTGGCAATCTGGCTGGCGTAGCTGTTGATCTGCTCCACGCTGCTGGTGATGGCAAGGTTGACCTGCTTGTCCTGGTCACGCAGATACTGGTCGGTTACCTTAAACTGGTTAACCAGACCGTCCGCTTTTCCCAGCATCGCCTGGCGGGCCGCCGAATCAGAGGCGTTGCTGACCAGCGTTTGCAGGCTGGTAAAGAAATCCTGCATGGTGGTGGCGAGCGTATTGGTGGAGCCGGACAGCATGTCGTCGATTTTCGACATCTGCTGATACTGCGTTGTCAGCCCGCTGCTTTGGTTCTGCGCGCCGCGCAGCTGGTTGGTGATAAATGAGTCATATTCACGCTGCACGCCGCTTACGTAGACGCCGTTACCCACAAAGCCACCGGCGCCCAGCGTACTGTTAGCCTGGGCGAGCAGCGTCGTCTGGCGGGTGTAGCCCGCGACGTTATAGTTGGAAATGTTATTACTGACGGTGTTCAGTGCCGACTGGGCAGCACTCAGGCCACTCATGGCACTGTTAATCAGGCTACTGGACATGGATTTTCCTTAAGCACGTATAGTCACGGGTCCCGTCGAATAGTATCGGCAGCACGCCGCAGGACTTGAGTCGAATCAGAACAATTTGGACAAATCGTTACCGTAGGCTTTGGCGACCTTCTCGCTCATGCCTTTCAGCTGCTGGATCATGCCCGTCAGCTTGCGGGCGTAGTTCGGATCTGTGGCGTAGCCCGCGTTTTGCAGCGCCTGGGCACCCTGCTCTGGCGTGCTCGCGCTGGTGACGGCGGCATAGCGAGGATTACGGGTCAGCATGCCGACATAGTCAGAAAGCGCCTCCAGATAAGAGCCGTAGACGCGGAATTTCGCCTTCACCTTCTTCGCTTCGCCGTTTTCAAATTCGGTGGTGGTGATTTCCGCAACCGGTCCCTTCCAGCTGCTCGTCGCCTTCACGCCGAAAATATTGAAGCTCGGCTCGCCGCTGCTGGTGAGGATCTGCCGCTGCCCCCAGCCGGACTCCAGCGCGGCCTGCGCCAGAATCAGGTGATGAGGAATGCCGCTTTGCTCGCTCGCCAGCCGCGCCGGGAGGGAGAGCTGGGCCAGGAAGTCTTTGCTGTCGCCGCTCAGGGGCTCTTCGTTTGACGGGGCCTTAGGCACCGCCTGGCGCACCATCTGAGTCAGCGTCTGGTTCTGGAAGCTGGTCACCGTCTGCAAATCAAACTTCATCGGCACCCTGCCCGCCTCTTCCGACGGGTCGGCGTTTTCCCCCATCTGTTTGACCATCATGTCCGCAAAGCCCAGCCCTTTGCTGCTGAGCTGCTGGGAAATTTGCTGGTCGTACATGCTGGTGTACATGCGCGTTGAGTCGCTGCTGAAAATGCCGTCTTTTGGCAGCGCCTCGCGCATGCTTTTAAGCATCATCTGCACGAACATCCCTTCCACTTCGCGGGCCACCGATTTCAGGTGACCCTTCGGATCCTGGCCGACCTTCGCTTTCAGCTCGTTTAAAGAGCTGGCATCCCATGCGGCGCTGGCCAATGACCGGGTGTCGTTCAGCATCAGATGATTTCCACTTTTGCACGCAGGCAGCCCGCGCTCTGCATGGCCTGGATGATGGACATCAGCTCCATCGGCGACGCGCCAAGGGTATTGAGCGCGCGCACCACGTTATTCAGGTTGGCGCTGGCGTTAACCCGCTGCATCGCCCCGCCGCTCTGGCGCAGATCGATTTGCGTTTGCGGGGTGACCACGGTCTGACCGCCGCCAAACGGCGTATCCGGCTGGCTGACCTGCGCGGAGCGGTTGACGGTGACCGACAGGTTACCCTGCGCAATCGCGCAGCTGTCCAGCGTCACCTCGCGGTTCATTACTACGGAGCCGGTGCGGGAGTTAATGATTACTTTCGCATCCTGCACCGCTACGTTGACCTCAAGATTCTGAATGCCGGCCAGCAGGCGCACCTGCGAGCTGTTGCCGCTCGGGGTACGAATCTGTACGGTGCGGGCATCCAGCGCGGACGCGCTGCCGTAGCCCTGGGCGCGGTTGATGGTGTCGGTGATTTGCTGGGCGAGCGTGAAGTCGTCGTCGTTCAGCTGCAGGTTGATAACGTTGCCCTGGCCGAAGGTGCCCGGCAGCTCGCGCTCAATGACCGCACCGTTGGTGATGCGTCCGCCGTTAAGCTGGTTAACCTGCACGCTGCTGCCGCCTGCGGAAGCCCCGGCACCGCCTACCAGAATGTTACCCTGCGCCAGCGCGTAGACCTGGTTATCCACCCCTTTCATCGGGGTCATCAGCAGCGTGCCGCCGCGCAGGCTTTTGGCGTTACCCATAGAGGACACCACGACGTCGATGTTCTGCCCGGAACGCGCGAACGCGGGATATTTTGCCGTCACCATAACGGCGGCCACGTTCTTGAGCTGCATGTTGGTGCCGGCCGGAACGGTGATCCCCATCTGCGAGAGCATGTTATTCAGGCTCTGGGTAGTGAATGGCGTCTGCGTCGTCTGGTCGCCGGTGCCGTCCAGGCCGACCACCAGCCCGTAGCCGATCAGCGAGTTCTCGCGCACGCCCTGAACGCTGGTCAGGTCACGGATACGCTCGGCCTGGGCCAGCGTTGCCACCAGCATCAGCATGCCGATTAAATATTTGACCATGTGATTCCCCACTTACATCGGTGACAGGTTAAGGAAGAAACGCTGCAGCCAGCCCATGTTCTGCGCCTCGTTGATATAGCCGTTGCCGACGTATTCAATGCGGGCATCGGCCACCTGGGTGGACGGTACGCTGTTGCTGCCGCTGATGGTGCGCGGGTTCACGACACCGGAGAAACGTATGAACTCCGTTCCCTGGTTAATAGCGATCTGCTTTTCGCCCACCACGTGCAGGTTGCCGTTGGCAAGCACCTGATCGACCGTGACGGTAAGCGTACCGCTGAAGGTGTTGCTGGCATTGGCGCCGCCTTTGCCGTTGAAACTGTTGCCGCCGGAGCCGTCAATGGACGCGCGGTCGTTGCCAAACAGGCCTTCGAGGTAGCGCGGCGTGACGTCCAGGCCGAAATTAGTTTTGCCATCGCGGCTGGCGTTGGCCGACGAGCTTTTGCTCGCGCTGACGTTTTCCTGAAGCTGGATGGTCAACGTATCGCCTACGTTACGCGGGCGACGGTCCTCAAACAGCGGCTGATAGCCGTAGTTCACCGGCTGCGCGGTCTGGAAAATAGAGCCGTTGATCACAGGCGCAGGGCCGGGCACCGGCTGGGCAGTGGTCGCCCCTTCAACCAGCGGTTTGGTGGGGATCAGGGCGCAGCCGCCGGTTGCCAGCAGCAGGCAGGCAATGGCGGGACGAAGAACCAGTTGTTTTTGCATTGCTTTCATCTTCAGGTCTCAGCTGCCGGCGCGCGGACGCGCCGGCAGGCATCTTACAGCTGCGTCAGTTTTTGCAGCATCTGGTCTGTGGTCGAGACCGCTTTACTGTTGATTTCGTAGGCGCGCTGGACCTGGATCATGTTGACCAGCTCTTCCGCCACGTTGACGTTAGAGGTTTCGACATAGCCCTGATACAGCAGCCCCGCGCCGTTAAGCCCCGGCGTACTTTCATTCGGCGTACCGGATGACTGGGTTTCGGCATAGAGGTTTTCCCCAAGGCTCTCCAGACCGGTATCGTTCATGAAGGTCGTCAGGTTAAGCTGACCAACCTGAACGGGCTGCGCCTGGCCCTGCTGGGTGACGCTGACGATACCGTCGCGGCCAACGGTGATGGTCAGCGCGTTCGCCGGGATAGTGATCGCAGGCTGAACCTGATAGCCGCTGGAGGTCACCAGCTGGCCGTTCTGGTCGACCTGGAACGAGCCGTCGCGGGTATAGGCGTTCGAGCCGTCCGGCAGCTGCACCGTGAAGAAGCCGTCGCCTTTGATCGCCACGTCTTTGCTGTTGTTCGTCTGGGACAGGTTGCCCTGGCTGTGCAGACGTTCAGTGGCAACCGGACGCACGCCGGTACCAATTTGCAGGCCGGAAGGCAGCGTAGTCTGCTCGGAAGACTGGGCGCCCGGCTGACGAATGGTCTGATAAAGCAGATCTTCAAATACCGCGCGCTGACGCTTAAACCCGTTGGTGGAGACGTTTGCCAGGTTGTTGGCAATCACATCCATGTTGGTTTGCTGGGCGTCAAGACCGGTTTTGGCGATCCATAAAGAGCTGATCATGTTGATTTCCTGTTAGTTACGCCTGGGCGCTTAGCTCATCGACAGCAGCTGGTTGGCGCGCTGCTCGTTTTCATCGACGCTTGAGATAATCTTCATCTGCATCTCAAAGCGGCGGGCGCTGGCAATCATGTCGGCCATGGCCTCCACCGGCTTCACGTTGCTGCCTTCCAGCACGCCCGGCATCACTTTGATGGTCGGGTCGGCCTGCAGGGTAGCGCCACGTGCGGCCAGGGCGGTCGGGTTCAGGCGGAAGAAGCCGTCGTCCCCGCGCACCACTTCCTGCGCGGTAGCCTTAACCAGCTTCAGCTTGCCAATCGGCGCAACCGTGTTGGGGTTATCGCCCGCGTTAAGCGCAGAGATGGTGCCGTCGGCCGCGATGGTGACTTCCGCCCCTTCCGGAATGGCAATCGGGCCACCGTCTCCCATCACGGGCTGACCGTGCAGGGTGAGCTGGCCGGTTGGGCTTCGCTGCATGCTGCCGTTGCGGGTGTAGGCTTCGGTGCCGTCAGCACTTTGTACCGCCAGCCAGCCGTCCTGCTGTAGGGCGACGTCGAGGGGGCGCTGGGTGTAATCCAGCTGGCCCTGGCTCATGTCCACCCCGGGCGTAGAGGCGGTGACGAGGGTACGGGTTGGCAGTGAAAGCCCTTCTACCGGAACCGCACGCAGCGCGGTAAGCTGCGCGCGAAAGCCCGGCGTTGAGGCGTTGGCCAGGTTGCTGGCCGTCACCGCCTGCTGGTTCAGCGTCTGGCTTGCCGCGCCCATGGCGGTATAAATTGCGTGATCCATTAAGCCGTCCCGTCAGGCGCTTAGCGCAGGTTAACCAGGGTATTGAGGATCTGATCCTGGGTTTTGATGGTCTGCGCGTTAGACTGATAGTTACGCTGCGCGACGATCATATTCACCAGTTCTTTACTCAGGTCCACGTTCGAAGACTCCAGCGCGCCGTTGGTCAGCGTACCGAAGTTACCGCTGCCCGCCGTGCCCAGCAGCGCCACGCCGGAAGCGTTGCTCGCCGACCAGACGTTATCGCCCTCGGAAGAGAGGCCTTCAGGGTTGGCGAAGTTGGACAGCACGATCTGGCCCAGCAGCTGGGTCTGTTCGTTGGAGTAGTTGCCGACCACGGTGCCGTCATCGTTGATCTGGTAGGACACCAGGTCGCCCGGCTTATAGCCGTTCTGGCTGACCGCCACGATGTTGTTGGAGCCGGTGTTCTGCTGCATGGAGTTCAGGAAGCTCAGATCGAAGGTGCCTGCAGCAGAACCGTTTAACGAAGCCATATTGATCGTGATTTGCGGCTGCGCGTTGGGGTTAGCGTCCAGCGCGCCAGTCGCGTCGTAATTCCGCACTTCTGTCAGGGTGCCTGCGTCGCTGTAGCTCATCTGCGCAGCCTTAGTGAAACCCGCGCCGCTGATGCTGGAGTCCTGGGTGTAGACATCCCACTTGTTGTCGGTGGTTTTGACGTAGTAAACGTTCATGTCATGGGAGTTGCCGAGGCTGTCGAAAACCGTCACCGTCCCTTTCTTGTTATAAGTATCAGCATCGGCCGGGTTGAACGGCGATACGGCTGGCTTAGCGTCGGTGGAGTTAAGGTTGACCTGCATAGCCGCCGTCGAGGTAGCTTTCGCCGCCATCAGCGTATTCGGCACGGACAGGCCTACCGGGTTAGCACCCTGCTGGATGGTCGGCGGCGTACCGGTTGCCGGGTAGCCGGTGAGCTGTAAACCCTGCATGTTCACCAGGTTACGGTTTTCATCCAGCTTGAACTGGCCGTTACGGCTGTAGAACACGGAGCCCGCGCTATCCACCAGGCGGAAGAAACCGTTCTGGCTGATAGCCACGTCCAGGCCGCGCCCGGTGTTGGTGGTGGTGCCGTCGTTAAAGTCCTGGGTGATGCCCGCCACTTTTACGCCGAGGCCCACTTTTGAACCGGCAAACATGTCGGCAAAAGAGGCGGAACCGGCTTTAAAGCCGTAGGTGGCGGAGTTGGCAATGTTGTTACCAATCACGTCCAGGTTGGTGGCCGCAGCATTCAGGCCGCTGACCGCTTGAGAAAAGGCCATGTCTTACTCCTGCAAAGGTTGAAGGCTTAAATGATCTGCCTGATTTGGTCGAGGGTGGTGGTGCCGTAGGTGCCGAGGTCGAGCTGGGTCGCGCCGTTGCTGAGCGTGACGCCGTTGACCATGGCAAAGTTAAGCGGCTGCGCGACCAGCTGCGTGCTGCCGTTGCTGGCGTTGATCGCCACGTTATAGGCGCCGTCCGGTGCGGTGGTGCCGTCCGTCATGCTGCCGTCCCAGGTAAAGGTGTGCACGCCCGCGGTCAGCGCGCCGATATCAATCGTGCGCACCACTTTGCCGCTGGCGTCGGTAATCGTTGCGGTGACTTTATCCGCGGCCTGCTGAAGCTCGACGCCGAACGGCGTGGTGGCTTCGCTGCCGGAGAGAATTTTGCTGCCGGGGATCATCACGCCGTGGCCAATCAGCGTGCTGGCCTGAACCTGCTGATTGTTGCTGATCTGGCCGGAGACGGAGCCTAAGGTCGTGTTCAGTTTTTCGATGCCGCTCACCGTGCTGATCTGCGCAAGCTGCGTGGTCAGTTCGTTGTTCTGCATCGGGTTGGTCGGATCCTGGTTTTTCAGCTGGGCTACCAGCAGGGTCAGGAAGCTGCCCTGCAGATCCGAAGCGCTGCTGCCCGTCAGGCTGCTGGTGCCGGTGTTAGTACTGGTTGCGGCGCTGGTGGTGGTATCGTTTACGTTAACGGCAAGAGACATGCGTTACTCCTTTATTGACCGAGAGTCAGGGTTTTCAACATCATGCTCTTCACGGTGTTGAGCACTTCCACGTTGG
The DNA here is from genome assembly GCF_038405435.1 of Dryocola clanedunensis. Classification (GTDB taxonomy): domain Bacteria; phylum Pseudomonadota; class Gammaproteobacteria; order Enterobacterales; family Enterobacteriaceae; genus Dryocola; species Dryocola clanedunensis_A. Next base: position 556,266 of record NZ_JBBYHZ010000003.1, on the reverse strand, counting down.
CCTGGTAGCTGCGCGAGGCGGACATGCTGTTCACCATCTCACCCACCACGTCGACGTTCGGCATCTTCACGTAGCCTTTGGCATCCGCCATCGGGTTACCGGGCTGATAAACCATGCGGTCCGGATCCTGGCTTTCCACGACTTCACTGACCTTCACGCCGCCGGTCTGCGCGCCGGGAGCGGCGTCGACCTGAAACACGACCTGTTTGGCGCGGTAGGGCTGTCCGTCCGGCCCCGTGGCGCTGTCGGCGTTGGCCAGGTTACTGGCCGCCACGTTCAGGCGCTGGGACTGGGCCGTCATTGCCGAGCCGGCAATATCAAAAATATTCAGTAACGCCATGGATTAGCCACCCTGTTGCAGCACGGACATCATGCCTTTGATTTGCCCGCCCAGAACCGTCAGGTCGGATTGATACTTCAGGCTGTTATCAGCAAATTGCGTACGCTCGCGGTCCATATCGACGGTGTTGCCGTCAAGCGCGGGTTGGTCAGGAACACGGTAAAGAAGATCCAGTTGCGGTACGGTTTGCGTCTGCGCCGGAATATGGCGAGCCGAGGTCATAGCAAGCGATACGCCTGTGCCCTCCGCGCGCCCGCGATCCATCACTTTCTTCATTTCGCTGGCAAAATCGATATCCCGCGCCTGATACCCCGGGGTATCCGCGTTGGCAATATTGGCTGCCAGAATCTCCTGACGCTGGGCACGCAAATTAAGCGCTTCCTGCTGAAATCGCAGCGCGGCGTCCAGTTTGTCGAGCATGTTCCCTCCGCATAATTAGGATTTGTCCGACAGCTTACGGCCCCTTACGCGTGCGTTATCGACGGAATAAACGCAAAATGCATCGCTATTTGTCGCCTTGATCAATTCCGCCTGCGGGTAGAATCGCTGCAACCTGAACAAGGAGTGGCATCATGAACAAAGTGAAAATCTGCGCTGGCACCGCGGCTTTGCTGGCTGCGTTTTATGCAGGCGCCGGCCAGCTGGACGCGCCGCTGACCCAGTTTTTCCAGCAGCGGCTGGCGGGCATCAGCGATGACGTGGCGGTGACGGTGAAAACCCCAGACGCGCAGCTCCCCGACTGCCCCCAGCCTGAATTTGTGATGCCCGGCAACGGACGCCTGTGGGGAAGCGTCAGCGTGATGGTGCGCTGCGGCAGCGATAAGCGTTTTGTTCAGGTTGCGGTAGCGGCCAGCGGGAATTACGTCGTTGCGGCACAGGCCTTAACGCGCGGCACCCTGCTTAGCGAAAGCAATGTGCGGATGAAATATGGTCGTCTGGATCGGCTCCCGCCGCGCACCATGCTCGATCTGAAGCAGGCGGCGAATGCAGCTACGCTGCGGGACATCGCGCCGGATCAGCCGATTATGCTGTCGATGGTTCGCCAGTCCTGGCGGGTGAAAGCGGGCCAGCATGTGCAGGTGGTCGCCTCGGGGGAAGGATTCAGCGTCAACAGCCAGGGCCAGGTATTAAATAACGCCGCGGTGGCGCAAAATGCCCGCGTGCGTATGGCCTCCGGGCAGATTGTCAGCGGCACGGTAGATCCTGATGGGAATATTCTGATTAATCTGTAATCTTTTTAAAGATTCAGTGGCGGCTGCCGATAAATAGTTAACGATGAAACTGACTGGCTCTCCGCCGTGAGCCTCCCCTCGAAGAGGATAAAATAATGAGCATTGACCGCACGTCGCCTTTGAAGCCGGTTAGCACTGTCCAACCGCGTGAAACCACCGATACTCAGGCGCAGAAAAGCCGTCTGGAGAAAAGCACCACGGCAAACAGCACCAGCGTGACCCTGAGCGATGCGCAGGCTAAGCTGATGCAGCCAGGCAGCAGCGACATCAATATGGAACGTGTTGAGGCGCTGAAAACCGCAATCCGTAACGGCGAACTGAAGATGGATACCGGCAAAATCGCCGATGCGCTGATTCAGGATGCCCAAAGCGATTTACAGAGTAACTAATTGCATGAGTCGTCTGTTAGAAGTGCTCGACCAAATGACTGCGGTGCTCAATTCACTCAAAGAGGTGATGGACGCCGAACAGCAGCAGCTCTCTGCGGGCCACGTAAACGGCAGCGCGCTGCAGCGCATCACCGAAGATAAAAGCTCGCTGCTGGCGACGCTCGACTACCTTGAGCAGCAGCGCCGGGCGGAGCAAAACCCCGAAGCGCAGTCCAGCACGGACGTAAGCCAGCGCTGGCAGACGATTACCCAGAAAACGCAGCATTTGCGCGACATTAATCAGCACAACGGCTGGCTGTTAGAAGATCAGCTGGAGCGTAACGAGCAGGCATTAGCGGTACTGAAGCCGCACCAGGAACCCAAATTGTATGGGGCAGATGGGCAAGCCACGACGATGAATCGCGGCGGAAATAAAAAGATTAAGATTTAGGTATTTAAGTGTCGGATGGCGCTCACGCTTATCCGACCTACGCTCTATGTCAGTATAAATAGGGTGGACAGGCGCCAGGCGCTATCCACCGCTAGGACTACCGTGGCAGCGCCTTGAGGATCTTCATGGTGGCATCCACGTCAATTTCATCTTCAGAGAAAATCAGCGTGCTGTTCTGGAAAGTGGTGATCGCCAGCTTTTTCAGCGTACGCATCTCCCCTTCTTTCTTGTCATCCTTCGGACGGATGCTGTTCATCAGCAGGCCCACGGAAAGCACCGTTTTCTCTTTGTCGATCTTCGAATCCGCAGGCACTTCTTCGCTGTAGACCAGGAAAGACTTGATGGCGGTGATTTTGATACGCTCACCGGCAATAAAAATATACTTGCTGTCTGGCTCAACCTTGACCGCAAAGGCGGACAGACCTTTGTTATTGGTGGTTGGCTCAAAGGTCACCGCCGCATCTTTCTTTATCAGTTCTGGATTAGCGACTTTGATGACGTGGAAATAACGGTTATCGCCGTTTTCATCTTTGATAAAACCAAAACCTTTTTCTTCAAACCAGGTTGTGATTGTCCCGTTCATAGCTCTGTTACCTACTTAAAAATTCAACATATAAATAGTAGGGTGGATAAGCGCGCGCGTCATCCACCTCAGGAAAAGTTACAGCGTTCGTCGTGCGAAATCTTTCACTTTGAAGCCCAGCACCATCAGCGTACCGAAGTAGGCGGCGATCCCCGCAACCACCACGGCCATCAGGCGCACCAGGCGATAAGCCATGTTGCCGACGTCCCAGGCTGGCATGACGTGCATCATACCTAACAAGACGGCGGACATCACGACCACGGCGGCAAGCAGACGCCAGAGGAATGGCGCCCAGCCCGGCTGCGGCTGGAAAATATCCTGCTTACGCAGCTGCCAGTACAGCAGGCTGGCGTTAATACAGGCTGCCAGACCAATGGACAGCGACAGGCCAGCGTGCTTCAGCGGCCCGATGAACGCCAGGTTCATCAGCTGGGTGAGGATCAGGGTCACAATCGCGATTTTCACCGGCGTTTTAATGTCCTGGCGGGAATAAAATCCCGGGGCCAGCACCTTCACCACGATAAGCCCCATCAGCCCCACGGAATAGGCCACCAGCGCGCGCTGCGTCATCGCCGCATCAAAGGCGGTGAATTTACCATACTGGAACAGGGAGACGGTCAGAGGCTTAGCCAGGATACCCAGCGCGACGGCGCTTGGCAGCGCCAGCAGGAAGCACAGGCGCAGGCCCCAGTCCATCAGACGCGAATATTCGTCGTGGTTGCCGCTGGCAAAGCTCTTCGCCAGGGAAGGCAGCAGGATAGTCCCCAGCGCCACGCCCAGCACCCCGGACGGAAACTCCATCAGGCGGTCGGCATAGTACATCCAGGAAACCGAGCCGGAAACCAGGAAAGAGGCAAAAATCGTGTTGATGATAAGCGAGATCTGGCTGACGGAAACGCCCAGAATCGCAGGCCCCATCTGCTTAATCACCCGCGTAGCGCCCGCGTCCTTCAGGTTGATGCGCGGCAGCACCAGCATGCCGATTTTCTTCAGGTGCGGCAGCTGATAGGCCAGCTGCAGTACCCCGCCCACGGTGACAGCCCACGCCAGCGCCATAATCGGCGGGTGGAAGTGCGGCGCGGCAAACAGCGCAAAGCCAATCATGCTCAGATTGAGGAAGGTAGGCGCAAACGCCGGAACGGAAAAGCGGTTCCAGGTATTAAGGATTGCCCCGGCCAGCGATGCCAGCGAGATCAGCATGATATAAGGAAAAGTGACGCGCAGCAGGTTAGTGGTCAGCGTGAATTTGTCCGCGGTGTCGGCAAAGCCCGGCGCGGTCACCAGAATCACCCACGGCGCGGCTATCATGCCCAGCACGGTGACAACCGCCAGCGCGAGCGTCAGCAGGCCCGAGACATAGGAGACAAACACGCGGGTCGCATCTTCGCCCTGCTTACTTTTGTATTCGGCCAGAATGGGCACGAACGCCTGGGAGAAAGCCCCTTCGGCAAAAATACGGCGTAAAAGGTTCGGCAGCTTGAAGGCGACAAAAAAGGCGTCCGTCGCCATCCCTGCCCCAAACACCCTTGCCACAATGGCGTCGCGCGCGAAGCCGAGCACGCGAGAAAACATGGTCATCGAGCTGACGGCAGCCAGCGATTTTAAGAGATTCATTGTTATTCGGTTCCACAAACATCAACGCCTGCGGCGCAGGCGTTGTCGATAACAGCAGTTGTTGGGTGGATAAGCAGCGCCTCATCCACCGTATGGCTTGATTTGTCGGGTGGCGCTTCGCTTGCCCGACCAGCCAGCAACGGCTTTTCGTCAAATCCAGCGGCGTAGTCTACCGATACACCGCGGAAATACTACCATCAGTTGTTACAGGCTATTCGCTCATCGCCTCGCGCCAGAGCTTTTCCACCACTCTTTGCGCCATTAACGCCTGCTCCCCGGATGTTTCAGGAACCGTCTGATTTGCCACACAGTCAAGGAAGTGACGAGCGCAGCCCGCGAAGCCCCGCTGCTCAAGCGTGCTCTGCCAGCCAGGGACCGGACGAGTAACGATGCCCGCACCGCACTCTTCGCGCCAGTCACGCATATCTGTGACGTCATACAAGCCGCCGTCGGTAACGGCCTGAACCCACTCGCGCTGGCTGCCCGCCCGGCGGTGCATGCTGGTGGTGATTTGCAGATGCTCCTTCGCGAAATGATGCTCGGCAAAAAGCATGTGCCCCTGCTCGTTGGTTTGCAGCGTGCCGCTTTGCAGTTGGGCTTCGCCACCGGCAAGCCAGAGCGCGGTATCCACCACGTGAAGATAGTCGTCCAGCAGGGTGAAGCGCAGATCGTTTGGCCCTACGCTGTCAGCGCGGTGCTTGTCCATGCGCAAAGACGCGCCGCTGGAGAGCCTCTCTTTTAGCTCCCGATAAAGCGGCGAAAAACGGCGGTTGAACCCTACCATCAGCGTGCGCTTTTTGCGTTCCGCCAGTTCGACCAGCCGCTCCGCATCCGCGAGGCTTTCGGCAAGAGGTTTATCCACGCAGACGCTAACGCCCGCGTTCAGTAGTTCGCTGACTACGGCAAAATGGCTGCTGGTGGAGCTGTGTACGAAGACCGCATCGCACTGCGCGGCCAGTTCCGCAATGGAGGAAACGTAGGGTATGCGGTATGCATCGCAAACTTTTTGCGCTTTTTCTTTAGTCGGGGAGAAAGCCCCCTGCAGGTGCCAGTCACCTGCGACACTCAGCACCGGCAGCCAGGCCTTCTGCGCAATGCCGCCCAGCCCGACTACGCCGACTCGTAATTTAGTCATGGTTTAATCCCCGAGATGCGCGAGCAGTGAGTCCAGGCGCTGTTTTAATTCGGCTACTTCTTCTTCCAGCAGGGCTACCCGCGCATTCAGATCGTCGGCGGGTAGTGCGGAAGCCACGGCGTCCGCAACGGTAGCCAGCGTCTCTGACTCACCGCTGAACAGATGCATATAGCGGCTTTCACGCTTGCCCGGCTCGCGCGGCAGACGCACGACAAACGGGCCGTCTTCGCGGCCGGCAAGGGTTTCAAGCACGTTTTCAACCTGGGCCATATCGGTAAATTCGAACATTCGCCCGGCCCGACTGCGGAGTTCACCCGGCGTTTGCGCCCCGCGCAACAGCAGCGCGGTAACCACGGCGACTTCAGCAGCGGACAGCTTCAGATCGCCAAATTCAGAGTTGCAGAAGCGCTGCTCGTACTTGGTGACCCGGTTGCCAAATCCGCTGACCGTGCGCAGGAAGTGGCGTTTAACCAGCGTATCCAGCGTTTCCTGAACGTCATGCTCTTTAAGATCCATCACCGGTTCGCGGTTCGTTTTCTGATTGCAGGCCGTCACCACGCCGTTCACCGACATGGGATATTGCTCCGGCGTCGTGACCTGTTTTTCCATCAGGCTGCCCACCACGCGCGCTTCTACCGCAGTTAACTGATACTTCATCTCATATCCTCAACGGCCAGGGGTCCATAGTTTTGACGTCAGCGCCGTCAGAACGTGATCGCGCCAGACGCCGTCAATAAGTAAATAATCTTTGGCGTAGCCTTCTTTCTCAAAGCCCAGACGCGCCAGCAGGTCGCCGCTGCGCTGGTTATGGGGCATATAGTTGGCCATGATGCGGTGAATGTGCTGGGTGCGCTGCATATAGCGGATGGCCGTGGTGAGCGCTTCAAACATCAGCCCCTGCCCCTGCCATTTTTCACCCAGCGAATAGCCGAGATAGCAGGCGTGGAACGAGCCGCGCACCACGTTGGAAAAGTTGGCCACGCCGCGAATTTCTTTTTCTTCTTCATCGAGCAGGGCGAAGTAGTAAGCGCTGCCGGTTTTGTGCATTTCGTTAATCATGCCCAGGCGAGCCTGCCAGCCGGAGGGATAACAGTGGCTGTCGTCGCGAACGGGTTCCCAGGGCTTCAGGAACTGGCGATTCTCAGCGTAGTAATCAGCCAGCCGCCAGGCGTCCCGTTCATAGACCAGACGCACCACCAGCCTGTCGGTAGTTAAACGCACCTTCGGCACGTTACTGCGATAACCAAACATGTCCCCAGCTCCTCACATCCCATAGTTTTCTACCTATCATAACTACTATACCTGCCCCTTACGGAGGAAGGAAAACAACAACATGCAGAATTCTTCCTCCGTCATACATTTTTTCGATGAATGGCTTCAATCAAACGGGCCGATCGATAAAAAAATATTGTCGCCTGCCCATCTGTCAAAAAATGTAAAGGCGGTGGAGAATGAATCTCTGTCGCATTTTGAACACTTACCCGGGAGGGGAGATGGCGCGGGTGGCGCAGGCAAGAAGCCTGGGTAAATATTTTCTGCTGCTTGATAACATGCTGGTGGTTTTAGGCTTCTTCGTGGTCTTCCCGTTAATCTCTATTCGCTTCGTTGACCAGATGGGCTGGGCGGCCTTAATGGTCGGGATTGCCCTGGGCCTGCGGCAGCTTACGCAGCAGGGGCTGGGGATATTTGGCGGCGCCTTTGCCGACCGGCTGGGAGCCAAACCGATGATCGTCACCGGCATGCTGCTGCGCGCGGTCGGCTTCGCGCTGATGGGCATCGCGCATGAACCCTGGGTGCTGTGGCTCTCCTGCTTTATCTCGGCCATTGGCGGCACGCTCTTCGACCCGCCTCGTGCGGCGCTAGTGGTCAAACTTGTTCGTCCACACCAGCGCGGGAGGTTTTTCTCTCTGCTGATGATGCAGGACAGCGCGGGAGCCGTGATCGGCGCCCTGCTCGGCAGCTGGCTGTTACAGTATGACTTCCGTCTGGTTTGCGCCGCCGGGGCGGTAATGTTCATTATCTGCGCCGGGGTCAACGCCTGGCTTCTGCCCGCCTACAAGCTTTCCACCATCCGCACGCCGGTGCTCGAAGGCATGGGCCGCGTGATGCGGGACAGGCGTTTCGTTACCTATGTGCTGACCCTGGCGGGCTATTACATGCTGGCCGTGCAGGTGATGCTGATGCTGCCGATCATGGTGAACGAAATCGCGGGCACGCCGGCGGCGGTGAAATGGATGTATGCCATCGAGGCGGCGCTGTCGCTGACGCTGCTCTATCCCGTTGCCCGCTGGAGCGAAAAGCGTTTCCGGCTTGAACAGCGCTTAATGGCCGGGCTGCTGCTAATGACGCTTGCCATGATACCCATCGGCTTCACCAGCACGCTGCAGCAGCTCTTCACCCTGATCTGCGTGTTCTACGTCGGCACCATCATCGCTGAGCCTGCCCGCGAAACGCTCGGGGCCTCGCTCGCTGACTCAAGAGCGCGCGGCAGCTATATGGGCTTCAGCCGTCTGGGTCTGGCTCTGGGAGGCGCGGTTGGCTATGCGGGAGGCGGCTGGCTATTTGACGCGGGTAAAGTGATGAATCAGCCGGAGCTGCCGTGGATGATGCTGGGCATCGTCGGCTTTATCACCCTGCTTGCCCTGTGGTGGCAGTTCAGCATGAAGCCCGTTGCACCTTCCATGCTGGAACCGGGCAGCTGATTTGCGGTAGCCCACGTTCTCTTCCATACTCATTTGTTAACGGATTTTATCCGCTTATCAATGGAGGAGAACGTGAAATTATATATTTACGATCACTGCCCGTTCTGCGTAAAAGCGCGCATGATTTTTGGCCTCAAGAATGTTCCCGTTGAGCTGAACGTGCTGCTCAACGACGACGAGGCGACGCCAACGAAGATGATTGGCAAGAAAATGGCGCCGATTCTGCAAAAAGATGACAGCCGCTATCTGCCTGAGAGCATGGACATCGTTCACTATATCGACAGGCTGGACGGCAAGCCGCTGCTGACGGGAGCCACCAACGCCGCCATCGGCGAATGGCTGCGCCACGTGCAGGCTTATACCCAGAACCTCATCATCCCGCGCGTGGCAAAAGCGCCGTTCGATGAGTTCGCCACGCCCGAAGCCCGCGCTTACTTCGTGAAAAAGAAAGAGGCGATGATTGGTTCTTTCGAGGAGCACCTCAGCCACTCGCCGGGCCTGATTAAAAAAATCAGCGACGATTTGCGCAAGCTCGACAAGCTTATCGTGCAGCCCAACGCCGTTAACGGCGAACTTTCGGAAGATGATATCCACCTCTTCCCGCTGCTGCGTAGCCTCTCCCTGGTGGCAGGCATTGAATACCCAAGCCGGGTAAGGGACTACCGCGATAACATGGCCAAGCAAACGCAGATAAACCTGCTCTCTTCCATCGCGCTTTAATCTTCTGCCGGCCCCGCGCCGGCATTTCATCCTTTTCCTGTAGCACGGCCTGCGCTGGTGCATCATGCTGCTTTATGTCACGATTCGGGGCCAAAGCAGGATGTTGAGGAGCGTCATGAAGAAGATTATTTTTGCCGGACTGTTAATACTGACCGGCCTGCTGGTTGGCTGTAACCAACTCACGCAGTACACCGTTAGCGAACAAGAGATCAACCAGGCGCTGGCTAAGCACAACAATTTTTCGAAGGATATTGGCCTGCCGGGCGTGGCCGATGCGCACATTATTCTCTCTAATCTTGCCTCGCAGATTGGCCGCGAAGAACCCAATAAAGTGACCCTGACGGGCGATGCAAAGCTGGATATGACCTCGCTGTTTGGCAGTCAAAAAGCCAACATCAGGCTGAAGCTGAAGGCGCTGCCGGTGTTTAACAAAGAGAAAGGGGCTATCTATCTGCAGGAGATGGAGGTGGTCGACGCCACCGTCGAGCCGGAAAAAATGCAGACGATTGTGCAGACCCTTATTCCCTACCTGAATCAGTCTTTGCGCAAGTATTTCAACGAGCAGCCGGCCTACGTGCTTAGCGAGGACAGAAGCGAAGGTGAATCCATGGCGAAGAAATATGCCAAGGGCATTGAAGTGAAGCCCGGGGAAATCATCATTCCTTTCGTTAACTGATCTTACCCTCCGGGCAGCCCACGCTGCCCGGCGCGGTCCCGCAAAGAAATCTCGCAACAAAGTCGTGCAAACGAAAACGATTCCGCCTATCCTTAGTGCCCGGCATAAAACCAGCCCAACATGACTGATTTTCCCTTCCAGCCGGAGCATCGCAATGACCGTATTACCTCAGGTATTAAAAATTCGCCGCCCAGACGACTGGCACGTTCATCTTCGTGATGGAGACATGCTGAAAACCGTGGTGCCAATGACGTCTGAAACCTATGGTCGCGCAATTGTGATGCCAAATCTGGCGCCGCCGGTCACCAGCGTAGAAGCCGCCATCAGCTATCGCCAGCGCATTCTGGACGCCGTGCCGCAGGGGCACAGCTTCGAGCCGCTGATGACCTGCTACCTGACCGACTCGCTGGATCCCAACGAAGTTGAGCGCGGCTTTAACGAAGGCGTGTTCACCGCCGCCAAGCTCTACCCTGCCAACGCCACGACCAACTCCAGCCACGGCGTCACCAGCACCGCGGCCATCATGCCGGTGCTGGAGCGCATGCAGAAGATTGGCATGCCGCTGCTGATCCACGGCGAAGTTACCCATGCCGACATCGACATTTTCGACCGCGAGGCCCGCTTCATTGAAACGGTGATGGAGCCGCTGCGCCGCCAGCTGCCCGCGCTAAAAATCGTCTTCGAGCACATCACCACCAAAGATGCGGCGCAGTACGTGCAGGAAGGTAACTCCCTGCTCGGGGCAACCATCACCCCCCAGCACCTGATGTTTAACCGCAACCACATGCTGGTGGGCGGCGTGCGTCCTCACCTGTACTGCCTGCCAATCTTAAAGCGCAGCACCCATCAGGAAGCATTACGTGCGCTGGTGGCCAGCGGCTGCGACCGTGTGTTCCTCGGTACGGACTCAGCCCCTCACGCTCGCCACCGCAAGGAAGCCAGCTGCGGCTGCGCCGGGTGCTTCAACGCCCCTTCCGCGCTGGGCGCCTACGCCACGGTGTTTGAAGAGCTGAATGCGCTGGAACACTTTGAAGCCTTTACGTCCCTTAACGGCCCGCGTTTCTACGGTCTGCCGGTTAACGAAGAGTCTATCGAGCTGGTTCGTGAACCCGTGCTTATCCCGGAAACCATCGCCACCAGCGAGGACACCATCGTGCCGTTCCTCGCGGGCGAGCAGGTGGCCTGGTCTGTGAAAGGCTAACTATTTTAACTCCCCCTGTTGCAGGACGCGCATTTTAACTGTATAAATAAACAGTATATTGTACAGGGGGTTGTTATGCGTATTGAAGTGACCATTGCCAAAACCACGCAGTTGCCGGCCGGCGCAGTAGATGCGCTGACACAAGAACTGACTCGCCGTATCAGCCAGCATTTTCCGGAAACGGACAACCACGTCCAGGTGCGCTACGCCACGGGTAACAACCTGTCGGTGCTGGGCGGGGCTAAAGAAGATAAAGACCGCATCAGCGAAATCCTGCAGGAAACCTGGGAGAGCGCAGATGACTGGTTTGACTCAGAATAAATAAAGAATCCCTCCTTGTTTTATTTTTTGCCGGGTGTCGCCATCCGGTTTTTTTATCCCTTTCTGTCACTCCGCCGAAATTTCAGGCACATTTCCGATTGCTATCGATAATGCACAGAATCCTCCGAATAACTTGCCGCTTTATTGTTCAATCGTCTTCAATAATATAAAAAAAGTGCTGTAAGGTATTTATTTCTTCCGCGAAATCCCTTAATCATTGATATACTTAACTGGCTTCACATTAAACAAGCATTAAACCTCGCTAGCCGTTGTCTCAACACACGTATAAAAGGGGTTATGATGGAAAAAAATAGTGATGTAATCCAGACCCATCCCCTCGTCGGATGGGACATCAGCACCGTTGATAGCTACGATGCGCTGATGCTTCGCCTGCACTACCTGACATCCGATAAGCAAAAGCAAGATGAAACAGAAATCGGCCAGACTTTGTGGCTGACCACGGATGTTGCCCGGCAGTTTATTTCTATTTTAGAGGCCGGGATCGCAAAAATTGAATCAAGTGAATACCAGGTAAACGATCATCGTAAGCATTGACGAATAATGCGAACGTTTAAGCGAAGGCACCGAAGTGGTGCCTTTTTTCGTTTTTATGCCCGGTTCATTTGCCTGCCAGTTAAGAATTATTTACTCTGCTGGCTACTATTTGCGGGAGGAGAAAAAGCGACATGCATTACGATCTTATCATTGTCGGCAGTGGTTCGGTGGGTGCCGCCGCAGGATGCTACGCGGCGCATTCCGGGCTCAATGTCCTGATGATCGACAGCGACCATCCACCTCATCAGCAGGGCAGCCATCATGGCGATACCCGCCTGATGCGCCACGCCTACGGCGAAGGTGAGAAGTATGTCCCGCTGGTGCTGCGCGCGCAGAAGCTCTGGGAGGCGCTGGAAGAGATCGGTGGCGAAAAGCTTTTCCATCGCACAGGCGTTATCAACCTCGGTCCGAAAGACTCCACTTTTATCTCTACGGTGCAAAGCAGCGCGCAACAATTCTCTTTACCTCTCGAGACGCTGGAGGCTGATGCCGTTATGGCACGCTGGCCCAACATAAGCGTTCCCGACGGCTACGTTGGCCTGTTCGAACCCAATTCCGGCGTACTGCGCAGCGAAGCCGCCGTGGCCACCTATATCCGCCTGGCGAAACAGGGCGGCTGCGCTCAGCTGTTCAACTGTGCTGTAACCGGCATTCGTCATAACGAAGAGGGCGTGGTGGTCGAAACTGCCGAAGGCGAATTCTCCGCAAGCAGGCTTCTGGTCAGCGCGGGTACTTGGGTAAAAAAACTTTTGCCTGACCTGCCCGTTTCCCCGGTACGTAAGATCTTCGCCTGGCACCAGGCGGACGGACGCTACAGCGAAGAGAACCACTTCCCGGCCTTTACGGGCGAAATGCCCGACGGCAGCCAGTATTACGGATTCCCGTCTCAGGATAACGAGCTGAAGATCGGCAGGCACGACGGCGGGCAGCCTCTCAGCGAGCCCGCGCAGCGCAAGCCTTTCGGCAGCGTGGCAAGCGACGGCAGCGAAGTATTTGGCTTCCTGCGTAAGTTCCTCCCCGGCGTCGGCGTTTGCCTTCACGGCGCGGCCTGCACCTACGATAATTCTCCGGATGAAGATTTCATCGTCGATACTCTCCCCGACCATGACAACACGCTGGTAATAACAGGGCTGAGCGGGCACGGGTTTAAATTCGCCTCCGTACTGGGGGAAATCGCCTGCCTGTTTGCTCAGGGGAAAGCGTCGGACTACGATCTGACGCCTTTTTCACTCCAGCGTTTCAAATAACTGCTGCCGGAGCCCGCCAGCAGAGGGGCTCTGGTTTTTGGATTGCAAATGATGCGTCGCTTTATTCTGTTTCTTGTTAACAATGTTCGCGAACACTTAATGCTGTACCTTATTTTATGGTCCTGCCTGGCGCTGCTCGACATCGCTTATATTTATTTCTACTGAGTTTATAACTGCATGTGATATTGACGAAACCTGACATACTGCTGATATAAATATAGTTTTGGACAAATTTTTAGCTGAAGTCGACTTCACGCTTCGCATAACAAATCCCGCTCACACAGTGCACTCCAGGCAATAAATCGCCTCTTCATTCTAATCAAATGATGTTGATAGCCAGGTTTCATTCAAATTTTTAGGTTGAGATTTTTATTATTTCTTCCCGGCCCTTTTTATGTTGCGTCGACGTTAACAGTCAGTTTATGTTCTGCCTTATTCGGAACGGACAGCGGGCGCATTAATATGCAATGGCGTAACACTTCTCAAAGCTACGGGCATATATCAGTCCTTCTCCACTGGCTTATCGCTTTAACCGTATACGGGATGTTCGGCCTCGGTCTGTGGATGGTCACCCTCGGCTATTATGACGGCTGGTATCACAAAGCACCGGAACTGCACAAAAGCATCGGCATGGTCGTTCTGCTGGCAATGGTCGTTCGCGTTTTGTGGCGCTTTATTTCCCCTCCTCCGCCCGCGCTTGCCAGCTACACACGTCTGACGCACGTCAGCGCCGTAGCGGCCCATATTCTGCTTTACGTCCTGCTGTTCGCCATCCTGCTGAGCGGCTACCTGATTTCTACCGCAGACGGCAAGCCCGTCAGCGTATTCGGCCTGTTTGAGATCCCCGCAACCCTCAGCGACTACGGCGCCCAGGCGGATCTGGCCGGTACCCTGCACCTCTGGCTGGCATGGGGAGTCGTGGTGCTTTCCGTGCTGCACGGCCTCGCGGCCCTGAAGCATCACTTTATTGATAAAGACGTTACGCTCAGGCGGATGCTTGGGAAACCTTCTCGTTAATTATGGAGCGAATGATGATGAAAAAAAGCCTGCTGGGCATTGCCGCTGGCGCCCTGATGTTCACCACCGGCTCGGCCGTTGCCGCCGATTATAAAATTGACAAACAGGGGCAGCACGCCTTCGTTAACTTCCGTATTCAGCACCTTGGCTACAGCTGGCTGTACGGCACGTTCCGCGATTTTGACGGTACCTTCACCTTCGACGAGAAGAACCCGGCTGCGGATAAAGTCAGCGTCACCATCAACACCACCAGCGTCGATACCAACCACGCCGAGCGTGACAAACACCTGCGCAGCGCCGAGTTCCTCAACGTGAGCAAATTCCCGCAGGCGACATTCGTGTCTACCGGGGTGAAGAAGGACGGCGAGGATCTGGATATTGCCGGTAACCTGACGCTCAACGGCGTGACAAAACCGGTGACGCTGGAGGCGAAGTTGATTGGTCAGGGTAACGATCCGTGGGGCGGCGTGCGTGCCGGTTTCGAAGCGGAAACGAAGATCAAGCTGAAGGATTTTAATATCACGACCGATCTCGGCCCGGCCTCGCAGGAGGTAGATTTGATAATCTCTGTGGAAGGCGTTCGTCAGTAAACGTGTGAAGGCCTCCTTCATCAGGAGGCCTTAGATTTATTCCGGGTCCGGGATACCCAGCGTGGTGTTCAGCGCACCCCGAGATTTGTTGAAGATTTTATTACCATTTTCACGGCCCGCGCGGCGGCGGCGCTGCTCTTCCGGCGACAGGGCCAGCTCTTCCCGACAGACCTCGCTACAGCACCCTTCAAACTTCGCCGCACATTCAGGACACTGGATAAACAGCAGGTGGCAACCGTCATTTTTACAGTTGGTGTGGCTGTCGCAGGCGGTGCCGCACTGGTGGCAGTGTGCGATAACGTCGTCTGAAATGCGTTCGCCCATGCGTTCGTCAAAGACAAAGTTTTTACCCACGAACCGAACCGGGATCCCCTGCTCGCGGGCACGACGGGCGTATTCGATTATTCCGCCTTCAATGTGATAGACGTTTTTAAAACCGTTATAGCGCATCCAGGCGCTCGCCTTCTCGCAGCGAATACCGCCGGTGCAGTACATGACGATCTTTTTATCTTTATCATCCTGCAGCATATCAACCGCTTTGGGCAGCTGTTCGCGAAAAGTATCCGCCGGAATTTCCATCGCGTTCTGGAAGTGGCCCACTTCGTATTCGTAGTGGTTACGCATATCGATGAATACCGCTTCCGGGTCATCCAGCATCGCATTCACTTCCGCGGCTTTCAGGTAGTCACCCACGTCGCTGGCATCAAAGTCAGGATCTTCAATCCCGTCCGCCACAATGCGGTCGCGCACCTTCATGCGCAGCACCCAGAAGGACTTGCCGTCATCGTCCAGCGCAACGTTCAGACGCAGGTTTTCCAGCGCAGGATGGAAGCCATACAGGGTTTCACGGAACGCATCGACGCGGCTCTGCGGCACGCTAATCTGTGCGTTGATCCCTTCCCGGGCGAGGTAGACACGGCCGAAAACATCCAGCGCCACGAAGGCTTTATACAGCGCGTCGCGGGTGGCCTGCGGCTCATCAATGGTGAAATACTTGTAGAATGAGATAGTGGTGCGCGGCTCGGTTTCGGCAAGCATGCGCACGCGCAGTTCCTCATTCGATATGCGGTTGTGTAACACTGGCATGGTGTTCGCTCTGCAATCGTAAAAAAAAAAAAGAGGTGCGCATCATAAAGCAATTAACGTTAATTTACATCCCTACGTTTTGCGCTACATTTCCCTCATCTGAAGGCATATAAAATAACATTGTGGCGAAATTTCAGCCACTCCGCCGCCGTTAATTTTGGCTGGACCTCAAAAAATGCCACAATAGTCTTATCACGAAGATCCGGCATTTGCCGTCACAATAGGTTTTACATGACGAACTTACCGCAATTCTCGCGCGCCTTACTCCATCCCCGCTACTGGGGAACCTGGTTTGGCATTGGCCTACTGTATGTTGTGACCCTGCTGCCCTACCCGGTTATCTATCGTCTTGGCCGCGGCCTTGGTCAGTTAGCCATGAAGTTTATGAAGCGCCGCGTCAGGATCACCCGACGCAACCTGGAGCTGGCCTTCCCGCAGAAAACGCCAGCGGAACGCGAAGCCATCCTGGTTAAAAACTTTGAGTCCGTTGGTCTGGGACTGATGGAAACGGGGATTGCCTGGTTCTGGCCCCTGTGGCGCATTCAGCGCTGGTGCGACGTATCGGGCGTGGAAGAGATTCACAAGGTACAGGAAGCAAAGCGCGGCGTGCTGCTCATCGGCATCCACTTCCTGACGCTGGAGCTGGGCGCTCGCATGTTTGGGATGAATACGCCCGGTATCGGCGTTTACCGTCCGAATGACAACGCGCTGCTGGACTGGCTACAAACGTGGGGCCGTATGCGCTCCAATAAGAGCATGATTGACCGTAAAGATCTGAAGGGCATGATCCGCGCGCTGAAGCAGGGCGAGATAATCTGGTACGCCCCGGATCATGACTACGGCCCGCGCGGCAGCGTCTTCGTGCCGTTTTTTGGTGTAGACCAGGCAGCTACCACTTCGGGTACCTATACGCTGGCAAGAATGTCGGGGGCGGCGATTGTGCCGATGGTGCCGCGCAGAAAGCCAGACGGTAAAGGCTACGAGCTGATTATTCTGCCCGCCGAATTTGACCCGCCTCTGGAAACGCCGGAAGGCACCGCGCTGTGGATGAACAAGATCGTCGAGCAGTGCATTCTGATGGCGCCGGAACAGTATATGTGGCTGCACCGCCGCTTTAAGACCCGCCCGGAGGGCGTGCCTTCCCGGTATTGATCCTGTTTCGCAACGCAGGTTGGATGGCGCTTGCGCCCTCCAGTATTCCTGCGGTTGCGGAAGTCTCTTCTTCCTGCTCGTCATTTAGCTAAAAAAGCTTTCCGGTTTGCCACTTTCCATTCATCGGGCGCATACTTAGCAGGGTAATATTTTCCTGTTACCAGCTATTTACCGGAGCGGTATGACCCCCCCTGACAGCAGTATCAACTGGAAGCGTAATCTCACCGTCGCCTGGCTGGGATGCTTTCTCACCGGCGCAGCCTTCAGCCTTGTAATGCCCTTCCTGCCGCTGTACGTCGAACAGCTCGGCGTCACCGGACACAGCGCGCTGAATATGTGGTCGGGCCTGGTGTTCAGCATCACCTTCCTGTTTTCCGCCATCGCCTCTCCCTTCTGGGGCGGACTTGCCGACCGTAAAGGCCGCAAGATCATGCTGCTGCGCTCGGCGCTGGGCATGGCGGTGGTGATGGTGCTGATGGGTTTTGCACAGAATATCTGGCAGTTTCTTGCCCTGCGCGCCCTGCTGGGGCTGCTGGGCGGCTTTGTTCCCAATGCTAACGCCCTGATAGCCACCCAGGTGCCGCGCCATAAAAGCGGCTGGGCGCTCGGCACGCTTTCCACCGGCGGCGTGAGCGGTGCGCTGCTTGGCCCGCTGATCGGCGGCCTGCTTGCGGACAGCTACGGGCTGCGGCCGGTCTTCTTCATTACCGCTGCGGTGCTGTTCGCCTGCTTTATCCTGACGCTGCTCTATATCCGGGAGGAGTTCACCCCGGTCACCAAAAAAGACATGCTGCACGCCCGCCAGGTGCTGACCTCGCTCAAAAATCCTAAGCTGATCCTTAGCCTGTTTGTCACCACGATGATTATTCAGGTCGCGACCGGCTCGATTGCGCCGATTCTTACGCTCTACGTGCGCGATCTGGCAGGCAACGTAAACAACCTGGCGTTTATCAGCGGCATGATAGCCTCGGTGCCCGGCGTCGCCGCGCTGATCAGCGCGCCGCGTCTGGGCAAGCTTGGCGATCGCATCGGGCCGGAAAAGATCCTTATTTGCGCGCTGGTGATCTCCGTTCTGCTGCTGATCCCTATGTCGATGGTGCAGAATCCCTGGCAGCTTGGGCTGCTGCGCTTCTTACTGGGCGCTGCCGACGGTGCGCTGCTTCCTGCGGTGCAGACCCTGCTGGTTTATAACTCCAGCAACCAGATTGCCGGACGCATATTCAGCTACAACCAGTCCTTCCGCGATATCGGTAACGTCACGGGCCCGCTCATCGGCGCGGCGGTTTCTGCTAACTACGGCTTCCGAACCGTGTTCCTGGTCACCGCAAGCGTGGTGTTATTCAATGCGTTTTATTCCTGGTACAGCCTGCGCCGCCCGGCGGCACGGATACGCATTCCCGGAGAATAACGCCCCAGAGCAATCTCATACTTGCAACTTTGCGAACAGCGTCAACAATTAACATGAAATTGTAATGGAGCACCCGCTCCCCGACCTCTGCCATAAGGAGATATTTCATGAGCATGTACGCAACGCTTGAAGAAGCCATAGATGCCGCACGAGAGTTATTCCTCGCCGACAATACGGATGTGGATGAGGAGTCTGCCAACGTCCAGCAGCTCAACGTCCAGAAATACATCCTGCAGGATGGCGATATCATGTGGCAGGCGGAATTTTTCGCCACCGACAGTGAAGACGGTGAGTGTTTACCGATGCTGAGCGGTGAAGCAGCGCAAAGCGTGTTTGACGGCGAGTTTGATGAGATCGAACTGCGCCAGGAGTGGCTGGAAGAGAACACGCTGCACGAATGGGATGAAGGAGAGTTCCAGCTCGAGCCGCCGCTGGATACCGAAGAGGGGCAGGCCGCCGCGGACGAATGGGATGAACGGTAATCGTTACTCGTAGGGGCCGTGGCTGGCGTCAATTGGCAGCAGCAGCGTGTCAAACACCAGCGAGAACGGTAAATCAAGCACCGTGACGTAGCGCCACGCGCCGTCACGCATGTCCCACTGCACGCCGGGGTAGTACTGATTGCCATGTCCCTGCCCCGGCACCGCACGGCTGATGATGCTGCCGCAGCCGCTCAGCGCGCAGGCCGCCACTATCACAACTATCGCTCTTAACAACGCAGGTCTCCTTTCAGCAAAAAAATGCCGACCAGTTGGTCGGCATTTCGCGTTATGTAGGATGGACAGTATTTCGCACCGTCCACCAAAGCCATTTACTGTAAATGCTTTTACTTAGCCGGTAAAGCAGCCGGGTTCAGCGTGACCGCTTTGTAGCTGTCTACCCAGGACGAATAGCGATCCGGGTTCGACCACACGCGGTAGTGCATGCGCGACAGGGTGACCGGGTCGCTCAGCAGCACCAGACGACGGTCGCGGTTGAGCTTGTCCGGCGTTTCGTTCAGCGCCTGCTCAACGTGACGGTCGCGGGCAATTTCCAGCACCTGGCTCGCACGGTGACGGGCCGTTGCCATCGCCGTGGTGAGGGCATTAAACGACGGGTTGAACACCGCGTGCATAAAGCCATCTTCCAGCGTACGGCTGCGGTTGAGCTTCAGGTAATTGTCGGTATCCACCAGCACCTTCGGCGGCGAGTACTCTTCCGGGATCAGGAACAGCTTCCAGCGCTTGGTCCGCAGCCCCACCGTTGCCCGGCTGGAAATCACCGACACGAACGGCGAGAGGATCAGCGAGAACACGATTGGAGCCAGCCAGAACAGGAAGCGTAAATCCAGCCACGCCATGCCAACCGCCCAGACCAGGCCCAGCAGCAGCTGCGAGCCATGGCGCATGAAGGCTTCGCCCCAGGGGGTAGAGTCATCATCACGCTGCGGCGAGTTCCACACCACTTCCCAGCCCAGGAACGCGCTGACCACAAACACGGTGTGGAACAGCATGCGCACAGGCGCCAGCAGCACGGAGAACAGCACTTCCAGCAGCAGGGAGAGCGTAACGCGCAGGAAGCCGCCGTACTCCTTCGAGCCTTTACACCAGATGAGGATAATACTCAGCAGCTTCGGCAGGAACAGCAGCACCATGGTTGACGCGAACAGCGCTATCGCCAGCTCCGGACGCCACTGCGGCCATACCGGGAAGAGCTGGCGCGGCTGCAGGAAGTACTGCGGCTCGGTCAGCGCATGCACCACCTGCAGGGCGGTCGACAAGGCCAGGAACATAAACCACAGCGGCGCGGACAGATAGGACATGACGCCCGTCAGGAACACCGCGCGGTGAACCGGGTGCATGCCTTTCACCAGGAACAGGCGGAAGTTCATCAGGTTACCGTGGCACCAGCGACGGTCACGCTTCAGCTCATCCAGCAGGTTCGGCGGCAGCTCCTCATAGGAGCCCGGCAGGTCATAGGCAATCCACACGCCCCAGCCCGCACGGCGCATCAGCGCTGCTTCCACGAAGTCGTGGGACAGGATGGAGCCCGCGAAGGAGCCTTCACCCGGCAGCGGCGCAAGCGCACAGTGCTCAATAAACGGCTTCACGCGGATAATCGCGTTGTGACCCCAGTAGTGAGATTCACCAAGCTGCCAGAAGTGCAGACCGGCGGTAAACAGCGGCCCGTAAACGCGTGTCGCAAACTGCTGGCAGCGCGCATACAGCGTGTCCATACCGGACGCTTTCGGGGAAGACTGGATGATCCCGGCGTTCGGGTTCGCTTCCATCAGGCGCACAAGGTTGGTCAGACAGTCACCGCTCATTACGGAGTCCGCGTCCAGCACCACCATATAGCTGTACTGATTGCCCCAGCGACGGCAGAAGTCATCGATGTTGCCGCTTTTACGCTTCACGCGACGACGGCGGCGACGGTAGAAGATCTGCCCTTCGCCCTGCACTTCGGCGATCAGTTCCATCCAGGCTTTTTGCTCGGCAACGCAGATGTCCGGGTTGTAGCTGTCGCTCAGGATGTAAACGTCGAATTGCTTCTCCTGGCCGGTAGCCTTAACCGACTCCCAGGTCGCCCGCAGGCCGGCAAACACGCGATCCACGTCTTCGTTACAGATAGGCATAATCAACGCGGTGCGGTGCTCCGGATTGATTGGCTCATCCCCAACGGTTGAGGCGGAAATACTGTATTTGTCCTTGCCCATCAGCAGCTGCAGGAAGCCCATCAGCGCGGTCCAGAAACCGGCGGAGACCCAGCAGAAGAGGATGGCGAAGAGGATCAGAATCCCCGTCTGCAGCACGTAAGGCAGCAGCTGCATGAAGGAGACCAGCAGATCCTGCCCCACCATGTCGGAAGGGTTGATCAGCGCCCAGCCCTGGTAAGGCAGAATGGTCTTCATGTACCAGGTGGCGACTACCGTCTGCGCGAGGGTAAGGATCAGCAGGATGTAACGACGGATAGTCCCGACGGTACGCCACTTCTGTTCGGCTTCCGCCTCTTCTTTAGACAGGTAACGGGGGTTAACCTCGCGGCCTCGCAGACGGTCCCAGAAGCGCCCAATCGGGTTGGTGCGCCACGGATCCGGAAACATCGAGGAGCGGGTTGCTTTCGGCATGGCCTGAAGTTGAGTACGCCCTTCCTCATCCTGAATCAGCTGACTGCCGCCCAGCGAGCCGGGCCAGCTTGCTTTAAGCCGGGCCTTAACGGACGCTAAAGGGGAGTCGTCCGCGCGGTCGAAATGCTGCTTTTGCTCATCCAGGGCTTCATGCACAGCTTGCAGATCGCTTGCAGGAAGCGCCGCCTTTTCGGCGGCGGTCAGGGGGAGTGCCTCAATATAGTCAGGCGAAATTTCGGTAGACTTATTCATTAGCAGGTAACTGGTAGCTCCAGGTTTCACTCAGTGTCTGATCGCCATTGACCAGCGCCGCACGCATTTCCGTCGGCTTCTTGTCGTCTTTGACTTTCAGGCGCATCGTTAAGCGCCAGCCTTTGGTGACCGGGTTGTACTGCACCTTGCTGTCAACGATTTCACCGTTGTCGCCGATGCTGGTCTGCGCGGTTACCGGAGTATCCTGCGGCAGTTTTTTCATCTCCGCACCGGTGTAATCCACCACGAAAGCGATGGTGCCGTCCGGCTGACGGATAAGATTAGACTGCTTCACATCACCCGTTGAACGACGAGTCTGCAAGACGTAGGCGCTTTCCGGCGCGTGCATTTTGTCTTCGTCGCGGCTGAAGGTAATGGTGTACTTGAAGTTCATCTCTTTGCCCGGATCAGGCAGCTGGTCCGGCGTCCAGTAGGCAACGATGTTGTCGTTGGTTTCGTCGTTGGTCGGGATTTCTACCAGCTCAACGCGGCCTTTGCCCCAGTCGCCCTGCGGTGCGATCCACGCGCTTGGACGCTGGTCGTAGCGATCGTCAAGATCCTCGAAGCGAGAGAACTGACGGCCACGCTGCAGCAGGCCAAAGCCTACCGGATTTTCGGTCGCAAATGAGCTTACCGCCAGGTGCTTAGGATTGTTCAGCGGACGCCAGATCCATTCACCGTTACCGGCATGAATCGACAGACCGTTGGAGTCATGCAGCTCCGGACGGAAATTGGTGGCCGGCGACGGCTGGTTTGGCCCGAACAGGAACATACTGGTCAGCGGCGCTACGCCCAGCTTGCCCACTTTATCGCGCAGGTAGACCTTAGACTGCACGTTAACTACCGTGTCACGTCCTGGCGTTATCACAAAGCGGTACGCACCGGTGGCGCGAGGGGAATCCAGCAGCGCATAAAGGGTCAGCGTTTTTTCGCCAGGCTTAGGACGTTCAATCCAGTACTCGCGGAAGCGCGGGAACTCTTCGCCGGACGGCAGCGCCGTATCAATAGCCAGACCACGGGCAGACAGGCCATAGACCTGACCGGAGCCGATCACACGGAAGTAACTCGCCCCGAGCATGCTGACAATTTCGTCGTTCTTATCTTTGCTGTTGATCGGATAGAGCACTTTGAACCCGGCGAAGCCGAGGTCTTTGACGGTATCTTTGTCGTGTTTGACGTTACCGAAATTAAAGTAATCCGGATTGTACTTGATCTTATGAACGGCGGTGGCGGTCACTTCGTTAATGCTCACCGGCGTGTCGAAGTACATACCCTGATGGTAGAATTCGAGCTTAAATGGGGTCTTTAACTTGCTCCAGTAGGCTTTGTCGTGGTTGAACTGGATCTGCTGATAGTCCGCATATTTCATGTCGCGAAATTGCGAAGGCAGATTAGTTTTAGGTGCCTCGTAGCTTTTGCCCGCTAAGGTTTTCGCCTGTTTTGCGACGTCATCGATAGTGAAGGCCCAAACCGTAGTGGTATAAAGGGACAGCATCACTGCAGCACCCAGCGCACACATCTTCATCATTTTTGGTTTATGTTTCATATTAACCAGCACATCCCCCTTTGTGTGCTTAAATCAATCCAATCCATTTTAATGGAAACTTCTGCTTTCCGACAACCAAATACCCGCATCGTTCAGCGCGCCGGCTCAGGCTTTAAGCAAAAAAAGACAACTGCTTACGCTTTAAGAGTCCACTCTACAGACAGAATGTCACGGTTAGTGTAGGGTTGCCACGGAAAGTATCCTATTAGTGCTGGAGCCTGATGGATAATGTTCTTAAGGATAAGACGATTAGTCCGATAATGTCTGGAGTATTATGAGTAACGCACCTGTTCAACGCGAGTTTTTCCTGGATTCTATCCGGGCCTGGCTAATGTTATTGGGCATTCCCTTTCACATTTCTTTGATTTACTCCAGTCACCAGTGGCACGTGAACAGCGCCCTGCCCTCCTGGTGGCTGACCCTGTTTAATGACTTTATTCACGCGTTTCGTATGCAGGTGTTTTTTGTCATTTCCGGCTATTTTTCCTACATGCTTTTTCTGCGCTATCCCCTTAAGCGCTGGTGGAAAGTGCGCGTCGAGCGTGTAGGCATCCCGATGCTGACGGCCATTCCGCTGCTGACGCTGCCTCAGTTTCTGATGCTGCAGCATATCAGTGGTAAAGGCGCGGACTGGCACAACCTCACGGCTTATGAAAAGTACAATACGCTGGTGTGGGAGCTGATCTCACATTTATGGTTCCTGCTGGTGATGGTCGTCCTGACCACGGTCTGTCTTTTTGTGTTTAAAAAGATGAACAGATACATTACCCGTCATAAAGAAACCCGTGATGCCCCCTGGTCTTTAGGAACCCTCTCACTCATCTTCCTGGCCTGCGGCGTACTGTATGGCGCGCTTCGCCGGACGATTTTTATTATTCACGCGCCGTTGTTAAGCGATGGCCTGTTCAATTTCGCGGTGATGCAGACGCTCTTTTACCTGCCCTTCTTCCTGCTCGGCGCGCTGGCCTTTACCCGTCCGGGCCTGAAAAACCTTTTCACCAGGACTTCACCGTGGTGCGCCGTTGGCGCAGCGCTGGCCTTTGCCGCTTATTTACTGAATCAGCGCTACGGCAGCGGTGACGCGTGGATGTATGAAACGGAAAGCGTGATTACCATGCTGATGGGGCTGTGGATGGTCAACGTCGTCTTCTCGCTGGGGCACAAGCTGCTGAACTTCCACTCCCCGCGCGTGACCTACTTCGTGAATGCGTCGCTGTTTATTTATCTGGTCCACCATCCGCTGACGCTGTTCTTCGGCGCGTATATCACGCCGCATATCAGCTCCAACGCGCTGGGTTTCTTCACCGGCCTAATCTTTGTGGTGGGCATTGCCATCGCGCTGTATGAAATTCATCTGCGCATTCCCGTGCTGCGCTTCCTGTTCTCCGGCAAGCCGCAGAATAAAGCGGCTAAAGCATAACGCCCTGACGTTTGCGATCGGGTTACCGGGGGCGACCACCGGGTCTGGCGTCCCTCCGGGAACCAGATCCTGCGGTTTCCCCTGATGCATTGGCTCAAGTGCAAAGAGTCAGGTCAGAGCAGCCACTCCACCGGCAGCCGGTAGACCAGGCGAACCAGCACCCGCTGCCAGAAGCGGGTGTGCGGCTCTTTCTTCCAGACAATCTCTTTGCCCTCGCTGTTTTCCACCCAGTTCACTCGCCCCCAGCGGTCCAGGCGCAGCGCCCAGGCGGCCTCTTTCTGGCTCTTCGTAAATTTGGCGTGGATATCCTCGGCAAGCTTTGCGCTCTCGATGACAAACCCCATCTCGGTATTCAGCATGGCGGAGCGCGGATCGAAGTTAAACGAGCCGATAAACACCTGCTGCTTATCGACGCTGAAGGTTTTGGCGTGCAGGCTGGAGCCGGAATTCCCCGTCAGCCCCCGGTCGTGGGGAACATAGCGGCCATCGTGTTTAGGCTTGAGCTCGAACAGCTGCACGCCGTGGCGCAGCAGTTTTTTACGCCAGCGGGCATAGCCAGCATGAACCGGGGCCACATCGTTGGCGGCCAGCGAGTTAGTGAGGATAACGACCTTTACCCCCTTGCGAACCAGCCCAAGTATCTGCGCGACGCCCGCCCGGGTTGGGACGAAGTAGGCGGAGATAATATCGATCTCCTCTTTCGGCTGGCCGATGACCGACAGCAGGCGCTGCGGCAACAGGGTATGGTTACGCGCCTTCCCCTGCCCTTTACGCGGGTCGTCGCTCAGCAGCTTTGTTTTCGCCCAGTACATGCTAAGCGTGCGGGAAACGAGGTTGGTAGCAAACTGGCTGGTGGTCAGGCGGTCAAGATAGCGCCTCGCGATAGGGTCATCCTTCCAGTCTTCCGGCAGCGTCACGCGCTCGTGCAGCACCTCCTGATCCACGTCGAGCACCTTCTCCAGCGTGGAGACGGACTGACAGTGCCAGTAGCGCTCGAAATCGTGACAGACCTCGGTCACCACCGGCCCCACCGCCAGCACGTCCAGATCCGAAAACAGCGGCTGCTCCCCGGCGCCAAAATAGGCATCCCCGACGTTACGCCCGCCGATGATTGTCGTTTCGCCGTCTACGGTAAAACTCTTGTTGTGCATGCGCCTGTTTAAGCGTGCGAAATCAGTGAGATAGCCGATAGCGCGAAACAGGCGAAACGAGAAGGGATTAAAAAGACGGATCTCGATTTCCGGATGGGCATTGAGCATCCGCAGCGTGTCATCCATGCCGTTGGTATTGTTATCGTCCAGCAGCAGTCGGACCTTTACGCCGCGATCGGCTGCCGCCAGCAGCGCGCCGAACAGCAGGCGGCCGGACATATCGTCTTCCCAGATGTAGTACTGCACATCCAGCGTTTTTTCAGCCATGCCGCACAGCAAATAGCGCGCCGCAAAGGCGTCCAGGCTGTCGCCTAGCGTATGAATACCGCTCAGACCCGGGTGCTCGGCGGTCGTAGGGGTGATGGCCCGCCCCAGGCGGGTTGCGTGTTGGTTTTCCACGTCAGAGCTGGGCAAGGTATTGCTGATAGATACGGGTATTTTCGGTGTCAAAACAGACAAAAACCACCTCTTCGGGCAGCGGCCTGATGCCGATATATTTATAAACTACGTCCACCGCAATGCGCGCGGCCTGCTCTTTCGGATAGCCGTAGACGCCGGTACTGATAGCCGGAAACGCAATCGTGCGGTAGCCATTCGCCGCAGCCAGATCCAGGCAGTTGCGGTACGCCTGCTCCAGTATCTCGGGCTCATGGCGGTCACCGCCGTGCCAGACCGGGCCGACGGTATGAATAATCGCTTTTACCGGAATATTCCCGGCCTCGGTAATCACCGCGTGTCCCGGCGCGCACTCGCCCTGTTGACGTACGATGAGTTTGCACGCTTCCAGCAGTGCGGGACCGGCAGCTTTATGAATGGCGCCATCCACGCCGCCTCCGCCCATCAGCGAAGCATTCGCCGCATTCACAATGACGTCCACGGCAGCGGTCGTAATATCGCCCTGAACTACCGACATTCGTTCACTCATTGGCAAACCTCCAGTTAGTCTTTGATAGTAGTCTAAACTTAGCCAACAGCTGACGTATACCACTTACTGAGGGTTTTCCCGACTCCCGATTCGCAATACCTCTGCATGCTCTTTGATGACCAGAAATTTCCAGAAACTCTTGATCGACTTTAAGACTGCAGGCGCCCCTGTCCGGGCGGCTTTCGCTGCAAAAGTGAGCGATGAAATGCAACGCAACACGCATCTCAAACGATACTTTTTTCAGGAGAGGTTCTATGGCTAGTGAAGCGCAAAAAGTCGGGCTGGTCCCGGTGATGCTAATGGTGGCGGGGAATATCATGGGTTCCGGGGTCTTTTTACTCCCGGCAAGCCTTGCCGCCACGGGGGGAATTGCCATATTCGGCTGGGCGGTGACCATCATCGGCGCCCTGTCTCTTTCTATGGTGTACGCCAAAATGTCGTCCCTTGATGACAGCCCAGGCGGCTCCTACGCCTACGCCAGGCGAGCGTTCGGGCCGTTCCTCGGTTATCAAACGAACGTGCTGTACTGGCTGGCATGCTGGATCGGTAACGTTGCTATGGTGGTTATCGGCGTCGGCTACCTCAGCTACTTCTTTCCCATCCTCAACCAGCCCTGGCCGCTTACCGTTACCTGTATCGCGATCCTGTGGCTGTTTGTCGGTCTGAATATTCTCGGGCCGAAGATGATCACCCGCGTGCAGGCGGTGGCGACGATTCTGGCGCTGATCCCGATTGTGGCCGTGGCGGTGCTCGGCTGGTTCTGGTTCCAGAGCGATACTTACATGGCGGCCTGGAACGTCAGCGGGAAAGGCACTTTCGGCGCGATACAAAGCACCTTAAGCGTCACGCTCTGGTCATTCATCGGGGTGGAAAGCGCCTCGGTTGCCGCAGCGGTAGTGAAAAACCCCAAGCGCAACGTGCCGATTGCCACGATTGGCGGGGTGCTGATTGCGGCGGTTTGCTACGTGCTGTCGACGACGGCCATCATGGGGATGATCCCCAACGCCGATCTGAAAGTTTCCGCCTCGCCGTTCGGGGATGCGGCGCGGATGGCGCTTGGGCCAACGGCCGGGGCAATTGTTTCCTTCTGCGCCGCCGCCGGGTGTTTAGGTAGCCTGGGGGCTGGACACTGCTTGCGGGACAAACGGCGAAGGCCGCCGCGGACGACGGGCTATTTCCACCAGTCTTTGCGAAGGTCAATAAAGACCAGACGCCGGTCTATGGCTTAATCATCGTCGGCGTGCTGATGACGCTGTTCCAGCTGGCGAGCATCTCCCCGGACGCCACCTCGCAGTTTGCGGTTGTATCGTCCGTTTCCGTCATCTTTACCTTAGTGCCTTACATCTATACCTGCGCCGCGTTAATGCTCGTTGGTCAGGGGCATCTTGGCAACCAGCGCCTGCCGTTCCTGTTCATCACGCTGATCGCGTTTATCTACTGCATCTGGGCCGTGGTCGGTTCGGGCGCGACTGAGGTCATGTGGTCGTTCGTCGCCATCATGCTCATCACCGCGATGTATACCGTGAACTACAACCGTCGCCACAAAAACCCCTACCCGCTGGATAAACCCGTGGTTAACGATTAACAGGAGGCACCATGCTTGATTTAGGCACGCATCAAAAACGTAAAATTCTGGTGGTCGACAGCAGCATTCAGGACGCCACCACGGCTAACGGCAGGGCAATTGCCGAACTGATTGAGGCGCTTGAGGAGAATAACTTCGCGGTGATCAGCGCCGCCACTTTCGAAGACGGCATCGCGACGGTAACCTCCGACGCCTCGCTGTGCTGCATTTTTGTCGACTGGACCTCCGGCGGGGATGACGATGAATCCCACAGCCAGGCGTTTAAACTGCTGCAAACCATCCGCCACCGGAACAAAAATGTCCCGGTGCTGCTGATGGCGGAGCACTCCTGTATCGACACGCTGACGCTCGACTCGATGCGGCTGGTGAACGAGTTTGTCTGGATGCACGAAGACACGGCGGAGTTTATTGCCGCCCGCGCCCGCTCGCTCATCCAGCGCTACTACGAGCAGCTTCTGCCACCGTTTACCCGCGCGCTGTTTAATTACACGATGGAGAATCCGGAGTACTCGTGGGCAGCGCCGGGTCACCAGGGGGGCGTGGCGTTCACCAAGTCGGCGGTGGGCCGGGAGTTCCTGGATTTCTTCGGGGAAAATCTGTTCCGTACGGACACGGGGATTGAACGTGCGGCTATGGGCTCCCTGCTGGATCACAGCGGCCCGATAAAAGAGTCGGAGATCTATGCCGCCGAGGTCTTTGGCTCGCACATGAGCTACTCCGTTCTGAACGGCACATCCGGCTCCAACAGGGCGATTATGCAGGCCGTGGTCGGCGAGCAGGAGATCGCCCTTTGTGACCGCAACTGCCATAAATCCATCGAGCAGGGGCTGGTGATGACCGGCGCGCTGCCGGTTTACTTTATCCCGACCCGCAACCGCTTCGGAATAATCGGCCCTATCCCTAAGCGTCAGTTCGAACCGGACAGCATCCGCAAGGCTATCGACGCCAACCCGCTGAAGCACGAGGTCGTCAGCGATAAGCCGGTTTATGCCGTGGTCACCAACTGTACCTATGACGGCATGTGCTACCACGCCGAAGCCGCGCAGGATCTGCTGGCGCAGAGCGTGGATCAGATTCATTTCGATGAAGCCTGGTACGCCTACGCGCGCTTCAATCCAATGTACAAAGGCCGCTTCGCCATGCGCGGCGACCCGAAAGACTTCGACGCAAGTGGCCCCACCGTCTTCGCCACCCATTCAACGCACAAGCTTCTCGCCTCGCTTTCCCAGGCGTCTTATATCCACATTCGCAACGGCAGGAAGCCGGTGGAGCACTCGCGCTTCAATGAGTCCTATATGCTGCAGGCCACCACCTCCCCGCTCTACGCCATTATCGCCGCCAATGAGATAGGCGCGGCAATGATGGACGGCGGCCAGGGAGAGGCGCTGACCCAGGAAGTGATTAACGAGGCGGTGGATTTCCGCCTGGCGCTGGCGAAGGTTCACGCCGCATTCGCTAAGAAAGGCGAATGGTTCTTCTCGCCGTGGAATGCGCCAACCGTTACCGACAGCTCGGGCCAGGAAGTCCCGTTTGCCAAAGCCTCGCGCGAACAGCTGACCACCGACCCCGGCTGCTGGACGCTGAAACCCGGCGAAAAGTGGCACGGCTTTGAGCAGCTGGAAGATGAATGGTGCCTGCTCGACCCAATCAAAGCGGGCATTCTGGCGCCGGGCATGGGCGACGACGGCAACCTGCTGGAGAGCGGCATTCCGGCGGCGATGGTCACGGCCTATCTCGGCGAGCGCGGCATTGTCCCGTCACGCACCACGGACTTTATGGTGCTGTGCCTGTTCTCCATCGGCGTAACGAAGGGGAAATGGGGCACGCTGATCAACGTGCTGCTGGAGTTCAAGGATGATTATGACAACAACACCCTGCTCAAGCGCTGTCTGCCCGATTTGATCGCCGCCGATGCACAGCGCTATGCGGGCATGGGGCTGAAAGATCTCTGCGATGAGATGTTCAACTACATGAAAACCAGCCAGATGGATAAACTACAGGCCGAGGCGTTTGGCAATATCCCGCTGCCGGTCACCCGCCCCCGCATCGCGTTCCAGCACCATATGGCCGGTAAAGCGGAGCATCTGCCTATCACCCAGCTTGCCCATCGCGTGTCGGCAGTCGGCGTGATCCCTTACCCGCCGGGGATCCCGATCGTCATGCCGGGCGAAAGCTTTGGTGCCGCAGACGAGCCGTGGCTGCAGTACATCCGCAGCATCGCGGAATGGGGCGAGAAGTTCCCGGGCTTTGAGAAGGAGCTGGAGGGCGCCGAGCTTATCGACGGCGTCTACCATATCTGGGCGATGAAGGCGTAGCGACCGGATGACGCTGCGCCTGTGGTTCAACCCGCAGGCCAGCGTCAGCGACGGAAAAAGCCGTTAACTGCCGATCAAATGCTCAGCAGGAATGTTAAACAGCTTATTAAGAATAAAAACAAGTTCGACATGAACGCGGACGGGCACTTTAACGACAGAAAACGGCGGGGGCGATGGGCACGCCTCTTTTTGTCGGGGCGTGCCGCAAAGCTGAAGAAAAGCGTTACATCAGAAGTCCACGGACATGGAAAGTTTCAGCATGCGCGGGTCGCCCTGGGTGAGATAGGTGCCGGAATCGTCTACCGACGCCCAGTACTTCTCATTGGTGACGTTTTCCACGGCCGCACGCCAGGTCAGCGTCTGCTCGTTCACCTTCATGCTGTAGCGTGCGCCCAGGTCAAGGCGCGTCCAGCCGTCCAGCCTGATGGTGTTGCTGGCGTTAGCGTACTGCGAGCCGGTACGGGTTACGGTGCCGGTAGCGGTCAGATTCTGGATCCACGGCAGATCCCACTCTCCGCCCAGAGTGACGGCATAGCGTGGCACGCCCACGGCGTCGTTTCCGTCGTTCACCCCACCGGCGGTTTTGCTCAGTTCAGGATCGAGCCACAGCGCGCTGCCCAGCAGACGCACGCCGTAAACCGGTTCGCCGAAGACGTTCAGCTCCATGCCGCGGCTTTGCTGCTCGCCGTACAGGCCGTAGACGTTTTTATCATCGACCATGCCGACAGGCTTCTTGATTTCAAACAGCGCCAGCGTGCCGCCAACGCGACCAAAGTCCACCTTCATGCCGACTTCGTTCTGTTTCGACTGCACGATACCGACCACCTGGCCCCCGTTAGAGGCTTTGCTGCTGGCGGTTGGCCCCGGTTGCAGCGCTTCGATATGGTTGGCGTAGAAAGAAACCTGCTCCCATGGCTTCACCACCAGGCCATAGACGGGCGTAACTTTAAAGGCATCAAAGCGGGTGGCTGGGGTTTCCACGCCGTTATAATCGTAGTTGCGCACGGTGACATCCTGGCGACGGGCGCCAACGGTCAACAGGACTCGTTCATCAAGCGCCGAAAGCGTATCGGATACGGAAACGCCTGAGGTTCTGGTGCGGCTGCGGTCGTTCGGGTCATCCATATTACCGCCGCGGTAAAGCGTCGGCGGGTAGTTAATCGTCGTGGGATCATAAATATTGATGGTGCTGCTCGCGTCGGACAGCGTGTAGGCCGAGCGGGTTTTACGATAGACGCCGGAGTAGCCCAGATTCACGCTGTGCCCAATTACGCCCGTGTCGAACCTGCCGCGAATGCCGGTCATGCCGGAGAAGCTGTCGGCAACGTAGCGCGTTCCCAGACGGCTGACGCTAGCGTTGCCCTCGCTGTCCAGCAGCTTCGGCAGGCTGTACTCGCCGCGCTCGTCGGTATTGTTGCCGCCGATGCCGCCATAAAACGTCCAGTTATTCGCAACGTCATATTCCCCACGCAGGGCGGCAAAATGGGTCGTCATATCTGAATAGACCCACTGCTGGCTGTAGTTGTCGCTGTTATCGGGGACTTCCGGCATTTCCGTGATGTCCCCTACCCCGACGCCAATCCTGCCGTTATGCATGGTGGATTTCTGCCAGCCCGCATCGAGGGAGCCGCGCAGGCGATCGCCTTTATAGTCCAGCCCAATGCTGGCAAGCGTGGTGCGATCCTTCTCGTTATCAACGGCGGTTTCACCTTCCCTGTGCAGCACGTTTACGCGCGCGCCAAACTGGTCGCTGTCGCCGAAGCGGCGTCCGGCATCCAGCGAGGTACCAATTTGCGAGTCAGATCCATAATCCACGCTGACACGGGTTAGCGGGATGCTATCCGCACGCTTCGGCTCCACGTTGATGGAGCCGCCAACACCCGAGCCGCCCGGCGGCACGCCGTTAAGAAATGCGTTCGATCCTTTAATCACTTCGACGCGTTCCGCAATATTTGTCGTCACCACCTGGCGAGGCAGTACCCCGTACAGGCCGCCGAAGGCGATATCGTCACCGTCCAGCTGGAAGCCACGAATTCTGTAGGACTCGGCAAAGTTGCCGTAGCCTCGCACCGCCTGGACCGTGGCATCGTTACGGATAACGTCCGTCAGGGTCGTGGCCTGCTGGTCCTCAATCATCTTTGAGGTATAGCCAATGATATTAAAGGGGACGTTTTTCGCCTCCTGCTCGCCCAGCATGCCCAGGCGGCCACCGTTGGCAACCTGGCCGTCAAGATAGGCAGGCACCAGCTCATCGCCCCCGGCGCGGAAAGGAGTTTCCGGGGTGGCGGTCACGGTGATGGTATCTTCTTTCGCGGTGGTGTCCGCCAGGTTCGGGGCAGCCACGGCAGGCGTGAGGCTGGCGCTGATAAGCGCAGCGAGAAGGCGCGGTCGCAGCCCTGGCTGAGCATGAGTCGGTCGTTGCATGAGATTTTCCCTGACAAATAATAATGAGAATGCTTCTTATTTTGCGCATGATTATCGTTTGTCAGCTAAGAATTGCAAGCAGAAATGACACGGCGTTTCAGGATATATCATCCGCATCTGAGGACATTTCCGCCCTGCCAGCGGCAGGCCGTAAACAAACGCCGCTGAAGGTAAATGCGGGAATATAATTTGTAATATTATTTCTTAATATAAGTTATTTTCCGCGCCCATTACTCACGCAAGAAACGTCTTAATTGCCGGTAATAATTAAGACAAATCTCCCTTGTGTGATTGAAATATGCTGCTCAGATAGGCATCATAGCGCCCTTTGCTTTGGAGATGATATGCAGGACTTTTTACTGCTTCTGAAAAATTACGGCATGGAATTAAATAAATATACTTATTTAGCCGTTATGCTGAGCGTGATTGTACTGACCGCCGTTGTCGTACATTTTATTCTGCACCGCATTGTCCTGCGTATTTTTGAAAAGCACGCCAACGCCAGCTCGAAGCTCTGGCTGCAGATTATTACCCAAAATAAATTATTCAACCGCGTCGCCTTTACGCTGCAGGGGATCATCGTCAATTTCCAGGCCGTGATCTGGCTGCATAAAAATGGCCAGGCCAGCGAACTTATCTCCTCCTGCGCGCAGCTGTGGATCATGCTTTTCGCGCTGCTGTCGCTTTTCTCGCTGCTGGATATTGCCTTAAAAATCTCCCACAAATTCGCCATTGCCTCGCAGCTGCCGCTGAAGGGCATCGTTCAGGGCATTAAGCTGGTCGCCGCCATTATTATTGGCATCCTGATGATTTCCGTGATGCTCGATCAGTCCCCGGCGATACTGATTAGCGGCCTGGGCGCCATGGCCGCCGTGCTGATGCTGGTCTTTAAAGATCCGATTCTCGGCCTGGTGGCGGGCATTCAGCTTTCCGCCAACAATATGCTGATGCTCGGTGACTGGCTGGAAATGCCGAAGTTTGGCGCGGACGGCTCGGTGATTGATATTGGCCTGACCACGGTAAAAGTGCAGAACTGGGATAATACCATCACCACTATCCCGACCTACGCCCTTGTTTCTGATGCGTTTAAAAACTGGAGCGGCATGTCAAAATCCGGCGGCCGCCGTATTAAGCGCAGCATTAATATTGACGCCACCAGCATTCATTTTCTTACCCCTGAAGAAGTTGAACGCCTGTATAAATCCCGGGTGTTAAAGCCTTATATTGAAGCGCGTAATAAAGAAATTAGCAGCTATAATCAGCAATATAACGAGGATGAAGGTAACGCGCTTAACTGCCGCGGCATGACCAATATCGGCACCTTCCGCGCCTATCTGGCGGAATATTTACAGCACCATACAAAAATTCGTAAGGACATGACGCTGATGGTCCGCCAGCTGGCTCCGGGCGCGGAGGGCATGCCGCTGGAAATATACGCCTTTACCAACACCACCGCGTGGCTGGAATATGAAGCGATTCAGGCAGATATTTTTGATCATATTTATGCGGTGATGGGCGAATTTGGCCTGCGGGTTTATCAGTCGCCTACCGGGAATGATATGCGTAACCTGACGGCGCTCGCGGGAGCGGGCCAGCAGCAGAGCTAAAGCAAAACCAGCTCGGGCGTGAATTCGGCAGGAAAAGGTTCACGCCCGCAGCAGGCAATCAGCGCACCGTTGACCGCCAGATGCGTCAGCCAGCGGCCCGCCGGGCAGAGCGTGTCCAGCGGCAAATCCAGCGAAGATATCTGCCATACCGTCCCCCCCTGCTGCTTCAGTACCGCCTCATGTGCTGTCCATAAGCGCCAGAAAGCATGCAGCTGCTCCTCCACCGGCAGCGCCTCGAGCCACTCCACCAGCCCGGCTGAAAAACTGTGTCGCGCCACCGCCATAAAACGAGGGCGCGGCCGCAGCAGCTCCATATCACAGCCCACTTCCCTCTCGCCCAGCAGCACCGCCACGCCCGTTGCGCTGTTGCTGATATTAAAGTGGGGAAGCTGCGGATGGGAGGGTTTGCCGTTAGGGCCAATAGCCAGCAGAGGCAGCGGCCCTTTATCCAGCAGTATAGACAGCAGAATACGCCCGGCCAGCCATACCTGGCGGCGGCTGCCGTGCGGTGCCGTGGCGAACAGCTCGGGGGAAAGCCAGCGCCCGGCCAGCGCGTCGTCCGCCAGGCGGCTGACGTCCGCAAAGGCCAGGCGATAGGGTTTTACGGCCAACGGCGCAGCACCAGCGAAGTGTTAATCCCCCCGAAAGCAAAGTTATTGCTCTGGATGAATTCGGTATCCAGGCACCGGGCGCTGCCCATGATGTAATCCAGCTCGCCGCACGCTTCGTCCCGGTTACGCAGGTTCAGGGTCTCCGCAAACCATCCCTCCCGCATCATTTCAATGCTCATCCACGCTTCCAGCGAACCGCATGCCCCGAGCGTATGGCCAAAATAGCTCTTCAGCGAGGAGATCGGCGTTTTGTCGCCGAACACGGCGGCGGTCGCCTGAGTTTCGGCTATATCACCCCGGTCCGTCGCCGTGCCGTGCGCGCTGATGTAGCCGATGTCGCTGGCGGCAAGCCCGGCGGAGCCGAGGCCGCGTTCGATACAAATCTGCATGGTCTCTTTCTGCGGCTGGGTGATATGCGCCGCATCGCAGTTGGTGTGGAAGCCGATAATCTCGGCGTAGATCTTCGCCCCTCGTGCCCGGGCGTGCTCAAGATCTTCCAGGATCAGCGTGCCCGCTCCTTCGCCAATCACCAGGCCGTCACGCGTCTGGTCAAAGGGAGCCGGCGTGCTTTTCGGCTGCTCGTTGCGCTGGCTGGTGGCAAACAGCGTGTCGAACACGGCGGCTTCCGACGGGCAAAGCTCTTCCGCGCCGCCTGCAACCATCACGGTCTGGTAGCCATGGCGAATCGCCTCCCAGGCGTAGCCGATGGCCTGGCTGCCTGATGTACAGGCGCTGGAAGTCGGGATCACCCGGCCACGCAGGCCGAAGAATAAACCGGCGTTCACCGCCGCCGTGTGCGGCATCATCTGCACGTAGGTTGTTCCGGTGATATTGCGCGTATGCTTTTCTGTCAGCATGGTGGCGAACTCACTCACCGGCCCGGTGCTGCCCGTAGACGAGCCGTAGGCAATGCCTGTCTCCCCGCTGGTGAGCACCGGATCGTCAAGCAAACCAGCCTGCTCCAGCGCCAGCTCCGTTGCCCGCGTAGCCATCAGCGAAACACGCCCCATGGCGCGGATGCGTTTGCGGGTGTAATGCCCGGGAAGGACAAATTTATCCACCGGCGCGCCGAGCAGGGTATTCAGCCCTTCGTAAATCTGCCATTCCGGCATGTGCCTGACCGCATTCTGACCGGAGCGCAGCCCGGCGGAGACCGACTGCCAGTCTTCTCCAAAGGCGGTCACGCCCCCCATTCCCGTTACCACCACGCGGCGGATCACAGCATGCCTCCGTTGATGGAGATGACCTGGCGGGTGACATAGCCTGCCACCGGCGACATCAGGTAGCGGGCAAGCCCGGCCACTTCTTCCGGCTGGCCCATGCGCCGCAGGGGAACAGTGCGCATCGCCTCTTTGAGCGCGGCCTCTTCCATTTCGATCATGCCGGTATCAATCAGCCCCGGCGCGATGCAGTTCACGGTAATTTTGCGTTTTCCCAGCTCAACCGCCAGCGCTTTCGTGGCGCCGATAATGCCCGCCTTGGCCGCGCTGTAGTTCACCTGACCACGGTTGCCCATCAGGCCCGATACCGACGACAGGGTAATAATGCGTCCGCCGTCGCGCAGGCCAATCATTGGCATCATGCAGGGCTGAATAACGTTATAGAAGCTGTCGAGATTGGTATGGATAACCCCGTCCCAGTCTTCGTCGCTCAGCGCGGGAAACGCGCCATCGCGCGCAATACCCGCGTTGTTAACCACGCCCCAGTAGGCGCCGTGAGCTTCGATATCTGTCTGCAGGACTGCGCGGCACTGCGCCCGGTCCGCACTGTCGAACTGCATCAGACGGCCCGTGCCGCCCTGCTGTTCAATAAGATTTAGCGTTTGCTGTGCGCCATGAATATCGCGGTGGTAATGCACCACCACGGAAAACCCGTCTTCCGCCAGCCCAAGGGCTATTGCCCTGCCGATGCCTTTGCTGGCTCCGGTCACCAGTACTGTTCGTGTCATACCTGCTATCCCATTAAAATAATTGTTCTAATTCGTTCTTATCTGGTTGATACGTATTCACCCGCCCGCTTGCCACAACGCGGTTATCCGCGAGGATTTCGCCTTCAAAACTGCCAATTTTATCGTCACGCATTAACAGCGTGACCTTACAATCCAGTAGCGTACCGGCCGCAAATTTTCCGTCAGGACAGCGCAGCCCGCGCCCGCCGAGGAGCATCCCCACGCCAACCGACTCTTCACCGGCGCTCACCGTATGCCAGCCGGACCATACCCCCACCGTCTGCGCGATGATTTCGATGGCAAACCAGCCCGGCAGCGAGCCATCATCGCTAAGAAAAGGAGCCAGCACGCCCGCTGAGCTGACTTTTACCTGACAATGGGCACCTGATTCCGTGACCTCCACGACCTTTTCCAGCAGGCACATCGGCGCTTCATGGGGCAGATAGCGCTGCGGGGGGGAATAGTCAGTCATGCGTCGCTCCAAAAATCAGGGTGGCGTTGTTGCCGCCAAAGGCGAAAGAGTTAGAGAGCATGACCGGCTTATACTCCGCCCGAGGTGAAGTCAGTAACCCGCACGGTGCCAGCTCTGCGTCCTGAGTACTATCGCTGAAATCCTGCGCCGGCAAGGGTAAACGGCGGGTTAACATCAGATAACAAAGCGCCGCCTCGCAGGCTCCCGCAGCGCCGAGAGTATGCCCGGTCAGATGCTTCGTTGAGCTGCCCGGCACGCCGTCGCCAAACAGCGTATTGACCACCTTCGCTTCAATCTCGTCATTTAAGCGCGTGGCCGTGCCGTGCATATTGATATAGCCGATATCTTTCGCGGTTAAGCCAGCCTCTTTCATCGCCATTTCAACGGAGCGAATGGCTCCCGCCCCTTCCGGGTGCGGCGCGGACATATGCCAGGCGTCGGAAGATTCCCCCACGCCGAGCAGCTGAACCGGGCCGGATTCACGGCTGAGCAGCAGCAAAGCGGCCGCCTCACCGATGGTAATACCGTTACGTTCGGCGCTAAAAGGCCGACAGCGCCGCTCGCTCAGGGATTCCAGGCTGCTAAAACCGTTTATTGGCATGCGGCTTAGCGTATCTGCCCCGCCCACAATTGCCGCGTCCACCATGCCGGACTCAATCAGGCGTTTGCCGGTAATGACCGCCCGGGCGCTGGAGGAGCAGGCGGTCGAAACCGTCAGGGCCGGACCGTCGAGGTCAAGATATTCACTGACGAAGCGCGACGGGTCGCCCAGCTCCTGCTGTCCGTAATGGTACGTATCGTGCGTGCCGCTCACTTTGCGGTCTGCCTCATCAAGCCCCGAGGTACTGGTTCCCAGCACCACGGCAACCCTGTCCCGGCCATAGCGCGCAATCAGCTCATTTATCTGCGGCCCGATCTGCGCCAGCGCCGCCAGCAGCAGACGGTTGTTTCGGCTGTTGTGCTGGGGCAGCGTGTCGGGCATCGGGGGAAGCTCTCCCGTCACCCGCCCAACCCAACAGTCGCCCTGCTGCAGCCAGCCGTCGGTGTCCGGCACCATGCCGGGGGAGCGTCCGGCAGCCAGGCTGTCGGCTATCTCATCGAGCGTATTCCCCATGGCGTTAACCATGCCCACCCCGGTCACGAAAATCATGGCTGGCCGTCCAGGTTCTGGATCGCGATGAGGTAGCCAAAGCGATGGTGCTGAATGCTGACGGGCAGGCGCCTGCCGTCCCGGGTGACGTAGCTAATGGTCTCGATAAGCGCGTTGGTGTCATCACGCAGTTCGCGCGTTGCGCCGATATCTTTCAGCGTCCAGCCCTTCGGCAGCTGGGGCTGCCAGGCGCTGACCGGCCAGTGGCTCAGCATAATATCGGCCAGCACCTGGCTTGCCGGTGGCATTTCCGGCAGCGTTATCGACTGCTCGGTTTTCACGCCGCTTTTGTCATAGGTCAGGCGGAACAGGCGGATGCCCAGCGGCGACAGGCCCGCCAGCATAACCTTCTGGTCATCGGCGTTGAGCAGCACCATCAGCGACTGGGTTTTGCCTTTCAGACTGGCGGTCAGCAGCTGCTGCTGATTAATAGCGGGCGTAATGCCCGGCGCGGGCAGCGTTACCAGCGTCCCCGGCTTAAGCCAGGCCTGCGGGCGCGTCGGATCCTGCTTTGGCGTGTTACAGGCGCTAAGCAGCGATACGCTCAGAACCAGAACGAAAGCGGAAAAATGGTGGAAGACGCTACCGCTTTTCCACCCTGCGAGTGCAAAAAATTTCTGTTTTATGGTGTTCATGATTTTCCTTAATCCCTGACCGGCATTGCCAGCGGCGCGGTTAAAAATGCGCAGAAGATCCCGCAGCTCAGCACGATGCCGAAGCTGGCAATAGCCTGGGTCTGGCTAAAGACCAGCATGCCGAGCGTCAGCAGCGTGGTCAGCAAGGCAACGCTCACCGCCAGCATGGAGGTCAACGGCGTACCGCGCGGATTGCTGAAGAACAGCGTGTAGTTAATGCCGATCCCCAGAACAAGCACAAGGGCCAGCAGCGAGAATAAGTTCAGATCGTGACCGCTAAACGCCAGTGCCGCAAGCCCGCCGCCAAGGGAAAGCAGCGAAGGCACCACGTTGAGCAACCCTCTTTTAACCCCGAGGCGCAGCACATAGCTGACGGCAATCGCCGCCACGGCCGCGGCCAGCAAACCGGCCAGCAGAGCGCGATAAAAGCCAAACAGCTCGTTGAAGGAGGATTTGCGATCCACCCAGCTGACGCCCGGCAGCTTAGCGGCAAGGCTGTTCAGCGCCGCGCCGTCATGCACGCCATTTACCGGCACCAGCGCCCCGCTCCGCCCGTCGGGCAGCGACAGCCACAATAAGCGCCAGCCGCTGCTGATGACGCTTTTCTGCCAGAGATCCGGCGTGACCGGCATCTGCTGCAAATTCGGCGCGCTCACGTTCATGCCCGTCTCCGCCAGGCGCTTTTGCAGCACCGGGGCGGCTTCGCGCAGCAGGCGTAAATCTGCCTGCTGGCGCTCAAGGGAGGCCAGCGGGAGCAGGCGGTAACCGTCGATAAGCTTGCGTTCACGCAGCTTCGCCAGCTCCGGCGCCAGCTTTTCCAGGCGCCGTAAGGTCTCTTCCGCGCTGGTGCCGTAAACCATAAACCATTTCTGATCCATGCCCTGCCCGGTCAGCAGGGTCATCGCCTGCTCTTCACGCAGCAGATCCTGCGGCAGGGCCTGCAGGCTGGAAATATCGTCGTTAATGCGCAGCAGCGAGATGCCCGCAAGGCTGATAGCCAGTAAAACGCAGGGGATCCCCACCCGCACGGCTTTCTTCGTTTGCCAGGCCGCAAGCCAGGCCTGCATCCAGCGACGGCAGGGAACCGGACGCACCGGCAGGCCGCGCACCGCGAAGGGATACCAGCAGACAACCGTGAGGCAGGAAGCGGTTAGCCCGCTGGCGGCGAATACGGCGAGCTGCCGGATACCCGGGAAAGGCGCGAACATCATGATGAGATAGGCCAGCACCGTCGTACCCAGCGCCAGCAGCAGCGCGGGAAGCACTTTGCGCATGCTCTCAGACGGCGAACTTTCCGCCCCGTGCACCATCCTCTCCGTCAGATAATAGAGCGTGTAGTCAGCCGATACGCCAACAATTCCCAGGCTCATCACCAGCGTCATCAGATGCAGCTGGCCGAAACAAAGCAGCGTGATGGCCGTACCCGCAAGCGCGCCGACCGCGACGGAGGTCACGCAAAGCAACAAAGGACGAAGCGAACGGAAAACCAGAAGGATCAGTAGCAGCACGCCAGCAACCGTCGCAAGCCCCAGGGTGGAGACATCGTGCTTTGCCTGCTGGCTGGCGTAATCGCTGTAAAACAGCGTGCCGCGGGACATGACTTCCGCTCCCGGAAACTGCCGCTGCAGATTGTGCTGCAGCGCCCGCAGCTGGCTTACGGCCTCACGCCCGCGCTGCATATCAAATGAAGAGCCTTTCAGCTCGCCGTGCAGCATGTACCAGTAGCGCCCCTGTTTATCCCGCGCCACCAGCCAGCCGTCGATAAGCCTTAGCTGGCTGGCGCTCTGCTGTAGCGCCAGCTGGGAACCGCGCACCAGCATTAAAGGATCGTTTGCCAGCTCTTTGCCGCTGACGCCGGAAAAGGCAGAGTAGAGCTGCGCCAGCACCCAGTCGGCCTGGGCGTCGCCTCCTTTTTGCAGGCGGGAGCGGGTATGCGCGTCCACCAGCCCGTTGCGGTGCTCGAAATAAAATTTGCCCCAGGCCTGCTGGCCCGCCGCGTCCATCGGCCCCTCAACGTTTTCTAAAAAAGGCTGCTGCTTAAGCCGGGCCTGCCAGGCTTTCGCCACGGCGGGATCCGCACTGGTGCCAGGGCTGACCAGCCAGAGCATCTGCCTGTCGAGACGCTGCAGGAAGCCCGCTTCGATAGCCGGGGGTACTTTGCCGAGGCTCTGAGCGGGCAGCAAAGAGAGCACGCTGCTGTCCAGCCGGGCTTTTGGCAGCAGCAGACACAGAGCAACGATCAGCAGGGCGACGACGGTCAGCCAGCCCCACGCCAGGCGGCGCGGCCACTCAGAAGGCAAAGCGCTGCTGCTCTTCATGGGTTAGCGTTCGCGGTTCCGGGCGCTGGTTGCTGAAGGTGATTTCCGTGAAGTCTCCCTGGGTATCGTTAAGCTCAATGACGTTCAGGTACTTCTGCCCTTTCAGGGTGATGGTGCTGAAGAGCTTATCGAGCGGCGTGCTGGTCGGGGTCAGCACCAGCTGCCACTCGCCCTTGCCGAGGTCGGAAAATTCGTGGGTAAAGTTCTCGTCGAGCACTTTACGATCGGCCTGAAACAGCGCGCGCAGCAGATGGTTAAACTGGAACATCTGCGGGTTGCTGTCGGCGGTGATCACCTGCGGGGCCTGGGTGCCCATCACCTGCACCATATGGCTGTCGTCGAGGATCAGCGTCATCGGGAAAGGATGCTTCTGCTGCCACCACAGCCCGGTATTTTTAGCGATCAGCACCTCGCCGCTGGAGTACAGGGGCTGGCTCATGCCGCTTATCTGCCGCTCCTGCTGGAATTTGGCGCGCACCACCTGCTGGGCGGCAAAGCGCTGCTGAATATCGTCGAGGGTGACGGCACCGGCGGCGTAGCTGACCAGCAGCAGCGCGGACAGTAAGAGTTTTTTCATGGCTTCATCCCCATGCGTTCAAATAACACGTCCGGTGAGACAAAGCACATCTCGCCGGATGCGGCGTCTACGGCAACCTGAATGGTATAGCCCGAGGTGGTACGCCTGCC
This sequence comes from Dryocola clanedunensis, assembly GCF_038405435.1. Lineage (GTDB taxonomy): Bacteria > Pseudomonadota > Gammaproteobacteria > Enterobacterales > Enterobacteriaceae > Dryocola > Dryocola clanedunensis_A. Next base: position 513,716 of record NZ_JBBYHZ010000003.1, on the reverse strand, counting down.
GCTGGCGGCATCAACGATCTGATAGCCGATCTTCAGGCGGTTTTCGAACTCGAGCACGCTTGCCTGCACGAGGATCTGCTGCCCAAAGGTCACCACGTCGCGGTATTTTACCCTGGTATCGACCACCGGCCACACGTAGCCGGAGTCCCGCATGGCGCGATAGCCATAGTCAAACTGGTCAAGCAGCGCCTCGCGGGCGATTTCAAAATAGCGGAAGTAGTTGCCGTGCCAGACGACTTCCATGGCGTCGACGTCGTGAAACGGCACCTTAATGCTGACCTCAACGTGAAAGCGCGGGTCACTCAGCATGCGGACTCCTTTTCCGGCGGAAGCTGCCAGAAATCATAAAAGTTAAACCAGTCGAGCGGCGAGCGTAAAGCATAAGCCTCAAGCCGTTCGGCGTAGCGGTCCACGGTCAGCTGAAGTGCCTGCTGGCGCGTAGAACGCGGTAAAAGTAGCGGGTCAGCAAACGGCTCGGCATGTATACGGAGCTTTCCCTGTTCACGCAGGACCATCATCAGGATCACCGGGCAGCGCAACGCGGCGGCCAGAATAAACGGCCCCTGGGGGAACGGCGCAGGTGCGCCCATAAACTGGCTCCAGCATACGCGCCTTTCGCCGCCGCGCTGGGGGGTAACCGCAATTCTGTCGCCGACGATGGCAACCCACTCCCCGGCGTCGAGCTTCTCGCGCAGCATCATGGCCGTTTCCGGGCCAATATGGGTGACCGGCAGCAGATTGACGGCGGCCTGCGGGGCAATCTCTTCAACGATCTGCCGGAAGCGCCGGGCGTGATCGGTAAAGACCAGCGCGTTAATCACCAGCCCTTCGTCAACCTGGGCCAGCGCGCGGCTGGCCTCAATGTCCCCAAGATGCGCGGCAAGGATAAGCTTTCCGCTGCCCGGCTGGGGCTGCAACACTTCGCGGCTGCCGGGGGCGAAGCTGATATCCCTTCCCCATTTAATATCCCCTCGCCAGGCGGCAATTTTATTGAGCATCGCGTCGCCGAAACGTAAAAAGTGACGGAAGCTGTTCAGCCCGCCGGGCAGCGCTATTCCTTTACTCTTCGCCTGCTGCTGCACACGCTGCAGCCAGCTTTGCGATGCCTGACGCTGAGCGCCACCGGTCAGCCACATCCACGCCACCACCGGGTACAGCAGCAGCGTAAAGGCTCCCCGCCCCAGAATCTGGTAGATGCGCAGCATCAGGCGCATGCCCGCCAGCCCTTTGCGCTCCGGCACCTGCGCCCAGTGATCCGCGTTACGGCGGTGGCGCATCAGCAGAGCGGGAATGCGCGGCAGCATGCCGAAGAACAGCTTCGTATGCATCCACGAGATGCGCAGGTTGTCATGCAGGGCGTCAAAGTGCGACAGGCCGTCAGCGGGATAGGTAACGCGGGTGCGCAGGAAGCGGCTGTCCACGCCGGACCAGTAAAGGCGCACCATAATTTCGGTGTCGAAATCCATACGCCTGCCCGGCGGATGCTGCGCAATCAGGGCGAGCGTAGAGGCCAGCGGATAAACGCGGAAGCCGCACATGCTGTCCTTCAGCGACAGCGACAGCGTTTCAATCCATACCCAGACGTGGGTGACGTAGCGGCCATAAAGGCGCGCCTTTGGCACCGAGTCGTCGTATTCCGGCTGCCCGGAAATCAGCGAGTCAGGGTGGAGACGGGACTCATCAAGAAAGCGGGGAATATCTTCGATACGGTGCTGCCCGTCGGCGTCCAGCTGGACGGCGTGGGTGAAACCTGCCCGCTGCGCCGCCTGCAAACCGGAAATCACAGCCTGCCCTTTGCCGCCGTTAACGGCCAGTTGAACCAGCGTCACGTCGGGATGGCTGGCGGCCAGCGCCACGAGCTGGTTTGCCGTCTGCGGCTCGCTGCCGTCGTCGACGATAAAACACGGCAGCGCGAAAGGCTGCAGGCGCGCAAGCACGTCCGGCATTGCGGCCCCGTGGTTATAACAGGGGATCACCACGCAGGGGCGAAAATCAGGCTGCGTTACGGACATAGCTTGATTTTTCCGCTGCTGACCGGCTGGCGCACATCGTCGTTTACCAGCCGATATTCAAAACTCAGCGCGCTGCGGCCCGCATCCCAGCGTAAGTTCAGCTCCAGCAGGCTGTCGGGCAGCACCGGACGCTGGAACTTGACGTTCTCAATCGAGCTGAACCGCAGCCCTGGCGCAAGCTCCGCGCCGTAGGCCATGACCCAGTCAAGCTGGGCAACGCCCGGCAGCAGCGGCTGCACCGGAAAGTGGCCGCGAAACCAGCTCAGGCCAGCCGGAACGCGCAGCAGCAGGCACAGCTGGTTCGCTTCCGGCTGCGTGCGGCTCTCTTCAAGGGGTCTCATCAAATAATTCCTGTAGTTGCGCCCACGCCCGCTTGCTCTGGCTGTTCAGCGGAATGCTTTCGACGATGCGCCAGTAGCGGGGGATGGCCACCGGCTCGAGCCAAGGGCTCAGGGAGTCGCGCCACTGGGCTTTTAATTTTATCAGCGGTTCGTGAGGCTTGTGCAATACCACGACGGCGCCGGGCACCGTGCGGCCGCCGCGCGTCAGGGTGACAACCGCTACGTCTTTGATCATCGGCAGCGCCAGCAGGCGGCGCTCAATTTCGCTGAGCGACACCCGCTTCTCTTCAATTTTAACGATGCGGTCGCGGCGGCCCAGCAGCGTAAATTCGCCCTGCGCATTGAAAGCCAGGTTGTCATCAAGAGTACACACCCCTCCCCCAACCAATGGGGAACGCACCGACCATCCCTGTTCGTCAGCGGCAAACTTAACTTTCGGAAACGGCTGCCAGGGCTGCCCGGCCTTCAGATGCTTTCGCCACGCCAGCACGCCCGTTTCGGTCGTGCCGTAGATTTCGCAAACCGGCGCACCCAGCCACTCCCCTGCCCGCCGGGCGATGTCGTCATCCAGCTTACCGGCTGCCGAAATCGTCATCCGACAGGGGGGAGCCGTAAGCCCGGGATCCAGGCGCTTCAGAAACGCGGGGCTGCTGATAAACAGTAAAGGAGAGCCCCTGCGGGCGGCGAGCTGCTCGGGGAAATGGATCATTGCGGTGTCGCACGGCAGGCCCAGCGCCATCGGCAGCATAATGCGGAACGTCAGGCCGTACATATGCTGATGGCTGACCGACGCGACAACCCGGCAGCCGGTCAGCTCCTCGCCCCACAGCGCCGCGAGCCAGGCGCTTTCCTCATCCAGCGCCTGCACGGTTTTGAAGACTTGCGTGGGCTGCCCGGTCGAGCCTGAGGTAAACAGCACGACACCCGCGCCGTCGGGTACGGGCGGTAAAGCAATATCTAAATCGGGGGCAAGGCCGTCAGGCACGATGACCGGGCAATCAAGCATGAAAGGCTGGTCGGCAATCACGCCGCTAAAAAACGCGTGCTGTTCCCGCAGCTGCGCTTCGCGGCAGTGGCCAGGAAGAACGGGCGTTTTACCCGCGTGAAGCGTAGCCAGTAGCGCCACAAGAAAACGGTAGCCGTTATCAAAACAGAGCGCCCAGCGTTCGCCGGGCCGGTGGCGCAGTTCGCCATACAGGCGTTGGACATCGCGCTGCAGCATCGCCTGCGTCCAGCACTTATCACCATCGAAGGCAACCAGATGTCCGGCCCTGCGCGAAGCGCTCAGCCACTGGCCCAGCGGCAGAATATTAACCATGGCGGCGCTTCACCCGCTGGCGTACCAGCCACTCTACGGCGAACAGTGCGCCCATCAGAAGATAGCTGAGCATGCCGTTCCACAGCGTCCAGATATGCAGATTGCCGTGCAGGCAGGTCCACAGGGCCACGGCCCCGTTAACGACAAAAAAACCGCACCAGAGCTGGGTGACCTGCCGGGTATAGCGAACCGCCGCCGGGCTGAGCTCCCCTTCTCGCCAGCGGGCGAGACGCTCAATGAGCGGCATCCGGCTGAACAGCGAGCCGCCAAACAGAGCGAGCATCACGATGTTCACCACGACGGGATACCACATCAGCAGCCGGGCCTCGCGAAGCCCTACGCTTGCCAGGGTAAGAAGAATACCGACTCCCGCCAGACCCTGAGCGGCACGGCTTAAGGTACCCGTTTTACCGCGCAGCGCGGCCAGGCGCAGAACAAAAAGCAGGGCCAGCAGCGGCAGCAGCCAGCGCAGCTGCGGGTAAGTTAGCGCAAGCCAGACGGCAAAAGGCCAGCCGATAACGGCCAGCCAGCCTGCAATGCTCAACGCTTGTGCGCCCTGCCCGCGCATCAGGAGTCCTGATACAGCCGTTCAACAGCGTCAACCACATCCTGTACGGTGCGTACCGCTTTAAAATCTTCCGGCCTGATCTTCTTTGCACTGCGCTTTTGCAGGTGAACAACCATGTCCACGGCGTCGATGCTGTCCAGATCCAGGTCTTCGTACAGGCGGGCTTCAGGTTTGATCTGCGCTGCGTCCAGCTCAAACAGCTTGACCAGCAGATCGGTAACTTCTTGATAAATCGCTTCTTGATTCATAACTGACTCGTTCTTTTTCAGGCGCTATGGCCGGGATTTTGGCTGGCAATAAAGGCCGCAAGCGTCGCCACAGAGTAAAAATGCTGACGCATAGCTTCGTTTTCCGCTGAGAGGACGACGCTATAACGTTTTTTCACCGCAAGGCCCAGCTCGAGGGCATCGATGGAGTCCAGCCCTAAGCCATCGTCACCGAAAAGCGGCGCGTTGCTGTCGATATCATCCACGGCCGTCTCTTCCAGATTCAGCGTGTCGATGATTAATTGCTTAATGTCGTTCTGTAAGGATTCCATATGTGCATCCGGGTCTTAACGGGGGTCAGGGACGAGCGCCTGACGTAAATAGTGGCTCAGGCGACGCGCCGCCATCGCCGGGACGTCGTCGCACTTCTCCACAAAATCCAGGCTTTCGATGCGCTGTCGCACCGAAACCCTAATCATTGGCCTGCGCGGCGGGATCTGATACCAGCGGCTATGCTTGTCCAGATAGCGCTGGTCACAGTCAATATGCACCAGCCGAAGCGGACAGGCGCTGCGCACCGCAATCTGCGCCGCGCCTCGCTGTATCGTCAGAGGCTCGCCTGGGCGCGTACGCGTGCCTTCGGGGAATATAAGGATGCTCTCCCCCGCCGCCAGCCTGCACTGGCTTTCCGGCAGCAGCGTTTCTCCCTGGCTGTTAATCAGGTAGTCTGCGGCCCGAATCACGCCCCGGAAACAGGGGTTACCGATCAGGCTCGCTTTCACCAGGCAGCCGATCTCCGGGGCCTGGGAGGCAATAAAAACATAATCCAGCAGCGTGGGATGGTTGGCAACGATGAGGCTGCCTTTTTCGGCTCGCAAAGCCTCCGCGCCCTCAATCTGATAATCAAACACGCCGAGCAGCCTGCCGATGCGCAAAAACAGACGAAAGCTTGCGCTGATGCTGCGGCGGGCAACGCTGCGGCGTTTATCCGGCTCGCGCACGGCAAGAAGCAGCAAATTGAACCAGACCAGCGACAAAAGCAGGCCGCCGCTGCCAAACAGGATGAACAGAAAGCCGGTCATGATGACGCGCCAGCCCCATGCCATCCGCCGCCGGACCAAAAGCCACATCAGCCGCGCGTCCACTGCCAGGTTAACCGTTCGCCGGTGACGGCAAAACTGCTTTCCTGACCCAGCCAGGCATGAAGAAAAGCCAGGCTCTGGGGTAACGGCAGCGCGCTTTTTTCTGCTGCGGGCATACTTTCAACCTGCAGCTGCTCCCCCTCTTCCAGCAGCAGACCCACGGCGTAAGGGTAATGTGCTTCACCCTCCTCAAGATGCGGCTGATAAAATTCTGGGATCGCCCCGTCAAAATCCACCAGCAGCACGCGCCGATAGCCAGCGTGGTGAAAAGCAGCCACCTCGATCAGGGCCTGCGAAAAGGTGTCCCGCCCGGCCGAAACGGAAGAGGAGACATACGGCGTTTTCGCAGCGATAGTGGCGTTGCCCACGGCAGAGTTATGAACGGACATGGCAAAATCGGTAGGCGAGAGCGCCTGCTGTTCAGCAAGCGCGGTAAGGATTCGGTAGTTGCGCTCCAGCTCGCCGTGGCGGCTGGAAAAAACCAGCGCATCGGCCTGGCTGCGGGCGAGCACGGCAAGCGCCGTGTCAACGGCGAGGCGGCTTCCGGAAGCCAGGCGTCGGGCCGTCATCATGGGCAGATGGGTGCATTTGGCTATTGCCGCTTTCACGTCAATAGCTGCCGGTGCGTCTCCCCACGCGCGCCAAAGCGCGACGTCAGACAGACCGGGGGCGCTGGCCTGCCAGTCAGTAATGTTAAACCCTAGCTTCATTCTCGCTACCATCATCATTTGCTGCGGCCCGCATATGTAGCTTTTTTTTATGGCGCGGGCTATCGAATAACTCTTAATCCTTCGGACAATCCTCAGAAATGAAGCCTTTCTATCATTGAATGATCCGAAGGCCCGGAATAGTAACAAAACCAGCGCGGAAATAAATCATCACTTTTGCAAACGGCTGGTCCGGGGGGACCGGACCAGGCGGGATCATTCGTAGGTCGCGCTGATAATAGCCAGGCGCTTCTGGGGATCGAGGTAGTGAATATTGGTGTGCATGAGGCTGTCACCGCGCACGGACCAGGCGTTGAGGCCCGCCAGCGCAACGGTATGGGTGACAGGTTTTCCTTTATTGCTGCAGGTGATATTCACCCGCTGTTCCTGTGGCGAGAGGCCGCATCCTCCTTCGACTATCTCCCCACGGAAATGAATTACGCCGCTATTTCCGTCAGCATGAGCGAAGGTTGAAACGCTGGCCAGCGCGGCAATACATAAAAACATCTTTAATGTTGCTTTTACCACGATGTTGACTCCTCAACGCAAAGTGTACTGAGGGTTATCGGCAAACGATGAATGCACTACAGTAAAACATTGGTTCAGGAACGACACATTCGCAACAATATATTTACAAATAAAAAGTGCTTGAAACGTTCTTAAATCTTTCCTGGCATAACCCACTGTTTTTCTAAATTAATATTATTACCGTCGCTCAGCGTAACGGTGATCGACACCGTATCGCCGGGGTCAATATTCAGGCTCAGGCTGGTCAGCCTGATCGGCTCATTGGCTTTAATAAAGAGGGTTGTACGCTGGCTGCTGATACTGCTTCCCCCTGCCCCGGCACGCGTAGCCGCAAGCTGCATGGCGCACCGGCAGTCGGTGGTCAGCGTGGCAACGGGCTCAATGGTGTAAACATTGCCCTGCTGCTGGGTAGAAAAGGTCAGCTGGTTTGAAAGGGCAGCCAGTAAAATTAAGGTGTGCATGATTTTCTCCCATAAAAAAACAGGGCCGTGGCCCTGTTTTTATATAGCGCAGATTCTCAGTTAGTACTGGGAAGCCATGACATGGTTACCAAAGCCAACCTGGGTAACCTGAACGCTTGAACTGGAAGCAGTCTGGTCTACAACAGCACCGTTACCGCCACCGTGTTGTTTGACGTTGATTTTAGAATCATCGCCGTTCCATTGATCGATGGTGGCGTTGTTAGCAAAACCATCCTGCAGCAGGGTAATTTTGCTGTCATCAGAACCCTGGCCTACATCAGCACCGTTGCCGCCGCCGTACTGTTTAATATCGGTAGTTGAATCTCTGGCATCAGCCTGCAGCGCCGTCACGTTGTTACCGCCGCCCTGCTGATAGATTTTCAACGTCGAATTTTCATCATAATTGTGCTGGAAACCAGCCAGTGCGCTACCTGAAACCACCAATGCTGCTAATGCTGCCATTTTGAAAAAGTTCATGGTGAAACCCCCATCGGATTGAGAATGTAAGCCCAAATAGTTTGTGTATTATCTTTGGATAACACGAACCGCCATTTGTGACTGTTTCTGCACTACAACTGCTGTTTTTTGCGTACCGTCCTGAATAATGCTTGCTTTATTACCAGAGCCTTTCTGAATAATAAGCGCGGCATTTCCAGAATTACTCTGCTTAATATCCGCATCATTGGCGCTGCCCTGTTGCGAGATATATGCAAGATTGTAACTTCCTGATTGGTCGACATTTGCCCGGTTGCTGCTCCCGCTCTGAGAGACTTCCGCCAGCTGCCGATACCCTTTCTGGTTGACGTCAGCACTGTTGTTGCTGCCGTACTGACCGATAATTGCTGCCTGATTAAAAGAGCCTTTGCTTAACTCATTAACGGCAAAGTTATACTCTGAAGCAGCGAGGTCAGAACCTGCTGCTAATACATAACCAGGCGCACCCAGCAATGCTAACACCATAAATAACGATCTGTTTTTCATGTTGTCATCCTGGACCTGGATGCTGCCAGGTAATTAAGCCAAAATTATTTCCTGTTAACGCCAGCGGTAAGAAGTTATTGCTGCGTTACGAAAATGAGTATGTCTGTCGAAACATTTAAAATATCTCACCCGCACGTTGTATTTTGATAATTATACTCACCTCAAAGTATGAGTTATTTAAAAAAAACCAATATCAACAAAGCGTTCTTTGCATAAATAAACAGGCCAGCATTAACCGACGACAGCCGAACTTTGCGGGGATCTATGTTTACCGTCTGGCTGTGGGACTTGAGAGGGTAAGAACAAATTATTCATAACCTATGTCACCAGGATGCGTTTCCTTAAGCGAAGCGGCAACTTTCAGTAAGTTACCTGTCACTTACATATGTTAAAATTAATTCACGTCGCAACTAAATTACTAAAACACATTAAATACAAGCAGTTACAATTGTTTGTATGACATATATAATTGTGCAAACTAATAAAATTGTACAACTTTAGTAGCAGGACTAAATAGTCAAAATTTCATCATGCAACATTTTAATATCTTGAGTTACATTCTGTTACACGTTTAACACTTGCTTTAAGATTAGTAACCGCTAGATTGGAATCAGCAGTAACGATTCCTTTAACACTCTCAGCGTATTTAAAACGCATTTATGAAAGTGTTTTATTTTTAACACACAGCAGTGCCGCATTTATCAGTACCTCTGGTGAATTAACTTCCTGTTAATTCAGCTGATAGTGCATAAAAACCGGGTGGAGTTCCATCATGTTTAATGAAGTCCATACTTTAAATGGTCACACATTGTTGTTGATCACCAAACCTTCGCTGCAGGCTACGGCTTTATTACAGCATTTAAAGTCGTCTCTGGCTGTCAACGGAAAACTTCATAACATTCAACGCTCTCTTGAAGAGATAGCGGGCAATGTTCTGGTGCTTTTCGATATGGTAGAGGCGGATAAGAAGCTTATTAATTACTGGCAGGATACCTTAAGCCGCAAGCACAGCAGCATCAAGCTCCTTCTTCTTAATACCCCGGAAGAGTATCAGTTCCGTGACATAGAAAACTGGCCGCATATTAATGGGGTTTTCTATACCACGGAAGAGGAGCCGCGTGTCGTCGAGGGTATTAGGGGGGTGATGGATGGCGAATGCTACTTCTCACAAAAGCTAGCCAGCTATTTAATCAACCACTCTGGTAATTATCGCTTTAATAACGTTGAGTCGTCGTTATTAACGCACCGTGAAAAGGAAATCCTTAATAAATTACGCATTGGCGCTTCGAATATTGAAATTGCCCGTTCGCTGTTTATTAGTGAGAACACGGTAAAAACACATCTCTACAACCTTTTCAAGAAGATAGCTGTTAAGAACCGCACTCAGGCGGTCTCCTGGGCAAACGATAATCTCAGGCGATAAGGCCATGAAACGACACCCTGCTTTACTGCTGGCGGCAGTTTTGCTGTGCGCTTCAGGCGGCGTTCGCGCCGTTGAAGTGGAAATCCCCGGACTGCTGACGGATCACACCGTTTCTTCTGTGGGCCACGACTTTTACCGTGCCTTCAGCGATAAGTGGGAAAGCAGTTTTACCGGGAATCTGACTATTAATGAGCGGCCCAGTGCCCGTTGGGGAAGCTGGATAACCATTACTATCGATCAGGACGTGATCTACCAGGCTTTTTTATTCCCCACGAAACGTGACTTTGACCGCAACGTCGAGGTCGCACTGATTCAAACCGATGAGGCCATTAAACGCCGGCAGGTCGACAAAGCGTTGTTGAGCACCGGTGATTTAACCCACGATGAGTTTTAGGAGGCTGTCATGCGTATTGTTCATGCAGTTTTACCGTTAATGCTGGTCACACCGCTGGCCTGGGGAGGAAACATGGTTTTCCAGTTCGTAAACCCTAACTTTGGCGGCAACCCCAATAACGGCTCATATTTATTAAACGGAGCACAGGCGCAAAACTCGTATAAAGACCCGAGTTATAACGACGACTTTGGTATTGAGACCCCGTCCGCGCTGGATAACTTTACTCAGGCTATTCAGTCCCAGGTACTGGGCGGACTGCTGACCAATATTAATACCGGCAAGCCTGGTCGCATGGTAACCAACGACTTTATTGTTGATATCGCCAATACGGATGGCCAGCTGCAGCTCAACGTCACTGACCGCAAAACAGGGAAAGTCTCAACCATTCAGGTCGCTGGCTTACAAAGTAACTCTACTGATTTCTAGTGGGCATAAACAATCAAAAAGTATTTAAGGATAAACATCATGCAGCGCTTACTTCTTATCGTAGCAGTGTGTTTATTAAGTGGTTGTTTAACCGCGCCACCTAAAGAAGCTGCACGACCTACTCTGATGCCTCGGGCCCAGAGCTACCGCGATCTGACCCATCTGCCGGAAGCTCAGGGAAAACTGTTTGTCTCGGTCTATAACATTCAGGATGAAACCGGTCAGTTTAAACCTTATCCGGCGAGTAACTTCTCAACGGCCGTACCGCAAAGCGCCACCGCGATGCTGGTGACGGCCCTGAAGGACTCGCGCTGGTTTATTCCTCTGGAACGTCAGGGATTACAAAACCTGCTTAATGAACGAAAAATTATCCGTGCGGCCCAGGAAAACGGCACCGTCGCAGATAATAACCGGCAGCCTCTGCAATCTCTGATGGCGGCAAACGTCATGATTGAAGGGTCTATTATTGGCTATGAAAGCAATGTGAAATCCGGCGGGGTCGGGGCGCGTTACTTCGGGATTGGCGCCAATACGGAATATCAGCTAGATCAGATTGCGGTGAACTTACGCGTCGTTAATGTAAGCACCGGTGAAGTCCTTTCTTCAGTCAACACCAGCAAAACTATTTTGTCTTATGAAGTGCAGGCCGGGGTATTCCGCTTTATCGATTACCAGCGTTTACTGGAGGGTGAAATCGGCTACACCAGCAATGAACCGGTTATGATGTGCCTGATGTCCGCCATCGAAACCGGGGTCATTTACCTGGTGAATGACGGTATCGACCGCGGGCTGTGGGATTTGAAAAACCCGTCCGACAGAACAAACCCGATTCTCGTGAAATATAAAGAGATGTCGGTACCGCCGGAAGCCTGATGCCCCCGGGTAATCCAAAACCAGCCTCGGCTGGTTTTTTTATTTATTCAGCCATCGCCGAGAGTTGTTTTGCCTTTCTGGCCGCAAGCCAAAGCCCGCTGTTCTTCATCGCAAAACCAAACGCCAGCCCGAGCAGTAAAGAAGGCACAACGACCCGCCACTCGCCCTGGTTGGCAAAGGTCGCACAGGCGCCGATAAAAGTGCCGGGAACAAATGAAAGCAGAACGTGCCGGGCCTGGATGCACATCAGGAAGGCCACAACGCCGGTAACCACATAGCCCAGGATCTCCAGATGCGGCGCAAGCGCGCTACCCTGGATAATGACCTGCGCCCAGACTACCCCGCTGCACAACGTGCAAAGCGAGATAAACAAGCCCTTCAGCCCCCCCTGCGGGCAGGCAAAGTAGGCCGTACAGCCGAGGAAACCTGCCCAGCTAAGCAGGCCGAGACTCACCGCCACCCAGCCCCAAAGGCCTGAGAGAATACCGGTAGTCAGTGCAAGAGAAATGAGTATGTTCATGGCGGCGTATCATAGCAGAGCCTTTCGGCCCCACCACGATCTGCCGCACATTTTATGAAAGAAACAGAAATTTATTGCAGATTAATTGCGATTAAAATCACATTTATTCCTCTTCAGACTCTTCCAGCTCGTCACGCATCGCCTGAATCGCTTCCCGGCTGACGGCCGCCAGCGTGCGGTAGAAAGGCGTTGCGGCGTGGGCCTCAACCTTGCCGAGGAAGGTGCCGCACCACGGCAGCAGATACTCGTCGAACAGCGTGACCTGCGCTTCGTATTCGTCTTCCTGAGACTGATCTTCAAGCCATGAGGCAGCCAGCAGCAGCGTGCCAAAATGGTCGGCAGGCGTTTCCCCCAGCGGCATACCGCGCGCTTTCAGGAACTCGCGTACTTCCCCTTCCTGGCTGCCCTCTTCCCAGGCCGAACGGTAAGGTGAAACGCTGCACTCTTCGCCCACGAACAGCGCGTTGTAATCTGCCGCCATCTGCTGGGGATCGCAGCTCTGCTGCAGGCGCCCCAGCAGCTCGTCCTGTTCCAGAGGCCAGCTTGCCGCAAGCTTTCCTTCGCGGATCAGGGTCAGCAGCGGTACCAGCAGGGGATCCTGCGGCTGACGATAAAACAGCGATCCTAAAATACGGCAAATAATTGAAAACTCATTCATGCTCAGGGTCCATTCAGGGGTGAAGATTAAAGCGTGGCGAACTCGGCAATCGGTGCCATGCCACGGGATTCAAGAAACGCTAATAAACGGCGCGGCGAAACGTTAAGAATACGCTCCTCCGGGAATTCAACTTCGTCGAGGATTTTACGGCATTCGCTGAAATCGCCCAGGCTAAAGGCCGTATGGGAGTCAGAGCCCAGCGCCAGCCAGCCGCCCGCATCACGCACGGCGGCCGCAATGGCGCGGCAGTTGGGGCCGCTGCCCTTGCGGGAATGGGTAAAGGAGGAGTTGTTCAGCTCTAGCGCCACATGGTATTTCGCTGCGGCTTCGGCAATAGCGGGAATATCAACCGGGAACTTAGGGTTGCCGGGATGGCTGATGATATGCACATCCCCCGCCGCCATCGTGGCAATCATGGCTTCGGTATGGGTCGCTTCATCCTGCGGGGGGAAAACAGGCTCGTGGAAACCGGCAATAATCAGGTCGAGAGCGTCCAGCATCGGGCCGGTGCAGTCTATTTCGCCGCTGGTATTTTTAATGTTCGCTTCAATACCGCGCAGGATGCCCACGCCGTCAACCAGGCGCGGCCAGATGCGCATATTCACGAAATGCCAGTAGTGCGGGGCGTCGGCCATGTCCGGGCCGTGGTCGGTGATGGCGAATAATTTAATGCCTTTGCTTTTTGCGATGGCGATGTAATCGTGAAGGGTACTGTAGGCGTGGGTGCTGGCGACGGTATGCATATGCAGGTCAACGGGATACATGGCTCTCTCCTTTTCTCTTTTAGCCAAGGATAGCAGTTATCGCCGCTGAATTTTAGCCCGGCATGGCCGCCGGGCACCGGTTTAGTAGCCGTGCTGGAGGGAAACTTCCCCTGTCGGCTTCTCGCCCTTCTCTATCTGGCCGATGGTTTTCGCGATATAGGCCATCGCCTCGTCCGGGCGCGTTACCGCCGCGATGTGTGGGGTGATAGCCACGCAAGGATGCTTCCAGAGCGGGCTGTCGGCAGGCAGCGGTTCTTTGGCGAAGACATCCAGCATTGCGCCTTTAACCTTACCGCTGTCGAGCGCCGCCAGCAGATCGGCCTCAACAAGATGAACGCCGCGCGCCAGGTTGAGCACAAAGGCCTGGTCGGCAAGCCGGGACAGGAGAGACTGATTAATGATGCCAACGGTCTGCGGCGTGTTGGGCAGCAGGTTAATCAGCACCCGCGTCCCCTGCAGGAATTCACCGAGCTGCTCTTCGCCCGCAAAGCTCGTCACGCCAGGGTAATCCTTCTTACTGCGGCTCCAGCAGCGCACCGGGAATCCCCACGCCAGCAGGCTTTCCGCCACTTTGCTGCCCAGCACGCCCGCGCCGAGCAGGCCAATCGTAAACTCTTCGCGACGATAATCTTCCAGCGGCTGCCAGCTGGCCTCGAGTTTTTGCGCCTGATAGTCATCAAAGCGGCGGAACCAGTGTAGCACCTGGCTTACGGCATACTCCTGCATCTGGAGCCCCATGCCGGTATCTTCCAGACGGAATAAAGGCACGCCGGCAGGCAGCATATCGGGATGCGCCTGAAGCCGGCTGAGAATCGAGTCCACGCCAGCGCCCAGGGCGAAAATCGCTTTCAGCTGGCCGCGCCCGGCAAGCATCTCCACCGGCGGATGCCAGACCAGCGCGTAATCGGCAGGTTCATTATCGCCAGGCTTCCACTCGCGAACGCGGGCGTCGGGCATTAACTTTTGCAGGCCAGTCAGCCAGGACCGGGTGTCGAACGTTGGGTGATAAAATATGATATCCACGCTTTCTCCTCTTTTTTCCCCAGGATTACGCGAAACGCAAATCAATTCAAGTCCTGAATGTAATAAAAAAGCAGCGCCCTTTGCTGGTTTAAAGCGCAAGTTGTTTGAAGTTTGGCTAAACGCGCGGAATTCAGCAAAAATAGCGTTGACGCACCCCGCCATTTTCCCTACATTAGCGCCCGTTCCAGCAGCGCTGGAGCAACAATATGGTGAGGTGTCCGAGTGGCTGAAGGAGCACGCCTGGAAAGTGTGTATACGGCAACGTATCGAGGGTTCGAATCCCTCCCTCACCGCCATATTTCATAGGAAAGCCTGAACTCACGTTCGGGCTTTTTTATTGCCCGTCGCCCCTAAAAGGGAGCGGATGAGAACCCTCGACAGGGTTCGACAACAGGCTTTAGCCTGTTGGACGTCAGGGGCAGATATGACCATGACGCCCGCAGGGTGAGCGCAGCGAATCAATCCCTCCCTCACCGCCATATTTAAAAAAGAGCCCGCATGAAAATGCGGGCTTTTTTTCGTCTTTAAAACCTTCGGTGGATGGCACTTCGTTTATCCACCCTACCAGGCCACACGTAGGGCGGATAAGCACAGCGTCATCCGCCGTTTATTATCATCCAAACGACAAAATGATCTTTTCGGGCTCTTTTGCTCACCCCTTAAGCAAACGCGCTATAAAGAATAAATTACGCTTGACCGAAAGGGGCTGACTCCCTATAGTAGCGCCCCGTTGCCCCCGTAAGTGGGTAGCAAAAACAATACGGTGAGGTGTCCGAGTGGCTGAAGGAGCACGCCTGGAAAGTGTGTATACGGCAACGTATCGAGGGTTCGAACCCCTCTCTCACCGCCACATTTAAAGAAGAGCTCGCATGCAAATGCGGGCTTTTTTTTCGCATATAGCACCACGAGAGAGGGGTGAGAATCCTCGACAGGGTTCGACAACAGGCTTTAGCCTGTTGGACGTCAGGGACAGATATGGCCATGACGCCCGCAGGGTGAGCGCAGCGAATCAGCCCCTCTCTCACCGCCACATTTAAAGAAGAGCTCGCATGCAAATGCGGGCTTTTTTTTCGTCTTTAAAATATCCCGTGATTGACGTTTCGTTTATCCCCACAGACATCCGCCATTCCGAACGCAAAAAAAAGCCCGAACCTGAGTCCGGGCTTTCTGCACTTCAGCACGTCATCACTCCTTCGGCTTGCTGAAACGCTCTCTTATCACCACGAAGAACACCGGCACGAAGAAGATGGCCAGCAGGGTTGCCGAGAGCATCCCGCCCATCACGCCGGTGCCTACGGCGTTCTGCGCGCCGCTCCCTGCTCCGCTGCTCATCACCAGCGGCAGGACGCCGAGGATGAAGGCCAGCGAGGTCATCAGGATTGGGCGCAGGCGCATGCGCACCGCTTCAAGCGTGGCGTCCAGCAGCCCCTTGCCTTCTTTTTCCATCAGGTCTTTGGCGAACTCCACAATCAGTATGGCGTTTTTCGCCGACAGGCCGATGGTGGTCAGCAGCCCCACCTGGAAATAAACGTCGTTGTTCATCCCCCGCATTGCCGCGGCCAGCAGCGCGCCCACCACGCCGAGCGGCACGACCAGCATGACCGAGAACGGTATCGACCAGCTTTCATAGAGCGCCGCCAGGCACAGGAACACCACGACCAGCGAGATGGCGTAAAGCGCAGGCGCCTGGTTGCCGGAAAGCCGTTCCTGATAGGACATCCCCGTCCAGTCGTAGCCTATGCCGGACGGCAGTTTCGCCGCCAGCTGCTCCATCAGGTCCATCGCCTCACCGGTACTTTTCCCCGGTGCGGCTTCCCCCAGCAGCTCCATCGACGGCAGGCCGTTATAGCGTTCCAGACGTGGAGAGCCGTACATCCAGTGCGAGGTGGAAAACGCCGAGAACGGCACCATCTGCCCGGAGGTACCGCGCACGTACAGATTGTCGATATCCTTCGGCAGCATGCGGTAATGCGCATCGGCCTGGACATAGACCTTCTTCACGCGGCCGTGGTCGATGAAGTCGTTAACGTACGAGCCGCCGAGCGCCGTGGCTATCGTCTGGTTGATATCCGCGAGGTTCACGCCGAGGGACTGCGCCTTCTCCTGATCGATCTCCAGCTTGTACTGCGGCGTATCTTCCAGCCCGTTAGGACGCACGCGCACCAGCAGATCCGGGTGCTTCGCCACCATGCCCAGCAGCTTATTACGCGCCTGGGTAAGCTGCTGATGCCCGAGGTTCGCCTGGTCAATCAGCTCGAAGTCAAAGCCCGTCGCCGTACCCAGCTCGATAATCGCCGGCAGGTTGAACGGGAAGACCAGCCCGTCGCGGATCTGGCTGAAGGCGCGCGTCGCACGTTCCACGATGGCACCCACGCCGTTCTCTTTACCCGGGCGCTCCTCCCACGGTTTCAGGCTGATAAACGCCAGGCCGGAGTTTTGCCCCTGCCCGCTGTAGCTGAAGCCGTTCACCGTAAACACCGACTCAACGTTAGCCTTCTCGGTGTTCAGGTAGTAATGGGTTATCTGGTCGAGCACCTTCTGCGTTCTTTCCTGGGTCGCGCCCGCCGGCAGCTGGACCATGGTCATGAAGACGCCCTGATCTTCCTCCGGCAGGAACGACGTTGGCAGACGCAGGAACAGCACCGCCATGCCGACGACAATAACCAGATAGAGCAGCAGATAGCGCCCGGTATTGCGCAGAATATTACTGACGCTGTCGGTGTAGTGGTGCGCGCTCTGGTCAAACTTGCGGTTAAACCAGCCGAAGAAGCCGCCTTTATGGTGCGCTTCGGGATCGACGGGTTTCAGCAGCGTGGCGCACAGCGCCGGGGTGAGGATCAGGGCCACCAGTACGGACAGCGCCATTGCCGAAACGATGGTAATGGAGAACTGCCGGTAGATAGCCCCGGTCGAGCCGCCGAAGAAGGCCATCGGGATAAACACCGCCGAGAGCACCATCGCGATGCCCACCAGCGCGCCCTGGATCTGGCCCATGGACTTTTTGGTGGCCTCCTTCGGCGAGAGATGATCTTCTACCATCACGCGCTCGACGTTTTCCACCACCACGATGGCGTCATCCACCAGCAGGCCTATCGCCAGCACCATGCCGAACATCGTCAGGGTGTTGATCGAGAAGCCAAACGCCGACAGTACGGCAAACGTCCCCAGCAGCACCACCGGTACGGCGATGGTCGGGATCAGCGTCGCACGGAAGTTTTGCAGGAAGAGATACATCACCAGGAACACCAGGATTATCGCTTCAAACAGCGTTTTCACCACTTCGTGAATCGAAATCTTCACGAACGGCGTGGTGTCGTACGGATAGACCACCTTCATGCCCTGCGGGAAATAAGGCTGCAACGAGGCCAGTCTGGCTTTGATGGCCGCCGCGGTATCCAGCGCGTTAGCGCCGGTCGCAAGCTTAATCCCCAGGCCTGCCGCAGGCTGCCCGTTGATTTTCGCCACCACGTTGTAGTTTTCCCCGCCCAGCTCGATTCGCGCCACATCGCTTAAATGCACGACCGAGCCATCGGGGTTAACCTTCAGCGTCACCTTGCCGAACTCAACCGGATCTTTCAGCCGCGTCTGCGCGATGATCGAGGCGTTAAGCTGCTGATCCTTCACCGCAGGCGTACCGCCCAGCTGCCCGGCGGCAACCTGGTCGTTCTGCACCTTGAGCTGATTGACCACGTCGCCCGGATTGAGCTGGTATTTGTTCAGCGCGTCCGCATCCAGCCAGACGCGCATCGCGTACTGCGCGCCGAAGAGCTGAACGTCACCTACCCCGTTGGTCCGGCTGATCGCATCCTTCACGTTGGAGGCAACGTAGTCGGAGATATCATCCTGAGTCAGTTTGGCGTTATCTGAAATAAAGCCCGCCACCAGCAGGAAGCTGCTGGAGGATTTCTCAACGCTGATCCCCTGCTGCTGCACTTCCTGCGGCAGCAGCGGCATCGCCAGCTGGAGCTTGTTCTGCACCTGTACCTGGGCGATATCCGGGCTGGTGCCGGAGTTAAACGTCAGGGTAATGGTCACGCCACCGGCCGAGTCGCTGGTGGAGGACATATACATCAGGTTATCGATGCCGTTCATGTTCTGCTCGATAACCTGGGTCACGGTATCCTGCACCGTCTGCGCATCCGCACCAGGATAGGTCGCGGTTACCGCCACGGCGGGCGGCGCAATCGTCGGGTACTGGGCAACGGGCAGCTTAAAGATCGCCAGCGCCCCGGCGATCATCAGGATGATCGCCAGCACCCATGCAAAGATAGGTCGTTCAATAAAAAACTTAGCCATTACAAAACTTACCTTAGCGGGTCTGAGCGGCAGCGCTGTCCGGCACTACCTGAACAGGAGCTCCCGGACGCACTCTTTGCAGCCCGCTGACAATAATCTGATCGCCCGGCTGCACGCCTTTGGTTACCAGCCATTTATCGCCGATGGCCTGGGGAGCCACAATTTCACGCATCTGGGCGGTATGGTTTTTATCGACCACCATCACCGTGGCGTCGCCGCGCGGGTTGCGGGTTACGCCCTGCTGCGGAACCAGAATGGCTGACGGCTGCACGCCTTCATCAATTTTTGCGCGAACGTACATGCCCGGCAGCAGCTGGTGCTGCGGGTTCGGGAAGACCGCACGCAGGGTGATGGAGCCGGTGGTCTGGTCGACGGTGACGTCGGAGAACTCAAGCTGGCCGCTGAGCGGATAGGGCTGGCCGTCTTCCATGACCAATTGGACGGACGTTTTGCCGTCGCCTTTTTTCAGGCTGCCCTGCTCGATGGACTGCTTAAGCTGCATAAAGTCGTTGCTGGACTGGGTAACGTCGACGTAGATCGGGTCGAGCTGCTGGACGGTCGCCATCGCCGTGGCCTGGCCGTTGGTGACCAGCGCCCCTTCGGTGACACTGGATTTGCCGATGCGCCCGTCGATAGGCGACGTGACTTTGGTGTAGGCCAGATTAATGCGCGCGTTATCCACGTCGGCTTTCGCGGCTTTCACTTCCGCATCCGCCTGCTCCGCCGTGGCAACGGCCTCATCGTATTCCTGCTGGCTGATGTACTTTGTGCCCAGCAGCGGCACATAGCGTTTCACCGTCAGATGGGCAATTTTCGCCGCCGCCTGCGCTTTGGCAAGGGAACCCTGCGCGCTGTTCCAGGCGGCCTGATAGGTCGCCGGGTCAATCTGGTACAGCGACTGTCCCGCAACGATATCGCTGCCCTCGACAAAATTACGTTTCAGGATAATGCCGCTGACCTGCGGGCGAACTTCCGCCACGCGGTACGCGTCGGTTCGCCCCGGAAGTTCAGTCGTCACGGATAACGGTGCCGCCGTAGCGGTGAAAACATTCACCTGAGCTACCGGCATTTGCGCCTTTGCATCGCCCTTGTCATTACAGCCCGTGAGTATTCCTGCGGTTAACAACAGCACGGAAGGCAGGATGATGAACTCGCCATATTTCTTCATTACGGTTCCTTAATAATACAAGCGTAATAACGCCCACTGGGGCAACGCTGAACATGATTCTTAAACAAAAATGACGACCGGCGGGCGATGCCCGCCGGCTGCGGATCTCAGTTATTTCACTTTGCCAAAGCGGCGGCTTATCACGACAAAGAAGACCGGGACAAAGAAGATGGCCAGCAGCGTAGCCGATACCATCCCGCCCATGACGCCGGTGCCCACCGCGTTCTGCGCGCCGCTCCCCGCCCCGCTGCTGATCACCAGCGGCAGCACGCCGAGGATGAAGGCCAGCGAAGTCATCAGGATCGGACGCAGGCGCATGCGCACCGCGTCGAGGGTGGCCTCGAGCAGCCCTTTGCCTTCTTTATCAATAAGATCTTTAGCGAATTCGACGATCAGAATGGCGTTCTTCGCCGACAGCCCGATGGTGGTCAGCAGCCCCACCTGGAAATAGACGTCGTTGTTCAGCCCGCGCAGGCTCGCCGCCAGCAGCGCGCCCACCACGCCAAGCGGCACGACCAGCATGACCGAGAACGGTATCGACCAGCTTTCATAGAGCGCCGCCAGGCACAGGAACACCACCAGCAGGGAGATGGCGTACAGCGCAGGGGCCTGGTTGCCGGACAGCCGCTCCTGATAAGACATTCCCGTCCAGTCGAAGCCGATACCCGCAGGCAGCTTCGCCGCCAGATTTTCCATCAGCAGCATGGCTTCCCCGGTACTCTTGCCCGGCGTCGCCTCGCCCAGGATCTCCATGGACGGCAGGCCGTTGTAACGCTCCAGGCGCGGCGAACCGTAAATCCAGCGCGCCGTGGCGAAAGCGGAGAACGGCACCATCTGCCCGCTGCTGCCCCGCACGTACCAGGTGTTGATATCCTGCGGCAGCATGCGGCTCGAGGCTCGTCCCTGGAGATAGACCTTTTTCACGCGTCCGTGATCGATAAAGTCGTTCACGTAGGTGCTGCCAAGGCCGGTGGCGATGGTCTGGTTGATATCAGAAATGCTGACGCCCAGCGCCTGGGCTTTCTCCTGGTCAACGTCGAGCTTAAACTGCGGCGTATCTTCCAGGCCGTTTGGACGCACGCGCACCAGCATGTCCGGGCGCTTAGCAATCATCCCTAACAGCTGGTTTCGTGCCTGGGTAAGCTCGTTATGACCAAGGCTTGCCTGGTCGATTAACTCGAAGTCAAAGCCCGTGGCGGTGCCCAGCTCGGTAATGGCGGGCAGGTTAAAGGCAAACACCAGGCCATCATGAATTTTGCTGAAGGCGCGGGTCGCCCGACCAACAATGGCCGTGACCTCGTTCTCTTTACCTTCACGCTGCGACCAGTCTTTGAGGCGCACGAACGCCAGCCCGTTGTTCTGCCCCTTGCCGCTGAAGCTAAAGCCGTTAACGGTAAAGACAGATTCAACGTTGGCCGCCTCTTTGGTCAGATAGTAGTGCGTTATCCGATCCATGATTTTTTCGGTGCGCGCCTGGGTTGCCCCGGCTGGCAGCGTCACCATGGTGAGGAATACGCCCTGGTCCTCTTCCGGCAGGAACGAGGTCGGCAGGTGCAGGAAGAGTGCCGCCATGCCCGCGACAATCAGGAGATACACCACCATATAGCGGCCGGTGCGCTGGAGGATGCCGCGCACGCTGTTGGTGTAGTGATGCGTACTTTGCTCGAAGCGGGCGTTAAACCAGCCGAACAGCCCGGTAGTTTTGCCGTGGCTGCCTTTTGCCACAGGCTTAAGCAGCGTGGCGCACAGGGCTGGAGTAAGGATCAGCGCCACCAGCACGGAGAGGGCCATCGCCGAAACGATGGTGATGGAGAACTGCCGGTAGATAACCCCGGTCGAGCCGCCGAAGAAGGCCATCGGGATAAATACCGCCGAGAGCACCATCGCAATCCCGACCAGCGCGCCCTGAATCTGCGTCATCGACTTCTGCGTCGCCTCTTTTGGCGGCAGCCCCTCCTCCGCCATGACGCGCTCGACGTTTTCCACCACCACGATGGCGTCATCCACCAGCAGGCCTATCGCCAGCACCATGCCGAACATCGTCAGGGTATTAATGGAATAGCCGAAGGCGGCCAGAATCGAAAACGTACCCAGCAGCACCACGGGCACGGCAATCGTCGGAATCAGCGTGGCGCGGAAGTTCTGCAGGAACAGATACATGACCAGGAACACCAGCACGATAGCTTCGATCAGCGTTTTGAATACTTCGCGGATGGAGATTTTAACGAACGGCGTGGTGTCGTAGGTGTAGACCACTTTCAGCCCGCGCGGGAAATAGGGCTGCAGCTTGTTCATCTGCTCCTGCACGGCCTTCGCCGTGTCCAGCGCATTCGCCCCGGTGGCAAGCTTAATCCCCAGTCCGGCGGCGGGTTTGCCGTTGTAGCGGGCAATAATGTTGTAGTTTTCCCCGCCCAGCTCGATATGGCTGACGTCGCGCAGCTCGACTTTCGACCCATCAGGCTGCACTTTAAGCAGGACATGACCAAACTCCTGCGGATCGCGCAGCCGCGTCTGGGCAATGATAGAGGCGTTCAGCTGCTGGCCCGCAATCGCGGGCGTCCCGCCCAGCTGCCCGGCGGCAACCTGGGCGTTCTGGGTTTTAATCTGATTGATGACGTCCAGCGTGGTCAGCTGATATTTATCGAGTTTGTTGGGGTCTAGCCAGATGCGCATCGCGTACTGGGCGCCGAACAGCTGCACGTCCCCTACCCCCGCGGTGCGGCTGATAGGATCTTTAATATTGGATGAGATGTAGTCCGCGATATCATCCTGGCTCATGCTGCCATCGTCAGAGATAAAGCCCGCGACCATCAGGAAGCTGCTGGAGGACTTTTTGACGCTGATCCCCTGCTGTTGCACCTCCTGCGGCAGCAGCGGCATGGCGAGCTGAAGCTTGTTCTGCACCTGCACCTGTGCGATATCCGGATCGGTGCCTGACTGGAAGGTCAGCGTAACGGTGACGCTACCGGAAGAGTCGCTGGTAGAGGACATGTACATCAGGTTATCGAGGCCATTCATATTCTGCTCAATAACCTGCGTCACCGTATCCTGCACCGTGCTGGCATCCGCACCCGGATAGGTTGCGTTGATCGCCACCGCCGGTGGGGCAATCGTCGGGTACTGTGCAACCGGCAGTTTAAGAATGGAGAGCACGCCGGCGAGCATCAAAATGATTGCCAGCACCCAGGCAAATATGGGGCGCTCGATAAAAAACTTCGCCATGAGATTGTTTCCCTGTTAACGGACGTCTGCTGCAAGAGATAAAGGGAGCGTCAGCTTACCAGAGGGTTTCGGGATTAATTATTCATGCCTGAATGTATAAAGTTTGCACGGACGCTGGACTTCTTAATAGTTAAGTTTCACAATCAGCGAAATTAGTTATCCGGCTTTTTTAAAGGCCCAACAAATATATTATTACTTGTTAATTCCTGTAACTAATTCCCCGACGG
The DNA here is from genome assembly GCF_038405435.1 of Dryocola clanedunensis. Lineage (GTDB taxonomy): Bacteria > Pseudomonadota > Gammaproteobacteria > Enterobacterales > Enterobacteriaceae > Dryocola > Dryocola clanedunensis_A. The sequence continues at coordinate 490,458 of NZ_JBBYHZ010000003.1, read as the reverse complement.
AGTTAATTTATTATGGCAAGAAAAACAAAAGCTGAGGCGTTAAAAACGCGTCAGCATCTCATTGATGTCGCCATCGCCCTGTTTGCTGAACAGGGCGTCTCAAGCACGACGCTGGCTGACATCGCCGATGCGGCAGGCATGACGCGGGGTGCCATCTACTGGCACTTCGACAGCAAGGTTTCCCTGTTTAATGAAATCTGGAATCTGCAGGAAAATGTAACGCAGGAAATAAAAAGAAAACTTAATACACATCTTCAGGATGATGGCCTGCAGTTATTACGCGCCCTGATGATTGAAACATTAAGAATAATTGCCCGAGACCCGCGCCAGCATCAGCTATTACAAATACTTTACCATTCGTGCGAATTTAACGGTGAGATGTACAGCGAAAGAGATATCAGAGAGCGGCTGTGGTTTAACCGGGACAGATTCAGAAAGCTGTTGCAGAATTGTATTTCAAAAGGTCAGATTCCGGTTAATACTAATATAGAATTACTGACCACAATTGTTCACGGTTATTTTAGCGGTATCGTGAAAAACTGGCTGATGCAGCCGGAAAATCTGGATCTGTACGAGCAGGCGCCGGAACTGGTGGACAACATTCTGCTGCTGGCACGGAAATCGATTTAAACAGCACTGGTGGATGACGCTTACCCTTATCCACCCTACAAATCTACAAATCCTGGGTTAACGTAGGCCGGATAAGCGCAGCGTCATCCGGCGGTTATCCAGCCTGCATAAAAGAAAGGCAATGCACCCGGCATTGCCTTTTTAATTACAAATCTTTAAACGACCCCAGCCGGTAGCCGCGTTCGGCAATGGCCTCTTTCAGCGACGCCGAAGTCAGCACGTCCAGCTCCGCAAGGCGCGGGTAGCAATACTTGCTGGCCAGGATGGTGTTATCGACAAACGACGGGTGGCACATGATCTCAAGGGACTGCTCGCTGCGCGCGGTGCTGCGCTCGAGCGTTGCAAGAAACAGCGCTTCGGAAATCGCCTCGCCGTAGAATCCGCTGTCGAAGCCCTGGCTGCTTTTCGCCCCCTGTAGCTTCATCTCGCCCTTGCGCAGATCGTCCCGGTCAATGCGGATCGCGATCCCCTTCTCTTTCGCGAAGGCTTCTACGATCGGGAAGATTTGTGGGATCATGTGGACGTGGTGGTGGCTGTCGAGATGCGTTGGCAGCCGGCCAAAAAGATCGATAAAGCGCGCAAACTGACATTCCAGCTCGTGCTCTATTTCATCCAGCGGCAGCGTGCCCGCCTCGCCCATCTCCCAGATCCATTTGCCCAGCTCGCCGTTTTCACGGGTAAGCCCCGGCATGGCGGAAAGCGGACGGCCCAGCGTCAGCACAAAGTGCATGCCCACGGCCAGATCGGGATGCGCCTTGCTCAGCGCTGCGGCGTGCCCGATGCCCGCCGCGTTAACCATCGCGGTGGTGGACGTCACCACGCCATGGCTGAACGCCTCGATAATGCCGTAGTTCTGCGCCTTGCAGAGGCCAAAATCATCGGCATTTACGATCAATAACTTTTCCATACAGGCTTCCTTTTGTCGGATGACGCTATGCTTCGCGCTACAAAATCTTCCATAGGGCGGATAAGCGCAAGCGTCATCCCCCGTGAGGTTATTTAAGTCCCGCAATGGTGCCTGCGAAGTTAGGCAGCAGCGCTTCGTGCGCCAGCAGCATCTCGCGCGCCAGTTTCTCCGCGTCTTTATCGGAGTGGATCAGCGGGCTGAGGTTCAGCGCCAGCAGCACGTCATCGAATTTGCCGCTTAACGCTGCTTCGCTGGCCGCCACTTCGAAGCCCTTGATGGTATAAATCAGGCCGAGAACCTTCTCATCAAAATGCTTAATGCGTGGTGAAGGCGTTGCGCCGTCGCGGCCAATGGTGCAGGTCATTTCGATGGCCCAGTCGGCCGGAATGTTATCGATATGGCCCTTGTGCGGGAAGTTGACGTAGTGTTCGGTCTGCTTGTCGTTGTAAATCGCGCTGATCACTTCGCAGGCCGCATCGGAGTAGTACGCACCGCCGCGCAGCTCCAGCTCTTTAGGCTTCACGTCCAGATTAGGATCTTTATACAGCTCGAAAAGCTGCTTTTCTACCTGCTGCACCACGGTTGCGCGAGCGCCGCCCTTATAGAATTCGCCCATTTCGATGGCCAGCATCTCTTTCGGCTTAAAGTAGTAGAGCAGGTATGAACATGGCAGCAGATTCAGGGAACGGATCAGCCCTTCGCTGAACGGCAGGTCGAAGATGTTTTTCACGCCGCTCGGCTTCAGCGTACCGGAGGCAACGCCGTCCAGCAGCTCGGCAAAACGTGATTCGCCGTTGACCAGTACGTCACGAATAAACACCAGGTGGTTCAGGCCGAACAGATCGATGTTCAGCTCGTCCTCCGGCTTCACCTTCAGCACGTCCTGAATGAACATCTTCATGCCCACCGGGATGTTGCACACGCCGATAAACTTCTTAAATTTGGTGTGGCGGAAGACGGCTTCCGTCACCATGCCGGCCGGGTTGGTGAAGTTGATAACCCAGGCGTTCGGGCAGATCTCTTCCACGTCTTTAATGATGTCGAAAATCACCGGAATGGTGCGCAGGCCTTTGAACAGGCCGCCCGCTCCGTTGGTTTCCTGGCCGAGATAGCCGTGGCTCAGCGGAATACGCTCGTCAAGCTCGCGCGCTTTCAGCTGCCCAACGCGCAGCTGGGTGGTGACGAAATCGGCGTCTACCAGGGCTTCGCGGCGGTTAAGGGTTTTGTAGATTGCAATCGGCACGCCCGCGTGTTCCACCATGCGCAGGCAGAGATCGTAAATAATATCCTGCTTCTCTTTACCGGCTTCAACATCTACCAGCCATAATTCGGTGATCGGTAGCTGATCGTAGCGTTTAATAAAGCCTTCAAGTAATTCTGGGGTATAGCTGCTTCCGCCACCGATGGTGACCACTTTCAGTTTTTTGCTCATAGGAACTCCCGTACAATTTAATTGCACTGCAAATTAAAGACAGCGATATAGATGAATGACCGAAGATTAGCGTTAGTCTGAATTAATTCATCTATAAACTAGTTGTTGATACTGCACAATTGCTTCCGGTAATGCTTTGGCGTGAATGAGGTGAGCTTTTTAAAGTTCTTAATAAACATGCTCGGACTGCTGTAACCTGACTCAAAAGCAATGTCCGTCACGGAATAATTGGTTATCTCCAGCTGCTTCTTAGCAAAATCAATGCGGATTTCATTAATAATCTGCATCGGTGTTTTGCCATAGTGACGCTGGGTAGCGCGGGTTAAATATTCCTGCGACTTACCGGACAGCTCCACCATATTAGCCAGCGCCCGGTCGCCAAAGCGGGCCTTATCATGCATTTTCTCAACGGTAATCTTTAGCCAGACCGGAATATCCGTAATCACTTCGGATTCCCGATGGTGACGCAGCCGGTTGACAATATAAAATGTCACAACCTCCAGGAACTCGTTAAACTCCCCGTTCCTGAAGTTTAGCGAGGCAATCACTGACTCTATATAGGTCAGAAATTCGTTCTTAACCTGATAAACCTGTGAAGCAACAAAGCGCGGTGGTAATAACGGTAAATAGTGCTGTTCAAAAAACGCTTTGCTGATACCCACATTTAATATTCTGGTGGCACCAAATTCATAATAGCTCTGGTGGTTAGATCCCAGCGGGATAAAAACAAAATCTCCGCGTTCTAACAGCACCCGCTTGCCGTTAATATCCTGGTAATATCGTCCGGTCAGCACCACGGTAAATTCGTAGTAGTCATGTTCGTGCAGCCCGGAGATGCTCTCTACTTTGTTGTAGATAAAAACGTGGAAATTTTGACCATCGAAGAGTTGATTTTCGCGTGCTGTCTTGATTTCCATGCTCAGTACCGGTGTCTGCATTATGACTCCCTACGTTATTTTATTTTTTCGTGAAGCTCAATGAGTTCGGTCACGAGTTCGCGTGCCAGCATGGAAGTCATCAGGTGATCCTGCGCGTGAACCAGCACCAGGCTGACTTTCGTTTTGCCTTCGCCCTGGTCGCCTTCAATCAGTTTGGTCTGCACCAGGTGCGCTTCGTTCAGCGCCAGACGGGATTTGCCCATCAGCTCTTTTGCCTGCTCAAAGTCCCCTGCTTTCGCCTGCTTCAGCGCGGCGTAGGCCAGGCTGCGGGCCTGCCCGGAGTTGATGATCAAGCCCATCACCACTTCTTCCAGGTCCTGCGCTTCGTCTTCGGTGTCTACAATATTGTCTAAATCAAACATGCTTATTTCCCTTTAAGTCAGTAAGCGCGGGGAGGTATTCGCTCCCCGCCCCGATTAGAATTTCAGTGCGTTAGCAATATCTTCTTCGCTTTCTTCTTCTTCGATTACCGCCTGCGCTTTGTTCGACAGGATAACGAACGGCATGTAGACCAGCGTTGCGATACCCAGGTTGAACAGTGCGACCAGCAGTGCCGCGATGCTGCCGTTAGAGTTGAAGAAGGCGCCCAGGCCGGTTGGCATGACCCACGGTGCAAGGTTTGTCACCGGCGGGATGATGCCCATGGAGTAAGCCGCAAGCGTGATGGCCGCCAGAATCGGCTGGATCAGCACGAACGGGATGAACATCACCGGGTTCATGATGATTGGCAGGCCGAACAGGATAGGCTCGTTAATCTGGAAGATGCCGGAAGGCAGCGCCAGCTTAGCCACCTGACGATGGTCAGCGCGGCGCGAAACGATGAAGATAGCGATGATAAGACCCAGCGTCGCTCCGGAACCGCCCAGCAGGATGTAGGAGTCGAGCATTGGTTTCGCCCAGAAGTGGAACTGTTTACCGGCGTCGATTGCCGCCTGTACAGAGCCATACTGGTTATAGATAGCGATGTTTTCCAGCGCCCACGGAGTCATAATGCCGTTATCCAGCGCGGTGAGCGCCAGTGAACCGTGCACCCCGAAGAACCACAGCAGGGAGTTGAAGATAACGTACGCCCAGCCGACAACCGCACCCATTGACGCCAGCGGCGTTGAGATGGAGTCCATGATGATCTGGTGGAAGTTACTGCCGTAGCTGGCCAGCAGCCAGGAAATAATCCCGAAGATTGACAGGATAATAAAGCCTGGAATAATCGCCGAGAATGAGCGGGAAACGGATGTCGGCACGCTGTCTGGCAAAGTAATAACCCAGTTACGGCGAATAACAAAGGTAAACAGCTCTGCGACAACCAGACCAATAATAATACCAGAAATAATATTCTGACCGCCTAACCAGTTAGCGCCAACGGCATAGGCTTCGCCCACGCTATAAGGGGTAACGGTCATGAAGGCCGCGACGGATAATAATCCTGCCGCCATCGGGTCGACTTTTCTTTCTTCAGCTAATGCCATCCCAATAAAAAAGGGAGCCATCAAAGACATTATGCCCAACGTACCGTTGTACACATTGCCGCCGATGGCTTTCAACCCATTAAGGGTTTCAATGGTCGAGGGGTCTAAACGAACACCTAAAGAATAAAAGAATGAACCGGCACCAAAACTTAAAAATACGTTATTAATGAGAACAAACATTGCCCCCGCCAGCGTTAACGGCATTAACTTAATAAAACCATTTTTAATTGCGTTAACGTGCGGCTGCTTTCCTATTTTGACGGCAAAAGGAAGGAGTACCTTTTCAAGTGAATCAATGACTTTACTCATTTGCAGTTTCCTTTAATGCCGCCGGGTCGGCGGCCAGGTTGTGTAAGGTCGTTCTTTGACGGAAAAATAAATCAAAAGTTAATATTAATTATTTGCTGCTGCTTTCTTGATTGACGCGACGGCGGCTTTCAGCACCCCGAGCCCATCAATTTTGCCGTACATGACCGAGTCAATAACTTCGACCGGCTTGTTCGGTAATACTTTTTGAATTTCTGGCAACATATAGGCAATTTGTGGACCGAGCAAAATCAGATCCGCAACGCTGCCTTTTTCACCCGCCAGGGTTTCAGGAAATGCTTCAATAATGACCGGCACTTCATACTTCTCGGCCTGAGCCTTCATTTTAGAAACCAGAAGAGAAGTGGACATGCCGGCGGAGCAAAACAGGTAGATAACTTTCTTTTCCATGATGAAATCCTCGTATTCCGATAGGTTGCAGGTCAGACAAAGGTCCTTCTTTATCACTCTGTTGACGGGCCAATAGCCTAAAATTTAAAAGTACTGATTGTCTCTGCTTGAGTCGAGTATACGGCATCGCCGTGGACCAGGATAATTTCCGCCATTCAAAAATTGTCTCTCCTTGACCAATCCTTTTGACCACCTTCACATTTCGGGCAAATAATTCGCGCAAAGAAAAAAGCCCAAGCGGAGTTTGGGCTTTTCAAAACGTTAACAATTACTCTCAGTCGTAAGCGTTTAACGTCCTCTGGCACAGGGCCGAGCGGACACAATCCTGCTTGCCAAATCTGACCACACCCACCATTTCATCTTCTTCAAAACGCGCCAGCGCATCGCTCAGGCCTGACTGCACGCCCGCAGGCAAATCGCACTGCGTGATGTCGCCGTTGACGATAACCGTGACGTTTTCCCCGAGGCGAGTCAGGAACATTTTCATCTGCGCTGCGGTAACGTTCTGCGCCTCGTCAAGGATCACCACCGCATTTTCAAAGGTACGTCCGCGCATGTAGGCGAACGGCGCAATTTCGACTTTACCGATTTCGGGACGCAGGCAGTACTGCATGAAAGACGACCCCAGGCGCCGCACCAGGATGTCGTACACCGGGCGGAAATAGGGGGCGAATTTTTCCGAAATATCCCCGGGCAGGAAGCCGAGATCTTCGTCAGCCTGCAGGACCGGACGGGTGACAATTATCCTGTCGACATCCTTATGTATCAGGGCCTCAGCGGCTTTCGCCGCGCTGATATACGTTTTACCGCAGCCGGCTTCACCGGTGGCAAATATCAGCTGTTTTCTCTCGATGGCGTTTAGATAGTGCTCCTGAGCTTCGTTTCGCGCGGCTATTGGCGAGTTGTCGCGGCAATCTCTTGCCATGCCAATAGATTCCACGCCGCTCATCTGCACAAGCGATGTGACCGATTCCTCTTCACGTTGCCTGTGGCTCCGCGAATCTCGTCTCAGCACACGTTTTGCTTCACGACGAGCTTTGATCACTGCTTTCTGTCTTCCCATGGATGGCACCTTACAGTTGGTTTCATTTCCCGCGTCACTGTGGTGTACGCGATTATGCTCACTAACGGATGAGGTTTGGCTTCCTTGTAAGCCATGAACTGCCGGTTGAGATGATGCACCAGTCAGACGACGGGCGTCGCTTAGCGCATCGTTAACACGTTGAGTGGAGGGGGTTTCGGGAAACTGAGCGGTGAAGAAAGCGAAGCCGGAGGAGAGGCCTCCGCGCTGGTTTGTGCGGGTAAGATGTTTTTTAAGCCGTCCGGTACAGGACCCTACCATTCGCGATCTCCATTGTGATTGAACTTCACAGCCGGGAACTACCGCTCATGCTTTAAGTACATCAAAAATTATCTAAAACGCAACATATTTTTTACTTTAAATCAACATAAGCGAATCGCGGTGCTGCTGCAATGGTTATGTCACAGTAATATTACAATTTTATATCAAAGGGATAGTCATACGAATTTATTATTTTCTGCGCCGGGGGAAATTGTTAGCGAATGAAAAATTAGCAGGGAAAGGATGAGTGATGTTGTAGCGCCGGGACGCCCTCACCCCGGCCCTCTCCCCAGGAGAGGGAGAATACCAATCCAGCTATCCCCATTGAAGGAGAGGGAGAACACCGATCCAGTCCCCTCTCCCTTGAGGGAGAGGGTTAGGGTGAGGGGGATTAAGCCTCTAACAGCCCCTGTCCCAGATAATGCTGTTTATCCGGCACGCCCGGCAGCGCAAAGAAATAGCCGCCGCCGATGGGCTTCACGTACTCTTCCAGCGCCTCGCCGTTCAGGCGGTTCTGCACGGCCAGGAACCCTTTCTCCAGATCGTGCTGATAGCAGACAAACAGCAGGCCCATATCCAGCTGACCGGATTTTGACACTCCGAGGGAGTAACTGTAGCCACGGCGCATCATCAGGCTGGACTGGGTTTCTTTGCTGCGCGGGTTAGCCAGGCGAATATGCGCGTCCAGCGCGATGACGCTGCCGTCCGGGTCGGCGGCATAATCAGGCTCATCGTGCTCGTGCTTCATCCCCAGCGGCGCGCCGCTGTGCTTGTCGCGCCCAAAAATCGTCTGCTGCTCTTTGAGCGGCGTACGGTCCCAGGACTCCACGTGAAACTGGATAATGCGAATGGCCTGATAGCTGCCGCCCGTGCTCCACGCAGGCTCGCCCTGCCCTTTTGTCACCCACACCACGCTGTCCATCAGCGGCTGGTTGCTGCTGTCCGGGTTCGCCGTGCCGTCCTTGAAGCCCAGCAGGTTGATCGGCGTTTCTTTCCCACGGCTGCGTGCCGCGTGGTTAGAGATAAACCCTTCCCGCCTCCAGCGCACGCTCAGCAGGTCCGGCGTGTGCTTGATGATGTCACGCAGCGCGTGGATGACCGTGTCGGCGGTATTGGCGCAAATCTGTAAAAGCAGGTCGCCGTGGCACAGGCTTGCGTCCAGGGAGTCATTGGCGAACCGCTCCATTTTTTGCAGCTTAGCTGGCTTCTGCGCCTTCAGGCCGTAGCGATCGTCAAATAACGAATTGCCCACGGATAGGGTGATCGTCAGGTTATCCGGGTAAATTTCGGCGCCCAGGATGCCGGAGTCCATCGGCGGCATACGCGGATTAGGCGTGTCCGGCGCAGCCCCGCCGGTGGTCAGAAAGTCAAAGCGGGACGAAAGCAGGCGGAACAGACGCTCCAGATCGGCCTTATCCGCGGCGAGTACATCAAACGCCACCAGCATCATTGAAGCCTGCTGCGGCGTCAGGATCCCCGCCTGATGCGGTCCGTAAAAGGGCTGCTTCTCCCTGCGTGCATCGGGCGGCAGCGTGCCGGGTGACGTCTCGCTTTTTGCGGCATGGGCCACGGGGCAGCCGCCCGCTACGGCAAAAGCGCCCCCGAGGGCACCCAGCGTTTTCAGTAACCGTCGGCGCGCGGGAACAGGCGCGCCATTTTCTGTTTTATCATCCATAACGCTTAGTCCAGGCCCAGTACACCACGCAGCTGCGACAGGTCTTCCGCCAGAGCAGTCACCGGCCCTTTCAGGGCGTTACGGTCGGCATCCGTCAGTTTATCGTAGGTTTCATAGCCGTCTTTGGTACGGTATTTCGCCAGAATAGCGTCAACCTTTTTGAAGTTGGCGTCGACTTTTGCCAGCAGCGGCGCATTGTCTTTGCTGAGCAGAGGACGAAGCAGGTCGACAATTTTCTGCGCGCCGTCAATGTTGGCCTGGAAGTCCCACAGATCGGTGTGGCTGTAGCGATCTTCTTCACCGCTGATTTTGCTCGCGGCAACTTCTTCAATCAGGCCAGCCGCGCCGCCAACCACTTTGCTCGGCGGGAACGCCAGCTCAGAGATACGGGTTTGCAGATCCAGTACGTCAGCATTCAGCTGCTCAGCATACTTTTCCATGCCTTTGGTAGAGTTATCGCCAAACAGGGCTTTCTCCAGGCGGTGGAAGCCGGTGAATTTCGGGTCGTTAGCTTTCTGCTCGTAATCATCTTCACGGGCGTCAATGCTGCCGTCCAGGTCAGAGAACAGCTCGGCGATAGGCTCAATGCGCTCGTAGTGCTGACGCGTCGGCGCGTACAGGGATTTCGCTTTTTCGATGTCCCCCGCTTTCACCGCGTCGGTAAATGCTTTGGTACCTTTGACCAGATCGGCAACTTCTGCGGTGACGTAGGCTTTGTATTCGGTAATCGGCCCGCTTAGCGCCATCAGATCGTTCTTAGGCGCAGCCCGATCGCCCACCGCCTTAACCACCAGCTTGCCTTTCGGGTTGCTGAGCAGGCCGCAGGTCATGTCGTACTCGCCCGCCTGCAGGTTTGCGGTCATCTTCTGGGAGAAGCCAGGCGCGATATTTTCACGCTCTTCCACCACCATCACGCCTTTAAGGATCTCCCATTCCAGCGCTTTCTGGCTGTTGTTCTGGATGATGAACTGGGTCTTGCCCGCGTTAACCGTGATGTTCATCGGCTCGCACTGTTTATCCGTAACGGTAACTTTTACCTGGGGAATATCCGCGGCCTGCACCGCAAAAGCAGATGAAACGAGGGTAAACAGCGCAGCGTGCAAAGCCTTACGACGAAAATGTGTAGTCATGGCCAATCCCTTTAAAAGATTAGTATGTTGTAACTAAGTGGCGGTATCCCCGCCACAAGCAGTTTAACGAGCGTTATTTGTCACCTGATTGCCCAGGCGCGGCGGCAGGGCAAACAGCGCCAGGGCCGGAATAAGGTAGATAAAGTACATCGCCACTTCGCTGACGGTCGGCGCTTCCTGATAGCCGAAGATGCCCTCCAGCAGCGTACCGGTCAGGGAGTGGGTGGAAAGGACGTTGCTCAGGTCGAAAGCTATGTCCTGGAAGTGGTTCCACAGGCCCGCCTCGTGGAAGGCGCGAATCGCCCCTGCCGCAAGCCCTGCCGCCACCAGCAGGATGAACAGGCTGGTCCACTTGAAGAATGCGCCCAGGTTCAGGCGAATACCGCCCCAGTAGATCAGGAAGCCAAGCACGATGGCCGTTGCCAGACCGAGCATCGCCCCCAGCGGCGGCATGATGCCCACGTCCTGCTGGAATGCCGCCAGCAGGAAGAACACCGACTCCAGCCCCTCGCGGGCAACCGCGAAGAAGACCATGCCGATCAGCGCCCAGCCGTGATTGCTGCTGTTGTTCAGCGCGTTGTCCACCGCCTGTTCGAGCTGGACCTTCACGTTGCGCGAAACTTTACGCATCCAGAACACCATCCAGGTGAGGATCACGACGGCGATGACCGCCACGATGCCCTCGAACAGCTCCTGCTCTTTTTGCGGAAACTCGCCGGTGGTTTCGTTGATGAAGATACCGAGCGCCAGACAGAGTGCGGCGGCAGCGACGACCCCAACCCACATCACGCCGATCCACTGGCCGCGCTGGGTGCGCTTAAGGTAGCTGGCAATCAGGCTGACAATCAGCGCCGCCTCCAGCCCTTCGCGAAGCATAATAAGAAACGGAACAAACATTCCGGACACCTCAGGTGTGAAGTCAGGTCAAAAGACGTAAAGAAAAGTAAAAAAGAACGATAGTGATTATCATTACCGCCAAAAGAAATACAAGCGGCTTCGTCGGGTTATTTATATCCAGATGTAAAAAAGGCCGGGAAGCCCGGCCTTAGAAAACTTATTGCTAGCTATTAGGGGAAACCTGGGGTCAGGTTCCCGGAGGGACGCCTTACCCCAGGGTCGCCCCGGGTATCTCGGGACAACAGGCGAGACTTTTACGGTTTATTGTGCTGCCGCTTATCTGACCTACAAGGCTACAGACAGCTATTCAGCCTGCAGCTTAGAAGGTGCTGGCGTATGGTAAATGTCATCCGCATCCGCAAAGCGCTTGCTCATCGCAGCAGAAGGCGCTTTCCCCATCAGGCTCACCAGCACGATACCGATGCTGGCAAAGATGAAGCCGGGGATGATTTCATACAGGCCCAGCCACGCAAACTGTTTCCAGACGATAACGGTGACAGCACCGATGATCATACCGGCCAGCGCGCCGTTGCGGGTCATACGTGACCACAGCACGGAGAACAGCACCACCGGGCCAAAGGCGGCACCGAAGCCTGCCCAGGCGTAGCTGACCAGACCCAGCACGCGGTTTTCCGGGTTCGCAGCAAGGGCAATGGCTACCAGCGCAACGACCAGCACCATAACGCGACCCACCCACACCAGCTCTTTCTGGCCCGCACCCTGGCGGAAGAACGCTTTATACAGGTCTTCGGTGATGGCGCTTGAGCACACCAGCAGCTGGCAGCTCAGGGTCGACATGACCGCCGCCAGAATCGCCGACAGCAGAATACCGGCCACCCACGGGTTAAACAGGATCTGCGCCAGCTCGATAAACACGCGTTCGCTGTTCTGGCTTACCCCGCCGGCCTGCGCCGGGTTGTTAGAGAAATAGGCGATGCCGAAGAAGCCCACCGCACACGCCCCTGCCAGGCAGAGGATCATCCACGTCATGCTGATGCGGCGTGCGTTAACGATGGTATGGTGAGAGTCCGCCGCCATAAAGCGCGCCAGAATGTGCGGCTGGCCAAAGTAGCCCAGCCCCCAGCCCATCAGCGAGATGATGGCGACAAAGTTCAGCCCCTTGAGCATATCGACGTTTTCGATGCTCTTCTGCTTGATAACCAGCAGCGAGTCGTCCAGACCGCCGACCGCCATAATCACCATGACCGGGGTCAGGATCAGCGCAAAAATCATCAGGCTCGCCTGCACGGTGTCGGTCCAGCTTACCGCCAGGAAACCGCCCACGAAGGTATAGAGGATAGTTGCCGCAGCCCCGGCCCACAGCGCCGTTTCATAGCTCATGCCGAAGGTGCTTTCGAACAGGCGCGCCCCCGCGACGATGCCGGATGCGCAATAGATAGTGAAGAACAGCAGAATCACCAGCGCGGAGATAATACGCAGCAGGCGGCTTTTATCCTCGAAGCGCCCGGTAAAATAATCCGGCAGCGTCAGGGCGTTGTTATTTACTTCCGTGTGAACGCGCAGGCGCCCCGCGACCAGCTTCCAGTTAATATAAGCCCCGACGGTGAGGCCGATGGCAATCCAGCTTTCGGAAATCCCGGACAGGAATATCGCGCCGGGCAGGCCCATTAATAACCAGCCGCTCATATCCGAAGCACCGGCGGACAATGCCGTCACCAGGCTGCCGAGGCTGCGTCCGCCGAGAATATAATCATCAAAGTTTTTTGTTGAGCGCCAGGCGATAAACCCTATCAATATCATGCCAAAGATATAAACAAGGAAAGTCACCAGCATCGGTGTACTCATGGTCATGCATCTTCTCCAGATTTATTTACCGGTTATTTTTACTGTCGTTACCGGTAGCGCCTCACCGGAACGCGGCGGGGCCTGTTGAGTTGTCGGTTTGCGACCGTATCCTGACGGAAGCCTTATTTATTCACAAACGTTTTAACATGCCATTCACAAGAAATTCACCATACAAAAAATAGCTTTTGTCGGGAGGTTGCACTTGCTCACGCTTTTCTAGGTTGCACCCGTCGAAAGTGTTAACTATGTCGGCTAATTAGCCGCGTCTGCAAATAATTAACCAGATCGCTTTCTTATTTTAAATTTAACAAATTGACTCTTTTCCCGACCTGCTAGCTGGCTCACATTTAACAAGGTTGCACAAAGTTGCAACCTGATAGATATTGCCGGGTAACTTTTATCAACCACATATCTCCCCCATATCATTCGGGCTGCAGCCAATCCCCTGCTGCCTGAAGTCTGTAGGGGAAAGGGAGTCTCTGGCATGGGCACCACCACCATGGGTGTAAAACTCGACGAAGCAACCCGCGAACGTATTAAGCACGCCGCTTCACGCATTGACCGCACGCCGCACTGGCTGATTAAACAGGCCATCTTTAACTATCTTGAACGCCTGGAAAATAACGACGAGCTGCCTGAGCTCCCTGCCCTGCTCGCCGGTGCCGCTAACGAAAGCGATGAAACGCCACCGGCCGCCGAAGAGACGCATCAGCCGTTTCTCGATTTCGCCGAGCAGGTCCTGCCGCAGTCAGTCACCCGCGCGGCGATCACCGCTGCGTGGCGACGTCCGGAAACCGACGCCGTGCCGATGATTCTGGAACAGGCTCGTCTGCCGCAGGCCATCGCCGAACAAACCCATAAGCTTGCCTACCAACTTGCTGAAAAGCTTCGCAATCAGAAGAGCGCTTCAGGCCGGGCGGGCATGGTACAAGGTTTGCTGCAGGAATTCTCCCTTTCCTCGCAGGAAGGCGTGGCGCTGATGTGCCTGGCGGAAGCGCTGCTGCGTATTCCGGACAAGGCCACGCGCGATGCGCTAATCCGCGACAAGATCAGCAACGGCAACTGGCACTCGCACATTGGCCGCAGCCCGTCGCTGTTCGTTAACGCCGCCACCTGGGGCCTGCTGTTTACCGGCCGCCTGGTCTCCACGCATAACGAAGCCAGCCTCTCCCACTCCCTGAACCGCATCATCAGCAAGAGCGGCGAGCCGCTGATCCGCAAAGGCGTGGATATGGCGATGCGCCTGATGGGCGAGCAGTTTGTGACCGGTGAAACCATCTCCGAAGCGCTGGCCAACGCCCGCAGGCTCGAAGAGAAAGGCTTCCGCTACTCTTACGATATGCTCGGCGAAGCCGCGCTGACCGCCGCCGACGCGCAGGCTTATATGGTTTCCTACCAGCAGGCCATTCACGCCATCGGCAAGGCCTCAAACGGCCGGGGTATTTATGAAGGCCCGGGCATCTCAATTAAGCTCTCTGCCCTGCACCCGCGCTACAGCCGCGCCCAGTACGATCGCGTAATGGAAGAGCTGTATCCTCGTCTGAAATCCCTGACCCTGCTGGCTCGCCAGTACGACGTGGGTCTTAACATTGATGCCGAGGAAGCCGATCGCCTGGAGATCTCTCTGGATCTGCTGGAAAAACTCTGCTTTGAGCCGGAGCTGGCGGGCTGGAACGGTATCGGCTTTGTTATCCAGGCCTACCAGAAGCGCTGTCCGTTCGTTATCGATTACCTGATCGATCTCGCCACCCGCAGCCGTCGCCGCCTGATGATTCGCCTGGTGAAAGGGGCCTACTGGGACAGCGAAATCAAGCGCGCGCAGATGGAGGGCCTTGAGGGCTACCCGGTTTATACCCGCAAGGTGTACACCGATATCTCTTACCTCGCCTGTGCGAAAAAACTGCTTACCGTGCCGAACCTGATTTACCCGCAGTTTGCTACCCATAACGCGCACACCCTGGCGGCAATTTATAACCTTGCCGGGCAGAACTACTACCCGGGCCAGTACGAGTTCCAGTGCCTGCACGGCATGGGCGAACCGCTGTACGATCAGGTAGTCGGCAAGATTGCCGACGGCAAGCTGAACCGCCCTTGCCGTATCTACGCGCCGGTTGGCACCCATGAAACCCTGCTGGCCTACCTGGTGCGCCGCCTGCTGGAGAACGGCGCGAATACCTCATTTGTTAACCGCATCGCCGATAACACCCTGCCGCTGGACGAGCTGGTCACCGATCCGGTTACCGCCACCGAAGGGCTGGCCGGTAAAGAGGGCCAGCTCGGCCTGCCGCACCCGAAAATTGCCTTACCTAAAGATCTTTACGGTGCGGATCGCAGCAACTCCGGCGGTCTGGACCTGGCGAACGAACACCGCCTGGCGTCGCTCTCTTCGGCCCTGCTCAACAGCGCGGCGCAGAAGTGGCAGGCGCTGCCCATCCTTGAAGAAGCCGTTGCCGAAGGTGATTTGGTCGCGGTGAAAAACCCGGCGGAGCCGAACGACACCGTGGGCTACATGCGCGAGGCAACCAGCGAAGAGGTTTCCCGCGCGCTGGAAAGTGCGGTGAACAACGCACCTATCTGGTTCGCCACGCCGCCGCAGGAGCGCGCCGTTATTCTTGAGCGCGCGGCGGTGATTATGGAAGGCCAGATGCAGCAGCTCATCGGCATCCTCGTGCGTGAGGCAGGTAAAACCTTCAGCAACGCGATTGCCGAAGTGCGCGAAGCGGTAGATTTCCTCTACTACTATGCGGGCCAGGTGCGCAACGACTTCGATAACGAAACGCATCGCCCGCTTGGCCCGGTGGTCTGCATCAGCCCGTGGAACTTCCCGCTGGCTATTTTCACCGGCCAGATTGCCGCAGCCCTTGCGGCGGGCAACTGCGTGCTGGCAAAACCTGCCGAGCAGACGCCGCTGATTGCCGCTCAGGGTATTGCCATCCTGCTGGAAGCAGGCGTGCCTGCGGGCGTGCTGCAACTGCTGCCGGGCCGTGGCGAAACCGTTGGCGCGCAGCTGACAGGCGACGCCCGCGTTCGCGGCGTGATGTTCACCGGCTCAACCGAAGTCGCCACCCTGCTGCAGCGCAATATCGCCGACCGTCTGGATCCGCAGGGGCGTCCAACGCCGCTCATCGCTGAAACAGGCGGCCTTAACGCCATGATCGTTGATTCATCCGCGCTCACCGAACAGGTCGTGGTGGACGTGGTGGCCTCAGCGTTTGATAGCGCGGGCCAGCGCTGCTCTGCCCTGCGCGTGCTGTGCATTCAGGAAGACGTTGCCGAGCATACGCTGCAAATGCTGCGCGGCGCGATGGGCGAGTGCCGCATGGGCAATCCCGGCCGTCTGACGACGGATATCGGCCCGGTTATCGATGCGGAAGCAAAAGAGAACATTGATAAGCATATCCAGGGAATGCGCGCAAAAGGCCGCAAGGTCTTCCAGGCCGTCCGCGAAGACGATATGGATATGAAAGAGTGGCAAAGCGGCACCTTCGTGGCCCCTACGCTTATCGAGCTTGAGAGCTTCGACGAGATGCAAAAAGAGGTCTTTGGTCCGGTGCTGCACGTGGTTCGCTACAGCCGTAACAACCTTGAGGCGCTGATCGAACAGATTAACGCGGCGGGCTACGGCCTGACGCTCGGCGTCCATACCCGCATCGACGAAACAATCGCCCAGGTCACCGGTTCAGCCCACGTCGGCAATATGTACGTGAACCGCAACATGGTAGGCGCGGTCGTTGGCGTCCAGCCGTTTGGTGGCGAAGGCCTGTCGGGCACCGGCCCGAAAGCAGGCGGCCCGCTTTACCTGTATCGCCTGCTGGCTAACCGCCCGGAAACCGCCCTGCTGACAACGCTTAACCGCCAGGATGCAGAGCTGCCCGTCGATGCCACGCTGAAAGCAAGCCTTCAGGAAGCGCATAGGGCGCTGACCGAATGGGCCGTCAGCCGGAGCGAACTGCACGCCCTGTGCCAACGCTTCGCTGAACAGGCGCAGAGCGGCACGCTGCGCCTGCTGCCCGGCCCGACGGGCGAACGCAACACCTATGCGCTGATGCCGCGCGAACGCGTTCTGTGCGTGGCGGACAGCGAACAGGATGCGCTGGTGCAGCTTTCAGCGGTAACCAGCGTGGGTAGCCGTGTTCTGTGGGCGGATGACAAACTGCATCGCGATCTGGCTAAACAGCTGCCCGCTCTGGTACAGCAGAAGATTGATTTCGCCAAAGCGGAAACGCTGCCCGAACAGCAATTTGATGCGGTTATCTATCACGGTGACTCCGACCAGCTGCGCGAGCTGTGTGAAAAAGTCGCCGCCCGTAACGGCGCCATTGTTTCGGTGCAGGGCTTTGCCCGCGAAGAGACCAATCTGCTGCTGGAACGCCTGTATGTGGAACGTTCGCTGAGCGTCAACACCGCCGCCGCCGGGGGCAACGCCAGCCTGATGACAATCGGTTAAGTTTTCGCTACGCTGAAATGGCTCCTTTCATGGAGCCATTTTTTTGAGGGAGTATTAATGAAACGCCTTTGTTTACTGATTGCTGGTTTACTGATTAGCACCAGCGTGCTGGCCGACGGCTGCGACAACGAAACAACCCAGGCCGGGCTGAACGAGTGCTACGGCAAAGAGTATAAAAAGCAGGACGAGCTCCTGAATCAGACCTACGGTCAGGCGATGAAGCTCGCGACTGACGCTCAAAAAACCCAGCTCAAAGCGGCACAGAACGCCTGGATTACCTACCGCTATGCGGACTGCGCCTTTTTATCCTCCGGCGCTGACGGCGGCTCCGTCGCTCCGTTGGTGCATGCCCAGTGCATGACGGATAAAACCGTTGAGCGTACCGAACTGCTGAAAAGCACGCTGCACTGTGACGAAGGCGATGTCAGCTGCGTCTTCCCGCCGCGCTAGCGCACCCGGATCCCTTCAATAATCATCCGCTGCACGTTTTCCACCGTGCGGCGGAAAAATTCCTCATCGCTGAGATTACTGCCCGTCACCGCTTCAACCTGGCTTGCGAAATCCGCGTAGTGCTGTGTTGTGGCCCACAGCATAAAGATCAGATGGTGCGGATCGACGTTCGCCAGCTTTCCGCTGGCAACCCAGCCGGCAATAATCTCCGACTTGTCCTCTACCAGCGTTTTTAAGTCGCCGGTCAGCTCTTCTTTTAACAGCGGTGCCCCCTGAAGCATCTCAAGGCAGAACAGCCGTGAAGCCTGCGGATAGTCGCGTGACACCTCAAGTTTAAGCCGGATGTACTCGCCTATCGCCACCAGCGGCTCTAAATCCTCGCGAAACGCGCGCAGCGGCGCGAGCCAGATATCAAGGATTTGCTTGAGCACCGCCACGTACAACGCTTCTTTGGATGGGTAGTAATAAAGAAGGTTGGTTTTGGAGACCTCGGCCCGCTCGGCCACCCGCTCGATGCTGGTGCCGTGAATGCCGTACAGGGAGAAAAACTCCAGGCCCGCTTCGAGAATAGCCTGCTTCTTGGCGGCGACGGCCAGCGAACGCCGCCCGGTTTGTTTTGTCTGCACTGCGCCTGCGCCCATGCGCACTCTCCTTGAATCAATTTGATTCAAGCATAGCAAAGGCGAGGATTGACAACGACTTGTTTAAGCTGGCTTGCAGCGGCAGGCAATAAAAAACCGCCGGACGGAACCGGCGGCGGGACATGCTCTTAGCCATGATTTATCGGACAGGCAGGCTAATCGCTAAGGCTTCGGCTATTTGCTTTTACTGCTACCGCTACCGCTGCCGTGGCTGTTTTTGCCCCCTTTCTGGCCTGCTTCTGATGCGCGCTGCGGGTCATTTTTAAAATTCCCACCGCTGTGCTGGCCACCTTTACGACCTGCTTCTGATGCTCTTTCACGGTCTTCAGCGAAATTACCTGAACCACCACGATGGTTTGCCATTTCTAACCTCCAGATTGGTGAAATTAATAAGTCATCATTCTGCATTCCGTCAAAAGAACACTCTTTCAACGAGCGGCTAAGGCTTGCGCCCTTAACGTTGCCGCGTGGAACTAAGCTTAGTGCAGCAGGGGTAATTGACCAGTAAACCGTAATATTTTGCAACATGAAATCGCCAGAAAGGGTGATTTTTCAAGCGGCAAATTCATAAGATATTCTTATTTTTGACGAAATGTGCTGCCGTTAAAAATGTGACCTGATGCTACATTTTTCGCGCTTCCGGCGACATTGTGATTCATCAATGAAAAGCCACTCTGGTTTGCACTCTCCGGCACAGGGCATATCTTTAACAGAGGGCAGCATAACGCTGCGGTAAACCCGGGAGTAAAGCAAGATGGCTAAAGTACTGGTGCTCTATTATTCAATGTATGGACATATCGAAACGATGGCCCACGCCGTGGCGGAAGGCGCGCAAAAGGTAGATGGTGCTGAAGTCACTATCAAACGCGTCCCGGAAACCATGCCGGGTGAGGCCTTCCTGAAGGCCGGCGGGAAAACGCAGAATGCCCCGCAGGCGACGCCGCAGGAGCTGGCCGAGTACGACGCCATCATCTTTGGTACCCCTACCCGCTTCGGCAACATGTCAGGCCAGATGCGCACCTTCCTCGATCAGACCGGCGGCCTGTGGGCATCCGGCGCGCTGTACGGCAAACTCGCCAGCGTCTTCAGCTCCACCGGGACCGGCGGCGGTCAGGAACATACCATCTCGTCGACCTGGACAACGCTTGCCCACCACGGGATGGTTATCGTGCCGATTGGCTACGCGGCGCAGGAGCTGTTCGATGTTTCGCAGGTTCGCGGCGGCACGCCTTATGGCGCAACAACCATTGCCGGAGCCGACGGCTCGCGTCAGCCAAGCGAGGAGGAGCTGTCGATCGCTCGCTATCAGGGTGAATACGTTGCAGGTCTGGCGGTCAAACTTAACGGTTAATTACTGGAGGAGCATATGCCAACTCAAGAATCTAAAGCGCATCACGTGGGTGAATGGGCAAGTCTACGCAACACCTCGCCTGAGATAGCGGAAGCTATTTTTGAAGTAGCGAAATACGATGAGAAACTCGCGGAGAAAATCTGGGAGGAAGGCAGCGACGAGGTGCTGCTGAAGGCGTTTGAAAAGACCGATAAAGACTCGCTGTTCTGGGGCGAACAAACTATCGAGCGGAAGAACGTTTAATGCAAAACACCCCCGCGGCTGCGGGGGTGTTTCATCAAGTCAATACCGGCATTCGTAGGTCGGATAAGCGAATGCGCCATCCGACAAAAACTATTTACCGGCCACCGTCTTGTTCAGCACCTCGGTAAATTTATCCCACGGGCAAAATCCATTTGCATCGACCGGGCAACCGGCGAGCTGCAATGTGACGCGCTGCGGCGGCTGCTGCAGGCTTAATACTTCGCCCTTTCTCAGCTGATCGCTGCTCTGATAAACATATTCCACCTTCATCAGCTCCCGGTTGGCGTTCTTGTCGTGCCAGCGCTGGAACATGATTTTACCGCCGATTGGCGTGCGTTCATTCTGTTCCGGCAGCTGATAAGGCTTAAAGTCCAGCGCCGTCAGCAGCGAGGCGATATTCGAGTCATGCCCCACCAGCAGCGTCACTTTCGGCCCGGCCGCTTCCTTGCCCGCCAGCGCCTTCTGTATGTATTTCACCAGCGGTGCCGCAACGTTGCGGGCCACTTCCGGCGAGGTAAACAGCGTGTCCTGATAGCCGTTTTTCAGCTGGGAAAGCACCTGCCACTGTTTATCCGTTTTGATTTGGCCCCAGGCCACCTGATCCAGCGGGAACCCTTCGTAATATTGCAGGGTAAAGGCGTCCACCAGCGAGTTGCCCACCTTCAGCGGCCCGCTTACGCCCGGCTCCTCGGTCGCGTTGGCGGTAAATTTGTCTTTGCCCGCCGTCAGGTCGCACTGCTGCTTCTCTTTACAGGTTGGCGAATCGCCGAAGGCCGTGACCTGCTCCAGCAGCTTATAGCTGTCGTCCAGCTTATAGTGCCCGCGCTGGGCTTCCATTGCTTTAACCGCCGCCTGCTTAAATTCAGGTGAGTCATTGGTGATGACCGGGTTAAACGTGGGATCCATGGTGCCCATTTTTTCCTGATGATGAACAGGGACGTCACAGCCGGGGAATGCGCCGGTGATAAAGAACTGAGCGGTGGCAACAGTACGCTGGAGGCTGTTGGCATAGGCGTAGACGCTTTGCGGCGTCGGGCATTCCCCGCTCTTCACCAGCCCCTGCTGCGCCAGCCATTCGCGCATATAGTGGCCCATATACACTTCCAGCACCCCGCCTTTCGTGGTGAGCTGCCCGCCGGGGACATCCCATTCCGGCCAGGACTGGGCGGTGGACTGCTCCAGCACGCTGCCGTTGTTCGCCAGCGGCGCACGCAGGTTGTGGCGGCTCATCAGTAAAACCTGCTCGAGCTGATAGCCATCCGGCGCGGCTTCGGCATCCGCCAGTCCAGGCGCAAAGCAGGCCGCCGCCAGCAGCGAGGCGAGTATTTTTTTATTCATCCCAGGTTCCTCAGAAGGTTATGACAGAAATGTGACAATCTGAGTCTGACAGAAAAACGTGTTAATACCCGGTAACAGGATCGCAAAACGGCAGATTGGCCCGCCGCGCTACAAAAGCGGGCCCCCGCCCGCTTCCTCTTCAAAGACAATTAAAGGCCGATGTTGCGAAGCTTCTCACCCGACATGAGCTTCTTCTCGATATGCTCAAGCGTGACGTTTTTGGTTTCCGGGATCAGCCAGTAGGTAATGCCGACGAACGCCAGGTTCAGCACGGTATAAATCCAGAACGTTGATGCGGCACCGAAATTATCCAGCAGCGTCAGGAAAGTAGCGCCAATTATCATGTTTGACACCCAGTTAGTGGTCGTTGAGCAGGTCACCCCGAAGTCACGGCATTTCAGCGGCTGAATTTCAGAACAGAGGATCCACACCACTGGCGCGGCGCTCATCGCATAGCCTGCAATACACATCATCGTCATGCCTACGGCCAGCCAGGATAGCCCGGTTGAGGCCGCGCCGCTGTCCACCTGCATCAGGCAGTAGCCCAGCACCAGCGTGCCAAGCGCCATAACGGTAAAACCGATTTTCAGCGCTGGCTTGCGGCCATTTTTATCAACGGTGAAAACGGCAATGAATGTGGCGAACATAAAGGTTAAGCCAACCACTACCGTCGCCATCATCTGATCGTGGGTGGAGCTGAACCCCGCCATTTCGAATATTTTTGGCGCGTAGTACATGATGATGTTCATGCCGGTAAACTGCTGCATAGCCTGCAGCAGCATGCCGAGGAAAACAGCCCGCCTGACGTTACGGTTGTTTTTAAACAATGCCCAGCCGCCCTGCTTCACCTTCAGGCTTTCGCGGATTTCGTTTAGCTCTTCACGCGCTTTTTCCGACGTGTCGCGCAGCATGCGCAGCACTTCTTCGGCCTTAACATGCTGGCCTTTCGCCGCCAGCCAGCGCGGGCTGTTGGGCAGGAAAATGACCATCGCCAGCAGCACCACTGCCGGAAGCGCCAGCACGCCGAGCATCGCACGCCAGTTGCCGCTATAGCTCAGCGCGGTATCGGATAAAAAGGCCAGCACTATACCGAGCGTCACCATCAGCTGGTACATACTGATCATTTTGCCGCGAACTTTTTCCGACGCCATTTCAGACAGATAAAGCGGAGCCGTATAAGAAGCGATCCCCACGGCAACGCCCAGAATCACGCGGGCAAACAGCAGAACTTCAAGATTTGTGGCGAAGGCGGAGCCAAGCGAACCGGCAATAAACAGTATCGCCCCGGCCAGCAGGCTGTACTTACGCCCCAGGCGATGTGACAGCCAGCCGTTAAACAGCGCGCCGAGCGCGGCGCCCAGCATCATGCTGCTGACCACCCACTCCTGCGCCCGGCTGGATAAAGAGAAATGATCGGTTAAAAACGGCAGCGCACCGGCAATTACGCCAATATCCAGCCCGAACAGCAGACCGGCCACCGCAGCGGAAACCGAGACGAACATATTCATGCGGCGAACTTTGCGCTCGTGCGTTTGCTGAACAGCCGGGGCATTACTGACATAAGACATGCTACAACTCCTGCCTTTATGGAAAGTATGGGTTTTCCTAACGGTAAGAGATTCCCGGCGGGCGGGTCAGGCCAAAAACAGGCGAAGAGATGGATGATACTGCTGCACCACCGCGTTTTGTGATGCAGGTTTCAAATAGCGAGGTTGCTGACTGGCCAGGCTTTATTCATCAACACTCTAAATTTTAAGAAGAAATATCCAGCCACCAGGTGTTTTAGCCTGATTATCATAAAAAATGAATATGGATTAATTATTGTACTAATATCCAGGATGACCGCCTTCCCGACGAGAGGTGGCCTATTCTTGCGGGGTGGTCATCAACGCGTAGCTTGCCAGAAGCTGCTGAAAATGCAGGTCAATCTGCTTAACTGAAGCTGGCTGAGGCGTTTCTTTTAGCGCCAGGCGGCGCAGCTGCTCTTCCAGCGGAACCGACTGATTAAAAGCCTGGGTTGCGGTGAACACCATCGACTTAAGCTCGCTGACGGTCAGGTATTTGCCCCGCTTCTCATCCAGCCCGTTGAGTTTGGCCGTCAGCGTCGTCAGCCGCTCCATACCCTGGTGCCAGCCCGCAAGATTTTGCTCGGGCAGCGCGCTGGACGTAATGTACTGCTGCCACTGCGATTTCAGTTTTTCACGCTCCTGCGGCTCAGCCCTTGCCGCCAGCACAAAACCGTAATTCACCAGCCATAGCGGCGGCTGCTGCGACAGGGTTTTAAGGGCATCGCCGTTTGCCGCAACGGGCAGCGGCTCGAATACCGGATGCATTCTGTTCCAGCCCCATAGCGCCAGTGCGCCAACGACCAGCCCCGTGCTGGCACCAGCGATAAATACCGGCCAGCGCTTCGGCGGCGACGGCGGTGTTTCGCGCACCACCTGAACATTCATTTCCGGCTCCGGGCGTATCACATAAACCAGGCGGCTAACGGGAGGTTGCGTATCCTGTAATAGCTCTGAGGCCAGCGCCTGGGGTGGCAGCGTTATGGCGGCGGAAACGTCTGCGGGCGAAGCGCTGTTTTCCAGCCGGGTCAGGGCGCTTTGCACCTGCTGCTGTAGCCCGGTATTCTGGCACGCGTGCCTCAGCTGCTGGCGCGTTAACACATCATCAAGCGCACCCAGCAGTTTTTCAGCCTGCATCAGCGCAGGCTGGTCACCGTGATTAAGCGAAAAGGTGCGAAAAATCTTCTGTAAACGTTGAAATAAGCCGTTGAGAATTTCAGCCCGGGCATGCACCGGCTGGGGCCAGAGCTGCGCCCACTGATGGCTCAGCAGCGCGCAGAGGATAGATAATCCCTCATTCATTCCGTTAACGCGGGCCAGATGGCTTCGCGCCAGGGTGTACCATGCCGCTGTCTGTAGCTCAACGCCGTTACGCTCGAACAGCGCCAGCGACAACGCTTCCACCTGTTTCCAGTTCACGTCCGGGCGCGCCGGGTGGGTAAGCTTGTTCATCTCATCCCGCAGGGCGATGAAGTCAGAGAGAGTGCGAGGGTCACTGCCGGTTCTAATCGGGCGGGGCTGTACGTCGTGCATAGTTTCATCCCTGGAAGGCTAAAAATAAGTAAGAAGCAGAGTCGGGCTTCAGGACACCGATCTTTCAAGAAGGCTGAAAAAAACGTTTTCGTCAAAGGCTCCGCCGGGTGCCGTCTGGTTCCCTGCGGGACGCCAGGTCCAGCAAGAGCTTTTCCCTTCGCGCATAAACAGGCGACACAGCTGGATCACGCTTCCGTCAGCCAAAAGAGTGACTTCCGCACACCCCGTCACGCCATGCCCGTATAAAAAAACCGGCGTGAATTTCACGACTTTGTTTTCATAGCGCAGAGAGATCCCCGGCACCTCGAAAGTTTTTCCTCCGATCAGAAATTCGACCAGGGAGACAGGTCTGCTTTCCGGGTGAATATCGGTGCCTTCAAGCCAGACCTCCATCGATGCCTGAAGCTGGCTCATCCGCAGCTGGAATTCAGCGATATCGGCCTGGGCTTTAGTGTTATACGGGCCACTCTTAGTTTGTTTATCCTGAAGTTTTTGAAGAAAGCGGGCTTTAGCTGACATAAATTCTTTCTGCTTTGAGTAATGGGGGTATTCGCGTTCTAAATACGAGCCTGAGGATCGACGTAGTTTTGCTGACGAAGGTGCCGAATCAGCACGCGGCCTTCCGGCATAAACTCCGTGCCGTAGCGCACCAGACCGATGCCTTTTAGTTCAGCGTCGATGGCATAGCGCAGCTCGCCGGGGACTTCCTGCTCAAGCATGGCCACCGAGATGCGTTGTAAGCGGGGCTCGTATTTCAGCAGCACATCAGAAAATGTCCCC
The DNA here is from genome assembly GCF_038405435.1 of Dryocola clanedunensis. Classification (GTDB taxonomy): domain Bacteria; phylum Pseudomonadota; class Gammaproteobacteria; order Enterobacterales; family Enterobacteriaceae; genus Dryocola; species Dryocola clanedunensis_A. Next base: position 465,170 of record NZ_JBBYHZ010000003.1, on the reverse strand, counting down.
ATCAGCTCATGTGCGGTCCCCGGCATGCCCTGCAGGATTTTCGTCATATCCGGTAGTCCGTAGTCCGGCAGATGAGCCAGCGTCCCCGCACGCGAATTGAGGATGCGCTGCATATTGTCGAGCACGGATAAAATCACCTGGTTCTGCTCGCTAACCTGATGCAACTCCAGGCCACCGGTGAAGCTGCCGGTAAGCATCTCATACAGCGACGGCGTGTTGTGTCCCTGTGGCATCAGTCATCCTTCAGCGGCTGTAACGTCAGATGGTTATTCCCGGCTTCAAGAATGCGCGGCTTATCGGGATCTAACGCCTCCCGCTCCATCACCAGCTTCCAGGTGTTGTTGATCATGTCCGGGTGACGGAACAGCCCTACGACCGCCACAAACTTTGTGTCGGCTTCCATTGGCATATCCAGGCTGGCATCCCCACCCGGTTTCACCACCACTTCACGACTGGCCAGCAGGTCTGCCTGCAGGATATTGTCGCCATCTTTTAACAACTGCTGATACACGGTCTTGTCAAAGATTTTGCGATCCTTCAGCTGATAGACCCGTACCACCACCGACTCTGACAATGAGTGATTCTCGCGGGCGTCGGTATTCAGCGCCTCACGGGCGGTAAAATCGAGATGCAGGACTTTAATCTTCTTGTAAAAAACGGAGGTAAATGCTGATTTGGTGCCGTCAGAGACGCTCTGCGTCACCCCGCAGCCAGCCAGACTGAACGCCAACAGGGGCAGCAGCCAGCGTGAGGTTTTAGTCAAACTTGTACGTAACACGTCGGTTTCCTTGTTGTTGAGTGGCGGGCATCATCCCGCTGTAATAACCCAGCTCGGTAGTGAAGGCTGACGGAATATCCTCCGCGAGCGTGTCTTCTTCCGCTCCCAGCACGCCGTTCATTCCCAGCCAGAACGCGCCCTCCCCCAGCGGAGGGGCCGCCAGCAGGCAGGTCGCTGTGGTCAGAGTGATTTTTGCCTTAAAACGCCAGCCCAGATAAACCCGCAGCATCACCATAAAGTCCTGATACAGCAGCCCATCCGGCTTCCAGCCCTGCGCTTCCTGTTCATTGTCGGTGGAAAGCGCAATCAGCAGCTGGCTGTTGGCATCCATTGCTTCGTCGCCCAGCGGCATGTTGCCGTCCAGCAGAAAATCTTCGTCGCCGTAAAAGCCCAGCGGCTGGCTGATTTCTACCGGCCGCAGGCAGTACGGACGGGTCTGCACCGTGGTATCCGGTGCCAGCAGAGTTACCAGCGCCTGCATGCCTTCCTGGGTTTTTCCGGGCTGACGAAGCACCCCGAGCAAAGCCAGAAAGCGTGATACCGGGGTGGCAATGTGATTTGCCGTGCCGGGAATGCCCAGCCCCACCAGGCCCAGCAGCGACTGAGAGATGGCATCCGTTCCGCCCGGCTCGAAGGTGGCCGGGTATGAGTATTTGCGCCAGATGCGATAAAACTGCGTCAGGACGCGGTGGCTGAAAATATCGAGGAACCCCTGTAGCGCCTCATGTCCGTCCCGGCGCTGGGTGATGTCATCGAGATAGGTCGTCGGCAGCGGTGAGTCGACGCCGTATATCCCCATAAAGTTGGTGCGGATGACCGGCGGTTTACCGTTATCATTTTCGTCGTATTCAATGCCTTTCAGTTCGCTTACCGGAAACCCCATCCCCGGATGCGGAGCAAAGCGCACCGGGTCGTCCGCGGGGTGGCTCGTTGAACCTATCAGCGGCCTGCCCGTCTGACGCTTCTCCAGAAGCTGGCAGAAACGATAGAAGTTAATCCGGTAAAGGTCGGCCTCCAGCCGTGGGCTCAGCCGGGAATGCGGCGATTGTGCTTCTCTTCCCATTCCAGGCGCTCTCCGGTTGGTTGCAGGATGATGATCAGGCGGTTAAACAGGTAAATATCGGTGTAAAGGGCGAAAAAGCGGCTCAGCATTTCGCCAAACAGGCAGATATCCCCCCGGCCGGCAAACCCGTGGCTATCGAGGGTCACTTCGATCTGCACGCCGCGCACAAGATACCCCTGCTCGAAGCGCTCCGTTTCGCGGTGCTTCACGTCAATGATGGCCTCCAGACGACGGCGATTCATCTCGCTGTCGGTCCAGTCGTAGAGCGCAAGCGTGCCGCGCAGCACTTCGGCGTTATCCATCATCGAGAGAAAACCGCTGCCGAGGTGGCTCAGCACACGCCAGTGAAAACGATCCTGCGCGGGCGGATAACAGGGCAGCGTCGGGGCGCAAAGGTTGCGCACGGCTATGCTGGCGGATGTAGTTTTCATCACCGTATCCAGCACGGTACTTTGCAAAGCGCGCCGCGGTAGCTGGCCGTTGGTGCCGGTGAGCGTCAGAGACAGGCTTTCATCCTCCGGCACCGTGTGATTATCAAAGGCCTCACCGCCCAGTATCAGCCAGGTATTATGCAGCCCGGAGGGGCCACGCCGCACCCGCGTGTGGTAGTAATACTCCGGGGCGGCATGGCGCATCATCCCGCCTTTATGGCGGAAGCTGGAGAACGGAACGTAAACATGCTGGCTGGAGGAGGTTACCGAGTCCACGGCGTAAATCTCGGTATGGCCGTCCTGCACGCGCATCGGGCGCAGCATGTATTCCGTCTGCAAAGAATCCAGCGTCAGCGGATCTGACTCCAGCGGGAAGAGGTTGATCACCGGTACGCAGTTCAGCCGCAGGTGCTTTTCGGTAAAGCTGAAGTCGTGCTCCCAGCGTTCCGCCAGCACCACGTCGATTTCAAACCAGGGAAGCGCAGCCGGAAAGACCACGGTCTCCAGCCCACGCAGACCCGTGAACATGAATTTCTCACGGAAGGTGAAGTACTCCAGCAGCAGCTGATAGCCGCTGAAACTGCTGCTGCCCTTCGGCCACAGGGTGTCTTCGTCACCAAATCCGAGCGCGGTGAAATGGCCTTCCAGCGGCCTTGTGTCAACATCACCAGGCATTCGCAGCCGCAGTCGGGCCACGTTGATGGTGAAGGCTTCGTGCATGGCGCAGGCCAGCGGCGCATCGGCATTGAAATAGAAAGGAATATTGCTTAAATCGATACGGCTCCAGTCCGCCAGCTGGCTGCAGTTAAAGCGCAGCGTAACAACCGAGCGGCCATCGGGATCGGTGGTCAGCCGGGCCTGCTCAAGCGACAGGGGCTGTAGGCCGATCTCTTTGGTGGTGGTGTAACGGCAGCGCGTGCCCTTCTCACCGATCGGGCGGGAGTTCACCTCGAAACCTTTGACTATGCGCATCTGCTCCTTCATTTCGCGCCAGTCCGGCGTGAACTCCACCACCGACATAGACGGAATGGTGCGCAGGTAATGCGGCCACAGCAGGCTGACCAACCCTTCAGTCAGTTCAGGCAGGTCATCGTCGAGCTTTTCGCGCAGCCGTCCCATCAGGAAGGCAAAGCCTTCAAACAGGCGCTCCACGTACGGGTCGCGTGCACCCGCTTTATCAAGGTTAAGCATCGCCGCCTGCTCGGGGTGAGCACGGGCAAACTCTTCGCCGGCTTCCAGCAGGTAGCGCATTTCAGCGTCGTAATAACGCAGGGTTAAATCATCCATCGTTTTATCTTTTCATCCCGTGTGTTAACCGCACAGCACCGCAGCCCTTGCGGGATCCAGCGAAATAAGCCCGGACAACAGTAAGTCCATTTCAGGCTGAAGACGGGTTTTATCTGCCTCGCTGCGCCCGGCCTTGCCGCGCAGCAGTTTGAGTCTGCGGGCTTTGACTTCGAACATCAGCTCCGGCGTCCACTGTTCAAGCGTTAGCGTACGGGCGCTGGCGTCAAGCTCACCCAGCAGGTGCAGCGCCATTTCATTTTTACCGTACTGTTCACTCACCCGTGCCATCAGCAGGCGCATCAGCCATCTGTCGCGTGAAGAGGTGTAGCCCGGCTGGATCTGCAGCCAATTAAGCGCGGCCTCAATTCCGTCACTGTCCGCTTTCGCCAGAACTTCAGGCTCGAGGGTCAGCACATCATCGGCGCTGGCCGCCGTTGATGTGACCGGTTCATCTTTCCATCCCGGCACGTCATGCAGAACGGTTTCGTTAATCCAGCTGAGCGTCACCTCATCGGCAAAGGGCGTACCGTCGCTGAACGCCAGCGCTTCGAGGCCCGGAAGGCGGGCCAGCAGCCCTTCCAGGTCCCGGCAGAGGATGTCAGCGCGAACGCTGTCCGCATCGAGTTTTACCAGCGCCTGCCAGGCATACCACTGCACGTCCAGCCACAGATGATTAACCCCCTGCGCCAGCAATGCGTCCGCGTGCTCCAGCAATTCAGACCAGCTTTTTTGCAGATAAAGACGTTTGAGGTGTGCCTTATTGTCGGGTTTCGGCGGGACCAGCCGGGTGCGGCCGGCGGCATCCAGCGGAGGCAGCTCCGTCAGCGTGTCCCAGCGGATGCTTTTCAGCAGATGGTGCCCCGCCAGCCAGCCGCCGGGCTGGTCACGGAGATATTTCGCCAGCACTTTTGCCTGGTCGAGCAAATCACGTCCCGATGTCACGGTGTTCATCACCGGCGCAGAGGACGCGGCTGATGCCGACGTATTTTCTTCCCGACTGGTCTGGGGCACAAGGCTGTTGGCTCCGCCACTCTGAACCAGCCGGTTATCAAGGGCCTGATACAGCCCGGCCAGCTCCGGCCGGGCCTGCTCATCAAAATTCTGGAAAGTTTGCTCCGCCAGCAGCAGCGCCGCGGTGATGCGCTGCATGACGGACATATCTACTTCTGGATACAGGGACAGACTGTCGGTCACACGGCTGCTGCCCAGCCACTCAACGGCCGATTTACGGCTACGATCGCGCTGAGGATGCAGACGGCTCCCAAAACGCTCCAGCATAGCGGCCATCAGTTCAAGCCCCTGCGCCAGCCCGATCTCGCCGTCCTGATGGAGACGGGCCCACACGTAGAAGGTGATGACACGCAAATCCTTACAGCTAGTAGTCAGCAGCTTCTCTGCCAGCTGGCAAATCAACCCGGTATCAATGCCGGAAAGTTTATTGACCTCCTCGCGGATACGCTGAAAATCATCGTCATAGCCGGGGTCTTCCCCGGTCGGTTGATTAGTCTCAATTGGCGCAAGCCAGCTTGCCCAGTCAGCACTGCGCGCGCTGGCCTGAGCCAGTGAGGTCTTTTCATCTGCGCCACAGGCCTGTAATACGCTCTGCAATGTTGCCATTATTCTGTCCCGTCCATGGCTGAGTTATCGGTGCCGTTAAGTGCCTGCGTCGTTGCGGAAGCATCCACGCTGAAGATTTTTTCCGGCAGCGTGAAACCGCGCAGATCCAGCAGCGCCAGCGGACCTTTTCCGAGTTGAGAACGCAGCACCCACTGCAGCGTACGTCCATCCGGCGCAGTAAAGCTCATCATCCACTGGCTGCGGTCGAGCTGTTGACGCTTGCCCTGATCCAGCCAGCGGATAAAGCCCCAGGTCCCGCTGTAATCGCCAAACAGCCGCGTCCCGGCGCTGGTTGAGGTCCAGGTCAGCATCGCGCCCGGCTTAAAGGTCTCGCCCGGCCAGCGGAAAGACTGCCAGTCGGCCATCTGGTTGAAGTAACGGAGCTGCTGGCCGTCAATCGTCAGCTGTGTTTCCACCACCTGCGACGACGGACGGGCCTGCAGTTCAAAGCTGATCCCCTGGCTGCCGTCGGTAAACAGGATGTCTGAAAGCTGGCTCAGCTGGTTCACGGCTTTGATAAAGGCCGGGTTGAAGGTCAGCCCCTGACCGTGCGCGGTGTCCGGCACCCACTGGCTGCCCTCTTTGTGCAGCACGCCGTTGAGCTCGAGGGTCAGGAACCTGTCGATACGGCCGCTGTCTTTGCGAATAAATTCAGCCAGCATCGGTAAAGAAGCATCGCTTTTGCTGGCCGCAAACGGGAAGCGTCCGTCAAAGGCCGTATGCCAGTTCGCCACCACGGAACGACTCCAGCGATCGTTAAGGCTGGCGGCCGACGGCTGCAGCACCGTTTCCCAGGCCTGCGTCAGCGGCTGTACGAACAGGGTGTTGCCAAAACCACTCCACTCTTCTCCAAGGCTTGCTGCCACCAGGCTGCCGTACTGCTGGGTATCGGTCAGGTCAACGCTTTTCCCCTGAAACACGGTCTGGGCCAGGGTCTGCATCATCTCCTGCGGGTCGGATGCGCCCGCGATCTGCTGCAGCCGCAGGCGGACGCGGGTGATGCGGGTCAGGTACGTCTGCAGGCTTAACGTGCTGTCAGCAGACATGACGTTGCTGGCTTTGTTTCTGCCCATCAGCGTCAGTAGCGGACCGAAGGTATCGTCCAGCGGCCCCTGTGGCCCGGCGGCACTCTGATCGATAACGGGTTTGTCTTTGCTACCAATCAGGTCTTTTGCCGACTTAATGATCGAGTCGGACAGCCCTTCGCGCTGCTCACCCGTCTGCCCCTGCCAGGCAAGGGTATTCATCAGCGCAATCAGCGGTGACTGGCGGACGTCGCTCATCAGCGTCAGCTGGTCGGTCACATCAGCAATGTTATTAGCCGGGTTCCAGTGCAGGCTGTTGAGGAAGCTCAGCCAGCTACCGGCAAAGTCCGTGAAGTAACGCTGGGTCAGGCGTGCCTTCAGCGCTTCCGGCGACAGGTCGGCAGAAACGGCCTTGCGGCTGTCGCTCAACACCCAGTCGATTTCATCCCGGCGCGAGTTTGCCGCCTTCTCAATAGCCTGTTGAATGCCCCCTTCCCAGGCCTGGCGGGTGAACATGCCCGGCACCACCTCATCGGTGCTAAACAGACGGCGGGCGTCGGTACCGCTGGTCATGTCTTCCAGAGATACGTCGGCGAAGTTACGACGCACCGATTTGAGCATGTTCTCGTACAGTGTGCTTTCAGCATTACGGCGACCAATCTGCTGCAAAAGCACCTGACGACTCTGGCTGACCAGCTGCGCGTCGGGGATGATTTTCCACTGCGGCTGCTGCGGCAGTTCATTCATGTAAAACGCCCACAGATCCGTGGACAGACTCTGCCAGAGGCTGGTGGATATGCCTGTCCGGGTCGGCTGTACGGCCTTCATGGTTTGTGCGTAAAACGCCCCATCCGTTTTATCGGGGCGGCCCATCATCAGCCAGGCTTTCAGCTGGTCATAACCTGGCTTTGCCAGCTGAGCTCGCTGGTCGCTGCTGGGCGCTGAGTTGGCCAGTGCGGTCAGTTTCTCGCTCAGCGCAGCGTTGGCCGGGTCGCGGATCAGACGATTGTTAGCCACGCCGTACCACGGGAGCATAGCCCCCAACAGCTGCTTGTTATGGTCGAGGCCAAAACGCTGGTACCACGGCGTTCCCTCCTGAACATGGTGCTTAAGGCGACCGGCATCGTTACGCAGCTCGTGCAGTGCGGTCAGCTGATAATCAGAAACGGAGGGGTGTTCCACCAGGGCGCGGGCTTTGCCTGCCACAGAATTTATCTGGTTATAGTTCAGCGCAAAAGAGAGCAGCAGCCCGGCTCCCCAGATGCCGATAGCAGCCATGATGGCCCACGCCAGCGTCTGCTCCCAGGCCATACCAACACGGCGGCCACGTACCCGGGCACAGTCATCAACAATTCCCTGCCAGGTTACCGGCAGGGTCAGCGCATGGCGTTGTGATTCGGAGATGTACTTGTCAGCTTCAGGCCGTTCAGAAGCTTCAGCCGGTTCGCTCTGTGGCAGGCTGAACATCAGCCCCCGTAACGGAATATGTTTCTGAGTGGCATGCAGCCACGGAGTCAGTTGCTGAACCCAGCGGGCGATCCCCCCTTCTTTCAGATGCTGACCCAGGCGCAGCAGAAAATCATGGTGGGTGTTTTCCACAGCCTGGCTCACGCCCCGTTCGCGAAGTTCCGGCAGCAATTGTTCGAGCTGGCTGGTAATCACATCTGGTATTGCACGCGGCGGGAAGGCTGCCCCTACGGCCTGCTCTGCCCGCTTTGCCTGCGACCAGCCGCTGCTACACAGCTTCCACAGCCAGACTGGGGCTGAATAGCGCAGCAGTTCGCTGATTTTTTCCAGCCCGCGTAAATCGTTATCGCTGATTTGTGGCGTCAGGTTAAGCGACTGTGGCATGACGCGTACAATCCCGTCCAGTGGGCGCCCGCGACGCAGTTTGCGTAGCGCGGTGTATTTTTCCTTATCCGGATCGACGGACAGACTTCCGCCGTAAATGAGGACCGTGCGATTGCCTTCAAGCCAATGGTTTTTCTGCAGGCCAGGTACCAGTTGTTCAATTGCGGCTTCCTCGCCGGTGATCAGCAACAGGCGGACTTTGTGGCGCCAGAAGAGGTTGTAGCGGCGACGGAGATGGCTGCTGATATCCGCCTTGAGCGGCAGCCGGGACGTTCTTTTCTTTTTGACGGGTCTGGAAGAAGCCTCTCCCATCACTTTATCCCGAATCATTAAATGAAAAGCGATAAAGCCCAGCACCAGTACGCAGAGCGACACTCCCAGGACAACAAAACAGGCCGTCATGATTCGACGTATCACGTCCCATTCCGTGGAGAGATCTTCCCCCCAATACCACCACAGCAACCCACCTGCCAACACAAGCAGCGTGACAGTAGCAACAAACAACGCCGCCGTGGCAAGCACAGAAAATTCAGCGGGTTTATTTTCCTTCACCATAAGGTTTAATAATTCCAAGTGCGAGAGTGTGTAGAGGATCTTTGGCTATCCAGCCGCAGGGTTCTTGATAATTTTTTGCGTAAAGGGCCGCCAGGACCAGCACGATAAGCATTTCCATATCACCAGGGTTCCCCCAGTTAAGGTCCTGAACGTGATGGGTCACATTCCAGCCGCTTTGCGCCAGGGCGGGCAGCGTCGGCTGCGAGAACAGCATGCAGGCGTCAGACGGCTTTTCGAGTTCGCTTTGCTGCTCCGCTCGCTCGCAGGCTGCGGTTAAAACCTCTTTCCCGGCGATATCGTAAAACTCCCCCCGGGTGAGGCTGACCAGCCCTTTCTGCGCGACCAGACACAGTGCAGCGGACTCACCGGCAGGCTGCGCAGAATCAAACGAGGCAGCTATCGAATGACACCCGGCGACCAGAATGGCCTCTTTTTCAGAGAGCGTTTGAGCCGTTGCGGCAAGTGCAGACAACGTTGCTTCGCCTTGCCATGTCTCCGGTTTTTCAGGAAGCGCCACGTCCGGAAATGAAACCTGCATTTGGGTACAGAATGCCCGCCAGGCATCCAGAGAACCCTGCCAGTAGCAGCGCCATAAGCGTGGAAAGGAGGAATCTGCGCTTTGCGTCTGCCATTGCAGCACCAGCATTTTTGCCAGCAAAGCCTCGCGTTCAGCCACCGTATCGACCAGCGTTCGACCGATGCGCAGCGCTTTCCCGCTCGACTCATTTTTGATCTCAGGAACCCGATGCTCCCGCTTTAGCAGCCGCAGCCAATGTGGCGTATCGGTTCCGGCCGGGCCCAGCAGTACCATTTCACTGAGCGCGAAACGGTGTTGATGCTGCTCCCACCAGGCCTGCTGCTGCTGCTCAACCAGTTGTTCATAATATCGGGCGTTATGGGCCGAAGTCCGGTAATACAGCAGGCGTATTAACCAAAGCACGCCCATCAGAACCACCGCGCCAGCCATTCCTTTTATAACCAGCCCGGCACCGCTCCCGGCAGGATGAAGCAGCGCGCCGCCGCCCCCGCACAGCAACACCATCAGCGCGCCCGCTGACAGCCATCGCTTGCCATCAGGAGGGCGCGCGACCCGGTAGGGTGGATACTCCGGTAACGACCTCACAGCTCAATGCCACAATCGGGAAAGGAGCTCACCAGCGTGCAGCCGCAGGCACAACGGTGACCGTGCAGCGCCACCGGCTGTCCGTCCACTTCCGATAACGAACTGCCTTCGCTGATGACCGTCATGCCATGTTTATTGCACTTCACCGCATCGCCTTTGCAGGCAATCCCTTTCCCGAAGCAAAGATAATGCCCGCCCAGCACTTTCCCACCGTGCTCCCGCAGGGTATCGCCCTCGCGTATCACTGCTTTCATCCTTCATCCCTCCCTGAATCAGGCCGTTACGGTCGCCTTAAGAGTTTCCGCCCAGTTGGACTCAATCATCGATTTTGCCAGCGCCAGCCGCCGATCGCTGATGACCTGAGTTTGCTGTGCAACCACCGTGCCTGGCTCCATCGTTGGCGCCTGCAGCTGTGCGGCATCAGGCAGCATCGGGAGCGGTTTGCCGGAAAGCAGATCGATGGCCTGTGTTTCGAGGTAAACGGCCCCCACGGTACCGGCAAGCCCCGCGAGTTTGCCCTTCGCGCTTTTCTGTTTGATGATAACGGCCGCGCCTGCGGCAAGGGTCGCGACCCCCACCACCGCCCCGGCAATCATCAGCGGCGTCATCGGCTTACTGCTGCAGCTGCCGAAATAGATCATCCGGTAGAGGAAATAGCTGCCCCAGGGTTCGCGGGAGCCGAAGGCGTTGTGCATAAACCACGCGCGGGAATCATGGACCTGATCGTCAAACAGCGCCCGCACCAGCCCGGCAGGCTGCGTGGCGTTGCTCGCTTCTCCGGTAGCGGGGAAAAGCACTTCCTTACGATCGTCTCCGGCGGTTTTTATTTTCTGCCACTCGCCGTACTCATTGTCGTTATTCAGCAGAAAGATAGCGTTACTCATTGAATCAACGGCAGTAAACAGCCAGTTACCGGTATCCGATCGGGAGAGGCCGCTGTAATCTTCCCTGAACTCCTCGGCCGCCTGGCGCAGCTGGGTTTGCCCCAGCGCGGCGTCGAAATCCTTCGGCCCCGGCGGAAGCATCAGGAAGCCATCATCCGCAGTATGTGCGGCTTTCCTTTCCCGGCGAGCATCGTCAACTTTTTTCTGTGCTTCTTTCCAGTCTGCCTCAGACTGCTTTCTGACCAGCGGATCGCTGTCTTTATCCAGCCCGTTGGCCGCCGAATCGACATAGAAGCGCTGGGTCTTGTAGGTTCCCCCGGCATAGCGATTGATACGCCACGCGGTGATCCAGCCCATCTGATCTTCAAGGGCTTTCTCCAGGCTGACCGGCGCGCGCGGCGGATCGTATTTTGCCGCTTGTTCGGGTGGAATGGGGTTATCGGGAGTTGTCAGGCCGAGGGTTATTTCGCGCCAGGCATTGAAACGATTTATTAGATGTGGAGCCGCGGCAAACTCTGAAATAACATCAATGTCCATGACTCTCCACCGCTGAGAATTAAGATCTTCAGGTAAACTATCTGAAGGGGCTTTTAGAGGAGCTCCAGATTCAAAAGCAGCGGCATACATCTCATTCAACGCAATTTGTGACAACAGCAAACTGTCGCCATCACCATTTGCTTTCCCCTGATCCCCTGGCGGGTAGCCTCCCCCAAGGTCCGAGTGCATACCCGGATAAACCACCTCCAGGCTGTTTGCCGGATACTTACCATCCGGGCGGCGGATCGAATCCAGCGGGAAGCACAGCCGCTGCTCGTGGGAAGAGACCAGATGGACGCACTTTTTGATCAACCCACCGTAGATCTTCTCTGCCGGCAGCTCCTGGGTTCCGTCCGCCCAGCCCATATGCCCTTCCGCCACAGGGGCGATATGCGCTACCCCCACCGAGGCCACCGTATCCAGCAGGCCAAGGAACTCGACGCTGAGCGGAATTTGCAGCCCCCCCACCGCCAGGCACTGCTCGGGTTGGTCCTTTCCCTCTTCAGGCTTTGGCAGCAGCTCGCTGAGCCAGTTAACAAAGGTCCGCGCCGCCGCCGCCCCGCGCGAAAAGCCGTACACGTATAGCTTGATACCTAACAGCTTCGGCTTTCCTGGTTCGCCAGGCACCAGGGCTTTTTGCAGGTCTGGTGCCATATCTTTCAGCAGGCTCTGGAAGGTCTCAAAACGGTTAGCCGCCCCGGTCAGCCCAAAGGACGCCATAGAGGTTGCCATTTTATCCACCGCCTTCCAGCTTTCGTCGTCCGACAGCGTATCCAGGCCCATCGTCCTCTTCAGGGCATCGATAATCCGCAGCAGCCCCCAGTTGATACGGTCCTCCCCGTGAGTCGCCGCCGCCAGCCCCATCATGCTGAAATCCAGATCGTTCACCTCGGGGAAAGGCGTCCCGACGCCGGGAATATAATATTTATAGTATTTATTATCGCCGCTGCCGCTGGCATCCAGCAGCTCCGCTTTTTTGTCCGCCAGCCCGCCGGCATAGCCCTGGCCGATGGCGGCGCGAAACAGACGGGCAATATTGGTGGGGTGCTTCGGGTCAGCAATATATAAGTCGTGATTGAGGTTATTGCCGGTGCCGTCAAAAAACAGGCTGATATGCAAAGTTTTACAGCAGGGGGGCTCCACGCGTCGCCCGGCGGCCAGGCAGAGCTCCTGCCGGTAGGCAAGCTCGAGGTTGTCCTGCTGCGCGCAGTTTGTGCCAACCAGCGCAGCCTGAGTGGGTAAACGCCCCTGAGCCGGAAACGCCGGCGGGAACCACGCCAGATCGGTGATTATTTTGGACATACTTTCGGCTCCGGCATCTGCAGCGGCTCGTTGATTGGATAGCCCGGCCGGCCGGGGCTCACACAGCTGGTGGTCACTTTTACCTCATCACAGGGCATAAAGTGCACCGTAATCCCGCAGGTTTTTTGCCCCGTATAGTCCGGTACCGGTACCACCGCGCTGTGCTGCTTATTCTGGGCCTTCATTTTTTTTTCCCAGGCCTTATATTTTTCCCAGTCAGCAAAGCCCGGAAACCCCTTTGAGCCACCCAGCCCCGTTTCCCAGTCGATTTTGACCGTCATACCCGGCCGCCATTTCGCAGGCACACCATAGCAGCAGCCCCCACCACCGCCCTGATACGGCCCGATAATGTCTATCCCCGACTGACCGTCGACGCTGAAATGATTGATTGCCCATCGGGTATGGTTGATGGCAACAATGGTTCCACCACCACCGCTTCGGGTTTCGGCTTTCGCCGGCGGCTGGCTACAGCCCGCCAGCAGCAGGGCACCCAGCACCACGAGGTAATGTCGTATTTTCATTTTGCATTCCTTTTATGAAGAAACAGATGACGTGCGTCTTGCTTAGCCATGACTTTTCGCGATGGCATGGCTAAGCATTACTGAAGGGGAATTAAAGCCAGATCGGTGATTATTTCGGACATACTTTTGGCTCCGGCATCTTAAGAGGCTCTTTAACGGGGTGTTCCGGGTGGCCATAGTTGGCACAGCTGGTGGTCACTTTCACCTCATCACAGGGCAGAAAATGCACCGTGATCCCGCAGATTTCCTGCCCCGTATAGTCCGGTACCGGTACCACCGCGCTGTGCTGCTTATTCTGGGCCTTCATTTTTTTTCCCAGGCCAGGTACTTGGCGTCATCACCAAACCCCGGAAAATCTGCTGAGCCACCCACCCCCGTCTCCCAGTCGATTTTGACCGTCATACCCGGCCGCCATTTCGCTGGCACGCCATAGCAGCAGCCCCCACCACCGCCCTGGTATGGCCCAATGATGTCAATACCGGACTGACCGTCGACGCTGAAATGGTTGATTGCCTCTATGGTTCCGCCCCCTCCCCGGCTTTCCGCGTTCGCCGTCGGCTGGCTACAGCCCGCCAGCAGCAGGGCACCCAGTACCACGAGGTAATGTCGTATTTTCATTTTGCATTCCTTTTATGAAGAAACAGATGACGTGCGTCTTGCTTAGCCATGACTTTTCGCGATGGCATGGCTAAGCATTACTGAAGGGGAATTAAAGCCAGATCGGTGATTATTTCGGACATACTTTTGGCTCCGGCATCTTGAGAGACTCTTTAACGGGGTGTTCCGGGTGGCCATAGTTGGCACAGCTGGTGGTCACTTTCACCTCATCACAGGGCAGAAAATGCACCGTGATCCCGCAGATTTCCTGCCCTGTATAGTCCGGTACCGTTACCACCGCGCTGTGCTGCTTATTCTGGGCCTTTATTTTTTTGGCCCAAGTTAAAAATTTTTGTTCATCGGCATAACCAGGAAAATCCATTGATGATCCCACCCCCGTCTCCCAGTCGATTTTGACCGTCATACCCGGCCGCCATTTCGCTGGCACGCCATAGCAGCAGCCGCCCCCGCCGCCCTGATACGGCCCGATAATATCTATCCCCGACTGACCGTCGACGCTGAAATGATTGATTGCCCATTTGGTATGGTTGATGGCAACAATGGTTCCACCACCGCCCCCCCGGCTTTCCGCGTTCGCCGTCGGCTGGCTACAGCCCGCCAGCAGCAGGGTACCCAGCACCACGAGGTAATGTCGTATTTTCATTTTGCATTCCTTTTATGAAGAAACAGATGACGTGCGTCTTGCTTAGCCGTGACTTTTCGGGATGGCATGGCTAAGCATTACTGAAGGGGAATTAAAGCCAGATCGGTGATTATTTCGGACATACTTTTGGCTCCGGCATCTTGAGAGGCTCTTTGATCGGATGTTCCGGGTGGCCATAGTTGGCACAGCTGGTGGTCACCTTCACCTCATCACAGGGCATAAAGTGCAACGTAATCCCGCAGGTTTTTTGCCCCGTATAGTCCGGTACCGGTACCACCGTGCTGTGCTGCTTATTCTGGGCCTTCATTTTTTTTTCCCAGGCCAGATACTTGGCGTCATCACCAAAGCCAGGGAAACCATCCATATCTCCGACTCCAGTTTCCCAGTCGATTTTGACCGTCATACCCGGCCGCCATTTCGGGGGGACACCATAGCAGCAGCCGCCCCCGCCGCCCTGATACGGCCCGATAATATCTATCCCCGACTGACCGTCGACGCTGAAATGATTGATTGCCCATTTGGTATGGTTGATTGCTTCTATGGTTCCCGCCTTCGCCGTCGGCTGGCTACAGCTCGCCAGCAGCAGGGTAAGCACCACGAGGTAATGTCGTATTTTCATTTTGCATTCCTTGTATGGCTGCTCCTCCGGAAGGCGAGCAGCCACATGATCCCACTTTCAGACTTCTGCTGAAGGCCGTCCGGTCAGTGACCCAATCACCCAATCCTCGCGCTCTTTATCCAGTATCATCCCTTTGGCGGTGGCGGAGAGCATACCTTTGAAGCAGGCAGTAAACCGTTCATCCTGCGAGGCAAATCCGGTAGCGGGAACATCCCGATGGCGAAGCATCAGCTTGACGTCGCAGATGCACATCAGAGCTTCAAACTGGCTATCGCGCAAAGCGATGTTCTGACACTTCTCGTTGATTGCGGGCTGTGCTCCCTGCCCCATCAGCAATCCCGGCTTCTCGTCGAGATCCAGCCAGCTCCAGAACAGTGCCGGACGCTGCAGCTGGAGCTGATGATCCGGTTCCAGAATATGAGAAAACAGATAAGGGAAAATACGGGCATCAAAGAATCTGAACAGCCCTGCACGTCCCTCGTGTGTCGCATCGGTGCAGACAGTTAACCATTCGGCCAGAGTAGTGAAAGGCCAGGGAGAACAGAGCACCAACAGCGGGGCTGTCTTTTGTACTTTCTGAGCCAGCTCAATAAACCACTGCTTCTGGTGGGGATCGTTTAAAGAGATCCTGATTAGCAGCGGCGACTCTTCAGGCAGAGCATCTTCCGGCAAGCCCTGGTAGAGAGACTGCCATACCAGAGGCGGTGAAAAATCACGCAGTACAGGGAGAACGGAAAAATCGATACCGCACTGGTCGAGAATAAAATCGAGGTGGGTCATTTTTATATCAGCGCAGGTTTGCTGAAGCAGATTCACCCAGTCAGTGATATCGGTCTTGTTCATTTATGCCTCCCTTGGCACAAAGCCCTGTGCCAGCCGCTGCGCCTTTTTCAGACACTCTTTGCACACTGACGAAGGCAATTCTGGCAGCGGAAAATCCTCACTCGCCGGGCCCTGTAATTTATGTTGCCCCTTGAGGCTTAACAGTCCTGGACCATGCACGTTGATTTCACCCTGTGGCGTAAGCTTGATGTAAGCGCCACCGCAGGCAAGCGTGATCCCATTCTTTGCCGTCAGCTGCAGATGGCCCTGCGTTGACTGAACGGTGATGTCATTCAGCGAGGTCAGTGACAACGTATCAGCATGAGACTCCATAGCCAGCGGGCCTTTGGCAGATACCAGACGCATCCCTTCCTGTTGAGCAAGGATTGAAATAGCCTGGCTCGCGTTGACCGAATAGCGCTGCGCCGTGCTGATATTCACCTCGCCAAGGCTTTGCAGATACAGCCCCTTCCCGCTGTGCATTAAAGCAGCTTCCGGTGTCACGGCGGCAATCCCTTTCGGCGCAGACATCAGCAGCGTAGATTCTTTAAGCTCACTCGCGCCTGACACAAATTCTTTCAGCGGCTCCGCATCCGGCGAAAAGTTGCGGTGAGACTGGGCAATACTTCCCCACCCGGTCACCTGATTCAGCGCCCCTTTCAGCAGACTGACCGCCGGCTGCATCTCCAGCACCTGGCCCTGTGCTTTCGTCTGACCATCAGCGCTGATGAACAGCCCCTTCTGCGCGCGGATAGCCCCCCAGCTGTCGGTTCTGAGCTCAAAACCCTCACCGCGTTGTTGTTTTTCGCTGTCAACCAGGTGCCCGAGGTTCAGCTGGCTCTTGCCGCCGTACTCCGTGCTGACCTTGATATGTTCTTTACCGCGCTCATCGTCGAGGCGGATTTTGTTGTTCGCAGGCGTCCGCAGGACGTTACGTTTGTAGTTGCGGATGGTGACGTGGTCGCCGTGCGCCGAGTCGTGCAGCACGCCTGCGATGTACGGCCGGTCCGGGTTGCCGTCCTCGAAGCCTATCGCCACCTCCGTGCCCGCCAGCAGCGGCAGGTGCAGGCCGTAAGTGTCGCCGGCGTACGGGCGGGACTGGCGCACCCACAGGCTCTCGAACCCGGTCTCCCAGCTGTCGCGGTCGAACAGCATGCTGACGCGATAGCGGCCGTCTTTATCGATGTGGCCGTAGGTGTCGTTTTCGGTGGTGCTGGTGACGCGGGCCGGTAACGTGCCGGCCATCACCGGACGGGTGCCGGGCTGCGGGCGGAAACTAAAATCAGGGCTGTCCGGGATACCGTCGAAGTGAACGCCAAAGTCCTCATCACGCCGCGCATGGCTGTGCATCGCCGTGATGACCACGCCATGAGCAAATACCCCGGCCACTTCGTACCCGCCGGTCACTTTCAGTACCTGACCCGGAGAGAGGGTCGGGCAGCTGGTGACGGCCCGGGTCTGCGTCTGGCCGTTCAGATAACGCTCATGGCGAATGCGGGCGTAGAACGCCCCGGACTCCGGGGCCGGATGGCGGTCATAGGTATTGCCCTGCGTCAGATAGTTATCGGCCCAGTGATAGGCGTCGCCGTAGGTGGTGGTATCGCCGCGCGTCGCATCGACCCGGGTGTTCATGTCATCCGTGGCCTGGCGGTAGTTGTAATCACGTGTGCTGACCTGCTTCTGCACCACGTTATGATGGCTCTCCATGCCCCAGACCGAGTCCACGCCTTCCGAATGCTGGCCGGACGGCGGCACCGACGGCAGCGTCAGGCCTTTTTCGTAACCCTGCTGGCCGTCGTAAAACTCCACCACGTCGATGTTCAGACGCGTGTCGGTGGTAAAGCGGAACCAGATACCCACCTCACCCAGCAGGCGGGTGATAAAGTGCAGGTCGTCCTCGCCGTACTGCATCACCTGCTCACGGCGCGGGTACTCTTTAGTGAGTGAGAACAGAAAATCCTGACCGCGCATGCTGTGGCGCTCGCGCAGGATTTTTTCCACGATTTGTGGGACCGACATGTCCTGATAGATGGCGTTCTGGTGCGAGCGGTCAAGCAGGGCCAGACGCGGCTGCAGCGTCAGGGCGTAATGGGTCTCGTCCTTCGACGTGCTGAGGCGTTCAAACCCGCTCACCACCCCCTGCATCACCCGCACCGGCTGCTGCATTTTAATGCCGTAACCCTGGTCAACCGGAGCCTGCAGCGTCAGCGATGCGGATTTCATCAGCATCATCTCTTTGCTGATGGCATGGTCCGCACAGGTGAACTCCACCCGGTAGCTGAACGGCCTGCTCAGGGCCTCATCGCCTTCAAACGCCAGCACGTCGAGCTCTGCGTCACACCCTTTGACTGCCAGCAGGTGGTGGTTGTGGCTGAATTTTACAACAGGATTTGTACTCATACTCACTCCCCATCAATGGATGCTGTACCAGTGTCAAACTCCAGCACAATCCCTTCATCTTCATCCCATCCAAGCCGCAGCGACTGCGGTTTCTGTTTCGCAGCCATGTGGGTCAGCAGCTGCTGGCTCAGCACCGGCAGAATTTGCTGGTTCAGCAGGCTGTCGACGTTACGCGCGCCGGTGTCCGGCAGCAGGCAGGCGGCGGTCAGCGCGTCAAACAGGCTCTCATCGATATTGGTTTTCAGGCCATAGTGGCGGCGCAGGCGTTTACTCACCTGCTCCTGCTTCATCTGTACGATGGTGCGCATCGCGGTTTCATTCAGCGGGCGGTAGATCACGGTCTGGAAGCGGGCCAGCAGCGCGGGCTGGAAATGATCGCGCAGGATCGGGCGCAGCAGTACTTGTAGATCGCCTTCGGTGGCTTCCGGCTGTTCATCCAGCAGCTGCATGATGTGGTCGCTACCGAGGTTGGAGGTCATCAGGATGACTGTGTTGCGGAAGTCGATTTCGCGCCCTTCGCCGTCTCGCATAAAGCCGCGGTCGAACACCTGGTAGAAGAGGTTAATGACGTCGCGATGCGCCTTTTCCACTTCATCCAGCAGCACAACGCTGTACGGGCGTTTACGCACCGCTTCGGTCAGGATACCGCCCTGGCCGTAACCGACATAACCCGGAGGAGAACCTTTAAGCTGGGAAACAGTGTGCGGCTCCTGGTACTCAGACAGATTGATGGTGATGAGCGATTTTTCACCGCCGTACAGCACGTCCGCCAGCGTCAGCGCGGTTTCCGTTTTCCCCGTGCCGCTCGGGCCGACCAGCAGGAACACGCCCTGTGGGCCGTTTTCAGAGGTCAGGCCAGTTTTGGCCGCCCGCAGACGCTGCGCAATGGCGTTCAGCGCCACGTCCTGGCCCACCACCCGCCTGCCGATTTCCCCTTCCAGGTTCAGCAGTTCGGTCTGTTCATCCTTCATCAGTGAGGAGAGAGGCACGCCGGTCCAGTCGGCAATTACGTTGGCGATGGTGCGTGTGTCGACATCGACAGATAGCAGAGGGCCGTTTTGTTGCATGTCCGTCAGCTGCTGTTGCAGGTCACGGGTTTCACTCTGGCGGGAGATGTCCTTACGGGTCTCCAGCAGTTGCTCCGTCAGCGAGAGCTCCTGGCCGTACTGCGTCTCGTGCTCATCCAGTTTAACAAAAAGGTTAATTTCTTCCCGTTCGATCGCAGCCAGACGCTCGCCCTGGCTACTGCTTCCGACGGCAATATCCTCCAGCAGCGCCTGCTTCTCGATTGCCAGGGCAGTGATTTGCACGCGCATGCGCGTTAACGGCTCAGGCACGGTATCGAGGCTCATACGTACCCGTGCGGCGGCGGTGTCGAGCAGGTCGACGGCTTTATCCGGCAGCTGACGCCCGGTCAGATAACGACGCGAAAGCGTCACGGCAGCACGGACCGCCGCATCTGTAATGTGCACATGGTGGTGTTCCGCGTAGCGGGATTTCAGGCCTCTGAGCATCAGGCAGGCAGTTTCGTCGTCCGGCTCGTCGACTTTAACCATCTGGAAACGGCGCTCCAGCGCGGCGTCACGTTCAAAGTACTGTTTGTACTCGCTCCAGGTGGTGGCGGCGATGGTGCGAAGTTCGCCCCGCGCCAGCGCAGGTTTCAGCAGATTGGCGGCATCCGCGCCGCCCGCCTGATTGCCCGCGCCGATAATGGTGTGCGCTTCGTCGATAAACAGCAGAACCGGCGTCGGCGACTGCTGCACAGCGTCGATGACGTTTTTAAGGCGCTGTTCAAACTCACCTTTCACGCCCGCTCCCGCCTGCAGCAGGCCAAGATCAAGGGTGCGCAGGCTGACGGTTTTCAGCGATTCAGGCACGTTGCCTTCGGCAATACGCAGCGCCAGCCCCTCTACCAACGCGGTTTTCCCCACGCCCGGCTCGCCGACCAGGATCGGGTTGTTCTTGCGACGACGCGAGAGGATATCCACCATCTGGCGGATTTCGGTATCGCGGCCAAACACCGGGTCGATTTTGCCTTCACGCGCTTTGGCAGTGACGTCGAGGGTAAATTTATCCAGCGCGTTTTGCAGCGCCGGGTTTAGCTCACCGTCTTTTGCCACGCCGCCCTCCGGGGCACCCACTCTTTCCACATCGCCGCCGCTTTGCGCCAGCTCAGCCTCCTGCTGCAGATCCGGGCGCTCTTCGGACTGCGCATCCAGCAGCCCGCGCAGGCGCTCCAGCTGGCTCTGACCCAGCGTCAGCAGTGGCCACAGGCCATCGCATCGCGCCAGCTTCGGCTTGTCGACCAGCGCCATCAGCAGATGGATACTGCGAATATGGTCCTCACCCGCCAGCGAGGCCCGCATCCAGGCCTCCTGCATCAGCGTCTGAATGCTTTGAGACAGCTGTGGACGGCCACGGACAGAGCGCGGCAGGTTATCCAGCCAGCCGAGCAGGTGCTGCCAAAGCGCGTCCATATCCCATTCGTAGCGACGTGCGAGCACCGTGAGGTCGCCCTCACCCTGCTCCAGCAGCTTAAGCAGCCAGTGCTCCGGCAGAATTTCCGCATGCGCTCGGGTCTGGCACAGGGAGGCGGCCCCTTCCATGGCACGGGCACAGTAGGGGTTAAGACGACGCAGGAGGATTGCCGGATTTTCCATGTTTAGTAAACTCGCTGTGTGGGACCTTCAGGCACGCTACCGCCCATCGCTTTTCCTTGCGGAACCTAAAGCGCATCAGGTCAGAATTATCGTTTAGGGAATGTTTTACTCAGTACCCGTCTGGCAGATACTCAGGAAAACTGCGGACAGGTTGCCCCGTCCGCATCGGGCTTACGCCGTAGCGCGTTCGTTCCAGGAATCGGAATGAATGATGTTGCCGTCTTTGTAGGTCCAGGTGATTTTTTCATAACGCAGCTCGATGGTTTCGAGGTGGTTATGCTTCTCAAAGGAAGGGTCCTTAATGTCGTGCATTTTCGGCGCGACTTTCACCAACTTGACGTTCTCCAGTTTGGTGTTGAAGTACTCCACTTCCTGGCCTGCGTCGTTGATTTTGTACCATTTGAATTCGGCGGATTTCAGGGTCTGACCGGTGGTCACCGCCTTGTAGAGGTACGGGCTGGAAGAGTCGATTTCCTTGGTAAACAGGAACGGCGTGTGGATGCGGGTACCGGTCAGCTTGCCGGTGTTGTTGTCGGTCGGGATGTACAGGGTATGCTCCTGAGCCACGACTTCGATGCTGCCTTCACGATCCTGAACGTCCACAGACCCTTTAATGTCCGCACCGCCGTCGTCTTTCAGCCAAAGATAAACAGGAATTGCCATGGGTTTACTCTCCATTGTGTTGTGATACGCCATCATCCTGCGATGGCGTCTGGGGTTTGCCCGGTACCTGACAGGCGTCGGCCTGGGGTACCAGACTGATTTCGACACGACGGTTAAGCGCGCGCCCTTCCGGCGTGTCATTAGTTGCGACCGGGCGGCTTGCGCCATAGCCCTGCACCGCAAAACAGCTTTCCGGCACATCGCCGGTGTCGCGCATCCAGTTACGCACCGATTCGGCACGCTTCAGTGACAGCGGTTGATTGATCTGCTGACT
The DNA here is from genome assembly GCF_038405435.1 of Dryocola clanedunensis. Classification (GTDB taxonomy): domain Bacteria; phylum Pseudomonadota; class Gammaproteobacteria; order Enterobacterales; family Enterobacteriaceae; genus Dryocola; species Dryocola clanedunensis_A. The sequence continues at coordinate 443,497 of NZ_JBBYHZ010000003.1, read as the reverse complement.
CCCGGTGTTATCGGTATGGCCCGCCACCACAATCAGCCAGCCCGGTCTGGCCTTGATGCCTACCAGGGAGTTAACCAGCACTTTGGTCGAGCCCGTCTTCAGATCCGCTTTGCCGGAGTCGAACAGCGACATGCTGTCGAGACGGATAATTTTCGGTGCTGCTTTAGGTTTTGCCGCTGGTTTGGCTGGCGGTGGCGGGGGGATATAAGAGCGAATTGCTTCCAGGACAGGTAAACGCAGACGTTCGCCCTGAAACAGGCCGAGGCTCATCCGAACCGGTTCACCATTGCGCGCCCAGTAGTCCAACTGAGCTAGATCCTTGCCTAACATAGCGACCGCATCGGCCTTCAGACTGTAGTGATCCATAGAGATTCGGTCATAGCTTGCAATGTCGAAACTTACCCGGCGCAGCAGCTCGCGGTTGTTCCAGCCGCTGCTGAGCAGTGCCGCAATAGCCGCCAGAGTGAAGAGCGTCAGTCCGCAGCGGAACATTTTGCCGCGTGGGGTGAGACCCCGGCCTTCGGGTAGCAGAGGTAGTACGAAATCAGGCAGCAGTGACATTACCGTACTGTCAGTTCCCACGGGCTGCCAGCCCGCTACGTGCTGCATAGCCGTGTGTTGTGTCAGCCAGGCCGTCCAGGCGGAAGTTGCAAGGCTCCCGACGAGAATCGGCCCTATTCCCCACAACACGGCAGCGGGCGCGATGGCGGGCATATCGGGATTCTTGTCCATGAATATTGCTTTCACATGCCGATCTACCCAGCCCATCAGCGTGTTCATCAAAACCTGCTGATGCATGGCCATTGAGCCACCGGTAGTAACCCAGGTTGCAACAGAACAAGGGGCCGAGGAACCGCGCCAGACGCTGACATCCTCCCCTGCAAGAGAGGCCTGCCAGAGCATATCGTTAACCATCGAACTCCCCGCCTGACCGTTCAGCACCAGTGGGACGGAGTGGCCCGTTTTTTTGCGCAACTGGCTAATCTGCCAGCGCAGCGCCAGCAGCTGGCTGGTCAGGCCTTCAACATCGGCATGCTTTTGGGGACAGACATTGACCATCACCGAGAGCTGACGGCCCCACTCCGGACGCTGCCACAGCAGCTGACGCGCCACCTGTTCCAGATCCTGCCCCTCTGCCACCCGGATCCAGCAGCCGTGGGTGACGGTCAGCACCTGTGACTGCTCCGGCCAAGTCTGCGGCAATTCGCCGCAGACCAGCACCACGGGCTGGCGATAGGTAGGCTCTGGCAGATTGTCGAGACATACAGGGGTGTCATGTTCCGTACGACGGCTGACGACATAGCACGCTACGGCAATCAGCACCCAGACGATCGCCAGGATGATCCCCGCTACCAGTCGGGAGACAGGCAGGAAGCCCAGGCAGATTACGCCACTCAGTAGTACCGCCCACAACGCAAGCAGGCGCTGTTGCGCAGGACTCATTTTACCGCCTCCGGTAACAAAGTCGTCAGCAGCTGATCCAGCCAGTGGCTCAGCCCCCACCACAGGGCAGTGAGTATCACAACACAAACGACGAGACGTACCGGCCAGGAAGAGAACCACCCTCCCATACTGTATCCAGTGCGGGCTTCAACCAGTACCGGATGGGTCTGCGGATAGCTGAACGGCGTCACATGCTCGCTGAGGGCTGCAACCAGCTTCTGGCGCTCAGGATCGTTCAGAGAACGGAAGCTACCGAGAAAGCCCAGCATCATGATGCGCTGAAAACAGGTCAGAACGACATTATCCGGTGCGGGCTCATGTAACACCTCGCGCATGCGATCGCATAAAGTGTCACCGGCATCCATCGTGCCCAAAAAATGGCCCAGCAGCGGAATGTCATACCACTGAACGCAGGCATCATCCTGCATCCCGCGCCCTTTTACGGCTTCGTCAAGCAAAGCGCACTGGGCGGTGAGGATATGCTGGCAGCTCACCTCGTCCATCCCACTTTTTTTCAGAGCCTGCTGTACACGCTCAACATCGGCTACGCAGCGATCCCACAGCACCCGACCTTCGCCTTCCTGAAACTGTGGGCCATGACGCAGACTGATGACCTGCAGCCAGGTGTTCTGCAGTAAGGCATCTATATCAATGGACGCGGCAGCGCCGCGTTTATGTTCGCTCATGTTCTGAGTACCGCATAGAGTTCAAGCTCAGGCTCACCCAGCATGCCCGGCGTATAAAACATGCAGCTCCCGCTCTCCAGCATTTCCTGGGCGGCCGGATGGGACAGGTCGAGAGAGAAATACTGGTTTTCAAGACGCAGCGGAATAGCTGCCGGCACGTGACGCAACGGTTTGAGCGGGATCCCTTGACGTGATTTGTTAACCAGGCTGGTCACAAAATCAGGGCTGCCCACTTTGCACTGAAGCGGGAATTGTTCCTGGAGCTGCGCCACTGGGATCTGTGAACGCACGGATAGATAGTAATCAGCGCCTTCACGTAAACGCGGATCCTGCAGTCGGGCCAGCCACTGGCGCAGCCGCTTATCGTGCGTTAGTTCTACGGACACGACTCGCGACGGTAAGCTTGCTTCCAGCAGATCGCCCAGCAGATTAAACAGTGGGGGAAAGACAGCATTCAGCTGGGCATGCTGATAAGCCGGGATGGCGCTTACCTGATGCTCGAGTGAAAACGTCAGCAGGCTGCCGGCCAGGCGGGCAAGCTCAGGATACAGACGCTCAGGTGGGCTTTGCGGGTGACGCTGAAACTGACCAAGCACGGGCTCTGCGCTGTTCAGGGCGTTCAGCAGCCAGAACAGAGAAACGTCCGCCACGGCAAAATCCGCCATCCGTTCGTTACTTTCGCGTCGCATTGCCATCAGGCGTGTCAGCCGGGCACGCAGCTGGGTCATCAACTGCTCAAGCTGCATTATCAACCAGCGGCTGCCCTGCAGGGCCAGCAAAGGAGGCAGAAAAGTATCATCCAGTGTCCAGAGGCCTTGCGTATCCTGGACCAGACGGGCAACCGGGCAGGTCAGATAGTCACTGTTGTTCTGATGCGCAAAGCGCAGCGTCAGTTCAGGATGCATGACGGCAATCTGACGAGTGTCATCACCAAACTGGTTGCGGACGTCCCGCCAGCGCTGTCGGTAACGTACCGGGCGTTCAGCCACCTCTTCTGGAGCCAGGCAGTTACCCCCATTGGCTCGCAGCAGCGGGAGTGCAAGCACGACCACCGCTTCACGAGATTCACTGTCCAGCAACAGCGCTGACGGCAGCGCGTCTGCATTATCGGTATCAATCAGCGTGCCGTCCTCGAAACGGACATGCAGCTGCCGTGCCTGCAGACGTCCCAGTTTCAGCGCATCCGGTTCAAATATTGCCTCGATGACGCCCCAGGGATCGTTGAGCCCCATCCGTGCAATACGTTCAGCAGACCAGGCCGCATACGCGGCCTGCTGCTGGAAGTGCTGGGGCGAGACCATGATCCCTCTGCCCCACAACGGTTGTTCCGTTTTCATCGGCTCCCTGCTCCTGATTACGCTTTCGCCTTCGGCATCTGCGAGACCAGCGACAGGTTGACGTCCATGCCTTCAACCTGGAAGTGCGGTACGGCGTACAGCTTCACGCGGAAGAAACCAGGGTTATCTTCGATATCTTCCACGGTCACCTTCGCATCACGCAGCGGGTGAGACGCCTGCAGATCGTCACCCGGATCGGTCATTTCGGTGACCAGGCCGCGAACCCAGGTATTCAGCTCCAGCTCAAGCAGACGACGGTCTTTGGTCGTGCCGATGTTTTCACGCTGGATTAGCTTCAGATAATGGGCGATGCGCGACAGCAGGAAGATGTACGGAAGACGCGCGTTGATGCGGCTGTTCGCTGTTGCATCTGCGGTGTCGTACAGCGCGGGTTTCTGCGCGGAGTTAGCTGAGAAGAAGCAGGAGTAATCGCGGTTTTTATAATACGACAGCGGGATAAAGCCCAGGTTGGCGAATTCAAATTCACGGGTTTCCGGGATCATCACTTCACTTGGGATTTTCACCTGGTTGCCGGTGCCGAGATCGTACAGGTGGATAGGCAGGTCAGTAACAGCACCTCCCGCCTGAGGTCCACGGATCTGGACACACCATCCATTCTTGATGAAGCTCTTCACCATGTTGGCGGCAAACGCAAACGACGCGTTGGTCCACAGGTATTTCTCGTGATCCGGCCCCTTCACTGCTTCGACGTAGTTGAAGCTGCGCACAGGTACGGTATCCGGGCCATACGGCAGGCGACCCAGCACGCGTGGCATGGTCAGGCCGATATAACGCGAGTCATCTGAGTCACGGAAAGATTTCCATTTGATGTATTCTGCGCGATCAAAGTAGTTACCGATATCTTTGATGGCCGCGACCTCTTCCATGTTCTCTTTGAGGAAGAATTTAGGGCCCACGGCGCCCACAAACGGCATGTGTGCAGAGGCAGCTACCTTTGAGATGTTACGCAGCAGCGCCACGTCCTGGGCCGAAGCGTCAAACTCGTAGTTGGAAATCACCGACCCGATTGGCTCGCCGCCAGGCGTGTCATATTCCTGAATGTAGGTGTGGTGATACAGGCCGCTCTGGATGATTTCAGGGGAATCTTCAAAGTCCTGGCGCAGGTCGTCTTTCGAGACGTCCAGGAGTTCAATTTTCACGTTCTGGCGGAAGTCCGTGCGGTCCACCAGGAACTTCAGGCCACGCCATGCCGACTCCACTTTCTGGAATTCCGGATGGTGCATGACTGCATCCAGCTGACGGGAGATCTGGAAATCCAGTTCGGCAATATGATGGTCGAGCAGCGTTTTATCCAGGCGCTCCACCTTCTGCCCGGATTGCTTCAGGCGTTCGAGGAAAACCTGTACCGCTGCGGTAACGCGCTGGTCAGCGGTTACATCTGCTAATGCGGCGGTATCCTGATATTCATTCAGGTCGCCCAGCGCAGAAACCGGCGTTAAGTTTATTTTTTCAAACAGGGAGGCATAAACACCACCGGCCTGGGCATTTTCCAGAATAGTAGTCTGGCCGGAGGTATTATTTTCAGTTGTGACAGACATAAGCATTCTCTCGCAGTAATCCGTTATTCGGGAGGGTTAAGCTTCTTTCGGAGCCAGAGCGTTTAATTCACCGCGCAGCTCTTCGCTCAGGGAGGGGTCTTTAAGAATATTTTCCAGCTCTTTGCGGAACGTGACGTTATCGAGCAAATTGGATTTAAGATCGCGAAGTAAATTTCGCATTGCCAGCATGGCGCGCAGCTGCGGGATTTGGCGAGCAACCTGCTCCGGCTCAAAATCTTTTACCCCGCTGAAATTAAGCCTGACCGCTTCTTCGCTGCCGTCGCCGGCAAGGGTATTTTCTACAGAAATATTGATGGCGGGTGACAACTCAGAAAGAACGCTATCGAAATTATTCTTATTGATATTAATTTTTTCACGGTCCGATAATGGACGCTGCTCCTGACCGTTGCTGTAATCCCCCATCACCACCAGCTTCAGCGGGAGTTCGACCTTCTTCTGGGCGCCGCCCGTATGGACGTCAAGTTTGATATTTACGCGTGCCTTTGGCACTTCATTCTGAAATGAATCCGACATAACCAGTTCCTTTGTGAAATAGACAAATCCACTGCGTGATGAGCCAGAGATTTTATATTAGGAGGATTCCTATTATCACTGTCCAAAACAATTTGTAAATAAAAAAATCCGTATGAAAATTCCCAATTTTTTATATTTGATAATTTACCCAAAGCTATACAATAAGAATACATTCACACCGTGAATGATTCATTCCCAAACATAATTTTCATAACATTTAAATTCAGGGGCCTTTTTAATACCTTCTACTCTGCGACAAAGCCTGCCGCGCATGATGATAACTCTCCTTAGCAAAGAAGATTTATCGCCCTATAAAGCAGAAAATATATGATATTTTTTCTTAAAAACCTGTTTCCAGGTCCATTATTAGACAAAGAGGGTCTTATTAGTATTCAGCAAATAATTAAGATTCTTATATCAGAAAAAAGGATATTTTCTTAAGGAGTATTAGGAAGGCATCGTCTATTAATGTACGGAGTAATGAATATTGTGGTCAGGGTTTTGAAAAGAGGGTCAACACCTGTCCCGGATGCCAAACCCCGTTAGCTGGAAAGAGGCTTGTTGATATCCGGGACCACAGCAGCGGAAATGACCCGGCCTGATGCGCCGGGACAATCACCGGGGGCTGATTTTAGCTCCCCCGATAGGTTGAATATCCATACTGGCTCAGGAGCAAAGGTATATGAAGCTTTTCGTTCGTCTTAGTCACGTTGAAGATGACGGGGACGGACGGGAAGAAGGTTTTCATGTCATTCGCCTTAAAGTAGTCCCCTACCCTGAACGTCACTTTATAAACTCCTGGCTCCATTTCACCGCTGGTCGGGAAAAGGGATTTAATTCTGCCGTCTGCATCCGTTTTGGAGGTTGCCAGATGCTGCCAGGACGCACTGTCCTGTTTATCCAGCTCAACCACAACGCCCGCTGAAGGGAGGCCAGTCTGCTGATTGAGGATGTGTACGCTCAGCGTTCCTTCGGGTGCGGCAAAAGCACTGAAGCTGAGTAGCGAGATAATTGTAGCCGTTAGGATTTTCATGACGTTAACCTGTTGTTAAGAAGTAACGTAACTATAGAGGCAGTCAGAAAAATTAAAATTAAACTTTTTGTTATATTTCTCTGGGAGTTAGCAGAGTGAAGAGGAAGGAAAAGCTGTGGCGTTCAGGAGCCCCAAAAGCAAAAGGGGTCGCCTTTCGGCAACCCCTTCAGAATGTTGGCGGAAGCGCAGAGATTCGAACTCTGGAACCCTTTCGGGTCGCCGGTTTTCAAGACCGGTCTTAAACCTTTCATTATCAGACGCTTACTCGTCAAAGATGGTATATCTGACCATTTTCACTTGCAATAGAATCAGCACCTTAGCCACTTATTTCAAGTTCATATACCAACATTTTTTCGCTCATCCTTGTTCCGTCTATACTTTCCATTCAACTGGAGGTGACCATGTGCGGACGATTTGCCCAGGCCCAGACGCGTGAGGAATACCTTGCTTATCTCGCAGATGAAGCCGAACGCGACATACCTTACGACCCGGCGCCGATTGGTCGCTACAACGTAGCGCCTGGCACCCGTGTCTTACTACTCTCCGAACGAGATGAATCTTTACACCTCGATCCGGTGATCTGGTCGTACGCGCCGGGATGGTGGGACAAGCCGCCGCTGATTAACGCGCGCGTAGAAACTGCGGCCACCAGCAGGATGTTTAAACCTCTCTGGCAGCATGGCCGGGCGATCTGCTTTGCTGACGGCTGGTTTGAATGGAAAAAAGAAGGCGACAAGAAACAGCCCTACTTCATTCACCGTGCCGACGGGCAACCAATTTTCATGGCAGCAATCGGCAGTTCTCCGTTTGAACGAGGAGACGAGGCGGAGGGCTTTCTGATTGTCACTGCGGCAGCCGACAAGGGCCTGGTTGATATTCATGATCGGCGGCCACTGGTGCTTTCACCAGAAGCAGCCCGTGAATGGATGAGGCAGGATATTGGTGGTAAAGCGGCGGAGGAAGTAATCGAGGACGGTGCGGTAGCGGCAGACAAATTTATCTGGCATCCCGTAACGCGGGCGGTAGGCAACGTTAAAAACCAGGGGCCTGAGCTCGTCGAGCCAGTTACCTGACCACCAGCAAATCGGTATAGCGGGTAGTGTATCGAGGCGACAGCATCTCCCGCTTCATCTGCCAGTTCTGATGAACACCCTGTCCGGCAAAATACAGCGTGCCACGACCGTCTTTATGGTTGAGATGGTCCAGCACTTTCATCAGTTCCTCGCTGTTTCGTTTAGGCGCGTTGTCATCGAAGAGATTAAGCTGAGCAACCCCCTGGCTGAAGAAGTCACCCAGCATTATCCCCGCTTTCTGATAGCGATGACCATCTCGCCAAACAGCATCCAGGCAGCGCGTAGCCGCGGTGATGATGTCCCGAGTGTCCTGTGTCGGGGTGAGCAGCTTCACAGCAGCCTGATTGCCATAGTACGGTTCGTTTAAAGCGAAGGGGCTGGTTTTGACGAAAGCAGATATGTGTCGGCAGTACTGGTGTTCACCCCGCAGTTTTTCAGCGGCGCGGGATGCATAGCTGCAAATCGCCTGGCGCATCTGTTCGTACTCAGTCACCCGCTCCCCGAAACTGCGGCTACAGACAATTTCCTGCTTTGTCGGAGCGAACTCTTCAAGGCCCAGGCAGGGCTCGCCGCGCAGCTCCCGAACGGTGCGCTCGAGCACAACGTTGAAATGCTTTCTGATAAACCGGATATCTGTGTCGGCAAGCTGAAGCACCGTCTTGATGCCCATTGCCTCGAGTTTTTTTGATATACGGCGCCCCACTCCCCACACTTCATCGACCGGCAGCGCGGCCATAAGTTTGCGCTGGCGATCGAGATTCGAAAGATCAACAACTCCGCCAGTCTGCCGTTGCCACTTCTTCGCTGCGTGATTTGCAAGCTTGGCCAGCGTCTTCGTCTGCGCTATGCCTACGCCGACAGTAAGATGTGTCCTCTTCAAAACTGTGGCGCGAATCTCCCGCCCGAACTCGTTCAAGTCTCGACAATTTCGCACGCCGGTCAGGTCACAAAATGCTTCATCGATCGAATAAATCTCGCAGCGCGGGCTCATCTCCTCGAGCGTCGTCATTACACGATTCGACATATCAGCGTACAGCTCGTAATTAGAACTGAAGCAAACAACACCGTGCCGACGGAACAAATCGCGCTGCTTGAAAAACGCCTCTCCCATCTTGATGCCCAGGGCTTTCGCTTCCGCGCTACGCGCAATGACGCAGCCATCGTTATTCGATAGTACGACTACAGGCCGCCCCTTCAGATCTGGCCTGAACGCAGTCTCGCAACTTGCATAGAATGAGTTAACATCGCACAGCGCGAACATGATCAGCCTGCAGATTTGACGATATATGTCACGACACCGAAGATTTCCAGATCCTCTTCAGTGCCGATAATGATGGGATGATATGCCGGGTTCAGGGGATTCAGCTGCACGGTTGGGCGCAGCTGCAGCTGCTTTACTGTGAACTCGCCACTTACAGCCGCAATAACTATGCTGCCATGCTCAGCGGTGCGGGAACTGTCCACAACAAGGAGATCCCCGTCGCTTATACCGCCGTCAATCATCGAGTCGCCTGCCGCTTTGACAAAATAGGTAGATGTCGGATGCGATACAAGGAGCTCATTGAGGTCGATCCGCTGCTCCACATAGTCTTGTGCGGGCGAGGGAAACCCGCATTGCACCAGGTCGCTGAAAAGTGGCAACAAGGTGATCGGGCGAAGCTCTGCTGGTTGATAAAATTCCATGATGAAAGACCTCTAAACATTCACTGTATTTATATACAGTAGATTTTTATCTTCTCTCGATCAAGTCCCCCGCTTCGCTTGTGATGGCCTTCCCTTATGCTGAGTTCTTCAAATCTTATTATCAATTATGGCATTACTTGCAATGTAAATTTTTCATCTCTTTTCTGAATGTCGATTTATTGCTCATAGTCATAAAAGTAATTTTGGCGCAGATGGACGTTCAGCCAACCAGTTGAATCGACGTTCGGCTTGATATGCCCGCTAATTCAGTCGATTAATACTACTGACCGGGTGAAGCCGTTTTTAGATTTATTATTTCGGATTCCATTTGAGTGACTTTTGCTGCCAGCTCCTTGATGGCTTCAACGCAAAGCGCTGCGACGCCAGTATACTCCACTGTATAGCTTCGCATGGAGTCATCACGAGCCCGGACAAGTCTTCTGGTTAATATTGTTTCCCCTCTTTCGTTCGTCTCCTCTACAGTTTCATATTGGTCTTGATCATCAAAGACCGACCCAATTGCCTCGGGTAATATCTCCATCAGTTCCTGAGCAATAACCCCGGCTGACGGAACCTGGCTATCCTTCCACTGGAACGTAACTCCTCTGATTTTGGCGATTTTGCTTAAAGGATCTTCTATTTCCTCAACGTTTTCTTTTTTATCTATATCAGATGTCTGTTGGACGTTGACACACATGACTGTGCCAGGGAATGAACTGTTACCGTTTTGAAGAAACTGAAAATAGCGGGGTGTCTGGTTGCTGGCCGTAGAAATCGTTACATCACCAGCCCTTTCCTGATAAATCTGCGCGTATGTTAAATTGTTACCCTGGCCAGCCTGGAAATTTATAAAAGTTGGCCACCCTCCGCTTGGGTTAGGGCCCCTTAAATTCAGATACCCCTCGATATTAACCGATCCACTAATATCACCTCCCGTTTTACCATGGACGGTGCCCAGCCTGCCGTCATTCCCTTGTGCTACTGTGCCCGCTACACTTCCGTATCCTAAACCGAGGTTTGAGCGGGCATCCGCGGCGGTTGTTGCGCCAGTTCCACCCTGTGATAGCGGTACAGCTCCGTTAGCTCCCTTCTGCGCCAATTTACCCAATGCAGGGATGGAAAGACTTACCCCGTTAATCGTAACCGTCACGTTCTGATTAGCCGTTGTTGAGGCAAAGGATTCCCATGCGCCAATATTTTCATCGTACTCGTTAATGAGCTGCGAAATACTCTGCGCAAGGCCGTCAACGGACAAGCTGTCTGTTACCAGAATCCCGTATTTCTGCCCGCTCAGGGCTGGCGATGCTGCTGGTGTAACGGCCAGGGATGTTGCGCTGTTTATCGCTGTAATCTGGAAAAGCTGAACAGGATTCGAAAGCACGATTATCGTCTGGCCGGTACGGATCTGACTCGCTGGCGCTGTCCAGTTCGTACCGGTGCCAGTGGCCATATTTCCGCTTATAGAAACCGTTCCTGCGTTATAAATCATATTATCTCCGGGCATAAAAAAACCCGCACTCGGCGGGTTGATATTAATTGGTTAATTTATTCACATGTTGAATGAGTAAAATTGCTCTTGCTGATGTACTGCCAGTTAAACGGATAACCAGCTTTATATTTTGTCTGTCCGTTAATTTTTTTAACGTCATAAATTTGCACCGTCGAGCTCTGCCCACCCACTACCGCTGTGGCCGTGCATACTGGTTGCTGGCGCTCAAGCATGCCTGAACAACCGGACAGCACAAAGACTGCAAGAGCAATTGCAATATATCTTTTCATCATTCATCCGCATTGAATATATTATTTAAAATGAACATATCAGTATCAGAAAGATAATGACAATTGGTTACATAGATCAATTGCGCGCAATTGATCGGTTAAAACGATCAATTTATTAATCGTAATTATCTAGATTCAGCGCATATACTCGATTACGCATATTGTGATAAGTAACGTTTTGTGTCCCAGATGGTGGCGGTCCATTTGATGTGGCTACATGAATAATCGTATTACTGCCATTCCACACAGCGGAGAAAAAATACTGTGATGAGTACGGCCTGACACCGCCGGAAGTAATAACACCAGTGACCAGACCACACATAGACGGCACAATGCCAACCTTCCCGGAACGGGAAACGTTAATGTTAAATCCCCCATCCGTATCACTGCCGTTTGTCCCGATGGCCTCGATATCCGTCAACACACGCGTTTCGTTCGTGAGAATGCAGGTTCCCTGCTCATCCCAGATAGCGATCCCCCAGGAAGGCAATGGCTGTGCAAATATCGTGAAGAAATAAACGTGAACGGTACCGGCCCCGGTCGGTTTGCTGGCTGACACTATGCAGCTATTGCCGGACACCGTATAGCTCAGCACGCAGTTAACGGTCGCGCATACAAATGGTATGACAGGGCGTCCGGCGGGTATGACCTGCGATACTGTCGTAATTTCACCTGAGCCTGTCCTTAATGCCACTGATTGTTTACCAATCAGCGCCAGGGGGATCGATTGCGGTGTGATAAAAGGCGCGCCGGTATCTGTGGTCAGTAATGCTCCCCAATCAGCCATTACGCAGCCCTCAGGAATGCAATAACAAACCCGGCGATTGCCGGGTAGGTGTTTGTGCCGAAGTTGTCATCTGCCGCTGCGCCGATCGAGATATTTCCGCCAGATACGGTAACGGTCCTGCGGGTCTGGGTGTACGTTTCGCCGGAGCAAACCTGCAGCACGTCCATGACGAATCCGGCTGGCACAGGATAGGATACAGATCCCGATTGTTGATTCTGCCCTACAGCAAAAAAACCGACTACGCTCACCGGCACCAGCCCATAGTTATTTGGCTTGCCGTTCGCATCCCACGTCTGAATTCCCCATGTCATCAGAAGACCCCCGTAATTTTACCAATCTGAACTCTGAGCGTCTGGTTTTCATCTCGAATACTGGTTGTCACATTTGTCTCCTTTTTAGCTCCGGCACCGTCTGTACCAAAGTTTTCAAACGTACCGCCTTTATCCAGTTTCCACCCGGCAGAACCTGCAACATAGTTGTTCGACTGTATAAAATTGCCAATCTTCGCGTTACTGATTGTACCGTCCTGGATAAACGTATCTCGGATAAACGTCTGTCCGTTCTGAATAACAAACGGCAATGCAACGGTAGCCCCGGCTTGAGTTGTAACGGCGAAGCGGTCAGCAAGGAAAATGACCTGCGACTGCATGCCACCGGGAGTGTTCTCGACGCCAATCCCCATGCCCGCAGCGTAATACTGACCGTTGGCGGCGACACCAACCTTGATGTTGTACATCGCGTTGATATTGCCGTTAATGTCCGCCACTGCAGTCGCGGTCTGAGTAATAGCTGCGGTCTGGCCGTTTACCGTCACTGTGAGGGAGTTTATTTTCGTGGCCGAGGCCTGGGTGAAGTCAGTCAGCGTTTCAGTCAGGTCAGTTGCGTTTGAGATATTGCCGCCAGCAGAAGCATCCAGCGTGACCAGAGCCCGGGCTACCGCCTGACTGGTATCGGCAATCGTGGTATCGATACGGTCAATGCTGGCGCTGTTGCCCGAGTTTGTTGCCGTCTGAGAGCGACGACTCGTTACCTGAGCGAGACTGTTCTGGATGACGGCAATAGAGGAGTTTTTAACGCCGCCGGACATGCCGTCCATCGACACGCTGATTTCATCGATTTTTACGGCCGCCTGCGCCAGACCGTCCGCATTCTGCTGAATCTCTTGCGCCTGCTGCTCCAGTTCGTCGGCGTTCTGCTTGATGTCGTCGACCATGCCAGCAATTTTTTCATTGCTGTCCACAGCGTTTTCAATCAGATCCTGGAACACCTCAGAGCCTTTCATATCCTCCAGAATGGCGTCAGTGATATCTGATACATCAATGCTGGCCTGACCGCGCACCCACTCCGTATAACCGGACTCGTTGCCTGTTTTATCGACCAGCTGTGCGCGATACCAGAAAATCTGCCCGGCTTTCAGGCCCATCTGCTGATATTTTCGTTGCGGGTAAGGCACATCGGCCAGCAACATCGCATCGTCATCGGTTCCGGTCAGGCTGTACTGAACCTCCGTTTTCAGCGTATCACCTGTGTTCTCAGGGAACCCCCAGTTCAGCTCAATGCCAAACACAACGTTATCCGAGGCGGTGAAGCCTACCGGTTTCGGCGGGTTGCCCACTTTACCCGTCAGCGTCTTTTCTTCCGAGTAACCCCAGCCGCTGGAAATCTCGGCGGCATTAATGGCCCGTACGCGGACAAGATAGCGACCGGCATACACCCCGGGCACATCAAAAGACGTGGTCGAGCTGCGCGGCACATTCACCCAGTTTCCTTCGTTCCTGCGCCACTGGGCCTCATAAGCGATGGCGTTCGCAGCCTGGTCCCAGCTGACGCGCATCGTTTCCGTGCTGATGTTCTGCTGCACGACAGAAAACGAACTGATGACGATGTTATCCGGCGGGAACTGATTGCCCGGCGGGATGACGCTGATAGGACGTTCGTCAATCAGCGCACCGGTATCGATACGGGCAAACTTATCGGGATCGTAATAGGCTCCTGAGATTGTGAATGTGCCGTCGTTATTGTCAGCCACGCTTAACACACGATACTGCTGCGCGTAGAGCTCGTCAGATTCCACCACCCAGACGCTTTCGGACTGCGGCGTTTCGCTGTATGCCACGGTCACCGTCACGAGGTTATCGTTTATTGCCTGAATTGTTCTGCTCTGAGCAGCGCCGGACGGCAGGTTAAGGATAAGGCGGTCGCCCGCTGCGGCGTCAGGTTTACGGTCGAGGGTAATAACCCGTCCATTCACCGCGCTGATGCGTCCGCCGGTCACCTTGCCTGACAGCATTTCATCGGCGACGGCAATAACATATCCCGGCTGCGGGATCATCCCGTCCAGACCGACAGAGAATGTGATCATACGGTCTTTGTTGTTGGTCAGGATGCCCCAGCGCCCCTTGCGATTTGCTTCGCTCTGCCGGGTGCAGCCGATTGCAGTCAGCTCGAGCTGGTTGAACCCGTAGCGTGCTACCAGCTCCTGTTCAAATACCGCCTCCATCGCGTCTGCGTAGGCATTGTCAGGATCGGACCACGAGACAAGGGCGGTTGTATAACGAGTTTTGGTCGTGCTGCTCGAGTAGGTGAACTGTCCATCGATAACGTTGGCGCGGGTGTAGCTGTAATCGATATCGCGGGGCATATCCGCCAGGGTGACAATCTGATTACCGCCCCAGGTTGTCATGCCCCTGAAGATGGCAACAAAATCCCGCAGCACGGTGTACGCGTCGTTTCGATTCTGAACGTACACGTTGCAGATATAGCGCGGTTCAGTCCCGTTACCGCCCTTCCCGTCCGGAACGGGCTGATCGCAATATTGCGCGATCTGGTAAAGCATCCATTTATCGATGTTTGCGGCGGTCAGGCGGTTACCGAGGCCGAAGCGGTCGGTGACCACAAGATCGTAAAAAATCCACGCTGGGTTATCCGTCCATGCCCACTTAAACGCACCAGTCCATGTACCGCTATAAGTGCGGGTTTCAGGGTCGTAAGTATCAGGCACGCGGATCACACGCCCGCGTGGCTTGCATGAAATAGGCGGAATGCTGCCATTGAACTGGCTTGAGTCGAATTCGATATAAAGCAGCGCGGTATTTGGGTATCGCAGTTTGGCGTCTATCACTTCTGTGTAGCTTTGCAGCGTCATCACATCGCCAATCTTTGCGCTGTTCGCATCAGCGGTGATCTTCCGGAGCCTTACGGTCCAGGTGCTACCCGCCGTCGGTAGGTCAATGCGATGGCTTCGCTCATATCCCGACGTGGTTTTACCGGTTACTGCCGTATCGATTACCGTTGTCCAGGTCCCGCCGTCGGTCTGCAAATCTACTGCGTACTTGATGGAATACCCCACCAGATCGCCGTCATCCTCCTGGTTAAACAAAGAAGGCCATTTCAGGCGCAGGCGAACGGCAGACAACTGGGTGTTGGTAAACGTGTGAGTCCATGCCGTGGCGCTGGATACCTCGGTACCTACGTTTATTTCGTTCTCGGTACCGGGCATGCCCTGAATATACTGCTGTGCCTGAGAGCCGGATCTGAATTCCCACGCTACGCCGCTAAAGTTCGCTGAGCCGTCGGCGTTCTCCAGCGGAGTTCCGTCAAGGAAGATACTCTGACCGTCAAGGCCACCAGCAAATTCACCTTCGCCCAGCGCGATAAGCAGCTTCGCTTTAGCGATTGACTGTAAATCGTCCGGCTGTTCAGTCGGGGTGCGGGAGGATGATCCGCCGCCTTTGCGCCCTTTGATGATGTTCTTTGCCATATTGTGCCCATAAAAAAACCGCCCGGAGGCGGTTAATTGAAATAGTGTGGTTTACTGCTGATCTTCGACGTAGATCCCGGCCGATATAATGGCGCCGCCGATTGTGCGCTGGCCGTAAAGAAGCGGGACCGGATATCCCTGAGCAGCGGTATTCGTCACGCCGCCAAAGGCATAAGAGGCCTGGTTATCTGCACTCTGCTTGCTGGCAAGGCCGCCCGCCTGCGGGGAAAGCATTTGGACCACCCCGCCGAGCATCATTGATGCACCCATACTGGTGATTGCTGCTCCGACGCCTACGCCCGCAACGGTCCAACTGGTGAAGGTGCTAACCAATACCCCAACTACAACCAACACAGCTCCGAGAATTGTTTGAAGAGCGCCAGCTTTCTTGCTTCCCATCACGACTGGAACTATTCGAATAACCTCATGAGTGACTGGGTATTCTAGGTCATCCTTACTTATATTCTTCTTTCCACGAAAAACAGCATATGTTAACCCACGCTTATTACTTGAAGTTAAATATTTTTCAAAACCTGGAAGTGTGCAACATAACGCTCTAACGGCTTCTGCAGTTGTACAAACCAAGCGTTCATGGGATTTTCCGAATGTTTTACCTAATACACCGCCTAACTCAATGCGCGTTTTTATTTCTTGCATAATTACCTCATAAAAAAAACCAGCGCTCAGGCTGGCTTTTTTGCATGCTTTGATAAAGTTATCTTATTTACTTCAAAGTTGTAGGCCTTATATCCATATCTCCACCAGAGCTTATAAAGACCCTTACATATTTATGTTCTTGAGGGTTAAGCGATATATAACGCTCTTGCCTCTCTCCATTAGCCCCACACAACCCCTTTCCATCAAGAACCGCTCCGACCGCTCGATCCCCACTATTTAAATAAAACGTTGCCTTTTCTGATGTATTCAGTTTAGCAACTAAATCACCGTCAATATAGATTGAAGCAAAGCACCCACCACCAGTAAAACCGCTATCCCTAATAACCGTCAATGAGGTATTCCCTTTCTCTTCCGACTGATATTTATAGATACGTTCGCTGGGAGCCTTTATTGCCTTGCTAGGCGGAACGACTTCTGTGGCACATCCAGACAATCCAATGATAGCCAAAGCAAGAAGTAACTTCTTCATGTCCTTATCCTCGTTATAAAATCTCCAGAAGATTAGCACAGAGATTTATAACGAACGATCTTCATCGTCCGCTCTCGCCAGTAACCGCCGTAAGGCACCCGCTTGCTTAAATGCCCATAGAGGTGATGAAGCAGCATATTGCCCTCCAGCAGGATGCCAGCATGGTTCCACTTATTGGCCTGGACCTGCATGATTATCATATCGCCCGGCTGGGGCGCGCCGTCGACCTCACGAAAACCGCACTCGTACCAGCAATCCTGGTAGTAGTTGTCCGGGAATGAGTCCTCCCACCAGGGATAATCTACGCGGTAGTCCTTCAACTCGATGCCGTGCTGCTGCCGGAAGTAGCTCATCACCAGCCCCCAGCAGTCGAAGTGACCAAGCACAAACGGACGCTCAAGCAGCGGCAGCTCACCCCGCGGCTGTATGGTTCGCAAATCCCCTTCCGGCCAGCTGACGATATGCCAGGGCAGCAGCGTTGCGTCACACTGCGCCTTATCCAGCTCGCTCGGCTGCGTCGTCGCGTCGGGGTGGCTGTGCACGATGGCCGTAACCGTTCCCCAGTCTTCCGCCGCGGCGTAGTCTTCCGGGCTCAGGTGAAAATGCTCTGTCGGTTCGGTCGCAAGATTGCGGCAGGGATAATAGCGCTCTACCCTGCTTTTTTGCGCCACCACGCCGCAGCACTCGAGCGGGTACTCTGCGGAGGCATGCGCCATGATAGCCTCAAGGGTTTTCTTCCGCATGCTTAACTCCTGATAAGGGACGTGCCCGGGAACCCGCCGAACGGCAGCTCTTCGTTTTCACCAAAGCGAAGTTTGCAGCCCCGCAGCGTGCCGCTGCATTTATCCAGCGACGGATCGTCAACGGGATTGTTTTTATCGTCAAAGTAACGGGTCCCGGCATAGTCGCAGCCGTCGCCGGTCCGGAACTTGCCCCTGATGCACCAGGTACACATAGAATGAAGCTGGCGCGTCGGGAGCATCAGCCCCTGCAGGTCCATCGGGCTACTCAGCGTAAACTCAACGACCAGGTTATTTTCCACACTTTTACTGTCGATGTAGTACACCTGCAGCTTTTCCTGCGTCGGGTCTGCGGACGGGTTCCCGTCGGTGAAGTTTCGGGCGTCCAGATACTGCGCCAGCGTGTCATGGATAGTGACCTTCGCCTGCAGCAGGTCATCGTAGTGAAGGCAAAGCGCGGTGATCGAGCTGTCCAGGTTGGCGACGGATAGCTTTGGCTGCGCGCCGCTGCCGCTTGTTGATGCTTCCATTCCCTCTATCTTGCACGGCCACGCTTTGTATTCTTCGCCCTGCCACCAGATCGCTTTAGCCGGCAGCTTCGACTCATCGCCACCGGCCGCCAGGATTTCCTCCTCTGTGTGGGGAATATTGTGAGAGTGAAAGCGAAGAATATCGCTAACCCCGAAGGCGCTGCCGTCTATTTCAAACACCCGGACGGCATTACCCGGTTCAAGCTTCTGATAGTCACTGTTAATCATGGTTTAAATGCCTGCTCAAACGTTGCGGTCAGGGAGAAATTTCCCCCGCCCATCGGGGTCGGTTTATATTCCTCGCAGCGGTAAAGTCCCAGCGGCTCAAGCGGCGGCTTCCACTGGAACGCCCTGATACCGCCCTGCCTGTCCAGAAAGCTCTTTATCGCTGCGATATGATCCTCCATACCGACAAAATTCAGATCCCATTGCTGGCCACGCGGGTTCAGGCCGTCGCCAGAAACCTGCTGATACCCGTCGCCGAACTGTGCTTTACGGGTCCGAAAGCTGACGGTCTGCACCGGGTTAACCCTGGGACTCCAGGTAAAAGTTTCTATCGCCATTAGCGCCCGCCTTTTGTCGCATTCCAGATAGTGCCGCCAGGGCGAACATCCGACTGAATAAGCTGCCGGTAGCGCTGGTCGACAAAGTTTCCTATCTCCTTGCCAAACTGCTCCCAGCCACCGGTAGTCTGTGAAGATGTATCGCCGTTGCTGTCGATACTGATATAAACCTGTGGCGCAGCGTAAGAAGCAGTGCCGCCCTCGTTTACAGACCTGACCCCCAGCGAACCATCCGACGCGCGGGTGAGCGGCATAATTGCCTCCGGCCCGGCCTCACCCATGACACCGGCCCCCTTTGCAAATGCAAAGAACGTCGGGCTGTCGACCACGCCACCGCTGTATGCGCTGAGGTCCGGTGACGAATAAACACCTCCTTTCGCGTTCAGAGTCAGGCCATCGTAAACCGCGCTCCCAAATGTTCCCGCCGTCGAGGCTGCTGCGCCACCGCCCCCGATACTCATCACTGATTTAAGGAAGGTGCTGGTGAGCAATGCCTGTGCGCCGACGTCCACAAGATTCTGAATGAGAGACTGAGCAAGCGTTGCGAAGAGGTTTGTCATTCCCTCTTTAAACGTCTGTGTTCTGGTCAGCAGGCCGGTGAGAATATTCGTTGTGCGCTCTCGCGTTGCTTCAGCCATCCCGATAGCCAGGCTGTTAAAGTCGCTCTGGGATTTATACAGCTCCAGCGCCGTCTGGTACTGGGCGTCGGCAGAATCCCTGCTGCTCTTCTGCATCAGCATTTCGTACTGCTGCTTACCGACAACCCCGCTCTGGTAATACGCCTCGAGTAAGCTCTGCTGCTGAACGAGCTGGTTACGCTGCTGTGCCAGCGGATCAACTTCCCCGGCCATATCCAGACGAGGTGCTGCGGCGGCGTCTGCCTGAGCCTGAAGGATCTGCCGTGAGGTATTTTGCGACAGGGTGACGCGCGCGGCCTGATATTCCAGCTCGGTCAACAGACGCGCATCGAGAAGAGATTTAAGCTCCTGACTGGCTTCCTTCTCTTTGTTGATAGCGGCTCTGGCCGGAGAATACTGCTCGGCAAGCTCAAGCCTCTGCTTCTGGTAGTTCTCAGCGTTCATCAGCAGCGACCGCTGCAAATCCATATCGCTCGCGCCGCTGGCCCGTGCAGCCTCAGTGAGCTTTCGCTGGCTCTCCTGCTCCTGCAGGTTGATCCTGCCCAGACTTGAGGCATGGGCCTCCTCAATTTCCCGGCGAAGCTGTTCGTACTGATTAACCGTTTTTTTAGCAGTCTTTGAAGACAATGCGTCGTCGCCGGTCCACGGTGTGGTTACGCCTTCGCCAGCCTTCGCGGTCTGCTCTGTTATGGTCTTGATATCGTTAGCCAGGGTGTTTGCCTGATCGGCGATGCCCGTCTGCACGAGGAAGCGTGATTTGCTGACGTTTTCAAGATTGGCCTTTGTTGTTTCAAGGCCCTTATTGACGGACTCAAGGTCTGCTTCCGCTCTTTTCTTGCTGTCTTCAACCCCTTTTTTCTGTCCGAACGGGTCGAACCCACCGAGGCTGTCCAGTCTGCTGTTTGAATCCTGAATCTCCTTCACAAGCTGGTTACGCTGGGTAACCTGATTCTGATACTGGTCCTGCAGGTCGATCTGCTTAACGGCCAGCTGCTTGTCAGAAAGCTGCATCAGGGCGGCGGTGGTTTCGATAACCGCATCTTTCAGATTTATGGCGGACTGGCGGGCATCCTTCGCCTGCTGATGGAAGTACAGCAGCGCAGAACCGGCAAGCATAGCCGCGCCGAACGGGCCGCCCACAAGCGCCAGCGCGCCACGGGCCAGACCAACAGCCACGGACGCGGCGCGGGCAGTTACGGAAACCTGACGGTTCGCTGCAGCCAGCTGCATTTTGGCGCGGGTGGCCAGGCTGGTTTGCTCAGTTTCTTCGCGGATCAGCCGGTTGAATTCGCCCTGATAGCTGACGTTAAGGCCATGCTGTTTTGCGGTCTGCTGCATCTGCCGGTAATAGCCAAACTCAGCATCGTTACGCTTCAGCGTGGCCGCTGTTGCTTCAAGCGTTTTTCGGGCGCCATCCGCCTGCGCTGTGGCCGCCGCTTTTACCGCAGCCTGATTCTGCTGCCAGGCGCTCACGTTCTCGCGCAGCCCGGCGGTCAGTTTTGTGGAAAGTACCGGGATCAGCGTATAGAGCGCTACGCTTGCGACGGCGTTGAAATTGTCGGTCAGCAGGTTGATGCCGTCGGTGATGGACTGAATACCCGAGCGCATGGGGCCGGTGCTGCTCTGCCCCACTTTGATAATGAGCCCTTCGAAGGCGCTGGTCAGCCCAAGAACATCACCATTCAGGTTATTAACGCGAATAGCTGCCTGTTCATGTGCAGTCTGGGTACCGGTCAGCGACTGGGTTAACGCATCCAGCTTGTTGCGGTTGTCCACCAGCACGGAGGCCGCATTGATGTTCTCGACGCCAAACATTTTGACGGCCTGCGCCGTAGACAGGTTTTTCTTAGACAGGTTCTCCAGCGCACCGCTCAGGCCAACTACCGACGGCTTGAGGGTTTTATCCGTTCCCTTTTCCAGAGAAAGGATCACGTTGCGCAGCGCGGTCCCGGCTTCACTGCCTTTGATTTCTCGCTCGGCCAGAACCTGAATAGCCGCGTTCAGCGTTTCAAAGCCCACGCCCGCCTGCGCCGCAGCAACTCCGCCATTTTTGATGGCGGCAGCCGTGTCGGCAATTTCAGACGCACCAAATTTGGCACCGGCGGCGAGCACGTTAATGTAACGATCTGCCTCCTGCGCGCCTGCGCCGAACTGGTTCAGGGACAGCGCCAGCGTGCGGGTCGCGTCCGGCAGGGTTGAGCCCGCCGCCTGAGCAAGCGTAAGGGCGCTTTTCGTTGCGGCGGTGAGCCCATCCGCCGTCTGGAGTAATTCGGGTTTGGCCGATGCCATAAGCTTCAGGGCTTCAACGGCCTGCGTGGCGCTGTACTCGGTACTGCGTCCCATCTCCTGCGCGGCTTCATCGAGGGTCTTGAGCTGGGCACCCGTTGCGCCGGTAATGGCCGACAGATCGGATAGCGCCTGCCCGTATTCGCGCGTTGTGGTAATGATGGTGCCCAGCGACAAACCTGCACCGGCGAAGCCCACCAGGCGCCCGGCTACACCCGTAATGGTTTTACCCATCTTCGAGTAGGCTTCGTCGGTCTTTCTGGCATCCTCCTGCGCGCTGCGGTTGAATCGTTTAGACGAATTCTCAGCGTCGCCGTAGGCACCTATCAGCTGAGATTTAAAGTTGGCTGCGTTGAGATGCAGCCCGACGGCAAGGGAAGCAACGTCAGCCATTACATTAAAGCTCTCATTACTGCCGCGCACTGGTCGTTAACACTGCTCACGGCAGCAGGCGGCGGGGTTTCAGGAGGCGGCGCAGTCTCTTCGCCGGGTCGGCTAATAGCGCCAGTGCGCAGGAAATAGGCGCGCCAGTGGTAGAGCGTCTCTACCGGCAGCGCGGCAATCATTGCGGGGTCAGGCTCGCCCCAGCGGTCAGCCAGCCAGAAAATCAGCTCAAGCCAGGGCGAGCTGCTTAGTTTTTTTCCGCATCCTCAAGCATGCCCAGGGCATGCTTTTTCACGGTAGAAATTGCTTCGAGCAGCGCCACGTTGTCATGCACCTGCAGCAGATCGGCTGCCGAGGGTTTATCTTCCGCCGGGATTTCGCTGCCGTCAGGCTGAACCAGGCAATCAACAATCAGCTGCACGCTGATCTCTGAAGCCTTGCGGGCATCCTCGGCGATCTGGCTGTCGCGCAGTGCCTCTTCATGGTCGATGAGCTGACCCGCCGTCATGCGGCGCAGATAGACGGTCGTGCCAAAAATCTCGGCGGTGACAACGGTATTTTTAGGTTTCAGCAGTGCTGATTTCAGAGCGGATATATCGAAGTTGGACATGATTTTTCCTGAGCGTCAGAAAGTAAAAGCCGCCAGGCGGCGGCCAGTAAAACAGGATGCAAAATCAGCTGGTCGCCGCGGTGCCCCATGCGATGTTGTTCTGTTTACCCTGAACGGTAATCTGAATAACTTCGCTGGCTGGCGCGGTAATTTCATTCATCTGCCAGCCGGACAGCGCAAGGATCATGTTTGCCGTGCGCCCGTTCGGCAGCTCAACGTAGAACTGCACGGTTTCACGATTCTCTGCGGCGTTCAGGAAGTCAGCAAAATCTTGGTTGGCGGGATCGTCGATAAAGCCCAGTGATTTTTCCGGGCCCTCCGGCAGGTCAGAAATAAACTGTTTATTTCTGTCAATCAGCGTGGTGCAGTCCACAAAGCTGCCGGTTTGCCCCGTCGCTCCCAGCGCTTTACAGTTGATGAGCGGTTTCATTGTTGCCACGTCGCTGCCCGCAGCACCCCACTTCACGACGGTGCCAGCTGGCAGCATCGCGTACTCTGGCGAAGTCTTATCGACCATAATATTTTCTCTCTTTGAAGATGGCAGCGAGCGCTACCGTTTGTTTTCTATGCGGTCGCGGATTTCCACCGCGAGAATACGAAGCACTTTTGCTTTCTGGTAATCGAGCGCCGGACGGATGAAGGGACTGGCAACCTGTTTAACCGTGCCCATCTCCTGCGCCAGCGCCTTGATGAAGTGTTTTTTGCTCGGGCCAACGCGAAGATAAACGACGGCATTGCCTTTGGCTTTTGAAGAAGATGACCGAATTTTGATGGAATCGCGCATATGCTCGCCCGTCGCTGACTCGTCATAACCGGCGTGCTCCTTCATATCCTCCAGCACGGGCTCGAGCGCAGCACGCCCGGCGTCTCGCAAAACCTGTGTTCCCACCTTTTCGCCCAGCGCCATCAGCTGGCGCTCAAGCTCTTGCAGGCCCTTTACTTCCATCTGGATCATGACGCCCCCTCTGGATAGTAAAAAATGTAGTCGCGCGCCCGCCGGTATTTGCCCCCATCATCAGAATCAAAACTTTCAGAAACGCCAGCGCGCTGCACATACTGCACCGGGTAACCGCCGATGTGCCCATGTACCAGGCTTTCCCACACCTTCCATAGCAATTTGTCCATCTCTTCGGTGCGGCTGTAGAGAGAAGAGATGAAGCTAATCTGCCAGCGCCCTGCCACCAGCTTCGTGCGAATAGTTCCGGACTCAATAAGGGGATCGCTAACCAGCTGCAGCGTGACGAATTCGCTTTCGGTCTGTGGACCAATAAGCGGAAATACCTTCACGTTAAGCAGCGATTCAATTTCAGTTTTCAGATCAAGAAACACGGCTGAAGTCCTCTGTACAAAGCACTTCCATGTTCCGCAGGTCACGCGTGGGTAATGGAGCCGTTACGCTATAAACACGACCGTTTCCTTTTGACGTGACTTCAATAAGCCTCGTTGTCGTCGCCCTCACGTCGTCCCGATAACGCATAAAAATTTTGCTGGTCACAGATGAGCGCTCCGCATTTCCGCTGATGAACTCCTTTCCTGTTACAGACCGGATATCAGCGGCGACAATACCTACGCTCACCCACCCAATAGGCTGCCCGTAGCTGTCCCGCTCATCGGTTTTGACTTCTATCCGCACTCGATGCCGAAGGCGTCCAGGCTCCATCAGGAAGTCTCCTCTTCAGCACTACCCCGCCAGTTACGACAGGAGAACATCAGATTCTCTGCCGCAGTGTTGGTATAAAGCTGCACTTCCGTCTGACTGGTTCGGTGCTCAAACAGATCGCCAAATACCAGCAGCATCGCGGAGACTACCGGGGATGGAATATCCCCGGCCGCCTTCCAGCGCGGTTCATCACACCACCGCAGGCAGTAGTCCAGTGCAGCCTGTGCGTAACGTTTGATAACCGCGTCACGGTCATCACTGTCGAACTCAATATGCTGACGCAGTTCCTCGATAGGCACCACGTCGAGAACGTCTATTGCCATAAGCTTAAGAGCGGGCTTCCCCGCCCTCCCTCATCAGCTGGTTTGTTCAGCGAAGGTGCCTTTGATCAGCGCTTTCGGACGATAGTGCGCCAGCGCCAGGCGCTCTTCGCACAGGATGGTCAGCATGTTTTTCACGAAGTTATCGCGGTCCTCGCGGCTAACTTCGATAGTTGCATCCATACGATCCCAGACCTGCGAGGCCATATCGAAGCCGCCAACGGTGAAGGTGCCCTGAGTCTGTGCGCGGGTTGGTACCACTGGCAGGCCCCACATGATGTTCTGGGTGAATGCCTGCGGGCCGCCGAAGATATAGCGCCCTTCGTTATCTTTCAGCAGAGCAATGGAATGCCAGTCGCGCGGGTTGAGCACGATACCCGAGGCGCTGAACTCAGATTCAGTCACCTGGTAAATCGCATGGGCGATGATATCGGCGCGGGTATCACCGGTAGCGTTAAGCCCGGTATCGTAGGCAGTGGCCACGTGGTTAATACCTTCCAGATCGTCGCCGCTGCCGTCGCCGTTAAGCAGCTGGCGTTCTTCTTCCAGCGCAAGGCCATACATCAGACGATTATTGACGTAGGAATGCAGCATTGGCGCATCGTCCATAACCTGGCGAGAGGCCTGGATCCAGTGGGCCACGGTTTTCACGTTTGCCGTTTGCTTGCTGAAAGTGATTTCAGATTCAGGCTTAAGCGCCTTCTCCTCCACGCTGGCAGCATTATTGGTAAACAGCTCTTCTCGGACATATTCCAGCGAGTTACTGGAGATGCGCCCCTGCGCCAGCAGATCACGAATGGTGAGACGGCGCAGGCCTGGCATAATGATGCCCGGTACCTGCATCGGCTGGATCAGGCTACCGGCTGACGCCATATCGCTGCCAAGCGATTTGTTAAACGTCTGCGCCTCGAAGTGGCCTTTGCTGCCGTTCCAGGATTTAGTCAGCTCTTCAGCGGCGCGCTCTGAGAAGGATTTCTTCTCGCCGGGGTTTTCAGCGCCGGAGGCAAACTTCTGCTCAATGTCGAACAGGCGGGCGCCGGAGGTTTTAAGTTCCTCCTGGACTTTAGCCAGATCGTCCTGCAGCTGCTTTGAGACACGACCGGTGGTTTCAATCTCAGTTTTCTGAGCATCGAAAAGCTGCTCCATGTTCTTCTGGGACTCTTCGATAGCTTTCTGAATTTGTGCTAATTCGGACATGTTATTTTCCTAATGATTGAGGGAATGAACTGATACGCGCGATAAGCGCGGAAATGTCTGCTGATTTGGTTTCATCAGGTTCGGACTCGCTCCGGACCGCTGATTTAAACCGGGCAATAAGCCCCACTGCCTGTGATTTGCTTAAACCCACTGAATCCCTCAGCCAGTTCTCAACATCACGAATGGTTTCTATACCGTCGAGGCTCTTCATCGCTGACACCCCGGCCAGTTCGTTCGCCGGGAAGGTGCAGACGCTGATTTCGCGCAGCATGGAAATGTTTTTGAAGATCCGCCCGCCGCCGTTCGAAATCGAATAATCGTCTTTAGTGACGGAAAACCCGACAGACATCCCCTCGACGGTACCGTGCTGCATGGCGGCTTTCAGGTCGCTGGCCCCGCTGTGGCCTGGCGTAAGCTGCCCACGCACAAACAGTCCTTTGGTATCTTCAGCCAGGGCATCCCATTTGCCCACCGGCAGCTCCCAGGCGCGGTGATTGAAGAACATCGCCACCTTACGGCCTGGCTGCTGAAGCGCGCTTTTAAAGGCGCCGGGAAGGATGATGTCGCCATCTGAATCGACGTTGCCGAATACCGAGGCATAACCTTCGAAAATGCCCTGGGTACCGTCGCCGGTGAATTTGATTTCGGTCTCTTCGAAAGAGAGCGTTTTCTTGATTTCTGGCATGCTGCCCCCTTAAAAAAACTAAACCCCGCCGGAGCGAGGTTTGTTATCAATTCCCAGAGCGGTAATGGGCACATATTGTTTTTGCCGCATGGCGACATCTCCCCCGTCAATCCGGGGCATGTTGTCCAGGCGGCGCATTTCATTGATTGTGCGTAACCCCGCGTCCCCCATCGCTTTCATGAATGCGGCCCGGGAAGCGGAATCACCGCGCAGCAGCCCGTCAAGGTTATGCTCGGCATGATATTTACCCACCTCGGCCGGTTTCAACAGCCAGCGCTGTATGCAGTTTTCCCAGCGGGAAATGTATGGCTGTAGGGTGTACTGCAGGAATCCCAGATTCTGCTGCTCAATGCCCGTTCCCCAGCTCGTCGATTTTTCGACATCTCCCACCAGGTGCGGAGGCACACCGAAGAAGCGCGCGAGTTCGCTGACCTGAAACTTACGGGCGGACATCGTTTCGGCGTCCTGCGGGCTGACCCCAATATCGTGGGCAGCAAAGTTGGCTTCGAGGATCCAGAGGCGTTTTTTCACCGGCCCACCGGCGATTTCTTTAAAGTTCTCTTCCACCTGGTCGCGCTGTTCTTTTGTCATCACGCGATCGCCAACGGAAAGAATTTTCGGTGACTTTGCCCCATTGGCGTAAAAGTCGCGCTGCTGGTCTTCCATCGCCACCGCCACACCGGCGGATTTACACGCATGAGCAATAGGCGATAGCCCGACCAGGCCATTAAAACCGAAGCCTTTAAGATGGAATATTTCGCGCTGGCTGAAGTTGGCGTATTCACTATCGCGCTTGTAGCGGTATACGATTTTCTTACCTTCCAGCCGGACGTCCATGTTCGCGGACATCAAGGGCAGAAGGTTGATTACATCGCCCATTGAGTTACGCTCAATCAGCGCGTAAGCGTTGCCATAGAAGCAAAGCTGCATCGTCATTGATTCGCGGAATTCCTGGGCGGTCATGTACTGGTTAGGGGAGTAACGCAGCAGACGCGCCAGCGGGTTATCCATCCCCACCTTTACCCTGTTGTCCCGACTGTCCGTCTCGAAAACATCAAGCGGAAGCGTGGCGGTTAGCGTGGAGATCAAAGAAACGCAGCGCCACACGGTCGAAATCTGAAGGATACGCTCATCGGTTACCAGCGAATCACCCAGCGCGCCGTGGGCCGAAACGGGCCCGGTCTGTGAGCCCTGATCCGGCGTCACCAGCCGACCACCAACAAACCACGACTGCAGGCGCGCCCACATGCCGTTGTTCGTGCGTAAATCTATGCTGTATTTAGGTTCATCCATCACATGCTCAGCGGTTTAAATAAGAAATCTTCGAAGTCGCCACCAGCGATAACGACCTCCCCATTTGCTGCTCCGGCCGCCATTGTCATGGCAACCATTCCATCAATACGTCCTGTGGCTTTCGATTTATCCAGCTTGCGGTTGCCAGCGGCATCCTTCACCACCACGGCGTTCTGCGCGCACATTGTCAAAACAGGATGCATACCGTGCCGTATCCTGCCGTTCAGCAGCAGGGATTCAATCGTGTCCACCGCTGGCCCCATGTCTTTAAAGCCCTGCCCGAACTCCACCAGCGGGAGAGTCAGGCCGATGTTCTCCAGCTCCTTACGGAAGAGATCGATCCGCCAGCGGTCAAAGGCCATCGATGCCAGCAAATCGAAGTCGCTGAGAATTTCAGCAATGTCTTTAACCACAAACTCATAATCTACGGACGAGCCCGGGGTTGTTCGGAGGAAGCCCTGCTTAACCCAAACGTCATACGGTACGCGGTCGGTTTTGGCCCGGTCCGCCAGCGTTTTTTCTGGCGTCCAGAAGTACGGAAATACATCCCACACCCCCTTGCTGTCTTCCCCGGCAATAACCAGCGCCGTAAGGTCGTTCCGGGCCGAAAGGTCAAGGCCAGCAAACCATTTACGCGGCGTGTTAATCGCCGGAGCCTTCCCGGTCTCCCACACGTTTTTCGAAATAAACGGGGAGACGGTAGAAACGCGCTGGTTCAGACACAGGTTGCGGAAGGTGTTTTCAAAACTCGGCATACGCCCGGCCATTTCGGCCTGGCGCTCTAAATCTTTCAGTGAGCGGAAGCTACCCAGCGCCGGGTTCGCGGCTGCCCAGCCTTCCCGGTCGCTCACGTCTGCCTCTTTGGGCGCCTGATAAACATGGGAGACGATATGCGGATCGCCTGAGCGCTCGGCATCATCAAGCCAGATACTCAGCAAATCATTGTCGTTTGCCGCCTGGGTGCTGATGGCAATGAGCAGCGGCGATTCATGCGCGCCCTGCGCGGTGATAATGGCGTCGATAAAATCACTCTGCGGCCCGACGACCTGCCCTACCTCGTCGAGGATGGCCAGCACCGGCGAAAGGCCGTGCGTCGTTTTCCCCTCGGCGGCCAGCGCGCGAAACTCCACGTTCATCGGCAGGCCAATCAGCTTTTTACCGCTCGGGATAATGTGAACGATGACCTGCAGGTCGGGATTCAGGTTAATCATCTTAACCGCCAGGCTGAACACAATCCCCGCCTGCTCACGGCTCATCGCGCCGCTGACGATCTGGGTGTTCTGCTTTGCCTCCGGCCCCACCAGGTGAGCAAGAAGTATTCCGGCGATCAGGCCCGTTTTGCCGTTCTTGCGGGCAATGCTCAGATAGGCCTTATCCGTGCCAACCGGGTTGTCATACATCGCAAGGAGAAACAGTTTCTGAAATTCATCAAGCCGCATCGGCTGCCCGATAAGCTTGCCTTCCGGCACAATGCAGTAGCGCTCTATGAACGCGATAACCTTTTCACCACGCGTCATTGACCTATCCGTGTTTAGGGAAGGCGATCAGATTGTCATCCTCTCCCGAATTCTGGTTAACCGTCCCGCGGGCGTGCCGGTCGTTTTCGTTGCGCTTTTTCTGGTCGCGGCTTTCGCCGTTGGTGGCATGCGAGTGGATCTGCAGATCGCGGCGCTGGGCCAGAATGGTTCGCTGCAATTCCACAATCTGCTTACGCAAATCTTTAATAAGCTGTTCGTTGCGCGCTTCACCGCGGGCGCGCTCTTCTTTGCGCAAATCCTTGCGTAAAACGGTGATGTAGAGCTGATTATTTGCCAGTTCTGCGGCGGCAAGCAGGTCGGCTGGCGTCCAGCTGTCCAGCGCTTTCGATCTGATATTGTCATGCCAGAAAGGTTCGGCTTTTTTCTCCAGACCCGCATGCGCCGGAGGTTGAATCGTATCCTCTGTTGCATTTTTCATGGCCTGAAGCGCCGCCGCCGAACTGTCGGAGCGGGTTCGTTTGTCTGCCATTTTTAGCACCTGATAAATCGGAAAAAATCGGGTTAGCGTTAAATTGAAACTTCAGCGGCGGTCATTTAGGGCGAAAGGGGTGGAGTTTTACCCTCCCCCCTACCCCTGCCGGAGCGCTATTAATGAGAGTTGTTCTCGTTTACTTCCAGTGAGAATTTGGATCGAGCGGGTAGCCGTTGACGTCGCAGCCGATGACCGTGCCGCTCTTCTCTATCCTCTGCTTTGTTGAATCGTGGTGCTGCTTGCACAGTGGCTGCCAGTTCTTTTTGTCCCAGAACAAGACCTGCGCTTTCGCTATCGCGGCCTGATTGCCAGACCTGATTGCGTCTTTCAGCTTATGCGGTTCGATGTGGTCAACAACCGTCGCGGCTATTGTCCTTCCCTGCTCTTCACACATCCGGCACAGCGGGTGGCTGCGCAGGAATGACAGCCTGGCCTTGTCCCACCGACTGCCATAGATACGAGGCTCTTTGCTCATCGTGCCAGCCTCCACGCCTTGCGGCGCTCGGTGCGCGGCATGCCATCGTGCGGTATCTCCACCGGTTCACCATCAGCATGATCCACCAGCGAGTAACACGGATATACCACCGGGCCGCCGTGCGCGTCTCCAACCGCATAGTCAGCCGCCTTGCTGCTGTCCCATCGCTCAAGCACACGGGTAAGATGCTGCGGCGGTACGCTGTAGCACACGCCGTGAATTAGCCGCGGCAATGTGATGTGGTCGGAACGCTTCTTGTCGGCCAGTATCAGCCGCTCAGCTATCTGCATCTGGTACTGCGGCGGGCGGCCGGTGCCGAGATACAACGAACAAAGGCTATCGGGGAAGCGAGCCAGCCATTCCGCCGCCTGCTCGGTAAAGCCAGCGACAGGCTGAGCATCATCTTCAAGCACCACCACGCGACAATCCTGCTCGGCAGCCCATTCAAGCGCTTGGCGGTGATTCCAATTGGCGCCGTGGTCGCCATCATCGATGAGCAGTTGAGCGCCCAGAGAGTCAGCAAGTCGGACAGCCATAGCGCGCCGTAAGTGATGGCCGACCACCACAAACTTAACCGGGTATTCCATGTGGTAGCTCCAATAAAAAAGCCGCACGATGGCGGCTACTGATCATTTATCAGGATGTTTGTCGTAATCAGTTCAGGTTAGGCTTCATATATTATCAATGGAGCTAGAGAAATGGATAAAACAAGAAAGTACGACAGAAGTTTACAGCTTGAAATTCTCAACGCACTGATCGACTGCGCACCTAATACGCTCAATAAAGCTCAGGAAAGAGAGCTTATTGAGAAGTTTGATAGCTATGATCACTTTGTTGCATGCATGCTTTATCTCGAAATGCACGGCCTTGTTACTACCCCATTCGTTCGCAGTGATACCATGGCTGGAGTTGATTTTATCTTTAACGCTCCTTTCTGTAGCATCACTGAGAAGGGCATCGATTTTCTTCTTGATGATGGCGGGCTGAGTGCCATTCTTAAAGTACAAACAGTTCGGCTGCACAACGACACTATTGTGGCCCTTGAGGACATAATCCGCCTTGCAAATATGCCTGAAGATCAGAAGAAGGGACTGATTTCAAAACTTCGAGAGCTTCCGGCAGACGCCATAAAACATTTGACCCTACAGCTACTGACTCAGGGGGTTCTGAATCTGCCAAACGCACTTCGACTAATTCAAACAACCCTCCAGCATCACTAAATTCATCAGAGGGGCGAATTAATTCAAATTTGCCCCAACCTAACCTCATGCTTAGCCTGATCCAGAAGCACTGGCGAGTATCGGCGTGAATGTAGAAGCTATTCTTGTGCATTACAGCAGTGAAAATTTTCATATCAACACTTCACTCCTATTTGTGTTTCCACCAGGCGTGTTCTTTGCCGATGCCGTCAGTTTTAAAAATCGTATGCACCTTTGGCCCGGTCACTACACGGTCACCAAAGGACTTAGCCGCAATTCCGAACGCACCCATATCAACCAGCGTGGTTGGTGCCGCCTCCATCTTCCAGAAGCGCTGGCTCTCGATGCGGTAGTGCAAGCGGATTATCCGGTGCGCGAACTCCATCACGTCGGCGCGGCTGCCACCCAGCAGGCCAGCATTAAGTAGCGGCTCATCGCGATGTTGCTCGAAAAACTCACTGTATGCTTTGCCGTGGTGATTAGCGTGCATCCACTGGTCGGCATAGGTCTTGTGTTCTGACCCAACGTAGATTTTGCCGGGCTCCATTTCTTCCCATGGCTCTCGCAGCATCTCAACGTCGGTGCCGTCGGTACACCAGACAAACCGGTATTCCGGGTGATCGCGTAGGTACTGGTAGATGTGCAGCCAGCGCGCAAAGTAAGGGCTCATATCTAACTGTGGGACCTCACCCAGCCCAGCACCGGTGGGAGATTCTTTCAGCTCGTCCGCTAGCACGATAGGCAGCGCGCCAGATATAGAATCAGCCCACGCCTGTAGCAGCTCGGGGTCGGCTTTCATTTTAACGCCACGCTGGGGATCGGGCTGGCTGGTCAACAATGTGGTAAACACGACATTCGGATTTCTACCGTATGACGCAAACCCTGTGTAGCCGCTATCCCGCCGCTCGTTGAAGATTCCTACATTACGATTCACCAGCGCTTCCCGGTCCGGGCGCGGCACCGAACGAGCGACCTGCTCATGCTCATCGAGCGAGTGAATCAACTTTTCAGAACCGACCACGTCAGCAAACGCCCACGTCGTTAGCCCTGCATTGTGAATTCGTAACGCTAAGTCCGGGTGTTCATACATCCCGCGACCGTATACCGGATCAAATCCACCGACCTTTTCGATGGCACTGCGATGGTAATAGAGCATCACGCCACGCTGGCCGGTATAAGCCACGTGTTTATCGTCCCGGTAAAGAACGGCCATGTCGTTCAGCTTCTTTGGGCCTGCCAGATCGAGGAACTGGTAAGCCAGGTGCGGCTCAGGGGATTGAATGTAAGGAAGATGCCAGTCGGGCGCCGTTGGCCATGCATCATCGTCCCAGAGGAATATGTGCTCGCAACCGGCATCCACCAGCGCTTCAAGGCTCCGGTTTTTCGATGCCACAATACCCAGTGATTTATCGTGCCGGATCAGCTGAACGCCATCAGGGACGGAAGCGGAAGGTGATGAACCGTCATCAATAACGACCACCAGCGCGCCGGGTGGTAAAAACTGCTTATGCTGAGCAATGGCGCGGCTTAGTACGTCAGCGCGATTGTGCGTTGTGATCGCTATTCCGATGCGGGCCACTGAATTGCAGACAGGCGCATACGGGACACCGTCGATAGTGACCTGCATAGAAGCTCCAATAAAAAAGCCACCAGCGGGTGCCAGTGGCCTAATGATGATACTGCTATAAATTGAATATTAATCTTTTAACATATTAAAAAAGCAATCACGCCTTTTTATAATATTCAGAAAATTTAGCCTTAAGCTCCTTCTCGGGGGAGAAATAGAAAAGACCACCAGAAGCAGTTGAAATTGAAACTTTCAGTTTGCTTATATTAGCCTTTTTATCTTTCATTTGCTTCGCTATCCCCTGGAACCATGATTCTTCTTTTCCTTCTAGACTTACCCAGAAAAAACCTTGGTCACCATATTCTATTTTTTTAGGAAGCACGTCAGAATCCTTATCTCCAAGGATCTGGTGCCAGTAATGCCCTTTACCGCATGACCAGCCTATTCCTGTAATTTTAACAGGTAATGAAGTTAAATTCGTTACCACTATAGCTATGCCACTTTGCTTACTACTATCACCAAACGAACCCTTGGAAATAATGAGGCGCTCTCCTACATCACATTTAATCTGAACCTTGGTCTTTCGGTTTGCCAAATATAATGAAACTATAACGGCTAATAGCGCACCTAATCCTGATACCCATCCACCTACAGCTGAGAACAATGCAATCTTATCGGCAGTAGTCATACGCTCTCCTTATAAAAAAGAAAGCTTATCATTACTTAGGTTACTCAGTGAATGTCTTTTTTAATTCCTACCCCTTCAAGAAGCTTTGAATAAATTCAGGCCGAGGGTGTCGGTAGTTCAAGATTTCCCCTGGCATCTTCATGAAGCGGTTATCGCCATCCTTTACCGTTACAAAGCAACTATGAATGCCGTAAATCGAAGTATCGATCCGTTCGTCATACTCAAACAGAAGCACCGCCATTTTTTTCTGCCACTCCTTCGGCATTGCCTCCATGAACACTCGAGGTATAACTGCAAAACTCGAGTGGGATAATCCGAACCATAATTGGAGGTCTTTACGATAATCATCATCCATCGTCTTTACCTTTCTTTGGGTATAGAAAACCCACTATTGTGAGGCCATTGGAATCTGGCAGTTCTTCTGCCACGTCTGGTTATGCGTCAGCACGGCGCGCTTCGTCTGCATGTCCATTGCGTCAATATCATGGCCACTCAGGTAAATAGGCCGTACCCAGTCGCAGGCGGTATCAATTACCGCTGGTGGGCTTACGCCACGATTCACGCAGCTCGCGAGAAACATCATCGTCAGGAAGATCATTAACGGTTTGCTGGACATCGGCGGCTCCCTTCGTTGCTTCAACCCGGCGTTCTGCGGAGGCAGTTGCCGCGGCGGCATTTTCTTCTGTGCGCTGCTTATCAGCTGCTGCTTCAGCTTTGTGCGTGCCTTTTGACTGCCCAAGGCCAAAAGCACCGGCAATGGCGGCAATTACAAGCGCGATAGCTCCCAGAACTATTTCGAAACTCATAAGCCCACCCTTTCTTTCATCCAGCCGTAAATAAAAGACTCGTTAGCCGGGCGCTGCTCTGCCAGCTCGAGATAACGCTGCCCCTGGCTGCAATTGAGCGATTTCAGCATTACCTGCTCACCCTCTTTGCCACGTGCAGCCAGAAACGCCTTCAACGCGCTGATCGTACGCGGGCCAATCTGACCATCGGAGATAAGGTCCGGGTAAAGCTTTCCCTGTTGGTTGAATACGTTAAGCCAGCGCTGAAACCATTTGGTCTGAACCGTAGGTCCCATGTTTACGCCGGTGTCGCACAACTCCGCAGCAATGGATGAAGATAACTCAGACACCTGATCGAAGCGCGGGCCAGTCCAGTAATCGGCTGTCAGGATTGCCAGGGCCGTTTCTCGCGGTAACTCTTTCATACTGCCTGCGTAACCATGTGCGCGGGCTACTGCCTGCGTTATACCCCAGCGGGTCGGTCCACCTTTATCGTCAGGGTGATCGACATAGCCGCCCTCTTTACCGAGGATGGATTCAAAGATTTGGTCTTTTGTCATTGTGGTGTGCTCACTGCGATTTTTGCCACGTTCCCGCGTGCGCGCCAGACGATAACGCAGACGAACACATTCATTATCAGCTCGCCGTAATCCACCTGTACGTAATCACCGTGCCAGATGCGAAAGGCTACCCATGCCGAGCCGAGAATTAACCCGTAAGCCAGCCAGGCCATGCCCGGCCTATGGCGTCCGCCGTGCTTGCGGAAGAACAGCAGACGAACGCTAATCAGGATGCATGCAATGGCGTTAACGTTGATGAGGAGTGTCTGCCATGTCATTTTTCCTCCTTCAGTCCCGGTAGACTGCCGCTGCGCGAACGAGAGAGAACGCGTAACAGGATAGTGACGGAAATAGTGGAAGCCGCCAGGGCTCCAATCGCCGGAGTGACTTTAATCTGTACCGGCGGGCTTAAGTGGCTCAGCCCGGCGTTTATGACGGCAGCAATTATCTCTGATGCCATGCCTGAGCAGTACACGCCGCCGACGAACGAAATCAGCGCAAAAACGACCTGCTTCCATAATTTGTGGTCTTCGGCGTTAAGCACATAAAGCGCGGCGCCAGCCAGCGCGCAAATCATCACCGCTGGAGTAGCTTCAGGAAATAGCGAAGCGAAGGTGACTCCTGCGGATCCTGCAGCTACTCCACCAGCGACGGCCGTGGATAATGGTTCGGACATTTAGCCCCCTCTTTGCTGTGCATCCTCTCAAAAGAGGGGAATAAAAAAGGCCGCCGATTGGCAGCCATAGAAATGAAAAAACCCGCCGTAGCGGGTTCTTTTTCAAATGTGTGTTTGCTTATCGTCGCTGCCATCGTGGCGCAGCTCTGCCAAGCATGAAGCAATTATTTACTTTTCTGGGTTAGTTTCAAGCTTTATTTCTCAGTTAAGCGCCTTCAGGCAAATTCTTCACCGACAAAAACACCTTAGCCCTGAATATCTGCAGGCACCATTTAACACGCTCACGCGCCTTATCTGGGGTCAGCCAGGGGGCCGCCTGCTGAAGTTCACGGGCAATATCCGATATCTTGTCTCTTGTGGTGTAATACTTCACCCCTATCATGTAAACCGGATCATCTGATTTGAACGTTTGCAGCACAGCTTTTTCTACAAGGTCAGCGTCATCTCGCCAGCCCGCCTCTGCAATCATGTCGCTTAGCGTGACCGACCATAGAATTGTATGCGCACGGCGAACAGATTCACGCCCCCGAAAACCCTCCTCCCTCGCCTGGGCCAGTGCTGCCGTAATGCGCGAAAGCTGGGTGTCGGACCATTCATCTTCTTTTGCTTTAGTGATGAACCGGTTGCAGTTTTCCAGCCGGTACTGGGCGCTGGTTTTACCGCCGACACATTCTCCCCATGTTGTGAGCAGCGATTTGATCCACGCTGATTGAATAGTTTTTAGCGGGGTAAATCGTCCAAGATAGCTTTTCCGTGGTGCCGATGCGGCGCGCTCAATTGCAGAGTGATACGCTCTTCTTTGACGTGGCGTCATAACTTCTCTCCTCAGGCCAGAACGCCAAGCGCATAGGCCCGGTCCAGCGTATTTTTCATCATTTCCAGTTGTGAGCCGTGTTTCTGTTCGAACGCGCGCGGATCACGGTGAAGTTCGTCGTGGCATTTCCGGCAAAGCGGGATCGTAAAGCTGTCATGCGCTTTGGTACCTGTTCCGCCTTGCCCATAGCCGATAAGATGGTGAGCATCATCGGCCTGGCGGTTACACCCTGCGCAGGGTTGCGTTTTTACCCATTTCAGATATTCAGCATTCTGCCAGCGTCGGCGCTTTGGCCTGGCAAAGTGTGTTTCCGGGGATTCAGGATCAACGCGCAGTCTAACGACCGGCTTAATAGGGACGGGCTCAACCACCTGCAGCAGCCTTACGTTAACCTTCTTAGCTTTCTCAGAGAGAATGCTGGTAGCTGGTTCCGATGGGGTGATCTCGCTCTCTTTGTAAACGGACAGGATCGGCTCATCCTTGAGGCGTAATGCGCGCTTTGCCATGCTCTCAGTAATAGCCTCACCGATTCCGACATAAACAGCCCACCAGCAAAGCTCGCTCAGTGAAAGCTCTCGCTCCAGGTTGTAGCCGAGCTGGTGGAGAACTGACTCAATCACCCAGTCGAAGACGTTCTGGCGGGCAATACTCTCGAGTTGCTGTGTCGTCTGTTCACGCAGCTTGTTGTCGCAACCCCAGCATAAGAGCATCGCGCCCGGAGAATAACGCAGCGTCACAAGTTCTTTGTGGTGGTAATCGGAATGCGGGTACTGGCAGCATTTGGTGTAGCGCTTAAGCCAGGTCTCAAGAGAATTAATGCCACCAGCAGCAGTGATGACACGCTCATCCGTAAAGAACGCAGCAAGGGTTTCATCAGCCGCCAGCGGCTGCCGGGCATCGGGAACGCGGCCGGATGGCAGGCGGGCCATATGTTTTGGCTCCGCTTCTACCAGCACGCGGCCGGATGCAAACAGCCTCATTAACTCGCTACCAGGCTTAAGCAGCACCACGCCAAGATGACGGGCTATATCGGGTTTCAGCAATGCGCGCACGCTGCAACCTCCTGAATGATGATCTGCCCTGTTTCGCCCCATCGCTTTGTTATGTGCCCATCCCAGATGTGAGCATCGTCCTCATAAATCGCATCCATGAGGGCTTTCATCAGGTTGTCCATATCCGGTTTTGACTGATGCGGCTGGCCGTCATACTGCTGGCGCTTCTTCTTGCTCCAGCTCGGTGGCATGGGGATGATGAATGTGACATGGAATCCTGATTCAGGCAGCTGAACGTTATGCAGGCGTACTTCATCGCAGAAGGCGCGATAACGCATAACTTCGGGGCGTTTCTTCCAGCGATCGGCGCGTGTCATACGAGGCTTGCCCAAGGGAGCAATAGGATATGTTTTCACGCTCACCTCCAACACTTCTGTTGATAGGTTCGGTCGATGCGCGGTGGCCGGTCGGCCTGCGGCAACAGAGCGCTCACCGTCCACGTGGTGTAATCCGCAGACAGGCTTTTCTGTGTCTGTACCTGATTGGCCCTGTAGCGTTCTATCAGCTCATTGGCCTGGGCTTCGGTAAGATTGTCATGCTGGAACCAGTCTTTTTTCATGACTGTTTCCTGCGCGTGAGAGTAATGCTTTTGCTCAGACGTGACAAAAGACGGCCATGCTCATGGGAGCAGACCAGATAGCCGTTAAATATTGGTGATGATATTTGCGCCATGGTGTTCTCTCCAGGGCGCAGCAGGTATTGCAGGTTGTTCAGGCCTACGAATGAAGTGTATCAAAGCCGTTTGAAAGTCTGTAGCCCGCTTTTTCAAGCATTTCAGTGAACAATGTCGGGGTACCAACAATGTCCTCAGGATGAAGGGGGACAAAGGATATCTCGTCACCACGACGATACATCAGGGCACGGCCTTCGCCCGGAAAAGTCCCGAACTTTGCAACCACTGCGTAATCGTGGCAGCGAATGACCGCGTAACCTGTCTCTGGTAATTCTTCTTGTAAAAACACACCTACCCCCTTTACTCCTGACTATTCCCGGATAACGCTGGATGGACCGTGATTAATGAATTGCAAACCAGTCGTCCGCGCTCTCCCAGGTTTCCTGCAGGATCTCTTCGATAAGCTTTTTTTCGTCTTTTTCTACTCCAGTGACAGAAAGGCTATCGGAGCCAGCCTGACGGATAATGAGGCTGCAATTTTCATATCGGCGGGACAGTCTTTTGCTTAACTCTTGATGCAGCGCGGGGACGGCCCCGTTAGGCAGTTTTTTCGTTCTGTCTATTGTAACTTCAATCTTCATGGTTCCTCCTGAATCACATTACTGTATAAACATACAGTCATTATTAACGCTATTTTTAAGTAATGCAATTAAAATGAACCCTATGAACCTTAGGTTTTGTTCTTCACAAATTTCAGTGGGTTAAGTATTAGACAATGATTAATCGCCCTGTAAACCCGTGGCTTTAAACCCGGTGCTCAACAATCATCTGATACAAATGAATAGTCGAAAAATAAAGACATAATGCTTAGAGCGTTACTGGAGGATGTTGGTACTGCTAAACCTATAAAGCACGGCGTGGCTGTTGGTTTGGTCGCTTTATGATAGATGGCGAAGGTAGCTATACAGCCATTACTTGAAGAGTGTTGGCTCGCATCCATTTGCTTGTCAGTTTGAGATTTCAGCAATCACAAGCCTGTTTGACGGTTAAACTCAACTGACGTAGACTAAGTAAAATTTTTTATTAAATTTCCCAACTCACAAATCCTCACCACCACATTATTTTTCCTCTCGGAACTTAAAAAAACATGAAGCTCCCAGTTATCGCACTCGTCGTTGTGTCATTCTCGGCACCTGTTGCTAATGCTGCCTATAACCCAAGCGAAGCCGCCGCCGCTACCCAGCAAATCAATCAAGGGCTGAGCCAAATAAGTAATGCGCAGGCACCTAACCAAATCAAAGACGGTCAAAACAACATTGATGCTGGTATCTCACGTATCGAAAATATGACAGGTGGCACTTATGTCGGTTCAGTTCCTGCTGGCACTGGTCCACAACCTGAACGAGATACTGCGGCTGATGCACATACAACTTATGCTGCAGAGACGGCAAGGGCGTACAACGCAGCCCTTACAGCGGCTAAATACGCTGGAGCAAACCAAATAGCAAATATGGGTGTTAAGAACGATCCGACAGGTTCACCCGTCGCACAGGGAAACACCATTAACGGCACGTCTTACCGCGAAGGCATAACTCAGCAACAACAAAAAGCCATGGGAGTGGCTCCGGGCACATCTGTGTCGACTCCTGATCAGACTAATACAATAACTACAAACCAACCGACAGATTCAGCTGTTGCACAGAGCATCACAGTCAATGCCACCGCATACAGGGAAGGCATAACACAGCAACAGCAAAAAGCTATCGGCGTAGCTCCAGGCACTCTTGTATCTTCTTCAAAGGCTCCAGCTTCCATAAATGTCGCTGCTGCTGCTCTGCATCCTGATACACCTGTTAGCGTGTCAATTAATGGTGTTACTCAAGCTACAACAGCAGGAGCTCTGGCTGCTGTTAACCCTGATATCCAGATATCCGTACCGCACGTTGCTGTCTTTGAATCTGCCGCCGTTAAAGGTGGTTTCGATCACAATTCAGACACTTCATCCTCAGTCGGTCATCAAGGAAGAGGACAGGAAAATGCTCATTCACATGCCTTCGGCGGTCACGGCTATGGCGCTGATAACAGCCATACAGAGGGTTTCGGCGGTCACTCGCATTTTCATTAAAAGCGCCAATCTTCCTAAGAAACCAGAACCAATCAAGATTCCAACTTACACAGCAGAACCTCATTTAGAGGTTCTGCTCGCGGATACCCCCTACTTTCTTAAGGCCCACCAGCGGCAGGTTTTCAAGCTCGACGATGCGCCGGACGGCGTACTCGAGTTGTGGGGTAGTGGTCATCTTAATCACTCCTCTCTACGATGCCGCCAGCGGCTTGAATCACAGCTATAACATCTGATTTTCTAAGCCAACCATCAGTGTCATCCGCCCCCCAAATGAATCCCTCAGGCAGCTTCACGGATAGCTTGTTGGCTTCCAGCTCTGCGATGCGCTTCTCTGCTGCGTCCATTTCTTCGCCAAGCATTTGCGCGATCTGGAACCAGTTAGCGCGCTGCTCTTCTTTCAGCTCCAGCGCCGCTATCAGCTCATCAGCATCTTCAGAGGTTAGTTCAACGCTTCCCCACAGCCCCTTCTGCGCCCGCATCATCTTGATGATTTCGTCGGTTCCCTTATTCATGGCTTGCCCCTTTCACGAAGATAATCCAGTGGGTTTTGTCGGCCTTGCCGGTGCGCTGCCAGATTGCCGGCTTTTCGTCTGTCAGTGCGATAACCTGACTAACCGGCACCTGTGTTTCGTTCCATTTAAAGATGAGCACGCCGTGTGGCCACAACACACGAAAAGCTTCTGCGAACCCGGCGCGCAGGTCATCGCGCCACGTTTCTTTGTTGAGCCGTCCGTACTTTTTCCCCATCCAGGCATTTTCACCGACTCGCTCGAGATGCGGCGGATCGAACA
This sequence comes from Dryocola clanedunensis, assembly GCF_038405435.1. GTDB lineage: Bacteria > Pseudomonadota > Gammaproteobacteria > Enterobacterales > Enterobacteriaceae > Dryocola > Dryocola clanedunensis_A. The sequence continues at coordinate 402,415 of NZ_JBBYHZ010000003.1, read as the reverse complement.
CGACGACCGGGAAGCTATTGCTGGCGAACGGCAGTGCGCGGAAATCTGCTATCACATCCGGGCTAATGACGAGCTGGCGACCGTCGCAGAGCGTGTGCTCTTCGGCACGTATGTCGCTGAATATGGCTCGCTCGTCCTGCTTATCGAACCAGAACATGCGGCTGCCGCAACATATATCGAGAATCGTCGGCTCACTCACGGTATTCATCTGCACCTCTAAAGCGTCGTTATTCGGGTTAAGAGGTGCGAATGCGGCTCTTAGGTTAGTCATGCGCGCACCTCTGCAAGCAGGCGATTCAGCAGCGCCATGTTCGGGCTCAGGCCAAATACTGGTTCGTTGCAGTCAGCTGCTGGAGGGATGATGTGATAAGTCATCTGGCCAAGAACGCCGCGGTTCTCGATGATCCTGGCGCGCTTCAACAGCGATAAAGCTGACCCTACGGTGACGGTGCTGATTTTCAGCGCTTTAGTAATCTCGGAATGCGTGCACCCTTCGTGCTTGCGGATGTACGCCTCCACCAGTTCGCGGCCTGTCGGCTTTGATTTTTTCTGCTGATTTCCATTTTTCATGAAATGGCTCCTGGTCATTGGTCAAAACTCGATTGTTTAAATCTTTCCTGCCGCCTTCCGGCGTAAATACTCTTCGCGCAGCTGCTGTGCTGGCGTTGGCTCTCCTGATTTCGCTTTGGCCTCGATTCTTTTCCTGATGGGCGGAACCCAATAACCTGACGCAACTTTTTTCTCCCACCGGGTAAGCTTGAGCGCTGCAAGCTTGTCCATTTCCCTCTGCGAAAGCCTGCGCTCAACGCACTCCCGGCGCATCTCTACGCAAATGTGATACAGAACCGCGTGCCTCCAGTTGAACTCTTCCGAGGAAGCGAACCGCCACCCTTCGCTCTTCCAGCGCGCATACTCCGCCAGCACGTCAGCCACGTTCAGCCCAAACGCACCACCCGAGCACTGAGCGGCCAGAGAAATAAAATCGGCCAGGTCTGGCGGCCATGTATCTCCTGCGTTGCACTGCTCAACAAGGCGAGAGCACACTTCACTCAGATGCCCCGCTGTCATCGTTGAAATCTGCGTCACCCATAGCGTTGACGGACTCAACCCATTCTTCGTTACCCAGCGATTCCCATACACGCCCGCCAGCGTCTCCCACAGCTCCCAGGCTCTGCTCTCCGCCTCGCTGGTGCTGCTCACGTTCCCTGCGCTCCCGCTCAGCTCGAACAGCGCTGGCTGCTGAGCCGCCGGAAACTGGTGTATTTTGCCCATTGTTTGTTGCCTCATGATTTACCTTCCAGTCGTTGTCGAACTCCCGCCCCGTACCCAGAAAGCGCTGAGCCTGCATCACGTACCCTGTCCCGGTCTGGCCGCGACTGTCGCAGAAAAGCCGGTATCGCTTGACGCCTTCCAGCATGGTTTCGCAGGACACCCCCTCTCGCTTGCGGGCCTTCCAGGCGGAGTGGGCTTTGTTCTTCGGATTACTCCCCTCCCGCTTCGGATACGCACTCCAGAGAATTTCAAACTCATCAGGGTAAGCACCTCCCGTTTCCTGTTGTGTCCGGGGCTGAGTTTTCTCAGCACCTGACATAGTGTTTTTAGGGTTTAATATCTGTTTACTGTTTACTGCTTTCTGGATACCTGATGCCAAAGGCTTAGGCTTATCCTTAGGCAAAGGCATTGCCATGTCGTATGCCTTCCCCATAGCCTCAGAGACCGCATAACACGTAGCCTGCAGGGAATTCCATGCATCCCATTTCAGTTCACATTCAGGTAATAATTCAAAGGCCCGAGCCCATGATTTGATGACATTCACTGAAGCTGGCGGGTTATGTGCCGCAGCCTTAGGAAGCCAAAAAACTCTGGCTACAAGGTCGGCTTTAACCATGCCGAGAGATAAGGCTTCGCCTAAGGCTAAGTCGAAGGCTTCCTGCTCCCATCCCAGTTCTTCTGCCAGCGCCGCGCGCCCAGCTTTAAACAGCCCCGGGATAATCCCCGTAAACGGGCTGGTCAGCAGATAGATAAACAGGCTTTGACCACTGGGTGGCAAAGGCGATAATGCGCGAAACTTTGGGTCATCCCACATGGTGATCTTCACCTTGCGGTAAGGCTCGTTGCTTGCCTTGCTTCTAGCCAAGGTCCTAGCCTTATCATTGCTTTCTTTATCTGTCATAATTGCTCCAGATAGTGTTCAGCACCATTTTTGTCACGCATATTCAATTGATTTACAAAGAGAAAAATCTCATGACTGACACCGTTTTTTGTATTCCTCAAAGAGATGAAATTGAGTTCTCCATTGAGGATGGCTACATCTGTCTTTCCCAAGTCAATGCATTGGGTGATGAACCAAGCACGATCCGCATCCACCATCTTGATGCCGAATGGATAATTTCTGGACTCAACGCTGCTGTTGAGGCTGCTAAAAAAGTCAGTTAGCCAAAGCAGGTGTTTTTGGGGTAATTTCACAATGGTCATTGGTCAAAACTCGATTAAAACAACTGCGGGGTTATAGCGCTCAGGCTTGCCAGTAACGGCCCCACTGCATCTGTCGGCAACATGTTGAAAAGGGATATCGCAGCCTCGCGAACCTCCTTCTCCAGTTTTTGCAGAGGGGCACCTATCAGTTTTGCCTGGTGCGCTTCGCTGCACTCTTTGATGGCATGTGCGACCAGTTCCGCCTCTGTCATTCCTTTGCGCAGGCCATACTTACGGGCAATCTCGATCGGCATTGCTTGTGCTATTGCCGGAGCAAGCTGCATCACATATCCGTTGTACTTGTCTGAAGCCGTCTCATTTTTCAGATAGCGGAACAGGTTCTGTTTATTCACAGTGATCCCCCGACCATCCTGCTTATCCCACTGTTCAGCCACCAGCTGAGCGATCTTTTCCTGCGCCTGGCCGGGCAACGTCTGCTCCCACTCCCTTACCGCGTTCTGGATAGATATGCGCTTACCGTTGTCCCGGCGACGGGGTTCATACTGATTTTGTGTTTTCAGCGAAAGACTGTTTCGCTGGCTATGATGGTCATAAGTTAAGGAATGCATTGTCAGTCCTCCTGCTGTGGCAACCCATCGGTTGGATTAGGATAAAGGTCAGGTCGTAACTCGTAGGGGGTTATGCCTGTTGCTCTAAATACCTGCAGCACCCTTGAAGCGGGGACCAGTCCCTTGTTTTTGGTTTTCCATTGGCTCACAGCCATGCCACTTACCCCAATTGCGTAAGCGAGCTTGTTTGCCGACCCTGCTGCTTTAATCGCATTATCAAGTGCCGTCATGATTTTCTCCTCGTTATGATGGAGATAATAAAGCATAGGTTTACATTAAGTGCAAACCTTTAATTTATTGCGACTATAAACTAAACATTTACAATGAGCTCATGAAACAAAAAACAGAACTGGGTGAATTGCTTATAGCGCGTCTGACCGAGATTACGGAACGCGGCATAAGCAAGGCTGACATGGCGAGGATTGCAGGCGTTACACCGCAGGCGGTTAACGGCTGGTTTAAAACTGGTGCCATTAGTAAAAAATCCGCTATAGCTATTGCTGAAGCTGCAGGAGTTTCCATTACATGGCTGCTCGGTGAAGAGGTTGAAGAAGGTTCGGGACTGAAAACTAACGAAGAAAAAATGTTGCAGCTTTTTCGACAACTACCAGAATCTGAACAAGAGAGAATGATTGATCTTTTCCAAATCAGATTAAAGGAACTCGATGATTACGTTAATAAATATCTCCGTGGTCGGTATAAGTTAGCCGACGAGTAATATTACTCTCCAAAGCACCCCAATTACTTGAAAGAACCGGCGAAAGCCGGTTTTTTTACGCCTGCCTTAAGTTGCCCAACAAGCTTTATCCTCTAAAGTAAAAATTTACCCATCTATAAGTTATGAATTGACACACGTATAAACCAGTGCTTTAATCTCTTCACGACGAAGCGAGCAGTCATCAAGGCAGGACGCCCACGAGAGTAGCTGCCGGCGGCATACGAAGCACCGGATGAGATGGCACAGTTTAACGCGCAGCAGGTTAAGTAACGTTCCGCCAGCCTGGCGATAAAGGCAGTAGACGAGAGACAACCATGGCTAAAAAACAATTCACGGTGGTAATCAGCTGTTGCTCTGGTTACAGAACTTACCGTGTCAAAGCACACGACTGGAAAGACGCGGACTCCATCGCTGATGGGATGCACCGGAGATTAAACCAAGATGAAAAACCATCGGAAATAGGTACAGCTGCCGTTATCAAGGGCTGGCCTGAAGTTTGGTGAGGAGAAGAGCATGATTGATTTTGCACGCAAACCAGCACGCTGTCAGGCAGTCCCGCTCAACGTCGTTGAGGTTCTGCTCCGTAAGCTCTGCTATGTACTGGCCCAGAAGGGCGACCCGACTGTTGACCAGCAGTCTTTAGCAAAAAAGTAATCGAGTTTTGACCAATGGCCATACTGGCCGGAACGGGGATCGTCATGGAATTTGGAATGAAAAGAGTAATGGCTTCGGTGCAGGTCGTTGCAACCATGAATCGTATGTATACCGGCACTCCTGTGCCGCTAACAGAACTGAGCAAAGAAACGAAGCTGTCTGTTTCCTACCTCGAGCAGATTTTCAAGAAGCTGCGCGCCGGGAAAATAGTTGTCTCGCAAAGAGGCCCTGGCGGCGGTTACAGCCTGTGTGAAAAAGAAATTTCAGTATCAGAGGTTATTCGGGCGGTCAGCAAAATACCCACGAACAGCACTTTCGAACCCGTCCTGAACGCGCTGAATGGTGTACTTGTCTCGCAGCTGCACAGCGGGAAAAGCCCAGCCCCATAAAGCACAAAACCCGCGCAAGGCGGGTTAAGTACTCCGGTCAGCCGACCAAAGCTTTCCGGAATCGAGTTTTGACCAATGACCACTACCCAAGGCGGCAATCACTAGCTGCGGGTATCTTACAACCTTAAGGAACCCAAGCGCAATGAACACATACGCGTATCTCGTTAAAGCCAAAGCAAAAGCAACAGAAGCTAAAAGCCTGTTCTGCTGGCTTTCTGCAAAGTCTGAATCTCGCGCCGACCGTGAGATCCTGAACATCCTTGAAGATAACGGCATCGAAGTTGGCCGCGGCACCGACCATAATCTACCGGTTCGAACCAACTGGCATGTTGTCGATGATCTTCCTGAAGAAGGGAAAATTGATTCGGCATGGTGCGATCGTTACGAACTCGCCGAAGATGGACTTACATGGAAGAAAATCATTGCTGATGCGCCAGCAGTAATTGAAAGCGTACCGGCCGTAACTGCCGGTGGACAAGTAGACTTGTCGCCTGAAACACCCCCTACCCCTACAGGTAGCGATACTAGCCTTACCTCCCACGAGCAGGTTTCAGAACGTCCGGATGATAAGGAGATCGTCGTGAGTCATAAGCTGCCCTTTAACACCGAACTGGCCCACTTCTGGCTAGGCGGTATGTTCACGGCCACGCCGAAGGAACGCGCGGCAGCCAATGCCGCAGCGATGGATACCGATGACAGCTACCTGCAAAACGTACTGCTCGCACTGAATTCCGTCGAATCTTGCAAACACTGCTTTAATCACAACCGTTTATCACTGCTGAACAACATAAAAAAAATCTGGCCGTTGGATGGTAAAGCCCCGTCTCTTAACCTCATTCTGTCTTTTACTCAAGAATGGATGACTGCGGTTAGCGACGAATCGGACAAAGATGGCAAACACCGGGCGGACGTTGTAGACAAGTGGCTGACCCGTTGCCGCAAAGAATCCACCCCATTAGGCGCTACTGCCGGTGGCAATAAGACCGATCGTAACTCGGACATAGTTCACACGCTCGATACGCTGGATCTCGAAATTGCGCTGGCCACCCTACCGATGGATTTCAATATTTATGATATTCCCGGAGGCGTTTATCGCCGGGCAAAAGAAATCGTCCAGAAGAATGAAAGCCCATTTAAGGAATGGTCCGCTGCGTTACGTTCTACGCCCGGCATCCTGGATTATTCCCGCGCTGCAATTTTTGCGCTGATCCGAAGTGCCGCAGATGACGTCTGCCATTTCCCTGTAAGCCTGCAAACTTATATCAACGCCAATCTGACGGAAAGCAACCACGAAACACCGACAGCAGAAACCTTATCGGCGGCACGGCATCATCCGGAAGAAAGTTGGGAGAACGAAATTAATCGCAAAATCGAAGCTGATCGTGATGAAAATGCCATCCGACCCCGCTTCACCGCAGGACAACCAGAAATCACCAGCATGGGCGGGGGAATGTTTTGTATTGATGGAATCACCAGTAATTCCCCAACTGTAGATGAGCAGTCCAAAGCAGAACAGCCAACGGAGAACGCCGATAATGTGCAGGTGGAAGAAACTCACGGTAATGAAACCGAAGCTCACAATGAAATGCAAGTGGGCCAAACAACAGATGAGTCAGCTGAAAGCGATGCTGGTGTTAATCAGCAGCCAGATCCCCTGAATAATGATTCCGGGCATCATATTGAAGAAGCCACCAGCGATCAACTGTACTCCCATCTGATGGTGGATACAGAATCGATGGGCTCTAACCCTGACGCACCGCTCATATCTGTGGGGGCTATATTCTTCAACCCAGAAACAGGGGCGACGGGGGCCGAATTTTACAAAGTCATCAGCCTTGAATCAGCTATGGCATTTGGCGGCAAGCCTGACGCCGGAACCATTCTTTGGTGGATGAAGCAATCATCCGAGGCGCGATCGGCTCTGCTTATTGAAGATGTGATCCCGCTTGATGACGCACTTCTGCAGTTCAACGACTTCATCAGCGAAAATTCTGCAAATGGCCCAGCCTCTGTTCAGCTTTGGGGAAACGGTGCCACGTTCGATAATGTTCTGCTGCGCCAGTCCTTCGAACGCACTGGCATCCCTTGCCTGTGGAAATTCTGGAATGACCGTGATGTGCGCACCATTGTTGCGCTGGGCAAAGCTGTGGGAATAGAGCCGCGCTATGAAATTCCATTTGAAGGGGATCAGCATAATGCCCTGGCCGACGCGCACCATCAGGTGAAATATGTATCGGAAATCTGGCAGGTCCTGGCTCAAATCTGATTTTCCAATTTCAGCAAATAACCATCCGGCCAGTTATCTTTATCTGGCCGGTCATCAGAGGGATGACCCATGCATGAACTTACGCTGTCACCTCAGGAAATTGCGGAAATAACCGGATACAGACGTTACACGCACCAGCAGCGTCAGCTGCGCTGCCATGGCATTCCGTTCACCACTGACGGACGCAATCGCCCTATCGTTTTGCGCAGAAATATTGCGCCGGGAACTTCCGAATTACCAAAGGTTGATGATTATGTTGCTACAGAACCAGACTTCGACGCTATCTATGGGCAGGCCAAGAAAAGATCCGAAAGATGTTCATCTTCCACCGCGGGTTACAAAAAATAAATACAGCTATGTATGGAAACCAAAGGGAACAAAGAAAAGCGTTACCCTGGGACGAATAAACGAAACCAGCATCGCTAAACTTTGGCAGCGATACGAGCAGGAAAAAGCGAACCGTCATGATGTAATGACATTTGCCAGGATTTGGGGAATGTTCGTCGAAAGCCCAACTTTCACAGAGCTGGCCCCGCGAACGCAGAAGGACTACCACCAACATCAACGCCAGCTGCTGGCTGTATTTGGAAAAATGAGAGCAGACGATATAAAGATTGAGCAGGTACGCATTTTCATGGACAAGCGGGGCCTGAGCAGCAAAAACCAGGCAAATCAGGAAGTGGCGAGTATGTCGAGGGTCTTTGGCTGGAGTTATGAACGGGGTTATGTGAAGGGAAATCCCTGCAAAGGGATCAGAAAATTTACCCTCGTAGATAGGGATGTTTATATTCCAGATGAGGACTATGTGGCTATCTATGAATGTGCCCCCGTGGAAATTCAGGTTGCCATGGAGATCTCTTATCTATGTGCAGCGCGTGAGGGGGATGTGCTTGATGTGCTGCTGTCTGATATACGGGACGAAGGTCTTTTTATCGAGCAAAACAAAACGGGCAAAAAGCAGATCAAGCAGTGGTCGCCGCGTTTGCGGACGGCAGTAGATCTCGCCACCCAAAAACTGGTTAACCGGTCAGCGGCTGGTTACCTGATCCCGGGGCCATCCGGCGGGAAAATGAATAAGAAAACATTCAACACCTGGTGGAATAAAGCCAAGAAAGCAGCTGCCTTGAAAATTGGCCGTCCTGTTCCAGGAACGTTTCATGACATTAAGGCCAAGGCGATTTCTGACTATGAAGGAAGCACCCGTGATAAGCAGTTGTTCTCTGGGCATAAGACTGAAAGCCAGGTGAACACCTACGATCGCAAAGTTAAGATCTCCCCTACGCTGGATGTACCTTTCATGGCAAAAGAGGGAAAATAGAAGGCAGACGGAGTGAAAATATACCAAGTGAATATACCAACACTTTACCAACACCCCAAAAGCAAAAGGGGTCGCCTTTCGGCAACCCCTTGATAATGTTGGCGGAAGCGCAGAGATTCGAACTCTGGAACCCTTTCGGGTCGCCGGTTTTCAAGACCGGTGCCTTCAACCGCTCGGCCACACTTCCAACGAGGCGAACTATAAACATACCCATACTTCATGTAAAGCACGAATTTGTTCGTTCGCCTGAAAAACAGCCAACTTTAGTTTATTTGACTGAAATGCCAACAAACTGTCTAGTTTAACAACACTTTTTAGCGAGCTCCCCCCGCCGCTCTCAACGTTTTATGTACTTTTCTTAGGTCTGGGATTGCCCGGCACAGTTTAAGAGAGCCAGCAAAGTGGGAACGTTAGCAGCCAGGTGCCGCAGGCAATGGCCATGACAATGACCGCTATGCCGATTTTCATGAATGAGTTATGGCTTTGTGCTTTCGTAAAAAACACCTAATTTAAGCGTGACACAACGGTACGGCTACAACTCTTAGCGACGAACGTAATAAAGGCTATATTTTTCAGCAAACTATAAGTAAGTACTATGAAACGAAAATTGTACGTTTTTGCAGCATCATCAGGTAAAGATGGGTAAAACACCTTCCGTTAACGAAGGGCGCCGCTTATTCTTCGCCACTATATACATCAAAGAGAGAGTTTCTGAATGGATCGCATAATTACCTCCTCGCGTGACCGTTCGTCACTGTTAAGCACCCACAAGGTGCTGCGAAACACCTATTTTCTGCTCAGCCTGACCCTGGCATTCTCCGCTATGGTGGCGACAGCCAGCACTGTGCTGATGCTGCCATATCCGGGGCTGATCCTGACGCTGGTCGGAATGTACGGGCTGATGTTCCTGACTTATCGCCTGGCTAATAAACCATCGGGGATTATTGCTGCCTTCGCGTTCACCGGCTTCCTGGGCTATATCCTTGGTCCAATTCTTAATGCCTACCTGTCTGCGGGCATGGGCGACGTTATCGGTATGGCGCTGGGCGGAACCGCGCTGGTGTTCTTCTGCTGTTCGGCCTATGTGCTGACTACCCGTAAAGACATGTCCTTCCTGGGTGGCATGCTGATGGCGGGCGTGGTGGTAGTGCTGGTAGGTATGGTCGCTAACATCTTCCTTCAGTTACCTGCTCTGCACCTGGCGATTAGCGCAGTGTTTATCCTGATCTCTTCCGGCGCAATTTTGTTTGAAACCAGCAATATCATTCGCGGCGGCGAGACAAACTACATCCGCGCCACGGTGAGCCTGTACGTTTCACTGTACAATATCTTCATCAGCCTGCTGAGCATTCTGGGCTTCGCCAGCCGCGACTAACGGCTGCGCAACCTGAACTTCATGGCCCCGCTTTTGCGGGGCTTTGTTTTTTCCGTGCGGGCAAATTTGTTACACTGCCTCGAATTTGAATAATGTCGTGGATGAGTATGTTGACGTTCGAAGGTAATACTATCGAGACGGATGCCGACGGGTATCTGAAAAACAGCGCCGAGTGGAGCGAACCGCTGGCCGTTGCAATCGCAGAAAAAGAAGGGATTACGCTGGCGGTTGAGCACTGGGAAGTGGTGCGTTTCGTGCGCGAGTTCTATCTGGAGTTTAATACTTCCCCGGCCATTCGCATGCTGGTGAAGGCGATGGCAAATAAGTTTGGCGAGGAAAAGGGAAACAGCCGCTATCTGTACCGTCTGTTCCCTAAAGGGCCAGCCAAACAGGCCACGAAAATCGCAGGCCTGCCTAAGCCGGTGAAGTGCATTTAATAGCGAATGCCAAAGTTGGTCCATTCTCTGTCGGGCTGGTGCGGTTCGGTGAGCACTTTATCAACCCTGGCGCTGCGTGGACCACCGGCTTTCAGCCAGTCGATAAGCTGTTCCACCTTCTCTGCCTCTCCACAAGCTAGTACCTCCACGCTGCCGTCATCCATGTTGCGTGCATAGCCTGTTAACCCCAGATTCTGCGCTTCACGCTGCGTGCTGTAACGAAATCCAACGCCCTGAACCATGCCGTGGACCCAGGCGAGCGTACACACTGATGCCATAACTTCCTCCGTTTAGGGTTCTTACGTTGCATTTAGCGGGTGTAACCCGGAAAATGACGGCTAATTCTTAGCAAAACAGCATAGCAAAATATGACCGTACGTTTAGTGTTAACCAAAGGGCGTGAAAAATCTTTATTACGCCGTCATCCGTGGGTATTTTCCGGCGCAGTTGCCCGCATGGAAGGGAAAGCGAATCTCGGTGAAACCATCGACGTTGTGGACAGCAACGGAAAGTGGTTAGCCCGCGCGGCTTACTCCCCATCCTCGCAAATCCGTGCACGCGTCTGGACGTTCGATGCCGGCGAAGATATCGATATCGCCTTCTTCTCCCGCCGTTTGCAGCAGGCACAGCAGTGGCGCGAATGGCTCGCTAAGCGTGACGGGCTGGACAGCTATCGCCTGATTGCTGGTGAATCCGACGGTTTGCCAGGCGTGACTATCGACCGCTTCGGTAACTTCCTTGTTCTGCAATTGCTTTCTGCCGGTGCTGAATATCAGCGCCCTGCTCTGGTCGCGGCCCTGCAGCAGCTGTTCCCTCAGTGCGCCATCTACGACCGCTCTGACGTGGCCGTGCGTAAAAAAGAAGGCATGGAGCTGACCCAGGGTCCGGTAAGCGGCGAGTTACCGCCCGATCTGCTGCCAATCGAAGAACACGGCATGAAGCTGCTGGTGGATATTAAAGGCGGCCATAAAACGGGTTACTACCTCGATCAGCGCGACAGCCGTTTCGCGACGCGCCAGTACGTGAAAGATAAACGCGTGCTTAACTGTTTCTCCTACACCGGCGGCTTTGCCGTTTCTGCCTTAATGGGCGGCTGCAGCCAGGTCGTAAGCGTTGACACGTCTCAGGACGCGCTTGACGTGGCTAAGCAGAACGTTGAGCTCAATAAGCTCGACCTGAGCAAAGCAGAATTCCTGCGTGATGACGTATTCAAACTGCTGCGTAAGTACCGCGATGCCGGGGAGAAGTTCGACGTTATCGTCATGGATCCACCAAAGTTTGTGGAAAACAAAAACCAGCTGATGGGCGCATGCCGCGGTTACAAAGATATTAATATGCTGGCAATTCAGCTCTTAAACCCCGGCGGCATCCTGATGACGTTCTCCTGTTCAGGCCTGATGACCACCGATCTGTTCCAGAAAATCATCGCCGACGCCGCCGTAGATGCCGGGCGTGATGTACAATTTATAGAGCAGTTCCGTCAGGCGGCCGATCACCCGGTGATCGCAACCTATCCGGAAGGTCTGTATCTGAAAGGGTTTGCCTGTCGCATCATGTAGCTTGAAAAGGGGAAAATTGGCCGCATATCCCAATGCAAAGCAATATTCCCGGGAGGTGACTATGATTGCCAGCAAATTCGGTATTGGTCAGCAGGTGCGCCACTCGTTGCTGGGTTATTTAGGGGTGGTCGTGGATATCGACCCAGAGTATTCCCTTGATGAACCCACCGAGGACGAACTGGCTGATAACGATGCTTTGCGCACCGCTCCCTGGTACCACGTCGTGATGGAAGATGACGATGGCCAGGCCGTGCATACCTATCTTGCCGAGGCCCAGCTGAGCTGGGAATCACAGGATGAGCATCCGGAGCAGCCTTCAATGGATGAGCTGGCTGCGTCAATCAGGCAGCAGCTTCAGGCACCTCGCCTGCGTAACTGACAGGACCCCGCGCTCGCGGGGTTTTCTTATTTAGCCAGCCCGAGTCTCGGAATTTCAATCGCCGGACAGCGGTCCATGACGACATTCATTCCCGCATCCTGCGCCAGTACGGCCGCCTGTTCATTAATAACGCCCAGCTGCATCCACAGCGTTTTGGCGCCGATCGCTATCGCATCTTTCGCTACTTCCCAGGCCGCTTCTGAGTTACGGAACACGTCGACCATATCTACCGGCTCTGGGAGCTCTGCCAGCGTGCCATAACCCTGCTGGCCTAGCAGCGTTTTCCCGGCCACTTTAGGTGAGACAGGAATAACCCTGTAGCCCTGATCCAGCAGATATGCCATCACCCGATAGCTTGGACGGTCAGGCTTATCGCTGGCCCCGACCAGAGCAATGGTTTTTGTATTTTTTAAAATACTTTCAATATCCGTCTGCTTCATGACGCTCTCCGCCTTAAGGGTGTAATCAAAAGTGTATGCCAAACGTTACTGACCCACCATCTTTCCCATACGGATGTATGAGAGCAAAAGCCCAGAATATGTCTATATGTTAATAAACCAGAATTGTGAAAAGTTTTGATACATTCAGGAATGGTTATTTCGGGGCGCACTGGCGGTGGAGAAAAGAATGAATATCGGGCCAATATTACTCGTCTCAAGCGCCCTGCTCCTGCCTGCTGCGGGGTGGGCAACAACCCTGCGCCTGTCTCCCGATATCGACCTGCTGGTGCTGGACGGCAAAAAAGTATCAAGTTTTTTACTAAAAGGTGCGGACAGCATTGAACTGGATAACGGCCCTCACCAGCTGGTGTTCCGCGTTGAGAAAAACGTGCGGGCAAACCTGCGGGAGCAGCGGCTCTATATCTCCCCGCCGCTGGTCGTCAGCTTCAATACCAGGGAGATAGGCCAGGTTAACTTCAATCTTCCCCGTCTGGAAAACGAGAAAGAGAGCGAAGCTTTTGATAGCGCCCCCCACCTGCAGCTTCTTGACGGCAGTTCAGCCGTTATTCCCATAAATCTGGACGTGCTGGCGCTAAAGCCCACATCGCAGGGTATCGATTATGAAAACGATACCCAGCGCTACAACAAAGCAGGGAAAATCGCCTCTGTGCCGCAGTTTGCCACCATGATGGCGGACGACAGCGCTCTGCTTTCCAGCTCGTCCGAATTAGATCCTCCCGTTCGCCCGTCAGAGACACTCACCGGGCAAAGGCTTAAATACTGGTTCACCCAGGCGGATAAAACGACTCGCGAAAACTTTCTGCAGTGGGTTAAGGAACATCCTTCTCAGTAATGACGCGCATTTTTGATTCCCTTCTATTGCAGCATCAGCGACTTCCAGTAAGCTGTGGTCAACGCTAATCAACTGGAAATACTCATGGAATCAACGACCCGTACCCTCGCGGCCCGCAAGCATATTGCGCTGGTGGCACATGACCACTGCAAAGAGTCACTTCTTAAGTGGGTTGAACGTCACAAGGCGTCCCTGAGCCAGCATGTGCTCTATGCCACCGGCACTACTGGTAATCTGATTCAGCGAGCCAGCGGGCTGGATGTGAATGCGATGCTAAGCGGCCCGATGGGCGGTGACCAGCAGGTCGGGGCGCTGATTTCTGAAGGGAAAATTGATATGTTGATTTTCTTCTGGGATCCGCTGAATGCCGTGCCCCATGACCCGGACGTGAAGGCGCTGCTGCGGCTGGCGACCGTATGGAATATTCCTGTCGCCACCAACCTCTCCACCGCCGATTTCATTATACAATCACCGGGTTTCAGCCAGGAGGTGGAAATCCTCATTCCTGATTATCAGCGCTACCTGGCTGAACGCCTGAAGTAATTAAGGGCGGCCTGCCGCGGGCACGCCGAGTCGTTTGAGAATGTCGACAAAATCAGACGGCTCTTTTTTATTAAACATCAGCCAGACACGATGACGTGCCCGCGTCATTGCCACATACAGCAGGCGCCGCTCCTCGGCGTCCAGATACTCTTCCGGCTGCGGGAGCAGGGCCTGTTCCATCACCGATTCCCTTGCCGGAGCGGGGAAACCGTCCTTGCCCTGCTGAAGGCCCAGCACGATGACATAATCCGCCTGCTGGCCCTTGCTGGCGTGGATGGTCATAAAATCGATCTGCAGCTTCGGCCAGCGCGTTGCCGCCTTTTCCAGCGCTGGCGGACGCAGATGATGATAGCGGGCCAGTACCAGTATCCGCTGCTCGGGCTTAGCGTAGCCGCTGAGCTTATCGAGCAGCGCCTCCAGCTGGTCTTCCACCAGCAGCGTCACCGATTTTTTATCGCCTTTCGATAAGCTATTAAGCGGCTTCGCCAGCTGATTCGGGTTTTGCTGAATAAAGCTGTTAGCTATTTCACCGATGCGGTCGTTGAAACGGTAGGTCGTGTCCAGCGCACACTGGTCCCCTTCCCCAAAGTGATGTGCAAAGGCCGTCGTCAGCGCCATTTCGGCCCCGCTGAAACGATAGATGGCCTGCCAGTCGTCTCCAACGGCATAAAGTAAAGTATGGGAATTTTGACGGCGCAGCGCCGCCAGCAGGGCCGCGCGCTGGGGTGAGATATCCTGAAATTCATCCACCAGAATGTGCTTCCACGGGCTGACGAAACGCCCTTTCTCCAGCACGTTAACCGCCTGGTGAATGAGGCCTGAAAAGTCCACCGCCTCTTCTGCCTTTAACGCGGCCTTCCAGCACTTCAGCAAAGGCGCCATGAGCTTAACGCGTCTGGTAAAGACGTCGCGCACTTCTTCGGGACAAGCGGCGATCATCTCTGCCTGCGAGCCGCCGTGCATGCGCATCAGCCCCAGCCAGCGGTCCAGCCTGCTGGCAAGGCGTTTTGCTAAACGTTCATCGCGCCAGAATTCGCCTTCAGGGACGTCCCACTCCAGTTCATCGCTTAGCCATTCACGCCATCCTTTTGCCTGGGCTTTTTTCTCGCGGCACTGCTGCTGCCAGTTTTCGATTAAGAGCCTGTGGCGTGCGCTGGTATCAGATTCCAGCTCGCTGATGCGCGGAGCCTTCTTGCTCCCCTGCTGGATAATATGCAGAGCCAGCGCGTGGAAGGTTCTGGCGGTTATGGCGTCGGTATGCAGACGCTCAGCGATGCGCTCATCCATTTCCTGCGCGGCCTGACGCCCAAACGCCAGCAGCAGAATTTGATCTTCCGTTGCCTCGCCGCGCTGCAGTAGCCAGCCTGCTCGCGCGACCAGCACGGATGTTTTACCGCTCCCGGCTCCGGCAAGCACCAGTAAGGAATCCTCACCGTTGACTACCGCCCGCGCCTGGGAAGGGTTCAGCGGTGAACTCTCCACCCCTTCAAAGAAGGCGGCATATTTTTCAAGCATTCGGTCGGTGTAGGCAGCATTCCTTTCATGGCGACGCTTTTCGCCCTGCTCGAGCCACGCTTTGCAGTTCAGCCACGCTTCCCGGCAGTTATCAAACTCTTCAAGACGTGCCTGCGGGAGAGGCAGCGCGGTGAAAGCCGACCTGACGTTCTGCTGCAGGGCCTGCATATCGCTGCGTTTGAACCATTTTTCCTGCTGTGTCCGGCGCAGGATTTCGTCATACTGCTCGTTGAGAACCTGAGCGGCAACCTCGCTCATTTCTGCGCTCCAGCTTTGCCAGAGCGCATGTAGATGCTGATAAAAGCGCTGGGTTTCACCCCACTCGGTGCCGTGCAGGCGAACGACTTTATCGTCCGGCAGTACGAACTCGAGCTCCCCCCAGACCAGGCCGCGCTTGATGTTAATCGCCACCAGCTGGTTGAATGGGATAAGGTATTCGTGACGATCGCCCTTAACCTCAACGCCCGCGCTGAGCAGCTTCACGCGATTGTAGGGATGCTGTGCTAAATGTTTGCCAAGGGAGGTCGCTTTGAGTTCCATGACGCTTTGTCTGCTCCTGAATTTTATTGCCGCTCAGTTTACCCGCCGAAGGGATCACGCTCCAGGGTAAAAACGCGTTACAATTGCTGTGGTTATTCATTGTATGACATTTACTAACGAAGAGTGCTTATGCGTACCGTCCTAAATGTATTGAACTTTGTGCTGGGTGGATTTTTGACAACCCTCTCCTGGCTACTGGCCACTCTCGTCAGTATTATTTTTATTTTCACGCTTCCGCTGACGCGCTCCTGCTGGGAGATCACCAAACTCTCATTCGTACCTTATGGTAACGAAGCCGTTCATGTCGATGAGCTTAATCCTCAGGGTAAAAGCGCGATAATGAACACCGGCGGCACCCTGCTGAACGTTCTGTGGCTGATTTTCTTTGGCTGGTGGCTTTGCGTTATGCACATCATGACCGGGATTGTTCAGTGCGTGAGCATCATCGGTATTCCGGTGGGCATCGCCAATTTTAAGATTGCCGCCATCGCACTGTGGCCAGTGGGTCGCCGCGTGGTTCCTGTGGAAGTCGCACAGGCCGCCCGCACCGCTAACGCCCAGCGTCGCTTTCAGTAATGCAGAGGGAAATGGCTGCTGATGCTTAGTCCTTTACTGCGCCGCTATACCTGGAACAGCGCCTGGCTGTATAACTTACGCATATTTATTGCGTTAACCGGTACGGCCGCCCTGCCCTGGTGGCTCGGAGAGGTGAAGCTGACCATCCCGCTCACCCTCGGGGTGGTTGCCGCAGCCCTGGCCGATCTGGACGATCGTCTGACCGGCCGGCTGCGTAATCTGGTCATCACCCTGGTGAGCTTTTTTATCGCCTCCGCATCGGTAGAGCTTCTCTATCCCTGGCCGTGGCTGTTTGCTCTTGGGCTAATGATTTCCACAAGCGGGTTTATTCTGCTTGGCGGACTGGGCCAGCGCTACGCCACTATCGCTTTTGGCGCGCTGCTGATTGCCATCTATACCATGCTCGGCATCTCTTTATATAGCCACTGGTATCAGCAGCCGCTGCTGCTGCTCACCGGTGCCGTCTGGTATAACCTCCTGACACTTGCCGGGCATTTGATCTTTCCGATACGCCCGTTACAGGACAATCTGGCCCGCTGCTACGACCATCTCGCCCAGTTTCTGGACGTTAAGGCCACGCTTTTCGACCCCGATATAGAGGATGAAAGCCAGGCGCCAATGCTGAAACTGGCGATGGCGAACAGCCAGCTGGTCACCACGCTTAATCAGACAAAAGCCTCTCTGCTGACCCGCCTGCGGGGCGATCGGGGGCAACGAGGTACCCGGCGTACACTACACTACTATTTCGTCGCCCAGGACATTCACGAACGCGCGAGCTCTTCACATATTCAATACCAGGCATTGCGGGATAAGTTTCGGTACAGCGATATCATGTTCCGCTTTCAGCGACTGCTTACCATGCAGTCACATGCATGTCAGCAGCTATCACGCTCGATTTTGCTGCGGATGCCCTATCAGCATGACGCAAGTTTTGAACGCGCATTTACACACCTCGAAGCCGCTATCGAGCGCGTCAACGCAGCAGACCCGACAGGAAGTGAAAGAAAGGCGCTCGGTTTCCTGATGAATAACCTGCGCGCCATCGATGCGCAGCTGGCGACGATTGAATCTGAACAGGCTCTGGCAGCCCCCATTAATGAAATGGAAACGCGGCTAGCCGATGACAGGCTGACGGGCTTTGGAGATATCTGGCAGCGACTGGCCCGCAACCTGACGCCGGAATCCGCCCTGTTCCGCCATGCTGTGCGCATGTCCACCGTGCTTTGCGTCGGCTATGCGTTTATTCAGTTTACCGGGCTGCAGCATGGCTACTGGATACTGCTGACCAGCCTCTTTGTCTGCCAGCCTAACTATAGCGCCACACGCCGACGCCTGGCATTGCGTATCGTGGGTACGCTTATCGGCGTAGCGCTCGGCCTGCCGATTTTGTACTTTGTTCCGTCGCTGGAAGGCCAGCTGATCCTTATCGTGATTACCGGCGTGCTGTTCTTTGCGTTCCGTAATGTTCAGTATGCGCACGCAACGATGTTCATTACGCTTCTGGTTCTGCTGTGCTTTAACCTGCTCGGGGAAGGCTTCGAGGTGGCTTTACCTCGCGTTATTGATACGCTTTTGGGCTGCGGTATCGCCTGGGCCGCGGTGAGCTTTATCTGGCCAGACTGGCGCTTCCGCCGTCTGCCGCTGGTAGTGGAACGGGCATTCAACGCCAACTGTCGCTACCTGGATGCCATTCTTGAGCAATACCATCAGGGACGGGATAACCGGCTTGAGTATCGAATCGCGCGCCGGGATGCTCATAATCGCGATGCGGATTTAGCCTCCGTGGTGTCGAATATGTCCTCAGAACCCCGGGTTACGTCCGAGACGAAAGAAACGGCGTTTCGCCTGCTGTGTCTGAACCATACTTTCAACAGCTATATATCAGCGCTGGGCGCCCATCGCGAAAAGCTCAGCAACCCACAAATCCTGCTGCTGCTTGACGATGCCGTTTGCTATGTGGATGACGCCCTTCATCATTTGCCTGCGGACGAAGAGCGTGTTCAGCAGGCGTTGAGCAGCCTTTCAGAACGAATTGCGCATATCGAAGCCTCTGCGGAGACGAAAGAGCCTCTGGTCCTGCAACAGATTGGTCTGCTTGTGGCCCTGCTACCGGAAATTTCTCGCCTCCAGCAGCACATTTTACAGGAGGCTGATTAACGGCGTTTTCGCTGCTCATATTGTCGGTACCAGTCTGCCAGCTCCTGGCGTATCCGCGCCGGGAGTGCAGCTTCATGAGTACCGGATATCGCGCCGGCCAGCGCCAGCAGAATCTTCAGGCCAACGCATTTCTTAACGGTGCGCAGTTTTATCCAGCTGCGTCTTGCACCATATGCATACAGCGTACGGATATCCGTGATCCCCGCTTCCCAGAGCATGATTTCCAGATTGACAGACAGATTAGGTAAATCTTTCAGGCGCTGCTGAACTTTGCGACCCTTACGCTCGCGGCGCGCGCTTCTGAGTGAAAGGGAGGAAAGGTGCAAAAGTTTTTTTGAATCTTTCCAGAGCTCTTCATCAACTCGGTAGTAGTTCAGCGCGATGGGCCGACCACGCTTACTGAATATCAGGGGAGGGGAGGCTTTTTTTACGAAGTAACTTTCGCACTCTTCACAAGCCCGCAGGTAGAGTTCGCCCTCGGAGACCATAGCAAAAACCACATCTTCTACGGCCAGACTGTAGCCGCCGAATTGTGAACGATAATCGATTTCCCCCAGCGCTGAGAGGTATTCTCTGGACTGATGTATTCGCACATATGACTTCACTCTCATGAATATGTCCTTAATTATCATGAATTAAATTTTTACTGGCTTCGCTACCCCTTCCCGTAACAGGAAAATAAGTAACCTGGCAGCGGGCTGCAATAGCAATTTAACAAATGAGCAAACTGCGTGAAGAATTTGCGAGATGTCTTCCGAAATTTTGATTGATCTTTACCCGCACAGGCATTACTGTATATGCATACAGTAACCCATCAGGCGGGACTCACTATGCACACATTCAACTACCGAACTCAACTTACTCAACGCGCGGCCAAAGCGCTCTCCCCTGCCCCTTCCCAGGCAGACCATGAGATCAGAGGATTGATTAGTGAAGTGGTCTACAGCGAGGACCAGCCATGGATGACGCAGCTTCTGCTGTTACCGCTTCTCCAGCAGCTCAGCCAACAGTCACGCTGGCAGCTTTGGCTCACGCCAAAACAGAAATTAAGCCGTCAGTGGGTTGAGGCTTCCGGGCTGCCGCTGGCAAAAGTCATGCAGGTGAGCCAGCTGGATGCACTTTTCACCGTTGATGCTATGGTAAAAGCATTAGAGACAGGAAATTACAGCGTTGTTATCGGTTGGTTATCGGACGAATTGACCGACGATGAGCATTTTCGCCTTGCTGATGCAGCAGAAAAAGGCAACGCGATCGGGCTCATTATGCGCCCAAACCGAAGCGGTGGATCCGCAAACAGACCACGAAGCGAGCTAAAAATTCATTCTAGTTTGTATCATTAAGTAAATTTAAGATAAATCCTGGAACTTTTTATGTGATTCGGATAACGCACTGTGTTTATTCGCGAATCCCCTTCGCAAGCCGCTTCTGGCGGGATCCCCGCCTAAAATGCGCGTTCAATTTACAGTCATGTTTGTTAGCAAATGTGTACGCAAGTCGTTTTTTTTCATATGCCTGACCGAGTTCACACTTGTAAGTTTTCAACTACGTTGTAGACTTTAGCTCGCCAGGGTTGCTCTTCATAACACCGATTGATCGGTAGAGTAACAATTGAGCGTGAACCCGGGCGAAGGATTAAACCCTGGGCTTTAAGATTTAAGGCTCATGGCCTATTTGGATGATAATGAGGCGCAAAAAATGAAAAAGACAGCTATCGCGATTGCAGTGGCACTGGCTGGCTTCGCTACCGTAGCGCAGGCCGCTCCAAAAGATAACACCTGGTATGCTGGTGGTAAACTGGGCTGGTCTCAGTTCCATGACACCGGTTTCTACGGTAATGGTTACGAGGGCGGCATCGGCAACGGTCCTACCCACGAAAGCCAACTGGGTGCTGGTGCCTTCGGTGGTTATCAGGTTAACCCGTACGTTGGTTTTGAAATGGGTTACGACTGGTTAGGTCGTATGCCATACAAAGGCGACGTAAACAACGGCGCTTTCAAAGCACAAGGCGTTCAGCTGACTGCTAAACTGAGCTACCCAGTAATGGACGATCTGGACGTGTACACTCGTCTGGGTGGTATGGTTTGGCGTGCAGACTCCAAAGCAGCATATAACAACGGTGCTGGCGGTCGTCTGAAAGACCACGACACTGGTGTTTCTCCAGTATTCGCTGGTGGTGTTGAGTGGGCTGTTACTCGTGACATCGCTACCCGTCTGGAATACCAGTGGGTTAACAACATTGGTGATGCAGAAACCGTTGGGACTCGTCCAGACAACGGCATGCTGAGCGTAGGTGTTTCTTACCGTTTCGGTCAGGAAGATAACGCACCAGTTGTAGCACCTGCTCCAGCTCCAGCGCCAGAAGTACAGACCAAGCACTTCACTCTGAAGTCTGACGTTCTGTTCAACTTCAACAAATCAACTCTGAAGCCGGAAGGTCAACAGGCACTGGATCAGCTGTATACCCAGCTGAGCAACCTGGATCCGAAAGATGGTTCTGTTGTCGTTCTGGGCTTCACCGACCGTATCGGTTCCGACCAGTACAACCAGAAGCTGTCTGACAAGCGTGCACAGTCTGTTGTTGATTACCTGATCTCTAAAGGTATCCCAGCTAACAAGATCTCCCCACGTGGTATGGGCGAATCTAACCCAGTTACTGGCAACACCTGTGATAACGTAGCGCCTAAAGCTAAACTGATTGATTGCCTGGCTCCAGATCGTCGCGTAGAGATCGAAGTTAAAGGTATCAAAGACGTTGTAACTCAGCCTGCGGCATAAGTTACCGTTATAAAAAAACCCCGCCAAGGCGGGGTTTTTTATTGTCTGAAATTTGCCATTTGAAAAGAGACTGGGGCCGTAATGCGGCCCTACTCTTTACCGAGCAAGGCCTGCAGATCCTGTTTCAGATTCGACATTTGGCTTGCGTACTTCTCTTTACGCTCGGCATCTTCAATCAACTGCACAATAGTTTCTGAAAGCGTACAGCCGCGCCGATGCGCAAGCCCCGCTAATCGCTGCCAGACCAGATATTCCAGATCGATAGATTTCTTGCGTGTATGCTGGTGTTCCGCGTTGAAGTGACGCTTACGGCGGGCACGAATCGTCTGCTTCATGCGATTATGAAGCACAGGATTCATGTGCTGCTCTATCCAGCCCAGCACCTGAACAGGTTCATTTTCCAGGCTGAGCAACGCGTCTACGGCTTCTTTTGCCGCACTGGCTTCGATATAGCGGGTGATGAGTTCCCCCTCCCGGTGCTTCTTAACCAGATACTTCCACTTCCAGCCGCTCTCGAGATTTTCTAACTGTTGATATTTCATCGCGATCTCAGTGTGACCGTGTAACTTACTTCAGGATAACAGTTTTTTCGGCTTTCGCTCACCTGAAAAATGAAAGCTGTGAGCCGTATAAACTTGTTCTCTGCATTAACCGTGTGCTGCCCTCCCTATTCTTGTATAATCGCGCCTTTACATCTAATTAATAAATAGCGACTTTGACGACTAATCGACTTGAATGGCGTGCCCTTGTTCCCGATACCGAGAGTTATCAGGAACTGTTTGCGCAGCCTTATGACACCGACTCTGCTCCCTTCTCCGCTGTCCAGCCACGCCTGTTTTACGGCCTGCAACAGCTGAGCCAACCGGTAGCCTCGGCTGATCTGATGCTGGTAAAAGCCGCTGAAGAGTCCGAGTACCTTAACCTTATTGCCGCGGCGACCCGCGAAGTCTGGCAGACGGCTGAGACGCTCACCGGCGGTCACTATGTGATTGAAGGTAGCCGCATCACGCTGCGCCCGGCGCAGACGGATGAAGATAGTTTCGCCGGCAGAAGCGACGTAGTCGTTGCCGACTGGATTGAAGCCGAGCAGCTGTTTGGCTGCGTGCGCCAGTTCGGCGGCGAAATCAGCCTGACGCCAGGACTTATCCACCGTGCCAATGGCGGTGTGCTGGTGCTGTCCTTACGTAGCGTGCTGGCGCAGCCCCTGCTTTGGCTACGCCTGAAGCAAATGGTGACCCAGAAGCGTTTTGACTGGATTTCTCCGGACGAAACGCGCCCGCTGCCGGTGAGCATTCCTTCTCTGCCTCTGGAACTTAAACTTATCCTCGTAGGCGAGCGAGAATCGCTGGCTGATTTCCAGGATATGGAGCCGGAGCTGGCGGAGCAGGCAATATACAGCGAATTTGAAGAGAATCTGCAGGTTACCTCTGCGGAAGAAATCCTGTTATGGCGTCAGTGGATCCATGCGACCGCGCAGGCTAAGCAGCTTCCCTCCCCTGGCGAAGATGCCTGGACAGTCCTGATTCGTGAAGCTGTGCGCTACAGCGGCGATCAGGAAACGCTCCCGTTAAGTCCTCTTTGGCTGACTCGCCAGCTGCGTGAAGTTGCAGCGTTTACCGAGGGGGAAACCTTCAGCGGCGAGCAGCTCACCCAGATGCTGCTTCAGCGTGAGTGGCGGGAAGGCTTCCTGGCGGAACGCATGCAGGATGAAATCCTGCTTGAACAGATCCTCATCGAAACCGAAGGGGAAATGGTCGGCCAAATCAACGCGCTGTCGGTGATTGAGTTCCCGGGCCATCCACGAGCTTTCGGCGAACCTTCGCGCATTAGCTGCGTTGTGCATGTTGGCGACGGTGAGTTTACGGACGTAGAACGTAAAGCTGAATTAGGCGGCAACATTCACGCCAAGGGCATGATGATCATGCAGGCGTTTCTGATGTCTGAACTTCAGCTCGAACAGCAGATCCCCTTCTCTGCCTCTATTACCTTCGAGCAGTCCTACAGCGAGGTCGACGGTGACAGCGCGTCTATGGCGGAACTGTGCGCGCTAATCAGCGCCCTGTCTAACGTGCCGATTTATCAGCATATCGCCGTGACGGGTTCAGTCGATCAGTTTGGCCGCGTGCAGCCTGTTGGCGGGCTAAACGAAAAGATTGAAGGCTTCTTCCGCATCTGCCAGCAACGAGAGCTGACCGGGCAGCAGGGTGTGATTATCCCTGTCTCTAACGTGCGCCATCTCTGCCTGCATCAGGACGTTCTGGATGCGGTAGAAAAAGGACAATTCACTATTTGGGCCATCGATGAAGTCGCTGATGCGCTACCCTTATTAACGAATTTGCCATGGGATGGTGAAGGACAAAATACGCTGATGCGTGCGGTCCAGGAGCGCATCGCTCAGGCCTCCGCTCAGGACATTCGGCACCGCTATCCCTGGCCACTGCGTTGGCTCAACTGGTTCAACCACAACTGATCGGACTTGTTGAGCGTACACGTGTTAGCTAACCTGCGTGCTTCTTTATAAAAAGGCTTACTGTAGACATGGTAGATAAACGCGAATCCTATACGAAAGAAGACCTTCTTGCCTCTGGTCGCGGCGAACTGTTTGGTGCTGAAGGCCCACGGTTACCTGCGCCACCTATGCTGATGATGGACCGCGTGGTCAAGATGACCGAAGACGGCGGTAACTTCGATAAAGGTTACGTTGAAGCAGAACTGGATATCACCCCTGACCTGTGGTTCTTTGCTTGCCACTTTATTGGCGATCCGGTCATGCCGGGCTGTCTTGGCCTCGACGCAATGTGGCAGCTGGTAGGATTCTACCTCGGCTGGCTGGGCGGCGAAGGTAAAGGCCGTGCGCTGGGCGTGGGTGAAGTTAAACTTCAGGGTCAGATCCTGCCGACCGCTAAGAAAGTGACCTACCGTATTCACTTCAAACGCGTTATTAACCGTCGCCTGATCATGGGCATGGCGGATGGTGAAGTGCTGGTTGATGGCCGCGTGATTTATACCGCCACCGACATGAAAGTAGGCCTGTTCAAAGACACCACTGCTTTCTAATCCCGCTGTACATCCCCGAAAACGTGAAACCTCCGCATGGCGGAGGTTTCTTTTCTAAAGAGACAGTGATTACGCGGTAACCGCCCTGTCTTCCATGGCTTCTCGCCAGCCTCCCATCCAGTACGACCTCTGATTTAGTGTCTGGTAAGGACATAACTCTTTGGAACGTCCTGCGATACCTGCTTGATAACCACGTTGATGAGCCCGTTCCAGGCGATCTCGTTTTTGTCTCTTCATGCCTCGTTTCCCTCATTACTTTAGTCTGGTGGAAAGAAAACAGTGATTACGAAACGTGCAATCACATCTAACGAATACCCGCAAACTTCTCTTCCGTCAATGCGCAAAATTCACGCCAACGTCATATTTGTGAGCTACGCGGAATATCATTTGTACAAAAAATGTGAGTTCGCACAGGTAACGAATTCAAGGCAAAAGAAAAGCTGCGCTTTACCCAAAGGATAAAGTACGCAGCTTTTTTGTGCGGTACGAATGAATTAATTCAGGCGTGAAAGCTCGCTGGCGATGCTCTGAGCCTCCTGCTGCCAGGCCTGAGCGAGCGTTTTCACCATCGCGTCATAGCCATCATCCTGCTGTTTCATCTCAATGTGGAACGGCTTTTTGATGAGCTGTCCCTGATGATTGAGCAGCCACTCGCCGCTAACCACCACCTTGCCGTCGTAGCGCCCGTGGAAGCCGGTGACGTTAATATTCAGAGTATCCTGATCGTAACCCAGCGGCTGCGAAGCCACTACCCAGCCCGGCAGCGCGCTGCCCAGATTGCTGACCAGCGTGGTGCGCAGCTGCTGATCCAACGGGCTGGCCCACAGATTGCTGGTAGCGATAACGTATTTCACCTCGCTGGTCTGATAAACCACGCCGTTGCCGGCGAGGTAATCAGGAACGGAAACCTGCTCCACCCATAACAGGTGGGTGCCAGGCTGGCTCACAGCCTGCATAGCAGGCTTAGAGCTTTGAGGAAGCTGATAGTACGTTTTGCCATCATCGCTGCTGCTGCAGGCGCTCAGCGCCATTACCGCACATAGCGTTAGCCACTTTTTCATTCTTTAGCCCTCTTCGGCTGGGGATCTTTTTTATCCTTCGCTTCAAAGATCAGCGAATTGCTCTTATCGTTCAGGGTTCGCAGCACCGGCTGGAGCTCGCGCAGAACCTGATCGAGGCGCTGCATATCCCCTACCATCTTGTTGTAAGCGGCGGAGCCAGGCTGGAAGCCCTGCATGCTGCGGTTCAGCTCGCGGAGCGTGGCCTGCATGTTTTCCGGCAGGGACTGCGTTGCCTTGTTGGCCATCAGCTTGTTCATGCTGTCGATGGTCACCTGCAGGCGCTGCATCGTCCGCTGGGTTTCAGCAAGCGATTTGGTGGACTGTTCGATCATCGGGTTCAGCGGCAGATTGTTAATCTTATCCAGCGTCTGCAGCAGGCTCTGCTGAATTTGCGCAAGGCCACCGCTCATCGTAGGAATGATTGGATAGCCGCCGAAGCTCTTCATGTCTTTGATCGGATCCGCTTTCGGATAGAAGTCCAGATCGACATAAAGCGCGCCCGTAAGCAGGTTGCCGGTTTTCAGCGAGGCTCGTAATCCGCGCTGCAGCAGGCTTGCCAGGCTATTTTTAACATCCATTTCAGAGCCGACGATGTTCTGCAGGCGCTCCGGCTCGATGCGGATCAGTATCGGGATACGGAAGTCATCGTTAAGCTTCTGGCGCATGCCCGGCGTGAAGAACGGCACGCGAGCGACAGTCCCCAGACGAATACCGCGGAACTCAACCGGTGCGCCAGGCTGCAGGCCACGCACGGAATCTTTGAAGAACATCAGATAGTCGATGTGCTCGGTATAGAGCGAATCCTGAATGCTTTTCTGATCGTCAAAGAGTTTGAATTCGCTGCCCGTCTGCACCGGCTCGCCCGTTTCCAGCGAGTCCGGCACGTCAAAGCTCACCCCACCGCTGAACAGCGTGGTCAGGGAGCCCATCTCAACGCGCATCCCCTGGGAAGAGAGATCGACCGCCACGCCGCTGTCTTTCCAGAAGCGGACGTTATTGGTGACCAGACGGTCGTTCGGCGCGCTGATAAACAGCTGATAACGGATGCTGCGCTTGGTCGGATCGAAGGTGCTCGTTTCAACGGATCCCACGCGATAGCCGCGGAACAGCACCGGATCGCCCGGAGAAAGCTGGCCCGCCTTGTTGCTGTCGAGAATAACCCGAATGCCTTTGGCATCAGGCGAGGCCAGAGGTGGCGAATCAAGCAGATCGTAGCGCTCCGGCTGCGGTCCTTTTGTGCCAGGCTGCAGCTCTATATACGCACCAGACAACAGAGTGCTCAGGCCGGATACGCCGCCGCGCCCTACCTGCGGCTTGACGACCCAGAACACCGAGTCTTTGTGCAGCAGTTTTTCCATTCCGGAATTGAGACGAGCGGTGATCTGAACGTGCAGCAGGTCATCAGAAAGCACGGCGCTTTCCACGACGCCGACATCCACGCTGCGGCTTTTAATGGTGGTTTTACCCGCCTCAATGCCTTCCGCGCTGGTAGTAATCAGCGTCACTTCCGGTCCCTGATGGCTGTAGTGATAAAACAGGATCCATGCGCCAATCAGCGCGGTCACAATGGGGAAGATCCACACCGGCGACCAGTTTTTCACCTTTTGTACTTTTGCTTCCCCGCTTTTATTTTCCATGCTCAGACGACTCCTCATGGGTTGAATCTGATGCGCGATCCCAGGACAAGCGAGGGTCAAAGGTCATCGCAGCAAACATTGTCAAAATAACCACAAACGCAAACATAATGGCGCCGATAGCCGGATAGATATTCATCAGTGCGCCCATCCTGACGAGGGCTGAGAGCACCGCAATGACAAAGACATCGATCATCGACCAGCGGCCTACAAATTCCACAACTTCATAAATCAGGTGCATGCGTTCGCTGTCACGGTCGCCGTGGCCTTTGGCGTCCCAGCATAGCCAGGCAATGGCCAGCATTTTCAGGGTTGGCACCATGATGCTGGCGATAAAAATGACCATTGCCACCGGAAACGAGCCTTCATTCCACAGCAGGATAACGCCCGCCAGGATCGTCGAGGGATACTTACTTCCCAGCAGTTCAGTGACCATAATCGGCAGCAGGTTCGCCGGGAGATACAGCATAATCGAAGTGAGCAGCAGCGCGATGGTCCACTGCAGACTATGACGCTTTCTGATGTAGCCTTTGGTTTCGCAACGGGGGCAGATCAGCTGATCTGCTGGCACGATGGCGGTACAGCAGGGGCACGAGCGCAGGCCCTGATTAATGCCTGCAACGCCTGGTTTCAGCGTCTGGTCAATGACCGGCATTGGAGCGATATCGTCCCATAGCCAGCGTCTGTCGACGCACTGAAAAGCACGTAGCTGCAGCAGGCAGAACAGGCACCACGGGAGGAAGCTGCTGCCGACGCCTATGTCACCATAGGCCATCAGCTTTACGAAGCTGACCAGCACGCCGGCCAGGAAGATCTCCGCCATTCCCCAGGATTTCAGCTGGAACAGCAGACGAGCCAGACCACGCTTGAGGCGGTCAGGCAAATTAACCTGGTTTACCAGCAGCAGAATAGAGAGCAGGCAGAGGGCTGGAACAGCCTGCACAAACAGCATAAAGAAGGCGCCGAGGCTGGAATAATCTTCGGAGAACATCACGCCGGGGATTTCCAGCAGCGTGACTTCGCTGGTAATGCCCGCGACTTTCATATTGATGAAAGGGAACAGATTAGCCAGCAGCAGCATAAAGAGCGCGGCGATGGCATAGGCCGTAGGCCGCTGACGCGGAGATTCCCATTGGGTGACAAGCGTTGTGCCACAACGTGGGCAGGCGGCCTTGTGGCCATCCTGCAATGCTGGCAGTGCTACCAGTAAGTCACATTGTGGACACAATATGTGCGAACTCGGATGATGCGTGGCACACATATTGGGTCTCCTTAATTTACGCGCCGTTTTTCAGAGACTCGAGGTACTCCCAGCGTTCGAAAGCGTCTTCCAGTGCTTTCTCAGCCGTGGCCAGTTCGCTCAAAACTTTTTGCGTTGCGTCATGCGGTTGGTTAAAGAACTCGGGATCGCCGACTTTCGCCTGCAGCTCGCCCAGCTCCGCCTCAAGTTGTTCAAGACGTTGAGGTAGCTGCTCCAGTTCACGCTGCAGGTTATAGCTTAGTTTGCTATTGCCGCGTTTTACAGCATCTGGCTTTGCAGGCTCGCTCTTTTGTTGCTTATCCTGAGCGGGCTCACGCAACGAACGGGCCGAGCCCTGCTGGCCTTTCGCATCGTGATAGCCACCGACGTAGCGGCCGATGCGTCCTTCCCCTTCGAAGATCCAGCATTCGGTGACGGTGTTATCCACGAACTGACGGTCGTGGCTGACCAGCATCACGGTGCCCTGGTAGCCGTCGATCAGCTCCTCAAGCAATTCGAGCGTTTCGACATCCAGGTCGTTCGTCGGTTCATCGAGAATCAGCAGATTGCTTGGCTTTAGGAATAATCTCGCTAATAACAGGCGGTTACGCTCCCCGCCGGACAAAGCACGCACCGGCGTCATGGCGCGCTTAGGGTGGAACAGGAAGTCCTGCAGATAGCCAAGAACGTGGCGCGGCTTGCCGTTCACCATCACTTCCTGTTTACCTTCGGCCAGGTTATCCATTACGGTGCGATCCGGGTCAAGCTCGGCGCGGTGCTGGTCAAAGTACGCGACTTCCAGCTTCGTTCCGCAGTGCACGCGGCCGCTGTCGGCTTCCAGCTGGCTGAGCATCAGCTTCAGCAGGGTGGTTTTGCCGCAGCCGTTCGGGCCAACCAGCGCGATTTTATCGCTGCGCTGTACCTGGGCGGAGAAATCTTTAACCAGCACCTTACCGGCCACCTGGTAGCAGACATCTTCCATCTCAAAGACGATCTTGCCTGAACGGGCCGCTTCTTCGACCTGCATTTTGGCGCTGCCCAGCACTTCACGGCGCTCGCCACGCTCACGGCGCATGGCTTTCAGCGCGCGAACACGGCCTTCGTTACGCGTGCGGCGCGCTTTGATGCCCTGACGGATCCACACTTCTTCCTGAGCAAGCTTGCGGTCGAACTCTGCGTTTTGCAGATCTTCCACGCGCAGCGCTTCTTCCTTCGCCAGCAGGTACTGGTCGTAGTCGCCAGGATAAGAAACCAGCTTGCCGCGATCCAGATCGACAATACGCGTTGCCATATTGCGGATAAACGAACGGTCGTGGGAGATGAAGATAATGCTGCCCTGGAACTCTTTCAGGAAGCCTTCCAGCCAGTCGATGGTTTCGATGTCCAGGTGGTTCGTTGGCTCATCAAGCAGCAGAACGCGAGGCGAACTGACCAGCGCACGGCCCAGCGCCGCTTTACGCAGCCAGCCGCCGGAAAGCGCAGACAGCTCGGTGTCCGCATCCAGGCCAAGCTGTTCGAGCACTTCGTTAATACGGCTGTCCAGCTGCCAGAGGTTCTGGTGATCCAGAATCTCCTGGATGCGGGCCATTTCGTTAAGGTTCCTGTCGCTGGGATCGGTCATGACCTTGTGCGAGATATCGTGATAGGCCTTCAGATATTCAGCCTGCTCCTCTACCCCTTCAGCAACGAAGTCATAAACGGTGCCCGCAACGTTACGCGGCGGATCCTGCTGCAGACGTGCAACAATCAGATCCTGTTCGTACACCATGCGGCCGTCGTCCAGCGGTACCTCACGGTTAAGAATTTTCATCAGCGTCGACTTACCGGCGCCGTTACGGCCTACCAGACAAACGCGTTCGTTTTCTTCGATGTGCAGTTCTGTGTTATCTAACAGCGGCGCGTCGCTGAACGACAGCCAGGCACCGTGCATACTAATTAATGACATTAAAATTAATCCTTGGCCTGATGGGTAACAAGCCAGCAGTTATGAATCTGGCGATTACGGGCGAAGTCCTGCGACAGGGTTTTCTGTGTAATTTCCTGCGCTTCCAGACCCAGTTTTGCAAGCCCGTCAAAGTCCATTTTGAAGCCACGTTTATTGTTGGAGAACATGACAGTGCCCCCGCGACGCAGCAGGCGCTTGAGATCGCGCATCAGGTCGATGTGATCGCGCTGCACGTCAAAAGACTCTTCCATGCGTTTTGAGTTAGAGAACGTCGGCGGATCGATAAAGATCAGGTCGAACTGTTCGTCGGTTTCAGCAAGCCAGCCCAGGCAGTCGGCCTGAATCAGGCGGTGATCGCGACCGGTCAGCCCGTTAAGGCGCAGGTTGCGTTCAGCCCACTCGAGATACGTACGCGACATATCCACCGTGGTTGTGGTTTTCGCCCCGCCCAGACCCGCATGCACCGTGGCGCTGCCGGTATAGGCAAACAGATTGAGGAAGTCTTTGCCCTTGCTCATTTTGCCCAGCATATGGCGGGCAATACGGTGATCCAGGAACAGACCGGTATCCAGGTAATCCGTGAGGTTGACCCACAGACGCGCGTTGTATTCACCGACTTCCATGAAGTCGCCCTTCTCGCCCATTTTCTGATACTGGCTCTTGCCTTTCTGGCGTTCGCGAGTTTTGAGGATCAGACGGTTAGAGGGCAGTTCCAGCACGGACAGAGTAGCCGCAATAACGTCAAACAGACGCTGGCGAGCTTTATTGGCATCTACAGTTTTAGGCGGCGCATATTCCTGAACCACAACCCAGTCGCCATAGCGGTCTACGGCGACGTTGTAGTCTGGCAAATCCGCATCATAAACGCGATAGCATTCTATGCCTTCCTGGCGCGCCCACTTATCGAGCTTCTTAATGTTTTTGCGCAGGCGGTTGGCGTAGTCTTCTGCCAGACCGCTGCTAACCGCGCCGGAGGTGTTCTCGGCCAGCTGATAGTTTTTCTGCACGCAGTCCAGCGGGCCATTTTTCGCCTTGAACTGGCGGTCAGCTCGCAGCTGGAGGCAGCTCAGCAGCTCCGGGGATGCGCTGAACAAAGAGAGGTTCCAGCCGCCAAAGTGTGCCTTCATGTTGCGGCCCAGCAGGCTATGCAGCGCAATCAGCGCAGGTTCGCTGTCCAGGCGCTCGCCGTACGGCGGGTTGCTGACTACGGTTCCCGTAGGGCCTTCCGGCAGCGGATTAGTCAGTTTGGCAACGTCTTTGACTTCAAAACTAATGAGATCGGCAAGCCCGGCACGGCGGGCGTTTGCGCGAGCGCGCTCAATGACGCGGGAATCATTATCAGATCCAAAGAAGCGAGAGGCGTAGTCGCCAAGACCTTTGCGAGCGCGGACCTGGGCTTCGGTAGTCACCTCTTTCCACAGCTCAACGTCGTGTTTTGCCCAGCCCAGGAAGCCCCAGTGTTTACGGTGCAGGCCCGGCGCACGGTCGGTGGCTATCATCGCTGCTTCAATCAGCAGCGTGCCGGAACCGCACATAGGGTCCAGCAGCGGGGTGCCCTGCACCCAGCCAGAACGCATCACGATGGCCGAAGCCAGCGTTTCTTTTATAGGCGCCGCACCGGTGGCGTCACGGTAGCCGCGCTGGTGCAGGCCTTCGCCGCTTAAATCCAGCGCGATGCTGGCAGTGTCTTTATTCAGCCAGACGTTGATTCGCAGATCCGGCTGCTCGCGGTCGACGTTCGGGCGCGGCAAATTTTTACGGGTAAAGGAGTCAACGATCGCATCTTTTACCTTTAGCGCGCCGTACTGGCTGTTACGAATAGTTTCGTTCAGGCCGCTGAAGTGGACGGCAAAAGTCGCGTCCGGGCCAAAAATAGCTGGCCAGTCGATCACCTGCACGCCCAGGTATAAATCCAGGTCGCTGTAGACCTTACATTCGCTCAGCGGCAGCAGGATGCGGGACGCCAGGCGGCTCCACATCAGGCTCTGGTAGACCAGACGATCGTCACCCTGGTAATGTACGCCGCCCTGAACTACCTGGCAGCCCTGCGCGCCGAGGCCTTCCAGTTCAGTTTTTAACAGCTCTTCGAGCCCACGCGCCGTACTGGCAAACAGAGAATTCATATCGTCACTTATTGGTCAGAAAAAGAAAATAGTGGCGCATTATAGCTAATCCGCACCGCATGTCATAAAGTTGCCCTTCTTTATTGTAGATCCCCGCATGGAGGCTTTCGTGATTAGCTTATCCCAACTCTATATTCATCCGGTTAAATCCATGCGTGGGCTGGCTTTATCCCACGCGCAGCTGGCCACCAGCGGCCTGGCCTTTGACCGTATCTTTATGATCACCGAACCGGATGGCACCTTTATTACGGCGCGTCAGTATCCGCAAATGGTGCTGTTTACGCCGGCAATTCAGCATGACGGGCTGTACATCAGCGCGCCGGACGGCAGCTCGGCGGCGATCCGCTTTGCTGACTTCCTGCCTACTCCTGCCGCAACGGAAGTGTGGGGCAATCATTTCACCGCGCTTATCGCCCCGGAAGAAATTAACAGCTGGCTCAGCGGCTTTTTCTCACGCCCGGTACAGCTGCGTTGGGTGGGCGAAGAGCCAACGCGCCGTGTAAAACGTTTCGAAGAGGTCCCGCTCTCTTTTGCCGATGGCTTCCCCTTCCTGTTAACCAGTGAAGCTTCGCTGCGCGACCTGCAGAATCGCTGCCCGGCCAGCGTCAAAATGATCCAGTTCCGACCAAATTTAGTCGTCACCGGTGCCGAGGCGTGGGCCGAAGATAGCTGGCAGATCGTGCGCATCGGTGGCGTAACCTTCGACGTTGCAAAGCCGTGCAGCCGCTGCATTTTTACCACCGTAAGCCCGGAGCGCGGCCGCAGGCATCCGAGCGGCGAACCGCTCAGGACGCTGCAAAGTTTCCGCACCGCCCAGGACAATGGCGACGTTGATTTCGGCCTGAATCTCATCGCCCGCAGCAGCGGAGTTATTCGCGTCGGCGATGAGCTGGAAGTGCTGGCAAGCAAGCCGGCCAGGGTTTATGGGCCAGGCGCGGTAGACGAAGAGAGTGAACCGGTCGAGCAGCAGGAAAGCAGGGTGACAATTGGCTGGCAGGGGCAAAGCTTCAGCGGCAATAACCAGCAGATTTTGCTCGAGCAGCTCGAAAAACAGGGCATTCGCATTCCCTATTCCTGCCGGGCAGGCATCTGCGGGAGCTGTCGGATTCGCTTAGTCGAAGGGGAAGTTCAGGCGCTGAAGAAAACGGCCACCGGGGAAGACGGCACTATTCTATGCTGTAGCTGCGTACCGGCTGGAGACGTGAAGCTGGAAAAGATTTAAACGGCCTGATCGAGACTGAGGCTGTTGCCGGACGGCAGCGGTCTTAGTCTGTCATTCATTACTTTTATAGCATCGCCAAGCTGCATGGTACGCCCGGCAAGCTGTAGACCTGGCTGGGCCAGCAGACACAGCGCGGCGTTATCGCCAGTTTCCACGACCAACAGATTCACCTGCTGCATATCTTCGCTCATCCAGACGCAGGCTGCATCGCCGGGTAACGGCTGCCAGCACTCTCCATGGGAGACAAAGTGCCAGCTTTTTGGCATCTGTGGTTTAAGGTAGCGAATCGCCACCAGCGCATTTAAGACCAGTTCGGCGCGCTGCTCTTTGCTGACATCCA
The DNA here is from genome assembly GCF_038405435.1 of Dryocola clanedunensis. Lineage (GTDB taxonomy): Bacteria > Pseudomonadota > Gammaproteobacteria > Enterobacterales > Enterobacteriaceae > Dryocola > Dryocola clanedunensis_A. The sequence continues at coordinate 368,255 of NZ_JBBYHZ010000003.1, read as the reverse complement.
GGTCGCGACATTTCTCATCAAAGGAGAAAAACAGCGCCGCGTCATCAACGCAAAAGCCTGCATTTTCAAATGCATCCGGGGTTAACATCTTGCGCGGGAAACGAGAGCGGAAAATCATACCATTGGCCAAATCGAGCATCATACGATCGTGCTCTTCATCGAAATACCAACGCCAGTTATCGTCCGGTTTTATCCGCATAATGACTTACCCTTTTGTCTTTTCCGCAAACTTAAAACATCCTTATCGCCGCCTGATTAACAGCCCTATAATAAAAGACTAATATGTATAATTAAGCAACACCCACGGAATATAAAACAACCAGGGCTGAAAATAAAGCCCTGGTTGTCCGTAAATGCCTTACAGGTGCTTAAGGATTTCTTTAATCAGCGGTGGGCCTTTAAATATGAAACCGGAATAAATCTGAATAAGTGAGGCACCTGCCGCCATTTTTTCACGCGCGGCAATCACCGAATCAATACCGCCGACGCCAATAATGGGTAAACGACCATTTAATTCTTGCGACAGACGTCGAATAATTTCTGTACTTTTAAGCTGCACCGGACGACCGCTCAGGCCTCCCGTTTCGTCACAATGCTTCATGCCCAGCACAAGGCTGCGGTCTAAAGTTGTGTTGGTCGCAATGACCCCATCGATATTATGGCGAACCAGACTGTCGGCTACCTGGATCAATTCTTCCTCAGAAAGATCCGGAGCGATCTTAACGGCGATCGGAACATATTTATGATGCAATTCCTGGAGCGCCTGCTGCTTAATTTTGATCGCGCCAAGAAGATCGTCTAACGCTTCGCCGTATTGCAGCGAACGTAATCCCGGAGTATTCGGAGAAGAGATATTGATCGCAATATAACCGGCATACGGATAAATTTTATCCATGCAGATCAAATAATCATCTTTCCCCTGCTCCACCGGAGTGTCTTTATTCTTACCGATATTGATCCCGAGCACGCCGTCGAAGTGGGCCTTTTTAACGTTCTCGACCAGGTTATCAACGCCCAGGTTATTAAAGCCCATGCGGTTAATAAGCCCCTCGGCTTCTACCAGACGAAAGATGCGCGGCTTGTCATTGCCGGGCTGCGGACGAGGCGTAACGGTACCAATCTCAATGGAACCAAAGCCCATCGCGCCAAAGGCGTCAATGCACTCCCCGTTTTTATCCAGACCCGCGGCTAAACCAAGCGGGTTCTTGAAAGTCAGCCCCATGCAGGTTACCGGCTTAGACGGCACGTTTTGACGCACCAGCCATTCAAGCGGCGTACCTGTTACACGACGTAATTGCTGAAATGTCACTTCATGAGCGCGCTCTGGGTCGAGCGTGAATAGGGCTTTACGAACGAAGGGGTAGTACATGAACTCTCCTGGATTCCGGTGTGCAAACCGGGGCCGTATTATTATCGATTACGGCGGTGAATGGAATTGACCTGCAACAAAAAAGCCCGAATCCACGCAATCGTTTTCTCTTCCCTCCTCTTCTTATGCGTTTTTTAGCAATTGTTAACCAGATTAATCATTTAAATGAATAACGCGCCTCTGCCACTATCCTTCCAATTGTTATCAAAGTTAACAGTAAGCAAACAAAAGGTTATAAGGAGCTAAGATGCGTGTGATTACTCTCGCCGGAAGCCCTCGCTTTCCGTCCCGCTCCAGCGCGCTGCTGGAATACGCTCGTGAAAAACTCAGCGCGCTTGATATAGAGGTGTGCCACTGGCATCTGCAAAATTTTGCGCCGGAAGATCTTCTCTATGCCCGCTTTGACAGCCCGGCCCTGAAAACGCTGGTTGAACAGCTGGAGGGCGCGGACGGCCTGATCATTGCTACCCCCGTCTATAAGGCTTCCTTTGCCGGAGCGTTAAAAACGCTGCTCGACCTGCTGCCTGAACGTGCGCTGGAGAAGAAAATAGTCCTGCCGCTGGCTACCGGCGGCACCGTCGCCCATATGCTGGCGGTGGATTACGCTCTGAAACCCGTGCTCAACGCGCTGAAGGCTCAGGAGATCCTGCACGGCGTCTTTGCCGACGACAGCCAGATCGCCGACTACCAGCACAAGCCCGCTTTTACCCCGAATCTGCAACAGCGGCTGGATACGGCGCTGGAAACCTTCTGGCAGGCCCTGCACCGCAGGGACTTCTCTGTCGCCTCACCTTTTATTCAGCAAGGAGCCGCCTATGTTTAACCTGCTCAAACGAAATGCCCCCTGGTTAGCCTTCGCTGGCTTGCTCAGCCTGAGCGGAACGGTCAGCGCCGCGCCGTCAGCGCCCGACCAGCTGCGTATCGGCTATCAGAAAGGGTCGGTCAGCATGGTACTGGCGAAAAGCCATCAGTTTCTGGAGCAGCGTTACCCGCAAACGAAATTTTCGTGGATCGAGTTTCCGGCGGGACCGCAGCTGCTGGAGGCCCTGAACGTGGGCAGCGTCGATTTGGGCAGCACCGGGGATATTCCGCCGATCTTTGCCCAGGCCGCCGGGGCGGATTTAGTGTACGTAGGTTCCGAACCCGCCAAGCCGAAAGCCGAAGTGATTCTGGTTCCGGAGAACAGCCCGCTGAAAACCGTTGGCGATCTTAAAGGGCATAAAGTTGCCTTCCAGAAAGGTTCCAGTTCGCACAACCTGGTCCTGCGCGCCCTGCAGAAAGCCGGGCTTAAATTTACCGATATCCAGCCTGCTTATCTGTCTCCTGCCGACGCCCGCGCCGCGTTCCAGCAGGGTAATGTTGATGCCTGGGCTATCTGGGACCCCTACTACTCTGCTGCGCTGCTGAACGGCGGCGTGCGGGTTCTGACGGACGGCAGCGAACTTAATCAGACAGGATCGTTCTATCTTGCTTCGCGTCCTTACGCCGAAAAGAACGGAGAGTTTCTGCAGGGCGTGCTGAAAACGTTCAGCGACGCCGACGATCTGACCCGAACGCAGCGCGCCGAAAGCGTGACCTTACTTGCCAGAACCATGGGCCTGCCGGAGCCGGTGATCGCCACCTATTTTGACCATCGTCCGCCGACCGACATCACGCCGGTCAGCGCAGAGACCGCAGAAAAGCAGCAGAAGACCGCCGATCTTTTCTACGACAACCACTTAGTGCCGAAAAAAGTCGATATTCGCACCCGCATCTGGCAGCCGACCGGCACCGCAAAAGGAGATAAATCATGAGCCTCAACCTCTTCTGGTTCTTACCTACCCACGGCGACGGGCACTATTTAGGCAGCAACGATGCCGCCCGCGCCACCGACCACGGCTACTTACAGCAGATAGCCCAGGCGGCGGACAGAATTGGTTTTACCGGCGTGCTGATCCCGACGGGCCGCTCGTGTGAAGATGCCTGGCTCGTGGCCGCCTCCATGATCCCCGTCACCCAGCGGCTGAAGTTCCTTGTGGCGCTGCGCCCGAGCGTAGTTTCCCCTACGGTTGCAGCCCGCCAGGCAGCGACCCTGGACAGGCTTTCCAACGGCCGCGCGCTGTTTAACCTGGTCACGGGAAGCGATCCGGAGGAGCTTGCTGGCGACGGTGTGTTCCTTGACCATACCGAACGTTACGAGGCCTCGGCGGAGTTTACCCACGTCTGGCGTCGCGTGCTGGAAGGCGAAACGGTCGATTACGAAGGTAAACACATTCAGGTCAAAGGAGCGAAGCTGCTCTTCCCGCCGGTGCAGCAGCCGCGCCCGCCGCTTTACTTCGGCGGTTCGTCGGATGTGGCACAGGATCTGGCGGCAGAACAGGTTGATCTTTACCTGACATGGGGCGAGCCGCCGCATCTGGTGAAAGAGAAAATCGAGCAGGTGCGCGCCAAAGCCGCCGCGCTTGGCCGCACGGTGCGGTTCGGGATCCGCCTGCACGTGATTGTGCGTGAAACCAATGAAGAAGCCTGGCAGGCCGCAGACCGCCTGATCTCCCAGCTCGATGATGCCACCATCGCCAAAGCCCAGGCTGCGTTTGCGCGTACCGACTCGGTCGGCCAGCATCGTATGGCAGCCCTTCACGGCGGCAAGCGCGACAAACTTGAAATCAGCCCTAATCTGTGGGCGGGGGTTGGCCTGGTTCGTGGCGGTGCCGGAACGGCGCTGGTAGGCGATGGGCCCACCGTTGCCGCCCGTATCAACGAGTACGCCGCGCTGGGCATCGATAGCTTTATCTTCTCCGGCTATCCGCATCTTGAGGAGGCGTATCGCGTGGGCGAACTGCTTTTCCCCCACCTGGATGTCGCTATTCCCGAGATCCCGCAGCCGCGCCAGCACCGCGAGAAAGGTGAAGTCGTCGCCAACGACTTTATTCCCCGCAAAGTGGCGCAGAGCTAAGGAGCTCCCATGACCAACAGCACCCGTAAACTCTTGCATCGGCTTGCCCCATGGGCGCTGCCGGTGGTGATTGTGGCTGTCTGGCAGCTGGCGTCCGTGACCGGCTGGCTGTCTACACGCATCCTGCCCTCACCGGAGGGCGTGGTGATTGCGTTCTGGAGCCTGTCTTCGAGCGGCGAGCTGTGGCAGCACCTGGCGATAAGTTCGTGGCGCGCCGCCATCGGCTTCAGCATCGGCGGATCCTTAGGCCTGATCCTGGGCCTCATCAGCGGCCTGTCCCGCTGGGGCGAACGCCTGCTGGATACGTTAATTCAGATGCTGCGTAACGTGCCGCACCTGGCGCTGATCCCGCTGGTGATCCTGTGGTTCGGGATCGACGAAAGCGCGAAGATCTTCCTCGTGGCGCTCGGCACGCTGTTCCCGATTTACATCAACACCTGGCACGGCATCAGAAATATTGATCAAGGACTGCTGGAGATGGCCCGCAGCTACGGTCTTTCCGGGTTTAGCCTGTTCGCCCAGGTGATCCTGCCCGGCGCCCTGCCCTCGATCATGGTTGGGGTGCGCTTCGCCCTCGGCCTGATGTGGCTGACGCTGATAGTGGCGGAAACGATCTCTGCGAACTCCGGCATTGGCTACCTGGCGATGAACGCCCGTGAATTCCTGCAAACCGACGTGGTGGTGGTTGCCATTATTCTTTACGCCCTGCTCGGCAAACTGGCTGACGTCAGCGCACAGCTGCTGGAACGCGTCTGGCTGCGCTGGCATCCGGCCTACCAGATCAAAGAGGAAAGCATATGAATACCGCACGCATTAATCAGGGTACGCCTTTGCTGCTCGACGGCGTGACCAAACGCTACGGCGATAAAACAATCCTGAACGAGCTGGCATTGCATATTCCTGCCGGGCAGTTTGTTGCGGTCGTCGGACGCAGCGGCGGCGGCAAAAGCACGCTGCTGCGGCTGCTGGCGGGGCTTGAAAACCCGAATGCCGGATCGCTGCTGGCGGGCAACGCCCCCCTGCGTGAAAGCCAGGACGATACTCGCATGATGTTCCAGGACGCCCGCCTGCTGCCGTGGAAATCAGTGATCGATAACGTCGGCCTGGGCCTGAAGGGAAACTGGCGAGATGCGGCGTTTCGCGCGCTTGAAGCTGTCGGGCTGGAAAGCCGGGCTGAAGAGTGGCCGGCCGCACTTTCAGGAGGTCAAAAGCAGCGGGTTGCTCTGGCGCGAGCGTTAATCCATCGCCCCGGCCTGCTGCTGCTGGACGAGCCGCTTGGCGCGCTTGATGCCCTGACGCGCATTGAGATGCAGGAGCTGATCGTTTCGCTGTGGCAGGAACACGGCTTTACCGTGCTGCTGGTAACGCACGACGTCAGCGAAGCCGTGGCAATGGCCGACCGGGTGCTGTTGATTGAGGATGGCAGGATTGGCCTGGATTTAACGGTGGATTTGCCGAGGCCGCGCCGTCTGGGATCGGTGAGGCTGGCGGAGCTGGAGTCGCAGGTGCTGGACCGGGTCATGCAGCGAAAAACAGAAGAACCGGCGCGCGCGGTGCGCACCGGTTAGCTTATTGTCGGGTGACGCTACGCTTACCCGACCTACGTAATTCGGAACGTAGGGTGGATAAGCGTCATCTCCCTTCCAGTGGCTATTACGCCAGCGCCTTGCTGATTTTCTCGAACAGATCGCCGGACAAATTATCCAGGCCTTTCAGCTGCTCAAGCGCCGCACGCATCATCTCCTGACGTTTTGCATCGTAACGGTTCAGACGGATCAGCGGTTCGATCAGGCGAGAAGCCACCTGTGGGTTACGGCGGTTCAGCTCGCTGAGCATCTCCACCATAAACTGATAGCCGCTGCCATCGACCGCATGGAACGCCGCCGGGTTGCCCGCCGCAAACGCGCCAATCAGGGAACGGATGCGGTTCGGGTTGCCGAGGCTGAATGAACGGTGATTAAGCAGCTCGCGCACTTTCGCCAGCGTATTTGCCGCCGGGCTGGTCGCCTGCAGCACGAACCACTTGTCCATCACCAGTCCGTCCTGGTGCCACTTCTCGTCATACTGCGCCATCAGCTCTTCACGACATGGTAGCTGGGCGGCCGACGCTGCGGAAAGCGCCGCGATGGCGTCAGTCATGTTATCAGCCGTTTCATAGTGGGCGCGTACCAGCTGCTCGGCCAGCTCTGTCTCACCGTAGGCCAGGAAGCGCAGGCAGGTGTTGCGCAGGGCGCGTTTGCCAATATCAGCATGCTCAACGCGATACGCATCCAGCCTGTTGGCGTTATAAATCGCCAGGAACTCGTCCGCCAGCTCGCTCGCCAGCGTGCGGGTCAGGGCTTCGTACACTTCCGCGATGGCAATTGGGTCGATTTTCTGGAACAGCTCGGCGATTTCGTTCTGGGACGGCAGCGTCAGAATTTCTGCCGCCAGCGCCGGATCGATCTTCTCATCAAGCAGAATGGCGCGGAACGCATCCGCTACGTGCAGCGGCAGCGACAGCGGCTGTTTCTGCTGGCTGCGGTTGACGTTGATCTTGATATAGGTTGCCAGCAGGCTTTGCGCCGCGTCCCAGCGGGAGAAATCATTGCGCGCGTGGCGCATCAGGAACGTCAGCTGCTGGTCGCTCCATTTATATTCCAGCTTAACCGGCGCTGAAAATTCACGCAGCAGCGAAGGTACCGGCTGGAAGTAAACGTTATCAAAGACAAACGTTTGTTCAGCCTGCGTCACGTTCAGCACGTGGTGAACGGGGTGCCCGCCCTTCTGTAGCGGAATGACTTTGCCTTCGTTGTCATACAGTTCGATGTCGAACGGAATGTGCAGCGGCTGTTTTTCCTGCTGCTCAGCCGTTGGCGGCGTCATCTGGCTGATGGTCAGGGTGTACTGCTCGGTTTCCGGATTGTAGTCGTCACGCACGGAAACAACCGGCGTGCCCGCCTGGCTGTACCAGCGGCGGAAGTGGGACAGGTCAACGTTGGAAGCATCTTCCATCGCCTGTACGAAATCATCGCAGGTCGCAGCGCTGCCGTCGTGGCGCTCAAAGTACAGCTGCATGCCTTTCTGGAAGTTTTCTTCACCCAGCAGCGTGTGCAGCATACGGATCACTTCTGAACCTTTCTCATACACCGTCAGGGTGTAGAAGTTGTTCATTTCAATGACTTTGTCCGGACGAATCGGGTGCGCCATCGGGCTTGCGTCTTCGGCAAACTGCAGCGCGCGCATGGTGCGGACGTTCTGGATGCGGTTAACCGCGCGTGAACCCAGATCGGAGCTGAACTCCTGATCGCGGAACACGGTCAGGCCCTCTTTCAGGCTCAGCTGGAACCAGTCGCGGCAGGTTACGCGGTTGCCGGTCCAGTTGTGGAAATATTCGTGACCGATAACGCGTTCGATATCGAGATAGTCTTTATCCGTTGCGGTTTCAGCGCGGGCCAGCACGTATTTGGAGTTAAAGACGTTGAGGCCTTTGTTCTCCATGGCGCCCATGTTGAAGAAGTCGACGGCGACAATCATATAGATGTCGAGGTCATACTCGAGGCCAAAGCGGGTTTCGTCCCACTTCATGGAGGCTTTCAGCGAGGTCATTGCCCAGCTGGCGCGTTCCAGGTTGCCACGGTCGACAAACAGCTCCAGCGCAACGTCACGGCCGGACCGGGTTTTGAAGCTGTCGCGCAGCACGTCGAAGTCGCCGGCTACCAGCGCGAACAGGTAGCAAGGTTTCGGGAACGGATCCTGCCACTGTACCCAGTGACGGCCATTTTCCAGCTCGCCTTCGGCAACGCGGTTACCGTTGGAAAGCAGGAAAGGATATTTGGTTTTATCTGCAATCAGTTTGGTAGTGAAGCGCGCGAGCACGTCCGGGCGGTCCAGATACCAGGTAATATGGCGGAAGCCTTCTGCCTCACACTGGGTGCAAAGCGCTTCGCCGGACTGATACAGCCCTTCCAGCGCGGTATTCGTCGCCGGGCTGATTTCATTGACGATAGTCAGCGTGAAGGTCTCTGGCAGCTGTTCAAGCACCAGCGTGCTCTCTTCCAGACGATAATTTTCCCAGGCCTGGCCGTTGACGTGAATACTGACCAGCGTCAGATCGCCGCCGTCGAGGCGTAAGGCAGCGTCCGCAGCGCCCTGGCGGCTGACTTTGCTGATGGCGGTGACCAGGGTTTTTGTGGCATCCAGGTCAAAGGTCAAATCGATGTCGCTAATCGTGTAATCCGGCGCACGGTAGTCGTGGCGGTATTTGGCTTGTGGCTGTTGTGTCATAAAAAACCTTATACATCGTCTGTGGCAAATACGTTATCAGGGAAGATCCTTAGAATAAGCCCTAAGACTAACGTTGAACAGGACGCTCGCTCCGGATGTGCCCATTTACTTCACAATAATCTTCGCGATGGGCAGCCAGCCCAGGTTTTAACCAGCGCAAAAAAGTAGCGGTTAACGAATGCGACCGATTTTGATTGCCGCTGGTAAATCTTAACGGCTGCGCCAGTCAATATTTAACCCCATGATCCATTCTCGCTCATGAAATAAATCGTTATTGATGCCCAATATTTAATCAGCGTGTAAACCACCCAACTTTGTCGCTAATTTTTAATTATTATAATTTCTGTTTAGATTTAATTTAAGGCACAAGAAAACGCTGCATAAATAATGCCCCTGGTTTGTAAGCTTTCTTCAGAAAACAAAAGTTTAGTAAGCAATAGAAATATTTTTAAATAACCATGGAAACATATATGTCAGGTGTTACTGTCAATGGCATGGGGTAAAGGGATTGATATTATTAATTATTTTGGAGAAGTTAATTTGATGGAATGGAAGATTAATCATACTCTTGCATGCCCAAAAACAGGGACTTCATTTGCTCAGATATCAAGCAGTAATCTCAGGCTCATTTTATGGTATCGGGGCGATTACTTTTTGCGGGAAGGAAATATTGTTGCCACCAGCCCCTTCGGAGTTATTGTCAACGACAGGATAACCGAAATTGAATTCATCCACGCTTTCCCTTTCACAATGCAACTCTGGGAGTCATTTAAAACAAATACGGATTGTCCCGGCAATCAGGACCCATTAATCACGAAGTGCAGTAAAAGGCCGCACTGTTTATTGCAAAACTGCCCTTACGGAGTAACGGCTAAAAACTAACCCGGATTCCCTTTTCCTTTATCCCATGTCCATTAACAAGCCCTACTGGACGGACCCGAAGGGCTATAAGGTACCCTCCGGATACGGGCTAAGGTGTAATTGCCGCATAAACATACGGCTCTCTTTATGGGCTTCATCAAAGCCTCAAAAGGTTTGATTGCGTGATATGTGCTTTTTTATTTCAAGGGGTTATGAGCTTTTATGCTACAACTTTATAACATGCGGCACGAAATGCCCTCGACCCGAAACGAGCCTTGTGTTGTGATCTGGCTTTAATAAACAGATAATCAGGGTATACTCCTGCGTCTTTATCTGCATTTACCCCATGATGGAAACGCTCCTGTGAGAGGATGCTGCAACGCGCCATGACACGATACGCTTCCCCGATTTTGCAAACGCTTCTGGATACTGACGCCTACAAGCTTCATATGCAGCAGGCGGTGTTTCACCGATATCATGACGTGAGCGTGGCGGCCGAGTTTCGCTGCCGCGGTGACGATCTGCTGGGTATCTATGCAGACGCTATCCGTCAACAGGTTGACCACATGCAACACCTCGCGCTCAGCGACGAGGAGTTTACCTGGCTTGAGGGGCTGCCCTTCTTTAAAGCAGACTACCTCGCCTGGCTACGTGATTTCCGCTATGACCCTTCCCAGGTTGTCATCACCAATAACGGTGGTCATCTCGACATTCGTCTGAGCGGACCCTGGCGTGAGGTCATCATGTGGGAAGTGCCCCTGCTGGCCGTCATCAGCGAAGTGGTGCATCAGCATCGCTCTCCTGTTGTCACGACGCAGATGGCCCTCGATCATCTTGAAAACAAACTGGCACAGTTCAACGAGCTGACAGCGGACATCGATATGTCTGCATTCCGCCTGATGGATTTCGGCACGCGTCGCCGCTTCTCGCGAGAAGTGCAGGAGGCGATTGCAGGTCGGCTGCAGCAGGAGCCATGGTTTATCGGCACCAGCAACTACGATCTGGCTCGCCGCCTGAACCTGACCCCGATGGGTACCCAGGCGCATGAATGGTTCCAGGCCCACCAGCAGATCAGCCCGGTTCTGGCAAACAGCCAGCGCGCGGCGCTTGAGGCCTGGCTGGAAGAATATCCCGATCGATTAGGCATCGCCCTAACCGACTGCATCACGATGGATGCTTTCCTGCGCGACTTTGACCTGGCCTTCGCCACCCGCTACCAGGGCCTGCGCCACGATTCCGGGGATCCGGTTGAGTGGGGTGAAAAAGCCATCGCCCACTATGAAAAGCTGGGCATTGACCCGATGAGTAAAGTGCTGGTCTTCTCAGATAATCTGGACTTAACGAAAGCGGTCGAACTTTATAAGCATTTCGCCGCCCGCGTGAATCTGAGCTTCGGCATTGGCACGCGCCTGACCTGCGATATCCCGCAGGTCAAACCGCTGAATATTGTTATCAAGCTGGTGGAGTGCAATGGCAAACCCGTTGCCAAGCTGTCTGACAGCCCGGGAAAAACCATCTGTCACGATAAAGCCTTCGTCCGCGCCCTGCGCAAAGCCTTCGATTTACCGCTGGTCAAAAAAGCCAGCTGATTCAAATAATACTCATGGGCCATATCATTACGGCCCGTGAGTTGCCCCGCTTTCCTTTATTTCTTCATGCGCAGTGCGATTTCTGCTTGTCTGATGGCGCGTGACAGGTAACATAGATATCCCCCAATTGTGGGTAACTTATTTTTGTCATTGACCATTTAATAGAGAGAAAACTATGAGCGTTGTGCCTGTAGCCGACGTACTCCAGGGCCGCGTTGCCGTTGACAGTGAAGTCACCGTGCGCGGGTGGGTGCGTACCCGAAGAGATTCAAAAGCTGGTATTTCCTTCCTCGCCGTCTACGACGGTTCCTGCTTCTCTCCTGTACAGGCCGTCATCAATAATTCTCTGCCTAATTACAATGAAGACGTTCTGCGCCTGACGACCGGCTGTTCCGTAGTGGTCACCGGTAAAGTAGTTGAATCTCTTGGTCAGGGCCAGAGCTTTGAAATTCAGGCTACTCAGGTTGAAGTGACCGGCTGGGTTGACGATCCGGACACCTACCCAATGGCGGCCAAACGCCACAGCATTGAATACCTGCGTGAAGTAGCCCACCTGCGCCCGCGCACCAACATGATTGGCGCTGTTGCCCGCGTTCGTCATACTCTTGCGCAGGCGCTGCACCGCTTCTTCCACGAAAACGGTTATTTCTGGGTTTCCACCCCGCTGATCACCGCTTCTGATACCGAAGGCGCCGGTGAGATGTTCCGCGTTTCCACGCTCGATATGGAAAACCTGCCGCGTACCGATGCGGGCAAAGTTGATTTCGATAAAGACTTCTTCGGCAAAGAAGCCTTCCTGACCGTGTCCGGTCAGCTGAACGGCGAAACTTACGCCTGTGCGCTTTCTAAGGTTTACACCTTCGGCCCAACCTTCCGTGCTGAAAACTCCAACACCAGCCGCCATCTGGCCGAGTTCTGGATGCTGGAGCCGGAAGTGGCGTTCGCAAATCTTGACGATGTGGCCGGCCTGGCTGAAGCCATGCTGAAGTATGTCTTCAAGGCGGTGCTGGACGAGCGCATGGACGACATGGAATTCTTCGCCGAGCGCGTGGATAAAGATGCCGTCGATCGTCTGCAACGCTTCATCAGCGCCGACTTCGCGCAGGTGGATTACACCGACGCAGTTGCCATCCTTGAGAAGTGCGGCCAGAAGTTCGAAAACCCGGTTTACTGGGGCGTAGATCTCTCCTCCGAGCATGAGCGCTACCTGGCAGAGCAGCACTTTAAGGCTCCGGTGGTCGTGAAAAACTATCCAAAAGATATCAAGGCGTTCTATATGCGCCTTAATGAAGACGGTAAAACCGTTGCGGCCATGGACGTGCTTGCGCCGGGCATCGGTGAAATCATCGGTGGTTCCCAGCGTGAAGAGCGTCTGGACGTGCTTGACGCCCGCATGGCTGAGATGGGTCTGAATAAAGAAGACTACTGGTGGTACCGCGATCTGCGTCGTTACGGCACCGTGCCACACTCCGGTTTCGGGCTTGGTTTCGAACGCCTGATTGCCTATGTCACCGGCGTACAAAACGTTCGCGATGTTATTCCATTCCCACGCACGCCGCGTAACGCCCAGTTCTGATTTTTTTCTTCTATTTCTAAGGCCAGCTTTGCTGGCCTTTTTTTTTAACCGCCGCCCGAAACTTGTTTTTCTTCAACAGAAGTTAAACAAATGTCAATTTCAACCCCCTCCGCGATCTTCAACGTTACCAACTGTGTCTATGACACACTCGCTCACAAAATAACCGTAACAAAGGTGATGATTTTCGCCGAAACCACTTGCTTAGCATAATTGTGCAAAAGATGCACAGATGTCTGGACATCCAAAATTCATGCTCAGAAATGCTAAAAAAATGTGAAATAGCGTTCTTTTTCTGGATTATGCAAATTAAACATAAGTAATTCATATATATATGCAAAGGAAAGCGATTTAACTCAGCAAACGAAGCGGAAATATGAGTTAGTTCACAAAGTTCCGTAAAATAAACATTTAGTTACACATATTTTCTTTTTGTAACTCAGTTACGATATTTGTAGCACTTTCAGGCTAGCGAAACGGTTTCATGAATGGAAAGATGCCTGACAGATACAGAAAGACACCAAACTCTCATCAATGGTTCCGTAAAGAATTATTGACGGCAGTGGCAGGTGTCACAAAAAAACCAATGAGGGTAATAAATAATGATGAAGCGCAACATTCTGGCAGTGGTTATCCCTGCTCTGCTGGTAGCCGGTGCAGCAAACGCTGCAGAAATCTATAACAAAGACGGCAACAAAGTTGATTTATACGGGAAAGCAGTAGGTCTGCACTATTTCTCCAAAGATAACGGCGATAACGCATACGCGGGTAACGGCGACAAAACTTACGCTCGTCTTGGTTTTAAAGGCGAAACTCAGATCAACGATCAGCTGACTGGTTACGGTCAGTGGGAATACAACTTCCAGGGTAACAACTCTGAAGGCGCCGACGCGCAGGCTGGTAACAAAACTCGTCTGGCATTTGCTGGTCTGAAGTTTGGTGACGCTGGCTCATTCGACTACGGTCGTAACTACGGTCTGGTATACGATGCAATCGGCGTAACCGATATGCTGCCAGAATTCGGTGGCGACACCAGCGGCAGCGACAACTTCTTCTCTGGCCGTACCGGCGGTCTGGCGACTTACCGTAACACCGACTTCTTCGGTCTGGTTGACGGCCTGAACTTCGGCGTTCAGTACCTGGGTAAAAACGAGCGTGCTGGTATCCCAACTCGTTCAAACGGCGACGGCTGGGCGACTTCTTTAAGCTATGACTTCGAAGGCTTCGGCATCGTTGGTGGTTACGGCGCAGCAGACCGTACCAACGCACAGCAGGCTCTGGCTCGTGGTACCGGTGATAAAGCTGAGCAGTGGGCAACCGGCCTGAAATATGATGCTAACAACATCTACCTGGCAGCCCTGTACGGCGAAACCCGTAACGCTACCGTTATCGACGGCGGCTATGCTAACAAAACTCAAGATTTCTCCATGGTTGCGCAGTACCAGTTCGATTTCGGTCTGCGTCCATCTATCGCTTATTACAAATCTAAAGCGAAAGATGTTGAAGGCGTAGGCAGCGAAGACTTCATCAACTACGTTGAAGTTGGCGCGACTTACTACTTCAACAAGAACATGTCGGTCTATGCTGATTACATCATCAACCAGATCGATGGCGACAACAAACTGGGCGTGGGTTCTGATGACACCACCGCAGTGGGTATCGTTTACCAGTTCTAATTATTCGACAACTTGTTTGCTGAATATAAGAAAAACAGGGCTTAGGCCCTGTTTTTTTATGCCTGCTAAGTGAAAAGAACCAAGTTGTGAAGTGGGTAGTTTCTTTTTGTAGCAAACGGTTGGCAATTGTGAAAACAGCAGTTAACCTGAGTACGTTTGTCCCTTCGAAATCACAATGGAACCTCGTCATGTTTGAGAACATTACCGCTGCCCCAGCCGATCCAATTCTTGGTTTGGCCGACCTGTTTCGTGCCGACGACCGCCCAACCAAAATTAACCTCGGCATTGGGGTTTATAAGGATGAAACCGGCAAAACGCCGGTGTTGACCAGCGTTAAAAAAGCCGAAGCCTATCTGCTGGAAAATGAAAATACCAAAAACTACCTTGGTATTGACGGTATCCCGGAGTTTGGCCGCTGCACCCAGGAACTGCTGTTTGGCAAAGGTAATGCAATCAGCGAAGCTAAGCGTGCCCGCACGGCGCAAACCCCCGGCGGCACTGGCGCACTGCGCGTGGCGGCTGATTTCCTTGCGAAGAACACCTCAGCAAAACGCGTCTGGGTAAGCAACCCAAGCTGGCCAAACCACAAAAGCGTGTTTAATTCCGCCGGTCTGGAAGTTGTCGAATACGCTTACTATGATGCAGAAAATCACTCGCTGGACTTTGACGGACTGGTGAACAGTCTGCAAGCTGCGCAGGCAGGTGACGTGGTGCTGTTCCATGGCTGCTGCCATAACCCAACCGGTATCGATCCTACGCTTGAGCAGTGGCAGACGCTCGCTAATATGTCACAGGAAAAAGGCTGGCTGCCGCTGTTTGACTTCGCCTACCAGGGCTTTGCCCGTGGTCTGGAAGAAGATGCTGAAGGCCTGCGCGTTTTCGCGGCAACGCATCAAGAACTGATTGTCGCCAGCTCCTACTCCAAGAACTTCGGCCTCTACAACGAGCGCGTCGGCGCCTGTACTCTGGTTGCCGCTGATGCGGACACCGTAGACCGTGCGTTCAGCCAGATGAAGTCTGTTATTCGCGCAAACTACTCTAACCCACCGGCGCACGGTGCTTCTGTAGTAGCAACAATCCTGAGTAATGACGCGCTGCGCGCCATCTGGGAACAAGAGCTGACCGATATGCGTCAGCGTATTCACCGCATGCGCCAGCTGTTTGTGAATACCCTGCAGGAGAAAGGCGCGAACCGCGACTTCAGCTTTATCATCAACCAGAACGGCATGTTCTCGTTCAGCGGTCTGACGAAAGAGCAGGTGCTGCGTCTGCGTGAAGAGTTTGGCGTTTACGCCGTGGCTTCCGGTCGCGTTAACGTGGCGGGGATGACCCCGGACAACATGGCGCCGCTGTGCGAAGCCATCGTTGCCGTACTGTAAGCAGGGCATAAAAAAGAGCCGCTTTTGCGGCTCTCATATTTCCTCGTAGGTCGGATAAGCGTAGCGTCATCCGGCACATCGATAGTCAACGGTGGATGGCGCCTGCGCTTATCCACCGTACTTCTTTTTGTTTTACCAGACCGGTAATTCATCCTGCAAAAAAGGGTTATGCAGGCGCTCATAGCCGAGCGTTGAAAGCGGGCCGTGGCCGGGGATAAAGGTTACGTCATCCCCCAGCGGCAGGAGCTTGCGTTTGATCGAGTCGATCAGCGCCGCATGATCCCCCTGCGGGAAGTCGCTACGCCCTACTCCACCTTTGAAAATCACATCACCTGAAATCAGCAGGCTCGCTTTATCATCAAAGAAGACGATGTGGCCCGGCGTGTGGCCAGGGCAATGCAATACCTGAAGAGTAATATTACCAACCGATACGGTATTCCCTTCGTTCAGCCAGCGGTCCGGCGTCAGCGGCAGGCATTCGTCCAGGCCAAACATCCGGCTCTGTGCGGGCAATCCCTGCAGCCAGAATTCGTCGGTTTTTTCCGGCCCGACAATCGGCACGCCATAATGCTCAGCCAGTTCGGCCGCAGCGCCCACATGATCCAGATGTCCGTGGGTTAGCAGGATCTGGCTGACGGTCACACCTTTATCCGCAACTTCCTGCTTAATTTTGTCTGCCTGGCCGCCCGGATCCACCAGCGCCGCCTGAAGGGTTTCTTCACACCACAGCAAAGAACAGTTCTGAGCAAAAGCGGTGACCGGAATAATGTGATAATTCATGCTGCTCCATTACCGGCTACTACCGCCGGATTCCGTAGTTTTACCAGTGCCTTAGCGGCCCGGTATCAATATGCACAAAGTTGCTTCGCGGGTAGTATCCTACACCACCTGCGCGCATAGATAATGCTGCTTTGCGTACATTGCTTAACGAAATCCCTTCAATATGGAAATCCATGGCCTGGCCTTTGGTGTGATAGCTTTTTTTTGCCACACCGCGGCTGTGGGCGCGCAGCTCATTGTTGGTATCTAAGGAGCGGTAGCCGGAGACAAGCTGAACGGGCTTATTGGTGCCCAGCAGGCCCTGCAGGCGATAGAGCTGGTCGAATAATTTGGGATCGATGGACTTAATTTTATTCGCGCGATAGTCGCGGAAGAAGTGATTAAGTCGAGCTAATTCATCCTGAATATAGCCTCTGCCATCGAAGAACTCGGCTTTTAGCGACTCACCGGTATGGAGATTGTTGAGTGTTAAAATGCGCGGGCGCGGTGTCGAGAGGGTTGCAAACGCCTGCGTTGGTAACAGCGCGGCGCCGAGGGCTACGCTGCCTAACGCCAGCAGCTTGCGGCGATTAGCGTCAAATTTGTCCATGATATCCAGGTCTACAGGTCAATAACGGTCGAATAATATGCACTTTGGGCGCACTGCCACGCACCTTAACTGCCAAAGAACGGGGAGTCAAGGCACAGCAAAACCCAGGAAAACCGGGCCCTGCAGAGGGCCCGACTGAGTATTACCACTCTTCCGACAACTAATTCATTAGTATTACTGCATTTACCTGATGAGCTGACCGGCTTTTGTGAGGATTTGTGCACCAGATCGCGCGGTGAGATCGTAATTGTAAATATCTGTTCGATACTGTGTACGACCGTCTTCACCCACAAAAGCGGTTAAATAGTAGAGGTTGACCGGGATCTTCTGACGAATGTTCACGTAGCGCGTATTTCCCTCTTTCAGCTGGCTGGAAATCCTTGCGTCATTCCAGCCCGCATCCTGCAGCAGCATGTTAGCCAGTTCCGATGCCTTATTGACGCGGACACAGCCGGAGCTAAGCGCGCGGGCATCTTTCTGGAACAGCGTATGGTTCGGCGTATCGTGCAGGTAGATGGCGTCGGAACTCGGCATATTGAACTTATAAAGCCCTAACGAGTTATGGGCGCCCGGCTTCTGCTGGAAGCGGAACGGCAGATTGCCCGGTGTGATGGTCTGCCAGTCAACGCGGTACGGGTCAATGGCCTCCGCGTTATTGCTCCAGCCGCGCAGCACGCTGTAACCGTGGCGGTCGAGATAGCCTGGGTCCTGGCGAACCTTCGGCAGAATGTCATTGCGGGCAAGCGTATTCGGCACGTTCCATGGTGGGTTGACCACCACGTTGTTTAACGCGCTGCTCATCATCGGCGTTTTACGATCCGGACGCCCGACAATCACACGGGAAGCCAGCACTTCGCTGCCGTTCAGGTAGTAGACAAGCGAGTAGTTAGGAATGTTTACCATGATGCCGGTATCAAGCTTATTCGGCAGCAGGCGCAGACGCTGAATATTGAGAGCAACCAGAGACGCACGCTGCTGCGGCGTCACGTTGAGCCAGTCGCGGGTGAGCTGGCCGATAGCTCCATCCGCGCCTAATCCCTGCCATTTCTGGAAGCGCTTCACGCCCTCTACCAGTTCACGGCTGTAGGCGCTGCGCACGGCAGTAGCTGATTTCTTTTTCGGTCCGGCAGAGACGGCAGGTACACCCTGCGCATTACCATCACCTTCAACCGCAATGGCGGAAGGGCTTACCGCAGCAGATGTCTGGGTATTGGTGCTGTCGTCGCCCGGCAGTGGAATAGCGGGCTCGGCCTGCATCATGCCGCTACGGGCGAGGATTTCACGCAGAGCGGGAACGTCATTGCTCCACTGCCCCGGACGCAGGGTCTCTTTCCCGTTCAGCTGCGGCCACGGACGCGTATCACCAAGCAGATGAACCAGCGAGTCGTGCATATGGGCATACTGCGGATGCTGAGGGGCCAGGGTAGCAATAAAGCTCACCAGCGTGCCCTGATCGATAGCGACCTGCCACTGGTTTATGACGGACAGCGGTGCCGTCTGCATCTTGTACGGGGTCGCACTGTATAACCAACGGTTACCTTCGGTCGGAATGCCCGACACGAACTGCAGGTAGCCCATCATGGCGTCAGACAGCACAACATCGCGAGCCATACCGGTCACAGACGGGTCGGTGAGCAGCTCAACCCACGTCGTGAACTGTGGCTGAATACCCGCGATAGCGAGCTCAGCCAGCTGCTGCTGAAAAGCATGCACGGCGTCGCGGTTCTCCCACATCGGCTTCATGTCGCGAGCGGCATAGAACGCGGAAAGTGCGTTGAGATAAACGGGCGTATAGCCGGAAGGTAGCTGAGCGATCAGCTGTGAACGGCTTTGCGCCGCTGACATTGAGGCGGAATTAAGCGGCATGGTGCCTGCCATCGTCGCGGTCGCGGTCGACTGCGCTAACGGCTCGTCAAGCGCGGTTGGCTGCTCTGCTGTGACAGCGGAGCTGTCTGATGGCACAACGGCGGGTTCTTCCGCCTGCGCCTGCCCTGTAAACAGCGGAGCCATACTGAGCGCCAGGCAATAGCCAATGGCCGACGCTCTGAAACCGTGCAATTTATTAAGCAACATCCCTTGCCCCCTGTTTTACTGATTTATCGTCACCGGCGTTTCGCCTGGTTCTCTTCTCAGTATATAAACAGTAAAACTCAATTGCCCGCATAAATGTAAAGAAAATTAAAGATTAAGATATTGCGGGGAACAAAAAAGCGGACCGCAGTCCGCTTAAACAAATTTACTACTGAGTGCTCGTTATGAAGCTTCCGCTTCTCCCGCCACCGGCTCAGGTAGCGGAGGCGCAAAACCTCGCAGGCCAACAACATGAACATGCTCATGGTTGTTAAACACTTTACGAACCAGCTTGTAGGTAGTCCCTTTTTCCGGGCTAATGTTCTCCGGTGCGGCAATAATCAACTGCATTTCAAGGCGCTCGCACAGCTCAAAGAGCGTGGCGATTGACTTGGCATCCAGACGAGCCGCTTCATCAAGGAACAGCAGGCGGCAAGGAGAGATGTCTTTACCGCGCAGGCGCCGCGACTCCTCTTCCCAGCTCTGCACAACCATCACCAGAATCGACATGCCGGTACCGATCGCTTCACCCGTTGACAGCGCGCCACTTTCCGCACGCAGCCAGCCGTCCGTACCACGGTTGACCTCCACTTCCATCTCAAGATAGTTGCGGTAGTCCAGCAGCTCTTCACCGATGGTCTGCGGCGTGCGCTGGCCCATGTCGATCTGCGGGTTCAGACGCTGGTAAAGCTTAGCCAGCGCTTCAGAGAAGCTCAGACGGTTGCTGTTAAACAGATCCTGATGCGCCTCATGCTGCTCGGACAGCACGTTAAGCAGCGTGGCGTGGGTTTCCCGCACGTTCACGTTCAGACGTACGCTGTTCACCTGGCCGAAGGAGACGCTTTGCAGCCCCTGGTTCAGCATGCGGATACGGTTCTGCTCGCGCTGGATGGTTTTGCGAATAATGTTCGCCACGCTCTTCGTGCTGATAGCCAACTTCTGCTCGCGGGAGGTCAGCTCTTCGGTCAGGCGGCCCAGCTCGATTTCCATCTGCTCGATGGCTTCGACCGGGTCGTCGGTGCGGATGATATCCTGACGGATACGCTCGCGCAGATGCTGGTAAACCGCCACAAAGAACTGGATTTTACGCTCGGGGCGTTTTGGATCTTCGGACATGCGCAGTACGTCGCGCAGATGTTCGTTGTCCGCCACGGCCAGACGCAGCGCACCCAGCGCCTTATCCGACATAGAGCGTAATTCGTCGCCGGACTGGTAGGCAAGCTCGCGGCGGTGCAGACGACGCTCAACGCCGTTGTCTTTCACCATCCGCATCACCGCGCACCAGCCAGCCTTCGCCGTGACGACCTGTTCACGCATCTCAACGTAGTCACGTTCCTGACGTTTGAGTTTGCGGGTCAGGTTGTCCATTTCCGCTTCACAGTAGGTCAGCGCTTTTTCAAGCTGGTTGCGGCGGGAACGGTTGTTGCTCAGTGCGGTATGCAGTTCGTCACGACGTGCGCGAGCACGTTCTTCCGCGCCGATATCCGCCCGCACGCCGATATCCTGTAGCTCTTTATGCAGGTCATTAAGCAGCTCTTTCTTGGTATCGAAGGAGCTTTTCAGCGACGCCATCAGCTGGCTGAACTGGCTGAGCTGCTGGGCGTGGCTACGCAGCGCTTCGCGAGAACGGGTACGCTCCGTTTCTGCCTGCGCCAGGCGGGCGCGCAGCTTTTCGTTCAGATCGCTGTTGCCGTCCAGCATGGCTGCAGAATCCGAATAGCCGAAGTGGGCGCGACGCTGCACCACTTCCGTTAAGGCAAATGCCTGCTGACGTGCATCGCGCTGGATCTGCTGGGCGTACTGGTAATCTTCTTTTAACTGTTCAAACTGCTCGGGGTCACTTTGCAGAACGGAGGCAACCGCTTCCAGCTTGGCCAGCTGATTGCCGTGCTGATGGATAAAGCGTGCAGCTTCTTCGGCCTCCATCAGGCGTTCGCGAATTTCATCGCAGCGGTCTGCCAGGGTTTCATCGCTCAGCAGGCTGATACGCGGCAGCAGGCGGTTAAGCTGGGCTACGCCCTCTTTTGCCTGGTCGAACTGCTGACGCTGCTGCTGGTTGTCGTTCTCATGGCTGCTGATGGCGCGCTCAATTTCGCCGCGGCGAGTATTAAGCTGACGGATTTCCTCTTCCGGATCTTCGTCAAATGCCACGCCCAGATGCTGCCCGATAAAGCGGCTGAACGACTGGTGTAAACGCTGGGATTTCTGCACGTCAAACGACAGCGTGGCGAAGCGTTCTGCCAGCGTTTCACGTTCGGCATGAAGCTTCTCAAGACGATTTTCACGCGCTGCGCGGCCAAACAGAGGCAGCTCCGGCAGGCGGGAATAGCGCCACTGGCGCTCGGCGGTTTTCACCAGCACCGCGGCGTCCATCTCTTCGACGGTAAAGACGCTGTCATCGAAGGACGACGGGTCCCCTTCGATCAGATACAGGTCTTCCGGGCAATCTTCGAGGCTTTCGAGCTGCTCTCGAACCAGCGACAAATCCGGTACCACGATGGCGTGGCGGGACGGGCCGTAAAGCGCAGAGAAGTAAGGCGCATCGTCCAGGCTGATATCGTCATAAATTTCCGACAGCAGGACGCCGCCAAAGCGCTCGGCCAGGGCATTCAGACGCGGATCTTCTGCACCGCCCGGCTGGCTGAGGCGTTCTATCTCTTCATCGATAGCGCGTTTGCGGGCACCGACTTCATCGCGTTCAACGGTTACGTCGCGCTCGCGCTCAAGCAGCTGCTGCATGTATTCGGTAACGTGCTGGCTGCTTTCAAACTCTTCGTTGCTCTGCTCGCACAGCTGGTTAAGGCTGGTCTGAGCGGCAAGCCAGATAGGGGCCCGCAGGCTCAGACGTTTGATGCGCGCCTGAATCTGCTCCTGCTCCTGGCGCAGAGAAACGCGCTCTTCGCTGGCGTCAGAGACGCTCTGCTGCAGCGTAGCGATGCGCTCTTCCAGCTCTTCATGGAAAGCTTCGAGATCTTCAGGGTCGAACTGCTTGCCCTGGCGCTTGCAGAAATCAGCCAGCAGACGCTCGGCCTCCTGCTGTTCACGCAGGCGCTGTTCAAGCTCGTTCAGACGCATGCGCAGCGGCTGAACCTGTTCGGTCAGATGGCGCTGGCTGTTGCTGTCGCGAAGCAAATCGCGCGCGGCAGCCCAGGCGTCGCTGCGGCTGACCGGACCACTGATTGCGGTAACAAGCTGATAAGCATGCTCAAACTGGCTGTGTGCCGTTTGTGCCACGCTCATTTTTTGTTCCAGGGTCAGCAGTTTTTCAGTTGCTTCCTGTTCTTTTGCCTGGAAGGTGTCCAGCCACTCGTCGGCGCTGTCGGCGGTAAGATCGGGCAGATGACAAACGGCACGGGCACGTTCCAGCGCCTGCAACGCCTGCTGATACTGAATCGCACGGGTCTGCTGCACGTCCAGCGCCTGCTGGTAGTCCGCAAGCTGGCTTTTCAGCTCATCCACTTCCAGCTCGGCGGCTTCGGCGCGGGCTTCGTTCTCTTCCTGCTGGTCGTGGGCTTCCGCGACGATTTCGTTCTGCTCTTCGAGGCGCATCTGCAGCTCTTCGAGGTCGGTCTCGTAGCGTTCAATTTTTTCCTGCTGGCGGATAGCGGTCTGCACCAGGTTCAGGTGGTCGCTGGCGGCCTGGTAATCCGTTTCCAGATCCCCTTCCGCACCGCTGTGTTCGCCCAGCTCGCGCGCCATATCTACGTGCTTATACTGTTCAGCGCTTAGCTGCTGACGGCTGACCAGCAGATCACGACGGTATTCGAGCGCTTTATCCAGATGGATACGGCGTTCGTTGGCGTGGCGCATATAGTCCGCAGCCACGTAGTTTGTGGCTTCGGAGATCAGATGCTTAAAGAGATCGCGATCGGACTGGGTGACGCGAATGGCTTCCAGCGTCATGCGGTTTTCACGCAGCGCGGCTTCCATATCCTGGAAGGCCTTACGTACGCCGCTGTTCTCCGGCAACAGATAGTCGCGCAGGGAGCGGGTAATGGCGCTGGAGATCCCGCCGTACAGCGAGGCTTCAATCAGGCGGTAGAACTTGCTGCGGTCCGAGGCGCTGCGCAGACGACGCGCAACAATGCCCAAATCGAACATCAGCGAGTGGTAATCGGTGATGGAGTTGAACTGTTTAAACTGGACGCCTTCGATGGCCTCCACTTTATCTTTCAGCTCCGGCAGGCTCAGCACGCGGGCCTGACGCTCGTTGATGGTCTCCGTCAGCAGTTCAGTTGGTTGCAGTGACTCCGGCAGCCCCTGAATAGCAAACGGTTTGATATCAACTTTACGGTCGCGCCCGGCAACCTGCTGCAGACGGACGCCAACCAGAACGCGCTCACCACGGGAGTTGATCACGTCCAGCGTCGAGTAGCAGACGCCCGCTTTCAGCTTACCGTGCAGGCCTTTATCACGCGAACCGGAAGTCGCACCAGCTTCGGTGGTATTACGGAAGTGAAGCAGCGTCAGGTCCGGGATTAGCGCGGTAACAAACGCCGCCATGGTCGTGGATTTACCGGCACCGTTACCGCCCGAAAGCGTGGTGACCAGCTCATCTAAATCAAACGTACGCGCGAAGAAACCGTTCCAGTTTATCAGCGTTAGTGAGCGAAACTTTCCGCGATCGATCATTCCTGTTCATCCTCCGCGTTGTCCTGGATTGTCTGTGGCTCTTCGGCTTCGTCGTTGAGCTGTAAGCGGCTTTCAACAGGCATTGCTTCACCGTCACGAATCATGCGCAGCTGCGCTTCGCGCGGGTCGTCGCCGGTGCGTACGTCAGCACCAAAGCGGAATACCGATTCTGTAATGCGGAACTTGCTGCTGTCATGGCCCATAAACCAGATCATGCCGAGGCGGCGCAGACGCGTAAGCGACGCGCGGACCTTCTCCTGTAGCTTCTGGCGATCGAGATCGGAGCCGGTTGAGCGGTTGTTCACCAGCTTCAGCAGCTTGCTTTCGTCGGCCAGGGTCAGCAGCTCGTCGTACAGCTCCTGCTGGGTAAAAATCCCTTCGTTGGCCAGGCGTTCCGGGCTGAGATAGAGGTAGCAAAGAATTTTGCCGACCATCATGTCCAGCTCCGACAACACCGAGCGCGGAATAAGCGTTGTGGAACGCGGGCGCAAATAGAAGAAACCTTCCGGCGCGCGGATAAGCTCCACGTTGTAGCGGGCGTAGAACTCTTCCAGATAGTCCTGGAAGTCCATTAAAAAGGCATGATTATCCAGCTCGTCGAGGCCGACGTGCCGTCCGGCACGCAGCTGGCTGTCGAGGGCCGGGAATAACGGATTTGCCAACGCCTGTGCCAGTTTAACCGGCATCACTTTTTCAATATTTGTTGATGACATGCGCCTGTACCTTGGCTCCGTAATCGTTAATTGCCTGCCACTGCGGCGGCAGGCCGGTAAAGTCTGCTTCAGCCACACCGAGGCGTACCGCCTGGTCGACCACGATTCGTGCCACATCAAAATGGCGCGCGCGCGGGTATTGGGTGAGATAGTCACGCATCACTACGCCTAAATCCAGCGGCACCTGTCTGGTTTTGTAAACCTGAAGCGCCGCTTCAATCATGGCCGCCAGCTGTTCGCGGATCTCGTTGAACTCTTCGAATTCCAGATCGGTTGGCAGTTCGCCGGTCACCTCTTCGTCGCGCAGCGTCATCTCTTCGTCACGCATATCCAGCAGACGATCCGCGCTGGAGTAGGTGAGCGCCCACGGAGCATCGAAGTAGTTTTGCACCGAAACGCGCAGACGCTGGGCGAAGACGCGGTTTTTATCCATGTCGATAGCGGTACGAATAAACTTGTGCACGTGCCGGTCGTAGCCGATCCACAGGTCGATGGCCTGCTGGCCCCAGCTGGTGATACGGTCGAGCTTGCTTTGCAGGTCGAAGACCAGGCGATCGACAAAGTGCAGGTCGTCGCGCCCCATAGTAGAGTCCTGAATGCGCAGTAAGTTCGCCTGCAGTTTGTCCCCTGCCGCCTCCAGCGTATCCTGGAGTTCACGCAGGGTTCCGGACGTTTCAGAAAGCAGCAGCTCACAGCTGGAGATAGCCGCGCGCCAGTCTTTATTCAGCAGCTGGGCGATATCGTCTTTTACCTGCTGCTGCTGCTCATCCATGATGCGCTGGGTGAGATCGATACTGTCGAAGATCTCCGCCACGGAGTATTTCAGCGGCGCAAACACGTTACGGTGCCAGTGGAACTCATCACCGTTTTCATCGGCGGCATCGGCGGCGCGCTTGAGTTCACCGGCGACGATTGAAAGCTGCATAGAGAGACGCAGCGTAGAGAACTCACGCTGACGAATGTAGTAGTCGGTGATACCGATCCCCAGCGGCGTGAGGCGGTAGATTGAATTCCCTTCGTGGATTTCACTGGTAAAGCGGTTGAGCAGACGCTGGCGCACCATGTCGTTAATGGCGTTGTTGGCGCGAACGTTAATGGTCTCGGTGGTCTGCTCGAAACCGTCGCTCACATGGCGGAACGCATCCACCAGCTCCCCTTCACTCAGCTCGCCGTCAAGCCTTTCGCCGTTAAGCGTGGCAACCGCCAGCAGAAACGTCAGGCGTTCCGTCGGCAGCGAGATGGCGAAATCATTTTTCCTGGCCCAGGCAACCAGTTCAGGCACTGTCTGGGAAACATCACTCATAATTTTTCCTTGGCTCAAGCGGCTTGAGTGCCGTCACGTGGATATAGCGACCGAGGCTGATAAACGGCTCCTGGCGGCAATATCGCGTTTCAAGTTCAAGCAAATCGTCAAAACCATCGCGTTGTTTGTGCTTGTCGCGCAGGTAATCATGGAACACCCGCACCCCGGTTTTGCCGGTAATCTGCCAGCCAATTTGCTCCAGCCAGTGATAAACCTGTTCTGGCTGCAGCGGATTGTCAGGCGACAGGGTTTTCCTTTTATTCTTTTTCATGCCCTGCATCACGTATTCGAAGTTGCCCACGAACATATTGCGCATCAACAGGCCGTTAGCATTGTAGAACATCAGTGACAATGCGCCGCCGGGCGCAAGGCAGTCCCACAAAGACTTAAGCACGGCTTGTGGATCCACGACCCATTCCAGCACCGCGTGAAACAATATCAGATCAACCGGGCTTTCCAAATGTTGTCCGATGTCCTGGGCTGCGGAATGTACGAAATGCATGTTGTCGCTCACACCTTTTTCGCAGGCAAGAGCCTGGGCGCGGGCGATCATCCCGGCGGAAACGTCGCAGTGGGTAACGCTATGACCCAGCTCGGCCATACGGCAGGCCGTTTGCCCTTCCCCGCCGCCTGCGTCCAGTACGCGCAGTTTCTCAGGCATGTTGCTGAGCAAAGCATCGAGATCCTGCCAGAGGATCGCCTGCCGCAGCAGGCCTTTGGTCGTACCATAGATGTTGCGTGAGAACTTCTCGGCAATGTCATCAAAATTGCGGTCACGCACGGGTACTACTCCACGGCCTTTAGGGGTCAGTCTGAGAAAACCGCTATTTTGGCACAGCTTGCACGAGAATGAACCTGGCTGGTGTAATATCAGCAGCGTTTGCCGCCCGGATGGTTAAAAAAGGAGCCAGAATTCATGCTTTTCGTACTGAAAAAATATATCGGTGGCCTGCTGCTGCCCCTGCCTCTACTCCTGATGGTGATTGGCGTGGCGATTTTATTGCTGTGGTTTACCCGCTGGCAAAAAACCGGAAAAGCGCTGCTCACTGCGGGCTGGCTGGTTTTATTCTTAATTAGTCTTCAGCCGGTTGCCGACCGCATGCTTAAGCCCATAGAAGATACTTATCCGACCTGGCGCGGCGGTGAACGGGTGAATTACATCGTGGTGCTGGGAGGGGGATATACCTGGAACCCGGAATGGGCGCCCAGCTCTAATCTGATCAACAACAGCCTGCCGCGCGTAACCGAGGGCGTTCGCCTCTGGCAGGCCAACCCCGGCGCAAAAATGATCTTTACAGGCGCTCCGGCGATGACCAACCCGGTGAGCACCGCAGAAGCAGGCGCTCGCGTTGCGGAAAGCCTCGGCGTGCCTCGTTCGGCGATAATCACGCTCGATACGCCAAAGGATACTGAAGAAGAAGCGGCGGCTGTGGCTAAGGAGATTGGCAAACAGCCTTTCCTGCTGGTGACCTCCGCCTCACATTTGCCGCGGGCGGTGATTTTCTTCCGGCATGCGGGACTCAACCCCTTACCTGCACCGGCTAACCAGACGGCGATAGACTCCCCGCTGAATCCCTGGGAAAAAATCACGCCCTCGCCTTTATGGCTGATGCACAGCGATCGCGTGGCCTATGAGACCATGGGCCGCATCTGGCAGTGGCTTAAGGGCTCGTCAGGCGATCCAGGGCAGTAATCCCTTAGAAGCGGCGTCAAAGGCGGGTCGGTTTACGCGGCCCGTCTGTATCAGCTGATCTACCGCGTCCCACAGGACGTACAGCCAGCGCCGCCACAGGAAAGATTCCGCCACCGGCGCGCGCTGCAAATAGTGCCAGAAGAGGCTTTCCGCCTGCCCTTCCTCATACAAACGGAATATTTCGTATTCACGGGGTGCCCACAGCACCACGCCGGGGTTAACCATCGCCAGAAGCTGATCGCTGCGCCCGTCCTTAAGCATGCTTCGCAGGGTGAAATTACCGTGCACCAGCACGCAGTTGTCGTTAAATCCGTCGAACATACGGGGCAGACACTCCCGGGAACGGAACAGAATGCGCCGGTCCTGCATCGTCAGACCGGTATTTTTGAACTGATTGAGGGTAGTCCACAGCACTTCAACGCGCTGACGGTACCAGGAGGGCCAGATATTTTCCTGGGTGCTGTCCACGCAGCCGACACAGCCTCTGCTGTCCACTCGATGCCATGCAAGCAGGCCTTCCACAATCTGGTCCTTCAGCTGCTCCCAGCGCTCTGGTGTTCTGGCCGGTGCCTCAACGGAGACGCCCCGCAGGCGCTCCATCAGGATCACATCCGGGCCCGGATGGTCATCATGGGTGACGATGCCATACACCACCGGCAGACGAAGGGTGCCCGAGCGGGCGAGCATCGACATTTTCCAGGCCTGCTGCGAGGCCACTCCCGGCGTAGTAAAGCTCTTGGCCAGCAAAGGCATGGCGTGCCCGTCGCTGTCATACAGCGACCAGACCGCGGTATCCGTTCGTTCGCTGATACACTCAATGCGGCTTAGCTTTTCACCGAGCAGATGACTTAACTCCCTACGCAGCAACTCCATAACCCGTTACCCCTATGAACACTGGTACTTTTCATTCTGAGCGCGCTTTTGCGAGATGTCATCCTCTGAGATCAATATGTCGACAGATAAAAAAAAACCGGCGCGGTGGCCGGTTTGTTTGCAGCTGAAGGCGGAACTAGCGCATTGCGACGCGCACGCGCTCCAGATCTTCCGGGGTATCAACGCCAATGCTCGGGATCTCTTTGGCGACGGCCACGTGAATTTTTTCGCCGTTCCACAGCACGCGAAGCTGCTCGAGCATTTCGATTTGCTCGAGCTGGCTTGGCTCCCAGCTGATATAGCGACGAATAAAGCCCGCGCGGTAGCCATAGATACCAATGTGCCGCAGGAAGGTGTCGCCAATCTTTTCGCGGGACTTGGCGAAACGGTCGCGATCCCATGGGATGGTCGCACGGGAGAAGTAGAGCGCGTAACCCTGCGCGTCCATCACCACTTTGACGGCATTCGGGTTAAAGGCTTCTTCAGCAGAGTCGATTGGCACCGCAAGCGTTGCCATGCCGGCCTGGCTGCTGGCCACGTTTTGCGCAACCTGGCGAATAATGACCGGCGGGATCATCGGCTCATCGCCCTGCACGTTGACGATAATGGTGTCGTCGCTGAAGGCACATTTTTCGATAACTTCGGCCAGGCGCTCGGTACCGGACTGATGATCTGCCCTTGTCATGCAGACTTCACCACCCGCAGCCTCGACTGCGCGGGCGACCTCTTCGTTATCCGTGGCAACGATAATACGTTCCGCGCCGGACTCACGGGCGCGTTCAAGCACGTGTACCACCATCGGTTTGCCGTTAATGTCTTTCAACGGCTTGCCCGGCAGGCGTGTGGACGCATAGCGGGCGGGAATAATAGCCACAAAACTCATGGATTAGTCTCGTCGAGGGTCAGGGTACGCGCCTCGGTTTCCAGCAGCACCGGAATACCGTCGCGGAACGGGAAGGCCAGGCCATCAGGCTTACAGATAAGCTCCTGCTTTTCCTGATTATAATAGAGCTTGCCGTTGCAAACCGGGCAGGCAATGATTTCAAGTAAACGGTGATCCATAGTTACTCCAGAATGGGCGCCATCAGTGGCGTCAGGATAGCATATCTGATGAATTTTTCGGGGTAATTTCCCAGCCGCTGCCCCATACGGCAGCAAGCGGGGCCGGGATGTTCCCGAGCGTAATTCGTTCGGCACTTTGCCAGCAGGCAAACTCGCTCAGGGCATCGTGCAGACCAGCAATTGTGTTGAGGTGCGGTTTAACGCCTTCCTCAAGATACAGACCGATCACCTCAAGCGTTGCCTCTTTACGATGCATTTTTGCGTCCATTCGGCCCACCAGCGCACCCTGATGCAGCAGGGGCAGCACGAAATAGCCGTACCTGCGCTTTTCCGCCGGGGTATAGCATTCCAGCCGATAGGAGAAATCGAATAACGCTTCTGCACGTCGGCGATCCCAGACGACGGGATCGAAAGGCGACAGCACGGCGCTGCGGGTCGCTTTAAGCTTGTTTTGTTCTGCGCGGGGCAGCAGCCCGGACAGTGAATGGTCAACATACATCTCGCCCAGCTTTTCAACCTGAACCGGAAGGGCTTTGCCTTGTTCGACCCACCCGGCAACGAGCGACTTAATCGGGATATTTTTCAGCCGGTAGTAATCGGCCAGCCATTCCGGGCGGAAGATACCAAGGCTGCGGGCGCTTTTTTCCAGCATCAGCCGCTCGGCGTCCTGCTGCTGAACCAAATGCAATTCGTCATCCCAGTCGGGCATCACGCGGGAAGTAAGGTCGTACACGCGCTGAAAGTTACGCCGCTCTCTGACCATCACCTTTCCCGAAGTAAACAGGCCTTCAAGATGTTTTTTGTGCGGCTTCCACTCCCACCAGCCGCCAGCGCCTTTACGCGGATGTTCAAAATCCACTGAACGTACGGGCCCGTTGTCCTGAATATAGGCAAGCAGCTTTTCTATTTCTTCGGCGTTCTCCCGCATCCATTCAGCGCGGTATTTCCAGCCCATTTTTTCGGGGTTGAGCATTCTGTGGCGCACCAGCGCGAAATCTTCTTTTGGGAGGAAGCAGGCCTCATGCGCCCAGTATTCTATAAGCTCACCGCGCATTAATGCCTCATCGAGCCATGCCGGAGCATAGTGCCCAAGACGGCTAAAGAGGACGAGATAAGGGCTGCGGGCGACAATATTGATGGTATCGATTTGCAGCAGGGACATACCGGAGATGGCCGGGAGGATATCGGTCGGGCGGGCGCGGCGATGGGGTTTCAGCAGCAGCCCCTGGGCTGCCAGATGAAGATTGCGGGCGGAGCGTAAGGTCAGGTACGGTACGGACATAGCGTCTTCCTGTCATCAACATAGCTGTTCATGACCGCGCTGAAACTTACTTAATCAGCGCGCTCACCGATTGCAGCAGCTGTTCTGCCTGGGGTTCCGACAGATGGGCATCAACCGGCAGGTACCACCAGTTTTGGTGTCCGGCTGCAAAAGCCCGGCATTTCACCGCGTCCTTTTCGGTCATCAGCAGCGTTTGCCCATTCTGAACCAGCTTCGCGACGTCGGCTTCGTTCAGCGCCTGATGATCCGCCAGGCTTACGGTGCGGACAGGCTCTAAACCACAGTGCCGCAGGGTAGCAAAGAAACGAGGCGGATGGCCGATGCCCGCCATAGCCACAACGTTATTAAAGCTCTGCACGGCCCGGCGCTCACCCGTTTCGAGGTTAACCGCCTCGCCGGGTTGCAAATGCATGGCTATCTCACCGCCGCGAGCTTCCCCACCATTGACGATAACGGCATCAACGGACTGCAAACGTCCGGCTCTTTCACGCATCGGGCCTGCGGGTAGCCACCAGCCGTTGCCAAACCGACGAACGCCATCCACAACGACAATCTCTTTATCGCGGGCTAAAGCGTAATGCTGAAGGCCGTCATCAGTGATAATTATCTGCGGGTGGGCATGCTGGATCAGCGCTTTAACCGCTGCGCTGCGGTCGGGCGCAACGGCGACCGGCGCGCCGGTCCGCTGATAAATCAGAACGGGTTCGTCACCGGCCTGATCCGTTGTGCTCTGCTGAGTAAGCAGCAGCGGATAACTCTCTGCTTTGCCGCCGTATCCACGAGAGACAACGCCCACCCGAACACCACGGGCCTGCAGCTGCTCCACGAGCCAGATAACGACGGGCGTTTTGCCGTTGCCGCCTGCGGTAAGGTTGCCCACTACCACAACGGGCACCGGCGAGCGCCACACCTTCCGTAATCCTAGTTTATAGCTAAGGCGAATGGCACCGCTCACCAGGCCATATAGCCAGGCGAGCGGTAATAGCAGCAGATAGAGGGGAGATTTTCCCGACCAGATGCGTTCGATCATTCGCCGAACTGCATTTTGTGCAGCTGGGCGTACACGCCGCGATGGGCAATCAGCTCCGCGTGAGGACCACGCTCGACGATACGACCATCTTCCACTACGACGATTTCGTCGGCCTGTTCAATGGTTGACAGGCGGTGGGCAATAACCAGCGAAGTACGGTTCTTCTGCAGCTCATCTAACGCCGCCTGAATGGCGCGCTCTGATTCCGTATCCAGCGCAGAGGTCGCTTCATCCAGAATCAGAATCGGGCTGTCGCGCAGCAGCGCACGGGCAATCGCGATACGCTGACGCTGGCCGCCTGAAAGCAGCACGCCGTTCTCGCCTATCACCGTATCCAGACCGTTATCCATCTTCTCGATAAAGTCCATCGCAAAAGCCATACGTGCCGCTTTTTCGATATCTTCACGGCTGTACTGCTCGGTGCGGGCGTAAGCGATGTTGTTGGCAATGGTGTCGTTAAACAGGTGCACATTCTGAGAAACCAGCGCCACCTGATTACGCAGGGACGAAAGCGTATACTCGCGAATGTCGACGCCATCAATCTGAATGCTGCCCTGCTGAATATCGTAGAAGCGAGTGATCAGGCTGGCGATAGTAGATTTACCGGAACCGGAACGACCAACCAGTGCCACCATTTTACCGGCAGGGATCTCGAGGTTGATATTATGCAGCGCCGGGATCTCACGGCCTGGATAAGTAAAGGTCACGTCGCGGAACGCTACATCGCCTTTCGCACGCTCAATGGTACGCGTGCCTTCGTCTTTCTCCTGCTCTGAATCCAGAATAGAGAACAGCGTCTGGCATGCCGCCATACCGCGCTGGAACTGCGCGTTGACGTTGGTCAGTGATTTCAGCGG
This sequence comes from Dryocola clanedunensis, assembly GCF_038405435.1. Taxonomy (GTDB): domain Bacteria; phylum Pseudomonadota; class Gammaproteobacteria; order Enterobacterales; family Enterobacteriaceae; genus Dryocola; species Dryocola clanedunensis_A. The sequence continues at coordinate 335,723 of NZ_JBBYHZ010000003.1, read as the reverse complement.
ACGCATCAGGGCGATCATGGAGGAGAAGACGACGGTGATGGTACCGGCGGTCAGCGTTTCCATTACGCTCGGGAAGCTTGCGGCATACAGCACAAAGGCCAGCGCCAGGGAGGCAATCAGCTGAATGATAGGGTCAGAAATAGACGATGCGGACACCAGTTTCATGCCCTGGTGACGCATGCGGTTACTGACCTTATTGAAACGTTCGGTTTCAACTTCCTGACCACCAAAAATCAGAACTTCTTTATGCCCTTTCAGCATCTGCTCGGCGCTGGTTGTCACCTGCCCCATGGTGTTCTGCATGTTTTTGCTGATGTTACGGAAGCGTTTGGAGACGAAACGAATCGCAAAGGAGACGACCGGCGCCAGCACAATCAGAATCAGCGACAGCTGCCAGCTGTACCAGAACATCAGCGCAAACAGGCCGATGATGGAGGCGCCTTCGCGGACAACGGTGATGAGCGCGCTGGAGGAGGAGGAAGCAACCTGCTCTGAATCATAGGTGATGCGGGACAGCAGCGTGCCCGTTGACTGTTGGTCAAAGAACGCGACGGGCATGCCCATCATATGGCTGAACAGGCGACGACGCATATTCATAACCACCTGACCAGAAACCCATGAAATACAGTAGCTTGAGATGTAGCTGGTAATGCCACGCATGACCATAAGCCCAATAACCACCAGCGGCATCCATAACAATACGGACTTGTCCGCTTTCCCAAACCCCTCATCCAGCAGCGGTTTGAGCAGCGATAGCATAAAGGTATCGCTGGCTGCGTTGAGGATTAACGCAATCCCAGCCACGATCAGACCTGCTTTAAAAGGCGAAATCATCGGCCACAAACGGCGGAAGGTCTGCAATGTGGAGAGATCTTTATCGTTCTGCATTAAGTCGAACCAGCTTGTGATGAAATAGCCGCATATTCTACCTACTATCTCGGGTTACGCCAAACCACTGATGGTACCAACGGGGCAATAATTGCTCTCTGAAGCCATTGATTTGCCATTTATCACTGTTTATACGAATAGTGATCTGCCCGGAATGGGCGGTGTCGTACCATCGGTAGCCCTGCTTTTGGTACCTTGCGATAACTTTTACTGACGGTAAACGCCAGGCGTTATAACGAGAAGCGGAGGCCAGCGCAGCCTGACCCGATACCGCCCGCAGCAGCGGACCGCCTGATGATGTCCGGCTCCCGTGATGAGGAACCTGAATAATATCAGCCTCTAAAGCCTGCCACCGCTCCTTGAGCATAGCCAATTCTGCCGGAGCTTCCACATCGCCCGTGAATAACATGCGAAAGCGCCCGTCGCTGACCATCACCACACAGGAGCCGTTATTCCCCTTATTTCCGTTTCCGGGCGGCGGCCAGTGCACGGTAAAGTTCAGACCCTGCCAGCGCCAGCGCTGCCCGCGAAAACAGGGGCGGTGATTAGCCCACCCGAGCGAACTTCGAACTTCCAGCTTTGGCCACGTCTTTAGCAGACTGTTAAGCCCACCCCGATGATCAAGATGCTCGTGACTGAGTATCACGCCCTCGGGCGACAAGTTTTTCCAGCGCAGCCAGGGAATAATTACCTGCTGCGCGCTGTCTCCTCCGGGCCAGGCACCTCCGGTATCGTAGAGCATCACTTTTCCGTGGCGCACGACCGCTAAAGCAAGCCCGTGGCCGACGTCGGGCATAGTAACTTCCCACGAGGTGCGATCTTTTTTGCTAAGGACGCCCGAGGTCAGTACAGCCAGATAACCTCCAAGAACCACGAGCGACAGCGGTGACGTTTTTAGGATTGCCAGGCGATAAACGACAATGGCTAACCACCCCGCAAGGCTCAGTATCAGAAAACGGGAATCCAGCTCCAGCCATTGACCCGGTAATCGCGCCAGAATGGAAAATAGCCACGCCAGCAAAGTCTCTACGCTTCTCCACAGCGCTTCATCAATCCAGGGAGTGCCCGTCAATACCAGACCTGCCAGCAGAAGAGGCACAACCAGCAGCGAAACATAAGGAACGGCGATTAAATTTGCCAGCAGCGCATTGACGCTGACGCCATGAAACATGAACAGCTGCACGGGCATCAGTAACAGCGTGATGCCAGTTTGCAGATGGAGGACGCCTGCGGGATAACGGAAGTACCACTTCCTGCCCGCCATGCGCGGCGGCAGCGGCATCCACTGATACCAGAAAATCAGGCAGCCAACCGCCAGCACCGACAGCCAGAAACTGTCTGACAGCACCGCTAGCGGGTCAACGAGCAAGATCCCGCAGAAGCAGCACAACCAGACCTCCCATGCTGTCCACTGCCGTCCGTTCAGGCGCAGAAGCAGCCAGATTGCCAGCCCCGTCAGCACCCTCATGGTCGGAGGGTTACCTCCTGCAAGCCAGGCATAGACCCCGGCGGTCACCATGCTTGCCAGTAACGGTAAACGGAAACCAATACGCCAGGCAGGGAAGCTAAACTGGGCACCGCGGGCCAGCAGCCACCCTGCTCCTGCAGCCAGCGATATGTGCAGGCCAGAAATCGCCATCAGGTGCGCCGTCCCGGTCTGCCGCAGGAGATCTTTTACTTCTGCACTGATTCCAGCCCGCTCACCAAACGCGAGCGCCAGAATAATCCCTTGCCACTCCAGCTGCTGTGTTGCCGCCGTAACGCGCCTCATCCATTGCGCCCGGAGCGAGCAGGTTTCGCTAAGCCTTGTTGCTTCTGTCATTCGGCCACGCAGGGGTAGATGCTGCGCCAGAGCGTAGCGCTGGCTATCAAATCCTCCTTCGTTGAGCTGGCCATGAACCGGGCGCAGCCGAAGTTTCATCAGCCACTTCTGGCCCGGGCAAACCGATGCCGGAAGGTACACGCCTTTTAATGCCACGCCCACCGGTGGGAAAAGAAGATGATTATCAACGCGGATTACTTGCAGCTCATGGTTTTGAGCGCCGTCCGTGCGCGTAATGACGACCTGCGCGGCAACCGGCTTCTGGATCAGCTTTTCATAGGGCTCGAGGCTTTCTCGCCCGGCAAGCAGTCCCCAGCATAATGACAGGGCAAAAATACCGGGGTAACGACACGCCGGATGCCTCGGAACGAGCAGACACAAAGCTACAGCCAGCAGCACAGCTATAGCGTTAATCCCGGGAATAGCCGGTAGCCATAGCAACGGCACGATTCCCGCGATAATGCTTATGCATATACCGGACAGATTTATCTCCCTCACCTCCCTGTTAACGGGAGTCTGGAGCGACTGATATGCAGAGTCGAATGGTGAAAGTGGAATTTGCGCAGGGCTTTCAGAGAAAAATGAGGGGGGAACATTCGTCACAAAGAGATTTGCGAGCCGTGCCGAATAACCCGAATTGCGGACATAAAAAAACGGCACCCGAAGGTACCGTTTTTAACAGCTCAGTCCAGAGACTCAGTTGCCATAAATATTGGCGCGGTCACGTAGCTCTTTACCTGGTTTAAAGTGCGGAACGTATTTACCTTCCAGATCCACTTTATCGCCAGTTTTCGGGTTACGTCCGGTGCGTGGCGCGCGATAGTGTAAGGAGAAACTGCCGAAACCCCGGATTTCAATACGCTCGCCAAGGGCAAGAGTAGAGGCCATATGTTCCAACATCTCTTTAACTGCATCTTCCACGGCTTTAGCGGGAATATGAGATTGCTGGGTAGCAAGTCTTTCGATCAATTCTGACTTGGTCATGATTCCTCCGGTTTCCTTTCAGGAAAATTAGCTTACAGCTATCAATCGAACAAGGGCGGCCGTAGCCGCCCTGATTTAGCGCTCGGACGATTACTCGCCTTTAGCTGCTTTGAATGCTTCAGCCATTGCGTTAGAGAAGTTGCCTTCTTCCTGTTTGTTGTTAACAGTCGCAATTGCATCTTTCTCGTCAGCTTCGTCTTTCGCACGAACAGACAGGCTTACAACACGGTTTTTACGGTCAACGCCGGTGAATTTAGCTTCAACGTCGTCGCCTACGTTCAGAACCAGAGTTGCATCTTCAACGCGGTCACGGGACGCTTCAGAAGCACGCAGGTAGCCTTCTACGCCATCTGCTAATTCAACTGTAGCACCTTTCGCGTCAACTGCCGTTACTTTACCAGTAACGATAGTACCTTTCTTGTTCAGCGCAACGTAGTTGTTGAACGGATCTTCTGCGAGCTGTTTAACGCCCAGGGAGATACGTTCGCGCTCTGCGTCAACCTGCAGAACCACAGCTGCGATTTCGTCGCCTTTCTTGTATTCACGTACTGCTTCTTCGCCTGCAACGTTCCAGGAGATGTCAGACAGGTGAACCAGGCCGTCGATGCCGCCGTCCAGGCCGATGAAGATACCGAAGTCAGTGATAGACTTGATTTTACCTTCAACGCGGTCGCCCTTGTTGTGGGTCTCAGCAAACTGCTGCCATGGGTTGTTTTTGCACTGCTTCAGGCCCAGGGAGATACGACGACGTTCTTCGTCGATATCCAGAACCATAACTTCCACTACGTCACCAACGTTAACAACTTTGGATGGGTGGATGTTTTTGTTGGTCCAGTCCATTTCTGAAACGTGCACCAGGCCTTCAACGCCTTCTTCGATTTCAACGAAGCAGCCGTAGTCGGTCAGGTTGGTCACGCGGCCAGTCAGACGAGTACCTTCTGGGTAACGCTTAGCGATAGCTACCCATGGATCTTCGCCCAGCTGCTTCAGGCCCAGAGAAACACGAGTACGCTCGCGGTCGAACTTCAGCACTTTAACAGTGATTTCGTCGCCAACGTTCACGATTTCGCTTGGATGCTTAACGCGTTTCCATGCCATGTCAGTGATGTGCAGCAGGCCATCAACGCCGCCCAGATCAACGAATGCACCGTAGTCAGTAAGGTTCTTAACGATACCTTTAACTTCCATGCCTTCCTGCAGGTTTTCCAGCAGCTGATCGCGTTCTGCGCTGTTTTCAGATTCAATAACAGCACGGCGAGAAACAACAACGTTGTTACGTTTCTGGTCAAGCTTGATTACTTTGAACTCAAGCTCTTTGCCTTCGAGGTGCAGAGTGTCGCGAACCGGACGAACGTCAACCAGGGAACCTGGCAGGAACGCGCGAATACCGTTCAGCTCAACAGTGAAGCCACCTTTAACTTTACCGTTGATAACACCGACCACAGTTTCAGCTTCTTCGTAAGCTTTTTCCAGCGTGATCCAGGCTTCGTGACGCTTAGCTTTCTCACGGGACAGCAGAGTTTCGCCGAAGCCATCTTCAACTGCGTCCAGAGCAACATCAACTTCGTCGCCTACCTGGATTTCCAGTTCGCCAGCAGCGTTTTTGAATTGCTCAGCAGGGATCGCAGACTCAGATTTCAGACCGGCGTCAACCAGTACTACGTCTTTGTCGATAGCAACTACAACGCCACGAACGATGGAACCCGGACGGGTTTCGATTGTTAACAGGGATTCTTCAAAGAGTTGAGCGAAAGATTCAGTCATGTTGTTAATCTTCAAGGTTCTTTAGTTTAACGTCCATTTAGCGTCCCGCCGAATGGGGTTGTTTGACATACCCCGCCATTGGCTCCTTGCCGACAGGGTTAGATTACAGGGGGCAAATTTTACCCGATCTGTAGGGATATCGCCATGGCAATGTCATGACAATATTGACAAAATTCTTCTTTAATAGCCGCTTACGCGGCCAGCACTTCTCGTGCGTAGGCCAGTGCGCGTTCGATGACTTCGTCAATCGACATGCTGGTTGAATCCAGCACTAAGGCATCTGCTGCGGGCACCAACGGCGCTACGGACCGGTTACGATCGCGATCGTCGCGTTCTTTTATTTCGGCCAAAAGTCGCTCAAAGTTAACACTAAAGCCCTTTTCCTGCAACTGTAGCATACGTCTGTGCGCGCGTTCCTCGGAGGAAGCATCGAGGAAAATTTTTACTGGTGCATCCGGGAAAACCACGGTGCCCATGTCTCGTCCGTCAGCGATCAGGCCCGGCGCTTCGCGGAAAGCCCGCTGGCGGCGCAGCAGCGCTTCACGAACGCGAGGGAATGCCGCAACCTGAGAGGCAGCATTCGCCACTTCCTGAGTACGAATTTCACCGCTGACATCTTCGCCTTCAAGTATCACTTCAAGTTCGCCGTTGCTGGCAACAAAGCGCACGTCAAGGTGGGCGGCCAGGGGGACCAGCGCCTCCTCGGAAGCGACATCAACCTGATGATGTAACGCGGCCAGAGCAAGCACACGATAAATTGCGCCGGAGTCAAGCAGATGCCATTGCAGCGCTTCCGCCATAGCCTTACACAGCGTGCCTTTACCTGCACCGCTAGGGCCATCAATGGTTATTACTGGAGCGGGTGCCGTCATCTATTTCTCCTTCTCGCAGAAATGCGGGCTTAGTCGTAAACGCCGCGCATTATACGTCAGCCCTGCCAGGACTGTTATCTTTCCTGCGAAATATCCACGGGATCCACGCTGAGTGTAGAAGATTTGCGCAACAACGTTGTAAGGAAACGTAGAGGGATAAAAAAACCGCATCGAATGATGCGGTCCTGGAGCGTTACGCCGGAGTGCTGATGCTGGCGAGCCGGTCAAAATAGTCCGGGAAGGTTTTCGCGGTGCACTTCGGATCGAGGATGGTTACCGGAGTATCAGACAGCGCCACCAGAGAGAAACACATAGCCATACGATGATCGTCATAGGTGGCAATGTCGGCGAACTTCAGCTGCGCCGGAGGCGTGACGGTGATGTAGTCTTCACCCTCTTCCACCTCTGCGCCAACCTTACGCAGCTCGGTAGCCATCGCTGCCAGACGGTCGGTCTCTTTGACGCGCCAGTTGTAAATGTTGCGCAGCGTCGTGGTGCCTTTGGCGAACAGCGCCGCCGTCGCGATAGTCATGGCCGCGTCAGGGATATGGTTCATGTCCATATCGATGGCGTTCAGCTCACCCCGCTCGCAGGCGATGAAGTCTTCACCCCAGGTTACCTTCGCGCCCATTTTTTCCAGCACGTCCGCAAAGCGAATATCACCCTGCACGCTGTTACGCCCAATACCGGTCACTTTTACGGTGCCGCCTTTGATGGCGCCAGCTGCCAGGAAGTAGGAGGCAGAGGAAGCATCGCCCTCGACCAGATACGCACCAGGCGACTGGTAATGCTGGCCGCCGCGAATTACAAAGCTGCGGTAATCACGGTTTTCGACTTCCACACCGAAGGTTTTCATCAGGTGCAGCGTGATGTCGATATAAGGTTTTGATACCAGCTCACCTTTAATGGTGATTTCGGTGTCAGCAGCCGCCAGCGGCGCGGTCATCAGCAGCGCGGTGAGGAACTGGCTTGAAACGCTACCGTCAACGGAAACTTGCCCACCAGCAAAACCACCGCGCAGGCGCAGCGGCGGATAATTTTCCTGCTCAAGATAGTCAATCTGCGCGCCGCCCTGGCGCAGGGCATCCACAAGATGACCAATCGGGCGCTCTTTCATCCGCGGCTCGCCCGTCAGGACGATGTTATTGCTGCCGAGGCACAGCGCCGCCGCCAGCGGGCGCATCGCCGTTCCGGCATTGCCCAGGAACAGTTCCAGTTCGCCCGGCGCCTGTAAAGCGCCACCCATGCCGGTAACTTCACAGCGGGTGCGATCGGCAGAAAGCGTATAGCTGACGCCCAGCGCGCTAAGCGCGTTAAGCATATGACGAACATCATCGCTATCAAGCAGGTTAGTCAGTTCCGTCGTGCCACGGGCAAGGGCTGCCAGCAGCAGAGCCCGGTTAGAGACGCTTTTTGAACCAGGAAGATTGATGGTGCCGTCAACCAGCGCGATGGGTTGTAACGTCAGGGATTCCAGCATGGGGAATGTACTCTCAAATCAAACAAAATAAACCCCGCGAGCATCGCCCGCGGGGAGAAATACAACGCGCCCGGCTTAACCGTGGCGACGTTCGAAGTTAACCATAAAATCAGTCAGCGCCTGCACGCCTTCCAGCGGCATTGCGTTATAGATTGACGCACGCATGCCGCCAACAACCCGGTGGCCTTTCAGAGCATGCAAGCCTGCTGCGAACGACTCTTCCAGGAAGAGTTTATCCAGCGCGCTGTCCGCCAGCTGGAACGGCACGTTCATGCGTGAACGGTTAGCGGGAGCCACATCGTTTCGGTAGAAGTCGCTCTTATCGATAACGCCATACAGCAGGTCCGACTTCGCCTGGTTGATGTTGTCCATCGCGCTCACGCCGCCCTGCTCTTTCAGCCACTTGAACACCAGGCCGGAGAGATACCAGGCGAAGGTCGGTGGCGTATTGAACATCGAGTCGTTTTCATTAAGCACGGTGTAATCAATAATAGAAGGACAGGCCTGATGGGCTTTACCCAGCAGATCTTCGCGGACGATAACGATAGTCAGGCCAGCAGGCCCGATATTTTTCTGCGCGCCGGAATAGATGACGCCAAAACGGCTGATATCCAGAGGCTGAGACAGAATAGTGGAGGAGAAGTCGGCGGTGACCACGGTATCGCCAAAGTCAGGCGTTTCGTGGATGGCTATGCCGTCAATGGTTTCATTCGGGCAGTAGTGCAGATAGGCGCTGTTGTCGGAAACCTGCCATTCGCTCATCGGCTTGATAGCGCGCAGGCCATCAACGGTGGTTTTGGCATCGAATACGACCGGCGAGCAGTATTTTTGCGCTTCGTTAATTGCGCTGTGGGCCCAGTAGCCGACGTCAATATAGTCGGCCGTTGTTTTGTCGCCCAGCAGGTTTAACGGTAAGGCTGAAAACTGGCCGCGTCCGCCGCCGTGGCAGAACAATACTTTATAGTTCGAGGGGATTTGCAGCAGATCGCGAAAATCCTGTTCGGCCTCTTCCGCGACCTGAATGAACTCTTTACTGCGGTGGCTAATCTCCATAACGGAGGTGCCTAAACCATTCCAGTCACAGAGGTCGTGCTGTGCACGACGAAGCACTTCGACCGGCAGCATTGCCGGGCCAGAACTAAAATTGTATACCTGAGCCATTTCCCCTCACCAACCTTTTAGCAATAAGTTTTTATTACGTCATCGGTTTTATCATTCACTCGCAGAGGCTGCAACGGTTAATCAGACAGCCGGGGGTAATGTGCGCCACATCACACAAAACAATTCACCATCCCGGCTACAAAAAGCCCTATTTTCCCCGTCAGGTCACACGCTTAGCGGTAGAGGCTTTTACCCACTGCTGATGTTCACAGCGCGGGCACGGTAAATCTTCTCCGGCATTAAATGTCACCACTTCACTACAGCGGATACAGGCGTAATCGCCATCTTCTGGAACCTGTTTAAACCGTTCATTGCAGGGTTCTGGAAGGATGGACAAGCCGGGTCTGACGAGATGGTCGGGGAAGAAATAGACGCTTATCTGCCCGTTAGTTTCCAGTATCGCCAGACGCACCTGGCCCAGATGTTCCACGCCGTGCAGACGCAGCTCCATAAAGAATTCAAACTCCGTCATATTCTGGGATTCCATTTTTTCCCAGGCAAGCTCCCCCTCTTCGATGATAACGGCAGGCTTACCTTCAAAGAGATGTTCAAGTCTTTCACTGTGGCTCATCAGCCACATAACCAGACGATAGAGGCAGGCTAGCGTGATAAAGACCACAAAGACCGGCAGCATCGGCACATCATGATAAAACGCTACGTCGCCCGCCGCCGAGCCCAGCGTCAGGATAATCAGCACTTCAAAAAGCGACATCTGCCGCACGCCGCGGCGGCCCGTGATTTTTAAAAACAGGAATACAAGAATAAAGGTATAAACGCTGCGCACGGCGACTTCCCATAAGAAGTCCGGGGGCATTTCATCAAACGCCATACGCTGTAAATCAAATGTCTTCATTTTCTTCGCCATTACAGTCAGTTACTGACCATAAGCATAGCCTGTTATGCTAGCTTCGCCTGCAAGCGGCCTGGGATAGCCTCAGCCCGCTAAAACCCGTATCATTGCGCGCTTTGCGTACGACAAAAGTGAACCCCTGATGACCCAAACCTTTATTCCTGGCAAAGATGCCGCACTGGAAGATTCCATCGCTCGCTTCCAGAAGCAGCTTGCCGACCTCGGCTTTAATATTGAAGAGGCCTCCTGGCTGAATCCGGTGCCCAACGTCTGGTCCGTGCATATTCGTGATAAAGACAGCGCGCTGTGCTTTACCAACGGCAAGGGTGCGACTAAAAAAGCCGCTCTGGCTTCCGCGCTTGGCGAATACTTCGAGCGTCTGTCCACTAACTATTTCTTCGCAGACTTCTGGCTGGGTAAAACCATCGCTAACGGTCCATTCGTGCACTACCCGAACGAAAAATGGTTTGCGATCCCGGAAGATGAGCAGCTGCCGGCAGGAATTCTCGACGATCGCCTGCGCGCGTTTTACGATCCTGAAAACGAACTGACCGCTGGTATGCTGATTGACCTTCAGTCGGGCAACGAAGAGCGTGGTATCTGCGCCCTGCCGTTCACTCGTCAGTCGGATCAGCAAACTGTCTATATTCCTATGAATATTATCGGCAATTTGTACGTCTCCAACGGCATGTCCGCTGGTAACACCGCCAACGAGGCGCGCGTTCAGGGCCTGTCAGAGGTGTTTGAGCGTCACATCAAGAACAAAATTATCGCCGAAAGCATCAGCCTGCCGGAAATCCCGCAGGAAGTGCTTGCTCGCTACCCAGGCGTTGTCGAGTCTATCGCCACGCTTGAAGCGGAAGGCTTCCCGATCTTTGCCTACGATGGCTCGCTCGGCGGTAAATACCCGGTTATTTGCGTCGTGTTGTTCAACCCGGCTAACGGCACCTGCTTCGCCTCTTTCGGCGCGCACCCGGACTTCGGCGTTGCGCTGGAGCGTACGGTGACCGAGCTGCTGCAGGGCCGTGGCCTGAAAGATCTGGATGTGTTTACCCCGCCGACCTTCGATGACGAAGAAGTTGCGGAGCACGCCAACCTTGAAACCCACTTTATCGACTCAAGCGGCCTGATTTCCTGGGATATGTTCAAGCAGGATGCAGATTATCCGTTCGCTGACTGGAGCTTCTCCGGCACCACGGAAGAAGAGTTTGCCACGCTGATGGCCATCTTTGATGCGGAAGACCAGGAAGTTTATATCGCGGATTATCAGCATCTGGATGTTTACGCCTGCCGTATCATCGTGCCGGGCATGTCGGATATCTATCCGGCTGAAGACCTGCTGTTAGCCAACAACAATATGGGCTATCACCTGCGTGAAACTATTCTCGCCCTGCCGGGCAGCGAGTGGGAGCAGCAGGACTATCTCAATCTGATTTCTCAGCTGGATGAAGAAGGCCACGATGACTTTACCCGCGTGCGCGAGCTGCTGGGTCTGGCAACCGGTAAAGATAACGGCTGGTATACGCTGCGCATCGGCGAACTGAAGGCGATGCTGGCGCTGGCCGGCGGTGACACCGAGCAGGCGCTAATCTGGACCGAGTGGACGATGGAGTTCAATGCCTCCCTCTTTAGCGCAGAACGGGCTAATTACTACCGCTGCCTGCAAACGCTTCTGCTGCTGGCTATGGAAGAGGAACGTGAACCGCTACAGTATCTGAACGCCTTCGTTCGTATGTACGGCGCAGAAACCGTTGAAGCGGCAAGCGCTGCGCTTTCCGGCGAAGCAGCCTTCTACGGTCTGCAGGCCGTGGACGACGATCTGCAAGCCTTCCCTGCCCATCAGGCGCTGTTAGCGGCCTATGAAAAGCTGCAGCGTGCCAAGGCGCGTTTCTGGCAGGCCAGCTAACAATCAGCTGTTTCGGGTGATTCGATCGCCCTCTCTACGCTATATTACGGGGCAATTTAATTGCCCCTTGTTTTTATTGCGGCGAAAATAATTTCATATGTAATCCGCGAGTTAAATAATGGTGACATATTTAAAGATTAATCTATAAATTATGTTGCGATTATTTTGAAATACTCCGTTTTAATTAACCTTGAAAAGGAGCGTGGCTCGCAAAATTCAAATTACCGTATAATTATTAAAATTTATTTTTATTGGGATAATCAAAAACTTACGTTAAAAGTCGGCTAATCACCTGCTTTTCACAGGCCTATAAGCTTGGCGAGATATGATCCATGTCAAATTTTACTCTATAATGCTTTGTTAGTATCTCGTCGCCGAATAAATAAGAGAGAGTTAGTGTGAAAACTGACAACCCTTTTGAAGTATTACTTCCTCCAGCCATGGCAAAAGTTGCCGAAGACGCTGGCGTCTATAAAGCAACAAAACATCCGCTGACTACGTTTTATTTAGCGATCACCGCTGGCGTATTCATCTCGATTGCCTTCGTTTTCTACATCACCGCCACTACCGGTACCGCGGGCGTCCCCTTTGGTATCGCTAAGCTGATTGGCGGGACATGCTTCTCTTTAGGTTTGATTCTTTGCGTTATCTGCGGGGCTGACCTCTTCACCTCCACCGTACTGATTGTCGTCGCTAAGGCGAGCGGTCGTATCACGTGGGGACAGCTGGCCCGTAACTGGGTAAACGTTTATATCGGTAACCTGGTTGGCGCACTGCTGTTTGTGCTGCTTATCTGGCTGTCAGGTATGTATATGACCGACAACGGGGCCTGGGGCATGAACGTGCTGCAGACCGCCGACCATAAAATGCACCACACGTTTATCGAAGCCGTGTGCCTCGGTATTCTTGCGAACCTGATGGTTTGTCTGGCGGTCTGGATGAGCTACTCCGGTCGCAGTTTAATGGACAAGATGTTTGCTATGATACTGCCGGTCGCCATGTTTGTTGCCAGCGGCTTTGAGCACAGTATCGCAAACATGTTCATGATCCCTATGGGTATCGTAGTACGTAACTTCGCAAGCCCGGAATTCTGGACCGCAGTCGGGTCGTCTCCGGACAATTTCTCTCATCTGACCATTATGAACTTCATCACCGATAACCTGATTCCGGTCACTATCGGGAACATCATCGGCGGTGGTTTGTTGGTTGGGTTGACATACTGGGTAATTTATCTGCGCGGTGGCGACAAGCACTAAGTGCCGTCCATCAGCAGGGAATAAGAAATCCACATTAGAAGGTAGGTGTTAAATGTCCGAGCTTAATGAAAAGTTAGCCACAGCCTGGGAAGGTTTTGCCAAAGGCGACTGGCAGAATGAAGTAAACGTACGTGACTTCATTCAGAAAAACTACACCCCTTACGAGGGCGACGAGTCCTTCCTGGCAGGTGCGACTGACGCAACTACCAAGCTGTGGGACAACGTTATGGAAGGCGTTAAACAGGAAAACCGCACTCACGCGCCTGTTGACTTCGATACCGACCTCGCTTCCACCATCACTTCCCATGATGCTGGTTACATCAACAAGTCCCTCGAAACCATCGTGGGCCTGCAGACTGATGCGCCTCTGAAACGTGCCATCATTCCGTTTGGCGGCATCAAAATGGTTGAAGGTTCTTGTAAAGTATACGGTCGTGAACTCGACCCAATGCTTAAGAAGATCTTCACCGAATACCGCAAAACGCACAACCAGGGCGTATTTGATGTTTACACCAAAGACATCCTGAACTGCCGTAAATCAGGTGTTATCACCGGTCTGCCAGATGCGTATGGCCGTGGTCGTATCATCGGTGACTACCGTCGCGTAGCGCTGTACGGCATCGACTTCCTGATGAAAGACAAGTTCGCTCAGTTCAACTCACTGCAGACCAAGCTGGAAAACGGTGAAGATCTGGAAGCGACTATCCGTCTGCGTGAAGAGATCTCCGAACAGCACCGTGCGCTGGGTCAGATCAAAGAAATGGCTGCTAAATATGGCTGCGATATCTCTGGTCCTGCAACCAACGCTCAGGAAGCTATTCAGTGGACTTACTTCGGCTACCTGGCTGCGGTTAAATCTCAGAACGGCGCTGCAATGTCCTTCGGTCGCGTATCCACCTTCCTGGATGCCTTCATCGAACGTGACCTGAAAGCAGGCAAAATCACCGAAACTGACGCACAGGAAATGATTGACCACCTGGTCATGAAACTGCGTATGGTTCGCTTCCTGCGTACCCCTGAGTACGATGAGCTGTTCTCCGGTGACCCAATCTGGGCAACTGAATCTATCGCCGGGATGGGCGTTGATGGCCGTACTCTGGTCACCAAATCCAGCTTCCGCTTCCTGAACACCCTGTACACCATGGGGCCGTCTCCGGAGCCGAACATCACCATCCTGTGGTCAGAAAAGCTGCCGCTGAACTTCAAAAAATACGCGGCTAAAGTCTCCATCGATACCTCTTCTCTGCAGTATGAGAATGACGATCTGATGCGTCCTGACTTCAACAACGACGACTACGCTATCGCTTGCTGCGTAAGCCCAATGGTTGTTGGTAAGCAAATGCAGTTCTTCGGTGCTCGTGCTAACCTGGCGAAAACCATGCTGTATGCCATCAACGGCGGCGTTGATGAAAAACTGAAAATGCAGGTTGGTCCTAAAGAAGCGCCAATCACCGCAGACGTTCTGGACTACGATAACGTGCTGGATCGCCTGGACCACTTCATGGACTGGCTGGCTAAGCAGTACGTCACCGCGCTGAACATCATTCACTACATGCATGATAAGTACAGCTACGAAGCGTCTCTGATGGCTCTGCATGACCGTGACGTTGTTCGCACCATGGCTTGTGGTATCGCGGGTCTTTCCGTTGCTGCTGACTCCCTGTCCGCAATCAAATACGCGAAAGTTAAACCAATTCGTGACGAAGATGGTCTGGCGACCGACTTCGAAATCGAAGGCGAATACCCAATGTTCGGTAACAACGATCCTCGCGTAGATGACATCGCGGTTGACCTGGTAGAACGTTTCATGAAGAAAATTCAGAAGCTGACTACTTACCGTAACGCTATCCCGACTCAGTCTGTTCTGACCATCACCTCTAACGTGGTTTATGGTAAGAAAACCGGTAACACCCCAGACGGCCGTCGCGCAGGTACTCCGTTCGGTCCAGGTGCTAACCCAATGCATGGTCGTGACCAGAAAGGTGCCGTTGCCTCTCTGACCTCCGTTGCAAAACTGCCGTTTGCCTACGCGAAAGATGGTATCTCTTATACCTTCTCCATCGTGCCAAACGCGCTGGGTAAAGACGACGAAGTGCGTAAAACTAACCTCGCGGGTCTGATGGATGGTTACTTCCACCACGAAGCGTCCATCGAAGGTGGTCAGCACCTGAACGTGAACGTGATGAACCGTGAAATGCTGCTGGATGCGATGGAACACCCTGAGAAATATCCTCAGCTGACCATCCGCGTTTCCGGTTACGCCGTACGTTTTAACTCCCTGACTAAAGAACAGCAGCAGGACGTTATTACCCGTACCTTCACCCAAACCATGTAATACCCGGTTTGTCTGAAAAGGCGTAGAATAAAGGCTCCACTTCGGTGGGGCCTTTTCTTATGTCAGAGCCAGTTTTGCAGGATAACTGCTATATAACGTTAAATTTTGTACCCTAAATAATTCAATTTGCAGGTAGACGGCAAGGGAGTAAATCCCCAGGTGCTTACTAAAGTAAGTGAGTGGGGTGAGGGAGTGCAGCCACCACCCCTGCAGGTTGAAGTATGACGGGTATCCTGCAAAACTGATTCGACGCGGCATTCTGGACATAGACCGCGCTCAACCTGGCAGATGTAAATACATCCGCCAATACTGGAGAAAACACCGCAATGTCAGTAATTGGCCGAATTCATTCCTTTGAATCATGCGGTACCGTGGATGGCCCCGGTATTCGTTTTATCACCTTCTTCCAGGGCTGCCTGATGCGCTGCCTGTACTGCCATAACCGTGATACATGGGATACGCACGGCGGCAACGAAATCACCGTGGAAGAGCTCATGAAAGAGGTGGTGACCTATCGCCACTTTATGAATGCTTCCGGCGGCGGCGTGACCGCCTCCGGCGGCGAAGCCATTTTGCAGGCCGAGTTTGTGCGCGACTGGTTCCGCGCCTGCCACAAAGAAGGTATTCATACCTGCCTCGACACCAACGGTTTTGTTCGCCGCTACGATCCGGTAATTGATGAACTGCTGGAAGTGACCGATCTTGTGATGCTCGATCTGAAACAGATGAACGATGAAATCCACCAGAACCTGGTTGGCGTCTCTAACCACCGCACCCTGGAATTTGCTAAGTATCTGTCGAAGAAAAACATCAACGTCTGGATCCGCTACGTGGTCGTGCCGGGCTGGTCAGACGATGACGATTCCGCGCACCGCCTGGGCGAATTCACCCGCGATATGGGCAACGTAGAGAAAATCGAACTGCTGCCGTACCACGAGCTGGGCAAGCACAAGTGGGTGGCAATGGGCGAAGAGTACAAGCTGGATGGCGTTCATCCGCCGAAGAAAGAGACCATGGAGCGTGTGAAAGGCATTCTCGAACAATACGGTCACAAAGTTATGTATTAAAAAAATGGCCCTCAATGCAATGAGGGCCATTTTCACATCTGCATTAAGCCATTCAGGCGTGCGCCACGGGCGTTGGATGATGCCCCGCCTTGCGCAGCAGCATCAGCAAATAAACGAACGCGACGCCCGCAATCATCACAAACAGCAGGTCGTCTGAGTAGCTCTGCATCAGCATCGCAGTAAGCGTTGGCCCCAGCAGGCTGCCAATGGTGTAGCTCAGCAGCAGCGCCTGGTTCATCGCCACCAGCTGATGATGCTCTACCTTCTCACATGCCCAGGCCATGGCCACAGGATAAAGCGTGAAGCCAGCCGCGCCGAGGACAAACAGCACCGGCCCCATCGCAGCGCCGGTGAGCATTGCCAGGCAGCCAAGAATAATAACGAACACCTGCACGCGTAAAACAAGCAGGCGACCATAGCGATCGGCCAGGCGCCCTACCGGCCATTGCCCGACAATTCCCGCGCTGACCATCACCGCCATCCAGAAGCCGATGCCGGAATCGCTGACGCCCTGGTGGTTAAGGTAGAGCGGCATCAGGCCATACAGCGAGCCCAGAACGATACCGGAAATAATGCAGCCGTTGACCCCAAGGCGTGCGTGACGCAGGCGCAGCATTGGCCACACGGGAGTTGACTCCTGATTCTCACTGCGGTCATTTACGATGCGCGTGAACAGCAGAGGAAGAATGGCGGCCAGAATCATGCCGGTGACCCACGGCAGCACGCTGACGATATCCGTTGGCATCTTGCTGACCATCAGCTGGCCCAGCACGGTACCCACATAATAAACCATCATGTAAGCGGCAAGCAGGCGACCACGGTTGCGCGAAGTCCCGCTGCACATCAGCGCGCTTTCCACCACAACCCAAATCATCGCGCAGCCAACCCCGGCAACGAAGCGCCACATCATCCAGCTCCAGAAGCCGACCATCAGGCCCAGCCCGACGCAGCCAACGGCAAAAATCAGCGAGGCCAGATAATAGCTGCGGTTAAAGCCGTAGCGCTTAATTAACCAGCCGGTGACCAGCGTACCCAGCAGATTGCCGGTAAAATAGGACGAGCCAACCATACCCACCTGCCAGGTTGGCAGGTGTTCGTGGGCAAGCCATAGCGGCACCAGCGTATTTAAAACCGCTATGGCCAGGGTCAACAGCATCAGGCCACAGAGCAAAAGCATCACTGGCCGGGTATAGGTGGACATGTAAAAACCGCGAGGAAGAGAAGAAATTTGTGCGCATAATGCCACCGGCAAAACTATTGTCAATCCAGTGCTGACGGGGCCTGTGGCGAAATCAGGCCTGTCGATTTGTAAAACTAATCCTCCCGACGACCCTGCCGCTAAGCTAAATTGCTATCCCGCTGTTTTTGATGGGATCATGCAAAATAAAACGCAGCGGATCGGATGAAAAATTTCATGGTAAACGACATGATATTTTCTTATTCGAAAGGCTTAGCAGGTGCCGGAAATAAAAAACGCGCCCGCAGGCGCGCTAATTAATTAAGTCGAGAATTAACTCGCAATAGCCATGCCTACCGTCATATGCAGACCGTAGAACACGCCGCGACCAATCAGCTCGCCCGCCACCACCAGCACAAAGGCTAGTGTCAGCAGACCCACGTTGGGCTGACGTCCTTTAAGCTGCGGCACTATCCAGCAAACCAGCGCTACCACCAGCAGAGCGAGGCGCCAGGACATCAGCGTGCCGTACTGAGGGATCAGCGCAGAGGCCTGCTGAATCGAGCTTTGAATCGTTGCCAGCTCCATACCCTGCAAAAGCACGACAACGGTGCTGACGATCACTCCAGCTAGCGTGATTACCGGCAGCAAACGCATCCCCCAGCCCGTTACGCCCGCCGCACGGAGCAGCAGATAGCCCAGCAGCGGGCCGCCGATAAACATCGTCAGGAAGAAACTCAGCGGCGTATAAACGCTGTACCACGTTGGCACTGTGTCAATGAGGTACACGCGGCACATCATCCAGACGAAGAAGACGCCCAGCACCATTGTGAGGATCATCCATAGCTTCCCTAACGCCGCGGGCATTTTGCCCATCACGGTGATAAGCCACCAGAATCCGCCGACGGCGAAGAACACCGAGCCGCTGGCAATCTCGTTGCTAAGCGCAGAGGCGCCAATGCGGTTAAGGGAGTTAAAGGCGCGCAGCGGTGAGCCAAGGTGGAGAATGGAAGCGATGAACCCAATTCCCATCAGCACCCAGAGCACGATCATTGCCCACTGCACCCGCTTTTGCTGAGCGCGGTCGTCAACGCCGTTCAGCAGTGCAAGCGCCATGACGATAAACCCACCCGCTACGCACTGGCCGAGCACGGTAAAAATCATCAGCGGCCATTCATGCCATCCGTTACCCATTTCAGACCTCCTTCGGGTTGGCCAGATAGCCGGTTTTATCCCCGCAGGGGCGGCCGTTGGCGTTAGGTTTAATGACGATATTTGGTTTGGTGAAGTGCGCAGAAGGCAGCGGCGCAATGGCAGCCTGCTCGCCATATTTTTTGCGCAGCTCGTCGATTGGCGCCATATCCAGCGCGCGCAGCGGGCAAGACTCGACGCAGATCGGCTTTTTGCCGTCTGCGATGCGGTCATAGCAGCCGTCGCACTTGGTCATGTGGCCTTTCTCGGCGTTGTACTGCGGCGCGCCGTAAGGACAGGCCATGTGGCAGTAGCGGCAGCCGATGCACACTTCTTCGTTAACGACGACAAAACCGTCTTCACGCTTGTGCATTGCACCGCTCGGGCAAACCTTGGTGCAGGCCGGGTCTTCGCAGTGGTTACAGGCTATCGACAGGTAATAGGCGAAGACGTTCTGATGATAAACACCGTTATCCTCCTGCCAGTCGCCGCCCGCGTATTCATAAATGCGGCGGAAGCTGACGTCCGGGCCTAAGTTTTTGTAGTCCTTGCAGGCCAGCTCGCAGGTTTTGCAGCCGGTGCAGCGACTCGAGTCAATATAAAATCCGTACTGGGTTGTCATCAGCTACTCCTTACGCCTTTTCGACCTGAACCAGGTTGCTGTGGGATGGGTTACCTTTCGCCAGCGGAGACGGACGTTGGGTGGTTAACACGTTGATACTGCCCGCATGGTCAATTTTGTTTGCATCCGGGTTGTACCAGGCCCCTTCCCCCAGCGCGACAACGCCAGGAATGATACGAGGAGTGACTTTAGCATTAATGCGTACTTCGCCGCGGCCATTAAAAATACGCACAACATCGCCGTTGGCGATGCCGCGCTTCTGCGCGTCGATTGGGTTAATCCACATTTCCTGACGGCACGCGGCCTTCAGCACCTCAACGTTGCCATAGGTGGAGTGAGCACGCGCTTTGTAGTGGAAGCCCGTCAGCTGCAGCGGCCATTTCTCGGTAAGCGGATCGCCGTAGTTTTCGAATCCAGGGCTGTAAACCGGCAGCGGATCGATAACGTCGCCTTCCGGCAGCTGCCAGGTCGCGGCGATTTCTGCAAGCTGGGCCGAGTAGATTTCGATTTTACCCGACGGGGTTGTCAGCGGGTTGGCCGCCGGGTCTTCACGGAACGCTTTGTACGCCACGTGATGCCCTTCCGGATCGCGCTGCTTGAAGATGCCCTGCTGCTGGAATTCTTCGAAGCTCGGCAGGTCTGGAATCGCTTCCTGAGACTGCTTGTACAGGTGGCGCATCCAGCCTTCCTGAGTACGGCCTTCGGTGAACTGCTGCTCAACGCCCATGCGTTTAGCAAGCTCGGTGGTCATCTCGTAGATGGTTTTGCATTCGAAGCGGGGCTTAATGGCCTGCCCGGCAAAAATCACGTAGGACATGTTGCCGCAGGAGGCATCCAGACAGAAGTCCATCTGCTCAGACGCGGTGCAGTCCGGCAGCAGGATATCGGCGTACTTAGCCGAGGAGGTCATGTGGTTATCGATAACCACAATCATCTCGCACTTCTTGTCGTCCTGCAGGATATCGTGGGTGCGGTTGATTTCGGAGTGCTGGTTAATCAGGCAGTTGCTGGCGTAGTTCCAGACCATCTTAATTGGCACATCGAGTTTGTCCTTGCCGCGCACGCCGTCGCGGGTAGCGGTCATTTCCGGGCCGCGCTCAATAGCATCCGTCCACATGAACATTGAGATGCTGGTCTGCACCGGGTTTTCAAGGGTTGGCATGCGCACGAACGGTAGATCGTAAGAGCCTTCACGCGCGCCGCTGTTGCCGCCGTTAATCCCCACGTTACCGGTCAGAATGGACAGCATGGCGATAGCACGGGAAACCAGCTCGCCGTTTGAGTGACGCTGCGGGCCCCAGCCCTGGCTGATAAACGCAGGTTTCGTACCGCCAATTTCGCGGGCTAGCTTAATGATGCGATCGACCGGAATACCGGTGATCTGCGAAGCCCATTCCGGCGTTTTCGCAATGCCATCTTCGCCCTGGCCCAGGATGTAAGCTTTATAATGCCCGTTAGCAGGCGCACCCGCTGGCATAGTCTTTTCGTCATAGCCAACGCAGTATTTATCCAGGAACGGCCGATCGACCAGATTCTCAGTAATCATCACCCACGCCAGCGCTGAGATCAGCGCCGCATCGGTGCCCGGACGAATCGGGATCCACTCATCTTCACGGCCTGCGCCGGTATCGGTATAGCGCGGATCGATGATGATCATACGGGCGTTAGATTTTTCGCGAGCCTGCTCGAGATAATAAGTCACCCCGCCGCCGCTCATGCGCGTTTCGCCGGGGTTATTACCAAAGAGCACTACCAGCTTGCTGTTCTCAATGTCTGAAGGGCTGTTGCCGTCCGCCCAGCCGCCGTAGGTATAGTTCAGGCCTGCGGCAATCTGCGCGGTAGAGTAGTCGCCGTAGTGGTTGAGATAGCCGCCCACGCAATTCATCATGCGGGCGATAAGCGAGGAGCCTGGCGGCCAGGAGCGGGTCATTGTGCCACCCAGCGTGCCGGTGCCGTAATTCAGGTAAATGGCTTCGTTGCCGTACTCTTTGATAATGCCCTTCATGCTGGCGGCGATAGTATCAAAGGCTTCTTCCCAACTGATGCGCTCGAACTTCCCTTCCCCGCGAGCGCCTACACGCTTCATCGGATACTTAAGACGGTCAGCATTATAGACGCGACGGCGCATGGAGCGGCCACGCAGACAGGCGCGCACCTGGTGCAGCCCTTCGTAGTCGTCATCGCCGGTGTTGTCGGTTTCCACATATTTGATTTCACCGTCTACCACGTGCATGCGCAGCGGGCAGCGGCTGCCGCAGTTGACCGTACAGGCGCTCCACACTACTTTCTCGCTGCCGCTAACGGTGCCAGCAGGAGTCTGTGCGAAAGCCATACGGGAGAACGGTAATGAGAAGGCGCTACTCGCCGCAGCCAGCCCACCGATAGCCGTGGTTGTCACCAGCTTACGGCGGCTTACCTCTGCCGCGAGGATCGCGTTAGGGGTTTTATCAGTCATGATGACCTACTTTGTTTGCTCACGTTTAAAATAAGCTGTCAGCACAACCGCAGGATCAACGGCCCGCGGCTCCATTGCAGCCAAAGAGAGAAAGTAAGCGTCGGTGAAATTAGAGTTATGCTGATTAGCCTGTCGAGTCACGTCATATAAATCACGGCGGCCAAATGATAAGTTTCTTGAATAAATAATTATGAAATCATCACCCACTTTCTGGCGGCAATGATACTTCCTTAGGGGTAGGCGTTATTGTCTGGCATCAAAGAAGGCGGATAATCTGCTGGTTTGAGATTGTTTCGCGCATAAAAAAAGCGCCCTGAGGCGCTTTTTACATTCAACCCATAGCTGAGTTGAATAATTAACCGATATAGTCGAGCCCGTTCATGTACGGACGCAGCGCTGCCGGTACTTCGATGCGGCCATCTGCCTGCTGGTAGTTTTCCAGCACGGCAACCAGCGTACGGCCTACGGCCAGGCCGGAACCGTTCAGGGTGTGCACCAGGCGGGTTTTCTTGTCGGCCTTGCTGCGGCAGCGTGCCTGCAGGCGGCGTGCCTGGAAATCCCAGCAGTTAGAGATAGAGGAGATTTCGCGGTAGGTGTCCTGCGCCGGAAGCCAGACTTCCAGATCGTAAGTTTTGCGAGCGCCAAAACCGATATCGCCGCTGCACAGCAGGACTTTACGATAAGGCAGACCCAGCAGCTGCAGCACTTTCTCAGCGTGACCGGTCATCTCTTCCAGCGCGTCCATAGAATCTTCCGGACGAACGATCTGTACCATTTCGACTTTGTCGAACTGGTGCTGACGGATCAAACCTCGGGTGTCACGACCGTAAGAACCCGCCTCGGAGCGGAAACACGGCGTATGCGCGGTTAGCTTCATCGGCAGAGAATCTTCGTCGATGATTTCGTCGCGCATCAGGTTGGTCAGCGGAACTTCTGCGGTTGGGATCAGCGCATAGTTGCTGGCGTCAGCTTCTTCTTCCAGCGGACGGGTATGGAACAGATCGCCGCCGAACTTCGGCAGCTGGCCTGTGCCGTACAGGGTGTCCTGGTTTACCAGGTACGGTACGTAGTTTTCAATATAGCCGTGCTGTTCGGTGTGCAGGTCGAGCATGAACTGGCTCAGGGCACGGTGCATACGGGCAATTTGCCCTTGCATCACAACAAAGCGAGAGCCGGTCAGCTTAACGGCAGCAGCGAAATCCAGGCCTTTAGCCATCTCGCCCAGCGTCACGTGGTCGCGCACTTCGAAATCGAATTTACGCGGCTCGCCCCAGCGGCTGATTTCAACGTTTTCACTGTCGTCTTTGCCCAGCGGTACGCAGTCGTCCGGAATGTTTGGCAGCGTCAGCGCAATATTGCGGATCTCAGCCAGCAGCTCGTCGAGCTCGGCTTTCGCCGCGTCCAGCTCTTCACCCAGCTTGTTCACTTCCAGACGCAGCGGCTCGATGTCTTCCCCACGCGCTTTCGCCTGGCCGATGGATTTCGATCGCGAGTTACGTTCAGCCTGCAGGTTTTCTGTATTGACCTGCAGCACTTTACGACGCTCTTCTAAGGAGCGCAGCGTTTCTACATCCAGCTTGAAGCCTCGGCGTGCCAGTTTTTCAGCGACTGCGTCTGGCTCTGTACGCAGCAGATTGGGATCGAGCATGCTTATCCTGTGCTTATCGAATTAAATGAAGGGGATGCGGTCACAGCCTGCAACCGCATTGATAGTCTTGCTAACCTTACCGCAACGCCTGCATTAGCGGTAGCGTTTTGTGGGGCTTTTCTGATCCTGTTCAGCAAGCCAGGCGAGCTTTTCACCTATCTTGCCCTCAAGACCTCTGTTTGTCGGAGAATAATAGCGTGTTTGTGCCATTTCCTCCGGGAAGAAGACTTCACCGGCGGCGTAGGCGTTGGGCTCGTCATGGGCGTAGCGATACTCCTGCCCGTAACCCATCTCTTTCATCAGTTTGGTTGGTGCATTGCGCAGATGAACCGGCACGTCGTAATCCGGGCGCTCGCGGGCGTCTGCCATTGCGGCTTTGAAGGCGGTATAAACGGCGTTACTTTTCGGCGCGCAGGCCAGGTAAACGATAGCCTGGGCAATGGCGCGTTCCCCTTCTGCCGGGCCAACGCGGGTAAAGCAATCCCAGGCTGATATGGCTACCTGCATGCCGCGCGGATCGGCATTGCCCACATCTTCCGAAGCAATGGCGAGCAAACGACGCGCGACATACAGCGGATCGCCACCAGCGGTGATAATCCTCGCATACCAATAGAGCGCAGCATCCGGAGCTGAACCGCGCACGGATTTATGCAGCGCGGAAATCAGGTCGTAAAAGCGGTCGCCTTTATTATCAAAACGGGCGCTGCGTTCACCGGCAATTTCAGTGAGCAGCGTCGTCTGCAAAACTCGTTTGCCTTTGGCGTCCGCCTCCGCCATGTCCGCCATCATTTCCAGCGTGTTGAGCGCCCGGCGGGCGTCGCCGTTGACCAGTTCGGCAATAGCTTTGCGTGTTTCATCCGGCAGAACCAAATCGGCCTGGTTGCCGTAGCCACGCTCTTTGTCGTTCATTGCCTGATCCAGCACCTGTTCGATATCGTCCACGGTGAGGGATTTCAGCAGATACACACGGGCGCGGGACAGCAGCGCCGAGTTCAGCTCGAAAGAGGGGTTTTCGGTGGTGGCACCGATGAAGGTGATGGTGCCATCTTCAATGTGCGGCAGAAATGCATCCTGCTGGCTTTTATTGAAGCGGTGGACTTCATCCACAAACAGAATAGTGCGGCGGCCTGCGTTGCGGTTCTGGCGGGCACGTTCTATGGCTTCGCGGATCTCTTTTACGCCCGAAGTGACCGCTGAAATCCTTTCTATGTCGGCATTCGCATAGCGACCAATCACTTCGGCGAGGGTGGTTTTACCGGTGCCGGGCGGCCCCCACAGGATCATTGAATGCAGATGCCTTGCTTCAATCGCCCGCGGCAGGGGTTTGCCGGGTGCCAGCAGGTGCTGCTGGCCGATGTACTGCGCCAGGTTCTCTGGCCGCATACGGGCGGCCAGAGGCTGGAAGGTGTTATCAGAAAAATCGAGCGACAGATTGCCCACTCAGACCTCTACTTACGCTGGTCGTCCACCGTCACGCCTTTTGGCGGGGTGAAAGTAAACTTGCTCATGTCCACCGCGCCGTTCTGCTGGGTTTTGAGCGCGTAGCTGCTGCGCTGCTCGTCCTGCTCTACCGCGCTGAACTGGTGGATGATCCCGTCGCGCCCTACGTTAATGGTGAACTGCTTAAGGTTACCGGCGCTGGTTTTCGGCGTCAGCACAAAGTCATCACCGTTTTGTTTGATGTTGTACTGCTGCCAGTCGCTGGTCTGGTTACGCGCGATCAGCATAAACGGCGTGTTGCTGGTGGCGTCTTTCAGCCAGGTCGCGCTGACCTGCTCAACGAACGGGTTGTAGAACCATAAGGTTTTACCGTCGGACACCAGGATGCTTTCGTCCGGCTGGGTCATATGCCAGTTGAACAGATTTGGACGCTTAACCCACAGGTCGCCCTGGCCTTCCTGCACCGCAGCACCGCTGCCGTCGGTGACTTTCTGGGTGAAGCTGGCGTGGAAGCTGCTGACTTTATCCAGGCGCCCTTTCAGGTCGCCTGCGGCATCCGCCCAAACGCTGGTTGCGGCAAAAGTGGTTAACAAAGCACAGGCAATGGCGATCTTTTTCATTATTATTCCTCTGTATTCAGTTGCCTCCGCGCGACGGCGCGGCGGCGCTTCTGTTGTCCACTTTAGTGCAGAGCGAAAGCGAAACAACAGAAGAAAAAGCTGATTTTTCGGCAATTTACCCTTCTTTGCATAAAAGCCGCGGCGGCGGCTTTTATGCTGGTCATCACTCGAACGGCGGCGGTGCCAGCACCTCGCGGTTACCGTTATGCCCCTGCGGACTCACGATACCCTGCGCTTCCATTTGTTCAACGATGCGCGCCGCGCGGTTATAGCCGATACGGAACTGGCGCTGAACGCCGGAAATTGACGCTTTGCGTTTTTCAACGACAAAAGCCACGGCCTGGTCAAATAGCGGATCCAGCTCTTCATCGCCGTCGAGACCGCCGCCCGCTCCGCCTTCACCCTCGCTATCGGAGGTGATGCCGGAAATATATTGCGGACGACCCCGCGCTTTCCAGTCCTGTACCACCGCGTGAACTTCCTGATCGCGCACAAAAGCGCCGTGCACACGTACAGGCGTGGTGGAGTTAGGGCCGGAGTAAAGCATATCACCCATGCCGAGCAGTGATTCCGCGCCGCCCTGATCCAGGATGGTACGGGAGTCGATCTTGCTCGATACGGTAAAGGCGATACGCGTCGGGATGTTCGCTTTTATCAGGCCGGTGATAACGTCAACGGATGGGCGCTGGGTAGCAAGCACAAGGTGGATCCCCGCCGCACGCGCCTTCTGCGCCAGGCGAGCAATCAGCTCTTCTACTTTTTTACCCACGGTCATCATCAGGTCGGCGAATTCATCCACCAGCACCACGATATACGGCAGTTTTTCAAGCATTGGATGCGTAACGTCCATGCTGTCGCCCGGTTTCCAGAACGGATCAGGAATTGGACGACCCATGCGTTCGGCTTCCAGCACGCGTTCGTTATAACCTGCAAGGTTACGCACGCCGAGCGCGGACATTAACTTGTAGCGGCGTTCCATCTCGTTGACGCTCCAGCGCAGGGCGTTGGCGGCGTCTTTCATGTCGGTGACCACTTCGGTCAACAGGTGAGGAATGCCTTCATAGACCGACAGCTCGAGCATTTTCGGGTCGATCATGATGAACTTAACTTCTTCCGGCGTCGCCTTGTAGAGAATGCTGAGGATCATCGCATTCACGCCCACGGACTTACCGGAGCCGGTTGTACCCGCCACCAGCAGGTGAGGCATTTTCGCCAGGTCGGCGACAACGGATTCCCCGCCGATGTCTTTACCCAGCACAACGGTCAGCGGAGAAGTGCTTTCGCGGAACTTCGCGCAGTCCAGCACTTCACGCAGATAAACCGTCTGGCGCTTTTTATTCGGTAATTCCAGGCCAACGTACGGCTTGCCCGGAATAACTTCCACTACGCGCACGGCAACGGTCGAGAGCGAACGGGCAAGGTCACGTGACAGGTTAGAGATACGCGCGGCCTTGACGCCAGGGGCTAAATCCAGTTCGAAACGGGTGATAACCGGGCCCGGAGAGTAGTCCACGACGTCCGCTTTAATGCGGTAATCCGCCAGGCGGGCTTCCACCAGGCGCGCCATTTGCTCAAGCGCGAAGGTATCAATTGGCTCAACCTCCGCAGGAGGTGACGTAAGCAGATCCAGCGACGGCAGCGGCGTGGTCGGCTTCTGCAGCGGACGGTCGTCGCCGTTACGCATCAGGAACGGGTGAATCAAACTTTCCTGCGGCTGTGGCGCTGCGGGCTGCTGCGGCTGGTAAGCAGGCTGCGCAGGGGCGGCCTGATACTGCTGCTGGGCCGGCTGCTGACCATATCCCTGTGGAGCGGCTGGCTGAACCGGGGTCGGCTCTTCAATCACGCTCGGGGTAAACAGCGGCTCGCTTGGGCCATCGTCCACCAGGGCTTTCATTGGCGAGAAGTCGAAATCATCCAGCGAGAACGGTGCATTTGCAGGCGCAGGTGCCTGCTCGTAGCGCTGCTGTTGCTGAGCTGCGAACTGGCGCGCCAGCTCTGCCTGCTCAGCCGCATCTTCGTCTTCCTGAGAAGGCTGCTCCGCTTCGTATTCCTGACCGTAACGCTGCTGCTGCTGGGCGGAGAACTGGCGGGCCAGCTCATGCTGCTCCTGCTCGGCGGCGTTATCATCTTCGTAGTCGTCGTAGCCACCGTTCTGGCGACGCTCTTCTTCCCGCGCGGCCTGCTCTTCTGCCATACGCTGGGACGGGAGCTTTATGCCATAAGAGGCCAGCTCACGACGCGTTGGGACACGGACACGATTAGGACGCGGAAGCTGCGGGCCTATCCCCTCTTTTACCTGCGTACGCGGTGCATCGCTGGCGATACCGAATACCGGCGTAAATGCAGCAGCCGTGGCCGCAACCTTCGCCGCTTCCTGGACAACAGGCGCAGCAGAGGTGACATCCGGCGTCGGGATTGCAGGGGTGCCCTGCGGTACTGCCGGGCTAACAGAAGGGGCGGACGATGTTACTGCCTGCGCCGCCGGGCGCTCGTACGGATCGGGCTTAGGTTCATGAACCGGCTGATACCATGCCGCAAGCTGTTCGCGTTCGCGAGCGCGCTGGGCCTCCACTTCTTCGAAATGGTAAAGCGGCGGGCGCGAAGGTTTAGCCTCTTCTACCTGTTCAGGCTGATACTGCGGCTCGGCTTCTGGCGCAGCAGGGGCTGACCAGTGGCTGGTCACCTCCTGCGGGAGCTGCTGTTCCGCCTGACGCGGCGCGGTATAGCTTTCCGGTGCCGGTGCGATAACGGGCTCCGGAGTCACCGTTGTTGGCGCTGGCTCCCAGGCAATGGCCGGAGAGGTCTCCGTCTCCGGAGAAGGCGTCTGTACCGCAGGCATTGGCGCCGTAGGCACTGCCGGGCCAGCATAGGCCTGGTTAGCCATTGTCGCGGCGGCAGCGGCGGCCACCGGCTCGGCAATGGAGTAGCCGCTCAATAACGGATCGTACTCTTCGTCTTCCGGCAGCGTCGCTTTATTACCGGAGAACAGGACGTCATTCGCGTCTGCTTCAACGCCACGGGCGCTGAACAACACGTCGTCTTCGTCATCCATACGTTTGCCGGAGAACAGCGCAGCATCTGTTTTACGCGCGTTAGGATTGGCAAACTTTTCTGATATACGCTGCTTGCGGGCTAAAGCGCCACGCAGGATACGGGCACGACGAGACTCACGTTTCTCCATTGCTGGCTCGTGTTCTTCGTCAGGCTCTGCTTGTTCTTCGTCGTAGTCGTACTCCTCGTCCTGCCAGGTATTGTCCCGACGGGTACGATTGCTGGCAAAGGTCAGTACGGCAAGCACGGCGCTACCGATTTTTTCAGCGATGCCTACCCACGACCAGCCGGTGAACAGCGTCAGACCAGCGGCCCAGACGCACAGCAGCGCAATGGTGCCGCCGCTGCTGTTAAGCAGTGGCATCATCGCCGTGCTCAGCAGGCTGCCAATCACGCCGCCGGAGGCGAAGTACCAGATATCATCGGCATTAATAGAGGCAAGACCGCAGGAGGTCAGCACCATGGCCAGCACGCCAATCAGGCGCAGCGAAACGGCAAAGTAGTCGATGTAATCTTCGCTGCCCCTTTGCTGCCACGTAAACCAACAGCCGCCGATAATGATCACCGGGATGGTGTAGGCCATGACGCCAAAGATGAACAGCAGGGTATCCGCAAGCCACGCGCCTGGCGCCCCACCCAAATTATGGATAGGTTCATGCCACGCCGTCTGGGACCAGCTCGGATCGGACGGGTTAAAACTCAGTAAGGCGGCCATCAGGTAGACGGCAAAAATGGCGACAAGGATCAGCAACGCCTCGAGTAAACGGCGCCCGCTGCTGAGCTTCCTCAATGTAACTTCTTTATCTTCAGTATATTCCTGGCTCAAGTAAGACTCTCCAGGTCCTTAACTTTCATGGAAAACAACAGTGCCGGGACAATCCCGGCACTGAAGCTGTATGGATTACCAGGAGTGTAACCAAAATACGCGGATTTTGCACCTGGCCCGTATTAACGGGTCTTAATAACCAGACGATTACTCTGTTTGACCTCTTCCATGACCACATAGGTACGGGTGTCATTAACACCCGGCAGTCGCAACAGGGTTTCGCCTAATAATTTGCGATAGGCCGACATATCCGGTACGCGGGTCTTCAACAGGTAGTCGAAATCGCCGGATACCAGGTGACACTCTTGAATTTCTTCGAGTTTCTGCACGGCGGAGTTAAATTGCTCGAAGACGTCCGGTGCGCCACGATTCAGAGTAATCTCAACAAATACCAGAAGTGATGCATCCAGATAATGCGGATTTAACAGCGCCGTATAGCCCTGAATAAAACCCTGTCGTTCCAGACGACGCACGCGCTCAAGGCACGGGGTCGGTGAAAGCCCAACACGCTTAGAAAGCTCGACGTTCGAAATTCGCCCGTCTTTTTGCAGCTCGTTGAGAATATTGCGATCGATGCGGTCGAGATCTTTGCCAGGGCGCTTCTTGCTATCTACCATTATTATTGTCTCTCTCTATTCCTTCCATCACCTGCCATAACCCTGGTAACGTCACTGTTCCGGGAGTACGTGAGAAGACCGGTGCCAGCTGGCTGCTATCGACATCACGCATGGCGTCTGTCCACACCATGCGTAGATTTCAATTGCCCGGTTAATGCATCAGGTATGCGTGATGATATTGCGTCATCACACCAAATGTTTTCCTTCCTCGAATGTTTTCGCAAATGCTTAGCGGATTGTCAAAGCAAAACATCTAAATTTAGTGGAACGTGCCAGTTATTACCGCTACTTGACGATTATTCATCACTTTACCTCCGTGACTACCCTCCGCAAGAAAGTGAGTATTTATGCGGTTTTAGCGCCATTTCAGCGGGTTGATTGCCCCTGACTATTACACATATCGTTAACACTATTCACCCGCAGGGCCGCTGCACCTTTTTTTAACGCGCCAAATTCCCTACAATCCCCCGATTGTCAGCAAACGTTCAATGAGGAACTCATGAGCACGGCTAAACACAGTAAGTTGCTTATTCTGGGCTCCGGCCCTGCGGGCTATACCGCAGCGGTCTACGCGGCTCGCGCTAACCTTAATCCGGTTCTGATCACCGGCATGGAAAAAGGTGGGCAGCTCACCACCACGACCGAAGTGGAAAACTGGCCGGGCGACCCGCACGACCTGACGGGTCCGCTGTTGATGGAGCGCATGCATGAGCACGCGGCGAAATTCGAGACCGAAATCCTCATCGACCACATTAATAAGGTCGATTTACAGACCCGTCCGTTCCGCCTGACCGGCGACAGCGGCGAGTACACCTGTGATGCGTTAATCATCGCAACTGGTGCTTCCGCTCGCTACCTGGGTCTGCCATCAGAAGAAGCTTTTAAAGGCCGCGGCGTTTCAGCCTGCGCCACCTGCGACGGCTTCTTCTACCGCAACCAGAAAGTGGCGGTCATTGGCGGAGGCAACACCGCAGTGGAAGAAGCGCTTTACCTGGCGAACATCGCCTCTGAAGTGCACCTTATCCACCGCCGCGATACATTCCGTGCGGAAAAAATCCTGATCAATCGTCTGATGGAGAAAGTGAAGAACGGCAATATCGTTCTGCACACCAACAAAACGCTTGATGAAGTGACCGGTGACCAGATGGGCGTTAGCGGCCTGCGCCTGCGCGGTGCGCATAACACCGACCAGACTGAAGAGCTGGAAGTAGCCGGCCTGTTTGTTGCTATCGGCCACAGCCCGAATACGGCGATTTTTGCCGGTCAGCTGGAGCTGGAAAACGGCTACATTAAAGTGCAGTCCGGCATTCACGGCAACGCGACGCAGACCAGCATCCCCGGCGTCTTCGCAGCCGGTGACGTCATGGACCACATCTACCGTCAGGCAATTACCTCTGCCGGCACGGGCTGTATGGCCGCGCTGGACGCCGAGCGTTATCTGGACGGCCTGGCCGAACAGAAGTAGTGAGTATTACGGTGGACGATCTCCGGGTCGTCCACCGCCTGCCCCGCCGACGAGCGGCACTCTGCCTGCCCCTACGTTTCCTGACAGTTCTCTGCGTCCCCGATCCTCGCCTTTCTTCTCTTTGCGTTGTAACATGCCAGCAAAATTTGCCTGATAATTCCTTTATCTACCTGTACTGGCCGCCATGAATAAAACCCGTCAACAAGAACTTAATCGCTGGCTGAAACAGCAAAGCATCATTTCCCGCCGCTGGCTTGGCCTCTCACGTATTTTAGGGCTGGTAAGTGGTCTGCTGATCGTGGCCCAGGCCTGGATACTTGCGCGCCTGCTCGATCATATGATCATGGAAAATATTCCCCGCGAGGCGCTGCTGCTGCCGTTTATCATGCTGGTACTGATCTTTATTCTGCGGGCGTGGATTGTCTGGCTGCGCGAAAAAGTAGGGTTCCATGCGGGGCAGCATATTCGCCATGAGATCCGCCGTAAGGTGCTGGATCGCCTGCACACCGCGGGCCCGGCCTGGATCCAGGGTAAACCGGTCGGCAGCTGGGCTACGCTTGTGCTGGAACAGATTGAAGATATGCATGACTACTACGCCCGCTATCTGCCGCAAATGTCGCTGGCGGTGATGGTCCCGGTACTCATTCTGATAACTATTTTTCCCGTTAACTGGGCTGCCGCCCTGATTTTGCTTGGCACCGCCCCGCTGATCCCGCTGTTTATGGCGATGGTCGGCATGGGGGCCGCAGACGCAAACCGTCGTAATTTCCTGGCGCTCGCTCGCCTGAGCGGCCATTTCCTCGACCGACTGCGCGGTATGGAAACCCTGCGTCTGTTTAACCGCGGGGCCGCGGAAACAGAAAGCATTCGTAGCGCCTCCAAAGACTTCCGCCAGCGCACGATGGAAGTGCTGCGCCTCGCGTTTCTCTCTTCCGGCGTGCTGGAGTTCTTTGCCTCTTTATCTATAGCGCTGGTCGCGGTCTATTTTGGCTTCTCTTATCTGGGCGAGCTTAATTTTGGTCATTACGGCGTTGGCGTCACGCTTTTTGCCGGGTTCCTTACGCTTATCCTCGCGCCGGAGTTCTTCCTCCCGCTGCGTGATTTAGGGACCTTCTACCACGCCAAAGCTCAAGCCGTGGGTGCCGCTGACAGCCTGATTACCTTCATGGAAGCCCCTTTACAGCGTAAGGAAGAGGGTACCGTTCAGCTTCCTGCTGGTGCGCCTTACACGATTGAAGCGCGCAATCTGAAAATTCTTTCCGCCGAAGGCCATCCCCTTGCCGGGCCGCTGAACTTTACCCTGGCAGCAGGAGAACGCGTTGTGCTGGTCGGGCAAAGCGGCGCGGGAAAAAGCTCGCTGCTTAATGCCCTGTCCGGCTTCCTGCCGTACGAGGGAGAGCTGAAAATTAATGGCACCGAGCTTGCCCATCTGGACCCATCCTGGTGGCGCGAACAGCTCAGTTGGGTGGGGCAAAACCCCCAGCTTCCGGCCGGGACTTTGCGCGAAAACGTCCTGCTGGCTAACCCCGATGCGAGCGATGAAGCCCTGCATGAGGCGCTTGAGAAAGCCTCCGTCAGCGAGTTTTTGCCCTTGTTGCCGCAGGGACTTGATACGCCGCTGGGGGATCAGTCCGCCCGCCTGTCGGTTGGGCAGGCACAGCGTGTAGCCGTTGCCCGCGCACTGCTGGTTCCCACCGGGTTTCTGCTGCTGGATGAACCGGCTGCAAGCCTTGATGCCCACAGCGAGCAGCGCGTCATGGAAGCGCTTGGCGAAGCCTCCCGGCACCAGACTACCGTTATGGTCACCCACCAGCTCGACTACATCACCGAATGGGACAGCATCTGGGTGATGCGCAACGGCGCCATCGTCCAGCAGGGCGATTTTGCTACCCTGGCCGCTCAGGACGGTCCGTTTGCCGAGCTGCTGGCCAACCGCAAGGAGGAGATCTGATGCGCGCCTTACTGCCCTATCTAGCACTATATCGCCGCCATTTCTGGCTGCTTTTCCTGGGCATCGTGCTCGCCATCGTTACGCTTCTTGCCAGCATTGGCCTGCTGACGCTTTCCGGCTGGTTCCTGTCGGCCTCTGCCGTCGTCGGGGTCGCCGGTCTTTACAGCTTTAACTATATGCTGCCTGCTGCCGGTGTACGTGGCGCAGCCATTACCCGAACCGCCGGACGCTACTTCGAGCGTCTGGTCAGCCACGACGCAACGTTCCGCGTTTTGCAGCATCTTCGCGTCACAACCTTCAGCAAGCTGCTCCCTCTCTCCCCTGCCGGGCTTGCTCGTTTTCGCCAGGGCGAGTTGCTCAACCGCCTGGTTGCCGACGTCGACACGCTCGATCATCTCTACCTGCGGGTGATTTCACCGCTGGTAGGGGCGTTCGTCGTTATCCTGGTGGTGACCTTTGGCCTGAGTTTTATTGATATAACTCTCGCACTGACGCTGGGCGCGATTCTGCTGGCAACGCTGATTATTCTGCCGCCGCTGTTTTACTACGCCGGGAAATCGGCCGGTGAAGCCCTGACCGTTCAACGCGGGCAGTATCGCCAGCAGCTCACCTCCTGGCTACAGGGCCACGCGGAGCTGACCATTTTCGGAGCGGCAAACCGCTACCGCGAACAGCTCGACAGCACGGAGATTCACTGGCAGGAAGCTCAGCGCCGCCAGTCAGAACTATCGGCACTTTCCCA
The DNA here is from genome assembly GCF_038405435.1 of Dryocola clanedunensis. Classification (GTDB taxonomy): domain Bacteria; phylum Pseudomonadota; class Gammaproteobacteria; order Enterobacterales; family Enterobacteriaceae; genus Dryocola; species Dryocola clanedunensis_A. The sequence continues at coordinate 301,533 of NZ_JBBYHZ010000003.1, read as the reverse complement.
GGCGGTGATGCTGCTTATCGGGGGTCTGGCGGTGGTAGTCATGCTGTGGATGGCGGCACATGACGTCGGGGGCAATACCACTCCGGGGGCGCTGATTGCGCTGTTTGTCTTTTGTGCGCTGGCTGCTTTTGAAGCGCTGGCGCCGGTCACCGGGGCGTTTCAGCATCTTGGACAGGTTATTGCTTCCGCCTTACGCGTAACTCAGATTACCAGCCAGCAGCCCGAGGTCACTTTTAAATCTGGCCCGCAGGAAGCGCTGGCTCAGGTTTCACTGGCAATGGATAAGGCGAGCTTCACCTATCCGGGCCAGCAGCAGCCTGCGCTGAAAGAAATTACGCTTACTATTCCGGCAGGCCAGCACATTGCCATTCTTGGGCGTACCGGCTGTGGAAAATCAACATTACTGCAGCTGCTTACCCGCGCCTGGGATCCTCAGCAGGGCGTGATTAGCGTCAACGGCAAGCCGCTGGGCGAACTGAGTGAGGAGACTCTGCGCGCCGCAACCAGCGTTGTGCCACAGCGCGTGCATCTGTTCAGCGCAACGCTACGCGACAACCTGCTGCTGGCCGCGCCTCAGGCAACGGATGAACAGCTCATCGCCATACTTGAGCGCGTGGGGCTTGAAAAACTGCTGCCGGAAGCCGGGCTGAACAGCTGGCTGGGTGAAGGGGGCCGCCAGCTGTCCGGCGGTGAGCTTCGCCGTCTGGCTATCGCCAGGGCCTTACTGCACGATGCGCCGCTGATGCTGCTGGATGAGCCAACTGAAGGTCTCGATGCGGAAACTGAACGACAGATCCTTGATTTACTTGCGGAAGTGACCGCGGGGAAAACCGTTCTGATGGTCACGCACCGCCTGCGCGGACTGGCCCGTTTCGGCAGCATAATTGTGATGGACAACGGACAAATTATTGAGCAAGGTAATCACGCCGAACTGATGGCTACCGGTGGTCGCTACTACCAGTTCCGCCAGCGTTTGTAACGCGGCAATTAGGCTATTATCAATCAATATTTCCTGCGTTGTCGGAGTGATGAAGTCATGCGCCTGATACAGCTTTCTCGTGACTCTATCGCCTTCCCCTCTCCGGAAGGCGCGTTGCGTGAACCGAATGGGTTACTGGCACTTGGGGGCGATCTCAGCCCGGCCAGACTGCTGATGGCGTACCAGCGCGGGATTTTTCCGTGGTTCTCGCCGGGTGATCCTATCCTGTGGTGGTCCCCGGACCCCAGGGCCGTGCTCTACCCGGAGCAATTTCACCTCAGCCGCAGCATGAAGCGCTTCCACAGCCGCTCGCCGTTCCGGGTGACGCTCAACCATGCCTTTGAAAAAGTCATTACCGGCTGCGCCCAGGATCGTGAAGAGGGTACGTGGATTACCCAGGATATCGTAGAGGCCTATCAGCGCCTGCATGAGCTGGGCTACGCGCACTCGATTGAGGTCTGGGAAGGCGAAGAGCTGGTCGGCGGCATGTACGGGGTGATTCAGGGGTCGTTGTTCTGCGGCGAGTCCATGTTCAGCCGCCGGGAGAATGCCTCTAAAACAGCGCTGCTGGTATTCTGTCGGCACTTTTTGCGCCACGGCGGCAGGTTGATTGACTGCCAGGTGCTGAACAGCCATACCGCGTCTCTGGGCGCCATCGAGATCCCCCGCCGGGATTATCTCCGTCACCTGGCGGATTTACGTACGGAGCACTTAATTTCGCACTGTTGGGTGCCACAAACCCTGCCGGACTAATAATGTTTACGGCACATTTTTGTTGAGGGTGTTATAATTAGCCGCGCAGAGTGAACTCTGCCCATTACCCCGCCGCCGTATGGGAACTGCAATTAAAGGGAACGCCCCTCGTTTATCTCTTCGCACCCCTTGTTGTTAGCGCATTTGATGCAGCTTTCGCGTGGTTTATGGGTAATGTGCAAAATGCACTTTGCTGGTGAATTCACCAACAATTCTTTACATGATAAGCGAACTTCGGCATTATCTTGCCGGTTCAAAACATTGGTAGTGATACCCCCGAGGATTAGATGGCCAAAGAAGACAATATTGAAATGCAGGGTACCGTTCTTGATACGTTACCTAACACCATGTTCCGCGTTGAGCTGGAAAACGGGCACGTGGTAACCGCTCATATCTCCGGTAAAATGCGTAAAAACTATATCCGCATCCTGACGGGTGACAAAGTCACTGTAGAGCTGACCCCGTACGACCTGAGCAAAGGCCGCATTGTCTTCCGTAGTCGTTAAGAGTTTTTTGCTGTCGTAGCCGGGCGCTGCGACCGAGCAGTCGCTAATAAAAAGGCCGCATTGATATGCGGCCTTTTTTTGTGCTCAGAGCGGCTAGTGTGCCGCTTCCGGCTTGCGCTTCTGGGCGCTGACAAAGTTGTAGGTCAGCTGGTTATTCTCCAGCGCCACGGTCACCTGTCCGCCGTCTACCAGTGAACCAAACAGCAGCTCGTTGGCGAGCGGTTTTTTCAGGTTGTCCTGAATAACGCGCGTCATAGGGCGAGCGCCCATGGCACGGTCATAACCTTTCTCCGCCAGCCAGTCACGGGCTTCCTGACTGACTTCCAGCGAGACGCCTTTCTGATCCAGCTGCACCTGAAGCTCGACAATAAACTTGTCGACCACCTGATGAATCACCTCGGTGGAGAGGTGGTTGAACCAGATGATGTTATCCAGACGGTTGCGGAATTCCGGGGTAAAGATCTTTTTGATCTCTTCCATGGCGTCGGTGCTGTTGTCCTGACGGATCAGGCCAATAGACTTACGCTCGGTTTCACGCACCCCGGCGTTGGTGGTCATCACCAGAATCACGTTGCGGAAGTCCGCTTTGCGCCCGTTGTTATCGGTCAGCGTGCCGTTATCCATTACCTGCAGCAGCAGGTTAAAGACGTCCGGGTGCGCTTTTTCGATCTCATCAAGCAGCAGCACCGCATGAGGATGTTTGATCACCGCATCCGTCAGCAGGCCGCCCTGGTCAAAACCAACGTAACCCGGAGGCGCACCAATCAGGCGGCTCACCGTATGGCGCTCCATGTACTCGGACATATCGAAACGCAGCAGCTCAATGCCCAGCGACTTCGCCAGCTGGACGGTCACTTCCGTTTTACCTACGCCCGTTGGGCCAGCAAACAGGAAGGAGCCTACCGGTTTATGATCCTGCCCCAGGCCCGCACGGCTCATCTTGATGGCTTCGGTTAACGCCTCAATGGCTTTATCCTGTCCAAAGACCAGCATTTTCAGGCGGTCGCCCAGATTTTTCAGCGTATCGCGATCGCTCGCTGAGACGCTTTTTTCCGGGATACGCGCGATGCGGGCAACCACGGTTTCAATATCCGCCACGTTAACGGTTTTCTTACGCTTGCTTACCGGCATCAGGCGGCTGCGGGCACCGGCCTCGTCGATAACGTCAATCGCTTTGTCCGGCAGGTGACGGTCGTTGATGTACTTCACCGCCAGCTCCACCGCTGCACGAATCGCTTTCGCGGTATAGCGCACGTCGTGGTGCGCTTCGTACTTGGTTTTCAGGCCGTTGATGATCTGTACGGTTTCCTCAACGCTTGGCTCAGTGATATCAATCTTCTGGAAGCGACGCGCCAGCGCGCGGTCTTTTTCGAAGATGTTGCTGAATTCCTGATAGGTCGTTGAGCCGATAACGCGGATCTTGCCGCCGGAAAGCAGCGGCTTGATTAAGTTTGCCGCATCGACCTGGCCGCCAGAAGCCGCACCAGCACCGATGATTGTGTGGATTTCATCGATAAACAGGATGCTGTTCTGATCCTGCTCGAGCTGTTTGAGCAGCGCTTTAAAGCGTTTCTCAAAATCACCGCGATATTTAGTCCCGGCCAGCAGCGAACCGATATCCAGCGAGTAAATCGTGCAGTCGGCCATCACTTCCGGCACGTCGCCCTGCACAATGCGCCAGGCCAGGCCTTCCGCAATGGCAGTTTTACCCACGCCGGACTCCCCCACCAGCAGCGGGTTGTTCTTACGACGGCGGCACAGCACCTGAATGGCTCGCTCAAGCTCTTTGTCGCGGCCAATCAGCGGATCGATACCGCCCACGCGCGCAAGCTGGTTGAGATTGGTGGTGAAGTTTTCCATACGTTCCTCCCCGCCTGCTTGCTCTTCATTGACCGGATTTTCGGCACCCGGCGCCTGGTTTGGCTCGTCTTTACGCGTGCCGTGGGAGATGAAGTTCACCACGTCAAGACGGCTGACTTCGTGTTTGCGCAGCAGATAGGCTGCCTGGGACTCCTGCTCGCTGAAGATGGCAACCAGCACGTTGGCACCGGTTACTTCACTGCGGCCAGAAGACTGAACGTGGAAAACCGCGCGCTGCAGAACACGCTGGAAGCTGAGCGTTGGTTGCGTATCGCGCTCTTCTTCACTGGCAGGCAGCACCGGAGTGGTTTGTTCGATGAAGGCTTCGAGTTCCTGACGCAGCGCCACCAGATCCACGGTGCACGCTTCCAGCGCTTCCCGTGCCGATGGGTTACTGAGCAAAGCCAGTAACAGATGCTCGACGGTCATAAACTCATGTCGGTGCTCGCGCGCTCTGGCGAAAGCCATGTTTAAACTGAGTTCCAGTTCTTGATTGAGCATAGGCACCTCCCCCAAATTGTAGCCTTCTTCAGGCTTGTTCTAGCGTACACAGCAGCGGATGCTCGTTCTCCCTGGCATACTGGTTCACCAGCGCTACTTTGGTTTCCGCCACTTCTGCAGTAAATACCCCGCAGATGGCCTTTCCCTGATAGTGAACCGTGAGCATCAGCTGTGTGGCTCGCTCTACATCATAAGAAAAGAACTTTTGCAGCACGTCAATAACAAATTCCATCGGCGTGTAGTCATCGTTCATTAACATCACTTTATACATAGAGGGTGGTTTAAGCGCTTCGCGCAGTTTATCGCCCACTAATTGGTCAAAGTCTAACCAGTCGTTCGTCTTACCCATTGCGCATCGTCATCATATTAAATCGTCCGGCCTTCACCAGAACGAAGCCCTTAGGTTGAGTGTAATACGCTTTTGGCTACTGCAACTAATTGTGTTGCAAAGTGATGGCTGGAAGCCTTAGCGAGCCAGATCACAATATTAGCAATAGCGTTAACTGCTTCAAATTTCTGACTGATTGTCCCCCCCTCTTCCCGGCTGAACGCTTGACGCAGTGATTAAAATATCTACATTGTACTGGCGTGAGTTGGCGAGGTTTTGAACAGCCCGCCCTTACCCACCGGTTCATTCCATCTCACTTATAAGATTTACGAAGGATGTCGAAGCATGGAGACGGGTACAGTTAAATGGTTCAATAACGCCAAAGGGTTCGGCTTCATCTGCCCCGAAGGCGGCGGCGAAGATATCTTCGCACATTACTCCACCATTCAGATGGATGGGTACAGAACGTTAAAAGCCGGGCAAGTTGTCAGGTTTGATGTACATCAGGGGCCAAAGGGCAATCATGCCAGTCTCATCCTTCCACTCGAAGTGGAAGCGGCGGTCGCGTAGACCCCAGGTTTTATTGTGTACATCCCAAAGCCAAAATGCCAGCCCTGACGGCTGGCATTTTTATTGTCAGCAAAATACCAGGCTATTCCCTCGCCAGCGCGTCAATCGGGTTCAGCCTTGCAGCGTTACGCGCGGGCAGCCAGCCGAACAGCACGCCAGTCGCGGTCGAGCAGGCAAACGCGGTGAGCAGCGCCATCGGCGAGAAGCCAATCTGCCAGCCGGGTAAAAACAGCCCCAGCGTGAAGGCGATCAGCAGCGAAAGCGAAATCCCCAGCGCCCCGCCCACCAGGCAAACCAGCACGGCTTCGATTAAAAACTGCTGCAAAACGTCGCTTGCCCTGGCTCCTACCGCCATGCGGATCCCAATCTCTTTCGTACGCTCGGTCACCGATACCAGCATGATATTCATCACCCCGATACCGCCCACCAGCAGAGAAATCACCGCCACCAGCGTCAGGAACAGCTGTAGAGTACGTGTGGTCTTTTCCGCCGTTTTCAACAGGCCGTCCATATTGTAGGTGAAAAAATCTTTCTTACCGTGGCGCAGCTCGAGCATGCGGTTCAGCTGCTGCTCCGCTTCATGGCTGTCATAGCCCTCCTTCACGCGAACGGTAATGGTGTTGAGCCAGCTCTGCCCCATCACCCGCCCGGCCATGGTGTTGTAGGGCAGCCAGACGCGCAGCACCTTGCTGCTGCCAAACATCGACTGCTTCTCTTCCGCCACGCCAATGACCGTGGCGGGCATGTTGCCCACCAGAATCACCTCGCCGACCACGTTAGCCTTGTTCGGGAACAGCTGACGCTTACTGTTGCTGTCCAGCACAACGACCTGGGCACGCCCGGCCAGCTGCTCGTTGTTGAAAGTGGTGCCCTGGCTCATGGTCATGCCGTAGACGTCAAAATATTTGCCGTTAACGCCGTTGACGCTCGCGGCCGCATCCACGTTGCCGTAGCGTAACCGCAGATTGCTGGAGATCGACGGCGTCGCGGACGTGACCCATGGTTGCTGTTCAATGGCCGCCAGGTCGGCGTACTTCAGCGCCTGCTGATACTGCGGATCGTCATCGCCAAAATCCTTGCCGGGATAGACGTCGATAGTATTGGTGCCGATAGCGCGGATATCTTCCAGCACCAGCTGCTTCGCCGCATCGCCCACGATGACAATCGACACCACCGATGCGATGCCGATAATAATCCCCAGCATGGTCAGCAGGGTGCGCATTTTATTGGCGGCCAGCGCCAGCCAGGCCATTGAAAACGCCTCGCGGAAGCTGCTGATGGTTTGTTTTAAACCGGTAGCCGTCGGGCGCGTAGCCGCATCGCTTTTTGCCTTTACGCCGCGTGGGACGGAAGGAGGATTGCTGATGATTTCGCCGTCGTGGATCTCGATGATGCGCTGCGCCTGGGCGGCAACCGTCGGATCGTGGGTAACGATAATCACCGTGTGCCCCTGCTCGCACAGCTGCTTGAGCGTGGCCATCACCTCTTCGCCGGAATGGCTGTCCAGCGCCCCGGTCGGCTCATCGGCAAGAATAACCTGCCCGCCGTTCATCAGGGCGCGGGCGATACTCACGCGCTGCTGCTGGCCGCCTGAAAGCTGCGAGGGGAGATAGTCCACCCGCTCCGCCAGCCCCAGCCGCATCAGCAAAGCGCGGGCGCGCTGCTGGCGGTAGACCCGGGCCGTCCCCGCATACACGGCGGGAACCTCAACGTTTTGCGTCGCGTTGAGGTGCGACAGCAGATGATAGCGCTGGAAGATAAAACCAAAATGTTCCCGACGCAGGGTTGCCAGCTCGTCGCTGTTCAGCGCGGAGATGTCCACGCCCGCCACTTTATAGCTCCCGCCGGAAGGCTTATCCAGGCAGCCGAGAATATTCATCAGCGTGGACTTGCCGGAGCCGGAGGCCCCGACAATCGCCACCATCTCACCCGCTTCGATCGTGATGCTGACACCTTTGAGCACTTCAACCTGCTCGTCCCCGGAGGGGTAGCTGCGGCGAATATCCCTGAGCTCAAGCAGTGCCGTCATGGCGCACTCCCGGCGTTCGAACGGCCCGTCACAACCTCTTCACCTTCGGTCAGCCCGGTGGCAACCTGTACCTGGGTATCGTTACGCATGCCGATAGTGATTTCACGCTCGCGGGTTTCGCCGTTGCGCAGGACGGTGACCTTGTAGCGGTTATCCCCCACCGGTTCGCCAAGCGCCGCCAGAGGAATGGTCAGAACGTCTTTTACGCCGCCGAGCTGGATGTGCACCTGGGCAGTCATTTCCAGACGCAGCACGCCCTGCGGGTTCGGCACTTCAAAGCGCGCGTTATAGAAAATCGCGTCGTTAACTTTATCCGGGGTAGGCAGGATATCTTTCAGCGTGCCTTCATAGCGGGTCAGCGGATCGCCCAGCACCGTAAACCACGCTTTCTGGCCTGGCTTAAGATGAATAACATCCGCCTCGGAAACCTGGGCCTTCACCAGCATAGTGCTGAGATCCGCCAGCGTCAGAATGTTTGGCGCCTGCTGCGCCGCAATCACGGTCTGGCCCTGCAGGGTTGTGATCTGGGTGACTTCGCCAGCCATTGGCGCAACGATGCGCGTAAAGTCGAGGTTGGTTTTTGCGGTATCCAGAGAAGCCTGATTGCGCTGGATTTGCGCCTCTATTGTGCCTATCTGGGCGATTTTAACGTCGAGGTCCGTCGCCGCAGTGTCCAAATCCTGACGCGACACGGCCTGGGTTTTCGCCAGCGCCTGCTGGCGGCTCAGCGTCACCCGGGCGAGTTTTGCCTGCGCCTGGGCCTGTCGGCGCTGGGCGCGCAGCTCCATCAGCGTGGCCTCTACCTCTTTAATCTGGTTCTGCGCCTGTTCAGGGTCGATAACCCCCAGCAGCTGATCCTTTTTTACTTTATCGCCGATATTCACCGACAGCGTTTTTAACTGGCCGCTCACCTGCGCGCCGACGTCAACCTTGCGTAACGCATCCAGCTTGCCCGTTGCCAGCACGCTCTGCTCGAGCGCGCCTTTGCGCACAATCATGGTCTGGTAGCTGGGCGTGGGCGCGTTCAAAAACTGCCACAGCCAGATGAGCAGCATCAGCACCAGCAGCGCAAGTAGCCAGTATCGTTTTTTTATTTTTCCCTTGAATCTCATAGGTATCCTGGAGGTAAAGCTCAGTTAAACAGAGCGTCAACAAATGTAAAAGCTCTCTCGTGGCGCACGGCCCGATTGAACGTTGGTTGAGGTTAACGGTGCTGAAATAGCCGTCTCAACCGCAAACCGAGTAATGATTATGTCGCAGATAGCCGTAAACCAATTGACAACAACAGCGCCTCAGAGCGGCTGGCAGCTGTTTCTTTCCCTCGCGAAAGGTTTGCAGCAGCCGGGTCCTGCGTGGCATAACCCGGGCTATCGCCGTAAATTCATGCTGCGCTCTTTGCTGACGCCGTTCACAACAGGCCAGCTGCTGTCAGCGCTGGCGCAGCAGCCGATGCTTGACGTCCTGCTTAGCGCCCAGCCTGGACTGCCCTGTCGCCTGCATCGCCCCTATCTGACGGCGAATTTTAACCGCAAGGATACCCTGAATGCATTGTGTTTCCACTACCGGACGCTTGTGAATGCGCTGCCGGAAAACCTGATCCGCCGCCATTTCACCGACAGCGGCGTGCGTTTCGCCGAAATAGTGGGCAAGGACGAATCGCGCTATTTCATTGATTTCTGCGCAATTGCTAATCTGGATAAAGAAGGCGAAGCCACGCTGGTCATGCTCAACGAAGAGGGAAACGCGCTTGCCTGGCTGACCTTTACCCTTTGTGAAATTAACGGCAAATCAACGCTGTTTATTGGTGGCCTGCAGGGGGCAAAATCCTGGGTCCCGCACGAAGCCATTCAGCAGGCGACCAAAGCGTGCCACGGTCTATTTCCGAAACGCCTGCTGCTGGAGGCGACCTGCCAGCTGGCCCGGCACTTTAACGTTGAGCAGATCCTCGCCGTCAGCAACAGCGCGCATATCTACCGCTCATGGCGCTATGAAAAGAAGAAAAAAGGCAAGCTGCACGCGGACTACGACAGTTTCTGGCAGTCGATGAGCGGCGAGCTGCAAACCAGCGGCTTCTTCCGCCTGCCGGAAAGCGTAGCCCGCAAGCCGCTGGAGGAGATTGCCAGCAAGAAGCGCGCGGAATACCGCCGCCGCTACACGCTGCTGGATGCCATGAGCGACAGCATTGCCGGCAAGCTTTAGTCTGCTCTGCCTCGCGCCAGCCACAGCACCCGCGAGAACATTTTCCGCAGGACAGGAGGGATGGAGTCCACGCCGCGCCGTCCCGCCTCCATCGCCACTTCAATAGCCAGGTCCGGCTTGGAGGAGCGATGAATTGCCTTGATGATGATGCGGCGCATATTCATATGCACGTTCTCAGGAATTTGCGACACGCGATGATAAACGTCCGCGAATCCCTGGCGGTACATAAAGTGTTCCATATCCAGCGCCGGGAGCGCCGTCAGGTGATCCCGCTCCTGGTCTTTGTCGTTATCCAGCAGCCCGCGCACCGTGGCGGCATACTTCTTCCCGGCTTCGTCCCCGTCCACCAGCACGTGCCATTCAATGCCCATACGGCGGGCAAACTTGATCAGCGGCTTCAGTCCGGACTGGGCAAATTCAATCACCTTCACCCCTTCCGCATCAAAATGGTGGCCGCACTGGCGCGCCAGTTCGTTCATCACCCAGACCTCCGTTTCCCCCTCAACCAAAAGCCAGCAGCGGGCAAACAGAGATGAGGCGCGGTTAAAACGGATGTGGAAGGCGATTCGGCGGCTGTCCTCCGCGTTCATGCCGCCGGGGCCAAGCCGCCAGGCGGCGACCCTGGACGATTCACGCACCAGCCGACAAACCTGCTCAACCGGGGTCAGCGACAGAAGCTCGCCGGAATTGGTGGTGGTAATTTTTTGCAGCGGCAGCAGGTTCAGCAGGTGCCAGGCAACGGAGAGCATAATGGGATGCAGCCGGGTTTCCGGATCTTCCACCAGCAGCAGCGGGCGCGCATCGCGATCGAGCGTAACGGAGCCCTTGGCCTGCAGCAGGGTGGAGAACATGCTCAGCAGAATCATCCGGTGGGTGCGGCTGTTGGGCCTGTCGATCATCCGGTTAATGATGTCCAGATAGCGCCAGCTGCGCTGCTCGTCGTGGGAGCGGCGGCGCATCAGCCGCTTGTGGGCAACGGCCCCCTGTTCAGAAAAATAGTGCTCCAGCAGCTGCACCATGGCGGAAAGCCCCTGCCGCAGCTGGGCGTCGGTAAGATTCTGCGGCCGGGAAACCAGCTCCCGAGCCAGAAAGTCCAGCTGGCGGGCAGTCATTTCGGTTTCCGGCATCGCGGGAATGCTGCCGTTGCGTAAACGACGCATAAAGCGCGCGTCCCGCAGGCGCAGAACCGGATTCAGACGGGTGATCTGCTGTGCCAGTGCATCAATGTCAACAAGCTCTATTGCCCTGCTTTTGTCGTCCAGAAAGCTGCGCAGGGTCAGCACGGTATCGTCTTCGGCAAGCTCCCCTTCCAGACGATAAAAAATGCGGTGAAAACCGTCTGCGCCTTCGACCCACAGCGGCGCAAGATCGCGGTAGCGACGACCAAGATGATGGCCCGGCGCGGTTTCCCGAAACGTCAGAATGATGTGGAGATGGCGTTCGCGCCCCGGCATGTCTCCGGGTGGAAAATAGAAGTCGTCGCGAGAAAAGTGGTAAAGCTGCTCCTGCGGGGATAGCAGCAGCGTCAGCGCATCCAGCAGGCTCGACTTACCCCAGGCATTCTCGCCGATCAGCACGTTGTTCTGCTCAAGCATTAACGACAAACGATTGATGCCGCGAAATCCGACAACCTCTACGCGTTCAAGAAACATACTCCCTCCAGGATCTGCACGGCCAGTCCAACTGGCGCCCCAAGCGGCATGTAGTCGAGTATAGCGGCAAAGCGGTGGCCGTTAACACCGCCCCTGCTTTGTGCAGAAATAAACAAAATAAATCGATTAACCCTGCTGCAAATAACGGAGAAATTATTTATTTTTAAACGACACAAGAATAATCCTACTCCATTCTGAATATGACTATACTTTTCACTGGTAAATTCTTAAAAGGAATCGCACCTCATTGCCTTAAATCAAACTAGTTGGATATATTACGCTGGCTCTGGATAGACGAATTCTTTAAAATTTCCAGGCATTTTTTTCGTCATATCCTTAATGACGGTAATAAAACAGCAATACAAGCAGGCGTTAATTTAGTAACGCAGGTTAGCTATTGTTGTTTTTTCAACACAGAGGTGGTTATGTTTAGAAAATTAGCAGCAGAGTTCTTTGGGACATTCTGGCTGGTATTCGGTGGCTGCGGCAGCGCGGTATTAGCAGCGGCCTATCCTGAACTGGGGATTGGTTTTGCTGGGGTGGCGCTGGCATTCGGTTTAACCGTGCTGACAATGGCGTATGCCGTTGGCCATATTTCCGGCGGTCATTTTAACCCGGCGGTAACTCTGGGCCTGTGGGCTGGCGGTCGCTTCCCGGCGAAAGAAGTGGTTGGTTATATTATTGCTCAGGTTATCGGCGGTATTGTTGCGGCGGGTATTCTCTATTTAATCGCCAGCGGCAAAGCTGGTTTTGATGTCGTAGCAAGCGGTTTTGCATCTAACGGCTACGGTGAGCACTCCCCTGATGGCTACAACATGCTGTCCGCCATTATTATCGAAATCGTATTAACCTGCGGCTTCTTAATTGTTATTCACGGCGCAACGGACAAATTTGCTCCGGCTGGTTTCGCACCTATCGCCATCGGCCTTGCGCTGACCCTGATTCACCTGATCAGCATTCCGGTCACCAACACCTCTGTTAACCCTGCACGCAGCACCGCAGTGGCTATCTTCCAGGGTGGCTGGGCGCTGCAGCAGCTGTGGCTGTTCTGGCTGATGCCAATTATCGGCGGTATCCTGGGTGGCCTTATCTATCGCCACCTGCTGGAAAAACGCAGCTAATCTGGTTTGATTCTCTGCAAAAGGTCTGACCCAGGTCAGGCCTTTTTTATTTGCCTCATGATGCATAAACATCCTGATATTGTGTGACTTTACTCACTTAACTTCTTTGGGTAGTGTGTAACCCGCCGTCATACCTATCGCAAGGACTCACCACCACATGTTTTCGGGATTGTTAATCATCTTAGTGCCGCTGATTGTCGGGTACCTTATTCCCCTGAAGCAAACCAGCCTCCTGAAGCTCATCAACCGCCTGCTGAGCTGGATTGTCTACGTCATCCTGTTTCTGATGGGGGTCAGCCTCGCCTTTCTGGACAACCTTGCCAGCAACCTGCTGGATATTTTTCATTATTCCGCCGTCAGCGTCATCGTCATTCTGCTGTGTAACGCCGCAGGCCTGCTGTGGCTCGAGCGCACCCTGCCCTGGCACCATAGCCACCAGCAGGAAAAGCTGCCGTCGCGCATTGCCATGGCGCTGGAATCCCTGAAGCTGTGCTTTGTTGTGGTAGCGGGCTTTTTACTGGGGCTGACCGGCTGGGCATTCCTGCAGCACGCCACCGAGGCCAGCGAGTACACCTTAATATTCCTGCTGCTGCTGGTCGGCGTGCAGCTGCGCAACAGCGGCATGACGCTGAAGCAGATCGTGCTTAACCGCCGGGGGATGATCATCGCGGTGGTCGTGGTCCTGAGTTCGATGGTGGCTGGGGTCATCAACGCCCTGATCCTTGGCCTGCCGATCAAAACCGGGCTGGCGATGGCCTCGGGCTTCGGCTGGTATTCGCTGTCCGGCATCCTGATGACCGAGTCCTACGGGCCGGTTATCGGTAGCGCAACCTTCTTCAACGATCTGATCCGCGAGCTGCTGGCCATCGTCCTGATCCCAGGGCTGGTGGCAAAAAGCCGTTCGACCGCGCTTGGCCTGTGCGGAGCAACATCCATGGACTTCACCCTGCCGGTACTGCAGCGCAGCGGCGGCCTGGAAATTGTGCCCGCCGCCATTGTGCATGGGTTTATCCTCAGCCTGCTCACTCCGCTGCTCATGGCCTTCTTCGCCTCCTGATACCCGGCTGGCGGCAGGCTCCTGCCGCCAACTTTGCGCTAAATCAATCTCTCGTCAGGTTCCGGCAAAAAACGCTTTTCTCCCGATCCCCGCAGGCATAACCTTAAACATGTATATTAAATATAACTTTAAAAGGTACGATCATGTTTTGTGTGCAATGTGAACAAACTATCCGCACCCCGGCGGGTAACGGCTGCGCCTACGCTCAGGGGATGTGTGGCAAAACCGCCGAAACTTCAGACCTGCAGGATCTGCTGATTGCCGCCCTTCAGGGCCTCTCGGCCTGGGCCGTTGCCGCACGAAACGTGGGCATTATCGACCACGAGGTTGACAGCTTCGCGCCGCGCGCCTTTTTCTCGACCCTTACTAACGTCAACTTCGACTCCCCTCGCATCGTTGGCTACGCCCGCGAAGCCATCGCGCTGCGCGGCAGCCTCAAGGCGCGCACGCTGGCGGTTAAGCCGGACGCTGTGGTCGACAATCCGATGGCGGATCTGCAGCTGGTCAGCAGCGATTTGGGCGAGCTCCAGCGCCAGGCGGCAGACTTTGCGCCGAACCGCGATAAAGCGGAAATCGGCGAAGACATTCTTGGCCTGCGCCTGCTGTGCCTGTACGGTCTGAAAGGCGCGGCGGCCTATATGGAACACGCCCACGTGCTGGGCCAGTATGACAACGATATCTACGGCCAGTACCACAAAATCATGGCGTGGCTCGGCACCTGGCCTGCGGACATGGGCGCGCTGCTCGACTGCTCCATGGAAATCGGCCAGATGAACTTCCAGGTGATGAGCATTCTCGACCAGGGCGAAACCACTAAATACGGCCACCCGACGCCGTCCCAGGTGAACGTTCGCCCGGTGGCGGGCAAATGCATTCTGATTTCCGGTCACGATCTTAAAGATCTCTACAACCTGCTGGAGCAGACCGAAGGCACCGGCGTTAACGTCTTCACCCACGGTGAGATGCTGCCCGCCCATGGCTACCCGGAACTGCGTAAATTCAAACACCTGGTGGGTAACTACGGCAGCGGCTGGCAGAATCAGCAGAGCGAATTCGCCCGCTTCCCCGGGCCGGTAGTGATGACCTCAAACTGCATTATTAACCCGGAAGTCGGCTCCTATACCGACCGCATCTGGACGCGCAGCATCGTCGGCTGGCCGGGCGTCAGCCATCTCGAAGGGGACGATTTCGCCCCGGTGATTGCCCAGGCGCAGCAGATGGCGGGCTTCCCGTACAGCGAAATTGAACATCTGATCACCGTCGGCTTTGGCCGCCAGACTCTGCTGGGCGCGGCCGACACGCTGATTGATTTAGTCAGCCGCGAAAAGCTGCGCCACATCTTCCTGGTTGGCGGCTGCGACGGCGAACGCGGCGAGCGCAGCTACTTCACGGATTTTGCCACCAGCGTGCCGAAAGACTGCCTGATCCTGACCCTTGCCTGCGGCAAATACCGCTTCAACAAGCTCGACTTCGGCGACATTGAAGGGCTGCCGCGCCTGGTGGATGCGGGCCAGTGCAACGATGCCTACTCGGCGATTATTCTGGCGGTCACCCTCGCAGAGAAGCTCGGCTGCGGCGTTAACGACCTGCCGCTGAGCCTGGTGCTCTCCTGGTTCGAACAAAAGGCGATTGTTATTCTGCTGACCCTGCTGTCGCTGGGCGTCACCAACATCGTCACCGGGCCGACCGCGCCGGGCTTCCTGACGCCAAACCTGCTGGCGGTTCTCAACGAGAAGTTTGGCCTGCGCGCCATCACCACCGTTGAGCAGGACATCAAAGAGCTGATGAGCGCATAAGGAGCCGCCATGACTATGCCTACGCCGCTGTGCCCGTACCGCATGCAGGTGCATCACATTCATCAGGAAACGCCGGACGTCTGGACGCTGTCGTTAATCAACCACGACTTCTACCCTTACCGGGCCGGGCAGTACGCGTTAGTAAGTATTCGCAACAGCGATGAAACGGTGCGCGCGTATACCCTTTCCTCGACGCCGGGCCTCAGCCCGTTTGTGACGCTGACCGTACGCCGCATCGAAGGGGGTGCAGGCTCAGGCTGGCTGACTCAGGAAGTGAAAGTGGGTGATTACTTATGGCTGTCGGAGGGCCAGGGGGAGTTCACCTGCGAGCCGCTAACTACCGACCGCTATCTGCTGATGGCCGCAGGCTGCGGGGTGACGCCGGTTATGTCGATGCGCCGCTGGCTGGCAAAACATCGCCCGCAGGCGGACGTGCAGGTGATTTATAACGTGCGTTCCCCGGAGGACGTCATCTTTGCCGACGAGTGGCGTCACTATCCGGTTACCCTAGTGGCCGAAAATAATGCGGCACACGGCTTCATCGCCGGACGCTTAACGCGTGAGCTTCTTGCCGCCGTTCCCGATATCGCCTCCCGCACGGTCATGACCTGCGGCCCTGCACCTTATATGGATCTGGTTGAAAAAGAGGTGAAGGCGCTGGGCGTGACTGCGTTTTATCAGGAGAAATTCTTCACTCCCGTGGCCGCACCCGCTGAGAGTGGTCTGAAATTTACCACCCTTAAACCGATGCGTGAGTTCTACGCTCCGGCTGGCACCACGCTGCTGGCCGCGCTGGAAAGCAACAGCGTGCCGGTAAATGCCGCCTGCCGCGCGGGCGTATGCGGCAGCTGCAAAACCAGGGTCGAGTCCGGCGATTACACGGTCAGCAGCACCATGACGCTCACCGAAGCCGAAATCGCCAGCGGCTACGTTCTGGCCTGCTCCTGCCATCCACAAAGTGATTTAGTCCTCGCCTGATCTTCATCATGCCACCCGTCACGGGTGGCACTTTCTGCACGGTCACCTCCTTTTCATTGACTAAGCTTGTTAACGGTAACTGAATCGTGACAAGGAGAAACGATGAAACAGAACGTAGCCACCTATCTGACAAAAACACTCGAAAGCGCGGGTGTGAAACGCATCTGGGGCGTCACCGGGGATTCCCTCAACGGCATCAGCGATAGCCTTAACAAGATGGGCACCATTGAATGGATGCCGACGCGTCATGAAGAAGTTGCTGCCTTTGCCGCAGGCGCAGAAGCCCATATTACGGGCGAACTGGCGGTCTGCGCCGGATCGTGCGGCCCGGGCAACCTGCACTTAATTAACGGCCTTTTCGACTGCCACCGCAACCGCGTGCCGGTGCTGGCTATCGCCGCCCATATTCCCTCAAGCGAAATCGGCAGCGGCTACTTCCAGGAAACGCACCCTGAAGAGCTGTTCCGCGAATGCAGCCACTACTGCGAACTGGTGTCATCCCCGGAACAAATCCCGCAGGTGCTGGCCATTGCCATGCGTAAAGCCGTGCTCAACCGTGGCGTTTCCGTAGTGGTTATTCCGGGCGACGTGGCGTTAAAACCCGCCCCTGAAACCGCCAGCACCCACTGGTACCCTGCACCGCAGCCGGTGACCGTGCCTGCCCATCAGGAGCTGCAAAAGCTCGCCCAGCTCTTACGCTATAACGACAATATTGCGCTGATGTGCGGCAGCGGCTGCGCGGGCGCGCACGAAGAGTTAATCCAGTTTGCCGCCACGCTAAAAGCGCCGATCGTTCACGCCCTGCGCGGCAAAGAGCACGTCGAGTATGACAATCCTTATGATGTCGGCATGACCGGGCTGATCGGCTTCTCCTCCGGCTTCCACACCATGATGAACGCCGACACGCTGATCCTGCTCGGCACCCAGTTCCCGTATCGCGCCTTCTACCCAACGGATGCGAAAATTATTCAGATTGATATCAACCCCGGCAGCATCGGGGCGCACAGCAAGGTGGATATGGCGCTGGTTGGCGATATTAAAGCCACGCTCGCGGCGCTCCTCCCGCTGCTGGAAGAGAAAACCGACCGCAGCTTCCTTGATAAGGCGCTGGATAACTATCGTGAAGCGCGCGAAGGGCTGGACGAGCTGGCCAAACCCGGCGATGGCAAACTTATTCATCCCCAGTACGTCGCCCAGCAAATCAGCAAGTACGCCGATGAGGACGCGATTTTCACCTGCGACGTGGGCACGCCGACCGTCTGGGCCGCGCGCTATCTGAAAATGAACGGCAGGCGCCGTCTGCTCGGCTCCTTTACCCACGGCTCCATGGCGAACGCGATGCCGCAGGCGCTTGGGGCGAAAGCCACCGCGCCGGACCGCCAGGTAGTCGCCATGTGCGGCGACGGCGGATTCAGCATGCTGATGGGTGATTTTCTTTCCGTGGTGCAGATGAAGCTGCCGATCAAAATCGTCGTCTTTAACAACAGCGTGCTTGGCTTTGTGGCGATGGAAATGAAGGCCGGTGGCTATCTGACGGACGGCACCGATCTGCACAGCACCAACTTCGCGAATATCGCCAACGCCTGCGGCATCACCGGCATCAGGGTTGAAGATCCGGCCGAGCTGGATAGCGCCTTACAGCGCGCCTTCAGCATTGACGGCCCGGTGCTGGTAGACGTCGTGGTCGCCAAAGACGAACTCGCTATTCCACCGCAGATCAAACTCGAACAGGCTAAAGGTTTCAGCCTTTATATGCTGCGCGCCATCATCAGCGGACGGGGAGATGAGGTGCTGGAGCTGGCGAAAACCAACTGGTTCCGGTAAAACATAGGGTTACTGTGGATATAGATAAGTGCTGTAGGGTGGATTAGCGTAAGCGCCGTCCACCTATACCACACAAAATCCTGCGGCGGATAACACTTAGCTATCCGCCCTATATTATTAACTTTTTCAGGAATCTACCGTGATAGATCTGCGCAGCGACACCGTAACCCGCCCTTCCAGTGCCATGCTCGAACGTATGATGGCCGCGCCAACCGGCGATGACGTCTACGGTGATGACCCGACGGTCAACGAACTGCAGGCGTATGCCGCGAAAATCAGCGGTAAAGAAGCCGCTCTGTTTTTGCCAACCGGCACGCAGGCCAACCTCGTTGCCCTGCTCAGCCACTGCGAGCGCGGCGAGGAGTATATCGTCGGTCAGCTGGCGCATAATTATCTCTACGAGGCTGGCGGTGCCGCCGTACTGGGCAGCATCCAGCCTCAGCCCATCGAGGCCAATCAGGACGGCACGCTGCCGCTGGATAAAGTCGCGGCAAAAATCAAACCGGACGACATCCACTTCGCCCGCACAAAGTTACTTAGCCTTGAAAATACCCACAACGGCAAGGTGCTGCCACGCGAATATTTCCAGCAGGCGTGGGAATTCACCCGCAACCACAACCTGGCATTGCACATCGATGGCGCGCGTATTTTTAACGCCGTGGTTGAGTATGGCTGCACGCTGGAAGAAGTTGTGCGCTACTGCGACTCCTTCACCATTTGCCTGTCAAAAGGCCTCGGAACGCCGGTGGGTTCACTGCTCGTGGGCAGCCACGACTACATAAAGCGCGCTATTCGCTGGCGTAAAATGGTTGGCGGCGGGATGCGCCAGGCGGGAATTCTGGCGGCGGCAGGGCTGTACGCACTGGAGAATAACGTCCAGCGGCTGAAAGAAGACCATGCCAACGCCCACTGGCTGGCAGGTGAGCTGCGTGAAATCGGCGTCGACGTCAGCCGCCAGGATACCAATATGGTCTTCGTGCGCGTACCGGCGGAAGAAGCCCAAAGCCTCGGCAAGTTTATGCGCGAGCGCGGCGTGCTGATGAGCGCGGGACCCGTGACCCGTCTTGTCACCCACATTGATGTCAGCCGCGAGCAGCTCGCCGAAGTGGTTAACCACTGGCGCGCCTTCGCACAACGCTGAAAAGGGAGTCAGGGAAGATGACGCAGCCGCAAAAAATTCTCGTACTTGGCGCAAGCGGGTACATTGGGCAACATCTGGTGCCGAAGCTGGTTGAGGCAGGGCATCAGGTTGTGGCCGCTGCCCGCCGCGTGGAGTGGCTGAAGAAGCAGCGATGGCCGGGCGTCGAGTGCCGCCACGTGGATTTACAGTGGCCACACCACCTCCCCGAGCTGCTCGCGGGCGTGGATACCCTCTACTATCTGGTGCACAGCATGGGCGACGGGCCGGACTTCGTGGCCCATGAACGGCAGGCGGCGCTAAATCTACGCGACGCGCTCGCCGGGCAGCCCGTAAAACAGATTATCTTCTTAAGCTCGCTCCAGGCGCCCGACGGCGATCAAAGCTCTGACCACCTGCGCGCCCGCCAGCTTACAGCGGATATCCTGCGGGATTCCGGGGTGCCGCTTACCGAACTGCGCGCCGGAATTATCATCGGCGCTGGTTCAGCGGCCTTTGAAGTGATGCGCGACATGGTCTATAACCTGCCTGTCCTGACGCCGCCGCGCTGGGTGCGCTCGCGAACTACCCCCATCGCGCTGGAAAATCTTCTTTATTACCTGGTAACGCTGTTAAAGCATCCTTCGCCGGAAAACAGGCTGTTTGAGGCCGCCGGGCCGGAGGTGCTCAGCTACCAGCAGCAGTTTGAAAAGTTCATGGCGATCGGCGGACGCCGCCGCCCTTTGATCCCGGTGCCGCTGCCCACCAGCTGGATCTCCGTCTGGTTTCTGAATGTGATCACCTCCGTGCCGCCAACGACCGCGAAGGCGCTGATCCAGGGGCTTAAGCACGATCTGCTGGCGGACGATCGTGAGCTGCGAGAGCTGATCCCGCAGCGGCTCATCTCATTCGACGACGCGGTGCGCGCAACCCTTGCCGACGAGCATAAATTAGCCAATTCCCAGGACTGGGGATACGACGCCCAGGCCTACGCCCGCTGGCGTCCCGAGTACGGCTTCTTCCCGAAGCAGGCGGGCTGCACCGAAGAAACCAGCGCCAGCCTTGCGGCCGTCTGGGAAGTGGTAAACCAACTGGGGGGCAAAGAGGGCTATTTCTTTGGCAACGCGCTCTGGAAAACCCGCGCGTTTATGGATTTGCTGATTGGCCACCGGCTGGCGAAGGGCCGCCCGGCTAACCCGATGCTTGAGGTCGGCGATACGGTGGACAGCTGGAAAGTCATTATTGTCGAACCGCAGAAGGAGCTGGCGCTGCTGTTCGGCATGAAGGCGCCGGGGCTTGGCAGGCTGACTTTCACGCTGAATGATAAAGGCGATAAGCGAACGCTGGACGTCAGGGCATGGTGGCATCCGCACGGCACCGCCGGGCTGTTCTACTGGCTCGTGATGATCCCCGCCCACCTGTTCATTTTTAAGGGAATGGCGCGGAGAATTGTAAAATTAGCCGAACAATCTTCGCACAAAGGCCATCGTTAGTTCTTATTCTTACTACTCTTACTCTTTTATTCATTGCAAGCGCTGCCGTTTCACGGAAAAATGCGCAGCGTTAATCTCAATCAAAATGAGTTGGTCGACATGAAGGTACTGGTCACGGGCGCCACCAGCGGTTTAGGCCGAAACGCGGTCGAATATCTGCGGGCCAAAGGCATCAGCGTGCGGGCCACGGGCCGCAACGAGGCCATGGGCAAGCTGCTGCAAAAAATGGGCGCAGAGTTTGTCCATGCCGACCTGACGGAGCTCGTCTCCTCGCAGGCGAAAGTGATGCTGGCTGATGTCGACACGCTCTGGCACTGCTCGAGCTTTACCTCGCCGTGGGGAACCCAGCAGGCCTTTGACCTGGCTAACGTGCGCG
Source organism: Dryocola clanedunensis (assembly GCF_038405435.1). GTDB lineage: Bacteria > Pseudomonadota > Gammaproteobacteria > Enterobacterales > Enterobacteriaceae > Dryocola > Dryocola clanedunensis_A. The sequence continues at coordinate 280,394 of NZ_JBBYHZ010000003.1, read as the reverse complement.
CCACGCGCCGCCTGGGCGAATGGGCCGTGGCCTGGGGCGTGCGCAACTTCATTCACATCTCCTCCCCGTCGCTCTATTTTGATTACCACCACCACCGCAACATCAGCGAGGATTTTCGCCCGGTCCGCTTCGCCAACGAATTCGCCCGCAGCAAAGCCGCCAGCGAAGAGGTGATCCAGCTGCTGTCGCAGGCCAACCCGCACACGCGCTTCACTATTTTGCGTCCGCAAAGCCTGTTCGGCCCGCACGATAAAGTTTTCTTCCCGCGCCTGGTGCAGATGATGCGCCACTATGGCAGCGTACTGCTGCCGCGTGGGGGAGACGCGCTGGTAGATATGACGTATCTGGAAAATGCCGTACATGCGATGTGGCTGGCAACCGGTCAGGATAACCTGCCGTCGGGGCGAGCCTACAACATCACCAACATGGAAGCGCGCCCGCTGCGCACCATCGTACAGAAGCTGATTGATGAGCTGGATATTGAGTGCCGTATTCGCTCCGTGCCCTACCCGATGCTGGATATCATCGCTCGCGGCATGGAAAAATTTGGCAATAAAGAGTCCCGTGAACCGGCGCTGACGCACTACGGGGTCTCTAAGCTGAACTTCGATTTAACGCTGGATACGACAAGGGCAGAAACGGAGCTGGGTTACCAGCCCGTCGTCTCCCTGGATGAAGGTATTCGCCGTACCGCGCTGTGGCTGAAAGACCACGGTACGCTGCACCGTCATAAGGGCTGATCTCAGCCCTGCCCGTATTTCTCCAGCAGCGCCTCGGCAATCGCCTGACTTTGCGCATCCGCCACGCCGTTATACAGCGCCGGGCGGAAATGCATCTGGAAGGCGCTAATCACCCTACGCTGCTCTGCCTTCGTCATTCCCCTGTTCACCTGATAACCATAGCGCGACAGTAAATCCAGCAGGCTTGCGGTATCCACCGGGGAGTACGGATCCCGCCCGTTCAGATAAAAGGCTACGCGTGCTGCATCCGGCCAGGCGCCGATGCCCTTTTCCGCCAGCTGCTGCCAGGGGAAGAGAGGACCCGGATCCACCTTGCGCTGGGGAGCGATATCACCATGCGCCACCACGTTCTGCGGGGCGATGTGATAGCGCGCGATAATGTCTTTCGCCAGCTTTTCCAGCACCTCGACCTGCGGGGCGTTAAACGGGTAAAACTGTTTTACCCTGCCGTGGCGCGTAAACCCCGTGTTTTCCAGCTCAATACCAATAGAGGTATCGTTGATGCGCGTAGCGCCCCGCCAGAAGCTGACGCCTGCATGCCAGGCCAGCTCGCTTTCGGGTACCAGCTGCCAGATAACCGGCTTGCCGCCGGACAGCGGAGGCGTGTCGGGAATCAGATAGTGCGAACTGACATTGGCACCGGTAAGCGTGCTCAACGAACTCTGGAAATCATCGGCAGTATAGTGAATAACCAACGCTTTCACGCGGGGATATGCCGCCTGCGCCCGACGGCTGGCGTCGATTTTATAGCTGCCCTTATCGACGATGACCTTTTCGACGCTCTCCTTGTTGCTGGCGCAGCCCGCCAGCAGCAGGGCGACCAGCAGCGCGGCAATACGGCTTTTCATCAGCGGGTTTTCACTGCGGTGCCGGTAATGCTGACCATCAGCATGCTGCTGTCTTTACCCACGGTTTCGTAATCGATATCTATACCGACGACGGCATTGGCCCCCAGGCTTTCGGCCTGCTCCTGAAGTTCGCGAAACGCGATTTCACGCGCTTTACGCAGCTCTTTTTCGTAGGCACCAGAGCGGCCCCCCACGATATCGCGCACGCCCGCAAAGAAATCTCTGAAAATATTGGCCCCCAGAATAGCCTCCCCGGTGACCACTCCGCAGTATTCCGTGATGTTCTGCCCTTCCAGGGTCGGGGTTGTCGTAAATTGCATTACCTTCTCCTCTCTTTGGATCAATATCTTAGCGCACGGCCTGCCACGCATTTTGACAGCGATACGCTATGCTAAGGTAGACCTCCAGCTAAAAATAAGGAAATAAAAATGCGCAGCTCCGTTTTGGTTCTTCTGCCGTGCGCCATGCTTCTCTCGGCCTGTACGACGGTGACTCCTGCTTACAAAGACATTGGCACCCGCAGCGGCTCGTGCATTGAGGGCGGCCCGGATACCGTGGCGCAGAAGTTTTATGACTACCAGATTGCCCATAAAGCGCAGGGTACCGCCGCGCTGACCGGGATGCGTCCGTACCTCAGCGATGCCCTCGCTCAGGACCTGCAGAAAGCCAGCGCCTCCCCGAATGCGCAAAATGCCTTTATGCGCGGCAATATCTTCTCCAGCAGCGCGGACGGGGCTGACACGGCTGACGTCGCTTCTGCCTCCACCATTCCGAACACCGATGCACGCAACATTCCGCTGCGCGTGAACCTGAGCAAAGGTAGCGTTAACTGGCAGGATGAAGTGCTGATGATCCGCGAAGGCCAGTGCTGGGCCGTGGACGACGTGCGTTATCTGGGCAACAACAGCCATGCGCCTTCCGGCACCCTCCGCCAGGCCATTGAAACCAACTGATCGACACGCCGCCGCATCTGAAAAGGGGTTAAATTCATAACCCCTATAAATAGTCTGGAGTTTATGCATAACGCCGACATTTATTCTTACCCCCATCGCGCCCCGCTATTTTGTGCTACTTTTAAGTGTAGATCCCGGTTGTTTTTAAGTTTTCACGCACAAAGATTGCATAACTATTCTGTTAAAGGTAATCTTTGCGGCCTCAATTGCTATGTAACCCGCAACGAATGAGCATTCAACTAAACGGCATAAACTGCTTTTACGGCGCGCATCAGGCGCTGTTCGATATCACCCTTGAGTGCCCGCATGGCGAAACGCTGGTGCTGCTTGGGCCAAGCGGAGCGGGCAAAAGCTCGCTGCTGCGCGTACTTAACCTGCTTGAGATGCCGAAATCCGGCCAGCTCAACATTGCGGGTAATCATTTCGACTTCGTGAAAGCGCCCGGCGATAAGGCGATTCGCGAACTGCGTCAGAACGTCGGCATGGTGTTCCAGCAGTACAACCTGTGGCCGCACCTGACCGTGGTGCAGAACCTGATCGAAGCGCCCTGCCGCGTGCTGGGGTTAAGCAAAGATCGGGCGCGCGCCCGTGCCGATAAGCTTCTCGAACGCCTGCGCCTGAAACCGTACATGGATCGCTATCCGCTGCACCTGTCAGGTGGTCAACAGCAGCGCGTGGCGATTGCCCGTGCGCTGATGATGGAGCCGCAGATCCTGCTGTTTGATGAGCCAACCGCCGCGCTCGATCCCGAGATCACCGCGCAGATCGTCAGCATCATTCGCGAACTGGCAGAAACCAACATTACTCAGGTCATTGTTACGCACGAAGTGGAAGTGGCGCGTAAAACCGCCAGCCGCGTGGTGTATATGGAAAATGGCCATATCGTGGAACAGGGCGACGCGAGCTGCTTTGCTAATCCACAGACCGATGCGTTTAAATTCTATTTATCACACTGATGTTGAACGGGAAAATGACAATGAAAAAAGTTCTGCTTGCCACATTGCTTGCCGGTTTGAGCCTGAGCGCCACGGCGGCACAAACCATTCGTTTTGCCACCGAAGCGTCTTACCCTCCGTTTGAATCCATGGACGCCAGCAACAAAATCGTTGGTTTCGATGTCGATCTGGCTAACGCCCTGTGTAAAGAGATGGAGGCGACCTGCACCTTCTCTAACCAGTCTTTTGACAGCCTGATCCCAAGCCTGAAATTCCGCCGTATCGACGCGGTCATGGCCGGTATGGACATCACGCCTGAGCGTGAAAAGCAGGTGCTGTTCAGCAGCCCGTACTATGACAACTCCGCGCTCTTCGTGGGCCAGAAAGGCAAAGTTGCCGATATCGCCGCCCTGAAAGGCAAGAAAGTTGGCGTGCAGAACGGCACCACGCATCAGAAGTTCATCATGGATAAACATCCGGAAATCACCACCGTCCCTTACGACAGCTACCAGAACGCGAAGCTGGATCTGCAAAATGGGCGTATTGATGCGGTATTCGGCGACACGGCAGTAGTGACCGAATGGCTGAAAGCCGAGCCGAAACTGGCACCTATTGGTGACAAAGTGACGGATAAGGGCTACTTCGGCACCGGTCTGGGCATCGCGGTTCGTCAGGGCAACACTGACCTGCAGGCGAAGTTCAACACCGCCCTCGCCAAAGTGAAGCAGGATGGGACCTACGAGACCATCTACAAAAAATGGTTCCAGAAGTAAGCCGCCTGAATGAACGAAATTTTTCCATTAGCAAGCGCCGCCGGGATGACCGTCGGCCTTGCCGTTTGTGCACTGATCATCGGCCTTGCGCTGGCGATGATCTTTGCCGTCTGGGAGTCCGCCAGCTGGCGTCCCGTAGCATGGGTCGGCTCCGCGCTGGTCACCGTGCTGCGCGGGCTGCCTGAAATTCTGGTCGTCCTCTTTATCTACTTCGGCTCTTCTCAGCTGCTGCTGACCCTGTCGGACGGCTTTACCCTGAACCTTGGGTTTGCCGAAATTCCCGTTCAGATGCAGATCGAGAACTTCGACGTCAGCCCGTTCCTGTGTGGCGTTATCGCCCTCTCCCTGCTCTATTCCGCCTACGCTTCGCAGACGCTGCGCGGCGCGTTAAAAGCGGTGCCCGTCGGGCAGTGGGAATCCGGCCAGGCGCTGGGGCTGTCGAAAGTCGCTATCTTCTTCCGCCTGGTGATGCCGCAGATGTGGCGTCACGCGCTCCCCGGCCTGGGAAACCAGTGGCTGGTGCTGCTGAAGGATACCGCGCTGGTGTCACTTATCAGCGTGAACGACCTGATGCTGCAAACCAAAAGTATTGCGACCCGTACCCAGGAGCCGTTTACCTGGTACGTGATTGCCGCCGCTATCTACCTGGTGATTACCCTGCTCAGCCAGTACATCCTTAAGCGTATCGATCTGCGCGCCACTCGCTTTGAAAGGAGACCGGGCTGATGCTTGAGTATTTACCGGAGCTGATGAAAGGGCTGCACACCAGCCTGACGCTGACCGCTGCCTCCATCGTGGTGGCGCTGATTCTGGCGCTGATTTTCACCATTATCCTGACGCTGAAAACGCCGGTGCTGGTGTATATCGTCCGTGCGTATATCACACTGTTCACCGGCACGCCGCTGCTGGTGCAGATCTTCCTGATTTACTACGGGCCGGGCCAGTTCCCTTCGATTCAGAACTACCCGGCGCTGTGGCACCTGCTCTCCGAGCCGTGGCTGTGCGCGCTGATTGCCCTGTCGCTGAACAGCGCCGCCTACACCACGCAGCTGTTCTATGGTGCGATTCGCGCCATCCCGGAAGGCCAGTGGCAGTCCTGCGGCGCGCTGGGGATGAGCAAGAAAGACACGCTGGCGATTTTGCTGCCTTATGCATTTAAGCGCGCCCTCTCTTCCTACTCTAACGAAGTGGTGCTGGTGTTCAAAAGTACCTCTCTGGCCTACACCATTACGCTGATGGAAGTGATGGGCTACGGCCAGCTGCTGTATGGCCGTACCTACGACGTCATGGTGTTTGGCGCAGCGGGGCTGGTCTATCTGGTGGTCAACGGTATTCTGACGCTGCTGATGCGGCTGATAGAACGCCGGGCGCTGGCGTTTGAACGGCGAAGTTAAACGGTGAAATAAGGCGGGGGCTTCCCCGCCTTTTTATTATTCCGGTGAATATAAATATACAATTTTATTGCATATAAATTCACATGCTGGCAAAGTTATCTGACGTCGGGAAACGACGATTTCATAACAACACGACAGACGGGAGCAGCACCTATGAAGAAGTTATTTTTGGCCGCCATGTTCGCAACAACCGCATTCAGCGCCGCCGCCGCAGATAAAATCAGCTTCGGTTCCTCGGCGACCTATCCACCTTTTGAATCGCTGGACGCCAGCAGCCAGATCGTCGGGTTTGATATCGATCTCGCCAAAGCATTATGCAAACAGATGCAGGCCGACTGTACCTTTACCAACCACGCCTTCGACAGCCTCATCCCGTCGCTGAAGTTCCGCAAGTACGATGCCGTTATTTCGGGTATGGACATTACCCCCGAGCGCAGCAAGCAGGTTGCCTTCACCGATCCGTATTACGCCAACTCCGCCGTGGTTATTGCCAAAAAAGGCGCGTTTAAGTCGCTGGATGAGCTGAAGGGCAAGCGTATCGGGATGGAGAACGGCACCACGCACCAGAAATACCTTCAGGATAAGCACCCGGAGATTAAAACCGTCTCTTATGACAGCTACCAGAACGCGATTATCGATCTGAAAAATGGCCGTCTTGACGGGGTGTTCGGCGATACCGCCGTGGTCAACGAGTGGCTGAAAACCAATCCGCAGCTGGGCACGGTGGGCGAGCACGTTACCGACCCGCAGTACTTCGGCACCGGCCTGGGCATTGCGGTGCGTCCGGATAATAAGGCTCTGTTGAAAAAACTGAATGACGCGCTGGCGGCCATTAAAGCCGACGGAACGTACCAGAAGATCAGCCAGCAGTGGTTCCCGCAGTAAAAATTAGCTAACGGCGGATGACGCGCTGCTCATCCGCCTTCAAAACATAAGTCGGATAAGCGTAGCGCCATCCGGCATCTGCAGAACATTCAGGCTACCTTCACCAGCAGCACCAATACTTCGTAGTGCGCGGTATGCGGGAACATATCGAAGAGCTGCACGCGCTCAACCCGGTAGCCGGAAAGCGAGGCGATATCCCGGGCCATGGTCTGAGCATTACAGCTTGAATAGATGATGTGCTGGGGGGCCATATTGTTGAGGAAGTAGCACAGCGCCTGACCAATGCCGCGACGCGGCGGATTCACCAGCACCAGGTCTGGCATGTCGCTCTGCTCTGTCGCGAACCGGGTAGAGTCCAGAGCCTGAAAATGAATGTCTTTTAGCCCCAGCCTGTCCGCCGACTGGCGCGCGCTGGCGATAGCCTCCGGCGAAATTTCAATCCCCGTCAGCTTCATCTCAGGCGTTGCGCAGTGCAGGCCAAAGCCGCCCACGCCGCAGAACAGATCCCACATGTGCTTTACCGGCAGCGCACTGACCCAGTCGCGGGCCGTCGCATACAGCGAGGCGGCTACCGTCGGGTTGGTCTGGAAGAAGCTTTGCGGACGGATATACAGCGGCACGCCGTTGAAGCGCTCTTCAAGCGCCCGCTGTTCGCTTAACGGTATCTCCTGCTCTCCTTCCATAATTGCCATATGCACCGGCTGGATATTCGCGGAGATAACCTTCAGCTGTGGAAGCTGCTGTTGCAGCCACGGCAGCGCGGCGCGCAGCTGCTCAAGCTTGGCTTCGGAGCGCAGGACAAAGCGCAGCATCAGGCCGCCGTCCAGCTGGCTTTCCGTCAGCAGCAGATACTTCAGCTCGCCGCGCTTGCGCGAGACGTTGTAAGGCGTCAGCCCGGCGCGGGCAATAAAAGGTTTAAGCGCGGTAAATACGGCCTGGAAAGAGGCGGGATAAAGCGGACAGTCGGTTAAGTCTTCAGGCGTGCCGTCGCGATGCAGCATGCCCAGCAGCGGTTTTTCCACGCTGCCGCTGACGACCATTTTGGCTTTATTACGAAACGCTTGCTCAGGACCGCTGACCGGATCACACCACCCTTTAACCGCCGTATCCTTCAGCAATAGCTGAAGATCGTTCATCTTCGCGGTGAGCTGATCGGTGACCGGCTGTTCAATCCACTGGCAGGAACGGCAGCGACCGGCCTGATAAAGCGCGCAATGCATAATGAAATCCTGAAACGGAGGAGCGCAGAGTGTACCACCACGCGCTTACTGAAGTTTGAAAAAAAGCCTGCTGCGAGAGGGAACAAAAAGCAGGAAAAGCACCAGCAGGTCCGGCAGCTTCTGGGTCATCAGGGAGCGAAAAATCTCGCGCTTTGACTCACCGGGAATACTGAACAGTTCGGGATAGCCCCAGCCCAGGGAAGCGGTCCACAGGTAGCCGACCGAAATCACCTGCGTAGCCAGAAACAGCCAGCGTCCCCAGCTGCGGCCTTTCAGAATCACGAACGCGCAGCGCACCTCGACGCACAGCATCACCAGGCTGCCGAAGAAAATCAGCGTCAGCGGCCAGGTCTGCACGCTGCGGTGAACAAAATCCAGTATGCCCCGCACGCCGAGCAGGTTTAGCAGCATCAGCAGGTCCAGCAGCCGGGTCGAAAGAATAGCGATAGCCGCCACTGCGACAAGCGTAGGGACGTTTAATTTGGCCTGGTTATTACGTCGGTTCCTGAAAATTTGCTTAACCTCGCGTTCCATACGACACAGTGCCGCAAAACGGCGGCACTGGAGGCAATAATGATTACAGATTTTAAGCGTTTCAGCTACGCCTTGCACGCTGGATATCGCGCAGCCGCTGCTTTTCTGCTCGCGCCATAAACCACCATGCTATTAGCCCTATTATACCGACAACGCCAAGAATAATTGAGGCCAGAGCATTTATTTCTGGATTAACGCCCATGCGCACGCTGGAAAATACCAGCATCGGCAGCGTTGTCGCGCCGGGCCCCGAGACGAAACTCGCAATCACTAAATCGTCCAGCGAGAGCGTAAAGGCCAGCAGCCAGCCGGAGATAATCGCCGGGGCGATCATCGGTACGGTGATGACAAAGAAGACTTTTAGCGGCGTCGCCCCCAGATCCATGGCCGCCTCTTCGATTGAGCGATCGAGCTCTCTCAGGCGCGAGCTGATAACCACGGCAACATAGGCGGTACAGAACGTCACGTGCGCAAGCCAGATAGTCAGCATGCCGCGGTCGCTCGGCCAGCCGATAGCGTGCCCCAGCGCCACAAAAAGCAGCAGCAAAGACAGGCCGGTGATGACGTCCGGCATAACCAGCGGCGCGGTAAGCATAAAAGCAAAGCCCGTCGATCCCCGGAAAGTACCAAAGCGAACCATCACCACGGCGGCTATGGTCCCCAGCACCACGGCCATAGTGGCCGCCGCCGCCGCTATCGTCAGGCTTAGCCCCACGGCGTTCATCATTGCGGAGTCCTGGAACAGCGCCACGTACCAGCGGGTGGACCAGCCTGCCCAGACCGTCACCAGCTTTGAGCTGTTGAACGAATAGACAACCAGCATCAGCATCGGCGCATACAGGAAGGTAAAGCCGATAATCAGGATCAGAATGCGCCACGGAGAGCGCACAACCGGCAGGTTATTCATGCGTGATCCCCCGTCATTTTATTCTGGTACTTGTGGAACCACATGATCGGCACGATCAGCAGCAGCAGCATGACAATGGCGACGCCCGAAGCCACCGGCCAGTCGCGGTTATTAAAGAACTCCTGCCACAGGACGCGGCCAATCATAATGCTGTCCGGCCCGCCGAGCAGCTCCGGGATGACAAATTCCCCTACCGCAGGAATAAACACCAGCATCGACCCGGCGATAATTCCGCCTTTGGTCAGCGGCACGATGACGCTGAAAAATGTCTTAAGCGGGCGGGCCCCTAAATCCATAGAAGCCTCCACCAGCGAATAGTCGATGCGCGTCAGCGCGGTGTAAATCGGCAGCACCATAAACGGCAGATAGGCATAGACGATGCCGATATACACCGCGAGATTGGTATGCAGAATGGTCAGCGGCTGATCGATAACCCCCAGCCATATCAGCACGTTGTTCAGCACACCGTTGTTTTTCAGAATGCCCATCCAGGCGTAAACGCGGATCAGAAACGACGTCCACGAAGGCAGGATCACCAGCAGCAGCAGGATATTCCGCGTAGAGGGCTTGCTGTGCGCTATCGCCCAGGCGAGCGGATAGCCCATCGCCAGGCAGCAAAGCGTTGAGATACCGGCAACCTGAAGCGACTGCAAATACGCCTCCGCGTAGAGCGGATCGTCCGTCAGCTGGAAGTAGTTGGCAAAGTTCAGGGCTATCTCGAGCCGATCGTCCGCCCAGGTCGCCAAATCCGTGTACGGCGGTATGGCGCGCGCCATCTCGGCAAAGCTGATTTTAAAAACGATGAGAAACGGCAGCATAAACAGCAGGATCAGCCACAGGTACGGCAGGGCTATCACCAGCTTGCGGCCATGCTTCATCTGCATGCGCGCAAGCCAGGCTTTAAACCCGCTGGCGGGCGGCATGGCCGGACGTTCGGTAATCAGACTCATGGTGCCCCCTAAACCGTCAGAACCACGCAGCTGTCCGCGTCCCAGCACAGGCGGACTTCATCGCCCCAGGTCGGCGCGCCTTTGCGGAAGCGGCGATCGTTCTGCATCTGTGAGCTGATCATCTGCCCGCTTTTCAGGCGCACGTGATAAATCGAGAGATCGCCCAGGTAGGCAATGTGCACCACTTCGCCCACCGCAAAGTTGAAGCCGTCCGCGGGCGGCTCGTCGCAGAGCATGACCTTCTCAGGGCGCAGCGCGACGTACACCGGCACGTTGTCGACCACGGACGTATCCGGATCTACTTTCAGCGGGTGGATTAACCCCGGGCTGTCTATCACCAGACCGTCTGCTTCACGGGATTTCAGCAGCCCCTCAAAGACGTTTACCGAGCCGATAAACTCGGCGCTGTAACGGGTCGACGGGTGCTCGTAAATCTCTTCCGGCTCGCCGATTTGCACGAACTTGCCGCGGTTCATAATGGCGATACGGCCGGCCATGGTCATCGCTTCTTCCTGATCGTGCGTCACCATAACGCAGGTCGCCCCGACGCGCTCGAGGATATCCACCACCTCCAGCTGCATGCGGTCACGCAATTTTTTATCCAGCGCGCCCATAGGCTCATCAAGCAGCAGAAGCTTCGGGCGCTTCGCCAGGCTTCGCGCCAGGGCCACGCGCTGCCGCTGGCCGCCGGAAAGCTGGTGGGGCTTACGTCTGGCAAACTCCTGCATATGCACCAGGGCAAGCATCTCCTGCACGCGCTGGGTGATTTCCGCCTTCGGCAGCTTGTCCTGCTTCAGGCCAAAGGCAATGTTCTGCTCAACGGTCATGTGCGGGAACAGCGCGTAGGACTGAAACATCATATTGATTGGCCGCTGGTAAGGCGGCACGTGGGAGAGATCCACGCCGTCCAGCATAATTTGCCCGGCGCTGGGCGGCTCGAAACCCGCCAGCATGCGCAGCAGCGTCGACTTGCCGCAGCCGGATGGCCCGAGCAGCGCAAAAATTTCGCCTTTATAAATGGTCAGGCTGACGTCGTCCACGGCGTGCTGCCCGTCGAAAGACCTGGTCAGGTTGCGGATTTCCAGCAGCGGCTTGAGCGCCCTGCGCGTCTTCGCCTGCGGGCGGGGAATTGCGTCGTTCAATTATGTTGCTCTCCGGCAAAAGCAGATAAGGGTACGGCCCGGTTGCCGTACTAATGACGCGACGCGAGCCGAAGCCCGCGCCCGTATTGGGGCAGCCGCACCATCAGGGTGCAGCCCCCCGTTGCAAACCGCGCTAAGTGGTTAGCAGATTTACTTATTTCCCGGTCTTAACTTTAGTCCACGAACGGGTGATCACGCGGTCGACTTTCGGCGAAAGAACGGATTGTGTGAAGAGCTTCGCACGGACGTCCGCAGGAGGATAAATGCCCGGGTTGTCCCGCACTTCCGCGTTCAGCAAAGGCGTGGCCTCTTTGTTCGCGTTCGCGTAATAGACGTGGTTGCTGATATTGGCCACCACGTCCGGCTTCATAAGGTAGTTAAGGAACTGATACGCCTCTTCTTTATTCTTCGCGTCGGCTGGCATCGCGAACATATCGAAGTAGACCATCGCCCCCTCCTTCGGAATGGTATAAGCAATATCCACGCCATTTTTTGCCTCTTTCGCCCGGTTAGCCGCCTGCAGGATGTCGCCGGACCAGCCAATCGCCACGCAGATGTCGCCGTTCGCCAGATCGTTGATGTACTGGGAGGAGTGGAAGTAGCGGATAAACGGACGCAGCTTCATCAGCAGGTCGTTCGCCGCTCCGGTGTAATCTTTCGGATCGGAACTGTTGGGATCTTTACCCAGGTAGTGCAGCACGCTGGCGTAGATTTCGCTTGGCGCGTCAAGGAACGACACGCCGCAGCTTTTCAGCTTTTCCAGATTTTCCGGCTTGTAGACAAGGTCCCAGCTGTTTACCGGCGCGTCTTTACCCAGCGCGGCCTTCACCTTTTCGACGTTATAGCCAATGCCGGTGGTGACCATCATATAAGGGATGCCGTACTTGTTATCGCGATCGTTCTGCGCCACCAGCTTGAGCATTTCCGGATCGAGATTTTTATAGTTTGGCAGCTTGCTTTTATCGAGCGGCTGGAAGATCCCGGCCTGCGCCTGGCGCTCGAGGAACTGCGACGAAGGCACCACGAGATCGTACCCGGTGCTGCCTGCCATAAGCTTGCCTTCCAGCACCTCGTTGGAATCGAAAACGTCATAAACGACCTTGATGCCGGTCTCTTTGGTGAAGTTTGCCAGCGTGTCCGGCGCAATATAGTCGGACCAGTTGTAAACGTGCAGCGTCTTTTGCTCTGCCGCAGACGAGGTGGCAGAAACCGCCATCAGCGCACCGGCGACCAAAGCCGACAACCATTTTTTATTGGCGAGCATATCTCATTCCTTCTGAATAAAAGTTATCAGGCGTGACCTTCCCACGCTGCGTGCCATGCAAGAATCATGCATCTCTATGCAAACTGTAGTAAAAAAAGGACGACGAACCCCGTCGACGTTGCACGTTTGTGACAGCCCCGCAAGAATAACTGTAGCCCGCGTGAGCGAACAGTGAGCAGAGAAAAAAACGTCATTTATCGATTTTTGAAGGATATGTGGTCTATGAGATCCCCCGGAGGGGCGGCAGTACCAGAGGATAGTGCTGTAGAGAGTGCTTTATGGCAGGATAAAAAATCGTTGAACGCAGCGAGCCTGGCAGCCACTGCGCCTGACGATGCAACGTTTAGTGCAGGAAGTGAGCCTGCGTGGTTATGCCAACCGGCTCTTCCTCTTCCGCGATAAACAGCAGCTGATTTGCGCACGCTTCGAGGATAACCATCGAGATCTGCTCTTCGCTCTGCTTCACGAAGGCGGCAAACTGCTCGCGGGTAATGCCGACCGAAGCCTGCAGAGACTGGCAAACCACCAGCTTCGGCAGGTTATCGTCCTGCACGTCGAGAAAGGCCTTCACGGTCAGGGAGCTGGCGTTGATGGAGGAGAGGTCGGAAGCCAGCGGCAGCAGCGCGGAGGGCTTCACTTCGGCAAGCGCCGAGAACAGCACGATATTATCCACCAGGTCGATTTTGGCATCGTAAACCCCATCGAAATTCTGCATATGCGGCAGATGCAGCGCCTGGCAGGTATCGCACTCGAAAATAGTCACGCCGATCTCATCGAGCCAGCGGCGTAAGATGTCCAGCGTCGGGACAACGAGTGAATCCATAAATGCAGATGCCTCTTAGAGATGGTGAAAGTCGCGCCATAGCTTACGCAAAAACGGCGCGTCATACTATTACTATGCGTCCATTTGGCGGGGGTTATCCCCTCAAATGACCGGCTAACGTCGATTATCCGCCCGTTTTCAGACAGTAGCCCGGCTGGGCCTGATGCTCAATCCATTCGATCATCAGCGTGGCGATATCCACCCCGCTCGTCTTTTCAATCCCCTCCAGGCCGGGCGAGGCGTTTACCTCCATCACCAGCGGGCCGCGATGGGCGCGTAGAATATCGACCCCGGCAACGTCCAGCCCCAGCGTCGCCGCTGCTTTCAGCGCAATGTCACGCTCCCGATCGGTAATCATAACCTGGTTAGCCTGTCCGCCACGGTGCAGGTTGGATCGAAAATCGCCGGGCTTGGCCTGCCGCTCAATGGCCGCAACAACCTTGTTGCCTACCACCAGGCAGCGAATATCCCGCCCCCTCGCCTCTTTAATGTATTCCTGCACCAGGATATGGGCATTCAGGCCGCGGAAGGCATCAATCACGCTTTCTGCCGCCTGACGCGTTTCCGCCAGCACCACGCCTATGCCCTGGGTGCCTTCCACGAGCTTCACCACCAGCGGCGCGCCGCCTACCATATCAATCAGGTCGCTGGTGTCGTCCGGGGAGTGGGCAAACCCGGTCACCGGCAGGTCAATACCCTGGCGGGCGAGCAGCTGCAGCGAACGAAGCTTGTCCCGCGCGCGGGTAATAGCCACCGATTCATTAAGCGGATAGCTGCCCAGCATTTCAAACTGGCGCAGCACGGCGGTACCGTAAAACGTAATGGCCGAGCCAATCCTGGGGATAACCGCATCATAATGCGGCAGCTGGCGCCCTTTATAGTGCACCGACGGGGAAAGCGGGTTGATGTTCATATAGCATGACAGCGGATCGATAATTTCCACCGTGTGGCCACGGCGCACCGCCGCCTCACGCAGGCGTTTACAAGAATAAAGCGTTCCATCCCGGGATAAAATGGCGATTTTCACCCTGCACCTCAGCGTTTCCGGACCGATAATAACAGCCCGGCTATCATATCACCGCCCTGCGCTTTCAACGATGGGCAGCGTGTCGGGGGATTTCTTTAACGCGTCTATAAGCTGCCTTGTTGTCGAGGTGATCTGACCGGGATCGTAGACGGCATAGAGATCTGCCGGGATCGGCTTGCTGGGCGGGCGAAACACAACGCCGGGCCAGTTCATCTGCGCGTAGCTGTCCGCCATAATCGTCAGCCCCAGTCCGATGCTGACCAGCGCCAGCACCGTTTGCGGCTCCACCGCTTCACGCACCACGCGCGGCGTAAAGCCTGCCTCACGGCACTCCCGCTGCAGAAACGTCCAGTCGGAATGGACTGCCGTCATGGTGACAAAAGCTTCGTGGCGCAGCTGTCCTATCTCTACGGTGGCCTGCTTTGCCAGCGGATGCTGCTCCGGCAGCGCCACCATGAAAGTGGCTTCGTGGAGCTTTTCGCTTTTCAGCCCGGCTGGCGGGCTGGTTTCCATGCGCCAGATGCCCGCGTCGATATCGTGACGCTCCAGCAGGGCCAGCTGATCCCCCGGCGATTTTTCGCGGAACAGTATGTCGATGGCCGGGTAATCCGTGATAAAGCGCTGCAGCGCAAGGCGCAGCCCGCCCCAGATAGCGGTGCCGACGATGCCCAGATGAATGCGGCCGCCCTCCCCGCGGCCAATTTGCTCCACGCGGGCAAAGGCCATAGTTGCGTTATCCAGCAGCTGCCGGGTTTCCTGAAGCAGCACCTCCCCGGCATGCGTTAACGCCACGCTGCGGGAATGACGAATAAACAGCATCGTGCCCAGCTGGGATTCCAGCTCTTTGATATGGAAGCTGAGCGGCGGCTGGGACATGTTCAGCCGCACGGCCGCTTTGCCAAAATGCAGCTCTTCGGCGACCGCCTGAAAATAACGCAGAAGTTTCAGGTCAGTACGGTAGACGCGCTGGGAAGTGTTCATGGGGCTCCTTGTTGGTGGACGCCCCATAAGCTACCACCCCGCGCCGCGCATGCAACGCCTGCGGGGCTAATGTGCGAGCGGTGCCGAAGAGTTGAGCTTCGGGGTGTGCCGGTACTGGAAGCTGAAGTGGAAGATAACCGCCAGCGCCAGCGCGTAAGCCGCGAACACCAGCCAGATCGTCGTCCAGTCTTTGATCCCTCCTACCGTGAAATAATCCACCACGTAACCGCTCAGTATCGCACCCGCATAAGCCCCTACGCCGTTGACCATGGTCATAAACAGCCCCTGCGCGCTGGCCCGGATACGCGAATCCACCTCCTGCTCCACGAACACCGAACCGGAGATGTTAAAGAAGTCGAACGCGCAGCCGTACACCACCATGGAGAGCAGCAGCAGAACAAAACCGAAGGCCGACGGGTCACCCCAGGCAAAGAGCGCAAAGCGCAGCACCCAGGCGACCATGCTCATTAACATCACCTGCTTAATGCCAAAGCGACGCAGGAAAAAGGGAATGGTGAGGATAAACGCCACTTCCGACATCTGCGAAACGGACAGCAGTATCGACGGGTAGCGCACCACGAAGCTGTCGGCAAACTCCGGCTGGCGGGCAAAGTCATGCAGGAACGGATTGCCGAAGGTATTAGTGATTTGCAGCACCGCGCCCAGCAGCATGGCGAAGAGGAAAAACACTGCCATACGAGGATTTCTGAACAGCACAAAGGCATCCAGACCCAGGCGGCTCACCCAGCTGCGGGATGCCTGGCCTCGGGCAACCGGCGTGGTGGGCAGCGTCAGAGCGTAAAGCGCCAGC
Organism: Dryocola clanedunensis; assembly: GCF_038405435.1. Classification (GTDB taxonomy): domain Bacteria; phylum Pseudomonadota; class Gammaproteobacteria; order Enterobacterales; family Enterobacteriaceae; genus Dryocola; species Dryocola clanedunensis_A. The sequence goes on along the minus strand of NZ_JBBYHZ010000003.1, from coordinate 264,207 downwards.
GCCAAAGACGCCCCCGCCGCGATATAGAGCTGAATATTACTCAGCTCAAGGCGCAGCAGGCTTACCGCCCACATCGCGGCGATAAACCCAAGGGTGCCAAAGACGCGGATGGGCGGAAACTGGCTAACGGTGTCCAGCCCCGCCTTTTCCAGGCTGGCGTAGGAGATGGTGTTAGACAGCGCAATGGTCGGCATAAAGGCCATCGCATTGCCGAGCATGATCCAGAACATCAGCCCCGGCTGGCTGACGCTGGCCGCCCAGACCAGCATCACCGCGCAGGTCGCGTGACACAGGGCATACACGCGGTTTGCCGGCAGCCATTTATCGGCAATGATCCCCACCAGCCCCGGCATCAGCACTGCCGCCAGCCCCTTAGTGCTGTAGACCATGCCCACGTCCGCCCCGTTAAAACCGAGGGTGTTGATCATATAAGAGCCCAGCGTCACCAGCCAGGCACCCCAGATGAAGTACTGCAAAAACAACATGATTTTCAGGCGGGGTTTTATCGCCACGGAGTTAATCGCCATGTGTTTTATCCGGTTTGGTGGGTGTGCCTCAGGCCAGCTTGCCGAGGAAGCCGCAGATTAGATTAATGAAGTTCTGACGGGAGAGCTGCGCCGCAGCCAGCGTCTGCGCGTGGGAAAGCTGCACGCTGCCCAGCCCTTCGGCAAGGTTAGTGATAGCCGAGACCGCCACCACCTTCAGGCCACAATGGCGGGCGCTGATCACCTCCGGCACAACGGACATGCCCACCACGTCGCCGCCGATGATTTGCATCATGCGGATTTCCGCCGCGGTTTCAAAGTTAGGCCCAGGATAAGAGACGAACACCCCCTCGCTCAGCGGGAAGCCCTGCTCTTTCGCAACCTGCTGAAGTACGCCGCGATAGTCCGCGTCATAAGCATTAGCCAGCGAGAAGAAACGTTCGCCGAACCTGTCGTCGTTCAGCCCGACGGTCGGCGTGCCCGGCATGGTATTGATATGGTCGTTCAGCGCGACGAGGCAGCCAGGCCCGACGTCCGGACGCAGCGAACCGGCGGCATTCGTTGAGAACAGGATTTCGCAGCCCAGCAGTTTGAAAGTGCGTACCGCGTTGGTCATGACCGACATGCCCCGCCCTTCATAGAAGTGGCCACGCCCTTTCATGCACGCGACCGGAACACCGGCCAGCGTGCCGACAACCAGCTCGCCCGCGTGGCCATGAACGGTGCTGACCGGAAAGCCCGGCAGCTGGTCATAAGGAAAAACAACGGGCTGCTCGATTTTATCGGCCAGCTCCCCAAGCCCGGAGCCAAGGATAAAGGCAACGCGGGGGATCAGGCCGTTAATGCGGGAGCGGATAATATCTGCGGCGTAGTACGGGGAATTGTCCAGGGTGGTCGGCATCAGGGGCTCCTTGTCATGCTCGGATTAAAATTTGTCTTCACGACAACCTTTATACCGACCGACGGCGGCCCCTCACCAATACCGTTTGCACCCCGGATTCATAGCGAAAATGTATCAATTAAAAACGGCGACCGAAGTCGCCGCTTATATTATCTTGTTGCCCAGCCCTGCTTGTGCAGATAGTCCAGAATGAACGGACGGCTCTCTTTGATCACCGTGCGGCGGATATGGTCGCTCCAGGTGTCGCGGCGCGCGTTGCTGTCGCGGGAGAGATAATACTGCGCCATCTCTTCGTCATACGCTGCCAGCACCTCCGGGTCGACCGGTTGATAGTGGTTTTCATGAACCAGCATGGCGGCAGGCATGCGCGGCTTCACGCCATGATCCTGATCCGGCCAGCCCAGGCACAGGCCGAACAGCGGCAGCACGTGCTGCGGCAGGCCCAGCAGCTCCGTAACTGTCTCAATATTATTACGAATGCCGCCAATATAGACGCCGCCGAGGCCAAGCGATTCCGCAGCGGTGAAGGCATTCTGCCCCATGATGGCGGTGTCCACCGCGCCCAATAACAGCTGTTCGGCCAGGCCAAGCTGCGCGTCCGGGCAAATCTGTAGCAGGCGGTTAAAGTCGGCGCAGAAGACCCAAAACTCAGCGGCCTGGGCAATGTGCGGCTGGCCGCCCGCCAGGGTAACAAACTGCTCGCGCATCGCTTTATCAGTAATGCGAATAATAGAGCTGCACTGCAAAAAGCTGGAGCTGGAAGCCGACTGGGCGCTGGCGATAATCGCCGCACGCTGTTCGTCTGTGATGGGCTCATCGGTAAATTTACGAATAGAGCGATGTGAGCGGAGCAGATCAATAGTCGGCGTCATCTCGTTTTTCCTTTGTCTTATCTGATTTTGATTCTGGTGCCGGGCCTTTGGTCAGCAGCGGCGCAACGTTTTGCGCCATGGCCCAGACCATACACGCCGCCGCCGGTATCATCAGCGCAACGCCCAAAAATACCATGACTATCGCTGCGGTGGCTGTACCTATTGGTGCGGGCAATGAAACGTAGCCGTTCAGGGAAAGGTACGAAAGCAACAAAAAAGCGATACCGAAAACTTCCAGAATAAGTACCGGCTTAGGTAAGGCTCCTAATGAACGCATCTGCTTGTCTCCGAAGGCAATTAGCGGATCAGTATACACCAGCGAAAACCTTGCCCCGTCATTTACTATAGCCTGCGGATATCAAACTAAGAGGCAGGACCTTCTTTTCATTCCCCCCGGTTATCGGCATTATAGTCCCCATTCGCCGGTTCGTTCGGCCACAAAAACTGAGGAGATTCCATGTTTGCAGTTATTTTTGGGCGCCCTGGCTGCCCGTATTGTGTTCGTGCTAAAGAGCTGGCTGAGAAACTGACCGCCGAGCGTGACGACTTCAACTTCCGCTACGTGGACATCCACGCGGAAGGCATCACCAAAGCCGATCTGGAAAAAACCGTCGGTAAGCCGGTGGAAACCGTTCCGCAGATCTTCCTCGATCAGCAGCACATTGGCGGCTGCACCGATTTCGAAGCTTACGCGAAAGAGCACCTGAACCTGTTCCAGAACGCAGAATAAGTTTCAGACAGAAAAAAACCGGCTACTCAGCCGGTTTTTTTTCGTCTTCGCGTCGCCTGCGCACCATGCTTATCATCAGAAAGCACAGCGACCCGAGAGAGGTCCAGAACACCGCGCCGCACAGCCAGGCAATTTCCTGCCAGAACGAGCGTGTCGGGGTAAATAAGGTATGCAGGATCACGAGGCAAAGCGGCAGCGCCAGCATTGCACCGAGCAGTGGTCCGATAACCTGATCCTGTTTAGATAAGAAGCTGGCAATCGCGCCAGGCAGGATAAACAGCAGCAGCCCAAGTTGAAGATGGCCGGAGGTCATCATGCCCTCCGCGACGTTCAGGTGCAGCGATAAAAAAACCAGTATGAAAAGCAAAAAGCAGCAGATCACCCCCAATCCGCGTTGGCCACGCCTGTACATACCCTCTCCTTTCCGTCATCTGTATCGAACCATTTGCAGGTAGAACTCTGCTGCGCAGAGATAGCCCAGTCTGATAAAGCTGTGGCAGTCCGTGCCAAAAAAGCGCGCTCAAATAAGCACAATATTCTTACTGGCTGTTGAACCTCATTAAGATTAAACTAGCGGCCAGCGTCAGGGTGCGGCTCGTGATATTTCACGACGATTGTTTAGAATGACTACAATTCGTTTTAAGTAAAAACCTTAGCTCAAAAAACCCTTTCTTTCAACAGCTTACTGGTAAACAAGAAGTTAGCCTTCGTGAATATAAACGTCGCAGATTTGTTAAACGGGAATTACATCCTGTTATTATTTGTGGTGCTGACCTTAGGGTTGTGCCTGGGTAAATTACGCCTTGGTTCAATCCAACTGGGTAATTCCATTGGTGTTTTAGTGGTCTCTTTATTACTGGGACAGCAGCACTTCGCCATCAACACCGACGCCCTCAATCTGGGCTTTATGCTGTTTATTTTCTGCGTCGGCGTGGAAGCCGGGCCTAACTTTTTCTCTATCTTTTTCCGCGACGGTAAGAACTACCTCATGCTGGCGCTGGTGATGGTCGGCACCGCCATGCTGCTGGCCTTTGGCTTTGGCAAATTGTTCGGCTGGGATATCGGCCTGACGGCGGGGATGCTAGCCGGATCCATGACCTCAACCCCCGTGCTCGTGGGTGCCGGAGACACGCTCCGCCATTCGGGCATGTCGAAAGAGATGCTGGCTGACTCCCTGGACCATCTGAGCCTTGGGTATGCGCTGACCTATCTGATTGGCCTGGTCAGCCTGATTATCGGCGCGCGCTACATGCCGAAGCTGCAGCACCAGGATTTGCAAACCAGCGCCCAGCAGATTGCCCGCGAGCGCGGTCTGGACACCGATGCGGCGCGCAAGGTCTACCTGCCCATTATCCGCGCGTATCGCGTTGGCTCCGAGCTGGTCGCCTGGGCGGACGGCAAAAATCTGCGCGAGCTGGGCATCTATCGCCAGACCGGCTGCTATATCGAACGTATTCGTCGTAACGGCATTCTGGCCAGCCCGGACGGTGACGCCGTGCTGCAAAAAGGCGATGAGATCTCGCTGGTTGGCTACCCGGATGCCCACTCACGCCTTGACCCGAGCTTCCGCAACGGTAAAGAAGTTTTCGACCGCGACCTGCTGGATATGCGCATCGTCACCGAAGAGATCGTGGTTAAGAACCATAATGCGGTTGGCCGTCGCCTGGCACAGCTAAAGCTGACGGACCACGGCTGCTTCCTGAACCGCGTGATCCGCAGCCAGATTGAAATGCCTATCGACGACAACATCGTGCTGAATAAGGGCGATGTGCTTCAGGTCAGCGGCGATGCCAGGCGCGTTAAAACCGTTGCCGAACGCATCGGCTTTATCTCGATTCACAGCCAGATCACCGACCTGCTCGCCTTCTGCGCGTTCTTTATTATCGGCCTGATGATCGGCATGGTCACCTTCCAGTTCAGCTCCTTCAGCTTCGGCGTGGGCAACGCGGCGGGGCTGCTGTTTGCGGGCATCATGCTGGGCTTCCTGCGAGCTAACCACCCTACTTTCGGCTATATCCCGCAGGGGGCGCTGAACATGGTGAAAGAGTTTGGATTGATGGTGTTTATGGCAGGTGTTGGCCTGAGCGCGGGCAGCGGCATCAGCCACGTCGGCGCAGTCGGCGGACAAATGCTGATTGCCGGGCTGGCCGTCAGCCTCATTCCGGTCGTGATTTGCTTCCTGTTCGGCGCCTACGTGCTGCGCATGAACCGTGCGCTGCTGTTCGGCGCCATGATGGGTGCCCGCACCTGCGCACCGGCAATGGAAATCATAAGCGACGTCTCCCGCAGCAACATCCCGGCGCTGGGCTACGCGGGCACCTACGCCATCGCTAACGTGCTGTTAACCTTAGCAGGTACGCTGATTGTCATCATATGGCCCGGAATGTGACGAGGACCACAGACAAAGAAAAATAATTATTTTTTATGACAGGCCGAACTTTTTCCTAAGGTGCCAGTCTTAATTAATGCCACTGCTTTTCTTTGATGTCCCCAATTTGTGGAGCCCATCAACCCCGCCTCTTTTGGTTCAAGGTTGATGGGTTTTTTATTGCCTGAAATTTATAACCTTTCATATCAGTAATTTACCCTACCCTACCTAAGCCAATGGCGACAAAATGGCGGCAGCGCCTAAAGTGACATAGCCACCTGGCCTGAACGGGTAGGATGTGGCTGCACCGCGTGGGCTTCTTTCGGACAAGCAATCGAACGGACAAAAGTCTCGTGCGTGATAAAGGTGTGGCTGCAGTTTATGTTCTGGCACTGATTGTAACGTTCTTTAGTAGTCGAAGAGACCTGAAAGCTGCTGCGGGTGTGGGCGGAGTTCCCACACAAAGGACAATTCATCATTTTTACGCCCTCACTATTTTTCCACTATTCGCAATAATCATACCTTATTATTTCACGATGTGAACTTAAAGTTCTCAAATGTGAACTAATTATTCCATCTCAAGATCATCAATCTTCACCTCAAGCTCCAGGCTTGTCGTAAAGCCGTTATCCGGGCTGACGGAATGCGTCAGGGTGGTAATGGTCCATTCCGCATCATCAATCGGCTGCTTGAACCCTGTCACCTTGACCGGCATTTCCGTATAGAGATCGGCCCGTCCTTCTGCCAGCTGCAGCGTGAAAGAGGCCACGCCCCGTTGCAGGCGTTCCCACTGCGTTTTTGCGGCACGCTCCGCATTAGAGCGGTTGGCATAGGTGCGGTTCAGCACCAGCACGTTCTCATCCGTTCCCACCAGGTAATCACCCTGCTTTGCCTCCGGTGCTTTAGTCGCGGCGGTTTTACGACGGCGCTTAACGGTTGTGGTTTGCTTCTTCGCAGGCTCCCGCGTATGCAGCCAGCTGGCAATCACCCCCGTATAGGCGCCACGGTCTGCCAGGGTGAAGCGGTGACCGTCACCGGCGCTTCGGGTAATCGTGATGACCGGCAGCGGTTTGCCGCTGGCGGTTCTGCCCTGCCCCTGCCGGATAAACAGCAGATTGCCGTTTTTCACTGAGGCAATTGCGCCGGACTGGCGGGCCAGCTTCATCAGAAAACTTGCGTCGCTTTCGTTAGTCTGGTCCAGATGGTCAACGGCCCTGTCCGTCAGGTCTTTACCCAGCGCCATCTTGAGCTTGTGCCGGGCGGCGATAGCTTTTACCACCTCCCCCACAGTGGTCTGATGCCATGACTTTTCACGACGGGTATTGAGAGTTTCACGGAAATCCGCGCTGCGGGCGCGAATAGTCAGCCGGTCCGGTGCGCCCGCGTATTCAATTTCATCCACGGTAAAGGCCCCTTTCGGGAATAGCGGCTGGCCTTTCCAGCCCAGCGCAAGCGTGATGACCGCCCCACGGCGCGGCAGGATTACGCGATAGTCAAACATAGTCAGTTGCTCCGTGAAGTCTCAGAATGGAACTAGTTAATAGTCACATTGCAATCTGAGAGTGCTTCAACGGTTAGAGCGACGATGTTAATCATCACCTTTTCGCGTTTCTTATCTTTGCGCAGGCGATGACGAGGCAAGCGGCCATCTACAAGCATGTCGTTTGTGGTGTCAACTGGCAGGCCTGTTAACTCGCTATAGCGTTCAATCGTGACATGTGGCGTAGTCAGTGTGATTGAAATATTAGGGGTCATGATGCAACATCTCCTATTGGCTTGTGGTGAGCCGGGATAACAAGTGGAAAACTCACGTTTCGAGATGAATTTAGACTCACGAAACGTGGTCCTCAAGGTGTTTAATCACATTTCGGGATTCTTATGGACTTACGCAAAGGCGGAAAAGCAGCAATTGAACGTATGGTGGAAGCATATGGATATACGACAAAGCAGGCTTTGTGTGATCAACTGGGTATCAGTAGTAGCACTTTGGCGAACCGCTATCTGCGGGATACATTTCCAGCAGATTACGTAATTCAGTGCGCTTTAGAGACAGGAGTCTCCCTAGAATGGCTCGTAACTGGAAAAGGTTCGAAAAACTTTGGTTCTTTATCGGCTAATACTTTAAAGGAATTGCAGTCCTATACATTAAACAATGGTATTCTTGTTGAAGATGGAGCTGTTTCTTTTGACTATAAATTATTACCATTAGACACTAAAAATCTTCATGTAATCAGAGATGCAGAGAAATTTTATTTCGTTGATTATTCCAACGCTAACCCTACAGATGGAGTATGGTTAATATCAATTGATGAATGCTTGTCGTTTAGGAATTTCTATCGTATGCCTGCAGGCCAGCTAAGATTGAAAATAACTTCACGAGTTTTATAAGTAGTATTAATGACATTTCATTGAAAGGTCGCGTTGTATCAACCATCGAAACTCAAATATAATGTAGGAATCATAGGTTATGGATCTTGGATGGGAAGATTTAGAAAACATTCGATACAGTTATTGGAAATTCAAAGATAGTGATCGGGTAATGGACAGCTTCCATTCATTCAGAATATTTCGGGATGACAAACTTAATTTAATATTAGAAATAACTTACAAACCAATTAAACAGCGTTCATCCGATAGCGATTTTTTCAATGAGCCTGAGAGAAAAGAAGGTGAGGTATACAAAACAGATGGATATTTTATTTTAGAGCATATTTACAATAAGTACGTTACATTGGAAATGTCTGGTATAACCCTTATAAATACAAATATAACAAACAACCAACATGAAACCATTGCAACCATAAAATGCTCATTATCAATCATAAAGAAATGTGACTATTCAAAAGAACACATAGAAAAAGAAAAATTCACAATTGATTGGATCACAAATTTAGATAAAGGAAATTACGCCTGGAGTTCATGGATAAATGAAAAAACTGATAATACAATCACAAGAAATTTCAAATCTACAAGAGGAAATATTTCGTTTATTGAAAGCAACGGCCTTAATTCAAATAATTCAAAATGCTGTAGTATACGCGTAAACGACTTAGATATTTTTTTTGGACATACCGACTGTTCCAGTATTGATAAAAAATACAATACAGGATTCATACTTTATAGTAAGCAGTGTGATGACGAACTTAGAAAAAAAATAAGAAACGCGTTATCGTTTATTTTGGGGTGTAAATTAATTCATATTTCAAGCGTTTTGAAAGACCAGAATTACAACTCGACTGAATACGAAATCCATACGCAATCAGCAATGAATGATTTATTTCACTCTTCTTATAGATTACCTCCATCGCCTTTACATTCACTTGATTCAAAGTATTTAATTCTTGGGGAAAACGAAATTGGGATAATGGTAGAAAAAATCATAACCTTCTATGATGACTATGATTTTTCACATTTCTCGTGGCTATACTGGCATGCAGTTGCTTCTCCCCTCCATCTTAAGGGAGTTGGGTTTGGAGCAACATTAGAATTCATCCAAAGAAAGTATATAGAGAAAAACCCCACTAAGTTCAGCGCAAAGATCATTGAAAAGAGTTTATGGAAACCTCTTCAAAAATCGCTGAGTAAAATACTTGAAGATGCAGAATATCTAAATGAGCATGATAGAAAGTTATTGTTAAATAAATTATCAAGTCTAAATCAAGCTCCACAATCTATTTTGACGAATAAATTTTACGAGATTCTAGATCTTTCCTTAGGAGATTTAGAGTTAGTTAGTTTCAAACAGCGGAACAACTCAGCACATGGAAATAAATCTGAAGAGAGTGAAATCATCCCAATCGTTCGCGAAGTTAAAATATTGAGAATTCTATGCAATCGAATTATTTTAAGAATCTATGACCTTTCTGATTTTTATAATGATTTTTATAGTTTAGGCTTCAGGACCCGGCATCTAAATGATTCAATCACAGAGCAAGGCCTTGATGTTTGATTTTAAAAAGATAAACATTAAAAGTGGATATATATACAGTTAAATTTAGCCCTCAACATGAGGTTTTTTTTATGGCAGTACGTAAACTCACCACAGGAAAATGGATTTGCGAATGTTACCCCTCCGGACGTAGTGGGCGTCGCGTACGTAAACAATTCGCTACCAAAGGCGAAGCACTGGCTTTTGAACGTCACACAATGGATGAAACGGAATCTAAGCCCAGGCTCGGCGAATCGGTTGACCGTCGAACTTTGAAAGACGTAGTTGAACTCTGGTTCAAACTGCACGGCAAATCTCTTACCGCTGGTGAACATATTTACGACAAGCTGGTCCTGATGGTCGATGCACTCGGAAACCCTCTTGCTACTGATCTCTGCTCGAAATTGTTCGCGCATTACCGTGACAAACGCCTAACGGGTGAAATCTATTTCAGTGAGAAGTGGAAGAAAGGTGCCAGCCCGGTAACAATCAACCTCGAGCAAAGCTACCTGAGTGGCGTTTTTAGCGAGCTGGCCCGACTCGGAGAATGGGCAGCACCGAACCCGCTGGAGAATATGCGCAAGTTCACTATTGCCGAAAAGGAAATGGCCTGGCTGACGCATGAACAAATCACAGAGCTTCTGTACGACTGCCAACGCCAAAGCGCCCTCCTTGCACTGATCGTTAAAATCTGCTTGAGTACCGGAGCACGCTGGCGCGAAGCTGTGAATCTCACTCGTTGCCAGGTCACTTAGTACCGAATCACTTTTGTCAGGACCAAAGGCAAAAAGAACCGTAGCGTTCCGATCAGCAAAGACCTGTATGAAGAAATCATTGCCCTGGATGGCTTCAGGTTCTTTACGGATTGCTACTTCCAGTTTTTATCAGTGATGGATAAAACCTACATCGTGCTTCCACGTGGGCAACTTACCCATGTTCTGCGCCATACATTTGCAGCACACTTTATGATGTCAGGTGGGAACATCCTTACCCTCCAGAAAATCCTGGGCCACCACGACATAAAAATGACTATGCGCTATGCTCACTTAGCACCAGACCATCTTGAAACAGCTCTACGCTTCAACCCATTAGCAACAATGGTCAATCCATAATTTAGCTTTAGTAAATATAAATAATGACTGCAATTTCCAATTTGATATTGTAGTAAGCCATGCGTAAGTCACAAAATGTGACGTTCATTCTTTTAAAACTAACGACATTTCAATAGACTGGATAGAAAATAAACTAACAGCACGAGAAGCATCGATGTATACATATCAACAGGCTTTAGAAACTTTACCAGATGGAGAAAAACCATCATTATTGATGGGTAATGGTTTCTCTCAAGCATGGTCTTCAGCAATTTTTAATTATCATAGTATTTTCGACAAGTCTAATTTTGGCGATCATGACGAATTAATTAGACGATTGTTTGTGGAATTAGATACTTATGATTTTGAATCTGTAATGGATAAATTATCATATGCAAGTAGAATACTCCAACATTACGATCCACAGAGCGCTATCCTACCATTAATCAGTGAGCACCAAGATTCCTTAAAAAGAGCATTAATTAATGCCATTTCAGAATCACACCCTTTGAATCCTAATGAAATATCAGATGAACAATTTTCTTGCGCAAGAACATTTTTATCAAAATTCAAAGGACTTTTTACTTTGAATTATGATTTGTTGATGTATTGGGCTAGAAATAAGAATGACCTTGAACCTCGTGGATTCGATACCGATGATGGATTTAGGGCTGGACGTACCTGGCAACGTTATGATACAGATCAAGAAGTCTTTTTCTTGCACGGAGCTATACATCTTTACGAACAGGGTTCCTTAATAAAAAAACACGCTAATGGTGATAATGGGAACACCATAATTCAGAATGTACAAATAAATCTTTATCAAGATGCATTTCCATTATTCGTGTCAGAACCAACAAGTGATAAAAAATTAGATAGAATTTTACACAACCCTTATCTTAACTATTGTTACTCGGCTTTAAGAAAGTTGAAAGGCACATTATTCATATACGGTCATTCTATGGATGATAATGACAGCCATATATTTAGTCAAATTCAAAACAGCCAAATCACACGAGTTTTTGTTAGCATTTACGGCGATGAGGATTCGGTAGATAATAGAAGAGCAAAAGCCAATGCCCACAGATTTCTTTCCAAAGCTGGGTGTGTGGTTGATTTTTTTGACGCAGGAAGTACTCCTATATGGAATGCTTGATATGAGTTCATCATTTATGACATCCAATTAATTTGGGCTAGTAATAAGTGTACCTACAAATTTGATTTAGCCTGAGATGTATCTCAAGTGGCGACAGCGGTTGGCAGTACCCCCTAATCGCCACATTTCATCACCAACCTAACTTATTGAATATATTACAAGTCATTGTTTTTACTATCCCATTTACATAAATGGGTTTTTTATTGCCTGCAATTTATAACCTTTCATATCAGCAACTTACCCTAAAACACCTTAGCCAATGTCGGCAGCGCCTGGATTCGCGCTCTCTGGAAGTAGTTCCTCGGGCAATCGAATAGAATCGAGGAAAAAATGAGGGCAAGTCCTGACTGTGCATGTTTGATTTTTGAACCCGAAAAAACCTACTGCAGAAAAGAGGTCGTGGCACGACCAACGCCAGTCCCTGCGGTTAATGGAGTTTATTTTAGTGGTTTCAACTGATTCCGCCCGGCGTTCCAACCGATGGTTGCATTACCGCCGATGAAAAGCTGACAGCTCGCAAAACGGACAAGCTTTTCAAGGAATGCTACTTCCAGTTTATTGGCGCCGTAGGTTCAACATCTATCAAACTACCTCGCGGCCAGCTCACCCACGTTCTGCGCCATACATTTGCAGCACACTTTATGATGTCAGGCGGCAACATTCTGGCGCTGCAATGCATCCTTGGTCACCACGATATCAAAATGACGATACGTTATGCTAACCGGGCACCTGACCATTTAGAAACTGCACTGAGATTTAACCCCTTAGCAACTTTATAATTACGCAGGAACAAAAATTAAACACCAAAAACTCAATTTATTCAACAAAACCGTATTAAGCATCCCAAAATGATTAATATTTCACGAAAAATGCATATAAGTTAATTGCCAACAAATCCTTAAAGGTGTATATATAAATGCAGAGCGAATTATGCTATATATCACACTAAGGGATTATAATGCATTTGTTGTCATTTAAAGAAGCTTTACTAAACTCCAGTGGACAAAGTAAAAGGCACTTATTACTTGGCAATGGGTTTAGCATAGCATGCCGTCCAAATATCTTTCTGTATGGAAAACTATTCGAACAAGCAGATTTTTCAAAACTATCGCCATCTGTTAAGGACGTTTTTAAGGAATTAAAAACAGAAGATTTCGAAAAAGTAATATCAGTTCTGACTGATTCTGAAGCTGCTCTTAGGGCATATACAAAGGATCATGTTTTGTTAGAAAAGCTTGGTAATGACGCCGCAGCACTTCGTGAATTACTGGTGCAAACCCTTGCTGTTAGCCATCCTGGTTGGCCTGGAGAACTAACAGAATCAGAATATCAGCACTGTAAGTCTTTTTTAGAGAATTTCGAAAAAATATATACCCTCAATTATGATTTATTACTTTACTGGGTTTGTATGCATACCGAGGAAGGGGAACAACCAAATGTAGATGATGGATTTCGTAAGCCTGAAGATAATTATGATGCTTCGTATGTCACATGGGAACCAGACAATAATAGAAATCAAAACATGTGGTTTTTACATGGTGCATTACATCTTTATGATGCTGGTTATGAAATGCGTAAATTCACATGGAGCAATACGAATATAAGATTAATAGATCAGGTTCGCGGTGCTTTAAGCAGAAACTACTTTCCAATATTTGTATCAGAGGGTAAAAGCACAGAGAAAGTTGAAAGAATTAGGCATAATGATTATTTAGCGAAGGCATTACGAAGCTTTAGTAGTATCTCAGGTTGTTTATTTGTGTACGGTCATTCATTAGCTGAAAATGATGAACATATTTTGAGAAAAATTGAGACAGGTACATTACGTCAGCTTTATGTTGGAATTTATGGAGATCCTGAATCCTTCGATAACATGAAAATAATTAAGAGAGCAGAACGAATGAGCCTCAATAGAGGTCGCAAAAATCTCGAAGTATTTTTCTTTGATGCTCAAAGTGCAAACGTTTGGACTTCATGAGTATATAGATTCACATCAACCTAACCATTTGATATAGCGTAACGATGGCGGCAGAGGTTGGCAATCCCCCTATATCCTCCCTACTCACCGCCTGATTAAGGCATTGATAAAAAAGTAACTCATTGTTTTTACTAACCCATTTATATAAATTGGTTTTTTATTGCCTGCGATTTATAACCTTTCATATCAGGAAGTTAGTCTCTGTTCTACTGCTCTCAGGAAATTCTATTTTAGGCAAGTTTAAATTTGGTGCTTGATCATGGTACGGTAAATTCCCCTATGGGGACGATCCGCGCGACCAGTTCTGGATTAAACAGGGAATAGATTATGCCAGGCAACACGGTTATTAAATGGGGACACAGGATACTGACGGCAGTTCTTCTGCTGTTGGTGCTGGGTTATGTGGGCTTTCAGATCTTTTTCAACGGACCACCCGATGACGGGCTGGTATCAAGTCAAAAGGTGAATGAAAGCACCTGGCTTTATGTCACGAAGTATAACGGCGGCGGGGCGACGGTCTCCGACGTTTACCGGTATTACCTTGACGGCAGGCTTGCTGCGAATCCGCTGAAACACCTCGGCGAAAGCACTCCTTTTCTGGTGAGCGATGCAGGTAATGCTAAAGTCACCGGCGATGGCAACCGCATTAACGTTACCCTGACGGGTCGGATTTATTCCTTTACCAATAGCATAGTGTTTTATTCCGATGGCGCAGCCTTCATGCCAGTCATCAGTATTATCGCTAACGGTGTGCCACAGGTCGCCCACTAATTTTCGTTACAGGCTCTGAATGACACCGCACGAACGGTGCCTTTCATTTTATTTACGCTATGACGGCCAGATTAGCTGAGCTCTCTGCTCAGCGGCTTTTTCCTGTTCCATTTAACTATCCAGCCCCCAACCCCTACCAGAATCAGTCCTCCGCCTGAAAAGAGATATAACACCAAAGCAGGATCGTAGCTGTCCGCGGCCAGGCCCGCTAACACCGGCAAAATCAGCGTGATGATAAGCTGGATGCGCCAGGATTTTGCCATTGCCATACCCGTCTGCGCGGTGGGGAATGTTCGCATGATGGTTAGCGTTGCCAGCACGTAGACGATGTTAGTAAAGATATGGGCCAGGATTATCAGCAGCATGGCCAGCCACTGTTTATCGGTAAGCGCCACCAGCACATAGCAGCTGATGAAGAGTGTGAGGAAGAGGATCGGCAGGCTGAATTTACCGCTCTGCCGCTCAAGCTGCGCTTCGGTGAGTAAGAGCGGGCCAATGAGCTGGCCCAGGCTGCGGGCCAGCAGCAGCATCAATCCGGCACTGGTTGCTTCACCCCCAAACTGCGGGGCCAGCGCGGGCAACAGCGCCATTGCCGGTGCGCCCACCAGTGCCAGAGCGGGCAGCATCAATAAACTACGTTTGCGCTGCAGCGGTAGCGCCCGCCAGCGGATCTTCCCGGTGGAAGCCTCCACCGTATGCTGCGCCACGCCCCGAAATACCCGATGTGCAGCAATAAGCAGCCCGATGGATAAAACAAAACTTATTGCATCCAAAGCAAGAAGGCCTGACGGCGGTACATGCCCGTAAAGCAAAGTGCCAATCCCGATGCCCAGTATGACGTTCGCGGCAAAAATCAGCGTTTCCAGGCCGGAAGCCGCTGGCAGATCGCCGGGCCTCAGGCCGTTTTTAAGGATCTGGCTGAGCACCGGCACCATCATGCCCCCCGCGAAGGCTGACACGGCCTGACTGGACAGCAGCAGGAGCTGACTATCGCTGTAAAGCGACCCTAACGGAAACGCCAGGCCGCCAAGGCCGATGCCCTCACTCAGCACCAGAATTGCCATCAGCGGCATTCTGGTGAGGAGTTTTTCCGCAAGCAGGCTGCCCGGGATTCCCGGAGCAAGAGCAAGAATATAGGCAAGAGTCAGCGCGGAGGGCCTTGCCTCTGAGCCGAGGAGTTTGCCAAACACAATGACATACGTGAGACCGTTACCGACGGATGAAAGCAGCAGCGCACCGCCAAGTAACGCGAACCAGCGATACCGGCGCAGGCAGCGCAGTAAAAGAAAAAGCATGGGATATCCCTTATTAACAAGCACAGGTTGATGCCGACAAAAAGTCGGTTGGTTATGTGTTTATCGATAAGAGAAAAACTACATTGGCAGGCTGCTCGTCAGATAAAGTGCTTCAAACTGTAGCTAACAAATCCAGAAATTTCACCTGCCATATTTAGCGGACGATCTTCGCCACCATGCGGGTGAGATCTTCCCGGCTCATCGGCTGGCGATCGGTGACGTAATGCAGGGTCATGCCTTCGACAAAGGCGTCCAGCGTGCGGGCAGTGATGGGATCAAAGAAGGTTTCCAGCGCCTGCTGGCTGCGGCTCATCCAGTCCTGCATGATGATTTTTAGCGCCGGGGTGCGGTTGGCGTAAGCATATAGCTGATACATCACCTGTAAATTCCAGGACGTGGCGATCTCTTCCCCGCAAATCATATCAACCACGGCCTCGCAGGCTTCATCGGCACTGCGTGCCTGCTCCAGTCGGCTGCGATAGCTATTGGACATTTCCACTGCGAATTGGGTGAACGCTTCACTGAGCAGCGATTCGATACCGTCGAAATAGTAGGTCATCGATCCCAGCGAAACTCCCGCCGCTTCGGCGATTTTACGGTGCGTAATATGGCTGATGCCGTGCTCAACGAGCATATCCAGCGTGGCCTGCAATATACGCGCGCGGCGATCGGGGTCGTTACGACGTGGGGAGAGGGTCATGCTTCGCCCGGGCATTAGCCGTTTAAATGAGAATGCAAAGAGTCTACCCCTGAATGTGTACATATGTACACATCCCTGATAGTGTGATTCTTATTGTTCTTCATCGCTACGGTCCTCTCCATGCCAGCCGCAAAACCATCAAGAAAAGCTCTGCTGCACCGCACCTGGGCACTGTTCGCCTTCTTCTTTCTTCCCGGCCTGGTCATGGCCTCCTGGGCAACCCGCACGCCAGCCATCCGCGATACGCTCAGCGTCTCCACGGCGGGCATGGGCATCGTGCTGTTCGGCCTGTCCGTCGGCTCGATGAGCGGCATTCTCTGCTCCGGCTGGCTGGTTAAGCGCTTCGGCACCCACAGCATTATTCGCAGCGGCATGACGCTGATGGTCACCGGCATGCTGATCATGAGCGTGGCGCTGTACTTCTCGTCCCCGGTACTTTTTGCGCTTGGCCTTGCCGTGCTCGGCATGGGGCTGGGCTCCGCCGAAGTGGCGATGAACGTCGAAGGCGCTATAGTCGAAGGATTGTTGAAAAAAACCGTGCTGCCGATGATGCACGGTTTCTACAGCCTGGGAACGCTGGCGGGCGCGGGCGTCGGCATGGGCCTGACCGCGATTGAGTTTGGTGCTTACGGGCATCTTGGCCTGATTGGGCTGCTGGTGATAGTGCCGATTGCCATTGCCATTCGGGCGATACCTCACGGCGTTGGCAAGGATAATGCGGACGATGCCGCAAATGCCCACGAGCCGCACCCGCCGTTTTATAAAGATATTCAGCTGTTATTGATTGGCACCATCGTGCTGGCGATGGCTTTTGCGGAAGGCTCCGCCAACGACTGGCTGCCGCTGCTGATGGTCGACGGGCACGGCTTCAGCCCCACCTCCGGCTCGCTGATTTACGTGGGCTTCACGCTGGGCATGACCGTGGGGCGCTTCACCGGCGGCTGGTTTATCGACCGCTACAGCCGGGTTACCGTCGTGCGCGCGTGCGCCCTGATGGGTATTCTGGGCATCGGGATGATTATCTTTATCGACAGCCCGTTGCTGGCTGGCGTCTCCGTCATTTTATGGGGGCTTGGCACGTCGCTGGGCTTCCCGCTGACCATCTCCGCCGCGGGCGATACCGGGCCGGACCCGGCGACGCGCGTCAGCGTAGTTGCCGCTTCGGGCTACGTCGCGTTTCTCGTCGGGCCGCCGCTGCTTGGCTTCCTGGGCGAACACTACGGCCTGCGGCTTGCCATGCTGGTCGTGCTGGCGCTGATGGTTGTTGCCGCGCTGATAGCCAAAGCCGTCGCCAAACCCTCGCAAAGCCCGCAGCTCGCTGGCGAAACAGAATAAACAGTTAAAGGAGGATTTAATGGGTATCAAACTGATTGCCGTAGACATGGACGGCACTTTTCTCGACGACAGCAAAAACTACAACCGGGCGCGCTTCGCAAAACAGTACGAGCAGATGAAGGCGCAGGGCATTCGCTTCGTTGTCGCCAGCGGCAACCAGTATTTTCAGCTGAAGTCCTTCTTCCCGGATATCGACCGCGAAATCTCGTTCGTGGCAGATAACGGCGGCTGGGTGGTGAGCGAAGATAAAGATATTTTCAACGCGGAGCTGTCCCGCCAGGAGTACAACACGGTTATCGATCATCTGCTGAGCCTGCCCCACGTCGATATCATCACCTGTGGCAAGCGCAACGGCTACACGCTCAAAAGCTACAGCGAAGATTTTAAGCAGATGGCGGCCATGTACTATCACCGCCTTGAGCTGGTGGAACATTTCGGCCACCCGGACGACGTGATTTTCAAAATCGCCCTGAACCTGCCGGACGACATGGTTGAGGATCTGCTGGATTCGCTGGCGGTGGTGCTGAACGGCGTGATGGTGCCGGTCTCCAGCGGCCATGGCTCCGTGGATTTAATTATTCCGGGCGTTCATAAAGCCAACGGACTGCGGATTTTGCAGGAAAAATGGGGCATCAAAGACAGCGAGGTGGTGACCTTCGGCGACGGCGGCAACGACGCTGAAATGCTGCGCCAGGCGGGTTACAGCTTCGCGATGGAAAACGCCCCGGAGAAGATTAAGAAGATCGCACGCTTCCAGGCCGGGCACAACAACCGGGAAGGCGTGCTGGACGTTATTGATAAGGTGCTCAACGGGGAAGCTCCTTTCCATTGAGCCTGGCTACACGGCGGATGACGCTGCGCTTATCCGCCTTACAACGGCTTGCGACAGCGTCAGCCGCCGTAGCAAACCTACCCTTTCAGCTGATTACGACGATATTCCCCCTGCCGCTCCAGCATCCAGCCCGGATACTCGCGCGGCAGCTCGCTCACCGCATCCAGCCGCTTCAGCTCTTCTTCCGTGAAACGAATGTCGGTCGCGGCAATATTGTCGTTAAGCTGATCCACCCGCTTCGCGCCGATAATCACGCTGCTGACTACTTGCTGGTGCAGCAGCCAGGCCAGCGCTACCTGCGCCACGGAAACGCCCTTGCCTCCGGCAATTTCGCGCATTACGTCCACGCAGTCGAAAGCGCGATCTTTATTGACCGGCGGGAAGTCGAACTCGATGCGGCGGCTGCCCTCTTCCGCTTTGCCGTCACGGTCGTATTTACCGCTCAGCAGGCCGCCCGCCAGCGGGCTCCAGACCATCAGCCCCACCCCTTCGCTTTGCAGCATCGGCACCAGTTCGCGTTCAAGATCGCGCCCGGCAATGGTGTAGTAAGCCTGCAGGGAAGCGAAGCGCGCCAGCCCCAGACGTTCTGAAATGCCCAGCGCCTTCATGATTTGCCACGCCGCCCAGTTAGAAACGCCGATGTAGCGCACGTGCCCGTGCTGCACCAGAGTATCGAGCGCGCGCAGAGTCTCTTCAATCGGGGTTGCCGGATCGAAGCCGTGCAGCTGATACAGGTCGATATGGTCCAGCTGCATGCGCTGCAGGCTGTCTTTTACGCTGTTGATAATGTGATAGCGCGACGAGCCGCGAGAGTTGGCCCCGGCGGTGCCGGTTTCTCCAAACACCTTTGTTGCCACCACCACGTTCTCACGCGGGATTTTAAGATTTTTGAGCGCCTGGCCGGTGATGATTTCCGAGCGCCCTTCCGAATAGACGTTGGCGGTATCGATAAAGTTTATCCCGGCGTCCAGCGCGCCGCCGACCAGCTTTTCCGCCTCATTCTGAGCAAGATTGCCGATTTTTCCCCACATGCCGCCCTCGCCGCCGAACGTCATGGTGCCAAGGCAGAGTTCCGAAACAAACAGACCGGTGTGACCTAGTTTTTTATAACGCATCGTGATGACCTCATATTCAGGGTTTCAGAAGGTTTTTCTTAGACGGCCTGTCAGTTATACGCGCAGTTATCAGGCAATTAATGGGGGATTTCTACCCATTTCTTGCCTGATTCTGCAAACCGTTAACCGCGCGGTGCATCGCCAAAAACGTCGTAGTCCGGCAGGTTAACCTGTTGATACGGCTCCCAGCCGCCGCCGAGCGCCTTATACAGCGCGACCAAATCAATGCTGCTCTGAACCCGGGCCTGCGCCCGCTGCTGTTCGGCCTGGGCAAGCTGCCGCTGGGCATCCAGCACGTCGATAAAGGTCGCAATACCCTGGCGGTAGCTGTCGGTGGCCAGGTTGAACGCGGTTTGTAATGACTCCGTCGTCTGCGCAAGCCCGGCTTCACGCTGCTGGTCCGTGCGGTAGCTCACCAGCGCGTTTTCTACGTCCTGCAATGCGGTCAGCACGGTCTGGCGATACTGCAATACCGAAGCCCCCTGCTGCGCCCGGGCAACTTTTACGCTCGACACCAGCCTGCCCCCCTGGAAGATGGGGATCGAAACCTGCGGGCCGACGCTGTAAAAGTGGCTCGCCCAGTCGAGAAGATACCCCGACTCATCGTTACGCAGGCCGAGCTGGCCGGTCAGCGAAAGGCTTGGGAACAGCTGCGCGACGGACACGCCAATCTGCGCCGTGGCGGCATGAAGATTAGCTTCGGCTTCGCGCACGTCCGGGCGGCGGCGTGCAAGATTCGACGGAATGCCTACGGAGAAGATATCCGGCAGCTTCGGCAGTTCTTGTTTACTTGCCAGCTCGCCGTCCAGCGCGCCCGGCGGTTTACCCAGCAGCACGGCCAGGCCGTTCATCGCCTGGCGCTCCTGCGCCATATACTGCGGCAGCTGGGCCTGAAGGCTGCCGAGCTGGGCGCGGGCATTCTCTACGTCCATCTGCGGTGCCAGCCCGCTTTTCTGGCGGCTCTCCGTCAGCTCCAGCGTTTGCTGAGCGGTGTCGATTTGCGTTTGCAGGGTTTGCATCACGCTCTGCGCCCCGCGCAGCTGCAGCCAGGCACGAGCGACTTCCGCCTCCAGGGAAACCAGCGCGTCGTTACGCTGTTCAATGGCCGCATCCTGCTGGGCCTTCGCCGCCTCAACCTGACGGCGCACCTTGCCCCACAGATCCAGCTCCCAGCTGGCGTCGAAGCTGCCCTGATAAAGCGTGATCGGCTTGGTCAGCGGGTCGAGCGCGCCGCCGAGCGACGGGTCAACTTCGTTTAGCTGGTCATATACGCCGTGGGATTTCAGCTCGCCATCCAGCCCAAGCTGCTGGCGAGTTGCGCTGGCGCTGCCGTTGACGCTCGGGTAGAACGCCCCGCCCGCCTGGGTTATCTGCTCGCGTGCCCCGGCGATGCGCAGCACGGTCTGCTGCAGCGTCAGATTCCCGGCGATCGCTCTTTCAATAAGGCTGTCGAGCTGCGGCGAGTTGAAGCTCCGCCACCAGCGCGGATCCGTTGCCGTAGTTTGCGCTCGCGAAGTGACGCCCGGCTGATTCTGGTTTGCCGTATCGTTGAAGCTTGCCGGCGTCTGGGGTTTTGCCGGCTGATAATCTGGCCCAACGGCGCAGCCCGCCACCAGCAGCGCAAGCGATGACAACCATATTCTCCCGTTCATTTTAGTGTGCTCCTGCAGCGCCTTCGCTCTTCACCGGCGAAAGCAATAAACAAAATGGAATCAGAACCAGGGCGAGGACGCTCAGCATCGTAAAGACGTCGATATAGGCCAGGAAACGGGACTGTTCGATCATCGTTTTATACATGTTGCCCGTGGCGATGCTCAGCGGATCGCCAACCTGCGTCGTAAAGTTGCGGATGGCTTCGGCGCCGCTGCGAATCGCCTGCTGGAACTGTTCGTCAAACTGGTTCATATGCGTGCTGAGATGGGCGCTGTGCGCCTGGGATCGCTCGGTTATCGCCGCCGTTGACAGCGAAATCCCAATCGAGCCCGCCACGTTGCGGAACATGGTAAACAGCGCCGCCGAATCGGCGTTGAGCCTTCGCGGAATGGTAATAAACGCGATGGTGGTCAGCGGCACAAACAGGAAGCCCAGCCCGAACGACTGCGCGCTGCGGAACAGCACCAGCGTTTCAAAATCGATATTCGGCGTGAGGTTCCTCGTCCAGAAGAACGAAGCCGCAAGGCAGGTGAAGCCAAAGGCGATAATCCACCTCGTCTGCACCAGCGGCATGAGTTTTATCACCAGCGGGATGGTCAGCACGATCAGTATGGCGCCGGGGGAGAGCACCAGCCCGGACCAGGTGGCGGTGTAGCCCAGGTCCTGCTGGGCGAGCTGTGGGATCACCACCGAGCTGCCGTAAAGAATCAGCGCCATTCCGGCCATCAGCAGGCTGGACACGGCGAAGTTTTTATCCTTCATGCAGCGCAGATCCACCACCGGCTTTTTGGCGTACAGCAGCCAGAAAATCGCCCCGATGATGCCGATGAGGGTCAGCACCGCAAAGGTACGAATAAAGTTGGAGTAGAACCAGTCGTCGTCCTCACCCCGGTCAAGCATGACCTGAAGGCAGCCGAGGCCAAGGGCGATAAGGCCGATGCCCGTCCAGTCCACGGAGAGCTTTTCTTCTGACTTGCGCTCCCACGGCGGATCTTCCAGCAGCTGATAAATCGCCAGCACGGTGACAATCCCCACCGGAATATTGATAAAGAACACCCAGCGCCAGGAGTAGTTATCGGTGATCCAGCCGCCCAGCGTCGGGCCGAGCACGGGCGCGACGATGATCGCAATCGACGACAGGCCGAACGCCTTGCCGCGATCTTCCGGCTTAAAGTAGTCCAGCAGCACCGACTGCTGCGTGGGCTGCAGCCCGCCGCCGAAAAAGCCCTGCATGATGCGGAACAGAATAATCTCCCACAGCTCGGTGGCGATGCCGCACAGGAATGAGCAGATGGTGAACATCACGATGCAGATTAAGAAGAACTGCTTGCGTCCGAACAGTCGGCTCAGGAACGCCGAGATGGGCAGAACGATACCGTTGGCAACCAGATAGGAAGTGAGCACCCACGTCGACTCGTCGTAGCTCGCGGAGAGCGAACCGGCCACGTGCGGTAGCGCCACGTTGACGATGGTTGTGTCGAGGATCTCCATAAACACCGCGAGCGTGACGACAATCGCCACGGCCCACGGGTTGCTGGCGGGCTTCCAGTTCTCGTGATGTTCAGCGGCCTGGTCGCTCATTCTAGCGTCACCTTCGGCTCAACGGAGAGGCCCAGCGGCAGCGGATGGTCCGCATCAAGCCCTTTATCAATCACGATCTTAACCGGCACGCGCTGGACGATTTTCACGAAGTTTCCGGTGGCGTTTTCCGCCGGGAAGGCCGAGAAGCGCGAGCCGCTGCCCTGCTGGATGCTGTCGATATGCCCTTCCAGTTCCATATCCGGGTAAGCATCCACGCTGAGCGTGACTTTGTTGCCGGGGCGCATGCGTTCGAGCTGCGATTCTTTAAAGTTGGCGGTCACCCAGATGTCCGGGGAAACAACGGAGAAAAGCGCCGTACCCGCCTGCACCAGCGTGCCAAGCTGCACGTTACGCAAGGTGACAAACCCATCAAACGGCGCGCGCACTTCGGTGTAAGAGAGGTTCAGCTCCGCCGTCTCGAGCTGGGCTTTGGCCTGATCGACCTGGCGGGCGCGGGCCTCCACGTTCGTCTCCTGCTGGCGAATCTGGAGCCTGACCTGATTTGCCACTTCCATCTGCGCGCGGGCGTTGGCAGCCCCGGCTTCGGCGGAGCGCAGTTGGGCATTGGAGGTATCGATGTTTTGCTGCGAGGTGGCTCGCGGATCGACGCCGCGCTGACGTTTATAGTCCGCACGAGCGTTGGCTAAGTCCGCTTCGGCTTTGGCAACCTGGGCCAGCGCCTGATCACGCTGGGCGGGATACTGCACTTTCGCAAGATCAAGCTGCGCCTGCGCCTGATGCAGCTGGGAAACGGCAAGGCCAACCTGGGCCAGGGCCTGGTCGCGCTGCGCCTTTGCATCGCGCGGGTCGATAACCACCAGCAGATCGCCTTTATGCACGCGCTGGTTATCGCTGATGTGCAGTTCCGTCACGTAGCCCGCCACCTTCGGCGCGATGGTGACGGCGTTGCCCTCGGTAAAGGCATCGTCGGTGGTTTCTTCATTGCGGGTCATGAACCACCATACGGCGGCGACAATCACCATGATCACCACGACAATCCCAAGGATTATCAGCGGCTTCTTGCCGGGCTTCTTGCGCTCCTGATTCTGCTCTTTATCACCCTGCCGCTCTTCGCCGCTCTCCGGCTTGTTGTTTTGCTCTGTCATAAGTCCTGTTTCGCGCTGTGCGTCACAAAAAAATTTACCGTTTAGTAAACTTAGGACCTTGCTATACATTTGCCAGGAAAAACTGACAATTGGTACTTTTCTTAACGGAGCAGCAGCGCCAGGCCGTAGCCGACAAGCGCCGCCCAGAGCAGCATGGGCAGGGAATAGTAGTGGAAACGAACCCAGATGCGGCGGTCGTTCGCCATGCGCAGGGCGATAAGATTAGCCAGCGAGCCGGGCAGCAGCCCAAAGCCGCCGATATTCACCGCAAACGCGAGCAGCAGCGAGGCGGGCACGTAATTCAGCAAAAGGATGGTGGCAGGCACGTTGCTGATGACCTGCGAAAGGCCAACGCCCAGCGCGAACAAACCGCCTTCGGAGAGCTGGCTCACGCCGTGCAGCGCATGTTCCAGCACCGGCAGCCGGGTTATCAGATGCACATCTATGAACATCACCACGAACACCAGCAGCAGGCTCCAGTCGATGCTAAGCAAAGTACGCCGCGCCAGAATTGCAAAGCCCAGGGCAACCAGGCCCAGGCCCCACAGCTCCTGCTTCAGCTCAAGAGAGACGATAAAAATCATGTAGAGCGCCACGCTCGCCCACACCAGCCGTGGCTGCCAGTCATGGATTTTATCGTGACCGTGGTAGCGCAGCGCTTTTTTCGGGAAGCAGAACCAGCACAGCACCAGCAGGCTTGCCAGCATGGCTAACGCCAGCGGCGCCATTTGCCAGGTGAAGGCCGCAAAGGAGAGCCCCGAGCGCCCCCACAGCAAAATGTTTTGCGGGTTGCCAATCGGCGTCAGCAGCGACCCGGCGTTCACCGCCAGCGCCTCAAAGATGATGAGCCGCGTCACCGGTATCGAACAGAGTTTTTTCAGCGTGATGGTCAGCGGAACGATAATAAACAGCGCGACGTCGTTGGTGAGAAAGGTCGACAGCAGCGCCGCCGATGCCACCATAAACATCGCCAGCTGGCGTTCGCTTGCGAAGCGTTTAACCATCCGGCGGCCCAGCACGTCGAAATAGCCGCTCAGCTCCACGC
This sequence comes from Dryocola clanedunensis, assembly GCF_038405435.1. Classification (GTDB taxonomy): domain Bacteria; phylum Pseudomonadota; class Gammaproteobacteria; order Enterobacterales; family Enterobacteriaceae; genus Dryocola; species Dryocola clanedunensis_A. The sequence continues at coordinate 239,265 of NZ_JBBYHZ010000003.1, read as the reverse complement.
CTTTGGTCAGCATCATTAATCCGGCAAGCGTAATAATGGTGTGCCAGTCAATGGCGCCAGGCCACTCACTGGGCCGAAAGGGAACGGCCAGACAAAGCGCCGCCCCGACTATCAGAAGCAGATGAAGAAAGCGATCGCGTAGAAAGGGGCGGAGCAGCGCCGTCAGCATTTATGACTGTATCCCGCGCTGTTCGCTGAACAACCGGAACGCTTCCAGCGTCTCTTCGCTGACGTGGTGCTCAACCCCCTCCGCGTCGATGCGGGCGGTTTCCGGGCTGATGCCTAAGGCGAGGAAAAAGTTTTCAACAATCTGATGACGCTCGCGGCTGAACTGCGCCAGCTTTTCCCCTTCGGGGGTCAGGAATACCCCGCGCCAGGGGATCTGCTCAATCAGGCCCAGCGTCGCCAGCCGTTTGAGCATTTTTGCTACCGTAGGCTGGGAGACGCCCAGGCGCGCGGCCATGTCCACCTGGCGCACCTCGCCCACTTCACGAATCAAATCGGAGATAAGCTCTATATAGTCATCAATCAACTCGCGACGGTGCGCTTCCCGCACCTGACGAAATCCTTCAACATGCTCTTCAACGTTAAGTAATTGCGTCACTTTTTCGCTGTTTTTTTTATCGGCCTGACGGCTCATGGAGCTTCCTCATAACAGTGGCGCTGTGCCGTTCTGCGACGGCGAGAGCGCCCATTGTAAACCAGCCTCGTGCATCCACAAAAAATTAACGAAATAGCAATGGCTATACAATATAGCCTGTGCTATATCTGGTTGTAATGCAGACAGCTCTACAGGGAACCGGAGCCGCAGAATTAACGAGGAGGACCGCCATGAAAGAATTTAAGAGGTGCATGAACGTGTTTACACATTCCCCCTTCCAGGTACGCCTGATGCTGTTAAATATGTTATGCGATTGGGTCAACGGGAAACCGCAGCAGGGCGAACAGACGAAGCCGTAGGCAGCCGCCCTGCCTTTTCCGCAGCCAGACGTTCAGGCTATGCCTGCGTCATTTTTTTGTAACAACATTTTTCTATCATTCCCGCTGATACGTCCCTCATCCGTTATAAACCCACACTATCTGTCAGAATTGCAGCCCTGCTCGCAAAATGCGGCTTTCTTATCTGTTGATCTTCAATTCGTTGCGCTCTATCTTCTTGCAGCCCTGCACAGGAAGCGGCTCGCCAGTGCGCTCCAGCCCTCCTTCACTTAGTCTGTCAGGCCGGTTTTTTTCACCCTTCTCGCCAGGGTTATCGCATGGCGTTTTGTAGATCTCGGTAAACATGAATTTAACGGCTAAAGATACCCTGACGGCACGCGGCATTGCGCTCAATCCGTGGACGGGGTTTTACTTCCTGCAATCACTTCTGATTAACTTTGCTTTAGGCTACGAATTCAGCCTGCTTTACGCGGTGGCCTTCAGCTGCGTGCTGCTCATTCTTTGGCGCAGCGCCCCACGCGTACAAAAAACGTTAATTGGGATTTGTAGCCTGGTCGCAGCCATGTATTTCCCGTTCGGCCAGGCCTACGGCGCGCCAAACTTTAATACCCTGCTTGCCCTGCACTCCACCAACTTCGAAGAGTCCACGGAGATCATGACCATCTTCCCGTGGTACAGCTACATCGTCTCGGTGTTTATCTTCGCGCTCGGCGTTATCGCCGTTCGCCGCAAAGCCACGCCGAAGCGTGCATGGAATCATTTCGACAGCTGCTGCCTGGCGGTAAGCATGGTCTGTTTCTTCGTCGCCCCGGCGCAAAATCTGGCCTACGGCGGCGTATTTAAATTTAAGGATACCGGCTACCCGGTGTTCCGCTTCGTGAAAGACGTGGTGGTCAACAATCAGGAAGTGCTCGACGAGCAGGCCCGCATGCAGGCGTTTGCGAAGATGAAGGACACCTGGAACGTGCTGGCGGTGAAGCCGAAATATCACACTTATGTCGTGGTGATCGGCGAAAGCGCGCGGCGCGACGCGCTTGGCGCTTTTGGCGGCCACTGGAACAACACGCCTTTTGCCAGCTCGGTAAACGGTAATCTGTTTATGGATTACGTGGCGGCGAGCGGCTCCACGCAAAAATCCCTTGGGCTGACGCTCAACCGCGTTATCGACGGCAAGCCGCAATATCAGGATAATTTTGTGACGCTCGCCAACCGCGCGGGCTTCCAGACCTGGTGGTTCTCCAACCAGGGGCAGATCGGCGAATATGATACCGCCATCGCCAGCATCGCGAAGCGGGCCGATGAGGTGCATTTCTTAAAAAACGGGGACTTTGAGGCGGATAAGAATACCCGTGATGACGCGCTGCTGAAGATGACGGCGCAGGTGTTTGCCACCCAACGCGCTACGCCGCAGCTGATCGTTCTGCACCTGATGGGCTCGCATCCGCAGGCCTGCGACCGCACCCAGGGAAAATATACCGAGTTCGTCCAGTCGAAAGAGACCTCCTGCTACATCTACAGCATGACCCAGACGGACGATCTGCTAAAGCAGCTTTACACCCAGCTGCAGAATACCGGCGAAACCTTCTCGATGGTCTATTTCTCTGACCACGGCCTTGCCTTTAAAGAGCGCGGCACAAAGGTGCAGTATCTAGCCCATGACGACGAGTTTCAGCAGAACTTTCAGGTGCCATTTATGGTGCTCTCGAGCGACGATAAAAAGCATCGCCTGATTAAAGCGCGCCGCTCCGCTAACGACTTCCTGAACTTTTTTGCCGACTGGACGGGGATCAAAACCAAAGAGCTGGCTTCGAAATATAAATTTATTTCGGAGCAGAAGGCAGGCACCACCTGGGTGACCAACTTCAAACTGAAGAAGGTGGACTATACTCATCTGCAGACGGATATTTTTGAAACGAAATCCCGTTAGCTCGCGGGATGGGTGAACAGCAGACATAAAAAAATCCGCCTGAAGAGGCGGATTTTTATTTCACCCGAAGACGGGGAATTAGAAGCGGTAACCCACGCCTGCGATCCAGGTGCCAACATCAACGTTACGGATGCGGCTCTGCTCGTAGGAAACGTCCAGAGCAACGTTTTCGATTGGGTTAAACTGCATACCTGCGCCGTAGGAGAAGCCGTAGTCGCTGGTGTTAGTGTCGGTTGCGCCAGTAGTCTGGAACTTACCGTAGCCTACACCGACAACACCGTAGATGCTTGCCCAGTCGTTCAGACGGTAAGCAGGACCAGCGGTGATACCGTAGTATTGGCCTTTGTTATAAGCGCCTTCTTCGGTGCGGTTTTTAGCGGTGTAGGTGAAGGAACCGATGTAACCCAGTGGGGTGTCGTTTTCGTAACGGTATTTCAGGTTGAAACCGTTAGCTTTATTCATAAAGCCCTGCATATCGCTCTGGGCATAACCACCGGTTACGGTGCTAGTTGCAGATGCGGTACCTACGGAAACGGCCAGAACACAAGCCAGTGCTGAAAGACATGCAATTTTTTTCATAATATCCACCTCAAATGTGCTTCAAGTAAGTCCTAAGATTTAAATATAACAAAATTTACTGAGAAACTCTTCGACATTTGTGTTGTCTAACGATTCTTTTCATGTAACACAACATTTCCACTACATGCTATGTCACTAAAATCTGGACGATTTATCATGAAAACCGCGCAAATATTAACGGTTTTAACAAAACGTTCATTCAGATTATTCCGGATTTTTTATGATACTTACTTACAAAACCGTGGCAGATGTTACCTCAGGCGGGGCAGATTAATCTCAATGAAAACTCAACCGCCGCTAACTTATTCCATTACACTAGGGAACTTTTCATAAGTTGACCGACCCCGACATTAACTGACAGGACGCAGGATGCCGTTATCTTCCCGTAAAATGCCCGTATGGCTGCCCATCGTAATACTGCTTATCGCCATGACCTCGATTCAAAGTGGCGCATCCCTTGCGAAATCACTTTTCCCGCTGGTCGGCGCGCCGGGCGTGACCGCCATCCGTCTGGCGCTGGGCACGCTGATTCTGGTGGCGGTATTCAAGCCCTGGCGACTGCGCTTTAAGGCCGAGCAGCGCTTCCCGCTGCTGATGTACGGCTTATCGCTCGGCGCGATGAACTATCTCTTTTATCTATCTATCCAGACGATACCGCTGGGCATTGCGGTGGCGCTCGAGTTCACCGGCCCGCTGGCGGTGGCGCTTTTCGCTTCCCGCCGCGCCGTGGATTTTGTCTGGGTGGTGCTGGCGGTGCTGGGGTTGTGGTTCCTGCTACCGCTGGGCCAGGGCATTTCCCACGTCGATTTAACCGGAGCCGCCTGCGCTCTGGGCGCCGGGGCCTGCTGGGCGGTATATATTCTGTTTGGACAAAAGGCCGGGGCTGACCACGGCCCGGCAACGGTCGCGATGGGGTCGCTGATTGCCGCTATCGTATTTGTGCCGATTGGTGCATTTGAAGCAGGTAGCGCGCTGTGGCACTGGTCGCTGCTGCCGCTGGGCCTGGCGGTAGCCATTTTGTCCACCGCTCTGCCCTACTCGCTGGAGATGATTGCTCTGACGCGCATTCCGACGCGGACCTTCGGCACGCTGATGAGCATGGAGCCGGGCCTTGCGGCACTGTCGGGCATGCTGTTTCTGGGCGAACACCTTACGCTGGTTCAGTGGCTGGCGCTGCTGTCGATCATTGCCGCCTCCGTGGGCTCAACCCTGACCCTTAAGCGCGAAACGCAAATTACCAGTGTCGATGTGAATTGATGTGCGTCAATTTATTTCCCGTGGAACAATTCCCCCACGGGAAATAAAACTTACGATCAAAGACTTATATTGCTGGTTATTTCCTGAGCCAAATAAGAACTATTTCCCTTTAGCTTTTCTATCCTTTTACGCTTTCCGATATATCTCAATTTTTCTTTGCAACCCCTTGATATACAAAGGCTGTGATATTACCAGTCAGCCTTCGCTATCGGTTTAATAGGTACTGCCCATTCCGGCAGGATAAAAAAGCGGTGCTATACTTATTCCCGGTAACAAATCAGGAAACACACATCAAGAGGATGAAAGATTATGAGTACCGCTAAACTGGTAAAAACCAAATCTACAAATCTGCTGTATACCCGTAACGATGTTGCAGACAGTGAGAAAAAAGCCACCATCGAGCTGCTGAATCGTCAGGTAATCCAGTTTATTGATCTGTCACTGATTACCAAACAGGCCCACTGGAACATGCGCGGTGCTAACTTTATTGGCGTTCACGAAATGCTGGACGGCTTCCGCACGGCGCTGACCGACCATCTGGATACCATGGCAGAGCGCGCCGTACAGCTTGGGGGCGTGGCGCTGGGGACCACTCAGGTCATCAACAGCAAAACCCCGCTGAAAAGCTACCCGCTGGATATCCATACCGTTCAGGATCACCTGAAAGAGCTGGCGGATCGCTATGGCGTTGTAGCAAATGACGTGCGTAAGGCGATTAACGAAGCGAAAGATGAAGACACGGCGGATATCCTGACTGCGGCATCCCGCGACCTGGACAAGTTCCTGTGGTTCATCGAATCCAATATTGATTAATCCATAGTCAATACTTATGTTTCCTTCCCCGCCCGGGGAAGGAACCCGCACCAAAATAGTGCGCAAAATCGTCTGATTCCCCTGCAAAAGTTGCATCCCTGTAATAATCACATCACACAATCGTTAACGAGTGGTTGTTTCGCCGCCATAATTCGCGCTAATAATACCCTCCGACCTGTAGGCCCGGTTTTTGCACCATGATGGAGCACCATAAGGGTGCATTATGACTGACTTGCAACTGATATTGTGCAATGTTACAAATCCTCATCCTTGCAAAACAATATGTTGTAAATCTGGCACGATTCTTCCATGTTGCGCTGGCATGCAGGGGATAGCCCCATGGATTAACAAAGGAAATGCTATGAAGTCGATTTTGAAAGTTTCACTGGCTGCACTCACCCTGGCTTTAGCGGTTACTTCCCACGCCGCTGAGAAGAAACTGGTCGTTGCGACCGATACCGCATTCGTTCCTTTTGAATTTAAGCAGGGCGATAAGTACGTCGGCTTCGACGTTGACTTATGGGCCGCCATCGCGAAAGAGCTGAAGCTGGACTACACCCTGAAGCCGATGGATTTCAGCGGTATCATCCCGGCGCTGCAAACCAAAAACATTGACCTGGCGCTGGCGGGGATCACCATTACCCCTGAGCGTCAGAAAGCGATCGACTTCTCCGACGGCTACTACAAAAGCGGCCTGCTGGTGATGGTGAAAGCGGATAACGACAGCGTAAAAAGCGTGAAAGACCTCGACGGCAAAGTCGTTGCGGTTAAGGGCGGTACAGGGTCCGTTGATTACGCGAAAGCGAACATCAAAACCAAAGACCTGCGCCAGTTCCCGAACATCGATAACGCCTATATGGAACTGGGCACCAACCGTGCCGACGCGGTGTTGCACGACACGCCAAACATCCTCTACTTCATCAAAACTGCCGGCAACGGTAAGTTCAAGGCGGTAGGTGAGTCTCTGGAAGCTCAGCAGTACGGCATCGCGTTCCCGAAAGGCAGCGATGACCTGCGTACCAAAGTTAACGGCGCGCTGAAAACCCTGAAAGAGAACGGCACCTATAACGAAATCTACAAAAAATGGTTCGGTACCGAGCCAAAATAATAAGATTCAGCAAGTTTAAGTAAGACCTGAGGGGCGGCGTTCGCCCCTCCTATTTTTGAACCACGGTATACAGGAACACATCATGCAGTTTGACTGGAGCGCCATCTGGCCAGCAATTCCGCTGTTATTTGAAGGCGCCAAAATGACCCTGTGGATTTCGGTCCTCGGTCTTTGCGGCGGCCTGGTGATTGGTCTGGTAGCGGGCTTTGCCCGTTCCTACGGCGGCTGGATCGCCAACCACATCGCCCTCGTTTTCATTGAAGTGATCCGCGGTACGCCAATCGTCGTGCAGGTCATGTTTATTTACTTCGCGCTGCCGATGGCCTTTAACGATTTGCGCATCGACCCGTTCAGCGCGGCCGTCGTCACCATTATGATCAACTCCGGTGCGTACATCGCGGAGATCACCCGCGGTGCGGTGCTGTCGATTCATAAAGGCTTCCAGGAAGCCGGTCTGGCGCTGGGCCTGTCCAAACGCGAGACCATTCGCCACGTGATTATGCCGCTGGCGCTGCGCCGCATGCTGCCGCCGCTGGGCAACCAGTGGATCATCAGCATCAAAGATACCTCGCTGTTTATCGTTATCGGCGTCGCCGAGCTGACCCGTCAGGGCCAGGAGATTATCGCCGGTAACTTCCGCGCGCTGGAGATCTGGAGCGCCGTTGCGGTCTTCTATCTGATTATTACTTTGGTGCTGAGCTTTGTTCTGCGTCGCCTTGAAAGAAGGATGAAAATCCTGTGATTGAATTTAAAAACGTCTCCAAGCACTTCGGTAAAACCCAGGTGCTGCACAATATCGACCTGAATATTAAACAGGGTGAAGTGGTGGTGATCATCGGGCCGTCCGGCTCCGGCAAATCCACCCTGCTGCGCTGCATTAACAAGCTGGAAGATATCACCAGCGGCGACCTGATTGTTGACGGCCTGAAGGTCAACGATCCGAAGGTAGACGAACGCCTGATTCGTCAGGAAGCGGGCATGGTGTTCCAGCAGTTCTACCTCTTCCCGCATCTTACCGCGCTGGAAAACGTGGCCTTTGGCCCGATCCGCGTTCGCGGCATGAAGAAAGAAGACGCCGACAAGCTGGCAAAAGAGCTGCTGGCGAAAGTGGGCCTGGCGGAGCGTGCGCACCACTATCCTTCCGAACTGTCCGGTGGCCAGCAGCAGCGCGTGGCGATTGCCCGTGCGCTGGCGGTAAAGCCTAAAATGATGCTGTTCGATGAGCCAACCTCGGCGCTGGATCCGGAACTTCGCCACGAAGTGCTGAAGGTTATGCAGGATCTCGCCGAAGAAGGCATGACGATGGTTATCGTGACGCACGAGGTGGGCTTCGCTGCGAAGGTCGCTTCCCGCCTGATCTTTATTGATAAAGGTCGCGTGGCGGAAGACGGCAACCCGCAGGAGCTTATCGACAACCCGCCAAGCCAGCGCCTGCAGGAATTTTTACAGCACGTCTCGTAATTTTTCCCCTCACCCTAACCCTCTCCCCAAAGGGGAGAGGGAACTGTCGGTGATAACCTTTCCTGGAAGGGAGAGGGCCGGGGTGAGGGTTCACTCCCAGATTAATCCCCATTTCTAACCCCTTGATCCCCGCCGACTATACTTACTCCTTTGCCTGACTTTCTCAGCCTGGAGGAGTGCCGTGCCGTGGATACTTTTGCTGCTATGCAGCCTGTTTAGCTTTCAGGCCGCGGCGGTTACGCTGCCCGCCGCCGCCGTTGCCGCCAGCGCTACCCAGAACAGCAGCACCGCTCCTCCCGCAGAACCCGACGTTGAAGAAAAAAAGAAAGCCTATTCGGCGCTGGCGGATGTGCTGGATAACGACAAATCGCGTACCGAGCTGATCGAACAGCTGCGCAAAGTTGCCGCCACGCCGCCGCCGGAGCCCGTTCCGGCCATTGCGCCGCCGGAGCAGCTCAGCGAAGACAAAACGGTGCTGGAGAACGTCACCGACGTCAGCCGCCACTACGGTGGCGAGCTTGCCGACCGCTTTGCCCAGCTGCACCGCAATATCACCAACGCGCCGCACAAGGCTTTTAACCAGCAGACTTTTATTAACGCCCTGACCCATTTTGCGATGCTCGTGGCCGCCGTTTTCGCCTTCTACCTGCTGATTCGGCTGTGCATGACGCCGGTCTGGCGGCGCATGGGGAAATGGGGCCGCAGGAAGAATCGCGACCGCTCAAGCTGGTTCCACCTGCCGCTGATGATCGTCGCGGCCTTTGTTATTGATATGCTGCTACTGGCGCTGACGCTGTTCGTCGGGCAGATCTTCAGCGATATGATGAACGCGGGCAGCCGCACCATTGCCCGCCAGCAGGGGCTGTTTCTCAACGCCTTTGCGCTGATTGAATTCTTCAAGGCTATTCTGCGGCTGATTTTCTGCCCGCGCATACCGGATCTGCGCCCCTTCCCCATCAGCGACCAGAGCGCAAACTACTGGAGCGTTCGTCTGTCGGGCTTAAGCAGCCTGATAGGCTACGGGATCCTGGTCGCGGTGCCGATTATCTCCAACCAGATCAACGTGCAGATTGGCGCGATGGCCAACGTTGCCATCATGCTGTGTATCACCCTGTGGGCGCTGTATTTAATCTTCCGCAACAAACGCCACATCCAGCAAAGCCTGATTCACCTGGCCGACCGCTCAATGGCCTTTTTCAGCCTGTTCATTCGCGCCTTTGCGCTGGTGTGGCACTGGCTGGCGAGCGCCTACTTCGTGGTGCTGTTTTTCTTCTCGCTGTTCGACCCGGGCAACAGCCTGAAGTGGATGATGGGCGCCTCGCTGCGCAGCCTGGCAATCATCGGCATCGCGGCGTTTCTCTCCGGCATGCTGTCGCGCTGGATTGCCAAAACCATCACGCTCTCGCCGCAGGTCCAGCGCAGCTATCCCGAACTGCAAAAGCGCATTAACAGCTGGATATCCGCCTCGTTAAAGCTGGCGCGTATTCTCACCGTCTGCGTGGCGGTGATGCTGCTGCTCAACGCCTGGAGCCTGTTTGACATGTGGGCGTGGCTGACCAACGGCGCAGGAGAGAAAACCGTCGATATACTGATCCGCATCGTGCTGATCCTCTTCTTCTCGGCGGTTGGCTGGACGCTGCTGGCAAGCCTGATAGAAAACCGGCTGGCGTCGGATATACATGGCCGCCCGATGCCCAGCGCGCGTACCCGCACGCTACTGACGCTGTTTCGTAACGCCCTCGCCGTAGTGATAAGCACCATCACCATCATGATCCTGCTTTCTGAAATCGGCGTGAACATTGCGCCGCTGCTGGCGGGGGCCGGTGCCCTGGGGCTGGCGGTGAGCTTCGGGTCGCAAACGCTGGTGAAGGATATTATTACCGGGGTATTTATCCAGTTTGAAAACGGCATGAATACGGGTGACCTGGTTACCATCGGGCCGATCACCGGCACCGTGGAGCGCATGTCGATTCGTTCGGTGGGCGTGCGCCAGGATACCGGGGCCTATCACATTATTCCGTGGTCATCGATCACCACCTTCGCCAACTTCGTGCGCGGCATAGGTTCGTTTGTGGCGAACTACGATGTGGACCGGCAGGAGGACGTGGACAAGGCGAACCGCATTCTGAAAGAGGCGGTAGCGGAGCTGATGGAGCAGCAGGATATCCGCATGCTGGTCATCGGCGAGCCTTCGTTTGCGGGCATCGTCGGGCTGACTAACCAGGCGTTTACGGTACGCGTGTCGTTCACCACCCAGCCGCTGAAGCAGTGGACGGTGCGCTTTGCGCTGGACGGGATGGTGAAGAAGCACTTCGACGCGGCGGGTATACGTCCCCCGGTGCAGACCGTGCAGGTCATGCAGCCAGGCCCGGATGCCGCTCAGGCGCTCCAGGCCTCCGAGGCAGCAGCCGGTACGCTGCCGCCGGCAAACCCTACGGTATAGCTATTTAAAGCGCGTGGCGGCCCAGCGTGCGCGTTGGGCGTCGTTCATAAAGGACCAGGCGATGAAGCGGCTCTGCTTCTGACCCTGGGCCATCTCTTTCTTCACTACTTTCTCCACGCCAGCCTCCTGCATGACGCGGTACAGCGCAGGCAGGTTTTCGCCGCGGGAAACCAGCGAAGTGAACCACATCACCTGCTTCGCAAACGCTTTGCTCTCGTTGATCATCTGGCTGACGAAGGCAACTTCTCCGCCTTCGCACCACAGCTCATGTTCGTGGCCGCCAAAGTTCAGCGCGCCCTTTTCGTCCTGGCCCAGGTTGCGGCGTTTGCGCTCGCTGCCGCTGCGGGCGGCGGCCTCTGAATCATGGAACGGCGGGTTGCACAGCGTGGCGTCGAAGGTTTCATTTTTATGGATGATGCCGGGGAAAATCGCATCCTTCGTTTTCTGACGGCGCAGACGGATCGCGCGCGTTAAGCCCGGGTTCGCATCTATAATCATCGTTGCGCTGCGCAGCGCGTCGGCATCGATTTCGGAGCCGGTAAAGCGCCAGCCGTATTCATGCTGCCCGATTAACGGATAAATGCAGTTTGCCCCGACGCCCACGTCCAGAATCGTGGCCTGCGATGGCACGTTGCCGCCGTTGCCTTCGGCCAGTAAATCCGCCAGATGGTGAATATAGTCCGCGCGCCCCGGTACGGGCGGGCAGAGAAAACCGTCCGGAATATCCCAGCTCTGGACGCCATAGAAATGTGCCAGAAGCGCCTGGTTCAGGGCTTTTACCGCCAGCGGATCGGCGAAATTAACCGTTGGCTCACCGTGCGGGCCAGTTATCACGAATGCCGTTAACGCCGGGCTGCTCTGCTGCAGAGCAGCAAAATCATAGCGTTCACGGTGGCGGTTACGCGGGTGCAGGCCCGGTTTGGTGGCAGGGGTTTTCATCGCGGCTTCTCCTTGTGTGGGCGCGTAAGATACTCTGTGCGGACCACGGGGTAAATACGCCGCGCCGTTTTCATCAACGAAAGAGGTTATATGTCCGCGAAAAGATATTACTACGAGCCTGCAAACGGGCATGGTCTGCCGCACGATCCGCTGAATGCGATTGTCGGCCCACGGCCGATTGGCTGGATAGCCTCCTGCAATGCGCAGGGCCAGCGCAACCTTGCGCCGTACAGCTTTTTTAACTGCTTTAACTACCGCCCGCCGATAATTGGTTTTGCCAGCAGCGGCTGGAAAGACAGCGTGCAGAACATCCTCGACACCAAAGAATTCGTCTGGAACCTCACCACCCGCGGGCTGGCAGAGCAAATGAACGAAACTTCCGCAACGCTGCCTCGCGGTGAGGATGAGTTTGCACGCGCGGGCTTAACGCCGCTGCCGGGCCGTAAAGTAAAGGCGAGCCTGGTGGCGGAAAGCCCGGTCAACTTTGAATGTCGGCTTTCCCAGTGCATCCAGCTGACGTCCGCCGACGGCGTGGAGATCGATACCTGGCTGGTGCTCGGTGAAGTGGTGGCCGTTCACATTGATGAAACGCTGCTGAAAGACGGCATATATCAGACCGCACTGGCGAAGCCGGTCCTGCGGGCCGGGGGTCCCTCCGCCTATTACACCATCGAAGAATCTCACCGTTTCGACCTTACTCGCCCGGACGCGCGATAATCTAAACAAAATCAGCCACCTGTATGTGGCTGATTTGTCAGCTTTTCGTCAGTATTTGTTGTTCAAAAAACACGCACAACTCAATCAATTTTTTGCGTTCTTTTATTATCACATACCGCCTACACTTGGAGTGTTGATGAAATTTTAATCGACCCTCCCTAAGCTTATGAGGATGTGATGATGAAAAAGCTGCTGTATTTTTCTGCTGTAGTCACCCTTGCAGCACTGCCCTTTGCCAGCATGGCAGCCCAGGAATTGATGAGTGGCCAGACCGGCCAGCTGCGTGAAGCGGGCACCGTCTCGGCCAACAACGCCCGCAACCTGGACGACCTGGAAGACAAACTGGCCGCCAAAGCTAAAGAGCAGGGCGCAACGGGCTATGTGATTAACTCCGCCGGCGGCGATAACCATATGTACGGCACCGCCACCATTTATAAATAACCGCGAACAATAGCCAAATGCTGACTATCAACCCCTGACGGTTTCCAGTTCTGGAAACCGTTTTTTATTTCATCACTGGTATTCCCGAATTAATAACTCGGTATTTTCTTTGTTTAACCCGCTAATTTCTTATCCCCATGATATTGACTAAAAACATTTATTAAACGGCTCGGCGCAACACGGTGAGGAAGAGCACAAAAATGTCATTTTGCCTGCGAAGAGCTAAAAAAGTGTGAAGCCAGCACGCCATAGTTATCAGACAAATATATTAAGATGTCATACAGAAATCACGAATACCCGTTCCGACTTTCATCCTAATAGCAGGGAGCTTGCAATCATGAAACTATTCTCTTTACCTCGTCAGTTGCTTTGTGTTTCGGTATTATCGCTGTGTGCGGCAGGCGTGAACGCCGCAGAAAAAGTCACGTTAAAACTGGCGCATAACCTCGAGCGGAGCCATGTCGTTCACCAGGCCTTTGAAGAATTAGCGAAAGAGGTCCAACAACTTTCCGACGGCAATATGCGCATTCGTATTTATCCCAGCAGCCAGATGGGCAGCGCCCGGGAAACGCTGGAGCTGTTGCAAAACGGCGCGCTGGATATGACCAAAGGCTCGGCGAGCGATCTGGAATCATTTGACAATACCTACGCCATTTATAATTTGCCGTATCTGTTTAAAGATCAGAATCATTTTAATAAGGTCGTCTTTGGCGAAACTGGCAAACAAATAATGGACTCCACCAAAGACAAAGGCTTCTTTGCTATTTCCGCCTATGTTGCCGGCACCCGTAGTTTTTACGCTAAAAAGCCGATTACCAGACCTGAAGATTTAAAAGGGCTGAAAATTCGCGTTCAGGCCAGCCCGACAACCCTGAAAATGGTTGAACTGATGGGCGGCTCGCCAACCCCTGTTTCTTTCGGCGAGGTGTATACCGCCATGCAGCAGGGCGTGGTGGACGGTGCGGAAAATAATATCCCTTCCTGGGTGCAGACCCGCCATATCGAAATCGCCAAAGTATTTTCTGAAGATGAGCACACCTCTATCCCCGACTTCCTGGTGATCTCCACCAAAACCTGGGACAGGCTCACCCCCGAGCAGCAGCAGATCCTGATGAAGGCGGCGGACAACTCTCAGGCCTACCAGCAAAAACTGTGGAATAAAGTTGATGCCGAATCCCGTGAGCAGGCCAAAGCCATGGGCGCCACTATCCTGCCCGTTGATAAAGCTCCGTTCCGTGAAGTTGTAAAACCGCTGTTCGACGAGTTTGCCAAAGATCCAAAGCAGGCCGCGCTGCTTGCGAAGTTTGAAGCCGCCGCCGAATAGTCCCCCTTCAGGCGGGCCGCTGCCCGCCCTTTTCTGACAGGTACTTAATCATGATACTGAAGCCCTTAAAGCTTGCGGTAGACCGGGCTATTGCCACCTTCTCGGTGCTGGTAATGGTCGCGCTGGTTGTCTGCGTGGTCTGGCAGGTGTTCAGCCGCTATGTGCTAAACCAGCCCAGCACCCTGACCGACGAGCTTGCCCGCTTCCTGATGATCTGGGTCGGCCTGCTCGGTGCCTCCTACACCGTCGGCGCCCAGCGTCATCTTTCCATCGACTTTCTGGCCATGCTGCTGCCGGAGCAGAAAAAGCCGCTGCTGAGCATGGTGGTGAACACGCTGATCCTGCTGTTTGCCGGTCTGGTTATCGTCAGCGGCGGTCTGAAGCTCATTGATAAAACGCTCGCTACCGGGCAGCTGTCGGCTGCGATGCAAATTCCCATGGGCTACGTCTACATCGTGCTGCCGCTGAGCGGCGCCATCATGATGCTCTATTCGCTTTACTTCATCCTCAGCGATGCCCGGGCATTGCTTAATAAAGGGGCCAGATAATGGAAAGCTACATCGCCCTGACGCTGTTCGGCGCGTTCTTCGCGCTGGTGTTTATTGGCCTGCCGATTTCATTTGCCATCGGCATCGCTACCGTGACCTCCATGCTGCTGATGTTTCCCTGGGATATTGCGGTGATCACCGTTTCCCAGCGGCTGGCTAACGGGCTGGACAATTTTGCCCTGCTCGCCATCCCCTTCTTTATCTTTGCCGGGACGCTGATGAACAGCGGCGGCATCGCCATCCGGCTGATTAACCTGGCGCAGATTATGGTGGGCCGCGTGCCCGGCTCGCTCGGCCACGTCAACGTGCTGGCAAATATGATGTTCGGATCTATTTCCGGCTCCGCCGTGGCGGCAGCCGCAGCCGTGGGCGGCACGCTGTCACCGATACAGACTAAAGAAGGGTACGACCCGGCGTTTTCCACGGCGGTTAACGTGTCGTCGTGCATTACCGGTCTGCTGATCCCGCCCTCAAACGTACTGATCGTCTTTTCACTGACCGCAGGCGGCGTCTCGGTGGCCTCGCTGTTCATGGCAGGCTATCTGCCGGGCATCCTGATGGGGCTGTCCATCATGCTGGTGTGCTGGGTTATTGCGAAGCGGCGCGGATACCCTGTTTCAGCGCGACCAACCTGCGCCCAGGCCGCGAAAGCGTTTCTGGACGCGCTGCCCAGCCTGCTGCTGGTGATTATCGTTATGGGGGGAATTCTGGGGGGTATCTTTACAGCAACCGAGGCCTCCGCCATCGCCGTGGTGTACACCTTCGTGCTGTCGGTGCTTATCTACCGCGAGGTGAAATGGCGCGACCTGCCAAAGCTGATCCTGGAATCGGTCGTCACCACCTCTATCGTCCTGCTGCTGATTGGCTTCTCGGTGGGTATGTCCTGGGCAATGACCAACGCCGACATCCCTTATATGATCAGCGACACCCTGATGGGCATCTCGGATAACCCGCTGGTGATCCTGCTGCTGATTAACATCGTGCTGCTGATTGTCGGCATCTTTATGGACATGACCCCGGCGGTGCTGATCTTCACGCCCATCTTCCTGCCCATTGCCCAGCAGCTGGGCATGGATCCGGTTCACTTCGGCATCATGATGGTCGCCAACCTCTGTGTGGGCCTGCTGACCCCGCCGGTCGGTAGCGCGCTGTTCGTAGGTTGCTCGATAACCGGCGTGAAAATTCAGCATCTGATTAAACCGCTGCTGCCCTTTTACGCCGCGCTGTTTGTGTCGCTGATGATGATTACCTATCTCCCGCAAATTTCTCTGTTTGTACCAAAGCTGCTGGGATTAATGTAGTTCGCAGCAGTTTCCTTCGGGCGGATCTCCATTGCGGATCCGCCTGAATTTTCACCGCAAGCGATTGCCCACCGGTGTTCCAGCTTTGCAAAAAAGATTAGCAAAAGGTGCTGTAAACGAGGCGGGGACAGGGTGATAGTATCCCTGATGATAATTCGCAAGCTAACCATCACGGTTTTCAATGAATTAGCTGGTGTTCAATTTATTTGAACAACGCCATCAATTCTCTTCGATTTAATCTTCTGCTCAAAAGTGTGACCATAATCACATCGACGGAACAACGTCACCTTAAACAGAATAACCTGCGAGAAATTAACTATGAAAACCATCAAATATGCTGTAGCCGCTATCGCCCTTTCTACCCTTTCTTTCGGTGCTTTTGCCGCACAGTCCGTTAGCGCAAGCGAAGCTCAGAACCTGAATAAAGTCGGCGTGGTTTCTGCCCAGGGCGCAACTACGCTGGACGGTCTGGAAGCGCAGCTGGCTTCTAAAGCAGAACAGGCGGGTGCAAAAGCGTACTCCATCACTTCTGCTAACACTAACGGCAAAATGAGCGGTACCGCTGTAATCTACAACTAATCTGTAGACAAAGATTTTCGTTTGACCCTGTGAGATGTATTGCCACAACCCTCATTGAAGCGCTGCTTCGACACTGATTTACCCTTGATATACCCTTGCTGCCTGCGGTCCCTACCGCAGGCTTTTTTTTGTCTGCCGTCAGGCCGGGAAGGTTTGTTCTACCCGCGCCATCCCCTCTTCGTAAGTCAGGGCGTCGCCCGTTGCCACCAGACAGCAGGCCATTTGAATTTTTAACGATCCAGGAACAGGCTCAACGCCCGCCGCGCAGCGCTCTATCCAGCGTGCGGTAACGTCAGGATCTTTAGAATCCGGCAGAATGACATTTTCAACTGCCTCTGCCTGCCGCTCCACGACCACCCGCGCTCCCTTACCGTCAATCAGCGTGATTTGCGGGCAGCGCTGCGGATTGGCATAAACCTCGCCTTCCGTGCCGTGCATCAGCAGACCGCGTCCGCCGATATCACCGAAGAATTTCGCCACTTTGGTCACATACTCCGGATGGGAGACGCTCGCCAGACGCAGCGCGGCTGCTTCTTCAAACGGCGTGGCAAGCTTGGCAAGCGTGTGCGCGCTGTTACGCACGCCCATACGCCAGCGCATTGCCAGCTGATCTTCCATCGGCGGGCAGAGGGCGCTAATTGGTATATAAACCGGATGGTGGGCTTCCAGCTTCGCCTGGGCCTGGCCCGCATGGAGGGTTGGCTCAATGCCGATCAGCTTGAAAATCGTTTCGGTGAGGATGCGGGTTGGATCGTGGCTCACGCCATGCACCACCACCGGGTAGCCCAGCCGGTTGAGCAATATCGCCAGCAGCGGCGTCAGGTTCGCCTGCTTGCGCGCGCCGTTGTAGGAGGGGATCACGATCGGCATCGGCTTGTTTAGCGGCGGCGTAAGCGAGATAAGATGCTGCTTCATCGCCTCGTAAAAACCGAGCATCTCCGCTTCGCCTTCGCCTTTAATGCGCAGGGCAATCAGCACTCCGCCCAGCTCCAGCTCCGGCACTTCGCCCTTCAGCATGTGGCTGTACAGCCCGCGCGCCGTGTCGAAATCCAGATCCCTGGCGTGATTCTTACCGCGCCCGACTTCTTTGATTATTTTGCGATAGTCCATCTCTGCTCCCCTGAATTATTTTCTCGCCCGCTTTCGCCGCACGGTTTTTTTCGGCTCGACGGCGAGTGCTTTGGCCGCCGGTGCCGGCGGCTGGCTTATCGGAAACACCGGCAGCGCGCCCAGCAGCCGCTGACCATAGTTTTTGGTCAGCAGGCGGCGGTCGTAAATCACCACTTCACCATAGCAGGCGTGGCTGCGAATTAAACGCCCGACCTGCTGGATCAGGTTAAATGATGCGGCAGGCAGGCTCTGTACTTCAAACGGATAGCGCTTCAGGCTTTTCAGCCATTCGCCTTCGGTCACCACCACCGGGCTGTCCACCGGCGGGAAGGCGATTTTATGGATATGCACCTGGCTTAGCAGGTCGCCTTTTAAATCTAACCCTTCCGCGAAAGATTGCAGCCCGACCAGCACGCTGGTGCCGCCCTCCTCAACCCGCTTGCGGTGCAGTTCGACCAGCTTATAACGAGGCTGGTCACCCTGCACCAGCAGGGTCAAACGCAAATCGGTTACGTGAGAGAGAAACTGCTGCATGGCGCGGTTGCTGGCAAACAGCACCAGCATCCCTTTATGCTCGCCTTTCGCCAGCTCCGCACGGAAAAACGCGGCCATCTCAGCAAGATGCTGCGGCTCGTTTTCCATAGTTGGTTCAACGCTCAGCTGGGGAATAATGATTTTCCCCTGCTCAACGTGGTTAAACGGCGAGTCCAGGGCAATAAACCTGTCCCCTGCTTTTTCGCGCAGGCCGCTCATCTCCTGCAGGCGCTCGAACTTATTCAGCGAGCGCAGCGTGGCGGAGGTAATAATCACGTGCGGCACGTTGCGCCAGACAAGCTTTTCCAGCTGGTCGCTGACGCGGATCCCGACGCAGTGGAAGTAGAGGTGCGGCTGGCCTTCGCGGACGTCCTGGGTTACCCACTTGGAGACCGGCGCGCCGGAGGCCTGCTCCATGGCCGACAGCCGCCACAGCTTGCTCTGGGATTCGAAATAGCCCAGCGCGCGGTTCATCTGTAATAAAGCACGATGCACGCGCACCACGTCATGGGTGCCGGTCTTTTCGCTTAAATCATTAACCAGCGCTTCCGCCAGGCCGCGCAGCCCTTCGGTCAATTTTGCCAGGCGCTGGCAGATAACCATGATCTCTTCGGGCAAAACGCCCATCTCAAAGCGGTGTTCGCTCTCGTGGTCGCCCGGCATCCACAGCTTTACAATGCTGCAAAACGAGCTGAGCAGCTCATGCACTTCGTCGCAGTGGTTGGTGAGGCGTTCCGGCGAGGTGAGCGGCGGCGGGCTTTTCGGGCGGAGCTGCGCCATGATCCCTTCAACCAGTTTCGCGAACAGGTCGAGCTGAAGGCGGCTGTAGCCAGGGGTAATTTCCGCGCTCATCTCCAGCGCATCGCGCGCCACGTCCGGCAGGTGATGGCCTTCGTCGAGCACCAGCAGCAGGTTTTTGGCTTCCGGCAGTACCGCGTCGCTTTCCATGGCCGCCATCACCAGCGCGTGGTTGGCGACGACCACCTCCGCATCGTCGATTTCGCGGCGCGCCACGAAGAACGGGCACTCTTTATACCAGTGGCAGTTGCGCCCCAGGCAGCTGGCTTTGTCGGTGCTCATGCGCCGCCAGAGATCGTCGTCTATCGCCTGGGCATTGTGGTCGCGGATGCCGTCCCACTTATAGCCGTCCAGTTCAACCTTCAGCTTTGCGCAGCGCTGCTGCTCGTCTTTGCTGGCCGGGGCCATTTCATCATCCAGAAAGGCGAGCAGATCCCCCTGCGCGAGGCTATCCGTTGCCAGCGCGGCCAGGTTGCGGGGACAGACGTAGCGCCCGCGCCCGAAGGCGGCGGTAAATTTCAGATCGGGGATGATTTTGCGCAGCAGCGGCAGGTCTTTGCTGTAGATTTGATCCTGAAGCGCGACGTTGGCGGTGCTGACCACCAGCGTTTTCTGTTCGCCCCGGGCGATAGCGATGCCGGGGATCAGGTAGGACAGTGTTTTCCCCACGCCTGTGGGGGCCTCGATCGCCAGGTGTCGCCCTTCGTCTCCCGCCAGGGTTTTTGCCACTTCGGCAATCATCTGCCGCTGCGGCGCGCGGGGAATAAAGTCCGGTATCTGCTGCTGGAGCGCCTTATACCAGGCGGCGATTTGCGCTTTTTGCGCCGGGGACAGGGCCATGACTCTCACTTCTACTGTATAAACAGCCACTATTCTCCCACTTTTCGCCCCCGGACGGCATTCTTTTTTGTTTTTAAGTCATCCCCTCCACCTTGACCAATGACAAGGCGGCCACGCCCCGCCGCTCTTTATAATTACCGCCGTTTGTCCTCCCACTGGTGCGAAAATATGGCTTATCAACTGACCTTTGACTGGCAAGAATTCATGGAAAAATACTGGCAGAAACAGCCGGTGGTCCTGAAAAATGCTATCCCGAATTTTATCGACCCTATTACGCCGGACGAGCTGGCAGGGCTTGCGATGGAGCCCGAAGTGGACAGTCGCCTGGTGAGCCATACCGCAGACGGCCAGTGGCACGCCAGCAACGGCCCGTTCGAGGATTTCGACGGCCTGGGCGAAACCGGCTGGTCCCTGCTGGCGCAGGCCGTGAACCACTGGCATGAACCTTCCGCCGAGCTGGTGCGCCCGTTCCGCGTGCTGCCGGACTGGCGTCTCGACGATCTGATGATCTCGTTTTCCGTGCCGGGCGGCGGCGTTGGCCCGCATATCGATCAGTACGATGTCTTTATCATTCAGGGCATGGGCAGCCGCCGCTGGCGCGTAGGGGACAAGCTGCCGATGCGTCAGTTCTGCCCGCATCCTGCCCTGCTGCACGTCGATCCGTTTACGCCAATCATCGATGAAGATCTTGAACCGGGCGATATTCTCTATATCCCACCGGGTTTCCCGCACGATGGCTTCACGCACGAAACCGCCCTCAACTATTCAGTTGGTTTCCGTGGGCCAAACGGCCGCGATCTGATAAGCAGCTTTGCGGACTACGCGCTGGAAAACGACCTGGGCGGCGAGCACTACAGCGACCCGGATCTGGCCCTGCGCGACCATCCCGGCAAGGTTGAAGAGTACGAGCTGGATCGCCTGCGCGGCATGATGATGGAGATGCTCAACCAGCCGGAAGACTTCCGACAGTGGTTTGGTCGCTTTGCCACAACGCCACGCCACGAGCTGGACATTGCCCCGGCAGAGCCTGCCTATGAGCAAAGTGAAATTCTGGATGCGCTGATGCAGGGCGACTCCCTGACACGCCTGAGCGGCCTGCGCGTGCTCAACGTCGGCGAACGTTTCTTCGTGAACAGCGAACCGCTGAATACCAAAAACGCCAAGGCCGCAGATGTTCTGTGCCGCTACACCACGGTCGGGAAAAGTGAGCTGGGCGAGGCGTTGCAGGACGAAGAGTTTATCGAGGTGCTGACCGGGCTGGTGAACCAGGGCTACTGGTACTTCGAAGATTAATTTGCAGCACGGCAGCGGCGGATGGCGCTGGCTTATCCGCCCTGCACGCTTGCCGCAGGGTGAACCTTCTTCCCCCGGCACAGAAATAAATCAGTAAAATTTCCCAGAGTCGACCGCACTGTCTACAGTTATACGGGGACCTCCCGGGCTGGCTTTGGGGACAACATGGCGCTTTATACCATTGGTGAAGTGGCCGCGCTTTGCGATATCAATCCCGTGACGTTACGCGCCTGGCAAAGGCGCTACGGACTTCTGAAACCACAGCGCACCGACGGCGGGCACCGGCTGTTCGACGACGCCGACATCGACCGCATTCGTGAGATCAAACGCTGGATAGAAAACGGCGTCCAGGTCAGCAAGGTGAAAGCGCTGCTCTGCGGCGAAGAGCTGGATCTGGAAACCGGCTGGCGAGAGCGCCAGGAGACGCTGCTGCACTATTTGCAGTGCGGGAACCCTAACCGGCTGCGGGCGTGGATGGCCGACGTCGGACGCGACTACCCCGCCGAAACCCTCGTCATGCAGCTTTATACCCCGCTTCGCCGACGCCTGCAGTGCCAGCAGGTCACCCTCAATACGCTCCTGAGCCTGCTCGACGGCGCGCTGATTAACTATATTGCGCTTTGCCTGGCCTCCGCCCGCAAACACAGCGGGAAAGATGCGCTGCTGATCGGCTGGAACACCCAGGACACGACACGCCTGTGGATGGCGGCGTGGATGGCGATTCAGCAGGGCTGGCGCGTTGACGTGCTGGCGCAACCGCTGACCAGCGTGCGGCCTGAACTCTTTCCCCAGCAGACTATTCTGGTGTGGTGCGGCGACTCGCCCAGCCACCAGCAGCTGGCGCAGCTGGAGCAGTGGCGCTGCGAGGGGCTGCCTGTTTTCCCGCTAAACGCCAGCGGTCGTGACCCCGCCCGCATCATTCAGGACATTTAAAGGTTCATTAACAAGCCGGCTTCGACTTATAATCCCTTCCGTAACATAGGGAGAGAAAAATGAAATTGTCTAAAATTGCCCTCGTCAGCGGCATGCTGGTCATGGCCATCGGCGGAATTGGCGGCGTTATGCTGATGGGCTACATCGTTATTTTGCATAACGGGTAATGTAGTCCTGCAGGCGTTCAAAGAGGCGGTCGGTAACGATCGCCGCCAGCGCCACCAGGATGGCCCCCTGAATCACGTAAGCGGTGTTAAAGCCGCTAAGCCCGATGATTATCGGCGATCCGAGCGTGTTGGCCCCCACCGTTGAGGCGATGGTTGCCGTACCGATATTAATAATCACCGAAGTGCGGATCCCCGCCAGAATCACCGGCGCGGCCAGCGGTAATTCAACCTTACGCAACACCTGCCAGCGGCTCATGCCCGCGCCAAAAGCAACTTCCCGCGTGGTTTCCGGCACCGCACCAATTCCCGCAAGCGTGCCCTGAACAATCGGCAACAGGCCGTAAAGCACCAGCGCAATAATCGCGGGCTGCTGCCCAAACCCCATCACCGGCACGGCAATCGCCAGCACCGCTACCGGCGGAAAGGTCTGCCCGGCGGCGGTAATTGTCTCTACCAGCGAACGAAACTCCAGGCCCCACGGGCGCGTTACCGCAATCCCCAGCCCCATGCCAATGACAATCGCCACCACGCTGGAAATGCCCACCAGTATCAGGTGCGCCAGCGCCAGCGCGCTGAAGCTCTCCTGCTGATACATCGGCCTCGCCAGCTCGGGAAACAGCCAGCTGAACAGCCCGGCGGTATGCGGCATCGCATAAAGCAGCCCGATGAACAGGGCAATCAGCCACAGCAAAGGATCACGAACCAGACGCATGTTCACCCCGCACCAGATCGCTGAAATGGAGCACCCCGCAGTGCGCGCCCTTTGCGTCGACTACCGGCAGCCGCTCGCACTGCCTGTCCACAAATAAAGACAGCGCTTCGCGCAGGCTCAGCTCTGCCGGAATCGCCTCGCCGACCATATGTTCGTCGGCCCGCACGCTGTTCGCCACCTGGCGCAGCGAAAGCAGGCGCAGGCCAAGCTCGCTGCGGCCGAAGAAGTCGCGGGCAAAATCATTCACCGGGTTAGTCAGCAGCTCCATCGGCGTGCCCTGCTGTACCACCTGGCCCGCGTCCATCAGCACAATTTTGTCCGCCAGGCGCAGCGCCTCTTCAATGTCGTGGGTCACCAGCACGATGGTCCGCCCGAGCAGATTATGGATGCGGATAATCTCCTGCTGGAGCGCCGCTCGCGTCACCGGATCCAGCGCGCCAAAAGGCTCATCCATCAGCAGCACTTCCGGGTCGGCGGCCAGCGCCCTCGCCACGCCAACCCGCTGCTGCTGCCCGCCGGAAAGCTGATGCGGATAGCGGTCGCGGAACTGGCTGGCATCCAGCCCCAGCAGCTCCAGCAGCTCGTCAACGCGGGCGTTGATTTTCGCCTTCGGCCATTTCAGCAGCTGCGGCACGGTGGCGATGTTCTGCGCCACCGTCCAGTGGGGAAACAGGCCGATAGACTGAATCGCATAGCCCATACGGCGACGCAGCGCTTGAGTATCAAAATTGCGGATCTCTTCCCCGGAGAAGCGAATACGCCCCTCGTCGTGCTCCACCAGCCGGTTAATCATCTTCAGCGTGGTGGATTTTCCGGAGCCGGAGGTGCCAATCAGCACCGTGAACTGCCCTTCCTGGATGTTGAGCGACAGATCTTTGACCGCCGCTTCCCCCTGGAAGTATTTACTGACATGGTCAAATTCGATCATGGCTGTTTCGCCTCCAGCAATGAAATTAAAAGTTTAAACAGCGCGTCCAGCAGCACGGCCAGGGCTATCACCGGAATGACGCCGAGCAGCACCAGATCCAGCGCGCTGCTGAGCAGCCCCTGGAAGATGATCGCCCCGAAGCCGCCCGCGCCTATCAGCGCCGCGATAACCGCCATACCGATGGTCTGCACGCACACCACCCGCAGGCTGCGCAGCAAAACCGGCATCGCCAGCGGCACTTCCGCACGCCAGAAGATTTGCAGCCTGGACATCCCCATGCCTTCGGCGCTCTCAACAACGTTACGCGGCACATGCTGCAGCCCCGCCACCACGCCGCGCACCAGCGGCAGCAGCGCGTAAAGCACCAGCGCGATCAACGCAGGCGTTACGCCAATGCCGCTTACGCCGATAGCCGCAAGCCACGGAAAGCTTTTTGCCAGCCCGGCAAGCGGCGCAATCAGCAGGCCAAAAAGCGCCACCGACGGCACCGTCTGGATAACGTTCAGCACCGGGAATACGGACGACTGCCACTTAGGGCGCTGATAGCACAGCACGCCCAGCGGCACGCCAATCATCAGCGCGGGGACCAGCGTCCCCACGAGCAGGGCCAGGTGACGGGTCAGCGCATCATCAAAAACGTCCTGCCTGTTGGCATACTCTTTTAGCAACGAGAGATCGGCAAAGTAGCCGCTCAGCAGCAGGACCACCGGAACAATCCAGATTTGCAGATTCAGCAGCAGCCGCAGCAGCGCTTTCGGCGTGAGCCGGTTAATGGCATCCGCGCAGAGCAGCAGGTAGAGCGCCAGCGACAGCCACAGGCCGCTGCCCGGCGACGTTCGTGCCAGGCTGCTCCCCTCTTCGGCAAAGTGCGTCGCGGTTTTGCCCATCACCAAAAGCGCGCCGATAAACATCGCTTCGCCAACGAGTAGCGTCAGCACGAGCGGGAGCTTGCGCGTGGGCAGCAGAGTGAGAAGAGCCAGAATAATCGTGGGGATTAGCAGCAGGAGAAACGCATGCCCGGGAAGCTGGCGCAGGGCCATAGGCTCCCCTGAAACCAGACGGTTTGCAGCATAGTTGATAAAGGGTAAAGCAGCGCCCGCCGCTACCAGCAGTATCACCAGCAGCAGCAGGACGCGATTATGGATTTTCGGCAAACTTACATCCTGTTAGTTTTGTCGGACGAGGCCATGCTTATCCGACCTGAATTTTGTCGGATGACGCTTCGCTTATCCGACCTACGTATGGCTGGCGGCGCTGGGTTTATCCGACCGTTTTTTGTCGGATGACGCTTCGCTTATCCGACCTACGTACTGGCTGGTGACGCTGGGCTTATCCGACCCTAATTTTTTCGGATGACGCTTCGCTTATCCGGCCTACGTACTGGATATGTGTTGTAGGGTGGATAAGCGCAAGCGCCATCCACCGCTATTTCGCTAACGGATTACTTCACAAAGCCTTTTTGCTTCAGGTAGTCCGCCGCCACTTTTTTCGCGTCCAGCCCTTCTACGGCAATGCTGGCGTTCAGCTGCTGCAGGGTTTTCTCATCGAGCGATGCGAAAACAGGCTTCAGCCACTCGTCGAGCTGCGGGTAGGCTTTCAGCACCGCTTCACGCACCACCGGCGCAGGCGCGTAAATCGGCTGTACGCCTTTCGGATCGGTTAACGTTTGCAGGCCAAGCGCCGCCACCGGACCGTCGGTGCCGTAGGCCATTGCTGCGTTCACGCCGGAGGTTTTCTGCGCGGCAGCCTTAATGGTCACGGCGGTGTCGCCACCGGCCAGCGACAGCAGCTGCTTCTGGTCCAGCTTAAAGCCATAGGCTTTTTCAAACGCAGGAAGCGCATCCGGGCGCTCGATAAACTCCGCCGAGGCCGCAAGCTTAAATTCGCCGCCTTTTTTCAGCCAGGCGCTTAGATCGTCCATAGAGGTGAGTTTGTTCTTCTCGGCTACATCTTTACGCACCGCAATGGTCCAGGTGTTGTTAGCTGGCGCAGGCGTAAGCCAGACGAGATGATTCTTCTCGGCGTCGAGCTGCTTAACCTTTTCGTAGCCCTTTTGCGCATTCTTCCACACCGGATCGTTGTCATCTTTAAAGAAGAACGCCCCGTTGCCGGTGTATTCCGGGTAGATATCCAGCTCGCCCGAGGTTATCGCCCCGCGCACCACCGGCGTGGTGCCCAGCTGAACTTTATTGACGGTTTTTACACCGTGGCTTTCCAGCACCTGCAGAATGATGTTGCCCAGCAGGGAACCTTCGGTATCGATTTTGGAGCCGACTTTCACCGGCTCGGCCGCCTGAGCGCCCGCTGCCAGCATCAGTAATCCCGCCACGCCAAAACGCGCTTTTAAATTCATGGTGATTCCTCGTTGTTGTTCTTTACTTGAAAATCAGGGAGTCACAACAAGAATAGCCGAGATTGAACCGGCCGGGGAAAGCATAAAGGGGAATAAGTTATAGATAAGGCTATTTCGGATTATGCTAGCCGGCCCTCCCCCCGGGCGGGGGAAAAGGCCGGCAGAGCGACGGAATTACTTCAGTTCAAACTCGCCGCGCTTCACGCGGGCGGAGTCAAGCCCAACGAAGACGTTGAACTTGCCGGGTTCGGCATCGTACTTCATCTGCGCGTTCCAGAACTTCAGCCCCTCGATATCAATTGGGAAGCTGACCGTCTGGGTTTCGCCAGGCTTGAGGGTCACTTTCTTAAAGCCCTTAAGCTCCTTGACCGGACGGCTCATGGAGGCGGTGACGTCCTGCAGGTACATCTGCACTACCGTTGCGCCCTCGCGGTCGCCGGTGTTTTGTACCGTTACGCTCGCTTCTACTTTGCCGTCGCGCGTCATGGTCGGCGCGGACATTTTCACGTCGGACACGCTGAACGTGGTGTAGCTGAGGCCGTAACCAAACGGATAGAGCGGGCCGTTCGCTTCGTCGAAGTAGCGGGAGGTGTACTTGTTCGGCTTTTCAGGGTTATACGGACGCCCGGTGTTCAGGTGGCTGTAATAGGTCGGGATCTGGCCCACGGAACGCGGGAAGGACATCGGCAGTTTGCCGGACGGGTTGTAGTCGCCAAACAGCACGTCGGCAATGGCGTTACCGCCCTCGGTGCCGCTGTACCAGGCTTCCAGCATCGCGTCCGCCTGCCGATCTTCTTTCACCAGCGCCAGCGGACGGCCGTTCATCACCACCAGCACCAGCGGTTTACCGGTCGCCTTCAGCGCGGTGATTAAATCACGCTGGCTCTGCGGCAGCACCAGGTCGGTACGGCTTGACGCTTCATGCGCCATGCCCTGTGCTTCCCCCACAACCGCAACCACCACGTCAGCGTTTTTTGCCGTCGCAACCGCCTCATCGATCATCTCTTTCGGGGTGCGCGGGTCAACCCTGACGGCTTTCTCGTATTCGTTGAGGAAGTCGACGATGCCTTTATCATCGGTGACGTTAGCACCCTGTACGTGGACAATTTTCGCCTTGTCGCCCACCGCACTCTGGATACCCTGCAGCACGGTAACGGTTTGATCCGCCACGCCCGCCGCGGACCAGCTGCCCATCATGTCACGCTTGCTGTCCGCCAGCGGGCCCACCACCGCAATGGTGCCGGACTTTTTCAGCGGCAGGGTTTGCTGACGGTTTTTCAGCAGCACCAGGCTTTCGCGGGCCACTTCGCGCGCTTCTTTGCGGTGCAGGCGGTTTTCGGCGTTGGTGTCCGCCGGGTCCGACTCTTTCGGCCCTAAGTGGCTGTACGGGTCGTTAAACAGGCCCATGTCGTACTTCACGTTCAGCACGTGGCGCGCGGCATCGTCCAGCTCGGCCTGGGGTACTGCGCCGCTCTTCACCAGCTCCGGCAGATATTTGCTGTAGTACTCGTCGCTCATGCTCATGTTGATGCCGGAGTTGAGCGCCACGCGCACCGCGTCTTTCGGGTCGCTGGCCACGCCGTGCTTGATCAGCTCTTTGATAGCACCGTGGTCGGAGATGGTAATGCCTTTGAATTTCCATTCGTCGCGCAGCAGGTCTTTCAGCAGCCAGCTGTTGGAGGTGGCGGGCGTACCGTTGATGGAGTTCAGCGCCACCATCACGCCACCGCTGCCCGCGTCGAGCGCGGCTTTATACGGCGGCATATAGTCATTGAACAGGCGCTGCGGGCTCATGTCGACGGTGTTGTACTCTTTGCCGCCTTCCACGGCGCCGTAGGCCGCGAAGTGCTTGACGCTGGTCATGACGGAGTAGCGGTCGGCCGGGCTTTTGCCCTGCATGGCTTCGACCATGGCGCGCCCCATGATGGCGGTCAGGTAAGTATCCTCACCAAAGCCTTCAGAAACGCGGCCCCAGCGCGGATCGCGGGACACGTCCACCATCGGTGCCCAGGTCATGTTCAGGCCGTCGTCCGCGGCCTCATAGGCAGAGATGCGCCCGACTGTTTTCACCGCGTCCAGGTTAAACGAAGAGGCCAGCCCCAGGCTGATAGGGAAAACGGTACGCTGACCGTGCAGCACGTCATAGGCGAAGAATAAAGGAATTTTCAGGCGGCTGAGGGACATCACCTGATCCTGCATGGTGCGGATATCGTGGCGGGTAACGGTGTTGAAAATGGCCCCTACCTGCCCGTCTTTGATCATCTCACGAATGGCTTCTTTCGGGTTATCCGGCCCGACGCTTATCAGACGCAGCTGACCAATTTTCTCGTCGTTGGTCATTTTTGTCAGCAGATCGGAAACGAAGGCGTCGCGCGCCTCCGGCGTCAGGGGATGCGGGCCGAACATCTCGTCGGCCAGCGCGGGCTGCAGCGCAAGGCTGACCGCAATACCTACAGAACAGAGCCATTTCATGGGCGTCACTCTCTTGCTCAGGCCGCCCGGCGGGGGCGGCGCTTGATAATAAAGCCAGCAGTGTGCCACAAGGTTCCCCCGGTAAGAAGATCCGGACAAATGTTAAATGCTGATTTTTCGAACATTTCAGAGTAATACATGGCGTTTTGCGAGCTATGCTAGAAAGCGAGAATTTTAGTGCCATCACAAGGAGTGGGACCATGTCCGTAACTGCACATTCAACAACGAAAAATTTTATAAACGAACTGAATCGCCTGGTGGGTAACACCCATGTGCTGACCGACGCTGCCAAAACCGCCCGCTACCGCAAAGGCTTTCGCTCCGGGCAGGGCGAGGCGCTGGCCGTGGTCTTCCCCGGCTCCCTGCTTGAGCTGTGGCGGGTGTTAAGCCTCTGCGTGAGCGCCGATAAAATCATTCTTATGCAGGCGGCGAACACCGGCCTGACGGAAGGCTCAACGCCAAACGGCAACGATTACGACCGCGAAATCGTGATTATCAGCACCCTGCGGCTGGACAAGCTCCAGGTGCTGGACGGCGGTAAACAGGTGCTGGCCTTCCCCGGCAGCACGCTTTATCAGCTGGAAAAAGCCCTGAAGCCGCTGGGCCGCGAGCCGCACTCGGTGATTGGCTCCTCGTGCATTGGCGCCTCGGTAATTGGTGGGATCTGCAACAACTCCGGCGGTTCGCTGGTGCAGCGCGGCCCGGCCTATACCGAAATGGCGCTGTACGCCCGCATCGACGAGCAGGGTAAGCTGACGCTGGTTAACCATCTGGGTATCGACCTGGGCGTTACGCCGGAGCAAATTCTCGGCAAGCTTGACGATGAACGCATTAAGCCAGAAGAGATCCTGCACGATAACCGCCAGGCCTCAGACCATGACTATGCGCAGCGGGTTCGTGACGTGGATGCGGATACCCCGTCGCGCTTTAACGCCGACCCGAGCCGTTTGTTTGAAGCCTCCGGCTGCGCCGGGAAGCTGGCCGTATTCGCGGTGCGCCTCGATACCTTCGTCGCTGAAAAGCAAAATCAGGTGTTTTACATTGGCACCAACCAACCCGAAGTGCTGACCGAAATTCGCCGCCATATGCTGGCAAACTTCAAAAATCTGCCCGTGGCAGGTGAATATATGCACCGGGATATTTACGATATTGCTGAGACCTACGGCAAAGATACCTTCATGATGATCGACAGGCTCGGCACCGATAAAATGCCGTTCTTCTTTACCATGAAGGGCCGTACGGACGCGATGCTTGAGAAAGTGCCTTTCATCAAGCCCCACTTCACCGACCGCGCCCTGCAGCGTTTCAGCGCCCTGTTCCCCCGCCATTTACCGGCGCGCATGAAAGAGTGGCGCGATAAATACGAACATCACCTGCTGCTGAAAATGTCCGGCGAAGGCATCGAGGAGGCGCGGGCCTGGCTGGAAAGCTATTTTCAGCGGGCGGAAGGGGCGTACTTCTCCTGTACCCCGGAAGAAGGGACAAAAGCTTTCCTGCACCGTTTTGCCGCCGCCGGGGCAGCCATACGCTATCAGGCCGTTCACAGCGAAGAAGTTGAGGATATTCTGGCGCTGGATATTGCCCTGCGGCGTAATGACCAGGATTGGTTTGAACGGCTGCCGCCGGAAATCAGCAGTCAGGTCAGCCACAGCCTCTATTACGGCCACTTTATGTGCCACGTCTTCCACCAGGATTACATTGTTAAAAAAGGCGTGGATGCCCACGCCCTGAAAGAGCAAATGCTTGAATTGCTGCGCGTTCGCGGCGCTCAGTATCCGGCAGAGCACAACGTCGGCCATTTGTACGAGGCGCCAGAGACGTTAAAACAATTTTATAAGGCGAACGACCCGACAAACAGCATGAATCCGGGCATTGGCAAAACCAGCAAGCACAAGTGGTGGGATGAGAGCGCTTGCAGCCATACACATACGCACGATACCCATTGAGATCCCCTGTCAACTGCCGATATTAGGACTGTTTTCAGGCGATTTTTCGTACTAGATTAGCGGGATCCCGGGCGGGGAATATATGCTCCGCCCGCCTCCCAGCGCAGAGGTGCGAAAATGTCAGTGGTTGAAACGTTACCGTTCGCGAAGCTGAACGTTCGGGAAGCTACCCTCGACGATATTCCTGCTATCACCGCCATTTATGAATGGCATGTCCTGCACGGCCGCGGTTCATTTGAAGAGACGCCCCCTTCTGTTCAGCAGATGGGAGAGCGCTTACACCTCGTGCTTGAGCAAGGCCTGCCGTGGCTGGTGGCCCGCTACGGGGAAATTGTCGTCGGCTACAGCTACGCCACGGTTTACCGCCCTCGCCCGGCCTACCGTTTTACCCTCGAAGATTCCGTGTATATCGACGCCAGCATGACCGGGCGCGGCATCGGCAGGGAGCTGCTGGGCGCGCTGATTGAGCGCTGCGAGCAAGGCCCGTGGCGGCAGATGATTGCGGTAATTGGCGACGGAGAGAACAACACCGGCTCGTGTCGGCTGCACAAACAGTTTGGCTTTGAGTGCGTGGGCAGCCTGAAAAGCGTGGGGTTTAAGCTGGGCGACTGGCGCGATACGCTGATTATGCAGCGTCCGCTGAACGACGGCGACTGGAGCGCGCCTGAAGCATTGAATATCTGAAACCAGATGTCGGATGGCGCTGGCGCTTATCCAACCTACACTAATGTCGGATGACGCTGGCGCTTATCCGACCTACAAGAACTGGCCCTTATCCGGCCTACAGTTGTAGGGTGGAAAAGCGAAGCGTCTTCCACCAAAAATCAGTCTGCCTGCGAACCATCCACCACGGAATTACTCGCCATCTGCGCCGCCTTCTGCTTTTTGTACGCCAGGGCCGATCCCGGCACCGGGGTTATCTTGCCCGTTTCCATCCAGTTGCGCAGGCGGTTGGCATCCGCAAAATGGGTGTACTTGCCGAACGCATCCAGCACCACCAGCGATACCGGGCGGTTGTTAATCACCGTACGCATCACCAGGCAGTGGCCCGCGTTGTTGGTGAAGCCCGTTTTAGTCAGCTGAATATTCCAGTTATCGCGATACACCAGGTGGTTGGTATTGCGGAACGGCAGCGTGTACGGCGGGTTGCTGAAGGTTGCCATATCTTCCTTCGTGGTGCTGAGCTGGCCCAGCAGCGGATACTGCTTCGTGGCGATCAGCATTTTGCTGAGATCGCGCGCCGTCGAGACGTTAGCAATCGACAGGCCGGTTGGCTCCACGTAGCGGGTATGGGTCATGCCAAGGGATTTCGCCTTCGCGTTCATCGCGCGGATAAACGCATCGTAACCGCCAGGGTAGTGGTGCGCGAGGCTTGCCGCCGCCCGGTTTTCCGAGGACATCAGCGCCAGCAGCATCATGTCTTTACGGCTGATTTTACTGTTCAGGCGCACGCGGGAATAAACCCCTTTCATCTCCGGCGTGTGGCTGATGTCGACGCTCAGCAGTTCATCCATTGGCAAATGCGCGTCCAGCACCACCATCACCGTCATCAGCTTGGTGATGGAGGCAATCGGCCGCACCAGATCCGGGTGGCTGGAATACAGGACTTTGTTGGTTTGCAGATCGACAATCATTGCGCTGCCGGAAGCAATTTCTTGCCCGGCGCCGGACGCCTGACTCACGGTTTTGCTCGCGTGGGCAAGCGGTGCCAGCGGCACGGTTATCATCAGCGCAAGGCTGAACAACGATAGACGGATTTTAGTCGGCATGATGGCGCTTCTGTGATTATTCATTTATGTGATGTTGCCGCTGCACGGGTTCATGGACTGAATGAAACGAACGGGGCGCCAGCATAATACTCTGGCGCCCCGGAAAATCGCTACTGGAGAATCGTAATCATTTATAAGACGCTTAAGACTCAGAAGAGTCTGTAGCCGTATCCCCACAGGATGACAGCCAGCGCGAGCAGCACCTCCAGCACCAGCACGCCGATGGCAAGCGTCGACCCGGAGAAGCTCATCCCTTCATCTTTGTTGATGTTCAGGAAGTCAGGCACGCCGACATACAGCAGGTAACCGGTGTAGATCAGCGCCGCAGCGCCCACCAGCACGCACAGCCAGACCAGCGGATAGAGCGCCACGACGCCACTCAAAAACAGCGGGGTGGCAACGTAGCCCGCAAAGACCATACAGCGCGCAAGGGAAGGCCGTCTCGGATAGTTCCTCGCCATCCACCAGATAACGCGCCCCATCACGGCGACGCCCGCCAGCATCAGC
The DNA here is from genome assembly GCF_038405435.1 of Dryocola clanedunensis. Taxonomy (GTDB): domain Bacteria; phylum Pseudomonadota; class Gammaproteobacteria; order Enterobacterales; family Enterobacteriaceae; genus Dryocola; species Dryocola clanedunensis_A. The sequence goes on along the minus strand of NZ_JBBYHZ010000003.1, from coordinate 206,527 downwards.
GCATAGAACAGCGCGCCTAACCCGAAGCCGGTAAATAAAGAGAGCTGAACGAATGTGCCATCGCCAAAATTCCAGCCGATTTGCGTGGTGCCGATAAAGGCGCAAATCACCGGGATGGCCGCCATAATCAAAACGTGGTGGGTGTAATGATGCGAGACGGTTTCGTTCTCGCGCTTAATTTCCTGCATTTCACGATTGGGATGGGAAAGCAGTCCCCAGACATGGTTCATAAGGCCTCCTGTCATGTAAATCCGCGGTGTGAGCAGTGCCTTAATTATAATCGACAGCGGCGGATTGTTTTTTAATCAACTAAAAATATCTGCCCCGTTGAGCCGCGGGCCGGACTCAGGCATGTATGCTTAAAGGGTGTAAATAAAAAGGAAACCGACTGAGTCTGATGGATATCAACAGTTTAATTGAGCATTACGGGTATGCCGCGCTGCTGCTGGGCAGCATGGCGGAAGGGGAAACAATTACGTTACTCGGCGGCGTGGCTGCCCATCAGGGGCTGCTGAAATTCCCGCTGGTGGTGCTGTCCGTCGCCCTTGGCGGCATGATTGGCGATCAGCTGCTCTATCTGCTGGGGCGGCGCTACGGGGATAACATCCTTGCCCGCTTTAAAAAGCATCAGAAGAAAATCACGAAGGCCCAGAAGCTCATCAACCGCCACCCTTACCTGTTTGTGATCGGCACGCGCTTTATGTACGGCTTTCGCATCATCGGCCCGATACTTATTGGCGCCAGCCGCCTGCCGCCGAAAATCTTTCTGCCGCTGAATATCGTCGGCGCCCTGATCTGGGCAACCCTGTTCACCTCGCTGGGCTATGTGGGCGGCGAGGTGATTGCTCCGTGGCTGCATACGTTAAACGAGCATGCGAAACACTGGATCTGGCTGGTTGCCGTGGTTGCTCTCGTCTGGCTTGCCCGCTACTGGTTTAAGCGCCGCGAGAGCAAAGAGGACGATTAGCCTTTCTGCTTGAAATGGGGGTTGGCGATCATAAAGCCCCCGTCGACGATAAACGACTGTCCGGTGGTGTAACTGGCGTGCTCCGAGCACAGCCAGGCCACCAGGCTCGCAATCTCTTCCGTCTCGCCAAAGCGCCCCAGGGGGACGGACGGCAGCTCGACCCGCTTGCCCTCACCTTCTTTCATATCATTCATCGGCGTAGCGATAGCGCCGGGCGCCACGGCGTTCACCAGAATATTGTGGTGCACCAGCTCCATGGCCATAGATTTTGTCAGCCCGCCCAGCGCGTGCTTGGCGGCGGTATAGGCGCAGGCGTCTGGCAGAGGAGAGTGTTCATGTACGGATGTGATGTTGACGATTCGCCCGCCGCTTCCCTGGCTGACCATGGCCCTCGCGGCTTTCTGCGAGCATAAAAATGCCCCGTCCACGTCAACGGTAAACAGCTTTCGCCACTCATCAAGGGTCACATCAAGAAAGGGATTTTTGCTCATCGCGCCCGCGTTGTTGACCAGCGCGTCGATGCGCCCGAACCGGCCAATCAGCTCGTCGATGCCTTTTGCTCCATCGGGAAGAGTGCTGAGATCCAGCTGGACCGTTTCGGCCCGCCGCCCCAGCCCCCGCACCTCACGGGCGGTTTCCAGCGCACCCTGCTCGTCAGAATGCCAGGTAATGCCAACGTCGTAACCTTGTTCCGCCAGCATCAGCGCGCATTTTTTGCCGATGCCGGAATCCGACGCCGTCACAATGACAACTTTGTTCGCTGCGCTCATCACCACCTCCCGTTACCTTTATTCACGAAAGGTAAGTATAGGAGGTGATGAATGTTTCGCCGTTACCGTGCTCAGGCCTTGTAGCCACCGCCCAGCGCGCTGATGAGCTGCACGTCGGCATTAAGCCACTGGCCGTGAAGCTGAATGGCCTTCGCCTGCTCCGACAGGTCCGGCAGCGTCGCGGCGCTGAGGCGGGCGCCGGAGATCAGCCCGGCCCTGTAGCGGGCGCTGGCCAGCGTTTTGAGCTTTTGCGTGCCTTTCAGTACGGCCTGCTGATGCTGATTTTCTGCGGCCAGCGCCGTCATCTGGCTGGCTGCTTTCTCAACGTCATCCACCGCGCCGACCACCGCTTTGTTGTAGCTGGCAATCGACAGGTTGCTCTGGGCGCGCACGATATCCAGGTTGGCATTCAGACGGCCGCTGTCGAAGATAGGTAGCGTCAGCCCCCCCACCACGCCCATCTGCTGGGCTGAACCACGGAACAGATCGCTCAGGTGCAGGGCATCGTTTTGCAGGAAGGCGGTCAGATTCACGTCCGGGTAGAACGCCGCTTTGGCCGCATCGACGCTACTCAGTGAGGACTCGATATACCAGTGCGCCTCCTGCAAATCAGGGCGGCGGGCCAGCAGCTCGTAGCCCAGCGAATCAGGCAGCTGCGCTTTGACCTCCGGCAGCGGTTTACGCTGGATTTTCGGCACCGGCTGGTCGCCAACAATCGCCTTAAGCTGGGCCGTGACAATGTTCATGCGTCCGCTCAGGTCATCCAGCTGCTGCTGGGTTTTGGCGAAATCAATGTGCGTTTCCACGCCTTCCACCGACGAGTTGATCCCCTGCTGATAAAGCTGGGTATCCACGTTCACGATATTCTGCTCGGCCTTCAGGGTTTGCTGGAGCACATCCTGCAGCGCCAGAAGCGTTTGCATATCCCAGTAAAGGCGCACCACGCTCGCCGAAATAACCTGCTGCGCCTGCGCCAGCTCGGCCTGTTTGGCTTTCACCGCGCCGATTCTGGATTCCACTTCCGCACGATCTTTACCCCACAGGTCAAGATCCCAGCCGGCCGTCAGCCCGAACGTGCCGTTGGTGTAGTACGGGCCGGTGGTGCCCGAAGCCGGATCGGTATAGGCAAACGGCCCCATCAACCCTTCCGCCGACATTTTCTGGCGTTCAACGTCGGCAGAAAAGTCCATACGCGGCCCGCCGTTGGACTCAGCCATCTGCGCCTGGGCCTGGGCAAGCTTGATACGCTGCTGCACGACGGCCAGATCCGGGGAGCCGTTCAGCGCCTGGCTGACCAGCTGGTCAAGCTGCGGATCGTGATAGTTTCGCCACCAGCCCGACCCCGGCCAGCCGTGCGCCAGGGCAGGAGGCAGGGCGGTCTCAATCTGTCGGGCAGGAGCTTTTTGCGCCAGTTCAGCATCGTCTTTATGCATTAACGCGCAGCCAGATAGAGCAAACGACAGCGCTACGCCGAGCGCCGCCAGGGGGAAACGTGAGGAAGTCATAGTCAGCCAGAAATAAGAATGGAGAGACACAGGTTACGCATATCGACACAGTAATTTTTAGGAAACCGTGGCAATCCACACCCGGAAAAGAAGAGAAACACATGGAAATTATTTAGATATAAATTAGATAGTTACAAATCATAATCCTGATAAATAACATGCTCAATGTGATAACAATTCAAAGCCAATATTTAACTTATTTTCATCCTTGCACTACACGACGTCACATACCCGCTGACTTTCCTCTCCCCGCACACTCCTCTAAACTGGCTGGGCCAATTACGGCCATGCAAACAGGAGTGGCAATGACACAGAATATCTACGACAACCCGGCGTTTTTTGAAGGTTACGCCACGCTCGACCGCTCGATAAAGGGGCTGGACGGCGCGCCGGAATGGGCCACCATGCAAACCCTTTTGCCTGAGTTAGCAGGTAAAAAAGTGGTGGATTTGGGCTGCGGCTACGGCTGGTTTTGCCGCTATGCCCGCGATCGGGGCGCCGCAGAAGTGCTGGGGCTGGACGTCTCGGTCAAAATGCTGGAGAAAGCGCGGGAGATGACTTCAGGCGAAGGGATTATCTACCGCCGTGAAGATCTGGAACAGCTACGGCTGCCGAGTGAAAGCGTCGATCTTGTTTACAGCTCGCTGGCCCTGCACTATCTGGAAAATATCCCGGCGCTGTTCAGCACGGTATTCGAAGCGCTGACGCCAGGCGGCAGGCTGGTCTTTTCCGCCGAACACCCGATTTATACCGCCGCGCTGCGCCAGGGCTGGCTGGCGGACCAGACCGGGCAAAAATCCTGGCCGGTGAACCATTACCAGCAGGAGGGCGAGCGCATCAGCAACTGGTTTGCCGACGGCGTGAAGAAGCAGCACCGCAAACTTGCCACCTGGATTAACGCGCTTATCGCCAGCGGCTTCGTCATCGAAAAGCTGGACGAATGGGGTCCCGACGCCGACCAAATCGCCGCCAATCCTGCGCTGGATGAAGAAAAAGAACGCCCGATGATTTTCCTGCTTGCCGCCCGTAAGCCCGCCGTCTGACTGCCAGCCCAACTTTTTTCCAACTTTTTCCGTTCACGGGGAGGCAACTCCCCCCGCTTCGCGCATCCTTGCCTATACTCAATAAACACAAGCCGTTAGATAAGGGAGCACCAATGAAAATTCTGCTATGGGCAATTCTAATCATCTTTATTATTGGCTTACTGGTCGTCACCGGCGTATTCAAAATGATTTTCTAAAGCGTGAACGGGGTGCCGAAGGCTGGCACCCAACACCCTGTCACACTCTCCGGCCTTGTCCCCTCTCCCTTCAGGCAGTATTATCGCTCCAGCTGATTGGAGAAATAATGACTATCAAAGAGAATGATTTTCGCAAAATAGACCTCAACCTGCTGATCGCGTTTGCGGTGCTGTTTCGCGAACAAAGCGTTTCGCTTGCGGCAGACAAGCTGCACCTGGGGCAACCTGCGGTGAGCGGCTCCCTGGCCCGCCTGCGGGAAATGTTCGACGACCAGTTGTTTATCCGCAGCGGCCACCGGATGCAGCCCACCGCCCGCGCCATAGAATTACACACCGAACTGATGCCGCTGCTTGAGCAGCTGCAAAGCGCCCTGTTCCAGCAGGCTGAGTTTACTCCTGCCAGCGCGAAGGTGACCGTTACCGTCGGCATGACCGACTGGGTGGAGATGTGGCTGATGCCGCGCCTCGTGCCGGCCCTGCGCGAAGCCGCACCCGGCGTACATCTTAATGTGGTAGCGAGCGACCCGTTTACCGACGCGCAGCGTCTGGAAGGCGGCGATCTGGATATGGCGATAAGCGTGGCGAACCAGTCCGCGCGCTGGATGGAGCGCGAAGTCCTCACGCAGATGGAGTTTGCTACGCTGTGGCATCCTTCACAGCTATCCCTGACAGCTCCCCTGACGGCCGCAACCTGGACGGAACAGGAACATATCGCCACCAGCAGCCATATAGATACACTGCTGGCGAAGCAGGGCCAGAAAAGAGAGGTTTGCTATACCACGCCGCACTTCGCCGCCCTGCCGGGCCTGCTGATGCAGATGCCCGCACTGACAACCGTGCCGCAGGGGTTAAGCGAGAGCTGGCAGCAGACATGGGGCCTGAAATCCAGCCCGGTACCGCTGCCGGTCGCGCCGTTGGAAGTGGCATTGCTATGGCATCAGCGGCACAACAGCGATGCGGCGCTGATGTGGGTACGGGGATTTATAAAGCGTTTGGTGGGTTAATTTCGCCGGATGAAATGTCGGCTGGAATGTCGGATTAAATGTCGGATGACGCTGCGCTTATCCGACCTACGGGGCGGCTACAGCAGTCATCCACCAAAAATTAAAGTTTTCCAATCACCCGTGCAATATCCGCCGAATGCTTCAGCGTGCGGATTTCAGCAAATAAGCCCGTCGCTTCCGCGTACTCTTTGCGTAAATACCCCAGCCACTGCTTGATGCGCGCAACGTGATACAGACCGGTGTCGCCCTGCTTCTCCAGCCTGCTGTATTTTTGCAGCAGCCTGATGACCTCCGGCCACGGCATTCTCGGCTCATGGTACTTAATCACCCGGCTGAGGTTCGGCACGTTCAGCGCGCCACGGCCAATCATCACCGAGTCGCAGCCCGTTGCTGCCAGACAGTCCTGCGCGCTTTGCCAGTCCCAGATTTCACCGTTGGCGATAACCGGAATCGTCAGGCGCTGGCGAATTTCGCCGATTGCCGCCCAGTTGATCAGCTCCGCTTTATAGCCGTCTTCTTTCGTCCGCCCGTGAACCACCAGCTCCGTAGCCCCCGCCTGCTCTACCGCATCGGCAATTTCAAACTGGCGCGCGCCGCTGTCCCAGCCAAGTCGAATTTTCACCGTGACCGGCAGTTCAGCAGGCACGGCTTCGCGCATGGCTTTTGCGCCACGGTAAATCAGCTCGGGGTCTTTTAAAAGCGTCGCTCCACCGCCGCTGCCGTTGACCAGCTTCGACGGGCATCCACAGTTGAGATCTACCCCCCATGAGCCCAGCTCCACGGCGCGGGCTGCGTTTTCAGCCAGCCATTGCGGATGCTGGCCAAGCAGCTGGACGCGAACCAGCGTGCCGGACGGCGTACGGCTGTTATGCAGCAGCTCAGGGCAGAGCCTGTGGAAGGATTTTACCGGCAAAAGCTGGTCGACCACGCGCAGAAACTCGGTGATACACAGGTCGTAATCATTCACCTCGGTTAAGAGTTCACGGACCAGCGAGTCGAGAACCCCTTCCATCGGCGCGAGCAGTACACGCATGATATTTTCCGTAAAAAAAAGAGGCGCTATGTTAGCGCCTCTTAATGAGTTGGCAAAGCCGAACCAAAAACTAATTAGTTAGAGGCTGACGGCTTGCGCGGTGGACGACGACGGCCGTTCGCACCGGCAGGTTTCGCCGCGCCGTCGCCCTGAGGACGGGACTGACGACGCGGTGCGCCGCTGCGGTCGGACGGTGCGCTGCTGCTACCGTTGCCACCACGACGTTGGCCCTGGCCCTGACCACCGCGTCCGCCACCGCCACGCTGCTGCTGGCGGCCGTTCACGATAGGTTCGGCTGGAATGGACGGGTCCACTTCATAGCCAGGAATTGCCATGCGCGGCACTTCACGCTTCAGCACGCGTTCGATATCGCGCAGCAGTTTGTGTTCATCGACGCAGACCAGGGACAGAGCCTGACCCGTTGCCGCAGCGCGACCGGTACGGCCGATACGGTGAACGTAATCTTCCGGCACGTTCGGCAGCTCGTAGTTCACCACGTGCGGCAGCTCTTCGATATCCAGGCCGCGGGCGGCGATATCGGTCGCCACCAGCACGCGAATGCCGCCGCTTTTGAAGTCGGCCAGCGCGCGGGTACGGGCGCCCTGACTCTTGTTACCGTGGATAGCGGCGGCGGTAATGCCGTCTTTACCCAGCTGTTCCGCCAGGTGGTTCGCCCCGTGTTTGGTACGGGTGAAGACCAGCACCTGCTGCCAGTTGCCTTCGCCGATCATCTGCGACAGCAGCTCTCTTTTGCGTTTTTTATCCACAAAGTGAACGTACTGGGTCACCTGCTCTGAAGCGGTGTTGCGGCGCGCCACGGACACTTCTTCAGGATTGTGCAGCAGTTTTTCTGCCAGGCCTTTAATTTCATCGGAGAACGTTGCGGAGAACAGCAGGTTCTGGCGACGGGCAGGCAGTTTTGCCAGCACGCGGCGGATGTCGTGGATGAAGCCCATGTCCAGCATGCGGTCAGCTTCGTCCAGCACCAGGATTTCGACCTGGTCGAGCTTCACGGCGTTCTGGTGTTCCAGATCCAGCAGGCGGCCAGGCGTTGCCACCAGCACGTCTACGCCGCTGCGCAGCTTCATCATCTGTGGGTTGATGCTCACGCCGCCGAAGACTACCAGCGAGCGGAGATCTAAATATTTGCTGTAATCACGGACGTTTTCACCAATCTGCGCTGCCAGCTCGCGGGTTGGGGTCAGGATCAGGGCGCGCACGGGACGGCGGCCTTTGGCATGCGGCTGGTTGTCCACCAGGCGCTGCAGCAGCGGCAGGGTAAAGCCTGCGGTTTTGCCGGTGCCGGTCTGGGCACTGGCCATCAGGTCACGGCCTGCTAAGACTACCGGGATCGCCTGGCGCTGGATTGGGGTAGGCTCACGATAGCCCTGCTCTTCCACCGCACGCAGAATATCGGCATTCAGGCCGAGAGAATCAAAAGACATAGGTACTCCAGAATCGCCCTGACCGCGCTTCGCGGTGTAGTTTCCAGGGGTTCATATGACGCCAGTCTCCTGGCGAGTAGAGGGGCACAAACCACGGTGCCGTAAGGGGCGCAGTGTAGCAGCTTTTGTGATACTCCGCACAAATTCTCGTAAATATGCCCGGCCGGTGCGTTAATCCCCGCCCGCAGGGCGGCCGCTCAGGCGTTTCCTCTGCGTCATGCCCATGCATTAGTGAAGGTTAAGCGTATAATGTTCTATTCACGGAATAAATATTACCCGCTGACCCGTCATAAGGATGAGCAAGGATGAAAGGTAAAAAGCCCGCCGTTGTTGTGATTGTTATTATTGCGCTGCTGGCCGCCTGCGTGGGTGGCTGGATGTGGTACCGAAGCCAGCAGGACAGACCGCTGACGCTGTACGGTAACGTTGATATTCGCACCGTCAATATGAGCTTCCGCGTCGGCGGACGTCTGGCGGCGCTCAACGTTGATGAGGGCGACGCCATAAAGGCGGGCGAGCCGCTGGGCGTGCTGGATCAGGGCCCTTACGACAACGCGCTGCTGCAGGCCGAGGCCAACGTGGCGGCCGCCCAGGCGAAGTACGACCTGGTGATAGCGGGCTACCGCGATGAAGAGATAGCCCAGGCCGCCGCCCAGGTTAACCAGGCGCAGGCCGCCTTTGACTACGCCCAGAACTTCTATCAGCGCCAGCAGGGGCTGTGGGCCACCCGGGTGATTTCCGCAAACGATCTGGAAAATGCCCGTTCTTCGAGCGAGCAGGCAAAAGCCACCCTGAAGGCCGCGAAAGATAAGCTCAGCCAGTACCGCACCGGCAACCGCCCGCAGGAAATTGCCCAGGCGCAGGCCAGCCTGCAGCAGGCCAAAGCGCAGCTTGCCCAGGCCCGGCTTGATTTGCAGGACACCACCCTCATCGCCCCTTCCAACGGCACCCTGCTTACCCGCGCCGTGGAGCCGGGCAGCATGCTTAACGCAGGCAGTACGGTACTCACACTTTCCCTCACCCGCCCCGTCTGGGTTCGCGCCTACGTCAACGAAGCCAGCCTGAATCAGGCTAAACCCGGCTCCGAAGTGCAGATTTATACCGACGGGCGGCCGGATAAGCCTTACCGGGGCAAAATCGGCTTCGTCTCCCCTACCGCTGAGTTCACCCCGAAAACCGTCGAAACGCCCGACCTGCGCACCGACCTGGTCTATCGCCTGCGCATCATAGTCACGGATGCCGACGATTCGCTGCGCCAGGGCATGCCGGTGACCGTGAGCTTCGAAGGCGGGCAGCAGCATGAGCAGCAATGACGGGATCGTCCGCCTTCAGCAGCTGATGAAAAGCTTTCCCGGCATGGATAAGCCCGCCGTCGCCAGCCTGGACTGCGAAATTCACGCCGGAGAGGTCACCGGGCTGGTTGGCCCGGACGGCGCGGGAAAAACCACGCTGATGCGCATGCTGGCCGGGCTGCTGAAGCCCACGGAGGGCAGCGCTCAGGTTATCGGTCTCGATCCCATTAAAGACGACCGCGCCCTGCACGCCGTGCTGGGTTACATGCCGCAGAAGTTTGGGCTGTATGAAGATCTGACGGTAATGGAAAACTTAAACCTCTATGCGGACCTGCGCGGCGTGACGGGGGAAACTCGCGAATCAACCTTCAAAAGGCTGCTGGAATTTACCTCTCTCGGGCCGTTTACCGCCCGCCTGGCGGGGAAACTTTCCGGCGGCATGAAGCAGAAGCTTGGCCTGGCCTGTACCCTGGTCGGCCAGCCGAAAGTGCTGCTGCTCGATGAGCCGGGCGTGGGCGTTGACCCCATCTCCCGCCGTGAGCTGTGGCAGATGGTGCACGAGCTGGCGGGCGAAGGAATGCTGATCCTGTGGAGTACGTCCTACCTAGACGAAGCCGAGCAGTGCCGGGATGTGCTGCTGATGAACGAAGGCGAGCTGCTGTACCACGGCGCGCCGAAGGAGCTGACGCAGAAAATGGCCGGAAGGTCGCTGCTGGTCAGCCACGGCGAGGAAAACAACCGCAGGCTGCTGCAACGGGCGCTCAGGCTGCCGCAGGTAAGCGACGGCGTGATTCAGGGCCGCTCGGTGCGGCTTATCCTCGCCAAAGACGCTACCCTGGACGAGCTTGCCAAAGCGCTCAATTTACCTCCTGAACATATCGCGCAAACCGAACCGCGCTTTGAAGATGCGTTTATCGATTTGCTGGGCGGCGCGGGCGAACAGGAGTCGCCGCTCGGTGAAATCCTGCATACCGTCGAGGGCAGCCACGACGAAACGGTCATTGAAGCAAAACAGCTGACCAAAAAATTCGGTGATTTCGCGGCTACCGACCACGTAGATTTTACCGTGCAGCGCGGAGAAATTTTCGGCCTGCTCGGGCCAAACGGCGCGGGCAAGTCCACCACCTTCAAGATGATGTGCGGGCTGCTGGTGCCGACTTCGGGCAAGGCGCTGGTGCTGGATATGGATTTGAAAACCAGCTCCGGCAAGGCGCGTCAGCACCTGGGCTATATGGCACAAAAATTTTCCCTCTACGGCAACCTGACGGTGGCGCAGAACCTGCGCTTTTTCTCCGGCGTTTACGGCCTGCGCGGTAAGGCACAGGAGGAGAAGATCGGGCGCATGAGCGAGGCGTTTAACCTCCAGCCGATTTTTAACAGCCAGACGGACGCCCTGCCGCTCGGCTTCAAGCAGCGCCTGGCGCTGGCCTGCTCGCTGATGCACGAGCCGGACATTCTGTTTCTGGACGAGCCAACCTCGGGCGTTGATCCCATCACCCGCCGCGAATTCTGGCTGCACATCAACAGCATGGTAGAAAAAGGCGTCACTGTGATGGTCACCACGCACTTTATGGACGAGGCGGAATACTGCGATCGCATCGGGCTGGTTTACCGTGGCAAGCTTATCGCCAGCGGCACGCCGGACGATCTCAAGCAGCAGGCCGCGAACGACGAGCAGGCGGATCCGACCATGGAGCAGGCGTTTATTACGCTTATCCACCGCTGGGATGAGGAGCATGACGATGAGCGAGCATAGCCAGTTTGTCTCGTGGCGGCGCGTCCGCGCCCTGTGCGTGAAGGAGACCCGTCAGATTGTGCGCGACCCGAGCAGCTGGCTGATTGCGGTGGTCATCCCCCTGCTGCTGCTGTTTATCTTTGGCTACGGGATAAACCTCGACTCCAGCCGCCTGCACGTCGGCGTGCTGATTGAGCAGCAGAGCGAGGAGGCGCTGGACTTCACCCATACCATCAGCGCCTCGCCCTACATTCAGCCCACCATCAGCGATAACCGCCAGCAGCTGATCCAGCTGATGCAGGCCGGGAAGATCCGCGGCCTGGTGGTCATCCCCACCGACTTCGCCCAGAACATGGCCCGGGCCGGGGCGACGGCGCCGATCCAGGTGATCACCGACGGCAGCGAGCCGAACACCGCCAACTTTGTGCAGGGCTACATGGAGGGGATCTGGCAGATCTGGCAGCAGCAGCGGGCGGAAGATCGGGGTGAGATGTTTCAGCCGCTGATCGACGTCCAGCTACGCTACTGGTTTAACCCCGCCGCCATCAGCCAGCACTTTATTATTCCGGGCGCGATAACCATTATTATGACGGTGATTGGCGCAATCCTGACCTCGCTGGTCGTTGCCCGCGAATGGGAGCGCGGCACCATGGAAGCGCTGCTTTCGACGCAGGTGACGCGCACCGAGCTTCTGCTGTGCAAGCTGCTGCCCTACTACGTGCTGGGCATGCTGGCGATGCTGCTGTGTATGCTGGTATCGGTGTTTATTCTCGGCGTGCCGTATCGCGGGTCGCTGCTGCTGCTTTTTCTGATCACCAGCCTGTTTCTGCTCAGCACGCTGGGCATGGGTTTACTTATCTCCACCATTACGCGCAACCAGTTTAACGCCGCTCAGGTGGCGCTGAACGCCGCGTTTTTGCCGTCGATCATGCTGTCCGGGTTTATTTTCCAGATAGACAGCATGCCCGCGATTATCCGCGCCGTGACCTACGTTATCCCCGCGCGCTATTTCGTCAGCACGCTGCAAAGCCTGTTTCTGGCGGGCAACATTGCTACGGTGCTGGTGGTCAACGTGCTGTTCTTGATCGCTTCGGCGGTGATGTTTATTGGCCTGACGGCGCTGAAAACGAAGCGCCGCCTGGATTAAGGAAAAGCCATGTTTCATCGATTATGGACACTGATTCGCAAAGAGCTGCAGTCGCTGCTGCGCGAGCCGCAGACCCGCGCCATTCTCCTTTTGCCGGTGGTGCTGCAGGTGGTGCTGTTCCCGTTCGCCGCCACGCTTGAAGTCACCAACGCGACGATTGCGATTTACAACGAGGATAACGGCAGCCACTCCGTAGAGCTGACCCAGCGTTTCGCCCGCGCCAAAGCGTTTAACCACGTGCTGCTGCTGAAAAACCCGCAGGAAATCCAGCCGACAATAGACAACCAGAAGGCGCTGCTTTTGATTCGCTTCCCGGCGGACTTCTCGCGCAATCTGGCAGGCCAGCAGCCCGCGAAGCTGCAGATTATCCTCGACGGGCGTAACTCCAACAGCGCCCAGATTGCCGCCAACTATCTTCAGCAGATCGTCAAGAACTACCAGCAGGAGCTGATGACCGGCCAGCCAAAGCCGAACAACAGCGAGCTGGTGGTGCGCAACTGGTATAACCCGAATCTGGACTATAAATGGTTCGTGGTGCCGTCGCTGATTGCGATGATCACTACGATTGGCGTGATGATCGTGACTTCACTGTCGGTCGCCCGCGAGCGCGAACAGGGTACGCTCGACCAGCTGCTGGTTTCACCGCTCGCCACCTGGCAGATCTTCGTTGGCAAAGCGGTGCCCGCGCAGATCGTTGCCATTGCCCAGGCGACCATCGTGCTGGGCGTGGGCATCTGGGGCTATCAGATACCGTTTTCCGGCTCGCTGCTGCTGTTCTATTTCACGATGCTGATTTACGGGCTGTCGCTGGTGGGATTTGGCCTGCTCATCTCGTCGCTTTGCGCCACGCAGCAGCAGGCCTTTATCGGCGTGTTCGTGTTTATGATGCCCGCGATTTTGCTGTCGGGCTACGTTTCGCCGGTGGAGAACATGCCGGTCTGGCTGCAAAACCTGACGTGGGTGAACCCCATCCGGCATTTCACCGACATTACCAAGCAGATTTATTTGAAGGATGCGAGCTTAGATATCGTCTGGGGGAGCGTCTGGCCGCTGCTGGTGATAGCGGCCACGACGGGTTCAGCGGCGTACTGGATGTTTCGTCGCAAAATCGCCTGATTTGTCTTTGGCGAGCAGCGAGTAGATGGCGGGTCCGGCAATCATTGCGAGGCCCGCAGCCAGCAATAGCCATTTGTTTTCTACCACGCGGGAGAGCAGCCACAGGGCGATCATCGCCGTACCGAAGTACCAGGTGGTGGTCAGCTCTTCAAGAAAATCGCCGATGTCGCGCAGCTTGCCGCTGTGGAAACGCTGAAAGGCGAACATCAGGATAACGGTCGCGATATACAGGCCGCACAGGCCGATGCCGACCGGGATCAGGGTTTTGGTTTTCCAGCCAACCAGCACCGCGCATACCACCATCAAATGCAGCATAATCTGCCAACAAGTCAGGCCGGTTGCCACCTGTATCCGCTGTTGCCACTTCATGTATTCACTCCTGGCGTATATTTTCCTGTCTTTGAGAGTACGCCAGTGTACGGAAAATTCCGCATCCCGCCCTCTTTTTGTGACAAAGACTACACTTTATTTTCATCAGGATAACGAATAAGACCGGGAGCGGCATGGCACATCATACTCCGCGCTTTTCTTTTAAAGTGCTCACGATAAATACACACAAAGGCTTTACCACCTTCAACCGGCGCTTTATTTTGCCGGAGCTGCGCGACGCGATACGCACGGTATCTGCGGATATTGTCTGCCTTCAGGAGGTGATGGGGGCGCATGAGGCCCACTCGGTGCGCTTTGAACACTGGCCGGAGACCAGCCACTATGAGTTTCTGGCGGATACGGTCTGGGAAGATTTTGCCTACGGGCGGAACGCTGTTTATCCCGAAGGCCACCACGGCAACGCGATACTTTCCCGCTTCCCCATCATTCATTACGACAACCGGGATATCTCCGTTGAGGGTCACGAAAAGCGCGGCATGCTCCACTGTCAGATGACCGTGCCGGACAGCAACCTGCGCGTGCACGTTATCTGCGTGCATCTTGGCCTGCGCGAGGAGCACCGCCAGGCGCAGCTCGCCATGCTGTGTAAGCTGGTCAACGAGCTGCCAGAAGGCGAACCGGTTGTGGTGGCCGGGGACTTTAACGACTGGCGTCAGAAAGCGAGCCATATGTTGAAAAAAGAAGCCAGCCTGGACGAGGTATTTACCCGCGCCTGGGGTCGCCCCGCGCGCACCTTCCCGGCGGGTTTCCCGCTGCTTCGCCTTGACCGTATCTACGTAAAACATGCCTCTGTCAGCGCGCCCGCCACGCTTAATTTACGTCAGTGGCGGCATCTGTCAGACCATGCCCCCCTCGCCGTGGAGATCCATGTATGAAAAATAACTGGCGTGACGGCAACCGTATTGAGCTGCTGGAGAACGGCGATGCCTTTTTCCCGGCGGTCTTCGAGGCCATCCGACAAGCAAACAGCAAAGTGATCCTGGAAACGTTTATCTGGTTTGAAGACGACGTGGGCAAGCAGCTTCATGAGGTGATTCTGGACGCTGCCCGTCGCGGCGTGAGCGTGGAGGTGCTGCTGGACGGCTACGGCTCGCCCGATCTGAGCGACAGTTTCGTCAGCGAGTTAACCACCGCGGGCGTGATGTTCCGCTATTACGATCCCCGCCCGCTGATTTTTGGCATGCGCACCAACCTGTTCCGCCGCATGCACCGCAAAATCGTTGTGGTGGATGGCGAACTGGCGTTTGTTGGCGGGATCAACTATTCCGCTGAGCATATGATTGATTACGGTCCGGAAGCCAAACAGGACTACGCCGTTAAGGTGGAAGGCCCGGTGGTGCAGGACATCTACCAGTACGTGATCTCAAACCTGCCCGGTGAGGAAAATCCTCGCCGCTGGTGGGGTCGTCGCCATAACAGCGCCCATGAAAACCTGACGCCGGGCGAGGCGCAGGCGCTGTTTGTCTGGCGTGATAACAACGAGCACCGCGACGATATCGAACGTTACTACCTGAAGATGCTCAGCAACGCGAAGCAGGAAGTGATTATTGCCAACGCCTATTTCTTCCCGGGTTACCGCCTGCTGCATGCAATGCGCAATGCCTCACGCCGTGGCGTAAAAGTGAAGCTGGTGGTTCAGGGCGAGCCGGATATGCCGATCGTGAAGGTGGGCGCCCGCCTGCTCTATAACTATCTGGTGAAGTCCAACGTTGAAATATACGAATACACCCGGCGTCCGCTGCACGGCAAGGTGGCGATTATGGACGATCACTGGGCGACGGTGGGATCCAGCAATCTCGATCCCCTTAGCCTGTCGCTGAACCTGGAAGCGAACCTGATTATCTACGATAAAGCGTTCAACGCGGAGCTGCGTGAAAACCTCAGCGGGCTTATCGCCAACGACAGCAAGCGGGTGGATGAAACTATGGTGCCTAAGCGCACCTGGTGGAACCTGGGGAAAAGCGTGCTGGCGTTCCACTTCCTGCGCCACTTCCCGGCGATGGTCGGCTGGCTGCCCGCGCATACTCCGCGCCTTTCGTTAGTAAAGCCTCCGGTGCAGCCCGAAATCGAGACGCAGGATCGGGTGGAGACGGATAATCAGGGGGTGAAATTCTGATGTCTCACTCGCACCCTAAATGGCGGAAAGCAAAGAAAATCCTCACCTGGCTCTTTTTTATCGCGGTGATCGTGCTGCTCGTGGTGTACGCCACCAAAGTGGACTGGGAGGAAGTGTGGAAGGTCATCCGCAACTATAACCGCCTCGTGCTGTTCAGCGCCGTCGGGCTGGTGATCCTCAGCTACCTCCTTTACGGCTGTTACGATCTGCTCGCGCGCGCCTACTGCGGCCATAAGCTGGCCAAACGGCAGGTTATGCTGGTGTCGTTTATCTGCTACGCCTTCAACCTGACGCTGAGCACCTGGGTGGGCGGCATCGGTATGCGCTACCGGCTCTACTCCCGCCTGGGCCTGCCCAGCGCCACCATTACGCGAATATTCTCGCTAAGCATCTCTACGAACTGGCTCGGCTACATCGTGCTGGCAGGGGTGATTTTCACCGTCGGCGTAGTGCAGCTGCCGGACCACTGGTATATCGAAGAGGGAACGCTGCGCATTCTGGGCGTCGTCCTGCTGGCGTTTATCGCGGTTTACCTGTGGTTCTGCGCGTTTGCTAAGCATCGTCACGCGACGATCAGGGGCCAGCGGCTCGTCCTGCCATCCTTTAAATTTGCCCTCGCGCAGCTGGTTATCTCCAGCGCCAACTGGATGGTGATGGGGGCGATTATCTGGCTGCTGCTGGGCCAGGAGGTGAACTACTTCTTCGTGCTGGGCGTGCTGCTGGTGAGCAGTATCGCGGGCGTTATCGTGCATATCCCGGCGGGTATCGGCGTGCTGGAGGCGGTATTTATTGCGCTGCTGGCGGGTGAACACGTCAGCCACGGCACGATTATCGCCGCGCTGCTGGCCTATCGCCTGCTCTATTTCATCGCCCCGCTGCTGCTGGCGATTGTCTGCTATTTAGGGCTGGAAAGCCGGGCGAAAAAGCTGCGGGCGAAGAACGAAAGGAAGCTCGGAGAGAATAGCTAGCGGTGAATGACGCTAATGCTTATCCACCCTACAGCTCCGTAGGGCGGATAAGCCTGCGATCAGCGACGGTTGCCGAAAATACGCAGCAGCATCAGGAACAGGTTGATGAAGTCCAGATACAGCGTCAGCGCGCCAAGAATGGAATACTTGCGCATATTCTGCGTGTCGCGCACGTCAATCTGCTCGCCGATGTTTTTCAGCTTTTGCGTGTCGTACGCCGTCAGGCCCACAAACACAATTACCCCGATGTAGGTGACCGCCCACATCAGCGCCGTGCTTTTCAGCCAGATGTTTACCAGCGACGCCAGCACGATACCGATCAGCGCCATAAACAGCATATTGCCGAAGCCGCTCAGGTCACGCCTGGTGGTATAGCCGTAAAGGCTCATGGCACCAAACATGCCGCCCGCCACCACGAAGGTGCTGGCAATGGACGAATAGGTGTAGACGATAAAGATGCTGGAGAGCGTCAGGCCCGTCAGCGCGGAATAGAGCATGAACAGCGTGGTCGCCATACCGGCGCTCAGCTTATGCACCATGCCGGACAGCACGAACACCAGGCCCAGCTGGACAATAATCAAACCGAAGAAGGTGATTTTGCTGGAGAAGACGAATTCCATCACCGCCGGGGTGTTGGCGGCATACCAGGCAACAAACGCGGTAAGCAGCAGCCCGCAGGTCATCCAGCCATAGACCTGCGCCATATAGGCCTGCAAACCAGTTCGCGCATGCTGAACTATAGTGTCATTGGAGCGGGGGAATCGATCCATGATGCTTCCTCAAGTAAATTACGTTGACCTAATTTCAGGCTAGAAAGCCTACCATGTATAAGATTAACACAACTGCACGCGGGTGCATGTTACCAGCGTTTCGCCGCCTGCTTGTCCGTGTCCCGGGCTTCAACCCAGCGATCCCCTTCCGGCGTGGCCTCCCGCTTCCAGAACGGCGCGCGGGTTTTCAGATAATCCATAATGAACTGGGCGGCTTCAAACGCCGAGCTGCGGTGCGCGCCGGTTACGCCGACAAAGACTATCTCATCGCCTGGCCACAGCTCACCGATACGGTGGATAACCGAAACGCGCTGCAGCGGCCAGCGCTCGCGCGCCTCTTCCACGATTTCCGCCAGCGCTTTTTCCGTCATGCCCGGATAGTGCTCCAGGGTTAACGCCTTCACGCTGTCGCCCAGATTGTGGTTGCGCACTTTGCCGGTGAAGGTGACAACCGCGCCGTCTTCGTCGCACTGCGACAGCCACTGATACTCATCGCCAACGCTGAAATTTTCATGGCCGACGCGGATACGGGTGTTTTCGCTCATCTCAGCCTCCCGTCACCGGTGGGAAGAAGGCCACTTCGTCGCCGTCTTTTAGCTGATGGTCAAAGCTCACCAACGTCTGGTTTACCGCTGCCAGCAGCTTGCCGGATTCCAGCGCCAGCGCCCAGCGGTCGCTTCTGGCTGCAAGATGCTCACGCAGCTGTTCTACGTCGGCAAAGGCTGCTTCAACCTGAAGGTTGTCGCAGTCCACCAGCTCGCGAACCTGGGCAAAGAACAAAACGTTAATCATGATCTGCCGCCTTAAAGTCGCCGGATTTGCCGCCGCTTTTGGTCAGCAGACGAACCGGGCCGATGACCATGTCTTTCTGCACGGCCTTGCACATGTCGTAAATGGTTAACGCGGCTACGGAGGCTGCGGTTAGCGCTTCCATCTCAACGCCGGTTTTCCCCGTCAGGCGGCAAACGGCTTCGATGCGCACACGGCTGTGCTCAGTTTCGGCTTCCAGGTTAACTTCCACTTTGCTCAGCAGCAGCGGATGGCACAGCGGGATCAGCTCCCACGTACGCTTAGCGGCCTGAATCCCGGCGATACGCGCGGTGGCAAAGACGTCACCTTTGTGGTGGCTACCGTCGACAATCATCGCAAGCGTAGCGGCCTGCATGGTGACAAAGGCTTCGGCGCGGGCTTCGCGCACGGTCTCGTTTTTAGTGGAAACGTCCACCATGTGCGCTTCGCCAGCGGCGTTAATATGGGTCAGTTGCGACATAGTCTATTTCTTGATGTGGGGATGGAAGTTGCAGGGACGCTGGGTGGCATCCAGCTGCTGAAGAATGATGTTTTCCCATGCGGTGCGGCAGGCTTTCGTTGAGCCCGGCATGGCAAATATCAGCGTACGGTTGGCAATACCCGCTACGGCACGGGACTGCAACGTGGAGGTGCCGATCTCTTCGTAGGAAAGCATGCGGAACAGCTCGCCAAAACCTTCGATCTCTCGATCAAAAAGCGGTAAAAGCGCTTCAGGCACCTGGTCGCCGTCGGTAAAACCTGTGCCGCCGGTGATCAGCACAACCTGCACGCTTTCACTGGCTATCCACTGCGATACCTGGGCGCGGATCGCATAACGGTTCTCTTTCACAATGGCTTTGTCGACCACCTCGTGCCCCGCTTCGGTGGCGGACTCACGCAGATAATGCCCCGAGGTGTCATCCTCTTCGGTACGGCGGCCGGAGACCGTCAAAATGGCAATACGCGCCGGGATAAACGCTTCGCTTACCTGACTCATACTTATTCTCCTTAATTTTTGACGCTATCCACCAATATAGGACAGGTTTTGTGTGATGCCGGTATGACCGTCATGCAGGAAATGGGTCTGCTTTTTCTGGGCCAGCACCGACGAGATGCGCGCTTCGAGCGCCTCGCCCTGCGCATCGTCCGCTAACAGGTCGCGCAGGGAGATGCCCCCCTCGCCGAACAGGCAGAGATGCAGGTTGCCGACGGAAGAGACGCGCAGGCGGTTGCAGGTGGCACAGAAGTCTTTTTCATAGGGCATGATAAGACCAATTTCGCCTTGATAGTCCGGATGGCAGAAGACCTGCGCCGGGCCGTCGCTGCGCCCGCTGAGCTGGCGTACCCAGCCGCGCTGCAGCAGCTGGTCGCGAATCGTGGTGCCGGAGATGTGAAATTTACGGAACAGCTCGCCGCCGTCGCCCGTTTCCATCAGCTCGATGAAGCGCAGCTGGATGGGACGCGGTTTGATCCACGCCAGGAAGGTGTCCAGCTCGTGGCTGTTCACGCCGCGCATCAGCACCGTGTTCACTTTGACCTTTTTGAACCCGGCGGCAAAAGTGGCGTCGATGCCTTCCATCACCTGGCGGAATTTGTCCTGCCCGGTAATGGCGTGAAACTGGCGGGCGTCGAGGCTGTCGACGCTGACGTTAACGGCTGTTAACCCCGCGTCGCGCCACTGCTGCACGTCACGGGCCAGGCGATAGCCATTGGTGGTCACCGCCAGCTGACGAATAGCCGCGTTTTCACGCACGGCAGCAATAATTTCGGGGAAATCACGGCGTAAAGAGGGTTCGCCCCCGGTCAGACGGACTTTTTCCGTCCCCAGCGCGGCAAAGGCGCGGGTAACGCGGCGAATCTCATCGACGTTAAGGAAGCTTTTGTTCGCCACGCCGTGCGGCTTGTAGCCGTCGGGCAGGCAGTAGTTGCAACGGAAGTTGCAGACGTCCGTAATGGACAGACGCAGATAGAAGAACTTGCGCGCAAACGCATCGGTCAGTTGTGAAGCCATAAACACCTTTCCAAATACGGGAGATGCAGGCATTTCTTTCTGCACCCTGGTGACCGGGAGGGCCACGGCCAAAGCACCGTATCTTGCGAGTTAGGTCCAGAGGCTTAGTGTGTGTTTAACGATAGTAGCGCGTCAGCGAGAGGTTCGCCATAGCAGCTTTCGCTATATAAACATATACATAACGAACTAATCGTTTAATTTAGCCTCAGAGTACGCGAAAAGCTAACTTTTACCTTGATATACATCATTAACCTCCGAGCCTGCATCGTCTTTTTAACGCTTTTACGCTACCTTAGGCCGGAGAGTTCGACATAAGGAATAGCTATGCGCAGTCGCACATTTGCGGATCTTGATCGGGTGGTTGCACTCGGCGGGGGGCACGGCCTTGGCCGGGTGATGTCCTCCCTGTCCTCCATGGGTTCACGCCTGACGGGTATCGTCACCACCACCGATAACGGCGGCTCCACGGGACGCATTCGACGCTCCGAAGGAGGAATTGCCTGGGGCGATATGCGTAACTGTATAAATCAGTTAATTACCGAGCCCAGCGTCGCATCGGCGATGTTTGAGTATCGTTTTGGCGGTAACGGCGAGCTTTCGGGGCATAACCTCGGAAATTTGATGTTAAAGGCGCTGGATCACCTGAGCGTGCGGCCTCTTGAGGCCATAAATCTCATTCGCAACCTGTTAAAAGTGGATGCTTTGTTGATTCCGATGTCCGAACAGCCGGTTGATTTGATGGCCACCGACGCGGACGGGCATTTTGTCTATGGTGAGGTGAATATCGACAACCTGGCTTCCCCTCCTCAGGAGCTGATGCTTTATCCAACAGCCCATGCGACGCGCGAAGCGGTGGAAGCCATTGCCGAAGCGGATCTGATTCTGATTGGCCCGGGGAGTTTTTACACCAGCCTGATGCCGCTGCTGCTGCTGGAGGATATGGACCAGGCGCTGCGCCGGACGCCTGCCCCGGTGGTGTATATCGGTAACCTCGGGCGCGAGCTGAGCGTGGCGGCGGCCAGCCTGAGCCTGAAAGAGAAGCTGGAAATTATGGAGCAGCGGATCGGCAAGCGGATTATTGACGCTGTGGTGGTTGGCCCGCACGTGGATGTGTCAGACGTGCAGGACCGCGTGGTTATTCAGGAGCCGCTGGAGGCCAGCGATATCCCCTACCGCCATGATCGGCTGCTGCTGCGCCAGGCGCTGGAGAAGGCGATTCAGCAGCTGGGATGATTTTACCCTCATTCCGGCCCTCTCCCTAAAAGGGAGAGGGGGAAAACGAAAGCGTCACCCGACACTGTACTCATGATGCCGCAATAAACAGATCCCGCAGCTGGTGCAGCTGATCGCGAAGCTGTGCCGCCTCTTCGAACTCCAGGTTCTGGGCATGCTCCAGCATTTTCGCTTCCAGCTGATGGATTTTCTGCTGCAGCGCTTTCGGCGTGAGGATGATTTCATCGTCTTCAATCACGCTGCGCGCTTTGCTCTTCATGCGGCCTTTGGTTTTCGCCATCCCTTCGCCAAGCTGCAGGATATCCACCACCTTCTTGTTCAGGCCCTGCGGCGTAATGCCGTTTTCTTCGTTATAGCGCTGCTGCTTCTCGCGACGACGTTCCGTTTCGCCAATTGCCTTCGCCATGGACGGGGTAATTTTGTCACCGTAGAGAATAGCTTTACCGTTAACGTTACGCGCCGCACGGCCGATGGTCTGGATTAGCGACCGCTCCGAGCGCAGGAAGCCTTCTTTATCCGCGTCCAGAATCGCCACCAGCGAGACTTCCGGCATATCCAGCCCCTCACGCAGCAGGTTGATGCCGACGAGCACGTCGAACTCCCCAAGGCGCAAATCGCGGATAATTTCCATACGCTCTACCGTATCGATATCTGAGTGCAGATAGCGCACCTTTTCGCCGTGCTCTTCCAGATATTCGGTGAGATCTTCCGCCATGCGTTTGGTGAGCGTGGTCACCAGCACGCGCTCGTTAATTTCAACGCGTTTACGGATCTCCGAGAGCAGATCGTCCACCTGGGTCGCCACCGGGCGCACTTCAATGATCGGATCCAGCAGCCCGGTTGGGCGAACAACCTGATCGACGATTTCATCGCCGGATTTCTCCAGCTCGTAGTTGCCGGGCGTTGCGGACACGTAGATCGTCTGCGGCGCCAGCGCCTCAAACTCTTCAAATTTAAGCGGACGGTTATCCAGCGCCGAAGGCAGGCGGAAGCCGTACTCCACCAGCGTCTCTTTACGCGCCCGGTCACCGCGATACATGCCGCCAATCTGCGGGATGGTCACGTGAGATTCGTCCACCACCAGCAGGCCATCCGCAGGCAGGTAGTCAAACAGCGTTGGCGGCGCTTCCCCTGGCCCACGGCCGGAGAGGAAGCGCGAGTAGTTTTCCACGCCCGAGCAGTAGCCCAGCTCGTTCATCATCTCTAAGTCAAACTGCGTACGCTGGGTTAAACGCTGCTCTTCCAGCAGTTTATTGTTGGCCAGCAGCACCTTACGCCTGTCCGCCAGCTCGACCTTGATCTCTTCCATCGCCTGCAGAATGCGTTCACGCGGCGTGACGTAGTGGGTTTTTGGGTAAACCGTGAAGCGCTGAATAGCCTGATCGACCTGGCCCGTAAGCGGGTCAAACAGCGAAAGGCGCTCGACCTCTTCGTCGAACAGTTCCACGCGCAGCGCCAGATCGTCAGATTCCGCCGGGAAGATATCTATTACCTCACCGCGAACGCGGAAGGTGCCGCGCTGGAAAGCCTGGTCGTTGCGGGCATACTGCAGCTCCGTGAGACGGCGCAGAATCGAACGCTGATCGATGATCATCCCTTTGGTAAGGTGCAGCATCATCTTCAGATAGAGATCCGGATCGCCCAGACCGTAGATCGCCGAGACGGACGCCACCACGATAACATCGCGGCGTTCCAGCAGCGCCTTGGTCGCCGACAGGCGCATCTGTTCGATGTGTTCGTTAACGGAGGAGTCTTTTTCAATGAAGGTGTCGGAGCTGGGAACGTAGGCTTCCGGCTGGTAGTAGTCGTAGTAGGAGACGAAGAACTCGACCGCATTGTCCGGGAAGAACTCTTTCATCTCGCCATAAAGCTGTGCCGCGAGGGTTTTGTTAGGTGCCAGCACCATGGTGGGGCGTTGCAAATCCGCAATCACGTTTGCCACGGTGAAGGTTTTCCCTGAGCCGGTTACCCCCAGCAGCGTCTGATGGGCAAGGCCATCTTCCAGCCCCTCTTCCAGACGACGAATGGCCTCAGGCTGATCGCCTGAAGGTTTGAATGCGGAATTTAGTTTGAACGCTTTACTCATGCGGGGCTACCTGGTGAAGAACTCGCGGGCCGGAGGATAATTTTACTCGCCCCGGGAAATTTTGCCAGTAAATAATACTGGATGAAAAACCAGTTACGCATAGGCAGAAGTGGATTAGCGGCGCAAATAACGGCGCACTTTGCGCGCAATTTCTACAATGGCGGAATTTATCACTATCAGCAGGCGGTTATCCCCAGATTTTTTTGGTATTTAACATTTGTCAAGCAGCGTCATGTCGGCGGGGGCGGGATATTTGACACTTTTCTTACACGGATTGCTTTTATGTAACCAGCTAATTTAAAAGGATAAAATGCAAAAGACCGGTTTCGCGCCAATTTGCGCGCAGGCCGCGCCCGCTCTCGTTCACCGCTAGTTTTCTAACTCTAATGCACAAGGTTATCCACAGGAATAGTGGATAACTCCTTCCAGGCCTTTTGGGTAGCCGCTCGCAAAAAACCTCACAAACCGTGTTTTCTGACCTAAAAAATTTTTTCCCAAATTTTTTTACCTTTTAAAGCCCGGTTTTTGACCGGTGGCGCGGTATGAGATCGCTCACAAATCCGGGATATATCGCCGCCGTTTCGCATTGTTCTTCTGCACCAAAATCGATAACCCATCGGCACTGCTAAAGTGCAGCGAAACGGCTAAGTATTAGCCTGCACAGGCACACTCACCCGAATTTATGAGGCTATTCTCAAACTTGCACCGTTCCTGCCCTGCCTTAAGAAGATGGCAAGGGAATTGCACTGCTTAACGACTGAACTTAACCCCTCCCTCGGGAGAGATGCAGGAGGCCAGGGTTTGAGGGGTTCAGAGCAGGTCAGAAGCGCTAAGCGGCTTAATGAAGTTTAACCCTGTGTTGAGGAGCTGACGCATGTTGAGTTTACGCGCCGTTAACCAGTTCTATGGCGAGAACCACATTCTGTGGAATCTCGATCTGGAGCTGAGCAAAGGAGAATGCACCTGCGTGCTGGGTGCGCCGGGCATGGGTAAGACCACGCTGGTAAACTGCATTACCGGCTACCTGCCGGTGGAAAGCGGCAGCATTATCTGGAATGAGGCGGGCCTGCCGCCCCAGAATCTGCTGACCAGACCCGTTGAGGACCGTGCCGCGCTGGGGATGAGCTATGTGGCACAGGAACGGCGAATATTTTCGCAGCTGAGCGTGGAGGAGAACCTGCAAATAGCCCTGCTGGCGGGCAACGAGCACGCCCGCGCCATCCCCGATATGGTTTACCAGCTCTTCCCCGAGCTCTATTCCCTGCGCCACGTCAGAGGGGGTGAGCTGCAAAATGATTTACAGCAGCGCCTCGCCCTGGCGAGGGCGCTGGTTACGGAGCCAAAGCTGCTGATCCTGGATGAACCGACGCTGGGGAGCGGACAGCGTTTCATCCAGGAGCTGGGCGGAATTATCCGCCGCCTGAACCGTGACTTTGGCCTGACGATACTGCTTGTCGAGCAGCGGCTATCGTTCATCCGCCGCGTCGCCGACCGGTTTTGCCTGCTGCACCGTGGCCGCAACGTGGCGCAGGGCAAGGTTGAGCTGCTTGACGATAAGCTTGTCGCCAGCTGGATGGCGCCTTAGCCGTAGCCCCGGCTAGTGCAGCTTACCCAGCTGGTTTTGCAGCGCGGCATCTAACGCGGCCAGCTCACGCTGAAGGTTGCACTGCCGTGTCACGGCTGACAGCTCAAGCAAGGGTAAAGGCACCTGCGTGACTTTGTTTTGGCGCAGCCAGCGCAGGACGCTTTCCAGGTGCCACAGCGCGGTCTTTCCGTCGTGTACCGGGGCAGGAAACGCCGCACGGTTGACCATGACCTTGCGCATGTACTGCCGGGAATAGCCCAGCAGTTCGGCGACGTCCGTTAACCCCACCAGGTCTGGCGTGACCTCAACAAGCGCTGCGCCACGGACAGTGCGTTTGACGTCCTCGATAGCGGAGACCACGGCCGCCGTCGCCGTTGGGGCTTCGCGGATAAAATCCAGCGCAATGCGTCCGGTGACGCCGATGCCAATCAGCGCGTCGTCACAGCCGTTTGCTCCCAGAGCTTCTACCCAGACGGCGGGATCCTGCTGGCCTTCGGGCAGGGTAAAAATCAGCGTAAAACTGAATTCTGACATCTCTTTCTCCTTGTCGTTAATGCTTAACCGCCTCAGCCGCATTCTGGCTACACTTGTCGACCACGCGTCTGATCAACCGGGCATGATTCCCCGCGTTTCGCGGCGTGCTCCAGATGCAGCTGATGCAAAACTCCCCGCAGCGACAGGCTTTATCATTCCACGGGCAGAACATTCTTCCCCAGCAGTGTGAGCCGCCCGGCAGTATCCGCCAGCCCTGGCTTTCCGCGTAGGTTAATGCTGCTTCGATTTCCTTCTGCGGATGGATGCGACGCGCCATAAAAATCTCCTTATAAATATCCCACATCAGTTGTCATATGACAACCCTAATGCGCAGATAATTTATAGGTTATTGTTCACGTCGGGAAGCGTGTTTTTTGAGCCGGGAAGCTTTCTGAAATAGCGCCCGAAGTTATTTTCGGGCGTTGCAGAGGTAGTGCTCAGAATTGCGAATCAGCCCGCAAGCGGGGATAAATCAAGGTAGTGACCAAGGGCTGAATTTTCTTCCAGCGCGGGCAGGTAAGGGATCTCTCCCAGCAGCGGCGCAGGCAGCAAGCGTTTCAGGGTGGCCATATATTCCGCGTGGCGCTTGCCTGCTGGCTGCACGTCGTTGGCAATCCAGCCTGCCAGCGGCAGCCCCGCGCTTTGCACGGCCCGCGCCGTTAACATGGCATGGTTAATACAGCCAAGCTTAACGCCAACAACCAGAATCACGGGAAGCTGCTCCTCGATAACCCAGTCAGCAAATGTGGTGCTTTCAGAAAGAGGCGTAAACCAGCCTCCTGCCCCTTCGACCTGCACCCAATCTGCCAACCGGCACAGTTCGTTGAGACCAGCCGAAAGCGCAGGAAATTTTATTGGCCTGCCCTCCTCCGCGCTGATGATATGCGGGGAGGTCGGCTCCAGAAATGCCATAGGGTTAACCTGTTCATAGCGGAGAACCTGATTGCTGTTGCGCTGCAGGGCCAGCGCGTCTCCATTACGGATCCCCTGCGGCGTCATTTCGCTGCCGGAGGCCACCGGCTTATAGCCCGCCGTACGATAGCCAGCCATTCCCGCCGCCTGCAATAAGGCGCAGCTGGCCACCGTTTTACCGACTTCGGTATCCGTGCCGGTCACAAACCATTTTTTAATCACGTTCAATTACTCCAGAAACCAGCCGCCAGGTTAACGGAAATTCGCCGTTTTGCTGCGGCCAGGCAAGGCTCAGGCGCTGTAGCTGCTGACGGGTCATCAGCGCGTTTTTACGCCCGTCGTGAAGATGCGTAGCGCCGATACCTTTTAGCGTGCGCATGGCGCTCATCACATCCGGAAAAGACTGGGTTATTTCTTCTAAATGGACTGTCGCCCGCCAGCCTGCGCAGGCAGTCTCAATCTCGCTTTGCGATAAAAAAGCGTTGGCGTGCGGACGGTCGTCCACCGCCTGCCATGCCGCATGCAGTTCGGGCAGCGAGCCTTCAGCTACCGTGGTAAAAGCGACTCGCCCCCCGGGGCGGGTCACCCGGTAAAGCTCGCTCAGCCCTCTGCGCAGGTCACTGCACCACTGCACGGCCAGGTTGCTCCAGGCAAGATCCACCTGCTCGTCTGCCAGCGGCAGCGACTCAATGTCGCCCTCCAGATAGACCTGCGCGGCCTGATTCTCACGGGCCTGACTGAGCATGGTTGCCGAGAGATCCAGCGCCGTCACGCTGCTGCCCTGCACCTGCCAGTAACGGCTGAACCAGCCGGTGCCGCAGCCTGCATCCAGTACTTTTGCCGCCGTTACGCCAGCCAGACGGCTGATAAGATAGTTACCGCTAAGGCGCTGAAGCTCGGCAAAGTTGTCGTAGGTAGTCGCGGCGCGTCCGAACGCTTTTGCCACGGCGAGTTTATCCACGGGTTTCGTCATACAGCGCCTCCAGTAACGTTTCGATATCACGGCTTGTATGGCTGGCAGTGAGCGTGACGCGCAGGCGCGCGCTGCCATTCGGTACTGTCGGTGGCCGAATGGCAGTCAGCCAGAAACCCCGTTCACGCATTCCCGCTGCAAGCTCCAGCGTGCGGGCGTTTTCCCCAACTATCAGCGGCTGAATGGCGGTCCGGGAATCTATCAGCGCGAGCGGCAGCCGCGCCGCACCTTCCCGAAACTGCGCGATGTGTTCCCGCAGACGTGAACGCTGTTCATCCCCGTTGCGAATCACGGCTAACGCTGCTGAAAGCGCCGTGGCCTGGGCGGGCGGCATAGCGGTGCTGTAGATGAGATGGCGGGCAAACTGCAGCAGATAATCTGCGACATCGTTACTGCACAATACCGCCGCCCCGCTCACGCCAAAGGCCTTACCGAACGTGATGACCAGCAGGTCAGGCTTGATCTGCCGGTGGTGACAGCTCCCCCGACCTTCATCACCCAGCACGCCGATTCCGTGCGCGTCATCCACCATCAGCCAGCCACCCGCGCTACGCGTAGCCGAGGCGATAGCCTCCAGCGGAGCCTGGTCGCCGTCCATGCTGAAAACGCCCTCGGTCACCACCAGCTGCTGGCCTTCACAAGGCAGGGCGAGAAGATCGGCAAGAGAGTGAACGTCGTTATGGGCAAATCGCCGCAGCTGCGCCGGGCTGTGCCTCGCCGCTTCCAGCAGCGAGGCGTGGCTGAGCCTGTCCGCAAGGATTCGGTCCTGCTTTTGCGCCAGCGCGGTGATGACGGCCTGGTTTGCGGCAAAGCCAGAGATAAACAGCAGCGCGCGAGGGTAGCCAAGCCAGCCGGCAAGCTCCTGCTCAAGCTGGTAATGCGCGGCGCTGTAACCCGTTACGTGCCCGGAGCCGCCGCTGCCTGCGCCGTATTTCTCCGCCCCCGCCTGCCAGGCGCGGATAATTTCCGGATGCTGGCTGAGCCCCAGATAGTCATTGCTGGAAAAATTGAGGTGCTGCTTTCCATTCGCGACCAGAAAGCGTCCGCTTCCCCGCTCGTTTACCTGTCGGGTGCGGAAACTGTCGCTGGCCCGCCGGTCGGCAAGCGCCTGTTCAACTCTGGCCTGCCAGCTCATCTCGCCGCCGCGTTGTAATACTTGTCGGTGTCGGCGTTGAGCAGCTGAGCGGCCAGCTGCTGCTGCTGTTCGTTATCCCCTGCTTCCGTGGTCGTCTGCTGCGGGTTCAGCCCCAGCTTGCGGAACAGCTGAACGTCTTTGTCCTCTTCCGGGTTAGGCGTGGTGAGCAGCTTGCAGCCGTAGAAGATGGAGTTTGCGCCCGCCATAAAGCACATCGCCTGGGTCTGCTCGCTCATCTGCTCGCGTCCCGCCGAAAGGCGCACAAAGGAAGCTGGCATCATGATGCGCGCAATCGCAATGGTACGAATAAAATCAAAGGCATCCACGTCGTCGTTATCCGCAAGCGGCGTGCCCTTCACTTTCACCAGCATGTTGATCGGCACGCTTTCCGGCGGCGTCGGCAGGTTCGCCAGCTGGAGCAGCAGGCCCGCCCGGTCTTTGACCGTTTCACCCAGGCCGACAATCCCGCCGGAGCACACTTTGATGCCCGCATCGCGAACTTTACCCAGCGTATCCAGACGTTCCTGGTAGGTGCGCGTGGTGATGATGTTGCCGTAAAATTCCGGCGAGGTGTCAAGGTTATGGTTGTAGTAATCCAGCCCTGCCGCCGCCAGCCGCTGCGCCTGGGCATCGGTTAACGTGCCCAGCGTCATGCAGGTTTCCAGCCCCATTTCACGAACGCCCTGCACCATCTGCTCCAGATACGGCATGTCACGATCGTTCGGGTTCTTCCAGGCCGCGCCCATACAAAAGCGGGTGGAACCAGCGTTGCGGGCTTTGCGAGCGGAGTCCAGAACCTGTTCAACCTCCATCAGCCGCTCCGACTCCAGCCCGGTTTTATAGCGCGCGCTCTGCGGGCAATATTTACAGTCTTCCGGGCAGGCGCCGGTTTTAATCGACAGCAGCGTGCTGACCTGCACGTGCCGGGGATCGAAGTGCTGACGGTGGATTTGCTGCGCTTCGAAAAGCAGATCCAGCAAAGGTTTTTCAAATAAAGCAGTGACCTGCGACATTGACCAGCGAGCGTGGTGAGCCATGGGGCGTCTCCAAAAGGGGTGTTGTTAGCCGTTGATTGACGTTATACTTGTAAACCTAAATGTTTTTAAAATGGTTTACAAGTCACCTTATGACGCCTGCTGATTTAACATTCGACCAACAACATATCTGGCATCCCTACACGTCCATGACGCGCCCGCTACCGGTCTACCCGGTAGTTTCGGCTGCTGGCTGTGAGCTGCAGCTTGCAGATGGCAGGCAGCTGGTGGACGGTATGTCATCGTGGTGGGCTGCGATTCACGGCTATAACCATCCGCGCCTGAACCAGGCGATGAAAACGCAGATTGACCGGATGTCCCACGTCATGTTTGGCGGCATCACCCATCCCTCTGCGGTGGCGCTGTGCCAGAAGCTTGTCGCCATGACGCCGGAGCCGCTTGAATGCGTATTCCTGGCCGACTCGGGTTCGGTGGCCGTTGAAGTGGCGATGAAAATGGCGCTGCAGTACTGGCATGCCAAAGGCGAACCTCGTCAACGTTTTCTGACCTTCCGCCACGGCTACCACGGCGATACCTTCGGCGCGATGTCCGTCTGCGATCCGGATAACTCCATGCACAGCCTCTGGCAGGGATATTTACCCGAGCACCTGTTCGCCCCGGCTCCCCAGTGCGGTTTTGAAGATGACTGGGATGAGATGGACATCGTGCCGTTTGCGCGCCTGATGGCCGCCCACCGTCAGGAAATCGCCGCCGTGATCCTTGAACCTGTCGTGCAGGGGGCTGGCGGCATGCGTTTCTATCACCCGGAATGGCTGCGCCGCATCCGCAAAATGTGCGAGCGCGAGGGCATCCTACTGATTGCCGATGAAATCGCTACCGGCTTTGGCCGCACCGGTAAATTTTTCGCCTGCGATCATGCCGGTATTTCGCCGGATATTATGTGCCTGGGCAAAGCGCTGACGGGCGGCACAATGACGCTTTCGGCTACCCTCGCAACCCGCGAAGTTGCGGAAACCATCAGTGACGGCGAGGCGGGCTGCTTCATGCACGGCCCGACTTTCATGGGCAACCCGTTGGCATGTGCTGTCGCTGCGGAAAGTCTCGCCCTGTTAGATGAGGGCTGCTGGCAGGAACAGGTTCAGGCTATCGGGGAGCAGCTTAAATCCGGGTTAAAACCTTTGCAGCAATGCGAGCAGGTTGCAGATGTTCGCGTGCTGGGAGCCATTGGCGTTGTGGAAACGCATCATCCGGTGGATATGGCCGCGCTCCAGGCGTTCTTCGTCGACCAGGGCGTGTGGATCCGCCCGTTCGGCAGGCTGATTTATCTGATGCCGCCTTACGTTATCGCCTCTGAACAGCTTGCTAAGCTCATCGCGGCGGTTTCCGCGGCCGTGAAAAACCCGGCATTTTTCAGACGCTAACCGTCTGCATCCCCTGCCCGGATGCACTACAATTGGTGGATCTTTAACTTGCAAGGAGCGGTTTATGAAACTGATCAGTCAGGATATCAAAGAGGGCGAAAAACTCCCTGCCCGCCATGTGTTCAACGGCATGGGCTACGAGGGGGATAATATTTCTCCGCATCTGGCATGGGACGATGTGCCAGCGGGAACCAAAAGCTTTGTGGTTACCTGCTATGATCCGGATGCGCCTACCGGCTCAGGCTGGTGGCACTGGGTCGTCGCAAACCTGCCTGCCGATACCCGCGTGCTGCCGCAGGGCTCAGGTTCGGATCTTGTCGAGTTACCGGAGCCAGCCGTTCAGACCCGTACCGACTTTGGCAAAGCGGGATACGGCGGCGCCGCGCCGCCAAAAGGTGAAACCCACCGCTATATTTTCACCGTTCACGCTCTGGACGTTGAAAAGCTTGAAGTGGATGAAAATGCATCAGGCGCAATGGTGGGCTTTAACGTCCATTTCCACGCGTTAGGCAGCGCTTCCATCACCGCCATGTTCAGCTAATCCCGTCTTTATGAAGCCGATTGCATAAATCGGCTTCCCGTTTCGCTCAACTTAGTATAAAAATGCAGGCCTTTGGCATCCCCCTTTTACCCTTTCACAGCAAGGAGCAACCTTGAACACATTATCGGTTACTCGTCGGGCCGCCGCGCTCGCTTTTGCCGTCGCCTTGAGCGCCTGTAGCTCAACGCCACCAGAAGACCGTCCGTCCACCCAGGAAGCTCCGGGCAGCCAGTCCCGTCCGATCCTGTCCGCGGATGAAGCGCAGAACTTCGTACCGGCACGCTACTTCTCTTCCATGAATAAAGACGAAGCGCCCTGGGCACCTTCTTCTATCCGTCTTCCCCAGCAGCCTGATTTCGTGGTCGGCGCTGCGGGCGGTGAGGGCGTGACCCATACCTCTGTTCAGGCAGCGGTTGACGCGGCGATTGCGAAACACAGCAGCTCGCGTCAGTACATCGCCATTCAGCCGGGCGAATATGCGGGCACCGTTTATATTCCGGCTTCTTCCGGTAGCGTGACGCTGTACGGCACCACCGACAACGCCGCAGACGTAAAAATCGTCCAGCCGCTGGATTCTGAAATTGACGTTGCCACCTGGCGTCGCACCGTGAACCCTTCAGGCAAATATATGCCGGGTAAACCAGCCTGGTATATGTTTGATAACTGCCAGAGCCGCCGCGCCGCCACCGTTGGCGTGATGTGCTCCGCCGTCGTCTGGTCCCAGAACAGCGGTCTGCAGCTGCAGAACCTGACCATCGCGAATACCCTGGGCGACAGCGTTGACGCATCAAACCATCAGGCCGTTGCGCTGCGTACCGACGGCGACAAAGTTCAGCTGAACAATGTGCACCTGCTGGGCCGTCAGAACACCTTCTTCGTGACCAACAGCGACGTGCAGAACCGCATGTTAGCGAACCGCCAGACACGCACTCAGGTCACTAACAGCTACATCGAAGGCGATGTGGATGTGGTTGCCGGTCGCGGTGCCGTGGTATTCGATAACACCGAATTCCGCCTGGTCGATACCCGCACGAAAGAAGGCTCCGTTTTTGCCCCGGCTACCCTGCCGAACATGTTCTACGGCTTCCTGGCCATCAATAGCCGCTTTACCGCTGCTGGCGATAACACCGCACAGCTGGGCCGCACCTGGGATATGGAAGCGTCTGAAAACGGCTACACCGCCGGGCAGACTTCTAACGGCCAGGTTGTCATCCGTGACAGCGCGATCAACGAAGGTTTCAACTCAGCTAAGCCGTGGGGCGATGCGCTGGGATCGAAGCGTCCGTTTGCTGGCAACGTTGGTACCAAAGGCGAGAAAGGCGAGATGCAGCGCGATCTGAATGATACTGCCGCTAACCGCCTGTGGGAGTACAACAACCGCGGCGTGGGCAGCAAGGTAGTCAGTGAATAATTTCACCGCTTCCTGAAAATTAAAAACCTCGCAGACGCGAGGTTTTTTTTATGCTCTTTCCCACGGTTAGTGGGCGTTAACCACAACCCACATCGGGCCCTGGCCAACCGCATAGCGCCCCTTCTCTTCCAGCAGCCCCTGCTCGCCTTTAATCTCGTAGACCGCGATATGGTGGGATTTCTGGCCTGCGGCAATCAGGTATTTCCCGCTGTGATCGACGTTGAAGCCGCGCGGCTGGGTTTCCGTCGGCTGGTAGCCTTCGACAGCCAGTACGCTGCCGTCCTCGGAAACGCTGAATACGGTGATGACGCTGGCGGTACGGTCACAGGTGTAGAGGTGACGCCCGTCCGGCGTAATATGGATATCGGCCGCCCAGCGGGTGTCCGCAAAGTCCGGCGGCATGATGTCGAGCGTCTGCACGCATTCAATTTTGCCGTTAGGATCTTTCAGCTCCCACACGTCTACCGAGCTGTTCAGCTCATTCACGCAGTACGCATATTGCTGATTAGGATGGAACGCCATATGGCGCGGCCCGGCCCCTTCCACGGTGGTCACTTCAGCCGGGGTTTGTGCCGTCAGCGCGCCGTCGTCAGACAGCGTAAACAGACAGATGCGATCCTGTTTCAGCGCGGGCACCCACAGCGTGCGGTTGTCCGGGGAGATGTTCGCCGAGTGGCAGCCTTCCAGCCCTTCAGCCTGGAACACGACGTTACCCGGCAGGCCGTCCTGACCCAGCGGGGTCACGCTGACGCTGCCTGCGTTGTAGGAAGCGCTGAACAGGAATTTACCCTGGCGATCGGTTGAGATATGCGTTGGGCTACCCGGCAGCGCGGCGGCACCGGCTTCGGTCAGGCGGCCATCATCCGGTGCGATACGGTAGGCAATCACCCGGAATTCAGGGCGCACGCCGACATAAAGGAAGCGCTTATCGGGGCTGATAACCATCGGCTGGACCTGGCCTGGGGCATCCACCACCTGAACGAGCGTCAGCTCGCCCTGTGAATTCAGTGACCAGACATGGATTTGCTGGCTTTCGGGGCTGGCGGTATAGACTGTTTGTTTCATGAAATCTCGTTCCTCCCAACGTATTGAGTAATAGTCACAAGGGTAGTCCGTTTTGCCGCTCTGGGTCACAATTTTGCACAATGCGCCAGGCGGTGTACCATCGGCTTAGACCTTACGGCTTGAATTTGACTGGAATAACAAATGACTTATCGAGTAATCGCCCTGGATCTGGACGGCACCCTCCTGACGCCGCAAAAAACCATTCTGCCGGAGTCGCTGGCGGCGCTTGAGCGCGCCCGCGAGTCGGGCTACAAAGTGGTCATCGTGACCGGTCGCCATCACGTTGCCATTCATCCTTTTTATCAGGCACTGGCTTTAGATACACCTGCAATTTGCTGTAATGGCACCTATTTGTATGATTATCATGCAAAAAAGGTGCTGGCCGCCGATCCGTTGCAGCCGGACCAGGCGACGCAGCTGATTGATTTACTCGATGCGCATGACGTTCACGGGCTGATGTACGTCGATAACGCGATGCTCTATCAGCGTCCGACGGGCCACGTAATCCGTACCGAAAACTGGGCGCGGTCCCTGCCGGAAGCCCAGCGCCCGGTGTTCCGCCACGTGGGCTCCCTGCGTGAAGCCGCGCATGAAGTGGACGCCATCTGGAAATTTGCGCTGACCGATGAAGATATTCCGAAGCTGCAAACCTTCGCCCGCTCGGTCGAAGAGCAGTTGGGATTAGCGTGTGAATGGTCGTGGCACGATCAGGTGGACGTGGCGCAGAGCGGCAACAGCAAAGGCAAACGCCTGGCGCAGTGGGTGGAGTCCGAAGGGCTGTCAATGGAGCAGGTCATTGCGTTTGGCGATAACTTTAACGATTTGAGCATGCTCGAGGCCGCAGGGCTGGGCGTCGCAATGGGCAACGCCGACGAGGCCATTAAGGCACGCGCTGACCTGGTAATTGGCACAAACCTTGAAGCGGGCATCGCCGGGACGATTTATAAGCATTTAATATAGTTGCAATAAACGGTGGATGACGCTGCGCTTGTCCACCCAGCTAATACCGAATCTGTCAGGTTGTTATCGACACGCTTTTAACCTGTGCGTATAGCCACTGTCCGGGTTTAATAGCCAGCTCATCCCGCGCCCACGGGCTGATGCGCGCCCACAGCATTCTGCCGCCCACTTCCAGCTGGACCTCAACCTGCCCTTCATCGTCGTAACACTGCGCGACCTTCGCACGCAGCACGTTACGGATGCTGCTGTTGACCGGCGGCTGAAGGATCAGCGAAACGTCTGAAGCCTGTATGCGGATGCGCAGCGGGGACTGCAGCGGCTTATCCAGCCTGTTGACCCACAGGTGCTGATCGCCCAGCGCCAGCGCGGTCATCGCGTAGTGCGGGTGATGCTCAAGCACCGTCACCTTCAGCACGCTACTTTGCTGCTCTTTTGGCAGCCAGGGGTGCATCACGCTGCTGCCCCACACCTCTTCCAGGTTGCCGAAGGCTTTCACCTCGCCGCCGTCCAGCACCAGCACCTTGTCCGCCAGATGGAGGATCTCTTCCAGCGAGTGGCTGACGTAGAGCATCGGAATATTTATTTCACGGGCAAGCCGCTGCAGGTACGGCAGCAGTTCACGCTTGCGGGGGATGTCCAGCGAGGCCAGCGGTTCGTCCAGCAGCAGCAGCTCCGGCGAGGTCAGCAGCGCCCGCCCGATAGCCACGCGCTGCTTCTCGCCGCCGGACAGGCTCCACGGGAAGCGGTCTAACAACTCTTCAATGCCGAGCAGCGCCACCAGCTTATCGAACTGGTCTGACGCGCTTTTCACCATGCCATATTTCAGATTGCCGCGAACTTTGTAGTGCGGAAACAGGCGCGCATCCTGGAAAACGTAGCCGATGCGGCGCTTTTCAGGGGCGAGAAAACGTTTATTCTCCGCGTCGCTAAGCACCCGCTCGTTGAGCACAATCTTTCCCTGCTCCGGCCGCGTCAGTCCGCTTATCGCATTGATCAGCGAGGTTTTTCCCGCGCCCGATACCCCGAACACAGCCGTGATGCCCTGCCCCGGCAGCGTTTCGTTGATTGCCAGCCGGTGGTCGCCCAGCGTCTGCACAAAGTTAAGCTCCAGCATTACTCAGCCCCTATCCGTTTGCGGCTCTGGCGCGCCAGCCATTCGGCCACCAGCAGGGAAACCATCGCCAGCACGATGGAGATAATGCACAGCCTTGCGGCCGCACTCTCGCCGCCCGGCGTCTGAATCAGGGTGTACATCGCCGAAGGAATGGTACGCGTTTCCCCCGGAATGTTGGAAACGAAGGTAATAGTGGCACCGAACTCGCTCAGCGATCGGGCAAAGGCCAGCACCGTCCCGGCGATAATGCCCGGTAAGGTGAGCGGCAGGGTAATTGTGCAGAACACGCGCCAGCGCCCGGCCCCCAGCGTGCGGGCGGCCTGTTCTAGTTTGATATCCACCCCTTCCAGCGCCAGGCGAATCGCCCGCACCATCAGCGGAAAGGACATCACGGCGGCGGCCAGCACGGCCCCCCGCCAGCTGAACGCGAAAGTAATGCCAAACACGTCGTAAATCCACGCCCCAAGAAAGCCGCGGCGGCCCATGGCAACCAGCAGCAGATAGCCCACCACGACGGGGGGCAGCACAAGGGGAAGATGAATAATACTGTCGAGTAAGGCCTTGCCCGGGAAGCGGCATCGCACCAGCACCCAGGCAAAGAAGATCCCAAAAGGAAGGCTAAACAGCACCGCCAGGGTGGAGACTTTCAGGCTCAGCAGCACCGCCTGCCATTCGGGATCGGTCAATATCATTGTTTAGTCGTAAATCCGTAACGTTGGAAGATTGCAGCCGCTTCCGGTCCTTTCAGGTAGCCATAGAACGCGGTAACGGTTGGGTTATCGTGGCCTTTAACAATGGCGATAGGGTATTCCACTTTCTTATGGGAGTCTTCCGGGAAGGTTCCTACGACCTTCACGCCCTTGCTGGCAACGGCATCCGAGCCGTAGACAATACCCAGCGGCGCCTCATCGCGCTCCACCAGCGCCAGCGCGCCGCGCACGTCCTCAGCAGGAGCGAGTTTCGGTGATAGCGTATCCCAGGCACCCAGTTTTTGCAGCGCTTCTTTAGCGTAAATCCCGGCAGGAACGTGGTCAGGATCGCCCACCGCCAGCCTTCCCCCCTTCAGCAGTGCGGCCCAGTCAGTTTTGGCGTTGATGTCTACGTCGCCCACCTTGCTGTCTTTCGGTGCGACAACAACCAGGCTGTTGCCAAGCAGCGTTTCACGGCTGTCGGTTTTAATGGCGTCTTTGCTGACCGCGTAATCCATCCATTTCTGATCGGCAGAGATAAAAAGATCCGCAGGCGCGCCCGCTTCTATCTGGCGCGCAAGGGTGGAAGAAGAGGCGAAGGAAGAGGCCACTTCAACATTCTTGCCTTTCTGATACTGGGTGGCGATATCCTGCATCGCGTTAGTCAGCGACGCGGCGGCGAAAACGGTGATTTTGCTGTTATCGGCAGCTGCCTGACCGGCAAGACTGACGCTCAATGCTGCGCCTAAAGCGAGACGTACCCACTGCTTAGCCATGTTATTACTCCACTGAGTTTCGTTATGTAGCCATTAATATAACGATACTGAACAGGAATATACAGAACTTATCGGCAGAAAAAGAAAGGGCTTTAATGCAGGGGCCTTAATGCGAAACGCCCGCGAATGCGGGCGCTTAAGAATCAATGGTGCTGTTTTGGCTGCTGGTCGCGGTGACCAACTTTCGAGAAGACGTTGAAGATTTCGCCCAATCCGTAAATCAGACCGAGGATCACTGCCATCACAACAGGCACCATGACCACGGCAAATAGCAGACTTTTCAGTAATTCTAACATGATTGCCTCAGGTGAAAAGTGAGAGGGTCCATTCTACCGACCTCGCAGAAAAACGCACCCTCCTTTTGTGCCATTTGCCCGCGGCGCCGCAATAGAGGAAAATGGCGTTTTTCTTTGACCGGAGAGGTTATGCAGGCTGAAATTTTACTCACGCTGAAGCTCCAGCAGCGGCTGTTCGCCGATCCTCGTCGCATCGCGCTGCTGAAACAGATTCAGCATACCGGCTCCATCAGCCAGGGGGCCAAGCTTGCGGGCATCAGCTATAAAAGCGCCTGGGATGCCATCAACGAAATGAACCAGCTCACCGAAGAGACGCTGGTAGAGCGCGCCACCGGCGGCAAAGGCGGCGGCGGTGCCGTCGTCACCCGCTACGGTGAACGTCTCATTCAGCTTTATGAACTGCTCGCGCAAATCCAGCAGAAAGCCTTCGACGTCCTGCGCGATGATGCCCTGCCGCTGGACAGCCTGCTGGCGGCCATCTCCCGCTTCTCCCTGCAAACCAGCGCCCGTAACCAGCTTTTTGGCACCGTGCTGCACCGCGACAGCGAACAGGTTCAGCAGCATATCGACATCCTGCTTGCCGATGGCACAACGCAGCTGAAAGCCGCCGTTACCCGACAAAGCGCCGAGCGTCTGAGCCTGAGCGAGGGCAAAGAGGTGCTGGTGCTGATCAAAGCGCCGTGGATTGAAATCACTACCGATGACAAGCGTGCAGGTGATGCGGATAACCGTCTGCCGGGCAAAGTACAGAGTATTCAGCAGGGTGCAGAACAAAGCGAAGTGCTGGTTCATCTTCCTGACGGCCAGACGCTGTGTGCTACGGTGCCTAACAGCGTCGTGGAGCATCAGCATCTGGCAGAAGGCTCTGAGGTCGTAGCATTTTTTAATGCTGACCGGGTGATTGTCGCCACGCTGTGCTAAATCCGCCGGGCGAATTGACAAGCGCGCTGACATTCCGTAATTCTGGGGTCATCACTGCAAAAAATGGGATGACACATGTCTGCGTTGCAAATCTCGCAAGGTACTTTTCGCCTTGGTGACACTAAAACTCTAATTCTCAACGATCTGATTATTCGCTCCGGTGAAAGCTGGGCGTTTGTCGGCGCGAACGGCAGCGGTAAATCCGCACTGGCTCGCGCCCTGGCAGGCACCCTACCGCTGTTAAAAGGCGAGCGCACCTGCGATTTCCCCCGCATCGCCCATCTCTCTTTTGAACAGCTTCAGAAGCTGGTCAGCGACGAGTGGCAGCGCAACAATACCGATATGCTCAGCTCGGACGAAGACGACACCGGACGGACGACCGCCGAAATCATCCAGGAAGAGGTGAAAGATGCCGAACGTTGTGAAAAGCTGGCCGCGCTGTTCGGGATTACTCACCTGCTCTCCCGCCGCTTCAAATACCTTTCTACCGGTGAAACGCGCAAAACCCTGCTGTGTCAGGCGCTGATGCCAAAGCCGGACCTACTGATTCTGGACGAGCCTTTTGACGGTCTGGACGTGAAGTCCCGCGAGCAGCTGGCCGCACTGCTGGGCGAACTAAGCGGCCACGGCTATACCATGGTGCTGGTGCTAAACCGCTTTGATGAAATCCCTGATTTTGTGCAGCATGCGGGCGTGCTGGCCGACTGCACGCTTATCGAGACGGGGGAAAAGAAAAAGCTGCTGGAACAGGCGCTAATCGCCCAGCTGGCGCACAGCGAAAAACTGGCCGGCGTGGCGCTTCCGGAAGCAGACGATCCCAGCGCGCGGCATTCCCTGCCGGAAGGCGAACCGCGAATTATTCTGCGCGATGGCGTAGTGACCTATAACGACAGGCCAATCCTGCATAAGCTTTCGTGGACCGTTAATCCCGGTGAGCACTGGCAAATTGTCGGGCCGAACGGCGCGGGTAAATCTACGCTGTTGAGCCTGGTCACGGGGGATCATCCGCAGGGTTACAGCAACGATTTAACGCTTTTTGGCCGCCGCCGCGGCAGCGGTGAAACAATCTGGGATATTAAAAAGCACATCGGCTACGTCAGCAGCAGCCTGCATCTTGAGTATCGCGTCAGCACGTCGGTGCGTAACGTGATTCTTTCCGGCTTTTTTGATTCCATCGGTATCTACCAGGCCGTGTCGGACCGCCAGCAGAAACTCACCCGCGAATGGCTGAATATGCTGGGCATGGACAACGCTATCGCCGACGCGCCTTTCCACAGCCTCTCCTGGGGACAGCAGCGACTGGCGCTTATCGCCCGAGCGCTGGTCAAACACCCGACCGTGCTGATTCTGGATGAGCCGCTGCAGGGGCTCGATCCGCTCAACCGCCAGCTCGTTCGCCGTTTTGTCGACATCCTGATCGGCGAAGGCGAAACCCAATTGCTGTTTGTTTCTCACCATGCCGAAGACGCGCCTGAATGCATCACAAAGCGGTTAAGTTTTGTGGCTGAGGGTGAAAACTATCGCTATGAGTTCGAGGACTTATAAATCTTCCTTCAGAGCAGGCGGCCCTGGCGGCCTGCCTGCATGACTTTCAGACTCCCCTCATCGCTACATCGCCGCCGGTTTGTTTTATACTGCTTCTGCCGTTCAGATTCCCCTGAGAAACTGGCAGTGTAAACGATTCCACTAATTTATCCCGTGTCACACTTTTTGCTTCTCTGTTATGCTAAGGTTAATACATACCATAGCCGTAATGGAGCGAAAAATGAGAGTTCTGGTAACAGGTGGTAGCGGTTACATTGGCAGTCATACCTGCGTGCAACTGCTGCAAAATGGCCACGACGTCGTCATTCTGGATAATCTGTGTAACAGCAAGCGCAGCGTGCTGCCGGTCATTGAGCGCCTGGGCGGGAAAAAGCCGCTGTTTATCGACGGCGATATCCGCGACGAAGGCCTGCTGGCGGAAATTTTCCACGACCATCGCATTGACGCCGTTATTCATTTCGCCGGCCTGAAGGCGGTAGGTGAATCGGTAAACAAGCCGCTGGAATATTACGATAATAACGTTACCGGCACGCTGCGCCTGATCTCCGCCATGCGGGCGGCCAACGTCACCAACTTCATTTTTAGCTCCTCAGCTACCGTCTACGGCGACCAGCCGCAAATCCCTTACGTTGAAAGCTTCCCGACCGGCACGCCTGCCAGCCCGTATGGCCGCAGCAAGCTGATGGTGGAACAGATTCTGGCGGACCTGCAAAAGGCCCAGCCGAACTGGAGCGTGGCGCTACTGCGCTACTTCAACCCGGTTGGCGCACATCCATCGGGTGACATGGGTGAAGATCCGCAGGGCATCCCAAATAACCTGATGCCTTATATCGCCCAGGTTGCCGTTGGACGTCGTGACTCGCTGGCGGTGTTTGGCAACGACTACCCGACAGAAGACGGCACGGGCGTACGTGATTACATTCACGTCATGGATCTGGCCGACGGCCACGTTGCCGCAATGCAGACGCTGCAGGGCAAACCGGGCGTACATATTTACAACCTCGGCGCAGGTATCGGCAGCAGCGTGCTGGACGTCATTAACGCATTCAGCAAAGCGTGCGGTAAGCCAGTGAATTATCACTTCGCCCCGCGTCGCGATGGCGACCTGCCCGCATACTGGGCCGATGCCAACAAGGCCGCAAAAGAACTTAACTGGCGTGTCAGCCGTACCCTGCAGGAAATGGCAGATGATACCTGGCGCTGGCAGTCCCGCCATCCACAAGGCTATCCGGACTAAGGAAATCTGATGGAGCAGTTTAACCCGGTGGATCATCCACATCGTCGCTATAACCCTTTGACGGGTCAATGGATTCTGGTTTCTCCACATCGTGCCAAACGCCCATGGCAGGGCGCGCAGGAGACGCCCTCTCAGGAGGTGCTTCCGGTACACGATCCCGATTGTTTCCTGTGCCCGGGTAACACCCGCGTCACCG
Organism: Dryocola clanedunensis; assembly: GCF_038405435.1. GTDB lineage: Bacteria > Pseudomonadota > Gammaproteobacteria > Enterobacterales > Enterobacteriaceae > Dryocola > Dryocola clanedunensis_A. Next base: position 164,604 of record NZ_JBBYHZ010000003.1, on the reverse strand, counting down.
GCGACAAAAACCCGCAGTACACCGGCACCTTCGTCTTTACCAACGATTTTGCCGCGCTGATGACCGACACGCCGGATGCACCGGCTAGCGCCGATCCGCTGATGCGCTGTGAAAGCGCTCGCGGAACAAGCCGGGTTATCTGCTTCTCTCCCGATCACAGCAAGACGCTGCCGCAGCTTTCGCTGCCTGCGCTCGAAGAAGTGGTTAAAACCTGGCAGGAACAGACGGCGGACCTCGGTAAAACCTACCCTTGGGTTCAGGTATTCGAGAACAAAGGCGCGGCGATGGGCTGTTCGAATCCCCATCCGCACGGCCAGGTCTGGGCAAACAGCTTCCTGCCGAACGAAGTGGCTCGTGAAGATGTGCTTCAGCGCGACTATTTTGCGGAACAGAAATCGCCGATGCTGGTGGACTACGTTCAGCGCGAGATGAAAGACGGCAGCCGCACCGTGGTGGAAACCGAGCACTGGCTTGCCGTGGTGCCCTACTGGGCAGCCTGGCCGTTTGAAACGCTGCTGCTGCCGAAGGCCCACGTTTTGCGCATAACCGATTTGAGCGCCGGGCAAAGTGCCGACCTGGCGCTGGCGCTGAAAAAGCTGACCAGCCGCTATGACAACCTTTTCCAGACCTCCTTCCCGTATTCAATGGGCTGGCACGGCGCGCCGTTCAACGGCGAGGAAAACGGTCACTGGCAGCTGCACGCCCATTTCTATCCGCCGCTGCTGCGCAGCGCGACGGTGCGTAAATTTATGGTCGGCTACGAAATGCTTGCCGAGACCCAGCGCGATCTAACCGCAGAGCAAGCCGCAGAACGCTTGCGTGCCGTGTCCGACGTTCACTTTCGCCAGTCAGGAGAATAAACATGAGTCTGAAAGATAAAACCCAGCAGATCTTCGCCGATACTTTTGGCTACCCTGCCCCGTTGACTATCCAGGCACCGGGCCGCGTGAATCTGATTGGCGAGCATACCGACTACAATGACGGCTTCGTACTGCCCTGCGCCATTGATTACCAGACGGTGATCAGCTGCGGCAAGCGTGACGACCGCATCGTGCGCGTGATCGCCGCGGACTACGATAACCAGAGCGACGAATTTTCCCTCGATAAGCCCATTCTCAGCCACGATACCCAGCAGTGGTCGAACTACGTGCGTGGCGTGGTGAAGCACCTGCAAAAGCGCGATAAAAACTTTGGCGGTGCCGATCTGGTGATCAGCGGTAACGTGCCGCAGGGTGCGGGCCTTAGCTCATCGGCGTCCCTGGAAGTGGCCGTCGGCAAGGTCTTCCAGCAGCTTTATCACCTGCCGCTGGACGGCGCGCAGCTGGCGCTTAACGGCCAGGAAGCAGAAAACCAGTTTGTTGGCTGCAACTGCGGCATCATGGACCAGCTGATCTCCTCGCTGGGCAAGAAAGATCACGCTCTACTGATCGACTGCCGTTCGCTTGGAACTAAAGCCGTGTCTATGCCGAAAGGTGTGGCGGTGGTGATCATCAACAGTAACTTCAAACGTACGCTGGTGGGCAGCGAGTACAACACTCGTCGCCAGCAGTGTGAGACCGGCGCCCGCTTCTTTTCTCAGAAAGCGCTGCGTGACGTTGAGCTGGCTAAATTCAATGAGGTTGCTCACGAACTGGATCCGGTGGTCGCGAAACGCGTGCGCCACGTGCTGACGGAAAACATCCGCACCGTGGAAGCCGCTGACGCGCTGGCTAAAGGCGATCTGCTGCGTATGGGCCAGCTGATGGCGGAATCCCACGCGTCAATGCGTGATGACTTCGAAATCACCGTTCCGCAAATCGATACGCTGGTGGAGATCGTCAAAGAGACGATTGGCGACAAAGGCGGAGTACGCATGACCGGTGGTGGTTTTGGCGGCTGCATCGTGGCGCTTATTCCCGAAGTGCTGGTGCCCGCGGTTCAAAAGGCCGTTGCAGACCAGTACGAAGCGAAAACCGGGATCAAAGAGACCTTTTACGTCTGCAAAGCATCGGAGGGAGCAGGACAATGCTAAAAGAGACACCTCAGCTCGCGCCGGACGGGCTGCCGTTCCGCATCTCCACCCTGCGCAACGGCTCGGGGATGGTGGTGACCATGATGGACTGGGGCGCAACGCTTCTTTCGTGTCGCGTCCCGATGAAGGACGGCACCGTACGCGAAACGCTGCTCGGCTGTGAAACGCCGGAAGACTACCTCAATCAGACAGCCTATCTCGGGGCGACGGTGGGCCGCTACGCGAACCGTATCGCCAACAGCACGCTGGTTCACGACGGGAAAACGATCGCCCTTACCCCAAATCAGGGTGAGCATCAGCTGCACGGCGGGCCGGATGGCTTTGACACGCGCCGCTGGCGCATCGTGCGCCAGAACGAGCAGGAAGTTCTTTATACGCTGGATTCACAAGATGGCGACCAGGGCTTCCCGGGCGAGTTTCGCGCCACGGCCCGTTATTCACTGACGGAAGATAACCGAATCGCCATTGAGTTCCGCGCTAAGGTTGATAAGCCATGCCCGGTGAACCTCACCAATCACGCTTACTTCAACCTCGATGGTTCACAGAACGATGTTCGTCAGCATCGCCTTCAGCTGTTTGCCGACAGCTATCTGCCGGTGGATGAGAACGGTATTCCACAGGCCGGCCTGAAGAGCGTAGAGGGCAACAGCTTTGATTTCCGCACTCCGAAAACCATCGCGGATGATTTCCTGGCCGATAACGATCAGGCGCTGGTTAAGGGTTACGATCATGCGTTTCTGCTGCGGGCAAAAGGCGATGTCAGCCAGCCTGCCGCCCACGTCTGGTCGAGCGATAATCAGCTTCAGATGACCGTCTATACCTCCGCTCCGGCGCTGCAGTTTTATAGCGGGAATTATCTGGACGGCACCCCGGCTCGCGAGCAGGGTGACTACAGGGCTTACCAGGGCCTGGCGCTGGAAAGCGAATTTCTGCCGGACAGCCCAAATCACGCAGAATGGCCGCAGCCCGACTGCTGGCTACAGCCGGGTGATGAATACCTGAGCGTGACTGAATATCAGTTTATTCCCGCCTGATCCCCTCGCCCTCTCTGCGGAGAGGGCTTTTTCAGCGTCGGCTGCTGAATATCTCGTCAAAAAAACATAAAAAATAACGACCGCATCACATCTGCCTTACACTTAACGTTCTTTTTCGCTATGTTAAACGTTTAGATTGCCGCTGGTCGTCCGACGGCAATATAATGATAATCGTTATCATTAATCGCAGGCTATTAAGGAGTTAACTATGGCTGTTACTAAGCTGGTACTGGTTCGCCACGGCGAAAGCCAGTGGAACAACGAAAACCGCTTCACAGGTTGGTATGACGTTGATCTGTCTGAGAAAGGTAAAACTGAAGCGAAAGCGGCGGGCAAGCTGCTGAAAGACGAAGGCTACTCCTTCGATTTTGCTTATACCTCCGTGCTGAAACGTGCCATCCACACGCTGTGGAACGTCCTTGACGAACTGGACCAGGCCTGGCTGCCGGTTGAGAAATCCTGGAAGCTGAACGAACGTCACTACGGCGCGCTGCAGGGTCTGAACAAAGCAGAAACCGCTGAAAAATACGGTGACGAGCAGGTTAAACAATGGCGTCGTGGCTTTGCCGTGACTCCGCCAGAGCTGACCCGTGACGACGAGCGTTTCCCGGGCCATGACCCGCGTTATGCAAACCTGACCGATAAAGAGCTGCCAACTACCGAAAGCCTGGCGCTGACTATCGATCGCGTTATCCCTTACTGGAACGAAACCATTCTGCCACGCATGAAGAGCGGCGAACGCGTCATCGTTGCCGCGCACGGTAACTCCCTGCGCGCGCTGGTTAAATTCCTGGATAACCTGAGCGAAGAAGAAATTCTTGAGCTGAATATCCCAACCGGCGTGCCGCTGGTGTATGAATTCGACGAAAACTTCAAGCCGCTGAAACGCTACTACCTGGGCAACGCTGACGAAATCGCAGCAAAAGCCGCGGCCGTGGCGAACCAGGGTAAAGCGAAGTAATTCGCCAGATGTGAAAAAGGCGTGGAGCAATCCACGCCTTTTTTGTTGCCGCTGACCTTCTTAACCGCGACGGGCTTTTACCGCCGCAGCCAGCTGACGCAGAATAACTTCCGTATCTTCCCAGCCGATGCAGGCATCGGTAACGCTTTTGCCGTAGACCAGCGGCTCGCCGCTCTCCAGATTCTGATTCCCTTCCACCAGATGGCTCTCAATCATCACGCCGGTGATGGCCTTATCGCCACCGGCAATCTGCTGGCAAACGTCCTCGCCCACTTCCATCTGCTTTTTAAACTGCTTGCTGCTGTTGGCGTGGCTGAAATCAATCATCACCTGAGCTGGCAGACCCGCTTTGGCTAAATCCTGCTTAACCTGAGCAACGTGCGCAGCGCTGTAGTTTGGCTCTTTGCCACCGCGCAAAATGATATGGCAGTCGCCGTTGCCGCTGGTGTTAACGATAGCGGAATGGCCCCATTTGGTTACGGACAGGAAGCAGTGCGGCGCGCCCGCGGCGTTAATAGCGTCGATAGCTACCTTCATGGTGCCGTCGGTGCCGTTTTTAAAACCGACCGGGCAGGACAGGCCTGACGCCAGTTCGCGGTGAACCTGCGATTCCGTGGTACGTGCGCCGATGGCGCCCCAGCTCATCAAGTCCGCAAGGTACTGCGGCGTGATCATATCCAGGAACTCACCTGCCGCCGGAAGGCCAGAGTCGTTGATATCCAGCAGCAGCTTACGGGCAATGCGCAGGCCTTCGTTAATCTGATAGCTGCTGTCCATGTGCGGATCGTTAATCAGCCCTTTCCAGCCCACGGTCGTACGCGGCTTTTCGAAATAGACGCGCATCACCACTTCCAGCTCACCCTTAAGCTCGTCACGCAGCGTCAGCAGCCGGGCGCCATACTCTTTTGCTGCTTTAATGTCGTGAATCGAGCAAGGGCCAATCACAACCAGCAGGCGGTCGTCGTTGCCCTTAAGGATTTTATGGATTGCGCTGCGCGCGTGGGAAACGGTCTGGGCTGCTTTTTCGGTAGCCGGGAATTTTTCTAACAGCGCTACGGGTGGCAGGAGCTCGTTGATTTCTTTGATTCGTAAGTCGTCGTTCTGATAATTCATGATAATTCCGCGAGATTAGACAATTTATTTGATTAGCAATGCCTTCAATCTATCTCGTCATGCCGGAAGTGTAAACGGGCTTTTACACTTCCGGCGGATTATTCCTGGAATCGTCGCTTTAAGCGGCAAAACATGGCTAAAAGCGAGATCGAGGCTACAATTTTTAATGTTAACGCTGAAAATAGTTAGTTTCTCAAAATTGTATTCTGATCACACATTCGTTATCGATATTAATTTCTGCCTTAACGGATAAAATCAGCATAGTTTTTGCACTGTTGGAAGAAGTTATCCAGCAAAATAACGACCAGAACAGGAGCACAAAGATGAATAAATTAGCCACTCTTTTCTTAACAGCAACTCTCTCTGTCGCAAGCGGCGCAGCTCTGGCTGCTGACTCTGGGTCTGCAAGTAACAACAACGGCCAGGCTAACTCAAGCGCGGAGGCCGGTCAGGTTGCCCCGGATGCGCATCAGAACGTCGCCCCCAAAGGGGTGGATGGTAATGACGTGAATAATTCCGGCAGCATGCTGCACCCTGACAACAGCGGCGCGACGTCCGGCGACAATATGTCGAAAGAGGACATCCATAAAAACACCATGTGTAAAGATGGTCGCTGTCCGGATATGAACAAAAAAGTTGAAACCGGCAGCGGGAACAACGTGGATACCAAAACTGACGGTACCACCCAGTAACCTGGCTGTATCAATAATCAACGGGAGAGCTGAGGCTCTCCTTTTTTATGAGATTATATTCAAGAGGTTGAACGAGACAGGGTTATAATTACCGCATTGCTAACTCTGCTTGCGGAAAGACATGGCTCACTCACACTCACATACTCCTCAGGATTCTAACGCCAGACGCCTGTTCTGCGCATTCGCGATCACCGCGCTTTTTATGGTCGCCGAAGTTATTGGTGGGTTAGTTTCCGGCTCCCTGGCGCTGCTGGCCGACGCCGGGCATATGCTCACCGATGCCGCAGCTTTGCTGGTTGCGCTTGTCGCCGTTCAGTTTGCTCGCCGCCCGCCTAATGCACGCCACACTTTTGGCTGGCTCCGCCTGACCACGCTCGCTGCCTTTGTGAACGCCATTGCGCTGGTGGTCATTACTATCTTAATAGTCTGGGAGGCGATACAGCGCTTCTATCAGCCCCAGCCGGTCGCGGGCGGCATGATGCTAATCGTGGCGTTTGCCGGGCTTGCGGCAAATATTGCATCTTTCTGGATCCTGCATCGGGGGAGTGAAGAGAAAAACCTGAACGTTCGCGCTGCCGCACTGCATGTGATGGGGGATTTACTGGGTTCCGTAGGGGCGATAATTGCCGCCCTGGTGATTCTGTGGACCGGCTGGACGCCCATCGATCCTATTCTTTCCGTACTGGTTTCCTGCTTAGTCTTACGCAGCGCCTGGAGCCTGTTGAAAGAGAGCGTGAACGAACTGCTTGAAGGCGCGCCGGGGGCTATCGATATTGAAGCCCTGAAGAGAAAACTCTCGCGGAGTATTCCGGAAGTGCGCAATGTGCATCATGTTCACGTCTGGCTGGTGGGTGAAAAACCGCTGATGACGCTGCACGTCCAGGTGATTCCCCCGCACGACCATGACGGGCTTCTGGGTCGCATACACCATTTCCTGGCACATGAATACCAGATTGAACATGCCACGGTGCAGATGGAATATCAGCCCTGCGAAGGGCCGAACTGCGATTTGAATGAGCACGGCCACAGCGGCCATGCTCATCATCATCACTGATCAGGAAAGCGCCCGGGAACCTCTTTCTCGTGCGCTTTTGATCCACATCCGGCTGCCATTCAGAGCGATAAACGTCAGCAACAGGTACTCCAGCGACATGGCGTAAACACCCTGCTTTGCAAAGATCACCACGCTTATTACGTTAATTACCACCCACAGGATCCAGTTCTCAACGTACTTCCGCGTCATCAGGATCATCGCCACAATGGACAGTACCATCATGCAGGAGTCCCAGAACGGGAAGGCATCCGGCTGCAGTTCCGGCATTGTGACGCTGATGCCAAGCGCGTTCATGACGTTTACGGCGATGCGGGTCAGGAAAGCGAAAACCGGATCGATGAATACCGTCATCAGGCCAATAGCACCCACGCAGACCGCCAGCCATGCGATGGCCTTCGGCAAAGGGAGCCAGCGTATGCGCAGGGCCGTTTCGTTATCGTTGGTCTGCCTGGACCAGGCGTACCAGCCATAAATATTTGCCGCAAAGAAGAACAGCTGCAGAAGCAGGCTGGCGTAGAGCTGTATCTGGAAGAAGATAATGGCAAACAGCGTGACGTTGACCAGGCCAAACGCGTAGTTGCTGATTTTCTCGAGGCTGGCCAGCCAGATGCACAACAGCCCTGCCAGCGTGCCTATCGCCTCAATCCATGATAAATCGTAACCTCCGGCCCCAATCGGAATGTGGACCAGAATGTTTTGCGTGCTAAAAAAATCCATATTTTCCCCTGAGCGTAATGTCCTTACGCGTTGCCTTTAATCGAACGTCTTAATTCGGCAGCAAAGTCGAGCATCCGGTTAAGCGGCACCAGAGCCCCCTCACGCAACGCGGCGTCCACATGAATCTCGTGAGCCGCTCCGCCCTGCTCCAGCCCCTCAGCGATGGCTTTAAGGCCGTTCATTGCCATCCACGGACAATGAGCACAGGTGCGGCACGTTGCGCCTTCGCCCGCCGTCGGTGCTTCCAGTAACTCTTTATCCGGGCACGCCTGCTGCATTTTATAGAAAATCCCACGGTCGGTCGCCACTATCAGCTGCCGGTTAGGCAAGGTCTGCGCCGCCGCAATCAGCTGGCTGGTAGACCCCACCGCGTCCGCCATATCGACTATCGCCTGCGGTGATTCCGGGTGCACCAGCACGGCTGCATCAGGATAGAGGGCTTTCATGCGCCCCAGCGCCTGCGTTTTAAACTCGTCATGTACGATGCACGCGCCCTGCCAGCACAGGACGTCTGCCCCGGTCTGTTTTTGCACGTAGTTGCCAAGATGGCGATCCGGCGCCCAGATAATTTTTTCGCCCAGGCTGTCCAGATGTTCAATCAGCTCAACGGCAATGCTTGAGGTTACCACCCAGTCCGCACGGGCCTTAACCGCAGCCGAAGTATTAGCATAGACCACCACGGTGCGGTCCGGGTGCTGGTCGCAGAAGGCGCTGAACTCTTCAATCGGGCAGCCAAGATCGAGCGAGCACTCGGCGTTAAGCGTCGGCATCAGAATGGTTTTTTCCGGGCTGAGGATTTTCGCGGTCTCACCCATAAAGCGTACGCCCGCGACAAGAAGCGTCGTGGCGGGATGATTTGCCCCGAAGCGCGCCATCTCCAGCGAATCGGATATACAGCCGCCGGTTTCTTCGGCCAGAGACTGGATTTCAGGATCCGTGTAGTAATGAGCAACCATCACCGCATTGCGCTCTTTAAGCAGGCGCTTAATCTTTTCACGATAGAACTGCTTATCGTCAACGCTCAGGGGCATCGGCTTCGGGGGAAAAGGATAAATGGCTGCCTGGGGATCGAACATCACGCTCATTATGCATTCTCGTTTTGCGGGCTTAACAAAATCTACGCAATCCGGGCTTCCGCAAGCCATTTTCGGCGAAGATTGTTTTATATGCTAAACAAGATAGCCAATTATGAGGGATTTGTCGTGGGGAATTTAAAGGGGAAAAACAACAAAGGCGCCTGTAAGGCGCCTTTATCTGAATTTGGTGGGTCGTGCTGGATGATTCGTTCTTTGGCCTCATCCTTCGGGTTGTTGCTACGCAACGCTGTGTCGCTTCGCTCCACTCGAACCTGCTGCAGGTTCAAACCCTTCACATATGCATTCCATCTAAATGATGGTGGGGCGTGCAGGATAATTCGGCCTTTGGCCTCACCCTTCGGGTCGTTGCTGCGCAACGCTGTGTCGCTTCGCTCCACTCGAACCTGCTGCAGGTTCAAACCCTTCACGCTTCACTTTATGCAATCCATCTAAATGAT
>NZ_JBBYHZ010000003.1:0-155391 GCF_038405435.1 Dryocola clanedunensis | reverse complement strand
GATGGTGGGGCGTGCAGGATTCGAACCTGCGACCAATTGATTAAAAGTCAACTGCTCTACCAACTGAGCTAACGCCCCCGCTATGCGGTTACTGCTTTTTGAAGTTTTGTTAAGCCTTCACGCTTCACTTTATGCAATCCATCTAAAAGATGGTGGGGCGTGCAGGATTCGAACCTGCGACCAATTGATTAAAAGTCAACTGCTCTACCAACTGAGCTAACGCCCCGCTATGCGGTTACTGCTTACTACGACATCGAAAACGGTAGGTCGTGCAGTATGATTCGGCCTCTGGCCTCACCCTTCGGGTCGTTGCTGCGCAACGCTGTGTTGCTTCGCTCCACTCGAACCTGCTGCAGGTCCAAACCCTTCACGATTCACTAATCGTATTTCAATTCGAAAATGGTGGGTCGTGCAGGATTCGAACCTGCGACCAATTGATTAAAAGTCAACTGCTCTACCAACTGAGCTAACGACCCATTTTCGTGTCATTTCCGGTTTGTTTCTTATCCCCCGGCAACGGCGGCATATATTACTGATTTAAGATTTTGACGCAACAACAATTTTGAACATTTTTCTCAACTGCTTAGTAATTGCGCGGCAAGACCAGAAAAACAACGATATCTGGTCAGGCCGCAAGCATTACATGGCATTCAGACGCTTTTGCGCCTGCTTCGCGCCATCGGTGTTTGGGAACTGTTTGATCACCTGCTGGTACACGGCTTTCGCTTTCGCGGTGTCGCCTTTGTCCTGCATGATCAGACCGACCTTATACATTGCGTCCGGGGCTTTAGGCGATTTCGGATAATTTTTTACCACAAAGGCAAAATAATAGGCCGCATCATCCTTTTTCCCTTTGTTGTAGTTCAACTGCCCCAGCCAGTAATTCGCATTAGGCTGGTAGGTTGAATCCGGATACTTTTTCACAAAGTTCTGGAAAGCAACAAGGGCGTCATCCTGGCGGGATTTATCCTGCACGAGGGCGATAGCAGCATTGTAGTCGCTGTTTGCATCGCCCCCCTGCACAGGAGCTGCCGCAGCAGGGGCGCCAGTGGACACACCCGCATCAGGCGTTGCCGGAGCAGCACCTTGCTCGCCGCCGCTAGCCTGACCCGCAGCGGCACCGCCGTTGCTGAGGCCATCTATCTGCAGCAGAATCTGCTTCTGTCGCTCTACCACCTGGTTCAGCTGATACTGGTTTTCCTGAATCTGACCGCGCAGGGAATCAATATCACGTTGATTATCGGAGAGCTGTTGCTGGAGTTGGGTTAAAAGCTGACTGTGAGCGTTAGAAATACGCTCGAGTTGAGTGACACGGTCTTCGACCGAGCCTGAGCCGACACTACTGATTGGCGCCTGAGCAAAAGCGGCCCAGGGGGCCGCTATGCCAACCAGTAACGACAGACTCAACAAGTGATGTCTGAAGTTACTGCTCATGCAATTCTCTTAGTAAACCAGTACGGCACGACGGTTTTTGGCATATGCCGCTTCGTCATGGCCCAGTACTGCAGGTTTTTCTTTACCGTAAGAAACGATGGAGATCTGGTCTGCAGAAACGCCTTTACCCTGCAGGTACATCTTAACGGCAGTAGCACGACGCTCGCCCAGGGAGATGTTGTATTCCGGGGTACCACGTTCGTCCGCATGACCTTCTACGGTCACTTTGTAAGATGGGTTGCTACGCAGGAAGTTAGCGTGTGCATCCAGCATTGCAGCGAATTCAGAGCTCACATCGTACTTGTCCAGACCGAAGTAAACGATGTTGTTCTGCTGCAGCTGTTGCATTTGCAGACGTGCCTGCTCTTCGGAAGACATGTTACCGCCTTGACCGTTAGCGTCCATACCAGTGCCGGCACCCAGCATGCCTTCACCGCTCTCGTTGCTCGCGTTCTTGTTAGAAGAACATGCCGCGACAGCCATAACAGGCAGAGCAATCATCAGCCCTTTCAGCACTTTGTTCAGTTGCATTTCTTTGATCCTTTAGATTTTATTATCACAGATACGGCGACCAGGCAGGTGATTTCACCTGACCATCAGTTGCCGGAAGACGCGCTTTGAAACGCCCATCTGTTGAGACCAGATTCAGCACGGATCCCATCCCCTGAGAAGAGCTGTAGATTACCATAGTGCCGTTAGGTGCCAGACTTGGCGTTTCATCCAGGAACGTTGACGATAAAGTTTGTACGCCACCCGCTACCAGATCCTGTTTGGCAATGTGCTGCTGCCCGCTTGCGGAGCTCACCATTACCATAAACTTCCCGTCGGTACTTACATCAGCATTCTGGTTCTGGCCACCTTCCCAGGACAGACGCTGCGGGGCACCGCCGTTGATATTAATTTTGTAAATCTGCGGACGTCCAGCCTGATCGGAGGTATAGGCCAGGTTCTGGCTATCCGGGAACCAGGTAGGTTCCGTGTTGTTGCTGCGTCCATCAGTAACCTGACGAATCTGGCCGGAGCCAATATCCATCACGTACAAGTTCAGACTACCGGTTTTGGACAGCGCGAAGGCCAGTTTAGTCCCGTCCGGAGAGAACGACGGTGCACCGTTGTGGCGAGGGAACGAAGCCACCTGGCGCACGGCACCATTCGCCAGCGTCTGAATGACCAGCGCCGAGCGACCGCTTTCAAACGTTACGTAAGCCAGCTTGCTGCCGTCTGGAGACCAGGAAGGAGACATCAGCGGCTGCGGAGAACGGTGAACCACAAACTGGTTATAGCCATCGTAATCAGACACACGCAGTTCGTAAGGGAACTGACCGCCGTTGGTCTGCACCACGTAAGCGATACGAGTGCGGAACGCGCCTTTGATACCGGTCAGTTTTTCAAACACTTCATCACTGGCGGTATGACCGGCGTAGCGCAGCCACTGCTTGTTAACCTTGTAAGAGTTCTGAGCCAGAACCGTACCCGGCGCGCCAGAGGTATCTACCAACTGGTAAGCCACGGTATAACTACCGTCACCGTTTGGCGTAACCTGGCCGACAACGACGGCATCAATCCCCAGAGCGGTCCAGGCTGCCGGCTGCACTTCCTGAGCGGAACCAGGCTGCTGCGGGAGACGGGAGCGATCCAGCGGATTGAACTTACCGCTGTTGCGTAAGTCAGCGGCAACAATGCCGCCAACGTCTTCAGGCGCCGCACCTGGGCCTGCCCATTTGAACGGTGCAACACCAATAGGACGTGCTGAGTCCACACCTTGTGTGATCTCAATACGAACTTCTGCGTGCAGCACGGCTGCCCACAGCATCAAGAAACTTAATGCTACTCGAAATGCCTGCTTCATCATATCTCCCTTATCCGGACCCAAAGCCCACGATAATTTAGCAGAATTTTAACAAACCCAAATACACAAAACTATCATAACCCCTTTATATAGCACTTCATCATTTCTGCCCGCTTCGGGGAAGGCTATTAAGGTTTGAAGTCAATCGGCGCGTTTTTGAATACTTCATACACGTCCTGGCTCGGTGGCTTCGGTATCTTTGCCAGTCGCGCGGCTGCTATTGCCGCCTGACAAAGGGCCGGATCGCCCCCCTCTGATTTGATATCCAGCAGTAAACCATCAGGAGCCAGTTTGACTCGTAATGAACAGGTCTTACCGGCAAACGAAGGATCATTATAAAACTTACTTTCGATCGCCGCTTTTATCTGACCTGCATAACCACTGATCTCGGCACCAGATGCGCCATTATTCTTAGTATTCCCTTTTCCGGCAGCGGCTGCGGCATTACCTTTCGCCCCACCACCGGTTTTCGGTGCATTCTTACCCGAACTGAGGTCACCAAACAGATCGTCTACGCCCTCAGTAGCTGCTTTATCGGCAGCGGCTTTCTCTGCTGCAGCTTTTTTCTTCGCGTCAGCAGCCGCTTTTTTATCTGCGGCTGCTTTTGCAGCGGCAGCCTTGTCCGCAGCTGCTTTTTCCGATGCAGCTTTGTCGGCGGCTGCTTTTTCGGCAGCGGCCTCTTTTTTCGCGGCTTCAGCAGCCGCTTTCTTCTCGGCTTCCTGCTGGGCCTTTTTGGCCGCAGCGGCAGCTTCGGCGGCGGCTACTTTTTTCTCTGCGGCAGCGGCTTTTTTTGCAGCCTCTTCCGCAGCTTTTTTCTGAGCATCTGCGGCAGCTTTAGCCTGAGCATCAGCCTGGGCTTTAGCATCTGCTTTGGCTTTCGCCGCTGCGGCTTCCGCCTGCTTCTGCTGCTCCTGAGCTTCTTTTGCTGCTTCCTGAGCCTGTTTCTGCTGGTCGGCCTGCTGCTTCGCTTGCTCCTGCGCATCCAGGCGTTCTTTCTCCAGGGCTTTCAGACGCTGCTGTTCAGCAGCCTGTTTCTCCTGCAGCTCTTCTGCCTGCTGCTGGGCCTGCTTTTCGCGCTGCTCTGCCGCACGTTTACTGCTCGCCTGCTGCTGCTGCTGGCGGTTGTATTGCTGCACTACGGCGCCAGGGTCGACCATGACAGCGTCAATAGCCGAACCACCACCGCCACCAGCACTGGCGTCAATGTGTTCGTCAAACGAGCTCCATATCAGGATCGCAATCAGGATGATATGCAGAATCACTGAGACGATTATCGCGCGTTTGAGCTTATCGTTTTCTGTGGTTGCCTTTGACACTCTCGGTTCCCAAATATAGCTATCGCGAGGTAGATCAGATTGGCTGCGTCATCAGGCCGACGGATTTCACGCCCGCGCTGTGCAGCAGGTTCAATGCTTTGATGATCTCTTCATACGGAACATCTTTTGCACCACCGATCAAAAAGACCGTTTTTGGATTTGCCTGCAGGCGACGCTGGGCTTCAGCAACAACCTGTTCAGACGGCAACTGATCCATACGGTCTTTCTCAACCACCACGCTGTACTGCCCTACCCCGGACACTTCAATAATGACCGGCGGCTCATCGTTACTGCTTACCGTCTGCGAATCAGTCGCATCGGGCAGGTCCACCTCTACGCTCTGGGTGATGATGGGTGCCGTTGCCATGAAGATCAGCAGCAGCACCAGCAACACGTCCAGCAGAGGTACGATGTTGATTTCTGACTTTAGTTCACGACGACCACGTACACGTCTGGCCATGACTTACCCCTTACTGCTTATCGCTGCTGGTAAAAGCCTGACGGTGCAGGATAGCCGTGAACTCTTCCATGAAGTTGTCGTAATTCAATTCCAGTTTGTTCACACGCTGGTTCAGGCGGTTATAGGCCATAACAGCTGGAATGGCGGCAAACAGACCAATCGCGGTGGCGATCAGTGCTTCTGCAATGCCCGGTGCAACCATCTGCAACGTCGCCTGTTTCACCGCACCCAGTGCGATAAAGGCGTGCATGATCCCCCAGACCGTACCAAACAGGCCGATATAAGGACTGATGGAACCCACGGTGCCAAGGAATGGAATATGTGTTTCAAGCGTTTCGAGTTCACGGCTCATTGAAATACGCATTGCGCGCGCGGCCCCGTCTACCACCGCTTCCGGGGCATGGGTATTCGCACGATGCAGGCGGGCAAACTCTTTAAATCCTGAATAGAAAATCTGCTCAGAGCCGGCAAGGGTGTCGCGGCGCCCCTGGCTTTCCTGATACAGACGGGACAATTCAATGCCCGACCAGAACTTATCTTCAAACGCTTCCGCTTCGCGGGTGGCGGTATTGAGGATGCGCGTACGCTGAATGATGATTGCCCATGATGCAATGGAAAAACCAATCAAAATCAACATGATAAATTTGACCAGAAGGCTAGCCTTCAGGAACAAATCAAGGATATTCATGTCAGTCACTGCTTGAACTCCGCGACAATAGACTTGGGAAGCGCACGAGGCTTCATTGAGAGAAGATCAACACAGACGACCAGGACCTCAGCTTCATTGAGTACCCGACCTTCGGCATTGACTATTCGCTGCGTAAACACCAAAGAGGTGCCGCGCATCGATGTAATTTCACTTTGGATTTCGAGTAAATCGTCAAGTCGGGCAGGCGCAAGATAATCAACGGTCATCCTGCGAACGACAAAGGCGATGCGCTCCGCCAGCAAATCCTGCTGGTGAAAGTGGTGCTGGCGCAGCATCTCAGTGCGAGCTCTTTCATAAAAAGCAACATAGCTGGCGTGGTAAACCACACCGCCGGCGTCTGTGTCTTCATAGTAGACACGAACCGGCCATCGAAACGGCGTTGTACTCACTTTACATCCCGGTAGTGCTTTAAACGTTGCTACTATACGCAAGAGGATGGGGGTTGGGAATGGGTTGTATTAAACGATAGGTAAATATTTATAGGCTTGTTAAAGCCTATAAATATTGGGTAAACAAACTTGTCCTGGCGCGGGCTTCAGGCGAAGAAGAAGAGCAATCCTGCCAGCAGCACAAGTTGGGCAATTAACGGGCAGAAAAGCCCCTGCCAGAGGGTCTTGCGGGGGCTAAAACCTACGCCATGAATAACGCCTGCACAGACGCCCCACATCAGCAGAAAACCGTGCCAGACTGCCAGCTCACTGGTCTTCGCCGCGAAGCGAGAGGGGTCCCAGAAGATGCAGCCCGCAAGCGCCAGGGCCATGATCAAGGAAAGAGCCCTTAAAGGGCTCTTATCCATTATCGCGTAAAGCTTTGCGATAATTGCTTCCATCAGTGTTCTTCTTTACCGGCTTTAGTTGCTTCCACATGCTCAAGCGCAAGGGCGGTAATAATGCCAAAAGCACAGGCCAGAAGCGTCCCCAGAATCCATGCAAAGTACCACATAATCAGCTCCTTACTTAGTACAGAGAGTGGGTGTTGCTTTCGATATGCTCTTTGGTGATTCGACCGAACATCTTCCAGTAACACCAAGTGGTGTAGATAAGAATGATCGGTACGAACACCGCGGCGGCATATGCCATCACGTTCAGCGTCAGCTGGCTGGATGTGGCATCCCACATTGTCAGGCTGGCGTTCATCATGGTGCTGGAAGGCATCACGAACGGGAACATAGCGATACCAGCAGTCAGGATCACACAGGCCAGAGTCAGCGATGAGAATACGAATGCCATAGCCCCTTTCTCAAGGCGAGACATCAGTATTGTCAGCAGAGGCAGAACCACGCCCAGCGCAGGGATGAGCCACAGAACCGGCATGTTATTAAAGTTCACCATCCAGGCACCAGCCTGACGGGCGACTTCTTTAGTCAGCGGATTCGATGCGGCGTGGTGGTTCAGCTCGGAGGTCACAACGTAACCGTCGATGCCGTACATCACCCAGACGCCCGCCAGCGCGAAGCAGACCATCATCACCAGCGCAGCGATTTGCGCTGCAGCGCGTGAACGCAGGTGAAGTTCACCTACCGTACGCATTTGCAGATAAGTCGCACCCTGGGTCAGGATCATAGTAACGCTAACGATACCGGCCAGCAGACCAAACGGATTCAGCAGCTGGAAGAAATTACCGGTGTAGTACAGGCGCAGATACTCATCAACGTGGAACGGCACGCCCTGCAACAGGTTGCCGAACGCCACACCAATGACCAGCGGCGGCACGAAGCTACCGATGAAGATGCCCCAGTCCCACATGCCACGCCAGCGCACGTCTTCGATCTTCGAGCGGTAGTCGAAACCAACCGGACGGAAGAACAAAGAAGCCAGCACCAGAATCATCGCCACATAGAAGCCAGAAAACGCCGCGGCGTAAACCATTGGCCAGGCGGCGAACAGTGCGCCACCAGCGGTGATGAGCCAGACCTGGTTACCATCCCAGTGCGGGGCAATGGAGTTAACCATAATGCGGCGCTCGACATCGGTGCGGCCGATGATGCGTGAGAGCATCCCGACGCCCATGTCGAAGCCATCGGTCACTGCAAAACCGATCAGCAGTACGCCAATCAGCAGCCACCAGACAAAACGTAATACTTCATAATCGAACATTTGACGACTCCTGTCTTAGCGTGCCGGCTGAGAAGCCACGGTAGACTGCTCATAGTGATAGCGACCTGTTTTCAGGCTGCTCGGCCCAAGGCGAGCAAACTTGAACATCAGGAACAGTTCGGCCACCAGGAACAGCGTATACAGACCGCAAATCAGCAACATAGAGAAGATGAGATCGCCCGCCGTCAGCGACGAGTTCGCCACCGCGGTCGGCAGCACTTCACCAATCGCCCACGGCTGACGACCGTACTCGGCAACGAACCAGCCGGTTTCAACCGCAATCCATGGCAATGGTAAGCCATACAGCGCGGCGCGGAGCAGCCATTTCTTCTCGCCAATACGGTTACGACACACCGTCCAGAAGGAGACGCCGATAATAAACAGCATCAGGATGCCGCATGCCACCATGATACGGAACGCGAAGTACAGCGGCGCAACGCGTGGGATTGAGTCTTTGGTGGCTTGCTGAATCTGCTCTTCCGTCGCGTCGGTGACGTTCGGGGTATAGCGTTTCAGCAGCAGGCCATAGCCGAGATCTTTCTTGATTGCGTTGAAGTCGTCGCGAACGGACTGGTCGGCAGAGCCGGAACGCAGCTGCTCGAGCAGGCTGTACGCCTTCATACCGTTACGGATACGTTCTTCATGCTGAACCAGAAGGTCTTTAAGACCGGTCACCGGCTTATCAACAGAACGTGTCGCGATAATACCCAGCGCGTAAGGGATCTGGATGGACAGGTGGTTTTCCTGCTTATCCTGGTCAGGAATACCGAACAGCGTAAAGGATGCTGGAGCCGGTTGAGTTTCCCACTCGGCTTCAATGGCAGCCAGTTTGGTTTTCTGCACGTCACCCATTTCGTAGCCGGACTCATCGCCCAGAACGATAACGGACAGCACAGCCGCCATACCGAAGCTTGCAGCGATAGCGAAGGAGCGTTTTGCAAACGCGGTGTCGCGACCCTTGAGCAGGTAGTAAGAGCTGATACCGAGGATAAACATTGCGCCAGTACAGTAACCTGCTGCCACAGTGTGAACGAATTTCACCTGAGCGACCGGGTTAAGCACCAGTTCGGAGAAGCTGACCATCTCCATGCGCATGGTTTCGAAGTTGAAGTCGGAAGCAATAGGGTTTTGCATCCAGCCATTCGCCACCAGAATCCACAGTGCGGAAAGGTTGGAGCCTAACGCCACCAGCCAGGTCACCGCCATGTGCTGAACTTTACCCAGGCGATCCCAACCGAAGAAGAAGAGGCCGACAAAAGTGGATTCAAGCATGAACGCCATCAGGCCTTCAATAGCCAGAGGCGCACCAAAAATGTCACCCACGTAATGTGAATAGTAAGACCAGTTAGTCCCGAACTGGAACTCCATGGTTAAACCAGTAGCAACACCCAGCGCAAAGTTGATACCAAACAACTTGCCCCAGAACTTGGTCATATCTTTATAAATTTGCTTACCCGACAGGACGTAAACCGTTTCCATGATGGCCAGCAGGAACGCCATACCCAGCGTCAGTGGCACAAACAGGAAGTGGTACATCGCGGTCAAGGCAAACTGTAAGCGCGACAGCTCGACAATATCAAACATCTTGACTCCTTGCTCTTCGCATGAAGACTCCGACCGTGGTTCGCCGCCTGGCTCCCCACAACGCATGCCCTAATACAAAAACATTCGCTTCCAGACTACGCTTTGCCCTCACATTTCATTCAAATGTGACGACAAAAGGTGAAAGGTTACAAATACGTTAATAAAAGCCTAAAATAATCCGCAAATATATTACCCTGCAATTCCCTTACGATAAATAGGTATTTGCTAAGGGTTTTTTACGTTTCTCGACAGTGATCAATTTATAGCGAAAATGTCGTGATCCCGCTACTTTGATCCGCGACAATTTACCCCTTTTCCAGCCATAGATGCCAGCCTTAGATATTGATCTGGCGCAATTTAATTTCACTTTGTTAATTGCGTTTATTTTAAGAAAGATTGGTAAACGCATTGTTAATAAGGTGTTTTTAAACATGCGCTAAAGTTAATCATAACCAGCCTTGTATAATTAAAAACTATTCGCTTCAACTATGGTTTACATTCCGCTTTTCGCCACAAAGTCGTTCATCGGTGTTAATCACCTCACGGAATGACCGCCTTCTTCCGCTTAACACGCCAATTAATTCACAAATAATTCACTTTATGGGTTACATGCATTAACAAATCATTATTTTTGATGCGGTTAAGCATCAGCAATATTTATTCTCTTCGCATAAAAACCTTACTAATTTGGCATTGTAAGGGAGGTAAACAGAGAGATGCGGCTGTGTTTGCTCTGGCCCTGCCGTTAGCCATAAAAAAGGCCACCCAAAGGGTGGCCAACCATGTCGAACATTTATTATTAGTTAGGTTTACTGCGGCAAAATCGCTTTCAGCGCATCGCCGATGTCAGCAAGGCTGCGAACAGTTTTCACGCCAGCGGCTTCCAGAGCGGCGAACTTCTCGTCCGCTGTACCTTTACCGCCCGCGATGATGGCGCCCGCGTGGCCCATACGCTTGCCTTTCGGCGCGGTAACACCCGCGATGTAACCCACAACAGGCTTGGTCACATGCTCTTTGATGTAAGCTGCCGCTTCTTCTTCCGCGCTGCCGCCGATTTCACCGATCATCACGATGGCTTCAGTTTTCGGATCTTCCTCGAACATTTTCAGGATATCGATGAAGTTAGACCCAGGGATCGGGTCACCGCCGATGCCCACGCAGGTGGACTGGCCCAGACCGATATCTGTAGTCTGCTTGACCGCTTCATAAGTCAGCGTACCGGAGCGGGAAACGATGCCCACTTTACCGGGAAGGTGAATGTGACCCGGCATGATGCCGATTTTGCATTCGCCAGGGGTGATAACGCCCGGGCAGTTTGGCCCGATCATGCGCACGCCAGCTTCATCCAGCTTCACCTTCACGGTCAGCATATCCAGCGTCGGGATGCCTTCGGTGATAGTGATAATCAGCTTAATACCTGCGTCGATAGCTTCCAGAATGGAGTCTTTACAGAACGGAGCTGGAACGTAGATAACAGAGGCAGTAGCACCCGTTGCGTCTACGGCTTCACGCACGGTGTTAAAGACTGGCAGACCCAGATGCTCGGTGCCGCCTTTGCCGGGCGTTACGCCGCCAACCATCTGCGTACCGTAGGCAATTGCCTGTTCGGAGTGGAAGGTCCCCTGGCTGCCGGTGAAACCCTGGCAAATTACCTTGGTGTTTTTATCGATCAAAATGGACATTATTTCCCCTCCACGGCAGCAACTACCTGCTGTGCTGCATCGGTCAGACTTTTCGCTGCAATAATATTCAGGCCGCTGTCAGCCAGTTTCTTCGCGCCCAGTTCGGCGTTGTTCCCTTCCAGACGAACAACGACCGGAACGTTTACGCCCACTTCGGCAACCGCACCGATGATGCCGTCTGCGATCAGGTCGCAGCGCACGATGCCGCCGAAAATGTTAACCAGAACGGCTTTCACTTTGTCGTCTGACAGAATGATTTTGAATGCTTCGGTCACGCGCTCTTTGGTTGCGCCGCCGCCAACGTCCAGGAAGTTAGCCGGTTCGCCGCCGTGCAGCTTAACGATGTCCATGGTGCCCATTGCCAGGCCCGCACCGTTAACCATGCAGCCGATGTTGCCATCAAGCGCAACGTAGTTCAGCTCCCACTGTGCAGCCTGAGACTCACGAGCATCTTCCTGGCTTGGATCACGCATTTCGCGCAGCTCTGGCTGGCGGAACAGTGCGTTGCCATCAGCGCCCAGCTTGCCGTCGAGGCAGATCAGATCGCCCTGCTTAGTGATAACCAGCGGGTTGATTTCGATAAGCGCAAGGTCACGGTCCAGGAAGATAGTGGCCAGGCCCATGAAAATTTTGGTGAACTGCTGAACCTGCTTGCCTTCCAGACCCAGTTTGAATGCCAGCTCGCGTCCCTGGTATGGCATTGGGCCAGCCAGCGGGTCGAGGGCAACTTTATGAATCAGGTGCGGGGTTTCTTCCGCGACTTTCTCGATTTCCACGCCGCCTTCGGTGGAAGCCATGAAGACTACGCGACGGGAGCTACGGTCTACTACCGCGCCCAGATACAGCTCTTTATCAATGTCGGTCGCCGCTTCAACCAGGATCTGGTGTACCGGCTGGCCGTTAGCGTCTGTCTGGTAGGTCACCAGACGTTTGCCCAGCCAGTGCTCAGCAAAAGCACGAATGTCTTCTTTGCTGTTGACCACTTTCACGCCGCCCGCTTTACCACGGCCACCGGCATGAACCTGACATTTTACCACCCACGGACCTGCGCCAATTTTAGAGGCAGCTTCTTCGGCTTCACGCGGTGTGGTGCAGGCGTAACCGACTGGTGCCGGTAAACCATACCGAGCAAACAATTGTTTCGCCTGATATTCGTGTAAGTTCATGAGTTCTATCCATCCTTCAGGGTAATCGTTATCTTCAAACCTGTAGGCCGGTGCGGTTTAATGCCGGATGGCGCTACGCTTATCCGACCTACAGGGCAGGTGATGCTTTACAACTACACGTCCAGCAGCAGACGAGTTGGGTCTTCCAGCAGCTCTTTAATTGCCACCAGATAGCCCACGGACTCACGCCCGTCGATCAGACGGTGATCGTAGGAGAGCGCCAGGTACATCATCGGCAGGATCTCTACTTTGCCGTTAACCGCCATTGGACGATCTTTGATGGCGTGCATCCCGAGGATCGCGCTCTGCGGTGGGTTGATGATCGGGGTAGACATCAGGGATCCGAATACGCCACCGTTGGTAATAGTGAAGTTACCGCCGGTCAGATCTTCCACGGTCAGCTTGCCGTCACGGCCTTTCACGGCCAGTTCTTTAATGCGCTTTTCGATATCGGCCATGCCGAGAGTATCAACGTCGCGCAGTACTGGGGTAACCAGACCACGTGGCGTGGATACCGCGATGCTGACATCGAAATAGTTGTGGTAAACCACATCATCGCCATCGATGGAAGCGTTCACTTCCGGGTAGCGTTTCAGGGCCTCAACAACCGCTTTAATGTAGAAGGACATGAAGCCCAAGCGCACGCCGTGGCGCTTCTCGAAGGACTCACCGTACTGCTTACGCAGCGCCATGATTGGCTGCATGTTCACTTCGTTAAAGGTAGTGAGCATGGCGGTGGAATTTTTCGCTTCCAGCAGGCGTTCAGCAACGCGCTTGCGCAGACGAGTCATCGGCACGCGTTTTTCGCTGCGGCCAGCCAGCGGTGCAACCGGTGCTTTGGTTTCTGTCGCTGCTTTGGCCTGAGCTGGCTGTGCCGCTTTCGCCTGGGTCAGATGCTTATCCACATCTTCACGGGTGATACGACCGCCTACGCCGCTGCCTTTAATAGCGCTGGCGTCAAGGGAGTGCTCCGCAATCAGGCGGCGAATAGCCGGGCTGAGCGCGTCATTGTTTTGCTCTTCCAGAGAGGCCTGCTGGCGCTGTGCCGGGGTGGACTCTTTAGCGTCTGCTTTCGCAGAGGTCTCTTTCCCGGAGCTGTTGCCTTCGCGCAGGCGGCCCAGAATCTGGCGAGAAGTTACGGTGGTGCCTTCATCTTCCAGCACCGCATCCAGAATACCATCTGCCGACGCCGGTACTTCCAGTACCACTTTGTCAGTTTCGATTTCTACCAGCACTTCGTCACGGGTCACGGCATCACCCGGTTTTTTATGCCAGGTTGCAACGGTCGCATCGGCAACGGACTCAGGCAGGTCAGGAACAAGAATATCTACGCTACTCATTTTTTATCCTTTAATTAATCGACGTTCAGCGCGTCATTAACCAGATCTTGCTGCTGTTTCTGGTGAACGGACATATACCCTACCGCCGGAGAGGCGGAGGCCGGACGACCTGCATAGCGCAGGGCAGATCCGAATGGAATCACTTCGCGGAAGTGGTGTTGGCTGCAGTACCATGCGCCCTGGTTAAGCGGCTCTTCCTGGCACCAGACAAAATCATGCACGTGAGCGAACGGTTTCAACGCTTCCTGCACCGCCTGGTGCGGGAACGGATAGAGCTGCTCGATGCGCACAATCGCGACATCTTTCTGATCTTTCTTACGGCGCTGCTCAAGCAGGTCGTAGTAAACCTTACCGGAACACAGAACCACGCGCTTCACGCCTGCCGGATCCAGCTCGTCAACTTCACCAATTGCCGGCAGGAAAGTGCCGTTAGCCAGCTCATCCAGCGTGGAGACCGCCAGCGGGTGGCGCAGCAGAGATTTAGGCGACATGACAACCAGCGGACGACGCATACCGCGCAGCGCCTGACGACGCAGCATGTGGTAAACCTGTGCCGGAGTAGAAGGAACGCAAACCTGCATGTTCTGCTCGGCGCACAGCTGAAGATAACGCTCCAGACGTGCCGAGGAGTGCTCTGGCCCCTGCCCTTCGTAGCCGTGCGGCAGCAGCATCACCAGGCCACACATACGGCCCCACTTCTGCTCGCCGGAGCTGATGAACTGGTCGATAACAACCTGCGCACCGTTGGCGAAGTCGCCGAACTGCGCTTCCCAGATAGTCAGGGTGCGTGGCTCTGCTGTGGCATAACCGTATTCAAAGGCCAGTACCGCTTCTTCAGACAGCACGGAGTCCCAGACTTTGAACTCGCCCTGGCTGTTGTGAACGTGCTGCAGCGGCGTGTAGGTCGAACCATTAGTCTGGTTGTGAATCACAGCGTGACGGTGGAAGAACGTGCCGCGACCAGCATCTTCGCCGGACAGACGGACGGAGACGCCTTCGTCAACGAGCGTGGCATACGCCAGGTTCTCTGCCGCGCCCCAGTCAAATTTCTTATCGCCGTTCGCCATATCCTGGCGATCGCTGTAAATTTTCGCGACGCGGGACTGCAGTTCGACGGTTTCAGGCGCGGAGCTGATGCGTTTCGCCAGCTCCTGCAGGCGCTTCATCTCAACCTTGTTAGGGTAGCTTTCGTCCCAGTCGTGGTTAAGGTACGGCGACCAGGTGAACGAATGCATGTTCATCGGACGGTACTCTTTCACCACGCATTCACCGGCGTCCAGCGCGTCACGGTAGAGGTTCACCATTTCGGTGGCGTCTTCCAGCGTGGCCAGCTTTTCCTGCTCCAGACGGTCAGCGTAGATTTTACGCGGCGTCGGGTGCTTTTTAATTTTCTGGTACATCACCGGCTGGGTTGCGCTTGGCTCATCGGCTTCGTTATGACCATGGCGACGGTAGCAAACCAGGTCGATAAATACGTCGCGTTTGAAGGTGTTACGGAAGTCCAGCGCCAGACGGGTCACGAACGCGACCGCTTCCGGATCGTCAGCATTAACGTGGAAGATCGGCGCCATCACCATCTTACCGATATCGGTACAGTATGGTGTGGAACGAGCGTCCAGCGGGTTAGACGTGGTGAAGCCAATCTGGTTGTTGATAACGATGCGAACGGTGCCGCCCACTTCGTAACCACGCGCCTTGGACATGTTCAGCGTTTCCTGAACGACGCCCTGGCCCGCAACCGCTGCGTCACCATGAATGGTGATAGGCAGAACCTGATTGATGCCTGGTTTTTCCAGACGATCCAGGCGCGCGCGCACGGAACCAATAACCACCGGGCTGACGATTTCGAGGTGAGACGGGTTAAACGCCAGCGCCAGGTGAACCAGTCCGCCTTCGGTTTCGACATCCGATGAGAAGCCCATGTGGTACTTCACGTCGCCGGTGCCGAGATGCTCTTTATGTTTGCCCGCGAACTCGTCGAACAGATCCTGCGGTTTTTTGCCCAGCACGTTAATCAGCACGTTCAGACGGCCACGGTGTGCCATCCCCAGAACAACTTCGCGCGTGCCGCTCTTGCCCGCATGGCGGATCATTTCTTTGAGCATTGGCACCAGCGCGTCGCCGCCTTCCAGCGAGAAGCGCTTCGCACCCGGGAATTTCGCACCGAGATAGCGCTCCAGACCTTCCGCTGCGGTCAGCTCGCTCAGGAAACGTTTTTTCTCTTCCACGCTGAAGGTGGAGTGGCCGACAACCGATTCGATACGCTGCTGGATCCAGCGCTTTTCTTCGGTGTTGGTGATGTGCATGTATTCCGCACCGATGGAGCCGCCGTAGGTTTGCTTCAGGGCTGCGATCAGATCCGCAAGCTTCATCGTCTCTTTGCCGCTGGCAAAAGAACCGACGTTGAAGGTTTCCTGCAGGTCTGCTTCCGTCAGGTTGTGGAACGCAGGGTCAAGATCGGGAACCGCATCCTGCTTCCAGAGGCCAAGCGGATCGAGATTTGCCGCCTGATGCCCACGGAAACGCCAGGCGTTAATCAGCTGCAGGACTTTAACCTGCTTAACGTCGGTGTCAGGGTCAGTAATCGCGGTGGAGTAACGTGAGGCATCCTTCGCCAGACGACGAAAATAATCACGTGTTTTGGAATGGAATTGATCCGGTCTGGCTCCGGTTCCAGGTAACTGCTGGAACATTGAGCGCCAGTGCGCATCAACAGAGTCAGGATCGGTTAAGAAGTCTTCATAGAGCTGCTCTATCCAGGACTGGTTCGCACCCGCCAGGTAAGAGGAATCCAGCCAGGCTTTCATTTCGCCGTTCTGCATCGTGATCCCTTAAGCATTTATCTGCTTATTCGCCGTGGATAACTATAGCGTACACGTTTGGTACACATTCCAGGGTTCACATTCAGCGGGCCAGTGCCGTGGAAATTTGGCCCGCGAAGGAACCTTTAAAAACTGTCGCTGTACGAGGTTACGTAGGGCAGTTTTTAAAGATTTCCTGCATAGCTCCCTTCCCGGGAGCCGAGTGGTGGATGGCTCTTCGTTTATCCACCCTACCTTTTAAGTAGGGCGGATAAGCCCGCGCCATCCGCCAATGCTTTTCTGACTAAGCGCTTCTTTGCAGCAGCATCGACTTAATGTGGCCGATGGCTTTCGTCGGGTTCAGCCCCTTAGGACATACACTGACGCAGTTCATGATGCTATGGCAGCGGAATACGCTGAAAGCGTCGCTCATGCCGTCCAGACGGTTTGCCGTTTCGGTATCGCGGCTGTCAATCAGGAAGCGGTATGCCGCCAGCAGACCTGCAGGCCCGATAAACTTATCCGGGTTCCACCAGAACGACGGGCAGGACGTTGAGCAGCAGGCGCAAAGAATGCACTCGTACAGACCATCCAGTTTTTCACGCTGCTCAGGCGACTGTAAATGCTCGCGAGCAGGTGGATTTTGCCCATTATTCAACAGGTAAGGCTTAATCTTCTCATATTGGGCATAGAATTGCCCCATGTCTACCACCAGATCGCGCACGACGGGTAAACCCGGCAGCGGACGGATCACAATCTTCTGCTTGCCGTTGCCCAGTGCGGAGATAGGGGTAATACAGGCCAGGCCGTTTTTACCGTTCATGTTCACGCCGTCGGAGCCACAAACCCCTTCACGGCACGAGCGGCGAAACGCCAGCGTTGGATCTTTTTCTTTCAGCTGAATAAGCGCGTCGAGCAGCATCATGTCGCGCCCTTCTTCCCCTTCCAGAGTGTACTCCTGCATGCGCGGAGCATCGTCAACGTCCGGGTTGTAGCGATAAATAGAGAATTCGAGTTTCATCACTTTGCTCCGCTATTAGTAAGTACGCACTTTTGGTGGGAATGCCGGACGCAGTTTCGGCTGCATGTTCACCTCACGGCGGGTCATGCTTTCCGACTCTGGCAGGTACAGGCTGTGGCACAGCCAGTTTGCATCGTCACGGTCCGGGTAGTCGAAGCGGCTATGGGCGCCCCGGCTTTCAGTGCGGAAATTAGCGGAGACGGCGGTGGCAAAGGCGGTTTCCATCAGGTTATCCAGCTCCAGGCATTCGACGCGCTGGGTGTTGAATTCGCTGGAGGTATCGTCCAGACGGGCGTTTTTCAGGCGCTCGCGGATCTGCTTCAGCTGCTCAAGCCCTTTGGCCATCGCGTCACCTTCACGGAAGACCGAGAAGTTGTGCTGCATGCATTCCTGCAGGGCTTTACGAATTTGTACAGGATCTTCGCCGTCACGGTTGCCGTTCCAGCGGTTCAGACGTTCCAGCGCGGCGTCGATTTGCTCGGACGTTGCATCGCGCAGTTCACCCTGCTCGGCAATGCATTCCAGCAGATGCAGGCCAGCTGCGCGGCCAAAGACCACCAGGTCCAGCAGCGAGTTACCGCCAAGGCGGTTCGCACCGTGTACCGATACGCAGGCGATCTCACCCACTGCAAACAGTCCAGGGATGACAACGTCTTCGCCCTGCTCATTCACGGTCAGCGCCTGTCCGGTTACTTTGGTCGGAATACCGCCCATCATATAGTGGCAGGTTGGGATAACCGGGATTGGCTCTTTGATTGGGTCGACGTGTGCGAAGGTGCGGGACAGCTCCAGGATACCCGGCAGGCGAGATTCCAGCACTTCTTTACCCAGGTGATCCAGCTTAAGTTTAGCGTGTGGACCCCATGGGCCTTCGCAGCCGCGGCCTTCACGGATTTCGATCATGATGGAACGCGCCACCACGTCACGACCCGCCAGGTCTTTGGCGTTCGGCGCATAACGCTCCATGAAGCGCTCACCGTGTTTGTTCAGCAGATAGCCGCCTTCACCACGACAGCCTTCGGTAACCAGAACACCCGCCCCGGCGATACCGGTTGGGTGGAACTGCCACATCTCCATGTCCTGCACGGGCACGCCTGCACGCAGGGCCATGCCGACACCGTCGCCGGTATTAATGTGGGCGTTGGTCGTGGACTGATAAATACGGCCTGCGCCGCCGGTCGCCAGCACGGTAGCTTTGGCTTTGAAGTAGACAACCTCACCGGTTTCAATACACAACGCGGTACAGCCAACGACTGCGCCATCATCATTCTTTACCAGATCCAGCGCGTACCACTCGGAGAAGATAGTGGTTTTATTTTTCAGGTTCTGCTGATAAAGCGTGTGCAGCAGGGCGTGACCGGTACGGTCCGCTGCTGCTGCTGTACGTGCCGCCTGCTCGCCGCCGAAGTTTTTCGACTGGCCGCCAAACGGACGCTGATAAATAGTGCCATCGTCAAGACGGGAAAACGGCAGACCCATATGTTCCAGTTCCAGAATCGCTTCCGGGCCGGTTTTACACATATATTCAATGGCGTCCTGGTCACCGATGTAATCGGAGCCTTTTACCGTGTCGTACATATGCCATTCCCAGTTGTCTTCATGGGTGTTACCCAGCGCGACGGTGATACCGCCCTGCGCAGACACGGTATGGGAACGGGTCGGGAATACTTTGGACAGTAAGGCACAGGTCTGGCCTGACTGAGAAATTTGCAGCGCGGCGCGCATACCTGCACCGCCCGCACCGATAACAACTGCATCAAACTCTCTGACTGGTAAATTCATTACACACCCCACACCACAACAAATCCATAAATGACGTACACCAGCAGCGCGACAACAATCAGCAGTTGCAGCCCAAGACGAATCGCTACCGGTTTAACGTAGTCGGTCAGTACCTGCCACATGCCAATCCAGGCATGGATCAAAATAGAGAACAGCGTCAGCAGGGTGAAGACTTTGGTGAAGGCGGAGGCGAAGAAACCACGCCAGACCTCGTAGGTTAACTCGCCGGTCACGGCGAAGAACCCGATCATATAGATGATGTACAGGGTGATAACGATGGCGGTGGCACGAACCAGCAAAAAGTCATGCACGCCATTGCGACCTAATGCGGAGGCATTGCTTACCATACGAGGACTCCTGCGAGAATTGAAAGCACGACAGTTATTACAAAGGAAATCATTGCGGATCGTTTGCCCGCTAAGAAGGTTTCTTCCAGATAGCCCACGTCCATCATCATGTGGCGAATACCGCCGACAACGTGATAAGCGAGAGCGGTCAGGATGCCCCACATAATGAATTTAACGAAGAAGCCGCTCATCATTGATGACGCAACGAGGAAGCCTTCCGGGGAGGAGAGTGACAGACCGAGTAACCAAAGCAGGATGCCGACAGCCACAAAAGTGATCACGCCGGATGCACGATGGAGGATGGAAGCGATTGCAGTCACGGGAAATCGGATCGTTGAGAGATCCAGATTGACAGGTCTTTGTTTTTTCGCATTTTTTATCATGAATAGCGCCCACATGCTGTTCTTATTGTTTCCTTCCTCCGGGTCTGCAGGCGGGGTCAGACAGCGCGAACTTTCTATAACTGTGCGTCATGCAAAAACAGCTACGTCCAGATGCCAAAATGCTGGCTACAACGCTGGGTGGCGCCCGGTGGCAGGGTATTCCGGAGACCTGGCGGCAGTATAGGCTCTTCACAAAATCATTACAATTAACCTACATATAGTTTGAAGGGTTTTGCTCGGAACAGTGACCTGTATCACGATAACAACATTATTTTAAAATTTAATCATCTGATTTGACAAAAGTTAAACATTCTTGTTACAAACAAGGCCAGAAAAGCCGTATAATTCGCAAAAGTTATAGGGTCAGCCTTTCACCTGAGAATAAGTTATGTAACAGTGTGTCGGTATTGACCCCAGTATTCAGGACAGTTATTAGTGGTACACAGGTTTGACTGATACGGACTGCTAACACCCTGATTTGTTGTTTTTCGCCTGCGTGGCTAAGTTACCTGCAAGCGCCCATCGCTCTGTACCCTGGTAGTACTCCTCTAAAACAGAGCTGCGAGCCAACTAAAAAAACGGGTAACGACCACAGTGAGTTTGAATGCAAATCAGGCCCCCGGCAGTCTTATAAAATAGGCGCTAAGGAGACCGTAAATGGCTGACAAAAAAGCAACCCTCACCAGCACCGGTGAAGATGCTATCGAACTGGATGTGCTACAGGGCACGCTCGGTCAGGATGTAATTGATATCCGTAGTCTTGGTTCTAAAGGTGTGTTTACTTTTGACCCGGGTTTTACCTCCACCGCATCATGTGAATCTAAAATCACCTTTATCGACGGTGATGAAGGCATCCTGCTCCATCGTGGTTTCCCGATCGACCAGCTGGCAACCCACTCCAACTATCTTGAAGTCTGCTACATCCTGCTGAACGGCGAAAAGCCGACCCAGGAACAATACGAAGAGTTCAAAACCACCGTTACCCGCCACACCATGATCCACGAACAAATTACCCGTTTGTTCCACGGCTTCCGTCGCGACTCCCACCCGATGGCGGTAATGTGCGGCGTAACCGGCGCGCTGGCGGCGTTCTATCATGATTCAATGGACGTGAATAACCCGCGCCACCGCGAGATTGCCGCGTTCCGCCTGCTGTCAAAAATGCCGACCATGGCAGCGATGTGCTACAAGTACTCTATCGGTCAGCCGTTTGTTTACCCGCGTAACGACCTCTCCTACGCCGGCAACTTCCTGAATATGATGTTCTCCACGCCGTGCGAAGAGTACGTGGTTAACCCAATTCTGGAACGCGCAATGGATCGTATTCTGATCCTGCACGCCGACCACGAGCAAAACGCCTCCACCTCTACCGTGCGTACCGCAGGCTCAAGCGGCGCTAACCCGTTCGCCTGTATCGCTGCCGGTATCGCCTCCCTGTGGGGACCTGCGCACGGTGGCGCTAACGAAGCCGCGCTGAAAATGCTCGAAGAGATCAGCAGCGTTGAACACATTCCGGAATTCATCCGCCGCGCGAAAGACAAGAATGACTCTTTCCGCCTGATGGGCTTTGGTCACCGCGTCTACAAAAACTACGACCCGCGTGCCACCGTAATGCGTGAAACCTGCCATGAAGTGCTGAAAGAGCTGAATCTGAAAGATAACAGCCTGCTGGAAGTGGCGATGGAGCTTGAGCACATTGCGCTGAACGACCCGTACTTCATCGAGAAGAAACTCTACCCGAACGTGGACTTCTACTCCGGCATCATCCTGAAAGCGATGGGCATTCCGTCTTCTATGTTTACCGTTATCTTCGCCATGGCACGTACCGTTGGCTGGATTGCACACTGGAACGAAATGCACGACGACGGTATCAAAATTGCCCGTCCTCGCCAGCTTTACACCGGCTACGACAAGCGTGATTTCAAATCTGATTTGAAAAACTAATGTCTCGCTGATAATGAAAACGCGCTCAAGGGCGCGTTTTTTTATGGCTATTTCTGACAGTGCGGACACCAGTAAAAAGGCCGGGACGAGAGCATAGTTCTGTCTATCACCCCGCCGCAACGCTCGCACAACTCCCCTGCCCGATGAAAAACCTTAAAGCTGAAAATCGAGCCGTGATGCTTGTTTTCATTCACGCTGCCCCGCGTGTTGTACGAAAGACGCGGTATTTCCAGCAGCGCTTTGGCAAGCCTTTCCAGCTGCTCCGGGGTTAAATCCTGTGCCCGATGGCTCGCACTCAGCCCGGCGTGCCAGAGTATTTCCACGCGCAGGTAGTTTCCCAGCCCCGCAAGAAATGCCTGATCGAGCAGCAGGCCGCTGAACTGCCGCCTGCGAAATCTCGTCGACAGCAGCCGCTCTTTAACTTCCTCCACCGTCAGCGTCAGATCCAGCACGTCCGGCCCCACGCGCAGTAAAAACGGGTGCTTTGCCAGCTCATCATCATCCAGCATGAGGATTTCCGACGCGCTGTAGAGCAAAATCGCCTTGTCCGCCGTCTGCAATTTAACGCGCAGAACGCGAGTGGTTTGCGGAGTTTCATCCGCGTTGACGACTCGCCATACGCCATATAACTGGTTATGGCTATAAAGCGTTTTACCATTCGAAAAGTGTGTTAACAGCGCTTTACCCCGCGTGTCGATACGCTCGATTTTTTCGCCAATCAGCTGCTGCTCGAACGTTTTTAACGTGGGAAAAGCAAACCAGACGTCGGTAAGAGGTTTGTTGAGGACGGCGGCCTCAAGCGCATCCGCCGCACGTCTTATTTCCGAGCCTTCCGGCATGCCGTCTCCTTGATAAGCTAATCGCCGTCGTTAAGCCGCCAGGCCAGCTGCTCGAGATAGAGTAGCCCGTCGCGCCGCGCCTTCAGCGCCTCTTCAATCGTGCACTGCACAAAATGGATCGGCTCGCCCAGGCGGATTTGCGCCAGGTGGAACATATCGGCCTCGATAACGCAGGCAATGCGCGGGTAGCCGCCGGTGGTCTGGGCATCGTTGAGCAACACGATTGGCTGGCCGTTGTGGGGAACCTGCACCACGCCCGGCAATAGCCCGTGGGATAACAGCTCCCGGTCGGTGTTTCGCTCCAGCCTCTGCCCCATAAAGCGGTAGCCCATGCGGTTACTCTGCGGGCTTAGCTGCCAGGGAAGACGCCAGAAACTGTCCTGCGCCGTCTGGCTGAACTCATGGTATTCCGGCCCCGGAAGCGCACGTATGCGGTTGCCCCACTGCAGCTGTTTAATCCCGCGAGCCTCGCGAAAATGGCGCTTTGACGGATGAGCGGGAATAACATCGCCATCTTTCAGCAAACGCCCCTCAAACCCACCCACCTGCGCTTTCAAATCCGTGCTTGCCGAGCCCATCAGCAAAGGCACATCCAGCCCACCGGCTACCGCCAGATAGCTGCGCATGCCGCGCTCCGGGGACTTCAGATGCAGCTGCTGCCCGGCTTTTACCGGCAGACGCCAGCCTGTCCATACGGCTTTGCCATCCAGCTCGGCGTGGCAGCCCGCGCCGGTTAACGCAAACCAGCCGTCTTCGGTGAACTCCACCGAAAACTGGCCGAGGGTGATTTCCAGCGCGGCGCTGCCCGGTTCGTTGCCAACCAGTAAATTAGCAATACGCAGCGCGGGGCCATCCAGCGCGCCGCAGCGGCTGACGCCGAGCTGTCGATAGCCAAAACGCCCGCTGTCCTGCACGGTGGTGTGCATCCCGGCACGAATAATTTTTAGCACACGCCCTCCTTCTGGGGAACAAAGCGCACGGTATCGCCCGGCGCTAACAGCGTTGGTGGTTCAGATGTCGGGTTAAATAATTTCACTGACGTCTGGCCGATAATCTGCCAGCCGCCGGGCGTTGCCAGCGGATAAATCCCCGTCTGGCCGCCGCCAATGCCAACTGAACCCGCAGGCACCAGCAGGCGAGGCTCGGCGCGACGTGGGGTATACAACTCTGGCGCAAGCCCGCCAAGATAGGCAAAGCCCGGCTGGAATCCAAGAAAGTAGACGATGTATTCCGCGCTGGCGTGCTGCTCGACCACCTGGCTAATCGTCAGGTCGTTATGCTCCGCAACCACGCTAAGATCCGGCCCGAAATCCCCGCCGTATATCACCGGGATTTCGACCCGGCGCGATTCGGGAATAATCGCTTCACTCTCTTCCCACCAGCGCTGGATCCGCTCTATGCCGTCGATGGCAAGGCTTTGCGGATCGCGCAGGATCACCGTGATGTTATTCATACCCGGGATAACTTCCCGTATCGCATCCGACTCTTCGAGCCTGCGGGTCAATCCCCAGATGCGCTGCTGACTTTCGAGGGAAACCGGCGGCTCCAGCTCCAGAACCACCGCACTTTCACCTAATAAATAACACCGAGCTCTTTGCACTTATCCTCCTGAATACCGTCTTATGCCGGGTTCGGAATATCAATAAAGGTGACGTCCAGATCCGTTTCGCTGTTCAGCCAGTCGCTCAGCGCCTGAATACCGCCGCGTTCGGTGGCGTGATGGCCCGCCGCATAAAAATGCAGGCCCTGCTCACGTGCGGAATGGATGGTTTGCTCGGAAACCTCGCCGGTAATAAAAGCATCCACGCCGAAACGAGCGGCGCTGTCTATGAAGCTTTGTCCGCCGCCGGTGCACCAGGCTACGCGGCGAATGTGTTCCGGGCCGGTATCGCCACACCAGAGCGGCGTGCGGCCAAGACGAAGCTCTATCCAGGAAGCCAGCTCTACACCCGTCAGCGAAGAGGGAAATTCCCCCCACGGCACAAGCGGCTCAACTTCACCTTTGGTTTCAATACCCAGAAGTGAACCCAGCTGCGCGTTATTCCCCAGCTGCGGATGGGCGTCCAGCGGCAAATGCCAGCCATACAGATTGATGTCATTAGCAAGCAGCGTTTTCAGACGATTGCGCTTCATGCCGCGAATCACCGGGGATTCCCCCTTCCAGAAGTAGCCATGGTGCACAATTACCGCATCCGCGTTCTGACGGACGGCCTCATCCAGCAGCGCCTGGCTTGCCGTTACGCCGGTTACAATTTTGCGGATCTCTTCGCGCCCCTCGACCTGCAGGCCGTTTGGCGCGTAGTCGCTGATGGCCGCGCTGTTAAGCTTTTCGTTAATCAGGCGTTCCAGTTCGCTATTTTTCATCTCGTTTATCTTCCGGTTTTCGGGCCGCCTCATAGGCGGCAAGGGTCGCGATTCGTGCCTGCTTATGGTCAACAATCGGGCGCGGATAGTCCAGCGTATGTTGCTGTTTATCCGCGAAAACCCACGGGGTATGGATAAACTTATCCGGGACCTCTGCAAGCTCCGGCAGCCAGCGGCGAATGAACTCGCCCGTGGCGTCGAAACGCTCCCCCTGGGTTGTTGGGTTGAAAATACGAAAATAGGGTGCCGCATCGGTGCCCGTCGAGGCGGCCCACTGCCAGCCGCCGTTGTTGGCGGCGAGATCGCCATCAATCAGCTGCGACATGAAATAGCGTTCGCCTTCACGCCAGTCGACGAGCAGATCCTTAACCAGAAAGCTGGCGACAACCATACGTAAGCGGTTATGCATCCAGCCCGTTGTATTCAGCTGACGCATTGCTGCATCCACTATCGGGAAGCCTGTTTTTCCCTGCTGCCAGTCGGTCAGCCTCTGCCTGTCCTGAGCCCAGCGCACGCCGTTCGTCCATGGGATAAACGGCTGAAAGCGGCAGAGCTTTGGCCAGGCCACCAGCAGGTGCCGGTAGAACTCACGCCAGATAAGTTCGTTGAGCCACGTAGCCCCGGCCCCGCCGTCAAGCGCCTGAGGGTGCTCCTTCAGCAGGCGATGCAGGCACTGCCGGGGAGAAATAATGCCAAGTGCAAGATAGGGCGACAATCTGCTGGTGCCCTCAACTGCGGGAAAATCACGCTTTTCAGGATACTCTGAGGCCGGTGACTGGCTAAATTTTCTTAGCTGGGCAATGGCCGCTTTTTCCCCCGCCGGGAATAAAGAAGCATCGACTGTTTCGCGTGGGTAATTAAAAGGCGTGAGATCTGAAACCGACAATGGTTCACCGCGCGATTGCGGCGCGGTAACACATTCAGGAAGCCCTTCGTGGAGCCGCCGGATAAATGCCTTACTGAACGGCGTGAACACTTTGTACATTTCATGATTGCCGGTGGTCACGCTGCCCGGCGCCAGAAGCACGCTGTCGTCAAAACCCTGGCAGATAACCTCACGCCCGAGAATTTTTTCAACCGCAGCATCGCGCTCCCGCTCGTTTAGCTCGTACTGATAGTTGTAAAACAGCGCGTCGACGCTCTCATCGTCGCAAAACTGTTTAACGCAGTCGATGGAGGCGACGAAATCATCCACTTCTTTGACATGCAGGGCTATGCCCCGCTCGGCCAGCGAACGCTGAAGTTCAGCAAGATGAAGCCAGATAAATTCAGCCTGCCGAGGGGACATGCCGTGCTGTCGCCACTGCTGCGGCGTGGCGATAAACAAACCAATCACTCTTGCATCAGGATCGCGACATGCCGCCGCCAGCGCAAGGTTATCCGTAATACGTAAATCATTGCGAAACCAGACCAGATGGGTGGTCATACAACTCCCTGAATTAATTGCCGTAGCGCAGACGCAGTGCTTCCGGATACGGTTCAAAATAGCGTTGTTCCGCCAGATAGTTATCAGGATATTCTGGCAGAGAATGTTTTAACAGCTTGCGCAGGTGCCCTCACCTTAAATCAGTAAGTGTAGCAAGTCGCCATAACAAAAAAGGCTAACCCGAAAGGTAGCCTTCTGGCGGCAGCAAAGGCGGAAACAATAGTGACCCTTCGTCACGAAACTTTAAAAAGCAGTTATTTGACAGTCCACTCAAATAGTATGAAAATCACTCTGCTTGACAGCGCCTGCGTAATGCAGCAAAGGTCGCGAGGACCGCGAATCCAACCGACATAAAAAAACCGCCTTCACGGCGGTTTTTTTTATGTCTTCAGCACTCAGTAGAAATCGCCAGAGGCGGCTTCGGCCTGGGCCATCCATACCGGCTTATCGCTGGTTTTAGACCAGACGCGGTGCAGATAGCTGTAAAAACGCGCGCGATCTTTCCAGAACAGCATTACCGGCAGGGCCAGTACGCCGACCACAACCGCGAAGGTGCGTCGCAGGATGACCTGATGCGCAGGATATTCTTTATATAAAGACATAGGCTTCTCCCTTTATTTTGTGACCGACAGCTTAAGTCGGGAATTCAGAGCTTGTTATCTGGCTAAAATAGTATCGCATTGTCTGAAAGTTTACTACTCATCCGACCACTAAATTTGCATCGTTTAGCTGAGATTTACATTTAGCCCGTAATTTAGTTACACGATGGTTAAATAAATACTAATCATTAGTTAAATTATGGTTTTTGGCATTTTTATACTTTTTTTACACCCTGCCCCCTGACTTTTACGACATCTTTGCACCCGAATTCTTACTCTGCCTGCACATCGTTAACGCCTCTGGAGGTGGATTGTGAGTGCAGGACTGATTGCTGGCGTGGTGCTGGTGTTTGTACTGTTGGGCTACCTGATTTACGCCCTGATTAATGCGGAGGCATTCTGATGGCCGCCTCGGGATTTTTACTGATCGCCAGTTATTTACTGATCCTTTTTATTCTGGCCAAACCGCTGGGGACGCTGCTGGCGCGCCTGATCGAAGGGGGGCAAATACCCTTTGCCGGGCGGATAGAACCCCTCCTGTGGGGAGCGCTGGGCAAAAGCAATACCGAAGAGATGGGCTGGAAACGCTACTTGCTGGCTATTCTCGCGTTCAATGCCTTCGGGGCCGTGCTCCTGTTCGCTACTCTTCTGATGCAGGGGCATTTACCGCTTAACCCTCAGCGGCTGCCGGGCCTCTCCTGGCACCTGGCGCTGAACACCGCCGTGAGCTTCGTCTCAAACACCAACTGGCAGGCGTACAGCGGTGAAACGACGCTGAGCTACTTCAGCCAGATAGTCGGGCTGACGGTACAGAACTTCCTGTCTGCCGCCACCGGCATCGCGGTGGTTTTTGCCCTGATCCGCGCTTTTGCCCGCCATTCAATGACTACGCTGGGTAACGCCTGGGTCGACTTAACGCGCATCACGCTTTATATCCTGCTGCCGATCTCGTTACTGATCGCCCTGTTCTTCATCAGCCAGGGGACGCTGCAAAACCTGTCGGCCTATCTGCCGTTTACCACCGTTGAGGGCGTGCATCAGGTTCTGCCGATGGGGCCGGTCGCCTCTCAGGAAGCGATCAAAATGCTCGGCACCAACGGCGGCGGCTTCTTTAACGCCAACTCCTCCCACCCGTTTGAAAACCCAACCGCGCTGGCCAACTTTGTGCAGATGCTGGCGATCTTCCTGATCCCGACCGCCCTGTGCTTCGCGTTTGGTGAGGCCGTGGGGGATAAGCGCCAGGGCCGCGCTATTTTGTGGGCGATGGGGATCATCTTTGTTATCTGCGTTGCCGTCGTGATGTGGGCGGAAACCAGCGGCAATCCGCACTTCACCGCGCTGGGCGCAAACAGCAACTTCAATATGGAAGGCAAAGAGAGCCGCTTCGGCGTACTGGTCAGCAGCCTGTTCTCGGTGATTACTACCGCCGCTTCCTGCGGAGCGGTCAACGCCATGCATGACTCCTTCACCGCCCTCGGCGGCATGATCCCAATGTGGCTGATGCAGATTGGCGAAGTGGTCTTCGGCGGCGTGGGTTCTGGCCTGTACGGCATGTTGCTGTTCGTTCTGCTGACGGTCTTTATTGCCGGTTTGATGATTGGGCGCACGCCTGAGTATCTCGGTAAAAAAATCGACGTTGCGGAGATGAAAATGACCGCGCTGGCCATTCTGGTCACCCCTGCCCTGGTGCTGCTCGGCACGGCCTTAGCGATGATGACCGATGCGGGACGTGCGGGCATGCTGAATCCCGGCATTCACGGCTTCAGCGAAGTGCTTTATGCCGTCTCATCCGCCGCCAACAACAACGGCAGCGCCTTTGCAGGCCTGAGCGCAAACACCCCGTTCTGGAACGTATTGCTGGCCGTCTGCATGTGGTTTGGGCGTTTTGCGGTGATCGTTCCGGTGATGGCTATTGCCGGCACGCTGGTGACGAAAAAAGCCCAGTCCGCAGGCGTCGGCACGCTGCCCACGCACGGCCCGCTGTTTATCGGTTTACTGATTGGCACCGTGCTGCTGGTTGGCGCGCTGACCTTTATTCCCGCCCTCGCCTTAGGCCCGGTCGCGGAACACCTTTCTTTAGTGCATTTGTGATTAAGAGGCTTCCATGAGTCGCAAGCAACAGGCGCTGTTTGAACCTGCGCTTATTCGTCAGGCGCTGATTGATTCTTTCAAAAAGCTCTCCCCGGCCACCCAGTGGCGCAATCCAGTGATGTTTATCGTCTGGATTGGCAGCGTTATCACCACCGCGCTGGCCATCGCAATGTATGCGGGTTCACTGCCGGGCAATGCACTTTTTACCGCAGCTATCAGCCTTTGGCTGTGGTTTACCGTGCTGTTCGCAAACTTTGCCGAAGCGCTGGCCGAGGGGCGCAGTAAAGCCCAGGCCAACAGCCTGAAGGGGGTCAAAAAAGAGAGCTGGGCACGTAAACTTCGTGCGCCTAAGCATGACGCCCAGATGGACCGCGTTCCGGCCGCCGACCTGCGCAAAGGCGATATCGTGCTGGTCGAAGCGGGCGATATTATCCCCTGCGACGGCGAAGTGCTGGAAGGCGGCGCGTCGGTGGATGAAAGCGCGATTACCGGCGAGTCCGCTCCCGTGATTCGTGAATCCGGCGGTGACTTCGCCTCGGTCACGGGCGGTACGCGCATTCTGTCTGACTGGCTGGTTATTCAGTGCAGCGTTAACCCGGGCGAAACCTTCCTCGACCGCATGATTGCGATGGTAGAAAGCGCCCAGCGCCGGAAAACGCCAAACGAGATCGCGCTGACGATTCTGCTGGTCGCGCTGACCATCGTCTTCCTGCTGGCAACCGCAACGCTTTATCCATTCTCGCAGTACGGCGGGACGGCGGTGAGCGTCACCGTGCTGGTAGCGCTGCTGGTTTGCCTGATCCCCACAACCATCGGCGGCCTGCTTTCCGCCATTGGCGTGGCGGGAATGAGCCGCATGCTCGGCGCGAATGTTATCGCCACCAGCGGACGCGCCGTGGAAGCAGCAGGCGACGTGGACGTTCTGCTGCTGGACAAAACGGGAACGATTACGCTGGGCAACCGCCAGGCGACGGACTTCCTTCCCGCTCCGGGTATTGAGGAAAAAGCGCTGGCAGATGCGGCACAGCTCTCCTCTCTGGCCGACGAAACGCCGGAAGGTCGCAGCATCGTAATTCTGGCGAAGCAGCGCTTTAACCTGCGCGAGCGCGACGTCCAGAATCTGCACGCAACGTTCGTTCCCTTCACGGCGCAAACCCGCATGAGCGGCATCAACATTCAGGATCGAATGATCCGTAAGGGTTCGGTTGACGCGATCCGTCGCCATGTCGAGGCCAACGGCGGCCACTTCCCGCCGCAGGTTGATAAGCTGGTGGAAAACGTCGCCCGCGTGGGCGGGACGCCGCTTGTTGTCGCCGAAGGTGCCAACGTGATGGGCGTAATAGCCCTGAAAGATATCGTTAAAGGCGGCATTAAAGAACGTTTTGCCCAGTTGCGTCAGATGGGGATCAAAACGGTGATGATCACCGGCGATAACCGCCTGACCGCCGCCGCCATTGCCGCCGAAGCGGGCGTGGATGACTTCCTGGCCGAAGCGACGCCGGAGGCCAAGCTGGCGCTGATCCGTCAGTATCAGGCCGAAGGCCGCCTGGTGGCGATGACCGGCGACGGCACCAACGACGCACCAGCGCTGGCGCAGGCCGACGTGGCGGTCGCCATGAACTCTGGCACCCAGGCCGCAAAAGAGGCGGGCAACATGGTGGATCTGGACTCCAACCCCACCAAGCTTATTGAGGTCGTGCATATTGGCAAACAGATGCTGATGACCCGTGGCTCGCTCACCACTTTCAGCATCGCTAACGATGTGGCGAAGTACTTTGCCATTATCCCGGCGGCCTTTGCGGCGACCTACCCGCAGCTCAACGCGCTGAACATCATGCATCTGCACTCCCCGACTTCGGCCATCCTGAGCGCGGTGATTTTCAACGCCCTGATCATTATCTGCCTGATCCCGCTGGCCCTGAAAGGCATCGGCTATAAGCCGCTGAGCGCCGCCGCCATGCTGCGCCGCAATCTGCTTATCTTCGGCATGGGGGGGTTAGTTGTGCCCTTCATCGGCATCAAAGTTATCGACCTGCTGCTCACCGCCTGCGGTCTGGTTTAAGAGGAAAAACAAATGGCTATCTTTCGTCCCGCTATACTGTTATTGCTTTTACTGACGCTCATCACCGGGGGACTGTATCCCCTTCTGACCACGCTGCTGGGCCAGTGGTGGTTCCCGGCGCAGGCAAACGGCTCGCTGATTATCGACACCGGCGTGGTCCGCGGTTCAGGCCTGATTGGGCAGAACTTTACCGGGGATAAATATTTTCAGGGCCGCCCTTCTGCCACCGCAGAAAGCCCTTATAATCCAATGGCCTCCGGCGGCAGCAACCTGGCGGGCAGTAATCCCGAGCTGGATAAGCAGATCGCCGGACGCGTCGCTGCGTTACGCGCCGCCAATCCGCAGGCCGATCCGGCGGTGCCGGTTGAGCTGGTGACGGCCTCGGCCAGCGGCCTGGACGGTCAGATCTCCCCGCAGGCTGCGGCATGGCAAATCCAGCGCGTGGCAAAAGCACGTAATCTTCCCGTAGAGCAGGTTGCCAGGCTGATTGATGAGAACACCACCTCACCGCTGGTCAAATACATCGGCCAGCCTGTGGTCAACGTGTTGCGCCTAAACCTGGCGCTGGACGCCCTCCAGGCACCATAAAGGAAAAGTCATGACTGAGGAGCCGTTGCGCCCCGACCCGGACAAACTTTTGCAGCAGGCGAGCCGCCACCCGCGCGGCAAGCTGAAAGTGTTTTTCGGCGCCTGTGCGGGCGTCGGAAAAACCTACGCCATGCTTCAGGAGGCGCAGCGCCTGCGCGGGCAGGGTCTGGATATCTTGACTGGCGTAGTGGAAACCCACGGCCGGAAAGAGACCGCTGCGCTATTAACCGGGCTGAGTATTTTGCCCGCGAAACGCATTCGCCACCGCGACCGCGTGGTACAGGAATTCGATCTTGATGCCGCCCTCGCCCGTAATCCCGCCCTAATCCTGATGGACGAACTGGCGCACAGCAACGCGCCGGGCTCCCGCCACCCGAAGCGCTGGCAGGACGTTGAGGAGCTGCTGGACGCGGGTATCGACGTCTTTACCACCGTCAACGTGCAGCATCTTGAAAGCCTCAACGATATCGTCGGCGGCGTTACCGGCATCCAGGTCCGTGAAACGGTGCCCGACCCGATTTTTGATTCTGCCGATGAAATCGTGCTGGTTGACCTGCCCCCGGACGACCTGCGCCAGCGCCTGAACGAAGGCAAGGTGTATATCGCCGGACAGGCTGAACGCGCCATCGAACATTTCTTCCGCAAAGGGAATCTGATTGCCCTGCGCGAACTTGCTCTGCGCCGCACGGCTGACCGCGTAGACGATCAGATGCGCGCCTGGCGGGATAATCAGGGCGAGGAAAAAGTCTGGCATACCAGGGACGCAATTTTGCTATGCATCGGCCATAACTCCGGCAATGAAAAGCTGGTGCGAACGGCGGCGCGTCTGGCGGCGAAGCTCGGCAGCGTGTGGCACGCCGTCTATGTGGAAACGCCGCAGCTCCACCAGCTACCGGAACATCAGCGCAGGGCAATTCTCAGCGCGCTACGTCTGGCTCAGGAGCTGGGGGCTGAAACCGCCACCCTCGCCGATCCGTCAGAAGAGAAAGCCGTGCTGCGCTACGCCCGCGAGCATAACCTGGGAAAAATCGTGATTGGCCGCCGGACAAATCGTCGGGGATGGGGCCGTAAATCCTTTGCCGATAAGCTCGCGAACCGCGCCCCGGATCTTGATCTGGTGATTATTGCTCTGGATGACAAACCCGCGCCAGCCGCTCCGCGCGCGCCTGATACACGCAGCATGTCCGAAAAATGGCGTGTCCAGCTTCGAGGCTGTGCGCTCGCGGTTCTGCTCTGCGCAGTAATAACTTTTATAGCGAACCAGTGGCTTGTTGCCTTCGATGCGGCAAACCTTGTGATGATTTACCTGCTGGGCGTCGTGGTCGTGGCCCTGTTTTACGGGCGCTGGCCGTCGGTGCTGGCAACGGTGATTAACGTCGTCAGCTTTGATCTGTTCTTTATTAACCCGCGCGGCACGCTCGCCGTCTCCGACGTGCAGTACGTTCTGACGTTCGCCGTCATGCTCAGCGTCGGGCTTATCATCGGCAATCTGACCGCAGGGGTTCGTTACCAGGCGCGCATCGCCCGCTATCGCGAGCAGCGCACCCGCCACCTGTACGAAATGTCCAAAGCCCTGGCGGCAGAAAGAACGCCGCAGGCCATAGCCGCCACCAGCGAGCTCTTTATCAATAACAGCTTCCACGCCCGTAGCCAGCTGCTGCTGCCGGACGGCCAGGGCATGCTGCATCTCGTCAGCCCGCAGGGGGAGCCTGCCAACTGGGACGAGGCCATTGCCCGCTGGAGCTTTGACAAAGGCCAGCCGGCCGGGGCCGGGACGGATACGCTGCCCGGCGTGCCTTATCAAATCCTGCCGTTGCGCACGCCGGAAAAAACGCTGGGGCTGCTGGTGGTTGAGCCAAACAACCTCCGCCAGCTGATGATCCCGGAACAGCAGCGCCTGCTGGAAACCTTCACGCTGCTGGTGGCGACCGCGCTGGAGCGGCTACAGCTTACCGCAAGTGAAGAGCAGGCCCGCTTATCCAGCGAACGCGAACAGCTGCGCAACTCGCTGCTGGCGGCGCTTTCTCACGACCTGCGTACCCCGCTCACCGTGCTGTTTGGGCAGGCCGAAATTTTAACGCTCGATCTGGCATCGGAAGGTTCAAAGCATGCGCCCCAGGCCAACGAGATCCGCCAGCACGTCCTGAACACGACCCGGCTGGTTAATAACCTGCTGGATATGGCCCGCATCCAGTCCGGCGGCTTCAGCCTGCGTAAAGAGTGGCTGACGCTGGAGGAAGTTGTCGGCAGCGCGCTGAAGATGCTTGAGCCGGGTTTGGGAGGAGAGCAAATCAGGCTGTCGCTGCCGGATCCGCTGATGCTGATCCACGTAGACGGACCGCTGTTTGAGCGCGTGCTGATCAATCTGCTCGAGAATGCGGTGAAGTATGCCGGGCATAAAGCCGACATCGGCATCCGCGCGCGGGAAACCAGCGACCGGCTGGATCTGGAGGTCTGGGACAGCGGCCCAGGTATTCCGGCTGGCCAGGAGCAGTCTATCTTTGCTAAATTCGCCCGGGGCACTAAAGAATCTGCAATTCCCGGCGTAGGGCTGGGGCTGGCTATCTGCCAGGCGATTGTCGAGGTCCACGGCGGGGAAATCTACGCCGTAAACCGCCCTGAAGGCGGAGCCAGTTTCCACGTGCTGCTCCCTCTTCCTCCGCCACCCGAGCTGGAAGAATTTAACGAGGCGCTGTGATAACCGTACTGATTGTTGAAGATGAAAAAGAGATCCGCCGCTTTCTGCGCACCGCGCTGGAAGGCGAGTCGCTGCGCGTCTACGACGCAGAGACGCTGCAGCGCGGGCTACTGGAAGCCGCGACCCGCAAGCCCGACCTGGTGATCCTCGACCTGGGGCTGCCGGACGGCGACGGCATTGATTTTATCCGCGATTTCCGCCAGTGGAGCCAGACGCCGGTCATCGTGCTTTCTGCCCGCAGCGACGAGGCGGACAA
Source organism: Dryocola clanedunensis (assembly GCF_038405435.1). Taxonomy (GTDB): domain Bacteria; phylum Pseudomonadota; class Gammaproteobacteria; order Enterobacterales; family Enterobacteriaceae; genus Dryocola; species Dryocola clanedunensis_A. The sequence continues at coordinate 120,554 of NZ_JBBYHZ010000003.1, read as the reverse complement.
AATTGCCGCCCTGGACGCGGGGGCCGACGATTTCCTGAGTAAGCCCTTCGGCATCGGCGAGCTTCAGGCCCGCCTGCGCGTGGCGCTGCGTCGTCATGCCAGCCTCGCCCAGCCCGATCCGGTTTATCAGTTTTCGACCATTACCGTGGACCTGGCCGCCCGGCGCATTACCCGTGGCGGCGAAGAGATTCACCTCACCCCCATCGAGTTTCGCCTGCTGGCGGTGCTGCTGAATAATCACGGCAAAGTGCTGACCCAGCGCCAGCTGCTTAACCAGGTATGGGGGCCGAACGCGGTTGAGCACAGCCACTACCTGCGTATCTATATGGGCCACCTGCGCCAGAAGCTGGAAAACGATCCCGCTCGCCCTGCCCACCTGTTAACCGAAACGGGCATCGGCTACCGCTTCATGCTTTGACGACGATCTGCCGAAATAACAAGTCGGCAGAGTGTTTATCCAGAACATTTAACAACCGCCACACAAATTCACCAACAATTGTCAGGTATGCAAATTTATTCACTAAGCTATGCATGCTAATTGACTATTTATTTCTGAATCCCGCAAAATCTCGTGATCTCCATCACAGTTAAAGGGTTGCCGCCCGATAAAATGGCGTCACCTTTACATAAAAGGAAAAACCCTGATGGAAAACAACAATCGCGTCATGCCGCATATCCGGCGTACGACGCATATTATGATGGTTACCCACCGAAGCTGCTTTGACTTCCATTTCTTCAACGCCCGCTAGTCCCTCAGATAGCTGACATCGCGTTAGCGCAATTATATCTACCTGCCTGACTCTTTATAGGTTTAGTTATTTACCTGCGCCCGACGCTGTCCGCAATAATTTAAAATCAATTAATTTCGGTTGCTGGACCGAAGGTTTTTTATTATCTAAAAAAAGACAATCGCCATGATCATTATTAATGACCATCGGAACCGCGTTGTCATTTTTCCAGCCATCAACAGCTTTCATTTATTTGAACGCTGAAGAGAAGTGCTATCTGAAATATAGGCTATGCCATGAAATCTTTAAAAATTGCGTTAAACCGTACCTGCCCTGACTGTTTTACTACTACCCGCGAAGTCGCTAATTTACTGGCGACCGACTTTGTTGACGTTGCTGCTGTCGTGCTGTCTGTGCCTGACCTGCACAGCGGAATGCTTGAGGAAGTGGAGCTGACCGGCTTCGGTTTACCCGTTTTTGTTGCGACGCTTGAAAATGAAATCATTCCGGCCGAGTATTTAACCCGTATTACCGGCGTCTTCGAAAAAAGCGAAACCCAGGCCGATTATTATGGCCGCCAGCTAGAAGCAGCCGCTGTCAAATATGAAAAAAACCTCCTGCCACCATTTTTTGATGCGATGGTAGATTATGTCGGACAGGGAAACAGCGCTTTCGATTGTCCCGGACACCAGGGTGGACAATTTTTCCGCCAGCACCCGACCGGCAATCAATTCGTTGAATATTTTGGCGAAACATTATTCCGCTCTGATTTATGTAATGCCGATGTTTCAATGGGCGATTTACTTATTCATGAAGGTGCGCCGAGCACCGCGCAACAGCATGCGGCAAAAGTATTTAATGCCGACAAAACTTATTTCGTTCTTAACGGAACATCCTCTTCAAATAAAGTTGTATTAAACGCCCTGCTCACTCCAGGGGATCTAGTTCTGTTTGACCGTAACAACCATAAATCAAACCACCACGGTGCGTTAATTCAGGCAGGCGCCACGCCGGTTTATCTGGAGACGGCCCGCAACCCGTACGGCTTCATCGGCGGGATTGACGCCCACTGCTTCGAAGAGCGCTATTTACGCGAGCAGATTGAGCAGGTTGCCCCAAACCGTATCGGGGAAAAACGCCCGTTCCGCCTGGCGATTATCCAGCTCGGCACCTACGACGGCACCATCTATAACGCCCGCCAGGTGGTGGATAAAATTGGTCATCTTTGCGACTACATTCTGTTTGATTCCGCCTGGGTCGGCTACGAGCAGTTTATTCCAATGATGGCTGACTGTTCGCCGCTGCTGCTGGAGCTGACGGCTAACGATCCGGGGATTATCGTCACCCAGTCCGTGCATAAGCAGCAGGCAGGCTTCTCGCAGACTTCGCAAATCCATAAAAAAGACAGCCATATCAAAGGCCAGGCCCGCTACGTTAACCATAAGCGCATGAACAATGCTTTTATGATGCACGCCTCCACCAGCCCGTTCTATCCGCTGTTTGCGGCACTCGACGTTAACGCCCGTATGCATGAAGGTGAAAGCGGTAAGCGCATGTGGATGCGCTGCGTTGAAACCGGAATTGATACCCGCAAGCTGCTGCTGAAAAACTGCAAATATCTGCGTCCGTTCGTTCCGGCTACCGTCGATGGCCAGCCGTGGGAGTCGTTTGACACGCCGGTGATTGCTAACGATCTGCGCTTCTTCAATTTCATTCCTGGCGAACGCTGGCACGCCTTTGAAGGCTACGCCGAGCATCAATACTTTGTCGATCCCTGCAAGCTGCTGCTCACCACTCCGGGCATCGACGCGCGGACCGGCGAATACGAAGACTTCGGCGTACCGGCGACCATTCTGGCGAACTACCTGCGCGAGAACAGCATCGTCCCGGAAAAATGCGATCTGAACTCCATCCTCTTCCTGCTGACCCCGGCAGAAGACATGGCCAAGATGCAGCATCTGGTGGCGCATCTGGTGCGCTTTGAACAACTTCTGGAAACCGACGCGCCGCTCGCTGACGTTCTGCCATCTTTCTATAGCCAGCATCAGCAGCGCTATGAAGGCTACACGCTGCGTCAGCTCTGTCAGGAAATGCACAACCTTTATGCCAGCCATAACGTAAAACAGCTGCAAAAAGAGATGTTCCGTCAGGCGCATTTCCCACGCGTGGTGATGAACGCCCAGCAGGCCAACATCGCCTTTGTTCGTGGTGAGGTGGATCTGGTGCCGCTGAGCGAAGTGGAAGGCCGGATTGCGGCTGAAGGTGCGCTTCCTTACCCGCCGGGCGTGCTGTGCGTGGTCCCGGGCGAAATCTGGGGCGGCGCGGTGCAGCGTTACTTCCAGGCGCTGGAAGACGGCATCAATCAGCTGCCGGGCTTTGCTCCGGAATTACAGGGCGTGTACATCCACGAATGCGACGGACGCAAACAGGTCTGGAGCTACGTGCTTAAGCGCTAATCCTCGTCTACTTTCACAATGAGAAGAAATTATGAGTACTCAGAAAAGTAACAAAATGGGCGTGGTGCAGCTGACTATCCTTACCACGGTCAACATGATGGGCTCCGGCATCATCATGCTCCCTACCAAGCTTGCGGACGTCGGGACTATCTCCATCATCTCCTGGCTGGTAACAGCCGTAGGCTCGATGGCGCTGGCCTATGCCTTCGCAAAATGCGGGATGTTCAGCCGTAAGTCAGGCGGGATGGGCGGCTACGCAGAATATGCGTTCGGCAAGTCCGGCAACTTTATGGCGAACTACACCTACGGCGTATCGCTGCTGATAGCCAACGTCGCGATAGCCATTTCGGCGGTCGGCTACGGCAGCGAGCTGTTCGGCGCTGTCCTCTCGCCGGTGCAAATTGCCATTGCCACGATCTGCGTGCTGTGGATTTGCACCGTCGCCAACTTCGGCGGCGCACGCATCACCGGGCAGCTTAGCGGTATCACCGTCTGGGGTGTGATTATCCCGGTAGTTGGCCTGTCCGTTATCGGCTGGTTCTGGTTTAGCCCGTCTCTTTACGCCGCTTCATGGAACCCGCACCACGTGCCGTTCTTTAAAGCCGTGGGCTCTTCCATCGCCATGACGCTGTGGGCCTTCCTCGGCCTGGAGTCCGCCTGCGCGAATACCGACGTGGTCGAAAACCCGGAGCGCAATGTTCCTATCGCCGTGCTGGGCGGTACGTTAGGCGCGGCGGTGATCTATATCATCTCCACTAACGTCATCGCCGGTATCGTACCGAATATGGATATTGCCAACTCTACCGCGCCGTTCGGCGTAGCCTTCGCCCAGATGTTCAACCCGACGGTGGGTAAAATCATCATGGCGCTGATGGTCATGTCCTGCTGCGGCTCGCTGCTGGGCTGGCAGTTCACCATCGCGCAGGTGTTTAAATCCTCGGCCGATGAAGGCTACTTCCCGAAAATCTTCTCTCAGCTGTCAAAAACTGAAGCGCCGGTGAAAGGCATGCTGGTCATCGTTATCTTCCAGAGCCTGCTGTCGCTGATGACCATCAGCCCGTCGCTTAATAATCAGTTTAACGTGCTGGTGAACCTGGCTGTGGTGACCAACATCATTCCGTACATCCTGTCGATGGCGGCGCTGGTGATCATTCAGAAGCTGGCGAAGGTGGAGCCGGGGAAAGCGAAGTTGGGCAACTTCATTGCTCTGGTAGGGGCGATTTACAGCTTCTACGCGCTTTACTCTTCCGGTGAGGAAGCGATGCTCTGGGGCGCGATGGTCACGTTCCTGGGCTGGACGCTGTATGGCCTGGTCTCTCCGCGCTTTGAGCTGAAAGACCGCCACATCTGATAAACTATCCACAAAAAAGGGAGCGAATAGTCGCTCCCTTTCCTTTCTTTTATAGCTTACTTCGCGTTTTTCAGCACTTCGCTGACGATCTCTACCGCTTCCTTCTCAATTTGCTGACGGTGCTCAGCGCCTAAGAAGCTTTCACAATAGATTTTATACGCGTCTTCCGTGCCGGACGGACGTGCCGCAAACCAGCCGTTTTTGGTCATCACCTTCAGACCGCCGATGGAGGCGCCGTTACCCGGAGCTGCCGTTAAGCGCGCGGTGATCGGGTCGCCAGCCAGCGTGTCGGCGCTGACCATTTCCGGGGAAAGCTTAGACAGCGCCGCTTTCTGTGCGGAGGTGGCAGAAGCCTGCAGACGGTTGTAGCTCGGCGCGCCAAAGCGCCCGGCCAGCTCGTCGTAGTGCTGCTGCGGGTTCTTGCCGGTTACCGCGGTGATTTCTGCGGCCAGCAGGCACATGATAATGCCGTCTTTATCCGTTGACCACGGCGTGCCGTCGAAGCGCAGGAAGGATGCCCCGGCGCTCTCTTCACCGCCGAAGCCGAAGCTGCCGTCATACAGGCCGTCAACGAACCATTTGAAGCCAACCGGTACTTCCACCAGCTTGCGGCCCAGGTCTTCCACCACGCGGTCAATCATTGCAGAAGAGACCAGCGTCTTGCCTACCGCCACATCTTTGCCCCACTGCGGGCGATGCTGGAACAGATAGTTAATGGCAACGGCCAGGTAATGGTTCGGGTTCATCAGGCCCGCCGGGGTCACGATGCCGTGGCGGTCGTAATCCGGGTCGTTGGCAAACGCCAGGTCGAACTTATCGCGCAGCGCCAGCAGGCCCGCCATCGCACACTCGGAGGAGCAGTCCATGCGGATTGCGCCGTCTTTGTCCAGGTGCATGAAGCGGAACGTCTGATCGACATGATCGTTAACGATAGTCAGGTTCAGATTGTAGTGCTTCGCGATACGCTGCCAGTATTCGATACCGGAGCCGCCGAGCGGATCGACGCCAAGCGTCAGGCCCGACTTCTGGATGGCGGCCATATCGATAATGTCCACCAGCCCTTCGATAAACGGCTGGACCAGATCCAGCTCTTTCACGTGGCCGCTTGCCCAGGCCTGATCCAGAGAGATGCGCTTAACGCCCTTCAGCCCTTCGGCCAGCAGCGCGTTGGCACGCTCTTCAATCACTTTGGTGACGTTGGTGTCAGCCGGACCGCCGTTTGGCGGGTTGTACTTGATGCCGCCATCTTCAGGTGGGTTGTGGGAAGGGGTAATGACGATACCGTCCGCCTGAGCGCCACCCTTTTTGTTGTGCACAAGGATAGCGTTAGACACCGCAGGCGTTGGCGTGTAGCCGTTTGCTTCCTGGACGATAACATCCACACCGTTGGCCGCCAGCACTTCCAGCACGGAGATAAACGCAGGCTCGGACAGGGCATGTGTGTCTTTGCCGACATAGCACGGCCCGGTGATACCATTTTTAGCACGGTCTTCGGCAATCGCTTGGGCAATCGCGAGAATGTGAGGTTCGTTAAAGCTATGACGTGCCGCACTGCCACGGTGGCCGGAGGTCCCGAACTTCACCGCATGTTCGCTATTTCCCACTGCTGGCTTCAGCACGTAATACTGGGCCGTCAGCTGGGCTACGTTGATCAAATCGCTCTGTTGCGCAGGTTGACCCGCACGGTTGTGGTTAGCCATTGGCCCTTCCTTTTGAAACAGGTTAAATAGTGCCGCAAACCTTCTCAATCAGCTCCGCAGGGAACTGCATTGACTGCATGATGTGTTCGATCATGCTGCATTTACGGCCCGTATTGGTATTGGTTATCACCCAGTATGGCGTACCCGGCACGTGTTTTGGCTTAGTCTGATTGCCGTTGGCCAGCAGAGTTTGCTCGTTGCCGGCAAAGTAGATACGGGTACGGCCGTGCAGAGACTCGGTGGCTTCGCCAAAGGTCTTTGCGTCCAGCTGATAAAGCGTAGAAAGCACCATCATGAAACGGTTAACGGCTTTCTTTTGCTCCGCGTACTCATCTGAGAGTAGCAACTCACGTACCGCACGCACGCGATCGCGGGCGCGGTTTACAGGTTTCTCTTCGGTGACAGGAGCTGCGGCGGCAGGCGCTGCATTCACGGTAGAGGGAGTCGTCGCTGCGGGAGTCTGACCGGCGGTAAATTTCAGCATACGCCGTAAAATGTCGGACGCGCTCTCGCCTATGTGTTGCGTGTGGCTGGCAATATAGCGATACAGCTCGTCATCAACTTCAATCGTTTTCATCTTCATCCAGTGCGATATCTTTTCTGAATACAAGTCGCTGGGATTATAGGAGCAAATCCCAACAGCGGGTAGCGCCAAACAGGTGTCGCCATATAAAGCCAGATTAAACTGAATGTTTGCGGCACTGCGGCAGGAATAGCTTCATGATACCCTAACCCTACGAATCAAAAAAAAGAACTTTGCCATGAAATTAAACGCTCGCCTGCAATCTGCGCAACAATCGACTAGCAATTCTCCTGTCGTCCTCATCCACGGCCTGTTTGGCAGCCTTGATAACCTTGGCGTGCTGGCCCGGGATCTCGGCCAGGATCGCACGCTGCTGCAGCTTGATCTGCGCAATCACGGTTTGTCAGAGCGCAGTGACGAGATGAACTACCCTGCGATGGCGCAGGATGTTGTGGAAACGCTGGACGAATACGGCATTGAGAAGGCGATTATCATCGGCCATTCGATGGGTGGCAAAGTTGCGATGGCGCTGACGGCCGTCGCCCCGGAACGCATCGACAAGCTGGTACTGATTGATATCGCACCCGTTGATTATCACGTCCGCCGCCACGATGAGATTTTTGCGGCCATCAATGCCGTAACCGAAGCGGGGATTAAAACTCGCTCACAGGCGGCAGCCCGGATGCGCGAATATATAAAGGAAGAAGGCGTGATTCAGTTCCTGCTGAAATCTTTCGCCGAAGGCGTCTGGAAATTTAACGTCCCGGTGCTGTGGGATCAGTACGAGCAGATTGTTGGCTGGCAGCCCCTCCCTGCCTGGGATCATCCCGCGCTGTTTATTCGCGGTGGCGACTCTCCCTACGTAGATGAATCCCATCGTGAAGCGCTGCTTTCTCAGTTCCCTAAAGCACGGGCACACGTGGTTGCTGGTGCCGGTCATTGGGTTCATGCCGAAAAGCCAGAGGCCGTTTTACGCGCCATTCACCGTTTTATCGACGAAACTGTTTAAAAACAGACCGACTGGCCGCAACTTGTGGCTAACGCGTTGGCGCGCCGTGCCTGCTGATGTATGATGGCGCGCTTAAATGCGCCGGAGCATTCTGCTCGCAGCATCCTGAATTTCCTGTCAGTACTCTAATCATGGCAAAAGAACAAACGGACCGTACTACCTTAGATCTGTTCGCGGACGAGCGTCGCCCGGGGCGACCAAAGACCAATCCGCTAACGCGGGATGAGCAGCTGCGCATCAACAAGCGCAACCAGCTCAAGCGCGACAAAGTACGCGGCCTGAAACGAGTAGAGCTAAAACTCAACCACGATGCGGTGGATGCGTTGAACCAGCTTGCCGATGCGCGCAACATCAGCCGCAGCGAGCTGATCGAAGAGATGCTGCTGGCCCAGCTTAAACAGCACCTCAGCTAAAACCCGCCGTCCAGCCGTACCATCTGGCAAAAAAGTGAACGCTTATTGCGCAGCATGTTGCAGTCTGTGCACAGCGAACGGTTAGCAGTTTCCGCACCGTCGCGTGTTCTGCTATGATTGCCGTATCTGTGGGCAATAAGCCACCACCATATCATTAAGTTTCAAGAGGTTATTTAACTCATGGCAATCGTAGGCATTTTTTTCGGCAGCGACACCGGTAACACCGAAAATATCGCGAAAATGATCCAAAAACAGCTCGGTAAAGACGTTGCTGAGGTGCGTGACATTGCGAAGAGCAGCAAAGAAGATTTAGAAGGCTTTGATATCCTGCTGCTCGGCATCCCGACATGGTACTACGGCGAAGCGCAGTGCGACTGGGACGACTTCTTCCCGACGCTGGAAGAGGTAGATTTCAACGGCAAGCTGGTTGCGCTGTTTGGCTGCGGCGATCAGGAAGACTACGCAGAATACTTCTGTGATGCGCTGGGCACCATCCGCGACATCATCGAGCCTAACGGTGCCACCATCGTGGGCCACTGGCCAACCGCTGGCTACCACTTTGAAGCTTCTAAAGGCCTGGCGGACGACGATCACTTCGTCGGCCTTGCTATTGATGAAGACCGCCAGCCAGAGCTGACCGCAGAGCGCGTGCAGAAATGGACCAAGCAGATCTCTGATGAACTGCACCTGGCTGACATCATCAACGCCTGATGAACAGAGGCGCAGGTCCCCCGCCTGCGCCTGATTGATAGTTAATACCAATGAAAATAATTGCTACAATTTTGTAACTTTTCCTGGTATCCCTGTACAATATCCCTCGAGTCACATTTGCTAAAACATCTGCAAATAGCGATTCGGCCACGATTTTTTAGCTGTGTTATGCTTCATACTTACAGTTTCTATTTAGACGTGGTGGTTATATGCATCCTGCGTAAGGGTGTATAATGAGACGCATTAATCTTAACGCTCAACTAGTCCGAGCAAAACGTTAAGCAACAGGACAAATTCCGCATGACTGACAACAATACCGCATTAAAGAAGGCCGGCCTGAAAGTCACGCTTCCTCGTTTGAAAATTCTGGAAGTGTTACAGGGACCGGTAAACCACCATGTCAGTGCGGAAGACTTATACAAACGTCTGATTGATATGGGTGAAGAGATTGGTCTGGCCACGGTGTACCGCGTGCTGAACCAGTTTGATGACGCAGGTATCGTTACCCGTCATAACTTCGAAGGTGGCAAGTCAGTCTTCGAACTGACCCAGCAGCACCATCACGATCATCTGATTTGCCTGGACTGCGGCAAAGTTATCGAATTCAGCGATGACTCTATCGAAGCCCGCCAGCGTGAAATCGCAGCTCGTCACGGCATCCGTCTGACCAACCACAGCCTCTACCTGTATGGCCACTGCGCCGAAGGTGACTGCCGCACTGACGAAACTTATCACGAGTCCCGCGACAAGTAATCCGTTCTGACTGGCTCCCCTCGGGGAAACCCAGAGACAAAAAAACCGGTGAGAAAGCTCACCGGTTTTTTTTGCCCCAACAACGCTATTTGTTGTTGCTGCGGATCTCCTGCCAGATTTTGTCACACTTCGCTTTCACTGCCTGGTCATTACCCGTGTGGGCCGCCTGAATACAGTTCTGATAATCCAGGGTCCGCACGGTCTCTTTCTTCGCGAAGTCCTGATGCTCTTTCTCCTGGCCCAGCACGTTCAGCACGCTCTGACAGGCCTGAATCTTATCCGGGTTCCCTTCCGCGCTATTGATGCAGGCGCTGTAAGCCTGTTTCAATTTTGTATCTTCCGGCGCGGTATTTGGCTGCGCGCAGGCCGTTAGTCCCAGAACGATCGCGGACAGCATAATTATTTTTTTCATGGTCGATATCCTTAAGAAAGCCGGGCGCTCGCACGCCCGGAATCACATCAGAAGATAGTGAAAGGTGCGATAACGATGAACTTCACGTCACGCTCATCCTGGAAGATGTTGCCGTAACCACCGCCCCAGCTTGGGATATCAGAATGGTTGTCATACTGGGTGAAGTGCAGCTTGAACAGCGTTCCCTTCGCGCGCCCGTCCTGTACTGTATACAGCGCATCCAGGCTGTATGAAGACTCTTTCAGACGGCGATCGGCGTCATAGTAGCCGTCCGTGGTTGGCGTTGAGCTTGGTTTTGCATCCCATGCATAGACATAAGAAGCGCCCACGGCCCAGCCCGCCAGGTTCCAGTTGCTCAGGTCATACATCGCCCCTGCGAACACCGCTTTTTCGCCGTTGGCGTTGAAGTCCGAACGGTTATCCCACCACACATCAAGACGGCCGTTAGACGATGCATAGGTTGGCGTCATACGCTGCAGGAAGTAGCCCTGCTGACCGTCCGCCTTGACCATGGTGCCTTCCAGACGCAGGTCCACCTGGCCAACCTTGTACCCGAAGGTCAGCGCCTGCAACCATGCAGTACCGTCGTAAATATCGTTCACGCCGCCGTTAGAAACTTTGTCACGCGTACCGTAGAACTGGTAGCTGGTGGTCAACGGGCTGCCGGCAACGTCAAACTTGTAGCTGGCTTTGGTGAAGTACTGATCGATGTACCCTTCCGCCTGGCCAAATGCAGCTTCGAGCACCAGATCGTTTTTGAAGTCATACTTGGCACCGAGAGAGTGCAGGTATTCAACTTTGGTGTTCTTGTCATTCTGATAGAAGTGGTCCATCTCCAGGTGCCATGGGGATTTATATTCGTTGGTCCACATGTAGGAGAAGCTCAGCGCACCGGCATCCGCATAGTCAAAGTTTGCGCCCGCCTCGGCCCCCTTATACGTACCCGGCATAAAGCTCCAGTGCGGCGCTAACAGCGTCTGACCGGTCGGCTGAATGTAACCGGCACGCGCCCAGACCGGGCCATATTTAAATTTGGCAGCGGCTTTATAAAGGCTGATCCCGCTTTTATCACCGGAATAGTCTTCATCGTAAGCATGGTTTGAAGAAGAGAATGCGATTTCGTTCGGGTGGCCGCTGTCGCCGTTTTCAGCCATTTCAATGGCGGTAAAGGCGGCGATATCCAGACCAAACATGTCTGCCGCATAGCCGGACTGGAAATCGAGGTTGGCGTTCCAGGTGGAATGTGAAAGGTTAGTTTCGTATTTATTATTATCTACATTTTTACGGTCACGCTCACGCTGCCAGTAATAGATACCGCCGGTCAGCGTTGAATCATCAATAAAGCCCTCTGCTGCAGCCTGCGGAGCAACAACGATACCTGAAAGTGCTGTCACACCGGCGATAGCAAGCGCCAGCGCACTACGTTTGCCACTAAACGTACGCATAGTGAAATCCTCTTTGACGTATAAATATTCACCCGGTGGGAAAGCACCTGACGGCGAAAAAAATTAAAATGCCTGACGGCTAAAAAAGCGGTTTTTAAAATTACCCGCGTTACTGCTACGCGTAAGACTATTTTTCGCGACGCGAATTATCAACGACTTTGTAAGAGATAATTCCTATAGTATGACGAAGAGCACATATTCTGTGTGAATATGTAACAAACTGCGCCAGTAGAGTTTTACGCCTGATAATTTTCAATTTGCGGTGTTTTTGACTTAATGAAAGCGCTCTCATGCATTTAAATGAGAATAATTACGTTTTCAGGTCAAGGAGGAATCATTAAGAAATGAAATGTAATGGCTAATTAATTCGCGAAGCGAAAGCTAAATAATAATTATCATCCTGATTTATAAGCAAAAAAAAGCACCGCGTAATGCGGCGCTTTCAGAGACCTGGCAACGACTTAATCGCCGATTTTTGCCCAGGTATCACGCAGACCAACGGTACGGTTGAAGACCAGTTTGGTAGCGGTTGCATAGCGGCTGTCGAGACAGAAATACCCTTCCCGTTCAAACTGGTACGCTTTGCCAGTTTCTGCAATTTGCAGGCTTGGCTCAACGAAACCTTGTTTGATTACCAGCGATTCAGGGTTAATAGTGGCAAGGAAATCTTCCGCGCTGCCAGGATTTGCCACACTGAACAAACGATCGTAGAGGCGGATTTCAACCGGCAGGGCATGCGCTGCGCTTACCCAGTGAATAACGCCCTTCACCTTACGGCCATCAGCAGGATCTTTGCTGAGGGTTTCAGGGTCGTAGGTGCAATGCAGCGTGGTGATATTGCCTTCCGCGTCTTTCTCTACGCGTTCAGCTTTGATCACGTACGCGTTGCGCAGACGCACTTCTTTGCCCATCACCAGACGCTTATACTGCTTGTTGGCTTCTTCGCGGAAATCAGCGCGATCGATATAGATCTCACCGCTGAACGGCACCTGGCGACTGCCCATTTCAGGCTTGTTCGGATGGTTTGGCATAGTCACCGTCTCTTCCCCACCCTGCGGGTAGTTTTCGATGATCACTTTTACCGGATCCAGCACGGCCATCGCTCGCGGCGCGTTCTCGTTCAGATCGTCACGGATGCAGGATTCCAGAGCGGCCATCTCCACCGTGTTGTCCTGTTTGGTCACGCCAATGCGCTTGCAGAACTCACGGATGGAGCCTGCGGTATAGCCACGGCGACGCAGACCGGAAATGGTCGGCATGCGCGGGTCATCCCAGCCTTCAACGATATTTTCGGTCACCAGCAGGTTCAGCTTGCGCTTGGACATGATGGCGTATTCGAGATTCAGGCGGGAAAATTCGTACTGGCGCGGGTGGGCCGGGATAGTGATGTTGTCTAACACCCAGTCGTACAGACGACGGTTATCCTGGAACTCCAGCGTACACAGCGAGTGGGTGATCCCTTCCAGCGCATCGGAAATGCAGTGGGTGAAATCGTACATCGGGTAGATGCACCACTTGCTGCCGGTCTGGTGGTGGTCGGCAAACTTGATACGGTAAATAACCGGATCGCGCATCACGATAAACGGTGATGCCATGTCGATTTTCGCACGCAGGCAGGCGGTGCCTTCCGCAAACTCGCCGTTACGCATTTTTTCGAACAGCGCGAGGTTTTCCTCAACGGTGCGGTCGCGGTACGGGCTGTTTTTACCCGGCGCGGTCAGCGAGCCGCGGTATTCGCGAATTTGCTCCGGCGTCAGCTCATCGACATACGCCAGGCCTTTGTTAATCAGCTCAACGGCATAATTAAACAGCTGGTCGAAGTAGTCAGAGGAGTAACGCACGTCACCGGACCAGTGGAAGCCCAGCCACTCCACGTCGCGCTTAATAGACTCAACGTACTCGATGTCTTCTTTTACCGGGTTGGTGTCATCGAAACGCAGGTTGCACTGCCCCCGGTAATCCTGTGCGATACCAAAGTTCAGGCAGATAGATTTCGCATGGCCGATGTGCAGATAGCCATTTGGCTCCGGCGGAAAACGAGTGCAGATACGGTCGTGCTTACCATTAGCCAGATCTTCATCGATAATCTGGCGAATAAAGTTAGTTGGGCGGGCTTCAGCCTCACTCATCGCGGATTCCTCAAGACAAAACTTTCGTTAACGGTACATGATCTTATAAGCAGGCGTTTGAAACAACCCTTAGTTGAATAAATTGGGGCGCAGGAGAGGGAAAGCAAAGGGGCGGTATTTGAAGGCAGAAAAAAGCGGCTGGGGAATTCCCCCAGCCGCTTAAGGCACAATGCTAACTCAGGAGCAACTATTTGCCTTTAATTTCGTAGAGAGGCGTCTGGCCCGCAACGACAGAACCCTGCGCCTGGATAACCAGACCGCTGAAGTCATCGATGTTGCTGCAGACTACCGGGCTTATCATGGAGCGCGCGTTAGCGTTCAGGAAATCAAGATCCATTTCCAGAACCGGCTGACCGGCAACCACTTCAGCACCCTCTTCCACCAGGCGAGTAAAGCCCTGTCCGTTCAGCGCGACGGTATCAATGCCCATGTGGACAACGATTTCCGCGCCTTTTTCGGTTTCCAGGCAGAACGCATGGTTGGTGTTAAAGATTTTAACGATGGTCCCCGCAGCTGGAGAAACAACCATTTTGTCGGTTGGTTTCACCGCAACGCCATCGCCGACCGCTTTGCTGGCAAAGGCTTCATCAGGAACCTGCTCCAGCGCCACAACGTCACCGGTAACCGGGGAAACCAGCGCCGCGATGGTTGCCGCGTTAGCAACAGCCTGAGGTTTTACTGCCGCTGGTGCCGGGCTAACTGCGCTTACGGCAGAAGCAGCGGCGATTGGGCCTTTAGCAATTTCAGATTTCATGACGGCAGCAACCGATTCGGCTTTCGCCCCCACGATAACCTGCACGGTCTGCTTGTTCAGCTTCACGACGCCGGAAGCACCCAGGCGCTTACAGGCTGCATCGTTAACCTGCGCTGAATCCACCACGGCCAGACGCAGACGGGTAATACAGGCATCGATGCCTTTCAGGTTGGCAGAGCCACCGACTGCGGCAACGTATTTACGCGCCAGCTCAGCCATGCCTTCTTCGGTATTGCTGTTTGCTTCTTCAGTAACAGCCTCATCGGAAGCATCTTCACGGCCAGGGGTTTTCAGGTTGAACATGCGGATAACCGCAGTGAACAGGAAGAAGTAGACCGCGAAGGCGATCAGACCCATCACCACCAGCATCCAGACGTTCTTACTCGCCGCCGGGAGGTTGTACATCAACACGTAGTCGATCGCACCCGCAGAGAAGGAGAAGCCAGCGTGAATTCCCAGCGCCGTTGCAACAAACAGGCTAAGGCCGGTCAGGAAGGCGTGGATGAGATACAGCACCGGAGCCAGGAACATGAACAGGAATTCAAGGGGCTCAGTCACACCGGTCAGGAACGCGGTGATTGCAACGGACAGCAGCATACCGCCGACCATTGGACGACGCTCTTTAGGCGCGGCCAGGTACATTGCCAGGGCCGCACCAGGCAGACCAAACATCATGATAGGGAAGAAGCCGGACATAAACATCCCGGCAGTGCCGTCACCCGCGTAGAAGCGGTTGATGTCGCCGTGGAAGACTGCGCCTGCCGCGTTATGGAACTCACCAATCTGGAACCAGGCGATGGTATTCAGGACCTGATGCAGACCGGTTGGGATCAGCAGACGGTTTACGAAACCGAAGACGCCCGCACCGAACGCACCCGCAGACACAATCCACTCACCACCGGCGTGAATCGCTTCCTGAACAGGAGGCCAGACGTAGCCGAAGATAGCCGCCAGGATCAGACAGAAGAAGCCAGTAGCGATAGGCACGAAACGCTTGCCGCCAAAGAAGCTCAGGAAATCAGGTAGTTTGATATCAGACCAGCGGTTATAAACAGCACCGCCGACCAGACCGGCAATGATACCGGACAGGACGCCCATGTTTACAACAGGGTTAATCGTCACCATGGCTTTGGTCATGATGAACCAGCCAACCGCGCCCGCCAGTGCAGCTGCACCCGCGTTGTCTTTGGACCAGGTCGATGCAACACCAATTGCAAAGACCAAAGCCAGGTTGTCAAAAATAGATCCGCCCGCCTGCGCGATGAACGGCATATTAAGAAGATCGGGCTGGCCGAAGCGCAGCATCAGTGCCGCGACCGGCAGTACCGCGATTGGCAGCTGTAACGCCCTACCTAATCTTTGGAAAAAACCAAGAATATTCACTCTCTTCCCCCTTGAATCACCTGAAAGGATCATCATGACTGCTGCTTTATATTTGATAGTCATCATTACATTGATGACGACGATTCACATCTCACGGTGAAGTGTGAAAAAAATTAATTCGTATCGCAAATTAAACGCACGTTTTTTGTGACTTTAGTCACCAAATATCGTTAAAACCACCCCCTCTGACTGGCTATCCTGCAAAACTTATTTTATCATCCAAAAAATCGATACGGATTGAACCCTCAGGCATCGCCAGCATTCTGGGTTACCCTTAAAGGGAGTTATTCATTCCGCCGAACCCATTTTCAATTAACTCTTAATGAGGTGAACAATGAGACTGATTCCCCTGGCTACCCCAGCAGAAGTAGGCAAATGGGCAGCACGCCATATCGTGAACCGTATTAATGCTTTTAAACCAACGGCGGATCGTCCTTTCGTCCTGGGTCTGCCTACCGGCAGTACGCCAATGGAAGCCTATAAAGCGCTTGTTGAGATGCATAAAGCGGGCCAGATTAGCTTTAAGAACGTTGTCACGTTCAATATGGATGAATATGTTGGCCTGCCAAAAGAGCATCCGGAAAGCTATCACACTTTCATGCACAAGAACTTCTTTGACCACGTTGATATCCCGGCAGAAAATATCAACCTGCTGAACGGCAACGCGGACGATGTTGACGCAGAATGCCGCCGCTACGAAGAGAAAATTCGTTCTTACGGCAAAATTCACCTCTTTATGGGCGGCGTGGGCAACGACGGCCACATCGCGTTCAACGAACCAGCTTCTTCTCTGGCTTCCCGCACCCGTATCAAGACGCTGACTCACGACACCCGCGTTGCAAACTCCCGTTTCTTCGACGGCGACGTGAATCAAGTGCCAAAATACGCGCTGACCGTGGGCGTGGGCACGCTGCTGGATGCTGAAGAAGTGATGATTCTGGTTCTGGGCCACGTTAAGGCACAGGCTCTGCAGGCCGCCGTTGAAGGCAACGTCAACCACATGTGGACTATCAGCTGCCTGCAGCTGCATCCAAAAGCCATCATGGTCTGCGACGAGCCGTCCACCATGGAGCTGAAAGTGAAGACGCTCAAGTATTTCAACGAGCTCGAAGCAGAAAATATTAAAGGTCTTTAAGCACTACTTTTTAACCGGGGGTAATTATGTTTGCACTAACCCACGGTCGGATTTATACCGGCCATGAAATTCTGGATGACCACGCGATTGTTATCGCTGACGGCCTGATTGAGCGCCTTTGTCCGCTCGCCGAACTCCCTGCGGGCATCGAAACTCGCGATATGGGCGGAGCAGTCATCGCCCCCGGTTTTATTGATGTGCAGCTTAACGGCTGCGGCGGCGTACAGTTTAACGACACAGTCGAAGCCGTGACCGTAGAAACGCTGGAAATTATGCAGAAGGCGAACGAACGTTCGGGCTGCACCAGCTATCTGCCGACCCTCATCACCGCCAGCGACGAGCTGATGATGCAGGGCGTGAAAGTAATGCGCGAGTACCTGGCTAAGTATGACAACCAGGCGCTTGGTCTTCACCTGGAAGGCCCATGGCTGAACATGGTGAAAAAGGGGACGCACAACCCAAGTTTCGTACGTAAACCAGACGCAAAATTAGTGGATTTCCTCTGCGCTAACGCGGATGTCATCACCAAAGTGACGCTGGCACCGGAAATGGTTGAGCCAGAAGTGATCAAAAAGCTGGTCGCTGCCGGAATCATTGTTTCCGCCGGTCACTCCAATGCCACCGCCAAAGAAGCCAAAATTGGTTTCCGTGCGGGCATCAGCTTCGCTACCCACCTGTTCAACGCGATGCCTTATATCACGGGCCGTGAACCGGGTCTTGCAGGGGCAATCTTCGATGAACCCGACGTTTACTGCGGCATCATTGCCGATGGCCTGCACGTAGACTATGCCAATATCCGCACCGCTAAACGCATGAAGGGCGACAAGCTCTGCCTGGTCACCGATGCGACGGCTCCGGCAGGCGCTAATATTGAACAGTTCATTTTTGCTGGCAAAACAATATACTACCGTGAAGGTTTGTGTGTTGATGAGAACGGTACGCTGAGCGGCTCCGCCCTGACGATGATCGAAGGGGTTCGCAACCTGGTTGAGCATGCCAATATTGCGCTGGATGAAGTCCTGCGCATGGCGACACTCTACCCTGCCCGTGCAATGGGCGTGGAAAAGCAGTTGGGCACCATTGAGGCTGGCAAAGTCGCCAACCTGACGGCCTTCAACCGCGATTATAAAATCATCAAGACTATCGTTAATGGTAACGAGGTCGTAACTGAGTAAATAAGGCATGACGACTGGCGGACAGGCTCAAATAGGTAACGTCGATCTGGTAAAACAGCTGAACGGTGCGGCGGTCTACCGCCTGATTGACCAGCAGGGTCCCATTTCGCGCATTCAAATCGCCGAACAGAGCCAGCTTGCTCCCGCCAGCGTCACCAAAATTACCCGCCAGCTTATTGAGCGCGGCCTGATCAAAGAAGTCGATCAGCAGGCCTCCACCGGGGGCCGCCGCGCTATCTCCATTATTACCGAAACCCGCAATTTTCAGGCTATTGGCGTACGCCTTGGCCGTCATGACGCCACCATCACCCTGTTCGACCTCAGCGCAAAAACCCTTGCAGAAGAGCACTATCCCCTGCCGGAGCGCACCCAGGAAACGCTGGAACACGCGCTGCTCAATGCCATTGCCGGGTTTATCGAACAGTCGCAGCGTAAGATTCGTGAGCTGATTGCTATTTCGGTGATCCTGCCCGGCCTTGTCGAGCCGGATACCGGCGTGATTCGCTATATGCCGCACATTCAGGTTAACAACTGGGCGCTGGTCGAAAGCCTTGAAAAACGCTTCAGGCTCACCTGTTTTGTTGGTCACGATATCCGCAGCCTGGCCCTTGCCGAGCACTATTTCGGTGCAACTCAGGACTGCGAAGACTCCATTTTAGTGCGCGTACACCGGGGGACCGGGGCGGGCATTCTCTCCAACGGCAGAATTTTCATCGGCCGTAACGGCAACGTCGGCGAGATAGGCCATATTCAGGTCGATCCTTTGGGTGAACGCTGCCACTGCGGTAACTTCGGCTGCCTCGAAACCATTGCTGCCAACGCCGCCATCGAAGGCCGCGTTCGCCATCTGCTGGAGAACGGCTACAACAGCCGCCTGACCCTTGAAGATTGCGACATCGTGGCGATTTGCAAAGCCGCTAACAAAGGCGATTCACTGGCCTGTGAAGTCATCGAACACGTTGGCCGCCATCTCGGTAAAGCCATCTCTATTGCGATTAACCTGTTTAATCCGCAGAAGGTGGTGATTGCCGGGGAGATTATCGAAGCGGAAAAAATCCTGCTGCCGGCCATTGAGGGCTGCATCAATACCCAGGTGCTTAAAGCATTTCGAAAAAACCTCCCCGTTGTCCGTTCCCGCCTTGATGACCGCTCGGCCATCGGCGCGTTTGCGCTGGTAAAGCGCTCCATGCTCAACGGTATGCTGCTGCAGCGCCTGCTGGAAAGTTAACGGGATTCGCCGGTGAATTACGCTATAGTTACGCCTTCTTTAAATATGGGCCAGATTAGTCAATGACCATCCAGAATGTAATTTGTGATATCGACGGCGTGCTGATGCACGACAACGTCGCCGTGCCGGGTGCCAATGCGTTTCTGGCCGGCATCCTTGAGAAAGGTTTACCGCTGGTTCTGCTGACCAACTACCCTTCGCAAACGGGCCAGGATCTGGCAAACCGCTTCGCTTCGGCGGGCGTCGACGTGCCGGACAGCGTGTTTTATACCTCCGCGATGGCAACCGCAGATTTCCTGCGTCGGCAGGAAGGCAAAAAGGCCTACGTTGTTGGTGAAGGCGCGTTAATCCACGAGTTATATAAAGCCGGATTTACCATCACCGACATCAATCCCGATTTCGTCATCGTGGGTGAAACCCGCTCCTTTAACTGGGAGATGATGCATAAGGCGGCCTACTTCGTGGCAAACGGCGCGCGCTTCATTGCGACTAATCCGGATACGCACGGTCGCGGCTTTTACCCGGCCTGCGGCGCGCTCTGCGCGGGCATCGAAAAAATATCCGGCCGCAAGCCTTTTTACGTCGGCAAGCCAAGCCCGTGGATTATCCGCGCGGCGCTTAATAAAATGCAGGCGCATTCCGAGCAGACCGTTATCGTTGGCGATAACCTGCGCACCGACATCCTGGCAGGCTTCCAGGCTGGGCTTGAGACAATCCTGGTGCTGTCCGGCGTCTCTACGCTGAACGATATCGACGCCATGCCGTTCCGCCCCTCTTATATTTACCCGTCGGTGGCGGAAATCGACATTATCTAATCAACCAGCGCCCGGCACCGCCGGGCGTGAGTTATCGCTTCTGCATTTATCCTTTCCCATATCCACCCCCCGTCAATAAAAAGCAAACATTATTGCCGATCCGTTAATTTTCATGGTGAATACCTGCTCTTTTTTTAGCAATCGACAACGACCATTGCAGTATTTAGTGTTGATAAGCTAAATGGCTTGCATTCCCACGGCTGATTGAGCAAATTCGATGTATGCAACGCAACAGCGCCGCTAAAAACGACAATACGGCCGCTGCAACAACACGAATAAGCCGCTCAGGCAGGCATGACGGAGAAAGTACTATGTGTTCTATTTTTGGTGTTCTGGATATTAAAACCGACGCGGTCGAGCTGCGTAAAAAAGCGCTGGAGCTGTCCCGCCTGATGCGCCACCGTGGCCCGGACTGGTCAGGCGTCTACGCCAGCGACAAAGCGATCCTCTCCCATGAACGCCTTTCCATTGTCGATGTGAATGCCGGTGCCCAGCCGCTCTATAACAAAGAGAAAACCCACGCGCTGGCGGTGAACGGTGAAATCTACAACCATCAGGCACTGCGCGCTGAATATGGCGATCGCTATGATTTCCAGACTGGCTCTGACTGCGAAGTCATTCTCGCGCTCTATCAGGAAAAAGGCCCTGAATTCCTGGACGATCTGCAGGGCATGTTCGCTTTCGTGCTGTACGACAGTGAAAAAGACGCTTATCTGATTGGCCGTGACCACATCGGCATCATCCCTCTTTATATGGGCCATGACGAACACGGCAACCTGTATGTTGCCTCTGAAATGAAAGCGCTGGTGCCGGTGTGCCGCACCATTAAAGAATTCCCGGCGGGCAGCTACCTGTGGAGCCAGGACGGCGAGATCCGCAGCTACTACCAGCGCGACTGGTTCAGCTACGACGCGGTGAAAGACAACGTCACCGACAAGAACGAGCTGCGCCAGGCGCTGGAAGATGCGGTCAAGAGCCACCTGATGTCCGACGTGCCGTACGGCGTGCTGCTGTCCGGCGGTCTGGACTCCTCAGTGATTTCGGCAATTACCAAGAAATTTGCCGCACGTCGCGTAGAAGATGAAGAGCGTAGCGAAGCCTGGTGGCCGCAGCTGCACTCGTTCGCGGTTGGCCTGGTCGGCTCCCCTGATCTGAAAGCCGCGCAGGAAGTAGCAAATCACCTGGGTACCGTCCACCACGAAATCCACTTCACCGTGCAGGAAGGGCTGGATGCGATTCGCGACGTTATCTACCACATTGAAACTTATGATGTGACCACCATCCGCGCCTCGACGCCGATGTATCTGATGTCCCGTAAGATCAAGGCGATGGGCATCAAAATGGTGCTGTCCGGCGAAGGTTCCGACGAAGTGTTCGGCGGCTACCTCTACTTCCACAAGGCGCCGAACGACAAAGAGCTGCATGAAGAGACCGTGCGTAAGCTTCAGGCTCTGCATATGTTCGACTGTGCCCGCGCAAACAAAGCAATGTCCGCATGGGGCGTGGAAGCCCGCGTGCCCTTCCTGGACAAAAAGTTCCTCGACGTGGCGATGCGCATCAACCCAAAAGATAAGATGTGCGGCAACGGTAAAATGGAAAAGCACGTCCTGCGCGAGTGCTTTGAATCCTATCTGCCGGCAAGCGTGGCGTGGCGCCAGAAAGAGCAGTTTTCTGACGGCGTGGGTTACAGCTGGATTGATACATTAAAAGAAGTGGCTGCGGGTCAGGTGACGGATCAGCAGCTGGCAACAGCGGCATACCGCTTCCCGTACAACACGCCGGGTTCAAAAGAAGGCTATTTGTACCGTGAGATCTTCGAAGAGCTTTTCCCGCTGCCGAGTGCGGCCGAGTGCGTCCCGGGTGGCCCATCAGTAGCCTGTTCATCCGCTAAAGCGATTGAATGGGACGAAGCGTTCAAAACCATGAACGATCCATCAGGACGCGCGGTAGGCGTTCACCAGTCAGCCTACAAATAGACGGATCTGACTCAAAAACGGGCCTGCGGGCCCGTTGCCATTTCTGCAAAATAAAATCCAGTTTTACCCTGCTTTTTGTCGGTTAAATCTTCGAAATAACCGATTGTTGCTGATATTTCCAGCAAGCTGTTCGCAAGCTGGTCAAACAGACAATTTCAGCCACTTTTCGGGAAAAAATTTGTTGACGCTGTACGGCCAACTACGCATAATGCGCCCCGCAACGCCGATAAGGTGACGCATAAAAAGAAGGCTACTTAGCTCAGCTGGTTAGAGCACATCACTCATAATGATGGGGTCACAGGTTCAAATCCCGTAGTAGCCACCATTCTTTTTACGCCGCGGGAGTGGCGAAATTGGTAGACGCACCAGATTTAGGTTCTGGCGCCGCAAGGTGTGCGAGTTCAAGTCTCGCCTCCCGCACCATTTTAAGCGTTGCACGGATGGGGTATCGCCAAGCGGTAAGGCACCGGTTTTTGATACCGGCATTCCCTGGTTCGAATCCAGGTACCCCAGCCAATTTTTCTTCGATATATTGTGCTTAGCGCAAGGTTATTGGGGTATCGCCAAGCGGTAAGGCACCGGTTTTTGATACCGGCATTCCCTGGTTCGAATCCAGGTACCCCAGCCATCGAAGAACGCAGTACGGCTACGTAGCTCAGCTGGTTAGAGCACATCACTCATAATGATGGGGTCACAGGTTCGAATCCCGTCGTAGCCACCATATTATTGGGGTATCGCCAAGCGGTAAGGCTCTGGTTTCTGATACCAGCATTCCGAGGTTCGAATCCTCGTACCCCAGCCAAAAAAAAGACGTTTGCTTTTGTGAACGCACCCCGTTGGGGTATCGCCAAGCGGTAAGGCTCTGGTTTCTGATACCAGCATTCCGAGGTTCGAATCCTCGTACCCCAGCCAACATTCAAAAAGCTCGCTTATGCGGGCTTTTTGCTTTTCTGCGTCAGGCTAAAAGCAGGCGGTTTCCCGCCCTACTCTTATTGCCGGTTATAAACCTAACGCATATTTCAGCGCCTTACGCTTCAGTACGCCGCCGCGCTCGGCCGCCATCAGCCCCAGATTGCGGATCACCCGCAGCGGCCCCAGGTTATTGCTGAAACCTGCGTAGAACAGATCCATTCCGCTCTGCATCAGGAAATTATCCGCCTGGCGGCGCGTCTGGTAACGTTTCAAAATTGCGGCATCGGCCCAGCCTTCGCCGTAGCTGCGCGCGTTAAGCATGACCTCAAGCAGCGCATCCACATCACGATAGCCCAGGTTGACTCCCTGCCCCGCCAGCGGATGAATGGTATGCGCCGCATCGCCAATCAGCGCCAGCCCCTGCCGGGTATATTTCAACGCGTGCCGACGGGTTAACGGGAAAGCCCCGCATGCGACAGGCATTACCGTGCCCAGGCGCTGCGGGAAAGTGGCCGCTATCGCTTTTTGCAGCTGCGGCATCGTCATTGCTTTTAGCTGGCGAATACGCGCCGGGGAGTCGTACCAGACCAGAGACGCCCAGTTATCGAACAGAGGCAGGAAGGCGTGCGGGCCCGTCGGCGTGAAGTGCTGCCAGGTGCTGTAACCCGGAGCTTCCTCGCACTTGACGGTTATTAGCATGCAGGACTGGCGATAGTCCCAGGCGTGGATGCCAATGCCGGCCCACTGGCGGACCTGTGAGTTTGCCCCGTCGGCGCCAATAACCATCGGCACGGTCAGCGTTTCACCGTCTGCAAAGTCCAGCGTCCAGCGCCCCTCTTTACTCGCCATATGCGTTAGCTGCGCCGGGCAAAGCAGCGTGACGTTGGCATGCGCCTCCAGCGCCTTCCACAGCGCTATCTGCAGGACGTTGTTCTCAACCATGTAACCCAGCTCGGGCAAGCCCAACTCCTGCGCATCAAACGCAACGTGGGCAGTTTCCCACTCCCAGGTTTCTAACTTGCGGTACGGATGGCTGCGCATGGCGCGAATCACATCCCAGACGCCAAGCGACTTCAGCAAAGCGACGGAGGCGCTGCTGATGGCAGAAATTCGCACATCCGGCTGGCTGCCTGGGTCAAACTCTGCCGGAGGCTGGTGCTCAACGACTGCCACCTGAAAACCGTTTTGCGCAAGCCCCAGCGCGGCGGCAGCGCCGACCATGCCCCCACCCACCACTGCGACGTCGATTGGTTGAATTGCCATAGTGAACATTTCCTTAATTTGTCTAAGCTAATTCTACCGGATTTTCGCCCAGGTTTCGTAGGCTGGTCACATCCCCGTCAAAGCATTACAATACGCGGCCTCGAATACGGGCTAATACTGAGCAATGGCAAGTCGATGACAAAAAAACTCCATATCAAAACCTGGGGCTGTCAGATGAACGAATACGATTCATCGAAGATGGCCGATCTGCTGAACAGCACGCATGGCTATACGCTCACGGATAATCCGAAAGAAGCAGACGTACTGCTGCTTAACACCTGCTCTATCCGTGAAAAAGCGCAGGAAAAAGTCTTCCATCTGCTGGGCCGCTGGAAGCTTCTGAAGCGTAAAAATCCCGATTTAATTATCGGCGTCGGCGGCTGCGTGGCTTCCCAGGAAGGAAAGCTCATCCGTCAACGCGCCCATTATGTGGATATCGTCTTTGGCCCGCAGACCCTGCATCGCCTGCCGGAGATGATCAATAAAGTCAGCGGCAACCGTAGCCCGATAGTCGACGTCAGCTTCCCGGAAATCGAAAAATTTGACCGTCTGCCCGAGCCAAAAGCGGAAGGCCCGACGGCATTCGTTTCTATTATGGAAGGCTGCAATAAATATTGTACTTACTGCGTGGTGCCTTACACCCGCGGGGAAGAAGTTAGCCGTCCATGTGATGACATCCTGTTTGAATGTGCCCAGCTTGCGGCGCAGGGCGTGCGTGAAATTCACCTGCTCGGCCAGAACGTGAATGCCTGGCGCGGAGCTTCGTACGACGGCGGCATTTGCTCCTTCGCTGAACTGCTGCGCCTGGTTGCCGCCATTGACGGCGTTGATCGTATTCGCTTCACCACCAGCCACCCTATCGAGTTCACCGACGATATTATCGACGTTTATCGCGACACGCCGGAGCTGGTGAGCTTCCTGCACCTGCCGATTCAGTGTGGCTCTGACCGTGTATTAAATCTGATGGGCCGAAGCCATACCGCGCTGGAGTACAAAGCGATTATTCGCAAGCTGCGCGCGGCACGCCCTGATATTCAGATCAGCTCCGACTTTATCGTCGGCTTCCCCGGCGAAACCCAGCAGGACTTCGAGCAGACGATGAAGGTCATTGCGGACGTGAACTTTGACGTCAGCTACAGCTTTATTTTCTCTGCCCGCCCTGGCACCCCGGCGGCTGACATGGTCGATGACGTGCCGGAAGAAGAGAAAAAGCAGCGTCTGTATATTCTGCAGGACCGCATCAACCAGCAGGCAATGGAGTGGAGCCGTAAGATGGTCGGCACCGTTCAGCGCGTCCTGGTAGAAGGCACGTCGCGCAGAAGCATTATGGAGCTGACAGGACGTTCCGAAAATAATCGCGGGGTAAACTTTGAGGGTACCCCGGAGATGATCGGTAAATTTGTGGACGTCGAAATCACTGAAGTGGCGACTAATAACTCCCTGCGCGGCAAAGTCGTGCGCACCGAGGATGAAATGGGGCTGCGCGTTATCGAAGCGCCTGAGTCAGTGATTGCCCGCACACGCAAAGAAAACGAGATCGGCGTCGGTCTCTATCAGCCGTAATCCCGCACCCTTTTGCTCGTCGGTTCGCTAACGTGGTGAACCGATGAGCAATTTCATCGTTTGCACTTGCATTCTGAAGCCGCCACCCAAATATCCACACCGAGGCTTGCGCCAATATCACTCGCCGTAAATAATCAGTTTATGGCCTGACGATAGCAGGCACGGCATAACCGTTTACCACTCCTGTTTTATGACAACCGGCCCTGAGTGACCCAGAGGATAAGTTTGAATATCGAAACACGTGAAATTACGCTGGAACCGGCAGACAATGCCCGTTTGCTGAGCCTGTGCGGCCCGTTTGATGACAACATCAAGCAGCTCGAACGTCGGCTGGGTATCGAAATCAACCGTCGTGACAATCAATTCAAGCTCACCGGGCGCGCCATACTGGTGAACGCCGCCGCAGACATCCTGCGCAACCTGTATGTGGACACCGCCCCGATGCGCGGTGAAACCCAGGACATTGACCCGGAACAAATCCATCTTGCCATCAAAGAGATCCGCGTGCTGGAACAGTCCGCAGAGCACGTTCCTGAATATGGCAAGGCGGTGAATATCAAAACCAAACGCGGCGTTATTAAACCGCGCACGCCAAACCAGGCCCAGTACATCGCCAACGTACTCGACCATGACATTACCTTCGGCGTTGGCCCGGCAGGTACGGGTAAAACCTATCTGGCCGTTGCCGCCGCGGTAGACGCGCTGGAGCGCCAGGACGTCAGGCGCATTCTGCTCACCCGTCCGGCGGTAGAAGCGGGTGAAAAACTCGGCTTCCTGCCGGGCGACTTAAGTCAGAAGGTCGACCCTTATCTGCGCCCGCTGTACGACGCCCTGTTCGAAATGCTCGGCTTTGAGCGCGTCGAAAAGCTGATGGAGCGCAACGTCATTGAAGTTGCACCGCTGGCCTATATGCGCGGCCGTACGCTCAACGACGCCTTCATCATTCTGGACGAAAGCCAGAACACCACCATCGAACAGATGAAGATGTTCCTGACCCGTATCGGCTTTAACTCGAAGGCGGTTATCACCGGCGACGTGACGCAGATTGACCTGCCGCGCAACATGAAGTCCGGCCTGCGCCATGCCATTGAGGTGCTGTCCGAAGTCGATGAAATCAGCTTTAACTTCCTCAACAGCGAAGACGTTGTGCGCCATCCCGTCGTTGCCCGCATCGTTAACGCCTATGAAGCATGGGAAAGCGCCGAACAGATCCGTAAGGATGAGCTTGCCGCAGAGCGCAAGCGTGAAGCTATGGCCATTAACCACGCCGCTCAGGAGAGCAAATGAGTCAGGTCATTCTGGATTTACAACTTGCCTGTGAAGAGACCGCAGGCCTGCCGACAGAAGCGCAGTTTCAGGTCTGGCTTGATGCGGTGATCCCGCAGTTTCAGGAAGAATCAGAGGTCACGATTCGCCTGGTGGACGATGCAGAGAGCCACGAGCTGAACCTGACCTACCGCGGCAAAGATAAATCCACCAACGTGCTCTCTTTCCCGTTCGAAGCGCCGCCGGGCATTGAGCTTCCCCTGCTGGGAGATTTAATCATCTGCCGTCAGGTCGTTGAAAAAGAAGCCAAAGAGCAGGAAAAGCCGCTGGAGGCGCACTGGGCGCATATGGTCATTCACGGTAGCCTGCATCTGCTGGGTTATGACCATATAGAGGACGAAGAGGCCGAAGAGATGGAATCTCTTGAAACAGAGATAATGCTTGCTCTTGGCTACCTCGATCCGTACATTGCCGAGAAAGAATAGCCGCTAACGTCATGATGACGGCAGCGTAAAAGGTGCAGGTAGCGCAATATCAGGCTGCCTGTTATCTATCCATAACCGAGGGGCCACAAACCTAACGCCATGAGCGACGACAACTCACAAAACAGTGACACGCCTGCCAGTAAAAAGGGATTTTTCTCCCTTATTCTCAACCAGCTATTTCACGGTGAGCCAAAAAACCGTGACGATCTGCTGACGCTAATCCGCGATTCTGAGCAAAACGATCTTATCGATCAGGACACCCGCGACATGCTCGAAGGGGTCATGGATATTGCCGACCAGCGCGTCCGCGACATCATGATCCCACGCTCGCAAATGGTGACGCTCAAACACAACCAGACGCTGGACGAGTGCCTCGATGTCATCATCGAATCGGCCCACTCCCGCTTCCCGGTGATCAGCGAAGACAAAGATCATATTGAAGGGATTCTGATGGCCAAGGATCTGCTGCCGTTTATGCGCAGCGATACCGAGCCGTTTAGCATGGAAAAGGTATTACGTCAGGCGGTTGTAGTCCCTGAAAGTAAGCGTGTTGACCGCATGCTGAAAGAGTTCCGTCAGCAGCGCTACCACATGGCGATTGTGATTGACGAATTCGGTGGCGTCTCGGGTCTGGTGACCATCGAAGATATCCTCGAGCTTATCGTCGGTGAAATCGAAGATGAGTACGACGACGAAGAAGACAGCGATTTCCGCCAGCTGAGCCGCCATACCTGGACGGTGCGCGCCCTGGCCTCTATCGAAGATTTTAACGACACCTTCGACACCCATTTTAATGATGATGAAGTGGATACGATTGGTGGCCTGGTGATGCAGGCGTTCGGCCATCTGCCGGCGCGCGGCGAAACCATCGACATAGATGGTTACCAGTTCAAGGTCGCGATGGCCGACAGCCGCCGTATTATTCAGGTTCACGTCAGAATGCCGGACGATTCGCCGCAACCGAAACTGGAAGATTAATTTAAAGATGGCTATCGCTTTACAACTTCAACGCCAGCGCATTCGCCTGCTGCTGGCGCTGCTTTTTGGTGCCTGCGGGACACTGGCCTTTTCGCCCTATGATTTCTGGCCCGCTGCCATTGTTTCGCTGGCTGGTCTGCAAGGATTAACGCTTAACCGCCGCGCCATACAAAGCGCATGGATAGGCTTCTTCTGGGGGCTGGGGCTGTTTGGCAGCGGGATCAACTGGGTCTACGTCAGCATCGCGCAGTTCGGCGGTATGCCCGGCTTCGTTAACGTCTTCCTCGTCGTGCTGCTGGCCGCCTACCTTTCCCTTTATACCGGGCTGTTTGGCGGTCTCCTCAGCAGGCTGTGGCCAAAAACAACCTGGTGGCGCGTGGCGATTGCGGCCCCTATGCTCTGGCAGGCGACAGAGTTCCTGCGCGGCTGGGTGCTGACCGGCTTCCCGTGGCTGCAGTTCGGCTACAGCCAGATTGACGGCCCGCTGAAAGGCGTGGCGCCCATTTTCGGCGTTGAGGCCATCACCTTCCTGCTGATGATCATCAGCGGCCTGCTTGTTTATGCCCTGCATGAGCACAAATGGCGTCCGGCCATTATTGCCGCCGCCCTGCTGCTGCTGCCGTGGCCGCTGCGCAGCATCCAGTGGTTCCAGCCGGTAAAAGATCGCACCGTAGACGTGGCTATGGTGCAGGGGGATATCCCTCAGTCTCTGAAATGGGATGAAAACCAGCTGCTGAACACGTTAAAAATCTATCTGGATAAAACCCAGCCGCAGATGGGAAAAGCCCAGCTGATCATCTGGCCGGAATCCGCCATTCCCGATCTTGAAATCAACCAGCAGCAGTTCCTGACCACCATGGATGATTTGCTGCGCTCGAAGCACAGCTCGCTTATCACCGGTATCGTGGACGCGCGCCTGAACAAGCAGAACCGCTACGACACCTACAACACCATTATCACGCTGGGTGAAGGCAATAAATACAGCTACGGCAGCACCGACCGCTACAACAAGAACCACCTGGTTCCGTTCGGCGAGTTTGTCCCGCTGGAGTCTATTCTGCGCCCGCTGGCCCCGTTCTTCGATCTGCCCATGTCCTCTTTCAGCCGCGGGCCTTATCTCCAGCCGCAGCTGCTGGCTAACGGCATTAAGCTGACGCCGGCCATCTGCTACGAAATCATTCTTGGTGAGCAGGTGCGCGATAACTTCCGCCCGGACACCGATTTCCTGCTGACCATTTCTAACGATGCCTGGTTCGGTAAATCAATCGGCCCGTGGCAGCACTTCCAGATGGCGCGCATGCGCTCCCTGGAGCTGGGGCGTCCGCTGCTGCGCAGCACCAACAACGGCGTAACGGCGGTGATTAACGCCAGCGGCGACGTTGACGCGATGATCCCGCAGTTCAGGCGTGAAGTGCTGGAAGCGAAGGTCACGCCAACGACGGGCCTGACGCCTTACGCCCGGTTTGGCAACTGGCCGCTGTGGATCCTCACGCTGGTCTTCGCCTTCGGTGCCGTGCTCGTCAGCCTGCGCTGTCGCAAAAAGAATTAACCATCCCCCCTCCAGCCAGAAGGCCAGCTAACCCGCTGGCCTTTTTCATTTCTGGCACATCAATTGCTAAGTTAAAACAACGACAAGCCTGATTAAAACGCCGTAGCGCGGCGTGACGGTTAACCGTCACGTGCGGCTGCACCATCGGGGGACATCGTCAGCACCAGCATGGTGCAACGACGGATTTTTGCCTCTAAACGGTGCGGCGCGCATCGCAAAAATAAACATTTCCATAGCAAATTCTTTACATTCAGCTAGGTTAAATGTTAACAAAAGGCGACATTTCGCCCGTTTAATTCGGCTTGATACAAAAACAATACACAACACACATCGGGTATCGGTGCCGTTTCCGGCACTCATATTAAGGAGTTGGAAATGCAATTGAGAAAACTAGCGCCGGCTTTGCTGGTCATGGGGATGAGCGCCGGTCTTGCACACGCTGAAGACGCTAAACCTGCCTCGGGCGCGCAAAGCACGCTGGACAAAATCAAAGCTAATGGCGTGATTGTCGTCGGCCACCGCGAGTCTTCCGTTCCGTTCTCTTATTACGACAATCAGCAAAAGGTTGTCGGCTACTCACAGGACTACTCAAACGCCATTGTTGAAGCCGTGAAAAAGCAGCTCAACAAGCCAGATTTAAAGGTTAAGCTGATCCCTATTACCTCACAAAACCGTATTCCGCTGCTGCAAAACGGCACCTTCGATTTTGAGTGTGGCTCAACCACCAACAACCTCGAACGCCAGAAGCAGGCAGCCTTCTCCGATACCATTTTCGTAGTAGGGACTCGCTTACTTGTGAAGAAAGGCGGCGCGATTAAAGACTTCGCTGACCTGAAAGGGAAAGCGGTGGTCGTGACCTCCGGGACCACCTCTGAAGTACTGCTGCATAAGCTGAACGAAGAGAAGAAAATGGACATGCGCATCATCAGCGCCAAAGACCACGGCGACTCCTTCCGTACGCTGGAGAGCGGCCGCGCGGTGGCGTTTATGATGGATGATGCCCTGCTGGCGGGCGAGCGCGCTAAAGCGAAGAAACAGGATAACTGGGATATCGTTGGTACGCCGCAGTCTCACGAAGCCTACGGCTGTATGCTGCGTAAAGACGACCCGGAATTCAAAAAGCTGGTGGATGCAACCATCGCCAAAGCCCAGACCTCAGGCGAAGCGGCCAAATGGTTTGATAAATGGTTTATGAATCCGATCCCACCAAAAAACATCAATATGAACTTTGCCCTCTCTGACGACATGAAAGCGCTGTTCAAAGAGCCGAACGACAAAGCACTGAACTAATTAGAACTAAGGGGCCGGGATAACCCGCCCTCCCGATTGACGAACTGAAGCCCGGACAGACTAAGCGCCGGATGGCCGTTCCCCATCCGGCGTGAAAAATAAGCTTCTCATCAATCTTCGAGGGTAGCGCTGCTTGCTACCCTCAATTTTTCTCGGAGTACGTTATGTCTATAAACTGGAACTGGGGAATCTTTCTACAGCCCGCCCCGTTCGGCAACACCACCTATCTGGGCTGGATCTGGAATGGTTTCCAGGTCACCGTCGCCCTTTCCGTCACCGCCTGGATCATCGCCTTCTTCGTCGGCTCGCTGTTTGGCATTCTTCGCACCGTTCCTAACCGCTGGCTTTCCGGCATCGGTACGCTGTACGTCGAACTCTTCCGCAACGTGCCGCTTATCGTGCAGTTCTTTACCTGGTATTTAGTGATGCCGGAGCTGCTGCCCGAAAACCTCGGCATGTGGTTTAAATCCGAACTCGATCCCAACGTGCAGTTCTTCCTGTCATCGATGATATGCCTTGGGCTGTTCACCGCCGCCCGCGTCTGCGAGCAGGTGCGCGCTGCCATTCAGTCTCTGCCACGCGGTCAGAAAAATGCCGCACTGGCGATGGGGCTGACGCTCCCGCAGGCTTACCGCTACGTTCTGCTGCCCAACGCCTACCGGGTGATCGTGCCGCCAATGACCTCCGAGATGATGAACCTGGTGAAGAACTCCGCCATCGCCTCGACCATCGGCCTGGTGGACATGGCCGCGCAGGCGGGAAAACTGCTGGATTACTCCGCGCACGCCTATGAATCCTTCACCGCGATAACCCTCGCCTACGTCCTGATCAACGCCGTCATTATGCTGATCATGTATGTGGTTGAGCGTAAGGTTCGCCTGCCTGGCAATATGGGAGGCAAATAATGTACGAATTTGACTGGACTTCAATTCTTCCCGCCATGCCGTATCTGATGCAGGGCCTGGTCATTACCCTGAAAATCACCGTTACGGCGGTGGTGTTCGGCATCATCTGGGGAACCCTGCTTGCCGTTATGCGTCTGTCACCCTTCAAGCCTGTCGCCTGGTTTGCAAGCGCTTACGTTAACGTCTTCCGCTCCGTGCCCCTGGTCATGGTGCTGCTGTGGTTCTATCTCGTGGTGCCGGGCTTCCTGCAAAAAGTGCTGGGCCTGTCGCCGCAAACTGATATCCGCTTAATTTCCGCCATGGTCGCCTTTTCGATGTTCGAAGCCGCCTACTATTCGGAAATTATTCGCGCCGGTATTCAGAGCGTTTCACGCGGGCAGTCAAACGCCGCCCTGGCGCTGGGGATGACCCACTGGCAGTCCATGAAGCTCATTATTTTGCCCCAGGCCTTCCGGGCCATGGTGCCCCTGCTGTTAACCCAGGGCATCGTGCTGTTCCAGGATACCTCGCTGGTTTACGTATTAAGCCTCGCCGACTTCTTCCGCACCGCCTCGACCATTGGCGAGCGTGACGGAACCCAGGTCGAAATGATCCTGTTTGCCGGTCTGGTCTATTTTGTTATCAGTCTTAGCGCCTCGCTGTTGGTCAGCTACTTGAAGAAAAGGACAGTGTCATGATTTCCCTGAAAAATGTTTCTAAATGGTATGGTCACTTTCAGGTGCTAACCGACTGCTCAACCGAAGTAAAAAAGGGTGAAGTGGTGGTGGTGTGCGGGCCTTCAGGCTCCGGCAAATCAACGCTGATTAAAACGGTTAACGGCCTGGAGCCGGTGCAGAAAGGCGAAATTGTCGTTAATGGCACCCAGGTGAACAGCAAAAAGACTAATCTGGCCGAGCTGCGCTCGCATGTGGGCATGGTGTTTCAGCATTTTGAGCTGTTCCCGCACCTGTCGATCATTGAAAACCTGACGCTGGCGCAGGTTAAAGTCCTCAGGCGCAACAAAGAGGAGTCGCGTAAAAAAGGGCTTAAACTCCTCGAACGCGTAGGCCTCACCGCCCACGCAGATAAGTACCCGGCCCAGCTCTCGGGCGGCCAGCAGCAGCGCGTGGCTATCGCACGTGCGCTCTGCATGGATCCGGTTGCGATGCTCTTCGATGAGCCGACTTCGGCACTGGATCCGGAAATGATTAACGAAGTGCTGGACGTGATGGTCGAGCTTGCTCAGGAAGGGATGACCATGATGGTGGTGACGCACGAAATGGGCTTCGCCCGCAAAGTGGCCAACCGCGTGATCTTTATGGATGAAGGGAAAATCGTTGAGGATTCTAATAAAGAAGACTTCTTTAATAACCCTCAGTCTGAACGCGCGAAAGACTTCCTCGCCAAAATACTGCACTAAGCTCTAAAAACAGCGAGCCTTCCGCAAGGAAGGCTCGTTTTATCAGGGTTCAAACGGCCGACGGTGAAACTGGTTATGCCCGCACTTCGGGCAGACCGGCAGCACATCCGGCGTATAGACCGCCAGGTGGAAACGACAGTTCTCGCAGACTAAATTCCCAAGCCCCACTACCTCGCCGCTGTGGTAAACGCCGTGATGGTTAAGATCCTGGAAAACCTCCCGCCATTCGAGCTGCGTTTTATCCGTGATATCAGCCAGCTCCTGCCAGAGGCTCTCCTTTATCACCCGCATAAACACGCTGTCGGTAAATTCATCCTGGCTTTCGCTGTAGCTGCGGGCAAACTCTTCGAGATCGCGACGCACCGCGCGCGTGACCTCGTCGACTTCGGTGCGGGTCAGCTCCCCGGTTTCGTTCATGCGTTGACGCGCGCTGGCGACCAGCTCGTCGATATCGCGCTCTCCGTTGCGTAACCGTTCGGTGAGCGAAGCCACCAGTTCACGGTAATATTGCGCCACCTTATTCATCGTCTGCCTGCCTCCTTGAAGAGAATCCTGCATTCTTAGGTCATGTAACCTACTCTAATAGTAGACCTTAATCGGGCATCGCTTTGTTAGATTGCCCACAGGC
The DNA here is from genome assembly GCF_038405435.1 of Dryocola clanedunensis. GTDB lineage: Bacteria > Pseudomonadota > Gammaproteobacteria > Enterobacterales > Enterobacteriaceae > Dryocola > Dryocola clanedunensis_A. The sequence goes on along the minus strand of NZ_JBBYHZ010000003.1, from coordinate 86,220 downwards.
AAGGTAAAAAACTGCAAAGGAGAAATGGGCGGCCGGGGTGTCGAAAGGCTGTTTTGCCGCTGTCATATCAGCTATGCTATGCGGATCTGAAACCTAACACGTTACAGGCTACAACTTGTAGCTGTCTTTCATTACAGGACCACTGGCTGCCATGCAAGAGCAATACCGCCCGGAAGAGATAGAATCCACCGTCCAGCAACACTGGCAAGAGAAGCGTACCTTTGAGGTCACCGAAGACGAAGGCAAAGAGAAGTACTACTGCCTGTCCATGCTCCCCTATCCTTCTGGCCGACTACATATGGGCCACGTCCGCAACTACACCATCGGCGACGTCATCGCACGTTACCAGCGTATGCTGGGCAAAAACGTCATGCAGCCTATCGGCTGGGATGCATTCGGCCTGCCTGCCGAAGGTGCCGCGGTAAAAAACAATACTGCCCCTGCGCCGTGGACGTACGACAACATTAACTACATGAAGAACCAGCTGAAAACGCTGGGCTTTGGCTATGACTGGAGCCGCGAGCTGGCGACCTGTACCCCGGAATATTACCGTTGGGAACAGCAGTTCTTCACCCAGCTGTACAACAAAGGGCTGGTTTATAAGAAAACCTCCGCCGTTAACTGGTGCCCGAACGATCAGACCGTGCTGGCCAACGAGCAGGTTATCGACGGCTGCTGCTGGCGCTGCGACACCAAAGTTGAGCGCAAAGAGATCCCCCAGTGGTTTATCAAAATCACCGCTTACGCTGACGAACTGCTTAACGATCTGGACACGCTGGACCAGTGGCCGGATCAGGTTAAGACCATGCAGCGTAACTGGATTGGCCGTTCTGAAGGCGTGGAAATCACCTTCGACGTTGAGAACAGCGCTGAAAAGCTGACTGTCTATACTACCCGTCCGGACACCTTTATGGGTGTGACCTACCTGGCGGTCGCCGCGGGCCACCCGCTGGCGCAGCAGGCTGCGGTTAATAATCCTGCGCTTGCCGAATTTATCGACGAATGTCGTAATACCAAAGTTGCCGAAGCAGAAATGGCAACCATGGAGACAAAAGGCGTCGCCACCGGCATTAACGCGATTCACCCGCTGACCGGCGAAGCCGTTCCAGTATGGGTTGCGAACTTCGTGCTGATGGAATACGGCACGGGCGCCGTGATGGCCGTTCCGGGTCACGACCAGCGCGACTGGGAATTTGCCACTAAATACAGCCTGCAGATCAAGCCGGTTATTCTGAATGCCGACGGCAGCGAGCCGGATCTGTCCGCCTCCGCAATGACCGAAAAAGGCACCCTGTTTAACTCCGGCGAGTTCGACGGCCTGGACTTCCAGAATGGCTTTAACGCCATCGCGGACAAACTGGCCGCTAAAAGCGTGGGCGTTCGTAAAGTTAACTACCGTCTGCGCGACTGGGGTGTCTCTCGCCAGCGCTACTGGGGCGCGCCGATTCCAATGGTGACCCTGGAAGACGGCACCGTTATGCCAACCCCGGAAGACCAGCTGCCGGTTATTCTGCCGGAAGACGTCGTGATGGACGGCATCTCCAGCCCGATCAAGGCCGATCCTGAGTGGGCAAAAACCACCGTTGACGGCAAGCCTGCGCTGCGCGAAACCGACACCTTCGACACCTTTATGGAGTCCTCCTGGTACTACGCGCGCTACACCAGCCCGCAGTACGACAAAGGCATGCTCGATTCCAAAGCGGCAAACTACTGGCTGCCGGTTGATATTTATATCGGCGGCATCGAACACGCCATCATGCACCTGCTCTACTTCCGCTTCTTCCACAAGCTGATGCGCGATGCGGGCATGGTGACCTCTGACGAACCGGCGAAACAGCTGCTTTGTCAGGGTATGGTGCTGGCAGATGCCTTCTACTACACCGGCGTGAACGGCGAGCGCAACTGGGTTTCCCCAACCGACGCCATCGTAGAGCGCGACGAAAAAGGCCGCATCACCAAAGCCTCTGACGCACAGGGCAACGAACTGGTCTATGCTGGCATGAGCAAAATGTCGAAGTCGAAGAACAACGGCATCGACCCGCAGGTGATGGTTGAGCGCTACGGCGCGGATACCGTTCGTCTGTTTATGATGTTTGCAGCGCCTGCGGACATGACGCTGGAATGGCAGGAATCCGGTGTGGAAGGGGCTAACCGCTTCCTGAAACGCGTCTGGAAACTGGCCTACGAACATACCAGCCGTGGCGCTACGCCGGCGCTGGATGTTGCCGCATTAAATGAAGATCAAAAAGCCCTGCGCCGCGACGTTCATAAAACTATCGCTAAAGTCACCGATGATATCGGTCGTCGTCAGACCTTTAACACGGCCATCGCCGCGATTATGGAACTGATGAACAAGCTGGCGAGAGCGCCGCAGGAAAGCGAGCAGGATCGTGCGTTGCTGGGCGAAGCGCTGCTGGCGGTGGTGCGTATGCTTTATCCGTTTACCCCGCACGTCTGCTTCGACATGTGGCAGTCGCTGGGCGGCGAAGGCGAAATCGACAACGCGCCGTGGCCGCAGGCTGACGAAAAGGCGATGGTGGAAGACTCTCTGCTGGTGGTGGTTCAGGTTAACGGCAAAGTCCGTGGCAAAATCACCGTCCCGGCGGACGCCACTGAAGCACAGGTTCGTGAACGTGCAGGCCAGGAACATCTGGTCGCGAAATATCTTGAAGGCGTCACCGTGCGTAAAGTGATTTACGTTCCGGGTAAGCTGCTCAACCTGGTAGTGGGCTAAGCGCAGGAGGAACCGTGCGACATCCCTTTGTGACCTTGTTAGTTACTGTGGCGGTGCTGGTCACCGCCGGGTGTGGTTTTCACCTGCGTGGCAACACGCAGGTACCCAGTGAAATGAAAACTTTGATCCTGAACTCCAGCGACCCTAACGGGCCGCTAACGCGTGAAATCCGCTCTCAGCTGCGTCTTAACGGCGTAACCATTGTGGAAGACACCGGTACTGGCGTGCGCAAAGATATTCCATCCCTGCGTATCATAAGCAGTACCAACAGCCAGGATACCGCCTCGATCTTCCAGGATGGTCGTACCGCAGAGTATCAAATGGTGATGACGGTCAACGCCCAGGTGCTGATCCCGAACCACGATATCTACCCAATCAGCACGAGAGTGTACAAATCGTTCTTCGATAACCCGCTGACGGCGCTGGCAAAAGATGCCGAGCAGGATCTGCTTATCAAAGAGATGTACGCCACCTCGGCCCAGCAGCTGATTCGTAAACTGATGGCGGTCCACACGGCTGACGTTGCCGAAACCAAAGAAGCTGAAGAAGCCGCTGCTAAAAAGGCACCGGCTGCGGATGCAACCTCTGGCCGCGTCACCACAACGTTGCCATCAACAACCAGTAGCCAATGATCCGTTTGTACCCGGAACAGCTCCGCGCGCAGCTCAATGAAGGGCTGCGCGCGGCGTATCTGCTGCTCGGTAACGATCCGCTGCTGCTGCAGGAAAGCCAGGATGCGGTCCGCCAGACGGCTGTTTCCCACGGTTTCGAAGAACATCACACGGTACAAATTGATGCCGGTACGGACTGGCAGGCGGTTTTCGCCGTTTGCCAGGCGCTGAGCCTTTTTGCCTCCCGGCAAACGCTTATGCTCCAGCTTCCTGAAAACGGCCCAAATGCGGCAATCAACAGCCAGCTTGAAACGCTGGTTGGCCTGCTGCATGACGACCTGCTGCTCATCGTGCGCGGCAACAAGCTCACCAAAGCGCAGGAAAACGCCGCCTGGTACACCAGCCTTGCGGACAAAAGCGTCGTCGTGACCTGCCAGACGCCGGAGCACGCGCAGCTGCCACGCTGGGTTGCTCAGCGGGCTAAACAGCTTAATCTGTCGCTTGATGATGCGGCTAACCAGCTGCTTTGTTACTGCTACGAAGGGAATCTGCTGGCGCTGGCTCAGGCGCTGGAACGGCTGTCCCTTATCTGGCCGGACGGCAAGCTGACGCTGCCCCGAGTGGAGCAGGCGGTAAGCGATGCGGCCCATTTCACCCCGTTCCACTGGGTGGATGCCATTCTGGGCGGCAAGAGCAAGCGCGCGATACACATTCTTCAGCAGCTTCGCCTCGAGGCAAGCGAGCCGGTTATCTTGCTGCGCACCATCCAGCGCGAGCTGATGCAGCTGGTCAATCTCAAGCGCCAGTCGGCGACCACGCCTCTGCGCACGCTGTTCGACCAGCAGCGCGTCTGGCAAAACCGCCGCGCGATGGTGACCGAAGCGCTGAACAGGCTTTCTGAAGAGCAGCTCTACCAGGCCGTACGCCTGCTAAGCCAGATTGAGCTGACGTTAAAACAGGATTACGGCCAGTCGGTGTGGGCGGATCTGGAAGGGCTTTCGCTGCTGCTTTGCCACAAAGCGCTGCCGGAAATTTTTATCGATGGCTGAACCGCGCCTTCCGCTGTGCGCCATTTACGGTGGCACCTTCGACCCCATCCACTATGGGCATCTGAAACCCGTTGAGGCGCTGGCAAAACAGGTCGCGCTTCATCAGGTGACGATTATGCCGAACAACGTTCCTCCCCATCGCCCACAGCCCGAAGCGAGCAGCCAGCAGCGTAAGGAAATGGTTGAACTTGCCGTTGCCGGACTGCCTTTGTTCAGCCTGGACGACCGCGAGCTTCAGCGTTCAACGCCCTCTTACACCGTTGAAACGCTTGAGCAGGTTCGCACCGAACGGGGCGATCGGCAGCCGCTGGCGTTTATTATTGGTCAGGACTCGCTGCTGAGCCTGCACCGCTGGCACCGCTGGGAAGCGCTGCTTGATTTATGCCACCTGCTGGTATGCCAGCGTCCGGGATATCCGATCGCGATGGATAATGCAGAACAGCAAAACTGGCTGGACAGCCACGTCACCACCTGCCCGGAAGCGCTACACAGCGCGCCCGCCGGAAAGATTTTCCTGGCACAAACTCCGCTGTACGACATCTCCGCCACGTCGATTCGCCAGCGGCTGGAGCAAGGTTTGTCATGCGACGATCTCGTGCCCCAACCCGTCCTCGAATACATCAACCAGCACCATCTCTACCGCTAATTGCGGCATGCCGGAGGCAACATGACAACATTATGGCTGGTTCGTCACGGGCAAACGCACGCCAACCTGGCGGGCCTCTATAGCGGCATATCGGAAACCGAACTCACGGCTCTGGGCGTAAGCCAGGCGCAGGCCGTCGGAAAAATGCTACAGGCCGTTTCCTTCGATAAAATTCTTTGCAGCGAGCTTGGCCGCGCACAGCACACCACAAAGCTGATAGTGCAGCAGCTAAACACACCAGCGATAGTCGACCCGCGTCTGAATGAGATGAACTTCGGCGACTGGGAAATGCGCCACCACAGCGAACTCCAGCTTGCGGACGCAGAAAACTACGCCGCCTGGTGCGCGGACTGGCAGAACGTGGTTCCCGGCAACGGAGAAGGCTTTCAGGCTTTTGCAAAACGAGTGTCGGCATTTTGCGATGAGATAAAGTCGCAGGCCAGCAACGAAAATATTCTGATAGTCAGCCATCAGGGCGTGCTGAGCCTGATGCTCGCCACGCTGCTTAATATGCCTGCCGCATCGCTGTGGCATTTTTCCATTGAGCAGGGGGCATGGAGCACCGTCGATATTCATGAAGGCTTCGCTACGCTGAAAACCCTCAACAATCGTGCAGAATGCCCGGCGTTGACAAAACCCCGCGTGAGTTAAAGTTGTCAGCCATTGACTCTTCCCCTCAGGCTGTTATGCTCCGCTGCCATAATTTCCTGCCCGAATGCATGACTTACCAAAAACAGTTTTACAAAAATGGCGATGCAAAGCAGGCCACTCGGTGGGATGATAGCCCACCTTGAGCGCCCCATGACCATTTTTCGGAAACTAACGCCACGCCTGACAGGTATACTGGCTTTAGCTACGGGCGACATCGAACACTTTAATTCTCCCAGGGGGAACACACTTGCAGGGTAAAGCACTCCAGGATTTCATCGTCGACAAGATCGACGACCTCAAAGGCCAGGACATCATCAAAATTGACGTTCAGGGCAAATCAAGCATCACCGACTGCATGATCGTCTGCACCGGTACCTCCAACCGCCACGTGATGTCCATTGCTGAACACGTTGTAGAAGCTTCCCGTAAAGAAGGCATTGATGCGCTGAGCGTAAAAGGCATCACCGCCACTGACTGGATCGTCGTCGATTTGGGCGAAGTGATCGTGCACGTCATGCAGGAAGAGAGCCGCCAGCTGTACGAACTGGAAAAACTCTGGGGTTAATGCGTGAAGCTTCAACTGGTGGCGGTCGGAACCAAAATGCCGGACTGGGTACAAACCGGTTTTACCGAGTACCTGCGTCGTTTTCCTAAAGATATGCCTTTTGAACTCGTTGAGATCCCGGCAGGAAAACGCAGCAAAAACGCCGATATCAAACGCATTCTTGAAAAAGAAGGCGAAATGATGCTGGCCGCTGCGGGCAAAGGCAACCGCATCGTCACACTGGATATCCCCGGTCAGCCGTGGGATACCCCGCATCTCGCCACGCAGCTTGAGCGCTGGAAGCAGGACGGTCGTGATGTCAGTTTGCTGATTGGTGGGCCTGAGGGCCTCGCTCCCGCGTGTAAAGCCGCAGCGGAACAGAGCTGGTCGCTTTCGACGTTAACGCTTCCCCATCCGCTGGTAAGGGTGTTAGTCGCGGAGAGCCTCTATCGTGCATGGAGCATCACGACCAATCACCCCTATCACCGTGAGTAAACAACGACCTTGGTAGAACAGACCTGCGGATGAAACTACAGAACTCCTTTCGCGACTATACGGCAGAGTCTGCGCTCTTTGTGCGCCGGGCGCTGGTCGCTTTTGTCGGCATTTTGCTGCTAACCGGCGTCCTTATCGCCAACCTTTATAATCTGCAAATCGTCCGTTTTACCGACTACCAGACCCGTTCGAACGAAAACCGCATTAAGCTGGTCCCGATCGCACCAAGCCGGGGGATCATCTATGACCGCAACGGCACGCCCCTCGCGCTCAACCGCACCATTTACCAGATTGAAATGATGCCGGAGAAAGTCGACAATGTGCAGGCCACGCTTGAGGCGCTGCGTCCGGTGGTTGACCTTACCGATGAGGACATCGCCAACTTCAAAAAAGAGCGTGCCCGCTCGCACCGCTTCACCTCGATTCCCGTTAAAACCAACCTAACGGAAGTGCAGGTGGCGCGCTTTGCCGTTAACCAGTACCGTTTTGCGGGCGTCGAAGTTAAAGGTTACAAACGCCGCTATTACCCCTATGGCTCCGCACTGACCCACGTCATCGGCTACGTATCAAAAATTAACGATAAAGACGTAGAGCGCCTGGATAAAGACGGAAAAACCGCCAACTATGCCGCCACGCACGACATCGGCAAGCTGGGCATCGAACGCTATTACGAAGACGTGCTGCACGGCCAGACCGGCTATGAAGAGGTTGAAGTTAACAACCGGGGCCGCGTTATCCGCCAGCTGAAAGAGGTGCCGCCGCAGGCCGGGCACGATATCACCCTGACCATCGATCTTAAGCTGCAAAATTACATTGAGACGCTTCTTGCGGGCAGCCGTGCCGCCGTGGTGGTGACAGATCCCCGTACCGGCGGGATTATGGCGCTGGTGTCGATGCCGAGCTACAACCCGAACCTGTTCGTGGATGGCATCTCCTCGAAAGATTATTCTGGCCTGCTGAACGACCCCAACACGCCGCTTATCAACCGTGCCACCCAGGGCATCTACCCACCTGCATCCACGGTTAAGCCGTACATGGCCGTGTCGGCACTGAGCGCGGGCGTCATCAACCGCAACACCTCTCTGTTTGACCCGGGCTGGTGGCAGCTGCCAGGCTCCGAAAAACGCTACCGCGACTGGAAACGCTGGGGCCACGGCCGCCTGAACGTCACCAAGGCGCTGGAAGAGTCAGCGGATACCTTCTTCTATCAGGTCGCCTACGACATGGGCATCGACCGCATCGGCGAGTGGATGAACAAATTCGGTTACGGCCACTACACGGGCATCGACCTCTCTGAAGAGCGCTCGGGCAACATGCCAACCCGCGACTGGAAGCTCAAACGCTTTAAAAAACCGTGGTATCAGGGTGACACCATTCCGGTGGGTATCGGCCAGGGTTACTGGACGGCTACGCCGATTCAGATGAGCAAGGCGATGATGATCCTGATTAACGACGGTATCGTCCGCGTCCCTCACCTGCTGATGAGCACCACGGAAAACGGCAGGCAGGTGCCATGGAAGCAGCCGGTAGAAGCGCCGGTGGGCGACATCCACTCCGGTTTCTGGGAAATTGCGAAGGACGGGATGTACGGTGTAGCCAACCGTCCGAACGGTACCGCCCATAAATACTTCGCCAGCGCGCCGTACAAAGCCGCGGCTAAGTCAGGTACTGCGCAGGTCTACGGTCTGAAGGCCAACGAAACCTATAACGCGCACAGAATTGCCGAGCGCCTGCGCGACCACAAGCTGATGACCGCATTTGCTCCTTACGACAAACCGCAGTACGCCGTGACCATCATCCTGGAAAACGGCGGCGTCGGACCGGCAGTGGGAACAATAATGCGTCAAATCCTCGACCACCTGATGTTAGGGGATAACAATACGGAGTTGCCGGCTGAGGCGCCCGCCGCACCCGGCTCTGAGGATCAATAACCATGACTGATAATCCAAACAAAAGGTCGATTTGGGACAAAATCCACATCGACCCGCTTTTCCTGATTACCGTGCTCGCCCTGCTGGTGTTCAGCGCGCTGGTCGTCTGGAGCGCCAGCGGTCAGGACATGGGGATGATGGAGCGTAAAATCGGTCAGATCCTGATGGGCCTGGTGGTCATGGTCATCATGGCGCAAATCCCGCCTCGCGTGTACGAAGGCTGGGCACCCTATCTGTATATTATTTGTATCATTCTGCTTATTGCGGTAGATGCCTTTGGCGCCATCTCGAAGGGGGCACAGCGCTGGCTCGATCTGGGTATCGTGCGTTTCCAGCCTTCCGAAATTGCCAAAATTGCCGTCCCGCTGATGGTGGCGCGCTTTATTAACCGCGACGTCTGCCCGCCAACGCTGAAGAATACCGGGATCGCGCTGGTGCTGATCTTCATGCCAACCCTGCTGGTTGCCGCTCAGCCTGACCTGGGCACATCCATCCTGGTGGCCGCATCCGGCCTGTTTGTCCTCTTCCTGTCGGGCATGAGCTGGCGCCTGATTGGCGTTGCGGTGCTGCTGGTTGCCGCCTTCATCCCGATTCTGTGGTTCTTCCTGATGCACGACTATCAGCGGGCCCGCGTAATGATGCTGCTTGACCCGGAAACCGATCCTCTGGGTGCGGGCTACCACATTATTCAGTCTAAAATTGCCATAGGCTCAGGGGGGCTGCGCGGCAAAGGCTGGCTGCACGGAACCCAGTCGCAGCTTGAGTTTCTTCCCGAGCGCCATACCGACTTTATCTTTGCGGTACTGGCCGAAGAGCTGGGGCTGGTGGGCGTGCTGGTGCTGCTGGCGCTTTATCTGCTGCTCATCATGCGCGGGTTGTATATTGCCGCCCGGGCGCAGACGACATTTGGCCGGGTTATGGCTGGCGGCCTGATGCTAATTTTATTCGTATATGTATTTGTAAATATTGGCATGGTTAGTGGTATCTTACCGGTGGTCGGCGTGCCGTTGCCGCTGGTGAGCTACGGGGGTTCAGCCCTGATCGTTCTGATGGCCGGGTTTGGTATCGTGATGTCGATCCACACCCACAGGAAGATGTTGTCGAAAAGCGTGTAACGAGGTGCGCAATGGTTAAGTACTGGCCAGGGATTTTTGTAGCAGCCGCCATTCTGGCTGGCTGTTCGTCAGGTGATGACGAGCAACAGCAGGTGCCCCAGCAGCCGCAGCCGGCAGTCTGTAACGGCCCGATCGTTGAGATTAGCGGTGCCGAGCCGCGCTATGAAGTGCCAAATCCTTCTGTAAATCAGGATTATGAAAATAACGGCAAAAGCTACAAGATCGTGCAAAACCCGACAAATTTCAGCCAGACGGGTCTTGCGGCTATCTATGATGCAGAGCCGGGCAGCAACCTGACCGCCTCAGGCGAGCCGTTTGACGCGATGGCGATAACCGCCGCGCATCCGACGCTGCCTGTCCCGAGCTATGCCCGTATCACGAACCTCGCTAACGGCCGCATGATTGTGGTGCGCATTAACGACCGTGGTCCTTACGGCAACGATCGCGTGATTTCGCTTTCCCGCGCTTCGGCTGACCGTCTGAATACCTCGAACAATACGAAAGTCCGTATCGATCCCATTATTGTCGCGCAGGACGGCACAATGTCGGGTCCCGGTACGGCCTGTACCACTATCGCTAAACAAACCTACGCCCTGCCCGCTCGCCCGGACTTAAACACCGGCATGGGTAGCGTTTCTTCAGCCCCTGCCGATGCGCCTCAGGGCGACGTGCGCGCTATCAGCAATTCGACGCTGCAGCCAGCGGACGCAACCGGTGCACCGGTCAGCGGCAGCGGATTCCTTGGGGCGGCAACGCCACTGGCTTCAGGCGTCGTGGAAACTAACGAACCTGAAGCGACGCCAGCCGCGGCGGCGCCTGTAGCGGCCACCCCGGCTGCCACGCAGAGTGCCGCTCCCGTAGCGGCAGGCACGCAGGCGGCTCCTGTAACTGCGCCGGGTTCAGTGCAAGGCAGCACGCAGACAGCCGCGCCAGCAGCCGCTCCCGCAGCAGCAGCAGCAGCCACTGGCCGCTATGTTGTGCAGGTTGGCGCGGTGAGCGATAAAGCTCGGGCGACGCAGTGGCAGCAAAAATTAAGCCAGCAGTTTGGCGTTCCCGGCGCGGTGTCCAGCAATGGTGCCGTGTACCGTGTACAGCTGGGGCCGTTTGGCAGCCGTAGCGAGGCAGCCGCCCTGCAACAGCGCCTGATGAGCGAAGCCCAGCAGCAGTCATTTATTACAAACGCACCTGCTATGTAAGCTAAGTTAACCGGCATCCTCCACGCGTAAATTTGTGTAAACACCATTAACAAATCATGCGCAAAGACGGATGCCAGTAAAAAACGCTTTTGCTATAGTTAGGCACTTTTTTAATTCCATCACGGATGTCGTTGTTCTTATCATGAATACAGCCCTATCTGTACGTTTTGTTAAGCGCCTGGCGCTTTCCACGGCCTTCGCCCTTACGGCTCTGGCTTCCGCCCATGCTGACGACCTGAATATTAAAGCGATGATCCCAGGCGTCCCGCAGATTGATGCGGAAGCGTACATCCTGATCGACTACAACTCAGGAAAAGTGCTGGCGGAATCCAACGCCGACGCGCGCCGCGATCCGGCAAGCCTCACCAAAATGATGACCAGCTACGTCATCGGCCAGGCAATGAAAGCCGGCAAGTTTGATGAAAACGCCGTGGTCACCGTCGGCAACGACGCGTGGGCAACCGGCAACCCGGTCTTTAAGGGCTCATCCCTGATGTTCCTTAAGCCCGGCATGCAGGTCCCTGTATCGCAGCTGATTCGCGGGATTAACCTGCAGTCCGGTAACGACGCCTGCGTGGCAATGGCCGATTTTGTGGCCGGCAGCCAGGACGCATTTGTTGGCCTGATGAACAGCTACGTCTCTGCGCTGGGCCTGAAAAACACCCACTTCCAGACCGTCCACGGCCTCGACGCTGACGGACAGTACAGCTCCGCGCGCGATATGGCGCTGATTGGCCAGGCGCTGATCCGCGACGTGCCTAACGAATACAAGATTTACCAGGAAAAAGAGTTCACCTTTAACAATATCCGCCAGATGAACCGTAACGGTCTGCTGTGGGATAAGAGCCTGAACGTTGACGGTATTAAAACCGGCCACACGGATGCCGCAGGCTATAATCTTGTCGCCTCCGCAACCGAAGGCCAGATGCGCCTGATCTCTGCGGTCATGGGCGGTCACACCTATAAAGGTCGTGAAACGGAAAGCAAAAAGCTGCTGACCTGGGGCTTCCGCTTCTTCGAAACGGTTTCCCCGCTGAAGGCAGGTAAAGAGTTTGCTTCTGAGCCGGCCTGGTTTGGTGATAACGACCACGCGTCGCTGGGCGTAGACAAAGATGTCTACCTGACCATTCCACGTGGCCGCATGAAAGACCTGAAAGCCAGCTACGTGCTGAACACGCCTGAGCTGCATGCCCCGCTGCAGAAAAATCAGGTTGTCGGCACCATCAACTTCCAGCTCGATGGCAAAACCATCGAACAGCGTCCGTTAGTGGTGCTGCAGGAGATGCCGGAAGGGAATTTCTTTAGCCGAATCATCGACTACATCAAACTGATGTTCCACCACTGGTTCGGTTAATAATTGAACACTTGAAAGTGTGAAGAACGTCCCCATATACTGTTCATCACTGCAACTCCCGCACACCGCTGCGGGAGTTTATTTTTTAATGCCGTCACGCTGGAGCTACCATGAAAACCAACCTTAAAGAACTGCTCGAATTCCCGACTCCGTTTACTTACAAAGTGATGGGCCTCGCGAAGCCGGAGCTGGTTGATCTGGTCGTTGAGGTGGTGCAGCGCCACGCCCCTGGTGACTACACGCCGCAGGTCAAACCAAGCAGCAAAGGGAACTACCACTCGGTTTCCATCACCATCACAGCGACCCATATTGAACAGGTTGAAACGCTGTACGAAGAGCTGGGCAATATCGAAATCGTTCGTATGGTGCTGTAATGCCGTTACCCGGCCCCGGCCGGGTAAATTTTTTACGCTGTGATATACTCCCCCTCTCTTTTACCTCCAGCCGGAGACAGTACTTTGTCTCAAGATACCATTCTGATCCGCCAGCTTGGCCGTCAACCTTACGAGCCTGTCTCTCAGGCCATGCATGACTTTACCGATACCCGCGACGAAACCACTGCCGATGAACTCTGGCTTGTAGAGCACGATCCTGTGTTTACCCAGGGGCAGGCGGGGAAAGCCGAACATGTTCTGGTACCGGGCGACATTCCGGTGATTCAAAGCGATCGCGGCGGTCAGGTGACCTACCACGGGCCCGGCCAGCAGGTAATGTACGTATTGCTGAATCTGCGCCGCAGAAAGCTTGGCGTGCGCGATCTGGTGACCGTCCTTGAGCAAACGGTAGTAAATACCCTTGCAGAGTTGGGTATCGAGGCTTATCCCCGTGCCGATGCGCCGGGTGTCTACGTTGACGGCCGTAAAATCTGCTCGCTGGGGCTGCGCATCCGTAAAGGCTGCTCGTTTCACGGCCTGGCGCTGAATGTGGATATGGATCTCAGCCCGTTTTTGCGCATAAACCCCTGTGGCTATGCCGGGCTTGAGATGACGCAGGTCAAAACGCTGCGCGAAGAGATTTCACTTAAGGATATTCAGCCGCTGCTTATTAAACATTTAATGACGCTGCTGAATAATCCCCCTTTTGATTATATTAATAATTAATGACTCCCCGTGAATACGGGGATTTCCATGAAAAAATAAGCCGTTCTTCAGTTCTTCCCCGCATTACTTTAGGAATTTGCGTATTCCATTTTCATTGCCAAATTATTATCATCCACTGCTTAATGATTTGTTCAGCTACACTACCAACAGAGCATTTACACCTGCTCAAGGCTCCCCGGTCGTTTAACAGGCCACTCTCATTTTGACATTATCATCCTCCAGAGAGGATGAGTTGCTACACTTGGAGCAAGCGATTAGAAACTTCAAGCATGAGAAACCATTCATCAGGCGAATGAATCTGGAGACTGAGCATGGGTACCCCCCCAACATCAGAGAATAAAGTCATGGATCGAGACGATAAGAATAATCATCCAGTTTTTAAAACATTACGTAATGTAGATCTCAATTTGCTGACGATATTCGAAGCCGTTTACGTGCATAAAGGCATTGTCAACGCGGCGAAAGTGCTGAACTTAACACCGTCCGCAATCAGTCAGTCTATTCAGAAGCTGCGGCTTATTTTTCCCGATCCGCTCTTTATTCGGAAGGGACAAGGCGTTGCCCCCACGGCCTATGCGGCACATCTGCACGAATATATTAGCCAGGGGCTGGAATCCATTCTCAGCGCGCTGGATATTAATAATTCTTTTGGCAAACAGCGTACGATAACTATTGCTACTCAGCCCACCGTGGGCGCTTTACTGATCCCGAAAATATATTCAGTTATTCAGCGCGTGAATTCCAAGCTGCTCATCCGCAATATTCCTGTGACCGAGGGCGAAACACAGCTTGCTCAGTTTCAGACGGACATGCTGATTGACGTTAACCACCACACCGGACGCAGCATCGCCACGCAGAAGCTCTTTGAAGACAGAATCATCGCGGTTTGCCGTAAGGATCATCCAGTGCTGCAGTCTTACCAGACGCTGGAAGATATGCGCGAGGCTGGCCACACCTTCCTGATCCTGCAGGATGACCTGCTGCGCGATATCCGTCAGATTGTCAGCGAATACTTCCCGCAGCGGCAAATTACCTTTGGCAGCTATAATTTCGTGACCGTGGCTTCGGTACTGGGCTCAAGCGATCTGATCGGCTTTATGCCGTTCAGGCTGTTTGAGATGTTCAGAGAGACCTTCGGGCTGCGTGAAATTCAGAGCGCAATCTTTACGACGACCAGCATCGACTACAATCTGCACTTCAATAAGCTCAGCATGCGCGACACGGTGCTGCAGGAAGTGATCGACGCGGTGCGAAACGAGTTCCAGACCAGCTAGACAGCAGGCCTCTTGCAGACGCAGCAGGGGGCTGGCAGGCCGTTGTTAACCTCCCCGGCACAGAAAACAACAACTCATTTACAATTCTTTCCCCGTTTCCTGCACGGCGTGGCTGATTTCGCCCCGGGAGTGATGCTATACTCGTGCGCGAAAATTCAAAAATAGTTGATAAATATAACACTAACTTGAATTCCATCAGCCTGACTTCGTTATCCGCAACTGGAACACGCACGATATGAGTAAACCCATCGTAATGGAACGCGGCGTTAAGTACCGCGACGCCGACAAAATGGCTCTGATCCCGGTTAAAAACGTGGTCACCGAGCGCCAGGAGCTGTTAAGAAAGCCAGAATGGATGAAAATCAAACTCCCTTCTGACTCCACCCGCATTCAGGGTATCAAAGCCGCCATGCGTAAAAATGGTCTGCACTCCGTCTGCGAAGAGGCTTCCTGCCCTAACCTTGCGGAATGCTTCAACCACGGCACGGCGACCTTTATGATCCTGGGTGCAATTTGTACCCGCCGCTGCCCGTTCTGTGACGTGGCCCATGGCCGTCCGGTTGCACCGGATGCTAACGAGCCGGTCAAGCTGGCGCAGACGATTGCCGACATGGCGCTGCGTTATGTTGTTATCACCTCCGTTGACCGTGACGACCTTCGTGACGGCGGTGCGCAGCACTTCGCGGACTGCATTTCGGCCATCCGTGAAAAGAACCCGACCATTAAAATTGAAACGCTGGTTCCGGACTTCCGTGGACGTATGGATCGCGCCTTAGAGATCCTCACCGCTACGCCGCCCGACGTCTTCAACCACAACCTGGAAAACGTGCCGCGTATCTATCGCAAAGTGCGCCCGGGTGCAGACTACAACTGGTCGCTGAAGCTGCTTGAGCGCTTCAAAGAAGCCCATCCGCATATTCCGACCAAATCGGGTCTGATGGTCGGGCTGGGTGAAACCAACGAAGAGATCGTTGAGGTAATGCGCGACCTGCGCCGCCACGGCGTGACCATGCTGACGCTGGGCCAGTACCTGCAGCCAAGCCGCCATCACCTGCCGGTGCAGCGCTACGTCAGCCCGGATGAGTTCGAAGAGATGAAAGCGGAAGCGCTGGCGATGGGCTTTACCCACGCGGCCTGCGGCCCGTTCGTTCGCTCTTCCTATCACGCTGACCTGCAGGCTAAAGGCATGGAAGTGAAGTAAACTCGTTACAGACGGTTACACATGACCGTCGAGACAATAAAAAACCGGCCACTGAGTGCCGGTTTTTTTATTCCCTGGACAAAATATCGTCGCGGAATCAGTCTTTGTGCGAAATGCGCTCCGCAGGCACTTCAGCGCCGGTGGCTGGCTTCGCAGGGGTTTCGTCATCATTCATGGCCTTTTTAAAGCCCTTGATTGCCGTACCCAGATCGCCGCCCAGTGAGCGCAACTTCTTGGTGCCAAATAACAATACAATCAGTGCGCCGATTACCAGCAGCTTAGTAATGCTAATCTCTCCCATACCTACCTTCTTAAGTCAATTTGCCGCGGGGACGGCGAAAAATAATCTGAGCTAATTAACGAACAAAAGCATGCGCAACACAATAGCAATCTGTAACAAGGTGAATCAAGCGCTGTTTAAAAAAACATCAGCCCAGCACGGGATTCATGAAGCGACGGTTTTTAAGCACCGGCAGCATCGCGCGAACGTCCGCGACGCGCTGGCTCTCCAGTTCCGCATAAAACAGGGCGGGTGCCTCCGCAGCACCGGCAATCGTCACCCCCAGCGGGTCGACGACCTTACTCTGACCAATGTTTCTGTTGCCGCATTCACCGGATGCTACCACATAACAGGTAGTATCAAGGGCGCGTGCGATCAATAACGTGGCCCAATGTAACTCTTTATGCGCGCCCCGCAGCCAGGCGGCGGGAAGAACAAGCACCTCGGCACCCGCCAGGGCAAGGCTCAGAGCCATTTCAGGGAAACGCAGATCGTAGCAGGTCAGCAGGCCGACCTGCATGCCGGCAACCTCAATCAGCGGGGGGATCTGCGCGCCCGCATCCACCAGCCGCGACTCCTGCATGCTGAACGCGTCATAGAGATGGATTTTTTGATAGCTGGCAATCACTTCACCGCCGCGCACAGCAAACAATGTATTGGCTGCTCTGCCCTCGGTAGTCCGCACATGAAGCGTCAGTATTGTCGTCAGCGCATTTTTGTTGGCCTCGGCAAGCAGCATGGTCAGAAACTCCCCTTTCGCCGCCTGGGCTGATTTGACCGACAGATCGGGATCGTTATCATCACGAGCCAGCAGCGCTTCCGGCAGCACCAGCATATCTGCCCCCGCCGACGCAGCCTGCGCCATCAGCCCCACGCACGTTTGCGCGTTTGCCTGCCAGTCCTTGCCAACTGCAAATTGCCCTACCGCAACTTTCATATCCGCTTCCCAAAAGGTGATGATTAATTTCAGTATATAGGGTGTAAAACAGATTGGGTGAGCGCTACACTCCCGGTCTCTGAGACAGAAAGAGTGAGAAAACCCCGTGCTACAGATCCTCCTGGCAGTCTTTATTGGCGGTGGAACCGGCAGCGTGCTGCGCTGGTTTCTGAGCATGAAGCTCAATCCGGTGCACGGCGCCCTGCCCCTGGGCACGCTGACGGCGAACCTGATCGGCGCTTTTATCATTGGCCTGGGCCTGGCAACCTTCAGCCGCCTTACCCACCTTGACCCCGTCTGGAAACTGCTTATCACGACAGGCTTCTGCGGCGGGCTGACCACCTTTTCGACTTTTTCTGCGGAGGTCGTTTACCTGCTTCAGGATGGACGCCTGGCCTGGGCGGGCCTCAACGTGCTGGTGAACATGCTGGGCTCATTTATGATGACCGCGATCGCATTCTGGTTAGTTTCCCTGGCGGCCAGCCACTAAACGTTGCCGGGTTAATGTTCGCTTAATCTTTGTCTGCCAGTATCCGTAGCATCTTACTGGAGGGTACGGGCATGGCGATAAAAGAACGGGTTATGGGTGGGAGTGCATTATTGTTAAGCGCGCTCGTGGTGCTCTGTTTTCTGAAGGCATATCTCTTCGTTTAGGCAACGGGTAAACGACAGACGAAAAAAAACCCGCCTTAGCGGGTTTTTATATTCTGCCAGTAGCGCCTTAGACAGGCATTACGTTTGCAGCAGAAGGGCCTTTGGCACCGTTAGTGATTTCGAACTCAACGCGCTGGCCTTCAGCCAGGGTTTTGAAACCGTTGCTCTGGATTGCAGAGAAGTGTACGAACACGTCTTTGCTGCCATCTTCCGGAGTAATGAAACCAAAGCCTTTGGACTCATTAAACCACTTAACGTTACCTTTAATCTTAGACATCAAAATTACCTTTACATGAAAAATAGACACAAATGCTGTGTCGGGGATCAGTACAACAATTGCGGTGCATTTTGTCCAGTCCGGAAATGCGAAAAAGTGACAAAAGTCGCGAATTTTTCCTCCTGCCAGACGTCTCTGCTTACCTACAACGGGGTAGGTAAAATCTCTGGCTACACCGCTTCTTTTTCAACGCATTTAAAACTGAAATCGCAGCCAGGCGAAGTAGACATTCCCGTTGTTATAGGTACCCGGAATATAGGTCATCTGGAAGGTAGCCGGACCGTAGCCTACCGACGCCAGCGGCAGTAAAACCGGCACAGGAATATACTTCCAGTTATCGCGCGCGGTGGCGCCCAGGGTGTAACCAAGCCCAAGATGGAAATTGTCGTCGGCCAGCGGCCGCCAGGTCTTCTCCCAGCCGTAACCGCCTATCGGCTCCCACTTGTTGTAAGAGTCTTTAAACGCCATCAGATAGAGGCCGTGCCAGTTGCCGTGCTCATCCCAGCGGGACTGCCCAAAGCCTGCTCCCCAGGGACGTTCGTTGTAGCGATCGGTCTTTTCTTTATCGTAGGCAAAACGGGCGTGCCAGGTGACGGCGGGCACGTAGAGGTCGTAATGCTCGGGGGCGTGCCAGGTTTGCGACACGTTGTCAGAAAGAATCTGCCAGTTTTTACTAAAAAATCCCTGCTCAGCCGCAGCGCTGTCAGAAGCTGCTGCCACCGAGACGAAAAATAAAATAATAACGATCAATTTATTTGTCAGGTTCACAATCTCATACCGCATAAAAATGAGCGACAAAGCCTAACAAATTCTAACTTAATGAATCTTCAATAGAGCCGGTGCAAATTCTTAAAGTTAAGCTGTGTAATGTAAAGTCCCTTCTATAACCCCTTATCGCTGCAGGAAAATATCAATTAAAAAATCTCCGGGGAGGCATTCCTCCCGCAGAGATTTGCGAATTTTCTTAACTTTTATTCTTAAATAAAATATAGACCGCAGGAATGACCAGCATCGAAAGCAAAGGCGCGGTGACCATCCCGCCAATCATTGGCGCGGCTATGCGGCGCATCACCTCCGAGCCGGTGCCATCGCCCCACATGATGGGCAACAGCCCGGCCATAATGGTAGCAACGGTCATCACCTTAGGGCGGACGCGCAGCACCGCGCCCTCGTGAATAGCCCGAATAAGCATCGGCCTGCCGCCCTCAGGGTCGAGGGATTGATGTTTCGCAAGCGCCTGATTTAAATAGAGCACCATTATTACCCCGAACTCCGCCGCGACCCCTGCTAAAGCAATAAACCCAACGGCCCCCGCAACGGATAAATTGTAATTCAGGAAGTAAAGCAGCCACACGCCGCCAATTAATGAAAACGGCAAAGTCCCCATAATTAACAAGGCGTCGCTGACGCGTGAAAAAGTCACGTAAAGCAACACGAAAATTATTACGAGGGTAAACGGCAGGACAATTTTTAATTTCGCCGACGCTCGCTCCAGATATTCAAACTGCCCCGACCAGGAAAGAGAAACGCCTTCCGGCAAGGTAACCTGTTGGGATACAACCCGTTGCATCTCCTCCACCGCAGATTTTAAATCGCGACCTCGCAGATCCACGTAGATCCAGTTAGACAGCCTGGCGTTCTCGCTTTTCAGCATCGGTGGCCCGTCAGCTATCGACACGCTGGCCAGCTCGGAAAGTGCAAGCTGGCTGCCATTCGCCGTGACCACGGGCAGATCCCGCAGCTTCTGTACGCTGTCGCGTAGCTCGCGGGGATAGCGCACGTTAATGGGATAGCGCTCTCGTCCCTCAATCGTCTCGCCGATGTTCTGCCCACCAACTACTGTCGCCACCAGCGACTGCAGTTCTTTCACCGATACGCCGTACCTTGCCGCCTTACGCCGGTCGATATCAATATCGATATACCGCCCGCCGCCCAGCCGCTCTGCCAGCGCCGACGTCACGCCAGGCACCTGCTTAACGACCCGCTCAATTTGCTCTGCCGCACGCTCAATGGCCGCAAGGTTATTACCGTTTACCTTAATACCTACCGGGCTTTTGATCCCCGTCGCCAGCATGTCCAGACGGTTGCGGATCGGCGGTACCCAGACGTTAGCGATACCCGGCACCTTCACCACGCTATCCAGCTCGCCGATCAGCTTGTCCATTGTCATACCCGCCCGCCACTGGTCGCGAGGCCTGAAGCGGATGGTGGTTTCCAGCATGGTCAGCGGCGCCGGATCGGTCGCGGTATCGGCCCGCCCCGCTTTGCCAAACACGCTTGCCACCTCCGGCACCGTTTTGATTAGCCTGTCGGTTTGTTGCAGCAGTCGACCCGCCTCGCGGGCGGAGATCCCCGGCAGCGTCGATGGCATATAGAGAAGATCGCCCTCGTCCAGCGGCGGCATAAACTCGCTTCCCAGCTGGCTCAGCGGCCACAGCGTGGCGACCAGCACCGCTCCCGCCAGCCCCAGCGTTGTTTTCGGTCTCGCCAGCACCTTATCCAGCAGCGGTTCGTACGCTTGTATAAGCCAGCGGTTGATGGGGTTCGCTTTTTCATCCGGTATTCTGCCGCGAATAAAATAGCCCATCAGCACCGGCACCAGCGTGATGCCCAGGCCCGCCGCTACCGCCATGGCGTAGGTTTTGGTGAAGGCCAGCGGGGAGAACATGCGCCCTTCCTGCGCCTCAAGGGAAAAGACCGGGATAAACGAAAGCGTAATGATCAGCAGGCTACAGAACAGCGCCGGGCCGACTTCAACCGCCGCCTGCTCCGAAATACGCCAGTAGTCCGCGCGGGCCGGCTGCCTGCCCGGATTGTCGTGCCGCCACTGCTCCAGCACCTTATGCATATTTTCTATCATCACGATTGCGGCATCCACCATGGCGCCGATGGCAATGGCGATCCCACCCAGCGACATGATGTTGGCGTTCACCCCCTGGTAATGCATCACGATAAACGCGCCGAGAATGCCCAGGGGCAAGGTAATCATCGCCACCAGCGCCGAACGGAAGTGGAACAGGAACAAAGCGCAGATCAGGGCAACGACGATAAATTCTTCAATCAGCTTGTGGGAAAGGGTTTCAATGGCGCTTTCTATGAGCTGTGAGCGGTCATAAACCGGCACAATCTCCACGCCGGGCGGCAGGCTCTTCTGGATCTGCTTGAGCCTGGCCTTCACCGCATTGATAGTATCGAGGGCATTTTTGCCATAGCGCATCACAATAATGCCGCCCGCAACTTCCCCCTCGCCGTTGTATTCCGCCACGCCACGGCGGATTTCTGGTCCCAGGCGCAGGCTCGCCACGTCAGACAGCAGCACCGGCACGCCTTCCCTGGCGGTGATGACAACCTGCTTAAAATCGTCCAGTTTTTTCAGGTAGCCCGTCGTGCGCACCATGTATTCGGCCTCGCCCATCTCGATGACCGAACCGCCGCCCTCCTGGTTTGCTGCCTGCACGGCGTTAATCACCTGCTCATGAGTGACGTTGAGCGCGCGCATACGCTGCGGGTCGAGCACAATCTGGTACTGGCGAACCATGCCGCCGACGCTCGCCACTTCCGAGACGTTCGGCACGGATTTCAGCTCGAATTTAAGCGTCCAGTCCTGCAGTGCCCGCAGATCCGCGAGGCTGTGCTTGCCCGACCGGTCCACCAGCGCGTACTCATAGATCCAGCCCACGCCCGTCGCATCCGGCCCAAGGGAAGCCTTCGCCTCCGCCGGGAGCTGGGACTGCACCTGGCTCAGGTACTCAAGCACCCGCGAGCGCGCCCAGTAGAGGTCCGTCCCGTCTGCAAACAGAATGTAGACGTAGGCGTCCCCGAACATCGAAAAGCCGCGCACGGTCTTTGCACCGGGAACGGATAACATGGTGGTAGTCAGCGGATACGTCACCTGATCTTCCACCACCTGTGGCGCTTTCCCCGGATAATTAACGCGCACGATCACCTGCACGTCGGAGAGATCCGGCAGCGCATCCAGCGGCGCGCGCTGTAAAGACCAGATCCCCCAGGCGGCCATGCCGAGGGCCGCGAGCAGGACCAGCAGCCGATTTTTTAACGACCAGCGAATCACCGTAGCAATCATTGCATCCCCTCCATGTCATGCATGTCGGAAATAGAATGTCCGTGGTCGTGTTCGTGGGACATCACCTGCGCCGCAGGCTTTTCTACTATTTTCTCAGGCACCAGCGCGCTGCGCAGGCTGGCTTCCGAGTCAATCAGGAACTGCCCGGACGTCACCACCTTGTCACCCTCGTTTAGCCCCTCTTTTATCTCAACCCAGCCATCCTGTGACGCTCCGGCAACCACTTTCACCGGCCTGAAATGCCCCTCTCCCGTAGCTACCAGCACGCGGCTTTCGCTGCCGGTTTCGATCAGCGCCTCCTCCGGGATGGCCAGCACGGCGGCCCGTGGCTGCAGGCTGGCAAGCTTCACGGTCAGATACATGCCGGGTTTCAGCCTGGCCTGTGGATTATCGAGCACGATGCGCGCTTTAAGCGTGCGGGTTGTCGTTTCCATCGCGGGCAGCAGCTCGCTCACCCTTCCGTGAAAGTTTTCGCCCGGCCAGCTGTCGGAGCGCGCAATAACCTCGCTGCCTACCTGCAGGGCCTGCGCCTGTGACTGCGGATAGTCAATCACCAGCCAGACTGACTGGAGGCTGGCAACTTCGAATAGCGGGGCGGTTGCCGCGACCTGCGCACCTTCCCGCGTCTCGAGCTTATTAATAAAGCCTGCCTCTTTGGCCCGCACGGTGATGCGGGCTTGCGGCCTGCCGGTGCGTTCAACCAGGCGGATCACCTCCTGCGGCATAAACTGCAGCTGCAGGCGTTCACGGGCGGCGGCGGCCAGCGCGGCGTCGCCGAGTTTGCGAACGGCAAGATACTCCTGCTGTGCCGCTGTCCACTCCGGGATCCACAGCTGCACCAGCGGCTCATTGCTTTTCACAAACTGGCCGGGGGCTTTGACATAGAGCTTCTCCACCAGCCCGTTCGCGCTGGCAGACACTGTTTGCACGCGACGCTCATCCGTCGTCACGGTGGCAAACGCGGTAAATGGAAAACCCAGCGCTTTTCGTTCAGCAGCGGCGGTTTTAATCCCCAGATTCTGCTGCTGCCGGGCGCTGACGGTTACGCCGCCTTCATTCGTGGCTTCATCTGCGTAGCGCGGCACCAGCTCCATATCCATAAACGGGGATTTCCCCGGCTTGTCGAAGCGCTGGTCCGGCATCATCGGGTCGTACCAGTAGAGCACTTTGCGCTCGGCCTGAACGCCAGCGGCAGGCTCATGGTGTGCGGCTTTTCCGGTGAAATAACCGGTGCCTGCGGCAACGATAATCGCCGCCAGCAGTGAAAATTGATGGGTGGTTTTCATAATGTGTTTTCCTGCGGCGTCAGATAGCGGATAGCGGCCCAGGCCTGGGCTACGGCTTTCTCGGCGTTGTTGGCGGTAAGTTCGGTATCCAGGAGGGTGCGGCGAGCGGCGAGGATGTCAGCGAGCGTGCTCTTTCCGGCACGGTACTGGGCTTCCAGCAGGGACAGGCGCTGGCGCTGTAGCGGCAGGATCTCCTGCTGCTGGCGCTGCCAGAGGATCCGGGCGGACTGGTATTCCGCCACCAGGCTGCGCACCAGCGCAACGTGCTCACGCTTAGCCAGCGCCAGCTGGTCATTCGCCTCCATCGAGCGGGAGACCTCCGCCGAGTAATCCTTATCCTGACGCCGCGCCCTGAACACCGGCAGGTCGACGGTGAACATCACTCCCGCCATATCGTCGTAGTCTTCTGCGCGATGGGCGTAGTAAATCTCCACGCCAACGTCGGGCTTTGCCGCCACGGCGGATTGCGCCGAGCGCGCTTTGGCAACGTCGGCTTCCCGCGCGGCTTCGATGACTTCAGGATGAGTGGTAACCCCCTGCTCCAGCACCTGAGGGTCCGCGGGCAGGCGCTGATAGCGCGGCAAGGCGCCGCTTACCGCATCGATCTGCTCCCCGGTCAGCCGCAGCAGCTGGGCCTGAGCAAGGGTGACATCACGTTCGGCAAGCGTGACCTTATCTTTCATCGCCAGCAGCGCCACACGGGCATCCACCACGCCCGAGGCAAGCGAGCTGCCGCTGGCCACCGTCGCTTTTTGCACGCCAATCTGGCGTTCGGTTTCAGCAACGAGCCGCCGGGCCGTCTCCAGCGCTTTGGTGGATAACGCCAGGTTAAGCCATGCCTGTCCGGTTGTTCTTTGCAGGGTGGCGCGGATCGTCTCCGCCTTCGCTTTACTGCTGGCGGACTGGGCAAGAATGGTTTCGGCTTTGCGATCCCGTTTCTCGCCGCTTACGTAATCCTGCATGATGCCAATGCGCTGCATCGTCATGCCCTCGCGGGTAAAACGATGGCCGCTTCCTCCCTGCACCGGCACGTTTTCAATGCCGAATTTCAATTTCGGGTCGGGAAGCTCGCGGGCGGAATCCGCCATCGCGTTCAGCGCGTTGCTCTGATTACGGTTGGCTGACAGCTCAGCGGAATAGCGCTCGGCGGCGCTGAGGGTTTGCTGCAGGCTAAGCTGCGCCGCAAAAGCGGGTAAGGTAGCGCTCAGCGCGACGGCCGCGAGCCATCGCGCATAAATCGTAGACATAAAAAAACTCCAGAACACAGGTCAAAGGGATGGGCTGAAGCGCCCGGATACCGTGACTGTGCTGGAGCTACTCTCTGAAACGACAGAACCTGATGGTGGCGGGAGGGCCGGTGGCTGGGGGGGTAAGCGTGGCGACAGGCGCCAGCGCGGGTGCGCACTCAGGCACGACCAGCGCCAGTGAATCCGCCACCGGGATAGCGACCAGCTCGCTGTGGCCGTTATCTTTTTGCATCACGTCCGGCAGGCAGTGTTTATCGCACAGCGCCCCGCTGGTTTTCAGCTTCGCGCCGTGGTCAGCCATCTGCATATGCTGGCTGTGCTGAACGCTTACCGCTTCGGACGTGACGTCAATCTGGCAGTCGTGGGAGGCAACCGCGAGCTGGCTGTTGACAAAAAGCCAGCCGAACGCCACCAGCAGCATCAGCAGATGCTTTCTGATAAAGCGTAAACGGCTTGTCGACCAGAATGCGGATGGCAGCATACGACTCCCTGTAAATGAGCCGAAAGTATAGGCCCGAAAACCTGCGCTTTTAAAGGGATTTTAAATTGCTTTACCTTTCGCCTTTACTCTAACAAATCAGCAACATAAACATAATCTTGTCGCTACGTTTATCGCGATAAAGTCATAATTTCAGTCTGTAATAAATAACTACAATCAATCATTAAATGTCATAATTGCCGGGTCGCCTGCAAAAGCATCACCGCTGACAGGGAGAGTCAGTGAAAGTTGACCCCCATCAGAAAAACGTCCGTTTCACTCAGGCACATTTCCACCGCTTTGCAGAAGGCTGCAAAGGTCACTATTGTTTATTTTTCAGGCATGCGGTTGCGTTCAGGCACGGCTTAGCGCAACGGGGGATATTATGCTTACTTTTCTGGAACTACTTATTGGGGTTGTCGTGATCGTTGGTGTAGCCCGCTACATCATCAAAGGCTACTCCGCGACCGGCGTATTATTCGTCGGTGGCCTGCTGTTACTGATCGTCAGCGCCTTAATGGGCCATCAGGTGCTACCGGCCAGCGCTGAAAGCACCGGCTATACCGCGACGGATATCGTCGAATACGTCAAAATCCTGCTGATGAGCCGCGGTGGCGACCTCGGCATGATGATCATGATGCTCTGTGGCTTCGCCGCCTACATGACGCACATTGGCGCCAACGACATGGTGGTGAAGCTGGCCTCCAGGCCGCTGAAGTTCATCAACTCCCCTTATATTCTGATGATTGCCGCCTATTTCGTGGCCTGCCTGATGTCCCTTGCGGTCTCCTCCGCAACCGGCCTCGGCGTGCTGCTGATGGCAACGCTGTTCCCGGTCATGGTGAACGTGGGCATCAGCCGCGGCGCGGCGGCGGCCATCTGCGCCTCTCCGGCGGCCATTATCCTTTCGCCAACGTCCGGCGACGTGGTGCTGGCGGCGAAAGCGGCAGAAATGTCGCTGGTCGATTTTGCCTTTAAAACCACGGTGCCGATCTCCGTAGCGGCGATTATCGCGATGGCCATTGCGCACTTCTTCTGGCAGCGCTACCTGGATAAAAAAGAGCACATCAGCCACGAGATGCTCGACGTCAGCGAAATCCAGACCACCGCGCCCTCTTTCTACGCGATTCTGCCGTTTACCCCGATTATCGGCGTGCTGATTTTCGACGGTAAATGGGGCCCGCAGCTGCATATTATCGCCATTCTGGTTGTCTGCATCCTGCTGGCGGCCATCATTGAGTTTTGCCGCAGCTTCAGCGCCCAGCACGTCTTCTCCGGGCTGGAAGTGTGCTATCGAGGCATGGCGGACGCCTTCGCCAACGTGGTGATGCTGCTGGTTGCGGCGGGCGTGTTTGCCCAGGGCCTCAGCACCATCGGCTTTATCCAGAGCCTGATTACCCTCGCCACCTCCTTCGGTTCGGCTAGTATCATACTGATGCTGGTACTTGTCGTGCTGACCATGCTGGCGGCGATGACCACCGGCTCCGGTAACGCGCCGTTCTACGCCTTCGTCGAGATGATCCCGAAACTGGCCCACTCATCCGGCATTAACCCGGCGTACCTCGCCATTCCAATGCTCCAGGCATCCAACCTTGGCCGCACTATCTCCCCGGTTTCCGGCGTCGTGGTTGCCGTGGCGGGCATGGCGAAAATCTCGCCGTTTGAAGTGGTAAAACGGACCTCCGTGCCGATTGGCGTTGGCCTGCTGGTGGTGATTATCGCCACCGAAATCCTGGTACCTTCCGCAGCCCTGGTACCCTAAATTAAATATGAACAACAAGCGCCTCTCTGAGGCGCTTTTTTTATGCTTAAATAGCGCACTTACTGGAAATTTTTGCCCAACGGAACGAGAACCCGCATGAAACCGACGTGGCGCAACGCCCTGCTTCTGACCACTACGCTCACTACCAGCCTGCTCGCTCAGGCAGACCCGTTACAGCCTGCCCGGTACGGTGATTTTGACACCTACGTGCTGGCGCTATCCTGGCAGACAGGTTTTTGCCAGAATATGCACGAACGCAACCGTAACGAGCCCGATGAGTGCAAAGTTCAGCATGAACAGGCGGATAAGCGAGCGTTTCTGACGGTTCACGGTTTGTGGGCCGGGCTGCCGAAATCCGTTGCGGCCAGGGGCGTGGATGCAAAACGCTGGATGCGCTACGGCTGCGCGACTCGTCCTGTGCCGAACATGGCGGAAGTGCGCGGCTCCCAAAAATGCAGCGCACCGGAAACCGGCATGTCGGTAGAAATGGCCTCTAAGCTGTCCGGCGTGATGCCCGGCGCGGGCAGTCAGTCCTGTTTAGAACGTTATGAATACGCCAAACACGGCGCCTGCTTTGGCTTCGATCCCAACGCCTATTTTGGCACCATGGTCCGTCTGAATACCGAGTTTAAAGAGAGCAAATTTGGGGAGTTTCTGGCGCAGAACTACGGCAAAGTGGTGACCCGCAAAGCCTTCAATAAAGCGCTGGAGAACAGCTGGGGCAGCGATGCGGTAAAAGCCGTGAAGCTCACCTGTAACGGTAATCCGGCTTACCTGACGGAGATGCAAATTTCGCTCGGGGCAAAAACCATTAACGACCCGCTGGGCGGCCGCTCTTTCAGCCCACAAAAAAATCCGGGCAGCTGCGCGAAGCAGTTCCGCCTGGATGCCGTGGGTTATTAACGGCGCAACTTATTATTGGCGGATGGCGCTGATGCGTATCCGCCTTACCCAATCCAGCCTTCATCAGCCGCCGTACTTATAAACCCTCGCCTCCCAGGGGTGCAGCCGGTAAGCCTCGTCTGGCTGCGGATAGTTCCCCAGCAGGCAGCGCGCCTCGTTTAGCGGCAGCTCTTCCTCCGGCCAGCGCGTCGACTTCGACGACATGTTGCACAGCACCAGGAACTGCTCACCCGCCAGCACGCGGCGATAAGCATAGATTTGCGAATGTTCCGCCAGTTCCAGAACGTAGCGTCCGTAAATCAGCGCCCGCTCCTGCCTGCGCAGCTGGATCAGCGCCCGGTAGAAGTTCAGCACCGAGTCGGGATCCTGCTGCTGGCTGGCTACGTTGATCATTTCGTAGTTGGGATTCACCGGGAACCACGGCTCGCCGTCGCTGAAGCCTGCGTTCGGCCAGCTGCTCCACTGCATTGGCGTGCGGGAGTTATCGCGTCCGGTGTTGGTCAGGAAGGCGATAATCTCTTCTTCGCTTCGGCCCTGCGCCGCCAGCTCCCGCCACATATTTTTCGCTGACACGTCATCAAAATCTTCTATTCCGCCGAAGCGGGTGTTGGTCATGCCGATCTCCTGCCCCTGATAGATAAAGGGCGTGCCCTGCATCAGGAAGTAGAGCGCGGCAATGCAGGTGGCGCTTTCCCGCCAGTGGTGTTCGGTGTCGCCCCAGCGCGAGGTAATGCGCGTCAGGTCGTGGTTTTCAACGTACAGCGCGTTCCAGCCCTTGCCTTCCAGCGCCTCCTGCCAGGCGGTAAAAATCTTCTTCAGCACGCCCGGCTCCGGGCGCAGCCCCTCTTCCGGCTCCCACAGCCGCACATGTTCAAACTGGAAGACCATGCTCAGCCGGTTACGGTGCTCGCCCACCCACTCCTCGGCGCGATCGGCATACAGGCCGTTCATTTCGCCAACGGTGACAATGTCATAGTGCGAAAGCACGCTGCGGCTCATGTCGTCCACGTAGTCGAGCAGCCCGTCGTAATTCAGATGGCTTTGCATCGATGGAGCGTAGCGCAGCCCGTCCGGGTTAGGCACGTCGGCGAACTGCGGCTCTTTTTTCAGGTGTGCGATGGCGTCGATGCGGAAACCGTCGATGCCCTTATCCAGCCACCAGCGCATCATGTCGTAAACCGCAGTGCGCATCTCTTTGTTTTCCCAGTTCAGATCCGGCTGGCGGCGGGTAAAGAGATGCAAAAAATACTGTTCGGTTTTCGGGTCGAACTCCCAGGTGGAACCTTTGAAAATCCCCTCCCAGTTATTCGGCTCCATCTCGCTTTTGCCGTCGCGCCAGATATACCAGTCGCGCTTCGGATTATCGCGCGACGAGCGGGATTCCAGGAACCAGGGATGTTCGTCTGAGGTATGGTTAACCACCAGATCGATAATCAGCCGCATATCCCGGGCGTGAACTTCGGCCAGCAGGCGGTCAAAATCGGCCATTGTGCCAAATTCAGCCATGATCTGCTGATAGTCGCTGATGTCGTAGCCGTTGTCATCGTTGGGGGATTTGTACATCGGGCAGATCCAGATTAGATCGATGCCCAGATCCTTCAGGTAGTCGAGTTTTTCGGTGATGCCGTTCAGATCGCCAATGCCGTCGCCGTTGCTGTCTTTAAAGCTGCGCGGGTAAATCTGGTAGGCCACCGCCTCTTTCCACCAGTTCGCCATCGTTACCTCCCGATTAGTAAAGCAAAGGATTCATAGGGTTGCAGTTCAATACTCACCGCCAGCTGATCCCGAGGCGCATAGTTGCTAATCAGACATTCGCCGTGCCAGGCCTGCATGGCCTCCGGGATTGCAAGCGTCAGGCGATCGGCGGAGAAGTTGTTGATGACCAGCAGGCGCTCGTCCTCCAGCGTTCGCAGCCAGGCAAACACCTGACGATGCTCTGAAAACAGCTGCTGGAAATCGCCGTAGACCAGCACCGGATACTGTTTCCTCAGCGCCACCAGCTTCTGGTAATGCCAGAGAATGGAGTCCGGCTCGCTGAGCGCTGCGGCTACGTTAATCTCAGGGTAGTTAGGGTTGACGACAATCCACGGCGTACCGGTAGTAAACCCCGCGTTCGGGCCGCTGTCCCACTGCATCGGAGTGCGCGCATTGTCGCGTCCGTTAGCGTGGATGCCGAGCATCATTTCCTCGTGGCTCATTCCCCCCGCCAGCCGCTCCTGGTAAAGATTCAGGCTTTCTATGTCGCGATATTCTTCGATGGTGGCGAAACGCACGTTGGTCATGCCGATCTCTTCGCCCTGATAGATATAGGGCGTGCCCTTCAGGCAGTGCAGCGCGGTGCCGAGCATTTTGGCGGAGGCTTCGCGGTATTCCCCTTCGTCGCCAAATTTCGACACCGCCCGGGGGAGATCGTGATTGCTCCAGAACAGCGAGTTCCAGCCTTTATCGGCAAGGGCCGTTTGCCACTTATCGATAACCGCCTTGAAGCGCCCCAGCTCAAACGGCCTGCTGCGCCACTTTCCGGCCTCGTCGTCCCAGAAGGATTTGATGTGGTCGAACTGGAAAACCATCGACAGCTCTTCACGGTCTTCAGCGCTGTACAGCAGGGCGTCCTGCGGCGAGGCGCTCCACGCTTCCCCGACCGTGACGTAATCGCCTTTGCCGAAGGTGGCGCGGTTCATCTGGCGGATCAGCGCGTGCAGGTTTTTGCCGTTCGCCATGATCTGCCTGTCGACCTCTTTGCCGATGAGATCGATAACGTCCATGCGGAACCCGCCGATGCCCTTAGCCAGCCAGCGGTTCATCATCGCGTGAACCTCTTCCTGCACGCGCGGATTGTCCCAGTTGAGATCCGGCTGCCGTTTAGAAAACTGGTGCAGATAGTATTCACCGCTGGCTTCGTCCAGCGCCCAGCCGCTGCCGCCGAAGTAGGAGTGAAAATCGTTCGGCGGCCCGCCGTCCGCCGCCGGTTTGCGCCAGATGTAAAAGTCACGATAAGGATTATCCGGGGATTTAAGCGCCTCGAGGAACCAGGGGTGTTCATCGGAAGTGTGGTTCACCACGAGATCCATCAGGATATGAATATCGCGCCGCTTCGCCTCCCGGATCAGGCTTTCCATCTCCGCCATGGTGCCGAATTCGGCGGCAATGTCTTCGTAGTCAGAGATGTCGTAGCCGTTGTCGTCCATCGGCGAGCGGTAGACCGGCGAAAGCCAGATCAGGTTGATGCCAAGCTGCTGCAGGTAGTCGAGCTTGCTGATGATGCCGGCCAGATCCCCTATGCCGTCTCCGTTGCTGTCCATAAAGCTGCGCGGATAGATCTGGTACACCACCGCGTTGTGCCACCATTTTTTTTCCACTGCGATCTCCTTTTTTGTCGGATGACGCTTCGCTTATCCGACCTACTTTCAGCGAAGCGTCATCCACCATTCAGATCCTCACAAACGCCCGCCCGTCGCTGTTAAACAGATAGCAGCTCTCCGGCGGCAGCCGCAGGCCGATGCGCCGGTCGGGCTGGACGGCAAGCCTGGTGGTCTGGCGCATCACCAGGGGTTCGTCACCGTAGCCGCTGTTGACGTAGAGCAGCGTTTCGTTGCCCATCTGCTCCACGAACAGAATTTCCCCTTCGATGTCCGCCTGCGCCAGCTCCGTTATCTGGATATGCTCCGGGCGGATGCCAAGCCTGACCGCCTGCCCCTCCGGCACGCCTGCGCCGTTGATCGGCAGCGTGATTTGCTGGCGGTTTTCCAGCAGGACGTCGGTGCGCTGGGCGTTGCCCAGGGTCAGCACGCCGGGGATCAGGTTCATTTTTGGCGAGCCGATAAACTGCGCCACAAAGACGTTTGCCGGGCGGTCGTACAGCTCAAGCGGCGTGCCCACCTGCTCTATCTGGCCCTGGTTGAGCACCACAATCCGGTCGGCCAGCGTCATCGCTTCCACCTGATCGTGGGTCACATACAGGATAGTCGCGTTGATGCGTTTGTGCAGAGCCGCTATCTCCATGCGCATCTGCACGCGCAGGGAGGCGTCGAGGTTAGACAGAGGTTCATCGAACAGGAACAGGCTCGGCTCGCGCACAATTGCCCGGCCAATCGCCACCCGCTGCCGCTGGCCGCCGGAGAGATCTTTCGGGCGGCGATCGAGCAGATTCTCCAGCTGCAAAATCCTTGCGCTCTCACGCACCTTCTCGTCGATCTCCTTCACCGGCACCTTCGCCATTTCCAGCGCGAAGGCCATATTCTGGTAGACCGTCATGTGCGGATAAAGGGCGTAGGACTGGAATACCATGCCTATGCCGCGCTCCGACGGGGAGTCGTCGTTCACGCAAACCCCGTCGATACGCATTTCGCCGCCGCTTATCTCCTCAAGCCCCGCCACCATTCGCAGCAGGGTGGATTTTCCGCAGCCGGACGGGCCAACCACCACCACAAATTCGCCGCTGTTAATCTCAAGGTCGAGGGGCTTAATCACCTCGGATGCGCTGCCATATCGTTTCTGGATTTTATCGAGTACAAGTTGCGCCATGGTTATCCCTTAATTGCCCCGCTGGTCAGCCCGCTGACAATGCGTTTCTGGAAGATCAGGACCAGCACGATAATCGGCAGCGTCACCACCACCGAGGCAGCCATAATGCTGCCCCACGGCAGCTCAAAGGTGGACGCGCCGCTGAACATGCTGATCGCCACCGGCACCGTGCGCCTGTCGCCAGAAATAATAAACGTCAGCGCAAACATGAATTCGTTCCACGCGCCGATAAACGCCAGCAGCCCGGTGGTCACCAGCGCGGGTGCCAGAATCGGCGCAAATACGCGGCGGATAATCGTCCAGGTATTCGCCCCGTCGACGATTGCCGCCTCCTCCAGCTCCACCGGGATCGACTTCATAAAGGTGGTCAGCACCCAGACGGTAAACGGCAGGGAGAACGTGGTGTAGGAGAGGATCAACGCGCCGAGGGAGTCATACAGCCCCAGAAAGCGCACCAGTTCAAACATGCCGCTAAGCACCGCCACCTGCGGGAACATCGAGACGCAGAGAATGGTGAACAGCAGGAACTTACGCCCGCGAAACCGCACGCGCGCCAGGGCAAAAGAAGCGGTGACGGATACCAGCAGGCAAATCCCCACGGTTATCGTCGCCACCAGCACCGAGTTCAGCAGGCTGCGGGCGATGCCGTTATCCACCAGCGCCACCACATAGTTGTGCCAGTGATAGCCGTTGGGGAGATACGAAGGCAAAAACAGCTCCTGCCCGGTTCGCAGAGAAGTAAGAATGGCGTAATAAAACGGGAACACGCAGAACAGCACGGCGAAAGTGGCCCCCAGAAAGATAACCAGCCTGTGGCCAAGCCTGCGCTGCCGACGGGATATTTTCATCACCGCTTCTCCTTGTCGTTTAAACGTGAGACGCGGATAAAGCAGGCGGCAATGCCCGCCACCATCATAAACACTAGCACCGAGGCCGCCGAACCGACGCCCATATCCTGGTAGGAGATGATTTGCTCCCGTGCATAGCCGGAGACGGACATCGTGGCTTCGCTGTTGGAGGTCAGCACGAAGATCAGATCGAAGATGCGCATCGCGTCCATCACCCGGAAGATAAGCGCGACGATCATCGCGGGCATAATCAGCGGCAGCGTAATGCGCTTAAAGCGCTGCCACGGACTGGCGCCATCCACCCTGGCGGCTTCATAGAGATCTTTGGGAATAAGCTGCAGCGCCGCCAGCAGCATCAGCGCCATAAACGGCGTGGTCTTCCAGACGTCGGCGATCACCACCGCCCACATCGACAGCGACGGCTCGGCGATCCACGCCAGGTGCGCCTGATAACCAAAAATTTTCTCCAGCAGATCGTTCACCACCCCGTACTGGTCGTGGAACATCCAGCCCCACATTTTGGCGCTGACGATGGTCGGGATGGCCCACGGCACCAGAATGGCGGTGCGCACCAGCCCCTGGCCGCGAAACTTCTGGTTCATCAGCAGCGCCAGCAGCATGCCGAGCAGCAGCTCCAGCCCGACCGATACCACGGTGAACCACAGCGTGTTGCCTACGGCCTGCCACCAGAGCGGGTCAACCAGCACCCCCGTGCTTTCCCCGTCGTGGGTGGCGTAAAAGTTTGCCAGCCCCACCATCTCGTACCCGCCAGGGTTGTCGAGCGTCGCGTTGGTGAAGCTGAAAAAGAAGGTGCGCACCAGCGGCCAGCCCGCCGCCAGTGCAAGGAGTAAAAGCGCGGGCGCCACCAGTATCCATGCGATACGGCGGCGCCGCTGTTGGTAGCCGGGGTGCGCCAATTAACGCCAGTCCTTACCTTTCACGCGCTCAAGACGCTTTTGCAGATCGGCGACGGCCGTTTTGCCGTCGCTGCCGCCGTTGAGCACTTTAAAGGTCACGTTGTAGATGGCGTTGGAGACGCGCGGATACTGGCTTTTGGTTACCGTAGCCGGGCGCGGAACCGCATTGGCGAAGATCTCTTTAAACATCGTTAAATGCGGGGCCGTTTCCAGTACGGCTTTATCTTCATACAGGGCAGAACGCGTTGGCGCGAAGCCCAGATATTTCAGCTGCATCTTCTGCGAGTCCGCGTCGGTGAGGATCTTCAGCAGCGCAATCGCCGCGTCTTTGTTTTTGGTATTGGCGTTAACCGACCACTGCCAGCCGCCCAGCGCGTTGGCAGATTTGCCGTCCGGCCCGGCAGGAAGAGGCGCTACGCCAACCTTGCCTTTCAGCGGGCTATCCTCTCCCTGCGAGAGCAGATAAGCGTAAGGCCAGTTGCGCATAAACAGCGCGTCGCCG
The DNA here is from genome assembly GCF_038405435.1 of Dryocola clanedunensis. Classification (GTDB taxonomy): domain Bacteria; phylum Pseudomonadota; class Gammaproteobacteria; order Enterobacterales; family Enterobacteriaceae; genus Dryocola; species Dryocola clanedunensis_A. Next base: position 51,620 of record NZ_JBBYHZ010000003.1, on the reverse strand, counting down.
TTCTGGAACACGGCCCGGGACTCCTCTTCTTTGTAGCCCAGCGCGCCCTTCGGCGTGATTTTACCAATCCAGCCCGCGACCGTATCCAGCGCAGCCGCAGCCTTAGGATTGTTTATGGTCACGTTCCCTTTTTCGTCGATAAAGGTGCCGCCGCCCCAGGAGTCAATCCACTCCAGCGCGTTACAGGTCAGCCCTTCGTACGATTTCCCCTGGAAGATCATCCCCCAGAAATTTTTATGCCCGGCCTTGCGCTCTTCGGCCTGAATTTTGGTGGCGATGCGCGTCAGCTCATCCCAGGTTTTCGGCGGCTGCTCTTTGTATTTCTCCAGCAGGTCTTTGCGGTAATAGAGCACGCCGGTGTCCAGATAGGCAGGCACCGCTTTCACCTTGCCGTTTACCGTGTCGTTAGCCCACGGGCCGGGGAAGAAATCGCCTTTCATGTCGCCCACGGCATCGGTCAGGTCGAGCGTTTGCTTATCGAGCAGGCCCACCCAGATGGTGTCAGACTGGAACAGGTCCACCGCTTTCTCGTCTTTGGCGGCGAACAGCTGCTGCAGGAGCGCGAGCTTTTCATCAGAGGCCGCCGGGAACTCAATGAACTCCAGCTTGTTATTGGTTTGTTTTTCAAAACGCTCTTTGACGTAGCTGCAGTATTCCTTACCGCCGGGGGAAATCGGACATTCCATACGCAGGGTATCGGCCAGCGCGGCGTTGGAGACGCCCGCCAGCGCTAAGGTAATCAGACTTAACGTCAGCTTTTTCATTATTTCCTCTTATGCTCAGACCTGACAGGAGGGCGGGCGGAATATATCCGCACCATCAATGACGGTAGTTAACGATCGGACCGGGCGGCAAATTAGCTGGCTACTCTTTGTGCAAAATCTCGAGCTACTGCACGGTATTGGTTTTTTTATTGGTTTTTTAGTGGGGAAAAGCTACGCGGCTGGCGCAGGAGAAGCGCCGAAAAGCATGGAGAGGAGAGGTGGTAAGGCAAAATGTTTGCGCCGTCAGCATCGCTAATCACGCGCTACAGCGGTCGGCAGTCAGGCGCTCAGATCGCAATCTTGCAGCAATTCCTGGATTAGCCTTAACTCCTTCTTATAGACGTAACGCAGGTTAGTCCCACCAAACACAAGATCGTGCCGATCGAAAAAGGCCAGGCAAGGAAAGGTAGAAGGCGCTGATTCTGCGATGACAGATTTAAGCTCTTCGTTGGTGAAAATTGAGGGCGAAAGAGGATCGTGGCTGCTATCCAGATAGTCTTCCAGAAACCACTTTTCAAAAGCAGGCATATCGGTAAGAAGCTTCATAAAATTTTTTTTAAAATGGCCAATGAGTACCGTTATTAGACAGTTGTATGATTTGATACACAATAGAGGTTTTTAGAAGTCGCTTTTTGAATTACTTAGGAGCTACAGACTAACCAACTGATAAATATGGAATTAACCTTATGAATAATAAGTTTGACTACAACCTGATCAAAACGCTGGTGCTTATTTTTGAAACCAAAAGTATGAGTAAAGCCGCGCAGGCTTTAGGTGTTTCTGCTCCGACATTAACCTATTCTATAAATAAGCTCCGCAGCTATTACAGCGATCCCCTTTTTATCAAGTCTACCAGGGGGTTAAAACCCACGCCCCTGGCCAATAAACTTTATCCCGCTTTTAAGAAAATTGATGAAGATATATCTCAGTCAGTGATGATCAGTCAGGATACTTCGCCGGGCCTTTACAACATCAATGTCAGAACCAACACCCTGATGGAGTCTTTTTTACTCGACAGGCTGGTCAATCATCATAAGCTCCCTGCAGGGCTATGCCTCAACTTTGATAGCCAGACCATGCAGGAAGAGGACCGTATTACCGCGCTGGTCTCAAGAGAGGTGGACATCGACATTGGCACGGCCATAAGAACGAATAACTCTTTGTTTTCAGTCAGAATTGCGCAATCAAGGATCGTGGCGCTTTGCCGCAAGGACCATCCAGGGATCGGCGCAGACCTGAGCTTTGAGCAGTGGATGCGGGAAGAGCACGCCGCGCTGAAATCTGCCGAGCTCAACAGCTACCTTCCGGAAAAGCTGTATTCAAATGCCTATCAAAGAAATATCCGCTATCGCTCTCAGTCGCTGCTGAATGTACTGAGCTGCATTGAAAAAACTGATTACATTATGTTCCTGCCTGAACTCCTGCTGAAATATACTCTCCGCCTTTTTAACGTTCGCGCCGTCTATATCCCGTGGATGGAAAAAGATACTATCGATGTGCATGCCTATATCCACAGCAAGGCCAAAAATGACGAAAAGCTGCTGCAAATAATTGAGCTGGTTAAACCCTGAATAGCGCAGCCGGTACAGGGAGGATCTTTATCGCAAGCTGGATAAGCGGCACGGCATCCTACGCGCCTGGCAGGTTTGTTTATGAACGGCAATTCGCCGGATCCCATTTCGGTCGTTTTATTTCCATAGTTTGAAGCTGCTCCCAAAATGTTAACAAATATGACAGGGCGGGTTCCCGACGGCGTAATGTTACCGATATCATGTTACCGGTATCAGCACATCGGTGTACTAAGCTAACCCGCTTGTCACCTGTAAAGTCGGCCCGAGGATAATAATTATGACCGAACTAACAACAAGTTATGGCGCAGGAACGCTGCTGGGGATCGCAGCCTGTGCAGTCGTGCTTCTGCTTATATTAATCATGCGCTTTAAAGTGCATGCCTTCTTAGCCCTGACCCTGGTGAGCGTTGCCACCGCGCTGGTGACCGGCGTGCCTTTCGATAAAATCGTTCCGACGATCCTGACCGGGTTTGGCGGCACCCTTGCGGGCGTTGCGCTGCTCGTTGGCCTTGGCGCAATGATCGGGCGTCTGCTGGAGATCTCCGGCGGCGCGAAGGTGCTGGCGGATACGCTGATTGGCACCTTTGGTTCCCACCGTGCGCCTTTTGCGCTGGGTGTGGCATCGCTACTCTTCGGCTTCCCGATCTTCTTCGATGCGGGCCTGGTGGTGATGCTGCCAATCATCTTTAGCGTTGCCAAACAGTTTGGCGGCTCCACGCTGAAGTATGCTTTCCCGGCGGCGGGTGCCTTCGCCGTCATGCACGCACTGGTGCCACCTCATCCGGGTCCGGTTGCCGCCAGTGAACTGCTCGGTGCTAACATTGGCCTGCTGGTGATCACCGGCCTGATTATTGCAATCCCAACCTGGTATCTGGGTGCCTATCTTTACGGACAGTACGCCGGTAAGAAATTTGACGTGCCGCTGCCGACCTCTTTCCTGGGCAAAATCGAGGCCGATCCCACTCACCAGCCGCCTGCATTCGGTACGGTACTGAGCATCCTGCTGATGCCGCTGGTGCTGATTTTCCTGGATACCGGCCTGAATACCGCGACCGTGCTGGGCTGGGTAAGCGCCGACAACACCGTAGTGCAGTTCCTGCGCATGCTCGGTAAAACCCCTATCGCCCTGCTGATCACCGTGTTCTTCGCGCTGATGGTCTTCAGCGGCAAACACAGCCGCGAGCATCTGGAAAAAATCTGCGACGGCGCGCTTGGCCCAATCTGCGGCATTATTCTGGTGACCGGTGCGGGCGGGATGTTCGGCGGCGTGCTGCGTGCCAGCGGCATTGGCGACGCGCTCGCGGGCGTGCTGTCTGATACCGGGATGCCGGTTATCGTGGCCGCGTTTGTTATCGCCACCGCGCTGCGTGTGGCGCAGGGTTCTGCCACAGTCGCGCTGACCACCACCGCCGCGCTGGTTTCTCCGATGGTGGCCTCCACCACGGGCCTGAGCCAGTTCGACCTGTGCTTTATCGTTATCGCGATTGCCGGTGGCGCGACCGTGCTGTCCCACGTGAACGACTCCGGCTTCTGGCTGGTGGGCCGCTTCCTGGAGATGGACGAGAAGACCACGCTGAAAACCTGGACGGTAATGGAAACGCTGATTGGCACAATCGCCTTCCTCTTTGCCCTCGTGGGCAGTATCATCCTCTAATCGCCTGAGAGCCGGGTTTGTGACTTAAGTCGCTTTTAACCCTGAGTTAAGCCCAGTATTATCAGGAAAGACCAGACCCTCATCGTTTACGGTGGGGGTTTTTCTTTGTACGGTTTCCCGCACATGAGTGCACGTTTTTTACACGGAGTGAATTATGTCCAGACCTGCCATCATCATTAACGACCTCGATGCCGAGCGCCTCGACCGCCTGCTGGAGCAGCCACAGTATGCCAACCTGCCGGTTGCAGAGTTGCTGAACGCAGAGCTGGACCGTGCCGAGATGTGCAGCCCGGAAAATATCCCGGCGGACGTGGTGACGATGAACAGCCGCGTGAAATTCCGCGATCTGACTTCCGGCGAAGAGCACCTGCGCACGCTGGTCTATCCGGCCAACCTGACGGACAGCACAAACCAGCTTTCGGTTATGGCGCCCGTTGGCGCAGCGCTGCTGGGCGTTCGCGTGGGAAACAGCATCGAGTGGACGCTGCCAAACGGCAACCAGACGAAGTTGGAAGTGCTGGATATTGAGTTCCAGCCCGAAGCGGCCGGGGAATATCACCGCTAAGCGGCGGTGCCAGAAGTAAAAATCCCCTTCAGCACGAGCTAAAGGGGATTTGTTTTACGTAAAGCCTGTGATTAAGCAGTCAGTTTCAGAATTTCATCTTCAGCTTCAGGTTAAATCCTTTGTCGCTGACACTGTCCTCCCGCCATGAATAGGCGTCAACGCCGAAGGTCGTGTTCTCTTTGCTGTACTGCATCCCCACCTGGGCAAGCCCGTTCACGCCGCCGCCTTTCTGCCCGTCGTCGACGGTAAAGCGCTGGCCTGCGGCCCCCTGCAGCTCGGCGCTACGCTGGCTCTTGCTGTAAGAGAGGTTCGGTCCACCCTCCAGCTTCGCCCAGCCGTTTTGACCCGCGTAATCGAGCTGCATGCCCAGCACGGCATCCACCGCGCTCTCTTTGCTGGCGTCCATCTTAAGGTTGAAATCATTGGCGCCGGTTTCGTTTACCCCGCCCTCTTCGGTATGACGGAACTTCACGCCAGCGGCTGGTTTCAGCGTCAGGGAATCGCCGAAGGTAAAGCGGCGGCTCAGGCCCGACTTCAGCTCCATGTACTGCTGGCTGCTGCTGGAGTTTGCGACTTCGTTAACGCTGCCGGGCGGCAAAGCTCGTTGCCTTGTCTGAATCGCGCACGGGCTTTTTGGCTCGCTTGTGGCTGTGGGTCGTATTATAAGAAACCTTTTTTACCTGCGGTAAAGCGTGGGCCTGCATAGGCAGAATATATCCAGCGGCAATAATCGCCAGCGTCAGCAGGTTTTTTGAATATGACATGTAACTTAAATTCAGCTCTGCAAAAAGAGGTAGGGGAAAGGTGTCAGGGGTTAATACCACAGGAAGGGAAATAAAAAGATAAAATGAAAATGATTTTTAAATTATCACTTTACGATCAATAAGCTGAAAAATTATAAATTTTATAAATACCGGACGTCAGCCTGCCCGCTGCGCGAAAAAATTCATACTTTCCTCTTATTTCCGCCAGGGTAAATCGTAACCAGACTTGCACGATGCCTGTCGTTCAACGGGACATAACATGGGTGATGCCCTTGCCATATCCCTGGGGTTTTTGCTGATCGTAGTGATTCTGATCGCTGCGGTGCTGATACTTGAAAAAAAATGGTAGTTGGCTACAACACCAGCAGCCTGAGTTGCCCGGAAACATTACCGTTCCATCGGACAACCCTGGGTTGAGCACTGAGCCGCCACATCTGATGCAGTATCGACCTGCTGATTATTCGCGGCCTTCGCTGACTCAGACTCACAAAGCAAAGCTGATATTTCCGCACCTAGCTGCAAATCGGGAACAGAGCCAAAATGCTGCTGCCTGATTCGCCCAAGCTGATCGATTAACACAAGCGTAGGCGTGCCCTGCATACCATAACTCTTCATCGTACGAGGAATGTCATTACCGAAGCCTGGCGTATCAGCGCCAATCGGGAATGGGATGCGGTACTCATGGATAAAAACCCCGAGGGCATCTTTTGTCATGACCTGGTGGTGTTCAAAAACCGTATGCAGCCCAATTACGGCAACGCGGGTCCGATCAAAAGTTTGATGGACACGACTCGCCTGGGGCAAACCATGCGAGACACAGCCCGGGCAAAGCATTTGAAATGCTTCCAGCACAATCACTTTGCCGCGCAGGGAATCCGAGTGATAGCGGTGTCGGTGAATTAAACCAATGCTCGATCTCCCATTCAGGAGCCTGCCGATAATTTTTTTGCGTCATCATTCATCCTCCCCAAAAATCGTGGGCAACGCCACGCTACCCACGTTGAACATCAGTGTTTTACGTCTTTATTTTAAGTCGGCAATGCTGGCACCGAAGTTCAGGTGCAGCACCTGGCCATCAATCACCAGCGCAGGAACACTCTTTACGCCGCTTGCCTCAGCTACTGCAATTTGATCCGGGCTGTCGCCAAGATGAACGATGTCGATAGAGACGGTCGGGTCAATGATTTGCAGAATCGAATGCTCAGCGCTGAGACAGACCGGGCAACCAGCATGATAAAAAGTCACGGATTTTGACATGATTTTAATTCCTTTTGAAATGGTATCGATTCGATACAAAATTACCTTAATCACAATCACTGACCTTGTCAACACCGTAGTGATTCGATACCATTTGCTTTTCACTGCGAGCGCCACTATGTCCCTGTTTGATATCATTGAAAGACTGGCCAATCTGCAACTCCATACTTTTACAGCCGTTCCAGCCTTCAGAAATCTGCCTCCGGTACAAATCCGTGCTTTATACTATCTCTTCCGCTGCAACCACTACTCCAATTCCCCAGGGGCGGTAACCGAGTATCTGGGTCTGACCAAGGGCACCGTCTCACAGTCATTACGCAAGCTGGAAGAGCAAGGATTTATCACCCGGGAAAGTGATGTGAAGGATAAGCGGAAGGTGAAGCTGTATCTGTCTGCGCGCACACAGGAAGCGCTGGAAGAAGCAATGCGCCATGAAGGTATTGTTCAGGCGGAGCGGTCCCTCCCCGATGGCGGCCTGGATTTGGAACAGCAGCTCAAACAGATCCTAAGAATCGTTCAGCAGAACGAAGGCGTGAGGCTATTCGGCGTTTGCCAGCATTGCCGTTTCCATCAGCAGAAAAACGGCTTCCCTTTTTGCGAATTAACTAACGAAGCTATTCCGCCAGAGAACACAACGCTAATTTGCCGGGAGTTTGAAGAAAGATAATTCTTCGTCAGCAGCTTCTGATATCAGCTAACGCAAATCGGTACCTACGCATTATAAAAGCATAATTTTTTCATAGCGTTAACCATTTATCTGCGGCCGTTAACGCTGGATAACCTCTCAATTCCACAGCGAATTAATGTGATTAAGATCACAATGCTAATGACGGGAATATATTTTCATTGCCCACTTACCTTCTGGTAGGTAGATTGAGTTTGTCGACTCAACTCCAATAAACGAAAACACAGCTCAGGAAGAACATGATGAAAGCTACAAACATTATCCGTACCGCACTTGCCGCAATGATTTTAGCGACCGCTGGTTTTGCGAACGCTGCCGAAGAGGTCAACACCGCTGAGGCAAATGCGCTGATGAAAATCGGCGTTGTGTTATCCGGCCCGGCCTATAGCATCAGCGAGTTAAACAATCAGCTTCGTATGCAGGCTGAGGAGGCGGGGGCCAGCAGCTATCGTATTACCAGCGTTGGCGGGAACAATCTGCTGCACGGGACGGCCACCCTCTATCGCTAATTTCCTGTTATTCTATGCAAAAACGCCCGGTTACGATGGCCGCCGGACGACGTTGCATCTGATTATCTGCACAGCCGTGCCTGTGCCGGGAGAACAAGTATGTCCACCTACGATAACCTTCTGGATTTAGCTGATACCCTGATTCAGGAAAATGGTTATGCCGGGTTTAGCTATGCGGATTTGGCAGAGCGTATGGGTATCCGTAAAGCCAGTATTCATCACCATTTTCCCTCTAAAACGGATCTTGGTCTGGCTTACTGCGATAAGAAAATGGCAGCTTTTCATAAACTGAAAAGCCAGATAGACACCTTACCGGCGGGAAAAGCACAGCTGCTCGCTTATCTGGAGGCTTTCTCGGACTGCGTTGAGAAAAAGCAAATGTGTGGTGTTTACGCCATGCTCTCAGACAGCAATCTTTTTACCCCTGAATTGCAGAGCGCGGTAAGTCAGCTGGCGCAGGCTGAATTACGAATACTTAGCGATATTCTGGAAAACGGCAGAAAAGCGGGTCAGTTACATTTCCAGGTCCCCGCTGAAGACATGGCTGTTATTGTGTGCAACGCTTTTAAAGGCGCGCTGATGCTCAACCGTACACCACCGCATGAAATACACGCCCGCACAAAGGAAGCCCTTCTGCGGATGCTAACTACTGATTAAATGCGTATTGAAGTCCGGTGTTCCGGACTTTATTTACCCTACCAACCTACCATCCAGTAGATAGCTAAACATTAACGCAATAATAATAAGTAATGTTCAAAAGGAAAAAGACTATGCATACGACAACTCAGCATCCCCTGCTAAATAAAATGATTCGGATATTGTCAAAAACCGATATAGCGATCTTGCGTCTGTCCGTCATTTTCATTTTTGCCCTGTTTGGAACCTATAAGTGGTTCGACTTTGAGGTGCAGGCCCTCGAGCCTTTGATATCAACTACATGGCTCAACGTGCTGTACACTCTTTTTGGGGTCAGCGGCGGCAGCTACTTTCTTGGGGTAATGGAGACGGTCACTTTTCTCGCGCTGCTCGTCGGTTTTTCCCGACCATTTTTTGGCGCGCTCGGCGCAGCGTTGGTGATTATTACGGGCATCACCACCCTGAGCCTTTTACCGCAACTGGGTAAAGTCGACAGCTTTATTATTAAAGATATTCTGCTAATCGGCGCGGGCGTCGTGCTGTTAAAACACGATCTGGTTCGATTAAATGAGGTTCTGAAAAAACGCTAATAAATACGGCCCACAAAATGTGGGTCGTCTTCTCCTTCGCCACCAGGAAGTTTTAGTTATGCCGACTCGCGCAGCACCAGCTCACCGGAAATAATGATTTTCTGTGCGGGCAGGGTCGGCGCCTTGATCTTATTCACGATTAGCGTCGCCGCCTGGCGGCCCGTTTCATCGCTCGAGGCCGAGACGTAGCTGAACAGCGGCGAGGTCAGATTAATGTGCATCATGTCTTCGAAGCCAATCAGCGAAACCTCCTGCGTTAAAAACACGTCCTTACCCACGGTACGCCCGACCTGCTGAATGCCGCTCAGGCAGCCGATAATCGCTGGCGGCGAGTGGCAAAGTATGGCGGTTATTTTGTTGCTGGTTTCGAGTAGTTCCCGCGTGGCGATGGCCGCCGCCAGCGTGTCGTTGTCGCAGACGGGTGCCCACTCGTCGCGGTACGGCAGGCCGTACTGCGCAAGCGCGCCGCGGTAGCCCAGCAGCCGCTCCTGGCGGATCAGGCAGCCGCCGCTTCCCCCCAGGTAGGCAATATTGCGGTGCCCGCGCTCAATCAGATAGCGCGTGGCCTGGTTGCCCGCCTGCCGGTTGTCGCGGCCAATAATATCGCGGGTGCTGTTTACCGAAGATTCAGAGATGACGACGGTAGGCAGCGGGCAGTCGGTAATCAGCTGCGGAACGCTGGCCGAGCGGTTGTTGGCATCCAGATAGATAACCCCCGCCACGCCCTGCTGGGCAAACGAGGTCAGGCACTGCTGAAGCTGCTGCGAATCATCCTGCGGCTGGCCGAGAAACACCATATAGCCCTGCAGCTGGAGCTGCTGCACGACGCCTGCGGTGACGTTAATGGAAAAGGAGTCGCTGAAGTCGCGGATGATCAGGCCAATCAGGTTTGAGGTGTTCGAGCGCAGGTTTGCCGCAGCCGTATTATGCACGTAGCCCAGCTCTGCAATTACGGCGTTGACCCTGTCGATGGTCGCCTCAGAGATTTTCCCTTTCTGACGCAGCACCAGCGACACCGTCGAAACGGAGACGCCCGCCCGCTGCGCCACATCAATAATATTGACCTTTTTCATCCCGTTCCTTAACGCCTAAATTCCTTGTTATCCATACCATAAAGCCCCCGATAATCCTACGGGGGCTGAAGGTTTTCCCCCACTATTTGCCTATCATGGTCGACATCGTCTGGGCAATAAACTGCGCCCTGGCGCCGAAGATCACCTGGATCCCCGAGTCGCCAACAAAGACTACGCCGCGTGCGCCCAGGTTATTCAGGCCGTCTTTGTTGACCTTCTCGCTCTTATCGACCTCAAGACGCAGGCGCGTGATGCAGGAGCCGACGGAGTTTATGTTTTCCGCCCCGCCCAGCAGGCCGATGATATCCCCGGCGATTTCGGTATCGGTTTTATCATTTGCATTGGCGGTGATGTCCGCACGGCCCGGCGTTTTCACGTCAAACCGGCGGATAACGTAGCGGAAGGTGAAGTAGTAAATCAGCGCCATCGGCACGCCCACCACCACCGCCATCAGGAAGTTGGTCTGGTAGCCGTTAAAGGACGGCAGGATGCCAAAGGAGATGTAGTCGATCATCCCCGCCGAGAAGGACTTGGCGATATGGGCATGCAGCAGGTACATGCACATATAAGAGAGGCCAGCCATTATCGCGTTGAACACGTACAGAATCGGCGCGACGAAGATAAAGGTGAACTCAACCGGCTCGGTGATGCCCGTCAGGAAGCAGGTCAGCGCCGCGGAGAACAGAATGCCGGAGGCAATCTTCTTATTTTTGGTGTTCGCTTCGTGATACATCGCCAGACAGGCCGCCGGCAGCGCAAACAGCATCAGCGGGAACTCGCCCTGCATAAACTTGCCGGCGTTCTGGTAGCTGTCGCTGCTGAACGACTTCACGCCCTCCTCCAGCATTTTGAACCAGATTGTCTGGTCGCCGTGAATGACCTGGCCTGCCCCGGTGGTGTATGACCCAAACGAGTACCAGAACGACGGATACCAGATGTGGTGCAGGCCCAGCGGGATCAGCGCACGCTCTACCAGCCCAAAAATAAAGGTGGAAAGCGCCTGGTTATCACCGTTCACCACAACCGACAGGGAGTCGATACCCGACTGGATGTAGGACCAGATCCACGGCAGCGCCATGCCCAGCAGGAAAGAGAGGAACGCGGTGGCGATAGCCACGAAGCGCTTGCCGGAGAAGAAGCCGAGGAACTCCGGCAGCTGCATGGTATGGAACTTGTTGTAGCACCACGCCGCCAGAATCCCGGAAATCAGGCCGCCGAACACGCCCATTTGCAGCGTTGGAATGCCGACCACCATCGCGTATTTGCCGCCCGCCGCCGCCATCTCCGGCGTGATGTGCAGCACGGTGCCGATAGTTACGTTGATAATAAACACGGACACCGCCGCCGACAGCGCCGCAATGCCGGACTCCGCCGCCAGCCCAACGGCGGAGCCGATGGCGAACAGCATCGGCAGGTTGTCGAAAATCACCCCGCCCGCGTTCATCATCAGCGGTAAATGAAACTTATCGCCAAACGCCAGCAGCAGGCCCGCAGCGGGCAGCAGCGAGATGGGCAGCATCAGCGCGCGCCCGATCATCGACAGCTTTGATAACGATTTTGTTACTCTCGATAAAAAACTCATAGAAACTCCCCCCGGTGTTGATGCCGCCATCGCGCTTGTCTGAATTACGCGTTTTTATGGTAAGTAGAACGTTCTACTAGAACGTTCTACTTATAGTGACGAAACGGATTTCGCCCGGCAACTAAAATCTGAGATGTAGCCATACTGTTATCGAATATTTGAAGCTGCGCAGGTTTTAACCTGTTTTTTGTAGGGGGATTTAAGAAGGGATTGCGCGCAGATTAGCGTAGGGCGGATAAGCAAAAGCGCCATCCGCCACTTTTACGACTACGCCTGAACGGTGATGCTCAGGGTTTCGAAGCTGACCGTCTGACCGGCGACGATCTTACAGCGCTTACGGGTTTCCACTTCGCCGTCTACGGTCACCAGACCTTCGGCAATCACCGCTTTCGCCTGCGCGCCGCTTTCGCACCAGCCTTCCAGCTTCAGCAGATCGCACAGCTCAACGTGGGGGTGTTTTCCTAATGAGAAGGTCGTCATATTACTCTCCATCGACATCATGATATTCCTCGCAGGCCTGCAAGGTATTCTGAATAAGAGTGGCGACGGTCATAGGGCCAACGCCACCCGGAACCGGCGTAATATACGAGGCTTTGACGGCGGCTTCATCATAATTTACGTCACCGACCACTTTGCCGCTCTCCAGACGGTTGATACCGACGTCCACGACAATCGCCCCTTCCTTAATCCACTCGCCGGGAATAAAGCCCGGTTTGCCCACGGCGACAATCACCAGATCGGCGTTCTCGACGTGATGACGCAGGTTTTTGGTGAAGCGGTGGGTCACGGTGGTAGTGCAGCCGGCCAGCAGCAGCTCCATGCTCATCGGACGGCCAACGATGTTGGACGCGCCAATCACCACGGCGTTCAGCCCGTAGGTATCAATACCGTAGCGCTCCAGCAGCGTCACGATACCGCGCGGCGTGCAGGGGCGCAGGCGCGGCGAACGCTGGCACAGGCGGCCAACGTTGTAGGGATGGAAGCCATCCACGTCTTTGTCCGGGTCGATGCGTTCCAGCACCTTCACGTTATCGATGCCCGCAGGCAGCGGCAGCTGCACCAGAATGCCGTCGATCTCGCTGTCCGCGTTGAGGGTATCAATCAGCGCCAGCAGCTCCGCTTCCGTGGTGGTGTCCGGCAAATCGTAAGAGCGTGAGAGGAAGCCCACCTCTTCGCAGGCCTTGCGCTTGCTGCCCACATAAATCTGCGACGCAGGGTTCTCACCAACCAGCACAACGGCCAGTCCCGGCGCCCGTTTTCCCGCTGCAACACGCGCACGCACTTTTTCAGCAACTTCAAGCCGTACCTGCTGCGCAATCGTTTTACCGTCAATAATCTTTGCTGCCATCAGTCGAATAATTCCGCTGTAATCAAAAAGGAGGGGGATTGTTTCTATTTTGTCAGAAGCCGCGCGTCCTGTCAGGCAAAGATCTGCCAGAATGGTCAATTGTCGCGCAGGCAGTTGAAAAGCCATTGACTAGAAAGGTGTTGACCGTATAATCCGGGCATTCCGAATAATACGTACAGTCCGGAACAGCACTTCCCCAGTGCGCCCTTAGCTCAGTTGGATAGAGCAACGGCCTTCTAAGCCGTAGGTCACAGGTTCGAGCCCTGTAGGGCGTACCATTTAAAATCAATGAGTTACGCAAAACCCCTCACCAAAAACCACGTATTCAAATAGTTTATGTAACGGATGGTGTAAGTAAATTTTCTCAACGCCCATCAACGTTAACGCGGATTAGCCAGCATCCCCGGATAGTGCTTCGCCACAATATCATTCATCTTTTCTGTCAGATCGTACCGCTTAAAAGTGATGTGCGCGGTTCCTTTCTGAAAGTAACGGATACTGAAGAAATCATCTTCGTAAACATCCTTCGAAGGGTTGTCCCGAATATGCTCCATCAATCGAGTAGTAACATCGCCACGATTGTCGGGTATCGGTTTACCATCCAGCAGAAATAGCATTCGCTCCAGATCCGCCAGTTGATCCCTACGCCAACCCCTGTTCAGACTAAATCCCCAGCGGTTATGCGTCACCAGATTGTTGACGATGATCTTCTTACCAAAGCTGCAGGGACTATTGGTTTTGTAATCCCACGACAACCCTTTAAAGACATTGATAATGCCACGCTCAAATACATCCATTTTGTTCAGATGTAGCTGCTCAAAAGTACTGAGGATATTCGCCTCGCTGATGGCAGGCAGCTCCCCCTCCTCCAGGTACTTATGCCACTGGTCACGGGCCTGAGCATCCATCAAGGCCATCATGCCAGACTTCAGCATCAAGTCTCGCCAGATACTACGGTCAATATTGCGGGTGACGGCAGGCAGCGCTTTATCTACCTTTTCGGTCATCCAGCTATCGTAACGGTGCCCTGCTTTCATCGCCCAGTCTTGCGCTGTACCACCGCCAATTTCTGAGGTTAGCCGTGAAATGGCATCAAGCTGCTGAATAAGTTGTTCAATCTGTTTCAGTGCGGAATCGCAGCCAGTGACCACACGTTCAATATTGGTCGAAAGGATGAGTTCGTTGTGATCTGTTAACACGTCGGGTTCTGTTTGCATCGTTAATCATCCATTAAAGCAAACACGCCTGCCGAAAGTGGCAGGCGCATTTAGCGATGAATAAAAAGGGTGGAAAGTGCTGAGGTAAAAATCAGGAATGAGGCTCGAAGAATTTACGTATTCATTAATCCGGTAGCTCGCCTTGCTCTGAGAATATCGGTAGCGGTCAGGAATGGCGTCTGCCCCTGCCAGATGAATCCCTTGCGGTCGGTGCGTACCAGTTCATAGCGTTCCACCAGAAAATTCACCGCATCAGCCAGTGTTATTCCCGCTTCAATATGTTCCTGAATGGCCGCGTCCTCATGGAATGGCGTGTCGTTAAGTGTCAGGCCGTAATGGTGCTCCAGCAGATACGTTAAAAGTTGCTGCCAGATCTGCACGGGCGACAGGCGTGACGAAACCGGCAACGTGGCCGGTACAGTTGAGGTTTGCATGAGTGGAGTCTCTTAATAAAGGAGGAAAAGGTTTGAAGGATTACGATGCAGGGATAAAGCTAAAGATCAGTCTTTAACCTATTTTGAGGGATAAATTGCGATATATACATACCCATGACTGCCCAACGTATCGGCTTCATAGGTCAACCCATTACGGTACAGCGTGACGCAATGGGCATCTCGGGGATTTAATTCACCAGAAAGCAGCATCAGCTCCAGATGTGCGACAAAATGCGGGAAGGCTTCATCCAGTTGTAGGACCTGTACCTCACTGAACATACCGGTGAATCCTGCCCGGTCTGCCAGAAAATGCAGACGATTACCTTCCTGCACCAGCCGTGCTCCGAAGCATGACGTGATATCTCGTTTAAGACCCCAGGTTTGGGTAGTGTCTTTATTCATCATTTTATTCCTGTTAAAGAAGACCATGTTCGGCGAATGAGAATATTTGCCTGCCGCCGACAATCAGGTGGTCGGGTACCCGGATTTCCACCAGCATCAGCGCCTTTACCAGTCGTTGGGTAATGGTTTTGTAAGCCTGGCTAGGGTTTACCTCCCCGGAAGGGTGGTTATGGGCAAATATCACCGCCGCTGCGTTAAAGTACAGCGCGCGTTTCACCACCTCGCGAGGATGAACTTCAGTGTGACTGAGGGTGCCGGTAAAAAGCGTTTCGTGGGCAAGCAGCTGGTTCTGGTTATTGAGATACAGCACGACAAACTCTTCCCGCTCAAGGGTTCCCATCTTCAGCCTGAGCCAGTCGCGTGCGGCTTGTGTGGAGGTAAATGCCACACCCGGTTCACGCAGGTGATGGTCTAGCAGACTCAGGGCACGTTTGATGGTGCGCAGTGAGGTCAACGGCAGTTCCGGAGTAAACAGAGTCAGTTGTTTTTCCATGGCAGAACTCCTTAATCGATGATGGCGAGAATGGCGTGGGATTCGGGATGGCTAAGGGTGTAATCCCTCAGTCGGTAGTAATGCTCTGTCATGGCATCGCATTCGGTACGACAGGCGTGATGGCTGTACTCAATCAGGCAGATGGCAATGCCTGCGGCTTCCGCACTCATTTCCGCACTGTTGCCATTCATGTTGTTAAACAGCGCCCATTTCTTGTCATCCACATCTTCGGGTGCCATAAATGCACCACCGTTGCTGAGTGTATGGAAATGCCAGATACCACCGCTGTAGTCTTCACAGAAGCGGTCCATCCAGCCGAAAACATGGGTTTTGATAAAAATCCACTGTGGGATACGCCCGAAGTGCTGCGGCCAAAAGTTAACACGCAGTTCATCAGGTACCAGGGTGGTCGTAATGACGGTAGTCATTTGTGAATCACTAATCGGTGAATGGGTGGTGTCAGCTTGTGTAGTCATGGTTTTGCTCCAGATATAAAAAGTCAGCCGGTCAGGACTGATATGAAATGAGTAATGAAAATACTGAGATAAAGCGGGTAAGGCTGATGACAAAAAGCGGTGTTAGGCCTGAATGCAAAAGGCCCCTGTTGCGTGAGCAACAGGGGCCTTGAGTAGTGATGCAATATCCCGTTTCCGGGGCTGATGAGTTATAAGAAGGCGACGTTCAGCGTCGCCTGACCGTTGTAGCCATCCGCACTATTACCGCTGACCCATGCAGGTAATCCGGAAAGCACTTGTCGCAAAGGCTCAGACGGATCTTTAAGTTCCATAACATCTCCTCAGATAAATAAAAAAACCGGATCGCAAGAATCCGGCCAATAGTTGGGTATGTTCATGGATGTAATATCTATCTGAAAATACTTTAAATCTGTAATCAGCTATCAATTCAACTTTTACAAATTTCAGCTGTTATTTTAGATAATTCACACTAAAACGCAGTCTCGGCAGAAGCCGGACTTAATTTTTCGGAATGGAAAAAGCAAATGCGTCAGTTGCATGCACAACTAATGCCCAGAGAAAATCAGTACGTGACAAAGGAGCCTACGGCCGAAGATATTCTTACATGACATTTTTTAATTAAGCAGTTCATATCCCTTTTCAGAACTCTTTGGGTAAATACGTTACAGCACTACCGCCTGTCGGCAATTTTAATTTTTGGGATTATAACGAACCTAAAAAAACAAGATCTACACCTCATAATTCAAAATATATTATTCGTTTCAGGTGAATTATTTATTCAGTATTAATAGATAGCAGAACAAAGCCATCCAGCGTTATAAATATATTCCTCACTTGTATTTTAGTTGGATATTTATGGGGGACGTATGAGATTCAGTAAAAAAGTAATGATAGCAACGTTGATTCTGTGGGCTGGGGTATCATCAGCAACGGGATATGCTGCCAGGCTGACGTTGAAAAGTTCGGTTTTGCATAATGGTGAAAATATCTCTGTTGATTTAATGGCAAATGATTTCGGATGCAAAGGGAAGAATATCCAGCCTGAATTATCATGGCAATCGTCCCCTGAAGGAACACGCAGTTATGCCATCACTTTATACGATAAAGATGCTGATACAGGCAGTGGTTTCTGGCACTGGATGTTAATTGATATTCCCGCAGCACGCAATCATCTCTCACGAAATGAAATACCGGATGGCGCAACAATAAAAGCAAATGATACCGGCAAGCGCAATTATCTCGGTCCTTGTCCTTCCGTGGGAAAAGTCCATTCTTATATTTATACACTACACGCTCTTGATGTTGAAAAACTCGATGTACCGGATAATTCAACCGCACCACTGACCGGGTATTTTATTAATCAGCATACTCTTGCCACATCCACTCTTACACTCAAAGTTGTCAGAAATCAG
The DNA here is from genome assembly GCF_038405435.1 of Dryocola clanedunensis. Classification (GTDB taxonomy): domain Bacteria; phylum Pseudomonadota; class Gammaproteobacteria; order Enterobacterales; family Enterobacteriaceae; genus Dryocola; species Dryocola clanedunensis_A. The sequence goes on along the minus strand of NZ_JBBYHZ010000003.1, from coordinate 34,188 downwards.
TGACCCTTAGTATTTCTTAACAGGCGGCAAATAAATGAAAGCTAAAATTTATTATTTAACCTTTATTACCGGGCTGATTTCTTTTATTGCATCGGTGACATATCTGAATCATTACGACGGGACATGGTCTGCAATCGTGATGGTTTTGTTTTCATTCCTGATCCCATTGACAGCACTCTTATGGCGTAAAAACCGCCTGATAAGTTTTATGTTAACGTTGTTCTTTACGTTGATTGTCGTGCGAAATGCCGATCAGCATGACTGGTCACGGGTGGGTTGGTTAACCGCCATCACATTCATTCCTCTGCTGCTCCAGGCCATCATTATCTTCAGGGAGGGGATACGTCAATATGGTCACCAGGAGGTAGCACTCTCCTTTTTAAGAATGTTTGTTGGATTTAATTTCCTGACGCATTGTACTGAAAAACTGTTTTTGTCGCATCATGATGCCGGTCTGGTTGGTTTCTTTCAGAATGTCGTGGGTATGCATACTTTCGGTACCGTGCTCAGTGAAAACGTTGCCGTTACAATGATTATTCTCGGTGGGCTTGCCGAACTCACAGCAGCAGTATCGATTGGTTTCGGTTTTCTGACCCGCGCTGGCGCTTTTATTGCAGCAATTTATCTTATTGCGGCCGAGTTAATGAGTGGACATTTTGGTATCGGTTACACATGGATGATGCCAGGTGGCGGCTGGGAATTTCCCTTCTTTTATTTTATGGTCACTATTCCGTTTTTACTGCCTAATTCCGCAGGTAAATTGTCACTGGATTTCGAATGGAAAACGGCGTTCCAGCCCATCATTAATCTCTTCTCGGGCGTGGATGCCAGTTTAAAAGACCGCTAATTAAAGACAGTTTGCAACGGCGAGCCTGCTCGCCGTTTTTTTGTGCTCTCCCACAACAGGCTATTCCTGATAGTGGTGTTGATGCCAGATTTCAGCGGCCTGACTGGGTGTTTTATTTTGCCGGCAGATGAGATAATCCAGCTCGCTGATGACGGTATTACCGGGTGATAAAGCCTGAAGCTCAGCAAGTAACTGGGGTTCGAATGTCTCTGTTATCGATTTGGACGCTATCAGCGTAGCTTCATCCTGTCCGCCAAGTAACCCTTTTGGCTCTTCTAATGCCCGGATGGTATATCTGTGATGCAGGAACTGCGGATGCCACAAGGGAATAACGAGCCAGCGCTGTTCGCTGACAGCCTGCTCAAAAGTGCTGTAGCACGCCGATTCACTGCCATTTTCAAAATAATAACCGGAATCGGAAAGTTGATATTCCTCGATCATTGTACGAGAAAAACGGCTGATCCCGGCCCCCGGGTTAATACCCAGGATCCGTTTTTCCATTTTCAACAGGACATCGGGTCTGAGTAAGTCTTCAACAGAGCTCACATCGCTGACGGGGACATAATCAGGGACTCCCCATATACAGTAAGGATGATACAGGACTGTTAATTTAACCGTATTATCCTGATAAGGGGCCAGATAGACATCATGGCTGGCAGGGAGCCAGGCTGAAATGAGCATGTCCACTTCTCCTTTCCCATAGCGCTTAAACATCTCTTCATGAGGGCTGGCTGTCATTTCAACCTGCCAGCCATATTTTTCAAATACAGTACAAACCAGCGCTGCACTGGCCGCGTGGAAACTTAAATCAATATGACCGATACGAAGTGTTTTTTTCATGCTCGTCCTCAAAGGAATGGAGTTGGATAAAAAAAACGCTATGCTGTATTAGCCATAGCGTAAAAGTAACATTTCTGTTACTACGTCGAACTTTAATACCGGGGCGCGGCTGAATGATATTTTTGATTCAGTATGCGGACTTACGGGAACCATCACCAACAGAGCAAATCCGCTCTGGTCTTTATCACTGTGTAGAACCCAATATAACTATCACAGAAGTGATACCTGTTAATTTATAGTAAGAGACAGAATGTCTTATTAATGCCGTTAAAATCTCAGGTTATAAAATAGCGTAAATCGAACCGCTTAAAAATAATGACTGAACGATAAGACTTATCTTTCAAAAGTGAAAATAAGCGGGATAACTGGCCCCCAATTTGCCCGTTATCCCTGCACAGCTGTATTTTTGTTCGCTATCCCGCCGTACTGCCCGCCAACGGATACCACCATAAACCGGGCGCTGACAGCAGAGTGACATGCATACAGATCCGAACTGCTTCAGAAAATGGCATTGTCCTTCAAGAAGTTGATTCCGGAACAGGTTCACTGAACACCGCTTCAACTAACTGCCCTCCGGGGGCTCGTATAAAAACTCGCCGCTCCTGAATATCAGCCAGGTCCATCAGGGAATAATGTATCCCAAGACCCTGGAGTTTTTCCCGAAAGGCACCGTAACCTTCCAGATGAAATGCCACATGGTCAATACTTTCTTTTAACGCCGCAGCGGGTAAAGGGTACCCTTCATCGCCCGCAGGAATAATATGCACCAGCGGTTTGTCCTGCGCATATAACCAGTAACCGGGAATGCGGCTGCCGATAAGACCGGGGCGCGCCCCGGGCTGTAAATCAAAGACTGCGATAAAAAAGTCTCGCGTGGCGTCCATGTCACTGCTTCGGAATGTCGCATGGTCGATGTACATAGTTACCTCGCGGCCTGGACTTTCAGGCCAGTGGTACGACGGTTAAACAGCACAAACGCAATGCCGGCCACAGGGATCAGTATCGCCACCCACGGAATACCTGCCGCGCCGAGGGCACTGTCGACGGTCAGACCACCGATAATCCCGCCCAGTGCATTCGCCAGGTTGAAGGCTGAGATATTAGCGGTACCCGCCAGTTCCGGTGCAGTACTGCCATGTTTCAGTACGTTCATCTGTAATGGCGGGACATTACCGAATGAGGCAATGCCGAACAGGAACGTCGCCACCATAAACAACCAGTAATGGCTGCTGACCAGGCCAACAACAATCAGTGACACGACCATCAGGACCGGCCATAAAAGCTGCGCCTGGCGCAGGTTGCGGTCTGCTGTCATACCGCCGATATGGTTACCCACCACGAGGCCCAGCCCGACCACAAACAGCAGTACGGTTAACGCCTGTACGCTGTAACCTGCCACCTGCTCTGCCAGTGGTGCAATGTAACCATACAGCGTCATAAAGCCCGTCCAGCACAGAACGGTAATCGCAAGGCTTGCCAGTAACGGGCCATGACGGAATACCGCCAGCTGCTGACGCACACTCTTACCCGGCTCAGGAGGCTGGCGCTGAATGGTCAGCATAATAGCAACCAGCGCCACCGCACCCAGGGCGGAGACAACATAAAACGTCACGTTCCAGCCGAAGATATTGCCAATCCAGGCCCCGAACGGCACACCCAACACGTTGGCCAGCGTCAGCCCGGCAAACATTTGCCCCACAGCGCGGCCCGCAAGATTCTCTGCCACCAGACGCGTTGCGACCACCGCACCGATACCGTAAAACGGCCCCTGTACCAGGCCTGCCAGCACCCGGCTGACCAGCAGCACCGAATAACTGGTGGATAAGGCGCTGACGAGGTTGGCGGCAATAAACATCACCATCAGTCCGGCCAGGACATTACGTTTTTCAAAACGGGCAAGCCACAGCGTCAGAACCGGCCCACCGATAACAATCGCCATGGCGTAAGCGGTGATCACATTTCCCGCCTGGCCATCGGTGATATTGAGGGAGTGCGCCATGGTGGTGAGTAACCCGGCGACAACAAACTCGGCGGTGCCAATAGCAAAAGCGGATAAGGTCAGTATCCAGACCTGTAAAGGGATACGTTGCGGTTTCATAAGTGACTCTGACAGATGAATGATGAGAGTCATTCTGGGCTAAAGAATCACTTTTGATAATGGCAGTAATATGGAATGGATTATTTTGTTTTTATGAATAAACCTGTTACCGGATCATTCCTTATCCAGCCAGTTGATGAAAAACTCGCTGAAAGCCGTCACCTGCAAAGGCTGAAAACGGCGTTGCGGGTAGACAAACTGGAGGCCAACCTGTTTTTTGTCATGGCGACTGAAACCGATAAAGGTGTCGGCAAATAAGACGATGAGCCGCCCCTGTTCGACATCGCGCTTCACATCCCACCATGATTTGCTGGCGATACCCGCCCCGGCCAGCACCCACTGGCGTAGCAGGGCACCATCATCACACACCATGGCAGGCGTGACCCGCACCATGGAGGGCACATCATGCTCTTCAAAACGCCACTCGTTCATCAGCGTGCCGCGCTGCTCCATCACCAGGCAACGATGCCCGTGCAGGTCATCCGGATGCACAGGTTTCCCATGTGTTTCAAGGTAGCTTTTTGACGCAACCAGTACACGGTGATTGGGGCGGATAAATTTCGTCACCAGATTGCTGTCCGGGAGGTTGCCGAAGCGCACGCTCATGTCCAGACGGTTGGCAATCAAATCCACCACACTTTCACTCAGATAGACAAAGCTTCTGACTTCAGGATGCAGACGGGAAAAATCGAGCAGTGCGGCCGAAAGATACTGTCGGCCAAAATCTGATGGCGCTGAAATACGCAGGCTGCCACTGAGCATCCCGTCTTTCTGTGTCAGTTTCGACTCGGCCTGCGCCATTTCCTCCATCACGCGAAGTGCGGCGTGGTAAAAATCCTCACCGGCGCGTGTCAGTGCAATTGCCCGGGTGGAACGATTAAACAGCCGGGTCTGATAGCGTTCTTCCAGTGCCTTTAACCGGGCCGTCATGGTGGCAGGAGAAAGATTCATCCGCCGTCCGGCTGCGGCCAGTCCACCCGCCTCCACGACTTCCACCAGTAACGTCATATCTTCAAACTTGCCCATTATTCCGTTTTCCTGAAAATAGAATCAGTTATTCCCGCCATTATCAAAGCGACGCGCAGGACGTAAAGTCAAGCCATAACTGACCGCCCTGGAGAACAGAACATGCAACAACAACCGCTTTTTGAAACCACACAGATTGGCCATCTTGAGCTAAAAAACCGTATTGTGATGGCGCCGATGACCCGTGCACGTACCGCGCAGCCGGGCAATATCCCCACTGCACTGATGGCCGAATATTACCAGCAACGCGCCAGTGCAGGTCTCATCATCACCGAAGCGACGCAGATTTCACCACAGGGTCAGGGGTACTCCTGGACGCCGGGGATCCATTCCGCTGAACAAATCGAAGGCTGGCGTCTGGTGACCGATGCGGTTCATAAAGTGAACGGAAAAATCTTCTCTCAGTTGTGGCATGTGGGGCGTATGTCTCACGAAAGTTTTCACCCGGACGGCAAGCCTGTAGCTCCTTCAGCGTTGTCGCCGGAGGCACAGGTGTGGGTAGTTAACCGCGAAGGTGTGGGTGAAATGGTTGACTGCCCGGTCCCGCGTGAGCTGGCCCATGCCGATATTCAGCAGGTGATTGCGGATTACCGCCAGGCGGCCATCAATGCTATGGAAGCCGGATTTGACGGTGTGGAAGTCCACGGTGGCAACGGGTACCTGATTGACCAGTTCCTGCGTCGCTCCTCGAATAAACGGACCGATGAATACGGCGGCAGCCTGGCAAACCGCGTGCGTTTCGCGCAGGAAGTGCTGGAAGCCATCAGCGACGCGATTGGTGCAGACCGCACCGGTATTCGCCTTGCCCCCTTTATCACCCAGCGTGGCATGGACGACCCACAGGCCATCGAAGCGATTCTGGCGCTGGCGGCCTGGTGTGAAACAAAGGGCATCGCCTTTATTCATCTGGCTGAAGCTGACTGGGATGATGCACCGCAGGTGCCTTATGAGTTCCGTGAAACCCTGCGGGCAACCTTCAGCGGCGCCATTATTGTGGCGGGGAATTACACGCGTGAAAAAGCCGACAAACTGCTGGCGGCGGGTGTGGTGGACCTGGTGGCCTTCGGTCGCCCGTTTATTGCCAACCCCGACTTCCCGCGCCGTCTGAAACAAAACCTGCCGCTGGCAGAGATGGGCAATCCGGCGACACTGTTTGGCGGTACTGAAGTCGGTTATACCGATTATCCGTTCCTGACGACTGAGGTCTGAATCATGACACAACGAACACTCATTATTGGTGGCGCTACGGGGATTGGTTTCGCCGTGGCACAGCATCTGGCAATCCGTGGAGAGCATATTATTCTTGCCGGTCGCCATCACGATAAGCTTCAACAAGCCTGCCAGCAACTTCAGACAACCGGTGCGACAGTGGAAAGCCAGGTACTGGATATCGCCGATGAAGCGCAACTTGAGCGCCTGGCCCGGACGCTTGAACCGGTGGACAACATTGTGGTGACGGCGGGCTCCCAGGCGCCGGGTGGCGCATTCACCACCCTGGATTTGAAGACCGCAAAACAGGCGTTTGATACAAAATTCTGGGGCAGTCTGGCGGTTGCCCGTCATCTGAGCGGGAAAATTAAACCCGGTGGAACACTGACCCTGACCAGCGGTTTTCTTGCCCGTCGTACCGTTCCCGGCACCCTGGTGAAAACCACGATGAATGCGGCTCTGGAAGCTGCAGTGAAAATGCTGGCGAAAGAGTTATCTCCTCTGCGCGTTAACGCCATCAGTCCGGGACTGACAGATACTGAAGCCTATGCAGGTATGGCACCGGAAGCACGTGAACAGATGCTGGCGCGGGCGGCAGAAAATCTACCGGCCAAAAGGTATGGTCGTGCAGAAGACCTGGCAAAAGGGTATCTGTTTGTCATTGATAGCCCCTTTGTCACCGGCTCGGTAGTGGATATTGAGGGTGGAGCCCTGATTAATTAACCCGGAGAAATGAAGATGACTCACCTGGATGTGGTAAAAGCTTATTTTAAATACTGTGTCGACGGAAAAGATGTCGAACGCGTGAAGGAATTTTTTGATGAAAACGTGGTGATTCGCCGTCCTGACTGCCCCGAGCCACTAGTCGGTCTTGAGGTTTTTAAAAAAGGGCTGCGCGAGAATGTGACCGACCGCTATAAGACCATTGTGACGACATTTCAAAAAGAGGTTGTTGCTGAGGACCAGGTTGTTGTCGCCCTGACTCATGTGACGACAGGCTCTAACAGATGGAACGGTTTTGACATCAGTGGCAGGGATGTCACCTGGACCAGTCTGACCTATTTCAGGTTCAATACGTCCGGCAAAATTGTTGAAGAAATAGTGGAGCGTAATGAATTAAATATGGCACGTCAGTTAGAACTCGTTGATTTTTAATCAGTAATTTATAAGCGAAATACAGGGGCTGTTTTATGTGAAATGGTAAAGCAGCTCTTTTTTTTGCTACTGCAGATATGTACATTTTTCTTATTGAATACACAGATGCACAAGCATCCGTCCTGAATAACAAAACGATTAATCTGGCCCAAGTCCTGCAGTGCATGTGATTTGCTCCCATAACTCAAGATACCTCGATATAAGGATGCATTCCGAACTTCCGGTTTTCGCTCTCAGCAGACTTTATAACCAGAAGCGGATACATTTACCTGAAGATAGAAACTAACCACTACGTTCGTCGTTCGGAACTGCCAGGGCTATCGGTGGATATTAAGCGACAAAAAAAGAAAACCCCGACTGCCGGAGGTAATCAGGGTTATTAATGTCATCAGTGCGGAACCCGCCACCAGTAAAATATGAATATATTGGTTGAATTTCATATTTTCCGTATTGAAAGTTAGCGTATTTTCTTTTTCTTACTCAGTCGTCGTTAACGACGAAACTGGCTCAGACATCACGCGATTCTTAAATGCAAAAAGCCCCTGTTGCGTGAGCAACAGGGGCTGGGTTTATGTTGTATTAATGGTGGTGTCAGTATCCGGTTTTAACTTTATAGATCAGCAACGTTTTGCTGCCCCGGACAATCTTCACATACTCGTCTCGCTGGAAGCACAGTGGTAGATCAGGCTCTCCCGGTACATGAGACAGAGCGAACCTCGGGTCAGTACGAATATTGAATAGACCCGGATTTCCTAGACGGTTCCGTGCCTCATGAACCAGGCACTTTCATACTCTGCAGGTGCTTGATCTTCACATGCGCTGTGACGACGCCTGGCATTATAAAACATCTCTATATAATCGAAGAGATCCGCTTTCGCTTCTGCTCTGTTTTTATAGATCCGTTTCTTGATACGCTCTCGCTTCAGCAGCTGGAAAAAACTTTCTGCTACCGCGTTATCATGGCAATTACCGCAGCGACTCATACTGCTTTTTAAATTGTGAGATTCCAAAAATGCTGGCACCTTTCGCTGGTATATTGAGTACCCTGATCTGAATGGATCAATACCTCTGTCGCTGGTTTAAGCCGCTATACTGCCATCAATAATGCATCCATCACTAACTCAGCGGTCATTCTTCCTCCTATGCTCCAGCCTATAACCCGACGTGAGAAGAGATCGAGAACAACGGCCAGATATAACCAGCCTTCATGCGTCCTTATATAGGTTATGTCACTCACCCAATGCGTATTTGAGGTCGGTAAAATGACCTGCCGCTCAAGGTAATTAGGGCTGGCAACCGACGGTTTTCCACCACCGTAGTAACGTCGTTTTCGATATCCGGTCTGGGATGCTAATTCAGCGAGCCTCATTAACCGCGCAACCCTGTTACGTCCAGCGCGTTCACCCAGGTCTTTCATATCGAGCCAGATTTTCCGGTAACCATAAACCGTACCACTTTCAAGCCACAGTTGCTTAATGAGGCCAGTCTGGCGTTCATCCTGTCGGGCGCGCAATGATTCTGGCTGCTTTAGCCACTGGTAATAGCCGCTGTAATGAAGGCCAAGGACCAGGCACATACGGCGTACAGGGTAAAATGGCGACATTTTTTTAATAAAGGCGTACTTCAGCCGGATGTTCTTGCAAAGTACGCGGCGGCCTTTTTTAAAATATCTCGCTCTTCAGTTACCCGCTTAAGTTCTTGTCTGAGACGTTTTACTTCAAGCTGGAGAGCATCATCCTGTTTGCGCTGGGGTTCAGGTTTTTGGTAACGCTTAACCCAGGCATAAAGGCTGTTAGTCGATACCCCAAGTCGTGAGGCGACCTCAGATACGGGATATCCCTGCTCAGTGACCTGCTTTACGGCTTCGATTTTGAATTCTTCAGTGAACGTTTTTGCTGACATAAACACTCCTTCATTAAGCCTCCATTATGAGGCAAAAAAGTGTCTACGAAACCCGGGTCTATTCAGTCAGCTCGAATTTACGCAACCGTTCAAAGGTGAGTTTTTGTCTGGCAAGCGCCATTTGTTGCCTCGTGAGAGAATACTTACACCAAATTCTGATGTAACGGCTGGTGTAAGTAAATTATAGCTATAAGCATCAACATCGATCAATTTACATCAACACGACGCTTCAGTTATTATCATGTTTATAAAGAAATTTATTTTTAGGTGATTATTTAAAGGCTTAAAAGCACATCACCTTCGCACTTCTAAGCCGTAGGTCACAGGTTCGAGCCCTGTAGGGCGTACCATTTTGAAGTAAGCAGACGTCAACCGACGTCTTTTTTTATGCCTGAAATTCAGCAAGTTGACTAATTTTTGCGCGTCGAAATTCTCTCAGAGTCTACCTACATATACCCACATCAAGTAGTATCTGTTGGTATATGTGATGTTTCGAGGCTATCCGGCGACGATAAGAACTGACCAAGGGCCGGAGTTCACTTACCGTGCACTGGATCAATGGGCCTTTGAGCATGGTGTTGAGTTGCGCTTAATCCAGCCGGGCAAGCCAATGCAGAACGGATTTATTGAGAGCTTTAACGGACGATTTCGCGATGAATGTCTGAATGAGCACTGTTTCAGCGATATCGTTCACGCCAGGACAATCATTAATGACTGGCGGCAGGATTATAACGAATGCCGCCCGCACTCCACGCTGAATTATCAGACACCGTCTGAATTTTCGGCGGGCTGGAGAAAGGGTCATTCTGAGAATGAATATTCCGACGTTACTAACTGAGTGTTGTATCTAATCCTGGCGGCAGATCACTGAATTGCGAGATCAACTAACATGTTCCCCTAATTCCCTTCCTACTCACAGCAGCCAATCATCAAATCAGTCACACTTACCTCCGCAGTAAAAACAAAACTCAATCCCCTTATCTGCAAGGTAGGTGACAATGACGACATATGATATCCAGCAAGAATGGCTCACCCTTGATGAGGTCGCAGAGGTCATGAAACAACGCAATGTCAGCCTGCTACCGGGGGACCTGTATCGCCATGCGCTACATGGCAATCTGACCTTGTCCGTCTGGTTTCAGTCTCCCGTACAGCTCAGACCGCTGGGCCCACAATGCAATCCTGGCTGTCAGAATGATGACCAGCACAAGCAGTGCACGGTACCTTTACCTCTTTCAGTTCGCCGCCATCCATGCTTACGCCACACCGCCTGGAGCATCTGGGATCTACCGCTCATCGGTCTGGAACGCCTGTTTATCCAACGAATGCTTGCGAAGGCTCTGGGATATCACAAACCACCGCTCACTGACTGTTGCCATGAATCAGGAATAGTGGTGTGCTCCCTGTCAGGCCAGCACTACCAGTTATGTGACCGAAAACCGCTGCGGGAAATCGCCCTTGAAGTAGCCCGACGCCACGATAAACTGCCGGATGCCTTCCATCGGGTTCTTTCTCGCCTGTATAACAGCCGGTTTGCTTCGCGGAATGCCAGACTGAATATTCCGTTCTGGTATTTACCGGACCACTTCCCGCAGGATGCCGTCCTCGTGCTCCGAAAGTCGCAAATGGACATTCTGCTGAAGCGTTATCAGTCTGAAAAGCATCCACGAGTAACGACGCCTTTCGCGCACCTTTTCTGGCTGGCCTGTAAGAAGAATCCCCTGCTGGATGATAATCTTCTGGCTCATCCTTATAAGCTCACCAATATCTTTGAAAGCTGGGCGCGGGAAGAAGGTCTCACCGTTCACGTCAATGGCGACACCTTAAAACGCACGCTGGAACGCGGCGCCCCCTGATCCCTGCCTCACCACTCATACCTCTGGTTTTCATCTAAAAACTCTTCCCACCCTTAATAAGGTTCTTTGCTGCCAGGCAAGGATCCAACTGCTTACATAACCGCCTCTCATCGTGCTGATGTATACGCACCTGCTTACAGGAGAACGACTATGAACAGTGACAAACTGCTGCGTTTACGCCAGGTGGAGGAAAAAACCGGCTTCGGTAAATCATGGATTTACCAGCAGATACGCCTGCACCAGTTTCCGACATCCATTCGCATCGGCAGCACACATGTTGCCTGGCTGGAAAGCGAAATCGATGCGTGGATCCAGCAACGTGTACGGCTCAGTCGCAATGGCTGATGGAGGAGCTGACGATGTGTGCCGCAAATCTGTTGAACCGCTGGCTCCATGGCGACGCCAGCGGCCAGGATCCCGAAATGGTGCAGGTGACGCTGGAGCAGATACAGCCCTTCACGCTTAACCCACGCGTCACTCGCAATCCCGGCTACGACACGCTTAAAGTGTCCATTCGTACGCGTGGGCTCGACAATCCGCCAGTACTGACCCGCCGTCCCGGTGAACAGCAATACACCTTAGCCAGCGGCGGCAATACCCGCCTCGCCATCCTCAATGAACTGTGGCAGGAAACCCGTGAGGAACGTTTTCATCGATTCTGCTGGCCATATCGCCCCTGGCCGGAAGAGGTATCACGGGAACAAGGCGAACTGCAGTGTCTGATCGGCCATCTGGCGGAAAACGATCTGCATAATGGACTGACATTTATCGAGCGTGCCGAAGGTATCCTGCGACTGCGCGATCTCTACCGTGAGGCCGGGATTATGTGTCCCTCGCAACAGGCGCTGGCGGAACAACTCACCGCTGACGGCTATCCCATTACCCAGTCAAAAATCAGCCGGATGGTGCAGACCGTTGACTGGCTGCTGCCCTGTATCCCGAATTCGCTGTACGCCGGGCTGACACGTACCGTCATCGAACGCCTGCTGGCATTACGCAGTGCAGCGGAACAGGTATGGAATACGCTGGTATCAGCAGATAACAGCGTGGATTTTGCGGGCATATTCAGCACCGCACTCGCCGTTTTTAACGCCGAGCCAGAAGGGGTCATTCTGCAACTGGTGCAGGATGAACTGTTGGGTGAAATGAGCCGCCAGAGCGGGATTGCTTACAACACCCTGCTGGCAAACCTTACTGATGGTCAGAGTAAGCGCCAGGCGCTGTTTGGTCCGCCTGCCGAAAAAGTGCTCTGGCCGCCCCCGCCCGCCCCGGAAAAACCGGCACGACCAGAAGATGATGATTTCGCACCAGTTGTAGAAATACCTGAAGCGCATGACGTTCCGGAGGAAACGCCTGTCGCCAGCGTCCAGACATCGCCATACAAGCAAATCATCGATACCGCACGGGAGATCTGCGCCTTCTGGGGGCTGGAAACCTATCTTCATCCGGATAACTCTTCACCTGCCGGGTTCACTCTGGCCCCCTGCGCCCGTTTCCCCACACCGACAGCGCAAAAATGTTTTCAGGTTCTGGCGGCTCTCGCAGGTGTTACCACGACCCCGATGCCCGTCCTGGAACTCTTACTCTCGCCGGAGTACGACGATGATCAGATCCAGCGCATGCTGCATCTGATTTGTCTGTGCCGACAACAGAGAAACCGGGAGGCCTGTCATGACGCCCTCCATTAACCAGGCTGTGCTGACGCAAGTTGTGCAGGCACTGAAGGAAGGCCATATCCGTTACTGCGAATCCCTTGGCTTCAGCCCACAAGAACTGTGTGAACTGACACGTCTCACCGCCGACGACATTCTGTTTCTGAGCAACAGCGCGGTACAGTTTATGCGCATCAGCATCGACCACGACATGCTGAGCAAAATGCTGGCCCGCACCGAACAGGAACGGCTGTTTCAGCAGCGGCTTGAAGAAGCCCTGTCGCTCGGTGCCTCCATTGAGTTTGTGAACCACTACTTTGGTCTTTCCACGATTGAAGTCTGTGCCCGACGGCGGCTGATTGGTCTGTTTGTTCGTCAGGGACGCAACCTTGCACCGGATGAAGAAGCCGAAACGCTGGTGTGGCATGCCTGGCAGAAAGTGGGGGTGAGGAAACTCGATTCCCCACAGGCATTACAGGCGATGATGGACATCGCCCGCGAGCATGATCTGTCGCTGACGGTTATCTGGAACCTGCTGAAGCAGTGGTATCAGGAGAAACTGTTACATGAAGAATAACGCGCTTCAGGCACTACGCAGCAACCAAGATCAGCTGTTTTTTCTCGGTAACCCGCATGAAACAGTGCCGCGCCGTCTGCTGCTGGCCCGCAATCTCTCGCCCCGGGATAAATTCACCTGGCAGTTGTTGCGTCTTAACGCCCATGACGCCGGTAACGGTCTTTTCCCCTCTTACAATGAACTGCAATGCTGGCTGTCAGATCAACCAGATAGCGACAGTGCGTCACGCAGCACCGTCAGTAACACGTTAACCATGCTGCGCCTGACGCGCTGGCTGAGCCTGTGCCAGCGTCTGCGCGATAAGAAAACCGGCCAGATGGCGGGAAATATCTACGCCCTGCATGATGAACCCCTCTCCCCCATGCAAGCCTGCCATCTGGATGAAGAATACCTGCCCCTGCTGGCCAACTGCACACGACACCGTAACCGCCGTATCCGTACCACCGCTGTCTCATTGCTGTTGATGATGAACCGTGACGGACCTGTGGACAGTGGACAATCCTGCACTGAGTCTTCCATCAGGACCCGGCTCAGTCTCAATCGAAGACCCGGTACAAAATGCCCGGGTCTTAAAATAAGACCGGGTGGTGCGACAAGGCCTGGCGCACTGTTCGATGACAGATCCGTACTTACTGATACAGAGTTAAATAATAAAAAGAGTACGGTAGCGGTACACTGGCCTGTGGATAACATTTTCAGCCGGAGTGAACGCCGCGTGGCAGAACGCGCCATGCGGGATCTTGATACCCCACTCTGCCAGCAGGTGGTGGATGACTGCGCCCGGCGGATCGCCTTCGGCGATATACGACGCCCTCTCGCTTACCTTCTGGCAACCCTGGAGCGGGCACGCCGGGGGGAATTCAACCAGCTACGCAGGCGATCCCGATAATAGTCCGAAGCTATTAAGTACCCCCTCTTTCATCGGTTTTCCCATGATTTTATGCGCGCCGCATAAAACATTGTGATTCACTATCAATCAGCGCAAATCCATCGATTTAATTAAAGATCAATTCTCACGCATGGGCTCCCGGTTTTCCATCGCCGGATGCGTATCCGCATCGCACACTGCCAGGCACCTGATTCTACGGAGCGAAATCATGCCCGGTACCACACTCCTCAGCGATATCCGCCTCACCCTGCATACCCGCATCGCTGTCCGGTTATGGCGGTCAAGTCCCACTGACATGCTGCTTTGCCTGGCGCTGCTCATACGCCTGTTACGTGCGGAACAGCGCGACGATCCCTGGGCCACACACTGGCTTGCGCATATCAACATCCGGCTGAATGTGCTGGACTACCTGCTCAAGCAAAAAAACACCCTGCTGGACAACCGCTTCGCCAGCCTGTCAGCTGACATCACCACAACACTCAGCCATAACCCCAGCCCGGCGGAATTTAGCCTGCCATTGGCTCTACTCTCGCCACCCGGTTCACGCCTGTTGAATATCCTTGTCGATTACGATCGGCTGGCCCGGCGCATCCTGCAGGCCTGGCAACTGGACCTCATCACTCAGGAAGAAAAGGGGGCGCTGCTGGCGCAGATCCCCCGCCTGATACGCCAGCTGTACAGTTACGTAAACCGCTTTCGCACCACGGGCGTCACCCGTGAAGATATTCGCCATAACACACCGCTGGCGCAGGCCGTTAGCCACCGTCTCGGGCCGTTGCCCAGACGCTTACTTGCGGAGATTGAACAGCATGCTCAGTGACGAGGACTATCAGTGCTGCGCCCGCAAAAGCTCGCTAAAGGGCCTTTTTAAGGCCTTTAAGGGTAAGGGAGAACTCACGAACCTGGAAGAAGAGCTGCGGGAAACACAGAGCATGCTGCAACAACTCCAGCCCCGGCTGAAACAGGCTGTCCAGGATTTACCGGTACGCTACCTGCCGCTGGTGCTGTGCGGTAACCCGGCGCGTTCCGGCGTCAGCTACTTGCGCTGGCGAAATCTGGATAACAACCGTTCGGGTAGCGCTGCGTTGCAGGAAATACTGGGATCGCCCGATTCGTCAGAAGCATTACAGGAAGCACTCCTTAGGATCGAGCACCAGCGGCAGGTGCTGAATATGCAGATTTCGGTGGTGACGTTTATGCTGCAGCGGCTTAGCCGGGTAAAGCCGATATTCTTCTCCAGTAACGTCCGTCACTCTGTTGGTTAAAAAATCCAACAAAGTGATACCCACTGTTTAACTTTGTCTGTTTTTTTAAACCGAATCCTGCACCTGAAAACAGGCACTATCGGTTTAATGCACTTTTAACGTGCAATTTTCTGCCTGAACTTTCAATTCTCCCTGTCTACGACGCGTTTAAAACACCATGCTAACCTCCCCATCAAAGGGAGGTACCTTATGCAACTCTACCTGTGTGAAAAACCCTCTCAGGCGCGTGATATCGCCCGTGTGCTCAACGCCACCAGCAAGGGCAATGGCTGCCTGCAAAGCCCTTCTGTCACCGTGACCTGGTGCTTTGGTCATCTGCTGGAAATGGCGGTGCCGGAAGATTACGATCCACAGTTCAAACAGTGGAAACCCGAAACGCTGCCCATCATCCCACAACAATGGAAGTTCAAAATACGACAGGATGCCCGTAAGCAGTTTCGCATTATTGAACAGCTCCTGAAACAGACCAACAGCGTGGTGATCGCCACCGATGCTGACCGCGAAGGCGAGACCATTGCCCGGGAAATTCTGGCGTACTGCCGCTGGCATGGCCCGGTCCGGCGTCTGTGGTTATCCGCACTCGATGACGTCAGCGTCCGTCATGCGCTCGCCAACCTGCTGCCTGGTGAGCGAACTTTTCCGCTGTACCTGGCCGGTTCAGGACGCGCCCGCGCTGACTGGCTGGTCGGCATCAATATGACCCGTGCCTGCACGCTGTTAAACCGTCACCACAGCGGCATACTTTCCGTGGGCCGGGTGCAAACGCCAACGCTGCGTCTGATCGTCGATCGTGACCGGGAAATCAGCCAGTTTGTTCCCCATCCCTTCTGGCGGGTGGATGTCCGGCTACAGGAGGGGGAGCGTACTTTTCTGGCGCAATGGCAACCTGATGAAACATCCTGTGATAGCGAGGGACGCTGTATTCGCGAATCTGCCGCCCGCGCAGCGGCTGGCCGCTTAGCACAGGCCAGCGCGGCACAGGTACAATACATCACTATCCGACGCGTGAAAGAAGCGCCACCGTTGGCCTTTGCCCTCAACGTCCTGCAACAGACCTGCTCAGCGCTGTGGGGTATGGGGGCGCAGCAGGTGCTGGACATCGCCCAGCGACTGTATGAAACCCATAAAGCCATCACCTATCCTCGTACCGACTGCGGCTGGCTTCCCGTTTCCATGCATGATGAAGCACCACAGATCCTGACTGCACTGGTTACCAGCGATGCCTCACTTTGTGCCATGGTTAGCCAGCTTAATCCGCAGCATCGCTCCCGCATCTGGAATGACGGAAAAATCACCGCCCACCATGGCATCATTCCCACCCGCCATGCGGTAGATCTTGCCCGCATGGGCGACGACGAATGTAAAGTATATGGGCTGATCCGCTGCCACTTTCTCGCACAGTTTCTCCCCGATTATGAGGCAGATAAAACAGAACTACGCCTTCACTGTGCCGGAGAAACTCTGGCGGCAAAAGGAACCACACCCGTTATCAGCGGTTGGCGGCAACTGTTTATAGGTGAACTTGATGAAACTAAACCGGAAGAGACGCAGCGCCTTCCAGTCCTCAGCCAGGGACAAACCTGCCGGGTGGAACAGGTAGATGTTCGCGCCCGCCAGACGCAACCGCCGGAACATTACACCGAGGGCACGCTGATTGCGGCGATGAAAAATGCCTCCCGGTTTGTGGAGAATAAACGCCTGAAGCAGCGGCTGAAAGAGAATGCAGGTATAGGAACCGAAGCGACGCGTGCCGGGATTATCCGGACGCTCTTCCGCCGCGGCTATCTGGAAAAACGTGGCCGCTTTTTGCTGGCGACCCACAATGCCAGAGCCCTGATCGATTTTCTCCCGGACATTCTCAAAGATCCCGCTACAACTGCGCTACAGGAGCAGATGCTCGACGAGGTGGCTGCCGGAAAAATGACGCTGGAACAATTTATGGCGCAACAGCAGCGTACCCTTATTACCCTGACCACACAACTGACACAGCCACACCGGAGGCAGGATCATGACCAGACACACTTTTACGTTAACACTCGAAAAAATCCCACAAGAGGATGAAGCTGAACTGAACTGCTCGCTTAGCCTCAAAACCATACGAACGCAGACATCCGTTTCAGAAATGCTTACTCTCGCACTGAAACGCCAGACCAGGCATTCGTCCGGGAAAGCCACCGGCTGTGCCAAAGAGCCCCACTGTCTTAAAAAACCCTCAGTGTTATCATCTTGATTTTTTACCCGTGGGTAATGATTTAACCCTGTTACGTCATCCGCCGTTACGCTCAACTCTCCCGATTGCTAACCGTCGGGAGAGTTGATATGAAACCCCTTCTGTTTCTTTTTTCCATCAGCCTGCTCGCTGTTCACGCCAGTGCCCGGGGTGGTTATCATCCGATCGTTGACGCCGGGGAAACGATCTCCGGCGATATCATTGATGGTCGCCAGGGCAATCAGTATGTCTATGGCAGTCTCACCGACTCCACCATCACAGGCAGCAACGCTTACAGCTATGTTGCGCCGGGCGGACAAACGGACAACATCATCGTCACCCGGCAGGGTACACTTTTCCTCGAACCCGGAGGGTATGCTAACCACACGTCAGTCACCGGCGGTGGCAAGTTGCAGATCAACGGCAGCGCGGAAAATTCCTATGTCGACAACGGTGGTGAAATTTACGTTAACGCAGGGGAAAATGGCGTTAATGATCCAAACCAGGGTGGCCAGGCACATAACACCACTATCGGTACGGACGGTGTCATGGTTAACCGTTATGGCGTGGACAGTTTTACCGTGGTGGAAGCCGGAGGAGAGCTGGATACTGGCCGGAATTATGCCTATGAAGTCCGTAATACCGCCATTTCTCAAAACGCGACGATACAACGTGGCGGCATGCAGCAGATCACCAATGGCGGGACCAGCAAAAACAGCCTGGTGG
Organism: Dryocola clanedunensis; assembly: GCF_038405435.1. Lineage (GTDB taxonomy): Bacteria > Pseudomonadota > Gammaproteobacteria > Enterobacterales > Enterobacteriaceae > Dryocola > Dryocola clanedunensis_A. The sequence continues at coordinate 15,937 of NZ_JBBYHZ010000003.1, read as the reverse complement.
AAACAGGCGGTACGCTAATTGTCAGTGGGAACTGGCATTACGACAGTGTGCTGGATCCTGCGCCCTCCGCCTGGTATTACGGTACCGCCAACGGAAGCGCCATTTACGGAGAGATGCAGAACCTGGGGGGCCTGGATACAGGCACAACCCTGCAATCCGGCGGGCAATATTTACTCGATAACTATGGTGTCTCGCGCCAGCTTACCGTGGCGCAGGGCGGCAGCGCGCAAATCAATCACGGCACGCTTGACGATTTCTGGCTGTATGGGCTGATGAACGTCAGCGATGAAGCCATCCTCACTGGCAGTGGCACCGTGGGTAACAGTGGTGAACTGAACCTGAATGAAGGAGCACGGACCGCCAGTCTGGATCTGACGCTGGCAGGCAATCTTTCACTGCATAACAACAGCAGCGCTACGCCACACCAGTATCAGTTTGCCAGCCTGACGCTCGAAGGCGGCACAGTCTGGTTTGATCCGGCGTCCTTCGCCACGCTCAGCATGAGTACCCTCACGGGCGACGGCAATTTTTATCTGAATACCGATATCGCAGACGGCCAGGGCGACATGATTAACGTCAGCGGTGAAGCGAATGGCGAATTTGGGATCATGGTCGCCGATACCGGCGTCTCGCCACAGGAGCCATCGTCACTACAGATTGTCCATACCGGCGGCGGGGATGCACAGTTTACGCTGCTTAATCCGAATCAGCAGGTCGATCTCGGCACCTGGGAATACGGACTCGTGCCGGATGGCCAGGGAAACTGGGCACTGACGCCCCAGGCGACGCCAACCCCCTCTACCGATGCCGTTCTCGCTATGGCAAACGTGACTCCCACCATTTTCCAGACAGAGATTGATGCACTGCATCGTCGGCTTGATGCAGTGCGTTCGCGCACGCACGAAGGAGAATTCTGGACGGAAGTACTCAGTAACCGTTTTAATGTCAACCGGACCGGGAATGCCGCGTATCGCCAGACGCTGGGCGGGGTGATGATGGGCTATGACACACACAGGATGGTGGCAAACGGCATTCTGACCCTGGGCGTGGCGGGCAGTTACAGCCGCTCCGATCTCGACATGGCCAACAACAGCGATGGCAACGTGGACAGCTACAGCACTGCGCTCTATGCCAGTTACTCTGATCGGCGTCACTTCTGGCTGGAGAGTGTTCTGAAAGGTAACCTGTTTAACCAGCATCTGAATGCCCGCATGAGCTCCGGCGGTCGCGCTGACGGCAGCTACACCACGCCCGGCATCGGCGGCAGCCTGATAACCGGCGTCGATCTTCCTCTGGCCGATACCACGCTTTCCCCTTTTATCGGCTTCACTGGTTTCACCTCACAGAGTGATGATTACGCGCTGTCTAACGGGATGCAGGCACATCCGGGTACCGCGAAATCGGCACTGGCCCAGGCAGGTGTGCGCATCAGCCAGCAAATTTCAACCGACAACGGGGCGCAACTGACGCCCTGGCTGAAAGTGGCGCTGGAGCAGGAGTTTGTACATAGCAATGAGGTCAGGGTGAACGAGGATCGCTTTAACAACGACATTGCAGGTAGCCGGGGCAGCTATCAGGCGGGTATCAGCGCAGAAGTGACGCCACAGGCCCGGTTGTATGCCAGTATGACGTATAAAAAAGGAGAGGGCATCGAGTCACCCTGGTTGGGTGGCATTGGGCTAAGCTACCGCTTCTGAAGTGCGTTAATATCCTGCTTCCTTTTGATGACGAAATGCCAGCACATATACTCGATCATCTTCACGGTTATACCGATACAGAGCAACGTAACCGGAATCACCAAATTCAATGAGCAGCTCGCAAAATTCCGGGTGTTCAGAGGAGCGGCAATCCTACAGTTGCCCGTTGGGTAATATTTACTTGTGGCATAGCGGGCTCCCCTGTTCCGCCTCGCTTCCCCAGGACTGCAGCCAGTCATTGACCTCATCACCGGTCAGGTGTAGCCCGGTCTCCTGGAATTCACGCCAGGAATCCAGTGCTTCCTGTTTAAAACTTTCCCGCTGCTCTTCACGGGCGACATATTCGGTGATCGCTGCCACCATCAGGTAGTGCGGCGTTCTGTCGCGGACATCCGCCAGCTTTTTGACCCGTGCTTTCAGCTCGTCTTCCAGTTTGAGAGTCGTACTGCTTAATGGCATAAATCCTCCTCGCTCGTATCAGGTGTTACCTTTTACAATTCTGTGCCGCTTTATACCCATGAGCAATAATTAACCACCATAAAACCCTTGTGTTTAATATCTGGCAACGACAAATAAAATCGACTGTTTTGCTCAATTCATCCCTGTTCTTCTGTCTCTTGTAACAACCAGAAAGCCGCCATGCATTCCTGAAAACGCGGCGGCGCACAGCGCGGAATGCCCAAATCAAACCCAAAGCGGGGAAATCCCGCGCCATGGGCATTTCTCCGCAATTTAACACCCAATGGATTTCGAGTTGCAGGAAGGGGGCAAGAGAACGAATCCCGAATCACTTAGTAAACTAAGTGATTCGGGTGAGTGAACGTAGCCAACACACCTGCAACTTGAAAGACGACGGGTATATCTGGAGAACACCACCATGAACGACACCCACTACTTCAACCTGCACGTCAGCGGTATCGGTTATCTGAACCGCATTCGCGAAGTGACACCAAAAAAAGGTGAGCCTTTCCTGTGTTGCGACATTGCCGCACTCAGAGGCGAAGCCAGTGAAGCAGAACACACCTGGTTTGACTGCCGCGTCAGTGGCCGAGATGCCCAGATCCTGGTACGCCGCTGCCTCGATGCATGCGAGCAAAAACGTAAAGTGCTGGTCCAGTTTCGGCTCGGCGATCTGTATGCCGAGACCTTTACCTTCAGTAAAGGTGAGCGTAAAGGCGAAACCGGCGTCAGTCTTAAAGCACATCTGCTCTGGATCGGGCTGATAAAGATAGACGGCGAGGAAGTCTATAAAGCAGAAAGCAAGCCGGTGAGTTCAGAAACCCAACCGGCTTCCCGGATACAGCCTGAACGTGAATCGCAGTATTAACCATTGTTGCGCCCGTTTTTCGGGCGCAACTTTTCTTTGAAATAAAGAGTTGTTTATCGTTTCCTGCCTACGCTCACGGCATCCTTCCCTCAAAACCATGCGGGGGGAAACCATAATGAAGTTACTACTGGCAATAATGATCGTCCTGATGCTGATGGCCGTCACCGGCACCACTATCGCATCAACGTTCGCCCCCGCGGTTGTGCGTTACGACCGCTATTTGCTGGTGAATACTGCGCCGCAACAGCCGCCACTGGAACAGCTCACCAGCCTGTCGATTCCGCCGGGCTTTCATCCCGGACTCGGTGAAACCCTGCAATATCTGCTGCGCGACAGCGGCTACACCCTGTGCCTGCCGGACAGCCAGCGCGCCAGGCTGTATGCCTTCCCGCTGCCGCTGGGTCAGTACCACTTCGGGCCGGTGCGCCTTGATGCAGCTCTTCGGATGCTGGCCGGAAGCGCATGGCGTCTGGAGGTAAACGATCTGCGCCGCGAAATCTGTTTTGAACCGCAGCCTGACTCATCTGCTAATGATTCCCTCCTCCCGGCGGTTATTCACCGTCGTCCCCTGTCCCACCCTGTTTTGGGGCCAGCAATGGCCCCGTTTTTTCTGGCGGGCGTGATACAGCGTGGCGATACCCGGCTGGCGGTCATCGTTCCACCCGAAGCTCTCTGGCTTAACCAGGTCGTCTGGCTACGCCCGGGAGAGCAGTGGCAGGGATGGAGGCTGGAAAAGCTGAATGAACAGTGGGCAGTTTTCCGTCAGGGCAAACGCCGTCTGACGCTTCAGATACCGGAGTAAGCCATGAAACGTACCTTTCTGGTTCTGCTTTTCACGGCCACGGTGCAGGCGCAACCCTTGCAGGTACAAAACAGCCAGAACACCACCACGGCCCTTCAACCACTGACGCCGCAACAACAGGCCATGCTATGGGGCATCACCCCGCAGGAGTGGCAACGCTACCTTGCGCTGAAGCAGCAGGAGCGCGGTATCTGGTCACCGGGTCTCGATCCCCTCACCACGCTGGGTGTGGAAGCGGAAACCGACCCGCAACGCCAGCATTTCGCCGAATTGCTGGTCAGAAAAGAGTCTCAGCGGCTGGAAAAAGAACTCGCCTTTCAGCGCGCTTATGACGCAGCCTGGCAGCGGTTATATCCGGGGCTGACGCCACTGAAAACGCCAGCGGCCAGCACCTCCCGCGTCTCCCTGTTTGTCAAAGAGAACTGCCCGGCCTGCGACAGTCTGCTGCGTACCCTGCTGGCCCAGAAACGTCCGCTGGATATCTGGCTGATCGGAAGCCAGGGCGACGACAGCCGGGTACGCCGCTGGGCGCAGACTCACGGTATCGATGCGAAACAGGTCAGTGAACGCAATATCACCCTCAACCACGATGCAGGCCGCTGGTTACAGACCGGTGCGGGCAAAATCCCCGTCGCGCTGGAGAAGCGAGGTGAACAATGGCGCGAAGTGTTGCCCTGATGGCTTTACTGCCCTGTCTGGCACTGGCTCAGCCGTTGCCGGAAGCCTATCAGCAGGCGGCAAACCGCTGGCAGGTACCGCCAGAACTGTTATGGGCGGTGGCACAGACCGAAAGCGGTTCACGGTTGGGGACACAACGTCTGCCCTGGCCATGGACGCTGAATATCGCCGGAAAAAGTTACCGTTATCGCAGCAGGAATGAAGCCTGTCATGCACTGCTTGCCGCCACCCGCACGACCGCGCTGAAACGCATTGACGCAGGCCTTGGGCAAATCAACATTGGCTGGCACCGCACCCTGTTTGATTCTCCCTGTGACGCACTGCATCCTTACCGCAACCTTACGCTCACTGCCCGACTGCTGCGCGAACGCTACGACGAATCTCCCGGAAGCTGGCTGAACGCCGCCGCCCGATATCACCGTCCCGCAGGAGGAGTACCGGCAGCCCGTTACCGCCAGCAGGTTGGCCGGATACTGCAGCAACGGACGCAACAGCCATGAGCCGCTATACACTGGAGGCGTTACTGCGCCCACCCGTGGAGCTTTACAGTGCCGTCTGTGCACTATGTGCCGCCCTGTTGTGTCTGAATAGCGCAGCCCTGCTGATGCTTTCCCCCATCGCATCATGCCTCCTTGCGGGCGGTTTTCTCCTGCTGGCGCTACGCCGTAGCTGGCAGGGCTGGCAAATCCTTCGTTACCACCGCAACCTGCTGCGTCTGCCGCGCTATGCCCTCACCACCCGGAAGATTCCGGTCAGCCGCAGGCGGCTGTTTCTGGGAAAAGGGTTTCGCTGGCAACCCATCCACACTCAGCGGTTGTATGACTGCCTGCAGCCAGAAGCAGCACGTTTTCTGCATCCTGGGTTGTGCCACCAACTGGCGCGGAGACTTGAAAAACGCTGCGAACACGCCCTGCCCTGGCTCACTCATCTGCTCAGTACCGACCACTGGCTGAACCCGGTGCGCCCGCTGCCACCCGTCGGTGGCAATCCGTGGCTGCACGGTGTGGAGCTGAAAGAAAGTGAAGTCACCCTGCCGCTGGGAGAACGCGTCGGTCATACGCTGGTACTCGGCACCACCCGGGTGGGCAAAACGCGGCTGGCGGAAGTGCTCGCCACGCAGGATATTCACCGTGGCGAGGTGGTGATTGTTTTTGATCCGAAAGGGGATGCCGATCTGCTCAAACGCCTGTGGGTGGAAGCGAAGCGTGCCGGACGCAGCGATCGGTTTATCCTGTTTCATCTGGCTTACCCGGCGACCAGCGCACGCTACAACGCTATCGGACGCTTTGGCCGCATATCCGAAGTCGCATCACGCATCGCCGGGCAGCTTTCCGGCGAGGGCAACAGTGCCGCTTTCAGGGAATTTGCCTGGCGCTTCGTCAATATCATTGCCCGCGCCCTGGTCGCGCTGGGCCAGCGCCCGGATTACCAGCTTATCTCCCGTCATGTGGTGAATATCGACGCCCTGTTTATCGACTATGCCCGCATCGTTCTGCCGCGCCACAACGCGCGAGCCTGGGAAGTGGTGGCCCAACTGGCTGAACGGATCAACGATAAAAACACACCGCGTAACCTGCAGGGACGCGACCGCCATGTCGTGGCGCTGGAACAGTACCTGAATGAGGAAAAATTTTACGATCCGATCCTCGATGGCCTGCGTTCTGCGGTGCGCTACGACAAGACCTACTTCGATAAAATCGTCGCCTCTCTTTTGCCGCTGCTGGAAAAACTCACCACTGGTTCACTGGCCGCCCTGCTCGCCCCGGATTATCACGACCTGGATGACGCGCGTCCGATCCTCGACTGGCAACAGGCCATCCGCCAGAAAGCGATTGTTTACGTCGGGCTGGATGCACTCTCCGACGCCGTGGTCGCTGCTGCTGTGGGTAACTCCATGTTTGCCGATCTGGTCAGTGTTGCAGGCCATCTCTATAAATTTGGCCTTAATGACGCTCTCCCCGGCAGCACCGAAAAACCGCCGCCTATCAACCTGCACTGCGATGAATTTAACGAACTGATGGGGCCGGAGTTTATCCCGCTGATCAACAAAGGGGGTGGTGCGGGCATTCAGGTTACCGCCTACACCCAGACGCTGAGCGACATTCAGGCGCGGATCGGCAACGCCGCCAAAGCAGGCCAGGTGGTGGGGAACTTCAACAACCTGATCATGTTACGCGTTCGCGAAACCGCCACCGCTGAGCTGCTGACAAAACAACTGCCGCAGGTGGAGATCCGCAGCCGCCAGGTCAGTTCCGGCGTCACCGATACGCCCGGCGGGCAGAACAGTTTTGTCAGCAGCACCCACGAGCAGGTTGTCACCCGCAGCGTTCCGCTGCTGGATACCGCTGCCCTGATCCAGCTTCCCAAAGGCCAGGCCTTCGCCCTGCTCGAAGGCGGCCAGTTGTGGAAAATCCGCCTGCCGCTGCCCATCGGCGACAAACGCTGGCCGCTGCCGGACTCCATCCAGCAGCTCACAGAGTGGATGCAGGCGCGCCAGCACGATGAAAACCAGGCATGAGTGAGCAGCGTCCGCCCCCCTCCAGACCTACACAAGGCCCCATTAGCTGGCTGCTATCACTGGCCGGACGCATTATCGGGCTGGTTCTTGGGGCGTTGATATTGCGGATCGTACTGGAGTTAGCAGGACTGTATTTCTGGTGGCCACAGGAGGGGGCAGAACATGTCTGTCGGGTGATGATCCAGGAGCAGGCTGCGTTAGCGCAGGATCTACAACCCCATCCACTGGGAGCTGGAGCGCTGGCATTGCTGCAATATGGGCAGACGGGACTACTGAATTTCCATGAATGGGGTTATTCACTGCTCCGGCATATTTTTCCAGAAGTGATGCTGGCAACCCTAACCCATGCGATGGCTTATGCGCTGATAAGTTTTATGGCCCGCCTGCTCAGGCTGATTGTCACGTTACCGCTGTTTTTGCTGTGTGCAACAACAGGCATCGCTGAAGGGGTGATGCAGCGTGATTTAAGGATCTTTGGTACAGGGAATGAATCCGTTTTTGTTCATTGCTGTGCCAGAAAGCTTGGCGCATCGGTGACAACCAACCTCTGGTTGATCTATCTGGCACAACCGGTGTTCCCTTCGTCAAATACCCTGTTGTTTGCTGCCGCATTGTGGACAGGAATAGTACTAAGAGTGACGGCGAGCAGCTTTAAACGCTGGCTGTAAGGGGAGGATGGGGACAATATTCACTGCTGCGCACAGTATCTGTCTGTTTAAACCTGACAATCGGCTATGTGCCAGGAGCGGACGTCTGAGCTCAATAAGCAACGACGTTATATTTTGTCCTGATTGACGCGAGATGAAAGCTCCTGATGGCTCTCTTTTCGTTCACTGTAGCGATCGGCAAGGTAACCGGTTTGCCCCTTGAGCAACAGTGTGATTTTAAACAACTCCTCGGCGACATCGACGATACGATCATACCAGGACGAAGGTTTCATTCGCCCGTTCTCATCGAATTCCTGCCAGGCTTTGGCTACTGAAGATTGGTTGGGAATAGTGAACATCCTCATCCAGCGTCCAAGAATACGCATCTGGTTCACGGCATTAAAGGACTGCGAGCCGCCACATACTTGCATTACCGCAAGAGTTTTGCCCTGCGAAGGGCGTACCGCACCTTCACTTAAGGGTATCCAGTCGATCTGTGCCTTCATAACTGCGCTCATAGCCCCGTGCCGTTCAGGAGAACTCCAAACCATCCCGTCACACCATCTGACCAGACCACGCAGCTCGGTGACCTTAGGATGCGTGTCTGGCGCATCATCCGGCAGGGGTAAACCGGAGGGGTTAAAGAGTTTCACCTCTGCGCCCATCGCTGTCAGCAGGCGGCCTGCTTCTTCCGCGGCAAAGCGGCTGTAAGAGCGCTCTCTTACTGAGCCATACAGGATCAGAATCCGTGGCGGCTCCTGCAGGTGTAATTGTTCAGCGATGTGTTGATCAAAGCAGTCAGCGTTCAGTGCAGGAAAGTGTTCCATTATTTCTCCTCCGGGATACTTTGGTGTTTTATAATATACACATATGATTTACCATATGTGTATATTATAAAGGGAACGGAGTGAAAAATGCTACAACCTGTTCAGCTTTTCAAAATCCTGTCGGATGAAACACGGCTCGCCATCGTCATGCTTCTGCGGGAGTCCGGAGAACTGTGCGTTTGCGATATCTGTGCGGCCACCACTGAGTCACAGCCCAAGATTTCTCGCCACATGGCGATTCTTCGTGAAGCAGAACTGGTACTTGACCGCCGGGAAGGCAAATGGATTCACTACCGCCTGTCTCCCCACATGCCAGCATGGGCGGCAGAGACGGTCACGACGTCCTGGCAATGTATGCGAGAGGATGTGCGTAAATGGCTGGACAAATCAGCTTACACCTCCTGCTGAGACAGGATACATATTCACATAATCATATATAACGGAGTCTGAGATGCTTTTGGCAGGGAGTATATTTTTACTGACGCTGGTACTGGTGATCTGGCAACCCAGAGGTCTGAGTATTGGCTGGAGCGCGAGTATCGGGGCTGTGCTGGCGCTGGTAACCGGTGTCATCCATATCGCTGATATTCCCGTGGTCTGGAATATCGTCTGGAATGCGACAGCGGCATTTATTGCGGTCATCATCATCAGCCTGCTGCTCGATGAGTCCGGCTTCTTTGAATGGGCAGCATTGCACGTCTCCCGCTGGGGTAACGGACGTGGCCGCCTGCTGTTTACCTGGATAGTACTGCTTGGCGCTGCTGTTGCTGCGCTGTTTGCTAACGACGGGGCAGCACTGATTCTGACGCCGATTGTGATTGCGATGCTGCTCGCACTGGGGTTCAGCCAGGCGACGACTCTGGCCTTTATCATGGCAGCAGGGTTCATTGCTGATACCGCCAGCCTGCCACTGATAGTTTCCAACCTGGTCAATATTGTCTCAGCGGATTTCTTCGGACTGGGCTTTACGCAGTACGCCTCCGTGATGGTCCCTGTGAACCTGGCGGCTATAGCTGCCACGCTGGTCATGCTCCATATATTCTTCCGCCGCGATATACCCGCCAAATATGACGTTTCGCTACTCAAGATGCCTGCCAATGCGATTAAAGATCCTACTACGTTCAGGGCGGGCTGGGTTGTTCTGCTGTTCCTGTTGGTCGGTTTCTTTGTTCTGGAGCCGCTGGGGATCCCTGTTAGTGCGATAGCAGCTGTTGGGGCTGCGGTGCTTTTCGTGGTAGCAAAGCGTGGTCATGCCATAAATACCGGGAAAGTGCTGCGCGGTGCGCCCTGGCAAATCGTAATTTTCTCGCTGGGTATGTATCTGGTCGTCTACGGTCTGCGTAACGCAGGACTGACTGAGTATCTTTCAGCCGTACTCAATTTACTGGCAGACAAAGGTTTATGGGCTGCCACGTTCGGTACCGGCTTCCTGACAGCGTTCCTGTCGTCTGTGATGAACAATATGCCGACGGTACTTATTGGTGCATTGTCTATAGACGGGAGCACTGCGACCGGCATCGTCAGAGAGGCAATGATTTATGCCAATGTGATTGGCTGCGATTTAGGTCCTAAAATCACCCCGATAGGCAGTCTGGCAACCCTACTGTGGCTTCATGTGCTGGCACAGAAAAATATGACCATCACCTGGGGATATTACTTTCGCACCGGAATAATTATGACCCTGCCCGTGCTTTTCGTCACTCTGGCCGCGCTGGCGTGGCGGCTCTCTATCACTTTGTAATGAGATACTGATATGAGCAACATTACCATCTATCACAATCCAGCCTGTGGCACTTCACGTAACACGCTGGAGATGATCCGTAACAGCGGTAGCGAACCAACCATTATTTATTATCTCGATACGCCCCCGACTCGTGATGAACTTGGCAAACTGATTTCAGATATGGGTATTTCAGTGCGTGCATTGCTGCGTAAGAACGTCGAACCTTATGAGCAGTTGGGTCTTGATGAAGACAAATTTTCTGATGAGCAGTTGATTGATTTTATGCTTCAGCATCCGATCTTGATTAATCGACCGGTTGTAGTAACACCGCTTGGTACGCGTCTTTGCCGCCCTTCAGAAATCGTGCTGGATATTCTTCCGGAAGATCAGAAAGGAGCGTTTACCAAAGAGGATGGCGAGAAGATTATTGACGAAACGGGGAAGCGAGTTAAGTAGTCTGTCCATATTCAAAATATCGGAAGCCTGTTTACGCAATGCGGGCGTCCGATTTTCGCTCAAAGCAGCCAAAGTGATGTAAGCCGCTCAGAACCTTAACCTCTGTCGAAATCTTTTTTCAACAACAAACAATACCCTGGTGACCCTCTGCCAGCCACTCTCCTACCCTGTCCAGGCCGAACACCAGGAGAGCTTCACCATGCAATATCGCTCACTACTGTTGATACTGATCCTGCCCTTCTGGGCCCTGGCCGACGCTACGCCGGAATCCACCCAGCTGGCCCTGGCGTTAAAGCAGCTCGACAGCGTTAAAGTCTCGCTGGAGCGTGCGAAAGCCAGCACAAAAACTAATCCGCAATCTCGTTACTACTTCGACTACCGGGCGGCACAGCAGGATATCAGCGAAATTGAACAAGGGCTCAACCGTTACCTCTCCCCTTCCCGCGCCCAGCCACGCAATCAGGAACCTTTAACCGCCAGTTACCAGCGGGAGAACGCCCATGACTGAAGCCCAGATCGCGGCTTTTCAGGCAGCCAGCCTGAGCAAGCCGGAAGCGGTCAATCTGCTGATGCTGGGTCTGTTCACCAGCGCCATGCTGCTGTGGTGTGCCTGGTCATTGCTGGTTGCCTGGCAGGGTGTCTGCCGGCAGCGTTTAAGCTGGCAAGGGTTTGGTGCCGTAGTAGCACGATCGGTATTGCTGGTACTGGTCAGTTTCTGGCTGGTTCTGAGTTGAGGAGGCATGATGCGATTTTTACTCCTGTTACTTCTCCCCGCTTTTAACGTTCTTGCCGACTTACCGGAGATGGAAGATCCGTCCCGGGGCCAGGGGGATGGCATTATGGAAACCATCCAGAATTACGGCTACGACATCGTGATCCTGCTGACGCTGGCGATCTGCTCTGTGGGCTTTCTGGTAGTGGCAAACAGTTGCATTGCCACCTATTCCGAGATCCAGACCGGGCGCAAGCAGTGGAAAGATCTGGGCGCAATGGCCGGTGTTGGGGCGATATTACTGGTGATCACCATCTGGTTACTTAATCAGGCTTCGGACATTCTGTGATGGCAACAATAACCTTTCTCCCCGACCGGCTTAACCGTGAGCCTGTTGTCTGGCGCGGGCTGACGACCAGTGAACTGCTGCTGGCGCTGGTCTGCGGGCTTTCCGGCGGAGCCACTTTCGGTATCGCGCTGGCTGTACTACTGCACAGCTGGCCGCTGATCCCAGGATCGGCGCTGGCTGGTGCCGGGCTGCTTCTCCAGGGCGGCGGGCGCATTCTGGCACGCATCAAACGCGGTAAGCCGGATAGCTGGCTGTATCAGGCGTTATTCGCCTGGCTTGAGCGCCATCGACTGCTACGACGCCCACAACTTATCCAGCACAGCACGGTATGGGTGGTGCGCAGGAGTGTGAAATGAGTCGCTTCCGTCATGCGCTGGCCGAGCGCGATGCCCATATCCTGACGCTGAAAAGCGTGATCGTTCTGCTGTGTTTGTGTCTGGCGGGCGTCGGCTATGGCTGGTACACCGCGCCACGTAATCTCACGCTGTACTTCCCGCCCGACTTACGCACTGGCAGCACCCGCCCGTGGTGGGAGGTGCCGCCTGCCAGTGTTTACGCCTTCACTTTCTATATCTTCCAGCAGCTCAACCGCTGGCCGGATAACGGGGAGGAGGACTACACCCGTAATCTTCGCGCCCTCCGGGCTTATCTTACGCCCGCCTGCCAGAACTGGCTGGACCATGATTACCAGCTCCGGCGTGACGGGGGCGAACTTCGAAGCCGTACGCGGGGGATCTATGAACTGCCCGGCCACGGCTACAGCAGCCGTGTAGAGGGCGACGACAAGCGCCCGCATCCGCGCGTCGAAGTGCTGGGGCGCGATGCGTGGCGAGTGACGCTGGATGTTGCCGTGGAAGAGTATTACCAGAACGAACCGGTTAAAAAAGCACTGGTACGCTACCCGTTGCAGGTAGTGCGCTATGCCATTGATGCAGAGATTAACCCGTGGGGGCTGGCGATTGACTGCACAGACAGCACGCCGCAACGCCTGATCACGGAGGCAAAGCCATGATGCGCCTGCTTCTGCTGCTGTTTATCAGCCTGCCCGCACTGGCTACAGAAGTCGTACAATGGGAGAACATCCCACTGCCGGTTGAGTTACACACCGGCCAGGAGCGTATTGTCGATGTCGGCAAACCAGTACGCATTGGCTACCCGGCCAGCCTTGAGGGCAAAGTCCGCCTGCAAAGCGCGGGCGGTAAAATATTCCTGCTGGCTAATAGCCCATTTCCGGCCACCCGTATTCAGCTACGCGATACCGGAAGCGGTGAACTGATCCTGCTGGATATCCACGCGACGGAAGGCACATCACCGCTGGAGGCGCTGCAACTGCGCTATGAACCCCAGGCAGCGTCCCCGGTCGATAAAACCGTACCCGTTTCTGCACCTGCTGAACCTCTGCCCGTTCTGCTGGTGCGCTACGCCGCCCAGAATCTCTACGCGCCTTTGCGTACCGTCGAGCCGCTGCCAGGTGTAACGCCCACTCCCACCGGGCTGGCAAAAAACGTCACCACACTGCTGCCACAACAACCGATCGCCACCACACCGCTGGCCACCTGGAAAGTGGGCGAGATCACGGTGACCGCCCTGCGCATACAGAACCGCAGCGCACAGCGCATTCCTCTCGATCCCCGCGAGCTTCAGGGGCAGTTTATCGCGGCAGCTTTCCAGCACGACTGGCTCGGTGCGCACGGCCTGCCGGAAGACACCACTGTGGTGTATCTGGTCACTAAAGGCCGCGCCGCTCATGCCCTGCTGGCGGAACCACCGGAGCATAAGCCATGATGCCGCGCCAGAACGTGATACTGAAAATCCTGCTGCCGCTGATTGTGCTGGTGACCATCGTGGTGCTGCTACGCTCGCCGGGCAAAAGTGCGCCGGATAAAACCCCGTCGCGTACCGTGGCAGCACTCACGCCGCAAGAACTGCGCGATCTGGGTATTGATGGCGATACCCCGGCGGACACCGTCGCCACCCTGGTCGGGCAAATGAAACAGTACCGCCGCGAGCTGCAAACCCTGCAGAACAGCACGGAAAGTCAGCAGGCCAGCGAGAAACGGCTGAAAGCGCAACAACAAAGCCAGGCCTCGCAATTGCGCGACGAGATACGCAAACAGCAGGATGCATTACGCAATGAATGGCTCAAGAGCCAGCAAAATTTGCTGGCTAAGCTTGACCAGCTCGGTGATAAACACAGCGACGACATTCCGCCAGGGCTGGGGCTGACGTCCGGCGAACTGCCTGCGGGTGTACAGCAGGAGGTGCGCTGGCTGGAGCCGCTTGACGCGCCCCCGGCAACCCATGACAAGCCGCTGCGCGTGAATCTGAAAGCAGCGGATAAACCAGACACCCCACCCGACGTGAAGGTCTGGACCCTGCCGCAAAACGCCACGCTGACCGGCTCGGTTGCCATGACCGCACTGATTGGCCGGGTTCCGGTCAATGGTACGGTCAGCGATCCTTACCCGTTCAAACTGCTTATTGGCGAGGACAACCTGACGGCTAACGGCACTGAACTGCCGGATGTTGCAGGCGCGGTGGTCTCCGGCACTGCCTCGGGCGACTGGACGCTCTCCTGTGTACGCGGGCAAATCACCTCGCTGACCTTTGTGTTTCATGACGGCACTGTCCGCACCGTCCCGCAGAGCGAAAAGTCGGGTAGCCAGCAGCAAAATATCGGCTGGCTCTCGGACGAACAGGGGCTGCCCTGCATTCCCGGCACGCGCAAAAGCAATGCGAAGGAATACCTCACCTCGCAGTTTCTGCTGGCGGGATCGGGCGCAGCAGCGCAGGCCTTTGCGAATGGCGAAAGCACCTCCGTGGTGGAGGATGGCAGCATCACCAGCGCGGTCACCGGCGACAACGGGCAGTACGTGCTCGGCCAGGCCATCGGCGGCGGGCTGAAGGAAACCGCCGACTGGATGAAACAGCACTACGGCCAGATGTTTGATGCCGTTTATGTCCCGCCGGGCCACAAAGTGGCAGTGCATCTCACCGGAGAACTTGCCATCGACTATGAGCCGCAGGGGCGCAAAGTGAAATACCCGCAGACCACTGCAACGGGAGGGCTGGACTAATGCGTTACTTCATTATTCTGATAATCCTGCTGGCAGGGTGCAGTACCTCACAGGAAGAGCTGATGCCGGTCGCTCCCGACACCACCATGCAAAACCTGTGGCAGCAGCAAAGTGGCGGCAATGCTTCGCTGCTGGACGCCAGAGCGCAGCTCCGCCGCCCGCCGGATGTCTCCCCCGCTCAGGCTGCCTATACCCGCGATGCCAGAAGCGAAATCCGCCAGCAGTTCCCCCGCCTGCCCAACCCGGATATGGTGCTGTATGTCTTTCCACATCTTAACGGCAACACGCCCGTTCCCGGCTACAGCACGGTGTTCCCCTTCTACACTCGTCCGCAGTATGCGCTGCCGGGTGAGCGCCTGACGCCGCCATGAGTGAGCGACGCGGACTCACCCAACAGACGCTGAACGCCAGCTACCATAAAGGGCCTTCATTTGTGGACTGGCTGCCGTGGGTGGAGTTTTTACCTGACTCGCAGACACTGCTGCTGGAAGATGGTCGGTCGGTGGGTGCAGTCTTCGAGCTGCTACCGCTGGGCACGGAAGGCCGCTCTCAGGCGTTTCTTGAACAGGCGCGCGATGCGATCACCGATGCGCTACAGGATGCCTTTGACGAGCAGGAACGCGCCCCCTGGGTAGTGCAGTTTTTTTGCCAGGATGAGGACGACAGCGAGGCATGGCTGGCAATGCTGGAAGCGTATGCCGCACCGGAGGTCCGCCACTGCGCCTTTACCCGAGAATGGCTGGCACAGATGGCAGACCATATGAGCACGCTCACCCGCGAGGGTGGCCTGTTTTATGACGCCACCGTGACGCATACCCGCTGGCGGGCGACCTGGCGGCGCACGCGGATGGTGGTTTACCGCTGGCTGCCCGCCCCTTCGCCGGAGGATATTGCCCCGGAAGAAGCGCTGAACCATATCAGTGAGCGGCTGACGGCGGGCCTGAAAGCGGCGGGGATTTCCGCGCTCCGCCAGGATGAACAGGCCATCCACCGCTGGCTGGTACGCTGGCTGAATCCCGCGCCATCAGTGGATGATAAAAAGCGTTTCTGGCAGCAACTGGATTTGCCGGAGCCCGACACTCTTCCGGTGCTCACCGATTTTGCCGAGCGTCTGCTGACAAATG
>NZ_JBBYHZ010000002.1:137304-740288 GCF_038405435.1 Dryocola clanedunensis | reverse complement strand
GGCTACACACCGATGCAGCATATTCAACGCATGACCTGATTCTACTTATTATCTCCGCTAAAAATGGGGGGATTACCCAGGTATCTGAGTGTTCATCGACATAAATATGAAAAGCCATATAATATATGTGTCTTTGATTTTCTTTGCTGAGCATGACTAATGAGAAGGTTATTAGACTATATTCACTCAGTATGTTTAAAGTTTTTTTATGCGTGTTGAGGATGAAAAGTTGAAAAGAAGAATGAAATTGTTTCTGTTCAGCGGGTTAGCTAGTAGTTATAGCTTGTTGAACCCTGTGATTGCTGTGGCCGCTTGTAGTCCCGGAGTAGGTAATGGTGTGAGTATAACCTGTGATGGTACGATTAATACGCCGCAATCCTTTACAGATGCTAATGGCATCACAGCGACGATTATTGCCCGCACTCAAATCGCGGTTACTGGGCAAAATACGCCCGCTTTGTTTTTTGATACTTCGTCTAGCATGCTTGAAAATCAAGGCAATATTGTGACTGATGCTATTACCAGTGATGGTATTGCTTTAGAAACTCTTAGAGACTTCACTTTGATCAATGCCGGCGCTGTAGGGACGTCGGGCAGCAATTCTAATGCTATCCATCTTTCTGGAGTGTTTGACAGTACCATAACGAACGATGGAGGGTTGAACACTAGGGGGAACGTCAGTGCAGGTATCCTGTTGGATGCCAATATTGGTAATAATATTATAAATAACAGCGGTGCAATCACCACTGCAGGTGCCCAATCTCATGGTATTTGGATAACTGGAGAAAGTCGTGACATCGCGGTTAACAATAGCGGAAGTATTACGGCAAGTGGCCCCAGCGGTTCCGGTATCTTCGTTGATACCGCAACAACCCTTGCATCAGATGTCGCGGTGATGAACAGTTCGTCAGGGGTGATCTATTCTGATACTGACGATGGTATTAACTTTAGCCGTAGTTCAACAGGGACCATTGATAACGCTGGTGTGATCGAAGCGGCAGACAGTGGCATTTCATTACAGGACAATGCGCAAGTTTCACGCATAATTAACGACGGAATTATTGCAGCCGGGCGCGGAGGAATTACCTTTGATGATAATAGCGGAACGGATTTATTACTCAACCGCGGTGTTATTGGCTCCATTGAGGGGGATGCAATACGTGTGAGTGAAACCAGCACCGTTACCAACGGTATAAACAACCAGGGCATCATCATCGGTCGCGTTGATGCTCCTACAACCAACATGAGTAACAGCGGCCTGTTTGATTTGCTCAATAACAATTCTCCCTCAAGAGTCAGCAACTATAGTCAATCTTCAGATGCTTTTTTGGCTCTGCAGGCCAAGAATGCAACAAACTATGGGCAATTGCAGGTTGGTGGAGCGGCTTCGCTAGCAGGTAAAACAGTTGTTGTGACCAACGGTAGCCTAGACTTTAGCAATGGAGATATGCTTCGTGATGTGGTGACCGCCTCGAGTGTCATAGGCACACCTACTTCAGTGATCGACGACTCTCTGCGCTACCAGTTTGTACAGGAGCAGACACCCACCAGTTACTCATTACGCATCGTCGATACCGGACTTACTTCCGTCCAAACGGCGGTTACAACTCAAACCAAATCTCCAGTAGTTTCACGTTTCGGTGGCGCGATAGACCAGATTATTGTCAATACTACTTCAGATAATACAGGCACCAATCCGGGCACGGATCCAGGAACCAATCCGGGCACGGATCCTGGTACCAATCCTGGTTCAAACCCTGGCTCAGTTGGCAACGGTAACACCGCTGCTGTAGCAGGAAGTTCATCTGGATATTGTTCTGGCGCGTTAGGAGCGACGATTTGCGCCATCACCTCCTCATCCAATGCACGCGACGTTTATCGTAACGTGGTGCAGTTAGGTCCATTGATGAACGGTATGTTGCCTTATGTAGAGTTAAATAATGCTCGGATGTTTGGCAGTATCGTAGACTCTCGTCAGGATTCCGTACGTGATTTTGGTAAATACGATGAGTTTAACCCAGAGAAATATCTTTGGATCAGGCCAGTAGGTCGCTGGGATAATCAGGAACAACGTGACGGGCTGGATGGTTACAAATCGGATACACGCGGCATAGCCATTGGTGCTGATGTGCCGGTATTGGAACAGGCTCGCGTTGGGGTGGCTGTGGGCACCAGTCGTACCGATGTTCAGGATACGTCAGATGATTTCCGTCATGATGCTCAGATTGAAAGCTGGAACACCTTACTGTATGGCAGTTTTGACTTTACTCCCGCTACAGCCCTGACATGGAAAGCGGGATATGGTCGTGACAAAGTTGATGGTAATCGGTATCTAAATATCCTCAATCCTTCCTCGTCTGACCTTGCTTTTGGCGGCGTAGCGCGTTCCAGCTATGATAGCCATAACCTTCAGGCTGGAATCGGCTTACAAAGCATTTTCAAACTTACGGACAAAATGACCCTGACGCCGACTGTGCGTGGAGACTACTACCGTATCAAGGATAAAGGCTATAAAGAGAAAAACGCCAGCGATCTGGGTCTGGAGGTGGATGGACAGACTATTGAAGCGATGATTGTCTCCACCAAGGCTAAGCTTGGCTTAGAGCTGTCGAACATTGTCGCTGTGCATGCGACTGCCGGGGTTGGGTATGACACGATCAACGATCGTAGCGCAAACCGAATCGCTTTTATAGGCAGCCCTGATACTCCGCTTATTTACCAAAGCATGGAGCAAAGCCCGTGGATTGGTATGGCGGGAGTAGGCGTGACCGCTAAGTTCACAAACCAGTTGGATGGTACGGTTCAATACGATGCAGAACAACGTTCTGATTTCTTTAGCCAAAGTATTGCTGTAAAGGTGCGTTACGCATTCTGAGTGCAATCTCATAAAAGCCATCCGCTTCCGCAGGTGGCTTTATTCCCAGCTTCCTCAAAGAAAGTTAATAATAGGAGTATTAGCTATTTATGCCTAAGTTGAGTATTTGCTATGACAGCATATTAAGAAGTTGAAGGTATTCATGGCTGCTAACCCTGCTTTGTTATTCACTACAACAGCAACAGCAACAGCAACAGCAACAGCAACAGCAACAGTGGCAGATTAAGCGGGACATGCTCTCGCCGCAGTATACCACCAGGTATTCAGATTTGATGGTGGTTAACTAACTTGCTGTAGGTGAAGTTTGTTCTGACTATCTGCTTTGTGCCAGAAGCGGCCATTGCTGGCATCTATCTGCATCAACCGGTGGCGAGCATATTTGTGGTCAGGGTCAGATAAATGCATTACTAACATCATGATGTATCAATCAACAGGGAGTAAATCCATGCTTACAATATCAGCCAGTTTAGTTTTCCTGGCGGCGTGGCATAAGCGCTTCCAACGAGTAAACTCGATAAGAAATAGAAAGCATTTGATGACCGCTGGCGCCCATTGGATGTGGATGATTGTCTGAAACTGCGCTGGCGCTTTAAACTGGTGTGGTTGGTATGGAAATGAACGCTAATGCTAACAGCAAATACAAACAGGCTGGGTATTATGAAATCAAATTCACCATCAAACAATCCTAAGGTTTGTATAATGCAAAAACGACAGACAGTGGCTTACACCGTATTTTTTCTGACGATACTCTCTTTTCAGGCCAGTGCTGCTGTGAGCTCTGTTAAAAGCAGTGAAGAAAAGCAGGATGACGATCCCACTAAAGTAACAACGAAGGTTGGGGTTTCGTGGTCAGATAATTACGATTTTGATGACAGCAACGTCTCGTTTTCTGCTTCATGGGCATTTGATGAAGCAAGAAAGTTAAACGCAAGGGTCAACAGCGACGCGAGTGAATGGCGAGTCGGTGGTTCATGGCTTTTTCCGATTGGTATATTTAATTTTAACTTTGGCAAAAATGAGTACACCAGTGGTGCATCACAAAACAACTATTCGGTGGGGACATTTATCCCGCTCAGTGCTTTTGGTATTGAACCTGCCGGATTCCAGATCTTCCCGATGGCTGGCTACACCTACAACACCGGAGACGAAATTGAATGCGGTGGCGGTAAATGTGCAGAGCCAGAATTTAACGGGGATCTCTCCCCTGAAAATGGTTTTGTGAGCACAGATGCCTCCGGTAGCAGCGGGTATGCTGGCGTCTTCATTCTTAAGCCATTGACCAGCAACATGCGTCTGTTAAGTTTCCTGGCGGGGTCGTATGGTTCTAAAAACGATGACGGCGACAATTACAAAGGCTATTTCGGCGGCGTGGGGCTAGGATACTCAATAACTAAGCATCAATCCGTTAAAACATTCACCTTTGTCCAGGACAATAACACGTATCTTGACGAAGCCGATAAGCGCGTACTTGCGGCCTATAGCTGGCAGTTTTGAAAAACTTACGTTTAACTTCAGACTTCCCTCTGGCTATTCTGGTTCATAGCCGCCGGGATGTTTAATATCATTGCCGCATCAAATAAGTGTGTCCGCTCCTCACTCAGTGCTGCCGAAAATTTTCCAGAGGCAGATAAGTGCCAGAAGCGGACATTCTGACTGAGCCTTTCGAAAAGGCTCAGTCGTAAGAACAGAGAAGGTTCAGGTTAACTTATTCAGTCCAGATTCTTTTAGGGGTAGTTACGCCCTAGCTTTGGAATCAAACGTACATATATTAATTCGCTAAGCAATTCAACCATGGTCTGGGCGACGATGACCGCGGGCAGAACTGGCACGGCTCCAGGCACCGCCAGAGCAAGCGGTAGTATCACCAGTGAGTTCCGTGTTGCACTGCTAAAAGCTATTGCTCTCCCGGCTTTTGATTCCAGACGAAAAATCTTAGCCATACCCCATCCGCATAAAGGCGCTAGCGCAGCAAAAGCCACATAGACAGGCACCGCCTGTACAGCAACAGCCCATGCCTGTCCCAGCTGCGGCAGCATGGCGGATAGAACGATGAAAAGAACTGCTGCAGTCGCCGGAACGGGCAGCAGACCAAGACCCTCGGATATGTTTTGCGCTAAATGGCTTTTCCGGGCCACAAACTGTGTTAACGCAGCAAGCAGCAGGGGAATAGCAATAAGCCAGATAAATGCATGAATAAACGGCGCGGGTTGCACCAGTTCGGATGCATTTTCTCCAAGAAATAAACGCAGATAGATCGGAAGCAACAGGATCTGCGCGATAAGCAATACCGGTGTAGAAGCCAGTAAAAGACGGGCATCCGCACGGCCAAGCTGCGAAAACGTCACTACGTAATCAATACAGGGGGTAAGCAGGACCAAAAGTACGCCGAGGATAAGCATCGGATTATTCGGAAGAAAACTGACCAGCACAGCAACAAGAATCGGTACCAACAGGAAATTAGTCAGCAAAAGAGGCAGAATGAAACGCACTCTCGTAAACGCAGTTCCAAGTTCAGCCACAGGAACCTGAAGAAAGGTAACATAGAGCATCAGAGCGAGCGCGGGATTGATAGCACTTTCCAGAGGGGCTGTGCCTGACAGAATAAATGCCGAAAAGCATCCGGCTGCCACAGCGAAGAAGTAAATGGCAACCTGACCATGTTCCAGCCAGTCCCTAATCGCTGCTGCTTTATTTACTGTTTGCAAAGGTTAAATCCTTTTATTTTGGTTTGATGTGACTGTAAAAAAGCGATGTTCAGGCATTATTTTCAGACTCTGTTGGCATACCGGTACATTTAGAAAATAATTCGATGGCCTGATCGCAATAGCGGCAATGCCCCTGACAGCAGTCATGCATCAGGAAAGCCACTAAATCGGCCAGGCTCGCCCAGCAGGCGCTGTAAATAATCGATTTGCCTTCGCGGCGGCTGGCGATAAGTCCGGCGTGCTCAAGTTCTTTAAGATGAAAAGACACCCTAGAGGGGGATGAGGCGTCAAGGGTTGCAGCAATGGCGCCTGCGGACATACCATCTGCTCCCGCCACAACAAGCATTCTCACTATTCTGAGTCGAGATTCATTCATGTGCCAGCGCTGATAAAGCTATAAGTGCTCTGGTTTGCTCCATTGCAATTCTTCATTTCATGAATATGTGAAATGAAGGCTATTTTATTTCGAATATTTTTACCAGCGGTTACCGCCATTGAGACTGCCTAAGTGGCCGTAATGGAGGATGACTTAGGCAAAATCGCAGTCTTTGTCCGGCTCTCCAGACATACTTATAGCGTTCTGGTTCAGAACATCGCTTTGGCAACCGGGGCAAGGCAGTGCTTCTGGTCCTGAAAATTACCGGAATGGCCCCATATGAATGGCCGTATTCGCGGACGTGGTTGCAAGTCTGCTCGTGGTAGTAAACGTGCTGCGCCTGTAGCGTAAGTAACCGGCTCAGTTGCACATCAGGTCTGTCGGGCAGCGTCCGCTCCTCGCTCAGTGCAGACCTGTTGTCTCTTCAATCTGTTGCGTGAAGCGGGCTGACACAATGACTCCAACATACGAATCAGTCCACAATAAAGAGTTTTGCGCCTGTCGTAGTTCTGGACTGATGTGGCTCCGCGTTATCACCAACCTGATAACTCATCCCCGCACTTAAAATGAATTTACGACCATCTTCGAGCATTGTTTCTAGTTCTCCCTCCATGCAGAAAAGGACATGCCCTTTTTGGCACCAATGGTCTGCAAGATAACCTGGGGTATATTCAACCATACGCACACGGATTTGATTGGGTTTCTGACCAAAGTGTTGCGTGCGCCAGTAAGCCATACCTGTTTCTCCTGGGTGCTCTGTTCTTTCGACTTCACTCCAGTTGGTCGTGCCAAAAGCAAATACCTCAAAATTCATTTTGTTGCCCTTCGATATTAAGTAAGATCTCTCATGTTCAGACTAAAGCGATTTAACGATATGAAAAAGTAATTTTTAAATCAAAACATTAAATGTCAAATGTGGTAAGAAAGTTGAAAGTTGTGCAGATTATTTATCTGTTCAGGGATCTACACAATTAAACGGCAGCGGTTACAGATAATGTCCGCGCCTGCTCAAATAAGACGTGATTAGTGCATAAATTTAAATTGGTTGAACGATTGGCTTGATGAGTTCTGGCCCCTGCTTTTTAACGTTGCCTATAGCTCGCATCACGGGGCGCCAGATAAATTTATCTGCATCTACAGAGCCATCCTCAGCTACTTCACTGGCTTCTTTCCCGCCTAAATCCTGCCTCATCCATTCACGTGCTGCTTCTGGTGACAGCACCAGTGGCCGCCGATCATGAATATCAACCAGGCCCTTGTCGGCTGCCGCAGTGACAATCAGAAAGCCCTCCGCCTCGTCTCCTCGTTCAAACGGAATACTGCCGATTGCTGCCATGAAAATTGGTTGCCCGTCGGCACGGTGAATGAAGTAGGGCTGTTTCTTATCGCCTTCTTTTTTCCATTCAAACCAGCCGTCAGCAAAGCAGATCGCCCGGCCATGCTGCCATAGCGCCTTGAACATTCTGCTGGTCGCGGCTGTTTCGACCCTGGCATTAATCAGCGGCGGCTTATCCCACCAACCCGGCGCGTACGACCAGATCACCGGATCGAGGTGTAAAGATTCATCTCGTTCGGATAGTAGTAAGACACGGCTGCCGGGCGCTACGTTATAGCGACCAATCGGCTCGGGATCGTATGGTATGTCGCGTTCAGCTTCTTCAGCTAAATAAGCAAGATATTCTTCACGTGTTTGCGCTTGAGCAAATCGTCCGCACATGGTCACCTCCCAACATAATCCGAAAGTATAGAAGTACATCGTGTACATAGCGCATTTGCTGTCGGTTCATCCTGTTGCAATCAAGTTCCGCCTTTATCCCTCTTTCAATGACGTGTACTATTGCCTTGTGTAATCAGCAGGCGGATGTGGGTACATTTGGTATTTTGTACACTACGATGTACACAGTTTGCAGAGTGAAGCATTCAACCCATCCCAACCTAATGATTAATCTAAACTAAATAAAATTGTATGTGATCTTACGTGTGGGTCACCACTGCAAATAAGGACTTATCATGCCCGTTATTACTCTTCCTGATGGCAGCCAACGCCATTACGACCACGCTGTTAGCCCGCTGGATGTCGCTCTTGATATCGGTCCTGGTCTCGCCAAAGCCTGTATCGCAGGCCGTGTAGACGGTGAGCTGGTTGACGCATCCGATATGATTGACCACGATGCAAAACTCGCCATCATCACCGTAAAAGATGAGGCCGGTTTAGAAATCCTGCGTCACTCCTGCGCCCACCTGCTGGGCCATGCTATTAAACAGCTGTGGCCACATACCAAAATGGCGATTGGCCCGGTTATCGACAACGGTTTTTACTACGACGTCGATCTTGACCACACCCTGACCCAGGAAGATCTTGAGCTGCTCGAAAAGCGTATGCACGAGCTGGCTGATAAAGATTACGATGTCATCAAGAAGAAGGTGAGCTGGCACGAAGCGCGCGAAACTTTCGTCAACCGTGGCGAAAGCTACAAGGTTGCTATTCTTGATGAAAACATCAGCCATGATGACCAGCCAGGTCTGTATCATCATGAAGAATACGTTGATATGTGCCGCGGCCCGCACGTACCGAATATGCGTTTCTGCCATCATTTCAAACTGCAGAAAACCTCCGGTGCCTACTGGCGTGGCGACAGCAACAATAAAATGCTGCAGCGTATCTACGGCACCGCATGGGCAGATAAAAAACAACTCAATGCCTATCTGCAGCGTCTGGAAGAAGCGTCCAAGCGTGACCACCGTAAAATTGGTAAGCAGCTCGACCTGTATCACATGCAGGAAGAAGCCCCGGGCATGGTGTTCTGGCACAATGACGGCTGGACTATCTTCCGCGAACTGGAAGTCTTTGTGCGCTCCAAGCTCAAAGAATATCAGTATCAGGAAGTAAAAGGCCCGTTCATGATGGACCGTGTGCTGTGGGAAAAAACCGGCCACTGGGACAACTACAAAGATGCGATGTTCACCACTTCTTCCGAGAACCGTGAATACTGCATCAAGCCGATGAACTGCCCGGGCCACGTACAAATCTTCAACCAGGGGCTGAAATCCTACCGTGATCTGCCATTGCGTATGGCCGAGTTCGGCAGCTGCCACCGTAACGAACCCTCAGGTGCGCTTCATGGTTTGATGCGCGTACGTGGTTTTACCCAGGATGATGCGCACGTTTTCTGTACAGAAGACCAGGTTCGTGATGAGGTGAACAGCTGTATTCGCATGGTTTATGACATGTACAGCACCTTCGGTTTCGAAAAAATCGTCGTAAAACTGTCCACTCGTCCAGAAAAACGCATCGGTACCGACGAAATGTGGGATCGTGCAGAAGCTGACCTTGCGGTCGCGCTTCAGGAGAACGAAATCCCGTTTGATTACCAACCGGGTGAGGGCGCGTTTTACGGTCCGAAGATTGAATTTACCCTGTATGATTGCCTCGATCGTGCATGGCAGTGCGGTACCGTCCAGCTGGACTTCTCCCTGCCGTCGCGTCTAAATGCGTCGTACATCGGCGAAAACAACGAAAAATTGGTGCCGGTTATGATTCACCGCGCCATTCTCGGTTCCATGGAAAGGTTTATCGGTATCCTCACCGAAGAGTTCGCTGGGTTCTTCCCAACCTGGCTTGCTCCGGTCCAGGCAGTGGTCATGAATATCACTGATGGACAGTCTGAATACGTTAACGAATTGACCCGTAAACTACAAAATGCAGGCATTCGAGTAAAAGCAGACTTGAGAAATGAGAAGATAGGCTTTAAAATCCGTGAACACACGTTGCGTCGTGTCCCTTATATGTTGGTTTGTGGCGACAAAGAGGTCGAAGCAGGCAAAGTTGCCGTTCGTACCCGTCGTGGCAAAGATCTAGGGAGCATGGACGTAAACGAATTGATTGAAAAGCTGCAGCAAGAGATCCGCAGCCGCAATCTAAATCAACTGGAGGAATAAAGTATTAAAGGCGGAAAAAGAGTTCAACCGGCGCGTCCTAATCGCATTAACAGAGAAATTCGTGCCACTGAGGTTCGTCTAACAGGTGTAGACGGCGAGCAGCTAGGTATTGTCAGTCTGAATGAAGCTTTAGAAAAAGCCGAAGAGGCTGGGGTTGATTTAGTAGAAATCAGTCCTAATGCCGAACCGCCTGTTTGCCGCATCATGGATTACGGCAAGTTCCTCTACGAAAAAAGCAAATCTTCTAAGGAACAGAAGAAAAAGCAAAAAGTTATTCAGGTTAAGGAAATCAAATTCCGACCTGGCACAGACGATGGCGACTACCAGGTAAAACTCCGCAGCCTGGTTCGCTTTCTGGAAGAGGGTGATAAAGCTAAGATCACGCTGCGTTTCCGCGGTCGTGAGATGGCTCACCAGCAGATCGGTATGGAAGTGCTTAACCGCGTCCGTGACGATCTGAGTGAACTGGCAGTGGTCGAATCCTTCCCATCGAAGATCGAAGGCCGCCAGATGATCATGGTGCTCGCTCCGAAGAAGAAACAGTAAGGCACACAAGTAACAGTTCCGGTGGGGCTCGCCTCGCCGGATTTGTTCGCCTTCTGGTTCGTTTAATTAACAATGCGAAGTGGAAAGTAATCAAATGCCAAAGATTAAAACAGTACGCGGCGCCGCTAAGCGCTTCAAAAAGACCGCCGGTGGTGGTTTTAAGCGTAAGCACGCTAACCTGCGTCACATTCTGACTAAAAAGTCTACTAAGCGTAAACGTCATCTGCGTCCAAAAGGCATGGTCTCCAAAGGGGATCTGGGTCTTGTTATCGCATGTCTGCCGTACGCATAAGCAACTTTTTAATTTTTTCAGAATATAGAACAGGAGAGCTAATATGGCTCGCGTAAAACGTGGTGTAATCGCACGTGCTCGTCACAAAAAAATCCTCAAACAAGCTAAAGGCTACTACGGTGCGCGTTCTCGCGTATACCGCGTTGCCTTCCAGGCTGTTATCAAAGCTGGTCAGTATGCTTACCGTGACCGTCGTCAACGTAAGCGTCAGTTCCGCCAGCTGTGGATTGCACGTATCAACGCTGCAGCTCGTCAGAACGGTATCTCTTACAGCAAATTCATCAACGGCCTGAAAAAAGCCTCTGTTGAAATTGACCGTAAGATCCTGGCTGACATCGCGGTATTCGACAAAGTGGCATTCTCTGCCCTGGTCGAAAAAGCGAAAGCAGCTCTGGCGTAAGCCAGTTATCAGAGGGAGCCTGTCTCCCTCTTTTAATTTCTAACCAAATCAATATATTGACATTTCAGGTGTGAGGCCTTTCAATACACCCAACGAAATCGTTAATTAAGGTAACTGCAAGCATGAATGCTGCTATTTTCCGTTTCTTTTTTTACTTTAGCGCCTGACTCAGGGGGCTTTGCGCGTAAGAGAAGAAACGAAAAACAGCGCTGAAAGCCTCCTTTGTGGAGGCTTTTTTTTTGCATGTCGAATTCACAGAGACAAACTACTCCGGTAAGTTACCGGCACAAGAGGAATACCATGCCACATCTCGCAGAGCTGGTTGCCAGTGCAACGGCCGCCATAAACGAGGCCCAGGATGTTGCCGCGTTAGACACCGTACGCGTCGAATATTTAGGGAAGAAAGGGCACCTGACCCTTCAGATGACCACCCTGCGTGAGCTGCCGGCAGAAGAGCGTCCGGCGGCAGGGGCTGTTATCAACGAAGCGAAAGAGCAGGTGCAGGAAGCGTTAAACGCCCGTAAAGCGGCACTTGAAAGTGCTGCGCTGAATGCCCGTCTGGCTCAGGAGACCATTGATGTCTCCCTGCCGGGCCGCCGCATTGAGAACGGCGGCTTACATCCTGTCACCCGTACTATCGACAGAATCGAGACGTTCTTTGGCGAGCTTGGCTTTAACGTGGCTACCGGTCCTGAGATCGAAGATGACTATCATAACTTCGACGCGCTGAATATTCCGGGTCACCACCCGGCGCGTGCGGACCATGACACCTTCTGGTTCGACGCTAAGCGTCTGCTGCGCACTCAGACCTCCGGCGTGCAGATCCGCACCATGAAGGATAAGCAGCCGCCGATCCGCATTATCGCGCCGGGCCGCGTCTACCGTAACGATTACGACCAGACCCACACCCCGATGTTCCATCAGATGGAAGGGCTGATCGTTGATAAAAACATCAGCTTCACCAACCTGAAGGGGACGCTGCACGACTTCCTGAATAACTTCTTCGAAGACGATCTGCAGATCCGCTTCCGCCCTTCCTATTTCCCGTTCACTGAACCGTCCGCGGAAGTCGACGTAATGGGCAAAAACGGCAAATGGCTTGAAGTGTTAGGCTGCGGCATGGTGCACCCGAACGTTCTGCGTAACGTGGGTATCGATCCGGAAGTTTACTCCGGCTTCGCCTTTGGGATGGGGATGGAGCGTCTGACCATGCTGCGCTATGGCGTGACCGACCTGCGTGCCTTCTTCGAAAATGACTTACGTTTCCTCAAACAGTTTAAATAAGGGCGGGATAGCCAATGAAATTCAGTGAACTCTGGTTACGCGAATGGGTAAACCCAGCCAACAGCAGCGAAGCGCTTTCCGATCAAATCACCATGGCAGGCCTGGAAGTTGACGGCGTTGACGCCGTTGCTGGCGCGTTCCACGGCGTGGTTGTGGGTGAAGTCGTTGAATGCGGTCAGCATCCTAACGCGGACAAACTGCGCGTCACAAAAGTTAACGTAGGCGGCGACCGCCTGCTGGACATCGTCTGCGGCGCGCCAAACTGCCGTCAGGGGCTGAAGGTTGCGGTTGCTACCGTCGGCGCTGTGCTGCCGGGCGATTTTAAAATCAAAGCGGCCAAGCTTCGCGGTGAACCGTCTGAAGGCATGCTGTGCTCTTTCTCCGAGCTGGGTATTTCTGACGACCATAACGGCATTATTGAGCTGCCAGCAGATGCGCCAGTCGGAACCGACATCCGCGAATTCCTGAAGCTTGACGACAACACTATTGAAATCAGCGTTACGCCAAACCGTGCGGACTGCCTGGGTATCATCGGCGTTGCGCGTGACGTTGCCGTGCTGAACAAGCTGCCGCTGGTAGAGCCGGAGATGGCTCCGGTGGCTGCGACCATCAGCGATACTATCGCGATTAAAATCGATGCACCTGAAGCGTGTCCGCGCTATCTGGGCCGCGTAGTTAAAGGCATCAACGTTAAAGCACCTACACCTCTATGGATGAAAGAAAAGCTGCGCCGCTGCGGCATTCGCTCCATCGACGCAGTGGTTGACGTGACCAACTACGTCCTGCTGGAGCTTGGTCAGCCAATGCACGCTTTTGACCTGGATCGCATTGACGGCGGTATCGTGGTTCGCATGGCGGAAGAGGGGGAAACCCTGACCCTGCTTGATGGCAACGAAGCAAAACTAAAAGCGGATACGCTGGTTATTGCAGACCATAACAAAGCGCTGGCCATGGGCGGCATCTTCGGCGGCGAGCACTCCGGCGTGAATGATGAAACCCAGAACGTCCTGCTGGAATGCGCGTTCTTTAGCCCGCTGTCCATCACCGGCCGGGCGCGCCGCCACGGTCTGCACACCGATGCCTCTCACCGCTACGAACGCGGCGTGGATTCTGCGCTGCAATATAAAGCGATGGAGCGTGCAACCCGTCTGCTGATCGATCTGTGCGGCGGCGAAGCAGGCCCGGTTATCGACGTAACCAGCGAAGCGCATCTGCCAAAAGCCGCCACTATTACGCTGCGCCGCAGCAAACTGGATCGCCTGATTGGCCATCACATCGATGACGCGCAGGTAAGCGACATTCTGCGCCGTCTGGGCTGTGAAGTGACCGAGGGCCAGGATCAATGGACCGCCGTGGCGCCAAGCTGGCGTTTCGACATGCAGATTGAAGAAGATCTGGTGGAAGAAGTGGCCCGCGTCTATGGTTATAACAATATCCCGGACGAGCCGGTGCAGGCTGGTCTGATTATGGGCAGCCACCGTGAAGCGGATCTCTCCCTGAAGCGCGTGAAAACCATGCTGGTGGACAAAGGCTATCAGGAAGTGATCACCTATAGCTTCGTGGATCCAAAAATTCAGCAGCTGCTGCACCCGGGTGAAGAGAACCTGATCCTGCCAAGCCCAATCTCCAGCGAGATGTCGGCGATGCGTCTTTCTCTGCTGACCGGCTTGCTCAATACGGTTGTTTACAACCAGAACCGCCAGCAGAGCCGTGCGCGTATCTTCGAATCGGGCCTGCGCTTTGTTCCTGATACGCAGGCAGACCTTGGCATCCGCCAGGATCTTATGCTGGCAGGGGCCATCTGCGGCAACCGCTATGAAGAACACTGGGATCTGGCGCGCAATACCGTCGACTTCTATGATTTGAAGGGCGATCTTGAGTCTATTCTTGATCTGACGGGCAAGCTTTCTGATATCGAATTCAGGGTGGCGAGCAACCCGGCCCTGCATCCAGGCCAAAGCGCTGCCATTTATTTATTGGGCGAATACGTTGGTTTCATTGGCGTTGTCCATCCGGAGCTGGAACGTAAGCTTTCCCTCAACGGCCGTACGCTGGTCTTTGAACTGCTGTGGAACAAGGTCGCAGACCGCGTGGTGCCTGATGCGCAGGAAATTTCTCGCTTCCCGGCAAACCGCCGCGACATCGCTGTGGTGGTGGCTGAAAACGTTCCCGCAGCAGATATTTTGGTCGAGTGTAAGAAAGTTGGCGCAAATCAGGTAGTTGGCGTAAACTTGTTTGATGTGTACCGTGGCAAGGGCGTAGCCGAAGGTTATAAGAGCCTGGCCATCAGCCTTATCCTTCAGGATACCGGCCGTACACTCGAAGAAGAGGAGATTGCCGCTACCGTTGCAAAATGCGTAGAGGC
The DNA here is from genome assembly GCF_038405435.1 of Dryocola clanedunensis. Lineage (GTDB taxonomy): Bacteria > Pseudomonadota > Gammaproteobacteria > Enterobacterales > Enterobacteriaceae > Dryocola > Dryocola clanedunensis_A. The sequence continues at coordinate 725,506 of NZ_JBBYHZ010000002.1, read as the reverse complement.
ATTAAAAGAGCGATTCCAGGCATCATTGAGGGATTGAACGTATGGCGCTTACAAAAGCTGAAATGTCAGAATATCTGTTTGATAAGCTTGGGCTTAGCAAACGAGACGCTAAAGAGCTGGTAGAGCTGTTTTTTGAAGAGATCCGTCGCGCTCTGGAAAACGGCGAGCAGGTTAAACTATCAGGTTTTGGCAATTTTGACTTACGCGATAAAAACCAACGTCCCGGGCGTAACCCGAAGACCGGTGAAGACATTCCTATCACGGCCCGCCGTGTGGTGACGTTCCGACCTGGTCAGAAGTTGAAGAGTCGGGTTGAAAACGCGTCGCCAAAAGACGAGTAACCTGAGTTAACCAAAAAGGCCGCTGATGCGGCCTTTTTCTTTGCTTGTTCTTTCCAACATTCAGCCCGTAAAATCAACGGCCTGACCGCCACCTTATGGATCCGCCAGCCTGATGCTCACTTTTGTCACCCGCCAGCGACGCCTTGAACGCTTCTGGCTTATTACTTTGCTGGTGACGCTGATCGCCATGAGCGTACTAAGCCTGTGCGCGGGGGACCAGTGGTTCGCACCGCAGCGCTGGCTGAATGATGACGCGCAAATCTTTGTCTGGCAAATACGTTTACCGCGCACCCTCGCCGTGCTGCTGGTGGGGGCAGCGCTGGCGATTTCCGGCACTATTATGCAGGCGCTGTTTGAAAACCCCCTTGCGGAACCGGGACTGCTCGGCGTCTCTAACGGCGCTGGCGTAGCGCTAATTGCCGGCGTGCTGCTTGGGCAGGGCATGCTGCCGACGTGGGTTCTGGGCCTGTGCGCCATCGCTGGTGCTTTGCTGATTACGCTCATTCTGCTGCGTTTTTCCCGTCGTCACCTGTCTACCAGCCGTTTACTGCTGGCGGGCGTGGCGCTGGGGATTATCTGCAGCGCGCTGATGACGTGGGCCGTTTACTTCAGCAGCAGTCTGGACCTGCGCCAGCTGATGTACTGGATGATGGGCGGCTTTGGCGGCGTGGACTGGAGCCAGTGGTGGCTGATGGTCACGCTGCTGCCGGTTATGGCCTGGCTGTGCCGCAGCTACGCGCCGCTAAACCTGATGGCCCTGGGGGAGACGTCGGCCCGTCAGCTCGGCCTGTCCGTCTGGATGTGGCGCAATATTCTGGTGATTGCCACCGGCTGGCTGGTTGGGGTAAGCGTGGCGCTTGCGGGCGCTATTGGATTTATTGGCCTGGTGATCCCGCATATGCTGCGCCTGAAGGGGCTGACCGATCACCGGGTTCTGTTGCCCGCCAGCGCCCTGGCGGGGGCTACGGCGTTGCTGGGGGCAGACGTTATTGCCCGTCTGGCCCTGACGTCCGCCGAGCTGCCGATTGGGGTGGTGACGGCTACTCTCGGTGCCCCGGTGTTCATTGGTTTGTTGCTGAAGTCCGGCCGTTAAACTGCCATCCGCCGGGGGGCAGATGGCAGGATAAAATCAGCGCTGCCTGTTTTTAAACGCCGCCGGGGAGTCAACCAGCACGCCATCGGCCCCCAGCTCTGACGCCTTCTGGAAATCTTCCGGCGTGTTGACGCCGAACAGGATGATGTGCGCGCCGCCTGCGGCCCTGAAACAGTCCATGGCTTCTTTATCCCAGCTCAGAATGGCTCTGGAATGGCCCTCGCCGAGGGTGAATTTCTCCACGACGTCGACCTCGCGTTTCAGCTCAAGGCCATACCAGCGGTCGCTCTTTTCACTCGCGGGAATGCTGCACTGGTGGTTCATCGTAATATTGGCAAGCGCCGTGCGGGTAGCATCCCTGCTGGCGAAGCGGGCGATATCAGCGGGCAGGGCATTAAGATATTTTTCATCCGTGGAATAGACGCGGGTGCGGCCGATGCTGTGGGTTTTCTTTAATACCGCCTCAAGCGCTGCGGCCATTTTATCCGGCGCGGCGTCCGGGGATTTTATATCAAGAAAGAAAAAAGTATCCGTCCATTTTTTCAGAACGCTTTCCAGCGCTGGAATGCCGTTACCCTTGTTGCGGTAAAGGAAGTCTGGTTTACCAAAGGAATAACCAGCATCAAGTTTATTCAGCTGTGCGGCCGTATAGGATGATACCGGGCCGGTTGCGTTGGTCAGCGCTTTTAAATCTGCCGGGCGGTAGAGGACAGGGACGCCGTCCTTCGAGAGTTGCACGGTGATCCATACGGCATCAGCTTTGTTATCCAGCGCCTTACCTATTGCGGTAAGCGTGTTCTCTGGCGCATCTCCCGTGCCGCCGCGGTGGGCGACTATCATCGGGCTGGCGTGAACCACGGCGGCGGAGCTTAATAATAAAAGGCCCATAAGCGGTCTACAATTCATGATATATCCTTATTTTCTACAGTGATAAATAACCTCGGTCCTGCTTATTCAGTAGCGTTTATATTGATAATGGATGGGTATAAGCGTGTCTATATATTTATTTATAAGGCGCATGAAATGCTGCGCATCGGAAATATAAGCATTGAGGCGGTGATTGGATTTGGTGAAATATATAGATAATGGTGATTAATTAGCGGCCGCCTGAACAGGCGGCCTGAGCGTTTACCCTTCGGCGCTGAGATACTGCGTTGTGATAATAGCCCCTGGCATCATGCTGTGCAGACCGGCAATAAATTCTTCCCCCGCCTGCTGCAGGGCTTCCTGTGGCATAGCCGGCAGGCTTTCAAGAATAAACCACATATGCCGCGCCTTAGAGTCCAGGCGGGTTCTGATACCCTGGCGCCAGTTCCAGCGGCGGCAGGTTACGCCTTTATCATCCCGCCAGATAACTTCACCGGCATCCGGAGACTCAACGGTAGGTTCGCCTTCCTTCATGATATCAAACGCTTCGTTACCTTCCGCAAAAGTAAGGCGCGGGTTGCCCACGTAGGCCTCACTATTTTCACCGCCAACGGGCAGGGCGTAACGAATGCTGATGGCGTTATAAAGGTCGACCACGGGATCTATGGCGGGCAGGTCGCCGTCTTTCAGGACGCGTTTGCGCAGCGCATCGGCAGAGTTTGGCGTGCGCTTCGGCTTAGCGCCAAAGGCTTTGAACACCTCGTGCCAGGCGTCCAGGTGGGCTGCCGCCCAGGGAACATCATTTTCAACGACGTCTTTACACGCCTGTTTTAAAGCGGCCTCTGCCACTTCCGGGTGAAGAAGCGGAGCGGCTTCAACGAGGATGCTCAATGCCCTGAAACCAGGCGCAATGCGGCTAAGGGACGGATCGATGGAAGGTGAAAAGGTGCTCATGGACTTTTCCTGTCTTTGATGATTGAAGTTATTCACTATTTTAGCCCCGGCGAGGGTAAAAAAACCAAAAAACCTTTGCCGCTATAGCTATTATTAAAGGCCGGATGGTAGCTTAGCAGGCTACCGGTCTGTTACCGGGTTCCACCTCACCGCGCGAAACATTAAGGGGATGCTATGCAGGATATTCTGAACACCGAGATCAAAACCATTGATGGTGAAACGACGACGCTTGAGCGCTGGAAGGGAAATGTGCTGCTGCTGGTCAACGTCGCTTCAAAGTGCGGCCTGACCGCGCAGTACGAGCAGCTGGAAAATATTCATAAGGCCTGGGCAGACAGAGGGTTTACCGTACTCGGATTCCCGTGCAACCAGTTTCTGGGCCAGGAGCCCGGCAGTGATGAAGAGATTAAAACCTTCTGCAGCACGACCTACGGCGTAACATTCCCTATGTTCAGCAAGCTGGAAGTAAACGGTGAAAACCGCCACCCGCTGTATCAGAAGCTGATCGAAGCGGCACCGACAGCTGTCGCACCTGAAGAGAGCGGTTTTTACGAACGCCTGAGCAGCAAAGGCCGTGCGCCACTCTACCCGGACGATATTCTTTGGAACTTTGAAAAGTTCCTGGTCGGTCGCGACGGACAGGTCGTGCAGCGTTTCTCGCCGGATATGACGCCGGAAGATCCTATCGTCATGGAAGCCATCAAAATGGCGCTAGCGAAATAAACTATGCCGCTTTTGCAGTTAACGGATGTCGGGGTTGCCGGAAGGCTTGGCCCCATCACTGCCTCGGTAAAGCCCGGCGAACTGGTTCACCTTGTCGGGCCTAACGGCGCGGGTAAAAGCACCCTCATTACTCGTTTAGCGGGGCTGTCCTCAGGGGAAGGGGAGATTGTTTTCAAGGAGCAGCCGCTGGCGGAGTGGTCTCCTTTAGAACTTTCCCGCAGCCGCGCGTATCTCACGCAACAGCAGCTCCCTCCCTTTGCCATGCCGGTCTGGCACTATCTGCAGCTGCATCAGGCGGCAAAGCAGGCGGAAAGCGTCATGCTGCGGCTGGTGGAGGCCTTCTGGCTTACGGACAAGCTCAACCGGCCGGTGAATCAGCTTTCCGGAGGAGAGTGGCAAAGGGTGCGCCTGGCGGCAGTGATCCTCCAGATTCATCCAGACGTTAATTCGCAGGGAAGCCTGCTGCTGCTGGATGAGCCGATGAACAGCCTGGACGTGGCGCAGCAGGCGGCGCTGGACCGTCAGCTAATGGCGCTATGCGAGTCAGGCATCGCGGTCATAATGAGCAGCCACGATCTCAACCATTCCCTGCGCCATGCCCATACTGCCTGGCTGTTAAAGGCAGGTAAAATGGTTGCGCAGGGCGCACGAGACGACGTTCTTACTCCGCAACATTTAGCAAAAGCCTACAACATGCATTTCAGACGGTTACAAATTGAGGGGCATAGTATGCTGATTACGCCGCTTTCCGGGGGCTAAAACTTGCATCAATTCATAGGTAAGCGCTAAATTACAGACAATTATAAACGCTTAGGATTAGCCTGAAAAATGCGCGTATGGCTTATAGCAGTGGCATGTCTGATACTCGCAGGGTGTAGTCATCACGCTCCGCCGCCGAATGGGCGACTTTCAGACTCAATAACGGTAATAGCAAAACTCAACGACCAGCTAAGCGGCTGGCGAGGCACGCCATACCGATACGGCGGGATGAGCCGTCATGGCGTCGACTGTTCAGGATTTGTGTTAACCACGTTCCGTGACCAGTTTGACCTGCAGCTTCCGCGCGAAACCAGCGCACAGGCCGAAATAGGCACGGAAATCGATAAAAGTGATTTGCTGCCCGGCGATTTAGTCTTCTTCAAAACCGGAGCCGGAGAGAGCGGGCTGCACGTCGGCATCTACGACACCGACAATCAGTTTATCCATGCCTCCACCAGCCGGGGCGTAATGCGCTCTTCATTGGATAACGTCTACTGGCGGAAAAAGTTCTGGCAGGCCCGCCGCATCTGATTCGGCGAGTCGCACATTTGGTGTAAAGGGGCCTGATGATTACTCTGGAAGATGTTGCCGCACGCGCAGGGGTTTCCCGCGCTACCGTTTCACGGGTGGTGAATGGTGACACTAACGTCAGGGCCCAGACGCGCCTCATCGTCGAAACGGCTGTTGCTGAACTCGGCTATTCCCCTAATCCGGCCGCCCGCGCGCTGGCCTCCAGCCAGAGTAATACGCTCGGGCTGGTCACCACCAATTATCGCGGCGGCTTCTTCGGCGCGCTGATGGATACCGTGCAGAGCGAAACCGAGCTTCACGGTATGCAGCTGCTGGTGACACAGGGGCGTAGTTCTGCCGAAAATGAGCTGGGAGCTATTCAGCGGTTATATAATTTGCGCTGCGATGGGCTGGTTCTGCATATTCGCGCCCTTGAAGATGAGGCTTTGCTGAAGCTTGCGGAGCAGGGGCGCAAATTTGTGGTTCTGGATCGCGAGGTGGCAGGGCTTGAGGATCGCTGTGTGGTCTTCGATCACCGCAGCGCAAGCGAGCTGGCCACCCAGGTCTTTATTAACGGCGGGCATACCAGAATTGCCTGTCTGCACGGCCCCACCAGCCGGGCCTCCAGCCTGCTGCGCAGGCAGGGCTTTCTGGACGCCATGCATAACGCCGGTCTGGAGCCTGTCGCGACGCTTGAGGGGGATTATGACATGCCGAGCGGGCATCAGCAGACAACCCTTCTGCTTCAGGAAGCCAGGCCTACGGCGATCTATTGTTGTAATGAAGAGATGGCCCTTGGCGCGATGCTGGCGATTAACGAACGCGGGCTGCGCATCCCGCAGGATATCTCGTTAATCTGCTACGACAGCGGGGAGCGCGCGCCGTTTGTTCGTCCGGCATTAACCAGCGTCCATTTCCCGATTAGCGAAATGGCGCGCTACGCGACGCGGAAATTATTGAATGAGCACTGTGAGAAAGAAAGTTTCCTGCCGCAGATTGTTCACCGTGATTCCGTGCGGGGCAATCAGTAAAACTAGCCTTAAAGAGGTATCCAGGATAAGCTGAATATAATCTTAAAGGAATAATCTTAAGTATTTCAGGGAAGCAAGTGACCTTAATCCATGTAAAATCAATCCAGTGGATACTGGATGTTCATCGCGCGACGGTGTCGTCCGCCTTTTTAGAATCACGGCTGGCAACATGAACGTCACTCTCGATATTGTTTATCACTCTCAGTTTTATTTTCTGCCGCTGCGAACGCCGGAAGGGCGGCTCTTTGGCGTGGAGCTAATCACTAACTTTGTCGGCGTCGACGCCCCCGTCCGTATTCCAACGGAACTCATTTCCCCTTATATTACTCCTGAACAAGAACTAAAATTGTTTCGCGAAAAATTATCATTGCTCGTGAATTATCAAGATTTCTTTAAGGCTCAGCAACTCGTTACCTGGCTAAATATAAGCGAAGAAATCGTTAATGCTATTCCGGACACCCCGGAACTCATTACCCTTATCGACCAGCTGCCTTTTCTGGCGTTTACTATTACCGAATCTTTTAATGATTTAAATCTCGGTGCCGACAATTTAAAGTTACGCGCGTTCTCCCGGCGGTTCCCGCTGGTGCTGGCTAACTTTGGCGCGGGGGTTATTACGACCAGGCCAATACTCGATGGCCTGTTTACCGCCGTAATGCTGGACCGGGCATTTATTCAAAAACAGCTGCATGCACGCTCTTTCGCGCCGTTTATGCTGGCCATACTTTCTCAGCTGTCGCCTTTCTGTCGCGACATGATAATTGCGGGCATTGATGATGAAGCCGCACTTAACAAAGCGGCTCCCCTGGGGTTCAGTGCCATGCAGGGCGGACTCTGGCCTGCCGTGCCGGCGGATTCGCTTAGTGAACTGATACAGCGGCCCTAAAGACCCTGTAGTCAGACCGTGTTTTATTCCGGGCGTAACCACTACACTATCAGTCAGGAGGATCCATGACTGATAACCCCGTATTTAAAAACAGCTGGCACGACGAGCTCGCCGGCTTTTACAGCGAATTAAGCCCTACGCCGCTGCGCAACCCGCGTTTGCTTTATCACAACCGCCAGCTTGCCAGCGAGCTTGGCCTGGGAGACGAGCTGTTTGACGCGGCGTATACCGGCGTCTGGAGCGGTGAGACGCTGCTTCCCGGCATGCAGCCCGTAGCCCAGGTCTATAGCGGACACCAGTTTGGCGTCTGGGCAGGGCAGCTGGGGGACGGCCGAGGGATCCTATTGGGTGAACAACAGCTCTCCGACGGCCGCAAATTCGACTGGCATATGAAAGGCGCTGGCCTCACGCCGTATTCCCGTATGGGCGACGGCCGGGCAGTTTTACGCTCAACGATTCGCGAGTTTCTGGCCAGCGAAGCGATGCACGCGCTGGGGATCCCGACAACCCGCGCGCTGACCATCGTCACCAGCGAAACCCCGGTAAGACGCGAAACGACCGAACAGGGCGCTATGCTGATGCGTATAGCGGAAAGCCACGTGCGCTTCGGTCATTTCGAGCATTTTTACTACCGACGCGAGCCGCAAAAAGTCCAGCAGCTGGCGGATTACGTCATTGCCCACCACTGGCCTCAGCTGGCGGAACGGCCAGAACGCTACGCGCTTTGGTTCCGTGATGTCGTTGAGCGCACGGCGAGCACGATAGCCCAGTGGCAGACAGTCGGTTTTGCGCATGGCGTGATGAACACCGACAATATGTCGATTCTTGGGCTGACCATGGACTACGGACCGTACGGCTTCCTCGACGACTACCAGCCTGATTTAATCTGCAACCACTCGGATCATCAGGGCCGCTATGCCTTTGATAATCAGCCCGCCGTGGGGCTGTGGAATCTGCAGCGTCTGGCGCAGTCGCTTTCACCGTTTATTGATGTGGACGTGCTGAACGATACGCTGGATCACTATCAGTTTGCGTTGATGCGCACGTTTGGGGCTAAGATGCGTGCGAAGCTGGGCTTCCTCACCGAGGAGAAGGCCGATAACGATTTGCTCACCGAACTGTTTGCCCTGATGAGCAAAGAGCGCAGCGACTACACCCGAACGTTTCGTATGCTGAGCCAGACTGAACAAAACGACGCCGCCTCGCCGCTGCGGGATGAGTTTATCGACAGGGCAGCGTTTGACAGCTGGTTTACGCGCTATCGCGAAAGGTTGCAGATTGAGCAGGTGAGCGATGCGCAAAGACAGGCGGTGATGAACTCAGCTAACCCGTCAGTGGTGCTGAGAAACTGGCTGGCGCAGCGGGCAATCAGCGCCGCTGAGGCAGGGGACATCAGCGAAGTGGCCCGCCTGCATGAGGCGCTGAGCCAGCCGTTTGCCGACCATAAAGGGGATTTAACCCAGCGTCCACCGGACTGGGGTAAACATCTGGAAGTTAGCTGCTCAAGCTAGCGTTTCTCCCCATTTTTGTCACTTTTGGTGGATGGCACTTCGCTTATCCACCTTTCAATACTGGCCTCCAGGCGGATAACGCATCACGGCTTCAGCCAGACCTGCGGTGCGGAATGCTCGGGATGGCTGAACACTTTTAGCTCGGCCTGATACCAGTGCTGAAGCGTCGTTTCATTGAGCACCTCCTGCGGCGTACCCTCCGCAACCAGCCTGCCGCCGTGCAGCAGTACGATGCGATCCGCCCACAGCGCCGCCTGATTCAGGTCATGCACCACCACGCAAACGCAGAGCGTCCCCGTCAGCGCCAGCCTGCGCAACAGGCGCAGAATATGCTGCTGGTGGTAGAGGTCCAGCGCGGAAGTGGGTTCATCCAGAAACAGCCAGCCGTGCGGCTGCCCGTTATGCCAAAGCTGGGCGAGCGCCCTTGCCAGCTGAACCCGCTGCTGCTCACCCCCCGAAAGCTGACAGAAATCCCGTCCCGCCAGGTCGTCACAGCCGGTCAGCGCCATCACTTCCTTTACTACGCCCGGAGTCTGTGCTGCAGGCCAGGGCGCGCGGCCCATGGCGATGACTTCTTCCACCGTCCAGCTAAAGGCCATGCCGCTGCGCTGACGCATCACCGCTCGCCTGCGCGACAAGGCTTCATTGCACCACTCTCCTAAAGGGTTTCCCGCCAGTATCACTGCGCCCTCATCAGGCGGCTGGTAGCCGGTCAGCACCCGTAACAACGTTGATTTCCCGGCGCCGTTCGGCCCGATGAGCGCAACAACTTCGCCCGGCGTCAGGGTCAGGCTGACGTTATCCAGCAGCTTACGGCCAGCGGCGTGCAGCGAGATGCGCTGCGCCTGAAGAATGTCAGCCATCTGTCTCTCTCCGTTGACGAAATATCAGCGCCAGGAACCACGGGCCGCCCAGCAGGCTGGTCAGCAGGCCGACCGGCATTTCCGCAGGGGCGACCAGGGTGCGGGCGAGCGTATCGGCGACCAGCAATAGCATGGCACCCGCCAGCACCGAGCCGGGGATCAGCCAGCGGTGATCGGCACCCAGCCACATGCGCACAAGATGAGGGATCACCAGACCAACGAAGCCGATAACGCCGCTTACCGCGACCGCCGCCGCAACCAGCAGGGCGCTGAGCACCAGCAGCCGTCGCTGGGTACGCTTCACGTCCACGCCCAGATAGTGGGCTTCTTCATCGCCCAGCTGCAGCAGGTTAAGCCGGGCGGCGAGAAAAGCGATGCCCAGCGAGGCGGGAAGAATAAATGAGGCGGTGGCCAGCAGCGTTGACCACTGCGCCTGCCCAAGGCTGCCCATTCCCCAGAGCGAGAGCTGGCGAAGCTGGGCATCGTTGCTTATCCAGGAAAGCACGCCGACCGCCGCGCCGCACAGGGCGTTAATGGCGATACCAACCAGAAGGAGACGCGACAGGCTGTTATTGCCCTGGCGGCTGAGAAAGAAGATCGCCAGCGTGACGGCAAGGCTGCCGACAAAAGCCGCCAGCATTGGCGCATAGAGCGCCAGAACCGCAGGCAGGGCCAGTGGTACAACAACCGACAGCCCAACGGCAAGTGCGGCACCGCTGCTGATGCCAAGCAGCCCCGGATCCGCAAGCGGATTACGGAACAAACCCTGCATAACGCAGCCGGAAAGCGCCAGCGCGCCCCCGACCAGCGCCGCCAGCAGCACGCGCGGCAGCCGGATGTTGAGCCAGATATGGCGAAGCGCTTCATCGTGCGCCTGCCACAGCACCGTAATCGACAGCCGCATGGCCCCGAGATTTGTAGCCGCCAGCGCCAGAACAATTAACGCCAGCCCCATAGCCCAGAGTGCCTGACAGGGTAGAGGGCGGCGCGTCACGGCAGCTGCTCCGCTTTTTTACGCAGAGCGACAATGGCGTCCGGCGTTTGCAGGCCGAAGCCCAGCAGCGCCATATCATCCACTACCAGAAGCTGGCGGCTCTTCCCGGCAGGGGTTTGCGCCAGACCTGGCAGCGCCCACACGTTATTTTCCCCGCCAAGAGTTCTGACACCGTCCGCCGTAAGCAGAACCAGTTCCGGCTGGCTGGCAATAACGCCCTCCTGGGAAAGCGGCTGATAACGTTTGAAGCCCTGCATCGCATTCTGCAGCCCGGCTGCACGTATCGCGGAATCGGCGGCCGTTTCCTGACCAGCGGCCATGGCGCTCATGCCGCCGTGGCTCATGATGAACAGCACTTTCACCGGCAGCGGCTGCGTTGGGACAGAGGCAAGCTTATCGCTGACCCGTTTGCGCAGTGCGTCCCCCTGAGACGTTTTCCCCAGCGCTTTTGCCACGGCAGAAATTTTTCCATCAATGCCGCTGAGCGAGTTTTCCGCAGGTATGGTCACCACTTCCACCTTACTTGCCGCTACCTGCTCCAGCGCCAGTGAAGGCTTCGCCTGAGCGCTTGCCAGCACGAGCGTAGGCCGCATGGCGAGAATGCCTTCGGCGTTAAGCTGGCGCATATAGCCCACATCCGGCAGCCTGGTAACCTCCGTGGGATGCAGACTCGTGCTGTCACGGGCTACGAGCTCATTTTTCACGCCCAGCGCCCAGGCGATTTCCGTTACGTCGCCGCCAATGGTGACCACGCGATCCTGCGCGCCGGCAAGCATGGGCAGCGCGAGCAGGGCGGCTAACCAGCGTTTCATGCCGCAAGCCCTTTATTGGTCAACGTTTCCAGCTGCGAGCGCCACTGCTGCTGCTCCGGTTGCCCTTCGGTGCGCTGGCCGTAAAGCTGAGCGATTTGCGTGCCGTCGGCGGCAAACAGCTCCAGGCTGGTCACGAAACCATCACCACTCGGTTTGCGTGTCACCCAGCTTTCCGCGATGCTGTCTGCGAGAAGGTGCAGGGTGAACGCTGGGTTAAAGATGTTGATCCAGTTATCCATCGGCACCAGCTTTTCCACCACGCCGGTGAAAATCTGCACCGCGCCGCGGTTGCCGACGAAAATCATGATCTCGTTTTTGTCCTGCAACGCCAGCGCCAGAAGCTGTTCCAGCGCGCTGTTGTCTACCCGCCGCGCAAGGTCGTCGGCGACCAGATGAAATGCCTGCTGGCGGGTAAGCTGATGGCGTTTGAGCAGGCCGAAGAACTGGTGAACGTCACGCATGCTGCGCCATTCGGCTTCTACCAGGGCTGCATCCGTCGCCGGGGTCATCACGGTTTCTTCTGCCTTCTGTAAAGCCAGCGCCGGGTTAGCTGCAAAGATAAACGTCGCCAGTACCTGGCCCCAGGCGCTGAAGTCGGTGTTATCAGTGGTGTAAACCTTCAGCAGCGCATCGCCCTGATAATCGAAGAACTGGATGCTCTGGCGTTCGCCACGGGCGGTGGCCTCGCGAACGTGGAATGCGCTGGCCCACTGGCTGAGGAACAAACGCAGATCCAGCGCGCGTGGGTTGAGCACCAGGCCCGCATGGCCTTCAAGATGCTGGTTCTCATAGCGCCCGACCTGCTCGTGAACGGCATATTCATTGCGGCAGATAGATTTGGTTTCCCCCACGCTTTCCAGCGCTGTCAAGATCTCGCGGGCTTCGCCTTTCAGTCGCCAGGCATCATGCCCGACCCGCGCATGGGTTAACTCTGCCTCGCTGATGTTCATCAGTTTTGCGATGTCGCGTGCATATTTCTTCGGATGCTGCAGCTTCAGCCGTAACCATTCTTCATAACGTTGAGTCATGCGATACTCCTTACCATTGATAACTAACGAAAATTTTACCGTTTCGGCCGTCCTGCGGCAGGCCCTGCGGCGACCAGTACTCTTTATCGAAGGCGTTGCCGAACACCAGCGACGTTGTCAGGCCGCGCAGCGCCTGCTGGCCGCGATAGCTGACGTAGAAATCATTCACGCCGTAGCCGGGCTGCGCGCTGTAGCTGCTGCTGATGTGCGTGGATCGTTCTGCGAAGGTGCCGACCCAGCCTACGGAGAAACCGCTCTGCGCCACCGGAATATCCAGGATGCTGGTCACGGTGTCCGGGTTCAGGCTGGAGATCCATTCTCCGGTGTCCTGATCTTTACCCCGGGTGCGGTTGTAGGCCAGATCCAGGCTGAACAGGTCGCTGGTGTATTTTGCCGTCATGTCCCAGCCCCAGATTTTGGCATCAGGGACGTTATAAGACATGGTGGTCGCCTTCGCGAAGTCCACGGTGGTGGAGATATAGTCTTTGGCATTGGTGTCGAAGTAGCTGGCTTTAAACTCGATGCCGTCGTTGGCAAGCATCAGATCGTCAAAGCGCAGGCCGAAGCCGTACTCCTGGGTTTCGTTGGTTTCCGGCCGCAGGTTCGGGTTTGGCACCCAGTAGTTGGTGTAGCGCGAACCAATAGAGAAGTGTTTGGCATCGTTATACATTTCGCCCATGGTCGGCGCGCGGAAGGCCTGCGCGTAGGAGCCAAAGAGCATCAGCCAGTCGGTCGGCGTAACAGATACCGCGCCGCGGGAAGACCATTTATCGGCGTTCACGTCGTCGTAGCCGTCGCTGCTGCCGCTGTAGTTGTCGTAACGCGTACCGGCAAGCAGGGAAACCGGGATGTCCCGCAGGGTGATTTCGTCCTGCATCCAGCCGGAGCTGAAGTCGATTTTTGCCTGCGGGAAGCCGGTGGTATTGCCGCCCGGATGCTGCTCCTGGCGATAGTATTCGCCGCCGTAGGTCAGCAGGTGGGCGGCAAAGCTGTCGGTAAACAGGTGGCTGCGGTTTTCAACTTTGCCGCCTTTGGTTGTCTGCTTGCGGAATTCGCCGCCGTCCGTCGGCGTCTGGGCATTGATACGCGCTTCAGACCAGTATGCCGTGGCGTCTGCATTCAGCCAGTCGTTATCCTGCGGGCCAAGATGGTATTTCAGCTGGGCGTCACGCTGGATGGTCGAGCGGTTCGCCATGGGGTTCGAATCGGTTGCATCGGTGGTTTGCGGATTCTTAGGCTCCAGCGCGTCGTTATTGTAATAGCGCAGAGAGCCGGAGAGGGACTGGGTCGGGTCGATGCGCCAGGTTCCTTTGGTCAGAAAGTTGCTGATATTTTCATCGTTGGGCGCGGTTTCGCCATCGCTCTGACGGATATCCCCCCGGTCGCGGCTGGACCACGCCACCACGCCGTCCAGATCGTCGGTACGGCCAAAGGCGCTGGCTCCCATACCAATGCTGCGATCGCCGGTTGCACCCGTGCCAAACACGCGGTAGCCGCTGTTCTGGCCGTCAAAAAGCAGATCGCTGGCGTCTGCCGTTTCATAAGAAATCACGCCGCCCAGCGCGCCGCTGCCGTACAGCAGAGCGGCGGGGCCACGGACGATTTCAATACGTTTGACCAGCGCCGGATCGATGAACGTGCTGTTCAGGTGTCCGGTGTCGGTACCCTGACGAACGCCGTCTACCAGCATCAGCACGCCGCGACGGTCATAGCCACGCATGGAAACGTCCTGACCGTTGGTGCGGCCGCTGCCGGATATCGTTATGCCGGGAACCTTGCGCAGCATGTCCGTTGCCGAAGAGGCGGTCTGCCCCTCAGGGGTATCGCCTTCAATCACGCTGACCATCATCGGCGCTTCAAACGTGCTGCGCTGGTTACCCGTGGCAACCACGGTGACCTGGTCATCCTTTGCGGCGGCAGGCAGGGCGGTGAGTACCGCAACGGTCAAAATCGACAGGCGGGATCCGGCTGAGTGTAAAAATGGCATAGCGCAATTCTCCATGAGAAACATTAAGCGCTGGCTGCCTGGGGATAACCTGGGTGGCTTGCGAAAAGAAAGCTGTTTTTTTATTTGGTCAGGATGAGCTTCCCGGCCTGGGTCTGACGCAGCAGGTACTGCTGGCCTTCGTGGACAATCACGACACGGCCGTCAGAACCAAGCAGGGCTTTACTGTCGATGTGACGGGGTTCTGCCGCAGGCTGCTGCGGGCGGGTAGAAGTGAAAGGTTTGTCCATACGATCCATTCTGTGTGCAAATGACAATTAATGTAACAATGATAATCATTATCAATAAACTCGATTGCAGCAGCAAGCATTATTTGTAAGAAAAATGTGAATGGATCAATTTTGAGCAAAGAGAGGAAAAGGGCGGATGTGCTTTCACTAATCCGCGCGGCAAGGAAGCAGTGAGCGGGGTGGATAAGCGTAAGCGTCATCCACCATGAAAATTAAAAACGGCTACCGGCGGCATCCGCCAGCATTGCCAGCAGGGTTTCAGTATCTTCCCAGCTGAGGCAAGGATCGGTGATGGACTGGCCATATTTCAGCGGCTGTCCGGCTACGATCTTCTGGGTGCCCTCGAGGATAAAGCTTTCGGCCATGATACCGGCAATGGCGCGGGAGCCGTTGCGGATCTGGCTGCAGACGTCCTCGCACACCTCGAGCTGGCGGCGGTGCTGCTTCTGGCAGTTACCGTGGCTGAAGTCGACAACCAGCTGCTCCGGCAGATCGAACTCCTGCAGGCTGTCGCAGGCCGCAGCGATATCCGCCGCGTGGTAGTTCGGCTGTTTGCCGCCGCGCATAATCACGTGGCCGTATGGGTTACCGCTGGTCTGGTAAATCGTCATCTGGCCGTGCTTGTCCGGAGAGAGGAACATGTGGCTGGCGCGGGCAGCGCGAATCGCGTCGATCGCGATGCGGGTATTGCCGTCAGTGCCGTTCTTAAAGCCAACGGGGCAGGAGAGCGCCGAGGCCATTTCACGGTGGATCTGGCTTTCCGTCGTGCGTGCCCCAATTGCGCCCCAGCTGATTAAATCGGCAATAAACTGGCCGATCACCATATCCAGAAACTCTGTCGCCGTCGGTACGCCCAGTTCGTTCACCTGCAACAGCAGGCGGCGTGCCTGCTCAATGCCGTGATTCACGCGGTAGCTGCCGTTCAGTTCAGGATCGGAGATAAGCCCCTTCCAGCCAACCACGGTGCGCGGCTTTTCGAAATAGGTGCGCATCACGATTTCCAGGCGATCGCCATGTTTCTGACGCATCCCCTCCAGGCGGCGGGCGTAATCCATGGCCGCGTCCAGATCGTGAATGGAGCATGGCCCGACAATCACCAGCAGGCGATTATCTTCACCGTTAAGGATTTTTTCGATGCGACGGCGGGAGGCGATAACGTTTTGTGCCACCTCAGGCGAGACAGGTAGGCGATCGGCCAGCGCTGCGGGAGTGACCAGGCTGTCGATGCGCGCTGTTCGCAGTTCATCTGTTTTATTCATTGTGTGTCTCAGAAATTTTTGTCTTCTGCGCGGCGAGAGTGCCGGGAAGTGATGGCGATCACGATAAACCAATTTATGCCGATTTCAACCGCACAACGGGAATAACGCCATCGCAATCTGTCTATCCTGACATACAATGTAAATCTTGTGTACTAGTTTCTTAGTACATGCGACGATTCAGGCCCATGATATCCAGAATCTTTGTGGCCATCTCCTCAACGGAATAATTGGTGCTGTTGAGGTAGCGGATCTGATTTTTTCGGAACAGCGCTTCGACCTCCGCCACTTCGAGGCGGCACTGGCGCAGAGAGGCGTAGCGGCTGTTTTCACGGCGCTCTTCGCGAATGGCGGCGAGGCGTTCCGGGTTAATCGTCAGGCCGAACAGTTTATGCTGAAGCGGTTTCAGCTCGGCGGGAAGCTGAATATTGTCCATATCGTCGGCGATAAACGGATAGTTTGCTGCCCGGATACCAAACTGCATGGCGAGGTACAGGCTGGTCGGCGTTTTGCCGCAGCGGGAGACGCCCAGCAGAATCACCTGCGCCTGATCGAGATTGCGCATGGAAATGCCGTCATCGTGGGCAAGCGTGTAGTCAATGGCGGCGATCCTGGCGTCATATTTGATTATGTTGCCGGGGTTCAGACCGTGGGTACGGTGGGCAACAGGCGTCGGGTCCAGCTTCAGCTCCTGCTGCAAAGGAGCGACCAGCGCCTGAACGATATCCTGACAAAAGCCTTCGCTTGTCACGATGATATCGCGGATTTCGGGCAGCACGATGGAGTAGAACACCAGCGGCCGGATGCCGGTCTGCTGATAAAGGGCGTCAATCTGCTCTTTCACGGCCCTGGCACGGCTCTCATTTTCCACAAACGGCAGCGTGATGCTGTTGATCGCAACCGGAAACTGAGACATCACCGCATGGCCCAGCACTTCAGCGGTAATGGCGGTGCCATCGGAAATATAAAAAACCTGTCGGTCTACGACGTTATCCATGTTTTGTCCCTGACATTTTGCGGCAATTGCGTAAAGCATAAATTAAAACAACGAGGTTCGGGATAATCCTTATCGCAAAATGAAAAGTGAACTGGTGTTTTTATTTTTTATGAAATGGCTACGTCACTTATCAAATTAATGATTAACCACACGCCAAAAGGGGATTAAATGAATAATCAAAGGCTTACGATGAGGGTTAATGTATCTGAAAAATTCATATTTTTATTTTGCTTGAACGATTCACCCGTTTCACTCAGCGGGTCAAATATGGCAGGCTAATAACGATGTAATGCGTTTCTTGTACCCATTCATATATCACAAAAGGATTGTCTCGATGTCCAATTCGTCACCGCTGGTGCTTTGGTATAACCAACTCGGCATGAATGATGTAGACAGGGTCGGGGGAAAGAATGCCTCCCTGGGTGAAATGATTACCAACCTTTCAGGTATGGGCGTCTCCGTGCCGAACGGTTTTGCCACCACCGCCGAAGCGTTTAATTATTTTCTCGACCAAAGTGGTGTAAACCAGCGTATTTATGAGCTGCTGGACAAAACGGATATTGACGACGTTGCCGCGCTTGCCAAAGCCGGGACGCAAATCCGCCAGTGGATCATCGACACGCCTTTCCAGCCCGAGCTGGAAAAAGCCATTCACGACGCCTACGAACAGCTTTCTGCTGACGACGCTGAAGCCTCTTTTGCCGTGCGCTCCTCCGCTACGGCAGAAGATATGCCGGACGCGTCGTTTGCCGGGCAACAAGAAACCTTCCTCAACGTACAGGGGTATGATGCGGTGCTGGTGGCGGTGAAGCATGTGTTTGCTTCGCTGTTTAACGACCGGGCCATCTCTTACCGCGTACACCAGGGCTACGACCACCGCGGCGTGGCCCTTTCCGCCGGGGTTCAGCGCATGGTCCGCTCGGATCTGGCCTCGTCCGGCGTGATGTTCTCCATCGACACCGAATCCGGCTTTGAGCAGGTGGTGTTTATTACTTCCGCCTACGGGCTGGGCGAGATGGTCGTGCAGGGCGCGGTTAACCCGGATGAGTTCTACGTCCATAAACCGACGCTGGAAGCCGGCAGGCCGTCCATCGTGCGCCGTAACATGGGCTCGAAAAAAATCCGCATGGTCTATGCCCCAAGCCAGGAGCATGGCAAGCAGGTACGCATCGAAGACGTGCCGCAGGCGGACCGTGACCAGTTCTCCATTACGCCTGAAGAGGTGCAGGAGCTGGCGAAGCAGGCCGTACAGATTGAAAAACACTACGGTCGCCCAATGGATATCGAATGGGCGAAAGACGGCCACACCGGCAAGCTGTTTATCGTCCAGGCCCGCCCGGAAACCGTGCGTTCTCAGGGGCAGGTTATGGAACGCTATCAGCTGCATTCCCAGGGCAAAATCGTCGCGGAAGGCCGTGCCATCGGCCACCGCATCGGTGCGGGTCCGGTGAAGGTCATTCACAATATCAGCGAAATGCACCTTATCCAGCCCGGCGACGTGCTGGTGACCGACATGACCGACCCGGACTGGGAGCCGATCATGAAAAAGGCGTCCGCTATCGTGACCAACCGCGGCGGGCGAACCTGCCATGCGGCGATCATCGCCCGTGAACTGGGCATTCCGGCCGTGGTTGGCTGCGGTGACGCTATGGAGCGCATGAAGGACGACCAGAACGTGACCGTCTCCTGCGCGGAAGGTGACACCGGCTATGTCTATCAGGATCTGCTGGACTTCAGCGTGAAGAGCTCAACGGTAGATACCATGCCGGACCTGCCGCTGAAAATCATGATGAACGTCGGCAACCCCGATCGCGCCTTCGACTTCGCCTGCCTGCCCAACGAGGGCGTGGGCCTGGCGCGTCTGGAATTCATCATTAACCGCATGATTGGCGTACACCCTCGTGCATTGCTGGAGTTTGACCAGCAGGAGCCTGGGCTGCAGAACGAAATCCGCGAAATGATGAAAGGCTATGACGATCCCGTTGAGTTCTACGTTGGACGTCTGACCGAAGGGATCGCGACGCTGGGCGCAGCGTTCTGGCCGAAGCGCGTCATCGTTCGCCTGTCGGACTTTAAATCTAACGAATACGCCAACCTGGTCGGCGGCGAGCGCTACGAGCCGGAAGAAGAGAACCCGATGCTCGGCTTCCGCGGTGCGGGCCGCTACGTGGCGGACAGCTTCCGTGACTGCTTCGCCCTGGAGTGCGCCGCCATGAAGCGCGTGCGCAACGACATGGGGCTGACCAACGTCGAAGTGATGGTGCCGTTTGTGCGTACCGTCGCCCAGGCGAAAGCCGTGGTGGAAGAGCTGGAGCGTCAGGGCCTGAAGCGCGGCGAGAACGGGCTGAAAATCATCATGATGTGTGAGATCCCGTCCAACGCCCTGCTGGCGGATGAGTTCCTGCAGTACTTCGATGGTTTCTCTATCGGCTCCAACGACATGACGCAGCTGGCGCTGGGCCTGGACCGCGACTCCGGCGTGGTGTCTGAACTGTTTGATGAGCGTAACGACGCGGTGAAAGCGCTGCTGTCGATGGCCATTAAAGCCGCGAAGAAGCAGGGAAAATACGTGGGTATCTGCGGGCAGGGTCCGTCGGATCACGAAGACTTTGCCGCCTGGCTGATGGAAGAGGGCATCGACAGCCTCTCTCTGAACCCTGACACCGTAGTGCAAACCTGGCTCAGTCTGGCAGAAATTAATAAGTAAACCCTAAGGCGGGTGATGAAACACCCGCCTTAATTATTTCTAGTGTGACTGTGGCACCGCTTTTGTTAACTCCGCCTGAACCTGGAATTTCCCTTCGCTCAGATCGCTGACTATATCGTTCATTCTCGCTTCGGTTAAACGATAGTAACGAATAGAGAAGGCGGTAATCAGATAAAACACGGCAGGTAAAACGGTGAATAAAATTAATACGCCGCGTACCGCTTCCGCTGACTGCTGCTCTACGCCAGCCTGATAGCCATAAAACGCCAGCCCCCAGCCCGTTAACGCGCCGCCGATAGCCACGCCGAGTTTAATAATGAATATATTCGCCGCGACGTTCATGCCGGTGATCCGCCGCTGGGTTTTCCATTCGCCGTAGTTATTCGCATCGGTGATCATCGACCACTGGAGCGGAGCGTTAATACCCTGAAGTATATTAAGGATAATATGCACGATAAACGCCGGAACCCAGTAGTTCGTTGGTAATACCAGGAACAGCAGGCCGACCAGCGCGCTGAGAATATTAACCCACACCGAAGCGCGGATTTTACACATCCATGCGCCAACCCATTTCGCGGATAAACTGCCTATAACTGCCGCAACGGTAGTTGCAAGCATGAAGAGCGAAATAATATTGCTGCCCTGGTTAAGAATATATTGTACGAAGTAAACCAGCAGGCTGCCGCGAACCACAACGCCGCACAGCATCGCCAGATTATAAACTGACAATATACGCCACTGGTCGTTTTGCATCAGAATGCGGACGTCGCGATAAATATTAAGGTTTTCTTCTTTAACCGGCGTAATGCGCTCACGGGTCGTTGCAAAACAGACCAGGAACATCAGGCAGCCAATCACGCCGAAAATCCCCATTGCCCACTGCATGCCGCTGGCCCGGTCACCCGGCGCAATAAAGTCGGCCAGCGGCAGGATGAGAGCGGTACCCATCGCGCCGCCTATTGGCGCAATGGCAAAACGCCAGGACTGCAGCGATAAATTTTCCTGCGGATCCGCCGTAATGGCGGCGCCCAGCGAGCAATAGGGGATATTGATTGCCGTGTACATCAGCGTCATAAAGATATAGGCAAGAACGGCGTAGATGATTTTTCCGGTTTGATCGAAGTCGGGCGTGGAATAAACCAGAACGCAGCTTACGGCAAATGGAACGCAGATTATCAGCAGCCAGGGACGGAATCTTCCCCAGCGGCTTTTAGTCTGATCGGCAATCGCGCCCATAATCGGGTCCGTTATTGCATCCAGCACCCGAACCACCAGGAAAAGCGTGCCCATAACGGCAGGAGGCAGGCCGTAAATGTTCGTGTAGAAATAGGCCAGAATAGCCACCGAAGAATCAAACACGATATGGCTGGCTGCATCACCCAGCCCGAAGCCTAGTTTTTCTTTACTGCTAATTCTTCCCGTTATTGTCGACATGGTTTTTACCTATTTTAATAGTCCAGGGTACGCCAAAGAAGGTAATCGGTGAATGTCGGGGCGGGTATTGAGATTTTTAACTTATAAATTATGTTTCTTATCAATTGTGACGCAGATGCACACCGCGAAGCATTTTAGGTAACCGGTTGCAGATATTTTCATGCTGTTTTTGAGACTCATCACATTCGGCCGAGAAAACCAAATATCGTAAACGCGCAGTCTGTTTCGGCAATTGCCGCGGGCGAGGTTCATCCGCAAAATCATTAATAACGACGGAGAAATTAACGAGCCAAAATCCGATGAGCCTCTAAGGGGAAAATAATGTCTGCTATCTATAAGGATGCCCGCCGCCCGGTTAACGAGCGCGTTGCTGATTTACTCTCACGCATGACGCCGGAAGAAAAGTTTGCACAGATGCACGCCTGGTGGCTGATTCTGTCGAGTGATGGCAATCACCGGGAAAGAACCGATCTGAGCGATGAGTTTGCTGGCGTTACGGAGCAGACCGGCCTCGCCGAACGCATGAAGCTCGGCATCGGCCAAATCACGAGGCCGCTGGGTACGCATATTGTCGATGCGCAAGAGGGCGTCAGGGCAGCTAATCGCCTGCAAAAAACGCTGGTAGAAGATACGCGGCTGGGGATCCCGGCGCTGTTCCATGAAGAGTGCCTGGTCGGGCTGCTGTGCAAAGATGCCACGCTGTTTCCTTCGCCGCTGAATTATGGCTCAACCTGGGATCCGGAACTTATCGAACGTGCCGCTGAGGCGATAGGCAAAGAGGCCCGGTCAACGGGCTGCCATCAGGGGCTGGCACCGGTGCTGGACGTCTCGAGGGATGTGCGCTGGGGCCGCACGGAGGAGACCTTTGGCGAGGATCCGTGGCTGGTCGGCATGATGGCAACCAGCTATGTGAAAGGCTTACAGGGCAAAAAACGTGACCTGCTGGCGACGCTTAAGCACTATGTCGGCCACTCTTTTAGCGAAGGCGCGCGCAACCATGCCCCGGTTCATCTCGGATTCTGCGAGCTGAACGACACTTTCCTGCTGCCCTTTGAGATGGCGGTGAAGCTTGCGAACGCAGGCTCCGTGATGCCTGCCTATCACGATATCGATAACCAGCCCGGGCACTCTGATGAGTTCCTGCTCACCACAATCCTGCGCGAGCAGTGGGGCTTCGACGGGCTGGTGGTGGCGGACTATGGCGGTGTCAGCCTCCTGCATCAGCACCACGGTATCTCTCACGATCCGGCAGAGTCGGCGGCGCTGGCATTTAACGCCGGTCTGGACGTAGAGCTGCCCAAAGATGACTGCGCGCGCCATCTGGCCGGGGCCGTTGAACGCGGGCTGATTACTATGGCAAAAGTTGATGAAATTGTTGCTCGCGTGCTCAAGGAAAAATTCCGCCTGGGCCTGTTTGAGCATCCTTATGCCGATGAAAACCGGGTTGCGCTGCAGAGCGACTCGGCAAAACAGCTTGCCCGCGAGGTTGCCACCCGCTCCATCACCCTGCTGGAAAATGACGGCACGTTGCCGCTAAAAGGCACACCTGAAGTCGCGGTCATTGGGCCTACCGCGGACGACCCGCTGGCGCTGCTGAGCGGCTACAGCTTCCCGGTGCACCTGATCATCAGCGATATGCTGGAGCAGACGTCGCAGGTGATAACCCCGCTGGCCGCGCTGCGTGAGCGGCTTGGCAGCGAAAATGTTCGCTATGCCAAAGGCTGCCATATTATAGAAAAACGCATGGCTGGTGCGCCGGTCTTCCCCGGCGACAGCGGCGGTAAGCCCATGCAAAGCTCCCCGGTCTCGCAGGATCTCAGCCTTATTCCGGAAGCGGTGCGTACCGCGCAACAGAGTGATGTTGTCGTGCTATGCGTCGGCGATTTGGCCGGGCTGTTCCAGAGCGGCACCGTGGGGGAAGGTTCGGATACCGACAGCCTGACGCTGCCCGGCGTTCAACAGCAGCTGCTGGATGAGCTGGTGGCAACGGGTAAACCAGTGGTGGTGGTAATGACGGGTGGGCGTCCTTATAACCTGGGTGGCCAGGAAGATAACGTGGCGGCGCTGCTGATGGCGTGGGCGCCGGGGCAGGAAGGAGGCTATGCGATTGCGGACGTGCTAACGGGGCAGGCCGAGCCGGGAGGCAGGCTGGTGGTTTCCGTCCCGAAAAGCGCCGGGGCCATGCCTTACTACTATAACCACAAGCTGAAAAGCGGCGGCACGCCGTTCGCCTTCCACTTTGGCTCGCGCTATCCGTTTGGTTACGGGAAAACATGGACGGACTTCAGCTACGGTCCGCTGAAGCTTGCCGGTAAAAAGGTCGAAAATCAGGGCGGTGAAATAATCGCAGGCGTCACGGTAACGAACTGTGGCCGCGAAGCGGCGAGCGAAGTCGTCCAGCTCTACGTTCACGACAAAGTCGCCTCAATGGTGCGTCCGGTGCAGGAGCTTAAGGCTTTCCAGCGCGTATATTTACAGGCCGGAGAAAGCGCAGAGCTGACGTTCAATGTGCCGACGGATATGCTCAACTTTACCCGACGTGACGGACAGCGCGTGGTGGAGCCCGGCGAATTTGAAATAAGAGTGGGTGCCTCAAGCGGCGATATTCGCAGCCGTGACGTGGTGAATGTTGAGGGGGAAATTCATGTTCTGCAGGGGCACTGGCGTATGGTCAGCCACTGCGAGGTTAAGCAGTAGGCTGCTACGGGTGATGTAACTTGTTGGATGACGCTTCGCTTAACCGTCCTGCGTTTGGTTATGCAGGGGATAAGCGATAGCGTCATCACCCAGAATCAGTAATCGATCCCAATCTGCGCTTTCACGCCGATATCAAACGCGTGCTTCACCGGGCGCAGCTCGCTGACCGTATCGGCAATCTCGAGGATATCCCTGTGGCAGCCGCGGCCGGTAACAATGACCGTCTGGTTTGCCGGACGCTGCTGCAGCGCCTCCATCACTTCCGCAAGCGGCAGGTAATCGTAGGCCACCATATAGGTGATCTCATCGAGGATCACCATATCCAGCGAGCTGTCCGCCAGCATACGCTTTGCGTGCTGCCAGACTGCCAGGCAGGCCTCGGTATCCGTCTCCCGGTTCTGCGTCTCCCAGGTGAAGCCGGTGGCCATGACCTGGAATTCCACGCCGTGCGGCTCCAGCAGGTTACGCTCGCCGTTTGGCCACTGGCCTTTAATAAACTGGATGACGCCGACTTTTTTTCCGTGGCCCACTGCGCGTGTCGCCGTGCCAAACGCCGCCGTGGTTTTGCCTTTGCCGTTGCCGGTGAAGACAATCAGGATCCCACGCTCTTCCTGGGCTGATTCAATGCGGGCATCAACTTTCTCTTTCTGTCGCTGGGCGCGCTGCTGGTAACGATCGTCACTCATTCGGAAATTCCTGGTTTACGGTTAGGCTGCGCATCGAAGCTCATGCCGGTTTTGCGACGGCTGTCGTCGCCCATCAGCCATAAATACAGCGGCATTAAATCACGCGGCGTTTTCAGCTTCTGCGGATCTTCCGTCGGGAAGGCGTTGGCGCGCATTGTGGTGCGGGTGCCGCCGGGGTTAATACAGTTCACGCGAAGATTCTGCTGCTTATATTCTTCTGCCAGCACCTGCATCATGCCTTCGGTGGCAAATTTGGACGCGGCGTAGGCTCCCCATCCGGCGCTACCCTGGCGGCCCACGCTTGAAGTGGTGAACACCAGCGATCCCGCATCGGACCTCAGCAGCAGAGGAAGCAGCGCCTGGGTAAGGAAAAAGGTGGCGTTAACGTTGACCTGCATGACATTTTGCCAGGTCTGCGGATCCTGCTGGTCCATCGGCACCACGTCGCCAAGCATTCCCGCATTGTGCAGCACGCCATCAAGGCGCGGCACCAGACCAGCCAGCTTCTGCGCCAGCTGCTCGCAATCCTGCGGCGTGGCGGTCAGCAGATCCAGGGTGAACCAGTGCGGCGTGTCGCCGTTTAAATGATGTAATTCCTGCGCCACAGCGCGAAGTTTGTCTTCGTTACGCCCGAGCAGGATCACGCTCGCGCCGTAACGTGCGTAGGTCAGGGCGGCTTCACGGCCAATGCCGTCGCTTGCGCCCGTGACCAGAATAATGCGGTTTTGTAGCAGGTCGATTTTCGGTTGGTAATGCAAAATTCACTCCTCGCGTGATGCAGTCAGACGCTCACGTCTTATTTCTGAAGGTGTCTTACTCACAGGGCTTTATGCCTGAAAGGAGGGGGTATTTCAATCAGCCATCAGGAGACATTACCGTTGATTAACATTTTGCAAAAGTTTCACGGCAATTTTTCGATTCAGGAAGGCATCTCGCAGCGTATAAAGTTGCCTGGAGACGTGGATTGCCCCCTCAGGTAAACTCCACGGATGATTAATGCTCTGAAATAAAGGCGGAATGCGTGGATTTAATTGCGAATTATGGACTGTTTCTGGCCAAAATTGTCACTGTTGTCGTCGCGATCGCGGCTGTTGTTCTCATTATCGTGAATGCCGCGGTGCGTAAAAAGCACCAGCGTGGTGAGCTGCGGCTAACCAACCTGAGCGAACAGTATCAGGAGATGCGTGAAGAAATGCAGGTGGCCCGTCTGGATAACCATCAGCAGAAACAATGGCATAAGGGCCAGAAGAAAAAGCATAAACTTGAGGCTAAACAAGCCAAAGCGCGGGCTAAACGCGGTGAAACGGTCAGTTCTGACAAACCAACGCTCTATGTGCTGGATTTTAAAGGCAGTATGGATGCCCACGAGGTCACTTCTCTGCGGGAAGAGGTCACCGCCGTGCTGGCCGTTGTCAAACCGGAAGATGAGGTGCTGCTGCGTCTGGAAAGCCCGGGCGGCGTGGTGCACGGTTATGGCCTTGCGGCATCTCAGCTGCAGCGTCTGCGCGATCATAAAGTTCGCCTGACCGTGGCGGTAGATAAAGTCGCCGCCAGCGGCGGCTACATGATGGCCTGCGTGGCGGATCGCATTGTTGCCGCACCGTTTTCTATTATTGGCTCCATCGGCGTCGTGGCGCAGGTGCCTAACTTCCACCGTCTGTTAAAGCGTAACGATATCGACATCGAGTTACATACCGCGGGGCAGTACAAACGTACCCTGACGCTGCTGGGTGAAAACACCGAGCAGGGACGCGAAAAGTTCCGGGAAGACCTGAACGAAACGCACCTTCTTTTTAAGTCTTTCGTACACGAAATGCGCCCGAGCCTGGATATTGAAGCTGTCGCTACCGGTGAGCACTGGTACGGCATGCAGGCAAAAGAGAAGGGCTTAGTGGACGACGTCAGCACCAGCGACGATTTGCTTATCAGCCTGATGGCAAACCATGATGTTATCGGCGTGCGTTATGCCCAGCGCAAGAAAATGATGGATCGCTTCACGGGGAGCGCGGCAAACAGTCTGGATCGTTTGTTGCTTCGCTGGTGGCAGCGCGGTGAAAAGCCGCTATTGTAAAGGAAGGATTAAGAGCGAGGCTGATAGCCTCGCTTTTTACTTCAGGCGGCTTCAGTCCTGCAGATGGTATTTTTCAG
This sequence comes from Dryocola clanedunensis, assembly GCF_038405435.1. Lineage (GTDB taxonomy): Bacteria > Pseudomonadota > Gammaproteobacteria > Enterobacterales > Enterobacteriaceae > Dryocola > Dryocola clanedunensis_A. The sequence continues at coordinate 698,974 of NZ_JBBYHZ010000002.1, read as the reverse complement.
AAAGCAGGTGGGCCAGGTGTTTGAACATATTGAATACCGCGGTGCTTTTTCCGGTCGGTAAGCCTTGTTCATCAAGGAAGTATTCGCCGCTAAATACCAGCACGCCGTTTTTTTGCTCAACGCCAGTAGCATGCATGCCGTGCATGAAATCTTCATGTTCACGGATGATCTTGTTGGCCTCGGCAAGAAGCGTCTCACGGTCAATAGGCTGAGTTGTAGATTGCATGTTGTCTCCTCCAGAAAACTGGCGCTAGTTTACGTCCACTTGGCGGCGTTGGGCAATATCTCCCTGTAAAGTGTGGGCCTGCAAAAAAGTTGACCATGCTGGCGAGAAACGGTTTTGCATGCTAATAAAGTTGCGTATCGGATTTTATCAGGTAGAGTGTGACGCTTTCGCAAATCTGGCAAAGGATTTGCTTGACATTCAACCAAACTTCCGTCGTGCTATGTCACCTGTACGAAAGAGCCGTTATCTCAATCACCTGCGCTACGTCAGCTTTCAGACTGGGTGCTTGAAAAAAGAGTTGATCTCCCCTGAGGCTGCCGCAATATAAAAAAAGGCACGCTGATTGTGAGAGATTGAGGCAGCGTGCGACGTATTCTGGATGAATTAAATTAGGTAAAGGTGAATATGGGTAAAGCTCTCGTCATCGTTGAGTCCCCGGCAAAAGCCAAAACGATCAACAAATATCTCGGTAATGACTACGTGGTTAAGTCCAGCGTAGGTCATATCCGTGATTTGCCGACCAGTGGATCAACCACCAAGAAGAGCGCTGACTCTGCCTCCACCAAAACGACCAAAAAGGTCAAAAAGGATGAACGCGGCGCGCTCGTAAACCGTATGGGTGTCGACCCGTGGCACAGCTGGGAAGCCCAGTATGAAGTGCTGCCGGGCAAAGAAAAGGTGGTTTCAGAACTGAAATCCCTTGCTGAGAAAGCCGACCATATCTATCTCGCAACCGACCTTGACCGCGAAGGGGAGGCCATTGCATGGCACCTGCGGGAAGTGATCGGGGGCGATGAATCGCGCTATAGCCGCGTGGTGTTTAACGAAATCACCAAAAATGCTATCCAGCAGGCCTTCGAAAAGCCGGGCGAACTGAATATTGACCGTGTTAACGCTCAGCAGGCGCGCCGCTTTATGGACCGCGTCGTGGGCTACATGGTTTCTCCGCTGCTGTGGAAGAAAATTGCCCGTGGCCTGTCCGCAGGCCGTGTGCAGTCCGTTGCGGTGCGTCTGGTCGTGGAGCGTGAGCGCGAAATCAAAGCGTTCGTGCCGGAAGAGTTCTGGGAAATTGATGCCAATCTGGCAACGCCTAAGGGCGACAACTTGCCGGTTCAGGTCAGCCACCACAAAGATAAACCCTTCCGTCCGGTCAATCGTGAACAGACCATGGCGGCGGTCAGCGAGCTTGAAAAAGCGAGCTACAGCGTACTTGAGCGTGAAGATAAGCCGACCAGCAGCAAGCCTGGCGCGCCGTTTATCACCTCCACGCTGCAGCAGGCGGCAAGCACCCGTCTTGGTTTTGGCGTCAAGAAAACCATGATGATGGCGCAGCGCCTGTATGAAGCGGGCCACATCACCTACATGCGTACCGACTCCACGAACCTGAGCCAGGACGCGGTGAACATGGTGCGTGAGTACATCGGCGAGAACTTTGGCAAGAAATACCTGCCAGAGTCACCGCTTCAGTACTCCAATAAAGAGAATTCTCAGGAAGCGCACGAAGCGATTCGTCCTTCTGACGTCGGCGTAGTTTCTGAATCCCTGAAGGATATGGAAGCGGACGCGCAGAAGCTTTATCAGCTGATCTGGCGCCAGTTCGTGGCCTGTCAGATGACGCCTGCGCAGTACGACTCCACGACCTTAACCGTTGCCGCCGGTGACTACCGCCTGAAAGCGCGTGGCCGTATCCTGCGCTTCGACGGCTGGACGAAAGTGATGCCTGCGCTGCGCAAAGGCGACGAAGACAAAACGCTGCCTGCGGTGAACAAGGGTGACGCGATGTCGCTGGTTGAACTGCTGCCGGGCCAGCACTTTACCAAGCCGCCCGCTCGTTTTAGCGAAGCGTCGCTGGTGAAAGAGCTGGAAAAACGCGGTATCGGTCGTCCTTCCACCTATGCGTCTATCATTTCCACTATCCAGGATCGTGGCTATGTGCGTGTGGAAAACCGTCGTTTCTATGCGGAAAAAATGGGCGAGATCGTCACCGATCGTCTGGAAGAGAACTTCCGCGAGCTGATGAACTACGACTTCACCGCGCAGATGGAAAACAACCTCGACCAGGTGGCCAACAATCAGGCCGAGTGGAAAGGGGTGCTGGACGAGTTCTTTACCGATTTCAGCGGCCAGCTTGAAAAAGCGGCGCAGGAGCCGGAAGAGGGCGGGATGCGCCCGAACCAGATGGTGCTCACCAGCATCGACTGCCCGACCTGTGGCCGTCAGATGGGTATCCGTACCGCCAGCACCGGCGTGTTCCTGGGCTGTTCCGGCTACGCGCTGCCGCCGAAAGAGCGTTGCAAGACCACCATTAACCTGGTGCCGGAAAACGAAGTGCTCAACGTCCTTGAGGGCGACGACGCGGAAACTAACGCCCTGCGCGCTAAGCGTCGCTGTGCTAAATGCGGTACCGCGATGGACAGCTACCTCATCGATCCGAAGCGCAAGCTGCACGTTTGTGGTAATAACCCAACCTGCGACGGCTACGAAATCGAAGAGGGCGAGTTCCGTATCAAAGGTTATGACGGCCCTATCGTTGAATGCGAAAAATGTGGTTCTGAAATGCACCTGAAAATGGGGCGCTTCGGTAAATACATGGCCTGCACCAACGACGACTGTAAGAACACCCGTAAGATTCTGCGCAACGGCGAAGTGGCACCTCCGAAGGAAGATCCGGTTCCACTGCCGGAGCTGCCGTGCGAGAAATCAGACGCCTACTTTGTTCTGCGTGACGGCGCGGCCGGCGTGTTCCTGGCGGCTAACACCTTCCCTAAATCGCGTGAAACCCGCGCGCCGTTAGTGGAAGAGCTGTACCGCTTCCGTGACCGTCTGCCGGAGAAGCTGCGCTATCTGGCCGACGCCCCGCAGCAGGACGCGGACGGTAACAAGTCGGTGGTACGCTTTAGCCGCAAGACCAAACAGCAGTACGTTTCCTCCGAGAAAGACGGTAAGGCCACCGGCTGGTCCGCCTTCTTCGTCGACGGGAAATGGGTTGAAGGGAAGAAGTAATTTTCCTGTGAAATGAAAAACCGGAGCCTGGCTCCGGTTTTTTTATATCCCCTTATATAACCTCTTTATTATTTTTTCTTAACATCTATACAGAGAAGATATAACTGATATAGTGATCCCATCGCATCTTGTCACTTTCATATCGTCTTACTCCCCGCATCGCCTGCGACGGGGCGTTTTGACCTGGATGGTAAGTCATGAAACTACAGCAGCTTCGTTATATCGTTGAGGTGGTCAACCACAATCTTAACGTCTCGTCGACGGCGGAAGGGCTATATACCTCTCAACCGGGCATCAGCAAGCAGGTACGCATGCTGGAAGATGAGCTGGGGATACAGATTTTTGCCCGTAGCGGCAAGCATCTCACCCAGGTCACCCCCGCAGGGCAGGAGATCATTCGTATTGCCCGTGAGGTGCTTTCAAAGGTGGACGCCATTAAATCCGTTGCCGGTGAGCACACGTGGCCGGATAAAGGCTCCCTTTACGTGGCAACTACCCACACACAGGCTCGTTATGCTCTGCCCGGCGTAATTAAAGGTTTTATTGAGCGTTACCCGCGGGTTTCCCTGCATATGCATCAGGGCTCGCCTACGCAGATTGCTGAGGCCGTTTCTAAGGGCAACGCGGACTTTGCCATCGCGACCGAAGCGCTGCATCTTTATGACGACCTGGTGATGCTGCCTTGCTACCACTGGAACCGTTCTATTGTCGTGACGCCGGATCATCCGCTGGCATCCAAAGAGTCCGTAACCATTGAAGAGCTCGCGCAGTACCCGCTGGTTACTTATACCTTCGGCTTTACGGGGCGATCGGAGCTGGACACCGCGTTTAATCGCGCAGGCTTAACGCCACGCATCGTCTTTACGGCGACCGACGCGGACGTGATTAAAACCTACGTCCGCCTTGGCCTTGGCGTCGGGGTCATCGCCAGCATGGCGGTAGATCCGGTCTCCGACCCGGATCTGGTAAGGATTGAAGCGCAGGGCGTATTCAGCCACAGCACCACCAAAATAGGCTTCCGCCGCAGCACCTTCCTGCGCAGCTATATGTATGATTTTATTCAGCGCTTTGCGCCGCACCTGACGCGAGACGTAGTGGACACTGCCGTTGCGCTACGCTCCAATGAAGATATTGAAGCGATGTTTAAAGATATTAAATTACCCGCCAAATAATGACGCACGGTACCTTCTTATACGAAAGAGGGTACCGTTCTATTTTCCACTGGGAAATACGAATTAAACTCATCCGAATTTAAATCCCCCCTTAATACCCTTTCATTTAAAATGGTTAATATGTCTCTAATATGCGACAGGCGTAGTTAATAATTAACCGCAGCGCAAATCTTAGAGTTCAATAACTTATTTCATGTCAAAAGATTAAATCTTTTCCTGAAAACAGCGCGCAAAACCGCTGGCTTTTGAGCTAGAGTTTCTTTAGGATTAATCCCAACAGCCGATTGTTTATACCGATTGTTAATGAATTTCTGATAAGTGGTGTCGATTGTATGAGGTTAGCAATGCCTGCAGGACGTGAACAACCGCAAAGGGATCCCGAGCTTAAACGCAAAGCATGGCTTGCGGTCTTTCTGGTTTCAGGCCTGTTCTGGCTGGTGGTCGCGCTGGTGGCCTGGCATTACTGGAGCTGAAAATGGTGACTCACGGACAAGTCCAGCAGCCCGATCCTGTGTGTCAACAGGATGACAAGACCCTTCAGACGCTGAAGGGAGGAAAAAACGCCAAAAACGTGTCCCCCGAGCGCTGGAAGCTGTCAAAGCAGCAGCAGGAGTTTATCGACCTTTTTGCTGCTGACGATCACAAAAAACAATAATTACTCATTTTATTTACGTTCAATTAACTTGCTGTCAATCACACTTTTTATATTAGCGGCAGCAAACTGGCGTACTTATTAATAACTACACACGGCAATATTCTTCGCGACTGCTTAATTAGTCAGTCAATGTGCATAGCGTATATAAAAAGAGTAATGCTTATGATTAACTTCGGAAGTCTTAAATACTGGTCATGGGTTGGCGCGTTCACCGTTTCGGTGTTGTTCTGGGCGCAGCTGATCGCCACGCTGGCTAACTAATTCAAACGCCCTGGCTGCATGCCCGGGCGTTTTCGTCTCCGCAGCCGCCAGAATGGGCCATTTATCATTTTGGGTTGTTATCAAAACGTTACGACATGTTTGTGTTATCTTTAATAGTGACCCTGAATTCACTCAGGACATCGTTAAGGAGGAGCTATGTCGTCAACCCTACGAGAAGCCAGTAAGGATACGCTACAGGCGCTGGATAAAACCTATCACTACTACAGCCTGCCGCTGGCATCAAAGGAACTTGGGGATATCACCCGTCTACCCAAGTCGCTAAAAGTTCTGCTCGAAAACCTGCTGCGCTGGCAGGATGAAGATTCGGTGACCCGAGAGGATATTCATGCGCTGGCGGGCTGGCTGAAAAATGCCCACGCCGACCGTGAAATTGCCTACCGCCCGGCGCGCGTATTAATGCAGGATTTTACCGGCGTTCCCGCAGTCGTCGATCTGGCCGCGATGCGTGAAGCCGTCAAACGTCTCGGCGGCGACACCGCCAAAGTAAACCCACTTTCCCCCGTCGACCTGGTCATTGACCACTCCGTTACCGTTGACCACTTCGGCGATGATGATGCCTTCGAAGAAAACGTGCGCCTGGAGATGGAGCGTAACCACGAGCGTTATGTCTTCCTGCGCTGGGGCCAGCAGGCTTTCAGCCGTTTCAGCGTTGTGCCACCGGGCACCGGCATTTGTCACCAGGTAAACCTTGAGTATCTCGGGAAAGCTGTCTGGAGCGAAATGCAGGGCGATGAGCTCGTGGCCTATCCCGACACGCTGGTCGGCACAGACTCCCACACCACGATGATCAACGGCCTCGGCGTTCTGGGCTGGGGAGTGGGGGGCATCGAGGCGGAAGCGGCCATGCTCGGCCAGCCGGTATCAATGCTGATCCCCGACGTTGTAGGCTTTAAACTCGACGGTAAACTTGGCGAAGGTATTACCGCCACCGACCTGGTGCTGACCGTCACGCAGATGCTGCGCAAGCACGGCGTGGTGGGCAAATTTGTTGAATTTTACGGTGACGGGCTGGACTCGCTGCCGCTGGCGGATCGCGCCACCATTGCCAATATGGCCCCTGAATACGGCGCAACCTGTGGCTTCTTCCCGATTGACGGCGTCACGCTGGACTACATGCGCCTGAGCGGCCGCACGGAAGATCAGATTGCGCTGGTTGAGGCCTACGCTAAAGCACAGGGTATGTGGCGCAATACCGGCGATGAACCCGTCTTTACCAGCACGCTGTCGCTGGATATGAACGAAGTTGAGGCGAGCCTTGCCGGGCCAAAACGCCCGCAGGATCGTGTTGCGCTGGGTGATGTACCCAAAGCCTTTAGCGCCAGCAACGAACTTGAAGTCAATTCATCGCAAAAAGACCGTGCTCCGGTTAACTACACGATGGGCGGGCACCAATATCAGCTTCCTGACGGAGCCGTTGTTATCGCCGCCATCACCTCCTGTACCAACACCTCTAACCCGAGCGTGCTGATGGCAGCGGGGCTGCTGGCGAAGAAGGCCCTGACGCTGGGCCTGAAACGACAGCCGTGGGTCAAGGCCTCACTGGCTCCGGGCTCCAAAGTTGTTTCTGATTACCTGGCGAAGGCCAGACTGACGCCGTATCTGGACGATCTTGGCTTCAACCTTGTGGGCTACGGTTGCACAACCTGCATCGGTAACTCCGGGCCGCTGCCGGATCCTATTGAGCAGGCGATCAAAAAAGGCGATCTCACCGTCGGTGCGGTGCTTTCCGGTAACCGTAACTTTGAAGGCCGTATCCATCCGCTGGTGAAAACGAACTGGCTGGCGTCGCCGCCGCTGGTGGTTGCCTACGCGCTGGCCGGGAACATGAACGTTAACCTGATGACCGACCCGCTGGGTCACGACCGCAAAGGCGACCCGGTTTATCTGAAAGATATCTGGCCGAGCAGCCAGGAGATCGCCCGCGCGGTAGCCCAGGTATCCACTGAAATGTTCAACAAAGAATATGCTGAGGTCTTCGAAGGCACGCCGGAGTGGCGCAATATTCAGGTTGACCGGTCCGACACCTACGGCTGGCAGAGCGATTCTACCTATATACGCTTGTCACCATTCTTCGATGACATGGAGGCCGAGCCGAAACCCGTTGAGGATATCCACGGTGCCCGCGTGCTGGCCATGTTGGGGGATTCGGTCACTACGGACCACATCTCCCCTGCGGGGAGTATCAAGCCAGACAGCCCGGCGGGACGCTATCTGCAAAATCACGGCGTGGAGCGCAAAGACTTCAACTCCTACGGATCGCGCCGCGGTAACCACGAGGTGATGATGCGCGGCACCTTTGCCAACATCCGTATCCGCAATGAAATGGTTCCCGGCGTTGAAGGCGGCATGACGCGCCTGCTGCCCGGCGATGAGCTGATGTCCATCTACGATGCGGCAATGCGCTATCAGGCCAAAGGCATTCCGCTGGCGGTCATCGCCGGTAAAGAGTACGGATCCGGCTCAAGCCGCGACTGGGCGGCAAAAGGCCCGCGCTTGCTGGGGGTGAGGGTGGTGATTTCCGAATCGTTCGAACGTATCCACCGTTCAAACCTGATTGGCATGGGCATTCTGCCGCTTGAGTTCCCGCAGGGCGTAACGCGCAAAACGCTGGGCCTGACGGGAGATGAGACGCTTGATATCTCCGGCCTGAACGACCTGAAGCCAGGTGCGACGGTGCCGGTGACGCTGACTCATGCCGACGGTCGCAAAGAGGTGGTTGAGTGTCGCTGCCGAATCGACACCGGAAATGAGTTAACCTATTTCCAGAACGACGGCATTTTGCACTATGTGATACGTAATATGCTGAAGTGAGAAAGTAGATCCGCCTGAAGCGTAGGGCGGATAAACGAAGTGTCATCCGCCACAGGGTTGTCTGGTGGATGGCGCTGCCGCTTATCCACCCTACAATTTCTTGAGAATTATTCGGAAAGCAAATGCCCCATCTTCGCCGCTTTCGTGTCCAGATAGTGCGCGTTCTTCGGGTTACGCCCCACGATTAACGGCACTCGCTCAACGATATTAATACCCGCCTCGCTCAGAATTTCGACTTTCTTCGGGTTGTTGGTCAGCAGACGCACCGCGTCCACGCCCAGCAGCTTGAACATATCCGCGCATAGGGTGAAGTCCCGCTCGTCTGCCGCAAAGCCTAACTGATGGTTTGCTTCGACCGTATCGTAACCTTTGTCCTGCAGGGCGTAGGCGCGGATTTTATTCAGCAGCCCAATATTCCTGCCTTCCTGACGATGGTAAAGCAGCACGCCGCGGCCTTCTTCGGCAATGTGCGACAGCGCGGCTTCGAGCTGGAAACCGCAGTCGCAGCGCAGGCTAAACAGCGCGTCACCCGTCAGGCATTCTGAATGCACGCGGGCCAGTACGGATTGATCCCCGGTAATATCACCAAAAACCAGGGCCACGTGGTCCTGCCCGGTTGCCAGTTCTTCAAAACCCACCATCAGGAAATCGCCCCATGGGGTAGGCAGTTTGGCTTCTGCCACACGTTTAAGCTGCATGTGATTCTCCAGGTACTTATTTTGACGCCCGTGGGCGACTGCCAGCTTTCTGGCGGCAATGATTATCGTTATTTTGCCACAAGGCGGAACACTTCGCCTAATAGACTGGGTGGTCTGCTATTTTTACCTGTAGCAGAACGTGCCGTTTTCCCATCCGTGCACTTTTTCGGGTATCCTTGGGCGACTTTGATTGTTAAGGAGCAACAATGCGGGCTATCGCTAAACGAACGGCTGCCGGTGCCGGAGTGCTGTTAATCATGCCGTTAACCGTCTGGTTTTCTGGCTGGCAATGGGCGCCGGATGGCGGTAACGCCTGGCTTAAAGCGATGTATTGGGTCACAGAGACCGTGACTCAGCCCTGGGGCATTATCACGCACGTTTTGCTCTGCGGCTGGTTCCTGTGGTGCCTCAGGTTCCGCTTAAAAGCGGCGCTGATGCTTTTTGCTATCCTTGGTTCGGCTATCCTTATTGGTCAGGGCGTTAAGTCGGTTATTAAAGATAAAGTCCAGGAGCCGCGTCCGTTTGTGGTCTGGCTTGAAAAAACGCAGCATGTCCCGACCGATGAGTTCTACAATTTAAAGCGTAAGCAGCGCGGTGAGCTGGTTAAAAACCAACTTTCCACCCACAGCGAAGTGCCGGGCTGGCTGCGTCAGCACTGGCAAAAAGAGACCGGTTTTGCGTTTCCGTCAGGCCACACGATGTTTGCCGCAAGCTGGGCATTATTAGGCGTTGGGCTGCTGTGGCCGCGTCGCCGCACGTTTACCATTGTCCTGCTGCTGGTATGGGCTACGGGCGTAATGGGGAGCCGTTTGCTGCTGGGCATGCACTGGCCACGGGATCTGGCGGTGGCTACGCTCATCTCCTGGCTGCTGGTCACGCTTGCTACCTGGCTTGCTCAAAAATGGTGTGGGCCGCTTACGCCACCGGCAGAAGAAGACCAGGAAATAGCCGAAAGGGACGAAGAACCTTGAGATTATTGATTTAAGCCCCATTTCTTATGAATTGGACGTCGCTAATGGATTCCCCGGGCTCCCCGGAAATGGTAATTTATACCGTTGAAAAGCATTAGGGCATAACAGTCGCGCAAGACCACATAACGGGAAGTAATGTGAAATATTTATTCATCTTTTTACTGCTGCTGGCGATCTTTGTGGTTTCCGTTACCCTGGGTGCGCAAAACGATCAGGTAGTCAATTTTAATTACCTGCTGGCGCAGGGCGAATACCGTGTCTCCACGTTGCTGGCAACGCTCTTTGCCGCTGGTTTTATCATCGGCTGGCTGATTTGCAGCCTGTTCTGGCTACGCGTGCGCATTCTGCTGGCGCGGGCCGACCGTAAAATTAAACGCCTTGAGCAACAGGTGTCCGTGGACCCAGTGGTGCCAGCGACCTCCGTTCCGGCAGTGAAGGAATAACCGTATATGCTGGAGCTGCTGTTTCTGCTGTTGCCCGTGGCTGCCGCTTACGGCTGGTACATGGGACGCAGAAGTGCGCATCAAGATAAACAGCAGGAAGCCAATCGCCTGTCGCGAGACTACGTCGCCGGGGTGAACTTCCTGCTGTCTAATCAGCAGGACAAAGCGGTCGATCTCTTCCTTGATATGCTCAAAGAAGATACCAGCACCGTGGAGGCTCACCTTACGCTTGGCAACCTCTTTCGTTCGCGCGGTGAGGTCGACCGCGCAATCCGTATCCATCAGTCGTTAATGGAAAGCGCCTCGTTGACCTACGAGCAGCGTCTGCTGGCCGTGCAGCAGCTTGGCCGTGATTACATGGCCGCCGGGCTGTACGACCGGGCAGAAGACATGTTTGCTCAGCTGGTAGACGAAACTGACTTCCGGGTCAGCGCGCTGCAGCAGCTGCTGCAGATCCATCAGGCAACCAGCGACTGGCAGAAAGCCATTGACGTTGCCGAACGCCTGGTCAAGCTCGGCAAAGACAAGCAGCGTACGGAAATTGCCCATTTTTACTGCGAGCTCGCGCTGCAGCTGATGGGCAGTGACGATCTGGATCGCGCCATGTCGCTGCTGAAGAAGGGCGCGGCGGCGGACAAAAATTGTGCCCGCGTCTCCATCATGATGGGCCGCATTTTCATGGCCAAAGGCGAGTACGCCAAAGCCGTCGAATCTTTGCAGCGCGTTATCGATCAGGATAGCGAGCTGGTCAGCGAAACGCTGGATATGCTGCAGGTCTGTTTCCAGCAGCTCAATAAACCTGACGAGTGGGAAGCGTTCCTCAAGCGCTGCGTTGAAGAGAATGCCGGTGCCGTAGCAGAACTGATGCTGGCCGGTATTCTGGAGCAGAAAGAGGGGGCCGATACGGCGCAGGTGTATATTAACCGGCAGCTGCAGCGCCACCCGACCATGCGCGTCTTCCACCGCCTGATTGATTACCATCTCCAGGAAGCAGAAGAAGGGCGTGCGAAAGAGAGTTTGATCGTATTACGTGATATGGTGGGCGAACAGGTGAGGACTAAACCGCGCTATCGCTGCCAGAAGTGTGGTTTCACCGCCTTCACGATGTACTGGCACTGCCCGTCATGCCGGGCCTGGTCAACCGTTAAGCCCATTCGGGGTCTGGACGGACAATAAAACGGCGGCGGGTTAGCGCCGTTTTTAAAAAAGCCTGCACTTTAGTTACAACATACTTGCCTATCGTTAAATCCCCTTATTCCGGCCTCGAGCAGCCATCGCCTGGCAGGGTGCAATGGCAACTGTAAATTTTCCCTGCGCGCGAGTAGAATGCTTGCCGTTTATCCCCTGCGCCGCGCTGGTGCCCAACAGTCAGAAGGTTAAGTCATGAATTCAACCGCATCCTCCTCCTCCCGTGTTGCCACCGATTCGCCAGTTGTCGTTGCGCTCGACTACGACAAGCGCGACAGCGCGCTGGCATTCGTCGACCGTATCGACCCGCAGGACTGCCGTCTGAAGGTCGGCAAGGAGATGTTCACGCTTTTCGGGCCGCAGTTCGTCAGCGATCTGCAGCAGCGCGGCTTTGATGTCTTCCTCGATTTAAAATTCCACGATATTCCAAACACCACCGCCCGTGCGGTTGCAGCAGCGGCCGAGCTTGGCGTATGGATGGTTAACGTCCACGCCAGCGGCGGGGCGCGCATGATGAGCGCGGCACGTGAGGCTTTAACTCCGTTTGGCAAAGATGCTCCGCTGCTGATCGCCGTCACCGTGCTGACCAGCATGGAAGCCAGCGATCTGGCTGATTTAGGGATTAACGCAAGCCCGGCGGATTACGCTGAACGCCTGGCGCGCCTGACGCAGAACTGCGGTCTGGACGGCGTGGTCTGTTCGGCTCATGAAGCAGTACGTTTTAAAAATGAGCTGGGTCAGGCATTTAAGCTGGTCACGCCTGGCATCCGTCCGGTTGGCAGCGAGGCGGGCGATCAGCGTCGCATTATGACGCCGGTTCAGGCGCAGACGGCGGGCGTGGACTATATGGTTATCGGGCGTCCGATCACCCAATCTGCCGATCCGGCGCAAACCCTGCGTGATATTCGCGCGTCGCTGCAACAGGGGGCATAAGCATGAAAGATAACAACAGCCGTCTGGTCTACTCCACGGATACGGGACGAATCGACGAGCCTAAAGCGGAAGCGGTGCGCCCGAAAGGGGACGGAATTGTACGAATCCAGCGTCAGACCAGCGGGCGCAAAGGCAAAGGGGTTTGCCTGATTACCGGTATCGATGCGGATGATACAACCCTTGCAACCCTTGCCGCCGAGCTGAAAAAGAAATGCGGCTGCGGTGGCTCGCTAAAAGAGGGAGTGATTGAAATTCAGGGGGATAAACGCGACCTGATTAAATCATTGCTGGAAGCAAAAGGAATGAAAGTAAAACTGGCGGGTGGCTAACGCTTTTATTTGATAGAAACTATCAGGCCACGGTAATTACCGTGGCCTTTTGTTATGTCTGCTGCAAGACCTGAAAGTCGTAACGTTTTTAATTCGTTAAAGCAATTAAGCTTTTGCTGGCATCCTGCCTTATTTACCGACCTGGTGACCGATAACACCACCTACCGCTGCGCCACCCAGGGTACCCAGGGTACTGCCATCGGTAAGTACCGCACCGCCTAACGCACCAGCACCCGCGCCAATCGCGGTATTGCGGTCACGTTTGGACCAGTTTGAACAAGCACTCAGTGACATCGCAACGGTTACAGCCAGCACGACGGCGGCAATTTTTTTGTTATTTAAGGTCATCATTTTTTCTCCTGAATAATTGATCCACGGAAACAAAGCCTCTCTACAAGTATAGCTTCTTAAGCGGAGCTTCCGTGAAACTGCTTAGCGATATAAACCCAAAATATAATTCGGGTGGCTGTTACTTCCTGTTATATCGCTAATAATTAGTCTAAATGTTACAGAAAATTAATACAGGTGAAAACTCTTAAAGGCGAGGCAGGATTAATCTGATTAGATCACTGTCTGTAACCTGACAGACAGTATCCGGGAATCGCGTTAGCTCAGAGGGAACTGCCTGACGATATCAATCTGGATGCCGCTGTCCTGCAGCTGCTGTCGGGCGGTATCGTTCAGGCCGTCGTCGGTGATGACGCGGCTGAAACGTGCCATTGGGCCGAGGGTGTAAGGATGGGTTGCGCCAAACTTGCTGCTGTCCGTCAGCACAATTGCTTCACTGCCTTTTTCCAGCACGGCGTTCACCACGTCGGCACGCATCATGTCGCGGCCGGTAAAGCCTGTTTCTGGCAAGAATCCATCAATACCGATAAATGCCTTACTGAAGTGAACCTGCTGAATGAACTGGCGGGTCAGAGGGCCGACCATGCTTTCACTTTTCTTCTGGTAAATGCCGCCCAGCAAGATTACTTCGCAGTTGGTATCTTTGAGAAGATGAGCGATATAACTGCTGACGGTGATAAGCGTCACGCGCTTGCGTTCGGCCAGCGTACGGGCGAGAAGGGCATTGCTGCTGCCGTTTTCAATGAACACCGTCTCACCGTCGTTAACCAGCGATGCTGCAAACCCGGCAAGATTCTGCTTCAGCGTGAAGTTGTTCATCATGCGGGTTTCGACGTCGTCACTTTCCAGCGGCACAGCGTAACCGTGGGCGCGACGCAGGTAGCTCCGCTTTTCCAGAAGGTTCAAATCCTGACGGATGGTCACTTCGGAAACGCCGGTTGTCTTAGCGAGATCGGCCACGCTCATGCGGCCCTGATCGATCACCATCTGTAATATGATTTGTTGTCTGGAATTCATGTCAGCCAATTATAGGCGGTGGTTTTCGCCACCGCCGAAGTTATCAAAGAGTGTGTTCAGTTCGGGCTATAATATCATCCTGCGCGTCCGGAGATAAGGCTGTAAAGAATGCCGAATAACCTGCTACTCGCACCACTAAATCGCGATACTTGTCAGGATGTTGTTTGGCATCGAGCAGCGTTTCGCGGGAAACGATGTTGTATTGCACGTGCCAGCCTTTATGCGCTTCGAAGAAGGTGCGCAGCATAAACATCAGTTTCTCACGGTCGCGCGGGTTATCGAGCGTGGCCGGATTAAGTTTCTGATTAAGCAGTACGCCGCCCAGAATCTTGCTGGTTGGCAACTTGCCTACGGAGCTTATTACCGCAGTCGGCCCCAGGCGGTCAGTACCTGATGCCGGGCTTGCCCCTTCCGCCAGCGGAGTTGTCGCCTTACGACCGTCAGGCGTTGCCATAGTTGCGGCGCCGAATGGGACGTTTGCGGAGATTGACGAGGTGCCCGCATAGTAGGTGCCGCCAATGGGCCCGCGTCCAAAACGGGTATTGTGATACTGCTTCAGTTCATCAATATAGGTCTGGTAGGCTCGCGCCAGCAGCAGATCCACCTCGTCTTCGTCATTGCCATACTTAGGCGCGCCGTTGATCAGACGCTGGCGCAGCTGTTCGCCGCTAAGCCCGTCAAAATCGTTCGCCAGCGCTTCGGCGAGCTGCTGCTGACCAATCACACCCTGTTCAAACACCAGCTTACGCACCGCCGCCAGGCTGTTGCCCAGGTTGGCGATCCCCACCTGCAGGCCAGAAACCCAGTCGTACTTCGCGCCGCCCTGTTTGATGCTCTTACCGCGTTCGATGCAGTCATCCACCAGCGCAGAGCACAGAATATCGTGGGCGTTTTCTTCCAGCACGGTATCTACCACGCATTCGATCTCAATGGACTTCTGCGTGTAGTAGCGAATCTGCTCGTCCCAGGCGTTCATCACCTCGTCGAAAGAGGTGAAGCTGCCGTCAGACAGCGCCTTTTCCTGCGGCAGGAAAACTTTCCCGCTGGTGGCGTCACGGCCGTGCTCAAGCGTTGCCAGCATGACGCGGGCAAAGTTGATGAAGCTCATGCCGGTGCAGCGGTAGCCCCACTTGCCGCCGACGGCGGTTTCGATGCAGCCAATCGCCGCATAATCGTAGGCATCTTCGCGGCTGACGCCGAGCCTGATGAACTCGTCGATAACTATTTCGTCGTTGTTAAAGGCAGGCATACCGAAGCCGCAGCGAATGACCTGAACGCAGGCGTCCAGGAAGTCATTGCTCATTCCCGCGTGATAGCGCACGCTAAGGTTTGGCTGGGTAGAGCGCAGCTGGCCGCAGGATTCCAGTACGGCATAAGAGAGCGGGTTGACCGCATCGACCGCATTCCCGTTGAGCAGCGTCTGGCCGCCGATGGTCACGTTCTGATACAGCGGGCTGCCCGCCGAGGCTTTGGAATGCGAGCCGGAGCGAATTTTATTTACCTCCAGCAGCTTAAGCCAGCAGCTTTGCAGCAGTTCGATAGCCTGCTCGCGGCCCAGGGTTTGCTCCAGCTCAACGTCGCGGCGGTACCAGGGATAAAGGTACTGGTCCAGACGACCAAAGCTGACGGAGTGGCCGTTGGATTCAATCTGCAGCACCAGCTGTACGAAGTAGCTCAGCTGTAGCGCCTGCCAGAAGGATTTCGGCGGCTGGTGGGCGATGTGTTCGCAGTTATCCGCCATTGCCAGCAGCTCGTCGCGGCGGGTAGGGCGGGGCTCTTTGCCCGCCATCTCTTTTGCCAGCGCCGCAAAGCGCAGGATATGGTCGCTCAGGGCGCAGAAAGTAATATCGATCGCCTTCAGGAACTGCTCTTTATGCAGATCGTCCCAGTCGGTGAGATGCAGACGTTCGCGGCGTTCTGCGACTTTTTCGCGCAGGCCATCAAGCCCCAGCTCCAGCAGCAGTGGGAAATTCACCGCCAGGTGCGCGTCGCCGGAGGTCATGTTGCCTTCGGCTTTGATAATGCCGGTGGCCAGCAGCGCTTTTTGCTCGTCGGTAAACATCCCGTAGCAGCGATCCTGCACCGTCTGGCCCCTCCACCACGGGCAGATTTCATGCATCACGGCTTTGTCTTCTTCCGTGATAGAGAAGCCCGCGCCCGGACGGTCGCCCAGCTCGTCGATCTCTGTTTCAATCCAGCCCACGGTATATTCCGGGAAGAACGGCGCGCCTCGCACGTGGCTGGCCTGGTTGCCGACGATCAGCTCATCGTGTTTGATCCAGATGGTGCGTTCGGCCAGATGATGCGCCAGCGCCAGCGCGCGGCGAACCGGCAGCGGCTTATCCTGATGCTGCTGATAAATAGTAGTGTAGTGCTGGGCGCGCTCGGTACACACCGGCGGCTTCACGATGTGGATCAGCGCTTCTTTGTGCGCTTTGACGCGCGGGCTGAGAAAGTTCAGGTTCAGTTCGGTCATGATGTTTATCCTCTTATCCAGGCGGTCATGCCTTTCTGGCTGGCATACTGTTCGGCAAACTGCAGCAGGTCGGGCGCATCAAGGGGTTTCTGCGCTGCCAGATAGGGCACGTTCAGGAGTTTGTATTTGTTGATACCTAAGGTGTGGTAGGGCAAAAAATGAATCGCCTTCGCGCCGATTTCGTCGGCGGCAAAATCGCTGATGGCGCGAATGGACCGCTCATCAGCGTTAAAATCAGGGATCAGCGGCACGCGAATGGTCATTTCTACGCCGTGGGCGGCAAGCCTGCGGAAGTTATCCAGCACCCGGTCGGCATTGCCGTCCGTCCACTGCTTAAAGCGCTGTTTATCGACGTGTTTCAGATCCGCCAGCAGCAGATCCAGATGCGGGAGTGAAGGTTCGATATACTTCCACGGTACGTGCAGGCAGGATTCTACGGCGGTGTTGATTCCGGCTTCTTTGCTGCGTTGCAGCAGCATGCGCGCCAGTTCAGGCTGCATAAACGGCTCGCCGCCCGAGAGGGTAATGCCGCCGCCGCTGCGGTCGTAAAACGGCTTATCGCGCAGCACTTTTTCCATAATGGCGTCTGCGCTTTGGGTTTCGCCGCACACGGTCAGCGCCTGCGTCGGACAGCAGTCGTTTAAAGCAAGAATGTCGGCATCGGTGACTTTTCCCCGGGCGATAACCAGTTTGTTATCTGTGCGGGAGATCGCCTGCGGCGCGGCATGCTGGCAAAGCTCGCATCCGGCGAGGCAGAGACGTTCGTCAAATAAGATGTCGTGCGTACGGGCGCGGCTTTCAGGGTTCTGGCACCAGCGGCAGCCGAGAGAGCAGCCTTTCAGGAAGACGACCGTGCGGATGCCCGGGCCGTCATGTGTCGAGTAACGCTGAATATTGAAAAGCATAATTACGCCCCTTAACTTTCTTTCGCAAATTAAATAGGTTTCGAATGAAAGTTTTATTGATTTCGATCAGGAATCAATCAGAAGGCGAAGCTATGATGACGGCAATGAGATCTGCAACGAATCTGGAGAACCTTATGGAACTGTATTTAGATACCGCCGACGTGGCTGCCGTTAAGCGGCTGGCCCGCGTTCTGCCCCTGCAGGGCGTGACGACTAACCCATCGATTGTTGCCAAAGCTGTCAAGCCGATCTGGGACGTATTACCTGCGTTGCAGGATGCGCTGGGTGGCGAAGGCAAGTTGTTTGCTCAGGTCATTGCGGCAAATGCGGATGAGATGGTGCGTGAAGCGCAGCTGTTGACCAGCCGCGTACCGGGAATCGTAGTGAAAGTACCGACGACGGTCGAAGGCCTTGCGGCGATGAAACAGCTGAAAGTTCTGGGCATCCCAACGCTTGGCACCGCTGTCTACGGTGCGGCACAGGGGCTGCTGGCCGCGCTGGCCGGTGCGGAATACGTTGCGCCGTATGTGAATCGCCTGGACGCGCAGGGCGGCGACGGCATTCAGATGGTTCAGGATCTGCAGCAGCTGCTGACGCTGCATGCGCCGCAGTCCAAAGTGTTGGCCGCGAGCTTCCGCACGCCGCATCAGGCCATGTCCTGCCTGCTGGCGGGCTGTGAGTCCATCACCTTACCGGTAGACGTCGCCGATCAGCTGCTGACCACGCCCGCCGTCACCGCCGCCATCGCTACCTTTGAAAAAGACTGGCAGGGTGCTTTTGGTTCTTTAAGCCTCTGATAAATGACTTCTTCTCCGCCGGGAGAGGAAATATCAGGTGTCTCAAATCTCCCACGGCGATTTTTTCAACTCGCCGTCCTGCGGCGCTTCGCCGCGGGCAATGCTCAGCAGCTCCGCCTTCAGGATCTCAAGGTTGTTAATCGCCGAGGCGTGATCGCCGCCGACCAGAATATCCAGCACCGTATCAATACGTCTGGCGAGCTGCTGCGGGTCCACTGTAGGCATAGCGCATCCTTTTATCTGCGGGTTAACGTTTACGAATAATGCAAAAAAAGGCCGCCAAAGAGAAGGCGCAGGCGCCATTTTTTCCGCTATTCATCAACAGATTATCGCACAAGATATAAGTAATGATTATTAGGGCTACAGTTTCGCGCGCAGCAAATCGCTAAACCGGGTGGTATAAGCCGGGGAGAGCATCTGGCGTTTCATTTCCCAGCTTTTCTGAATGCCCTGACCGGCAAACCAGATGCGGCCTTTGCCGCTGTGGTTGATGCCGTCCAGAACGGCCATCAGCTGTTCGCTGTTGCTGCGGGGCTGATACTCGTCGAATAAACCGAGCTGCGCTACGCCCTGGCTGTAGAAATCTCCCAGCATGACGCCGCACTTCTGAAATCTGTGCCCCTCCCGCCAGATGGTATCCAGGCACTTTGTCGCCGCGGCAACAATATCACGGCTATCCTGGGTTGGCGTCTGAAGCTTTGTTCCGGCGGTATTGCCGTAATAGGCCTCATTGACGGCAAAGGGGCTGGTTTTCACGAAGGCGGAAATATGGCGGCAATACTGATGTTCGCCACGTAATTTCTCCGCTGCCCGGGCGGCATGGCTGCAAATGGCCTCCCGCATTTGTTCATAGTCGCTGACCCGATCGCCGAACGAACGTGAACAGATAATTTGCTGCTTTGTCGGGACAAATTCCTCGAGCGCCAGGCAGGACTCGCCGCGCAGCTCTCGTACCGTGCGTTCAAGCACCACGCTGAAATGCTTTCTGATGAAGGGCGCTGACGCATCGGCAAGCTGGAGCGCCGTTTTAATGCCCATGTCGTTAAGCTTTTTAGAGATACGGCGACCAATGCCCCAGACGTCGCCGACATCGACCAGATTCATTAATTTACGCTGTCGCGCCATGATGGAGAGGTCGACGACGCCGCCCGTCTGCGGCCATTTTTTAGCCGCGTGATTGGCAAGTTTGGCGAGCGTTTTGGTCGGCCCGATGCCCACCCCGACGGTTAAGCCTGTCCACTGCAGGACTTTTGCTCTGACTTCCTGTCCGAAGGTTTCCAGATTCTGGCAGTGGCTCACCCCGTGCAGATCGATAAAAGCTTCATCAATGGAGTAAATTTCGACGCAGGGAGACATCTCTTCCAGAATTGTCATCACCCGGGCAGACATATCGGCGTACAGGGCGTAGTTACTGCTGAACGTCACTATTTTATGCCGCTCAAACTCGCTGCGCATTTTGAACCACGGAGTCCCCATCGGGACGCCCAGCGATTTTGCTTCAGCATTACGCGCTATGACGCAACCGTCGTTGTTGCTCAGAACGACAACGGGACGTCCCTTCAGGTCCGGGCGAAATACCGTTTCGCAGCTTGCGTAAAATGAATTAACGTCGGCCAGGGCAAACATCACTTAAATCCATTAATGCTGAACGTGACGACGCCAAAAATTTCCAGATCCTCACCCCCTTCCTGCAGGATAATCGGCGGGAAATTAGGGTTCATGGGAATAAGTTGCAGCAGAGGATGGGTGCAAAGGCGTTTTACAGTGTACTCGCCGCCGACTGACGCAATGATGATGTCACCATGTCTCGCCTGCAGGCTTCTGTCGACCACCAGCAATGACCCTTCGTAAATCCCGGCGTCTATCATCGACATGCCGGTAGCCATCACGAAATAGGTCGCTGCGGGATGACTGATGCAAAGCTCATTTAGATCGATGCCTTTTTCTATATAATCCTGCGCCGGGCTGGGAAATCCCGCAGAGACGCGTTCCAGGAAAAAGGGCAGGGTCAGCGAAGACAGATTGTCATCAGGACGGTACAACATCATGGTCGGTTACTCATATGTACTGTGAATATATACAGTGTTAACTGAATCGCTGTCGCGATCAAGCCGCTTGCCGACACTTTCTGAAAAGCGCTTGATGTGCTGATGAATTTAGCTCGCGGTCACGGCGCGTTTCGGTAACTTCAGGCTGATTCAAAGAAATAGTTTCCGTTGCAGGGTAGAGTAGCGGCGTGTTGGATAACGGATGTCCGGATATGTATGAATTCAATTTAGTTTTGCTGCTGTTACAGCAAATGTGCGTGTTTCTGGTTATCGCCTGGCTGATGAGCAAAACGCGCCTGTTTATTCCGCTGGTGCAGGTCACCGTGCGTCTGCCGCACAAGCTGCTGTGCTACATCACCTTCTCCATCTTCTGCATTATGGGCACCTATTTTGGCCTGCATATCGAAGATTCAATTGCCAATACCCGCGCTATTGGTGCCGTAATGGGCGGCCTGCTGGGTGGGCCGGTGGTCGGTGGATTAGTGGGCCTGACCGGGGGCATTCATCGTTACTCCATGGGCGGAATGACGGCGCTCAGCTGCATGATCTCCACCATTGCGGAGGGGCTGCTGGGCGGCCTTGTTCACAGCGTGCTCATCAAGCGCGGGCGGCCCGATAAAATTTTTAATCCGCTGGTGGCAGGCGGCGTCACGTTCGTGGCGGAAATGGTGCAGATGGCGATCATTCTGCTTATCGCCCGGCCTTTCCAGGACGCGCTGTCGCTGGTCAGCAATATTGCCGCGCCGATGATGGTGACCAACACCCTGGGCGCCGCGATGTTTATGCGCATCCTGCTGGACAGGCGCGCCATGTTTGAAAAATACACCTCGGCTTTCTCGGCGACGGCGCTGAAAGTGGCGGCCTCGACGGAGGGGATCCTGCGGCGGGGCTTTAACGAAGAGAACAGTATGAAGGTGGCGCAGGTGCTGCTTAAGGAGCTGGATATCGGCGCCGTGGCGATCACGGATCGCGAAAAGCTGCTGGCCTTTACCGGCATCGGTGACGATCACCATCTGGTGGGCAAACCCATCTCTTCTGACTACACCTGGCGGGCCATCGAGCACGACGAGGTGGTCTATGCGGACGGCAACGAGATGCCTTACCGCTGCTCGCTGCACCCCAACTGCAAGCTCGGCTCAACGCTGGTGATCCCGCTGCGCGGTGAAAATAAGCGGGTTATCGGCACGATAAAATTGTACGAGGCCCGTAACCGGCTCTTCAGCTCCATCAACCGCACGCTGGGGGAAGGCATCGCCCAGCTGCTGTCGGCCCAGATCCTTGCCGGCAAGTTCGAACAGCAAAAGGCGCTGCTGGCGCAGTCGGAAATCAAGCTGCTGCATGCCCAGGTGAACCCGCACTTCCTGTTCAACGCCCTGAACACGCTGATGGCGGTCATCCGTAACGACAGTGAGAAAGCGGGGCAGCTGGTGCACTACCTGTCGACGTTCTTTCGCAAAAATCTTAAGCGCTCCTCCGGCACGGTCACCCTGGCCGACGAGCTGGAGCACGTAAACGCCTATCTGCAAATTGAGCTGGCGCGCTTCCCGACCCAGCTGAAGGTGGATTTACAGGTGCCGGACGCGCTGTCACAGCACAGCCTGCCCGCATTCACTTTGCAGCCGCTGGTGGAAAATGCCATTAAACACGGCACTTCGCACCTGCTGTGCAACGGCAATATCATTATTCGCGCCTACGGCGAAAACGGGCTGGTGGTTGTTGAGGTGGAAGATAACGCCGGGCTGTACCAGCCGGAAAAAATCAGCGACGGGCTGGGCATGAGCCTGGTAGATAAACGCCTGCGCGCGCGTTTTGGCGACGATTACGGTATTACCGTAATCTGCAAACCCGATGAGTTTACCCGCGTCACCTTAAGACTGCCGGTGGAGGGATCCGCATGTTGAGAGTACTGATTGTTGATGACGAGCCGCTGGCGCTCGAGAATTTACGTTTGCTGCTGGAGGACGAAAGCGACATTGAGATCGTCGGGGAGTGCGCCAACGCCATAGAGGCGATTGGCACCGTTCATAAGCTCCGTCCCGACGTGGTGTTTCTGGATATTCATATGCCGCGCATCAGCGGGCTGGAGATGGTCGGCATGCTCGACGAACAGCATCGCCCGCACATTGTTTTCCTCACCGCCTTTGATGAGTACGCGGTGCAGGCCTTTGAACAGTGCGCCTTTGACTACCTGCTGAAGCCCATTCAGACGGCACGTCTGCAAAAGACGCTGGACAGGCTGCGGCAGGGAAATCAGCAGCAGGACGTTTCGCAGCTGCCGGACTACCAGCAGCCGCTGAAATTTATCCCCTGCCTCAGCAGCAGCCGGATCTGGCTGCTACAGCTGGAGGATGTGGCCTTTGTCAGCAGCCGGGTGGGCGGGGTGTACGTTACCCGTCAGGACGGCACGGAGAGCTTCACCGAGCTGACGTTGCGCACGCTGGAAACGCGCACGCCGCTGCTGCGCTGCCACCGGCAGTACCTGGTGAACATGAATTACCTGAAGGAGATCCGCCTGGAGGATAAAAATCAGGCGGAGCTGCTGCTGCGCGACGGGCAAATCGTGCCGGTCAGCCGCCGCTATCTGAAAGCGCTGAAGGAGACGGTGGGGCTGTAAAGCCCACCGTTGTATCAGGCAGGCCGTAGCCGGGCAAAGGCCTCACGGATTTCGGCTTCGGGCAGCTGCAGACCAATGAACACCAGCGCGCTGCGCGGCGTTTCGTCCGGCTGCCATGGGCGATCCCAGTCGGCGCTGTACAGCCGCTGCACGCCCTGGAACAGCAGGCGGCACGGCTGCTCTTCGATCCACAGCATGCCTTTATAGCGCATCAAATTATCCGCAAAGCTGCTCAGCAGCTGTTCCATGACGGCAGACACCGCGGACAGCGCGACCGGGTAGTCCAGCTCCACAACAATAGACGAGACGGCGTTTTCAGCTGGGGCTATGCGGTGGAAGAGGGGTTTTGCAACCACCACATTTTCTTCCAGCATAAACCCACGGGTATCAAACAGCAGCGCCAGGTCGATCTCACCCTGTACAACTTTATAGACGGGCGCCCGCGCGTTGATGCGCTGCAGCCGCTCAATCAACTCCTGGCTGTCACCGGCAATATCAGTTTTGGTCAGCAGGATGCGGTCGGCATAGCCAATCTGCGACTGGGCAATAGCGAATTTATCCAGCTGTGAACCCGCATGCACCGCGTCCACCAGCGTGATAACCCCGTCCAGCAGATAGCGCTCGCAGATGATTTCGTGGGCGAAGAAGGCCTGTAAAATCGGCCCTGGGTCGGCCATGCCGGTACACTCGATAACCAGCCGGTCAAAAGAAACCTCGCCTTTGTCGTAGCCGTCCAGCAGATCCAGCAGCGCCGCTTCCAGCTCGCCGGAGCGGGTACAGCAGATGCAGCCGTTGGCAAGCGTGGTGATGCGGGTGGCGCCGTCGCCAAGCAGCTGGCTGTCGATGGGCATCTCACCAAATTCATTCTCGATAACCGCTATTTTATGATCCTGCTGCTTATGGAGAATTTGCTGTAAAAGGGTGGTTTTCCCTGCGCCGAGAAAGCCGGTTAAAACTGTTACCGCAATCGGGGTCATAATTTTTCCTGTTAACAACAACGCATTCCGCCTTTACCGTCCCCGCCATAGCGCGCCTGCTGGCGTTCACGGAAAAACTCTTTGTAGGTCATCACGGGCTTATCCGGATGGTTAGTCTGCATATGCAAAACGTAGGTATCGTAATCCGGGATGCCCACCAGCATGCGGGCGGCCTGGCCGAGATACTTTTTTGCCGCGCCTAAGTTATCAAACATCTGTCACCTCTGGAGCTTGCTGAAACCTCTTTTGCAGATTGGATAAACGCAGCGTCACCCGTTAACTTCACCTGTCGAAGCAGGCAAAGCGGTGGATGACGCTGACGCTTATCCCCCCTACAAAACCCAGAGATTAATGACCGTTGGAGATCTCAATGCCGCCTTCAGGCACCGGCACAAACGGCGTCTCTTTGTCGGTTCGCTGGTCGTTATTACGGGCCTGCTTAATCGCGCGGATACCGTAGAAAATGATGCTGTACACCACGATCAGGAACAGGATGCTCAGCCCGGCGTTAGTATAGTTGTTGATGACGATGTGGTGCATGTTGCTGATTTGCTCCGGCGTCAGATCCGCACCGGCGTTAGCAATGCGCTCTTTATACTGGCCGGCCATATAGAAGAAGCCTTCCATCTGCGGATTGGTGCTGAACAGCTTCATGCCCAGCGCCCAGGTAGTGCAGAGCAGCAGCCACAGTGCAGGCACCACGGTAACCCAGATATAGCGGGTGCGTTTCATCTTCACCAGCACGACGGTGGCGAGGATCAGCGCGACGGCGGCCAGCATCTGGTTCGAAATACCAAACAGCGGCCACAGGCTTTTCACGCCGCCTAACGGATCGACCACGCCCTGATACAGCAGATAGCCCCACAGGCCAACACAGCCAGCGGTGCCGATAATACCTGCCACCAGCGAATCGGTTTTTTTCAGCCCCGGAATAAAGTTACCCAGCAGATCCTGCAGCATAAAGCGCCCGGAACGCGTGCCCGCATCCAGCGCCGTCAGGATAAACAGGGCTTCAAACAGAATACCGAAGTGATACCAGAAGCCCATGTCCGCCAGCGGCATGATCTTGTGGAACACGTGTGCAATGCCTACCGCAAGCGTAGGAGCACCGCCCGCGCGGTTCAGCACGGATGGCTCGCCGATATCTTTCGCCGTTTGCAGGATCTGCTCAGGGGAGATAACAAAGCCCCAGGAGCTGACGGTGGCGGCGGCGTGGGCGGTCACGTCTTTTAGCTGCGCCATGATAAGCGGTGCGTTCTCACCGCCCAGCTCATGCAGGTTTGGCATGGTAATGCCCAGGCCCGCAGGCGGCGTATTCATGGCGAAGTAGAGGCCCGGCTCGATGATAGAAGCGGCAACCAGCGCCATCACCGCCACAAAAGACTCCATCAGCATGGCGCCATAGCCAATGAAACGCGCGTCGGTTTCGCAGGCCAGCAGTTTTGGCGTGGTGCCGGAGGCGATCAGCGCGTGGAAACCAGACACCGCACCGCAGGCAATAGTAATAAACAGGAACGGGAACAGCGCGCCTTTCCACAGCGGGCCAGTGCCGTCTGTGTACTGGGTCAGGGCAGGCATTTTCAGCTCAGGATTCAGGATCACGATGCCGATGGCCAGCCCGACGATAACGCCGATTTTCAGGAAGGTCGCCAGGTAGTCGCGCGGGGCCAGAATCAGCCAGACCGGCAGCAGGGCGGAGACAAACGCGTAGCCAACCAGGGCAAAGGTGATGGTGGTATCTTTAAAGGTCAGCGCCGGGCCCCAGTACGGGTCGTGGGCAATCACGCCGCCGAACCAGATGGAAGCCACCAGCAGGATCACGCCAATCACCGAGATCTCGCCCACGCGTCCCGGGCGGATGTAGCGCATGTAGATCCCCATAAACAGGGCGATCGGCACCGTAGAGCAAACGGTAAACACGCCCCACGGGCTTTCCGCCAGCGCCTTAACCACGATTAAGGCCAGCACGGCCAGAATAATAATCATGATCAGGAAGCAGCCGAACAGGGCGATAGTGCCGGGAACCGGGCCCATCTCTTCTTTGATCATCTCGCCCAGGGAAGCCCCGTTACGGCGCGAGGAGATAAACAGCACCATAAAGTCCTGCACGGCACCGGCCAGCACAACGCCCGCCAGCAGCCACAGCACGCCGGGTAAATAGCCCATCTGCGCGGCAAGCACCGGCCCGACCAGCGGACCCGCCCCGGCGATAGCGGCAAAATGGTGGCCGAACAGCACGTTGCGGTTCGTTGGCACGTAGTTCAGTCCGTCGTTGTTCAGCACGGCTGGCGTCGCGCGGTTAGGGTCGAGCTGCATGACCTTTTGCGCGATGTAGAGGCTGTAGTAGCGATAGGCCACGATATAGACCGAGACCGAAGCCACGACTATCCACAGCGCGCTGATGTGTTCACCCCGCCGCAGGGCAACCACGCCCAGGCAGCAGGCGCCCAGGATGGCGATAACCATCCAGGGCAGATGCTTTAATAAATTGTTTTTGTTCATAATTAACCCAGTGATTTAAGGACAAATGAAAAAGCCTTCTCAGATTTGTATGTTTAAAGTCGGTGTCGGAGAAGGAGGCCTGTTTTCGGGCAACAGGGTGCCAAATTTGCCCGCGAAGAAGGGGAAAACCTGCTTAGCGGTCACTGGGGGGAATAAGCGGTTATCTGACGGGATAAGCGGTTAAGGGGAGGTAAAACGGCCTGAAATTTGCGAGTCAGATCACGGTGAACGGGGCGAGGGCCAGCAAAACGCCAGCCGCCGCGCCTCGTTAATACGGATTTAAATAGCCTCAGGCCCGCTGCGGCAGGCGGCGTCGGTTACGCAGGCTGCTGAAGCCAACGGCTAAAATCGTAGCGGCCGCAGCCAGCCACAGGCTCATGCGCACCGCCTGAGCTTCCTGCACCACGCCGGTTCCGGTGTGCAGCCAGAACGACAGAATAACCCCGACCAGCGCCGCGCCCAGGCATTGCCCAAAAGTACGCATTATCGCCAGCACGCCAGAGGCATAGCCGCTGTGCTCTCGCGACGCGTTAGCCAGCATCTCGCGGTTATTGGGGCTCTGAAAACAGCCGAACCCGAGGCCGCAAATCAGGCTGCGCAGCGCGATATCCCAGGTCTGAGCCTGTTCCGGCAGGAGCGCGAGCAGGATCAGACCGGCGGCGAATACGCACAGCCCAACGGTGGAAATCATTGCGGGCGGATAGCGGTCCGCCAGGCGTCCGGCGTGCGGGGCGGCAAGCATGATGCCAACCGGCCACGGCATAAACAGCAGCGCCGAAACGAAAACGCTGTGGCCGTAGACGCTCTGGAACAGGAACGGCAGGGCGACGAACGTGATGCCCTGGCTGACAAAAGAAGCAAGCGAGGTGAGCGCAGCAAGAGAGAATCGCGATGAGGCGAACATTTCAAGCGGCAGCAGCGGCTGCGCAGCGCGGCGTTGACGCCAGATAAACAGCCCGGCCGCGGCGATGGCGGTCAGACCATAGGCCGCTGCGCTGAGCAGCTCGTGAGCGTCTGCTTTGGCAAAGCTGTCTGCCGCCACGATCAGTGCGCCGAGCATAACGGCCGAAAGCAGGGCGCCCGCGTAGTCAAAGGGTTTGCTCTGGCTGGTCTGATTGGCGGGTAGAACTCGCAGGCTGAGCAGAAACGCGATAACGCCCAGCGGGACGTTTATGGCGAACAGCCACGGCCAGCCTAAAGAAGAGAGCAGGGTGCCGCCGAGCAGCGGCGCGACGGCGGTGCTGGTGGCAATCAGCAGGGCGTTCATGCCGAGGATGCGCCCCAGCAGCCGGTTGGGGAATATTGTCCGCAGGATGGCGGGTGCGATGCTCAGCGTTGCCGCGCCGCCGATCCCCTGAACGATGCGCATCACGACCAGCATATCGAGAGAGGAAGAGAGCGCACAGCCGAGTGAGGAAAAGGTGAACAGCGCCAGGCCAAAGGTGAAAAGGCGGCGGAAGCCAAGGCGGGTGGCGAGGGCAGCGAAAATCGCCAGCGTCATTGCCGCAGATAATAAATAGCCGTTGGCGACCCAGACGGACGCGCCTGCCGTCACGTTCAGCGCCTTTGCAATCTGTGGAAGAGCGATATTAACCATCGAGCCGTCGAAGACCGCCATCGTTGTGGTGGTCATTACTGCGATTGTCGCTAAACGCCGCTCGCGTCCCGGAAGTCCCTCATCGCCGGGTTGATCAGAAAAAAGTGCCATTGAATACCTCTGCCGTTCGGTGGGGAATTGTTGATGCGGGGACTATAGCCAGCGGGGAGATAAGGCGGAAGGCGCAGCGGTTGCAGTTATAACCTGCACGAAACGCCATATGTGATGCTAAGATGCGGTATGACTGAACCAGATCTCAACTTACTCATCGCCCTCGACACGTTTCTGGCTGAAGGAAGCGTGGCCGGGGCTGCCCGCCGCCTGGGATTAAGCGCTTCGGCGATGAGCCGCACGCTAGGCCGCCTGCGAACGGCTACGGGCGATCCTCTGCTGGTGAGAGCCGGGCGCAACATGGTGCTCACTCCCTACGCGCAGGAGATCCGCGAGCGGGCGAGAAACGCGGCGTTTGAGGCCCGCGCGCTGCTCAGCCCCTCCTCAGCCGGACTCTCCCTGACGGCTTTAGACCGCACCTTTGTCATTCGGGCCAATGACGGATTTGTCGAGGCGTTTGGCGCGCAGCTGATCGCGGAGGTTGCCGCAGCAGCGCCAAAGGCGCGTTTACGCTTTGCGCCAAAGCCTGAAAAAAACGCAAGACATCTGCGGGAAGGGCTGGTGGATTTAGAGATTGGCACGCTGGGGGAGATGGGGCCGGAGATCCGCCTGCAGGCGCTGTTCCGGGACCGCTTTGTCGGCGTCGTCAGAAAAGGACATCCGCTGGCGGCAATGCCCGTGATAAACGCTGAACATTATGTGGCATTCGGCCATGTCGTGGCATCCCGCCGGGAGCGTGTGACGGGGCCGGTAGACGAAGCGCTGGCGGATATTGGTTTGCAGCGCAATATTGCCGCCGTGGTGCCGGGCTTTCCGGCGTCGCTTGCGGTGGCAAAGGCGTCCGACCTCGTTGCGCTGGTGCCGGGCTCCTTCCTGCTGAATCAGGCTGACGATGCATTTCACGTCTTCGAGCTGCCGGTGAAAACTCGCGGCCTGACCGTTTCGCAGATGTGGCACCCGCGCAACGAGGTCGATCCGGCTCACCGCTGGCTAAGAACGCTGGTGCTGGGCGTCTGTCGTCGGCTGGTGCCGGACTGAACCGATGGTCTCTGCCCGGTTGCGCATTGCCAGCGCTGTACATATAGTTAAGAAAACCTCACCCATGCTCATGCTTCAAGGAGATCTTATGAGTGCTACCAAAGTAACCGTCCTGCTTTTAAGCTGCCTGTTCTGTACCAGCGCGCTGGCCGATTCCCCGTTCAAGGACCTGCAGTTCGGGAACAGCAAGCTACAGATCCTGGGCGATCTGAAAAAGGCCTGCCATACGCAAAAGCCCATGACTGACGATGCGCTGGCCGCAAAAATCATGTCTACGGAAGAGAACCAGCGCCACGTCCGCGATGCGAAAATAGCCCTGGAGCGTAACAATCAGCAAAACTACTGGGACGCGATTGGCAAAGTGGAATGCCCGGAAATGTAGCGTGAATGAAAATCTCGCCCCCGTATTGCAGCGTTATCCACCGATGTTTTGTCGGATGACGCTTCGCTTATCCGACCTGCGCAGGGTGGATAAGCACAAGCATCATCCACCCCAGGCCGTTGGTTACAGGAACGAATAACTCAGGTTTACGCCAACGCCGTAATTACGGCCCGGTGCGGGTTCGAAATAGCGCCCGTTGCCCTCGTTAACGATGACCGACCCGACATAATCCCGGTCGAACAGGTTATCCACCCGTCCCCAGACGTCCAGCAGCCAGCTTTCGCGGATACGGAATTTATAGCCGCTGTTCAGCGACGCGACGGTGTAGGTCGGCGCTTTCGCATCGTTTTCATCGTCGGCCTGAATATCACTCATATAACGCACGTCCGCACCGGCATAAAAACCTTCCGCAGGGGCGTATTCCAGCGCCGCGTATCCCATGTTGCGGGCGATACCCGGCATGCGGTTGCCTTTGCAGCTGTCGTCGCCGCAAACGTTAGTACGGTAGGTTGCGTCAAGATAAGTCCATGCTGCTTTCACCCGCCAGTCATAGGCAAACTGCTGATCGAGCGAAAGCTCAACGCCGCGACGGCGAGTTTCACCGGCGTTTTTGTAGGTGGTGCGCCCGCCGCTGCTTTGATCCACGACGATCTCATCGTCGGTATCCGTCTGGAATACGGCTGCGGTGAACAGGCCGTTGCCAACGCGGGTTTTGCTGCCTACTTCAATGGTGTCGCTGGTGGACGGTTTCAGGCCAAAGTTCAGCCCGGACTGGCCGCTATCGCGATAGGACAGCTCGTTGATGGTTGGCGTTTCAAAACCTCGGCCCGCCGAGGTGTAGACGTTCCACGCATCCGTAATCGCGTACTTTAACGACGCCGCAGGCAGCCATTTGTGATAGCTCGCGTCGCCGCTGTCATCCCCGTTGGCGCCGGTAACGTAGAAATCGTTGGAGTCGAAGTAGACCGAGCTGAAGCGCACGCCCGCGTCCAGGCTGAGCTTATCGGTGAACTGCCAGGCAGTCTGCAGATAAGGGTCAACGTTCCACATAAGGTTGCGTTCATCGCGGCGCATATCGCCTTTTTCCCCCAGCACCGTGGTGCCGTTCTCCACCACAAAGTTCTCAAAGCCTTTACGCTTCTCGGACATCGTCTCGTAGTCAAGGCCCGTCGTGAAGGTGAACGGCATGGAGAGCAGGTTGCCGCGATGCGTCCAGCGGGAATCAATGCCCTGATAGTGGCGGGAAAGCTGGATCACGCCGCCCGGATGGGTAGGGTTAAGCTGTGGCCCAACGGGAATCGACTGGTACTGCGTCGTTTCCCGCTCGCCGGCATAGGCCATGATGCTCAGATCGTCATTCGCCGTCAGCTGGCGCTCGTAATGCAGGCCAGCCTGCGTCTGTTTGGTGGTTTTACGGGTGTTGTACTGCTCGGCACGCGGGGCCTGGGTTGGGTTGTCGTGCCACTCCTGTTCGGTCAGGCCGCCCGGATCGTTTGCATCGATATCCACGCTGTTGAACAGAAAAGTCAGCTTGCTGGCATCGTCCAGGCGCACGCCCAGTTTGGCATTGCCGAGGTTTTTCTGCGCGCTGCTGTGGTCACGATAGCCGTGGGTGGTAAAGCGTGATGCGGACACAGAATAATCGACATCGCCAGCCTGGGTGCCGTCGCCGGTAGAGCCCGTGGCTTTGACGCTGTTGCGCCAGCTGCCAAAACTGCCGTAGTAGGTACTGGCTTCAAGCGTAGGCGGCTGAGTGCCGGTTGTGGTCGTAACGTTGACTACGCCGCCGGATGAGTTGCCGTATAACGCAGAAAACGGCCCGCGCAGGACTTCGATGCTGTCCACGCTGTTGATATCAATGTTAGACGTCTGGCCCTGGCCATCCGGCATGGTGGCAGGAATACCGTCAACGTACATCCTTACGCCGCGCACGCCGTAGGTTGAGCGTGAACCAAAGCCGCGAATCGACAGCTGTAAATCCTGCGCGTAGTTCTGGCGGTTCTGCACCTGCAAACCGGGGACCGCGCTCAGGCTTTCCGAGAGGTTCACGCGCGGTGCGGCCTGGCGCATATCGTCGCCGTAAACGACGCTGACCGCGGCGGGAGCGTCGAGTTCAGAAACTACGCCAGGCGTGGCGGTTACCACCATGGTTTGTTCGTTATTTTTAGGCGTCTCTCCGGCGAAGGCGGGAGAAACCCATGGCGACAGGGCTGGCAGCAGGAGCAGGGACAGGCGGGACTTTCCGTGTGGCATCATTTTCATCAGTACAAATTCATCAGGTGAGAAGGGCGAGCGTCCAGACGAACCATCTGGAACATTTGCGCATATGTTAATACTTATGAAGAAAGTTTGAAAACTGTAAAGGCACTTTACGTTAATGATAAGTGTTGGTGAAGACGGGACGAAGAGCAAGGAGGCCAACGGCTTTTAGCCTTTTTTAAAAATTTTTCGTTTTTCCTGCATCCGATTTTCCTCCCCGTCCGTATATCAGAGTGTGAGCACCTGGCTCGCTCCAATACGATGAGGAAATAACCATGAACAAATATTTCGTTTCCGCCGTTTCAACTACCTTACTGTTCAGCGCGTTAAGCACGGCCGCCATGATGAATGATTCCGTGATGGTGGGCGGAGCGGCAATGTATCCTTCTAAAAACATTGTTGAAAATGCCCTGAATTCAAAAGATCACACCACTCTGGTTGCCGCCGTTAAGGCCGCGGGCCTGGTAGACACGCTGCAAGGGGCGGGTCCCTTCACCGTCTTTGCGCCAACCGACGCGGCTTTTGCCAAACTGCCTGCCGGGACCGTGGATAAGCTCATCAAACCAGAAAACAAAGCCATGCTGACCAGCATCCTTACCTACCACGTGGTGGCCGGGAAATACGACATGAAACAGCTGGAGCAAAAAATCAAAGCGGGCGGCGGTCATGCGGAGCTGAAAACCGTGAACGGCCAGCCGCTGTGGATCATGAGCAACGGCCCGCACAATATTCAGCTTAAGGATGGGAAAGGCAACGTGGCCAGCATCAGCACCTATGATGTGAATCAGAAGAATGGCGTGATTGACGTTATCGATACGGTCCTGATGCCTAAGTAATTTCTGTCTATACTCGGTGTGGGCAGGCGCAACCTGCGGGCTGCCCGCACTCAATCAGGACGGATATGGATAACGCGTTAGTGCAGCAGCAGGTGGCCCTGGTGAGAGCTATTGCCGGTGGCGATCGTCGCGCTTTTGAACAGCTCTATCGTCT
The DNA here is from genome assembly GCF_038405435.1 of Dryocola clanedunensis. Lineage (GTDB taxonomy): Bacteria > Pseudomonadota > Gammaproteobacteria > Enterobacterales > Enterobacteriaceae > Dryocola > Dryocola clanedunensis_A. The sequence goes on along the minus strand of NZ_JBBYHZ010000002.1, from coordinate 666,202 downwards.
TACTTCGCCGCAGCTGTTTCCGGTTGCGCTGCGCATGCTCAGGCGCTCTTCCTGGGCCGAAGAGGTGCTGCACGACAGCTTTCTGGCCGTGTGGAACCGGGCAGCAAGTTACGATCCCGCCTGCAGTTCCCCGATGACCTGGCTTACGCATATTGTTCGCAACCGCTGCATCGACTGGCTGAGAAGCGGAAGCGCGCAAAGCAGCGGGCTTGAAGAGGAGCTCACCGAATTCACGCCGACGCCTGCGTCGCAGACGGGTGCGGATGCACTACATGACGATGATGAAGTGGATAAGCTCACCCGATGCCTGGCCCATCTCGAACCCGATCAGCGCCAGAGCGTGGTGCTGGCCTACTATCAGGGGATGTCGCACAGTGAGATTGCCGCCTGGCTGCACCAGCCGCTGGGCACGGTGAAAAGCTGGGTGCGCAGGGCGTTAACTCATCTTAAGGAGTGCGTCGGGGTATGAAAAATAAACGGGAGATCGATAAGGCTCTGGCTGCGGAGTATGCCCTTGGTACGCTGCGAGGGGGCGCACGTCTGCGCTTCGAAAGGCGGCTGGTAAACGAGCCGGAGCTTGCGAAGCAGGCAGGAAGCTGGCAGACCCTGCTCTCCGGGCTGGATAAGGAAATTACGCCCCAAAGGCCGCCAGAGCGCGTGTGGAAGAAAATCCAGCTCGGCCTGCCGCCGGAAAAAGAGCTGTCGCGCTGGAGCTGGAACTATCTGGGCTGGGCGCTGGCGGCGGGGCTTGCTGCCGTGGCTCTCGTGCCTTACCTCACGTCGCAGCCACAGGATCTGTCGCCGCTGCTGGTTCTGAACAGCAGTGAAGCCGGTAAAGGGCAGTGGATAGTCAGCGCCGATCGTGAGCGCAATCAGCTCAGCCTGACGCCGGTTCAGCCACGCTCGGTAGCGCCAGCCAACAGCCTGCAATTGTGGGCGATACCAGCAGGTGAAAAACCAGTCTCTCTCGGCCTGCTTAACAGCGGTCGGCCAACGCTGCTGAAGGTTGCTAACGTGACGTTGTCACCTGGCACGACAATCGCCGTCAGCCTTGAGCCGCAGGGTGGGTCGCCTACGGGCCAGCCAACGGGGCCGGTACTTTACAGCGGGGCGCTGTAAACAAACGAGGAGCGGGAAAACCGCTCCTGACTTCAGGCCGGGCTGGCTAACCCGCCGAAATGATCACCTCAATCAGATTTGTCTTCCCGCTGGCTATGCCGCTCTTAACCGCCGCTGCGATATCCACTGCTTCGGTGACCCGACACGCACTAATGCCCATCGACGCCGCGAGCGACTGAAAGTCAATGCAGGGGTTGACCAGATCCATGCCGATAAATCTTCCCTGGGCAACGGAAGTGTAGGATGACTGGTTTTTCATGAAGTTTTTAAGCACGTTGTATTCAAAATTATTCATGACGATAAACGTAACCGGAAGGTTTTCGTGAGCGGCAGTCCACAGCGCCTGCGGTGAATACATCGCTGCGCCGTCGCCCACCAGACAGACTACCGGCTCGCGCCCGCGCCCCAGTGAATGACCTACCGCAGCAGGCATGCCCCATCCGAGGCCTCCACCGCGCATAAAGTAATATCGCTGGTACTGTCGATCGGAGATGAATTTCCTGATGTAGTTGGTAGTCGCGATAGCCTCATCAACGATGGTAAGGCCCGGGGGGATAGCGCGAAGAACCTCGTGGGCGGCGACCAGCGGCGAAATAACGGGATGGGTGAATTCCGATGTGAAAATGGCCTCAAGCTGCCGCTGAGTTTTTTCACGCTCGCTTTTCGCTTCGTTAATGCGCTTCTGGAAAAGCGCTTTCTTACGGTAGGTCAGGCGTTCGAGCTTAGGCAACAGCTGCTGAAGCGAGATTTTGATATCGCCCATCAGCGACAGCCGGGTAGGGTAGGTTCTGCCCAGCTCGTTCATATCTGACGAAAGCTGATACACAACGCAGTCCTGTGGAATAGCTTCAGCTTCGCTGTAGAGAATAGTGATTAAACTTTTGCCGCCCAGAATGAAGACGGCATCGTAGTTCATAATGATTTTTGCTATATCCCGGGATACCGTCGGCATATTCCCTCGCCACAGGGGATGGTGGGGCGGGAAGGGCAAGTTTAACGGCCAGGATGATCCATAAACGTGCGCACCCAGCGTTTCAGCCAGCAGGACAGTCTCATCCGTGGAGTGGTTACTGTGAATTTCATCCCCGGCAATCATCATCAGCTTACCCGGCGGTATATTGCTTAGCTCAACCGCAAGCTCGTCCAGCGAGCTGGCTACGGTATGGTAATTCACTCTTGAAGAGGCAAGAATGCTGGCATCGTGCATCTCTTCCATAACGTCCATGGGCAGCGAGAGCAGCACCGGGCCAGCCGGGGGATAGCTGGCATCGTGAAACGCTCGCCTTACCAGTACCGGAAGCTGAGCGGCGCTGGTCACTTCTTTTGTCCACTTCACTACGGGTGAGGCAATAGACACTACATCATCATAAAGGAGAGGCTCGCGCACATAGTGCCGGGTGTCCTGCTGGCCGACCGTCACGACAAGCGGCGTTTTCATGATGCGTGAGTTAATCAGATTGCCCATGCCGTGGCCCAGTCCGCTTGCGGTATGCAAATTCAAAAAACCTGTTTTACCTGATGCCTTTGCGTATCCGTCTGCAATAGCCACCGCGCTGCTTTCCTGGAGCGCGAGGACATACTGGATATCTTCGTGACGAAGCAGGGCGTCAATAAGCGGTAATTCTGTTGTGCCAGGGTTGCCAAATATATACTCAACGCCTTCACTTTCGAGAACTTCAAGCAGGATATCTGCGCCCGAACGCAGCGAGAAGTCGGCTAACGTACTGATGGTTTTCATGGCCCGGTTACCTTTTGCAGATGATCGTCAAACGGCTTCAGTATTCTTCGCGGGTAGGGCGGATGACTATTTCATTCACGTCAACCTCCGCAGGCTGTTCAATGGCGTAAGCAACGGCTTTTGCGATAAACAGCGCCGGAATGGCCTGCTGAATTTAACGCTGAGGCTAAAATAGCTTCAGCCGTTTTTAAAAACTCAGGAAGCGGTTGATAGCTGGTGTGAATCAGATGTATGGCATCATGCAATGTGGAAACACCGATGCTTTCTGTTGCAGTTTTCATAACGCCCTCATAAAAATATAATTAACACAACGCATGTTGTCATGTGCGTGTCAGCACAAGAAATATATTGTATATGCAGGGAGTGATATCTATCTAAAGTGATTAATATGAAGTAAATTAATGATCTGGGTTTTTATGAGAACATAAGTTATTAAAACCCTTGCCGTGACTATACGAGGAAAGTCACCATCTGCAAATGAAAATAACGCCAGCCGCATAGCAATAAAACAGGAAAGTAATATTATTTTCTTATGATGTCGGGATATATTATGTTTTCTAAGATGTTGATGAGCCAATTTTTACGTGAATGGAGTATTTATTCTGTGCGACTACAAAGCGTTAAAGATTTGGGGGGAGGTTAGCAGAACCTGAAATAATTTCAGAAGGGGAGAATATTATCCATCCATGGATAGCATCAGACTTTATGTTCAGATGTCGTCCATTGTGTAACCAACAACGATTTCCAGCGTTTTACGAATGACGTCAGCCGTGACAACATCGTCGGTACATTCCAGCGCGTTGACCAGCCACAGAATGATCGCTTTGTTCGTGACATGGCCTTCCGAGGCAAGAATTTGGCTAATCGCGGAACCCAACAGGGCAGACTCTTCGGCCAGCAGGTCGCCAGCACAACGAAAATATTCTGACATAGCCGTGTTTGACAGGGCTTTATAGATATCTGATTGCTGTTGCGTAGCCTGTATCATGTCGTTTCACCGTAAGTTGATTGTTAGTGACCTTTGTAAGTCAGTGGATGTTGTCTTTGCCCTGCGGCTGCCCGTCGCGGAAAAACGAACCGGGCATTTCACTATTACTTTGATCTCTTTCGCTTAACTCATGTTTGAGACGGCGGCGTTTGGTTGCCATCTCCGTTACATCATTAATAACACGCACGATGGCCTCACGGCGCTGAACGTCGGTTTCTCCAGCCTCCATGGCCCGCAGTTTTGCTAACAGGGTTTGCGTATTAATCGCCCCCTTACCCCTCAGCAGGGCTAAAACCGCTTCGCCAATAAGTTCATCTGCCTGTCGATCAAATTCACTACTTTTCATAACTACGTCTCTGATGGCCACACTATCCAGCACCGGAAGCGCAGCAAGAAGCCAACTTTCCGATGGAACAGGTCCGCCGGAGACTGGCAGCCAGAAGTGAAATCGTGAACTTACCTCTGCCAGAGTTGACAAAAATAAACGGGTAAAACGTTGCTGGTGGTCTTATACCTCGCGCTCGAACAGCAGGCCAATCAGCGCGTGATAATGGCTCTCTTCTTCCGGCCCGGATGCATGCTCGAGGCGGGAGAGCAGTTTAGTACACAGCGTTTTTCGGTTCAGATTGCGGCCGTCGCCCAGGATCTCCACCACGATTTGCCCCAGCGTCTCCTGCTGAGAAGGCATGCCAGCTTTGTTAAAGTATTGGGCGATATCGTTGGCAGTGTCCGGTAGGTAACTGTTCTGGCGCATTTTTCGCTCCTGTAAAATTTAGGTCATCAAAAAGTTACATTTAAACTATACACATTTTGCAAAGCTGTACATAAAAGCTGTACAAAAAAATTAAAGATTTTTGATCAAAAAGTGCTAATCGTTATAATACATATAGTTATAGATAGCGTGGTAATGTAACGCACCGGTAATATTGTACATCTGTGGTAAAACTGAAAAGTCGAAGCTGTGTCTGGCGCTAAGTTGCTGAGCCGAAAGGCTTAACTTATGTAAATTCCCTGTTAATTTTACGTGTACTTTCGAGACGAAACGGCAACAATCTGCTAATGTGAACAGCTTAACGCTTACCCCTTTCGGAAACTTCATGCTCACAACAATCCTTTATCGCAGCCACATTTGCGAAAACGTCTCGGTTAAATCACTCGAGGATATGGTTTCCGCTGCCAGCCGCCGAAACGGCGAGGCGGACGTCACGGGCATTCTGCTGTTCAACGGCACGCACTTTTTCCAGCTGCTTGAGGGGCCGGACGAAAGCGTTTCAGCTATCTATAAGCACATTTGCGAAGATACCCGGCACTACAACGTTGTGGAGCTGATGCGCGACTACGCGCCCTCGCGACGTTTTGGTAAATCCGGGATGGAACTCTTTGATTTAAGAGAGCATGACAGGGATGACGTCCTGCAAACGGTGCTGGATAAAGGCACCTCCAAGTACCAGCTGATTTATGACGATCGCGCCCTGCAGTTCTTCCGGACGTTCGTGGAGTCGACCGAAAAAGAAAACTACTTTGAAATTCCGCCCGCTGGCTCCTGGGAATTTATCGCCGACGACGCCATCCTGCCGCCAGCGACGGTGACGATGGATAGCCAGACGGAGTGCAGCTTCGCGTTTCAGCCGATCGTCGATCCACTGGCCAGGGAAGTGGTGGCGCTGGAGGCTTTACTCCGCACGCCTGATGGCGGTTCCCCGGAGGCCTGGTTTGCAGGGCTGACGGGCAATGAGAGTTACAAAGCGGACCTGGACTGCAAAAAAGTTGCCTTTGCCATGGCCCGGAAATTAAATCTGCGGGAGCAGACCCTGACCGTGAACCTGCTGCCTATGACGCTGGTGAATATTCCCGGTGCGGTCAACTTTCTGCTGCAGGAGATTGAAATTAACGGCCTGGTGCCGGAACAGATTATCGTGGAGTTCACCGAGCGCGAGATAATTTCCCGCCTTGATGCCTTCACCGATGCGGTACGGCAGCTGAAAGCGGCGGGTATCCGGGTGGCCATTGAGCACTTTGGCGAAGGCTTTGCCGGGCTGTCGCTGCTGGCGCAGTTTCAGCCGGATAAGATTAAAATCAACCGCGATTTAATCCGCGACGTGCACAAAAGCGGCCCGCGTCAGGCCATCATTCAGGCCATCATCCGGTGCTGTACATCGCTGGAAATCACGGTCATTGCCGTAGGCGTTGAAAAGGCGGAAGAGTGGATGTGGCTTGAGTCCGCGGGCGTTTATCAGTTTCAGGGGCACCTGTTTGCCCGGCCTTGCCTGGCGGGTATCCCGGCGATTGCCTGGCCGGAAAAAAAGATCCCCTTCATCTAATCTTCTGCACGGCGGCCGGAAAATCACTTCATTCGTTCCGGCCGCAACCCTCGCTCCTGATATCTCCACCTGATACTGTACAATCGGCTGTACATGTATTTTCAATCACTTCCATTTGCTATGCTCTTCTGGTGTAAGATGATCTGATTATTCAGTCTTTTTCTGCTTGTACAGGTAAATAAAATTTGTACAACTTAGCCGGAATGGTTAGTTTAAAGATTGACGTATCGGGTTTGCGCAGGGGAGAGCTTATGGCCTATTACAGTATCGGTGACGTCGCCGAACGATGCGGAATCAACCCCGTCACGCTTCGCGCCTGGCAGCGACGCTATGGCTTACTGAAGCCACAGCGCAGCGAAGGCGGGCACCGGCAGTTTGACGAGGAAGATATCCAGCGCATCGAGGAAATAAAACGCTGGATGAAAAACGGCGTGCCTGTTGGCAAAGTTAAAGCGCTGCTGGAAGGCAAAAAAATCACCTCAGACGACAGCTGGACATCGCTACAGGAAGAGATGATGGGCATCCTGCGCCAGGTGCGTCCGGCCAGGCTGCGGGCAACCCTCGCCACGCTGGGGCGCGATTATCCCGTTGACGATCTGATTGACCGGGTATTTGTTCCGGTACGCCAGCGGCTTTGTCTGGAACAGAACACCGCACGCGTGATGAGCAGCCTGCTGGATGGCGCGCTGATAAACTTTGCCGTGCTGTCGCTGGCGGAATCCCTGAAAAAGGCTGGTAAAGAAGCGCTGCTGATAGGGTGGGACACCGAAGACCGCACGCGCCTGTGGCTCGAAGCCTGGCGGCTGTCGCAGCAGGGGTGGCACATTGACGTGCTGGCCGAACCGCTGGATTCACCGCGCCCGGAAATGTTCCCTGGACAGCATATCTTTGTGTGGGCGGGACCCGAAATGTCGCCGCGTCAGAAAGAGCAGCTGGATCACTGGCAGGAGCAGGGATATACGATGTACAGCCATACGGCTTAACTAATCAGAGAGCGCCCGGATTTACTGAACCAGCAAATTTAACCGGGCTTCAAAGGATATTACCGTTGCGTTACGCCTGTCCAGGACTGCGCTTTATTGCCGCTAAATAAAAATGCCAGCGTCTGGCGATATATATCCGCCAGAATCTCATTCGTTTCGCTTTCCAGCTGCTGAGTAATCACCATTTTTATATCGCGAGGCGTGGCAAAGCCTTTTTCCGCAACTAATTTTTGTTTTACCGCATTAACCAGTGCCGATTCTGATAAAAACTGCGTGGGAATAGTATGAACAGAGTTGTTCATATGCATATCAGTCATTCAAAACGATCCTCAAAGGTTGATCATCATTTATGGGTCAGGAGAGAGCCGGAAAATTTCCGGAATAAAGCAGGTAAAGCATCCCTTGCTCCACCTGCTAAAAAGCCTTTTATTTATAGACGATGCTGCACCATTCACCGGAAAGACTTAACGATTTAAGATAAATCCTGGCTAAGTCTGACCTGTGTAAACGTCACCAGTTATAAAGAGCGTGGATGAGTGACGACCCTGCGTGAATAGCCACGGAAGCCAAGCATCCCCATAGCACCCGCCAGAACGGCTTCGATGATCAGCATAAAGAAGGTGAACCAGCTGGCCTTCGCCGTTGCCGCAGCCGCTTTTTCGCCTGCTTCACGGGCCTTTTGCTCAGCCTGCTTTTTCAGCTCGGCGTATTTCGCCTGTGCCGCCTGATAGTTCTTCTCGGTTTGATCGACTATCTGCTGGGCTTCCGCATCGCTTTTGCCCGTGCGCGCCATAATAATATTCTTCAGCGCTTCTTTATCGGCCGCCTCAAAGGTGCTGCTGTTACGGGAAGCCAGACCCTTCACGAAGCTGGTGATGTCTTCCCCCTGGCCTAGCTGATCCTGTGCTCTTTGCCCTTCGTTAGTCGCCTGCTGTTGCAGCGCCTCCGGCTGCAGCTCAGGTTTTCCCGTTTGCCTTAGCGTGGTCATCAGCTGATTCTGTAGATCATCAAGATTGATGTTGTTTTCATCGAGCTTTTCTTTCGCCATATTGGCTACCGAAGGCGCAGCAGCCGACAGGCCGTTGCCCAGCGTCTGCACGCCAGCCCCCAGCACGTTAGCCGCCCCGGTTACGGCGTAATTCGCCATCGCGAGAAGAAAAACGCTGCAGATAAGCGTGTTAACGCCAAACATCATGACGCCGTGCAGGCAGCCGTCGCGGTGTGCCAGATAGCCGCTGAGGTACCCACCGGCGGCGATGGCAATAAGCATGCTTATGCCGGTCCAGATAGCCGCGCCGGTCGCAACCCCGTCCAGAGGGTTTTGTTCCTTAAGCGGATCGATTGTTGTGGTACCCACAGCGGTACCTAACACCATGAGAAGCAGATAGATCACCATAGAAATAACCACACCGGCAAAAATAGCGCTCCAGGAGATACGCTTCAGGAAGGTTCCCTGCACCGGAATTAATTCAGGGTCATAAGTTCTGGTATCAGCAAAGTTACGGTCGGTCATAGTGAACTCCACGTTTTTTGTGATAGCGAAGAAAGCCCAACGGGAGCCATGCTTATAAAACATGGCGGTCTTGATAAGAATAGTCTGTTAGCGGCAGGTTGGCTGGAGTTGGTAAATAAAACGCCAGTCTCACAACGTAACGATGTTAATAAATTGCGGAAAAAGTGGGTTTTAAATTGCTAGACTATAAAATGGCTGCTGACAATAAAAATATAATAATAGCTGCGTGAATAAAACTGTACGGATATATTTGATTAAAAGATCGGGCCGCTACAAGTTTTTATTGGGCAAGGCTAGACTGATTAAATTAACGAAACCAATGCTGTTTTAGGGTAGGAAGTACAGAGAAAAAGGTGGATACCAGGCGGTACCCACCCTGAGGCGATTAGCCTTTTAGATCGTCAGCGGGCGTCAGCTTTTCCGCTGGCGTTTCTTCGTGGTGATCGTGTACCTGATTTGCAAGCTCATGCACGCGCTTGCGCGCGCCGAACCAGCCAAGCACCAGAATAACGGCAATCAGCGGGATGGAGGCGATGGTATAAGTGCCGTTCGGGTAGTCGAACGCCATCAGCACCAGCACGCTCAGCAGGAACAGCAGCGTCAGCCATGAGGTAAACGGTGCGCCCGGCAGTTTAAAGCTGACGTCCTCCGCCTTGCCCTGTTTGATGGCCTGGCGCAGCTTCATCTGGCAGACCACGATAAACGCCCAGGAAGCAATAATCCCCAGCGAGGCCACGTTCAGCACGATCTCAAACACCTGCGAAGGCACGTAGTAGTTGAGCACCACGCCAATCACGTAAATCCCCAGCGTGACCAGAATCCCCGCGTACGGCACCTGCTGTTTGCTCATCTTAGACATGAACTTTGGTGCCGAACCGCCCATGGACATGGAGCGCAGAATGCGGCCAGTGGAGTAAAGTCCGGAGTTCAGGCTTGAGAGCGCCGCGCTCAGCACAACCATATTCATGATGTCGCCAATATAGGGCACGCCAAGCTTCGAGAAGAAGGTCACAAACGGGCTCTGGCCCGCCTGATAAGCATTCCACGGCAGCAGCAGAACCAGCAGCACCACGGAGCCAACGTAGAACAGCCCGATACGCCAGATCACGCTGTTGATCGCTTTCGGCACCATATTCTGCGGATCTTTACACTCGCCCGCCGCGGTACCCACCAGCTCGATAGACGCAAAGGCGAAGACGACGCCCTGCACCAGCACCAGCGCGGGCAGCAGGCCATGCGGGAAGAAGCCGCCGTTATCGGTGATCAGGTGGAAGCCGGTGGCGTTGCCGTCGAGCATTTTGCCGCTGCCCAGGAACACGGTCCCGACCACCAGAAACGCCACGATCGCCAGCACTTTAATCAGCGCGAACCAGAACTCCATTTCGGCGAACCACTTCACGCCAATCATGTTCATGGTGCCGACAATCGCCAGCGCGCCCAGGGCAAATACCCACTGCGGCACGTCGCCAAATGCGCCCCAGTAGTGCATGTAAAGCGCCACGGCGGTGATATCGACGATCCCCGTCATCGCCCAGTTTACAAAGTACATCCAGCCCGCCACGTAGGAGGCTTTCTCCCCGAGAAACTCACGGGCATAAGAGACGAAGCTGCCGCTGGAAGGGCGATGCAGAACCAGTTCGCCCAGCGCGCGCAATATAAAGAAAGAGAAGATGCCGCAGACCAGATAGACCAGCGCCAGCGCCGGGCCTGCCATCTGAAGACGGGCGCCCGCGCCAAGAAACAGTCCCGTACCTATGGCGCCGCCGATGGCGATCATCTGCACCTGACGGTTACCCATTGCCTTGTGATAGCCGGAATCGTGAGAGTTAAGCCAGCGCCTTTTGGCAGCGCGGTGCTCAGCCTCGGTTTTATGCGTTGTTTTCATTGTTGTTCCTGTTTGCCTCGATGTGTTAACCCTTGAAACTGCCTGCCCTGTAGTTTGTGGATCGCGGACATGACAAATTTCGGCGGTGAATCCTGACAGGAAATTAGCGGCAACGCAAAACCTGCTTTGCGATTCGTGATGTCACTGTTATTGCTTAAGAATCGAATTCCCAGCTGGCGATGTGGTAACGTTCAATCTCTTCGCAACGTCCCTGGTGAGTGAGCAGCCTGTGAAACGAGAAAATCTCTTTGCCGCCGTCTATGAAAAGTATCAGGTAGAGCCTGATTATCCCTGGCAGAAATTAAGCGATTACGCGGTGCTGCGGCACAGGTTCAAACGTAAATGGTTTGCGCTGATCTACCGCATCGAGCCGCAAAAGCTTGGCCTGGATGGGGAAGGACTGGTCGAGGCGATGAACATTAAAGTTCCTCCTGCAACCATCGGGTCGCTGCGCATGATGCCGGGCGTTTTGCCCGCTTACCATATGAACAAAGAGCACTGGGTGACAGTGCTGCTGGATAAAGTGCCGGAGGAGGAGATCCTCGGGCTGCTTGACGAGAGCTTTCAGCTGACCCGCTAATTACCTTCAGGAAGGATGCATGAGCCTGCTCAACTTTACCCTTGCGCAAATCGAAGCTTTTGCGTGCGTCTGTGAAAGCGGCACGCTGACCCAGGCGGCGCGGAAACTGAAGAAAGACCGCACGACCGTCAGCGAGCTGGTGGATTATCTGGAGCTCGATCTCGGCTATCCGCTGTTCGACCGCTCAACGCGCCCGCTGACGCTGACCGATGCCGGGCAGCTGCTCTACCGTCAGGCCCGCTTGTTCTTGCACGAAGCGCAGGCGTTTGCCCAGATAGCGAGGCAGATCCCCCAGCAGATGAGCGCGCATATCACCCTGTGCTACGACCCGTTTACCCCGCGCGATTTTCTGTTCCGCCTGACCAGACTTTTACAAAGCAGACAGATTCAGGCTGAGCTGATTATGTGCGAGCGCAGCCAGGCGGAGCAGTGGCTGGAAGAGGGGCTGGCCGACATCGGCCTGTTCCAGGCGATGAACCGCTCCGTAAACGGCACGTTGCGCTGGCGGGTGACGGGCAGCATTTCGCTGGCGGTTTACGCCGCGAAGGGATTCTTCCCCGCGATGCCCGCATCCATTTTGCAGCTTGCATCCAGCACGCAGCTTATCCCGTTCCAGGCCATGCCGGACTGGCTGGCGCAGCGGCTGCGAATTGCCGACCGTACGGTGCGCGTGAATGAAATTGCCATGCTGGAGAAGCTGCTTGCGGCGGGAGACGGCTGGGCGTTCCTGCCGGACCATTTTCAGGCGGAAAGCTGGCCCGGCGTTGAACGGGTTGAAACGGAGTTTGGTGATTCAGGCCTGTCACACCCGATGGTGACGCTGTCAAAACCGGGGCAAATAGCGCAGCCGTTGTTGACGCAGTTATTGGATGCGATGCAGGAGGCGTGGGGGCCTGATTCTGCCGGATGACGCTGGTGCTTATCCGGCCTACGGTGGTCAGTCGTAGGGTGGATAAGCGCAGCGTCATCCACCGGCGGTTTTAACGTTTCACCCAGCTTAACGCGTAATGGTACCGCTGTTTATCCAGCAGATACTCCGGCGACACGCTCGGGCTCCACGAATCGTCCCCGCCGACGCCCATGTGAAAACCATCGATGTTCAGCCAGCTTCCCGCCTCTGGTTTTAAAAGATGGCGATGGGAGGTTTCCCGCAGCTGCCGCTGGCTGTAGCGGCTGATGTTGAACTGGAAGTCACCTCGCCATTCGTTATCGCCATACTCCAGGGATTGCGTATCGCAGCGCAGGCCATTCTCCGTTGGAAACACGTACGGCGTGTACATCTCGTCGAGCGGCAGACGCCACTTATCGAACAGCGCCGACTGCTTGCGGTCCGGGTAATTCTCGTGCGGGCCAAGCCCCAGCCAGCTTACCGTTGGCTGGACTTCCGCCAGCTGGCAGCTTAGCCCAATTCGGGCCGGGGGCGGGGTACCGCAGGCAATCTCCACGTCCACGCTGATATGCAGTTCGCCCTGACCATCAATGCGGTAGGTTTTTCTGCTGATAAACAGGGTTCGGTCACCGTGTTGCCAGCGGTGAACGGAACGTAACTGAATTTCCTGACCTGCGGCGAAGGCCTCAAGGTTTACAAGCTCAGGTTCCAGATCGTAGTGGCCCGCAGCTTTCCAGCGCTCCACCCACGCGTTCGGGTCGATGCGGGTGACTTCGCTGACGCCAATGTCGTTGTCCAGCGGCGCGCGGGTAAACTGATCCTGCAGCGGCGAAAGCAGCGTGGCTTTTCCATCCTGCCACCACTGCGTCAGCAGGCCGCTTTCACGGCTGAACGCCCAGCGGTGACTGCGGTGAACGATCTCAAAATTAGCTTCGGTTGTTTGCAGATGCGGCGCTTCGCTCTGCGGGACAGGTTCCGGCACGGACAAAATGCCCGGTAGCGACCACTGCTCCCACGCGCAGATATGGCCCGCTTCGGACCAGTCCGTGGCTGCGATTTGCTGAACCTGCACGGTCAGCCATACGTCACCGCTGCGGATGATGTCCGGCATAGTTTCCAGCGCGACAGCTTGCTTACCCTGCGGCTCAATTTCCAGCGGCGCTTCGCCGCGCGCCAGCACTTCTCCGGCTTGTTTTATCGTCCAGATCAGGCGTTCGTTATCTGCCGTGCGGAACAGATACTCACTGGTAATTTCAATCTTCAGCGACGGCTCACGAACCAGATTGAACTGGAAGTATTGCTGGGCGTGCTGGGCCTCGTACAGGGCTGGGTGCGGCTTGCGGTCGGCAAACACCAGGCCATTCATGCAGAACTGGCGATCGTTCGGTTTGTCGCCGAAGTCACCGCCGTAGGCGCTGAACGGCTGGCCGTTTTCATCAGGTTTGATCAGCGACTGATCCACCCAGTCCCAGACAAAGCCGCCCTGTAGTTTGGGATGCTGGCGGAAGGCGGCCCAGTATTTGTGGAAGCCGCCGAAGCTGTTGCCCATGGCGTGGGCGTATTCGCAAAGAATCAGCGGGCGACTTTCGCCGGGCAGGCCGGGCCATTTTTTAATTGACCATTTCGGCACCGCCGGGAAGGGCTGGTCCTGGTCCACGCGCGCATACATCGGGCAGATGATATCGGTCGCCGCGGTGTCCGCGCCGCCGCCCTCATACTGCACCGGACGGGTCGGGTCGTTGGATTTAATCCAGCGATAAAGCGCATCGTGGCTGGCGCCGTGCCCGGACTCGTTGCCCAGCGACCAGATGATAATGGACGGGTGGTTACGGTCGCGCTGCACCATGCGCGTGACGCGCTCGGCCATCGCCGGAAGCCAGACGGGGTCATCGCTGAGACGGTTCATCGGCACCATGCCGTGCGTTTCAATGTTTGCCTCATCCACCACGTACAGGCCGTAACGGTCGCAAAGGCGGTACCAGAGAGGGTGGTTGGGATAGTGGGAGCAGCGCACGGCGTTAAAGTTATGCCGTTTCATCAGCAGAATATCCTGGCGCATGGTCTCGATGTCCATGACCTGGCCGTTTACCGGGTGGTGCTCATGGCGGTTGGTTCCGCGGATCAGCAGCGGCTTGCCGTTGAGCTTCAGCAGCCCGTTGTTGATTTCAACCTGACGGAAGCCCACATCGCAGGCTTCGGCCTCAATCAGCGCGCCCTGGCTATCTTTCAGCTCAACGACGACACGGTAAAGATCAGGGATTTCAGCGCTCCACAGCTCAGGCCGCTCGACGGGAATACGAACCGTTGTCCGGTCAGCATAGGCCCCGCGCTCGTCAATAATATCGCTGCCTGAGGGCTGCTGCTGCTCAGCAATAAGCTGGCCGGCCCGCCAGAGCTGGACGTTAACTTGCGTTCCTGCTTTTTCATGGCCGGTCACGACCACCAGCGTTTCCAGTTCGGCCCTGGTGAAGCTGTCAAAAAGATGCGTGGTGACGCGCATATCGCCAATCTGGGTTTGCGGCTTATGCAGCAGGGTGACGTCGCGGAAGATGCCGCTCATTCGCCACATATCCTGATCCTCCAGATATGAGCCGTCGCTCCAGCGCAGCACCATGACGGCCAGGCGATTCTCACCGGGGGTAAGCACGGCGCTGAGGTCGAATTCAGAGGGCAGGCGGCTGTCCTGCGCGTAGCCCACCCAGCAGCCGTTGCACCACAGATGGAACGCGGAGTTCACGCCGTCGAACACGACGCGCGTCTGCCCCTCGCTTAGCCACTCATCGGAAACCTGAAACAGCAGCGAGTAACACCCGGTTGGGTTTTCCTGCGGCACAAAAGGGGGATTGACCGGAATCGGGTAGGTAACGTTGGTGTAAATTGGCGCGTCGTACCCCAGCATCTGCCAGTTAGAAGGCACCGCAACGTCATCTGCGTCTGGTAAATCCTGCTCCAGCCAGCTTTCCGGCACCGCTTCGGGCCGGGTGAAATAGCTGAACCGCCAGCGGCCGTTGAGGGAGCGTAACGATGCGGAGTGTCGATCGTCGCGGGCGTGGTCAGACGCTCGCCAGCTGTTAAAGGGCGGGTGCGCAGGAAGCTGGTTTATCTGCGTGACGCCAGGATTTTCCCAGTCGCGGCGGGCCAGAACGGCGGCAAGAGAAGCGGCGCAGGTGCCGGTTTTGTCGATCATAGATGGATATCCTGGGGTTGCGATGCGCTCAAAGTTGTCGGCCACTATGATTTTTAAACGCCGGGCTGTAAAGAATCATGATGGGTTCTTCCGGGGAGGATCACACACGGGAAAAATATGCGCTAAGGTCTATAAAGTCATGGCAGGAGAGGTGTCCATTATGATGAAACTTTATGGTGCGCCGGGTTGCGGCTCGGCGATTGTCGAAATGATGTTTGTGCTGGCGGGTGAGCAGTACCGCTGGATTAACGTTGAAGGATTTGACGAGCCGGGGCCCCAGCGTGACGCGCTGCTTGAGCTGAACCCGCTTGGCCAGGTGCCGACGCTAAAGCTCGACGACGGCAGCATCCTGACGGAAACCGCGGCCATTGCGCTGAACCTGCTTGATAGTCATCCTGAGCTGGCCCCGCCTGCGGGTTCAGCCGAACGCCAGCGCTTTCATCACCTGCTGATCTGGCTGGTGGCGAATGTCTATCCCACATTCACCTACGGCGACTATCCCGACCGCTGGACACAGAGCGGTGCCGAAGAGCTTCGCGACAGCACCAATCGCTACCGGCAGCAGCTGTATCTGTGGCTTGAGTCGCAGCTTGGGCACGGGCCGTACGTATTCGGCGACCAGATCTCGTTACTGGATACTTACCTTGCCGCAATGATTAGCTGGCGGCCACGGCAGGCGTGGTTTGAACAAAATACGCCTAAACTCTACACCGTTGCCCAGGCCGTGCGGGCACGCGAAGAATTTCATGAAATTTTGAGCCGCAACGAGCTGTAGCGATCGCACCATCGATCATATGGCCCGCCGCAGTTTCGCTATAGTGAACTCAATTAACACAGCGGAGCCTGTCCATGTCGTTCAATCTCGAGGCCTATTTGGCGCGTATTCGCTTTAGCGGCGGCTGCGCGCCGGACTTAGCAACGTTGCAGCAGATACATCTGCGCCACACCTGTACCATCCCCTTTGAAAATCTGGACGTGCTGCTTGGACGCCAGATCCTGCTTGATGACGACAGCGTGTTCGCGAAGCTGGTCGCTGGCGGGCGGGGCGGTTACTGCTACGAGCAAAACGCCCTGCTGCGGCGGGCGCTTGTCGAAATTGGCTTTCAGGTTGCTGACCTGGCCGCGCGGGTAGTGATTATGCGCCCGCTGGAGATGCCGCCCAGAACCCACCGCCTGCAGCTGGTGACGCTTGGCGAGGAACGCTGGCTGGCGGATGTGGGGTTTGGCGGTAAAACGCTGACGTCCCCGATTAAGCTGGAGCTGAACAGCGAACAAACTACGCCGCACGGCGTGTATCGCCTTACGCCTGCTGATGACGATTATCTGCTGAGCGTAAAGGAAGAGAGTGGCTGGCTGCCGCTGTACCGCTTCGATCTGCAACCGCAGTACTTTGCCGATTATGAAATGGCGAATCACTATGTTGCTACATGGCCCGCGTCCCACTTCAGGCATAACCTGACGCTGTGCCTGAAAGCGGCGGACGGGCAGAGCGTCACGCTCAGTAATAATCAGCTGAACGCGGCGGGGCAGAAACAAGCGCTGCCGGATGCCGTTGCGGTCTACAACGCGCTGCAAACCCAGCTCGGTCTGCACCTTGACGACAAGCTGCATGGTATCGGGCTTGCTACTTTCACCGCTGCGTTTAATCTTGTGATGCAGAAGACAAATTAACACCCCAATGGAGAAGACCCGTGCCGCATATCACCGTTAAGCATTTCCCGCGTGAACTGAACGAAGAACAGAAAAAAGCCCTGGCAGACGATCTCTGCGAGACGGTGAAGAAGCACTTTGGCTCAAAGGATGCGTCGCTGTCGGTGGCGCTGATCCCGGTAGAGCAGGAGCGCTGGAAGGAAGAGGTCTACGACGTGGAAATAGCCCCAGAGCTTGAAACCCTGGCCAGAAAACCGGGCTACAGCCTGTAACGGCTGGATGAGGTGTGGCTATTAACATATTCTCAACGTTGGTAATTGCACCTCATTTTTCGACAGGTCTTTCTGTCACCATTCTTGCCTGCATTGTGTTTCATAACTCAGACCATCAACGGCAGCCGGCATGGAGGCTGGCTGCCTGCGGCGGTTAACGCTGTGCTTTCGACATATCGCTCAGCAGTACGGCAATCCCTTTGCCGCCTTCGCTTTGCTCGAGGCCAATTTTCACTACGATGGTCAGCGGGACGGAGAGCAGCATGCCCACCGGGCCGAGCAGCCAGCCCCAGAATATCAGCGACAGGAAAACCACCAGCGTCGACAGGCCCAGCCCGCGTCCCATGATGCGCGGTTCAATGATATTGCCGAACACCAGATTGATGGCCAGATAGCCGGCCACCACGATTAACGCATCGTAGAGACCGCCAAAAACCAGTACCTGCGCGACGGGTGGGATGGCCGCGAGCACCGAGCCGATGTTGGGAATATAGTTGAGCGAAAAGGCCAGCAGCCCCCAGACAAAGGCAAAGCGCACGTCCAGCGCGGCTAACATTACCCACACAATAAGCCCCGTCACCAGGCTGATGGCCGTTTTCAGCACCAGATACTGGCTGACGCTGTCCAGCGCCCGCTGAATCGCCCCCATCCCTTCGGCGGGGCGTGACATAAGCTGCTGCAGCTTTAGCGGCAGCTGAGGCACTTCAAACAGCATAAACACCACGGTGAGCAGCAGCAGGAAGACGGACGTCATGGCGTTAGAAAGCTGAGTAATCAGCGAGCTGACCAGCGTCATGGCAGCGTTCGGGTCGATATACTTCACCAGCTCATCCACCGACACCGTAATTCCCGCGCGCTGCAGCCAGGGTTCGATGGCCTGCAGCGGCGTAATCAGCGATGACCGGTACTGCGGCAGGGTCCGCGCCAGCTCGTTAAGAGACGTTCCCAGATAGGCCAGCAGCAGCGCCATCAGCATGACAATCGCCACTACAACGAGTGAAATCGCCAGCACCCGCGGCACCCGCAAACGTTCCAGACGGCGGATCAGCGGGTTAAGAATCACCGCGATAAACATCGCCAGAATAAAAGGCACGATCATATCGGCGGCGATCTTTACCCCCGCCATGATGATGACCAGCATTCCCAGCATGATGACAATCTTTAATCCGCTGAGGGTGACAATGGGTTTTGCCATGAAATGAGATTCTCCACATCATTGTGAGAAAAATGTCGTCCCGGTGTCCGCAAGGGCGATTATTTTATCCGAATAGAGAAACATAATACGAGGAAGAGCGGGCCGCGACACATTTATTTTCTGTGTGCTGCAAAGTAAAGAAGTGAAAAGGGAAGGTAGGATAATCCTTAAATATGGTATAAATTCGGCGTGTTTAACTACCGAGGACAATTTACTATCCGCAACCGATGAGAAGCAACACCGCGGATATGTTGTGAAAACTATGGACATTATGAGTGCGAACAAGCTGTTCAAAACGTTATTAATGCACCACCGCGTTATACTCTCTTCTGCTTTCTCCCTGTCCGGCGAACAACACTGGCGCAACGCGCTGTAGACCCGCTCTCCTGCATATTCCTGCACGCAAAACTCTTGCGCTGTAAGGCTTTTTGACGATCTATTTTTAGTCTGCCTGTCGCCGTTGGCGATATTGCATGCTGCTGCACCGTTATTTTCTCTGTCAGGAGAGAAATCATGATTTACTGGATTTTATTAGGGCTGGCTATAGCCACGGAAATTATTGGCACCTTGTCGATGAAATGGTCGAGCGTGAACGACAGTAACCTCGGTTATATTTTCATGCTGGGCATGATCACCCTTTCTTATATTTTGCTGTCCTTCTCCATCAAGCGCATTGCGCTGGGCGTGGCGTATGCCATGTGGGAAGGGATAGGTATTTTATTTATCACCTTGTTTAGCGTTCTGCTGTTTGATGAGTCGGTCTCACTGCTTAAAATTACCGGGCTGACCACGCTGGTGGTAGGAATCGTATTAATTAAATCAGGCACCACCACCAGAACCAAACGTGACGATAAAGCGAAACGTGGAGGGGATCATGCAGTCGTTTGAATGGATCCACGCGGGCTGGCTGCTGATCGCCATCGTGCTGGAAATAGCGGCAAACATCTTCCTTAAGCATTCCGATGGGTTCCGCCGTCTGGGCTACGGCCTGCTTTCCTTGCTCTCCGTCCTCGCGGCGTTCAGCGCGCTGGCGCAGGCCGTAAAAGGCATCGAGCTTTCCGTGGCCTATGCCCTGTGGGGTGGCTTCGGCATCGTCGCCACCGTCGCCGCGGGCTGGATCCTGTTCGGCCAGCGGCTGAACTGGAAGGGCTGGCTGGGGCTGGTTATTCTGCTGGCGGGCATGGTGATCATTAAGCTTGCCTGAGGGAGCTTTGCAGCCTGCGAATTAGCCAGGCTGCGGATTACCGCGTAGACCTTCTTGCAAAGAACGCCTCCTGCGATTAGCTTCACCTAACGCGCAGACAGTGCTGCGTAAAAGGGAATATCAGCGCATGAGGCGAAATATGAAAGGAATTTTAAGAGGTTTAGCGGCTTCGCTATTTTCAGCCGTCGCGTTTTCATCTTCAGGCGTGGCTGACACCACGGTACTTTCGCCTGCAGAACAGCTTGCAAAAGTCCAGGTCTTTTCCTTAGGATTCAATGGGTTCGTCGGACATATCAGCGAGGGCGAGCGCCTGATGAAAACCATCGCGGCGCAGGGTAACGCAAGAGAAATTTTTATGAATATCGCCAGCAGCCCCGCGTCTTCGCCGGAAGCCAAGTTATATGCCGCATGCGCATTAGAAAAAGCAGGTTATAGCGTCCCGGATGCTTTATTTGCGACGCAGTACGCAACAGATGTCAGCATGTTGCGTGCTGATATCCTCTCAAAACAAAATTTCAAAGCAACCTTGCTGGCCCTGAAAAATAGCGTCTGCCGGTCGGGCCATGCTGATTAACAAGCCTGCACGGCAGCGGTCTCTTACTGAGTAGCTAACTGTTCAAGCCGGTCGCGGAAGCCGGTGACGGAGATTGCCCGATTGTCGGCGCGGTAGCGGTCTTTCGCCGCAGGGGCTGAGCTTTGCACCGCAATCAGCTGCCAGCCACTGTCCGTTTTCAGCATCAAAGGCGAGCCGCTGTCGCCTGGTAGGGTATCGCACTGGTGGGAAAGCACCGTTTTTTGCGCCCAGCCGGTGATCAGGCAGCCCGTATGGGTGTAGAGATCGTCGAGATGATCTTCCGGATAGCCGGACTGGGTGACCTGTCTGTTGCTGGCTTTCAGCGCCGCCGTCAGCGCATCGCGATCGCCTTCAAAGAGCGGCAGCGGGGTAATGCCCGAAGGCGGATTATGCAGAATAACCAGCCCAAAATCGTGCGGCGCAGCCCCGGCCGGGACAATCCAGCCATCGCCATCCGCCTTCAGCCGACGGCCGAGCGTGCTCTCCACGCGGCCTTCGATGTCGTGAATTTCGTAACGCCATTTCCCTTTCTGCGAGATAAAACGCAGCGCCACCGCGCGATCAGGTTTGCCGCGAGGCGGCTGCAGCAGACAGTGCCCGGCGGTCAGCGCCAGATGCGGGGAAATCAGGGTGGCCGTGCAGAGATTACCGCTGGCGGTTTCTAACTGCCCAATAGCGTCCCAGGGGCTGTTTTCCGGGTCAGCGACGTGCACGCGGTCATCGTGGCCAAAAAACAGCGTTTTGACATCCTCAGCGCTGTCATCATCAGCGTGGGAGAGGGCGGGAAGTAAACTCAAAGCTCCCAGCAGCAACACAACTTTTCTTTGCATATCACTCTCTAATGGGGCGATTCATTATCATTATGTATAAACCCGACGAATGGGATAACTATAGACGGGTAACGCTGAAAGTGGGAGTAAAAACAGGGTGCTACGTTCTTAAAACCAGAAACTAAAGGTAATGATGCCGCAAATAATCAGCAGCGAGAGGATGATTTCAAAACCGTAGCGTCGCAGCATCATCCGCACTCCGGAAAGAAACACCCGGCAGGCCGGGTTTACAAATCTTATCGTAGGTCGGACAAGCGTAGCGTCATCCGACACCGCAATCATCGCTGGTGGATGACGTTTGCGCTTATCCCCCTACAAAATTCCAGAAAGAAACACCCGGCAGGCCGGGTGTTTTTTATGGGGGACGTCGTTAGCGGGTTAAACCCGACAAACTTAAGCTGCTGGCTGTGCAGCTGGTTTGGTTGCAGCGTGAGTTGCTTTTTTATGGTGCTTTTTAGCAGCCTGGGCTTTCTGAGCTGGTTTTGCCGCGTCAGTGGTCGCTACTGCTTTTTTGTGGTGCTTTTTAGCAGCCTGAGCTTTCTGCTCTGGTTTAGCGGCGGTAGCTTCAGTTTTCTTCACTTCTTTTTTGTGTTTCTTAGCGGCCTGAGCTTTCTGCTCGGTAGCTGCTTTTTTGTGCTTTTTGTGGTGGGTAGTTTTTGCTGGTGCTTTAGCCGGTGCGGCAGCGGTGGCAGCAGGTGCCGGAGCAGCAGTAGTTTCAGCAGCGAAAGCAGCGGAAGACAAACCCATCAGTGCAGCAACGGTCAGCGCTAATACTTTATTCATCTCGACATCCTCGAATTTGGTTTTTGTGTAACCCCACTATGGGGCCGTTGAGATGAACTATAGGCCTGCGGCTCAGCGCCTTCAGTGAGTGATTGGTTTCGGCGTGTAACGCAATGTACAAAAGGGGGATGTGAGGGCTAAAACGCCGGGAACGGAGGCTCCCGGCGACGGGCCTTACAGATAGCGCGATTCTAAATGTTTGCGGAAATACAGCGGGTTAAGATCTTCTCCTGTCGCATTGGTAATCAGCTGCGAGGTGGTGAAGCGGCTGCCGTGCTGCCAGATATTCTGGCGCAGCCAGTCGAACAGCGCGGTGAAATTTCCCTCCGCAATGTCGTTGTCGAGCTGCGGCAGGGCGCGGCTGGCAGCGCTGAACAGCTGTGCGGCGTACATTGCGCCCAGGGTATAAGACGGGAAATAGCCGAAGGCGCCGTCCGTCCAGTGGATGTCCTGCATACAGCCGTTGCGGTAGTTGTCTTTGGTGGACAGGCCCAGCCAGTGCTGCATCTTCTCATCCCACAGCGCCGGAATATCGTCCACTTCAATATCGCCGTTGATCAGCGCACGCTCAATTTCGTAGCGCAGAACGACGTGTGCCGGGTAGCTTACCTCGTCCGCATCCACGCGAATAAACCCACGCTCCACACGCTGGTTCACGGCGATAAAATTCTGCGTCTCGAAGGCGGGCTGGTTGCCGAAGCGCGCAATAATCTTCGGCAGCAGCAGGTTGAGGAACGCTTTGCTGCGGCCAAGCTGCATCTCGAAGAACAGGCTCTGGGACTCATGAATGGCGGTTGAGCGGGCAAGCGCCACCGGCTGTCCCAGCCACTCGCGCGGGAGGTTTTGCTCATAACGAGCGTGGCCGGTTTCATGAATGACGCCAAACAGCGAGGTAATCAGATCGCTTTCGTCATAGCGGGTGGTGATACGCACGTCTTCCGGTACGCCGCCGCAGAACGGGTGCGCGCTGACGTCCAGACGCCCCCCGTTGAAATCGAAGCCCAGCAGCTGCATGGTTTCAAGGCCCAGCTCACGCTGCGTCTGGATGGCGAAAGGGCCGATGGGGTCGAGGGCCGGGCGTTGAGACTGTTTATCGACCACTTTTTGCAGCAGGTCAGGCAGCCAGCCTCGCAGATCGCCAAACAGCACGTCCAGCTTTTCACTGGTCATGCCCGGCTCGTAGAGATCGAGCAGCGCATCGTAAGGGGTTTTCCCCTTGGCTTCGGCGCGCAGCCTTGCCTCTTCGCGGCTTACGCGGACAACCTCTTTCAGGTTGGCGGCAAAACCCTGCCAGTCGTTGGCCGGGCGCTGCGTACGCCAGCCGTGTTCACAGCGGGTGCCGACCAGCGATTTCTCTTCAACCAGCGAGTCCGGCAGCAGCACCGCTTCCTGATACTGACGCGTCATTTCGCGCAGGTTGGCGCGTTCAACGTCGTTAAGATCTTCCTGAGCGGCGGCCTGCAGGAAGGTCACGGTTTTTTTGTCGGTCAGGATCTGATGTTGCAGAACGCTCAGCTCTGCCAGAGCTTCACCCCGGGCGGCGCTGCCGTTTGGCGGCATATTAGTGAACATATCCCAGCCAGCGATGGCGGAGAGATGCCCAAAGCGGGACAGGCGGCGGAAGGTGCGGGTGAGATGGTTATAGTTTTGCTTTTCCATAGGGCCTCGCGAGTGTTATCGACGCTGCAAAAAATAGCAAAAAGCGTTGAAAAACACGAGGCCCGACGGTGTTTACTGTGCGCGGTGGTGTAAACGGCAACCGGTTAGCAGGGCAATCACCAGCAGCGCGCCGATAAAGCCCGCCACGCCGTTCCAGCCGAACTTATGCCAGAACACCCCGCCGAGCGTACCGGCGATGCTGGATCCCAGATAGTAGCTGAACAGGTAAAGGGAGGAGGCCTGGCCTTTGGCACGTTTCGCGCGCGGCCCAATCCAGCCGCTGGCGACCGAGTGGGCAGCAAAAAAGCCTGCGGAGAACAGCAGCATACCGCCGAATATCACCACCAGCGGAGAGAACACTGTGAGGATAAGCCCCAGCAGCATGATGCCGGTCGAGAAAATCATTACCGGGCCACGCCCAAATTTCGCCGTCATAGCGCCCGCTTTCGGTGAGCTCCATGTTCCGGTCAGATAGGCCACGGACAGCAGGCCCACCACGGCCTGGCTCAGGAACCAGGGCGCTTCCATCAGCCGGTAGCCGATATAGTTAAAGAGCGTGACGAACGCGCCCATCAGCAGGAAGCCTTCGGCAAACAGCAGCGGCAGCCCCTGGTCGCGCCAGTGCAGACGGAAATTGATAAACAGCGTTTTCGGTCGCAGAGAGGAAGGGCGGAAGTGCCGTGATTCCGGGAGGATTTTCCAGAACATCAGCGCCGAAGCCAGGGCAAAAAAGCCGATCGCGGCGACGGCAATGCGCCAGCTAAAGAAGTCCGTTATCACGCCGCTCAGCAGGCGTCCGCTCATGCCGCCGATAGAGTTGCCGCTGATATACAGCCCCATAGAGAAAGCCACCACGCTCGGGTGGATCTCTTCGCTGAGATATGTCATGCCCACCGCCGCCACGCCGCTGAGCGACAGGCCAATCAGCGCCCGCATTATCAGGATGCCGTGCCAGCTGGTCATCATGGTCGACAGCAATGTGCAGCAGGAGGCCAGCAGCAGGGCGGTGACCATCACCGGTTTGCGGCCGATGGCGTCGGACAGCGGGCCGGTAAACAGCAGGCCGATGGCCAGCATGCCGGTAGAAATGGAGAGGGAGATACTGCTGCTGGCAGGCGTAACGCCAAACTCCTGCGACAGGACGGGCAGGATCGGCTGCACGCAGTACAGCAGGGCAAAAGTGGCAAGCCCGGCTGAAAACAGCGCCAGGGTTACGCGCATAAACTGCGGCGTGCCGCGCTTAATATAAAGAGGGGAGCTGGCTGAAATGCGTTCGTCAACGTCCTCAGAGGGGGCGGTGCTGACGGTAGATGTACGGCTCAAAATCAATCCTTACTGCGCTTTGCGGTCTGTCCACTGAGAGTAGAAAAATGTAAATGTTCTGTCTAATATATTAATAATCTCAATTGATACGTATCAGATATGACTATCGAATTAAGACACCTGCGTTACTTCGTGGCGGTGGCGGAAGAGCTGCATTTTGGCCGGGCCGCCGCGCGCCTGCGCATCTCGCAGCCCCCGCTAAGCCAGCAGATTCAGATCCTTGAGCAGCAGATAGGCGCAAGGCTTCTGGCGCGCACCAACCGCAGCGTGAGCCTGACGGCGGCGGGGAGCCAGTATCTGAGCGATGCCAGGCAGATTTTGAGCCAGGTGGAGGCGGCGGCGGTTCGCGCCGGGCGCCTGCACAGCGGCGAGACGGGGGAGCTGCGCATTGGCTTCACCTCTTCAGCGCCGTTTATTAAGGGCGTATCGGATAGCCTGTCGACCTTCCGCAGGCGCTACCCGGACGTGCATATTCAGATGCGCGAAATCAACACCCGTCAGCAAATAGCGCCGCTCAACGACGGCGAGCTGGAGCTGGGGCTGATGCGCAACACGCGCCTGCCGGATACGCTGGACTGGAAGCTGGTGCTGCGTGAGCCGCTGCTGGCAATGGTGCACCGGGACCACCCGCTTGCGGCATCGGCCGCTATCTCATTGCAGGATCTGGCCCAGGAGCCGTTCGTCTTTTTTGACGCCCACGTCGGGACGGGGCTGTACGACGACATCATCGGTTTGTTACACCGTAACGAAATCACCCCCTACATCACCCAGGAAGTGGGCGAGGCGATGACGATTATCGGGCTGGTCTCCGCCGGGCTGGGCGTGTCGATTCTGCCCGCCTCCTTTAAACGCGTGCGCCTTAGCGACGTCGTCTGGTTGCCCATCCGCGAGCCGGAAGCGCAGTCGGAAATGTGGCTGGTCTGGCCAAAACATCGCGAGCTTAGCGCCGCCGCCGTTCGCATCAGCGCCCTGCTGACCGAGGCAAATATAGGAAATTCTGCGCCATAATAAGCTCAAATATGTGCGGCAAATCACAACCCTACGTAAATATTTGACTCCTCTGCTTGAAGTGTTTCACCATAGCCCAAAGTTTATTTCGAAGCGCGAAAATAAAGGGAGCATTACGTGGTTGCTGACAGCCAGCCGGGGCACATCGATCAGATTAAGCAGACGAATGCGGGGGTGGTTTACCGCCTCATCGATCGGCACGGCCCCGTATCGCGCATCGATCTCTCCCGTCTGGCGCAGCTGGCCCCGGCCAGCATTACGAAAATAGTCCGTGAAATGCTCGAAGCCCACCTGGTGCAGGAGACTGAAATTCAGGACCCCGGCAGCCGGGGCCGCCCGGCGGTGGGCTTAATGGTGGAAACCGAAGCCTGGCACTATCTGTCCGTGCGCATTAACCGCGGCGAAATCTCCCTTGGCCTGCACGATCTCAGCAGCCAGCTTATCGTTGAGGATACCGTTTCTCTGCCGTTGGATGACCCGAATCCGCTGCTTTCCCGCGTTATTAGCCAGGTCGACCAGTTTTTCATCCGCCATCAGCACAGGCTCGAACGCTTAACCGCTATCGCCATTACGCTGCCTGGCATCATCGACACGGTAAAAGGCATCGTCCACCGGATGCCGTTTTATGACGTCTGTGATATGCCGCTGGGAGAAGAGCTGGAGAACCACACCGGCGTACCTGTGTTTATCCAGCACGATATCAGCGCGTGGACGATGGCGGAGGGGCTGTTTGGCGCGTCACGCGGCGCCCGCGACGTGATTCAGGTTGTTATCGATCATAACGTTGGGGCAGGCGTCATCACCGACGGGCGTTTGCTGCACGCGGGAAGCAGCAGCCTGGTCGAAATTGGCCACACGCAGGTCGACCCGTACGGCAAGCGCTGCTACTGCGGAAACCACGGCTGCCTCGAGACGATTGCCAGCATTGAAAGCATCCTCGAGCTTGCCCAGCAGCGCATGAACCAGTCGATGGGCTCAATGCTGCACGGCCAGCCGCTGACCGTCGAATCGCTTTGCGATGCCGCCTTACAGGGCGATCTATTGGCGAAAGATATTATTCTGGGCGTGGGGATCAACGTCGGCCGCATCCTGGCCATTATGGTTAATTTATTTAATCCTCAAGTGATACTTATTGGTTCCCCCCTTAACCGCGCGGCCGAAATTTTGCATCCCGCAATCACCAGCTGTATCCGTCAGCAGTCGCTGCCCGCATACAGCCAGCATATGGTCGTGGAAAGCACCCAGTACAACCACCGTGGCACCATGGCCGGAGCAGCGCTGGTCAAAGACGCAATGTATAACGGTTCGTTACTGATCCGCCTGCTGCAGGGATAATCATTTTCATTGATGCAATAAATATTGCGCTATCTCAAACCGCCCCTTTCCCGCATCTTTTAGACTTCCGGCACTGAACTATTCATTTTTTAATAAAGTTTTTTGCGTATTACCCTCGGGAGTCATCATGCTTAAGCGTTTCTTTATCACAGGTACCGATACCGCAGTCGGCAAGACGGTGGTGTCACGCGCGCTGTTGCAGGCGCTGGCAACCAGTGGCAAAAGTGTTGTCGGCTACAAGCCGGTAGCCAAAGGGAGCAAAGAGACGCCGGAAGGACTGCGTAACAAAGACGCGCTGGTTTTGCAGAGCGTTTCTACTCTGGAGTTGCCCTACGGCGCCATCAACCCCATCGCGCTAAGCGAAGAGGAGAGCAGCGTCAGCCACAGCTGCCCGATTAACTACACTTTGCTGTCGGATGGCCTGCAAAACCTCAGCCGTATGGCGGATCACGTGGTTATTGAGGGAACAGGCGGCTGGCGCAGCCTGATGAACGATCTTCGTCCGCTGTCGGAGTGGGTTGTTCAGGAACAGCTGCCGGTGCTGATGGTGGTGGGAATTCAGGAGGGCTGCATCAACCACGCGCTGCTGACCGCCCAGGCCATCGCCAACGACGGCCTGCCGCTGGTGGGCTGGGTGGCGAACCGTATTAACCCCGGCCTCGCGCACTACGCTGAAATCATCGACGTGCTGAGCAAAAAGCTGCCGGGGCCGCTGATGGGCGAACTGCCTTATCTGCCGCGCGCCGAACAGCGCGAGCTGGCGCAGTATATCGATTTATCCGTGCTCGGCAGCGCCCTGACGGTAGACCGAGTGGGGGCATAGCCAGCGCGACAGCGCGGATGCCACCACGCAGGACACCAGCAGGCCGGGGAGCAGCGAAAACTCCCCGGTCATTTCACAAACCATCAGCGTTGCCATAATCGGCGCATGCGTCGTTGCCGCCAGCAGCGTTGCCATGCCGGTTAACGCCATCAGAATCGCTACCGACTCCCCGCTTGCGGGCCACACGCCGCAGAACTGCCCGAACAGCATCCCCAGCGCCGCGCCCACGAACAGGGTTGGCGTAAATACCCCTCCGGGAGCCCCCGAACCGCTGCTTGCCAGCACCGCCGCCAGCTTACAGAGCAAAATAGCCGCGACGAACAGCAGGGCCGGCGGCCGTGAAAGAAACGACTGCACCACGCTATAGCCGTTCCCCCACACCAGCGGGGTGATAAGCGAAAGCAGGCCGACAATCAGCCCGCCGAGCGCCAGCTGTAACGGCGGCGTCAGGTGCAGGCGACGGAACAGCTCGCCGCTTGTTGCCATCATCCACAGGAACAGGGGACCGGCAACGCCTGCCAGCACGCCAAGTATGCCCATCAAACCATACTGAAGAGGGACCGGGGCGCTGAGAATTTTGACGGTATAGAGCAGCGTCTGCCCGCCGCTGAGCAGGTTAGTCACCAGCAGGGCGGTCACGGCGGCGATCACCACCGGGCCAAGCGAAGCGAGCATAAGGGTGCCAAAAAGAATTTCGGCGATAAACAGGCTGCCCGCCAGCGGCGCGTGGTAGGCGCTTGCCATCCCGGCGGCGGCCCCGCAGGCCACCCAGAGCTTCCATTCATCGCTGCGGGTAAAGCGCTGGGCAAACACCGAGGCGAAGACCGTCGCCAGCAAAACCATGGCCCCCTCCCGCCCGATGGCGCTACCGCTGGCGACAACCAGCAGCGAGGCGGCGGATTTTACCAGGCTTGCGGGCACGTCCAGCCGCCCGTCACCGGTTTCAATCGCCTCCATGTAGTCCGTTGGGGCGCTGGGGCGCTGGCGCGTCGCACGCTGCCAGCCCCAGAGCAGCAAACCGGCCAGCAGTCCGCCAATCGCGGGGGTAATCAGCCTGCGCCAGGAAGGCAGGGCCGCCGCTGCCGCAACCAGGCTACCGCTGTGGTCGCCCAGAAAAAGCCCTTCAAGCAGATACATCGACTGGCGGAACAGCCAGACCACCACGGCGGAGGCGATGCCGATCCCGACGGCGAAAACCAGCCGTCTGAGCATGCCATGGATATCGGGGAAGTGATTTAAGCGGTGCATAAACAATAGCGTAGCGGGAAAAGGGGGATATTGTGCGGCAGAAACTGCTTTCCATAAAGCTTCCGGAAAGAAAAAGGGTCCGTTTCGGGACCCTGGCTGGATAATTATACGGGCTGTTCGATTTTCAGCCCCGCGCGACGGGCGGTGGCGGGCAAAATGCTGGCGACAGCAACGTAGCCGTCCGGGTCGAGGCAGCGGTCATTTTCACGAGCACGTTCGATAACGGCTTTGTCCCAATAGAGGCGTTTGCGCTGGTCGCCTTTGGTGGTCAGGGTTGCCTCCATTACGCCGTCGGTGGCGCGGTAGCGACGCCAGCTGCCGCCGGGCACGGAGATCACCGAACCTTCGGTTGCGACTATCGACACTTCCTCGCCCTGGCGGTTATAGGTCACTTCCAGGCTGCCTTTAAACACCATCAGCACCTGCGTTTCCGGGCAGCAGTGCAGGCCGACCTGGCAACCGTCCTGAATGCGCAGCCACTCAACGGAAAAACCGTGCGGGTTAACGATAGCGGGCGCGCTGTTGCGATCCTGGGAGATGCCGAAGCCGATAACCGGAGCGATTTCACCGCCGTGGCCGGGCAGAACCGCATCCAGCAGCCCATCGCGGGACCACTGACGCTGCTCACCCGTTACCGCGCGGCGGCTCATCTCCTCCACGGAATAATCCCGCAGCGCAGCGATCTGCTCCGGGGCAAGAGGCTGTAGCCGCTCGCTTTCCGCCGGTACCGGCGCGCCCGTCTCAACGTCGATCAGCATATTATCCCGGCTGAGATACAGGCCGTATTCGCTGGCCGCGTCCAGAATCGACGGGTGCCAGATGATCCCGCCCGTGTTGTCGCCGCCGAGCACGGTAAAGACCATACCGCTGGTGTCCTGCGGGCTGACGTTGGTAAAACCGCGGAAAATCCACGTCGGGATCGACAGAATTGCCGGAGCGCTGAACTCTGCCTCATGCTCGCCGTTCGCCCCCCAGCGGAAGCGCCAGCTCCCTTCATGAATAAGGAACACTTCGGCGGTGAAGTGCAGATGGAGGTTATTCGTCACGCCTTTGGGCATGGCGGCCGCGCCAATATTAAAGCCGTGGGCTTCAGGAATGTTCACCACCTGCGAGGCGGACTGGGTGACGCCCGGCCCGATAAACGAATAGTTCTGCTTGAGATGTGAACCCGGCAGCTTGCAGTCGATAAACGCCACGCTGCATGAAACCCGGTCTTCCGGAAGCACGAGACGGCGACGCGCCTCTTCCTGAGTCAGTGTTACGTATTGCATGTTGTTCTCCTTAATAGCCTGAAGAGCCGCTGGCGGACGGCGTTTCACCGCGTGCATAGGCCACGGCTTCACGGGAAGCGCGGCCAAGCTGCATGACGTCATTGGCGGGGGTAACAAAAGAAAAGCCTTCTGCCAGACGCTTTGCGGCGGCCTGGCCGGAGGTACAGAAGATACCGGCGACTTTGTTATGCGCCCGGCTGCGGGCAACGACGAGCTCCACGGCGGCCAGCATTTTCGGGTGTTGTGATTCGGCGCTGGCGCTGCCGGTCAGGGTAAGCGAGAGATCGTTGGGGCCGATAAACACGCCGTCCAGCCCGTCGGTGGCCAGAATCGCGTCCAGATTGTCCAGCCCCTGCTGGGTTTCAATCATCGCCAGCGTCAGGATCTCTTCGTTGGCATACTGCGGATAATCTTTACCACCGTAGAGCAGCGCGCGCGCGGGGCCGAACGAGCGGTTACCCAGCGGCGGATAGCGGCAGGCGGCAACAAACTGCTGCGCCTGTTCAGGGGTGGACACCATCGGGCAGATAATCCCCCAGGCCCCGGCGTCCAGCAGGCGCATGATCTGCGCGGGATCGTTGCTGTTCACCCTGGCAAGCGGTGTGGCCGGGGTAGCGGAAATGGCCTGCAGCATGGCGAGCGCGCTGGCAAAGTCGATCATGCCGTGCTGCATATCAACGGTGACGGCATCGTATCCCTGATGACCGGCGATTTCAGCGCTGTAGCCGGAAGGGATGGCCAGCCAGCCGTTAATTACCGGCTGCTGCCGGCGAAAGGCCTCTTTGAGCGAATTTTTTCTCATGCTTGTGACTCCTTGATCCAGACGCGCAGGGCCGTGGCAACCCAGTCAGGGGCTTCCAGCGGCAGAAAGTGCCCGCTGTCTGAGTGGGTTAACCAGCGTGCGGTTTTAGCCGCTTCGGCGGCGAGCTGGTGATGTTGTGGGGTACAAATGGCGTCATACGCCCCGTTGAGGATTAACGAAGGTCTGCTGAACGCCGCCAGGGCGGCACGGTGGTCGGCGCGGGAGATCGCTATTTCTGTTTGCCGGGAAAAGGTTTCGATGCCGGACTCGTCAGCCATGGTCGCTATAACCGAACGCATGCCAGCATCGTCCTGGTGCCCCGGCGCGACGTACTTCTGCCACATTTTTTCGCTCACCCAGCGCCCGACGCCGAAGGCTTGCGCTTCGCAAACCGCCGCCCGTCGACCAACGGCATTTGCGGGCAAATCGGCGAGCGGATTAACGGAAAGCAGAGCAATCCCTGCGAGGCGTTCAGGTGCATCGGCCAGCATTTGCAGCGCAACCATAGCGCCCAGAGAAAACCCCGCCACGCAGAAGCGCGGTGGCAAAGTCACGAGCAGACGGGAAGAAAGTTCCCGCGCGGAATCTGCGCCGCTGGTGACAATGCTGGTGACATGGCTGACGCGGAGCCGTTCGATGACCGGCTGCCACAGGCGGTGGTTACACAGAGTGCCGCCCAGCAAAATCAGCGGTGTGTTGTGATTATCCTGCATCATGTCGCGGTCCAGCCTCCGTCCACCATCAGCGCGGAGCCGGTGATCAGCGCCGCCGCCGGAGAGGCCAGAAACACCACCGGCCCCATAACGTCTTCGATCGTGCCGAGCCGCCCGAGCTTGATATTGTCCAGCACATAGCTGCGGAACGCCGGGTCAGCCAGGTTCGTGCGGGAAAGTTCGGTAGCAATAAACGTCGGGCACAGCGTATTCACCCTGATCCCCGCGTCCCCCAGCTCCAGCGCCATGGTTTTGGTCAGCCCCTCCAGCGCGAACTTCGAGGCACAGTAAACGCTGCGCGCCGGGCCGCCGACGTGACCCATCTGGGAGGAGATATGGATAACGGATCCGGCAATGCTGCTCTCTTTCATCCGGCGGGCAACCTGCTGGCTGAGAAAGAACGTCGCCCGCAGGTTGAGCGCCATCACCGCGTCGTAGTCCTCTTCGCTGACCTCCAGAAAAGGCTGATGCCGCGCCAGGCCCGCGCTGTTGACCAGAACGTCGAAGGCGGGCAGCCCGGCAAGCGTCTCACGGACCTGATGCGTATCGGTGATATCCAGCGTGACGGGATGCAGGCGCAGATCTTCCTGCGCGGCGGCATCGGTCGCTTCGCGAAGCTGTGCTGCATTACGGGCGACAATCCAGACCTCTGCCCCGGCCCGCGCCAGCGCAACGGCCGCCGCGAAACCAATACCGCGTGAGCCGCCCGTGACCAGCGCACGACGGTTATCGAGTCGGAAATCAGGCGTACGGGGTAGGCTCATCAGCTTGCCTTAGCCACGTCGACGGGAGGCACCGATCCCGCGTAAGGCACGTCCATGTTGCCGTAGCGGCGCACACGAATATTGGCCTGCTCGGCGTGGCCGGAGAAGCCCTCCAGCTGGCAGAGGCGGGAGCAGTAGCTGCCAATCTCCGTGGAGGCTTCGTCGGTAAGAACCTTCTGGAAGGTACAGGTTTTCATAAACTTGCCGACCCACAGGCCGCCGGTATAGCGCGCTGCTTTTTGCGTTGGCAGGGTGTGATTAGTGCCGATGACCTTATCGCCGTAGGCCACGTTGGTGCGCGGCCCAAGGAACAGCGCGCCGTAGTTGGTCATGTTTTGCAGGAACCAGTCATCGCGGTCGGTCATGACCTGCACGTGCTCCGAGGCAATGCGGTCAGCTTCCTGAAGCATCTCTTCGTAGCTTTCGCAGACGATGATCTCGCCGTAGTCGCGCCACGCCTGGCTGGCAATTTCAGCGGTTGGGAGACGGGTGAGGAGGCGCTCGACTTCGCGCAGCGTCTCCTGGGCAAGCTTCATGGAATTGGTCAGCAGAATAGCGGGCGTGGTGATGCCGTGTTCGGCCTGGCCCAGCAGGTCCGTGGCGCAGATTTCCCCGTCTACGGTCTCATCGGCGATGACCAGCGTTTCGGTCGGCCCGGCGAACAGGTCGATGCCTACGCGCCCGAACAGCTGGCGCTTGGCTTCCGCCACAAAGGCGTTGCCCGGCCCGACCAGCATGTCTACCGGCCGCAGGGTTTCTGTCCCCAGCGCCATCGCGCCAATCGCCTGAATGCCGCCCAGCGCGTAAATCTCGGTTGCACCGGCCATCGCCTGCGCCGCCACAATCGCCGGAGCGGGCTGGCCGTGGAACGGCGGGGCGCAGCTGATGATGCGCGAACAGCCCGCGACGTTTGCGGTGATGATGGACATATGGGCCGATGCCAGAAGCGGGTACTTACCGCCGGGCACATAGCAGCCGACCGAGTTAATCGGAATATTTTTATGGCCGAGGATCACGCCGGGACGCGTTTCCACCTCCAGATCCAGCAGGCATTTTTTCTGCTCGCTGGCGAAGTTAAACACCTGCTGCTGGGCGAATTCGATATCTTTAAGGTCCTGGCGGCTCAGCTGTTTAATACAGGCGTTAATTTCCGACTGCGACAGGCGATAATCCTGGCGGTCGTAATTATCAAACTTAATGGACAGCTCGCGAATGGCGGCATTCCCGCGCTGTTCAATATCGGCGAGGATATTTTCAACGGTGATGCTCACCTGTTTATTTGCCTGCTGACGTTCAGATAAAGATTTACTGGTTTTTAAATACTGCGCCATGATGTTCTCCATGAATATTTTGCGAGTCTGTCCCACCCGCCTGAACGGGAGGAAAACTCTTTTTTGAAAGTAGGGTGGTGAAATTAAATCTTGTTGCCGTAATCCTGTGCCGGAGCCAGATTATTTGTTTCCGCTATGGCGTCGGGCTTTTTATTCTGCCGCTGATTTACGCTACGAACCGCTAACGGGGTTAGTACAGCCGCCAGCAGGCACAGGCCTGAAATGAATAAATAGCCGGAGGATAAATTAATATGCTGCAGCATCACCCCCATTAATACCGGCCCGGCAAACATCCCGCAGGAGTAAATGGTCTGGAACAGGCCCATGCGGGTGGACTGCTCGTCCTCGACGGTGTTAACCACGCTCAGGGACATAAAGACCGCGAACGCCATCCCGAACGAGAAGCCGCCCACGGACTGCAGCAGGTAGATCAGGTACATATTGCTGGTGAAGGGCACGCCCAGCGTCGAGACGAGCTGCAGCATAATGCCGATCACGGCGGTATTCGCCAGGCCTAAACGCTTATAGAACACCGAGCTGCACAGGGCGATAGCCAGCGCGTAGAAAATAAGGTGCAGGTTGCTCAGCAGGGTCAGAATGCCCGCTTTAGCCCCGAGCTGCTGGGCATATATCGGCGTCAGGGTATCGCGCGTTGCAAACGGCACCAGAATTACAATGGTCGCCAGCAGGCCAATAAACCACACGGAGGAGTCACCCAGCTGGCGTTTGGCGCTGGTAACGCAGGCCCTGAGGGTTGGCGCGCTGGCGGCGTCATGAAACTCCTTAATGCGGAAGGTCAGTATCAGCGCCAGCAGGGCCGCAACGCTTGAAACGAAGTAGCCGATGCTTTTATCAAAGAAGTGGATAAGCGTCCCGCCGATACAGTTCCCCAGAAAGACGCCCAGCGGCCCGGCAAGCGCCAGCAGGGCAACGGCAGCAGGCGCGTCTTTCCGATCGAAGTAGCGAATAAACAGGATGTTATAGAGCACCCACGTAGCCGCCGTGAAACCGTCGGCAGCCTTGGCGAGATAGAGCGTAACGGCGGTTGGCTCAAAGTAAGCGATGGGCCAGGTCACCAGCGGCAGCAGCAGGCTGAGCTGAATAAATATCTTACGGCTCTTTACCACGTCCGAAAGAATGCCGATGGGGAAGCGAACGAGCAGGGTTGCCAGGCCGCTGGCCCCCATGATCATGCCGACCACTTCGGGCTGCATGCCTTCGCTGATGAGCATCGGTGCCAGAAAGGCGTCAATGCTGTGGATACAGATGAAGAACAGGACGCTGATGGTGAAAAACAGCCTGACCTCGGATCGACTAAATAGTGCACGAAACATGGTGGTGAACCTCTAAAATTAATGGGTTATAACCAATCAAGTACGGCATAAACCGGTTCAATCCTTTTGGCTGAGACTCCTGTCCCCGGTAAAAACTGACGGCGTTTTTGCACTGCATGCATACGTATTCAAAAATGAAAGTTACGAAAAGGTTTCAGATTTGTAAAGGGTAAGATTGTAAATGTGAAAAAAATAATATTGCCTGTTGCATACGCATGCAAAGATGGTGTAAGACTTAAAAACAGGCATTCTGGCGAGCGGAAAAAGGGCCGTACTGGCAATCCCCTCGCGGTCCGTTACACTGGTGCAACGCCTTGTTTTCACGTGAGATGCATCGTGGCGGGAATGTTGATAAGGAACAGCGACAATGAAACGTAAGACTTTTGGACCCGTGACCTCGCAGCAGGTGGCGCAGATCGCGGGAGTGTCACAATCGGCGGTGTCCCGCACGTTCACGCCGGGGGCCAGCATTTCGCCGGCCACGCGTGAAAAAGTGCTGAAAGCGGCGCGGGAGCTGGGCTACCGGCCCAACGCCATCGCACGGTCGCTGAACACCGCTCGTTCACGCATTGTCGGCGTGGTGATGTCTTATTTTGACAACCAGTTTTATCCGCAGGTGCTTGAGGCGCTGGCGCAGAAGCTCGATGAGCTGAACTACCACCTGCTGCTGTTCGTGGGCGACCGCGACGGCAACGTGGACAGAATTTTTGACCAGATCATGCAGTACCGGGTTGACGGCATCGTGCTGGCGTCCGTTTCGCTATCCATTGAACTATCGGAAGAGTGCCTGGCCGCCGGGATCCCGGTGGTGCTGTTTAACCGCGACGATGAGAACGGCATAGTTTCCAGCGTCAACACGGATAACGAAGCCGCCGCCCGCCAGATAGCCGAGTTTTTACTGGCCGGTGAGCACCAGCGCTTTGCCTATGTCGCGGGCATTGCTGATTCATCGGTAAATATTGCGCGCCAGGCCGGGTTCGTCAGCACGCTGCGGTCGAAAGGCGTCGAGGATATCCGGGTGGTGCAGGGTAACTACGATGCGCAGCAAACCAGCCGCGCCGCCCGGGAGCTTTTCTCGTCACCGCAGCCGCCGGACGCCATCTTTGCGGCCAATGACCATATGGCCTTAACCGTGATGGATATTGCCCGCTATGAGTTCGGCCTGCGGATCCCCGACGATTTGTCGGTCATCGGCTACGACGATACCGGCCCGTCCGGCTGGCCATCCTACGCGCTGACCTCCGCCTCGCAGCCGGTGGACGAGATGGTCAGCGCCACGGTGGCGCTGCTGATGAAGCAGATAGAAAGTGAAAACATCGAACCCGAACAGCTGGTGGTCAAGGGGGCGCTGATTGTCCGCCACTCCGCGCGCCGCCCACGCTCGGGCGTAATCGAAAAAGACGGGTTGTCTCTGTTCCAGCCGCAGGAGGTTGAATGACCAGGTTGCCGGGCTTTAGCCCTCAGTTTGATTCCATACAGCAGTTTATTCTGACGCTGACCCACGTGGTCTGGGAGCAGAAGGACATCGGACAGCTCGCGGATTTTTACGCCACGCCGGTGGTCTTCCACACGCCGGAAAAGCAGCTGAACGATCTTTCCGGCTTTATGCGCCTGACGCTTGAGGCCATGCACAGCTTCCCGCAGCGCACGGTGCTGACCGAAGATATTCTGACTACCCACACCCCGGAATTCGAGTATTACGCGGCGCAGCGCACGCTGGCCTGTATTCAGCACCAGGGTGAAGGCTTCTTCGGTAAGCCGAGCGGTAAAGCGGTCTGGGTCCGCACCTGGGCTGACCGGGTATGTGCCGATGGCGCAGTGCGGCAGGAATGGCTGCTGCAGGATCGCGCGGCGATAGTCTCGCAGATTGGCCTCAGCGCGCGAGATTTTGCGTTGCAGCTGGCGACGGCCCGTCAGGAGCTGGGGCTGGAGAATACCTCCGCCGAGGAGATGGACGCGCGCTGGGCAGGTGGCCCGGAAGGCGACGATGTTGACGGCCCGCTGGCCGGGCTTGTTGAACGCTATCTCTCTATGTGGGCCGGGGGCAACAGCGGCGTGGTACCGGGGCTTTATCATCCGGCGGCTACCTTCCATGGCCCGGCGCACGTGCTGCGCACCGGCGAGCAGGATATTGGCGCGTTTCTCTCGGGCTACCGGGCTTCTTTTGCCGACAGCGAAACGCAGCTGCACCATCTTATTGTCCGCCGTGACGCCAACGAACCCGTGCGCCTCTCCCTGCGCTGGTCGCTGTTAACCTGGCACGACGGCTATGGCCGATTCGGCGCGCCGACGCGTCGGCCGATCTCAATCACCGGCATCAGCCAGCTGGAACTGCGCGACGGATTAATTATCCGTGAATATCTGGGTATTGATGAGTTAGCTATCTGGTCACAAATATTTAATTAAGCCCGCGGGGGATAGCTCCCCCGAATAAATAAAGCCCGTGAAAATGATAATTTATTTATCAGGGGCTGCTGATGCCTTAATTCTGAAAACAAGCTGTCACTATTTGCAGGTGAGGGGTAATTACATCCCGAATACAGTGCGCCGGGAAATTTCTCAGTGCATCCATCGAACGCAGGAGGTTATATGTCATCAACTGAAGCGACAAATAAAACGCCGGTAGTAGCTGAGAAAATAAATACGAAATCCACTCGTGACGAGCCTGTATTACAGGTTGAGCGACGTGACTTTGTGGATTTAGTTCCCGAAAAACGTCCCCGCGTGCAGTCATTAAGAGGATTTGACGACTGTTATACCGATATTGTGGATTATATCGTGCGCTGTACGCATAAAATATGGGACGAGCGCGACGTAGGTTTAATTTACTCGCACTACACGCATAACTGCGTTTTATATAACGCGCTGGGCACCATGTATAACCGCGAACAGGTCGTGCAGGATACGTTGCAGCGCCTGATTGCCTTCCCGGAGCGTCGCGGTATGGCGACCCAGGTTATCTGGAACGGCAACGACGTGGATGGTTTCTACACTTCGCACCTGGTAACCGGCACCGGTCGCCACACGCAGTTCAGCCATCTGGGCAAGCCGACAAACCGCACCTTTGTGACCCGCACCGTAGCGGACTGCATGATCCACGAGAACAAAATTTACCGCGAGTGGGTGGTCAGCGACAACATGGCGATGATGCGCCAGCTTGGCCTGGATACCGACGCGGTGGCGTACGGCATGGCGAAAGAGCAGTTTGATAAAGGCTTCCGCGTGACCGATATCGGCGAGAATCGCCGCATGGTAGGCCAGTATCCGCCGGAAATGGAGTGCGACGTCTCCATCGCCCATACCGACACCGAAGAGCAGTGCCTGCGCTGGCTGCACGAAATCTACAACCGCCGCATGCTGGGCAAAATAAAAGATGTGTACGCGACCAACGTTCAGTGGCACGGCCCGCTGATGAAAGAGCTGTACGGCCAGGCTGCGGTGATCCACCAGACGCTGGCGCTGATTGGCATGATCCCGGACGGCGCGTGGATGCCGCAGCACGTCTGCTCCAACCCGTGTGAAGAGGGCGGTACCAAGGTTGCGGTACGCTGGATTATGGAAGGTCACCACCTGGGCTACGGCGAGCTGGGCAAGCCGACCGGTGAACGCCTGTTCGTGATGGGCATGTCCCACTACCACATCGTCAACGGCAAAATCGTCGATGAGTGGGTTGTCTACGATCACCTGGCGCTGCTGGCGCAAATCAAACTGGGTCAAATGGAGGAGTAAGAGATGGGCGATATCAGTGAAGCAGACGTGCAGTTTCTTAAACGCCCGCAGGGGCAGGACGCGCAGGCGGACAGGACGCTGACGGACACCGTTCATGATGTTATCGAACAGGTAAAAACGCACGGGGACGCCGCGCTGCGGGACTTCTCGGCGAAGTTTGATAAAACCGTGCCGGACAGCTTTGAGGTTTCTGAAAGTGAAATTAACGCGGCGTTAGCAGACCTCGATCCGCAGACCCGCAGCGATAGCGAGTTCGCCATTGCCCAGGTGAAGCGTTTTGCCCAGGCGCAGCTGGCAACCATGAAGCCGCTGGAGGTGGAAACGCTGCCTGGCGTGCATCTGGGGCACCGCATTATCCCTATCGAAAAGGTCGGCTGCTACGTGCCGGGCGGGCGCTATCCCATCCTGTCGGCGCCGGTGATGTCCATAGTGCCAGCCGTGGTGGCAGGCTGTGACGAGATTATTGCCTGTCTGCCGCCGGGCGCGCATCCGGCGATGATCGCCGTTTGTCACCTGGCCGGGGCGCATCGCATCTTTAAAGTCGGTGGCGCGCAGGCGATTGCCGCCATGGCGTGGGGCACGGAGTCCGTGCCGGTGGTGGATAAGGTTGTCGGGCCGGGCAACGCCTTCGTCAACGAAGCCAAGCGCCAGGTGTTCGGTAAGGTAGGGATTGATGCCCTGGCTGGCCCGAGCGAAATCTACGTGATTGCCGACGACAGCGCGAACCCGCAGATGTTAGCCGCCGACCTGCTGGCGCAGGCGGAGCACGACGTTCATACCCGCGTGGGGATGGCGACAACCTGCGAACGCATCGCCAGCGAAACCCTCAGCGAAATCGAACGTCAGCTGAAAACGCTGCCGACGGCGGCAACGGCGGGGGAAGCGTGGCGCCGTCAGGGGGAGATTGTGATTTGCCGCGACGAAGAGCAGCTGATTGCATGGGCGGACCATATGGCAACGGAGCATCTTCAGGTGCATACCCGCGACCCGCACGCCACGGCGGGCAAAATCCGCAACTACGGCTCGCTGTTTATCGGCCAGAACGCCAGCGTGGTGTTCTCTGATAAATGCTGCGGCACCAACCACACGCTGCCAACGATGGCGGCAGCGCGCTACACCGGCGGCCTGTGGGTAGGCGCATACGTGAAGATCTGCACGCACCAGTGGATTGACGACCACGGTATCGCGGCGATTGCGGAACCGGCGATTCGCCAGAGCCGTACCGAAGGAATGCAGGCGCACCGCCGCGCGGCAGAAATTCGTTTACGTCCGGATGAAATTGAAGGGATTACGGGCGGCAAGCGGGATTAAATCAGAAGGAGTGCGCAGGCCTGAAGAGCGCGGCATCATCCAGCAGATATTGTCGGATGACGCTGCGCTTTTCCTATCTACGAAAGCGGTCGCAGGGTGGACAGGCGATAGCGCCATCCACCGTGTTTTTATTTATGGCTGATAAATATTCAGCGCCCGGCGGGTCTTGCCGGAGCTGAGGTAGTCCGCAATATAATCCTGCGAAATTTCCCCGCTGTAGCGTCCGTCCTCATCCGTAATCGGCATCCACACCATGTTGTGCTCGTACAGCTTCGACAGCACGATACGCAGGTTATCTTCCGCGCGTCCGGTGATGCGGAACGGGTGCAGCATTTCCGAGCAGACGCCGGTTGCCCCACGCGCTTCACGGCGTTTCACAAAGCCCAGCGGCTTGCCGTCGCTGTCCACCACCGTAATCGAACGCATGTCGTTATCGTCCATCGTGCCGAAGGCTTCCGGCAGCGGGGTGGATTCGCGGGCGGTAATCGTCGGCTGCTGGTCCGTTACGTCGCCCGCCTGAACCAGCAGCAGACGTTTGAGCGTACGGTCCTGGCCGACAAACGAGCCGACAAATTCGTTGGCCGGTTTCGCCAGCAGCTCGTCCGGGCTTGCGCACTGCACGATTTTCCCCTGGCGGAATACCGCGATGCGGTCGCCGAGCTTCAGCGCCTCGTCAATATCGTGGCTTACCAGCATGACGGTTTTCTTCAGCTGGCGCTGCATGTCCAGAAACTCATTCTGGATCACTTCGCGGTTGATCGGGTCGACCGCGCCGAACGGTTCATCCATCAGCAGTACCGGAGGATCCGCCGCCAGCGCACGAATCACGCCGATGCGCTGCTGCTGGCCGCCGGACATTTCGCGCGGGTAGCGATGCAGGAATTTTGTCGGATCCAGCGCCACCATGCTCATTAATTCGCTGGCGCGCTCTTTGCAGCGGGCTTTGTCCCAGCCCAGCATGCGCGGCACGACCGTGATGTTCTCTTCAATGGTCATGTTGGGGAACAGGCCGATCTGCTGGATCACGTAGCCGATATTGCGACGCAGCGTTACCGTATCCAGCTCGTTGGTATTTTTCCCGTTAATCAGGATATTGCCGCTGGTGGGGGCAATCAGACGGTTAATCATCTTTAGCGTGGTGGTTTTGCCGCAGCCGGAAGGGCCAAGCAGCACGCACATTTCCCCTTCGGGCACGTTAAGGCTGACGTTATCAACCGCATTCATACTCTGACCGTTCTTCTGCACGAACTGCTTGGTGAGATTTTCTAGTTTTATCATTATCGGATCCCCTTCGGTGTCAGTACCAGCTGCAGGCGATGAAGCAGCCAGTCCAGCACAATGGCTAAAACACAAATCATGACGGCACCGGCAATCAGCATACGAATATCGCTGCCGCCGATACCATTAAGAAGTAATAAACCCAGACCGCCTGCGCCGATCACGGCGGCGATGGCCATGACCCCGATGTTCATCACTACGGCGGTACGGATACCGCCGAAAATAACGGGCAGGGCCATTGGGATTTCAACCCAGCGCAGACGCTGCCAGAAGGTCATGCCGATGCCACGTCCCGCTTCACGCAGGCCCGGCGGCAGGCTGTCCAGGGCGGTGTGG
Organism: Dryocola clanedunensis; assembly: GCF_038405435.1. Taxonomy (GTDB): domain Bacteria; phylum Pseudomonadota; class Gammaproteobacteria; order Enterobacterales; family Enterobacteriaceae; genus Dryocola; species Dryocola clanedunensis_A. The sequence continues at coordinate 624,226 of NZ_JBBYHZ010000002.1, read as the reverse complement.
GTGTTGCGCACAATCGGCAGCAGCGAATACAGAAACACGGCGGTGATGGCGGGCAGCACGCCAATACCCTGACCGACCATCGAAAACAGCGGGATCATCAGGCCAAACAGGGCGATGGACGGGATGGTCAGCACGATGGTGGCGATGCCCAGCACCGGCGTTGCCAGCCACTTGTGACGGACAATAAGAATGCCCAGCGGTACGCCGATAATTATCGCCAGGCCCACGGCCATCAGCACCAGCCAGAGGTGCTGCAACGTCAGGCTGCCCAGGTAACCAGCGTTATCAATCATGTAATGTAACGTGTCCATGATGCCTCCTTAGAGCAAGCCTTTCTGCTGCAGGAATTCGCGGGCGACCTGCTGCGGGGTTTCATGGTCGATATCCACCTTTGCGTTCAGGGTGGAGATCACGTCGTTATTCAGCTGGGAGGAGAGGGTGTTCATCGCCTCTTCCAGTCCGGGATTAGCCTCCAGCGTATCTTTGCGCACCACCGGCGTGACGGCGTAGCTCGGGAAGAAGCCTTTATCATCCTCCAGCACCTTGAGGTCGAATCCCTTCACGCGGCCGTCCGTGGTGTAGATAAGCCCGGCGTCAACAAAGCCGTCGCGCACCGCGTTGTAAACCAGGCCCGGGTCCATCTGGCGGATTTGCGGTCGGTCCAGCGGCATGTTATAGGCCTGCTGTAGCGGCTTCATACCGTCGCTGCGCCCGGAGAACTCCAGATCCAGGCCCAGCATCCAGTTGTTATCCGGATCGGTCTGGCGGATATGTTCGATTCTGGCAACCAGCTCCGACATGGTGCTGATATTCTCTTTCTCCGCGCGCTTGCGCTGCATGGCAAAGGCGTAGGTGTTGTTCATGTTTGCCGGTTTAAGCCACACGAGGCCCAGCTTTGCATCCAGCTTTTTAACGGTGTCGTAAGACTCCTGTGGGGTCATGCGTTTGTTGATGTGGTTAAAGATAATCAGCGACGTCCCGGTGTACTCCCAGGTCATATCAATCTGCTTGTTGATCATCGCGTTACGTGAAATTACCGTGGCGATGTTGGTTTTAGGGGTGACCTGAAACCCCTTTTTTTGCAGATACTGGGTAGTCATGGCCGAAAGAATATGCTGCTCGGTAAAGCTCTTTGTCGCCAGCACAATGGGGTCGGCGTGGGCCGCCCCGGCCAGCAAAGTCGTGGCGGCAATGGCCGTCACCAGACGTTTTAAGGGATTCATGCAACGCTCCTTATTGTTGTTATTTCGCGATGTGCGGGCTCAGCACGCGGCCCAGGCCCGCCAGGGCAATATCCAGGATCAGCGCAAACAGAGCCGTCGCCGCCGCGCCGAGGATCAGCGTCGGGAAATCATTCAGATAGATGCCCGGGAAGATAAGCTCGCCGTAGCTGCTCGCGCCAATCAGGAACGCCAGCGGGGCGGTACCCACGTTGATGGCGGTCGCAATACGAATGCCGGAAAGAATGACCGGCCAGGCGTTTGGCAGCTCAACCTGATGCAGGCGCTGCCATTTGGTCATCCCGATGCCGTTTGCCGCTTCGATAAGCGAGCCGGGCACGCCGCACAACCCCGCGTAGGTATTGCGGACAATGGGTAATAAAGAGGCGAGGAAGAGGGCGATAATCGCCGGTTTGTCGCCGATGCCCAGAATCACCATCGCCAGCGCCAGAACGGCCAGCGGCGGCAGGGTGTTACCCACGTTGAAGATCTGCATCACGTATTCAGCCCAGCGCCGTGCGGCGGGGCGGCTGAGCATGATGCCGCTCGGAATGCCCACCAGCAGCGCCAGCGCCATAGAGCTGAAGACTAAGATCAGATGCTGCTGCCCCAGATACAGTAAATCGACTTTTCGCGCCCGGATGGTGTCCGGCCCGATGCCCCAGACCAGCAGCCCGAGCACCACAATCAGCGCCAGAGCACCCAAAAGGGTGCGTTTTACGAAGGATGCGTTTTGCATTGCAGTGTGTCTCCCTGTTGCACGCGTTATAGCAGCCCGTGGAGCTTTGCCAGAGGCGCCTGTTGTTATGCCTTGTGTCGGCAGGGTGTTGAAAGCTATAGCAACGGCGCGGGGAGGATGCCAGCATGGGTGATGATTAAGTGGCTAATGATTTATGCGATGAATCATTGAGGAGCCTTCTGCCGCCTCGCTTGGTTACGCTTCGTAAAGAATTGTCTTAAAAATGTTAACGCGAGGTGACGTTGTAACTTTTGTGGGGGTGCCGGATGACGCTTCGCTTATCCGACCTACTCTACGGGAGGAGTTGTAGGGTGGATAAGCGAAGCGTCATCCACCGTGTTTCATCAGTATTGTAGGGTGGATAAGCGCCAGCGCCATCCACCGCTACTCAGAATCTTAGAGGTACAGCTCTTTGCTGGCGACGGGGATCAGCAGACCTTCGCGCCAGTTGGCCAGCGTTAAGCAGGTCAGCTCGCCCAGGCCCTGATAGAACGGGTGGTTAGCCTTTTCGATAAACAGCTCAAGGAAGCGCCCCGCCCAAGGCAGGATGTGCCAGGCCAGAAGTTCGTCCACGCGCTGCGGCTGGCGCTGCTCTGCAAGCCATGCGCACATCATCAGCAGGGTGCCAATGTGGTCGTCAGGCTCGTTTTGATCGAGCTCTACGCCTATCTCGTGCTTGCGCATCCAGCGGCGCAGTTCAATCATCGAATCGCCAAACAGCACGTTCTCTTTGTCGAGGTAAACGGAACCCCACGGGGCGGCCGGGAGTGCGTGAGGGCCGATGAACAGGCGCTGGAACGCCTCGTTCAGCGTCTCCTGCTGATAGTTGCAGCCTTCCGCCATGCGCTGTGCGATATCCGCAAGCTCAGGCACTTGTACCGGCCATTCGACGGCCCAGTCAGGGTTCGCAAGGGAGGCATAAAGCGGAGCCGCATCCCGGCTCTGAGGGGCCTGGTGATACAGCACGCCGAGCACGCGGCCCGTGAGGGCGATAACCGCCAGTCGTTGCGAATCTTGAGATGACATATTTCTTTTCCTGGTAATACCTGCAAAAAATTTGCGCGGGGTTTCCCGCGCATTTTGAACTAATTAACCTGCAATCGCCATGCCTACGGTCATATGCAGACCGTAGAACAGGCCGCGACCGATAAGCTCACCGGCTACCACCAGCACAAAACCGGCCAGTAACGTGGCGGTGGAAGGCGTCAGGCGACGGGCCAGCGGGCAAATCCAGCAGCCCAGGCCCAGCGCCAGCAGCACAATTCGCCAGACCTGCAGCGAAGCATAGTCCGGCAGCAGCGCGGAAGCCTGCTGGATGGAGCTGCTGATGCCGGAGAGGCTGAAGCCCTGAAGCACAATCACCCCAACGGTTACCAGCAGCGCCAGCACGGAAAGCGCGGCGAGTTTGGTCCCCGCGAGCGGATAGTTCACCAGGCGCAGCAGCACGGCGCCAAGCAGCGGACCGCCCAGCACCACCGTCATAAAGAAGCTCAGCGTTGTGTAGCCAGTGTACCAGGTCGGCATGGTATCAATCTGGTAAACGCGAGTCATCATCCAGACAAAGACCAGGCCCAGCAGCATTGCCACCACCAGCCAGACCTTACCCAGCGCAGCGGGCATCTTTTTCAGTACCGCAACCAGCCACCAGAAACCACCCACGGCGAAGAACACCGAGCCGCTGGCGATTTCATTACTCAGGGCGGAGTGCCCCACGCGGTTAAGGGAGTTAAAGGCGCGCAGCGGCGAGCCAAGGTGCATGATGGAGGCGACAAATGCCACGCCCATAATCACCCACAGGAAGAACATTGAGCGGACAATCTTGTTTTGCAGCTCGCTGTTATTGCTGGCGGACATCCACGCCATGCCCATCACGATAACGCCACCGACGACGCACTGGCCCAGCACGGTAAATAACACCAGCGGCCATTCATGCCATCCACTGCCCATCTTATACCTCCTTCGGATTGGCCAGATAACCGGTCTTATCCCCACTGGGGCGACCGTTGGCGTTAGGTTTTATGACGATATTTGGTTTGGTGAAGTGCGCAGACGGCAGCGGCGCAATGGCAGCCTGCTCGCCATATTTTTTGCGCAGCTCGTCGATTGGCGCCATATCCAGCGCGCGCAGCGGGCAGGACTCGACGCAGATCGGCTTTTTGCCGTCGGCAATACGGTCATAGCAGCCGTCGCACTTGGTCATGTGGCCTTTCTCGGCGTTGTACTGCGGCGCGCCATACGGGCAGGCCATGTGGCAGTAGCGACAGCCGATGCAGACTTCTTCGTTAACCACCACAAAACCATCTTCACGCTTGTGCATCGCACCGCTCGGGCAGACCTTGGTACAGGCCGGATCCGCACAGTGGTTACAGGAGATGGACAGATAGTAGGCGAACACGTCCTGATGCCAGACGCCGTTGTCCTCCTGCCAGTTGCCGCCCGCGTATTCATAAATGCGGCGGAAGCTGACGTCCGGGCCTAAGTTTTTGTAGTCCTTGCAGGCCAGCTCGCAGGTTTTGCAGCCGGTGCAGCGACTTGAGTCAATGTAAAATCCGTACTGGGTTGTCATTAGCTACGCCTCACGCCTTTTTGATTTCGACCAGATTGGTATGTTGTGGATTGCCTTTCGCCAGCGGCGACGGGCGTTGCGTGGTGAGGGTGTTCATACAGGAACCGTGATCGATACGATCGCCGTTCATGTTGGCGTCGTGCCAGGCGCCCTGGCCCATTGCGGTTACGCCCGGCATGATGCGAGGGGTAACTTTTGCTTCAACGCGAATCTCACCGCGCCCGTTGAATACGCTGACGAGATCGCCGTTGGCGATACCGCGTTTCTGCGCGTCAATCGGGTTGATCCACACTTCCTGGCGGCAGGCGGCCTTGAGCACGTCAACGTTGCCATAGCTGGAGTGGGTACGGGCTTTGTAGTGGAAACCAAACATCTGCAGCGGATAAGAGCTGCGCTCCGGTGCGTCCCAGCCGTCAAAGGTGGAGGCGTAAACTGGCAGCGGGCTGATGGTTTCGTCTTTTTGCAGCTCCCAGGTGGCAGCAATTTTCGCCAGCCTGTCGGAGTAGATTTCGATTTTGCCGGAAGGCGTTTTCAGCGGGTTGGCCGCCGGATCCTCACGGAATTTCTTATAGGCAACGAAGTGGCCGTTCGGATCTTTACGCTTGTAGATGCCCATGGTGCGCAGCTCTTCGTAAGAAGGCAGCGCCGGATCTTTGGCGAGCATTTTGGCGTAAAGGTGCTTAAGCCACTCTTCCTGGGTACGACCCTCGGTGAACTTCTGGTAAACGTCCGGCCCCAGGCGGCGGGCCACTTCGCTGGTGATCCAGTAAATAGGCTTGCGCTCGAACTTCGGTGCGGTAGCGGGCTGAATGAAGATCAGATAGCCCATGTTCCCGGCGTAGTCGTTCGGGATAATGTCTTCCTGCTCGACGGTCATCAGGTCCGGCAGCAGAATATCCGCGTACTTAGCAGAAGAGGTCATGAAGTTTTCGATGACGACAATCATCTCGCACTTGCTCTCATCCTGCAGGATATCGTGCGTTTTGTTGATTTCAGCGTGCTGGTTGATGATGGTGTTGCCAGCATAGTTCCAGATGAACTTGATGGGCACGTCCAGCTTGTCTTTGCCACGCACGCCGTCGCGTTTGGCGGTCATCTCCGGGCCGCGAACAATCGCATCCGTCCAGCTGAAGCAGGAGATCTGCGTTTTGACCGGGTTTTCCAGCACCGGCATACGCTCGATGGTGATGTTGTAGGTGGATTCACGTGCGCCGCTGTTGCCGCCGTTAATACCCACGTTACCGGTCAGGATTGGCAGCATGGCGATGGCACGGGCGGTCAGTTCACCGTTGGCCTGGCGCTGCGGCCCCCATCCCTGCACGATGCAGGCAGGTTTGGCGCTGCCGATTTCGCGGGCAAGCTTGATGATGCGGTCCACCGGAATACCGGTGACGGCAGAGGCCCACTGCGGCGATTTTTCAATGCCGTCTTCGCCCTCGCCGAGAATATAGGCCTTGTAGTGGCCGTTAGCGGGAGCGCCTTCCGGCAGCGTTTTCTCGTCGTAGCCTACGCAATATTTATCGAGGAACGGCTGGTCAACGAGGTTTTCGTTAATCAGCACGTGGGCGATACCGGCGACCAGCGCGGCGTCGGTGCCCGGACGGATTGGGATCCACTCGTCTTCTCGGCCTGCGGCGGTGTCGGTATAGCGCGGATCGATAACGATCATGCGCGCATTAGAACGTTCGCGAGCCTGTTCCAGATAATAAGTGATGCCGCCGCCGCTCATGCGTGTTTCCGCGGGGTTGTTACCAAACATCACGACCAGCTTAGTATTTTCGATATCGGAGGTGCTGTTGCCGTCGTTGCTGCCGTAGGTGTACGGCATGGCGCAGGCAATTTGTGCGGTGCTGTAAGTGCCGTAGTGGCTGAGGAAGCCGCCGTAGCAGTTCATCAGGCGGGTCAGTAATGAGGCGTAAGGAGAGGAGCGGGTAATGTTCCCGCCCACCACGCCGGAGGTGTAGTTCAGGTAGACCGCTTCGTTACCGTATTTCGCCACCGTCTCTTTCAGGCTTTTGGTGATGGTGTCCAGCGCTTCATCCCAGGAGATGCGCTCAAATTTTCCCTCGCCGCGTTTGCCGACGCGCTTCATTGGGTAGTTCAGGCGTTCCGGGTGGTTAATACGGCGGCGAATCGAACGGCCGCGCAGGCAGGCGCGAACCTGGTGATCGCCGTACTCATCGTGACCGGTGTTGTCCGTTTCCACCCAGTAAACTTCGTTATCGCGAACGTGCAGACGCAGGGCACAGCGGCTTCCGCAGTTGACGGAACAGGCGCCCCAGACCACTTTATCGTCGGGATTTTCCAGCGCGCCGTTAACGGCGACGGCGGCGGCTTTCAGGCCAAAGGGCAGTGAAATTCCACCGGCGGCGAGAGCAAGGCTCCCGATTGCCGTTGACTTCACCAGGCTTCGGCGGCTGATGCCGCCGGGGTTGTTAATGTCAGACATAGCTCACTCCATGACTTTTTCCCTGAGAGGGCCGTCATTTTAGGTTTTTGTTTTGTCGTTGATTGCTGCTGAGGCGTGCAGATGTCTAATTAATTATCAGACAAATAATACCCTCTGTAAGCAATTGTACTTACTTGGGGGTATGACTTATTAACACCCGTCAATTTTGGAGCGATTGGGGAGGGGAAATTGCAGGTAAGAAAAAGGGCGCACATGGCGCCCCGAAGGTTACTGCTGTTGTTCCGCCTGTGGCGCATCCTGGGTGGCTGCGTTTTCAGCGGCGTCGTTGCCGCTGCCGGTGCGGCTATAGAGTATCTTTTGCGTGTCGTTTGCGCAGTGCCCAACGACCTGAGCGTCAGGTTTATCCGCCTGGTCGTTCGGCACGATGGTCAGGGTAAAGCCTGACTCCGGCACACCGTTGTTAATGATCTTCTGCTGAATGTCGGCCTTAACTTTATCGCAGGAGCCTTGTGCCGCCAGCGCCGGAGTTGCGGTCATCAGCACCAAAGCTGCCAGCCAGATTGACTTCTTCATCATCTCTTCCTTTATGTTGAGGATGTTCAATAATCATAGACCAACGGCTGTAAATATTTGTATTTGCTTATATCATGTTGAGATATTTCAAAACGGGAACAGAACTAACGTGAAGAAAATCATCATTCTCAGCGCGCTGGTCGCGACCCTGGCAGGGTGCGATAAGCCGGATACGCCGCTGAGCTACACGCCGGAGATGGCGAGCTTCTCGAACGAGTTTGATTTCGATCCGCTGCGCGGGCCGGTAAAGGACTTCAGCCAGACGCTGATGAATGAAAAGGGCGAAGTGGTTAAGCGCGTGTCGGGATCGGTTTCTGCGGAAGGCTGTTTCGACACCCTGGAGTTCCACGACCTGGAAGAGAACAGCGGCGCGTCGCTGGTGCTGGATGCGAACTACTACGTTGATGCAACCAGCCAGGAGAAGCGCGTCAGGCTTCAGGGAAAATGTCAGCTGGCCGAGCTGCCCGCCGCGCAGATTATCTACGATACCGATGACAACGGATTCGTAGTAGCCGCGCACGGCAAAGAGGTTTCTGTGAAATACACCTATGACCCGGATGGCTACCCGCTGGGGAAAATCACAACCGCGAAAGACTCCACGCTTGCGGTGGAGGCAAAAGCAGGCGCGGATAGTAAAAAAAAGCTGGATTACACGGCGACCAGCTCGCTAAACGGCAAGGCCATCGCCCAGGCGAAGCAAAGCTGTGATTACGACGACCACTTTAATCCGGTCGCCTGCGAGCTGAATATCGTCGACGACAGCGTAACTCCGCCCGCCACCACGCGTTACTCGATTAAAAACACGATTGATTACTATTGATAAGCGAGGGCAGATTCTGCCCTCGCCGTAGCTATCCTGCTTTAAATTTTCGCCAGCAGCCCGCGCAGTTTTGCCCGATGATCTTCGCTGACGTCGTGCGGGTGGCGATAGTCGATGTTCTCCACTGCCCGAGCGTACAGGGCGACCAGCCAGTCATAAACGTAGCTGGCGTTGCCGCGGACTGGCGTTTCCCCCAGCTGCGTGAGACGCGTAGCCGCCCTGGCCTGCACCGCCGGTGAAAACACCTTCGCACCTTTGTTCACGCGGCTTGCCGGTCGGTTTTCCTGCGCAGCGCTGGCGTAACCGAGCCAGTTAACAAAATCTCCCAGCACGCCTGCCGCACAGGTGATCTCCTGCGCCATGCTGCCGTCGCCGGATGCCAGCATCTCTTCCAGAAGATCCGGCAGACCGAGCCGGTAGCCGGTGGCAATCAGCAGTTCGCACAGCGCCCGCAGCTGGCTGGCGTCCAGCCCCAGCCGCTGAGCCGCTCCGGCCCGTTGACCAGGCCCGCGCAGGTGGGCAACCCACAGCTGATGAACTGCCAGCGCATAGCTGGTCGCCGCAGCCTGGCCGCGCGCCTCAACGTCATCGTCGGCGAACAGGTTAATATCCAGCGCGAATCCGGCCGGTTTGCTTTGCTGCTGATGGTGATGGCGCAGCCAGCACTGCTGCAGCGCGTGGCGATCCGGCACCAGGCTTGCCAGCAGTTCGCCGTGCAGAGCTGCGCTGGCCTGCAGGGCGCGAATCAGCCCTTCGGCCTGAAGACGAGCCGTTTCGGGGGCCACGTCATGACCGTCCGTGAAGCGGTGGAAAACCTCCGCAGTTTTCGCATCCAGCTCGGCCTGTAACCCTGCCAGACGGCTATTCCGGCGCACGACGCTGACGGCGTCAGAAAGCCACTCCAGCAGACGCTGCATATTGCGGCTGTCCAGCGCCTGGAGGGTTCCCCAGCGCTTTCCGGCCTGGCCTACCACGCGCTGCACGCCGTCGTCCACGCTGACGCCGCTGGTGAAGCGTGCATCATGCGGCGTTATCGTCCAGATCAGCCCCGGAAGCGCGGCATGCGGTCCCTGGATATCGTCAACCCAGCGGGAAAGCGTTTTGCCGATGGCTTTTACCTCATCCCGATCGCCAGCAGCGTTGCAGACCAGCAGGGTATCGGGCTGCAAACGGTCGGCATAATAGTCAATCTGCCGAACGGGAATATCAATGATATCCACGCCCTGTAGCGCGGGGGCATGACACAGCGTCAGGCAGACCTCCGCACAAAGTTCCAGCAGGTCGGACTGCGCCAGGCTGACCGGCGAGCCGATTTCGTCCCCCCGGAGCGGGCAGATCAACACATCGGCCTGGAGTTCCGTTTCATCCGGCGCTGCGGGGATCAGAAAACCTTCGGCAGGCAGCAGGAAAGAGTCGACCAGCAGGCTGGCAGGGGCCAGAAACTGCTGCGCCTCGCCGATATGATGCAGAGTTTCGCTGAGATGCTGCCACTGGGCGCTAAGCTGCGCGTCCTCACCCCACAGCATCCCCAGCAGGGAAACGCGGTCGGCGGTGGTCAGCCAGGGGATCAGGTCAGCCATCTGCTGCCAAAGCGCGTCGTCCAGATGGTGCTGGCGGCGCAGCTGCGCATGGTAACAGCGGGCGATATCGGCCATCTGCTGGCTGCTGATACCCGGCACGCTCCGCGCCTGGCGGTGGGACTGCAGTTCGGCCAGGCGGGCGGCGATCGAGCTGCTCTGGGCGACGCGCGGCTGCGGACGCGAGTGGTACTGGCGAATCATTCGCTGCGTCAGATCGCCTTCGCCCGGCAGCGTCAGCAGCAGCGGGAACTTGTCGCTGGACGGTGCCGGGCGCTGGGTAAAACGCACGGCCAGCGAAGCCGCGGCGTGTCCGGGATCGATATGCGTCAGGTAATCCAGCGTTTTCTCGCCAAGCTCAACTTCAATGCGGCCTGCGTGGTTGCCCAGCAGCGCGCTCAGCAGGTGCCGCTTACCCGCCAGCGACTGGCCGTAGAGGCCTAATGTCAGCGGCGCGTGCTGCGCCGCATTCAGCTGCTGCTGGCGACGCTGCAGCGGCAGAAGGCGGGCAAGCAGGCTGTCCGCCTCGTTTTCTAAAAGCGGGGCGTGCGGGCGGGTATTCTGCACCCAGTTCACCAGCTCTGGCAGTACGGGGGTGGTATTCATTTTTGGTAGACGCTCCCGCTGTCGATCCAGTAGTGGCTCGCGCCGCTGTAGCTGCCGGCGAGCGTGTTGAGTTTGAAGCTCAGCTGGCTGAGCGGCACTTTGCTGCCGTCCTGCAGCCAGGCTTCGGCTAATACAAAGGCGTCCGCATCGCGGGTTTGCTGTAAGCGCACGTTTAAGACGCCGTCTCCGGCGATAGATTTGGCAAGCGAGGCCGAGTTAATCGCCAGGGTATACAGCGGCGTTGCGGGCCAGCGCGCATTATCCAGCTGGCGGAAGCCCAGGCAGGCGTTACCGCGCAGCGGGAAGTGCAGGCGGGTATCCAGGGTTGCTTTCGGGTTATCCAGATCGATATCGCTGTACCAGACGTTTTCATCGCTCAGCACGTTGTTGCCGTCGAGCATGCCCAGATGGCGAATGGTCGAGTACGCCTGGATATCGCTGGCTTTGAAATTAAAGCCCGGCAGGCGCAGGTCCATCGCCAGGCTGCACAGCATAGCGCCGACGGCGGCGGTGGATTTCGGATTGCCGATGCGCCCCTGCTGGCTGAACGGATACCACTCGTGCGTCTGGTAGCTATCGAGCCAGACGATGCGGTTAACCGGCACCGGCTGCAGGTGGCGAAGCAGCGCCTGCACGCCCGGAAGGCAGGCCGGGCGGCCGGTAATCAGCAGGACATCGCAGCAGTAGTGGCTGATAACTTCACACAGGGCCTGAAGCGGCGCGGTGAGCGTGAACTGCCCGGCCATCAGCGCTTCCTGTAACGAAGAGAGCTCGACCTGGATCGGTACGCTGAACAGGTCAAACTGCGGCGCGTCGGCTGGCAGCGCGTGCTGTACGGCCTGCTGAACGTAATTAATGACGTTATCCGTTGGCCGCTGGGCTAGCAGTTGGCCGAAGGTGGCTTCCAGCGTTGCAAGGCGATCGTCAGGATCGCTGTTTTCCCAGAAATCCAGCACCGCATGGCCCAGCGGAATAAACAGCTGCAGGGCAGTCTGCTGGCGCAGGGTGCCGCGCGTATCCATGCGGCCCGACTCGCCAAACAGCGTGGTCATCAGCCCGGTCACATCCGCCACGCCCGCCTTATGAATCTGCACCTGTAAAGCTGGCAGCACGCAGCGCTGAATGACATCCAGAAGAATATCGTCACCCGCGACTTTAAAACCTTCGCGGAACAGCAGGCGCGGAGCGATCTTGACGTTGCTGCCCACGCCGTCATCCAGCTGATACTGGGTGATAGCCATGTCCGTCGTGCCGCCACCGATATCAATAGAGGCAACGCGCAGCGTCCTGCCCGCAGGCTCATCTTCGCTAAGCTGGCGGTCAGGCCGGGCGAGGCGCTTAAAGAAGGCGCCGCTTTGCCCGGCGTAGTTGACGATGGCTTCGTTATACAGCCAGACGAGCTGGCCGCAGGTCGCCTCGTCCCATTCCATATGGACCTGCGGGACCGGGACAACGCTCTTCTGCTTATCGCGCTCGCTGGTAAAGCCCTCATCCGCCGGGTGCCACTCCATCGCTTTCCACACCAGGCCGACGGCCTCGCGCATGCGCTGGCGGAAGAGTTCACGCTCCTGCTTTGGCATGGCGGATGGCAGGGTAAGAATAAGATTGCGCAGCTGCCGGGGCGCGTTCAGGTGCCCCATGCTCTGGCGCGAGCCGACGCTGTTGATCTGCATCAGCGCCTGGGCGAGCAGCTCGCAGAGCATCAGCGTCATCAGCGAACTGCGGCTGTACTGCGGCGAGAAGACCGGCAGGCGCTCGTCCATCGGCAGATCGTAAAGCGGCTGGCCGTCGTCGTTCATCAGGTTCATCAGCGGGAAGGCGGTGGCGAGGGGTTCGCGCTGGGTTTTGATGCCCATCTGGCTGAAGCGCCAGTCCTGGCTCGCCGGGGTTTCGTCCCACAGGTAGCGGCGCGGGCTGGAGATACCGCTGGCGCCTTCCGTCCCCAGGCGCACGCTCGCCATACGGCGGGCCTCGGCCCCCACGCGGGCGATAGAAGGCCAGACGAAGGCGTCATCGCGCCCGCTCTCCACCGAGAAGTGCTGCTTGCCGAATCTGGCTTCGGAAAACTCAAGGCGGCTGGTGAACATTGCCTCGTTAATAAACTGCGGTTCGCTCAGGGAGCGGATTTGCAGCTCGGCGGTCTGGCGCAGGCCATCGTTGGCTTCGCCATGATCTTCAATCAGCACGCCGCAGGTATGGGTGTTGCCAACGTCGAGCACCAGGTCCACAGGGATAGCAGGAGCTTGCAGAGTGGCGGTGACAATTTTCACTTCCGGCACGGAGAGCTGCGCGCCGAGCATTTCCAGAATATTGAGATAGTGCGCCTGGTACTCGAACATCTTCATCGCGCTGACGATTTCACGCTCGGTGCGGGATTCGTGGCGCGAGACGAACTGGGTGAACACCTCGCGCAGCCAGCCGTCTACCCAGGTCTGGTCGAGGAAATCGTGGATCTCATGGTTCTGCCAGGCCAGCGCGAAGCGGGCGCCGTTGCGCACGTCGTTCTGCGTGGGGGCAAGATGCGCGGCAGGGTGATCATCCGCGTAGATTTTTGTATCCAGCGCAATGCTTATTCGTACCGTGTTGCCCGCAGAGTCTGGCTCGTCAAGAAGGCGGATCTGCACGCGCGCCCAGTTATCCGGCCCGCCAACGAAGGTGCGCGGCGGGTTGAAGCGGCCAAACGGCAGCGGCAGCCAGGTTTTATCCATCACCTTCAGCGAATGGCCGAGGGTAACGGTGCTTTCAGGCTTCACCACCTCCGGCGAGCCGCCCTGGCCTTCCGGCAGCGTGAACTTACCGGGGACGATATCGTAATCGAGGCGCAGCAGCGGGCCATTGGCGGTCTTACGCACGAAGCGCCCGGTGTGCGGGGCGTCTGGCTGAGGGGCAAGACCAAAGTCCAGCAGCTGAATGCCGCTGTCCTTAATAAGCGTCACGCCCGGTTTGTAGTGGAACAGGTTGGCAAGCATGGTCAGTCACTCACTTTCTTAAACGTCAACGGCACCACGGTGTCGCCCGCGTAGCGTCCGCTGCACTGGGCCACGCCGTTATCGCCGGGTCTGCAGGAGATTTCCGGCATCGGATAGCGGGAGCCGTCGCTACAGCGCGCGCTGCCACGGGTTTTAATCATCAGCACGCCGTTGCTGTGCAGGCCGGAGAACACCGCCACTTTGCAGCTGATGTTATCGCCATGAACCAGCCGCGCGCTGCCTTTGTTATCCGTAATCTGATAGCGCAGCACCGGAGGTTTACCGGTGATCGGGTTACTGGCATCGATGGTCACGCGCCAGGAGCCGTTAAGGAATTTCGTCGAACCAATTTTCAGCGCCTCCGCCGGGAGCATCAGGGCATTCTTAGCGGCAGAAGCGGGAGCGGGTACTGGTGCTGCCTCAGGTTCCGGAGCGGGGGCGGCAACCACGTTGGCATGGGCCAGCGGCAGCGTGGACTGCGGAATGGGTTGATCGACGGTTTTGATCGCGGCAGGCGCAATGGGTGCAGGCTCAGCTTTTACCGACGCAAAAGGTTTTGCTTCCGGGGTCGATAAATAGTTCCAGGCAACGGGAGCCGCCATCAAAACCAGCGCTGCTGCGGCGGCAGGTAGCATCCATAAGCGGGATTTAGGTTTCGCAGCCGGTAGCGCTTCGGGCTCTTCCTGAACGATAACGGGGGCAGGAGCAGCCTGCATCGGCAGGGAATAAACCAGCGGCTCGTCCGGGGAGCTTATTTGGGCGGGAGCGGGAGCAGTTTCTGGTAAATCAGGCTCGGGAATAAATTCGATAACCGGCTCATGGGATTCAGCCGCGCGCAGGCAGTCCAGCACGTCATCACGCGCGCCCTGATTAAGATTCACAAAGCCCCAGAAAGTGATAACCGGTTTGCCGTCAACCAGATAAACATGCTGGCTGCCGGGGAACTGCAAAGCGCTGGAGAGCAGCGAGCCAAACAGCTGAATGGCCGTTTTCTCCGCCTGCTGGCAGCGCTGAATGAGCGTAGCGATATTCGCCAGGCCGTTATCCAGATAGCGCAGCGCTTTTTTACGCTGCTCGTCGCTGGCGGCGGCCCAGCTCAGCACGCTGCCCTCGAGCGGCGCATACCAGTCAACGCGATCGCCCTCGTCGTTCGGCTGGGGGATAGCAAGGCTGTCCGCCACCGCATGCTGTTTACGCAGGCGCAGGGTTTCGCGTATCTGCAGCGCCGAGTCAAACACCGCCTGTCCGTTTTCGCCCAGCGCCAGAAAGTCATCAAGGCTGCCGCTGCGCAGTAAAGTTTTTGCCACGTCATCATCCCGCTGTTAACGACTCCTTTCGAGCCATCTTCACGCGTTACATTCTAACGACCGCCGAGCTAAGCAAACGGCAGAAGAGACGCCATATTTTTCTAATTATTGGGGGATTGGGAAAATCGACGTTGGGGGCGTGATGCAATCTGTGCTAATCATTAGGTTCCACAACGATTAAGGATTAACCCGATGCCTGAGTCCCTTCCGATCCTGCTGGTGCAGATGGGCCACCCGCCTGCGGATATTCGTGCTGCGGTGGGTGAACAGCCGCAATGGTTTCGCGCCGCGCTCGGCGACGGGGTGCCGGTAAAAGTAGTTTGCCCGTTCGACGGCGACCCGCTGCCGGTGGCAGGAACGTTTCGCGCGGCGGTGATTTCAGGCTCATGGTCGATGGTGACGGACCACGAGGCGTGGAGCGAGCGCACCGCCGAATGGACAAGAGAAATGATGCAGGCCGGAGTGCCGATTCTGGGCGTCTGCTACGGTCATCAGCTTATGGCCTACGCAACGGGCGGCGTGGTGGACTACCATCCGCAGGGCAGCGAAGTAGGGCAGCTGCCGGTAACGCTAAGCGCGGCAGCCAGACAGGATGCCTTGCTGGGTGAGTTACCCGATACCTTTGACGTATTCCTGAGCCACGAGCAAAGCGTGCTGACGCTGCCGCCGGGCGCAGCGGCGCTGGGCGCATCAGGCCACGACCCGCATCAGATTATCCGCTACTCCCCAACGGCCCTTTCGGTGCAGTTCCATCCGGAGTTCACCGCGCAGGTAATGAGCCAAATCATTACCAGCCGCAGCGAAAGAATCGCCATGAAAGGCAAGGATCGGGACGCGCTGTTGTCACGCGTGAGCGACACGCCAGAGTCCCGGTCGTTATTGCAGCGGTTTGTATTCGGTGGATGACGTTGGTGCTTATCCAGCCCCATAGTCAGATATCGTAGGCCGGATAAGCGAAGCGCCATCCGGCGTTTTGCAGTGAAGGGTTAGTGAACGACCGACAATGAGCGAAAGTTGCATTACCAGAAAACAGTATGCAGGAAAGAACTTCACCTATGGATTAAAATGCCTGAATGCATACCCATCTCCCGCTTGTGCTATAAGGATGTTAAAGAAGGCTTTATGGATACTTTCAAGTTAAAATTCTGGCTAAATCGCTGGAACCTCATTCCTGATGGCACTCCATTTACAACTCATACATCCCAGCTATATCCGGTCAAAACGGCAACACATGGTCTTAAAGCCATGTTAAAAGTTACGGATGATACTGATGAGCAAGCCGGTAATGCACTAATGGCATGGTGGGAAGGGAATGGTGCGGCGCAGGTGATTGCACATGAAAATGAAGCAATTCTTCTCTCAAGAGCAACGGGTTCCGCGTCTTTATCAGCAATGTCCCGTGGAGTTAACGATGATGCAGCCTGCCGTATTTTGTGTATTACTGCGAACCGACTTCATACATTCGCAAAAAGACCGTTGCCCCAGCTTACGTCATTAAATGAATGGTTTAATCCTCTAAAACCAGCAGCCTTGAAGTATGGTGGTATCCTGACACGCTGCGCAGAAATTTCAGAAGAATTGCTTTCTTCTCCCCAAGATGTGGTTGCATTGCATGGTGACTTACATCACGAAAATGTGCTTGATTTTGAAACGTCTGGCTGGCTTGCCATTGACCCTAAAGGGCTGATAGGTGAACGCGGATTCGACTTTGCTAATATTTTTACTAATCCGGATCTTGGTAATCCAGTCCCTCCTGTTGCGACTGTACCGGAGATATTTAAACAGCGCCTAAATATCGTCACCAGGTCGGTCGACCTGGACAGAGAACGCCTGCTTAAATGGATAATTGCATGGTGTGGTCTTTCAACCGCCTGGTCCCTCTCAGACAACGATACTGTTTCAACAACAATAAAGGTTGCCGAGTTGGCGATGACTGAATTGGAACAGTGAGTGGGATATCGACAAGGGTGAAGTGATTTCCTGTACTTCCGTTTTTCGCTCTAAGCTGCCAGCCACATCGATTAAGATTGGCCTGGTTTTTTACATGAAATGAGCAATAACATCACCTCCAACCCATCTTTACAGATATCGTAGGCCGGATAAGCGAAGCGTCATCCGGCATATTACCCGTGCGCAGCCCTACACCGATCCACGCACCACCAGCTTCCAGTCCAGAATTTCATTTACCGTTTCCACCTCCGGGTTATCAATTCTTTCCAGCAGGAGCTGTACGCTGCGCACGCCCAGCTGGTGCATCGGCTGCTCGACGGTGGTCAGCGGCGGGCTGGTTACCGAGCCGAACGGCACGCCGTCGAAGCCCATAATCGCCACGTCCTGCGGGACTCGCAGTCCGTTCATGTGGGCGTAATGCAATGCGCCTCCGGCTAAGGCGTCGGAGATGGCAAACACCGCGTCCGGCGGCTCCGGCATGGTGAACAGCTCCGCCATTGCCTGTACGCCTGCCTGATATTCGAGGCTGTCCGCATAAACCACGGCCTGCCAGGCGCTGCCCGTGGCCGACCGGTAGCCCGCCTCACGCTGCTGGGAATAGAGATAGCGCAGATCGCCGTTGATCAGCGCGATGCGTTTGTAGCCCGCGCTGGCAAGGTGATCCACCGCCGCCGCCGCCGCTTTGAAGTTATCGATCGTTACGGAAGAGGCGTTATAGCCCGGATCGCCTTCGCCGCACTGCACCCACGGGGAATCGCCGATAAGCGTGGTTAAGCCCGGCAGACAGCTGATGGCGTCCATGGTGATCACTCCGTCCACGACTTTGCCGCTCAGCAGCTGCAAATAGGCGGATTCGCGCGTCAGCCGGGATTCAGAGTTACACAGCAGAATGTGGTAGCCGTGCTTTTCCGCTTCTTCTTCAATGCCGCGCACCACGCGGGCGCAGAAGGGGTTGGTGATGTTAGAGACAAGAACGAGCAGCATGCGGCTGCGCGCCGTGCGAAGCTGGCGGGCCAGCAGGTTGGGCTGGTAGTCGCAGGATTCTATCGCAGCCAGCACTTTATCGCGGGTATCTGGCTTCACTGCGGGATTGCCGTTCAGCACTCTGGAGACGGTGGCGGTGGACACCCCGGCGGTGCGGGCGACTTTATCTATCGACATGCTGATCCTTTGAGCGCATTGGCTATTTGTGAAGCACATTCCAGATTTGCATCAATAGTATCAAATAATCCGTGAGCATGATGGCAACCCCTCTGAAATCGATTACATTTTTAATGATCTGTTAATGTAATCGATTACAAAAATAACCTCTTACCCTTAAATCAATACTCTGCCGTGGAGGATGTATGTCTTCTCAATCAGCCGTTGGGGCTCAGGTGTTAACCCACAAGTGGGTTATCCCGCGCCTGTCGTTAATGATGTTTCTGGAGTTTTTCGTCTGGGGTGCCTGGTACGTGACGCTGGGCGTGGTGATGGGCAAATACGGGCTGAGCGCGGTAATAGGGGATGCGTACTCCACCGGGCCAATCGCCTCGATTCTTTCGCCGTTCGTGCTCGGGATGCTGGTTGACCGCTTCTTTGCCTCGCAGAAAGTGCTCGGTATTTTGCATCTGGTTGGCGCGGCGCTGCTGTGGTGGCTACCGGGCATGTTTGAAAGCGGGCAAAGTGGCCTGCTGTGGGTAGTTTTCGCCTACATGCTTTGCTATATGCCGACCATCGCGCTCAGCAACAACGTTGCGTTCCACAGCCTTGCAAACAGCGAGAGGGGCTTCCCGATCGTGCGTGCCTTCGGCACCATCGGCTGGATTGTTGCCGGGCTGATAGTCGGGATGAGCGGGCTGTCCGACAGCACCGGGATCTTTACCATGGCCGCCGTCGCCTCGGTAGTGCTGGGCATCTACAGCTTCACGCTGCCCAACACGCCAGCACCGGATCGCGGCAAACCACTTTCCCTGCGTGACCTGGTCTGCGCCGACGCTTTCGCGCTGCTGAAACAAAAGCACTTCATGGTGTTTATCATCTGCGCCACGCTGATCTCCATTCCGCTGGCCGCGTACTACGCCTATGCCGCACCGTTTATCTCCGCGCTGGGCTTCGAGAACGTCAGCGGGGTAATGGCCTTCGGGCAGATGTCCGAGCTGCTGTTCATGCTGCTGATCCCGTTCTTCTTCCGCCGCCTCGGCATCAAGATGATGCTGCTGATCGGCATGCTCGCGTGGTTTGCGCGCTACGCCATGTTCGCGCTGAGCATCGCGGAGGAAACCCGCTGGATGATTTACATCGGCATTATCCTGCACGGGGTGTGCTACGACTTCTTCTTCGTTATCGGCTTTATCTATACCGATAAGGTGGCGGGGGACAAGGTGAAAGGCCAGGCGCAGAGCCTGCTGGTGCTGTTCACCTACGGGCTGGGGATGCTCATCGGCTCGCAGATCAGCGGCGCGGTGTTCAACCGCTCGGTCACCGCGCAGGGGGCCGAGGCGCTGGTGCAGTGGCAGCACTTCTGGTGGATGCCTGCTATTGCCGCGGTCGTTATCGCCGCCATTTTCTTCTTCACCTTCCATTACAAAGAAGGTGCTAATAATGGCAGATAGGGCACTCCGGGTGCTGGTAGTGGGCTGCGGCAATATGGGCGCGGCTCACGCTCTGGCCTATCAGGCGCTTCCGGAATTTACTCTCTGCGGTCTGGTCGCCCGTGGGGACTCTAAACATCGCCTCCGGCAGCAGCTGGGGGCCGATATTCCGCTGTTCGACGATATGCAGGTGGCGATTATACAGACACAGGCGGATGCGGTCTGCATCGCCACCTGGCCGGACAGCCATGAAGTGCTGGCGCTGACGGCGCTCGCTGCGGGCTGCCATGTGTTTATTGAGAAACCCGTCGCCACCACCGTATCCGGCGCGAAGCGCGTGGTGGCAACCGCCCAGCTGGCGGGTAAAAAACTCGTCGTCGGCTATATTCTTCGTCATCACCCGGTCTGGCAGCAGTACATCGAACTGGCGCACACCCTCGGCAAACCGCTGGTGATGCGCATGAACCTCAACCAGCAGAGCGCCGGGGCCGCCTGGCACACCCATAAAATGCTGATGCAGTCGCTGTCGCCGATCGTGGACTGCGGCGTGCACTATCTGGACGTGATGTGCCAGATGACCCAGTCCAGCCCGCTGTCCGTCAGTGCCATCGGCGTGCGGTTAACGGATCAAATCCCGGCAAAACAGTTTAATTACGGCCAGCTTCAGGTGCGCTTTGCCGACGGCTCGGTGGGCTGGTACGAGGCGGGCTGGGGGCCGATGATGAGCCAGACGGCGTTCTTTATTAAGGACGTTATCGGGCCGGAGGGTTCCGCCTCCATCGTCGCCCGGGAGGCGGGTGGCGAAGGGCAGTCCGCCAGCGTCGAAGCCCATACCCGCACCGAATCCCTGCGCCTGCATCATTCCCGGCTGAGCGCCGACGGCGAATTTGCCGCGCCGGACGAGTGGATTAGTGCCGACGGCGAACCCGACCACTACGAACTCTGCCGCCTGGAACAGAATTTCTTTGCCCGTGCAATTCTTGACGATAACGATTTAACGCAGCACCAGCAGCAGGCCATCGAGAGCCTGGCGGTGGTGCTGGCGGCTGACCTCGCGGCGCGCGAGCAGCGCATGGTGAACATTAAGGAGATTTCATAATGAAAACGCTAAAAGGGCCATCCATTTTTCTTTCCCAGTTCATCGGCGACAGGCCGCCGTTTAACTCGCTGGAAACCCTGGGAGGCTGGGCTGCGGGCCTGGGCTACAAAGCGGTGCAGATCCCGACGCATCTGCCGCATATTTTCGATCTGCGCAAAGCAGCAGAAAGCAAAGATTACTGCGCGGAAATCAGCGGCACGCTGGCTAACGTCGGCCTGCAAATCAGCGAACTTTCCACGCATCTGCAGGGCCAGCTGATTGCCGTGCATCCTGCTTACGACGCCGCGTTTGCCGGTTTTGCCCCGCCTGAACTGGCGCAAGATGCTAAGGCCCGCCAGCAGTGGGGCGTTGAAAGCCTGAAGCAGGCGGCGCTGGCTTCGCAAAACCTGGGGCTGAAGGCCCATGCCACATTTTCTGGCGCGCTGGTCTGGCCATATTTCTACCCGTGGCCGCCGCGCAATGCCTTACTTATCGATGAAGCATTTAAGGAGCTGGCGAAACGCTGGAGGCCGGTGCTCGATGCCTTCGATGAGGCAGGCGTCGACGTCTGTTTTGAGCTGCATCCCGGTGAAGATTTGCACGATGGCGTCACGTTCGAGCGTTTTCTTGCGCTGGTTGATAATCATCCGCGCTGCAATATTCTCTTTGACCCAAGCCACATGCTGCTGCAGCACATGGACTACCTCGGGTTTATCGATCTCTATCACTCCCGCATTAAGGCCTTCCACGTAAAAGACGCGGAGTTTCAGCGCTCTGCCCGCAGTGGCGTGTACGCTGGCTTCCAGCCGTGGGTGGAGCGTCCGGGTCGTTTCCGTTCGCTGGGGGACGGGCAGGTCGATTTCAAAGGCATTTTCAGCAGGCTCGCGCAGTACGGCTATGAAGGGTGGGCTACGCTTGAATGGGAGTGCTGTCTGAAATCGGGCGAAGCGGGCGCGCGCGAAGGGGCGAAGTTTATCGCCGACCACATCATTCCCGTTGCCGACTACGCTTTTGATGATTTTGCCCATAGCGAAAGCAACGGTGCGGCGGTGCGTAAAATGCTCGGGCTGGAGGGTTAACGATGAAACGCATACGGTTAGGCATGGTGGGCGGCGGTGAAGGTTCGTTTATCGGCGGCGTGCATCGCATTGCCGCACGTCTTGACGACCAGTTTGAGCTGGTTGCGGGCGCGTTTTCCTCATCCCCGGAAGTAGCAAAACGCAGCGGTGAAGCGCTGTTTGTCGAGCCGGGCCGCAGCTATGAAAGCTGGCAGGAGATGGCGGAGCAGGAGGCCGCAAGATCGGACGGCATTGAAGCCGTAGCCATCGTCACGCCTAACTTCCTGCACGTTCCCATCGCCAAAGCGTTTGTTGAAAAGAAAATTCATGTCATCTGCGATAAGCCGCTGGGCGTCAGCCTTGCGGAAGGGGAAGAGCTGGCGTTTCTCATCAACCAGAGCGGCTCGCATTTTATTCTGACCCATAACTACAGCGCGCTGCCGATGGTGCGCGAGGCGCGGGCGCGCATCGCCAACAGTGAGATTGGCGACATCCGCAACGTAGAGGTGGAATATTTGCAGGGCTGGCTGAACGACCGGCTGGAGCTGACGGATAACAAGCAGGCGAGCTGGCGCGGCAAAGCGCAGTTCGCGGGGGCCGGGGCGATTGGCGACATTGGCACCCACGCCTGGCAGCTGGCGGCGTTTGTCACCGGCATGGAGCCGGAAGCCATTCGCGGAGAGCTGCTGACCCGCATCGAAGGCCGCGAGCTGGACGACGAAGTTTACGCCGAAATGCGTTACGCCAACGGCGCGCGGGGCCGCCTGTGGGCAAGTCAGGTTGCGCCGGGCTTTGAAAACGATCTGCGCCTGCGGATAGTCGGCAGCCGGGGCAGCATCTGCTTCCGCCAGCAGCAGCCGGAGATACTGGAGATCCATCCGCTGCACGGAAATAGTTACGTTGTCACGCGAAACGGCGTCAATAATCATGATTCAATCCGCCATCAGTGCCGCACCCCGGCGGGCCACCCGGAGGGGTATCTGGAAGGCTTCGCGCAAATCTACCGTGAGGCGGCAACGAAAATTCGTGGCGGTACAACGCCCTTATTACCGGGAATTGTTGAAGGCCTGTCAGGCATGCGCTTTATCGAAACCTTGCGCGCCAGCAGCGACCAGGGCGGGGTGTGGATGGACTGGTAGTGAAACAGAGAAAGTGAAATCTCTTCAATTGAGCGGGCGTTAAATTTTCAGTAACATCCGCTCTTTCGGAGAGACAAAATGTCCGTCGCTGATGCACTTCTTGCTTATTCCCTCGCCGCCTTACTCCTCACGCTTACCCCCGGTCTTGATACCGCGCTTATTCTGCGTACCGCCACCGTTGAAGGCGGTAAGAAAGCATTTCAGGCCGCGCTCGGCATAGACGCCGGGTGTTTTATCTGGGGCGCGGTTGTTGCCTTTGGCCTGGGCGCTTTGCTTGCCGCTTCTGAACTGGCCTATAACGTGCTCAAGTACTGCGGCGCGGCGTATTTATGCTGGCTGGGCGTTCAGCTGCTTCTCCGGCCACGCCGGACGTTTGATGCTTTTCAGTCCGACGCTCGTCCCGGCGGCAACTGGTTTATCCGGGGTATGCTGGGTAACGTTCTCAATCCCAAAATGGGCATTTTTTACGTCTCTTTTCTGCCGCAGTTTATTCCGGCGGGGCATTCCCCGGTGGTCTGGACTTTTCTCCTCGTCGCGATCCACGTATTGATTGGTACGCTCTGGTCGCTGACGCTGATTGCAACTACCCGCTACGCAGCAGGCCTGTTCAAAATTCCCGCCGTAGTGAAATGGATGGACCGTACGACGGGCGGCCTGTTTATGCTGTTTGCCGCAAAACTGGCAATCAGCAGCCGCTGAAACCTGCCCGTATTGACCGTTTTAAACGCTCTGCGGCTAAAACGGTCAGTCTCATGTTGTTAATATGTAAATAAAATATCCTTCCGGCGCACAATTCATTGAGCGCCATCACAAAAAATGACCGTTTTGCCCGACTTCCTGCCTGTGATGCTTAAAGTGATTACAAATGTTTTACGTATCGATAACAACAGGCATTCATCTGCACATTCAGGAGACGGTCATGACGGCACCCGTACAGCACCCGATGTATATCAACGGTCAGTTTGTTCAGTGGCAGGGCGATAGGTGGATTGACGTGATTAATCCGGCTACCGAAGAGGTGATTTCCCGCATTCCGGACGGCAGCGCGCAGCAGGCTCGCGACGCAATTGATGCCGCTGCCAGCGCGCAGGATGCGTGGGAAGCGCTGCCTGCTATCGAGCGGGCGGGCTGGCTGCGTAAAATCTCAGCAGGCATTCGCGAACGCGCGGCGGCTATCAGCGCCATGATTGTGGCGGAAGGCGGGAAAACCCAGCAGCTGGCTGAGGTGGAGGTGGCCTTTACCGCCGATTATCTGGATTACATGTCCGAGTGGGCGCGCCGCTACGAAGGTGAAATCCTGCAGAGCGACCGGCCGGGCGAAAACATTCTTGTCTTTAAGCGGGCGCTGGGCGTCACTACCGGCATTCTGCCGTGGAACTTCCCGTTCTTCCTGATTGCCCGCAAGCTCGCGCCAGCGTTAATCACCGGCAATACCATCGTCATTAAACCGAGCGAGTTCACGCCGAATAATGCGATTGCTTTCGCAGAAATTGTTCACGACATCGGTCTGCCAAAAGGTGTGTTCAACCTGGTGCTGGGGCGTGGCGAAACCGTGGGCCAGGAGCTTGCCGGTAACCCGAAAGTGGCGATGGTCAGCATGACCGGCAGCGTCGCTGCGGGTGAGAAAATCATGGCGGCAGCGTCTAAAAACATCACTAAGGTCTGTCTGGAGCTGGGCGGCAAGGCCCCGGCTATCGTGATGAACGATGCGGATCTGGATATCGCGGTAAAAGCCGTCGTGGACTCCCGCATGATCAATACCGGGCAGGTCTGTAACTGTGCTGAACGCGTATACGTGCAGAAGGGCATTTACGACGAGTTTATTACCCGCCTCAGCGAAGCGTTTAAGCAGGTTAGCTTTGGCGATACGGCCGAGCGTAACGACGTCGCAATGGGGCCGCTGATTAACGCCGCCGCGCTTGAGCGCGTGGAACAGAAGGTAGCGCAGGCGGTGAAAGAAGGCGCCCGCGTAGTGACCGGGGGCAAAACGCCGGAGGGCAAAGGCTACTTCTATCCGCCAACGCTGCTGGTCGACGTGCGCCAGGATATGACCATCATGCACGAAGAGACCTTTGGTCCGGTGCTGCCCGTGACAACCTTTGACACGCTGGACGAAGCGGTGGCGATGGCGAACGACAGCGACTACGGTCTGACATCCTCAATCTATACCCGCGACCTGAATACCGCCATGAAGGCGATAAAAGGGCTGAAGTTCGGCGAAACGTACATCAACCGCGAGCACTTTGAAGCGATGCAGGGGTTCCATGCGGGGTGGCGCAAATCGGGGATCGGCGGGGCGGACGGGCGTCACGGCCTGAATGAATATCTCCAGACCCAGATGGTTTATCTGCAGGTTTAGCCTTCAGTGCCGGGGGCTTGCCCCCGGCAGTAAGCTACTGGGCGGTCGGTTTTAACAGCGAGCCTGCCGGGCGATGGGCGTCCAGATACTGCTGCTGGAAAATGCACATGCGGATGGTGTTACGGTACTCGCCGTTGATAAAGAACTCGTGAATCAGCTCTCCCTCCACCATAAAGCCTAATTTCTTGTAGATGTGTACGGCTTTGGCGTTCTCTTTATCCACGATCAGATAAAGCTTGTAGAGGTTGAGGACGGAAAAGCCGTAGTCCATCGCAAGCTTAGCGGCACGGGAGGCCAGCCCTTTGCCCTGGAAATCCGGGGCGATGATGATTTGAAACTCGGCGCGGCGGTGAACGTGGTTGATCTCCACTAATTCTACAAGGCCTGCTTTCTCGCCGTCGCACTCCACTACAAAGCGGCGTTCGCTCTGGTCGTGAATGTGCTTATCGTACAGGTCTGAAAGCTCAACGAAGGCTTCATAAGGCTCTTCAAACCAGTAGCGCATCACGCTCGCGTTGTTGTCCAGCTGATGGACGAAACGTAAATCTTCACGTTCAAGAGGGCGCAGCCTGATGCTGAGTTCTGTACTCATGGGGATTCCTTTCTGGGTGTAGACGGGGCTTTTCAGTTATCGATAGCTTTTGTGGATGACGCTGGCGCTTATCCACCCTACAAAAATAAGGCTTCAGAAGAGAAGCCTTATCGGTTCAATGCGGATATTACGGCGTGATGGCGCGACCGGTGCGACGATCCAGACAGCGCAGCGTATTGGGTTCCCAATAGGCATTCACGTTCGAACTTTGCTGGCAGTTGTCGCGGTTGTCGAAGGCGACATCGTCTTTATCCCACTCTTTTTCCGCTCGCTTATTTACCTTCTGACGTAAAGAGCGGGTGTCATTCCACTGCTCTTTTTCCATCGCGGCCTCCTGACGAGTCTGCGCGTTGTCCCCGGACTCAATAATCAGCTTGCTGGTTTCAGCCTGGGCCGGTTGAGTTAACGCGAACGCACTCATCAGTAACGCCAGAGGCAGCAAAGCCTGAGCCAGACGTTTGCGAAGGATTGTGTTCATTGCAGTTTCCTTTTTAGGTGAAGCACGACTTCATCGTTACTATAACACTGTGGTTCCAGTGCGCCATAGGGGCATCCGTTAGTCACTATTATCCCTGACAGAGTTCAATTGAAGCAAAACAACCTTACTGTTTCCCGCACTGGCCTGGTGTTTTAAGCCTGCTTTTCTCTTTGTTTAGCCCTCCTGAAGCCGCACGGAAAAATGTGACTCAGTCCGTCAAAATCGAATAAATATACTTGTATGGTAGTTCGTCCAGCGGTAGTTTTCTGCTCATTGTCGACCTGGAAACCTCCGTAGTAAGGAAAGCAGAATGAAAATTGTGAAGGCTGAAGTGTTTGTCACCTGTCCCGGCCGTAACTTCGTTACGTTAAAAATCACCACCGACGACGGGCTTACCGGCATCGGCGACGCCACCCTGAACGGGCGCGAACTGCCGGTGGCTTCTTATCTGCAGGATCACGTTTGCCCGCAGCTGATTGGCCGTGACGCGCACCGCATCGAAGATATCTGGCAGTTCTTCTATAAAGGCGCGTACTGGCGTCGCGGCCCGGTAACCATGTCGGCAATTTCCGCGGTGGACATGGCGCTGTGGGATATCAAGGCCAAAGCCGCAGGCATGCCGCTGTACCAGCTGCTGGGTGGCGCATCCCGCGAAGGTGTGATGGTTTACTGCCATACAACCGGCCACACGCTTGATGATGTGCTTGAGGATTACGCCCGCCATAAAGAGATGGGCTTCAAGGCGATTCGCGTGCAGTGCGGCGTGCCGGGGATGAAAACCACCTACGGCATGTCAAAAGGCAAGGGGCTTGCCTACGAGCCAGCCACCAAAGGCGCCTGGCCGGAGGAGCAGCTGTGGTCCACTGAAAAATACCTCGACTTCACGCCAAAGCTTTTCGACGCCGTGCGCAGCAAGTTTGGCTTTGAAGAACATCTGCTGCACGACATGCACCACCGCTTGACGCCGATCGAAGCGGCGCGCTTCGGCAAGAGCATTGAAGATTACCGCCTGTTCTGGATGGAAGACCCGACGCCTGCGGAAAACCAGGAGTGCTTCCGCCTCATCCGCCAGCACACCGTGACGCCAATTGCCGTCGGCGAAGTCTTCAACAGCATCTGGGACTGCAAGCAGCTTATTGAAGAGCAGCTAATCGACTATATCCGCACCACCATTACCCACGCGGGCGGCATCACCGGCATGCGCCGCATCGCCGATTTCGCCTCGCTTTACCAGGTGCGCACCGGTTCACATGGCCCGTCAGATCTCTCTCCGATCTGCATGGCCGCCGCGCTGCACTTTGACCTGTGGGTGCCGAACTTCGGCGTGCAGGAGTATATGGGCTATTCCGAGCAGATGCTGGAAGTGTTCCCGCACAGCTGGACCTTCGATAACGGCTATATGCATCCGGGCGAGAAGCCGGGGCTGGGTATCGAATTTGACGAAAAGCTGGCGGCGAAATACCCGTATGAGCCCGCGCATCTGCCGGTAGCCCGCCTCGAAGACGGCACCTTGTGGAACTGGTAGGCCATTAGCCGCAGCGGCCAGGGATGGTAACAACCTCAACCCTACAATAAAGGTCAGATAATCATGGTCAGTTCAGTCGATATTAAGAATGATGCAGGAAACAGGTCGATCATCCGGCGTGTAGCTTCGGCATCGGCTATCGGTACCGCCGCTGAGTACTATGACTTTTTCGCCTATGGCACGGCTGCCGTGCTGTTTTTCGGCCATCTGTTTTTCCCCAGCGCAGATCCGTTAATCAGCACGCTGGCCGCCTTTGCCACCTATGCCGTGGGCTTTCTGGCCCGGCCGCTGGGGGGCATTGTCTTCGGCCATATCGGCGATAAGGTCGGGCGTAAAAAGGCCCTGGTTATCACCATCCTGATTGTCGGGTTAGGGACGTTCTGCATTGGGCTGCTGCCAACCTATGAAAAGATTGGCGCCTGGGCACCCGCGCTGCTGATCCTCATCCGCGTACTGCAGGGCTTTGGCGTAGGAGGAGAGCAGGCGGGGGCGGTGCTGATGACCGCAGAATATTCGGCACCCGCCAGGCGCGGCTATTTCTCCAGCTGGGTGCAGATTGGCGCACCGGTTGGCTTTTTATTACCGCTGGCGCTCTTCGCGCTGCTGAACGCCACGCTGTCGCCGGAAGAGATGATGGACTACGGCTGGCGCATTCCGTTTCTGCTGAGCCTGCTGCTGGTGATCGTCGGGCTGTTTATCCGCCTGCGCATTGACGAATCGCCGGTCTTTGCACAGATCCGGGAAACCAAAGCGGAAGAGTCGCGCCCGCTGATTGAGGTGGTTCGCGACTATCCCGGCATCGTGGTGAAAGGCGTCTGCGCGAAGCTTATCGAAGCCTGCACCTTTGCGATGTTTACCGTCATCGTGCTGGCCTACGGCAAGGCGAACAATCTGGATGCCAATATTTTAATGGAAACCATGATTGTAGCCGTCGTGCTTGAGGTGCTGGCTATCCCGTTAATGGGCGCGCTGTGCGACAAGGTAGGCCGAAAGCCCGTCTATATTCTGGGGGCGCTGCTACAGGTCATTATGATTATTCCGTTCTTTATGGCGATTAATCAGGATTCCTTCTGGTTAACCCAGCTGGTGATGATTCTGGTGCTGAGCTTCGGCCACAGCATGTGCTACGCCCCGCAGGCTTCGTTTTTCCCGGAGCTGTTCCCGACGCATATCCGCTGCAGCGGCATTGCCCTGATCTGGCAGGTTGGCTCGCTTATCGGCAGCGGCGTGCTGGGGCTGGTGGCGGTGAAGATATTGCAGATGACCGGCGGACATTATTACGGGCTGGCAATTTATGTCATCGTGCTGGGGATTATTTCCGTTATTGGCTTGCTGACCATGCCGGAAACCGCGCCGCTGAAGCTTAAAAAAGAATTCCACGAATGGCATAAACATTAATTACCGTGGCCGGACATGCCACCGGCCCTCAAACACAGTTGAGTATTTTATTTTTGATAATGAGAAGATAAATATGAAAAGCATCACTATTCAGACACCAGGAAAATTAGAGATTGAGGAACGTCCACTTGTTAATCCACAGGCTGGCGAAGTCCGTATCAAAGTATCCAGCGCCGGTATTTGCGGTTCGGATGTGCATATTTATCGCGGGCACAATCCTTTCGCGAAATACCCGCGCGTTATCGGCCATGAATTCTTTGGCCATATTGACGCGGTCGGCGAGGGCGTAGACGCGTCGCGCATTGGCGAGCGAGTAGTCGGTGACCCGGTGGTGAGCTGCGGACACTGTTATCCCTGCTCGGTAGGCCGCCCAAACGTATGCGCTGAGCTTCAGGTCATTGGCGTGCACCGCGACGGCGGCTTCAGCGAGTTTATTACGCTGCCCGCTAAAAATGCCCACGTGGTGCCGGACAGCATTCCCGATAACGAAGCAACGATGGTGGAGCCGTTCACCATTGCCGCCAACATTTGCAGCCAGCTGAACCCTGGCCCTTTAGACACGGCGCTGGTCTATGGCGCAGGCCCAATGGGGCTGACCTCAATCCAGGCGCTGCGCGGCGTCTATGGCGTGAAAGAGATTATCGTGGCGGACCGCATTGACGAGCGTCTGGCTATGGCGGAGCTTAACGGTGCCGACCGGGTTATCAACAACACGAATATCGATTTGAAAAGCTGGCTGGAAGAAAAGGGCATTCGCCCAACGGTGATTATTGACGCCGCCTGTCATCCTGCAATTCTGCCGGAAGCCATTAGCCTGGCATCCCCGGCCGCCCGCATCGGCATTATGGGGTTCTCTTCGGATCCTTGCGTTATCAGCCAGCAGGGTATCACCAGTAAAGAGCTGTCTATTTTCAGCTCGCGCTTAAACAGCAACCGCTTCCCGCAGGTGATTAGCTGGATGACAGAGAAAAAAGTCCAGCCGGAGAAATTAATTACCCATCAGTACCCTTATACCGAGGTGCTGGAGGCGATGAAGATATTTGAAGAAGACCAGAAGCACTGCTGCAAGGTCCTTTTGAAATTTTAAACCACACATCATTACGCTCATTTTGTTGTTTTGCGTACCCTACAAAATAGTAAGACCGTATTTATGGAGTAGTTATGGCTAAGAATTTACGCTGGATAATCGTACTGTTGCTGTTTTTAGTCTATATGATCAATTACCTCGACCGGGTTGCGTTATCTATTACCTTGCCGATGATCGAAAAAGATCTGACTATTAATGCCGAAGAGTTCGGGATGATATTTGGCAGCTTCTTCTTTGGTTACGCTTTATTTAATTTCATCGGCGGCCTGGCGGTGGATAAGTTCGGCCCGATGGTCGTGCTGGGCAGCGCCGTTGGCCTGTGGTCTATCTTCTGCGGTATGACCGCGCTGGCAACCGGCTTCTGGTCGATGCTGATTCTGCGCGTGCTGTTCGGCATGGCGGAGGGGCCAATTTGTTCGTCGGCTAACAAGATGATTAACGGCTGGTTCCCGCGAAAACAGGCGGCGACGGCCGTTGGCTTCCTCAGCGCGGGTTCGCCGTTGGGCGGCGCGGTTGCCGGGCCAATCGTCGGTTATCTGGCGCTCTCGTTCGGCTGGCGTCCGGCGTTTATGATCATCTGCTGCATCGGTATCGTCTGGATGCTGGTCTGGTTCTTTATCGTGGCGGACAGCCCGGAGAAAAGCCGTCGCGTCAGCGCGGAAGAGCAGGCGTATATCGCGGAGCTTAAAGCGCAGGATGACGCTGCTAACAGCGGCCTGAATGATGATGCTTCCGACCATACGCTGGGCCACTATCTTAAGCAGCCTATTATCCTGGTCACCGCTTTTGCCTTCTTCTGTTACAACTATATTCTGTTCTTCTTCCTGAGCTGGTTCCCGTCTTATCTGGTACAGGCGCACGGGCTGAATATTAAAGAGATGAGTATTACCACGGTTATTCCATGGATCGTCGGCTTTGTCGGCCTGGCGCTCGGCGGCGTTATTTCCGACGCAATTTTGCGCATCACCGGGAAACTTCTGCTTTCCAGAAAAATTGTCTTAGTGGTTTGCTTACTGGCAGCGGCTATCTGCGTTGCGCTTGCTGGCTCGGTCAGCTCGGTTGTTCCGGCCGTCATCCTGATGTCCATCTCTATCTTCTTCCTGTACGTCACCGGCTCTATTTACTGGGCGATTATTCAGGACGTGGTGACTAAAAAGCGTATCGGCAGCGTCAGCGGGTTTATTCACTTTGTCGGCAGCATCTCCGGGATTATCGGCCCGATTGTCACCGGCTTCATCGTGCAGAATACCGGCAAGTTTGACAGCGCCTTTATCCTTGCGGGGGTGGTGGCAGCCGTCGGTGCGGTGCTGGTCTTCTTTGTTATCAAACAGCCAAAAACTGAAAAGCCTCTGGCAATCAGCCATTCCTGAGTGCGGCTGGCCATTTTGTGAGTTGTCATACAAATTATGAATTTGTGTCATACCAAACGCCGGAACATTAATTCAAATCAAAATGCAGACTACCATAGCAGGTAGTCTGTAGCTGTCCCGAGATCCCTAAACAGCGAGTTTTAAAATGGAAAACAAGCTCTTAACTGCAAAAGCCACCGTGCCGCACTACGACCGTAATAAACTTGTCCCGCGCATCGTGCACCTGGGCTTCGGCGCGTTTCATCGCGCGCACCAGGCCGTTTATGCCGATATCCTTGCTCAGGAGCACGGCAGCGACTGGGGCTACTGCGAAGTAAACCTGGTCGGCGGCGAACAGCAGATTGCCGACCTCAAACAGCAGGATAAACTGTACAGCGTGGCTGAAATGTCCGCCGATGGCTGGCAGTGCCGCGTGGTGGGCGTAGTGAAAAAGGCGCTTCACGCTCAGGTTGACGGCCTGGAGGCCGTATTTGATGCCATGATGCAGCCAGAAGTGGCGATTGTTTCCCTTACCGTGACGGAAAAGGGCTACTGCCACGCTCCTGCCACGGGGACAATCCTGATGGATCACCCGTTTATCGTGCATGACCTGGCAAACCCGCACCAGCCGCAGTCCGCACCTGGCGTGATTGTCGAAGCGCTGGCGCGCCGTAAAGCAGCCGGGCTGCCCCCGTTTAGCGTGATGTCCTGCGACAACATGCCGGAAAACGGCCATGTGACCCGCAACGTGATCACCGCTTTAGCCGAGGCCATCAGTCCGGAACTGGGTGCCTGGATCAAAGCTAACGTCACGTTCCCGTCAACGATGGTAGACCGTATTGTGCCTGCCGTGACGCCAGAAACCCTGGCGCTGGTTGAGCAGGCGACGGGCGTAGCGGATCCGGCTGCGGTGGCCTGTGAGCCGTTCCGCCAGTGGGTTATCGAAGATAATTTCGTTGCCGGGCGTCCAGCGTGGGAAAAAGCAGGCGCTGAACTGGTTAAGGACGTGCTGCCGTTTGAAGAGATGAAGCTGCGAATGCTTAACGGCAGCCACTCCTTCCTGGCCTATCTGGGCTATCTGGCGGGCTACCAGCATATTTCTGACTGCATGCAGGATGAAAACTACCGCCGCATGGCCCATGCGCTGATGCTTAACGAACAGGCTCCTACGCTTAAGGTGCAGGGCGTTGATTTAGGCAAGTACGCAGATTCGCTGATTGCCCGCTACACCAACCCGGCCCTGAAGCACCGCACCTGGCAAATCGCCATGGACGGCAGCCAGAAGCTTCCGCAGCGCTGGCTGGACTCCATTCGCTGGCATCTGGCGAACGGCAGCCGTTTCGATCTGCTGGCGCTGGGCGTGGCGGGCTGGATGCGCTACGTCGGCGGCGTGGACGAGCAGGGCGAAAAAATCGAGGTCAGCGATCCGCTTCTGCCGTCGATTCAGCAGGCGGTGTCAGGAAGCAAGGAAGGGGAAGCCCGCGTGCAGGCGCTGCTGGGGCTGAAAACCATCTTTGGCGAAGATTTACCGGCAAACGAGAAATTCGTGAAGCAGGTGACAGAAGCTTATCTTGCGGTGCGTGAAAACGGCGCTAAAGCAACGGTGGCGAAGTACTGATTGGCCCGGCGTCATCCGTCAGATTTTGTCGGATGACGCTTTGCTTATCCGACCTACGAAAGCGTAAGCACCTTACACTTCCGTGTAATATCACTCCTCGCTAAACCAGTCTTTGTTCTCCTGACGAATCAATAGGATGGACTGGCTTATCTCATGCAGATGGCGGTGCATCGCCTGATCCACATCGTGCTCATTATGCCTTTGTAACGCTTCGAAAATGTCGTAATGCTGCGCCAGCAGCATGTCCGGCGGGGAGACGTGATCGAGGCTCATATAACGCACCCGGTCCATTGATGCCTTGATATTCTCCACCGTGTCCCACGCCAGCTGGCAGTCCGCCACCAGCGCGAGCTGATGGTGAAACTCGTCATCCAGCTGGAAAAAGTCGTCCAGCTGATTTCGATCAATCGCTATGCGCTGCTGATTCAGAAGCTGTTCAATCTGATAAAGATGGCTGTCCGTCGCCATGCTCGCCGCCCGTTTCACCACCGCTCGCTCAATCGCCTCGCGGATAAAACAGCCGTTTTTGACATGCGTGACGGAAATTCGGTTCACGTAGGTTCCACGCTGCGGGCGTATCTGCACCAGGCCCGTTTCGGCGAGCTTGATAAACGCTTCGCGCACCGGCTGGCGGGAAACGTTAAACCGTACGGAAACTTCTTTTTCAGAAAGCGGGGTGCCTGGAGGGATCAAACAACGAACGATATCGCTGCGCAGAATACGATAGATTTGCTGATTAACGGGCTGCGTAGGATTGAGAACCGAAGGTGATGGCATGGCTTTGTTCTTATTTAGAAAACTTAACTAAATTTACCACCGATCGGTGGGATCTCCCATACCCGAACCTGCAATCCGGGTAGGGAAAAAGGATTAGCCTTCGCGGTGAACGCTTAGCCCGGCAAAGGTCTGGCTGACCGGCATCATCTCAAGGGTGTTGATGTTGACGTGCTTCGGCAGCGTTGCCACCCACCAGACGGCTTCCGTCACGTCTTCCGGCGTCAGCGCGTTGGCGTTTTCGTAGGTTTTACCCACTTTTTCGTCATCGCCCTTAAAGCGCACGTTAGAGAATTCTGTTCCTTCCACCAGACCGGGTTCGATATCGGTCACGCGAATCGCCGTTTTATGCAGGTCGGTACGCAGGTTAAGGCTGAACTGGCGAACGAACGCCTTGGTCGCGCCGTAAACGTTGCCGCCAGCATAAGGCCAGCTCCCGGCGGTTGAGCCGATATTAATGATATGACCGCGGTTGCGCTCAACCATGCCCGGCAGCACCGCGCGGGTCATGTACACCAGGCCTTTATTGTTGGTGTCGATCATTGTTTCCCAGTCGTCGGCATCGGCCTTGTGGGCAGGCTCCATACCCAGCGCCAGACCGGCGTTGTTCACCAGAATATCAATGTCGCGCCATTCGGCAGGCAGGTGCTCCATCGCCTGTTCGATGGCGGCACGGTTACGCACGTCCAGCTGCAGGGTGAGGACGCTGTCGCCCAGCTCTTCCTGCAGCTCCTGTAAGCGCTCCTGGCGACGGCCGGTAGCAATTACTTTGTGTCCGTTCTGAATAAAACGACGGGTGATGCTCTCGCCAAAGCCAGCGGTGGCGCCGGTTACCATAATAATCATGTCACTGTTCCTCAACGCTTTTACGTCTTAATACCTTAGCATGGCTACCCGGCCTGCGATAAACGAAGTTTCGCGCTGCGCGAAAGTAGTGCAGGAAGGCGCATCCGCTGCCACATGCGGGTGCAGTTTGTGAGCATTGCTCTTTCGTTGCGCAACGGAGTGGTAAAGCAACCGTTTGCCATGGTTTTGCAACCTGGCATCAACGTTGCAACAGAACATTAACTATTCCTCAGCACATAGCGGGTACGGCGATGGCAGTTAATTATACGCAGGCGATACGCGGCCAGTTTTTTGATATCGCGAAGGTGGGAGCCAGCCCCGAGGCGCTGAAGGCCAACGCCCGGCATCTGGACGACGGCCTTCTGTTTCTGAACGGCGGCACCATTGCCGCGCTGTTACCCTGGGAAGAAGGGCGCGGCCTGCTGCGCCATGAAACGGACTATCTGGACAGCCGCGACAAGCTGATCCTGCCGGGCTTCGTGGATACCCATCTGCACTATCCGCAGACGGAGATGATCGGTGCCTACGGCGAGCAGCTTCTGGAGTGGCTGGAGACCTACACCTTCCCGGTGGAGAGCCAGTATCAATGCCGCGACCATGCGGCGCGGATGTCGGCATTCTTCCTCAGCCAGCTATTAAGCAACGGCACGACCACGGCCCTGGTCTTTGGCACGGTACACCCGCAGTCGGTGGATGCGCTGTTCAGCGCGGCGGAGCATGTCGGCATGCGGATGATTGCCGGAAAGGTCATGATGGACCGCAACGCGCCGGAATACCTGACGGAAACCCCGGAGCAGAGCTACCGGCAGACGCGGGAGCTGATTCTGCGCTGGCACAAACGGGGCCGTCTGAACTACGCGCTTACGCCACGTTTTGCCCCCACATCCTCCCCGGAGTTACTGGCGGCGGTGCAGAAGCTGCGCGAAGAGTTCCCGGACACCTGGGTCCATACCCATCTGAGCGAAAACAGCAGCGAAGTGGACTGGGTCAAAGCCCTGTGGCCCGAGCACGCCAGCTATCTCGGCGTCTACCATCACTACAATCTGACGGGCAAACGCAGCGTGTTTGCCCACGGGATCCATCTTCAGGAATGCGAGTGGGACTGCCTGCACGAGACGGACTCATCTCTGGCTTTTTGCCCGACCTCAAACCTGTTTCTCGGCAGCGGCCTGTTTAACCTGAAACAGTGCCAGCATAAGCAGGTTCGCATGGGAATCGGCACCGACGTGGGCGCAGGGACGACGTTTAATATGCTGCAAACCCTGGCGGAGGCCTACAAGGTGGCGCAGCTGCAAAGCTATCGTCTGTCAGCGTGCGAAGCTTTTTACCATGCCACCCTGGGCGGCGCGCACGCGCTGGATCTGGACGGCAAGATTGGCAACTTCCAGACCGGCAAAGAGGCCGACTTCGTGATCCTCGACCCGGTGGTTACCCCGTTGCAAAAACTGCGCTACGCCAGTAGCCGCGACATCTACGAGAAGCTGTTTATCCTGATGACGCTCGGGGATGACCGCAATATCTGGCAAACATGGATCGACGGAAAATGCGCCTGGCAGCGCGACGCGCTGGAGGTGGCGGCATGATCCAGTTTCTGCTTAATCAGACGGTGAAAACGCTGGATGATGTCGATCCCAATACCACCGTGCTGAACTGGCTGCGCGGCAGCGAACGGCGCTGCGGCACAAAGGAGGGCTGCGCATCCGGGGATTGCGGGGCCTGCACCGTTGTGCTGGGCAGCAGCGACGGCGGGAAGATGCGGTATGACACGGCGAACAGCTGCATCACGCTGATCGGTCAGCTCGACGGCAAACAGCTGCTGACGGTGGAAGATCTTGCCGATAACGGCACGCTTCACCCGGTACAGCAGGCGATGGCGGACTGCCACGCGTCACAGTGCGGCTTCTGCACGCCGGGCTTCGTGATGTCCACGTTTGCGCTGCAAAAGACGCAGGCGACGGTCAGCCGTCACGATATTGAACAGCATCTCGGCGGCAACCTGTGCCGCTGCACGGGCTACCGGCCAATCATTGAGGCGGTGGAGCGGGCCTGTAACATGTCCGAAGATCGGTTCACTCCGCTGGAAGAGCAGACCGCCCGTCGGCTGGAGGCGATGAGCAGCCCGGATACCGCAATATTAATGAAATCCAGCCGCTGCCTGCTGCCGAAAAGCCTCGACCGGCTGGCGGAGATTTATCTGCAAAACCCCGAGGCCCGGCTGCTGGCGGGCGGCACCGATCTGGCGCTGACCATCACCCAGCAGTACAAAACGATGCCTTTAATCATCGGCATCAGCCAGATAAAAGAGCTGCAGGAGATAACCGTCACCGCCGATGAGATCCGCATTGGCTCCGCCGCCACTTTACAGGTCTGTCAGCAGGCGCTGGCCGGCCATATCCCGGCGTTCAGCCTGCTGCTGGAGCGCTTTGCCTCCCGGCAGATTCGTAACCACGGCACCCTCGGCGGCAATCTGGCAAACGCTTCACCCATAGGGGACTGCGCGCCAGTGCTGCTGGCGCTGGATGCGGTGCTTGAACTGCGCGGCGGGGCCGAGACTCGCAGGCTGCCGCTCGGGCAGTTCTTCCTCGGCTACCGGCAGACCGCCCTGGCCGCAGGGGAGTTTATCAGCCATATCCTTATACCACGCGTGACACTGTCACCAAATTTCAAAGTCTGGAAAGTTTCTAAACGCATGGACGACGATATTTCTACCGTGCTAGGCGCGTTTAACCTTCATCTCAACGAAGGCGTAGTGATGAGCGCCAGCGTTGCCTTCGGTGGCATGGCTGCCGTCCCTGCCAGAGCAAAGCACTGCGAGCAGGCGCTGATTGGCCAGCCGTTTAACCAACAGACGCTGGCAGCGGCCAGTCAGGCGCTGGCAGAAGATTTCCAGCCGCTGAGTGATTTTCGCGGCAGCGGTCGCTACCGCCTTGCCGTGGCGCAAAACCTGCTGCGCCGCCTGATGCTGCAAAGCAGCGAAGCCCAAATGCCGCTGGAGGTGCAGAATTATGTCAACTAACCCGGTTAGCCTCTCTGAACAGGCATTGGTTGAACAGTTTGCCCGCGAGCTGTCCGGCGGCGCGGGCCGCAGCCGCAGGCATGAAAGCGCCGATAAACAGGTCAGCGGCAAAGCGGAGTACATCGACGACAGGCCGACGCCGCCCGGCCTGCTGCACCTGTGTCCGGTGCTCAGCGAACATGCTCACGCCAGAATCGCCAATATTGATGTCAGCGCCTGCCTTGCCGTTCCCGGCGTGGTGCGGGTGTTCGGCTGGCAGGATGTGCCGGGCGAGCTGGATATCGGGCCGCTGGAGCCGGGCGATCCGCTGTTTGCCAGAGACAGAGTCGAGTATCACGGACAGGTCGTGCTGACCGTCGCCGCTGAAACGCCGGAAGCCGCGCGCGCTGCAGCCCGGCTCGCAAAAATTGAATATCAAATTCTGGAGCCGCTGCTGGATGTGGAAGTCGCACTGGCGCGGAAAAGCTACGTTCAGGAACCGCATATCCATCAGCGCGGGGATGCAAAATCCGCGCTGGCGGCGGCTGCGCATCGCGTTCAGGGCCAGTTCCATATTGGTGGCCAGGAGCACTTTTATCTGGAAGGGCAGATTGCCATGGTGCAGCCCGGCGAGGACGGCAGCGTCACGGTCTGGTCGTCCACCCAGCACCCGACGGAGGTGCAGAAGCTGGTGGCTTCGGTACTGGGCGTTTCAATGAATAAAGTGACCGTCGATATGCGCCGCATGGGCGGCGGCTTCGGCGGCAAAGAGACGCAGGCCGCCAGCTTTGCGTGCCATGCCGCACTGGCGGCAATACTGACCGGCCGCCCGGCAAAAATGCGTGTTTCACGCCGTGACGATATGCGCATTACCGGCAAACGCCACCCGTTCTTTGTGCGCTATGACGTGGGGTTTACCGATGAGGGAATGCTGAACGGCGTGGTTATCGATCTGGCGGCCAACTGCGGCTATTCGCTGGATCTTTCAGGATCGATCTGCGACCGGGCGATGTTCCACGCCGACAACGCCTACTATCTTGGCGACGCGCTGATTACCGGCTATCGCTGCCGTACAAATCTGGCCTCCAATACGGCCTACCGGGGATTTGGCGGCCCGCAGGGCATGGTGGCCATCGAGCAGATCATGGACCACATTGCCCGCGAGCTGGGGCTGGACCCGCTCGAAGTACGCAAACGTAATTATTACGGCGAGCACGAGCGCAACGTTACCCATTACCATCAAAAGGTTGAACACAACATCCTGCCGGAAATCACTCGTCAGCTGGAAGAGAGCGCAGGCTACGCGGCACGGCGCGCAGAAATAGAAATGTTTAATCGCCAGAGTCCCGTGCTCAAACGCGGGCTGGCGCTGACGCCTGTTAAATTCGGCATCTCGTTTACCTCCAGCTTTCTGAACCAGGCCGGAGCGCTGGTTGTTATCTACACCGACGGCACGGTACAGCTCAACCACGGCGGCACGGAAATGGGCCAGGGGCTGAACACCAAAGTGGCGCAGATTGTCGCCAGCGTGCTGCAAATCCCTCTGGAGCAGATTCAGGTCTGCGCTACTAACACCGGTAAAGTGCCTAATACCTCGCCGACGGCTGCGTCTTCCGGAACCGATCTTAACGGCAAGGCGGCAGAAATCGCGGCGCAGACCATAAAAGATCGGCTGGTGGAGATGCTTCGCGGGTTACACCGCTGTTCTGCGGAGCAGGTCGAGTTTCGCAACGGCATAGTTAAAGTACCCGGTCATCATTTCACCTTTGCAGAGGTGGCAAATATGGCGTGGCTGAACCAGCTGCCGCTCTCCGCCAGCGGATTTTATAAGGTGCCGGGCATTCATTACGATCGTGCCGCCGGGCGCGGGCAGCCGTTCTACTACTTCTCCTACGGCGCGGCCTGCTCGGAGGTGATTGTCGATACCCTGACCGGGGAGTATCGCCTGCTGCGCACGGATATACTGCATGACGTCGGCACCTCCCTGAATCCGGCGCTGGATATCGCCCAGATAGAAGGGGGCTTTGTTCAGGGCGCGGGCTGGCTGACCTGCGAGGAGCTGGTATGGAGCGACAAAGGCCAGCTGCTGACCGACAGCCCGATGAGCTACAAAATCCCGGCGATCGGCGATGCGCCCGCTGACTTCCGCGTTACGCTGCTGGCCGACCACGCCAATCCGCAGCGGACGGTCTATCGCTCGAAGGCCGTTGGCGAACCGCCGTTTATGCTCGGCATCTCCGTGTGGTGCGCCCTGCAGGATGCGGTTGCCAGCGTCACCGGCTATCGCAAACATCCCTTACTGGACGCTCCCGCTACGCCTGAACGGGTCTTCTGGGGCTGTCAGGAGGCAGAATGAACGACGAGTGGATCGGCATTCTGTCGCAGCTGCGCGAGCGTCGCGAACCCTGCGTTCTGCTCACCGTGCTGGAGGATAAAGGATCGGTGCCGCGTAACGGCGGCACAAAAATGGTGGTCGGGGCGGAACAAACCTGGCTGACCATCGGCGGCGGGCACCTGGAGTTTCAGTGCATCGCGATGGCTCGTGAGATGCTGGGAAACAGTGCCAGCACGCCGAGGGTGGAGCACTTTAATCTGGGGGCGCGGCTGGGCCAGTGCTGCGGAGGGATGACGAAGGTGCTGTTCGAGCCGCTCATCCAGCCGCAGCCGCAGATAATCGTATTTGGCGCGGGCCACGTTGGCAGAGCGCTCGTCTCACTGCTGGCGACGCTGCCATGCCGTACTACCTGGGTCGATGAGCGTCAGGATCAGTTTTTAAACGTGCCGGATGGGGTAAAGGCTGTTCACGCTGAAGATCCGCTTGATGCGGTGGCGGCTGCCGCGCCGGACAGCTACTTTGTCGTCATGACCCACCATCATCCACGCGATCTGGAGCTGGCCGAGGCGATACTCAAGCGCGGGGATTACCGCTATTTTGGCCTGATTGGATCGCAGACCAAACGTCAGCGTTTTGAATATCGCCTGGCGGGAAAAGGTGTGACGGCCCGGCAGCTCACCACCATGCGCTGCCCGGTGGGGCTTGCGGACGTGAAGGGCAAGCTCCCGGCGGAAATCGCCGTGGCGGTTGCGGCAGAGATTATTACCGTTTACCAGGCAGGCCTTTGACTCCGGCGGATGACGCTGGCGCTTATCCGCCCTACAATCAAGGCAATACTTTCCGTTCACTCCTTTCCGGGGGCCTAAATGTCCGACAACCCGTTCTTCCACGCCAGCCTGTTACCGTACCAGGCACCGCGCTTCGACGAAATCAAAGACAGCCATTACCGTCCCGCTTTCGATGAGGCTAAACGCCTTA
Organism: Dryocola clanedunensis; assembly: GCF_038405435.1. Taxonomy (GTDB): domain Bacteria; phylum Pseudomonadota; class Gammaproteobacteria; order Enterobacterales; family Enterobacteriaceae; genus Dryocola; species Dryocola clanedunensis_A. The sequence continues at coordinate 583,307 of NZ_JBBYHZ010000002.1, read as the reverse complement.
AGCTCGCAGAGGTAGCCCTGATCGCGCAGGCCGGGGAAGCACCCACGTTCGAAAATACTATCCTGGCGCTGGAAAAAACGGGGCGGATGCTGTCCCGCGTGACCAGCGTCTTTTTCGCCATGACGGCGGCCCACACCAACGATTATCTGCAGCAGCTGGACGAAGAGTTTGCCAGCGAACTGGCGGAGCTGGGCGATGACATACGCCTCAACGAAGCGCTGTTTGGCCGTATCGATGCGGTTTATCAGCAGCGTCATGATTTGCATCTGGACGGCGAGTCTCTGCGCCTGGTGGAGGTAATCTGGCAGCATTTCCATCTGGCCGGTGCCACGCTCAATGCGCAGCAAAAATCCCGCCTGAAATCACTCAATAAAGAAGCCGCGCAGCTCAGCAGCCAGTTTAATAACCGCCTGCATGCGGCGGGCAAGGCAGGCGGGCTGGTGCTTGAAAAAGCCTCCCAGCTCGAGGGGCTAAGCAGCAGCGAAATCGCCGCGGCTAAACAGGCCGCCGAAGAGAAGGGGCTGAAAGACCGCTGGCTGATCCCGCTGCTTAATTTCACCCAGCAGCCCGCGCTGCAATCTTTAAGCGACCGTCAGACCCGCGAAAAGCTCTTCAAAGCCGGATGGGAACGCACGCAGCAAGGCGACGGCAACGACACCCGCGCCATTGTGGCAAGGCTGGCGACGCTGCGCGCGGAGCAGGCTCAGCTGTTAGGTTTCGACAACTATGCGGCGTGGAAAATCGCCGACCAGATGGCGAAAACGCCGGATGCGGCGCTCGGGTTTATGCGTAACATCGTGCCAGCCGCCACGGCGCGCGCGCAGCGCGAACTTGCTGACATCCAGCAGGTAATAGATGCACAGCAGGGTGGTTTTGAGGCGCAGGTCTGGGACTGGGCATTTTACGCCGAGCAGGTGCGAAGGGCGAAGTACGACCTCGACGAAGCGCAGATCAAACCCTACTTCGAACTGAACGGCGTGCTGGACAACGGCATGTTCTGGGCGGCGAGCAAACTGTTCGGCCTGAAATTTGTTGAACGCTTTGATATCCCGACTTATCACCCGGACGTGCGCGTGTGGGAAATCTTCGATAAGGACGGGCGCGGCATGGCGCTGTTCTACGGCGATTACTTTGCGCGGGACAGCAAAGGCGGCGGCGCCTGGATGGGGAATTTTGTCGATCAGTCGACCCTGTTTGCAAGCGACCCGGTGATTTACAACGTCTGTAACTACGTGAAGCCCGCAGCAGGCGAACCCGCGCTTATCTCCTGGGATGACGTGGTAACGCTGTTCCATGAGTTCGGTCACACGCTGCACGGCCTGTTTGCCAGCCAGCGCTACGCCACGCTTTCAGGCACCAATACGCCGCGTGATTTTGTCGAGTTTCCATCACAAATTAACGAGCACTGGGCAAGCCAGCCGGAAGTTTTCGCCAACTACGCGCGCCATTATCTGACCGGCGAGCCAATGCCTGAAGCACTGCGCGAAAAGCTCTTTAAAGCCGCGCAGTTCAACAAGGGCTACGACATGACGGAGCTGCTGGCCGCCGCGCTGCTGGATATGAACTGGCACAGCCTGCAGCCGGGGACGGATGTTTCAGACGTGGCGCAGTTTGAAAGCGGCGCGCTGGAAAGCGAGAGGATAAATCTGGCGGCGGTGCCACCGCGCTATCGCAGCAGTTACTTCGCCCATATCTTCGGCGGCGGCTATGCGGCGGGATATTACGCCTATATATGGACGCAGATGCTGGCGGACGACGGCTACCAGTGGTTTGTGGAGCAGGGCGGATTAACGGCGGAGAACGGCCAGCGCTTCCGCGAGGCGATTTTGTCGCGCGGCAACAGCAGCGACCTGGCGCAGCTCTATCGCGACTGGCGCGGGCACGATCCCTATAGCGAACCGATGCTGAAGAATCGCGGCCTGGCTTAACAAAGGGTGGATGACGCTGGCGCTTATTCACTCATAGGATTGGTGGTTTTTTGAGCTGGCTATTTATGCTACAATCAACGTCGGTTTCACAACGAACATATTGAGGATTGCAATGAATACCAAAACCAGCCCGGCCACGCTTGCGTTTGAATTTCTCCGTCGCGAAGCAGAGAACCTGACCCCGGCCCAGTACCTGGTCAAGTTCAACCAGCTTAAGCTTGAGTTTGCGGACTTAATGGAGCTGACGTCTCTTGAACTGCGCGAAGAAATTTCCCACGCACACAGCCTCGGTATTCATTGATTCCTGAGCTCCTGTTGTCAAAAAGCCACTGTCAAACAGTGGCTTTTTTTGTATCTGGCGATCGGGCCTAATACTTCGCGGGCAGGTGGTGAATGGCTTTCAGCACCCCGTCGTCCAGCTCGATATAGTTACCCTGCCTGAGCTGAGCCAGAATTTTCATCACCGTACTGCGCGAGACCCGCGTTCTTTCCAGGATATATTTCGCCGCCGAGGTCGTTTCCCGAATAGAGGTGTCTTCCTGCATCAGGGTCAGCAGCTGAAAGCGGACAACTTCATAGGTTGTCGGCGCGGTCATGATCACGTTGTGGTGATAGAGATTGGTCGTCACTTTTGCGATGTGCCCCGCAAGGCTCTCCCAGGCGTTCGTCTCCGCCACCAGCTGCTGCGCTTCCGCCGTAGTCAGGATTGCAATCTCCGTTTCGCTCAGCGTTTCGAGAAAAACGGTATTGGTTATCGCGGAAGCATTGGAAATCCCGCAGACGTTGGGAACGGGAATAGCAGCAATAACCAGCTCATCGGCGTCCCGGTGAACCTTTATCTGCCCAGAGCGCACGATGTAGCACATGGCAACCCCATCGGCAAAATAGTAAAAACGGCTCCTGGCGGGATACTTCTCAAAGGTCACGAACGGGCTAAGTTTGTCCACCAGGTCCAGCGTGGCCTGTGACTGAATGAACTTTGCCGTGCTTTGCGCGTGCAGGTTATCTTTCATAATGAATTTCATGTGGCACACTATTACTTTAAATCTAGCATACTTTACGCGGCCTTAAACACGCTATCTCAGGCCATTAATCACTTGTTTCATAAAGATTTCATGCCGGTAGTCAAGGCTAGTATTTCAATGGGATATTCTTTATAGCCTGCAGGCACCCGCGCTCGCTGACGATATAACCACCCGCCTTAAGCTGGGCCAGTATTTTCATAATGCTGCTGCGGGACAAAAAGGTTCTGCTCTGAATATAGTTGGCGATACTGACGCTATTGCGGATGGCTTCGGTTTCACTCATCAGCTCATAAAGCTGGTAGCGGATAATATCGTAGGACGAAAGGGACGATATTTTTGTGCAGTGATCGTAGACGCGCGTCACGGTATAAATAAGCATTTGTGACAAAGGCCGCCAGAGATTGTTCTCTGCAATAATCTGGTTAGCGACTTCCAGCGGCAGCCAGCTAACTTCGGATATATCGTGCGTGCGAATAAACAGATAGTCCGGGTCTGTCATTTGGGTGCTCATGCCAAACACAAAAGGGGCAGACTCCGTATTCAGCACCATGCCGTCAACGCTGCGGTAAAGCGAAACGCTACCTTTATGTAACAGGAAACATTTGCGCTGATCGTTATCCATATAGTTAATTGTTTGGCGACCTTTTGTTTCAAGTTTGTTAGCGGGCGGGGTGAGGTGAGCAAGCAGCCTTTCTATTTCAGCCAGCGGCTTTTTATTTCTAAGATTAGAGCTTTCTATAAAAAACGGATTTTGTTGTTCATATACAGCCATTTGAAACACCTCGCGCATGTCCAGGAACATTCTTAGACGTTAATATTTGGCTGCATTATGGTAAAGAACCTTTATTAAGTGAATAAATGTTACGGTGTAAAATTACACCCAAAAACACCTTGAGTTTGTCAGGGGATTTGATGAAAATTGATTCATGCAGTGAATTGGTGTTTGCTGATATAAATTGATTTTTGAATGCATATCAGTTTTCTTCTGGATCGTGATTTTGCCGTGCTTAATATTTTCATATTAAGAACGGTTTCATTCCTGTTACGACATTCACTGCGCGGCAAAAATGATGAAGCAAGGAATTGTTCGACGAGAACTAATTACTCCTGAGTGATTGGTCGGGCACTTTATTGCCATGACTCGCCGGACAAACTTATACAAATAAAGGAAAATGTTATGAAAAAGAATTTAATCTCTATGGCTATTGCTGTGGCTGCCGTGCTTTCAGCTGCTAATACATTTGCAGAAGATGGTACCGTTAATTTTACCGGTGAGATCACCGATACAGCCTGTACCGTTGATATTGGCGCGAACAACACCATGACTGTAGATCTGGGTAAAGTTGCCCGTACTGCTTTTACCGGCGTTGGCTCTAAAGCATCAGCCACTAAATTTGTTCTTAAATTAAAAGATTGCCCGACCGGACTGAATTTAGCTCGCGTTAAATTCGACGGTACCGGCTACGACGGCGACGACTCCGTTCTGAAACTGACTCAGGATCTCGGCGCTGCGCAGGGCGTGGCCATCGAGCTTTCTGACCCAGCCGCCAAGCTGCCGCTCTTCACTCCTTCTACCGCTTATGCCCTGGTTGAAGGCGATAATGCGCTGAACTTCTACGCGCGTTACGTACAGATGGCGCAGACCGTTGTGTCCGGCCCTGCAAACGCTTCAGCGACATTTACGCTGAACTACAACTGATCGTCTTTTTTCGCATAAAGGAATGCGGGCGGAAACTCCGCTCGTATTCCTTCACTAAAGGTTAAGTATGAAATTATTCAGTACATCTCTGCTGTTGGGCCTTTTTATGGCTTCATGTACCACAGCCGTAAATGCAGGCGTCGTTATTGGCGGGACCCGGGTTATTTATGACGGGGCGAAGAAGGAAGCTTCACTGAGCGTTAATAATCCGGATAGCGTAGCCTATCTTATCCAGTCATGGCTTGATCCCCAGACCGCTGGCGCTGACAAAGCTCCCTTTATCATTACGCCGCCGCTGTATCGCTTAGACCAGGGGCAGCAGAACGTCATGCGAATAGTCCTCGCGGGCTCAGTGCCGCAGGATAAGGAGTCAATGGTCTGGTTAAATATTAAATCCATACCTTCTGCACCGAAAAAGGAAAATACGCTGCAGGTGGCGGTTAAAACCCGGATTAAATTAATTTATCGTCCCGCAGGGCTCAAAGGGGTTATGCCTGAGCAGGTGGCTGATAAGCTGACGTGGAAGAGAGCAGGCGATCAATTACAGGTTACGAACCCAACGAATTATTATATGAATTTCAACCAAATCACCGTGGGTGGCAAAGTCCTGCCGGATGTCAGTTTTGTCGCGCCCGGCAGCACGGCGAACTTTTCTTTACCCGCTGGGGTAAGTTCTGGTCCCCTGGCCTTTAAAATCATTAGCGATTTTGGTGGCGTGGGTGAAATACACAATAGTTCTATTTAAATGATGGGCAGCTAGCCAGGTCTAATTGTAATTCGTGGGCGTAATATTGGCCTCCGCGAGGCCAGGGTGTTAATAATGATAGCAACTAAACTTATAAGAATAAAACCCACTTTCCTGGCCTGCTATATTTCATTTGTCTGTTCAGGTGCCAGCACAAGCTGTATAGCGCAGGATTATTTCAACCCCGCGCTGCTGGAAATAGATAACCCTTCTTCACGGAAGGTAGATCTTTCCGCATTTGAAAACGGAGAGCAGGCGCCGGGTATCTACCGTGTTGATGTGATTATCAACGACCAGATGGTGGACAGCAGGGACATAACCTTTCAACTGGTTAAAAATGCAGGGGGGGAGGTGAAGCTCCAGCCCTGTTTATCCACTGCAATGTTGAAAAATTATGGCATTAAAACCAGCCAGTTCCCCGAGCTGCTGCCGGACGATAAGTGTGCCCGCATCGAGGCTATTCCTCAGGCAAAGGCGGAGTTTTTATTTAACAACCAAAAATTATTGTTAAGTATTCCGCAGGCGGCGCTTTCGCCCCAGGCCCGTGGCTATGTTTCGCCAGATCTGTGGGATGAAGGCATTAATGCGCTGCTGCTCAACTACAGCCTCAGCGGTAACACGACACGTTCGCGTAACGGAAGCAGCGATAACAGCCAGTACGTGAACCTGCGCCCCGGCGCAAATTTTGGCCCCTGGCGTTTGCGTAACTACACGACCTGGAACCGTGATAGTCAGGGTAACGACAAATGGGATTCGGCCTACACCTATTTGCAGCGCGATGTTGTTGCGTTGAAAAGCCAGATGGTACTCGGCGACAGCTCGTCGCCCGCTGATATTTTTGAAAGCATTCCCTTTCGCGGTGCGCAGCTGGCGTCGGACGACGATATGCTGCCAGAGAGCCTGATTGGCTATGCTCCGGTCGTGCGGGGTATTGCACGCACCAACGCGCAGGTCGTTATTCGGCAGAATGGCTATGTTATCTACGAAAGCTATGTTGCCCCCGGCGCTTTTGAAATTACCGATATGTTTCCTACGGGCGGATCGGGCGACCTGTATGTCACGATCAAAGAAGCCGACGGCAGCCAGCAGAATATGGTGGTGCCTTTCGCTTCGCTACCCGTTTTACAACGTGAAGGGCGCCTGAAATACAGCCTGACCGGAGGGCAGTACCGGGCGTACAGCAGCAGCGTGGAAAAAACGCCGCTGGCGCAAGGAACGGCGATTTACGGTCTTGCTCACGGATTTACCCTGTACGGCGGTGTTCAGGAATCGGCTAAGTATCAGTCGGTGGCGCTGGGGCTGGGAAAAAACCTGGGGCCGATTGGTGCCGTTTCCAGCGACGTAACGCAAGGCTGGTCAAGCCCCAAAGAGGGCGATAAAAGCAGTGGCCAGTCGTGGCGCATACGCTATAGCAAAAATTTCATCGGGACCGGGACAAACTTTGCCATTGCCGGGTATCGCTACTCCACGTCGGGTTATTACAGCATGTCAGAAGTGCTGAACTCCTACAGTAGCGAAAGCCTTAGTCCTGACAGGCGGCGTAACCGGGCAGAGTTAACCCTGAGCCAGGCGCTCGGCGAGCGCATGGGCGCCATGACGCTGACGGCGGTAAGAGAAGACTACTGGCAGCTTAACAAAACGATGGAGTCTTACGGTGCCAGCTATAACAACTCCTGGCAGGGCGTCAGCTACAGCGTCGGTTACACCTACAACACGAACTCAACGGCTGGCGGTACGGGCGGCGGCAGGATTTACGATAAAGACCGGCAGGTCGTATTCAACATTAGCGTCCCGCTCGATCGTTTCTTAAGTAATGCCTGGGCCAATTACAGCGTAAACAGCAGCCAACAAAGCGGGACGACCCATTCCGTGGGCGTCAGCGGCCTGGCCTTAGAGAGCAACGCGCTGAGCTGGAGCGTACAGCAGGGCTACGGTACGGACGATGTGGGCTACACCGGCAATATGAACGCTGACTATCGCGGGACCTACGGCGAGGTCGTTGCCGGGTATGGCTATGATAAAAATTCGCAGCGAATTAACTATGGCCTCTCGGGCGGTGTTCTTGGGCACCGGGACGGCATAACGCTGGCTCAGCCGTTCGGGGAAAGCATTGGCCTGGTAGCGGCTCCGGGAGCAAAAGGGGTTGCGGTGGCTAATCAGCCCGGTATGAAAACTGATTATCGAGGCTATACCGTCATCAGCAATCTTTCGCCCTACAGGAAAAATGACGTAACGCTCGATCCCGAAGGCACGCCGGAAAATGTGGAATTATCGTTAACCACTAAAACGGTTATTCCAACGCGTGGAGCAGTAGTGCGTGCCGAATATATTGCAAGCGTTGGCCGTCGCGTATTAATGACGCTGGTGCGGCAAAACGGTCAGCCAGTTCCTTTTGGCGCGATAGTGACTCCATTCGATCGGCCAACGAACGATCAAGGATTTATCGTGGGCGACAGTGGCCAGGTTTATTTAACCGGGCTGATGGATGACGTAAATATGCAGGTTAAATGGGGCGATGACGCCGCTGAACAGTGCCGTATAAAAACCAGCCTGCCCGCTATGAAAGACGGTGAGTCTGTTCTGCAGACAAAGGCATCCTGTCATTAAAGGTGTAATGAAATGAGATTTTTATTCAGGCTATTGTTGCTGGCACCCTTATTGGTGATGGCCGGTAAAGCATCCGCCGTCTGTGACTATGGCGGAACTTCGCTAGCGACATTAAATATCGCCGCAGGGAATATTGTTATTCAGCGCGATATACCGGTTGGGACGACCTTCGCGACGGTTGTTAGCCCCGGCACCACGGCAGGCTTTGGCTGTACCACAACCTGGAGCTACCAGTGGTTCCCGATGATTTTTTCCGTTTCCGCCAATATTTCAAATGCGGAACCTGTATGGCAGACAAATATTCCCGGCGTGGGAGTGTCATTTGGACAGCAAAGTCCGGTGGCCATGGGGGCCAACCGTTATGGCAACTGGCCAAATGGACGGACGCTTTATTTTATTAAGTATGGATCAACGGGGAGCGGAACTTTAACGACGGGCATAGTCATGCAGGGGCGGGTAGTGAGCCCTACGTCCATGGTTGGAATGAACGTTAAATTAGTCAGCGGAACTATTACTACCGTAGCCTGTTCAATCACAACACCTAATTTATCATTCCCTATTGGTAACGTGCTGGTGAATACATTTGGATCAACGGTAGGCTTTGTTAACCCAACGCAGAATACCCAAAATCTGGGGCTGAACTGTGATATTGGAGCGAACGTTAAGGTTACGCTTAGCGGGACGCAAAACCCGGACACCACGAATCAAAGTGTTTTGGCGTTATCCAACCAGGGAAGTGCGGGCGTAGCAACCGGTGTGGGCGTGCAGTTAGTTTACGGTTCAACGCCACTGACCTTAAATTCAACATTGTTTTTGAAGACCTCGACTACTGCACAGACGACGCTACCGCTGGTAGCCCGATATTATCAGACGAAGACGACAGTGACGACAGGTGATGCAAACGCATCGGCAACGCTGACATTAACTTATCAGTAATAAAAACGGTTATAATATAAAAGGTATTAATAATGAATAGCACAATGAAATATCTGACAGCGTTTCTCTTTACGATCTCTGTGGCAGAATATGCCTCAGCCGCAGATAACGTCACGCTACAAATATCCGGGAAGATTATTGCTTCTCCCTGCACCACAATTAACGGTGGCGTGAATCCGCTGGTGGTTCCGCTGGGGGATAATATCCCGGCAAGTTCTCTCGCCTCGGCTGGCAGCAACTCCTCCGCCGTTGAATTTGACCTGCCGCTCACCGGCTGTCCGTCCGGCACCAGCAATATCAAAGCAACCTTTACCGGTACGCCAGACGTCAATGCGCCGGACAGATGGTTTAACATGGCGGCAAGTCCGGCTGCAGGCACAGCAGTTGAGCTGCGCGACAAAGCGACAAGCGTCCTTATCAGCAACGGGTCGGTATTAACGGCGCCGGTAAGCTCAAACAAAGCGACCTTCAGACTGAAAGCCAGCGCTTATTCAAAGTCAGGCGGAGCGCTACCGGGTGATGTGAGCACGGTTATTGTGGCCTCATTCGTCTATCAGTAATAAATTTGTGCTGGGGAATATTCCAGCAGGAGATGATTGTGGCGCGATATCGCTATCTGGTTTTCCTGCAGCTGGTTTTCATGACCGGCCAGGTGAAGGCTGCTGATATTACTATTCAGGGGCAGGTGGTCAGCACGCCCTGTATTGTGGATGTTGATACGCAGTCAAAACATATTGAATTGGGCAAAGTTATTTCGCATAACCTTAAGGAGCGTGGGAGCGGATCAAACTGGACGGACTTTCACCTGTTACTTTCCAGCTGTGCAGCTGACTTACTCAATGTCACGGCAACGTTTACGGGCATGCCGAATGAAAATTCTGCGGATACTTATAAAAACCAGGGTACGGCCAGAGACGTTTCTCTGCAAATGACCAGTGCAGATCACAGGACTATTTATGGAACAGGTTCTTCCATGACGGTAAATATTGACGGCGTGACGCATAAAGCTAAGTTTCCTCTGTCTGCAAGAATCGTAAGTCCGGCTGGCGATGCCAAAGGGGGAACCTTTTCTGCGGCGGTAAGCGTACATTTTATTTATCAATAGCTATCAGGTTCGGTTATTTATCTGGGGGCAAGGTGTTAACACTTTGAGTGTTTTCTTGAATCTGGTGTTAATTTTAATATGGAAAAACTGTATGCTGAAAATCGTTATTGAAGATTTTTATACATTATACAAAAACGGCATGGAGTTAATGCTGGAAAATATATTTCACCATGAAAATGCTGCTGCAATTGAAATTCTCGACTTCTCAGAAGAAAATATCAGCGTTGCTGACGTTGTTATAAAATACTTTCACGCCGGTGAAAGCTATATCTGTCATTCCGCCCTGAAGAGGCGTAAGCCGCAAAGTTTGCTGATTGGTTTATATGACGGGGAGGGGATCTCCTCCGCGCCTTTGCCTCTTTGCCTTAAGGATACGATTTTTTTACATCGTTCCGAGTCTATAACTAAGGTCAAAAGGGCTATCGTCAACGGCTGGCAAGACTGTAATACAGAGAGCAAACGCGAGAGTGAACATGATTGCCAGCGCTGCAAGCATCGAACGCTGTCGCCACAGCAAATTAAAGTTGCCGCCCATTTCTATCGCGGTGAAATACCAGCCCTCGTTGGAGATTATCTGGATATAAGTCCGAAGACGGTGGGGGCGCACAAATGCAAAATCATGAGTAAATTTAATCTTAATTCAGATTATGAGTTACTTAATTTTCTTCATCAGTGGCTAAAGCAGAAGCAGATGAAAGATTTATTTCAGGAAAGCCAGGGTATCAGAACGCTTAGCTGTAACGCTTAAGATGAATGACGCCTCGCCTGTAATCCTGAACTTCAGCGAAGCGTCATCCGACAAAGACTACTTATTTACGGCCTAACAGAAAACCAATCACTACGCCAATCGCACCCGCGACGGCTAAGCCACCCAGTGGGTTAGAGGAAACCTGATCGCGCACGGTGTCTGCGGCATCCCTTACGGCGTAGCTCGCCTGCGAGGCATATTTTTTTGCCGCACCCGCCGCAGCGTGGTCCGGACGGTTAGTCTCGCGACCGAAAACTTCCTGTGCTTTACCCGCTGCTTCGTTCAATTTATCTTCGGCTTTCTCAAACATGTCGGACTCCTTAGGTGTGTATTCACCATTGAGTATAGCCAAAGCCCGGAACCTGCCAGCCCCTTTAGGAATGTTCGTCGTCTGGCTCAGGCCTGCTGCGCCCGCAGTTGGTCAATCATCCAGCGTCCCGCCGCCCCCGGCGGCACCTTATTGGACCACATCACGTCCACGTCAATACGCTGCGGCCAGCCCGCCACCGGCAGCTCTTTAAGCACGTTGTGGCCGAACTGCTGCACCAGCCAGCGCGGCAAAATTCCCCAGCCGAAACCCTGCTCCGCCATCTCCAGCAGCATCAGCAGAGAAGGGGATGACCAGGCCGGGCCGCCGCCCGTCTGCCGCGTCGGGTCCTTATAGGTTTTCAGGCACAGCTGGCGCACGGTATGCAGCTGGTCCAGTTCGACGGCCGGCAGCTGCGCCAGTTCATGCTGCCGGTGCAGAAAAATCGACATCTCGGCGCCAACCTGCAAACGCGCAACGGTGACGTCCACCGGATAACGCTCCTGCACGCGCAGCACGCCGACGTGGGCGCGGCCCGACTGAATCAGATCGATAACGTCCTCGTCTTCCGCAATCAGACACTCGAACTCAATATCCGGAAACTTCCCGGAAAAGCGCTTGAGGATCGATTCGTGGTGCGCGGTTTGCCAGACGTCGGAAAGCACGAAGCTCAGGCGCGGCTCGATGTTGCCCGCCAGCCGCACCGACACTTCATCCAGCCGTTCGCTGGCGGCGATAATCGACTGCACGTAAGGGAGCACGCGGTGGCCCTGGGAGGTGAGCACCGGCTGGCGGCTGCTGCGGTCAAACAGCGTAATCCCCAAATCCGCCTCGAGATTGGCGATAGCGTTACTGATGGTGGACTGGCTTTTGCGCAGCTTGCGGGCGGCAGCGGAGAAAGATCCGGTTTCTACAGCCTGCAGGAATGCCTCAAGAGATTCGGGGGAGAAGTGCATTATCTATCGCTTTTATCGATGGCTATTCATTTCATTCTATCAGGAATTACGATGAGAATAGGGCGCAAGGCAACATACCGGAGTTATTTATGCATTCTCAAAAAAGATCTTTCGCTGAGCGCGTGCTGCACGCGGTCGGCTTCGAAGTCATCGCCATCTGTATCTCAGCCCCTGCCGCCGCGTGGCTGATGAACAAACCTATTTTCCAGATGGGGGCGCTGGCCATCATGCTGGCCACCGTTGCGATGATCTGGAACATTATCTACAACACCGGCTTCGACAAATTCTTCCCGGTCGGCCAGCCGCGTCGCCTGCCGCTGCGCATCGCCCACGCGCTGGGCTTCGAAGGCGGCTTTATTTTAATCGGCCTGCCGCTGGCGGCGTGGATGCTGGACGTGACTCTGCTGAAGGCGTTTATGGTCGAGATCGGCTTCTTCCTGTTCTTCCTGCCGTACACGGTTGTCTATAACTGGTGCTACGACGCGTTGCGTAACCGTCGTCTGCAGTACCTGGCGAGCAGATAATCATCAGGCTGCCCTGCGACAGGGCAGCTTCGTCAGCCTAAGTTTTACGAGCAATAATAAACAGGCGCGGGAAGAGCATCAGCACGTTGCCGTCCTTCTGCACCGGGTAAGCCTGTTGCAGCAGGTGGTGATAGCGCTCCAGAAACGCTTTCTGCTGAATGGCATCCAGATTTGCCAGATAAGGCCGCAGGCCGGTGGAGCTTAGCCAGTCAATAATCGCCTGATGAGATGGCATCACGTGGAAATAAGTTGTGCGCCAGAGGTCCACGCGGCAGCCTTGTTCGGTCAGTAAATCGTAATACTCATTGGCTTCCAGCAGCGCTTCGCGCCCGGCGGGTGGGTTACCCAGCTCGCTGGCTACCTGGCGCATAAAGCCGTGCGTCGGCTCCTGCCAGTTATCCGGCATCTGCACGGCCAGTACGCCACTTTCCGCCAGCTGTTCTGCCAGATGCGGGAATAAAGCGCGATGGTTGCCGATCCACTGCAACGAGGCGTTGGCAAAAATCACATCCTGCTTTTCTTCCGGCTGCCAGCGGGCAATATCTGCCTGCTCAAACTTACAGCCAGGCAAGGCGGCGGAGGCTTTTTCAAGCATGGCGGGGGAGTTGTCTAAACCGGTAACCTGAGAATCGGGCCACAGTTCATGCAGCAGCGCGGTGCTGTTACCCGGGCCGCAGCCTAGATCGGAAATCCGCTTTGCAAAAGGGTGGTTAATACGCGCGGCCAGTTCGGCTGCCGGGCGGGTGCGCTCTGCTTCAAACTGCAGATAAAGTGCCGGGTTCCAGTCCTGCATGCTTCTCTCCTCGGGCTAAAATTGCCCTAAGCATAGCCGCAAATACTGTTACCCGGCGACTCGCCGCTCCCGCAAAACGCGGTAATGTGATGTAAATATTGTGATATGTAACGTCTTGCGTATGGGCCTGCTGGCCTGATTAAGGCTGGATCAGTCTCTTAAACAAGAGCTGTTTTATATCCTGGCGCTGGGCAAGGACGGCATGGACCGTGAGGAGATTATTATCGACCGAATAAATAACCCGAAATCCCTGTTCGGTATTACATTCACGATACTTTGCGCAGCCAAGATTCAACAGTTCCGGGCAAATCTGGCTACCAAGTGGAAATTCGCGGGCTTTCAATTCGAAGGCTGCAAGCGTGTCAGAAATGATCTTTAAATCACCACCGGTGATTTGCAGAAAACTGGCAATCGTCCTTAGCGTCTCTTTTGCTGTCCTGGTGTACTCAATAACAATCTTCTTACTGTCCATATAAGATCCTGATTATTATTTATTAATGCCTAAATCCGCCAGCAGTTCGTCTTTGGTGAAAACCTTGCCTTCGGCTTTATCTTGTTCTGACAACGTCATCAGTTTGAGCAGGGCAATGGCGTTCTCGCGTTCCTGCTGCGCTTCCCAGGACTCGATAACGTAAGCAGGGATACCATTTTGCGTGACGAGGATGGGTTCGGAAACATCAAGGGATGCGGCATTTTTCTTAACGTAGCTGATCGTTTCAATTCTCATCATCACTCTCCTTAAAACGGATGAAGGACTAAATATAGGCTTTATTTAGACCTTCATCAAGCAGGGCAATCGTTGCCGATGGATGACGCGTCGTTCATCCACCCGGCAGATTTGCCCTTATTTCTCCTTCTTCCCGTTCAGGTTCAGCGTTGGCGTTTCGTTAAAGAAGTTCCACGGCTTCAGCAGCGCGTGAACCCATTCCGTTGGCATGACCGGCCACTCCTCGGCGCGGGCGACGTGGGTGGTGCCGGTAGTCATCCAGACCACATCATCGCTGTGGTTTAGCGTCTGGTTGTCCTTTGTGTACTGGCCCAGGCCGGTGTCGTGCGCCGAACGATTCGGGTATTTCCCTTCCGGGTAGCGTTCGTCCTGGCTGTAGCGCGTCACCCACAGCTGCCTGTCCATAAAGCTCAGGCGATGATAAATCCACTCGTCAGGGGCAAACTTCGCGCCTGTCGCCACCGGATGCGTGCCGCCAGCGTAGGGGATAAGCTGGTAGGAAACCGGGTTGCCCATTTTGTTCTCTTTCGTGGTGTTACTCAGCAGACGGATGGTGCTGGGGTCGAATTTTTGTGCGGCTTCCTGCTCGCTATTAATGTCGTACTGCTTGATTTGCATGGTGCTGGTGCGCGGGCCACCGGCGGTATTGGGCTTGACCTCCGGGTCCAGCGCCACCAGCTTGTTATTCTCGCCGTCCACGTCCAGATCCAGACGGAAGTTGTAGATGTGCTGGTGGGTGGTGCCGACGATATTATGGTCGATCAGCGTGCCGTACTTCGTGTCATCTTTGGCGGTGGCATCATGCATGGTTTTTGCCTTCACGCCTTTCACCGCTTCAATCCCCGTCGCCCCGGCGTCAATACCGATGGTGCCGTTCTGGTGGAAGACCCAGTCGAAGATATAGTCGTAGTTACCCACGGTGCTTATCCAGCGTACCACCAGCTCGCGGCGCTCGGTGCTGACGTTCGGCTGGCCCATCTCCTGATGCTTATACTCCGGCCCGGCGTAGCGCTCGAAGATGGCGATGGCGTGCGGGATGGTCGTCGGTTTGCCCGTGTAATCGGCGATGGTTTCATCGAGCAGCACGGCGTTGCCCGGCGCATCTTTGCCCCGCGCGACAGGTGAAGTCAGCGTCCCCATGCCGTAATCACCGGCATCCAGATACGCCTTAAAATACCAGCCCACGTCCGGGTCGCCGTAGGGTACGATCATGCCGCCGAGCGAGCCTTCGTACATGATTTTGCGTTTCGTACCGCTGTCGTTATAGGTCACGGTGGACAGAATCGGCCCAACGCGGGAGTTAAGGCGCAGGTGGAAGTCCCAGTTCTGCCAGTGAACGGTATCGCCGGTGATGGTGTAGTTTTTCCCTTCCGGCTCGATAATCTCCAGCGGTTTGATGTCCGGCGCCTTGCGGTCACGTCCGTCGAACGGGTGGGGATTCATCGGCACCGGGATCACCGGGCCTTCCTCAATTTTGATGATTTTCTTCGTTTCCAGGTCGACGACCGCCACCAGATTTTCAATCGGATGCGCCCAGTAGTTGCCGTCGCCGGTGTTCAGATAGCTCACCACTTTCAGCAGCCGCTGGTCCTGCTTCAGCCCATCTTTACCGTCGAAGTAGCCGACGGTGAGCGGCGTCGTCATCACTTTAGTGGGATCGTCCACGCCATGTTTTTTCAGCGCTTCGGCAAACTCTTTACTGCCGTTGATGATGGACTGCACGGTGGCGAAATCATCGAGCAGCACCATGCCGTGCGCGCCCTTAATCGGCTGCCAGGAGAGCACTTTACCGGCATCCAAATCTACGGTGCTTTCAATGATATGCATTCCATCGAGCATGATAACGTCCGCAGTACGCGGGGCAGTGACCGGCGTGCCGTCCATGACAAATTTCCATACCTGCTCTTTAGGTGGTTCGTGCAGGGAGATCTCGGTAAAGCGAATCCCTGGTTTAAAGTCAGGGGCAGCCTGAACGATGGATACCGCTTTTTCAATTTCGGTGGAGGTCAGGGAGTTCAGCGGATGCGGCTTCTTCTCCACGGCGAACGTCTGATCCAGCCCCGACTGGAAGACTTCATTAATAAACCCGTCCGAGATATAAGCCGTTTTATTTTTGAAGATCACCGGCACCTGCAGCTGCAGCGTTTTGCCATTCACGATGGCGGATTTGGCGTTCGGTTTAACTTTTACATAAGCGCCATCTTTGGCGAGGGTAAACATCTGCGCGTAGTCATCCCACTGCACGTCCGCGCCGAATTCCGTCAGGGTTTTCTCCATCGGCACCATATGGGCCTCGCCGCCGTGGGCAAAGGCCGCGGGGGAGGTCATGAGGGCAATGGCTACAGCCAGCGCTTTCTTTCCGGTTGTTAAAGTCATACAGGTCTCACTCCTGGCGTTTGTTGTTGTGTGCTTGCTGGACGGGACTGAATTCAACATAACAACTTCTCAGGCGGGATATATGGCGCTGCTTGCCAACCTCTTTGCTGGCTTTGCCAACTTTACGGTGGATGACACTGCGCGTTTACGGAGTTGTAGGCCGGATAAGCGCAGCGTCATCCGGCAAATTATTCTTTGCGGGCGACCAGCGTCAGAATGGAATAGAGCGCCACGGACTGGCCGTCCTGATTCAGCACCTCAACCGCCCACTCCACAACGCCAACGGGCCTGTCCTCCGCCGTTTTCTGCGGCTTAGCCGTCTTGCGTTTGCAGGTCAGGCGCACCTGGATGGTATCGCCGATTTTCACCGGTTCGATAAAGCGCAGGTTTTCCATGCCGTAGTTGGCGATAACCGGCCCGACGCCCGGATCGACAAACAGCCCGGCCGCCGCAGAAACCACGAAGTAGCCGTGCGCCACGCGTTCGCCGAAAAACGACTCCGCAGCGCCGATCTTATCGACGTGGGCATAAAAATGGTCGCCGCTCAGGTTGGCGAAATTGACGATATCCGCCTCGGTGATGGTCCGGCGCGCGGTCAGCAGGCTCTCACCAATCTGTAAGTCGTCGAAGTGCCTGCGGAAAGGATGAACGGGATCTTCTGTCACCGCCGCGCCGTAGCTCCACTGCTTGCTGACTGCGGCGAGCATGGTCGGGCTGCCCTGAATCGCCGTGCGCTGCAAATAGTGTTTCACCGCTCGCAGGCCGCCCAGCTCTTCACCGCCGCCCGCGCGCCCAGGCCCACCGTGAACCAGCATCGGCAATGGCGAGCCGTGGCCGGTGGATTCGACGGACGACTCCTGATTCAGCACCTGAATACGCCCATGCGCGCGGGCAGCGCCCAGAACAAACTGGCGGGCGATATTCCCGTCTGCGGTGACCAGCGTTCCCGCAAGGCTGCCCTGGCCCGCGCGCGCCAGGGCCATTGCATGTTCCGCATCCCGATAAGGCATAACGGTCGCGACCGGGCCGAAGGCTTCCAGTTCGTGGACGGCTGGCGTCTCGTCCGGCTGCTGACAGAGCAGGAGAGTAGGCGGGAAGAAAGCGCCAGCCGTGGAGGTATCCGCTTTGCCACCCACTACGGCTTTGCAACCCGCGGCTAATAGCAGATCCACTTTCTGCTGCACGTCATCACGCTGCTCAAGGCTGACCAGAGAGCCCATGCGCACGCCTTCCTGCGTCGGGTCGCCGGGCTGGATTTTCTCCAGTTTTGCCTTCAGCGCCAGGGTGACGTTCTCCAGCTGCTGACCGGGAACGATAATACGGCGAATGGCGGTACATTTTTGGCCGGCCTTAGCCGTCATCTCACGCACTATTTCCCGGATGAACAGCGCGAACTCAGGCTGTTCCGGGGAGACGTCCTCGCCAAGCACACAGCAGTTAAGCGAGTCCGCCTCCATGGTGAAGGGTACGGAGCGGGCGATGATATTAGGGTGACAACGTAACTTTTGCCCGGTACTGGCGGAGCCGGTGAAGGTCACCACGTCCTGCTCATCCAGCAGATCGAACAGGTTGCCGACGCCGCCGCAGATGAGGCTGATGGCGCCATCCGGCACCAGACCGGACTCGACGATGGACTTCACCATCGCGTGCGTAACCTGCGCGCTGGCGGTGCCGGGTTTGATGATGGCAGGCACGCCCGCAAGCCAGGTTGGCGCCAGCTTCTCCAGCATTCCCCAGCACGGGAAGTTAAACGCGTTGATATGCAGCGCGACGCCGGATTTCGACGTCAGCACGTGGCGGGCGGCAAAGCCACCTTGCTTTGAGAGGGGGATCGTTTCATCTTCCGGCCACAGCACGTCGTCCGGCAGTTCGCGGTTGCCCATGCCCGCGTAGGCAAAAAGGGTGCCGATACCGCCTTCAATGTCCACCCAGCTGTCGGCACGCGTGGCGCCCGTCTGGTAAGAGATCTCGTAGAAAGACTCTTTACTGGCCAGCAAATGCTTCGCCACGGCTTTCAGCATGGCGGCGCGCTCGACGAACGTCATGGCGCTTAACGCCTTGCCGCCGTGGTCGATGGCGTAGCGGCGCGCCTTCACCATATCCAGCCCCTCGCTCGTTACCTGGTACAGCGCCTCGCCGCTAATCGCATGATTTATCGTACGTTCTTTTCCATGGCCCATCGCCCAGCCGCCTGCCAGATAGCTTGTTAACTGTTGCATCACACTCTCCACTAAGCATTACGTTTAATGCATTCAATGTTTGATTTGTGAATCATAAAAAGCAAGGTGTAATTTAATAATTTATTAACAATGTGAAATGGTGGGATAGCCAGTGGCGTCGTAACAGGCTGAAAAACGAGGATTTAACGAGATTTATCGTGACGATGCTCACAAAGCATGCGGATTAATTTTGCTGTTTTCGTTAACTTATCTGTAACTTTTATCTATCAAGTGATTCATTAAAACTCGTTTATTGAATCTTATTTGAATCATAAAAGGTGATGCCGTGACTGAACAACACCGCTTTGATGAGCGAATCGCCCAGGAAATTGCGATAGAGCCGCAGGACTGGATGCCCGATGAATACCGTAAAACGCTGATCCGCCAGATTGGGCAGCACGCCCATTCGGAGATTGTCGGCATGCTGCCGGAAGGGAACTGGCTGACCCGCGCCCCGAGCCTGAAGCGCAAAGCTATTCTGCTGGCGAAGGTGCAGGACGAAGCCGGGCACGGGCTTTATCTGTACAGCGCTGCGGAAACGCTGGGCTGCGCCAGGGAGGATATCTACCAGAAGATGCTCGACGGCAGGATGAAATATTCGTCGATCTTTAACTATCCGACGCTGAACTGGGCGGATATCGGGGTGATCGGCTGGCTGGTTGACGGTGCGGCCATTGTGAACCAGGTCGCCCTGTGCCGCACCTCCTACGGGCCGTATGCCAGGGCGATGGTGAAAATCTGTAAAGAAGAGAGCTTTCACCAGCGCCAGGGTTTTGAGGCCTGCAACGTGCTGGCCCAGGGCAGTGAATCCCAGCGGCAGATGCTGCAGGACGCCATCAACCGCTTCTGGTGGCCCGCGCTGATGATGTTTGGCCCGAACGACGACAACTCCCCGAACAGCGCGCAGAGCCTGGCCTGGAAAATTAAACGTTTCGGGAATGACGAGCTGCGCCAGCGCTTCGTGGACAACACCGTTCCGCAGGTTGAGCTGCTGGGCATGACCGTGCCGGACAAAGATCTGCGCTGGAATGAAGAAACCGGCCATTACGAGTTCGGCGAAATCGACTGGCACGAATTTAACGAGGTGGTTGCCGGACGAGGGCTGTGTAACGAAGAGCGCCTGGCCGCCAAGCGTAAAGCCTGGGAAGAGGGCGCGTGGGTGCGTGAAGCCGCTCTGGCATACGCAGCTAAAAATGTCGGATGACGCTGCGCTTATCCGACCTACGTAAAAGCGAAAGAAAAATTTGTAGTTGTAGGGTGGATAAGCGTCAGCGCCATCCACCAAAAAGGAAAATCATATGAGCAATGTCCACTGGCCGTTATACGAAGTCTTTATCCGCAGCAAACAGGGGCTGTCGCATCGTCACGTCGGGAGCCTGCACGCCGCCGATGACCAGATGGCGCTGGAAAACGCCCGCGATGCCTACACCCGCCGCAGCGAAGGCTGTTCTATCTGGGTGGTGAAGGCGAGCGAAATCGTCGCCTCACAGCCGGAGGAGCGCCCGGCGTTCTTCGACCCAGCGGAAAGCAAAATCTACCGTCATCCAACGTTTTATACGCTGCCCGACGGCATCGAGCACATGTGAGGCGCGCCATGACTTATTCCCCGTTAACCACCTACACCCTGCGGCTGGGCGATACCTGCCTGGTGCTGGCCCAGCGCCTGACCGGCTGGTGCGGCCATGCGCCGGAGCTGGAGATCGATCTGGCGCTGGCGAACATCGGCCTGGATCTGCTGGGCCAGGGACGCAACTTCCTGAGCTATGCCGCAGAGATTCAGGGCGAGCAGCTCGATGAGGACCGGCTGGCCTTCGGACGCGACGAACGCCAGTACCACAACCTGCTGCTGGCCGAACAGCTGAACGGCGACTTCGCCGATACGCTCATGCGTCAGTATCTGCTGGACGCCTGGCACGTCGCCCTGTTCAGCCGCCTGCTGCACAGCCGCGATTTGCAGCTGGCTGCCATCGCCGCAAAAGCGATTAAAGAGGTTCGCTATCACCTGCGCTTCAGCCGCGGCTGGCTGGTGCGGCTGGGTAACGGCACCGAGCTTTCACATCAAAAGATGCAGAGTTCACTGAACAGGCTCTGGCGCTTCACGGGTGAACTGTTTCACGCCGACGAGCTGGAAATCAGCCTGGCAGAGCAGGGTATCGCCGTCGATCCACGCGGCCTGCGTGACGAATGGGAGGCGGAAGTGTTCAGCGCCCTGAATGATGCATCGCTGGTGAAACCGCAGGAAGCGCAGTACCGCACCGGCGGAAAACAGGGGCTGCATACCGAGCACCTCGGCCCGCTGCTGGCGGAGATGCAGTACCTGCAGCGCGCTTATCCCGAACTGCAATGGTAGCGAGGCAGCCTATGCAAACTCTCGACGCGCTGGAGCCGGCCCAGGTTCGCGACGTGTGGCGCATCCTCGGGCAAATCAGCGACCCGGAAATCCCGGTGCTGACCATCACCGATTTGGGCATGGTGCGCAGCGTGCATCATCGTGACGACGGCTGGCACATCGGCTTCACGCCGACGTACTCCGGCTGCCCGGCGACGGATTTTTTGCTGGCGGCTATCCGCGAAGCGATGGCCGAAGCCGATTTGCAGCCGGTGCATATCGATCAGGTGCTTCACCCGGCCTGGACAACGGACTGGATGACGCCCGAGGCGAAAGCGCGGCTGCGCGAATACGGCATCAGCCCGCCGCAGGGCCACGCCTGTCATGCCTCGTCGGCGAGTGCAGAAGTCAGCTGCCCGCGCTGCGGAAGTTTGCATACCTCGCTGATTAGCGAATTCGGTTCCACGGCCTGCAAAGCGCTCTATCGCTGCGATAGCTGCCGCGAACCCTTTGATTACTTTAAATGTATTTGAGGATGCCATGACGACGTTTCATTCGCTTAAGGTGGCACGCATTGAACAGGAAACCCCGGAGGCGGTGGCCATCACCTTCGCGGTTCCCGCAGAGCTGCGCAGCCATTATGCTTTTAAACCGGGGCAGCATCTGACGCTTAAAACGCGCCTCGGGGACGAAGAGCTGCGCCGCTGCTACTCCATCTGCCGGGCCGAGCAGCCTGGTGAAATCTGTGTGGCCGTGAAGGCCATCGAGGGCGGGCGCTTCTCCCATTACGCGGTCAGCGACCTGGTTGCCGGTATGGCGATGGACGTGATGATCCCGCAGGGAACGTTTGGCTATCAGCCGCAGCCTGAAACCCAGGGCAATTATCTGGCCCTGGCGGTGGGCTCCGGCATAACGCCAATGCTGGCGATTATCGGCTCCACGCTCGCCACCGAGCCGCAAAGCACAGTGACGCTGGTCTACGGTAACCGCAGCAGCCGCAGCATGATGTTCCGCCAGGCGCTGGCCGACCTTAAAGACCGCTACCCGCAGCGTTTACAGCTTATCTATCTGTTCAGCCAGGAAACTCAGGAGAGCGATCTGCTCAGCGGGCGGCTGGACGGCGCGAAGCTAAAGGCGCTGGGCGACCAGCTGCTGGATCTGAAAGGCTTCGACCGCACCTTTATCTGCGGCCCGCAAAGCATGATGCAGGAGTCCGAAGCGGCGCTGCTGGCGCTGGGCGTTGCGCAGCAGAACATCTTCATCGAGCATTTCAATACGCCGGGTACCGCACCGAGCCTGCGCCGTCGCGAACAGGCGGCGGGCAAAGTCGTCACGCTGCGCCAGGACGGACGCGACCGCAAAATCACCCTCGACGCCCACGACGAAAGCATTCTTGATGCGGCATTACGGCAGGGCGCGGATCTGCCTTATGCCTGCAAAGGCGGCGTCTGCGCCACCTGCCGCTGTAAGGTGGTGAGCGGTGAGGTCGAGATGGGCATCAACTACAGTCTTGAACCCGATCAGCTGGCGGCGGGCTACGTCCTGAGCTGCCAGACGCTGCCGAAAGGCGATGACGTGGTGCTCGACTTTGACGCGCAGGGGTTGTAATGAGCGAACTTCTTAGCAGCCGGAACGACCGGGTTTTAACGCTGACGCTGAACCGCCCGCAGGCCCGCAATGCGCTGAATAACGCGCTGCTGGAGCAGCTTGCGGATGCGCTGGAAGCGGCACAAAGCGATGACAGTATCGGTGCGGTGGTGATTACCGGCAGCGAGCGTTGCTTCGCAGCAGGCGCCGATCTTAAAGAGATGGCGAGCCGCGATATGCCCGCCACGCTGAACGATCCGCGCCCGCAGCTGTGGGCACGCATCGAACGATTTCCCAAACCGCTGCTGACGGCGGTAAACGGCTATGCGCTGGGCGCAGGCTGTGAACTTGCCATGCTGAGCGACATCGTGCTGGCGGGGGACAACGCCCGCTTTGGCCTGCCGGAGATCACGCTGGGCATTATGCCCGGCGCGGGCGGCACCCAGCGGCTGATCCGCAGCGTCGGCAAAGCGCTGGCTTACCGCATGGTGCTGACGGGGGAGGCTATCACCGCAGACCAGGCGCTACGGGCGGGTCTGATTGCCGAAGTTTGTCCCTCAGCGCTGACGCTGGAATATGCTCAGAAGCTCGCAGCCCGCATTGCTCAACATGCTCCGCTTGCGTTACAGGCCGCAAAAACTGCTCTGCGCCAGGCGCACGAACTTTCGCTGACTCAGGGGTTACAGCAGGAGCGTCAGCTGTTCACGCTGCTTGCCGCCACCGCCGACCGTCAGGAAGGCATCGCCGCGTTCCTGGAAAAACGACCCGCCGCGTTCAAAGGACGATAGCCATGACTTTTATTCTTAGCGATGTGCAAAACGGCGTGATGACGCTGACCTTAAATCGCCCGGAACGCCTGAACAGTTTTAACGACGAAATGCACCGCCAGCTGGCAGAAGCGCTGGCGCAGGCCGAACGCGACGACGCTATCCGCTGCCTTTTGATTACCGGCGAGGGCCGTGCGTTTTGTGCGGGTCAGGATCTTAACGATCGTAACGTCGATCCGAACGGGGCCGCGCCGGACCTTGGTGCCTCCGTCGAAAACTTCTATAACCCGCTGGTCAGGCGGCTGGCAAAGCTGCCGAAGCCGGTGATAGCTGCTGTAAACGGCGTTGCCGCCGGAGCCGGAGCTACGCTGGCGCTGGGCTGCGATATGGTCATCGCCGCGCGCTCCGTTAATTTCATTATGTCTTTCAGCAGGCTGGGGCTGGTGCCCGACTGCGGCGGCACCTGGTTCCTGCCGCGAGTCGCCGGGCGTGCCCGTGCGATGGGCCTTGCGCTGCTTGGCGAGAAGCTCAGCGCGGAGCAGGCGCACCAGTGGGGAATGATCTGGCAGGTGGTGGATGACGAAGCGCTGATTGATACCGGCCGTGCGCTTGCCGCGCATTTCGCCAGCCAGCCTACGTTCGGCCTGGGGCTGGTGAAGAAGGCCCTTTACGCCTCGGAAAGCAACACGCTGGACGAACAGCTGGATCTGGAACGCGACTACCAGCGCATTGCCGGGCGCAGCGACGACTACCGCGAAGGCGTGGCGGCTTTCCTGGCCAAACGTCCGCCGGTCTTTAAGGGGAAATAATCATGCTGACTCCTCACTCCATTATTGCGGTCATCGGCAGCGGTACCATGGGCGCAGGCATTGCCCAGGTGGCGGCACAGGCCGGTCACGCCGTGAAGCTATACGATATTCAGCCCGATGCGGCCCGTCGGGCAATTGACGGCATCGCCACCGCATTAAGCGCACGAGTCACGAAAGGTAAACTCAGCGAAGACGACAGAAACGCCGCCGTTGCCAGAATTTCCGTCGCACAAACGCTTAGCGAACTGGCGCAGGCCGATCTGGTTATCGAAGCCGCTGCGGAACAGATAGATATTAAGCAGGCCATTTTCCGCGAGCTGGCGAAGGCCTGCTCAGCAGAGGTGATATTCGCCAGCAATACTTCCTCCATCTCCATCACCGCGATTGCCAGCGGCGTTCCGCACCCGGAGCGCGTGGTCGGGCTGCATTTCTTTAACCCGGCTCCGGTGATGAGGCTGGTTGAGGTGGTCAGCGGGCTGGAAACCGCGCCAGCCGTGCTGGACAGCCTGACCGGGCTGGCGATGCGCTGGGGAAAACAGCCGGTGCGCTGTCACTCAACGCCTGGTTTTATCGTTAACCGCGTTGCTCGTCCTTTTTATTCTGAAGCCTGGCGCGCGCTGGAAGAGCAGGTTGCTCCGGCAGCCGTCATAGACGCGGCGCTGCGCGACTGCGGTGGCTTTCCGATGGGGCCGCTGGCGCTGACCGACCTGATTGGCCAGGACGTGAACTTCGCCGTCACCTGTTCGGTGTTCAACGGCTTCTGGCAGGAGCGCCGCTTTTTACCTTCGCTGATTCAGCAGGAGCTGGTGCTCGGCAAACGCCTTGGCAAGAAAACCGGGCAGGGGGTCTACCGCTGGCCGCTCGATGAATCACTGCCTTACGAATCCGGTCAGCTTTCCAATATTGAAAGTGACATTGTAACCTTTTCCGGCATAGAGCTTGACGATCTTGTGGTTCAGATTACTCAAGGGGAAACCGCGTCGCAGCTGGCGCTTCGCCTTAAACGTCCTGTAGTGCTGGTCGATTTGATCAACGACTGGCGCAAAGCCAGGCTGGTCGTGCTGGCCGCTGCGGCTGGCAATACAACCGAGCAAACCGCAAAGGCCGTCCGCTTCTTCCAGCGGCATGGCAAGCAGGTTCTGCTGATCAAGGATTATCCGGGCATGCTGGTCTGGCGCACGGTGGCAATGCTGGCGAACGAAGCGCTGGACGCGCTGCAAAAGGGCGTTGCCAGCGAGCAGGACATCGATACCGCGATGCGCCTTGGCGTCAACTATCCCCACGGGCCGCTGGCCTGGGGCGCTGAGCTTGGCTGGCAGCGGGTGCTGACCCTGCTGGAAAATCTGCAACAACACTACGGCGAAGAACGCTATCGCCCGACATCGCTGCTGCGCCAGCGCGCGCTGCTGGAGACGCAACATGAACACTGATGCCTGGGCCAACGCCCGCGAGATGTACGCCCACGATAACTGCGCCCACCAGATGGGCATTGAGATTGTGGAGATGGGGGAAGGCTTCGCAAAGCTGACCATGACGGTGACCGAAGCGATGCTCAACGGCCATCAGACCTGTCACGGCGGGCAGCTCTTCACGCTTGCGGATACCGCTTTTGCCTACGCCTGCAACAGCCAGGGGCTGGCGGCGGTAGCTTCCGGATGCAGCATTGACTTCGTTCGCCCGGGCCATGCGGGCGACACATTAACGGCCGTGGCGCAGGTGCGTACTCAGGGACGGCAGACCGGCGTTTACGACATTGAAATCATCAATCAGCACGAGAAAACCGTCGCCCTGTTCCGTGGGCGCTCGCACCGTATCGGCACCCCTGTCTCTGGAGCAAAGCTATGAATGACGCATTTATCTGTGACGGCGTGAGAACCCCCATTGGCCGCTACGGCGGGGCGCTGTCGTCAGTACGGGCGGACGATCTCGCCGCCGTTCCTCTGAAAGAGCTGATGACGCGCTACCCGTCCGTGGACTGGAGCGCGGTGGACGACGTGATTATGGGCTGCGCCAACCAGGCGGGGGAAGATAACCGCAACGTGGCGCGCATGGCTACGCTGCTGGCAGGGCTGCCGCAGACGATTTCCGGCACGACAATCAACCGCCTTTGCGGCTCCGGGCTGGATGCACTCGGCATGGCTGCCCGGGCTATCAAGGCGGGGGATGCGCAGCTGATGATTGCGGGCGGCGTGGAATCCATGTCCCGGGCGCCTTTTGTGATGGGTAAAGCGACCGCGCCTTTCCAGCGCCAGGCAGAGATGTTCGATACCACCATTGGCTGGCGTTTTGTGAACCCGCTCATGGCTGAGCATTTTGGTACTGACAGCATGCCCGAAACGGCAGAGAATGTAGCCGAGTTGTTAAATATAAGCCGTGACGACCAGGATGCCTTCGCCTGGCGCAGCCAGCAGCGTACCGAAGAGGCGCAGAAAAATGGCGTGCTGGCGCAGGAAATCGTGCCGGTTATGGTGAAAGGTAAGAAAGGGACAGTGGTAGAAGTTCGCGACGACGAACATCCTCGCCCGGAAACAACTCTGCAACAGCTTAACGCCCTGAAAGCGCCGTTCCGTAAAAACGGCGTCATTACCGCCGGGAACGCGTCCGGGGTAAACGACGGGGCGGCGGCGCTAATCGTTGCCAGCGCAGAAGCGGCTAAGCGCCACGGCCTGACGCCAAAGACCCGCATCGTCGCAATGGCTACCGCAGGTGTAGAACCGCGCTATATGGGCCTCGGCCCGGTACCCGCAACGCGCAGGGTGCTGGAGCTGGCGGGACTCTCCATCAACGACATGGACGTAATAGAACTGAATGAAGCCTTTGCCGCGCAGGCGCTGGGCGTATTACGACAGCTGGGGCTGCCTGACGATGCCCCCCATGTTAACCCCAACGGAGGCGCCATCGCTTTAGGCCATCCGCTGGGCATGAGTGGAGCCCGACTGGCGCTGGCCGCCAGCCACGAACTGCATCGCCGGAAGGGCCGCTATGCCCTTTGTACGATGTGTATCGGCGTTGGCCAGGGCATTGCCCTGATCCTTGAGCGTGTGAGCTAATCAAACCTGCGAGTACCCTATAATGATAACCTCTACTACAAAGCTGGAACCGATTGAAACCGCGTCAAAAGACGAACTGCAGGCCCTGCAGACGCAGCGCCTGAAGTGGACGCTTAACCACGCCTACGCCAACGTGCCGATGTACAAACGCAAGTTTGACGCGGTGGGCGTACACCCTGACGATTTTAAAGAGCTGAAGGACATTCAGCTTTTCCCCTGCACCACCAAACAGGATCTGCGCGACAACTATCCGTTCGACACCTTCGCGGTGCCGATGGAGCAGATTGTGCGTATTCATGCCTCATCGGGTACGACCGGCAAGCCAACGGTGGTGGGCTACACCCAAAAAGATATTGATACCTGGGCCGATATCGTTGCCCGTTCGCTGCGCGCCGCGGGCGGCACGCCAAAAGACAAAATCCACGTCGCTTACGGCTACGGTTTGTTTACCGGCGGGCTGGGCGCGCACTACGGTGCAGAGCGCCTTGGCGCGACGGTTATCCCCATGTCCGGCGGCCAGACGGAGAAGCAGGCGCAGCTGATCCGCGACTTCCAGCCGGATATGATCATGGTGACGCCGTCCTGGTGCCTGAACCTGATTGAAGAGCTGGAGCGCCAGATGGGCGGCGATGCGCGCAACTGTTCGCTGCGCGTTGGCGTATTCGGTGCCGAGCCGTGGACGCACGCCATGCGTCGCGAAATCGAACGCCGCCTGGGCATTACCGCGCTGGATATCTACGGCCTGTCGGAGGTGATGGGGCCGGGAGTGGCGATGGAGTGTCTGGAAACCACCGACGGGCCAACCATCTGGGAAGATCATTTCTACCCGGAAATTGTTAACCCGATTAGCGGCACGCCGCTGGATGACGGTGAGCAGGGGGAGCTGCTGTTTACCACGCTGACCAAAGAGGCGCTGCCGGTGATCCGCTATCGCACCCGCGACCTGACGCGCCTGCTGCCGGGAACGGCGCGCACCATGCGCCGCATGGACAGAATCACCGGGCGCTCGGACGACATGCTGATCATCCGGGGCGTGAACGTCTTCCCGTCGCAGCTGGAAGAGGAGATCGTCAAGTTCGAGCATCTGGCCCCGCACTACCAGCTGGAGGTTCATCGCGACGGCCACCTGGACACGCTCTCGGTCAAGGTGGAGCTGAAAGAGAGCAGCCTCTATTTAAGCCACGAACAGCGCTGTTCCGTCTGTCACCAGCTGCGCCACCGCATTAAATCGATGGTCGGCATCTCCACGGACATCAGCATTGTCAACTGCGGCAGCCTGCCGCGTTCGGAAGGCAAAGCCATTCGCGTAAGCGATCTGCGCACGGCGGCAAACCAGTAAACAAACGGCGGATGACACTCCGTTTATCCGCCCTACGCTGCAACCAGAAGGGCGGATAACGCAGTTTCACCCGTTGTTCAGGCGGCATTGATGCGGGCTTCTAACGTGCTGTCGACATGGATAACAAAGTCGGTGAACAGAGCTTTTGGTTTGACGTTTTTACCCTGCCGCTCAAGTTCAACGAAGCCAAGTCCATTTAATCTTCCCAGGACGATCAACAGTTGCGGCAGCTCTCGGCCAGACAGTTCGGCAAGTTTCTCAATACTTTCCGGCTGATTATTTTTCATGGTTTGCAGAAGTGCGAGATTTTCAGGGCTTAATACTTTCCCGAGTGAACTAAGAGAGCAAAACCATATTTTTGGCTCGTCGGGCATGGTTTTATATTTCCCTGAGACACCAGCAAGGATACGCTTTCGTTGAAGCTCCTCGGACAAAATGCCTATATGCGCTTTCATCTGTTTTTTCCTTCTAACAAGTTTATGACTTCATCAACTGTAGTAAAAAAGTCAGCCATTAATTTTCTTGCAGTTGTGTATTCATAGGGCCGGCCTTTGTCCTGCGATGTAAGGTGCATATGATCGCGAACTATCCTGTTACTGAAGTTACTTTTGGCAGGGATCTTAATACTATGCGCATTGTCATAACCCAGGATTCTTCTATTGGAGGGGTTATGCAAGGTCAGATTGTATCTAACGCCATGTGGACAAAAGACCGTTGGTTGTATCAACCATGCTTCAATTTTCCACCAGTAGCCATCTGTGCGGTAAGAGATTGCGCCATGGTAATTCAGCAGATCGTCCAGACCAGTATCATCCCATTCCATAGGGGCTTTCCTTATGTTTCCAGAGAATAAAATACGTACAATTAATATTCAACGGAAAAATAAAAGGAAAATTAAAGGGCGGCAATGTGCTTATTCCGTGATGTGGAAACACCTCGCAAAACGAAAATATTAACGCAATTTTTCCCTTATCTTCATTCCTGATAGACCCATTGCGCTGCATTTTTTCGTCAATTTGCAAAATTGTGAATCGCATAGCTAATGACATGATTTCAGGTGTCTTTTTTGTGCTATGTTTTAGGCTGTTATGGAATTTAACGACATTTCTGGCGGCTAATGAGCAACAAACTGGAACAGTTTATCGGGCAGGCGGTGAGCGCGGTGCCCATCAGTGGGACGTCGCTGATTGTCTCTTTATACGGCGACGCGCTGGCGCACCGCGGCGGTGAAATCTGGCTGGGGAGCCTGGCGACCATGCTGGAGTCGTTGGGTTTTGGCGAACGCTTTGTTCGTACCTCTCTGTTCCGCCTTAATAAAGAAGGCTGGCTTGACGTGGAGCGCGTCGGGCGGCGCAGTTTTTATCGCCTGACGGAGATGGGCCAGCGCATGACGCGGCGGGCGGAGGCCAAAATCTACCGGGCAGGGCAGCCGGAGTGGGACGGGAAATGGCTGCTGCTGCTTTCCGAAGGGCTTGAGAAAAACACCCTCGCGCAGGTCAAGAAACAGCTGATCTGGCAGGGCTTTGGCACGTTAGCCCCCAGCCTGATGGCGTCGCCTTCCCAGAATCTCAACGATGTTCAGAATCTGCTGCACGAAGCGGGCGTGGCGGATAACGTGATGTGCTTCGAGGCGACTTCGCCGCTGCAAACCTCCCGAACAGCGCTTAAGGCTCGAGTGGAAGAGTGCTGGCTGCTGACGGACAAAAACGAGCGCTACGGCGAATTTATCCAGTCGTTCCGGCCTTTGTTGCCCCTGCTGCGCGAAGCCGACGACAACGAGCTTACCCCGCTGCGCTGTTTCCAGATCCAGCTGCTACTCATTCACTTCTACCGCCGCGTGGTGCTTAAGGATCCGCTGCTGCCGGATGAGCTTTTGCCGCCGCACTGGCAGGGGCAGAGCGCACGCCAGCTGTGCATCAATATTTATCAACGCGTTGCTCCCGGCGCGCTGGCGTTCGTCAGCGAGCACGGTGAAACCTCGGTAGGGGAACTCCCGCAGCCGGGGAGCGGCTATTTCCAGCGCTTCGGGGGACTGACCCCGAACCTGTAAGGAGAAAGTATGCCTGTATACCAGATAGACGGCCTGACCCCGGTCGTACCGGAAGACAGCTATGTGCACCCGATGGCGGTGCTGATAGGCGATGTGATTATCGGCCATCGCGTGTATATCGGGCCGGGTGCCTGCCTGCGCGGGGATTTTGGGCGCATCATCGTCAAAGATGGCGCAAACGTGCAGGATAACTGCGTGATGCACGGCTTCCCGGAGCAGGACACCGTCGTTGAAGAAGACGGGCACATCGGCCACGGGGCGATACTTCACGGTTGTGTGGTGGGCAGAAACGCGCTGATTGGCATGAATGCGGTGATCCTCGACGGGGCGCAGATTGGCGAAAACAGCATAGTTGGCGCGGCGGCGTTTATTAAAGCCAAAGCGGAGTTTGCGGCCAATAAACTCATCGTCGGCAGCCCGGCAAAGGCGATTCGTGAACTGAGTCCTGAAGAGATCGAATGGAAGAAGAAAGGGACGCGGGAGTATCAGGATTTAGTCATCCGCTGCCAGCAGACCATGCATCAGGTGGAGCCGCTGCGCGAGGTGGAGGAGCATCGCCGTAAGATAACGTTCGACGATGCCCATAAAGTGAAGCAGGGCGGATAATTTTGTAGGGTGGATAAGCGCAGGCGCCATCCACCATTTAACCTTAAAGCTTAAGCGGTAACGATGCTGTCGATAGCAGCTTTAGCATCGGTCTGTGCTTTGGTCGCCACTTCCGGACCGTAGGCGATACCTTCTGCGAACACGTAGTTCACGTCGGTAATACCGATGAAGCCCAGGAACAGGTTCAGGTAAGGCACCAGCAGATCGGTAGGGGTATCTTTATGGATACCGCCACGGCTGGTCAGTACCACGGCGCGCTTACCGGTGATCAGACCTTCAGGGCCTTTTTCGGTGTAGCGGAACGTGACGCCTGCGCGGGCAACCAGGTCAAAATAGTTCTTCAGCTGGGTTGGGATGTTGAAGTTGTACATTGGCGCGGCGATAACCACCACGTCATGAGCTTTCAGCTCGGCAATCAGTTCGTCGGACAGGGCCAGCGCTTCCTGCTGACGCGGGCTGAGCGGTGCATCGGATGGGCGCAGCGCGCCAACTAATTCACCGTCCAGAACCGGAACCGGATTGGCCGCCAGGTCGCGCACGGTGATCTGGTCCGCAGAGTGCTCTTCACGCCATTGTTCAACAAAATAGTCGGAAAGCTGATTAGACTGAGAGTAACCTGCCAGGATGCTGGACTTAAGAACTAATACTTTGCTCATGGGTGATTCCTTTGTTTTTGGTCATTCGGACAGATTGCCCGTTCGCTGAGACTTACTTTATTCACAATCCGATTGCAGTGATAGCGCAATATATCGAACCCTACGTTCATTTTTTTTGAACAAGGCGCGGATAACCGCGATGTGATAATCTAGCGAGAATTCTCGTACAAGACTTTTCCGGCAGTGCGCTGCCATGATGATGACGCTATGCAAAATACAAAACCTTCAGTCTCCTCGTTATCTTCCCGTTTAGAAGCCCTTATGCTGCGCGACCGCCAGCGCTTCTCCCGTCGTATCCACGGCGTGAAGAAGGTGAAAAATCCTGAATCCCAGCAAGTGGTGTTAGAGGCCCTGGCACAGGAGATCGAAGCGGCAGCCGGTAAAGTCCTGCTGCGTGAAGCTTCCCGTCCGGCGATTACCTATCCGGAAAACCTGCCGGTCAGCCAGAAAAAGCAGGATATTCTCGAAGCCATTCGTGACCACCAGGTTGTTATCGTGGCCGGGGAAACTGGCTCGGGCAAAACAACCCAGCTGCCAAAAATTTGTATGGAGCTGGGCCGCGGCGTGAAAGGGCTGATTGGCCACACGCAGCCTCGTCGCCTTGCAGCACGCACGGTGGCTAACCGTATTGCGGAAGAGCTGCAAACGGAGCCGGGGGGCTGCGTAGGCTACAAGGTGCGTTTCACCGACCACGTCGGTGATAACACCATGGTCAAGCTGATGACCGACGGTATTCTGCTGGCGGAAATCCAGCAGGACAGGCTGCTGATGCAGTACGACACCATCATCATCGATGAGGCCCACGAGCGCAGCCTGAATATCGACTTCCTGCTAGGCTACCTGCGCGAGCTGCTGCCGCGGCGTCCCGATCTGAAAATCATTATTACCTCGGCCACCATCGACCCGGAGCGCTTCTCGCGCCACTTTAACAACGCGCCGATTATTGAAGTCTCGGGCCGTACCTACCCGGTGGAAGTGCGCTATCGCCCGATTGTCGAAGACGCGGACGACACCGACCGCGACCAGCTGCAGGCGATTTTTGACGCGGTTGATGAGCTGGGCCACGAAAGCGCGGGGGATATCCTGATCTTTATGAGCGGCGAGCGCGAAATCCGCGACACCGCCGATGCCCTGAATAAGCTGAATCTGCCGCATACCGAGGTGCTGCCTTTATATGCGCGCCTGTCGAACAGCGAGCAGAACCGCGTGTTCCAGTCACACGCGGGCCGCCGCATCGTGCTGGCTACCAACGTGGCGGAAACCTCGCTGACCGTGCCGGGCATTAAATACGTTATCGATCCTGGTACGGCGCGTATCAGCCGTTACAGCTACCGCACCAAGGTCCAGCGTTTGCCGATTGAGCCGGTTTCCCAGGCCTCGGCCAACCAGCGTAAAGGGCGCTGCGGCCGCGTGTCGGAAGGGATCTGCATCCGGCTTTATTCTGAAGATGACTTCCTGTCGCGCCCGGAGTTTACCGACCCGGAAATTCTGCGCACCAACCTGGCGTCCGTTATCCTGCAGATGACCTCGCTGGGCCTCGGCGATATCGCCGCCTTCCCGTTTGTGGAAGCGCCGGATAAGCGCAATATCCAGGACGGCGTGCGCCTGCTCGAAGAGCTGGGGGCCATCACCAGCGAACAGGATCACAGCGTCTACAAATTAACGCCGTCCGGCCGCCAGCTTGCCCAGCTGCCGGTGGATCCGCGCCTGGCGCGCATGGTGCTCGAAGCGCAGAAGTTTGGCTGCGTGCGTGAAGTGATGATTATTACTTCCGCGCTTTCCATTCAGGATCCGCGTGAGCGCCCGATGGACAAACAGCAGGCGTCGGATGAAAAGCATCGCCGCTTCCACGACAAAGAGTCCGACTTCCTGGCCTACGTGAACCTGTGGAACTATTTGGGCGAACAGCAAAAAGAGCTGTCGTCTAACCAGTTCCGCCGCCAGTGCAAGGTGGACTATCTTAACTATCTGCGCGTGCGAGAGTGGCAGGATATCTACACCCAGCTGCGCCAGGTGGTCAAAGAGCTTGGCCTGTCGATTAACAGCGAGCCGTCGGATTTCCGCTCGGTTCACTGCGCGCTGCTGACGGGGCTGCTGTCGCATATTGGCCAGAAAGATGCCGATAAGCAGGAGTACACCGGGGCGCGCAACGCCCGTTTCTCCATCTTCCCCGGCTCCGGCCTGTTTAAAAAGCCGCCAAAGTGGACGATGGTTGCTGAACTGGTGGAAACCAGCCGTCTGTGGGGGCGCATTGCCGCCAGAATCGACCCGGAATGGGTGGAGCCGCTGGCCCAGCACCTGCTTAAACGCTCCTACAGCGAGCCGCACTGGGAGAAAGCACAGGGCGCGGTGATGGCAACCGAAAAAGTGACGCTGTACGGCCTGCCGATTGTTGCTGCCCGCAGCGTGAACTACAGCCAGATCGACCCGGCGCTGTCCCGCGAGCTGTTCATCCGCCACGCGCTGGTTGAAGGGGACTGGCAGACGCGCCACGCGTTCTTCCGGGAAAATCTTAAATTACGCAACGAAATTGAAGAGCTTGAGCATAAGTCCCGCCGCCGCGACATCCTCGTCGACGACGACACGCTGTTTGAGTTTTACGACCAGCGCATCGCCCACGATGTGATCTCCGCCCGCCACTTCGACAACTGGTGGAAAAAGGTCGCTAAAGAGACGCCGGATCTGCTCAACTTCGAAAAGAGCATGCTCATAAAAGAAGGCGCGGAGCAGGTCAGCAAGCTGGACTACCCGAACTTCTGGCATCAGGGCAACCTCAAGCTGCGCCTGACGTATCAGTTTGAGCCGGGCGCGGACGCCGATGGCGTAACCGTTCACATCCCGCTGCCGCTGCTCAACCAGGTGGAAGACGCGGGATTTGAATGGCAGATCCCGGGCGTGCGCCGGGAGCTGGTTATCGCGCTGATTAAATCGCTGCCCAAGCCGGTGCGCCGCAACTTTGTGCCCGCGCCGAACTACGCCGAGGCATTCCTGGGCCGCGCCACGCCGCTGGAACTGCCGCTGCTGGAAAGCTTAGAGCGCGAGTTCCGCCGCATGTCGGGCGTGACCATCGACCGGGAGGACTGGCACTGGGATCAGGTGCCCGATCACCTGAAAATGACCTTCCGGGTCGTGGATGAGAACAACAAAAAGCTCAAAGAAGGTAAGGATCTGAGCGAGCTGCGCGGCGGCCTGAAGGATAAAGTTCAGCAAACGCTTTCCGCCGTTGCCGATGACGGCATCGAGCAGAGCGGCCTGCACATCTGGAGCTTTGGCGCGCTGCCGGAAAGCTACGAGCAGAAACGCGGTAACTACCGCATGAAGGCTTTCCCGGCGCTGGTGGATGAAAAAGAGAGCGTGGGGATCAGGCTGTTTGATAACCAGCTTGAACAACAGCAGGCCATGTGGCGCGGCCTGCGCCGCCTGCTGCTGCTGAATATCCCGTCGCCGATTAAGTATCTGCACGAGAAGCTGCCGAACAAGGCCAAGCTGGGCCTGTACTTCAACCCGTACGGCAAGGTGATGGATTTAATCGACGACTGCATTTCCTGCGGTGTGGATAAGCTGATTGCCCAGGCGGGCGGCCCGGTATGGACGGAGGAGGGCTTTGCGCAGCTGCATGAGAAAGTGCGCGCAGAGCTCAACGAAACCGTGGTGGAAATTGCGAAGCAGGTCGAACAAATTCTTACTGCCGTATTCAATATCAACAAGCGGCTGAAAGGGCGCGTGGACATGACCATGGCGCTGGGGCTGTCGGATGTGAAGGCGCAGATGGCGGGATTGGTTTATCGCGGTTTCGTCACCGGCAACGGCTATAAGCGGCTGGGCGACACGCTGCGCTACCTGCAGGCTATTGAGAAACGCCTCGAGAAAATGGCTATCGATCCGCATCGTGACCGCGTGCAAATGCTGAAAGTGGAAAGCGTACAGCAGGCCTGGCAGCAGTGGCTCAACAAGCTGCCGCCAAAACGCCGTGAAGACGATGACGTGAAGGAGATCCGCTGGATGATCGAAGAGCTGCGCGTCAGCTTCTTCGCCCAGCAGCTCGGCACGCCTTATCCGATTTCCGACAAGCGCGTGTTGCAGGCGATGGAAGCCATCACCGGCTAATTACCGGAGGAAGAAACTTTTCCAGGCCGGTTTCGTAGGTCGGATAGGCGCCAGCGCCGTCCGACAAATCCAGCCCAAACTAAAAATGCAATAATCTCCCACCGGTACCATACTCCTGAAGCGGTCAATTTCTGACCGCCTCACCGGAGTCTCCTCATGAATCGTTTAGCTGACAAAGTTGCCATCGTTACGGGTGCCAGTTCCGGCATTGGTTATGCCACCGCGAAGCTGTTTGCGGCGCAGGGTGCAAAAGTGGTTGTGGGAGCAAGGCGTGAAGCGGAGCTTGCACGGCTGGTGGATGAAATCAAAGCCGCCGGAGGAGAAGCCGTGTCGCTGGCGGGCGACGTGAGCGATGAGGCTTACGGTAAAGCGCTGGTGGCGAAGGCAGTGGAAACCTGGGGGCGGCTGGATATCGCTTTCAACAATGCGGGCACGCTGGGGGAAGCGGGGCCAAGTACCGACGTTTCCGCCGAAGGGTTTGCTAATGCCGTTGCGGTGAATTTAACCGGCTCTTTCCTGGGCGCTAAACATCAGATTGCCGAGATGCTCAAGCACGGCGGCGGCTCGGTGATTTTTACCTCGACGCTGGTCGGCTACACGGTCGCCTTTCCCCAGATGGCCTCTTACGCGGCCAGCAAGGCGGGGCTGATCGGGCTGACCCAGGCGCTGGCCACCGAGTTTGGGCCGAAAAACATTCGCGTCAACGCGCTGCTGCCCGGCGCGGTGGAGACGGATATGTACCGCGAAGCGAATAATACCGCAGAGTCGCAGAACGCCATTGCCAGCCTGCACGCTCTCAAGCGCGTCGGCAAGCCGGACGAGATTGCTTATGCCGCGCTGTGGCTCGCCTCGGACGAATCATCGTTTGTGACGGGCACCGCCTCACTGGTGGATGGCGGCGCGTCGATTAACGGCGGCTGAGAGAAAATTTCGGTGGATGATGATGACGATTATCCACCTTATATTTCAACGGGTTATATTGGTATGGTAAATCCCGGAGCGCTACAGTCCACCCCAGCCGCCGCCCAGCGCGCGATACAGATCAATCTGTGCCAGCAGCAGATTATTTTTCACCTGCACCACGCTGAGCTGGGTTGAAAACAGCGTTCGCTGGGCGTCCAGCTCGTCCAGGTAGGAGGAGTAGCCGTTGCGATAGCGGTTTTGCGCGATGCGCAGCGTCTCTTCGGCAACCTTCTCCTGCTCCTGCAATTCCGTCAGCTGCTCCTGCAAACGTTTAATAGCATCGATGCTGTCGTTAGCCTCTTTGAAAGCGTTGCGCACCGTTTTTTCATAGGCGTAAAGCGCCTGATTGCGCTGGGACATCGCGACGTCAACCTGCGCGTTCAGTGCCTCGCGGTTTAGCAGCGGCGCAAGAATGCTGCCGCCGATGCTCCACAGGCGCAATGGGTTATCGATTAGCTGCGAAAGCGTGCTGTCCTGCAGGCTGCCGGAGGCGACAAGGTTAATTGAGGGCAGAAGCTGCGCGCGCGAAGAGGCAAGCGAGGCGTCCGCTGCTACCAGATTCCTTTCGGCCTGCACAATGTCCGGGCGGCGTTCCAGCAGCGTTGAGGGCAGCTGTGCCGGCAGGGCAAGCGGCGTCAGCTTGTCAAACTCTACGCCACGCTTTACGGCCCCGGGGTTCTTGCCGATCAGCACGCTGAGCGCGTTCTCCTGCTGGGTAATCTGATGCTGTAGCTCGGGCACCTGCGCTCTGGTGGAGCGGTACTCGGAATCCGACTGCATCAGCTCCAGCCGGGAGCTGTAGCCAGATTCGTACTGCCGTTTTGCGAGCCTGTACGCGTTTTCGCGCGATGCGAGGGTAGATTGCGTGACGACAAGCTGTTCATCCAGCGACAGCAAAGTAACGTAGCCCGCCGCGACGGAAGAGGCCACGGTGAGATTAGCCGCCGCCGCCGCGGCTTTTTGCGCATCCAGGCTCGCCTGCGCCGCTTCGGTTTCGCTGCTGTACTGGCCCCAGATATCCACGTTGTAACCTGCCGTCAGGCTGCCTTTATAGAGATCGCCATGCACCGGCAGCCCGCTGGCCGCCGATTGTGAACGGGCGCGGCTGGCGTTAACGCCAGCGTCGAGCGTTGGCCACTGCGCCCCCTGTGCCGCCTGCACGCGGGCCTGATACTCGTTGACCCGCTCGCGGGCGGTCAGCACATCGCTGTTATAGCGCAGCGCCTCGTCAACGTAGCCGTTGAGCATTGAATCATGAAAGTTGCGCCACCAGACGCCTTCCGCCGGGGACGACGGGCCAACCTGGTCGCGCCACTGGGCGGGAATAGCAAGCGTTGGCTTTGCCTGCTGAACCTGCGGCGAATGGCAGCCCGACAGCAGCAGAGCTGCAGCAAGGCAGGAGAGAGTTAAGCCGCGCATTATTTATTCTCCCGCGTGTCGATTTTCACCTGTACCGACATACCCGGGCGCAGGCGTTTACGTCTGTTGTCATCACCGAGCACCCTGATGCGCACCGGGATCCGCTGGGCGATTTTCACAAAGTTGCCGCTGGCGTTATCCGGTGAAATCGCGCTGAACTCAACCCCGGTGGCGGGAGAGATATTTTCAACTTCCCCCTTAAATTCTTCATTATTCAGCGCATCAACGGTAAAGGTCACGGGCTGCCCAACCCGCATGTTCGCAAGCTGCGTTTCTTTCACGTTGGCGATAACCCAGTTATCCGCTGGCACCAGCGTTGTGAGGCGCGTACCGGCGCTGACGTAGGCACCGAGGCGCACCGCGATTTGCCCCAGTTGGCCGTCACGAGGCGCGGTAATTCGGGTGTTTTGCAGATCGATATCCGCCAGCTCCAGCGCCGCTTTGGCGTTCTCAACGTCCGCCTCCAGCGAGCCACGGTTAACAATGACGGTCTGTAAATCCTGGCGGGACATCTCAAGCTGGGCGGCTGCCTGTTCAATATCGGCGTTGCCCTGCGCGGCGCTCGCGCGAGCGGCGTCTCTTTCGCGTACGGAAAGCGAGCCGTCGGCGGTCAGATCTTCCACGCGACGCAGATCCAGCTGAGATTTTTTAGCCTGCGCTCTGGCGTTGGTCAGGGCGGCCTCGTTCTTTTTAATCACCGCCTGGGCGCTGCGGCGCTGCTGCTGATTGTTGGCCAGGGCGGCCTGTTTCATTGCCACCTGCGCCTGAGCCTGATGAACACGCTGTTTGTAGATGCGATCGTCGATGGTCATCAGCACGTCGCCCGCCTTAACGTACTGAAAATCCTGCACGTTCACCGCTGTGATGTAGCCGTTAACCTGCGGGCTGATAAACGTCGTCATACCGCGCACGTAGGCGTTGTCCGTTGTTTCAGCGTGGCGCGTAAAGGGAGGCAGCTGCCAGGCGTAAAGAATAACCAGCACGCCAACTATACCGATGGCGGCAGCGGTAAAAATGGACACTACGCGCAGGTTTTTCTGCTCCGGGCTTTGCGCCGGGGCCGTTCCTTGTTCACTCATTGTGACTCCATGGTCTTAATATTCTTTCTCGCCGCAAGCTTCACGCGCAGCAGCCGCCAGAGGACCCACAGCAGCGTGCAGGAAGCGATGGCCGCCGTCAGCAGGTAGGTATCGTTGTAGGCCAGCACGTTTGCCTCGCTGGTGGCGAGCGTTTGCAGCTGCAACAAAGCCTGGGTGCCGAGCAGCGAACCGTCGTTAAGCTGGCTGCCGTAGAGCTGGGAGTACTGATTGACCCGCTCATTCACCAGCGGATTAAGCAGCGTCAGCTGGTCGGCCAGCAGGCTGGAGTGGAATTTTTCGCGCCAGGTCTGGAAGGTGCCGAGGATCGCCGAACCGAGCAGCCCGCCGAGGTTCTGGCTCATGCCAAACAGCACCGAAAAGCTGACCAGATTACGCGGTTCGGCAATTACGCCGCCGATGGCCGCCAGCATCGCCGGGGCGAGGAAAAACGCGCTGCCGAATCCCAGCAGGAACTGGCTTACCAGCAGCTGCGCCGGGCGGGTGAGGTTGTTGGACTGGCTGTCCATGACCGAGGCGATTATCATCAGCACCAGCGAGATGGCTATCGGGCGGGCAAGCTTTTTGATGTCGATGGTTATGGCGCTTGCGACAATGCCCGCCACGATACCGGCAAGAATCGCCCACGCCAGGCTTGTCATCTGTTCGTTTTGCAGACCGATGAGCTGCAGATAGCCAATCACCCCGGTGTTCTGTTCGGCTAGCACAATGCGGATCAGCACCATAATCAGCCCGAGGCGCACAATGCTGCCGCTGGAGAGCCAGCGCGTGTTGAGCAGCGGGTTGCTGCGGTTATGCTCAAAGGTTATCGCCGCCACGATCAGCACCAGGCTTGCCGCCAGCGACCAGCCAATCCACGGCGCTTCAAACCACCAGTCGATACGCCCGAGAGACAGCACGCCGCACAGTAACGCAATGCCGGGCGCGAACAGGATAAACGTCAGAAAATCTTTCTTTTCAAAGACTTTTTTACGATCGCTCGGCGGCAGCTTCAGCGCCAGCACGCAGGCCAGCGAAACCAGCGCCAGGCCCAGCTCGAAGTAGTACAGCCCGCGCCACTCATTCAGCTCCAGCAGTTCGGTTGAGAAGAGCCTCGCCATGGGAATTGCCAGCGCCGAGCCGGTGATGCCGATGGTCAACGCCTTGAGGCGGTGCTTCGCGGGCCAGGCCTGAATCTGATAATAAATCCCCAGCGAGCTGAGCGCCGCGCTCACCATGCCGTGCGCGGCGCGAACCATGATCGCGGAGTTAAGATCGTTGACGAACAGGTGGAAAAAGGTGACCAGCACGTACAGGACAAGGAACCCTTCGGTAAACGCCCGCAGCCCGAACTGCTGGCGGAATTTCACCAGCAGCAGGTTGATGGAGGCGTTAGTCATCACGTAGACCGCGGGCAGCCAGGCGATTTCATTCGACCAGGCGGCAAAGGTCCCCTGTAAATTATTGAGGTTGGCGGTGACCAGCGCGTTACCCAGCGCCCCCGTCAGGCATACCAGCAGCCCGACGATGCCATAAGCAATGCGCTTTGGGGTCGGGTGGATGGGGGTGGAAGGTGAGCCGAGCAGCGCCGGTTTCTCATGCGGTTGCCACTCTCTTGCGATATAGGGATCGCTTTTTGGCAGGCGCATAGATTTCCCAGAAACGTTCTTTTAGTTAGTCGGCTAACTATATTAGAGCGCGGCACGCGCATAATTCAAGTGAATATGAAAACGGCCCGTTAATATTCTGGGAAATCTTTGTTGCTCTAGCTCAGGCGGTAATAAGCGTTCGGCAGCATTTTTGCCGGCAGTTGGCTCTCGCCGTTCATATCCCGCAGATCGCGTTCGATGGTATTGCAGATGGCGTCCAGCGCCAGGTCGTTATCCTCCGTCCCAAAAGGATCCTCCAGCTCTTCGGCAAGGCAATCCAGCGAAATAAAGGTGTAGGAGATAAACACCGACAGAAACGGCGTCATATAGTGCAGATCGGTCACCAGCGCGAAGGGCAGCATGATGCAGAACAGATAAACCGTGCGGTGCAGGATCAGCGTGTAGGCGAACGGCAGCGGCGTGCTGGCAATGCGCTCGCAGCCCCCGGCGATGGCGGAATATTCATTAAGATGGTTATCCAGGCTGCGCCACAGCACATCTGAGATCACGCCCTCCGCCCGCTGCTTCGCCAGCCAGTTACCCATCAGCAGCAGGATACGGTTACAGGGCGCATGGCTCTGCATCACCCAGGCCAGTTCATCCTCACGCAGCCAGGACTTCAGAACGGCGTCGATCGGCTTTTTACGCAGCGTCAGCCGCAGGCAGTTGCAGAACGCAACCTGAAGATTCACAAAATAATTGATGTCGTCATCCGTTGCGGCGGGCAGGCTTTTCACCTCGCGCAGCAGCGATCGTGAAGTTATCGCAAGTTGCCCCCACAGCAGGCGCGCCTCGTTGAAACGGGCGTAGCAGGCGCTGTTACGGAAGCCGAGGAAGATGGCAATCGCCACGCCCAGGATGCTGAAGGGTGCCATGGTGAGCTTAATACCCAGCGCTTCATACCACGGCAGGAAGAAGATCACGCAGATGGACAGGACAAGGTTAAGCAGCAGGCGGGAGTAGATCTTTTCCAGCACGGAGCCGTGCCAG
Organism: Dryocola clanedunensis; assembly: GCF_038405435.1. Classification (GTDB taxonomy): domain Bacteria; phylum Pseudomonadota; class Gammaproteobacteria; order Enterobacterales; family Enterobacteriaceae; genus Dryocola; species Dryocola clanedunensis_A. The sequence goes on along the minus strand of NZ_JBBYHZ010000002.1, from coordinate 541,215 downwards.
ACGAACAGGCGGGTAAACCAGTGTTGATGCGGACGAACAATCATAGTGAGGATGCTCTGAAACAGGACGCCATATTTAACGGCAGAGTGTGAGCCAGATCAATATTTTGTTTCACATGATTTTAACAACATGAATTATTTTCAATAACCATGAATTTTCCTCGTTTGCCGCGCTGACCGGGGCGTGGCATGCTCGCCTTACAAACAGACGTCCAGACGTCTAAAAATTCAAATAATGAACTATCACCCTGCTAAATTAGTTAGCCGGGCTATCAGGAGAATTCACATGCCGCACGCCACCCGTCACCACGCCCCGTTCCGCGCCGATATCGTCGGCAGCTTTTTACGCCCGGATGCCATTAAAGAAGCCCGCCTGCAGTTTGCTGCGGGTGAAATTGATGCGCTTCAGCTGCGTAAAGTTGAGGATGAAGCGATACGCGAGTCGGTTGAACAGCAGTGCGCATGCGGCCTGCATGTCGTGACGGACGGCGAATTCCGCCGCGCCTGGTGGCACTTCGATTTCTTCGACGGCCTGCAGGGCGTGGAGCGTTACGAATCGGAAAAAGGGATTCAGTTCAACGGCGTGCAGACCAAAACGCACAGCGTGCGCGTGGTCGGCAAAGTGGCATTCGGTGACCATCCGATGCTGGAGGATTTCCGCTATCTGAAAAGCATCAGCGGTAATGCGGTGCCGAAGATGACCATTCCAAGCCCGAGCGTGCTGCACTTCCGCGGTGGCCGTAACGCCATCGACAGTACCGTTTATCCCGATCTGAACGAGTATTTTGATGATTTAGCCACCACCTGGCGCGATGCGATTCAGGCATTTTACGCTGCGGGCTGTCGTTATCTGCAGCTGGATGACACCGTGTGGGCCTATTTATGCTCCGACGCCCAGCGTAAAGAGATCCGCGAGCGTGGCGATAACCCGGACGAGCTGGCAAAAATTTATGCCCGCGTGCTGAACAAAGCGCTGGAAGGCAAGCCGGAAGACCTGACGGTCGGGCTGCACGTGTGCCGCGGCAATTTCCGCTCCACATGGATCTCCGAAGGTGGCTACGAGCCGGTGGCTGAAGTGCTGTTCGGCAGCGTGAATGTCGATGCGTTCTTCCTGGAGTACGACAACGACCGTTCCGGTGATTTCGCACCGCTGCGCTTTGTGCGTCCGGGCAAACAGCAGGTTGTGCTGGGCCTTATCACCACAAAAAATGGCGAGCTGGAGAACCCGGAGCAAATTCAGGCGCGTATTAAGGAAGCCGCGCAGTTTGTGGATATCAGCCAGATTTGCCTCAGCCCGCAGTGCGGTTTCGCCTCCACGGAAGAGGGCAACAGCCTGACGCCTGCGCAGCAGTGGGATAAGGTACGCCTCGTGACGGCTATTGCCGATAAAGTCTGGTAAAGGTGTCGGATAAGCGCCGATTTGGCATGTAAGGTAGGGCGGATAAGCGCGAGCGCCATCCGCCGTTTGTGTTACGAAAGCAGGGCGTTCAACGCTTCAATCTCCGCCCGCCAAGCCTGTTGTAACGCTGGTTTCTGGTGCTTCTCCTTACGCGCCAGATCCTCTGCCAGCCTGTCTTCCAGCTCTATCAGCCTTTCCAGCAGCGCGTCTGTCTCTTGAGCCACAGCTACGGTTGTGGAAACAGATTTAACTCCTGTCTCGCCCGTTTCCTCCGCCGTCAGCAGCTCGTACATCCGATCCAGATCGTGCCATTCGCTCAGCTCACCGTTATCCACCAGCCAGAAGCGGTTGCAGCTTTTCGCGATCAGCGTTCTGTCGTGGGTGACCAGCAGCACGCCGCCCTCAAAGGATTGCAGCGTTTCCGCCAGCGCCTCTTTGCCCTCCATATCCAGGTGGTTCGTTGGCTCATCGAGCATAAGCAGCGAGTAGCGTGCCAGCGTCAACCCAACGAACAGCAGGCGAGAGCGTTCGCCGCCGCTTAAGGTACTGACCGTCTGCTGATGGCGCAGCCACGGGAATCCCGCGCCGATCAGCGCCATTTTCCTGTCCTGTTCGGTTAAAGGAGCAAAGGGTTCGAGCGCTTCCAGCAGGGAATCCTCATCCCGCAGCTGGTGCAGCGTCTGGTCGTAATAACCCATCTGCGCACGAGGATGGAGGCGGATACCTTCCTCCCGTTCCGGCTGCTGATATTGCTGCCACAGCAGGCGCAGCAGGGAGGATTTACCGCAGCCGTTGCGGCCAATAATCGCCACGCGGTCACCGCTCTTCACGCGCTGTAACGGCAGGCGGAACAACGGTTCGGCGTCAGGCGCAGGGCTGACGTACAGGTCTTCCATTTCCAGCAGCCGGTCAGCCTGGAGCCGCTCGCCTCGCAGGATAAGCTGCCACTGATTTCCGGCGCTCAGCTCGGTCTGCTCGTCCTTAAGCTTATCGACGCGTTTTTCCATCTGTTTGGCCTTGCGCGCCAGATCCTCGTTGTCATACACGCGGCCCCAGACGGCCAGCCGTTTAGCGCTGGCCGCGATGCGGTCGATCTCTTTCTGCTCCGCCAGGTGGCGATGGGCATCCGTTCGATCCCGCTCTTCTAACGCCTGCCGCGCCTGTGAACAGGGTAGCTGGAAGAAGCTCAGCGTTTTATCACGCAGGATGCAGGTGCCGTTGGTGACGGCATCCAGCAGATGCTGGTCGTGGGAGACCAGCACGAAGCTGCCGCTCCAGCTCTTCAGAAACTGTTCCAGCCACAGCAGGGTGGGAAGATCGAGGTGGTTGCTGGGTTCATCCAGCAGCATGAGATCCGGCTCGCTTATCAGCGCACGCGCCAGCAGCAGTCGGGTATGCTGCCCGCCGCTCAGCGTACCGGCGGTGAGATGCCAGTCCTCTTCGCTAAAGCCCATGCCAGCCAGCAGCGCTTCGGCCCGCCAGCTTTCGCCGTGGTGTTCGCAGGCGGGTAGCTGCGCCAGAACCGCCTCGAGCATTGTCAGCGGATGGAGAGACTCCGGCAGATGCTGTTCGACGCGCGCCAGCAGGCAGTGGTTTGCGCGGGTTACGCTGCCGCTGTTAGGCGCAAGGGTGCCGTCCAGCAGCTTCAGCAGGGTGCTTTTGCCGCAGCCGTTATGGCCGATAAGACCCAGGCGGTCGCCTTTTTTAAGCGTAAAAGTGATGTCAGCCAGCAGGGGGCCGAAGGCCGTGTCGAGGCTAAGGGATTGTGCGGTTAATAATGTGCTCATTGTGCTTACTCAAGAGTTGGGCATGAGAATGCCTCGTCATACAAAACTGACGATAACTCAGTAAGCCTGAGGGAAGGATTTAGATTGGGTTGTCTTCGCTCAAGCCGAAGTTATCGCAGCACGGTATCGATAACGCTTGAGCAACGGCGATCGCCAAAAGTATGCAAAACGATAAGCGTTTTACAGTACAGCATGGGGATCCTCCTTATATTCAGTTGGTTGATAAGTGAGTGGATTGTAGCCATGAAACGCACGTTCTGCCAGCGATGAATGATTTGTTAATGATAATCGTTTACTTCTTCTTTTGGATAATGATAATCATTACCACATTCATCAGCCCATCAGGGAGAGTTATGTTTACAGTAACGGATTCAAAACGCCGCGTTTTACCAGTGCTTGCACTTTCAACCCTTCTGTTCTCATCGGCGCTTTTCGCCAACGACAATTTCACTCTTGAGCGCAAGCCGGTAGGCAAGGGCGCCTACGAAATGGCGCTGACCGGCGAGCCAGCCGCGCTGTATGTTGCCACTTCCCAGAGCCGCAAGCTCGATAAGGGCGGCATTGTTTATCGCCTGGATCCGGCTACGCTTGCGGTTAACCAGGTGATCCACAATAACCTCAAGCCATTTGGCGTGGCCGTCAATCACGCGACCGGGACGTTATTCCTGGGCAATACGGTCAACAGCGCGGTTACCGCTGTTGATGTGAAAACGGGTGAGGTGAAAAAGACGCTGGTTCTGGATGCCCGTAAGCGCACGGAAGATTTCCGCCCGTTCGCGCCGCGTGAGCTGGTGGTCAACGAAGCGACCGATACCGTTTATGTTGGCGGGCTGGGTAAATCCAGCGTGCTGTGGGTTGTAGACGGCAAAGATTTAACGCTGCGCGCCACCATTGAAGGGCTGGGCAAGTCAGCGACCGGTCTGGCCATCGACGCCAAAGCATCGCGCATCTATATGACCAACGCCGATAACGAATTTATCGTGATTGATACCACGACCAACAAGGTGATCAGCCGCACCAAGCTCGACCAGGACGGCGAACACTTCTATCTGAACGTCGCGCTGGATACGGCGAACCATCGCGCGTTTATTACCGATTCCAAATCCCCGCAGCTGCTGGTGGTGGATACCGAAACCAGCAAAGTGATGAAGAAAATCGACCTGCCGGTTTCCCTTGCCGTGCTGTACAACGAGAAGCGTAATGAAGTGTACGTTACGCATCGCGCTGCCGGTAAGGTCAGCGTGATTGACGCGAAAAACCTGAGCGTGATGGACACCATCGATACGCCTACGCACCCGAACAGCATGGCGCTGTCTGCCGATGGGCAAACGCTGTTCGTCAGCGTCAAGCAGGCGGGTTCCCGTGAAAAAGAGCCGACCAGCCCGGATGAGGTGATCCGTATTAGTTTTAAATAATCCGGCCCGAAAAGGTATTCCCGTTCACTTAAGCCAATGAATTAGGGGAAACACCGGGATTTGGTTCCCGGAGGGACGCCAAACCCGGTGGTCGCCCCGGGTATCACGCTCTTAAACTAACGGTATTACTCCGAACAGTGGGTTAAAGCGTCAGCGTCATCCAATAAAATTACCGGATGACGCTGCGCTTATCCGGTCTACGAAACAGCACTGTGGTTAATACACAGCAGCCAACCAGAGTTTTCCTTCATAAATTCCTTAATTATAAAAACATTATAAATCAGATATTTGCAATAAATAGCGATCATGGTCTGCTTATTTAATAGTCGATATTGACAGCTGTAAACTCCCGATTTAGCATCAAATTGCTGTATATAAAATAAATAAATTTAGTTACAGTTGTTGGGATCATGGGAATTATTGTTGCTGTTACCATTGCCTCCATGATAGATGATAAACTTGTTGATAAAATAAATAACGCAATCATCCGGCTTGCTTATTAATAAAAAGAAAGGCGGTATTACCGCCTTTCTTTGAGTAGTTGATATAATATGACAGGAACCAGTAGAATAAAATAGGTCATGATGAAAATGGAAAGATATAATCCAGAGTAAAATACAAATAGTGTAAAATCGTTATCAGCCATTAATTTTGCGGGCCTTCCTGTGGCTGTTAACTCTATATTCCTGCATAAAATTAAGTAAATATAGATAAAGTAAAAGATGGGGCCAAGTAAGCATGAGCGGATCAGGGACGAATACTTATAAGGCCTAATTAGTTTTCTTTTTTTATATGAAAATAAAAAAAGGATAAGTGCAAGGATGGGGGCAGTTTTACAATAAACATCCATCACTTTTGTCATTATTGGGTTTGTTAAAGATGTTATCGCAGGCAGGCCCATGGTTTTTGTAGCGATGTCATTCAGCAGGGGGGAGCCAGAATTACTCAGATATACGGAAAAAATGACCAATAAAGGAAAGATGCCCGCAGCCATAAAAATGTAGAGCATCCTGTTTGCTGCCTTATTGTTTTCAGCGTCAGTCATAACCATTTGACTTAAAATCTCCTTTTCAATTTTATTGGAGCCTTTTGCTTTGCCCGATAAAGAGCCATATTTATAACACATTGCTTTTGAGCTGTGTAGCTATGTTTTTAAAACACGGACTGGATCTCACTTTATTTATCGCCCTGCGAATTGTACCTTTAACAATATTAGATTTTCCCGGGGCATATAAAATTCTTTTCATACTCAGATGTGGTTGCCCAATGAATACTACGAGGTATTTGGCGCGTTTCGACAAGATTGCCGCATAGCCGGGCGTTTATACACCTTTAGTCACCAGACGTTAAAAATTTGATGTATCAACCTAGAACGGTTAAGCGTCATCCAATAAAATTGCCGGATGACGCTGCGCTTATCCGGCCTACGAAACCGTCTCGCCAAACCCCTGAGCGAAGGCGGCTTTCAGATCGTTCATAAATGCCTGCTCGTCCTGGCCTTCGCAGATAAGTTCAATCGTCGTGTTTCCCTTCACGCCCGCGCCGAGAATACTCATCATTCCTTTAACGGGGATTTCCTTACCGTTATTAACCAGCGTGAGCGACGCCTGGTATTGTTTTACGATCTTTGCAAGCGCTGCTGCCGGGCGGGCGTGTAAGCCGGTGCTGTTTACCACGCGTACGGATTGTTTAATCATCTTCTTCTCCTTAAGACGCCTGTCGCAATGCAGGATGCTGTTTATTCATCATCTGAATTTTGGCAAAAACATCCTCTTCCACGGCCTGCTTAGCATTAGCCATGACGCGCGCAAGATTCGCCTCGTTATTATTATTGACCCAGGCTTTGCCTACCGTGGTAATAAATGCTTTGCGCAGGTCGCTTGCGATATTAACCTTGGCCACCTTGTAATTAACGAAGCTGCGCAGTATTTCGGCGTCAATGCCTGAACCGCCGTGAATAACCAGCGGAATATCAGAAACCTCAGCAATTCGTTGTAATAATGGAATATCAATGCGGGGAATATCTTCCAGGCCGTGCACGTTGCCGATAGAGACTGCCAGCATGTCGCATCCGGTTTCCGCCACGAAGCGGCGAACCTTTTCCGGTTCCGTTTTGCAGTCCGCTTCGCTGACGTGGTCATCCTCTTTGCCCAGAATAGCGCCCAGCTCGGCCTCCACGGGTACGCCAAAGGACTTACAGAAATCAACCGCTTCACGGGTGAAGGCGATGTTCTCTTCGAAGGGCAGCGCGGCACCGTCGATCATCACCGACGTGAAACCGGCCCGCACCGCCTGTTTAACATCCTCCAGCGTTTTACCGTGGTCCAGATGCAGGCTCACCGGCACGTCCATTTTGTCCGCGTGGCGTTTTACTATTTCAAAAATATAGTCATAGCCGGAGAGCTGGGCGTTGGTCGGCGCTATCTGAATAAAATTAGGTAATCCCGACCGTTCAATAGCATTCAGAATTGAAATTGTTGTTTCCAGGTTAGTGGTATTAAATGCGCCTGCGAGCACACTTTTCTCTTTAATACGATCGAGTAAGATCCTGCCGTTGACTAAGGGCATATAAACTCCTGGTAGTTAATTTAGGTTTAAAGGATTAACTGCTTAAACTTCAGCATTTATTCATAAGGGCCTATACCCTCCTGTCGTAATTTAAAACGATAATATTCCAGCCAGCGCTGCTGATATTCCTTAAGCTTTCTGAAGCGAGAGGGATCGGGAAGATACAGTTGCGAAACCACCGCTTCAGGTGGAAGGATGTCAGGGCACGCTATCAGTAATGCACCCACCGAAACCGTTTCGTCGAAGGCTATCGCCTCAACGGGGCATTGCAGGGCATCCGCTTTGAGCTGTAGCCACAGCGGGTTATGGATTGCCGGACCAATGACCTTCATGGTGGTGCCCGCAGGAATATCAAAGCAGGCATGGCAGTGAAGCAGTTCCATTGTCAGCCCGATAAATACGCTTTCCAGCAGCGTTTCTGCGTCCAGCGTATCGCCAAGTCCGTACAGCAGGCCACGCGTGTTGCGGTTTTTATTGGGCGACCCCGATCCCCGCAGATGTGGAATAAATACGGGGATTTCATCCGGTGACCATTCCGGCTGCCGGTAACGCTGCCGGAGTATTTCCAGCGCCGTTTTAATCTCTTCATCCGTCAGGCGAAAGGTTCGCTGTACCCATTCCAGCGCGTAGCCGCCCACGGGGAGAGAGGCGAACAGGGTATAAAACTCCCTGTCCGAATAGCAGCCGTTAGCCAGCTTGTCCCGGCGGGCCTTCTCGTCGAGCTTTGGCTGCTGGTTGAGCAGCAAGATACCCTCGCTTGTGCCGGTGGAGTTGAGCACTTCCCCTGGTTTCATCTGCAAGGCTCTTGCACCCACCATGTGGTCATGCCCCGCAAGGAATACGACGACTTCCCCGGTCATACCCAGCTCTTCCCTGAGCTGATTCGTTACCCATCCGCCAGGCTCGCCGGGCTTGAGCAGAGGGGCCAGCGCGTCAAACGGGACATCCAGTATTGCCGCGGCTTCCCTCGACCAGGTCTGCGTGGTGATATCCAGGCACAGTGTCCTGCTTGCCAGCGTGATTTCGGTACGCTGCTGCCCGGTCAGCCACCACAACAGCACCTCGGGGGTATGCAGCCAGCAGATATCGCGTTTTCCACGCAGAGGATAGTTATCCAGCAGCCAGCGCATCTTGAAGGCCGAGTAGTTGCTGTGCGCGGGCAGCCCGGTAATCTCGTAAAGCTTACGGGACTCCGCCTCGCTTAAGCTGGCAAGATAAGCTTCGCCGCGCCGGTCGTACCAGGCCAGCATTGGCGTCAGTATTTCACCGCGGTTATCCACAAATACCCCAGACTCACCAAAGCTGGCAATGCTGATACGGGTAACCGGCAGGGTGGAGAGGGCGACAAGCTCCTGCATCGTGCTTTTTAATGCCTGCCACAGTGCCGCAATATCGAAATCGACATACCCTTCCTGCGACACCAGCTTAGGCGTCGGGAACTTGCGCACGTCCTGTACTGATACGTCACGACAGGCATAACTGCTGACTTTGCAATTGGTCGTGCCAATGTCGATGACGAGCGCTGCGCCGTAATCAGGCATACACCGTTCCTTTTGTCAGACGAAACACACCGTAAATCACCAGCGCCATCACCGGTACCAGCCCAATGGCCAGCAGGTTGCCGTTGAAAATTTCCAGCAGCCAGTAGCGGAAGGGGTTGCCGCCGTCGAGGAAGCTGGAGACCTGGCCGCTCGACCCTTCGGCGAGCTTGAAATTGACGTCTTTAGCCATTCCCGTAATAAACGGAGCGATTTTGGAGGCGATCCACAGATCCGCGATAATTACCGGTATGGCCGTAATCACCGCCCGGAAAATGTTTCCCCGACAGGCAAGAACAATCATCGATGCCATCACCGCGAGATTAGCCAGATCCCCCAGCGGGAGTACCTGATTACCCGGCAGAATAAAGGCGATGAACACGGAAATGGGCGTCAGGATCAGGGCGGTAGAGATGATTGCCGGATTACCGACCGCCACGGCGATATCGAGCCCGATATACAGATCGTCGCGGCCCGGGTATTTCGCATTAAGGTACTTTTTAATCGCCTCGGATAGCGGAAGCAGCCCCTCCATCAGGATGCGCACCATACGCGGCAGGATAAACATCACGCCGCCGATGCTGATCCCAAGCAGCAGGATATGCTTGAAGTCATAGCCCGCAATAATCCCCAGCAGCACGCCAAGAATAGTGCCGACCATCATCGGCTCGCCAAAGATGCCGAGCTTTTTCTGTACGTTTTCCGGATCGATATGAATGCGGTTGAGGCCCGGAATATTCTCGATGATTTTGTCGAACAGCAGGCCAATCGGGAAGAAGACCACGGATGACAGCGTGGGCAGGGAAATCCCCTCCAGGCTGAAGTATTTACTGGCCAGCGGTGCGGACCAGTCAGCCAGCTTGAGCACAACAATTGCCGCCACTGCCGCCGCGGTCAGGCCCAGCACGAAGCTGCCCGTGCTGTAGTAGACCAGCGTTCCGGCCAGCGCAAAGTGCCAGTAGTTCCACATGTCTACGTCCACCGTGCGCGTTTTATTTAGCGCCAGCATCGCGACGTTAATCAGTATGGTGAGGGGGATCACGAAGGGAGCAATAGGCGATCCCCAGGTAATTGCCGCCAGCGGCGGCCAGCCGAGGTCAACCACCGGCAGGCTGATGCCGGTGCGCTCAACCATCGCCTGCGCGGCCGGCCCGACGTTACTGGTGAGGATATCGAAAATCGCGTAGATACCCACGAAGCCAATCCCGACAATTAAAGAAGAGCGCAGCGCCTTCGCCGGTTTGACTTTGAAAAACAAAGCCAGAAAAAACAGCACCAGCGGCAATAATACCGTCGGGCCAAAGCCCAGCACGTATTGCACTATGGTGTACAGGGTGTGTGCTAAATCATTCATGGCAGACCTCTTTTTCAGGTATAGCCAGACCTCGCGTTAGCGCCTGGATTACTGTTCTGAAGTTTTATTATTTATAGGGTTAAGCGTTTTCCCTGAGAATACTCACTATTTTCTCGAGGACTTTTTCCTCGCCAATACCGGTAATTATCGGCAGGCCGTTGACTACGGGAATATCGAGTTCATAGGGGACTTTGGTCGTTGAGACAATTAGCGTGGCGCCATCCGTATTATTAGGTAAAGAGGCGACGTTAGTTTGTGAATAATCAACATTTAAACCGTGCTCTTTACAATATTCCATGACCTTTTCGGTAACGGCTGTGGATGTGGCAATACCCGTGGCGCAAACAAACAGGATCATCTGGCTCATACTTCACTCCTCGCTGATATTTTGTCTAAAATGGACTGGTAGATTTTCTCGTCATTCATGACGAGAAGCTGCTGCATAAATTGTTCATCCTGAATGACATCCATGATCCAGCCCAGGACGTTGAGCTGTTTATTACTTTCTCCCAGCGCCAGCATAAAGATGACCCGCACGGGGACAGGCTCTGGCTCGCCGCCCATATCTTCAAACAGCACTGTCTCAGGCAGAATGCCGATACTTATCGCATTCTGACGCACGTGCTTGTGGTCGGTATGGGGGATAGCAACACCCACCGGCTCCACCGGTAGCCCTGTGGGAAACGTCTGCTCTCGGGTAATAACATGGTCGGCGAAATCAGCCGCTACCATTTCATCCCCAATCAGCGGTGCCGCAATTTTTCGAATGAGTTCATGCTGACTCAGCCCCGGCGGAGTGTGCTGCACATAATGACGACGGAAATTAATGCCCTGCATGCTTTATCCTCTTTATTAGTTAACGTCCCGGCGCTGTAATATTGTCCCAAGATAATATTTATTGCCTTTCAACCAGACGTTGCCAAATTCAACGGGCGATCCTCTTTTGAAAAATACCAGCTGTTCAAGATGTAAAACCGGCGCATCTTCGCTGATATCGAGATAGTGGCCGCGATCGTTACCAATTAGTCGTGCAGCGTAACGGCTTTCTGAATACTGAATTTTATTGTTCGATAATCTTTCTATCGTCGGGAATAAGTTTTCCTTTGTGAAATCTACCTCTGTAATACCGGGGCAGAGCTCAATATTAATTCGGTTCTCAATGAGCATGACTTTCTCGTCGCCGATGGAACGCAGGCGCTCAAGAAACAGGATGTCCTGTCCGGGCTTGATCCCCAGCTTTTCTGCCACAAGCCTGTTGGCCGGTTCAATCCTTGAGGTAATCACGCTGGTGGAAAAGTTAATCTTCTGGCTTTGCAGCGCCTCAGCGAAAGATAACAGGCCTTCTCCAAGCGGATAGGCCAGGTTCTCTTTCTTAACGAAGGTTCCTTTTCCCTGTACCTGTACCAGCAGACCCTCACGAACCAGCTGGTTGACCGCCTTTTTCACCGTACCCCGGCTGACGTCCAGCATATCCATGATCTGGAATTCGGACGGAATGCGGTCGTCTTCGGCCAGATCGCCGCTATAGATATTTTCCCTGATCCACTCCACTACCTGCTGGTAGAGGGGAATCTGTGAACTCTTACTCAACGTTTTCATGGTGCGCACCTGAACATTAAGAGTTGTCTATGGACAATCATGTACAACTTCGAGTTTATGATAGGGAATTCTCACGCGGAGGGGATGCGGGGGAGTCACAGTTTGGGGAACGCATTCGTGATCAATTTTTTGTGATGTATATCACGCCATGGTATTGGGCATTTCAACAAGCAGTGGCGAATAAACGAAAGCGCAAGTTTTCGGTTAGCTAAATTTCTGCTTAGCTTTGCCAGGCGAAAAGTCTATTGATATAAATATCGATTCTTTTAAGTGTTAATTTTCTGTTTCTATACTGCGGATCCATTTCACAATAAGGGTCTGCCGCTATGACAACCGTTTCTGTTGATACTGATTTTCCCGATCTGACCATTCGCCGCGTGGCCGGTAATATTGGCGCTGAAATCCTGGATATTAAAATTTCGCCGGATATCGACGCGGCTATCTTTGCCCAGATCGATGCCGCGCTGGTGAAATATAAAGTTCTCTTTTTCCGTAATCAGACGCAGCTTACCGATGAAAGCCACCAGGCCTTTGGCGCGCGCTTCGGCAAAATTGTCGCGCATCCGACCGTTCCTGCACCAACCGGCACCAAACTCTTCGAGCTGGATGCTTCTAAGGGCGGCGGCAGGGCAGACTCCTGGCATACCGACGTTACGTTTGTGGAAGCCTTCCCGAAAATCTCCATTCTGCGCGGCGTAAAAATCCCCGAGTACGGCGGCGATACCGTCTGGGCAAATACCGCCACCGCCTACGAAAAACTGCCTGAAGAGTTGAAGCGCTTTGCCGAAAGCCTGCGTGCCGTGCACAGCAACGACTACGACTACGGCGCAGAGCGCATTGTCGCCGAACAGCAGCGATTGGATCACCATCGCAAAGTGTTTGTTTCCGCAGTGTACGAAGCCGAGCATCCGGTTGTTCACGTTCATCCTGTTAGCGGCGAAAAAGCTCTGCTGCTGGGCCACTTCTTTAAGCGCCTGTCCGGCTTCAGCAGCCGCGAGTCCGCACGCCTGTTCGAGCTGCTGCAAAACCGCGTCATCCAGCTGGAAAATACCGTGCGCTGGCGCTGGCAGCAGGACGATGTGGTCATCTGGGACAACCGCGCCACCCAGCACTATGCGGTTAACGACTACGGCAATCAGCCGCGCCTGGTGCGCCGCGTGACCATTGAAGGCGACGCCGCCGTTGCCGTTGACGGCACGCGCAGCCGCACGGTTTCCCATCCTGCCCAGCAGTCGCCGGTTAGCGCCGTAGCCTGACAGCCGATAATAAAAAGGATAATGATGATGCAACGTCGAGATTTATTGAAGGCGATGGCTGCCTTTGGGGTATACGCCATGGTTCCCGCGTTCGCCCGCGGGGCGAACGGCGCGAAAAAATACGAGGGCGTTACGCTGAATGTCTCGACGTTTAGCACCGCTTATCCAACCCTGCTGCGCCAGTGGCTGCCGGAGTTCGAGGCGCTGACCGGCGCAAAGGTCAACTTCGACACGCCGTCCTTCCCGGTGTACAACCAGCGGGCGGACCTGGAGCTGTCCACCCGAGGCTCGGCCTATGACGTGGTGAACGTCACCTTTATCTACACCAGCCGCTGGATCAACTCCGGCTGGCTGACGCCGCTCGACGAGTTTATCGCCAACCCGAACCTGACCAGCGCCGAGTGGGACGTGCATGACTTCCTGCAGGGCGGCCTGGCGCCGGAAACGGGCCGCGATGGCAAGCTTTATGGCATTCCGTGGGTGGTAGAAGGGATGCTGGCTGGCTCTTCGCGCTTTGACCTGGTGACCGAGGCGGGCTTCAAATTCCCGGATACCACTGACGATCTGCTTAAAGTTTTACAGGCGGTCAACAAGAAGCAGCGCGTGGCGGGTTACGTAACGGATAACCACTACGGCTGGACGTTTATTCCCTATCTGCAGGCCTTCGGCGGCAACGTATTCCGCAATCCGCCTGACGATCTGTTCCCGACGCTGGATACGCCGGAAGCCGTTGCCGCCGCGGATTATTTTGCCCGTCTGATCCGCGAGTTCGGCCCGAACGGCGGCCTGACCTATACCGCCGACCAGTCCACCCAGGCGCTGAAACTTGGCCGGGTTAACTTCTCCGACTCCAGCCAGGCCTATCTGGCCCAGCTTGGCGATCCGGCGTCCTCGCGCACCCTGAAAACGGTGAACTTCGGCCAGATGGTGCAGGGACCAGCGGGGCGCTTCCCCGGCATGGCGGTTCATGCGCTGGGCATTCCGGCAGGTTCGAAGAACAAAGAGGCCGCGTGGGCGTTTATCCAGTGGGCGCTTTCGAAGCAGAACACCCAACGGGCGGTGGCGGCGGGCTACGGTTCGCCTACAAGGCGCAGCGATATCGATTCGCAGGCGTTCCGCAGCAGGCAGATCATCAACGGCGTTGACCTGGCGCAGCTCTCCCTGAGCGCGGTAGACCGCGCGGCCCAGGGCGGCTACATGAAATACCGCACGGTGAACGTATTCCCGCAGGTCGACCAGCAGCTCAATAAGGCTATCGCCCTGATTGTCTCCGGCCAGCTTTCGGCAAAACAGGCGATGCAGCAGGCACAAACCGCGTCGATTGCCGATCTTAAACGCTCCGGCGCGAAGATCTGAGGAGCGACTATGCACGCGAAATCCAACTGGCAGCGCCAGCAAAAAATGGCGTATCTGGCGGGGCTGGTGCCGTCCATCGTCGTGCTGGCGATAATCACGCTGTTGCCCGCCGTGGCGCTGATTGTCACCAGCCTGACGCCGCTGAGCCTGACGAACCCGCAGGCGACGTTTACCTTCAGCGACCCGCTCATTAACTATCGCCAACTGCTGGATGACCCAAGATTTCTAAATTCAGTGGTCACGCAGCTAAAGCTCTCGCTGGTTAGCGTGTTATTTCAGGTGATCATCGGGCTGGGGCTGGCCTTATTGCTCAACGGCGCTTCGAAATGGCTGCACACCGCCCGGACGCTGTTTCTTATCCCGATGGTGCTGCCGCCGATTATCGTGGCGCTGATCTGGAAAATCATCTACACGCCGGATATCAGCCCGCTGCACCAGGTGCTGGATATGTGGGGGATCACGCTGCCGTCGCTGATTGCCAACCCGGCGACGGCGCTGTGGGCGATTGCCGTAGCGGATATCTGGCAGTGGTTTCCCTTCACCATGCTGATGGTGCTGGCGGCGCTACAGATGATCCCCAAAGATCCGCTGGAGGCGGCGAGCCTGGACGGCGCCAGCCCCGGTAATATCTTCCGCTACATCGTGCTGCCGTATATCAAGCCGGTGCTGGTGGTTTGCGCGCTGTTCCGGCTGATCGACAGCTTCAAAGCCTTTCCGCTGATCTACGTGTTAACCGACGGCGGGCCGGGCTCGGTCACCGAAGTCACTAACTACTACGGCTTTATTCAGGCCTTTAACTTCTCGTACTGGGGTTACGGCAGCGCCATCGCCGTGGTGATCCTCGTCGGGGTCTTTGTGTTGAGCTATATCGTGGGCAAAGCGGGGTGGAGCGATGAGCGAAAAGCTGACGCTTGAAACTATTCATGCCTTACCGGCGCGCAGAGGCAGGCCGTTCCGGCTGCCGGGCGGGCGGGCCTTTGCAGCCTGGCTGATTCTGCTGGCGATGCTTGCGCCGTTCCTGTGGATGGTGATCATGGCGTTTCGTCCGGCCATGGAGGCCTTTGATTTAACGCTGTGGTTCACGCCAACGCTGGACGCGTTCCGCTCGCTGTGGCAGGGCAATTTTCTGCATTCGTTTGGTAACAGCCTGCTGGTCAGCACGCTCTCTACCGGCCTGTCGTTGATTATAGGGGTTCCGGCGGCGTGGGTATTAACGCGCTGGCAGTTTCCGGGGCGCAGGCACGTGGCGCTGTGGATCCTAGTGACCCGCATGGCTCCGCCGATTGCCTTCACCATCCCGTTTTATCTGGCCTGGCGCTGGCTCGGATTGCAGGACACGGTGTTCGGCCTTGCGATAGTTTATCTGACGTTTAACCTGGCGATCGTCATCTGGCTGATGCAGACCTTTTTTGCCGCCGTGCCGCCCGCGCTTGAGGAGGCGGCCTGGCTCGACGGCTGTTCCATCTGGCGGACCTTCTGGACGATTACGCTGCCGCTGGTGGC
This sequence comes from Dryocola clanedunensis, assembly GCF_038405435.1. Lineage (GTDB taxonomy): Bacteria > Pseudomonadota > Gammaproteobacteria > Enterobacterales > Enterobacteriaceae > Dryocola > Dryocola clanedunensis_A. The sequence continues at coordinate 525,441 of NZ_JBBYHZ010000002.1, read as the reverse complement.
GCCGGGGCTGGCCGCAACCGCCATCCTCTGCTTTATCTTTTCGTGGAACGACTTCTTTTATGCCCTGATCCTGACGCGCACCCAGGCCGTCACGGCGCCAGTGGCGATCGTTAACTTTCTCCAGTACGAAGGGTGGGAGTGGAGCAAGATAGCGGCCAGCGGCACGCTGGTGATGCTGCCGGTGGTGGCGTTTACGCTGCTGGTGCGGCGCTATCTGGTCCACGGCCTGACCGCTGGCGGCCTGAAAGACTGAAGGATTGAAATATGGCGACTATTACCTTACGCAACATCCACAAGCGTTATGAAGATAACGTGATTATTAAAGGGCTGGATCTGACCATCCGCGAAGGAGAGTTCGTGGCGCTGGTCGGGCCGTCCGGCTGCGGAAAATCGACCCTGCTGCGTATGATTGCCGGGCTGGAAAGCATCACCGACGGGGAAATAGCGCTCGATGGCGAAGTCATCAACGATATTTCGCCGCAGGCTCGTAATATCGCGATGGTGTTCCAGAACTACGCGCTGTATCCGCATATGACGGTGGAGGATAACCTGGGCTTCTCGCTGAAAATGCAGAGCGTGAAGAAAGCTGAAATAGACGAGCGGGTAGCGAAAGTTGCCGCCACGCTCGGGCTGAGCAATCTGCTGAAACGCAAGCCGGGCCAGCTCTCCGGTGGGCAAAGGCAGCGCGTGGCGATGGGAAGGGCCATTCTGCGCAGCCCGCGCGTCTTTTTATTCGACGAGCCGCTCTCCAACCTGGATGCAAAACTGCGCGTTGAGATGCGTACCGAAATCAAAGCGCTGCACCAGCGGCTGAACGCAACCATGGTCTACGTCACCCACGACCAGGTGGAGGCGATGACCATGGCGGACAGAATAGTAGTGCTGAAAGACGGGATTATCGAGCAGGTTGGTACGCCTCTGGAGCTGTACGATCGCCCGCGCAATGCCTTTGTCGCCGGGTTTATCGGCTCGCCGTCCATGAACCTGCTGAGCGGTACGCTCGATCGCGAATCGTTTATTACCGATGACGGCCTGCGCCTGCCGCTGAACAATGTCCCGGCGGCAAACCATGGCAAACGCGTGCTCTACGGCGTGCGCCCGGAGCACTTCACCCAGGTTAATCAGGGCGGGGTAGTCGCGGAGGTGAACGTGGTGGAGCCGACGGGAGCGGAAACGCAAATCGCCCTTAATATCGGCAAACAAAAGGCCATCGCCGTGTTTCGCGACAGGGTTCAGACGACGCCGGGCAGCGCCATGCACCTACAGCCGGACGTGCTGCAGACGCATCTGTTTGATGAGCAGAGCGGGGTGCGGATTAACTAGCTCAGGCTTCCCGCATGCCGTGACCGTGACGCTGGCAGATAGGGCATAGGCTTGCGTCCTCGCGCCAGCTGGCGAATGGCTGCCGGCATGAAGAGCACGTTGCCCTGAAAACGGCATGACGGACAGGGAAAGCAGAGGGCGAGGGCTGAATGGCTATCGCCTGCGGAAAGCAGACGTTTTCACAGGCTTTGCAGCCGTTGCAGCGGAGCGGGTCAAGCGTCAGCTCGTTTTCCGTTAGCGAAATGGCCTGCTGCGGGCAAATTTTGGCGCACGCGCCGCAAAGAAAGCAGCGGCTGGTGTCCAGCCCGATAGCCAGGTTTGTTCCCGCAGGGGCGACAGCGGGTGACACCGCAGCGGTGCAGGCCGTTGCCTGGCTGATTTGCAGCCAGCGGCGGCGTCCGCTATTAACGCTGTTTTGCGGCGGCGAAACTAACGTCCACGCAGGTTTACCAAGCCGGGCCAGGCGCAGGTTGAGCTCGGCAAGGGACAGCAGCCAGCCGGGGTGCTCGTCGGCATCCATCTCTACCGCGCGAATGCGGAACTCGTCATGCCAGAGCAGCAGCTCTTCCGGCGTGGGCGGGATATGGCTGAAAGGGGCGATCAGCACGCCGTCCCGATAAGCGCGCTGTGGGGGAGTCAGATCCGTTATAGCGGTGGTGGGACAAACGAACAGGCATCGCGCGCAGCTAACGCAGGTATCTGCATCAATTTCCGCCAGCCCTTTACTGAAATTAATTGCCCCGAGCGGGCAGGCATCCTGACAGGCCTGACACCGGCTGCGGCGAAGCTGGCTTCTTAAACAGGCCCGCCCCACGGAGGGGCGAGCCTTGAGGGACAGAAGATCCATCAGCTAAGCGTGAAGAACACGACGCGCAGCAGAACTTCCGCAGCTATCACCGCGCAGCCTCCCAGCACTACCATCGAGCGGCATTTGCAGGCGCTAACCGACCGGCCCATCAGCGCAATGCCCACCAGCAGCAGCACCCAGGAAGCGATATACAAGGTGCGCAGATGGTCAAAAGCAGCGAGCGGCTGATGCGGAAAGGTCACAACCTGGCTGAGCTTTGCCTGGGTCAGGTAGCTGAAATAGCTCATCTGCTCCAGCAGGCGCAGCAGGGCGCCGACCGCCATCACCGCCAGCGCAGAAGCCGCAACCTGCCTGCGAAGCTTGTCGCCCAGTCCGGCAGAGAGCCAGATCCCCGCCGTTGCGCCAATGCTCAGCACCGCACCGAAGAACATGAACCAGGTGTTGATGTGGGTCCAGGTAGCGATGGTGGTATGGGTATAAATCGACCCCATACAGTACACGTCAATCAGGCCCAAAACGGAACCGAGCAGCAGCAGCGGCAGACAAACTTTGCGCAGGAACAGCGCCAGTACGGCTGCGATACCCACGGCTGCCAGGTAGAGGCTGGCAAAGATAATTTCCCTGCTCAGCCACGAGCTGCTGAAGTGACGAAGCGCGTTAAAAGCGTTGAGCGGATAGCCAAGGTGAAGGGTGGAGGCGATCAGCCCACAGCCCCCAGCCACAACGGCGACAATCAGCGGTGCCAGCAGGAACCGGCGGCGTTGTGCCCCGTCCAGCGAGTTACCGGCAAACAGCAGAATTAACGACAGCAGCACGGTCGTGCCAACGGAGCCCTGTACCAGCAGCGTAAAGACAATCAGCGGCCATTCTTGCACGATCATTTACCTCCCTGTTCTGCACCCTGGTGCGGTTTGATCACCAGATTAGGATGCGTAATGGACGAGTTTGGCAGGCCCTGAACGTCGCAGACGCTGCCGTACTTCGCGCGAAGCTCGTCAATTGGCCCAAATTTAATTGCCCCTAACGGGCAGGTTGCGACGCACATTGGCTGTTCGCCCTTTGACTGAAGGTCGACACAAAAATCGCACTTCGACATTTGCCCCGTTTCTTTATTCATCTGCGGCGCGCCGTAAGGGCAGGACCAGGCGCAGTAGCCGCAGCCGACGCATTTGTTGGTATCAACCAGCACGATGCCGTCGCCGGGACGTTTATGCATCGCCGTGGTCGGGCAGTTTTTAGTGCAGATCGGATCGCTGCAGTGGTTGCAGGAGATAGAAAGCGTATAGGCGTAGACGTTGTTAAGCATCCCGCCGCTGCCGGTCGGCGTGAACCCGCCGCCTTTCACTTCATAAACGCGACGGAAGCGGCGGCCCACCTCAAGGTTATTTTTGTCCTTGCAGGCCACCTGGCACGCCTTGCAGCCCGAGCAGCGGGAAGAGTCGATAAAGAAACCGAGTTGCTTCGTGCTTACCGGCGGCAGTTCTGTAAATTTACTCATGCTTTTGCTACCTCAACCAGCATAGTCTGATGTGAATTCCCTTTTGCCAGGGCCGTGATGCGCGACGAGCTCAGCACGTTGGCGCAGCCGCCGTGGTCGACACCGTTGGCATCCGGCTGCCACCAGGCCCCGGCCTGCATGGCTACAACGCCCGGTAAAATGCGCTGGGTGACTTCCGCCGGGACCAGGCTGATACCGCGATCGTTGTGGATCTTCACCGTGTCGCCCTGGGCGATGCCGCGTTTTTCAGCGTCCAGCGGGTTAATCCACAGTTTCTGAATCTGCACTTCCTGCAGCCATGGGTTGGCGTACTGCGTGGAGTTAGCCCGGTTTTTGCCTTTCCAGGTGATCAGCTGCAGAGGATATTTAGCGGCAAGAGCATCTTCCGGGCCTTCGTGGGCCGGAACGTAGTGGGAAAGCGCCGGAATTTCCGGGTGATGCATGTCGTACAGACGCTTAGAGAAAATCTCGATTTTCCCCGACGGCGTGGCGAACGGATGGTTATCCGGGTCACGAATGTTGTCTTCGAATGCAACGTACGGCTTGCTCTTAAACAGATGACGACGCTGGATCTGCAACTCCGCAAAGGTCGGCAGATTTTCATCCGGCATCGACAGCCGCGTGGCTTCCCAGATGTGTTCAATCCACTGCTTTTCGTCGCGGCCAAGGCTGAATTCCGCCTCAACGCCAAGCTTAGCGGCGACTTCACGCAGCCAGTTGTAGTCGGTGCGGGCCTCAAACGGCGGCTCGACAAGCTTGTCCGACAGCACCAGATAGTTGCCGGTGCCCCAGGTTTCGCCGATGTTCCAGCGCTCCATAAAGCTGGTTTCCGGCAGCAGCAGGTCGGCGTATTTTGCGCTCGGGGTCAGATACAGATCGGTTGCCACGATGAATTCGATTTTTGATTCATCCTGCAAAACGCCGATGGTCTTGTTGATGTCCGGGTTCTGGTTCGCCAGGTAGTTACCAGCGTGCGAGAACAAAATACGAATATTGTTGCTGAGCTTCTCCGCCCCGGTCAGACCGTCCTGCGGCGTGACTTTGCTGGCATCGTCCGCCGCCTGAACCCAGTTCATGACGGAGATTTTTTCTTTCACCGGGTTGTCCGGCATTTCCGGCCCGGTGGTGAATTTACGGTTGCCGATGCCGCCATAGCCTGCCGCCCAGCCGCCTTTCACGCCGACGTTTCCGGTCAGGGTAGCCAGCAGCGTTGAGCCGCGAGCGGTACGTTCGCCGCAGTTATGTCTTTGCGGGCCCCAGCCCTGGATCAGCGCGGCAGGTTTGGTCGTCGCGTAGTCCCTTGCCAGTTGGCGAATGGTCTGTGCCGGAACGTGAGTTATCGGTTCTGCCCACTCGGGTGTTTTCGCGATGCCGTCTTTGGCGCCGGTAAGATAAGCCATTAGCGACTCGTTTTCCGGCACGCCTTCAGGCATTGAGTTTTCATCGAAGCCGAGGGTATGGCGCTCAATAAACGCTTTATCGTGCAGGTTTTCGGTGACGATGACGTACATCATCGCGTCCATCAGGGCGTTATCCGTAGAGGGACGCAGCGGGATCCATTCATCGGCAAGGGAGGAAGCGGTGTCCGAGTAGCGAGGATCGACCACGATAAACCGCGTGCCGTTTTGCTTCATCTGCTGAAAATAGTGGTTGCTGTGGCCAAAGATCGTTTCGGTGGTGTTGTGGCCCCAGAGAATGACCAGCTTAGTATCGGCAAGCGTATCCAGGCTGCTGCCGCTGGCGGCGGCTCCGTAGGTGTAAGGCGTGGCGGCCGCGGTGTTACCCATGCTGACGGAGTGATAATACTGAAGATGGCCGCCGGTGAGGTTCAGCAGGCGGCGCACCATTGCATCGCCGCTGAAGGTGCCGCCGCTGACGGCGGTACCAACGTGCACGTAGCGGGAGGAGGGGCCATATTTTTCCGTGATGCGCTTAAGGTTGTCGGCAATCAGCGTGGTTGCTTCATCCCAGCTGATACGCTCGAATTTACCTTCACCGCGTTTACCTACGCGCTTCATCGGGTATTTCAGGCGGTCAGGGTGATAGACGAATTTGCGATAGCCGCGTCCGCGAACGCAGGCGCGCATGATTGGCATCTCTTCATCCAGCTCGTTATCGGGGCGCGTGGTGATGCGAGTTACCACGCCATCTGCAACGTGTGCGCGAATGTCGCATTTCCCGCCGCAGTCGAAGGTGCTGCAGGTCGGGACTACGCGCTCTTCGGGTGCTGAGGAAACCGTGCCGGGGCTGGTCTGTGGATTGGCGGCAAAAGCGCTGCGGTTAATAAACAGCGGCGTTGCGGCAAGGGCGGAACTCGCTTTTACAAAATGTCGACGAGAGATCCCGGATAGCGTTTTATCTTTATCGGTCATGACATAGGCTCAAAAAAAGAAAGCCATGCTAACAGCACGGCTTTTTAGTTTGTTGCGTTATATCAATGCCTCGTGGGTATAAAATTACACTCCTTTAGGAGTAGGTGCGGTTTTACTCTTTTGCTACCGCATCCAGCACGCGAACCAGCTGCGTGACGAACCCGTATTCGTTGTCGTACCAGGCAACGGTCTTCACCAGCTGCAGGTCTCCGACCTCGGTCACTTCGGTCTGCGTGGCATCGAACACCGAGCCGAAACTGGTGCCAACGATATCGGACGAGACGATCTCTTCATCGGTATAGCCGAACGATTCATTGCCCTCAGTGGCCTTTTTCAGCGCGGCGTTAATTTCATCGACCGTGACTTTTTTCTCTAAAATCGATACCAGTTCGGTGACCGAACCGGTCAGCGTCGGCACGCGCTGGGCATGACCTTTAAGCTTGCCCTGAAGTTCCGGAATAACCAGCCCGATAGCCTTTGCCGCCCCGGTAGTGTGGGGAATGATGTTCTGCGCGGCGGCGCGCGAAGCGCGTAAATCCTTGCCACGCGGGCCATCGACCAGCGACTGCGTGCCGGTATAGGCGTGAATGGTGGTCATGGTGCCGAGCTTAATACCAAAGTTGTCGTGCAGGGCTTTCGCCATGGGGGCCAGACAGTTGGTAGTGCAGGAGGCAACAGAGAGAATCTTATCTTCCGGCGTAATAGTGTTGCAGTTGACGTTAAAGACGATGGTTTTCATGTCGCCAGCCGGGGCGGAGATCAGCACTTTTTTAGCTCCCGCATCCAGGTGCGCGCTGGCTTTCTCTTCGGAGGTGTAGAACCCGGTGCATTCAATGACGATCTCCACGCCATCGTTACCCCAGGGGATATTTTTCGCGTCTTTCTCGGCGTAAACCTTAATTTTCTTACCGTTGACCACCAGCGAATCGTCGGTATGTTCCACGCTGCCGTCAAAGTTGCGGTAACTGGAGTCGTGCTTCAGCAGGTAGGCCAGCACTTTCGGGGAGGTGAGGTCGTTAATAGCAACGATTTCCACGTCGCTTTTCGTTTCCAGAACACGGCGCAGCACCAGGCGTCCAATGCGGCCAAAGCCATTAATACCAATTTTTTTCATGACTGGATCCTCATTATTTACAGTTGGAAGTAGCAAAAACCGTAATCATCACTAGTGATAGCTCATAATGAGGGGGGCCGCAAACCGGGCCGACGGGCGTGGTTTGTTGGCTAATTTCGTCAGATGTTAATGATTTTTTAAGATGTAGCCGCTATCGTGGTGCCATTAGCGATTCGGGTCAGGGCTTTTTAATGCGCAGCAAATACACCTCGTTACAGATAACCCTCCACTGGCTGGTTTTTCTTTTGATCGTTACGGCCTACTGCGCCATGGAGCTGAAAGGCTTCTTCCCGCGCAGCTATCGTCCGGCGATCAACGCCACCCACGTAACCTGTGGACTAAGCGTGCTGGTGCTGATGGTTTTACGCCTGCTGGTCAGACTCAAATACCGCGCGCCGGCCATCACGCCAAAACCCCATCCTGCCATCATCGGCGTTTCCCACCTGGTACACACCATCATCTACCTGATGTTTATCGTGCTGCCGATCATGGGCTTCCTCACCGTCTACTATAAAGGCAGCGACTGGTCGGTGCTGGGTATTCCCATGCCGCACGCGCCGGAACTGGATGAAGATCGCCAGTTCACCATGAAGGAAATCCATGAGCTGATTGCCAATACGGGCTATTTCGTGATTGGTATTCATGCCTTCGCGGCGCTGTTTCATCACTACGTCTGGAAGGACAACACGCTGGTGCGCATGCTGCCGGGTAAGCGGAAGTAATTTCTATGGCGGGCCGAAGTAGCGCAGGGAAGCGGCGATATTGGCAGACACCAGAATGACGATAATCAGCGGCACTTTGCGCCAGGCTAAAAATACGGCAGCCGCCAGCCCGTGCCATGCCTGGCAAAAAGGGCGTTATTTTTTTCTAAACCGAACTATTAAATTTAGATATAAAGGCAATATAATTATTTGTGCCTTACGCGACACACTAAAAAACTCGATAAAAACGAGCAGCGACTTGCGCAAAGCCATCTGCTCAGGAAAGGGGAGTTTTGCGCCTTTATTTTTAACTAATGTATATTTAATAAAATTGAAAATCCTTTGCGACGTTGGGAATAGCACTTTTTTAATCTCATCCTTGCCCTCCGCTAAACGGGCAATTGATTGAGCAGCATAGACTAAATCAGCTAAATCTTTTTGTCTGAAAGTTTGTGTGATGCTTTTTTTGTGGTATCGATACCAGATTAGCGACTTTTCCATGCCATAAATAACTTTGGCATGTAAATAAATGGACGGGATAGTACTCATGTCCTCATAAAGGCGCCCAACGGGGAATTCGATGTTGAAATCACGAAAAAGTGATGTTTTATAAACCCTTGCCCATGGATACCACTTGCATTTTTTAAAGGCTGGGGTTAATTTTTCGATTGAGGAAATGTCGACTCTGCCATCAAAAACGGCGCTGTCAATATGCTCAATAACATTGTTTCTACTTCCCTCAAACTGATCTGCATTGAATTCAACAATATCAATAGTCGAATCCTGAATTACAGGAACTATTTCACTCCAGAAGTCAGGGTGCATGAAGTCATCGGAATCTAAAAATGCGAGATACTCACCTGTTGCAGCCTTGATTCCTTTGTTTCTTGCGCCGGACAGACCCGTATTCTCCTGATTTATTACTGTAATATTATTGCATTTATAATTATCAATCGTATTTTCGATGATGTTTTTGCTATCGTCCGTAGAACCATCGTTTACTATGATAAGTTCTGTTGTGTTTGATAAATGAGGCAGAACAGATTCAAGGCATTCGGCAATGTACTCGCCCGAATTATAACAGGGGACGATAACGCTTAACTTTATCTTACTCATTATTGAATCTTGCTCCGTTGCCACAAATGTTCTCAAGGTCTGCTGCGCTTTACATTATGCTAACTGAGAGATCATATAAAACAAAATAGTTTGAGGAAAAATCTGTGCTGGGGTTATTTAGTGCTTAGAAGACATTCTTTGACCGAGAGGGGTTGTAAAGACTCCAGTTCAATTCATTATCAGCTTACAAAATTTAATGTTTACATAAATTCCTCACAGCATGTACCATACCCCCCTATAGTATCAGGAGGCCGCTATGCCCCATTCACCGGAAGACAAAAAACGCATTCTGACCCGCGTGCGCCGCATTCGCGGTCAGACGGAGGCGATTGAGCGCGCGCTGGAAAACGGCGATCCCTGCATCGCTATTCTGCAGCAGATCGCCGCCGTTCGCGGTGCCGCTAACGGCCTGATGGGCGAGATGATGGAAATTCACCTGAAGGATGAGCTGGTCGCGGGCGAAACGTCCGAGGAGCAGCGCGCCGTGCGCATGGCGGAAGTCGGTAATCTGATCCGCTCTTATCTAAAATAAATACATTCCCACCTGACGACGGAAGAAGACAATGAAATCACGTGCAGCAGTAGCATTCGGTCCGGGCAAGCCTCTGGAAATCGTAGAAATTGACGTTGCACCGCCGAAAAAAGGCGAAGTGCTGGTCAAAATTACCCATACCGGCGTGTGCCATACCGATGCCTTTACCTTATCCGGCGACGATCCGGAAGGCGTATTCCCGGCGGTACTGGGCCATGAAGGCGGCGGTATCGTGGTGGAAGTGGGCGAGGGCGTTACCAGCCTGAAGCCGGGCGACCATGTTATCCCGCTTTACACCGCTGAGTGCGGCGAGTGTAAGTTCTGTAAATCCGGTAAAACCAACCTGTGCCAGGCCGTTCGCGCCACACAGGGGAAAGGCCTGATGCCGGACGGCACCACGCGTTTCTCATACAACGGCGAACCGATCTACCACTATATGGGCACCAGCACCTTCAGTGAATACACCGTTGTGGCTGAAATCTCACTGGCGAAAGTAAACGAACAGGCTCCGCTGGATAAAGTCTGCCTGCTGGGCTGCGGCGTGACGACCGGCATCGGGGCGGTTCATAACACCGCAAAAGTTAAAGAAGGCGACACCGTAGCGGTATTTGGCTTAGGCGGTATTGGCCTGGCAGTTATTCAGGGGGCCGTACAGGCGAAAGCCGGGCGTATCCTGGCCGTCGATACCAATCCGGAGAAGTTTAAGCTCGCCACGGAGATGGGCGCGACCGACTGCATCAACCCAAAAGATTACGATAAGCCGATTCAGGACGTCATCGTTGAGATGACCGACGGCGGCGTGGACTTCAGCTTCGAGTGCATCGGCAACGTGAACGTGATGCGTTCCGCGCTGGAATGCTGCCACAAAGGCTGGGGCGAAAGCGTGATTATCGGCGTGGCCGGTGCGGGCCAGGAGATCAAAACTCGTCCGTTCCAGCTGGTGACCGGCCGCGTGTGGCGTGGCTCCGCATTCGGCGGCGTAAAAGGGCGTACGCAGTTACCGGGCATGGTAGAAGACGCGATGGCTGGGAAGATCAATCTCGATCCGTTTATTACCCACCGCCTGCCGCTGGAGCAGATTAACGAAGCGTTTGACCTGATGCACGAAGGGAAATCGATTCGTACCGTGATTCATTTCGGCGAGAAGTAAACTCATGCGGCGGATGGCATAGGTGCTACTCCGCCCGTTTTTTTAGCCAATGGTCGTTGGCGCTTTCTTTATCTGGACGTGGTGGTAACGCTCACGAAAATCGGCTGCGGCTTCTTCCGCGCTCTGGCGGAGCTCATCGCTGTCGGCCTGATGGCGCAGCAGCATATCTGCACTTTTTACCACCAGAAACAGATGCCCGTGCGACTCCGCCATCGTCTGGCCGGAGAAGAGTGCGGCGCTCATCAGCAGCAAAATCATTCCCAGCCTTGCGCGCAGTTTATTAACCATTTTCCCAAACCTCATTAACGTGACGGCCACACTGTATAGATAATTCCGGTAAGTGACTATTTGAATATTCAAAAGAGCGTTAAAGAATTGTCAGCAGTGTAAAAGAGGAGGGAGATTGGATTTTGTTGATGAAAGGTTAAGTATTTGTAGGGTGGATAAGCGCTAGCGTCATCCACCGCAGACAATCAGTGCGCGACAGATTTCGAAAATAGATTTATCACCAGCACGCCAATAATAATCAGCGCCATACCGGCGACTGCGGGCCAGTCCAGCTTTTGGCCTAAGAAAATCCAGCCGACTGCACCAATCAACACAATACCCGCGCCGGACCAGATGGCGTAAATCACGCCCGTGGGGATGGTGCGCATGGTCAGCGACAGGCAATAAAAAGCCACGGCGTAAAACAGCACGGTTGCGACGCTAGGCCACAGGCGGCTGAAACCTTCAGAGAGCTTCAGGGAGGTGGTGGCAATCACTTCCGCCACAATGGCAATAATCAGCCAGGTATAGGTCATTTCAGTTATCCGTTTCAGTCAGGACCAGCATGGAGCCGGGGAATGTAGCGAGAATTGGTTTATCGGGCAAGCACTGCCGCGCGATAAAGCGGTTTCTTCCCGGCATCCTAATATTGCGAAAGTCCCGCAAGGGCCCGCTCTCCGGCATCATCCACCGGCAGGTAAACCAGCAGGCGTGCGCCGTCTCGTGGGGTAGAAAACCAGTTGGCCTGCTGCATCTGAACGGTGCCAATCTGCGGGTGGATAAACTCTTTGAGATGGTTTTCAATTCCTTTCACTTCATAACGCTGTTGCCACAGGGTCTTAAACTCTGCGGAGACGCGGGTAAATTGCTCCAGCAACGCTTCCCAGCGCGGATTGCCCCTGTTTTCCGTCATGCCCGCTCGAAAGTAGCCCACGAACAACGGCATCAGCGATTCTTTATCGCCAAGCCGGCTGCGCCAGGTTTCATTGGTCAGATACTGGTAAATGCAGTTGCGCTCTTCCGCTGGGACGCTGTCCAGATCCACACCCATCAGCAGGCAAAAGTTGCGGTTGTAGCCGAGGATATCGAAATTTGGGGTCTGCATGCAGGCCGGGTTGGGCATCAGCGCGTCCAGCAGGCGCCGTGAGGCGGGGCTGAGATTTTCACAGATTGCCGATGCGGGGATTTCAGAAGGTGACAGCCCGGCGAGGATGAACAGGTGGCGTGTTTCTACCGGGCTGCACTGTAGCGCGCTGGCGATGGCGGTCATGACGCTGACGGAGGGATTAACCTCGCGCCCCTGTTCAAGCCAGGTATACCAGGTGACGCCAACGTCCGCCAGCAGGGCGACCTCTTCCCGCCGCAGCCCGGGCGTGCGGCGGCGTCCGCTGCGCGGCAGGCCAAGGCGCTGGGGGTCAAGACTTTCCCGGCGGGTCCGCAGAAAGGCGGCAAGCATTTTTCGGTTGTCCTCAAGCGTGGTGAGGCGCGGTTCAACGTCGGTTACGGCGGCCATAGCAAACTCCTGCAGGGTAGTGCCAGTACCAGTATAAACAGGAACTGGTACCCGGTTACGGATTGGTGAATGCTAGCCCGGTAACCTGAACCATGCAATGGAGTTCCTGATGAATATCACCCCTGTTTCTCTCGGGCGGGCCGGATTAATCCTGCTGCTGACCAGCCAGATGCTGCCGCTGATCGATACTTCGATCACCAACGTCGCCCTCGACTCAATCACCCGTTCGCTGGGAACCAGCCACACGCAGCTGGAGCTTATCGTCGCGCTGTACGGCGTCGCCTTTGCGGTCTGCCTGGCGGTGGGCAGCAAGCTGGGGGATAACCTGGGGCGCAGGCGCGTGCTGATGTGGGGCGTGGCCCTGTTTGGCATCGCCTCTTTGTTTTGCGGCGTTGCCCGCAGCGTTGAAGAACTGCTGGCAGCCCGCACCTTACAGGGCATGGGCGCGGCGCTGATTGTGCCGCAAATTCTGGCCATCCTGCACGTCACGCTGAAAGGCACGGCCCATGCCAGAGCCATCAGCCTGTACGGCGGCATCGGCGGTATAGCCTTTATTATCGGGCAGATGGGCGGCGGCTGGCTGGTGTCGGCGGATATCGCCGGGCTGGGCTGGCGCAATGCGTTCTTTATCAACGTGCCGATTTGCCTGCTGGTACTGATGATTGGCAAGCGTTTCCTGCCGGAAACCCGCAGCGAGCGCACCTCGCGTATTGACTGGCAGGGAACGATTTGTCTGGCGCTGATTCTCTGCTGCCTGCTGTTTCCGATGGCGCTGGGGCCTGAGCTGCACTGGCCGTGGCCGATGCAGGCTGCGCTGCTGGCGATTATCCCGCTGGGATTCTGGATGCGGGCGGGCGCGCTGGCCCAGCAGCAGAAAGGGCTGCAGCCGCTGCTGCCTCCGCGCCTGCTGAAGCTGACCAGCATCCGCTTCGGCTTTCTGATTGCGGTGCTGTTCTACACCTGCTGGTCGGGCTTTATGTTCTGCATGGCGCTGACGCTGCAGGCCGGGCTGGGTATGGCCCCCTGGCAGTCCGGCAACAGCTTTATCGCGCTCGGCGTCGCCTATTTCATCTCTGCCTGTTTCGCCCCGAGGCTTATCGCCCGTCACGCCATGGGCACCATTCTGCTGAGCGGGATAGCCATACAGGTTGTCGGGCTGCTGCTGCTTATCGCCACGTTAAACTATTTCGGGCAGCGGGCTGGCGCGCTGGCCGTTGCGCCCGCCACGGCGCTGATTGGCTATGGCCAGGCGCTGATCGTCAACAGCTTTTACCGGCTGGGGATGAGAGATATCGCCCCGAACGATGCGGGGGCCGGAAGCGCGATTTTAAGCACGCTCCAGCAGTCCACCCTTGGGCTTGGTCCGGCAATCTTCGGCGCGCTGTTCCTGCAGTTTCGCGACCTCAGCCACGGAAATTATCTCACGGCGATGATGGGATTCACGGGGGTGGAAGTTGCGATCATGCTGCTGCTGGCGGTGATTACGCTGCTGCGCAGGCAGCAGCTCCATAGCCCGATAGTCTGCCAGTCATGATTTAAATCCGGCTGCGTTCATCAGCAGCCGGAACACCATGCCCACGGCGGCGAGCGCCAGCACGCTGCCTGCCCAGAGCGCCACCATCCACAACAGCTGTCTTATCTTGTTCATCAGTGATACCCCTCGCCGTGCTGCACTTTGCCCCGGAATACGTAGTAGCTCCAGAAGGTGTAAACCAGAATGATCGGGATGATAAACAGCGCGCCAACCAGCATGAACCCCTGGCTTTGCGGCGGGGCGGCGGCCTGCCACAGCGTGATGGACGGCGGGATAATCCACGGCCAGATGCTGATCCCAAGCCCGCTGAAGCCCAGAAATACCAGCGCAAGCGTAAGGACAAACGGCGTGCTGTGCAGGCTGGTACTGCTGCTGGCGCTGCGCCACAGCCACAGGCTGCAAAGCAGAACCAGTACCGGCACGGGCAGCAGCCAGAACAGGTTCGGCAGGCTGAACCAGCGGGAGGCAATCTGCTCATGCAGCAACGGCGTCCAGACGCTGACGATAGCGATAATACTCAGCAGCGCCAGCAGCAGCGGCTTCACTATCGCGCGCATTTTGAACTGCAGCGGATCCTCGCTTTTCATCACCAGCCAGCTTGCGCCGAGCAGGGCATAGGCCACCACCAGGCCCGCGCCGCAGAACAGGTTGAACGGCGTCAGCCAGTCGAGCTGCGTCCCCGCAAACGTCCGGCCCACCACGGGGAAGCCCGTGATTACCGCGCCTACCACGACACCCTGGCAGAACGTCGCCAGGATCGATCCCCCAAGAAAGGCTTTATCCCAGAATGGACGATGTTCCGGCGTCGCTTTGAAGCGAAACTCAAACGCCACGCCGCGGAAGATTAAGCCGATCAGCATCAGCGTCAGCGGGATGGTCAACGCGTCGACAATCACCGCGTAGGCCAGCGGAAACGCACCGAACAGCGCCGCGCCGCCCAGCACCAGCCAGGTTTCATTGCCGTCCCAGACCGGGGCGACGCTGTTGACCATCACGTCCCGGTCGTCAGCGCTGCGGATAAAGGGAAACAGGATGCCGATGCCCAGATCGAAACCGTCCATGACGATATACATCAGCGTGGCAAAGACGATAATCACAAACCAGATAACGGAAAGATCGATACCCATCAGCGTGTCTCCTCCAGAGATTCATTCACCGCAGAGAGCGGGCGGGCAGGGGTGCCACGGGCGGCGGGCGGATGCTCATCAAAGGGCTGTGGGCCTTTTTTGATTAGCCGCACCATGTAGCTGTAGCCCACGCCGAATACCGACGTATAGACCACGAAGAACGTCAGCAGGCTGATGCTCATTTGCAGATTACCGTGCGCGGATACCGCGTCTTTGGTGCGCAGCAGGCCATAAACCACCCACGGCTGGCGTCCCACTTCGGTAGTCACCCAGCCCGCAAGAATAGCTATCAGCCCGGACGGCCCCATCCATAACGCGAAATGCAGGAAGGGGCGACTTTCATAAAGCCGATCTTTGTAGCGCAGCCAAAGGCTGATGGCGCCGAGGAGGATCATCAGCATGCCGAGCCCGGCCATGATGCGGAACGACCAGAACACCATCGTCGAGTTTGGCCTGTCCTCCTTCGGAAAATCTTTCAGGGCGGGGACCTGTTTGTCCAGGCTGTGCGTGAGGATCAGGCTGCCAAGCGCGGGGATTTCCAGCCCGTAGCGCGTGCGCTCCTGTTCCATATCCGGCCAGCCGAACAGCAGCAGCGGCGTTGGCTCGCCGGGAATGTTTTCCCAGTGGCCTTCAATGGCGGCAATTTTGGCGGGCTGGTGCTTCAGCGTATTCAGACCGTGCATATCGCCAATCAGCGCCTGAAGCGGAGCGACGATGACCGCCATCCACAGCGCCATAGAAAACATCGTTTTAATGGCCGGCGTTTTGTTGCCGCGCAGCAGGTGCCAGGCCGCAGAAGCGCCAACAAAAAACGCGCTGCTAAGAAACGCTGCGACGGACATATGCAGCAGGCGGTAAGGGAAGGAAGGATTGAACACCACGGCGAACCAGTCCACCGGGACAACCTGCCCGTTGTGGATCTCAAACCCCTGCGGCGTCTGCATCCAGCTGTTAGAAGCGAGGATCCAGAACGTTGAAATAATTGTGCCCAGCGCGACCATACAGGTGGCGAAGAAATGCAGGTCCGGGCCGACGCGCTGCCAGCCGAAAAGCATCACGCCAAGAAAACCGGCCTCCAGGAAGAAGGCGGTCAGCACTTCGTAGGTCAGCAGCGGGCCGGTAATGCTCCCGGCAAACTGGGAAAAACCGCTCCAGTTAGTGCCGAACTGGTAGGCCATCACCAGCCCGGAGACCACCCCCATGCCGAAGTTAACGGCAAAGATCTTCGACCAGAAATGATAAAGCGAGCGGTAAACAGGATTTCTGGATTTCAGCCATAGCCCTTCAAGCACCGCCAGGTAGCTGGCAAGCCCGATAGTGATGGCCGGGAATATAATGTGGAAGGAGACCGTAAAAGCAAACTGGATCCTCGCCAGGTGAAACGCATCTAAACCGAACATGTACAACCTCACAGCACAATAACGACGAGGCTATGGTAGTGCGTTGCTGCAGGCCATGGCAGAAACAGAAAGCGCTTATTTAGCTATAACAGTTTTTGAAAATGGCGTATTTTTAACGGACTGATATAGATGCGGAGAGCGGAATCGAGATGAAGAAATATCAGCAGCTGGCGCAGCAGATTAAAGACCAGATTGAGCTTGGCGTCTGGCTGCCGGGGGACAGGCTGCCGTCCCTGCGCGAGCAGGTGACCAACAGCGGCATGAGCTTTATGACCGTCGGCCACGCTTATCAGGTGCTGGAAAGCCAGGGCGTGATTGTGGCCCGTCCCCAGTCCGGCTATTACGTTGCGCCGCGCCAGGTTGCCCGGACGACGCCCGCGCCCGCGAAGGTGATGAGCGACGAAACGGTAGACATCAACACCTATATTTTCGACGTTCTCCAGGCCAGCTGCGACGCCTCGGTGGTGCCGTTTGGCTCCGCTTTTCCCGATCCCCGCCTGTTTCCACTTCAGCAGCTAAACCGTTCCCTGGCGACGGTGGGGCGTACAGTTGCGGCAATGAGCGTGATAGAAAATCTCCCGCCGGGCAACGAGGCGCTGCGCCACGCCATCGCCAGACGTTACGCCCAGCAGGGGATGCAGGTATCGCCTGACGAAATTGTTATCACCGCGGGGGCGCTGGAGGCGCTGAATTTAAGCCTCCAGGCAGTCACCGGGCCGGGGGACTGGGTGATAGTCGAAAACCCCTGCTTCTACGGCGCGCTTCAGGCGCTGGAGCGTTTACGGCTAAAGGCGGTTTCAGTGGCAACCGATCCGCAGCACGGCATCGATATGGCGGCGCTGAAACAGGCGCTGAACGACTATCCGGTTAAGGCCTGCTGGCTGATGACCAACAGCCAGAACCCGCTTGGCGTGACGCTGACGCCGGAGAAAAAGCGGCAGCTGGTGTCGCTGCTGCAGGAGCATAACGTCACGCTTATAGAAGATGATGTTTACAGCGAACTGTACTTCGGACGGGAGAGGCCGCTTCCGGCCCGCGCCTACGACGAGCGGGGCATTACGCTGCACTGCTCCTCCTTTTCGAAATGCCTGGTGGCCGGTTTTCGCATTGGCTGGGTGGCGGCAGGAAAACATGCAAGGCGCATCCAGCAGTTACAGCTAATGAGCACGTTATCCACCAGCACCCCGATGCAGCTGGCGCTGGTGGACTATCTGGCGACCAAACGCTACGACACGCACCTGCGCCGCCTGCGGCGGGTGCTGGCCGAACGCAAACAGCATGCCTGGCAGGCGCTGCACGCGGTTATGCCTGCGGAGGTGAAAATTCACCACAGCGAAAGCGGCTATTTTTTATGGCTGGAGCTTCCGGAGGGAATGGACGCCAGCGTGCTCAGCGAGCGGGCCATCGCCCACAAAATCAGCATCGCGCCAGGGAAGATGTTTACCACGGGGAACGCCTGGGCCAACTATTTCCGGCTTAATGCCTCCTGGCTGTGGGGTGAAAGAGAGCAGCAGGCGGTTGTGACGTTGTCACGTTTAATCAATGAAATGAAGGAGACCTGATGAACTACCGCACCGATCGGCTAATACTGCGCCCGTGGCGAGAAAGCGACAGGCAGCCCTTTGCCAGCCTGAACGCCAGCGCTGACGTGATGCGCTATTTCCCTAAAACGCTGACGCCAGCTGAGAGCAGCGGCATGGTCGATATTATCGAACAAAAGATGGCAATCAACGGCTGGGGCCTCTGGGCCATAGAGGAAAAGAGCAGCGGGGCGTTTATGGGCTTTGTCGGGCTTAACGTGCCGTCTTATCCGCTGCCATTTTCCCCCTGTATCGAAATCGGCTGGCGGCTGGATAGCCCGTTCTGGGGTAAAGGCTATGCGCCTGAAGCCGCACGCAAAGCCCTCGAGATTGGCTTTGAACAGTACGGGATGTCAGAAATAGTCTCCTTCACGGCTCTGGTTAATACCCCTTCACAGCGCGTGATGGAAAAAATCGGCATGGTGCGCGGCGAGGAGTTCGATCATCCGGCGCTTGAAGCAGGCCATCCGCTGCGGCGGCACGTGGTTTATCGGATAAAAAAGAGCTGAATCACAGCGGCGAAATTTAATTCTGGAAGACGCCTCGCACTTGTGCGACATTTTGTCGCGCGTAGCGATTTATTGCGCTTTACTCTTTATAACTGAAGGTCACAAGGAGGTGATGGAGCATGAACATGGCTATTAGCATACGGTTAGATGACCAGTTTGTAGCGGATGTCAAAATTCACGCCGACGCCTGCAGCCGAAGCGTGCCGAAGCAGATCGAATACTGGGCGAAGATTGGGCAAATCGTTGAGGATAACCCGGATCTTCCGTTCAGCTTTATTAAAGAGACGATGCTGGCACAAAGCGAAATGGAAAATGGCAGAGTGCAGAAATATGTCCGCAGAACGAAAAAGCAAACCCCTGACAGTCTATGAAACGGCCCGCTTCGGCAAGGCGCTGGCAAAGTTGCCTTCCCCGCTGCTGACGCAGGTTGAAGATGAAATTGAGAAAGTCATCGCTCACCCGGACATAGGTGAGCGCAAAAAAGGCGATCTTGCCTACCTGCGCGTCCATAAATTTCATCTGAACAACCAGCTCGCGCTGCTGGGATACAGCTGGGTTGATGCGCGCCTGGAGCTTTACTTGTTAAGCCTCGGCGCACATGAAAACTTCTACCAGATGCTAAAACTTGTCCGCCCTACGGTTAGGTCGCCTGTAGGGCGGATAAGCCTGCGTCATCCGCCAGCAGTCAGGAGGTAATCTCAATCAGATTACCGTCCGGGTCGGCAATAACCGCTTCGTAGAAGCCATCCCCGGTCCAGCGGGCGGCGTGAACCACTGCGCCGTCAGGCTCCAGCGCGCTGACCATCTTATCTACTGCCTCGACGGTTCCCAGACTCACCGCAATGTGCGCCCAGCCGGTGCGGTTATCCTCGCGGGGCGGCTTATCCACAAGTCCCGGCAGCGTCATCAGCTCCAGCGCCGGGCCGCTTTCCAGCGTCACAAAATGTGAAATAAAGCCCTCGCGTCGCTTCGAGTGGTATGCCTCACCGACGGAAGCACTGAAATGCTCGCGCCAGAAGGCCGCCGCCCGGTCAAGATCGTTGGTCCACAGTGCAATATGCGCAACCTGCATTCACCACCTCCATCCATATGAAATTTTGATAATTAGCAATAAGCGGGCTGCCCGGAAGCGCAGCGGTGACCCGCTGTCTACACTTTAAAAACACCGGTTTATGTTAACCCGCGCCTGCGATCCTGCGTGCGGGTTTACTGCGCGCTCTATCACAGGCTGACGAAATTTTTCACCTGGTACATACAGGATATATTGGCTCAGGCTATTGTTTTTGGATGGGGAATAACTTCAGGGGTATCACTATGCAAAGCCAGCTGTTGATAGGCGGTCAGTTAGTGGATGGGCTGGGCGAGAAGCTGCCGGTTTATAATCCAGCCACCGGAAAAGTGCTGCTGGAGATAGCCGAAGCGACGGTTGAGCAGGTTAATGAGGCGGTGACGGCGGCAGACGCGGCGTTTACGTCGTGGGGCCAGACAACCCCTAAAGAACGAGCGGAGCATCTGCTGAAGCTGGCGGATGTTATTGAACAAAACGCTGAGGCTTTCGCCCGCCTTGAATCGCAGAACTGCGGTAAGCCTTACCACTGCGTACTGAATGATGAGATTCCTGCCGTGGTGGATGTTTTCCGCTTCTTCGCCGGTGCGAGCCGCTGCCTGAATGGCCTGGCCGCCGGGGAGTACCTCAGCGGGCACACCTCCATGATCCGCCGCGACCCGGTGGGCGTGGTGGCGTCGATTGCGCCGTGGAACTATCCCCTGATGATGGCGGCCTGGAAGCTGGCCCCGGCGCTGGCGGCGGGGAACTGCGTCGTCATCAAGCCTTCGGAAATCACGCCTCTGACCGCGTTTAAACTTGCAGAGCTGGCAAAAGAGGTGTTCCCGGCTGGCGTGCTGAACGTGCTTTTTGGGCGTGGGCAAACGGTGGGAGACGCGCTGACCGGCCACAATAAAGTCAGGATGGTATCGCTGACAGGCTCTATCGCGACGGGGGAGCACATCATCAGCCATACTGCGCCTTCAATTAAGCGCACCCACATGGAACTGGGCGGCAAAGCGCCGGTGATTGTCTTTGACGACGCGGATCTGGATGCCGTGGTGGAAGGTGTCCGTACCTTTGGCTACTACAATGCAGGGCAGGACTGCACCGCCGCATGCCGCATTTACGCGCAAAAGGGCATTTACGACAGGCTGGTCGAAAAGCTTGGGGAGGCGGTTGCCAGTCTGAAGTATGGCTCACCGGATGACGAATCCACCGAGCTGGGGCCGCTCAGCTCACAGGCGCACCTTGAAAGGGTGAGCAAAGCCGTCGAGGCCGCGAAAGCTTTGCCGCATGTGAAGGTGGTCACCGGTGGCTCGAAGGTCGATGGCCCGGGATACTACTTCCAGCCAACGCTGCTCGCCGGGGCGAAGCAGGAAGATGACATCGTGCAGAAAGAGGTCTTTGGCCCGGTGGTGAGCGTGACGTCGTTCAGCGATGAAGCGGAAGTGCTGGGCTGGGCGAACGACTCCGACTACGGGCTGGCATCGTCCGTCTGGACGCAGGATGTAGGCCGCGCGCACCGGATGAGCGCCCGGTTACAGTACGGCTGCACCTGGGTTAACACGCACTTTATGCTGGTCAGCGAAATGCCGCACGGCGGGCAGAAGCTGTCGGGCTACGGCAAGGATATGTCGCTGTTCGGGCTGGAGGATTACACGGTTGTCCGGCACGTGATGATAAAGCATTAGATAGCGGGGGGATGCTGCTGCGTATTTCCGCCTTAACCAGGCGGAGCGTCATCCGGCGATCTCAAAAACTTGATCTGCGTCATACAAAAAGAGCATAATTTGCCAAATTTCTTTATCAATTATTAAAAATTAGAATGACGCTTTATCAACATATGTTGGTTTTTTACGCTGTAATGTCGGGCATCTCTGCGGTGATTACCTGGTTTTTGTCTCACGAATCTAAAAGAATCAAATTGTTAAGTTCCGTGCTGGTTGGGGCGACCTGGCCGATGAGTTTTCCGGTTGCGCTGATGTTCTCGCTGTTCTGATAAACCTCAAAAATACGCCAGGCCAAAAGTGTGAGTCAGGTTTTGTTTCTGGGTTACGGGAAGGAGTATGTTGGGGTCAGTAACGGCGGAACGGAGGTAACTAATAGTTTGAAACGGACTCATACAAAGTAACTTCAGTTGAAACGCTAAAGGCCGGTCTTGATGACCGGCCTTTTTTATTCAGCAGCCCGCAGCGATATAATCCCCGTTAGCGCTCACCGGTATCACCGTCAGAAACAGCACGCAGGCGAAGAGAATAAGTAAAATCCCGCCGACGACCTTCAGGGCCAGCGTCAGCATGCGAAGATGCCGCGGTGAGCGGGTCAGGTAGAGTTTACCGATGCCGTCACGCGCCCAAGTTACCGCTACCGAGAGCGTCATGATGGACAGCGCTGTCCCCAGCGCCATCGTCATCACCGCCATTATTCCCCAGGTGATAAATCCCAGCGCGTTTGAGAAAAGCAGGATCATGATTGCGCCGCTGCACGGTCTTGCGCCGATGGCCACGATCACCCCCAGATGCGTCATCCAGCTGCCGTCCCGTCCGCAGTAGCCCACGCCATGGTTGTGCCCGCAGCCGCACTGGTCATCATGCTGATGGCCTGACTGACCGGCAGGCACCAGGCTTTTTATCTGCATTTTCGCTGGCCGATAGCCGCGAACCGCACGCCAGATAATAAACATCCCGAACGCACCGATCAGCAGTGCGCTTAGCTTCTCAACGTACCAGCGGCTCTGGCTTAAATCCCCGCCTGAAAGATTGAGCAACACCGACAGGATAAAAACAAAGGCAATGGCGGTGAGGCCCTGCATCAGGCTGCCTAAAAACGGCACCGCACGGCTGACGAAAGGCGTTTCATTGTTGGTGCTCAGGTAGGTGGTGACGATAAATTTTCCATGTCCCGGCCCTATGGCATGCAGCACGCCATAGATAAAGCTGCCGGTCAGCAGCCAGATGCCGCCGCTGTACTGGGCGTTATTAATCTGCAACAGATAGAGCACAAGGTAGCGATGCAGGGTGATCTGCACGCTCAGGCACCACTGAATAAAGGCGCTCCAGTGTTGGTAGGCGGTGATGATGGCAAGCGCGGCCAGCACCAGCAGGATCATCCCACCGGAGAGACTCAGTGTGCGGTTCAGGGCTTTGGCTGTCATGGCGGATTCATTCTGGTGATAAACAGGCAAAGTATAAGTAGCGATCTATCGATAAAACAAATGAATAAGGTAACAGCATTTCATCTTGTTCCCCACGGCGCGATCTTATAGTCTCGGAACTCCTTGTTTTCTCTGCCTCAGGAAGCTTATGTCTGGCCAGCCATCTCTGCTAACCGTTAATTCACTGGCGATTTCAACGTCCGATGACTCTCCGCTGGTAAAGGGCATTTCGTTTGCCGTTGAAAAGGGCGAAATCGTTGCGCTGGTCGGTGAGTCAGGGTCGGGTAAAACCCTGAGTTCGCTCGCGGTAATGGGCCTGCTGCCTGAGGGTGTCCGGCAAACGGGCGGAGAGGTTTGTTTTAACGACGATGTTGTGGCAACCCCTGGAAAACCCTTTGTAAAAGGCCTGCGCGGCAGGCAAATCGGGATGATTTTTCAGGAGCCGATGAGCAGCATGAATCCGGTGCTGAAGGTGGGCGAGCAAATTGCCGAAGTGCTGGTTCGCCACCGGAATATGGGCTGGAAGCAGGCCCACCGTGAGGCGGTGGTTTTGCTGGACCGGGTGGGCATTGTCGATCCTGCCGCGCGTGCAAAGCAGTATATCCACCAGCTGTCCGGCGGGATGCGCCAGAGGGTAATGATTGCCAGCGCCATCTGCTGCCAGCCCTCGCTGCTGATCGCCGACGAGCCAACGACCGCGCTGGACGTAACAATTCAGGCGCAGATTCTGGCGCTTCTGCAGGAGCTTCAGCGCGATATGGGAATGGGCGTGTTATTTATCACCCACGACCTTAGCGTGGTGGCGCGCTACGCAGACCGTGCGTACGTCATGCACCAGGGCAACATTATTGAGCAGGGAGAGGTGCCGGTTTTGCTGGGCAGCCCGCAGGCGGATTATACCCGCAGGCTAATCGCCGCCTCTGAAGCCGTAATTATGCCGCTCGACAGGAGCAGCCGTGCCAGCACGCCGCTGGTTCACCTGGCGCAGGTCACTAAAAGTTACCCTGTCACTTCACCGCTGCCGTTTGCTGCCCCAAAGCGGGCTGCGGTGCTTCATTCAACCACGCTGGACATTGGCCGGGGGGAAATCGTCGGCCTTATTGGGGAGTCGGGTTCCGGTAAAACCACGCTGGGCCGCACGGCGACCGGTATGCTTGCAGTGGACAGCGGCACGGTGATGTTCGACGGGCTAAATTTATCGCGTGCGAGTTCGCGCGAGCTGCAGCAAATGCGGCGCAGGGCGCAAATTATCTTTCAGGATCCCTACGCCAGTCTCGATCCGAAAATGACCGTCGGCGAGCAGATCGCCGAACCGCTGCGGGTGCATAAACTGCGGCCTGCTTCGCAAATTCCGGCGCGTGTAGCGGAGCTGCTTGAGCTGGTTGGCCTTGATGCAGCCTTCGCGACACGCATGCCCGCGGCGTTTTCCGGCGGCCAGCGTCAGCGTATCGCTATCGCCCGGGCGTTAGCGCTGGAGCCGGATTTACTGGTGGCAGACGAAGCGGTTTCGGCGCTGGATCTCTCCGTGCGCGGGCAAATTCTGGCGCTGCTTGCAGCCCTGCGTCACAAGCTCGGTTTAACCGTGCTGTTTATCAGCCACGATCTGGGCGCCGTGCGCCAGGTCTGTGACCGCGTGGTGGTGCTGTACCGGGGTAAGGTAGTCGAGACGGGTGACACGGCACGGCTTCTGGAAAGTCCGGACCACGAGTATACCCGCCAGCTTCTGGCTGCGGCGCCCGATATCAGACAGGCGCTGCTGCTACGAAAGAGCGAACTCCAGCGGTAACGCAGTACCGACGTCCTGTCGCTCTGCCTCCTGCGCCACGCGGGCGGCAAGGGCGATATCAAACACGTTCAGCCCAAACGAAGAAAAATAGACGCTGTCCGTCGGGCTGGCGCGCCAGTTGCCTACCACCAGGTCAGCTAAATCTGCCGCCACGCGATCCTTCACGAACTCACCCGCCCGGTACATCTGGAACAGGCTTTTGGCGCTGGTGTTGCAATAATCTCCCCAGCCGTCCACCACCACTTTGTCTGCGCGGGCAATCGCCTCAAAGCTCACTTCATGGTAGCCAATCTGCATCACCATTCGCCCCGGCTGGATAAACTGCTGGCCGATGAACGGCTGGCTGGCGCTGGTGCAGGTGATAAGTGCATCCCAGGGCTGGGCGAGGGCATGTTCGATGCTGGTTAGCTTCTCTGTTTGCCAGGGCAGCGTTTCGGCCCGCTCGAGCATGGCCTCAAGATGTGAGGGCGTGCGGTTCCAGCAGTAAACTTTTTCAAGCTCCGGGAACTGGGCCGTAAGCATCTTCAGATGAGCTGCTGCCTGCACGCCTGCTCCCAGCAATAAAATACGCCGCGGCGGCTGCGGGCTGGCATAGCGTAACGCCAGAGCGGAGACTGCCGCTGTGCGGGTAGCCGTCAGGGATCCGCTTTGCATTATCGCTACGGGCAGGCCGCTGTCCGCCCGGTTTAACAGCGTCATGGCCATCGCCATCGGATAGCCGTCCCTTGCCAGCGGCCTGTGGGCCGTCCACTTCACTCCGGCCGCGTTAAAGCGCCCCCCGACTGTTGCAGGCAGGGAATAAACCTTTCCCTGCGGCGAGGTGAGATCCACATGCGTTTCAGCGGGCATGCTGGCCTCGCCGCTGTGCAGCAGCTTTACGGTCTCGATAACGTCATCAAATGCGCTGAGCGGATCGTTCCCCCCCAGTGCGGCAACCTGGGAACACGTTAAGTAGCGCAGTGCGGACATGATATTTCCCTTTAAAAAGCCAGAAGCCAGTCGCGAATTGACTGCTGATACCGCGCTAATCCTCGCAGCGTCACGAATTCGTTGATGCCGTGGGCGTTGCCGCCTTCGCCAAGCCCGCCAATCAGGAAGGCGGGGGCGACGGGGGCAAAGGCGTAGGCGGGGGCGCAGCCGGGTGCCCAGGGCCAGATTTGCGGTCGGGCCTGCTGCTGGTGGTAGCTGGTCATCAGCTCCAGCACCCCGGCGTCGTGCAGGCTGAAGCGGTGTCCGGGATAGCTGTCGTCCAGCAACAGCTCAACGCCTTCCAGCGCCGGATTTTGCAGCTGATGACGAATACGGTTAAGCAGGGCCCCGGCGTCAATGCCGGGCGGGGTACGCAGCGCAAATTCAGCGCTGGCCTGCCAGGGGATCACCCCGCGTCCCCCCTGCGGGCTGCTGCTGATGTCAGAGATGTTCAGCACGGCGCTGCCAAGAAGCCAGGCGAGGCTGCTGTACGTATCGCCCGCCACCACCAGCTTTTCGCTGCGCCTGAAGCGCAGCTCATCCTGCAGGTTAAACGTCTGGGCCAGCTCGTCCAGCAGCTGGCCTGCCTCTTCATCCAGCGACTGGGTTTGCAGCACGCCGTTGGCCTGAGCGGGGGCAATAGTGCCAAGAGCCTGCACCAGCCGCCAGACGGGGTTTGCGATCCACGCCGCATTGCTGGCATGAATCGCCGCCGTTGGCCCGCCCCAGCTTCCGCCTTTGACGCTCAGCCTTCCCGCGCTCATGCCGGTAAAGCCCAGGTAAAGACGCGGGGCGCCGCCGCCGTATTCACAAAGGGAAGGGAACAGCACCGCCGCAGCAGGGTCGACAGGGCACGGCGTACGGGCAAGATAGCGACGCAGATGGCCGCTGCCGGTCTCTTCTTCGCCCTCAAGCAGGATTTCTATGTTGGTATGCAGATGGCCTGAATGGTAAAGATCCCGGACGACCATGAGCATGCCGGCCAGCGGGCCTTTGTTATTCTCTGCGCCACGGGCGATAAACACATCGCCCTTATCCGGCCAGTGTGCAATATCACCGACGAAGGGATCGGCGTCCCAGCCTTCAGAGGTGGCGGGCATGACATCATACATGTTGTACAGCACGACGGTTTCGGGCGCGCCGATATCAATGCGGACATGAACCAGCGGCGGGGCATCTTCCCCCAGCTGCAGCTGCACCGGGTAAATCACCCGCGCATCCACTTCGTGGACCAGCCACTCTTCCAGCCACTCAGCCAGGGTTTGTTGTTGGGGCAGATTGCCCGCCACGCTCTCAAAAGGCGTGAGCTGCCGGAGCAGGGCAAGCGTAGCGTCAAGTTGAGTCATAACCTGATCCTCGGGTTCAGCACGACATACAGCAAATCAATCAGTAAGTTAACCATTACAAAAACCAGCGCTGCCAGCAGGACGATCGCCTGCACCAGCGGGAAGTCGCGATTCTGAATGGCCTGCACCGCCAGACGTCCGATGCCCGGCCAGGCAAAAATAATTTCGGTGACCAGCGCGCCGCCCAGCAGCGAGGCGAAATACATGCCCTGTACGGTTACTACCGGTATCAGCGCGTTGCGCAGTCCGTGGCGGATCAGGATGCGCCACTGGCTCAGCCCCCTGGCCTGTGCGGTGCGGATATAATCCAGGTGTAGCACATCAATCAGGCTTGCGCGGACCAGGCGGGCAATTGCGCTCATATAATAAGCGCCGAGGCTGACGGCAGGCATGATCAGCTGGCTGGCGCTGCCGTAGCCGCTGGAAGGCAGCCAGCGCAGCTGCAGGCTGAAGAGTAAAATCATCAGCAGACCGAGCCAGAACACCGGTATCGCCTGGCCGCTGAAGGCAAGCAAACGCGCCAGCAGATCCCAGAAGCTGTTGCGCCAGATGGCGCTGACCAGCCCGAGCAACAGGCCAACAATCGTGCTCCATGCCAGCGCAGTCACGGCCAGCAGCAGGGTAGCCGGTACGCGCTGGGCGATGAGCTCCGTAACCGGCTGGTCGTAACGCAGTGACTGGCCAAGGTCGCCGTGCAGAACCGCATTCAGGTAGTGGCCATACTGCCACAGCAGCGGCCTGTCGAAGCCCATCGCCTGGCGGAAGTGGTCAATCTCTGCCTGGCTCGAGCCGGGCGGCATCATGACCGCAGCCGGGTCGCCGGTGAGGTGCAGGCTATAAAAAATCAGCAAAGAGACGCCGAACATGACCAGCACGGACTGCCCGAGGCGCGAGAGAATATAGCGCAGCATATCAGTCGAGCCTCGTGTGGGTTTTGCGCAGCAGGCTGTCGCCAAGCAGGTTGCAGCCGATAACCAGCGCGGCGATCACCAGCCCGGGGTAAAGCACCAGCCACTGGGCCAGCAGCATGTACGAGCGGCCCTCGCCGATCAGGTTGCCGAGGGTTGGCGTTGGCGGCTGAATGCCCATGCCCAGAAAGCCAATTGAGGCTTCCAGAACAATCAGCCGGGGGATATCGAGCGTCAGCAGGACGATAAGCGGCGTGGCCAGGTTGGGAAGGACGTGGCGCAGCAGAATCCGCGGGGTGGAAAACCCCATGCCGCGAACGGCCTCGATATATTCCAGCTCACGAATTTCCAGCGTTTTGGCGCGCGCGACGCGGGCGTAAATCGCCCAGCTTGTGACGCCCATGATAATTATGATGTTTTCAAGCGTGGTGCCAAACAGCGCCATCACCAGCAGAATCAGCAGAATAAACGGCACGGCGAGCTGAATATCCATCAGGCGCATGATGGTGGCATCCACCCAGCCGCCAACGTAGCCGGCGACCATCCCCAGCAGCGTCCCGATGACGGCGGCAATCGCCGCTGCCAGCAGGACAACCATCAGCGACAGCCTTGTGCCGGAGAGAATGCGGGAAAGCAGATCCCGCCCCAGCTGGTCGGTCCCCAGCCAGTGAGTCGCGCCAGCCGTAGCAGTACCCGGCGGCTGGAACATCTCCGCCAGGCTGTTGGTTAACGGGTCGGGAAGGGGCAGCCAGGGGGAAATCAGCGCGGCGAGTATGACTATCGCCAGCAGTGCCCCTCCAACGATACCGTCGCCGGAAAAGCGCTTCCGGGGACGGCGGGTCAGCGATTTAGTCGGGAAGATCATTTCACTCTCAGGTCAAACAGCGGAATACGCGCGTCGGCACGGCCTTTAAACGTCACGCTGTCGCCGTTTGCGTAAAGCGAATCCTCACGGTACAGCGGGATCAGCGGCTGCTCTTTCGCTACTTCCTGCTGGATTTGCTGCAGCAGCTGTTCGCGCTTTTTGCTGTCTACGGTGCTGCGGCTGGCGTTAAGAAGCTTATCCAGCTCGGGTGAGCTGACCGTAGAGTACGGTTCACCGGAATGGAGAATAGGATACAGCGCGGCGTCGGCGTCCAGCGTCTGTGTTGATCCCCACGCCAGCATGTACATATCTGCCTGCTTGCCTGATGCCACCTGCTGGGTGTAAACCGACCATTCAGGCACTTCGAGCTGGGCCTTCACGCCGATTGCCGCCAGATCCTGTACGATCGCCTGGCCCACTTCGGCGCTGGCGATATAGCGGCGGGGAGCCTGGAATTTAAGAGTAAATCCGTCCGGGTAACCGGCTTCCTTCAGCAGCGCTTTGGCTTTGGCGACGTCCTGCGCCGGGGCCGGAACGTTCAGATAGCCGAAATCTTTTGCCCCCGCCATGGTACCGGTTGGCGTACCAAATCCGTGCAGCAGCTGGCTGGTATAGGCCTGACGGTTCAGCGCTAAAGAGAGCGCCTGCCGTACGCGCACGTCATTCAGCGGTTTTTCATCATTTTTCAGGCCCAGATAAATCGTCAGGCCGCCGCCTTTGACCTGCTCCAGGTGGATGCCGGGCTTGTTTTTCAGCGCGGTAACCAGGTCGGCCGGCACGCTGTCAACCAGCTGGACTTCACCGGTCAGCAGGGCGGTAATACGGGCCGTGGCTTCGGGAATGGGGCGCCAGGTGACGGTGTCGATTGCCGGTTTGCCGCGCCAGTAATCCGGGTTGGCCTGCATCACAACCCGCTCATCTGGTATAAATTCTTTTAATGTATATGCGCCGCTGCCGACAGGTTTTCGTGCAAATTCCGCAGCACCGACTTTACTTAGATAGACAGGCGGGACGATGTATGTCGGGTAGCGACTCATGCGGGTGGGCAAAAGCGGGTCCGGGCCATCCGTGTGGATACGTACCTGATAGTCGCCAGATACTTCAACAGATTTAATGGTTCGGATATAAGATATGGTCGGCGCGTGGTTCGCCGGATCGAGAATACGGTCGATGGAGAACTTCACCGCCGCCGCGTTAACCGGCTCGCCGTTGGTGAAGTTTACGCCCTTGCGGAGGTCGAACTGCCAGGTGGTGTCATCGAGCGCTTTCCAGGAGGTGGCAAGGCCCGGCTGGAGCTGCATCGCGCTGTCGCGCAGGATCAACGTATCGAAGATGTTATCGACCAGCGTGGCCGCCTCTTTCAGAAAGCCCGGATCCATAGCCGTGGCGGAGGCAGGCTGGGCAATAGTGAGTTCACTTGCATAACTAACCGAAGAGGATAAAGCTAAAAGGACAGCCAGCGTGGTAAATTTCAGGCCCGATCGATTCATTTATAGTCAATCCTGTACGTTATTGGCGTTTATAAACTGATGGAAAGTTAACATAAAAATCGTGCTGATTATTAAAATGATAAGGGCAAAATCATCCTGTATCTTAGAGTTGCCCTTTATGACAAACCAGTTTCGCAAAAACAAATACAAAATAGTTTTTTTGCTATAGGAAATAAACATGTTCGATTTGGAAAAAGCGCAAAGAATGAGTTTAACTCTGCAGGTAGAAGCCCGGTTAAAAAGTGCGCTTATTGTCGGGGCACTGAAGCCCGGCGCCCGGCTTGTGACCAAAGATATTGCTGAGCAGCTGGGCACCAGTATTACTCCCGTCAGGGAAGCATTATTACGTCTGGTCTCTTCCGGTGCGCTGGACGCTACCCCGGCGCAGGCGTTTCTTGTGCCGGAGATCTCGTTGAGCCGCTATCAGGAAATTACCACCATCCGTAAGAGCCTGGAAGTTATGGCGGTGACGGAAGCCGTGCGCTTAATGGATGCAGATAAGCTTGAGAGGCTGCACCAGCTCTACGATCATTTCCGGACGGCAAAACTTTCGTCCAGCGTAGAACAGGCGTTACAGGCCAACCGCACGTTCCGTTTTCAGCTCTACGAGTATGCGCAGATGCCGACGCTGTCGGTTCTCATCGAGCAGCTCTGGGTGCGCATTGGCCCATGTTTTAACTATTTGTACCCGCAGTCGGAAGAGACGGCGCAGGGGCACCATAATTATGATGATTTACTGGAAGGACTGGCGGGAAAAGATGTCAATCGCTGCGTAAAAGCGATTCTGAAATCTATTGATGACGGCGCAACGATTTTGATGAATCAATATTTCCGCTGACGATGAGCAACCGTCATCAACGACGAAATCCGTAGCAAAAAAGTGGCCTTTATTCCGCCCGGAAGAATATTATTGGTGCGCAGAGAAGGCCATTTTGTACATGAATATAGCCAGATATGACATATCGATGTGGCAGGGTAAATAAGCAGCAGATTATTTATCCTTTATCTGATTAAGCTACTATTAATTATTAAATCCATTTAAGCGCTACTTAACTAAAAGGTCACTGGCTGCGCTTATCCCGGATCCACTCCTGCACCTCTACCACAAACTCATCCGGCGCTTTGCGGTAGACGCGGCGGGCCAGATCCAGAATCGTGTGCTGCGACAGGGCTTCTTCCATCCGCTGCTGGGCGGTGTTCATCACAGCGCGGATACCGCAGATACCCTCACAGGCCCAGGCGGGCGGGGACTCATCAAAGACCGCCATGCGCTGGCGGATTTCTTTGCAGTCGAAGATCGCTTTAGGGCCGTCTATCGCCCCCACGATGTCCAGCACGCTTATCTGCTCCGGCAGACGAGCCAGGGTAAAACCGCCGCCTTTGCCTTCGCTGCTGACGACCAGCCCGGCCTTTGAAAGTTTGGTGAAGATTTTGGCGAGATAGTCGTAGGGCACGCCCTGAAGCTCAGCGATTTCACGCACGCTCATCTCCACGCCGTTCCCTTTGCTGTCCACCATACACACCAGGCTGTGAATGCCGTATTCCACGCCCGCGCTGTAAAAAGCCATAAAACCCCCACCGTGATCAATCCGAGTAATGTAGGCATATCTTCTCCCGCATGCAATGAAAAGGCATGTCTGAAGCGAGATAAAAATTAACTACGAAAGAACTTGTCGGAGTCAACTGCGACAAGTATAGTCGTAGTCACCAGCCGGAGTCGGCTTCATTTCGTAAAGGAAGATCCAATGAAACAAAAGATCCTTATTCTCGGCGCCGGTTTCGCAGGCATGTGGGCCGCGCTCAGCGCCGCTCGTTTAGCGGCGATGCACGAGCGCAGCGATATCGAAATTGTGGTGCTTGCTCCCCAGCCGGAGCTGCGCGTTCGCCCACGCTTCTATGAAGAGAAGGTGGAAACCCTGGTTTCTCCGCTGCTGCCGCTGTTTGAGGCCACCGGCGTGAAGTTTGTGCAGGGTGAGGCTCAGCGCATCGATGCCGAAGGTCAATGCGTCTGGTACCGCAACGCTAAAAACGAAAGCACGCCTGAACATTACGATCGCCTGGTGCTGGCAACCGGCAGCCACCTTCGCCGCGATTTAGTAAAAGGGGCTGCAAAGCACGCCTTCGATCTCGATCAGCTTGAGAGCGCGCTGCGTCTTGAACAACATATCAGCCAGCTCGGCGAGCAGCCTGAGACCGGGGCGCGTAATACCGTCATCGTCTGCGGCGGCGGCTTTACTGGGATTGAGGTTGCCACCGAGCTGCCGCACCGTCTGCGCCAGATTCTGGGTGAAGGCAGTACGCCGCGCGTGATTGTCATTGAGCGTGGAAATGTGATTGGCGGCCGCTGGAGCGAAGAGCTGCGCGAAGTGATTCGTGAAGCCAGCGACGAGCTGGGCGTTGAGTGGCGTCTGGGCGCGGAGATTGCGGAAGTGAACGGGCAGGGTATTGTGCTGGCGGACGGCGAAGTCATTGAGTCAAATACGGTCATCTGGACGGTGGGCGTACAGGCTAACGAGCTGACGCAGCAAATCTCCGCGGAACGTGACGCTCAGGGCCGCCTGCACGTTAACGAATTCCTCCAGGTTCCGGGCTATGACGCAATTTTCGCCACCGGGGACGTTGCCCGTGCGGCAACGGACGATAAGGGCAACGTGGCGCTGATGACCTGCCAGCATGCGATCATGCTGGGCCGCTTTGTCGGGCATAACGCCGCGGCTTCTCTGCTGGGCGTCGAACCGCTGACCTATCGCCAGGTAAACTACGTGACCTGTCTGGATCTGGGCGGCTGGGGTGCGGTCTATACCGAAGGGTGGGAGCAGGAAGTGAAGCTGACGCGTGCGGAAGCGAAGAAGCTTAAGCTTTCGATCACCAGCGAGCTTATATACCCGCCGAAGGCGGATCGCAAGATTGCGTTTGAAACCGCAGATCCGCTGGCAGCGTTTGTCTGAGCAAAGGTATGATGGGCGTCTTGCTTCAGATTCTTCAGGATGCCCGTCATGAACAACGATATTACCTTCTTTGCGCGTTTCGAAGCCGACATTGTCGCCGGACGAAAGACCATCACCCTGCGCGATGAGGCTGAATCCCACTTTCAGTCGGGACAGCGGCTTCGGGTAGGGCGCTACGAGGATAACGTTTACTTTTGCACAATTGAGGTAAAAAGCGTGCTGCCGGTAAAACTGGATGAGCTGACCGATGAACATGCCCGCCAGGAAAATATGACGCTGCCGCAGTTAAAGCAGGTGATTGGCGAAATATATCCTGGGCTGAACGAGCTGTACGTTATTTCTTTCACGCTGATACAATAAAATACGAAGTCCCGGAAACGCACCGCCGGTTAATAGCTGGCAGCGTGCTCAGGAATGGGCAGCCTGTATTGCGGGCTGCCCCATCTTCCGGCGGTTACCTTGCCTGCTGGAAATGGCTAGCCTGCGCCAGCTGGCCGCTCTGGGACTGCTGCTCGCTCATATGCGCCATGGAGGCATGGGGAGCAAAAAACGGCGAAATAATAAAGGCCGCTAATAAAACGAGTTTAAGAAAAAACTTCAGCACCATTAACACTCTGCTTACATGCACATCATCTTATTCAATAAGAGATAGCGGAATAAGAAATTTAAAGATAAAAGCCGTGCCCAAAGAGAATATATTCATGGGACCGGCACTAATCTGGCGTACGTATAGTAACCATCAGTTCGCATCATTTCTATATCTTCAAATTCCTAAATAAGGAAATCACCCTCGTTATTTCCTCCAAGCGACTAATAAACATCAATAAAAACAGTTTTGTCTGAAAATGGATAAGGAAGGGGGGCAGCCCCTTCCCGAGGAGAAACTACCGGCTGGCTTGTTTTAGCATCTGATAGAGCTCGTCTTTGAGCCGCAGCTTCTCTTTTTTCAACTGCATGACCTTCTCGCAGTAGCCGTTACCCTGCGGGCCCTCCCTGCGCAGGATTTCATCATCTAGCTTATTGTGTTTGTCGAACAGGCTGAGGAAGCGTGGATTGGCGGATTTTAACTCGGTGATAAGCTCGCGATATTCTGGAAACATATCTGACCTCCCTGGGACGTTTGTCGGTGGATGGAGTATTACCGGGCATAAGTCTTAGCTGCCAGCGCCAGTGTAGAGGCGAGACGGAGCCAAAGGGAAGCGTAGAATCGTATGGGTTTGTCAATTTGCGATCGGGGTAGCGCATTGCGGGCCTGGCTTGCATCGCCCTGTAACGTCGCCGGAATTAGTGCCGCATATTGTCAAAGACAGGATCTGTCCTGACGTGTTAAAACATAGCTATGATATATCTTAATGAACCAACGGAGCAGGCTATGACTTCTCAACAGAACAAACAAAAATTACCAAAACGCGTCAAGAATGAGCTTAAGTTTCGTAAGCTGGTGGTGAAAAGCAAGCAGGCCGTGGCGGGCTGCTTCTGGCGAATTGTGTTCACCAGCGAGCAGCTGAGCGGTTTTGCCTCCCACGGTTTCGATGACCATATCAAGGTCTTTTTCCCGGCTGAAAACGGTGAGCTGCAGATGCCTGCAATTACCGAAGAGGGCATCGTCTGGGGAGACGGACCGCGCCCGCTTTCCCGCGACTATACGCCGCTGGCTTTTGACGCCGCCGCCGGTGAGCTGACCATCGACTTCTATATTCATGACGGCGGTGTGGCCAGCGGCTGGGCAGCGGAGGCCAAAGCAGGCGACACGCTGATGATTGGCGGGCCGCGCGGATCGCTGGTGATCCCAACGGACTATGCTTATCAGCTCTACGTCTGCGACGAAAGCGGGCTGCCAGCCGTGCGCCGCCGCCTGCAGTCGCTGCCCGATAACGTGACCGTTCAGGTTCTGGTGAACAGCCATCACGGCGACACCCAGCCGTATCTGAACGAATTCAGCCATGCCGCTGTGGAATGGCTTAACGAGGCTTCCCTTGCTGAACGACTAAAAACGCTGGCTATCCCGGCGGAAGATTACTTCATCTGGATAACCGGTGAAGGCGCCGACGTGAAGCGTATGAGCGACGAGCTGGTAACCTCCCGCAATCTTGACGGCGATTACGTTCGCGCCGTTGCCTACTGGCACAGTAAATAAGGGAGAGCAAATGCGGATCCACAACGACGGCCACGGCGGCCCGGAAGGAAAGGCGCGGCACCGCCGTGAAAAGCTCTTTGATGCTCAGGATATTCGCCTGCTGATCCTGCACTGCCTTGCCGGTAATAGCGCGCACGGCTATGAGCTAATCAAAACTATTGAGGCGATGGCGAAAGGGGAATATGTCCCCAGCCCGGGCATTATCTATCCAAACCTGACGCTGCTTGAAGAGATGGGCGCGATCTGCGCCACGGCAGAGTCAGGAGGCAAGAAAGTCTGGTCGCTGACCCAGGAAGGGAGCACGTTTCTCGGACAGCAACAGCAGGAAGTTGAGCAGGTCATTCAGCGCCTGGCGTCGCTGGGCGTGCTGGGGGATAACCGCCGCATTCCTGAAATGCAGCGGGCAATCCACAACTTTAAAATGGCGCTGAATACCCGTCTCGGCAAGGGCGACCTCTCCCAGGAGACGGTTTATCAGATTATCGACACCCTGGATCGGGCGGCAAAAGACATCGAACGCAGCTAGTCATACCAGTCAGCAGACGATTAAGCATAAAGTTTTGCTTCAATATGCCGAAACCCAATGCATCTTTTGGAATGAGATCGGGAAAGCATGTTAAATCGTATAAAAGTTGTCACCAGCCTGCTGATTGTGCTGGCATTGTTCGGGATTCTGCAATTAACCTCCGGCGGGCTGTTCTTTAACGCCCTGAAAAACGACAAGGAAAACTTCACCGTCCTGCAAACCATTCGTCAGCAGCAGTCCACGCTGAACGGCAGCTGGGTTGCTCTGCTGCAAACCCGTAACACCCTCAACCGCGCCGGGATCCGCTACATGATGGATACCACCAACACCGGCAGCGGCTCTACCGTCCCTGAGCTGATGCAAATCGCCAGCACCTCCCTGAAGCGTGCCGAAGAGCAGTGGGCGGCTTATGCAGCCCTGCCGCGCGATCCTCGTCAAAGCGAACAGGCTATCGCTGAAATCAAGCGCAACTACGATATCTACCACGGTGCGCTGGCGGAGCTGATTCAGCTGCTTGGAGCGGGGAAGATAAACGAGTTCTTCGACCAGCCAACGCAGAAATATCAGGACGGCTTCGAGCAGCAGTACGTCAGCTATCTCGAACAGAACGATCGTCTCTACCAGCTGGCCGTAGAGGACAACAGCAGCTCCTATAATCTGGCCATCTGGCTGCTGATTGCCATTCTGCTCGCCGTGCTGGTGGTGATTGTGATCGTCTGGCTGGGCATCCAGAAGACGCTGATCGCACCGCTGACCAGCCTGATCGTCAGCATCCGCCATATCGCCGGTGGCGATCTGGTACGCAGAATTGAAGTGGAAGGCACCAACGAGATGGGCCAGCTGGCGGACAGCCTGCGGAACATGCAGGCCGAGCTGGTCAGCACGGTGAGCGACGTGCGTAACGGCGCCAACGCCATTTACAGCGGCGCGAGCGAAATCTCCATTGGTAATAACGATCTCTCTTCCCGTACCGAAGAGCAGGCTGCTTCTCTTGAAGAGACGGCGGCCAGCATGGAAGAGCTGACGGCCACCGTTAAGCAGAACGCCGAAAACGCACGCCAGGCGAGCCAGCTTGCTCTGAGCGCCTCGGAAACGGCCCAGCGCGGCGGAAAAGTGGTTGATAACGTGGTGCGCACCATGAATGATATCGCCGGCAGCTCCAAGAAGATCGCCGATATTACCAGCGTGATCGACGGCATTGCCTTCCAGACCAATATCCTGGCCCTGAACGCGGCGGTTGAAGCTGCCCGCGCAGGCGAGCAGGGGCGTGGTTTCGCCGTGGTAGCAGGGGAAGTGCGTAATCTTGCCCAGCGCAGCGCTCAGGCCGCGAAAGAGATTAAGGGCCTGATTGAGGATTCCGTCAGCAAGGTGGATACCGGTTCCACGCTGGTAGAAAGTGCCGGTGAAACGATGGATGAAATCGTGAATGCCGTCACCCGCGTGACCGATATCATGGGCGAAATCGCCTCCGCCTCCGACGAGCAAAGCCGGGGTATCGACCAGGTCGGCCTTGCGGTATCCGAAATGGACCGCGTGACCCAGCAGAACGCCGCGCTGGTGGAAGAGTCCGCCGCCGCTGCCGCCGCGCTGGAAGAGCAGGCCAGCCGTCTGACCCAGGCCGTTTCCGTGTTCCGCATCACCCACAATGCGGCAGGCGAAGGCGCCGAACTAAAAACCCCTAAGCTTCCGGCCGCTTCCGCTGCACCCCGCAAACTGGTGAAAACGGCAGCCACCGATGAGAACTGGGAAACCTTCTGATTTGCTCCCCGCAACCCTTCTCCGCAAGGAGAGGGGTTTTAAATTAAGAGCTTTATTTGAGTCTCTTAACTTCAAATAATGGCGTTAAGGGCTTTAAATAAAGCTCTTATTTTTTAACTTACCCACCAGCGTGCTATACTCTAAACAATACCAATCCCTGTCTATTGATCTATAAGGTTCACCGGTGGCGCTAATCCTGTATACCGAAAATGAGTTACTTGCCGAGCTCGGCAATCGGCTACGCGAGCATCGTCTTCGGCGAAATCTACTGCAAAAAAAATTGGCCGAAAATGCCGGAATTTCAGTCTCCGCTCTTAAAAAACTGGAAAACCAGGGGCTGGGGTCGCTGGAAAACTTTATGAAAGTCGTGTTTGCCCTGCGGCTGGAGAAGGAGTTGCAGACGCTATTTGTGCCGCAGCCGCTGACTATCGCCCAGATAGAGAAATTACAGCAGCCCTCTCGTCTGCGTGCCAGGCCCAGCTCCCGTAGTAAAAAACAGGTTAAGGAGTAACCATCAGATGATCTATCAACCGCTGCGTAGTCTTGAGATTGTTTACCGTGGCTGGGGGGAAGAGTGGATTGTTGGCCGCCTGGTAGAGGGCACGGTTCGCGGCCACTGGCTGTTTGAGTATACCGCCGAGGCGCTGGAGCGGGGCATTGAGCTTTCTCCCTTACAGGTGCCCCTCAGCACTGAAACGTATGCCGACTTCGAAAGGCACCAGGACAGGCTGCCTGGATTTGTAGCCGATTCACTGCCGGACGGCTGGGGACGTTTGCTGACCGATCGCCTGCTTCGCCGTAACCAGCTGGAACCGGCAAGGGTCAGCGTACTCGACCGACTGGCCCTGCTGGGCGAGAACACCATGGGTGCTCTGACCTACCGCCCGTTGATGTCGCTGCCGGACAACCAGCAGGATGAATACAATATTCATAACCTGCTGGATCTGGCTCAACAGGTGCGCGAAGAGGTTACCGGACAGGATTCTGAAGCTTTACGGGAGCTGGTTAGACTGGGAGGTTCCCCGCACGGGGCCAGACCCAAGGCTGTGGTGAATTACAATCCGGGCTCGGGAGAAATGGGCACGACGCCATTTTCCGGTAGCGAGGCATGGCTTGTAAAATTTCCCTCAGCCCTGGAAGAGAGTTGGGTCTGTGCCATGGAGGAAGTCTATGCCCGTATGGCGCGACAAGCAGGTATAGCCTTTCCAGAAAGCCAGTATTTTCCCCTGTCGGATGGTCTGGCCGCTTTTGGCGTACACCGTTTCGACCGGCAGGGTGAGCTGCGCATCCCGGTAATGAGTATGGCCGGGGCGCTGCATGCCGATTTTCGTCTGCCCAGCCTCGACTACAGCCAGGTATTAAAAGCGACAAGCCTGATAACAAGGAGCGCAGCTGAAAAAGAGATACAGGCCCGTCGGATGGTGTTTAACGTTTTGATGAACAACAGGGACGACCACGCCAAGAATTTTTCATTCATCCTGAATGCAGAAGACGAATGGGAAGTCTCTCCTGCCTACGATCTTACCTTCCAGGACGGTCCGGGCGGCGAGCATCAGACCGCAGTGATGGGCTATGGCAGGAACATCACCAGATCGATGATGGTAAAAGCAGGTGAAAGCGCCGGGATACCTGCTAACACAATGAAGAGCATTATTGACGAAGTGGCAGATATCGCCGTAGC
Organism: Dryocola clanedunensis; assembly: GCF_038405435.1. GTDB lineage: Bacteria > Pseudomonadota > Gammaproteobacteria > Enterobacterales > Enterobacteriaceae > Dryocola > Dryocola clanedunensis_A. The sequence continues at coordinate 486,281 of NZ_JBBYHZ010000002.1, read as the reverse complement.
TTTTGTCCGCGTGGCCGATGCGTTCGCAGATATCATACCTCGTAAAGAAATCCTGTTCTTTGAAGGACGCATTAACCAGAATCTGAACGCTCTGCAAAAGTAAACGTCGGGGGAATGCCCATTCCCTCACTTATTTTCCGGTTATCCTTTCCCGTTTTCCAACTATCCAAATGTAAATAAATTGTTTCTCAGCGGCCGCGCGACGCTCTATTAATGAACGCATGTTAAGTAAATCGAGTGCGTGATATGTCCTATCGAATCAGCCTGCTGGATAAAAGCCCGGTTGCCGTCAATGAAACATCTGAGGAGGCGCTAAGGCGTACGCTCAGCCTCGCACAGCATGCGGAAAACTGGGGTTATCACCGTTTCTGGATCGCCGAGCATCACAATACGTCCCGGCTGGCCAGCCCTTCGCCGGAGCTGGTGATTGCCTGGATCCTCGGGCAGACGCGCCATATTCGCGTCGGCTCCGGCGGGGTGATGCTGCAACACTACAGCCCTTACAAAGTCGCAGAAAATTTCAACCTGCTGGCCTCCATTGCCCCTGGCCGGGTCGACCTTGGCATCGGGAAAGCGCCGGGTGGGCTGCCGCTCTCCACCCGCGCCTTGCAGACCGGCCTGCATCAGGATGAGAAAGGCACCTTTGCCGACCAGCTGGCCCAGCTCGATAACTGGCTCTCTTTGCCCGCCGCTGCCGATGACGATGAAAACGCGCTGCGTGCCACGCCTGTTCCGCAGCGGGGAGCAAACCGCTTTCTGTTGGGTGCAAGCCGTGAAAGCGCCTTGCTGGCCGCCCAGCTGGACTGGGATTTTGTCTTTGCTGCGCACCTTAACGGCGACAGGACGCTGCTGGATGAGGTTCTCACTACCTGGCGCAGGCACAGCCAGCGCGAGACGCTGGTCGCGGTGCAGGTCATCGTCGCCGGTACGGCGCAGGAGGCCGATGAGCTGGCAGGCCAGGTGGAAATCTGGGGCGTGGAGCTTGAAAACGGGCAGCGCGTCTCGGTCGGCAGCGAGGGTCAGGCGCAATCTTTTGCACGCCAGGCCGGAAGCCCGATCAAAAACCTGGTAAGACGTGAACCCTCGCTGCTGAAGGGCACCGCTGAAACGGTCCATGCCGGGCTGGCCGCCCTGCAAAAACAATACGCTATCGATGAATTTATTATCGACACGCCGGTTGCCGAAGCGCATGCCCGCACGCTTTCGCTGCGCCTGCTGGCGGCAGGTATGCCGTATCCGGCAGATGCAGAACCTGTTGCCGTACATGAAGCCGGATAAGGGGAAACAGGTGACAGACGTGACATTGACCTTCAGACAGCAGCTTATTAACTGGCGGCGCGAGCTGCACCAGCACCCGGAGCTTTCGGGCCAGGAGGTCGAAACGACGGCCCGCCTGCGTCATTGGCTGGCAGGCGCGGGGCTGCGGCTTCCGCAGTATCCGCTAAGTACGGGAGTTGTGGCGGAGGTAGGAAAAGGCGAAAAGGTTATCGCGCTGCGGGCGGATATTGACGCGCTGCCCATCGAAGAATCCAGCGGCGTAGATTTCAGCTCCGGTAACCCGGGCGTCATGCACGCCTGCGGGCATGACGTACACAGCAGCGTAATGCTGGGCGCCGCGCTGCTGCTCAAAGAGCACGAAAAACAGCTGCCGGGCAGGGTGAGGATCATCTTTCAGCCAGCAGAGGAGAACTTTACCGGCGCAAAAGCAGTGATCAAAGCCGGTGCGCTGGAGGGCGTCAGCGCTATTTTTGGTATGCATAACGAACCCGGCCTGCCGGTGGGCACGTTTGCCACCCGAGGCGGAGCGTTTTATGCCAACGTCGATCGCTTTGTGATCCGCGTGAGGGGCAAAGGCGCACATGCGGCCCGACCGCACGAAGGCAACGACGCCATTTTGCTGGCAGGCCAGCTGGTCACGGCCCTGCAATCCATCGCCAGCCGCAATATCAGCACGCTGGAGTCAGTTGTGGTGAGCGTGACGCGGATTCAGGGGGGTAACACCTGGAACGTGCTGCCGGAGTCGGTAGAGCTGGAAGGAACGGTGCGCACGCATCAGCCCCCTATCCAGCGGCAGGTGGAGAAGCGTATCCGCGAGCTGGCGGAAGGGTTCGCCACCGCGTTCGGCGCGCAGATCGAAGTGGAGTGGTATGCCGGGCCGACAACGTTAGTAAACGATGAAAAATGGGCCGCGTTCGCCACCCGCGTGGCGCAGGACACCGGCTACAGCACGCAAACGGCGGACGTACATATGGGCGGGGAGGATTTCGCCGTCTACCTGAAAACCATACCCGGCGCGTTTGTCAGCATCGGCAGCGCCAGCGAATTTGGCCTGCACCACCCGGCATTTAACCCTGACGAAGCGCTGATAGAAGGAGCCGCGCGCTATTTCGCCTCGCTGGCTGAACAGGCGCTGATCGAAAACTAATTACCCCCACGACCTTTATCATGTCTGACCATGAGGATGAGTTATGTCTGCTGAAAGACAATTACGGCTTGGCACAATACTACACGGCGCGTCCGGCAATATGTCCGCATGGCGCCATCCCGCCGCCGTGGCCGATGCGAGTATTAATTTTGAGTTTGTAAAAGAGACCGCCCGCAGGGCCGAAGAGGGGAAGCTGGATTTTCTGTTCGTGGCGGACGGGTTATATATCAATGAAAAATCGATTCCACATTTTCTTAATCGTTTTGAACCGCTGACGCTGTTATCCGCGCTGGCGAGCATTACCACGCATTTAGGGTTGGTCGGCACGCTCTCTACGTCCTACAGCGAGCCCTTCACCGTCGCACGCCAGTTCGCAAGCCTCGACCATCTGAGCAAGGGCCGCGCGGGCTGGAACGTGGTGACGTCCCCGCTGGAAGGCTCGGCTAAAAACTTCTCTAGAGATAAACATCCGGAGCACGCCCTGCGTTATCGCATAGCGGATGAATACCTGGATGTCGTCAAAGGGCTGTGGGATTCCTGGGAAGAAGATGCCTTTATTCGTGATAAAGCGAGCGGCAGGTTTTTTGATGCCGGTAAATTACATGCGCTTAATCACCACGGGGATTTCTTTAAGGTGGCTGGCCCGCTGAATATTGGCCGCACGCCGCAGGCCAGGCCCATCGTATTTCAGGCTGGCGCATCCGAAGACGGAAAGAAATTAGCAGCCCGCCACGCGGACGCCATATTCACCCACCACGAAACGCTGGAAGAGGCGCAACATTTTTATCGCGACGTGAAAAGCCAGCTCGCGGCGCATGGCCGCACGGCGGAAGAGCTGCATATCTTCCAGGGCGTGAGCGTGATTGTCGGCTCCGACGCGCAGGACGTGGAAAACCAGTATCAGACGACCGCCGCCCTCGTCTCCGTTGAGGACGCGCTGAACTACCTTGGGCGCTACTTCGAACATCATAATTTCAGCCAGTACGAGCTGGACGCGCCGTTCCCGGATATTGGCGAACTGGGGCAGAACAGCTTCCGCAGCACGACGGATGAAATCAAACGTAACGCCCACGAACGCAGGCTGAGCTTACGGCAGGTTGCGCTGGAGTCAGCCACACCGCGCCCGCGCTTCTCCGGCACGGCGCAGCAGGTAGCCGACGGCCTGCAGCACTGGTTTGAAAGCCACGGCGCAGACGGCTTCATTATCCAGGGCGGCACGCCGGACACCTTCCCGCGCTTTGTGGATGAGGTTGTGCCGGTGCTTCAGGCCAGAGGGCTGTTCCGCAAGGAGTATCCGGGGACGACGCTGCGCGAAACCCTGGGGCTTTCCGTGCCCGCCAACCAGTACAGCCAACAACAATAATAAGAGAACCCGCTATGCAGAAATCTACGCTGATCCTGGCTATCGCTCTGGCGCTGTCCTCGTATGCCGCACAGGCACAGGAAGTCACCATTAACGGCGCGGGCGTAAGCCTTGAGGCCAACAAAACGCCGGTTAATACCACCAGGAATCCACAGGCTATCGCCGAACTGCCTAAGGGATATCGCTTTGCCGTGCCGGGGAAGTTCACCGTGGCGGTGGCCGCACTGAATTCGCCTCCGCTGACCGTATTTGCCGACGATAACAAAACGCTGCTCGGCAGCGAGGTGGATATTGCCCGTCTGGTCGCCGACAGCCTGGGCCTTGAGCTGAACGTGGTGCCCACGTCCTGGGAGGACTGGCCGCTGGGGGTCACCTCCGGCAAGTACGACGCGGCGATCAGTAACATTACCGTCACTAAAGATCGCAAAGAGAAGTTTGATTTTGCCACCTATCGCAAAGACTCCCTCGGCTTCTACGTCAAATCTTCCAGCCGGATCGGCGCCATTGAGAAAGCGGAAGATATTGCCGGGCTGCGCATTATCGTCGGCTCGGGCACCAATCAGGAATCTATCCTGCTGGCGTGGAACGAAGAGAACCTGAAGAAGGGGCTGAAGTCGTTCACGCCGGTGTATACCAAAGATGACGCCGCCCTGACGCTGGCGCTGCAGTCCGGGCGCGCGGACGCCTTTTTTGGCCCGAACGTCATTGGCGCGTGGAAAGCTGCGCTGACGGGTAAAACCCGCCTGGTGGGCAGCGTGGACGGCGGCTGGCCGAAGGCGGCCCATATCGCGGTAACGCTGAAGAAAGGCGGCGGCCTGGTGGAGCCGGTGCAAACCGCGCTGAACGGCGTGATTAAAAACGGCGATTACAGCAGGGTGCTGAGCCGCTGGGGGGAGAGCGTCGAGCAAATCCCGGCGTCTGAAATCAATCCCGCCGGTCTTGGCGATTAAGGAGAACAGGATGATAGAACAATTTCGTGACGTCTCGCCGGAGGCGCCGGAGCTGCAGCCCATTATTAGCGGGCTGTTCGGTGAGTATGAGGCGCGCTACGGCGACTATTTTTCCCGCGATGCGGAAGTGGAGCTGACGGAGTGGTATCTCGCTCCGCAGGGGCTGTTTATCGTGCTGGAGCGCGACGGGGAGATAATCGCCACCGGTGCCTACAAGCCGTTTGATGAGCATACCGCCGAGCTGAAGCGCATCTGGACGCATTCGGGTTTACGCAGGCAGGGGCTGGCAGGCCGCATCGTGCGCGAGCTGGAAAGAAGGGCGCTGCTGGCAGGCTACAGCCGCGTTTATCTGACCACCGGGTTCCGCCAGCCTGAAGCCGTGAAGCTCTATCTTGGGCAAGGCTACGAGCCGCAGTTTGATATCCATCGCAATCCCGAAGAGTACAGCGTCGAACCGTACGACGGTCGGCTGCGTTTTAGCAAACCGCTGGCGCTGGACAGCCGCAAAACAGCCTGAGGATCCGATATGACTACACCCTCTACCATTAAAGTTGTTCCGGCGCGCTATCCGTTACGCATCGTCGGGGCCGTTGCCGCGCTGTTTGTGCTGGCGATTGTTATTCAGTCGGTCGCGTTTAATCCGCGCTGGGAGTGGCGCGTCTTTGCCCGCTGGTTCTTCGATCCGGTGATACTGGAAGGGCTGGCGCAGACGCTGCTGCTGACGCTGATAGGCACGGTGCTGAGCGTGATAATAGGCGGCATGCTGGCGCTGGCGCGGCTATCGTCGTCATGGCTGCTGAACGCGCTGGCCTGGGGGTATATCTGGCTGTTCCGCTCGCTGCCTCTGATTGTGGTGCTGATCATCCTCTATAACTTTTCCTACCTGTACGACACGCTGACTCTGGGGATCCCGTTCACCAGTATCAGCTGGGGCAGCGTTGAGACGATAAACGTGCTAGGCCAGTTCTCGACGGCGGTTGTCGGCCTGACGCTGGTGCAGAGTGCCTATACCGCAGAAATTATTCGCGGCGGGTTTCTGGGGGTCGATCACGGGCAGTATGAAGCGGCTGCGGCGCTCGGCTTGCCCGCCTGGCGGCGCACCGTGCGCATTATCCTGCCCCAGGCGCTGCGCACGATCTTACCTTCGGGCTTCAACGAAATCATCAGCCTCGCTAAGGGGACCGCGATGGTTTACGTGCTGGCGATGCCGGAACTGTTTTACACCATCCAGATGATCTACAACCGTACTCAGGAAGTGATCCCGCTGCTGATGGTGGGGGCGGTCTGGTATCTGGCGATCACCAGCGTCCTGTCGCTTATTCAGCATCTTGTTGAGCGCTGGCTTGCGCGCAGCGAGCGTCGCTCCGCCATTAATCCGCAGAGCGCGTCCCGCTCCGTCGTTCGTCAGCCCACGCTACAGACCCAGGAGGCCGCCCATGTATCAGGCTCTTAATCAGCCGGGACACATTTCCATTACCGGCGTCAGCAAATATTTTGGCCGTCATAAAGCGCTGGACGACATCTCCCTCGAGCTGCCGCCGGGTTCGGTGACGGTGATCCTCGGCCCTTCAGGATCGGGGAAATCCACCTTGCTTCGGGCGATTAATCATCTCGAACGCGTGGATGAGGGGTTCATCCAGATAGACGGCGACTACATTGGCTACCGGCTGGCGGGCGACAAGCTCTATGAACTGAAAGAGAAGGAGATCCTCCGCCAGCGGGTTAACGTCGGCTACGTGTTTCAGAACTTCAATCTCTTTCCCCATCTCACGGTGCTGGAGAATCTGATTGAGGCCCCCATCGCCCACGGGCAGCTGAGCCGCAAAGCGGCTATCGAATGGGCCTACGAGCTGCTGGATGTTGTCGGCCTGCGCAATAAGGCGGACGCCTGGTCACGCCATCTGTCCGGCGGCCAGCAGCAGCGCATTGCCATCGCCCGTGCCCTGGCGCTGCGCCCGCGGGTGATGCTGTTTGATGAGCCGACCTCGGCGCTGGATCCTGAGCTGGTGGGGGAAGTGCTCGACGTCATCAAGAAGCTGGCCCGCTCCGGCACCACGCTGGTGGTGGTGACGCATGAGATAGGTTTTGCCCGCGAGGTAGCGGACAAAGTGGTGTTTATGGTGGACGGCAAAATCGTCGAACAGGGCAGCAGCGACGAGGTGCTCAATCGCCCGCAGCACGTCCGGACGCAGCAGTTTTTATCCAAAGTGCTGTAAGGACGCATTCGCTTATCCGCCCTACGAAGGAAATGGTTGGAAGTTTTGTAGGTCGGATAAGCGGCAGCGCCATCCGACATCGCTGGTCTACAATACCTGCTTCACGAATGCCTGAATATCGTCCAGCGCCTGCCTGCGGGCCAGCGGGGCGCTGTCGATGATCAGCTGATCGGAATAGCCGTTCAGCAGGGCGCTGATTTGCCTGGTTACCCGCCGGACGTTTGCTTCCCTGAATACTCCGCCTGCAATCCCTCTTTCAAGGATCCCTGCGAGCAGGTCATCCCACTTTTCCGTCATTTCAAGGGCGAGGTCGGCATAGGCTTTGTTGTGCACCGCCAGCCGCCATAAAGAGCCGTAAAGCTCCCAGATGGCATCGGCGCGATCCGGCAGATAGTCTTCTATAAAAACGTTAAGGGCCTGCTCCGGAGAAAGGGGCTGGGTTTTCTGGGTATAGGCCTCAAGCTCGGCGTACATAAAACGGGTGAAGGCTTCAAGGCAAAGCGTCTGCCAGTCCGGGAAATAATGATAGATGTGGCTGCGGGCAATGCCGACCTGCTCGGTGACATCGCGGGTCGTTACTTTCTCGACGCCTTTTTCGGTAAACAGCGTGATGGCCGCGTCGAGAATTTTAGCTTTGAGTTCTGTGCCTTTGTCTTTCATCCCGGCTTCTTCATTAACGTTGAGCAGACGCGCAAGATAACAATCTGACGCGCCTTTGTCATTGTCGGATGGCCGGGACTTTTGCTGGTGGCTTATCCCACCTCAGGCAGCGCGCCGGTGGCGATCAGCGCCTGAATGACAATTACCGCCACGCCGCAGGCGAAAACCAGCATCAGCAGCGGTTTGCCCCCTGCTACACGGTAGCCTCCGGCGTTATCCTGCTGCCGACTTTTCCAGACCAGCAGCGACGGCACGATCAGCGCGAGGATCGCCAGCGCCACGCCCGCATAGCCCAGCGCCATCACAAAGCCCTGCGGGTAGAAGAGCGCAAAAATCAGCGGCGGCACAAAGGTCATCAGCCCCGTCTGCATCCGCCCGGAGGCCCTGCGGTTACGCTGGAAAAGGTCGCCCAGATAGTCAAACAACCCCAGGGAGACGCCCAGGAACGAAGTTGCCAGCGCCAGGTCGGCAAACAGATGGACGGCCAGCTCAACGTGCGGCGTGGCAACGACCTGGCGTACGGCCGCCAGCAGGCCGTTCAGGCCGGAATGATCCGCCAGCAGCGAGCTGAAGACGCCGGAATCAATAGCGCCAAGCGTCGCCAGCTGCCAGAAGATGTAGGCGACCAGCGGGATGGCGCTGCCGATGATAAACACCCAGCGCAGTTTACGCATATCGCCGTTCAGGTAGCTGACGATGCTCGGCACGCTGCCGTGAAAACCGAAGGAAGTAAAGATCACCGGGATAGCGGAAAGGGCCAGGCCCTGTTCCAGGGGTAGGGTCAAAAGATTGGTGTGGTGAATATGCGGCATCATCAGCGCCAGCATAACAACCAGCAAAACGATTTTGGCGCTGAACAGCACGCGGTTAAACATATCCACCATATGGGTGCCGACGCAAACAATGCCGCCAGCAACCAGGGTGAACAGCAGCACGCCGGTTGTGGCCGGGATAGTCGTTGCTAACCATTGGCTCAGGCTGGCCGCCAACAGCTCCCCCGCGCCGCTGATATAAGCGGCGGTCAGGGCGTACATCAGGAACAGCATGCTGAAGCCGGTGAGCCACTGGCCGGGACGGCCAAGGTAGCGGCGGGCAAGGGTGCCAAGCCCGGTGTCGGCGGAGACGTGCTGATAGACCTCAACCAGCAGCAGCGCGGTATAGCACATCAGCCCCCACAGGCCCAGAAGCAGCAGCAGCGTTACGCCAAACCCAACCCCGGCGGACGCAAGCGGCATCGCCAGCATTCCTGCGCCAATGGTGGTTCCGGCAACGATAAAAATACTACCAAGAGTGCGATTCTTCACGCTTCCCTCTGAATTTATAATTTTACTCACGACATTGTGCCGCGCAGGGTAAGGGAAATCGCAAATGCCGTCAAATCTGCCTTACGGTGAGTGTAACTAAATAATTACAGTCACAGGTTGCGCGGTCGCCGAACGACGATCGTTCTGGTCGTGAACCCTGGGCCTGTGCCCCGGGCGACGAATAGCTGTTGAAAAGTTTCCATTTTATTAGAAATGAGAAAGCATTTTCATATTCAGGTAATGAAAAACACCTTTGGTTTTTATAATGCCCTTACCGCCGATTTATTAATTAAATAGCGTGGCTGGCTATCAGGTAAATATTATTAATTTTAACTATCGGCAGCATGGCGTCCTGGAAGTATTAGAGAAAATAGGCTGAAAACACTTTAATGAATGACCGCCGAAAACAATTTCTGGCTTGCTCTGTAACTAAGTGATAACTTTTTGACCGATGCCGAACTGGCATAAAACCTTTGCCTTATAACGCTTTATAAAGACGCGCAATACGAAGAAAGTATTAATTTCATTTTTTCTTGAGAATTGAAATGAGATTTTTGTGTCACGCAGCAGCAACAAATAAATGATAATGCTTATTTTATTCCGACAGAAGGATATAAGTGTCGCTATGTTTAGCATTCGATATCATACCAGTCCTGTTTATTACCTCCGGTCAGGGGCCTGCATTATTAGCGCGGCTTTTCTTATTCCGGCGTACTGCTTCGCCGCAAATACTGCCTACGACGATTTAATTATGGAGGCGCGAGGCGGTGACCGGGCGCCGTTGTTTAACTACCTGGTACAACAGGAAAAAAGCACGACCCTGACGCCCGAACAGGTGGCTGACTGGCTGCAGGTTTCCAGCTGGGCGGAGGACGATGAACAGACGCTCAGCGTCTGGCAGCGCTATCGCTACAGCATGGCTGTACCGGCTCGCGGCCAGATTGCCGTCGCCCGAACCCTGCGTAACCAGAAAAAATGGGATGACTCGCTGGCCGTATGGCAGAGCGCGCTGCGCGCCGAGCCGGGCAGCGTGGATGCCCGCAGCGGCTGGATTATGACGCTTGCCGACGCGAAACGTCATCAACAGGCGCTGACGGAGGCCAAAAGCTGGGCGCAAAGCGAGCCCGGACCGGACCGCGACGCGCTGGTTGCCTACGTGTACCACTCGCAGGGTAAAAACTGGGATGCGCTGCTGGCGGCAAGCCGGGCAGACGAGGCGGATCCCCAGAACAAAGCGACGAAATCCACGTTAGTTTCAGCATTGTCTGCCAATCGGGTTGCTGCCCCGGCGCTTGAGCTTTCCGGGAGCGATTCCGCGACCGATCCGCTGGCGCGCAGGCTGGAGCTCGACGCCGCCGCCGAGATAGTGCGCGTCGCCTTTACGCCAGCGCGCAACGAAGATGAACGTTTCCTGGTGGCCGACAAAGCCCTGGCCCGCTACGACCGGCTGATTAAGGAGTGGCAAAACGTCCCCGCCGCCCGGGCCGACCTGCGGCGAGCCAGAGTAGACCGCATGGGAGCCCTGCTGATTCGCAAGCGTACCGAAGAGGTGCTTAGCGAGTATCAGCAGCTGTCCGCGGATGGGCAGCCGGTGCCGGATTATGCCAGGCGTTGGGTTGCCACCGCCTGGCTTGTCGAGCGCCAGCCGGAGAAAGCCGAAGCGATGCTGACGGAGATTTACTCTCCTCCCGTCGGTGCTCCTGTCCCGCAGCCGACGCCTGAAGATCACCAGGAGCTTTTTTACGCGCACATCGATAGCGAAAACTTCGACGCGGCGAGAAGGCAGGTTTATGCCGTCATCAAAGACAGCCCGTACCTGCGCCGTATATACGGTTCGCCCACGCCGCAGCCTAACGACTACTGGCTGCTGGGGCAGACGCTGCTGACGCAGTACCAGGTGGCGACTAACGACCTGCCCGCAGCCGAGAAGCTTGCTGAGCATCTGGCCCGTACCGGCTCCGGTAACCAGGGGTTGCGCATCAGCTATGCCGCCATTCTTGAGGCTCGGGGGCTGCCGCGAGCGGCGGAGCGCGAGTTAAAGCTCGCTGAGGTGCTCGAACCGAGCAACCTGGAGCTTGAGCGCCAGCAGGCCTATGTCGCCCTCGACCTGCAGGAGTGGAAGCAGGCCGATGAACTGACCGACGACGTGCTGGCCCGCAGCCCGGACGATACCGCGAGTCTGCGGCTGGGACGCATCCGCGACGTGCATAAAATGTCCGAGCTGCGCATCAGCGGCTCCCAGGGAATTGCCTCTGACAGCCCCGTTTCTGGCAAGCATGATTTTACCTGGAACTCGGCGATTTATAGCCCGCCCATCAACGATAACTGGCGGCTGTTCACCGGCTTTAACTTTGCCACAGGCGAATTCGAAGAGGGCAAGGGGATTAATCGCGAGCTGGCCGCCGGGGCAGAATGGACCTCCCGAAACTTCTGGGCAGAAATGGAAGTTTCAGGCCACAACTACGGCGACGGACAGAAAATCGGTGGACGGCTTTCCGGCTGGCACGACTTTAATGATAGCTGGCGAATCGGCGGCTCCGCCGAACGCCTGTCGCAAAACACTCCGCTGCGCGCCCTGCGCAACGGGGTAAGCGCTGACGGCGGCGAGGCCTATCTTCGCTGGTACCAAAACGAAAGGCGTGAGTACCAGCTGTCTTTCGCCGCCTCGCACTTCTCTGACGGTAACGACCGCATCGAATACGGCATCAGCGGCAAAGAGCGGCTGATCACCACGCCGCGCTTCATCCTTGATTTTGTACCCGGCATCGGCGGCAGCACCAACACCAAAGAAAACGTCCCTTACTACAACCCGAAGAGCGACTTCTCGGTGGTGCCCGGCCTGAGCGCGGAACAGATTATCTATCGCCGGTACGACACCGTGTGGAAGCAGCAAATGACGGCGGGACTGGGCAGCTACTGGCAGAAGAAGCAGGGCAGCGGCGCCATTACCCAGCTCGGCTACGGCCAGCGCGTGCAGTGGAACAACGTGGTGGACGGCGGACTAATGCTGACCTGGGACAAGCGCCCGTACGACGGGAAGCGTGAGCGGAACATCGCTATCGCCTTCGATTTGAACGTCAGGTTTTAAGGAATGGATATGCTAACTAAATGGCTGCGGGCCGCACTTTTAATCGCCAGTTGGATCCTGATAACCGCCTGTGGCAATGCAGAAACGCCGCGCTACGTGCCCCCCGAACAGCGTGTGCCGTTAAACGCCGACCAGCCCTGGCAGAAGAACAGCTTTCTGGTGCTGGGCTATCACGACGTGGAGGATGAGGCAGCGGACCAGCGCTATCTGTCAGTGCGCACCAGCGCGCTCAACGACCAGATTGCCTGGCTGCGCGACAACGGCTACAACCCGGTCAGCGTACAGCAGATTCTGGATGCTCACGACGGGAAAATAACCCTGCCGGAAAAAGCCGTGCTGCTGACTTTCGACGACGGTTACAGCAGTTTCTATACCCGCGTCTGGCCGCTGCTGAAAGCTTATAACTGGCCTGCGCTGTGGGCCCCGGTGGGCAGCTGGGTCGATGCGCCAGCCGGTAAGCCGGTGGATTTCGGCGGCCTGGCCACACCGCGCAGTAAGTTTGCCACCTGGCAGATGGTGAAGGAGATGAGCGAGTCGCCGCTGGTTGAAATCGGCGCCCATACCTGGGCTTCCCACTACGGCAGCACCGCCAACCCTCAGGGCAGCCAGGAGCCAGCCGTGGCAAACCGGCTGTACAACAAGTCTACCGGCCAGTACGAAACGGACGAGCAGTTTGAAAAACGCATTACCGCAGACCTGAATCTCATTACGAATAAGATAACAAGCGTGACCGGCAAGCCGCCACGGGCCTGGGTATGGCCGTACGGTGCCGCAAGCGGCACAACGCTGCGCCTTGCCAAAGAGCACGGCTATCGCATGGCGTTTACCCTGAACGAAGGGCTTGCTAACGCCGCAAACCTGGACGATGTGCCGCGTATTCTGATTTCTAACAACCCGGGGCTGAAGCGTTTTGCGAACCAGGTCGCACAGGTTCGCGAAACAGAAACGATGCGCGTGATGCACGTGGACCTGGACTACGTCTATGACAAAGACCCGGCGCAGCAGCGCAGAAACATCGACAAGCTCATCCAGCGCGTTTTCGACATGCGCATCTCGCACGTTTTCCTGCAGGCCTATGCGGACCCGACGGGGGACGGCAACATCCACGAGCTCTATTTCCCCAACCGCTGGCTGCCGATGCGCGCCGACCTGTTTAACTTTGTCGCCTGGCAGCTTCAGACCAGGGGAGGCGTCGCCGTGTATGCCTGGATGCCGGTACTCGCCTTCGACCTGGATAATTCCATCCCGCGCGTGACCGCCTGGGATCCGAAAACCGGGCGCAGCGCGGTGGACAAGGGGCAGTACATTCGCCTTTCCCCGTGGAGCCAGCTGGCGCGACAGCGTATTACTGAAATCTATGAGGACCTGGCTAAAAACACCAACTTCAAAGGGGTGCTGTTCCATGACGATGCATTTCTGACCGACTTTGAAGATGCCTCCCCCGACGCACTGGCCGCTTATCAAGCCGCAGGCTTCCCGGCAGGCATCGAACAAATTCGCCGCGATCCGCAGACCTTCGAGCGCTGGACACGCTTCAAGAGCAGGGCGCTTATCGATTTTACCGGACAGCTTGCCCGGACGGTGAAGGCCATACGCGGGCCGCAGGTCAAAACCGCCCGTAACATCTATGCCATGCCGGTACTGGAGCCGCAAAGCGAAGCCTGGTTTGCGCAGAACCTCACCGACTTCCTGGGCGCCTACGACTGGACCGCCCCTATGGCAATGCCGCTGATGGAAAAAGTCCCGGCGGATGAGAGCAACGCCTGGCTGGACAGGCTGGTGAATGCCGTAGGCCAGCACCCTGGCGCACTGGATAAAACGGTATTTGAACTTCAGGCCCGTGACTGGCGCAAAGCCGGTGGGCAGGACGAAATCAGCGGGAAGCAGCTCGCCGACTGGATGCGCCAGCTGAAGCTGAGCGGCGCGGAAAACTACGGCTACTACCCGGACGATTTCATTAACGATAAACCCGAGATGTCGGCAATCCGGTCGACGTTCTCCTCATACTGGTATCCGCAAAAATGACCGATCGCCTTGTAGCCTTCCTCATCCTTTGCCTGATGTTTAGCCTGCCGCTGGGGATGGCGGCCGTCTTTACCGGGGAAGCGATCCTGAATTTCGTTTTCTTCTGGCCGCTGTTTATGTCCGCGCTGTGGATAAGCGGCGGGCTGTATTTTTGGTTCTACCGCGAGCGCCACTGGAAATGGGGCGAGGGCACGCCTGCGCCGACGCTTGAGGGCAACCCGCTGATCTCCATTCTGATCCCCTGCTATAACGAAGGGGATAACGCGAGAGAAACCATCGAAGCGGCCATTCGCCAGCGCTATACCAACATTGAAGTTATCGCCATTAACGACGGTTCTAAGGACAACACCGGCGAGGTGCTTGACCAGCTGGCAAACGAACATCCCCGGCTGCGCGTCATTCACCTGGCGGAAAATCAGGGTAAAGCTGTGGCGCTTAAAACCGGGGCCGCCGCCGCGCGCAGCGACTTCCTGGTCTGTATCGACGGTGACGCGCTGCTGGATAAAGACGCGGCAGCTTATATGGTTGCGCCGCTGCTGCAGTATCCCCGCGTCGGGGCCGTGACCGGCAACCCGCGTATCAGGACGCGTTCAACGCTTATCGGTCGGGTGCAGGTCGGCGAGTTTACGTCGATTATCGGGCTCATCAAGCGCACCCAGCGCATTTACGGGCAGGTGTTTACCGTCTCGGGGGTGATCGCCGCCTTCCGCCGTCGGGCGCTGTCGGAGGTGGGCTACTGGAGTCCCGATATGATAACCGAGGATATCGACATCAGCTGGAAGCTGCAGCTGCGGCACTGGTCGGTCTTCTTTGAGCCACGGGCGCTGTGCTGGATATTGATGCCCGAGACGCTAAAAGGGCTGTGGAAGCAGCGTCTGCGCTGGGCGCAGGGAGGCGCAGAGGTGTTTATCGTCAATATGCGCCGCCTGTGGGCGTGGGAGTACCGCCGCATGTGGCCATTGTTCATTGAGTTCTGCCTGTCGACCGCATGGGCGTTCGCCTACGCGGTGAGCATCCTGCTGTTTGTGGCTGGCCTGCTCGTGCCGCTGCCGACTTCGCTGCACGTTGCCCATCTGTTTCCGCCCGCGTTTACCGGGCTGATGCTGGGCGTGGTATGCCTGCTGCAGTTTATGGTCAGCCTGGTGATTGAAAGGCGCTACGAGAAGGGCATTGCCGCCTCGCTGTTCTGGATAATCTGGTTCCCGGTGGTTTACTGGATGCTTAGCCTGTTCACCACGCTTGTGGCATTTCCGAAAGTCATGCTCAGAAGCCAGCGCACAAGGGCGCGCTGGGTCAGCCCGGACCGCGGTATTGGGAGGATCAAACCATGAATCAACCGCTGATTTTTACCGAACGACGCTCGCTCCCCAGAATACTGGATACGCTGCTGACGCTGATTGCCTGGTTCGGCTTTAGCTATCTTATCTACAACGGCCTGATGACCGCCCTGGCCCATTCGCCGTTCCTGGGCATCCGGCCGTTCTTCTCGACGCTGGATACGGTGACGATTTATGCCGCCATCGGCATGCTTAACGGCCTGGTCCTGATTGCGTGGGCAAAGTACAACCAGCGTCGCTTCCGGGGTGTCGAACGGCGCAGCCGCAGGCCGGGGCTTGAGGAGAACGAGCTGGCCGCCAGCCTGCACATTACGTCCGGACTTGCCCTTGAGCTGAACAAAGGCCGGGTGCTGACCGTTTTCCATCATGACAATGGCGAAATAGACAGGGTCGAAGTGGCAAGGAACATCCTCGACAATCTGCTGCCGCCTCCGGCGGGGCAGCAGCTGATAAACTCTTTTAACAATGTGTCTGCTAAGCAACCGGTTCTTTACTAACCTTTACAGCACATTCACTGTAAGGCAGGAGAAGGACATGCAGACGTACCCCCGCTACAGGCGCCCGGCATTTGCCGTGGCGCTCTATGAACTCTTAAATCCTGTACCCCTCGGTTTCTTTGTCGCGGCCTGGGTCTTCGACATCGTCTACATGAAAACCTTTACGCAAACCTGGACCGACGCGGCTAACTGGCTGATTGTCCTCGGCCTGCTGATTGCCGTTATTCCGCGTCTGACTGGCGTGGTCTGGCTGTGCGGCGGAAAACGTTACCCTGTCACCTCAGCGTTTAAAACGCACTTCTGGCTGAACCTGCTGGCGATGGTGCTGGCCATTTTTAACGCCTTCATTCACAGCCGTGACGCGTACGGCGTGGTGCCGATGGGCGCAATCCTTTCAACGCTGGTTGTGGTACTGCTGCTGCTGGCAAACGTTCAGCTTGCGCTGCGCGAGCGGGTCATTCAGGGAGAGATCGGGCATGAAATATAATCAAATAATGCTCGCCATCGCCCTGACGGCGGCGCTGAGCGGCTGCGATGACAGCTCGCAAATCGACCCGCAAAAGCAGATCGGCGCGAACCCTGAACTGCCCAAAGCGCAGAACTTTTTGCTACCGCCGATGAAGGTGCCGGAAGGCGTGGCCTGGAAAGAGGGCGAAACGCCAAAAGTGGCGCAGGGGCTGAAGATTGAAAAGATCGCGGGGGATTTGAAGCATCCTCGCCAGGTGTACGTTCTGCCGAACAACGACATCCTGGTTGCGGAGGCAAACGGACCTGCAAAAAAAGCCCCGGCGCGCCCGAAAGAAGTCATCATGAGCCTGGTGCAGAAATCATCCGGTAAAGGTGGCGACGGCGGCAATCGCATCACGCTGCTGCGTAACGTCGGCGGGAAGTGGGAAAAGCACATTTTCATCGAGCGCCTTAATTCGCCGTTTGGTATGCAGCTTATCGGCAATACGCTGTGGGTGGCGAACGCCGATAGCCTGGTGAAATACCCATATCAGGAGGGGCAGACGGAGATCCGCGCACCGGGTGAAGTGGTAACGGAACTGCCGGGCGGCCCGATTAACCACCACTGGACAAAAGCGCTGCTTGCCAGCCCTGACGGCAGCAGGCTGTACGTTGGCGTTGGCTCCAACAGCAATATCACCGAAAACGGCATTGGCGCGGAGTACCGCCGGGCGGCCATCCTTGAAGTAGATGCGGCAAGCGGGGCCAGCCGGATCTTTGCGAGCGGGCTGCGTAACCCAACGGGCCTGCAGTGGGAGCCGAAAAGCGGCAAACTCTGGGCCATTGTCAACGAACGGGACGAAATTGGCTCCGATCTGGTGCCGGATTATCTGACGTCGGTAGTAGACAAAGGGTTCTACGGCTGGCCGTACAGCTACTTTGGCCAGCACGTCGATGAGCGGGTGCAGCCGCCACGCCCGGATCTGGTCGAGAAAGCCATCAAGCCGGATTACGCGCTAAGTTCACACGTTGCACCGCTGGGCCTGCTTTTCTACACCGGAGACAATATGCCGCAGTATCGCGACGGCGCGTTCGTCAGCGAGCACGGCAGCTGGAACCGCAAGCCGCTCAACGGTTATCAGGTCACCTGGGTTAAGTTCGAGAACGGCAAACCCGTTGGTTTACCCCAGCCCTTCGTGACCGGCTTCTTAACCGACGACCAGAAGCAGGTGCGGGGCCTGCCGGTTGGCCTGGCGATGGATAAAAAGGGCGGGGTGCTGATTGCCGATGACGCCGGGAACACCGTCTGGCGGGTAAGCGCAGCGCAGTAAGCTTTACCCGGCCTGGCGGAGTATTCCCCCAGGCCTAAATTACGCGATGCAAATATCGCCGCCGCTGCGTTAAATCTGACGGCCAGTGGGGCCGGAAAATAATCAGATTATACGTAGCGGCGTCATATCAGGATAAATACATTCTATTCAATGAGATAGATGCAGTTAACTTCCCCAGCGGCTGCGAAGATAGTTAACGGCATCCCGCGTCTGGGGCTGATTAAGATAGTTTTCTCTGAACAAAATGGTTCCGCTGATCTGCGGCGTAGACGCATTCAGATCGAGCTGTTTTTTCAGCTCCGGCACGCCGCCGCCAACCGTCCAGTCCGGCTCCATCTTTGAAGGCTCGCCCACTTTATAGAGCGCAACGCCGATATACAGGCGCGTGTGCGTGGGTTTCACTACGTCTGCCCACCATTTCGCCAGTACGTCATAGCGGGCCGCTTTGCGGGAGAAAGGCCAGTAAACCTGGGGAGCAATATAGTCCAGCAGCCCCTGCTGTACCCACTGACGGGTATCGGCGTAGGCTTCATCATAGGCCGCGGCGCCGCGCGTGTCGGAACCCGCTGAATCCTGAGAAAGATTTCGCCACACTCCGGCAGGGCTGACGCCGAATTCGACGCCGGGTTTGAGCTGCTTGATTGTTCGGGACACCTGTTCAATCAGCTGCTGTGTATTATGCCGACGCCAGTCGGCTTTCGAATGGTAGCCTTTGCCATATTTGATAAACGTCTGGCTGTCGTTAAGCGCGGAGCCTGCCGATTCAGCGTAGAAATAGTCATCAAACTGCACGCCATCAACGGGATAATTGGTTACCACCTCGGCAACGATACTGGTTATCCAGTCCCGCGCTTCGGGAATGCCGGGGTCGAGCACGAACCGATCGCTTGCGGTGCGGATCCAGTCACGATGCAGAACAAAGACGCTGGCCGGATCTAACGACAGCGTGCGGTTAAGTTCGCTAACGGTAGAGGGTTTGGTATTGGTAGAAACGCGATAGGGATTAAACCAGGCGTGGACCTTCATGCCGCGCTTGTGCGCTTCGTCGAGCATAAACTTCAGCGGATCGTAACCCGGATCCTCGCCGATTTTACCCGTCATCATGTCCGACCATGGCAAAATCTTTGACGCCCAGAGGGCTGTGCCATCAGGCTTCACCTGGAAAAATACGGTGTTGATGCCGAGGCTTTTCAGATTATCCAGCTTCAGCCGCAGCGCCTGCTGCTGCTGGCTGATGCGCAGGGCGGGGCTGCTGTTCACCGAGGCTACCGGCGGCCAGTCCAGCCGCGAAACCGTGGTCAGCCATACGCCGCGCATTTCCTGATTTTGCTGAGGTCTGGCAGGCAACGAGGGCTTGCCCGCAACAGGCGTGACGAGGGATTTCGGCGGCTCCGAAGAGCAGCTGGCAAGTAACAGAGCACCGGCAACGAGCGCGCCGAGTTTTGATACGGTTTGAAAGCTGAGTGAATGGCTGATGGTCTGCTCCAGGGGCTGGTCGTCGCTTGGGAAGTCACAGCATTTTCTTACGCCCCTGATATATGTCAACGGCTCAGGGGTTTAAAGTTACACCCGCAGGCCTAATCAGAGGGGTTTTAGGAATTAAGGCTCGTCCGGCAGGCCATACACCTGCAGGCTATAGCCGCCGCGTTTGAAATCGATAAACTTGTCGGTTTTCAGCGACGAGATAATATTCAGAATGCTGCTGCGCGACAGTCCTGTCCGTTCCTGAATGTAGCTCAGGATATTCACACGCTCTTTGGTCTCTTCCGGCAGGCGGTTAAGCTCCTGCAGGTAATAACAGACGACGGGGAACGTGCGCTGATTAACAATTTGCAGGTCCCGGTACAGCATGGTGTTAGTGTGAAAGGACAGTACTTCCGCTACATCCCGCCAGAGCGCATGTCTTTCCATGGCCTGCTCGACTTTATGATTCTCAATTGCCGAGATTAAACATCTGGTTTCAGCCCGAAGGATGTTGCCTCTTAGCGGGTAGAACATCTCGGAAAACCCAAAGATATGCGGTTCGGTGACCGTTCCAACCAGTATCCCATCCGTTATCCGCGAAATGGACAGTTCCCCTTCAAGAAAAACGTACACCGAGGGTTTACCGCCGTTATCCCACGTTAACCGCTTGCGGGCGCTTATCTCGATGGTTTTCCCCAGCGGAGTGAGAACGGAAATTAAACGAGCCATGGCGGCGGCAGGTCTTTCGGGAGGTTCGATCATCAATCACCTGAAAAAATAAATATTGATAGCAGTTTAAACGCAAAAAGCCCTTCACGCTTGTTTATGAAGGGCAGGGAGTTTGTAGCCGAAGAAGCTAAATAATTATTTAACGACTTCCAGCGTTGGCATCGGATACTTGCCGTCCAGAATCTGTTTGTCCGGCCCATAAAGACGCATGATGATGTAGGCATCTTTTTCCGGGATCGGCAGCCAGTTAGGATTGTTGGCATCGCCTTTGGCGCTGAGATCGATGGTATACATGCCGTCTGGTCCCGGCTTAAGCGTGCGGTCGCCGCGGCTGTGACGGTTGATCTCGTTGTGAGCCATCAGCATGTTATCGGTACCGTAAACGGTAAAGGACCAGAACTGGCTGACGTTCGGCGCCTTAAAGTGCATGCGGTATTTTTTACCGTTTGCGCCGTTAATACTCTGGCCGTCGGCACCTTTAAGCGCCTGAAGATAGACGGACTCTTCCGGTGGCAGACCCCACTGGCCAATCAGCGTCCCTTCAGCGAACATATCACGCTTCTGGTTTTGCAGCTCAGCGCGGGTACCCAGCAGGCCCGTTGAGGTTGTCATTTTCGGAAGCAGCGCCTTCAGATGTGCAGAGCCCAGCTCTTCGCCTTTCTTCGCTGCCGCCAGCTGTTCGTTGGTGAAGTCGGTTTTACATGGCGCCACCCCGACTTCTTTATACTGCTCAATCCACTTCTTGTCCGCAGTTGCCATATCGCCTTCGCACAGGACGAAGTTCACGCGCTGCATCCAGTTGGTTTTCGCCGGGTCTGGCCACTGGTGAACTGTCGCTTTTGGACCTGGCTGACCCAGGTAGGCCGACAGGGTGCGGACATTCCAGTCGTCCATGAAGTTAAGCGCGGTTTTGGTGTCTTCCTGGCTTGTTGCCATGATACGGCCCATCACCTTAAGGATGTCTGAGTCCACGCGAATAACTTCGGTAACGCTTGCCGGGACTTCACCTTTCCAGGTGCGGGAGGCAAACATAAAGTGACCGCCTTTTGTCCCACGGGTGCGCGATCCAATCATTGACGTGGTGTAGTGGCCCATATCCATGGTGTGCAGGATCCAGTAGCGCCCCTTGTCCATGTCAGGCACGCTGATAATGACCGGTTCGGCGCTGACGTCTAACCAGCCCTGGAGGTGCAGGGTATCGTTATTGATGGTCGGATGATCCGTATAGGTATCATCAGCGAGATGGCGGATGTTCTGGAAACGGTTCATCGGGGTGTCAGTCTTGACTGCAGTTTCATAAAAGAACTTGTAGGCCTCATCCATGGAATAACCATAGACGTAGGCGTCCTGCGCAACACGATCGCTAATGTTCGCCAGCGCGGGCAACGCAACGCTGCCTAGCGCTGCGGCCAGTAATAATTTTTTCATAACTGCTCCATTAAATTTCGACGCTTAAACGCGCTCGAAATCAGCTAATTTGAAAGATTTGTGATTCAGTTCGTCGGTCGGGCCGTAGAAACGCATTGCCGGCAACGGTCGTTTGCCGCTGGTTGGGATCCAGTTGCTTTCCAGACCCGCCGGTGCTTTAGGCCCTACATACAGGGTGACGCCACCATCGGCGTTCTTTGTCATCCCGTCGAGATCGTAAGAGGAGAGGGTGGTGCGGCCGCTGTCGCTGTAGATAAAGGACATGGTGTCACGGTTATAAACCGTCAGCGCCCAGAATTGCTTAACAGGCATTTTTGCCGGAATAGTAAGCTTATAGAGCTGCCCGGCTTCAAGCAGTTTGCCTTCGCTGTCGGCGAGGCTCATCAGATACTGAGTCGCAGGCTGGTCGCTGAGCACTTTCGGCATATAGGTACACCAGAAATATTCAGCGGCGCGGTTAATAAGATCGATACGATCTTCATAGATGAAGGTGAATTTCTTGTTGCTGTCCGTCTGAAGCAGAGAGGCATAGTGACGGTCCGCCCAGTAAAGTTTCTCTTTGGGGAAATTGTCATACCAGTACTGCATATAGAACCAGGCGTCGATCGCGGCCTGACGCATCGCTTTTTTGGTTTTCTCGTCGGGAGTAAACGGCTTGCCGCGCTCTATCCCAAGGAATGCAAGCATCCCCATCATCACTTTATCCTGCTCGCGGACAGGCTCGATGCTGGCTACCGCATGCAGATCGTCAAAATGGCGCTCGTCGTAGTAAGGCAAAGTTGGATAACGGTTAGTGCCTGGATCGACAAAACGCTGCTTAGGGGGATTCTGCGCTTCGGACAGGTAGTACATCCTGAGGCGTTTGGAGTAGTGGTAAGCATCTTCAGTCGTCTTGCCCGGAGCCTGCACTGAGCGGAAGGCAAAGGCCACGCGGAAGTTAGGCGAGGGCACATGAATATAGCCCGCAGGGATCGCATCGCTGTAACCCGGTGGCGTGAGTAAGAATTTGCCGCCTTTACCTTTATCCAGCCCCGCAGGTCCAACGTCGGCAATGGTGAACTGCCATGCATCAACGATCTGGCCGTACAGGCTGCCGTCAGCACCGGATGCCGGAACTTCAAGCACTACAGGGCCTTTTTGCAGATCGGTGAACGCGGTGATGTAAGGCGTGGTGCTGTTTGCCGTGATGGCTTCAAGATGCGCAGTTGCTGGCTTTGAGTAGGCGATAATATCGTTATCTTTCAGGCCCAGATTCTCAAAAGCCGCACGGCGGAAGCTGTAAATAGCAACTGCGGGCATATTCCACAGCACGGCTTCAAAGGCGCGCTGATACTTAATCTGGTAGTCAAAATCTTCAATGGAGCTTGCAGAACCCACCGGCGGGAGACCACTTTCCGTTTCGCCTTGCTGACCTGCGCCATGCTTTAAAGACGTTTTCGCTGACAGCGCTTGCGCGTAGGCTGGCGTAGATGTTTTTAGTACAGCAAGACCGACGGCTGAACCCAGCGCCAGTTTGTAAAATTCTCTGCGTGTCAGTGACATAGAGTGACTCCGTGGATGAGCGTAAGGCTTGATAAGCTGCATGCACTATAGGATAAAAATCAGAAAGTAATGGCAGAACAGCAGGTATGTTCAACCATGAGGCAAATGCCGCGCAATAACGCAGATATTTATTAATGAACATTGCGGAGCGAGGGATCGAAACAGCAAGGTTGCAGTTTGTAGTTGAAATAGCGGCGGGAAGAAAGTTAGGCTTTGCAGCAAGGCAAGGGCGTAAAACATCTTGCTAAACCTGTCTTCGCTGTCTTTATGCAATTTAACATAATATACATTATGCGCACTAAGATGATATTAGATAGAATCCGGGGTTTTGTGGGCATCCTTGTACTGTTCGTTCAGACGCTCTATAACTCAACATTGTTTGCCAGGCGTTAATAATGGACAAGTCTGCGCTGAGCTACACGGTGAGGACTCTTGAAGCAGACCTTGGGGTCCGTATTGATGGGCGAGCGACTTTCAGCACAATAAATATGATGAGGCAGGCCGCCCTGGACGGGCTGGGACTTGCTTATCTGCCGCTGGATACCGTGGAGAATTACCTTGAAAACGGAATGTTAGTCCAGGTGCTGACAGACTGGTGTCCACCGCGTCCCCCCTATCATCTTTACTACCCCAGCCGTCTACAACATTCTCCGGCATTTGCACTTGTGCTCAAAGCACTCCGCGCCCCATAAACTTTGAGTGCTGTTTGTCCTTATCCCTATCGAAATCAGTTACTTATAACCCTATTAATAAAACCTCCTTCTAAGCCCATGCGAAATTAAGCATCTAATTTCTGAATACTAAAGAGATTAAGATGGCCACTGAAACAATCTGTGTTCTTTCAGCGGCCAGGGCCGTCATCATGTATATGAAGGAGTCTTGCAATGAGTAATAAAACAGGTGGATTAAGCCGCCGAAATTTCCTCCTGACAAGTTCAGTGGCCTCCGCAGGATTTCTGATGGCGGGTCATGCTTCAGCCCTGCTCTCACCTACCCCTCGTACATCAGGCACCACGACACACGTAGATGGAATCACTGTCAGCAGCGTCCTGTTCCGCAACAATGAGATAATGATGTCCGGAAACGTCTATGTCCCCCCGGATTTCAGCGAAAACCGTCAATACGCTGCGATTGTCGTTGTCCACCCCGGTGGTGGTGTTAAGGAACAGACAGCTGGCCTTTATGCCCTCAAACTGGCTAAAGAAGGATTTGTCACTCTGGCGTTTGATGCTTCCCATCAGGGGGCCAGTGGCGGATTACCGCGCTTTGTTGACGATCCCATGAAGCGAGTTGTCGATTTCTATAGCGCAGTCGATTACCTGACGACTCTCCCTTATGTCGATAATAATCGCATTGGCGCATTAGGCGTTTGTGCAGGAAGTGGTATCACGGTTAAAGCGTCGATGACGGAACGCCGAATCAAAGCGCTGGCAACGGTCAGTGCCGTCGATGTCGGAGCGGCGACCCGTAAAGGCTGGGATGGAACAACATCTGAATCTGAACTCATTGCGACTCTGGATGCTGTCGCAAAACAGCGCACAGCAGAAGCAGCAGGCGGCGCACCGGTTTATGTCAACTATGTACCCAAATTGGGTGATACCAGTGCCCCAAAAGATCTTCAGGAAGCTGCGGATTATTATCTGACTGAGCGCGGAAAATATCCGACTTCCACCAACCAAATGCTGATGACAAGTATCAGTACGCTGGCGTCATTCACCGGGTTTGAAGGGGCAGATGTCTATTTAACACAGCCGCTTTTGATTGTAGCCGGTAGCAAAGCGGGTTCGCTCTGGCACAGCCATGAATTACACAACACTGCGGCTTCTGTTCAAAAAACACTGCATTGAGCATATTAGCGATAAAGATGTTCAGGCTGTAAACCAGGAATATGTCGGTAAAGTCGGTATTCCGCCGGAAACCTATGCCC
This sequence comes from Dryocola clanedunensis, assembly GCF_038405435.1. GTDB lineage: Bacteria > Pseudomonadota > Gammaproteobacteria > Enterobacterales > Enterobacteriaceae > Dryocola > Dryocola clanedunensis_A. The sequence goes on along the minus strand of NZ_JBBYHZ010000002.1, from coordinate 461,548 downwards.
GCATGGTAGCTTTTGCAATCAATGAACCAGAAGATGTGGGGATTAACGAAATTATTTTCAGACCAACAGCTCAGGATCTATAGGTCTGGACAACGAAAAAGGCAGCTGCAGAAGAATTAGATTTTTCCGTGCATCTGCCGACCTTTGTCCTCAGAAGCGCACGGAGTCATCCCAGACTTGAGCACCGGTTATTTCTGGGGTCGGACGAGCATGATGTTAGTGTGGAAGTCGCCAAATACATCCGACATTGTGAACAAGAGGCGGGAATACATCTCGACGGCACGAGATGTGGTGATGTCGCCGAGATCGATAATCACACCCGCTGTCCAACCAAATTCCTGCAACAGGCCCGACACGATGCTCTTGGCCCCGTCATCGTTGCCGGAAACGAAGACATGATGGCGACCCGGCACGATTGTCGGGTCGATCATAACTTCGAACTGTATGGTAGTAAGCGACTTTACGATCTTCGATTCTGGAAACGCGCGCTGAATCTGCTCGCCCAGACTGTCATCGTTGGCGACAAGAAGCCTCGGTGGCCATCCACCCGACAGATCCAATGGCAACGCCAGGTCAAGCAGTATCTTCCCGGCAAGGTTTTCCCGACCAACCATATTAAGGGCTGCAATCGACTCTGCTCCACCCGTGGCATTGACGATAATTTCGCCATGTGCACCGGCCTCTGCCATTGTGACCAGGCGGGTCTGCGGATGAGCAACGTGCCACTGGGCGAACGGCGCTGTTCCCTTCGGGTCCGGTTCCGTCCGGGCCATTGTTGCCTGCGGGTCACGGGTGCCGATAACTGCGTCGTGCCCTAAACCGTTCAGCCGATGCGCGATGGCACGGCCGACCATTCCGGTTCCGATGACTGCGATTTTCATGATGATACTCCTTGTTCAGGTTAGGATTTTGTTGATTCAGACAAATTTGATTGCTCAGGTATACCTCTGCTTTGGCTGGTCGCGTACATCGGTCATGCGCTGAGCGCGCGGGTGCGTTGGCGCGCCCACAGGGCCAGGGTAATGAGGAGGATGACACCACCAGTAATCATCAAACCACTCCAGCCGCCCCATCCCCAGAGCAAGCCGGCTGCGGCTGAGCCCAGGGCGCCAGCAATGAAGATACCAACAACGTAGGCTGTGTTGAGGCGGCTGCGGGCCGCCGGGTCTAGCGCCATCATCCGCGTCTGTGCAAGTACCAGGGTGGCTTGCAAACCAACCGAGAAGAGCACGATGGCAGTCATAATGGCAAAGAGTGATGTCTGTCCTACTCCAGCTATGATTAGGGCAAGGAGCGCCAGAGCCAGGCTGCCGCCGATGGCGTGAACCGAAAGGCCGAGGTCATAAAGACGGCCGGCACCCTGTGCAGCCACAGCACCTACCACGGCAAGGAGCCCGATGAGGCCAATCTGCCCCGTCGAGTAGGAGAAGGGCTTAGCAGACAACAGGAGGGTGATGCTGGTCCAGAAGAGAGTGAAGACACTCATAGGCAAAGCGCCAAGCAGGATCGTCACACGTACCCGCGAGTCCTTGTAGGACGCAAGAACGGACAGAAGCAGTTTTCCGTATGAGATACCCTGACGGGGTGGCAGCACCGGCAGCCAGCGGACCATGATTACAGCCATAACCAGAGTGAGAATGGCAGCAATGACAAAGATTGCCCGCCACCCCAGGAGATCAGCGACCAGTCCACTGGCCGCACGGGCGATAAGGATGCCAAGCATCAGCCCGGAGGCTACAGTGCCGAGCACCTGACCGCGCTGCTCACTGGTTGCCAGGTCACCCGCCAGCGGAGCAAGAATCTGGCCAGTAACCGAGGCCACGCCCAGAAAAGCCACGAGCCCGAGCAGGACAGGGAACGACGGGGCAAAAGCCGTTGCCGCCAGAGCAACCGCAGCAAGAAGCATCACTGCAGGAATCATCCGCTTGCGGTTCATGCTGTCCCCAAGCGGTACGATGAGGAAGATCCCGAGCGCATATCCAATCTGGGTAAGCGTGATGACGAAGCCAGCATTGCCCGGCGATACCCCCAAATCCTCAGCAATCGGTGCCAGCAGGGGTTGTGCCCAGTAGAGGTTACCGACTGATGCGCCACCGGCGATGGCGAATAGCAGTGTCAGCCCGCGGGACATGCCTACGGATTGGGGTGGTGTCTGTTTGTTCACGGTCTTCACGCTCCAAACCCTCCATCAACGCCATATTCCGAACCAGTCACGAAGCGGGCTTCATCGGAGGCGAGAAAGGCAGCAACGGTGGCGATGTCTTCGGACTCCAGGATCATCACCATCGCACCTTCTGCGGCAAAGCGATAGGCCACAGCCCGTCCAATGCCGGTCCCGGCACCGGTGATAAACGCGACTTTGTTATCCAGTCTCAGAGCCATGGTGTTTTCTTCTCCCATATTGATGGCCGGGGTCGGGACCGTTGCCCTCACCGCCTTGAACACAAGATAGTACTGGCGGATAAGATTGAAAATATAGGTAATCTTCGTTACAGTAATTCCATCATGGAACAAATAAGACTTGATCGCCTCACCGGACTCATCGCTTTCGCACGTACAGCGTCGCTGGGAAGCTATACATCTGCGGCCCGTACGCTTTCCATCTCGCCCTCGGCGGTGAGCAAAAGTGTACAGCGCCTTGAGGAACGGCTTGGGGTCAAGCTTTTCGCTCGAACCACGCGGTCCCTGGCGCTAACGCCTGAAGGGCGCGACCTTCACGAACGCGTTTTGCGTCTTCTGGAGGATGCAGAAGCGATTGAACAAATGGCTGCAGCGGCCCGGGCTGAGCCTTCTGGCATCCTCAAGGTTGCATGTCCCCTGCCTTTGGGGGTTTACGTTATTGCCCCCAATCTGGCGAATTTTCGGGACAAATACCCCAGGATTACAGTAGACCTGCGACTCAGCGACGATTTGACCGAGCTGGTTCAGGACGGCATCGACGTAGCCATCAGAGTAGGTCGGAGTGCTGATTCTCGCTTGATCCGTAAGAGCCTCGGACCGAACAAAGTCTATGCTTTTGCCTCACCCGACTACATCAGGCAGCATGGTGCTCCCAATAAACCTGAAGACCTGTCGGAACACGACTGCATCAACGTCCGTTACCACAGCTCAGGACAGTTGATGCGCTGGAAATTTGAGACGGGCAAACGGACCATAGAGATCCTGCCAGATTCCGCCATCATAGTTGACAACACTGATGCGGCAACCGCGGCTATTATTGGCGGCGCCGGGATTGGCCTTTCTCCAGCCTATGTCGCTGCACCTCACGTTGCTCGTGGAGATCTTGTTCGGGTGCTTCCGGAATACTGGATCGATCGATACGAGATCGCAGCACTTTGGCTTGAAAGCCGTCGTGGAAACCCAAAAGTGCGGGCCTTCCTGTTGTTCCTTGAGGAAATCTTCAACTCCCTGGAGGGGAAATAGTTCGTCAAGGAAAGTCCGCAAAACCAGTTAATAGTTCGCCGTTCCCAGAACCGGATTGAGACTTATCACCAGTGGCCTGGGAACCCATTTTGCGGAACAGGCATTACACCTTCCAAGGAAGCAATGAAATTATTGACCTGGATGCACGGGTTACCGGGCTGAAATTAGAGTAACGTAAATCCCGGCGTTCCTGTCGTAGACCCCCTTTACAAGAATAGTGTGCGAGACCAATATTCAGCCTGTATGCTGACATTGGCTTGCCAACCACTTACCGACCTCTGGCCATATTTTTTCCGCACATCGGATACGGAAAAAGCCCATGTGGCCAACAGCCGGAACACCAAAATCCGCGTGCCGAATCTCACGGCGTTCAATTTGTGAGTTTTTAACCGGACTCATCAGGCATGTAATAGCGTCAGAGTTAGCCCAGGGGTCGTCATCAAAACCCAGTACCAGAAGTGGTAACGTTATTTCACCGGCCCGTCGGCGTGCATCCCAGTCCGGATCGTCATAGAAGTAGCCGGGCATTGCACTCCAGCGCCCCCATTGCAACATTACCGGAGCAGGTAAATCTTCTCCCAGTCCGAGGCGTCGGGCTGGCATATACCCAAAGGTGCGACAAAGAACTGGTGCGAGAACACGTAATAAACACCATACTCTGAGCTTTTCCATCGTTTGTTTGATTGTGCTGGTTACGCCAGCGTGCGAAGCAACAAGGACTGCCGCATGCAGCAACCGGGTAGCTGGCGAAAGCAAAATGGCGTGTCCACCTATACTGTGCCCCACTGCCATCAGACGAAGCTCGGGGAAACGCGCCCTGGCCCAGGTTGTCACACAACTGACATCCTGCTCGATCCAGTCGGACATAGAAACATTACAATTTCGAAGCATCCCCGATTTTGAGCGGCCAGTACCCCGATAGTCGTAGGTCACGACATTAAACCCCATATCATGAAGATACTCAGCGAACCCCTTATAATACTCCTGTACCACAGCTGTCGCAGGGTGAAGGATCACAACAGCTTTAGCATCGCTTCTCTCCCACAAAGTGGAAGCCAAAAAGTCGGCTTGATTCAGGGATATCGTTATCAAATTCATCTGTTGAGGCTCACCTGGGTGGTCATACCAGTAATGCATTCATATAATGTAGCCGCAGCAGTCGAATCTGGCGAATGTTTTATATAAATGAACCGTTCAAACAATTGAACATGATTACTTGTGTTCTCCGAAGCCGTATGAACGTCTTAACATCCAAAAAATCATGTTTCCAAAACATACTCAGTGCGGACTAAAAAAGGGCTTATATAATATTTTCGAGAAACAAACTGCCTCGTGCAGAATGAGATTTATCACCAGTGGACTGGGAACCCATTTTGCGGAGCGGGTGTTGCAACCTTCAGAACAGTAATGAAACATCGGCTTAGCACCAGCAACCGCATCAATAATGTTTTGCCAGGCCCCTGTGGACATTAATCATCCCCGCTGTGGCCTGGCTATTTGGTCTTGTACTTAAAGAAAAATAGCTATCAGTGGAAAGCTGACATGAGCTCTTTGTTTTCCTCAATAACAGCCTCTAATGCCTGCTCCAGCAGCGTACCGCTTGTGATCAGGGGGTTGAGCACCAGTGCACGCCAGGCAGTGTGGCGGTTTCCGGTGATGGCCGCTTCGATGGTGAGCTGTTCGAAGCTTTTCATTAACTGCAGCAGACGCAGGGTGTCTTCTGGGAAAGCAGCCACATTCAGCGGCAGCGGCCCTGAGCGCGTGATAACAGAACTGACTTCCACCGCACAATCATCCGGAAGACCGTTGATTGCACCATTATTGCGGGTATTAACGTGCATGATGATGCGTTTGTCATTGTGGATTGCACTCATCAACTCGCAGGCCGCTTCGGAGTAGTACTGCCCTCCTCGCCCTTCCAGCGCTTGCGGTTTTTCAGCCAGTTCCGGATTTTTGTAGATCTCAAACAGTTCATGCTCCAGCGCTTTAACGACTTCACCGCGGGTACCCTCGCCGTTGGCCTCCCCGATCTCCTGTTTCAGGATATCGTCTTTCATGTAGTAGTAACGCAGGTAGGCGCAAGGGATCATTCTCAGCCCTTTCAGTACATGAGCAGGCCAGGTAAACGGCGGAATATTGCGGGGAACCAGCGGATCGTTGCCAGCAATGATCTCATCAATCACGTCGTCGAGCTTGTCCATACCGTTTTGCAGGATCTGACGGGCAAAAATAAAGTGATTGAGTCCAGCCACCTGCATGATGAAATCGCTTGAGCCACCCAGCAGTTTTGTCACGCCCTTCTGCATGATCACCGGTACGTTGCACAGGCCGACCGCTTTAATTGTGGTGTGGCGCAGAATGGCTTCTGTCACCATACCCGACGGATTGGTGAAGTTCAGCAACCATGCGTCCGGGCACAATGTTTCCATTTCACGGGCAATCTCCAGCGCAATCGGAATCGTTCTGCAGGCGTTAGCAAAACCGCCAAGACCGTTGGTCTCCTGGCCAATCATGCCAAATTTCAGCGCTATTCGTTCATCGCTAATTCTGGCATCCAGGCAGCCTGCACGGAACTGCGAGCAGACATAGTCAGCGCCAGTCAGGGCCGCCCGGCGGTCCAGGGTCTCATGAACGCTAACGTCCAGCCCTGCTTTTTTCAGCATCCGGCGTGCCAGATTGGCAATAATCGCCATCTTTTCACGACCATCTTCGATATCGACCATCCACAGCTCGCGCAAAGGCAGTTCAGCGGTACGGTTGATGAGCCCTTCGATGAGCTCTGGGGTATAGCTGGATCCCGCACCGATGATAACGACTTTCAGTTCAGACATGACAATCTCCTTACTATGATTAACTCTTTATCATTAGAAAGATTTGCTTCTGGCCTGACAAACGAATAAAAACCTATAATGCATTAATATGATTAATCCATAGGTCACCTGATGCTGGAACAACAAAGTACCCTCGCCCTGCTGCAAAGCTTTGAGATTGCCGCCAGACATATGAGTTTTACCCTCGCGGCAAAAGAGTTAAATCTCACTCAGGGAGCGATGAGTCACAGGATCCGCCTGCTTGAATCACAGCTAGGTTTCCGCGTTTTTGTCCGCATGACGCGAAAGCTGGCATTAACCGAAGAAGGTGAGCGCCTGCTTGCCACTCTGAACCATTCCCTGCGTGCCATTAATGATGAAATTGAAGATATCCGCAGCCAGTCGCTGAGAGGTACGCTGCACATTGGCGTCGCACCGACCTTTGCACAGTGCTGGCTTATGGCCCGACTCCCTGAATTTCAGGCGCAATGGCCCGGTATTAACCTCAAGGTCAAAGTGCGTGCCGGGATCATGGAATTTCACGATGAACGTGTTGATTTAGCTATCTATTATGGTGCCAGTCGCCACGCTGATTTATATCAGGAACAGCTGTTTGACGAAATGCTCGTGCCGGTATGTTCTCCGCGTTATCTGCTGCTGAATCCGCACATCAGCGCGGAGGATTTAAGCCAGGCCTGCTTTATCCATGCCAGCGAATCTACCGACAATCAGGATCCTTTCTCGGAGTGGCGAATCTGGAACGACGTCAACGGGCAGGAGATTCCTTACAAAATAAGGCATTACAGCTTTAATCATTATCATATGGCCATCCAGGCTGCGGAGAGCGGAATGGGGGTGATGATGGGAAGAAAAACGCTGATTCAGCCGCAGCTGCAGAGTGGACAGTTGATAGCGCTTAGCGCGGTTCCTGTACCTTCAGGTATGAGCTATGACCTGATTTACCCCAGTGAAAACAGAGACAGGATCCGCTGCCGGGCCTTTATTGATTTTTTACATCAGCAAAGAGAACAAGCAATCTGACTTCCGACTGAAGGACCAAAAATAAAAAAAGGAATGAAGAGGAGTTTTTCATTTCTATATAAATTGATTCGCACAATGACGTTATGCGCACCAAGATAAACTCAGGCAGAATCCGAGGTTTTGTGGGCATCGTTGGCCTAATCCATACCCCCTCAATTAATCAATAAAAATGATTAATCATTCAAATCTATATATTTGAGTTTGCCTCCTTTCGGGACCAAACTGAATCCAGTCAAACAACGACAGACAACTAACTGGAATCCTCACCATGCAAAATCAACTTCAAGACCGCCAGCAGCTTAATGACCTGATGAATGGCTGGATGCACCGCGACCTGGGTGAATGGGATCAGCTGCGCAATCTGTTCCACCCGGATGGCACCATCGAAATTACCTGGTTCGAAGGGCTGGCTAGCGATTTCGTGGATGGATCAATGCGTATGGGAGCGTCTGATCTGCGGACTAAACATCTGATCGCGTCACCGGCAATCACTTTCAACGAAGCCGGTAATAAAGCCATTCTGGAAACCAACGCGATAATCATCGCAGAGAACGTGAAGCTGAACATCGGCTGTGAATGTCATAACCGTTTTTACGACCTGGCAGAAAAAAGAAATGGTGAGTGGAAATTGTTCCATCGACAGAGCGTATACGACATCGGCACCTTCACCTTCCCGTTAGGCCCGGTAACCATTGATCAGGCGATTGTGACGAAATATCCACGCGAATATGCCGCGCTGGCCTATTTACTTGAGCAGAGCGGATTCCCTCTCGGACGCATCTTCGCGACGCGCGGCAGTGAGCTGGAAGCCAACATGAAAGCTGACGGTAAACGTTGGTTAGCCGCCTGAACCGTGCATTGAGATGAGCGGTCATCACCTGAGCTACACCACGGATCCGGCGCTGTTTGCTGATGAACTGCACCAGATTCTGGTTTCGCTGAGGGAATAGAGGGATCCTGCCGCAGTTCAGCCAGTAAATAAGCCGTGTTTCCTGGTGTGGTTGAGGTAGGCCAGCACGGCGGCGCTGGGCTCGTTCTGACGGCTGACCATCGTCAGATTTGCTGACAGCTCCGGTGCGTCAAGAACCCGATACACCACGCCCGGAACCGCCACCTTCGCCAGCGGCGCGGGAACCAGGGCGATGCCCAGCCCGGCCCCGGCCATGGCGAGGACGCTCAGCGAGCTTGAGATCCGCCAGGCAATATTCAGCTTATCCCCAAGCAGCTGGCTTAATTGCGAATCCAGCTGTGAATCTTCGTCATTGATTGAGTACATAATCAGCGGCTCATAGGCGAGCATGCCTATTGTCAGACTCTCTTTAGCGGCGAGATTATGATCGCTGGACATCACAACAACCCTTCCCCATTCACCCACAGGTTCATAGGCCAGCGCGGAATCATGAACCGGATAATAATCAGGCATATAGCCTACATCCAGCGTCCCGCTCTGGATCGCCTCGTTCTGGAGCTGCGGGGCAAGCTCCTGACAAATGATTTCAGCGTCCGGGAAGGCCTGATGAAAAGAACGGACGTCCTGCATCAGCCTGCCGCTGAAGACCGCGTTTCCTGCAAAGCCGATTCGCACCCGGCCAGTCTCACCGCGAATAGAGCGTTCAACCGCAAGGCGGGTATGCTCAACCTGCTCCAGCGTGCGAGCGGCCTCCGCCTGCAAAAGTTTCCCGGCTTCGGTCAGCTCGACGCGTCGGCTGGTTCGAATTAACAGCGGCCCGCCCAGCTCCGCCTCAAGCGCCTTAATCTGCATGCTCAGCGCGGGCTGGACGATATTGAGCCGCTCTGCCGCCCGGCCAAAATGCCGCTCTTCCGCGACCGCCAAAAAGTACTTCAGGTGACGTAAATCCATTAAGGCTCCATTAATCATTAACAATGATTAATCCATGAAATCGATTCAATTAAGTTTATCTTGTTTAAGGGCGCTCCTGGTATGCGGCAATGAAAAATGGCATTCTGTTATCTATTGCCGTTGGCGCGGGTTAACGCGGGACTCCGCTCCAGTCATGATCAACCGGCCGTTTCGTCCGTTTCGTCCGTTTCCATCTTAACCATCTGACGCAGATCTTCGTTGAGGCTCTGCAATATGATAGAGCCTATATCTCTCAACGGAAAAGCCGACCTTACGTCTATTTTTCAGATTATTAAATTGATGAAAACATCAATAAGATAAAGATTAATTTAATCGGAAGTTAAAATTACTAATAACCTTACGAAATTATTTCAAATAAGGTTATTGTTATAACATAAAATTGACACTGCTAATCATTGACCATGAAATCATAATTGCTATGAATATAAATTAATCGTCATTTGTCATAACTTTCATGCCACTCGGCATTCATGGCTACCGTATCGGTCATTATGTCAGGCACTTGTTGAAAAATCTGACAGCACTCTGAATATTAAGTCCTGGGGTGTTTTTTCGGAACAAATGTTTTTTATAGCCACACCGGATGGTAGGTCTCTTAATGAGTTTTACCTTAGAGATGCCTGCATTAGAGAAAAGGGATACTTTAGAGTAAAAATGGTATCTTCTTTTTTTCGGTGTGAGGAACGGGATGCGCTTCCTTTGCTGATCCGGAGCCCATTGCATTTTGACAAGATCATTGTTTTTCCGGCAGGTAATTCCATAACAATGGATAGTTTTTATGAATAAAATCATAGACAACCTAAAGCTCATAGCATATTCATTATCGCTTTTGCTACGCTCTTCTCCAAAATTATCGACCCTATTTCTCTTTTTAATCACCTTAGAGGGGATCATGCCTACACTGAGTGTGATGACCAGCATTCATCTGGGAAACATGATCAGTGGCACAGATCATTCCGGCCTTAATCTGGTTGCCATTCTGTGGGCATCAACGTTCGTCGTGCCTGGCATACTGGCACCGGTAATCAGTACATTACAGAGTGTGCTTAATTCACAGGCTACCTATCTGACACAACGGAAAATAATGGAGGCGGCCTGCAGAATTGACGATTTAATGCTTATTGAGTCACCGAAACTTCACGACGATCTCGAAGTTTTATCCCGCGAGGCCGCTCACCGCCCTCTGAATTTACTGGTTAATCTGGTCGATATATTCAGAGGGACACTGACTTTACTCAGTCTGTCACTGGTGTTGGCATCAGTTGTGTGGTGGCTTCCTCTTGCCTTTCTTCTTCCCCTAATACCGGTCACATTTGCAGTTGCTTACTCTCAGATTGATATCTTCAAAGCTATGCTTGGAAAAGGGAATTCAGCCAGAAGGATAAAGTATTTTCTTTTCGTATTACTGGATGTGAAGTTGGCGAAGGAAGTCCGCTTGTTTAATCTTGCTGGTTTTTTTCTCGACAAACATAAAGACTCTTTCAGTGAACTAGAAAATGAACTTAATCAGGTTCGCCGTAAGCAACTGATGCGTCCGCAACCCTGGAACCTGCTTTATCTGCTTTGTGCTCTGGGTGTCATGTTCTGGTTTGTCGATTATATCTCGACAGGAAAAATATCCGTGGGGGGATTACTGGGTACGATACAGTCCATCTCTTATTTTGGTCTGTCCTGTCAGTGGATGGTCTATTCATTTGCCAATGTGGGTGTATGTTTCGGTTTCTTCGCGCGATTAAAGACACTGGAATCTGTTTCGAAAGAACCACCCGTTACGCCTGTCGGAAATGAACTATTTCCAATTAGAGAGATTCGGTTTGAGAATGTGTCTTTCAGCTATCAGGATGACTGCAATGTCCTGAATAATATCAACCTGACCATACATGCAGGCGATCATCTCGCTATTGTAGGTGAGAATGGAGCAGGAAAAAGCACTCTCATCAAACTGTTGTGCCGTCTGTACAGTCCAACAGCGGGCAGGATTACCTGTAATGGTACTGATATTGCGCAGATTGATATGTCAGTCTGGCGTAGCCAGTTGAGCGCCATCTTTCAGGATTTTGGACACTATAACCTGAGCATCCGAGAAAATGTTACGTTCACCGGTTCTCACACATCTGTTAAGGAACATGCATTCAGGTATGCCTGCGAACGTGCACAGTTTATGTTTGGCGACAATATTACTCCGGAAACGCTCATTGGTAAGGAATTCTCCGGAACTGAATTGTCTGGCGGTCAATGGCAACGTCTGGCACTTGCAAGGGCACTGTACTCATCAGGAAATTTGATCATCTTAGATGAACCGACCAGCGCAATGGACCCTCGTGTGGAAGCTGAAATATTCAGTCAGTTTTCACAGCTTGTCGAGGGAAAAACGGCTGTAATGGTGACCCACCGCTTAGGGGTGGTAAAACATGCAAATACACTGATTGTATTGAGAAATGGTGAAATTGTTGAACAAGGTAAACCTGCGGATCTTGAACGGACGCGGGGGGAATATTACGCTCTGCTCAAATTACAGCGTGAGCAATATGAATCGGATGATACAAACGCGGAATTGTTTGCCTGAATTCATTCAGGCCCCAGTAAGTATCATGGCATTCTGCAACAAAAGTTCTGAAAGATCGCTAAGCTGTGATTTTTTAGCGTAAGGACAAGGTGAAGTGTGTTAGAAAGCTCAGGCCATTAGCACCCTGATGGCCTTATTTTTCCTCATTAATTGTTATATTTTATAATACTACAGCTGACTGCGCTTATTTAAACCAAATAACTTATCGGTGTCATATATTTCTCCGGTAATTTGCGCTTCGTTTTCAGCAACGTTGCTCTCAGTTTGGGCGGCGACGTTGCCGGGTACAAATATAGATAAATCACCGATCAATCATTATTTATGATGAGGTCTGCCCCAGGCGGATCTCCACCGCATGCCGCTGCCCGTCATCCCGCAAAGGAATGCTGTTCTCCGGCAGCAGAACGCCGTCCAGCATGACCTGATAGCCGCCCTCGCTTCGCGATACATGAATCTGATAATCACTCGAACCGTGGCGGTAGACCAGGCTCACGGATGGCCAGCTCTGCGGCAGCAATGGATGAACGGTTATCGCATCGCCGTGCCGCTCGATACCCAGCAACGTCTCGATGACTAACCGATACGCCCAGCCAGCTGAACCCGTGTACCAGCTCCAGCCCCCGCGCCCGGCGTGCGGCGCAACGCTATAGATATCCGCCGTCATAACGTACGGCTCGACTTTATAGCGCTCGATGGCGTCCGGCGTCAGGCCGTGATTGATCGGGTTGATCAGCGACCAGAGCTGCCAGGCCCGCTCGGCGTTGCCGCTGCGGGCGAAGGCCATCACCGCCCAGATGGCGCCGTGGGTATATTGCCCGCCGTTCTCGCGCACCCCCGGCAGGTAACCCTGAATGTAGCCAGGGTTTGGGCCGTTGCCGTTAAACGGCGGGGTAAGCAGTTTTATCAGCCCCGCCTCGTTATCTACCAGCCGCGCGTCCAGCGCCTGCATGGCCTGGGCGCAGCGTTCTGCGCTCCCTGCCCCGGACAGCACCGCCCAGCTCTGGGCAATGGCGTCAATCTGACACTCTTTTGCACTCTGTGAACCGAGTGCTTCTCCGCTGTCAAAGTAGCCCCGGCGATACCAGGCCCCGTCCCAGCCGGCCGTCTCAAGGCTGCCCTGTAGTTTTGCCGCCTCGCTGCGGCATAGTGCGGCGATTTCTTCATCGTTAATCCGCCCGGCAAGCTTCGCAAAGCGCTGCAAAACGTCATACAGGAAGAAGCCAAGCCAGACGCTTTCGCCCTTGCCTTCCAGCCCTACCAGGTTCATGCCGTCGTTCCAGTCCCCCGCCCCCATCAGCGGCAGACCGTGCTGGCCGTAGCGCAGGCCATGGCGAATGGCTTTTACGCCGTGCTGCCACAGCGACTCTTCAAGGGCGCTGACAACCGGCTGATCGTATACCGACTCTTCGCCGGGCTGGAGCTGGCGGCCTTCAAGGTACGGAAGGCGCTGGTCGAGCAAACCGATATCCCCCGTTGTGGCGACATAGTGGCAGATGGACAGCGGCAGCCAGAGATAGTCATCTGAACAACGCGTGCGGACCCCGTTGCCTGACGGCGGATGCCACCAGTGCTGAACGTCTCCTTCGGTGAACTGCCGCGATGCGCAGAGCAGGATCTGCTCGCGCAGCCGCTCCGGTGCCGCATGGCTCAGCGCCAGGGTGTCCTGAAGCTGGTCGCGGAAGCCGAAGGCCCCGCCGGACTGGTAGTAGCCGCTACGGGCCATCAGGCGGCAGGCAATGGTCTGGTACAGCAGCCAGCCGTTGGCGAGCAGGTTAACGGCTGGATCGGGCGTCGCCACGACGATCTGGTCGAGCATGCGGTGCCAGTGGGCGTGCACATTCGCCAGCTCACCGCGAGCGGCGTCTTCGCTAAGATACTGCTCGATCATCGCTTCCGCGTCCTGAGGATTCTGGCCCGTGCCGAGTACAAAGATGAACGTGCGCTGGTCGCCGTCAATCAACGTAGTCGCGGACTGCACCGCTCCGCACGGATCTAACCCCGCACCTGTTTTATCAGACAGCGTGCGTTGTTTCATGACGGCCGGGTCACGCTGCGAACCGTTACGCCCCAGAAATTCCCGGCGGTCTCCCGTCACGGAACAGTGGACCCCCGTGACCGCAAAGAAAGCGGTTCTTTCCGAGCCGTTGCTGCTATAGAAGTTATTCGCCAGCACCCCGCAGCCGCGTCCCGTTGTGGATGAGCGGGTCACGACATGCATTGCCGATTTGCTGCGCGACTCGCCCAGCGTCCACTCCACGTAGCCGGTAACGGAAATTTTGCGGGTGCGCCCCGAAGTATTGCTGAGCGTCAAAATAGCAATTTTTACGGGAGCATGTTCCGCCACCAGGATCGTCAGCTCCGTGTCGATACCTGTTTCACGGTGGGCGAAAACGCTGTAGCCAAAGCCGTGGCGTGACAGATAGTGTCCGCTGCCACGCACCGGCAGCGTCGTCGGCGACCAGACGGCACCGCTCTCTTCATCCCGCAAATAGTACGCCTCCCCGGAACGGTCGCTGATGGGATCGTTTTCCCAGGGAGTGAGGCGATATTCATGGGCGTTCTCGTACCAGGTATAGGCCTGGCCCGCTTCGGAGATAACGGTACCAAATCCCGCATTGGCCAGCACGTTCGCCCACGGGGCCGGAGTCTGGTCATTTTCATCCAGCACAATCTGGTATTCGCGGCCATCCTGAGAAAAGCCGCCGCGGCCGTTGAAAAACACCAGCGCGCTGGTATCGGGCTGCCAGGGATCGTGCTGATTGTCGGGAAGCACTGCACGCGGGGTAAAAGCCTGCTGCGAAGACTGCGTCGGCTGAAGGCGCTGATTCAGCTGTTCTTTCAGGCCACCGGCGCGATCATCAAGAACGATTTGCGCCACGCTCAGCAGCAGCAGCCTGTCCTCCGCAGACATTTGTTCGCCGTTGCGCACAAAAATACCGCCGGGCTTGTCCATCTGGCTGGCTTCAGATCCCGCTGCGATCAGCTCGATAATCTGGTTTTGCAGCTCCTGCTGATAGCCTCCGTGGCTGTCGTTGAGGATAACCAGATCCACGGCCAGCCCTTTCAGCCGCCAGTAGCGGTGCGCCTGAATCATCGTGGTGATGAGCAGCACGCTTTCGTCGCTGGTGACGTTAAGGATAACAATCGGCAGGTCACCGGAAATAGACCATCCCCAAAGGCCCGGCTGTCCACGCCGGTTGCGGCTTAGCGTCCGGGCATCCGCCCGCAGCTCTGGTCCCGGGAACAGCACCGCGCCTGCCAGCTGGTTGAAGAGCGTAGCGTCGTCTTCGTTGGCGTTTATCTGGCGCAGGGCAATCTGACTGTGCGACCACGCAAGTTCAAAGACGCGATCGGCGATCGGATGGTCGTGGTATTTCTCCACCAGCGCCTGGCTGTGCTGACGGCTCTCCGTTACGCCATAGATTATATCGACGGTGACGGGCAGCCCTGGCTGCAGAACGATGGACCGGCGGATGGCAAGAATGGGATCCAGCACCGGGCCGACGCTGTTGCTCAGTGAGCCGCCCTGTTCGGCTGCGGCGGCGTTTGCCGGGGTTCGTCCCCGGCCAAGAAATTTTGCCCTGTCCGTTTCAAACGAGGTTTCGCTCTGCGGCTGCCCGTGCACCACCATCGTGTGAAACATCCACGGACAGCGCTCATCAGGCGAGCGCGGGCGGCGGTGGCAAAGTATCGCATGCTGATCGGCAAGCAGTTCGGTCTGGATAAACAGATTGCTGAAGGCCGGATGGGCCAGATCGCTCTCTTTTGGTGCCAGCACCACCTCCGCGTAGGTCGTCAGTTCCAGGGTACGCGGCTGCCGCCCGCGGTGCAGCAGCGTGACGCGGCGAAGCTCTATATCATCCTCGGGCGAGACGACAATCTGCGTTTTCACGCTGACCGTGCCCGCCACCACTTTGAACTCCGCTCCGGCGTCGGTAAAGACCACGTCGTACTGGCTGACTGACGCCCCCAGCGGCTGCCAGGTATTACTCCATACCTCATTTGTGACAGGGTCACTTATAAAGCAGAAGGCCCCCCAGCCGTCGCAGGTTGGGTCACTGCGCCAGCGGGTTAACGCCAGGTCTTTCCAGCGGCTGTAGCCCCCGCCGGACTGGCTGATCATCAGGTGGTAATCGGCATTCGAGAGCAGCTGAACTTCGGGGATCAGGCTGTCCACGTCGGTAAACTCACGGGTTTCATACTGCACGGGCTGTAAAACCCCTTCGTGAGATTCGAAATGGCGGCGCGGGCTGTACAGCTCCACGGCGTCAGGCACGCGTTCCTGCAGCAGCAGACGGGCCGACTGAAATGACGGGCTCGTCATAAACCGGTCGACCATTGGGGCACCCAGCAGCACGTGAGAAAGCGCCTGGAAGGCCATGCCCTGATGGTGCGCCATCCACGAACGGACTATCGCGTACATCTGGCCGCTGGCGAGGCGCGACGGCGTGTAATCCAGCGCTTCATAGAAGCCATATTCTCCGCGCGATCCGTTCTCTTCCAGCCTGCGGAGATTTTCACAGGCCTTATGCGGTGAGACGGTGAGCGCCATAAGCGTGGCGTACGGAGCAATAACCATGTCATCGGCCAGCCCTCGCCGCAGGCCAAGGCCGGGAACGCCGAAAGCGTGGTACTGATAATTTTGCAGCGCATCGAACGAGTAGTAGCCCGACTCCGAGATCCCCCACGGCACGCCCCGCTCTTTGCCCCAGTCGATCTGGCGTTTCACCGCCGACTGGCTCATCTCTTCGAGCAGGCTTCCCGGATAGGTCGGCATCACCAAGTTTGGCATTAAGTACTCAAACATTGAGCCACTCCACGACATCAGCGCCGTTTCGTTATCAATGGTGGTAAACAGCCTTCCCAGCGCGAACCAGCTTTTCAGCGGCAGCTGGTTAGTGGCAATCGCCAGAAAACTGGTAAGCCGGATTTCCGAGGGCAGCAGGTCGTAATGGCTGTTATCGAGCTTATTGTTATCGCAGTTGTAACCCACGCTGAGCAGGCTGGTGACTTCGTTATACAGGAAGGCGAAATCCATTCGTGCGTGTTCATTCAGCCGCTGTTCAAGCTCGGAAACAATATCCAGCCGGGTGCGCGCCTGGCGAATTGCCGATTCTGACGGCGTCCCCTCGCCGGTATGCTTTGCCTGCGCAAGCCAGCTAAGGGTCGGCAGCGCCTGGTTCTGCCAGCTGCCGGGCAGCCAGCTCAGAAAATGCGTCCATTCATGGCAGATGAGCACCAGCTGACGCTGAAGATGCTCCACCCAGCGGCGGATGCGGCCCTCTTCGTGGCTGGACAGCGCATGCAGACGGTTACTCTGCGCGCGCATATTTTTCAGCTCAGCAAAGAGCAGCGCCGGGGGCAGCATGACGGCATTTTTACAGTGGTTATGCAGCTGGCGAAGCAGCGTCGGAGCGTGCTGTCCCCAGGCTTTTTCGAGAATTTGCAGCGTATCATCAAGCCCCGTCAGCACCCGCGTCGTGTCGAGCAGCGGCTGGTTACGCAGGCCCGTTAAGCCCGCGCTGAGGGTAAGCAGATGCCCGGCCATATTGCCGCTGTCGACGCTTGAGATATAGCGTGGGTTAAGCGGCACCAGCGTGCGGGTGTCATACCAGTTATACAAGTGGCCGCGGTAGTGCTCCATTTTATCCAGCGTGTCGAGCGTCAGCGTAATACGCTGCAGCATTTCACCCTGGGGGATATAGCCAAAGTCCCACGCCGTCAGGTTGGCCATCAGCGACAGGCCGATATTGGTCGGCGAGGTGCGGTGCGCAATTACGGGATGGGGAAACTCCTGGAAGTTATCCGGCGGCAGCCAGTTCTCTTTTTCGGTGGCAAAGGTTTCAAAAAAGGCCCAGATCTCCCTGCTGCTCTGACGCAGAAGGCTTTGGTTTTCAGCGGTAAACGCAGGGCCTGGCCTTGTGGTTTCGCGGCTTAACCAGCTTAATACCAGCGGAGCCAGGCACCACAGCACGCCAACGGGCACGGCAATAAACAGCAGCATCGGGGCAAGGTATGCCGCAAGCAGAATAAGTGCGGCACCGGCAGCCACGTTGAGCCACATCGCACGGTAAAACCGCAGCGGTGAGGTTCGGGCGCCGTCGGTCATTTGCTCAAAGCTTGCCCACTGATTAAGGTTGTGATGGCTGATACCCAGCCGCCACAGCGTCACGGCTATCGCATGCAGCGAATACCCGGCCTCGTGGGGCAGCGTGATAAACCCAAGCCCGACACGCAGCAGGCGCTTTAGCCCCCCGGATGACACCAGCAGCCAGTGCTGGAGGAACGGACGCCGTGCTGGCTTGTTAATCATGTCCTGGGCTAAAACCAGCGCGGTGGGAAGCAGCAGCGCAACTGCCAGCACCATCAGCCAGTAAAAGGGATTGGGAACCAGTAAAAGCGAGCAAAAAATCAGGACCAGCAGCGAAGGCGCCACGAGGCTGCGGCGAAGATTATCCAGCAGCTTCCAGCGGGAAAGCGCCGTGAGCGGATTTTTTTCCCGCGTTCCGTCTTCTTTTCTGACCCGAAATTTGAGCCAGTTCAGCAGCTGCCAGTCGCCGCGGATCCAGCGGCTGCGCCTCGCTACGTCGGTAAGATAATTATTGGGATATTGTTCATAAAGCAGAACTTCGCTGAGCAACCCCGAGCGGGCGTAGCACCCCTCCAGCAGGTCATGGCTCAGCACCAGGTTTTCCGGACAGGTATTGTGCGTGGCCTGCGCAAAAGTATCCACGTCGTAGATACCCTTGCCAACAAACGAGCCCTCGCCAAACAGGTCCTGATAAATATCCGAGGCCATCATCGAGTAAGGATCGTTACCCGGCACGCTGCTGCACATGGCCGCATAGCGCCCCTGCCCGCTGCGCGGGATTTCCTCTGCAAGGCCCGGCTGTAAAATACCGTACCCCTTCACGACACGCTGCTTTACCGGATCGTAGATCGGGTGGTTAAGCGGATGCGCCATCGTCGCGACAAGCTTGTGCGCCGTATCCCTGGGCAGCACGGTATCGCTGTCCAGCGTAATGACATATTTCACCCCCGGCGGAGGGGCGATTTCGTTGTTATGCACCTCTGAAAACTGTGCCGCAGGCTCCCGCAGCCAGCTGTTCAGCATCGACAGCTTGCCGCGCTTGCGCTCGTAGCCCATCCACACGTTTTGCTGAGGATTCCACTGCGCCGTACGGTGCAGCAGGAAGAAAAGTGGCCGTGAGCGGGAAGCATAGCGGCGGTTCAGATTCTGCATCTGGGCCTCCGCCCAGTGCAGCAGCTCGCCGTTTTCCGGCGATTTTTCATCGGGGGAATCTGCAAAATCAGTCAGCAACGCGAAGTAAAGATTCGCCGTACTGTTGCCCAGATAGCAAACCTCCAGGCTGTTGAGCAGCCTGTCCGTTCCTGCCCGGCTGGTGAGCAGGCACGGGATAACGACCATGGTGCTGAACCCGGCCGGAATGCCGGTGGAAAAATCCATCCTCGGCAGCGGCATCGGCGAACGAAAGCGTGTCGTTGCCTCACTCAGTAAATTGCTGGCCAGCTGGCTGACCAGTACCACCAGCGGCAGCGCAAGGAGCAACAGCGGCCAGTGCATCCCCTGAAGCCAGGTGCGGAATAAAACGTCGGCGCTAAGGGCCGTCGTCAGCAGGCTCAGGCTGCCAAGCCAGGCAAGCAGCGGGATCTGGTTAAAATTATGGCGCAGCCGCACGATCCAGGAGGTATTAGCCCCAAGCTCGTGCTCAAGCGCGGCGCGCCCTTCGCCAATCAGGTAATAGCCAACGTGGTGGGCAGGCGTTGCGGGATCGGCGCCCTGCGCCATTTGCAGAATGTGGCGGGCGACTTCCGGTTCGCTGTGATAGCTGTGCCTGGCGAGGATCTCAATAATGTGTCGATAGTGGTCGCGAGTGTCAAAGTGCATCGCCGGGTATATCCCGGAGGGATCCTGACGCAGGGTCTGCTCGGCCAGGCTCATGGCTTCGGCAAAGTCGGCCCAGTTGGTTTCGCTTAGCAGCCGCAGGCCAACAATACTGTTGCTGACGGAGAGCTGGTTTGCGGCAAGCTGCTGGTTAAAGCGGTGAATCAGGTAGTCCGGGGTCACGCCGCTTTCGGCCAGGCGCTGCTCAACCCAAGTCAGCGGTAAAGAGAGCATATTCCCCCGCCCCTGCAGCCGACGAACCAGCTCCGCCACAAAAGCGCTGCTCAACGGCGGACGCGATCGCGCCATATCAGCAATCACCATGATCAGATCCGCAGGGGCGTTTTCGGCGCATTCAAAAATTCGCGTCACCCAGGCGTCGGCAAGATTGCGCTCTTTTTGCGCTTCGGCCACCTCGATGCTGACCCGGCGTAAATTTTCAATCAGCGCCAGGCGCAGCATGCCCGGTAGCGCCCAAAGCTCGCCGAGCGTTAACGGCGTCACCTGCTGATAAGCCGCGATATAGCTCGCCAGGCTCGCCGCGTCCCAGCGTCCGTCAGCATGCGCGATGGCTTCGGAAGCTATCGCATAAATGCGCGGACAGTTGTGCGGAGCCGTTAACGGCGGCAATCCTTTACCAAAATTTTTCGGGAGATGATGGCGGACCACGCGGATCTGCTCTTCGATGAGGTAGTAGTTGTCAAGCAGCCATTCGCCCGCCGGAGTTATTCCCGCCTTTTCGCCCGCGTTGAGCAGATAGCAGTTGCGGGTAATGATGGCTTCGTTATCTTCCAGCCGCTTCAGCAAATAGTAAGGCAGCCTGGTGGCCGATAATTTATGGGAGCGGGCCAGCTTCTGGCCGTAGCGCTCCATCTGGGCGGCAGAAAACAGTTCGGCTTTAATGGGGCTGTCGCTGGCGGGCCCGGCACCCAGCCAGTCGGGAATATCAGGATGGAGATCCAGCGGCTTACCGCGTGTAAACCACCGTGCAGGAATTAATTTCATGAATTTGCTCATCAGGCGAGGTGAACGCGCAGGAGCAGTTGTTCAATCAGATCAGAAAAGTTCTCTCAGGATGGGGTGTCAGGCATCAGGGATTTAACAGCTGCAAGAGTCTTCTTAACAGTATAGGTTAAAACTTATGCGATGTTCTGGTGCGGAATTTCAGCCGCTTAGCGATTCATGGAACGGAATTCATCCTACCACGCGCTGGCTAAATAACGCACGGTTATCGCTTGCGGCACGGAAATGCCTGAAGGGCTACCCTCATGCCATCACCGGCGAGGTTTTATTGCGCCCGTCACGCTTGGCCTGATAGAGGTTTTCGTCGGCGTGGCTGATTAACCGGTCAATTATTTCGCGCAGCGGGGATGTCTCTGCGATTTCCGGAAACATCAGGCTGGTAGCGAAACCGATGCTGACGGTGACATCCAGACTGCGGTTAGCGGCCTGGAACGGCCTGCTGCAAACCTTCAGGCGGATCTCTTCCGCCAGGCGGTAACACTGATCGTGAGTAGTTTCGTCAAAGGTCAGAATGAGAAACTCCTCCCCACCGGCACGGCAGATAATATTGCTCTCGTTCATGTAGCTTCTCAGCCTTTCTGAAAACTCCCGCAGCACCTCGTCCCCCGCCAGATGGCCATAGGTGTCGTTAATGCGTTTAAAATAATCCAGATCGATGAGAATAATGCTCATGATATTTTCCGCGCTGATAGCCTTATTTTTAAACTGCTCAAGCCGTGCAAACAGACCGCTTCGCGAATATAACCTGGTTAAGGTGTCAAAATTTGCCCGCACGGTGACCTTATCAAAACGTTCGCTCAGGCCTAATAGCTTGCAGGCGCAGATCACCGGGCTGATTGCCATTGCCGCAACCGCAACGCGCGTCACCGTTATGCTGTCCACGAACGATAATATATGCGAATTATCCACGGCAAAAAGATTAATGCTGACGAGGATTATCTGCGACAGGCCCACCAGACTTGATATCATCACGGTGGTCAGCAGGCTGTAGCTCATGGCGCACCAGATAAGCGCAGGCAAGGTGAACGTCAGGCTTGCGCCCCCACCCACCATAAACGCGCAGCTGGCGGACAGCATCAGCGCTAATAAGGGAAGGCAGTTTTTAAATTCCCGCAGGGAAAATTTGCTGCCGGACGCAAGGATCACCGGGATAATCAGCATGCCCGTGGAGAGCTGTTCGCTGAACCAGGCAAGCCAGGCAATATGAAAAATATCGCCAAAATAGTGAACGCTGGCGGGCGCGCCAGCGGTGGCGCAGCAAAGTGAAGCTAAAAATATGCCGGGAAAAAGGCGCGTCATCATCGGTAATGTCAGCCCGGCATCTTCCTGCTTATAAATATAAAAAGCCGCAACGACCACGAACAATATATTCGCGATATTCATTAACAGCGCGCCCGCCATACTCAGGCCATTATAATAATCGAGCAGCGCCAGAGTAATATATGACAGCAGAATATTTCGCCAGGTAAACATAGCACGGTGTCGGATAAACACGCCCGTCAGCACGGCGTTGACCGGCCAGAAAGACGCCAGCATAAGATGCGGGCGCAGCAGCTCCCCGACATAATAAAAAACGAAGGCGATCAGAACGATAATTAAAGATGACCGGCTAAGACTGTACCGATCATTATGGAAAAAGTTATGCTTACCATTAATCAAAACGCGGCTCTCTGTCCTTCAATATTGTGACGGGTGTTATCTATATCGAAATAGATTGACCTGCGATTGTCTCATATCAGAAATTCACCGCATTAAGGTTGTTGTTTTAAATTAAATTGCGACAGGAAAAACTTCGGCGGTACAGGCATCCTGATATTCACAGAGAAAAGATGCCTGTCTGCGACTGGGGAGTTAGCTGGACGAGCTTAACTGCCTGATTCCACCGGGCGGTAAATCAGGTGCCCAACAACGCCACGGCTGGCGCCATCATTAGGATGCTGTACGCCGTCCGTCACATCAACGCTTTCAAAATCAAAGGGAGAGACGCCCTCAAGGCAGGCAACGTTCACGCCGTACTGTTCGGGATTAGATCTGCGCTGATGGAAGGTATAGATCCCGCACGCCGAACAAAAATAATGCACCGCCTGCTTGGTGTTAAACCGATACTCGGTCAGAAACTCTTCCCCTGCCAGCACCTCAATGCCGGAAAGAGGCGCGGACACGACCACGGCTCCCCTCATGCGGCAGAAAGAGCAGTTACACCGACGAACCGTGTCAAAGCCGCCCTCTGCCAGCTCAACGGTAAATCTGACGCTGCCGCAGTGGCAGCTTGCTGATAATTTTTGGCTCATATTTTTCTCCTGACAATCAATGGCCTGCTGATAACCGTTCGCACCTGCGTCCCGGCCCATCAGCCTGGGCGCTTTACTTTGCCTTCACCCTATTTAAGGTGGGTAAAAGCGTCCTCTCACAAATTCTGGTGGGCACGCTAATGCCCTCTTCAGGAAGCCGCACGGCCTCAGGTACCACGCATTATATGGCGCAGCATATCTCGCAGTCGCTGTTCCCCGGCGGCTGGCGTCTTGAAGAGTGGTAGCCAGGCCGTCGATTACCACGCTTCCGGCTCGCGGAGCATATGGACAATATTACAGGGGCTCATTACCCACCCCCCTTTAAAGCCGTCGGGCAGCGGTTCGACCGCGTCACAGCGGACGACGCCACTGGCTTCCATCTGCTTCGCAGCCTGTTGGAAATCGGGGGTAAACAGCTCGAGCCAGACCTCGGCCTGGCTCATCGCCGGGGCTTCGTCTATCCATAAGCGATTGGGACCCAGTAGGAAACCGGTCGCCGGAGGCTTATCCACGATCTCCGGCAGGCCGAGCACGGTGCGGTAAAAGTCGAGAGTCTGCTGGTACTGGTGGGTGGGAACTTTGATGGCGATGTCGATACCGCCCTTAATTTCTGCTGTCATAAAGCTGTCCTCTTTCCGCAGTTGTAATGACCGCCAGAGGTTTAAGGTGCGCAACGTAAATTCTGGCTCCAGTACAGTATGAAACCTTCCTCAGAATTTACGTAAGCGCGGCTACATCTTTGCCCTGCCGATCACGCCAGGCCGATAAAGAATCCCGCGATGGTGGCGCTCATCAGGTTAGAAAGCGTTGCCGCCAGCAGTGCCCGGAAACCAAGCTGGGCAATCTCCGACGCACGCTGTGGGGCAATGGCAGAGAACGCGCCAACGACCACGCCGATTGAACCAAAGTTCGCGAATCCGCACAGGGCGAAAGAGATAATGGCGATTGTCTTCTGATCCAGCGTGCCGGGGGCCTGCAGATAAGGGGAGAAATTCAGGTAGGCGACAAACTCGTTAATCGCCAGCTTCTGGCCAATCAGGCTACCGGCCAGGGAGGCATCGCTCCACTCCACGCCCATCAGCCAGGCCAGCGGCGCCAGCACGAAGCCGAAGATGCCTTCGAGCGTCGCATGACCGTAGCCGAACCAGCCGCCGACGCCGCCGATAATCCCGTTGATTAACGCGATGATGGCGACAAAAGCCATAACCACCGTCGCCACGCCGACCGCAATCTTCAGTCCGGCCATTGCACCGGCTGCGGTTGCTTCAATAATGCTTTTTGCCGGGACTTCAGAGAACGAAAGCTTATCAAAGGTAATCTGTGAGGATTCCGTGGCGGGGCTGAGCAGGCGCGCAAACAGGATCCCGCCGGGGATCGCCATCAGCGATGCGGCAAGCAGATAGTCGATGGGCACGCCCAGCCCGGCATAGCCAATCATTGTCGACCCGGCGATAGACGCCATGCCGCTGCAGATTGCGGTAAACAGCTCGTTGCGGTTGAGGCGGTCAATAAAGGGTTTTACGATGGCCGGGATTTCGTTTTGCCCGAGGAAGATGGTGGTGACGGCGACAAAAGATTCAATTTTACTGATATTCAGGGCCTTCTGGAAAATACCGCCCAGAATGCGGATCAGGCCGCCCATTACGCCGATGTAATAAAGCACGCTCACCAGCGCGGTGATAAAAATGATGGCGGGAAGCACGCGGAAGGCAAAAATAAAGCCCGCGCCGTCGAACACCTCATCCATTTTGGGGCCGACCAGGGAGCCAAATATAAAGGCGCTTCCCGCGTCGCTGTAGGTAATGACTTTATGAACGCCGTGCGCCACCTGCTCCGCCAGCCATTTTCCCGGCGGTAAATAAAGCATCATGCCGCCGATGGCAATCTGCAGCACCAGCGCCGCGCCAACGGTACGCAGGCTGATTTTCTTTTTATTGACTGACAAAATAAAGGCGATTGCCAGCAATACCGCAACACCCAGAACGCTTCTCATTATATCCATAATGAATATTCCTTAAGGCCGGTTTGGTATAGCGAATAGTCAGGGCAACCGCAAAATACCCCTTATTTTACAGGCGGTGGGCTGAACGCTGACGATCGGCGCACCGCCGGAATATCAGTGGTACATCCGCACGCACTCTTCCACCAGGCCCCAGAACCAGCCGGTATCGATGGTCGTACCCACTTTCGTATTAGGCTTGTTGCCCGTTACGCCCAGCTCGTCACAGACTGTACGGCCGTAGCACGGCCCGCTGTTTACGTCGATTTCAACGTGCATGTCGCGTGTGACAATGCCCTGCGGGTTAATCAGATAGCCGATGCAGGTGGCGTCATGAACCGGCCCGCCCGCGAGGCCATAGTTTTCATACTGCGTTTTTAGCGTGAAGTTCATGATGTCGCTGAACAGCTGGCCCGCCGGGCCGCCCGCCCTTTCCATTCTGGCAATCACGTCGGCGGTACAAACCGTCTGGTTCGTCAGATCCAGCCCCATCATCACCAGCGGCACGCCGGAGGTAAAGACGACTCGGGCGGCCTCCGGATCGGCATAAATATTAAACTCAGCCGACGGGGTAAAATTACCCGTGCCGTAAGCGCCGCCCATTAATACAATTTCACGTATTTTTGGCAGAATTGCCGGTTCCATACGCATGGCGACGGCGATATTTGTCAGCGGGCCTACCGGGACCAGGGTAATATCACCTTCGCTGTTCATTAGCGTGTCGATAATATACTTCACGGCATGTGTTTTTTCGGCGCTTCGTTTTAGCGGACCAAATACCGGGCCGTCTAAACCCGTTTCGCCGTGAATATTATCGGCAACAATTTGCTCACGCATAATCGGCCTGGGCATACCCGCATAAACCGGCACGTCGATGTTCAGATGCTGGCAGACGTTCAGGCCGTTTACTAAGGTTTTATCCAGCGTCTGGTTACCGGCCACAATCGTAATGCCCAGTAAATCCAGCGCCGGATGCCTGGCCGCCATCATAATTGCAATAGCGTCATCGTGACCTGGATCGCAATCTAAAATAATTTTTCTTTTAGTCATGAGTTATTTCCTTTTGTAGGTGGAGGTAATATTTTTATGACAACAAATAAATTAAGGCGCGGGCGCTTAATATTTGAATCATAACTTCGGAAAATGTAAGCTGGATATGAGAAATCTCACATCAAGAATCGATTATGAAAGAAATCCACAACGACTCTCTCCGCCTGCAGTTTATTGAACGCTCGGGCTATAAAGCACTGTTCTCTACGGAGGTAGTAAATGACGCCCGGCTGTTCCACGTCGAGGCGGGAGATTTCATCGTCAGGGAGGGCCACCAGCCGCTGTTTCTGTTCTACCTGGTGCGCGGGCGCGCCAGGCTTTACGCCACGCAGCCCAACGGCCGGGTCTCGCTGATTGATTTTTTTGCCGCGCCCTGCTTTGTGGGCGAGATAGAGCTGGTGAACCAGGGCCACGAGCCGCGGGATGTGCAGGCAATTGAAGAGTGCTGGTGTCTGGCGCTGCCGATGAAGTCATACAGGCCGCTACTGTTAGGCGATACGCTGTTTCTGCGCAACCTTTGCGTGGCGCTGAGCCAGAAAAACTACCGCAATATCGTCTCCCTGACCCAGAACCAGTCTTTCCCGCTGGTTAATCGCCTTGCGGCGTTTATCCTGCTGACGCAAAGCGGTGACGTGTACGATGAAAAACACACTCAGGCGGCGGAGTATATGGGCGTTACCTATCGGCACCTGCTGTTCGTCATCGCGCAGCTTACCCGTGAGGGCCTGCTGCAAAAGCAAAAGTCAGGCTATGCCATCCGCAACCGAAAGGCGCTCGTCGCGCTGGCAGAAGAGATGGAGCCTGCGCACTAGCGGCGGGCGAAAAAAAGCCCCGACGGACGCCAGGGCTTCGTAAACTGCGGGGAGGTTAGTCAAATACGCCGTTAATAATGGTGGTTACGATAGCCGTACCGAGCGCAACCAGCACCAGATCGTCCCCGATAGCCTGCCATTCATAGCCCGGATAATACGGCAGCTGGTCAAGCATCGAGCGAGGCACGGCCTTTTTGGCAATCCCTGGGGGAAGCGGCTTGCCTCTGGCAAGGTTTTTGGCGATGCCGGGTGGCAGAGATTTATACCCGGTCAGGCCATAGTTAACCGCCAGGCTGCGTGCATCTTTAAAGCTGATGTCCGAATCCACGTGGTCCGGCTTGCCGTAGTTCTTACGGCTGCCGTGGTCCTGGCCTGACTTTCCATTGCCCTGCCCGCCTTTGTTACCCTGTGCGTTACCGTGCCCCTGGCCACCGCCGTTTCCGTTACCGTTGCCATTTCCATTCCCGGGATTAGCAACCGCACATAAAGAATACAGAGACAACGCAGCAACGGTTACTGCTGTTATAAATCCACGACGCCTGAACATACATACTCCTGATGATGTGGGGATTTATTAAAATCTATGTATGACCGCGATGAACCGCAACTGTATTACTCTTAATTAACCTCCGCGCGGGAAACAACTAGCGGCTGTGCCAGTTAAACTGTGTTCGCTAAGCAATCGACAAAACATTTTCAGGCAACCTCTCTATACTCAGATCAGCTGATAACTATAAAAGCGTAGGTACTGGCTGTTTTTTACGCTACATCATTGATAATTAAATAATGCTGATGAAATTAAACCCGGCGAATAGGGTAAACTACGCCAATACGCCACGGGCGGATGAAAACAACGTGCAAAACTCACCCCTTTTGGAAATACGATGAGATCCAGCCAGCTTACTCTCGCGGCACTCTGTTCAGCGCTGCTGCTTTCAACTTCTGCCTATGCCGATGTCGACCTCGGATCGATTGATTTATTCTCTAAAGACAGTGCGACCAGCCCAATTCCTAAGGGGCTGGTGGTCGGCGGCGCGGCGGTTACCGGCACGCACCGCTATCAGGCTGACGATACCGAAACTTATTTTATTCCCGGCGCACTCTATTTTGGCGACCAGTTTATGTATCTTGGCGATCGCGCCCGCTACTATTTCGCGCTGAACGACTCTTTTGCCGCCTATGGCTACGGCAGGTTCCGCTTTGGCAATCTCGATCCTGACGATCATGACCAGTTTAAAGGAATGCATAAGCGCAGGGCCGAATTTGAGGCGGGCGTCGGCGGCACGGTGATCACCCCCTATGCGCTGTTGAGCGCCCGAATCAGTTCGGACGTGACGGGCCAGAGCGATGGCCAGGAGCTGCTGCTGTGGGCGGACTTCCCCATTGTCCGCGACAAGCTGCTGATTATGCCGGGGGTGGGCATGATGATCCGCAGCTCCAATATGGCGAACTACTACTTTGGCGGCGTCTCGGCCAGCGAAGCCACGCCGCAGCGCAAGGAGTGGGACACCGGGACAACGTTCTCCCCGATGACGGCGATTATTACCAGCTACCGTTTCACCGACAGGTGGATGGGCCTGTTTGCCGCCAACTACGAATTTTACGATAAAAGCATCGCCGACAGCCCGCTCGTCCAGCACAGCGGCGAGCTGTATACCATTCTGGCCGTCGGCTATTCCTGGTAGGATTGACCGGAACGGGGAAGCCTTTACTTCCCTGCCTTCCCGCCGCCCAATGCCTTATTGAGCAGGATATCGCTGCTGACGATGCTGCCGTTGAGCGTCAGCTGCCTGATCCTCTCAGCAACCAGCTGGCTGCCCGCCGAAGTGGCTGCCTGCCTGCTGATAAGCCCCCTCTTGTAACGCGCGGTAGCGTTGTTCGCCGTAAACGACGCCGCAGAAATTTTCTGCTGCTGAAGCTCCGCCTCCTCATGCAGGGACTCTATTTCGCTCCCCACGACGGCCACATCTCGCACTGCCGTCAGCACCGCCTGGTTGTACTGTGAAATCATGATGTCGCGCTGGCGGCGGGATTTATCCAGATTGGCCTCCAGCTGGCCGCCGGAGAAAATAGGCAGATACAGGCCAGGCACAATGTTGATCTGCTGGCTGGAATGGTTAAACAGGTCATCAAGATGCAGCGCATCAAAGCCGAAGAACGCCTTGATATCAAACTTGGGGTAAAACGCCGCTTTGGCGGCATCGATCTGGCTCATGGATGATTTCACGTACCAGTGCGCCGCCTGCAGGTCGGGGCGGCGTGCCAGCAGCTGATAGTTAAGCGAGGCTGGCAGCCCGGTAGACGGTACGGGGAGCGTCACCGGCTTGAGTTCAGGCAGCTCTCCACCGCCCACTATCAACCGTAACGACTCACGGTGTTTAACCCGCTGCTGTCTGGCAGAAGAGATTTGCTGTTCCACGGTCAACAGGTGCGCCTTAGCGGCTTCTGCCTCCGCGTGCGATTCCAGGCCGCGTGCCGCCCGCGCTTCGTGACCCTGTAACGCATAAGATTCGATGCGTTTCTGCTCTTCAAGCAGCGCAATCAGCTGGGTGGTGGTTTGCAGGGCATAATAAAGCTGTGCCGTATCGGCAGAGATTTCGAGGCTTACCGCAGAAGCTTCAAGCCTGCGGGCATTCTGTACCCCCATGCCCGCCTCAAGCCTGGAGCGATGCTCGCCCCAGATATCAATGTCCAGCGTTGAGCCAAGGCCCACTATCCCTTCGGTATACCAGGGACCGGTCAGCCCAAGCGCCGGGCGGTCGTTGGCAAAAGGACCAAGGTAGCCGTTAGATGAAACATGCGCCTGGTCGATGCTCGCAGTACCGTAAATCTTCAGGTTGCTGCCGGACTCAATCATCTGCACATCCGAGCGGGCCTGCTGCACTTTGGCATGGGCCAGCGCCATGGTCGGCGAGTTTTTAATCGCCCGATCGATGAGCGCGTCCAGCTGCGGGTCGCGGTAGCTCTTCCACCACTGCTCCTGCGGCCAGCTGGCGCTGGTAAGCTGCAAATCAGCGGGCAGAACCACATCGCTGCTTTGGATCTGCTTCAGCGGCGTGTCGTCGTTGTTCATTAAGGCGCAGGAGGTCAGAAGCACGCAAAGCAGCATGCTTAACGGTTTGAGATTATGACGCGTCATCGAATTTTTCATAAGTTGGTAAACTCACGTTCCTCGGCAAGCCTGCTTTTCTGGCTCGCCAGCAGCTCGGTAATTTCATAGAAGAGGTGCTGCACTTTTTTATCCAGCACGGAGTGGGGTTGCGTGTTGATGAGCGAGTCAGGGATGGCGCGCTCGCGCTGCCAGCCGGCAAGCACTGAAGGTTCGCTGACCGCCTTCGCACTCAGCGCCAGAAGCTCCCCGGCCTGCTCCCGCAGCGGCGCGTAGATCTCGTCCTGTCCCTGGCTGGATCCCACCGCAATGCTGTCCATGATGTACAGCACCTCGCGCACGTGCCCCAGCACGGCCTGCGTGGTGTAAATATCATATTCAGACTGGTCATCACCCGGCGCCCCGCCCGGCTCCAGGGCAACCCGAGCGGCAATGTTTTCGCAGTTCGCCAGCGCCTGCCACAGCTGGAGGGAAACCAGCGATCGATCCGTTTGCCGTCTGATGCGCACCGACGCGTCCTGCAATATGCGCGCGATGCTTTTCCACAGCTGCTCCCCTTCAACTTCAGGCCATATCAGCACGTGCGTAAGCGTGGCGATTCCCACACCCAGCAGGATGCCGACGATCCTGTCGCGGATTTCTACCAAATCGAAGGTCGGCCCGAATGTCTCCAGCAGCGCCAGCGCAAAGGTGAACATGAGCTGGATCCCGGCATAGCTCATTTTTTCGCTTCCGGCATACACCCAGGCACCCAGCGCAACCACGGGGAGCGTCATCAGCAGCAGACCAACGATGCTGTCGATGTGCGGCATCACCAGAATCACCATCAGCAGCGCTATCAGGCTGCCAATGACGGCCCCAACGGCACGCAGCAGCGCCCGCTGCGTGGTAGTGCCGAGGCTAGACTGCGCCACAATCACGCAGCTCAGCATGATGGTGTGGATGCCCTGCCAGTCCGTCGCCGCGTAGAGCAGATAGCAGAGGAAGCTGGAAAGCACCGTTTTTAAGGCAAATTTTATGTAGGTCGGATTGAGCCGAAAGGTTTTTTCCGCAGGCGCCGCCGGGGACGGGAAATCGGCCCTCTCCTCATGGTGCGAAAAGGCCACCAGGGCGTCCCGCATCTTCATCAATACTGGCGACGTGGTTTCGGAAACCTGCATGTCGGGCAGCATGAAAGGGCTGTCCTGTTCAACTGAAGTATTAAGCGCCAGGCAGGCTTCCCGCAGCAGCTGAAGCTGTTCTTTGCAAAGGCCGTCGTTTACCGGATCCAGATGCTGTGCCGCCAGATACAGGGTTGAAACAGTATTCAGGCGCGCAAGCTGAAAGGCTTTAGTGTCACGATAGCGTCGGTTATGCATCACCGCAAAGGCGAGCAGATGCTGAACCGACAGTATTTTGCCCTGCAAAGTCTCCGCGCTCACGGCCTCGGGGGGTGAAGTATTTTCTATCAGGCACTCGAGCCGCCGAATTGTCTCGTTATTCTGCTGCACCACCACCTGCTTAAACTGCTGGACGGGGTCCTGCGGGATAAACAGCAGGTTGGTTATCAGCGTCAGCAGGATCGAGTAATTAATGGCCACCCAGAGCCAGAGCATCAGCCTGACCACGATTTCGGGGTTATCCGTCGCGTCGGCAAACGTATGGGTATAAACAATAACAACGCTGGTCAGGAAGAAGACGATCCCGGCTTTGCTGGCGCGCATCATATAAACGCTGCAAAAGAACAGCCCGTAGGCCAGCAGGATCCTCAGCATCGGATAGCTGTAGGTGAATTTCAGCGTCAGTATCGACAGGCCAACGGCAAGGGTGGTGCCCGAAAAAAAGAGTATCGCGGTCATCTTCGACAGCACGACGTTCTTTTGCGTGACGTAAAAGACGACGATCAGCGACAGGGCTAAAAAGGGGATCTGCAGGGTCATTGACAGCGTAATGACCAGCGCGCTGGTAATAAGGCAGCGTATCATCACGCTGCTCCGCCCCGGATAATCCGCCAGCAGTGCGAGCAGCGCGCCTGTTTTATCAGTTAGCGATTGGGTCGGTTTATTACTCATATCGCCCCGTTAAGACCTGGTATTCAGAGTCGCGACGGCGGAGGCGCCAACGCGGAACAGGCTTTCGTCAGGATTGGTGATGCGAATTTTTACCGGAAAACGCTGGGAAACATGCACCCAGTTAATGGTGCGTCTGACGTCAGGCAGGCCTGATGCCAGATTCCCTCCGTCCTCGGGGGTGATGCCGTAGCTGATGGAATCAACGTGCCCGTCGAACTTGACGCCGGTATTGCTCATCAGATAAACCTGCGCCGCCGTGCCCTCTTTAATATTTTTAAGCTCGGTTTCGCGGAAATTGGCAATGACGTACCAGTGCGAAGTGTCGATCAGGGTAAATACGGGTTTTCCTGCGCTGGCAAACTGGCCAACGGTGGTTTTCAGCGAAGCGACGCGTCCATCAAATGGTGCGCGTACCTCTGTAAATTCAAGATTAAGCTTCGCCACTTCAATCAGCGCAGCAACTTCCGCCCGCTGGGCGACCAGTGCTTCTACCCCGCTCACCCCTGCCTTTGCCTGTCTGGCCTGAAGTTTCAGGGTGTCCAGCTTCGAGATTGCGCTAAGCTTCGCCGTGCGGGCCTGATCCACCTCTTCAGCGGAGGCAAAGCCCTGCGCGAGCAGCGGCTCCAGGCGGCGCAGCGTGGCGGTGGCCTGCTTCGCCGCGGCGCTGGCGCTGGCAATGGCGGCATGGGCCGAGTCCGCGCTGAATTTTTGCGCATTGACGGAGCGCTGGGTTAGTTCTATTTGCTGATTCAGCCCTTCCAGCTTCGCCTGAGCCTGCTTTAAGGCAGCCTGATAAGGCCGAGGGTCAATCTGAAATAACAGATCGCCTTTATGCACCCGCTGATTATCCCGTACCGGCTGCGAGATAATTCGGCCATTCACCTCCGGGGAAATAGCGATAGTATCCGCATAGGCATAAGCGTCATCGGTGCGTGGATTACTATCAATGCGCCACAGCACAAAAATAAAAACCACAACCGCCAGCAGCGCTAACAGGAGTAACGAAAAGGACTTCTGCATTTTTAACATGATAATTTTCCTGTTCTACTGGCTGAAAATCAGCAGCCACGCCACCATCGCTACCAGCGCGGTGAACAGCGGATAGCCAATAATATGAGGGGCAAACCAGGCCTTCTTCTTTTTCACAAGAAAAAGATGCAGACACCAGGTTGCGATTACCCCACCGGTAAGACAGAACAGCCAGTCAGGAAAGGAGGCGCCAAATACCGGTAACGACGGCGAAACGGAGCAGGCTGACAGTAAACAAACAGGAATTAAAATCAGCAGCTGGAAGATGTTTTTATGCATATTATGTTTCTTATCAGGCGAATGCTGGCTCTTTACTATAGTTCATAACCAGGCGGGCCATATCGGCAGAACAATAAAAGGAGATAGCAAAGAGAACGAGCAGAAAGAGTAGCATGTGAAAAATTAATTTCTTTAGTTATTGTTGCGCCGCTTATCAATAAGCTTAATCCAGAATAAACCACGTGCTATGAGTGGCAATGTTTAAATTTAAAATTAAACCAACATTACAAAGTATAATTAACTGTAAGATCGCTTGCTGGCGCACGTTTTGTAAGCAAACAGATTCCTAAAAATGGTATTAATATCCGTTCGCAAGCATAAACCACGTCCAAATCATAACCCTGGTCCGCGTTGATATTGATAAAATTATCCTCATATCCTTGTAAAGACTTAATAAAAGAGCAGCCCTCAGGACGATACCGCACCTTCATCTTAAATTTAAAAATAAATATATTATGAATTTAAAATCGAATATTACTCGATATCTCTGTATATCTACCGCTGGCACCCTGCTGCTCACGACGCTGTTCTCGTGGTGGCTGGCTTCAGACTCCATCCATGCCTGGACTAAAGCGCGCAATAACCTGGTGCAGTTTGACGATTTCAATAAAATTCTTACCGTCTCTAACGATCTGGCCAGTGAACGGGCGTTTGCCAATGAGCTTATTCTTAGCGACGCCGCCACGAAGCAGAGCGCCTGGGCAAGCTTAAAAAAGAGCCGTGAAGTGACGGATGCGGCCATTGCCAAAATACCGCATAAATTTCTGACGCACTCCCTGCTCAACGCCACAAAAGTACAGCTAATCAACTCGCGCAGGACGGTAGATCGTTACCAGACCGTACAGCCGCGGGATCCTGTCGCGGAGCAGCATGCCATTGATGAAATGGTTGCCGCCACGAATTTCTACCATCAGGCGCTGTACCGCAAAACTTCCGAATTTATCCGCCTGGAGCCCGCCGAGCTGGGGCCGGTGCTGCGCGCACAGGCGCTGGGTGAACTCCGCGATGCCACAGGGCTATTAGGTGCCGCCATTCTTGTTCCCCTGCAAAACAAAGTCCCGCTCTCCTCGGCGCAGCTGACAAGCCTGAGCCGGGGATTCGAAAGAATCAATATGCAGTGGTGGATCCTGGATACCCACGGCAGTGAAATCAGCGCAAACTCCCGCTTCACGGAGCTGCTGGCGCAGACGCGACACAGGTTTGAAAGCCAGGGAATGACGCTGATTGAAGAGTTAAAAAAACAGAGTGATAACGGCGCCAGCTATACGATGGATGCGGATGTTTTTGCGGTTAAATATCACTCTAGCCTGAAATCGTTTAACAGCCTGTTAAACGTTTACCTGAGCGATCTGAAACAGAATTATATCGCCAGCGAAAACAGGGCCATGATGAACCTGATGCTGGTGTGCTGCATCCTGCTGGTTCTTTATATTCTGGTGATCGGGGCCGTTTATTACATCCGCACGCGGGTGCTGACGCCCATTATGAAACTCAACGAAATTACCCACGGTTTAATTTCGGGCGACAGAAAAACCATCGAACTGTTGACCAATAACAGCGCCGGTGAAGTACAGCAGCTGTGGTCCTCGCTTGGTGCTCTGGGCAATAAGCTCAACGAGCAGGCCGAGATGAGCGAGCAGTTTAAAAAGTCTTCCGAGGAAGATCCCCTCACCTCGCTACTTAATCGCCGGGCGTTCGAAAAGCTGGCGAGTGACATCGCAGGCAGGGCAAGCGAGTCGAATCTCGCCTGGGTTGTGCTGATTGATATTGACCACTTTAAGTCGATTAACGATACCTGGGGCCATCCGGCCGGGGATGCGGTGCTGGTAGCCTTTGCGGCAATGCTGAAGAATGTGTGCCGGGGAGAAGATGTTGTTGCCCGCATCGGCGGCGAGGAGTTCGCCGTGGTATTCCAGAACGGTGATACCGATGCGGCGCTGAAGTATGCTTTCAGGCTGCTGGAGCAGATTCGCAGTCTCGAAATCCCCGTGCAGGCTAATCAAACCCTGCGCCTCACCGCCAGCCTTGGCATCGCTTCGGGCTATCACAAAACCCTTCCCGAGCTGCTCTCAGAAGCAGACCTCGAGCTCTACAAAGCGAAAAACAACGGCCGTGACCGGATTTGTTACCAGTCAGCGAGAGCCACCAACGAGGGTTAACTGGCCGATGGCGCTACCGCTTATCCGACCTGCATGGGAAGAGATTTGCACGGTGGAAAGCGGCAGCGTCTTCCACCGCAAAAGTCTCAGGCAAAGCTAACCGTCCCGGACAGGCTGTCGCCCTGCGTCTCTTTCCAGCTGGCGTAACGATCGCGGCCATTGCGCTTGGCGTAATAGAGGGCTTCATCCGCGCGGGAAAGCAGGCTCAGCTCTTCATGATGGTAACGCGAGAAATACATGCCAAGGCTAACGGTGAGCTGCTGGGAGAAATCATTTCCCCCTACCGGCGGCCTGCTGCGGATGTTATCCAGAATAGAGGCGGCAAGCTGCCTGGCTTCATTTTCAGCGATACCCGGCAGCATGACGGCGAACTCCTCACCCCCGATACGGGCCACCACGCCCCTGCTGTCAATGAGAGCGGTCAGCTCGCCTGCAATAAGCTGAATCACGCTATCTCCGGTCCCGTGGCCAAGATGATCATTGATCGACTTAAAATGGTCGATATCGATGATAAACAGGGCCAGCGATTGCTGTTTATTAAGCGCAATATAGTCACGCAGCGTTTCTATGAAATACCCCCGATTGTAAATCCCGGTCAGAGGATCGGTGATAGATTTTTCATAGATGATTTCGCTGTAGTTAATCGAGACCTTCAGCCGGTCATAGATGTTTTTAAGGAACAGCAGGATGGTGACGAAATAACCCACGGTCTGCACCGTGAGCATGATGTTCCATTCGCGGTCTTCAAAATGAATTCCGTGACTGCCGTATTGCAGAGAGGTAAACATGAACAATGAGAAGAGGATCAGCCCGGACCAGAAACTGTCGTGAAAGCCAATATAATAACAAACGATTAAAACAAATAACAAATAACCAGCATTTGTCATATTGTAGTAAATGACGCGTGGGTGCAGATTTAACGAATGCAATAGCATCGTGATTTCACCATGAAACACAAATGTAAGGCAAAGAAGCAGGCCCGGTAATAGCGGCAGCAGCAGCGCGGTACTGATATTTCTGCATGACTTTATTTTAAGCGCTGCGGCAACGAGCATGAAATAGCATAAAGCAGCCATGCGAAAGAGGTGGAGAACGACAATTATCTGTTTGTTTTGATAGACAAACCCATCTCCGCCGTCATAAACAGGATGATAAAACAGAATGGCTATATCCGTCGCAAACGAGATCAGAAAGCCCGCCAGTAAAAAGAGAATGCAGGCTGGGGTTTTGCGCGTCAGGAAACGGAAAAAGCAAAAGACTATGACGATCAGGTCAAAAACCAGATTAAAAAGAAAAAGGCACGTTGCATATAAAGGCGGAAAATTGGTGATTTTCAGGTCAAGCGTCGGGGCAACAAAATAGATCACAGCGATAACCGGCAGCAGCATCAGGCACAGCTTCCATCCGGTCGCTGCACTGTTTCTTTTTTCAACTGATTCAAATCTCATCATAAATTCGCTTTTGCACAACTTTTAGCAACGATGTATAAAAGGGTGGCCGGAATAAATAATCTCAGTTTGCTGATTAAATGTCACACCTGAATTTATTAACAAATATAAGCGTATTAGAAATCTGACCATCAAATACACTGTGCGGCAGCAAATATTATTGTATCGGTAGGTTATTAATTTATATTTAAACAAGAAAACATTGATCCCGCATCTTGAGCTATTCCCCTCGTTTTGTTCGTTTGGCAAAATACGCGATTACCTCCCCCTTATTAATACTATTCTCTGTTTTATGCAGAGTAATCGTTGGAAGCCATGACAAAATTTAAAACGTACCCGGTTTCGTTGACCAAAGCGCTGGTCATTCTGATGATTATCTCTTCGGCCATCGTGGTGCTGTCTTTGAACAGCTATCTCGACCGGGCGGTAAAACAGATTTACTCCGATATGAATGAGCATCTGCTGAAAAACGACGGTGAGCGGGTTGCGCAGCAAATCGGCAAATATCTTAATCAGCCTCAGGCCTCCGCAAAACTGATGGCGCTGCTGTCGGCCGGTGAGTCTGCCGCCAGACCGGCGGCCGTTGCCGGCATTCTCCAGCAGATTATCGATCTTGATTTCAACAAGGGTCAGCCGCTCAGCAAGCTTAGTTTTGCCACCGCGAACGGGAGTTACACGGCCCTTGAGCGCGATCCGCAGGACGGCACGTTTAAAACGATTCACGCATCGCTTCAGTCAAACCAGGCCGTGCTGAAACAGCTCTGGTTCGTGCATGCCCGTGAAACCAGCCTGCCGTTCTGGACTGAACATACGCACCGCCACACCGCTGAGCAGGGTATGGCGATGACCTGGCGACAGCCGGTCAGGGATCGGGCGGGAAATTTCCTGGGCGTGCTCTCGGCGGAAATTCAGCCGGAAGAGATGTCGGGCTGGCTACAGTCGCTGGATACCAATAACTCTCATCGGCTGATGCTGCTCAATGAAAAAGGCAGGCTGATTGCCGCCGCCTCCCCCCTGTCGGCAGATGAAATACAGAATGCCGGCCAGCATCTGCCCTCCCCGGGCCTTGCCGACAGCCTGCTTCGTCCCGCCGTTGATCACAACCTGATGCTAAGCAAAGCCATCTCCGATGCGGACGGCAAGCTGAAATGGACCCTGGTTATGCTGACGCCGGACAACCAGTGGCAGGCCAGCATCCACCGTTACCATCAGCACAATTTTATCGGATTAACTATTGTTATCACCCTTGCGCTGCTGGTGATCACTTTCCTGATGGTGCGGTTTTCCCGCCCTCTGGTCTCCCTTATTAATCGCGTTCATCTGCTGGGGACGCCGTTATGGAAACCCGCCGCTCGGGGCACTATGTTCCCGGAAGTGGCAAACCTTGCCAGCGCGCTGGATAAGAAATCCAGGTTGATCATGGACATGCTGGATGCGCGCCAGAAGGAGATTGAGCACGACAAGGAAACCGGCCTGATGACGTTTACCGGCCTGTGCAACCATCCGGAGCTGTACCGCGGGCGAAACATGATTGCCCTGCTGCACCTCAGCAACCACTCTTCGCTGACTAATCTGCTGGGTAAAGAGTATGGTACGGCCCTGCTTGCCCATCTGCAGTCCATGCTGAAGACGTTGCTGCCCGCAGATACTATCTACTGTCGCGAACGTAACGATAAGATCCTGATGATCTTCCCCAAAGTGCTTGATTCGGAGCAGGCTGCCTTTTTACACCAGCAGCTGGAAACCCTCTTTATGAGCCGCCAGTCGGTATCAAAGGGCTGCCACGAACTGCTGATTGCCGGCAATGTCGGGATCGTTGAAGAGCCGCTGACCGAGGAGCGTCTGAAGGCGCTTGTGCTCAACGCAGGTATCGCGCTTCACCATGCCCGCACAGAGGGCAACGGCGTGGTAACCCGCTTTGCGCCAGAAATGCATGAGGTAGGTTTACGCAACGTGGAGCTGCACGAAGAGTTAAGCCACGCCCTGGAGCGCGATGAATTCCATCTGGTTATGCAGCCGATAGTCAGCCTCGCCGGGGAAGGAGAATGTCTGGAAGGGGAATGCCTGGTGCGCTGGAACAGTCCTACTCTGGGCTTTGTGCCGCCGGACCGGTTTATTGCCCTGGCCGAGCAGACCGGCCTGATCATTCCGCTGGGTTACTGGATTATCGAGACGGCCTGCCGTGAGCTTGCCGATTTTATTGCGCGCGGCGCGCCGGACAATTTTAAACTTCATATCAACATCTCTCCTCTGCAGCTGCAGCAGGACGACTTTGCTGAAGGGCTTTTAGGCTGCCTGGAACGTCATAACCTGCAGGGGAAAAACATTTGTATTGAGCTGACGGAAGGCGTGCTGCTGGATGATTCGACCAGCGTCCTGCCCCAGCTTAATACGCTGCGCAGCGCCGGGGTGACGGTGTCGCTTGATGATTTTGGCTCCGGCTACTCGAGCCTCTCCTACCTGCACTCGCTGCCTTTCGACCAGCTGAAAATCGACCGTCAGTTCGTCAGCGACATTCTGGAAGATCGCCGCAGTGAATCGGTTATTGCCTCAGTGCTGAGCCTGGCAAACAGCTTTAAGGTGCCGCTGGTTGCCGAAGGCATCGAAAATCAGGAGACGGGTGAGAAACTGCGCAGAATGGGCTGCGTGCTGGCCCAGGGCTACCACTATGGCCGCCCGCAACCTTTCAAGAACTGGACCGTTAAGCTCGGCGTTTTCAACCTTACCCTTATCTAGAGCAACATCCTTTCTCCGTTCGACTTGCAAACGGGCATGCCTGCCCGTTTAGTCGCCCTTTCGCGGCACAACAAACATCGATTTGCACTTCGGACAGAGCAGCGTCTGCCCCTGGCGGATTTTAGCGCTGGGATGAGAGGATTTACTGCCGCAGACGGGGCATGTCGCGGAGCTGGTGCCCGCGCTGCCGAAGCGCTTCATTGCGAAATCTAAGAGAGACATGATGCTGACCTTTCCATGAGTGAGGTTCATCGTAGCACGCCCTGCACAATTACCGCACAACTATCCATCCCCCCTGCGTCCCATAAAAAGCCCGCCCCGGCTTGATCTTTAGTATCGTAAGATATATAACTACAACAATCGTACGATGCAGTCGTAAGATACACTTACCCAATAAGGACACAACCCATGTTTAATTCAATATTCAAAGATCCACGCGGTGAGCATCACCACCATCACCATCGCCGCCATGCCGAACGCCGGGGCGGCCCGGGCGGCGGTCATCGTGGCCATGGTCGCGGCGGGGATGATGCCGGTCATCGCGATCGCCCTTCTTTCCTGCGCGGCCGTAAATTCGGTGCGGACGAGCTGCAGCTTCTGCTGCTTAGTATGCTGAAAGACAGGGCCAGCTATGGCTATGAGCTGATCAAAATCCTTGCGGAAAAGAGCGGCGGCTTCTATACCCCAAGCCCGGGCGTTATCTACCCGGCGCTGACCTACATGGAGGACGTCGGTTACGTGAACGTGCAGCAGGAAGGGACCCGCAAGCGTTACGCCATTAATGAGCAGGGAGAAGCCTACCTTGCGGACAATCAACCCACCGCCGATGCCCTGCTGGCAAAGCTTGAGATGTTTGCCCGCCAGAGCGACTCCGTGAACCAGGCCATGTTCGAACACCGTCAGCCTTTTGCCCCGTCGCTTACCCAGGCGATTCACGATCTGCGCAGCCAGCTGCACGCTTACCACGGCAGCAGCGAAGAAATCCAGGCTCAGGCCGCAGATATCGTCAATCAGGCCGTAAGCCAGCTTAAGTCCATCAAATGAACCCCATAAAAAAGGCGCCGTCAGGCGCCTTAAAATTTCTTTTCATTAACCGTTATTTGGCTGCGTTCAGCTCGTCATCCGGCCAGTATTTGTAGCCGTTGACCATCGCCTGCGCCGCCAGACCCTTTTCCGTCAGCTCATAAACGCTAACTGGTTTCGGGACTTCTACGCTGCTTGGCGCCACTGCGCTTGCGGAAGCGCCGACAGCCGGCAAACCCTGATCGTCATATTTCGCCGCGGCGTTCGCGTCGGCACCGACGATATAGCCGTTGGTGATGAAATCGGTCAGCGCTTTGCTGTCGTTAAAGATCAGCAAGGTACGCAGCTGCTTCACGCCG
This sequence comes from Dryocola clanedunensis, assembly GCF_038405435.1. Lineage (GTDB taxonomy): Bacteria > Pseudomonadota > Gammaproteobacteria > Enterobacterales > Enterobacteriaceae > Dryocola > Dryocola clanedunensis_A. Next base: position 420,552 of record NZ_JBBYHZ010000002.1, on the reverse strand, counting down.
ATCCCCAGACCCGCTCCGCCCTGCGCCATTTTCATGTAGGTATTTTTACCGGAGCGGAAATCTTTGACGACCCCGTAGCCGCCGCCAAATCCGACGACAAAGATTTTGCTGCTGTTGCTCGAGAAGACGGCGTAGCCCTGGGATTTCTTGATCTCATCTTTGACTTCAGGATGAAGCTTATACAGCTGATTGAGGGTGTCGTTACGCATGTGCTCAATGGCAGCGCGCTGCTGGCTGGCGGTGTCGCCATCCGCACTACAGCCTGCGAGCGCCACAACGGCGGCGGCAATAAGCAGTATTTGTTTAAATCGCATGTGCATTCCATTTCAAAACATAACCCGGAAATAACGCTGGGTTATGAATAATGTTAAAAGAACGCGCATGCTAGTCGCCTGAGAATTTTGCCGCTGCGTTTATCGTGCTTTGTTGGCGATTATTTTATCTAAAAATAAATCGGCGCAGGGTAAGGGGCCGCCAGAGCGACCCCGATCGTCAGACCCGTACATCGATGGTGGTAGGCTTTGCCTGCGTATCGACGGCGCTTACGCTGTCAACGCCGGACATCTGCTGCCTGCGCTGCGCCTCCTGCGCCTGCTTCTGAATCAGGTCTGCAAGCTGCTGTTGCAGCATCGCCATCTGCTCCTGCACGCTCTGCTGCTCTTCTTTACTCATCCCGGCAGCGTTTTTCTGAATATACTCCGCAAGCTCGGTAATTTTATTCATCACGATTCTGATCTGTGCGGCAATGTTCCCGCCGCCGCCGGAGGGGGCCGATAGCTGTTCCATTTTCGCTACGGCAGCGGCGTTTCCCGCGGCTCCTATGTTCATATTTTTCCCCTTGAAGATGAAAGATCCCTCTCTTTATCGGCACCTGAAGAAAAAATATAAGTCTTTATAAGCCGATCAATCCGTTTTCTTGCTGCGCCAGTTGGCCCACGGGCCGTCCGCCGGGGGTTCCGCCCTCTCTTCCAGCGAATCTAGGTAGAGATTTTCAACTTCTTTACGTGCCCAGGGCGTGCGGCGCAAAAACTTGAGGCTCGACTTCACGCTCGGATCGCTTTTAAAGCAGTTGATTTTGATTTTCTTAGCCAGCTCTTCCCAGCCGTACTGGGCTACCAGCGCGTTCAGCAGCGCTTCCAGCGTCACGCCGTGGAGAGGATCTTTTGAAGGAGGGGTGTTCATTGCGCGGGTCCTGAATTCTGTAGAAATGACGGGCGCCATACTGAGCGAAATCAACTTACTCCGCAACCCATTCACCACGGTGTTGATTCGGCTGGCAAACAGGCTTAGGGTACCCTTCGGACTCAAATTTGTGAAAAATGCTGGCGTAAGCAGAGGAAAAATAATGAAAGCGATAGTGCTCGAGCAGGTAGACGGCAAAACCCAGGCCACGATTAAACAGGCCGATCTGCCTGCCGCGCAGGCGGGCGACGTGCTGGTGGACGTGGAGTGGTCAAGCCTGAACTATAAAGATGCCCTGGCGATCACCGGCAAAGGCAAAATCATTCGTCAATTCCCGATGGTGCCCGGCATTGATTTCGCCGGTACCGTTAAGCACAGCAACGACGCACGTTACACCACTGGCCAGCAGGTTGTTTTAACCGGCTGGGGCGTGGGTGAAAACCACTGGGGCGGCCTTGCAGAACAGGCGCAGGTAAAAAGCGACTGGCTGGTCCCCCTTCCGGTCGGCCTGTCTGCCCGTAAAGCAATGATTGTTGGTACGGCCGGGCTGACGGCGATGCTTTGCGTTCTGGCGCTGGAAGAAGCTGGCGTGAAGCCAGAAAGCGGTGAAGTGGTGGTAACCGGCGCAAGCGGCGGCGTTGGCAGCACGGCGGTCGCGCTTCTGCATGCGCTTGGCTACCAGGTTGCGGCGGTAACGGGCCGTGAAAGCACTCACGAGTATCTTTTAAAACTCGGCGCGTCGCGCATTGTGCCACGCAGCGAGTTTGCGGAAACCCGCCCGCTTGAAAAACAGATTTGGGCAGGCGCTGTCGATACCGTCGGCGGCGGCGTGCTGGCTAAGGTTCTGGCACAAACTAACTACTCCGGCTGCGTCGCCGCCTGTGGCCTGGCAGGCGGTTTCGATCTGCCGACTACTGTAATGCCATTTATTCTGCGCAACGTGCGTTTACAGGGTGTGGATTCCGTCAGCGCGCCGTTCGAACGCCGCACCGAAGCCTGGGAGCGCCTGGCAAACATTCTGCCGGAGAGTTTCTACGAAACTGCCACCACGGAAATTTCTCTGGAAAATGCGCCTGAAGTCGCCGCAGATTTCCTGAACAACGCCATTCAGGGCCGGACGCTGGTAAAAATTCGTTAAAACCCTTAAGGACGATACATGAAAATTGCATCAACCTGGCTTGCCTCCTTTACCCTGCTTGCCAGCACGGGCGTGCTTGCAGCAGAAACTAAGCTCCCTGCCCCCATTGAAGCGCTGCAAAAACAGGGCTTTGAGCTGAAAGGTGAATTTAAAGCCCCCGGCGATCATCAGGGGTACGCCATGCAGTATCAGGGACAAGGCACCACGGTGTATCTCACCCCGGATAAGCAGCACGCCATCATGGGGAATATGGTGGACGCGGGCGGCAAAAACCTCAGCGATGCGCAGGTCGAGAAGTGGGTCTATGCCCCGATGGCCAAAGAGATGTGGCAGAAGCTGGAGAAAAACCACTGGATTGCCGCAGGGAAAGCAGATGCGCCGCGTATCGTCTATGCCTTTGCGGATCCGTACTGCCCGTACTGCACGCAGTTCTGGCAGAGCGCCCAGCCGTGGCTGAAATCCGGCAAGGTTCAGCTGCGGGTGCTGATGGTTGGCATGCTGCGTCCGGACAGCGCGCAGAAAGCCGCGGCGATTATGATGGCCGACGACCCGGCGAAAACCCTGGCGGATTATGAAAACAGCCAGGGCAAGATGGCGCTGAAGAAACCAGAGGCCATCAAGCCTGACATCAACGAGGCGCTGAAAAACAATCTGGCGCTGATGGACGAGCTGGGGGGGAACGCCACGCCATCCATTTATTACCTGAATGATAGCGGACGCCTTCAGCAGCATCAGGGATTGCCGGATGCCGAAACGCTGCAGACGATAATGGGCGGCAAGCCGTAATTTTGTGTCGGATGACGCTGCGCTTATCCGACCTACGAACATATTTTGTGTAGTACCGGTAATTCGTAGGGTGGATAAGCGTCAGCGTCATCCACCGTTAAGGCATCGTATTCAGAACGCTAAAACAGGTTTGCGGCGTCTTCCCGGCACCGCGAACTCCCGCAAAGCCTCCCGCCACTCCTCCAGCGCAAACAAACTTACTTCCGGTAGCTGACTTTCGGGTAATAGCGTCCAGATCCCCTTAAACCACTGCTGCCAGACGTCCGGCCGCGTTGTGGCGAGCGTATCGCGCAGGTGAAAGCGCCGGGGGTTAACCCTGCTGCCGTTCAGCTGATAGGGCTGGCCGCTGAGCAGGCCATAAGAGACAAAATCTGCGTCTGCGGGCAGGTGCCGTAGCAGCGTAGTTGCCAGCTCCCCGCCGACGGCATCGAAAACCACGTCCGAGCGCCGTGCCGCCTCCGCCAGCCCCGTAAAATCGTCTGATTCTAGCGGTACTATTCCGCTTTTCTCAGCGACAGCAGAGCGATAAACGCCAAAAATGTGCTTCGCTCCCTGCCGCCTGGCCCACTGCGCCAGAAGCCCCGCGCAGGAAGAGTTCGCGGCGGTCAGCAGCACCGTTTTGCCCCGCACGGGCCACTGGTTAAGCATCGCCCAGGCGGCCAGCGGGTTGATGTAGCCGCGAGCTGCCAGCAAATCGGGGATCTCGTCCGGGACGGGCACCGCAAGGCTTGCATCACAGTCCACAAACCGTTGCCATGTCCCCTCCCCACGCAGCGGCAGAACGCGCAGGCCGGGAAGCGCGCGATTATCCGCCTCAACCACAACGCCCATGCCTTCATAGCCAGCAATCTTTGGCGGCAGAACGCGGTGGCGATAAGCGCCAGTAATGGGAATCAGATCGGAAGGATTAACGGGTGAATAGCGCATCTGCACGCGCAGCATGCCGGGTTTACGAGGCGGGAGGGGGTGAGATTCAAGGGTCAGGACGTCTTCGGGGTGCCCGAACTGACGAAACCAGAGCGCGGTATTGTCCATGAAAAGTGCCTGCCAGTCGAAATGACAGGCACTATATCACGCCGGGCCTGGCCCATGGCAGGAGCCGCACCGTATTGATTTGTCGGATGACGCTGCGCGAATCCGGCCTACGCTTTACATCTTAGCCAAAGCTGCACGCATCCCCAGGCTCTGAATTTGTTGGAGATTATCCGCCACCTGGTCGACCAGGCCCGGAACCTGAGTTAAATCCTGTTCCCAGTGTGCGCTGTCGCCCAGTACATCAGCAACCAGCTGCTGAACGGTGATTTGCTGGTCCCGAAGCTGCGTCCACAGCTGCTGGTAGCGCACGATCCAGTGCTCATCGTCCTGCAGCGGATAGCTTTCACCGTTGCGCTCGCCCTGATAAAACGCGATCAGCGCCGCCAGCGCGAAGGTCAGACGCGGCGGCAGCGTTCCGCTCGCCTGCTGTCCGGCCAGAAGCTGCGGCAGGATACGGGTGCGGAATTTTGTCATGCCGTTCAGCGCAATCGACAGCAGCTGGTGCTGAATGTACGGGTTGCGGAAGCGGCCGGTAACCGCTTCAGCAAAGGTCAACAGCTCGTCGCGCGGCAGGTCCAGCACCGGAATAATCTCTTCGGCTATGGTCTTTTCCACAAAGCGGCACACGTCAGCATCGTTCATCGCTTCGCCAACGGTATTCAGCCCGGCCAGATACGCGACCGGCACCAGCGCGGTGTGCGCGCCGTTCAGAATGGCAACTTTCCGGGCTTTATAAGGTTTGATGTCGTCCACAATCAGCACGTTGAGGGGATATTTATCCAGACGCAGCTCTTTTGCCAGCCACGCAGGCCCCTGGATAACGAACAGATAGAAGTGTTCTGCCGCTGCGAGAAACGTGTCTTTGTAACCCAGCTCCTGCTCAATGGCGGCGGCTTCTTCGCGGGGGTAGCCGGTCACGATACGGTCAACCAGCGTTGAACAAAACGTGTTGGCCTCATCCAGCCATTCGGTAAAGGCGGTCGGCAGCGCCCACTCCTGCGCGTAGCGCAGCACCAGTTCCCGTAAGGCTTCGCCGTTATAGTCGATAAGCTCGCAGGGAATGATGACCCAGCCCTTGTCGGCGGCCCCGTCGAAATGGCTGAAGCGTTCGAAGAGCAGGCGCGTCAGTTTGGCCGGGTAGCTCACCGCAGGCGCATCTTCAAATTTATCGCCCGCGTGATAGCTGATGCCCGCTTCGGTGGTGTTTGAAAAGACGAAGCGAATATCCGGATTGTGCGCCAGCTTCAGATAAGGCTCGTAATCCTGATAGACGTTAATCTCACGGTTAACGGAGCGAATCAGACGCGCGTCGCTGACGGCTTCGCCCTGCTCGTTCAGACCGCGAATTACGGTAGTGTATAACCCATCCTGAATGGACAGCGATGGCGGAAACGCGCTGTCAATCGGGCGAACGATTTCGATGCCCGCGTTGAGGTCGGTGTGTTCATTGAGTAAATCGATCTGCCAGTCGATAAAGGCACGCAGGAAGTTGCCTTCACCAAACTGAATAATGCGGGTGGGATACCGAGCGCCGGGAAAATCATGACGATTTAGCGTTTTCACTATAGGGTTCCTTCGTTAGCAGAGGTAAGGACGACGACAGACACGTCCAGCTAACGTAGCAGAATCTTTTGCGCTGAAACCCCGTTTTGATCAAGTCAAAGTTATTATACCAATTTTAGATGCTTAAAATAGAAAGTCGTTGAACATAAGGCACCATCGGGCATCAGGGCATAGTCCGGGATGGAGCCGCTTCTGACCCAGCCCAGGCTTTGGTATAACATCTCGGCATCACTTCCCGTCGCGGTGTCCAGCACCAGCACCGTTTTACCGGCCTGGCTGGCAGTAGCTTCAAGCTGCCGCATGAGCTTTTGCGCGATGCCCCGGCGGCGCGCGCGAGGATGTACCAGCATTTTTGAAACGTCTGCGCGATGGGGCTGGTTTTCCGGCTGGTCCGTAATCAGCTGAACGGTGCCGACGATCTGCTGGTTTTCATCTTCCGCAATCAGAACGGTTCGTTCGTTATTGCCAACGCTTAGCGCGACGTTTTGCCAGAATTGCGTCGCTTTGCTAACCGAGAGCGGGTGCATAAAGCTGACGGATGCCCCACCGGCCACGCACTCAATGAGGATTTCATTGAGCTGCGGAATGCGGGAGGCAAACTCGGAAAATGGCAGTGCGCGAATGAGCCGATCGGTCATCGGGTTCTCTCCGTTATATAGCTGTTTTGGCATATTAGGGGCAGATAATTATTATACGTAAAGATTGATTTTTGACCTTCCTGTCATCAGTAAGATCACAACCCGGATCGTCATCATCGATGGTGCGCTTGTGTCCCAGCTACGTAAAGTAGCCCTCTGCCAGATTCAGAACACGGTCTGCAGATGCTATGGTTTCCGGATGATGGGCTATCAGCAGGACAGGAAGCCCCAACTGACGTAGCATCTGGCTTATCAGAATTTCGCTCTCAATATCAAGATGGCTGGTCGCTTCATCCAGTAACAAAAATCCCGGTTTCTTGTATAACGCCCTTGCCAGCAGAATGCGTTGTTTTTGCCCTCCGGAAAGCCCTCCGCCGGTTTCACCAATCAGCGTCTGATACCCCATCGGCATTGCCATAATATCGCAGTCGATAAATGCCAGTCTGGCGCATTGGATCATTCGTTCATAATTGCGGTCTTCGCTGAAAAAAATAATGTTATCTGCAACAGAACCTCTAAAAAGATGGTCATCCTGCAGTACGGTACCGATCCGCTGACGAACCTGAAAATAATCTGGGTGCGTATGCAGTATGCCAAATGTCCTGATCTTGCCTTCATCAGGGATGTGGATCCCAGGGATGAGCTTCACCAGCGTCGATTTCCCGCAGCCGGATTTACCTGTGATGGCAACCAATTCTCCGGGATTGAGTGTCAGCGACACCCCGCGGATTATCGGTGTATTCCCGCCCTTGTGGCTGAATATAATGTGCTCAATAAATAGCGGAGAATGAGCATCTACAGCCATCTCTCTACGCAATACAGAAGGAAAGAGAGAAGTGTCGGTCTGCTCACGAAAAGACTGTTGCTGATGACCTTCAGTAGGAGTCAGTACAATATCAGCCAGACGTTCGTTGTAGACATCGAGCATACGCCAGGAAAAAAACTTATCGGTCAGGCTGCTGATACTGGATGAAAAACGCATCTATTTGCTATATATAAATTGGCTCGCATGCACATTCATTACAAGGCTTCACTTTATAAAGGTTGCTATTTTTGCTAAAACCATATCTGTAAATTTAGCAGTGGAAAATAAAGTGATTAATGTGATGACTATTTTTGAAAATTCCTCAGGCAACGAAAACCAGGATAAATCAATGATGGAGGAACCACTTAATAGCGCGAAACCCAGGAGTAAACTTAATATAAAAGAGAATATTCTAATAACCATTGCAGTATCCTCCATTGATACTTATTTATCGGCTACAGGTACCACCAACGTTACTTCCTGAACAATTACTTGAACCCGCTCCGGTTCCGCCTCCGTTCCCATTTCCTCTACCTGAGAGACACTGGCCGATAACTGCTCCACCAATAGTTCCTCTGGCCATTCCTACAGGTCCACCTTTAATGGCACCACCAATCATTCCACTGAAAACAGCATTAGCACACTTAACTGTGCTCGGGTCACTGTAAATGTGTGTCGGTGCATTTCGTCCCAGGGAGTTACGGGCTCCAGATTTTCTACTACGACTCCCGCCACGTTCATAATTACTGTTTGCGTTGCCGCCACTGACTAAGGCAATCTCATCGAAGCTCAATTCTCTAATATTCGGCATAAAAATCCCTTTTAAAAAATTTAGTTTAACATAAAGTGCCACTCAACCTTTACATGACGCAAATGTATATGTAAAGCTCATTTATGTAAAGAACAGTAAATTATCGCTATAAGCTGATTGAGCTGAGCTTACTTTTTTTTTGCTTATTGATTTTAGTCGTTGACTTATCTCGAGGAGATGCCTGTGTAATGGAGCGTACCCGTGCGGAGGAAATGGCTGGCGGCAATAAAATACTATTTCAGACCCAACAGCCATAATCTACGGTAATTTTCGGTCTCCAAACTTTCCCGGTAGAGAGCCTGTGCCCGGCGTCAATCATGCGGGTCAGAGGAATTACTTATCTCAGCAGGACAAACTCTTGCTTCAGGGCATCCAGCAGCGCATATCGCTTACGGTATTCCGAGCGCTTTTTGCTGGGGATTTCGCTCAGATCTTTTTGCGGCAGCGAAAGCGGCAGGCTGAAAAGGTGGCTGTCATATTTTTCTCCGCCTACCGATTTCCAGAATTCGTTATAGCTGGCGTGAAAGTGCTTACCCTTGCTCAGGCGATAGCGCAGCCCGCGAAATACATGTCCCCCGTCGCTGACGCCGTATACGGCATTAATATTCTGCCGCTGCGCCAGCAGCCACAAAGTTTCCATCAGCAGCCGCTTGGGAAACAGGCCGTGACAGGCTTTGGTGGCGATTTTAATTGTCTCGTGCGGTACATGACGGCTTGCGCCCTGTAGCCCACCGATGACAATCTGTTGGTCGCCCGCTGGCCCCGTGACGCAAAAAGTAACCGATGCCAGCAGCGTTTCGTTCATATACAGCCACAGCGTACTTTCCCCTTCGCGTTCCGCGCCGCTGGCGGAGCTGGCGCGAACCGTTATCTCCTCACCCTCTTTCCCCGTCAGGTGAATTAACGAGACTTTATCCGCTGAGGTAAGCGCCTGGCCTAACTGCCCTGCATCAAGTCTGTCTATAAATGCGTAGTGGCTGACAATTGCATCGACGCGCGAAGCCGCATTTAGGCCCAGATGCAAATAATGACGATGGATTTTGCTGGGTAATGTTTTCTGGGCCGAAAGCAGAGCCGAAAAATAACGGTTGCGGGTCATCTCGTTAAAGAAACGCAGCGTCTGGCGGGGGGCCAGCAGCGTGCGCAGGCAGAATTTTGCCCGGTAGGCTTTTTCACGCCAGATATCAGCGGGAATAAGCCCTCCGCCAATTAAAGCCATAATTGTCGACAGCCCAGTATTTTCTGCCCGCAGCGTCTCGTGCTGGTCAAGAATAGTCATTTTCCCCTCGCCTCAAAATCCTTAAATTCAACGGGCAAAGTGTATGAGGGGAAACTTATACGTAATTACAACGGCGTTATGAAAACATCAGGACGGTCAGTTTAAAGCACGGAATGTAAAAACTCAGTGACCGACGGATTTTTGATGGTTCGCTTTCATTTTTTGCATCTCATTTTCAGCACGGAGGATAATATCCGCCCTGCCTGTAAAGACCAGCTCATTGTATTCGAGAATGCCCACCGAATAGCTCAGCTGCCACGGCAGCCCGGAAGTGCGATTAAATTCAGCTACCTGCTCGCCCAGATACTCCAGCGCAATAAACGCCCCGGCTTCGTCCGTGTCGGCAAAAATAATCGCAAACCTGTCGCCGCCGGAACGGGAAATGACATCCGTATCGCGGAATGCATTTTTCATCAGGCCAGCCATTGCCACAAGCGCCTTATTGCCCTCTTCCGGACCGCCGTGGCTGTTGATCTGCCCGAAATCATCAAGAGCGATGAGCGCAAAACTCAGCGGTTCGGCCCGGCGCTGGGACGCTACCATCAGGTAATCCGCAAGGAGATTGAAGCCCCGCTGGTTTAACAGGCCGGTGAGTTCATCGGTAGTTGCGACGTCATGCAGTGGGGATTCAGAGTTCATGAGCTGCTTTCCTGTGGGTAAAATTTCCTGAAGAGTTAAACACGCTTCGTCCTCGGCTCAGGGGGCGGACTGAAAAGAGGTGCTAACGTCCTGCGGACCAGCGGATGAGGTGATGGTCTGGTTGCGGCCATTGCGCTTCGAAGTATAGAGGTTCCTGTCCGCCTCATGGACCAGCTCGTTAAAAAGTTCCAGTAACGGGCTACGGGTGATGCTGGCCGTCGCAAGCCCTACGCTGACGGTGATGTACAGGCTCTCCTGCTGATAGCGGAAGGAATCCAGCTCGATACTTTTACGCACCCGCTCTGCCAGGGCATAGCCCTGAGCCTCATTTTCAACGCCTGCCACGACCACAAACTCCTCGCCGCCCATGCGAGCCACCAGCCCCTTGTCCCCGACGACCTGCCGCAGCTTAGTGGCGAAAGAGGCCAGTACGATGTCGCCGCATTCGTGGCCGTAGTTATCGTTAATGCGCTTGAAGAAATCGATATCCAGCAGCATGACGCACAGGGTGGGCTTATCCTGCCCGGCCAGGGGGTACCGTTCTGTTTTCAGCGTTTCAAACAGGCCAGAGCGGGAATAGACGCCCGTCAGATAATCGAAATCGGCGCGCAGCGAGGTCTGCTTAATCAGCTGGTTAATAGCATCCACGCTCACGGACACAATCAGCGGGCAGATGGCAATCGTGGCGATACCCAGCCGCGCGGAAAACATCTGGTTTACCAGCAGCGGCTGGTCGGCATTAATGCTAATCACCGAGCTGGCCACCAGAATGATTTCCGTGCCGCCGGTCAGCAGCGTGACCAGCGCCGTAACAGGCAGCGGGTAGCGAATGGCACACCAGATAAGCGCCGGTAGCGGGAATGCCAGGCTGCCCGCACCGCCGATGGCCACCGAGGCACAAAGGGAAACCACCAGCCCTACCAGGGGATAGAGTTTTGAGAGTCTGAACGGGGGAATTTTGCTCCAGTCCGGCCATTTTGCCGATAGCAGGCACGGCAGCATCAGCACCCCGGTGGAAAATTGCTCGCTAACCCAGTCCGCATACAATGGTAACAATCTGGGATAATCGCTGAAGTTATCAATTGAACCAAGCGCGCCGACCAAAGAGCATAATATTGCGCCAATCAGGCTAAAGTGAAAAATATTAAAAGCGTTAACCGCCCAGTTATTGTCGCTGTGCTGATAAGAATAACGAAGTAATAATCGCGCTACGGTAATAATAAATACCATATTTGAAAAATTGATGATTAACGACTGCCAGCCCCAGGACGCAGTGAAGGCGTCGTAGACGATCATCGCGCAGTAGCACAGGGCGTAGTAAAGCGCACGGTTAAGAAAGGGATTGCGGACGAAGACCGCCGCCAGCACGGCGTTTAGCGGCCAGAAAAGCGACAGTTCGTCTATCAGGCGCAGGGCGGCGCCAAAGAAATAAAACAGCGAGGTGATAACAAATATGCCGATAGCATTGGCCAGCGTTTTGTCCGGGGAAAATAAAACCAACTTCTTCTGGCTAGCCATGCGATTAAGATTCATATGTAGGCGTTCACGTGACGGGAAAATAAGCCCGTGGGAGAGAGAGGAAATTTGAATTTATAGTAGCATGTTTTCCCACCACCTGATCGGATGAGTCAGATTAAGTAATAAATTCAAAACCCTGCTAATAAGGCGGATAATAATCCGCTAATAACCGCAATTAACCAGAGGGTATTTGGGCTTGCCCTGTTTCAGCGTATTCATACGCCGATCGCGGCTGTCATCCGGGAGGATAAAGACAAAAACCTGTCCCTGATAAACATCGATGCGCTAGAGTAGGATGTTGATAAATTGTTAAGGAATAACCCTTGCCCAGCTTCGATTTACAGGATCTCTACGCCTTCCTCGCCCTGAACGAACACGGAAGCTTCCGCTCCGCCGCCGAGGCTATCTGTATTTCACAGTCCGCGCTGAGCCGACGCATTGAAAAGCTGGAGAACCTGCTGGGGGTCAGATTATTTGACAGAACCACCCGTCGGGTCACGCTAACGCAGATCGGCAGAACCTTCGCGCCGCGGGCGCAGCATCTGCTGCTTGAATTTGAGGATGCTTTAGCGGGGATTGGCGACCGCGCAGCGCACGGAACGGGGCTGGTTACGGTCGCCTGCGTCCCCTCTGCGGCGAACTATTTTATGCCGCAGGTGATAACCCGCTTCAGAACGCGCTTCCCGAAAGCGAGGATTAAAGTTGTCGACACCAGCGCAGGGGAAGTTGCTTCGGCTGTTCAGCACCACCAGGCGGATTTTGGCCTGAGCTTTCTGTCCAGTATCGACGTCGGCCTGATCTTTATGCCGCTGGTAGATGAAACCTACCGCGCCGTCTGCCGCCGGGACGATCCGCTGGCCCGGCGCGCCAGCCTCAGCTGGACGGAGTTCTTCGGGGGCGACTATATCTGGCTGGATAAGCCGTCGGGGAACCGGCAGCTTCTCGATCAGGCTCTCGGCAGCATCAAGCCCGCCAGGCCGCCGGTTTGTGAAACGCGACACGTTACGGCGATGCTCGGCATGGTCAATGCCGGGTTGGGTATAGCGGCAGTTCCGGAGATGGCCGTGCCGGACTACGCTTACCCGTCACTGGTGCAGATCCCCCTCACCGACCCGGTAGTAAAACGCCAGGTCGGGCTCGTTAAAAAAGCGGGTAAAGCGCTCTCCCCGCTTGCCGCCGGGCTTGAAGCCGAAATCGTCTCTTTTTATCAGGCCAGCGCTTAAGCAGCGCAGTCGTTCAGTTTGGCTGGCAGAGCAGTAAGCCCGGTTTTCTCTACCGTGGCCTTCGCGTCTGCACCGGCAGCAGCGGGATGAATACGGCCTGATTTTTCATGCCCTCTCCTTAGCCAGACGGGCGGTACCGAACTGCTGATGTGAAGCGCGGCGGTAGAGGTACAGGGTTGCCAGCAGCGCGCAGACAGCAGCGAAGCTCATCCAGTAGCCGGGGGCGGCTTTGTCGCCGGTGTACTGAATCAGCGCCGTTGAGACAGCCGGGGTGAAGCCGCCAAACAGGGCTGTCGCCAGGCTGTAGGCCAGCGAGAAGCCCGCAACCCGAACCTCCAGCGGCATGATTTCGGTGAGCGCAGGCACCATCGCCCCGTTGTACATGCCGTAGATAAACGACAGCCACAGCAGCACGCCCAGCATCATGCTGAAATCGGGGGCGTGGGTCAGCATCCGCAGCGCGGGCCAGGTTGTGGCGATGGCCAGCACGGTCATCGCCAGCAGCACGGGTTTGCGTCCGATGCGGTCAGAAACCATGCCGCCAATCGGCAACCAGATAAAGTTGGAAATGGCGACCAGCAAAGTAACGAGCAGGCTGTCCGATGCGCTAAGGTGCAGCACTTTCTTGCCAAAGGTTGGCGCGTACACCGTGATCAGGTAGAAAGCCGTCGTGGTCATCGCCACCATAAACATCCCGGCCAGCACCACGTGCCAGTTTGCCATTAAAATCCTGACGGACTGTTTTAACGTCGGGTGGCTCTGGCGTTTGGCATATTCCGCCGTCTCGTTGAGATTTTTACGCAGGATGAAAATAAAAGGCACGATCAGGCAGCCGATGGCGAAGGGTATTCTCCAGCCCCAGTCATGGATCGCGGATTCGCTAAGGGCCTGATTAAGGATATAGCCCAGCGCTGCCGCCGCCATAATGGAAACCTGCTGGCTGCCGGACTGCCAGCTGGTATAGAACCCCCTGCGGTTCGGCGTCGCCATCTCCGCCAGATAGACGGACACGCCGCCCAGCTCTGCTCCGGCAGAGAATCCCTGCAGTAAGCGCCCGCTGAGCACCAGCAGCGGTGCCCAGATGCCGATAGTGTCGTATCCCGGTACAAGCACAATCAGAAACGTTCCCGTCGCCATGATAGACAAGGTGCCAATCAGGCCTTTTCGACGCCCTACTTTGTCAATCCATGCTCCGAGGATCACCGCGCCCAGCGGGCGCATCAGGAAGCCTGCCCCGAAGACGCCAAAGGTCATCATCAGCGAGGTGAATTCATTTTCCGCCGGGAAGAAGGTGTGGGCGATGTAGGTGGCATAAAAGCCAAACAGGAAAAAGTCGAACTGCTCGAGGAAGTTTCCCGACGTGACCTGCAGGATCGCTTTGGCCTTCGCGCGGACGGTGGTAAGAGGGATAACAGCTGGCATTCAGCACTCCATTATTAACAGCTTCGTTAATTGTCAGTAACTTTTTGATAACCAACAGAGTGCGCCCGCCGCGACGCGGACATAAGTGCAATTTATGCATCTATTGATGCGTTCTGCACATTAATAGCCTGCTAATCTTTGTTTTACGCTCCTGCCTGCCAGGCTACGTTCGCCGAAGTAATTTTAAGTAATGTGATGTCGTACACATTCAGCTATGCCAGGTGATAGCGACTCGTCCCTGAGTCGCCGCAGGCTCTAGTAGCTCTGCTTATCGCTCTCGGGGGCACAGCCGGTGAAGAGCGCGAGACGCGCGTCCAGAGCCTGGGTATAAAGCATGGTGTCCACGCCCACGGCGACGAAGTTTGCTCCCCACTCAATGCACCTGTGCGCCATGTCCGGGCTCACCGCCAGGAATCCCGCCGCCTTGCCCGCGCGGCGGATCTGCCGAATGCTCTGCTCTATTGTTTTTTGTACCTCGGGGTGGTCGGCATTATCGGGATACCCAAGCGAGGCGGAGAGATCCGCCGGACCGATAAAGACGCCGTCGATGCCCTCCACCTCCAGAATCTCGTCGAGGTTATCGAGCGCCGTTTTGCTTTCTACCTGAATCAGCACGCACAGCTCCTCGTTCGCCTGCGCCATGTAGTTTTCCACTCGTCCCCAGCGGGCAGCGCGGGCAACGCTTGCCCCTACGCCCCGCGTCCCCAGCGGCGGATAGCGGGTCGCGCTGACGATTTCACGAGCCTGCTCTGCGGTATCCACCATCGGTATCAGCAGCGTTCTGGCTCCGATATCCAGCATCTGCTTGATGAGGCTTTTCTGCCCTTCAACGGGCCGGATCACCGGCTGGCTGCGGTAGGCCGCAATAGCCTGCAGCTGATGATAAAGGTCCTGCACGGTATTGGGGGCATGTTCTCCGTCGATTAACAGCCAGTCGTAATCCGCCGTGGCGGCGATCTCAGCAAGATAAGATGACGTGCTGCTTAGCCACAGCCCCAGCTGCACCCTGCCCGCCAGTAAGCCCTGCTTAAATGGATTGCTTAAAACCGAATTCATAAACTTCCCTCCAGGTCAGGAACGCTGCGGATCGGCAAGCGGATTTTGCTTTGCCACGCTCAGCGTCAAAATAATTAATGAACCAACAACGGCGATCCCCGCCAGAGCAAGCAGGCCCGCCGCATGGCTGTTAAACGTCTTCTCTGCCTCCACGCGAATAAGCGGCGCAAGAAATCCGCCCACGGCTCCGAACAAATTCACAAAGCCGATGCCTGCGGCCAGCGCCGTGCCGGACAGCAGCTGGGTGGGCATCGTCCAGAACACGGGCTGCACGGCGATAAATCCAACCGCCGCCACGCACAGCGCCACGATGGCAAGCACCGGGCTGACGAGTCCGGAGACACCGATGCCAACCCCCGCGGCAAGCAGCGTCAGCGCCGCCACGTTGCGGCGGTCGCCGGTTCTGTCGGAATAGCGCGGTATGTACCAGGTGCCGAACAGCGCGGCCACCCAGGGAATGGCGGTGACCAGGGAGGCAGTAAAACCGACTTTAGTGCCCATCAGCTGCGCGACCTGGGTCGGCAGGAAGAAAATCAGCCCGTAAACGGCAATCTGGATGGTCATGTAGACAATTGCGAGCTGCCAGACGCGGCCGTTGCTGATGGCGTCCCTGAAGCGAGAAGTAGTTTTGGTCTGCTCTTCGCTCGCCAGCTGCGCTAACAGCACCTGCTTTTCCTCCTCGCTCAGAAAACGGGCTTTCTGCGGCGTATCGTCCAGATAAAAGAAGGTGAAGACCCCGGCGGCCACCGCCAGAAGCCCCTCAATCAGGAACATCCAGTACCAGCCCGGGCTGCCCATGAAACCGTGCATCTCGAGCAGCGCGCCGGAGAGCGGCGAGCCAAGCGTTAAGGCCAGCGGCGCGCCCATGTAAAACAGGCCCATAATGGCGGCGCGGTTCTGCTGCGGGAACCACTGGGAGGTGAGATAAATCATGCCGGGGAAGAAGCCTGCTTCAGCGGCGCCAAGCAGGGTACGCACCAGCAGAAACTTCGCTTCCGTGTCCGCATAGCCCATGGCGGCAGAGAGAAATCCCCACAGCAGCGTGGTACCCCCAATCCATCTGCGCGCCCCCCAACGGCGCATCAAAAGATTTGCCGGAACGCCAAGCAGAGCGTACACCACGAAAAATATCCCGGCGCCAAGAGCATAGGCTTCGTTGCTCAGCCCGGTATCAATCTGATAGGTCTCTTTGGCAAAGCCGATGTTTGAGCGGTCAAGAAAGGCCAGAATATAAAGCGCCAGCATGAACGGGATCAGCCGCACCCGATTCTTCTTCACCGCGCTCTTCAGAATTAAATCCATAGCGAATATCCTCAATGAGGTCGTTTTTAGGTGACAACGTCACGTTTACTTCATGCTGTTCGGCTGCATAACGTGACGCTTAAAATCAGTGGCTGTAAGGGCGTTTCAGGTTGAGATCCCTGTTCAGCTCCACGCCGAAGCCGGGCTTATCCAGCACCGATTTGTGCATGCGCCCTTTTACCGGTACCGGCTCATTGAGCAGAATCGGGTCGAACTGCGGTCGCAGAGTTGAGCAGTCCGCGCTGGTCATCAGGAATTCGCTGAACGGCGTATTGGTGAAGGTGATCACCGCATGGTGGGAATAAACCGACGATCCGTGAGGCACAACCAGCTGGCCGCGCGATTTCGCAATGGCGGCAATTTCCACCAGCGTAGTCAGCCCGCCGCACCAGCCCACGTCCGGCTGCATAATATCTATACCGGTCTCCGCAAGCGTGCGGAATGACTGCAGCGTGCCGTGGTGTTCGCCGCTTGTTACCATCATCCCCGCAGGCGCGTTCCTTTTGAGTTCGCGGTAGCCTTCGTATTGCTGCGGCGGCAGGCACTCCTCAATCCATTTCAGATTGTAGGGCGCGCAGGCGTGGGCAAGCCGCGTGGCGTAATTCACGTCCTGACTCATCCAGCAGTCGAGCATTAGCCAGAAGTCATCGCCGCATTTCTCGCGGTATTCGGCCACCATCGCCGCATCTTTGCGGATCCCGGCATCGCCGTCATGCGGGCCATAATGGGCGGGCATTTTCCCGCCGATGAATCCCATCTCTTTGGCAAGATCCGGGCGTGCGCCGGTCGCATAAAACTGTATTTCGTCACGCACCGCACCGCCCAGAAGCTTGTAGACGGGAAGCCCGACGACCTTGCCGAACAGATCCCAGAGCGCAAGGTCAATACAGGAAATCGTGTTCATCACCAGGCCGCCGGAGCCGGAGTAATACATCGTGGCGCCCAGCATCTGATCGTGGATAAGCCTGATGTCGCTGACGCACCTGCCCTCAATAAAGCGGTTGAGGTGTTTCTCAACGATAAAGCAGCCCATTTCCCCGGCGGTGGACACGGCAAAACCAACCTGCCCGTTATCCGCTTCCACCTCTACCACCAGCGTGCCCAGCACGTTAATGCCAAACGACTGGCGCGACTGCTCATACTGCTTGTATTTGCTCATTGGCGTGGCGATATGATCGTCGATCCAGTGCTGGTTGCCCTGATCGTGATAGTCCGCCCCGCCGCTGCCCTTTTCGGCGGTCGCCCCTCCCAGGTACCATGCACGCACTTCTTTGATTTTAGGTAAGTTCATAAATCTGTCTCCTTACGTTACGTTAAGACGCTTTTAAGTCGAACGGGCTGCGCCAGCCGAGCAGGCGGGAAATGTCTTTCGCGCAGGCTATGGTCTGGCTGGCGATAAGATCGCGATTGTCATCGTTGATTTGTAATCGGGTACCCACTACGGAAATCGCGGCGGTCAGCGCGTTATGACCGTTAAATACCGGAGCGGCAACGCAGCGAACGTCCGGGTAGTCTTCCCCGTGGTCATAGCTCCAGCCCTGGCGGCGGATTTTGTCCGTTTCCTGACGCATCCGCTCGGGCGTGGTGATGGAGGTCGGCGTGCGGGGAGAATAATCAAGCCCGTCAATAATGCTCTCCCGCAGCGGCGAGGGCTGCCATGCCAGCAGGCATTTGCCGATGCCGGAGCGGCTGAGCGAGAGGCTTTTGCCTTCGTGGGAGCGCACGCTTATCGTCGCGGAAGATTCTATTTTCAGGATGTAGTAGGCGTTGCCATCATCAATGATCCCCAGGTGGCACAGCAGCCCCGTCAGCTCCATCAGCTGCGTAAGCCGCCTGCGGGCAATGTCGCGCAGATCGATTTTGCTTAGCGCCTGCTCCGCCAGCTCAACGAGTTTTGTCCACAGGCAGTAGTTATCCTGAGCATCTACCGACACAAAACGGTGCTTCCGCAGTTCGCCCAGCAGCAGGTAAAGCGTGCTTTTCGGGATAGCCAGTTCGCTGATAAGCGTCGCGGCGCTGGTCGGGCCGTGCCGGGCAATAAAATTCATGATCTCAATGGATCGCGTCAGGGCGGGTACTTTGGTTGATTCCACTATGCTGGACTCCGGTCTGGTCTGATGGAATCAGTGTGGCGGCCAGGGGAGTCGTCAAATGTGAAACGGATCAAACTTTGCTTTTCAGCCGCCGGGAAGCGATCTCTGGCGGGTAAAATTGTGACCAGAAGCGCAGATTTATTTTCAGCGAGTACAACAGGTTGTACCCGGCCGCTGGTTTACGCGGCGTTTACGGTGGCGGGATTATATTGAGCAGACTAATGATTACCTGGAGAAGAGATTGAGAAAGTCGACGCTTGCTGAAGCTGTGGTGGTGACGATGATTATGGGCGCGGTGCTGGTAACGGTAAGTTCGGTCAGCCTGCTGCTGCTGACGCATCCGGGCACCATGATTTTCTGGTAGCCCAAAGGCGTCAGCAAAGGCCCGGCTCGGGGCTGCGGCTATAAATCCTTAATGAATTTTGTCTGGCCATCCTCCTGCATGCCATGTTCCAGCCAGCCCAGATGACGATAGAACCCGTTCGCGCGCACTTTCGTGTCGCTGTCCGTTTCCAGCCACGCCTGTGCGCATCCTCTCTCCTTAAGCCAGGCTTCGGCTTCAGCCATTAATTTTCGGCCGGCGCCAAGCCCCTCAAAGGTGGGATCGACAAACAGGGCGAACACGGTAGCTTCGCTGGCATCGGCCATCGCGAAGGCGACGGTTTGGCCCTCAAGCTCCGCCACCCATCCCCGCCCGTCGCCGGAGAGCATTTCCGGCAGCGACTCAGGCGTAATACCATACTCAGCCAGCTCTTCCATGTTCATCTTGTTGTCTTCGACGCAAAGCCGAATACGAAACATATCAGCCACGTCGTTCGGTGTGGCAACTCTGATCTTCACTGTTTATTCCTTTTACCTGTGTTGAGGACCGTCTTAAAAAATAGAGCGGCCGATACGCTTCGCCAGGATCTCCAGCGCGGCGGTGCCCGCCAGCGAGTTGCCGGAGGCGTCCAGCTCCGGGCACCAGACGGCAATCGACATCTCGTGCGGAACGATGGCGATAATCCCCCCGCCGACGCCCGACTTGCCCGGCATGCCAACCCGGTAGGCAAACTCCCCGGCCCCGTCGTACATGCCGCTGGTCACCATCAGCGCGTTAATCTGGCGGGTCTGCTGCGGGGTGATTAGCGGCTCGTCGTGCTGCAGCGTCTGCCCCTGGTTTGCCAGAAACAGAAACGTTTTCGCCAGCTCCGCGCAGCTCATTTTCAGCGCGCAGTAGTGGAAATAGTTCTGCAGAACGGTGATGACGTCGTTGTCGAAGTTGCCGAAGGACTTCATCAGCCATGCGATGGCGGCGTTGCGCGCCGAATGTTCGAACTCTGATTTTGCGATACGGGCATCGTAGGCCAGATCCGGCTGGTCCGCGAGCTGGCGGACAACCTCCAGCATGCGCTGCCTCGGGGCGCTGAGGCGGGTTTGCAGCATATCGCAGACCACCAGCGCACCGGCATTAATAAAGGGGTTGCGGGGTTTTCCCTGCTCCAGCTCAAGCTGCACAAGGGAATTAAAGGGCTGGCCGGACGGCTCTTTTCCGACGCGCTGCCAGATTTCCGCCTCTTCGTAGCGCCCCATGGCGAGAACCAGGCTCAGCACTTTAGAAATAGACTGGATGGAGAACCGCTCCTGCGCGTCGCCGGCGGTGAACAGATCGCCGTCAACGGTGCAGACGGCAATGCCCAGCTTATCGGCCTGAACCTCTGCCAGCGCGGGAATGTAGTCCGCCACCTGACCCTGGCCGATAAGGGGCCTGACCTGCGCCAGAATCTCTTCCAGCAAATGATTATCTAACTGAACGGGCACCCGAAGCTCCTGAACTGGCGGGAATTTTACGCCCGCCATTATATCAGAGCTTGTGGTGCGCGGCCCGCTCTTCCCGAGCGCGACGCACCAGCAGCCAGACGCGCACGGTGCGGATTGCCGCGCTGCGGGCCGCCGTGGTGGAGTTATCTATCTCTCCCGGCTCGCAGTGGGCGCAGGCCTGTTCTTTCCTGCGTCCGCCGCCGTTCAGCGCCAGGTTAGAGATAATCGCCACCGCGGTGCCGATGGTTATGCCGCTGTGCAGGAACATGGCAATTTCCGGGGGAAGATTATGGAACAGCTGCGGCACCAACACCGGCAACAGGCCGATGCTCAGCGTCAGCGCCACCACCATGCCGTTATTGTTGTTGCGATAATCCACCAGGCCAAGCGTGCGGATACCCGCCACCGCCACCATGCCAAACATCACAATCCCCGCACCGCCAAGCACCGGCTTGGGCACGGCGACCACCATCGCGGCCAGCACCGGGAACATCCCCATGACGATAAGAATGCAGCCCGCGACGCCGACGATAAACCGGCTGCGGATGCCCGTCATGCTCACCAGCCCGACGTTCTGGGCAAAGGCGGAGTACGGGAACATATTGAAGATCCCCGCGACAAGCGTGGCAGCCCCCGTCGCATACAGCCCGCGCTTGAGCACGTTTTTATCTGCGGTGCGCCCAACGATCTCCCCCATCGCCATCATCGAGGACATCGTTTCGACCATCACCACTATCATCACCATCGACAGCAGCACGGCGGGGACAAAGTGAAACTCCGGCGTGGCGAAGCGCATAATTTTCGGGAAGGTCATCCAGCCCACTTCATCCAGGGAGCCGATGCTCAGCTTCCCCTGGAAGAAGTAGACCAGCGTGCCGATAATAATCCCCAGCAGCACCGCCAGATTTTTCAGCATCCCCGTGGAAAACGTATAAATGGTGAGAATAACCACCAGGGTAAAGCACGCCATCACCAGCGACCCCAGGTTGCCAAAGGTCGCCGCATGGGCATCCCCGCCGCCGATCCAGCCGCCCGCCACCGGCAGAATGGAAAGCCCAATCAGCGTGACGATAGTTCCCATCACGACTTTCGGGAAAAACCGCACCAGCTTGCTTATCCACGGGGCGCAGATAAGAGTGAAGATCCCGGCGACGATCACCGCGCCGGAAATCCCGCCGATACCGTACTGCTGCCCTATCAGCCCCAGAGGGATAAGGGCGGCGAAGGTACAGCCCTGCACAATCGGCAGGCGGCTGCCGATCCATTTGCCGATGCCGATGGACTGCAGAATGGTGCCGCAGCCGCAGATAAACAGATCGGTGCTGATCAGCAGGATGATTTGACTGTCGGTAAAGCCGACGGCCTTGCCGATGATCAGCGGCACCGCAATCGCCCCGGCGTACATCACCAGCACGTGCTGAAAGCCGTACACGATCATCTGTCCTAGCGGTAAAACTTCATCTACCGGCTCCACGTGCCGGGGCATAACGTCTTTCTGGATGGTGCTCATTACGATACCTCCGCTTACAGAGCGTCCATTCTTGCCCATAGTTTTTTCGCGCTGTGGGCAGCTTCGCGGTACAGGTGTTCCACGCTTTGCGGGAACGCTTTGTCTTCATACACCATGTGGCCCGCCACCATAACGCTGTCTACGTGACTGCTGTTTATGGCAAAGGCGAAATGTCCGGCAAGGTTTTCGGCCTGCAGCGGGGTTGGCGGGGTGTAGTCGAGGATGGTGAGATCCGCCGTATACCCTGCTGCCAGCACGCCAAAGCGCGCGCCAAAATTAGCTTCGAGAATGGCGTTGCCCTGGTGCAGCATGGCCAGGAAGCCGTCCGGCCACAGCGGCCCGCCCGCATCGCGGTGCTTG
Organism: Dryocola clanedunensis; assembly: GCF_038405435.1. Taxonomy (GTDB): domain Bacteria; phylum Pseudomonadota; class Gammaproteobacteria; order Enterobacterales; family Enterobacteriaceae; genus Dryocola; species Dryocola clanedunensis_A. The sequence continues at coordinate 398,392 of NZ_JBBYHZ010000002.1, read as the reverse complement.
AAGTAAGCGAACTTCAGCTCCTCGAACATATCTGCGCCGATGCCGTCCGTGCCGAGCGCCACGCGTTCTATTGCCGTCAGCTGCTGGTTGTAGCCGACGTGGTTGTTCATGTTGGAGCGCGCGTTGTGGGCAAGCGTTGCCCCACGCTGATTGATGATGTCGACTTCGGCATCGCTGAGATACAGCCCGTGGGCGATAAGTGCCTTCTGGTTAATCAGCCCGGCATCATCGAGGCGCACAACGGGGTCGATGCCGTACCTGTCGTGGCTGTGGGAAACATCGTAACGGTCTTCTGCAACGTGAATATGTAAGCCGCGCCACGTGCTGTCGAGGGCATATTTCAGCATTCGCAGCCCGGTATCAGGCAGGGTAAAGGGCGCGTGTGCGCCAATGTGTGCCTCAACCAGATAAGGCGCTGACGCTTTTCTTTTCTCCTCGTCAATCAGGCGGGCAAAATCAACGTTCTCCTCAATGCTTTTCTCAAGCTCTACCAGACCGCCGTTGCGATCCGTCGTTTCGTAGCAGGTCATCCCGCGCAGCCCCGCCTCCATAAACCCCCTGCGGAGAATATTCAGCGAACCGGCGATATACCCCGGTGAGGCGTGGTGGTCGATGACGGAAGTGCAGCCGTGGCGAATAGCTTCCAGCGAACAAATCAGCCCGCTGTAATAAAGCGACTCTTCGTCCAGCGCTCGGTCGAGCCGCCACCAGAGGTTTTTCAACGTGGAGATAAAGTCCGGACAGGGCGCGATGGATGCCAGGATCCCCCGCGACAGCCCGGAGTAAAAGTGATTATGGGCGCAGACCAGCCCCGGCATAACTATGCGCCCGCGCATCTCCTTGCTGGCCGCCTGAGGGTATTTCGCGCAAAGATTGCTTCCCACTTCTGCGATACGGTCGCCCTCAATGACGATGTCGATGCCCTCCTGCACGCTGGCCGGAGAGAACTGTACCGCCGTAGCATTTTTTAAAATTAGCATGATTACTCCTCAACCGCGCCCAGCAGGTAGCCGTGCTGGCGTTTAACGTAATTGATGATGGTGCAGACCTCGGCTAGCTCTTCCGGCGCGTTGCCCAGTCGGCCTTCAGCCGTGACAGGAAGATTCCAGACCCCTTCTCCCTGGCGGATAAGGCACTCGTCGCCGCGCCACAGGAAGCCAGGGTTGGTGCTGTTGTAAAAGTCTTTTTCCAGGCTAAACACGGTGAGCTTGTCTTTGTACGGCTTGCCCTGCCACGGGCAGAACTGGGCGCAGTTGCCGCATTCGTTGCAGTAGGCGTCCAGGTGCAGGGTCTGGAAACGATCTTTAAAGCCGGGTACGGCCAGCGAGATGTTGGCGCGGTTTGGGCAGACGTCCACGCATTTGGCGCAGATATAGTTGCACTCCAGGCAGCGCTGCGCCTCCTGGCGGGCGAAGTCGTCACCGGCGTCCGCCCCCAGCTGCTGTACCGCGATGCGGCCTTTGCGGGCGTAGGTCGCCACGGGATCGTTATTCAGCCAGCGCTTGTCGCCTTTGTCAGAGCGGATATTTTCCCTGGCGAGGATAGCGTCCGTGGCTTTGCGCGCTCCGGCAATGGCCGCCACGATGGACGACGGGCCGCTTTGCACATCGCCAATCAGGTACACGCCGGATGCGGACGTTTCCAGCGTTCCGGCGTTAAGTTGCGGGTAGCCCTTCACATCCAGCGGCACGCCCATCCGGGCCAGCAGATCGTAGTCCGGGCTTTCGCCAATGGCGGAGATCAGCGAGTCGATGCTCAGCACCTCCAACCTGTCGGTAGCAAGCGGCCTGCGGCGGCCCTTCGCGTCCGGCTCGCCCAGCGTCATCTCACGCACCACCAGACGGCCACCGTTATCGAAGCGCTCTGGGCTGGCAAGGAAGCGGAAGCGAACGCCCTCCTGCTCCGCCTCTTCTACCTCTTCCGGCCAGGCGGGCATTTCGTTTTTACTGCGGCGATAAACGATGGTCGCGGTTTCAACGCCGGGCACGCGCAGCGCCGCTCTGGCGCAGTCCATCGCCGTGTTGCCCGCCCCAACGACGGCGACATGCCGCCCCAGATTCAGGGCCTCACCCCGGTTAAAGGCGCGCAGAAACTCAAAGGATTTAAAGACGTTACGGTTGTCCCCGGCCAGGGGCATACCGCCGTTGCTGTCGGCACCAATGCCGATGCAGACGTAGTGGAAACCCTGCTGGCGAAGTTTTTCAACCGTCAGCGCCGGGTCGCAGCCAAAGACAAACTTCACGCCGTGCTCAGCAACAAAATCGATATCGTGGATGATTTTTTCCGCCGGGATACGGAACTGCGGCACGATATTGCGTACCACGCCGCCCGCGTTCGCTTCGCGTTCAAACAGCGTTACCGGGTGTCCGGCCCGGGCCAGGAAATAGCCCGCAGCGAGCCCCGCAGGTCCGGCACCAATTACCGCAACGGGATGTTTGCTCCCCGACCCCGCAGGTTTATGCCAGCGGCTGCGGTATTCCGCCGATCCTTTAGCAACCACCAGATCCTTAATGGCGCGGATGTTCAGCGAGTTTTCGTAATCCAGGCGGGTGCAGTTGTACTGGCACTGATGATCGCAGATATGCCCCGTAATGGCGGGTAAGGCGTTTTTCTGATAGATCAGCTCAAGGGCATCCACGTAGCGGCCTTCCCCGGCTAAACGCAGATATTCGGGGATGTCCTGTTTGATGGCACAGGCCGTAACGCAGGGGGCCACGTAGCAGTTAGTGAGCGGCAGCGGGCCGCCCGCATCAATGCTCTCTTTGCTTTTCCACTCTTTCTGCGACCAGTTTTCCTTCAGCGCGCTGGCGGCAAGCCGTTCGAGTTTCTCTACGTTAACCGAATGCCGTTCCCAGCCTTCGGCCTTCGCCAGAATGCCTGCGCACTCGGCCAGGCGCAGGTAGCCGCCGGGTTTGAGCAGATCGGTGGCCATGGTGATGGGATGTATGCCGGTGGCAAAAATATCGGCGATATTGAACTGGCTGGCGCCGCCGGAATAGGAGATAGGCAATTTGCCGTCAAAGGCGCGTGAAAGCGTTGCCGCCACGTTGATCGACAGCGGATAAAGCGCACGGCCGGACATGTACATCTCTTCCCCCGGCAGGCGGCCTTTATGGTTGATGGTGCCCAGCGTGTTGGTCAGCTTCACGCCAAACTCGCGCCCGACCGCTTTGCCCTGCGCCATCAGTCTTTGCAGCATTTCCAGCGCGCGGTCCAGCTTCAGATCGTGGGCGAAAGACTCTTCTTTGAGCCCGACATAATCAAAGCCGCAGCCATCTAAAATTTCACGTACCCGCGCGTAACCTAATAAAGTAGGATTAAGCTTCACGAAGGTATGTAATTTCTTCTCGGTGAGCATATAGCTGCAAATGGATTCTATTTCCTCCGGCGGGCAGCCGTGCATGGTGGAAAGCGTCACGCCTTTTACCATGGTTGCCGGAATACGATCCGGCAGCGCCGTCAAATCTTTTTTACGGGAGGCAAGCCCCATCAGGTTAATAAATTCTTCGCGCGCAACCCACTCTTTCAATTCGTTACGATAAGATGCAAATTTGCTATTTTCAGATGCATCCATCATCTCGTTGATAAATTTCTGCATCGGCGGCTGTTTTATGCCGTCCAGGTTATAGCCGACGCTCATATTAAAGATAAATGAGCGGCCCGCCTGCTGGTGGCGAGGGGTAAATATCTCTTCCAGCAGCCAGAGCGCGAACCACGCTTTGGCATATTCATCCCAGGCCTTCAGCAGCGTAAATTCCGTAGACCATTCAGTATTAAAAGCCTCGTCCTCCGCATCAATACAGGGTTTTTCAAGCTCCAGACGGTCCAGGATCTGCACGGTTTTCAGCTCGATAAAGCTCCCGCCGGTCAGCCAAGAGGTAATGATGTTTTGCGCAAGCTGGGTATGGGGCCCGGCGGCAGGCCCGACGGGGGTGTCACAGGTCTCACCAAAAATGGTCAGCTGTCTGCCCGGGTCGCGAAGATAAAATTCTGTTTCGGGGATGCCAAAAATAGAGCGATTCGTTTCATATTCAGCAAACATTCTGTGAAGAAGTTCGCCAAAGGGAATCGGACGCATAATATCACTCATCGATCATTGCTCCTTAAAGAATAAATAGCTCATCGCGTCTGCGTTTTTTCTTTCAGTAAAGCAACAACCGCGCCATGGCGGCCCGTTCGCCCAGGAAGGGAGTAAATATGTGAGTACGATCGCACGCTTTAATTATTCTCAGGCATATTGCTGGGTTAACGCATCTCTTTTACACCTCTCATTTTCATATTAAGAAAACAATTATCGTATTGATAAGCCGCATCCCCTTCACCTCCCGGTTTAATGCTCTTTGCCGCAGGGCATGAATATTGCAGGGATAGCTGTATTCAACTGTCGAAGAGGAACTGTGATGATGCTTTTTCAACTTGCGAGCCTGTGCGAAAGCCGGAACCGGAGTTTTGCCCTGATCCAGCTTATTGAAAGCCGGGGGTCAACGCCGCGCCACTGCGCAAGCATGATAGTTACCGAGGACGGGAAGATGGCCGGGACGATTGGCGGCGGCATGATGGAACGGCTGGTGCTGGAGAAAGCCCGCGAGGCGTTAAAAGAGGGGCAGTCCCAGCTGTTTCATGGCCGCATGGCGCAGCAGGGGGAGCATGCCGTGGGGTCGGACTGCGGCGGCGCGATGACGGTGCACATCGCCGTCTATCCCCGGCGCCCTTCCCTGATGCTGATCGGCGGCGGCCATGTGAATCGCGCTATCGCGCAGATGGCGGTGCCGCTAAATTTTGAAGTCCACGTGGTGGATACCTGGCTGGAGAATCTCGACCATCCCGAACTGCCGGAGGGCTGCCACCGCTACCACGGGGAAAGCTTCACCGGCCTGATTGCCAATCTGCCGCTGGACGATAAAAGCCTGGTGATTATCGCCACCAACCATCAGGACAAAGAGTCGCTGAGCGCCTTAATCAACCGCCCTTCGCGCTTCCTCGGCCTGCTGGCCAGCCGCCGCAAGGCCCAGCATTTCAGAGAACTGTTCAGAAAAGAAGGCATAACGGAAGACCAGCTGGCCCATCTGCATTCGCCGGTGGGGATGGATATTGGCGCCGAAACGCCGGAAGAAATAGCGGTAAGCGTGATGGCGGAGCTGCTGCTGGTCACCAAAGGGCCGAAGCACAAAATGAAAGCCGTGGAGCAAGAAGAAATGGCGGCCTGCGCCGCCATTTGAAACAGGGGGTACGCTGGAACTCTCGCTACGGCAGGCCGGATGAGCGCGGCGCCATCCGGCCTGCCGTAGACGAAAGCGGATTTACATATTGCGTAACCGGGTGCCGGTTTTGCCGGCTATCCCTTCGCTCGCCTTTTCCAGCAGCGTTATCAGGGTTTCACGGCCCGGTGCGGAGGATGAGAAATGCATCGCCGCCTCCACTTTTGGCAGCATTGACCCTTTCGCAAACTGATCTTCTTTAATGTAGCGTTTCGCTTCGTCGACGGACATCGCGTCCAGCCACTGCTGGTCAGGGCGGTTAAAGTTAATCGCCACCTTCTCTACCGCCGTGAGGATAATCAGCAGATCAGCGCAAATCATCTCTGCCAGCACGGCGCTGGCCCAGTCTTTGTCGATAACCGCGCTTGCCCCCTTAAGATGGTTACCCTGCGCGATCACCGGAATACCGCCGCCGCCGACGGTAATGGCGACATGCCCGGCTTCCAGCAGCGCCTTAACCGACTCCTTCTCAATGATATCTTTCGGTTTAGGCGAAGCGACAACCCGCCGCCAGCCGCGGCCGGAGTCTTCCCGTACCGCTACGCCCTGGGACATCAGCTTTTCGGCCTCGCTTTTGCTGAGGAACGAACCGATTGGCTTGCTGGGTTCAATGAACGCCGGATCGTGCTTATCAACCTGTACCTGCGTGACCAGCGTAGTCACCGGCTTATGAATGCCCCTGTTGAGCATCTCTTCGCGCAGAGCGTTCTGCAAATCGTAGCCAATGTATCCCTGGCTTAAGGCCACGCACACGGACATGGGCAGTACCTGACCGTGGTGCTGGACGGCCGCCGCTTCAAACGCCTGGTGGATCATGCCGACCTGCGGCCCGTTGCCGTGGGTGATCACCAGCTCATGCCCTTCGGCAATCAGGTCGACTATCGCTTTGGCCGTGGTTTTGACCGCGTGCATCTGCTGCGCCAGGTCTTCACCGAGGGCATTCCCTCCCAGCGCCAGCACAATTCTTTTCTTCATGAAATATCCCTTGTAGTAAAAGGCAAACGATGTAAAAAGCGACCGTAACCGGCCTGCCCGGTAAATAAGCCGTCCCGCCAGACAATCTCGCCCCTGCATAGGGTCATTACCGGCAGGCCGCGCAGCGCCATGCCCTCGTAGGGCGAGTAGTCGACGTTATCGTGCAGCGCTTCGTGGCGAACAATGCCCGTTTTATGCGGCGCAAAAAGGACGATGTCGGCGTCAGCGCCCACCTGTAATGAGCCTTTCTGCGGCCACAGGCCAAACAGCCTGGCAGGATTGCTGCTGGTCAGCGCCACGAAACGAGACGGCGTAATGCGGCCTGTTGCCACCCCGAAGGTAAACAGCAGCGCCATGCGGTTTTCGACGCCCGGCAGGCCGTTAGGGCAGCGGGTAAAGTTGCCGTCGGAAAGCAGCAGGCGCTGCGACCACGGGAAGGTGCAGTGGTCGGTGGCGACGGTGTCTATCGACCCGTCACAGATCCCGTCCCACAGCAGCGCCTGCTGGGCTTTGTCCCGCAGCGGTGGGCTGAGGATAAACTTCAGCGCGTCGGGCTGCTCGTAGCTGCTTTCATCCAGCAGCAGATACTGCGGGCAGGTTTCAACCCACACCGGCTGTCCCTGAGCGCGGGCATGGCGCAGGATGTCCAGACCAGGGCCGTTAGAAAGATGCACAATGTAGAGCGGTGCGTTACCCGCCAGCTGGGCAAGATGAACCACGCGTGAAATGGCTTCTGCCTCGCAGGCTATGGGTCTGCTGCGGGCGTGCCAGACAGGCTGCGTTTTGCCTTCCTGCACGAACTGCGTAACGCGCGATTTAATCGCCGCGTCATTTTCTGGGTGAACGGTGATTAATGCCCCTGCTCTTTTCAGCCCTTCAAAAGCCTTCAGCACGGCGGCATCGTCAAGCTTGTACTGATAGGTAAGGTATATTTTGAAGCTGCTGATGCCCTCTTCGGTCACCATTGACGCCATTTCGCTGAGGATGTCGTCGTCGATATGCTGGATAACGCCGTGGAAACCGTAGTCAATGACGGCCTTTCCCGCCGCGTACTGATGATAGAGCGCCAGCTGGTGATGCAGGCTGCAACCCTGCGGGCCAAAGCCCATATGGTCGATGATGGTGGTTGTGCCGCCACAGGCCGCCGCGCGGGTGCCGGAGTAAAAGTCGTCGCAGCTGCGGGCGAGCCCGACGTCGATATTGAAATGGGTATGAACATCTATGCCGCCGGGCATCACCAGACAGCCCGTGGCATCAATAACTTCTGTCTCCTCGTCCGGGGAGATATGCGTTTCGCGGCTGAGGATTTTTTCGTTATCAATGAGCAGATCCTGGCGGTATTCGCCCCACTCATCGACAACGGTGCCGCCCTGGATTAACCGTTTCATCGTTCTCGCCTTAGTAGGCGGGTAGACTGCTACCCGCCACGATCTGATGACTTACCCCTGACGCTGGGCCAGATAGGTCAGCGGAATAGCGGCGTACATGGCCGCGCAGGTAACAAGATGGGCTTTCCAGGTTTTCTCGTTCGGCGCGTGGGCTTCCGGTTCTTTACCCGGACCAAAGCCGATTACCGGAATGCCGTGACGGCCCATAATAGAGACGCCGTTGGTGGAGAACGTCCACTTGTCCACCACGGGATCTTTGCGGAACAGTCCCTGATAGGCCTGGCTCAGGGTTCTGACGGTGACGTGATCCTCTTCCACTTTCCAGGTTGGGAAGTAGCATTCGGTTGGATAGACCAGCCCGGTCCAGGCCGCACGCTCGTAGTTGTACATGCTGACCTCTGCCTTCGCCTTCTTCACCGCAGGCAGAGAGCGGATCTCTTCCAGCGCCCCTTCCCAGGTTTCACCCCAGGTCAGGCGGCGGTCGATGGAGACGGTGCAGCTGTCCGCCACCGCACAGCGGCTTGGGGAGGTGAAGAAAATTTCGGAGACGGTGAGCGTGCCTTTACCCAGGAAATCATCATGCTTAAGGTGGTTGTTAAGCTCCTGCAGCTCGCCCAGTATTGGCCCCATTTTGAAGATGGCGTTATCGCCGCGCTCCGGTGCCGAGCCGTGGCAGCTCACGCCCTGCACGTCAACGCGAATTTCCATGCGCCCACGCTGGCCGCGATAGATCTGGCAGTCCGTTGGCTCGGTGCTGACAACAAATTCCGGGCGAATTTTCGACTGCTCAATGATGTATTGCCAGCACAGGCCGTCGCAGTCCTCTTCCTGCACGGTCCCCGTGACCAGCAGGGTGTAATCCCCCTCCAGCCCCAGATCCTTGATGATTTTCCCGGCGTAAACCATGGAGGCCATGCCCCCTTCCTGATCGGACGAGCCACGCCCGCCGATGATTTCGTCGTTCTCCATCCCCTCGTAGGGGTCAAACTCCCAGTTTTTGATATTGCCGATGCCGACGGTGTCGATGTGGGCATCCATGGCGATCAGGTGCGGGCCGTGGCCAATGTAGCCGAGCACGTTACCCATCGGGTCGATTTCAACCTTGTCGAAGCCGACCTTCTCCATCTCTTCTTTTATGCGGTGAACCACGCGCTTTTCGTCGCAGCTTTCGCTGGGGATGGCGATCATATCGCGGAGAAAACGGGTCATATCTGCTTTGTAGCTTTCGGCTTTTGCGACGATGTCGCTAAACGGAATGTTAGCCATGTTGATGCTCCTGATTATTACAACCTGAAATACTGTGTTTTCCTTCCCATACCACTTCCCGGTAGTGCTGAACGTCGGTATCGCCTTCCGTGCTGATAAGCAGAATGCGGGAGCTTTCGTCCAGGCCCAGCTGTTGCATGAGATCCTGTTTTTGCGGATGGAACATGACGGCGGCCAGTACGCCCATCGTGACGGCACCGGACTCACCGGAGATAACCGGCGTGTCGCCCTGTAGCGGGTTGCCCAGCACGCGCATGCCCAGCGCCGCGACGCGATCGTCGCAGGAGATAAACTGGTGGGCGCAGTTACGCAGCAGCGGCCAGCCGAGCGGGTTAGGTTCACCGCAGGCCAGACCGGCCATAATGGTATTCATGTCGCCGCCAACGGGCGTAATCGTGCCGCTGCGCCCCGAGCGATAAAGACAGTCGGCCCGGTCTGGTTCGACTATCACGCTGTGCAGTTTTTCCGCGCCGTACACGTCCACCAGGTAGCCCAGCACGCCAGCGGCCATTGCCCCTACGCCAGCCTGTAAAAAGACATGCGTTGGCGCGACGGGCATTTGTTCCGCCGCCTCCACCGCCAGGGTTGCGTACCCCTGCATGATCCAGGTTGGGATCTCCGTATACCCTTCCCAGGCGGTATCCTGCACGACTTCCCAGCCGTGCTCCGTCGCCGTACGTTCGGTCAGACGCACCGTGTCGTCGTAGTTCATGTCCGTGACGATGCATTCGGCACCCAGACGGGTAATGTGATCGACGCGCTCCTGGGACGATCCTTTCGGCATGTAAATCACCGCGTGCTGGCCCAGCTCTTTCGCCGCCCAGGCCACGCCGCGCCCGTGGTTGCCGTCCGTGGTGGTGGCAAAGGTCATTTTCTCTCGCGGGGAGTTACGGCACTGCTCGAAGGAGAAGTTATTGATATCAATCTGGTATTTCTGACAGTACAGACGAGCGATGGCGTACGCCCCGCCGAGCATTTTGAACGCGTTAAGCCCGAAGCGGCGGGACTCGTCTTTTACCCACACCTGGCTTACGCCCAGCGCTTTGGCAAACGCATTCATGGCGTAGAGGGGCGTAGGCTGATAGCCGGGCAGCTGCTGGTGAAAGGCCCGCGCCTTCAGCGCAGGTTCCCTGGAGAAAAGCGCCATTCCCTGACCGTTAAACCAGCCGTTATCAGCGATATTCATCGGAATCGTAAACCGGGACATTACATCCTCCTTGTGGCCGTCGCCCGGGTGGGCGACGGGCCGTTTATTTGATTCGCGGCTGGGCTTCACGCAGCAGCTGCGCCAGCACGTCCCCTGGACGGGCATATTTACGGGCGAGGATCATTGCGGCAATGATGTAGGGCTTCCAGCTGGCCTCTTTGTAGGTGGCGATGCGGTAGCGTTCGAAGACGCTCTCCTCGACTTCCCCGGCCTCGCAGGAGACGCCGGTGATATCGGCTGGCAGGCAGTGCATGTAGAGCGCCTTACCGCCTTTGGTGCGCTTCATCATCTCTTCGGTGCAGTGCCAGTTCTTGTGCTGGGCGTTCTGCGTCAGGCAGGCTTTTTCCAGCTCTTTCAGGCCCTGGTCATTACCGGCGTACAGCAGTTCCGTACGGGTCTGCATAACCTGCCACGGCGCCCAGGATTTTGGATAGACGATGTCGGCCCCGTCGAACGCCTCTTCCATGCTGGAAACCTGACGGAAGCTGCCGCCGCTCTGGCTGGCGTTATTACGCGCCACGTCCAGCACGTCCGGGATCAGGTCGTAGCCTTCGGGATGGGCCAGGGTGACGTCCATCCCGAAGCGGGTCATCAGGCCGATGATCCCCTGCGGCACGGATAGGGGCTTGCCGTAGCTCGGCGAGTAGGCCCAGGTCATGGCGATTTTTTTGCCCTTCAGCTTGTCCAGCCCGCCAAAATGCTCTTTCAGCCAGGCCAGGTCCGCCATCGACTGGGTCGGGTGGTCAATATCACATTGCAGGTTGATCAGTGCCGGACGCTGCGGCAGCACGCCCTGGGCGAAGCCGTCGTCCAGCGCTTCCCCCACTTCACGCATGTAGGCGTTGCCCGCGCCCAGGTACATGTCATCGCGGATGCCGATGGCGTCGGCGCAGAAAGAGATCATGTTCGCCGTTTCGCGCACCGTCTCACCATGGGCAATCTGCGATTTGCCTTCGTCTAAATCCTGCTGCGCCAGGCCCAGCAGATTCAGCGCAGAGGCGTAGGAGAAACGCGTACGGGTGGAGTTATCGCGGAATACGGAGATGCCCAGCCCGCTGTTAAAGAGACGTGTGGCAATATTTTCAGCCCGCATGGTTTTTAGCGTTTCCGCAATCCCGAGCACCTGCTGAAGCTCGCTCTGGCTCTGCTCCCAGGTAAGAAGAAAGTCTTTGCTGTGCAACTCTGACGGTAATTTATTAATTGCTTCAATTAATCCTGCAATTGAACTCATGACAATTGACCTCTGTGAGTGAAAATAATCCGCGCCTCTCGGCACATCCTGCTTATGGATTAAAGAGGTAACAACTTTCGTGCCAGAACGTTCAGACAGAGACAAGTGGGTTGAATTATGTGAGGACAGTCGAAATTTCCTGTGCAATTAAAAGAAATCGCTAATTCATTGATAATGATTCAGGCCAGCAATGCCAGAACATGATGAATTATTGTCCGGAAGCGGTGTTCAGCGCCGATATACAGCAGTTCAAAATGATAAAGCCAGTTAGATTTCTCATTATGAGATTATCATCGCGCCAGATTGCCTTCGTGCAAAATGCATATTTGCAGCAATCTGAAATGATTTGCAAAATATCCTGACGATTACAGGTACTTTTATGCCAGAAAAGAAAATCACCCCAGGCGCTCCAGGAACATTAATGAAAGTGCAGGCGACGGTGGCGCATTTCACACAGTTATTGCACCGTGTTTTACACCTCGAAGTGGAAGTTATTGATAACCACTACGTCCGGGTTGCCGGGACGGGAATATATGGTTACGACCTGGGGGAAGTCCCCAATACAAATAGCAGCCTGCTACGTTCCGTCATTGAATCAAAAAAAGAGCAGGTCGTTTTGCATGCCCGGCTTGACCCGCTTTGCAAGGACTGCGACGGGCGCGACTGCTGCCATGAAATGGCGTTTATCGGCGTGCCTGTGCTGCATGACGACAAATGCTTAGGTGTGATTAGCCTGATTGCAACCACGCCGGAGCAGTACCAGCGGCTGTGTGACAACAGCCAGGTCTTTACCCAGTACATCAAGCATATTTCAGCGCTGGTGATAAGCAACCTCACCCGTCACGGCAGCGCCAGCGTGCGCGACACGCAGCTTTTCTCGCGTCTGGTCGCGGCAATGGACCAGGGCGTAATGGTGCTCGACGATCTGAATCGCGTAGTGCTGTGCAATGAAAACGCTCTTAACTTTCTTGGCGTTCCCGAAGATACCCTGGTCGGACAGCGCATCGACTTACAGCCGCTGACGTTCTCGGCGATTGCCAGGAACGGGTTCGTTCAGTATCACCTGCAGTGTAACGACATCAAAAAAACGGCAACCTGTCAGCTTCTGTCGGTGGATAACCATCGCCTGCTGCTGTTTGCGTTCCACCAGTCGCACCTGCTGGACGGTGAGCAGAGGAACCACAGCGAGGTCAAAATCGAGCAGATCATCGGCGACTCCTTCCAGATGCAGACGGTAAAGCGTCTGATAGCCCAGGTTGCCAGCAGCCCGTCGAGCATTATGATCACCGGGGAAAGCGGCACGGGTAAAGAAGTCGTAGCCCGCGCCGTGCATCGTCTCAGCACCCGCCATGCGAAACCTTTTATCGCTATTAACTGCGCCGCAATTCCTGAAAACCTGCTGGAGAGCGAATTATTTGGTTATACCAAGGGTGCTTTTACCGGCGCGGCACCGGGAGGGAAAATTGGCCTTATTCAGTCGGCGCAGGGCGGCACGTTATTTCTGGATGAGATAGGCGACATGCCGCTTATTTTACAGGCCAAGCTCCTGCGGGTGCTGGAAACCCGTGAGCTACAGCCCGTAGGGGCTAACCATACGGTCAAAGTTGATATTCGCGTTATTTCAGCAACCAATCAGAAGCTCGATCAAAAAATTACCGACGGCCAGTTTCGCGAAGATCTTTTCTACCGTCTGAATGTTATTCCTGTCCCGCTTCCGCCGCTGCACGAACGGCAGGGGGATATAGAACTGCTCATGCATTTCTTCCTCAATTTACATTCGCAAAGGATTGGCAAGGCTTATCCCGGCGTAAACAGCGACGTTATTCTCGCCTTCCAGCGTTACCGCTGGCCGGGAAACGTTCGCGAGCTGAGCAATTTAATTGAGTATCTGGTGAATATCGTGCCAACGGGCGAAGTGATTGACAGCGCCATGCTGCCCCCTTCTTTCCATACTCTCCCCGTGCCCACATCTTCACAGCCGCGGGATTTACCGCTCAACAATGGCGCCAGCCTGAAATCCATAGAGCGAACGCTGATTGAAGAAGCGTTGATACGCAAGGCCAATAAGCGCGCGATCGCCGAAGAGCTGGGCATCGGCGTCGCCACGCTGTACCGCAAGATTAAGAAATATGGTCTGGAATCTTTAGATGCGAAAACCGGGAGCCTGTAGCCGCCGGTAGCGGCTGGCGCGAGCGGATGGCGCAGAGTTCCAGATACTGAGCTGGCGTATCCACATCCTCGTGGATAGCTGGCTCAGCCACGGCAATGCTGACGCGACCAAAGTCGTCCAGCAGCGGCTTTAACGTTGCCTCCGGCGGGGCAGCCAGAATAATGCCCCGCATGGCTGCGGGCAGCAGCGCCGGGTGGCCACGATAGCTGCCAAACTCCGGCACTACGCACTTATCTCCTCGCGCCTCCCAAAGCCTGGCGTAAACCGAAGGGGGGATGCCGGGCATATCCCCTAACGACACAAAGAAATGTTCGCCGCGAGTCTGCATCACGCCGCAGACGACCGAAGAAAACATGCCGTCATGAAAGTCAGGATTATAGGCAAGGGTCACCTGAGGGTGTCCGCCATACCGTACGTGCAGTTCTTCGGCCCGGTGTCCCGTCACCAGGATGACACGTTTGCAAAACCCCAGCGCGTTTTCAATGGCGCTATCAAGAAGGGTCGTCTCCCGCCAGGGCAGCATCATTTTCCAGGTACCCATGCGGCTTGAAAGGCCAGCTGCCAGCATGACGCATTCAGGTCTGCTCTCCATTTTTTTGCTCCAAAAAAGGCCCCGAAAATCGGGGCCAAACAGTGGCTAAACTGCCTTAAGTACGGCTTTAATGGACTTAATTACCGGATGATAACCGGTACAACGGCACAGATTTCCTTCCAGGGCTTCGCAGATTTCTTCGTCAGAAGGATGCGGATGAGCATCGAGCAACGCCTTGCTGCTCATCAGGACGCCTGGCGTACAAAACCCGCACTGCGTCCCGCCGTGGCGAACAAAGGCCTTTTGCAGCTTCACGCCCACCGGATCGTGGTGCAGCGCCTCAACCGTGGTGATTTCGGCTCCTGCGCACTGCACCGCAAGGATCAGACAAGAGCAAACCGCCTTGCCGTTCATCACAATGGTACAGGCACCGCATTCCCCCACCGAACACCCTTCTTTGGTCCCCGTCAGACGGAGATCTTCACGCAGAAAATCAACCAGCCTGCGGCTGTCTTCAACCTCGCGGCTAATGCGAATACCGTTTACTTTCAGCTCTATCGTTTTCATTTTTCAGTCCTGTTCACTTTCCGGCGTTCATCACATCGTTCAGCATCTGGCGGAACATATCGAGATAGACGGGAATTTTGTACGGGGCCGACCAGCGCCCGCCGATCGCCGCCTCCATCTTCTGGTTCAGGGCCTCGCCCACCGAGTCAATCAGCTCTGCGGACAGCGCTTTACCAAGCAGGCAGTCTTCGATGTCGTACAGCCGCTGAGGCTTGCTGAACAGCGCGCCATCCACCAGACGGCAAAGCGTGAGCCTGCCATCCGCAGAAAGGCTGAACTGCCCCGTCAGGCTTTGCCGCGTGATGTTAAGCGCGTTGCGGCGGCCCAGCTGCAGATAGCGTTGCAGCTGCACATCGCTTCGTGGTGCCGGGATCATAATTCGCGTCAGCAGTTCGCCCGGCTTCAGGCTCGTACGGTATCCCGCCTCGATAAAGTGGCTGAGCGGCAGATAGCGCACGCCCCCGGTAGACTGCAGTTCGACTTCCGCATCCAGGATCACCAGCGGCGGCACGGAGTCTGCGCAGGGCGCGGCGTTGACGATATTGCCGCCGAGGGTGGCCCGGTTACGCAGCTGAAGCGAGCCAATCGTGCGACAGGTGGTAACCAGCAGCGGGTATTTATCCGCGATGCCGGGATGGGCAATCAGGTCGCTGAAACAGACTGCGGCACCAATCACCACCCCGCCGTCGGCCTCGGCAATCTGGCTTAACTCTGTTAGCCCGGAAATATTGACCAGCTTAGTGGTTCCCGACTGCATTCTGGCCTGCACCAGCTGGTCCGTTCCTCCGGCAATCACCGTTGCGCCGGGTTCCTTCAGCGCATCAAGCGCTTCCTGAAGGCTTGTCGGGTTGCAGACCTGCATATTGTTGATGCGCAGTACCTGCTTTTTGGCGCCCGGCTCACCCTGAACCTCGCTTTGCCGCTCCGGCTTTTTCAGGTTGTAGCCCAGGCGAACCTGCTCCAGCGTTAGCGGGATCTGCCGGTTCCAGCGGTCAATGGCGAAGCTGACGGCGTTGTTCAGCGCCGCGGCGCCCAGTTCCAGCACCGGCTCGCCGATAACCTTCGCCCCGTACGGCCCGGCTTTGTCATGGTTTTCCACGGTAATCACCGTGATTGGCGGGACATCTTTGATGGTCGGCAACAGATAGGTATCAAAGTTTTCAGATTTCACTTCGCCATGGGCGGTATTAAAGTCTTCCAGCATGCCGTAGCCGATCATCCCCTGCACTACGCCGCCGTAAATCTGTCCTTCTATCCCCACGCGGTTGATGACTTTACCCACGTCGTGCACCGCGGTGATGTGGTTGAGGGTGATTTTCCCGGTGCGGGTATCGACGGCCACGTCGGCAATCTGGCAGCCGTAAACCCAGGTGAAGTACGGGCTGCCAGAGCCTTTATGCTCATCCCAGTGGATATCCGGCGCAACGTGCCAGCCGTAGGCAGAAAGGTTCTCCCCAAGGGCTTTGGTTTTATTGACCACGTCCGTAAACGAGAGCCGCAGATCGGGCTGAGCGCGGTTAAAGACCTCGCCTTTCAGCCAGCACAGTTCTTCAACGCTGTTGGCGTTCAGCTCCTGACCGACGGCCTTAAGCATTCTGCCTTTGAGCTTGTTGGCCGCGCTCAGCACCGCCTGGCCGCCCATCAGCGTGCCCCGCGAAGCAACCGTGGAGCCACCGTCCGCAATCATTGAGGTTGCCGGATCGGTAAACATCACCCGATCAAGCTCTAGCCCGAAGGCTTCGGCGGCAATGAGCGACATGGTGGTTTGCAGCCCCTGGCCGTTTTCAGAAACGGAGGTGGAGACGTTGAGGCTGCTGTCGGCGTTGATTTGAATCAGCGCCGATGAGGCGTCCAGCCCTTCAGCGCCCAGCGAACAGCCGCGGTGGCTGAGGGCCAGGCCGATACCGTATTTGATCGGCCCGTTCTGCGCGTTGAGCTTTTTATAGTGATCCCTTTTGGCACAGAACTCGCTGCTGTTAAGGGCGCGATCCAGCACTTCCTGTGCCGACACGGTGTGCTCGCTGAACACCTGCCCGGCCATGCTGGTATCGTTCTGCTTCAGGACGTTGCGGCGTCGAAGCTCTACCGGGGAGAGATTAAAGGCCGCCGCCACCTCATCCATTAACGATTCGTTGGCAAAGATTACCTGCGGTGCGCCGTATCCGCGATAGGCGGACGTATAGTTGTTATTGGTATAAACCCCGGTGACGTCCACGCGGACGTTAGGGATGTTATACGGCCCCGCCGCCTGCACCGAACTGCGCCAGGTGACGAATATCGTCTGGCCCGCGTAGCTGCCACCATCGGCAATAATGTCGATTTTAATCGCCTGTATTTTCGCCTTGTCGTCCAGGCCTATCTTATATTTCATTTTATAAGGGTGGCGCTTGTAGCTTTCGCGCATGGACTGCTCGCGGTTGTAGGTAAATTTAACCGGGCGGCCTGTTATTTGCGTTAATAGCGATGCGCGGCAGGCAAGATGGTCGATAATATCGTCCTTGCCGCCAAACGATCCGCCGAGCACCGAACGCTTAACGTTAACTTTTGCCTGCGGCAAGTTGAGGTATTTCGCAACAATGCCGCGCACGCGGTGGGCGTTCTGAATAGAGCCGGCCACCGTAATAATGTTTTCGTTGGGATCAAGATAGGTGGTGATGGATTCCGGCTCGATATAAGCATGCTCCTGGAACCCCACCTCGTAATCGCGCTCAAAAATATGCGTCGAAGCAGCAAAACCTGCGTCTATATCGCCTTTTACCGTGTGGTGACGATTAATAACGTTGCTTTCGGTGTCGCAGTGGATAAGCCTTGCGCCGGGCTTTAATGCCTCAGCCGGGTCGGTAATTGGCGTGTAGGGCGTATAGGTGGCGGTGATTTTGTCGGCGGCCAGACAGGCGGCCTCGTAGGTTTCTGCCGCGATCACGGCAATGACATCCCCACGGAAGGCGATTTCGTCTTTCGCAATGGGCGGGTAGTCGGAAATAATCACGCCTATGCGATCCACGCCGGGCACGTCTTTGGCGGTGGCAATATAAACCACGCCCGGAACATTCTGCGCTTCGCTAATATCCAGCGTTTCAAGACGACCCGCGGCGATATCCGCATAGCGACAAACGCCGTACAGCATCCCCGTCATTACGATATCGTCACCATAAATGGCACTGCCTTTGACCTTTGCTTCGCCGTCAACGCGCGGGACTTCAGTGCCTACCAGCGTTGTTTCCATACCATTCTCCGTAAATAAGAAGAGAGCTAAAAGTGAATTCATCAGGCAGGACTAAGCAAAGGCCATGCCATTCACCGGCAGAAGGACTTTTCATTGTTATTTTTGCGAGGCGGATTATAAAACTTTGCACAACTGCGCGGGAAATAACCTGGCCGAATGCCTGAAGTAAGCTAATCGAATTGAGAATAATATCGAATTTATCAATCTGATAATTTACCCGCCGCGTTAGCATCGTCGCCGGTAATTAACGTGGGGTTTAATCGTGAATTGTGAAACGCACCGCAAAATTTTATCGATATTCCACTTAAAGACCGTTTGAGCACCTTTCTTGCATCTGCTGGCAAAACGCAATACTGGGAGTAATTATGAATCGTTTTGTTGTCGCTAATTCTCGTGACTGCATCGGCTGCAAAGCCTGTGAAATTGCCTGCGTGCTCGCGCACAATCAGGAGCGTTATCCCGAGCCAGGCCAAACTCTGCGTCCCCGCGTGACGGTGCTCGCCTCGCCGGAGGCCTCTACGGCGATGATGTGCCACCAGTGCGATAACGCCCCCTGCGTTACCAGCTGCCCTACGGACGCGCTGAGCTACGGTAACGACCGCATTAATCTGGATCAGAAAAAGTGTATTGGCTGTAAAAACTGCATTCTCGCCTGCCCGTTCGGGGTCATTGCCCTGAACCACGACGAGTCCCCGGTGGTAGAAAAATGTGATTTGTGCCAGCACCGAAGCGCTGACACCGGCCCGGCGTGCGTGCAGGTTTGCCCGACCAGCGCCCTGTCGCTGGTGACTCAGGAACAGCTAAGCCAGGTGCGGCGTAAACGTCAGCAGGAAACGCTGAACGGCAAACGGAGCCTGTCACGCTCAGCAAGGGAGCGCCTGCTGGACGGCAGCCGCAGGCGTAGCGATCCGGAGAAAACCCCTGCGGCAGAGCGTCGGCTGCACTTTAAAGAAATCTACCGCTCGTTTACCCCCGCGCAGGCCTGCGAGGCAGGTGAACGCTGTCTGATGTGTGCGGAACAGGCCAACTGCCGCTGGACCTGCCCGCTGCACAATGCGATTCCCGATCTGATAAGGCTCGCCAAAGAAGAGAAGATCATGGAAGCGGTCGAGCTATCCCACCGCACCAGCAGCATGCCGGAAGTTTGCGGGCGCGTTTGTCCGCAGGACAGGCTATGCGAAGGATCCTGCACGCTCAAAAGCAGCGGCGGCTCGGTCACCGTGGGCTGCATAGAAAAGTACGTAACGGATACCGCGCTCGCCGCAGGCTGGCGACCCGATCTAAGCCAGGTGCAGCCGCGCCCGGAACGCGTGGCCATAATCGGTGCGGGCCCTGCGGGCCTGGCCTGTGCGGATGTGCTGGCCCGCAGCGGCGTTAAGTCTGTGGTTTATGACCGCCATCCGGAAATTGGCGGCCTGTTAACCTTCGGCATTCCCTCCTTTAAGCTGGATAAGCAGGTGCTGACCCTGCGCCGGGAAATTTTTAGCCAGATGGGCATTGAGTTCGTGCTCAACTGCGAGGTGGGCCGCGATATCAGCTTCAGCCAGCTCCTTCGCGAACACGCCGCCGTATTTATCGCCCCCGGCACCTATAAGTCGATGACGGCAGGTCTGGATAATGAAAACGCACCCGGCGTGCTCGAAGCGCTCCCCTATCTGATTGCCAATACGCGTAACGTCATGCAGCTGCCTGAGGATCCGGATAACCCGTTTATTTCATTAGCGGACAAAAAGGTGGTTGTGCTGGGCGGAGGCGACACGGCCATGGACTGTCTGCGCACGGCGGTGCGCCAGGGGGCAACGTCGGTCACCTGCGCCTATCGCCGCGACGAAGCGAATATGCCCGGCTCCCGTAAAGAGGTTAAAAACGCCCGCGAAGAAGGCGTTGAGTTTCAGTTTAACGTCCAGCCGCAGCGCATTATCACCAACAAAAAAGGCCATGTTACCGGCATTGAAATGCTGCGCACCGAGCTGGGCGAACCGGACGCCAGCGGACGCCGCAGGCCAAAAATCATTAAAGGCTCGGAGTTTGTGCTGGAAGCCGATGCGCTGATCGTTGCCTTTGGCTTCCAGGCCCACGCCATGCCGTGGCTTAAAGAGGGCAACGTTGAATGCGACAAGTGGGGGCAGATCCGGATTGGCCTGAACCCACGCTATCCTGGGCAAACAACCCACCCGCGCGTGTTTGCCGGTGGTGATGCCGTGCGCGGCGCGGATCTGGTCGTCACCGCGATGGCCGATGGGCGCAGGGCTGCAAAAGATATCGTGGATTTGCTTGAGCACCAATCGACAGAAGCGATGGAGGTGGCCTCATGAACACCTCGTTTATTTACGTTAATGCCCAGGCCTGCATCGGCTGCCGAACCTGCGAGGTCAGCTGCGCGGTTAATCATCAGGCTGACGGGCAAAGCGGCTTTCACCCTCGCCTGCGCGTGTATAAAGCCACTCAGGACAGCGCCCCTGCGGTATGCCACCAGTGCGAAGGGGCATCGTGCCTGAGCGCCTGTCCGACAGGGGCGCTGCGTAAAAATAACGGCATTATCGAACCGATAAAAGCGCTGTGTATCGGCTGTAAAAGCTGCATGGTGGCCTGCCCGTTCGGGGCGATAGAGATAGTCGCGGACGGCGGTTCGCCGCATGCGATGTCGATAATAAAATGCGACATGTGCCAGCATGACGACAGCGGCCCCGCCTGCGTGCGGACCTGCCCAACGGATGCCCTGAGCGTGATGACGGCGGAAAGGCTACGGCGGCTCGGCGAGCAGAAGCGGGCCAGTCTGTTTTAACGGCTTAGCGGGTGCGGTAAACACCCGCTGCCTGCATTTCTAACGACGATCTTTCCAGACGGTCTGCGCATTGCAGAACTCGTGCAGGCCGAAGTGGGACAGCTCGCGCCCGAATCCGCTTTTCTTCACGCCGCCGAACGCTACTCGCGGATCGCTTGCGCTGTAGCCGTTAATAAATACGCCGCCGCACTCAAGCTGTGCCGCCATTTCTTCGGCGCGCTGAACGTCTGCGGTGAAAATTGTGGCGGAGAGGCCAAAATCGCTGTCGTTTGCCAGCTCCATCGCATGCTGTGCATCTCGTGCAACGGTGATGGCAGCTACGGGCCCGAAAAGCTCCTGACGGAAGGCCGTCATCTCAGGTGTGACGTTGCCCAGCACGGTTGGCGCGTAATAATTTCCTTCTCCGGCTATTTTCTCCCCGCCCAGCAGCAGCGTCGCGCCCTCACTAAGTGACGTTGTCACCTGCTGATGCAGCTCGTCTCGCAGATCGTAGCGCGCCATCGGCCCAAGCTGCGTGGTTTCTGACGTCGGATCGCCGGAAACCAGCTTCGCCGCAGCGGCAACAAACATACCGGTAAACGCATCCGCAACGCCCGCCTCAACGATAAAGCGTTTTGCCGCCGCGCAGACCTGCCCTGTGTTCTGGTAGCGTCCGGCGACCGCGGCTTTGACTGCTTCTTCAAGGTCGGCATCATTGAGCACAATAAAAGGATCGGAGCCGCCCAGCTCCAGCACGCATTTTTTCAGCGCTGCTCCAGCCTGAGCGCCAATGGCCGCGCCCGCACGTCCGCTGCCGGTTACCGTGACGGCGGCGATGCGCGGATCCTTTATCGCCCTGCTGACGCCTTCGGGCGTGACGTTGATTACCGAGAATAAATCCTGCGGGAATTCGGCTTTAACAAACATTTCCTGGATTAGCGCCGCGCATCCCATCACGTTGGGAGCATGTTTGAGCACGTAGCTGTTCCCTGCCAGCAGGATTGGCACCGCACCGCGCAGCACCTGCCACAGCGGGAAGTTCCACGGCATCACGGCCAGAATAGAACCCAGCGGACGGTATTCAATCACCGCTTTATTATCCTCCACCAGCGTTGCTTCCGTACTTAACATGGCCGGACCGTGCTCCGCATACCAGTCGCACAAATTTGCTGATTTAGTGACTTCCGCCCTCGCCTGAGCAATCGGTTTGCCCATTTCGGCGGTAATCATCCGGGCCATCTCTTCGGCGTTATCCCGCAGCACGACGGCGAGATCTCTGAGTTTCTGCGCCCTTTGAGCAAGGGGAATATTCCGCCAGAACTGGAAAGCGCGGTGATTGTTGACCAAAGCCGTATCCAGCTGGGCATCGGTGGCAAAGGGATAAGCAGCGAGCTGCTCGCCGTTCGCCGGGTTAAGGGAGATGGCGTGCGTTTGCGGGGTAGCAGAATGCATGGTGATGCCTCGTTCAGTGGATGTGAGGCTACCTTATCCTTGAGGCGAAAAGTTTAAAAATGAATAATACTAAGCACACCATTCACGAAATGAGAATACAAATGGACCTGATACAGCTGGAGATGTTTAACGCCGTGGCCGAAACCGGCAGCATAAACGCCGCCGCCCAGAAGGTTCATCGCGTGCCCTCTAACCTCACCACGCGCATCAAGCAGCTGGAGGCCGATCTCGGCGTCGATCTGTTTATTCGTGAAAACCAGCGCCTGAAGCTGGCGCCCGCCGGGCACAGCTTCCTCGAGTACAGCAAACGTATTCTTGCGCTGGTGGACGAGGCCAGAATGGTGGTCGCCGGCGATGAGCCGCAGGGCATGCTGGCGCTGGGTTCGCTGGAAAGTACCGCCGCCGTCAGGATCCCGCCGCTTCTCGCCTCTTTCAACCAGCGCTACCCCAAAATTCAGCTCTCGCTGGCGACCGGCCCTTCGGGGGATCAGATTGACGGCGTGCTGGAGGGCAAGCTCTCCGCCGCCTTTGTCGACGGCCCGGTGCTGCATCCGTCGCTCGACGGCGTGCCCGTCTACGAAGAAGAAATGGTGATAGTCACGCCGGGCGACCGTTCTGCCATCAGGGATGCCCGGCAGGTTAACGGATCTGACATCTATGCTTTCCGGGCCAACTGCTCTTACCGCCGCCACTTTGAAAGCTGGTTTCATCACGACGGCGCGATGCCGGGGAAAATTCACGAAATGGAGTCCTACCACGGCATGCTGGCCTGTGTGGTCGCCGGAGCGGGCATTGCCCTGATGCCGCGCAGCATGCTGGAGAGCATGCCCGGCAGCCATCAGGCCAGCGCCTGGCCGCTGCCGCCCGACTGGCGCTATCTGAAAACCTGGCTTATCTGGCGGCGCGGCGCAAAAACCCGCCAGCTGGATGCGTTTATGGGGCTGCTGAACCCGCTCGCCTGACCTTCGCCGATGCTGGCGCGCGCCAGGCCGTCTATCGGCTCTCTTTCATAATTTCGGTGACGCGCTGCATAACCGGCCCGGCCTCGGTGATGCCCTTGCTTTCCTGCTCCTTAACCCAGCCTGCCTGAACGTCCTGGTAGCGGGTGGCATTTTCCCACTTGAGTATTTCGGCATGCCGCACGAGCCTGACCTGCGCGCCCTGTTTTTTCATATCGCTGATTTGCGTGAGCATTTTCTGCTTCATAATGCCCCCCAGCGTTTTATAGGAGGACGCCGCGGCGCGCCGTAAAGCCTGCCGATCCTCTTTGCTTAGCTCGTCCCAGGTCTGTTTATTCATCGCAACCAGATACACATGCCCGAGCCACAGCTCGGGGGAAATCAGCACGTATGGCGCGGCCTCGTGCACTTCGAGCTCATAGCCGCTGTCCACGTTGACCATCACCCCGTCCAGTCTGCCGTTTGCCAGCGCCTTGTAGATACCGTCGCCCCAGGGCATGGTGACCGGCGTGGCCCCGGCATTGCGCAGAAAGTCCTGATGCCAGAAGCTCGCCGTGCGCCATTTGGTCTCCTTCAGGTCGTCGAGCTTTTTGATTTCATGGGTGCTGAAAAACGCCACGGGATACCCGGTAGCAATAAACACGGGCACGATGTTTGCCCGCAGAAGCTCTGCCTGGAAAGCTGGTACTTCTTTATAAACGCGACGGAAAAAAGCGACCTGTTTGTCGGCCGCAGGCCCGACGGGAAAACTTTTGAAAATCTGATGCAGCGGCAGTTCGCTGGCGGAATATTCGGGCACCACAACGGCCATATCTGCCGTGGCCCCCTTCGCAACAGTCTGTAAGGCGCGATAGCTGGTTGAGAGTTCGCCATCCCAGTGCGGCTCTATTTTTAATCGCCCATGAGACTCTTTTTCCACCGCCGGAAAGAAAACGTCATTCAGGAAGCGGGTACGCATGCCGCCCAGCGCCTCGTGGTCGGTGTAGATTATTGTTTTAACGGCAAAAGCAGCCTGCGGAAACAGCAGCGCGGCGACGGATACGGCCAGAAGTTTTTTAACCAAATCCATATGAAATCTCACAGAGTGTAGAGCGTGCCTCCGCGGTGAAGGCACGTATGCATTAGCGTAGCAGGACTTTGCCAATCAGATAGGTTGTCGCTTTACCGCCAATATGCACGCGGTTTCCCTCGAGCTGGCAGCGCAAATCGCCGCCGCGTTCGGACACCTGGCGGGCCAGCATCTGCGTTTTACCCAGTTTTTCCGCCCAGTAAGGAATGAGCATGCTGTGCGTGGAGCCGGTCACCGGATCTTCCGCCACGGCTTCGCCCGGGCAGAAGAAGCGGCTGACAAAATCGTAATCGCCGTCGCCAGGTGCCGTAATGCAGACCATTTTTTCCAGCGGGATCATGGCGTTGATATCTGCTTTTACCGCCTCCACCTGCTGCTGGTTTTCCAGAACGACCATATAGTCACGCGCCACGCGGACTTCTTTACATTCGCTGATGCCCAGCGTTTCCAGCAGCAGAGGCAGAGGCATGACCGGCTCCGTTGCCCACGCGGGGAAATCCATCGTCAGCCATTCGCCGTTACGGGTGACCGTCAGCGGCCCCACGAAGCGCGTATCAAAATGGATAACCGCATCGGGATAATCGAGATGCTCAAAAATCACGTGGGCCGCCGCCAGCGTGGCGTGCCCACAGAGATTGATTTCGTGCTGCGTGGTAAACCAGCGCAGCTCGAAGCCGGAATCAGTGGTGACGAAAAATGCCGTTTCCGACTGGTTATGCTGCTTCGCCATTTTCAGCAGCGTTTCATCCGGCAGCCATTCCGTTAGCGGACAAACCGCGGCGGCATTGCCGCCAAAGGTGGTATCGGAGAAGGCATCCACCATGTAAAAGTCAATTGGTTGCATAGCTAAACCTCTCGTTGTTATTTGTCTGTGCATCACGCTTACACTGCCATAAGCCTTTGACTAAGCGTATACAATTTTTCAGGCCCTCGCCGCTACGCAAAAAAATGAGACATTAATCACAAAATGGGTTGTATGCCCCGATCGATGGTTTTATGATCGCCTTCTCTCCCGTCTGTCTGACCTACGCGAAACTCTTATGACTATAAATACGGTCTCACGTAAAACCGCGTGGCTGCGAGTCGTTACTCTTGCCGTCGCGGCGTTTATCTTTAATACCACTGAATTTGTGCCCGTCGGCCTGCTGTCGGATATTGCCAACAGTTTCGGCATGGAGACCGCGCAGGTCGGCATTATGCTGACGATCTATGCCTGGGTGGTGGCGCTGATGTCGCTGCCGTTTATGCTGATGACCAGCATGGTTGAACGGCGCAAGCTGCTGATTGGCATCTTCGTGCTGTTTATCGCCAGCCACGTGCTCTCTTTCCTGGCGTGGAACTTTACCGTGCTGGTTATTAGCCGCATCGGCATCGCCTTTGCCCACGCAATTTTCTGGTCGATAACCGCCTCGCTGGCGATTCGCATGGCCCCGGCGGGTAAGAAAGCCCAGGCTTTGAGCCTGATTGCCACCGGCACCGCGCTTGCCATGGTGCTCGGCCTGCCGCTGGGACGTATAGTCGGGCAGTATTTCGGCTGGCGCACCACCTTCTTTGCTATCGGCGTGGTTGCGGCAGTTACCCTGGTTTGCCTGATTAAGCTGCTGCCGAAACTGCCGAGCGAACACTCAGGTTCGCTGAGCAGCGTTCCGCAGCTATTCCGCCGCCCTGCGCTGGTGAGCATCTATTTGCTGACGGCTGTCGTGGTTACCGCCCACTACACGGCTTACAGCTACATTGAACCTTTTGTGAACACCGTAGCCGGGCGAAGCGCGAATTTTGCGACGCTTTTGCTGCTGGTGCTTGGCGGCACGGGGATTATTGGCAGCGTGCTGTTTGGCAAGCTTGGCAATAAACATGCTTCAACGCTTATTAGCGGTGCTATTGCGTTACTGGTGCTGTGCCTGGCGCTGCTTCTGCCTGCATCTGACAGCAATATTAACCTGACGGTTCTGTGCATGTTCTGGGGGATCGCCATCATGGTGATCGGGCTGGGCATGCAGGTGAAGGTTCTGGCGCTGGCGCCGGACGCCACGGACGTGGCCATGTCGCTCTTTTCCGGGATATTTAATATCGGCATCGGTGCGGGAGCGCTGTTGGGAAATCAGGTCAGCCTGCACCTGTCGATGGCCAGCATCGGCTGGGTAGGTGCGATACCGGCGCTGGCGGCGTTAATCTGGTCGGTGCTGATTTTCCGCCGCTGGCCCGTGGCGCTGGAAGAGCAGGCTCATCATAGCTGAACAAATTCGGGTGGCCGTTACGCCACCCGCTTATTTCCTCCCCCCGCCGGGCTCCAGCAATATCAGGCCAAGCTGATCGGCTTCTTCTTCAAGAATATCCCTTAACATCTCAGACTCCAGCAACAGCTCTGATTCAACGAGCACCTTAAGCAGGTCATTTTTGACCCTGTCGCCAAACAGCATTATGGCAAATCCGCCGTGCTGCCGGGATGACCACTGCAAACCATGAAGTTCCGGGTGGGCCTCGTAAATAGCCAGGGCATACTCTCGCGTGAAAGGATACTGCGAAGCCGATGAGTCCAGCAGTTCGGCGCGCGTGACGCCTATTTTGCGGAGCGTCCTGGGGTTCAGATCTGCCAGCGTTAAATCAATTACGGGGACGAGAACAGAATGGACCCCATTTTCGGCCCGTCGGAGATCGAACGATACGCCATCTGTATGGACTGGGAGATCGTGAAATAGCGTCTCCATTAAAGCAACGCCTGTGCTCACCCCGCCATAAAGCGTGCTGACACCATTACTTAAAGGGCTGAAACGAGCATTACCCGCCCCAGGGTTAAACTGGGCTGCCGTAAATTGTTTTGAATGGATACGATAGATTTGAGTCCCGGCACGCCAGAGCGTGGTATTGACTCTTAAATTCCGGGGCGGGACAGGAAATTCGCGTGATGCTTCAGACACCTCCTTGTGTCCTTTAGCCATGGAGTCCTCCCTCGCGCTCTTCCTTAGCGGCAGCGATTACCCGTTCGGGCATGGTGGCCAGCACTTCTTTTGGTTTTTGACCATCAAGCCAGCTATTGCCTGAGCCAAACCAGATTGCCAGGCCCCAGGGCGTTTTGCTATCGCCAAAAATGCTGAGGATTTTTTTTACCGCTGGTAGCGGGCGGTACCCTTCGTCCAGTAAATATCTGGGATAATTGTCTTTGCCATTAACCGGAACGGCAAAAATGGCCCCTGATGCCTTCCAGCGATTTGGGCCAGCGCTTGGATTACTATTTTTAAAATTGGCTTTATCGGAGAGTTCACGGGCCGATAACCAGACAGAATCCTGCAAAATCTGCTCGTTAAGCTTATCAAGACGACGAGCATTACGTTCGGCTCGCTGCTGCTTTTTTTCTGCATCGGCCTGATGAGATGAGCGACTTACCTCATCGTCCAGTGAAATGAGCGATGACAGCGCCGCGTTTACGGCAGCCTCTATCGCTATTTCCATCATTTCGCCAAAAGCAGCGTGCCGTCCGGAGATGTCACCTAAATCAATGAGGAGATATTCAGATTCCTTATTGAGCTTTAGCTGATGCAGTTCGTTGCCGCTTAAAGCCTGGACGTTACAGGGCATGTCATTACGCCGTGCGAGATTTACCTTCGACACCATTTTTCACCTCCGTGCGGCTATTACTTACGCGGTTATATCCATTATATGCGTTATGATGAGATTGTCACCCTCCCTCTCATTTCACACTTCTTTTTCCAGATCCAGCAGCTCTTCCAGCGTCAGGACGTTGTTGTTGATTACGTCCATCGCCTTATTAAGCCCCTGATTGTAAAAGAGCGGTGCGAGCTTCTTCACCAGTTCGTCGAGGAAGAACTCGGCTTCGAACTGGCCGAGCTGCAGATCGTGCTTGTCCTCCATGTAATCAACGATATGCCCTACTACCGCGTTGTAATCGTCCTGGGGAAGTTTGAGATTTTTCATATCCGTCTCCTTGTGGCTTACGCAGGCCACGTTTTAATGATTTCAATTACGCCGTTGATGATGAACTGCACGCCCATGCAGACCAGCAGGAAGCCCATCAGGCGCGAAATGGCCTCGATGCCGCTTTTACCTACCATGCGCATAATGGCGCCAGAACTGCGTAGGCTGGCCCACAGAATCACACCTACCAGCGCGAAGATAATGGGTGGAGCGACCAGCACAACCCACGGGGTAAAGTCGACGCCGTGTTTAATGGTCGAGGCAGAGCTGATGATCATCGCAATGGTCCCCGGCCCGGCGGTGCTTGGCATTGCCAGCGGTACGAAGGCGATATTGGCCTCAGGCTCCTCGCTCAGCTCTTCATGCTTGCTTCTGGACTCCGGCGATTCGTGCGCCTTCTGCTGCGGGAACAGCATGCGGAAACCGATCAGCCCGACGATCAGCCCGCCCGCAATACGCAGGCCGGGAATGGAAATGCCAAAGGTGCTCATCACGACCTGACCGGCGTAATACGCAACCATCATAATGATGAAGACGTTCACCGATGCCATCACCGCCGTGCGGTTTCGCGCCTTGCTGTTCATGTTCCCTGCGAGACCCAGGAACAGCGCAACCGTTGTCAGTGGGTTTGCCAGCGGCAGCAGTACCACCAGCCCAAGCCCAATGGCCTGCAGTAATTCCATCATCAATAAGCCCTTATGTCCGTTACGTTAATTTCAGCCGAGTATACTAATCAAATGCGCTTCATGCCGTCAGGAGTTTTGTTGCAAGGTGCATCCCGCCCTGGACACTGAAACGTTTTAGCTATTTGTGTCATTTTTCTAAGCCGATGGACCATCACGTTGACTTATACTTGCCCGGGCAATAATATCTCGCGTGATTAATCTACTTGCCTGGGCAACCATAGTGAAAAGCACAAGCGATCTGTTCAATGAAATGATCCCACTCGGTCGGCTGATTCACATGGTTAATCAGCATAAAGACCGCCTGCTCAACGATTATCTCTCGCCGCTGGATATCACCGCGACGCAATTTAAGGTGCTCTGCTCCATCTATTGCCAGGTGTGCATCACGCCGGTTGAGTTAAAGAAAGTGCTGTCGGTAGATCTCGGCGCGTTAACCCGCATGCTCGATCGCCTGCTCTGTAAGGGCTGGATCGAGCGTTTGCCTAACCCGAACGATAAACGCGGCGTTCTGGTGAGGCTGACGCCAGAAGGGAAAACGCTGTGTGAGAAATGCCACAGCCTCGTAGGCCAGGACCTGCACCAGGAACTAACAAAAAACCTGACGGCAGATGAAGTCGACGCGCTTTATCACCTGCTGACAAAGGTTTTGCCGTAAAGCTGAAATGAGGTGAGACGATGTCCAGACGCAATAACGATGCAGTGACAGTACATAGCATTTTGGACTGGATAGAAGAGAACCTGGAAACCCCTTTATCGCTAGAGAAGGTTTCCCAGCGTTCGGGCTACTCTAAGTGGCACCTGCAAAGAATGTTTAAAAAAGAGACCGGGCACTCCCTGGGACAATATATTCGCAATCGCAAACTGACCGAGATCGCCCAGAAGCTGAAAGAGAGCGACGAGCCGATACTCTATTTAGCCGAACGGTACGGGTTTGAATCCCAGCAGACGCTGACCCGCACGTTCAAGAACTATTTTTCCGTGCCGCCGCACAAGTATCGCATCACGCACCTTGCCGGCGACGGAAAGTATCTTCATCCGCTAAATCATTAAGTCATTAATGCTGTAAACGCCTGTTTATTCAGGCGTAACCGAGGAAATCATGAAACGCTTTATCTCCGCTGCTGCCCTGGTACTGGCTCTGGTATCGGGCAACGTTCTGGCGGAACAATCCGGCAGTTATAACGCCACCCAGGCCAACCACGGCGGCATGATGATGCCCCCTGCTGATAACCACGCCAGCAACACCATCAGCGACAAGTCCGAGCATCTGGGGACGCCGTACTATAACGGCCACGAATAGTAACGTTACGGAGAGCTTCTACGGCGCGAACAGCTTTTTATGCCTTACGGATAAGCTGCATCGTCGTAATCCCCGTCTTCGTTGCCCAGCTCTTCAGGGATCATCAGCGGGCTGTATTTTTTATTCAGACTAAGCAGCATGCCGTCGCTCTCTACGCCAAGTTTACGCATGGCATTGCGCTTATGGCCGCTCACCGTTTTGATGCTGCGCCCCATACGTTTTGCAATCCGGCCCAGCACCTCCCCCCGAAAAAGACAGTTGATGACCTGAAGCTCCCGCCGCGTCAGAAAATTTCTTCTGGAAACCGGGCGGAAAAACTGTGGCCTTTTCAGCAATGCGGATTTTCCGCAGGCCACCAGCTGCAGTATCTGGTTCAACTCGTCTAATGGGATGGATTTGTTGAAGTTGTAGGGCATATTAATGTGTGAATTCACATAAGACATGTAGTATTCGGGGACATCCGTCCAGGCAAGAATGGGCTTATCCGGCCAGTGAATTTTGTACTGCTCATAAAAATCACACCAGTGATATAAGGTTTCCTGCTCGCCGTATAAATCCGTCAGTACCACATCGAAGTCAAATTGCGTCATTGCCATGCGCAGTTGGCACAGGCTGTTGACCTGGGTCACTATAGAAATAGTCTCGCTAAATAAATCCTGGATATAGAGCGATATACTGTCACGCAATAAATCGTCAGGCTCCATAATAATTATTCGCACACGTTTATTCATCACAACCTCCGGGACCTTCACGAAATCAAACTACTTATCGCCAGTAGAAAACAACCCTATTTGTGGCAAAGAAACCCCCTCACCTTTTGCAGGCGAATAGATTAAAAAAACAAACAATTCTGCTGTCACGCCTCTTCAGTTAAATGAGCTGAAGAGTACGTGACATGCTTAATCTGATAATTTACTGGTACGAAAGCGTATATTGCGCCGTAGCGTTGGCCGGTCCGGTAGTAATAGTGCTGGCAGTTTGATAATAACGCGCTTTGTAGTTGATATTCACAGGACCCTGCGCTGTCGTCGTCGTAATGACAACAGGCTGACCGAAGGTCACGGCCGCTTCTGGCGTCGTATCGAGATACATTTGCACGCCCACCCCGGTCGCCATGCCAGTCTCCGTATTGAGTCGCATTACTCCTGGCGCCAGCGAACTGTCAGCAGTAGCATCGATTTGCGACGAGACCCGTAATCCAGCGGGACACTGCAGGTTTATGGCAAAATTCACCCAGGGCGTTGCTGTCCCCACGCCAAAAAAGTCGCTGTGCGCATTACGGCTCCCGAGCAGCACGGTTACGTTGGCCGGCGACTGGATCGTGCAGCTTGATGCCAGCACGCGACCCGTGAATTTCATGGTGGCCGTATCAGCCAGCGCAATATTCGCAAACGCACATAACGAACACGCCACTATCAGCCTGTTCTTCTGTATTAACTTTTTCATGGCATTATCCTTATTGATAAGTGAGCGTCATCGTTGCGGTGGCATTGGCATCACCGGGCGTAACTTTATCCTGATACTGGTAGTAGCGTGCCCGCATTGGAATATTGACTAAGCCGGTCGAGGCCGCCGTGCCTAACGGGTACTGTTGCCCGATGATCCAGTTGGCGTCATTCTGATCGGTCAGCCTTACGCCAATTCCCTGTGCGGTAGTGCCTGCGGCAGGGCTGTCCAGAGCAATGGTGCCGTCAACGCCCGCAATGCCAGCCCCCGTTATCTGGGCGCTGTATTTTGTGCCAGCGTTACAATTTAATCCGATATTAAAATCCTGATATTTCGTAGAGTAGCCAACACCTGAAAATTCATTTTTGCTGATGATCATTCAGCGGCACGGTAATATTAGGGTTTGTCACTGTGCAGGAGGGTGAAATAATAGTCCCACCTGTAATATTTAACGTAAGTACCGTACCCACACCGCTAAGCGACATCCGAAAGGTTCTTGCTCCTATATCCCCATTGTTTGGAATATTGCCTGTTTTAACCAGGCTAACGACAAAACTGGTTCCCCACGAGGAGTAAGCCCAGCGGCTGTTGCCCGAAACGACTGTTGATTGCGGATTTTGATAATAGATCGTAGACGTTCCCGCCTGAACGCTAATGCCTACTCCCGCTACCGATGTTTGATAGACCCTGGTGAACCCACTGGCCGGGACTGCATTAACTGCCAGCCAGGATCCGAAATCGCTGCCATTTACGCAACCGGTGGCAAAAACCGTCTCGCCAGCCTTATTAGTTGGCACGGTTTGAGTCGCTACTATATTGCCCACGCTGGTAGAGGGAGGTACTGTAACTGTCCCAAGATTTACTGAGACCGTGGTCGCGCTGGCGCCCGATACCCATGTACACGCAGCACAAGCCGCCTGGCAACCTGATACAAAAATCGCAATTAATAAAACAAATTTAACGTTAATGCTCTGCCAGTTTAGACAAGCCTTTCTCATCCCGATTTTATTGGTCTGCAAGCAGTTCATAAGAACGCCTGATAGTAATAAATTCATCGCATCCTCTTTACTGATATAAAACGGTCATCGTAGCCGTGGCATTTGCGTCACCTGGCGTCACCGCTCCCTGGTACTGATAATAGCGGGCCCGCATCGGGATATTCACTCTTCCGTCGTCCGAGGCCGTGCCTAAGTCATACATCTGATTAATAATCCAGGTAACGTCATTCCGATCGGTAAGCCAGACGCCAATTCCCTGCGCGGTGGTGCTGGCCGCTGGATTATCCAGAGCAATCACACCGTTAACTCCCGGGACAGCATTGCCGGAAATTTTGGCGCTGTATTTTGTCGACGCATCGCAATTCAAACCTACGTTAAAGTCAACGTAGCTGGAATAATAGCCCACCTTAATAAACTCTGATTGCACGTGGTCGTTAAGCGGAATATTGATGTTCGGCATTGCAACCTCGCACCCGACCGGGGTGATCGTCGATGAATTAGTTATCCAGTTGGCAATAATTAAATTTCCGCCGACGGTCCAGCGGCCATAATTACCTGAGGGCAAAATACCGGGCGAGACCTTGCCGGTAACGACCAGCGCAAAAGATCCCTTAGTGGTATGCACCCCCCCGTTAGCGCTTTGTGTCCCGTTAACTGGAAACCCTTTATAGAAAGTAGAATCCGTACCGTTATAAGAAAAGACCCCGCCTCCTGCATCGTATGACAATGCGTAGCCAACGCCCGTCACGCCGGGAATAGAATAAACGGCGTAATTACCATGAATTTTTATCCCCGTATCCGTTCCCTGAACAGGCGCAATTACTGTTGAGTAATTATTTATCGGATCGCAGCTAAAGGAGACGGGCGATGTGACTGGCACCTGCCCCTCCCAAATAATAGTCCCTGGCGGCACGTTGGTAGCCACACGAATATTGGGAACGGTAAAACTATAGCTGGACAGCGGGCCACCCGAAACAACGCTGCACGCGGCCATGGCCTGCTGTGCCACCATCAATCCTGAAAGGATCGCCAGTAAGCGCAGACCATTTTTTAAGGACAGGCCGACTGAAGCTATCTTCATTACTCTCATTGAGCCGTCCTTACTGATAAGTCAGCGTCATGGTTGCTGTAGCATTTGCATCGCCCGGCGTCACTTTTGACTGAAACTGGTAATAACGTGCGCGCATAGGAATATTGATTATCCCTGCGCTCGCTGCTGTACCCAATGCGTATTGCTGACCAATAACCCAGCTGCTATCGCTTTGATCCGTTAATCGAACGCCAATACCTTGTGCCGTGGTACTTGCTGCTGCATTATCAAGCGCTATTGTGTCATTAACGCCAGCAACACTATTACCCGTAATTTGAGCGCTGTATTTTGTCCCGGCATCACAATTCAGGGAAATATTAAAATCCTGATACTTAGTCTGATATCCCACATTCTTAAAATCCGACTGTGCATGATCGTTCAACGGAACAGTCAGATTAGGGTTAGTCACATTGCAACCATTCGACCGAATATTCACCTGCGCCGCGCCACTGTACATATTTGTCTGCGGGTATTGTCCCGCCTGGTTGTTATAGCTAAAAGTCACGGATACCGACGGTATTTGCGTAATGGTACCTACGGCGTTTGGCTCCGCTATTTTAACAAACTGAACTGACGTGCCGAAACTAAAACTCGGCGTTGTTCCCTTCAGAATATGGCAAACATAAGTCCTTACGGAGTTGATAATACCGGAATCAGATTCAACGCTGCATATGTTCCCGGAATTCGTTGTAAAGTGATATTTAACCCCCACGCCCGGCAAATTAGTTGGGTAGACGTCCGTGTAGCCGCTGACCGGAGCCTGCGATGTCCTCATGGTGAATGATAAATCTCTGTCTGCCGCAGAATCAGGAGTGCTGCAGGTAAAAGAGTATCCGGGGCTATTAGTGAACTTATTTGATAATGTCCCGATCGTAGCCCCGCGCTGCAACACAATATCTGCTCCGGTCACGTTATAATTTCCGCCACCGGTGTAACCGCATGATACCCCCGCCGAAAAAGCATAAGAGGAAAAGGTAAAAGCGATTGCTAATAGCACAAGCGATAATAAACGCTTCTTTTTATCTATAAGACTCATAATTATCTCTTTGTCTGGTTATAGACACACGCCCTGCACCGTGGTGATTTGCTGTGCCGGATTTTTCACCTGTGCTGGCAGGCTATAGGTCACATTGCACTGCTGGCCCTGCGCGCTGCCCCACTTCACCATCAGCGTTCCGCTGTCCGGTAATCCCGTCAGATAAACCTCACCGTCCTCGCCCACAATGCCTGCGCCTGCGGAGGTACCCTTCAGCGACGCCATTGCGCCAAACGGCACCGGCTTACCCTGGAACAACAATGTCATCAGCACACGACGACCGATACGCGTATCAAAGTCGGCCAGCACGACGGCGCCTTTGGTCGGCACGACCGTTTGCGTCTGGGTATCGATATCCACATCTTCACCCAGCGTCGTAGTGTCCAGCGCGATGCGGTTCTTCTTGTACGCGTTGACATACGGCACCACCGCGTACCCCCGCCAGTCCGTCTTCACCCCGGTGTTGTTCTGAATGGTTGCTCCATCCGCGCCCGGAGCGCGCACTATGGCTATTGCATCGCCAAGAGGCTGACCTAGCGTTACGCCGTACTGGTGTGCGACCACGCTGCCCTGCAGCCCATAGTTCACCTGCCGCGAATTGTCGTCGTAGTTGTACCCGGCGTTCACCTCGCCGTAGGTTCCCTTGTAGTCCGCCGTCACGTTGCCCGCATTTCCCTGGCCGTCGTTGCCGTAACTCTCCTGCACCCCGTAGGTCAGGTTGTTGTCCGCCAGCGCCGTACCGTTAAGGCCGACCTGTTGCAATGTTTTTCCATGGCTATCGGAATTCACGTTGTATGTAGCCCATGAGTTGCTCAACCAGCGATCCAGTGGGATCTGTATATTGAAAGCAAACTGCTGATCCGCCTGCTGACTGCTGCCCGGGTTTTCGCTATAGGTGTAAGTAAATCCATAGTTGATACCGTTGTAGCTGGAGTTATACCCCGCGCTGAGGTTGCGCTCGTAGCCGTCCTCCTGCCAGTAGGTTTGCTGGTAGGCTGAGACAAATATCGAACCGTACTCCGCCAGGTTCTGGCTCACATCAAGCTGCATCTTCTGCTTTTTGTTATAGGTCAGGTTGAAGTCATCCTGATCGTCACCGGTGTGCAGATCGTTAGCTTCCTGGAATGTGTAATAGCCCTTGGTCGAATAGCGATAGGCAGCCAGCGTGAAGGTTGTCCCCGTTGTCTGCAAATCCTTGGCGTACTGCACCCGGTAGGATTGACCGGTCTTATTCACGTCGTTGTCCAGCTGCGATCGGGCGTAGGTTATATCAGTCGAAACCGACCCCAGCTCACCGAGGCCCAGACCGATCCCCCCTGCCACTGAGTCATACTGCTCGGCGACCTGAGTTCCTCCATACAGCGTTACGGCATTGGATATGCCGTAAATGAGCGTGCCCTGCCCGAAGTAAGGTTCGCTGCCGTCGTCAATCGCCGAGCGGTATTGCCCGCCGGTGACCGCAAACTTCACTCCCCCTTCACGCTGCATAATCGGTACCGCCGAGAACGGCTGCACGAACGATCGCTCCGAACCGTCCGATTCCGTGATGGTCACATTCAGATCCCCGCTCGAAGAAGTCGGGTACAAATCCTTGATAGTAAAAGCGCCGGGAGCCACATAGCTCTGATAAATCACGTAGCCGTTTTGCTTTACCGTCACTTTTGCGTTTGAATTTGCGATACCTCTTATCACCGGAGCAAACCCGCGCAGGCTGTCCGGCAGCATATTATCGTCCGACGCCAGCTGCGCGCCGGTGAACTGCACGCTGTCAAATACATCGGACGTGCTGCTGCTCTGCCCTAACGTCAGCTGAGCCTTGAGCGCCTGAATATCACGCTGCAAATAGGTATTAATGGAGTCGAACTTACTGCCATCACCGTCATCGTCGCCGCTGCTGTAGCTATAGGTTGAATAGTTGCGTAGCCGCCATGCGCCCAGGTTCAGACCGCTTTGCAGGTTGGCGTAGTAGCTGTCGCTGTTATCGCCGTTATTGCCGTTGTACTGTGTATTCGACCCGCTCATGCTGTAGTTGAGGAAAATAGCGGGGATCCCCTGGTCCCATGTTTTCGGATCTACCGCACCCTGAGCCTGAGCACTCATTGCCGCCTGTGGGATACTGACATCCAGCCGCAGCGTGCTGAATGTCAGCACGGCGCTGGCCGCCGGGATGTAGCGGCCAATATCACCAATGGGCTTATCCTGGGGTGCTGCTTTCAGCGCCGGGAATGAATCCTCCCGCACGCCCAGCGCCACATAGTCTGCCGGGGTCAGCTGCGCTTCGAGCTTGCCGTCTTTACCGGCGATAAAGTTCACGTCCCGCGTATCGACCTGCTCGCCGTTAACAAATAGTGACACCCGGTAGCTGCCCGGTGCCTGACCGTAGGTTTCAGCAAACTGCGACAGATCCACCGCGCCCTGGTTAGGATTATCGATTTCCAGCGCATTGACGTTGAACGTATCCCGGGCCTCTGCAACCCCGGGCAAAACTCCCATTCCCAGCAGCAATTGGCCGGTTACCAGCATTGAAAGCGGCGTTCGGCGTACCTGCAGCCTGCTCGTAGTGGGCCGCTGCCCGTAGAGTGGTTGCGTTTTTTTAAATTCCATAACTGTCATTCCTTGCCCGACCGTGCCACACCGGTGCAGCCCTGAAAGTAATGTTTTGAATAAGGCGAGCAGCCCTCAGCCACCTGAAAACAGGCAGCACTTTTCCTCCCGGAATAGCCGGGTACGCTGCTGCTCACTGAGTTTTTCTTCTGTAAGTGCTACAGGGATTTGGTTTCCGGCTTGCTGATACCGCCGTAATCGTTAATCGTCTGCCACACAACGCTGCCTGCTGCTCCTGCCGGGAATGCATAGCTCGTACTGCCCTTCGGAGGAACCAGGTCGGCGTCTTTGATTTCCATCCCCCCCACTTTCAGGCTGTAGAACGTGACGTAATACGGGGTCGGATTATTGACCTGCAGCTTGTTGCCGCTGCGGCTGAAAGTGAGCTGTTTGTAGGCTTCAATCGGCAATCCTGGCAATTTAGCGGGCCGGTAGAATAATTTAAGGCGGGATTTCACCACGATTTGTAAGACGTTCTCGCTGTTACCGTCCGAGGCGGGTATTGACTTGACGTTGAGCCAGAATACCGACTCCCGATCCTCCGGCAAATTGCCGCCGGTGCGCACAATGCGCAAAATGTTTTCCTGGTTGGCATCGATACGAAATAGCGGCGGCGTTACGACAAACGGTGCCTTGCTCCCGCTTGCTTCACCCTCAACCCATGACTGCACCAGAAACACACCCGATTGACCTGCTTTCGTCGGGTTGCTGATTGATATGGACGTTTCTTTCTTGCTCCCATCATAAATGACGCGTGTACCGCCAATAACCGTGCTCGCAGACGAGCTCAGGGCGGTCAATAACAACGGAATGGCCATCATGCTGCGCCATGCTGCCTGTTTCATGCTCATTTTTCTGATGTCCTCTGCTGCGCAAATTAAAAAGGCCGTCCCTGGCCGCCAACATTCCTGTGGATTAAAAATCCGTCAATGAGGGGTAAGCGTCTTACTTATAGTTCAGGGTAAACTGTGACACGCCGTTGGCCTGGCCATTCCCCACGGTTGCGGAGGTGGAGACATAACGCGCGATAAACTGCAGCTGCGCGCTACCGTTAGCCAGCGGATAGTCCGCCGAGGCGGTATGTAGCGGAATTACGCCGTTTGCGTCGGAAATTTCTATGCCTACGCCGGTCGCCGCACCCGTTCCCTGGGTGACCTGCAGCAGATTGCTGTTATTGGTGTCGGATGTGCCATCAAACTTCACCGCGGCGCTAGCCAGGCCTGCAGGGCAGCTGCTCAGATTGATCTGGAAAGCTGTAGGTGAAGATTTGGCTCCTGCCGTACCGCCAAATGACGTGTTGGCGATTTGTCCCAGGCTAACCGTCTGGGTTTGAGTGTTAGGAGAAACGGTGCAGGTCTGATCTAAAATCACCCCGTTAAAGTTGATGGTGCCGTCGGCCGCATTAGCCACGTTTATCGTGCCCACAACCGAAGCACCTGTGATTGCCATAGCCAATAAAGTCTTTTTCATTCTTGCTCTCTCTTAAAACATAAATTTTTTAAGAGGAAGTCCATTCATACAGACCACCCCGCATCCATTTACGTCTGGTGAAAATGACAGCATTACGAGCAATTAATAACCCGCCGACATGTCAATTTGGACCATTTTGACCAGTTGGAGGATTTGACTGAAATAAGGCGTATTTTTAGTTTTATTTTAAATCTACGCCGCAAAAGACAGGTTATGATGTGGCATACATTCACGAAGTTAAGTTTTGATAAGATAAGCAAGGTTTGATTGTGAAAAAAATAAAGATGAAATATGGCCAGAATGCACTAGGATGTAACGCGGAAGTGAGGAGCCTCAGAAAGAGGAATCTTGCGTAGGCTATTGATTTACAAAAAGGAATGGCAGGTACCAGGAAAATATACCGGCAATGATTTGACAATATAGAAACATGTAATTATATTACATGACAGTTTGGTCCAAATCGTAAGATACACCTTACAAAATTGTAACAATCAGTACTCCTCCGGAAATTCCCCCTGCCATATATTCTGAAAACGCCGCATATTGCTGGCGGTGTATAAAACCGTGTGTCGAATATTCCGATGCCCCAGGTAATCCTGAATCAGGCGGGTATCAATTCCTTTTTCGGCCATCGCATACCCGCAGGCATGACGCAGCATATGGGGATGAACCGCAACCGATAACCCTGCCCGTTCGCCGCATTCGCGCATGACCTCATAAATCTGCTGCCTTGAGAGCATACCTCCCCGACGTGACAGGAAGAGCCACGGCGAATTTGCCCCTGGCTGCCGCTGCCTTACCTCTAACCAGCGTCTTAAAACGGCCATTTCCGATGCGATTAACGGCTGCTGCGTACAAAGCCCGTTCTTCAGCCGCCGCAGGCTCAGCGAGGCGCTCCCCATATCAATGTCAGAAAGTTTGATTT
Source organism: Dryocola clanedunensis (assembly GCF_038405435.1). Classification (GTDB taxonomy): domain Bacteria; phylum Pseudomonadota; class Gammaproteobacteria; order Enterobacterales; family Enterobacteriaceae; genus Dryocola; species Dryocola clanedunensis_A. The sequence goes on along the minus strand of NZ_JBBYHZ010000002.1, from coordinate 358,840 downwards.
GGTTGAGTTCGCTTACCCGGCACCCGTGCAGAAAGCACATATATATTAAACAATAGTTTCGCTCCGGATAAAAACTTTCACTCGCCGCAACTAAAAGCGCATTGATCTCAAAGACGGTCAAATGTTTACGTTTTTCCATATCAATCCCTGTTAACCCAAAAAAGGTTGTGAAGTGTACTCTGCTTAATTAGTAAATTAATTTGATCCAGGCCAGCTTATTATATTTTAACCCTGGAAAGATCATGGGAATTGTAACCTGGAAGTGCAATAACCGGGAATAGGTATTCTCGAGGCAGTTTATAAAAATGTTCTTGTTTATCTTTGGTTTACTTTTTTCTCTGGGCAGTGGAAAAACTGACGGAATGCTGAAACTAGGATAATTCTAAGATTCCAAACTTGTTGTAATATATTTAGTTAAAGTGATGAATGATACCAAAATGCTGATGCATGGTTACCAGGCTATTATAGAAGAATATACCGCAGCCGATTAAAAGCACACAATAAATGCCATTTCCAAAATGGTTTCGAATAAGGCAATCATAACTTTTATTTACAATTAAAAATTTATATAAGCATACAACTGCATGGATAAAAATGATGCCGCAAACACAGCACCAATTATTATAATAAATGTAACCTCGGCTGGAATCGACGTCCGGCAATTCTGACATCTTAAGGGTTACGGATGACGCTACGCTTATCTGGCCTGAAGGCAGCATCATCCTCCCGCTATTATCCGTTAACCGCCTTTCTTACTTTCAACCCAAACACGTTGATATACAGCCCCGCCATAATCAGCGCCGCACCGACCAGCTGTGTGGCAGAAAGCGTTTCGTCCAGCAGCAGAGCGGCGCTGGCCATGCCGACTACCGGCACCAGCAGCGACAGCGGCGCAACACGCCAGGTTTTTATTCCGCAAGCTGTATCTGTTCCCCTTTCTCGATGAGCGAGTTAACCGCCGTATCGAAATGGTTCGTCATCGCTTTCATTGCCCCTGCTCCGTCCCTGGCGCATACGCAGTCGCATATCGTCTGGTGAAGCGCCACGATATGGTTCAGCTTCTCATGGGTTTCACTTTGTGCCTCCAGGCCTGCATGTACCGAGAGACGTAACTGCTCGTATAAAGACTGAAGCAGAATGCCAAACAGCGGATTACCGGACGCACGGGCGATAATCAGATGGAAATTGATGTCGTGCTGGATAAACTCACCCGGCCTGAAGATGGTGGCCGCCAGCTGCTCCATTTCCGCCTTCAGCAACAGAAAATCTTCCTCGGTTCCGTTGGCTGCCGCCATCCCCGCACTGCCGATCTCCAGCCAGCGGCGAACGCTAAGAATCTGCGAGACGCTCACCTGGCTTGAGGCAAGCGAAAAACCAAAAATCAGCTGGAGTACGCTGCTGTCGAACGCCTTTACCCGCGGAACCTTGCCGCTTTTTATCTCCAGGATCCCCAGCGCGGAAAGCGAGCGATAGGCTTCCCGAATGACGCCGCGGCTGACGCCCAGTTCCTCAATCAGTTTGATTTCACTCGGCACCGCCATGCCGGGCGTTAACTGCTGCTGGGCGATCATATCCAGAATGTAGTGCTTAACCTGCGAAGACAGCGTATTGCTTTGAATTGGCATCTGAATACCCATGTTGAAAACAGCTCCTGATTCACACGATAGAAATGCCCGCCTGGATGAGCCTTAAAATCATTGACTTAGCTCATCCTACACCCTTGCCAGGCGTCAGGATGCTGACGCTATTCGTCCGGCTGCTGCATTTTACGAAAATGTGAGCCTATCGTCATATATATCAGTCAAGCTATCAACCTGTTTGACAGGTTGATAGGTTGGGTATAGTTTTTCATCAACCGTCCGGCATCCTGTTGCGCCTGGACATTTGAAAAACTATGGAGATAACTATGTGGTCAGATGATAAGGCACTGTTCGAACTCATGCGTCATCGTCTCTTTCCGGCGGTCGTCGGCGATATTCTGGATACGATGGGCTATCTGCATCAATACGTAGCGCCCACCGTTAAGCCTCTGCGTTCGGATATGGTCATTGCGGGAAGAGCCGTGCCGGTTCTGGAAGCTGACGTCTATGAGCTACAGTCCAGCTCAGGCTTCTCCTCCCTCGGGGAAAAGCCTTTCGGCCTGATGTTTGAAGCTCTCGACTCACTCAAAGAAGATGACGTTTACATTGCGACCGGTAGTTCGCTGCGTTATGCGCTCTGGGGCGGGCTGATGTCCACCCGTGCCCGCCACCTGAAAGCTGCCGGGGCGGTGCTGGATGGCTATATTCGTGACAGCAATGAAATTCTCGATCTTAATTTCCCGACCTTCTCCCACGGCACCTATGCGCAGGACCAGGGACCGCGAGGCAAGGTCATTGATTACGGCGTGCCCATCGAATTTAACGGCATCCGCGTCAACCCAGGCGATATCGTCTACGGCGACCGCGACGGCTTACTGATTATTCCTCAGGCAATAGAACGAGATGTGATTACGCAGGCGCTGGAAAAAGTCTCTGTCGAAAATAAAGTTCGCCTCGCCATTCATAGTGGCATGAGCACCGTTGAGGCTTTCGATAAATTTGGCGTGATGTAATTCCCCTGCTATTTGATCCTGGCTTGCGCACCTGTTTTCGCGTCGGCCATTACAGACGAGTCAACTTATGAAACAGAGAAATAAGGTCGTTACCCTTCTGTTCATTGCGGGCGTTATAAATTATCTGGACCGGGCCGCATTTTCCGTCGCCATGCCCTATATAAAAGATTATTTGTCTTTGTCACCTACTGAAATTGGACTTATGCTCAGCAGCTTTTTCTTTGGCTATGCGCTGTTTAATTTTGTCGGCGGCTATCTTTCCGATCTGTTCGGGCCTCGCAAAGTTATGGCGATCGCCATGCTCTCCTGGTCTTTATTTTGTGGGCTAACGGGCCTGGCATTCAGCTATATTATTCTGTTTATTATTCGGGTGCTTTTCGGCATGAGCGAAGGGCCAATCAGCACCAACGTTAATAAAGTTATCACCAATTGGGTTCCTGTCCATGAACGAGCCAAAGCGATAGGTATTGCTAATGCCGGGAATCCGCTGGGGGGAGCCATTGCAGGGCCAATCGCAGGCTTTCTGATTGTCATGTGGAACTGGCGCGTCGCGTTTATCGTTCTGATGTGTCTCGGCTTTGTCTGGGCCTTTTACTGGTTAAAATCGTTTACCGATAAACCAGAAAACCACCCGACAATCGCCCAATCAGAAATCGACGAGTATCACGCCTCGCTGCAGCATACCGCCGCCAGCCAGACCGCACAGGCTAAGCTGCCGCTGCGTTTCTTTCTGACGCAACCCTTAGTGCTGGCTACCGGCATCGCATTTTTTGCGATTAACTATATTCTCTATTTCTTTCTGACCTGGTTTCCCAGCTATCTGTCGATGGCGAAGGGCCTGAATATCACCGAAATGAGTATGGCTTCCGCTATTCCGTGGCTGCTTGGTAGCGTAGGGATGGTGATTGGCGGAACAGTTTCTGATTATATTTTTAAGAAAACCGGGAAATTACTCTTTGCCAGAAAGCTGCTGATTGTTGCCGGGCTCATTATCTCCGCAATCTGTATTGTTTTTGCGGGTATCGTACAGTCGGTAGAGCATGCCGTTATTATGATGTCGCTGGGCATTTTCTTTATGTACCTGGCCGCATCCTCCCCGTGGTCGATTATTTCAGACAGTATTTCTCCGGATAAAGTTGGCGGCGTCGGCGGCTTTGTTCACCTGCTGGCAAATTCGTCGGGAATGATCGCCCCTATTCTCACCGGACTTATTGTTGATTACACGGGCGGTAATTTTATCGCTGCCTTTGCGCTGGCTGGCGTCGTGGGCGTAATAGGTGCATTAAGCGTGGCCTTCTTTGTCCGGCCAATAAAAACCACAAACAAAAAGAATGCCTTTTTGTCAGAGGCAGATGCCTGAGGATGACATTATGAAAGCATTAACAATTGATAAAAATAGTCTTACCCACTTTGTAGAACTCCCCGAACCCACAATTGGAGAGAACGACGTGCTGGTACATGTGCAGCGCGTTGGCCTGTGCGGTTCAGATTTAAATACTTACCGCGGTTTTAACCCGCTCGTTGTTTATCCCTGTATTCCAGGCCATGAAATTGGTGGTGAAGTGCTGCGCGTCGGAAAAAGTGTCACTACCGTCACCGCGGGGGACCGCGTTGTTGTCCTGCCCTGTACGGACTGCGGCGTTTGCAGCAGTTGCCTGGCCGGAAGGCCTAACGCCTGCAAAAACAATCAGACGCTCGGCGTGCAGCGCGCGGGGGGCATGTCACAAAAGCTGGTTGTTCCTGCCGCTAAGGTGCAGGTCAACAATGCCCTGAGCTGCGACGAGCTGGCGCTGGTCGAACCGCTGGCCGTGGGACTGCATGCCGCGCGTCGGGGCGCCATTCAGATTGGCGAATGGGTGGCGGTGATAGGCTGCGGGGTGATCGGGCTGGGGGCTATTACGGCCGCCGCCGCCCAGGGAGCCAGGGTCATCGCTATTGATATCGACGACCGCAAGCAGGCCGTTGCCCGTGCCTGCGGCGCGGCGGTATTTATTAACAGCAAGCTTACGGACCTGGCCGGAGAGCTGGAAAAGATCGATCAGGGACGAGGCCCGGCGCTGGTTATTGAAGCCGTCGGCCAGAGCTCCACGATTGAACAGGCCAGTGAGCTGGTCGCCTTCAGCGGACGTATCGTCTATGTCGGCTACGCCAAATACCCCGTCACCTTTAACAGCGCCGTGTTCTTACTCAAAGAGCTGGATATTCGCGGTTCGCGCAATGCTACCGCCAGCGACTTCCGGGCGGTACAGGCGCTAATGGAACAGGGCCGTTACCCCCTGAACCAGATAATCAGCGCGCATTATCCGCTGGAGCTGGCCGGGGAAGCCTTTGCGGCCTGGGCTGCCGACCCTGGCGCGATAACCAAGATCCTCATCAACCTTTGAATACTCACTCAACCGGGAAATATAATCATGCTTAAGAACGCATTTTCACTGGAAGGTAAAACCGCCCTTATCACCGGCTCGGCCAGCGGCCTGGGCTACGCCATGGCGGAATGTATGATTGCCAGCGGGGCCAGAGTCGTGATTGCCGATTTGAACGGCGAGCTGGCGAAACAGGCCGCTGAACGCCTCGGCCCGCAGGCAATCGCCGCGCAATTTGACGTCAGCAAAACGAACGAAGCACCTGCGTTTATCGATGCCCTGCTCGGCAAAGTCGGCCAGATAGATATCCTGGTCAACAATGCGGGTAACCACTGTAAAAAGCCTATCGAAGAGATGAGCGTGGCAGATTTTGAATCCGTGCTGGACGTGCATGTCGTCGGCGCGTTTGCCCTGACCAAAGCGCTGGTGCCGCATATGAAGCAGCACGGCAACGCCAGCATTCTCTTTACTGCCTCAATGACCTCGTTCCTCGGCCAGCCGTACGTTGCAGGATATGCGGCGGCGAAGTCTGCCTATCTTGGGCTTATCCGAGCCCTGACCACCGAGCTGTCCGGTGCCGGGATCCGTATTAACGGTATCGCGCCCGGCTGGATTGACACGCCAATGCTGCGCAAAGCCATCGAAGGCGATGACGAGCGCAAAAATAAAATTTTGGGCCGCACGCCGATGAAGAAATTTGGCAAGCCGGAGGATATCGGCTGGGCGGCAACCTACCTGGCTTCCGACGCGGCAGCATTCGTCAGCGGCCAGGTGCTGGTCGTCGACGGCGGCGCGCTTATCGGCTTCTGATTCTCTGCGCCACCGGACGTTTACCGGTGGCGTTTCTTCATCCTGATAAGAGTGGAAGAAAATATGGAGCAGGTCGTCTACAAGATTAATCAGGCAGACAACGTCGCCACGGCCCTTACCCCGGTAAGCCCAGGTCTGGCACAGCTGCGTGGTGCGGCCGTCGCCACCGTGGAGGCCCACGAAGCCATCAAAATGGGTCATAAAATTGCCCTGCTACCGATCCCCTGCGGCGCACAAATTATTAAATACGGCATCAGCATTGGCTGTGCCACCCGGGATATCCGCCAGGGCGACTGGGTGCATCTGCACGTTATGCGCAGCAACTACGATGAGCGGTCATCTCATCTCGATGTCGTGACCGGAGCGCCTAAGGATGTGAAATATGAATAGATTAGATCTGCTTAAAAACATGACCTGGCAAGGTTATCAGCGGCAAAACGGCACCCAGGGTATTCGTAATAAAATCCTCGTGATCTACACCGTTGAGTGCGCGCATTTTGTGGCGGATAAAATCGTCGCTGAAATAAACGACCCGGAAGTTGAGGTCGTTGGGTTTTCCGGCTGTACCGATAACGAATACGCCGTGAGGATGCTCATCTCGCTGATCCGTCATCCCAACGTGGGTGCCGTCCTCGCCGTGGGCCTGGGCTGTGAATACATCCAGCCAGAGTGGCTGAGCAATATCGCCCGCGAAGAGGGCAAGCCCAGCGGCTGGTTCTTTATCCAGCAGGCCGGCGGAACGAAAAGCAGCGTTGCCCGCGGGGTGAAAAACATCCGCGAAATGAAGACAAAATTGGCCAGCACGCCGCGAAGCTCGATGGGGTTTAATGACTTAATCATCGGCAGCGAATGCGGCGGCAGCGACTACACCAGCGGGCTTGCGGGTAACGTCGCCGTGGGTAATTTTTACGACTGGCTGGTTGACGCCGGGGGCACCGCTATTTTCGAAGAGATCGTCGAGGCCATCGGGCTGCTGGACCTCCTCTCCTCCCGCGCCGCCAGCGATTCGGCCAGAAGCGAAATTGTGGCGACCTACAATAAGGCGCTGGAGTACTGTAAATCTGTGCGCCAGTATTCCGTCAGCCCAGGCAATTTTGCCGGCGGTCTGTCTACCATCGAAGAAAAAAGCATGGGGGCGGTGATAAAAAGCGGCTCGCGCCCGATTCAGGGCGTGCTGAAGGTCAGCGGCAAACCAAAGCACAAAGGCCTGTGGCTGCTCGACTCTACCCCAGACCCGCACTGGATGCAGTTCGGCATCACCAACCCTAATGACAACGAAGGGTTGATGGATTTGATCTCCTGCGGCAGCCACATCATCTTCTTCGTCACCGGGCGCGGCAGCGTGGTGGGCTCGGCGGTAGCCCCGGTGATTAAACTCACCGGCAACAGCCAGACCTACGAAAATATGATTGATGATATGGATGTGGACGCGGGCCGTGTCCTGAGCGGCGACATTTCGCAGGACGAGCTGAGCGCAGAGATCGCCGAGCTGGTGATGGCGATTGCCCGCGGCAAAATGAGCAAGAGCGAGCAGCAAGGGCATAAAGAGTATTTCATCCCCTACAAATACCAGAGCAAAGAGGTGCTCATCCCCCTTCGTTGCGAAAGTTAATTAGCATGGATGACGCTGCGCTTATTCGCCCTGCATGCAGCGTCACCCATCGTTTTTATCCCGCCACTGGCTTACGAATTCTTAACCCAAACACGTTGATATACAGCCCCGCCATAATCAGCGCCGCACCGACCAGCTGTGTGGCAGACAGCGTTTCGTCCAGCAGCAGAGCGGCGCTGGCCATGCCGACTACCGGCACCAGCAGCGACAGCGGCGCAACACGCCAGGTTTCATAGCGGCCCAGCAGGCTGCCCCAGATGCCGTAACCAACGATGGTGGCGACAAAGGCGAGATAGACCAGCGACGCGACGGTGACAAAATCGATAGCCACCAGGCTTTGCAGCATAACCGCCGGGCCGTCCATCAGCAGGCTTGCTACAAAGAACGGTATAACCGGAATCAGCGCGCTCCATACCACCAGCGACATGATCGGCGGGCGTGAGGCCAGCTGCATAATTTTTTTATTGAAGATGTTGCCGCACGCCCAGCTGAACGCCGCCGCCAGCGTCAGCATAAAGCCCAGCAGCGCGACGTGCTCGCCGCCGAGGCTGCCCTCAATCAGGATCAGCACGCCGATGACCGCAAGCGCAATACCGGCAATCTGTTTCGTCTGTAAACGTTCCCGGAAGGCAAAGGCCCCCAGAATAATGGTGAAAAATGCCTGCGCCTGTAATACCAGCGACGCAAGCCCGGCAGGCATGCCGAATTTAATAGCGCTGAACAGAAAGGCGAACTGCCCAAAGCTGATGGTCAGGGCATAGGCCGCAAGTAATCGAAATGGGATGCGGGGACGGGCGACAAATAACAGCGCGGGGAATGCGACAAGCAAAAAGCGTAACCCTGCCAGCAGCAGCGGCGGCATATTGTGCAGCCCCATTTTAATCACTACGAAATTAAGTCCCCACACTACGACCACCAGCATCGCCAGCAATCCGTCTTTACGCGTCATACCCTGCCCCTGTTAGTAATAATTTTGTTAAAACCTATGCCTAAAACAGCGCGCTGAACAGATACAGATCGCAATTAATGACTGCCATACAGATTTGCTATGGCGTGCACCTGCCATAATCAGTACCTGTACACGCCTGTTTCTTCATGATAAATCTGACGATCTGACAGCGCGATCCCCATGATAACGATAAAATGACGATCTATAAGAAGTGGTTTTCCGGTAAGGCATTATCAACAAGCGTGTTACTTATCGCCTCCCTGCTGCTCACCGTGGGACGCGGCCTGACCCTGCCGTTTATGACGATTTATCTGTCCCGCCAGTACGGCATGCCGCTAAAAGAGATCGGCTTTGCTCTGACGCTGGCCCTGACGGCAGGCGTTGTCTTCAGCCTGTGGTTCGGCATTCTTGCGGATAAATTCGATAAAAAAATCTATATGCTGCTGTCGATTGCTCTCTTCCTCGGCGGTTTTATCGCTATTCCGCTGGTCAATAATGCCGTGCTGGTCGTGGTGTTTTACTCGCTGATCAACTGCGCCTACTCCGTCTTTGCCACGGTGCTGAAAGGCTATTTTTCCGACACGCTGGAAATCCACCAGAAGCCGAAAATCTTCTCGCTCAACTACACGTTTGCCAACATCGGCTGGACGGTTGGGCCGCCGATCGGCACGCTTGCGGTGCTTTACAGCACTAACCTGCCGTTCTGGCTCTCCGGCCTGACGGCGGTGATCCCGTTTATTCTCATCAGCCGCTATGTGCGCAGCGCCCCGGTTAACGAAAACGCGCAGCCGGGCACCACGGTGCTTTCACCGCGCACAATGTTGAAAGACCGGGCGTTGATGTATTTCACCCTTTCGGCGTTTCTTGGCTCGCTGGTCTACGGATCTTTTGCCGCCTGCCTGTCGCAGTATGCAATTGCCATTTCCGACTCTGGCCTCGCGGAAAAAGTCGTCGGCGTGGTGCTGCCGGTGAACGCTTTTGTGGTGGTTGTTTTTCAGTACATGGTAGGAAAGCGAATCCGCCCGGATAACATCAGGAAACTGATGTTCTGCGGCACCCTGTTCTTTATGGCCGGGCTGGCCGGTTTTATGCTTTCGGGAAGCAACCTGCTGTTGTGGGGGATTTCCGCCGCCGTGTTCACCGTCGGGGAACTTATTTACGCGCCGGGGGAGTATATGCTGGTGGATAACATCGCCCCGTCGGGCCTGAAGGCGAGCTACTTCGCGGCCCAGCAGCTGGGATGGCTGGGGGGAGCCTGTAATCCGATGATCACCGGGCTGCTGCTGACGTGGTTTTCGCCGTCGATGCTTTTCGTGGTGCTGATGGCGGCGATTGCGCTGGCTTATTTCATGATTGTGCGGGGAATGGCCGTGAAGTCACCGACCATTCCCTCCATGTTTTAAAGCAAATCTCGCGGGATCTGCGCGGCCAGCTCTTCACGCAGGCTGGAAAGCGTGCGCTGCTGCTTGCCCGCTGGCAGATTGGCGTCAGACAGCCAGGCCTCAAATGCTTCCTTAACCAGCGGCCATTCGCCGTCGATAATGGAAAACCAGGCCGTGTCGCGCGTTCTGCCTTTGTAGATCAGCAGCTGGCGGAACACGCCTTCAAAGCGAAAGCCAAGACGCAGGGCGGCGCTGCGCGACGGGGCGTTCAGGCTGTCGCACTTCCACTCATAGCGGCGATAGCCCAGCTCGTCAAAAGCATACTTCATCAGCAGATAGTGTGCTTCCGTGGCCTGCACGGTGCGCTTCAGCTCCGGTGAAAAAGTCACAAAGCCCACTTCCATCACGCCGTTTGTCGGGTCGATACGCATCAGCGCAATCGTGCCCAGCGCGTGTCCGGTCGCATTGTCGATAATGGTGTAATGCAGCGGATCGCTGCTCGCGGCCGTAGTCACGATGTGCTCCGCAAACTGCGCTTCGCTGGCAAACGGCCCTATGCCCAGATAGGTCCAGTCGCGACCGTCCTGCGCCTTGCCCCAGGCTTTGAGCAACGACTTTGTGTGGGCTTCGGGATCCAGAGGTTCAAGACGGCAGTATTTTCCCTCCAGCACCACGCGCTGGGGAAGAGGACGCGCCTGCCAGTCGGGCATCGCGTCGCCAATCGGTTGCAGATATTCATTTACAGAGCCAGTCAAAACAAACCTCCGGGAACGGTGAGCGGTGACCCTGACTATAGTGCTAAAGTGGCCTTACCCATAGGGCCAGAAAGGCGTCATTCTGTAAGACCACTTTTTAGATTGCCACCAGCCCGCGAACGCCCTCCGTTTCCATATCCCTTCCCGCTCCCCGCTGCACAATCGAACCGCGTGACATCACCAGATAGCTGTCCGCCAGCCCGGCGGCAAAATCGTAGAACTGCTCCACCAGCAGAATGGCCATATCGCCTCTTGCGGCAAGCTGGCTGATGACCAGGCCTATCTCCTTGATCACCGACGGCTGAATGCCCTCGGTCGGCTCATCAAGAATTAACAGCTGCGGTCTGCATGCCAGCGCACGGCCAATCGCCAGCTGCTGCTGTTGCCCACCGGAGAGATCGCCACCGCGACGCAGCTTCATCTCTTTCAAAACCGGGAAAAGTTGATAAATCTCTTCCGGCACCTGCTTAGCGTCCCGCCCCGCAAAGCGTGAAAGCCCCATCAGCAGGTTTTCCTCTACCGTCAGACGGGGAAAGATTTCTCTTCCCTGCGGCACGTAGGCAATGCCCGCCTGGACCCGCTGATGCGGTTTACGGGAAGTGATATTTTTCTGCTGCCAGCTGACGCTGCCCGATTTCGCCGGGATCAGCCCCATCAGGCATTTAAGCAGCGTGCTTTTTCCCACGCCGTTACGCCCCAGCAGGCAGGTAACCTCGCCGATTTTTGCTTCAAACGATACGCCGCGCAGGATGTGGCTGCCGCCGTAAAACTGGTTGAGTTCGTTAACTTGTAGCATTTCTCATCTCCTTTTATACCCCTCACCCTAACCCTCTCCCCTGAGGGGCGAGGGAACTGGATTGGTATGGTTTTCCCCCTCTCCCCTGCAGGGAGAGGGCCGGGGTGAGGGACGAAACTATCGCCCCAGATAGACTTCTATCACCCGATCGTTGGCCTGCACTTCGCGCAGCGATCCCTCCGCCAGCACCTGACCCTGGTGTAATACCGTTACGTGGTCGGCGATGGTTTCAACGAAGCCCATGTCATGTTCCACCACCATCAGGGAATGCTTGCCCGCGAGGTTTTTAAATAACTCTGCGGTGTATTCCGTTTCCGCGTCGGTCATCCCCGCTGCGGGTTCGTCCAGCAGCAGCAAATGAGGTTCCTGCACCAGCAGCATGCCGATTTCCAGAAACTGTTTCTGCCCGTGGGACAGCAGCCCCGCCTGGCGGCTGCGTTCGGCGCTCAGGCGCAGCGTGGTGAGCATTTCGTCAATGCGGTCGCGCTGCTCTGAATTGAGCTTTGCCTTCAGGCTTGCCCAGACGGATTTATCCGCTTTCTGCGCAATCTCCAGGTTTTCAAACACCGTCAGCGCTTCAAACACCGTTGGCTTCTGAAACTTGCGCCCTATTCCGCACCTGGCAATATCGGCAGGCTCCAGGCGCATTAAATCCGTAGACTGGTCGTAAAACGCCTTACCCGTTTGCGGCTTCGTTTTACCGGTGATGACGTCCATCAGCGTGGTTTTCCCCGCGCCGTTCGGGCCAATCACGCAGCGCAGCTCGCCCACGCCAATGTTCAGCGACAGGTTCGTCAGCGCCTGGAAACCATCAAAATTCACGTTGATGTTTTCAAGCATCAGGATCGGATCCGTCTGGTCGCGGTAGCGGTCCGTCAGGTGCTGACGGGTAAACAACGGTTCGCCTGGCTGCATTATTTATCCCTCCTGCGCAGTAATCCGATGACGCCGCGCGGCAGGAACAGCGTAACGACGATAAAAATCAGCCCGAGGAACAGCTGCCAGTATTCCGGCACCGCCATGGTGAAGTAGCTTTTCGCGCCGTTGACCAGGCCCGCACCGAGAATGGGGCCAATCAGCGTGCCGCGCCCGCCCAGCGCCACCCAGATTGCCGCCTCGATGGAATTAGTCGGCGACATTTCGCCAGGGTTGATGATCCCCACCTGCGGCACGTACAGCGCGCCAGCCAGGCCACAAAGCACGGCGGATAACGTCCAGACAAGCAGTTTGAAACCTCGCGGATCGTACCCGCAGAACACCAGCCGGTTTTCCGCGTCGCGCACGGCGGTCAACACGCGGCCAAACTTGCTGCGTGCAAGGGCAAAACCAATGCCCAACGAGGCGATCAGCAGGATCACCGTGGCGATGAACAGCCCGATGCGCGTGCTGGTCGCGGTGATTGGCATCCCCAGCAGCGTGGTAAAACCGGTAAAGCCGTTGTTGCCGCCGAAGCCGGTTTCGTTACGAAAGAACAGCAGCATCCCCGCATAGGTGAGTGCCTGGGTCATGATTGAGAAATACACACCTTTGATTTTCGAGCGGAAGGCAAAGAAGCCGAATACCAGCGCCAGCAGCCCCGGCGCCAGCACGACCAGCGCCATTGCCCAGGCGAAGTGCTGCGTTCCCCACCAGAACCACGGCAGTTCGCTCCAGGAGAGAAACGACATAAACGCGGGCAGCCCGTCGCCTGCGGCCTGGCGCATCAGGTACATCCCCATCGCGTAGCCGCCCAGGGCAAAGAAAATGCCGTGCCCGAGAGAAAGCAGCCCGGCGTAGCCCCAGACCAGATCCAGCGCCACGGCCACCGTGGCGTAGCAGAGTATTTTGCCCACCAGCGTTAACGTGTATGTCGATAAGCTCAGCGGATGCCCGGCGGGCAGCAGCGTTAAAAACGGCAGCGTCAGCAGTAGCGCCACCAGCAGCGTTCCCAGCACCAGGCTAAAACGAGGCGCGCGGCGGGTCACGGTTAAAGTCAGCGGCAGGCTCATCAGTCAGCTACCCTCCCTTTCAGCGCGAACAGGCCCTGTGGACGCTTCTGGATAAACAGAATAATCAGCACAAGGATGAGGATTTTCCCCAGCACCGCGCCAATCTGCGGCTCGAGGATTTTGTTGAAGATGCCCAGACCAAAGGCGGCGGCAACGCTGCCGGCAAGCTGCCCGACGCCGCCGAGCACCACCACCAGGAAAGAGTCGATGATATAGCCCTGGCCAAGCTCCGGCCCGACATTGCCGAGCTGCGAAAGCGCCACGCCGCCCAGCCCGGCAATCCCGGAGCCTAGGCCAAACGCCAGCATATCGACGCGCCCGGTAGGCACGCCGCAGCAGGCCGCCATGGCGCGGTTTTGCGTCACTGCCCGCACGTTCATGCCCAGCCGGGTTTTATTGAGCAGCAGCCAGGTGAACAGCAGCACCAGCATCACAAAGCCCAGCACCACCAGCCGGTTCCACGGCAGGATAAGATTCGGCAAAACCTGCACGCCGCCGGAAAGCCACGCCGGGTTAGCCACCTCCATGTTCTGCGCGCCGAACACCATGCGCACAATCTGGATCAGCATCAGGCTGATGCCCCACGTCGCCAGCAGCGTTTCCAGCGGGCGGCCGTATAAATGGCGGATCACCGTGCGCTCAAGCGCCATGCCGATGCCGCCGGTAATCGCAAAGGCGACCGGCAGCGCCACAACCGGGTAGAAAGTCAGCCAGGCGGGCGCGTAGTGCTGGAAGGCGGTCTGTACCAGCCATGCGGAATAGGCGCCCAGCATCAGCATTTCGCCGTGGGCCATATTGATAACGCCCAGCAGGCCGTAGGTAATCGCCAGGCCCAGCGCCGCCAGCAGCAGAATCGAGCCGAGGGATAAGCCCATGAACGCCTGCCCCAGGATGTCGCCGAGCATCAGCCGGTGCTGGATTTTTTGCAGCCCCTCATCCGCCGCCTTTCGCACCTGTTCGTCAGGCTCAGCCTGCGGGTTTGTTAGCGGCTTGAGCAACGCCTGGGTATCCGGGTCAGCGGAATGTCCCAGCAGCTCAACGGCGCTAAGCCTGGTCTTTGCATCCGGGCTTGCCAGCTGGAGCCGGGCTACGGCGCCCGCAAGAGCAGCACGAACATCGCTGTCCTCTTCGACTTTAAGCCTTTGTTCCAGCAGAGGAAGGAGATCGGCGTCGGCATCGCGCTGAAGCGCCTGTGCTGCCCCCAGCCTTTCAGTTACGTTGTCACTTACCAGGCGATGGCTGGCCAGCGCGCTGCCCGCCAGAACGCGAAGGCGGTTGGTGAGGCGGAGTTTTTTTACCTCTCCGACCGGGGATTTGACGTCACCCAACGGCGACAGCGCGGCGTCATTCTGCGCAAACGCGTGGTGCTGCTCGTCCGTGACCAGATTCTCCTGCGCGAGCGCGCTAAGCAGCGGCAGACGAGCGGCGTCAGGTGCGGCGGCCCAGCTTTGCAGCAGCTTAGCCTGCTGGCTGCGGTTAGCCGCCGCAAAATCTTCGGCATCCCCCGCGCGGGCGAAACACGGCAGCAGCCAGGCTACGATAAGCAGCCAGCGGACTAGTTTCATGGTCGTCTCCTGTTTTTTTGGTGGATGGCGCTGCGCTTATTCACCCTACACGGCGCAGCGCCTTCCCGGCGGGTCTGACTCAGTTGCTCGCCGTCTTCACGGGCGCGTCAGATTTCTTGTCGTTGCCGGTGATAAACGGGCTCCACGGCTGGGCGCGAACCGGGCCTTCGGTCTGCCACACCACGTTGAACTGGCCGTTATTTTCGATTTCGCCGATCATTACCGGTTTGTGCAGGTGATGGTTGGTGGCATCCATGGTCAGCGTGAAGCCGGAAGGTGCCTTAAAGGTCTGTCCTGCCATCGCCTCGCGGACTTTATCCACGTCCGTCGTGCCCGCTTTTTCTACCGCCTGCGCCCACATATGAATGCCGACGTAGGTTGCTTCCATCGGATCGTTGGTCACCACGGTGTCGGCGTTCGGCAGCTTGTGGGCTTTGGCGTAGGCCTTCCACTCGGCAACAAACTGCTTGTTGGTTGGGTTATCCACGGATTCGAAGTAGTTCCACGCGGCAAGGTTGCCCACCAGCGGTTTGGTGTCGATGCCGCGCAGCTCCTCTTCCCCTACGGAGAACGCCACGACGGGAACGTCCGTAGCTTTCAGGCCCTGGTTAGCCAGCTCTTTATAGAACGGCACGTTGGAGTCGCCGTTGATGGTGGAGATCACCGCGGTTTTGCCACCGGCGGAGAATTTTTTGATATTGGATACGATGGTCTGGTAATCGCTGTAGCCAAACGGCGTGTAGACCTCTTCGATATCCTTGTCCTGAACGCCTTTGGAATGCAGGAACGCGCGCAGAATTTTGTTGGTGGTGCGTGGATAAACGTAGTCCGTGCCCAGCAGGAAGAAGCGTTTCGCCTCCCCGCCGTCTTCGCTCATCAGGTATTCCACCGCCGGGATAGCCTGCTGGTTAGGGGCCGCGCCGGTGTAGAATACGTTTGGCGACATCTCTTCCCCTTCGTACTGCACCGGGTAGAACAGCAGGCCGTTCAGCTCCTCAAACACCGGCAGCACGGATTTGCGCGACACCGACGTCCAGCAGCCAAAGACCACCGCCGCCTTATCCTGGCTCAGCAGCTGGCGCGCTTTTTCTGCAAACAGCGGCCAGTTAGACGCCGGATCGACCACTACCGGCTCCAGCTGTTTCCCCAGCACGCCGCCCTTCGCGTTAATGTCCGCGATGGTCATCAGCGCCACGTCCTTCAGCGGCGTTTCAGAGATGGCCATGGTGCCGGACAGCGAGTGCATAATGCCGACTTTGATGGTGTCGGCGGCCTGCGCGCTGAACGCCAGCCCCATGCTGATAACGGAGGCAGAGAGCGCAAAAGCTTTAACAAAGGTACGACGGTGCATAGTTGTCACTCCAAAAGTATTAAGGAAAAACCCCACGCTTCGCCTGCTGAAGCATATGGAGAGTAATCTGACGAACCTCTTTCTGACTTGCGGCAATGTGGTCGTGTAAACGGCTCTGCGCCTCCTGAAAATGACGGTCTAAAATGGCGAGCAAAATCTGCCCGTGCTCGTGATACGTCGCGCTGACGCGTGGCCGCTGGGTAAAATCCAGCCGCCGCACGATACGAATTTTTTCGGTGATGTCGCGGTGAACCCGCGCCATTTCAGGGTTCCCCGCTGCATCTACCAGCGTCATGTGGAACGCCTCGTCGTGGCTGGCAACCTCGCCGCCGTCCGCCAGCTGCGGAGAGTCAATCCAGAAGTGCTTCAGCGTCTGCAGCGGCAGCGGCTTCACCTCCGGCGGTAGCGCACACAGCCGCTTCACCGCTTCAAGCTCCAGCACAATCCGCAGGTCGTAGAGCGATTCCAGGTAGTCAAAATCCACCGCTTTGATCTGCCAGCCGCTGCGGGGCTGCACCCCGACGTATCCTTCCTGCTCCAGGGCGTACAGCGCCTGGCGCACCGGGGTACGGCTGGCGTCCAGCCGCCTTGCGATATCGTTTTCGCTGAAGCGGTCTCCCGGCAGCAGCTGGAAATCGAAAATCTCCTGTTTCAGCTGGCGGTAGATGCGCTCTGCGATGCCTTCAGGTTTTTTACTGGTTTGCATAGTTTCCCCGTGCGGAAGACGCGCACTTTTCCGCCAGCCGTAGGGTGGATAAGCGCAGCGTCATCCACCGTTAAGCTTCAAGCCAAAGCAGCGCGTCCCCAGGCCCCACGGGGCGGCCCTGCTGGCAGCTGATGCGCGTCACCGTCCCGTCGCACGGCGCGGCCACCAGCAGCTCCATCTTCATGGCCTCCACCACGATCAGCGCTTCGCCCTGCTTTACCCTCTGGCCCGGCTCCACCAGGATCTTCCAGATGTTGCCGTTCAGATCGGCGCTGACAAGATGCCCCTCCTGATCCTCCAGAATCTCCTGCTCCGCCTGCATTGCGCTTTCCACGGCGGCGCTTTCCTGCTCTTTCCAGTGGGCGACCTCGCTGTTAAAGGCAAGCTGCTGACGACTGCGGAAGTCAGCGATATCCTCGGCGTTGTCCTCCAGGAACTGGCTGTACTGCGCAAAATCAAACTCGACCTCCTCGACGCGAACCTGCGCACGCCCCTCCCGGAAGGCCGAACGGAATGCCGTCAGTTCGTCTTCGCTTACCGGGTAGAAGCGCACCTGGTCGAAGAATTTCAGCAGCCACGGCTCGTCGCCAAACTGCTCGTTTTTGAGGAACTTGTTCCAGATTGGCACCGTGCGTCCGACCAGCTGATAGCCGCCCGGCGAATCCATCCCGTAGATGCACATGTACATGCCGCCGATCCCGACCGTGCCTTCTGCGGTCCAGGTGCGGGCCGGGTTGTATTTAGAACTGAGTAAACGGTGGCGCGGATCCAGCGGCACGGCACAAGGCGCGCCGAGATAAACATCGCCCAGGCCCAGCACCAGATAGCTGGCGTCGAAGAGGATCTGCTTCACTTCGTCGCGGTTCGCCAGCCCGTTGGTGCGCTGGATAAAATCGACGTTGTTGGGCAGCCACGGCGCATCTGCGCGAACGGTTTCTTTGTAGCGCTCAACGGCTGCCAGCGTGGCGCTGTCTTCGAAGGCCATCGGCAAATGCACAATCCGTGAAGGAATTTTGAGTTTTGTGACGTCGCCGAGCCGTTTCTCCAGCCCTAACAACAGCGTCAAAAGCTGCGTCTGGGAGATATGCTGGCTGTCATAGCGCACCTGCAGCGACCGCACGCCGGGCGAAAGCTCCTCAACGCCGTTCGCATTGGCCTGCTTAATCGCCTTCATCAGCAGGTAGATGCGCAGGCGCAGGGCCAGATCCAGTACCTGATCGCCGTACTCAATCAGCACGTAATTATCACCGGCCTGGCGGTAAACCACGGCGGGGAAGCCGCTCTGCGCGGGCAGTTCAGCCAGGATCGCCGCGCTGGATGTGGTATCGGGCAAAATTCCCGGATGCAGGTCCGGCAGCGTGGCAACATGAAGAAGATTGGTGACCGCCACCTCCTGTGCGATTTCCAGCGACTGCGCGTGTTCAAAAGTGATGGCGTGGAAACGAATGCGGTCGCCCGGCTTCACCTGCCCGACCTTCCACAGCTCCGCTTTAGCAATGGTGACCGGACAGACAAATCCCCCGAGGCTCGGCCCGTCCCGCGTCAGGATCACCGGGAAGTCGCCGGTGAAGTTCACCGCGCCAATGGCGTATTCGCAGTCATGGACGTTGGAAGGATGCAGCCCGGCCTCGCCGCCGTCGGCCCGCGTCCATTCCGGCTTAGGCCCGACCAGCCGCACGCCGAGGCGGTTGGAGTTGTAATGAACCTGCCATTCCGCGTCAAAGAAAGTCCGCATGGATTCAGGGGTGAAGAAGTCCGGCGCGCCGTGCGGGCCGTAGAGCACGCCGATTTCCCATACTTCACCGTACTGCGGGATAACAGCCGGTTCCGGCGTTTGCGGCAGAGAGATAGGCGAAGGCGTGGTGCAGGCTGGCAGGTTAGGCTGCGAAATAGCCAGCACGTCCGCGACGCGCAAAGTGCGCCCGGCGTGGCCGCCAAACTGCCCGAGCGCAAAGGTGGAGCGGCTGCCGAGGTAAACCGGCACGTCCAGCCCGTTGCGAACGGCCAGATAAGTGCGGCAGCCCGTGGTGGCGCGCCCAAGCCTGAGCGTTTGTCCGGCCTTGATGATTACCGGCTGCCAGTACGGGACAGGTTCCTCGTCAACAGTCGCCGGGCAGTCTGCGCCGGTCAGGGCAATAGTCGCATCGCTATGGAAGCGCAGCGTCGGGCCCTGTAGGGTGAACTCCAGCCCGGCAGCGGCAGGATGGTTACCAACTATGCGGTTTGCCAGACGGAAGGCGAAGTCGTCCATCGGGCCGGATGGCGGCACGCCGATGTCCCAGTAGCCGAGGCGGCCAGGGCTGTCCTGCACGCTGCTCCAGGTGCCCGGCTCCAGCACTTCTATCGCATGGGCTTCGTAGACAACCGTATCCAGCAGGCGCGTCCACATCACGCCGGCTTTGAATTCCGCCAGCTGAACAATCTGGCGCAGGTAGTCCAGATTGGTGGCGATGCCGTGCAGACGGGTCGCCGCCAGCGCCTCGTTCAGTTTACTTAACGCCTGCTGACGATCGTCACCGTGGACGATCACTTTGGCGATCATCGGATCATAGAAGGCGCTGACTTCGCTGCCGGTGCTCACCCAGCCGTCCACGCGAACGTCCTCGGGGAAGCAAACGTCCGTCAATACGCCCGGAGCTGGCTGGAAGTTTTTTAGCGCGTCCTCGGCGTAAATCCGTACTTCAATCGCTGCGCCCTTTGGCGGCAGCGCGAGGCGTTGCCAGTCCAGCGTTACGCCAGCGGCAACGTTCACCATGCACTCAATCAAATCCAGGCCGGTGACCATTTCGGTAACCGGATGCTCTACCTGCAATCGCGTATTCACTTCCAGGAAATAGAACGCATCGCGAGCCGCATCGTAGATAAACTCCACGGTGCCCGCGCTGCGGTAGTTAACGGATTCACCCAGGGCAACTGCGGCGGCATGAATTGCCTCGCGTGTGGCCTGCGGCAGATTTGGCGCGGGGGTTTCTTCCACCACTTTCTGGTTGCGGCGCTGCAGCGAGCAGTCGCGTTCGCCAAGCGCCACCACTTTGCCTTTGCCATCGCCGAAGATCTGCACTTCAAGATGGCGCGCCCGGTCGACAAACCGCTCGATAAAGACGCCATCGTCGCTGAAAAACTGCTGTCCCATGCGCTTTACGCTGGCCCAGGCTTCCGTCAGCCCTGCCTCATCGTCACAGCGGGTAAGGCCAATGCCGCCTCCGCCAGCGGTGGTTTTCAGCATCACCGGATAGCCAATTTCTGCCGCCGCCAGCTGCGCTTCCTGCAGAGTGAGCAGCAGCCCGGTGCCCGGCGTCATCGGCACATCGGCTTTGAAGGCCAGGTCCCGGGCGCAGTGCTTCAGGCCAAAATCACGGATCTGCGCCGCCGTCGGGCCGATAAAGACAATCCCGGCCTCTTCGCAGGCCTGTGCGAACTCGGCTCGTTCAGACAGGAAGCCGTAGCCGGGAAAGATGGCCTGCGCGCCGCTCTGTTTTGCCGCTGCGAGAATTTTGTCGATATCCAGGTAGCTCTCCGCCGCCTTTTCACCACCAAGAGCGACGGCAACGTCAGCGTCCATCACGTGCTGCGCGTTTGCATCCGGGTCGGAATAGACCGCTACGCTGGTAATCCCCATTTTCTTAAGCGTTCTGATAGCGCGAACGGCGATTTCGCCACGGTTGGCAATTAAGACTGTGCTGAACATATTTCCTCCTCAGGCGCTGTGGTGACGGGCAAGCCAGGCTTTCCAGCCGCCCCACGCGGTGATATCCGTGGCGTCAGCAAGGGCCGACGATTCGCAAATAAACCCTTTCACGGTGGTGCCGTCATCAAGCGTGAGGGTGCCAATGCCGAGCGGCGCGGGAATTTCCGCCACAAACTCGCCAAAGCGCGCCAGCGGGATGTCCCACAGTTCAAGCGCAATCGGCTGCCCTTGCTGGCTGCGGGCCAGGCCCGGCTTTGCGGGCTGGGTATTGGCTAAGGCGTAAAGGCGGTAGTTGTCGGCGGTACGGGCTTCTTTGATGAAAACCGCGCTGCGCGTGGTGAGCTGATGGTTCAGCGGCATGCCGCGCAGGTGCGCGCCAACCACCGCCACACGGACGTGATCCGCAGACGGTTTTTCCGCCGCCGCATCCGGCATGGCTATGTTCGTGGCGCCTAAAGGTAGATTTATCGCGGACTGCCATGCGCTGCCAAAGTGGCTCAGCGCCTGGTCGTGCCATGCTGGGGCAATCAGCGTGATCCCGGCAGGCAGGCCGTCATCCCGAAAATCCCCCGGCAGCGCCAGCGCGCAGAGATCGGCAAGGTTGGTGAAGTTGGTGTAGGTGCCAAACTGCGAGTTGTAACGCACCGGCTCCTGCGCCATTTCCGCGATGGTGTGAATAGTTGGCGAGGTTGGCACGACCAGCGCATCAAACTCCGTCAGCCGGGCGTTAATTTTCCGGGAGAGTTCGGCGCGGGTATATTCCGCCTGCCAGGCGTCGCAGGCGCTGAAGTTCAGGCCGTTAGCGACGATGCCGCGCACGGTCGGATCCATCTCTTCCGGCTGATTTTTGAAGATTTCACCCACCGCTACGGTGCGTTCGGCAACCCAGGCAGCGTTATAAAGCTGCTCCGCCAGCGCGTTAAAATCGCCGAAGTCGATGGCAACCAGCTCTGCGCCCTGCTCCCGCAGCCGTGCCAGCGATTTAGCAAACGCTGCTTCGCTTTGCCTGTCGCCGAAAAATTCGAGCTTGTCCGGGATGGCAAAGCGGGGTTTATCGCTGAAGCGAGCCGGGGCCGATTTCGGATTTGCACGGGAATAGGGATCCTGTGGATCGTATCCGCCCGCTACCGCAGCCACGGTTTGCGCATCGGCAACCGTTAGGGCAAAGACGGACACGCAGTCGTTCAGGCGGCAGGCGGGAACCACGCCGTGGGCAGAAAGCCAGCCTTTGGTCGGTTTAAGGCCCACGATGTTATTGAACCCCGCTGGCACGCGGCCCGAACCGGCGGTATCAGTCCCCAGCGCAAAGCAAACCAGCCCGCGAGCCACCGCTGATGCAGAACCGGAGCTGGAGCCGCCGCTGACATACTCAGGATTAAAAGCGTTCTGCACCGCGCCAAACGGCGAACGGGTGCCGACCAGGCCCGTGGCAAACTGATCGAGATTCGTTTTGCCGACGGCAACTGCCCCCGCCGCTTTCAGCCGGGCGACGACCGTTGCGTCCTGCTCCGGCAGATAAGTAAAGGCCGGACAGCCCGCGCTGGTGGGCATGCCGGCGACATCGATATTATCTTTCACGGCAAAAGGCACGCCTAATAGCGGGAAGTCATTAACTTGCTTTTCGCCGGAATTAATCAGCTGGAATATCGAGGTTAACTGAGAATATATTTCGTCATGCGTGGCGATATATATCCACGCGCTGTCTTCGCGGGATAAATTAGCATCCAGGCTCTGATAAGCCGCCACCAGCTGCTGCGGCTGCTGGCGATAAAACGCGACCCATTCGGATATGGTGGAAACTGACATAAGCTGGCATCCCATCTGGTATACAAGATGAGACTGTTAAAGCATTAAGCGTGCCAGTTATTTATTATGGTTTTAATTCAGCGAGATAGATTAAATATAAGATTTTCTTATTTTATATTTGCACTATTGTAGAGCGGAATTTCGATTAATTAACGTTTACGTGGTGCAAGCGATGGATGACGCTGATACTTATCCGCCTTACTTAATAAAAATAGCGAAAGCGTCATCCACCGTAAAATCTGCTAAATAATCGTGCCGCCTTTGGTTAACTCTTCCCGGCGATGCTCCGCCTCTTCGCGAGTGTGATGCCCTTTGTGCGCTATGGCGGTGCGCAGACGCTGCTGCTGGGTATAGCGATCTTCACGGCTTAATTCCGCATCGTCGCTCAGCTCAATCAGCAGTTCGTTCATATGCTCAATGCTGCACTCAGCAATTTGCGCGTCTACGCGTGCGATAACGTCGTCCAGATGTGCCATGGTTTCTCCTCTTGTCGGTGGATGACGCTTTCGCTTATCCACCGGTTAGTTAATCTTTACCTTCGAAAAATCACTGCCGTTCAGGCTGACACTATACCCACTCACGTTGCTGCGCGTGGCATAAAATGTTTTGCCGTTGGCCAGCGGGATCCACGGCGCCTGCTGATAGAAAATCTCCTGCGCCTGCTCGTAGAGCTTCGCACGGGCAGCCGGGTCGCTGGTCAGCTTCGCCTTCTGGATCAGCGCGTCGTAGCCCTTATCGCACCAGCGGGCGACGTTCGAGCCGCTCTCGATGCTGCCGCAGCCTAACAGCGTATCGGCGAAGTTATCCGGGTCGCCGTTGTCGGACATCCAGCCGAACAGCGCCGAAGAGTCTTCCCCTTTGCGCATGCCGGAGAGGTATTCGCCCCACTCAAAGGTGACGATTTTGGCGTTTACGCCCACCTTCGCCCAGTCCGCCTGAATCATCTCCGCGATGCGGCGGGAGTTCGGGTTATACGGGCGCTGCACCGGCATTGACCACAGATCGGTTTCAAACCCCTTCTCAAGCCCGGCCTGCTTCAGCAGCGCCTTCGCTTTTTCAGGATCGTAGCTGTAATCCTTGAGGTCTTTGTTGTAGCCCATCATGGTCGGCGGAATTGGCGAATTTGCAACGGAGCCGGAGCCCATGAACACGGCGTTAACGATGGCTTTTTTATCCACCGCGTAGTTAAGCGCCTGGCGAACCAGCACGTTATCAAACGGTTTTTTAGTCGTGTTGAATGCCAGGTAGCCCACGTTCAGACCGTCAATGGAGTGCAGCGCAAGGTCTTTATTAGCTTTGATAGCATCGAACTGAACCGGGCTCGGCGCGGGGATAATCTGACACTCGTTCTTCTGCAGCTTCGCCAGGCGAGTCTGCACGTTTGGCGTAATCGAGAAGATCAGGTGTTTAGTCGGCACTTCGCCGCCCCAGTAGTTCGGGTTCGCGACGTAGCGGATCAGGGAGTCCACCTTATATTCCTGTAGCGCGTACGGCCCGGTGCCGATGGGCTGGGTATCCACCAGTTCAGGGGTGCCCTTTTTCATCATCGCATCCGCATATTCCGCGGACAGAATTGAAGCAAAGTCCATGCCCCAGTCTGCAAGGAACGCCGCATTCGGCTCGCTCAGCGTAAACTGCACGTGATAGTCGTCGATTTTTTTCACGTCGGTGATGAGCTTGTCCAGCCCGACGTCGTTGAAGTATTCGTAGTTCGCCTGCGAAACCTTGTGATAAGGGTGGTTCGCATCTTTCTGGCGCATCACCGAGAAAATAACGTCATCGGCATTAAAGTCACGCGTCGGCTTAAAGTATTTGTTGCTGGTGAACTTCACGCCTTTGCGCAGCGTGAAGGTGTAGGTCCTGCCGTCCGGGCTGATTTTCCACTCCGTTGCCAGCGACGGCACGGGCATATTATCGCTCGGACGGAAGGTAATCAGGCGGTTATACAACGTCTGCGAGCTGGCGACAAAGGTCGGCCCGGAGCTGGCGATCTGCGGGTTAAAAGATTCCGGCGAGGCTTCGGAGCAGTAAATCAGCGTGCTGGCAGGCGCGGCATACGCGGCACCGACGGTGGAAAGAGCGGCGATCAGCAGCCCGAGAAGCGTTTTCCCTGTAGACATAGCGTTGCCTTTATTAGTTTGCCAAATGGATAGTGTGATTATTATTTTGAATATTAATATCAACACAGGCGGGCGCGGGCGGCAAATAACAAAAGTCTATCTTGTTATTCATTTTGAGCGTTTTTTGCTTATTTTGGCAGCAGCGGCAGGAGATAAAGCTGGGGTTGTGCGCCCTCTGCCGGACTGGAAGAGGGCGAACAGGAATAACGTTACTTCAGACTTTCCGGCAGCTTAATTACCCACAGCTCATTGAGCGACTGCGGCTTCTCCAGCGGCTTCAGGCCGATTTTAGTCTCCACCGTTTTGCCGTCGCGGGTCAGGTGCCCTTTGCCGTCCACCTCATAGTCGTCCGGGTTATCCAGCACCGGCTGCAGGCCAAAGTCGTTATCGTTGATGACCGCAATAGTCTGGCTATCGATAAGCGTCATGCCCTCGGCTTTTTCCTGCTGCCAGCCAAGCTTGCGCAGATCCAGCACCTCTTTCTTTTCCGCCAGCCTGATGCCGCGCGACTTAAGCTGCTGCGCATCGTTAAACTCTGGCGCCTGCTCTTTATCGAACCCGCTCAGGTCCGTAGCCTGGGAAAGATCGACAACGTAGACCAGATTGCGCATGACTTTGTTTTTATCGCCGCCCTGCTCAAGCAGCAGAATGCGGTGGTCGTCCAGCGCCACGATGTCGCCAATTTTGGCATCTTTGGCCTTCTTGTAAACGTCGGCATCGATTGGGTAGCCGTACATCGCCGTTTTGCCGGTAGCAGGGTCGATGCTGACCAGGCGGGTAAACAGCGCGCTGTTTTTACTTTTGCCGTCGATATCCAGCGTGCTTTGCACGGCGGCGATAATGCGCCCGTCCGGCATCCGCGTTATCCCTTCAAACCCACGGTTGGCCTGTCGCCATTTGATGATATTCGGCAGGCCCCCGGCCACGCCCTGCTCGCCCTGTTCCGCCTGCGGGCCGTACTTTTTGAGGATTTTACCGCTGGCGTCAATATTGACGATAAACGGGCCGTATTCATCGCACAGCCAGTATCCGCCCTTGCCGTCCGGCGTGATGCCTTCGGTGTCCAGCCCGCGTTTGTCACTCGCCAGCTGCATCAATTTATCATCCAGAGCAACTTCGTTGGTTGCGCCAATCAGCCCTTCCGGCAGCGGCAGGCCGCTTACTGGTCCCTGGTCGTCATGCAGCGGGTGGGCGTCGGTCGCCAGCGCTTTGCCATCGCCCACGCGGAGGGTCATCAGCAGCGGCGTAAACTTCGGACTGGCAAAAATTTTAGAATCTTTTTTGCCCGCCTTCGGCGAGTCGGCATTTGGACCGCGATCGGTCACCGTGGCGAAAATCAGATCGTTCCCTTCTTTACGCAGAAACTGTAGTCCGGAGCCTACGCCCACCGGCAGGCCGTCGGGAAACTGGCTGGCGTACGTGCCGGTATAGGCAACGCGGTCACCCTGCGGAAAGGTGACAACGTAACGATTAACCAAAGGCTCAGCGGCCTGGCTTAACAGAGGGAAAAGAGAAAGAGCCAGCAGCGCAAGGGGTTTTAATTTCATTGTTTTACGGATCCGTGGTTTTGGTGTCACGGAGTTATAAAACAGTCAGATGACATAATTATGACGGCTGAAGGCGGTCTCCCCCTGAGTGCAGTCTCTTAGCCACAACTCTTCCCGGTCATGCGCCAGGGTGGGATCTGTTAACCTGCTGGCATTCCGTTCACCCGTACGTCTGGCTATCTCTGCTACCGTTGCGAACGGTGAACGTGTCATGGGGATTACGCCATCCCCCTGACGACCCCGGCGCCCGGCAAATAAATCGCCGCTGAAGCGGTAAACTCCGGTTTTTACCCAACATGCAGGGTCGTTCGCGATTCGTTCCCGACGATCGCTCTCTCACGTGGTTCCCGACCACGTGACCCTGCCTGAAGGGCAAAAACCGGAGCGATTTAAGCCGGGAACAGGGTGTCGCTTTGAGTTAACTATCGCATCAGAAATAGCATCGCTTTAAAACCTACAGCGACATCGGAGGTGGGACGTTCACCGGTTCGGCAGCAACATATGCCACCTGACGCAAAGTGAACGGAATCTTCTCGATCTCGCCAGTAACTGACTCAAAGATCTATATAAGAGACAGTCCTGTGCGGGGGAGAAAATAATTACAGGCCCCGCTCGCCGATTAAGCGCGCCAGCGCGCTGTCATTTTGCAGCAGCTGCCAGGCATTCATCACCTGCGCGGGGATCTCAACGTGGACGATATAATCGCGGCCCTGCGGTCCGTATCCCTGCAGGTCGTCACGAATTCGCGGGATTTCCCCCAGAATTAACGAGATGTAGCGGGCTACGGGCCACAGCCCTTTCTGCGGAGGGGAAAACTGGCTGCTGCGCTCGTCGGCAACCATCAAAGGCACGATGCCCGGCCAGCTTCGCCACTCGGGCTGCTGGCTTTCCCCCTGCCAGGCGCGTTCAAACGTTGCCAGGGTGCGGCGCTGCATGGTGGGATCCTGAATTACGATGACTCGCGCGGGCGCCATTCCCTGCTCTGCAAGGCGTTTTTTCGTGAAGCTCGCGTTCTCGCCGCAGTTGGTGGACTTCTCTTCGGTAATGATGCGCTCGGCGGGGATTTTCCAGAACTCCGTGGCGATGTCTTTGATGATCGCCGCCTCCGCACGTCCGGTGGTCGGGATGGTGTTATAGCGTGGATGGACGGCAATAGCACCGTACAGAAACGTGGTTGAATGGCCAATGCCGCCTGTAATCAGCAAAGGCAGTTCGCTGGCCGCCGCAAGCTGGCATGCGGCATCGATGGTTGGGATCACGGCGTTACCCGCCAGCACGATGAGATCGGCGTCGTCCGCCTGGGGAGATTCAGCAAAATCATTGCGGGCCAGCCACTGCCCCAGGGTGTTAATCGCCCCGATGGTTGTTGCCTGTAAGGCCGGGAAAGTTGTCGTCAACATAACCCCTCCGTGTCAAAAAACCAGTATGCATCATATATCGGCACGGTCGGGCTGGGTATCAGATGGTGCTGAAAGGAAGGGTTCGGATAGTAAGCAGAGGCTATCAGTGTACTAATAATCACCGTAAACAACTTTCTCGTTCCTTACGCACCTCCTACACGAACCACCCTCGGCAGTAAGTCGCAATACCATCTATATCATTGATAGCCCAATCAGCGAAGCTGACCCCAACCAACCTTAAAATAAAGCTTTGCAGTAGGAAATATTGAGCATATTTTAATAAAATAGTATGGAGATTTGTGACTAAGGGAACGGTGAAATGGTTTATTACGATACGCGGAGCATAAAAAAACTTGCGCAAAACGGTGAACAGTTTGTTGCGTTTTATGATCGCTGGATTAACGAAATTGATTTTGAATCTGCCCTAAACGTGCTTAAAATCTCCGCACTCTATTACCAACGTTACTCGCAACAGTCAGCAGAAGATTACTCTCATTATTTTGGTCGATGTGTTTATCAGTTGTTAAAGCGTTTTCCTGACCACAGAGACAAAATTCTACAAACAGAGTGTGAATGTCAGACCATTCATCAGGCTTATAACAATTTTTTCCGTCGCATAAGGATCATGAATAACAGGCTTGATAAAGCCACAGGAAGTGAAACAAAACTCAACGCATTTTTGATCTTTTCTGAAATAAGTCTAAGCATAACATCGTCTATTGTTAAGAATATCCCAAGCGCAAGGCTGACATCCATTTTTCCAGTGACATTTCAGATTGACAAATTACCTCTTTCGGAAGACGTTACCCCGGAAGACATGAAATCTATCGATATGATTTTCGACCAGATCTGCTCCTATACAGGGCATATTTTCAATAAATTACGGCATAAATATTCGCTCAACCTTGAATATCAATGTTCCGAACAGGCAGTGATGACAACCGGAAACTGGATAAAAGAATGGGATGACTTTGACTCACTTAATCGTATTAGCGATCTGTTTCGTTTTTGCCAGGCAAAAATAAACCTCACTGACCCACAGAATGTTTCACTGCACGTCGACGAAAACTGCGCTTACAAATCCTATGAGGTAGCCCGTTCTCGCTTTACTATGCGCGGTGTAAATGTGTACAATGAAACTAAAAACTTGCTGGAAAAAAATCCTGATTTCGTTACCAAACTTAAGCCGGTAATACCCGATTGGATCAGCGAAAATGATTTTTTTTCTATCGTCTTCTTTTGCGAAATGGAGAATATGTCGCCGGAGGATTTATATATAGAATATGGCGGCGTAATGATTTACGCTTGGATCCACGCATATGAAATGTTAGTAGCGTTAGCTAAACAAGAAATGGAAGCACGCTTTAAACGACGAACACCCGGTGGTCTGCGGCTAAAAGACTGGGTTATTTACCGGACCCGCGATGAATGGATACGCCTGTTTGCAGAAGGCGGGATTTCCTGGACGGCAGCAAAATTAGTCACCGATTATTTTACCTTTGATGACAGAGCGCTAGATATAAATGACTGCCCACTACTCCCCTGCGACGAGGGACTTTGCCTGATGCCTTCCATCGTTTCGATGAGTAGCACGACGCGCTCATTACTATCACTATTTAGCTCGAAAAAAATCCCGCTTGATGATAAAGGAAAATGTCACGAGCGGGAGTTTGTTAAGCGGGTCAGAGCAGCACGAATTTGTGCGGCTCCACTTCCAGTAAGAAAGGATTTTGATTGCGACTGCGCGATGGCAATTGATGACCATCTATTTTTTATCGAGCTCAAATCTAACGGTCATCCGTTGCATTTTAATCGCTATTACCAGACGCTGGTAAATATCCTTGGTGATGGCGCAGGGCTACGCAAAAATGCCTCTTGGATGAAGCAAGTAACGCGTTATGCAGATTATTACTCAGCCCGTCCTGAACTGATACGCAAGGCCTTAAATTTGCCAGAAAAATGGCAGCCGAAAGGTTTTCATAAAATGATTATCACGACCTCGGTGTTAGGCGATGTTTATCATCAGGATGGTTGCTATGTTGTCGACAAAACGGCGTTTTATAGCTTCATTGATCGCCTGCCGGGCCAAACAACAGAGTTAAAGAATGGCAAACGCAGACTGATAAAGCATGATAGCGATCATTTTTATCATGGTGAAATTACCATCGATAAGATGCTGGGATTTTTGGACGCACTACCTACAATTAGGGCAAAACGACGTAGAGTACAACAGCTAACATATAATGTTCGGTGCGGTGATACAGATCTTACCTATCCTTTTTTCGATATATGGCCAGCCTATGAAACTGTTATTCAGGAAGATGGCAGCAAGGTGGTTATATTTCTGTAACAAAACATCACTGAACAGTTTCTGTTGTAACATCATAATGCCACCCTACAGGATGGCATTACCCATTAACTAAGTTGTAAATTACGCTGTCCCATCCCTGTTTTCTGGCGAACATTTTTCAGGCAATATTATTGACACTGAAAAACATCACACTAACGCAAAAATTTAATCCGTCAGGCTTCCGGCTTGTCCTCAGGTTTATTGATTTCGTCCGGGGAGACTTCTTTAAAGCCCGCTTTGTTTTTGGTGACCGCATACTCCACGGCCTTCTCGCCCTTCACGCTGGTGGTGAGCTTGACGGAATCAACGCTGACTTTACCAATCAGCGATCTTGCGTAGCCGCCAATCTGGTAGGTTCCCTCGGGCAGACGAAGCGCCACGCTTTCGCCGACTTTCAGCGCGGCGGCATCCTTACCGTCAACGGTAACCACTACCGTTGTACCATCGTCAACGCGGGTCCATGCATGTTCCACGGTGACGAGCGTCGGGCCGGTGGTGAAGTCAGCCGCGGGTTCGCCGGTTACGGGTTTCGCACAGCCCAAAAGTGAAAAAACCGCCAGGGCGGTGAGGGTAAAACGGTAACTCATTGCTTAGTATCCTGCGGGAGTAGGTTATTTTTCTGCAATCCAACGCGTAAAGTTTTTCGACCCGATGCTCTGTGGACGTTCGCCCGGCGCGCTTTCTTTTGCGAAGCCCTGATTTTGCGTTGTTTTCAGCAGTTCGTCCAGAGAGGACTGAAGAGTTAGATTAATCTGTATCTGCGCGCGGATTTCGCTGTTGTACCCTTCGGCCAGGGCGCGGGCTTCGCTGAGATCGGTTTTCAGCACGTTGATATAGGTCTGACAGGCCTGAACCGCGTCCACCAGCGCATCACCATTTTTCACCAGCTCTTCGCGAAGCTCTCTCTGGCTCTTTATGTCCCGCTGCATTGTGCGGTGCAAATCGTCCAGCTGGCGCTGCATCGTCTCCCGCAGTAAAGCCTGCTCCCGGTAGTGGTGCTCGCGCTCGCCGTCCAGGCTCTTTTGCAGCAGGTTAAGGCGGGCGCTTAGCCGTTGAACCTCCGTCTGGGGCTGCACTTTTAGCCGCACGTTCGCCAGCTCGGCCCGCAGATGTACTACCTCCGCCTCCGCCGCCTTAAGGCGTGCGGCCAAAGCCGCATCCTGGCCCGGCACGCGCTGCAGATTAACGCCGGTCAGCGCCTGCTCAATTTCATGGAGGATTTCGGCTCTGCTGCTGTTCTTCATCCGGTTGCACGCGCTGGCTAAAAAGCTGACCGCCTCGTTGACGTTTACCGTCCCGAAGGCCTTTTTAATCAGATTCTGAATCATGCTCACGCGGCGTGTTCCTGTGGTTTGGGCGGCAACCGGACGCCGACGGTAATAGAGTCATCGGCATCCGGCGCTTTTTCTTTATTATTCAGAAGAGACGATTAAAACGTAGCCCAGTTGTCATCGTTTTCCACCGCCTTCACGGCTTTTAGCCTGGCGATTTTACCCTCTGGTTTTGCAACTTTGTGGGACGACTGCGCGTTCAGACGGAAAATCCCTACCGCTGCGGTCAGGCGGGCGGCCTGCTCTTCCAGCGAAACCGCCGCCGCCGAGGCCTCTTCTACCAGCGAGGCGTTCTGCTGGGTGACGTTATCCATTTCGTTGATGGCCTGCCCCACCTGCACAATTCCCCGGCTCTGCTCGTCGGACGCGGCGGCAATTTCCAGCATGATGTCGGTAACGCGGCGCACCGCCTCCACCAGGCCGTTCATGGTGTCGCCCGCCTGCATAACCTGGCGGGAACCGGCATCGATTAAAGTCACCGACTCGCCAATCAGCCCTTCGATCTCTTTCGCGGCCTGCGCGCTGCGCTGGGCCAGGGTGCGCACTTCGCTGGCGACAACCGCAAAGCCTCTACCCTGCTCCCCGGCGCGCGCCGCCTCAACCGCCGCGTTAAGCGCCAGAATATTGGTCTGGAAGGCAATGCTGTTGATGACCGCGGTGATCTCGGAGATCTTCTTCGAGCTGCTGGAGATATTGTTCATGGTCGTCACCACGCCGGAAACCATACGTCCTCCGTCGCTTGCCTTATGGGAGGCATCTTCCGCCAGCCTGCTGGCGTGATGGGCGTTATCGGCGTTTTGCTTCACCGTCGCGGTCAGCTGCTCCATGCTGGCCGCCGTCTGCTCCAGGGCTGCCGCCTGCTCTTCGGTACGCGAAGAGAGATCGGTGTTGCCGGCGCTGATCTCACTGGTGCCCTGATAAATCGCCTCGGCCCCTTCGCGCACGGTTCCCACCGTTTTTACCAGCGACGCCTGCATATCCTGCAGGTGCTGGCTGAGCCTGCCGATTTCGCTGCGCCCGCTCGGCTGCGGCGGCAGGGTTAAATCACCTGCGGCGATGCTTTCGATGCGCACGGCGGCCTGCTGTAATGGCCCAATGACCACCCGACGCAGCATCACGAAGGTGAAAATGGTCATAAACAGCGCAACCCCGAAGGCTCCCGCCATAACAATCATGCTCAGCCGCGTGCGGGCATGGGCCTGCTGGCCCAGCGCGTTTGCCCTTTCGGTACGGATGGCAATCGCTTTCAGCAGCACGGAGTTATAGTCCGCATCCAGCTGGCGGGCCGTTTCCGTTTCATGCTTAATGATCGCCTCAAACATGCCGTTTTTGGCATATTTGATCATCGGCTGAAGTCCCTGAGTGACGTAGGCGGTAAAGCGCCCGTTTAAATCCGCATCCAGCGCTTCATCTGCGGGCGTTTTTACGCGTCGATTCATGTAGGCGCTGAAGCCATCCTGAGCCTGTTTAATGCGTTTTTCGGCTTCGGCGATATTGCGCTTGTTGTCTTCCATTTCGCCCACGCGGACGGCGGAACCAGCGTGAATGATATTCAGGCGCGCCGTGCGCAGGTGGTTTGAGCTATTCGAGATCCCCGTTCTGACCTGAATCTCTTCGGTAACGTCCTGAAGGGCATTATTGCTCTGGATCAGAAAGTAGCTCGCCAGCGCGATACACAGCGCAAACAGCACTAAAATACCGCCGAGAATGGCGCTGAACAGCGGAACGAGGCGGATGTGATGCCAGAAGTAGACTGAATCCTGCGAGGAGATTGTTTTTGTAGCCATGTCCCTGGAGTCTCTTGTAGGTAAGGTATCGTGAAGTCGATATCGGCCTGCAAAAGCAAAGCATTACGGACATGGCTCAGAAGTGTGGGCTGCGTAACAAATTATCTACAAATGCCGCTTATTTCCCCTGCAGAACGATTGACGCCGCCTTCGCCAGCACGTCGCGGCGCGCTTCAGCATCCTGCTTATGCTGGGTGAAATAGACGGTCAGCACCTGCGGAGCTTTTTGCGGCGGCCAGATCACCGCCACGTCGTTGGTGGTGCCGTAATCCCCGGCGCCGGTTTTATCCCCCACCACCCAGCCTTCCGGCGTGCCCGCGCGGATACTTTTCGCGCCCGTCTGGTTCTGTTTCATCCAGTTCTGCAGCAGCTGCTTTTGCTCTGCTTTAAGGGCATTGCCCAGCACCAGCTTTTGCAGGTTGGCGGCCATTGCGTCCGGCGTGGTGGTATCACGCTCGTCGCCTGGAATGGCGGTGTTCAGCTCCGGCTCCCAGCGGTCGAGATGGGTTTTATCGTCCCCTAAAGATGCGGCAAGCTGCGCAATGCCCGACGGCCCGCCAATTTCTTTAAGCAGGATATTCCCCGCAGTGTTATCGCTCCATTCAATTGCGGCTGCCGCGATATCCGTCATTTTCATGCCTTTCCCGACGTGCTTCTCCGTCACCGGGGACCAGCTCACCAGGTCGCTTTGCTGCCAGGTAACATTTTTATCCAGCAGGTCCGGCTGCCGTTCGCTTTTCTTGAGCACTGCCGCTGCGGCCAGCACTTTAAAGGTGCTGGTCATCGGAAAGCGTTCATTTCCACGATAGCTGTAGCGCTTGCCCGTGGCGGTATCAATAAGCGTGACGCCAAGACGGCCATCGGCACTTTTTTCCAGCGCGGCAAGCTGTGCATCCAGGGAAGAGGTCGCGGCCCAGGCTGGGGCGCTGGCTAGAAAAATAGCGAGCAGAGAAAGAGGTAAAACGTGTTTCATTTCAGGATCCTTTGTAGGGTGCAGGTGGCGAGGCCGGGCCATGGTAGCAAGTATGGTGAGCTTAACAAACGCCCTGAGTGGTAACACCATTCACTTAAGCCAATGAATTAGGGGAAACGCCGGGATTTGGTTCCCGGAGGGACGCCAAACCCGGTGGTCGCCCCGGGTATCACGCTCTAAAACTAACGGCATTACCCTGAACGGCGCTTTTTGCCCGCACTATTTTGTTAAACAGGAGTAAACTTGCTGTAATTATTTGCGCAACAAGACAGACACCGATGAAATTTAAACCTGCCATAAAGCCCTATTCTGCCGCAGCCGGCGGCTGGGGATCCCTTGAAGCCACTACCCGCTTCGTTCTCGACAGCAGGCACGCCCTGAAAAATTTGCGCAACTTGATGCGCATGAACAAAGCCAAAGGCTTTGACTGCCCCGGCTGCGCCTGGGGAGACGATAACAAAAGTACCTTCAGCTTCTGTGAAAACGGTGCCAAAGCAGTCACCTGGGAAGCCACGCGCCGCTTTATCGACGCGCAATTTTTTGCCGCGCACAGCGTCAGCAAGCTTTATCAGCAGAGCGACTACTTCCTGGAATATCAGGGACGACTGACCGAACCTTTGCGCTACAACGCGCGGACTGATCATTACGAGCCTGTCAGCTGGGACGACGCCTTTACGCTGATTTCTACGCATATCCGCCAGATGGACAACCCTGACCAGTTGGAGCTGTACACCTCCGGCCGCGCCAGCAACGAAGCCTCTTATCTTTATCAGCTGTTTGGCCGCATGGTCGGCACCAACAACTTCCCGGACTGCTCGAATATGTGCCACGAGGCCAGCGGCAGCGGCCTGAAGCGCAGCATCGGCGTCGGCAAGGGAACCATCCACCTGAACGATTTTGAGAAGGCGAACGCCATTTTCGTCTTCGGCCAGAATCCGGGGACAAACCACCCGCGCATGCTGCACAGCCTGCGCCACGCGGCGGAAAACGGCGCGCAGATTGTCACCTTTAATACGCTGCGCGAACGCGGGCTTGAGCGTTTTGCCGATCCACAGAAGCCGCTCGAAGTCGTGACGCCGATGGCCGGGTCCATCAGCACCAGCTACTACCAGCCGAATCTCGGTGGCGATATGGCCGCCGTGCGCGGAATGGCGAAAGCGCTGCTGGAAAGCTGGCGCGGCGGCCAGCGTGACGTGTTCGACGAGCAGTTCCTCGCGGAGCACACCCACGGCGCGGAGGCCTGGTTTGCGGAAATCGACGGCACCAGCTGGCAGCACATCGTTCGTCAGTCTGGATTAAGCGAGCAGCAGCTGCGCGACGCCGCCGCCATCTGGCAGCAGGCCGACCGGGTGATTTGCACCTGGGCGATGGGCATCACCCAGCATAAACATTCGCTGAATACGGTCCGCGAGATCGTTAACCTGCAGCTGCTGGGCGGCCACCTCGGCAAGCCGGGCGCGGGCCTTTGTCCGGTTCGCGGCCACAGTAACGTGCAGGGCAACCGCACCATGGGTATCGACGAGAAGCCTTCTGCCGCCCTGCTGGATAGCCTGGCCGAACATTTCGGTTTTGAGCCTCCTCGCGCTGCGGGCCACAACACCGTGCAGGCGCTCGCGGCCATGCTGCGTGACGAAGTAAAGGTGCTTATTGCGCTGGGGGGCAACCTGGCCGCCGCCGCGCCGGACAGCCCGCGTACCGAAGAGGCGCTGCGCCGCTGCGGCCTGACGGTGCACATCAGCACCAAGCTCAACCGCAGCCACCTGGTTCCGGGAAAAGACGCTCTGATCCTGCCAACCCTGGGGCGTACCGAGGCCGACGTGCAGGCGACGGGGAGGCAGTTTGTCACCGTTGAGGACTCCTTCAGCATGGTTCACGCCTCTGAAGGTATCGGCAACCCGATTGCCAGCACTCAGCGTTCGGAAACGGCAATTGTGGCGGGAATTGCGGATGCGGTATTGGGTAAGGAAAAACTCGACTGGCTGGCTCTTTCCGCCGATTACAACCTGATCCGCGACCATATTGCCGCCACCCTTCCCGGCTTCGCGAATTTCAATCAGCAGTGCGATATTCCCGGAGGTTTCTATCTGGGGAACGCGGCGGCAGAGCTGCGCTTCGCCACGCCGAGCGGTAAAGCAGAATTCAGCGCCGCCCCGCTGCCCGATTCCCTGTCTGGCGAGCTGGACGCCCCGTTTGTGCTGCAAACATTACGTTCACATGACCAGTACAACACCACAATCTACGGGCTGGACGACCGCTATCGCGGGGTTTACGGCCAGCGCGAAGTGCTGTTCATTAACCCGGAAGATCTGGCAGCCCTTGGCTTAAAAGATGGCGATCTGGTGGATATTGAAACGGTCTGGAACGATGGCATTCTCCGTAAGGTCAGCGGCTTTAAGATCGTGCCGTACGCCATCCCGCGCGGCAACCTGGCGGCGTACTACCCTGAAACGAACCCGCTGGTTCCTCTGGACAGCGTCGGTGACGGTACGGGCACGCCAACCTCTAAGTCCGTCCCCGTCAAAATCAGTCTTGCCGCGCAGGTAAAAAGCAGCCGTATCGCTTAACGCTGGCGCCTCTCCGACCGACAGCAGGGGGTGTAACGCCCCCTGTTCGCAATAAATGCGAAATTTCTCGTTAACAACTTTGCAATATCATAAGTGAGGATTATGATAGCCGCAGCATTCACCATTTGGTTCGTAATAATCGCCTGACCAGGCACCCACCGCGACCAGATGCGTTCATGTTTACCCCAATCGGTACACTTTTGCGTTCTCCGGCTTCGGAGACGCTTTCGCACGTGCAGTACAAGGACACTGTTCTGACAGGAGAACGATATGGTAAGTAATTCCCCTCCGCGCGGCCTGGCATCAGGGCTGCTGTGGTTACTTGGCGGTCTGATGGCACTCATTGGCCTCGCCATCGGCATTGGCGGGGCTTATTTAGTCTCGCTGGGCGGCAGCTGGTATTTCCTGCTGATGGGCATCGTGATGCTCGTTTCCGCCGTTTTAATTTTCAGGAAAAAGACTGCGGGCCTCGCACTCTACGCGCTGGCCTTTATCTGCACCATTTTCTGGGCCATCAGCGACGCCGGTATGGATTTCTGGCCGCTGTTTTCACGCCTGTTTACCTTCGCGGTGCTGGCGTTCCTGTCGGCTCTCGCCTGGCCAATCCTGCGTGCCGCTAACGGTGCGGCTACGGTAAAAAAAGCGCCCGCCTACGGGATTGCCGCCGCGCTTGCCGTTTGTATGCTGGTGAGCGCTGGCTGGATGTTTGTGCCTCAGGTTCAGGTCGCGGCAACAGAAGATGTGCCGGTGAAACCTGTCACCCCTGGCGAAGCCCAAAAGGACTGGAAGCACTGGGGTAATACCACCCACGGCGACCGCTTTGCGGCGCTCGACCAGATTAACAAAGGTAACGTTTCTGAACTGAAAGTGGCGTGGACCGCGCACACTGGCGACATTCCGCAGAGCAACGGCTCCGGCGCGGAAGACCAGAACACCCCGCTTCAGGTAGGCGACACGCTGTTCGTCTGTACGCCGTACAGCAAAGTGCTGGCGCTGGACGTGGACTCCGGCAAAGAAAAATGGCGCTTTGACAGCAAGGCGACCGCGCCAAACTGGCAGCGCTGCCGTGGCTTAGGCTACTTCGAAGAAACCACGCAAAAGGCCGCCGCCACGCTTGCAGAACCGGCACAGCCAGCCGCCTGCCCTCGTCGCCTGTTCCTGCCAACCACCGATGCTCGCCTGCTGGCGATCAACGCCGATAACGGCAAGCTGTGCGAAGACTTTGGCGACCACGGCACCGTGGATCTGAAGGTTGGCATGGGCGAAGTAAAACCGGGCTACTACCAGCAAACCTCTACG
The DNA here is from genome assembly GCF_038405435.1 of Dryocola clanedunensis. Taxonomy (GTDB): domain Bacteria; phylum Pseudomonadota; class Gammaproteobacteria; order Enterobacterales; family Enterobacteriaceae; genus Dryocola; species Dryocola clanedunensis_A. Next base: position 321,105 of record NZ_JBBYHZ010000002.1, on the reverse strand, counting down.
CCGCTCGTCGCGGGGAACGTGGTTATCGTTGGGGGTCGCGTAGCGGATAACTTCTCTACCGGCGAGCCTCCGGGCGTGGTACGTGCTTATGACGTCCATACCGGTAAACTGGCATGGGCCTGGGATCCGGGTAATCCGAACATTACCGGCGTACCGCCTGAAGGCCAGACCTATACTCGCGGCACGCCGAACGTCTGGTCCGCGATGTCCTACGACGCGAAGCTGAACCTTGTCTATCTGCCTACCGGTAACGCCACGCCTGACTTCTTTGGCGGCACGCGTACCCCGGAAGATGATAAATACAGCTCTTCCATTGTGGCGGTGGATGCCACCAGCGGGAAAGTTCGCTGGCATTTCCAGACTACCCACCACGATCTGTGGGACTTCGACCTGCCGTCTCAGCCGCTGCTGTACGACCTGCCGAACGGCAAAGGCGGCACTACGCCGGTTATCGTGCAGACCTCCAAGCAGGGCATGATTTTCATGCTCAACCGCGAGACCGGGGAGCCTGTCGCGAAGGTGGAAGAGCGTCCTGTTCCGCAGGGTAACGTGGAAGGCGAGCGCTATTCGAAAACCCAGCCGTATTCTGTCGGCATGCCGATGATTGGCAACGAAACGCTGACCGAATCGGATATGTGGGGCGCGACGCCGATCGACCTGCTGATCTGCCGCATCGAGTTCAAAGGCATGCGTCATCAGGGCGTCTTCACCCCGCCGGGGCTGGATCGCTCTTTGCAATACCCAGGCTCGCTGGGCGGCATGAACTGGGGCAGCGTCTCGGTTGATCCGAACAACAGCCTGATGTTCGTCAACGATATGCGTCTGGGCCTTGCGAACTATATGGTGCCGCGTGCGAACGTGGCGAAAGACGCCAGCGGCATTGAGATGGGTATTGTACCGATGGACGGAACGCCATACGGCGCAATGCGCGAGCGTTTCCTGTCGCCGCTGGGCATTCCCTGCCAGAAGCCTCCGTTCGGCACGATGTCGGCGGTGGATCTGAAGTCCGGGAAAGTCGTCTGGCAGGTGCCGGTGGGCACCGTGCAGGATACCGGCCCGCTGGGTATTCGCATGCACATGCCTATCCCAATCGGTATGCCGACGCTGGGCGCATCGCTCTCCACGCAGTCAGGCCTGCTGTTCTTCGCGGGTACTCAGGACTTCTATCTGCGCGCGTTTGATACCGCCAACGGCAAAGAGATCTGGAAATCTCGCCTGCCGGTCGGCAGCCAGTCCGGCCCGATGACCTACGTGTCACCGAAAACCGGCAAGCAGTACATCGTGATTAACGCAGGCGGGGCGCGTCAGTCTCCTGACCGCGGCGATTACATTATTGCCTACGCGCTGCCAGATGCTAAATAACTGAAAACTGCTTTACGCCGGGCGATGATAAAGAGGAACAACCAGCGTTTGTAAGGTGGATAAGCTTAAACGCCATCCACCATTAACGCTGGTTGTGTCGGATGACGCTGCGCTTATCCGACCTACGCAAGGGGCTGTCTGTAACTTAAGGCGGGAAGCATTTTGCTTTCCGCCTTTTTTTTCGAATGAGGCCGCGCCTGTTCGACCTCCCCATGGACAGAACTAGTTAATCTTACCCAGAAAATGGCGCTTACCGAGCGGGACACCCGCGTGGCGAAGAATGTCGTAGGCGGTCGTGAAGTGGAAATAGAAGTTTGGCACTGCGAATTTGAACACGAAGCTTTGGGCTGTGAAATGCAGCTCATGTTCGCGAGCTTTAACCAGAATCGGCCTTTCGTCATCCCCTTCCAGCTGAACATCCTGCACGCTTTCCATCCACGCAATTGTTGTTGCGATACGGGCCCGTAGCTGATCGACAGTTGTTTCTGTGTCTTCCATAACCGGAGCTTCGACACCGGCCAGGCGAGCCACGGCCCGTTTAGCCATATCACAGGTCACCTGCACCTGGCGGGCCAGCGGGAACATATCGTCCGCCAGTTTCATTTCCAGCAGGGCTGCTTCACCGTTGACGTGCTCTTTCGACCAGGCCGCACTTTGTTCAAGAATGGCGCTCAGGTTGTGCAAACCGTGAATGAACTGTGCTTTTGTTTCGCTATAGAGTGACATTGCAAACCTCTTATTTTTACAAACATATAGACATATAATTAACATTACGTTAACTTCAAAGCTGTTCCTCTGAAGTTAGCCTTAGTGTTTATTCGCATTGGTAGTCCTGCACTCTGCAACCCTCGGTACATCTGTTACTGAGGGCTTTTCTTGCTGTTAACTCCGCGTATTCTGCACCTTTAAACCCATCACGCAAATTCAAACCCCTCGTCGGCCCAGCCGGTAATACCGCCGATCATGATTTTGACCGGGCGTCCCATGCGCGCCAGCTTGAGGGCTGCCCGGTCGGCACCGTTGCAGTGTGGGCCAGCGCAGTAGACCACGAACAGCGTATCGGCCGGCCACTCGGCCATGCGCTCCACGGTCATATCCCGGTGCCGCAGATGCAGCGCGCCGGGGATATGGCGGCGGTTAAACGCCTCTGGCGTGCCCACAACATGCAAAAGCACGAAATCCATATCCCCTTCTTTCATTGAGCTGTGCACATCGTCACAGTCGGTTTCCAGAGTCAGACGCTGCAAAAAATGGGCGGCGGCGATTTCTGGTGCGGCGGGTGTGTATTCTGTTACGTAGCTCATGGGCGCTCCTCAGTAGGTGTGCCAACACTATAGTGCTCCGCTGCCTTGTTGACAGGTGGCAGGAATGCCATATAGCGTGAACATCATGCCAAATTTACTGCGGAACGTTTCATGACCAACACGCTGGTTGTTGCCCTGGCCTATGACGGCCTCTGTACTTTTGAGTTTGGGGTTGCGGTGGAGATTTTCGGGCTGGCCCGCCCGGAAATGGGCGACGACTGGTATCGCTTTGCCGTCGCGGGTATCGAACAAGGTGAATTAAGGGCGACCGGAGGCATACGCTTTGCGGTAGATGGAGGCCTTGAGCTGCTGGAGCAAGCCGGAACAATCATTATACCCGGCTGGCGTGGAGCCGACGCGCCCGTTCCACCAGATCTGTGTGCGGCTCTGATTGCGGCGCACAATCGCGGTGCCAGGCTTTTGACTATCTGCTCTGGCGTGTTTGTTCTGGCCGCCGCGGGCCTGCTGGACAACCAGCGGGCCACGACCCACTGGCGCTATACCGATCTGCTCCAGCAGCGCTATCCGAACATCCAGGTTACGCCAGACGTACTGTATATTGATAACGGCAGCGTGCTTACTTCTGCCGGTAGCGCGGCGGGAATCGACCTGTGTTTACACCTGGTACGTCGGGATTATGGCAGCGCGGCGGCAAACAGCGTCGCTCGCCGCCTGGTGGTCCCTCCCCACCGCGACGGTGGTCAGGCACAGTTTATTGAGCAGGCGGTTCCCGTTGCCTATGAGAGCCATCGCCTGGGTCCACTCTTTGATTATCTGCATGCTAACCTGGCCGGGCTGCACAGCGTTGCCAGCATGGCAAAATTTGTCGGCATGAGTCCGCGTACCTTTTTGCGTCGTTTCGAAGCGGCTACCGGCACCACACCGGCAAAATGGCTTCTTGCCGCCCGTTTAGCCCGCTGCCGAGATTTATTAGAAAACAGCAGTGCTTCCGTTGAGAAAATTGCAGAGCTGACGGGATTTGGCAGCGCGGCGACGTTACGCCATCACTTTCGTAAACAGCTAGCCACCAGCCCCGCGGCCTGGCGAAAAATATTTACTTCAACCGGCGAATAGTTTACAGCCGGTTAGCTCTTGTTTAACTTGTGTCCGCTAATATCGGGGCACTCAACTGAGTAATTTAATTAACGAGAGGTATTTCTATCGAAATGCGCAGCAAGGAGGAATAGTTATGCTGGGAAATATGAACGTATTTATGGCCGTACTGGGAATTATTGTCTTTTCCGGTTTTCTGGCCGCTTATCTGAGCCACAAATGGGATGACTAATGAACGGTGATGCTCCCCCACCAACACGGCCCCTCGCAGATGCAAATCTCGGGGGGCTTTTTTTATGGCGGCGAAAAAAAACCGCCACTCTGGTGACGGTTCAAGATGCATGGATAGATTTTATTTTTGTTCGCTGAGCCTGCTGTTTTATTAAGCGCAGACTTCAGATGACTCTCAAAATAGCCCGCCTGACCTCAACCTTGCCTAAACGAAAGGCGTGAATACGCTTAATATTGCTGCTTGCCGCCTGGCACCTTGTCGACCATTATCATTATGTTACGTTTGTTCATCATTCGACAGAGTTGTTTAGGGGATGATACGGTCATATCAGCACAAAAATTTTAACAGGTGAAAAGTTATGCGTAAGTCGAAAGTTGTAATGCTGTCCGTCCTTCTGATGACGCTGCCCGCTGCTTTTTCAGCACAGGCCTATGGTGAACCGGCTAAGGCCGCCACGCCAAAAACCGCAGCCACACCAAAAACTAACGACCCTTCCTCTTTTGAGCTAAAAGAGTTTTTTGCTGACTATAAGCACTTTGCCATTGGGGACGTTGTGCCGGACCTGTATCGCACTAAACCTTATCAGATAGACGCCTGGCAAATCCGCCACCTTCCTGCGCCAGAAGCAGGCAGCCACTGGACCTATATGGGCGGTAACTACGTGCTGATTACCGATGCGGAAGGGAAAATTGTGCGTGCCGTCAAGGGCGAAATTTTCTACGGTAACTAATTCGAAATAATAACCCCGAACGCTCGGGGTTATTTTCAGGCGCTGCGCATCGCTTTTATTTTCGAATAGCCATATTCAAATATAAGATCCGTAGTACACATAAAGACGATCACGTCTCCAGCGCCGCACTCCTCCAGCGTACCGTTTAATTCCGCGTCAAAATCTTTTGTTAATACCGGCATCAGCATTTGCATATCGCCCGGATAATCTTCGTCTTCATCCGGCGGCATATGCTCGATTTGTGAGCCGCGAACTACGTAGATCAGGACGTTTTTCTCGTTAAATGTGACCGGGGCGCGCAGATGCTTGCCAATGGGGTGCTTTGCCATGGAGTTCCCTTATTCGTATGCGCGAACGTGCGCGGTTATCCCGGCGAAATATACCTGCCAAATCGACGCGGGTCGACCCGGCAGGTGCCAGATGCCGATTAATAACGCACGCAGATAGATTTCGTTTCCGTGTAGGCATCCAGCCAGTCCGGGCCGAAATCTCTGCCCGTACCTGACTGTTTCATGCCGCCAAACGGCATGTTGGCGTCGATCAGCGTATGGCTGTTGACCCAGACGGTACCGGCCTGAATGCGCGAAGTGTAGCTCATCGCCGCCTGCAGGTTGCTGGTCCACAGGCTCGCCGTCAGGCCGTATTCGGTGTCGTTCGCCAGCCGCAACGCCTCTTCCGCATCGCTGACGCGCACCAGATTTACTACCGGGCCAAACACCTCTTCCTGGTTCAGCCGCAGTTCGGCGGACGGATTAACCACCAGCGTCGGCGGCACGTAATATCCCCCGTTTTTCGGGCCAGCGTTGCCGGTTATCAGCTCCGCATTATGCTGCTGGGCGTCTATCAGGTAATCGGCCACTTTTTGCTGATGCCCTTTCGAGACCAGCGGATTGATGTGCGTGGCCGTATCCATGCCCGCGCCTACGGAAAGAGATTTTACCGCCAGCTCAAAGTCGCCGACCAGCGAATCGAACAGCGGGGATTCAATATAGATGCGCGAGCTGGCGGCGCAGACCTGCCCCTGGTTGAGGAAGCTGCCCGCCATCAGCCCCTCGATAACCATCGCCGGATCGGCATCCTTCAGCACAATGGCCGGGTTCTTACCGCCCAGCTCCAGCGTGACGCGGGTTAAGCGGTCTGCCGCTGCCCGCGCGATGCCTTTGCCCGTCGCGGTCGAGCCGGTAAAACTGACTTTAGCAATCAGGGGATGTTCCGTCAGCGCCCGTCCACAGCCCGCTCCCGTCCCCGTTACTACGTTGAATACCCCATCAGGCACCCCCGCTTCGCTGGCCAGCTCTGCCATGCGTAACAGAGTCAGCGGCGTGGTTTCGGAAGGTTTCACCACGATGGAGCAGCCTGCCGCCAGCGCGGGCATGACTTTCCACATGCCGATCAGCAGCGGGAAGTTCCAGGGCACAATGCCCGCCACAACGCCGACCGGCTCTTTACGGGTCCACGCCTGGTAGCGCGCCCCTTCTGGCATCGGGATGGAAACATCCAGCGTGCGGCCACTGATTTTAGTCGTCAGCCCGGCGGTATAGCGCATCCAGTTCAGCGCACAGCCCACCTCAAACGCACGGGAAATATTGATGGATTTCCCCTGCTCCAGCGTTTCCAGCTGCGCCATTTCTTCGGCGTTTTCTTCCAGCAGATCCGCAAAGCGCAGGAGGATTTTTTCACGCCCGGCGGGCAGCATATTGGCCCATACGCCGCTGGTAAAAGCTCGCCAGGCCGACGTTACGGCTTTATCAACGTCCTGCTCGCTGGCGTCCGCGCTGGTGGCGATTTGCAGCCCGTCAGCCGGGTTAAAGACCTTCAGCCGCGCGTCGTTTGTCGAGTCCTGCCAGCCTCCGTCAATATAAAGCCCGTGGTTTCTCGCCAGAAAATGCTGTACGGATCCCAGAGTAGCAACTGTTTGAGCGGACATACTTTCTCCTTATCATGGCATAAAGCTTATGGCTTCCAGTCTAGTCACAGACGCCATAATTGCCTTTCACGTTCCTGCCAATGACTTTGCTCCCTGTGACAGCCTCCGCATTTGGCGACATTGTCCGACGTTTTCGCGCCGCGCTTATCTATAGTGAATTCCTATACCAGACGCGAAAGGCTTCAACCGCATCGCGCAACCTGTAAGTATTGATAAACACACTGGCAGGCCGTGGGGGGATTAATGGCAGTACCGGATAATAACGAGCGATTTGACAGCTGGCTGGGCCACATCAACCGGGCCTGCGGGCATTTTGCCGGACAGCTGCTGGATGAGGGTTTCCGCGGCACGCTTGAAGAGCACCATGCCAATGCCATGAAGCTGAGCGTGGTGGATATCGCCCACGCCCGGCTGTTCCGCACCCAGCAGGAGGTCAGCCGCGGCAACGACGCCTGGTTCTATACGGTTTTCCAGCTTGAGGGGGAAGCAGTGATGGAACAGGGCGGCAGCCAGGCCGTGATGCGCCGGGGAGATATCACGCTCATCGACGCCTCCCGCCCCAGCAGCTTCACCTATACGCAGCGCGCCAGGCAGGTTTCGCTGCTGGTGCCGCGCCATCTGGTTGAGCAGAACCTGCGCAGCGGCGATATCCCCTGCGCAAGGCGTCTGAATGGTGAGATGCCCGTGGTTCAGCTGAGCCAGCGTCTGCTGCATGAAAGCATGCAGAGTCCGGATCTTAACGCCTGCGAAAGTGAGGCCGCGCTGGAAGCGATAATCTGCCTGCTGCGGCCGGTGCTGCAGGTACGGGATACCGCTGTCTCTAAAAAAGAAAGGCAGCTCGCGCGGGTCATGGCGCTGATCGATAACAATATTCAGTCGGAAGCTTTACGCCCGGAGTGGATTGCCGGCGAGGCGGGAATGTCGGTGCGCAGCCTCTACCGCATGTTCGCGGATAAAGGCCTGGTGGTTGCGCAGTACATCAGGAACCGCCGCCTGGACTTATGCGCCCAGGCCTTGCGCACCGCCTGCGCCAGTGAAAAGCTTGCGGGGATCGGCTACAGCTGGGGCTTTACCGATCACAGCCACTTTTCCACCGCGTTTAAGCTGCGCTTTGGCGTGTCGCCGGGTGAATACCGTAAGAGGTGGCAATAGGCGCTACTTTTTCATCCATTGCCCGTTGATGCCACGCACATATTCGCCTGGAGCTGCACGCGTCACCAGCTTCTGCCCGGCCAGCTTCGCCACTTCATCAACGGAAATATTATTGCTGTCGGCCAGCTGCTGGTAGTGCGCCGCCCTCGCCTCGTTGATGCTGTTCACCAGCGCCAGCGTCTCTTTATCCTGTTTGATCGGCGCGATATAGCCGCTCAGCGTTTCGCCGACCAGCCCCTGCTGCCGCGCTTCATTCAGCGTTACCGCCAGCAGCGGCTGGCTGAACAGCATCGTGCACATCAGCGCGGCTTTAAGTGTCGTTTTCATGTCTTAGCCCTCATCAAAACAGATCGCTGCGGCTTTTCAGCAGGGTTTCCACGTCTTTATCGACTTTAATGTGGATCTCATGCTCGATCTTCACGTTCATGTTGATGGTGATCGGCTCTTTCGGCGCCGCCACTTCAATGCGCGGCGTGCATCCCGACAGCAGCACAAGCCCGGCAGCCAGCCCTGCGGCACTATAAAATTTCATTGTGTATCCTCACATGCTTCACCGGGTTTCTGGCAGCGCGCCCGCGGGATCGCGGCGTTCTCTTCCAGCCAGGTCTGTAAATTGTCGCCGAAGCGCAGGCTGCGCCAGAGCGTAAAAAGATTTTCCTGATGGGTATAGTTGAGATGCACGGTATTTTTCTTGTCCTCAACGTGGCTGATGCCGGTGACGCTTGCGCTCATCGTCACCTCGCCCAGGTTATCTAAGTTGATTTTGGTCCACGAGCGCGAAATCTCCATATACCTCAGCCAGTTTATTGCCGCTCCCGCCGCCATATTGTTGGCAACGATGGCGTCCGCCATGTCTTTGTCCATGCGGAAGGTCAGCGCGCCGGGGTTGGTCAGCCAGCCGTCTTTGATTATCCACTGCGGATGGTTCAGCCACAGCGGCAGCGCGCCGCTTATCGGCCCCGACAGGGTGAACTGCTTCGGATTGACGGCGGACACCAGCTGGCTTGACGAGATATTTTGTAAGCGCAGCAGCGCCGCATCGCGCTGGGGCATGCGCAGCTGCTGCATGAGAATTTTGCCGCCCAGAATGTCAACGCTGACGTCGCTTAGTATCAGCGGCCTGTCCTCGCTCCACGGATACCAGCCTTCGAGATCGGCAGTAATATTCTGCGCGGTGACCTGGTTTTTAACCTCGCCAATGCGCAGCGTCACCGGACCACGGGTACCCAGATGCCATGTTGCGTCGCTGAAGCGGAACGGCATGACAAAATCAACGCCGTTGATCTGGTTGTCCGGCAGCCAGACGCTGCCCTTTTTCACCACGCCGTGGCCCCCGGCTTCAAAGCCCTGCCCGCTGGCCGCCGAGAACGCGACCTGGGCGTAAAGGCTGCCCTCTTTCAGATCCAGCTTCCAGTCCGGCGGAACGAGCGGCTGAAATACCATCAGCGCCTGCTCGGGCCACCATGCGTTGCCGCGCAGGCGCTCGCCGTCCCAGCGGCCTATAACCCGCACCGGGCCAATAGCCCCCGCGTGGAGATCGCCTTTGAACTGGAACGAGGAAGGATCCTCGCCGTCCACGCTAAATTTCAGCGTGGACGCGGGGAGCGTGCTGCCGCCGGTGAACGTTGTGCTCCCGGCATCAAGCGAAAGCGCCCCGGTGAACGATGGATGGGCTTCATCACGCGCCCAGCGAACGGGTTTCTCAAGCACCAGACGCGGAGCGTTCATCTGCATGGTGCCATATTGCAGCTTGTCGAACCCGGTCGACAGCGAAGTCAGTTCAATGAGGTTGTCGCGCCACTCCCCTTTGCCGCTCACGTCCCAGCGGGCGTTCATTGGCTTAAAGCCCCCGCGGCCCCAGTAGTGCCATTGCCACAGCCCTGCGTCCGGCAGGAAATTGTCCGCTTTGCCGTCCAGGTGGAGTACGACGCTGCCCATTTCATTTTCATGCGCGCGGATAATCGCCTGCAAACGCCCGTCCACGCCCTGCGCGGTGAGCCGCACCCCGGCCAGCGGCCAGCGAATCTCGTCAATATCCAGCGAGTCGATAACCCGGCCGCGCGAGCGCAGCAGCGCGCCGGGCCTGAACAATAACTGTGGGTTGGTCAGCGCGCCGCTTAGCTCACCTGGCAGCACGGCGTAGAACACCAGCGCATCCTGTTTCGCCTCGCCGGTCAGCTGCAACGGCAGCGCGCTGTTGGTCAGGCTGAGCTTGCCAGGACCGATGTTCAGCACCGCGTTGCCCTTGCCCGCCTGACCCTGCGTGACCACGTTCATGCGCCCGCTGAGGGTGGCCCCGTCCAGCCCCTGCTGCCAGTTATCGACACGCAGCGCAACGCCGCCGCGTAGCGGAACGCCCTCATAGGGCCACTGCCACTGGCCGCCGTTGATCTCAAATATGCTGCTGCTGATGGTCCAGGGGAGCATGGCCAGGGGTTCGCTGTCGTCTGACTTGCGCAGGGTCAGCGATCCTTGTTCTTCATGCCAGTCAAGCACGGCATGAATCAGCTCAGGCTCCTGGGGGATGCGCAGCGTGGAGGTTACATAACCCTGATCCGGCAGGCCATTTGGCACAAGCGGCAGGGTAAATTTCCCCACCAGTTCCACAGGCTCCATCCCCTCAAAGGCACGCACCTTAAACTGCTCCAGCTCAAGGGACTGCCCTTTTAACTTTGCGTCCACGGTGAGCAGCGGGCCAGAGTAATGCACCTCCTGCTGCGTGGGCGTCAGCGAAACGCGAAGTCCGCCCGCAAATTGCTGCCAGGGCGTAACATTCACCTTATCAATGGTCAGCAGCGTCCGCGGCAGCAACGACTGCCACTCGGCAAGGGTTCGGGGCGCTGCCGGTCCAGAATTGTCTACGGGAATTTTACTAATACAGTCAGGGTTAATATTCAGCTCATTGACGTGCAGCCGCCAGCGGGAAGGATGGCTTAAGGTGGCATCTTTGAGGCTCGCCAGTTCGCAGTCTCCGGCAAGATAACGAAGATCGGGGATAATAACTGCGCCACGGCTCAGCCGGGGGCTTTTTTCCAGCGCGATGCGCGTCCCCTGCGGGAGCCAGACCCCTGCAAGGGTCGGCAGCCAGCTGGCGACGGTCAGCAGCAGCGCCAGCGGCAGCAAAATGAGTATCAATACCAGCGCAATTATGGCTTTATATTTACCCTTCATGGGCGGTTAATATCCTGATTCAGCGGCAATTTATGCCGGATGATGCCACCATTCTGGCATGATTCGCGTTGGGCGTGAAGGCTGCGCCATCGACTAAGCTTAGATGAGCGGCATTCGATGGGGGCGAAAGGCCTTCAAAAACTCTTTTTTAAGAATTGTAAGAAAATTTTAAGCATGATAATTTAGCCTTAAAACCATCTGGAGAAAAGTCTTATGAAACTGGCCGTGTACAGCACAAAACAGTATGACAAGAAGTATCTGGAGAATGTTAACCAGGAATATGGCTTCGATCTTGAATTTTATGACTTCCTGCTAACAGAGAAAACCGCCAAAACGGCCCACGGCTGCGACGGCGTCTGCATCTTCGTTAATGACGACGGCAGCCGCCCGGTGCTGGAAGAGCTAAAAAAGCAGGGGGTGAAGTTTATCGCCCTGCGCTGCGCGGGCTTCAACAACGTGGATCTGGACGCGGCCAAAGAGCTGGATCTGCCGGTTGTACGCGTTCCGGCTTATTCCCCGGAGGCGGTGGCCGAACACGCCATCGGCATGATGATGTGCCTGAACCGTCGTATTCACCGTGCCTATCAGCGTACCCGCGACGCTAACTTCTCCCTTGAAGGGCTGACCGGTTTTACCATGTACGGCAAAACGGCGGGCGTCATTGGCACCGGGAAAATCGGCGTGGCGACGCTGCGCATTCTCAAAGGCTTCGGCATGCGCCTGCTGGCCTTCGACCCGTACCCAAGCGCGGCGGCGCTGGAGATTGGCGTGGAGTATGTCGACCTGCCGACGCTTTTCGCCCAGTCGGACGTTATCTCGCTGCACTGCCCCCTGACGCCGGAAAACTATCATCTGCTGAACCGCACCGCGTTCGACCAGATGAAGGACGGCGTGATGGTGATTAACACCAGCCGTGGCGGCCTGATTGACTCCCAGGCGGCGATAGAAGCGCTGAAAACCCAGAAGATTGGCGCGCTGGGCATGGACGTCTACGAGAACGAGCGCGACCTGTTCTTTGAAGATAAGTCCAATGACGTGATCCAGGATGACGTCTTCCGCCGCCTCTCCGCCTGCCACAACGTGCTGTTCACCGGGCATCAGGCCTTCCTGACCGCCGAGGCGTTAACCAGCATCTCCGAGACCACGCTGGAGAACCTGCGTCAGCTTGAGAACGGTGAGCCCTGCGTTAACCAGGTAAACTGATTCGGTCCACCGTACAGCGCCGGATGACGCTTCGCTTATCCGGCCTACGGCAGTAAGCCGCAGGGTGTCATCCACCGAATATTTTTAAGATTATCCTTACTGCAACCCGGCCCGCTTTTTGCCACAGTGGCGCCAACTCATTGACGAAATCAATACCTTAGGGAGAAGAAATGAAAAAATTAGCTTCACTGATGCTGGCTACCATGGTGCTGGCGGGCTGTGCGCAGCCCGGTGACAAAGGAACGGTCACCGCCCAGGATTTACAGCATCACCGCTACGTGCTGCAAAGCGTAGACGGCAAACCGCTGACCGGCATTAAACGCGTGCCGGAGCTGAGCTTCGGTGAAAATATGCATGTTTATGGCGCGATGTGTAACCGCTTTATGGGGCAGGCAACGCTGAAAGATAACACCCTGTCGGCGAAAGGCCTGGGTATGACCATGATGATGTGCGTGGAGCCGCAGCTCAACGAGCTGGATCATATGATTAACGACATGCTGACCAGCGGCGCGAAGGTAGATTTAGCGAAACAGCAGCTGACGCTGAAAACCAGCCAGCACACCTTAGTGTATAAGCTGGCCGATCTGGTCAACTAAGACTAGTAAGACCCGCAGGTTCCGGCGGCAAGCGCGTTCTCGCTACAGCGTTTGCCGTTGGGCATGGCGCACATGCCCACAGACGAGCCGTCCAGCTGACGAGCCACGCTTAACGTCCCGCCAATCATTGCGCAATTCGCCTCACTCTGACCTGACATCGCCGCTCTCATTCCCGGTGGAACGTGGGCAGCCGTTGCCTGTTGCGGTGGTTCACTACTACATGCCGTTAACAGCGATGTGGATAACACCAGTGCGGCACAGCCGGCTAAAAACGCAGCGCGCATTCCTCTTCTCCCCCTGAACGTTGCAAAACCTATGAATCATAAGCGCCAGCCCTGCCGGGGTCGAGGGCGACACGCAACAAAAAGTGTCTAAATTTGTATTGCCGGTCACCTTTTAGGATAAAACTCCAGATAATTCCTGGTCGGGATTATTCATTCCGCCAATAACCATCACACAAAAGCGAAAATCGCGCTTCCCGCCCTTTGCTAGACTTAAAGCATTATTCTTCGGCTCGCCGAGGTTATGCGGGTCTTTTATCTTTGCGCAATGAGAGCAACCATATGATCACTATCGACGGCAATGGTGCGGTCGCCTCCGTGGCGTTTCGTGCCAGTGAGGTTATTGCCATTTACCCGATCACTCCTAGTTCGACAATGGCCGAGCTGGCGGATGCCTGGTCCGGGGATGACCGTAAAAACGTCTGGGGTGATACTCCCCGCGTGGTAGAGATGCAGTCCGAGGCCGGGGCTATCGCTACCGTGCACGGCGCGCTACAAACTGGCGCCCTCTCCACTTCCTTTACGTCATCGCAGGGTTTACTGCTGATGATCCCCACGCTGTACAAGCTGGCCGGGCAGCTAACGCCGTTTGTACTGCACGTAGCCGCCCGTACGGTGGCAACCCACGCGCTGTCTATTTTTGGCGACCATTCGGATGTGATGGCCATTCGCCAGACCGGTTGCGCCATGCTTTGCGCCAGCAGCGTCCAGGAAGCACAGGACTTCGCGCTGATTTCGCACATTGCGACGCTGAAAAGCCGCGTGCCGTTTATTCACTTCTTCGACGGCTTCCGCACCTCCCACGAAATCAACAAGATTGCTCCGCTGGCGGACAGCACCATTCTGGATCTTCTGCCGCAAAAGGAGATTGACGAACACCGTGCCCGGGCGCTGAACCCGGATCATCCAGTTATTCGCGGTACCTCTGCGAACCCGGACACCTATTTCCAGTCCCGCGAGGCGACGAACCCGTGGTACAACGCGGTTTACGAACATGTAGAGCAGGCGATGGACAGCTTCGCCGCCGCAACCGGGCGCCAGTATCGTCCATTTGAATACTACGGCCACCCGCAGGCCGAACGCGTGATTATCCTGATGGGTTCCGCAATCGGCACCTGCGAAGAAGTGGTTGATGAGCTTTTACAGCACGGCGAAAAAGTTGGCGTCCTTAAAGTTCGCCTGTTCCGTCCTTTCTCTGCGGACCATCTGCTGGAAGTACTGCCGCAAAGCGCCCGTCACGTTGCGGTGCTCGACAGAACTAAAGAGCCCGGCGCGCTGGCGGAGCCGCTGTATCTGGACGTGATGACCTCGCTTGCCGAAGCCTTCAACCGTGGCGACCGCGAAACGCTGCCGCGCGTGATTGGCGGGCGCTATGGTCTCTCCTCCAAAGAGTTTGGCCCGGACTGCGTGCTGGCGGTGTTTAACGAGCTGAAAGAGGCGAAGCCCCGCCCTCGCTTTACCGTCGGCATTTACGACGACGTGACCAACCTATCCCTGCCGCTGCCGGAAAACACCCTGCCGTCCCGCTCGAAGCTGGAAGCGCTGTTTTACGGTCTGGGCAGCGACGGCAGCGTCTCGGCAACCAAAAACAACATTAAAATCATCGGTAACTCGACGCCGTTCTTTACCCAGGGCTATTTCGTTTATGACTCGAAGAAGGCTGGCGGCCTGACGGTTTCCCACCTGCGCGTCAGCGAGCAGCCGATCAACGCCACCTATCTGATCGACCGGGCTGACTTTGTCGGCTGCCACCAGCTGCAGTTTATCGACAAGTACCAGATGGCGGAGCGCCTGAAGCCCGGCGGGATCTTCCTGCTCAATACGCCTTACGGCGCGGATGAGGTCTGGCACCGGCTGCCTCAGGAAGTGCAGGCGGTATTAAACCAGAAGAAGGCGCGCTTCTTTGTTGTTAACGCAGCGAAAATCGCCCGTGAATGCCAGCTTGGCGCGCGTATCAACACCGTCATGCAGATGGCGTTCTTCCATCTGACTAACATCCTGCCGGGGGACAGCGCGCTGGCCGAGTTACAGGGCGCGATTGCCAAAAGCTACAGCAGCAAAGGCCAGGAGCTGGTCGAGCGTAACTGGCAGGCGCTGGCGCTGGCCCGCGAATCCCTGGCGGAGGTTCAGCTCCAGGACGTGAACGAAAGCAGCCCGATGCGCCCGCCGGTGGTATCCGATGCGGCACCGGATTTCGTCAAAACTGTTACCGCAGCCATGCTGGCAGGTCTGGGCGACGCCCTGCCCGTTTCCGCCCTGCCGCCGGACGGCACCTGGCCGATGGGCACCACCCAGTGGGAAAAACGCAATATTGCCGAAGAGATCCCTATCTGGAAGCCGGACATCTGCACCCAGTGTAACCACTGCGTTGCGGCATGCCCGCACTCGGCAATCCGCGCGAAGGTGGTTCAGCCGGACGTCATGGAGCACGCACCTGCCGCCCTGCAATCGCTGGACGTGAAGTCCCGCGACATGAAAGGCCAGAAATACGTGCTTCAGGTCGCGCCAGAGGACTGCACCGGCTGTAACCTGTGCGTGGAAGTCTGCCCGGCGAAAGATCGCCAGAACCCGGAAATCAAGGCCATCAACATGATGTCGCGCCTTGAGCACGTTGAAGAAGAGAAAGAGAACTACGATTTCTTCCTCAGCATGCCGGAGATGGAGCGCACCAGCCTGGAGCGTATCGACATCCGTACTTCGCAGCTGCTCCAGCCGCTGTTCGAGTATTCCGGTGCCTGCTCCGGCTGCGGCGAGACGCCTTACATCAAGCTGCTCACCCAGCTTTACGGCGACCGCATGCTGATTGCCAACGCCACCGGCTGCTCATCGATTTATGGCGGCAACCTGCCCTCCACGCCGTACACCACCGACGCCAACGGGCGCGGCCCGGCCTGGGCGAACTCGCTGTTTGAGGACAACGCCGAATTTGGGCTCGGCTTCCGCCTGACTGTCGATCAGCACCGCGCCCGCGTGATGCGCCTGCTGGAAAAATTCGCCGACCGGCTGCCAGCGGAGCTCAACGAGCAGCTTCACGCTGAGGCTACCCCGGAAGTTCGCCGCGAGCAGGTTGTCGCTCTGCGCCAGCATCTGGCTAACGTGGATGACGCGGATGCCCGTCAGCTGCTCACCGACGCCGACGCGCTGGTAGAGAAATCTATCTGGCTGATTGGCGGCGACGGCTGGGCGTATGACATCGGCTTCGGCGGCCTTGATCACGTCCTGAGCCTGACTGAAAACGTCAACATTCTGGTGCTGGATACCCAGTGTTACTCCAACACCGGCGGCCAGGCGTCGAAAGCCACGCCGCTCGGCGCGGTCACCAAGTTTGGCGAGCACGGCAAGCGCAAAGCACGTAAAGATCTCGGCGTCAGCATGATGATGTACGGGCATGTTTATGTGGCGCAAATCTCGCTTGGCGCACAGCTGAACCAGACGGTGAAGGCGATTCAGGAAGCGGAGGCCTATCCTGGCCCGTCGCTGATTATTGCCTACAGCCCGTGCGAGGAGCACGGTTACGATCTGGCCCTGAGCCACGATCAGATGCGCCAGCTCACCGCGACCGGCTTCTGGCCGCTCTACCGCTTCGACCCGCGCCGCGCGGACGAAGGCAAGCTGCCGCTGGCGCTGGATTCCCGTCCGCCGTCGGACGCGCTGGCCGATACGCTGATGAAAGAGCAGCGCTTCCGCCGCCTGAACGCCCAGCAGCCGGACGTTGCCGAGCAGCTGTGGAAGGATGCGGCAGAGGATTTGCAAAAGAGGTATGACTTCCTGGCCCGGATGGCAGGTAAAGCCGAAAAAGCCGGTAGCGAGTAATGCCCATTGCGGGGGGAACCGCCTGTGACGCAGGCCGATTTCCCCCGCAGTATTTCCTTTCCGTTACGCCCGTGGCGGCGTTCCTTCCGCGTTTGAGACTATCGCATCAATCTGAATAAGCGCATCCTGAAGTAAGGCGGATACACCAACGACTCTGCGAGCCGGAACGACGTTTACGAAGTATTTTTTATAAACCTCATCTACGGCATCCAGATCCGTTATATTCTTGAGGAAGATATTAATTTTCACGACATCATCCATCGTATGGTTAACGCTTTCAATAATTGTCTTTATATTCTTCAGGCACTGTTCGGCCTGCTCTTTTATGCCGCCAGCAACAATCTTGCCGCTTGCCGGGTGTAAAGGTAGCTGCGCCAAAATATTATTGTAATGAGAGAAAGCGACCGTTTGCGTGGATAACGGGCAGAGTGGCGCATCGTTAGTATTATGCGCCTCAATAATAAGCCCGTGCCGATCTTCAATCGCCTGTGGCGGCGTCCCGTCGCCGTGGGAGACAACAGCCTCAATTTGTACCAAAGCATCCATCGGCAACGCTGAAGCGGCCACTACCGTTCTCGCCGGGAAATAACCGACCGCTCTGGCAATTGCGGAGTCCGGGAAGAAGGTTTTATACACTGCGTTTACCGCTTCGATATCCGAAATGTTTTTAATAAAGACGGTCGTTTTAACGATATCATCGAATGGCACGTTTATACTTTCTAAAATCGCTTTAATATTTTTTAAACACTGCGCGGCCTGCTCTTTTATCCCCCCTGCTACTAACCTGCCTGATGTCGGATCGATGGGCAGCTGCGCGGTAAGGTTGTTGTAGTGAGAGAAAGAGACAGTCTGCGCTGACAACGGGCAAAGCGGCGCAGTGCCGGTATTATTAGTCAGCTTGATGAGATCGCCAGCCTGCGGGGCGTTGGGAATAGTACCTTCGCCGTTGGTAATTAGCGCTTCAATTTGCAGCAGAGCATTCATCGGTAAGGCGGCAACGGCAACTATTGTTCTGGCCGGAACATAAGCCGGGAAGTAAGTTTTATAAACTTCATTGATAACTTCGATATCTTTTATATTTCGAATAAAGACCGTTAATCTGACAACATCATTTAAGGAATGATTAATACTTTCCAGAATGGATTTGATATTCTTAAAACACTGCCCAGCCTGTTCTTTAACCCCACCTTCTATCAACTTTCCCGTGGCTGGCACTATGGGTAGCTGTGCTGAAAGGTTATTATAATGGGAAAAAGCGACGCTATCCGACTGTAAGCCATTTTTATTCGGGTCATTAATTGTATTTCTTGCCAGGACTGCATTATAGCCACTCATAATAAACATCCTTTTCCAGATTGAAATGATGGATGATTTTTAATCCTCCCGGCAAGGGTTGTCAACCCGTTAAAAAAGAGGGCTCATGCCAGATTAATATCATAGCGAGAAAAAGAGAGATTATTATTCACGGAGCAAGGCGGGATGAGCAGCGTCAAATTGAAGCAGGACAGGCAAACTGCGAAACTTATCAAAACGAGACTATTCATTCATTTTGATTAAATCCCCCATTATTTTGGGAGTTTCCGGGCAAAATATTTTTCTGTGCCAGCCGCACTTTGTGACGAACATACAGTTTATTGGCAGTACGGCATCCTCCAGATGCTGATTGGTGAACTGCCGGATGACATCCTGCCAGGTATTCTTTGTCGACAGGACGTCATCCGGCACTCTCTTTATTTCAACAAACGAACCTTAACGGATTTACCCTTAATCTTGCCCTGCTGCAGCTGCTTCCAGGCGTGGCGGGCAACTGACTGACGCACGGCAACGTAAACGTGGACAGGATGCACGTCTATCTTGCCGATATCCGCCCCTGCCAGCCCCATATCCCCCGTCAGCGCGCCGAGAATATCGCCGGGGCGCATTTTCGCTTTCTTGCCGCCGTCGATGCACAGCGTCGCCATTTCGGCTTCAAGCGGCTTAATGGTGATGCCGGTGGGTGCCTGCTGCCAGTTCAGGGACAAATGCAGCATGTCCGCCAGCACGCTTGCGCGCTGGGCTTCTTCCGGCGCACAGAAGCTGATGGCAAGACCGCTCTGCCCCGCACGCGCGGTACGGCCAATGCGGTGGACGTGCACTTCAGGATCCCAGGACAGTTCATAGTTAATGACCATTTCCAGGGCTTTAATATCCAGCCCGCGCGCGGCAACGTCCGTCGCCACCAGCACGCGGCTGCTGCCGTTGGCAAAGCGCACCAGCGTCTGGTCGCGGTCACGCTGTTCCATATCGCCGTGCAGCGCCAGTACGCTCTGGTTACTTTCGCTCAGCGCGTCGCAGACGGCCTGGCAATCTTTTTTGGTATTGCAGAAAACGACGCAGGAAGCGGGCTGATGCTTGCTGAGCAGCTTTTGCAGCAGGCCAATTTTACCGCCGCGGGAGACTTCGAAGAACTGTTGTTCAACGGAGGGCAGCTCATCGACTGAATCGATTTCGATGGTCAGTGGCTCACGCTGAACGCGGGAGCTGATTGCAGCGATGGCGGTTGGCCAGGTGGCGGAAAACAGCAGCGTCTGGCGCTTTTCCGGCGCGTGGCTGATAACTTCATCAATAGCGTCCGCGAAGCCCATATCCAGCATGCGGTCCGCTTCGTCCAGTACCAATGTTTGCAGCGCATCCAGCCTGACGGTCTCTTTCTTCAGATGGTCCAGCAGGCGGCCTGGCGTGGCCACAATAACGTGCGGGGCATGGGTCAGCGAGTCGCGCTGGACGCCAAACGGCTGGCCGCCGCACAGCGTCAGAATTTTAATATTCGGCATGTAACGAGCCAGACGGCGCAGCTCTTTGGCAACCTGATCCGCCAGCTCGCGCGTTGGGCACAGCACCAGCGACTGGGTGATGAACTGGCTGGCATCAATGTGCTGCAGCAGACCGAGGCCGAAGGCGGCGGTTTTGCCGCTGCCGGTCTTCGCCTGCGCACGGACATCTTTCCCTGCGAGGATAGCGGGCAGCGCGGCCGCCTGAACGGGCGTCATGGACAGATAGCCCAGCTCATTAAGGTTGGCGATTTGTTCCGCAGGCAGGACGTTTAGGGTAGAAAAAGATGTCACAGTATTACTCTCACTAGATGGGCTGGCACGCAGCGGCTGGCGCGTAGTCTAGCAGAATCGGGTGATGGGGTCATTTCTCTGCATCAGATCACGTTTTATCCCCTCGTGAAATGTAACCAAACTATTTGGGAGTGAAATCACATTTAATAATCCGGGCGGTTAAAAATAAGCCACAATAAAACTCGCCTCAGCATTCATTGCCCCTCTGATAAACAATCTATCAGCCGATAAAATAAAGAAATATTGTCTTAAACAAACGCCAGGGAAGGTAAATATACATGCACTGATGATTATAACTCATTCATTCATAAAGATAATGAAGGTTTCAGTCGTGATAAATTGACATGGTATAGCTATTTTTCTTACAACTGCTGCGTAAAGGGATTTGAACTATCTGAGTACGATTAGTTCACGAGCTATCTCGTGTGCTTATAAAGCAAACAGTTAATAAAAATTATACTCAGAGGGTGTTCTGTATGTTTAGAAAAACATTGGCATTTCTTATCCCTGCCTTACTGGCAGCGGGTTCCGTTCATGCAGCTGAAGTTTATAATAAAGACGGTAATAAGCTGGACCTTTATGGGAAAGTTGATGGCCTGCATTATTTCTCTGATGATGCCGGTAAAGATGGCGACCAGACCTACGTGCGTGTTGGCTTCAAGGGTGAAACCCAGATCAACGATATGCTGACCGGCTACGGCCAGTGGGAATATAACGTTCAGGCGAACAACACCGAAAATAACGGTGATAACTCCTGGACCCGTCTGGCGTTTGCCGGCCTGAAATTCGGCGACTACGGCTCATTCGACTACGGCCGTAACTACGGCGTGCTGTACGACGTGGAAGGCTGGACCGATATGCTGCCAGAGTTCGGCGGCGACTCTTACTCCCAGGCCGATAACTTCATGACCAACCGTGCGAACGGCGTGGCAACCTATCGTAATACCGATTTCTTCGGTCTGGTCGACGGCCTGAGCATCGCCGCTCAGTACCAGGGCGCTAACGAAAGCAAGAGCAACGATCAGGAAGGTACGAACAACCGTAACAGCGATAACGACGTTCGCAATGAAAACGGCGACGGCTGGGGCCTGTCATCTACTTACGATCTGGGCATGGGCTTCAGCGCCGGTGCGGCTTACGCGTCGTCCGATCGTTCAAACGATCAGCAGAAGTATCAATACTCTAACGCAGGTGGCGACAAGGCTGACGCATGGACTGCCGGCCTGAAATACGATGCCAACAACATCTATCTGGCCACCATGTATTCCGAAACCCGTAATATGACGCCTTACGGCGACAGCAACGGCGTAGCGAATAAAACCCAAAACTTCGAAGTGACCGCACAGTACCAGTTCGACTTCGGCCTGCGTCCGGCAGTTTCTTTCCTGATGTCTAAAGGTAAGGATCTGAATGTGACCACTAGCAGCCTTAAAAAACTCCACGCTGACTCAGGCGACAAAGACCTGGTTAAATACGCAGACGTTGGCGCAACCTATTACTTCAACAAGAACATGTCTACCTACGTTGATTATAAAATCAACCTGCTGGACGAAGACGACCACTTCTACAAAGACAACGGCATCTCTACCGACGATATCGTTGCTTTAGGCCTGGTTTACCAGTTCTAATGACGCAATAGCTAATAAGGCCTGCAAGCGCAGGCCTTATTATTTTTAATCCTCAGATGCCACGCATAACAATGTCTACCGCTTCGTGGCTGATAATACTGCCCACCCCATCGCCAATCGTTTTACCCTGCCGCTGAAGTTCACTGACTATATTGTCGCGGTTAATCTCCAGCCCCTCCGCAATGAGACTCACTACCGCAGCCCCTATAGCACAACCAATTAACTGTACCCGCTCTTCATCCTGGCTCATTAACCCGCTCTCTTATGATGTCCCATAAAAAAACTAGCACAACCTGGCGGGGCCGCCATTGCGTCTCTTCACGGTATTTGATTCAGCAGGGGTGTAAGGGCTGTAGAAGAGGGGAAAAATCCGGGAGCCTGTCGACATCGATCAGGCCCCGTAAACACACAGCAGTACCAGAAGTCTTCCTGTCTTTTCCGTGACAGGTTTACTATGTATAAACATCCTCCATGAACAATGCACGGATATATTCTTATTGATTTTTAAGGAACTTAATCCAAATCATTGCATTACAGTCACGGTTAAGTGCGAATTTATGCAGGCTTAATTGCTGCGGAATCTGGAGAGTGGTTGCTGGGACGTTCAGCGTCGGTAACAGAGGATTGGATCTAAAAAGTTGGACCGCCACCGGAGCCTCGAACCCCGTACTACAACATCCTGGTTGTCGCTCTTCCCGATGAGCTAGTGGCGGATAATGACCCTTCCTGAGGCCGTTTTCCCCAACGCGCGATTAAAAATTGTGCGTTCGGGCTTTGCTGACTGGAAAGTCAGGCGGTGGATAATACACAAGTCAAATTAACCATACAAATTATGCGTTAATCAAAAATGTAAGCACTTATACCAGCAAACATTTATTTATAAATCACTCTCCCGATGATTAATCTCCCGCAATTAATTATGATCGCCGCGTTACTCTACAGGTGACAGTTTCTTATTAGGGCCACTAAGCCCAGGCGCCAATGTCCGTTGGCGCTCTTTTTATTATGGTGAGATGCTGGTTTCAGGATATGGATTTCCGCACATAATCAGCATGTAAGAGGTCAGTGTCTCGCCGCCCCTTCCCCCTGTTATCTACTTCTCTGATAAACACAACCCGGCATAAAACGTGTGGCTTCCCTTGTTCAGTACCGGACAGATGCAGACGGGGTGCAAATCATGCTGGCATTCGGCTCGCCAATCCGTACCATACACGCCAGCATTGCGCGTTACGCGTATTGGTTTATAGCCCGAGAACTCCATGACCAGTCAAAAAGAGCAGTACAACCTCAATAAACTTCAGAAACGTCTTCGCCGTAACGTGGGTGAAGCGATCGCGGATTACAACATGATTGAAGAAGGCGACCGCATCATGGTCTGCCTTTCCGGCGGTAAAGACAGCTACACGATGCTGGAAATCCTGCGCAATCTGCAGCAGAGCGCACCGATTAACTTCAGCCTGATCGCGGTTAACCTTGACCAGAAACAGCCTGGCTTCCCGGAGCATATCCTGCCCGCCTACCTTGAGAGCATCGGGGTTGAGTACAAGATTGTCGAAGAGAATACCTACGGCATCGTAAAAGAGAAGATCCCGGAAGGGAAAACAACCTGCTCGCTGTGTTCACGCCTGCGCCGCGGCATTCTGTATCGCACGGCAACCGAACTTGGCGCGACAAAAATCGCGCTCGGCCACCACCGTGACGATATCCTGCAGACGCTGTTCCTGAACATGTTCTACGGCGGCAAAATGAAAGGCATGCCGCCGAAGCTGATGAGCGACGACGGTAAGCACATTGTTATTCGTCCGCTGGCCTACTGCCGTGAAAAAGATATCGAACGTTTTGCCGTTGCGCGCGAATACCCAATCATTCCTTGCAACCTGTGCGGCTCGCAGCCGAACCTGCAGCGTCAGGTAATTGGCGATATGCTGCGCGACTGGGATAAGCGCTATCCAGGCCGCATTGAAACTATGTTCAGCGCCATGCAGAACGTTGTGCCTTCACATCTGTGCGATACCGACCTGTTCGACTTTAAAGGCCTGCAGCACGGCGCTGAAGTCGTGGACGGGGGCGACCTGGCCTTTGACCGTGAAGAACTCCCGATGCAGCCTGCTGGCTGGCAGCCGGAAGAGGACGACAGCGACGCCCCGCTGCAGCGTCTGGAAGTGCTGGAAATCAAATAAGCCTTTCATCCCTCTCCGTTCTGGAGAGGGAAAGCTTCACATATGCGGTGGCGGGTCGATTATCGGTTTCGGATCGGGATCTATCGGCGGATCGGGTATTGGCTGCGGTTTCGGAATGGGATCGGGGATCGGTACCGGGTCGGATGGAACCGGGTCACTCATCAACATGCCGCGATGTTCGTTCATCTTTGCCTCCTGTTGTGTCTCCCTTTAAGCATAGACAACGCCATTCAGGATGGGGCAGCAGACAAAAAAAAGCCGACTATCAAAGCCGGCGTCGTACGAATCAATTGTGCTATGCAGTAATTCAAAAAAAAGGAAGTAAGACAATATGGAGCGCAACGCCCATCGCTTGACGTTGCATTCACCTGCAAGAGAGATTTTGCACCTCCCCGCCCGGTGATTTATTGACTTTGCTCAATTTAGACGGCATTTCCTGCCCTGCCTTGCGCAAATAATCTGAAATTTTACAACCATTTACTGCGATGTAACCACCAGGCAACACCCCCTATCACGACCACCAACATTATGCAGAACAGGCTGAAGCCAAAGTGCCAGCTGCCGCCGGGGATGCCGCCAAGGTTGACGCCGAACAGGCCGGTCAGGAAGGTGCTGGGTAAAAAGACCATCGCCATCAGCGACATGGTATAGGTACGGCGGCCCATGGCCTCCTGCATCACCGTCGAGATTTCGTCGGTCATTATGGCCGTGCGGGCAATACAGGAGTCGATTTCATCGAGCCCGCGCCCAAGCCGGTCAGAGATGTCCTGCATGCGGCGGCGATGGTCGTCGGTCATCCACGGCAGACGCTCGCTGGACAGGCGCGCATAGACGTCACGCTGCGGTGCCATATAGCGACGCATAACAATCAGCTGTTTGCGCAGCAGCGCAAGGAAACCGCGCGGCGGGATCTGCTGATCGAGCAGGTTATCTTCAAGGTCGATGATTTTGTCGTGCAGCTGTTCGATAAATTCGCTCGCGTGGTCGGTCAGGGCATCGCAGACGTCCACCAGCCAGCTGCCGCAGTCCGTAGGCCCGGTGCCTTCGTTGAGATCGTTTACCACGTCGTCCAGCGCCAGCACCTGCCTCTGCCGGGTAGAAACGATAAGCCGCTCGTCCATGTACAGGCGCATAGCCACCAGCTGGTCCGGACGCTCATCGGTGCTGCCGTTGATGCAGCGCAGGGTGATGAGCGTTCCCTCACCCACCCGCGATACCCGCGGGCGCAAACTTTCACCGGACAGCGCATCGCGCACGTAGTTAGGCAAAAGCGGGGTTTTTTCCAGCCATTCGGCGCTGTCGCGATTGGTGTAGTTCAGGTGCAGCCAGCAAGGATGCTCGCTGTCGATGATAGTATCATTTTCGACAGGTCTGACGCCGCCACAGCCGTCCAGCTGCCAGGCAAAGACCGCGTCCGGCACCTGAAGCTCGGCTCCATTAATTACATCCACTGCTTTCTCTCCAGCCAAAAGACTCTGCTGCCAGTCTAGCCATCTTCGTTAGTTATTCAACAGCCATGATGGCAATCGCGCTGAATTAACAGGGAAAGTGAGGGTATCTGGATCGGGGAGTTAACGCAGCTGGCTGTCTTTTGAACCCCGGCGGTTGTAGCCGGAGAAGGTGGCTTTTCTGGCGTCTTCTTCCTGCTGGCATTTCACGCACAGCCTGACGCCGGGAATCGCCTTACGCCTGGCCTGCGGGATGGGGTCCCCGCACTCTTCGCAATATTCCAGGCTTTCACCTGTTGGTAATTCGCTGCGCGCGCGGGCGATAGCGTCGTCTATCGTGCTGTCGATTTGTTCCTGCACTGCATCATCATTTGCCCACCCGGATGCCATTTGTCACCTCCGAACGTTTGTCTACTCGCCTGTGTCAATAATAGCACCTGCGGGCGGGCCGGGATTTTGTCAGTGCGCCAGAAGATACATGGTACGGCTGTAGGCCACGTCTTCCGGGTTGTTGATCGGATAACCCTTAAGCCACGGTTTAATCAGACGCCCGTTGGTGTACTGATAAATCGGCGCAATCGGCGCCTGCTCCTGGATGATCCTTTCAGCCTGGTTGTAATCTTTATTACGCGCCTCATCGGTAACTTCCTGGCTGGCCTGAGTCAGGAGCTTGTCGTACGCCGGTGAGTTAAAACGTGAAATATTGCCGCTGTGGGTGGAGGTAAGAAGAGACAGGAACGTCGACGGCTCGTTGTAATCCCCTACCCACGACGCGCGAATCACGTCGAAATTGCCGGTATTGCGGCTGTCGATGTAGGTTTTCCACTCCTGGTTTTGCAGCTTGACGGCCACGCCGAGATTTTTCTTCCACATAGACGCCACCGCGATGGCAATTTTCTGATGGTTCTCGGAAGTGTTATACAGCAGGGTTAGCTGCAGCGGCTTGTTCGGGCCGTAGCCTGCGGCCTGAAGCAGAGTCTTCGCCTGCGCGTTTGCTTCCTGCTGGCTCATTTGCTCAAAGGGAGATTGTTCCGGCTTAAAGCCTGCCGTGACGTCCGGAGTGAAGCGCCAGGCTGGCTTCTCGCCGGTGCCCAGCACCTTGTCCGCCATGATGCGCCGGTCGATTGTCATGCTCAGCGCCAGCCGCACACGCTGATCCGCCGTCGGGCCTTTCCGGGTGTTAAACGCATAGTAATAGGTGCCGAGCTGCGGCGGGGTATAAACCTGACCGGGGATATCTTTCAGCAGCTTCTGGTACATCACTTTCGGGAAGGACTCGGTGATGTCGATGTCCCCGGCCAGGTAGCGCTTAGTGGCCGCCGTTTCCTGGTTGATGGGCACGAAGGTCACCTTCGTCAGCACGGTTTTGGCGTTATCCCAGTAGTGGGTATTTGGCACCACGACCAGTTTTTCATTCACCACGCGCTGGCTGAGCGTATACGCACCGTTACCTACCAGGTTACCCGGTTTCGTCCAGTCCTGACCAAATTTTTCCACCACTGCTTTCGGCACAGGGAAGAGCGAGAAGTTAGCCGTCAGATTAGGCAGGTAAGGCACCGGCTTATCGAGCTGAACGCGTAAAGTTCTGGCATCAACTGCGGTTACGCCCAGCTTATCTACCGGCATTTTGCCGTCGATGATCGCCTGTGCGTTAGTCATGCCCGCGAGGGCTGCGAACCACGCAAACGGGGAGGTATTTTTAGGGTCGACCAGACGCTGCCAGCTATAGACGAAATCCTGGGCGGTCACCGGGCTGCCGTCAGACCAGCGGGCATCGTCACGCAGGGTAAAGGTCCAGGTGCGGTTATCGTTGCTTTGCCATTTAGTGGCAACGCCCGGTACCAGCTCCCCTTTTTCATTCTGATTAACCAGGCCTTCAAACAGATCGCGGATAACCTGAATTTCGGGCAGCCCAACGGCTTTCATCGGATCAAGAGAGGCGGGTTCATCTTTAATATGGCGAACCAGCTCCTGCTTCGGCGCAAGTTTAGCCCCGGCAGGCACATCGGCAGCCCAGGCGGTAGAGAACGTGCACGCTACGGCCAGCGCACAGCAGGTAATGCGAAAAGTTGTTTTCATCCGTTACCCTTCAGAGATAGTAAGGTGGCTTACGTGGCGCAATTGCTTGTTTTGCCAATAAGAAAAGCAAACTACATGCTTTTATGCAACCGTGCATCGTGATTTAGCCCCGGCAGACAACGTTTTTAATAAAAATACTCAGGCTTCAAATTCTGAAAAATGGTTTTTGACCCCGAAATAGCACTTTCTGACGGATCGTGCGCAAGAAATCCCTCATATCATTGCCTGTTAATTATCAATATTGATTACAAGGACTTTAGATGTTACGCACCTCTCTTTTGCTGGCGTTACTTGCCGGCTGTCTCAACGCGGCCTGGGCTGCAGAACCTGCGCCAGCAATGCTTGGTAATCTCAAGGCCACAGAGCATCAGCTTTGCGGGAAAAGTATCGAAATCCAGTCTGCTGCTATGAAGGGTAAAAATGCCGGGCGTACGATTATCGCGCTGAAAAACAATAAATCCGGCGAGCTAGATCTCTTTGCCTCAACCACCGAAAACGCCGCCAACAAACAGTACGATAAATATTTGCCGGTGAAGTTCGACAGCCTGTCCCGGACCTTTATTGAAGACTCAACTGGCCGACCGGATATCGTCTGGGGCGGCGCGATAAACAATCTTAAAGGTATGGAGTACAGCCTGGCGCTGGGGAGTCATGTCTATGCCTGTGATGGCCTGCAGCCGTTCAAAGGCGAAGTCGCCAACGATCTTTATGGGGAAGAGGCGAAATAATCTCCGCTTCCGCCTGGCAGCCGCTTGTTTTAGATGAGATTGTGATTAAACACTGCTATTACTGATGAATCATTATCTCCCGATATTAAGGACAGCTATGCCAGGTCACCGCCCTCGCCCGCAACGGGGTCATCTGCCTAAGGGTAGCGAACGCTACGGTAAATCCGTGTTCGGCGCCCCCCTGCTCTGGTTTCCGGCCAGCCCTTCTGAAACCCGCAGCGGGCTGATTATTGCCGGTACGCACGGTGATGAAAATGCCGCGATGGTCACCCTTTCCTGCGCGCTACGCACGCTGGAATCCAGGTATCGCCGCCATCATGTGGTGCTCGCCGTCAACCCGGATGGCTGTCAGCTTGGCCTGCGCGCCAATGCCAACGGCGTCGATCTCAACCGCAATTTCCCTTCGGCCAACTGGAAGCCAGGGGAAACGGTATACCGCTGGAACAGCAGCGCGGAGGAGCGAGACGTGGTGTTGTCCACCGGGGCGAAACCAGGCTCAGAGCCAGAGACTGCCGCCCTTTGCCAGCTAATCCACTCGCTCACACCCGCATGGGTTGTTTCATTTCACGACCCGCTGGGCTGCATTGAAGATCCCCACGGCTCGCCGTTGGGGAGCTGGCTGGCGGACGCCTTCGAGTTGCCGCTGGTAACCAGCGTGGGCTACGAAACGCCAGGCTCATTCGGCAGCTGGTGTGCCGATCTGAACCTGCCGTGCATTACCGCAGAGTTCCCGCCTGTTTCAGCGGATGAGGCCAGCGAGCGCTATCTGGATGCCATGATGGGCCTGCTGCACTGGCAGCGCTAAGCGTTTTACGGGAAGAGTTTTCCTGTTTCAAAATGCAGCGCGGGCTCGACGTCCACCGCAAGCCAGGTCGGCCCGTCCAGATCGGCAAAGCGCACCTTCGCCGCCAGCGGTAACGCAGCGGCGATGGCGCGGGAGGTACAGAGCATGCATCCCAGCATCACGTCAAAACCCTGCTCGCGCGCGGCCTGCGTTAATGCCAGCGCCTCGGTCAGCCCCCCGGTTTTATCCAGCTTGACGTTGACCATCTCATAGCGCCCTTTCAGCGCCGCCAGGCTTTCGCGGGTGTGGCAGCTTTCGTCAGCGCAGATCGGTAACGGATGAATAAAGTTCGCCAGCGTGCCGTCTTTACCGGCAGGCAACGGCTGTTCCAGCATCGCCACGTTCAGATCGGCCAGCAGCTGGCAGCGCGCGGCTAACCCTTCGCTTTTCCACGCTTCGTTGGCGTCCACAATCAAAACGGCTTCCGGCACAGCCGCACGAATAGCAACCATACGTTCGGTAATCAGCCTGTCGTCGAGTTTGATTTTCAACAGCCGCGCCCCTTTCTGCCACAGCAGCGCCGCAGCGGCTGCCATCTGTTCAGGCGGGGCAATGCCTACCGTCTGCGCGGTGGTCACCAGTTCCGGTAGCACCACTTCAGCCAGGTGAGAAACGGTTGTTTTTTTACTTCGTGCCTCCAGATCCCACAAAGCGCTATCCACGGCGTTACGTGCAGCCCCGGCAGGCAGGGCCGTCTGCAACTCTTCACGAGTCATGCCCAGTTCAAGCTGCGGAAGTATGGTGGTGATTTGCGCCAGTACTGAAGCGTCACTTTCACCGTAGCGCGGGTACGGCGTGCATTCGCCCACGCCCTTAACGTCATCGTCCTCTATCTCTACCACGACAACGACGGCTTCGCTGCGGGTACCGCGCGAGATGACAAACGGCGTATGCAGCGGCCATGCTTCCTGATAAACCTTAACTTTTCTCATCATTACCCTTGTTAACGGCGTTTTGCTCAGTATAGGAGTGAACACTTTTGCGTGCAGTATCAGTTTTTTATATTCATCCGATGAATCCTGGAATACACTGCTTGCGGCGTTAATTATATGTAAACAGGAAGATTAAACATGTCACAACTCGTTCATTTCCAGGGCAACCCGGTTGCGGTTGCAGGTCAGATCCCTCAGGCTGGCAGCAAAGCAGCATCTTTTTCTCTGGTCGCTAAGGACCTTACCGATGTTGCGCTGAGCCAGTTCGCGGGCAAACGTAAAGTGCTGAACATTTTCCCAAGCATCGATACCGGCGTTTGTGCGGCATCCGTGCGTAAATTCAACCAGCTGGCGACAGAGCTGGAGAACACCGTTGTGCTGTGCGTCTCCGCCGACCTGCCGTTCGCCCAGTCCCGCTTCTGCGGCGCAGAAGGCCTGAGCAACGTCATCACCCTGTCCACCCTGCGCAACCCTGAGTTCCAGCAGGATTACGGCGTGGCTATCGCTGAAGGCGCGCTGAAAGGCCTGACCGCACGTGCGGTAGTGGTAATTAATGAAAATGATGAAGTGGTGTTCAGCGAATTAGTGAATGAAATCACTAACGAACCTGACTACGCTGCTGCGCTGGAAGCCCTGAAGGCTTAAGGTGTGAATGCCCCCCTGTCTGGGGGGCATTATGTGATTTACTCTTCGGTTTTACGCTGGCCCAGGCCATATTCACGCAGCTTGTTGGCAATCGCCGTGTGCGACACGCCGAGCCGTTTAGCCAGTTTACGGGTGCTTGGATAGGTCCGGTAAAGCTGGGTCAGAACCGAACGTTCGAAACGACGCGAAATATCATCCAGCGTCCCTTCCATCGCTTCTTCCCCCACCGCCAGGCTCGCCGTATCGAAATCAGGCAGCAGGATGTCCTGCGGACGTAATTCGTATCCTTCAAGCTGCGTCAGCGCGCGGTAGACGGCATTCTTCAGCTGGCGAACGTTGCCCGGCCAGCCGTAACGCGTCAGCACGTTGCTGAGATCGTTAGCGAGCTTAGGACGCGGCACGCCCTGCTCGTCGGCGAAGCGCGCAACAAACAGCTCCGTCAGCGGCATGATGTCCTGCGGACGGTCGCGCAGAGGCGGCAGGTTCAGCGTCAGTACGTTAAGGCGATAATAAAGATCTTCGCGGAATTCGCCTTTCTGCACCATCTCAACCAGATTCTTTTGCGTCGCACAAATCACGCGCACGTCTACGTGTACCTCATGCTCTTCGCCCACCCGGCGGAAGGTGCCGTCGTTGAGGAAGCGCAGCAGCTTGGTTTGCATGCGCGGCGACATTTCGCCGATTTCATCCAGCAGGACAGAACCGCCGTTAGCCTGCTCAAAGAAGCCTTTTTTACCTTCCACGGCGTTGGCATAGGCGCCGGGCGCATGGCCAAACAGCTCGCTTTCGACGACGTCATCCGGCATTGAACCGCAGTTCAGCGCCAGGTAAGGCTTCTGCGCGCGCGGGCTGCCAAGATGGCAGGCGTGGGCCAGTAAATCTTTGCCCGTTCCGGTATCGCCAACGATCAGCAGCGGCGCGTTGAGCAGCGCGAGCTTGTGCGCCTGCTCCACAACGTGGCGCATCTTCGGGCTGACGGCAACAATCTGGCTGAAGGCGCTGATATCCGCCTGGGAGATGTTCTGCAGCTGGCGGCCCATACGTACCGTGGAGCGCAGCATGACCACCGCACCAACCAGCATGGATTTGCCATCCTCGCCGTCCAGATGCACCGGGGTGATCTCCATCAGGAAATTTTGCCCGTTAATCACCACGTGTTCGGTAT
The DNA here is from genome assembly GCF_038405435.1 of Dryocola clanedunensis. Lineage (GTDB taxonomy): Bacteria > Pseudomonadota > Gammaproteobacteria > Enterobacterales > Enterobacteriaceae > Dryocola > Dryocola clanedunensis_A. The sequence goes on along the minus strand of NZ_JBBYHZ010000002.1, from coordinate 289,528 downwards.
GCGAGTCCGCAGGCGCGCCTTCCAGCCAGCGCATAAAGTTAAAGCCGTTGATCAGGTTTGCCGCATTGTGGTTGCGCAGTTTCTCTTCGCCCTGCCCGAACAGCACGCAGCTTGCCGGGTTCGCCAGTTCGACCTTGCTTCGCATGTCCAGCGACAATACGGGTTCCGGAAGCGCTTCCAGCAGCGCGCTTAACGCGCGGTGCTCGCGTTCGGACGGCATCCACGGCACCGTGCGCACGTCTTTAACGCCGGGAATGCGGCGAATCTCACCCATCAGGCTGCTGAATGAGTCGAACTCAAGGGTGGAAAAATTGAGGTAAATGATCCCCACCGGGTCAATTTCAATGCCCCGTAAATCAATGCCACGCAGGACTAACAGATCGAGTAATTCGCGGGTAAGACCAAGGCGGTCTTCACAAAAAACTTCCAGACGCATGGAGGTGACCTTTTATCGCAGTAAACAGAATCATCAGATGCAGTGATAATACTCCAGATGCCGGCCGGTCAGAAGAGATGTGTGAAGAAAAGTTGACAGATATACACGAATGATGACGCTGACGCTTACCCACCCACGAAATTTTGCCGCAGGTCGGATAAGCGCAGCATCAAGCGACGTCAGACAGGTGGATTGGCAGGCTTTTTGGACATCGTCTCTTTCAGCTGCACGAGCAGCTGGCGGCGGAAGTCGCCGAGGCGCGGCTTATCCTCGCCTATCCACGGCAGCGGGCGGCAAAGCTCCATCGCCTTGATGCCAAGCCGTGCGGTCAGCAGGCCCGCGCCAATGCCCTGCGCAGCTCGGGTGGAGAGACGCGCGGCGATATCCTGCCCAACCCAGTCCATCCCTACTTCCCGCACCAGCTCGCTGGCACCGGCAAAAGCGATGTTCAGCAGCACCAGGCGGAACAGGCGGATACGGCTGTAATAACCGAGCTCAATGCCGTACAGCGCCGCGATGCGGTTAATCAGACGCAGGTTACGCCAGGCGATAAACGCCATATCCACCAGCGCCAGCGGGCTGACGGCAATCATCAGCGTGGACTCGGCTGCGGAGCGGCTGATTTCACGACGCGCCTGGTTATCCAGCACCGGCTGCACCAGCTGGGCGTAAAGCGCGACGACTTCACGATCGTTATGGGTTTCATGAATCGAGGCGTACCAGCGCTGTAGCGCGGGGTGCCCCTGGTCCAGCCCGGCCTGGCGTGCCAGCTTTTCGCAGAAGGCGCGCCCTTTTCCCGTGCCGTGGCTGCTCATCAGATCGCGAGCCTCGTCCCGCTCTTCCGCCCGCTGGCGCAGACGCCACAGACGACGCCACTCGGTGGCCACAGAACCCACGCCTGCGGCGATGATCAACCCACCCGCGACGCCGCCACCCAGCGCGATCCAGTCCTGGGTGACAAAGGCGTTATGCGTCCACTGCACGCCCTGCGCCACCACGCTGATGCCAAACAGCCCCAGCCCTGCCATCACCATGCGCCGCCAGATGCTGCGTTTCGGGCGCAGCGCGGCTTCGACAACGGCCTCGGCCTGGCTCTCCTCTTCCACTTCGTCGAGGGTTGCCAGCGCGGGTGTAAACTTCTCGGCCTCCGGCTCGCTAAAGGCGTGGGCGCTTTTGTATACGGGATCTTTTTCCACTTCCAGCGGCTGTGCGAAATCGATACGCGGCTTTAATGGTTCGCTCATCGCAATTTATCTCCAATCAGAAACTCCAGCGCCGCGTCGAGGCGAATGTGCGGCAGAGGCCGGTCGACATCCATAACCTGCGGGCGAAACTGTTCAAACTTAAAGCCCTGTTTATCCCAGAAGGCGCTGCCGGGCAGACGTGAAGGCACTTCGCCGGGATAGACCGTAAGCGGCGAGCCATCGTCCAGACGATGACCGCGCAGCGCAGGGATTTGCTCTCCCTGAACGTCCACCAGCCCGCTCTGCGTGGCCTGTACCGAGGCAATGCCCATGCATTCCCGATCGATACCCTCGAACGCAGCATTTTGCCAGGCGTCCTGCACCAGCTGCTGCAACAGCGAAACCATGTTGGCGTGCTGGTCAATCGTTACGTGGTCGGCCTTCGTCGCTGCGAAGAGAAGTTTATCGATGACCGGCGAGAACAGCCTGCGGAACAGCGTTCGCTGCCCGTACTGAAAACTTTGCATCAGCTGCGTCAGCGCCAGGCGCATATCGTTAAACGCCTGCGGGCCGCTGTTCAGCGGTTGCAGACAGTCCACCAGCACGATCTGGCGGTCAAAGCGCAGGAAGTAATTTTTATAGAAGCCTTTAACCACCTTTTCGCAGTAATACTCGAAGCGGGAACGCAGCATGCCGAGGTTGGTAGATTTGTCGGCCTGAGCGAGCTTAGATTCGCCGAAGCCGTCAACGTCCGGCCACGGGAAAAACTGCAGCGCTGGCGCACCGGCCATATCGCCCGGCAGCACAAAGCGGCCCGGCTGGATGAAGTGCAGGCCTTCGCGCTTGCAGCGCAGCAGATAGTCCGTCCAGGCCTGGGAAATTTCGCCCAGCCGGTTTTCATCGGCGGGCGCCAGCGGATCCAGACCTTCGCAAAGCCTGCGCCATTCGGCAGACCACTCGGCGCGGTCGCCCTGCAGCAGGCCGGTCATCTGCCGCGACCAGCTCAGGTAGTCCTGTGCCAGCATCGGCAAATCCAGCAGCCATTCGCCCGGATAGTCGACGATTTCCAGATACAGCGTTGAGGTGTCTTTAAAGTGGCGCAGCAGAGAATCGTTAGAGCGATAGCGGAGCGCAAGGCGCATTTCGCTTACGCCACGGGTTGGCGTGGGCCAGCTCGGCGGGGTGCCGTACAGCTGCGCCAAGCCTTCATCATAGGTAAAACGCTGTATGCCCAGGTCGCGCTGCGGCACGCGTTTCACGCCCAGCAGGCGCTCTTCCCGCGCGGCGGCAAGCATTGGCAAGCGTGCGCCGTTGTTGACGCTGAGCAGCTGGTTAACCATTGCCGTGATAAACGCGGTCTTACCGCTACGGCTAAGCCCGGTAACCGCAAGGCGCAGATGCCGGTCAACGCCACGGTTCACTAGCGCATTGAGTTCATTCTTGATTCTGTTCATATGCGTCCTGGTTGCGTTTTTCTGAAACAGTGATGAGTGAAGTTATGGGGGTAATGGCCGGAAAATCAAAGGCGTTTGTTCAATTTTACACGCTATTTACCAGACAGCATCGTTAATAGACAGTCCGTTTGTGGTTAAGTAATATGCCTTATCTTTTGGCGCAGCACAGGACAGGCTCAGTCATGTCGCCCACTATCTATGATATCGCTCGTGTGGCAAAGGTTTCGAAATCTACCGTTTCACGGGTTTTAAATAAGCAGACGAATATATCCCCGGAAGCCCGCGACCGGGTTTTACAGGCTATAGAAGAGCTGAATTATCAGCCGAACAAATTAGCCCGCGCTTTGACGTCATCAGGTTTTGACGCGGTAATGGTTATCTCCACCCGCTCAACAAAAACAACGGCGGGGAATCCTTTTTTCTCTGAAGTGCTGCACGCAATTACCGCTCGTGCGGAAGATGAAGGGTTCGACGTTATTTTACAGACCTCTAAAAACAGCGAAGAGGATCTGCAAAAATGCATCAGCAAAATCAAGCAGAAGATGATCAAGGGCATTATTATGCTCAGCTCGCCAAGAGACGAATCTTTTTTTGAAGAGCTGGATCGGTACGCTATTCCGGTGGTGGTCATTGGCAAGGTGGAAGGTGATTTTTCCCACGTCTTCTCGGTTGATACGGATAATTACCGTGACAGCGTGGCCTTAACCCAGGCACTGCTTGATAAAGGCCATCGTAAAATAGCCTGCCTGCACGCGCCGCTGGATTATCACGTTTCCGTCGATCGGCTGGCCGGATTTAAAGATTGTCTGCAAGCGCAGGGAATTAATCTGCCCGAAGAGTGGATTGTTGACGGCGGATATACCAATGAAACCGCGCTGGAAGCGGCAAAAAAACTGCTCGGCGGCAGCGAACTTCCCGAGGCAATATTCGCAACCGACAGCCTGAAATTAATGAGCCTGTATCGCATCGCGCACGAAAATGGCATTGCTATTCCGCAGCAGCTTTCGGTGGTGGGCTACAGCAACGATATGCTGAGTTTCCTGCTTGCCCCTCCGCCGGGAGGAATTGAAGTACCGACTCAGGAGCTGGGCGCCGCAGGCAGCGCCCTGCTGTTTGATAAAATCGCCGGCAAAAATTCGCCTTCGCGGATGATTATTCCCACAACCCTGACGCTGACGGGTTCGCTCAATTAATACGCAAAGGATGGTTGCCATCTTGCGCAACCATCCGGCTGATTATCAGAACGCGTAATTTACACCGATGCCTGCGTAATGGAATTTATCGTCCGCGGCATCATTGTGATGCTCCCATTCATAGGCGTACTCGAGGCTCATCGACAGCCCGTTATTGAAGTCATAGGCATACAGCAGCCCAAGCCGGTTGTAGTCGTGATCTTCCCGGTCGATATCTTCTGACCAGTCCCAGTTAGTCCAGCGATCCAGCCCCAGTCGCGTGTAAGGCGTCAGCGTTGTGCTGCCAAGGGCGATGGGCAGATAAATGCGCATTTCCTGGGTTGAAAATTCGCCGTTATTTTTGTCGCTGTCGGTGTTAAAACCGCGCTCCAGATAGTAGTTGGTCTGCAGGGAGAACGTTTCGTTTATGCGCCAGGTGAATCCCGTTTCGGTCTCCACGCGGCTGTCGGAATAGCCCGTCTGCGCCAGATCGTTAATAAAGCGGTAATAAGCCAGCCAGCCGCTGAAGCTCCAGCTATCATTTATCTTCAGGAAGTAATCGGGCATAAATTTATAACGCTGTGTATTCGCGGTGCCGTTATTCGAGCCGTCATCGTTTTTAAAATGGTAACCATAGTTTCGCACGCCGGAGGTAAAGCCAAATACGGCGGTATCACTTTCATAGAACTGATAGCGCACATCGAGTTCCGGGCGGTTAAAGTAGGTGCCTCGCGTAAAATTACTGTAATCCGCGGCCCCCTCCTGATACATCGTCATGGTCATGCTCCAGTCGCCCAATGAGGCGTTGAACCAGACCGAAGGTTCATATAAGCCGTCTTTATCGTCGGCCTGCCCTTCTATATTTTCAATTTCGTACATGGCCCCGATACTAAAGTGCCAGCTATTATCTTCCGCGGCGTGGACGCACGCCGCACCTGCGCAGGCTATTAGCGCCGCGCTTTGCAACAATCTTTTCATTTAGGTAGTCCTTGTCAAATACAACAGCTAACGAAAGAATGCCGGAAGAAAACAACCGGCAGGGTACAAGTTATTCATTCAGCCCAGTGCGATTTCTGTTTCCGCATCGAAAAAATGGCTTTTATTCATATCAAAGGTGATTTTAATATTTTGCGCTGCCCGGTAATCCACGTCGGAATTCGCCCGCACGGTTAATTCATGTCCCCCTACGGTGACATACAGCATAAACTCCGCACCTGTTAATTCAGCAACGCTGATATAAGCATCCACGCCCTGCTTCTGTTGAGCGGATGAAATATCCTCTGGGCGTATCCCCAGAATTATGGGTTTATGAAGATAGCGCTCCGCGTTAATCGCCGCGTATTTTTCTGCCGGAACAGCCAGCTTCAGCGTTTCGGTAACGAAATAGCCGTTATCCAGCGTGCCACGGATAAAGTTCATGGATGGCGAGCCGATAAAGCCCGCCACAAACATGTTTGCCGGATGGTTATAAACGGTTTTCGGCGCGCCTACCTGCTGGATAATGCCCTCTTTCATGATCACGATTCGGGTTGCCATGGTCATGGCTTCGGTTTGATCGTGCGTCACGTAGATCATCGTGGTGTTCAGCTTCTGATGAAGCTTGCTTATCTCCGCACGCATCTGTACGCGCAGCCTGGCGTCCAGGTTTGAGAGCGGTTCATCCATCAGAAACACTCCCGCTTCGCGCACGATTGCCCGACCCAGCGCAACGCGCTGCCGCTGGCCGCCGGACAGCGCCGCCGGTTTGCGATCCAGCAGCGCTTTCAGCCCCAGAATCTGTGCGGCCCACTCGACGCGCTCATCGATAATTTTTGCGTCCAGCTTTTGCATCTTCAGCCCAAACGCCATGTTGTCGTAAACGGACATGTGCGGGTAAAGCGCGTAGTTCTGGAAGACCATGGCGATGCCGCGGGACTTCGCCGGTACGTCGTTCATGCAGACGCCGTCAATCAGCAGCTCGCCGCCGCTTATCTCTTCCAGCCCCGCAATCATGCGCAGCGTTGTGGATTTACCGCAGCCGGAAGGCCCGACGAACACGATAAATTCCTTGTCCTCTATCTCCAGGGTGAAGTCTTTCACCACGTGAACCTGGTTGTTATAAATCTTCTGGATATGCTGTAACGATAGTTGTGCCATCTCTTATTCCTTTTTTACAAAACCTGCGCGCTGCGGTGGGTTTGCCAGAACCTCTGTAATCGCGACCAGCTAAGCTCCGCCGTAGTTTGCAGCAGCAGATCGGCCTGCTGCAGACGGCTGCCGATGCCTACCGACAGCATGCCGCAGGCGTTAATCGCGGCGATGCCCGCCTGGGCATCCTCAATGCCGATGCAGGACACAGGATCTACGCCAAGTCCTGCACAGGCCGCCAGAAAGATTTCCGGATCGGGCTTGGAACGCTCTATCCGGCTGGCGTCGGCGCAGAAATCAAACCGGTCGCTTATCCCCAACGCCCTGAGGATATGAGGGGCATTCAGCGAAACAGAGGCCAGCCCTACCGCGATCTTTCGCTCATGAAGCTCGTCGAGCAGCGGCGCTATCCCCGGTAATACGGAGGAAGGGGTAAGCTGTTGCAGCGAGGCGACGTACAGGCTGTTCTTACGCTCCGCCATCTGCTCCCGCTGTAGCTGGCTGAAACGATGCTCCGCCCCGCCGCAGCGTAAGATGCGCTCCAGAGACCCCATACGGCTGATGCCCTTGAGCTGCTCGTTAATCTCTTCGTTAATTTCGATACCTGCTTCACGGGCTATCTGCCGCCACGCAAGAAAATGAAGATGCGCGGTGTCGGTCACTACGCCATCCAGATCAAAAATTACCGCCTGCGGTTTCATGGCTGCACCTCCTGCATGGTACCGCTCCCATTAACGGGCGTGAAAAAGTCGCTTATTAAAAACGTTTCGCTTCCTCTGACGGCAACCTGTTGTTCCCCGATGCGCATAGCCAGAACGCCCGAGGCCACCGAAACCGCGATCGTTTCATGAGTCAGCGTGAGGAGTACGGACGTGCCCTGCCAGATAAACGGCAGGCTGATGGACTGCCAGTTTTCAGGAAGGCGTGGATGTAAACACAGCTCGCCCTGGCCGATGGTTAACCCGGCAAATCCCTGCACGGCTCCAAGCCAGATGGCCCCCGTCGCCGCGGCATGAATACCGTCATCACAGCTATGCGGCTCATCACCAAGATCGATCAGGCACGCCTGCTGCCAGAACCGATAAGCCTGCGCAGTGCGCCCGCAGCGCGCGGCAACCACGCCGTGAATCGCCTTGCTGAGCGAGGAGTCATGAATCGTTCGCGGCTCGTAGTAGTCCAGATTAGCCTCAAGCTGTTCGGGGGTGAAAAGCCACGGCAGCATATACATCAGCATCACCACGTCCGCCTGCTTGAGGATCTGCATCTCGTTCACCTCGGCACGGGAGTAGTCCAGCAGGATCGCCTGGCTGCCCTGCTGCGCTTTATATTTGCTGAGATCGATGGTCGGCTTGCTGAAGAAGCTGTCGTCCTGCCCGATAAGCTGCGCTTCGTTGGCCTGCGGCAGCCAGAGGCGGCTGAGAAAATCCTTTGCCTGGCTAATAAACTCGCCGTCGTCGTTAGCCAGCCGCTGCACATACGCCACCGCCAGCGCCACGTTGTGGTACGCCATATAGTTCGTATAGGCGTTATTGTTTACGTGCTCGGTGTACTCGTCCGGGCCAATCACATCGTGAATTTCCAGCCGACCGTTCACCTCCACGGCCCTGCCGATCCAGAATCTGGCGGTTTCCTTGAGCAGCGTGACGCCCCGCTCATGCATGAACGCTTTGTCTCCCGTAGCCTGGAAGAACACGTCTACCGCCCAGGCGATATCCGCAACCAGATGGTGTTCTGCCAGCGCGGAGGCCACTTTCTGACGCAGGCCGGTACGGATGTTAATTGCCGCAAATTCCGGCGTCTCTTCTTCGCCGCTCCAGGCGCTTTCCCAGGGGAACAGCGCGCCCTGATAGCCGTTTTCAAGCGCCTTCGCCCTTGCGCCAGCCAGGTTATGCCAGCGGTAGCTCAGCAGCTGGCGGGCAGCGGCTGGCCTGGTAAGCAGGTTAAACGGCAGCAAAAAGACTTCCGTATCCCAGAAGATGTGGCCTTTGTACCCTTCGCCGGTCAGCCCTTTTGCGGCGATGCTGCAACGTTCGCTGTGGCCAGGCGTCATGGCAAAGAGATGATAAAGCGCGAAATCCAGCGCCCGCTGATCCCCATCGTCGCGGCTGTTAACCACCACGCGGCTGCTTTGCCAGTAGCTCTGCCAGCTTAGTGCCGACTCGCTCAGCAGCTGCTCATAGCCGGGCGCAACGCAGGCGACAAGCTCAGCCAGGGCCGCGTCCGGCCGATAATGCTCGTCTGACGAGCAGGCAATCCAGCTGGTTTTGACCAGCTCAAACGCCTCGCCCTTCGCCACCCGGCCCTGACAGTGCTGCGTCAGACGGCGGTTCTTCGCATAAAAGCTGCTCTCAGTTTGCGGAGCAACTTCGCAATAGCTGCTGATGGTCAGCTCTTTACTGCCGTCGAGCGTGGTATAGACCCCCTGTAAGTAGCGCTGTTCGAACACCCGAACGCTGGTTTCATTCAGATGCTGACGGCCGCTATTGGTCTGGGTGGCGTCAATGCCGGTGCTGATGGTCACGCAGGCTGCGTCGTCCAGCGGCGTAATAGCAATACGTGAACAGACCAGCGACAGGCGTTTTGCCGAGAGGAAACGCTGGCAGACGATGCGGTAGCGTCTGCCGTTGGGGGCAAGCCACTCCAGGCGGCGCGTCAGCTCACCGTTGGCGAAATTCAGCTCGCGCCGGTAGTTAACTACGGTGCCGGAAAGCAAAGTGAAGATCTGCCCGTCCAGCTCGATGCGCATTTGCAGCACGTCCGGCAGGTTAACCAGCTCGGTGGTTTCCGTAGCTGAAGCCCGATGGTAAAACCCGGCCAGATACATGCCGCGAGTCTGGTCGGTGTAGGCCTCTTCGTGGCAGGCCCGTAGCCCCAGGTAGCCGTTGCCGGCGGCCATCAGCGTGGCGTATTTGTTCAGACGATGAGGGCAAAAATACGGCTCGCTAAGCAGCGTCAGGTTGCTCATAAGTCAATGCTCGTCCCATGTTCTGCCGCAAGATAGATTGCCGCGACAAGTTGCTGAATTAAGAAACCCTGCTCCGCGTCAGCGATGCTGACCGGAGCCCCGCGCACGTGCTCGACAAAAGCATGCATGCTTTTAAAGTGGCGGTTGTCGTCCGCCACCTCTCTTTGTGACAACGTCACCAGCTCCCCTGCCTCATCCGTATAGATGTGGGCGGGAAAAAGCGTTGCTCCGGCTTTGTCACCGCAGAACTCCACGTTGAACACCGACTGGGCCGCAATATTGAGCGCAAAGGACGTTTCCAGCCGCAGAATGCCACCGTTGTGGAATTCGATAGTGGCAAAAACGGCATCCTCAACGGTAAAGACCGCCGGGTCCCACTCGCCGAACTGGCCACAATGCTTATGGGTGCCAATCTTCTGAAACGCATTGGCGCTAACCCGGCGTACCGCCGGAAAGCCGAGCACGTACATGGCGGCATCCAGCATGTGAATGCCGATATCAATCAGCGGCCCGCCTCCCTGCAGCTCCTTATTGGTAAACACGCCCCAGCCCGGCACGCCGCACCGGCGCAGGGCCTTTGCCGTCGTGACGTACACCTCGCCCAGCGTACCGGCAACCATTTCATCGCGCAGAAGCTGGGTGTCGCTGGCAAAACGATGGTGGAAATCGTAGGCCAGCACCTTACCGGCGCTGCGGGCCGCGTCGCGCATTTCCGCCGCCTGCTCCGGCGTCATGGCCGGGGGTTTTTCGCACATCACGTGGCAGCCGTTACCCAGCGCCTCCAGCACGTGCTGATGGTGGAAACGGTTTGGCGTACAGACGCTGACGATGTCCGGCTGGCACTGCAGATACATTTCAGCGGCGTCGCTGAAAGCGTGGGGAATGCCGTGGCGTTCCGCGAACGCTTTCGCCCGATCGATATGGCTGTCAACGACGGCCACCAGATCCAAATCCTCTCTGGTCAGGTAATACGACGCGTGGACGGTTTCAGCCACCTGGCCGCCACCGATTATCGCCACCCTGAGTTTTCGGTTCATTTCGTCCTCGCCCCTCAGCAGGTACGTAAAAACTGCAGCGACTGGCGGTATGCGGCGGCGGGATCTTCAGCGCGGATACGCCCTTCGTAAACGATGTAGCCGCTGTAGCCGTCGGCGCGCAGCTGCTCAAAATGCTTTTTAAAATCGATGCTGCCGCTGCCGGGCTGGTAGCGATGATTGTCGGCGATATGCACGTGGCCGAGCAGGTCGCGGTTATCGTGGAACGCCCGGCTGATATCGTCTTCTTCGATGTTCATGTGATAGAAATCACCGATGATCTGCGTGTGCTTAAGCTGGTTTTCTTCGATATACGCACGCGCGTCGGCCAGGGTGTTAATCATATGGTCCTGATAACGGTTAAGCGGCTCCAGATAGACCTTTGTGCCGGTGCGGGCCGCAGCTTCATCAAGGAAACGCAGGGAGTCGCCGACCGCCTTGCGGTCTCCGGCCTGGCTGCGGGGCGACGTCATAGGCGGCAGGCGATAGGTGAACATCCCCCAGGCGGCTGGCACCACAATTCCCCTGCCGCCAACCTCCGCCAGCGCTTCCAGGATGCGGGCTATTTGCCGTAAACCGTTCAGGCGGCGCTCTTCGATAAAGTCGCCGATCCAGCCGTCATAGCCGCCGCAGGCCGTGGTCACCGGCAGGCCGGTTTCGGCAATCGCCGCCTTTACTGCGGGCAAGTTGTCGACGAGTAGCCCGCCGTCAATTTCAAAGCCATCGAAGCCCATCTCTTTGACGTATTTAAATTTTTCTAAAATATCCGTCGGGAAAAATGCCTGGTTCTGAGTACCAATTTTCATGATTGAATTCCGTTCAGGTTAAAAGGTGACGCCCATTTTGATGCTCAAATCAGGGTGCTGGTCGACGTACTTCATGTAGCTTTCGGCGCTGTCATGGAAGCTGACCACCGGGTCGATGAGATCTTCGCAGTTGAGGTAACCGTTCATCAGCAGCTGCCAGCAGGTCTGCTCGATGCGCTTACGGTCCCAGCGCGGGTATTCAGGGTTCGGCTCGCTGCTGCCGCGTGAAAAGACAATTTTCGCGTTGTTGAAATGGGCCTCGCGGCCAAGATTGAAATCGTGGAAAGGTTTCGCGAAGGCGACATACGAGATGGTGCCGCCGTAGGCGATGCCGCGCAGCGCGGACTGCAGCGCGTCGCTGTTGCCGCTGGTTTCGATGATTACATCGGCGCCAAGCCTGTCGGTCAGCTTTTTGATTTCCAGCCCGACGTCGGTGCCAATTGGGTTCAGGCAGAAGTCCGCGCCGTGGCGTTTAGCGATTTCGCAGCGGTGGGCGATGGGATCGACGCCAATGACGATGGCCGCCCCGGCTTTTTTCGCCAGCTGGACGGCAATCTGGCCGATTGCGCCAAGCCCGACTATCACCACAAAATCCCCTACGCGCACGTTGCCGTCGCGAACGCCGCTCATGGCAAACTGCGCCGGGTCATAGCAGACAGCATTTTTCCAGCTCGCACCGGCGGGCATTTTGCGCAGCTTGTAGTTACTGACGCCGTTGGCAATCACGGTTTCCTGAAGCGGGCCATAGGTACAGACCTGGTCACCGATCTGATACTCCTCTACTTCGCTGCCCCGTTCGATAACTTCGCCCACCACCATATTGCCGAGCTGGAATTTGCCAAACTCAATGCCGCGAGCGGCACCTTCAGCGCGCGGCACGAACAGGTTCCACTCGCTGGAGAACTCTTCGTCGATAAACGGGCTGGCCGCCCGGAAATCCACCACTTCCGTACCGTGTTTTGGCGCGCCAAAGGCAACCTTAATTTTTACTTCGTGCGCCGCTACCGGACGATCTTCATACTCGACCAGGGCCGCTACGCGCGGCGCGCTTGCTACTAACTTTTTCATTTCTTACTCCGTTGAATTTTCAGACGGGTGTTGCCACCCAACCACTGCCTTAACCTTTAACGCCGCCCGCGGTTAATCCGCTCTTAATAAAGCGTTCCGAAAGCGCATACATCACCACCACCGGCAGCGCCGTGACCAGCGAGGCGGCCATCATTCTTCCCCAGACGTAATCCGGCGTGCTGAACAGCGTGCTCAAACCCACCGGCAGCGTGAAGTACGCCGAGCTGGAGAGGAAAATGGACGCAAACAGATAGTCGTTCCAGGCCACCATGAAACAGTAAACGAACACCGATACCAGGCCGGAAATCGCCAGCGGCACGGTGATATAGAAGATGATTTGCAGCCGGTTCAGCCCGTCCATCATGGCCGCCTCTTCAATTTCGTCCGGGATGGTGTCGAAATAGCTTTTCAGCATGAAGACGGCGGTGGGCAGCGTCTGGGTCACCATGGTGATAATCAGCGCCATTTCGGTGTCGTAGATGCCGAGCGCGGTGATGATTTTGAACAGCGGCACCACCAGCAGGATCCCGGAAAACATATACACCGCGTAGAAGCTGGCGTTGATGGTCATCCGCCCCTTAAAGCGCAGCTTAGAGAGCGCATAGGCTCCGAGAATGCCGATCAGCACCGCTATCGCCGAAGAGGTAAGCGACACCACCAGGCTGTTTTTGAAATAGGTCAAAAACGGGAAAATGGTCGGGTTAAAAATGTCGATATAGTGCTGCAGCGTCCAGTGCTGGGGAAAAATGGTCGGGTGCAGCGAGATCGCCTCCTTCGGGCTTTTGAAAGAGGTCATCAGCATGACAAAGAACGGGAACAGCGTGACGATAAGAAACAGCGCCAGCCCCAGATAAAAGCCCACGCGCCCGAGCAGTTTGCGGTTAGTTGCGGTCATTTGAGGTTTACCCGTTTTCTGGTGAGCAGGATCACGGCGAAGATGATGACAAACAGCACCACGGAGATCGCCGCGGCCTTCCCTAAATCGTTAAAAGCAAAGGCCGTTTTGTAGAGATAAACGCCGAGGATGTTCACTTTGGTGGTCAGCAGCCAGACGTCGGCAAACATGTAGAACATCCAGATGGTGCGCAGCGTCACCACCGTTGCCAGCACCGGCATAATGGCGGGCAGCGTGACGATTTTGAACCGCTGCCAGGCGTTGGCACCGTCCATTTCCGCCGCCTCGTACAGGGATTTGTCGATGGTCTGCAAAATCGCCAGAAACGAAATGAAGGCGTAGGGGAAATAGCGCCAGATGGCGAACAGCACCACCAGGAAGAAGCTGCTGCCGGGGTTGTCAAACCACAGCGGCGCTTCATTGAACAGGTGCAGCTTATCGACGCCGAGGTAATTCACGATGCCGTAGCCGCTGTTGAACATATATTTCCAGGCAAATACCAGCGAGATCGACGGCGTAACGTAGGAAAGGATCACCAGCGAACGGGCCGTCTTGCGCAGCCGGAACTCACGGTTGAAAAATAGCGCCACGCCCAGCCCTAGCCCCGTGCTGCCCAGCACCACCAAAGCGGTGTACCAGAACGTCGTCCACAGCGAATACCAGAAAGCCGCATCGGTAAGAATGTTGATATAGTTTTCCAGGCCGATAAACCGCGCGCCCAGGTTCGGATTCAGCGGCAGGCGCAGAAAACTGATTTCGATATTCGACAGCATCGGCCAGGCGACAAGCCCTCCCAGCAGCAGCAGGCTGGGAGCGAGCAGCATCATGGCGAACGGCATATCGGAGCGGCCAGATAACCACTTTTTCATAATGAGATATCCTGGTGTCAGTGTTGTTTCATCAGCTCAACGATGCGCTGCTGGCTTTTGTCCAGCGCCGGACCGGCAGGCTGTTTGCCAACGGTGACCTGGTTGACCATTTCGCTGAGGATCGCCGAGCCGGTGATATCGCCCATGCGGGTGAAGTTTTTCTCCCCTACCGAGCCAAACACCTGCACGTTCGGGAACTGCGCAATCAGTTCAGCGGGCAGCGTGCCAAAGGCTTTGATCACCGGATTATCCCGGTAGCTCGCGGTCTGGACCACGGCTTTGGTGACCGGCAGAGCGGCACCCGGCGACATCAGAACCCAGTCGGCCGAGTTCTGCGCCTGCTCAAGGAAGGCGACGAATTTTTTCGCGGCTTCGGTCTCTTCTTTACTCTGGCCGGCGGTGATGGTGAGCGAGGTCACCATGCCGTAAACCGCCGGGGATTTTTCCGTCGGCACGACAAACCCCAGATCCTGCGGAGTGCCATCTTTATAGAAAGCGGGCAGGATGTAGGTCGAATAGACGGCCATCGGCGCGGTGCCGTTCATGAAGGCGTCTTTGATTTCCATGACGTCGTTGGAGCCCGGCATCGTGTACTGTGAAAGCTCACGGTAATAATTAAGGGAAGCCAGCATTTCCGGAGAGTTTACGGTCACGTTCTGCGCGGCGTCGAAGACGTTAGCGCCGTTGGAAAGCGCAAACTGAGAGAACGTCTGCTCGGTCATTACGCTTTCGGCGGTAGGCAGCGCAATCCCGTATTTTTTAGCTTTGGTATCGGTCAGCGCGCGGGCGGCATCAAGCAGTTCAGTCCAGTTTTTCGGCTCGCTTATTCCGGCCTTTGCCAGCGTTGATTTGCGATACCAGATGCCGCCCAGCCATGCGCTGATGGGCACACCTGTAAACGCGGTGGCATCTTCGGTTCGGACTACGCGCAGTACGCCATCGTAAAAGCTGTCCTCCCCCATTCCAGCAACCACGGATTTCACCGCATCGCGGTCTATGAGCTGTTCTTTGTCCATCACTTTGGCGTAGTCATGGCTGACTTCAATCACCTCGGGCAGTGAACCCGAGCGGGCCAGGGTAATCACCTTGGTGTTGTAAGCATCTTCCTCAACCGGAACCTGCTTGATGACGATATGCGGGTTTTCTTTACCGAAGCGCTCAATCAGTTTGCTGATAACCGCCTGGCGCTCCTGCTCGACCGAAGAGTGCATAAATTCAATGGTGACCTGCTGTTCGTCGTCCTGTTTACAACCCGAGAGCAAAGCAGCGGCTACCAGTGCTGATAACAGCACCGTTGTGGATGTTTTCATCGTTATTTCCTTATAGTTAACTAAGCCATAACACCTGATAAGGCTGCATTTCGTAATTCTGGCTACCGTTAATTACTTCACCCGTTAGCAGATCGCGATAATTTTTATCTGCCAGAGGATATGGCTGGGCTTTATTACTAAGATTAAACAGGGCAAGGATGCTGCTGCCGTCTTTCGCCCCTCGTTGAACAATCAGAATATTGTCAGCATGACTCTGGGCTGTGAAATGGCTGTCGGGATGGAAGGCCGCCTGGTTTTTCCTGACGGAAATCAGCTGCAATAATTTCTGACAGACCTTATGCCGCAGAGAATTTTCATCCTGCAGCTGCTCTTCAATATCAGGCAGATCGTATTTCTGGCGGTTAATTGCCCGGTTATATCCCAATACCTCTACGCCAGCATAATCGTTACGCGATCCCAGAACGCTCTGGATATATATCGCAGGCACGCCGGGGAATACGAGTAAAATAGCGTGGGCAAGAATAAATCTGGCAAGGCGCTCTTCATCATTGTTATTGCGGCGGTTTAACGCGTCCATATAGGTGACGTTTATTTCGTATGGGCTACGAGTTCCATCAGGATTATTTTTCCAGTTCACCAGCGCCCCTTCCTGCTGGAGGTCGGCAACCAGCGCCAGAATTTCATCTTCCGGCAGAATGCCGCGCAGCGGGTTCAGCCCGATGCCGTCGTGGGATGCCAGGAAGTTAAACCAGGTGGTATTGCCCCTGGTGTCAGCGCTCAGTGAAGCAGCCCAGGTGCTCAGCACCTTCGCTGAACCGGTATGGATAGCGTGCAGCACCAGCGGCGGCAGCGGAAACTGATACACCATCTGGGCTTCGTCATAGCCGTTCCCGAGATAGGAGATATTATCTTTGTGCGGCACGTTGGTTTCGGTAATCAGCACGGTGCCCGGCGCGATCTCATCAGCTACCGCGCGGAACAGCTTCACCAGCAGATGGGTTTTCTCGAGGTGAATGCAGTTCGTACCTATGGTTTTCCACATATAGCCCACGGCGTCCAGACGCACGTAGTCTGCCCCTTCCTGCAGGTAATGGATCAGCACGTCAACCATCGCCAGCAGCACCTGCGGGTTGGCAAAATTAAGGTCGACCTGATCGTCGCTGAAGGTAGTCCAGATATGCTGCTGCGTGCCATCCGCCAGGGTAAAAGGCGAAAGAAGCGGCAGCGCGCGCGGGCGGGTCACGGCCGATAAGTCAGTTGACGGGTCCACGGAGATAAAGAAATTCTGATATTCAGGTTTATTCTCTAAATAACCCCTGAACCATTTGCTTTTCGCCGAAATATGATTGCAGACAAAATCAAACATTAATTTTGCTGACTGATTGAGGCGTTTTATTTCCTGCCAGTCTCCGGCAGCGGACTCTACAGCATGATAATCTATTACCGAAAAACCATCGTCGGAAGACCAGGGGTAAAAAGGTAAAAGGTGGATGTGTGAAAACTGCTCGTGCAGGTGCCGATTATAAAAATCGCGCAGAACGCCCAGAGTTTTCTCATCGCCACGATGAAACTGGTCGGCGTAGGTAATCAGAACTACATCATTTTCATCCCACCCCTTTTTCCTTCTCTGAAAATTCAGGCTTTTCGCTTTTTCTATGCGGGAAATAAAGGCGTCAGTGAAAGCATTATTAGCTTCCTCACCGTAGATAGCCGTTAACAAATACATAATTTGAGTCATTTTAATTTTCTCATGGGAGCGGTACCACGAGAGGCGAGACTACTCCCGGTTAAAATTTCTGTCAACGGAAGGCGGGCGTGTTTTGCGGGAAAAAACAAAAATGCGGTGCCTTATGATAAAGATTTGTGAGGCACCGCAAATTTAAGATGAAACGGAGGAAAAAACCAGGCGTGAAGGGAGGCAAATATTGTTTAAGATTTATCTCACAGATGAAGAACGGTTATAGCGAGCAGAAACTTTACGCAGCATGCGTGCAAGCATCGGCTCGATGGTCATCGCCAGCAGCATTTTCAGCGGGCGGCGCGCTACGGATTTAACTGCCCACCCCGCTACACCCGCCGGGCCATAGCGCAGAGCGACCAGCAGAACCAGTTTGCCGGCGATTTTCAGGCCGGGTTTGGCTTTCTGGCTGGCTGTACGAAATGTTGTCATGGTTTTTTTCTCCGCAGGGTGGAAATTTCGTAGGGTGGATAAACAACGTGCCATCCACCGCTACGGCGTGGCGGATGGCGCTAGCTTATCCGCCCTACAACATAGTTCAAAGCTGGCGAAAACGGCTGCGTAACGTGAAGGTATCAGAGGTGATATACCGCTCCATCGAACGCAAACGCTGCTCGCCCGCCGCCAGCTCCGCATCCACTTCATCAAGCAGATCGCGGCTGGTCGGCTGCGGCTTTACCTGATCCGCACCGTAGGGCATCGGGTCAAGAATAAACGCCAGGGCGATGTAGGCCACCATGACGAAGAAGAACAGGCCAAAAATCATTGATAACACAACGATCAGGCGTACGAGTTTGACCGGGACGTCCAGGTACTGCGCAATACCTGCGCAAACACCTTTCAGCATCCCCTTCTCAGGGATACGCCACAATTTACGACCGGAAAATGAATTCACCATTATTTGTCTCTCCAGTTCGGGTGCTCAGCGTCGAGGATTTGCTCCAGCGCAACGATACGTTCACGCATGCGTTTCGCCTCGTCGGTAAGCTGCGCCAGCCGCTGCTGTTCACCCTGCGACAGCTCGCCGCCCGCTGAGCGGTTGCTGTAGTGCAGCCACAGCCAGATGGGGGCGACAAACAGCACGAATATCGTTAACGGTATGGCCAGAAAAAGCGCGCTCATGTGTACTCCTTACAAGTCGAACGAGCTGCGGCGCGTCATGCGCAGCCGCAGCATTAATAATTAACCGCGATCCTGACCGTTCATTTTCGCCTTCAGCGCCGCAATTTGCTCGCTGATCGCATCGTCGGCCTTCAGTTCGGCAAACTGGGTGTCGAGATTTTTCTGCTTGCCGAAGCTGTGGCTTTCCGCTTCCGACTCCATCTGGTCGATACGACGTTCGAAGGATTCGAAACGAGCCATTGCTTCATCCAGCTTGCCGCTGTCGAGCTGGCGACGAACATCACGGGAAGAGGACGCAGCCTGGTGGCGCAGCGTTAATGCCTGCTGGCGCGCGCGGGTTTCGCTGAGTTTGTTCTCCAGCTCGCCAATCTCTTTTTTCATACGCGCCAGGGTTTCATCGACGTGAACCACTTCATCTTCCAGGGTGGCAATCAGGTCGGTTAATTTCTGTTTTTCGATCAGCGCCGCACGGGCCAGATCTTCTTTATCCTTACGCAGCGCCAGCTCGGCTTTTTCCTGCCATTCGGCCTGCTGGGCCGTTGCCTGCTCTACGCGGCGGGACAGCTGTTTCTTTTCCGCCAGCGCGCGGGCCGAGGTGGAACGCACTTCAACGAGCGTGTCTTCCATTTCCTGAATCATCAGGCGTACCAGCTTCTGCGGATCCTCTGCCTTTTCCAGCAGCGAGTTGATGTTGGCATTCACGATGTCGGCGAAACGAGAAAAAATACCCATAATTCAATCCTCTTAAGTCATTATTTTCGGTGCCTGGCACCTTGCTCGATAAGATTAATACAATCTCCGTGCCAACTTTTTATCTTATTGATTTTAAAAGGCAGCATAAAATTTGACTCTGATTGCGCAGCGGCTATAGTGGTTTTATTCGCTAACAGTTGGTTAATTTCACCATGGCAGAACACAAAGATAATCTGATCGGAGAGGCAAACAGCTTCCTCGAGGTGCTGGAGCAGGTTTCGCGCCTGGCGCCGCTGGAGAAGCCCGTGCTGGTCATCGGCGAGCGTGGCACCGGTAAAGAACTGATCGCCAACCGCCTCCACTTCCTGTCCCGCCGCTGGCAGGGGCCGTTTATCTCGCTGAACTGCGCGGCGCTGAACGACAACCTGCTTGATTCCGAGCTGTTCGGCCACGAAGCCGGGGCCTTTACCGGAGCGCAAAAGCGCCATCCGGGCCGCTTTGAGCGCGCCGACGGAGGAACGCTTTTCCTGGATGAGCTGGCAACCGCACCGATGATGGTGCAGGAGAAGCTGCTGCGCGTGGTGGAATACGGTGAGCTGGAGCGCGTGGGCGGCAGCCAGCCGCTGCAGGTAAACGTGCGGCTGGTGTGCGCCACTAACGCCGATCTGCCGCAGCTTGCCGAAGAAGGTAAATTCCGCGCGGATTTGCTGGACCGGCTGGCGTTTGACGTCGTTACCCTTCCCCCGCTGCGCGAACGCAAGCCCGATATCATGCTGATGGCCGAGCACTTTGCCATTCAGATGTGCCGCGAGCTGCAGCTCCCGCTCTTCCCCGGCTTCAGCGAAGAGGCGCAGCAGACGCTGCTGAACTACGGCTGGCCGGGCAATATTCGCGAATTAAAAAACGTGGTTGAGCGATCGGTTTATCGCCACGGGAGCAGTGAAGAAGAGGTTGACGAGGTTATTCTCGACCCGTTTGCCCGAAAGGCGACGTTTGTCCACGTAGCTGAAACCAGCGCTGACACTCTTCCTCAGCTGCCGCTGGACCTGCGCGGCTGGCAGAACGAACAGGAAAAAACGCTGCTCGAGCGCAGCCTGCTCCAGGCGAAATACAACCAGCGCAGGGCCGCAGATTTGCTGGGTCTTACCTACCACCAGCTGCGCGCCCTGCTCAGGAAGCACGATGTCACGCCGTCGGCGGAGCAATAATAAAAATTTATGGCTGGCATACGCTGTCAGCCAGTCGTTATATTCTTTGCTTTTCAGTTAACTGACCTTAACTCGCTTCTTTTGCGCGCTTTTCAGATATTTTCTGAGCGCTTAATTAGCCTGCTTAGCATCCCCCTCGCCACGCTGCAACATTTCCTTAACAAAGCAATCCTACAATCGGCGCCGCTTGCCTAACTTTGATAAGGATTGCTTTTTGAAACTCAAGAAAACCTACGCCGCAACAATCGTTTATCTGCTGTGCTGCGGTGCTCAGGCCGCCGATACTGCGTTGAATACCCCTCATCTCCAGGGTATGGATAACTTTCGCGATGTGGCTGGGACGACAACGGCTTACGCCACCGCCAACGACGGCGTTATGCGTCAGGGTGTGTTTTACAGATCCAATGCAGTCACGCCGACCCCGTCTGACCTGGCCGTTCTGGACACGCTGAATATCACCAGCGTTGTGGATCTACGCACGCCAGCAGAAATTGCTACCACGCCGGATACGCTGCCCACCGGTGCCAGATACGTTAACGTCGATCTGATTGGCAACTCTGGCAGCACCAGCAGCATTACCAGCTCCCTCGCTGGCCTGACTCCCGCTGGCGTCAACGCCATGATGGAGGACGGCGAGCGGAGTTTCGTTACCAGCAGCTACGCCCGCCAGGGGCTGAACGAGGTTTTCCGTGAACTTGCCGGGGCGGACGGCGCGGCGCTGTTCCACTGCACGGCGGGCAAAGACCGCACGGGCTGGACGGCAGCCATTCTGCAATCCATCGCGGGCGTTGGCTCCGCCGACATCATGCAAAACTATCTGGCGACCAACGAGTACACCGCCGCCAGAATTAACGCGACCGTCGCCGCACTTCCTCCCTCGGTGGCCGAAACCTACCGCACGCTGATGGGAGTACAGGCCAGCTGGCTGCAGGCAGGGTTCGATCAGATCCTGATCAGCTATGGCACCGTCGATAATTATCTTAAAGAGGGTCTGGGACTGGATCAGGCAACCATTTACGTTCTGCGGGCGAAGATGGTTCGCTACGCGCAGCTGCCCGGCCAGCAGAGCTTCACGGGCAACGCCGCGGCGGGCGCTGCGTTTCTGAACGCGCTACAGGACTCCCCGCTTTCCGGCCGCTACACCGCTTACAACTACTATCTGCAATCGGCGATTGACGGCGGTTCGCTTGGCGGCATGGAAAAACGCATCGGCGGGCAGGTTTATGCCGACGCGGCGAGCTATCTTTTGCGTGCGCCTTCGCAGATTAACGACAAATTATCGCCGTGGATTGCGGGCAACACATTAGCCGTTGGCTCGGCCTCCGTCTGGATGACCGGAATGGACAGCTACCTGGGTACCGATGGCAACAGCGCCCGGAGCAGCAGCAACGAACATTCCGCCGGGGCCATCGTGGGCAGCACCTGGCGGGCAAACGAGCAGATCTCCGTCAACGGCGGCATCGGTTACAGCCACGGTACGGTAAGCAGCAATGCCGACGAGATAAAAACAAATTCGACGTTTATCACCCTTGGCGGACGCTACGCCCTGCGCTCTTTACAGGACGGGCCGTACGGTACCTTACAGGGCACGGCGGGCTACGTAGATTACGACAGCGAGCGCCGTCCCGGCGGCGGTTTTGACTCCGCGCGTGGCGACAGCAGCGGACAGTTTTACAGCGCCCGCGCAGGCCTTGGCTGGTTTGTTCCCGGCATCGTGACGTTTGACCCAAGTCTTGGCGTACAGGTCACGCATCTGAATCTCAAGGGCTTGCAGGAAACAAACAGCGAAGTAGCGCTGGACGTGGACGGCACAAACGAGACGCAAACCAGCCTGGTCGGCAATCTGGATATCCACCTGAAGCCGTTCACGCCGGGTAGCTGGGCGCTGACGCCGGGCATTAACGTCGGTTACGAACGCCTGCTGGATGACGCGCAGATGACCTCCCACGCTTCGCTGTACGGCATCAATGTGGATCAGGTTTCAGCGTATAACAGCAAAAATCTCTACAAAACGGGCATTAATCTCAGCGCGACCACGGGAAATCTGACGCTGGCGGCGGGGGCAAATGTGCTGGCGGCAGATGACAGCAGCACCGGATTTAACGGCACGCTGACGGCCAGCTACGCCTTTTGAATTGTTTTAAGCGGCGTTCTGGCCAGTTCAGAACGCCCGCTTCGCCGCAAAAAACAGCAAAACCCGGTCTTTTTTCCGGGCTTTGTTTATAAAAAAAGCAAAACGACCTGACATATTTTGGGAAGCTCCGCAGAGTGCGATACACTTTGGCTATCACCTTTGAAAACTCAAAAACTTATGCGCGGAATTATTCCCTCTCTCTTACTGGGTCTGAGCTGCCTCAGCGGCGTGGCGCTCGCAGCGACGCCTGACCAGAAGCCCGACGACATTCGCAAGAGTGGGTTTGTCTATTGCGTTAATGGCCAGGTCAATACCTTTAATCCGCAGATGACGAGCGGCGGCCTGACCGTCGATACGCTTGCCGCACAGCTGTTCGACCGCCTGCTGGACGTTGATCCTTACACCTATCGCCTGGTGCCGGAGCTGGCGCAAAGCTGGGAGGTGCTGGATAACGGCGCGACCTACCGTTTCCACCTGCGCCCGAACGTGCAGTTCCAGACAACGCCGTGGTTTAAACCCACCCGCGCCCTGAACGCCGACGATGTGGTGTTCAGCTTCCAGCGTATCTTTAACCGCAAGCATCCGTGGCACAACATCAACGGCGGCAATTACCCTTATTTCGATAGCCTCCAGTTCCCGGACTCGGTGAAAAGCGTCCGCAAGCTCGATAACAACACCGTTGAGTTTAAGCTCGAGAAGCCGGACGCCTCGTTCCTGTGGCATATGGCGACCCACTACGCCTCGGTAATGTCGGCAGAATATGCGGCGCAGCTCGAAAAAATCGATCGTCAGGAGCTGATGGACCGCCAGCCGGTCGGCACCGGTCCGTTCCAGCTTAGCGAATACCGTGCCGGGCAGTACGTTCGCCTGGCCCGTAACCCTAAGTTCTGGCGCGGCGTGCCGCTGATGCCGCAGGTAGTGCTTGATTTAGGCTCCGGCGGCACCGGGCGACTGTCCAAACTGCTTACCGGCGAATGCGACGTGCTGGCCTATCCTGCCGCCAGCCAGCTAACGATTCTGCGCGACGACCCGCGCCTGCGCCTGACCCTGCGTCCGGGCATGAACATCGCCTATCTCGCGTTCAACACGAATAAAGCACCGCTGAACAACCCGGACGTTCGCCACGCTCTCGCGCTGGCCATTAATAACCAGCGTCTGATGCAGTCCATCTATTACGGTACGGCTGAAACCGCCGCGTCTATTCTGCCCCGCGCCTCATGGGCCTACGACAGCGACGCGAAAATTACTGAATACAATCCTGAAAAAGCGCGTCAGCGCCTGAAAGCGTTGGGGATCAGCAATCTTGAGCTGCGCCTGTGGGTGCCGACCAGCTCCCAGGCCTGGAACCCAAGCCCGCTGAAAACCGCCGAGCTGATTCAGGCGGACATGGCGCAGATTGGCGTGAAGGTGATTATCGTGCCCGTCGAGGGGCGTTTCCAGGAAGCGCGCCTGATGGACATGAACCACGATCTGACCCTTGCGGGCTGGGCGACGGACAGCAACGATCCGGACAGCTTCTTTCGCCCGATGCTGAGCTGCGCCGCTATCCGCTCGCAGACCAACTATGCTCGCTGGTGTAACCCTGAGTTTGATACCGTGCTGCAGAAGGCGCTTGCGACCCAGCAGCTCGCTTCCCGTATCGAAGCCTACGACGAAGCGCAAAATATTCTGGCGAGAGATTTGCCGGTGCTGCCGCTGGCCTCGTCACTGCGCCTGCAGGCCTATCGTTATGATATTAAAGGTCTTGTGCTCAGCCCGTTTGGTAACGCATCTTTTGCCGGGGTCTCCCGCGAGGACGTAGAGGTGAAAAAACCATGATCATCTTCACCCTAAGACGTTTGCTGCTGCTGCTCATCACGCTGCTGTTCCTGGCGATAGTCAGCTTCAGCCTGAGCTATTTCACCCCGCACGCGCCGCTTCAGGGGGCTTCCCTGTGGAACGCCTGGGTGTTCTGGTTTGAGAGCCTGCTGCACTGGGATTTTGGCGTTTCCAGCATTAACGGCCAGTCCATCAACGAACAGCTGCGGGATGTCTTCCCGGCGACTATGGAACTCTGCATCCTTGCTTTTGGCCTGGCGCTGCTGATTGGTATTCCTGTCGGCATGCTGGCGGGCATCACCCGGAATAAATGGCAGGATCAGCTCATTAGCGCGCTGGCGCTGGTGGGCTTCTCGATTCCGGTCTTCTGGTTTGCCCTGCTGCTGACGCTTTTCTTCTCCCTGACGCTGGGCTGGCTGCCGGTTTCCGGCCGCTTTGATCTGCTCTATGAAGTAAAATCCGTGACCGGTTTTGCGCTGGTTGACGCCTGGCTTTCCGACTCGCCCTACCGCGAAGAGATGATCATGAGCGCCCTGCGCCATATGGTGCTGCCTGTCGTTGCGCTGGCCGTGGCTCCGACTACCGAAGTTATTCGCCTGATGCGCCTGAGCACGATTGAAGTGTTCGATCAAAACTATATCCGCGCTGCCGCCACGCGCGGATTATCGCGTCTGACAATTTTGCACCGCCACGTGCTGCACAACGCGCTTCCTCCGGTGATCCCACGTCTGGGCCTCCAGTTTTCGACCATGCTGACGCTGGCGATGATCACCGAAGTGGTGTTCAGCTGGCCGGGCCTGGGCCGCTGGCTGATCAACGCCATTCGCCAGCAGGACTATGCGGCGATCTCCGCCGGTGTGATGGTGGTCGGCACGCTGGTGATCGTCGTTAACGTGATTTCCGATATTCTGGGTGCTATGGCTAACCCGCTGAAACATAAGGAATGGTATGCCTTACGATAGCGTCTATCGCGAGAAGCGGCCGCCGAGTACGCTGCGCCTGACCTGGCGCAAATTCTATGGCGATACCCCGGCGATGATTGGCCTGTACGGCTGCGGCGCGCTGGTCCTGCTGTGCGTGTTCGGCGGGCTGTTTGCGCCCTATGGCCTGGATCAGCAGTTCCTTGGCTACCAGCTGCTGCCGCCGTCATGGTCACGCTACGGGGAAGTCTCCTTCTTCCTGGGGACGGATGATCTGGGCCGCGATGTGTTAAGTCGCCTGCTGAGCGGCGCGGCACCGACCGTGGGCGGTGCGTTCGTGGTAACGCTTGCGGCCACTATTTTTGGCGTGGTGCTGGGGGTTTTCGCCGGTGCAACTCACGGCCTGCGCTCTGCGGTGCTAAATCATATTCTGGATACGCTGCTGTCCATTCCGTCGCTGCTGCTGGCCATTATCGTGGTCGCCTTTGCCGGTCCGCATCTGATTCATGCCATGTTCGCCGTCTGGCTGGCGCTGCTGCCGCGCATGGTACGCTCGGTCTACAGCGCGGTGCATGACGAGTTGGAAAAAGAGTATGTCGTTGCCGCCCGCCTTGACGGGGCGTCAACGCTGAATATTTTATGGTTTGCGGTGATGCCTAATACCGCCGCGACGCTGGTCACGGAAGTGACCCGTGCGCTGTCGATGGCGATTCTGGACATCGCCGCGCTGGGCTTTCTGGATCTCGGTGCGCAGCTTCCCTCTCCGGAATGGGGAGCCATGCTGGGTGATGCGCTGGAGCTGATCTATGTTGCGCCCTGGACCGTCATGCTTCCGGGCGCGGCAATTATGATTAGCGTACTGCTGGTCAACCTGCTGGGCGACGGGCTGCGCCGTGCGATTAACGCGGGGGTGCAATAATGCCGCTACTTGATATCCGCAATCTGACGATTGAATTTATGACCTCCGAAGGCTGGGTGAAGGCCGTTGACCGCGTGAGTATGACGCTCAACGAAGGCGAGATCCGCGGTCTGGTGGGGGAATCGGGATCGGGTAAGAGCCTGATCGCCAAAGCTATCTGCGGCGTCACCAAGGATAACTGGCGCATTACGGCCGACCGCATGCGCTTCGATGACATCGACCTGCTTCGCCTGTCGGCCCGGGAGCGCCGCCGCCTGGTGGGCCATAACGTGTCGATGATTTTCCAGGAGCCGCAGTCCTGTCTCGACCCTTCCGAAAAAGTGGGCCTGCAGCTCACGCAGAACATCCCCGGCTGGACCTATAAAGGCCGCTGGTGGAAGCGTTTCGGCTGGCGCAAGCGTCGTGCAATTGAGCTCCTGCACCGCGTGGGCATTAAAGATCACAAAGACGCGATGCGCAGCTATCCGTATGAGCTGACCGACGGCGAATGCCAGAAGGTGATGATTGCCATTGCGCTGGCAAACCAGCCGCGCCTGCTGATTGCGGATGAGCCGACCAACGCCATGGAGCCGACCACCCAGTCGCAGATCTTTAAGCTGCTCACCCGTCTTAACCAGTACAACAACACCACGATTTTGCTTATCAGCCACGACCTGCAGATGCTCAGCAAGTGGGCGGATAAAATCAACGTCATGTACTGCGGCCAGACGGTAGAGAGTGCCACCAGCGAAGATCTGATTGCCACGCCGCACCACCCTTATACCCAGGCGCTGATAAGAGCTATTCCGGACTTTGGCAGCTCGATGCCGCACAAAAGCCGCCTGAATACTATGCCGGGCGCTATCCCGCTGCTGGAGCATCTGCCCATCGGCTGCCGACTCGGGCCGCGCTGCCCTTACGCCCAGCGTAAATGCATAGAAACACCGCGCCTTGACGGGCCGAAAACGCATCTCTACGCCTGTCATTTCCCGCTGAATATGGAGAGTCAGTAATGGTCGAAACGCTGCTCGAAGTGCGTAATTTAAGTAAGACGTTTCGCTACCGAACTGGCCTGTTCCGCCGCCAGCACGTGGAAGCGGTGAAGCCGCTGAGCTTTACCCTGCGCGAAAGGCAAACGCTGGCGATTATTGGCGAGAACGGGTCGGGGAAATCGACGCTGGCGAAGATGCTGGCGGGCATGATTGAACCCACCGGCGGCGAGCTGGTGATTGACGATCACCCGCTGCACTACGGGGACTACACCTACCGCAGCCAGCATATCCGCATGATATTCCAGGACCCAAGCACGTCCCTGAACCCGCGCCAGCGTATATCCCAGATTCTGGATTTTCCGCTGCGGCTGAATACGGATATGGAGCCGGAGGCGCGGCAGAAGCAGATCGTCGAGACGCTGCGTCTGGTCGGGCTGCTGCCGGACCATGCCAGCTACTATCCGCACATGCTGGCGCCGGGGCAGAAACAGCGTCTGGGCCTGGCCCGCGCGCTGATCCTGCGTCCGAAGGTGATCATCGCTGACGAAGCGCTGGCCTCGCTGGATATGTCGATGCGCTCGCAGCTAATCAACCTGATGCTGGAGCTGCAGGAGAAACAGGGTATCGCCTATATCTACGTTACCCAGCATATCGGCATGATGAAGCACATCAGCGACCAGGTGCTGGTGATGCATCAGGGCGAAGTGGTTGAGCGCGGCGCAACCGCCGACGTGCTGGCCTCCCCGCTTCACGACCTGACCAAACGCCTGATAGCCAGCCACTTCGGCGAAGCGCTGACGGCGGATGCGTGGCGTAAAGACCGCTAACCCGGTGGATGACGCTGGCGCTTATCCCCCCTACAACAGCAACCCTATTCGTAGTTTGTAGGCCGGATAAGCGGCAGCGCCATCCGGCAAAACCATCCCACACCAACATTATTCCCAGGCCGGATAAGCGCAGCACAGCTGTTCAGACCTCTGGCGAGGTGTTAACCACTCGGCACGCCCTGGAAAAATAACGTGACACATCCCGGCGTCAGTGGGATATAATTTCGGTTTCGTGTTGAATAATTGTGACCAGCAATCAGTAACATCATGATTCTAAAGTCATAAATTAGCAGAAACTATAAGGATTCAAAGCTATGGGTTTTCTTACCGGTAAACGCATTCTGATCACTGGCCTCGCCAGCAAACTTTCCATCGCTTACGGTATCGCTCAGGCGATGCACCGCGAAGGCGCCGAGCTGGCTTTCACCTATCAAAACGACAAACTGAAAGGCCGTGTTGAAGGTTTCGCTGCTGAGCTGGGCTCAAACATTGTGCTGCCGTGCGACGTGGCAGAAGATGAAAGCATCGATGCGCTGTTTACCGAACTGGCGAAAAGCTGGCCTAAATTTGACGGCTTCGTGCACTCCATCGGCTTCGCTCCTGCGGACCAGCTGGACGGCGACTACGTCAACGCTGTAACCCGTGACGGCTTCAAAATCGCCCACGACATCAGCGCCTATAGCTTTGTTGCCATGGCAAAAGTTTGCCGTGAAATGCTGAACCCGGGTTCTGCGCTGCTGACTCTGTCCTACCTGGGCGCAGAGCGTGCTATCCCTAACTACAATGTGATGGGCCTGGCGAAAGCTTCTCTGGAAGCTAACGTGCGCTACATGGCGAACGCAATGGGTCCTGAAGGCGTGCGTGTTAACGCCATCTCTGCGGGTCCTATCCGTACTCTGGCAGCAAGCGGCATCAAAGACTTCCGTAAAATGCTGGCCCACTGCGAAGCGGTTACCCCAATTCGTCGCACCGTGACCATCGAAGACGTGGGTAACTCTGCGGCCTTCCTGTGCTCCGACCTGTCCGCCGGTATCTCCGGTGAAGTGGTCCACGTTGACGGCGGCTTCAGCATCGCCGCAATGAACGAGCTGGAACTGAAATAAGTTTCACTATGGGGTGGACGCTCGTCCGCCCCATACTTTTCTGCATATCCCCCTCCCCGCACCGCCCCATATAGCATTCCGGTATTTGTTATCACCGATCATTCTTTTGTCACCTTCCACGCTTGCGCCAGGATAAAGCAGCGAACCAGGCCCCCCGCTTTCTGGCAGGCCTGTTAACTCTTTGACCAAGGAACGACCATGGAACAACGCCAAATTTTGGGCAAAAACCACTGGTATCATGAAACCCAGTCCAGTCTCTGCCCGGCGGATGCGCTGCCGTTAGTTCCCGAAGCCGCCCACGCCGATCGTTTTTTGCTCGACCTGACGTTAAGTCCTGAACAGCTCGCCGAAGAACAGTCGTGGATAAACGCGGCCCGTAGCGCAGGCCTGACGCTGCTGCCTGAAAACGTCACCGTGACTCGCCTGCATACGCTGAGCAGCTACGACAGGCTGAGCACCGCGTTAACCGTGGCCCAGGTGTGCGGTGTACAGCGGCTGTGCAACCACTATGCCGCCCGTCTTGCTCCCCAGCCCGGGCCTGACTCCTCCCGCGAGAGCAATCAGCGCCTGACGCAAATTACCCAGTACGCCCGCCAGCTCGCCAGCCAGCCGACGCTCATCGACAGCACGTCCCGGACCCATCTGGATGAGGTAGGCCTGTCCGTCGACGACATCGTAACCTTCAACCAGCTCATCGGGTTTATTGGCTTCCAGGCACGCGCTATCGCCGTCTGGCAGGCGCTTCAGGGTCTGCCCGTTCGCTGGCTGCCCGGTCTGGATACGCTGCAGGACGCGGCGGCGGAGCTGTTCAGCGCGGAAGGTGCAGGCTGGGCTGCGGATTTACCCCCCGTCGAGCTGCGATACGCCCAGGCGGATCAGCTTGAGGCGGTGAGCGTCAGCCAGCCGCTCGGCCCGCTACAGGGCATGCACTGGCTGCTGGCCCACGATGCGCCGACGCTTAACGGCTTAAGCCAGCTGATTCGCCTGCTCTGGCAGCCCGCACCGGGCCAGAGCAGCGAACAAAAGCTGGTCATGATGCTGACGGCGAGGATCAACGGCAGCCCCGCCTGCTTTGCTCAGGCCGCGCAACAGTGGGCAGAAGAGAACGGTTTGCCGGAGGCTATACGCAACGGCGATCGCGCGCTCCAGGCCTGGAGCCATAACCACCCGCGTGAACGGGCCGTCATCCAGGCCGTGCAGCTGCTGACGCGCGCACCGGACAGATTCAGCGCCGCCCACATCCAGCCCTTATTCGAGCAGGGCTTCACCCCCTCTCAGGTTCTGAGGCTGCTGGCCAGCGCCGGTCTGTTTGGCTGGGTAAACCGCTTAAAAATCGGTCTCGGTACCCTCGTCCAGCCCAGTCGCCTGGGGTGATTTCGCGGTAAACATCACTTGCCGCCAGGGGTGGATTCGCGTAAAACTGTCAGCCGCTCTTTTGGCCACGAAAACTAAATAATATGTTTCAGGATAACCCGCTGCTCGCGCAGCTAAAACAGCAACTGCATTCCCAGACTCCACGCGTTGAAGGCGTGGTAAAAGGCACTGAAAAAGGCTTTGGCTTCCTCGAAGTTGACTCCCAGAAAAGCTACTTTATTCCGCCGCCGCAGATGAAAAAAGTGATGCACGGCGACCGGGTCAGCGCAGTGATCCATTCGGATAAAGACCGGGAGTCCGCGGAGCCAGAAGAGCTTATCGAGCCGTTTCTCACCCGCTTCGTTGGCCGCGTCCAGCGTAAAGACGATCGCCTGTCCATCGTGCCGGACCATCCCCTGTTGAAAGACGCGATTCAGTGTCGTGCTGACCGTAACGTCACGCATGATTTCCAGAACGGCGACTGGGCCGTGGCGGAAATGAAACGTCACCCGCTGAAAGGCGACCGCGGCTTCTACGCCGAGCTGACCCAGTACATTACCTTCGGCGACGATCATCTCGCCCCCTGGTGGGTCACCCTTTCCCGCCATAATCTTGAGCGTGAAGCGCCTGACGGCGTGGCGACCGAGATGCTGGACGATGGCCTGGTACGTGAAGATTTGACCGCCCTGAACTTCGTCACCATCGACAGCGCCAGCACCGAAGATATGGACGATGCGCTGTATGTCGAAGAGCTGGCAGACGGCAGGCTTCAGCTGACCGTTGCTATTGCCGATCCCACCGCGTGGATAGCCGAAGGCAGCAAGCTGGACAACATCGCCAAAGTGCGTGCGTTCACCAATTACCTGCCAGGCTTTAATATTCCGATGCTGCCGCGTGAGCTGTCAGACGACCTCTGCTCCCTGCGCGCCAACGTCACCCGCCCCGTCATCGCCTGCCGTATGACGATCGAACAGGATGGCGCTATTGCCAGCGACATTCACTTCTTTGCCGCTACCATCGAGTCGAAGGCCAAGCTGGTTTATGACGAAGTGTCCGACTGGCTGGAAGGCAAAGGCGAATGGCAGCCGCAGAACGACGAGATTGCTCAACAAATTCGCCTGCTGCAGCGCATCTGCCTGAGCCGCGGCGAATGGCGCCACAACCATGCGCTGGTCTTTAAAGACCGCCCTGACTACCGCTTCGTGCTGGGCGAGAAAGGCGAAGTGCTGGATATCATCTCTGAGCCACGCCGTATCGCTAACCGTATCGTTGAAGAAGCGATGATTGCCGCGAACGTCTGCGCCGCCGTTGTGCTGCGCGACAGGCTCGGCTTCGGGATTTACAACGTGCATACCGGCTTCGATCCGGCCAATACCGAGCAGCTGGCTACCATGCTGGCGGGCCACGGTCTGACCGTCGACGCGCAGGAAGTGCTGACGCTGGACGGCTTCTGCAAGCTGCGCCGCGAGCTGGACGCCCAGCCGACAGGGTTCCTGGACAGCCGCATCCGCCGCTACCAGTCCTTCGCTGAAATCAGCACCGAGCCTGGCCCGCACTTCGGCCTTGGCCTGGAAGCCTATGCGACCTGGACCTCGCCTATCCGCAAGTACGGCGACATGATTAACCACCGCCTGCTGAAGGCGATTATCAAGGGTGAAACCATCGGGCGCCCTGCCGCTGAGGCCACCGTCCAGATGGCCGAGCGTCGCCGCCTGAACCGCATGGCCGAGCGCGACGTTGGCGACTGGCTGTACGCCCGCTTCCTGAAGGATAAGGCAGGCACGGACACCCGTTTCGCCGCCGAAATCATTGATGTCAGCCGCGGCGGCATGCGCGTGCGCCTGGTGGACAACGGAGCCGTGGCATTTATTCCGGCCCCGTTCATTCACGCCGTGCGTGATGAAATGGTTTGCAGCCAGGAGCTGGGCACCGTGCAGATCAAAGGCGAAGTGGCTTACAAAGTGACTGACGTTATCGACGTGACCATCGCCGAAGTGCGCATGGAAACCCGCAGCGTAATCGCCCGTCCCGCCGTCTGATCCGACATAACGATCCACAAAGGCTGAATGGATATTCAGCCTTTTTCTTTTCTGACGCCCCCGCCTTCCTTTAAATCATGTTAAAAACGCCGCTTACTTTTTATCCGGCGCTGAATATATTATTGCTTTAATTATAATTTCCCATGTAAATTAATAAGCCGTTACTGGCGCTTTTAACCACTCTCACGCCCTCACGACGCCAGAAAATATGCACCTTAGTGCTATTTTTCTGACGGTTAACGCAATTCTTATTTTTTTAACGGCTATTGCCCGCCTGACATTGGCTTTATGTTGCTAATATAAATACTAAACTGACGCGCCATGCATCTGTTCAGGAGAAAGCATGAAAGACGAGATGGAGCAGAACCTGCTTTACCGTTATTTAGGGACAACCAGTCCATACTGGCGTTTGCTTCTGGACAGCAATGCTCTGCAACTTGCCGCTCATGAAAAGGCCGATACCAGCCAGGTTGTGGCGCTGACGCCGGAGCAGGCAGATGATATACGCCGCATGACCGTCATCACCTCAAGCATCACCATGTCTATCTCCCTGTTCGGCGCTGAGGTACCCGTCCACCTCGTAGGGCGTAAGGTGTCAAAGCGCGAATGGGCGGGCACGGCCTCCGCCTGGCACGACACCCCTTCCGTCGCCCGCGACCTGGCCCAGGGCCTCTCTTTCGCCGAGCAGGTTGTTTCCGAAGCTAACTCAGTCATCGTTATTCTGGACCGCCAGGGCAATATCCAGCGCTTTAACCGTCTCAGCGAAGAGTACACCGGGCTGAAAGAGCAGGAGGTCATCGGCCAGAACGTGTTTAAGCTGTTTATGAGCCGCAGCGAAGCCGCCGCCTCGAAGCGCAATATCAGCGGCTTTTTTCGCAACGGTAACTCCTACGAAGTGGAGCGCTGGATCAAAACCCGCAAGGGCCAGCGGCTGTTCCTGTTTCGCAATAAGTTCGTGCACAGCGGCAGCGGCAAAAACGAAATCTATCTCATTTGTTCCGGCACCGACATTACCGAAGAGCGCCGCGCTCAGGAACGTCTGCGCGTGCTGGCCAACACGGATACGATTACCGGCCTGCCGAACAGAAATGCCATTCACGACCTGATCAGCTCAGCGATAGAAAACCGCGGCGCCGGTCAGGTAGGGGTTGTCTATCTGGATCTCGATAATTTCAAGAAAGTGAACGATGCCTACGGCCATATGTTTGGCGATCAGCTTCTGCAGGCCGTCTCGCTGGCAATACTCAGCTGCCTTGAAGAGGGTCAGGTGCTGGCGAGGCTGGGAGGCGATGAGTTTATCGTGCTGGCGTCCGACACATCCCAGGCCACGCTTGAGGCGATGTCCTCGCGCATTCTTACCCGACTCAAAACCCCCTTCCGCATCGGCCTGATTGAGGTTTATACCGGCTGTTCGCTGGGCATTTCACTTGCCCCGCAGCACGGCGAGGATCGCGAAAGCCTGATCCGTAATGCCGATACGGCAATGTATACGGCGAAAGAGAGCGGGCGCGGTAAATTCTGCGTCTTCTCGCCGGATATGAACCAGCGCGTCTTTGAATATCTCTGGCTGGACACCAACCTGCGGAAGGCGCTGGAAAACGACCAGCTCGTGATCCACTACCAGCCTAAAATGACCTGGCGCGGTGAAGTCCGCAGCCTTGAGGCGCTGGTTCGCTGGCAGTCCCCCGAGCGCGGCTTGATTCCCCCGCTCGACTTTATCTCCTACGCCGAGGAGTCCGGCCTGATTGTGCCGCTGGGGCGCTGGGTAATGCTTAGCGTGGTGCAGCAGGTCGCAAAGTGGCGCGACAAGGGCATTAACCTGCGTGTGGCGGTGAACGTCTCCGCCCGACAGCTGGCCGACCAGACCATATTCAGCGATCTGAAGCAGGCGCTGAAGGATCTGGATTTTGAGTACTGCCCGATAGACGTAGAGCTGACGGAGAGCTGCCTGATTGAAAACGAGGAGCTGGCGCTGTCGGTGATCCAGCAGTTCAGCAAGCTCGGCGCGCAGGTTCATCTGGACGATTTCGGCACCGGCTACTCCTCTCTTTCGCAGCTCGCCCGCTTCCCGATTGACGCAATCAAGCTCGACCAGGCTTTCGTGCGCGATATCCACAAGCAGTCCGTTTCGCAGTCGCTGGTTCGTGCCAT
This sequence comes from Dryocola clanedunensis, assembly GCF_038405435.1. Taxonomy (GTDB): domain Bacteria; phylum Pseudomonadota; class Gammaproteobacteria; order Enterobacterales; family Enterobacteriaceae; genus Dryocola; species Dryocola clanedunensis_A. The sequence goes on along the minus strand of NZ_JBBYHZ010000002.1, from coordinate 255,251 downwards.
CGTTGCCGTGGCCCAGGCGCTGAATTTACAGGTGATCGCCGAAGGCGTGGAGAGCCAGAAAGAAGATTCCTTCCTCACCAAAAACGGCGTCAACGAACGGCAGGGATATCTCTTTGCTAAGCCAATGCCCGCCGCCGCCTTTGAACGCTGGTTTAAACGTTATCAGGCGCGGACCGCACGCTAACTCTTTAACCGGCAGAGGATCCCTGCTGCTTAGCCCGGCGGTTTATTATTAAACAACCCTGGGCTTGTCATACTTAGCCTACAGGTCAAAATATCAGGAGAAAGTGTTATTTCTCTTTCGCCAGCGATGCTGGCGTTCCCCTGTATTTTACCTTCAGAGTGGGCGCAACGATGATAAAGAAGCTCAGGCATAAAGGCTTTCATACCTACGTAAAAGATGGCGATCGCAAGCTCATTGAAATATTTGATGACATATTGTCATGCAATGTAAAAACCATCGGTGTTGATAAAGTATTCAAAAGTGAACCGCATACCCACGTTTCACTTTTGAATACTCAGCACGGCCCGTACGTCATGAAAATTTACGCGCCGGGAAATAAACTGATAGAACGCTTCATTAAATCTCTGTTTTCAGCAAGTTATAACGTCAATCTGATCAAAAAGATCGACTACGCACGAAACTGTGGCTTTCAGTTTCCTAACGATTTCTTTTTGCTGGCAGAGCGACGCTTTCTGAACTTTGCCAAAGTTTCTATAATGCTGTTTGAGTATATTCCGGGCAAAGAATTGTCGGAACTCCCGGTTATTACCCCTGATATGAAGAACGAACTGAAGACTGCGGTTCAGAAGATGCATGAGCTGGAGATAATCTCCGGCGACGCGCACAAGGGTAATTTCATCATGAGTGACGAAGGCATTAGAATTATCGACCTGTGCGGCAAACCGTATAATAAAAAGCGCGCCGTCGAAGATAATTTAACCATGAACCTGAGAATTGGCGTCCCGTTTGAAGTCAGCGGAATATGGCAGAAAGCGATAGTGGCAAAAAAGATGCACCGCCATAACAAACTGAAAGTTAGAAAAGGCAACCCTGAAATGAATCAGGTAGCCTGAGAAAGACGCCGCAGGTAAGAAACGGCGTCAAAAAACGGCAGGTCCGCAGCCGTTTTACTTACTTCTGTAATTGCTAGCTTGCTTTACGCAGGGTCGTCGAGGTATGGCGATTTTGCAGCTGCACCAGCCTTTCCATATAGGCAATATCCTTAGGCTGCAGGCAGAATGCGGCGTCGACCCAATCTTCCGTAATATCCATCAGCTCGGCCCTGGGCAGCTGCAGCACGCGCTGACGCGCCCGGAGCATGGCCCGCACGCCGTTCAGCTTGGGCTGCAGCGTATCAATAAAGGTGCGGGTTGCCACGTAGCCCTGGTCAGGCTCAAACAACACGTCGACTAAACCGTACTGTTCGTACCATTCCGCAGTATGGGACTCTCCTTTATAGATGAGATCTTCCGCGAGCTTCATGCCGGAGCGCCTGGCCACCAGAGAATAGCCCCCCATTCCCGGGAAAAGGTTGAAGGCGATTTCCGGGAAGCCCAGCCGCGCATCGCGCTGCGCCAGGATAAAGTGGTGCGCAAGCGCCGCTTCAAAACCGCCGCCCAGGGCGCTGCCTTCGACCATCGCCAGGCTTATCGCGCCGGTATCAAAACCGCGTGAGGCGGCATGAACGCAATCGACACAGGCGCGAGCATACGCCCGCAAAGCTTCACGCCGCCCCTGCCGTATGGTCTCGACGAAAAAGCCCAGGTCGCCGCCGGTATTGTACATTCCCTGAACCAGCGAGCCGGTGACCCAAAAGTCCACCTCAAATCCCGACTGCTGGACCAGATAGCTAAGGTTCATGATCTCTTCGATCAGGACGTGGTTAAAGCACGGGCGCGGCTGCGCCCGCAGCATCATCCATACCGTGCGGCGCTCTTCTTCGTAATAACCCGACAGCTGGGTAAAACGTGCAGTATCGGTAAACAATTTGCAGGTTGGTTGGTTTAGTACTGTCATCTTTCAATCCTGGGTTTCAGGGTGGGAGAACGATCTAAGGAGCCTTAGATCGCGTTGCAAAGCAGTCAATTACCGCCGTGCATGGGCAAACAATAGTTTCTGTTTACGCAGCCTTGCGGTTATTTTTCTGCCTCCGTTACTTTCCCACGGCTTATCGGACCAGATGACTAAACCGATAGATTATTTATATATGTCTCAGGACAGAAGCCAAAAAAAACGCCCATCGGAATGGGCGTTCTTCTGTACTTTTAAGCTTACGGATGCGTCAGCCTTTGGCTTTTCCCGGCAGGGTTTTCATCAGTTCGTCCGGGCTGATGGTCGCCACGATGCTGCCGGGGAGCGGCATCTTAAGAATATGATTTTTCATCTTGCCGATGACGTGCATCTCGCACGGGCGGCAGTCGAACTTCAGCGTCAGCACTTCGTCGCCGTGAACCAGCTGCATTGGCGTGGCGCGCCAGCTCTTGATATTGCCTTTCGCCTGCTTCGGGCAGAGGTTAAACGCAAAGCGCAGGCAGTGTTTGGTGATCATCACCGGTACTTCGCCCTTCTCTTCGTGGGCTTCATAGGCGGCATCAATAAGCTTCACGCCATAGCGCTGATAGAACTCGCGCGCTTTGTGGTTGTAGACGTTAGCAAGAAACGTCAGGTGCTCTTCCGGATAAACCGGCGCAGGTACCGAAACCGCTTTCCGTGAGCCGCGCTGATACTGCGCTAAGCGCGCTTCTGTGAGCGCATCGACCGCATCACGGCGAAGCTGGTTTAGCAGGCTGTTCGGGACAAAGTACGGCTCAGGTAAGTTGATGTTGACCTGGCGCGAGGAGTACATGCTCTGCCCGAGCTTGGTCAGGCCGTCGCGCAGGTTGTCATAGGCTTTTTGCGGATTGTTCGCGGCTTCAAACTGCCCCTCCAGCGTTTTCGTTACGCTCACGCCCTCCTCGCTGGTCAGCGTCAGTACCAGCTGCTCCTGCCAGCCGCTCAGCTCCATATCCACCGCCACGCGCCTTTCGCTGGAGGTTTTCAGCAGCGCCTGTTGCCAGTTATGGTCGAGGTTGCGGTTCAGCGGATGGTGCGGGCGCAGATTTTTCAGCGTGTCCGGCATTTCATTCGGCCAGACGCGATACTGGTTTTTACCCGTTTTCTCGACGGTGTTCGCGCGGAAGCCAACAATTTCACGTTTGATCAGCACGTTCAGGCCATCGCCGTTGGTCAGCTCATCTTTGACAGCAACATCCAGATGATCTTTGCCAACCTTCAGCACTTCACCTACCTGCAGGCCGATGAATTTCGGGGAGTCGAAGGCGCCAATGTCGATTTTACGTTCATTCACGAAGTAGTCGGTGCTGCCGCGGTGGAACGTTTTATCCGGGGACGGAATAAAGAAGTGGGACGTGCGGCCCGAAGAGGCGCGAACCAGGTCGGTACGGCTCTCCATCAGCTCATCAAGCAGCTGACGATAATAGGAGGTAATGTTTTTCACATAGCTCATATCTTTGTAGCGCCCTTCAATCTTGAAGGAGCGCACGCCCGCCTCTACCAGAGCCGCCAGGTTTGCGCTCTGGTCGTTATCTTTCATCGACAGAAGATGTTTTTCAAAGGCGACCACGCGGCCCTGATCGTCTTTCAAAGTGTACGGCAGACGGCAGGCCTGCGAGCAGTCGCCACGGTTTGCGCTGCGGCCCGTCTGGGCGTGTGAAATATTGCACTGCCCGGAATAGGCCACGCAGAGCGCACCGTGAATAAAGAATTCGATGGTCGCATCAACGTTCTGATGAATGGCGCGGATCTGGTCCAGGTTCAGCTCGCGGGCCAGGACAATCTGCGAGAAGCCAACGTCAGACAGAAACTTCGCTTTTTCTACGCTGCGGATGTCGCACTGCGTGCTGGCGTGAATTTCAATGGGCGGCAGGTCCATTTCCATGACGCCCATGTCCTGCACGATTAGCGCATCGACGCCCGCCTGATAAAGATCGTGGATCATCAGGCGCGCTGGCTCCAGTTCGTTATCATGCAGAATGGTGTTCAGCGTGACAAAGATTTTCGCGCCGTAGCGATGGGCAAACGGCACCAGTTCGGCCAGGTCGCGCAGGCTGTTGCCCGCGTTGTGGCGCGCGCCAAAACCAGGGCCGCCGATGTAAACCGCATCTGCGCCATGCAGAATAGCTTCACGGGCAATGTCGGCGTCGCGGGCGGGGCTGAGTAATTCAAGATGATTTGCGTGCAGGCGCATATTGTTCATTTTCTGTCTGATGGCGAAAGGCGGCTATTGTAGTCAGAAAGACGCCTTAAAAACAGGGGATGTTTAGCCGATATCCCTCATCGCGCGGAGGGCGTGGCCGGGTAATGAATTAACGAATGAAACTGCACGCGATCGGCGCTGCTGTTGCGATAACCGTGCGCCTCATCCCCGGCGAAGCGGATACCTTCACCGGCCGCGAGCGTCCGCCACTGCCCCTGAATCTGCATATCCAGCGCGCCGCTGATCACCGTGACGTGTTCCACCACGCCAACATCATGCGGGGAGGATTCGCTTAACGCGCCGGGGGCAAGGGAGATGGCGAACCAGTCGAAGCGTAGCTGTTCGTCGTAGGGAAACAGCGGAACCACCACCATGTCGCTGTTCTGGGGATCGAAAACCGGGCGTTCAGGCGGCTCGCTGGTCTGCAAAAAGACCGAAAACGGCACGTTAAAGCCGGTGGCTATCTTCCACAGCGTCGCCACCGTCGGGCTGGATTCGTTTCGCTCAATCTGTCCGAGCATCGCTTTTGACACGCCCGTCTTTTCCGCTGCGAGCGCCAGGCTCCAGCCCCGCGTCTGGCGTAGCGTTTTCAGGGTGGCGCTCAAATGGGCGGTGATATCCATTATGTTCTCCTTATGTACGGCGGGAGTATAGCCGCTTGTGCGCTATAACGCACGGCGCTATACTCGGCGGACGTTATAACGCACGGGAGAGCATCATGCGGTTACCCTCTATTCCCCTTCCTGCTTTACTTGCCGGCTTTGTGGCGGTGCTGGTGGGCTATGCGAGCTCGGCGGCCATCATCTGGCAGGCGGCAGATGCGGCGGGGGCAAACAGCGCGCAGATTGCCGGCTGGCTGACCATGCTGGGCATCGGGATGGGCATAAGCACGCTTATTCTTACGCTGTGGTATCGCGCGCCGATCCTCACCGCATGGTCCACGCCTGGCGCCGCTTTGCTGGCTACCAGCCTGCACGGAAGCACCCTTAACGAAGCCGTTGGCGTCTTTATATTTGCTTCCGCGCTCATCCTGATATGCGGTGCCACCGGCCTGTTCGCCCGTCTGATGCGCCTCATTCCCCCAACGCTTTCCGCCGCCATGCTGGCCGGAATACTGCTGCGCTTTGGGCTGGATACCTTTACTTCGTTACAGGGTCACTTTTTATTGTGCGGCACGATGCTGCTCAGCTGGCTGGTAGCAAAGCTGCTCGCCCCGCGCTATGCGGTGGTAGTTGCGATGATCGCGGGCTTAGTTATTTGCCTGGTCACAGGAGAATTCAGCACAGACAGCGTGCCGATGGGTGTGGTTTTGCCGGAGTTTACCGCTCCGCACTTTTCGCTCTCCAGCCTGTTGGGAATTGGCGTGCCCTTTTTCCTTGTCACTATGGCTTCGCAAAACGCACCGGGCGTGGCGACGTTAAAAGCATCGGGCTACGACGTGCCCGTCTCTCCGCTGATGGTTGTTACCGCGCTGATTGCCCTGCTGCTGGCCCCGTTTGGCGTATTCTCGATTTGCATCGCGGCGATTACCGCCGCAATCTGCCAGAGCAAAGAAGCGCATCCCGATCCTGATAAAAGATGGCTGGCCGCCGCCGCTGCCGGGGTGTTCTATGTGCTGGCGGGCATTTTTGGCGCTTCGATATCGTCGCTGCTGACCGCCCTGCCTGTGGCCTGGATCCATACGCTTGCCGGGCTGGCCCTGCTGGGCACCATTGCCGGGAGCCTGCATCAGGCGCTCAACAACGAGCGTGAGCGCGACGCCGCCGTTGTCACTTTTCTGGTGACCGCGTCCGGACTCACGCTGGCGGGAGTAGGCTCTGCCTTCTGGGGGATGCTGGCGGGTGGGATTTGTTACTGCGTGCTACTTGCCCTCAGAGCGTAGCTGCGAAGGCGTGACGCCCAGCATTGATTTAAAGCGGTTGCTGAAGTGGCTGGCGGAGCTGAAACCGCAGGCCATCGCGATCTCCGTCAGGGAGAGCGGGCTGTGGCGCACCAGCGTTTCGGCCCGAACCATGCGGCGCTGCATGACGTACTGATGCGGGGCCTGCCGGGTCGACTGTTTGAACATTCTTGCGAAGTGAAACTCGCTCAGCCCCGCCTCCAGCGCCAGTTCGGCAAGGGTCAGAGGCTCGCTGATATGCTGTTCGATGTAGGCCTGAATGTTGCGCAGGACCACGGGTGCCAGCCCGCCGCGCACCGCAGGCAGCTTCCACTGTACGCTGCTGTAGTGCTGCACCAGATGGGTCAGCAGCAGGGTTGAGGCGGTGCTGAGCGTCATATGGTTGGCGCTCTGCTGCCAGTCGCTGCTCAGCAGAAAATGACGGTAGAGCTGCGTGATGCGCGGATCTTCCGCAAAAGTTTTTTCATCGAGCTGTAAATTCGCCGGGCTGCGGTCCCAGATTTGCTCCGCAATGTGCCGCAGATGCGCGTCGGTACAATAGAGGTGCACGAAGGAAAACGCGTTGCGGATATCCCACGTTGTCTCCCCATTTTCCGGCATCAGGCAAAAGCGATCCGGCCCGCCGCCGCTTTTCCAGCCGCCCGTCGTTTTCTGGTAGGTTTCGTAGCCGTTGTTGATATACAGGCTGAGCGTATGGTGATCGCTGCACTGGGTCACCCTGTCGAAATGATTTGACCAGGCCGCCAGCTGAATGCCCGAGCCCAGCCGCACGCTGTCGTCAAGACGGGCGTTATGCTTACGCAGGTTTTCAAAGGCGTCGTAGGGCTGGTTCATGGGCGGGTGTCGACTGGTGGGTAAAACGTTAGTTTATGAAGTGACCGCGACCGTTACCAGTCATTCCCCTGCCGCTGGCGAAATAAATGCGCAAGAATATGCAAGTCAGGCAACCTCGTGAAAGCCAGGGAGTGCTGTTATCCGCACACTGTCGCCACTGTTCGACGAGGGAATAACAACATGAACGCTCTGCTTTATATTCTGGTGGTGGTGATTTGGGGAACGACCTGGCTGGCGATTTACATGCAGCAGGGCGTGGTATCGGTGCCGGTTTCAATTTTCTGGCGCTTTGCCGTGGCCGCCGTCGTGATGCTGGTCGTGCTGAAGTCGCTCGGGCGCCTGCGCCGCATTAGCCTGCAGGATCATCTTTTCTGCGTGCTTCAGGGTGCCTGCGTGTTCGGCTTCAACTTTGTCTGTTTTTATCATGCTGCGGCCTGGATCAGCTCCGGCCTCGAATCCGTGATTTTCTCAATGGCGGTTATTTTCAACGCTATTAATAGCATGATCTTCTTTCGCCAGCGTCCGCATCCTAATCTGCTGCCCGCAGCGGCGCTGGGCATTGCTGGCGTGGTCGCCCTCTTCTGGCACGATCTGGCTGCCACTCAGCTTGCGCCGTCGCTGCTGCTCGGCATTGGTCTGAGCGCGCTGGGTACCTACGGGTTTTCTATCGGTAACATGATCAGCACCCGCCATCAGCGACGCGGGCTGGAAACGCTCTCCACGAATACCTACGCGATGTTTTACGGCGCGCTGATAATGGCAGCCGTTGCGCTGGTTCGCGGCGATTCGTTTATGCCGGAAATCACCGCCCGCTATCTCGGCTCGCTGCTCTATCTGGCAATATTCGGATCGGTCATCGCATTCGGCGCCTATTTCACGCTGGTCGGGCGCATTGGCGCAGGCCCGGCGGCCTACAGCACCCTGCTTTTCCCGCTGGTAGCGCTGAGCCTATCGACGTTCTATGAAGGCTATGTCTGGCACGGTAATGCGGTGATTGGGCTGGCGATGATCCTGATGGGGAACATGGTGATGTTTTCTAAGCCGGGGATGCTCAGAGGGGTGTTAATGCGCAAGCGGACGGCATAACAAAAGAGGGAGCCTGCCCGGGCTCCCTCTTGACGATCATTTAACGACGAATACAGAAGCGTCCGTTGCCATATCGTCAATCACGCCTTTAATGGTTTCCACCGTCACCGGCGTATTCTCATTGCTGACCGTGTTCCCTTCCCCTTTGCGAACCACCTTCATCACCACCTTGTGGGTGGAGGCATCAATCAGCTCCCCTTCAAAGTAGAGATGGGTGTCCATGGTGCGGTGGCCGGTCGCCATTTCGGTTCCGGCAACAATCATCGCCACCGGGATGACCTCGTAGAACTGAAGTCCCTCGGCGCTGCTGTTCACGCCGGTGATTGCACCGCGGAAAATCAGGCTGTGCGGCCCGGGCGTACTGACCAGCCTGATGCGTTTTTCCGCTCCCTCTTTCAGCCGGGTGTTGGCATAGGCTAGGATTTTATCCAGCGCTTCCTGCCCTACCTGGGTGCTCGGCTTCGGTACCGGATAATAGGTCAGCGGAGTAAAGACCAGGCTATCGTAGTTTGCGCTTTTATAGTCCGGAGAGACCCAGCGCAAAATCGTTTTGCCCGTATGAGACTCGGTTTCCTGAAGCCCCGAGTAATTTTTTAAAAAGCCCGAATACTTTTCTGGCGGCGTCACGGATGACGCGCAGCCGGCAAGAGCCAGCAGACCCGTCAGGCAGGCTGCCTTAATAAGCGGAGATGTGCGCATGAATATTCCCTGTAATAGCATGTAAGCGGCGCTGTTATAGCAAATGAAACACGCACAAACTATGTGGCCGTCTTGTTTTGTCACAAATTGAGATTTATAAGCGAGAACAAAGCACCATAAGCTAATGGTGAGGATAAAATTTAACCGCTTGCTGCGTAATAATTCTTCTTTATTTGCCTAATGCTAAGGCTGATTTAATATTTCTGCAGTACTGCAGATTATTAGCAGAGATTATTTTGTGGATGATTTATTGCGAAGGGAAGCAGCCATAATGCGGCATGCCAGGCTAACCCACTGTTTTACATTGGCTTACGGTGATTCAAAAAATCGCAGCCCATTAATATCTGCAAACAAAAACTAACATCATGGGCATTGTTTTTTAAGAATTTCGTCATAAGTGAATTCTTAATCTTCCTTATCAAAGGGTATTCTTTCACAGAGCAAATCAATAATAAGCAGCGTTCCGTAATAACTATCCGTTAACGGCAGGACAATGTCGTTCTTTGTAATAAGCGGACTTTGCGTGCTGGCAATGACAATAACCGTCGCGCCATTAAGGCGGGCCTGATAAGCAGCAGCCATTAATGCTGGCTCGGGAAGGGTTCCGGCAACGATAACCAGCGCCTGGCCCACGCGCAGCATCGACGCGGTAATACTCATCAGCGCTGGATCAAGGCAGAGGCTGGCGGGAAGGCTTTGCGTTAACAGGCGGTACTGCAGAAGGCTGGCAAAGGGGGTGTCCGCAGCGCCTGCGCTAAAAATATGTACGCCGCTGGCACGTTGTAACGCCGTCACGGCCTGCTGTAGCGCAGCTGGGGACAGCTCGCCCAGCTGGGTGCCCAGTGAACCAGTAACGTCCTGGAGCTTGTTACGCCAGAGCTGCGGCAGGCCCCCCACCGGCGCAGGCTTGCTGGACTGGGCCAGCTTCATGCGCAGATCGCGGATATCGTCGCAGCCCGAGGCCCGGGCAAAGCGCGTAATGGTTGCCGGGCTGACGCCCGCCGCGCTGGCAAGCTGGTCAATCGTCGCCGAACAGGCAAAGGCCACGTCGTCCAGAATAGTCTGCGCCACGCGCGCTTCCTGCTGGCTAAAATCGCCCAGCCGGCTGCGAATGCGGGCCAGGATGTCGCCTGCGTCTTCTTTCCCCGTCGAGTGGGTAAACCGCGCCAGAATATCGCTGCTTACGCCCGCTTTCGCCGCGAGCTGCTGCAGCGCGCCGGGTTCTACCCATGCCGCATCCCCCAGAATACCCGACGGCGACGGCAGCGGACTGCCGCTGATGTCCTGCTGCTGATGGCGCACCCTGCCGAGAAAATCATTGATGTCATGACAGCCGATGCTGCGGGCAAAGTTGTGCAGCGTCGCCGGGCTGACGCCTGCCCTGGCGGCTAATTCTTCCATCGTTGATTCAGGCACCTGCGAAAAATTTTCGAGGAAGAAGCGCGCGAGGCGGGACTCCTGGGCAGGCAGACCTGATAACCCATTTACCAGCTGGTAAACGATATCCATGGGGGTTAGTTCCTTACGCTGGCGACGGCGGGACGATGAAATCATCATAGATCATTGAAATTATTTTTCAATTTTTCTCGAGCAGGGCCGCAGAGTTTTTCAGCTATTACGCAAAGGTTTTCTGATTTAGTTATTCAGATCACATAACTGTGCCTGACATCCCGGCTCCGCGCGATAATCCAACGGCGATCACACTCATGAAAATAATTTTCATACATGCTGCGCAAAACCGCTAATGTATGAAATATGTTTTCAAAAGCCGCAGGAGTTGTGATGAAAAAGATCGTATTGTGCTGTGCCGCAGGCATGTCCACCAGCATGCTGGTTCAGAAAATGAAAAACGAAGCGGCAAAGCGCGCGCTGGACGTTGCTATTGATGCTTACCCGGTCGCGGAAATTGAGAGCGAGCTAAAACATGCGGATGTCGTGCTGCTTGGCCCGCAGGTGCAGTTTGAACTGCAACGGCTGACGGAGCTTGCAGGTCCGCTCGGCAAGCCCGTCGCGGTTATCGATATGATGGATTACGGCACCATGCGCGGCGACCGCGTGCTGGATAAAGCCCTCGCCATGATGGAGGCTCTTCCCTCAGGCCAGTGAATTAGGGGAAACACGGGTATCACGATTCAAAACTAACGGAGACACCGATGAAAATTACCGTTGTTGGCGGGGGCAGTAGCTATACCCCGGAACTGATTGAAGGTCTGATTGCGCGCCACGCTTCCCTGCCAATTACGGAACTGGCGCTGGTGGATGTGGAAGCAGGCCGCCAGAAAGTGGAGATTATTTCCGCCCTGGCCCGCCGCATGCTGGATCGCAACGGACTCGAGGCCGTAAAAGTCTCGGTACATTTCGATGCCGACCGCGCCATTGCAGGCTCAAGCTTCGTCTTAACCCAGCTGCGTGTCGGACAGCTACCGGCCCGCGCTGCCGACGAACGCCTGGGCTTAAGCCATAAGCTGCTCGGCCAGGAAACCACGGGCGTCGGCGGCTTTGCAAAAGCCCTGCGTACCATTCCGGTGATGCTCGACATTGCCCGCCGTGTAGAACGCCTGGCACCGGACGCCTGGATAATCAACTTTACCAATCCGGCTGGCATCGTCACGGAAGCCGTATCCCGCTACAGCAGGGCGAAAATCATCGGCCTGTGCAACGTGCCGGTGACCATGCACCACACCATCGCCGATATGCTAAAACTCCCCCATAACCAGGTTTCCCTGCGTTTTGCCGGCCTGAATCATATGGTCTGGGTGCATAAGGTGCTGGCCGCCGGGCGTGACGCAACCGATGAAGTTATAGAGATGCTGTGCGACGGCGAACAGCTCTCCATGAATAACATTAAGGCGACTCCATGGCCCGCAGACATGCTGCGTGCGCTGCGCGCCATTCCCTGCCCTTATCACCGCTATTTCTGGCAGACCCGCACCATGGTTGAGGATGAGCTGAAGGATGCGGACACCAAAGGCACGCGGGCCGAACAGGTGATGAAGGTCGAAGACGCTCTCTTCGCTCTTTATGCAGATCCAAATCTTGATCGCAAGCCGGAAGAGCTGAGCCAGCGCGGCGGCTCTTTCTATTCCGAAGTTGCCGTTCAGCTGATTAACGCCCTGCACAACAACCTCGGCGTTGAAATGGTAGTCAATACCGCCAACAACGGGGCGATCCAGGGACTGCCGGATGATGCGGTTATAGAAACCAACTGCCTGATTGACGCCCTGGGCGCCCATCCTCTGGCGTTTGGCAAACTGCCGCCGCTGATGAACGGGCTGACCCAGCAGGTAAAAGATTTTGAACGCCTGACCATCGAGGCCGCCGTCCATGGCGATAAGCAAAAGGCGCTGCTGGCGCTGGTCGCCAACCCGCTGGTCAGCGATGTCAACCTGGCCTCCGCGCTGGTTGAAGAAGTCCTGAGTATTAACAAAGCGTGGCTGCCGCAGTTCGCCAGATAATTGCTGTTCACCAAAACCAAATAACAATAATACCCGGTCGGCAGGCTCTGCCCCGGGCAGGGGGTGTCTGTGTCAGTGAGTAAATCCATTATCGAAAAATACGTGCTGCCGACCGCGCTGAAAATCGCCGGGCAAAAGCACGTGCTGTCCGTGCGTGACGGTATCATTCTCAACATGCCGTTTATGCTTATCGGCTCTTTCTTTCTGATTTTTGCCTACCTGCCGGTGCCGGGCTATGCCCAGATGATGACCAGCCTGTTTGGCCCAACCTGGCAGGAAAAGGTCCTCTACCCGGTAAAGGCGACGTACGACATCATGGCGATAATCTCCGCCTTTGGTATCGCCTACCGGCTGGCTGAAAAGTACCGCACCATCGACCCGCTGACCGCCGGGGCCGTTTCGCTGGTGGCGTTCATCATGACCATTCCCCAGCACATCATGTTCACCCCTGCTGCTGGCGATGCCGCCGTGCTGGTAAAGGGCGTGATGCCGATGGGCCAGATAGGCAGCCAGGGGCTGTTTGTCGCCATCATCATCGCGCTGATGTCGACGGAGATTTACCGCTTTATTAACGACCGCAATCTGGTGATTCGCATGCCCGAGGGCGTGCCGCCAGCGGTGGCAAAATCGTTCCTTGCCCTGATCCCCGGCTTCTGCGTGCTGGCCGTGGTGCTGGCGCTGCGTCTGCTGGTGGAAGCCACGCCGTTTGGCGATATCAATACCATGATCACCGACCTGGTCGGCATTCCAATGAGCCACGTCGGCGGCTCGCTGCCGGGGATGATTGTTTCGGTGCTGCTGATTGGCATCCTGTGGATGCTGGGCCTGCACGGCGACACCATCGTGCTGGTGTTTATCCGCCCGGTCTGGCTGAGCAACATGTCGGAAAACCTGGAGGCGTTTCAGAACGGTCTGCCGATCCCGCACATCATTACCCAGCAGTTCTATGACCTGTGGATCGCCCCCGGCGGCACGGGCGCGCTGTTAGGGCTGGTGATCTTTATGCTCATCCGCAGCCGCAGCGCGCAGATGAAGCAGCTGGGTAAAATCGCCGCGCCCGGCAGCCTGTTCAATATCAGCGAACCGATGGTGTTCGGCATTCCGATCGTCATGAACCCGTACCTGGTCGTGCCGTTTATCCTCACGCCGGTAGTGCTGGTGATTGTCTCTTACGTTGCGATGACGACGGGCCTGGTGGCAAAACCCGCCGGTATCGCCCTGCCGTTCACCACGCCGATTGTGGTCAGCGGCTATCTGGCAACCGGCGGGCACATCTCCGGCTCGGTGCTGCAGGTTGTGAACCTGGGGATTTCGCTGGTGATGTATTACCCGTTCTTCCGCATCTGGGATAACCTGAAATTCCGCGAAGAGCAGGCCAGCCAGAAGTCTCAGCAGGCTGAACTACAGGGTGTTGCTGAACGCAGCCCGACCTGATACTGCTAACCAAAAAAGCCCTGCCGTTTTCTTAGCGTCAGGGCTTTTTGCATTTTGCTCAAAGAACCAGATGAAGCCGATGGCCCTCAGATAAACGTCAATTTTTATGATGAAGCATGAAACCTTTTATCCGCGAGGATGCAGCCCCGTCTTGCTGAGCGCCTTCACCAGCTCCATTTCCGCTTTGCGGAAGGGAATGCCGTGCTCGTCAAGCACGTCGTGGAACCAGAGGTGGGCATAATCCTCGCGCTTTTGCAGCACAATCGGCCACGGCAGGTAGGTTTGCGTTTTACCCCGCACCAGCCCCCACTGATAAGGCACCACGTTACATGCATGCATCAGCGGCAGCTGCTCTTCAAAGCCAGCACCGACGTGACGAGCCAGCCATTCGGTACACATAATCGGACGACCATGCTGTTCCATCACCCGCAGCGCCCGCACCATTTTGTGCGTCGCCACATAGGCGTGGTAGCTCACAACATCCGATAATTTCACTGCGGCAAGGTCGATGGGATGCTGGAAAAACTCCTCCTCCGGCTGATCCGGGTCGATGGGCAGATGCCAGGCTCCGACGGTCAGCGGCTGGCCTGGGTTTTCATCGCGCGCCCACTCAAAGCTTTTGGTCATCAGCTCCAGCGCAAACGACTCGAGTTTCTCGTCGTAGAGCACTTCTTTAACGCCGGTGGCGAAAGTGCCGCGGTTGCCAGGTTCGTTATATAAATCCCATACCAGAATGCGGCGGTCGTCCCGGAAGGTCTGGATAATGTCACGCACGTAACGTTCGATTTCCGGCCACACGCCCGGATCGCAGACCTTGTCGCGCCCCGGGCTTGCCGCAGCCTGGCTATTGTGTTTACCGGGAACCGGCGCTTTTTGTTCACCAAGGTACGGTTCGTCGCCCGAGAAGCCGCAGTCATCCATTAACGTCAGCATCACGCGAAGCTGATGTTTTTCTGCGATAGCCAGGAACGTATCAATACGCTCCAGTAAACCCTGCCGGTCGTGCTGCCAGACGATAAACGGCAAATTTGTGCGCAGGGTCGTATAGCCCACTTCATGGGCCCATCCCAGCTCTTGATCGATGGTCTGGGCGTCGAAGGTTTCAGCCTGCCAGAGATCCGTCCAGTTCACCGCCGTGCGGGGCAAATAGTTAAACCCGCACATCCATCCCTGCTCCTGATACCACTCGTTCGCCTGCTCTTTTGTCCACTGCTGTCGCATACTTCCTCCGCTTGACGCTTTAACTAATAATATTAGCTAATATTTATTAGTTGACGGCAAAGTAAGCAAGCCCGTCGTGCGGCAATTGCCGTCGGGATCACAAACTGGCGTTTCCGTATAGGCCACCCCTTGTGGATCGTCACGCTGTGATATAGTTCGCGAGGAATGTGGGCGGATGGCTGAAGCAATGGAAAAGAAAAGCAAAATTACGATGACGGACGTTGCCCGTGAGGCTGGGGTCTCCCAGGCGGCGGTCTCGTTAATTTTAAATAATGCGCAGAATATCAAGCTCAGCGAGGAGACGCGCCAGCGGGTTATCGCTACCGCGCACCGGCTCGGCTATAAAAAAATTCCCGCCCCGCACAGGCCGGAAGGTCAGGAAGAGATAGCGGTGCTGATAAGCTCAATGCCGAGCTACGATCCTTTTGTGGATGCGTTAAGCCAGGCGCGGGATGCCGCCTGGCGTAACGATGCGCTGCTGACAATTTACGATTACGGTGACGACAGCGAACTCGCCCTGCGCATCATCAGACAGCTGGAACAGCGCAACTGCGCGGGGATTATTCTCGCCTCGCCCATCACCAGTGAAATCGACTTTTCCGCCTTTGAAAACTGCACCAGACTGCCGATAGTTCTGCTTAACGTTTACGACAAGGCTTACCCTTTGCAGCCGACTTTTTTGCCCGATGATTACGCAAACGCGCTTCAGGTGACCCGCCATCTTATTGACAGCGGGGCCACGCGCATTGCCCACATAACCGGGGATGAGTGGATGGACGCCTCGCACCAGCGCCTGGCGGGCTACAAGGATGCGCTTGAGAAAGCGGGCATCCCCTTCGATCCGCAGCTGGTGATCAGCACTAACTGGCAGATCGATGAAACGCTGCGGGCCACCTGCCAGGTGATGCAGCTGCCCTCCCCGCCGGATGCCATTTTCTGCTCCAGCGACTGGATGACGCTGGGCTGTTATCAGGCTCTTGCTCAGCTCGGCCTCAGCGTGCCGGACCAGGTGCTGGTTGCCAGCTATGACGATCAGCGCATTGCCGATCAGCTCACGCCAAAACTCACCAGCGTGCAGCTGCCCTATACGGAGCTGGGCCGCATGGCCGTTGAGTATCTCTGCCAGGGAGAGGACAGCGCGACAAGGGTGACAATGGCGGGGAAATTGCGGATCAGGGCTTCCACTCAACGTTAAAAAGCCCTGGCGCTCGCGCTCAGGGCTAAATGTATTGGCAGATGACGCCTGGTTAATCCGCCCTGCGCTACTTCACGTCCACCTGGTAGAAAATGTGCTTACCGAACGGGTCGATTTCGTAGCCGGTGACGTTCTTGCGCACCGGTTCGAAAATCGTTGAGTGGGCAATCATCACCGCTGGCATCTGGTCGTGCATCATCTGCTGGGCTTCCTTGTACAGCGCCACACGCTTATCGCGATCCCCTTCCGCTCGCGCTTCCAGTATCAGCTTATCAAATGGCTTGTAGCACCATTTTGACGAGTTAGAGCCGCCGTCGGCGGCGGTACAGGTAAACAGCGGGCCAAAGAAGTTATCCGGATCGCCGGTTGCCGTCGTCCAGCCCATCAGCGCAGCCTGATGCTCTCCGTCTTTCACCCGCTTGAGGTACTCACCCCATTCGTAGGTCACGACTTTGGTCTGAACGCCCACTTTCGCCCAGTCCGCCTGAATCATCTCCGCCATACGCTTAGCGTTGGGGTTATAGGGACGCTGAACCGGCATCGCCCACAGATCGACAGTCATGCCGTTGGCGAAGCCCGCCTCTTTCAACAACGCTTTGGCTTTCTGCGGATCGTAGTCGTAATCCTTTAGCTGGTCATCGGCGCTCCAGACTCCCGGCGGAAGCAGGTTTTTCGCCGCGGTTCCAGTGCCGTGGAATACCGCTTCAATAATCGCAGGTTTGTTGATGGCCAGGGCCAGCGCCTGCCGGACTTTAACGTTATCGAACGGTGGCTTCTGGGTGTTGAACGCCAGGAAGCCGGTATTCAGCCCCGCCTTCTGCATCAGATTGATATCTTTGTTTTCCTTCATGCGCGGCAAATCTGCCGGATTGGGGAACGGCATCACCTGACATTCGTTTTTCTCGAGCTTGGCATAGCGCACCGAGGCGTCCGGGGTAATAGAGAAAATCAGCCTGTCGAGCTTAGCCTTGCCCTGCCAGTAGTCCGGGAAGGCGGTGAACAAAATGCGGGAATCCTTCTGATACTGCTTAAGTTCGAACGGCCCGGTGCCGATGGGGTTCATATCCACGCGTTCAGGCGTACCCGCTTTTAACATCGCATCGGCATATTCAGCCGAAAGAATTGACGCAAAATACCACCCCAGATCGGCGATAAACGGCGCTTCCGGGTGGGCCAGCGTGAAGCGCACGGTATTGTCATCAACCTTGTCAATGGCGGTGATCAGCGAGCCAAACTCCAGGCTTTCGAAGTTGGAATAGTTACCGTTAGAAACGTTGTGATAGGGGTGCTTTGCATCTTTCTGACGCATGAACGAGAAGATCACGTCGTCGGCATTAAAATCCCTGGTGGGTTTGAAGTATTTATTACTCTGAAACTTCACTCCCTTGCGCAGATGGAAGGTATACACTTTGCCGTCCTCGCTGACGTCCCAGCTTTCCGCAAGGCTCGGCTGCAGCTCGGTGGTGCCGACTTTAAAATCCACCAGCCGGTTGTAGACCGGCACCGCGCTGGCGTCCACGCTCGTCCCGGAGGTATAAAGCTGCGGGTTAAAGTTCTCCGGCGACCCTTCAGAACAATAAACCAGCGTTCCAGCCACTGCCCCAGCGCTGACTGAAAGCGCGCTCACGGTCAGCGCAAGCGCGGTCATTTTTATTTTCATCGCTATCTTCCTGTTGGTTATCCTGCCCCTGAACGAATAAAGCTTGTGCAAAGCGCCTTAATAAATAACATTAAATTTACATTGCTAACAAACAACATCGAACAATAAGGAAACACTATGTCCTCGCCGCTAAGCGCACAGCTAACCCAACGTTTCTTTCGCTACCTTGCCGTAACCAGCCAGAGTGACCCTCGCGTCAGCACCCTCCCGAGTACGCCGGGCCAGCATGAGATGGCGAAAATGCTGGCACAGGAGCTGCGCGAACTGGGCCTCGACGATATCGTCATCGATGAGCACGCAACGGTGACCGCGGTGAAAAAGGGGAACGTGCCGGGTGCGCCGCGAGTAGGGTTCATTACGCATATCGATACCGTGGACGTTGGGCTTGCGCCGGATATCCATCCGCAAATTCTGCGTTTCGAAGGTCAGGATCTCTGCCTGAATGCTGAACAGAACATCTGGTTGCGCACTGCCGACCATCCGGAAATCAATGCCTACCCTGGCGAAGAGATTATTTTCAGCGACGGCACCAGCGTGCTGGGTGCGGATAACAAAGCGGCGGTGACGGTAGTGATGACCGTGCTAGAAAACCTGACCGCCGAAGATAAGCATGGCGATATCGTGGTGGCGTTTGTCCCGGACGAAGAGATCGGCCTGTGCGGCGCAAAGGCGCTGGATTTGAAGCGTTTCGACGTGGACTTCGCATGGACTATCGACTGCTGTGAGCTGGGTGAAGTAGTGTTTGAAAACTTCAATGCGGCCCATGCGGAGCTGAAGTTCACCGGCGTAACCAGCCACCCGATGTCCGCGAAAGGCGTGCTGGTGAACCCGCTGCTGATGGCAATGGACTACATTAGCCATTTCGACCGCCAGCAGACGCCGGAGCACACGGAAGGCCGCGAGGGCTATATCTGGTTTAACGGTATGCAGGCTTCACAGAGCGAAGCCGTGTTAAAGGCGAACATCCGCGATTTTGATCTGGCAAACTTTGAGCGCCGCAAGCAGCAGATTGGCGAGGTCGCGGGGAAGATTAAGGCTAAGTACCCTACCGCCCGCGTGGAATACAGCATCAGCGATACCTACAGCAATATCAGCAACGCCATTGCCGATGACCGGCGGGCCATCGACCTGATTTTTGCCGCCCTGGAGGAACTGGATATCGAACCGAAGGTGATCCCGATGCGCGGCGGTACGGACGGCGCGGCGCTGTCAGCAAAAGGATTGTTAACGCCAAACTTCTTCACCGGGGCGCACAACTTCCATTCTCGCTTTGAGTTTTTACCGCTCAAGTCTTTCGAGGCGTCTTATAACGTGGCTTTGAAACTTTGTTTGCTGGCGGCTAAGTCTGCATGATTTAAAGCAGATGACGCTGCGCTTATCCGGCCTACAAACAGCAGCGTCATCCATCGATCAGTTTTTACGCGCGAGCATAGTCGCAAAACGCAGTTTGATACGGTTACCTTCGGCATCGGTTCTGTGCAGCTCGCCCACGTCCTCGTTGTATTTAATCAGCTCCCACCCTTCGTAATAGTTGCTCAGTTCACCCGCCTTAAACGCAAACGGGAAGCCAACGTTGCAGGGATAATCTTCAGTGTCCATCGCGGCCACGATCAGGTTGTAACCGCCCGCCCTGGTGCAGCGCTGCATGTTGGCAATCAGGCCCGGGATGGTGTCTCGCTCAAGGAACATCATCACCACGGTGGAGAGAATAAAATCGTACTCGCCGTCAAACTTCAGCTCATTGAGATTTACAATATCGGTGACGATGTTTTGCAGCCCTTCCGTCTCGATGATTTGCGCGAGGTTGTTGATGCTCATGGGATTTTTGTCCCAGGCGGTGACATCAAAACCTTTCAGATTCAGGTACAGGCTGTTACGCCCGCTGCCGCAGCCGAGATCGAGGGTTTTACCCGGCGGCACAATCGTGGCCGCGTTGAGCACTTCAGAATGGGTGGCGGTTAAACTGTATTTTTCGGTGTAGTAATTCTCTGGTTTCTTGTCCATGACGGCTCCCTGTAAACGTGCCAGTTTCGCTGATTATTAAAATGCATCTGGAATGCATTTTATTCGATCCCCCTGCCGAACGCCACGCCGACAAATTTCCTGCTACGTTTTAAGCAGCGCTCTGTGGAGGATACTGATGAACAAATACCGGTTAACCGACGATTACCAGCTGCATACTTATCTGCAGGACGGTGAGAAACAGCAGGTCAAACTGCGGCAGACAGTCGCGCTGCGGGATTTTGCCGATGTGAAACAGGGGCAAGCCGGCGGCTGGCTTGAAAGCGAAATGAATCTGGCCCAGCAGGGTGACTGCTGGGTGTATGACAATGATTGTCTGATCTTTGGCAGCTCCGATGTTCGCGATAACGCGCAGGTGCGCGGGGCGTCCACCCTTTGCCATCAGGCCCATGTCTACGGCGACGCCGTAATTCAGGATTCACTGATCAGCGGCGAATGTAACGTCTTCGGCAACGCCCGGATAAGCGATGGCAGCCAGATTATCGCCGTGCGTGGGCTAACGGCGGACCGCGACCAGCTGCTGCAAATCTATGGCAACGCGCAGGTGGAGGCCTCACGGGTTGTCCATCAGGCGCAAATCTATGGCGATGCGGTTGTTCGCCATGCGTTTGTCGAGCACCGCGCCGAGGTGTTCGGCCACGCGTTACTGAAGGGCAATGAGGAAAATAACGTCTGGATCTGCGACTGCGCCCGAATTTTTGACAACGCCCGTATTATTGCCGGCAGCGGCGAAGATCAGATCCCCACTATCCGCTACTCGTCCCAGGTCTATGGCAATGCGCTTATTGAGGGTGACTGCGTGCTGAAGCATCAGGTGCATATTTACGGGGATGCGACGCTGACAGGCGGCCCTCTGCAGCTGGATAACAAGGTTCAGGTCTACGGCAGCGCGAGAGTGACGGGTAACGTGCTGATTGAAAATAACGTACAGATTTACGACCGGGCCGAGGTGGATGGCCTTGATGGCGAGCTTATCCATATTCGCGGCATCAAGGACATCGGCGGCGCCCAGCGGGTGACGCGTACGCCGTTCTATGGCGTTTTCTGACTACCCGATAATGCGGGCATAAATATTCTGATCGTGAAACTGCCCGTTGAGGTATTCCGCCTGCCGCAGGCAGCCTTCCAGCGTAAAGCCGCAGCGGCGTGCAACCCGGTTGCTGGCCTCGTTTGCCACGCGGCATTTAATAACGAAGCGGCGGATGGTCCCTTCTTTTGAATACTTTGCCACTACGGCTTCGATGGCCCTGGCGATAATTCCCTGCCCCTGCATATCTTCATCCAGCCAGTAACCGATATAGGCCGTTTTGTTCGTCTGTTCGATGGCGTTAAACGAAAACACGCCGATCATCTCGTCGCGCCGATAAATCAGGAACATTTTCGCGCCACCGTGATGGTGCAGCAGGTAATTGCCCTGCGCGGTTTTGCGGATGTCCTCAACCGAAGTCACGTACTGCGGCCAGTCCATCGCTTTTTGAAGCCAGGCCTGGTTGTGCATCACAAGGTTGAACAGCGCCTCCGCATACTTTTCGTGTATAGATTTTAAGACCAGCTTATCGCCGAGAATAATCTCTTCATCCTGCCAGTTTTCAGCCTCTTGCACCGCGAGCCTCCTTCGTCGTGTCTGTTTACTATAGTTAGCACAGGCTTTAAAAAGGGGAAAGATTATGTCTCGTGTCATTGCGGCAAACATGGTGCAAAAAGGGAGTCCTGCACCAGGTTAGTTCCCCACCGTTGCGCATTACCCTGCAAAAAACACCAGAAACGTAAGTTTCACCACCCGTCAAATCTGGTACAAAAGTTGCTACCTCATCAGGGTAACCATAAGGAGACCGAGATGAAAGCGATCGTAATAGGCGGCGGCATTGGCGGATTATCAGCAGCTATCGCGCTGAAACGGTGTGGTATCGCAACAGAAGTGTACGAGGCCGTAAAAGAGATTAAACCCGTTGGCGCGGCGATTTCCATCTGGCCTAACGGCGTGAAGTGCCTCAACTGGCTCGGTATGAAAGAACGGCTACAGCAGCTTGGCGGGCCCATGGAATTCATGGCCTATCAGGAATATCAGCAGGGCCAGACTTTAACCCGCTTCAGCCTCGATCCGCTAATCAACAGCGTTGGCGAACGCCCTTATCCCGTCGCGCGGGCGGAATTGCAGGATATGCTGCTCGATACCTATGGCCGCTCAGACGTGCATTTTGGCAAGCGAGTGGCAAAGGTCGAAGAGTTTGACGGCGGCGTACGGGCCAGTTTCGAAGACGGGCACGTGGCCGAGGGCGACCTGCTGATTGCCGCAGACGGCACGCATTCCACGATCCGCCCCTATGTTCTGGGATTTGAGACGGAACGCCGCTACGCGGGCTATGTCAACTGGAACGGGCTGGTGGAGATTGACGAGTCAATCGCCCCCGCCAACCAGTGGACGACGTTTGTGGGCGAAGGCAAACGCGTCTCGCTGATGCCCGTTTCAGGAAATCGCTTCTACTTCTTCTTCGACGTCCCGCTGCCAAAAGGGCTGGCGGAAGATCGCACAACGGTAAAAGAAGATCTTGCCCGCTATTTCAGCGGCTGGGCGACTCCGGTGCAAAAACTGATTGCCGCGATCGACCCGCAGACAACCAATCGCATAGAAATTCATGATATCGAACCATTTATGCAGCTGGTGCGCGGCAGAGTGGCGCTGCTTGGGGACTCAGGCCACAGCACCACGCCGGATATCGGCCAGGGCGGTTGTGCCGCGATGGAAGACGCCGTGGTGCTCGCCATAGCCCTGCAAACCAACTCCCTGGGCGTGGAAGATGCCCTGCTTCGTTATCAGGAGAAACGTGCGTATCGGGTAAAAGATCTGGTGCTCAAAGCCCGCAAACGCTGCGATGTCACCCATGGTAAAGACATGGCCGTCACCCGCAGCTGGTACGAAGAGCTGAAAAGCGAGACGGGCGAACGCGTGCTGTCCGGCATGCGCGAAACGATTCTTGGCGGTCCTCTGGAGTAGTTGCAGAAAATTTCACTCAGGCCTGTAAGGTGTGTTCCAGAATGACGTCAGAAATTGACGTCATTTTTTTATATGCTACAGTGACTTCATAAATTGACATCACGGAAGGATTCATGGGACATGGCAGGGAATACCTCAGAAACAAACATAACAGTACCCTAAAGCAAATTTTTGCTAAACCTACCGCCCCTGACGTCAGGTGGCAGGAAATAGAAATGCTCATTGTGGCCTTAGGGGGAGAAGTAAGCAGCGGCAGAGGTTCACGCGTGCGTTTCCTGCTCAATGGCAGCATTGCAAGATTTCACCGGCCTCACCCGTCGCCCGTAACGGACAAAGGCGCCGTCGTCAGCTTACGGGAATGGCTTGAAAGTATCGGAGTGACACCATGACAAACACCCACCTTATCCCCAATACCATGGTTATTTGCGGTCAGCCTGCGTTAATCACCTGGGTTCCGGAAATTAACCAGTTTCGCGGTAAATTTTTAGGGCTATCGGGCTATTGCGATTTTGTTTCTGACAGCGCTAAGGGCCTGATAAAAGAAGGTGAGATTTCGCTGCGGGAGTATCTTGCAGACTGTAAAGCAAGCGGCATTGATCCCTATGAGCGGGAAGAGAAAACCAGAACGTTTACGTTGCGCTATCCGGAATCTTTCGGCGAACGGCTGGCCATTGCGGCGGCCGAGCAGCGGATGTCTGTGAACAGCTATATCGTTGAGGTACTGAGCAAGCAGATGAAGCTCAAGTAAAAATCCCCGCATTATTGTGAGCCTATACCGTTCAATTAAGTCAATGAATTAGGGGAAACATCGGGTTTTGGTTCCCGGAAGGACGCCAAACCACTACCGGCGGGTGACGCAATTGCTTACCCGCCCTACATAAAAAACCCCGCATCATCAGCGGGGTTTTTATTTATTTCATCACGCGGTCATCCACGTAGTTACGCTTGTCCGGCGCCGGTGGGAAGTACTGATACAGCCATGTTTCACTGATAGCATCCCCCTGACAGCGCAGGAACATGCGCATATCTACCGGCGCGGTAGAGTCGTCCGTTGGGTACCAGTCGAACAGAATGCGGTAGCCGTCGAACGGCTCCACGTAGAGGATTTCTACCTGCTTCGCTTCACCGTTAGACAGCGTGATCACCGGCTCAATGCCCTTCGGCGCAGCGGCTTTCAGATCGCCGCCGACAAAGTCGATAGCGAAACGGCGGGACCATTTATCCGGGAAGTGTTCGCCCGGCGCCCAGCCTTCCGGGAAGCTGCCCATACCGGTGCGGGTCGCGTAAACGCGCGCCAGCTCGGTGGTGACCGGCGGCAGTCCGCTCCAGTAAAGACGGTATTTAAACTCCAGCTCATCCCCGGCCTTCACCGGTTTTTCCGGCTGCCAGAAGCAGACGATGTTATCCAGCGTTTCGCCGGTTGTTGGGATCTCCATCAGGCAGACGCTGCCCTTGCCCCATTTATTACGCGGCTCCACCCACAGGCTTGGGCGCTTGTTGTACCAGCCCATGATGTCCTGATAGCTGGCAAAATCATGGTCCAGCTGCAGCAGCCCGAAGCCCTTCGGGTTTTTATCCTGGTAGGCATTGAACTGCAGCTTCTGCGGGTTATTCAGCGGGCGGGCAATCCATTCGCCGTTGCCAAGCCACATCGCCAGGCGATCGGAGTCATGGATCTGCGGGTGGATAGTGTCACACGTGCGGCGTTCGTTGGTGCCGCAGGCGAACATGCTGGTCATCGGCGCGATGCCCAGCTGTTTGATATCTTCACGGGCGTAAAGGTGATTATCAACTTCCATCACCACGCGCTTCTCTTCGCAATTAATGATGAACTTGTACGCGCCGGTGACGCTTTTGCTGTCCATCAGCGCGTAAACCACGAAGGTGGTGTCGCTTGCCTTCGGCGTTTCAAACCAGAACGAGGTGAAGTCAGGGAACTCTTCAATCTGATCGGTGAAGGTATTGACCGCCAGGCCCCGCGCGGACAGGCCGTACTGGAAGGTGTTGTCAACGGCGCGGAAGTAGCTCGCCCCCAGGAAAGAGACCACGTCACGGCGGGCAATTTCTGGCGCTTTAAAAGCTTTGAACCCGGCGAAACCGAGATCCATCTGCCCTTCCAGCTGCCTGGTGTCAACGCCTGCGTCGTTGTAATTAAACAGCTGCGGACGGAAGTGGATTTCACGCGCCTGCTGCGTAGACGCATCCACGGAGAACATGCGCACGCGACGCTTAAAGCCCATGCCGACGTGGAAGAACTGCACGTCCAGCTGGCGGTTATCCGTGCCGTTCCATAGCGAATGGCCTGCATCATACTGAATGGCGTTGTAAGCCTGTGGCGTCAGATTCGCCAGCGTGTCCGGTAACGGGCGCGGAGCACCGCTCCAGGGCTTTTTCGACAGGTCATGGGCCATTGCCTGTAACACCGAGAAATCGAACGCGGTCGTGCGTCCATCTGCGATGTCAGATTCCGCCGCGAAAGCAGCGCGGGGGAAAAGTGAGGCAAGGGTCGGGGCGCCGCAGGCTGCGGCGAGAGCCATAGAGGCTTTGATAAAACGTCTGCGGTTCATGCCTGAGAAATCGTCCTTTTATGTCGATGTATTTCGCTCTGCCCGTGAGGCAGAGCTACGGCAAATGTTGCAACCATTACGACCGCACACTCTAGACAAAATTCACTGTTAATCCAATCGTTGTCGTCCTGGATTCCTCTTAGGGACACAGTTTTTTTAATAGAAGCAGAAAGGGATGAAAAAGAGGCAGCAGAAAAGAGGCTTCGAAGGGTGAAGCCTGCTGGCATTCACCCTTTAAAAGAAAGGAATTACTTCACGCTGACGTCGATACCCGGGAAGTATTTCTTCGCAAGCGTGGTTACCGTGCCGTCGGCTTTTACTTTTTCGATTGCGGCATCCAGCTGCTTTTTAGTTTCAGCATCGCCCTTACGCAGGCCGAAACCGATACCACTGCCGAGAATCGTATCGTCGCTAACTGGCTTACCGATAAAGCCAAACCCTTTGCCCTGCGGCTTGCTGAGGAAACCGGCCTGGCCCGCGGCGGACATTACCAGCGACGCATCAATTCGCCCGTTGAGCAGGTCGCCCCACGCCATATTCTGGTCTTTATAAGACACAACGGTCACGCCCTGCTTCTCCCAGTGCTCTTTCGCGTAGGTTTCCTGAATGGAGCCCTGCAGCACGCCGATTGTTTTACCCTTCAGGCCCGCTGGCGTTGCTTCAATTGCGCTGCCGGTTTTACCCACCAGCTGGGAAGGAATGCGGTAGATTGGCTGGGTGAAGTCGATGCTTTTGCGGCGCTGTTCGGTGATGTTCATCGCCGAGTTAATGGCGTCGAACTTCTTCGACATCAGCCCTGGGATCAGCGCATCAAACGACGTTTCCACCCATGAACACTTCAGGTTCGCTGCCTTACAGACGGCGTTACCCAGATCGATATCAAATCCTTCCAGCTCGCCCGAAGAGTTACGGCTCTCAAAAGGTGGATATTCAGCTTCCACCCCGTAGCGCATTTCGGTTGCGGCCAGCGTAGAAAAAGTAGTTAACATCCCAACGGCTAAACCAAGCGCATGTAATTTTTTCATTGTGACCCCTGTTTAACGTGGCTTCAGCTGGCACAGCGCCTGCGCGCCTGCCCGTAAAGTGGCTTCATCTTTAGCGAATGACAGCCGGATCAGTTTATTGTCCGTGCCGTCGGCATAAAACGCGGAGAGCGGTATCGTCGCCACGCCGTGTTCGGTAATTAAACGCTTCACCATGTCGCTGTCTGACTCGTCGCTGAAATGTTCGTAGCTCGCCAGCAGGAAGAACGATCCCGCGCTCGGCAGCAGCTTAAACGACGACCCGGTAAGCAACGTCTGCATTAAATCGCGCTTGCGCTGGTAAAACGCCGCCAGCGAAAGATAGGTTTGCGGGTCCGCCATGTAGTCGGCAAAGGCGTACTGCATCGGGGTATCGGCGGAGAACATCAAAAACTGATGCACTTTGCAGATTTCGTCCATCAGCGCCGCAGGCGCCAGGCAATATCCCACGCGCCAGCCGGTGACGTGGAAAGTCTTACCGAAAGACGAGACGATGACGCTGCGTTCCGCAAGCTGCGGATGCGTTGCCATACCGTGATGCCGCTGACCATCAAACACAATGTGTTCGTAAACTTCGTCAGACAGCACAACAATATCCGTGTTGCGGGTTACCGCTGCAAGCATTTCCAGATCGTGCGCGCTGAACACCTGCCCGCTCGGGTTGTGAGGCGTATTGATGATGATCATGCGGGTACGGGAGGTGATTGCGGCCTGCACTTCGTCCCAGTTGACGGTGAAATCAGGCAGCGCCAGCTTCAGCGCCACGGGTTTCGCGCCCTGTAAGCGAACGATGGGCGCATAGCTGTCGAACGACGGTTCAAAATAGATGACTTCGTCGCCCGGGTGCACCAGCCCGCTGATGGCGGAATACAGCCCTTCGCTGGCGCTGGCGGTGATCAGAATTTCGTCGTTCACGTCATAACGCGCGCCGTAGAGCGTTTCCACCTTCTGGGCGATAAGCGTTTTCAGCGGCAGCAGGCCCGTCATCGACGCGTACTGGTTGTGGTTTTCCAGCATGGCTTTGGTGACGCCGTCGACCAGCTTGCGGTCCGGGGCAAAGTTCGGCGCACCCTGGGAAAGGTTGATAGCGTTGTGCTGCGCAGAAAGCTGGCCAATAACGGTAAATATGGTGGTGCCCACGTCAGGCAATTTTGAACGATGTTGTACGGGGGTCTGCATGGTAAGGGCCGCTCCTGTCATGACTCGATTTGCATAACTATTCAATGGCGAGCTTGTCACGACAACCGAATTGTTGTCATAATAGCCATGCAAAAATTGCATGGCTCAACGGAGACTGGTATGGCCCGGCGCAGCGTTCCTCTGAATACGATTGATGCTTTTCTGGTTACGGCGCGGCACCTAAATCTTACCCGCGCGGCGAAAGAGCTCTGCCTTACCCAGGGCGCAGTCAGCCGTAAAATTGCCTCGCTTGAAGAGTGGCTGGGTTTTAGCGTGTTTGAGCGGCATGCGCGCGGCCTGCACCTCACGCCTCAGGGCAGCGCCCTGCTTCCCGATCTTCAGGCCGCCTTTGAGAATCTGATCGAGGTTGCCGACCGCGCCTGCCACAAGCCAGACGTTATCCGCCTGAAAGCGCCGACCTGCGCCATGCGCTGGCTGGTGCCGAAAATAATCGAGCTGGAGCAAAGCTCGCCTGAAATCCAGATTGCCCTGACCACCACGGTCGAGCACGGGGTCAATTTCAAAAACGAACCCTACGATGCGGCGATAGTTTTTGGCCCGCACGCCAGAGCGGGCACGCTGTTATTCGAAGAGACGCTCACCCCGGTTATCAGCCAGAGTTTATTAAATAAAGCAGCGTCTGCGCAGGACGCCCTGCAACGCTTTACTTTTCTGCACCCTACCCGCGACCGCACCGACTGGTCGCTGTGGTTTGCGGACTATCCCGCAGGCAGGCTGGCCATGAGCAAAAATCAGCATTTCGATACCATGGATCTTGCCATCAGCGCCGCCATTCAGGGATTTGGCATCGCTATTGCCGACGAAACGCTGGTGGCGGAGGATTTACGCATGGGTCGCCTGGTACGCCCGTTTGCCCACAGCGTAAAGACAGGGGCCAGCTATCGTCTTACCGTGCGGACAGGCAGTGAAAACGCCGCCGGTCTGGAAGCGTTTTGCACAAGCCTGCTGGGCATCAGCTAACGCGCCATTTCTCGGGGCTGGGTTGCTTCGGCGGCTGCTGGATGAGCGGCACAACCTTCAGCGTGGCCTCCGCGAAATCATTATGGTGGGTAGAAAAGCTGCCGATTTTATAGGGCATCGGCGTATCTCTCAGCCAGGTGCCGCTGACCGTCAGCAGATAATCATCTTTGTTACCGGAAAGCACATCAGCAAGTTCACCCAGCGCCGTTTGCAGGATCATTTCCGCCGCCGCAACGCCCGGCTGCATTTTGGCCACATTGGTCGTCGGCAGGCCAGCGTTTAGCCGGGAGATAACAGAGTCAATCTGCGCCCCTACCGCCTTAAAATCTTCGTCAGACTCCATCACCATAACGCTTAGCGTGACGAACGAACCGGGGTTTGCCGGGCCGTAGAGCATCACCCCGTCCCCGGCGAGAATAATCTGCTCGTAAGCTTTAACGTTATGGAACTCTTTCAGCTGGTAGGCCAGCCGGGTATTTCCGGCGTCGTGCTCGTCCATTGCCAGCACGACGATGTACGGCTCGTTATATTTATCTAGACCATCAGACGATTTTCTTAGCTTAAGCGCGGACAATACGATGGCGATATTGTCGCAGGCAGGATCAAAATTCATAGCAGCCTCAGGTTGCGTGGACAGTCACGCAACCCTACTCCCGGCCTACATCAATTTCACATGATGTTTCATCACACGTTTGAAAAATTGCATCCTTAAATGCATAAAACGATTAATGATGGAAAATTTAGCCCGTTTATTTACCCCCAGCAGCATGGTTCTGTCGCGGCGGCGCGTGCAGGCGGGCCAGCGCAGTTTGCCCTCCAGCCAGCCGCTGCTGGACGTCGCCTTACGGGCAAATTCAGCCCAGTAATCGCAGACCCTGGCCGAGAAGGCTAAATCATCTTCCGTCACATAATCGCTTGCGGGCGGCGTGAGATGCAGGGTATCGAACACGTACGGCACTTCGTTGCCGTGCCAGGCACCGTTGGCATACGTCTCCCGTTCCGCCTCAGCGACGTAGTCAAAGTAATAGCGCCAGCAGGGCTGGCCGATACGCTGCTGGGCCTGCATCACCACAAAGCCCATCGTGGTGAATGCCATATCCCGGCATACCTGCCGACCAAGCTCAACGTCGCCTTTCACGCCCGGATAAAGCAGCTTAATCAGCCCGAGGCCGAAACGTTTCTCGCGGCGCAGCAGATCGATTTGCCCGGCAAGGTCGATGCCGAAATAGCTCAGCACGCTGGCCTCGTCGCTGTTGCTGCCAATCATCACCGGCAGCGGATGCTGCTTGCCGGCGAAGAACGTGTCCAGCATTGGCTCCGGCAACACGCGGTCGCCGCAAATGGGTGCCGGGCCAATATTCAGCGGCGCTTCCAGCGGCCAGAACGCCTCTGCGGGCAGCGCCCGCAGCTGTTCGGCGGTAGCGTTTTCAAGCCCGAAATGGCGCCCCAGCGCGATCCCCTTTTTAATCGCCATGTTGCGGTCCACGTCCGGCAGGGTATAGGCGCTTTGTACGATTGCCTTGTGGAACAGCCCGGCGGCAAGCGGCGAAGCCAGCAATGACAGCACGCTGCGGCCCCCGGCCGATTCGCCAAACAGGGTCACATTGTCGGCATCCCCTCCGAAGGCGGAGATGTTTTCCTGCACCCAGCGCAGCGCGGCTATCTGGTCCATCAGCGCGAAGTTGTAGAGTGGCCCGTCGGGATCTTCCCCTTCCAGCGAAGGATGGGCGAAAAAGCCGAGATGGCCGAGACGGTAATTTATTGAGACGAGGATGACGCCGCGCGATGCAAACCCGGCGCCGTCGTAGGGAGTCAGACCGCCTGCGCCGATGGTGTAACCTCCGCCATGCAGCCAGACCATAACGGGTAAGTTACTTCCCTCACAATCGGCAGGCTTCCAGATGTTCAGGTACAGGCAATCTTCAGAGAACTGTCCCGGATCGCCCCCGCCGACGGCCTTGCAGTATTCGAGGCTTTGCCAGCAGGCAGCTGAAAACTGACCTGCGTCTCTTATGCCGTCCCATGCCTCTGGGGGATATGGCGCGCGCCAGCGGCGCTCACCGACGGGCGGTGCGGCGAAGGGGATGCCGCGAAAAACCGCAATATCCCCTTCCAGGGTTCCGGCAAGCTTGCCCTGCGCTGTCTCTGCCAGAGCTTCTCCGCTCCGGACTTCAGGCTTTTCCATCTGCTGTTCCTTGTTAACGACACCCGAGCAGAGTAACGCGTTTAGAGCAGACCGCAACGCCGTTTACTGCGATCCTCCGCCTGCTGATAGAGCTCAAATTCATTGGCCACCGGTGCGCCAAGCGCCTGTTCGAACGCCTCGCGGCTTGCCTGACCGTGGCTGCGGGCACCGTTTTCACCGCCGAGGTTCGACTGGAAGATGCCCGCGGCGCTGACCGGCAGAAAGTCTTCGTAGGTAATAGGCTGCGCCACCAGCCAGCCGCGTTCAATCAGCAGCTGCGGGTCGTCGCCGGGCCTGATGCTCTGGCGATGCATCTCTCCCGCGGGCGTTAACCGATAGCGGAAATAGGCCAGCGCCTGGCGGCGCAGGAGCGCATCGCTGTCCGGGAGGCGGCTGAACACCTCCTGTAAATGGTGCTGGTGGCTGAGGTTATCTTTGCCGTTGCCTGCGGCAAGCAGCAGCTCGTCATAAAGCGCGCGTCCCTTTGGCGTCAGCGCCACGCCGCGCTGTTCTATCTCCCCGAAGCGGGCGGTATGGGTACCGTGATGTTCTCCGGCAAACAGGATCGGCTCTTCAAGCGCTTTAAAGCTGGTCTGGCGCAGCAGGATGGGGAATTCACGGCGCGGCGGCCCTTCGATGATTGCTTTCGGCGAAATACCATATTCCGGCATCAAAGCCTGAACCCGGTCGATATCCAGCGTTCTTGGGGTGAGATGGTTGATATGGCAGCCCCGGAAACAGACGACGTCCGCAATCAGCCGGTGCTGATCGTGGAGCGCCTGGTACGTCTGGGCGTCCACCGTCGCGTGGCTGTGCCAGCGGAAGGTTTCCAGCGCCTCGCGCACAAACTCGTCGGCCTGTGCTTCGCTCAGCCCGCCCTGCTTATCAAAGATATCGAGCAGCGCCCGGCTGCGCGGGGTAAAGATATCGCGTTTTGCGAGAATGGACGCAGCCTTCTTCCGCAGCGCTTCGTTCTCGATCAGCTCCAGGCGCAGCAGCGAGGTAAATACACGGAACGGGTTGCAGGCAAGCGCCGTGTCGTCAACCGGGCGAAACGCGGTGGAATGTACAGGCACGCCAGCCTGCGACAGATCGTAATAGCCGACCGGCTGCATCCCCATGACGGCAAACAGGCGCCGTAAGGTCGCCAGCTCCTCCGCTTTTCCCACGCGAATAGCGCCGTGGCGCTCCACGTTCAGCCTCGCCAGCTCATCCGCATTCTCCAGCTGCTGGTGCAGCTGCGGGTCATTTTCCAGTACCGCCAGATTCACATCGGCGACAAGGTCTAACAGCGTGCCGTACTGCGGCACCTCTTGCTGGTACATCGCCGACATTGCGTGCGAAAATTTTTCCCGAATCTCATCAGCCGTGATGTTGTTCGCCATGATGTCGTGTCTCCAGTGAATATTGCTGAAAGAGTAGAGTCTGGGCGGCAAGTCAGGGCGAAGAATTTGCGTTTTGTGATCTGCTTTACAGCGCTGAGCATTTGGTAATGGTAACGGAATATTTCATAACCTGTAGTGATGTAAATAAGGCCATAAATTCACTTTAATTTAACATTTCATTAACCGAGACTGGCTCGGGCAAAGACGATAACCATAACGACCTCACCTACCCTACACCTGGAGCCAGCTATGTCCCGACTGTGGCAACCCCGCGAGCTTGTGCATCGCGACTATGATTCACATCCCCCGGCGTTCGCGCCGGGCTATAAAACCAGCGTGCTGCGTTCACCCCGCAACGCGCTCATCTCCCTGCAAAACTCGCTGTCAGAAATTACCGGGCCGGTGTTCGGCGAGAAAGATTTAGGGCCGCTGGATAACGACCTTATTATGAATTACGCCAAAGACGGGCTGCCGATTGGCGAACGTATTATCGTTCATGGCTACGTGCGCGACGGCTTTGGCCGCCCGATGAAAAACACGCTGGTGGAGGTCTGGCAGGCCAACGCTGGCGGTCGCTATCGACACAAAAAAGATAAATATCTAGCGCCCGTCGACCCGAATTTTGGCGGCTGCGGGCGCGTGCTGACCGATGAGAATGGCTACTACTTTTTCAGAACGATTAAGCCCGGCCCGTATCCGTGGCGTAACCAGGCCAGCGACTGGCGGCCTTCGCATATCCACTTCTCTCTTTCCGGCGAGTCCTTTGGCCAGCGGCTGATCACCCAGATGTATTTCGAAGGCGACCCGCTGATCAAGCAGTGCCCGATTGTCAAAACCATCAATAACGACGATGCGATACGCACGCTGATTGCCGAGCTGGATACCCATGCCGCCGTGCCGCTGGACAGCCTTGCGTACCGCTTCGATCTGGTCCTGCGCGGCCATCGCGCCACGCTGTTTGAAAACCGCACCCAGGGGGCCGCACGATGAAAGATTATTTAAGGGAAACCGCCTCGCAGACGGCTGGTCCATACGTCCATATTGGCCTCGCCCCGAACGCTGCCGGGTTCAACATCTTCGAGACGAACTTCAGCCATATCCTGACGAACGCCCACACCGAAGGGGAACGGATCGTTGTTGAAGGCCGGGTGTTTGACGGCTCGGGCACCCCGGTGCGCGACGTGCTGCTTGAGGTGTGGCAGGCCAACGCCGCCGGACGTTATAACCATCCCGCTGACCAGCAGCAGGAGAAAAAAATCGATGAGGATTTTCGCGGCTGGGGGCGCACCTGCTCTGACTTTGACAGCGGCGTCTGGCGCTTCGAGACCATCAAGCCCGGCCCGGTCGCAGGACGTGACGGCAGAATGATGGCCCCGCACCTGAACCTG
Source organism: Dryocola clanedunensis (assembly GCF_038405435.1). Classification (GTDB taxonomy): domain Bacteria; phylum Pseudomonadota; class Gammaproteobacteria; order Enterobacterales; family Enterobacteriaceae; genus Dryocola; species Dryocola clanedunensis_A. The sequence continues at coordinate 221,784 of NZ_JBBYHZ010000002.1, read as the reverse complement.
TGGATTGTCGCTCGCGGCATCAACATCGGCCTGAATACCCGGATGTATTTTTCCGATGAACAGGCTGCAAACGCCGAGGATCCGGTACTCAACCTGATCGAATGGGAAGTGCGTCGTAATACATTGACTGGCAAACGTGAAAAGCGCGGCAACGAGGTGGTTTACACGTTCGATATCTATCTTCAGGGTGAAAACGAGACGGTATTTTTTGACCTCTGATGGCCGGGGCGGATGTCGCCTGCTCACATCCGCCCGGCAATCCGGTTAATGTTATGCAAATGATTAAAATGTTAATGATATTTTGCTGGTAGGTTAACATAATCAAACAACATACCTTGTCACCGCGGCCCGTCTGTTTTTAACATCGCCTATGGAAAAAAATGGTCTTTTCAGTCAGCGCATTCGCTTGCGCCATCTCCACACCTTCGTGGCCGTCGCTCAACAGGGAACGCTGGGGCGCGCGGCCGAAACGCTTAATCTGAGCCAGCCTGCCCTGTCAAAAACGCTCAACGAGCTGGAGCAGCTCACCGGCACCCGCCTGTTCGACCGTGGCCGCCTCGGCGCGCAGCTGACGCTGGTTGGCGAACAGTTCCTCACCCATGCGGTAAAAGTACTGGATGCGCTGAACCATGCGGGCCAGTCCCTTAATCGCAAAGACGGGCAAACCTCGAGCATTGTCAGGATTGGCGCGCTGCCTACCGCCGCGCTGGGCATACTGCCTATGGTTATCGGCCAGTTTCATAAACAGCAAAGCGACGTGACGCTGCAGGTCGGCACCATGAACAACACCATGCTGCTGGCGGGGCTGAAATCTGGCGAGCTGGATCTGGGGATTGGGCGGATGTCCGACCCGGAGCTGATGACAGGGCTGAACTATGAGCTGCTGTTCCTGGAGTCGCTGAAGCTGGTGGTTCGGCCGGGGCATCCCCTTTTGCAGGAAAATATTACCTTAAGCCGCGTTATGGAATGGCCGGTTGTTGTCTCCCCGAAGGGAACCATACCGCGCCAGAATGCCGAAACGCTGCTGACAAGCCAGAACTGCAAGCTTCCGGCAACGTGCATAGAAACGCTCTCGGCGTCGCTTTCTCGCCAGCTTACCGTGGACTATAACTACGTCTGGTTTGTGCCGTCAGGGGCGGTGAAAGAGGATTTACGTCAGGGCACGCTGACGGCGCTGCCGGTGGCTACCCAGGGAGCCGGTGAACCTATCGGCATTCTGACCCGGGTGGACACTACGCTATCGCCTGCCGCCATGATCCTGCTGGCTTCAATTCGTAAGTCGATGCCGGGCTAATGGTCTCCATAAATCCCGGTGAATAACGCAGAGTTGATTCACCGGGATTTGTCAGATGACGCTTCTCACGACGCGGTTTTATTTTCAGGCGTCCAGCTCGTCAAAAACCTGCTGGGCAAGATGCATGGTGGCGTTGGCGGCGGGCAACCCGCAGTACAGCGCAGAATGCATGATCAGCTCTTTTATCTCGTCTTTTGTCACGCCGTTATTAAACGCCGCCCGCAGATGCATTTTCAGCTCTGCTTCACGGTTTAGCGCAATCAGCATCGCGATGGTGATCATGCTGCGCGTGTGGCGCTCAAGCCCCGGACGCGTCCAGATATCGCCCCAGGCGTAGCGGGTGATGAAATTCTGAAACTCGTCGTTCAGCGGCGTGATTTGCGTCAGCGTGCGGTCAACGTGGGCGTCACCCAGCACCGCGCGACGGACCTCCATTCCCTGCTGGTAGCGATCTTCATCCTTCATTATCTGGCCTCCTGCTGTTTGATGAACTTCACCAGGGCATCGGTGAAGGGCTGCGCTGCTTCAATACTGGCCAGGTGCGATGCGGCCACGCTCACCAGCTGCGAACCTGGGATCTGGGCCTGCATAAATTCGCTGTCCGCAAGCGTGGTAACCGGATCCTCCTGCCCTGCTATCAGCAGAACCGGGAGCGTTATCGCGCCAATTTCCGCCCGCAAATCGGCAGCGGCCAGCGCTTCACAGCAGGCGGCATACCCTTCAGCATCCGTGGCAGCAAGCCCAGCTACCAGCTCATCCACCTGCGCTTTGTTCTCCTTAACGAACGCTTCGGTGAACCAGCGCGCGGCGGCGCTTTCGGCAACGGCATCCATTCCGTCGCTGCGTACCGACCGCGCGCGGCTGAGCCAGCCGGACTGTTCGCCAATTTTAGCGGCGCTGTTCGACACGGTGACCGACAAAAAACGCTCCGGGGCAAAGCGGGCCAGCCACAGCCCGGTCAGGCCGCCCATTGAAATACCGCAGAAATGCGCCTGCTTAACCCCCGCGTCATCCATCACGCTGATGACGTCCTCCGCCAGCTGCGGCAGGCTCGTTTTGTCATTTTTGCTGGTCAGGCCGTGTCCGTGCGTGTCGTAGCGCAGCACCCGGAAATGCTCCAGCAGCGCGGCCATCTGCGGCTGCCACATTGCAAGCGTCGTCCCCAGCGAGTTCGCCAGGACGATAACCGGCGCATCGCTGCGCCCTTCAAGCTGATAATGGCTTGTCATGAATGCTCCTGTTGCTGCCCGGCACGCTCCAGCACCTGGCGGATGAAGTGTTCCGCGCAGCCGGTGGCGTGTTCAGGTTCGAGCAGATGGTTAATTTGTTGCCCGGTGAGATGCGGGGTGACCTCTGGATGCTGTGCCAGCAAAGTCGCCAGCGGAAGATGTTCGTCCAGCGCGCGGTGGCAGAGCTGTTCCACAAGATGATGCGCGGGCTGCTTGCCGATATGCTTTGCCAGCGCGAGCGTGACGGACTCCGCCATAATCAGACCGTGGGTGATATCCAGATTTGCGCGCATTTTCGCAGTATTCACCTGCATGCCGTTCAGCAGCTCCAGGGAGGTTTGCATTATGCCGCCCGAGAGCATCACCAGCTCGGGCAGCGTCTCCCATTCTGCCTGCCAGCCGCCGAGCGCGCGCTCATGCTGCTGGATCTGACTGGCATACAGCGTCGCCATCAGCCCTGGGACACGGGTAACGGCGTTAAGTACGGCGGCACAGCTAACCGGGTTGCGCTTGTGCGGCATAGTTGACGACCCGCCGCGCCCTTCCGCTACCGGTTCGCCCACTTCCGCAACCTCGGTTTGCATCAATAATGCGAAATCATTGGCGAATTTGCCCAGCGTGCTGCTCACCCCTGCGAACCAGCCCGCAATTTCAAGAAAGCGATCGCGCTGGGTGTGCCAGGGGGTATCCGCCTGGGCAAGGTTAAGCTCCCGCGCCAGGGCTTCGGTTACTTCCTTACCCTGAACTTTTAAAGATGCCAGCGTTCCCGCCGCGCCGCCCAGCTGAAGCACCAGCACGCGTGGCTTCAGCTGGTGCAATCGTTCCTGCCAGCGTAATAGCGCATCGAGCGTTCCCGCCAGCTTCAGCCCAAAGGTGATGGGCAAAGCGTGCTGCATCCAGGTGCGCCCTGGCATCACGCTGTGCCGGTGGCGTTGGATCTGCGCAACAAGCGAATCGATGAGTTTTATCAGCAGGGTTTCGGAGACCGCTATCGCCTCACGGATTTGCAGCACCATGCCGGTATCGATAGCGTCCTGGCTGGTGGCTCCCCAGTGAACGTAGCGGGCAGCCTGCTCCTGCTGTTTTTTCACATTGGCAGTCAGTTGCTTAACCAGCGGTATAGCCAGGTTTCCCGCACCTGCGGCAGACTGCGCCAGCGCGTCGGCATCAAACTTATCGGCCCGGCATTCGCCAGCGATGATGCTCACCGCCGACGTCGGTATCACGCCGCACTTCCCCTGCGCCGCAGCCAGCGCGGCCTCAAAATCCAGCATCCCCTGTAACGTACGCGCATCGCAGAATGTTTGCGTCAGCGCCGAGCCCCGTAACAGCGGGTTATACAATCCCATGCCTGCTCCTTAAACGCGTTCGATAATCAGTGCAATCCCCTGGCCTACGCCGATACACATCGTGCACAACGCGTAGCGGCCGCCGGTGCGTTTTAACTGGTACGCCGCCGTCATTGCCAGACGGCCGCCGGAAGCCCCCAGCGGATGGCCTAACGCGATGGCCCCGCCGTTCGGATTAACGTGTTCAGCGTCATCCGGCAGCCCTAAATCCCGCATCACCGCCAGCGCCTGGGCGGCGAAAGCCTCATTTAATTCAATCACATCCATCTGGCCGAGCGTTAGCCCCGTTTGCGCCAGCACTTTGCGAACGGCCGGTGCCGGGCCGAAGCCCATAATACGAGGCGCTACGCCTGCGGTTGCCACGCCGACAACTCTCGCCAGCGGCAGCAGACCGTTAGCGTTCAGGGCCTGTTCGCTTGCCAGCAGCAGCGCGCAGGCTCCGTCGTTTACGCCCGAAGCGTTACCCGCAGTAACCGTACCGTCAGCGCCCACAACTCCTTTCAGTTTAGCCAGCGCTTCACGCGAAGTGGATCGCGGATGTTCATCACGGTCGAACAGCAGCGCGTCGCCTTTGCGCTGCGGAACGAAAACCGGAATAAGCTCGTCGGCAAAGACGCCCGTCTCCTGGGCGCGGGCGGTGCGAAGCTGGCTGCGAAGCGCGAAGGCATCCTGATCTTCACGATTGATTCTGAAGTCGGTCGCCACGTTTTCGGCCGTTTCCGGCATTGAATCCACGCCGTACTGCGCCTTCATCAGCGGGTTGATAAAGCGCCAGCCGATGGTGGTATCTTCCATTTTCATGCTGCGGCTGAACGCGCTGTCAGATTTGCCCATCACAAACGGCGCCCGGGACATGCTTTCCACGCCGCCCGCAATCATCAGCTGCGTTTCACCGCTTTTTATTGCTCGCGCCGCCACGCCAATCGCATCCAGGCTTGAGCCGCAAAGCCGGTTGATAGTGCTGCCCGGTACGCTTTCCGGCAGGCCTGCCAGCAGCAGCGCCATACGCGCCACGTTGCGGTTGTCTTCCCCCGCCTGGTTCGCGCAGCCGTAAATCACGTCGTCGACAAGCGACCAGTCGAGATTTGGATGGCGCGCCATCAGCGCTTTCAACGGCAGTGCGGCGAGATCGTCAGCGCGCAAAGAAGAGAAGGACCCGCCGTAGCGGCCAAACGGAGTGCGCACTGCGTCGCAGATAAATGCCTGATTCATCATAGTTCCTTACGCGCTTTCTGCCAGCTGCTGGAAGCCCAGCCTGACCGGTGTGAGACGCTGTAGCTCTTCGAAAGAGAGGCCGTTGAAGATCTCCCGGACGACCGGGCCATCGTCGGTGATATCAATCACCGCAAGATCGGTATAAATGCGGCTGACGCAGCCTACGCCCGTCAGCGGATAGGTGCAGGTTTTAACGAGCTTGCACTCACCGTCGCGGGTCAGATGATCCATCATGACGAAGACCTGACGTGCGCCAATCGCCAGATCCATAGCGCCGCCTACTGCCGGAATGGCGTCCGGTGCGCCGGTGCTCCAGTTCGCCAGATCGCCCTGCGCAGACACCTGGTAAGCGCCGAGTACGCAAATATCAAGATGGCCGCCGCGCATCATGGCAAACGAGTCGCCGTGATGGAAAAAGCAGCCGCCCGTCAGCAGCGTAACGTGCTCTTTGCCGGCGTTGATAAGCTCCGGATCTTCTTCGCCCGGTGCCGGTTTCGGCCCCATGCCCAGCAGCCCGTTTTCGCTGTGCAGGAAAATTTCTTTGTCCGCTGGCAGATAGTTCGCGATGCGGGTCGGCAGGCCAATGCCAAGGTTGACGTACGCTCCCTCCGGGATATCACGCGCCACGCGCTGGGCCATTTCGTCACGAGTCAGTTTTTTCATCGGTTTTTTCCTTATGCGCTGCGGGCTGCGTCCGACAGGGTTTCCAGAGAGACAACGCGCTGGACGAAAATCCCCGGCGTCACCACGTTTTCCGGGTCAAGCTCGCCCAGGGCAACCAGACGGCTGACCTCAGCAATGGTGACCGCTGCCGCCGTCGCCATAATCGGCCCGAAATTACGCGCGGCTTTGCGATACACAAGATTGCCCCAGCGGTCGCCTTCATGGGCTTTGATCAGCGCGAAATCTGCCTTCAGTGGATATTCAAGAACGTAATGACGGCCGTCTATTTCGCGAGTCTCCTTCCCTTCTGCGAGCGGCGTTCCAAATCCGGTCGGGGTAAAAACCGCCCCGAGGCCTGAGCCTGCCGCCTGGATGCGGGCCGCCAGGTTGCCCTGTGGCACCAGCTCCAGCTCAACTTTGCCGCGGCGATAGAGGTCGTCGAAAATCTGGGAATCGACCTGGCGTGGGAAGGAGCAGATCATTTTGCGAACCCGCCCGGCTTTAAGCAGCGCCGCGAGCCCGACTTCACCGTTGCCCGCGTTGTTGTTGATGATGGTGAGGTCGCGGGCACCCTGCGCTATCAGCGCATCAATCAGGGCCGTTGGCTGGCCCGCGCTGCCGAAGCCGCCAATCATGATGGTCGCCCCGTCCTCGATCCCGGCTACGGCATCGCTTGGCGAAGCCACGCTTTTATTAATCATCACATGCTCCTTGAGGTGCGCTATTCGCACAAATTCGCGTTGTTCGCACAAAATGTGACGCGCTTAACGAAGCTGGTCAAGTTCGATAATCGAAATATGGTGCGATTATCGAACATCCTGTATGTTTGTTTTGAGAGTGTGATCGATGGCGATATTTCGGGAGAAAAAATGGAAAACCAACGGCAGGACTTACCGGCAGGCGATGGCGACCCGTTCAAGGGCGACCCTAATTTTATGGCAACGCTGGCCCGCGGGTTGGAAGTGATTCAGGCGTTTACCCCCCAACGCCGCCTGCTTTCAATTTCGCAGATTAGCCAGAAGACGGGTATCCCCCGCGCCGCCGTTCGCCGCTGCCTGTATACGCTGGGCAAGCTGGGCTTTGTCTACGCAGAAGACGGCAAAAACTTTCAGCTGCGCCCGCGGATCCTTTCCCTGGGCCATGCTTATCTGGCCTCCACGCCGCTGGCGAAATCCACCCAGCCGGTGCTTAAACACCTGAGCGAAATGCTCAACGAGTCCTGCTCGATTGCCACCCTGGACGGGGACGACATTTTGTATATCGCCCGCGCCTCCAGTTCGCGCATCATGACAATCGATCTGGATATCGGCAGCCGCCTGCCGGCCTGGTCCACGTCAATGGGCCGCGTGCTGCTGAGCTATCTGCCCGAAGAGCAGCTGACGGATTTCCTGGGGCGGATCACGATGATTCGCTATACGCCGCAAACGGTAGAGTCCGTGGCGAAACTGCGCGAGGAGCTGAAACGGGTGCATCAGCAGGGCTATGCCCTGAACGACCAGGAGCTGGAGATGGGGCTGCGTTCGATTGCCGTGCCGCTGGTTACTCCGGAAGGGGTTGTCGTCGCCGCTCTGAACGTGGGCGTTCATGCGGGACAGGTATCGGCGGATGAGCTGCGCAGCCGGGTGCTGCCCAAACTGCAGGAGGCCGCGCAGGAGTTGTCTTTGCTGCTGAAATAGCGGATCAGCGGCTGCGTTTGGCGTGGCGTTCCCAGTTGTCGAGCTTTGCCTGAGCGGATTTTTTCAGCGCCACGTAACAGGCGCCGCTGCCGCCGTGATGCGGCATCGCGCAGCAGAACGCCTGCACTTCTTCAAACTCCGTCAGCCAGCGGGCAAGGTAGCTGCGAATGATGTTGGCATGCGATCGGTCTTCGCGGCCCTTGCCATGCACAATCAGCAGGTTACGCAGTCCGTCCTGCTTCGCCTGCTGGAGATAAGCAAACAGCAGCTGGCGGCACTGTTCAACGGGCTGACGCAGGAGGTTAAGGCTGGCCTCCTGGCTGTATTTCCCCAGCCGGAGCTTATCCAGCACGCCGGTTTGCAGCCCTTCACGCTTGAATTCAAGCGGTGTAGCAAGGGGCACGACTTCCAGAAAGCCTGTAGTCAGGAAATTATCCAGCTGAAGGGCGTCGATTTTCTGAGGGACTTTCTCTTTAACCGGTTTGAGCCACTGGCTGCTAGCGCAGTTCTTCAGCGGTTTGACATCCTCCATGGCGTCCAGAAACAGCGATTTGTCGTCAAGGTTCATGAGCAATCCTCCGGTACCGGCAATCGGGGTACTATAACCGCAGCAATTCCCTTCCTCAACGGCTTCAACGAGCCGCTCAGGCCAGACCCCGGCAGCATTACTCTAAGGGATTATCATTTATGCCAATCTTTTGGGTAGCTGGCTGCGGCTTCTTATGGCGTGGTATCTTATTGACCAGCCGCCTGGCCGGGAATTCACCCGTGCCTGAAATGTCAGGGAGCGCATTATGCTGATACTGCTGGAAGACAAAATCACCACCCCGCTTGGGCCACTGTGGATCCTGTGTGATGAACAGTTCCGCCTGCGGGCCGTTGAGTGGGAGGAACACAGCGACCGCATGGTGCAACTACTGGGTGTTCACTATCGCGCCGAAGGCTATCAGCGCGTCAGCAGCACAAATCCAGGCGGCCTGAGCGACAGACTGCGTGATTATTTTGATGGCGATCTGAGCGTGATAGAAACTCTGCCTACGGCAACGGCGGGAACCGAGTTTCAGCGTGAGGTCTGGAAGACGCTGCGCACCATTCCCTGTGGTCAGGTGATGCATTATGGCCAGCTTGCGGAACAGCTTGGGCGCGCGGGTGCCGCCCGAGCGGTGGGCGCTGCTAATGGCTCAAATCCGGTGAGTATCGTTGTTCCCTGCCACAGAGTGATAGGTCGTAATGGCACGATGACAGGCTACGCGGGCGGCGTAACCCGCAAAGAGTGGCTTCTGCGGCACGAAGGCTACCTTCTGCTTTAGCCCTCTGACGACGCCATCTGACTGAACAGGCGAAAAATGCGCTGGCCTTCCACCATCAATATTTTGGACTTTCTTGATTTTCAATAAGATGGGGCCTAATAATTCACAGAATATATCATTAATTTCTGAATGGGGATTCTCCATACTTACGTGCCCGGCAAAAAGATGTTAAAATTGACCAATATCAATTACTGCCCGAGCATATCTATGATCCCTGAAAAGCGAATTATCCGACGCATTCAGTCTGGCGGTTGTGCTATCCATTGCCAGGATTGCAGCATCAGTCAATTGTGCATCCCTTTTACGCTCAACGAGCATGAGCTGGATCAGCTTGATAATATCATCGAGCGTAAAAAGCCAATCCAGAAGGGTCAGACCCTGTTTAAAGCGGGTGATGAACTGAAATCGCTGTACGCTATCCGTTCAGGGACCATCAAAAGCTATACCATCACCGAACAGGGTGACGAGCAGATCACCGGCTTCCATCTGGCGGGCGACCTGGTTGGCTTCGATGCTATCGGCACGGCGCACCACCCTAGCTTTGCGCAGGCCCTCGAAACCTCTATGGTTTGTGAAATTCCTTTCGAGACGCTGGATGATTTATCCGGGAAGATGCCTAACCTGCGCCAGCAGATGATGCGTCTGATGAGCGGTGAGATCAAAGGCGATCAGGACATGATCCTGCTGCTTTCTAAAAAGAATGCGGAAGAGCGCCTGGCGGCATTTATCTACAATCTGTCACGTCGTTTCGCGCAGCGCGGCTTCTCCCCTCGCGAATTCCGCCTGACCATGACCCGCGGCGATATCGGTAACTATCTGGGTCTGACGGTCGAAACCATCAGCCGTCTGCTGGGGCGTTTCCAGAAGAGCGGTATGCTGGCGGTCAAAGGCAAATACATCACCATCGAAAATACCGAACTGCTCTCGCAGCTCGCAGGACAGTCACGCAGCGTTGCCTGATTTCTCCTTTCCCGTGCCGGATCGCTTTTTTCTATGTTTTTGATCCGGCAACGGCTTCCCACCTGTTTCAATCCCCTCTTATGGGTTAATCTTACTTAACAGACTGTGGTTGAGCAGTTGTAAGGAGACCCTGTATGGCAAAGTATCAAAACATGCTAGTCGCGATCGATCCTAACCAGGACGACCAGCCTGCCTTGCGGCGTGCGGTTTATCTGCACCAACGGATTGGCGGCAGAATCAAAGCATTCTTGCCGATCTACGATTTTTCCTACGAGATGACCACCCTCTTATCTCCCGACGAGCGCACGGCCATGCGCAAAGGCGTTATCAGCCAGCGCGCGGCCTGGATCAAAGAACAGGCGCAGTATTACATCGAGGCCGGCATCCCCATTGAAATCAAAGTGGTGTGGCACAACCGTCCTTTTGAAGCCATCATTCAGGAAATCATCAGCGGTGGTCACGATCTGCTGCTGAAAATGACCCACCAGCACGACAAGCTCGAAGCCGTGATTTTCACCCCCACCGACTGGCACCTGCTGCGTAAATGCCCGTGCCCTGTCTGGATGGTAAACGACAGGCCGTGGCCTGAAGACGGCAAGGCGCTGGTAGCCGTAAACCTTGCGAGCGAAGAGCAGTACCACAACGCGCTGAACGAAAAGCTGGTTAAAGAGACCATTCGGCTGGCGGAAGATGTTAACCACACGGAAGTTCACCTGGTGGGGGCATACCCGGTCACCCCTATTAACATCGCCATCGAGTTGCCTGATTTTGACCCGAGCGTCTATAACGATGCGATACGCGGTCAGCATCTTGTTGCCATGAAGGCCATCCGCCAGCAGTTTGGCATCGACGAAAAAATGACCCACGTCGAGAAGGGCCTGCCGGAAGAGGTCATCCCCGATCTTGCCGAACACCTGCAGGCTGGGATTGTGGTGCTGGGCACCGTCGGTCGTACGGGGCTTTCCGCCGCGTTCCTGGGTAACACCGCTGAACAGGTTATCGATCATCTGCGCTGCGATTTGCTGGTCATTAAACCGGACTCGTTCCAGACGCCGGTTGAGCTGGACGACGATGAAGACGATTAATTACTGATGCTAATAAAAGGCCGCCCGTGCAGAACATGGGCGGCCTTTTTGTTTAACAGGGTGCTTAACCCGCATGCCAGACGCCTGCGTGGCGGGGATACTCCCCCGCCACTGACCTGCAAAACGCCGCGTTTACTCCTTACGGCAGGCTAATGATGCCACCATCTCCATGCCGCCATTTCTGATGTGTAATTCACAGAGTGAATCCTTTATCAGAAATATAATCATGAGGATTGTCAGACAGATAACTATCGTACTGAACAACTTATTTTGTGACGACATCTTCGCCTCCTGCGTTGCAAACACAATGTTAAGAGGCTACTATCATGGGGTCTAGGCATGAGAGGGCCTCGGGTTGGGTTAACTAACTCGGGGCTTTTTTCTGCCTGCTTTTCGCCATGGGGTTCGAAGCCGACAGCTTCAGCACCCGGTCACATTTTACCCACCCCCATCTTCCGACGCTACTTTTTATTCCATAGATTCAAGCGGTTGAATGTAACGTTGCATTCATTTTGCAAATATTAAGTCGCAAAAAAAAACCGCCCCGAAAGGCGGCTTTGTGAATCGTCTCGCAAATCAGAGCGATTTCAGGATCGCTTCAACGCTCGCCTTGGCATCGCCAAACAGCATCTGCGTATTGTCCTTAAAGAACAGCGGGTTCTGTACGCCAGCATAGCCGGTGTTCATTGAACGTTTGAAGACAATGACGTTCTGCGCTTTCCATACTTCCAGCACCGGCATACCGGCGATTGGGCTGCGCGGATCTTCCTGTGCCGCCGGGTTAACCGTATCGTTGGCGCCGATCACCAGCACGGTGTCGGTATCGGTGAAATCATCGTTGATTTCATCCATTTCAAGCACCACGTCATAAGGCACGCGCGCTTCAGCCAGCAGGACGTTCATGTGTCCCGGTAAACGCCCCGCCACAGGGTGAATGCCGAAGCGTACTTTAATACCGCGAGCACGAAGCTTCTCGGTGATTTCTGCCACCGGATACTGAGCCTGCGCAACCGCCATGCCGTATCCAGGGGTGATGATCACAGAGCTGGAGTTCTTCAGCATTTCTGCTGTTTCTTCCGCCGTGATTTCACGGTGTTCACCCGCTTCTTCATCGTCACCGGTAGAAGAACCGTCCGTACCGAAGCCACCCGCAATCACGCTGATGAAAGAACGGTTCATCGCCTTACACATGATGTAAGACAGAATCGCACCAGAAGAACCTACCAGCGCACCCGTTACGATCAGCAGGTCGTTGCTGAGCATAAAGCCCGCTGCCGCTGCGGCCCAGCCGGAGTAGGAGTTCAGCATCGAAACCACAACCGGCATATCCGCACCGCCGATTGAGGCCACCAGGTGCCAGCCAATCACCAGCGCGATGATAGTCATCAACAGCAGCGCCAGAACCTGCAGGCCCACGCTTTCGGTGCGCACAAACACGATCAGTAGCGCAAACGAAATGACGATTGCCGCCAGATTCAGCTTGTGACGGTTTGGCAGCATCAGCGGCTTAGAGGAGATTTTTCCGCGCAGCTTGCCGAACGCCACGATAGAACCCGTGAAGGTTACCGCGCCAATGAAGATGCCGAGGAACACCTCGGTTAAATGGATGTTTTCCATCACCGGCTCAAGGCCAGGCGCGTGATCCAGGTAGCTGTTGAAGCCAACCAGAACGGCCGCCAGGCCAACAAAGCTGTGCAGGATCGCCACCAGCTCTGGCATTTCAGTCATTTCGACCTTCTTCGCCAGATGGATGCCGATAGCGCCACCGATAACCATGGCCACGATAATCCATACCACGTTGCCCGTTTCCGGCCCGAAGATGGTTGCCACCAGCGCGATGGCCATACCGGCCATGCCAAACAGGTTGCCCTGCTTAGAGGTCTCGTGCTTTGAAAGCCCTGCAAGGCTGAAAATAAACAGGATCGCGGCAACAATGTATGCAGCTGTAACTAATCCACCAGACATTTGTTACCCCTTAGTTCTTCCGGAACATTTTCAGCATGCGCTGAGTGACGGTGAATCCACCGAAAATATTAATACTGGCAATCAGCACGGCTATAAAGCTCAGGAAGCTGACCCAGCCACCGTGACCAATCTGCAACAGCGCGCCAACCACGATAATCCCTGAAATGGCGTTAGTTACCGACATTAACGGCGTATGCAGCGCGTGAGAGACGTTCCAGACCACGTAATAACCTACCACGCACGCCAGCGCGAAGACGGTAAAGTGTCCCAGGAACTCTTTCGGCGCGACGTCGGCAAGCCAGCCGAAGAGGATGATAGCCAGCGCCATAAATGCATATTTACGCCATGGTGAAGCCGGTTTTTTCTCTTCAACGGGAGCGGCAGCTTTAGGCTGCGCGGCCTGAGGCTGAGCAGAAACCTGAATCGGCGGTGCAGGCCATGTGACTTCACCTTCGCGAATTACCGTTACGCCACGGATCACCACGTCTTCAAAATCGACGTTAATGTTGCCGTCTTTTTCTTTGGCCAGCAGCTTAAGGAGGTTAACGAGGTTGGTGCCATAGAGCTGCGAGGACTGCGTCGGCAGACGACCTGGCAAATCCGTATAGCCAATAACGCGCACGCCATTTGGCGTAACGGTGATTTTATCTGCCACGGTGTATTCGCAGTTACCGCCGTTCTGGGCCGCCAGATCGACAATCACGCTTCCCGGCTGCATGGAATCAACCATTTCGCGGGTAATAAGTTTTGGTGCAGGTTTGCCCGGGATCAGCGCCGTGGTGACGATGATATCGACTTCTTTTGCCTGAGCGGCAAAAAGTGCCATTTCCGCTTCAATGAACGCAGCGGACATAACTTTAGCGTAACCATCGCCGCTACCGGCTTCTTCTTTGAAGTCGAGTTCGAGGAACTCTGCGCCCATACTCTGGACCTGCTCTTTAACTTCAGGGCGGGTGTCGAAGGCACGAACGATAGCGCCGAGGCTGTTAGCTGCGCCGATGGCCGCAAGGCCCGCAACGCCAGCGCCGATAACCATCACTTTTGCCGGTGGGACTTTACCTGCGGCGGTGATCTGCCCGGTAAAGAAGCGGCCAAATTCATGGGCAGCCTCAACAATGGCGCGATAGCCGGCAATGTTTGCCATGGAGCTCAGGGCATCAAGAGACTGGGCGCGTGAGATACGCGGCACGGAGTCCATCGCCATCACGGTTACATTGCGCGCCGCCAGTTTTTCCAGCAGCTCCGCATTTTGCGCAGGCCAGATAAAGCTGACCAGCGTTGAACCCTCACGCATCAGCGCAATTTCGCTGTCCTGCGGAGCATTCACTTTTAAAATGATATCTGACTGCCAGACGTCCGCCGTGTTGGTAACGGTGGCTCCTGCCAGTTGAAACGCTTCGTCGTCGAAGCTCGCCAGCTTCCCTGCGCCACTTTCAATGGCGACAGTGAACCCAAGTTTCAGCAGCTGCTCCACGGTCTTCGGTGTGGCAGCCACGCGGGATTCACCGGCCCACCGCTCTTTTGGTACACCAATACGCATAGTATTCCCTTCCATCTGTTTTTTATGATGGTTTGTCAGATTGTCGCAGCAAACTCATGTGTTGCCCCTGAAGTCTGACCAACGCAATTTCCGTTACTGCTTCAACAAAAAATACATCTGTAACAAACTTTTTATAACCTACTGAAAATAACGCCTGTGATCCACATCATGATCGCAGTATTTGTATCTTTACCGCAAAATCTCAGGGTAAATGCCTTCAGACAGCTCTTTTAAACTAAATTTCTTTCTCAATGCCTGATATTACGCTTAAGCGAAGCGGCAAAACAGGCATCTACACGGGTTCAAAACGGTGATTTAACATTGCATTAACCAAATAAGTGATAAGATTTATCGCTTTTAGTGGTCAACAAGGCAATTCCCGCACCTATAAATTTTCGTTATGAAAATTAACTGCCTGGACAAACACCACTTTTAAAAATGGCGCAGACAGTAGCACTATTTCAATGCAATAATCTGCGGCTTACAGATACTTTCAGAGAATGCGGTTAAGTATTCATTTTTGCGCAAGGCGAAGGATTATTTTATGAAGCTCAAGAACACCCTTCTGGCGTCAGCACTTATCTCCCTGACCACCCTGTCCGTGCAGGCGGCCCAGGAACTGACTCCAGAGCAAGCGGCCTCTCTTAAACCTTTTGATCGCATCGTCGTTACGGGTCGTTTTAATGCGATCAGCGACGCGGCCAAAGCCGTTTCTCGCCGTGCAGACGATGCAGGCGCCGCTTCTTTCTATATTCAGGATCTCAACGACACCGGTAACAGCGGCAACTGGCGCGTCGTAGCAGATGTGTTCCACGCAGATGCGCCTAAAGCGGACGTCAAAGGCAACCGCGTGATTAACGGCGTGATGGAGCTGCCAAAGGAGCAGGCCTACCTGCTGGAGCCATTCGATACCGTTACGGTTCAGGGCTTTTACCGCAGCCAGCCGGAAGTGAATGACGTCATCACCAAAGCGGCTAAGGCCAAAGGTGCTGCCTCTTTCTTCATCGTGCGTCAGGTTGATGCCAACCAGGGCGGCAACCAGCGTATCACCGCGTTTATCTATAAAGCCGATGCTAAAAAACGCGTGGTGCAAAGTGCGGATGCTATCCCTGCCGATTCACAAGCAGGTAAGGCCGCCCTCGCTGCTGGCGGCGCAGAAGCGGCTAAAGTTGAAATCCCGGGCGTGGCTACCTCTTCATCCCCGTCAACTGACGTTGGTCGCTTCTTTGAAACCCAGTCTTCTAAAGGTGGCCGTTACACTGTAACGCTTCCGGACGGAACCAAAGTCGAAGAGGTGAATAAAATCACCGCCGCTCAGATGGTGCCGTTCGACAATATTCAGTTTACCGGCCACTTTAACGGCATGACCGACGTGTCCTATCAGGTCGCGAAGCGTGCTGCCAAAAAAGGTGCGAAGTATTATCACGTAACGCGCCAGTGGCAGGAGCGTGGCGGCAATATGACCGTCAGCGCAGACCTCTTTAAATAAGAGTGTTTTTCCTTCAGGGCAGCCGCGGCTGCCCTTTTTTATGTCCTCTTTTTACCCGATTAGTCCAAATTATGGTGCATGTCATTGCAAGCAGAGTTCAGTGTCCGTAAAATCCCGCGCCTTAGTGTGATCCTCCATTTTTATGCGCTAAAGCATAATAATTATTCTGGGTCCTTTCTTACACTTACAGGACACCTATGGAAAAGAAACTTGGCCTTGCCGCATTAACCGCCCTGGTGCTTAGTTCAATGCTCGGCGCCGGGGTGTTTAGCCTGCCGCAAAATATGGCGGCCGTTGCAAGCCCCGCGGCACTGCTTATCGGCTGGGCGATTACCGGAGCGGGTATCCTCCTGCTGGCGCTGGCGATGCTGGTTCTGACCCGCCTGCGTCCCGAGCTGGACGGCGGCATTTTTACCTATGCCCGGGAAGGTTTCGGTGAGCTTATCGGCTTTTTCTCTGCGTGGGGCTACTGGCTCTGCGCGGTAATAGCCAATGTCTCCTACCTGGTGATCGTCTTTTCCGCTTTAAGTTTCTTCACCGATACTCCAGCGCTGCGCATCTTTGGCGACGGCAACACCTGGCAGGCGATAGTCGGCGCGTCGGTCCTGCTGTGGATGGTCCACTGGCTGGTGCTGCGTGGCGTACAGACTGCGGCGAGTATTAATCTGGTGGCGACGCTCGCCAAGCTTCTCCCGCTGGGTATGTTTGTTGTTCTGGCCGCCATGGCATTTCAGCTGCGAACCTTCAGCCTCGACTTTAGCGGACTGGAATTAGGGGTGCCGGTGTGGGAGCAGGTTAAGAACACCATGCTGATCACGTTATGGGTATTCATCGGCGTAGAGGGCGCGGTGGTCGTTTCTGCTCGTGCCCGCAATAAAAAGGACGTTGGGCGCGCAACGCTGCTGGCAGTAATAGCTGCGCTCGGCGTGTATCTGCTGGTGACATTGTTGTCGCTTGGTGTCGTCGCCCGCCCGGAGCTGGCGACAATGCGCAACCCATCGATGGCAGGGATCATGGTCGACATGATGGGTCCATGGGGTGAAGTTATTATTGCTGCCGGACTGATTGTTTCGGTTTGTGGCGCTTACTTAAGCTGGACGATTATGGCCGCCGAAGTCCCGCTGCTGGCCGCAACCCATAAAGCATTTCCGAAGATCTTTGCTCGTCAGAATAAAAACAACGCCCCTTCGGCCTCCCTGTGGCTGACAAACATCAGCGTTCAGGTCTGCCTGGTGCTGATCTGGCTTACCGGCTCTGATTACAACACGCTGCTGACGATTGCCTCCGAGATGATCCTCGTCCCCTATTTCCTGGTGGGGGCATTTTTACTGAAGGTTGCAACTCGCCCGTTGCATAAAGCTATCGGTCTTGGCGCCTGCATTTATGGTTTATGGTTACTTTACGCATCTGGCCCGATGCACCTGCTGCTCTCGGTGGTATTGTATGCGCCTGGATTACTGGTCTTTATCTATGCCCGCAGCACGCACACCCATGAGGGAACGCTGAAAGTGAAGGAAAAAGCGATTATCGGCATGATGCTGGTGGCTGCCTTCCCGGCAACGTGGATACTGGTCAGATAACATCTTTCTGCCGCGAGTCACGAGGAACCATTAATGTTTGCAGAGCCAACCCCAGCCCCAATTTTGATAACCGGCGCCGGTCGCCGTATCGGGCTTGCCCTTGCAAAATCGTTCCTCGCCCGCCGTCTGCCAGTGATTGTAACTTTTCGGACTCGATACCCAGCGATAGATGAACTCGAAGCCGCCGGGGCGTTCTGCCTGTTTGCTGATTTTTCCACTGAGGCGGGCATCCGCACCTTTGCTGATGACGTGATGGGACGCTGCAGCAGCCTCAGAGCAGTTATTCATAATGCCAGCGCATGGCAGGCGGAGTCGGCGGACGTGCCGTTAAGCGATACGCTGGCCGCCATGCTTCAGATTCATGTTAACACCCCCTACCTTCTTAACCATCTGCTGGAACCGCTGCTCCGCGGCCAGGGACAAGCCGGCGCCGATATTATTCATTTTACTGATTACGTCGTGGAGCGCGGCAGTGAAAAGCACATCGCCTATGCGGCCAGTAAAGCAGCGCTGGATAACCTTACCCGTTCGTTTGCCCGTAAGCTTGCGCCTGAAATAAAGGTCAACGCCATCGCCCCGGCCATGATCATGTTTAACGAGCAGGATGATGCGGAGTACCGTAAGGCTGCGCTCAATAAATCATTAATGAAAATTGCGCCCGGTGAAGCGGAAATTGTGGCGCTGGTTAATTATCTGCTTGAGAGCCGGTACGTTACCGGCAGAACGTTCGCCGTAGACGGCGGCCGTCCCCTGCGCTGATTCTTCGATTAAAGTTGTTTACCCGCCATTGATGGCATAATAGATTTCCTCAGTGTATTTTCCTCTTTTCTGCAAATGTGCCGGGCTATGAATAAAATCGTATACGTGGAAGATGATGCTGAAGTGGGCTCGCTGATTGCCGCCTACCTTGGGAAACACGACATTGATGTCATCGTCGAAAGCCGCGGCGACCGCGCGGAAGAAGTCATTAAACAACAGCAGCCTGACCTGGTGCTGCTGGACGTGATGCTCCCCGGCAAAGATGGCATGACGCTCTGTCGGGACCTGCGCCCGCAGTGGGACGGCCCCATCGTGCTGCTGACCTCGCTGGACAGCGACATGAACCATATTCTGTCGCTGGAAATGGGCGCCAACGATTATATTCTGAAGACCACGCCCCCCGCGGTGCTGCTCGCAAGGCTGCGCCTGCATCTGCGGCAAAGAATTTCTGCGCAGCACACCGCTGAAACCACTCCAGCGGCGCTGAAACCGCATAAAGCGATGCGTTTTGGCACGCTGTGCATCGACCCGCTGAACCGGCAGGTTACTTTAGGCGAAGAGAATATCGCGCTGTCGACGGCAGATTTCGACTTACTGTGGGAGCTGGCGACGCATGCGGGGCAGATTATGGACCGGGATGCGCTGCTGAAAAACCTGCGGGGAGTGAGTTATGACGGGATGGACAGAAGCGTGGACGTTGCTATCTCGCGACTGCGCAAGAAGCTGTACGACAGCGCAACGGAGCCGTTCCGTATAAAAACCGTGCGTAATAAAGGCTATCTTTTCGCACCGCACGCCTGGGAAAGCGAAGCCTGAATTCAGCTCAGGCTCGCTATCAGGTTTAGTGGTGCAGCATTTCGTCCACGACCTGCGCCTTCGTCATGTTGTAAGGGTAAAACGTCGGCCAGTTATCCATTTCTTTCAGCAGCGCGGCTTGGGAATCGTTGCCCATAAAAATATGGTAGTGCGAAGACTTCCGTGGGCCAATAATATGATCGCTGAACTGCACATATTTTGGCGCCTTTGACGCGGCGTCCTGACATTCAAAAAGGTAGCGAACCCCTTTTTTCCCGGAGGTGTAATTCAGGATCTTGTAGCCTGCGTAAGCGTATTCACAGGAGTTAACCTGTTTGCCAACGTGAAACTCCATAACGTTATTTTCGATGCCAATCATATCAACGTCAGTAGCATAGCCTGCCTTGTAATAGGCCTGCAGGTCAGCGAGCGACTTGCCCGTTTTTTTGGCTTTCTGCTCGAGAACCGGCGTTAAGTCGCCGTCCAGCAAATAAGGATTCACCGATTGCCAGATGCCCTCCCAGTCGCTTAGCGAACGGTCCTTTACGTTCGAATTATCAAATACTCCCTCGCTCGCTTTTTGTTCCACTTCCGTCAATGGCTTACCGTGATGGTGAGCGTGTGCCATGGCATGCGAACTACTTAATAAAGCGCCTAACCCCAGAATATAAAATACGTTCTTCATCTTATTACGCTCTCCTGCGTCGCTATCGGTTTAACTGAAATGTTATATCATAACATTTGGCAGAATCAACCACGCTCTCCGTAGGGATGCGCCGCGCGTGCCGCCCTGTTTTCATAGCCAGCCAGAAAAGACACGGGCATACTCTTGTTCCGGTAAGGTCCCGTCAGACGGCGGTGAGTCAACGTAATCAGGCTGGCTAATTTCGATGAAGAAACTTTTTATTCAGTTTTATCTCCTGCTGTTCGTCTGCTTTCTGGTGATGACGATGCTGGTCGGGCTGGTCTATAAATTTACCGCCGAGCGGGCCGGCCGCCAGTCGCTCGACGATTTAATGAAAAGCTCGCTGTACCTGATGCGCAGCGAACTCCGCGAAATCCCGCCGCGCGACTGGAATAAAACCATCAACGATCTCG
This sequence comes from Dryocola clanedunensis, assembly GCF_038405435.1. Lineage (GTDB taxonomy): Bacteria > Pseudomonadota > Gammaproteobacteria > Enterobacterales > Enterobacteriaceae > Dryocola > Dryocola clanedunensis_A. The sequence goes on along the minus strand of NZ_JBBYHZ010000002.1, from coordinate 201,777 downwards.
ACCTCAACCTATCTTTTAAGCTGAACATCGAACCGATGAGCAAGTTTAAGCTGGATGAGATGACCGCCCGCCACCTGCGGGAAGGTGAAATTGTCGCCCTTGACGATGAGTACACTTTTATCCAGCGCATCCCCCGCAGCCATTACGTGCTGGCGGTTGGCCCTATTCCCTATCTCTTCTTCCTGCACCAGATGCGCCTGCTGGACGTCGGTCTGATGATTTTTATCGCCATCTCACTCGCCTTCCCGGTGTTCATCTGGATGCGCCCGCACTGGCAGGACATGCTTAAACTGGAGACGGCGGCACAGCGCCTGGGGAAAGGCCATCTTAACGAGCGGATTCACTTCGACAGCGCCTCGAGCTTTGAGCGCCTCGGCGTTGCCTTCAACCAGATGGCGGACAATATCAATGCGCTTATCGCAAGCAAAAAGTTACTGATTGACGGTATCGCACATGAGCTGCGCACGCCGCTGGTTCGCCTGCGCTATCGGCTTGAAATGAGTGAAAACCTGACCGAAGAAGAATCCCAGGCTCTGAATCGTGATATCGGCCAGCTTGAGGGGCTGATTGATGAGCTGCTGACCTACGCCCGCCTGGACAGGCCGCGGACTGAGCTGCACCTGACAGCGGTAAATCTGCCTGAGTGGATGCGAAATCATATTGCTGATGTGCGCGTGATTCACCCGCATCGTGAAATTGCTCTGCAATGCCCTGCGGTGGGTGACTTCGGCCAGGTCGATCTGCGCCTTCTTGAGCGCGTAACGGATAATCTGATTAACAACGCCCTGCGCTACAGCCAGCAGCAGCTGAGCGTAAGTCTGCGCCTCGATCGGCAAATCGCCACGCTGGTAGTTGAAGACGACGGCCCCGGCATTCCGGTGGAGGAGCGTGAGCATGTTTTCCAGCCGTTCGTCCGCCTGGATCCCAGCCGCGACAGGGCAACCGGCGGCTGCGGCTTAGGACTGGCGATTGTTCATTCCGTCGCGATGGCTATGGGAGGAGCTGTCCGCGTAGACAGCGGGCCACTGGGCGGCGCACGTTTTCATTTTAGCTGGCCGGTCACCTCCTTTAAACCCGAACTAAATCCCGCGCAGGAATCAAAAACCGCCTGACCTGCCTGACACAGAATACGCCGGTGGTCAGGTTGTCGCCGACGTGCTATAACCCTATAAGTATGTTGTAACTAAAGTGGGTGCACAATGGCGAATTACGATCTGATTGAACGGTTAACCTCGACGTTCCGGGAGCTGGAACGTGACCTGCTGCTGCTAAGTGGTCAGCTGGACGGCTATCGGCTGCTGGTGGGCCGCGTATTTGCCCTGCCCGCCATTGAGAAAGGTAGCGAACACGAACCGCTCAACGAGATTGAAGTCACGCAGAAAATCGGCAAAGACGCCCATGAGGCGGCGCTTGCCCACTTCACCCGCCTCTTCATCCAGCAGCAGTCGGAAAAAATCAGCAGCAAGGCTGCGGTGCGCCTTCCCGGCGCCCTGTGCTACAGCGTGAACGTTGATGAATATCAGCAGACTCATGAGCTGGTCGCGCGGGTTAACCAGCGTAAGATCGAACTGGAAAAGATCATCAGCGTCGAATCAGGCCTTGCCAGCGTGCAGCGCTTCGAATGGGTACATCGCCATATTCCGGGGCTGATAACGCTTAACGCCTATCGCGCTATCTCGATAGTTGATAACCCAACCACCCTGCGCTTTGGCTGGGCTAACAAGCAAATCATCAAAAATATGACGCGGCATGAGGTGATGGTGATGCTGGAAAAAAGCCTGAAGGCAAACCGCGCCGTGCCGCCCTATACCCGCGAGCAGTGGGCGGAGCAGATCGAGCGCGAACTTAACAACGTCGCGATGCTACCCGCCAGCACGAAGCTGAAGATTAAACGTCCGGTAAAGGTCCAGCCGGTGGCCCGCGTCTGGTATCAGGAACAGCAGAAGCAGGTGCAGCTCGCCTGCCCTTCACCGCTGCTAGTACTGTGCCAGCAGGACAACGGCGAAGCGCCGCCGGAAATTGGCGAACTGCTGAATTACGATGCGGAGAATATCCGCTATCGCTATAAGCCCGAGGCGCAGGCTTTAAAGTTACTGATTCCGAGGCTCCATTTGTACTGCGAGCAATAATAAAGCGCCTCAACCGAGGCGCATAAAAGCTTACTGCCGCATGCTGCCGACCATCTCTTCTGGCCGCACCCACGCGTCGAACTCGTCTTCCGTGAGGTAGCCCAGCTTCAGGGCGGAGGCCTTTAAGGTCAGCCCCTCTTTATGGGCCTTCTTGGCGATTTCCGCCGCCTTGTCGTAGCCGATATGGGTATTGAGCGCCGTCACCAGCATCAGCGATTCGTTTAACAGCTGGCTGATACGGTCCCGGTTTGGCTCGATGCCGACGGCACAATGCTCGTTAAAGCTTTCCATGCCGTCCGCCAGCAGGCGAACAGACTGCAGAACGTTATGGATAACCATCGGGCGATAGACGTTCAGCTCGAAATTCCCGGATGCCCCGCCCATGTTCACCGCCACGTCGTTGCCCATCACCTGACAGCACAGCATCGTCATCGCTTCGCACTGCGTTGGGTTCACCTTGCCCGGCATGATTGAGCTGCCCGGCTCGTTTTCAGGAATGGCGATTTCGCCGATGCCGCAGCGCGGGCCGGATGAGAGCCAGCGAACGTCGTTAGCAATTTTCATCAGCGATGCGGCCAGCCCCTTCAGCGCGCCATGCGCGTGAACCAGCGCATCGCAGGTAGCCAGCGCCTCAAATTTATTCGGCGCGGTGACAAACGGCTGACGGGTAATATCGGCCAGCTCTTTTGCTACCCGGACGGCATATTCCGGGTGCGTGTTCAGCCCGGTGCCCACGGCGGTGCCGCCAAGAGCCAGCTCCGCCACGTGCGGCAGGCTGTGTTCGATATGTTTGAGATTATGCTCCAGCATCGCCACCCAGCCGGAGATCTCCTGGCCGAGCGTTAACGGCGTGGCGTCCTGCAGGTGGGTGCGGCCAATTTTGACGATATCGCGGAAGGCTTCCGCTTTCGCCTGCAGCGTCTCTTTCAGCACCTTAAGCTGCGGGATTAACTCTTCGCGTACCGCAATAAGCGCGGCGACGTGCATCGCCGTCGGGAATACGTCGTTAGAACTCTGGCTTTTGTTCACATCATCATTAGGGTGAACCACGCGCTCCATGCCGCGCACGCCGCCAAGGATTTCACTTGCCCGGTTCGCCAGCACCTCGTTCATATTCATGTTGCTTTGCGTGCCCGAACCCGTTTGCCAGATAGCCAGCGGGAACTCATCGGGATGTTTACCCGCCAGCACCTCGTCGGCGGCTGCGAGTATTGCTTTTCCCCGCTCTGCCGGCAGCAGGCCAAGATCCATGTTCACCTTAGCGGCAGCACGCTTGGTCAGCGCCAGCGCCTGGATGAGCGCCGTGGGCATTTTTTCCGTGGAGATGCGGAAATGCTCAAGCGAGCGCTGCGTCTGCGCCCCCCAGAGCCTATCAGCCGGAACATCAATGGGTCCCATAGAGTCTTTTTCAATACGACTGGATGCCATTTCACTCTCCTTTCAGATAAAAAAAACCGCCCGGTTGGGCGGCTTCATAATGTTATTTCACGCATCGATTGCACTGGGAGGCGTGTATTTTCTGGAAGAAGTCGTTGCCCTTGTCATCTACCAGAATAAAGGCCGGGAAGTCCTCGACCTCGATTTTCCAGATAGCCTCCATGCCCAGCTCGGGGTACTCAACGCAGGTGAGGCTTTTGATACTTTGCTGTGCCAGCACCGCAGCCGGGCCGCCAATGCTGCCCAGATAGAAGCCGCCGTGCTTGTGGCAAGCATCCGTAACCTGCTGGCTACGGTTGCCTTTCGCCAGCATCACCATGCTGCCGCCGTTGGCCTGCAGCAAATCCACATAGGAGTCCATGCGCCCTGCCGTCGTTGGCCCAAGCGAACCTGATGCGTACCCGTCCGGCGTTTTGGCCGGGCCCGCGTAGTACACAGGGTGATCTTTAATGTACTGCGGCAGCCCCTCGCCGTTATCGATACGCTCTTTGAGCTTAGCGTGTGCGATGTCGCGTGCCACAATAATAGTCCCGCTCAGGGAAAGACGCGTGGAAACAGGATACTGAGAAAGCTGCTTCAGGATCTCGCTCATCGGGCGATTCAGATCGACTTTAACGGCTTCCCCTTCCCCCGCCTGGCGCAGTTCCTGCGGGATAAATTTGCCTGGATTGTGCTCCAGCTTTTCTAACCAGATGCCGTCACGGTTGATCTTCGCTTTGATGTTGCGGTCCGCAGAGCAGGATACGCCCATGCCCACCGGGCAGGATGCACCGTGGCGAGGCAGACGAACGACGCGGATATCATGCGCGAAGTATTTACCGCCAAACTGCGCGCCAAGGCCGAGATTCTGCGCTTCTTTCAGCAGCTCTTCTTCCAGCTGAATATCGCGGAACGCCTGACCGTGCTCGTTACCTTCGGTGGGCAGACCATCGTAATACTTGGTTGAAGCGAGCTTCACCGTTTTAAGCGTGGATTCTGCCGAAGTGCCGCCAATCACAAATGCGACGTGGTACGGCGGGCAGGCTGCGGTGCCCAGACTGCGCATTTTCTCGACCAGATAATCTTTCAGTTTGCCCGGACTGAGCAGCGCTTTAGTTTCCTGATAAAGATAGGTTTTGTTCGCGGACCCGCCCCCTTTAGCGATGCAGAGGAATTTGTATTCAGCCCCGTCAACACTGTACAGGTCGATCTGCGCAGGCAGGTTGGTTCCGGTGTTCACCTCTTTGTACATATCCAGCGCGGCGTTTTGCGAATAGCGCAGGTTATCTTCAATGTAGGTGTTGTAGATCCCCTGCGAGAGCGCGGCTTCATCGCCGCCGCCGGTCCAGACGCGCTGGCCCTTTTTACCGGTGATGATTGCAGTCCCCGTATCCTGGCACGTTGGCAGGATACCCTTTGCAGCAATCTCCGAGTTACGCAGGAACTGCAGCGCCACGTATTTATCGTTTTCGCTCGCTTCGGGGTCGGCCAGAATATCGGCAACCTGCTGCTGGTGCGCCGGGCGCAGCATAAAAGAGGCATCGTGGAAGGCGTGTTGCGCCAGCAGGGTCAGGGCTTTGGGGTCAACTTTCAGGACTTCCTGCCCTTCGAACTCCGAGACGGAGACGTAATCTTTGCTCAGCAGGTAGTATTCGGTTTCGTCTTTTTTTAACGGGAACGGCTCTTGATAATGAAAGGCTTTATTCGACATTGTTCTCTCACTTACGACATCAGCTACGTTAATTAATCGGGCTTCGGATGCGGCTTGCGCACCGTGTTAAAAAATTAATCACAATATGCTACACAATTTTTTAACAAAAACTGAGACTAATACGACTTTTTACTGCCCTGGTTACTTCCCCACGGATAATTGGTTTAATAGTCGGAATCTTATCTACATTACAACAGGCCTTGATAATGCAAAAATTAATCAACGCAGTACAAAATTATGCGTGGGGAAGCAAAACCGCCTTAACTGAACTTTACGGCGTGCAAAACCCCGACAACCTGCCAATGGCGGAGCTGTGGATGGGGGCGCACCCAAAAAGTAGTTCTAAGGTCCTGATAGATGGCCAGCCGCGTTCCCTGCGCGACGTTATCGATGCGGATCAGAATTCAGCCCTTGGCGCTGCCGTTGCCGAACGTTTCCGCGAGCTGCCGTTCCTGTTTAAAGTTCTGTGTGCCGATCAGCCCCTCTCTATTCAGGTGCATCCGAACAAAAAAGCCTCCGAGCTGGGCTTTGCAAAAGAAAACGCGGATGGGATCCCGCTGGATGCCGCCGAACGTAACTACAAAGATCCAAACCATAAGCCCGAGCTGGTCTTCGCCCTTACGCCATTCCTCGCGATGAACGCCTTCCGTGAATTCTCTGACATCGTCTCGCTTTTACAGCCTGTCTCAGGCGCGCACACCGCCATCGCGCATTTCCTTGAGAAGCCAGGCGCCGAGCGTTTAGCGCAGCTGTTCGCCAGCCTGCTGAATATGCAGGGCGAAGAGAAATCCCGCGCGCTGGGCGTGCTGAAAGCCGCGCTGAATAATCAGCAGGGTGAGCCGTGGGAAACGATCCGCGTCATCTCCGAATTCTATCCGGACGACAGCGGCCTGTTCTCTCCGCTGCTGCTGAACGTCGTTAAGCTCGAACCGGGCGAAGCGATGTTCCTGTTCGCCGAAACCCCGCACGCCTACCTGAAAGGCGTTGCGCTGGAAGTTATGGCCAACTCGGATAACGTGCTGCGCGCGGGCCTGACGCCAAAGTACATCGATATCCCTGAACTTGTCGCCAACGTGAAGTTCGAGCCAAAGCCAGCCGGTGAGCTGCTGACCCAGCCGCAGCAAAACGGCAGCGAGCTGGACTTCCCGATCCCGGTAGATGACTTCGCCTTCTCCCTGCACGATTTAAACGCGACCCCCGCCACGCTGGCGCAGGACAGCGCAGCAATTATTTTCTGTGTGGAAGGCGAAGCGGTACTGAGCAAGGGTGAACAGCAGCTGGTGCTTAAGCCGGGTGAATCGGCGTTTATTGCAGCTAACGAATCTCCTGTAGCCGCAAGCGGCGTGGGCCGTATCGCCCGCGTCTTCAATAAGCTCTGATTACAAGTAACTTACTGATCTTTTACGTCTGGATTGCTAAGCTTACGGCACTGGTTTTCTGAAACGCCCGCGGGCGTTTTTCATTCGTCGCCCGGCCAACTGCCGGGCGCGACTTAAAATGGACGACACGATGAAAAAATCTCTGGTAGCGGTAGGTGTGATAGTAGCGCTGGGCGTGGTGTGGACGGGCACCGCCTGGTACACCGGCAAACAGCTGGAAGGTCGGATGGCGGAGATGATCGCCAACGCTAACGCCGAATTAAACAATGCCTCACCGGAGTCTGGCCTGGCCGTGAGCTATCAGGATTATCACCGCGGTCTGTTCCACAGCAGCATGCAGCTGGTGATAAAGCCTGTGCCGGGCAAAGAAAGCGCGTTCCTGAAGCCGGATCAAAGCATCGTTTTTGCTGAAACTATAGATCACGGCCCGTTCCCGTTTGCCCAGCTGAAAAAATTCAATCTGATACCAAGCATGGCCTCTATTCATACCGTGCTGGTAAACAACCCAACAACCAAACCGCTGTTTGATATCACCGCCGGCAAGTCGTTCATTGACGCACAAACCCGCGTTGGCTACAGCGGCGCAACCGCCTCTGATATTGACCTGCTTCCACTGAACTACGCCAAAGGTGAGGACAAAATTTCCTTCAGCGGCGGCCAGTTCTCCGCGGACGTGGACGGCGACGGCAATAAAATCGCCGTTAACGGCGAAGCGAAAAGCGGCCTGATCAATACCGTGAACCAGTATGGCCAGCACGTGCAGATGACCTTCAACGGCGTGACTACCGACGGCAGCAGCCAGCGCACCGAATTTGACGAGCGCGTCGGCGAGCAGAAAGCCTCTATCGATAAGCTGGCTATCGCCATTGAAGGCAAAGAGATGGCGGTGCTGGAAGGCTTTAAAATCAACGCAAAATCTGACGTGCAGGACGATAAAAAGCATCTTACCGGCCAGGTTGACTACGTCGTCGACGCGCTGAAAGTGCAGAACCAGAACGTCGGCAGCGGCAAGCTCACCCTTAAAGTCGGCAATATCGACGGCGCAGCGATGCACGAGTTCAGCCAGAAATACAATGCCGAGTCCCAGAAGCTGCTTGCGGATCCGGCCATTGCGCAGAACCCGGAACTCTATCAGCAGAAGCTGGTAGACGTGCTGGCGGCCAACCTGCCGCTGCTGCTGAAGGGCAACCCGGTTATCACCGTGGCGCCGCTGAGCTGGAAGAATGCGAAAGGGGAAAGCACCTTTAACCTCTCCCTCTATCTGAAGGATCCTGCTGGCGCTACCGGCCCGGCAAACAGCCCGGAAGAGCAGCTTGACCGCTACGTGAAGTCTCTCGACAGCAAGCTGGTGATCCCAATGGATATGGCAACCGAACTGATGACCCAGGTCGCGCAGCTGGAAGGCTACAAGCAGGAAGATGCGGCTAAGCTTGCGGACCAGCAGATCAAAGGCCTTGCGGCAATGGGCCAGATGTTCCGCGTAACTAAAGTGGAAAACAACAACATTACCACCAGCCTGCAGTACGGCAGCGGCAAGGTCACCCTGAACGGCCAGCAGATGTCGCTGGGCGATCTGGTAGGCATGTTTGCGCTGCCGGGCATGGACGGTGCAGCACCGGCTCCCGAGCTGGAAGCACCGGCGCATTAAGCTTCAGGTTTGGTAGGGTGGATTAGCGTCAGCGACATCCACCGTAGCCAGTTGCAACAGCAGGTGAAATTGTCGGGTGAAGTAATGCTCACCCGACCTACATCGACATTTAAGTGATTATTACACTTAGCCTCTAAGCCCGATCGACACTATCTCAACGTATAGCTCGTGCAGCCTTATCAATTAACTCATGTTTTCCACCGCCCAGAGATGGAATGGATGCGGCAACAACGTCGTGCGGAAAACCGAGTGAGATAGCGCTCGCCGCATCCAGACGTGCGATTTGTTCAGTAGTGAGCTGAACATCTACCGACGCTAGATTATCTGCCAGCTGTTCTTCCGTACGTGGACCGATAATCGGCAGTGTTCCTTTGGCAATCACCCATGCGATGGCGATTTGCCCTGGCGGATACCCTGTTTCTTCCGCAATTGCCAGTACGGCATCAACGGTGGCGATTTTTATCTGATTGCTCTCATCATGAATGACCGCCCCCAGCCCCTGCGCCCGGCCAGATTCGCCCTTGCGATATTTTCCGGTAAGCAGACCGCCTCCTAAGGGTGACCAGCTTACCGTCCCCAGGTTAAATCCTGCCGCCATGGGTAACAGCTCGCGTTCTGCGGAGCGCTCCACGAGGCTGTACTCCAGCTGCACGGCAGATATAGGGGACCAACCCCGAAGCTCCGCCAGGGTGGCGGCCGTGGCTACCCGCCACGCCGGGAAATCCGACAGCCCCGCATAAAGGATTTTGCCGGAGCGGATAAGATCGTCGAGGGCCTTCGCAATTTCATCAACGGGCGTGACGCCATCAGGCATATGCACCCAGAACAAATCGATACGGTCGGTTTTCAGGCGCCTTAAGCTTGCTTCAAGGGAGTTGATCATCGATTTGCGGCTATTACCGCTGTGCTGTAGCCCCGACTCAGGCGAGTCGCCAAGTGAATATTTCGTGGCAAGGATAATATCTTCGCGGTCGACAGCGATAAACTCGCTGAGCATAGCCTCAGATTGCCCAAACTGGTACTGATCGGCCGTATCAATGAAATTGCCGCCCGCTTCACGGTAGCGGGTGTAAATATTACGAGCGGCGTCCTTGTCCGCCCCATAGCCCCAGCCATTGCCAAAATTGCCCGTACCAAGAGCAAGAGTCGACGCTCTGAGACCTGTATTTCCAAAGATTCGATAGCGCATAGCTTCAACCTCCAGCATTCAGTTTCCTGAAAGGAATTAGGATTGTCTGAACACAGGGGTAGCCGCCGACAGCGCAGGTTACAGAGCACCCATACCCAGAACGTAGACTTAACATCCATGACAATTCTGGCTATCAGCCGAAAACCTGCGGGTGACCGGAATGCTTATTACACAGCATTTTAGTTTATTGAGTGTAGTTCACAGAAATTCACCGGACCACGTCATAGCAGGCACGGTGGCGAGCGGGTCGGCTCACGAGATTTTTAGCTCTTCCGCACCACAAGCCGTGCGGGCATGATCTGGTTTCGCGCTTCGTCATCGCCGCTTTGCGCACGCTGCAAAACACGCAGGCCCGCGCTGCGGCCAATCTCGCGGGCTGGCGTAGAAACCCAGGTCAGCGGCAAATCGTCCAGCTCCTCATCCATGACTTCCGCAAACGCTGCCAGCGCAACGTGGCGATCGTAATAGCTGTCCAGGCTGCCTTCTCCGCTCTGACGACCCGCGCGCAGCAGCCCAAACCATGCGCCCATAGCGATGGTGCTGTTGTGGCAAAGCACGGCGGTAATCGTGGGGTTATGCTGCAGGAGCGTGGTGATGGCGTCTGCGGCCTGCTTCTGGCTTGATTCGCACTCCAGTATCCATTCGCTGTGAAACGGCAGGCCGTATTTCAGCAGCGTCGAGCAGTAGCCGCCCAGGCGTTCGGCGCGGGTAAGTGACGATCCTCTTCCCCCCAGCCAGGCAATGCGCTGATGCCCGCGCTTAATCAAATGTTCTGTGACCAGCTGAGCCGCCTGCATGTTATCCGGGCGGATGATGTCGGCCTCTTCGAGATAGCTCGCGCGTGAGGCAAACACCAGCGGCAGGCTTTTTTGATCCGCAAGCTCCCTGAGTTCAGCGCCCTGTCCTGCCGCCCCGGCAATAATAATGCCGTCTACGCCCTGGGAAACCAGCGTGTCGAAACAGCGCTGCATGTGCTGACCCTGCGCGCCGCTCTGCGTCAGGAAAAGCAGTTTGCCCTGTTTTTCCAGCTCGTCCGTTAATCCCGCCGTCAGTTCGGCATAAAAACGATTACAGAGATCGCGCACGATCAGGCCTATTACCCCACTTTGCCCGCCGCGCAGCGATACAGCCTGGCGATTACGCACGAAGCCCAGCTTTTCGATAGCTTCGTTAACCCGCGCGCCCGTTGCCGCGGAAATACGCCCTTTACCGCTTAATACCAGCGAAACGGTTGCCACCGAAACGCCTGCGGCGCTGGCAACGTCATTGATAGTGATTTTTTTGGCCATCGTGGTCATGGGCGGGGATGATTCTCCATAAATCAGGGATGCCATAGGATAAAACGTTTTACCTGCCTGAGCACATTAGGCGCGTTGCGTCGTTTTTAATCTGTGAGCTGACGCGCAATAAAATCAGGTTAAACGTTTTATCATCCGCTCAGTTTCGTACTGTTACTATCTTTTATCAACCGGGAACAGGAGTCGTTATGGCGGCTAATACACCACAAAAAATTACGCTTTGGGAGTTTTTTCAAAACCTTGGCAAAACCTTCATGCTGCCGGTGGCGCTGCTGTCGTTCTGCGGGATCATGCTGGGGATCGGCAGCTCTTTAAGCAGCCATGACGTCGTCACGCTGCTCCCTGCGCTGGGTAACCCGGTGCTGCAGCTCATCTTCGTGTGGATGAGCAAAGTCGGCTCCTTCGCCTTCAGCTTCCTGCCTATTATGTTCTGTATCGCAATCCCGCTGGGGCTGGCGAGCGAGAATAAAGGCGTCGCCGCCTTTGCCGGTTTTGTCGGCTACGTGGTGATGAACCTGGGCGTTAACTTCTGGCTGACTGCGAAAGGCATCCTGCCCACTACCGATGCCGCGATTCTGAAAGCGAACAACATTCAGAGCATCCTCGGCATTCAGTCTATTGATACCGGGATCCTGGGCGCGGTCATCGCGGGCGTGATTGTGGCAATGCTGCACAAACGCTTCCACAACATCCGCCTGCCGGACGCGCTGGCCTTCTTTGGCGGCACCCGCTTTGTGCCGATTATTACTACCGTGGTGATGGGTCTCGTCGGCCTGGTTATCCCGTTAATCTGGCCGGTATTTGCAGCCGGGATCACCGGAATTGGCAATGTGATCAACAGCGCTGGCATCTTCGGGCCAATGATCTTCGGCACCGGCGAGCGTCTTCTGCTGCCGTTTGGTCTGCAGCACATCCTGGTAGCGCTGATTCGCTTTACCGAGGCTGGCGGCACCATGGACGTCTGCGGCCACAGCGTCAGCGGCGCACTGACCATCTTCCAGGCGCAGCTGAGCTGCCCGACGGTGCACGGCTTCTCTGAAAGCGCGACCCGCTTCCTGTCGCAGGGTAAAATGCCTGCCTTCCTGGGCGGCCTGCCGGGCGCGGCGCTGGCGATGTACCACTGTGCCCGTCCTGAAAACCGTCATAAAATTAAAGGCCTGCTTATTTCCGGCGTTATCGCCTGCGTCGTGGGCGGCACCACTGAACCGCTGGAATTCCTGTTCCTGTTCGTTGCTCCGGTTCTTTACCTCATCCACGCCCTGCTGACCGGCCTCGGCTTCACCATTATGGCGGTGCTGGGCGTGACTATCGGCAACACCGACGGCAATATCATCGACTTCGTGGTCTTTGGCATCCTGCACGGCCTGTCCACCAAGTGGTATATGGTGCCGGTCGTAGCGGCTATCTGGTTCGCGGGCTACTACGTTATCTTCCGCTTCGCAATTACCCGCTTTAACATTAAAACGCCGGGCCGCGATATCGACACCACCACCAGCGCTGAAAAAGCGCTTGCGGGTCAGGTTGGCAAATCCGGCTATAACGTACCGGCTATGCTGGCGGCGCTGGGCGGCGCGGAAAACGTCGTCACGCTGGATAACTGCATCACCCGCCTGCGTATGACGGTGAAAGATATGGCGCTGGTCGACAGCGCGGCGCTGAAAAACCTGCGTGCCATCGGCGTTGTACAGCTTAACCAGCACAACCTGCAGGTAGTCATCGGCCCACAGGTTCAGTCGGTAAAAGATGAAATGGCAAGCCTGATGAGCACGGCTCAGGCGTAAATAAGAAGCGGGCACTTAATACGGTGCCCGCTCTTCTGCGAGGTGTTATGTTCGATTTTTCCGTTCCCGTTGACCGCCACGGAACCTGGTGCACACAGTGGGATTATGTGGCAGACCGTTTCGGTGCCCCCGACCTGCTTCCGTTCACCATCTCCGATATGGATTTCCCCACCGCCCCGGTCATTCTCTCCGCCGTCCAGCAGCGTCTGGCGCACGGCGTGCTCGGCTACAGCCGCTGGAAGAATGATGATTTCATCGGTGCCATCGCCCACTGGTATCAGCAGCGTTTTAGCAGCGAAATCGATCCCGAGAGCGTGGTCTACGGCCCTTCCGTGATTTACATGGTTTCTCAGCTGATTCGCCAGTGGTCCGAGCCGGGCGACGCGGTGCTGATTCACACTCCGGCCTACGATGCTTTTTATAAAGCGATTGAGGGGAACGGGCGCGAAGTGCTGAGCGCGCCGCTGCACAGTACGGCCACAGGCTGGATATGTGATATGGACGCCCTTGAGGCCCAGCTCGCAAAACCGCAGTGCAAAATCATGCTGCTGTGCAGCCCACAGAATCCGACCGGGAAAGTGTGGACGCGCGCAGAGCTGGAAACAATGGCGGCGCTTTGTGAACGCCACGGCGTGCGCGTGATAAGCGATGAAATTCATATGGATATGGTCTGGGAAGGCAACCACCACACGCCGTGGTGCGAAGTGGGCAAAGGCGGCTGGGCGCTGCTGACGTCCGGCTCCAAAAGCTTCAATATTCCGGCGCTTACCGGCGCGTATGGGCTAATCAACGATGAAAAGGATCGTCTCGGCTACCTGAGCGTGCTTAAGGGTCAGGACGGTCTCTCATCCCCGGCGGTATTGGCGCTGGTTGCGCATATTGCCGCCTACCGGCAGGGTGAGCCGTGGCTCGACGCCCTGCGCGCCTATTTGCAGGAGAATCTCAGATACGTCGCGGATACCCTGAATCAGGAGTTTGCGCAACTCAACTGGCAGCCGCCGCAGTCCACCTATCTGGCGTGGATCGATCTTCGCCCGCTGGGCCTGGATGACGGGGAGCTGCAAAAAGCGATGATCGAGCAGCAAAAAGTCGCCATCATGCCGGGATACACCTACGGCGAAGAAGGAAACGGTTTTATCCGCCTGAACTGCGGCTGCCCGAGGGTGAAGCTGGAAGAAGGCGTGAAGCGACTGATTGCCGCCATTAAATCACTGCAATAATATACGCGGGGAGGCTACTCCCCTTTTATTTGCGCAACTAATTGCTGCCAGCCGATAGCAATTCTCCCGTGAATGTTTTTATAATTTCATACACCCCTATTCAATACAGTCACTTACAGCATAAGACCGCGCTCACACGTTACATGTTGCCTTAAGTCACCTCGCCCGAGCATACCTGGCACAAATGTGTCACATCACCGGCACATCGTCGAACTCACCGCTGCGGGCATCGTTCAGTATCCACGTAACTACGCCGTAAACGACATCATCCGGATCGCCATCGACATATCCCGGCAACGGATACGTAGTTTGAAGATTGTCGATGTTCTCCAGGTGTGGAGACGGATACTTGCGGAAGCGGCGCATCTTGAACTCACCTTGATGCGCACAGACGACGATTGAGCCATCGATGGGGTTACGCGCCATATCAACAACAAGCAACGCATCTTTCATGATACCGGCCCGCCATTGCGGTTCGCTTGCACGGAACAGATACGTGCTGCTCGGACGGCTCACCAAGTGTCTGTCGAGGTTTACGCGCTCTTGCAGAAAGTCTGCAGCCGGAGAAGGAAAGCCCATTATCGCACCCCGCCCATGTTCATCATGAAGTAAACTTTGTTCACGCCTTCATGCGGCGTGTAATCGCGGAACGAGCCCTGATAGAAAGATATCCACTCGTTAGCCTGTTTCAGCGACCAGTGGTGATTGACCTTTTCAAGCTCGCGCACAAAGTCAGCAGCTGATACTACCTGACCCCTTACCGGGTCTTGCTTGATGGCACTGACGAACGCCCCTCTGATGTCATAGTCTCGCGGCATGATGAACTCCTTTGTCAAAATACTGTATGCATAAACAGTATTTCAAAACTGGTAGTTGATCAAGTGCTGATCAGATTCATCCTGGATGATAAACTAACGGAAACACACGCTGATAGCACTGCAGGATAATGATGAAAGATAAGCTTCTGTATATTGAAGGGATTCGAGGGGTAGCATGCTTCATGGTTGTGCTGTCTCATTTAGCTCTGGTGTTTTATCCTGGGCTGCATGAGCACGATTTAATTATCCACGGATGGGAGCGTGTTATCTATGACAGCCCATTGCCATTTTTCTATTCTGGCACGGCCGCTGTTTACATTTTCTTTGTGCTAAGCGGTTATGTCCTTACCTTTGGGATCATGAAGAATAAGGATATATTAGCTTCCATTTCCATGATGACAATTCGTAGGTATTTCAGATTAGCCCCACCAGTTGTAGCATCTTGTATCCTAGCGTATGTTGCTCTGAATTTCATTGGTTCTGATACTAGCGCCCTTTCTGCGTGGGCTCAAAGCTATGGTAAGTTTGAACCTACATTCTTCGGTGCTATTTACTCGGGATTGGTTGAAACTTTTTTCAGGGGTGGGTCTAACTACAATCCTGTTCTTTGGACAATGAAAATAGAATTGATAGGTTCATTCATTGTATTCTATTACTGCGCAGTATCGTCTAAAGTTAATAGGAAATTTGTAGTAGCACTGCTTTTCTCGTTGTGCATATCACTGCTGCCAATTTCTCAAATTGAGAAATATAGTTATCTATGTTTTATTTTTGGAGCTTATATTAGCGGGGTTGACATTAGATTACCTTTAAAAATGGCCTTGCCTTTTCTTATTGTTGGCGCATATTTTGGAGGTGTGCATTATGGTTCATCTGCTTACTCCATGGTGATAGGGTTTGTTTCATTCAGTGTTCTAGGTGAAATGATAAATGCATACTATTTATTTTGTGCTTTTTCAGGCGTTCTGGTTGTGATGTCTATTATCTCAAATGAATCATTATCTAGACTATTTAGTGGGAAGATTGTTGTTTATTCTGGAAAGGTTTCTTTTTCAGTTTATCTAATACACATGCCGATTATTTATTTAATATCTCCATTTATATTTAACTCATTTTTAAATGAATTGGGCTATTTTTATGCATCCTTAACCTCATCATTCTTGACAGTGTTTGTTATTTACATGGCATCAAATGCCTTTTATAAGGCATTTGACTTCCAATCTATTAAACTTTCTAAGGCTGCATTTACATCTATGAGGCCGATAGTCTAATCATAGCGGTGTGAAGTGAGCGCCATTAGTTACTAGTGGCGCATCCATGATTGACCCTACCGAAGTTACATAAGTGTTTGCCCCGTCTACTTGCCCAACATGAAGATTTGAAAGAGAACCATCTACAATCAAATCACCAGCATTAAAAACCACTGACAGCCTTTTCGCGTATTGGTTTATTATCGTGAAAACTGATGTACTTACCAGCGGGTCCTGCTGTCCAATAACTCCCATGAAAGAAATGATGCTCAAGCTCCCGTTATATACAGCACCATCAGCCATTGATATTCTTATCTGCGCACCCTTAACACCTTCTGATGCGCACGAGTTAATAGTTAAGTTATGAGGGTTATAAAATGAATATGCTGATGCAATTGTCTCGCTTGTACCTGTCATAGGGAGTATGTTATCTGCTGTACAGCATGTCATGGTTGAGTATTGCAACGCCGCAATAAGAAAACCAAGTTGATAATTAGCAACTTGAACCATGTTCATCACATTACTTGTTCCAGATAAGTGATAAATACTACCCCTTAACTTAGCAAGGCTAAATCCGCAGTACTGCCCGATTCCTAAACCAAGGAACTGTACAGACTCAAATATATTAGACCAGCAATCCTCCCCCCAGAAACCAAAATTACCGCACTCAAAACGCAAATCCTTTATCAAAGACACCGCCATTTTTTGACACCAGAACCCATAAGCTGGCGCATTATTTCTGTCTGCTATATTCTTTCTCCTAAAGGTCATCCCTGTCAAATTTGCGAAAACACAGTATGATGACTCATCAGTGCCATCTGGTGCATATGCATCAGGGATAGACAAAGCGAGCGCATCAAAGGAAGCGCCTGTAGAAACAGTGAATTTATTATTTGTTGTTTTTTCGAAAATTGTTTTTTGTTTTCCAGCACCAACGAAACCACTTCTAGAATAAACTGGAATGCCAGTACTGTATTGAATTACACCTGCTGGAGCCTTCATCGCAACGCTATTGGTTTTGCCATACAGTGCTGATTTTTCAATCTCCGCCTGATTATCAACATTGCTATTTGGCCTCACGCCAAACCAAGTAATGCAAGGCTCACCTCTGTTCATCCTGACCCATGACAATGTGCCCGTTAACGGAACGATCGTCACGCCATAATCCTCAATAAGCGACTGTTTTCTTACTGCCTGGAAGTAACCACCTCCATAATGAATATCTTCCTCTGAACTACTAGCCGCTGACGCAACACCCCTGCTAATACAAACGTGCTGCTATTTGATGCAGGTGGCGAAGGTTTGCTAATTGGCTGGCGCTCTTTGTGGTACGGGCTTGGACAGGTTGAAACCGGCGAATGGGAATGGACGTTCCAAATTGAAGGGATGACCAATCTCGAAATAACCCACTGGGCACCAATTCCAAAAGAGCCGGAGGCTTTATGAGCAATCTGAACAATGAGCGCGCCAGCGATGCCGATATTCAGCAGATAATCGACAGCACCGAGAAAGGCACCACGATGTTTGTTACTAGCTGGGCATTCTACCTCATGGCTAAGGAGCTAAAAGCAGCAAGAAAGACGCTTACGCACCTGTTTTATACATGGAACGGTGGAGAGCAGTGGAAACCTCCGTTGGGCCTGCCGCCGTCATATATCAGCAACGACCGTGCAGAGCTGGAAGAATACCGAAAAGCCAGCAAGGAGCCGATTGCATGGTTGAATGAGGATGAACTGCCAGAGAACTACCCATATGACGAAATGTTCCCATTTTCAAAAGTGGATATCGTGCGCCTATTCCCTGTGTATGCCCCACAGAAAGCCCCACCACTACAGGCTGTTACTGTGCCGGATGAACAAACATGGGAAGAATTGTGCATAGAGAATCCCGAGATGACCATGGGTGATGCGATTATACGAGCGGCATCATGGAACGCCTGTCGTTCCGCCATGCTCGCCGCCGCCCCGCAGCCATTAGGAAAATAGCCCGCCTCTCACGCTCGCTATATACTCTCTGCAACGGAGGGTTATATGACAGACTTCAACATTGCAGCAAAATCAGAAGATGAGCGCGATAAGGTTAACGTAGACTTAGCTGCGGCTGGCGTTGCGTACAAAGAGCGCATGAACATGCCGGTAGTCGCGGAGATGGTTGCGCGTGAGCAGCCGGAGCATCTGAAGCAATACTTCATTGAGCGACTTGCTCACTATCGTGAAGTGTCGAAGCAGTCACCGAACGGCAATGCGCCGGTCTATCAGAAGGTGGAGGAAGGGAAATGAGTGAAGTGGAATACACCTTGGTTGGTGGGGAATTTACTGGTGAAAAAACAGTTGATGCCTACCCTGCGGATAGAATCACTTACCCGCGTTCTGGCGGCGTTCTGGTTTCGTCACATGATGGTAATGTTCGCCAGCAGCCACAAGAACCAACAAATACATTTACCGTTCTCAAGCCTGATATTGTTATTAAAGGAAAGCGTTATGCGGTGGCAATTCTCTCACCTGAGCAGCCAATGACATCTCATATCGAGGCGGCAGTAAGAGCTTCTGGTGCTAAACCCTTAGACTGACAGCAATACTAAAATTTACCAACGAACCTCGCCACGGCGGGGTTTTTTATTGCCTGGAGGAAACCAATGGAACGAGTAAGCCTGACAAGGCGTGAAGCAGCTGCTTTCATCGGTATAGATGAGGATGCACTGACGCAATGGTGTAAAGCGGGCCGTATCGCCTACACCAGAAAGAATCCCACGAAGAAGAACTCCCCTTACCTTTTCACCCGTACGGCATGTCTTGCCGCACTTAACGATCCGATCCACACTGTGGCCGTGAGCGCGGCTGATGAACATGGAGATAGAAAAACATGTCAATCTTCCGCAGGGGCGAAGTCTGGTACGCCAGTTACACAGCGCCGGATGGTAGCCGTATTAGACAGTCTCTTGGCACAACGGACAAGCGACAGGCGAGTGAGCTCCACGACAGACTAAAGGCTGAGGCCTGGAGGGTAAGCCGCCTTGGTGAAATCACAGACATAACCTTTGAAGAGGCATGTGTCAGATGGATTGAGGAGAAGGCGCACAAGAAAGCGCTGAATGCCGATAAAAGCCGCATCCGGTTCTGGCTGCAACACTTCTCAGGTATGTACCTTAGCGAAATAACCGAGGATAAGATTTACTCAGCTGTCAAAGGGATGATGAACAGATCGGTCGAGATTAAGTGGAAGATGAGCGTTGATGCCGCAAAAAGAAAGGGAAAGGAAGTGCCGGTTTTGAAGCCAAAGGAATCAGCTCAGGGAACGAAGACGGCAACACTCGCATTCATCAAAGCTCTGTTGCGTGCTGCAGAACGTGACTGGAAGGTGCTGGAGAAAGCGCCGATCATCAAAGTTCCTACGCCGAAGAACAGAAGTATTCGATGGCTGGAGCCGCATGAAGCTATGAGGCTGATTGAAGTATGCAAAGAGCCGCTAAAGTCCGTTGTAGAGTTTGCCCTCTCCACCGGACTACGGCGTTCCAACATACTCAATCTTGAATGGCAGCAGATCGACATGCAAAGGAAGGTTGCATGGATACATCCAGAACAGAGCAAGTCTAACCGCGCTATTGGCGTAGCGCTTAATGACACTGCTTGTGCTGTCCTGAAAAGGCAGATCGGCAATCATCATAGATGGGTGTTTGTTCATCAGCAAGAATGCACAAGTCCGCAGGGCGTGAAAATGCCTGCAGTAAGGAAGATGAGCGGGAGTATTAACGCAAGATGGAAGCTTGCCATCAAAAAGGCTGGGATTGAGGATTTTAGATTTCACGATTTGAGACACACCTGGGCCAGTTGGTTAGTTCAGGCTGGCGTCCCGGTTTCTGTTCTTCAGGAAATGGGTGGCTGGGAATCGATAGAAATGGTTCGTCGGTATGCACACCTGGCACCTAACCATTTATCTGAGCATTCCCGCAAAATTGACTCACTTTTCTCTGACATCGGCACAGATATGTCCCACGAAGGAGTTTTGATGAAGTTAGCCAGCAAGTAAACACATGTAATATATAGATTATTTGATGCTTGTACACTTACAGTGCGTAGCATTTATAATGTAACGCACTTTAATCAAAAAAAGAGTGCGACCATGATTGATACCTCCCTGCCGTTAACCGATTTGCACCGCCACCTTGATGGCAACATTCGTGCGCAAACCATCCTCGATCTGGGCCGCCAGCATAATTTGCCGCTTCCGGCAGACTCCATCGATGCGTTAATTCCTCACGTCCGGGTTGTCGATACCGCACCAGACCTGGTGAGCTTCCTTTCAAAGCTTGACTGGGGCGTTAAGGTGCTCGCAACGCTTGATGCCTGCCGCCGGGTGGCGTGGGAAAACATTGAAGATGCCGCACGAAACGGACTGGATTACGTCGAGCTGCGTTTCTCGCCGGGCTATATGGCAATGACGCATAACCTGCCGGTTGCCGGCGTGGTGGAGGCGGTAATTGAAGGCGTACGTGAAGGCTGCCGTGACTTTGGCGTTGAGGCGCGTTTAATCGGTATTATGAGCCGGACGTTCGGCGAGGCCGCGTGCCAGGCTGAGCTGGAAGCCCTGTTAGCGCATCGCGACCATATTACGGCGCTGGACCTGGCCGGTGACGAACTTGGCTTCCCAGGCAGCCTGTTCCTCAACCACTTCAACCGCGCGCGGGATGCAGGCTGGCATATCACCGTTCATGCAGGCGAAGCCGCTGGATCTGAAAGCATCTGGCAGGCGATTCGCGAGCTGGGGGCTGAGCGTATTGGTCACGGCGTTAAGGCCATTGAAGATCCGGCGCTGATGGATTTCCTGGCGGAGCAAGGGATTGGCATTGAGTCCTGCCTGACCTCAAACATTCAGACCAGCACGGTGCCGTCGCTGGACAAACATCCGCTGATCAAATTCCTCGACCACGGCGTGCTGGCAACCATCAATACCGACGACCCGGCGGTTCAGGGTATCGACATTATTCATGAATATAACGTTGCAGCGCCTCGTGCAGGCCTGAGCGCGGCGCAGATCCGTACCGCACAGGAGAACGGCTTAAAAATCGCTTTCCTGAGCGAGGCGGAAAAGCAGGCGCTTATCAATAAGGTTCGTGCCGCTTAGCCATTAAAAACGGCCTCGTATTCACGAGGCCGGACGGCAGAGGCGAATTAATTAGCCAGATTCAGCGTCGCACGCTGCTTTGAGGATTCCATACCCAGTTCGATCAGCTCCATCACCTGAATGGCCTGAGCCGCCGGAACGGGGTTTTCACCGTGGCCGGTCAGCGCATCGCGAACACCAGCGTAGTAGGCAGGATAGTTACCCGGCACGGTCAGCAGCGTTTGTTCCGCCATCGCTTCGCCCTGCGCCAGCGTCAGCACTCCGTCACGCATGTCATAGCCCCAGTCCTCCTGCGGCAGACGCTCGCCAGCCTTCAGGCGATCTTCCTGCGGGTCGAGACCATATTTGATATAGCTGCCACGGGTACCGTGCACGATATAACGTGCGGACTCGGCGGCGGCCAGCAGGGAGCCGTGGAGCACAACGCGGCGCTGCGGGTAGGCCAGCACGGCATGGAAGTAGTCCGTAGCCTGCGCGCCCGGGCGAAGCTGCGCCAGGTCGACCGTCAGGCTGACCGGCAGGCCGAACAGGTTCAGCGCCTGGTCGAGAAGATGCGGGCCCAGATCGTACCAGATGCCGCTCCCGACGCCTGCCTGCTCGCGCCAGCGGTTGCGCACCTGGGGACGGAAACGGTCGAAATGGGATTCAAAATAGGCCACTTCCCCCAGCGTGCCGTCGGCCAGCAGGGCTTTCAGGGTCAGGAAGTCGCTGTCCCAGCGGCGGTTGTGGAACACGGAGAGCAGCAGCCCGCGGCTTTTCGCCAGCGCATCCAGCTCGCGCGCTTGTGACAACGTCACGGTAAAGGGTTTATCGACGACCACGTGCTTCCCCGCCTCCAGCGCGGCTTTCGCCAGCGGAAAGTGCGTATCATTTGGGGTAGGAACCACAATGAGATCGATATCCGGGTCGTTAAACAGGTGGTGCGGGTCGGAGACAACGGGCATGTTTGGCCAGTCTGCATGGACTTTTGCCGCATCGCTGCTGGATACCGCAGCAAGCTCCATTCCCGGCGTGCCCACAATGAGCGGCGCATGGAATGTCTTACTGGCGTAGCCGTAGCCGATTAGTCCGACACGAATCTTATCACTCATTTGTATTCCTCACGTTTATGGACCAGCTCATTTGACACCATCCACCACGGTGTAACAACCGGTACTTTAATTGTTACGTGTCGGTTGCATACTTGCCAGGCGTTTTCACGTATTCCCCCTTCAGGACCGCCTGACATATATACCCGCGCCCGCGCCAGGGTTTAACGCAGCCGGTATAAATACGATTATGCAGGGCTAAGAGCAAAATTTTACCGGTATACTTTTATTGTCAACAAAGGTGGTAATAAATGACAGACGGCCCATTTGTGTATCGGTTTGTGAAAACAAATGAATAGCGCTCATGAATGATCTTTTAAGATTATATTTATATTCCATCTTCGTCGTGAATCTGTTTATGCTCTGCCGGCCAGCTAATTAAACGGTTTTATAATATTCCGATTTATCTCGTAGAAAAGAGGGCGATGCTGATGCCCCCTCCCCCTTAAAACCTCAGGTTCACCTGCCGCCAGCCGCCAGGCCCTGCCCGGTAACGAGGCTGACTGCCGATCGTGGTTTACAGCGAAACGCCAGGTATCCATTAAGATATTCCGGCAGCGCTGATTAACAACTGCGTCGCATTTCAAGGAAAAGTCCGAAATAATCTGCCAGATGAAATTGCGCTGATAATTTCACACGGGTTGCGTTTATTATGCTGGGATTCAACTTCTGCTTTTAAACTAATAAAACCTCCTCTACGGATATCCCCTATGACAGCTCAAGATTATTTAATGAAGTTCAGAAAAATTAGTACCCTGGAAAGCCTGGAAAAATTGTTCGACCACCTCAATTATAGCCTTACCGATAACAATGAAATTATGAATATGTATCGCGCAGCCGATCATCGCCGCGCGGAGCTGGTCTCAGGTGGCCGGCTGTTTGACCTCGGCTGCGTGCCAAAAACGGTCTGGCGTTACGTGGTGTAACCGTGTGCGAGTAGCATTACGCTCAAAAAGCCTTATAATCGCCCCCGCCTTATGTCAGACATAAGGACCGCATTCTATTCTTTGCATCCCGGGAGGCAAAATGACTACCACGCAGGCGCCGCGTATTGCAGGCTGGCTTCTCGCCCCTCTCGCCTGGCTGCTGTTGACCTTACTCAGCAGTACTGTTGCGCTGGCGATTTATCTGATGATGCTGATTTCGCCTGAAAGCCATCGTCTGATGAGCGCGCAGGGGCAGCATATGGTGCTGTTCTGGTATTTCTCCGTGGCCTGCGCCATTGCCATGTGGGGCTATACCGTCTGGCTGACCATCGCGTTTTTTAAAAAACGTCAGAATGTGGTGCGTCATTACATCCTGTGGTTATTGATCTCCATACTGCTGGCGATCAAAGCGTTTGCCTTCTCTCCGGTCAGCGACGAGCTGGCGTTGCGTCAGCTTCTGTTCCCGCTGCTTGCGGCTTCACTGCTGGTGCCCTACTTCAAACGCTCAAAACGCGTGAAGCAAACCTTTATTAATCCGTAATAACCTTATTAATACTCCGTTGTCGTCCTGCGCCGCATGGACGATAATGGACGGCTTTTTTTGTTTCAGGTCTCATCATGACAGATTATTTGCTGCTCTTTGTTGGTACGGTACTGGTCAATAACTTCGTTCTGGTGAAGTTTCTCGGCCTGTGTCCGTTTATGGGCGTTTCCAAAAAGCTGGAGACGGCCATTGGCATGGGGCTGGCGACCACTTTTGTATTAACGCTGGCCTCTGTCTGCGCCTGGATTATTAACGACCTGATCCTTATCCCCCTCGATCTGGTCTATTTGCGTACCCTTGCCTTTATTCTGGTTATTGCCGTTGTGGTGCAGTTTACGGAAATGGTGGTGCGTAAAACCAGCCCGGCCCTCTATCGCCTGCTGGGGATCTTTCTGCCGCTCATCACCACAAACTGTGCGGTATTAGGCGTGGCGCTGCTCAACGTTAATCTGGGCCATAACTTCCTGCAGTCCGCCCTGTATGGTTTCTCTGCGGCGGTTGGCTTCTCGCTGGTGATGGTGCTATTTGCCGCTATTCGTGAACGGCTGGTCGTTGCCGACGTCCCAGCTCCCTTTAAAGGCAACGCCATCGCGCTGATCACCGCCGGGCTTATGTCCCTGGCCTTTATGGGCTTTAGCGGGCTGGTGAAGTTCTGATGAGCACCGTCTGGATTGCTGTTATTGCGCTGACCCTGATGGGGCTGCTTTTCGGCCTTATTCTGGGCTACGCCTCCCGCCGCTTTGCGGTGGAAGAAGACCCTATCGTCGAGAAAATCGAGGAGCTGCTGCCGCAGAGCCAGTGCGGCCAGTGCGGCTACCCCGGCTGCCGCCCGTATGCCGAAGCCGTGGGCAACAACGGCGCAAAAATAAATCTTTGTGCGCCCGGCGGCGAAGCGGTGATGCAAAAAATTGCCACCCTGCTTAACGTCGAGCCGCAGCCCATTGAAGGCGACGAGTCTGCTCTCGCCCCCGTGCGCATGCTGGCCGTTATCGACGAAGCCAACTGTATCGGCTGCACCAAATGCATCCAGGCCTGCCCTGTAGATGCCATTGTTGGCGCAACGCGCGCGATGCATACGGTGCTGAGCGACCTCTGCACCGGCTGCAATCTCTGCGTGGACCCTTGCCCGACAAGCTGTATTGATTTGATCCCGGTCGCCACCACCACGGAGAGCTGGAAATGGGATCTCCAGACCATCCCGGTACGTAATATTCCGGTGGAGCAACATGCTTAATTTCTTCAGTCGGTTCAAAAAAGACAAAATCTGGGATTTCGACGGCGGTATCCATCCGCCAGAGATGAAGTCCCAGTCTAACGGCACGCCCCTGCGCCAGGTGCCGCTGCCCGAACGGCTTATCCTGCCCCTGAAGCAGCACATCGGTGCTGAGGGCGAACTGTGCATTAAAGCCGGTGACCATGTGTTACGCGGGCAGCCCCTGACCAGGGGACGCGGCAGAATGCTGCCGGTTCACGCCCCAACCTCCGGCACCGTTATCGCTATCGCCCCGCACTCCACGGCGCACCCTTCCGCGCTGGCAGAAATGAGCGTGATTATTGAAGCGGACGGCGATGATATCTGGTTCGAGCGCGACGGCTGGGCGGACTACCGTAGCCGCAGTCGTGAAGAACTGATTGAGCGCGTCCACCAGTACGGCGTGGCCGGTCTGGGCGGCGCTGGCTTCCCGACAGGTAATAAACTGCAGGGCGGCGGCGATAAAATCGAAACGCTGATTATCAATGCCGCCGAGTGCGAGCCGTATATCACGGCGGATGATCGCCTGATGCAGGACTGCGCGGCGCAAATCGTTGAAGGTATTCGCATCCTGGCGCACATTCTGCAGCCGCAGCGCGTGCTGATCGGCATTGAAGATAATAAGCCGCAGGCCATCTCCATGATGCGTGCCGTGCTGGTCGGCTCAGACGATATCGAACTGCGGGTGATCCCAACGAAATATCCTTCCGGCGGGGCAAAGCAGCTGACGCAGATCCTGACGGGCAAGCAGGTTCCGCACGGCGGTCGCTCCTCTGACATCGGCGTACTGATGCAGAACGTCGGCACCGCCTTTGCGGTTAAGCGCGCCGTCATCGACGGGGAGCCGCTCACCGAGCGAGTCGTCACGCTGACCGGGGAATCTGTCGCGCAGCCGGGTAACGTCTGGGCGCGTCTTGGTACGCCAGTTCGTCACCTGCTGGAATTCGCGGGGTTCCGGCCTGCTCACGACCAGCAGGTCATTATGGGCGGCCCGCTGATGGGCTTCAGCCTGCCGTGGCTGGACGTGCCGGTGGTAAAAATCACCAACTGCCTGCTGGCCCCGTCCGCAGGCGAAATGGGCGAGCCGGAGCCGGAGCAAAGCTGCATCCGCTGCAGTGCCTGCGCGGACTCCTGCCCTGCCGACCTGCTGCCGCAGCAGCTGTACTGGTTCAGCAAAGGCCAGCAGCACGACAAGGCCACCGCGCATAATCTTAAAGACTGCATCGAGTGCGGCGCGTGCGCCTATGTCTGTCCCAGCAGCATTCCGCTGGTGCAGTATTTCCGCCAGGAAAAGGCAGAGATCCGCGAAATTGAGCTGGAGGCAAAACGCACTGCGGAAGCGAAGGTGCGATTTGAAGCCCGCCAGGCCCGTCTGGAGCGTGAGAAAGCCGCACGCCAGGAGCGCCATAAAAAGTCTGCCGCCCAGCCCTCCGCGAAGGACAGCGACGCCATTCAGGCCGCCCTCGCCCGGGTGAAGAGTAAAAAGGCAGACGGCAACGAGCCGATTATTATCAAAGCCGGTAGCAAACCGGACAACAGCGAAATGATTGCTGCCCGCGAGGCCCGTAAGGCGCTGGCGCGAGCAAAACAGGCTGAAAAAGCGCAGCAGGTTGATGTGCCGGAAGCGAGCGTAGCGGACCCGCGTAAAGCCGCCGTTGAAGCAGCTATTGCCCGAGCGAAAGCCCGTAAAGCGGCTCAGTCCACTGCCGAACCTGTAGCTGAGGCACAACCTGCTGAAGCTGTCGACCCGCGTAAAGCCGCCGTCGAAGCTGCCATTGCCCGTGCGAAAGCACGTAAAGCGGCACAGGCGACCAGCGAACCCGTAACTGAAGCGCAGCCAGCTCAGGCCATCGATCCGCGCAAAGCGGCGGTTGAGGCGGCTATCGCTCGTGCTAAGGCGCGCAAAGCCGCGCAGCAGGCCGAAGCTAAAGAAGCAGCGCCAGCAGAATCCACAGAAGAACAAGACCCAAGAAAAGCAGCTGTTGCCGCGGCCATCGCCCGCGTGCAGGCACGTAAGGCCGCTCAGCAGATGGCGCCAGAGGATTAAATGGTTTTTAAAATCGCAAGCTCTCCCTATACCCACAACCAGCGCAGCACGTCGCGAATCATGCTGCTGGTTACCCTGGCCGCGCTGCCGGGCATCGCCGCGCTGTGCTTCTGGTTTGGCTGGGGTAGCCTGATTCAGATTGCCTTAGGGATCGTCAGCGCGGTGCTGGCGGAAGCGCTGGTTGTTAAGCTGCGCAAACAGTCTTACAAACAAACGCTGGGGGACAACTCGGCTGCGCTTACGGGTCTGCTGCTCGGCGCGAGCATCCCCCCGCTCGCCCCGTGGTGGCTGATTATCGTCGGCACCGTGTTTGCCGTCATCATCGCCAAACAGCTTTACGGCGGTCTGGGGCATAACCCGTTTAACCCGGCGATGGTTGGCTATGTCGTACTGCTGATAGCTTTCCCGGTGCTGATGACCTCCTGGCTGCCGCCGCAGTCTATCGCTGCGAACGTGCCGGGCATTACGGATATCCTGCACGTGATTTTCACCGGTACGACAGCCGCGGGCGACACCATGACGCAGCTGCGGCTGGGCATTGACGGCATCAGCCAGGCCACGCCGCTGGATACGTTTAAAACGGGTATCCGCGCAGGTCACGCCGCAGGCGATCTTCTCCAGGAGCCGATTTACGGCGGCGTACTTGCCGGGCTGGGCTGGCAGTGGGTGAACGTGGCGTTTCTGGCCGGCGGCCTGTTCCTGCTGGCGCGCGGCACGATTCGCTGGCATATCCCGGTCAGTTTCCTGCTTGTGCTGGCGCTGTGCGCCACGCTGGGCTGGCTGATTTCCCCCGAGAAGTGCGTTTCCCCGGTTATTCACCTGTTCTCGGGCGCAACCATGTTTGGCGCGTTCTTTATCCTCACCGACCCGGTAACCGCATCAACAACAAACCGTGGCCGCCTGATATTTGGCGCGCTGGCTGGCCTGCTGGTCTGGCTGATTCGTACCTACGGTGGTTATCCTGACGGCGTGGCGTTCGCCGTACTGCTGGCGAACATCACCGTACCGCTGATCGACTACTACACCCGCCCGCGCGTTTACGGCCACCGCTAAGGAATCGTCATGCTGAAAACTATGCAAAAACATGGCGTAACGCTGGCGATCTTTGCCGCGCTGGCTACCGGCCTGACAGCCGTGGTTAACGAGTTAACCAAACCTACGATCGACCGCCAGGCGGCGATCCAGCAGAAGCTGCTGTTCGATCAGGTATTGCCGTCAGATCTGTACGATAACGACATTCAGAACAGCTGCCTCGTGGTTAATGAGCCGCAGCTCGGCGCGGGTGAGCATCGTATCTACGTAGCCCGTAAAGGAGAGCAGCCCGTCGCGGTAGTGATGGAAGCCACTGCGCCTGACGGCTATTCCGGTGCCATTCAGCTGCTGGTTGGTACGGACTTTCACGGCAAGGTTCTGGGAACGCGAGTCACCCAGCATCATGAAACGCCGGGCCTTGGGGATAAAATCGAGCTGCGCCTGAGCAGCTGGATCACCCATTTTGCGGATGTCATTATTCACGGCCCGAACGACGCGAGCTTTGCCGTCAAAAAAGATGGCGGCCAGTTCGATCAGTTTACCGGTGCGACCATCACGCCGCGCGCGGTGGTTAACGCCGTGAAACGTGCGGGGCTTTACGCGGAAACGCTGCCGCCGACGCTTGAACAGCTACCTTCTTGCGGAGCACAACCATGAGTGAAGTAAAAGATATTCTGGTCCAGGGGCTGTGGAAAAATAACTCCGCCCTTGTGCAGCTGCTGGGCCTTTGCCCGCTGCTCGCGGTGACCTCTACGGCAACTAACGCCCTGGGGCTGGGGCTGGCGACCACGCTGGTCCTGACGCTGACCAATGCCGCCGTCTCTGCCCTGCGCCGCTGGGTGCCGTCGGAAATTCGTATTCCCATCTATGTGATGATCATCGCCTCGGTGGTCAGCACCGTACAGATGCTGATCAACGCCTACGCGTTCGGACTGTACCAGTCGCTGGGCATTTTTATTCCGCTGATCGTCACCAACTGTATTGTTATCGGTCGCGCAGAGGCCTTTGCCGCAAAAAGCTCGGTGCCGCTGGCAGCGCTGGATGGCTTCGCTATCGGTTTAGGGGCGACCAGCGCAATGTTCGTGCTCGGCTCGCTGCGGGAAATTATCGGCAACGGCACGCTGTTTGACGGCGCAGACGGTTTGCTCGGCAGCTGGGCGAAGGTGCTGCGCATTGAGATATTCCACACCGACACGCCGTTTCTGCTCGCCATGCTGCCGCCGGGTGCTTTTATTGGCCTCGGGCTGATGCTGGCGGTAAAGTATCTTATTGACGAGAAAATGAAGGCGCGCCGCGCGGCGAAAAGCGTGGTGGTGGAAGCTGAAACCAGGGAAGCGTAATGAATAAGATAAAGCGTCATGAGATCCTGACGCGCCTGCGTGATAACAACCCAAACCCGACAACCGAGCTCCAGTTCAGCTCGCCTTTCGAACTGCTGATTGCGGTGTTGCTTTCCGCGCAGGCTACGGACGTCAGCGTTAACAAAGCGACCGCTAAGCTCTACCCGGTCGCCAATACGCCACGGGCGATGCTTGAGCTGGGCGTGGACGGGGTAAAGTCCTACATCAAAACCATTGGCTTGTTTAACAGCAAGGCGGAAAACGTCATCAAGACCTGCCGCATGCTCATTGAGCTGCACAATGGCGAGGTGCCTGAAGACCGCGCCGCGCTGGAAGCGCTGCCCGGCGTTGGCCGCAAAACAGCTAACGTCGTGCTGAATACCGCGTTTGGCTGGCCGACCATCGCCGTGGATACCCATATTTTCCGCGTCTGTAACCGCACCCAGTTTGCGCCCGGCAAAAACGTTGAGCAGGTAGAGCAAAAACTGCTTAAGGTTGTTCCGGCAGAATTTAAAGTTGACTGCCACCACTGGCTGATTCTGCACGGACGTTATACCTGCGTTGCCCGCAAGCCCCGCTGCGGCTCGTGCATCATCGAAAACCTCTGCGAATATAAAGAAAAAGTAGATATCTAATTTACCCGCCCCGTGGGTCTCTCTCCGGGGCTACCTCCCTTAAAATTATGCCCACCGGCGAAAGCCAAATCATTAGCTTTTCACACCATTAATCTCCTTTAACAGCTTTACAACATATGGCTGATAATCGCCTGAGCAGGTTAATCGTTTTTTTACGATGAGAATTTTCTATAAATATGTGATGCAGATCACTTTGATAACACAACGTTAAATTCCGGTCATTTTTTTGTCACCAAACCCCGGCAATCGTTATTGCTATGGGATCTGAACCAATACATTACGCTGGCTAAAACTTCAGGGCTGGCCTTTATCGCTGCTTAATCGCTTTTTCAGCAGAACATATCCCTGAAATGGCCGGTAAAACGTAACGGGAGAGATTTTAAATGGGTAAAATGACGTTTATTAAAATTTAACGCTGAATAACATTTCATTCTCAGTGACATTATTCCACCGCAGTTAAATGTAACAGGGCATTACAAAACACTTGCCTGAAAGCGCAGGATAGTGAACATTACCCGCCGTTTCCCCCTTCCATAATAACAATAAAGTGACTGCCACAGGCCTTCACGCTTATAAGACTCCTGTTAAAGTGGGATGTAAAAAAAGAGGTATATGTGTCGACTGCAAACAATAAACCAGCAGAAAGCGTTAGTCTGAACGCTTTCAAACAACCTAAATCGTTCTACCTGATCTTCTCTATCGAGCTGTGGGAACGTTTTGGTTACTACGGCCTGCAAGGGATCATGGCCGTCTACCTGGTCAAACAACTGGGTATGTCAGAAGCGGATTCTATTACACTGTTCTCCTCTTTCAGCGCACTGGTTTATGGCCTCGTTGCCGTCGGCGGCTGGCTGGGTGATAAAGTGCTCGGCACCAAACGCGTCATTATGCTGGGGACCATCGTTCTGGCTCTCGGCTACGGACTCGTCGCCTATTCCGGCCATGACGCAGCAATCGTCTATATGGGTATGGCGACTATCGCCGTCGGTAACGGCCTGTTTAAGGCTAACCCGTCCGCCCTGCTCTCTACCTGCTATGAGAAAGATGACCCGCGTCTTGATGGCGCCTTCACCATGTATTACATGTCCATCAACATCGGCTCCTTCTTCTCCATGCTCGCCACCCCGTGGCTGGCCGCGAAGTTTGGCTGGAGCGTTGCTTTCTCACTGAGCTTCGTCGGCATGCTGATCACCCTGGTGAACTTCATGTTCTGCAAGCGCTGGGTTAAAGACTACGGCTCTAAGCCTGACTTCTTACCGGTTCACTTCGGTAAACTGTTCGCCACCATCATCGGCGTTGTCGTGCTGATCGTTATCGCAACCTGGCTGTTGCACAACCAGGGCGTTGCTCGTGGCGTGCTGGGCCTGGTCGCGCTGGGTATCGTGATTATCTTCGCTAAAGAAGCGATCGCCATGAAAGGCGCGGCGCGTCGTAAGATGATCGTTGCCTTCATTCTGATGCTGGAAGCGATTGTCTTCTTCGTGCTCTACAGCCAGATGCCAACTTCCCTGAACTTCTTTGCGATCCGTAACGTTGAGCACGCCATTTTAGGCATCACGTTCCAGCCAGAGCAGTTCCAGGCGCTGAACCCGTTCTGGATCATGATTGGTAGCCCGATTCTGGCCGCTATTTATAACAAGATGGGTGACCGCCTGCCGATGCCGCACAAGTTCGCCATTGGTATGGTGCTGTGCTCCTTCGCCTTCCTGGTGCTGCCGCTGGGTGCGAAGTTCGCTACTGACGCGGGTATCGTATCCGTGAACTGGCTGATTCTGAGCTACGCGCTGCAGAGCATCGGTGAACTTATGATTTCTGGTCTGGGCCTGGCAATGGTTGCGCAGCTGGTGCCACAGCGCCTGATGGGCTTCATCATGGGTAGCTGGTTCCTGACTACCGCGGGTGCGGCACTAATCGCGGGTAAAGTTGCTAACCTGATGGCCGTACCGGACAACGTTACCGATCCGCTGCAGTCCCTGCATGTCTACGGTCACGTGTTCATGCAGATTGGTATCGCCACCGGCGTTATCGCCCTGCTGATGATTGTTATCGCGCCA
Organism: Dryocola clanedunensis; assembly: GCF_038405435.1. Taxonomy (GTDB): domain Bacteria; phylum Pseudomonadota; class Gammaproteobacteria; order Enterobacterales; family Enterobacteriaceae; genus Dryocola; species Dryocola clanedunensis_A. The sequence goes on along the minus strand of NZ_JBBYHZ010000002.1, from coordinate 169,899 downwards.
AAACTGAACCGTATGACCCAGTCAGATGCTGCTGACGCGGCATCCGAGAAAGTCACCGCGTAATATAGCGGGAAACACTTAATTTTCAGCCGTTAGCTTTTCGCTAACGGCTTTTTTTTTGCCTGCAGGAGCACTACCATAAGGAATCTTAGCGCCCTAAAGGAGTTCAGTAATGAAACTGTATTATAAGCCAGGTGCCTGTTCCTTCTCTCCCCACATCATCCTGCGTGAAACCGGGCTCGATTTCTCCCTCATCAAAGTTGATTTAGCCACCAAACGCACCGAAGCCGGTGACGACTACTTTGAGGTGAACCCTAAAGGCCAGGTCCCTGCGCTGCTGATGGACGACGGCTCGCTGCTCACCGAGGGCGTGGCCATCGTGCAGTATCTGGCAGACAAAGTGCCGGACCGCCAGCTTCTGGCCCCCGCGGGCAGCATGACGCGCTACCACACGCTGGAGTGGCTGAACTACATCGCCACCGAACTGCACAAAGGCTTCAGCCCGCTGTTCAATCCGGCTACCCCTGATGAGTTCAAAACCGTCACCCGCCAGGCGCTGGAGAAGAAGTTCAAATACGTTAACGAAGAGCTGAACGACAAACAGTGGCTGATGGGCCTGCGCTTTACCGTGGCGGACGCCTATCTGTTTACCGTGCTGCGCTGGGCGCAGGCGCTGAAGCTGGATCTGAACGGTCTCAGCAACATCGAAGCGTTTATGGAGCGCATGAAGGCGCGCCCGGCCGTCGAAGCGGCAATGGCGGCGGAAGGTATTTAAAACAAAAATGCCCTCGGTTAAGAGGGCATTTGGCAGCGTTCAATAATAAGGGCGAGGGCGTTAAGCCACTCGCCTTTTTTATCGCTTACTTCCAGCAGACGAGGCAGTAGTTCTTCTTACCGCGACGCAGCAGAGTGTAGCGATTGAACAGGATATCGCCTTCGGCAAAGGTGTATTCCGGGTCGGACTGCTTCTCACCGTTGATGGTGATGGCATTTTGCGCGATGGTCTTGCGCGCCTGGCCGCGGGACGGCTGTAGCTCAGAGTCCACCAGCGCCTGCTGCAGATCGGCACCGCGATCCATTTCAACCATCGGCACGCCGTCCTGCGCCAGCTGCGCGAAGTCTGCTTCGGTCAGGTCGCTCAGGTTACCGTTGAACAGGCTGCTTGTGATGCGCTTAGCGGCCACCAGGCCCTCTTCACCATGCACCAGACGGGTGACCTGCTCTGCCAGCACGTACTGGGCACGTGGAGCCGCACCGCTGTTCCTGTCTTCTTCTTCCAGCGCGTCGATCTCTTCGAGGCTCATGAAGGTGAAGAACTTCAGGAAGCGGTAAACGTCGGAGTCGGCGGTGTTGATCCAGAACTGGTAGAACTTGTACGGGCTGGTTTTCTTCGGATCCAGCCACACCGCGCCGCCTTCGGTTTTGCCGAACTTGGTGCCGTCAGACTTGGTGATCAGCGGTACGGTCAGGCCGAATGCCTGCTGCTGATGCAGACGGCGGGTCAGGTCGATACCGGAGGTGATGTTGCCCCACTGGTCCGAACCGCCGATTTGCAGCACAACGCCGTGCAGCTTGTTCAGACAGGCGAAATCATAGCCCTGCAGCAGGTTGTAGGAGAACTCGGTAAAGGAGATGCCCACGTCGTCGCGGTTCAGACGCTGCTTTACCGCTTCTTTGTTAATCATCTGGTTAACAGAGAAGTGTTTGCCGATGTCGCGCAGGAAGGTCAGCACGTTCATGCCGCCGAACCAGTCGTAGTTGTTAGCCGCAATCGCTGAGTTTTCACCGCAGTCAAAATCAAGGAAAGGTGCAACCTGACGGCGAATTTTTTCCACCCACTCGTGAACGGTATCTTCCGTGTTCAGCTTACGCTCGACGGCCTTAAAGCTCGGGTCGCCAATCAGACCCGTTGCGCCGCCAACCAGAGCAACAGGCTTGTGGCCGGCTTCCTGGAAACGTTTCAGACACAGCAGCGGAACCAGATGGCCCAAATGCAAGCTGTCGGCGGTAGGATCGAAGCCGCAATAGAGCGCGATTGGCCCCTGCGCCAGGCGCTGCGCTAACGCTTCCTCGTCCGTGACCTGAGCCACCAGGCCCCGCTCTTGCAATTGTTTTATCAAATTGATGCTTGCCATCAAATTCTCCATGTATATACGACTGCACCTTTGCTGGTACACAGCTCTTCGCCTCGTGGCGAATGGGTTCATTTCTTAGGGGGCATAGAATAAAACGCCAGCCCAAGGAGTGCCAGCGCTTAACGCAATAAATCGTGGGGGTTACGGGGCCAGGCGGTCAATTTTCCAGGCATCGCCTTCGCGCTGGTATAAAAAGCGATCGTGCAGGCGGTGTTCGCCACCCTGCCAGAATTCCATCTGCTCAAATGTGACGCGATAGCCGCCCCAGAAGCTCGGCAGCGGCACTTCGCCCTGCTGGAATTTCTGCTTTAGCTCAAGGAACTTGCTTTCGAGGATGCCGCGCGCGGAAATACGGCTGGACTGCTTAGAGACCCAGGCGCCAATCTGGCTGTCGCGCGGGCGGCTGTGGAAGTATTTCATCACTTCGAGCGTGGACAGGCGTTCTGCCGTCCCCTGCACCATCACCTGGCGGTCCAGCATGTGCCATGGGAAATGCAGGCTGATACGCGGGTTTTGCTCCAGATGATGTGCTTTGCGCGAGCCAAGGTTGGTATAGAACACCATGCCGCGCTCGTCGAAATGTTTAAGCAGGACAATACGTTGATAAGGCTGACCGTTTTCATCCACCGTCGCCACCACCATCGCGGTAGGATCGGCAAGCTTCGCCTCGCAGGCCTGGGCAAGCCAGCGTTCAAACAGGTCGAGGGGCTTATCGGTAAGATCGCTGCGGCGCAGGCCACCTTTGGTGTATTCGCGGCGCAGATGGGCAATCTGTTGCAAAGAGTCGTTGTCAGACATGGCGTTACGTCAGGTTATCATCAGGTGGGGCTATTGTGCGCCCCACCCTCAGAAATCTCAACTTTTCGGATTTTGCAGCTGGCAGTTATTCAGCACGATGCTGTCTTTGCGGTAGACCGTAGCGGAGTCACCCTTAGACCAGAAAACGTAGACACCGTCGGTATAGCGGGCGCCCGAAGCAGACAGGCCCTGGGTCAGAGAGAGATAGTCATTGTCATAGACGAAGTTAACCATTTGCTTCTGGTTATTGAGCTTCACGGTCAGCGGCTTTTCGTCGCACTGGTACTGCAGCGTGTCGGTGTGCATCCGTTCGACGAAGGAGTTGTAGTAGCTACAGCCGGCAAGCAGCATAGGAACAGCGGCAACAAGTAGTTTTTTCATCAGCGTATCCTGGCGATCTTCTTATCCCTGGAGGGCAGGCCACCCTCCATTATCGTCTTAAGTGTAAAGAGTCGGGGCAGAAGTTAATTTCAGTTAACTCTGATTATGCAATGGATTTGCGGGGAATATGGCACCGATGATGCTGGCCTCTGACGCGCCGGTCACCGACGGGAGGTTGCCAGGCAGGCTGGAGACGGTACGACAGGCAAGCCACGCGAACGCCAGCGCTTCCATATCGTCACCGCTGATCCCCGCTTCGTCCGTGGTGCCCACTTCGATTCCCGGCAGCAGCCCCGCCAGACGCGCCATTAGCAGCGGGTTACGGCTGCCGCCGCCGCAGACCATTACCCTTTCACAGCCGCCGCTCAGCAGCACCTGTTCGGCAATTGTTACCGCAGTCAGTTCGGTAATCGTCGCCTGCACGTCTTCCGGCGCAACGCCCGGAAAAGCGGCCAGCTGGCGCTCTAACCAGCCATAGTTGAAGTATTCACGCCCGGTACTTTTCGGCGCCGGGGCAGCAAAATAAGGGTCGCTGAGCATCTGCTGAAGCAGCGGTAAAATTACTTTGCCGCTGCTCGCCCACGCGGCGTCTTTATCGTAGGGCTTACCTTTCTGCCGCCAGATCCAGGCATCCATCAGCATGTTGCCGGGGCCGGTGTCATACCCTTTAACCGGCTGGTCAGGGATAAGCAAAGAGAGGTTCGCAATCCCGCCGATGTTCAGCACCATCCGGCGCTCGGTGGGGTGTGCCAGCAGCGCGTGGTGAAAAGCGGGAACTAAAGGCGCGCCCTGACCGCCCAGGGCCATATCCCGGCGGCGGAAATCCCCCACCACGGTGACGCCGGTTCGCGCAACAATGTGGTTGTTATCGCCGATTTGCATCGTGTGGGGCGCATCTCCTTGCGGCTCGTGCCAGACCGTCTGACCGTGACAGCCGATGGCCACCACGTCCGCGTGCGTCAGGCCCTGCTTGTCCATCAGGGTTTGTACCGCCTCGGCAAAAAGCTTTCCCAGACGATGGTCCAGCTGGCCCAGCTGCGAGAGCGTCAGCTGCTGCCCCTGGCAAACCGCCAGAATCGCATTTTTTAGTTCAAGGGGGATGGGATGGCTATGGTTAGCAAGCTGAACGACAAGATGTTCATCAATAGCCGCTAATACAACATCTATGCCGTCGAGGCTGGTGCCCGACATCACGCCGATATAACGACCAGATTTCATCAGTTGCTCCTGTAAAAAATTACGGATTATCCGAGTACTCCACCACAAACGCCGGGACAGTACGATAAATTATTAATACTTTTTAACAAGTTCGCGACCTGGCGCATCCCCGCACCTCGTGGTAAACCCAGGCGTGACGCCGTTTACTCACGGTTGACGAAGGCTCATTTATTATTTTTACTTTCAGCGCTGTGAACTAATCTAAAATTCAGCATCTAAATACCTTATAATTTACCCATTATGGATGCTCACATGGGCGTTGTTGAAACAGGAGATTCTCAAATGATTTCACGTGTACTGGTTGTTTCGTTGGTCGGATTTACGCTGGCAGGCTGTGTTAATGACAGCTCCCTTTCCGGGGACGTTTACAGCGCCTCAGAAGCGAAGCAGGTCCAGAGCGTCACTTACGGCACGCTGGTCTCGGTTCGTCCGGTACAGATTCAGGGTGGCGATGACAAAAACGTGATGGGCGCAATCGGCGGGGCCGTGCTGGGCGGCTTCCTGGGTAATACCGTTGGCGGCGGTACCGGTCGCTCCCTTGCAACCGCAGCGGGTGCCGTAGCCGGTGGCGTAGCGGGCCAGGGCGTTCAGGGCGCAATGAATAAGACGCAGGGTGTCGAGCTGGAAATTCGTAAAGATGACGGCAACACCATCCTGGTAGTTCAGAAACAGGGCGCCACTAAATACTCCGCAGGGCAACGCGTAATGATTGCCAGCAACGGCAGCCAGACGACCGTTTCACCACGCTAATATGCAAAAAAAGAGGCCTGAATGATTCAGGCCTTTTTTATTGGGCAACAAACGCCGGTTCAATCCTGCGCCTGAAGCTCAACGATGTTTTGCTCAAGGCGGGCAACCAGTTTGATCAGCAGGGTTAACTCCTCGTCGCTGATCCCCGATAAAATTTCGCCGCGCGTGTGGTTAATCACCGCTTCCATTTCAGTGATAATCGGCGTGGCACGTTCGGTCAGTTTGATACGCTTTGCACGACGGTCGCTTGCGCAGGTTTGACGGGAGATTAACCCCTTCTCCTCCAGCTGATCCAGCGTGCGGACCAGAGAGGGTTGCTCGATGCCAATCGCTTTGGCCAGCTGAATCTGTGACTGCTCGGGCGGAAGCTGATGAATGTTATGCAGCGTCACCCAGTGTGTCTGTGTCAATTCCAGAGGTTTCAGGCGATGGTCAATCAGAGCACGCCAAATACGCACCAAGCGGGCCAGATCTGATCCTAGTGGCGATTCCAATTTCATCTCCTTATAATTAGCTTGCTAAGTTATTATACTGATTTTAGACTATTGTGCAGGCTTTAAATTAAAAAACAAATTCCTTACTTTCGCTGATGTTATGTAACCATCTACACTTTAATATTACAGCGAAGTCCGGGAAAACGGCAGCAGTCCCCGATATATTAAAGGATTATTCGACGTGAGCTTCACTTTTTCCGCATCAGGCCTGGCGCTTCAGGACTTAATTGTTGGCGCGTCCATCTACTTCCCCCCCCTGTTTAAACCGGTGCTGCTGGGCTTTTTCTTTTGGCTTATCCTGCACCGTTTGTTACGCGACTGGATGTATTCCGGCGAAATCTGGCATCCGACCCTGATGGATTTATCGCTATTTTCCCTGTCGGTAAGCGCGGCGTTTGTCATCCTGGCTATGTGGTAAGCAGATGAATTTCAAAACTTTAAAGTATTTCTCGACCCTCGTTGTTTTCGCGGCGGCCGTCGTCGCCGGATGGCTGCTCTGGAATTATTACATGCAGTCCCCGTGGACGCGGGACGGCAAGGTGCGCGCCGAACAGGTCAGCATCACCCCCCAGGTTTCCGGAACCATTACTCATCTGAACGTTGTCGATAACCAGTTTGTTAAAGCGGGTTCGGTGCTGTTCACGTTGGACGTCACGCCCTATCAGATTGCCGAACTTAACGCCGAAGCGCAGCTTGCCCAGTCGCAGTCCACGCTTTCCAAAGCGAATAACGAAGCCAATCGCCGCCGCCATCTGCCGAAAAATTACATTTCCGCCGAGGATATGGACACGGCGAACATCAACGTGAAGGCCGCCGAGGCCGCCGTTAAAGCGGCGCAGGCCACGCTTAAGCAGGCGCAATGGCAGCTTAGCCAGACCACGGTCACCGCCCCGGTGGACGGCTGGGTCACCAACCTCTCTACGCGGACGGGCAACTACGCGTCCACGGGCCAGCCGGTCTTCGCCCTCGTGGACAGCCATTCTTTCTACGTTGTGGGCTATTTCGAAGAGACGAAGCTCAGGCATATCCGGCCCGGCAACCCGGCTAATATCGTGTTATACAGCGGCAACCAGCCGCTGTCGGGCAAGGTTGAAAGCATCGGGCGGGCCATTTACGACCAGAGCATCGAGAGCGAGAGCGATCTCGTGCCGGATATCAAACCCAACGTGCCGTGGGTCCGGCTGGCGCAGCGCGTGCCGGTCCGCATCCGGCTGGATTCTGTGCCGCAGGGCGTGACGCTGGTTTCCGGTACCACCTGTACCGTGACTATTACGCAATGAGCCGGAGATGAAACTAAGCTGGCTTGAGTGGCATAACACCCCGTGGGGCAAAGCATCCGGTGGGCAGTGGCGCTACGCCCTGCGCAACGCCATTGCGATGTGCCTCGCCCTCACCATTGCCTACTGCCTTGATTTAGACGAACCGTACTGGGCAATGACCTCTGCGGCGGTGGTCAGTTTCCCTACCGTGGGCGGCGTGGTCAGTAAAAGCCTGGGGCGTATCGCCGGCAGCCTGATAGGCGCGACGGCAGCACTGATTATTGCCGGTAATACCCTTAACGATCCGTGGCTGTTTACGCTTTCAATGGCCGCCTGGCTTGCGCTCTGCACCTGGGTCTCCAGCCATTTCCAGAACAATGCGGCCTACGCGTTTATGCTGGCGGGCTACACGGCGGCCATTATCGCCTTTCCGATGATTGATACCGTGGAAACCACCCAGCTGTGGGATATCGCTCAGGCCCGCGTCTGCGAGGTTATCGTCGGGATTTTATGCGGCGGCTTTATGATGATGGTGCTGCCCAGCACCTCGGACGGCACCACGCTCATCACGGCCCTGAAAACGATGCACGCCCGCCTGCTGGAACACGCAAGCCTGCTGTGGAAGCCGGAAACCACCGATGAAATCCGTACCGCCCACGAAGGGGTCATCGGCCAGATCCTGACCATGAACCTGCTGCGCATTCAGGCCTTCTGGAGCCATTACCGCTTCCGGCGTCAGAACAACCTGCTCAACTATTTGCTGCACCAGCAGCTGCGCCTGACCAGCGTGATTTCCGGCCTGCGCCGCATGCTGGTGAACTGGTCAAATCCGCCCGAACGTTTGTGGCCGCTGCTGGATGCGCTACTGAAGGAACTCGCCCGCCCGGAAACCCATAAGTATCAGGTTGCGCGCCTGCTCCAGCAGCTTGCGCCGGGGGTGGGCGACGACTATCGCCACCATGCCTTCTGGCACCGCCTGCGCTATTTCTGCTGGCTGTATCTCGACAGCAGCCGCTGGCTGCGCGAGCTGGAGAACGCCACGCCCGTTTCGGTCATAACACCGCCCAAAACGCCCTCTCTTGCCCGCCATACGGACAGCGCAGAAGCAAGCTGGAGCGCGCTGCGAACTTTCTGCGTCATCATCGTGACGGGCGCGTGGAGCATCGGAACGCAGTGGGATGCCGCAAGCGGAGCGTTATCCCTCGCGGCCATCAGCTGCGTGCTGTATTCCTCGGTCGCCTCTCCGCTGGGCTCGCTGACGCTGCTGATGCGCACCCTGCTCTGGCTGTCGCTGTTCAGCTTCCTGGTGAAGTTCGGGCTGATGGTGCAGATAACCGACCTCTGGCAGTTCCTGATTTTCCTGTTCCCGCTGCTGGCAACGATGCAGCTGCTCAAGCTTCAGCAGCCTAAGCTCGCTGGCCTCTGGGGCCAGCTAATCGTGTTTATGGGATCGTTTGTCGCCGTTACCAATCCGCCGGTTTACGACTTTGGCGGTTTCCTGAACGATAACCTCGCCAAGGTCATCGGCGTGGGGCTGTCGTGGGTGGCATTCTCCGTCCTGCGGCCAAGCTCAGACACGCGAAAAAGCCGACGTCATATTCGTTCGCTCCGCCGTGGTTTCATCGATCAGCTAAGCCGCAGGCCGCAGCGTGATGAAAATCAGTTCGAATCGCTCGTTTATCACCACATCAGCCAGTTAAGCAACAGCAAGGATGAAACGGCCAGGCGGTGGCTGCTGCGCTGGGGGGTTGTGCTGCTGAACTGTTCGCACGTTGTGTGGCAGCTTCGCGGCTGGGAAACGCGATCGGACCCGCTGTCTAACGTGCGGGACGTCTGCATTCATACGCTACGGGATGTTATGAGCGAACGCGGCGTGCAGCAGCGTCCTCTGGGCGAGGCGCTGCGGGAACTACAAAGGATTTGCGATACGCTTGCCCACCACCACAGTCCTGCGGCGCGGGATCTGGCGGGGATCATCTGGCGGCTGTACTGCTCCCTCTCACAGCTGGAACAAGCGCCGCCTGTCGGTACGCTGACAGGCAGCAGCTGAGCTACTTAATCACGCCGCAGGCGTAGCGTGCGCCGCCACCGCCCAGCGGTTTGGGCCGATCGGACATATTATCGCCGTCCACGTGGATCATCAGCGCTTTGCCCTTCACGTCATCAAGCTTTTTCAGGCGCGGTGCTGTGACGGGCTCCGTTGCCTTACCGTCATTGTTCACCACCAGCACGGGTAAATCCCCGAGATGCCCCACGCCTTCCGGCCCCATATGTTTGCCGGTGTTTTCCGGATCAAGGTGGCCGCCCGCCGCCTCGGCGGCTGAAGGTTTACCCTCTTTCATGGCTGGCTCACAGGTACCTTTGGCGTGAACATGAAAACCATGTTCTCCGGGCGGGAGCGTACGCAGGTCAGGGGCAAATTCGAGCCCCTTATCGGTTTCGTTGATGGTGACGGAGCCAAGAGAGTGGCCGATGCCCTGCGGCGTGACGAGATTCATTTCAACTTTTTCGCTTGCCGCCTGGGCTGCGCCGCAGGTCAACATTGCGAGTAGTGCGAGACTCAAACGCTTCATCATTACCTCCTGTATTTATTTGCCCAGTTAAGGTTAGGCAGAATATGGCCAGGAGGCAATTAATCAGGCTTACGGCACGTCGTAACCCAGCGCGGCTTTACGAATGCGGAACCACTGCTGACGGTTCATTTCCAGCGACAGGGAGTGGATTGCAGAGCGCACGCGCTCAATTTTACCCGAGCCGATTATTGGCAGCGGCTGGGACGGCAGGCGCATCACCCACGCATAGACAACCTGTTCAATCGTCTGGGCGCCGATTTCGTTAGCCACCGCCTGCAGCTCATCACGCAGGGGCTGGAAGGCCTCATCGTTAAACAGGCTGCCGCCACCGAGGCAGGACCACGCCATCGGGCGGATACGCAGCTGCTGGCACTGATCGAGGGTGCCATCCAGAATGGCAGGCTGATGGACCGGAGAAATCTCCACCTGGTTAGTTGCCAGCGTAAACGGCAGGCGCGATTGCAGGAGCGCAAACTGGGCCGGAGTGAAGTTCGACACGCCGAAGTGGCGCACTTTGCCGCTCTTATGCAGTTCGGTGAAAGCTTCAGCGATTTCATCCGCGTCCATCAGCGGATCCGGGCGATGGATCAGCAGCAGATCGAGATAGTCGGTGGCAAGCTTCTGCAGCGAGGCTTCGGCGCTGCTGATGATGTGGCTGCGATCGGTAATGTAATGGCCGAGCGCGTGGTCGGGATTCGCGGTAGTGGCGATACCGCATTTCGTGACAATCTCCATTTTCTCGCGCAGATGCGGCACCAGGCGCATTGCGTCGCCGAAGGCTGCTTCACAGGCGTAGCCGCCGTAAATATCGGCGTGGTCGGCGGTGGTGATCCCCAGTTCAACATGCTCTTCAATAAAACTGGCCAGCTGGCGCGGAGACATATTCCACTCCATCAGACGCCAGTACCCCATCACCAGGCGTGAAAACTCGGGTCCCTGCGGGGAAATCGTAATGCGCTGTACCATAAAGCATGACCTCAGTATTGGAAGAATTCTGCGCCGGAGTATAGCGGGGATAAATGATTAAAAAAGTGAGGATTGCTGCGGTTCTTCGGATGCACCGGTGGCGTTTGTTCGTAACTTGCGCAAAAAACGCTGGCGGCACAGGCGCAGCACTTCCTGCTTCTGGGGATCGCTGAGCTTTTGCCAGTTAAATCGCTCGTCCCGGCTGCGCATACAGCCGCGGCAATACCCGCGTTCATCCGACTGGCAGATCCCACGACAAGGGCTTTGTATCGGGAAAAACTCAAGCTGCTCGGCCACTTTTACCCCCACGCTCTGACTTCCTTCAATTGAAGCCCGACATCAGAAAGGATGCAAGCCCGGCATGGGAATAAAGCCAACTTAAACGTTCCATCAACAAAGCTGCGTTTCACGGTGACGTTAAGGTTCGCCTAATCTTCCCTCTTTATTCTGGCCACAATCTCCAGAAATTTTTATGGCCGTTATGGAACTCATTAAAAAGTTACAATGTAACGATGCGAAGTTTAACCTCTGCTGCGCATTCTTCTTTACCGTTATTAACGCCCTGTTTATTCGTCGCAGCTGGCAAATCATTGCGCCCGACTCCCTGCACAGCTGGCTATTTGCAGCGACTGTTCCGGTCGTGCTTTTTTGCGCCTGGCTGACAATATTCAGCGCGATCAATATTCCATGGCTGCGCAAGCCGATGCTGGTAATACTGGTGCTGGGCTGCGCGGGCAGCAATTACTTTATGTATACCTACGGAGCCGTCATCGATAAGAGCATGATGGTTAACGTCTTTGAGACAGATTCCCAGGAGGCCACCTCGCTCATCACGCCGCAGCTTATAATGTGGCTTGCGCTGGCGGGTATTATCCCCGCTGTTATTCTGGGCGCGATTAAAATTAAACCTGCGCGCTGGTGGCATATTGCCCTCACCCGCCTGGTAGGAATTCTGGCAGGGCTGCTGGTCATTATTCTTGTGGCCTCCGTTTTTTATAAAGATTACGCCTCGCTGTTCCGCAATAATAAAGGCGTGGTAAAAATGGTGACCCCCGCCAACTATATCAGCGCCATCGGCCGCTACAGCAAAGAGCGCTGGTTTGCCGGGGATCAGACGTTGATTCGCATCGGCGAAGATGCCAAAAAAGGCCCGGTGATTAGCCAGCAGAAAAAGAAAACCGTCGTCATTCTGGTGGTGGGTGAAGCTTCGCGAGCCGAAAACTACTCCCTGAACGGCTATGCCCGTGAAACAAACCCGGAGCTGAAAAAACAGGGTGTCGTTTATTTCCCGAAAGCGACTTCCTGCGGGACCGAAACGGCCGTTTCCGTACCCTGCATGTTTTCAGATATGCCGCGCAGTAAATACGATGCTGACCTTGCGCGTCATCAGGAAGGCCTGCTGGACGTGATGGGGCATGCAGGGGTGAACATGCTGTGGCGAGATAACGACGGGGGCTGTAAGGGTGCCTGCGACCGCATCCCACATACCACTATGCCCCAGTGGCAGCTTGAAAACCTTTGTAAGAGCGAGTCGTGCCTTGACGATGCGGTACTCCACCGGCTGGACAACGTGCTCGACGGCGTGCAGCAGGATTCGGTAATTGTGTTGCACCTGATGGGCAGCCACGGCCCGGCGTACTACCAGCGCTATCCGGACAGGTTCCGCAGATTTACGCCAACATGCGACAGCAACCAGATCCAGGACTGTGACCGTCAGGCGCTGATCAACACCTATGACAATACGATCCTCTACACCGACGACGTGCTCAGCCGGACGATTGATAAGCTCAGGGCGCGACAGGATAAATTTAACACCGCGCTGGTCTATCTTTCTGACCACGGGGAATCACTGGGCGAAAGCGGGATTTATCTGCACGGCACACCTTATATGCTTGCCCCCTCCCAGCAGACGCACATTCCGTTCCTGTTCTGGCTGTCGAAAGATTATCAGCAAAACTACGCGGTCAACGCCGACTGCCTGGCGAAAAAGGCGGCCAGCAGCGATGTTTCTCAGGACAATCTGTTCTCAACGATGCTGGGCATGATGGACATTAAAACTTCTGAATATCAGTCAGATATGGATATTCTCGCCAGCTGTCGTAAGGGCTGACCGGCCGGGCGGTCAGAAAAAAATCCGCCCGGCGCTTGCGCTAGACTGACCGGTCTATTACAGTAAGCCCCATGAACAGAAACCCTGCACATGATACTCGTGAACATCTTCTTGCCACCGGCGAGCAGCTTTGCCTGCAGCGCGGCTTCACCGGCATGGGATTAAGCGAACTGTTACGCACCGCTGACGTGCCGAAAGGCTCTTTCTATCACTACTTCCGCTCAAAAGAGGCGTTTGGCGTGGTGATGCTCGAGCGCTATTACGAAGCCTACAACCAGCGGCTGCAGCAGCATTTCTGTCAGGGTGCCGGAAACTATCGTGAAAAACTGCTCGGCTGGTATCAGGAATCCCTGACTTATTTCAGCCAGCACAGCCGCCTTATCAGCTGCCTGACGGTGAAGCTCTCGGCGGAAGTCTGCGACCTTTCGGAAGATATGCGCGGGGCGCTCGATAAAGGCGCCGCGCAGATTATCGCCCAGCTGGCAAACGCGCTGGAGAAAGGCCAGTCAGAAAAAAGCCTGCTGATTAACGGCAGCGCGATGGATCTGGCACAAACGATTTATGCCCTGTGGCTGGGCGCCAGCCTGCAGGCGAAGATTTCACGCAGCGCAATGCCGCTGGAAAGCGCGTTCGTTTATGTGGATCGCTTAATTGCGGAGCCCGTCTCCTGACGGGCTTTTTTATTTATTTCATTACTAGACGACCGGTCTATTCTAAGGATTAACTATGTCAGCAGATAAATTGTTTACCCCACTGAAGGTGGGTCCCGTTACCGCTCCAAACCGCATTTTCATGGCTCCGCTGACGCGCCTGCGCAGCATCGTGCCGGGAGACATCCCTACTCCGCTGATGGGTGAATACTACCGCCAGCGCGCAAGCTCCGGCCTGATCATCACCGAAGCGACGCAGATTTCCGCTCAGGCTAAAGGCTACGAAGGCGCCCCCGGCCTGCACAGCGAAGAGCAAATCGAAGCGTGGAAAAAAATCACCGCGGGCGTTCACGCTGAAAAAGGCCGTATTGCCGTGCAGCTGTGGCACACCGGGCGCATCTCCCACTCCAGCATCCAGCCGGACCAGCAGGCTCCTGTCGCGCCTTCAGCCCTTTCTGCCGGAACGCGCACCTCGCTGCGTGATGAAAATGGCAAAGCGATCCGCGTCGATACCTCCATGCCGCGCGCGCTGGAACTCGAAGAAATCCCGGGCATCGTGAACGATTTCCGTCAGGCCGTGGGCAACGCCCGCGACGCAGGTTTTGACCTGGTTGAGCTGCACTCCGCGCACGGTTATCTGCTGCACCAGTTCCTTTCCCCGTCCTCCAACCACCGTACCGACGCCTACGGCGGCAGCCGCGAAAACCGCGCCCGTCTGGTGCTGGAAGTTGTGGATGCGGTAAGCAAAGAGTGGAGCGCTGATCGCATTGGCATCCGCGTATCACCTATTGGCTCGTTCCAGAACGTTGATAACGGTCCGGACGAAGAGGCGGACGCGCTGTACCTGATTGAAGAGCTGAACAAACGCGGCATCGCCTATCTGCACATGTCCGAGCCGGACTGGGCGGGCGGCGCACCTTACAGCGACGAATTCCGTCAGAAAGTGCGCGACCGCTTCAGCGGCGTGATCATCGGCGCCGGGGCTTACACTCCGGAAAAAGCAGAATCCCTGATTGAGAAAGGATTAATCGACGCCGTTGCGTTTGGCCGCGATTACATTGCCAACCCGGACCTGGTCGAGCGTCTGCACCGCAACGCCGAACTCAACGAGCAGCGCCCTGAATCCTTCTACGGCGGCGGCGCGGAAGGCTACACCGATTACCCTACGCTATAAGATTAGTAGGTGATTGATAGCGGCGCGCAAACGCCGCTTTAAATGCTGGCAAAGAAGGAAAAAGCGTGGTTTTTCCTTCTTTGCAGGAAGGTGTCGAAAATCAATAAATTGATTTTCCTGTTTATCTGTTTAATGGTATCTGACAGAAACTGGAAATCATTAAGTTTGTTTTCAGTCTGAGCGGCGCGCAAACGCCGCTATACTTACCGCACATTCAAAACGTTTTCGGATGTTAAACGTTTAATTCTAAGAGGATTTTATGCGCTTACTTCACACCATGCTGCGTGTTGGCGACCTGCAACGCTCCATCGAATTTTACACTAACGTGCTGGGCATGACCCTGCTGCGCACCAGCGAAAACACCGAATACAAATACTCTCTGGCCTTCGTGGGCTACGGCCCGGAGACCGAAGAGGCGGTTATCGAACTGACCTACAACTGGGGCGTGGACAGCTACGATCTCGGCAACGCCTACGGCCACATCGCGCTGAGCGTAGATAACGCAGCCGAAGCCTGCGAGCGTATCCGCAATAACGGCGGTAACGTGACGCGCGAGGCTGGTCCTGTTAAAGGTGGCAGCACCGTGATCGCTTTCGTCGAAGATCCGGACGGTTACAAAATCGAGCTTATCGAAAGCAAAGACGCCGGTAAGGGTCTGGGCAACTAATCTCCTGTTAACGGGTGCTCCCTGCACCCGTTACTGCAACACTCCGCAAAATTTGCCATAATGCGCGCTGCATTTTCCCCGTATTAAGAGATCCTGATGTCTGACAACACGCAACTGCATGGCCTGTGCGACCGTTTTCGTGGCTTTTATCCAGTCGTCATCGACGTTGAAACCGCCGGGTTTAACGCCAAAACCGATGCCCTGCTGGAGATTGCTGCCATTACCCTGAAGATGGATGAGAACGGCTGGTTAATGCCTGACGAAACTCTGCATTTCCACGTTGAGCCTTTTGAGGGATCTATCCTCCAGCCTGAAGCGCTGGCCTTCAACGGTATCGACCCGCATAACCCACTGCGTGGAGCCGTCAGCGAATATGAAGCGCTGCACGCCATTTTCAAAATGATCCGCAAAGGCATCAAAGACAGCGGCTGTAACCGGGCAATTATGGTGGCGCACAACGCGACCTTCGACCACAGCTTCACAATGGCAGCAGCAGAGCGCGCGTCGCTTAAGCGTAACCCGTTCCATCCGTTCGTGACCTTTGATACCGCAGCGTTGAGCGGCCTGGCTCTCGGTCAGACCGTGCTGGCAAAAGCGTGTATCGCGGCAGGTATGCCGTTCGACAGCAGCCAGGCACACTCGGCGCTCTATGACACCGAGCAGACCGCCCTGCTGTTCTGTGAGATTGTGAACCGCTGGAAGCGTTTAGGCGGCTGGCCGCTGCCGCTGCCCGAGCAGGAAGCGCCTGAGGCTTAATAGCAGAAATGGTGGATGACGACTTCGCTTATCCACCTTACAAATCAGTGAATACGTAGGTCGGATAAGCGAATGCGCCATCCGACAATATCCTCAGCCGTGAAGTTTCCCGCGCGTATCCAGCGAAATCAGCAGCACCGAAGAGATAATCAGCAGCGAGCCAATCCAGTCCGGCACCGCGAACGACACCCCCAGCAGCAGCACCGATAAAAATGCGCTGCTCAGCGGCTCCGCGCAGCTCAGAATGCTGGCCTTTGGCCCGCCAATCATCTGCGCGCCGGTCAGGTACAGGCTGAAGGTAATCGCCGTCCCCACCACCACCAGATAGAAGAAGGCAAGCAGCACGCCGCCGCTGGCGTTGAAGCTGCCGATCTGGCTGGCGTAAAACGGCAGCAGCGCGATCCCGCCAAGCAGCATACTCCAGCCCACTACCGGCAAAGTGCCGTAGCGCGCTATCAGCGCTGAGGGATAAGTTGTATAGAAAGCGGCAGAGAACGCCGAGGCGATGCCCCAGAACAGCGCGGCCGTAGAAATAGTCAGCGACGTTGGGTCGCCGTGCGTCACCAGTAAGAACGTCCCCACCAGCGACGTGCCGATAGCAGCAAATACCAGCTTGCCGGAGCGTTTTTTCTTCACCAGCGCAAACCAGGCCACGATTATCGTCGGCGAGAGAAACTGCAGGACGGTGGCAGTGGCCGCGTTAGACTTCTCGATCGTCACCAGAAACGTAAGCTGGACTATCAGCGCGCCGAATACCGTAAAAATCAGCAGCGAGATAAGATCCTGACGGTGCTTAAACACCGCGAAGATCTTGTCCCCGTGCATAAACGACAGCGTCAGAAGGATTAAACCGGAAAACAGCAGACGCAGCATGGTCAGCGATTCCGACGAGATATGACTTCGCTCCATCATGAACTGGGCGCAAACCCCGGAGCTGCCCCACAGCACGGCAGCAAACAGCACGTACAGCATCCCTTTCCGACTAACGCTCATTTCCCCTGCCCTTTAATTAATGTCCCTGAACCCACTTAACCTGCCTGCGGCGGGAAAGCTTAAACGCGCCAAACAGGAAGACAATCCACACCGGCAACAGCATGGCCGAAAGCCGCATGTCGTCAATGGTACACATCAGCGCCAGGATCATCATCATAAAGGCGATGCACAGATAGTTGCCGAACGGATAAAGAAGCGCCCTGAAGCGTGTCTCCCGTCCCTTACGGCGCATGGCGCAGCGGAACTTCAGGTGGGCCAGCGAAATCATGATCCAGTTGAGCAATAATGTGGCTACCACCAGCGCCATCAGCAGGCCAAACGCATCGTGAGGCAGCACGTAGTTCAGCACCACCACCAGCGAGGTTATCGCCCCGGAGAGCATCAGCGAATTAACCGGTACGCCGCCGCGGTTGACCTTCGCCAGGAAGGCGGGCGCGTTGCGCTGGAGCGAAAGGCCGAACAGCATGCGGCTGTTGGAGTAGACGCCGCTGTTATAGACCGAAAGCGAGGCAACCAGAATGACGAAGTTCAGCGACGACGCCACGATGTTGCTGTCCAGCTCGTGGAAAATCATCACGAACGGGCTGCTGCTGGACTTTATGTCCAGCCACGGATAGAGCGACAGCAGCACCACCAGCGAGCCGATGTAAAACAGCAGAATACGGTAGACCACCTGATTAATGGCCTTCGGGATCGTCGTTTGCGGATTTTGCGCCTCTGCGGCGGTGATGCCAATCAGCTCAAGCCCGCCGAAGGAGAACATAATTACCGCCAGCGACAGGATAAGCCCGTGCCAGCCGGTCGCCATGAAGCCGCCGTGCTGCCAGAGGTTAGCGATTGTCGCCTTTTCGCCGCCGTGGCCCGAAGCAAGCAGCCAGATGCCGAAGCCGATCATCCCGACTATCGCCAGCACCTTGATGAGCGCAAACCAGAACTCCATTTCGCCGTACAGCTTCACGTTGACCAGGTTGACCGCGTTGATGATGACAAAGAACGCCGCCACCCAAATCCACGTCGGCACGTCCGGAAACCAGTACTGCATGTAGATACCGGCGGCGGTGAGCTCCGCCATGCCCACCAGCACGAACATCACCCAATAGTTCCAGCCCGAGAGAAAGCCTGCGAACGGCCCCCAGTATTTATAGGCAAAATGGGAAAACGAACCGGACACAGGCTCTTCAACGACCATTTCGCCAAGCTGGCGCATGATCAGAAAGGCGATAATCCCCGCCACCCCGTAGCCCAGCAGCACGGCAGGCCCTGCCAACTGAATAGCAGGCCCAATCCCCAGGAACAGGCCGGTGCCGATGGCGCCCCCGAGGGCGATTAGCTGAATATGGCGGTTCTGCAGGCCGCGCTTAAGCACCGGCTCATCTTCGTGCGTAACATCCTGACCCATCCGCCCTGATGTTGTTGACGTGTCTTTCACGTCCCTCTCCTGTCTCTTTCATTCAAGGGGGCACCTTTTAACACCTGAGGACGGGAGTGGCAAGGTGCGAGAAACACGGCATAAAAAAACCCGCCGGATAAGTGGCGGGTTCTTGTACAGCCGGGGAGGATTATTCCGCGTCTGGCTCTTCTGACTTATGCTTTTCCGCAGTCTCTTTGATCAGCGGCTGCAGTTCGCCACGCTGGTACATCTCGATGATGATGTCACAGCCGCCGACCAGCTCGCCGTCAACCCACAGCTGCGGGAAGGTTGGCCAGTTAGCGTATTTTGGCAGCTCTGCGCGGATGTCCGGGTTCTGCAGAATATCCACATAGGCGAAGCGCTCGCCGCAGGCGGAAAGCGCCTGCACGGCCTGGGCGGAGAAACCGCAGCTTGGCAGCTTCGGGGAACCTTTCATATACAGAAGAATTGGGTTCTCAGCGATCTGGCGTTGGATTTTTTCGATTGTGCTCATTGTCTTGCTTCCTCAAACCTTTTTACGGCAGTAGTCTGCCATTGTAACGAGTAGCGCCCCCGCCCGAAAACACCAAATTGCATAAGGTTATTCCCCGGCGCGCGACGAGCGCCAAACATGGATTAAGAATAACACTTTTCCGAATAGCGCCAATCGGCAAAATACCCCAATCTCGATCAATAAATTGCTTAATGAGTGCATAATCGGTTAATTTTTTTGCGACCGGTAACGAAATGCCCTTCCCGGGGGAAAAGACTGTTAACTTTCTGGCGTCTTATCGATTAGAATCGGCAGGTTTCTAAAATCATACGTGGGCATGATGGTATTCGTCGTGTCCGCATAATCAGGGGATTGTTGAGTGGCGCGGATAACAAAAAGATCTATCACGCTCTGTGCTCTGCTATTTACCTTGCCGTTGACCCCATTGACGCACGCTTCAGAGCATGCGTCCACTGCCTCTGCTCAAAAAACACATGCGACAAAGAGCACGGCGAAAAAGAAAACCAGCAAGAGTAACGTAAAAGCGAGCTCCACCACGAAGAAGTCCAGCAGCAAATCAGTTGCCGCAGTGAAAAAGAAAAAGACAGACGTAAAAAGTAAAAGTAAAACCCTCGCAAAATCCAGCAGCAAAAAATCGCTTAAAAAAACCGCTCCGGCTATCAAAACCCAATCGCTTGCCGCCACCCAGCACTGCACGAAAGCACGCAAGGGCCATAAGGCAAAATGCACCACGGTAAAAACTGACAGCAATCTGACCATTGCCCAGGCCCATAAGGTTCGCGTGCAAAAAGCGCAGAAAACAGCGATGAACAAATTGATGAAGCAGATTGGCAAACCGTACCGTTGGGGTGGCACTTCTCCCCGTACCGGCTTCGACTGCAGCGGTCTGGTTTATTACGCTTATAAAGATTTGGTCAAGTTCCGCATCCCCCGTACGGCCAACGAGATGTATCACCTGCGTGATGCCGCTTCGGTTGACCGCGGCGAGCTGCAAAGCGGCGACCTGGTCTTCTTCCGCACCCGTGGACGCGGCACGGCGGACCACGTTGGGGTTTACGTCGGCAACGGCAAGTTTATTCAGTCTCCCCGCACCGGGCGGGACATCCAGATCACTTCGCTGAGCGAAGATTACTGGCAGCGTCACTACGTTGGCGCGCGCCGCGTGATGACCCCGAAAACCATTCGTTAAACCTGTCACCTTCTCTTAGCGGAGAGGGTGACATCCCCCTTTTGCTCATCCTTTCAATTTGTTACCCTAAACCCACACTAAACGTGGTTATTTAGCGTCAACAATAATAAGGAGTTAAGCAATGTCGTTCGAACTACCTGCATTACCCTATGCGAAGGATGCCCTGGCACCGCATATCTCAGCCGAAACCCTGGAATACCACTACGGCAAACACCATCAAACCTACGTCACTAACCTGAACAACCTGGTGAAGGGCACGGCGTTTGAAGGTAAATCACTCGAAGAGATCGTTCGTTCTTCCGAAGGTGGCGTATTTAACAACGCCGCCCAGGTGTGGAACCACACGTTTTACTGGAACTGTCTGGCACCGAACGCGGGCGGAGAACCAGTAGGCGATCTGCTCAACGCCATTAATAAAGCGTTTGGCAGCTTCGCAGACTTTAAGCAGCAGTTTACGGACGCGGCGGTGAAAAACTTCGGCGCGGGCTGGACCTGGCTGGTGAAGAACGCCGACGGCAGCCTGGCAATCGTCTCAACGTCTAACGCAGGCACGCCGCTGACCACCGACGCGAAGCCGCTGCTGACCGTGGACGTATGGGAACACGCTTATTACATCGACTACCGCAACGCTCGTCCAAACTATCTGGAGCATTTCTGGGCGCTGGTGAACTGGGAGTTTGTGGCGAAGAACCTGGCTTAAGCCAGTCTGGGATAAGGCTACGCTTGTTGTAGGGTGGAAAAGCGCCAGCGCCAACCACTAAATATTATCCGGATATAAAGCTATGGGCCGCAAAAGCGGCCCATTTTAATCAGTGCAGAACGGCGGTTAAAGCACCTGCAACAATCAGAGCCAGTACGACAACCGTTGTGATAACGGAAAATTTCAGATCGGTGCTCATGGATAATCTCCTTTTTATAACCCTGTAAAGAGTGCGTTCGGAGGGATTTTCCCACAACCAGCAACAAAAATCCTCCTGGATTTATAATGATATTAGTTTTCCCTCTTCCACTTTTCGAAAAGATGCGCCAAAATCCTTCGCTAATTTACTGCGTGCTATCAATTCAACGCCCTCCTCCCGCTTTATGTCGCCTCCCCGACATGCCTGCAACCCAAAAGTTGCCCTGGAGTTAGCGAACGCAAACGTTTAACACAAGAATTATCAGGAGTTTACGATATGGCCTGGAGTGATATCTAATGGCGACAATCAAGGACGTGGCGAAGCGCGCAAACGTTTCCACTACAACCGTATCACATGTTATTAACAAAACCCGCTTCGTGGCAGAAGAGACCCGCAACGCGGTATGGGCGGCAATCAAAGAATTACACTATTCGCCAAGCGCGGTTGCGCGCAGCCTTAAGGTTAATCACACCAAAACGATCGGCCTGCTTGCCACATCCAGCGAAGCGCCCTATTTCGCCGAAATCATTGAGGCCGTTGAAAACAGCTGCTTCGAGAAAGGCTACACCCTGATTCTGGGCAACGCGCACAACAACTTTGAAAAGCAGCGCGCCTACCTCTCAATGATGGCGCAAAAGCGCGTAGACGGCCTGCTGGTGATGTGCTCGGAATACCCGGATACGCTGCTGACCATGCTGGAAGAGTATCGCCATATCCCGATGGTGGTGATGGACTGGGGTGAGTCGCGAGCGGACTTTACCGACTCGGTGATTGATAACGCCTTCCGGGGCGGATATCTGGCCGGGCGCTACCTGATTGAGCGCGGCCACCGCGAGATTGGCGCCATTCCGGGACAAATGGAGCGTAACACCGGCGGCGGTCGCCACGCGGGCTTTATGCAGGCTTTGCAGGAGGCAAACATTGCCATTCCTGAAAACTGGATCGTGCAGGGCGACTTCGAACCTGAATCCGGCTACCGGGCCATGCAGCAGATCCTCAACCAGTCCCATCGCCCTACCGCCGTTTTCTGCGGCGGTGACATCATGGCAATGGGCGCGATCTGCGCGGCGGATGAAATGGGCCTGCGTGTCCCGCAGGATATCTCCATTATCGGCTACGACAATGTGCGCAACGCCCGCTACTTCTCCCCGGCGCTGACCACCATCCACCAGCCGAAAGACTCGCTGGGTGAAACGGCCTTCGGCATGCTGCTGGACCGTATCGTCAACAAACGCGAAGAGTCGCAGACCATCGAGGTGCATCCGCGCCTTATTGAGCGCCGCTCCGTCGCGGACGGCCCGTTCCGCGACTATCGCCGCTAAGCCTCATCAGGAGCCTGGACGTTCGTTTCAGGCTCTTTTAACCACTCCTGATTCATCGTTTCGCTGTCCCCCAGATAATCCAGCAGCCAGCCTAGCGCCGGTGAGGCATCGTTTTGCCGCCAGGTCAGGCAGCATGCCGCGTCCGGGAAAGGATTCTCCAGCTCAAGCTCCTGCCATTCGCCGGTTTCCAGCCACGGTTTTGCGATATGCGATGGCACCATGCCGATGCACAGCCCGGCGCTGAGGCAATCGGAGCCGGACTGCCAGTCCGGCACCACCACGCGATGCTGGTTATCCAGCAGCCACGTTATGCGTTTGGGCAGCGAACGCGAGGTATCCTCCAGCACCAGCGACGGCCATGCGCGCAGATCTTCATCGCTCAGCGCCCCCTCCCGCTGTGCTAACGGATGGCTGGCGGCCACCACGCAGCGCCAGTTGAGCGTGCCCATATCCCGGAACGCATAGCGTCCCCCAACGGGAATAGCCTGCGTGGCGCCAATAGCCACTTCCACGCGCCCGTCGGCCAGCGCGTCCCACACGCCGTTGAAGACCTCCTGGAAAATACGCAGTTCGATATCCGGAAAGTGACGATAAAAATCGAGCACCAGCTGCCGCGTTCTTTCAGGCTTCACGATGTTATCCACCGCGATAGCCAGGTGCCCTCGCCATCCGTTAGCGATCTGCTGGCACTGCTGCCGCGTCGTCATCATTTTTTTGATAACAGAACGGCCTTCTTTCAAAAAAAAGGCGCCAGCTGGGGTCAGTTCCACATCGCGATGGCGGCGTTCGAACAGCGGTACCGCCAGCCATTCCTCAAGCTGGCGCACCGTATAGCTGATAGCAGACGGAACGCGGTGGAGCTCCTGTGCCGCCCCGCTGAAGCTGCCGTTGCGCGCCACCGCATCGATGACTTCGAGAGAATATTCAGACCACATAATTTCTGCCTGCAAAATATTTGAATGCAATCTACAAATATTAGCGTTTCACAAGCCAGTTTGCACTCCGTACACTCCGGGCGCTGATTACCTGCAAATAATTCAAGAGATAACTATGCAACCATCAAAAGGATTTCTTATCTGGCTCGCCGGTCTGAGCGTGCTGGGTTTCCTTGCCACCGACATGTATTTACCTGCTTTTGCCGCCATCCAGCAGGATCTGAACACCGAGGCCTCCGCGGTCAGCGCCAGCCTTAGCCTGTTTTTAGCCGGCTTTGCCTTCGCGCAGCTGATGTGGGGCCCCATGTCCGACCGCTTCGGACGCAAACCCGTCCTGCTGGCTGGCCTGAGCATTTTCGCCGTCAGCTGCCTGGGCATGCTGTGGGTGGAGAGCGCAACGGCGCTGCTGGTGCTGCGCTTTATTCAGGCCGTGGGCGTCTGCTCTGCGGCGGTAAGCTGGCAGGCGCTGGTGACGGACTACTATCCCGCCAGCCGCGCAAACCGTATTTTCGCCACTATTATGCCGCTGGTCGGCCTTTCTCCGGCGCTGGCTCCGCTGCTGGGCAGCTGGATCCTTAACCATTTCGAATGGCAGGCTATCTTCGCCACGCTGTTTGCCATTACGCTGCTGCTGATGATCCCCACGCTGCGCCTCAAGCCGCGCACCCAGCACCATCCGCAAACCGAAGAGAACAAAGTGAGCTTTATGTCGCTGCTGCGCTCGCGCGTTTACAGCGGTAACGTGCTGATTTACGCGGCCTGCTCCGCAAGCTTCTTTGCGTGGCTGACCGGCTCACCGTTTATTCTCAACGATATGGGCTACAGCCCTTCAGCTATCGGCCTGAGCTATATGCCGCAGACCATCGCGTTTCTGGTGGGCGGCTACGGCTGCCGCAGCGCGCTGCAAAAATGGAGCGGTAAGCAGATGCTGCCGTGGCTGCTGGCCCTTTATACCCTGAGCATTTTCGGCACCTGGGGCGTGGCGGCCAGCGGTCATGCCAACCTGACGCTGCTGCTGATTCCATTCTGTGTTATGGCGATGGCTAACGGCGCGATTTACCCGATTGTGGTTGCTTCTGCCCTGCTGCCGTTCCCGCAGGCAACCGGTAAAGCCGCCGCGCTGCAGAACACCCTGCAGCTTGGCCTGTGCTTCTTTGCAAGCCTGATGGTCTCCTGGCTGGTTTCCAGCGCGCTGCTGACCACCACAAGCGTCATGCTGACGACCGTCGTGCTGGCAATGCTGGGCTACCTGATGCAGCGTCGCAAAGGTGCCGAAGCCTGGGAGACCAAAGAGGCGCATCAGCATTCGTAAGGTAACCTGGGGGATAATGTTGAAATCAGGTTATTAGCTTGCTAACGATAAAGCGTTGAATCATCTGATTTTCAGGCTTATACTCAAAACGGCTCGATGAGTACCACTATAAAGAATGTGTAACGGGAGCCCTTGTGCTCCCGTTTTTTTATTTGTTTTCTCTTTAGTTTTTGCGGGCTCTTGCCCCTTTCTCTTTCCTACGTCGGATATCAGGCACGCGGATTTTTCCGTGAGATTTCTCACATACCCGAAATAGCGTCTACGCTGTTTTAAGGTTCCTCGCACAGAAGGTGTTGGAGAAGCTATGAGTTCATCGTGTATAGAAGAAGTCAGCATACGAGATAACGAATGGTATCGTATCGCGAACGAAATGCTTACCCGGGCAGGGATCACCGTTAACGGTCCCCATCCCTTTGATATTCAGGTAAAACATCCCGATTTTTTTAAACGCGTCCTGCAGGAAGGATCACTCGGTCTGGGTGAAAGCTTTATGGACGGCTGGTGGGACTGCGAACGCCTGGATGCCTTTTTCAGCAAGGTCATTCGTGCCGGTCTGGAGCATCAGCTCCCGCACCATATTAAAGACACCCTTCGCATTGCTGCCGCCCGCCTCGTTAATCTGCAAAGTAAAAAACGCGCCTGGATAGTCGGCAAAGAGCATTACGATCTTGGTAACGACCTGTTCAGCCGCATGCTTGACGAGCATATGCAGTACTCCTGCGGCTACTGGAAAGAAGCTACTACCCTCAGCGAAGCGCAGGACGCCAAGCTCAAAATGATCTGCGACAAGCTGCATATGGAGCCGGGGATGACCCTGCTTGATATCGGCTGCGGCTGGGGTGGGCTTGCGGAGTACGCCGCGCGTCACTACGGCGTAAAAGTACACGGCGTCACCATTTCGGCCGAGCAGCAGAAAATGGCCCAGGACCGCTGCGCCGGGCTGGACGTGACTATCCTGCTTCAGGACTACCGCGACCTGAACGAGCAGTTCGACCGAATCGTCTCGGTGGGCATGTTTGAACACGTCGGGCCAAAAAACTACGCCACCTATTTCAACGTTGTGGACCGCAACCTGAAGCCGGACGGTATTTTCCTGCTGCACACCATCGGCTCGAATAAAACCGATAACAATGTGGACCCGTGGATTGATAAATACATCTTCCCGAACGGCTGCCTGCCCTCCGTGCGCCAGATTGCCGAGGCGAGCGAAAGCCATTTCGTCATGGAAGACTGGCACAACTTCGGCGCGGACTACGATAAAACGCTGATGGCGTGGCACGAACGCTTCCACGCCAGCTGGCCGGAGATTGCCGATAACTATTCTGAACGCTTCAAACGCATGTTCAGCTACTATCTCAACGCTTGCGCCGGAGCCTTCCGGGCAAGGGATATTCAGCTGTGGCAGGTGGTCTTCAGCCGCGGTATTGAGAACGGGCTGCGGGTGCCGCACTAATCACGTTAGCCCCGGCGCTGTCCGGGGTTAACGCCTGCCGCTATTTTGCAGCAACTTCTTAACAATTCGTGATAACCATCACGTTTTATCGCCGTAAAATTCTGTGAGTTTGATCCCGTTAACAGTTATGAATATCCCGAGTGGAAACCGGTTTCCGTTGTGTTTCACAATAGACCCACTTACCGTGAAACAAGCAAGGATACCGCCATGAGCATGTACCAAAAAATGGTCAATGTGATTGAGCAAAAAGTGACCCCGCTGGCGGGGACCATGGGCTCTCAGCGCCACGTCATCGCCATCCGCGACGGCTTTATTGCCGCCCTGCCGTTTATGATTATCGGTTCATTCCTGTTAGTTTTTATCTTCCCTCCCTTTTCCCCCGACAGCAGCTGGAGTTTTGCCCGCGGCTGGCTTAACTTTTCGCTGAAGTACCGCGATCAGCTGATGCTGCCGTTCAATCTCAGCATGGGGGTGATGACGTTTTTTATTTCCGTCGGCATTGGCGCAAGCCTCGGCAAGCATTACCAGCTCGATCCGATCATGACCGGGCTGCTGGCTTTTATGGCGTTTCTGCTGGTCGCAGCACCGTATCAAGATGGCCATATCTCGACGCAGTATTTCTCCGGCCAGGGCATTTTCACCGCCCTGATCACCGCGATTTACGCCAGCGAAATGTATTCGTTCCTCAAGCGCCACAACATTACGATTCGGCTGCCAAAAGAGGTGCCCACCGGCGTTGCGCGCTCGTTTGAAATCCTCATCCCCGTAGTGGTGATTGTCTTTACGCTGCATCCGCTCAACCTGCTGATAGAAGCCACAACGGGCATGATTCTGCCCGAGGCAATAATGCACCTGCTCGCCCCGCTGGTTTCGGCCTCCGACTCGCTGCCCGCGATCCTTATCTCGGTGTTTATCTGCCAGATCCTGTGGTTTGCCGGAATACACGGCGCGCTGATTGTCACCGGCATAATGAACCCGTTCTGGATGGCAAACCTTTCGGCTAACCAGACCGCGCTGGCCGCGGGCGAAGCGCTGCCGCATATCTATCTGCAGGGCTTCTGGGACCACTATCTGCTGATTGGCGGCGTGGGGTCGACGCTGCCGCTGGCCTTCCTGCTGCTCCGCAGCCGCGCCGTGCATCTGCGCACCATCGGCAAAATGGGCGTCGTGCCAAGCTTCTTTAACATCAACGAGCCTATTCTGTTCGGGACGCCCATCATCATGAACCCGGTGTTTTTCCTGCCGTTCACCCTGGTGCCGATGATTAACGCCACGCTTGCGTATATCGCTACCAAACTAGGCTGGATTGCTCAGGTCGTTTCACTGACGCCGTGGACGACGCCCGCGCCAATCGGGGCTTCATGGGCCGCAAACTGGGCGGTAAGTCCCGTAATCATGTGCCTGATTTGTATGGTGATGTCGGCTGTGATGTATTACCCCTTCCTGAAGGCCTACGAGCGCACCCTGCTGAAGCAGGACGAAGAGCGTGGCGCGCAGGAAGAAGAAAACCCGGTTACCGTCAACTGAACATTTATTGCCTGCCGGTCTGGCAGGCACGTCCAAAGAGGAAGAAGTAATGAAATATGCATTTCCTGATAATTTCTGGTGGGGCAGTGCCAGCTCCGCGCCGCAGACCGAAGGCGAAACGCTTAACTTTGGCAAATCGGAAACCATCTGGGATCGATGGTTTGCGGAGCAGCCAACGCGCTTCCACAACGGCGTAGGCCCGGCGGACACCTCCACGTTTTATCAGAACTGGAAACAGGATATCGCGCTGCTCAAAGAGCTGAACCACAATACCTTCCGCACTTCTATTTCCTGGGCGCGCCTGATCCCGCAGGGCCGGGGCGAAGTAAACCAGGAGGCCGTGAAGTTTTACAACCAGATTTTCGACGAGCTGCATGCCCAGGGCATCACGCCGTTTATCAACCTCTTCCATTTTGATATGCCGATGGTGATGCAGGAGCTGGGCGGCTGGGAAAATCGTGACGTTGTCACGGCGTATGGCGAATACGCGAAGACCTGCTTCGAGCTGTTTGGCGATCGGGTGAAGCACTGGTTCACCTTCAACGAGCCGGTTGTGCCTGTGGAAGGCGGTTACCTGTATGACTTCCACTATCCTAACGTGGTCGATTTCAAACGTGCGGCTACCGTTGCTTATCACACCATGCTGGCACACTCGCTGGCGGTTAAGGCATACCACGAGCGCAACGACGGCGGCGAAATCGGCATCATTCTGAACCTGACGCCGTCCTACCCTCGTTCGCAAAATCCGGCGGACGTAAAGGCTGCGAATATTGCGGACCTGATGTTCAACCGCAGCTTCCTTGACCCGGCGCTGCGCGGTGAATATCCGCAGGAGCTGGTTGCGCTGCTGAAAGAGCATGGCCAGCTTCCGGCCTGCGAGCCGGAGGATAAAGCATTACTCGCCGCGGGCGTTGTCGACCTGCTCGGTATCAACTACTATCAGCCGCGCCGTATCAAGTGCCGCGACTCGCTGGTCAATCCCGACAGCCCGTTTATGCCGGAGTGGTTCTTCGAGTCCTATGAAATGCCGGGCCGCAAAATGAACCCGTACCGCGGCTGGGAAATCTATGAGCAGGGCATCTACGACATTCTGACCAACCTGCGTGAAAACTATAGCAACCCGCGCTGCTATATCTCCGAGAACGGCATGGGCGTAGAGCATGAACAACGCTTTGACGAAAACGGGCAGATTCAGGATGATTACCGCATCGATTTCGTCAGCGACCACCTGAAGTGGCTGCACAAAGGCATCAGCGAGGGCAGCAACTGCCTCGGATACCATATGTGGACGTTTATCGATAACTGGTCCTGGTGTAACGCCTACAAAAACCGCTATGGCTTCGTGTCGCTGGATCTGGCAACCCAGAAGCGCACCATCAAGAAGAGCGGCGAGTGGTTCAGGGAAACGGCAGCAAAAAACGGTTTTGACGACCGGGGTTAAAAAATCATGCGGGCCACGATGGCCCGCCTTTAGCTGGGCAGGAAACAAGCATGTCGAATATCAATGATGTAGCGCGACTCGCGCAGGTATCCAAAGCCACCGTTTCCCGGGTGCTGAGCGGCAGCCGCGGCGTGAAAGAAGAGAGCCGCCAGGCGGTGCTGCGCGCGGCGGAAATCCTCAACTACACGCCAAACGCCATTGCCCAGTCCCTGAGCAGCCAGTCAACAAACTGCATCGGGGTAATTTGCGCCACCGAGCATATCCAGCAGTCTACCGGCTATTTGCAGGCGCTGGAAAAGCAGCTAAAAGCCCACCGCAAGCACCTGCTGCTGCGCTTCGCTAACGATGCGGACAGCCTGCTACACGCGGTGGCGGAGCTGTCCCACGGCATGTGTGATGCCCTGGTGGTGGTGGGCGCACGTTTCCCTCTGCCCGAGCTTGCGGATGACATAGTGCTGATCGACTGCCTCAGCCCTTCCACCGCCAGCAGCGTCCAGTGCGACCGGGTTTTCGCCGTCGAAACCGCCGTGCACTATCTCTGTTCCCAGCAGCGTCGGCATATTGCGCTAATCAACTTTGCGGGCGGCGATGCGGCGACGCAGACGATTGAAGGCTACCGCCAGGCGCTGCACAACTACGTGGTGCCGTTTAACCGCCAGCTGGTTATCGAAAATGAGCCTTCTTTACGCATTGCCCTGCAAAAGCTTATCAACAGCAGCGTGAAGTTCTCCGCCCTGCTGGTCACCGACGACAGCCAGGCGCAGGAAGCCGTGATGATGCTCAACCAGTATCAGCTGCACGTACCGGAAAAAGTGATGGTATTCAGCCTGGATGGGTCAACCCGCCTGCCCGGCACAAACGCCATTCCGGCCATTGAGTACCCGCTGGAAAACATTGCCCGTCGGGCGGTGGAGTTACTGCTGGGGGATCGCCATAGCAGCGATCTGGTGCGCGGAAGCCTGCTGATCGCTTAAGCGGCGGCGGGTCGCTGCGAACCCGCCGCACGTTCTTATTCTTTCGTTAATACTGCTGCCAGCGTTGCCTCTCGCTGCGCCAGCACTCGCTCAACCGTATCCACAATCGCCTGGGTCTGCGGATCAATTTCAATATTAATACGGTTGCCCAGCTTTTTGCTGCCCAGGGTCGTTCGCTGCAGCGTTTCGGGGATTAAATGCACGCAGAAGCGGGTCGCCGTTACTTCACCAACCGTCAGGCTTATACCGTCAATGCCGATATACCCTTTGTGCAGGATATATTTCATCAGGCTCTTGTCCTGAATTTTGAACCAGATTTGACGGTTATTTTCCGAGGTTAAAATCTTCGCCACCTCGGCCGTGGTCATAATGTGACCGGACATCAAATGGCCGCCGATTTCATCGTTGAATTTCGCCGCGCGCTCGACGTTGACGACGTCGCCAACCGCCAGCTCACCCAGATTGGTGATGCGCAGCGTCTCTTTCATCAGATCGAAGCTCACGCGGCTGCCGTTGATTTCCGTGACGGTCAGACAGCAGCCGTTATGGGCTACGGACGCGCCCGTCTCAAGGCCAGGCAGCATCTCTTCTGGCATCTCGATAACGTGGGTGCGGAAATTGGGCTTTTCTTCGATGGAGACCAGGGCCGCGGTGCCCTGCACAATTCCTGTAAACATCCTTAAACTCCGGCAAGTCAATAAGTGGCAGCGCCCGCCCGTTTCAGGGAGGCCTGCATCCGTGAACAGCACAATAACAGTTGGAAAAAAAGCTTGCCAGTCATCATCACTGCCCTACCATGATTTGTCTGGCGATTTAATTATCTGTCGCTACAATAGTCTGGTTCTTCCCCCTGCATATTTCTTTTTGCTGCCATTTACGGCGGCGTCTTAGTGTCTCCAATAACTAATAATAATCAGGTGTATTAATGGATAAGTATTTTGTTGAGGCCCGCCAGCTTTTAGCGCTGGCGATACCCGTAATCCTCGCCTCGGTCGCCCAGACGGCAATGGGTTTCGTCGATACCGTGATGGCCGGGGGCTACAGCGCCACCGATATGGCCGCGGTGGCCATCGGCACCTCCATCTGGCTGCCTGCCATTCTCTTTGGCCATGGCCTGCTGCTGGCGTTAACGCCGGTCGTGGCCCAGCTAAACGGCTCGGGCCGACGCGAACGCATCGCGCACCAGGTTCGCCAGGGGTTCTGGCTGGCGGGGATCGTCTCCGTGCTGATCATGTTTGTCCTGTGGAACGCGGGCTACATTATTAGCTCGATGAAAAACATGGATCCGCTGCTGGCAGAAAAAGCCGTGGGCTACCTGCGCGCCCTGCTGTGGGGTGCGCCCGGCTACCTGTTCTTCCAGGTGGCGCGCAACCAGTGCGAGGGCCTGGCGAAAACCAAGCCGAGCATGGTGATGGGCTTTATCGGCCTGCTGGTCAATATTCCGGTTAACTACATTTTTATCTACGGCCACTTCGGCATGCCTGAACTGGGCGGCGTAGGCTGCGGCGTGGCGACGGCGGCGGTTTACTGGGTCATGTTCTTCAGCATGATCTCTTATGTGCGTCGCGCGCGCTCCATGCGCGATATCCGCAACCCTGCCGGATTCAGCGCGCCGGACTGGCAGGTGCTGAAACGTCTGACCCAGCTTGGCCTGCCGATTGCGCTGGCGCTGTTCTTTGAGGTGACGCTGTTTGCCGTAGTGGCGCTGCTGGTTTCCCCGCTGGGGATTGTGGACGTGGCCGGACACCAGATAGCCCTGAACTTCAGCTCGCTGATGTTCGTTCTGCCAATGTCGCTGGCGGCGGCGGTGACTATCCGCGTCGGCTTCCGCCTTGGCCAGGGGTCAACGCTGGACGCGCAAACGGCTGCCCGCACAGGTATTGGCGTTGGGGTGTGCATGGCCGTCTGCACGGCGCTGTTTACCGTCACGCTGCGCGAACATATCGCCCTGCTCTACAACGACAATCCGGAGGTCGTGGCTCTGGCAGCCCAGCTGATGCTGCTGGCGGCGGTCTATCAGATATCCGACTCCATTCAGGTCGTCGGCAGCGGCGTGCTGCGCGGCTATAAAGACACCCGCTCGATCTTCTTCATCACCTTTATCGCCTACTGGGTGCTGGGGCTGCCGAGCGGCTATATTCTGGGGCTGACCGACCTGGTGGTGGACAGAATGGGGCCGGCAGGCTTCTGGATGGGCTTTATTATTGGCCTGACCTCGGCGGCAATCATGATGATGCTGCGCATGCGCTGGCTACAGCGTCAGCCGTCCATCACTATTTTGCAGCGCGCGGCGCGATAAAAATCCGTCAGCCAGCTTTGTCGTGGCTTTTGAATAATATTCGTAGGTCGGATAAGCGCAGTGCCATCCGACACAGCAGCCGTTAACAATGGATGATGTTTACCCGCCGGGCGGCTATTTTTTCGACGTACTGCGCAGTTGCTCAGCAATCGGATGAAATCTTGCAGAAAATGAAGGATTTCAGCTTGCAAGCAGCGGGAGCTGCCGCTAATATTCGTCCCCGTTGTCGCCAGACAACATGATGCGTCCGTAGCTCAGTTGGTTAGAGCACCACCTTGACATGGTGGGGGTCGGTGGTTCGAGTCCACTCGGACGCACCATTTAAAATTTCATACAGTGCGTCCGTAGCTCAGTTGGTTAGAGCACCACCTTGACATGGTGGGGGTCGGTGGTTCGAGTCCACTCGGACGCACCAT
>NZ_JBBYHZ010000002.1:0-137208 GCF_038405435.1 Dryocola clanedunensis | reverse complement strand
CCATGATGAACATTGCAAACAGCTTTACCGCCTCGATTAAAACCCTTAGTTCCCGTTTACCCTCATCATTTAGCCCATCCGCAATAACTTATCACTTACTTTCAATAGAAATCCCCTCTTCTTCCTGTTTTATCAATTACTTACGAAATCCATCTCGACTTCAATGCGGCATTTTTAATTACGCGGATGCCACTACTTCCAGCTCAGTGTAGCCGTACCCACGTAGAACCTCTTATACCATCTGCCAGCTTAAGCCTTTACCAGGTAACAAACTGCCAATATTTCTCATGGCCAGTGTGAACCTTTAAATCTAATTCACTGATAAACAAAACCTTTTAAATATGGCACACCCTTTGCTTCACTGGATAAGACTAGCTGGAGTTAAGGGGAAACGAGTGCGCCATGTCTATGTAGCCAGCCACGGCCAGTTCGCGCGTGGCCTGGTTGACAGTTTATCGCTGCTGATAGGTGACGAACACGGCATCAGGCCGGTCTGCGCCTACGGCGATGATATCACCACCACGGAACAGCTTGACCGGACGCTTGAACAGCTTATCGCTGAGGCCAATGGCGAAGAGGTCGTGGTGTTTACCGATCTGCTGGGCGGCAGCGTAAACAACTGTGCCACCAGGGCGCTGATGCACCACCGCAACGTATACGTTGTGGCGGGCGTCAATCTGACCCTGCTTCTGGAATTTTTACTCTGCGAAGAGGAAAGCACGGAAGCCGCGGTTGTTTATGCCACCCATGCGGCCCGGGAATCGATAGTTTTCATCAACGCATTGATAAAACAACAATCTTCTGACTAATGGAGAGAATCACATGATCAAATTAGTGCGCATTGATTACCGCCTGCTGCACGGCCAGGTGGTCTTCGCCTGGACCCGTGCGCTGGATATAGACCATATCATCGTTGCCAATGATAAAGCCGCCGGCGACGCCTTTCTGACTATGTCGTTAAACCTGGCAAAACCGGCCGGCGTAACGCTGGATATCAGCACCGTCGAGCAGGCTGCCGAGAAACTGAACGGCGGCAGGCTGGACAATAAAAAAGTGATGGTGGTGCTGGGGAATACGGCTGAGACCCTTGCCCTGGTTGGGAAAGTCTCCGGCATCAGCGCAATCAACTACGGCGGCCTTCCCCAGAAGGAGGGAGCCACGCAGTTCGGCAAGGCAATCTATCTTAATGCGGAAGAAATTGCTGACAGCAAGGCGCTGAAAGAGAAAGGGATCCGTCTGGAAATGCGTCAGGTCCCTGCGCATTCCGTTGAACTGCTTAACGATAAACTCTGATACAGGAGGTCACTATGTTGCTCACGGCAACGTTACTCGGCCTGATAGCCGCGCTGGGCATCCTTGACGGGCGTTTACTTGGCGTATCGATGATCGACCGTCCGCTGGTGATGTGTACCCTAACCGGCCTGGTTTGCGGAAATCTACAGGAAGGTATTTTAATCGGCGCAACGCTCGAGCTTATTTTTTTGGGCAATGTCGCCATCGGTGCCGCCCACCCACCGGATATCGTCACCGGCTCAGTGCTGGCGACGGCGTTTTCAATTATGTCCGGGCGAGGACCGGAAGCCGCGCTGACCATAGCTATTCCGGTCTCCATGCTGGCACAGACGCTGGGTATTCTGGTGCGTATTCTCAACGCCCGCTTTGGTCACATGGCCGATCGTTACGCGGCCAAAGGGCATACCCGGATGGTGGCGCTGATGCACCTTGGCGGCCCGACGGCGCTGTATT
Source organism: Dryocola clanedunensis (assembly GCF_038405435.1). Lineage (GTDB taxonomy): Bacteria > Pseudomonadota > Gammaproteobacteria > Enterobacterales > Enterobacteriaceae > Dryocola > Dryocola clanedunensis_A. Next base: position 135,462 of record NZ_JBBYHZ010000002.1, on the reverse strand, counting down.
TCCTTAACGGTTTTTTACCGGTGTTTTTCGCCATTCTGCTCGGTTCTTCCGCCGTGAACTGGTTCCTTGAGGCCATTCCTCCGGTGATCACAAACGGCCTGATTGTTGCCAGTAAAATTCTACCCGCGCTCGGATTTGCCCTGTTAATAAGCATGATGCTCAGCAAAAAGCTGATGCCGTACCTGGGGCTGGGTTTCCTGATAGCGGCCTACACCAGACTGGATATTATCGCCATAGCCCTGTTTGCCGTCGTGCTGGCCTTCATCATTAGCCAGTTTATTAACCTTAACCAACAGGAGAGTTAGCAATGAGCGAAATGACGCAAACCCTGGCTGACGGCCCGAAAGCGCAGGCGCAAAGCGAAGCTCACGACAGAGTCACTCCTCGTGATTTACGTAGCGTTTTCTGGCGTTCATTTACCCTGCAAGGCTCGTGGAACTATGAGCGGCAGCAGCACATGGGCTATGCCTACGCCATGACGCCCGCGCTAAAACGTATCTATCAGGATCCGAATGAGTTAGGACGCGCTTTGCAGCGCCACCTGGTGCTGTTTAACACTACGCCACATCTCTCGACGTTTATGTTTGGCCTGTCCATAGCCATGGAAGAAGAGAACCAGCGCAACCCGGAATTTAACGAAGAGTCTATCAATGCCATCAAAACCAGCCTGATGGGGCCGCTTGCCGGTATCGGTGACTCCATCTTCTGGGGATCGCTGAAGGTGATTGCCGCCGGCATGGGGATCTACTTTGCCCAGCAGGGCAGCATTCTTGGGCCAATCCTCGCGCTGTTTGTCTACAACCTGCCGCATATTCTCTGCCGCTGGTATGGCCTGAAGCTGGGGTACCGTGCGGGGACAACCTGGCTGATGCGTATCTACCAGAGCGGCCTGATGGATAAAGTCACCTATATAGCGTCGATTGTTGGGCTTATGGTCGTGGGCGCGATGACGGCCAGCATGATCGATATCTCCACGCCGCTGAGTTTTACTACCGGGCAGACCACCATGAAAGTTCAGGATTTCATCGACAAAATCCTCCCTTCTTTCCTGCCCCTTCTCTTCACCTTTGGGATGTTCAGGCTCATCCGTAGAGGGGTGAACATTAACTGGATCCTGTTAGGTACGGTGGTGTTTGGCATGGTTGCCAGCGCGCTGGGCCTGCTTTGACGAGAGGTAATGAATATGCTGGTTAAAGACTATATTGACGACACGCCTTCCCGCCTGCTGGCGATGCTGACGCAGACGCGGGACGATCTCCGGCAAATCGCGCAGGCGCTGCCGGAGGCGGGGGTAGCCCGAATCATTCTCACCGGCTCAGGAACGTCTTACCACGCAGCCCTGACCGCCCGGCCCTTTATGCAGCGCTGGTGCGGTATGCCGGTGGATGTTTACTGGCCCTTCTTGCTTAATGACGCTGCGCTCGCTCTCGGCAGCAAGGCGCTGGTTATCGGTATTTCACAGGGTGGCGGAAGCCTGTCCACCCTTGAGGCCATGAATCGCGCGCGTAAAGCTGGTCATCTCACGGCATCTATGGCTGGCGTTGCCCCAGCGGTCATCGACCGGGCAGCGGATTTCGTTCTGACCGTGCCCTGCGGTGAAGAAAAGGCGGGTGCAAAAACGAAAGGTTACCACTGTACCGTGCTCAACCTCATGCTGCTGGCGCTCGCCCTTGCCCAGCAGCAGGGACTTACCGCAGATGAACATCAACAGTTGCTGGCCCGTATGGAAGAAACATTCCGCCACCTCCCCGAACTGATTAACGCTGCCGGTGAATGGGCCATGACAAAAGCCCGTCCGCTGTTGCAAAGCGCGGATATCCGGCTGGTCGGGCCGTACACGCTTTTCGGAACCGTGCAGGAAGGGGCACTGAAAATGCTGGAGACATTTCGCTGCCCGGTGTCCGGCTACGAATTCGAGGAGTTTATTCATGGTGTTTATAATGCATTCAACGAGAACGCTACCCTCATCATGCTCTCTCCGTGGCAGGATGAGCGAGAAGCAAGGCTGGCAGAAATATTAGGCGGCTGGACCAAACATATTTACCGCATCGGACCGCAGGTGGAAAATAATGCTCTGAACCTGAGCGTCCCTTTTATTAATGATGAAGATTTCGCTGTTTTTGAATATATCATCCCTCTGCAAATGCTGTGCGCCACGCTACCGGAATTAAAAGGCATTGACCCGGCAACGCCAAAAGATCCTTTCTTTCATCAGAAAATGCAAAGCAAGCTAGGAGTGTAATTAGCATTAATAATATTTCATCCGCCCCTCTGCGGAGGGTGCCCTATATCCCAAGGAGAATAAAATGTCTGTCGCTCATGATACCGTTAATAAAATTATTGCTGATATTTTAACAAAACAAAAAATTGAACGCGTCTGGTTTGTCGGCTGCGGCGGCTCGCTGACAGGATTCTGGCCGGGTAAATATTTTCTGGACTGCGAGGCGAATCATCTTGCAGTCGGGTATATGACCAGCAATGAGTTTGTTCACGCCACGCCTGGAGCCGTCGGTAAAAACAGCGTGGTGATACTGGCATCTCAGCAAGGAAATACCGCAGAAACCGTGGAAGCTGCCCGTGTTGCCCAGCAGAAAGGTGCTGCGACTATTGGGCTGGTGTATACGCCTGACACGCCGCTGTGCAAATACAGTGATTACACGATTAATTATCAGTGGGCCAGATACCCGGAAAAGGTCGATCCGGCGCAGCAAAAAGCGGCCTACAGCCTCTGGCTGGCCGTTGAGATCCTTAAGCAAACCGAGGGTTACGCCTGCTACGACGCAATGATTAGCGCCTTCAGTCAATTCGCAGGCGTCGTCAGCCATGCCCAGCAGCAGGTAAAAGAGGATGCGCTGCGCTTTGCCGAACAATGGAAAGATGAAAAGGTCATCTACATGATGGGGTCCGGCCCCTCTTACGGGGCGGCTCATCAGGAATCCATCTGTATTCTCCTTGAGATGCAGTGGATCCATTCCGCCAGCATTCACAGCGGTGAATATTTCCATGGTCCGTTCGAGATTACCGAACCGGGTACGCCGTATATTCTGCTGCAAAGCGCGGGACGCACTCGCCCGCTCGACGAACGGGCTATTCGTTTTATCGAACGTTATCAGGGCAAGCTGCAGTGCATCGATGTTGAAAAACTGGATATTGCCGCCCTGCCCGCGAGCGTTAAAGAGTATTTTTGCGGCCTGCTGCATAACTGCGTGCTGGATGTCTATAACCTGGCGCTGGCGACTGCCCGCAACCACCCCCTGACTACCCGTCGCTATATGTGGAAAGTTGAATACTAGTCGTTTGCCCTCCCGGGCAGTGCAAATATCTGCCCGGGAGGCTACCAGTCAAATGCCTCAATTCTTAATTCAAATATATCGTGAATATAGCCAATCTCGGCAACCGGTAACGCAACATTATATAAATTCTTGAGCTGCTGAAAAGAGTGGTTAACCATCGTAATAAATTTACCGTGCTGGCTGTTAAACTCGGCGAGGTTCTTATAATGCGTAATCTCATTGCGCATCACTAACCTTTCAATCATGCAGCTTAAGTGAACATATAAACCAAGCGTTAAATTATTATTAAAAGTAAAGCCCAGCGTGTTTTGCCACTCGGCAATAATCGTTTCAATATGCCCCATGGTTTTCGCGGCATTAAGGATCGTGAGCGAATTAACAACGTTATGCAAAGAGAATTCACGCACCATATTTTTATTAATCAGCTCGATTTGCTTATTATTAAGATAATCACTCAATAGCTGCGTTAGATGTGCGTAGCCCTTTTCGCCAAGCAGCTCTTCAATGCCCACCCAGGGGACGCCCGCAAGCTGGGGATCGTCTGTCCCGACCACGGCTATCACCTCATACTGATTGAGCAGAGATGCCGCCATCTGGCTGCTCTTGAGCCGGATGTATTCGCAGGCGATGATATGGATGTCAAAGTCGGTCAGCTGGCTTTTTTCCATCAGCGTCTTGAACTTAAAGGCTGTTCCGATACCGGTAATGCAGGAAACCAACAGCACGCGTTTCTTTTTCTTCTCGGGCCAGTACAGGTCCCAGCTTGACTGATTAAGCGGGACGATCTCCTCGGCGATCTGTTCAATACTTTTTTGCGCCACGATTTCGCTGGCAATATTCAGTGCCAGACGGATTGTCACATTGTTCACCACCACCAGCGGCCCCTGAATCACTCCCAGCAGGGCATCGGCAATCTCTTTACTGTATCCCATATCTATCAGCACCATCACCCCGGCCTGGGTATCGGTGTGCTTCAGATAGTCGACAATCGATCGGCTGACGTCACTGAAAGCGACCTCCATTGGCATGTCCATCGCCTGGTATATTTTCTCGCCGATCAGGCGATTTGATAATCCGGCGATGCTGCTGGCGGTAGAGTAGCCGTGAGCGATAATCACCGCCTTCACTTTGCCATGGGTGGTGGCGTCAATGGCATTATTTACGATGGCGGCAATTGCCACCTGGTCGAGCGTATCAATAAGCAGATCGTACTTGTTGACGACGACAGAGAGTAACTTCCTGGTAATGCGCTGGGCTAATCCCGAAGAGTCCTCCAGCCAGCGCAGCATAACCTGCCGCGCTGCGGTTGACGTTTCTCGCGGGGTCAGAGGAAGGCTGGTCAGGTAGCGCCCGGCCAGATAAGCAAATTCGGCGTTCAAATCCAGATCGTAATTGGCCGCCAGCGCCTTACCCACATCTTCAATAAACCGTAGCCGCTTATCCTGGTGCGAAACGGTACTTTCTTTATTCATTAAGGCATCAAGGTAGAACGTGACATTCTGATAGGTCAGCTTCTCAAACATACGAATGCTGATATCGTCCCGGTCCAGCTCTTCACACAGCCCGCAGATATTTTCTGTCAGCCGCCGGTACGCCTGGTGCTGCGCAGGAACCAGCGGAAAGATACCCCTGTCGCGATAAATCATTACCCGCCTGGGCGATTCCATCAGGGTAAAAGGCCTCTCTGACACAATCTCATCGGGCAGGTGCCCGGCTTTGACTTCAAGCACCTCCCCCTCGCGCTGACCGAACGTCCATGCGCTGGCACAAACATTACGAATCAGATTCTCAAGCCCGCCGACGTTGCCTTCCAGCGTTTTTTGCATCAGCAGGCTGATAATTTCTTCGTCAAGCGCAAGGTCGTGGTCCAGCCTTTGCGCCTCGCTGCGGAAAAAATGCTGGATAAACGCCAGCCGCTCGTGCTGTCCCCGCTCCGCAACGGGCAGAATCTGGACGATGACAGGGATCCGGCGAATAAAAGTCGCAAGAAAGTGTTTTTCCAGATCCTCCGTGGAGGCGAAAATCAGCCGCACCGTCGCGCGAAGCTCCTCCCTGCTGTCGCCCAGCCGTCGCCAGCTGCCGTTATCCATAAAGTGGAACAGCTTTTCCTGGCCTTCCGGCGGCAGGCGGTGGACTTCATCGATAAACAGCACGCCTCCATCACTGGTCTCTATGAGACCCGCAACCGCCCGGTCTGCTCCGGTAAATGCCCCTCTCGCATGGCCAAATAGCTTTGACGTCAGCAGCTCCGGGTTGTTGGCATATTCGGCACAGTTGAAGACGGTAAAGGGGGCGTCAGAGGACAAAATCCCCTGTTCGATGGCGTACTGCCAGAGGCGGCGAGCGAGAAAGCTCTTTCCCGTTCCCGTCGGCCCGTGAAGCAACAAGGGCAGCCCGGCGCCGGGGTAGCTGATTGCCGCCTTGCACTGGCGCAGCGCATCCTGCAGGCTTCCCTGAGCGCCAATCAGCAATTCGAGATTATCCTGACGTTCCTCGTACAGCGCCTGCAGCGAGGCATAATCCCGATGCCGCACCACAAGATGATGGTGGGTACGCAGTACCTCAACGGGCAAAAAGAGGACCGGGCGACCATTGATCTTTATCACCCGCTGTTCCCGGTGCAGATTGTTGAGATGGTGACTGATGATGCTACGCTTTTGTTTGAGGCTGCTGGCAATCGCCATCGCGTTGAATTCACTCAGCGCTTCTGTAGTGAGCGGTAGCCTGATGAGCCGCTGCTCAAGCTGACGAAATACTGACTCCTTATTCATCACATTCTCCTCTGACAAACGCTGGAAATTTGCTTATACGACAAATTAAGCGCAGCGTCACAGTTGCCGCCCACATTTTTGAAATACTCTATTTTTCAGTGAATAACGTCGTGGCTCGCTCTGTGATTAAAGGTTGCCTCACTTTTTTTGTCAGGCTGGGTCCGGCATCGCACTATAAAATCTGACACATTTTTCTGAAGGTCGGGATGAAGACGGGAGTGGGCAGCCCTTCCGGCGCTAACTCCCTATTTGAATGGTTTCATCCTGCTGCGCTTCGTTAGTCACTTTTCTTGCGAAATACTGCTCTATTCGTATCCTCCCCTATAGTTAATACACAAACTGCCTTTGCAGGAGCTGTGACAATCTATGATTGCAGCCTTTCCATTATCTTTCATGCTGTTGGCGGCGGCACTTGCCCTGAGCCCGCCGGGCTATGCCGCAGACGGCGAGCGGATTAAACACCGGGCCGATGCCGTGCTGACGCTGATGAGCTACATGGTTTTTCCGGATATTACCGCCAGCGATCTGAATATCGGCACCGGCACCGGCGAAACTAACGAGCTCACCATCACTCAGTTTGGCGGCGGGGCCACCCTGAGCGAGTCCTTCCCGCTTTACCTGGAGGGTGCGTTAGGCTATAGCCGCTACGACCCGCAGTTTGTAATCAGCAACGGGGCGGAAACGCGGCGCATCCCAACTAAGTGGAACAGCCTCTCCGCTACCGGCGGCATCGGCTGGGATTTTCCGATCTACCGCGACCGCTGGGGAGGGAACCTTGTCCTGCGCCCTATCGCTAATGTGATGCTCGGCACGATGGCCAGCGATGTCCGGATAGGCTCCTGGGTGATAGAGCGCCGAAGCAATGCAGACTATGATTTTCTGGACGGCGGCAGGCTGAACGCCTATGGCCTGGGCGGCTCGCTGATGCTTGATTACGAGCTTTTTTCAAAACCGCAGGATATCGATATCGAGCTGCGCTACTCCGGCATGCAGCTGCAAACTTTTGCCAATACCTCCCGCGCCGTTGAGGGGCATGCGGAGGCAGAGAATCTGGGCCTGTACCTGCGCCGCAGAGCGCCGGTCTCTGACTGGACGCTGTTAAAAAGCCCCCTGCGCTACGTTCTTGAAGGGGCGCATACCGAATACCTGGGCCAGCAGCGCGGCGCGCTCGGATTTAACAGCCTGAGCTCGGTTGGCTTAGGGCTGGAGATAGACAGCAGCAAGTATCCTGTTTTTATCACCAGAACGCGCCTGGTGGCGCGCTATATGTTTGGTGATGATACCAGCGGCTACGGCGTCGGCCTGGCAATGAGCTTTTAGCCATTTCAAAGCTTTCGCCGGAGTTACGCCGTACCGCTGGAACTTCCTCAGCAGGCAAGAAAGGTTTATTAAGGCCTCCGGAACAGCGCCATGCTGCGCCCCTCCAGCTCAAAATCTTTCTCCTGGGTGATGACGATGCCCGGCTCGGCCAGCTCGGACGTGCTGATTTCCAGCACCCAGCCGCCCTCCCCGAACTGCGGGATGCGGAACGGCACGTTTCCTTCAAACGGGTTAAACAGCATCAGCACGTCGTGCCAGATACCCTTTTCCGCTCTCAGATCTTTACGGCCTATGTAAACGCCGAGCGTGGAGCCTTCATCCCACTGTTCCGGCTGCTGTAGCCCGCCGCCTGCGTTAAACCATTTGATGATTAAGCCATCGCGCCAGCTGTCCCGCCGCAGCAGCGGCTGCTCGTTGCGCAGCCCGATCAGACGACGGGTGAACTCCCGCAGCGCCTCGCTGGACGGCGGCAGATTATCCCAGTGAACCCAGGAGATGTCGCTGTCCTGACAGTAGCCGTTGTTGTTGCCCATCTGGCTGCGCCCAAATTCGTCTCCCGCCAGCAGCATCGGCGTGCCGTGGGAGAAGAACAATGTGGCGAGGAAGTTGCGCTGCTGGCGCTCGCGCACTTTGTTGATGGCCTCGTCGTCCGTTGGCCCTTCGGCCCCGTAGTTGCAGGAGCGGTTGTCGTTGTGGCCGTCGGCATTCTCCTCGCCGTTGGCCTCATTGTGTTTCTCGTTCCAGCAGACCAGGTCGTTCAGGGTAAAGCCGTCGTGGGCGGTAATAAAGTTAACGCTGGCCCAGGGGCGTCGCCCGCGCTGGTCGTACAGATCCCCGGACCCAAGCAGGCGGGCGGCAAAATCATTAGAGACATTATCCCCCTTCCAGTATTCGCGCACCGTATCGCGATACTGGTCGTTCCACTCCGCCCAGCCGGGTGGGAAACCGCCCACCTGATAGCCGCCGGGGCCGATATCCCAGGGCTCGCCAATAAGTTTCATGCGGGATAGCGCCGGATCCTGGGTGATAGCATCGAAGAACCCGCCGCGCTGGTCAAAGCCCTCCGGCTCGCGGCCAAGAATAGTGCCCAGGTCGAAGCGGAAGCCGTCGATGTGCATCGCATCCCGCCAGTAGCGCAGGGAATCCATCACCATCTGCAGCACCCGCGGATGGGAAGTGTTCACCGTGTTGCCGGTGCCGGTATCGTTAATGTAATAGCGGTGCTGGTCGGGCATGGTGCGGTAGTAGGAATAATTGTCGATGCCTTTAAACGACAGCGTCGGGCCAAGCTCGTTGCCCTCCGCCGTGTGGTTGTAGACCACGTCCAGGATCACCTCTATGCCCTCGTCGTGGAAGGCCCTCACCATGTCGCGGAAGCCCTGGATCCCCCGAGGCCCAAAGTAGCGCGAGGCGGGCGCAAAGAAAGCGAGGGAATTGTAGCCCCAGAAATTCTTCAGCCCCCTCTCCAGCAGATGCTGATCGTCCGGGAACCAGTGAACCGGCAGCAGCTCTACGGAGGTCACTCCCAGGCTCTTGATGTACTGCACGGTGGCTTTGTGGCTCATGCCGTCGTAGGTGCCGCGCAGGGCTTCAGGCAGCGCCGAATTAAGCTGGGTAAAGCCTTTGACGTGGGTTTCGTAAATAATGGTTTTCGGCCAGGGCACGGCCGGGCGGTTTTCGTCGTGCCAGATAAATTCGTCGGGATCGATAACCCGGCACTTAGGGGTAAAAGGCGCGCTGTCGCGGCTGTCGTAGGATAAATCTTTATCCCCGTGACCCAGCTCGTAGCCGAAATGGGCGTCATTCCATTCGAGCTTGCCCACCAGGTCCCGCGCGTACGGGTCGATCAGCAGTTTATTTGGATTAAATCTGTGGCCGTTGTGCGGATCGTAGGGGCCATAGACGCGATAGCCATACAGCGCGCCCGGCCTAAGGCCAGGCACATAGCCGTGCCAGACCTGATGGGTAAATTCCGGCAGGTCGAGTCTTGCGATCTCCGTCCTGCCATCCGGCTCGTACAGGCAGAGCTCTACCCGCTCCGCATGCGCCGAAAAAAGCGCAAAGTTCACGCCCTCGCCGTCGAAGTTAGCCCCAAGCTGATGGCTATCTCCGGCGAGGATTTCAAACGGTTTGCCTTTTGACATGAGTCCCTCCTCATCAAACAAAATTATCTTTTGCGGTGACTATTATTAGCTTTCTGATGTTTCAACCAGCCGCAGCAGCAAAGGCGAACCGGCATGAAGAGCGTTAAGGTTGATGCTATCGGCGATAGTAATTTCTTGTCCGCTAAGTACGTCGCGGTAGCGGCGGTTAGCCAGCGATGCAGGCAGCGGGATTTGCGTCTCTGCCCAGAGCTGCGGCGGAGGTAGCGGCTGACCGTCGCCGACGAGGGTAAACGCCAGCCGGGGCGCCACGACAATAAGCGCATCGCTGCCGTCTGCCCGCGCAAAAGCAATGACGTTATCCGCCCGTTTGCCGCCAGCCGGGAGCGGCAGATAATCACCACGGCGGAACAGCGCGGGCTTTTGCTGGCGCAGGTGCAGCAGGCGGGCGGTGACCCGCAGTTTTACCTCACCGCTCAGCCATTTTTCTTCGCTGCTGAAATCCGGCAGGGCATCGTCGGCAAGCATCCGCTCCAGCGTGGCGAAGTCGGGTTCAAGCCGGTTGTCAGGGTCGACCAGGCTGAAGTTCAGCCCCTCGCTGCCCTGATAGATATCCGGTACGCCCGGCGCCGCCAGCTTAATCACCACCTGGGTGAGGCTGTTTATCAGGCCCGCACGCATAAACGGTCGCAGCCCCTCGCTGAACGCCTCCAAAAACGCCGTATTAGCGGGGCTGAGCAGATAACGGGCATAGTCCAGCACGGCGTTCTCATAGGCTTCGTTGCTGTCGACCCAGTCGGTTCGCAGCTTCGCCTCCCGCAGCGCTTTTTCGACGAACCCCACAAAGCGCGCTTCGAGGGCTTCTAGAGCCGCTTCGTCCTGAACGTCGAGAGTCGTCGGCCAGACGCCCGCCAGCGCCTGGTACAGCATCCAGGTCACCACGCCGCGCGGCGCGGTGCCGTCATTAAGAAAAACGACTTTGGTCTGGTTCAGCTGACGCCAGCGGTCCACGCATTCGGCCCACTGGTCCGGCGCTTCGGTCAGCGTATACAGGCGGGCGCGGGCATCTTCACCGCGTTTTGTATCGTGCGTGGAGGTGCTGGTGATCCCATCCGGCTGCCTTTCGAGCCGGGTTTGCATCTCTTTGTGAAAGCGATCGAGGGAGAAGGCGTGCTTGAGCGGCTCCGCCCCCACCTCGTTAAGCGCCAGATCCAGGTGCTGGCGGAAAAACAGCGTGTCTTCAACTGACTTCGCCATCAGCGGGCCGGTCAGCTGCTGGAAGCGGGTCACGAACTCCCCATCGTTTGCGGCCTCGCCCGTCAGAATGCGGGTCAGGAACTCAAGGGCCTGCTTGTCGACGGCGTGTTCGCTCGCCTGCACTTTGTTAACGATGCTGGTTAACAGCTTCAAATCTTCCCCCGGCAGCCCCTGTGGGGTGCCGTAGGTGCGGTAAACGGGGAACGCGATGAGCAACTCACGCAGCGCATCCCGCAAGGCTTGCTCGTCCAGCGCCACCCCCTGCGTTTGCGCAATACCCTGCGCCAGATTAAGCAGCCGGGTGAACTCGCCTTCAAAGTTGCGCTCCACCATCAGCAGTTTGGCATCGCGCAGCTCGTCCCGCATATCCACCGGCTGCCCTACCACCGCTTCATAAACTTTGCGCAGCCCGTCGAGCTGCTCGTTATCCACCAGCACTTCGGACAGGGAGGCGATAAATTCGTAGCCCGTGGTGCCGGAAACGGGCCAGTCCGGCGGCAGGTGCTCGCCCTTGCCGAGAATTTTCTCCACGGTGATATAACAGTCCGGGCCTGCCTCCTGGCGCAGCCTCTCCAGGTAGCCTTTCGGGTCGGCCAGCCCGTCCACGTGGTCCACCCTCAGCCCGTCGACCGCCCCGGAATGGACCAGATCGAGGATCAGCCGGTGGGTATCGTCGAATACCGTTTTATCCTCCACGCGCATCCCCACCAGCCCGGTGACTTCGAAGAAGCGGCGATACGACAGTTCACGGGGTGCGTCCCGCCAGGACATCAGGCGGTAGGGCTGCCGCTCGTGCAGTTCGGCGATGGCCGCCCTGTCCGTCAGCGTTAAAATTTCCGCCTCGCGGCCCTGCCAGCTTTCGGGGGTCAGCGGGAAACAGTTTTCGAAGTAGCAGAAGGCGGGCTTGCCGGTTTGCGGATCGGGCCCGACGGCCAGCTCGCCGTTTTCCAGCACCGCTTCAAACATGTCGCCCAGGAACGGCAGCGTTAAACGCCGCGTCCAGTCGATGTCAAAGTGGCGCGCGTAGCGGCTACTTTCGCCAAGCTCAACCACATCGCGCCACCAGGCGTTTTCCAGCGAGGAGGCCATATGGTTCGGCACGATATCGAGGATCAGGCCAATTCCGGCCTCTTTCAGGGTTTTCGCCAGACGGTCAAAACCTTCGCGCCCGCCGATGGACGGCTCAATCTCATTGACGTCGGTCACGTCGTAGCCGTGGGTCGATCCGGCGGTGGCGGTAAAGATCGGCGAGGCGTAAAGATGGCTGATGCCGAGCCGTTTCAGGTAGGGAACCAGCGCCGCGGCACGCCAGAAGGTCATGCCGTTGCGAAACTGAAGCCGGTAGGTAGCGGTGGGGATCATCGTTTTGTCTCTCCCTGAGCAAGACGGACAATAAAAGAATTTTGCGGAAGATCGTCAGACGGCCGGGGCCAGGCGAAGAGCGTCTCGCCGGGCATATCAGGCAGCGGCTGCGGGGTATCGCCAATATTCAGGGCCAGCGACAGCGTGCCGTCGGGGAATGCCCAGCTGACCGCGATAAAACCTTCGGCGGTCTTCAGTACCCTTCCCGCTTCGCCGCCCGCCGTCGCCAGCAGGGGCACGATATGTTTTTGCCGCAGGGCCAGCAGCTGCTGGGTCAGAGCCAGCCAGCGTTTGCCCTGCTCGCTTTGCGGTTTGTGCCAGTCGAGCTTCGAGGCGGCAAAAGTTTTTTCGTCGTTCGGATCGGGGATGTCTTCGCCATCGTGACCATGGTGCCCCGCAAACTCCTTCCTGCGCCCTTCGCGCACGGCTTTAGCCAGCTCGCCATGGAAATCGGTAAAGAACAGAAAAGGATTAGTTTCGCCATACTCTTCGCCCATAAACAGCAGCGGGATATGCGGCGAACACAGCAGCGCGGCAAGAAGCACCCGGGTGCGGTCGGCTCCGGCCAGCTCAATCAGCCTTTCGCCATGGGCGCGGTTGCCGGTCTGATCGTGATTCTGAATAAAATCGACGAAGGCCACCGGGGGCTGAGCGGTACTTTTTACGCCTCGGGGTTCGCCCGCATGCTTCGACAGCTCGCCCTGATAGGCGAAACCTTCCGCCAGCGTCCGGGCGACGTGGCGCTCCGGGCGTTCGGCAAAATCTTCGTAATAGGCGTGCTTCTCACCGGTAGCAAAAACGTGAACCGCATTGTGGAAGTCATCGTTCCATTCGGCGGTAAACAAAGGAGCGGAGCCGTCTTCTTCACGGGGATGCAGGAAGATCACATTGCGGCTGTCCTCGGTGGTCAGATGGACGGGCCGGTGCTGAATTTCGGTGCGGATACGTTCGGCTATCTCCGTCAGCACGTGCCTGGCGGACGGGTCATTGATCTGGTCAATCGCGTCAAACCGCAGGCCGTCGAGCCGGTATTCCGTCAGCCAGTAGAGCGGCGCCTCGGTGATGTAGCGGCGCACGGCATCAACGTCATAGGCGATGGCTGGCCCCCAGGGCGTCATGCGCTCCTGATGGAAAAATGCCGGAGCGAGCAGCGGCAAATAGTTACCTTCGGGGCCGAAATGGTTAAGCACGATGTCCAGCACCACCGACAGGCCATGGCCGTGGGCAGCATCGACAAAGGCTTTAAAATCATCCGGCGTGCCGTAGGCGGAATGCGGCGCGTAGAGCAGCACGCCGTCGTAGCCCCAGCCCCGGCTGCCGCCAAACTGCGACACGGGCATCACCTCGAGCATCGTGATACCCAGCCCGGCAAGATAAGGCAGTTTTGCTATGGCCGCCTGGAAAGTGCCTTCGGGCGTGAATGTCCCGAAATGCATTTCATAAACGACGGTTTCCTCCCAGGGACGGCCCTGCCACCGAATGTTTTTCCACTCGTAGCGTCCGGGATCGACAACCAGCGAAGGCCCGTTAACGTCTGCTTTTTGCGCACGTGAGGCGGGGTCCGGCACCGCCGTTCCGTCTGCGAGTACGAACTGGTACCCGGCCCCTGGCGATACGCCCGTAGCCTCCAGCTCAAACCAGCCTCCCCCGGCGTCATTCATCACTCGTTCATCGCCCGCAAGCCTGAGCTTAATGCCCACCTGTCCGGGCGCCCACAGGCGAAAGCGTACTTTACCGTCGTCTGAATATTCACTGCCCCAGCTTCTGAGAAATTTTCTAGAGTCCATGCGTATGCCTCGCTTTTATCGCTATAAAGCCTGGCACATTTTTTCTCAGAGTCGACCTGAGGGCGGGATATCACGCACCTCCGCTGCCGCGTGATATCCCTCTGCCTAGCTCCTGTCTCTTAGTCACAACTCACCCCGGTCATACGTCAGGTGGGATCTGTTAACCTGCGGGTATTCCGTTCACCCGACCGTCTGGCTATCTCTGCTACCGTTGCGAACGGTGAACGTGTCATGGGGATTACGCCATCCCCCTGACGACCCCGGCGCCCGGCAAATAAATCGCCGCTGAAGCGGTAAACTCCGGTTTTTACCCAACATGCAGGGTCGTTCGCGATTCGTTCCCGACGATCGCTCTCTCACGTGGTTCCCGACCACGTGACCCAGCCTGAAGGGCAAAAACCGGAGCGATTTAAGCCGGGGACAGGGTGTCGCTTTAAGTCAGAAATAACTTCGGAAAACGCATCGCTTTGAAACCTACAGCGACACCGGAGATGGGACATTCATGGAAGTTAAAGCGGGGGTGTTGGGTCCGGCTTAAATCGCCTCCATTTTTGGCTTCATGGCCGGGTCCAGCCGTCGGGAACGGCTGGAGGTTGTGATCGTCGGACAAAATAGTGAAGCATTTTGAACAACGCTTGCGTTGGCCACGAAGTGGTTCGGCACAAAGTGCCGAATAAACGAATCGCAACCGACCCGGACAGGGAGCCAAAAATGGAGGTTTACCACCGCAGGTGGCGATTTATTGCCGGGAGTCGGGAGCCCAGAGGGTGTGACGGCGAACACCCTCTGGACGTTCACCGGTTCGGCAGCAACATATGCCACCTGACGTAAAGTGAACGGAACCTTCTCGATCTCGCCAGTAACTGTTTCAAAGATCTATATAAGAGCCAGCTGCTTAGCTCAGGGGAACGGGTGTAGCCCTGAACGCGTTCGCCGTTTTATCCATGACAACCTGGCCGTCACTGCCTGAATCCAGCACGGTATTCTGACTTGACGACGGGTCTATCTGCACGGTGGTGACGTCCAGCGCCTGTAGCCCTTCTCGCGCCAGAAGCGCGCTTACCTGCGTCGAATAACAGGAGCCTGCCGCAGCAGACGAAACCTGCGAGACTTCCGTGGTGGCGACGATATGGTTATCAGAGATGTAGTTTCCCTGCCCTTCCACCACGCGAATAATCACCGGCGTTGCGCCAGCCGGGGTGATGTACTGTTTCTCAATAGTTTCCGAAATATGGTTGGCAATAATCGAGTTGCTATCGCCGCTGATATTCAGCAGGCCATATAAATCATCCAGGCCGTTGTTATAGGCCTGCATAGGCCCCCACGGCTCGCGCTCCCGGAAGAAATGGTTGGCCGTTACCAGGTTCTCCGAGCAGTTTTCGCTGAACACCAGCATCCCCGGATAAAACGAGTGGAAGCGGTTGCTGCTGATGGAAGAGCGCACCACGCCGGAAAAATGCACGCTGCTTTTCCCGCGCGGGAAGATGTTATTGGCGGTGATTAGCAGCCCGCCGAAGTTCTGCGCAAATATCGAATAGCCCCGGTAGCCCGCGCCAATAAGGTTATCCGTAATTTTTGAGGCCTGGCCCGCCTCTCGCAGTTCGATGCAGTTGCCGCATTCCGCGATGAAGTTGTTGTGAATAGCCAGCGCGTCGGCGTTGTAGATGGTCACGCCGTGCTCCAGATAAACCAGCCCCATGCCGTTGATGCGGAACGAGTCCTGCGCGCTGGCGATGTAGATGCCGGTCTTGCCGTTGAGATAGGTGTTTTCCGGGTCGTTGTTGCCTGAACCATCGTCCACAAAATGCAGGCCGTCGATGCAAAAATCACTGAACTCAACCGAGCTGATGCGCGGATCTCCGTCGCGGGCGACGTAAAAAGCGGCGCCAGCCGACTCCTCTGCGTCCGCATCCGGCGAGAGCTTAACCAGTATGCGGCTTCCGCCCGGCCACAGCTCGTGCCAGTTTGGCCACTCGCTCTGCGGGGTGTTAAAGCGGATGCTCGAAGAGGTGAACCCGTGCCCGATGCCCATAATTTTCAGGTAGCTGATGTCTATCACAACCTGGGTCAGCAGAGGGTAATCACCCGGCGGAATATAAATGACCGCGCCGGGCTTGCCGCCCTCGTTGACGTCGGTCCCGGTTTGCCTGCTTTTAATATCGGCGATGATGCTGTTAATGACCTCGCCAATATCCTCGCAGGGGTTGCCCTGATGCCACTGCGTGACATCGTAATAGTTGTTGCTCGACATTCTTTTATTCCTTCTTTGACGGTAATACTTAATTAAATTGCCGGGGCATCTTTATATTCTGCCGTCGGGGCCGGATTTCTCTCCAGCTCACGCTTGGCAAGATCGACCTTTATTTTTTCCAGGAAGGCATTATTCAGCTTAAAGTAGCGCACCATAAACGCGCTGATGAAATAGCTCACCATCGGCAGCAGCGAGAACATAATAATAATGCCCTGCACGGTTTGGGGATTTTGCTGCGGCTGGTTGGCAATATAGCCGCTGAAGGACAATATCCAGGCGACAATTGCACCCGCGACCGCCAGCCCCATCTTCAGCATAAATAAATTGCCCGCAAAGGAGATCCCCGTCAGCCGCTTGCCGAATTTCCAGTCGCCGTAGTCGTCAACGTCGGACATCATCGCCCACAGAATTGGGCCGGACTGAATAAGATGCAGGATATTAATAATGACAAACAGCGTCAGCAGCGGGGTCAGTGATTTCGGATCAACGAACCACAGGGCGAAAGAGAGCACGCCGAGAATAATATTAATAACACGGAACAGCTTCACCTTATCAAAACGGTCGGTCAGCGGCTTCGCAATAACGCTGCCCAGCATATTACAGGCCACGCCCAGCGCCATAAAGAAGGTAATAAAGCCGACGGAGGCCTGCATGACGTAGGTGGCGTAATAGATAGTTACCGCCCCGCGAATAAACGCCGGGAAAACGTTGAGGAAGGTAATTGAGATCATCAGCAGCCACTGGTCATTTTTGGCAATGTCTTTCAAATCTTTCATCAGCGAGTCGTTAGATTTCACGGCTACCACGCGCTCTTTAATACTCGCAAAGCAGAACAGGAACATTAAGGTCGCGGCACCGCCCATGATGATCATCGTCATCTGGAAGCCGGACGCCCGGTTGCCGTTGCCCAGCCAGTCCGTCAGCGGCAGGATGGATGACGAGATAATCAGCGTCGCTAGGCCGTTGAGGAAGAAGCGCCAGGAGAGGCAGCCCAGCCGCTCTTTCTGGTTGAGGGTTATCACCCCGGCGACCGAGCAGTAGGGAATATTGATAGCCGTATAAATTAATGACATGACAAGGTACGTTACCCAGGCATAGATAATTTTGCCGTTCATGCTCAGGTCGGGCGTGGTGAACATTAATATCGCCCCGAGGCCAAACGGCAGCGCCATCCATAATAGCCAGGGGCGGAATTTTCCCCAGCGGCTTTGGGTGCGATCGCAGATTGCCCCCATAACAGGATCGCTGAAAGCATCAAAAATACGAATAACGAGAAATAACGTTCCCACGATGCCGGGGGATAATCCATATACGTCGGTATAAAACCAGGTCAGATAAAGCGCCAGCACGCTCCAGATCATACAGGAGCCTGCATCGCCCATGCCGTAACCGATTTTTTCTTTCAGGCTTAATTTTTCGTAAGCGCTGTGCTTTTCCATTGCGACACTGGGCATATTCACACCTCTGAATTAGGCTGACATAACTATAAGGCGGCGGCTATTAAAACCGTCGCGTGGGAAATAGAGTTTCGGTATTATTTACTAATACATTTAAATTATAAAGTTGTAATAGTCATATTCATGCTGCTTTCCCGAACAATTAACCGGGAGACAATTTCATACATTTCGATGCTGTCCTGCCCCTCTTTATGATTGACCATCTGAAAGGCCAGATGGGCAATTTCACCGATCGGCTGCGCAATGCTGGTGATCTTTTTTGTCTGCGCCAGCAGGGTATTATCGAAGCTGGCAATGGCAATATCCTGAGGCACCGCAATGCCTTTCTCTTTCAGGCCATCGATAATATAGCTGGCGGCGACGTCATTATAAACCCACAGGCAGGAGCAGGCTTTTTTCCGGGCGGATAATTTTTCGATAATTTCGTCAAGAATAGCGATGTGCCCGGAGATTTTTTCCCCTGCCCCCTTTGCTATCCAGAACTGGTTCTCTTTATCGTCGGCTAATCCCCGGCCCGCAATCTTTTTACTCCAGGCGGAAACCTTACGGTTATCCACCCCTTCCTGGGCCACAAAGCCAAAGGAGGTGTGCCCGGTCTGGATAAAGTGCTCGGCTATGCTTTCGGCCCCTTTCGCCTGATCGATGGAGACCGAATTAAAAAAGCGGGAAACCTGCGTCACTACCGCCACCGGAATAGCCGTCGCCGTCAGCCACTCTGACAGCCCGGCTTCCGCCTCCGTCGGCACCCACAGCAGGCTGTCGATGCCCATGCCAATCAGGGTATGGATAATCTGCTTATCCTGCTGCGGCTGGTTCTGATGCGTCTTGACGATTGCCGATTTGCCAATGTAGCGGGCCTCTTCCTCGAACGTCGCCAGCAGCTCGCAGAAGTGGGGATTCACCAGGTTTGGCACCACCACGCCAATCAGCCCCGAACATTTCCCGCTCAGCTGAAAGGCGCTTTTGCTGGGCACATAGCAGAGATAATCCATGGCGTCCCGCACCGCCTGCCGCGTCTGCGGGATCACGCTGGGATGGTTGTTCAGCACCCGCGATACCGTGGCGGTGGATACGCCGGCTTTCTTTGCTACGTCTTTAATGGATGCCATGATGATAAGGATGTCGTCTGACCGTGCCGACACTATAAAGTGTGATGAAGGTCAAAAATGTTAGCGCGTTCACATGTTGTTTCGTTACATGAAAACCCTGTTCAGCTCTCTCATCCTGCTGTTTTGCAGAGAACTTCAGAGCGGCCGCGCGCACAGCGCGCGCGGCAACATATAGCCTAGCGAATTTCATACTTCGGCAGCGGAACCCTTGCCATAAACTGCCTGACG
Source organism: Dryocola clanedunensis (assembly GCF_038405435.1). Classification (GTDB taxonomy): domain Bacteria; phylum Pseudomonadota; class Gammaproteobacteria; order Enterobacterales; family Enterobacteriaceae; genus Dryocola; species Dryocola clanedunensis_A. The sequence continues at coordinate 116,525 of NZ_JBBYHZ010000002.1, read as the reverse complement.
GCATCCCTGTCCGGGACGGCGGCCAGCGCCCCTTTTTGCGTGGTGGCTAACGCTCCGCAGGCGCTGGCCTGCGCTATCGCCTGGTGAAGCTGCGTGAAATCCTGCGCGATGCCTTCCTCTGCAATACTCGCCAGCAGGCCTGCCATGAAGGCATCTCCTGCTCCGGTGGTATCCACGCTGTCCACGGCGTAGCCGCTGAAATGAATCACCCTGTTCTGCCACAGCACCATAGAGCCGCGTGCGCCGAAGGTGACGAGCTTCAGGCGGGCGGGAAGCGCCGCTAACGCCATCATCGCCTGACTGAGATCGTGGGTGCCGGTCAGCCAGTACCACTCCTCTTCGGAGAGCTTGAGAATGTCGGCCTGGGTGGCGAAATGGCGCACGGTAGCCAGCATCGTCTGGCGGTCGGGCCACATCTGCTCGCGCAGATTGACGTCAAAGCTCAGCAGCCCCCCCGCCTGCTTGATGCGGCCAATGGCGCAGGCCAGCGTCTCCCGGCACGTCTCGGCCACCAGCGCCAGCGAGCAAAAGTGCAGAATATCCGCGCCGAACTCGGGCAGTGCTTCCGGCGTCACGAACTGATCGGCGGACGGATTCACTAAAAAGGTAAAGTCGCGCTCGCCGTCCTGACCCAGCGAAACCAGCACCGTGCTGGTGCGGTGGTCGCAGTCCAGCTGCAGGGACTGCGTGCCTACGTCGTATTCGACGAGCGTGCGCTGTAAAAAGTGGCCGAAAGCGTCGTCGCCCACGCGCCCGATAAACCCGCTCCGGCAGCCAAGCCTGGCGCAGCCTGCCGCAACGTTAACGGGCGCGCCTCCGGCACAGGCGCGATACTGCATGTCGGCAAGCGGCAGAAGGTCTACTACCGCGTCACCCAGTGTCCAGATAGTCATTATTGCTCCTTAAATAAACAGATCGTTTAAAACAGATATTTGAACCGCAGCCGCGCGCCGTATCGCGCCTGATTATCCCCCTGCTGTTCCGCAGAGGAATCGAGCCAGGAAGCGTACGCTCCCAGATAAATATTAAAGTTGCGCATGTCCATTATATTCGGCAGCTGCCAGGAGGTATGAAAGGTGTGAATATCATATTTACCCGGCGCGAGAATGGCGCAGTCGCTTTCACATTCGCTGCTGACGCCGGAGATATTAAAATCGTTGATATTGTTGTGCGCGTAGATATAGCCCAGCTCGACGCGGTGCCAGAGCGCGTTAATCCCGGCGCTGAAATCTTTCTCTTCTTCCGCGTCCATGTAGGCGGTATTGAGATTAACCACCACCCCGTCAAGGGGATCGTCTTTAAGCGTGTTCCAGCTCATCGTCAGGCCGTAGCCGGTTCGTCCGGACTGATCGTGCCAGTTGCCCGCGGCATCGTTGTAGCCATAGGCGTTATTGACGAGGTTCGTTTCCATCGCCGCCGCCACGGAATAGCTGCCCTGACGCCAGGCAATAACCGGGCGGACGTAAACCACGTTCTTCTGATTATCCAGCTCGCTGCCGTGATAGCGTCGGTCGACGTACAGCTGGCTGCCGTCCTCCACCAGGGTGTTCAGCTCGAAGTACCAGTTATCCAGCGTCTGGCTGAACAGCAGGTTGCCGCCGCTGTTGCTGCGCCCGCGCGCCTCTTTCATCATGTAGATGTAGCCATAGCCGTCGCTGTAGAGGTCGTTGGCGGTATTGCCGGAGTACTCAATAAAGGTATCCTGATTCAGCGGGAACATGTCGTAGGCCTCAAAGCGCCCGACCTTCACCAGCCAGCTTTCCTGCTGGCCGAAGAAGAAGGCGGCGTCGTCGAGGTTCATCTTGCCTTTCATATCCGCCAGCGGCTGGACGCTGAACCCGGCATACTTACCGTTATCCGCATGCTGGATGCCGTCGAAGCCCAGCAGGATCCGGCCGTTGATATCCCAGCGCTCGCCGCTGCCGGGCGCCCAGTTTTTATCGCTGCTGGTTTTTAGCGACGTCAGGCTTCCCGTGCGGCTGGCCGCATCGAGGTTAAACTCCACGTCGCCGTAGAATTTCAGCTCCGCGTCGTTATTTTTTAATGCCAGCTGCGGAGGACTATTCTGGCTGCTGGCCTCAATTTTATTTTCGTGGGCGGCGTCGGGGGCATCTTTTAATTGGGCGATTTCCGCCTCGGCCCTGTCGGCCCGCTTTTCAGCCTCCTGCAAACGCTGTTCAAGCAGGGCAAAACGTTGTTCGGTAGTTAAAGAAGATTGTGCAAAAACAGAGGCAGAGAATAAACCGGCGCAGGTCGCCAGTCCGATTATTATTTTCATCGAATGAATCCTTGCGAATCTTATTTAAATAATAAGGATGTGACGCCGGGGATAATTCCCCGGGCGTCTTTTATAATTATTCTAAATGCCAGGCTCCGGCTTCCAGCAGGACCGCACTCCCTGACCAGGCAAACAGGCTCAGCTGGCGCGACTGCGGATAGATCCGGCTGCTGAGGCAGGCTTCGCCGTCGTTAACGAAAACCTCCACCGACGAGCTGTCGAAGAAGATCCGCAGCTCAAGCGTGGCGCTTTGCGGCAGCGGAATGCTGCGCTGGCCGCAAAGTCCGTACTGCGGATAGTGCCGCTCCAGCACCAGGCGCTGCGCCTGGCCGTCCACGTACAGCCGCATGCCGTCCTCCAGCGCGAGGCCAAACTGCTCCGCGTCGCTGGCGGCAAGATCCCACTTCAGGATCACTTCCCCGGTGATGCACTCTTCCATCACCCTTTTCGCCTCGTTGCGAAGCTCGCCGACGCGCCAGTCGGTTCTGTTCTGCCGGAGGCTTTCCAGCTCTTTCACCGGCCTCATCTGCAGGCGATTATCGTCGGTGAGGGTCAGCTCCCTCGGCAGCGTCAGCATGCCCGCCCAGCCGTCCTCCTGCTCCGGCATCGGCGACTCCCACATCGCCATCCAGCCCATCACGATGCGGCGGCCGTCCGGGGTAAGGAAGCTCTGCGGCGCGTAGAAGTCATGGCCGCGATCCATTTCCTGGAACGCGCTTTCCTGCCGGAAAGGCTCTCCCGGCTGCCAGCCGCCGACAATGTAGCCGCTCTGGAACAGATTGCGCCTGTCGTAGCCGCTGGCGGCCATGCCCTGAGGCGAGAACATCAGGATTTGCTTGCCGTTCAGCGTAAAGAAATCCGGGCATTCCCACATAAAGCCCTGGCCTGCCTGCGCCTCGGCCAGCACCCCGCAATCCTGCCATTCACGCAGATCCTCTGAACGATAGAGGCGCACCTGGCCCGTCTCTTCGTCCCGCGCACCGACCACCATGTACCAGGCGTCCCCTTCCCGCCAGACTTTCGGATCGCGGAAATGGTGCATCCCCGCCGGGGTATCAATGACCTGCCCCTGACGCTGGAACTCCCTGCCGTCGCGGCTGGTTGCCAGGCACTGCACCTGGTACAGGTTGTCGTCGCTGGACGGGTCGCCGTGAAACTTGTGCCCGGTATAAATCAGCGCCAGCTCACCGTCCTTCACCACGGCGGAGCCGGAGAAGCAGCCGTCCTTATCTTCCGGCCCTTCAGGCGCCAGCGCGATGGGCAGATGTTCCCAGTGGAGCAGATCCCGGCTGCGGGCGTGGCCCCAGTGCATTGGCCCCCATTTTGTGGACCAGGGGTGGTGCTGGTAAAACGCGTGATACCAGCCGTCGAACCATACCAGGCCGTTCGGATCGTTCATCCAGCCCGCGCGCGGCGACAGATGATAATGGGGGTACCAGCGCAGGTTGAGCTGGTCACGCTTCTGGCTAAGGGCCAGTTCGGCTTTCTCAATTAATGACGTCATAAAAATTCACTCTTTGATTCAAAGGGCGGAGGGTTGAGACAGCAATCCTTCCGATGAAGACTTATTGCCGCGTAAAAGGAAGATCGAAATAAAAGTGGTGCAGAACACCATCAGCCCCATGATTAAGTAGGACTCGGCGAAGCCATATTTTTCGTAGCTGTACCCGGCCAGCGGCGACAGCACGGCGGCGATGACGGAGCTGGTGCAGGCAAATCCCACCAGGTAGAGCGTGGAGGAGAGGCGCTTATCGAAATTAAGGCTGTTGTACTTAAAGATGGCGACCAGCAGAATCGGCAGCTCCACGGCGTGCAGCAGCTTGGTAATGGAGATGAGCACCGGCCCTTCCACCAGGCCCGAGGCGATCATGCGCAGGGCCATCACCATCCCGGCGAAGATAAGCCCGTTTTTTGCCCCGATGCGGTTGACCAGCCAGGGCGCGCAGAACATCCCCGCCGCTTCAAGAAACACCTGGAACGAATTGAGATAGCCGTACATCGCGTTGCCTTCGTGCAGGGTGGCAAACTGCGAGGCGAAATAAACCGGGAACTGCTGGTCGTAGACGCCGTAGATACAGGTGCCGATGACAAAGAAGACCAGCGCCCGGAAGCGCGGCAGCGTCACCAGCCGCAGCGCGTCCGCGAGCGTCACCTTCCCGGCCCCTACCTCCACCTTTTCAAGGCTTGCGGCGGTATTCACTTTCAGCTGCATCAGCAGGAAGAAGAACACCAGGCCCGAGCACGACGCGACGAGAAAGTTAAGCTTCGGGTTGATATTAAATAGCAGTCCGGCAAAGAAAGTGGCGACGGCCCAGCCCAGCGACCCCCACATGCGTGCCCGGCCAAATTCAAAGGTGCTCTGGCGCGCCACCCGCTCGGTGTAGGACTCCAGCACGCCGATGCCGCCGTTAAAGGTCAGCCCCACGAACAGGCCGCCAAATACGCTGCCCAGCAGGATATTAATTTGCAGCAGATAGCCAAACAGCAGATAGGCCGGGCCTGACAAAATAAGCAGCGCGGTCATATACCACAGCAGGTTTTTTTTCAGCCCCAGCCGGTCCTGAATAAAGCCGTAGCAGACCTGGGCGCAGAGCGCTGAAACCGAAAGCACGGAGAAAATGATGCCGGTATCCGCGGCCTTTAGCCCCACTTCCTGATGAAGCCAGATAGAAAGCAGCGAGCTGGACGAGGACCAGCTGACGAAAAAGAAGAACAGCAGCGCGCTCAGTAAGGGGTAGCTGCGGGAGTGATGTCTTTTCATCAATACGATCTCATGGAGGGACAGTGGCAAAAATGATAACGTTAACATTATCGATTCTTCCCGCGCTTTTGTGACGAGACATGATGTTAATCACAAAAGTTAACGTTAACATAACGGGTGTGAGATCGGGATCAACTTTTCCTGCCGCTGTTGGGCGACCGCGACCCACAAAATCGCGCGCGATCTTTTACTTCCCCGCCCGAGTTGTATAGCCTGACGCATACGGCTCAAAGCGTGTTTTTTCCCTTATTAAGACAGGAACTTATGGCGTCGTTAAAAGATGTGGCAAAGCTGGCAAACGTGTCGTTGATGACGGTCTCCCGGGCGTTAAACAATCCGGAACGGCTCAGGCCCGACACGCTAAGCCGCGTGCAGGCGGCAATCAGCCAGCTGAATTATGTCCCCGACCTGTCCGCGAAAAGGATCCGTGGCGCGCGCGCCACGCCGAACACCCTCGGCGTGCTGGCTCTTGATACCGTCACCACGCCCTTCTCGGTGGAAATCACCTTATCCATTGAAGAGACGGCGCGCGCCCACGGCTGGAACAGCTTCGTGGTCAATATGTTTTCGGACGACAGCCCGGAAACCACGGTGGATTTGCTGCTTTCCCACCGCCCCGGCGGCATAATTTATACGACCATGGGGCTGCGGCAGGTGCCCGTACCGGCGAAATTATTAACGCTCCCCTGCGTGCTGGCGAACTGCGAAAGCCTGCACGACCCGGTCGCCAGCTACATTCCCGACGACGAGCAGGGGCAGTATGAAGGAGTTAAAGCGCTGCTGGGGGCCGGTTTCCGGCATCCGCTGTGCCTGCACCTCCCGGCCAGGCATCTGGCAGCCGTTCGCCGCCGCCGGGGCCTGGAGCGCGCCTGCCGGGAAGCGGGCGTCGATCCTGATACCCTGCAACACCACTATATGGAGTTCGGCGACGAACACTACCGTGACATCCCCGGCATGGTCGAAGCCCACATGCGCGGCGGCAAGCCGCAGTTCGACTCCGTGGTCTGCGGCAACGACCGCATTGCGTTTCTGGTCTATCAGGTGCTGCTCTCCCGGGGCGTGAGGATCCCCCAGGACGTCGCGGTGCTGGGCTATGACAATATGGTGGGCATTGGCGATCTGTTTTTACCGCCTTTATCCACGGTGCAGCTGCCCCATTACGACATTGGCCGCCTGAGCGCGCTGCATATTATTAACGGCGACAGCCACCGCGATACCGTCCGCGTCAACAGCCCCTTTTTGCAGCGGGACTCAATGTAAGCAAAGCGGGCATCCCTGCTCGCCCCTGCGGGCCAGCGTCAGGCTTTGGCCTCTGAAGCCTCCGTCATGCTGACCGCCACCGGCGTCCGGGCCACCGGCACCTGCGGCTTACGGTATTTATCCAGCAGGTGAATTTGCACCCTGCGCAGCATATCGCCGTTCAGCTTGTAGAGCCTGAAGTAGAGCAGCAGGGTTATCAGGAAGAACAGGGCTGGCAGCGCAATCATGATGAACTGCATCCCCACTATCGTCCCGGCTGCCTGAGTAACGTTCGGCACGTAGCCGATGATGCCGAGCACCAGCGCCATAAAGAACGCCGCAAACGCCGAGCCGCCCTTCACCACCAGCGTCTGCACCGAATAGGCAATGCTTTCGCAGCGCACGCTGAGCTTGTACTCGCCGTAATCCACGGTGTCGGCCACCATAATCACCTGCAAAACCCAGAACAGCGCGGTGCCCACGTTCAGCAGCACCCCGGCAAGGGAAATCAGCCACACGTTGTGATACCCCGCCAGCGCTATCCCAAGCAGCACCCCGCCTCCCAGAATCGGCAGCACTGACGCCCCCGCCCACAGCATGCGGCGCGAAAACGTTTTGACCAGGCGAGGAAAAAGAATCAGCGTTAACAGGTTTGCCGCCCCGGCGTAGGACATGTAATACGGGAAGAGATCGGCATCGCCAATCACGTAGGTGAAATAATAGATCGCGAAGCCGGAGATAATATTCGAGGCGATGTTATAGGCCAGCGCCATGCCAAGCAGGCAGGAGAGCTGGTCGTTTTTATAGATAAGGGCGACGATGGCTTTCAGGGACAGGCGGCTGCTGTCTGCGGTAGCCTCATTCCCCGAGGAGTAGACCTCCTTTACGTTGCGCAGGGTGATAATCGTCGAGGCGATGAAAAAGGCGATCAGGATCAGGGTGAACATCTGGAAGCCGAAGCCACGATCGCCCCCGCCGACGTAGTTCACAAAGGGTAACGTCACCCCGGCGGTGATAAACCCCGACAGGCTGGCGAAGAAGCGCGGGAACGGCACCAGCTGCTCTCGTTCGCGCTTATCCAGGGTGATCGTCGGCACCATCGACCAGAACGGGATATCCATAATGGTGTAGGTCATGCCCCATAAAATGTAGGTCACGCAGACAAACACCACCTGGGTCGTCCCTTCAAACAGGTGGGCGCTGAACAGTAAAAACAGCACGACTGAGTTAGCAATGGTGCCCACCAGGATCCACGGCTTGAATTTGCCCCAGCGCGACCGCGTGCTGTTAACAATCCAGCCCATTATCGGATCGTTGATGGCGTCCCAGATCCTGGCCACTAAAAACAGCGTGCCCACCACGCCCACCGACAGCCCAACGACGTCGGTGTAGTAATACATCAGGTACATGTAGACGATACCGATAGCGAAATCTTTACCAAACGCCCCAAATCCATAGCTGAGTTTTGTTGTAATCGATATGCTCATATAGGGTACAGGGTCGCTGTTGCCAGCGCCCTCCTTCTGTAATCAGATACGTCAGGTGCCGGGCAGCGCGCCCGGCGTTCGCGGTCAGGCGCGGTGCAGCCACGCCGGTAACCAGCTGCCGTGCGCGGCAATCAGGTCGTCAACCAAAGCATAAATCTCTTCAATGCCCAGCACCGCCGCGGTGTGCGGGTCGAGCATCGCGGCATGATAAACCCGGTCGCGATTTTCGTTCAGAATGGCCTCGGTCAGCAGGGTCTGGACGTTGATATTAGTCTGCATCAGCGCCGCCAGGTGCGACGGCAGCGAGCCGATGCGCGTAGGCTGGATGCCGTTGGCATCCACCAGGCAAGGCACCTCCACGCAGCAGCCCTGCGGCAGGTTTTCAATCAGGCTGTCGTTGCGCACGTTGCCATAAATCACGCTCGGCTCCCCCGTCCACAGCGCATTCATGATGGTGCTGGCGTACTCTCGCGAGGGCTTAATATCGATACGTTCGGCGGTTTTGTACTCCTCCAGCTCTTTGCGCCAGGTGGCGAGCTGCTCGACGCAGCGTTTCGGGTACTCGTCCAGCGGCACCTTATAGCGTTCGATGAGGTCTTCACGGCCAGGCTTGATAAACCACGGCGTGTATTCCGCGAAGTGCTCGGAAGACTCGGTCACGAAGTAGCCCAGCTTTTTGAACATTTCATAGCGCACGATGTTTTCGCAGCGTGGATTACCGTGAAGGTTGGGCTTCGGCGCCGTTCCGGCCTCATAGGCTTTCAGCAGGTCGGGATAGATGTTGACATAGTCGCCCTGCGCCGTTTTTTTCTCCAGCGACAGGTAAAACGCCATATGGTTAATACCGACGCTGCGGTAGCGCAGCGAGGCGGGATCAATGTCCAGGTCGCGGGCAAGCTCTTCCGCCGTACCCTGCACGGAATGGCACAGCCCCACCTGTTTAATGTGCGGATAGCGCGCGTACATCGCCCAGGTATTCATCGCCATCGGGTTCACGTAGTTAAGCATGGTGGCGTCCGGGCAGACGTCGGTCATGTCTTCACAAATCTGCCATAAATGCGGGATGGTACGCAGGGCGCGCATGATGCCGCCCGGGCCGAGCGTGTCGGCAATCGTCTGCTCCAGGCCGTGTCGTTTACACACTTCAAAATCGGTGACGGTACAGGGCTGGTAGCCGCCGATCTGGAACGCCACCACCACGAAATCAGCGTCCCGGAGGGCGCTTTTCTGGTCGGTATGGCAGGTGATTTTGCCGCATGCCCCGGCTGAATCCATCAGCTTGCGCACAACGATGTGCGACTCTTCCAGACGGGTTTCATCGATGTCCATCAGGGCAATGTGGGCGGATTTGAGCGCCGGACGATGAAACACATCGCCGAGGATATTTTTAACAAAAATAGTGGAGCCCGCGCCGATAAACGTAATTTTAGGTGCTGACATGTTCTTTCTCCGTGGCGTAATTGAACACTGTCAGCGTGGCACGCGGGCCGCCGTTTCTCTTCCCCCTTCCCCGCTTAGCATTCCTGAAAACTCAGATTTTTTTGACGACGGATTTCGATCTTAGCTTTCAGGAGTTTTTCGCCAGGAAAGAAGAGAATTCAGGGAAAGGGGTTAATTTCACCCGCTCCGCGCGCGCAAAATCTCACCTTCCTCACGGTAAATTCTGCCCTTCTGCGCCACAATTCTGATAATTCAGGAACCGGAGAGAACCATGGACACTATTGCCGCCCCTCTGCCCCCCGACCCGCATATGTGCAGCAGTACGGATAGCGAGACGCGCAGCCCCTTATCGCTCTATTCGGAATACCAGCGCATGGACATCGAGCTGCGCGTCCCGCATTACATGGAGTCCTGCCACTGGCACGGCCAGGTAGAGGTGAACGTGCCGTTCGACGGCGACGTGGAGTATCTGATTAACAACGAGGTCGTGCAGATTAAACAGGGGCATATCACCCTGTTCTGGGCCTGTACGCCCCATCAGCTCACCCGTCCGGGGGAGTGTAAAAACATGGCGATATTCAATCTGCCCATGCACCTGTTTCTCTCCTGGCCGCTGGACAGGCAGCTTATCAACCACGTCACCCACGGCATGGTGATTAAGTCGCTGGCCGCCCAGCAGCTCAGCCCCTTTGAAGTGCGCCGCTGGCAGCAGGAGATCGGCAGCCCCAACGAGCAGGTCCGCCAGCTGGCCATCGACGAAATAGGCCTGATGCTCAAGCGCTTTAGCCTGTCGGGCTGGCAGCCCATCCTGGTAAACAAAACGGCACGCGCGCGCAGCAGCGGCAATAACGTTTCGCGCCACGCTCAGTTTTACGTCAGCCAGATGCTGGAGTTTATCGGGGCGAATCACGACCGGGCGCTGACCATTGAAAACGTGGCGGAGCACGTCTCGCTCAACCCCAACTACGCGATGGGGATCTTTCAGCGCGTCATGCAGCTGACCATGAAGCAATACATAACCGCGATGCGGATTAACCACGTGCGGGCGCTGCTGAGCGACACCGACAAGTCCATTCTCGACATCGCCCTCACGGCGGGCTTCCACTCCAGCAGCAGCTTCTACAGCACGTTCAATAAGTATGTTGGCATGTCGCCGCACAGCTATCGCAGGCTCAGGCAGCTGAGAGGGGCGGCAGAGTAGACTTGCCCGCAGCGCATTTTAAAAACGGGAGAAAATAATGAAGGCTATTAGCTGGCCTGAGGGTTTTGTTCCGGGATTTACCGATAGCTTTGTCTCGCACTAAATCATTATTTCCTGCCTGAGCGGCGACGCGCCCTGACCCAATGCTCAACGGCCATCAGGAGTGGCTTGATGGCCTGGTCGCAGCGGCGATAAAAAAAGATCTTCGCTTTTGCGCATAGCGGCCCAGGCGGCAAACGCCGAGCAGACAAGCAGCCCCAGCCCGAGGGCAAAGGGGCTCCACCAGCCAACGGCGTCGAACAGCAAACCGCCGAGGCCCGCGCCAAGCGTAATGGCCAGCTGGATTGTTGCCACCATCAGGCCGCCGCCCGCCTCCGCGTCGTCGGGCAGCGCTTTGCTGAGCCACAGCCCCCACGCCACCGGGGCCGGAGTAGCAACCAGCCCCCAGACCGCCAGCAGCGCGCCCGCGGCCAGGGGTGCGGTCCCCCACTCGATCAGCAGCCCGGCGATGGCGGCCATCAGCAGCGGAATGGCAATCAGATAAGCATAGAGCCTGCGCTGTAATAAATGGCCGATAAGCCAGGTTCCCACCAGCCCGGCTGCACCCAGCAGCAGCAAAACCACTGACAGCTGCGTGACGCTAAGACGGGTCATCTCCTCCAGAAACGGGCGCAGGTAGGTGAAAACCGCAAACTGCCCCATAAACAAAAACAGAATCCCCGTCATGCCCAGCGCAACCTGGGGAATGCGCAGCAGGCCAAAAGGATTGGCGGCAGCGCGCCTGACTCCTTCAGAAGGCATAGAGGGAATGCTGCGCCACTGCCAGATAAAGGCGATGACCGCCAGCGGCACGACCACGAAAAACGCGCCGCGCCAGCCGATATACTGCCCGAGGTAGCTGCCGAGCGGCGCTGCCACCGTCGCCGCGAGCGCGTTGCCGCCGTTAATCAGTGCCAGCCCTTTCGCCACCGTCCCCGGCGGCACCAGCCGCATCACCGTGGCGGTAGACATCGACCAGAATCCCCCGATAGCCACGCCCAGCAGCGCGCGCCCGGCCATGAACATCGTTCCGTTTGCGGCAAAGGTGACCATCAGCCCTGAAAAGGTGAGCAGCAGCGTAAACCCCAGCAGCACTTTCTTGCGGTCCAGCCGGCCCGTCAGGGGCGCGTTGAGCAGGCTGGCGATCACGGCAAACAGCCCGGAAACGGAGATCGCCTGCCCGGCATGGCCCTGGCTGATGCCAAGATCCAGCGCGACGGGGGTAAGCAGGCTGACGGGCATAAATTCAGAGGCAATCAGCACCACCACGCCCAGCGCCATGGAGAAAACGGCCCCCCACATCGGCCGTCCGTTACGAACTTTCGGGGCTGACGTTTTCACTGCATTCATTGTTTTATCCTCTGCTGAAACGAGGGAAGTATCCTAAAGCAGCTGGAGTATTTTGATTAGCCGAGGTAATTTGGATGTACTTGTGAATTTATTTCAGCAATACGGAGGCGCTATGAACGATATCCTGGCCTTTCTGGCCGTGGCCCGGGTCCAGAGCTTTACCAAAGCCGCGGCCCAGCTGGGCGTCAGCCCTTCGGCGCTTAGCCATACGCTTCGCAACCTGGAGGCACGCCTGGGGATACGTTTGCTGACACGCACGACCAGGAACGTTGCGCCGACCGAAGCGGGCGAGCAGCTGATGCGCTCGGTTGGCCCTCTTTTCGAGCAGATTGCCAGCGAAATAGAGAAGATTGGCGAGCTGCGGGATAAGCCGGCGGGCACCATCAGGATCACCTGTTCCGACGACGCGGCAGAGCAGCACCTGCGCCCCGTCCTTGCGGATTTCTTTAAAACCTATCCCGACATCAACGTTGAGATCTGTATCGACTACGGCTTCACCAATATCGTGCAGGAACGTTTTGACGCGGGGATCCGGCTGGGGGAATCGGTCAGCCAGGATATGATTGCCGTGCGGCTGGGGCCAGACTGGCGCCTTTGCGTAGTCGGTTCTCCCGCTTATTTTGCGAGCCGCCCGATACCCGTGGATCCACGAGAATTAACGGACCATAACTGCATCAATATCCGCCACTCAATCAACGGCGGCGTTTACGTCTGGGAGTTTGAGAATAAGGGACGCAAGGTCAACGTGCGGGTCAGCGGGCAGCTAACCGCCAACAGCAATATCCCTATCCTCAACGGCGCGCTGGACGGGATCGGGCTGGCTTATATCCCGGACTTTATGGCGCAGCCGTATATCGAAGACGGAAGGCTGGTAGAGGTGCTGGCCGACTGGAGCCCCTACTTTGATGGATTTCATCTTTATTACCCCAACAGGCGTAATACCACCCCGGCCTTTGCGGCGTTTGTTGAGGCGGTCAGATATAAAGGTAAATAAGCCGGGAAAACGGCCGCTCAGGACGCAGGCCGTCGCGCCACAATCCCCGCATACTCCCTGCGATCGGGCTGGCTGAAGCCTGCGATAAATAACGCCTCGCGCACCGCCTGACAGGCCGGGTCCGCAACCAGCCTGTGCAGCGCCCTTCTCAGGGCAGCCAGATCTTCTGGCGTCGTTCGTGATGATGTGATTAACGGCAGTCCCGGCGTCAGCGGCGTTTGCCCAATGACGATAAGATTTTGCAGCGCATCCGGCTCATGGCGCATGAACAGCGCCCAGCTGACGCAGTCGATAGCGGCCAGATCCGCTGAATCCTGCTGCAGCGCCGCCAAAGACTGCCGGTGGCTGCCGCTGAAGGTAACGTCTGAAAAGAAACGGCCCCGGCGTGCAAGCGGCGCAACCGTGTTTCGCAGGGCGTTGAATCCGGACTGGGAGTCGGCAGAGTTGCAGACGGCCCGGCGGCCAAAAAAATCTTCGGGCGTGCTTTGCGCATCTTCAAGCCGGGCCACCAGGAAACTGCTGTAGCGGTATTCATCGCACCCCGGTACGTCATAATGAAAAGCCCCCACCAGCTGCACGTCCGGCAGCTGCGTCGCCAGCGGGTAGCCGCAGGTCTGGCTTAGCAGCAAATTTTCTTCCCGCCAGTGCGACAGCAAATCCGCTTCTGGCCAGGCGATATCCAGCCCGTCCGCATCCAGCCCCTCCTCCACCAGCAGGGGGATAAGCGCGGACCAGAGCGCCTGGGTGTCTGCACGGCGAACGTCGTACATCGGAAGTGAAACCATTTTATTCATGCTGCGTGATTACCCTGTTTTCGATCGCTGCCGAGGGATGCTGCTCAACGTCCAGCGGCCTGACAAAAAACTGCCGCAGCCACTGCCCGTAGCCCTTAACCACAAACCCCTGGTTACGCTGCCGGTAGTCCTCTTTATAAAGAAGATAGATTTTGCGCAGCCCGTACCACGGCACCCCAGGGAGATCGTGGTGCACTGAATGATAGTTAAGATTCAGGAAAAGCAGGCGCCAGGGCAGCGAAGCTTCGTTAATAACGGAGCGCGCCAGCGGATCGTCTGCCGCCCGGTGCTCAAAGAAGGAGCGGATTTTAGTCAGGGCCAGCGCGGGATAGCTGACCGCCAGCAGGTAGTACCAGATCGGGAAATCATAATGTGCCATCAGGGCAAAGACCCCGGCCAGCAGCACGCCGTGGACGATCCACATCACCATGGCCGCCCCTTTTTTCTCGCGAAATGCGCTAATCATTGTCGCCAGGGTTTGCAGGATATCCATAGCGGGTGCCAGCAGCAGCCGCCCGGCAAAAGTATTGCGCAGACGCACCAACCGTCGCTGCCAGCCGCTGAAGCCCTGCCATTTCCGGACGGAAAAATAGTACGTTTCAGGATCTTCATCCGGCATCGTCAGGGCGTCATTCTGATGGTGAACGAGGTGCAAATCCCGGTACAGGGCGAAGGGGTACCACACCGCCAGCGGCGCTATCCCCAGCAGATGGTTAACCGCAGGCCAGCGCGTCGGGTGCCCGTGGATGAGCTCATGCTGCACGGACAGGTACCAGGTCGTAAACCAGATCAACAGCAGCGTTGCAGGGAAAAGCCCCAGCGCCTGCCAGTTCGCCAGCGTCAGGAACCAGCCGCCGTAAACCGTGGCGATCAGCAGCCAGGTCGGCAGTTCGCTGCGCCACAGCCAGCTGCGGTTTAACTGACGGACAACCTCGCGCTGCTTCGCGTCCAGATATGCTGCATTGCTCCCACCCATAGTCCTGTTCCCCACAGCCCTTCCTTATGATTTATGTTATTGAAGATGTGGGATAAATGTGGCTGAGACAACGAATAAGATCGGCTAACCATTGCCGAAAATTAGCTATGCGCGGCGTAAAAGACCGCCCCTGCCGATCTTGATTTTGAGCAGCCGCTCAAGTACTCTGCCAGACTTGAGCGGTTGCTCAAACAGTAATATCCCCTTTCGCTTACCGAGGCTTTTTTATGTTCGTCCAAAATCGCTGGCTAATCCTGGCGATCGTTACCAGCACGCTTTTTTTGATCATCATCGACATGACCGTCCTGTATACGGCCCTGCCGCGCCTCACCCAGGCGCTGGACGCCACCGCGTCTGAAAAACTGTGGATCGTGAATGCCTATCCGCTGGTCGTTGCCGGGCTGCTGCCGGGAGCGGGTATGCTGAGCGACCGCTTCGGCCATAAGCTGATGTTTATGTCCGGCCTGCCCGTGTTCGCGCTGGCATCGCTTTGCGCCGCCTGGTCCCCGACGGCTGAGCAGCTGATCGCCTCGCGGGTCTTTCTGGCCCTTGGCGCAACCATGATGATGCCCGCCACGCTGGCGATTGTGCGCCAGGTCTTTACCGATGAGCGCGAGAGAGCGCTGGCGATCGGTATCTGGGCGGCGGTTGCCTCCGCAGCCGCGGCGCTTGGTCCCGTGGTTGGCGGCGTTTTGCTCGAGTATTTCTGGTGGGGATCTGTATTTCTGATCAACGTTCCCATCGTCCTGACGGTCATGCCTTTCGCCTGGCTACTCATTCCCCGCAGCAGGGGGAACGCAGAACGCCCGCTGGACGTTGCGGGCTCGCTACTCATCATGGCCGGGCTGGTTGGCGTAATTTACGCGCTGAAAGAGCTGAGCAAGCTCGATGCTTCCCTGCTGACCATGGCAGGCTCCGCCACCGCGGGCGCGATCTTCCTCGGGCTGTTTGTCCGGCGACAGCAGCGGTCGGCCCAGCCGATGATAGATTTTTCGCTGTTCCGCAATCGTCAGTTTACCAGCGGCGTGTGCGTGGCCGTCGTCTCGATGATCGCCCTGACCGGCGTTGAGCTGGTGCTGACCCAGCGGCTGCAGCTGGTGCTGGGCCTGACGCCGCTGATGGCGGGCCTGACGATTTTGCCAATCCCTATTGCCAGCGCCCTGGCCTCTCCGCTGGCCGGTCTGCTGCTGCCCCGAACCGGCGGCCCGGCCCTGATGCGGGGCGGATTACTGCTCACGGCGGCAGGCATGCTGAGTCTGATCCTGCTCACTGACAGCGGGTTTGCCGCGCAGCTTATCGCACTGTTTGTTATTGGCTTTGGCCTGGGCGCGACCGTCACCGCGGCCTCTACCTCCATTATGCTCAATGCGCCCGAAGGAAAGGCAGGCATGGTTGCCGCCATTGAGGATGTCGCCTGGGAGATGGGCGGCGTGCTGGGCGTAACGCTGCTCGGTGGCATCATGACCGCGGTCTACAGCGCGTCGCTGGCCCTGCCCGCCGGGCTGGTCAGCGGCAGTGCAGCCTACGACAGCCTTGATGAAGCGTTGCGCATTGCCGCAAATCTTAGCCAGCCGAACGCAGCGCAGCTGGCTGAACTTGCACGCGGGGCGTTTGAACATGCGTATTTCGTAGTGATGGTTTGCGCAGCGGCATTCATGGCAGCGGGGTTTGTGCTGGTAAAGCTGTTGTCCGGCAGGCGTTCGCGGGGGATGCTCAGGCAGCAGTAAGGCGACCCAACGGTCGCCTGTAAGGATTACTTCGCGGATTTACCTTTGGCCGTTTTTTTCGTCGCGGCCTCATTCTCTATTGGCGGCACTTTACCGAGATCGGTACCTGTTACCGGGTTCACGGCCGGATCTGAAGCCGTGCGGCTGGCGAGGTTGGCAAGATTCACTTTTTGTGCGGCAGGCAGCTTCACGCTGGCCGTCCCGTCGCCGCCGTCAACGGCGGGCGCGGGCTGAGCGACGTAGGTAAAGTTATCGTCAGAGTTCCAGCTTCCGCGCACATCGTTGCCTTCCGACATGTTGTAATAAACAGTCGAATACTTCTCAATCGGCGGCAGCTTGCCCGGTGGGAAATTATTGCTGATAGCGTAAAGCGCTTTTTCAAAGGAGATCTGGTGCGCCACTTCCCTGGTCATTAAAAAGCCCAGCGCATCTTTTACGCCCACGTCGTCAGTCAGGTTGATCAAACGCTCGTAAAGTATTTTTGCCCTGGCTTCCGCCGCGATATTCGATCTTAAATCCGCCGTAACTTCACCGATGGTATCCACGTAAGCTGCGGTCCAGGGGACGCCTGCGGAGTTGGTCAGCGCTGGCCCGCCACCGTACAGCAGCGAGGTAAGATGGCTGTCATTTCCGTTTCCGGTGATGGTGCGGTACAGCTCCCCTTCTTTTTCGGTGCCTTCTGCAAGATCGCCTTTGGCGCCTTTATTGAGCATGCCGACCAGAGAGCCGATGATCTCAAGATGGCTCAGCTCTTCCGTAGCGATATCCATCAGCATATCCTTGCGCCCCGGATCCTCATCGCCGAGGCCCTGGGTGAAGTAACGGCACGCCGCGGCAAGTTCCCCCTGCGGGCCACCAAACTGTTCGAGCAGGAGATTGGCAAGGCCGGGATTGGGGCCCGCCACGCGGACGGTATACTGCAACTGTTTTACATGTCTGAACATTGCTCACTCCGGTTAAGAATGAAGAACCGGGTGCCTGCTCTCAGGCTGGTCACCCGCCACAAAAGGTGAATCACTCACTCTCTTAGCTGATTACTAAAATTCTCAGGATGATTTTTCGGCAATCACAGTCAATTTTTCGTCCGTGGCCTTTTCTTCTTTCAGCGTTTCAGCCAGCAGTTTAGCGGCCGTTTTGTAGCCTAATTTCACCGCCAGCGCATGCAGCGTACCGTAGGTCGCAATTTCATAATGCTCGACCTTCTGGGCCGCACCGATGAGGCCCGCATCGCGAACCGGCCCGGCCTCCACAGAATCAATAATTTCCTGTGCTTCTTCGACGAGGCCTTCCAGAGCATGGCATTTCATGCGCTTAATACGCACTCCTTCGGTACTTTCAACAAGTTCATCCAGACGTTCAATCTGCCCACGCGTCTCTTCCAGATGCTGATTAAAGGCGGCAACGAGTTTCTCATCCGTCGCGGCACGGGCCATCTTCGGCAGGGCGCGGGTAATTTGTTTTTCGGCACTGTAAACGTCTGAAAGATCGTGAATGAAGAGGTCCTCAAGGGTTTTAATGGTCATACGACATTCTCCTGTTCTGGCACACGTTAATACACAACACTCGTCTCGCTTATAGCGATATAAATCCTGGCACATTTTTTTGAAAGTGTATTTCCGGCCATACCAAAAACCCTAAATAATATCCATAGCGTATAACAACCACCGCAATCAAAAGGTAGCAACCACCTGTAATTACTACCTTTTACCAAGTGCGCATTGGGATAACTCTTAAAGAGAACATGCAGCTGGAAAACCAGTACTTTGCAATTTTAAAATAGATACGCTACGCGCCTGGTCAGTAGGAAATAAAAATTCGCGCATGCGGGAATATAAAAATCAAAATTGCAGCGTCTATATTATTGAAAAGTTTTGAAAGAGTTAAAAATCACCCTGGCGGGCGTTAATAGGTGTTTTGGGTGACACCCTTCCTCAAGCCAGGCTGGTATGCGTCGTTCGCGTCTAACCTCTTAATACTCCCATAACGCGCCAGTAACAGTCGGCGAAAGATCGTACAAGCCGCCTCCTGAAACAGCGTTTTTAATTCCTTTCCTGCCCGCTTACCCCTATAATACGCGCGTTCCTAACTTGAATGGTTTCAGCGCATTGGACTGCCTTTATAATAAACAAAATTGCACTTTTCCCCGGCAGGCTGAACCGCAAGCACACTTTCCTCTGCACGCTTTATTTCTGTCACCTATCCTTACCAGGTGTCGCTACAACTTTATCAGCTTCAATTTCCGCTCCGGCGGCAGCGTCCACCGGAACCAGGTTTTAACAATCCTTCTCAACTTACAGATAAGACTGTCATGAAAAAGACTAAAATTGTATGCACCATCGGTCCAAAAACCGAATCCGAAGAGATGCTGACCAAAATGCTCGACGCGGGCATGAACGTTATGCGTCTTAACTTCTCTCACGGTGACTATGAAGAGCACGGCCAGCGCATCAAAAACCTGCGCAACGTGGTTGCTAAAACCGGTAAGAAAGCAGCTATCCTGCTGGACACCAAAGGTCCTGAAATCCGCACCATTAAGCTGGAAGGCGGTAATGACGTCTCCCTGAAAGCGGGCCAGACCTTCACCTTCACCACCGACAAAACCGTTGTCGGCAACAGCGATATCGTTGCTGTTACCTATGAAGGCTTCACCAACGACCTGAGCGTGGGTAATACCGTGCTGGTTGACGATGGCCTGATCGGGATGGAAGTTACCGCTATCGAAGGCAAAAACGTTGTTTGTAAAGTGCTGAACAACGGCGATTTGGGCGAAAACAAAGGCGTTAACCTGCCGGGCGTTTCCATCGCGCTGCCTGCGCTGGCTGAGAAAGACAAGCAGGACCTGATCTTCGGCTGCGAGCAGGGCGTCGACTTCGTTGCGGCATCCTTTATCCGTAAGCGTTCTGACGTGGTTGAAATCCGTGAGCATTTAAAAGCCCACGGCGGCGAGAAGATCCAGATCATCTCCAAAATTGAAAACCAGGAAGGCCTGAACAACTTCGACGAAATCCTCGAAGCTTCTGACGGCATCATGGTTGCTCGTGGCGACCTGGGCGTTGAAATCCCGGTTGAAGAAGTTATCTTCGCGCAGAAGATGATGATCGAGAAATGCGTACGCGCTCGCAAAGTGGTTATCACCGCGACGCAGATGCTGGACTCCATGATCAAAAACCCACGCCCTACCCGTGCGGAAGCTGGTGACGTTGCTAACGCCATCATCGACGGCACCGATGCGGTTATGCTGTCCGGCGAATCCGCAAAAGGTAAATACCCGCTGGAAGCTGTGACCATCATGGCAACCATCTGCGAGCGTACCGACCGCGTGATGACCAGCCGTCTGGATAACAACCAGGACAGCCGTAAACTGCGCATCACCGAAGCCGTATGCCGCGGTGCGGTAGAAACCGCTGAGAAACTGGAAGCGCCTCTGATTGTTGTGGCTACCCAGGGCGGTAAATCTGCTAAGGCCGTGCGTAAATACTTCCCGAACGCAACTATCCTTGCCCTGACCACCAACGAAGTTACCGCTCGTCAGCTCGTACTGAGCAAAGGCGTGGTGCCTCAGTTGGTGAAAGAGATCGCCTCTACCGATGATTTCTATCGTCTGGGCAAAGAAGTGGCGCTGGAAAGCGGTCTGGCTCGTAAAGGCGACATCGTAGTGATGGTTTCCGGCGCGCTGGTTCCGAGCGGCACCACCAACACGGCATCCGTTCACGTTCTGTAATTAACAACGTTGCGAACGAATATTTTGTTAAAAAGCGCCTGCGGGCGCTTTTTTTATTGCGGCTTTAGCTAAAAATAATAAAAAAGCAAATCGGCCTGAGCTATTTAAGCGCGATTTTATTAAGACGAATCCGATGAAAGTCCCCTGTTTTCGCTGTTTTTTTTAATTTTTCTTCCCGGTTCGATGCTTCTTTGAGCGAACGATCAAATTTAAGTGCTTTCTCATCAAAAATTTATTCTCAACTCAAAAAAGTTTGTGTAATACTTGTAGCGCTACATGGAGATTAACTCAATCTAGAGGGTATTAATAATGAATCGTACTAAACTGGTACTGGGCGCGGTAATCCTGGCTTCTACTATGCTGGCAGGTTGTTCTTCTAACGCTAAAATCGATCAACTGTCTTCTGACGTTCAGACTCTGAACGCTAAAGTTGATCAGCTGAGCAACGACGTGAACGCAATGCGTTCTGACGTTCAGGCTGCTAAAGACGACGCAGCTCGCGCTAACCAGCGTCTGGACAACCAGGCTCACTCTTACCGTAAGTAAGAGTTCCTGTAATGAAAATGGCGCACATTGTGCGCCATTTTTTTTGCCTCAATCATATCTCTCCTGAATACCTCCCCTAACGCATCACCACGCTGCTTTGACCGCTGACAAGGGTGTTTGTCGCCTGTGTCGTTGGCGCAGCACCAGGGGCCGCTCTGACGCTCTGTATAGGGGTAATGTTCACCGGCTGTGACGGAACACCCTGCTGCGCGTTAACCAGCACCGGATAGCCAGCCCTTCTTGCCATCGCGCTGTCCACCTGCGCTCTGTCGCTCAGTGGGCTGTCGATAAACGTCCCGAAAGACGCGGATATCGCGATGGGAACGGTCTGCGGATTCTCCCAGTCGTTGCGTGACAGCGGCTGATGGACCTCCACGTAACGCCTGCCGTCCGGCTCGGTAGTATATTTCACCGGTTCATTAACGATCTCCACCCGCGTTCCCCACGCCACCTGGTTGAACAGCGCCTTAATATCCGGCGCCCTCATGCGCATGCAGCCTGAGCTGACGCGCAGTCCGATACTGTTGCGGGCATTGGTGCCATGAATGAGATATTCGCCGCCGCCTTTCTCCAGCCGCAGGGCATAACGGCCCAGCGGATTGTTCGGACCGGCCGGAACGACCGCAGGCAGCGTAATTCCCTGCGCCTTCGAGCGCGCCCGAATGTTCGCCGTTGGGGTCCAGGTCGGGTTAGGGATTTTCTGGCTGATTCGTGTCACCATCACCGGCGTCTCGCGCCCAAGCTGCCCGATACCCAGTGGATAAACCTCAACGCGGTTTTGCCCCGGCGGATAATAATAGAGTCGCAGCTCGGCAAGATTAATGACGATGCCCTCGCGCGGGGTATCCGGCAGAATCATTTGCGATGGAATAACTAATTCGCTGCCCGCCTTCGGCAAAAAAGGATCGACCGTGTTGTTGGCCTCAAGTAATAACAGCACGCCGGTGTTGTATTTTGCCGCTACGGCTTCCAGATTTTTTCCGTCGCCGGGGACAAGATATGTCTGATTTTCGCCAATTATCCGGCTGCCCGGAGGCGGTAATAAATAATCAACGGCCCACGCCGACTGGCCTGCGGCCAGAGCGCTAAGAAAAACGAGAGTTATTTTAGAGAACGCGCATTTCATATTGTATTCCTGTATTCACCGGCGAGCGCCGGAATGCTGAAGACCTGCGAGGCAATAAATTACCTCGCGTTAACAGGATGAAAGCTGTTCTGTTAGTTTAGCTAAGATTGGCGGCTTTGGTGCGGATAGAGCGGATCATCGCCTCAAGCCCCTGGGAGCGGGACGGCGTAAGATGCTGGGCAAGCGCGAGTTTCTCAAACCAGGGGCGCACGTCAAAAGCGACAATATCCTGCGCCGTCATCTGGTGATAAAGAATAAAGACGACGGCTATCAGCCCTTTGACGATCGCCGCATCGCTGTCCCCCGCAAGCGTTATCACGCCGTCCGGCTGCTGCTCCATCACAATCCACACCTGGCTCTGGCAGCCCTGGATGATATTGGCAGGCGTATGCTGTTCCGGCGCAAGCTCCGGCAGGCGCCCGCCCAGCTCGATGATATACAGGTACTTCTCTTCCCAGTTCGCACAGCGGCTGAAGTTCTTCAGCAGTTTCTCTTTGTCTGGCAGCGTGGCCATAGCGTTCTCCCTTTCAGCCCAGCAGACGGTGGATGCGTTGCAGCCCGGCCACCAGCCTGTCCACTTCTTCTTCGGTGTTATACATCGCAAAGGATGCGCGGCACATCGCCGGTACCTGATAATACGCCATCAGCGGCATTGCGCAGTGGTGCCCGGTTCTTACGGCGATGCCGTAGTTATCCAGGAAGCTGCCCACGTCGTACGCATGATGTTTGCCAAGGTTAAAGGCGATGACGCCAAGCCGACTGTCCGGCCCGTATACTGTCAGGTCCGGCACGGTTTTTAACGCCTGCTGAGCATAGCGCATCAGCGTTTGCTCGTACTCGCCAATCTCCTGCAGCCCCAGGCTCTCTACGTAACGCAGCGCGGCGCCCAGCCCGATAATCCCTGCGGTATTTGGCGTACCGGCCTCAAAACGCCAGGGCGCGGCGGCATAGGTAGTGCCTTCGGTGAGGCTGACTGTGGCGATCATCGAGCCGCCTCCTTCCCACGGCTGCATGTCCTGCAAAATTTCTTCGCGGGCATAGAGGATACCGATACCGGTTGGCCCGTAAATTTTATGGCCCGAGAAGAGATAGAAATCGCAGCCTAAAGCCTGTACGTCCACCGCGTGGTGCATGATGGCCTGCGCGCCGTCCACCAGCACCTTAACGCCCGCCTGATGGGCAGTGGCGATCATCTCACGTACCGGGTTTTCAGTACCCAACACGTTCGAAACGTGGGTTATCGCCAGCAGCCTGGTCCGCTCGTCAATCAGCGTCGGGAATACTTCCAGCGCCAGGGTGCCGTCAGCATTCAGCGGGATCACCCGCAGCGTGGCCCCCGCCTGTTCACAAAGCATCTGCCACGGCACGATATTCGCGTGGTGCTCCATGGCGGAGATAATAATGTTATCCCCGGCCCGGACGTTCGCCCGCCCCCAGCTGTTCGCCACCAGGTTAATGCCCTCGGTGGTGCCGCGCACGAAGACGATCTCCTCCGGCACTTTTGCATTAACGAAGCTGGCAACCTGATTGCGGACGCTTTCCATCAGCTGCGTAGCTTCCGCGCTCAGCGTGTGTATACCGCGGTGCACCGCAGCATAGCCGTGGCTGTAGAAATCCAGCTCGGCGTCAATTACCACCTGCGGCTTCTGGGCGCTGGCGGCGCTGTCGAGATAGACCAGCGGCTGGCCGTTGACCTCCCGGCTTAAAATCGGGAAATCGGCACACACCTGGTCGATTGAAAAACTCATGCTTCGCCCCCTGCAAAGCGCTGGCCGATCCTCGCCAGCACCTGCTGTTTTAACGCCTCGTCGTGGATGCTTTCCGTCAGCTCAGCGGCAAAGGCGTAGATAATCATCTGCTGTGCGGCCCGCTCATTGATGCCGCGCGAGCGCAGGTAGAACATCTGTTCATCGTCGATGCGGCCAATGGTTGCGCCGTGGCTGCACTTAACGTCATCGGCATAAATTTCAAGCTGCGGCTTGGTATCAACCTCTGCCAGACGCCCTAACAGCAGGTTGTTGTTGGTCATCTGCCCGTCGGTTTTGATCGCATGCTGCGCCACTTTAATCATGCCGTTAAACACCGCGCGCCCTTTGTCACGCACGATGGTTTTATGCAGCTGGCGGCTGTTGCAGTAGCCTTTGTTGTGCTCAAGCCAGGTGCGCGTATCGCACACTTCGTTGTTCACCGGCAGCGCCAGGCTGTTCATGCGCAGCGTGGTATTTTCGCCGTTGAGCTGGGTGCTGGTGTTGTGACGCAATACTGCGGCCCCTAGCAGGAAGCTGTTGCTTTCCACCGTCGCGTCCTGCGCAACAACCAGGTCGTTGTGGGCAAAGTGGTAGCCCCGCGCATTTTCAAACGCCAGCTTGTAATGCCGGAGCTGGGCGTTGGCCGCTACATCGGCAGTCAGGCGCGAGCCGGTAAAATGCGGCTGTTCATCAAAGCTGACGTAATGTTCGATGACGGTCGCACGCGCGCCTTCCCCCAGCGTCAGATGATGCCGGTAATGCGCGGTGTTCATCTCACCCTGCCCGCTGCCCCGGCTGATATGCATCAGCAGCAATGCTTTGGCAGGATTGTGATTGCGCGCCACCTGAATGTGAGTGACCTTTTCGGCCAGGCTTTCCGTCAGATGCAGGAAAACTTCTCCCTGTACCGCCGCAGGCAATGACTGACGTGGGGCATCGAAATTAACCTCGTAACCGCTATTGGTCAGATCGTCGCTAAGCTCTGCGCTGTAGCGCCCGTCAACAAAGACCAGCCGCCACGCATCTCCCGGCAAAGCGAGCGCATCGCGCTCCGGCTCCGTTACCGGCTGCGGGGCTGGCAGAACAAACTGATTATTCAGCAGGCCTTCCAGCGGCGTATATTTCCAGTTCTCGTGCTTGCGGGTTGGCAGGCCCAGACGCAGCATCTGCTGCATGTGTTCCTGGGCCTCTTTGCTGCGCCCGTCGCCGCCAGCCTCGAACAGATGGTGCCACTGCTGAAGAGCGTTGCCGCTACTGCTGTTCGGTAAGCCAGCCATAACCCTGCTCCTCAAGTTGTTTCACCAGACTGAAATCACCCGATTTCACAATGCGCCCCTGATAAAGCACGTGGACAAAGTCAGGCTTGATGTAGTCCAGGATGCGCTGGTAGTGGGTGACGATGACGAAGGCACGGTTACCGTCGCGCAGGGAGTTCACCCCTTCCGCCACGATTTTCAGGGCGTCGATGTCCAGACCGGAATCCGACTCATCCAGAATGCACAGCTCAGGCTCAAGCACCGCCATCTGCAGGATATCGTTCCGCTTCTTCTCACCGCCGGAGAAGCCGACGTTAACCGAGCGGGTCAGTAAATCTTCCGGCATTTTCAGCAGTTTGATTTTTTCTTCCATCAGGTCCTGGAAGTCAAAACGGTCGAGCTGCTCCTTCCCACGGTACTCACGCACCGCGTTCAGCGCGGTTTGCAGGAAGAACTGGTTGCTGACGCCGGGAATTTCCACCGGATACTGGAAGGCCATGAAGATGCCTTCGCCAGCGCGCTCTTCCGGCGAAAGCTCCAGCAAATCTTTTCCTTTAAACTGCACCTCGCCACCGGTGACCTCATAGTCGTCACGCCCGGCGAGGGTCGCGGAAAGCGTACTCTTCCCGGAGCCGTTCGGCCCCATAATGGCGTGCACTTCGCCCGGTTTAATCTCAAGGCTCAGGCCACGCAGGATCTCTTTGTCCTCAACGCTTACCTGTAAATCTTTAATGCTCAACATAATGTTCCCTTAATCTTTAACCGACGCTGTGTTCGAGGCTAATCGCTAATAGTTTTTGTGCTTCCACCGCGAATTCGAGCGGCAGCTCAGAGAAGACGTCCTTACAGAAGCCGTTGACGATCATCGAAATCGCATCGTCCTGGGCGATACCGCGCTGTAAACAGTAGAACAGCTGATCTTCACCGATACGCGACGTAGTGGCCTCGTGCTCCAGCTGCGCCGTGTTGTTGCGGCACTCCACGTACGGGAAGGTATGCGCCCCGCTGTCCGGGCCGATAAGCATTGAGTCGCACTGGGTGAAGTTGCGGGCGTTGGTCGCCGTCGGCATGATTTTCACCAGCCCGCGGTAGCTGTTCTGGCTGTGGCCTGCGGAGATCCCCTTCGAGATAATCGTCGATTTGGTATTTTTGCCGATGTGGATCATCTTGGTGCCGGTGTCCGCCTGCTGATGCCCGGCGGTCAGGGCTACGGAGAAGAACTCGCCGATGGAGTTATCGCCGCGCAGGATCACGCTCGGGTACTTCCAGGTAATGGCCGAGCCGGTTTCCGACTGCGTCCAGGACATTTTGCTGTTCTCGCCCTCGCACAGCGCGCGCTTGGTCACGAAGTTCAGAATGCCGCCGGTATTGCCGTCACCGGGGAACCAGTTCTGCACCGTGGAGTATTTTACCTCCGCATCGCGATGAATGATGACTTCCACCACCGCCGCGTGAAGCTGGTAGCTGTCGCGAACCGGCGCTGAACAACCTTCGATATAGCTGACGTAGCTGCCTTCGTCGGCAATCAGAATGGTGCGTTCGAACTGGCCGGTTTTTTCCGCGTTGATGCGGAAGTAGGTAGACAGCTCCATCGGACAGCGCACGCCCTTCGGCACATAGATAAAGGTGCCGTCGGAAGCAACCGCTGCGTTGAGCGCGGCGAAGAAGTTATCGTTGCTCGGCACGACCGTGCCCAGATATTTCTTCACCAGGTCCGGGAACTCGTGAATGGCCTCGCCAAAGGAGCAGAAGATGATCCCCTGCTCGGACAGTTTTTCACGATAGGTCGTTGCTACGGAGACGGAGTCGAAAATAGCATCCACCGCGACCTCTGAACCTTCGCGCACCGGCACGCCCAGCTGCTTAAAGGCGTCTTCCACTTCCCCTGTCAGGTAAGCATTGCTGCCCGGCTGCTGAACGGCGCCAGGCTGGGATTCACAGTTATCATCGCAGCTGCCGCAGGAGGGAGCCGAGTAATAGCTGTAATCCTGATAGTTAAGCTTTTCGTAGTTCGCTTTCAGCCAGTGCGGCTCTTCCATCTGCACCCAGGCACGGTAGGCATTCAGGCGAAATTCCAGCATCCACTCCGGCTCGTTGCGTCGGGCAGAGATGGCCCGCACCACCTCCTCATTGATGCCGTGCGCCATTTCGTCGGTCTTCAGCTGGGTGAAAAAGCCCTCTTTATAATGATGGCTACCCGCCCAGGTTTGTACTTCGTCAGACGTTTCAGTATTACGTGACATAATCCCGCCTACACCCCAAAGCTTTCGCCGCAGCCACATTCGTGCTGCGCTTTAGGGTTGTTGAATTTGAAAATCTCGTTTAATCCTTCGCGCACGTAGTCAACCTCGGTGCCGTCGATAAACGGCATGGCCGACAGCGGAACCCACAGCTTTGCCCCCTCCATTTCAAAGAGGAGGTCGTCCTTGTGGGGTTCTGTAAC
This sequence comes from Dryocola clanedunensis, assembly GCF_038405435.1. Taxonomy (GTDB): domain Bacteria; phylum Pseudomonadota; class Gammaproteobacteria; order Enterobacterales; family Enterobacteriaceae; genus Dryocola; species Dryocola clanedunensis_A. The sequence continues at coordinate 89,399 of NZ_JBBYHZ010000002.1, read as the reverse complement.
GGTATCCAGCACGTAGCCGAATCCGGCGCAGCCGGTCTGTTTAATGCTCAGCCGCACGCCGAGCAGGTCCGGCTGCTGGCCTGCCAGCTTACGAATATGCGCGCCCGCCTCGGGCGTCAGCGTCAGCCCCTGCCAGGCGAATTCATTGGGATCGAAGCTACCGGTTTGCACATCCATAGTTCACCTCACTGTTAAAAGCGCCCAAAGGCCGATGCCCCTATGTTAATGATAACTATTATCAATACAACATCCTGATAACAGGGGTATTCACGAAATGCTGCTTTTTTGGACGCCTTTACTAAGGATAGACCCTGTGCAAACTCTTGCAGATGGCGAAAAGAGCTGTTTAAGCCGCTGAAAGAATGGGGTTTTGGCCGGCAGTACGCGGCCTGAGCGGTAGAAAGCAAAAGATGTATAGAGAATATCTATTTAAGCAATAGCAGCTGCCGATACTGGCGATGCGCACGCATCCGGCAGGGAAGAGTCTTTTAAATTATGTTCTTTTAATCCTGCATACAAGGATGTATTTATATTTTCATAGATATTTACACTTCATCTGGGTTTGCTCTATTTATATAACCTCTTTTTGTCTCATCCTTCTTTATACTTTACGAATAGGATTGATCCCATATTAACGAGCTTGTCACTATCAAATGAACAATTCGCAAATTAACATCACAGAAGAGCCCGACTGTGCGCACGGGCATAATAAAGAAAGCATTACTGATAAAAAGTCATTCAGGCTTGCGCATGGAATACTGACGGCACTTTTACTCATCATTTTATTAGCCGATTGTATTTACAGCGTGCTTGCTCATCAGCCTCCTGATGACATACTCACTCAAAACAAGCAACTTACTGATAACACCTGGCTCTATGTCACAAAATATTATGACTATGGGCATAAGGTTCCTCTCATGTACCGCTACTATCTGGCAGGACAGCTTAACGGAGATTTCATCACCCAGCTAAGCGAGATGAAACCGTTTCTTGTTGCCGATGTTGATAACGCACAAATAACCGGCAGCGGAAACGCCTTTGATGTTTCTCTCAAGGGGCATATTTTTTCATTCACCAATACTGAAAAATACCGTAAAGGTGATAAACCGACTGTCGCACTTATCAGCCTGAATGCCTCACCGACACACTGAAATAATGGAAATTGTGAGTATGCATTTTCAATATATAGCAGGTTTCATTCTTATCTGGCTGCTGGCCGGCTTCATCAAACTGCGTGTTTGCAGGCAGCACAAGGAGGACAGCCATGAGAATGAGGAATGTCCCTATGAATAGCCTTCTTCTGAAATTAAGAAAAATCAACAGAGCGAGAAATTTTAAAACAAAGAAAGTAAAATTATGGTTAAGAATGATAGCGAAAGACTGCTATTTGAGAAAAAGAACCGTATTAGACAAAGCAAGCATTAAAAAAATTCTTATCATCATGCCGGGAAAAGGTATTGGGGACGCGCTGGTCATGACTGGGTTAGTCAACGCGCTGGCTGAAAATGGCTTCAAAGTTTCGGTCCTCGCTGAGAGCAGGATAACGCATATTTTCGAGGGACTGGAATGTGTAAATCATATTCATACCTTACAGCGCTCTAATCAGGATAGTTATACCTTCAGGAAAATAGCGCAGGAAAAGTACGATTTGTTAATCGATATCGATGAAATTGACGGGCTTAGCCCACTGCGCTTAAACATGATTAAAAAATGCAGGCCAGCGCATACCCTCGGTATAAACCAGTTTTCCAGGTTGTACGACACCTCAATCAGCTACCGCTGTACAGACAAGCATATCACCGCTCGTCACACCGCCGTTGCCGCGCAATTAAATGTCAACCTTCCTGCTTATGAATACCTGATAAATATCCCAGAAGCGGTCATGTCAGAGACAAAAGGATTCATCGATAGGCATAAAGGAGTACCTGTTATTATTCTCAACCCTTACGGCACGGAAGAAATAAGAGGAATGAGCCTCGAACAAATTAATCAGTTTTGTACTTTATGCATGGAGCACTTTGGCACAAAACCCTTCATTACCGCAGTCGCGGACCGTCTTTACCATATACCAGACTGGGGTAATCATATTAAATTTAGCCTTGCAACCTTCCAGCATGTAGCAGCAGCAATAAAGCTGTCCGATATCGTTGTCTCAACCGACACCTCCGTTGTGCATTTATCCCGTGCCCTGGATAAAAAGCTGGTCTGCTTATACAACAATAAAATCCTTCCCACCGGGGATAATAATAACGTGCTGTGGGGGCCGAATTACCCTAAAGCAACACAAATCACCTCCCCGGGCAGGAGGGTCGATCAAATTAAACCTGAGCTCATATTCAGACACGCTTTAGCCGGGCTAAAGGGCGAGCTGCCAGAAAATCAGGAAGCATTCAGCAGCGATTTGGTCGCTTCCAGCGCATCAACCGCGCACTGCTGATCGAGGTTACCGCCTGGCGCTCCGCCAATACCAATGGCACCGATGGTCTGGCTATCGACCTTCACCGGCACGCCGCCGCCAAGCAGCAGGAAGCCCGGAATGTCACGCAGGTTTTGTGCGCCCGCATTTTCCTGCGAATTCTTCATGACGTCACCCGTTACGGATTTAGTGCTGAGCGCGGTAAAGGCTTTCATGCGGCTCGCTTCCAGGGTGTGTGGGCCTGCATTGTCCATGCGCTTAACCACTTTCACCACCCCACCGCGATCCACCACGGTAACCGCTACGTTATAGTTTTTCGCGCTACAGGCCTCAACCGCCTTCTGCGCAAGCTGCTCGGCGTATGCAAGTGAGATATTCTTTTCGGTCAACACGCCTGCGGCGAACGCGGGAACAAAAGCTGTACTGCCAAACAGGGCAGCGGCTAACAGAAGTGATTTTTTCATGGTTTTTTCCCTTAACTCGGAAGATGGTTTACGTGAGTTAAGGTACCGAAACGCCGGGAGCGGCACTATTCGGACGAATACCAGGCGGACCAGGTAATTTTACGTAGTACCGTCCGGCCCCTGTAATCCGCCATAAATATTAATGAGCTTCGCCAGCGAGTTAATTTCCAGGCGGGCAAAAAGGCTGGCGCGATGGGCTTCAACCGTTCGCGGCGAGAGGTTGAGATCTTTTGCCATCTCTTTGTTGGATTTCCCCTGCATGATTAGCGCCATGACTTCCTGCTCACGGGCCGAGAGCGTGGCGAGCTTAGCCTGCAAATCAGCAAACTTCTCCCGTTCCTGTTCTTGCTGACGCTGCTGCTCAAGCGCTGCGCTCACGGTTTCTATCAGCAGGTCGGCGTCTACGGGCTTGGTCAGAAATTCAAACGCGCCGTTTTTGAACGCCCGGCGGCAGAGATCGATATTGCCATGCCCGGTCATCATGATAACGGGAAGGGAAAAGCCTTCCGGCAGGCCGCTCTCCAGCAGCGCCAGCCCCGATTTGCCCGGCATGCGGATATCCAGCAGCAGACAGCCGCTAAGGGAAGGCAAATCCCCTTCGCCCTGCTGAAAACTCTGCACGCTGTCATAGGCTTTCGTTTCCCAGCCCATGGTTGCCAGCAGGGCGCTCAGCGAAAGGCGAATAGCTTCGTCGTCATCAATAAGGTAAATGTACTGCGTCATGCTGTCTCCTGCCCGAGAAGGGGGAATGTCAGGGTAAAACAGGCTCCCCCGGTCGCGCTGTTTGCAGCCGCGATACTGCCGCCATACCTTTGCACCAGCGTCTCCGTCAGCGCCATCCCCAGGCCCAGGCCTTCTGCCCTGGTGGTGAAGAACGGCATAAACACCTGCAGCAGGCCCTGTTCGGACAGCCCTGGCCCGCCGTCAGTGATGCTGACAACCAGATTTTCATTGTGCTGCCCGGCGTCGATAGCCACCCACGCTTTACCGTCGGGCGTCCCCTGCTGCGCATAAATGGCGTTGCTGAGCAGATTGTGAAGGATTTGTTCAACGGCCAGCGGCGAGGCGCGCAGCTTCGGCAATTTTTCCGGCAGCCTGTTAATAATGGTTACCCGCCCTTTCGCCAGTTCATATTCCAGCAGCGTCACCACCCTCGCCCAGATCTCATTCAGGTCTACCGGCTGCAGAGCCTGCTCATCGCTGTTAATTTTTTCCTTCAGCGACGTTAACAACGCGCTGATGCGTTTTGTCTGCACCACCGAAGCGTCCAGCAGCGGCAGCGCTTTATCAGCCTTATCCTGGCCAATGAGCCGCTGCGCAGTTTGCGAATAGCTGAGGATGGCGGTCAGCGGCTGATTCAGCTCGTGGACCATCCCGGCGGCAATTTCTCCCATCGCGTTCAGACGGGATATTTCAGAGAAGTGCGCGCGCAGGTCTGCGATATTGCGCTGCCGTTTAGTGGCCTGATACTGGGTATAAAAGTAGATAACCGCAGCCCAGGTAAAGCCGAGCAGGATCATCAGCAGCCAGGGCATGTGCCGCCAGTCCGGGTTATTGGTAACCGCTAAATGAAGCGGCTGCGACGGGCTGTGAATGAGCTTATCCCAGCGCCACCAGTCACCCGTGCCTTTTTCCCCTCTCGTGATGAGATGCTTGTCCTGCCAGCGCAGGCTTAAGTGGTGAAAAGGCTGATTACGGATGACGTCTGCCAGCAAAGTCGGCAAATCGATAAGCAGCGAACCCTGCGGGGAGTTCAGCCAGTAGGTTCCCGGCCGGTCGGGGTTCAGGTCAGGCTTTGGCGGCTGATGCGGCTGCGTTTGCCAGCGTAAAATATAGGGAAATTTTTGCTGAACCTCAGCCGGATCGCTGCTGTTGGAGAGCAGCGAAAGAATAACGTCGTTTTGAGAGAGCTTCACGGTGATATCGCGGTACAGGATACGGAACTCCGCGCTCTGGTCTTCGTACTGCTGATGCAGGGAATAGACGACGATGCCGCCCCCTGAAAGCAGGGTCAGCAATAGCCAGATAAGCCCCTTGACCATCCTTTTACAGCCAGCCTTTCTGGATAAAGGTTTCCCGGGTCGCCTCATTCAAATCATAACGATGCAGGTCGGCGGGCTTCACCCAGGCAGTGTCCTGAAACTCTTCATTAAACGTCACCTGACGATTAGCGCTGACGCAGTCAAAAATCAGGTAAATCATGTAGATCTCTTCTTTACTGCCATCGGCGTAAGTTTTGATGCGCACGTCATCCCGGAAGGTCCAGGGCTGAACATGGGTGATATGCAGCGCTTCCCCAAGCTCTTCGGCTATCTCACGCCGCAGCGCCTGCTCAACGTTTTCCCCAGGCTCCATCCCGCCGCCCGACAGAGCCCACTGGCCGGGGAATACGCCCCGGTCGCCAGCCATCTTACAAAGCAGAATCTCACCGTTATTTTCAATAACAGGACAAACAATAACCCGCTGACGCATGTGACCTCCCGTGTCTTTTTGATGGTGTGACATTAGCAGATTTGGTGGCGGGCGTCGTGGGTGAGCACAGAGTGAAACGAATATTTGCGAGGCATTTTCCAGAGTTTATTCATGCGGTTGTTTTTTCATCTGAAATGAAAATAGAGTCCCACCCTCTGCAAAATCTGACCGTAACGCAAAGCACTACTAATCCGTACCGTGTACGAATAAACAGCTTGACGATCGCACGGGGTACGATTACAAATTGACCAGGGGAAGACTAACCAATGGAATGTTTCGAATTTATAGAGACGCCAACGTTCATCAGACAACGTGAAGATTTACTGGACGACGATACCTTTCAGGAATTGCAGACCTGGCTGATGAAGCGGCACCTGGACGGCGACATCATCAGGAACAACGGGGGCTGTCAGAAGTTACGCTGGTGCCGACCCGGAACAGGCAAACGGGGCGGTGTGCGGGTAATTTATTACTCTCTCACGCGCAGAGGCAGATTGTATCTGCTTACGCTCTATGCAAAAAACGATAAAGAAAATCTAAGCGAAGCGGAAAAGGCTCAGCTCAAACGGCTGACCCAGCAGATGGATGAGCTTCAGTTAAGAATACAGCCAGCCAATATGAGGTGCATGATATGGATAAACAACTTTTCAACGAGCTTGTACAAAGCATGGAAGAAATGGTGGCAATTGAGAAAGGGGAAATGCAGCCCGCCCGTGTCCATCGACACCCGCTACCGGACGTTAAAGCCCTGCGTGAGGCCACTGGACTGAAGCAGGATGAATTTGCCCGCGCCGTTGGCGTCAGCCCCTCTCTGGTGCAGAGCTGGGAGCAAAAACGCCGCTTTCCATCAGGCTCCGCGCTAAAAATACTGCTGTTGCTGGACCATAACCCGGCCATTATTAACGATCTGCTCGCAATATAATGGCAACGCCAGCCACTCTGCTTTGTTCTCCCTTATAGCCCACGGGCGAACAAAGCTAATTCATTGTAGTTATATTTCCCCAGCCATATATAAATCTGAACAGTCGTTTTTTCATTCTTTGCAAATTCGCAAAATAGTTTGCGAGGCACTTTCCAGACTCCCAAACCGCCGGTTTTCTTCCCCTCTGGATATAGATACAGTTTATCCGCACCTGCAAAATCAGGTGCCAGGATTGGCGTCCTGAACATTAATGAAGTTATACTCGCAGTTCGCTGATTTATGGTGGGCTGGATAGGGGCATCTGCAGATGCGCCGTTTCATTAGTGTCGGTACGCCAACCCTGTTCAGTCCGCCACCAGCGAACCTGGCGTTTCCTGTGGCGGTTTTGCAAAACACTAATGGAAACCGACACAATGAATGTGAATACTCTTTTCCCCATCCCGGTAGTTATAAATACCCATAACCTGGACGTAATCGATCTGGCCGAACGCTGTGAATTATTAGCCGATATATTAATCGACAGCGAAAGCCCAACGGAATGCGTCGTCCTCTGTAATCACCTGCACGCGCATCTGGAAGCATTAAAAGAAAATCTGGACAGGCCGCTGCCCGCTTCGCGTATTGAGCAACTATCAGTCGATCATCCCTCTGAATTCCCGCCTTCCCGGGAGTTTGCGGATTCCGATGATTTATGTGATTACAGCCAGGCGCTGGCACGCGTATTAAGTTGCCATGCATTACCGCGCCAGACGGCGCAGCAGCTAAGCGGGCTGTTAATGCGGCTGGTAAATACGCTGGTGGATGATTTAAAAACGCCGCGTTTCTTACGCGCCAAAGCACAGGTGGTTTGAGGGTTTTGTAGGGCTGATAAGCGACAAAGGGTTTGAGGACTTTGTAGGGCGGATAAGCGCAAGCGCCATCCGCCGAGTCTTCGCTTAAGGTGGATAACCAGTTATCCACCTTAATAAAAGCAGCCTAAACCACCGCCGTTGTGAGCCGGGAAGTACAGCAAAGCCGCCCTTCCTCGTCGCGGATTTCTATCTGCCAGACCTGGTGCCTGCGGCCAACGTGCACCGCCCTGCAAACTCCGCGCACTATGCCTTCACGCGCCGGGCGCAGATGGTTGGCGTTAACTTCCAGCCCGACGATGTGCTGTTCACCTTCGCAGCACAGGTAGCCCGCCACGGAGCCGAGCGTTTCCGCCAGTACTACGGAGGCGCCGCCGTGCAGCAGGCCGAACGGCTGCCGGGTACGGTTATCAACCGGCATGGTTGCTTCCAGTTCGTCATCGCCGATGCGCGTGAACTGAATGCCGACGTGCTCGACCATATTAGCGGCGCTCATGGCGTTGAGCGCTTCAAGTGTGACTTCACGTCGCCACATCATCCCATTATCTCCAGTAGTGCCTGTAGCGGATGGCGCACGCCATTGCCTTCAATGCGCTTAACCTGGCTGCGGCAGGAATAGCCGGTCGCCAGGCAGCGGCTTCGCGGCAGGCGCTGTATCGCCTGATGCCAGGACAGCTCGTAAATGCCCAGTGAGTTAGCGTGATTTTTCACCTCATGACCATATGTCCCCGCCATGCCGCAGCAGCCCACGCTGACATTTTCCAGCTTCGCGCCAAAGCGGGCGAAGATTGCCGCCCACTGGTTCGGTGCGGCTGGCAGCGCCGTCACTTCCGTACAGTGGCCAAACAGATACCAGGACTCTCCACCAACGGCAGCCGCTTCGCGCTCTGCAAGCACGCCCGGCAGCCACTCATGCACCAGCTGCACGTGGAAATCCCCGCGCTCTTCGCCCAGAGTTTGTTTGTACTCATCGCGATAGCAGAGCACCAGCGCCGGATCGACGCCGACCATCGGCATTCCCAGCTTCGCGATGCGGTTCAGGAAGTCCGAAGTTTTACGCGCCGTGCGGGCAAATTTTTGCAGGAAGCCTTTAATATGCTGCGCTTTCCCGTTCGGCGAGAACGGCAGCACAACAGGATCCAGGCCAAGTTTTTCAACCAGGCGGACGAAATCTGCGACTACCTGCGCATCGTAATAGCTGGTAAACGGATCCTGCACCACCAGCACGGTTTTAGCACGCTGCTCGGGAGTGAATTTCTCGAGCTGCTCAAGCGTGGTATTCGCTGAACGATGCCCAACCAGCCGGTGCTGCAGCGACGGCGTCGACAGCAGCGGTAAATCCACCATGCCGATATGCTTCTGCGACAGGTTGCGCACCCAGGGCTGGCTCATAAAGAAGTTGAAGGTTTTCGGCGCGCGGGCCATCAGCGGTGCGTAGCTCTCTACCGTTGCGACAAGGTGGTCACGCATCGGGCGCAGATAGCGGGTGTGATAAAGCTGCAGGAACCGCGAACGAAATTCCGGCACGTCGATTTTAATCGGGCACTGCGTGGAGCAGGCTTTGCACGCCAGGCAGCCGGACATCGCCTCTTTTACTTCGTGCGAGAAATCATATTCGCCTTTACGGGCATGCCAGGTGTTGCGGGAGCGCTCGATCAGTCCGCGCAGGCTGGCCCGGTGCTGCGGCAGCTGTTTTTCCAGCGCCTCCGGGTCAACGCCACGATCGGCAAGCAGGCGCAGCCACTCACGCGTCAGCGTGGCACGCCCTTTCGGGGAGTGAATGCGGTTGCTGGTGATCTTCATCGACGGGCACATCGGGCTGTTTACGTCGAAGTTAAAGCACAGCCCGTTGCCGTTACACTCCATCGCGCCGCGCCAGGAGGTGCGTACCGCAATCGGGATTTGCCTGTCGAAGGTGCCGCGCTTAACCGCATCTACCTGCATCATCGGGTCGTCCACGCCGAGAGGCGGGCAGATTTTACCGGGGTTCAGACGGTTGTCCGGATCAAAGGCAGCTTTGATACGCCTTAATTCTTCGTAGAGCGTTTCACCGAAGAACGCCGGGCTGTACTCTGCACGGAAGCCTTTCCCGTGCTCGCCCCACAGCAGGCCGCCGTATTTTGCGGTTAATGCCACCACGTCGTCTGAGATGCGCTTCATCAGCACTTCCTGATGCGGGTCGCACATATCCAGCGCCGGGCGCACGTGCAGCACGCCTGCGTCAACGTGGCCGAACATGCCGTAGCTAAGATTATGGCCGTCAAGCAGCGCGCGAAATTCAGCGATGTAATCTGCCAGGTGTTGCGGCGGCACGCAGGTGTCTTCCGCGAAAGGAATCGGCTTCGCCTGCCCCTTAGCGTTACCCAAAAGGCCGACGGCTTTCTTACGCATGCCGTAGATGCGCTCAATGCCGGCCAGTTCGCTGCAAATCTGCCAGCCAATGACCCCACCCTCGCCCGCAGCTATCAGTGAATCAAGCCGTTCGCACAGCGAGGCAACCTGCCCTTCAATCAGTTCGAGATCGTCACCGGCAAATTCGACGATATTCAGGCCGAGCATCTCTTTGTCCGGCACGTCGGTAATCAGTTCGCTGACGGAGTGCCAGACGATATCTTCCCGCGCCAGGTTCAGCACCTTTGAATCTACCGTTTCGACGGAAAGCGCGCGGGCTTCGACCATAAAGGGAGCGTTACGCAGCGCAGAATCGAAAGAGTCGTATTTTATGTTCACCAGGCGGCGGACTTTTGGAATACGGGTGATATCCAGCTTCGCTTCGGTGATAAACGCCAGCGTGCCTTCGGAGCCGGTAAGAATGCGCGTAAGGTCGAACCGGGAGAGATCGTCGTTAAAGACGTGGCGCAGGTCGTAGCCGGTGAGGAATCGATTGAGCTTCGGAAACTTATCGAGGATTAACTGGCGCTGCTCGCGGCAGCGCTCGTAGACCGTGCTGTAGATTCGGCCAATCGACGTATCATCACGTCCCAAATCTTCCGCCAGCGCGCTGGACATCTGATGCGTGTCCAGAATATCTCCGCCCAGCAGCACGGCCCGCACGCCCATAACATGATCGGAAGTTTTGCCGTAAACCAGCGAGCCCTGCCCGGAGGCATCCGTGTTAATCATCCCGCCAAGCGTTGCGCGGTTGCTGGTTGAAAGTTCGGGGGCGAAGAAGTAACCGAATGGTTTCAGATATTGATTGAGCTGATCTTTGATTACCCCCGCTTCCACACGCACCCACCCCTGTTCCGGGTTGATTTCAATAATGCGATTCATATAGCGGGACATATCAACGACGATGCCTTTATTCAGGGCCTGCCCGTTGGTACCGGTGCCGCCGCCGCGCGGGGTAAAAATCAGCGACTTGAAGCGTTCTTCAGAGGCCAGACGGGCCAGAAGCGCCACGTCCGCCGTTGAACGAGGGAATAACACCGCATCCGGCAGCAGCTGATAAATGCTGTTATCCGTTGCCATCGTGAGCCGGTCGGCGTAGTTGGTGGCGGTGTCGCCGGTAAAGCCCTGCTGCTCCAGCGCCTGCAAAAAATTGAGCACCAGCTGAACGAGACCCGGTGCCTGAGAAATTTGTGGGATCATTGACTGTCGACCCTTCCTGACGTTATGTAAGTTGTGAGTTATCGTTTGCGTGTACTTCCTCTCGTTTTTAACACATTTTTTTCGGACACGCCTGCCTGTTTTGCTCCTGTCAAAAATCAAGGAAATACATCATCATTAAGGCATCCGCTTTGCGGTTTTGACGCAGGCACCGTGCCCATCGTCTTTTTTTAAGGTGATTCTTTCTATGGTCAAAGTCAGTCAACCGAAGGATCTGCTACAGATCCTCCTGTCGGTGCTGTTTATTTCGGTGATGATAATCGCCTGTTTGTGGATTGTTCGTCCCTTTGTGCTTGGGTTTGCGTGGGCTGGCACCGTTGTAATGGCGACCTGGCCGCTGATGCTTAAAATCCAGCGTCTGATGTGGGGCAAGCGCTCTCTTGCCGTTCTGGTCATGACCCTGCTGCTGCTGATGCTGTTCATTATCCCCGTTGCCCTGCTGGTGAATAGCCTGGTGGATAACAGCGGCGTGGTTATTGACTGGGTATCCAAAGGCAATATGGCCCTGCCTAAATTTGAGTGGCTGCACTCGATCCCTATGGTTGGCGACAAACTTTACGCTGGCTGGAACGCGCTGGTCGACAGCGGCGGCAGCGCGATTATGGCGAAGGTTCGTCCGTACATCGGCGCAACGACCACCTGGTTCCTTGGCCAGGCGGTACATTTTGGCAGCTTCGTGATGCACTGCGGCCTGATGCTGCTGTTCAGCGTTGTGCTGTATGCGAAGGGTGAAACGCTGGGTAACGGCATCCGCCACTTTGCGTTTCGTCTGGCCGGGCAGCGCGGGGACGCCGCTGTTCTGCTGGCTGGGCAGGCTATCCGCGCCGTTGCGCTGGGCGTAGTGGTAACCGCGCTGGTTCAGTCGGTGCTGGGAGGGTTTGGCCTGGCGATTGCGGGTATTCCTAACGCCACGCTGCTCACCGTGGTGATGCTGCTGTGCTGCCTGGTGCAGATCGGGCCGCTGCTGGTGCTGGTGCCGTCTATTGCCTGGCTTTACTGGACCGGTGATACCACCTGGGGCACCGTACTGCTGGTGTGGAGCTGCGTGGTGGGCACCATGGATAACTTTATCCGCCCGGTGCTTATCCGCATGGGTGCCGATTTGCCGATGATTCTTATCCTCTCCGGGGTTATCGGCGGGCTGATTGCCTTTGGCATGATCGGCCTGTTTATCGGCCCGGTGCTGCTGGCCGTCTCCTACCGCCTGATTTCAGTGTGGATGCACGAAGCGCCGCAGCCGCTGGACGACCCGAACGAGGTAGTCGAACTGCTGGAAGAGCACGAAGGCGAAACGCTGGCGAAGTAAAACCTCTGCTCCTCCACGCCCGTGGGGGAGCCATCTTCTTAATGATTAACAATGCTAATCAATACCCCCGCTTTTCCCGGCTTTCTTGCCCCTTGAGTTTGCAAATCCTTCGTTCTGTGACGCTAATCGATAACCTGTTATTAACTATTGAGACGAATCCGAGAGACTCGGTAAACGAGGATGCCTACTATTATCACACGGTTATGAATCAACGCATTGATTTATAAGCATGGAAATCCCCTGAGTGAAACAACGAATTGCTGTGTGTAGTCTTTGCCCATCTCTTACGGTGGGCTTTTTTTTCGCTTAAAACCAGTCACTTAGGTATTATCCCAAAATGCACATTGCACTACTTGTGTACAACCTGTGTATTTCAGAGCCATCAATAATACCTTCTCCACCTTCAAAATCAAAGAGATGAAGTGTGTATTACCTGCCTGAATGTGTGTCTATCTTGACCCCATCCCAATCAAATGTTCAAGCAGAGAATAGCCCGTTAGCACGGGCTTAAACGGTAAGGAAACAGCAGTAACTGATTAGATTAAAACGGGCTTATCCAACTCTGGAACTCTCGACTTTTCAGGCTAGTCAATACCATCAGCTCGGACGGCTCCTCAATCACTGGGTCGCCCTGATACTGGTTCAACCTGGCAATGTATTCGCCCGAAGCACGTTCAATATCAGACGCACTACATTTACCTTTCAACATTCCATCAAGCCAACCGGATGCATTCGACAGGGCATTGTTTACGTTCATCAACCGATTGTGAATGTCTTTTTCTTTCAGCCAGTTGACGCACAACCGACATTGATAGTTGAATGATGATTCCCCTTGCTGGTGGCCTTCAATCTCGGTATTTGATGGCAGATTTTCACGATATGCACGTACACCGTCCATCAACTCCAGCATCTGCTCGGTGATGTTGCCAATTCTACGCTGCTGGTCTTCTTGCCATTCACGGTATGAACGACGGACATATTCAGCGTTACGCCCTTCACGAACATCAACCACCTCAGCAGGCCTGTTTAAATCCAGAGGAGAATATTGCTCGTCATAAGTTGGTCTGGCTTTCCATCCACATAACCAGTGACGACCATCAACCCCAACCTCACAGCCCCAACTTTCGTTCGCTGCAATCTCGCTTAACAGTGGATGAGTAAAGCCCTGAATATCTCGCTTCGGATTTGCCAGAACATCCCTTGCCCACATCAACACGGCCTGCTTAACCAGAGCAACGGAGGTAAGGAAACTGCAATAACTATCATCATCCATTGAGGATTTCGACACGGTACTATCAACACAGTCCATCAACTGACTCATCGTGTTATGCACCACCCGGACACGAGCATTCACACCGTGCAAGGCCTCCTCAATCAACCCTCCTTCGGATTGCCACATATCAACGCCAGCCTTGCCATTTTTCAAAGCAATGTTGCTCATTCGATTTTGCAGCTTCTCCAGACGCAACGACATATCGTCATATAAAGATTGCCAATCGGCCTCATCAGCATTCGCCAGTTCATCCACAATCGACGCAAGCAACGGAGACATAGCAACATAATGTTGTTCGTTATTATCGCTTTCTCGCTGCTTCTGGTTCGATTTCTGGGCCTTACTCATAGCAGACCAGCCCATTCGTTCTTGCCACAATTTCCCAGCATTGTAGCTGTCAACACTGCTTACAATATCGCCAACCCAAATCACCTGTTCACTTGACCAGTTATCGGGCAACTCGTCCCCTTGCTGTCGATTTTCATCACGACGAACGAGATAGAGATTGGATGCAATGGCCTTGCCTCGCCATTCACTTTCACCACCAGAAGCAGGAAATTTATGGCCTAACTCCCATACAACGCCAGACCCATTATCGGCCTCGATTTTATTGAACCGGTCAATCTTCGCCACCAGCGCCCTGACCTCGTAATACTCACCAATGGAAGTTGGGGCAACATCAATAGCACCAGACCTGTCGATGGAATTAATGATGAATTTATTGGCTTGCGTTTTCAGCTTCTGGTGCAAGCGGTTTACTTGAGTGGTGGCGATTTTTTCAGATGCTTTTGCGAGCGAACAGGCGTAACAAGCCCCCACTTTAGCCCCAAAAACAGCATCAGATAGACGCTCGGTAGAACCACAGTTACGGCATCGCTTACCATGATAAATAGATGTTCCATCAGCTTTAACCTCCAATGTTTCAATAATAGATTTCGGTGTCCGACCAGCCTTATACATGCACCAGACACAGCCATTTTTAACCCCGGACTGCTTCGCATAGTAGTGATTACATTCGCCACATTTCGGACAAGCGTCACGCTCCAGCAGAGTCGTACCCCTCCCCTTAATCTCAGCGATTAATTGCTTCACCGTCATCGTCATTACACCACCTCCAGAGGTAAGGAAACTGCATTAACTACGTCGCAGCCTCGATGCCAATGACGTTTCACTGTTCGAACGCTGACTGCCATCATTTCGGCAATCTGCCGTTGGTTCCAGCCCTTGCCTTTCAGTTCCAGCACTCGGTCAGTTGTCTCGATGGCGAAGGGACGACCCACCTGTTTTGTCTTGTTTTCCATAATCATATCTCCTTGTTATGGTTAATTAATGTCACCCTGTAGGTACTAATTGATGTCACCTTCAGGTACGATTCCACATTGTTAAAGAACAAAAAAAAGCCAGCCCTGCACGAGTAAATTTCTCATGCTGGTAGCTGACTTTTTGCTTTCAATTCAATTTAGGGTGGCAGACTATACTCGCCAATTTCCGAAACGCAATGCCTTTTACAAACTGTTTTTATTCCAATGACGCTTAACTGTAGCTATACCAATACTTAACTGTTTTGCAGCCTGACTCTGGCTCATGCCGTCAGACTTGCATTGCTGCACTTTGCTGGTGGTATCGGTCGCAATAGGCCTACCGAGTTTTTTGCCCTCAGCTTTGGCCCGCTCAATCCCTTCACGGGTACGCTCTGCAATCCGGTTACGTTCAAACTCAGCGAAAGCAGAGAACATTTGCAACATCAGTCTTCCCTCACTGCTACTTAAATCCTGAACGGGTAAATCGAGACAACGGATATGTATGCCACGCTCCACCAGCATTGATATAGTTTGCTGTACGTCAATGTTGTCACGACCCAGACGGTCAAGTTTCAGAACAACCAATTCATCACCAGATTCCAGACGGTCAATCAACCTTCCCCAGTCAGGACGGTCAGACGCTTTCACCTTGCCACTGATAGTCTCACTCACCACTCGATGTTGCTGAATGTCATAGCCAGCCTGACGGATTGCATGTATTTGGTTTTCTGTTGTTTGCTCAGAGGTGGATACACGGCAATAGGCAAAGGTACGCATCATCATTTCTCATTCGGAGGTAAGGAAACTGCACTAACTTGTTAGACACAGCAATTGGCATCACTTAATGTATCATCAACAATGAAGGGTATCAATAACTTTGAACTTACAATAGATGATACCAACATGAAGGGGTTACAACTGGCATCATAAAACGAGCGTTTGTTGATACTAGCTCAAAGGGGGAGGCAATCCATGAGGGCTTTAGTTTGAATTACCGGGGGTTGTGTATACCCTTTACGTGCTAACAGAAAGAGAAGCAGTTAAAGAATCAATTTCAAAAAACAACATAATATCTCGAGTGTGTTTAGCAGCAATTGCTTAATACTGATACAGCTCCATGATTTAAGATGTAAACTATTTCACATTTCAATCAGAATAATGATACATAATGAACCGATTAATAATAGTGATTATTGCCTGCGTTGCCATTAACGGTTGTGATGATTCAAATCACATAGCGGATGGAGCAAAATATCAAACCAGTGCAAATGGTCTTACAACCTTCAAGTATGCAGGCCACAATCTCGTTGAACACAACGTTGAGACTAATGGTCGTGAAGAAACTTTAGTTTACATCCCAACAAGCAACCCGAATGTCTACTTAAGCCCCGCATCAATCTTGAATAAAGAGTGTTCACTAATTGATGTTAGCAATCCAGATGTTATTCGCGAGTATGTTGACTTTGGATTTGATACTGAAAAGGATTGGCATTGTTCTCTTGATGTTAACAAGAAAGATAACGGCTACCCGAACCTGATATATCGAATTGAATGATGCGAAAATTATCGTCAAATCTATCTACTGTGCTCCAGCAATAGATACAGCCCTGACCGCAGCGCATCGTTAACCTTTCAACAACTTAACAGACATCAACCAGACGCAAAAAAACAAGATTTCCGACAAAAACTCAGTAAGGAAACTGCATTAACTGCCCGCCTCCCGCTTCCCCTTTTTGGGGAAAATTGATTTCTGGCGGGAGGTGGACACGGTAATTTCTGAAATGAAAAAAAGTGACATAAATGCTGGTGGCTTTCCATGTCAACGGAAACGACGCATCGTTTCAACGGGTGGTTAACGGTTATCAGTAGCACCGTATCATCCACAATTTTACTCTGCATCGATATTACGGCTTTTCAGACGTGCCATCATAGTCCTGTGTTTAGATGCTGAAATGCCTGATAAAATTTCGTCTTTTGCTTCGTCAATGTCGTCTTTTATCCATGGAATACGTTCAACTTTTTCGTAAATCGCCTGTTGATTGCTGATAATGACATCAATGTTTTTCAAATCCCTCCTTAACCCTTCAAGTGATTGATTAATCTCCCATAGGTCAAAATCCTTGACAGTTTGCTCCATCGCTTCGCAGGACGATATCACCTCCCGCGAAAGTGACATGGCTTTGTTGAGATTCGCTGCATGCGAGTTAAACGCTTCTCTCTGATAGTCGATTAGCTTTTTATCAGCGTTGCGTGAACCTAGTTTATAAGATGCAACCAGTGACAATACCCAGAAAAAACCGAGCAGGAGTAAGAAGGTATCCATAACATGCCCTAACGTTAGATTAATAGTAGGAAAAACAATACGCGCTTAAGATTTTGACCCTGCATAGTAAAAAGCATCGGCAAAGATTGCTTGATGAATACTGCTTTCATTTATTTATTATTGGACGCCAAAAACATTGACGCCCCAAAAAAACCTCATAAGCAATTGTATTTATTCACTTCAATATGACTTTCGAAATATTGCTGCCCATAATTAAACAATTCCCGTCATATCAAGAGCGACTTTCATCTGTATCAATGGGTCACGAGTAACATAAACTCGGTCTGTCATGTTTGCTTGCGTGTGGCCTAAAATGTAAGCCCTAATGGAGTCAGTAGCATTGGTATCACGCAGACGGTTAGACAGGCTGTGACGGAAGCAGTGTGTAGAACGCTTTAGACCAATCAGCTTAAACGCCCTGCTCACCCTGTCCATAGTCCTGTTATCACCATATTTCATAACAGGCTTATCTTCCCAAGCCCCAAGAGCCAGTAAAGCTTCGTTCAGCGGAATATTTCTGATTGAGCTTTCATTCTTAACGGTTTTGCCATTGTCATTGTTAATACTGATGCACTTAATACCCTCAATTTCACGATAGTCAGCTTTAGTAAGCTGGGAAAGCTCAGACACACGTAGGCCACAGTGGTAGAACAAATGCATAGCCCATGATGTTTGCAGGTCGTTTCGTGTAGCGCTCTGTTCCATAGCTGCATTGAACTGGGCTGGAGTAACCTCTTCCTTCTTGTGGACAACGCTCACTTTTTTGTACATCAGGCCGGTGATTGGATTTTTATCCCGCCACTCCTTCACCTCAACAATAAACTTAAACATGCTCCCCAAACGAGTCAGTATTTTCTGTTTAGTGTTCGGGGCAAGTCCTTGTTCATCCATGTATTGTTTGAATGAAACGAGGTTCTCTTTGGTCACGCTTTCCACTGATACTATTGAACATGCCGCACACCAGACAATAAATCTGTCAATGCACGAGCTATAGTCTTTGATGGTTTTAACCGTCCACGCCCCGATAAAGTCACCCGTATGCGCATCAAAGTAGGTGGATTTAGCCTCTTCCAGAGAATGAACATCGGCTTGCTCCAGTTCACCTTGTAAGACGATTTGAGCGATTCTGTCATTCACGTTGGATGATTGCGTAGCTTGAGGTGAGATAGTGCCTTGTGGGGCTTCCTGTGAACCAGTTCCAGCAACGAGTGCCTGTAAAATTTTAAGCTTTTCATTCCGAATTATTTCATCACGGTATGATTTCAGTGCTTCACGAACTGCTCCAAACTCAATTTTCAGCAATTCCAATTGCATGAATCTCATGGTCATGGATGCACTACGACGAGAAGCTTCAACCACATCTTTGGTCTGAAGAGCTATTGAGAGTGTATTTTTGTCATAACGCTTACGCCAAATGTAGCCAGCCTTCGCTGTGTACGACGTGTGTTCTACTAGTGTATTCATCGCCAAGCCTCGTGATTTCTAGGATTATTGTAGAACCCGCATGGAATCTGGCTTTAGGCGATAGTGCTTACTCTTAAAAATGTATCACCAGAAATTTTGCCCATCTCAACGATGGGCTTTTTTTTCGTCTGAATTCAGGCCAAAAAAAACCCCTCAGCGAGGGGTTTTGTTGTTTTTGCACCGCGTTAACCGTTGCGGCCACCGGAGCGACGTCCGCCGGTCGTAACCTGCGTATGGCGTTTAACAGCACGGCGGATCTGATTTGCCTTCATACGGCGACGGTCTTTTTCGACCGCTACTTTGCTTGCCGTTTCAGCAGGCAGCTCCACCAGCGTACGCAGATAGTTAGTCTGTGCCAGATCCAGCTCGGTGTAACCACCGCGTGGTAAGCCTTTCGGCAGCTGAATGTCACCGTAGCGAACGCGGATCAGGCGGCTAACCTGCACGCCAACCGCTTCCCACAGGCGACGAACCTCACGGTTACGGCCTTCGGTCAGGGTCACGTTGTACCACTGGTTGATGCCTTCACCGCCGGTGAATTTGATGGTTTTGAATGCTGCCGGACCGTCTTCCAGCTGAACGCCAAGGCCCAGCTGCTTCACTTTATCGTCATCAATCTGGCCAAACACGCGCACGGCGTATTCGCGCTCAACTTCACGGCTTGGGTGCATCAGGCGGTTCGCCAGCTCACCGTCGGTGGTGAACAGCAGCAGGCCGCAGGTATTCACGTCCAGACGACCTACGGCAATCCAGCGCGCGCCGCGCAGCTTAGGCAGACGGTCAAACACGGTAGGACGGCCTTCCGGGTCGTTGCGGGTACACAGTTCGCCTTCCGGCTTGTAGTAAGCCAGCACGCGGCAAATCTGATCCGCGGACTCTTTAATAGAGATCAGGTGGCCATCGATACGGATCTTCAGGGCCTGAGTCACTTCCACACGGTCGCCCAGGGTGGCAATTTTGCCATCCACGCTGACGCGGCCTGCGGAGATAATGGTTTCGATTTCACGGCGTGAACCGTGGCCGGCGCGAGCCAGGACTTTTTGTAACTTTTCGCTCTTATCGCTCATTGAGCTTCCTCGGGTGTCGCCTTCACAGGCGTCGAAATGGGGTAATGGGGTTTACACCCCATTTTAGGCCGCACAGTATAGCCGCAGACACTATTATAAGAAAGGCTTAACGTCACCGACGCCTTCACGCAGTACGACCGGTGAATCATCGGTTAAATCAATTACCGTGGTTGGCTGCTGCCCGAGGTAACCACCGTGGATCACCAGATCGACAACTTTCTCCAGGCGGTCTTTGATCTCTTCCGGGTCTGATTCGGTAAAGTCGCTGCCCGGCATCATTAATGACGTGGAGAGCATGGGCTGGTCGAGCACTTCAAGCAGCGCTTGTGCGATTGGGTTAGAAGGCACGCGCAGCCCGATGGTTTTACGCTTCTCCTGCAGCAGGCGGCGCGGGACATCTTTTGTCCCCTTCAGAATAAAGGTGTAGTTCCCCGGCGTGTTGTTCTTAATTAGGCGGAACGCCACGTTATCAACGAATGCGTAGGTTGAAAGCTCGGACAAATCACGGCACATCAGCGTGAAGTTGTGGCCGTCCGGCAGATTACGGATGCGGCAGATGCGCTCCATGGCCGATTTGTCTTCCAGCTTGCAGCCCAGCGCATAGCCGGAATCCGTTGGATAGACGATCACGCCGCCTTTACGCACAATCTCCACCGCCTGGTTAATCAGGCGCTGCTGCGGGTTGTCCGGATGAATATAGAAAAATTGACTCATACTGTCCTCTCTTTTGCGATGAGGCCCTGCTCCCAGTTTTGCCACACCGGCTCAACGCCCGCCGGCAGCCATAGCTTGCGGCCCAGCTCTATCCACGAACAGGGCTGATGAAAATCGGAGCCCTGCGAGGCCAGCAGATTAAACTGCATGGCGAGACCAGCAAGTACGGTTCTTTCATTGGGAGCCTGCTGGCACTGCGCGACTTCCATAGCATCGCCACCACTTTCGGCAAAATGCGCCAGCAATCTCTTTAGCCACTTGGTGGTCAGGTCATAGCGGCCCGGATGCGCCAGTACCGCCTGCCCGCCAGAATGATGAATCACATCAATAGCTTGTTCTATTGTACACCACTGTGGCGGAACGTATCCGGTTTTCCCCTTTGCAAGGTACTTCTTGAAAACGCCCGCCATATTGCTGGCTTTACCGCATTCCACCAGGTAGCGGGCGAAATGGCCGCGTGTCACCGCCCCGCCGTCAGCAAGACGCATCGCGCCCTCAAGCGCGCCTGGGATCTGGGCCTTATCGAGCCTTTCGGCAATCAGTTCGGCGCGTTGACGACGGCGTTCCGTCTGCTCAGCCAGAAACGCCACCATCTCAGGATGATGTTCGTCGATGCCGAGGCCCACAATGTGGATCTCGTGATTTTCCCAGACTGTTGATATTTCCACGCCGCTGATCAACTGTAGAGGGAGTTGTTTATCGGCGATCTCTGCGCGGGCGGCAGCAAGCCCCGCTACGGTGTCATGGTCGGTGATCGCAAGGATGCCCACGCGATTATCCACCGCGCGCTGTACCAGCGCCTGGGGAGTTAATAGGCCATCTGAGGCGGTGGTATGGCTGTGTAAGTCGTAAATCACCGCTAGGGTAGGCTCGCTCAAAATGGCTCCGCAACTGTTAACAAAATGAAAATGACCGCCCATGATAGCGAGAATCAGGGCTAACTAAAAATCGCTATTGACTTTACATCATCGAACTAGTTTACTAGTACGCAAGTTCACACGAGAAAGGTATCTGAAAATGAAAGCGATTCTTAACCTGCACAACAGCTGGTGGCGCACTTCCTGAAACGGGCAGTGTCATCGCTACGGCTGTTAAGCAGCCCGGATACCAGGCCCGCCATAAGAAGCGGGCTTTTTTTTGAACAAAATATGAAGAGCAAAAAATGCAAACACAAAAACCAGCGCTCGAATTACTGACCAAAGATGCACCCTACCGGGATAACCCGACCGCCGTGTTTCACCAGCTGTGCGGCGCGCGCCCGGCCACCCTGCTGCTTGAGTCTGCGGATATCGACAGCAAAAATGATTTAAAAAGCCTGCTGCTCGTTGACAGCGCGCTGCGCATCACCGCCCTCGGTGACACCGTCACTATTCAGGCGCTTTCTGACAACGGCGCTTCCCTGCTGCCCCTGCTGGACGCCGCGCTCCCGGCTGGCGTAGAAAACGACCATCTGCCGCAGGGCCGCGTGCTGCGCTTTCCGGCGGTCAGCCAGCTGCTGGATGAAGACGCCCGCCTGTGCTCGCTTTCCGTTTTCGATGCCTTCCGCCTGATGCAGGAGCTGGTCACCGTTCCGGAGGACGAGCGCGAAGCGATGTTCTTCGGCGGCCTGTTCGCCTATGACCTGGTCGCCGGGTTCGAGGATTTACCGGCCCTGAAGCAGGATAACCGCTGCCCGGACTACTGTTTCTACCTGGCAGAAACGCTGCTGGTTATCGATCATCAGAAAAAGCAGACTCGCATTCAGGCCAGCCTCTTCACCCCGTCACACGCTGAAAAAACGCGGCTGGAGCAGCGAGCTGAGCAGCTGTCACGTCAGTTACAGGAAGCACCTTCCGCGCTGCCCGTGCAGAAGGTCGAGCATATGAGCTGCGACGTTAATCAGAGCGACGAAGAGTACGGCGCGGTGGTTCGCCACATGCAGAAGGCAATTCGTGCTGGCGAAATCTTCCAGGTTGTTCCGTCACGTCGTTTCTCCCTGCCGTGCCCTTCCCCGCTGGCCGCCTATGAGACGCTGAAAAAGAGCAACCCAAGCCCGTACATGTTCTTTATGCAGGATAACGATTTCACGCTGTTCGGCGCTTCCCCGGAAAGCTCGCTGAAATATGACGCCACTTCGCGCCAGATTGAAATCTACCCGATTGCCGGTACCCGCCCGCGTGGCCGCCGAGCCGACGGTTCGCTTGACCGCGATCTGGACAGCCGCTTTGAGCTGGATATGCGCACCGACCACAAAGAGATGTCCGAACATCTGATGCTCGTGGATCTGGCACGTAACGACCTTGCTCGAATCTGTACGCCGGGCAGCCGCTATGTGGCTGACCTGACCAAAGTCGACCGTTACTCTTTCGTGATGCATCTGGTTTCCCGCGTTGTTGGCGAACTGCGCAATGACCTCGACGTGCTTCACGCTTACCGCGCCTGTATGAACATGGGCACGCTCAGCGGCGCGCCAAAAGTTCGCGCCATGCAGCTGATTGCCAAAGCCGAGGGCGTTCGTCGCGGCAGCTACGGGGGTGCCGTCGGCTACTTCACCGCCCATGGCGATCTGGATACCTGCATCGTTATTCGCTCCGCCTATGTGGAGGATGGCATCGCCACCGTTCAGGCTGGTGCAGGCGTGGTGCTGGATTCCGTACCGCAGTCCGAAGCCGACGAAACTCGAAGTAAAGCCCGCGCCGTTCTGCGCGCCATTGCCACCGCGCACCATGCGAAGGAGATTTTCTGATGGCTGATATTCTGCTGCTCGATAACATCGACTCATTCACCTATAACCTGGCAGACCAGCTGCGCGCGAACGGCCACAATGTTGTTATCTACCGCAACCACGTTCCAGCCCAGACGTTGATTGAACGCCTGGCCACCATGGATAACCCGGTGCTGATGCTCTCCCCGGGCCCGGGCGCGCCAAGCGAAGCTGGCTGTATGCCGGAGCTGCTGACCCGCATGCGCGGCAAGCTGCCGATTATCGGCATCTGCCTGGGGCACCAGGCGATTGTTGAGGCCTACGGCGGCTACGTCGGCCAGGCGGGTGAAATCCTGCACGGTAAAGCTTCGAACATTTCTCACGACGGTGAGGCGATGTTCGCAGGCCTGTCTAACCCGCTGCCGGTAGCCCGCTATCACTCGCTGGTCGGCAGCAACATTCCGGCGGGCCTGACCATCAACGCCCATTTTGACGGCATGGTGATGGCAGTACGCCACGACGCGGACCGCGTGTGCGGCTTCCAGTTCCATCCGGAATCTATCCTGACGACCCAGGGCGCGCGCCTGCTGGAACAAACGCTCGACTGGGCGCTGCTGAAGTTAAAGCAGACCAATACCCTGCAGCCGATTCTGGACAAGCTTTACCAGGCCCAGACACTGAGCCGCGAAGAGAGCCACCAGCTTTTCTCTGCCATCGTACGCGGCGAGCTTAAGCCAGAACAGCTGGCGGCAGCGCTGGTCAGTATGAAAGTGCGCGGCGAGCACCCGAACGAAATCGCCGGGGCGGCGTCCGCTATGCTTGAGGCCGCAGCGCCATTCCCAAGCCCGGACTACGAATTTGCCGATATCGTCGGCACCGGGGGCGACGGCAGCAACAGCATTAATATCTCCACCGCCAGCGCCTTTGTAGCAGCCGCCGTTGGTATGAAAGTGGCAAAACACGGCAACCGCAGCGTCTCCAGCCGTTCCGGCTCGTCAGATTTGCTTGCCGCTTTCGGCATCAATCTGGATATGAGCGCGGAGAGCTCACGCCAGGCGCTGGATGATTTAGGCGTTTGTTTCCTGTTTGCTCCGAAGTATCACACTGGTTTCCGCCATGCCATGCCGGTACGCCAGCAGCTGAAAACCCGCACGCTGTTTAACGTGCTGGGGCCATTGATTAACCCGGCCCACCCGCCGCTGGCGCTGATTGGCGTATACAGCGCGGAGCTGGTGCTGCCGATTGCCGAAACGCTGCGCGTGCTGGGCTATAAGCGTGCCGCCGTGGTGCACAGCGGCGGAATGGATGAGGTTTCACTCCATGCTCCGACGCAGGTCGCCGAGCTTAACAACGGTGATATCACCAGCTACCAGCTGACCGCAGCTGACTTTAATCTTCCTCCTTATCATCAGGAGGCGCTGGCGGGCGGCACGCCGGAAGAAAACCGTGACATTCTGACCCGCCTGCTACAAGGTAAAGGAGAGATCGCCCACGAGTCGGCCGTCGCCGCGAACGTCGCGATGCTGATGCGCCTGCACGGCCACGAAGATCTCAAAGCAAACGCACAACAGGTGCTGGACGTACTGCGCAGCGGCGCAGCCTACGACCGCGTCACGCAACTGGCAGCAAGAGGATAAGAAATGCAGGACACCGTATTAACGAAAATCGTCGCGGATAAGGCGATTTGGGTTGAAGCGCGTAAAAAGCAGCAGCCCCTGGCAAGCTTCCAGAACGACGTAACACCCGCTACACGCAATTTTTACGATGCCTTACGGGGAGCGCGGACTGCCTTTATCCTGGAATGCAAAAAAGCTTCTCCGTCCAAAGGTGTTATTCGCGATGATTTTGACCCGGCACGCATTGCCGGTGTTTATAAGCATTACGCTTCCGCGATTTCCGTTCTGACAGATGAAAAATATTTCCAGGGCAGCTTCGATTTCCTGCCCATCGTCAGCGGCATCGTCACCCAGCCGGTGCTGTGCAAAGATTTTATTATCGATGCCTACCAGATTTATCTGGCACGCTTTTACCAGGCCGATGCCTGCCTGCTGATGCTGTCCGTGCTGGATGATGACCAGTATCGTCAGCTCGCCGCCGTGGCGCACAGCCTGAGCATGGGCGTTCTGACGGAAGTCAGTAATGAAGAGGAGCTCGAGCGCGCCATCGAGCTGAAAGCGAAGGTCGTTGGCATCAACAACCGCGACCTGCGCGATCTGTCCATCGACCTGGATCGCACCAGGAAGCTGGCCCCGCGCCTGACGCATGGCGTAACCGTTATCAGCGAATCGGGCATCAGCACCTACGGCCAGATCCGCGAACTCTGCCACTTTGCTAACGGCTTCCTGATCGGCTCCGCGCTGATGGAAGAGGACGACCTGAACGCCGCCGTTCGCCGCGTGACGCTGGGTGAGAATAAGGTCTGCGGCCTGACCCGCCCGGAGGATGCCCGCGCCGCCCGTGAAGCCGGGGCCATTTTTGGCGGGCTTATTTTCGTGCCTTCTTCTCCTCGTTTTGTCACCGATGAGCAGGCGCTTTCAGTCATCTCCGCCGCCGATCTCCGTTTTGTCGGCGTGTTCCGCAATACCCCGATCAGCGAGGTGGTCAGCAAAGTGACTAAACTCAGCCTCGTTGCCGTTCAGCTACACGGCGACGAAGACCAGGCCTATATCGACACCCTGCGTGACGAGCTGCCGGACGACGTACAGATCTGGAAGGCGCTGAGCGTTGCCGACACGCTGCCTGCCCGCAACCTGAACCACGTTGATAAATACGTTTTCGACAACGGCCAGGGCGGCACGGGCCAGAGCTTTGACTGGTCGCTGCTGGCGGGACAGAAGCTGGATAACGTCATGCTGGCCGGTGGCCTCGGGGCGGACAACTGCGTAGAAGCGGCAAAAGCCGGGTGCGCGGGACTGGATTTCAATTCTGGCGTTGAAAGCGCGCCGGGCATTAAAGATGCTAACAAGCTGGCAGCCGTCTTCCAGACGCTGCGGGCTTACTAAGGAAAAATATCATGACGTTACTTAATCCCTATTTTGGTGAGTTTGGTGGCATGTACGTGCCGCAGATCCTGATGCCTGCCCTGCGCCAGCTGGAAGAGGCGTTTGTGGCGGCGCAAAGCGACGCGGAGTTCCAGGCAGAGTTTAACGATCTGCTGAAAAACTACGCCGGGCGCCCTACCGCGCTGACTAAATGTAAAAACATTACCGAAGGTACCAGGACCACGCTGTACCTGAAGCGTGAAGACCTGCTGCACGGCGGCGCGCATAAAACAAACCAGGTGCTCGGCCAGGCTCTTCTTGCTAAGAAAATGGGCAAGACTGAAATCATCGCCGAAACCGGTGCTGGCCAGCACGGCGTTGCTTCTGCACTGGCAAGCGCGCTGCTCGGCCTGAAATGCCGCATTTATATGGGTGCCAAAGACGTTGAGCGCCAGTCACCAAACGTGTTCCGCATGCGTCTGATGGGCGCGGAAGTGATCCCGGTGCACAGCGGCTCCGCCACGCTGAAAGATGCCTGCAACGAAGCGCTGCGCGACTGGTCCGGCAGCTATGACACCGCGCACTATATGCTCGGTACGGCGGCAGGCCCGCACCCGTTCCCGACCATCGTGCGTGAATTCCAGCGCATGATTGGCGAAGAGACGAAAGCGCAAATCCTTGAGAAAGAAGGTCGTCTGCCGGACGCGGTGATTGCCTGCGTAGGCGGCGGCTCGAACGCCATCGGTATGTTTGCTGACTTCATTAACGAAACTAAAGTCGGGCTGATTGGCGTTGAGCCTGCCGGTCACGGCATCGAAACCGGCGAGCACGGCGCGCCGCTGAAGCATGGCCGAGTCGGCATCTACTTCGGGATGAAATCCCCGATGATGCAAACGGACGAAGGCCAGATTGAAGAATCTTACTCTATCTCCGCCGGTCTGGACTTCCCGTCCGTCGGGCCGCAGCACGCCTACTTAAACAGCATCGGCCGCGCGGAATACGTGTCGATTACTGATGACGAAGCGCTGGATGCTTTCAAGTTGCTGTGCCGCAAAGAAGGGATTATTCCGGCGCTGGAATCCTCCCACGCGCTGGCCCACGCCGTTAAGATGATGCGTGAAAATCCTGACAAGGAACAGCTGCTGGTGGTGAATCTTTCTGGCCGCGGCGACAAAGATATCTTCACCGTTCACGATATTTTAAAAGCGCGAGGGGAAATGTAATGGAACGTTATCAGCACGCATTTGAGCAGCTGCAGGCTCGCAGGGAAGGCGCTTTTGTCCCCTTCGTGACCCTTGGCGACCCGTCGCCTGAACACTCCCTGAAAATCATCGATACGCTGATTGAAGCGGGTGCGGATGCCCTTGAGCTGGGTATCCCGTTCTCCGATCCGCTGGCGGACGGCCCGACGATTCAGAACGCCGCGCTTCGTGCTTTTGCAGCCGGTGTCACGCCAACGCAGTGTTTCGAGATGCTGGCCGTTATTCGTCAGAAGCACCCGACCATTCCCATTGGCCTGCTGATGTATGCCAACCTGGTGTACAGCCGCGGGATTGATGAGTTCTATGCGCTGTGCGCCAAAGTGGGCGTGGACTCGGTGCTGATTGCCGATGTGCCGATTGAAGAGTCCGCCCCGTTCCGCCAGGCCGCAATGCGCCATAACGTTGCGCCTATCTTCATCTGCCCGCCAAACGCGGATGACGCATTGCTGCGTGAGATTGCCTCGCACGGTCGCGGCTATACCTATCTGCTTTCTCGTGCGGGCGTAACCGGCGCGGAAACGCGTGCTCAGCTGCCGCTGCACCATCTCGTAGAGAAGCTGACGGAATTCCACGCCGCACCTTCTTTGCAGGGCTTCGGTATCTCTGAACCCTCCCAGGTGCGCGATGCCATTGCCGCAGGGGCCGCCGGTGCGATTTCAGGTTCGGCAATTGTGAAAATCATTGAGAAGAACGTGGACCAGCCGGACGTGATGCTAAGCGAGCTTAAAACCTTCGTGCGGGCAATGAAGGCCGCCACGCGGGCAGCATAATAAAGCGAAAGGCCGGAGAATCTCCGGCCTTTTTACTATTAATTTGTTATCAGAAGCGGTAGCCCGCTGAGAACATAAACACCCACGGATCGATACGCGTATTGATGTTTTGCTGCTCGCCGCCCGCTTTAAACTTCACTTCGGTGTCGATATCCATATACCAGACGGACATGTTCAGCAGCCAGTCGTCGTTGACCATATAGTCCAGACCAACCTGCCCCGCCGCGCCCCATGAATCCTTGACGCTTAAATCAGTCAGGCCCTTATCTTTACCGTTGTCGTTGAAATCGGTGTCAAAGAAGGTGGTGTAGTTAATACCCGCCCCGATATACGGACGAACCTTGCTTTTCGCATCACCAAAATACCACTGCGCCATCAGCGTAGGCGGAAGCTGCCTGACCGTTGCCAGGTCGCCGGTTGGGCCGAGGCCAACCTTATGGCGGAACGGCGTCGCGGCCAGCAGTTCGATGCCGATGTTATCAGTCACCATATAGTCGAACGTCAATCCCAGCTGGGTATTGTTGCTGACGCTGAAGCCGCCCATGCCGAGCACGTTGTCCGAGCCCTCGGTTGGACGAACGGTTGCCGTACCGGTACGCATAAAGAATTCGCCTGCTTCATGCGCCAGCGCTTCACCAGATAAACAGCATAAAGCGAGTACTGCCACAGATAACTTCTTCATAGCCCTTTCCTTGTTATGGTTTTATTAGCGGGCTGAATATACTCACTTCTGGGTACAAAGTGATCTAACGTCGATCACACTTTGTTAGCTAATTTAACATTCAATGATCTGGATTAATTTTTGTCGAATACGCCGCGCGGGAATAATTGATCTGTATTCAGTTTCCCAGATTCCCGGTATTTAAAAATCTTTACGCTTAACGCCAGCTTACTCGGGGCCGTGGAGGTGCCAGAACTGTCCCTTCCAGGGTACAATTGCGCGTTGAGCCAAAACCTGGCAATTTCAAAGGAGAGTGC
This sequence comes from Dryocola clanedunensis, assembly GCF_038405435.1. Lineage (GTDB taxonomy): Bacteria > Pseudomonadota > Gammaproteobacteria > Enterobacterales > Enterobacteriaceae > Dryocola > Dryocola clanedunensis_A. The sequence goes on along the minus strand of NZ_JBBYHZ010000002.1, from coordinate 60,546 downwards.
ATGTCTATCACGGCGGGTTCTGTGTACCGTGACACGGGGAATTTTCTACGCAATCAGTTTGTTACTATCCTGCTGATTGCCTTACTTTGCGCCTTTATTTCGGTGATCATCAGCCATGCGTTCTCACCGAGCGACGCGCAGATGGCGATTCTGAGCCAGGGAGATAACCTGTCCGACAGCAACGGTTTATTTGACCTTGTACAGAATATGACGCCGGAGCAGCAGCAGGTGCTGCTGAAAGCCTCTGCGGTATCGACTTTCTCCGGGCTTATTGGCAATGCGATTCTGGCCGGCAGCATGCTGGTTCTGATGCAGATGGTCTCTGCGGGCCACCGGGTTAGCGCGCTGCGCGCCATCGGCACCGCGGCTCCCGTGCTGCCAAAAATGCTTATTCTGATGCTCATTACCACCTTTGTGGTGCAGATTGGCATCATGCTGATCGTGCTGCCGGGCGTGCTGTTAGCCATCGTTCTGGCCATGGCACCGGTAATGGTCGTGCAGGATAAGGCAGGCATTTTTCAGGCGATGCGTAACAGTATCCGTCTGGTATGGGGCAACATGCGTCTTGTGGCGCCTGCGGTCATCGGCTGGCTGATTGCCAAAACTGCCCTGCTGCTGCTGGCCTCGTCCCTTGCGGCGCTGTCCCCGGAAGTGGGTGCGGTGATTGCCAATACGCTAAGCAACCTGATTTCAGCCGTGTTGCTCATCTATTTATTCCGCCTGTATATGCTTATTCGCCAATAACCTTCGGGCCTCCTGGCTGCTATAGTCAGTCAGGAGCAATCTCTTATTACGGAACAGTTTATGAAGCAGTTTCTCGACTTCCTGCCCCTGATCGTCTTTTTTGCTTTTTATAAGATGTACGACATTTATGCCGCCAGCGGCGCGCTGATTGTCGCTACCGGCCTGGCGCTGGTCTACAGCTGGTACAAATACCGCAAGCTGGAAAAAATGACCCTTATCACTTTCCTGATGGTGGCGGTGTTTGGCGGCCTGACCCTCTTCTTCCACAACGATGAATTTATCAAATGGAAGGTGACGGTCATCTATATGCTGTTCGCCGCCGCGCTGCTGATTAGCCAGCTGGTAATGAAAAAGCCGCTTATCCAGCGCATGCTGGGCAAAGAGCTGACCCTGCCTGAGCACGTCTGGTCAAGGCTGAACGTCGCCTGGGCGCTGTTCTTTATCGTCTGCGGCCTGCTGAATATCTACATTGCCTTCTGGATGCCGCAGAGCGTCTGGGTAAACTTTAAGGTGTTCGGACTGACCGCCGCGACGCTGGTGTTTACGCTGTTGAGCGGCGTTTATATCTACCGCCATATGCCGCAGGAAGAGAAATAACAATCAACACCTAATAACAATATAATTCACTGGATTACATCGTTATTTTCAGCAAAAAACCTCTAACAGACACACAATGATGTACACTTTTTTCATTGTGTGTCTCTCTCCAGTTACTTCCCCGCGTACCTTCTATACTTTCATTTTGATATTAGGGGGTAACTATGTGCGGACGTTTTGCTCAGGCCCAGACGCGTGAGGAATACCTTGCTTATCTCGCAGAGGAAGCCGAACGCGACATACCTTACGATCCCGAGCCGATTGGCCGTTATAACGTGGCTCCAGGCACCCGCGTCTTACTACTCTCCGAACGAGATGAATCTTTACACCTCGATCCGGTTATCTGGTCGTACGCACCGGGTTGGTGGAATAAGCCGCCGCTGATTAATGCGCGCGTGGAAACTGCGGCCACCAGCAGGATGTTTAAACCTCTCTGGCAGCATGGCCGGGCTATCGTTTTCGCTGACGGCTGGTTTGAATGGAAGAAAGAAGGCGATAAGAAACAGCCCTGGTTCATTCACCGTGCCGACGGGCAACCAATATTCATGGCAGCGATTGGCAGCATCCCGTTCGAACGAGGAGACGAGTCGGAAGGCTTCCTGATTGTCACTGCGGCAGCCGACGAAGGCCTGGTTGATATTCACGATCGGCGTCCGCTGGTGCTGTCACCAGAAGCGGCTCGGGAATGGATAAGGCAGGATATTGGCGGTAGAGCGGCGGAGGAAGTTATTGAGGAGGGTGCGGTAGCGGCAGACAAATTTATCTGGCACCCCGTAACACGCGCTGTGGGCAACGTTAAAAATCAGGGGCCAGAACTCATTGAGCCAATTATTCATCCAAATTAAAATCAGAAATTGATCTCGTCTGATTTGAGTGCAAACAGGCATTAGCGCTTTCACTTCCCCCATAGTAAATGGCGATGGAATATCTTCTACAATTCGCCTATTCAAACTTAAAACCTTTCACATCCTGACATGATCGATAAATGCTCTGACCTTTGGTGCCAGATGTTTCCTGCCAGAGAAATAGAGATAAAAGCCCGGAAAAGTAGGTAGCCAGCGATCTAAAAGCGATACCAGTTCTCCACGGTCGATAAATGGCTGAAAAGTTTCTGCCATGCCAAAGCTTATTCCGCCACCTGCGCAAACCGTACGAATCATCACCCCCATATCATTGGTAGTGAGTTGAGGGCTTACATTCACGTCAAAATCACGTCCTTGTTCGGCAAACTCCCAACGATAAGGTGCAATACCTGGGGATTTTCGCCAGCCAATACAGCGATGATTGATCAACTCATTGGGATGTTGCGGAACGCCATATTGCTTAATATAGCCCGGGGAGGCTACTACGACTTGCCGTTGCATGGTTGAAACCGGGATCGCAATCATATCTTGTGCGATAACCTCTCCGAGTCGCACGCCAGCATCGTAGCCCTGCTCCACAATATCGAACTCATCATCGGTGATAGTAATTTCCAGTTCGATCTTTGGGTACGCGGAAATAAAATCTGCCAGCAATTTTCCACCAATTATCCGTTCAGCAATTGATGATACAGCCAGCCGAAGCTGACCACGCGGTTCCGCATTCTGCTCAGCGATGTCTGTCACTGCGCAATTAAGTTGTTCAATAGCGGGAGCGACCTCGTCATAAAGCTGCTGTCCTGCTTCAGTCAGGTTAATACTCCGTGTTGTCCGTTGCATCAGTGAAATAGTCAGTTGTTCTTCCAGCCGACGCAATGTCTGACTAATAGCCGAACGCGTCACGCCCAACCGCTCTGCGGCTATACGAAAATTGCGAGTTTGAGCAACCAGTACAAATACCTCAAGTGCGTTTTTATCAACTGTCATTGGTTAGCCATCGTTACGAGTCTGTTAAGTAATAGGCGGATTATGTTTATAGTCTGCCCAGCGTAAGATCACCAGCACGACAACATCAGGAGATGAATTATGACTAAGAAAGTGATCTTAATTACCGGCGCATCCAGTGGTATTGGTGCAGGAATTGCGCTGGAACTGGCGAAAACTGATGCAATTCTGTTATTGGGAGCTCGTCGCGAAGAGCGTTTAGCTCAGCTAGCGGAGGAGTTACGTTTTTACGGTGCAGAAGTTGACAGCCATATGCTCGACGTTACTTGCCGGAAATCAGTACAGCAGTTTACTGACTATGCCCTGGCGAAATGGGGACGAGTTGATGTAATCATCAATAACGCCGGTATTATGCCGCTGTCACTTATGGCCTCGCTTAAAGTAGATGAATGGGAGCAAATGGTTGATGTTAATATCAAAGGTGTGCTTTATGGTATCGCATCAGTATTACCATCGATGCTGGAGCGTGCATCCGGGCATATCATTAATATAGCTTCAGTCGGTGCGTTGACCGTGTCTCCAACCGCTGCTGTTTACTGTGCGACAAAGTTTGCAGTGAGGGCTATTTCTGATGGATTACGTCAGGAGAATAGTCAGCTAAGGGTGACGTGTGTACATCCAGGTGTAGTCGAAAGCGAGCTTGCCAACAGCATCACCGATCCAACAGCAGCTGAAGCGATGAAAAGCTATCGTTCCATTGCTTTGCAGCCCGATGCGATAGGTCGGGCAGTACGATACGTTATCGAGCAGCCAGATAATGTAGACGTAAATGAAATAGTAGTCAGGCCAACGCAGACCTCTCATTAATCTTTAAAAAGGCTGATCCCTGTTGCAGATAAGGATCAGCCGTTACGCATGCAGTGAGTTCAACTAACAAAGGAAACCGCTCTATTTATCAGGCATGCCCTGGAGATCGGCTGTTACTCTCTTCATTACAAAAGAAACCCTCTGCCGGGCCGTGATTATCCAGTTGCCCTGCACCTATAAGTAAATGCAGCGTGATGTAAACACATTCCGCTTCTGGCACAAACAAGACGGTCAGACCAGGCTCTAAATTGTTGCCTTCTTTCTCTGGCCTGAGATAAAGTTACGGTCGGATAATCCCCGACGGACAGCTTCACGCCTTGCCTTGCCATCGGTCCTGTAGAAGAACGCTACTCCATCAGTAATAGAAAGACGGGCATTAAGCCCATGCGCGTTTGACAGAACTTCAACCTTCTCTCGACGCTTACCAGGGGATTTTCTTAGCTTTGTATCAGTTAGCACCGCGTACACTCCTGTGTCGACCGTGAATGCCAAGACTAAGCACAGAGCAGCTTTGCGGCGAATTTGCCAAATGAAAATTAAATGAGTTTAAACACGATGAAATTCATCAATATTCTTAAGGAAGAGAAATGAGCCATACGGCCCCGGCGGGCGAACTGGTCCTGCGCACGCTGGCGATGCCAGCAGACACCAACGCCAACGGCGATATTTTTGGCGGCTGGTTAATGTCGCAGATGGATATGGGCGGCGCGATCCAGGCAAAAGAAATTGCCAAAGGCCGCGTGGTCACCGTGCGCGTTGACGGTATGACGTTTCTGAAGCCCGTCGCGGTAGGCGACGTGGTGTGCTGCTACGCAAACTGTATTAAGCGCGGCAACACGTCGATCACTATTAATGTGGAAGTATGGGTAAAAAAGGTTTCCTCTGAGCCTATCGGCCAGCGCTATAAGGCGACGGAGGCTATTTTCATCTACGTTGCCGTCGACAATGACGGTAAGCCCCGTCAGCTGCCGCAGCAGGCCTGAAAAAAAACCTCCCATCGGGAGGTTTTTTGTTATTCGACTGTCGCGCCGCCGTTGATGCGGAAGACGATGTTCACCGTCAGCCCCTGCCCCGGCTTGCCGCTTTCGTAGCGCCACTTCTTCATCGCCTGCTTCACTTCCCGCTCAAACATGTTTGATGGCTTAGCTGAGAGAATAGAGACGTTGCTGATGCTGCCGTTAGCGTCGACGTCGAACTTCACGCGCACGTTGCCTTCAATTCGCAGCGCAAGCGCGCGCTGGGGATAAGCTGGCTGATTACGGCTGAGCAGACGCGGCCCGGTAGCTACGGGAGCAGAATTCGTCGCTGGAGAAGGCTTCGCCGCAGGCGTCGGTCGAACAGGCGCAGTGCTTTGCACTGGCGCGGTACGAGGCTCAACGGGCTTGACCTCGCGCTTCGGCTTCTCGACTTTATGCACCGGTTTTGGCTTCGGCTTAGGTTTCGGCTTTGGCTCAGGCTTATGAATCACCACCGGCGCTTCTTTCGGCGGATCAGGGATCGGTTCAGGCTCGGGCTCCGGTTCAACAACCGGCTCCGGCGGCGGCTGAACGACTTCCGGCTGCGGCGGTTCAAGATCGACGGGCGCAACCATGGTAACGCTGATGGGCTGAGCGGGGGCAGGCATCTCAATAACCTGATGTACCGAGGTATAAAGTAACCCCGCAACTACAGCACCGTGCAGCACGACGGAGAGCACGGTCGGCCACGGGAAGCGGCGAGGTAAATCAAGGGTCATTGACGTCATAATATCTTCGATGTCTTAAACAGGCGGTAATTTTAAATGCAAATAGCAATCATATTCAATAACGCATTACCCTGAGGGCGACTTTTTCTCCCTGAATGCCGCAAATTCGCGCATCTGCGTCAGAGATTTAACATCCTGTTTATGTTTCAATTGCAGTCCTGCCGCCAATCACTTACGGTATTTTACAACCCATTTCAAAAGGAGTTCTGCCCGTGCTGTATGTCATCTATGCAGAAGATAACGCCGACTCACTGGAAAAGCGCCAGGCCGTACGCCCCGCTCATCTGGCGCGTTTACAACTATTACGTGATGAAGGCCGTCTGCTGACTGCCGGGCCGATGCCCGCCGTAGACAGCAACGATCCGGGGGCTGCCGGTTTTACGGGCTCCACGGTCATTGCAGAATTTCATTCGCTGGAAGAAGCCCTGGCCTGGGCGGAAGCGGACCCGTATATCGCTGCTGGCGTGTACAAACAGGTTGCGGTCAAGCCCTATAAACAGGTGTTCTGAGCAACGAAATACCTGTAGGAATAGCACCATCGAAAAGGGCGCTTCATATGCTGAAGCGCCCTTTTTTTATATCTTTTCGGGTTGCGGCCTACTGAAACTCGGGATCGGGCTTTTTCGTGATGCGATTACGAACGTCCCGGCGAACCACCTCGATGGCCCACATCCAGAGAATGTGCCCTACCGTTTCTGATAACAGCTCGTCAAAGGGAAGCTGCCAGATAGGGGGTGCCCAGTGAAATACCGGCAGGAAAATGCCGTGGAAGCCTATGGTAACCAGAATGGCAAAGGCTGCGCCCTGCCAGAGCTTAATGGCGGGAAAGACTTCTGCGACAAGGCAGTAAAACATTGCGAATAAAATCGAGAACATGTGGTGCACGCCTGCCACACCCCAGTTAACGATATGCCCGGAGTAGTGATAGACCATTTCGTTAACTTTGAATCCCAGATCCTGAAGCATTTCAGCCGGTGGAATGGCGCGATCGGGCGTGCGTGGCGGCATGGGGTTTTCTGTCCCCCACTTAACGAAGCTGGACAGGTTACCGCCGAGAAATCCGGCCCACAGCGCAGCGCCGTAGTTTCTGCTGGCCTGGCTTGTCGTTCTGAATAGCGATGTCATCATTGTGTATCCCTTGCTGCAAATTTGAGGGCGGGATGTTAATTGCCCATGCCTTTAAATTAGCAGTTGGTACACATTCTTCCAATTCCATTAACGGACTGACAGGCTTCGGAAATATTCAGGGCACCGCTGGCGGTGCCCTTTTCTTTACGCCCAGCGATCGTGAATGGCAAACAGCAGCGAGTTGCGCTGTCTATTGACATGGCACTTTCTGATGGCGTGGATGCGCATGTTGCGGCGTGACTGACCTTCCAGCCAGCGCGCCTTGCGCCGCTGTGCCTGACGCTGCATTCGCCAGCGCCCGACCTCCGTTCTGCTACGCCTCATTTTTACGACTCTTCTTTCATTTAGACACGCCATTATAGATCCTTCTTCCCGGCAAACCAGCCGTTTTGCGTGTACTTTTAGTGTTAACAGACAGCGGTTGTGCGTAAACTCGAAAACATACGAATTCAAAAGGATTTTTAGGGTATGACAACCTTCTATACGGTGGTTAGTTGGCTGGTCATTTTAGGCTACTGGCTATTAATTGCCGGGGTTACGTTACGAATTTTAATGAAGCGTCGCGCCGTGCCATCCGCGATGGCGTGGCTGCTGATCATCTATATCCTGCCGCTGGTGGGGATTATCGCTTATCTGTCGTTTGGTGAACTGCACCTCGGCAAGCGTCGCGCCGAGCGCGCCCGCGCAATGTGGCCGTCTACGGCCAAATGGATGAGCGATCTTAAAAGCTACAAACATATCTTTGCCGAAGAAAACAGCGAGGTCGCCACTTCGCTCTTTCAGCTGTGCGAACGCCGTCAGGGCATCGCTGGCGTCAAGGGCAACCAGCTGCAGCTGCTGACGAGCTCCGACGAAACCATGCAGGCGCTTATTCGCGATATTCAGCTCGCCCGCCACAACATCGAGATGGTGTTTTATATCTGGCATCCGGGCGGGATGGCGGACCAGGTGGCTGAATCGCTGATGGCCGCGGCACGCCGGGGCATTCACTGTCGGCTAATGCTGGATTCGGCAGGCAGCGTGACCTTTTTCCGCAGCCCGTGGGCGAACATGATGCGCAATGCGGGCGTCGAGGTAGTCGAGGCGCTAAAAGTTAACCTGATGCGTGTCTTCCTCCGGCGCATGGATTTACGCCAGCATCGCAAAATGGTGATGATCGACAACTACATCGCCTATACCGGCAGCATGAACCTGGTAGACCCCCGCTTCTTTAAACAGGAGGCTGGCGTGGGCCAGTGGGTCGATCTTATGGCCCGCATGGAAGGCCCGGTGGCGACGGCCATGGGGATTGTCTATTCCTGCGACTGGGAAATCGAAACCGGCAAACGCATCCTTCCCCCGCCGCCGGACGTCAATATCATGCCTTTTGAGGAAGCAAGCGGCCATACCATCCATACGATTGCCTCGGGCCCCGGCTTCCCGGAAGATCTGATCCATCAGGCTTTGCTGACTTCGGTGTATGCGGCGCGCGAAAACCTCATTATGACCACGCCCTACTTTGTGCCCAGCGACGACCTGCTACACGCTATCTGCACCGCCGCCCAGCGTGGCGTTGATGTCAGCATTATCGTGCCGCGTAAAAATGACTCACTGCTGGTCGGCTGGGCAAGCCGCGCGTTCTTCACCGAGCTGCTTGCCGCTGGCGTGAAAATCTATCAGTTTGAAGGCGGCCTGCTGCATACGAAGAGCGTGCTGGTTGACGGGCAGCTTAGCCTTGTGGGGACGGTGAACCTGGACATGCGCAGCCTGTGGCTCAATTTTGAAATAACTATGGTTATCGACGACGCCGGTTTTGCCAGCGATCTGGCGTCCGTGCAGGACGACTATATTTCCCGTTCACGGCTCGTGGATGCCCGCCTGTGGCTGAAGCGTCCGCTGTGGCAGCGCGTGGTTGAGCGACTGTTTTACTTCTTTAGCCCGTTGCTGTAAAACGTGGCGCATCAGCTCTCGATAAGTGGATGTAAAAATGGAAATGGATCTGAATAACCGCCTGACAGAAGACGAAACGCTGGAGCAGGCCTACGACATATTTCTTGAACTGGCGATGGATAACCTCGATCCCGCCGACGTCATTCTCTTCAACTTACAGTTTGAAGAGCGCGGCGGCGCAGAACTGTTCGACCCGGCGGAAGACTGGCAGGAGCACGTCGATTTCGACCTCAACCCGGACTTCTTTGCGGAAGTCGTGATTGGCCTGGCCGATACCGACGGCGGCGAACTGAACGATATCTTCGCGCGTGTGCTGCTGTGCCGTGAAAAAGACCACAAGCTCTGCCATATCCTCTGGCGCGAATAATCAGCTTTTAGGGTGGACGACGCCAATCCACCCTTCTCCCTACAGCTTCGGCAGTTCGCAGCCGCAAACCTTGCAATAATGTGCCTCAGCGTCGTGATTACCCCGGCGGCATTTCGGGCATTCACGGGCACTACGCTGCTTTTGAAATTCCGTCGTCATGTGTGCCGTAATAATCCCTGTCGGGATCGCAATTACCGAGTAGCCAATCAGGATCAGGATCGACGCCACCATTCTTCCTGCGCCGGTATGCGGCGTAATATCGCCGTAGCCTACCGTCGTCACCGTCACCACGGCCCAGTAAACTGACGTTCCCAGCGTGGTAAACCCATTCGGCGGCCCTTCAATGCCGTACATCAGGCCCCCGGCCACGACCATGACAATCAAAATGAAGGCGTAAAAGAGGATCAGCTGATGCCGCGCCTTGATTATCGACAGCCAGAGTGAGTTTAGAGAAGGCATGTAGCGCAGGAGCTTTAAAATACGTAGTACGCGAATCGCCCGCATTGCGCGCCAGGCAAAGACGTAATTCACGCCGATTTCGGGCCACAGCCATAAAACGTAGAGCGGCAGAATTGTCGCCAGGTCGATAAAGCCCCAGAAGCTGAAAACATATTTCGCGGGGTTGGGCCAGCAGAATACCCGCAGCAGATATTCGAGGGTGAAAATCAGCGTGAAGCCCAGCTCGAGAAAGACAAATAGCTGCCATTGCTGATACGTGGGATGGTACTGCGTCCCCAGAGCGGATTCGATAAACACCGCGATGACGCTGAGCAAGGCCAGCGCCCCGCACAGGGCTTCAAAACGGCGTCCAGAACGGGTTCTTTGATCGAAAAGCAGACGGTAAAGCCGCTGACGCACGGTCTGGATTAACACGGTTTTAGTGACCTCACAAATGAAGAGGGCTGGCATCATGCCAGCCCTGCGCGATTATAGCGGGTCAACCTTCAGACAGGAAACGGCATGTTTAAAACTGCCCTCCAGCACCGGGCGCGTTTTCGCACACTCCGGCCCGGCTATTGGGCAGCGGGTACGGAAGACGCAGCCTGACGGGGGATTGATAGGCGACGGTAACTCCCCTTCCAGCAGCTGGATAACCTTATTCTTCTCCAGATCCGGGTCCGGGATCGGCACCGCCGACATCAGCGCTTTAGTGTAAGGATGCAGCGGGTTGTGGTAGACCTCATCGTAGGTGCCCAGCTCCACCGCATGGCCAAGATACATTACCAGCACGCGGTCAGAGATGTGTTTTACCACCGCCAGATCGTGAGCGATAAAGATCAGCGACAGCCCCATCTCGCGCTGAAGTTTTTGCAGCAGGTTCACCACCTGGGCCTGAATTGACACATCCAGCGCCGATACGGGCTCGTCACAGATGATCAGCTTTGGCTCGAGTATCAGCGCACGAGCAATACCGATACGCTGGCACTGCCCACCGGAGAACTCGTGCGGGTAGCGGTTGATGAGGTTCGGCAGCAGGCCAACTTTCATCATCATCGCCTTCACGCGGTCACGCACTTCCTGACGCGGCATCTTCGGGTGATAGGTGCGAAGCGGCTCGGCAATAATATCCCCGATGTTCATACGCGGGTTAAGCGACGCCAGCGGATCCTGGAAAATCATCTGGATATCGCTGCGCACGTCGCGCCACTCGTCCTGGCTCATCCCCAGCAGATCTTTACCCAGCCAGGCCACGCGGCCATCGGTAGCCTTCACCAGGCCGATAATGGCGCGGGCGAAGGTTGATTTGCCGCAGCCGGATTCGCCAACCACGCCCAGCGTCTCCCCTTCGTACAGGCGCAGGGTGACGCCGTCTACGGCTTTCAGGGTCTTCGACGGCTGCCAGAACCACTGTTTACCGTCTTTAATGTCGAAATGGACTTTAAGATCGGCAATCTCCAGCAGGACTTTTCTTTCTTCTGTTACGGCGTTCATACCAGCTCCTCCACCGGCTTAAAGCAGGCGCGCAGGCGGCCTTCACCAAAGTGCTCCAGCGGCGGAGCGGTATTACAGATTTCCATCGCGTACGGGCAGCGCGGCTGGAACGGGCAGCCTTTTGGCAGGCGCAGCAGGTTCGGCGGGTTGCCCGGAATGGTCAGCAGCGACTCCCCTTCCGCATCAAGGCGCGGTACGGCATTCAGCAGGCCGATGGAGTACGGGTGAACCGGCTCGTAGAAAACATCGCGCGCCTTACCGTATTCCATGGTGCGACCGGCATACATCACCAGCACCTTGTCGCAGATGCCCGCCACAACGCCCAGGTCGTGGGTGATCATGATAATCGCGGTGTTAAATTCGCGTTTCAGCTCGTTGAGCAGCGTCATGATCTGCGCCTGAACGGTGACGTCCAGCGCCGTGGTTGGCTCATCGGCAATCAGCAGCTTTGGCCGGCACAGCAGCGCCATGGCGATCATCACGCGCTGGCGCATGCCGCCGGAGAACTCATGCGGGAACATGCGCATGCGCTTACGCGCTTCAGGCATTTTCACCGCATCCAGCATACGGACGGATTCTTCGAAGGCGTCTGCCTTACCCATATTTTTGTGCAGCATCAGGACTTCCATCAGCTGCTCGCCCACGCGCATATACGGGTTCAGGGAGGTCATCGGATCCTGGAAAATCATGGAGATCTGCTCTGCCCGCAGGCGGTTGAGCTGATTTTCAGGCAGGTTAAGGATCTCTTTGCCGTTAAATTTTGCGGAGCCGCCAATGCGGCCGTTTGCCGCCAGCAGGCCCATCAGGGCGAATGCGGTCTGGGATTTTCCCGACCCTGATTCGCCTACGATGCCGAGGGTTTCACCGGCGCGCAGGCTGAAGTTCAGATCGTTTACCGCGGTAACATCGCCGTCCGGCGTGCCGAAGGTGACGCGCAGATCTTTCACGTTGAGTAACGCAGAAGCCTGGTTCAGCGGCGTGACCACCGCTGGATTTTCAATTGTGCTCATCGCGGCACTCCTTAACGATCTTTCGGGTCGAGGGCATCACGCAGGCCATCGCCGATAAAGTTGAAACAGAACAGCGTGACGACCAGGAAGCCCGCCGGGAACAGCAGCAGCCACGGCGACACTTCCATCGAGTTTGCGCCGTCGCTCAGCAATGCGCCCCAGCTGCTCAGCGGCTCCTGGGTACCCAGACCGAGGAAGCTAAGGAAGGATTCGAACAGGATCATGCTCGGCACCAGCAGCGAGGCGTACACCACTACGACACCCAGCACGTTTGGCACGATATGTCGCACCACGATATTCGCCGTAGAAACCCCACCGACCTGCGCTGCTTCGATGAACTCTTTACGCTTGAGGCTCAGCGTCTGGCCGCGCACGATACGCGCCATGTCCAGCCAGGAGACCATGCCGATAGCCACGAAGATCAGCAGGATGTTTTGTCCGAAGAAGGTCACCAGCAGGATCACGAAGAACATAAACGGGAAGGAGTTAAGGATTTCCAGCAGGCGCATCATTACGGAGTCGGTTTTACCGCCCAGATAGCCCGCCAGCGAGCCGTATAACGTCCCGACGACTACCGCAACCAGCGCGGCGGCAACACCTACCATCAGCGAGATACGCCCGCCGATGGCCACGCGAACCAGCAGATCACGGCCCGATGAATCCGTGCCAAAGTAGTGCGCGGACTCCATATCCGGGGCCGCAGACATCATGCCCCAGTCGGTATCGAAATAGGTGAACTGCGACAGCATCGGCGCAAAGGTCACGAAGAGCGCAATCAGCACCAGCACAACCAGGCTGGCAACCGCAGCGCGGTTGTGCATAAAGCGACGGCGTGCATCCTGCCACAGGCTGCGGCCTTCAACCTCCAGCTTTTCGCTAAAGTTTTCCAGCACTTCGCTGTTTTTCTTACTCAACATCATAGCGAACTCCAGCCCTAGTAACGGATTTTCGGATCGATAACGGCGTACAGCACGTCAACAATCGCATTGAACAGAATAGTCAGCGCGCCGACCAGGATAGTCAGGCTCAGAACCAGCGAGTAGTCGCGGTTCAGCGCTCCGTTGACGAACAGCTGGCCGATGCCCGGCAGGCCATAGATGGTTTCGATAACCATCGAGCCGGTGATGATGCCAACAAATGCCGGGCCCAGATAAGAGAGGACGGGAAGCAGCGCGGGCTTCAGCGCATGGCGAATGATAATGCGGCGCATCGGTAAACCCTTGGCGCGGGCGGTGCGGATAAAGTTTGAGTGCAGCACCTCAATCATTGACCCACGGGTAATACGCGCGATGCTGGCGATATAGGCCAGGGAGAGCGCAACCATCGGCAGGATCATGTATTGCAGCGCCCCGCCGTTCCATCCGCCCCCCGGTAGCCATCTGAGGGTAATAGAGAATATCAGCACCAGCAGCGGAGCCACCACGAAACTGGGGATAACCACCCCCGTCATGGCGACGCCCATCACGGCATAATCCCATTTGGTATTTTGATTCAGTGCGGCTATTACGCCTGCGAGCACGCCTAAAACGACGGCGAAGATAAATGCAGCCGCGCCTAATTTAGCGGAAACCGGGAAGCTCGCTGCCACCAGGTCGTTCACCGAATAATCTTTATATTTGAATGACGGTCCAAAATCACCGTGGGCCAGCTGCTTGAGATAGCTGAAATACTGGGTGGTGATCGGATCGTTTAAATGATATTTGGCTTCAATGTTCGCCATTACTTCCGGCGGCAGCGCGCGCTCGCTGGTAAAAGGGCTCCCCGGCGCAAGACGCATCATGAAGAAGGAGATGGTTATAAGAATAAAGAGTGTCGGAATTGCTTCCAGACAGCGACGCAGAATAAATTTCAACATTGCCCGTACCTTCTGGCCTGTGCCTTGAGAGTGCGATGAAATAAGACACGGTGGGACAAGGCCTCAGGCCCTGCCCCACAATTTGCCATTAATGTTTGATGATATACATATCTTTTACGTAGATATTATCCAGCGGGTCTTTGCCGGTATAACCGCCAACCCATGGCTTCACCAGACGGGCGTTCACGTAGTAATAAACCGGAACGATGGCGGAGTCTTTACCCAGCTGCTGCTCAGCTTTTTCGTAAGCCGCAACACGCTCGGCATCGCTGGTTGCTTTCACAGATTCAGCCATGATCGCATCGAACGCCGGGCTCTTATAGTGCGCGGTGTTCATAGAGCTGTCGGACAGCATGGTGTTCAGGAAGGAGGTTGGTTCGTTGTAGTCCGCACACCAGCCGGCACGCGCTACGTCATAGTTACCCTGATGACGGGTATCCAGGAAGGTTTTCCACTCCTGGTTTACCAGCTTAACGTCCACGCCCAGATTTTTCTTCCAGATGGAAGCCGCGGCAATCGCCAGTTTCTTATGCAGGTCTGAGGTGTTGTAAAGCAGATTGAAGGTCAGCGGCTTGTCTTTGGTGTAGCCCGCTTCGGCCAGCAGTTTTTTCGCTTCTTCGTTACGTTTTTCCTGAGACCAGGTAAACCACTCAGGCTTGGTCAGCTTAACGCCATCGGTGTAAGGCGGCGTGTAGCCGTAGGCTGGCAGGTCGCCCTGCGCCTTCACTTTATTAACGATGATGTCACGATCCAGGCCCAGCTTCAGCGCGGTACGAACGCGTGCATCGGTGAACGGCGCTTTCTGGTTGTTAATTTCGTAATAGTAGGTACACAGATAAGGATCGACGCGGACTTCTGCCGGGATCTCTTTTTTCAGCTTCTGGAACAGCTCAATTGGCAGGTTGTTATAGGTCATGTCGATTTCACCGCTGCGGTAGCGGTTCACATCGGTTACTTCAGATGAAATTGGCAGATAGGTAACCTGGTTGATAACGGTTTTTTTGTTATCCCAGTACTCAGGGTTACGCTCCATAACGATACGTTCGTTAACAACCCAGTCTTTAAGTTTATATGCGCCGTTGCTGACAATATTCGCAGGCTGCGTCCACTTTTCGCCAAATTTATCAATCGCTGCTTTGTTAACAGGAGAAAGGGATGGGTGAACCAGTAATTTATAGAAGTAGGGAACAGGCTCGCTCAGGGTGACTTCCAGCGTGTGCTCATCAATGGCCTTCACGCCAAGTTCAGCTGGTTTTTTCTTACCGTCGATGATCTCATCAACGTTAACGATATGGCCGTACTGCGGATAGCTCGCATAAGGCGAAGCGGTGTTTGGATCCACCAGGCGCTGCCAGCTATAAACGAAATCTTGTGCGGTAACCGGCTCGCCGTTGGACCATTTTGCATCTTTACGCAGATGGAAGGTCCAGACTTTAAAATCTTTGTTCTCCCAGGATTCCGCCACGCCCGCAATTGGGTGACCATCTTTCGGGGAGGTGATCAACAGGCCTTCGAAGAGGTCGCGGCTGACGTTTGACTCTGGTACGCCTTCAATTTTATGCGGGTCAAGCGACTGTGGCTCTGCACCGTTATTACGGATCAAAGTCTGCTTTTCTGCCAGTTGTACACCTGCCGGGACGTCTGCCGCCCAGGCTGCGTTGCCCGCGATCAGTGCGGTTAAAATGCTTGCTGCTACCAGACTTTTTTTTGTGATGATGGACATTGTGTTGTTACTCCACTCATTATAATTACCGGCCCTGAGGCCAGCCTCTTCCCCTTGGGGTCCCCAACCGCGCGGAGCGTTAAGCGTGTGTAAGGGATTACTGCTGTTTACTGCTCGCTATCACCGACTTTTTTATTGAGACGCTCTTGTTGGCATCCTGATCCGTCGATTCTTACCAGCCTACCCTGTACCGAGGCTGGTTCTGAGGCGGCACCGTTAATAAACGTGTCCACTCGTCATGTAAACTCAACTGGAAATGAAACGTTTTTCAGCGAATTGTTTTGCCCGGAAAGTATCAAAAGCACCCAGGTCCCGCCAATACAATTTGCAAATTTGTTAACCATTTCTCTTTTATCAACTGCGGAGCGGATTTTTGAAGGGCATACTGCGATAGAGATCATCGAATTTTCAGTTTAAAAATCAATGAACTACTGGAGATTTGCGTGAGGGTAAGTCTCAAACATTCTGCTATCACATTTCTACCAACAAAAACTTAACAATTGATTATTTTTAGCACATTCCTCTACGGGAAGGCTTGATTAACTAATATCATCTCAATTAGTGCGCATCAAGTGCGATTGTATGGTGTGAATTAAATAACAAAGCGATTGCAGCTTTTCCGTACAGATTTATCCGATGCGTATGGATAATCCCCGGTTTCCAAAGCATTTTCTTATAGATAGATTGCTGATTTTTGCATTAGGCCCTTATTAAAAATCCTCTTTTGGTACTTTTTTGACATAAAAAAAGCAGAATCGAAATTCTGCTTTTTCATATGAAAGTTTCAGACGGCCTAAGTTAACAGCCCCGGGAAAATCGCTTTAAGGCCGGTGACAATAAATTCGATGCCCAGCGCCATCAGCAACAGGCCCATAATACGCGTGATGACGTTAATCCCGGTTTGCCCGAGCAGGCGAACCAGCCACGGCGCAATGCGAAACACCATCCAGCAGCACAGGGCAAACAGCGCAATGGCGATAGAAAAACCTATCAAATGCCCCCAGCTGTGGTATTTCGTGCCCCAGACAATCGTTGAGCTGATTGCCCCCGGCCCCGCCATTAATGGCAGGGCAAGCGGGACGACCCCTACGCTCTCGCGGATCGCGCTTTCTGACTTTTCCTGCTTATTCTGCTTATCTTCCCCCAGCTTGCCGCTGATCATCGACATAGCTATCGTCACCACCAGAATGCCACCGGCGATGCGGAATGAATCGATAGAGATGCCAAATGCCTGGAGAATGCCATCGCCAAGGAACAGCGACGTCCACAAAATAATGGCTACGGAGAGGTTGGCGGTCAGGTTAGTTTTGTTTCTGGCGACCGCGGTCTGATAGCTGGTCATACTGATGAACACCGGAATAATCCCTACCGGGTTAACCAGCGCGAACAGCCCAATAAAGAATTTGAAATAGGTCGGAAGGTCGAACAGGGATTGAGCCACGCGAAACTCCGCAAGTGAGGCAAATGAAGATGGCAGACGCACGCGTAATGTAAAGGAAAAGCACTGCTGGCGCTACGCTCTTTCACAGCATAGATCGCTGGTTATGTCAGATATCGCGACATTAACCAATAATGTTACCCGCATGTTGAAAATATGGTAGTTTGTTTTGTCCTCGCTGTGACTAAAGTTTTAATGACTTTTCAGGCACATAAATATGGGGTGCTGAAAGGAGTCAGCCTTGAGGGAATGTGATCCAGATCACAAAAAACCTACTCAGAAGTGAGTACTCTTGGTACACCTGAAGAGCGAGACATTCATCACACGAATGGTTTGCCAGGTAAGGCTCTTTTAGTAAATCAGCGAGACGTTATTGGAAGTATTTGCATAGTCATGTCCCGACTTTTACGCAAGCTGAACCCCGCTGACTATACTGTCGAATCGGGCAGCTGATTTACTAAAAGAGTTTAACATTATCAGGAGAGCATTATGGCTGTAACTAATGTCGCTGAACTTAACGCCCTTGTAGAGCGCGTCAAGAAAGCCCAGCGTGAATATGCCAACTTTACTCAAGAGCAAGTTGATAAAATCTTCCGTGCTGCCGCTCTGGCCGCCGCTGATGCTCGAATCCCCCTCGCGAAACTGGCCGTTGCCGAATCTGGCATGGGTATCGTTGAAGATAAAGTGATCAAAAACCACTTTGCTTCTGAATACATTTATAACGCCTATAAAGATGAGAAAACCTGTGGTGTGCTGGACGAAGACCACACCTTCGGGACCATCACTATCGCTGAGCCAATCGGCATCATCTGCGGTATCGTTCCAACCACTAACCCGACGTCTACGGCGATCTTTAAGTCGCTGATCAGCCTGAAGACCCGTAACGCAATCATCTTCTCTCCGCACCCACGTGCGAAAGACGCGACCAACAAAGCGGCAGATATCGTGCTGCAGGCAGCCATCGCTGCCGGTGCGCCAAAAGATCTGATCGGTTGGATTGACCAGCCTTCCGTTGAGCTGTCCAACGCCCTGATGCACCACCCGGATATCAACATGATTCTGGCAACCGGTGGTCCAGGCATGGTTAAAGCAGCGTACAGCTCCGGTAAACCAGCAATCGGCGTAGGCGCTGGTAACACCCCTGTCGTGGTTGATGAAACCGCTGACATCAAGCGTGTTGTTGCTTCTATCCTGATGTCTAAAACCTTCGATAACGGCGTAATCTGTGCGTCTGAACAGTCCGTCATCGTTGTTGATTCTGCCTATGACGCAGTGCGCGAGCGTTTCGCAAGCCACGGCGGCTACATGCTGCAGGGTAAAGAATTGAAGGCCGTTCAGGATATCATCCTGAAAAATGGTGCCCTGAACGCGGCAATCGTCGGTCAGCCGGCAACCAAAATTGCTGAACTGGCAGGCTTCACCGTACCGGCAAACACCAAAATTCTGATCGGCGAAGTCAGCGTTGTTGACGAATCCGAGCCGTTTGCACACGAAAAACTGTCTCCAACTCTGGCAATGTACCGCGCTAAGAGCTTCGAAGATGCTGTTGTTAAAGCTGAAAAACTGGTTGAAATGGGCGGTATCGGTCATACCTCTTGCCTGTACACCGACCAGGATAACCAGCCAGAACGCGTTAAGCACTTCGGCGACAAGATGAAGACTGCGCGTATCCTGATTAACACCCCTGCTTCACAGGGTGGTATCGGTGACCTCTACAACTTCAAACTCGCACCTTCCCTGACTCTGGGTTGTGGTTCATGGGGTGGTAACTCCATCTCTGAGAACGTTGGTCCTAAGCACCTGATCAACAAGAAAACCGTTGCTAAGCGAGCTGAGAACATGTTGTGGCATAAACTTCCGAAATCTATCTACTTCCGCCGTGGCTCCCTGCCAATCGCGCTGGACGAAGTGATTACTGATGGTCACAAACGTGCGATGATCGTTACCGACCGTTTCCTGTTCAACAACGGCTATGCTGACCAGATCACTTCCGTATTGAAAGCGGCTGGCGTTGAGACTGAAGTCTTCTTCGAAGTAGAAGCTGACCCTACTCTGACCGTTGTTCGCAAAGGTGCAGAGCTGGCTAACTCCTTCAAACCAGACGTGATTATCGCGCTGGGCGGCGGCTCCCCAATGGATGCGGCCAAAATCATGTGGGTCATGTACGAACATCCGGAAACCCACTTCGAAGAGCTGGCGCTGCGCTTCATGGACATCCGTAAGCGTATCTACAAGTTCCCGAAAATGGGCGTGAAAGCGAAAATGATCGCCGTCACCACCACTTCCGGTACCGGTTCAGAAGTAACTCCGTTTGCGGTTGTTACTGACGATGCTACCGGTCAGAAATACCCGCTGGCTGACTACGCTCTGACTCCGGATATGGCTATCGTTGATGCCAACCTGGTGATGGATATGCCTAAGTCCCTGTGTGCATTCGGTGGTCTGGATGCCGTGACCCACGCGCTGGAAGCTTACGTTTCCGTACTGGCGAGCGAATTCTCTGACGGTCAGGCTCTGCAGGCGCTTAAGCTGCTGAAAGACAACCTGCCAGCGTCCTATAACGAAGGCTCTAAAAACCCAGTTGCTCGTGAGCGTGTACACAACGCTGCGACCATCGCGGGTATCGCGTTTGCGAACGCCTTCCTGGGCGTGTGTCACTCGATGGCGCACAAGCTGGGTTCTCAGTTCCACATTCCTCACGGTCTGGCGAACGCCCTGCTGATCTCCAACGTTATCCGCTATAACGCGAATGACAACCCAACCAAGCAGACTGCATTCAGCCAGTACGACCGCCCACAGGCACGTCGTCGTTACGCTGAAATCGCAGACCACCTGGGTCTGAGCGCGCCGGGCGACCGTACCGCTGCTAAGATCGAGAAGCTGCTGGCATGGCTGGACAGCATCAAGGCTGAACTGGGTATTCCTAAGTCCATCCGTGAAGCGGGCGTTCAGGAAGCTGACTTCCTGGCACACGTTGATAAGCTGTCTGAAGATGCGTTCGATGACCAGTGTACCGGTGCTAACCCACGTTACCCTCTGATCGCTGAACTGAAGCAGATTCTGATGGATACCTACTACGGTCGTGAATACGTAGAAGGCGTAGTAACCAACGAAGCTGCTCCGGCTGCGAAAGCTGACAAGAAAGCCAAGAAAACCGCTTAATTGTTAACAGCTAAATAAAAACCCGCTTCGGCGGGTTTTTTTATGTCTCTATGAAATCGTGGCTGTAACGCATTCTGAGGAGTTCGGGAGGCAGGCAAGGTGTAACCTCCTCCCAGGAAAGTTATGCGCCCTGAATGCCTTTCAGAGAGCCTTTATCCAGCGCCTCTTTGTAATGTTTACGGCAAACGGAGACATAACGTTCATTACCGCCAATAACCACCTGCTCGCCCTGATTGAACGGACGCCCTTCGCTGTCCAGGCGTAAAACCATGCTGGCCTTACGGCCACAGAAGCAAATCGTTTTCAGCTCAACCAGCTTATCCGACCAGGCCAGCAGGTACTGGCTACCGGTAAATAACTCCCCCCGGAAGTCCGTACGCAGGCCGTAGCACAGTACGGGTATATCCAGGTCGTCTACCACATCGGATAAGGCGCGGACCTGCTCACGCGTCAGGAACTGGCTTTCATCAACTAATACACAATGTACCGGTGCGCGCAGGTGCTCATCACGGATATCGTTATACAAAGACGTCGCGGGATTAAAAAGCTTAGCGGGGGAGGATAATCCAATCCGCGAACTGACCTTCCCTGTACCAAATCGATTATCAATTTCTGCTGTATACACCAGCGCCCGCATTCCCCTCTCCTGATAATTGTAGGAAGACTGCAGCAGAGCCGTGGATTTTCCGGCATTCATCGCCGAGTAGTAGAAATAGAGTTGCGCCATTCGCTGTTAACCTGCGTCAAAGTGTAAATATTGTTGACGGGCATTATACCATAAGCTTTGGGCCAACTTCTTCTGCGCAATCACCCCTTCCGTGAGGTGCTTGCCAGGGGATATATAAGCAATTTCTAATAGTTACCTCACCGTATAAACGATAACCGTCATCTGAAAAGTGGCGCTAAGACTCAGAGTTTTCTGTGATTTTAAAGATTTCATGAAATTAACCATTACGGCATTTAATATAAACTTGTTAAGACCATGCTTCTATTCACACAATAATACCAAAGGTGGATATTCCGAAATTACCCCGCCAAACCACAGGGTTTGTCATGCTCAACAACCCCTGCAACTCCCAGGGTTGTTGTTGAAAAAGTGAGTTATCACTGCTTTTTTTGTACGACTACCCGTAACCAATTTAAGTTAGCGTCGTTTAATAAATGGGATAAATAACACGAAATTTTGAATTCCTTACATTCATCCCTATTGCAGATCTTAATTTAAGGCTCTATTATTACCTCAACAAGCCAACCCAATATAAGTTTGAGATTACTAAAATGAGCGAAGCACTTAAAATTCTGAACAACATCCGTACTCTTCGTGCACAGGCAAGAGAATGTACTCTCGAAACCCTGGAAGAAATGCTGGAAAAATTAGAAGTTGTTGTTAACGAGCGCCGTGAAGAAGAAAATGCACAGGCCGCTGAAATTGAAGAGCGCACTCGTAAACTGCAGCAATACCGTGAAATGCTGATTGCAGACGGTATCGATCCTAACGAATTGCTGAACAGCATGGCTGCGGTTAAGTCTGCAGGCAAAGCTAAGCGTGCTGCACGCCCGGCTAAATATCAGTACATTGACGAGAACGGCGAATCCCGCACCTGGACTGGCCAGGGCCGTACTCCAGCAGTAATTAAAAAAGCAATGGAAGACCAGGGTAAAAAACTGGAAGATTTCCTGATTGCCTAATTTTACACTTTAAGTGTGCTGCTTATTAAATCCCGCTCCGGCGGGATTTTTTTATGTCAGCAATAAAAAAGGGAAGCCAGGCTTCCCTCTGTAACACTACGTAACGTCTGTCAGCCCACTTTATAGAAGGTTTTATACCATTCTACAAAGTTAGCCACACCCTGCGCTACGCTAGTTTGCGGCTTAAAGCCGATGACGTCATATAATGCGCTGGTATCGGCGCTGGTCTCCAGCACGTCTCCTGGCTGCATTGGCATCATATTCTTCTGCGCCACTTTGCCCAGCGCCGTCTCAAGCGCCGTAATATAATCCATCAGCGTGACCGGACTGCTGTTCCCTATATTGTAGACACGATAAGGCGCTGAGCTTGTGGCAGGCGTCCCCTGCTCTACCGTCCAGTCGGGATCAGGCTGCGGGATCACATCCTGCAGGCGAAAAATTGCTTCGGCAATATCATCGATATAAGTGAAATCGCGGCGCATTTGCCCGTGGTTGTAAACATCAATGCTATTACCCTCGACAATTGCGCGGGTGAATTTAAACAGCGCCATATCTGGACGACCCCACGGCCCGTAAACCGTGAAAAAGCGCAGACCGGTGGTCGGCAGGCCATATAAATGCGAGTAGGTGTGCGACATCAGCTCGTTGGCTTTTTTGGTCGCCGCATATAAAGAAACCGGGTGATCCACGGAATCATCGGTGGAAAAAGGCAGCTTGCGGTTCAGACCGTATACCGAGCTTGAAGAAGCATAAAGCAGATGGCCCACTTTATTATGGCGACAGCCTTCCAGCACGTTCAAATGACCAATAAGGTTTGCATCAGCATAGGCGTGAGGATTATCGATGGAATAACGTACACCGGCCTGCGCGGCAAGGTGAATCACGCGATCAAATTTTTGCGTGGCGAATAACTTTTCCATCGCGGCACGATCGGCGAGCTCAATTTTTTCAAACTGGAAGAGTGCATGAGGTTTAAGTAAATCGAGGCGGGCGAGCTTGAGGTTGACGTCATAATAGTCATTCAGGTTATCGATACCGATAACCTGGTAACCGGCAGCAAGCAGACGCTCGCTTACATGAAAACCAATGAAGCCTGCTGCGCCGGTAACCAGAAATTTCATACTAACCTCGTTTATTACGCAATATTGATGGACGCTCCGCGGCCAATTGCATAATAAACAAAGCCGCGTTTGCTGAGTCTCTCAGGATCATACAGGTTACGGCCGTCAAAGATAACTGCTTGCTTAAGGGATTTCTTGATTGTTTCGAAATCCGGCGCGCGGAAACTTTGCCATTCCGTACAGATGACCAGAGCATCAGCGCCCTGCAGCGCGGCTTCTTTGGTGCCCATCAGTTTCAGATCTTCACGGTGCCCGTAAATACGCTGGGTTTCATCCATCGCTTCCGGATCGAATGCCTGAATTTTTGCGCCGCGCTCCCACAGCGCTTCCATCAGCACACGGCTGGAGGCTTCACGCATGTCGTCGGTGTTAGGTTTGAAAGAGAGCCCCCAGAGCGCAAAAGTCTTACCTTGTAAATCTTCGCCGAAGTGGCGAGTGATGAACTCAGGGAGCTTTAGCTTCTGGTCGTGGTTGACTTCCTCTACCGCCTGCAGAATACGCGGCGTATAGCCAATCTGCTGCGCGGTTTTGATCAGCGCCTGCACGTCTTTCGGGAAGCAGGAGCCACCGTAGCCGCAGCCAGGGTAGATAAAGCTGTAGCCGATGCGGGAGTCAGAGCCAATCCCCATACGCACTTTCTCGATATCAGCACCCAGGCGCTCGGCCAGGTTAGAGATTTCGTTCATGAAGCTGATTTTGGTCGCCAGCATGCAGTTCGCTGCGTACTTGGTCAGCTCAGCGCTGCGGATGTCCATCAGGATCATGCGGTCGTGGTTACGGTTAAACGGCTCGTAGAGCTCACGCAGCAGATCGACCACATCTTCGTTATCGGTACCGATAACGATACGCTCAGGGCGCATACAGTCAGAGACTGCCGCCCCTTCTTTCAGAAACTCCGGGTTCGACACCACGTCAAAGGCGATATCTACGCCGCGCTCTTTCAGCGTCTGAGCCATCACGCTGCGCACTTTATCTGCCGTACCGACTGGCACTGTGGATTTATCCAGCACGACTTTATGCGAGTCCATGTGCTGCGCGATGGTGCGAGCCACTGCGGTCACATATTTCAGATCGGCAGAGCCGTCTTCGTCTGGCGGAGTCCCGACGGCGATAAACTGCATTTCACCGTGGTGAACGCCCTGCTCGGCATCCGTACTGAACTGCAGGCGGCCTTCATCGTAGTTTTTCTTGACCAGCGGCGTCAGGCCCGGCTCGAAAATGGGAATGATGCCGTTCTTCAGGTTTTCAACTTTTTGCGCATCAACGTCGATGCACATGACTTCGTGGCCAACTTCCGCAAGCACTGCTGCCTGCACAAGCCCAACGTAGCCGATACCAAATACGGTAACTTTCATCTTTCTATCCTGCGTTGAATTGAATTACTTCTTCGCGCCAACGATCTCTTCCAGCCAGGCGGTAAAATCTTCGCCAAGCGTTTTATGGCGAATGCCGTACTCAACGAACGCCTGCATATAGCCGAGTTTGTTGCCGCAGTCATGGCTCACGCCCTTCATGTGGTAGGCTTCAACGGTCTGCTTTTCCATCAGCATGGCGATGGAGTCAGTCAGCTGGATTTCGTCACCCGCACCCGGAGGCGTTTTCGCCAGCAGCGGCCAGATATCAGCATTCAGCACGTAACGACCTACAACCGCGAGGTTGGACGGCGCCACGTTCGCTTTTGGCTTCTCGACGATGCCAACCATTGGCACGCTGTCGCCTTCTTTTAATTCAACGCCTTTACAGTCAACGACGCCGTAGGCGGTCACGTCCTCAACTGGCTCAACCATAATCTGGCTGTGGCCCGTCGCATCAAAACGTTTGATCATTTCGGCCAGGTTGTCCTGAGAAAGATCGGATTCGAATTCGTCGAGGATCACGTCCGGCAGGATGACCGCAACTGGTTCATCACCCACCACCGGATGAGCACATAGCACCGCGTGACCCAGGCCTTTCGCCAGACCCTGGCGAACCTGCATGATGGTGACGTGTGGAGGGCAGATAGCCTGAACCTCTTCGAGCAGCTGGCGCTTAACGCGCTTTTCCAGCATGGCTTCAAGTTCGAAGCTGGTGTCAAAGTGGTTTTCGATGGAGTTTTTCGATGAGTGGGTAACCAGCACAATCTCAGTGATGCCCGCGGCGATACATTCATTCACCACGTACTGAATGAGTGGTTTATCCACCAGCGGCAACATTTCTTTAGGAATTGCCTTAGTCGCTGGCAACATACGCGTTCCTAATCCCGCAACGGGGATTACTGCTTTAGTAACTTTAGAATTAAGGGCAGCCATTGAAAAACCTCCTGGACTGTTCAAGTTTCAAACTTGCTCGTCAATTTAAAAACGCGTTCGAGTATATCAGCTTAAAATCGTAATCTGCCGCTGAATAGCCGTGGGCCGGGTAATTTAAGACTAATACGCATCGCTATGACGCGATATTACCACCAGCCCGGACAAGGGAGAAAAGTTAAATGTAATCAGTCAATCAGGCGCTCATTCCGCAGACAACATCAGCCGCAAACGCCCGCCCGCACCCCATACCTGGCACTGCCATGCTTCACAGCGCTGGCTAATTTGATTCAGGTAAGTATTGCCTAAAGTCCCCAGGGGCACCCCGTTGCTCACCTGAATTTGATGCTCGCCGGTATTTAACGTCGCATTAAGTCCGGCGGAGACTAAAATGAGGTTTTTTAATACGCTGTGATAATAACCAACGATGAGCGGAAATTGACCCGTAAGATTTGCCTGTCGTAATAACTGATTAACCTGCTTCAGCAGGTTGCCTAATTCCGGCAGCCGCTGTCGCTGATGGGACAGCTGTTCCTGTAATAAGCCGTTAAAAAGAGCGCGCAGCAGCAGCGCCGCAAGAACGCCGTTGTCGCCGGCCCGGGTCACGTCCAGGCAATAAAAAGCCAGATCGTTGTCCGACAGCGGGGCAATGTCCAGCACCAGCCCAGGCTGATCCGCAGCAATCAGCTGACGGTAGTTAACACGACAGTGGGATATCACCTGCTGAACGGGTGGCTGTAGCTCCTGCAAAAGATTAGACGCGGCCTGCGGGTCGCTAACCAGCGCATCCCAGTCCTGGAACAGGCGCTCTTCTTCTTCCACACGTGAATTAAACATCGCCGGGTAAAGACAGGCATAAACCGTTTCGCGCAGGCGATTTAGATCTTTTAAGGGCTTTAAGAGGACGTCCTGCACGCCCAGACGCAAAGCTTTGGCGATATCGGCCATATTTTCCGTCGCGGAAATGACCAGAATCGGCGTCTGGTCACCCTCATTGCGAATGTGCTCAACAAGCTTTAGCCCGTTCATTCTCGGCATCGCGAGATCGCAAATCAGCAAATCCGGGGTGGCGGATGTCATTTTTTCCAGCGCATCAATCCCATCCCTTGCAACAGAAGTCTCTGCTCCAAGGGATGAGAGATAGCTTTCCAGCAGGGAGCGGAAAACAGGCTCATCCTCAACGATGAGGATCTGTTTTCCCAATAGTGGCTGTGTCATGCTCTCTCCTCTGACCGGCAATGAGTAAATAGTGGCATGCTTACGCCCTGCACGCCTGTCAGAATTGCCTGAAGAAATGAAAAAAACCAATACTCACTCATGAGTACGAACCAGGGGCAGCAGCTCATCCATCTTTTTCTCAACGGCTTGAGCCCCCGCATGAATAGCTTCACCGGCGCGATGAAAGTCCAGCGTCGAGATTTGCGGGCAAAAAGGCTGCAAAAGAATATCAGGTGGATCGCCTGCCATGCGGTTACGCTTTAGCCGGTTCTCCAGCACCTGTATCGATGTGGTCATGATTTCCATCGCGGTCGGCGTGGTATTTGCCCGACGCGTTTTAATCTTACCCAACTGTTCGCGCAGGCGACCGCGCCAGGTGTCCGTCTGAATGGACTCATCACCAGCGGGACCGGCCATATTGACCGATAACAGATCCTGCTGCATCAAATGCGCGTCATGCTGAAGGTCCACGGCGATGACAATATCAGCGCCTAGCGCACGAGTCAGCGAAATGGGCACTGGATTGACCACGGCACCATCAACCAGCCAGTAGCCGTTGAATCCGACGGGGGATAACAGCCCGGGCATACTGCATGACGCCCGCACGGCCTGGTGCAGGTCGCCTTCGGTGAACCATAGCTCACGCCCGGTACTGAGGTTAGTTGCAACCGAGCCAAACTTCAGGGCGCAACCTTCAATGGTCTCATCGGGAATGATTTTTCGGATATTGTTAAATACCCGTTCGCCCCGCAGCAGACCGCCGCGACGCCAGGAAAGATCCATCAGGCGCAGCACGTCCCAGTAACCGAACGAACGGACCCAGCGCTCCATCATCGGAAGGCGGTGGCAGGCGTAGGCGGCACCCACCAGCGCGCCGACAGAACAGCCCGCCACGATGTCTACCTCAATGCCCGCCCTTTTTAGCGCATTGATGACGCCAATATGCGCCCAACCTTTTGCTGCTCCCGACCCTAACGCCAGGCCGATTTTTACCTGTCTCATTCCGCCTCGGTCACTCTTTTCGGGATTGACATCCCGTGGCGCCTTCGCCACTGCTCGGTTAACATAGCGCTGCACGGGCGTTTAACGCCGTTTATTCTTTTACCAAGGAGTTACTGTGGCGCAACTTTGTCCCTGCGGCAGCGGTCTCGAGTATAGCCTATGTTGTCAGCCTTACGTACGCGGTGTGAACCTGCCATTAACACCATCACAACTTATGCGCTCGCGATACAGTGCCTATGTGATGCAAGAGGCGGAATACCTCGTTGCAACCTGGCACCCGGCCGCCCGCTATGACTCTCTGACAACGGATATTTCAGCGAGTTTCGCCAACACGCAGTGGCTTGGCCTGACGGTGTTTGAAGAGGCCGCCGGCAAGGATCCTCACGAAGGATATGTCAGCTTTATTGCCCGCTTTAAGGACAAAGAACATGAAAGTGCCATTATCGAACGTTCCCGATTCTTAAAAGAAACGGGTCGATGGTACTATGTCGACGGCACACGTCCCACCCTGGGCCGTAATGACCCCTGCCCCTGCGGCTCCGGCAAAAAATACAAAAAGTGTTGTGGACGGTAAGCTTTCCAGCCGTACCACACTATTGTTTAGCAAACACCGATCAACAGGATTTACCAAGCGATGCCAGCATTACAACGAAAAGTACTTCGCACCATCTGCCCTGACGCAAAAGGGCTTATCGCCAAGATCACCAACATCTGCTACAAGCACGAGCTGAATATCGTGCAGAACAACGAGTTTGTCGATCACCGCACCGGCCGCTTCTTCATGCGTACCGAGCTTGAGGGCATTTTCAACGACACGACGCTGCTGGCAGATCTCGACGGCGCGTTACCTGAAGGTTCGGTGCGCGAACTGACCCCAGCAGGGCGTCGTCGCGTGGTGATTCTGGTGACCAAAGAAGCCCATTGCCTGGGTGACCTGCTGATGAAAGCGACCTACGGCGGCCTGGATGTCGATATCGCCGCCGTGATAGGCAACCACGATACGCTGCGCACGCTGGTGGAACGCTTTGATATTCCATTCCAGCTCGTCAGCCATGAAGGGATGACCCGCGAAGAGCATGATACCCAGATGGCGGACGCTATCGCCGCCTACGAGCCAGACTATGTCGTGCTGGCGAAGTACATGCGCGTGCTGACGCCGCTGTTCGTCTCCCGCTTCCCGAATCAGATTATCAATATCCACCACTCCTTCCTGCCCGCGTTTATCGGCGCACGCCCTTACCATCAGGCCTACGAGCGAGGCGTGAAGATCATCGGTGCTACCGCGCACTACGTGAATGACAATCTGGACGAAGGTCCAATCATCATGCAGGACGTAATCCACGTGGATCACACCTACACGGCGGAAGATATGATGCGCGCAGGCCGTGACGTAGAGAAAAACGTGCTAAGCCGCGCCCTGTATCAGGTGCTGGCACAGCGCGTCTTCGTCTACGGCAACCGCACGATTATTTTGTGACAAGCGAGGTGAATCGTTTAGCTTTAGGGCGTTACGCATAAAAAAACGGCAAACGATTCATTTTCTTACCGCGAATGCTTTACAGGGGCGCTTCATTTGATATGATGCGCCCCGCTTCCAGACAAGGAAGCAGGCCAGTAAAAGTAGTACCCCGTGGTGGGGTTCCCGAGCGGCCAAAGGGAGCAGACTGTAAATCTGCCGTCATCGACTTCGAAGGTTCGAATCCTTCCCCCACCACCATTAACTAACTCGCTCTCTTCATCAAACGAGCACATTTCTTCCAGACTCCTCACGGGGAAGGATGAGAAGCTTCGATTAAGGTTCGAGTCGAACGTAGTGAGACAACGTTGCATCAGCAACGGTCATCCTTCCCACTCCGTTCTTGAAGCCAACTCCAGTTTGGTTTTCAGCCGATAAGCACCATACCCCTGGCGGGGTTCCCGAGCGGCCAAAGGGAGCAGACTGTAAATCTGCCGTCATCGACTTCGAAGGTTCGAATCCTTCCCCCGCCACCATCTTTTAGTATCCCCCTCTATTCCAGTTTTCATTACTCTTCCATATTCCCGTTGGGAAGGACGAGAAGCTTCGACTAAGGTTCGACTCACGCCAGTGAGAACGCGCGATGCGCGATCATCCTTCCCCCGCCACCATCTAAAAATACCTCAAACTTTTAGACCTGGATTCCAGCTCCTCCCTAACTAACCTTCTCTTAAACATGGTCTTTATCCCTTCCCCCGCCAAAATCTGCACTTGTTTCGCGTAACAATAACGATAATAATTCGCATTCCTTAAATTCAATACCTTCTCGGAATTACGAAAACAATGAAACTGGGATTCACCGTAAAGCGCTCCGCTTTACTTTGCGCGCTTGCCCTTGCCGCTCCGGCATACGTTATGGCAGAGGAAACCATCGTCGTTACCGCAAAACCGGCGGAAACATCCACCAGCCCGACGGAGGGTTACACCGCGACCGTTAGCCGTGGCGCAACCAAAACCGATGAGCCGCTGATCACCACCGGGCAATCCGTTTCCGTCGTCACGCGCCAGCAGATGGACGACCAGGGCGCACTTTCCGTGAACAGCGCGCTGAACTACACCCCGGGTGCTTTCACAGGTTTTGCGGGTGGCGCAACCCGTTACGACACCGTCGCCCTGCGCGGCTTCCACGGCGGCGATGTCAACAATACCTTCCTCGACGGCCTGCGCCTGATGAGCGACGGCGGCAGCTATAACGTGATTCAGGTGGATCCGTGGTTCCTGGAGCGTATTGACGTGATTAAGGGCCCCTCCTCGGCGCTTTACGGGCAAACCATCCCGGGCGGTCTGGTGATGGAAACCTCCAAACGCCCGCAGTTCAGTGAAGAGGGCCACGTGCGAGCCATGTACGGCAACAACGCTACCACCGGTACGGGGTTCGATTACACCAACGCCATTAACAACGAGTGGGCATACCGCATTACCGGGATGACGAAGAATTCCGACACCCAGTATGAAAATACCCGGGAAGAGAGCTATGCCATCTCCCCTTCCGTGCTTTGGCAGCCCGATGAGAATACCTCGCTGCTGCTGCGCGCCTATCTGCAGAAAGATCCCTCCGGCGGCTTCCACGGTTCGGTTCCTGCGGACGGCAGCATTTACTCCACTACGGGCCGTAAAATCAGCACCGGCTTCTCTGACGTCGAGCCCGGCAACGACGAGTTCAAGCGCCACGAGCAGATTTACAGCTACGAATTTGCCCACAGCTTCAACGACGTCTGGGCTTTCCGCTCCAACGCCAGCTATACGCACTCCAACGTTGGTCTGAAACAGGCCTACCAGATTGGCTGGGCGGATGCGGCGCACAACGAGCTGACCCGCTACTACAGCGGCGAGTCATCTTCGCTCGACGCGTGGGCGATAGATAACCAGCTTAAGGCAGATTTTGCTACCGGCGAGCTGGATCATAAGGTCGTACTGGGCGCTGAATACCATAAATTCACCAACGATCTGACCGATGACTCGGCCTACACCACTAACCTCAACCCGTGGACGGGCGAATCCGGCGGTCCCGGCGGCTTCTACTATTACGATCCGCGCGACCCGACCTACGCCACCATCAACCAGGGTTTGTTGACCAAGTCCGGCAGGCGCCAGTACGAACAAAGCGGCGTCTATCTGCAGGACGATATGGCCTGGAACAGGTGGCACATGACCCTGTCCGGCCGCTATGACCATATAGTGACGAAAAGCCATATCGTCGCACCGGCCATTGAGAGCGACGTCACCGACAACCGCACGGACGATCATTTCAGCGGCCGCGCCTCCCTGCTGTACGCCTTTGAGAACGGGATCTCCCCGTACGTCAGCTACAGCCAGGCCATTACCCCGCAGGTGCTGCCGGATGCTCAGGGTAAGCTTCTTAAGCCAACTACCGCCGAGCAGTACGAAGCGGGCGTGAAATATCAGCCTGTTGGCACGGCCGACATGTACACCGTCGCGCTGTATGACCTGACGCAAAAAGATGTCGGCAACCGCGTGGTTCAGGGCAGCTATTATGAGCCAGCCGGTAAGGTTCACTCGCAGGGTATCGAGCTGGAAGCCCGCTCGAACTGGACCGAGCGTTTCTCTACCATCGCGGGTTATACCTATAACAAGGTGCGCTTCAAGGATTCCATCGACGGCAACGACGGCAATACGCCGTACGTCACGCCTGACCAGATGGCGAGCCTGTGGGGCCTGTTCAAAGCAGACCTGGGCATCAGCATGGGCGCGGGCGTGCGCTACATCGGCAAGCAGTGGGCGGATAACGAAAACACCCTGCGCGTGCCGTCCGTCACGCTGTTTGACGCAATGGTACGTGCCGATATGGGCGCGTGGACGCCAGCGTTGAAAGGCGCTTTCGTGCAGGTTAACGCCACCAACCTGACGGGCCGCGATTACGTTGCGGGCTGCTACGGCACCGGCTACTGCTACTGGGGTGCCGAGCGCTCCGTCATTGCCACCGTGGGGTACGATTTCTAAATCTGCCGGACGGCGCTACTGCACCATAGGGTTTTTTAAGGGTGCAGTAGCGTCAGCATCAACCACCCCATCCTGCCGCTCCAGCGCTATCTGCGCGAGCGGCGTATCCGCCTCGTAGCGCGCCCCTGCATCCAGCGTTTTCTCATACTTATTGTATTTCCACCACGCGTAGCCAAGGAAAATCACCAGCCCGCCGACGTTATAGAACACAATCGTCATAATGCTTGCCCCCGTCGGGAAGGTAGAGGCGATAAACCCAACGGTGAAAATCACTATCAGCACGCTGACGATGGTAATGCCCTGCATCCTTGTCCCCATGCGGAAATCGCGGTCGACCCGGTCATACTTCAGGCGCAGATTCAGGTAGGCCAGCATGATAAACAGCGGCGGCAGCATCGAGGCGGCGGCGGTCATATTAATCAGGGTATTCATCAGCTCCTGCACGCTGCCGGAACCAATCGTTGGGATGAGCATCAGCGGAATAACAATCAGGAACTGGATCCATGCAGCCCGGGTCGGTACGCCGTGCTGGTTCAGACGCACGGTTTTCTCGCCAAAAATCCCCTTTGGAATTTCGGTAAAGAAGATTTTTACCGGGGCTGCCGTCCACATCAGCAGCGAGCCAAACATCGCGGTAAACGACACGATGCCGACAAAACGATTCATGACAATCGTGGGCAGGCCGAAGTGGCGGGCTAAGCCTTCAAACACCTGCACCGTCCCACCGGTGAAGTGCAAATCGGCTTTATGCACGAAGACGTTAATCAGCAGCGACGACACGGTGTACAGGCCGCCGATAAACAGGCCGGACAGGATAATAACCTTCACGAACGCCTTGCTGCCGCCCTTCACATCGTTAACGTAAACCGCCACGGACTCCGCGCCGCCCGCGGCCTGGAAGATCCACGCAATAATCCCGAGGAAGGCCCAGCTGAACTGCGGCGTAATAGCCTGCACGTTAATCGGATCGGCGGGTTCAACCCCACCCACCACCGCAGCGCCCGCCAGAATAATGTAGGAGAAGGTCAACAGCAGCATCAGCGTTGAGGTCACCGACGTCATCGGCCCTAACAGCTTTGCCCCGTGGTTGGAAATCCACGTAGAAAAGGCGAATAAACAAATGCTGATTAGCGACGTGGTAAGCGGCGTGAAGATGTAGTCATAGCCAAGAAACGCATAGGACGCGTAGGCGATGACCCTGGGCAGGAGCGCGGTAAAGAAAAACAGATTCACGAACCAGTAGGTGTAGGCCGTGATAAACGCCCAGCGCCCGCCCAGCGCGCTTTTCACCCAGGCATAAACCCCCGCCTCCGAGTTACGGTTGAGGGAGACGAACTCCGCGATAATCAGGCAGAACGGGATAAAGTAAATCAGCGTCGCCACCAGGAAGACCGGCGCCGAGGCAATTCCCAGCTGAATATTATTATTGATGACGTTATTGAAGCTGAATACCGCCGCAAAGGTCATGGATAATAACCCGAACTTGCCAATTGTATTTCTGCTAACTGAAGCCATGGACACACTCCACGTTTTGTAGGGTTTTTTATAGTTTTAATAAGCCGGGAGGCATCCCCCGGCTTCGGTAGTTATTTATTCAGAAAATAGGTTTCTTCGACGGTGACCTTCAGGATCACCTTTCTGACGCCAGCGCCTTCCTGGAAGCGGTAAGCCTCATGGTTTTCACAGATGATGACGTTGCCCGCCCTGAGCCGCAGGGTTTCACCCGCGCCGCTTAAGAGCTCGCGATCGCTTTCGTCTTTGTAGGGCACCTCGGCCAGCAGCCGGGATTTGTCGGCGTACTCCACGGTTTCTTCACCGGCCAGGTAATAATGGACGTCGAAATAGCGGCGGTTCCCTTCAAATAGCCCGTTGCCAGGGGAGTCCCCCTCGCTCAGGCGATAAACCAGCGAATCGCCGACGGAATAAAAAACGGCTGGCTGAATATTGCCGACGTTATTAATTGCCTCCATGCAGCGCAGCCATTTTTTTCCGGCGTGATAAATACGCTGGAATTCTTCCAGAGTTTGCAGAACGATCATTGCGCTTCCTCCTTAACAAACTCGCGCGGCTGGATGTCATATTTCGCAAGCGTGACGGCCTTAATATGCTGTTCGCGGAACGGCAGCATGGCAAAACCGTAGCTGAACGGCTGGAGATAGACCCGCCAGGAATCCAGCACTTCGGAACCCCATGAGTTCGAGCCGAGGCCGAGGATCTGGTCGTCCAGGTTCAGCGTCAGGCAGCCGCTGCGCTCGAGTTCGTTAATGTGCTGCGCCTGCTGGATCATGTCGGCGTCGTAGGGCCAGAGGCTAAAGTTGACTGGCCTGCGCGGCTGGATGAACATTCCCCTGCCCGACTCGTCCGTCAGCGCCAGCCAGCGCACCTGCTGGCGGTTACCGTTGTCCTGCGGGAAGGGATAATTTTCAAAGAGGCTGTCAGCAGGCTGCGCGTAATGGCCGATAAGGTTGCTTTGAGCGCTGTCCGGATAGTTTTCCCCCGGCCCCCGTCCGTAGTATTCAACCTTGCTGAAGCGCTGGCTAAGCCCGAAATCGAGGCCAATTTTCGGGATGATGGCCTGATAGTTACCATACGGCGCACCGCTTAAATCCAGCGTCACGAGGCCCGCCGGGGTGATTCGCCAGCGGTAGGTACAGCGCATACCGAAATCGAAGACCGGCGGCGCGATTACCGTATCCACCTCAACAACCCAGTCCTCCCCCTGCCGCTGCTGGCGCAGCTCGCGGAAATGATGCTGCATCAGGTGCAGATGGAAGGGCTCCCAAAGCCCTTCAAACTCCTGCTTGTGGTTGTCGATAACCGGCTTAAAGAAGGTGAGACGCGGCGCTCGCCCGACAATTTCCTCGCCGTCGGCCAGCCAGGAGAGCAGTTCGCCGCTGAGCTGGCAGAAAGTCAAAGCGAAACCGTCGCCGCTGATAACCAGCTGATGCGATTTGATTTCCCCGCGCAGTGCAGCCCGGGCGGCCTGTGGCAAAGGCTCACGCACGCAGGCCGCCTGGCGCAGGAACTGATAGTGCCCAAGCGGATGCATGGCATCGCTGTACGCCGTGGCGCTGCGCCTGAAGATTTCAACGTTGATAAAGACTTCACCCGCCGGTAGCTCAGGCGCGCAAAGATGCAGTTCACCCGTTTCCCCCGGCTCAATCTCCGGCAGCGCAAGGGTTTGCCGGGCCAGCGTTTCGCCGTCCAGCTGATAGCTAACCAGCAGCTCAATGTCGTCCAGCGTGCTGAACCAGTAGCGGTTTTCCACCAGCAGCACATCGTCCCGGGCGGTTGTGCGCACGGCTACCGGGCACAGCACCTGCTTATATTCGCGCAGCCCCGGCCCCGGGCGCTGGTCCGGATAAATCAACCCGTCCATGCAGAAGTTGTAGTTGTTCGGATAGTCGCCGTAGTCGCCGCCGTACTGATAGCGGTCGCGGCCCTGCTCGTCCTGCACCAGCAGCCCGTGGTCGCACCATTCCCAGACGTAATGGCCCTGCAGGCTTTTATGCTGGTTGAAGACGTTCTGATACTCACTCAGCCCGCCCGGCCCGTTCCCCATCGCATGGGCGTATTCGCAGATAATGCGGGGTTTCGGATGAGGATATTCCCCGAAGGCGTTCATCATCGACACGCGGGAGTACATAGTGCTGATAACGTCCACCACTTCCGCATCCCGGTCTTCCTCATAGTGGATGAGCCGGGTCGGGTCCATCGCCCTACAGCGCGCGGCCATCGCGCGGATGTTGCAGCCGTAGCCGGACTCGTTGCCCAGAGACCAGATGATAATGGAGGGATGGTTTTTCTGCGCCGCAACGTGGCGCTCAATACGTTCTACGTAGGCCTTCTCCCACGCGGGGTCGTCCGTAATGCGGCTGAGATCGCCCACGTTGGCAAAACCATGGCTTTCGAGGTCCGTTTCGGCCATCACAAACAGGCCGTACCGGTCGCAAAGCGCGTAGAAGCGCGGGTCGTTTGGATAGTGCGCCGTGCGTACAGAGTTGATGTTGTGCTGCTTCATCAGGACGATGTCGCGCTCGGCGCGGGCCATATCGATAGCGCGGCCTTTGCGATGATCGTGATCGTGACGGTTCACGCCGTGCAGCTTCAGGTACTTGCCGTTCACGTAGAACAACCCGTCGCGAACTTTAATATCGCGGAAGCCAACCTGCTGCGGTACGACGGAAATAGTGTTTCCGCCGCCGTCGCGCAGCGTCAGCAGGAGCAGATACAGGTGCGGATGCTCCGCGCTCCACTGCTTAGGCTGTGTTATCGGCATTGCAAAATGGCAGTTTTGGACGTCCTGCAGCTGCTCCGCTACGCACTCGCTGCCGTCAAAAAGCTGCGCCTGAAGCTGATAGCCATCCTGGTTTTCGCCGGAAATACTGCAGCGAACGGCCAGCTCAGCGTCACGGTAATTTTCATCAAACTCGGTGACGACGGTAAAATCCTGCACGTGGACCTGCGGCTGGCCCAGAAGGTAAACGTCGCGGAAGATTCCTGCCATCCACCACATATCCTGATCTTCGATGTAGGTAGAATCTGCCCACTGCATGACGCGAACGGAAAGCAGGTTGTCTCCCGCCCGCACGTAGGGGCTGATATCAAATTCGGCGCTAAGGCGGCTGCCCTTGCTGAAACCAACGTACCGGCCGTTGACGTAGATCTCGAAGTAGGTCTCGACGCCGTCGAACCTGATGATGACCCGGCGCTGCAGCCACTCCGCGGACAGCGAGAACTGGCGCTGGTAGGCCCCCGTTGGGTTATTCGTCGGCACAAAAGGCACGTCGATGGGGAATGGAAACCCTTCATCGGTGTACTGCAGGCTGCCGTGCCCTTCCATCTGCCACATGCCGGGAACCGTTATCTCGCCCCACTCCGCCATCGGCTGCCGATAAAACTCGGCGGGCACTTTGTCCGGATGGTCGAAAAAGCTAAATGTCCACTTACCGCTCAGCAGTTTAAAGCCCTGGCTTTGGGCGCGGTCCAGCGTGCGCGCCTGCGCTTCGCTGTCGTAGCCGTGGAACCACGCGCGCGGCGGTAATCGGTTCTCTGACAGCTTGTCTATGTTTTCCCAGTTTTTCACGTCGACTTCCTCATTACGTGTGTTCT
Organism: Dryocola clanedunensis; assembly: GCF_038405435.1. GTDB lineage: Bacteria > Pseudomonadota > Gammaproteobacteria > Enterobacterales > Enterobacteriaceae > Dryocola > Dryocola clanedunensis_A. The sequence continues at coordinate 23,341 of NZ_JBBYHZ010000002.1, read as the reverse complement.
GGGGCAACCATAAGTAAATATTTAGTAAACTTATAGTTTATATTTTACTAAATGACGCAGGGATCACATAAATCCTGCCGGAGGGAAAAGCAGAGGATGGCCCACCGGAAACGTTGTCCGGCGGGAAAAATCAGGGCTGGAGCGGGGGTTACTTTGTAGAGTCGCGCAGCTGCATAGAGCTGGGAACGTAGACGGAGAGCGGGATTGTTCGCTCGTCACGCAGACGATCGCTCAGCAGGTTGACCGCCTGCGCGCCCATCGTCTCTGAGTGAATGCGTACGGTAGAGAGCGCGGGGAAAACAAAGCGCGCGGTTGGGATATCGTTGACGCTGATCAGCGCCATTTGCTCGGGCACTTTTATCCCGTGCTCGTGCAGAGCGCGCAGCACGCCAATGGCGATGGAGTCCGTGGCGACAAATAAAGCAGGAGGATAATCCTCAGAAGAGGCGAGCATTTTCATTGCGCACTGGTAGCCGGACTGGCTGGTGAAATCGCCGTAAAAAATATCCTGCGTTTTTACGACCTTTTTACCCCGGCCATATTCCACAAACGCCAGCTCCCGCTGGTCCGGCCATGCCGGGTCATCACGGCCACCAATAAAGCCGATGCGCAGATAGCCGCGCGAAATGAAGTAGTCGATAACCTTCTGGCTTATTTTGTACAGGTCGACATTGACGCAGTCGAAGCGCGGGTCGTCGGTAACGCCGTCCAGATAGACCAGCGGCAGCTCCTGCTGCTCAAGCCACGCCTGGGCAAGCGGCTGCGGCTTGCCGATAACCAGTAAACCGTCTGCGGCGACGGGCCTTTCATCTTTGAAGTCATAGCAGGACATCAGCGTAATGCCGAGCTTTTCGCATTGCGTTTCAATGCCGTAGCGCATCGCCAGATAATAGGGATCGTTAATCTCAAGATCCTGGCCATAGGTGTAAAGCGCGGCAAAGGTAAGACGCTGGCTGGCCTGCCGTCTGGCGCTGTGAACTTTGTATTCCAGGCGCTCCGCGGCTTCGAGGATTTTCTGCCGCGTCTGGCTCTTCACGCTGAGCGTGGGATCGTCATTCAGCACCCGCGAAACCGTCGCCACGGATACCTGAGCCGCCTGGGCGATCTCCTTCAAAGTAGCCATAACATCCTAATAATCATCTGAAGAAAACAGTAGCTTAATGGCATCTCAGGTGTATGTATACCCCGGCGTTTAACCCCCTCCTGGACGATGCAAAGTTGTGATCCGCTTATCGCTTTACCATATAAGGTGTATTTTTTAGTAAAACTTTAACTAATATAGGCCCCGTTCCGCTGACTGTATAAATTTAAAACGACAAGGATGGGACTCGATGAAACACATTATAACTATGGCACCTCTGGCTTTACTGCTCGCGCCAGCGGCGTCGCTGCTGGCGGCCGAAGCCGTTGTACCGGCAGAACGACAGACCCCCGCTCCCCCGCCGCTTAACGCCAGCAGCTCCGCAACCGCCTTCCGCTTTTACGGTGAGCTGGGGCTTGGCGGCAGCGTTTACCTGAACGGTGATGACAAACACAAGTACAGCGACGGCACCTATATCGAGGGCGGCCTGGAGATCAAACACGGCAGCTGGTTCGGGCTGCTGTACGGCGAAGGCTGGACGGTACAGGCGGACCATCAGGGGAATGCCTGGGTGCCGGACCATAGCTGGGGCGGCTTCGAAGGCGGCATTAACCGTTTTTACGGTGGCTACCGCACGGACAAGGGGACCGAGTGGATCCTCAGCGCCCGCAACGACTCCTCCCTCGATGACCTGCAGTGGTGGGGCGACTTCACCCCGGAGTACGGCTACGTTATCCCCAACACCCGCGACCTGACGTACGCGGCCAAAGCCCAGAACCTGACCGGCGACCTGCGTTACAGTGTCACGGCGGCACCAGAAAGCCGCGTCGACGAAAGCAAAGCCTGGCTGCATTTTGGAAAGTACGACCGCTACTCCGACAAATATACCTACCGGGCGATGATTAACGGCTATCTGCAGTACGATATCCAGCAGGGGCTGACGCTGCTTAACGGACTGGAAATCACCGACGGCACGGGGCAGCTCTATCTGCTTGGCCTGAAAGGGGAGCATCTTGCGGGGCGAGTGTGGCACCACACGGGGAAAGGCGACGGAGCCAGTCCCGGGAGCGAAAGCGGGATGATGGTCAGCGGCATGGTCGAACCTGCTAAGGGGCTTTATTTATCCACCGCCTGGAGCTACGCCCGGCACCTGCTCGACGAAGCTGAAGACCAGACCACCTCCTACGCGCAGTTCGGCATCTGGTATGAATACTTCGGCGGCAAATTCGCCACCGCGCTGGACAGCCGCTTTTATCTGCATAACGACACCACCGATGCCAGCAACTCGGTCTTCCTGATGCAATATTTCTACTGGTAAGGACACACTATGAAACCTCTCTTCCGTCTTGCCCCGCTCGCAGCCCTCATCCTGCTGGCGGGCTGTAAGACCAGCCATCACGACGCCGCGCCGTTAAAAGCGGCTGAATTCCAGAACGTCATCGACAGAACCGGCGCCCCGCAGGCGATGCAGGATTTCGATTTTGACGAGCACCAGCGGTTTAACCCGTTATTTGACGACGGTGCCTGGCACGGACATCTGCTGCCCGGCAACAGCGACGGCATGGGCGGCTTTCCCGGCCCGGCGCTGCTCACCGAAGAGTACATCAACTTTATGGCGAACAATTTTGACCGCCTGAGCGTCTATAAAAATGGACAGAAAGTCGCGTTTACCATGAAAGCCTGGAGCATACCCGGTGCGCTGAACCAGACGCTGACAGCGCCGGGTATTACGGTGAAGATGACGCTGCGATTTGTCAGCTCCCGCACCTCGCTGCTGGAAACAGAAATCACCACTGATTCGCCGCTGGAGCTGGTCTGGGACGGTGAGCTGCTGGAGAAATATCACGCGCAGGAGAAAAAGCCCGTATCCGATAAAACCATCGATCAGGCTTTCCCGGATTATCACCGTACGCTTCACGCCACGCCCGATGGCCTGACGGTAGCCTTCGGCAAAGTCCGCACTGACTCAGAGCTTATGACCTCGGGCGAATCTCAGTACCAGATCCATAAAACGCTGCCGATGAGCACCCGGATCGACGGTCATCGCTTCGTAGCGAAGGCCGATATACAAGGCTCAACGACAATCTACACAACTTATTCTCATCTGCTGACCTCCCGGGAAGCGCAAAATGAGCAGGGTAAAATCGCCGATATTCTGCGTCATCCGCAGCCGTACCTGACGGCCTCGGAGCAGCGCTGGGAAGGCTACCTGAAGAAAGGGCTGAACAACCCGCAGGCAACTCCGGTGCAGACCCGCGTGGCCGTAAAGGCCATAGAAACGCTGAACGGCAACTGGCGCAGCGCGGCGGGCGCCATGAAGTTTGATTCGGTAACTCCTTCGGTGACCGGACGCTGGTTCTCCGGCAACCAGACCTGGCCGTGGGATACATGGAAACAGGCCTACGCGATGGCGCACTTCAATCCGAACGTGGCGAAAGATAACATTCGCGCGGTATTTGCCTGGCAAATTCCACCAGACGACCCGGTTCGCCCGTGGGACGCAGGTTTCGTTCCGGACCTGCTCGCGTACAACACCAGCCCGGAACGCGGCGGCGACGGCAGCAACTGGAACGAACGTAACACCAAGCCAAGCCTCGCGGCCTGGTCGGTGATGGAAATCTACAAAACGACGGGCGACAAGGCCTGGCTTGAAGAGATGTATCCGCATCTGGTGGCCTATCACGACTGGTGGCTGCGCAACCGCGACCATAACCACAACGGCGTGCCGGAGTATGGCGCAACGCGGGATAAGGCCCACAACACGCCAGATGGCAAAATGATCTTCACCGTCAGGCGTGGTGACAAAGAGCAGAAAATGATGGGTCTGGAAAACTACAGCCGGGTTCTGCGCAGCGGACGCTATGACAGCATTGATATTCCTGCTCAGGTCGCTGCGTCCTGGGAGTCCGGGCGTGACGACGCGTCGGTATTTGGTTTTATCGACCCGGATCAGCTCCAGCGCTATATCGACAAGGGCGGCAAGCGGGAAGACTGGCAGGTGCTGTTCGCCGAAAACCGGGCCGCCGATGGTACGCTGCTGGGGTACTCGCTGCTGCAGGAATCAGTAGATCAGGCGAGCTATATGTACAGCGACAGCAGCTATCTGGCCCGCATGGCGGACCTTCTTGGCAAACAAGAAGATGCGAAGAAATTTCGCGACCATGCGAAGCATCTGGCTGACTACATCAACGCCTGTATGTTCGACGATAAAACAGGTTTCTTCTACGACATCCGCATTGCAGACAAGCCGCTGGCCAACGGCTGCGCCGGGAAACCTATAGTAGAAAGAGGCAGAGGGCCGGAGGGCTGGTCACCGCTGTTTAACGGCGCGGCAACCCAGCAGCACGCCGATGCCGTCGTGAAGGTAATGAAAGACCCGAAGGAGTTTAATACCTGGGTGCCGCTGGGTACGGCATCCCTCACCAACCCGGCCTTCGGGGCAGATATTTACTGGCGAGGCCGCGTCTGGGTAGATCAGTTCTGGTTTGGCCTGAAGGGCATGGAGCGCTACGGCTACCGGGACGACGCCGTTGAAATGGCCAACCGCTTCCTGGCCCATGCGAACGGTCTGACAGGTGACGGGCCAATCCGCGAAAACTACAACCCGCTAAATGGCGATCAGCAGGGCGCGCCGAACTTCTCGTGGAGCGCGGCCCATCTGTACATGTTGTACAACGATTTCTTTACCCGCCCTTAAACGACAGACCATATTTGTAGATCGGATAAGCGTAAGCGTCATCCGACACAGCAATCTTCGCCGAACGACAAACGGCCCCAGAAGGGGCCGTTTAGATTCAGAGCGACGCTGCTTAGCGACGAACCATCCGGTAGATGGCCAGCACGACAATCGCACCGACTACGGCGACCAGGAAGCTTGGCAGGTTAAAGCCCGTTACGTTGCCACCGATGTGGAAGAAAGTCGCTAACCATCCGCCTACCACGGCACCTATGATCCCTAAAATACAGGTCAGGATGAAGCCGCCGCCGTCTTTACCAGGCATGATAAGTTTCGCGATGATACCCGCGATCAGACCGAATATAATCCAGGCAATAATACCCATTTTCGAAAATCCTCTTCTTTGTTGTGTAGTAACGCAGTCCCAGAGCGCTGCTTAACGCATAACTCATACTCTCGGTACGCTAAGTATAATCAACCATTTGAAAAACGTGACCGACATCACTAGCTTACGTGAAATTTTTCTTAACTACTTGAGATTTATCTTAAGTTTCACGCGTATCTGCCGATATTGAGCATTACGATAATCAGCAAACGCAACAGGGACCCGGGCCTTGAGTAATTATAACGAGCAGTTTCTGAAACAGACTCCTCTCGCGGTATTAGGCGTATTACGCGATCTGCACGGCAATCAGGTTCCGATTCGTCTCTCCTGGAGCGCAGGGCAATTTATCACTAAGATTCTGGATGTCTCGCAGGGGCAGCTGGTCATGGATTTTGGCAGTCAGGCGCAGGACAACCTGGCGGTACAGAAAGCGGAAAACATACTTTTCACCGCGGAAACCCAGGGGGCGAAGGTCGAGTTTACGCTGCCAAACCTACAGCCCATGCAGTATCTTAATCTGCCAGCATTTAGCTCACCGCTGCCGCCGACGCTGTGGTTTGTGCAGCGCCGTGAATACTTCCGTATTACAGCCCCAATGCATCCCTTCTACTTCTGCCATACAAAGCTCCCGGACGGTACCCTGTTCGACTTCAGGCTGTGCGACCTGTCTCTTGGCGGTATGGGCGCGCTGGTCGAGGGACCTTTGCCAGAAGGGCTGGAGGCGGGGATGCGTTTCTCAAAGGTGGAAATCGATCTGGTCGAGTGGGGAAAATTTTACTTTGATATGCAGCTGGTGACGCTCTCTGAGCGCACGGTGGTGGACAGTAAAAATCAGACTATCAGCACTCCGCGCATGAGCTTCCGCTTTCTGAACGTCAACCCGGCGGTTGAGCGTGAACTTCAGCGGATTATCTTTTCACTGGAGCGGTCAGCCAGAGCGAAGGCCGACCGCGTCAGATAATTACATCTCGTCCAGCGCCCGCGAGACTTTATACAGGTAGCGCGGTGCCTGAGGTGACGGATGATGTTTCCCCACGTACTCCCAGAACTCCTGCGGGCTTAAATCATTGATCTCATCGATGGCCTTGCTGCGGCTGGAGGAAAACGTCCTGAGCAGCGCCCCCGCCCCGTTCGCGTAGGAAACCAGCAGCGCGTACTGCATGGTCTGCGGATCTTCAATGCCCGCAAGCGGGCCGTGTTCCAGAATGTTGAGATAGGCCGTGCCGATATTGATATTGCGGGCCGGATCCTTCAGCTCGCTGGTTGACGGCTGCCCGCTCCAGCCCATATGGCGATACACTTCCGCACCCGCCGTTGAGGCTTTAATCTGCATCAGCCCCACCGCATTAGATTTGCTGACCAGCGTCGGGTTACCGCCGGTTTCCACCGCAATGATAGCCGTGATGACGCGCGGGCTAACTCCCCACTCCTGCGCGGCCTGCTCGGTGATGGGCATCCAGGTCAGAGCGCCCTGAACAGGTTTAGCCGGGTCCCACTCAGCTTGTTTGGTGGTGTGGCTGGAACAGCCAGCAAGGAACAGGACCAAAACAATCAGCCATCTCATATTCACGCGTTCTATCCTTATAGATACTTTGCTCTTTATTACGGCGCGTCAGCGCCGCCGGACGAGTGACAACCGCCCGCGATAGCGGCATCATAACCAATTCACTTTACGCAAGGAAATGCCATGTCTCTGATAAGTTTGATTGCCCCCTCGGGCTACTGTGTAAACCAGGCAGCGGCGGCGCGCGGAATTGAGCGTCTGCAGCAGGCCGGACACCAGGTAGCCAACCAGCAGGCAGTCACCCGGCGTTTTCAGCGTTTTGCCGGCACGGACCAGCAGCGGGCGGCAGAGATTAACCAGCTCGCAGCCCTGTCGCCTGAATGCGATATCGTGCTGGCGGTACGGGGCGGCTACGGCGCAACACGCCTGCTTGAGAGTATTGATTTCCCTCGCCTCGGCCGTGCTTTTCGCGAGCGCACCCCGGTCATCTGCGGTCACAGCGATTTCACCGCTTTCCAGCTCGCCCTGCTGGCCCAGTGCGGAACAATCACCTTTAGCGGGCCAATGCTGGCGGGCAATTTTGGCGCAGAGGAGCTGGATGACTATACGTGGCAGCACTTCTGGAAGGCCATTACCCAGCCAGAATATAACGTGAGCTGGGAAAATAACGCCGCTGCCTGTGCTGCCAGCGGCACAATCTGGGGGGGGAATCTTGCCATGCTGGCGTCGCTGGTTGGCTCGCCTTGGCTACCCAATATTGACGGCGGCATTCTGGTGGTCGAGGACATCAATGAACATCCGTTCCGCGTCGAACGTATGCTGCTGCAGCTTCATCACGCGGGCATTCTGAAACGACAAAAGGCGCTGGTGCTGGGGAGTTTTAATGGCGCCACGGTGAGCGACTACGATGCGGGCTATGATTTTAACGAGATGTGCAGGCTGCTCTCATCGCGTCTTGAGATCCCAATTCTGCCAGGTTTACCCTTCGGCCACGAACCGCAGACCGTGACGCTGCCGCTGGGTGCTTTTGGCGAACTGCAGCACGACGGCCAGCAAAGCGTGCTGACAATCAGCGGTCATCAGGTTATCGCGTAAAAAAGACGGTATTTCGGGCCGTTAGCAGGCCCAATCCGTGATAACATTTAGACATAACCACAGCGGCTCTTATATAAGGAGAATGATAATTTTGGACGCGGGTGCGATAATTAGTCTGTTTATTTTAGGTTCCGTACTGGTAACTTGTAGCATCTTATTAAGTTCATTTTCTTCCCGTCTTGGTATCCCCATTCTGGTTATCTTCCTCGCTATCGGCATGCTGGCCGGGGTAGATGGCATCGGGGGAATTCCGTTCGATAATTATCCTTTTGCTTATTTAATCAGTAACCTTGCGCTGGCCGTGATCCTGCTCGATGGCGGCATGCGCACCCAGGCCAGCTCGTTCCGGGTTGCGCTGGGCCCCGCCCTTTCACTGGCCACCGTTGGCGTACTTGTCACCTCGGGATTAACGGGGCTGGCCGCAGCGTGGCTGTTTAATCTGGATTTAATTCAGGGCCTGCTGATTGGCGCTATCGTTGGCTCCACGGATGCCGCAGCGGTGTTCTCACTGCTCGGCGGCAAGGGCCTGAACGAACGCGTGGGCGCAACGCTTGAGATTGAGTCCGGCAGCAACGACCCGATGGCGGTGTTCCTGACCATCACGCTGATTGAGATGATCCAGCAGGGGCAAACCGGCCTGAGCTGGATGTTCCTCGTGCATATCATTCAGCAGTTCGGCCTGGGCATCCTGTTCGGCCTCGGCGGCGGCTACCTGCTGCTGCAGATGATTAACCGCATCACGCTGCCGCAGGGGCTGTATCCGCTGCTGGCGCTGAGCGGCGGCATTATGGTCTTTGCTATCACTACCGCAATGGAGGGCAGCGGTATTCTTGCCGTCTATCTGTGCGGTTTTTTACTGGGCAACAAGCCTATCCGCAGCCGCTTCGGCATTCTGCAAACCTTTGATGGCCTGGCGTGGCTGGCGCAAATCGGCATGTTCCTGGTGCTCGGCCTGCTGGTGAATCCGAAGGATTTACTGGCGATAGCCATTCCGGCGCTGGCGCTGTCGGCGTGGATGATCTTCTTTGCCCGCCCGCTGTCGGTGCTGATTGGCCTGATCCCTTTCCGGGGCTTTAACGGACGCGAGCGCATTTTCATCAGCTGGGTTGGCCTGCGCGGCGCGGTGCCGATTATTCTTGCGGTCTTCCCGATGATGGCCGGGCTGGACAACGCGCGGCTGTTCTTTAACGTCGCCTTCTTTGTGGTGCTGGTTTCGCTGCTGCTGCAGGGCTCATCGCTGAGCTGGGCGGCTAAAAAAGCGAAAGTCGTGGTGCCGCCGGTGGGCTGGCCGGTCTCCCGCGTCGGGCTGGATATCCATCCCGAAAACCCGTGGGAGCAGTTTGTCTATCAGCTAAGTGAAGATAAATGGTGCGTGGGCGCAGCGCTTCGCGATCTGCATATGCCGACGGAAACCCGCATTGCCGCCCTGTTCCGCGATAACGCGCTGCTGCACCCGACGGGCAGTACCCGCCTGCGTGAGGGCGACGTGCTCTGTGTCATCGGTCGCGAGCGGGATTTACCCGCACTCGGTAAACTGTTCAGCCAGTCACCCCCCGTTGCCCTCGATCAGCGTTTCTTCGGCGACTTTATTCTGGAAGCCAGCGCGCAGTTCTCAGACGTGGCGACCATCTATGGCCTGGATCTGGATGATGAGGTCAATAAGCAGCAGACGCTGGGTGAGTTCGTGCTCGGCATGCTGGGCGGCGCGCCGGTGGTAGGTGACCAGGTGGAGTACGCCGGGATGATCTGGACGGTGGCAGAGAAAGAGAATAATCAGGTGCGCAAGATTGGCGTTCGCGTCGCCGAGGAAGAGGCAGAATAATTATTGAGCGGATTGGGTGGATGACGACAGGTGGATGACGCTGTCGCTTATCCACCCTACGTAACTTAACCTTTCGCGTTAAACCGTCACTACCGGCACGCGCGGTGCCAGCGCGCACATCAGCTCATAGCCTACCGTTCCCGCCGCCGAGGCAACATCATCAATCTTCACTTCGTTACCCCACAGCTCGACCGGACTGCCAATCCCCGCATGCGGACACGGCGTAAGATCCACCGCAATCATATCCATCGAAATAGCCCCGACGGTGGAAGTCATCACGCCATCGACGTGAACCGGCGTACCGGTTGGCGCGTGGCGAGGATAGCCATCCGCATAGCCACAGGCCACTATTCCGATACGCTGTTCACCGGCGGCACGATAGCGGCTGCCGTAGCCCACAGCGTCTCCTGCTTTCAGATTCTGGATGCCTATAATTTCGCTGCGCAAGGTCATGACCGGACGCAGGCCGCTGTTGGCGATATCGCACCACTGGCCGCTCGGCGAAGCGCCGTAAAGAATAATGCCGGGACGAACCCAGTCGAAATGGGCCTCCGGGTGCCACATCGTGGCCGCCGAGTTTGACAGGGAGCGGGCGCAGTCCAGCCCCTCCGCCGCCTGCTCAATGCGCGCCAGCGGCTCAACGATACCCTCCGGCTGTTCGGCATCGGCGAAATGCGCCATCAGCGTCAGTTGCCCGACGTTGGGAATGGCGCGCAGCTGCTGCCAGATGGAATGCACCCGCTCCGGGGTAAAACCGAGGCGGTTCATGCCGCTGTTAACCTTAAGATAAATATCCAGCGGCGCGTTAAGACGGGCGTTCGCCAGCGCCTTGACCTGCCAGTTGCTGTGCAGGCTCGTGGTGAGGCGATACTTATCAAATAGCTCAAGATCCCCGGCGTGGAAGAAGCCTTCCAGCATCAGAATCGGCCCTTTCCAGCCGCGCTCACGCAGCAGAATGGCCTCTTCAACATTGAGCAGGGCGAAACCGTCGGTGCCGCCCAGCGCCGACCAGACGCGATCGATACCGTGGCCGTACGCATTTGCTTTCACGACTGACCACACCCGGGAATTCGGGGCCGCCTGACGGGCTATCTGTAGATTATTGCGCAGCGCGCTCAGGTCGAGCGTCGCCGTAACAGGACGGGACATGACCGCTCCTTGTTTTCGTTATTGGTCTGTCAATTATGGGCGCTGTGCAGCCGCTGAGAGCCTGAAGGTGTAAATCCCGGTAAATAGCGGGCCACCGCCAGGTCGTCGAACGGGATCGCCGGGGTTCTGCCGGAAATTAAATCGCTGAGCATCTGCCCGGACCCGCAGGCCATCGTCCAGCCAAGCGTGCCGTGGCCGGTGTTCAGCCAGAGGTTTTTAAACGGCGTCCTGCCGACGATTGGCGTGCCGTCCGGCGTCATTGGGCGCAGACCCGTCCAGAAGGTGGCCTGGTCGACGTGACCGCCGCGCGGATAGAGATCGCGCACCACCATCTCCAGCGTTTCGCGGCGCGGCTGAAGCAGATCGGTATTGTAACCAACGATTTCCGCCATGCCGCCGACACGGATACGGTTGTCAAAGCGGGTGATGGCGATTTTGTAGGTTTCATCGAGGATGGTAGAAACCGGCGCGCCCTGCTCGTCGGCGATCGGAATTGTCAGCGAGTAGCCTTTGAGCGGATAGACCGGAATATCGACGATATTTTTCAGTAAACCAGTCGAGTAAGAACCAAAGGCGACCACGTAGGTGTCGGCTTTAATCACCTCTTTGCCGCACTGCACGCCATATATGCTGTGGCCTTCATAAAGCAGCCGATCGACGGACGTGTTGAAGCGAAATTCTACGCCAGCCTCCGCCGCCATGCGGGCCAGATTCTGGGTGAAAAGCTGGCAGTCGCCGGTTTCATCATTCGGCAGACGCAGGCCGCCGGTCAGCTTATGCGCGACGTCCGCCAGCGCAGGCTCAACGCGGTTTAGCTGGCTCGCCTCCAGAAGCTCATAGGGCACGCCCGCGTCCTGCAGGACGGCAATGTCTTTAGCCGCATTTTCATATTGCTGGGCGGTACGGAAGAGCTGAAGCGTGCCGCCCTGCCGTCCCTCATACTGGATACCCGTGCTATGGCGCAGTTCTTTCAGGCAGTCGCGGCTATATTCCGCCAGGCGCACCATGCGCCCTTTGTTCTCCTGATAGTGCCGCATGTCGCAGTTGCGCAGCATCTGCATCATCCATTTGAGCTGGAACTGCGTGCCGTCGAGGCTTATTGCCAGCGGCGCATGGCGCTGGAACATCCACTTAATCGCCTTCAGCGGCACGCCCGGTGCAGCCCACGGGGCCGCGTAGCCCGGCGAGATTTGCCCGGCGTTGGCGGCGCTGGTTTCAAGCGCAGGCCCGGCTTCCCGGTCAATCACCGTCACCTCGTGACCCGCCTGGCGCAAATACCAGGCGCTCGCGACACCGACCACGCCACTTCCCAGCACGACAACACGCATAACGCTTCCTCGCTCCGTTAAAAGAATAATCTTCTGATTACAAATTGATAACCCAGATGAAAATATTATTCAACATACGGCTTTATTATGGTGAAGCCTCTCACATCCTGGCCTATATCCGCTGGGGTGACGCAATTAGGATCTCCTGCGACATAAAATATTATCGACAGAATAAAACTCTAGTCAGCACGCAAAATCCGGGTCATTGAAATCCGTAAATCGCGCAGAAAAAAGTTTGCCGGCGGGCGCTAAGTTTGCGGAGTGTTCTATCCTTTGAGGTGAGGCTTTCCAATCAGAGAGGGCCGACAACAATGAGGGCGCGCTGATGGCTACTGTTGACCTTTCCGCCACAAAGGATTCCAAACGACTGAGTGATGGACCCGACTGGACGTTCGAGCTGCTGGATGTTTACCTCGCCGAGATCGATCGTGTCGCAAAGCTATACCGCTTAGACACTTATCCGCATCAGATTGAGGTCATCACCTCCGAACAGATGATGGACGCCTACTCGAGCGTCGGGATGCCGATAAACTATCCGCACTGGTCGTTCGGCAAAAAATTCATCGAAACCGAGCGGCTGTACAAGCACGGACAGCAGGGGCTGGCCTACGAGATTGTGATTAACTCCAATCCCTGCATCGCCTATCTGATGGAGGAAAACACCATCACCATGCAGGCGCTGGTTATCGCTCATGCCTGCTACGGCCATAACTCCTTCTTTAAAAATAACTATCTGTTCCGCAGCTGGACGGACGCCAGCTCAATCATCGATTACCTGATCTTCGCCCGCAAATACATCAGCGAGTGCGAGGAGCGTTATGGCGTGGACGAAGTGGAGCGACTGCTTGACTCGTGCCATGCGCTGATGAACTACGGCGTTGACCGCTATAAACGCCCGCAGAAGATTTCGCTGCAGGAAGAGAAAGCGCGGCAGAAAAGCCGCGAAGAGTATCTGCAAAGCCAGGTAAATACCCTCTGGCGTACCCTGCCTCGCCGCGAAGAAGAGAAAACGGTAGCCGAAGCGCGTCGTTACCCTTCGGAGCCGCAGGAAAACCTGCTCTATTTCATGGAGAAGAACGCGCCGCTGCTGGAGCCGTGGCAGCGTGAAATCCTGCGCATCGTGCGTAAGGTGAGCCAGTATTTTTATCCGCAGAAGCAGACCCAGGTGATGAACGAAGGCTGGGCGACCTTCTGGCACTACACCATCCTTAACCATCTGTACGATGAAGGAAAAGTGACGGAGCGTTTCATGCTGGAGTTCTTGCACAGTCACACCAACGTGGTGTTCCAGCCGCCTTATAACAGCCCGTGGTACAACGGCATCAACCCTTACGCATTAGGCTTTGCGATGTTCCAGGACATCAAGCGTATTTGTCAGAATCCAACCGAGGAAGACAAGTACTGGTTCCCGGATATCGCCGGGAAAGACTGGCTGGATACGCTGCACTTCGCGATGCGCGACTTCAAGGACGAGAGCTTTATCAGTCAGTTCCTGTCGCCGAAGCTGATGCGTGACTTCCGTCTGTTTACCGTGCTCGATGACGACCACAATAATTACCTGGAAATTTCGGCTATTCATAACGAGGAAGGCTACCGTGAAATTCGCGCCCAGCTTTCCGCCCAGTACAACCTGAGCAACCTGGAGCCGAACATACAGGTATGGAACGTGGATTTACGCGGCGACCGTTCGCTGACGCTACGCTATATCCCGCAGAACCGCGCGCCGCTGGACAAAGGTCGTCGTGAGGTGCTCAAGCATGTGCACCGCCTGTGGGGCTTTGACGTGACGCTGGAGCAGCAGAACGAGGACGGCAGCGTTGAGCTGCTGGATCGGTGTCCGCCGAGGATAAACAGCTTATAAAGCGCTGGCCGAACTTGCGCTTATCCAACCTGTGCAGGTCTGTTATGTGATGCAAAAGCGTTAACATTATGCACCGATCAAAAAAGGCTTCCGGATGGAAGCCTTTGTTTTTACAGCGGCGCTATCAGCGGCTGTGCATCGCCAGATCGCCCGGCAGGTTCTTCTGCATGCGGTGCCAGATTTCCCCACTTTCGCGGCCGTAGGTACGAACGGTATCAAATACCTGATCGTGCAGCCCTTCGTCGCAGATTTTCGCCAGGCGATGGTAGAAGCCTAACGCCAGGCTACGCGCTTCAGGATTGGAGAAGTAGTGGCGCCCGATGCGGGTGTACAGCCCTTTCATGCCGTTGAGGATCAGCCCGTAGATTGGGTTGCCGGAGGCAAACGCCAGGCCACGGAAAATGCTGTAGTCCAGATCGGCGAAGGCATCCGCGTGGTCTTCAACGCGGTCAGCCGTGGCCAGCACCTCCTGCGCTTTTTCCGGATGCTGACGCATTGCGGTACGGATAAAGATTGTCGCAATGTTGGTGCGGACGGAAAGCAGATTATCAATCAGCTGCGGCACGCTATCGTGATCCAGGCGCGCCAGGGTTTCCAGGATGTTCAGGCCGGATGTTTCCCAGAAGTTGTTCACTTTGGTCGGCTTACCATGCTGAATGGTTAACCAGCCGTCCCGCGCGAGACGCTGCAGCACTTCTCGCAGCGTGGTACGGGTAACGCCAATAAGCTCAGAAAGTTCACGTTCAGCGGGTAAAATGGAGCCCGGAGCGAAACGGTTATTCCAGATACTTTCTATAATGTATTCTTCCGCGAAACCCGCAGGGCTCTGCGCCTTAATGACCATAGTACGATTTCCATTACACAGGTTTGGCAAATTGGACTCATCATACCAGATGCGGCGGGCGCCAGATAGATTTGCGCGGCGCCATTTACGGGATCAAGGTTTAATTTCTTACAGAAGAGTTAAGCAGCAAATCTTCCCCCGTCTTGCCAGCCAGGCCAGGCACGAGTACCCTCAGAAGGTTAATAACCGACAGAATAATCACAGGAGAAAGATTTTATCACAATGGAAATGTCCACAGGTCGCGCGCTATATCGTAATTTTCTGGGCCAGTCACCTGACTGGTACAAACTGGCTATTATTGGGTTTCTGATCGTTAACCCGCTGGTTTTTCTGTTTGTCAGCCCCTTTGTCGCGGGCTGGCTGCTGGTTGCCGAATTTATTTTTACTCTGGCCATGGCGCTGAAATGCTATCCGCTGCTGCCCGGCGGCCTGCTGGCCATCGAGGCCGTGCTGATTGGGATGACCAGCGCGGAGAACGTTCGCCACGAGCTGGCAAACAATCTTGAAGTCCTGCTGCTGCTGATGTTCATGGTCGCGGGCATCTACTTTATGAAGCAGCTCCTGCTGCTGGTCTTCACCAAGCTGCTGCTGGGTATCCGCTCGAAAATGCTGCTGTCGCTGGCATTTTGCGTCGCTGCGGCGTTTCTGTCCGCCTTCCTGGACGCGCTGACGGTCGTCGCCGTGGTCATTAGCGTGGCGGTAGGTTTTTACGGGATTTACCACAGGGTGGCCTCTGAAGGCGGCGACGACGGCGATATTCTCGACGACAGCCAGATGGAAAACGATAGTCGTTCCATCCTCGAACAGTTCCGTGCCTTTCTGCGCAGCCTGATGATGCATGCGGGCGTCGGCACCGCGTTAGGCGGCGTGATGACCATGGTGGGCGAGCCGCAAAACCTGATCATCGCGAAAAATGCAGGCTGGCATTTTGGCGAATTCCTGCTGCGCATGGCACCGGTCAGCGTTCCGGTGCTGATTTGTGGTCTGCTAACCTGCCTGCTGCTCGAATACACTAAAATTCTGGGCTATGGCGCACCGCTGCCGGAAAAAGTGCGCACCATCCTGAAGGATTACGACACAAAAAGCGCCCAGAAGCGCAGCAAGCAGGACACGGTAAAGCTGGTTGTCCAGGCGCTGATTGGCGTATGGCTGGTGATTGCGCTGGCAATGCATCTGGCAGAGGTCGGCCTGATTGGCCTGTCGGTAATTATTTTCGCCACGGCGCTGTGCGGCGTAACGGATGAACATGCCATCGGCAAAGCGTTTACCGAAGCCCTGCCCTTTACCGCGCTGCTGACCGTCTTCTTCGCGGTGGTGGCGGTGATTATCGATCAGCATCTCTTCGCCCCCGTGATTCACTTCGTGCTGCAGGCCGAACCTCACGCTCAGCTGTCGCTGTTCTACCTGTTCAACGGCGTGCTGTCGTCCATTTCCGATAACGTCTTCGTGGGCACGGTGTACATCAACGAAACGAGAAGCGCCCTGCAGAGCGGCATCATCGACCTTAAGCAGTTTGAGCTGCTGGCGGTGGCGATCAATACCGGGACTAACCTGCCCTCCGTTGCAACACC
Organism: Dryocola clanedunensis; assembly: GCF_038405435.1. GTDB lineage: Bacteria > Pseudomonadota > Gammaproteobacteria > Enterobacterales > Enterobacteriaceae > Dryocola > Dryocola clanedunensis_A. The sequence goes on along the minus strand of NZ_JBBYHZ010000002.1, from coordinate 7,025 downwards.
GAACGGCCAGGCCGCGTTCCTGTTCCTTCTGACCTCCGCGCTGGCACCGTTAATCAGACTTTCGTATGGCCGTATGGTGCTGATGGCGCTGCCGTACACCATCGTGCTGACGCTGGTGGGCCTGCTGTGCGTTGAATTTACTTTGCAGCCGGCCACCGAGTGGATGCTGCATGCCGGCTGGATCACCCCTTCCACGCCTGGCGAGCTGGCTCACTGAATGCAGATAACGGGCAGTTCGCTGCCCGGTTCTGCTCATCTGGCTGATTAATATCCGAATTGGCAGTTATTTTTGTCGCTTCTACTGGCGCAAAAATCGAATTGGTTTACACTGCCGATTCACCGCAAGTTGCAGGGAAACAGATTATGTTGCGATATTTAAACCAATGCTCCCGTGGGCGCGGCGCCTGGCTGTTGCTGGCCTTTACCGCTTTTGCTCTGGAAATGGTGGCGTTGTGGTTCCAGCACGTGATGATGCTGAAGCCGTGTGTAATGTGTATTTATGAACGCTGTGCCCTGTTTGGGATTATGGGCGCGGGAATTGTGGGCGCCATTGCGCCGAAGTCGCCTTTACGCTATGGCGCACTTGCTATCTGGCTGTACAGCGCAGGTAAAGGCGTTCAGCTGACCTGGGAACATACGATGCTCCAGCTGCATCCTTCCCCTTTCGTCACCTGTGATTTTGCTGCCCGCTTCCCGTCGTGGCTGCCGCTGGATAAATGGCTGCCGCAGGTGTTCGTTGCCACCGGTGACTGCTCGGTCCGCCAGTGGGAGTTTCTCTCCCTGGATATGGTGCAGTGGCTGCTGGGGATCTTCTCCGTCTTCCTGATTATCGCCGTGCTGGTGCTGATTGCTCAGCCTTTAAAACCAAAGCGTCGCGATCTGTTTGGCCGTTAAAAGCTAAATGACAGGCATAAAAAAACCCGCTTCGGCGGGTTTTTTATTATCAATGGTCGCGGCGGTAAAGCGTCCATTCGTCGATTCGTTCACCACTCGGCAGTAAACAATCCGCCCGGTCGCCCAAATCTGTTTTCACTCGCATCAGCTTGCCGCCCTGGTCGTTGCAGTAAACCGCAGCCGGGTTCGGCGTACCGATAGCCTTTGGCGGGTTTGGTGCGTAGGGTTCAGGCGACGAGCAGCCGCTGAGAATCAGCGCTCCGAGCAGTAATGTTAATTTTTTCATCATCCCTCCGTTAAGGAGGCCGATGTTAACAGTGCAGGCAGGGAAAAAGCAAAACCAGCGGGATGTCGGGGGCTTAGCGAGCAGCTACGTTATGTTGATGAATCGCACTCATCGGACGATGAAGAAGATGCATCCCTGCTTTACAGAAGATACAAACAGCGCCATGGGGATTTGTTTCTCGGACATCGTAAGGGGAGGTGCGATACTGTGAACCGCCACATGACGGACACTTGAATGTTAAATACTGGATATAAACCTACTTTTATTTGTTATTGAAAGAACACCGTATCACAAATAAATCGTTTTGTACTATTTATTTTGGTGTTCTTTTCTGACCCTGACGGCTTAGTCTGCCCACTCGGGTTTGTTCAGGATAGGGTCCCGTTAAAAGTGGCTTTGCGATGAAGTGATATGGAAGTAGTCATATAGCAATGCATTAGCGCAAGACGAATCGACGCCTTAAGTGGTTTTGAGTTGTTTTGCGCTAATTTTTTGCCCCTTATATGCCCCATTGCCCCACTCACATCACCGGCACATCGTCGAACTCACCACTCCGGGCATCATTCAGTATCCAGATATGATAAAGCCCTCCGAAGAAGGCTGTGTAGTCGTGGGTGGGGTTAATTTAGTTTCAGGCTACTTTCGCGCCTGGACAAGATGGCGAAGAGCCTCTATACCGTTGGCATTGTAGCGGAACGCCTCAACCTGCTTATCAGAGTGTTTCGACTTATCCAGGAAGAACTTACCGTACTGTTCAGTCTTGAGATTGTGCTTATTTGCAAGGCGGCCAATCATGTTAGCCGTGCTGTTAAGCTTTTCTGCAACCTCCCCTGCCTGATAGTAATGCTCTTCAATCTGCGGCAGCGGGACAACTTCCTGACCGAGCAATGGGTTAACCAGCGTGGCTACAATCACCTGGTTAGCGGCATCACCAAGTCGTGGAAACATCGACATGAGCTCGCGAGCGGAGGCGATATTCTTTTCCAACGCCTGAGCGTTAAGCTGTGCTGCTTTCGCACGGCGATACTCAGGGAGGCCGGAGTTGCTTTGGGTTGGCTGTTGGATAACCTGCATATCTTCCAGCTTATCGACCAAAGAGCGGCGAACGGCTTTAGACTCACGAGCGGCTACACGAAGAGCCTGTTTGATTGTCATATTAATGACTTCAATAGGACGGCCGCCGTTAGTGCCAGATGGTTTTACACTTTTAGTGTAAAACTCCCCCTCAAGTTCATCGACTATCTTTTCAACGAACTTATTGTTTCTCACCGCTGGCTCGCCACACTGCTTACGCGCAGCATTTACCATCTCCAGAAGGTATTGGGAGTCGATGGTTTTCTCAGTGACAGATCCGGCCTGATTTGCTACATTCAGTAAAGTCATTTGATTTCCTATTTCAATATTGACGTAAGCCGCCAGCTCCACACTGGCGGTTTTTCTTTGAAAATCATTGAAGCATTTCTTTTCTTAGATGTGGCAACACTCTGCTCCAGTTATCATCTCTCCATGGTTGATGTTCAATGTGGGATGTTTCCCTCTTCAGAATCTCCCTCCCTTTATTTAGAACCCTGGCGTATTCGTGACCTATTGAATAATACTGACCAGCCAATCTATGCTCTGCCACTCTAAGTAGAGGGTAAACCTCCCGGCAGGCTGTAATCATTACCGCTCCCGCTCTCCACAACCATGCAAGTTCGCAAAGCTCATCATCCGTAAACTGCTTGGCTATCGGCGAATGAGCAACTTCGCGATCTAGAATGTCCAGCACCCAGCGACGGAACTCTTTGGCTACGTCAGTCCGCGCGAACATCCCAATCAGGTGGGAGCCTCTAAGAGAAAAAACTCGTGCCTCTTGTATCCCGCCAGGGGTGGTCACTTTGACCACCCCTGTCATCTGTTGGGTAAACTCATCAGAACGACGATTGTAAATACGGTGTATTGCCTTGTCGTCAGCATAACCTAGCGCCCTGCCGACGTCTGCTGCGAGCAACCATGTTTGTCCTGCCATTTCCATGTGAGAGAAACTAGTCTTCTGGAACTGAAGTTTGTTATTCGCTATACTTTTCATGTCGATATTTCCTAAGCGGGATTTGTTCGATAAGGGGCCCAGAGTGTTAGCGCACTTCTGGGCTTCGTCGTTTTTAAGCTTCAGCACTTCTCTTCTCCGTCAGGCCGTACGCCTTTCTCAGCTGGTAAATCAACTCTGTATTAAAAGCGCGGCACTGCTTCTCTCCGTTACTTTCTATGGCGATGCGAATGTCGTCCGGGAATCGAACCTTTCGCTGATACATGTCTTTAGCTTTTTCCACTTCACTCTCCACTTGTTGCCCCACCGTGAGGCACACTCAAAGTGTCACACCGTGCGTCATTGATGTCAACCCCACCGTGGGGCATACTTTACATATTGTGAATTTTCGCAGATTTAGAAATCAAAATGAGCAGAGAAGACCCACAGTTAAGAATCAGGCTTCCAATTGAATTAAAAGAGAAAATAGAGGAAGTTTCTAAGTCTAATGCCCGGTCGATGAATGCTGAGATCGTCCAAAGACTTGAGGCGAGTTTTTTAGGCGAGATAGCTGAGGATGAGGTTCTTTCGGCTGAAACCGTTCTTCAAATTGCAAGTAACGCTAAGGTTGAAATATCAAACGTTATTTTCAAAAAAACATTTTCCGAAATTAACAAAAAGGCAAGGATGGGTCACAAGAGCTTTTGCATTGACCTAAGCGAACTGGAGCTTGAGGCCCTCAGTGAAGATGATTTTTACGCCGTTCTCGACAGCACATTCTCACGCCTCAAGGAGCTTGGATATGTGGTCCCGGAAAAATCTTTGGATAATACTGGATTTTTGGTAGATATACCCGAACCGACAGCCAACAAAAAGCCCACCTAGTGGGCTTCATAAACTGCGGAGGCACGCAACCCATCCGGAAAGGATTTCTTTGTTTTATTTATTAACCTTATATCTCATGGACACCCATTTATTCCTTATTATTTTATTGACTGGCAATTCAAAATATTTAAATATTATAATAGATGATACCAGAGAGCATAATAAAGCCAGTGATATATATAAAGCTAGTTCTGAAAAGTCATTTGGTGAAGGGAGCATGATTTCATAAAATTTATTCACTATAATAAAATGAATCATGTAAAAAGAAAAAGACGATTCACCTAATAGTATTAAGTATTTGTTTGATAACCACTTTGATACAATTCCATTATTAAATGAAAAAGCCACTACCAACATCAACATGCAAGGTATAAATACAATATCATACTTTAAATTCATGTTCTGTATATAATTTGTAGCAACAAATGCAGTGATAAAGAATGACATTATCGCCATCACTTCCAGTATGCTGGACGCCCTCTTGCCTGGTGTGTATTCAGTTGATAAATACATCCTGCAAAACACAATCCCAATGATAAAGTCAGATACTCGGAAAAATGGATTTATATAAAAAAGCCAATGTGATGAAATTGATGCTGGAGGAATAACTAGCGTGTAAAAGTTCAAACCAATTGCCATCAAAAGAATAATTAAAAGTTTTGACGTTCTCAGTCTAACCAGCAGACAAAATGCAAAATAGAAAAACAGCTCACACGATATGCTCCAACTTACTGGATTATATGCAAAATAGTAATCTTGAAATGGAATGAACGACTGAATCAGTAAAACGTTAGAGATTAAAGCTGGAATCTTTCCCCAGACAAGATCACTAGTAGATGTAAATGCAAAAATAAAAATAACCAACGAAAGAACATGAACAGGGAAAAGCCTGGATATCCTGAATGCAAGAAAGTCTTTATAATCAAACTTCCCTGACAATTTATGTTTGCAGAAACTGTAATTTATTATAAACCCAGAGAGGATATAAAAAAAAGTAACACCCGTGTATCCATTGAAAAAGTATCCGCCAAGAGTTTTTACCACTGGCACGCTCGAATTATTCAACACTCCAAGATGGTGTAAAAAAACGCCAAGTGCTGCAAAAAACCTAAGTGATGTCAGGCTGTCTATTAAAGCCAACTTCCTTTTCATTTTCAATACTCTGATTTATAAAATAACCTTATTATAAATTCATATATAATCAAAGTCAATGTAATGACAACACATTGACTTTGATCGACCATGATTACATTTTCGTGTATTTGGCCCCACCACCAGTTGTCGGCACGTCAATAACCGACCCTATATCGAAAAGGTAAGTATTAGCCCCCGACACAAACCCTGCAACCTGATTTGCCAATGAAACATCTTTCTTAAGATTGCAATTTAGAAAACTTACTGAAAGATTCATTGCTGTATTTTCACTTTGGATTCTATATATTGGAGTCCCAGATGCTTTTGGATTGCTTGGTATGATTTGACCTTGGTAAGCATTAACAACCATAGTTGCATCAAATGCGGCAATATTTTTCATAACGATTGATAACCGCTCACCTGATACGTCTTCTGACCCACAACTATTCATGGTTATTCCATGTGGATTTATAAAACTATAAGCCGATGCGTTTGTCTCGCTTGTCCCAATCATTGGTTTTATACTATCTGCTGAGCAGCTATTCATTGTTGTATATTGCATTGCGTCAATCTTAAAACCAATCTGATAGTTTGCTATCCCAACATTATTCAAGATATTGCTCGTGCCTGATAAAATAAACGTCCCTGATGCCTCTCGACTTACATGGAAGCCGGCAAACTGAATTTCAGACATACCAAGTATTTGCATATTTTCAAAGGTATTGGACCAACTGCTTACGCTCCAATAACCATAATATCCATATTCAACAGATATATCGATAAACCTAGATGTATTTACTCTTGGTGCCCAAATGCCATACATGGGGCAGTCAGACCTGGCTGTGACCCCGGACTTAGTTAATGTAAGCCCTTGTAATTTCGCCCAAGAGCAATCAGAAGCGCCAGTATCATCGTTTGGATCATACGAATCTCCAAGTACAACACATAAAGCATCTGGGCTTACCCCTGAAGCCACAGGGAATCCATCGTGAGTAGTTTTAATGAAAACGGTTTGCTTTCGACCAGAGCCTATAAAACCCGAAGCTTTGTAAACAGGCAATGCCCCTGCGGACAAAATATTTCCAGGAGGCAACTGAATAGTACATTTTTTATCCCTACCATAATTAGCTGCGATGTTTAGTGCTTCGTTGTTATCACTTATACCATCTGGCTTTAATCCAAAGTAAAGTGCACTAACCATGCCATCAAACATTCTCTTCCATGCCAGCGCCCCAGTTGTTGGGACAATCGTCACCCCACCATCATCAACCAGAGCCCCTTTGTCTACAGCCTGAAAGTTACCTCCTCCATAGTGAATGTCTGAATAGCTGGTACTTGCAGCTGACACAGCATAAACAACATCACCAATAGCTTTTGGTGGGAAAGCTCGAAGCTCTGCCAGGTTCAGGAAGCGACCTACTTTATTGAAGCCATCTTTATCTCTGCCGGTATATAAATCATCCAGTGCTGACTCGACCGTTTCGTCTTCATACCCAACGAGACTAGCTTTACCGCCATTGGCCAGGTCGCTCCGAAGTGCTGCATCCCCAACATTAAGCCACTTACCAGGGCCAACTCCCCCGCTTGTTTCAGGCGTAGAATTCGCAGGCACAACTTTTGGACCGGCAGCAAATGATCCTGTCCATTTGTAATATGAGTTATCACCAGGGTTAAACAACACTTCATTTGGCTTGGAAATGGTCGCTCCTGTGTCGAAGTCAACGTCGTTTAAAGTGATATAACTGAATGAGTTCATTACCTGCTGAGCAAGATAGTTAATACCTTCTATCGTATAATGCTTATTCCCAAATCGGTCTGTAT
>NZ_JBBYHZ010000001.1:679186-877944 GCF_038405435.1 Dryocola clanedunensis | reverse complement strand
TCAGAAGTGAAACGCCGTAGCGCCGATGGTAGTGTGGGGTCTCCCCATGCGAGAGTAGGGAACTGCCAGGCTCCAAATAAAAGACAAGGCCCTGTGCGCAAGCACGGGGCCTTTTCTTTTACTGCATTCCGCCAGTTCGTTACTCTCAGAGAGTAGGACAGGCGCAGCCTGAACGTTGCAAAGCAACGGCCCGCAGGGTGAACGAAGTTCATCAACTGCCAGGCTCCAAACAAGCATCAAGGCCACTCGAAAGAGTGGCCTTTTTGTCGTCTGCGGTTTAGGAAAAAACTCTGACACTCCTGGTATAAAACACCATAATCACCGCCATTTCCCCCTATATTCCACTGTCATCAACACCCCCGGTTAAGTGAAACATTTTCAACTATCTTATGAAGACTCGACATTTGACAAGGGTCGCGTTATCTTCAGCTATCTGGATGTCTAAACGTTTAAACGTATGCTGTGAGGATAGAGGTTATGCCAATTCGGGTACTGGATGAGTTACCGGCCGTCAATTTCCTGCGTGAAGAGAACGTCTTTGTCATGACTACCTCACGCGCGAGCAATCAGGAGATTCGCCCGCTTAAAGTACTTATCCTTAATCTGATGCCGAAAAAGATCGAGACGGAAAATCAGTTTTTGCGTCTGCTTTCAAACTCTCCTCTTCAGGTTGACGTTCAGCTGCTGCGTATCGATTCTCGTGAGTCCCGCAATACCCCGGCGGAGCACCTCAACAATTTCTACTGTAATTTCGAAGATATTCAGGATGAAAATTTTGATGGACTGATCGTCACCGGCGCGCCGCTGGGCCTGGTGGAATTCAACGATGTTGCCTACTGGCCGCAGATAGAGCAGGTGCTGCACTGGGCAAAAGATCACGTTACCTCCACGCTGTTTGTTTGCTGGGCCGTCCAGGCTGCACTGAATATCCTTTACGGTATCCCTAAACAAACCCGTAAAGAGAAGCTGTCCGGCGTGTATGAACACCATCTCACTTATCCCCATGCGCTGCTGACGCGCGGCTTTGACGATTCATTCCTTGCCCCGCATTCTCGCTATGCTGACTTCCCGGCGTCTTTGATTCGTGACTATACCGATCTGGAGATCCTTGCCGAGTCGGAGGAAGGGGATGCTTACCTCTTTGGCAGCAAAGATAAGCGTATTGCCTTTGTGACCGGCCACCCGGAGTATGACGCGCATACGCTTTCCGGCGAGTATTTCCGCGACGTGGAAGCAGGTCTGAACCCGGACGTGCCGTACAACTATTTCCCGGATAACGATCCGCAGAAAAAACCACGCGCGACATGGCGCAGCCACGGCAACCTGCTGTTCACCAACTGGCTCAACTACTACGTTTACCAGATCACCCCGTTCGATCTTCGCCACATGAATCCTACGCTCGATTAAGCGTTTCAGCGCCCCACCGTCAGCGGCATGAAGGCACCTCAGGGTGCCTTTTTTCATGTCTAAAAATCGATTCCCCATCTGAATAAATTTTAATCTCCTATTTTTCAATGTGATAAACGATTTTCAAATCAAAAATGGAAATTGTTTTTGATTTTAATAAATCCTCAAGTAGTCTTAATTCTGTTGAGCGAAAACCACACACTGGCCTTACCAGATAGAACTGGCTTTTCGACGGGATGATATGAGGGGAAGAACGTATGACACAACAGACAGTTAGCGCGGAGCTGGCCTTTAGCCAGCCTTTCGGAGAACAAGAGCAGCAGATCCTGACGCCGGATGCGGTCGAGTTCCTCAGCGAGCTGGTTACCCGCTTTACGCCGCAGCGCAATAAGCTGCTGGCAGCGCGCGTCGCGCAGCAGGCGGCAATTGATGCAGGTGAGCTTCCAGATTTTATTTCGGAAACGAGTTCCATTCGTAAATCTGACTGGATGATTCGCGGTATTCCGGCGGACCTGCAGGATCGCCGCGTGGAGATAACCGGCCCGGTTGAACGCAAGATGGTGATCAACGCGCTGAATGCCAACGTGAAAGTCTTTATGGCCGACTTTGAGGATTCGCTGGCGCCGAGCTGGAGCAAGGTGATCGACGGGCAGATCAACCTGCGCGACGCCATCAACGGGACTATCAGCTGGACCAACGAAGCCGGCAAGATCTATCAGCTCAAACCGGACCCGGCCGTTCTGATCTGCCGCGTGCGTGGCCTGCACCTGCCTGAAAAGCATGTCACCTGGCGCGATGAGCCAGTTCCCGGCAGCCTGTTTGATTTTGCCCTCTACTTCTTCCACAACGTGGATGCGCTGCTGGCGAAAGGCAGCGGCCCGTACTTCTATCTGCCGAAAACTCAGTCATGGCAGGAAGCGGCATGGTGGAGTGAAGTATTCACCTTCACCGAAGATCATTTCTCCCTGCCGCGCGGCACCATCAAAGCAACGCTGCTGATAGAAACGCTGCCAGCCGTGTTCCAGATGGACGAAATCCTTCACGCGCTGCGCGATCACATCGTTGGCCTGAACTGCGGCCGCTGGGACTATATCTTCAGCTATATCAAGACGCTGAAGAATCACCCGGATCGCGTGCTGCCGGATCGCCAGTCGGTCACCATGGATAAACCTTTCCTGAACGCCTATTCGCGCCTGCTGATCAAAACCTGCCACCGTCGCGGCGCGTTTGCGATGGGCGGCATGGCGGCGTTCATCCCCAGCAAAGACAGCGAGCGTAATAACTGGGTGCTCAATAAAGTCAAAGCAGACAAGCAGATGGAAGCCTCCAACGGGCATGATGGCACCTGGATTGCCCATCCAGGCCTGGCCGATGCCGTCATGGACGTGTTCAGTAACGCCCTGGGCGACAAGCAAAACCAGCTCGATGTGACGCGTAATGAAGATGCCCCTGTTACCGCTGCTCAGCTTCTGGAGCCGTGCCCGGGCGAGCGCACAGAAGATGGCATGCGGGCCAACATTCGCGTAGCCGTTCAGTACATCGAGGCATGGATTTCCGGCAATGGCTGCGTGCCGATTTACGGGCTGATGGAAGACGCGGCAACCGCAGAAATTTCACGTACTTCTATCTGGCAGTGGATCCACCACGAGAAAACCCTCAGCAGCGGCCAGACGATAACCAAAGCGCTGTTCCGCCAGATGCTCGCGGAGGAGATGCTCGTCATTCAGGAGGAGCTGGGCGACCGTCGTTTCAGCCAGGGGCGCTTTGACGAAGCGGCGCGTCTGATGGAGCAAATCACCACCTCCGACACGCTAATCGACTTCCTGACGCTGCCGGGCTACCGCCTGCTTGCCTGAACCCAACTTATAAAAAGGAGCATCTGCCATGACTAAAATCTCTCGTACCCAACAAATCGAACGGCTTCAGCAGGACTGGACCCAACCGCGCTGGAATGGCATCAAGCGTCCGTACACTGCGGAAGAGGTTGTGAAGCTACGCGGTTCGGTGAACCCGGAATGTACGCTGGCGCAGAACGGCGCGGCGAGGATGTGGCGTCTGCTGCACGGCGAGTCCAAAAAAGGCTATATCAACAGTCTCGGTGCGCTGACCGGTGGGCAGGCACTGCAGCAGGCGAAAGCGGGCATTGAGGCAATCTATCTTTCCGGCTGGCAGGTCGCGGCAGACGCGAACCTGGCGTCGAGCATGTATCCGGATCAGTCGCTCTACCCGGCGAACTCCGTCCCTGCCGTAGTGGATCGGATCAACAATACTTTTCGTCGTGCGGATCAGATCCAGTGGGCATCGAATATTGAGCCGGGCGATCCGCGTTACGTGGATTATTTCCTGCCGATCGTTGCCGATGCGGAAGCGGGTTTTGGCGGGGTACTGAATGCTTTTGAGCTAATGAAATCCATGATTCAGGCGGGGGCAGCGGCGGTTCACTTTGAAGACCAGCTCGCTTCCGTGAAGAAATGTGGCCATATGGGCGGTAAGGTGCTGGTGCCGACACAGGAAGCGATTCAGAAGCTGGTTGCTGCCCGCCTGGCAGCGGACGTGATGGGCGTACCAACGCTGCTGATTGCCCGCACCGACGCCGATGCGGCTGACCTCATCACGTCAGACTGCGACGAATACGACCGTGAATTTGTCACCGGCGAGCGCACGCAGGAAGGTTTCTACCGCACACGCGCTGGCATCGAGCAGGCAATCAGCCGCGGGCTGGCTTACGCGCCGTATGCGGATCTGGTGTGGTGTGAAACGTCGAAGCCGGATCTCGATCAGGCCCGCCGCTTTGCAGAGGCGATTCACGCTCGCTTCCCGGGCAAGCTGCTGGCCTACAACTGCTCGCCGTCCTTTAACTGGAAGAAAAATCTTGATGACAAAACCATCGCTTCCTTCCAGGAGGAACTGTCGGCGATGGGCTACAAATACCAGTTCATCACGCTGGCGGGCATCCACAGCATGTGGTTCAACATGTTTGACCTTGCGCATTCCTACGCGCAGGGCGAAGGCATGAAGCACTACGTGGAAAAAGTGCAGCAGCCGGAATTTGCCGCCGCGCCGGAAGGCTATACGTTCGTCTCCCATCAGCAGGAAGTGGGAACCGGCTACTTTGACCGCGTGACGACGATTATTCAGGGCGGCGCGTCCTCCGTGACCGCGCTGACCGGCTCGACGGAAGAAGAGCAGTTCTAAGCAACTCGCAGGAAAGCGTAGGGCGGATAAGCAGCGCGTCATCCGCCACTTTTGAGAAGGTGGAAACGCTGCGCTTTTCTGCCTTACAAGTGAAAGGGGCTAAGAATGGTACGCCGGAGAGAGCTGTTAATTGCCCATACCATCCTGCAGGGCTTTGACGCGCAGTATGGCCGTTTTCTGGAGATCACCGCCGGTGCCCAGCAGCGCTTCGAACAGGCTGACTGGCACGCCGTGCAGCTGGCGATGAAAAGCCGTATCCATCTTTACGACCACCACGTCGGGCTGGTTGTTGAGCAGCTGCGGTGTATCACCGGGAGTGAAAACACGGATGCGGATTTTCTGCTGCGCGTGAAGGAGCAGTACACCAGTTTATTACCGGATTACCCTCGCTTCGAAATTGCAGAGAGTTTTTTTAACTCCGTCTACTGCCGGTTATTTGACCACCGCTCGCTGACACCCGAGCGGCTTTTTATTTTCAGCTCCCAGGCCGAAGGGCGCTTTCGTACCATTCCCCGACCGCTCTCTAAATCCTTTACCCCTGGGCTGGGGTGGCAGCCGATGCTGAGGAACATGCTCAACGATTTACCGCTGCGGCTGCCCTGGCAGGATCTGACGCGTGACGCGGGCTATATCGTCGCGCACCTCAATGAAACTTTTGGTGCCGATGCTTTGCGCCATGCGCAGCTGGAAGTGGCCAACGAGCTTTTCTATCGTAACAAAGCGGCCTGGCTGGTAGGCAAACTGGCGCTGCCCGAGGGAAAAATGCCGTTTCTGTTGCCGATTCATCGCACCGACGACGGACGGCTGGCTGTGGATACCTGCCTGACCAGCGCCAGCGAGGCGAGCATCGTGTTTGGCTTTGCCCGCTCCTATTTCATGGTATACGCCCCGCTGCCGGCAGCGCTGGTTGAATGGCTGCGCGAGCTGCTGCCGGGCAAAACCACCGCCGAGCTGTATATGGCGATTGGCTGTCAGAAACACGGCAAAACGGAAAGCTACCGCGAATACCTCAGCTATATCTCCGCCACCGATGAACAGTTTATCGAGGCTCCTGGCATACGCGGCATGGTGATGCTGGTCTTTACGCTGCCGGGATTTGATCGGGTGTTTAAGGTGATTAAAGACAGGTTCGCCCCACAAAAAGAAGTGACCGCCGAGCGCGTCCGGGCCTGCTATCAGCTGGTCAAAGAGCATGACCGCGTCGGGCGCATGGCGGATACCCAGGAGTTTGAAAACTTCGTGCTGGATAAGCGCCAGATAAGCGCCCCGCTGCTGGCGCTGCTACAGGAAGAAGCGCCCGAAAAACTTACCGATCTGGGCGACCGTATTGCCATCAGCCATCTCTACATTGAACGCCGGATGGTGCCGCTGAACCTGTGGCTGGAGAGGGTGGAAGGGCAGCAGCTGCGGGATGCGGTGGAAGAGTACGGCAATGCCATCCGCCAGCTTGCCGCCGCGAACATTTTCCCGGGCGATATGCTGTTTAAAAACTTTGGCGTGACGCGCCATGGCCGGGTGGTGTTCTACGATTACGACGAGATTTGCTACATGACGGAAGTGAACTTCCGCGATATTCCGCCGCCGCGCTACCCGGAGGATGAGCTGTCCGCCGAGCCCTGGTACAGCGTCTCGCCGGGAGATGTGTTTCCCGAGGAGTTTCGCCACTATCTCTGCGCCGACCCGCGCATCCGTCCATTGTTTGATGAAATGCACGGTGACCTTTTCCAGGCCAGCTACTGGCGCGCACTACAGGAGCGCATCCGCAATGGGCACGTAGAGGATGTCTACGCCTACCGCCGCCGCCAGCGTTTTTGCCAGCGCTTCGCAGATTTAAAAGCGGCGGGTTAGCGCCCGCCGCCGTAAGCCTGAGTGATCTCTTTCGCCGCTTTAATGACCAGCGCGCCCAGCTCGGTCACGCGGTCGTCGGTGACGCGTGAAATCGGCCCCGAAATGGAAATGGCGGCAAACGCCTCATGGTGCTCGTCAAAAATACACGCCGCCACGCAGCGCAGCCCCAGCGCGTGCTCTTCATCATCGAACGAATAGCCGCGTTTACGCGTCTGGGCCAGATCTTCTTTAAGATGCAAAGGTGACGTCAGCGTCGCCGGAGTGTAGCTGTGCAGCCCCTTACGGTGCAGCAGAGTGCCCACCTCATCATCACTTAAGTTCGCCAGAAATACCTTCCCCGCGCCTGAGGCATGCATCGGTAACTTCCCGCCGATAGGGGCCGACATGCGCATCAGCTGGGTGCACTGCACCTGATCGATAATAATGGCCTGGTGGTCGCTGTGGTCGAGCACGGCCAGGTTTACCGTTTCGCCGGAATCTTCCATCAGTTTACGCAGCATCGGGTGGACGATTGCCAGCAGGTTGCGGCTTTGCAGGAAGCTGCTGCCGACGACAAACGCATGGGCGCCAATCGTCCAGTGGCCCAGGTCGCCGGTCTGGCGCACGAAGCCGAGCTGCTGCATGGTAGTAAGAAGGCGATGCGTCGTGGAGTTAGGCAGTCCGGCCTGCTGGGCAAGCTCGGTGAGCGCCACGCTGCCGTGGGATTCGGCAATCCACTCCAGCAGCTTCAGACCGCGGGTTAACGACTGGACCTGCCCGGTTGGCTGCGGGGCAGCGGCGGTGGCAGCGCGGGGCTTTTTACCACGTTTGGCGGGAACGGCAGCGACCATAGCAGACTCCTTTTTTCATATCGTGGAAATCATTTTCGTTTTATTTGGCGATAATGCAACCAGCGCGCCACTCATCGGAGCAGTCAGTTGAACATGTCTCATGTTTGATATCTTTTACCCTCCGGTAACTTATGCCAGTATGGTCTGCTGGCCTTTTCGCCGGTTATGAACTATTTCGCACCGCAACGATCCGTTAAGTCCCCGGGAGCCTGAGTTGAGCAACAAAGTAGAAAAACTGCACAAGCAGTTGCAAGAACGCATTCTGGTACTGGATGGTGGCATGGGCACGATGATCCAGAGCTACCGTCTTGAAGAGAGCGATTTCCGTGGTGAACGCTTTGCGGACTGGCCGTCCGACCTGAAGGGCAACAATGACCTTCTGGTGCTGAGCAAACCGGAAATTATCGCCGCGATCCACTATGCCTACTTTGAAGCGGGTGCCGACATCGTCGAAACCAACACCTTCAACTCCACGACCATCGCGATGGCGGATTACCAGATGGAATCCCTGTCGGCGGAAATCAACTATGAAGCCGCGAAGCTGGCCCGCGCCTGTGCCGATGAGTGGACGGCCCGTCAGCCTGAAAAACCGCGCTACGTTGCCGGGGTGTTAGGCCCGACGAACCGCACGGCTTCTATTTCCCCGGACGTTAACGATCCCGCATTCCGTAACGTCACCTTCGACCTGCTGGTGGACGCCTATCGCGAATCCACCCGCGCGCTGGTGGAAGGTGGCGTTGACCTTATTATGATCGAAACGGTGTTTGATACTCTGAACGCCAAAGCGGCAATCTTTGCCGTAAAAGCTGAATTTGAAGCGCTGGGCGTCGATCTGCCAATCATGATTTCCGGCACGATTACCGATGCGTCTGGTCGCACCCTTTCCGGGCAGACGACCGAAGCTTTCTATAACTCCCTGCGCCACGCGGACGCGCTGACCTTTGGTCTGAACTGTGCGCTGGGGCCGGACGAACTGCGTCAGTACGTCGCCGAGCTTTCTCGCATCGCGGAATGTTACGTCACCGCCCACCCGAACGCGGGTCTGCCGAACGCCTTTGGCGAGTACGATCTGGATGCCAACACCATGGCCGAGCAGATTGGCGAGTGGGCGCAGGCGGGCTTCCTGAATATCGTCGGCGGCTGCTGCGGCACCACGCCTGAACATATCGCGGCGATGAGCAGGGCGGTTGAAGGCGTCGCGCCCCGCAGGCTGCCTGAGCTGCCGGTTGCTTGCCGTCTGGCGGGGCTTGAGCCGCTAAATATCGGCGCGGACAGCCTGTTTGTGAACGTCGGCGAGCGGACCAACGTCACCGGCTCCGCTAAATTTAAGCGGCTGATCAAAGAAGAGAAATACAACGAAGCGCTGGAAGTTGCGCTCCAGCAGGTCGAAAGCGGCGCGCAGATCATCGATATCAACATGGACGAGGGGATGCTCGACGCCGAGGCGGCGATGGTGCGCTTCCTGAACCTGATCGCCGGCGAGCCGGACATTGCCCGCGTGCCAATCATGATCGACTCCTCCAAATGGGACGTCATCGAAAAAGGCCTCAAGTGCATCCAGGGCAAGGGCATCGTTAACTCCATCTCCATGAAAGAGGGCGTTGAGCAGTTTATTCACCATGCAAAACTGGTGCGTCGCTACGGCGCCGCGATGGTGGTGATGGCCTTTGACGAGGAGGGCCAGGCGGATACCCGTGCGCGTAAAATTGAAATTTGCCGCCGCGCCTACAAGATTTTGACCGAAGAAGTCGGCTTCCCGCCGGAAGACATTATCTTTGACCCGAATATCTTCGCGGTGGCAACGGGCATCGAAGAACACAACAACTACGCTCAGGACTTCATCGGCGCCTGTGAAGACATTAAGCGCGAGCTGCCGCACGCGATGATCTCCGGCGGCGTGTCGAACGTGTCGTTCTCCTTCCGGGGCAACGACCCGGTGCGCGAGGCGATTCACGCCGTGTTCCTCTATTACGCTATCCGCAACGGCATGGACATGGGCATCGTCAACGCCGGGCAGCTGGCGATTTATGACGACCTCTCGCAGGAGCTGCGTGATGCGGTAGAAGATGTGATTCTGAACCGCCGCGACGACAGCACCGAGCGCCTGCTGGATCTGGCAGAAAAATATCGCGGGACCAAAAGCGACGACACCGCCAGCGCCCAGCAGGCGGAATGGCGCAGCTGGGACGTCGAAAAGCGCCTGTCCTACTCGCTGGTCAAAGGCATCACCGAATTTATCGAACTGGATACCGAAGAGGCCCGCCAGCAGGCCGCGCGCCCGATTGAAGTTATCGAAGGGCCGCTGATGGCCGGGATGAACGTGGTAGGCGATCTGTTCGGCGAAGGGAAAATGTTCCTGCCGCAGGTGGTGAAGTCTGCCCGAGTCATGAAGCAGGCGGTTGCCTATCTTGAACCGTACATTGAAGCCAGCAAAGAGAAAGGCTCGACCAACGGCAAAATCGTCCTCGCTACCGTAAAAGGCGACGTTCACGACATCGGCAAAAACATCGTTGGCGTCGTGCTGCAGTGTAACAACTACGAAATTATCGACCTCGGCGTAATGGTGCCGGGGGAAAAAATCCTCAAAACTGCTCGCGAAGTGGGGGCGGATATCATCGGCCTGTCCGGGCTTATCACGCCGTCGCTGGACGAAATGGTCAACGTTGCCAAAGAGATGGAGCGCCAGGGCTTCACGCTGCCGCTGCTGATTGGCGGTGCGACGACGTCCAAGGCGCACACGGCGGTGAAAATCGAGCAGAACTACAGCGGCCCAACGGTCTACGTGCAGAACGCCTCGCGCACCGTCGGCGTGGTCTCCGCGCTACTTTCCTCGACGCAGCACGATGATTTTGTTGCCCGCACGCGTAAAGAGTACGAAACCGTGCGTACCCAGCACGCCCGCAAGAAACCGCGTACGCCGCCGGTTACGCTTGCCGCAGCCCGTGAAAACGATCTGGCCTTCGACTGGTCAAGCTATACGCCGCCGGTCGCCCATCGTCTGGGCGTGCAGGAAGTGACGGCCAGCATCGAAACGCTGCGTAATTACATCGACTGGACGCCGTTCTTCATGACCTGGTCGCTGGCTGGCAAATACCCGCGCATCCTTGAAGATGAGGTGGTGGGCGAAGAGGCGCAGCGCCTGTTCAAAGACGCTAACGAAATGCTCGACAAGCTTCACGCGGAAAAAGCCCTCAACCCGCGCGGCGTAGTGGGGCTGTTCCCGGCTAACCGCGTTGTGGATGACATAGAAATTTATCGCGATGAGACGCGAACGCGCGTGCTGACTGTCGCGCATCACCTTCGCCAGCAAACGGAGAAGGTGGGCTTCGCCAACTACTGCCTGGCCGATTTTGTTGCGCCAAAAAGCAGTGGTAAAGCGGATTACATTGGTGCCTTTGCCGTCACGGGCGGTATGGAAGAAGACGCGCTCGCTGATGCCTATGAGGCGCAGCACGATGATTACAACAAAATCATGCTGAAGGCGCTGGCGGACCGCCTGGCGGAAGCCTTTGCGGAATATCTGCATGAGCGGGTGCGTAAGGTTTACTGGGGCTATGCGCCGACGGAAAACCTCAGCAACGAAGAGCTGATCCGCGAGAACTACCAGGGGATCCGTCCTGCTCCGGGCTATCCGGCCTGCCCGGAACATACCGAAAAGGCGACCATCTGGGAGCTGCTGGACGTCGAAAACGTCATTGGCATGAAGCTGACCGAGTCCTACGCCATGTGGCCGGGCGCGTCGGTTTCCGGCTGGTACTTCAGCCACCCGGACAGCAAGTACTACGCCGTAGCGCAAATTCAGCGCGATCAGGTTGAGGACTACGCCCGTCGTAAAGGCATGTCCGTGACGGACGTCGAACGCTGGCTGGCCCCGAACCTGGGGTACGACGCAGACTAAGATTTTACAGGTCGGGTAAGCGGCAGCGCCCCCGACAACTTTTTATCGGTGGATGACGCCTGCGCTTATCCACCCTACAAATGCCTCCCGCCCCCTTATTACCGCCAGTCCGTATATACTGGAAAGAGAAGGAATTTCCGATCTAACTAACCAGGAGAAAGTGTGCTTACTCTACTGCATCTGCTTTCTGCGGTGGCGCTACTGGTCTGGGGGACGCACATTGTGCGCACCGGGATCATGCGCGTTTACGGCGCAAATCTCCGTAGTGTGCTTAGCCGCAGCGTTGAAAAAAAACCGCTCGCCTTCTGTGCGGGCATTGGCGTAACCGCGCTTGTCCAGAGCAGCAATGCCACCACTATGCTGGTCACCTCTTTTGTGGCTCAGGATCTCGTGGCGCTCACACCTGCTCTGGTGATTGTGCTTGGGGCCGACGTGGGGACGGCGCTGATGGCGCGCGTGCTGACGTTCGATCTCTCGTGGCTTTCGCCGCTGCTGATTTTCGTCGGGGTGATATTCTTCCTCAGCCGTAAGCAGTCCCGGGCGGGGCAGCTGGGACGGGTGGCGATTGGCCTGGGTCTGATTTTGCAGGCGCTGGAGCTGATCGTGGCCGCCGTGACGCCTATCACCCAGGCCTCCGGCGTGCAGGTGATCTTCGCTTCTTTAACCGGCGATATCATGCTGGATGCGCTGATCGGCGCGATGTTCGCCATTATCAGTTACTCCAGCCTGGCAGCCGTGCTGCTGACCGCGACATTAACCTCGACGGGCGTGATCTCCTTTGACGTTGCGCTGTGCCTGGTCATCGGCGCGAACCTGGGTTCTGGCCTGCTGGCGATGATCAACAACAGCGCCGCCAATGCCGCCGCCCGTCGCGTTGCGCTTGGCAGCCTGCTGTTCAAGCTGGTGGGCAGTTTAATCGTCCTGCCGTTCGTGCATATCCTGGCCCGCTGGATGCATCATTTGCCGCTCCCTGAATCTGAGCTGGTGATCTACTTCCACGTCTTCTACAACCTGATTCGCTGCCTTGCAATGGTGCCTTTCGCCGAGCCAATGGCGCGCTTCTGCCGCCGCGTCATCAGCGAAGCGCCGGAAATCGACGGGCGCATGAAGCCGAAACACCTCGATCCGACGGCGCTGGATACGCCTGCGCTTGGCCTGTCGAATGCCGCCCGTGAAACGTTACGCATGGGGGATGTGCTGGAGCAGATGCTGGAGACATGGAGCAAAGTGATGCACGGCGAGCCGCGTCAGGAGAAGGAGCTGCGCAAGCTGGCCGATGACGTAGACGTGCTTTATACCGCCATTAAGCTGTACATGGCGCAGATGCAAAAAGAGGATCTGGCTGAAATCGAATCCCGCCGCTGGGCGGAAATTATCGAGATGTCGCTGAACCTTGAACAGGCCGCGGATATTATCGAGCGTATGGGTAGCGAGGTCGCCGACAAATCCCTCTCCGCACGCCGGGCGTTTTCCCCGGATGGCCTGACGGAGCTGGATACCCTGCTTCAACAGCTGACCAGCAACCTGAAGCTGAGCCTGTCGGTGTTCTTCTCCGGGGACGTTAACAGCGCCCGTCGTTTGCGTCGTAACAAACACCGCTTCCGGATTCTGAACCGCCGCTACTCCCACGCGCACGTCGATCGCCTGCATCAGCAAAACGTGCAGAGCATCGAAACCAGTTCGCTGCACCTGGGGCTGCTGGGGGACATGAAACGTCTGAATTCGCTGTTCTGTGCTGTGGCTTACAGCGTGCTGGAACAGCCGGACGACGATGACGAGCGGGACGAATATTAGTGTTTATAAATTAGCCGCCTGGCTATAATCTGCTGCGCAAAATTTTAAATTTAAGGATGATTTTGATGAAGCTTAAGCAGCTATTGGCAGGCGCTATTTGTATTGCGGCATTAGCCGGGTGTTCGGCACTCGAGCGCACCGAGCCGGTGCGTACCCCACAGACAATCATTACCGCTCACGTGACGACCGAACAGGTCAAAGAGGCGATTATCAACGCCGGGCAGGGGCGCGACTGGATCATGTCCGTGGCCGGTCCGGGCGTTATTAATGCGACGCAGAATGTGCGTAAGCACAGCGTGACCGTGCGCATTAACTACAGTGAAAAAGATTACTCAATACATTACGTCAGCAGCGTTAACCTGCTGGCGTCAGGCGGTGAAATCCACCGTTCGTATAATCACTGGGTGAATAACCTGGACAAAGATATTCAGAAAAAAATCGCCGCCATCGCGGCCAAACCGCAGTAACGCTTCGGCGGGCGGCAGACTTAATGTTTGTCGCCCGTGAGCTGTAGTTAATCAGAAATAGATGCGACAGACCGGGCCGCAAAGCCTTTTACTCATTTGCGAGAAATCTCCAGATAATCAAGCAAAGTGAGGCTGGGCTGTTCGCAACGTCCGAAGGGTAAGGTATAGTCCGTTTTTTTACGGAGGAACCATGCTGACCAACTCATCCATTCGCCTGAACAAATACATCAGCGAGAGCGGCATCTGCTCGCGCCGCGACGCCGACCGCTACATCGAACAGGGAAACGTTTTTATCAACGGCAAGCGCGCCGCGATTGGCGATCAGGTTTTTGCCGGTGATGTGGTTAAGGTCAACGGTCAGCTTATTGAACCCCGTAACGAAGACGATCTGGTGCTGATTGCGCTGAATAAACCGGTGGGCATCGTCAGCACCACGGAAGACGCCGAACGCGACAACATCGTTGATTTCGTGAACCACAGCAAACGTGTGTTCCCGATTGGCCGTCTGGATAAAGACTCGCAGGGGCTGATCTTCCTCACTAACCACGGCGATCTGGTGAATAAGATCCTTCGCGCCGGGAATGACCACGAGAAAGAGTACATCGTCACGGTAAACAAACCGGTCACCGACGACTTCATTCGTGGCATGGGCGCGGGCGTGCCGATGCTGGGCACCGTCACTAAAAAATGTAAGGTGAAAAAAGAAGCGCCGTTTGTTTTCCGCATTACGCTGGTGCAGGGGCTAAACCGTCAGATTCGCCGCATGTGTGAACACTTCGGCTATGAGGTCACGAAGCTTGAGCGTACCCGGATTATGAACGTCAGCATGAAAGGGCTGCCGCTGGGCGAATGGCGCGATCTGACGGATGACGAGCTGGTGGAGCTCTTTAAGCTGATTGAAGATTCCTCTTCAGAGGCTAAGCCTGCGAAAAAACCGAAGGCGAAACCGGCTGCGGCGATCAAAAAGCCAGTCGTCAGCGGGCCGAAAAGCAGTGCAAAAACCCCGGCAGAGCTGGCATCACGTAAACGCTTTGCTCAGCCAGGGCGCAAGAAGAAAGGGCGCTAGTTCAGCGCTTCCCACGAATATGTGTATTAGCAGACCAGGAATAGGTCGCTGAGGTATCAGGTTTTAAGGCTTTTTGTTTCTTCAGGGCGCGGGCTTTTTTGGCAGCAAGTTCGCGCTCGGCCATCAGCTTATCGCTGTACTCTTTTTTGATGTGATTGATTTCTGAGTTGGTCAGCGTGCGGCCTTCTGCAATGCGCGCGCGGTCGAGCAGCGTTTTCAGCTCGCGCTGCTCACTTTCCGTCATGTCTTGCTGTGTCAGTTTTGCTGTGGACATCGTTGCGACCTCTTAAGGAAAGGATTTCCAGTGTAAAGCAAAGCGCCCGCCAGCTCAGTAAAAATCACGTTCTCACCTGCAAATTGCACCGTTGCAGCTCTCTTTTGCGAAATCCCTCGTAAGTTCTGTTTTAACTCTGGGCGACTAAAGATCTTCGCTTTCGTTTGATTTTCAATCATGCAATTTTATACCTATATGGATATAATCAAATTCAAGGACGCCCGTCATGAAGCCACTTTATTGGATTGGTTCCAGCAAAAAAGACCTCAATAAAATTATCGAACGTTTAAAAGCCGCAGAAGACC
The DNA here is from genome assembly GCF_038405435.1 of Dryocola clanedunensis. Lineage (GTDB taxonomy): Bacteria > Pseudomonadota > Gammaproteobacteria > Enterobacterales > Enterobacteriaceae > Dryocola > Dryocola clanedunensis_A. Next base: position 862,860 of record NZ_JBBYHZ010000001.1, on the reverse strand, counting down.
ATGCGACGGGAGCTTAATATGGACCATAAGGTCGAACAAAGTAGCGGAAATATCTATGCGGATCTGGGTCTTCCTCAGGCTGATGAGATGCTAATCAAGGCGCAGCTCGCTATGGCTATTGGCAATATCATCAAAGAGCTGAATTTGACTCAGCAGCAGGCAGCAGCGCTGCTGGGTATGAAACAACCGCGCCTGTCCAACCTGCTCAGGGGGCAATTTCGGGGCATCAGTGAGGCAAAAATGCTGGAGTATCTGACAAGATTAGGCCGTGATGTTCAGATCGTAGTGGGAAATAGCCGCAGGCCATCGGGCACAGGGACTTTGAAAGTCGTTTTAGCCTGATAGAAAGCCCGGTCGCCCGGGCTATTGCCACCTTAAGCGCGGTGTTTTTTCATCTTCCGCTGCTTATCCGACCTGATAGGTTTGCCGGACCAGTAGCCCGCCAGCAGCGAGCCGGAAAGGTTATGCCAGACGGAGAACAGCGCGCCGGGCAGGGCAGCCAGAGGCGAGAAGTAAATCTTGCCCAGCGTCGCTGCCAGGCCCGAGTTCTGCATGCCCACCTCAATAGCCAGCGTGCGGCAGGTGGATTCGTCGAAGCCGAACAGGCGTCCACCCCAGTAGCCGCTCAGCAGGCCGATGCCGTTGTGCAGAATGACCGCGATAATCACCATCAGCCCGACGGACGCGATGTGCGAGGCGGAGCCTGCCACCACGGCGCTGATAATCGCCAGGATGCACAGCATGGAGAACGCGGGCAGATAAGTCTCCACGCGCTTCACCAGGCGCGGGAAGATGTGGTGAACAATCAACCCCAGCCCAATCGGGATCACCACGATTTGCAGAATGCTCAGCAGCATTCCCATGACGTCCACTTTGATGTCGGCATCCACGTACAGCCGGGTCAGCAAAGGTGTGGCAAATACGCCGACCAGCGTAGACACGGACGAGATGGTCACCGACAGCGCCACATCCCCCTTCGCCAGATAAATCATCACGTTTGATGCCGTACCGCTCGCCACGCTTCCCACCAGCACCATGCCTGCGGAGAGGTCGGGCGGCATATGGAACAGCTTCGCCAGCACCCACGCCGCCAGCGGCATGATGAGATAGTGCAGGAAGGTGCCTGCGGCGACAGGAGCCGGGCGTGAAAGCACACGTTTAAAATCGTCAATGCGCAGATGTACGCCCATGCCGAACATGATGAGCATCAGCAGCGTGCTGACCCATGGACCGATGGGGGTGAACTTGCCGGGTGAGAAGTAGGCGAGTACGGACAGCAGTACCGCCCAGAGCGGAAACAGCCGGGTTAAAATCGCGAGCATGTTGTGATCCTTGCAAGGGGTTGTTGTGTTGTTTCTGGTTATGAAAATGCCGGGAGCGAGCCCGGCATTCTGTATTCATCGCATGAGATTAAATTTTATTCAAACAGATTATGGTGCAGCTTCTGCACGACCTGCTCCGCGTCGCTGCCCGGCACCAGGAAACAGAGGTTGTAGCTGGATGCGCCGTAGCAAATCATGCGGATATTAAACGGCTCCAGCACGCCAAACACCTCTTTGCCCACGCCGCAGGCCTGGGAAAGCTTGTTGCCGATCAGCGCGACCAGCGCCAGGTTCTCTTCCACTTCTACACGGCACAGGGACGACAGCTCGGTGAGCAGCGAGGTAGTCAGCAGGCTGTCGCCCGTTGAGGTGGAGCCGGTGGTATCCAGCGTCAGCGCCACGCTCACCTCCGAGGTGGTAATCAGGTCGACGGAGATATTATGGCGCGCCAGGATGCTGAACACTTCGGCCAGGAAGCCCCGGGAGTGCAGCATGTTCAGGCTGTGGAGGGTCAGCAGCGTTTGCTTACGACGCAGCGCCAGCGCGCGGAAAAGCGGTGGGTTATCCGTCTCGTTGCAGACCAGCGTGCCGCCCGCCTGCGGATCTTTGCTGGAGCCGACGAATACCGGAATATCGCAGCGAACGGCTGGCAGCAGCGTTGCAGGGTGCAAAACTTTCGCCCCGAAGGTAGCCATCTCCGCCGCTTCTTCGAAGCCGATTTTATCGATGCGTTTTGCGGCAGGCACCACGCGCGGGTCGGTGGTGTAGATGCCCGGCACGTCCGTCCAGATATCCACTCGGCTGGCATGCAGCGCTTCGCCCAGCAGCGCGGCGGTGTAGTCACTGCCGCCGCGGCCAAGCGTCGTGGTGCGGCCTTTTGCTTCGCTACCGATAAAGCCCTGCGTGATAATCAAAGATTCCGCGATACGCGGCTGTAGCTGCTGCTCCGCCAGTTCCGCCAGGGCTGCAACGTCCGGCTCGGCGCGGCCAAAGCGGTCGTTGGTGCGCATGATTTTGCGGATATCAAACCACTGGGCGTCAACCTGACGCTCACGCAGGATCTCGACAAACAGCAGGGTGGACATCAGTTCGCCGTGGCTGACCAGTTCGTCGGTCAGCGCGGTAGAGGTCGCCAGCGAGGCGGCTTCGGCAAGGGTAGTGATGTTTTCTAACAGGCGTTCGACTTCCTCGCGGATAATCTGCGGGTTGCTCAGGCGTTCAACGATGTCGTACTGAATTTTGCGAATGGCGTCGAGCTTGACGAAGCGTTCCGTCGCTTCCAGGCCTTCAGCCAGGGCGACAAGCAGGTTGGTGACGCCCGCTGAAGCGGAAAGCACCACCAGGCGAACGTTGGCATCGCCCAAAACAACGTCGGCGCTGCGGTTCATGGCCTCGAAGTCCGCGACGCTGGTGCCGCCAAATTTGGCTACTACTGTTTGTGGATAAGACATAACTACCTCGTGTCAGGGGGCCATTCGTATGGCGGTAAATTTTCAGCCTTGGCACAAGGGAAGAGCGGGATACGGGGCAGACGTAGAAGGGAAAACTACGGATACACCCAGAAGCGCCCCACCTTGTCTACCCGATTTCTTGAAGCTGCAACGCCAATTAATTCGGGTATAAACGTCCGACTGCCGAACGCTTCTGGTGACAACCCAGGGGATTCAGCCCCTGCGGCCGATAACGAACATTGCCTTCTGCGCGCTACCTCGGCGTCGTTCCCCCTCATGTGCTGTCTGCGGACTGGCTCCTCAAACACACTACCTGGACGACGCGCCTCTTCTGGCTTGCTCAAACTGAACAAGTTAGGCGTATAGAAATAAAATGTTACGGCGATGATGTCAACGTTTAGACGTTGCGGATTTTTCATTCTGTACTAGCGCAATCATCGTACAGGGCAGCGCCGGGGTGGTTTTTCCGCTCATGGAGATGAGCCGCCCGTCTTCCGGCAGCGCAAATAACGGCACCACGCCGCTGTTTTTCTCTATGTATTCCAGCCAGCCGAAGTTCTCGTTAAGACGGGTAGCTTTGACTACGGCACCTTTGGCTATCTGGCTGCTGAGGCTGTTCCACGTCACGTCCTCCGGGAATAATCTTTCGAGACGGCGGAAGCGGGCGCTTTCGTTGCTGATGCGTCCCTTGAGCGGCGAGCCGGAGCGAATGGCGAAGACTTTTTCGCTGCCCAGCAGGTGGCTGAAGTGATAAACGGCCAGCGCGTTCTGATGGCGGTTAGGAGAGAGCGCAAGCACCTGCGCCGTATTACTCAGGTCGAGATAGTTCTCAGCATGCTCGGACCAGGCGTTGCCATAGTACGCGGGCAGCCCTTCCATGCGCGCAAGCCGGTAGTATTCCCAGCTGTTATCGGTCAGCAGGACCGGAATATTTTGCTTCACCAGCGCGTGGGCCAGGGTGCGGGCCACGGTATTGGCACCGATGATCAGCACGCCCCGGGGCTTGCGCTGCTGTACCTTAAGGAATTTCGCCAGTGGGGCGCTGGTCAGGCTCTGCACCACTACGGTACCGATGATAATCGCGAATACTACGCTCACCAGCTTGTCCGCGCCCTCGTAGCCGCTGCGCTCAAGCGTAAGCGCAAACAGGGAGCTGACCGCCGCGGCGACAATCCCGCGCGGCGCAATCCAGCACAGCAGCAGCCTGTCTCGCCCGGTGAGCGTGGAGCCAACGGTTGAGGCGGCAATGCAGAGCGGACGGGCGATAAACTGGATAACCAGCAGCAGGGCAACCAGCGGCCAGCCCATCGCCAGCACGCCGTGAACGTCCAGGCGGGCGGCGAGAATAATAAATAAAGCGGAGATCAGGATGGCGGACAGCTCCTCTTTAAACTCGACGATATCGCTGACGTCGACGTCCCGCATGTTCGCCAGCCAGATGCCGAGGATCGTGACCGCCAGCAGGCCCGACTCGTCGGAGAGCGCGTTGGATATGCCAAACGTCAGCAGCACAATCGCCAGCACCGCAAAGTTTTGCAGGTAGCCCGGCAGCCAGACGCGTTTTAACGCCGTACCCAACAGCCAGCCAAAGATGGCCCCGGTAATCAACCCTACCGCGACGGTCTGCCCGAAAATCACCAGCAGATGAAGTGAGGAACCGGCCTCCTGGCGCAGGGTAATGAATTCAAAGACCAGCAGGGTGAAAATCGCCCCCACAGGGTCGATAACTATCCCTTCCCAGCGCAGCACCTGGTTGATTGCGGCATTCGGGCGCACAACGCGCATCAGCGGCGCGATAACCGTTGGTCCGGTGACCACGGTCACGGCGCCTACGAGCGCAGACAGCTCCGGGGTAAGCCCCAGCAGCCACCAGCAGGCCAGGCTTATGACGCTGAACGTAATCAGCATGCCGACGCTGACCAGATTCCGGACCACGCCGCCCAGCCCGCGTATCTCGTCAAAGCGCAGGGTCAGCGCCCCTTCAAACAAAATAATGGCAACGGAAAGCGAGACGATAGGGAAAAGCAGATCCCCGAACAGCGCATCCGGATTGAGGATGCCGGTAAACGGGCCAAGAACCAGGCCAAAGACCAGTAGCGGCAGGATGGCAGGCAAGCGCACAAGCCACGCCAGCCATTGCGCCGCCAGTGAGGCGAGAGTAATGATCACCAACAAAAGGGGTACAGACAATTCCATAAAATTTTTACCTTACCTGGTTTACGAGGCCATACTGTTTTTCTCAGTGTAGACGCGGTCATAGCCGGTGCCGATGCACCCTAACACTTTTTATCGACCACATAATCTGAAACGCTATTCGCCGTCCAATGGCAGAAAGATCATCCCAAATCCCGTTTTGTGGATATACAATTGACCGCAGTCACAGTTCTCAAATCAAAAGGGTAACGCTATGAAGAATATCAACCCAACGCAGACCGCTGCATGGCAGGCTTTACAGGCGCATTATGACGACATGAAAGATGTCACCATCGCCGAGCTTTTCGCCCAGGATGCCGACCGTTTTGGTAAGTTTTCCGCCACGTTCGATGATTTAATGCTGGTGGATTTCTCTAAAAACCGCATTACCGCCGAGACGCTGACTAAGCTGCAGGCGCTGGCAAAAGAGACGGATCTGCAGGGTGCCATCAAGTCGATGTTCTCCGGCGAGAAGATCAACCGCACCGAAGACCGCGCCGTGCTGCACGTTGCGCTGCGTAACCGTAGCAACACCCCGATCGTGGTGGACGGCAAAGATGTGATGCCGGAAGTGAACGCGGTGCTCGAGAAGATGAAAACCTTCTCCGAAAGCATCATCAGCGGCAGCTGGAAAGGCTACACCGGTAAAGCGATCACCGACGTGGTCAACATCGGTATCGGCGGCTCTGACCTCGGCCCGTTCATGGTGACCGAAGCGCTGCGCCCGTACAAAAACCACCTGAACATGCACTTCGTTTCCAACGTTGACGGCACCCACATTGCGGAAGTGCTGAAAAACGTCGATCCGGAAACCACCCTGTTCCTGGTTGCTTCCAAAACCTTCACCACGCAAGAAACCATGACCAACGCCCACAGCGCGCGCGACTGGTTCCTGGAAACGGCTGGCGACAACAAGCACGTTGCTAAGCACTTCGCTGCGCTCTCCACCAATGCGCAAGCAGTGGGCGAGTTCGGTATCGATACGGCGAACATGTTCGAGTTCTGGGACTGGGTCGGCGGGCGTTACTCCCTGTGGTCCGCGATTGGCCTGTCCATCATTCTGTCCGTTGGCTACGACAACTTTGTTGAGCTGCTGAGCGGCGCGCACGCGATGGATAAACACTTCGCGAACACCCCTGCGGAGCAGAACCTGCCGGTGCTGCTGGCGCTGATCGGTATCTGGTACAACAACTTCTTCGGCGCGGAAACAGAAGCAATTCTGCCGTACGACCAGTACATGCACCGTTTCGCCGCCTACTTCCAGCAGGGCAACATGGAGTCCAACGGCAAATACGTTGACCGTAACGGTAACGCGGTGGATTACCAGACTGGCCCAATCATCTGGGGCGAGCCGGGCACCAACGGCCAGCACGCGTTCTACCAGCTGATTCACCAGGGCACCAAAATGGTTCCTTGCGACTTCATCGCGCCTGCTACCACCCACAACCCGCTTTCCGATCATCATCCTAAGCTGCTGTCCAACTTCTTCGCGCAGACCGAAGCGCTGGCGTTTGGTAAAGCGCGCGACGTGGTTGAGCAGGAATACGCGGACCAGGGCAAAGATCCAAAAACGCTGGAACACGTTGTGCCGTTCAAGGTCTTCGAAGGCAACCGTCCGACCAACTCCATCCTGCTGCGTGAGATCACCCCGTTCAGCCTCGGCGCGCTAATCGCCCTGTACGAACACAAGATCTTCACCCAGGGCGCTATCCTGAATATCTTCACCTTTGACCAGTGGGGCGTTGAGCTTGGCAAACAGCTGGCTAACCGCATCCTGCCGGAGCTGGGTGATGACAAACAAATCAGCAGCCACGACAGCTCCACCAACGGCTTAATTAACCGTTATAAGTCCTGGCGTGCTTAAGTAATAAGCTAAGCCATAAATAAAATAAGCCGGCCACCTGCGCCGGCTTATTTATAAGACAATTCCCCTTGTCTCGTTATATTGCTAATTTCCCCCGCTGAGGTTAATCCTAAAAAACCTCATGACCCTGTATTCACTCCGGGTTATTTTAGGAGTAATTAGATCATAGGTAATATTTATATTTCCATTAACTCATTGATTTTAATGGTTTTATATTATCAATAATAACTGCTAAAAGGTTATTTTTTCCACTTGTCTTAAAACGCCTTCTCTATTTCCCCATCATCCTGATTGTCATCTTTAGTTGTGTATACTCGATCCCGCCTGAAACTCTTTTGGGCAAATCTCCATTCATTCAATGAAGGGAAATTGTTATGAAAAAAGTCATTTATGGCGCTCTCGCCATATTCACGCTGGCAGCGGCTGGCGCGGCAAGTGCTGACCCGGTAGCAGTGGGTGAAGCAGCTGGCGCGCAGGCTACTTCTGTGTCCGCAGGGAGTTCTACTGCGACCAGCTCCAGCACTGTCGGGTCAGCAGTGGGGGTAGCGCTTGCTGCCACCGGTGGTGGCGACGGTTCTAATACCGGGACTACCACGACCACGACGACCAGCACCCAGTAATTTCACGGGTGTTTTAACCCTAACCACACTTCGGTGTGGTTATTTTGAATCCGGGGATACGTCGTGCAGCGACTTTCAATTCTTGTTGTTTGCCTGTTACTTCAGGCCTGTTCTGCAACCACTAAGGGTCTCGGTACTTCGCTCTGGCACAGCATCGTGGGCACCGACGGCGTGCAGCTCACCGATGACGATATTCAGAATATGCGTTACGCCAGCCAGTACATGAGCATCAACGGCGGCCCGCAATTATTCGTGGTGCTGGCCTATGACGAGAACGGTCAGCAGAAATGGGTGACTCAGGATCGGGCAACCCTCGTTACCCAGAACGGTCGGGTAGTGAAGACGGTCGGCCTTGGCGACAACCTGACGCAGGTCAGCAACCTGACGGACGATCCGCTGGCGAAGGTGAACCAGATTATCGACGGTGCTACCTGGACACGGCAAATGGCGTGGACCGAACATCAGCAGGTGCGCATGGCAACGGCGCGCTCTACCTTCCGCTGGGATGGCAGCGACACCCTGAAAGTGGGCAGCAGCGTTACGCCGGTGCGCGTTCTGGATGAAGAGGTGACGGCCTCCGGCAAAAGCTGGCACAACCGTTTTTGGGTAGACAGCGACGGTCATATCCGCCAGTCAAAACAATACCTTGGCCCGGACTACTGGCCGATTACCACGGTTCTGCTGAAGGCGGCGAAATAATGAAAATAACAGCCTTTAAAACACGGTGGATGGCGCGCGGCTTATCAATTTTAAGCGCCGGTCCACGCAGGGCGGATAAGCGCCGCGTCATCCGCCGACAGACGACTCTATGTTTAGCCGCTCTGCTGACGTTCAGCAGCTCTTATCTCTACGCCGCCGGTAACGTCACCGTTAATCCCGGCAACCAGCAGCTGACCAACGTCGAGCGGCTGGGGGATTTAGTCACCCAGCCTTCCCTGAGCCGCGCCTGGTGGCCGGGTGCCGTTATTAGCGAGCGGCAGGCTTCGGCGGCTGCCGAACAGCAGCATCAAAAACTGCTCGCCGCGCTGGGCGGGTTTGCCGCTCAGGAAGAGGGTGATGACGCCGCCGCAATCAACAGCGTGCGCCAGCAGCTACAGGCTATCAGGGTTACAGGACGCCAGTTCGTCAATCTCGACCCGGACTGGGTTCGCCTGCGTCCACGCTCCAACGTCACCCTGCAAGGGGACTACAGCCTGTGGGCGGGACCGCAGCCGACGACTATCAAGCTGATGGGGCTGGTGAGTTCGCCGGGCGTCAAACCGTTCGTCGCCGGACGCACTGCGGCTGAGTATCTGGAAGATGTGAATCTGCTCAGCGGCGCCGACCGCAGCTACGCCTGGGTGGTTTATCCCGATGGCAAAACCGAAAAGGCGCCCGTCGCCTACTGGAACAAGCGCCACGTTGAGCTGCTGCCGGGCAGCATTCTGTTTGTCGGCTTCTCCGATCGCCTGTTCGACTCCGCTTTCAACGCCCTGAACCAGCAAATCCTTACTTCCCTGACCCATCGGATCCCGGATTGATGAAAAATAAATATATCTACAGCCTGCTGGCGCTGGCCGTCTCCACCGCCTGCCACGCCGAAACTTTCCCGGCCCCCATTGGCCCTTCGCAATCCGACTTCGGCGGCGTGGGCCTGCTGCAAACGCCGACCGCGCGCATGGCCCGTACCGGCGAGTTCAGCGCCAACTACCGCGATAACGACCAGTACCGCTTTTACTCCGCCTCTATCCAGCTCTTCCCGTGGCTGGAAACCACGCTGCGCTACACCGACGTGCGCACCAGGCAGTACAGCTCCGTAGACGCCTTTTCCGGCGACCAGACCTACAAAGATAAGGCTTTCGATATGAAAGTGCGCCTGTGGGAAGAGGGCTATTACCTGCCGGAAGTCTCCGCCGGGGTAAGGGATTTGGGCGGTACGGGCCTGTTTGACGGCGAATACGTGGTGGCGAGCAAAGCCTGGGGGCCGTTCGATTTCTCGCTGGGCATGGGCTGGGGCTATATGGGCACCAGCGGCAACGTGAAAAATCCATTCTGCGAAGTCAGCAACAGCTTCTGCAATCGCGATAACAGCTACAACCAGGCGGGCTCCTTCAACTTCAGCGGCATGTTCCACGGCCCGGCCTCCCTGTTCGGCGGTATCGAATACCAGACGCCGTGGCAGCCGCTGCGCCTGAAGCTGGAATACGAAGGGAACAATTACAGCCAGGACTTTGCGGGCAAGCTCGAGCAGCGCAGCAACTTTAACGTCGGCGCGATCTATCGGGTGACCGATTGGGCCGACGTTAACGTCAGCTATGAGCGCGGCAATACCCTGATGTTCGGCTTCACGCTGCGCACTAACTTTAACGATCTCCGTCCGGGCTATAACGACAACCGTCGCCCGCAGTACCAGCCTAATCCGCAGGATGAGATCCTCCAGCATAACGTTGTGGCGAACCAGCTGACGATGCTGAAATACAACGCCGGTCTTACGAACCCGAATATTCAGGTGAAGGGCGACACGCTGTACGTCACCGGCGAACAGGTGAAATATCGTGACTCCCGCGAAGGCATTGAGCGCGCAAACCGCATCGTAATGAACGATCTGCCGGAGAATATCCAGACCATCCGCATTACCGAGACGCGTCTGAATATGCCGCAGGTGACCACCGAAACCGACGTTTCCAGCCTGCGCCACCATCTGGAAGGCGAGCCGCTGGGGCATGAGACGCAGCTGGTGCAGAAGCGTGAGGAGCCGATTGTCCCGGAAACCACCGAGCAGGGTTACTACATCGATAAGTCGAAGGTGAACTTCTCCCTTAACCCGGTGCTGAACCAGTCCATTGGCGGCCCGGAGAGCTTCTACATGTATCAGGTCGGGGTGATGGGCACCGCCGACTGGTGGGTGACAGACCACCTGCTGACCACCGGCAGCATTTTTGCCAACATCGCTAATAACTACGACAAATTTAACTACACCAACCCGCCGAACGATTCGACGCTGCCGCGCGTGCGTACCCACGTTCGCGACTACGTGGAAAACGATATCTACGTCAACAACCTGCAGGCTAACTACTTCCAGTATCTGGGCAACAGCTGGTACGGACAGGTTTACGGCGGCTATCTGGAAACTATGTACGGCGGCGCGGGTGCCGAGGTGCTTTACCGTCCTGTAGACAGCAACTGGGCGATTGGCGCTAACGCCAACTACGTTAAACAGCGTGACTGGCGCAGCGCGCAGGACATGATGAAGTTTACCGATTACAGCGCGCCGACCGGCCACCTGACGGGCTACTGGACGCCTTCGTTTGCCGATGACGTGCTGGTGAAACTGAGCGTCGGGCAGTATCTGGCGAAGGATAAGGGCGGCACGCTGGAGATCTCCAAACGCTTCGACAGCGGGATTGTGGTGGGCACGTACGCCACCATCACCAACGTTTCGAAGCAAGAATACGGGGAAGGGGACTTCACTAAAGGCTTCTACGTGAACGTGCCGCTGGATATCTTCACCTCGTCACCGACCCGCTCCCGCGCGCAGATTGGCTGGACGCCGCTGACGCGAGACGGCGGGCAGATGCTGGGCCGCAAGTTTGACCTCTACAGCATGACCAGCGACCGGAGCCTGAACTTCCGCTAACGGAGTGCCGGATGACGCTGCGCTTATCCGGCCTACAACATCTTTCACGGTGAGGGTCCATTGACGCTATAAGCAAAAAATCTCGATCCAGATCACACTTTTAACGTATAACACTCCTTCTGGACTACCTTCTTGAGGGACTGCTATGCCTGCCACACCCCGCGTTGAATGGATCTCTACCGTCATGCAGACGGTACTCAACCTTGGCCTGCTGGCCCTGGGCGTGATCCTGATTATCTTCCTCGGCAAAGAGACCTACCACCTGGCGAAGGTGCTGTTTGCCCCCACGGAGCAGGCGAGCAAATATCTGCTGATTGAAGGGCTGGTGGTCTATTTCCTCTATTTCGAATTTATCGCCCTGATTATTAAGTACTTCCAGACCGGCTATCATTTCCCGCTGCGCTACTTCGTCTATATCGGCATTACCGCCATCGTGCGGCTGATCATCATCGACCATAAATCCCCCGTCGACGTGCTGATTTACTCCGGGGCGATCCTGCTGCTGGTGATCACGCTGTGGCTGTGCAACAGCAGCCGGCTGAAGCGGGAATAAAAAAGGGCGGCCCGAAGGCCGCCAGAAATGATACGAGGACTAATGAGGATTGCAGTGGCTTTAAAGCAATGTACAGCTTTGACTTACAGGAAAAATTAACCTTTCACACCGCCCGCCGTCAGGCCGCTCACCAGCCAGCGCTGCGCCAGTAAGAACACTACGGTAATCGGGATTGCGGACAGCACGGCCGCCGCGGCAAAGTCGCCCCACAGGTAGTTTTGCGGGTTGAGATACTGCTGCATGCCCACCGCCAGGGTGTAGCTGTTCACGTCGCGCAGCAGCAGCGACGCGACCGGCACTTCGGTAATCGCCGCGATAAACGACAGGATGAACACCACCGCCAGAATCGGCACGGAGAGCGGCAGCAGCACCAGGCGGAAGGCCTGCCACGGCGTTGCGCCATCCAGCGAGGCCGCTTCTTCAAGCGAGCCGTCAATCGTTTCGAAGTAGCCTTTAATCGTCCACACGTGCAGCGCGATACCGCCAAGATAGGCGAAGATCACCCCACCGTGCGTATTCAGCCCGATAAACGGAATGTACTGGCCCAGGCGGTCGAACAACGCGTACAGCGCTACCAGCGACAGCACCGCCGGGAACATCTGGAAAATCAACATCCCTTTCAGCAGCGTGGCCTTGCCCGGGAAGCGCATGCGGGCAAAAGCGTAGGCGCAGGTGGTGGAGAGGGCGACGATACCAATCGCCGTGATCCCCGCAATTTTAATGGAGTTCCACAGCCACAGCAGCACCGGGAACGGCGGCGGCGTGACGCGTCCGTCAGCGTGCTCGACGCTGAAGCCCAGCGCCAGCTTCCAGTGCTCCCAGGAGATCTGATCCGGGATCAGGCTGCCGGTGGCAAAGTTGCCGGGGCGCAGGGAAATCGCAATTACCATCAGCAGCGGGAACATAATCGCCGCGATAAACAGCAGTAAAAACAGATGCGTGGTGATCATACGCAGCTTTTGTGATTTGGGTTGAACCATGGCCATGAGTGTCGCTCCTTAATCAAACTTCATGCGGGTGGCTTTCAGGTTAACAATCGCAAGCGCGCCAACCAGCAGGAAGATAAGCGTGGCGATAGCCGCCGCTAAGCCGAAGTCCTGTCCGCCGCCGCCTTCGAAGGCGATGCGGTAGGTGTAGCTCACCAGCAGATCCGTGTAGCCCGCGGGGGTCGTGGTGCCGAGGCGGTCCGGGCCGCCGTTGGTCAACAGCTGGATCAGCACGAAGTTGTTAAAGTTAAAGGCGAAGCTGGCAATCATCAGCGGCGTCAGCGGCTTAATCAGCAGCGGCAGCGTGATTTTGAAGAAGTTCTGGAACGGCCCTGCGCCGTCCATCGCCGAGGCTTCATACAGGTCGTCCGGAATCGCTTTCAGCAGGCCCATGCACAGGATCATCATGTACGGGTAGCCCAGCCAGGTATTCACGATAATCAGCATGGCGCGCGAGGTGGTCGGGTCGCTGAACCAGGCCGGTTTGATGCCGAACAGTGAGCTGAGCATCATGTTAATCTCACCAAAGCTCTGGTTAAACAGCCCCTTGAAGATCAGGATTGAGATAAACGAGGGCACCGCGTAAGGCAGAATCAGCAGCACGCGATAAATCGCTTTCCCCTTCAGAGATTCCCACTGCACCAGGCAGGCCAGCACCATGCCCACCGCAACGGTGAGGAGTACGGTTAACAGCGAGAAGACAACGGTCCACACGAAGATGGCGAGGAACGGCTTCTGAATGCCCTCGTCGTGGAAGACGCGCAGGAAGTTTTTCCAGCCGATGGTGACGGTATAGCCCGGGCTTAACTGGTCGTTGCCCCAGCTGCCGTCGGCGTTAACGGACTGGTAGTAGCCGATGTCGTTATTCGGACGGTACTTCACGCCGCTCTGGTTATTGGTCAGCTCGCCGTTATCGGCCTGCGTGTAGAGAGGGCGGGTGCCGGAGAACTGGCGCAGGGAGCTCATGGTCAGCGTGCTGGCGTCCGGCATTTCGGCGGTGATCTGCGTCAGCGCCGCGCGGTTTTGCGTAATCACGCGCAGATTGGCTTTATCGCCCGCGGGCAGGGCATCCGCCTCTTTCAGCTTCAGGTGCTGCTCGCCGCCGAACTTAAAGTTTTCAGAGATAAAATTCCTGCCGCTTTCCCCGTCGGTGAGGGCAAGCTGCCACTCGTCGCCCGCCGGATAGAGGCCGAAGTTAAACGTTTTGCCCGCCTGGTACTGGCGGTCCATCAGCACTTCCTGCGCGCGCTCCTGGGTGAGCTGGTTGGTGCTGCTGTAGTTGGTGAAGGCAATGGCGATGGTGCAGACCAGCGGGAAGAGGACGAACAGCCCCATGCCGGCAAGGCCAGGGTAGACGTACCGCCAGGCGTAGGCCTTGCGGTTAGCGTAAATATACAGGCCAACCGAGCTTAAAATCAGCGTCATGATGGCAAACAGGTACTCCCCCTGGGCGTACATTAAGACAACAAGATAGCCAACCAGCAGGCCCAACAAGCCGACCGCTGACCACTTCAGCGCATCGTTTTGCCACCAGCGGCTCTTCTTTTTAACAGCATCCATGGGGTCTTCCTCTACAACGACTTAACGCGGTGGATGACGCTGCGCTTATCCACCCTACAGGTTTCGTAGGGCGGGTAAGCCTTGCGTCACCCGCCAGTTTTTTACTTAGTAATACGTCCCTGAGCGTCTTTCATTGCAGCATCAACGGTCTGGCGACCGCTTACTGCGTTGATTACCGCGGTACGAACGGCATACCAGAAGGAAGCCATCTGCGGAACGTTAGGCATGATTTCGCCTTTCTGGGCGTTATCCATGGTGGCGGCGATACGCGGATCTTTCGCCAGCTGCTCCTGGTAGGATTTCAGCGCCACGGCGCCAAGCGGCTTGTCTTTGTTCACTTCGGCCAGCCCCTGATCGGTCATCAGGTAGTTTTCCAGGAACTCTTTCGCCAGCTCTTTGTTCGGGCTGGCGGCGTTGATACCCGCGCTCAGCACGCCAACGAACGGTTTAGACGGCTTGCCTTTGAAGGTTGGCAGCAGCGTTACGCCGTAGTTGATTTTGCTCTTGTCGATGTTGGACCACGCCCACGGACCGTTAATGGTCATCGCGGTTTCGCCTTTGTTGAAGGCAGCTTCGGCGATGGAGTAGTCGGTATCGGCATTCATGTGTTTGTTTTTGATCAGATCAACCAGGAAGCTCAGGCCTTCTTTCGCGCCTTTGCTGTCCACGCCCACATCTTTAACGTCGTATTTGCCGTTTTCGAGTTTGAACGCATAGCCACCGTCGGCGGCGATAAGCGGCCAGGTGAAGTACGGCTCCTGCAGGTTAAACATCAGCGCGCTCTTGCCCTTCGCCTTCAGCGTTTTATCCAGCGCGGGGATCTCTTCCCAGGTCTTCGGCGGGTTTGGCACCAGGTCTTTGTTATAAATCAGCGATAACGCTTCTACAGAAACCGGATAGGCGATGATTTTGCCGTTATAGCGAACTGCGTCCCAGGTGAACGGATAGAGTTTGTCCTGAAAGGCTTTGTCCGGGCTGATTTCGGCCAGCAGGCCAGACTGCGCGTAACCACCAAAACGGTCATGAGCCCAGAAAATAATGTCCGGACCGTCGCCCGTCGCCGCAACCTGCGGGAACTTCTCTTCCAGCTTGTCCGGATGCTCGATGGTCACTTTGATGCCGGTATCCTTTTCAAATTTCTTACCGACTTCAGCCAGGCCGTTGTAGCCCTTGTCGCCGTTAATCCAGATGACCAGTTTGCCTTCTTCAATTTTTGCCAGTGCAGAGGCGGAAAACATCATCGTTGTCAGAGCTGACAAAGCGAGAATGCGGGCGCCGGTTTTAATTTTCATGTGTCCCATCCTTTTGAGTGGTGGTGCGCGTAGATACAAACGAGGTAGAAGCGTTACGGTGGTCAGTCTGCGGAGATGGCAAGCGCTTCTCATCCTCCCTGCCTCTACGCCCCACCCCCGTTATCTGTGATCTGCTTTGCATAACTGGCAGTTATGTGTTCTGGCGCACATAAAAATACGCGGAATTTTGAAACGCCGATCACGAAAATCTCTTTGTGCGGCTGTAACCGGTTGCAGAAACCCCTCTCTCATCCTCCCGCCTCCTCCCCCACAGAAAACCACAGGGGTGGAGGATTCACACAATGTATGAATCGTTCATAGTCCGACACATCTTGATTTATCTGTCCGTTGGCAGAGCGTAGTAATAAAGGGAGAAGGGCATGGCAAGCGTACAGCTGCGGAACGTCACCAAAGCCTGGGGCGATGTAGTGGTCTCGAAAGACATCAACCTGGATATCCAGGAAGGCGAGTTCGTGGTCTTCGTTGGGCCATCGGGCTGCGGCAAATCGACCCTGCTGCGCATGATTGCCGGCCTTGAAACCGTGACCAGCGGTGATTTGTTCATCGGCGAGAAGCGCGTCAACGACGTGCCTCCGGCCGAGCGCGGTATCGGCATGGTCTTCCAGTCTTACGCGCTCTACCCGCACCTGTCGGTGGCGGAAAACATGTCATTCGGCCTGAAGCTGGCCGGTGCCAAAAAAGACGAAATTAATCAGCGGGTCAACCAGGTCTCCGAAACCTTACAGCTCGCTCATCTGCTGGATCGTCGCCCGAAGGCGCTTTCCGGCGGGCAGCGTCAGCGTGTCGCCATTGGCCGTACGCTGGTGGCGGAACCACGGGTGTTCCTGCTCGATGAACCCCTTTCCAACCTCGATGCGGCGCTGCGCGTGCAGATGCGTATCGAGATCTCCCGTCTGCACAAGCGCCTGAGGCGCACCATGATTTACGTCACCCACGATCAGGTAGAAGCCATGACGCTCGCCGACAAGATTGTGGTGCTGGACGCCGGTCGTGTGGCGCAGGTGGGGAAACCGCTCGAACTTTATCACTACCCGGCGGACCGGTTCGTCGCGGGCTTTATCGGCTCGCCAAAGATGAACTTCCTGCCGGTAAAAGTGACTGCCACAGCAATCGATCAGGTACAGGTTGAATTACCGAACCGCCAGCAGGTCTGGCTGCCGGTAGAAAGCAGCCAGGTTCAGGTGGGGACCAACATGTCCCTGGGGATTCGTCCTGAACACCTGCTGCCAAGCGACATCGCCGACGTCACCCTCGAAGGTGAAGTGCAGGTGGTAGAGCAGTTAGGACATGAGACTCAGATTCACATCCAAATCCCCGCCATTCGTCAGAACCTGGTGTACCGCCAGAATGACGTGGTGTTGGTAAAAGAGGGTGCCACATTCGCAATTGGCCTGCCGCCAGAGCGTTGCCATCTGTTCCGTGAGGACGGCACTGCTTGTCGTAGGCTGCATCAAGAGCCAGGCGTTTAAGCATTCCCATAAAAAAAGAAAAGCAATGATCTCAGGAGATAGAACGATGATTACTCTGCGCAAACTCCCACTGGCGGTAGCCGTAGCAGCAGGCGTTATGTCTGTTCAGGCAATGGCGGTGGACTTCCACGGTTATGCCCGTTCTGGTATCGGCTGGACCGGTAGCGGCGGTGCACAGCAGTGCTTCCAGGCGACCGGTGCCCAATCTAAATACCGTCTTGGTAACGAATGTGAAACCTATGCGGAATTGAAATTCGGTCAGGAAGTGTGGAAAGAAGGCGATAAGAGCTTCTACTTCGATACCAACGTGGCCTACTCCGTAGCTCAGCAGAACGACTG
Organism: Dryocola clanedunensis; assembly: GCF_038405435.1. GTDB lineage: Bacteria > Pseudomonadota > Gammaproteobacteria > Enterobacterales > Enterobacteriaceae > Dryocola > Dryocola clanedunensis_A. The sequence continues at coordinate 845,574 of NZ_JBBYHZ010000001.1, read as the reverse complement.
GGAAGCAACCAGCCCGGCGTTCCGTGAAGCCAACGTGCAGGGTAAAAACCTGATCGACGCACTGCCGGGCGCCACCATCTGGGCCGGTAAGCGTTTCTATCAGCGTCATGACGTTCACATGATCGACTTCTACTACTGGGATATCTCCGGTCCGGGCGCAGGTCTGGAAAACGTGGATCTTGGTTTCGGTAAGCTTTCTCTGGCAGCGACTCGCTCCACCGAAGCGGGCGGCTCTGCTACCTTCGGCAGTGACAACATCCGCGATTACACCACTGACACCGCGAACGACGTGTTTGACGTGCGTTTAGGCCAGATGGAAGTTAACCCAGGCGGCACGCTGGAGCTGGGTGTGGACTACGGTCACACCAACGTTAACGACGACTACTACCTGCAGCCTGGCGCGACCAAAGACGGCTGGATGTTCACCGCTGAACACACCCAGAGCATGCTGAAAGGCTATAACAAATTTGTTGTGCAGTACGCCACTGACTCCATGACCTCACAGGGTAAAGGCCTGTCTCAGGGCGGCGGCATCGGCATCGGCAACGATGAAGACGGCAGCCTGTACGCTTACGGCATCAACAACAACGGCCACCTGACCCGCGTTATCGACCACGGTGCGATCTCTCTGGGCGACCGCTGGGACCTGATGTACGTCGGTATGTTCCAGGACATCGACTGGGATAACGGCAACGGCACCAAATGGTGGACCGTGGGCGTTCGTCCAATGTTCAAGTGGACGCCAATCATGAGCACCCTGCTGGAAGTCGGTTACGACAACGTGAAATCCCAGGAAACTGGCGATACCAACAACCAGTACAAAATTACCCTGGCACAGCAATGGCAGGCAGGCGACAGCATCTGGTCCCGCCCGGCACTGCGCGTCTTCGCAACCTACGCCAAGTGGGATGAGAACTGGGGTTACGACACCAGCGGTCGTCCATCTACCAACTCAAACTTCGGCAGAGCAACCAGCGATGGCTTCAACGGCATGTCCTTCGGCCGCGGCGACAGCGATGAGTTCTCCTTCGGTGCGCAGATGGAAATCTGGTGGTAATTCAGCTTTAACCTGATGTTATGAAACGATGGGGGAGGAGCCACTGCCTCCTTCATCGCATTACCCTTGTATGCCAAAACCGTTTCAGATGGACGCGCTATTGCCTGGCTAACGTCCATCGTCTTCAGTTCGAGGTTATAACAATGAAAATGAAAAAAAGTCTCGTCGCGCTCTGCTTATCCGCAGGGCTGCTCGCAAGCCTGCCCGGCGTCAGCCTGGCCGAGGTTAACTTCGTACCGCAGAACACCACCACGGCACCGGCTATTCCGGCCGCTGCGCTACAGCAGCTGACCTGGACCCCCGTCGACCAGTCTAAAACCCAGACCACCACGCTTGCTACCGGCGGGCAGAGTCTGAACGTTGCCGGTATTTCCGGCCCGGTTGCGGCCTACAGCGTGCCGGCCAACATCGGTGAGCTGTACATTACGCTGACCAGCGAAGTAAACAAACAAACCAGCGTCTTTGCACCGAACGTGCTGATCCTTGATCAGAATATGACGCCTTCTGCCTACTTCCCGAGCGAATATTTCACCTACCAGGAGCCGGGCGTAATGAGCGCGGACCGTCTGGAAGGACTGATGCGCCTGACCCCTGCGCTGGGGCAGCAAAAAATTTACGTTCTGGTCTTCACCACGGATAAAGATCTGCAGCAAACCACTAAGCTGCTGGATCCCGCCAAGGCTTACGCCAAGGGAACCGGTAACGCCGTGCCGGATATTCCAGATCCGGTTGCGCGCCATACCACAGACGGTACGCTGAAGCTGAAAGTGAAAACATCTTCCAGCTCCAGCGTGCTGGTCGGCCCGCTGTTTGGATCATCAGGCCCGGGCCCGGTCACCGTGGGTAACACCGCGGCACCTGTTTACGCTGCACCTGTAGCGGCAACCGGTGCGGTGGCGGCTTCCGCTCCTGCTGCAACGTCCGCTCCGGCACCAGCCGCGAAGAGCGAGCCAATCCTCACCGACACGGAAAGCTACTACAACCAGGCCATCAGGCAAGCCGTGGATAAAGGGGAAATCGATAAGGCCCTGAAACTGCTGAATGAAGCCGAGCGTCTGGGTTCCACCTCCGCCCGTAAAACTTTTATCAGCAGTGTAAAAGGCAAGGGGTAGTCGTCTCCCCACAGTGCTGATGCTTGTAAGATTGGTGCGTCCTCGTGACGCACCCTTTTTTTATCTGCCCTCCCGCCATGTTGCACCGTTGTAAAGCGATTGCCTGCCACGCATCCTCCGTTCTGCGTTACAATGCCCGCAGGTTATGTATCGGAGAATCCCCCATGTCTGAGGCGCTTTCGCGATTGCGCGCCCTGAGCTTCTTCGCTGAGATCCCGGACGGGCTAAGCGCCAGCTTTCTCGACTGGCTGCTGCTTGAAGACTCAATGACTAAACGCTTTGAGCAGCACTGCGCAAAAGTGACGGTAGAGATTATCCGCGAAGCCTTTGTTACCGCGGATGAACAGCTGCCCGAAGCCGGGCTGCTTCCCCCTGCGCAGCGCTACTGGCTGCGTGAAATAGTGCTGTGCGGCGACGGTGTTCCCTGGCTGGTCGGGCGTACCGTGGTGCCAGAGTCTACGCTGGCTGGCCCCGAGCTGGCGTTGCAGAGGCTGGGCAACACGCCGCTTGGGCGCTATCTTTTTAGTGCTTCAACCCTGACACGTGATTTTATTCAGATTGGCCGCAGCGCGGAGCTGTGGGGGCGTCGTTCCCGCCTGAGGCTGTCCGACAAGCCGCTGCTGCTGACGGAGCTGTTTCTGCCCGCATCTCCGCTGTACGAAGAGGAAAAATAATGGAGTGGAGTCTGACCGAAGGGAAATTCCAGGCGTATATGCGCCTGATGCGGCTGGATAAGCCGATTGGTTCTTTATTGCTGCTCTGGCCGACGCTCTGGGCGCTGTGGCTGGCGACGCCGGGCGTGCCGCCGTTGACCATCCTGGCGGTCTTTATCGCTGGCGTCTGGATGATGCGCGCCGCGGGCTGCGTGGTTAATGACTATGCGGACCGTAAATTTGACGGACACGTGAAGCGCACGGCCCATCGCCCGCTGCCCAGCGGCGCGGTCAGTGAGAAAGAAGCCCGCAATCTGTTCATCATTCTGGTGCTGCTGTCGTTCGTGCTGGTGCTGACCCTCAACGTCATGACGATTCTGCTGTCCATTGCCGCTCTTGCGCTGGCGTGGATCTATCCGTTTATGAAGCGTTATACGCATCTGCCGCAGGTGGTGCTTGGCGCGGCGTTTGGCTGGTCTATCCCTATGGCGTTTGCCGCGGTGAGCGAAAGCGTGCCGCTAAGCTGCTGGCTGATGTTTGCGGCGAATATCTGCTGGGCGGTAGCCTACGACACGCAGTATGCGATGGTTGACCGGGATGACGACCTGAAGATTGGCATTAAATCGACGGCCATTTTGTTCGGGCGTAACGACAAGCTGATTATCGGCATTTTGCAGGTGGTGGTGCTGGCGCTGATGGCGCTGATCGGCTGGCTGAACGGGCTGGGCGGGGCGTACTACTGGGCTATTGGCCTTGCGGGCGCGCTGTTTATCCATCAGCAAAGGATGATTGCTAACCGCGACCGTGATGCCTGTTTTAAAGCGTTTCTGAATAACAACTACGTTGGGCTGGTGCTGTTTATCGGCATGGCCCTGAGCATGATGCACTTCTAATAAAACGGCGGATGGCGCTGTGCTTATCCGCCCTACAAATTGAATCGTAGGGCGGATAAGCAATTGCGCCATCCGCCAGCTTGTTTACTCCGCCGCCACGACCTGCGACGTTGCGCTTTCAACGGTCAGACGCACGTCTGAGGTAATCAGGTCGGCCAGCATCTGGTAAACCTTCATCGTTTCCGTTGGCTCCGCGTCGCCGGTATCGCTGATATAGCCTTCATCGCGCAGCGTCAGCACCAGTGAGGTGAAGACCGCCTTGTCGAAGAACTCCGGCGCGTTGATACCGTGCAGCATGGAGAGACGCTGCGCCACGGTGCGGCTTTCACGCTCAAGCGTTCCACGGTTAATAGACGGATTCGCGCTCAGCAGCCAGAAGGTAATGGCATAGCGCTGCAGCGTTTCGCGCACGCCCGCCGCCAGCAGCTGCAGGGTACGTGAACGGGCAGGGTTAATCTGCACCTGACCGGCACTCATCGTTACCAGCCCCTGACGATCCATCTCGCCCAGCAGCGCGTCGATTTCCGTCGCCAGCTCGCTCTTATCCCAGCGCAGGAACAGCTCGGCTTTCAGCATCGGGTAGATAACTTCAATCTGACGCTGAAGCTCGGCACGATCGATTGTGCGGTGCTGCGTGACGATAGAAGCCATAAGCGACGGCAGCACCAGCATGTGCATGATGTTGTTGCGGTAGTAGGTCATCAGCACGGCCTGCTCGCGCGGCAGAATGATGATGTCGCCGATGGTGTCCTTCTCGACTTCAAACTTGTTCATCTGCAGCGCGTGGTCGATAAGCGCCGATGCCGTTTGCTCCGGAGCGGTGGCATCCGGCGAATACGGCACGTTGCGCAGCAGGCTGAGATAGCAATCGAGCTGTTCGGTCAGCTGCTCACGCGTTAGCGAATGCTGGCGCGATGCCAGCAGCGCGGTACAGCACAGGTTCATGGCGTTGGCCGCGCCTGCGTTGTTAATGCGCACCATCAGCTCGGCGGCGATTTCATTTACCGTTGGCGTTAACCACGCCGGACGAACTGCTTCGATTGGGTCAATAGACTCGCGCCATTCCGGCACGCGCTGGTTCAGGAACGCGTTCAGCGGCATAGGTTCGCCGAAGTTCACATAGCCCTGGCCCAGGTTACGCAGCTTGCTTAAGCCCCGTAACATCGACATGAAGCCTTCTTTCTCTTTGGTCGCGCCGCGCAGCTCTTTCGCGTAGGTCCCCACTTCCATCACGTGCTCGTAACCGATATAAATCGGCACCAGCGTAATAGGACGGGTACCGCCGCGCAGCATGGCCTGAATGGTCATCGACAGCGTGCCGGTTTTCGGGTCCAGCAGGCGGCCCGTACGGGAGCGGCCACCTTCAACAAAGTATTCAACGGAGTAGCCACGGCTGAACAGTTCGCCGAGATATTCGCGGAACACGGTGGAGTAGAGCTTGCTGCCCTTAAAGGTGCGGCGGATAAAGAACGCGCCCAGGCGGCGGAAGATCGGGCCGGCTGGCCAGAAGTTCAGGTTAATCCCTGCCGCGATGTGCGGAGGAACAAGCCCCTGGTGATAAAGCACGTAGGACAACAGCATGTAGTCCATGTGGCTGCGGTGGCAGGGCACATAAACAATTTCATGCCCGTCGTGGGCGAGCTGGCGCACGCGTTCGGCGTTATTAACGTTGATGCCCTGATACAGGCGGTTCCACGTTAAGCCCAGCACGCGGTCAGTCAGACGGATGGCTTCATAGGAGAAGTTAGCCGCAATCTCTTCCATCAGCGCCACGGCGTTTTGCTGGGCCTTCTCATGGGAGATTTTCTTGCTGCGCGCTTCGTCTTCCACGGCACGCGCAATGGCCTTCGAGGCCAGCAGCTTATTAAACAGATCCTGGCGTACCGGCAGGCGCGGCCCGACGGTAGCTAAACGCTGACGGGCAAAGTGCGTACGCGCCACGCGAGCCAGCTTCTGGGCGATAGTTTTGTCCGTCCCGTGCTCGGTCGCCATGCGGCGCAAAGAGACAGGAGCGGAGAAACGCACGAAGCTGTCGCGGCCCAGCCACAGTACGGCAAAGAACTTCTGAACGCCGTTTAGGGTGCGCAAAGGGGGATTCACTTCGCCTTTCTCGCGGCCCGGTGAACGGCCAAACATCACCGAAACAGGCACCATCTGTACATCCAGATTTGGGTTGCTGCGGTGCAGATCGAGATAGTCGTGGAAGAGCTTAATCGACTCTTCTTTTGGTGTGTAATAAGTAAAGACACGCGGACCGCCGTGGATAAAGACGTAGCGCGGCAGTACCGCCCCGTCGATTTCCAGAGGTTCCAGCGGGTCGGGCAAATCATGCGCCAGGCACTGCGCACGCAGCGTCAGCAGGTCCGCCTTTGAGTTATAAGGCAGCACGTACATGATAGGGCGCGTGGTATCGAGGCCCAGCTCGGCTTGGGGATCAGCCGGTATGGACTTGCTCTTTACCAGAACGCTTAATGGAAAATTAAGCAATTTGTAGTAAATTCTTGGCCAGCCTGACATAAACGATGTAAAGCCTCAGGTTAATAGTGCAAATTCGCCGCAAGAATATCAGAAACTGTATAAGATTTCTGTGGCGTTGCGATTTTACCCCACTTCCTTAAGGTCGCCAGCTATAGCTGAGCATCAAAGAGGTGGGTTTCAGATAAGCATTGACGCTTTAATTTCAAAAAGGTTTCCCTCAATGGCGAATAACTCCGCTGGTTTTACACGCATTATCAAAGCAGCTGGCTACTCCTGGAAGGGGCTACGCGCCGCCTGGGTTAACGAAGCCGCTTTCCGTCAGGAGGGAGTTGCCGCGGTTATCGCCATCGCCATCGCCTGCTGGCTGGACTTTGACCCTATCACCCGCGTCCTGCTGATTGGCTCCGTTGTGCTGGTGATGATCGTTGAGATTCTGAACAGCGCTATCGAAGCGTTAGTGGACCGCGTTGGCACGGAATATCACGAGCTGTCAGGCCGTGCGAAAGATATGGGCTCGGCGGCAGTGCTGATCTCAATTATCCTCGCGCTGTTCACCTGGGTCACTCTGCTTTGGCAACATTTGCGATAAGCTTTCCAGATCTGGTTAAGTGCCTGGTTTTTTGCTTAATTTGTGGTTTCAAATTCGCCTTTAGCTGTATATACTCACAGCATAACTGTATAAACACCCAGGGGGCGGAATGAAAGCATTAACTACCAGGCAGCAAGAGGTGTTTGATCTCATTCGGGATCATATCAGCCAGACCGGCATGCCACCAACGCGTGCCGAGATTGCTCAACGTCTGGGGTTCCGTTCTCCCAACGCCGCTGAAGAGCATCTCAAAGCGCTGGCGCGTAAAGGCGCCATCGAAATTGTTTCCGGCGCGTCTCGCGGTATCCGTCTTCTGGTTGAAGAAGAGACCGGCCTTCCGCTGGTGGGGCGCGTCGCCGCAGGTGAACCGCTGCTGGCGCAGGAGCACATCGAAGGCCATTACCAGGTTGACCCCTCCCTGTTTAAACCCAATGCCGACTTCCTGCTGCGCGTCAGCGGCATGTCCATGAAGGACATTGGTATTCTGGACGGCGATCTGCTGGCGGTGCATAAAACCCAGGACGTCCATAACGGCCAGGTGGTGGTCGCGCGCATTGACGACGAAGTCACCGTTAAGCGCCTTAAGCAGCAGGGCAACACCGTGCAGCTGCTGCCAGAAAACAGCGAATTTGAGCCTATCGTCGTCGATCTCCGCGAGCAGAACTTCTCAATTGAAGGGCTGGCCGTTGGGGTTATCCGCAACGGTGAGTGGCTGTAACCCTCATATCTGGTGATGCGCGTCCCGCGCGCATCACGCCCTGACGCTTCTCTCCAGACTTGCAGCGGACGCCCACATGCATTTCTTCTCGACGACAGACAAAGCGCTCTGGCGCCTCGCGTTACCCATGATTTTCTCCAACATCACCGTCCCGCTGTTAGGCCTGGTGGACACGGCGGTCATCGGCCATCTTGATAGCCCGGTCTATCTGGGCGGCGTGGCCATTGGCGCGACCGCAACCAGCTTCCTGTTTATGCTTTTGCTGTTTCTGCGCATGAGCACCACCGGCTTAACCGCGCAGGCTTTCGGGGCTAACAATCCGGCGGCGCTGGCCCGTGCCCTGGTGCAGCCTCTCGGGCTTGCGCTGCTTGCCGGCTTCGCTATCGTCGCGCTTCGTTATCCGCTGATTAATCTGGCGCTGAGTATCGTCGGCGGCAACGATCAGGTGCTGGAGCAGGCGCGTCGTTTCCTGGAGATCCGCTGGCTAAGCGCCCCGGCCTCGCTGGCAAACCTGGTGCTGCTTGGCTGGCTGCTGGGCGTGCAGTATGCCAGGGCACCGGTCATTCTGCTGGTGGTCGGCAACGTCCTGAATATCGTGCTGGATTTATGGCTGGTGATGGGGCTGCACATGAACGTGCAGGGGGCGGCAACGGCAACCGCCGTGGCGGAATACGCCACCTTTTTCCTCGGCCTGCTGATGGTTAAAAAGGTGCTGGGGATGCGCGGCATTACGCTTGCGATGCTCAAAGAAGCCTGGCGGGGCAACGTTCGTCGCCTGCTGGCGCTGAACCGGGACATTATGCTGCGCTCGCTGTTGCTGCAAATCTGCTTTGCCTCGGTAACCATTCTGGGCGCGCGTCTGGGCAGTGAAATCGTGGCGGTTAACGCCGTGCTGATGACGCTGCTGACCTTTACCGCCTATGCGCTGGACGGCTTTGCCTATGCGGTGGAAGCGCACTCCGGGCAGGCATACGGCGCCAGAAACGGCTCGCAGCTGCTGAGCGTCTGGCAGGCCGCCTGCCGCCAGGCGGGGCTGGTGGCGCTAAGCTTTGCCGTGATTTATGCCCTCTTTGGGGAGAACATCGTTGCGCTGTTAACGTCGTTACCGGCGCTACAGCAGCAGGCGGATAGCTATCTTCACTGGCAAATCGTCCTGCCGGTGGTGGGCGTCTGGTGTTATCTGCTGGACGGCATGTTTATCGGCGCCACGCGCGGGGCAGAAATGCGCAACAGTATGGCCGTTGCCGCAGCCGGTTTTGGCCTGACGCTGCTCACCGTACCCTGGCTGGGAAACCACGGTCTGTGGCTGGCACTGGCGGTATTCCTGGCGCTGCGGGGGCTTTCGCTGGGCTGGATATGGCGTCGCCACTGGCGAAACAACACCTGGTTTGCACCAGAAGGTCATAGTTAGTTACATCTGCTGACGAGACCTTTAAGCACCCTCCAGCACGCTGATACGCCACGGATTTTCGTGGCGCTTCGGCTTTTATCATCCCGCCGCTATGGTTCAATATTCTTAATTGCCGCCTCGGTGCCAGATCCTTGACTACAATTATTATCACGTCCAGCAGATAGTGGGTCTCCGCAGACGGGACGGCCCGGACGATGTTAACCCTACACTTCTTCACCGAACGCTAAGGATACCATTATGAATAAAGATGAAATCGGCGGTAACTGGAAACAGTTTAAAGGTACTGTGAAAGAAAAATGGGGCAAGCTTACGGACGATGACATGACGGTCATCGAAGGTAAACGCGATCAGCTGGTTGGTAAAATTCAGGAACGATACGGCTCGTCGAAAGACGAGGCGGAAAAAGAAGTCGTTGACTGGGAAACCCGCAACAAATATCGCTGGTAGACAGTTAGCACAACCCTCAGATGTGCTGACCCTCTAAGGCTACCTGCCCAGGTACAAGGATGTACCGAATCCTCTCTTATCGAACCTTCTTTTTAATCTGCACCGTATGGTCATGGCTGCTGCATTCATCTTTATGGCAGCAGGCTTCGACTTCGGCACAGGCAGAACACAATCCATGCGCTTCAATGACGTTATGACGCAGAGCGAAGCCCATTTTCGCGGCCAGCTTGTGCATAATGTCTTCCACGCCCTGAGCGGCCTCTTCTTTGACGGCACCACAACGTTCGCAGATAAACATGGCTGACGAATGGGTTGGCTGATCGATGAGGTTGCACAGCACATAGCTGTTGGCGGATTCCACACGGTGAACGAAACCCTGCTCCAGCAGGAAATCCAGCGCGCGATAAACGGTCGGCGGTTTGGCCTGCGGCTCGCTGACGCGCAGCAGATCCAGCAGATCGTAAGCGCTGATGGCACCCGTTTGCAGCGTCATCAGGCGCAGCACTTCCAGACGCTGTGGCGTCAGGCGTACATTGCGCTGGGCACAGAGCTTTTCAGCCTGCGCTAACACGGTTTGTGAAGTCGTCGTATCCATCAGCTATCCTCGGTTAATAGCCTCTGACTTTACCATAAAAGCCGTAAAAACGCCGAATGTTGGTACATACTGGCGGTGAACCCTGATAAAAGTTTAGCTTCGGAGATGTCATGCAAAAACCAGATTGTATCCGCCACTGGCGCGAGCTTGAAGGCGCGGATGATTCCACCTATCCCGACAGTAACGAACTGTTTTCCATTGGCGCACCGCTTGCCCGTAGCCTGGGTTTGAACCGGCTTGGCATTCACCACGAACGGCTGCTGCCGGGACGCCGCACCTCCTATCCTCATGCCGAAAGCAGCGAAGAAGAGTTCGCTTACGTGCTGGAGGGCCATCCGCAGGTGTGGATCAACGGAAATTTGTATCAGCTTGAGCCTGGCGACAGCGTGGGGTTCCCGGCGGGGACGGGCGTTTGCCACACGTTTATCAATAATACGGAGCATGAAGTTCGTCTGCTGGTTGTTGGCGAGGCAAACAAAGACGAAAACCAGATCTATTACCCGCTGAACCCGGGCTATGCCGCCCAGCGTAAAGACCGCTGGATAGACCATCCGCCACAGTTTTTCGGCCCGCATGACGGTCGGCCTACCCGAAAACCAACGGGTAAACTATAAATAACTCTGCATGGAGATTTTGAAACCCTAACCCGAATGGATAGAAACGGGATTCCTATAGGCTAAATAGCCAACTTTTTAACACTTTATTCACAGCAACAGTCCGCCCCCGTTAGCGCTTTACTGACGGGGGCTAGTTACTCCAACTGACTAAACAGACGGGCAGCGGTGAATGAAAAAAATAAAATCTCTGGTGGCGCTTGGCGCCGCATCTTTGTTTGTGGCAAATCCAACCTGGGCGGCGGGTACGTGGGCGGAAGCCCGAAGTGATGCAATGGGCGGCACGGGCGTGGCCTCCGGCAGCTACGGCAGCGGGGCGTTAATCAACCCGGCGCTGCTGGCAAAGGCGCAGGAGGAGGATTCGTTCACGGTAATTCTTCCTTCCGTTGGCGCGCAAATTACGGACAAGGACAATTTGCAGGATCAGATCGACGATATCAGCGACAAGGTTGATAACTATGAAGATGTGATCGACAGCCTTACTCTGCAACAGATCATCCTTAACCCGACAGGTTCTCTGAACCTGCTTCAGGGGGCGGCTGGGGACCTGGCGGGTGAACTGGAAGATTTACGGGGAAAAACGGCGCAGGCGAAAGCGGGGGCGGGGATTTCCGTCAGCATTCCCAACAACGTGCTGTCGCTGGCGTTTGTCACCAAAGCCTATGCCCACGGTCGAGTCAGCTCTTCTATCGATCAGCAGGATATTGACTACCTGCGCGGCATTGAAAATTCCAATACGGTGGCGGCAGGCGTTGCTATCGACGCGGCGACCAATGGTTCGGACGCCATTACGCGCAACCTGAACTCCACCGCTTCCGGCCGTGCTGCAATCGTTTCTGACTACGGCGTGGCAATGGCTAAGCAGTTCGACCTGGGCGGCGTGCCGGTTTCAATCGGCGTCACGCCTAAGCTGCAAAAAACCTGGCTCTATAACTACACCACCTCCATCTACACCTATGACAGCAGCGACTGGAACAGCAGCCGCTACCGTAACGACGACACCGGTTTTAACATTGATGCCGGGCTTGCGGCAGACTTTGGTGAAAACTGGACCCTGGGCCTCAGCGGTCAGAACCTGATCTCACGCGATATCGACACCAAAGATATTCGTATCACTAACGGCCGTACCGGAGAGACGAAGAGCTATAAAGATACCTACCAGATTAGCCCGCTGGTTACCGCAGGCGCGGCGTGGCATAACGACTTTGTGACGCTGAGCGCCGACGGTGACCTGACCGAAACCAAAGGCTTCAAAAGCGAAGAGGATTCGCAGTTCGTGGGCGTGGGTGCCGAAATTCGTCCGCTGTCCTGGTTCGCCGTTCGCGCGGGCTATCGTGCTGATGTGAAGGGTGACGACAGCAACGTCTTCACCGGCGGCGTCGGGTTTGCACCGTTTAATCGCGTACACATCGACCTGATGGGCCTGTACGGCGAAGACGAAACCTGGGGTGCAGGGGCGCAGCTCAGCATGACCTTCTGATAAAAACAGGCGTCGGGACGAGCAGGTGTCCCGACGCCGACTGTGCTATAGTGGCGACCCTTTTTTCACCGTAACCTGCGTAAACGCTCATTGCCTATGTCCTCACAAAGCAGCCAGACTCCGTTCCAGCCCTACCGTTTTTCCATCGCGCCAATGCTCGACTGGACCGACCGCCACTGCCGCTATTTCCTGCGTCAGCTGTCGAAGAATACCCTGCTGTACACCGAAATGGTCACCACCGGGGCAATCATTCACGGTAAAGGAGACTATCTGGCCTACAGTGAGGAAGAGCATCCGGTCGCCCTGCAGCTGGGCGGCAGCGATCCTGCGGCGCTGGCCCAGTGTGCGAAGCTGGCGGAAGCGCGCGGTTACGACGAAATAAATCTTAACGTTGGCTGCCCGTCCGATCGCGTGCAGAACGGCATGTTCGGCGCGTGCCTGATGGCCGACGCCCGGCGTGTAGCAGATTGCATCAAGGCAATGCGCGACGTGGTGTCCATCCCGGTAACGGTGAAAACCCGTATCGGCATCGACGAGCAGGACAGCTACGAATTCCTGTGTGATTTTATCGGCACCGTAGCCGGGAAGGGCGAATGCGAGATGTTTATCATCCACGCCCGTAAAGCCTGGCTCTCAGGGCTTAGCCCGAAAGAAAACCGCGAAATTCCGCCGCTGGACTACCCGCGCGTCTATCAGCTCAAGCGTGACTTCCCGCAGCTGACCATGGCAATAAACGGCGGCGTGAAGACGCTGGAAGAGGCGAAAACGCATCTTGAGCACCTGGACGGCGTGATGGTCGGGCGCGAGGCGTATCAAAATCCTGGCCTGCTGACCGCCGTAGACCGCGAGATTTTTGGTTGTGATACACCGGAAGTGGATACGGTTGCCGCGGTACGCGCCATGTACCCTTATATAGAGCGCGAACTGGCAAACGGCACCTACCTTGGCCATGTTACCCGCCATATGCTCGGCCTGTTCCAGGGGATCCCCGGCGCGCGCCAGTGGCGTCGCTATCTGAGCGAGAACGCCCATAAAGCAGGAGCGGGCATAGACGTGGTGGAGCATGCTTTATCGCTGGTTGCGGATAAGCGTTAACTTCTGCGGTGAATACCCGCAATCGTTGCTCAGGTATTGCGGAGTTGATCACAACCTCGCATCTTTGTGATTAACTTTCCACGGCTGGCGGTATCAATTCCTGACGAAACCTGACAATATTGCCGGGCTGTAACACAAGAATTCATCGCAGCTGTACCCTACAGGCAGCGCGAACAAAAAAAGAATGGGCTTCCCTCGGGAAGCCCAAATTCTTTTATGGAATCAATAAGCTGGAACCCTGCGTCGCCCGGCTTTCCAGCACCTCATGGGCACGTGCCGCGTCCTTCAGGGCAAATTTCTGGGCCTCGGCCACATCCACTTTGATCACGCCGCTGGCGATGAGCGAGAACAGCTCGTTGCAGGCTTCCTCCAGCTCCTCACTCGTGGTGACGTAACCGTTAAGTGACGGACGCGTAACATACAGCGAGCCTTTCTGGTTGAGAATGCCCAGGTTCACGCCGGTCACCGGGCCGGATGAGTTACCGAAGCTCACCATCAGCCCCTGACGCTGCAGACAGTCGAGCGAAGCCTCCCAGGTGTCTTTCCCCACCGAGTCATAAACCACCGCGACCTTCTTGCCGCCGGTGATCTCTTTTATACGTTCGACAACGTTCTCATCCCGGTAGTTAATGGTCTGCCAGGCGCCCGCCTGTTTCGCCCGCTCGGCTTTTTCCGCCGACCCAACCGTACCGATGAGTTTTGCCCCCAGCGCTTTTGCCCACTGGCAGGCGATGAGCCCCACGCCACCGGCGGCGGCATGGAACAGGAAGACCTCGTCCGGTTTCACTTCATAGGTTTTACGCAGCAGGTAATAGACCGTCAGGCCTTTCAGGAAGGAGGCGGCGGCCTGTTCAAAAGAGATGGCGTCCGGAAGTTTTGCCGCTTTGTCAGCGGGCACGTTGTGGACGCTGCTGTAGGCGCCCAGCCCTGACTGGGCGTAGACCACGCGGTCGCCCACCTTCAGGTGCGTTACGTCCTGCCCGACCTTGCTCACCACGCCTGCGGCTTCTGTTCCCAGCCCGCTCGGCATCTTCGGCGGCGGATAAAGCCCGCTGCGAATATAGGTGTCTATGTAATTGATACCAATTGCTTTGTTCTCAACCTGAATCTCACCGGCGGCGGGGGCCTGAGGGGTGAACTCCACCGCTTTGAGCACGTCCGGACCACCGTGCTGGCTAAACTCAATACGCGTTGCCATGGAAACTCCTTGTGTCGAAGTGAACAGACCAGGTGTTATACTCCTCGGTCTCTGTGAACATGAAATCTGGTAACTCCCTCACTATGGCAGGAAATAAACCCTTCAACAAACCGAACGAAACCCGCGATCGTCAGATGGAAGGGCTGAAAATGCCGCCGCATTCTCTGGAAGCGGAGCAGTCGGTATTAGGCGGGTTAATGCTGGACAACGAACGCTGGGACAACGTTTCCGAGCGCGTCGTCGCCAACGATTTCTTCAGCCGCCCGCACCGCTTAATCTTCACCGAGATGCAGCGTCTGCTGGAGATGAGCAAGCCAATCGACCTGATTACGCTGTCGGAATCCCTGGAGCTACAGGGCAACCTGGACAGCGTCGGCGGGTTTGCCTATCTGGCAGAGTTATCAAAAAATACGCCAAGTGCGGCGAACATCAACGCTTACGCGGATATCGTCCGTGAACGTGCGGTAGTTCGTGAAATGATCGCCGTGGCGAACGAAATTGCCGACGCCGGTTACGATCCGCAGGGGCGAACCAGCGAAGATTTATTAGATTTGGCTGAATCGCGCGTTTTCCAGATTGCAGAAAACCGCTCCAATAAAGATGAAGGCCCAAAATCCATAGACCAGATCCTTGAGGCGACGGTTTCGCGCATCGAGTCGCTCTATCAGACCCCGCACGACGGCGTGACGGGCGTGGATACGGGTTATCAGGATCTGAACAAGAAAACCGCCGGGCTGCAGAAGTCGGATTTGATTATCGTCGCGGCGCGTCCGTCGATGGGTAAAACCACTTTTGCGATGAACCTCTGCGAAAACGCCGCCATGCTGCAGGATAAGCCGGTACTTATCTTCAGCCTCGAGATGCCAGGCGAGCAGATCATGATGCGTATGCTGGCGTCGCTCTCCCGCGTGGACCAGACAAAAATCCGTACCGGGCAGCTGGACGACGAGGACTGGGCGCGTATTTCGAGCACCATGGGCATCCTGCTCGAGAAGCGCAATATGTATATTGATGACTCCTCCGGCCTGACGCCAACCGAAGTTCGCTCCCGCGCGCGCCGTATCTATCGCGAAGCGGGCGGCCTGAGCCTGATCATGATCGACTACCTCCAGCTGATGCGCGTGCCGTCGCTTTCCGATAACCGTACGCTGGAAATCGCCGAAATCTCGCGCTCGCTTAAGGCGCTGGCCAAAGAGCTGCAGGTGCCGGTGGTGGCGCTCTCCCAGCTTAACCGCTCCCTGGAACAACGTGCCGACAAACGCCCGGTCAACTCGGATTTGCGTGAGTCCGGCTCCATCGAGCAGGATGCCGACTTAATCATGTTTATCTATCGCGATGAGGTCTACAACGACAACAGCGACGAGAAGGGCATCGCGCAGATTATCCTCGGCAAGCAGCGTAACGGCCCAATCGGCACCGTGCGCCTGACCTTTAACGGCCAGTGGTCGCGCTTCGATAACTATGCAGGGCCGCAGTACGACGAAGACTGATTTATGTAGGGTGGATAAGCGTAGCTTCATCCACCGTCTGTGCGAAATGAAGACACTTTTCTGCAAGGAAGAAACATGCAAGCGGCAACCGTAAAAATTAACCGCCGCGCTCTGCGACACAACCTCCAGCGTCTGCGCGAACTGGCTCCGGCCAGCCGCATGGTGGCGGTGGTGAAAGCAAACGCCTATGGGCACGGTCTGCTTGAGACCGCCCGCACCCTCCCTGATGCCGATGCCTTCGGCGTGGCCCGCCTCGAAGAGGCCGTACGGCTGCGCGCAGGGGGGATCGCTCAGCCCATTTTGCTGCTGGAAGGCTTCTTCAACGCCAGCGATCTGCCAACCATCGCCGAACATAATCTCCAGACCGCCATTCACAGCATCGAACAGCTCGAGGCGCTGGAGCAGGCGGAGCTTAGCCAGCCGGTAACGGTCTGGATGAAGCTGGATACCGGCATGCACCGTCTGGGCGTTCTGCCGCACGAGGCGGAAGCCTTTTATCAGCGGCTGGTGAACTGTAAAAATGTCAGCCAGCCGGTGAATATCGTCAGCCACTTTGCCCGCGCGGACGAGCCGGATTCGGATGCCACCCCCCGCCAGCTGGATACCTTTGCCTCCTTTATTGACGGCAAGCCAGGCCAGAAATCTATCGCTGCCTCCGGCGGCATTCTGCTGTGGCCGCAGTCGCATCTCGACTGGGTACGTCCGGGCATCATTCTTTACGGCGTCTCTCCCCTGGAGCAGAAGCCGTGGGCCGGGGAGTTTGGTTTCCAGCCTGTGATGTCGCTGACTTCCAGCCTGATCGCGGTTCGCAGCCATAAAGCCGGTGAGCCGGTAGGCTACGGCGGCACGTGGATTGCGGAACGTGACACTCGTCTGGGCGTGGTGGCGATGGGCTACGGCGACGGCTATCCTCGCTGCGCACCGTCAGGTACGCCGGTGCTGGTTAACGGTCGTGAGGTGCCGATTGTGGGACGCGTGGCAATGGACATGATTTGCGTCGATCTTGGCCCGGAAGCGACGGAAAAAGTGGGCGACGGCGTGGTGCTCTGGGGAGAAGGTCTGCCCGTGGAGCGTATTGCTGAAATCACAAAAGTAAGTGCTTACGAACTTATCACGCGCCTCACTTCACGGGTGGCAATGGAGTATCTGGACTAAGAACGGAAACGGCGGATGACGCTTGCGCTTATCCGCCCTACAAAACCGCTAAAACAAACCCCTCGATTTCCCCCCGGTTTCCGGTTTACATTGGTCATCCGCGACACCGTAAACCAGGAGAACCCCACCGTGTTTCAAAAAGTTGACGCCTATGCTGGCGACCCGATTCTGTCCCTGATGGAACGCTTCAAAGTTGATCCCCGCGCCGACAAGGTCAACCTCAGCATTGGTCTGTACTACAACGAAGATGGGGTGATCCCGCAGCTGCAGGCGGTGGCGGAAGCCGAAGCTCGCCTTAACGCGAAGCCGCACGGCGCCTCCCTTTATCTGCCGATGGAAGGCCTGAACACCTACCGCAACGCCATTGCTCCGCTGCTGTTTGGCGCTAAGCACGAAGCGCTGCGCGACGGGCGTATCGCTTCAATCCAGACGCTCGGCGGCTCTGGTGCGCTGAAGGTTGGTGCGGATTTCCTGAAAACTTACTTCCCTGATTCGCAGGTCTGGGTCAGCGATCCGACCTGGGAAAACCACGTCGCTATCTTTGCCGGTGCGGGCTTTACGGTGAATACCTACCCGTGGTTCGACAGCGAAACCAACGGCGTGCGTTTCGAAGCCCTGCTTGAAACATTGAATAAATTACCGGCCCGGAGCGTTGTGCTGCTGCACCCTTGCTGCCATAACCCGACAGGTGCGGACCTGACGAACGCCCAGTGGGATGCGGTTATTCAAATCCTCAAAGCGCGTGAGCTGATCCCGTTCCTCGACATCGCCTACCAGGGCTTTGGCGCGGGCATGGATCAGGATGCCTACGCCATTCGCGCTATTGCCGGTACGGGCATGCCTGCGCTGGTCAGCAACTCCTTTTCGAAGATTTTCTCGCTCTACGGCGAGCGCGTCGGCGGGCTGTCTGTCGTCTGCGAAGATGCAGAAACCGCGGGCCGCGTGCTCGGCCAGCTTAAAGCTACCGTGCGCCGCAACTACTCCAGCCCGCCGAACTTTGGCGCGCAGGTTGTGGCAGCCGTGCTGAACGATGAACACCTGAAGGCCAGCTGGCTAGCCGAAGTGGAGAGCATGCGCTGCCGTATTCTCGACATGCGCCAGGCGCTGGTTTCCGTGCTGAAAACAGAGGTGCCGAGGGGCAACTTTGACTATCTGCTGACCCAGCGCGGCATGTTCAGCTATACGGGCCTGAGCGCGGAGCAGGTCGACCGCCTGCGCGATGAGTTCGGCGTTTACCTGATCGCCAGCGGGCGCATGTGCGTCGCGGGCCTGAACAGCAACAACGTGCGCCGCGTGGCTAAGGCTTTTGCTGCTGTAATGTAAGTACTTACTCACGTTATTTATTGCAGGGCGGATGGCGCTTCGCTTATCCGCCCTGCAATTACGTCCCGCATATTCTGTGATCGTCGCCATTTTCTCAGACATATCCCGCAAAAAACCTTTATCTGTCAGCGTCCCGCAGGTATGGTCAGATAAATTTTTGACCAGCCGCTCTGGTTTATAACGATAAAAAAACTGACGAAATAGGGATGACGATGCGTAAAATTACCCTGGCCTTTAGCGCCGCCTGTTTACTGCTTGGCCTGAACCACTCCGTTGTTGCGAAAGAATCTGCCCCGGCTCCTCTCAACCCGGGCGTTACCGTTGCCCAGCTTGCTCAGCAGGCACCCGTGCACTGGGTTTCCGTGGCGCAAATTGAAAATAGCCTGCTGGGCCGCCCGCCGATTGCGGTTGGGTTCGATATCGATGACACGGTGCTGTTCTCAAGCCCGGGCTTTTATCGCGGCCAGAAGGAGTATTCGCCGGGCAAACAGGACTACCTGAAAAATCCGGAGTTCTGGGAAAAGATGAACAACGGCTGGGACGAGTTCAGCATGCCGAAAGAGGTGGCGAAGCAGCTGATCACCCTGCACCTGAAGCGCGGCGACAGCATCTATTTCGTGACCGGGCGCAGCCAGACGAAAACCGAAACCGTCACTAAAACGTTGCAGAATGATTTCCTCATCCCGCAGAGCGCGGTGAATCCGGTTATTTTTGCCGGCGACAAAGAAGGCCAGAACACCAAAACCCAGTGGCTGAAGGACAAGCAGATCAAGATCTTCTACGGCGACTCGGATAACGACATTACGGCCGCACAGGACATGGGCGCGCGCGGCATTCGCGTGCTGCGGGCTTCCAACTCCAGCTACCAGCCGCTGCCGAAAGCGGGCGCGTTTGGCGAAGAAGTGATAGTGAACTCAGAATACTAGGCCTTAACGGTAAGAATGACGGCGATGCGCGAAGGCCCATCGCCGTTTTTTTCATCTAATTTGCCCCGCCGGGTTGTACCTTTTGGCGTCCGGGTCGCACACTTAGGGAGGCCCATCACATCATGACCACGCTATCAGGGGAATAAGATGACCAATTCGGAGCTGTTGCAGTACTGCATGAATAAGCCTGGCGCGGAACAAACCGTTCACAGCGACTGGAAGGCCACGCAGATTAAAGTGGCGGATGTGCTTTACGCCATGGTGCACGACGTGGAAAAACGTCCGGCGGTTTCGCTGAAGGCGAGCCCGGAGCTTGCTGATTTACTGAGGGAAAGCCATAAGGACGTGTTTCCCAGCGCGCACCTGAACAAGGCGCACTGGAGCACGGTATACCTCGACGGCACGCTGCCGGATTCACAGATTTACTATCTGGTGGATGCGTCTTACCAGCAGGCGCTGTCGCTGCTGCCCGATCAGACCAGGCAGCAGCTCGGCAGGTAATTTACCTGAGCAATGGCTTAAGGAAGCGCGCGGTATGGGACGCCTCGCAGGTGGCGACCGTTTCCGGGGTGCCGGAAACGAGGATCTCGCCGCCGCCGCTGCCGCCTTCCGGGCCAAGGTCGACAATCCAGTCCGCGGTTTTAATCACGTCCAGATTATGTTCGATGACCACGATGGTGTTGCCCTGGTCCCTGAGCTGATGCAGCACTTCCAGCAGCTGCTGAATATCCGCGAAGTGCAGGCCGGTGGTCGGCTCATCGAGAATATAGAGCGTCTGCCCCGTGCCGCGTTTTGACAGCTCCCTCGCCAGCTTCACGCGCTGGGCTTCACCGCCGGAGAGCGTCGTTGCCGACTGCCCAAGGCGAATGTAAGACAGGCCCACGTCGATAAGCGTTTGCAGCTTACGCGCCAGCGCAGGCACGGCATCGAAGAACGCGCGGGCGTCTTCAATGGTCATATCCAGCACTTCGTGAATGCTCTTGCCCTTGTATTTAATTTCCAGCGTTTCGCGGTTATAGCGTTTGCCTTTGCACTGGTCGCACGGCACGTAGATATCCGGCAGGAAGTGCATTTCGACTTTGATCACGCCATCGCCCTGACAGGCCTCACAGCGCCCGCCGCGCACGTTAAAGCTGAAGCGCCCCGGCGTATAGCCGCGCGCGCGGGATTCCGGCACGCCCGCAAACAGCTCACGTACCGGGGTGAACACGCCGGTATAGGTTGCCGGGTTTGAACGCGGCGTACGGCCAATCGGGCTCTGGTCGATATCGATAACTTTATCGAAATGTTCCAGCCCCTGAATGTCGCGATAGGCCGCCGGTTCCGCGATGGTCGCGCCGTTGAGCTGGCGCTGGGCGAGCGGGAACAGCGTATCGTTAATCAGCGTTGATTTACCTGAACCCGAAACCCCGGTAACGCAGGTAAACAGGCCTACCGGCAGCGTCAGCGTGACGTCTTTCAGGTTGTTGCCCTTCGCGCCAATCAGCTTGAGGACTTTTTCCGGATCGGCCGGCACGCGGTTTTTCGGGATAGAAATCTCGCGTTTGCCGCTCAGGAACTGTCCGGTCAGAGATTCCGGCGCATCGATGATGTCCTGCATGCTGCCTTCCGCCACTACCTGGCCGCCGTGTACGCCCGCGCCAGGGCCGATATCAATGATATGGTCAGCGGCGCGAATCGCGTCTTCGTCGTGCTCCACCACGATCACGGTGTTGCCGAGGTTGCGCAGGTGGATCAGCGTCTCCAGCAGGCGCTCGTTGTCGCGCTGGTGCAGGCCGATGGACGGCTCATCCAGCACGTACATCACGCCGACCAGCCCGGCACCAATCTGGCTCGCCAGGCGGATACGCTGGGCTTCACCGCCGGAGAGGGTTTCTGCGGAACGGGAAAGGGACAGGTAGTTCAGGCCGACGTTCACCAGGAACTTCAGGCGATCGCCAATCTCCTTCAGCACTTTTTCGGCGATTTGCGCGCGCTGGCCGCTGAGCTTCATGTTCTGGAAGAATTCCATCGCATGACCGATGCTCATATCCGAAATGGTGGGCAGCGGGGTGTTCTCAACGAACACGTGGCGGGCTTCACGGCGCAGGCGCGTGCCTTCGCAGCTGGCGCAAGGGCGGCTGCTGATGAACTTCGCCAGCTCTTCACGCACGGCGGAAGATTCCGTTTCTTTATAGCGGCGCTCCATATTGTGCAGAACGCCTTCGAACGGATGGCGGCGTACGGAGGTGTCGCCGCGATCGTTCATATATTTGAATTCGATGGTTTCTTTGCCGGACCCGTGCAGCACGACGTTCTTCACCGACGCGCTCAGCTCGTTCCACGGCGTTTCTACGTCGAACTTATAATGCTCCGCCAGCGACCGCAGCATGGTGAAATAATAGAAGTTGCGGCGATCCCAGCCGCGGATTGCGCCACCGGCCAGCGACAGCTCGCCGTTTTGCACCACGCGATCCGGATCGAAATACTGCTGTACGCCCAGGCCGTCGCAGGTTGGGCATGCGCCAGCCGGGTTGTTGAACGAGAACAGGCGCGGTTCCAGTTCGCGCATGCTGTAGCCGCAAATCGGGCAGGCGAAGTTGGCAGAGAACAGCATCTCTTCCGCTTTTTCGTCGTCCATATCCGCCACGACGGCGGAGCCGCCGGAGAGCTCCAGCGCGGTCTCGAAGGATTCTGCCAGGCGCTGGCCGATATCTTCACGAACCTTGAAGCGGTCGACAACCACTTCAATGGTATGTTTTTTCTGTAATTCCAGCTTCGGCGGGTCAGAGAGGTCGCAGACCTCACCGTCGATACGGGCGCGGATATACCCCTGGCTTGCCAGGTTCTCCAGCGTTTTGGTGTGCTCGCCCTTGCGGTCTTTGATGATCGGCGCAAGCAGCATCAGGCGGCGGCCTTCCGGCTCGGCCAGCACGTTGTCCACCATCTGGCTGACGGTTTGCGCCGCCAGCGGGACGTCGTGGTCCGGGCAGCGCGGTTCGCCCACGCGGGCATAAAGCAGACGCAGGTAGTCGTGGATTTCCGTAATGGTGCCGACGGTGGATCGCGGGTTGTGCGAAGTAGATTTCTGTTCGATAGAAATCGCCGGCGACAGCCCTTCAATGTGGTCGACATCCGGCTTTTCCATCAGCGACAGGAACTGACGCGCATAGGCGGAAAGGGACTCAACGTAGCGACGTTGCCCTTCGGCGTACAGCGTGTCAAAAGCCAGTGAGGATTTGCCAGAACCCGACAGCCCGGTCACAACAATGAGTTTGTCGCGAGGGATGACGAGGTTGATATTCTTGAGATTATGGGTGCGGGCGCCCCGAACTTCGATCTTATCCATTCACCTTTCCCGGATTAAACGCTTTATGCCCGGCGCACGGATTGCCACCGGAGATCGCAAACGACTAATTATGACACAATAAAACCTGAATGGATATCCAGTGCTTTAATGCAATAATGTATAGCGAAGAGAGATTCTGGAATCCATCCCGCAGCTATAAACATTGGGGGTGGCATGGTAGAATCGAGGGTTTACACTATTCATAAAACGTTTCAGGAGACACGATCATGGCCAGCAGAGGCGTAAACAAGGTGATTCTCGTCGGGAATCTGGGTCAGGACCCGGAAGTACGCTACATGCCAAATGGGGGCGCAGTCGCCAACATTACCCTGGCCACGTCAGAGTCCTGGCGCGATAAGCAAACCGGCGAAACCAAAGAGAAGACTGAATGGCACCGCGTTGTGCTGTTCGGCAAACTGGCGGAAGTGGCCGGTGAATATCTGCGTAAAGGCTCCCAGGTGTACATCGAGGGTGCGCTGCAGACGCGCAAATGGACCGACCAGGCTGGCGTTGAAAAATACACCACCGAAGTCGTGGTCAACGTTGGCGGCACCATGCAGATGCTCGGTGGCCGTGCTGGCGGTGGTGCAGGCGCACCGGCTGGCGGCAACGGCGGTCAGCAGCAGGGCAGCTGGGGTCAGCCTCAGCAGCCGCAGGGCGGCAACCAGTTCAGCGGCGGCGCGCAGTCTCGTCCGCAGCAGAGCGCACCAGCGGCTCCGGCTAACAACGAACCACCAATGGATTTTGACGACGATATCCCGTTCTGATTATCCGTTATAAATAATCCCACAGGGCCCCGTTTTACGGGGCTTTTTTAATGCTCACTCTGTCACCTTTGCTTTTTCCGGCACCGGCTGGCCCATCGATTGTTCCCGCGCCTTCTGCTGAAGAGCCCGCTCCTTCATGATGAGCTGGTACGCGATGTAATATTTATAGATGTTGCTGACATAGGTCACCGTTTCGGTGCCGATCTTCTCGGCGGCCAGATATTCCACGTTGCCAAACCAGACGTTGGGATCGAAGCCGCGCTTTTGCGTTTCGATACGCAGCCGGGCAATGCGCGCCGGGCCCGCGTTGTAAGAGGCGAATGTGAAGAGAGCCTTGTCGAGAGGCGTCATGGGTTCGTCGCGGTAGTAATGATCGATCATCCAGCGCATATACTTCACTCCGGCATTGATGTTGGGGGACAGCTTGCGGATATCCCCGACGTTCAGCTCCCTGCCGGTGCTCGGTAAAACCTGCATCACGCCAATCGCCCCGGCCTTGCTGCGGGCGCTCTGATCGAGGCGAGACTCCTGATAGCCCTGCGCCACCATCAGCAGCCAGTCCACGTCATACTGGTCGCCATACTTTCTGAACACCTCCACCATCGCCAGCAGCTTGCGTCGCTCTTCATCAGCCGCGGCATTTTTGACGTATTTAACGCTTTTCAGGTAGCGGGTAAGCAGGATATTGCCCAGCAGGCTGCCCTTGCTGTTCTCCTCAACGAAGCCATTAAGCAGCGCGAGAAGCTGAGGACTGTTTTTGCGCACCGCCCAGGCGATGTCCGCGCCGTCGCGCAGCACCACATCTTCATGCACCTGAATTTCTGGAAACACCTGTTTCCAGAAAAGAGCCTTGTGACGATCGACAACGATCAGCGGGATGAGGCCCGCGTTGAGCATTTCGATCAGATCCTCATCTTCGAGCGCCTCGGGGGCTGGCTCGAGCGTTATTAGGGGAAGAGATTCGCGAGCAAAACGCACGTTGAGCGCCCGCAGGCTTTCGTAATAGCTTGATGAAAAGCGCACGAAGACGGTTTTGCCGGAGAGCTGTTCCAGCGTCGACACGTTGGGGGATGAAGGTCCGGAGACGAGAAGTTCTTTAACGTTGGTATACAGGGGGGTTGTAAAGGAGACCAGCTTCTCACGCGCGGGCGTCACGCTGAGGTTAGCCGCCGCGATGTCGCCCCTGCCTTCGTTGAGGGCAGCAAACAGCCTGTCGCGGGCGACCGGCACGAAGATGATTTGTACCCGGAGATGGCGATGCTGAAGCTTTTTGTCCTTGATGAGCCTGCGGTTCAGATCGCTTTCTAACGCGATAAACGCGTCGTGGGTAAGCCCGCGCTGGGTGCCCCTATCAAGGAAGTAAAACGTTTTGCTGTAGGTAGTGAGAACCCGGATGACGCGTCGGTCGAGCATGCCGGGCAAATCACCTTTCCAGGGCTGCAGTATCGCGTCCGCGCTGATTGCCAGATCCGATTGTTCCGGCTGTGGCGGTAAAGCCTCTACGGGGGCAGCGGCAGAGACCCTGTTAATTAACAAAAAAGCGATAAGGCAGGCGAAGCAGGTGACGGCGAGCCGCGAAAGAGAGATGACGTTCATGGAGCTGACTCCATAGCTTTCATCTATTCATTCTAGTCAAACTGCAATACTTCGCCTTAGATCAGCACGCAATGACGGCGGCTGCCGGAGCGGCTTATCAGGTCATCACCATCGGCCATTCAGGCGGCGCGTGGCTGGAAATCTCGACCATCACATCTTTAAACGACGACCACATCACGGCGAAATCCGCCGACGTCAGGCCCAGCAGGCCGGTGGCAAACCAGAGCGCGGCGGCGATGCCCAGCAGGCTGCTGATGACGGCTAAAAACGCATAGTCGGATTTTCGAAATTGAATATTCAGGGTGCTGGCGAGAAACATCAGCACGGCACTTACTAACGGCCAGCGCATAAGTAAAACGCCGGTAGTGATTGCAGTCATGGAGCCGATCCTCAGAGGCAAACTCATTACCTGTAACGGTGTCGCATCATGAGGTGCGCCAGAGAGCAGAACAGAACCGTCAGTATGAGTGGTTGCAGAAAATGTAAACAAAATTACGCTTGCAGCGAAGTTGTGAACTATATCACATTTGCTTTTTTAATCGCCAGAAGCGCTGTGCGTTTTTCACACGTTTTGCTTAAACAGTGGCTTACCCGATGGCGGGCCTGCCGCCGTCATTTTGCCGCTGGGATCAAATTCCGGGAATACGGACTAATTTCAGTTAATGGTTTATTCGCTGCTGGTTTAATTAAAATAATGCCCATTTTTACGCCGTAAGCTAAAACTTATCGCCGGTTATTCCTGGGCGTCGCTACGTAACGACTTATTTTGCTCTAAGCTTTGTCAGTAAGGAAAAAACGCCTGTTGCTTATGCATGAATATTCATGCAATTTAATCGAGACATTGCGGGAGTGTTCCGGTTAAGGGTAAAGGGCGGTAATAGCAGGGACATGAGACCACCATGACAAGACGGATGAGCCTGCGTATATTTCGGACGGCGGGGCTGATGCTAACGGTGTTTTTGCCCGTTATGCTGGCTGTGTATTTTGCGCACGTTCGCGCTGCATCTGAGACAAGGCAGCATCTACGCTCTTTTGCGCAATTAGCGATCGAAAAAACAGAGCTTGTTATCCAGCAGGTCGCTTCTGCACAGGCGGAGGCAGGGCAGTATTCCGGGCAGGTTTGCAGCCCAAAGCATATGCAGAAAATGCTGGATATCGCGCGCAGCAAACTTTATGTCGAAGATGTGATTTACAGCAGGGGCAATGAATTTTTATGCTCCACCGCTTATAAGCCTCCGGTGCCGTTCACTGCGCCAAAACCGAATTATACCCGTAAGCCAAACGTGTCGATTTACTATTATCTGGACACGCCCTTTTTTGCTGACCATAAAATGACTTACATGCAGCGGGGGAATTATATTGCGCTGGTTAATCCCCGGGCCTACACCGACGTCATGTCAGATGACCGCACGCTGGATTATGGCGTCTATGATACTGTCACCAAAGAGTTTTTCTCGTTAAGCGAACAGGTAAACAAGCAGCGTTTGCACCAGTTTATTCTAGGTAACGAAAAATACTTTACGGATAATGATCGGGTTTACGCCGTTGAAAAGTCCCGGCGGCGGCCCATCGCGGTCATCGTCTCCACGTCCGGCGAGCGCTTCAATAAAGAGTGGTTTCACCAGCTGACGCTGACCGTGCCGCTGGGGGTGATCTGCAGCATTATTCTTCTGCTGATGTGGTCGCGCACTCGCCAGCAGCTTAATTCTCCCCGACGTCTGCTGATTCGCGCGATTGAGAAAAATCAGCTAAAGCTGCACTACCAGCCCATTATTGATATTCAGTCAGGGAGATGCGTCGGCGCAGAGGCCCTGCTGCGCTGGGTAAATTACAGCGGCCAGTCCGTTAGCCCCGCCAGCTTTATTCCGCTGGCCGAGGCGGAGGGGCTGATTCAGCGAATTTCGGATTACGTGGTGGACGCTCTGTTCAACGATCTTGGGGAATTTCTGGCGATTCATCCGGAGCTTTACGTATCCGTTAATTTGTCCGCCACGGATTTCCACTGCCCGCGCCTGGTGTCGGTGCTGGAGGAGAAAATCGAGCAGTACGGCGTGAAAGCCCACCAGATAAAGGTTGAGGTAACCGAGCGGGGCTTTATCGACGTGCCAAAAACCAGGCCGGTCATTCAGGCCTTCCGGCAGGCGGGGTTTGAAATTGCCATCGACGATTTCGGAACGGGCTATTCCAACCTGCATAATCTGCAGTTTTTAAACGTGGATATCCTGAAGATTGATAAATCTTTTATCGATAATCTCACCACCGATAAGGCCTGCTACCTCATTGCGGAACATATTATTGATATGGCCCGCAGTCTGGATCTGAAAACCATTGCGGAAGGCGTCGAAACGCAGGAGCAGGTTGACTGGCTGCAGGCGCGCGGCGTGCAGTATTGCCAGGGCTGGCACTTTGCAAAGGCGATGCCCCCGCATGACTTTATTAACTGGCTTGCGCTGGCAGGCCAGCACACCCCGCTGCCAACCAGCCCCGCCCGATAGTTCAGGCGTGGTGGCGGTAGTCCGTCGGCGTACGGTCAAACTCCCGGCGGAAAACGCGTGAGAAGGTTTGCTGGGAGACGTAGCCGTAATCCATCGCGATATCAAAAATAGGCCGCTGGGTGGAGCGCAGCTCTCTTGCGGCCAGCAGCAGGCGGCGCTGACGAATGTACTCGCCCAGCGTCTGGCGCATCACGGCGCGGAACATTCTTTGCAGATACCACTTGGAGTAGCCCGATTTCTTCGCCACCACATCGATGTTCAGCGGCTGGTCGATATGCTCATCAATCCATTCAGTCAGGGTATAAATGATGTCCTGGTGTGCCATGGGCCTTCCTTAATCAACGTTATCGATTAGCAGGGTTAACTGGCAGGGAGTATAATTCCTCAAGTTAACTTGAGGTAAAGCGCATTTTGGAAAAGAGAGCCCCCCGTTTTAAATCCCTGCTGTCACCGGGTGAAGTGGCGAAGCGCACCGGCGTGGCCGTTTCGGCGCTGCACTTTTACGAAAGTAAGGGACTGATCAAGAGTTCGCGCAATAGCGGAAACCAGCGGCGCTACGCCCGCGACGTGCTGCGGACAGTGGCGATCATTAAAATTGCCCAGCGCATCGGCATTCCGCTGGCGACGATTGGCGAAGCGTTCGGCGTGTTGCCGGACGGGCATTCCATCAATAAGAATGACTGGAAGAAGCTTTCGTCCCTGTGGCGCGAGGAGCTGGATCGCCGGATTCATACGCTAACCGCATTAAGGGATGAGCTGGACGGCTGTATCGGCTGCGGCTGTTTGTCCGGCGCGGACTGTCCTTTGCGTAACCCGGGGGACAGGCTGGGCGAGCAGGGAACGGGCGCGCGCCTGCTGGAGGATTAGGATAAAGCCCGGTTTGAATTGCCGGATGACGCTGCGCTTAGCCGGGCTGCGCCACATTTCAGCCCAAAACTAAAGCGCCCGACTTCGGCGCTTTAGTTTGTTCCCGGTCTTTGTCTTTCGATCTATCCCGCTTTTCGCAAGGAGGGTTTCCCCCGACGTCAGCGCCCCTCAATTACAGGTTCTCAGGAGGTTCCGGATTGCGCCGATAACTTAAGTGTAGAACCCGCTGGCGAGTAAGCAAGAAAAATTGTGTGTTTTTTGAGCGATTTTTATTCCCCGTTTTACGCAGCGTTTCCTATAGTTATCCCATCCCAGAAAACAAAAGGTTAGCCCATGATCCTCGTCCATCACCTGAACAACTCCCGCTCGCAGCGCGTGCTGTGGATGCTTGAAGAACTTGAGCAGCCCTACGAGATCGTGCGTTACCAGCGTGAACCCACCATGCTGGCGCCCGAGTCGCTCAAAAAAGTGCATCCGCTGGGCAAATCTCCGGTGGTGGAGGACAACGGCAATGTGCTGGTGGAGTCCGGCGCCATTCTTGAATATCTCCAGGAGACCTACGATCCCGAAAGCCGCCTGAAGCCCATCGCCGCGCAGGACAGGCTGCAATACCGCTTCTGGCTGCACTATGCCGAAGGATCGCTGATGCCGCTTTTGATGATGAAGCTGGTCTTCAGCAGCCTTGGGAAGGCTCCCGTGCCCTGGCTGCTGCGCCCGGTAGGTAATGTGCTGGGGCAGGGCGTGCAGAAGGCCTATCTTAATAAGCAGATCCTTACGCACGCCCGGTTTATTGAAAACTATCTCGGCACTTCCCCCTGGTTTGCCGGGCAGGCTTTCAGCGCGGCGGATATCCAGATGATTTTCCCGGTTATCGCCCTGCTGGAAAGAGGGGGGCTTAACGATCTGCCAAATCTCCAGGCATGGCTGAAAAATGCGCAGCAGCGTCCGGCATGGCAACGTGCCATTACCCAGGGCGGACCCTTCGGCATCCCGGGCGGCTAACCTATTCAGAAATCCTATGAGTCAGTGAAAAACATTATCGGTATCTTGCAGTATTGTTGCGAAATTGCGCATCGACGATATCGTTTGCGCACGACGTGGCGATAATTTGTTCGCCCAGCGCGATTTTCAGCAAAAAGCGAGAAAGTTCGGTTGAAAATCCACTCAAGAAGACCGGATAATCGTTTGCCTTCAATTTGACGCACAGTTTTTACACGTGGAGTTAAACGTTTGCTATTTTGCGACGCCCCATTTTGTCGCAATCACGGCCAGGGATTAGATGTTTAATCGGCAGCGGGAAGTCCGTCACGTGTAACAACGTAATCATAAAAATCTCAGGGGATTTTTCACTATGTCTACTCCTTCACCGCGTGCGACCGGCGGTCTTGACGCCTGGTTCAAAATATCTGCACGTGGCAGCACCGTTCGTCAGGAAGTCGTGGCCGGGCTGACTACCTTCCTCGCGATGGTCTATTCCGTCATTGTTGTACCGGGCATGCTGGGCAAAGCGGGTTTCCCGCCGGCAGCGGTCTTTGTGGCAACCTGTCTGGTCGCGGGCGTTGGCTCGCTGGTTATGGGCCTGTGGGCGAACCTGCCGCTGGCTATCGGCTGTGCCATCTCGCTGACCGCCTTTACCGCGTTTAGCCTGGTGCTCGGCCAGCACATCAGCGTTCCCGTTGCCTTAGGCGCGGTGTTCCTGATGGGCGTGCTGTTTACCATTATCTCCGCCACCGGCATCCGCAGCTGGATTTTGCGCAACCTGCCGATGGGCGTGGCGCACGGCACCGGCATCGGTATCGGCCTGTTCCTGCTGCTGATTGCCGCCAACGGCGTGGGCCTGGTGGTTAAGAACCCGCTGGAAGGCCTGCCGGTTGCCCTGGGCAACTTCGCCAGCTTCCCGGTGATCATGTCGCTGATTGGCCTGGCCGTTATTATCGGCCTTGAGAAATTAAAAGTCCCCGGCGGCATTCTGCTGACCATTATCGGCGTTTCCGTCGTTGGCCTGATCTTCGATCCAACCGTGCACTTCTCCGGCATTTTCGCCATGCCGTCGCTGAAAGATGAGTCCGGCCATTCGCTGATCGGCAGCCTGGATATTATGGGCGCGCTGAATCCCGTCGTACTGCCGAGCGTACTGGCGCTGGTGATGACGGCGGTGTTCGATGCCACCGGGACTATCCGCGCGGTAGCCGGTCAGGCGAACCTGCTGGATAAAGACGGGCAGATCATTGACGGCGGCAAAGCGCTGACCACCGACTCCCTGAGCAGCGTGTTCTCCGGCCTTGTGGGCGCAGCCCCTGCGGCGGTTTACATTGAGTCCGCGGCGGGTACGGCAGCGGGCGGCAAAACGGGCCTGACGGCCATCACCGTTGGCGTGCTGTTCCTGCTGATCCTGTTCCTCTCCCCCCTGTCATACCTGGTGCCTGCCTACGCAACCGCGCCTGCGCTGATGTACGTCGGCCTGCTGATGCTGAGCAACGTGGCGAAAATCGACTTTGCTGACTTTGTGGATGCGATGGCTGGCCTGATCACCGCGGTGTTCATCGTGCTGACCTGTAACATCGTTACCGGCATCATGATCGGCTTCGCCACGCTGGTGATTGGCCGTCTGGTCTCCGGTGAATGGCGCAAGCTGAACATCGGCACGGTAGTAATCGCGATTGCGCTGGTAGCGTTCTACGCGGGCGGCTGGGCAATCTAGCTCTTATCTCTTGCGGGTTACGTCCTGTAACCCGCACGCTTCTTTTCCTTCAAGGCATTTCCTGTTTCCTTCCGGTGTAGAAAGTTGTTCTATTATGGGAGCAACCTCCTGAAAAAAGGGCTTCACAACACACCGAACTGAAGGAAAGCATGGAAATTTTCTTTACCATTCTCATCATGACCCTTGTGGTTTCACTCTCCGGGGTCGCGACGCGTATGCTGCCGTTCCAGATCCCGCTGCCGTTAATGCAAATCGCCATTGGTGCGGTACTGGCCTGGCCCCACTTCGGTTTGCACGTCGATTTCAACCCCGAGCTGTTCCTCGTGCTGTTCATTCCGCCGCTGCTGTTTGCGGACGGCTGGAAGACGCCAACCCACGAGTTTCTGAACCACGGGCGGGAAATAATCGGCCTGGCGCTGGTACTGGTGCTGGTCACCGTGGTCGGCATTGGCTTCCTGATTTACTACCTCGTACCGGGCATTCCGCTGATCCCGGCCTTTGCGCTGGCGGCGGTGCTGTCGCCAACGGATGCCGTGGCGCTGTCGGGCATTGTCGGCGAAGGGCGTATCCCAAAGAAAATCATGGGGATATTGCAGGGCGAGGCGCTGATGAACGACGCCTCTGGCCTGGTCTCGCTGAAGATGGCCGTCGCCGTTGCGGTTGGCACCATGGTATTCACCGTGGGTGGCGCAACGCTCGAGTTCTTTAAGGTTGCCATCGGCGGCCTGCTGGCGGGCATTGCGGTGAGCTGGCTGTACGGTAAATCACTGCGCCTGATGAGCCGCTGGAGCGGCGATGAGCCCGCCACGCAAATCCTGCTGCTGCTTCTGCTGCCGTTCGCCTCCTATCTGATTGCCGAGCACATCGGCGTGTCGGGCATTCTGGCTGCCGTGGCGGCGGGGATGACCATTACCCGTTCCGGCGTGCTGCGCAGCGCGCCGCTGGCGATGCGCCTGCGTGCTAACAGCGTCTGGGCGATGCTGGAGTTTGTCTTCAACGGCATGGTCTTCCTGCTGCTGGGACTACAGCTGCCGGGCATTCTCGAAACCTCCGTCGCTGCGGCAAACGCCGATCCAAACGTGGAGCTGTGGATGCTGTTCCTGGATATCGGGCTGATTTACATCGCGCTGATTGGCGTGCGCTTCCTGTGGCTGTGGTCGATGAAGCGCCTCAGCCTGCGCTTCCTGAAAAAGCGGCCGCTGGAGTTTGGCAACTATACGACGCGCGAGCTGGCCATCGCCTCTTTCGCGGGCGTGCGAGGGGCGATAACCCTTGCGGGCGTGCTCTCTATTCCGCTGCTGTTGGGGGATGGCTCACCCTTCCCGGCGCGCTATGAGCTGATATTCCTGTCTGCGGGGGTCATTCTCTTCTCGCTGCTGGTGGGCGTGGTGATGCTGCCGATCCTGCTGCGTAACGTAGATGTGCCGGACAAAGCGGTCGCCCGTACGGAGGAGCGGCTGGCCCGCTCGGCAACGGCGGAGGTGGCGATTGTCGCGATCCAGAAGATGGAAGAGCGGCTGGCGGCGGACACCAAAGAGAATATCGACGATCAGCTGCTCAAAGAGGTGAGTTCGCGGGTCATCGGGAATCTGCGCCGCCGTGCCGACGGGCGCAACGACGTGGAGAGCAGCGTGCTGGAAGAGAACCTCGAGCGGCGCTTCCGACTGGCGGCTTTACGCTCAGAACGTGCCGAGCTTTATCATCTGCGCGCGACGCAAAAAATCAGCAATGACACGCTGATGAAGCTGCTGCACGACCTGGATTTGCTGGAGGCGCTGTTAGTCGAGCAGCATTAATCCGCAAGCGACGCTGGTGCTAACCTGACCGTAGAGTGGTTAATCACCAGCGTCATCCACCAGCCGCTAGTTTTCAACCGTCGGCCAGAACTCTTTGCAGCAGGCAATCCACGCCTGTGCGCTCTGGGAGATATAAACACCCTCCCGCCAGATCATCTCTAACTGCCAGCTTAACTGGCTGTTTAACGGCAGCCACATCAGCGTGGATTTATCCAGTTTTTCGCAGATCGGCTCCGGCAGAATAGCGATGCCGATGCCCGCCTGCACCATCGACGCAAGAAAATCCCACTGCCCGCTGCGTACGGCAATTTGCGGCGTAAATCCGTGCTCCTGAAAGAGCTGGATTAGCTGGCGGCTGAGGGCAAAGTCTTCGTTGTAAATCAGCAGCGGGTGGGCGGCAAGCTCACCCGGATCGACGCTGGTGCGCGACATCCACTGGCCGGAGCGGGGCACCAGCACGCACAGGCGGTGGCGAAAGAGCGGCAGGCGGCAGAATAGGTTTTCGTCTTCGGTGGGGAACGCCGTCATGGCTAAATCCAGCTCGCCGTTTATCACCGCCTGCTGCACCGTCAGGCCGCCAAATTCAGAAATTTTCAGCTCTACGCCGGGGTAGCGCTGGCGATACAGGCCGATGGGCCCGGTCATCAGCATACCCACCATCGGCGGAATACCCAGCCGCAGCACGCCCTTATTCAGATGGTTGATGTCGCCCAGTTCGGCTTCCAGCTGGCGAAACTCTGCCAGAATCGCCAGGCCACGCTGAAACACCACCTGTCCCGTATCGGTGAGCAGCAGCTTGCGGCCGTCGCGGATCAGCAGGGTACAGCCCAGCTCGTCTTCCAGGTTGCGCAGCATTTTGCTGATGGTGGGCTGGGTGACAAACATCTTTTCCGCTGCGCGGGTAAAACTCTGCTGGCGGACGACTTCTACAAAGTAGCGAAGCGTTCTGATATCCATGGTCATTCCCTATGTCTATGCCTGTCTTCATTCTAATTCATAATGTCTATTCTTTGCAGTGTCTTAAGGAAATTAATCCCGTGCGTAAGGGGGAAGTTATTAAATATATTTATTAAGTAATGATTAATATACACATTAAGCGTTGTAATATAATTTATTCATATGTAAATAATCCTGGGTGTTTTCCTATTTTAGGCGGGGGGAGCCGCAAGCTGCATTGACAGGTGTGGTTTTTTATATGATATTCACGAACTGGCGGGATGCCATATATTTTATTTGCGAATGGCAATTATATTTTTGTTTATGGACGACTCTGAGTGTGGTGGTAATGGATAAAATAGCGCCTGCGCATCTGTTCCTTTTATTGGGGATGCTCATTGTTTCTGGATGTTCATTTTCTCCAGGAACACATCTGGATGTCTCCGGAAAAGCGAAAGTTAACGCCGCAGACGCGCAGGCTAATATCGAAGATTTATTTAGCGTATATGCTATTACTCCTCAGCTTGTTGCCTCTCTTTCCACGGTGAAAGCCACCCCGCAAAATAATAGTTCGCTGGACAAGCAGGTGCAGGCATATGTCTATCGTATAGGCGTGGGCGATATTCTAACGGTTACGGTGTGGGATCATCCCGAACTGACGACGCCCGCCGGGCAGTACCGCAGCGCCAGCGATTCGGGAAACTGGGTGCAGGCCGACGGCACCATTTTCTATCCCTACGCGGGTAAAATTAAGGTGCAGGGGAAAACATTAGAACAGGTAAGGCAGGTATTAACCACTAAGCTTGCGCCCTGGATTGAATCCCCGCAGGTTGATGTCAGCATTGCCAGCTTCCACTCCCAAAAAGCCTATATCACAGGTGAGGTGGTAAAAAGCGGCCAGCAGCCCATTACCAACGTCCCCTTAACGATCATTGATGCCCTTAACCAGGCCGGTGGGCTGACGGAAGCCGCCGACTGGAATAATGCCGTACTGATCCATAAAGGCAATAAAGAGACGCTTTCAATGAAAGCGCTGCTTAAATCCGGCGACCTGATGCAAAACCGCTTATTGCTGGCGGGGGACGTTCTTTATATTCCCCGCAATGACGATCTGAAAATTTTTGTCATGGGTGAAGTAAATAAACAAACGGTGCTGAAAATGGACAGCAGCGGCATGACCCTTACCGAGGCGCTGGGCCATGCGCAAGGGATAAATCAGTCAACTTCGGATGCCACAGGTATTTTCGTCATTCGCGCTCAGAAAACCAAAGCAGAAGAGAATAAAATTGCCGCTATCTACCAGCTGGATGCCAGTGACGCCAGCGCCCTTGTGCTGGGGACGGGTTTCGAGCTTGAGCCTTATGACATCGTCTATGTCACCACTGCTCCGGTTGCCCGCTGGAACCGCGTCATTGCCCAGCTGGTGCCGACAATCAGCGGCGTGAAAGACATGACCGAGGCGGCAAGGCTTATCAGGAACTGGGGGGGCGGGTGATAAAGTCAGTGCTGGTTGTCTGCATGGGGAATATCTGCCGTTCCCCGATGGGGGAACGACTTTTGCGATCCCTGCTCCCCGGAATCGTTGTCAATTCGGTCGGGCTTGAGGCGCGGCCAGATATGCCGGTGGATGCCGTTATGAGTTCCGTTGCCCGCGAGAACGGCATGGATATAGCGGATCACCGGGCGGAGAAATTCACGCTCGAATCGGCTCTCCAGCACGATTTGATACTGGCCATGGAAAGCGGCCACCTGCGGCTTATCAAGCAGCTTTATCCGCAGCTAAGCGGCAGGTCTTTGCTGTTCAGCCAGATGGCGGGCCGGAATGATATTCCGGACCCTTATCAAAAAAGCAGAGAGTATTATCAAATTATCTATCAAACAATTAGCTATGCCGCTAATGCCTGGGGAAAAGCATTAGGCCCTTGAAACGTCACGGATGAACATTAATGAACCTGGAAAAGAATCTGCAAACCTTAATGAGCCGGGATGAGGAAATCGATCTCCTGAGCCTGCTGGCGCTGTTTTATGCAAATAAATATAAAATCATCTTTACAACGCTGGCATTTTTACTGCTTGCCTTTTTATATACCACTACGCAGAAGCCGGTATATAGCGCCAGCGTCTTAATCCAGGTTGAAAAAAATAGCGCCAACAGTCTGATCGGTAAATTCCTCAGCCCCTTTGATATGAATGCATCTTCTACCCCAACGGAAATTGGCATTCTGACTTCCCGGCGCGTCCTAAATCAAACGATTGCTGATTTAGGGTTGCAGATTGAAGTCACGCAGAAACAGGTGCCGGTAATTGGGGCGTTACTGGATTTATTTCAGGATACGACCGAAAAAAGCGTCCGCGTTGTTCAGTTTGATGTTCCACCGGAATATGAAGATGAAGCCTGGACGCTTACCGTCACGTCCCCGGACAGCTATAAACTGAGCTTCGCCGGAGCCGAGCCGCTGGTGGGCAAAACAAATCAGCCGGTAAGCGCAAACGGCATAAAAATTAATGTTGCGAGCATTGCTGCTCCTGCCGGGACAAAATTTAACCTGATCGAGCATTCGCGGTTTAATGTCACCCGCGATCTGCTTAAGCACCTGAATGCCGCCGAGCAGGGCAAAGAGAGCGGTCTGCTGAGCGTCACCTTTTCCGGCTTCGACAAGCGGAACAATATGCGCATCCTCAACAGTATCAGCCAGAATTACATGAAGGATAATATTGCGCGCAAGGCCGAAGAAACCTCCAAAAGCCTTGAGTTCGTGAATAATTTACTTCCCGGCACCCAGCAGCGGCTGCGTCAGGCTGACCAGAAGCTGCATCGGTTTATGCAGGTTAACGGCTCGGTGGATTTGCCCCTTGAGGCGAAAAATATCCTCGAGTCGCTGGTCACCCTTCAGGCGCAGCAAAATGAGCTGCAGCTTGCCAGAATCGAGCTTTCTAAGCATTACACCAAAGGTCATCCGCTCTACCGCTCGCTGATGGAAAAAGATGCCCTGCTTGAAAAAGAGAAGCGTGAACTAAACCAGCAGATCGCCACCATCCCTAAAACGCAGCAGGACTACGTCAGCATAAAGCGCGATGTGGAAGCAGAGCAGGAAATCTATATGCAGCTGCTGTCCAAACAGCAGGAGTTGAGCATTGCGAAGGCCAGCACGGTAGCGAACGTCAGGATTGTTGATGAAGCGGTCAGCGATCCGCTTCCCGTCGGCAGCAAGAAGGGGCTGATTCTGGTGCTCGGGGGCCTGTTCGGACTCGTGGTGTCCTGCGGCTGGTCTATGCTGATGCATATCCTGCGCGGCCCCCTTGATGATACGAAGCTCATTGAGAAGCGGGGCGTCAGCGTGCTGGGGTCCGTGCCGCTGAGCAAGTGGCTGTATGCCAAAACCCGACACCTGAAAAATAACCAGCATCCTGGCCGGGAAGACTGGCTGAGCAAAGCGCACCCGGAAGATCTGGCTATCGAAGCGCTGCGCAGCCTGCGTACCGGCATTTTTATCTCACTGGTGCACAAGCAGAACAAAAACATCATCATGATTTCCAGCGCCACCTCCGGCGTGGGAAAAACATTTATCAGCAGCAATCTGGCTGCGGTGATGGCGGACGCGGGAAAAAGCATTCTGCTGATTGACGCCGATCTTCGCCGTGGATACCTGCACGAGCTGCTTGGCATGCGTAAAACCCAGGGCGTGGCGGACATCCTGAAGGGCAGGCTCGACGCCGCTGAGGCCATTCAGACTACCGGCCATCCGGGGCTGGATTTTATCTCGACCGGGGAAAGCTCGGCGCACTCGTCGGAGCTTTTGATGAGCCAGCACTTTCTGCCGATGCTGACGTGGGCGCAGCAGCAGTACGACTACGTGATAATCGATACGCCGCCCATTTTGCCCATTACCGATGCGGCTATCGTCGCGCAGCACGTTGGCCTGGCGCTGCTGGTGCTGCGTTATAAAACCAATAACCTCAGGGATCTGGATATTGCGCTGAGCCGCTTTTCAAAGTGCAATATCACGCTGGATGGGGTGGTGTTTAACGCCGTTCACGAGGGCAGCCCCTCCGCCTACGGCCACAGCAACTATTCCGCACCACTATAGGTGCAATGCTTTTAATTCATTATTTTTGGCGCTGCGGCCCTCCTATAATGCGGCTCTCGTTTATCGCGGAGTTGTATAACCATGGCCGTGGCGTTAAGACGTTTTACGCCTTCAGTTGTTAACCGCATTCAGGTGCCCGTCCAGGTCGCCCTGTATGCGGGCTTATTTATCCTCGCCCAGTGGGCCGTTGACCGCTGGCATCTGCCGCTTCCTGCCAATATCGTCGGCATGTTATTGCTGCTGATGCTCATTATCTGCCGGGTTGTGCCGCTGAAGTGGGTGCGCGAAGGGTCGCGCTGGCTGCTGGCCGAAATGCTGCTCTTTTTTGTGCCCGCGGTGGTCGCGGTGGTCAATTACCTGCAGCTGCTGATGGTGGACGGCTGGCGGATATTTCTGGTCATTGCCATCAGCACCCTGCTGGTACTGGGGCTGACCGCGCTGGTGGTGGATAAGGTCTATCGCTTTGAGCTGGCCCGTGAAGCCCGCAGGCAGGCTCGCGGTGAATAAATTCCAGCTGAGCGTGCTGTGCCTGGTTATCACGCTGGTGCTCTACTACGCCAATAAAAAGCTCTACCGTCGCTTTCATAAATTACCCCTGATGCCGCTGGTCCTCACGCCGCTGCTGCTGGTGCTGATGCTGATTGTGGCGCATATCTCATACCAGAATTACATGGGGGAGTCGCGCTGGCTGATGTGGCTGCTCGGCCCGGCCACTATCGCCTTCGCGGTGCCGGTCTATGACAATCTTCACGTTATTAAGCGTCACTGGATGTCCCTGACCGCGGGCGTGGTCACCGCCACGGTGGTCGCCGTCACCAGTTCGGTCTGGCTGGCGCGCCTGTTTACGCTCTCTGAAGTTATCCAGCGCAGCCTTGCCGTTCGCTCCATCACTACGCCTTTCGCGCTGGCGGCGGCAAAGCCCATCGGCGCGCAGCCGGAGCTGGTGGCGCTCTTCGTAGTGATCACCGGGGTGTTTGGTATGGCGGTGGGGGACGTCCTGTTTCTGCGTCTTTCCATTCGTGCCGGGATGGCGAAAGGTGCGGGGTTTGGGGCGGCTTCTCACGGTGCCGGGACCGCGCGCTCCTATGAAATTGGGCCGGAAGAGGGCGTGGTTGCCAGCCTGGTGATGATGCTGTCCGGGGTCGTGATGGTGGTTGGCGCGCCGGTGATTGGCTGGCTGATGTTTTAAAGAACCCGGCGCAGAGCGCGCCGGGATAGAGAGCTTAGTGAGCGCGGCCCTGTTCAATGCCGATCCCGGTCTGGGAACGGATGAACTGGGCGCGGAACTTCTCGCGTTCCAGATTGCCTTCCGGGCTGTTATCGGTCGCCGAGAAGACCCAAATCCCCACAAACGCCACCAGAATCGAGAACAGCGCCGGGTATTCGTACGGGAAGATAGCCGTCGCGTGGCCCAGAACCTGCACCCATACCGTCGGGCCGAGGATCATCAGAATCACCGCCGTCAGCAGGCCGAGCCAGCCGCCAATCATCGCGCCGCGCGTGGTCAGCTTCGACCAGTACATGGACAGCAGGATAATCGGGAAGTTACAGCTCGCGGCGATGGAGAAGGCCAGCCCCACCATGAAGGCGATGTTCTGCTTCTCGAACAGAATGCCCAGCGCAATGGCGACCACGCCGAGGATCAGCACGGTGATTTTCGAGACGCGAATTTCGTCGCGCTCGGAAGCCCCTTTGCGGAACACGTTGGCGTACAGGTCGTGGGAAACCGCAGAAGCGCCCGCCAGCGTCAGCCCTGCTACCACCGCCAGAATCGTGGCGAAGGCGACCGCAGAGATAAAGCCGAGGAACAGGTTTCCGCCCACCGCGTCCGCAAGGTGAACTGCCGCCATGTTGTTACCGCCGATAAGCGCGCCCGCCGCGTCTTTAAACGCCGGATTCGCACCGACCAGCATGATCGCGCCAAAGCCGATGATAAAGGTCAGAATGTAGAAGTAACCCATAAAACCGGTGGCGTAGAGCACGCTTTTACGCGCCTCGCGGGCATCGCTGACCGTGAAGAAGCGCATCAGAATGTGCGGCAGACCGGCCGTACCGAACATCAGGCCAAGGCCCAGGGACAGGGCAGAAATCGGATCTTTCACCAGCCCGCCGGGGCTCATGATGGCCTCACCTTTCGGATGCACCGCCATCGCCTCGGCGAAGAGATTGTTAAAGCTGAAGCCGACGTGCTTCATCACCATAAAGGCCATGAAGCTCGCGCCGAACAGCAGCAGAACGGCTTTGATAATCTGTACCCAGGTGGTGGCGAGCATGCCGCCAAACAGCACGTACATCACCATCAGCACGCCTACCAGCACCACGGCAACGTGGTAGTTCAGGCCAAACAGCAGCTCGATAAGCTTACCGGCCCCGACCATCTGCGCGATGAGATACAGCGCGACAACAACCAGTGAACCGCAGGCGGAAAGCGTACGAATCGGCCCCTGTTTAAGGCGGTACGATGCGACATCGGCAAAGGTGTAACGCCCAAGATTTCGCAGGCGTTCGGCAATCAGGAACAGAATGATCGGCCAGCCGACCAGGAAGCCCAGCGAGTAGATCAGGCCGTCGTAGCCGGAGGTATACACCAGCGCGGAAATGCCGAGGAACGACGCCGCCGACATAAAGTCGCCCGCTATCGCCAGCCCGTTCTGGAAGCCGGTAATATTGCCGCCCGCAGTGTAATAATCGCTGCGCGAACGGGTCTTTTTCGAGGCCCAGTAGGTGATGTAGAGCGTCAGGGCGACGAAAATAACGAACATGATAATCGCCTGCCAGTTGGTCGGCTGGCGCTGCACGTCGCCGGTAATGGCGTCGGCGGCCAGCACGGTAACGGGCAGGGCAAGGAGGGGAGCCGTAAGGGCGGTAAGAAGACGCTTCATGATGCTTTTACCTCGCGCAGGACATCCACCTCGCGTATGACGTCATGGGTCAGACGGTCAAATTCGCCGTTGGCCCGCCAGACGTAAACCGCCGTCAGCACAAAAGAAATAATAATCACCCCGATCCCGATCGGAATGCCTCTGGTGACGGTAGTCCCGGCGTGCAGAGGCGTGCCCAGCCAGCCGGGGGCGAAAGCAATCAGCAGGATAAATCCAACGTAAATCACCAGCATAATCAGTGACAGGATGGTGGCAAACCGTTGCCTTTTAGCGACCAGCTCCCTGAAATGCGCACTTTCTTCTATCCGTTGATAAATGAGGTCATTCATCACAGAGTCTCCAGAGGTAGGGTTATTTTTATGTCCCTCCTCACCTGCAGAAAGCCGCAGGGTGGATAAGCGAAGCGCCATCCGCGCAAGAAAGTGGCGGATGACGCTTCGCTTATCCGCCCTACAGCGTCAGATGAGAGGGCGGATCAACTACAGAGTGGTTATGAAGGCATGGTTAAGGCTTGTTTCTCTTCCAGCAGCTTTTCAACGACGCCCGGATCGGCAAGCGTTGAGGTATCGCCAAGGTTGCTGGTATCTCCGGCGGCAATTTTGCGCAGAATGCGGCGCATAATCTTGCCGGAGCGGGTTTTCGGCAGCGAGTCGGTCCAGTGCAGAATATCCGGCGTGGCAAGCGGGCCTATTTCCTTACGTACCCAGTTGCGCACTTCGGTATACAGCTCCGGCGTCGGCTCTTCGCCGTGGTTTAGCGTGACGTAGGCATAAATCGCCTGGCCTTTGATATTGTGCGGGATGCCAACGACGGCGGCTTCGGCAACCTTCGGATGCGATACCAGCGCGGATTCGATTTCTGCCGTTCCCAGACGGTGCCCGGAGACGTTTAACACGTCGTCCACGCGGCCAGTTATCCAGAAATAGCCGTCTTCGTCGCGACGGGCACCATCACCGCTAAAATACATATTTTTGAAGGTGGAGAAGTAGGTCTGCTCGAAGCGTTCATGATCGCCAAACAGGGTACGCGCCTGGCCGGGCCAGGAGTCAGTAATCACCAGGTTGCCCTCGGTTGCGCCCTGCTGCGGATTGCCTTCATTGTCTACCAGCGCGGGCTGCACGCCGAAGAATGGCCGCGAAGCAGACCCGGCTTTCAGCTCCGTGGCGCCCGGCAGCGGGGTGATCATAAAGCCGCCGGTTTCGGTCTGCCACCAGGTGTCCATCACCGGGCATTTTTCGTTACCGATTTTCTTCCAGTACCACTCCCACGCTTCCGGGTTGATCGGCTCACCGACGGAGCCGAGGATCCGCAGCGTTGAACGGTCGGTCCCTTCAATGGCTTTATCCCCTTCGGCCATCAGCGCGCGGATGGCGGTTGGTGCGGTATAGAGGATATTCACCTTATGCTTGTCGACCACCTGCGCCATGCGGTTCGGGGCAGGCCAGTTCGGCACGCCTTCAAACATCAGCGTGACGGCACCGCAGGCGAGCGGGCCATACAGCAGATAGCTGTGCCCGGTGACCCAGCCCACGTCGGCGGTACACCAGTAAACGTCGCCCGGATGGTAGTCAAAGACGTATTTGAAGGTGGTGGCCGCATAGACCAGATAGCCGCCGGTGGTGTGCAGCACGCCCTTCGGCTTGCCGGTCGAACCAGAGGTGTAGAGGATAAACAGCGGGTCCTCCGCGTTCATTTCTACCGGCTGGTGGTGAGCACTCGCTTTCTCTACCAGTTCGTTCCACCACAGGTCGCGGCCCTCATGCCATTCGACGCTGCCGCCGGTACGCTTGAGCACCACGACGTGCTCGACGGTTTTCACATTCGGGTTTTTCAGCGCGTCATCAACGTTCTTTTTCAGCGGAATAGAGCGACCGGCACGGATGCCCTCATCGGCAGTAATAACCAGGCGTGAGCTGGAGTCGATAATACGTCCCGCCACGGCCTCCGGGGAGAATCCGCCGAAGATAACGGAATGCACGGCGCCGATTCGCGCGCAGGCGAGCATCGCCACGGCGGCTTCCGGCACCATCGGCATATAAATCGCTACCACGTCGCCTTTCCTGATGCCCAGCTCTACCAGGGTATTGGCAAAACGGCAGACATCGCGATGCAGCTCGCGGTAGGTAATGTTTTTGCTCTGGGTGGCGTCATCGCCTTCCCAGATAATCGCCGTCTGGTCGCCGCGCTCTTTAAGGTGGCGATCCAGGCAGTTGGCGGCCAGGTTCAGCGTGCCGTCTTCATACCAGCGAATAGAGATGTTTCCCGGTGCGAAGGAGGTGTTTTTCACCTTCTGGTAGGGTTTGATCCAGTCGAGGATTTTCCCCTGTTCGCCCCAGAACGCGTCCGGGTCGTGAACCGACTGCTGGTACATGGACTGGTATTGTTCGGGATTTATCAGGCAGTGTTCCGCAATATTTGCGGGAATGGCGTGTTTGTGTAGTTGTGTCATGGCTTTTTTTCTCCTTGAAGTTGTTAATAATATGTCACGCAAACGTTAATTGTAGGGGCTTAAGCAGCTTTGTTTACTTTTTGGGCGACAGATCACGCATTAATTCATTTGTCGAAATATCCAACAAACAGATGATTCTGGAGAAATAATTCACAACACGAATAAATTGAAAATGAAACAGATAAATACATTTTATAACAGCAGGTTAGCGCAGAAGATTTATCTAAAGTCCTGTTTGTGTGGTCATTTGCAGTGTATATCCCTGAAATTGCAGGGTTGCGCAGCACGCCGTACAAATGATACTCATAACGCCGCTTGAAAAAGCCCCTCGTAATACCTGACGTATGTCTTACCCCTTTCAGTTTGTGACGTTCTCACAGGTCTACAGCGTGGGAACGGCGTTTTATTGAGGAATAAAATCGTTATGAAACAACCTAAGGTCAGCCTCGCCTGGCAAATTTTGCTCGCGTTAGTGCTGGGTATCGCGCTGGGAAGCGTCCTGCATTATCAAAGTGACAGCCGTGAATGGCTTATCACCAACCTGCTCTCTCCGGCAGGGGATATCTTTATTCACCTGATCAAAATGATTGTTGTACCGATCGTTATCTCGACCCTGATAGTCGGGATTGCAGGCGTGGGCGACGCTAAACAGCTTGGGCGAATCGGTGCGAAAACCATTCTTTATTTCGAAGCGATCACGACGGTTGCCATCATCCTGGGGATTACCCTTGCCAACGTGTTCCAGCCGGGACACGGCATTGATATGTCGCAGCTTGCCAGCGTGGATATTTCGAAATACGAACACACCGCTCAGGATGTACAGAGCCACGCCCACGGCCTGATGGGGACGATTCTTTCCCTGGTGCCGACTAACATCATCGCCTCCATGGCGAAGGGCGACATGCTGCCGATCATCTTCTTCTCGGTGCTGTTTGGCCTGGGCCTGTCGTCGCTGCCGTCGGCGCACCGGGAGCCGCTGGTGACGGTGTTCCGCTCTATCTCAGAAACCATGTTCAAAGTGACACACATGGTGATGCGATACGCCCCGATCGGCGTCTTCGCGCTGATTTCGGTGACGGTGGCTAACTTTGGTTTTGCTTCGCTGTGGCCGCTGCTTAAGCTGGTGCTGCTGGTGTACTTCGCGATTCTCTTCTTCGCGCTGATGGTGCTGGGCGCGGTGGCGCGCCTGTGCGGCCTGCGAATTCTCATTTTGATACGGATTCTCAAAGACGAACTCATTCTGGCATACTCCACCGCCAGCTCAGAAAGCGTGCTGCCACGCATCATTGAAAAGATGGAAGCCTACGGCGCGCCTGCCTCCATCACCAGCTTCGTGGTGCCGACCGGCTACTCCTTTAACCTCGATGGCTCAACGCTTTACCAGAGCATTGCGGCAATCTTCATCGCCCAGCTGTACGGCATCGAGCTGTCCCTGGGGCAGGAAATTCTGCTGGTGCTGACGCTGATGGTGACGTCAAAAGGCATTGCGGGCGTGCCGGGCGTCTCGTTCGTCGTACTGCT
Organism: Dryocola clanedunensis; assembly: GCF_038405435.1. GTDB lineage: Bacteria > Pseudomonadota > Gammaproteobacteria > Enterobacterales > Enterobacteriaceae > Dryocola > Dryocola clanedunensis_A. The sequence continues at coordinate 800,914 of NZ_JBBYHZ010000001.1, read as the reverse complement.
GGCTACGCTGGGGAGTGTGGGCATTCCGCTGGAAGGTCTGGCCTTTATCGCGGGCGTGGACCGCATCCTCGATATGGCGCGTACCGCGCTTAACGTGGTGGGCAACGCGCTGGCGGTGCTGGTTATCGCCAAGTGGGAGCATAAGTTCGACGCGAAAAAAGCCGCCGCTTATGAACGGGAGATGCTGGGGAAATACTCGGATAAAGCAAATACTTAAAGGCTATAAAAAGTGAAGCAGGGCGGGCAAGCATGCGCTTCTCCCGCCCTGATTTTTTTGGTGGGCGCACTCTCGCTTATCCACCCTTCGAAACTACTCGATCTGACTTATTGCGTCACAACCTGCCAGCTATCATCAGGGTCAAAGGCGGTGATAGCTTCCACTTTCTTCGCCGTCTCTTCGCCTAAGTCAGCCTGATAAACCTGGTCCTGGCTATCGACAATAAAGGTGGCAACGCCCGTCTCTCCGTAGGTCACCGGCCAGGCAATCATCGCGAAGCCGTCGGTCATCCTGCCCTCTTTCAGGTACTGTTTTTCCCCACCCTCGGCTTTGGCTCCCTGCGCGGTCAGGATGCGGAAATGGTAACCGTGGTAGCCCATGCCCGGCTGTTCAGGGCTGAAGGCCGGGCCTAACGGGCTTGGGGCTTCCCCGGCAGAAACAGGCCAGTAGAGCCCGTCTTTTTTGCCCTCGCTGCTCAGGAATTTCTGCGCGTAGGCCTGGTTAAGCTGATAATAATCCTGCTGCGCGGCGACGTAGGCATGTGCGGCTTCGATAGCCGACAGCTCATTGCGGCCAATCGTGCGGGTGAGGATTTCATCCGCCGCACCCTGCATATTGAAATGCCAGCCTTTGTCCGTTTTGACTATCGGCAGGGGCAGCTGCCAGTCTTCTTTGCCGACGTTGAGATGCGCGACGTGGCCCTGCTGCTCAATACGATGGCCCCGATCCCAGTCGCGCAGGAAGCGGGCTACCGCCGCCGGGTCTACCCCTTCTGGCGGCAGGACCTGCTGCCAGTTGTCACCCAGTAATGAGATGAGCGCGGCTCGATCCTGTTTTTTAATCGCCTCGTGAAGCGCGACAGAAGCCTGGTCAGGCGTGGTAAACGCCTGTTGTGCCTGGGCGAAAAGCGGAAGCATCAACAGGGAAAGCGCGCTTAAAGACAGAAACTTTTTCATTATCCTTTCCCTTCTTAACGGCGATGAAATTCGCGATGTTCTGGCGCTCGCTCGCGCACCGCGGCCCGATTCTGACCGCTAAAGCTGGCGTGCTGCAGGCTTTGCGTCCCGCGCTGGTGCTGGGCCTGCCAGGACGGCGATCGGCTGTCGTTGCCGCTTAGCGCATTGCTGCGGAAGGAGTTGATGTGCTGCTGACGCTGCTCAGGCGTGGCGCTGGCGACATGGTTCCTCACAGACTCACGATGCTGCTGCTGTTGCTGCGTCGGGTGTTTCACCTGGTTTTTCACCGCATCACGATGCTGCTGCTGCGCCGCGGTCGGATTTTTAACCTGATTCTTCACCGCCTCACGATGCTGCTGCTGCGTCGCGGTTGGGTTTTTCAGCTGATTGCGCGCCGCTTCACGACGGGCATCCTGGCTACCGGAATCATAGCCCCGGTAGTTATTACGCTGGGCAATCTGGCTGAGTTGTTTTGAGGCATTATCGCGCTGCACGTCGCGGGAAACGTTGGAAAGGCTTTTACCCTGCGGGTTAAGGCCGGTGCTGTGCTGAAGCTGCTGCATTGCGGCCTGACGCTGGCTGTCCCGCGTCACTGGCCCGTGCTGCGTGGCGCTCAGGCCGCCCGCGACGTTAGTCTGATGGTAGCGCTGAGCAACGGCACCGTTCTGGTAAGGCACGCCGTCCCGGAAGGCAGGGTTGTGCTGCCAGTGAACCGGCCCGCCGTTATCCGTCAGGTGGCCACCGGTTATCCGGTTGTAATTATTGACGTTAACGTTGATGTTATTGCCGCTGTTGTAGTTACCGTCGTGATGGTGGTAGTCGTCATCATCATGGTGATGATGGTAATCATCGTCGTCGTGCCAGTCGATGCTGCTGAACAGGGCGTAGGTGGTGGCGACGCCAAGGCTGTAGCCAAAGCCGCGGACCAGGCTGTCGGTGAACTGCTCCCCCGGAGGCGGCGGCAGGTAAACTGGCGGATAGCTGGTGTTCGGCCAGCTGCCATAAACCGTTGATGGGTTGTAATTTGGGACGTAAACCACCTGCGGATTAGCCGGCTCGATAGTAATGACCTGCGGTGCCGGAGCGCTGCTGGCCGTGGCAGCCGGGGCTGGCGCGCTGCTTTTCTGAGCGGTGGTGTTGACGTTGTTCGTCTGATTCACCACCACCGGAGTGCTGGTAACCTTCTGTTCAGGCGTCGATTTCAGCGAGCCGGTCTGCTGGGCCAGCGCACGTAATTTCTGCACCGAATCCATCACGTCCTGCGGCTGCGCTAAAAACGCATCGCCAAGATTCTGCACCCACTGCGGGTTTTCACCGAGCAGCGCCATCAGCTGCGGGAAGGCCACCAGTGATTTAACGCTGGGATCCCAGGGCTGGTTCGACACAGCCTGAATAGCCGCATCCCCTTGCAGAGTGGGGTTATCCTGCGACCACTGCACCGCCTGAACCACGTTTGCCGGATAGGTCGAAGCCATGAGCACCTGGGAAAGAAGGGCGTCAGGATAAAGGGCGACAGGGGCAACCCACTGGTCGAGCTGCGCGGTAGTATAAGCGGGCGCTGCTGGCGCTGGCACCGTCGTTGGAGCCGGTGTCGTCACGGGCTGCGTGGCAGGCTGAGCCGTCGTGGCTGGTGCCGGTGTCACCGTCTCGGGCGCACGGCTTTTGACATAAAGCACACCTGAAGCCGCAAGAATACCGGCGCTGCAAAGCAGGGTGAGAATGTGAGGCTTGAAAGGCAACTTCATTTTATTTCTCCCGGAGCGGCAGAGATCCAGTGCGTGTAAGCAAAAATTTGCCAGATGGCATAAGTATGGAAGGGAGTGAGTATATTGCTCACGGTTATTTATTGTTTGACGATAACAGGGATCGCATGACGTGCCGGGGAGGCGTTGTGAAGGGGATAACGGCCCTGATGATGGCTCACCGGGGCCGTTTGGTACTATCAGCCCGCTGCGCTTTCGCGCAGGCTGGCCTTCAGCTTGCTGTACTCATCAATCACGTACTGCTCTGCTGCCCGCTGATCGGCAATCTTTTCTACACGCACGGCGCAGTACTTATACTCCGGCGTTTTGGTAATCGGGCTGAGGTTTTCCGTCACCAGCTCGTTACAGGCACCGATCCACCACTGGTAGGTCATGTACACCGCGCCTTTATTAGGGCGTTCACTCACGTTTGCACGCGTAATGACTTTCCCTTTGCGCGAATGCACCCAGATCAGCGCTTCATCCTCAATGCCCAGACGAGCGGCATCGTCGATATGAATCTGCGCATAGCCAGGCTCATCCGCCAGCGCTGCCAGCGCGGCGCAGTTACCGGTCATCGAACGGCAGGAGTAATGGCCCACTTCCCTCACCGTCGACAGCACCATTGGGTACTCTTCGGTGATGCGATCGACTGGCGGCGCCCAGTCGCAGGTGAAGAACTGGCCCAGGCCGTTTTCGCGGTCGAACTTGCCGTCATAGAGGAAGGAAGTCCCCTGGTCCGACTCATCGGTATCGCGGCATGGCCACTGGATATACCCCAGCTCGCCCATCTTCTCGTAGGTCGCACCAAAGAAGTCCGGGCAAAGGTTACGCAACTCGTCCCAGATTTCCTGGGTGTTGTTGTAATGCATTTCGTAACCCATGCGGGTGGCGATTTCGCTGATGATCTGCCAGTCCGTTTTCAGGTCCCACTTTGGCTCCACCGCTTTAAAGAAGCGCTGGAAACCGCGGTCGGCGGCGGTGTAAACACCTTCATGTTCACCCCAGGAGGTGGACGGCAAAATCACATCGGCGGCCGCCGCGGTTTTGGTCATGAAGATATCCTGCACGATGACCAGCTCCATATCGGCAAACGCCTGACGAACCGCTGAAAGTTCCGCATCCGTTTGCAGCGGATCCTCACCCATAATATAGGCCGCATGCACTTCGCCGTGCGCAACGCGGTGAGGGATCTCACTGATACGGTAACCCGTGTGCGCCGGTAATGACGGCACGCCCCAGGCTTTGGCGAACTTCTCGCGGCTCTTTTCGTCCTTCACGTACTGGTAGCCCGGATAGGTATCCGGCAGCGCGCCCATATCGCAGGCACCCTGAACGTTGTTCTGGCCGCGCACCGGGTTAACGCCGACGTTGGCCTTGCCAAGGTTACCGGTCATCAGCGCAAGGCTGGTCAGCGAGCGCACGGTTTCCACGCCCTGATAGAACTGGGTAACACCCATGCCCCACAGGATGGTCGCCGTTTTTGCATTCGCGTACATACGTGCCGCCGTGCGGATATCAGCAGCCTTCAGGCCGGTTATCTCCTCCACGGATTCAGGCGTGTAGCCCTCCACAATTTTACGGTACTCATCGAAGCCTTCAGTACGCTCCGCCACGAAGGCCTTGTCGTACAGATTCTCTTCGATGATCACATGCCCAATCGCGTTAAGCAGGGCGATGTTAGATCCATTTTTCAGCTGCAAATGGAGGTCGGCGATACGCGCGGTTTCAATTTTACGCGGATCGATAACCACAATTTGCGCCCCTTTCTGCTTCGCGCGAATGACGCGATTTGCCACGATAGGGTGTGAATCAGCTGGGTTATACCCGAAGACAAAGACTAAATCGGTATCCTCAATCTCGACGATTGAGTTGCTCATAGCGCCGTTACCGACCGACTGGTGCAGACCTGCAACCGATGGGCCGTGTCAGACGCGTGCGCAGCAGTCAACGTTATTAGTACCAATAACGGCGCGCGCAAATTTTTGCATGATGTAGTTAGTCTCGTTGCCCGTACCACGGGATGAACCCGTGGTCATGATGGCATCCGGGCCATGCTTCGCTTTGATTTCGCTAAGGCGAGTGCTCACATAGTTCAGCGCCTCATCCCAGCTTACGGATTCAAGCTTTCCGCCTTTCTGGCGGCGGATCATTGGCGATTTCAGGCGCGGGGTGAGGATTTTAGTATCATTAATGAAATCCCAGCCGTAATAGCCTTTCAGGCACAGATCGCCCTGATTGGTCTTACCCTGCGCGCCTTCCGCCTTGACGATTTTGCCGTTATCGACCACGAGGTTGATTTTGCAACCCGAGGCGCAATAGGGGCAAACCGTGACGACTTTTTTCATCGTGTTGCTCCAGTCAATGCTAAAGGGTGTGACGCCTGTAGATTCGTCACATCTACCCGGGTAATGCATTATCTATGCCACATCAACATGAGGGGTATTTGCCCATGCTGCATGGAGCAATGCGCAGGAAGCCTGACGAAAACCACCACATCGTCAAAAATGACGTGACGAGCAGCCCGCCCTTTGTGACGCTGGTTGAATATTCAGCACGCGCAGTTGCCATTTATGCGGCACTCCTTCAACAATCACCCACACTCTTACCATCCCCTGGCCTCCTCCCCGGAGAAAATAATGAAACCTGTGATACTGGTGGTGGATGACGATCTGGCGATTTGCGAGGTGCTGCGCGATACGCTCAATGAGCACGTTTTTGCGGTGACGGTTTGTCATACGGGCAACGAGGCGCTGAAGGCGATTGCCGGGCAGCCAGACATCGCGCTGGTTCTGCTGGATATGATGCTGCCGGATATTAACGGCCTACAGGTTTTACAGCAGATCCAGCGGCAGCGGCCCGAATTGCCGGTGGTAATGCTGACCGGGCTGGGAAGTGAGTCAGACGTGGTGGTCGGGCTGGAAATGGGGGCGGATGATTACATCGGCAAACCTTTCAATCCGCGGATTGTTGTTGCCCGCCTGAAAGCCGTTTTGCGGCGCACGGGCGTGCTGGCGACAGAAACTGTGCCACAGAGAGGCAGGGGGCTACAGTTTAACGGCTGGCGCCTGGACAGGGATCGTTGCCAGCTTTTCGATCCCCATGCGGCTCAGGTGGATCTTACTCAAGGAGAGTACGGGCTGCTGCTGGCACTTATTCAAAATGCCCGAAAGGTTTTATCACGCGAAAAGCTACTTGAGTTAACGCACGGTGAAACGATGGATATCTTCGACAGAACGATTGATGTTCTCATTATGCGGCTGCGCAGAAAAATAGAGGTGAATCCGCATCAGCCCACTTTAATAAGAACCGTTCGCGGCGTGGGTTATGTATTTGCCGCAGACATTATTCATTCTGAAAATAACGCCGCGTAAAATATTTATGTCAAGAATGGGTGCTTAAGACTTCTCCCTTACCCGTCACAAGTTGGGCGGGGCGAACCCCGCCCGTTGAGCGCTAGCCCGCGAATGAGCAGGCCAGCTTAGCCACCACCTCCTGATTGTCGCTCCTTATTTTCACCTCACATAAATTGCGGCGCGTTAATAAGGTTATGACTATTATTGTTACGCAAACAATTAACAGACACAGGACAACAGATTTTGTTGGCTTCATGCCTCTTCTCCTTGCCTTGCGGCGAATAAGAGGCTAATCTCAACTTGCTTGGAGTTGAGGGATAGCCTCGGGTTAACGTTAAAGTTGCCCGGGGCTTTCTTTTTCCTGCGTTTCAGGAATATCCCTCACTATGCTCAGGACAGAAAGCCCTAAGCACCCGCGATGTAGTTTACCGACTATTTAAATATTTGGAATGGATAACCTGATGTAATTATCCGTAGAGGGATTTCATTGTTTTCTGAACATACTTCGCATAAATTTCAGAACCAATTAACTTAATGAATAAGTTATCTGGGAATATTGTCTGAGGTGTTATTACTCGATCGCGTAGCTGTCAGAATGGGTGCTTAAGACTTCTCCCTTTTCCGTCACAAGTTGGGCGGGGCGAACCCCGCCCGTTGAGCGCTAGTCCGCGAATGGGCAGGCCAGCTTAGCCACCACCTCCTGATTGTCGCTCCTTATTTTCACCTCACATAAATTGCGGCGCGTTAATAAGGTTATGACTATTATTGTTACGCAAACAATTAACAGACACAGGACAACAGATTTTGTTGGCTTCATGCCTCTTCTCCTTGCCTTGCGGCGAATAAGAGGCTAATCTCAACTTGTTGGGAGTTGAGGGATAGCCTCGGGTTAACGTTAAAGTTGCCCGGGGCTTTCTTTTTCCTGAGGTTCAGGAATATCCCTCGCCATGCTCAGGACAGAAAGCCCTAAGCACCCGCGATGTAGTTTACCGACTATTTAAATATTTGGAATGGATAACCTGATGTAATTATCCATGGATAGATTTCATTATTTTCTGGACCAACTTCGCATAATATTCATAATCAATTAGCTTAGTGAATAAGTTATCGGGAAATATTGGCTGAAGTGTTATTACTCGATCGCGTAGCTGTCAGAATGGGTGCTTAAGACTTCTCCCTTATCCCTCACAAGTTGGGCGGGGCGAACCCCGCCCGTTGAGCGCTAGCCCGCGAATGAGCAGGCCAGCTTAGCCACCACCTCCTGATTGTCGCTCCTTATTTTCACCTCACATAAATTGCGGCGCGTTAATAAGGTTATGACTATTATTGTTACGCAAACAATTAACAGACACAGGACAACAGATTTTGTTGGCTTCATGCCTCTTCTCCTTGCCTTGCGGCGAATAAGAGGCTAATCTCAACTTGTTCGGAGTTGAGGGATAGCCTCGGGTTAACGTTAAAGTTGCCCGGGGCTTTCTTTTTCCTGAGGTTCAGGAATATCCCTCGCCATGCTCAGGACAGAAAGCCCTAAGCACCCGCGATGTAGTTTACTGGTAATTTAAATATTTGGAATGGATAACCTGATGTAATTATCCATGGGTAGATTTCATTATTTTCTGGACCAACTTCGCATAATGTTCATAACCAATTAGCTTAGTGAATAAGTTATCGGGAAATATTGGCTGAAGTGTTATTACTCGATCGCGTAGCTGTCAGAATGGGTGCTTAAGACTTCTCCCTTTTCCCTCACAAGTTGGGCGGGGCGAACCCCGCCCGTTGAGCGCTAGCCCGCGAATGGGCAGGCCAGCTTAGCCACCACCTCCTGATTGTCGCTCCTTATTTTCACCTCACATAAATTGCGGCGCGTTAATAAGGTTATGACTATTATTGTTACACAAACAATTAACAGACACAGGACAACAGATTTTGTTGGCTTCATGCCTCTTCTCCTTGCCTTGCGGCGAATAAGAGGCTAATCTCAACTTGTGTGGAGTTGAGGGATAGCCTCGGGTTAACGTTAAAGTTGCCCGGGGCTTTCTTTTTCCTGAGTTCCAGGAATATCCCTCGCCATGCTCAGGACAGAAAGCCCTAAGCACCCGCGATGTAGTTTACTGGGAATTTAAATATTTGTAATGGATAGCCTGATGTAATTTAGTGCCAGCTATTACATATTTCTGGAACCTGTTTCGCATATTAGCTATTACTTAAAAAAGTAATAATATTTGTGTTTAATCCATAAAGCGCCAAAATTCTGCAGTGATGTCTGGATAATTAAAAGTACTGACGATACTCATTGCACAACAGAAGCCGCGCCGGTTCGTCTTCGATAACGGCATTAAAGCGTTCCAGCGGCTTCAGGAAACGGTTATCGCGATCGTCGTCATTGATTGTCGACACCTCGCCGACCAGCACGTCGCCGTAGCCAGATTCCCCCCAGAAACTGTGATAGACGCCGGGTACAAGGCAGATGCTTTCCCCTGGTGAAAGGCGCACCTGGCTTCCCGCCGCGACGGTCTGGCGGCAGCCGTCGATAACTACCGTGACGTCACTCTCTTCCGGTTGTTCAAACTGGTCTGCATTCCACAGTTCGACAATCAGATTGCCGCCGCCGCGATTGATAATGTCCTCGCGTTTACGCCAGTGGAAATGCATCGGGGTAAGCTGCCCTTCACGGACGTGCATGATTTTCTCTGCGTAACATTTAGGGTAGGGCGCACCCTCCGGCGAGCCGTTACGCAAGGTGAACAGCGTCAGCCCCTGCGCCAGAAAATCGTGGCCGCCAAAGGCCGTCACGTCCCAGCCGAGTTTTAGATCGAACACTTCCTGCCAGAGTTCTTTATCCAGCTGCTGCCATTTCGTCAGGTCGTATGCGGCGAAGGGAGGCAAATGTACGTCGTGCTGCATAAAAAATTCACGAGTCCGGGACAGGATCTGATTCACTTCTGAACGTTTCATTAGGCTGTATTTCCCCATCCTGATGTCTGATGGCGCTGCGCTTATCAGACCTACAAATGAATACGTTGGAGGTCGGATGAGGCTTTTACGCCGTCATCCGACAGGCAGTAAGCGTTACTTGACCGTCCAGCCCTTATAGGTGCCGATATTGTTTTTATCGATCATCGTCACCGGGATCAGCACGGGTTCTTTAGGCGCAGGTTTGCCCTGAAGGATGTCATAACCGATCTCCACGGCTTTTGCCGCCATGACCTGCGGATCCTGGGCTGGTGTCGCCACGAACAGCGTATTGCCGCCGCGCTTCAGCGCTTCTTCCGCATCCGGGCTACCGTCCACGCCCACGATAAAGAACTCGTTTCGCTGGGCCTGTTTCGCCGCCAGATCGGCACCGATCGCCGTCGGATCGTTAATGGCAAACACGCCGTCGATCTTCGGATTCGCCGCCAGTAGCGACGTCATCACTTCCAGGCCACCCTCACGGCTGCCCTTGGCGTTCTGATTAGAGGAAAGGATCTTGATGTCCGGGTGCTTTTTAAATTCGGTCACGCAGCCTTCGACACGGTTCTGCACGGCGGAGACCGGCGGTCCGTTGATGATCACCACGTTGCCTTTCTCTTTTAAGCGATCCGCAATGTACTTACAGGCCATCTCGCCCGCCTGGGTGTTGTTCGAGGTTATCGTCGCATCCGCCCCTTCCGCTGCGACGTCAACGGCGACCACGACGATCCCTGCATCTTTCGCACGTTTCACCGCCGGGCCGATCCCTTTCGAATCCGCCGCGTTCAGGATAATCATGTCTACCTTCGCGGCAATAAAATTATCGATCTGCGAAACCTGCTGGCCCAGGTCGTAACCGCTGGAGACAAGCGTAACCTTCACGTTATCCCCCGCCAGCTTGCGTGCCTCAAGCTCGGCACCCTTGGTAATCTGGACGAAGAACGGGTTGGCGAGATCGCCCACCGTCACCCCGATGGATTTCAGCTCTTTTGCCTGAACAAAAGGCGCTGCGGCAATCATAAGAGCCGTGGCTATTAGCTTTAAACGCATGGTCTTTTCCTCATTTGTAGGGTGGATAAGCGATAGCGTCATCCACCGTTTGCGCCCGTTTTGTCGGCTAAACCCGACCTGTTAAAGAGCGATGTTGTTATGAACTTTGATGGTGCCGGGTGCGGTATTTGTCGATCAGCACCGCGATGATGATCACCGCCCCTTTGATCACCAGCTGCCAGAAATAGGAGACGCCCATCAGCGTCATACCGTTGTTGAGCGTGGCGATAATCAGCGCCCCCACCAGGGTGCCGGTAATGGTGCCAATTCCGCCCACAAAGCTGGTGCCGCCAAGGATCACCGCCGCAATGGCGTCCAGCTCGTAGCCCATGCCAAGGTTGCCGTTGGCGCTGTACAGTCGGGAAGCGCTCATCACGCCGCCAAGCCCGGAAAGCAGCCCGCTCATGCCGTAGACGAACAGCAGCACCAGCCAGACCTTGATCCCCGTCAGGCGTGCGGCCTGCATGTTGCCGCCCACCGCGTAGATATGCACCCCGAGCGTGGTACGACGCAGGATGAACCAGCAAACCACGATCACCGCCAGGGCAATTACGACCAGCCAGGGAATGGGGCCAAGGTACGAGTTGCCTATCCATTCGAAGTTAATATTTGAGTTGATGACCGTGGTGCCGTCCGCCAGCAGGTAAGCCGCGCCGCGCAGGGCGGTATAGGTGCCGAGCGTGACGATAAACGGCGGCAGCCCCGCCCAGGCGACCAGCATGCCGTTAAACAGCCCAAGCCCGGTGCCCATCATCAGCGCGGCGGGGATCGACAGCGACTCCCAGCCCGGCATCAGCGACACCACCATCGCCGTCACCGCCGTGGTGCCCAGAATCGAACCCACGGACAGGTCAATCCCTCCGGTCAGAATGATGAAGGTCATCCCGGCGGCGAGAACGATATTGATCGACGACTGCCGGGCGATGTTCAGCAGGTTAGATTCGGTAAAAAAGTTCGGGGTGATAAAGCCAAAAACGGCGACGATAAGGATCAGAATGGGCAATATCCCCACCGTTTGCATCAAATCGCCAAAAAGGGCCTTTTTCAGCGAGGCTGATTTAGCGACCTGCTGGGGGGTGACAGGATTAGTCATGATGAACCACCTTTTTATGGGCATCTTCCACGCCGGTTGCCAGCGTCATAATGTTCTCTTGCGAGATATCTCTGCCGTGAAGCTCACCCGCAATGCTGCCTTCCCGCATCACGTAAACGCGATCGCTCATGCCGATGACTTCCGGCAGCTCGCTGGAGATCATCAGGATCGCCACGCCCTGGCGGGCCATCTGGCTCATGATCCGGTAGATCTCACTTTTCGCCCCAACGTCAACGCCACGGGTTGGCTCGTCGAGGATCAAAATTCGCGGGCCGATCGCCACCCAGCGGGAGATCAGCAGCTTCTGCTGGTTGCCGCCGGACAGGCCCCCGGCGCGCACCTGCGCATGCGGAACGCGGATATTCAGCAGGCTGATGGCATCGTCAGAAATCGTCCGGGCCTTCTTGCGATCCAGCCAGCCGTAGCGGGCGTCACGTTCGAGCGTGGCCATGGTGATGTTGTCCTGCGCCGCCAGCTCCAGGAACAGGCCCTGTTCTTTACGGTTCTCGGTCAGAAAACCGATGCCGTGGCGAATAGCTTCGCGAGGGGAGCGGATAGAGACGGGATTTCCGTCGATTTCAATCGTGCCGCCCGTGGATTTGCGGACGCCAAAAATCAGCTGTGCCAGCTCGGAGCGTCCGGCTCCGACCAGCCCCGCGAGGCCGACGATTTCCCCGGAGCGTACCTGTAAGCTCACCGGCTGGACTTTGCCGTCGTCCGTCAGGTGGTGGACGTTGAGGCGCGGGTTACCTAACGGGATATCTCGTTCTTTGTTGAACAGATCGCTCAGCGGACGGCCAACCATCATACGAACCAGCTCGCTGGCGTTGAGATTTTCCCGCGTCAGGCTGCCGACGTACTGCCCGTCGCGCAGCACGCTGACCCGGTCCGATAATTCATACACTTCCGCCATGCGGTGGCTGATATAGATAATCGCCATCCCCTCATCGCGCAGCCGCATAATCAGCTCAAACAGGCGGTGGGTTTCTCTTGATGAGAGCGCTGCGGTTGGCTCGTCCATGACTAAAATGCGGCTGTTGCGGTGTAGCGCACGAGCAATCTCTACCTGCTGCTGTTCGGCGATGGTCAGCTTCATCACTAAATCGCTGGCCTTGAACTGCGCGCCGAGGCGGTCTATCACCGTCTGGGCCTGCATCACCATCTCTTTACGCTGAACCAGCCCGCCGCGTGACAGCTCGCTGCCGAGGAAAATGTTCTCCGCAACGGTGAGGTTAGGGGCCAGCTGCATTTCCTGATAGATAAGCGTGATGCCTGCGCTGAGCGCGTCTTTTGGCCCCTTAATGCTGTAGGGCTGCCCTTCAATAAGGATTTCGCCGCTGGTGGCGGTGTTGGCCCCGGCTAGGATCTTCATCAGCGTGCTTTTGCCCGCGCCGTTTTCGCCCATCAACGAGTGAATTTCGCCGGGGAACACCGTCAGGTCGACGCCTTTCAGCGCATAGAACTTGCCAAAAGATTTGGCAATATTGCGCATCTCCAGAATGGGAACGCTACTCATGGCGCGGCTCCTGCGGATAAGGTTTCGATTGCTGCCAGTCAACCACACGCGGGTAAATGCAAAATGTCAGAAGCCGTTCATATTTGTCATAGTTGTGAATAGTTAACCGAGATCACATTGCCGGCTGGGAATGATTCGATAACAAACGTCATGGGCTAAACCTGTAAGGTGGATAAGCGCTGCGCCATCCACCGTTGAAACAGACCGGAGCCTGCATGCCGCAACCCAGCACACCGTTTTTTTCCAGCGCTCGTGGCCGCCTGCTGTCCTTCAACCTGTTGGTGATGGCGGTAACGTTAATGGTCTGCGGCGTGGCGGTGCTGGGCTTTCAGCACGCCAGCCGTTTACAGGAGCAGGTGCAGGGACAAACGCTCAGCGATATGTCCGGCAGCATGGAGCTGGCGCGGGATACGGCAAACGTGGCGACGGCGGCGGTGCGGCTGACGCAGGTTGTGGGGGCGCTGGAATACCAGAGCGAAGCCGCGCAGCTTAAGCAAACGCAGCTGGCTTTGCAGAACTCCCTGAGCCATCTGGCGAACGCGCCGCTTGCCCGCCATGAGCCGCAGCTGGTGGCACGCATTACCAAAAGAAGCAACGAGCTGGAAAGCAGCGTGACGCGCATGCTGGAGCTGGGCCATCGCCGCCACATGGAGCGAAACGACCTGCTCAGCGCGCTCTACCAGAACCAGAGTTATTTACACCACATTCAGGATATCAACGCCCGTGACCGGCTGAACGTGCCGGATGCGGCCCTGCTCGCCGAGCTGGACCGGCTGATACTGATTGCCATCCAGACGCCGTCACCGAAAGCCACGGTAGCGCAGTTAACCGAAGTTATGGCTGCGCTACCCGCTGCTGCTCAATCGCCGCCGGTAAATGATATTTTGCAGGAGATGCGCACCCATTTGCGTCTTTTACTCCCGCTTTCCCAGCGGCTTGATAACAGCAATCTTGCCATCGCATGGTTTATGTATCACATCAAAGCGCTGGTGGCGTTCCTGAATCAGGACATCAATCTTTATGTGCAAAAGGTCGGGCAGGAGTCGCTGAACCGCACGGAGCAAAGCCATAAAGACCTCCAGTCCATCATCTCCTTTATCGGGCTTTTCGCCCTGCTGGCGCTGGTTATCACCGGATTTGCCGGCTGGTATATCTACCGCAATCTGGGTTCAAACCTGACGGCTATTTCGCAAGCTATGACGCGGCTGGCCCGTGGGGAGCGGGATGTCAGCGTCCCGGCGTTGCAGCGGAGGGACGAACTTGGCGAACTGGCGCGCGCGTTTAACGTTTTTGCGCGCAATACCGCATCTCTGGAGCACACCTCGAAGCTGCTGAAGGAAAAAAGTACGCAGCTGGAAACGACCTTCCACGCCATGCGGGACGGTTTTGCCCTGTTTGATAACGACGGCTGTCTGGTGGTATGGAATCCGCATTACCCGCTGCTGCTGGGGCTAAGGCCGGAACAATTACAGCGCGGCCAGCACTATCTGGCTCTGTTAAAGCAGGTCACTACTTTGCAGCAGCACATTCTGGAAAACCTCTCCCGTCCCCTGCCAAAGCCGCAGGAGCTGCGGCTGGAAGATAACAGAACCATCGAACTGCGCTTCAGCCCGGTGCCTGGGCGCGGCATGGTCAACCTGGTGCTTGAGAGAAGCGAGCGTAAGGCGCTGGAGGAAGCGCTGGTACACGGCCAGAAAATGAAGGCGGTAGGGCAGCTGACCGGCGGTCTGGCGCATGATTTCAATAACCTGCTGGCGGTGATCGTCGGCAGCCTGGAGCTTATCCCCACGGATTCGCCGGATGCCGCACGCGTTACCCGCTCCCTAAGGGCGGCGGAACGCGGCGCGCAGCTGACCCAGCGTCTGCTGGCGTTTTCGCGCAAGCAATCGCTGCATCCGCACGCCGTCGCCATGAAAAGCCTGCTGGAGAACCTCGACCCGCTGATACGCCACTCGCTTCCGGCCGGACTGTCGCTGGACATTGAAGCGCAGCAGCCGGCCTGGCCCGCATGGATTGACGTGAATCAGCTGGAAAATGCGATTATCAACCTGGTCATGAACGCCCGGGACGCCATGGACGGGCAGGCGGGCAGCATAACAATCCGCACCTGGAATCAGCGGGTGGTGCGCTCCAGCGGGCGTAAGCAGGATATGGTCGCCCTTGAGGTGATTGATGCCGGACACGGGATGTCGGCTGAGATAAAAGCGCAGGTTTTCGAGCCGTTCTTTACCACCAAACAGACCGGCAGCGGCAGCGGTCTCGGCCTGTCGATGGTTTACGGCTTTGTGCGCCAGTCCGGAGGCCGGGTGCAGATTGAAAGCGCGCCGGGGCAGGGGACGCTGGTGCGGCTGCAGCTGCCACGGGCGCCCGCACGGGCAGTGGAGATCCCTTCGCCATTGATGCCCGCCGCTAATGAGATCCAGGATCGGCTTGTGCTGGTGCTGGAGGATGAACACGATGTGCGCCAGACATTGTGCGAACAGCTTCATCAGCTGGGCTACCTGACGCTGGAAACGGCGGACAGCGAGCAGGCTATCAGCATGCTGGCAGAGGTCCCGGATATCAGCATTGTGATAAGCGACTTAATGCTGCCCGGAAGCAAGAGCGGAGCAGAGGTTTTACAGCACGCGCGGGAGCATTATCCGCAGCTCACATTACTGTTAATCAGCGGCCAGGACCTGCGCGCCAGCGGGCGGCAGCTGCCGGACGTGGAGCTGTTGCGTAAGCCGTTTAGTCAGCTTCAGCTTGCCCAGGCCCTGCGCCGCGCCTGGCATGCTTCATCGGCATGACAAAAGGAAAAAAGGTCAACGGCAAACAATTGACTCGGCGGACGGAAGCGGACATTAATAGATTGCCCCTTCAAGGCTTCCAGTAGGAAGCGGGCGGAACCGGAAAGTCACCTGAGCGCCTCATTAAACTATGCACCTCATCAATCATCCTGTAGCAAGGACTTAGCCCCTCTGCAAAGAGGGGCTGACTTTGCAGGCACCTCGCCGAATATGGGAATCCTCTGCTGTCGCGCACCGAGCGCCTTTCATACGCTAGCCGCAGACCTTTTCTGAGACTGACTTATGAACCGATACGCCACCGCCGTGCTGTTATCCGCCCTGAGCATGACTCCGCTTGTCCACGCAGACGAGCTGGACGGCCTGTTCGATAACTCCATCGTCAGCTCGATTTCGCAGGCGATTAACGACGCCTATAACCCCAACGGCAGCCAGAACCGTGACGATGACGATCGTCGCCCGTACGAGGACGACAGGCAGCGAAATTCAGACGACCAGCGCCGCTACGAAGACCGTCACCGGCAGCTGGAAGACCGCCGCCGTCAGCTGGATGACCAGCAGCGTCAGCTGGACGAACAGCGCCGCCAGCTTGAAGACGACGAGCGTAGACTTGATGATGATTTTCGGTAACTGATAATCTTCACCGGCAACAGTTACAGCGTTACATTTCTGATTTGCGAGCTGTCTCGGGGAGCTTAAATCTGCTCATAAGAAGAGCAAAAAAAGTGCCTGTCGCTATGGTATGGTTTTTCCTTGGCCGTGTATTTCGATGATACAAGTACCAGTAATTACTGGGAAAAGTCGAAAATATGCGCTGGCTTAAAAGGGAAAAATAAGCATACTTGAGATAAGGACTTCTCCACCGATGGCACCGAAATTGATCAGCGACGCGGAATTCAACAGAAAACTCAACGATCCGGCTCGTAACCGGGAGCACACGCTTGCCTTTCTGGACAAGGGCGTAAAGCCGTTCAGTTTGCCTGGCTATGTTCCTCCGGCTGGCTATCGCTTATTGATCTCGCGGGATGAAAAACAGTGCCGCCTCATCAAAGATGACATCACCTCGTATGCCGTAAAAATCGTCACGGGAAATTTTGTGGTGCCCGGTAAAGAACATTGCACGCAGGTGATGGTCTGGCGAACGTTTTTGGCCGAGTATCAGCATGCCCTTAATGGCCTGGCACAGCTGTTTTTTGCCTGGCTTCTGGAAACCTATGACATCGTCGTATCGGATAAAGAACAGACCGGCGATGGGCGTCGCTTCTGGGAATACCGCATCACCGAAGCCATTACGAACCCGCGTTATGAAGTCATGGTCTGGGATGGAAACAAAGAAGAGAATGAATTACACGTTATCGCCAGCGAAGCGGAATTCGTGAGCAAATGGTCGCCCTGGGCATGGGGGACCGACCCGGAAATCCATCCGCATCGCCTGCTGGTTATTGCCCGGATCAAATAGCCTCTGAGGTGTTGATAATCACCATCTTTCGTAGGCTGGATAAGCGTAGCGCAATCCGGCAATATCCATGCGCTACGAGTTGCCATTCGGCAAGTAAAGGCACGCCATCCTTTCGATATCAACGCATGGGTTGTTTTACCCGAACATATGCATTGCATCTGGACGCTCCCGAAGGGCGATAACGACTTTCCTGACCGCTGGCGGGCTATTAAAAAATCCTTCACGAAGTCACTCGCCTGTAACGGTCAGGTCTGGCAGAAAAGGTACTGGGAGCACTGCGTCCGGGATGAAAAAGATTACAGGGCGCACATGGATTACGTTTATATCAACCCGGTTAAGCATGGCCTGGTGACAAGGGTAAGAGAGTGGCCGTTTTCAACGTTTCACCGTGATGTGCAAAGAGGTTTGTACCCGGAGGATTGGGCGGGAACGGTTGAGATTGTTAATGCCGGTGAGCGTAAACATTTCGGTGGATGACGCTGCGCTTATCCCCCCTACAACTTCAACGCAAAGTAGGCCGGATAAGCGCAGCGCCATCCGGCAATCCAGGGATATTTCATGCAAGGAAGCTGAACCATGTCGAACTATCGTCGTGCTTTTCATAACGGTGGCACCTTCTTTTTTACCGTTAATCTTCATGACCGACACAGCGATTTGCTTACCAGACACATCCATGCGCTACGAGTTGCCATTCGGCAAGTAAAGGCACGCCATCCTTTCGATATCAACGCATGGGTTGTTTTACCCGAACATATGCATTGCATCTGGACGCTCCCGAAGGGCGATAACGACTTTCCTGGCCGCTGGCGGGCTATTAAAAAATCCTTCACGAAGTCACTCGCCTGTAACGGTCAGGTCTGGCAGAAAAGGTACTGGGAGCACTGCGTCCGTGATGAAAAAGATTACAGGGCGCACATGGATTACGTTTATATCAACCCGGTTAAGCATGGCCTGGTGACAAGGGTAAGAGAGTGGCCGTTTTCAACGTTTCACCGTGATGTGCAAAGAGGTTTGTACCCGGAGGATTGGGCGGGAACGGTTGAAATTGTTAATGCCGGTGAGCGTAAACAATTCGGTGGATGACGCTGCGCTTATCCCCCCTACAACTTCAACGCAACGTAGGCCGGATAAGCGCAGCGCCATCCGGCAAAAAAGCCGCAAACCGACCACATGGGTAACATCTTCGTAGGCCGGATAAGCGAAGCGCCATCCGGCAAAAACCTTAATCCACCTCGATCACCAGCCCGTCAAATCCGGCTTCGAATCCCGGTGGTAAATCGTTTTCCATTAGCCAGCAGTCGAACTGGTGGCTGATGTGCGTGAGGATCACGCGCGGGCAGCCGATGTGTTCATTCAGGGCTATCACCGTATTCAAATCGCAGTGGTTTTTTGGCGTTTCCGCTCTGGGTTCGTGGCTGCAATCAATCACCACCACTTCGGGCTTATTGTTCACCAGAAACTTCAATGTCTTCTCCGGCAGCCCTGCCGTATCGCACAGCCAGGCGACGCGGCTGTGTGGCGTTTCGAACAGGTAGCCGTAGGTCAGCTTCGAGTGGTTCAGGGGCAGAGGTGTCACGCGCAGCGCCTGCAGGGTGAACCAGACGAACGGCTCCAGCGTATGGCTGAAATCCAGCATGCCGGGGTGCTTAAAGAGATCGTCGCAGCCTTGCTCATCAGGCGGGCCATAAACGCGGATTTTCTCACCTACGCCCCAGCGCAGCGGGAACAGGCCCTGCACATGATCCATATGGTAATGGGTGAGCAGAAACTGGTGGATCTCTTCGGGCTGCCAGCAGTCCATCAGGTCGGGAATCCCCGCGTCCAGCAGCGTCACCGCCTTGTTGAACTTCACCACTGCGCTGCACGGTTTGCGGCGATACTGCGGGTTATTGCGGGCGCGTTCGCAGGCGTTACAGCGGCAGCCAAAAGCGGGAACCAGCTGCGCGCCACCGGTGCCGCTAAGGGTGATTTTCAGGCTCACTGTTGATCTCCACCGGTTTGGTAAAGCGAAAATGGGTCTGTTTATAGCCTTCCCGCTGGTAAAAACGGTGCGCGTCCAGGCGTCCGGTGCTGGTGGAAAGTTCCGTTAGCTCCGCCCCCGCGATACGCGCCTGCTCTTCCGCCCACGCCAGCAGCTTGCTGCCTACGCCGTGGCCCCGCGCCTGGGGCATCACCACCAGCTCCTGGATCTCCGCAATCCAGTTCACGTGATGCAGATGAAACTGCATATGCAGGCCGATCATGCCGACAACGTCGCCGTTAAGCAGGGCAAGCTGGTAGCAAAGGTTGTGATCTTCGAGATTCGCCGCAAAGCCGACGTTAAAAGCCTGGCGGTCAAACTCCGCCTGCTTCAGCTCGCAGATCAGGGCGTAAACAATATCGCCGTCGGCAATCGTGGCGCGGCGAAATTCAACTTCAGACATGGCGTGGCTCCTTACGGCGAAAGTGGACGACGTTGGCGTTGCGCTGGCCGTTTACCATGCGCATAAACGACTCGACTGACTGTAGCAGACTGCCGTCGTTATGGAGTACCAGACAATCGTCCAGATCCGGCGCATTAAAGGCCGCCCGCTGCAGGCGCTGCTCTATCTGCTGCGGCGTTTCCCGTCCGCGCAGCTCGAGCCGCTGGCGCAGCACTTCCGTTGAAACGTGCAGGCAAATGGGCACCAGCGCGTCGCCGTAGCGCCGTCGCGCCTGCTTCAGGTGCTGGCGCGAGCCGTTCACCACCACGTCAAAGCCCGCCTCAAGCCAGATATCCAGCTCGACGCCGACGCCGTAGCTCTGGTGATGCGCCTGCCAGCTCAGGGCAAACAGCCCCTGCTCCTGCCGCAGCGCGAACTCCTTTTCGCTGAGCGCAACGTGATTTTCGCAGCCCGCGTCGGCCGCGCGGGTGATGTAGCGGTGCGCCACCAGCAGCCGATTGTTCTCCTGCTGGCGGAGCGCCGTCAGCAGGCTGTCTTTCCCGGAGCCGGACGGCCCCATCAACCAGACCATTTTGCTCATCAGAACACCCGCATTCCCTGACGCCAGACGTGCCCGACGTAAACGTGGTCGCCGTGCTGATGGGCCAGTACCATATCCGCCCGTTTTCCTTCCGCCAGCACGCCGCGATCTTCCAGACTGAGCGCCCGCGCCGGGTTACGCGTCACCAGCGCCACCGCCTGCGGGAGCGTGAAGCTGTTCGACTCGTCGTGCGCCACGCGGAAGGCCGCATCCAGCAGGCTCGCCGGGTAGTAATCGGAAGAGAGGATGTCCAGCAGCCCCGCCTGCGCCAGCTGATGCGCGGCCACGTTGCCGGAATGCGAGCCGCCCCGCACGATATTCGGTGCGCCCATCAGCACGCTCAGGCCGTGCTGACGTGAAGCCTGTGCGGCTTCAAGGGTCGTCGGGAACTCGGCGATGACGCTGCCCAGCTCGTGGGATTCCGCCACGTGCGCGGCGGTCGCGTCGTCATGGCTGGCAAGGGCAATGTTTCGCGCCCGGCATTCGGCGGCAATCGCCAGGCGGTTCGGCTGCGACCAGCGTTCCGCCAGCGCCAGCTGATCCGCCTCGTAGCTGTTCATCTCCGCGTCGCTGAGGGAATATTTTCCCTGATAATACTCGCGATACTTAACCAGATTAGAGAACTGGCGCTGGCCCGGCGAGTGGTCCATCAGCGACACCAGCGAGACGCCGCCCCGGTCGATAAGCTGCCGGAAGAGCGGCAGGGTCGTGTGGTGAGGCAGCTCGCAGCGCAGGTGCAGGCGATGCTCGGCGCGGTTGATGCCCCGGGCCTGGGTCTGCATCACCGCGTTGATCATCTTCTCTAAGTTTTCCAGCCGGTCGCCGCCGTCCCGCACGTCGCCCAGCGCCACCGCGTCCAGCACGGTGGTGATGCCGCTTGCCACCATCAACGCGTCGTGGCTGCTCATGGCGGAGTGGGCGGGCCAGTCCACCTTCGGGCGCGGGGTGAAGAATTTGTCCAGGTTATCGGTGTGCAGCTCGATAAGCCCCGGCAGCAGCCAGCCGCCCTCGCCGTCGTGGGCCTGGGGCAGGCTGCTTGGGCTGTCGGCAAAGTTTCGGATCAGTCCGTCGGCCACTTCCAGCGAGCCGCTAACCACTTCGTTTTCCAGCACCAGCCTGACGTTATTGATAATCATGTTGCGCCTCTACCGTAGCCATGGAATGCAGGCGGTCCGCCACCTGATTGCGTACCGCTTCGTCGTGGAATATTCCGACAACCGCCGCGCCCCGCGCTTTTGCCTCCTGAATCAGCGTCACCACGGCGGCGCTGTTTTTCGCATCCAGCGAGGCGGTCGGCTCATCGAGCAGCAGAATCGGGTAGTCGACGATAAACCCGCGGGCGATGTTCACCCGCTGCTGTTCGCCGCCGGAAAACGTCGAGGGGGCAAGGCTCCACAGGCGTTCCGGCACGTTCAGGCGAGTTAACAGGCGAGAGGCCTTCGCCACGCACTCGTCACGGGGGACGCCCAAATCCAGCAGTGGCTGCATCACAACTTCCAGAGCGGAGATTCGCGGGATAACCCGCAGGAACTGGCTCACCCAGCCGATGGTTTTGCGGCGCACCGCCAGCACGTCCCGCGCCGGAGCCCGCACGATATCCAGCCAGGCGTCGTCATGCTTCACCCAGATATGGCCTTCATCCGGCAGATAGTTGGCGTACAGCGAGCGGAGCAGGGTGGATTTGCCGCTGCCGGAGTGGCCGTGCAGCACCACGCATTCCCCACCTTTAACTTCTAAAGAGGCGTTTGCCAGCACCGGCAGGCGAATGCCGTGCTGGTGGTGCAGCACAAAGGTTTTGCTGAGGTTTTCTACCCGTAAGCGGGACATATGGATTCCTTGAAATGGTTGCTATCACGTCGGATGGCGGCTGGCGCCTTATCCGATCTACTGGTGCGCCATCCGGCAAAATCAGTTCTGCAATACCGATGACACCAGCAGCTGGGTGTAAGAGTGGTGCGGATCGTCCAGCACGCGGTCGGTCAGCCCGCTCTCCACCACCTGGCCCTGCTTCATCACCAGCAGCCGGTCGGCCAGCAGGCGCGCCACGCCCAGGTCGTGGGTGACAATCACCACCGCCAGGTTCAGCTCCCGCACCAGGCTGCGCAGCAGGTCGAGCAGGCGCGCCTGAACCGACACGTCCAGCCCGCCGGTTGGCTCATCCATAAATACCAGCTTCGGATGCGTCACCAGGTTGCGGGCGATTTGCAGGCGCTGCTGCATACCGCCGGAAAACGTCGTTGGCAGGTCATCGATACGCGATGCAGGGATTTCCACCTCTTCCAGCCAGCGCTGGGCCGTGGCGCGGATCTCGCCGTAGTGGCGTGCGCCGGTTGCCATCAGCCGCTCGCCGATGTTGCCACCGGCGGAGACGTGGCGGCGCAGGCCGTCCATCGCATGCTGATGCACCACGCCCCACTCGGTGCGCAGCAGGCGGCGGCGGTCGCCTTCGCTCATGCCGTACAGCGACTCATCCAGATACATCACTTCGCCGTTCTGCGGCGCGAGGCGGGCAGAAATCGACTTTAACAGCGTGGTTTTGCCGGAGCCGGACTCGCCGACAATGCCCAGCACTTCGCCGGGGTAGAGCTCAAACGATACGTCGCTGAAGCCTTTGCCGGGGGCGTAGAGGTGGGTCAGGTTGTTGACCGAAAGGAGTGGCTGGATCATTGGGCGGCGGCCTCGCTGTTCTGGCGGCAGAAATCGGTATCGGAGCAGACGAACATGCGGCTGCCCGCATCGTCCAGCACCACTTCATCCAGGTAGCTGTGGTGCGAGCCGCAGATAGCGCAAGGCTCATCCCACTCCTGAACGGTGAACGGATGGTCGTCGAAGTCGAGGCTCTCCACGCGGGTAAACGGCGGCACGGCATAAATACGCTTCTCGCGTCCGGCGCCGAACAGCTGCAGCGCGGGCATCCTGTCCATCTTCGGGTTGTCGAATTTCGGGATCGGCGACGGGTCCATCACGTAGCGCTCGTTGACCTTCACCGGGTAGGCGTAGGTGGTGGCGATGTGGCCGAAGCGGGCGATATCTTCGTACAGCTTCACCTGCATCACGCCGTACTCTTCCAGCGCATGCATGGTGCGGGTCTCCGTTTCGCGCGGTTCGATAAAGCGCAGCGGCTCGGGGATCGGCACCTGGTAAATCAGGATCTGGTCTTCAGCGAGCGGCGTTTCCGGGATGCGGTGGCGGGTCTGGATCAGCGTCGCGTCTTCCGTGCGCTCGGTGGTGTTCACGCCAGTCACGCGCCTGAAGAAGTTGCGGATCGACACGGCGTTAGTGGTGTCGTCCGCGCCCTGGTCGATGACCTTCAGCACGTCTGCTTCACCAATTACGCTGGCGGTGATCTGAATGCCGCCCGTGCCCCAGCCGTAGGGCATCGGCATCTCGCGTCCGCCAAACGGCACCTGATAGCCGGGAATAGCCACGGCCTTGAGGATGGCGCGGCGGATCATGCGTTTGGTTTGCTCGTCCAGATAGGCGAAGTTGTAGCCGCTCAGGTTAGCCATGGTCGCGCTCCTTAATCAGGCGGTTCAGCAGTTCCAGCTCGGCCTGGAAATCGACGTAGTGCGGCAGCTTGAGGTGCGAGACGAAGCCCGCAGCCTCCACGTTATCCGCGTGCGAGAGCACAAACTCTTCGTCCTGCGCCGGGCCGGCAACGGTTTCGTCGTAGTCCGGGGCCTGCAGCGCGCGGTCGACCAGCGCCATCGCCATCGCCTTGCGCTCGCTCATGCCGAACGCCAGCCCGTAGCCGCGCGTAAAGTGTGGGGCTTCTTCTTCGGGGGCGACAAAACCGTTGACCATTTCACACTCGGTCAGCAGCAGTTCGCCGACGTTCACCGCAAATCCCAGCTCTTCCGGCACGATTTCGATATCAACGTAGCCGCTGCGGATCTCCCCCGCGAACGGGTGATTGCGCCCGTAGCCGCGCTGGGTGGAGTAGGCCAGCGCCAGCAGATAACCTTCGTCGCCGCGCACCAGCTGCTGTAAGCGGGAGGAGCGGGAGCACGGATAAACCGGCGGCTGGCGGGTGATGTCGTCCGGCTGCTCGCCGTTGTCTTCTTCGGCTTTCGCCAGGCCCTGCTTCGCCAGCATGCTGAACACGTGCGGGGCCGGGTCGGCGTGGGTATCGCCCGCTTTTAGCTCCGGGGTTTCACCGTTGGCCAGCAGCGTGAAGTCCAGCAGGCGGTGGGTGTAGTCGTAGGTCGGGCCGAGCAGCTGGCCGCCGGGAATGTCTTTGTAAGTGGCCGAAATGCGGCGCTCCAGCCGCATCTCCGAGGTATTCAGCGGTTCGCTCACGGCTAAACGCGGCAGCGTGGTGCGGTAAGCGCGCAGCAGGAAGATGGCTTCAACCATATCGCCGCTCGCCTGCTTGATGGCAAGGGCCGCGAGTTCACGGTCGGCAATACCACCTTCGGTCATCACGCGGTCTACCGCCAGGCCCAGCTGCTGTTCGATTTGCGCCACGCTCAGCTCGGCGAGGCTCTGTTCACCCCGGCGGTTCAGCTCCTGCAGCGTGTGGGCGGCGGCAATCGCCTTCTCGCCCCCTTTCACGGCGACGTACATCAGCACACCTCCACGTGGGTGGTACGAGGGATAGCCAGCAGGCGCTCGCCGCAGGTGAGGATCAGGTCGATGCCCAGCGGGAACGGATGCGGGCGCTCGGTTAACTCATGGATCACGCAGTCCGGCAGCTGCGGGGCAATCATGCGCTCTTCCTGAATGCCCGCGCCGGTCAGGCGCAGCATGCGGCCTCCGCTCAGGCTGCTGACCTGTAAAATCAGCGTGGCGCTGGTGTCGGGGGCAACGTCCGTTCCCTGGGCCAGGGCATTAAGCTGTTCACCTGAAATACTGACATCGGCTACGGCAAACTGGGCCGTTTCCGGCGTCCGGGCGAGCGGAGCATTGGTATGGAAACGAGCATTTTGCGCGGTGGTTTCGTTGTTCAACGCCTCGCTAATCCACACCGGAGTATCGTTGTCGGCAAGCGTCAGCAGCACGCTGGTGGAGGCGACGTTCAGCGGCGTCCAGCCCTGATGAAGCGAGTGCAGCGCGACGATAACGCCCGGCTCGCTCATGGCTTTTAGCAGGCGACGGAAGCTCTGCTGGGCGTCCTGCACGGGCAGGGTGAAAGCGGTCATTAAGGTCATGCGTTATCTCCGCGAACCAGGGTAAAGAAGTCGACGCGGCTGGTGTTCACCTCGGCGCGTCTTCTGGCAAGGCGCTGCTCCCGGTTAGCCGCCAGCGGCGCAATTAAGGTTTCCTGTAACGTTCTGCGCAGGCTCTCTTCCTGCATCAGCGCGTCGATCGCCGCGCAGCGCTCGGCGTGGGCTTTATCCCGCCCTAATAAATAGCTGTAGCCGTAGGTGCCGTTATCCAGCTGCACAACGGCGCGGGTTATGGTGGCGTCGCCCGCGAAGAAACGTTGCCCCGTTGCGCCCATGCGCGCCTGGATCTGCACTAGTCCCACTTCCGGCTGGCGAATGACCTGATAGACAGGGTTTAGCTTCAGTTCGGCCCAGCGTTCCGCCAGCTCCTGCGGCAGGCAGTGGGCGAGCACGGCCATCCAGTTCTGGCGCTGTGCGATATCTTTTTGCGTGGCGTCCATTTAGTGCTCCATAGTGAATTCGATCATGTCGGCGCGGGTCAGGCTGACGGAGTACTCCGCCGGGTTAGCCTCGCCTTCACGGTGGTTAAGGGTGCGCACGCACAGCAGCGGAGCCATGTTGGGGATCTCCAGCAGGCGGCTCTCTTTGGCCTGCGCGCGGCGGGCGCTGATGCGGGTCTGCGTTCGTTTAAGATGAATGCCGAGCTGGCTGCCGATCACGTCGTGCAGCGATCCGCTGTGGAACTGCTGCAGCGCGGGCCACCACGTCAGGTCGGCAAAGTAGTGGTCGATAAGGCAAACGGCGATGCCGTTAACGCGCCTTAGGGTGCGCAGGTGAATAACTTCTTCGCCTTCGGCTACACCCAGTGCATCGGCAACGTGGCTGGAGGCCGGGCGCAATACGGCAAGTAAGCGCTCGCTGGTGGGGTGGCTGCCCTGGTCGAGCAGGTTCTGGCTGAAGCGCGCCTGGGCGTTCAGCGGGTAGTCGAACGGGCGCATTAAAACCAGCACGCCAACGCCCTGACGGCGCTGCACCCAGCCTTTTTCCACCAGCTGGTCGATGGCGCGGCGCAGGGTGTGGCGGTTGACTTCGTAGCGCGCCGCCAGCTGGCCTTCTGCGGGTAGATAGTCGCCGCAGCGGTAGTTGTTACGCAGCTCCAGCTCAAGCAGGGCGGCGATCTCCTGGTAGCGGGTGGGGTAACTGGTCGGATGTCTGGATAAGTGCATGTCAGTCAATCCTCTGCTTGTTTTTGATTTGTCGGGTGACGCTGCGCTTACCCGACCTACAGCTATCCGTTTTCGTCATCCACGGCATCCTTCGTCCCCTCAAATGAAATGCTTACGCAGACGCTGGGACATGAAATCCAGCAGGCTGACGGTGATGATGATGACGATCATCAGCGCGCAGGTTTGCTGGAACTGGAAGCCGCGAATCGCCTCCCACAGCGTCACGCCGATGCCGCCCGCGCCCACCATGCCGACCACGGTTGCCGAACGGACGTTCGACTCGAAGCGGTAGAGGGAGTAGGAGATCAGCAGCGGCATCACCTGGGGCAGGACGCCGTAAAGGATCTCTTCCAGCTTGTTCGCTCCGGTGGCGCGAATGCCTTCAACCGGGCCGGGCTCGATAGCTTCAACGGCTTCAGAAAGTAACTTCGAGAGCACGCCGGTGGTGTGGATGAACAGGGCCAGCACGCCAGCGAACGGCCCCAGGCCAACGGCGACCACGAACAGCATCGCAAAGACCATTTCGTTGATGGCGCGGCATGCGTCCATCAGGCGGCGCATCGGCTGGTAAACCCACCACGGCACGAGGTTGTCGGCGCACATCAGGCCGCAGGGAATGGACAGTACGATGGACAGGGCGGTGCCCCAGACGGCGATTTGCAGGGTGATGCCCATTTCGCCCAGGTAGACGCGCCAGTCGCTGAAGTCAGGCGGGAAAAAGTCGGCGGCGAAGGTCGCCATATTGCCCGCGTCGCGGAACAGGTTGAGCGGCGCCATTTCCGCGCCCTGCCAGGAGACGGCGAGCACCGCCAGCAAAATCCCCCAGCTTAACAGCGAAAACCAGCTGCGCTTCGGGGCGGCGATTTGGATAGTTTGTTGCATGGTGACTCCGTAAAAGTGTCGCTTTTTGTCGGATGACGCTAACGCTTATCCGACCTGCAGCGGGTGGATAAGCGCTGCGTCATCTACCAAAAAATCACTGCACCGCTTTATTCACGCCGGTCATCGCCGTCAGGGCCGCGGTCAGGCGATCCAGATCGTTAAGCTGGTTTTGCAGCTCGCTGACCTTGCTGACCTTCTCTTTGTCGTCCAGCCCCTTGTTGTCCTTCACGCCCTGCATCTGCTTGAACAGCGCCAGCTGGCGAATCGGCACCAGCTGCAGGTCGCTTGAGGCGCGGAATGGCGCCCAGCCCAGGCGGGTCAGCACGTCTTTCTCTTCCGGGGTTTTGCCGTAGCTCATAAAGAAGTCGTAGATTTTGTCCTTCGTGGCTTCGGAGAGGTTTTTACGCCACACGATAGGGTCGCCCGGGATCAGCGGCGACTTCCAGATCACCTTCAGCGCTTTGAGCTTGTCGGGCGCGGAGGTCTTCAGCTTGTCGAGGTTTTCGGTGTTGTTGGTCGCCACGTCCACCTGCCCGTTGGCGACGGCCAGCGCGTTGGTCTCATGGCTGGCATTCACCGAGCGCTTAAACTCGTTCACGGTGACGTTATTTTTCGCGAAGACGTAGTAGCCGGGGACGAGGTAGCCAGAGGTAGAGTTCGGATCGCCGTTGCCGAAGGTCAGATCCTTGCGTTTGGCCAGCAGATCCTGAAGGTTGTTGATCGGACTGTCTTTATTAACGATCAGCACGCTCCAGTAGCCCGGCGATCCGTCCGCTGCAACGGTCTGGGCGAAGACCTGGCCGTTTGCCCTGTCCACTGCTTCCATCGCGGAAAGGTTGCCGTACCAGGCGATGTCCACTTTGTTAAAGCGCATGCCCTGGATGATCCCCGCGTAGTCCGGGGCGAAGAAAGCGTTCACCTTCATCCCTAGTTTCGCTGACATATCCTTCAGGAACGGCTCCCACTGCGGCTTGAGGTTTTGCTGGGATTCGGTGGAGATAATGCCGAAGTTAATCGATTTTTCCTGTTCATCCGCATGGGCCGGGGCAAACAGGGTGCTGACGCTCAGCAGGCTGGTAAAAGCGAGGGCGGCAACTTTTTTGTAGCTCATGACCATTCCTTAAGGTAGATGAAAATATCAGGCAGCTACCGCGTCAACGCGGGCGATGCTGCGGTAGAGATTCCCCAGCCGTTCGCTGTCGAACGCCGAGCTGCTTCCGTCGTAAAACACGTGCCCCTGGCGCAGCGCGACTATGCGTTCGCAATAGCGCAGGGCGTAATCCACCTGATGCAGCGTCACCACCACGGTAATGCCGTCCAGGCGGTTAATGTCGTGCAGCGTTTCCATAACGATGCGGGCGGATTCCGGGTCGAGAGAGGCGATTGGCTCGTCGGCGAGAATGACTTTTGCCTGCTGCATCAGCGCGCGGGCTATCGCCACGCGCTGCTGCTGCCCACCGGACAGGGTGGAGACTCGCTGATAAGCCAACTGCGCCATGCCGACGCGGGTCAGCGCCTGCAAAGCTCGTTGCTTTTGTTCCCGGGTGAATAATTTCAGGCAGGTGCGCCAGAAGGGGGTAGAGCCCAGCGCGCCAATCAGCACGTTTTCCAGCACCGTCAGGCGGTTAACGAGGTTGAACTGCTGGAAGATGTAGCCGGTGTGAGCGCGGCTTTTGCGGATATCGCTCGCCAGGCGGCCTGCCTTTTGCACGGTGCGGCCAAGCAGCTCGACGTGGCATTCTGCGGTTCTGTCAGACGTTATCAGCCCGCTCAGGTGGCGTAACAGCGTCGATTTACCCGAGCCGGAAGGCCCCAGCAGCGCCACCATCTCACCTTCGCAGACCTGCAAATCCACCGCGTTCAGCGCCTGGTGGTGGTTGAAGGTTTTGCTCAGCTTGTTGACGCGAATAATTGTTTGCATTGGCGGCCTCCATAAAAGTTGCCCCATGGTGCCGATGAAATGTGACGCTTTTGTTAAGTATTGGTTTCTAAAAGATGAAGAGTGAGGAGGGCGCCGACGGCCAGCCAGAAGTCATCAGCCTAATCAGCTATTTGTCGTATTGCGGGACGGGGCGTTTTTGCCTTTTCTTAAAGGATTCCTTCTGGGCGAGGAACACACATGGGGAAAAATATAATTTTCTGTGCCGACGGCACATGGAGCCCACCCGGCGTCGATGAGCTTCCGGACGATGAGCTGGTGGTCAGCAATGTCTATCAGCTGTTCGTTGATATGAAAGGGGTGGGGGATAAGCAGAGCCTGCTGCTGGCTAACGAACAGGAGAAATTCTGGCTGGACGGCAGCGGGCAGGTGGCGCAGGTCGCGAAGTACATTCACGGCGCGGGGGATCCGCACAACAGCTTCGTAAAGCTGCTCGGCGGCACTTTCGGCGCCGGTATGATCGCACCGATTATTCGGGGATATACCTTTCTGAGCCGCCACTGGGAGCCGGGGGACCGCATCTATCTGGTTGGCTTCAGCCGCGGCGCTTACACGGCCCGCGCGCTGGCGAATATGATTATTGACCGCGGGCTGCTCAACCGGGACAGGCTGCATCTTGATGAGCGCCACAAAGAAGAGGCCTGGCGGATGGCGGCGTCCGTCTGGGCGCTGCACCGCGCGCATACACCGGGTGTGAGCAGTAATCTGCTGGGCGCGGTGCTGCGGGATTTCCCTGCTTTCTTCTGCGACAGCGTTGACCCGCTCTGCATGACGTCCAGCGTGCCGGTGGAAGCCGTGGCGGTGTGGGAAACGGTGGGGCATCTGGGGATCCCAAAATACCTTAACGATAAGCGGATGGACGTTTTTCGCTTTACGGACAACGTGCTGCACGCCCGCGTTAAATACGGATTGCAGGCGATTGCCATCGACGAACAGCGCGTCGATTTTACTCCTGCCGTCTGGGACAACCGGGACCGCATCGTGCAGGTGCTTTTCCCCGGCATTCACCAGGACGTGGGAGGAGGCTACAGCTGCTGCGAAGACGAGTGCGGGCTGTCGAACGGGGCGTATCTGTGGATGCATGACGCGCTGGACGATTTGGGGATGCATCTTGCGCCCAGCGAGGTGAAAGCCGATCCCCTGGGGCGTCTGCACTGCGAGTGGTATCCGCCAACGACCTGGCAGCGAATATCCCCAAGAAGGCTGCCCGCGCCGCTGTCTTCGTCAATGATGATCCATTATTCGGCGGTAGACCGCTACAGGTCCGGGGTGCCCGTGCCCTGGCAGTCGGCGCAGGGGGGAGAGTGGCTTAACGGGAGATATCTGCCCGCCTCACTGCAAAGTTACTTGCTGCATGCTGGCGAGGTGCCGCGAGAATGGGCGGTATCGCGGTAGAGTATGGTGACTGGCAGAGCGGTTCTGAATTATAAGTTCAGGCGCTTTTACTTTGACAAATATAATTTCGATGAATGCTATAGCCATTATTCATGGATAGCATTCTTTTTATTCATCTTTTTCCGCTTTTTTTTGCTTTGCATCGTTATTCATATGAAGTAGTCTGCTTGAGTTTTATTTTGAGATTAATCCTATGAATAAGTCATAATTTTGTTAAAAAACGACGGCGGCTAATTGTAAAAGATAATTATTCACAAAGTTCACATGTAAAATATTGACGAGATAATGTTAAGGATCTGGTTGGTAAGTTTTATATTCATTACTGAAAAGCAATGATTTTTATTGAGGTTCAGAAAGGCGGGAATTTATATTTTATCCCTTTAAGGGTCTGGCAGATATTACAGAAAGTGTTTGCTGTTTCTGAGTGTTTCTAATCGCGAAATTACATTGAGATAATGTTTTGGATAAGAATTATTGTGTCAGAAAACGGAGCTATCTGAATCAGACTGAAATTGGAGCTTTACTCGCCGCCACGCAAAAGGGCGATCATGCAATCCGCAATTATAGCCTGGTACTGACTTGCTTTATTCATGGTTTGCGCGCGAGTGAGATTTGTAGATTACAGCTTTCGGATATCGATCTCGAATCAAAGTGCATTTACATTCGGCGACTTAAAAATGGGTTTTCAACAACTCATCCTTTACTGGAAAAGGAGATCCAGGCGCTAAAAAACTGGCTCGCGGTTCGTGCTAATTATCCTCAGTCGGGCAGCGAATGGTTATTTTTATCCCGCAAGGGGAATCCTGTCTCCCGGCAGCAGTTCTATCAGATCATCGTTTCTTGTGGTGAGGCTGCGGGAATCCCTCTTGTGACGCATCCCCATATGCTAAGGCACTCCTGCGGTTACGCGCTGGCCAACATGGGAATCGACACGCGGCTAATCCAGGACTATCTGGGGCACCGGAACATTCGTCATACCGTCTGGTATACTGCCAGTAATGCGGGGCGTTTTTATGGCATCTGGGATAACCAGCAGGAGCGGAACCAGTACGCTTTATTTCGTTAAAACCACTCCCTCTCCTTGCCCCGGCCAGGAGAGGCTAAGCATCCTCTTTCGCCTTTCTGCAAACCTTATGTCACGTCAAAATAATGCATTCCCCCGGCCCGGCAAAATTAAAATTTTATAATTGATCAAATATTATTGTTGAAGAGAAAGTTCTTATTTTATCTGAGGAAGCGCTAAAGGATGCGGGTCTTTTCTGGAAATATGACGCTGTAGCAACCGACGAGTCATTACTGCTGCTATGATTATGTTGAAGTGTTAATCAATGTAATTAATCAGGAGCTAATATTATGTCAAGGCGTCGATTTTTAACCGGTAAGGAAGTTCAGGATATGATGACTGCCGTTCGTAATAGGCTAACGGGAGAGCGTGATTATTGTCTCATTTTATTAGCCTTTCGCCATGGTATGCGAATAAGCGAACTGCTTGACCTTCATTATCGTGATTTAGATCTGAATGAGGGCCGAATTAATATTCGCAGGCTTAAAAATGGCTTTTCAACCGTCCATCCCCTGATGCCAGATGAGTGTGACGCAATCAACAGCTGGAGCACGGCCAGGGCGCACTGGAAATCATCAGCGTCCACCGATGCTATTTTTATCTCACAACGCGGCACCCGTCTTTCACGGCAGCAGGCTTATCGAATCATCCGCGTCGCCGGTGAACTCGCCGGTACGGTGACCAAAACGCATCCCCATATGCTTCGTCATGCCTGTGGCTATGAACTGGCAGAAAGAGGAACCGATACCCGTTTAATTCAGGATTATTTAGGCCACCGCAATATCCGGCATACGGTACGTTACACCGCAAGTAACGCAGCCCGTTTTGCCGGGTTATGGGAAAGACAAAGTCTCCATGAAAAATATTCAAGCAAAGAGAAGAGGAAAACCAATTGATTTAATAGGTGAAGCCTAAGGAGTCGAACTGGTCAATTGGGGCCAAACTGACCATACTTTAAAATTAAATGGCTATTTAAAGCAATAGCAAGACGTTATTAATCGTACTGTATTTTTTATCCTTTTGATTTTATATAGCATTCTTGAACTTCCCCCCTAAATAATACATTCACGACACGATTTTTATACGCCTGCTTAAATTTGTCCTGGTGATAATAAAGAAGCTTACATTTTCCCATTATAGAATATAAAACTATAAATATTCGCATGTATAGCTTTATATTCTAATTATATTCATAATTATAAACAATTTAAGCAGATTATAACAAGGAGTCAAAATGGCCCCAATTGACTCATCTTTGCGGTGCCAAATTTGCAGAACCGACGGCTAAATCATTTAGCCGAAAACAGGATGTCGGGATAGCTCTCCGGGGCTGGCCCGTCGGATTTGTAAAATAAACATGTTTAGGAAAAATATGAAAATCAATGTATTAGCACTGTCATTAGTCTCTTCACTTTCTTTATTCTCTCTGGCATCAAATGCATATACTACGACCGTTAACGGTGGAGCAATCCATTTTAAAGGCGAAGTGGTAAATGCTGCCTGCGCAATAGATGCCGGTTCTGCCGATCAAACTATTCAGCTTGGTCAGGTACGTTCAGCCAGACTGGCGACAGCGGGCAGCAACAGCTCTGCCGTTGGGTTCAAAATCCAGCTCAATGATTGTGATACCACCGTTTCGACTAAAGCTGCCGTAGCCTTCACCGGCGTAGCCGTTAGTAGCGCATACGATACGGTTCTGGCTCTGCAGTCTTCCGCTGCTGGTAGCGCAGGCAACGTAGGCGTTCAGATTCTTGACGGCCAGGGCGTGGCGCTGAAGCTGGATGGCGCGACCTTCAGTAATCCAGTCACCCTGAATGATGGGACCAGTATCCTGCCATTCCAGGCGCGCTATTACGCCACCGGTGCCGCAACGGCAGGTACTGCAAACGCAGACGCAACGTTTAAAGTTCAGTATCAGTAAAAGTTTCAGCAGTGCAGGGACGCGTTAAGGGCCAGGATGGCCCGTTTAATGAAACTGATTAGGATGAGCAGGACATGATGTTAAGGATAATATCGGGTCTGTCATTGGTGCTGGCATCAGCGTGTGTGCTGGCAGGCAGCTACAGCGGTGACACGCTCTCCGGCGGAGTGATGTCCTTTCAGGGAGAGGTTATTGCCGAAACCTGCCGCGTCGTCTCTCAGAACGGCCAGTTGGTTATTCCTCTTGGGCTGGTAATCCACAGCCAGTTTCATACTTTAGGTGAGGATGTTAACCCGACGCCTTTCGATATTTATCTTGAAGAGTGTAGCTCCGAGGTCAGCCAGCGTGTCAGCGTGGGCTTTCGGGGAATAGCTAATGCTAATAATCCGGATCTCCTTTCTATTAATGCTGGGCACGATGCCGCGCAGGGCGTGGGCGTAGCGCTATATAACGAACGGGGGCAACTTATTCCACTGAATAGTGAGCCTCGAAAC
This sequence comes from Dryocola clanedunensis, assembly GCF_038405435.1. Lineage (GTDB taxonomy): Bacteria > Pseudomonadota > Gammaproteobacteria > Enterobacterales > Enterobacteriaceae > Dryocola > Dryocola clanedunensis_A. The sequence continues at coordinate 766,756 of NZ_JBBYHZ010000001.1, read as the reverse complement.
GGGACAAAACCCGGTGCCGGAGCGGTGAAGTTACACTTCGTGAGTAAATATCGATCCACTCGGCTACCTGTGACAGACGGATTAGCACATGCACAGGCTATGTTTTTATTGACGTATCAATAAATGGATAACAGAAGGAATTTAAGGAAAAATGAACAAGACAATGGAATGGCTGGCTTCTTTCCCGGTGATGATATTAATGGCACTGAGCATCGGCTGTGTTTCCCAGGCACAGGCAAGCGTTGCTCTGGGAGCCACTCGCGTTATCTATCCGGCCGATCAAAAGCAGGTCAAATTGCCGGTGACCAACAATGACGAAATGAGCACGTTTCTTATTCAGTCATGGATAGAAAATGCGGACGATAAAAAAGATGGGCGGTTCCTTATTACGCCACCGCTGGTTGCTATGAAAGGCAAAAAGGAAAATACCTTACGCATCGTTAATGTATCAAATAAACAGCTGCCGCAGGATCGGGAAAGCCTCTTCTGGATTAACGTTAAGGCAATACCCGGCATGGATAAAGCAAGCGAAAATAAGAATACGCTGCAGCTGGCAATTATCAGCCGGATTAAACTGCTCTACCGACCGGTTAATCTTTCTCTGCCGCCGGATCAGGCTGCCGAAAAATTACGTTTCAAGCGTGCCGCAGGGCAATTATCCCTTATCAATCCCACGCCCTATTTCCTGACGGTTACGGAACTGTATGTCGGCAATACGGAACTGGAAGGGACGTTAGTGCCGCCGATGGGGGAAATTACCGTAACTCTGCCTGCGAATGCCGGACGCGATATCTCATACAAAACGATTAATGACTACGGGGCGCTGACGCCAAAATTGAAAGCCATTATGCAATAGGAGTGCAGCGTTGACGACCGCGTCAACACTTGTCTGAAGAACCGCAAAAAGACAACCGGGCGAAGTGAATCGAACCGGAGGGAAATATGTCAGATTTAAACCATGGAGCGGGCTCTTTTAGTCCCAGAAATACCTTTTTTTGTCCGAAACTGGCTGGCGGCCAGCTTACATTGACGGTCTTAACGGTGCTCTCCGTCATGCAGGCTTCTACGGCAATGGCAGAAGTGTTTTTTAACCCACGCTTTTTGTCGCAGGATCCTTCTGAGGTCGCCGATTTATCAGGTTTCTCCCAGGGGCAGGAAGTTCCCCCTGGTATCTATCGCGTTGATATTTATTTGAATGATGGGTTCAGAACGACCAGGGATGTCTCCTTTCAGGCCGATGAGGGCGTTCAGGGGCTCGTTCCCTGTCTGACAAAAAGCCAGCTCAGCGCGTTAGGCGTAAATATTTTTGCGCTTAAAGGCGCGGACTCCGTGGCCGACGATGTCTGCGTGTCGCTGATGACGCTGATCCCTGCCGCAACCACGCTTTTCGACGTGGGCGAACAGCGCCTGTCAATTACCATACCGCAGGCCTATATGGGCAACCACGCCAGGGGATTTATCCCCCCGGAGCGGTGGGATAACGGGATTACCGCAGCGCGTGTGAATTACACCATGACGGGTAATAGCTCACGCAATCAAAGCGGCGAAGACAGCAATTCTGCCTGGCTCAACCTTCAAAGCGGTCTGAATTATGGCCCATGGCGACTGAGAGATAACTCGACCTGGAGCTACAGCTCCGGCGGCTCGACCGAGAGCCGCAGCTCGTGGCAGCACGTTAATAGCTGGCTTGAACGAAACTTTACTTCTATTAATTCGCGACTGACGTTAGGTGACAGCTATACCCCCACCGACATCTTCACCGGCGTAAATTTTCGCGGCTTACAGCTGGCCTCTGACGACAATATGTTGCCAGACAGCCTGAGAGGCTTTGCCCCGGTGGTACATGGCATTGCCCGGGGTACGGCCCAGGTCTCTATTCGGCAAAATGGTTACGAGATCTACCAGACGACGGTTCCGCCAGGTCCCTTTACCATCAACGATCTGTATGCGACGGGGAGCGGTGGCGATCTGAACGTTACGATTAAGGAAGCGGACGGGAGTACTCAGGCCTTTAGCGTGCCTTTCTCTTCGGTACCGGTTTTACAGCGTGAAGGGTATACCCGATACGCTTTGACCCTTGGCGAGTATCGCAGCGGCAGCAACGAACAGGATACGCCGGGCTTTCTGCAAAGTACCGTCATGCGCGGTATGGGGGCAGGCTGGACCCTTTACGGTGGCGCTCAGCTGGCGGACAAATACCGGGCCTACAACCTTGGCATCGGGAAAAATATGGGTGTCCTGGGTGCCCTGTCGCTGGATGTTACCCAGGCGAATGCCCGGCTGCCGGATGACAGTGACCACCAGGGCCAGTCGATGCGTTTTCTGTACAACAAATCGCTGAGCGATCTGGGTACCAACTTTCAGCTGATAGGCTACCGCTATTCCACCAGTGGCTATTTCAACCTGGCGGATACGGCCTACCGTAAAATGAAGGGTTACAGCGTCGAGGGACAGGACGGCACCATCAATGTTGAGCCCGTCTTTACCGACTACTACAACCTTGCCTATAACCGCCGTGGACAGATCCAGGCAAGCGTGACCCAGCAGGTGAGCAGCCAGATAACACTGTACCTGAATGGAAATCGTCAGAGCTACTGGGGCACCGACAATTTGGATCGGCAGATTCAGGCCGGCGTTAATTTTGCGGTGGATGATATTAACTGGATGGCCAGTTACAGCATGACCAAATCGGCCTGGTTTCAGGAGCGGAACCAGCTGGTATCGCTCAATGTGAGCATTCCGTTTAGCCACTGGCTACGCTCAGACAATAAATCAGTCTGGAAGAACGCCAGCGTAAATTACAACATGACGGATGACCTCAATGGGCAAATGACAAACCTGGTGGGGCTCTACGGCACGCTGTTGGCGGACAATAATCTGAGCTACAGCGTACAGACGGGCTATACCAAAGGAGGCACCGGGAACTCTGGTGACACCGGCTTTGCGGCACTCGACTATAACGGAACCTATGGCAATGCAAACGTCGGCTTTAGCCGCAGCAGGACCTACAACCAGACCTACTTTGGGGTGAGCGGGGGGATCCTGGCGCATGAAAACGGCGTGACCTTCAGTCAGCCGCTGAACGACACCGTTATCCTCATTCAGGCCCCTGGCGCTGACAATGTAAAGGTGGAAAACCAGACGGGCGTGACGACCGACTGGCGAGGCTACGCCGTATTGCCCTACGCCACGGAGTACAGAGAGAACCGTATTGCGCTGGATGCCAATACTCTTGCGGATAACGTCGACCTGGAGGATACCGTGGCAAGCGCCGTTCCTACCCGGGGCGCAATAGTGCGGGCAAACTTTCGTTCTCACGTAGGCATGAAGGCCGTGCTCACGCTGACTTATAAAGGTAAGCCTTTGCCCTTTGGGACAATCGTCACCACAGGGGACAGTGAGTCAGGCAGCATTGTGGCAGATAACGGTCAGGTCTATCTCACCGGGCTGCCATTATCGGGCAAGTTGCTGGCGAAATGGGGGGAAGACGCGGATAAGCAGTGTACGGCCTCCTATCAGCTCCCTGCTGAGAGCATCACGCAGGCGCTGAGTGAAGCATCGTTCATCTGCAAATAAGGGACTTATGATGATGGCAAAACGTTTGTTATTGCTTATCGCACTGCTGCCTCACGCTGGTTTTGCTGCGGACAGCTCGATATCAATTACCGGCTCGTTAAAAAGCAACACCTGCACCGTTTCGGGCGATTCAAAAGATTTGACGGTCAATCTACAGGAGAGCATGACGAAGCAGTTCAGGGCGAAAGGAAATAAGGGCTCGATGATGCCCTTCAGCATCATTCTTGATTCATGCGGCGGTTTTGCAACGGCGGTGAAAGTAAGTTTTACCGGCGTATCGGATATTAACGCGCCGGGCTTGCTCAAGCTGGATCCGATCCGGGGAAATGCGTCAGGCGTTGGAATACAGCTTCTAAATAGCAGTAAGGAAGTGATTCCGTTGAATGCAGCATCAGCCACGCTGAACTGGCAGACCCTCGAACCGGGAAAAAAGAACGCTTTAATTTTTTATGCGCAATTGATGGCCATAAAGATTCCCGTCACCGCGGGCCACGTCAGTTCATCCGCTAATTTCATACTAGAGTTTCAATAGAAAAAGGAGTTTCTATGTTTAAAGTCATATCTGGATTAATGACCGGGCTACTGTTTGCAGGCTTACCAGCGGCACAGGCTGCAGATTCCACTATCACGGTTTCCGGGCGAATAGTCTCAATGCCCTGCGTCGTGTCGACAAAGAACGCAACGATCAATATGGGGGATCTGCCGGCATCGGATTATACCCGCGCAGGTTCCGCGTCAAAATGGTTTGCCGTAACGATGAATCTGAGTAGCTGCCCGGCGGGTACCAGCAGCGTTAAAGCAACATTTAGCGGCACGGCAGATGCTACCGGTTATTATAAAAACCAGGGGAGCGCCGGGAATATTCAGCTGCAAATACAAGACGAAAAAAGTATTAACCTAAATAACGGCTCCTCTAAACAGGTTGCGGTAAATACCACTACCAAAGCGGCTGTTTTTCCGCTCTGGGTCCGTGCTGTTTCTGTAAGCGGAGGCGCAGTTCAGGGAACCATTCAGTCAGTGATAAGTATCACTTATACCTATTCTTGACGGTCAGGGAAGATTATCAATGAAAAGCTGTCCGAAGAAATTCCCCCAGGGTGCTAAAACCCTGGTTCAGCTGTTTGTATTATTGCCGTGTTTACTGGGTTTTTCGGCGAACGGCTGGGCGTTTGGCTGCTGGGCCTCGGGTAAGTTTTATGAATACACGGCCGGTAACGCTACGGTAGATATCTACGTCGATGTTGTTCCCAGCACTGCCGGAGGCAAAGTGTTAGTGGTTGATCTTGGCCAAAGCATTACTTGTATCAATCAGCTGCCGGATTATCGACTGGACTATGTCAGTTTAACCTCGGGATCGGCCTATGGTGGGGCCTTAAATAATTATAAAGGCTACCTGGAATATTTTGGCGAACGCTATGACTTCCCGCTCAATTCGCCAACAAGAACCCGGGCGTTTGTTGGCAGAGCGAATGCAACCCAACGCTGGGATGTAAAACTTTATCTGACCCCCATCTCCGTAGCGGGTGGCGTCACTCTCCAGGCAGGCGCCTATTTTGCGACATTTGTATTAAAACAGCTGGGAACTGAATCAGATGGTACTGGTGTTGAAAATCTCATCTTTACCTGGCGGCTGCATACAAAAAAACAGGTGGTCGTCCCGACTGGCGGCTGCGAGGTGAATTCGCGTAACGTGAATGTGATGCTGCCCGATTATCCCGGTGATTCAGCGATCCCTTTATCCGTAAAGTGTGGCATGCGCCAGAAGCTTTCTTACTATTTGTCAGGAACGACAGTCGATTCTCAGCGCACCGTTTTCAAAAACGTCGCGTCAAAAAATGCAGCGCAGGGGATTGGCATACAGATAGCCGACAGCAGCGGCGCTATCCCGACGAATCGGACCGTTTCTCTGGGGACTGTGGCAGGCGCGTACAAATCTTTGGGGTTAAAAGCTTCTTACATGAAAACGGGCGGTCAGGGTTCGGCAGGGAATGTTCAGGCGGTTGTCGGCGTCACGTTTGTTTATGAATGAAAAACTTAAGGCTTGCCGCAGCAAGCCTTAATTATTCCACGGGTAAAAGAGTTACATCGGCTTCTCGACATTCACCATCCAGGGAATGCCGTATTTATCCGTTAACATGCCAAATCCTTTTGCCCAGAAGGTTTCTCCCCACGGCATGGTGACGTCGCCGCCCGCCGCAAGATTATTAAACCAGCGCTCTCCTTCCGCGAGATCTTTTGACGAAAGGCTGAGGGAATATCCCGTGTGTTTGACTTTATCAGCACACATATTCCCGTCGCTCATCATCACTTCACCGTCACCAATACGCACGCTGGCATGCATGATTTTATCATCCGGCCAGTTGAATCCGCTGGCGCAGCCTTCTGCTTCTGCGGTTTCGCCATCTTTCGGCATTTCGCCGAAGGTCATTTTAAAAAGCAGTTCGGCACCCATCGCCTGCTGATAAAAAGCAATGGCTTCCTCACAGGTACCGTCGAAAAAGATATAGGGACTGACAGACATAAGCCTTTCCTCAATGGGGAACAGGGGCCTATGAAGTGTAGCTGTCGGATTTGGGGCAAGCCAGGCGGGGCGGTGATTTACGCAGGGTGGATAAGCGAAGCGCCATCCACCTACAAAATTGAAAACCTTTAGTTTTTCTTCACAAACTCAGATTTCAGCTTCATCGGGCCAAAACCATCAATTTTGCAGTCGATATTGTGGTCGCCTTCCACCAGGCGAATGCCTTTCACTTTGGTGCCGATTTTCAGCATGGAAGAGCTGCCTTTCACCTTAAGGTCTTTGACCACGGTGACGTTATCGCCGTCGGCAAGCAGGTTGCCGTTTGCGTCTTTCACGATGAGTTCGTCCGCATCCTGCGCAGGCGCTGCGTCGTTCCATTCATGCGCACATTCCGGGCAAACATACATACCGTTATCTTCATAGGTGTATTCGGAATTGCATTGTGGGCAATGAGGGAGTTGCATATCAGTAACCTCGAACATAAGTAATTTGGGAAAATGACTGAAAATCAGGGGTTTCATTAACAATTGAGACGAACCGCTGAAAAGTATCAGGATTATACATCAAATCCCTACGGTTGTAGGGATTATTCGGCAGCCCACCGGGGTATGGTAAAGCGCTGTGGCAGGGCGAAAACTACGCAGGAGCGGCTGGGAATTATTCCGCTGACGCTATAATACCCTGAACAGCTTTTAAACATTGGCGATCAATACCTGTTTAATATTGGCAAAAATGAATAAATAAATTGTGCCCGTTGACGCGGCTGTTTTTATTAATTAAAGAATCTGTTAAATTCACGGCATTATTGCCTAGGGATCAAAAAAATGCGCTACGCTATGCGGCACTACGCCCTCTGAGCCCTGCTCTGAGGCGGGTTTTTATGGCGCGCAATATATCCTCACACCAATACATAAAACTTAAAAAAAAGCAATTCCCTGGAATTAAGCGTCATGCTTTTAAACCCAGCTTTGCGAACGGGTGTGGGCAGAACAATAAAATATTTTCCTCACGTAATTATAAAAGCCGGTGGCCGTTGGTTGATAAAAATAATGGCCTTTTAAAAACCGGATAATTTGAGTTAAGGAAAGATTTTTTATGCACACACAAACAATTTTTGAATTAAGTCAGGAGGCGGAGCGGCTATTGCAGCTCGCCCTGATGAATCTTAACGCGTTAAAAAGCATTCCGCTGGCTACGCAGAACGAACAGCACGATCCCTCTTCGCCGCAGGCAGCAAGCGCCGTTCCGCTGCGCTTTAGCACACGGGGTATTCAGGCGCAGCAGGCGATGCTGCAAAACGAGCTGCGCAAGGTGACGCAGAATGAGATGGTGCTGGCGATTGTCGGCACCATGAAGGCGGGAAAATCAACGACCATCAATGCGATTATCGGCACAGAAGTCCTGCCCAACCGCAACAGGCCGATGACCGCTCTGCCCACCCTCATACGCCACACGCCGGGCCAGCGCGAGCCGGTGCTGCATTTTCCGTACGTCCAGCCCATAGAAGCCCTTATGGGGGAGCTGGAGGCGAAGCTGAAGGCTACGCCGCGTGATTTTCTGGCGCAGCAGCTGGAGATCGACCGTGACATGGATGACCTGCTGACGCGCATTGCCAGCGGCGGCACGTTCGAAAAGCATTATCTCGGGGCGCAGCCTATTTTTCACTGCCTGAAAAGCCTCAACGATCTGGTGCGCTTATCCAAAGTGCTGGATGTCGCTTTCCCGTTTAAAGCCTATGCCGCCATCGAGCACGTGCCGGTGATAGAAGTGGAGTTTATCCACCTGGCCGGGCTTGGCAAAGGACACGGACAGCTGACCCTGCTGGACACGCCGGGGCCTAACGAGGCCGGGCAGCCGCACCTGAAAAAGATGCTCCAGGAGCAGTTGGCGCAGGCGTCCGCCGTGCTGGCCATCATGGATTATACCCAGCTGAAATCCATCTCGGACGAGGATGTCCGCCGGGCTATTCTTGGCGTCGGGAAGTCGGTACCGCTGTACGCGCTGGTCAATAAGTTCGATCAAAAGGATCGCAACAGCGATGACGAAACCCAGGTTAAGGCGCTGATTTCCGGCACGCTGATGAAAGGCACCATTGAGCCTGACCACGTATTCCCCGTCTCGTCGATGTGGGGCTATCTGGCTAATCGTGCGCGTTACGAGATTGCCGCGCACGGCAAATTGCCCAATCCCGAAGAGCAGCGCTGGGTGCAGGACTTTGCCGAAGCCGCCCTTGGCCGCCGCTGGCGCAGTGAGGACCTGGACGACGTCGAACACATCCGCCACGCCGCCGACCTGCTGTGGGAGGACTCCATGTTCGCCTCGCCCATCAGCACCATCCTGCATGCGGCCCATGCCAACGCCTCTCTGTACGCGCTCCGGGCCGCCAGCCAGAAAATCCTCGACTACGCCCAGGGCGCGGAAAGCTATCTGAATTTCCGCTGCCAGGGATTGCAGGTCGCCAACGAGAAGCTCGAAGAGAACATCAGCCTGCTGGAAGAGGATATGCAGCTGCTGGAATCAAGCCAGCAGGCCGCCAGCCGCATTATCCGTGAGGACGTCGATAGCGCGCTGACGGCCGTAGCCGGGCTGATTAGCCGCTATGAAAAACGCATCGCTGCCGACATTAACAACTATTTTGAGCTGGGCAGAGTGCAGGAGGACGGAGTGCGCCACGCCTTCAGAATGTCTGCCATACGCAGCCGGGATTTTGAGCCGGGCTGCGAAGCGATAACCGTTGCCGATGAGCAGGCCGCATCGGTGCTGCTGAATAAAATCCGCGCTTCCAGCGACGCTATGATACTGGCGGCCCGCCAGGCGATGAGCGATGAGCTGACGCAGCTGCTGGCCAGGCTCGAACTCTCATTAGTGGAAACATTACGAACGACGCTTAAGCCTGTCGAAACGCGGGTAGCGGACGGCCTGGCTCAGGCAGGATTTCGCGCGCGGATAAGCCTGCCAACGTTGCAGAGCAGCCAGCTAAACTTCGATGCGCAGCATGCCTTTAGCGACGTGATTACCCATCAGGAAATCCCGGTGTCCCAGCTTCGCCGCCAGAGCGGGATGCGCGGCACCGTGGCACGCTGGCTGAACAGCGACGACTGGGGCTGGGAAGGGTATACCGCGAAGCAAAGCCGGTACGTGATTGTTCTGCCGGATCTCCAACATAAGCTGCATCAGGAGGTTGCTGCTTTCCTTGCGCAGTTGAATAAGTCGCTTGTCGCGCAGATCGATGTCTCCGTGATGGCGGGCATGGCGACCTTTTTCGCTGATTTTAGCCGGGCGCTGGAGGCCATTAAAACCAGTCTGCAGCAGAGCCTGACGGCCCGCCAGCAGAACGAAGAGGCGCAGCTGGCGCTGCAGATGCAGCTCACCCAGTGCATAAGAACAACCCGTTATATCTACGAGGATACCCGCTTACTGCGGGACGATATCCAGACGCTTTACGCGGCGGAGCAGCAATGAGCACGTTATTAACCGAAGGTCCGGCCCGTACGCTTGAATGCATCACGGAGAAGTTTGTCGTCGATTTTGCCCAGGGAATTGATACGGCCCGCGACCCGTGGCGCAGCCCGCAGGGAATGGCCTACTACCAGCGGCTGAAAGAGACGTTCATTGGGCAAAACCGACTGCGGCAGTGGGCGATGGACGACGCGTTGCTGGATAACCTGGAAGTGTCCCTCGCCTGGCTTGGGCAGCTGGTGGGCAAGGTGGCGAAAAGCCATCTGGCCACAGCGCTTGTTCACGAGCGAATCAGCCAGATGAACGGCGCGTCTATGCGGGTGGCCTCTTACTCTGCTGAGGCGCGCGGCCAGCTGGCCCTGCTGAAACAGCAGCTCGAACAGCGCCTTCAGAAGGCCGGGAAACAGTTTGAGCAAAATAATCTTTACCTTATGGCAACCGTGCACTGCGAACAGGTCTTCGCTCGCTGGGGTGCAGGACACTACCAGGCGTTTTCCCCCGCAGGCCGCTGCTATGTCGCTTTGCAGGAGCTACGCTGGGGCGCGTTTGGTGATGCCCTGCGTCACTGCCCGGCAGAACAGGCCGCGCAGCTTCTGGAGCAGGTTCGCAGCCATGCCATAAATCGTCTGGCGGTGGATATCGACGCCTCAACAAGGACGCGTCACTTTTATCATCAGTGGCTGAGCACGCCGCCCGCAGCGGGCCTGATGGAGCATAAAGACGCCCTTATCTGGCTGGGCAACGGCAGCGACAGCGAGCGCCAGCCGGTGAGCTATTCCGTCACGCAAACCTGGCAGGGAATAGCCCTGGGCATGCCGCGTATTTGTTCGGCCATGCGTTTAGGCAGCGCGATGGTGGATGAGGTATTTATTTAAGCGGAGCTTACATTTATATAAAGCTAATGCTGCTTATAATTATCGTTGCGCCTTGTATATAAGAAAAAGATGTGGTTTATTTTATAAATCATATCTTTTTTGTATTTAACTATGTCAGCGAGTTTCCCCCGCTGGTATATAAGCTCACGGAAGAGTGCACATGCCAGAGATAAAACGCCTCCATATATATTTTTTTGCCGCGCTATTTATATTTTCTGCAAATATAGCGGCCGCCGCCCCGCTAAGCCCCGCAGACCGCGCGCTGATAAATCAGGAACAGCAGGAGTTACTGCAGCAAAATCAGCGGCAGCGCGAAGAATTGCAGCGCAGCGCTGCGCCAGAAGTGCCGGAAGACAGCCGCCCGGCACGGCCTGTCGGCCCCTGTTTCACCATACATAATATTTATATTAGTAACGCTACACTGCTGAGTCATAAAAGGCAGCGCGAACTTGTTTCATCCTATATAAATCGCTGTCTTGATATCGGGAAAATTAACGATCTGACAAGGGAAATATCCGACTGGTATATTCATGAGGGCTATATAACCAGCCGGGCATTGATTACCGAGCAGGATTTATCTCAGGGTAATTTACAGATTGCCGTGCTTGAGGGGCGCCTGGAGGATATTCGGCTGGAAGGGACCGGCGCCGGGCAGATTAGTATGGCCTTTCCCGGCCTGAAGGGAAAAATTCTTAACCTGCGCGACATTGAGCAGGGCATGGAGCAGATCAACCGTGTGCGTACGACGCCGGTGCAGATTGAAATCCTGCCGGGTGACAGGCCCGGCTACTCCATTGTTAATCTCACCGCCTCGCCGGAATTCCCGCTCTCTGCCTCGCTCAGCTTTGATAACAGCGGGCAAAAGAGCACCGGCACCGGGCAAGTTAACGGCTCGCTGACGGGCAACAACCTGCTGGGGCTGGCGGATAAATGGTTTGTCAGCGGCGGGCGCAGCAGCGATTTCTCATCCAGCCACGACGCGCAGAATTTCCAGGCGGGCGTCAGCCTGCCCTACGGCTACAGCCTGCTGGATTATTCGTACAGCTGGAGCAATTACCTCAATACCATCGACAACGGGGGTTTAAGCTGGGCCTCCACCGGCGACAGCATCACCCATCGCCTGACCGCCTCCCGCGTGCTGTTCCGCAACGGCGATATCAAAACGGGCGCCTCGCTGGGGCTCAGCCATCAGATCAGCAATAACTACCTCAATGAGACGAAGCTTGAGAGCAGCAGCCGTAAATTAACCAGCCTGCTGTTTGGCCTCAGCCACACGCAAAAAATGTTCGGCGGCATCGCCACGCTGAACCCCACCTTCAGCCACGGCGTGCCCTGGTTCGATGCGGAAGACGACCACGGCAAAAAAGGCGACCTGCCAAAAGCCGGGTTCAAGAAATGGAGCGTTAACGGCAGCTACCAGCTTCCGGTCGCCAACGATGCCTGGTGGCTTACCAGCTTTTACGGTCAGTGGTCGCCGGACAGGCTCTACGGCAGCGAGCGCCTGACCCTCGGCGGGGAGAGCTCGGTTCGGGGGTTTAAGGAGCAGTATCTCTCCGGCGACAACGGCGGGTATCTGCGCAACGAGCTGAGCTACGCGCTGATCGCACTTCCGTTTATTGGCCAGGTCAGCGGCGTGGCCGCCCTTGACGGCGGCTGGCTGGAAAAAGACGGCAAGGATCCCTGGGCCTCCGGCACGCTGTGGGGCGCGGCCGTTGGCCTGTCTACCGCGAACCGCTATTACTCAAGCCAGTTTACCGTTGGCCTGCCGGTGAAATATCCGGACTGGCTGGCGCCCGATCGCATCAGCCTTTACTACCGCATCGCGTTTGCTCTTTGAGGTCAATGATTATGGAAAATCATCAGCAGCCCGTTCGACTCTCCCGGCGTCTTGTCAGCTATCTGATCTGCTTCCTGATTGCCGGACAGCCCGTGTTCCCGGCCTTTGCGGCAGCCACCCCGGCGAACGGCAGTACGCAAATGGACAGGGCGGCGAACGGCGTGCCGATCGTTAATATCGCTACGCCAAACGGGGCGGGGATCTCCCATAACCAGTTCAAAGATTACAGCGTAGGCAAAGAGGGGATCATCCTCAACAATGCCACCGGGCAGCTCAACCAGACGCAGCTCGGCGGGCTGATTCAGGGCAACGCGAACCTGAAGGCGGGGGCGGAAGCGCGGGGCATTATCAACGAGGTGACGGGCGGCAGCCGCTCGCAGCTGCAGGGGTATACCGAAGTGGCGGGCAAGGCGGCGAACGTGATGGTCGCCAACCCGTACGGCATCACCTGTAACGGCTGCGGATTTATCAATACGCCGAATGCGACGCTGACCACCGGCAGGCCAGTGTTTGACGCCAGCGGCAACGTGCAATCTCTCGATGTCACCAAAGGAAGCATCCTCGTTGAAGGGAAGGGCCTGGACGCCAGCCAGGCGGACGCGCTGACGATCATCTCCCGCGCCACGGAGATCAACGCGCAGATCCACGCCAGAGATCTGAAGGTTATCGCCGGGGCGAACCGTGTCACGGCAGACGGAAAAGCCACGGCAATCGCGGGCGAAGGCCCTGCGCCAACGGTTTCGATTGATACCGGCGCGCTGGGCGGCATGTACGCCAACCGCATTCATCTGGTATCCAGCGAAAAAGGCGTGGGGGTTAACCTCGGCAATCTGGACGCGCGGCAGGGGGATATCATCCTGGATGCCAGCGGCAGGCTGACGGTAAAAAACAGCCTCGCCAGCGGCAGCTTAACGGCAAAAGGCGACGGCGTGGTGCTGAACGGCGAGCATAAAGCGGCGGGCAGCCTCAATGTCAGCGGCCGGGAGATAGCGCTCAGCAGCGGTAAATTTGCCAGCGACGGCGATATTACCCTCAGCAGCAGCGGCAAGCTGGCGCTGAACGATGCCACGCTCACCGTCGGCAAAGACCTGAAGCTGAACGCCGGGGAATTTACGCAGAACCAGGCAAGCCGGGTCGATGCGGCGCGGAATATCAGCGCGACGGTGGCCGCCCGTGCTGATAGCCAGGGGCAGATGGTTGCCGGTAAAGACTTCGTCTTCCAGGCCAACGAGCTGGTGAACGGCGGCAGGCTGAGCGCGACGGGTGAGCTGAAGCTCAATGCCGCTGGCGTCGACAGCAGCGGCACGCTCTCGGGCAAGGCGGGGCTGAAGATTACCGGCAGCAGCCTGACCACCCGCACGGGGTCGAGTACGGGCAGCCAGGGCAATATTACGCTGAACGTCACCCGGGCCGATCTGGACGGTAGCATCATCGCGACGGGGGATTTATCTGCCCGCACCGAAGGGTTAACGGCGCGTGCCGGGTCACAGCTGCAGAGCGACGGCGCTCTGGTGCTACAGGCCAAAGACGCCACGCTTAACGGAACCCTCGCGGCTAAGGGCGCGCTCAGCGTTTCTGCCGATAAGCTGATCCACGGCGGTAAAGCCAGCGCGCCGGCTATCACCCTGCAGGCCGACAGCCTCACCAACAATGGCACCGTAGTGACGCCATCGCTGACGCTAAAAGCGGAGCGGCTGACCAACGGCGGGCTGCTGAAAGGCGACCAGAGCCTGATCCTGAACGCCAGCCGCCTGGATAACCTGGCCGGGGCAAGCCTCTACAGCGCGCAAAATCTTTCCTTCAACGTTCCCGTTATCGATAACGCGGGGCTGATAACGAGCGAGCGCGATCTGCTGCTGGACGGCGGGCAGCTGACGAATATCGGCGAAATTAACGGTAAAAATCTGACGCTTAACAGCGGCAGCGTTCTGAACAAAAGGGACGGCGTGCTGCTGGCAGAAGATGACCTGAAACTTACCGGCAGCACGTTTGAAAACGCAGGGCTTCTGAAGGCAAATAACGTCGATCTGCGTGGGGATAGCTTCATCAACGCGGGCACCATCGAAGGCGGACGCTCTCTTTCATTACTCTCCAGCGATGCGCGTAATCAGGGCAAGCTTCTTACGGGCGGGAACCTTACCGTAAACGCCGACGCCTTCACCAACGACGGCAAACTCCAGGCCACGGCGCTGCTGCTGTCCCTTACCCGGCAGTTCACCAACCAGAGAAACGGCGTCCTGGATGCTGAAAGCCGCCTGACGATTACGGCCGTGGAATTAACCAACGCAGGGTTGATCGACGCCGCTGAAACGACGGTCAACGCGTCGAAGGTAACCAACTCGGGCGCGCTGCAGGGCAGGGAGCTGCTGACGCTCACGGCGGGCGCGCTGGACAATCAGAGCGCCGGTAACCTGCTGAGCAACGGCGTGCTGACCTTAGCGTTAGAAAGCCTGACCAACGCCGGTATCGTGAAAAGTATCAATGGCATCAGCGCGACCGTGGAGGGGGCAGGCAGCAGCAGCGGCGAAATCTGGAGCCAGAAAGGCATCACCCTGACGGCAGACAGCCTCAGCAACAGCGGCAAAATCCAGGGCAGGAGCCTGGCGCTGAACGCCAACACGCTTACCAACAACGGTCTGTGGCAGGGCAGCGACTGGCTGACCGCCAGCGGGGATGCTATCACCGTTGGCCGCAGCGGGCGTGTGTTGACGGACGGAGCGCTTACCCTGACTGGCGGAACGCTGGTAAACGACGGGCTGCTGCAGGGCGGGCAGGATCGGTTTACCGCCCGGAGCTGGCGCAACGGTGGCTCTGCTATTGGTAAGAACAGCTTCAGCGTCAGCGTGAGCGATACGCTGGTCAACGATGGGGATCTTCTGAGCAACGGACCGGCAGCGATAAGGGCGCAGACGTTGAGCAACGGCGGCTCGCTGCTCAGCGACGGGGAGATGACGCTGGATGGCGCAGCGCTCACCAACAGCGGCTCAATCCAGGGCAAAAATCTGACCGTCCACCAGAGCAACGTGACCAACCGCGGCACGCTGATCGGCATGAACGCGCTGACCTTCGAAGCACGCCAGCAGGCGCTGAACGCACGTCTGGCGATGGCGACGCCGCTGCTTGAGCTGGTCAACGAAGCGGGTGGGCAGCTGTTAACCCAGGGCAGCCTGACGATTAACGGTGTGAATATCACCAACAGCGGCAGCTGGCAGGGAAAAAACATCGTGCTGGCCGCCAGCAAACTGCAAAACAACGGCGCGATTACAGGCAGCGACGGGGTGAGCCTGATCCTGAGCGGCGATTTGACGTCGGCGGAAAACAGCAAAATCATCGCCGAAGGCAGCGCGGCGATTCAGGCGCTGAACCTGACCAACGGCGGGCAGTGGCTGGCCAAAAATCTGACCCTGCGCGGCACGAACCTGACTAACAGCGGTGAGATATCTGGGGTTGAGGGATTAACGGCAGCGCTCAGCGGCGCGTTTACCCAGCAGCAGGGCAAAAAGCTGCTCACGGACGGTACGCTGGCGCTGAACGCGGCGTCGGTCAGCAACCAGGGCCGCATTGAAGGGGGCGACACGCAAATCACCGGCGGCACGCTGGATAACCAGGGGCATATCCAGGGGAATAATAATCTTCGCCTGACGCTTACCGGCAGCCTGACCAACCGCGCGGCGGGAAGCATTATCAGCGACAAAGCGCTGAACATCACTACCCCGAACCTGGTTAACTATGGCGTGCTGCAGGGGGAAACAGCCGCCCGCATCGACGCGAGGGATTCCTTACGCAATGACGGCAGGCTGCTGTTCGCCCGCGACCTGACGCTGAACACCGCAGCGCTGACCAACAGCGGCTGGCTGCAGGCCACAACCCTGCTGCTGAATGCCGCAGCCGTGAATAACAGCGGCACGGCGTTTGGCGAAAATCAGCTCACCGTCACGGCAAACCAGGTCAACCTGCAGGCCACGGGAAAATTATTCAGCGGCGGCGATCTGCTGCTCAACAGCGCCGGGTTTGAGCAGCTCGGCCAGGTGCTGGCGCTGGGCAACCTGACGGTCTCCCTGACGAATGCCTTCACCGCGCGTAATACCATGGCGGCCGGAAACAGGCTGACCCTGACCAGCCGCGGCGATATTACCAACCAGAGCGTGATGCAGGGCCAGGGGCTAAGCATCCGTGCTGGCGGAGCGCTGATCAACAGTGGTCAGCTCACCGCAGGCGCTGCGGCCAGCGATCTAAGCGGCAGCCGCATTGCGATGGATGCCGCAGGCTCGCTGCAGTCCGGCGGCGATATCGCCCTGACCAGCGCCAGCGATATTCTTCTGAGCGGGTTTACCGGCACCAGCGGCAGCCTGACCGCCACCGCGACGGGATCTATTATTAATACCGCGCTGCTGTACGCGGGCAAAAATATGCGCCTGTTTGCCGACAGCCTCCGCAATCAGAAGGGAGATATCCTGGCAGGGGACAACCTGTGGATGCAGCGTGACGCGGCGGGCGGCGCCAACAGCGAAGTGGTGAACAGCTCCGGGAATATTGAGACGCTGCGGGGGGATATATCGATAACTACTTTGAGCTTCCTGAATGAAATGGATGGCCTGTCAATAACTCATTATGAACAGGAATACCCAGATGCTGTTCCGAAGGTTGGTAAAAGGTTGCATGGCTTATTTTATCCAAAAATAAGACCGGATTTTGAAATTAGCTTGAATGAATGGGATGGCGATCCGAGAAGGATTATTTCGCGTACGGAGCGGGTCTGTACTGGGGCAACAAATGATCATTGTCATGAATATGTTTATTTTCAACTTTATGGCGAAGATACACGCCAGTTTTTGTTGAGTGAATCTATCGTATCTGTGTCTGCAACCGGAGCGGCAGCCCGTATTGCTTCTGGTCGTGATATCACGATTAGCGCCGAAAATCTTTATAACCGAGCGAGCCATATACTGGCTGGTCGTAATGTGGTGCTAACTGGAGATGTATTGAATAACCTCTCAGCGGAAGGAGGTCACCAGAATACAATAATTGAGGCTAAATACCGCTGTGAATGGTTCTTTTACTCTTGTTCTGGGCCTGGATTACCTGGAGTTCCAGAAACAGATTCTCGCATCGTTTCATCTAAGAACAGCAGGGATTACCATACGTGGGTTCCGTATGTTCTGGGTAATAAGTTCACAGAATATGTTGCGGATGGAAGTGTTTATAAAGCCGTCATTAGCGCAGGCGGCAACGTCACAACCAACTTCACCAGCAATATCAGCAACACCTCTACTACTGCTCATGCGGGCGGCATAAGCAACTCGCTTTCTGCCCCTACGCTCAACACCCTCAGCAACCAGAACCTCGGCGACGGCATCGCGAAGCAAAGCCTCAGCGCTGTCGATCGAACCGTGCTGGATGCGCCCCAGTGGCAGGATCGGCTTGAAGATGCCATCCGGCAAATTAGCGGCGGTGAAAGCCTTGAGGGCGATACGGGATCGGCAGATCCGATCGATCCTGAGAACACGGCCCTCAGCAACCGGAAGGGTAAAACGGTTGATATCAGCGCTTATCCGCTGCCGGGCGGTGAAAACGGCTACTTTGTGCCCGCCAGCGATCCCACAAGCCCTTACCTGATCGTCAGCAACCCGAAGCTGGACGGGCTGGGCCAGCTCGATCCGTCGCTGTTTGGCGATCTCTACTCCATGATGGGGATGACGCCGGGTGAGGCGCCGAGGGAAACCGACGGCACCTACACCGACCGGAACAAGTTTCTCGGCTCGTCATACTTTATGGACCGCCTGAACCTCCACCCCGAGTACGACTACCGCTTCCTGGGCGACGCGGCGTTTGATACCCGCTACGTCAGCAACTACGTGCTGAACAAGACCGGCAGCCGCTACATCAACGGCGTCGGTTCGGATCTGGCGCAGATGCAGTACCTGATGGACAACGCCGCCAGCGCGCAGCAGTCGCTTGGCCTGCAGTTCGGCATTGCGCTGACCGCCGCGCAGATAGCTTCGCTCGACCAGAGCCTGCTGTGGTGGGAAGCGAAAAGCGTCAACGGCCAGACGGTGATGGTGCCGAAAGTCTACCTCTCGCCAAAAGATGTGACGGTGAATAACGGCAGCGTGATTGCCGGTAACAGCGTGCAGCTTGCGGGTGGAAATATCAGCAACGATGGCAGCACGATCGCCGCTAAAAACGGCCTGAATATCGACGGCGCTGGCGGCATCAGCAACCTTAACAGCGGGCTCATCAGCGCGGGCAGCGACCTGCGGCTGAGCTCGCTGGGGGATATCAACAATATCGGCTCGCGCATCAGCGGCAAAACCGTTGAGCTTGAGAGCCTGGACGGCAGCATCAACAACGTCACGCTGACGGACACCTGGCGCATTAACGACGGCAGCAAAAATGGCCGGGTCGGGATAGCGGATACCACGGTTGGCGATATCGCGGCGATAACCTCCCTGGATCCCCTGAGCCTCCGCGCCGGGAAAGATATTAACGTTACCGGCGCGAACGTCGCTGCGGGCGGCGACCTGCTGATGAACGCCGGGGGCAATATAGCGGTGGCCGCAAACCAGGTTACCGACAGCTACAGCCGGTCTGGCTTCCGTGGCGCAGATGCGACTGGCAGCTCCTCGGTCACCAGCCAGGGCAGCACGATAACCGCAGGCGGCAGCCTGGGCATGAAGGCAGGCGGCGACCTGACGGTGGCGGCCAGCGCGGTAAACGCGGGGGATAACGCCAGCCTGACAGCGGGTAATGACCTGAACCTCAACGCCGCGCAGACCAGCGAAAGCAGCCGCCACGGCAAAAGCGAATCCCACAGTACGGACGTGGCGCGCGCCACCGTCAGCAGCGGCGGGGATCTGACGCTTGCCGCAGGAAGGGATATCACCGGCCAGGCTGCGGGCCTTGCCGCAGAAGGCGACGTGGCGATGCAGGCGGGCCGCGACGTGAACCTGCTCGCGGAGGAAACCACCGACGGCAGCAGCTACAGGGCGAAGAAAAAGGTCGTTATCGACGAGTCGGTACGCCAGCAGGGCACCGAAATCGCCAGCGGCGGCACCACCACCATCGTGGCAGGCCGGGACGTCAACAGTGAAGCCGCGCAGGTCACCGCCAGCGGCGATATCGGCGTGGGCGCAGGGCGCGATATTAACCTGAGCACCGCCACCGAAAGCGACTACCGCTTCAAAGAGGAAACCAAAACCAAAAAAGGGTTCCTGAAGAAAACCACCACCCACACCGTTGAGGAAGACAGCGCAACGCGCGAGGCGGGCACGCTGCTGAGCGGCGATAACGTCACCCTCTCGGCGGGTAACAACCTGCTGGTGGAAGGCTCTTCGGTGGTGGGCGACGGCGACGTCGCGCTGGGCGCGGGCAACAACGTGGATATCGTGGCGGCGACAAACACCGACTCCACCTGGCGCCTCAAAGAGAAGAAAAAGAGCGGGCTGATGGGCAGCGGCGGCCTTGGTTTCACCATCGGCACCAACAGGTCCCGCCACGAAGTGAACGAAGACGGCACCACCCAGAGCCGGAGCGCCAGCACGGTCGGCTCCACGGGCGGCAGCGTCAGCATCAGCGCGGGCGGGCAGGCGCACGTTGGCGGCTCCGATTTAATCGCGGGCCGGGACATATCCGTCACCGGCGACAGCGTACTTATCGATCCTGGCCACGACAGGCGCACCCGCGATGAGACGTTCGAGCAGAAGAGCAGCGGCCTGACGATAGCGCTGTCCGGGGCTGCGGGCGCGGCGGTAAACGGCGCGGTAGGCGCAGTCCAGGCCGCCAGCAACGAAAGTGACGACAGGCTGGCGGCGCTCAAGGGCGTTCAGGCGGGGATGTATGGCGTGCAGGCAGAGCAGGCGTTACGGCTGGATGCGGCGCAGGGCGGCGATCCGTCGAACACGAACGCCGTTGGCATCAGCGCCACGCTCGGCACCCAGTCCTCCAAATCCCGATCCCACAGCGAACAGGACACCGCTGTCGGCAGCACGCTTACCGCTGGCAACAGTCTCTCATTGACCGCTACGGGGGGCGACATCTCGGCTGCAGGCAGCCAGATGAAGGCCGGAAAGGACGTGCTGCTGGATGCGGCCAGGGACGTAAACCTGGTCTCCTCGCAGAATACGCAGCTGCTTGAGGGCAGCAACAAAAGCAGCGGCGGGGCCGTGGGCGTGGGTATCGGCGTCGGCTCCGGCGGCTGGGGCATCAACGTCTCCGCCAGCGGCAACAGCGCGCACGGCAAAGAGAACGGCAACGGTACGCAGCAGAACGAAACCACGGTGGATGCGGGCAGCCAGGTCAGCATCATCAGCGGGCGGGATGCGACGCTCGCCGGGGCGCAGGTCAGCGGGAACAACGTTGTGGCGGACGTGGGGCGCGACCTGACCATCAGCAGCCAGCAGGACAGCGACCGCTACGACAGCAGGCAGAGCAGCGTCAGCGGCGGGGCCAGCTTCTCCTTTGGCTCGATGAGCGGCTCGGCCAGCCTGAGCGTCAGCCAGGACAAAATGCACAGCAACTACGACTCGGTTACTGAGCAGAGCGGCATATTTGCGGGCGACGGCGGCTTCGACATCACGGTCGGGAAGCATACCCGGCTGGACGGGGCGGTGATAGCCAGCACGGCAGACGCCGGGAATAACAGCCTTGATACCGGGACGCTGGGCTGGAGCAGCCTCCACAATAAAGCGGAGTATGACGTCAGCCACAGCGGCGGGAGCTTCAGCACGGGCGGCAACGTCGCCGACCAGTTCATGGGCAATATGGCCATGAACACGCTGACGAATCTGGGTAGCGGCGGCGATGCCGAGGGAACAACGCGTTCGGCGGTTGCAGACGGCAGCATCACCATCCGCGACAAAGCGAGCCAGCAGCAGGAGGTGTCAGGACTGAGCCGTGATACGGAACATGCCAACGGCAGCATCAGCCCGATATTCGACAAGGAGAAAGAGCAGAAGCGGCTGGAGATAGCCCAGACGATAGGCGAGATAGGCAGCCAGGCGATGGATATCGCCAGAACCGAAGGGAAGATAGAAGCGACAAAAGCGGCGAAGGCTAAGCAGAATGACCCGGTAGCGCAGGCAGCAGCAAAAGAGAAGCTTGAGAAGGAGGGAAAAGAAACCACACCGGAAGCCATTCAGAAGCAGGCGTATGAAACGGCTTATGAAAAGGCGTTTGCGGATACAGGCTTTGGTACCGGCGGGAAAGTGCAGCGTGCCATGCAGGCCGCGACGGCGGTGATCCAGGGGCTGGCAGGGGGAGATGTTGCCGCAGCTATCGCCAACGGCGCAGCTCCTTATATCACCAGTGCCATTGCCGACAGTATTGACGATCCGGCAGCCAGAACGATGGCGCACGCCGCTGTGAATGCCGCCCTTGCCGCAGCCCAGGGAAATAGCGCCCTGGTCGGCGCGGCAGGTGCAGCAACCGGTGAAATGGCAGCAATGGTCGCGCTGAATGTTTACGGAAAGCCGGTAAGGGAACTGAGCGAAACGGAGAAGCAAACCGTATCCGCACTTGCTACACTTGCGGCAGGTCTTGCTGGCGGGTTGACAGGAGACAGTACAGCGGATGCCGTTGCCGGGGCGCAGACCGGTAAGACGGTTGTTGAGAATAATGCATTGGGTGACAAGGATGCGAAAAAACTTGGCCTGCGACCTGTAAAAATCCTCGAAGTAAACCCGCTGAAAATTGGTTTTGTTGACGAAGATGGAAACGTCAATGCTTATGGTGGAAAAGCTGTAAAACCTGCCACCATCAATAAAGGGCAGCAAAATAAACACATTGTAGGTACTAATGAATATAAGACTGCGGCAGCGTCGTCAGGGAGCCAGCGTAGTATCATTACGGTTGAACCTCAATCTTTACTGCCCCAATTAGGAACAGGGCAACAAGTCGGAAAAATAGAGGTTGGATTGGCTGGTTCTAAAGAACGAATTGATTTTGGTAAAGTCATTGGAACCTTTGTAGATAAAGACACTGGTTTATCTTTACCTACAACAAAAGGAATTGTGCATTATGGTAAGGATGGTGCTCACATAGTACCTGCACGTCCATAATCGGGAGGCTATAATGAAAAATAATCATGAATATTTAAAAAGATTAAAGTTATCAATGCAGTCTGCTCTTCTTGGGGCTATTACTCAAAATATGAGAAATATAGCGGTAGATATCGTGGATGATAAAATTATGCTGTATTTTTTTATTGATGGGGAAGTCCGGCGCGATGATGAAGAGAATATCTCTATAGTTGAAACAGAAGTCATAGCAGATTTTGAGGATAATTTTGATATAGAGACCATTATAAAAAGGCTTGATTATCCAGAGCCAATTATACTGAAACAGGGTTGTAGTGTTTTTCTAAGAAAGGAAAACTGACCATAAATCATTATATAGGTATGCTTTGATATTGAATCCCGCCCTTAGTCGGCGGGATTTTTTGACCTGTCAGCCAACCATCAGTTCCACTTCCCGACTGAAGCCTTCTTCGCCATGATCATCTCAATAAAATCAGTGATCTGCCGCTGTTCGCGGACCGGGAGCTTACAGACCTTCTTCAGCGTCTGAATGATCTCCTGCTCTGGCGGCGGCGCAGGTAATGATTTCTCAGTAGTAAGCACCAGGCAACCGGGCGTCACGCGAATCTTTAAAGGCGTTCCTGTTAGGAATCCCGCATCCTCCAGCTGTAGCCCTTCAGATTGATGGTGAGGGCGGATTGCCTGAAGGAGTAGAAAAAGAGCGGGGCGCAGGTCAGCGGGAACAAAGTTGTGGCGGACGTGGGGCGCGACCTGACCATCAGCAGCCAGCAGGACAGCGACCGCTACGACAGCAGGCAGAGCAGCGTCAGCGGCGGAGCCAGCTTCTCCTTTGGCTCGATGAGCGGCTCGGCCAGCCTGAGCGTCAGCCAGGACAAAATGCGCAGCAACTACGACTCGGTTATTGAGCAGAGCGGCATATTTGCGGGCGACGGCGGCTTCGACATCACGGTCGGGAAGCATACCCGGCTGGACGGGGCGGTGATAGCCAGCACGGCAGACGCCGGGAATAACAGCCTTGATACCGGGACGCTGGGCTGGAGCAGCCTCCACAATAAAGCGGAGTATGACGTCAGCCACAGCGGCGGGAGCTTCAGCACGGGCGGCAACGTCGCCGACCAGTTCATGGGCAATATGGCCATGAACACGCTGACGAATCTGGGTAGCGGCGGCGATGCAGAAGGGACAACGCGTTCGGCGGTTGCAGACGGCAGCATCACCATCCGCGACAAAGCGAGCCAGCAGCAGGAGGTGTCAGGACTGAGCCGCGATACGGAGCACGCCAACGGCAGCATCAGCCCGATATTCGACAAGGAGAAAGAGCAGAAGCGGCTGGAGATAGCCCAGACGATAGGCGAGATAGGCAGCCAGGCCGGGGACATTGCGCGTACTGAAGGGAAAATTATCGCGATAAACGCAGGCAAGGCGGAGCTGGAGAAGACAGGCAAAAAAGAGCCGAAGAAGGGCGCGCCACAGAAGGAATGGAACGACTATAACAGGGCGCTGAGCGAAACGGCCAGTTATAAGCAGGCCATGAAGCAGTGGGGAACCGGCAGCGATATCCAGCGGGGAATTCAGGCGGCGACCGGCGCGCTTCAGGGGCTGGCAGGGGGAAGCGCAGGAGCGGTCATCGCGGGTGCCGCAGCGCCGTATCTGGCGGAGCAGATTAAGCTTCAGGTCGGTGAGGAAAACAAAGCGGCGAACGCAGTGGCCCACGCCATTCTGGGCGGCGTGGTGGCCGAGCTGCAGGGCCATAATGCCGCAGCGGGCGCGACAGGGGCCGCCACGGGCGAGCTGATTGCCCAGCAGCTGTACCCGGGAGTAAAGCGCAGCGACCTGTCAGAAGAGCAGAAGCAGAGCATTGCCGCGCTCTCCACCCTTGCCGCAGGACTGGCAGGCGGCCTGGCGGGAAACAGCACGGAAAGTGCCGTCACGGGTGCAGCAGCCGGGAAAAATGCGGTTGAGAATAATGCGCTGAGCAAGGAAGGCGAGAAGCGCCTTGGACTGCGTTCAGTGGATATAATCGATATTAATCCACTGTTCAATCAGAATGCTAAAGTTCTTGATGAGGATGGTAAGGTACAAAAGGGAGGGGGTAAGGATAGCCGTCCTGCAAACATGGCTCCAGAAGGTGCTGGTAGAAAGGGGGCTTTTAGAGAAGCGAAACGTCAGGCTGGAATACCTGTCACCCAAAATCCAAGTAACGTTTATCTAAATCGTGATAAGCGTGATAACTTGCAGCCAGGCTTGATTTATGAGTTCACGGTTCCTAAGGAAGGCGGTGGAACTAAAAAAGTTTACATTAGAGACGATGCTGGAGGCCATAGTTTTGGTGTAAATGATCCACAAAACAGAGGGCCGCATTTTAACGATCCTAACGGGAACCATTATGACTACTGAAATTATTATCAGATGTGCAAAAGACATCCAGCAAGCTAATGAAATAGCAAACTTCAGTCGGCGGTATGGCATTTCATCATATAATCTTTCGGCTATTAGCTGGGAAGTGCCATGTATAACGAGACGAAATTATGGCGTGCAATTACTAAAAGCCATGATAGCTAGGTTAACGGATAGTAAACATATGGTACTATTTGTGATGATAGAGATGTCTGCAAAGCAACCGAAATCTGCAGTAGTAAAATATAAAAAAACTTGGGGCTTGCTAAGGAATGAAGGCCTTCGTTTAGATGCTATCTCAAATAAACAAGATTTTTTATTAGACGTTGGTGATGGGTTTGTTCTAAGCGGCGTCGCAAATGTCGAGGCTGATGATCAAGAAACATTGGAAATATTATTGAATCGCGATGATTATGTGTATTTCACATTATTGAGTCAAGATTTGAGTGTCCCCATCTTTGAAGAGTGGGTAGGAAGAAAATCTTGGCTGGATTTTGTTGAGAGTCTTAATGGTATCGTATTATTCCCTATGGGGTATGCAGATGATAATTCTTGTGAAATAGTTGCAGTGGGGCATGAAAAGTATATATCACCACTTCTTTGATTTTTATATAACACTTTGACTTGAGCGTAATGTTCAGAATGAATACTCTCCAACAATATTTTCTAATTTTTCATGGTTGATGGAGTGTAATCAGTAACACCGAGGGTAGAACAGAACCTTTGAGGTTGCAGTATACGCATTGTTTGGTGCTGGATTTGCGCCAAAACCTGGTGATATCAAGGGATTCCATGAAGCGGTAAGCGCGATTGATTCTCTGGCTGCGGTAACTGGACTTGTGCCAAGTCTTGATGAGCAGATTAAGCTTCAGGTCGGTGAGGAAAACAAAGCGGCGAACGCAGTGGCCCACGCCATTCTGGGCGGCGTGGTGGCCGAGCTGCAGGGCCATAATGCCGCAGCGGGCGCGACAGGGGCCGCCACGGGCGAACTGATTGCCCAGCAGCTGTACCCGGGAGTAAAACGCAGCGACCTGTCAGAAGAGCAGAAGCAGAGCATTGCCGCGCTCTCCACCCTTGCCGCAGGACTGGCAGGCGGCCTGGCGGGAAACAGCACGGAAAGTGCGGTCACGGGTGCAGCAGCCGGGAAAAATGCGGTTGAGAATAACTATCTGAGCAGTAAACAGATAGATGCCTGGTCTACCGAAATGAAGACCTGTCAGGCTGGCGGCGGTGACTGTAGTGGGATCGTTAAAAAGTACGAAGAGCTGAGTACTGCGCAACAAAAGCAGCTGATCAACGACTGTGCAAACAGCCCGGCCATCTGTCAGCAGAAATACGGTGATGTTCTGGCCGATAGCATGGCTGTGAAGCAGGCTCTTGATAATGCACTTGGCAAAGACATCCCGATCAAGATGGTCTACGATCTGACAGCGACCTGGGCGCATCAGATGCAGGCTGAAGGTGTTGTGGCCACTAATAAAGTGTCTGAAGCGCTTAAGAAAGAATATGGTCTGGATGAAGTTCAGGCAGGTATAGTTGCAAGTGCTGCGGCATCGGCGTTTGGCGGGATCAATAAGGCGAAAGTAGGTACTCAGCCTAAAATCGAACAAACTCTTAAACCAGAAAAGAATTGGGAAAGTGCTCGAAACAAGCCATTGGATCTCGTTGGCAATTTAGGTGTAAATTCTAAGCCAGTTATTGGCCGTTTAGAAGTAAGTGCCGGGAATGGAAAAGTTATTGGACGTCAATCTAGTGATGGAAAAGTAGGTTGGCGTGTAGATTATGATCCTGAGAAGGGTACACATATCAATATATGGGATTATTCTCAGGGCAAAGGGCCAGGAAAAGCAGTGAAGCAAGTCATACCTTTTGAAGGTAATGAGAAGTCTTTTGAATCTATATTGAAACAGCTAAACAGGTAGAGTAAATGACTTTGTTTGATGAGTGTCGAGAAGCACTAAGTGCTGATTTTAATATAGTTGAGGGTAAAGCTCAGCAGGAGGCTATTGATATTCTCAATAAATATCCTCTTGCAAAAGGAAGCGTTACTTGGTCAGCAATAAAACATACAGATTATGAGAGCATTGACGCCCTCATCATCGCGCATCATATAGAAAATGATCATGTATTCGTTTTTGCAGATGACGCAGATATTCCTGTTTTTAGATCAAAGTTAAGCCTGATCGCTGAAAATATTTACGACGTCACAGCTTTGTCACCAAAATTATTTATTTTTAATAATGAAGTGATAATACAAGCTTTATTCCCTACCGAAATGTTTCGCTTAGGAATAAGCCAATAATCTGAAGTATAAATCCCGGCCCTCTGCGCCGGGAGCTTTTTTATCTGTCAATTAGCCATCAGCCCCACTTCCCAAAATATGCCTTCTTCGCCATAAAAATCAGTGATCTGCCGCTTCTTGCGGACCAGGATCTTACAAACCTTCTTCAGCGTCTGCATGATGCTCTGACCCCAGCGTAACTATCGAGACCCTGCAACCTCTTAACCGGCATAACCTTTGGGCTGGCTAAAGTACACCACCCTTCTGATGGATATCAGGGAACTATACATCGCGAGAAACTATAGAAAATTAATATATTAAAAATGCATTGCTTGATGTCATAAATATTCCTTTTATGAATGCATGAAAAGCTCCGCGCGATAAATGAGACTATTTGACATAAATAAATAATTAAAGTCTCAATGATATGTCTGAATCTATCTTTGTGCTGGTGTTTTTGTCGCTGCTGAAATATAAAAAAGGGGCCAATTCAGCAACATTATAAATGAAGTATTGGCAATAAAAATATAACTCTTAGTTATATTTCTGGCATCAATTAATAATAACAATCACTCAGAAAAGGAATTTATCTTGATAAACAAACTGATCGCGGTCAGTGCCGTTTGCGCGGCGCTAATGGTAGCTGGTTGCGCGTCTGAATCATCCAGAACGCTGGCGGTTGAAAAGGTGGCGTCTTACAACACCAGCTATAGCGGGCCCAAAAGCCCGATTAGCGTCGGCAAGTTTGATAACCGTTCGAGCTATATGAACGGCATCTTCTCCGATGGCGTCGACCGCCTTGGCAATCA
This sequence comes from Dryocola clanedunensis, assembly GCF_038405435.1. Taxonomy (GTDB): domain Bacteria; phylum Pseudomonadota; class Gammaproteobacteria; order Enterobacterales; family Enterobacteriaceae; genus Dryocola; species Dryocola clanedunensis_A. The sequence goes on along the minus strand of NZ_JBBYHZ010000001.1, from coordinate 738,967 downwards.
GTCAAAGACCATCCTGATGAGCCACCTGCAGCAGACCGGGCGGTTTAGCGTCATGGATCGGACAAACATGGAGGAGATAAAAACCGAAGCTGGCATCAACGGCAAACAGCAGCAGCTGAAAGGGGCTGACTACGTCATTACCGGCGACGTCACTGAATTTGGCCGCAAAGAAACCGGCGACCGCGCGATGTTCGGCATTCTTGGACGCGGAAAATCTCAGGTGGCCTATGCCAAAGTTGCGCTCAACGTGGTGAATGTTAACACCTCCGAAGTGGTTTACTCCGCTCAGGGCGCCGGGGAATACGCCTTGTCTAACCGTGAGATTATTGGCTTCGGCGGTACGGCAAGCTACGACTCAACGTTAAACGGCAAGGTGCTGGATCTCGCTATTCGCGAGGCCGTGAACGATCTGGTTAACGGGATTGAAAACCATACCTGGACCCCAACTGCGAAATAAAGGAAGTCATAATGAAAAGGAATAATTTTGTATTGCTCTGCCTGCTGTCGGCCTGCCTGGTCGGCTGCCAGAACAGCAAGGCACCAAAAGAAATTTATAAGTGGGATGGCTACCAGGAAGCGATTTATCAATATTACAAAGGCGATACCACTCCAGCCGAACAAATTGCCGTGCTGCAAAAACTTGTTGAACAGGCAAAGGCATCTGCCAAACCTGTGCCGCCGGGTCTGCATGCGCAGCTGGGTCTGCTGTTTAGCAACGCAGGAAAAATGGACGACGCGATGGCTGAATTTAATCTGGAGAAGCAGCTATTTCCGGAGTCCGCCTCCTATATTGATTTTCTGATGAGCAAAGGAAAAGGAAGCCTGAAATGAAATTATTTAGCATTGTTACAAGCCTCGCTCTGGCACTGCTGTTAAGCGGATGCGCAAAGACCAATTCAGGCGCTGATAAGCAAGATTATTCAGCGTTCAGGGAAAGTAAGCCGCGCAGCATACTGGTGCTGATGCCGAAGAATGACTCTCCGGACGTGAGTGCAGGCTATGGTTTTATTTCAGAGGTGACTTTTCCGCTGGCAGAGGCGGGCTACTACGTATTCCCGGTTGCCGTTGTGGAAGAAACCTTTAAGCATAATGGGGTAACGCACGCGAATGATATCAACTCCGTCAGCCTTGCGAAGCTGCATTCCATCTTTGGTGCCGATGCCGTGTTGTATCTGACGGTGACCGATTATGGGACTTCATATCAGGTGATCGATAGCGAAACGCGCGTGGCGGCTAAGGCCCGGCTTGTTGATGTGCGCAGTGGGAAAGAGCTGTGGACAGGGAGCGCTTCCGCATCCTCAAACGAAAAGAAAGGGTATAACAACAATAACAGCCTGTTAGGCACGCTTATTGCGGCGGCGGTGAATCAGATCTCTGATACCGTTTTTGATAAGGCTCACGATGTAGCGGCCATCACCAGCACGCGGCTGCTGGCTGCGGGGACGGGCAGCGGCATGCTGTACGGTCCGCGCTCGCCGGAATACGCAAAACAGGGTTTATAAAGCCCCCTCATGCTCCACAAGCTTTCTCTTAATGCGCCAGAGAAAGATGTGGAGCATTCTCCCGCATCCACCCCGCCAGCGAATAAAGGCTGGGGTACAGTGATTTTCCTAACGCCGTGATCTGATACTCCACTCCAGGCGGTGCCTCCGCTAATACCTGCCTCGTCATTAATCTCCTGGCCTCAAACTGGCGCAGCTGTTCCGTTAGCTCTTATTGTGCAATGAGGCTTACAACGCGCAATGTGCTGCCGCAAAGCAGCAGAGGTATTTGCGTTAACGGTCTTAGCCCTGGGCCTACCGCCTGAAAATTAAATACCGCCAGGAAGCGGAGCACTATCAATCTCATTTCAGTGATTGGATTTATCTATTAGTCGCCAGGCTAATCCCCGAATATATAAGAGTTTATGCTTACACAGCTAACGTTACTCTACTCCTGGGTTATTTGTTAACTTAACTAACTATTTAGCGATAGTTAAGGCTGTGTTGTTGATAAAATAATGAACATAATTATAAGATTTAATCCGAATAGGATTAAACCGATGTTTTTATATAAAAAATTAGCAAGCAGTTGAAGCAGAGGTTTGACAATAATGTAGCGGGTATGTAATAACTTTGAGTAAGCTTCTACAGCATAATTGTAAAAAAGAGCCATGAATTACTGGCCTTATATAGCAGCGAGCTAAATATATTAAATTATCTGCGACGTTTTTATATTTTTGTCGGGGGTTTGAATTATCTTAAAGGCTTGATATAGTGCTTGCCGTGTTGATAAACGAATTCCGCCAGCAAGGCGGAGGGCAGACGCTTTTTATAATAACTAAAATTCATAATCCTATTACTGGACGTAATGGCTTACCCTTTTTAGTCTAAATGACCTGCACGGAGGCAGAGAATCATGTCAGCAAGCCTAATATATTATAAAAGCACCAGAAGACTGGTTTCTGGTGATACGAACACGCTTATCTCGCTTCGGCCAAAGGAACAGATTTTATGGGATATTCTTTATGAAAATAGCCCCGGAATTGTTACGCGAAAAGAGTTATGTGAAATTGTCTGGCAAGGGCGCTACGTCTCGGATTTTACAATTAATCAGACGATAAATGCCCTGAGGAAAAAGCTCAGTGACTGCGAGCGTACGTTGATAGTAACCATGCCTAAACAGGGCTATGCGCTTGATCGCAGCCTGGTTACAGATAACCGAGAAAGCGGTGAGCAGGCAGCTTGCCACGCCTTGGATACTTCGTTCTCCGATCGTGAAAAAGTTACTGGAGAGGAAGTGCCGGATACTAAAGCCGTAGCAGTTGCTCCCGACCTGCCGCTATACCCAACGGGGCAGGAAACTCCACTGACTGCCCCTCACCTGAATGAACAACCTCAGGTTGCGCTCTGTCCCGTACAGAATCTCCCCGTAAAAGCAACGATTCTTCAGACGGCGAAGGTTCTTCTCAAGCAAAAATTCAATCAGTGCTTTACCCTCACATTGTTTGGTTGTGGAATTCTAATGTTTATCTCTGGATGGGCAGCAGCGGCTATTTATGATGCCCATACAGGGAAGAAAATCTTTATAGATGGTTTACAGGTTGCCATTGAACAGGGAGCAGTAAAGTTTTATCAGGATACACAGCTTGTGAGCTGTGAGCTGATTAAAAAGGACAACAGCAGACATGAACACATCGATGAAACCCATTGCAAAGTCGCACAATAGATTAATAGCCCTTTTATTTCTAACAATCTGTTTTATCTTTGGAGCAGAACTGAAAAGAGCGGCTGAGAAAGTGAATATAGCTGGCGTAGGTTACTATGGCACACTGGTTCTGAACGATGGCAGAAAGATAACCGCTAATCTTAACTTCAGTACCGATGAAGATGAGTACTTTATAAAATTCAACCAGCAGACGGGAAACTTAGGGCAATACATTACTGCACGCATAAAGTATAACGCATTGATGCATGTCCCCTTAGCAAATGCACACATCGAAGTATTCAACATCGTTAAGGGTGTGCCTACGCAAATTTATGGTAATGACAATAAGCTCGTCTCTGCAATCTTGCGCATAGAAGGTGGGAAAAAATACCTGATAGTCAATAAAAATGACTTTTTCTTAGATAATGGCTCAGATGTCAAAGAGATGATTTTTATATTGAGTAAGCGTAGTCAGTAAGCAGCGTTATCGTAGCAATAATTTAGTGATATAAAATCGATTAATTTGATATGACTAAAGATAACGGCATGAGGATAATCTGTTTGCTCTCAGGAGATGAGAGCTGGATTAAGTTAACCTTTATTGCATAAATGCAAAATTTTTTCACGGAGTTAGAAATTATGTTTACTACTATGACCACTAAAGCATTCGTTAAAGCTCAGATGATGGTTCAGGGCCTTAAAGAAAACGAAAATGGCGTAACCGCAATCGAATATGCAATCATTGGTGTTGCTATGGCATCTGCGCTGTTCTTCATCTTTAGCGATGGTAACTTCCTGTCAACGCTGCGTAACGCATGGGGTGTCATGGCGAACCGTATTATGGGTGCAGCGAATATCCTGGGATAATCAAGTGAACACGGGGCATTGTCGTTCGATTAGGTAAATATCTATTCACCAGATGGTGAACAGGTTTTCTCCCTGACAATCCCTGCGGTGGAGCGCTGGCTTCTGTTATCTACCAGCGCTCCGTTCATAAAAGAAAGATACGACATATGTATTATGGGGCTTTTTTCCTTCTGGCGCTTATAGCGGTGGCTATCGTTGTTGCCTATAAGGATATTTGTGAACGAAGGATTCCAAACGTTTGTCACTATGTAATATTACTTTTGGCATACATACAAAATACCCTAAGTGGAAATGCACCCGTTAGTGTCCGTGTGTTCCTGGTATGTTTCATTATACTGGGCGTAGGAATTTTATTATCTCATTTTAAAATTATGGGATATGGCGATACAAAGTTAATTTTCACCGCATCTCTGGTCATGCCGGAAGAGAATATCATTCCCATGATATATCTGGTTCTGTTTGGCGGGGGGGTGTGGGCTATTACATGGGAATACGGCTTGTCGCGGCTGGCATTTATAAAAAAGATGGATAAGGTGCAAAAAGGGATACCTTATGCCATACCCATATTATTTAGTCTTTGCCTGCTGAGTTTTATTGGGAAACTTTAAAAGGATTTTTCATGCGATACAAATCCTTAGCGATTATCGCGGTTATGATGATCGGTATTGGTGTTTTACTGATGGTAAATATCCTCAACAAGGACGATGGTGTTATTGTCGATCCTGACATTCAGGAAAAATACCAGACCGTTGAGTTCTATGCTGCCAATCGAGATCTGGCCAGCGGTTTAGTTGTCAGAAACAACGATCTCACACTGCAGACAAAACAGTTTCGCGCTGGTGAGCAGCCGGAATGGGTTCAGGATGCGGTGACAAAAGACGCCTTTACCAAAATTATGACGTCCGGAGCGGTGCTGCGCGACAACCTGGCAAAGGGCGGCGTGCTTAAAAATGCGCAGATCGAAGGAATAACGCAGAAATTCGATAAAGAATTCGTCACCATCCCAATTTCGGTTTCAGCAATCAACCTTATTAATCCACACATTGGCGACTCTGGCTTTATTGACATCTATTTGCTTGCAAACAGCAATGATGTCTACGATCAAGATATCTATAATAAAACCTCCGGCGGAAAGGGATTAGATTATAAAGATACACGAGTAAAGCTTTTTGCTAAAAATGTTTATTTCGTCAGAAATAACGATGCGCTACTTAACGTTAAAGAGAATTCTTCATCACCGCCAGCTAATAATAATGCGAATGGTGATATAACGGGAGGGAGCGTGATTTACGTTTACTTCCCTGTGAAATCCGTTGAAAAAGTTATTCAGGCGCAAATACTGGGGATGTTTTTCCTGATCCCCGCGCATCCGGACAATATCAATTCTGGTGTTTCACAAATCATTACTAACTCAAGAGAAGTCACGCCAGCAGAAGTGATTGCAGGCGCAGCGCACTCCGTCACACCAACGCGGATACAGGAAATCAGAGGAACGACTGAAAATGCACGGTAAATATCTGAGAAGACTTATATTGCTGATTAGCGTTCTGGCTTTCAACGTAAATGCCCTTGAGATAGACATCGATAAAACGAAGGAAATAAACGTCGATTTTCCCATCAAATCAGTCATTGTCGGGTCGCCTGACGTCGCAGATTTCAGGATCGTCGACGAAAAGTATGTTTATTTATTTGGAAAAAAGGCTGGTCAGACAAACGTGACGGTGACCGGAGAGGGCAGGAAAAAAAAGGTTGTTGCCGTAAAAGTAAACGATCTCTCTGAACAGGCCGTCACCCTGAGCGCAATGCTTATCAGTGAAGGTTATAAGGAAGTTAAGGTCGTCAGCATGGGCGGTGAACTGCTCGTCAACGGTACCGTTGAAACCAACGAGGATGCGGACTACGTTCGTGATTTGATCTCGGAAAGCGCCAGCACGGATAACATCCGATATTCACTGGTCACCCAGAAGAATCAGCAAATCAAAATACGGGTGACGGTTGCCGAAGTATCAAAAAATGTCAGTGAAACATTGGGCATCGAATGGGGACAGGCCATGTCCGGGATGGACGATGTCACAGGCGGTGGCGGTGGCACACTTGCTGAACTGACCGTGAGCGGGGGTGTTTATCATTCCTTAGTTCGCGGCTTTAACTTTGACGCCCTGGGCGTAGCGATTAACGCTTTAGCAAAAAACAACCTGGCCACCGTTCTGACGACGCCAAGCCTGACCGTGACCAACGGGAAATCCGCCTCGTTTCACGGTGGGGGGGAAATCCCTATTTTCCAGCGAACGGAAGAAGGCTCGACGGTCGAGTGGAAGGACTACGGCGTGATGCTCAACTTCACGCCGGTCATAAATAGTGATTCAACTATCAGCATGGACGTAAGCGTTGAGTCGTCGCAAATTGCGGGCTATTACCGCTATGAAGGTAGCGATCTGCCGACGATCAAAACAAGAAACGTTAAAACCAGCGTACGCATGAAAAATGGTGAATCATTTGTTTTAGGCGGGTTAATTGATAACAGCCAGACTCAGTACGTGAACAAAGTCCCCGGACTTGCAGATATACCAATTTTTGGCAGCTTGTTTAAATCAACCGGCTTTACTACCGGACGCAGTGAATTAGTGGTATTCGCCACGGTAGAATATGTTAAGCCAACCGAACAGAAAAATATCAAGCTGCCTTATGTCCGCTTTTCAAGCCCCTGGGAGATTTATTTCGGTATTAAGGAAGACAGTAATATCAACAGCGTGACCAGCGATTTCATTAAAGGGGCAGATTATGTTATTCAATAAAACAGCTCTGCTATATCTGAGCATTTTGCTCATCAGCGGCTGCCAGTCGATGCAGCCAGCTGCTGACGACAGATATTTTGTAGAATTTGAGTCTGCGCCACAGGAAAGCATGATGTCACAGGTGGACCATTTCATCATGCAAAAAAACTCGACTGAGGTGAAGAACCTTGAGGTTTTATATGGCAAGAACAGAACTGCGGACAGTAAAGTGTTAGCCGGCCTGGTTGAAAAATACTATGGCGTAACTGCCCGCACTCTGCTGATTTCAGATGATGACAACAAGCTATATCTGTCTATGCAATATACTAACCCTGGAAAAGATGATTGCTATATATTCGAGCTTGATGATATCAACTGGTATAAATCGACAAGCGAAGAGCTCGCACAATACATTCAGCGTGAAGTCTGTGCCACAAACATGAACGACCAGTTTTCCCGGGCTAATTAAATGTTTATTGATAAATTAAAACGTAAAGCAGGCACCAGGAAAAGAGAGCAGGTCATAATTTTGACCCGGCGGCCTGAGGCGTTCAATGAACTTATTGAAATATTATCGCTGTATACTCTGGACTGCAGCGCTGTCTATCATAGTATTTCAGAAATTACCGCTATTGCTGATACTGGCATTAAGGGGCAGATCTTTTTCATTGTTGATGCCAGTGCCTACAGCGAGAATGACACCGTTGAAATATCTATGACAACCCGTGGCCGCTTTCAGTCAATGCTCATTGGTGAGGATGATTCAATTCAGGCAGCCTGCATTGCAAAAGAGTCGGGTTTTGCCAGTTATTTCACGCTGGCCAGCGAAGTGCGTTTTATTGCGGTCCAGATTGTAAGTTACTTCGGGCATACCCGTTCACGCACCTCGCTCGTCGTCGGTGTGTGCAATACTTCTGCAGATGTGGAAATCAGCTATCGCGTTTTTCATGACCTGCATGACAGCCGTATGATGGGGAGCTACTCTACGTTATTCGTTAACTGCGATATTGCCAACGTTTATTTTGATGCCGTCCTCGGAGTCAAGGCTAATAAGCAGGCGCTAGAATCAATCATGAATATTGAAAATGAGATTGATACAAGGCTGGCACTAAAGCTGGTTTCAAAAATAGACAGTAATTTTGACTATATTTCATTCAATGCGATTAGCGAAGACCATCGCGCGAACAATATTGATGCTATTTTTGCCGGGCTGGAACGCTACATTGATGCGGTTGCTAATAATTATGGTTTTATATTTATCAATATCCCCTATTATGCGCTGTCACTAAGTAATGGTATTCAGCTGCTTAACAGTAGTGACGTTCGATTGCTGTTAACAGATGGAAAAATAGAATCTATCTATAATATCCATGTTTTGAAGGAGCGTATTGGTTTCAAACAAACTAAGAGTGATAAAAAAAGAGATAAACTTTTTTCAATTCGCCGACAAAATGATACCAATAAGTTTACCATCACGGATGCGGAAATTAATGCCAAGCTGGGTGTTGTAGTCGATGGCAGTACATTGTTAGGTAATAAGAGCGGTTTTTTGGCCCGATTCCGCAATAATGACAATAGCGATAACATTATCCAACAGGTGCTAAGGTAAAATATGGACATTAAACTTTACGACAAGCTGCGCATTGAGATTCTTGATAAAATCAATCCTGCTGATTATACCGACTCATCTGTCGAAGAAGTCATGGGCGGAATCGAGGAGCTGCTTATTCCCCTGTTGGACAAAGAAAATATCATCGTTACGCGACGTAAGGTCGAAGAGCTTATCAAAAGCTATTATGATGATATTTTTGGCTTTGGGCCGCTTCAGGATCTGTTAGCCGATCATACGATTAGCGACATTATGGTTAACGGCTGCGAGTCTATCTACATTGAACGCGCAGGTCGTCTCTTAAAATTAGATGAAAATTTTAAGTCTAACGAGCAAATATTACGCATCGCACAGCGCATTGTTGCCCCTATTGGCCGTCGGGTAGATGAAAGCTCTCCAATGGTCGATGCCCGTCTGGCTGACGGCAGCCGCGTTAATATTATTGTGCCCCCTGTAGCACTCGACGGCTGCGTGATCTCTATTCGTAAATTCCGCGAAGACAAGCTCGATCTCTTCGATCTGATTAACTTCGAATCTATGAGCAAGGAGATGGCTCATTATTTAAGTTTAATGGTCATGATTAAGGCGAATATTATTATTTCTGGCGGCACAGGATCGGGTAAAACAACGCTGCTGAACGCGATTTCTAATGAGATCAGCGACGGTGACCGTATCGTGACTATTGAAGATGCCGCCGAACTGCAGCTGCAAAAAGATCACGTTGTACGTCTGGAATCTCGTCCCAGAGGGGCGGACGGCGGCGGTGAAGTCAGTATCCGTGATTTAGTCATCAACTCCCTGCGTATGCGTCCTGACCGAATCATCGTTGGGGAGTGCCGCGGAGACGAGACGTTTGAGATGCTGCAGGCCATGAACACCGGCCATGAAGGCTCTATGTCGACCATTCATGCTAATACGCCCAAAGACGCGCTGGTTCGCCTTGAAAGCATGCTTTCTATGGCAAACCCAAACGTCAGCGCGAAAACCATTCATAGCCAGATCTCTCAGGCCATCGATATTATCGTGCAATGTTCGCGTTTGCCTTCAGGGCAGCGCAAAATCACTAATATTACGGAAATAGGCGCGCTTGAAGGAGACGTAATCCAGCATCAGGATGTTTTTACGCTGGATATCCATCGCAAAGGTGACGGTGAACTTGGCTATGCTTTTCTCAAAACCATCTCTCATTCACTTTTAGAAAAGAAGGCGGAGGATGTAGGGCTGCTGGCGGAGCTCAAAGGAGTTCTGCATGATTAATATCCTGCTTTTTTTTATTTTTGTTATTGTCCTGCTGCTGATAATACGTGGGCTGAAACGTCGTGACAAAAAACAGAAAATCTGGTCGACCATCATCGTCGACAAGCCCCATAGCGAAGAAAAAAAAGGCGACGATAAAAAAATAAACATCCTCTGGAAATGGATGAGCACCCCGGAGTTTTTGCTGATATTTGGCATGGCAGATTTACTCATAGCCGCTGTATTAACGTTTGGCTATGCCAGTTTCTGGGTATTTTGCAGCTATACTTTTGGGCTCTCTTTCCTGTCCTATGCGGCTGGGGTTGTCCTGGTCGTGGCCATTGCAGGGTGGTCCGTTCAGCAACAGTATAAAATGCGCTACAGCGATTATTTTGAAGCAAATTTTCCCTCCGCATTACGCCTGATCAGCCGAAATCTTTCCGTGGGCCAGACGATATTTTCAGCCATTGAAGCCGCGGCTGAAAATCTTAATGACATAATGCAGAGAGAATTTATCCGCATTTCGCAGCAGCTTAAGGCCGGTAATACCTTTGAAGAGGTCTTAACCAGAGGAGAAAAACTTTATCCCTATAAAGGGTATCTGGTGTTCAGTTCCTATCTGCGCGTTTCTCTCAAAAAAGGCGGAAATTTAAAGGATACCCTGGCTGCACTTGCAGAAGATCTCCTGGCGGCCCAGCTAATTAAAAAGAAGACGAAGGCGTTAACGTCGGAATCACGCATGTCAGCAAAAATTTTGGCAGTGCTTCCTGTGGTCATGCTGGGCATTCTCTGGTGTTTTGCTTCCGCAAATTTCTATTATCTTTTTACGGCGCAGAATGGCCGCTACGTAGTTATTTACTTAGTTATCAGCGTCACGATTGGGTTTTTATGGATTAACCGGATGATCAAAAAGGTTGAATTATGATTAAATTCATCTCAATACTTTTTTTCATCGCTGGCATTGCCATCTTCCTGTTTGTGATAAAAAAGCACAGAAAGGAAGAGCAGTACTACGATAAGTTTTATTTTATCGTGTCAAAGCACCAGACGTTAAACAACTATCTGAGCATATTAAACAGATTCAGGTCATTGACGACCGGGCTATATGACTATGTAGGCGAGGTTATCAATAAACGATTAGCGCATACTGAATATCATCAGCTGGTTGTCAGTGCAGGATACTATCAGCAGGGCCGAGCGATTAAATTTTATGTTATGGCTGTCGTATGTTTGTTGGCGCTGGAAATTACCGCAATTATTCTTTATTTAAATGGCTCGGTGCAAATTTTTGTCATTCCGGCCTCTATGGCTATCTATTATATTGGCAGTAAAATCTATCTTGAAAGAAAACACAAAAAAGAGATGCATAATTTTCGAGTGAATTTCATCTACTTTCTCGATCTTAGCGCAGCCTGTATTAAAACTGGTATGACCCTCACAGCTTCGCTGGAAACGCTTCATCCCATTGTGGGTAACTTTTCCGGACTGCTTGGCATCGCTATGTCGAACTACTCGCAGAATATCAAGTACGGCAACATTGATGATGCCAGTAATAAATTGTATGAGCAAGTTCCCCTTGCTGAGGTTAAAGATTTCATCAGTACCGTGAAAAACTCACTTAAGTACGGTTCCAGTATGGCGACGAGCCTGAATGAGTTGTCACAGGAAATCCGCAAGACGCATTTTATTGAAACAGAGGAAAAAATAGGTTCGGTAAACGCTAAGATGGGCATTCCGCTGATACTTTTTATTATGTTTCCAATTATCGTCGAAATTATTGCGCCAGGACTGTTGCGCGCGGTCAGTGAGTTTACTTTGGGAGGGATCGTCAAGTGAAAAAACTCGCCATTAGTTTTATTTTTGTCTTATGTGGTTGTCATGCCGGTAGTTTTGCAACGAAAACAACTGATAATGAAACAACGGATATTGCTATCCAGGTCGGCGCGTTGAATAAAGCCGAAGAGTTGGTGGTAAATGATTTAAAGCAAAACCCTGAAAATAAGGGGTTGCGATTTCAGTTAGCTGATATCTACGCTCGCCAAAATAAATTAGATCTTGAATATCAGGAGCTTTCCACCCTTAAACAAAAGAGCCCGATAGGTTCCAAAGATTATGCACGGGTGAATCTTGCCATTATGCGTAACTGCCTTATACGCAATGACTATAAATGTACTTCCGTAACCTGGCAGCAGGCTATGGTGGAGCAGAACAGCCTCGATTTACTTTCTGATGAGCAGAAGGGGCTTGCGAATATGTACATCGGGGTGGCGATATGCAAAGAAAACGATTACGACCTGTGCATTAAGTATCTGAATGAAGCCAGAGTCTATCTGCCGGGTAATCCTGCGATTATTGATAACATTCAGTTAGCCAGATATATGCAGGGCATGTATGAGAAAACGCCCGATATAAACCTGCTGTACAGCGGCCTGAAGAATACAAAATCAGACCCTATCTACTTTAATCTGATTATGGCTCTGGTCAATAAAGGCGATACGGGTAAGGCTTATGAGCTGCTGAGCATGAGATATCCACCGGAAACTTCCATGCTTATCGTCAACGACCTGAAAAAGTTGAAAAGTAAAAATGTGGCTTATTGATGACCTTACCTCGGCAGAGGAAGGGATTGCCAGTATCGAAACGCCAGTAATATTTCTGATCGTTGTCCTGCTGACGATGACGATCTTTGAAGTTATTGGCTTTCAAAAGGACATGTCTGTTATCAGCTACAACGAGCAGGTTGCCGTTCAGCAGCTGGATTTCACCGTTCTGCAAAAGCAGCCTGAAAAGCTAAAGGATCAGTTCTGGAGAAATTTAAACGCCTCAATGGACAGCAGTTTTTTTCGCAGCATTAGCTATGATGCAAATAAACTGAAAGTGGTTTGTATGAACGCTGCAACCTTCACGCCGCTGACAGGAAAATTGAGCGCCAGCTGTCGGCTGATGAAGATTACTTATAAAGTACATCGTCGTTTCACAAGCCGTATTTTTTCGAAAACCACCGACCTTTTTCCGGTTGATATCGATAGAGAGGTCTTTGTAATAAATGACTATTTTTAAGTCTTTTGTTGCCGATGAGTCAGGCGTAACTTCGATAGAAGGGACCTTCATCGCCATCTTTTTTGTCGGTTTACTGATGTATACCATTAACCAGGCGCTGGCGATGACTATTAAGGCCAGGGCCGATAAGCTCGCGATACAAATGGTCAATATTGTTGCCCAGCGGCAGCTGCTCTTTAACGGCGCTAATTTAGCAAACGCTGATATCAATAAAATGGCAAAGCTGTTCCCGGAATTATCAAAATATTCTAACGGTATGAAATTTGATTTTTTTATTGAAGAGGTAGCTTATGCCACAGGACGCTACAGCGTCATTACGCTGCGCAATCAGGGAGGCTCGTGCACGCTGAACAAATCGCTTAATCAATATGGATTTAATCTTCGCTCCTCTTATGAAAAGACAAACTCTGTTTACCGGGTTGTACTTTGCCGGAAGTTTGCCAAGGGCTTGTTCTTTCCTGGTGGTTTTATGATATCAGCAAGTGCGGTTCAGGTTGGTCATCACCATTAATAGATAACAGTATGGGTTAAATTATGCCGGGACGTATAATTAATAACGAGCAGGGAAGCATGATGCCCTATTGGGCTTTGGGCGGCATGGCGACGATCGTTTCTATTTTCTTAATGGAGAACATGTCCTACTCGCTGCTTGAGAAAGCTCAGGAGCTGCAAATCGCGCAGGTCATTTCGCGTTCGGCAATGATTGCTGGCGGCTCAGTTGATAATGCAAGGCTGTTAGCATCCGCGGCTAATGTAGATTTTAACGCTCTGAGCCGAAATACGCAGGCTTCTGTTTCAGAGGCAAAAATTGACGCGCTCGACAAAATGAATAAAACGCAGCGTCGCGATGAAATTTACAGCACGGCTGCGCTTACCTCCTCCGTTAAATCGTTACCCTTTGAGGAGATTAATCGGTCGCTTTCATTAGATACCCGCACTCGCTCTTCCACTGCGGATAAGGTCGTTAAATTAGTCCATCCTCTAAATATAATAATGGCCGTAGAGGCATCTCCTGATAATTACTCATCTGTCTCACGCGCCATTAACGCTTTTTATACTGCGGCTGGCCGGGAAATCAATGCTGGCATTAAGATGAAAGTGAGCGTCATTCCCTATTCCTACAGGGTTAATCAGGGCGGCTATTGTTACACTGGTATTGGACGAGGCGATGATTTTTCCTTTCAGTGGTGGGAGGATTATTATATGCAGCAGGAAAATCTGAACCGCGCGCAGCAGAATCTACGCGATGCTCAGAATTCGTTAAGTTACACCTATCGCGCGATTGAAAATTATAATGAGCAGATCAAGCAGGCAACCAAAAAACAGCAGGATCTGGATCCTGGCTCCAAGGAGTACTTGCAGCTTAGCCGACAAATAAGAAATATTAACGCCTCGCTGCTGGATGCCAATAGCCGCATTCCTTCCCTTCAGCTCACCGTTAATAACAATGATTATGCCGTTAAGCAGCAGGCCAGGCTTGTTGAACAAATGGAAAAGCAGCCGCAATATAAAATCTATCTTAGCTTGTCTAAGCACTATTCGCGCGCGGGCGATAACTATCGGCTTTTCTCTGACTACCTTGACAGGTTTTCTAATCAGGGAAGCTACAGCATGCCCGAAACGCGCTATTACGCTGCGGCCAACCAGCTAACCCTTCCGCCCAATTACTATCGATCTTTAGCGGTTCAGCGTAGCCGTTACTTTGGCGATTCGACGAGCTGTCCGGCAGCCCAGGTTCGCACCGATCTGACGAACCTTTCCGCTATCCGTTCGGCAGTAGGCAGTATCGATTACGCAGGCCAGTACATCCAGACCCTTGAAGGGCTTTTATGGGCAGGCAGGACCGTATTCAGCCGCAATAACGGCAATACCCGCAACGTGGTAATGCTGTTCGTCTCTGATAAGAAAGACACCACCGAACCCGATAAGCTGCCGGGCGTCGGCAATACCTGTTCGGGGATCCGCAGCCTGCTCGCCAATGGCAATGTGGCCAAATTACTGGTCATTACGGCAAATAAGAACGGACGGAAGAAATTCGAGCGCCAGGGCTGCGCAACGCAGTGGGCTAACGATACGGGCTATATCGTTCTGGACGACATTACAAAAGATTTTTCAAACGCTTTACAGGAAAAATTCCTGCAGGCAATGACCCAGGAATCTACCAGCAGGAGTGCTATGTAATATGAGAAAAGTTATCTTTTTTATGGGCCTGCTCCTGATGAGCGTCTCTTTATGTCGGGCATCGTTAAACGCTGACGGCAGGGTATCAACGCTGAACTGTTCAGACTCGTCGTTGTACGCGGCTAAAAAGCAAATAGAAGTGCGGCCTATTCTATTATTTGACGGCAGCATCAGCATGGCGGTATCCAAAGCGCAGTTCAGACAGCATCAGTTAATCAATACCCTGGGGCTGAACCGCGACGTCCTGTGTAATAAAAGTATCGACTGGGATCCAAATTCCGTGATGAAGTACTTCTCGGTAAATTTAAATTACGATCTTAAATATTTGGGAACTATATATTTCGCCAGCGGCAGTGACAGGGCCTATAGCAGCGCGAAAGAGAATTTACGAAAAAAACTGCTGTTGATTAGCCAGTATGATGGCCTGCTTGCCATTGGCAGTACGGACACCATGGGCGAGGCGAAAATGAACGAGACGCTCTCCTGGCGACGGGCAAACAATAGCGCCGTCGATCTTCAGCAGAATAAGCCGGTCGCGATTATCGCGCTGGGGAGCATGTATATGAAAAGCAGGCCGCACACCAACGACCCAAAATATCGCAAGGCGGACGTCTATTACTATCGGCTTAAAAACTAAGCGCTTAACTGCATGCTTATACCGGGCGGATGCACGTCTCTCATCCGCCCTGGCTTAATCAGAACGCGGTCTCTAACGTCTCCAGCACGTTGTACTCCTCGTCCACCAGCAGCAGCGCCTTCCACTTATCAAACGTCAGGCACGGGTGGGAGGTGCTGAACACCAGAATATCCCCCACCTGCACGTCCGCACCCGGCTTCAGCTTCAGCATCGCGTGCTGGTCCATAATCCCGGTGGTTTCGATGGATTCAGCAGGCTGGCCCAGCGCTTTGCCCTGGCGGTAGTGGGCGACGGGCTGCGGCAGACCGGCGTCAAAGGCGCTGTCCCGCTTGCCGAAGTTGACGATTGCACGGTCGCTTTCCGGTACGGACTGCACCATGGCAACCAGCTCCAGCGCGGAAACCAGATCTCCCCCTAAATCGCAGGCAACCTTGTCGCGCGCCATCAGCTCGTCCTGCGCTTCCTGATAGATACCGCCGTCGTGCGTGATGTAGCAGCCGGGGCGGATCGCCACGCGGCAGCTGGCCGGTTTTTCCGCCTCCAGCCAGACGTTGCACACCACGTCATACCAGACTGAACCCGCCCCAGTGAGTACAAACTCACCTTCCACATAGCGTTCCAGCTGGCATGCCAGCGCGGCGGCATCGCGCAGCAAAGCCTCCACTTTTGGCTGCGGGTTCTCACCGTGCAGCACGCCTTCGTACAGCTCCAGCCCGCGCAGATGCAGGCCCGGCAAGGCAGCAATGGATTCGGCCAGCGCCAGCGCCTGTTCCGCCGTGCGGCAGCCGCAGCGTCCGCCCGGCACGCCCAGCTCGATAAGAACATCAAGCCGTTGGTTCTGCGCGCTGAAGAAGGCGGAGAGGGCTTTTGCGTTGGCGATGCTGTCCACGCAGCAAAGATAATCGACGTCCTGATACTCTGCTTTAAGGTTTGCAACCAGCTGCATATTCGCTTTGCCGACGAGCTGGTTCACCATCAGCACCCGCCTGATACCCGCGACCATCGCAATGCTGGCCTGCCACGCGCTGCCCACCCCCACGGCCCAGGCTCCCGCCTCCTGCTGCTGCTGGAAGATCCACGGCGTCATGGTGGTTTTGCCGTGCGGGGCAAGGGATACGCCGCGCGTGTCGGCGTAACGCTGCATCCAGCGAATATTATTCTCCAGCGCAGCCTTTTTAATGACCGCTGCGGGCAGGCAAACGTCTTCCTGCAGGATGTTGGCAGGGGTAAACATAGGGGCAGATTTGTGCGGAACGAGGTTACTGGCTTGGTATTTCATAACATAATTCCTTTGCGATTATCTTTTCTTTCAGAGTGGGTATCGTTTTTAACTTATTGAAAATAGATGATATATCTTTCGTGTTGCAATGATGATGAATAAAAGTATCAGAAAATCGTATGCGTTTTGCGTAGTCTTCCACTGTTTTTCCGGCTTGTAAATGGTTAACTTTAGTCCAGAACATAACGGGGGTATGGAACACATGAAG
The DNA here is from genome assembly GCF_038405435.1 of Dryocola clanedunensis. Lineage (GTDB taxonomy): Bacteria > Pseudomonadota > Gammaproteobacteria > Enterobacterales > Enterobacteriaceae > Dryocola > Dryocola clanedunensis_A. The sequence goes on along the minus strand of NZ_JBBYHZ010000001.1, from coordinate 721,930 downwards.
TTCGACTATCTGTTCAGGAACGTCACGGTAATCGACGGCAGCGGCGGCCCGGAATACCGCGCCGACGTCGCGATTAAAGACGACACCATCGCCGAAATTGCCCCGGCAATCGGCGGCCAGGCGCTGCATGAAATTGACGGCACGGGCCGCGTGCTGGCGCCCGGATTTATCGATGTCCACACCCACGACGACATCAACGTGATCCGTATACCGGAGTACCTGCCGAAGATCAGCCAGGGCATCACCACGGTGATTGTCGGCAACTGCGGCATCAGCGCCGCGACGGCGACCATGAAAGGCAGTGTGCCAGATCCGATGAATCTTCTCGGTGACGTGGACCAGTTTATTTACCCGACGGTTGCCGACTATGCGCATGCCGTTGAGCAGGCTCGCCCGGCGATAAACGTAGGTACGCTGGTCGGCCACACCGCATTACGCAATAACCATATGGACGATCTGTTCCGCACCGCCACCGAAGAAGAAATCAGCGGCATGCGCAGGCAGCTTCGCCTGGCGCTGGAGCAGGGCGCGCTGGGATTGAGTACCGGCCTTGCCTACGCCTCCGCGTTCCAGTCCTCCACCGAAGAGGTGATGGCGCTGGCGGAAGAGTTAGCGGCGCAGAAGGGGATTTACACCACGCACCTGCGCTCCGAGTTTGAGCCGATTCTGGACGCGCTGGATGAAGCGTTCCGCATTGGCCGCCACGGCAGGGTGCCGGTGGTAGTTTCGCACCATAAGTGCGCCGGGGCGAAGAACTGGGGCCGCACCGTTGAAACGCTGAAGCTGTTCGACAAGGTGCGCGAGCAGCAGGACGTCTCCTGTGACTGCTACCCCTACTCCGCCAGTTCGTCGACGCTGGACGTGAAGCAGATCACCGACGAGTTCGACATCATTATCACCTGGTCGGAGCCGCATCCGGAGATTGCCGGGCAGTCGCTGAAGCAGATTGCCGAGGGCTGGTCGATGTCGCTGGTTGAGGCCGGCAAACTGCTGATGCCCGCCGGGGCGATTTACTACAACATGGACGAGCAGGACGTGCGCCGGGTGCTGAGCTACCCGGTGACGATGGTCGGTTCTGACGGTCTGCCGAACGATCCGATGCCGCATCCACGCCTGTGGGGGGCTTTCCCGCGCGTGCTGGGGCACTACAGCCGCGACGAGAAGCTTTTCCCGCTTACCGTGGCGGTACATAAGATGACGGGCATGTCCGCAGCGCGGTTCCAGCTCCCAAAACGCGGACTGGTGAAATGCGGCTACTATGCCGATCTGGTAATGTTCGACCCGGAAACGGTGCGCGACGTGGCAAGCTTCAGCGACCCGCAGCAGCCAGCGGCGGGCATTGAAGCGGTGATGGTCAACGGCGTGATGAGCTATGGCCAGAACAAGCAGGTTACCGGGCGTGCCGGAAGGTTTTTACGCCGTTAAACATTTATCCACGAATTTGACATGTAGGGTGGATAAGCGCAGCGCCATCCACCATCAGGAAAGGAGCAACAATGAGCATTAAACGTTACGGAGTAGGCGGCAGCACCGGCACCGGCGGGCAGAAGCTGCCCTTTGCGAAAGCGGTAGAAGCGGGCGGCTGGCTGTACGTCTCAGGGCAAACGCCGATGAAAGAGGGTGAGGTCGTGGAAGGGGGGATAATCGAGCAGTCCCGCCTGGCGATTCAGAACTGCGTGGACATCATGGAAAGCGCCGGTTACACCCTGGCCGACGTGGTGCACGTAAAAGTATTCCTGACCGACTCCCGCTATTTTCAGTCGTTCAACAAAGTGTTCAGCGAGTTCTTTGCCGACCATCCGCCAGCCCGCGTCTGCTGCGTGGCTGACCTGGTGGTGGACTGCAAAGTAGAAGTGGACCTGACCTGTTACAACGCCGACCGGGCAAAATAAAATTAACCACGGCGGATAACATTACGCTTATCCGCCCAATAATTAAAAAATTAATTTAAGGCACCACTTATTAAAAGTGCCAACGGGTTTCCTGTAGGTTTTTTTCAGGCGGCTAATTTCACCTTTATTATTAATCTGGAAGTGAGCCATGAATAATTACTCCTTTTTGATCTGGTTTGGAATATATGCCTGCGCGATGATTACGCTGGGCTGGTATGTTTCGCGCAACCAGAAAAATGGCGACGACTTTTTGCTGGGCGGTCGTTCATTACCGATGATTTTAACGCTGGGATCGACCGTTGGCACCATGGTGGGGACGGGGTCGAGCGTAGGCGCGGTAGGCTTTGGCTATACTAACGGCTGGGCAGGGATGTTATATGGCCTTGGCGGCGCCGTGGGTATTCTGCTGGTCGCCTGGCTGTTCGCCCCGGTGCGTAAAATGCGCTTTATGACCATGAGCGAAGAGATATCCTATTATACCGGCGGCAGTAAACTGGTGAAAAACGTCGTTGCCATTCTGATATTTATCGCCTCTATCGGCTGGCTGGGTGCCCATATTTTGGGTGGGGGTTTATATCTGGCGTGGGCGAGCGGCATTAATATTAATACGGCGAAAATTATTATTGCGGCGGCCTTTGTGGTTTACGTCGGCATCGGCGGCTATTCTGCGGTGGTATGGATTGACACCATTCAGTCTCTAATTCTGTTTATCGGTTTTATTCTGATGGCGGGGCTGGCGGTTCACCACGTGGGCGGCTGGAGCCACATCCAGCAGGCCGTCGATCCGGCGGCGCAAAGCCTGTTTGCGGTGGATAAGCTTGGCATTCTGCCCGCCTTCTCACTGGCGATGGTGATTGGCGTCGGCGTGCTGGCAACGCCTTCTTACCGCCAGCGCATTTACTCCGCTAAGTCCGTCGGCACGGTGCGCAAATCTTTCGTCATTACCGGCCTGCTGTATCTCGGCTTCTCCTTCCTGCCCGCGATCATCGGCATGGCGGCCTACACCATGAACCCGGCGCTGGAGAACAGCGGCTTCGCCTTCCTGTTTGCCACCCAGGTGCTGCCGCCGGTGCTGGCGATGGCGGTGCTGATTGCCGGGATGTCGGCGAACATGTCCTCGGGCAGCTCCGATGCCATTGCGGCGGTCTCTATCATGCTGCGTGACCTGTATACGCTGATTACCGGGCACATGCCCGCGCCGGAAAAGGCGATCCGCATGTCGCGTATTTTCCTGGTGCTGGTGATTGGCCTGGCGCTGCTGTTTGCCCTGACCTCCAACGACATCATCAGCTACATCACCAAAATGATCTCGATGATCATGTCCGGGATGTTCATCTGTTCGATGCTGGGCCGCTTCTGGACGCGCTTTAACTGGCAGGGCGCGCTGGCGGCGCTTATCGGCGGGGCGGGGACCTCAATGATTATGCTGGCGGACGCGAGCTGGATGAAGTTCTGGGGCAACCCGTGCGTGCCTTCCGTGCTGGCAAGCCTGGGCTGCGCGGTGGTCGTCACGCTGGTGACCCCTGCCAGCAAGGTGAGCCGTGAAGAGGCGCTGGAGATGATCACGCGCGAGCGTGAAAGCCAGCCGGAGCCGGTCCCTGTGCCGCTGGGCAAGCGCGCGACGGGGAGCGCACGATGATCGAGAGCTATATCGCCATCGACTGGGGTTCTACCCACCTGCGCGCGTGGCTGTACCGCAGCGGAGAATGCGTGGACAGCCTGCAACTGCCCTACGGCGTAAGCCGTCTGGTGGAGCACTCCCCCCGCGAAATATTCGATAAGTACGTTGCGCCCTGGCGTCGGCAGGAAGAGATGCCGGTGGTCATGGCCGGGATGATCGGCAGCGACGCGGGCTGGCAGCCCGTGCCGTATCTGGCCTGTCCGGTTTTGCTCCATGAGCTTAGCTCGCAGCTTTATGCCGTGGCGGAAAACGTGTGGATTGTGCCGGGGCTGAAAACCGCGCGAAACGTAATGCGCGGTGAAGAGACCCAGCTGCTGGGGGCGATGCAGCTGTCGCCCGCAGCCTGCTACGTCATGCCCGGTACCCACAGCAAATGGGTGCAGGTGAACGGCGGCGCGGTAAAGGGTTTTGAGACCGCAATGACCGGCGAGCTGCATTACATGCTCATGAACCACTCGCTGATTGGCAAAGGGCTGCCGGAACAGCGGGACGACAGCGCGGCGTTTGCGGCGGGTCTGCAAAGCGGGCTGGAGTCGCCTGCGCTTATCAACAAACTTTTTGAAGCCCGTGCGGCCCGGGTGCTGGGCGACCTACCGCCCGAGGCCGTCAGCGAATGGTTATCCGGCCTGCTGATCGGCGCCGAAGTCTCCACGCTGCGCGGCGATACCACTAAGGTGACGCTGGTGGGTGGGGAATCGCTGTGCCACCGCTACCGCCAGGCGTGTACCGCCGCCGGTATTCAGGTCAGCGACATCGCGGGTGACACCGCCTTCCAGCAGGGTATAAGGAGCCTTCTTGATGCAAGACGCTAAAGCACTGGTCGCCATACTGCGCGGCATTCATCCTCACGAGGCCAGCGGCCACGTCGGGGCGCTGATCGAAGAAGGATTTCGCTATATCGAGATCCCGCTTAACTCCCCTGACTGGCAGCAAAGCATTGCGCAGATGGTGGCGAAGTACGGCGAAAAAGCAGTGATTGGTGCGGGAACCGTACTGAAAGTTGAGCAAGTTGATTTTCTGGCGGAGGCGGGGGCAAAGCTGGTGGTTACGCCAAATACTAACCCTGCGGTGATCCGACGTGCTGTGGAAGCCGGGATGCTGGTTTGCGCAGGATGTGCGACCGCAACCGAAGCGTTTACCGCGCTGGAAGCGGGCGCGCAGTGGCTGAAAATCTTCCCGTCTGCGGCGTTTGGCCCGGCTTATATCTCGGCGCTGAAAGCCGTATTGCCGCCGGAGGTTCCGGTGCTGGCGGTTGGCGGAGTCACGCCTGAAAATCTGGGTGAGTACCTGAAAGCGGGCTGCGCCGGGGCCGGGCCTGGCAGCGATTTGTATCGCGCCGGGCAGGGCGTTGAGGTGACGCGGGCGCAGGCTCGACGGTTTATGGCGGCATTTTTAGAATGATTTTGCCGGATGACGCTGCGCTTATCCGGCCTACAGGCCCTTAAAGGGGTGAGGGTAAACTAATCCCCCAGCGGCTGGCGGTCCACGCCGCCGCGGTGGCTGTCCAGCGCCAGCTTGATGCGGCGCAGCCGGTCTTTCGCCTGGCTTTTATTGGCCATTGCCAGCTCGGTGGCCAGCACGTCCACCATCGCCAGCATCGCGTAGCGTGAAGTGCTCGGCTTAAAGATGTAGTCATTTTCCCGCACGATCAGCGGCAGCACCACGTCGGCACTGGCGGCAAGGGGCGTCTCTTCCGGCGTGATGGCGATAACCTTTGCGCCGTACTGCCGCGCCATGGCCGCACTCTCAATGATTTCCGGCGTGTAGCCGCCCAGCGACAGCGCCAGCACCACGTCGTTCGGCGCAACGGAGGAGCACATCATGCGCACCAGCAGGCCGTCGCTCTGGCTGACGACCGGCAGGCCCAGGCGGAACAGGCGGAACTGCACCTCCTGCGCGCAGATCGTCGAGCCGCCGCCCATGCCAATCGCCAGAATTTGCCGCGCGTTGCTCAGCCAGTCGACGGCTTTGTTGAGCGATTCAGGGTTCAGCGCGCGGCGGTTGATATCCAGCACGTTGATGATAGTTTCATAAATTCCCTGCACCCCTTCCAGATCCGGCACGTCCAGAATAAAGCGCTGCCCCACGGCCAGCGACTGGGCGAGTTTCACCTTCAGCTCGCGAACGTCCTTGCAGCCGATTGCGCGCGCAAAGCGGGTAATGGATGCCTGGCTTGTTGCGGTAAGGCGCGCCATTTCTGCAATCGGCAATGTCGCGGCGGACTGCACGTCATCGAGAATGAACTGCGCGATGCGCTTTTCCGTGGCGGTCAGCTCCACAAAGCGGTCGGTAATGCAGGAGATAATGTCGATGGAGAAGGCCATGGCGCGTCCCTGAAAGTAAGGATATTAATGTGGTACTTTGTACCACAGATCAGGTCAGCTGTCCGGCCTCCAGCTTCGCCTGTTTGCGGGACGAATAAATAAACGCCGCGATAAACACCATGGCCGACAGAACGACGATGGTCGGGGCCGGGGCGCTGTCGATAAAGAACGAGGCGTAAACGCCGATAAACGAGACGCTCAGGGCGACAGCCAGCGCGGTCAGCATCATCGACAGGAAGGTGCGCGTCAGCAGCGAGGCGATGGCACCGGGGGCGATAAGCAGCGAGATTGCCAGAATAATCCCCACGGCCTTCAGCGCCGCCACGATAGTCAGCGCCACCATACACAGCATTCCGTAGTGCAGCAGCCTGACGTTAAGACCTGACGCCTGCGCCTGGGTGGGGTCGAAGGCGTGCAGCAGGAAATCTTTCCACTTCACGAAGACAATCGCGGCGGTGAGCAGCGCGATAATCCCCGTCTGAAGGATGTCCGCAGGGCCGACGCCCAGCATATCGCCAAACAGGATATGGTCGAGGTGGATCTCCGGCTTCAGGTAGACGTAAAGCACCAGCCCCGCGCCAAACATGCCGGAAAACACAATCCCCATCACCGTATCGCGCTTGATGCGGCTGTTGTCCTGCACGTACCCGGTGGCCAACGCGCAGAATAATCCCGCGATAAAAGCGCCGATGCCCAGCGGCAGGCCGACCATCCAGGCGATCACCACGCCGGGAAATACCGCGTGGCTCATGGCGTCGCCCATCAGCGCCCAGCCTTTCAGAACCAGGAAGCAGGAGAGCAAGGCGCAGGGTACGGCTATCAGCGCGGTTATCACCAGCGCGTTAACCATAAAGTCGAACTGAAACGGTGAAAGCAGCGTGTCGATAAGGCTCACTGGACGGCTCCCTGCGCGAGGCGCGCACGTTTGCGGTTTGCCAGCAGGCCGTGCTTCGGCGCAAAGATAAAGGCCAGCAGGAACAGGATGGTTTGCAGCACGACGATGATGCCGCCCGTCGCGCCATCAAGGTAGTAACTGACGTAGGTGCCGACCGCGCTGGTCATGCTTCCCAGCGCCACGGAAATCATCAGTAATTTCGGGAAGCGGTCGGTCAGCAGATAGGCCGTCGCGCCCGGCGTCACCACCATGCAAATCACCAGAAACGCGCCAACGGTTTGCAGCGCGGCAACCGTGGTCACGGAAAGCAGGGTGAAAAACAGCCCCTTGAGTAGGGTGGGGTTCAGGCCAATGGAGCGGGCGTGGTTTTCATCGAAGAAGGTGACCATCAGATCTTTCCACTTCACCAGCAGGATCGCCAGCGACACGAAGCCGATGACCGCCAGCTGGACGATATCCGCCGGGGCGATAGCCAGAATATTGCCGAGCACGATGGTCTGAATATTTACCGACGTCGGGTTCAGCGACACCATAAACAGCCCGAGGCCGAAGAACGACGAGAAGATCAGCCCGATGATGGTGTCCTCCCGCAGGCGCGTGCGCTGGTTAAGAAACAGCATGGTGGCCGCCGCCAGCCCGCCGGAGAAAAAGGCACCGAGGGAAAAGGGCAGGCCAAGCATATAAGCGCCCGCCACGCCCGGCACGATAGAGTGCGAGAGCGCGTCGCCAATCAATGACCAGCCTTTCAGCATCAGGTAGCAGGAAAGAAACGCGCAGACGCCGCCGACCAGCGCGGATACCCAGATGGCGTTGAACATGTAGCCATAGGAGAACGGCTCAAGCAGGATGCTCATCGGCTACTCCCCTTTTACGGCGCGAATAAACGGGCGTTCGTCATCCGTTACCACGCTGGTTTCAAGTCCCGTCAGGGTGACGTGACGCAGCACGCCGCTGAAGGCGATTTCGAGGTTTTCCTGGGTGAAGGTTTCGCGGGTGGGGCCATAGGCGAGAACGGTGCCTTTCACCAGCACGGTCTGGTCGCAGTAGTCGGTGACCGCCCCTAGGTTATGGGTGGCAACCAGCATGGTGCGGCCTTCGTCGCGCAGCTCACGCAGCAGGCTGATGATCTGCTCTTCGGTTTTGACATCCACCCCGGTGAACGGCTCGTCCAGCAGTATGACCTGGCCGTCCTGGGCGATGGCGCGGGCGAGAAACACGCGCTTTTTCTGCCCGCCGGACAGCTCGCCAATCTGCCGGTGGCGGAAATCGCTCATCCCCACGCGGGCCAGCGCATGATCCACGGCCTGTTTATCAGCCTTGCCCGGAATGCGCAGCATCCCCATATGGCCGTAGCGGCCCATCATTACTACGTCCTCCACCAGCACCGGGAACGACCAGTCCACGTCCTCCGACTGGGGCACGTAGGAGACGATATTCTGGCGCAGCGCTTTTTTGGTCGGCATGCCAAGAATCGAAATTGAGCCTTTCGCCAGATGCACGAAGCCCATAATCGCCTTGAAGAGGGTAGATTTTCCTGAGCCGTTCACGCCAACCAGCGCCGCGATGGTGCCGGTCGGGATAGTGAACGTTGCGTCCCGCAGCGCGGTGTGGCCGTTGCGGTAGGTGACGCTGGCGTCCTGAACGGAGATGCCGAATCTGTCCGTCATTTTTGCGCTCCTTCGTTAATGCCTTTAACGATGGTCGCGGTTGTGACGCGCAAAAGGTCGAGATAGGTAGGAACCGGGCCATCTGCCGCGCTCAGGGAATCCACATACAGCACGCCGCCGTAGTGCGCACCGGCTTCGCGGGCAACCTGGCGGGCGGGCTTATCGGAGATGGTGCTTTCGCTGAAAATTACCGGTATAGCGTTTTTGCGAATGGTGTCGATCACCTTGCGCACCTGCTGCGGCGTGCCCTGCTGGTCGGCGTTGATCGGCCAGAGATAAAGCTCTTTCAGCTTAAAGTCGTTGGCGAGGTAGGAGAACGCCCCTTCGCTGGTCACCAGCCAGCGCTTATCCTCCGGGATCTTCGCCAGCTCGCTCTGCAGCGGCTGCAGGGTATCTTTGATTTTTTGCTTATAGGCTTCGGCGTTTTTTGCGTAGATGGCCGCATTTTCAGGATCGTATTTGCTGAACGCATCACGAATGTTATCGACATAAATTAGTGAGTTATTCGGTGACATCCAGGCGTGCGGGTTCGGTTTGCCGTCGTACGGCCCTTCGGTAATGCTGGTGGGGGTGATGCCGGTGGAGACAACCACTTCCGGCACGCCGTTGAGATGCTGATAAAACTTCTGGAACCAGAGTTCGAGGTTCAGCCCGTTGGCTAAAATGAGCTTCGCGCCCTGCGCCCGGCGGATATCCCCCGGGGTGGGCTGGTATTCGTGGATCTCCGCACCCGCTTTGGTGATGGACTCCACGTCCGCCGCATCCCCCGCCACGTTCTTCGCCATATCCGCGATAACGGTAAAGGTGGTCACGACTTTAAATTTATCCTTCGCCCACGCCTGCGCCGAAGAGAACATCAGCGCCGCCATGACGCTGGCTACCACCAGTTTTTTTGCCGCTGCCTTTCCGAACATGACATCCCCTTATCGTCTGATAAACGCACAGATATAGCAATTGCAATAAAACATAGCCGTAGCTATGTTTAAATGCAAATAATTATCATTTGATTGGGGTGCTTAGGGTTTAAGCGGACTTGCCTTCCAGCGGCTTCAGCGCGGTTGCAATCATCCCCAGGCCCGATGTGTTCTTATCTTTGAGGTATAAATCGTTGAGCAGGTTCATCTGTTCGAGCTGGGTCAGCGCTTTGAAGGCGGCGTGGATCTCGCTGTGCGGGTTGAGGATATCGTCGGTGCGGGCCTCGTTGACGTTCTGTCCTTCTTTGATCTCTGCGGTCAGACGCCCGATAATTTTCTGGTTGGATGCATGCATGCCCTGCAGTTCTGCCGGGTTCGCCTGGCTGTCGGTGGTCGCGGTGACCGCAGGAAGCGTAATCTGGTTAACGGCATTGACCGTCTTATCAACATGGTTTGCGCAGCCGGCCAGCAGCAGCGCCAGCAGCAAGATGGATTTTTTCGACATGGGTTTTCCTCGGTAACTAAACGGCGATGCAGGGCGTTCGATCGCGTCTGGGACTGGAAAATACCCGCAACGATGGTCAGGAAACCACCAAAAAGATGTTTAAATTTAAACTGACAAAGCCAGCGATTGCTGGCTCGCGGAGAGTGGGGTGATGAGATAAAAGCGCTACTGATAGGTAATGGTAAACTGCACCGCCCCCTTTATCGTACCGGTATTCACTCCCCTTTCGGTGGAGATACGGACAACGCGCGCGCCGACGTCGAATTCAGCAGTCCTGTCAGGCTTGACGGGCAGTTCCATGCGGCTGCCGTTGGAGATCATGACGGAGGCAAAATCTCGCTGCGCGAGCTGAATGCCAAGCCCGGAAGCCGTGCCGGAATTGACGAAGACGGTTGGGTCGGTGGCTGAGGCCTGCCCGGTGAACGTTGCAGTAGCGGTGACGATATCCGCCGGGCAGTTACGCAGTTTAATCGAAAAGTATTGCCAGCTGCTGCCGTCGCCAACATGGTCAATATTATAAATGGCCATTTTGCCAAAGTTGACGGTCTGGTTAGTTGAACCAGCGTCAATAATACAGGGGCCGGTGATAACGCCCCCTTCAATATTAACGATGAAATCACCGGCATACGCCCCGGTAGCGCTTAAACATAACAGCAGCAATATTATTGTTTTTTTCATCAGATTCGCTCTCTTCAGTACAGCCAGTATTTATTGATATGTCATTGAAATTGTTGCATATGACTGGACTTTGCCTGGGTTTACATCGTAGGTGTTATTTCTGTAGTACCTGAGCTTAAAGGGAACATTCAGCGTGCCGCCACCGGCCGGGATGGTGCCTATTGAGTACGCCCGGCCAAACGTCACGGGCACCCCGTCTTTCAGCATTTGTATGGCATAGCCGGTGTATTTATTTGTTAAATCTGCCAGTAAACCCTGTCCAGACGAGGTGCCTGCAGGCTGGGTGATCGTCATTGAAACGGTTGAAGCCCCGGCGCAGGTTACCGGTATGCTAAAGTCCGTGTTCCCGGCAATTGAGCCTAAAGTTGGCAGCTCGGAGGCCATAACTTTATCCATTTTTACCAGCATGCTGGTGCCGTTGCCGACCTGACAGGTCAGCGGCTTGACCGCCACATTGCCGGTGAAGGAAACGGTGCTTGGCCAGGAAGGAAGTCGATCCCGGTCAATAAAAATCCCCCATGCCTGTCCGGGGTTTATCGAGCCGTTCGAAATCAAATTGCTGGTTTTAACCAGCACCAATTTCAATTTTATAGCGGCGGGGGTGGGGTAGTTTGCTGCGGTGCCTAAGCTGGTCGATTTCCCGCAGTTAGCCATATTTGCGCGGATTTTTTCGCCGCTGGCATTTTTCAGTGCGATGCCAATGCCCTCGACGCCGCTTTCATAGACGGCATCATAACCGCTTACCCACGTAGGCTTCTGGCCCATAAAACAGGCGTTAATAGGTTTTTGATATTCTTCAGCGCTGCAAAGAATGGATAAAGTAAACTCTTTCTCACTGCCGGGGACTTCAGAACCCACGGCAAGCAGCGTTGTCACGGAGAGATTGCCCGCGTTAAAAGTTGTTGGCAGCGACGGCGTGCTCGTACACCATGCCGCCGCCTGTCCGCTGTAGAACATGCCTGAAATAACAATCAGCATCAGGCGAAATAACATTTTGTAGTTCAAAGCGTCTTCTCCTTAATTATTACAGACACTTGCCGGTCATTATCTTGACGGCCGTGTCCTGAGAATTTTGTTGATCCAGGCGGTACGATACCGTGCAGCTTTGTTCGTCGTCGGCTCCCCATTTCACCTGCAGCGTGCCGCTGTCGGCCATCCCTGTTAAATAGACCTGGCCTGCATCCCCTACCAGGAAACCCTGAGCTGTTTTCTGCTGTGGGTCGTTGACCACTGCGCCGAACGGCACCACGCTGCCATTGGCCCGCAGGAGAGACATCAGAATTCGGTATCCTACGTTGGCCTCAAAGTTTGCCCGCACGACTGCCCCACGCGTTGGCACGACGGCCTGGGTGGTCAGCGTTAAGTCCACGTTTTCAGGTAAGGTTTCAGTATTCAGCTGCACCATGTTTTTACGGTACGGGCTTGAATAAGGCACGATGGCATAGCCGCGCCAGTCGGTTTTGACCCCTGTCTGGTTACTGATGTTTACGCCAGCGGCACCAGGTGCTTTAACCAGGGCAACGGTTTCGCCCAGTGGTTGCCCAAAGGTGATGCCGTTTTCATGGGCGATAATGCCGCCCTGCAGCCCATAGTTGAGACGCTTAGATGAGTTATCCCAGGCGTAGCCAGCGTTGACTTCACCATAGGCGCCACGGTAGTCCGTACTCAGGTTGCCGCCATAGCCAACGCCTTTATTGCCGTAGGTTTCCTGCGCGCTCCAGCTAAGGTTGTCGTCATCGAGCAGGGTGCCGTTAATCCCCAGGTTCTGCGAAGTATTGCCTTTTTTACTGCTGCTGATGCCGTAGGTGGCGTTGGTATTGTGTTCAAAGCGGCTGAACGGCACGGTGATGTTGAAACCTAAGATCTGGTCGCGTTCGTAAGTTTTACCGGAGCCGGTATCCTGGCTATTGATGTTGTAGCTGTAGTTAAGGCCGTAGCTGATGCCGTTCCAGCTGTTGTTGTAGCTGGCACCGATGGAGCGCATGGTGCGATTACTGTTCCAGTAGTCTTCGCTCATCCAGCTAACTGCCAGCGATCCCGCCACTTCACCTAACTCCTGGTTCATGGTGAATTCAGTCCGGTTGCGGCGGCGCTGATCGTTTAACGGTGCGCTGCTGTCACGCCAGGTATCCAGAATTTCGTTGAGGCTGTAGAACCCTTTTGTGGAGTAACGGTAGCCCGCGATGGCGAAGTTGGTCCCGGTGCGAACGATATTTTTACTGTAACGAATGCGCCAGGATTGTCCCGACTGTTCTTCCGTATTTTTCGGCGTGGACCACGCCTGGGTTAAATCAACGGAAAGCGCCCCCATTTCACCAATGTTTTTGCCCACGCCTAATGCAGCCGACTGATATTTTTCTGCAAATTGTCCGCCGGTGTAGAGGGTGAAGCCGCTCGGCAGGCCGTACATGGCCGTGCCCTGACCGAACATGACTTTATCCACGCTGTCATCGTAGGCGCGGTACTGACCATAGGTCAGGGAGTATTTCAGGCGGCCTTCACGCTGCAAAACCGGCAGGGAAGCATAAGGCACGATGAGGTGCTGTTCACTGCCGTCGGCTTCCTTAATGGTGACGTCGAGGTCGCCGTTGCCGCCGGTAGGGTACATATCGTTAATTTCGAATGCGCCCGGGGAGACATAGCTTTGATAAATGGTGTAGCCGTCCTGACGAATAATAACTTCCGCGTTAGTTCGCGCGATGCCCCGCACTACGGGCGCGTAGCCTCGCATGCTGTCCGGCAGCATTTCATCGTCAGAAGCTATTTGCGCTCCCCTGAAGGGCACGCCGTCAAAGATCTCACTCGGCGAGTTGCTGTCACCAAGCGTAAGGGAAGCGTCCAGAGGGGCGATCGCCCGCTGGGCGTAGGTATAAACGGATTTCCATTGCTGCTGTCCTTCGCTGTCACGGTTCCACGTGGAGTAGTTACGTAATCGCCATGGACCAATATTTATCCCGGGCCTCAGGTTGGCATATTGATTATTTGAGTCAGAGGTATTGGCAGTACCGGCGTAGGTATTAGAGCCGCTGATGCTGTAGTTCATTAACAGCGCGGTAATACCCTCGTCCCACTGTGTTTTGGACACGTAGCCACGCGGCTGCTTTGAGACAGAAGCCTGGGGGAAGCTGAGCAGCAGTTGCTGAGAACTGAAACGAAAATCTGCGCTGGCCTGAGGTATAGCTGAAAGGTTGGCACATTGCTCCTCAGCGCTGCCGAGCGCCGGGAAATGGTCCGTCTTCACACCCATTTCGCTAAGCTGCTTTACGCTCAGGCAGGGCTCCAGCCGCTCCGGGCCATCGGCCGTTTTTTTCAGCTGAAACTCTACGTCGCGGGTATCCACCATGTCATTGTTCACATAAATATCGACGTGATAGGTGCCAGGCGGCTGTGTACCTTGTTCTTCGAACATGGTGAGGTCGATGTCGCTGGCGCCCTGTACAGAATCAAGCTCCAGCAAAGCAGGGTTAAAAAACTCCCTTGCGTGTGCTTTCGTAAAGGTTCCCCCCATCAGTGCCAGCTGCCCGGCTATCAGCCAGGCAAGGCGGTGTTTACGCGGGGCAGCCCGCGAGCTGTGCCCTTTTTTAGCGCTATTCATCCATTTAGCTCCATAGGCTTCAGGATCCTCAGATCCTGTGTCCTTTCCTGCACTGCCTGTGCAGGGATATTTTATTTTTCAGGCATCGCTGTCATCTATAATGAAGCGCTGTGCTCCTTGCCGGAGCCGCCGTAGTCACTGATAATTTTCCAGCTGATTTTATTTGCTGAGGCTCCCTTCGGAACGACATAGGTGCTGCTGCTGCCTGGTGCGACAAAGGTGACATCCTCAACCTTTTTGCCACCGAAGGTAACCTGGTGGAAATTCATATAAAATGGCGTTGGGTTGGTGACCGTTATTTTGCTTCCACTGCGTGACCATCTCAGCTTATCGGTGACATCTTCTGCCACGCCTTTAATACTTTTAGGACGGTAAATTAGTTTGATGCGTGTTTTAACTGCAATTTGCAGAGTGTTTCCCGAATATTCTTTAGTCGCTGAGGGGATAGATTTAATACTCATCCAGTAGAGGGATTCTTTATCTGTCGGCAAATTCCCCCCCGCCTGTACAACGCGTAGTACGTTTTCCTGACCGCCTTCCAGCCTGAAGAGGGGTGGGGTAACGATAAAGGGAGGTTTGGCCGTTTCGCCGTCTTTACTTTCAACCCAGGCCTGAATTAAATAAGGGACGTCATCTGGATTGCTGATGTTAAGAGAAGATTCCTTTTTGCTGGCATCATAAATAAGGCGTGTGCCGCCAACAATAACGCCTGCATGAGCCATGCTGGTGCTAAGAAGTAAGGCCGCCAACAGAGTTCCAGGTAAAATTCGCATTTTTCAGTCCGCTTTAAGTAATTAAAGGGCCAGCTCTAACTTATCTGGCCCTCTGGTCAGTATTAAGTTGCTGTATCAACAGCAGAAATAAACTTAGTTGTAGTTAATAGTAAAGTTGGCAGTGGAGTTTGCCGGACCAGCAGTAATGGTGGTTGCGGTAGCGATATAACGGGCAACAAAGCCCAGCTTGTTCACCGCTGGGGCTTCTGCCAGGGTGTAAGTTTTAGACGGCTGGAATAATGAAACAACTGCGCCAGCGTCATCAGAGATCTGGATACCAACGCCAGTAGCCACGCCGGTAGCCGCGTTCAGCGCCAGTATGCTGGTATCGCCAGTGACGCTAGTGCCGTCAAAGCGCACAGAAGCAGAAGATGCGGTGTCAGGGCAAGATGTTAATTCCAGCTGGAAAGTGGTTGGTGAGGCAGTTGTACCAGCGCCGGTAAAGGCACCTTTAGACACTTTGCCCAAAGCAACGGTCAGCGGAGCAGACGGGGTGTTAGTTACTGAACATGCAGCAGTAATGATTTCACCGGTGAAGTTAATCTGGCCGTCGCTTGCGGCAACAACGCTTGAAGTGAGAGCCGTGGTCGCCAGAATGGCGGCAGTCATCAGAGTCTTTTTCATTTCTATTCCTTTAAGGATGTAATATTACATCGCAGTTGTAGTTGGCATATTTCTACGCCATTCATTTCCATTATTGAGCGTTTCTACGGAGACGCCGCAGTACACCCTACTTCAAAATAAGCCCCCGGAAAGATATATAAATCCATCCCCGAACTTATGTTTTTCAACAAAAGTAAAGCCGCTTTTTCAAACGCTTAACGCCTGATTTTTTAACGCTTTGCACTATAGTTATTTATGTGTTCATCGCGCCGGTCATTTTTGATGGTAACCTACCCAGCAGGTTTGTTATTAGATACTGTATGTTTTGTTATGCAAATAATATTTGTAGAAGCTATAATTCTGCTTAATTTATTCGTCGGTAAGCTTTGCAAATAAAAATTTCTTATTTCTTATTGGGTAGGTTAAGTAAAATGAAAGCAGACTGCAATGCAGTGAGGGAACAAAAACCTAAAGATATTCCTAATTTTCCCGTTTCGCCTGTATGTATGTCTAAAAGGACGGGTTTAATATTGGTTGAGTGATTGTCTTTTACGTGTTTCATAAAGCTGATGAATAATAGAAAGGCGAGAATAATATTTTTTTTATGATTTGATAAGTTTTCAGACCATAAATGAAACAGGGCCAGGGTCGGAAGCCGCGTGAAGAGAGTGCCGATTAGCTGAATATTATGGGCGAGGTCAATGATCGGGGCAGGGGCGTTGATGTGTCCGATGACGAGTCCAGACGCAGAAAAGCAAAAACCCAGCCATAGGCTGGGTTCTTAAAACAGTGGTGCCCGGACTCGGACTAACGCCGCAGGCGTTTGAACAGCGCGCTCTTCGCGCTGGCCCCGAAGGGGTGAGCTGCTCGCAGCGAGTAATTGAACCAAATTCGATGACGAGTCCAGACGCAGAAAAGCAAAAACCCAGCCATAGGCTGGGTTCTTTAAATAGTGGGGCCCGGACTCGGACTAACGCCGCAGGCAGTTTGAACTGCGCGCTCTTCGCGCTGGCCCCGAAGGGGTGAGCTGCTCGCAGCGAATAATCGAACCAAATTCGATGACGAGTCCAGATGCCAGAAAGCAAAAAACCAGCCCTTAGGCTGGTTTCTTTAAATAGTGGTGCCCGGACTCGGAATCGAACCAAGGACACGGGGATTTTCAATCCCCTGCTCTACCGACTGAGCTATCCGGGCAACGGGGCGCATTAAACCGTAAAGGCCGTTGGGCGTCAATCATATTTCAGGGAAAACTGTTCAATCGCTTAACTTTGCGTCAATCTGAGGCGTTGTTTGCCCTTCGGTGGCGATAATGCACAAATCTTCCAGACATTTTTCGCGCGGTTGCAAATTCTGGCAGGCTGGAATCAGGAGGGGAAATGGCACAAGACTGGGTTGAACTACACCAACATGGCGAGACGGGCATAGAGACGATTCGGGCCCATTTTGAGGGCCACGCATACGACCCCCACTGGCACGACAGCTATCTTGTCGGCATCACGCTTGCGGGCACGCAGCAGTTCCACTGCCGCAGGGAACGCCATCACAGCACGCCCGGCGATGTTTTTTTGCTTGAGCCTGGGGAGATCCACGACGGTGACGCTCCGGTTGCGGGCGGTTTTACCTACCTGACGTTTTATCTCGACGAGCAGTGGCTGACGAGAACACTTCAGGGACTATTTGAAAGCACGCCTTCCAGCTATTCGCTGCATTTTTGCCGCACGATTGCACATGACCCCCGGCTCGCGCAGGCAATTTCTGGCGCGTTTCAGGCCCTGCACGGCGAAGAGATGAGGATTGTGCAGCAAAACACGATGGATAATCTTTTAGGGCAGCTCACTGGCCACTGCGAGTGGCGAAAGCGTCTGTCTTCGCAGGTCCGCAGTACGGCCATTGCGCACCGCGCCAGGGATTATCTGCATGCGCACATAGGCGAGAATATCGGTTTGTCAGACCTGGCGCGGGAAACGCAGACGGACAGATTTACGCTGACCCGCTGCTTCAAAAGAGAATTTCATCTTGCGCCACATGCCTGGCTCGTCCAGCTACGTCTTGCGCGGGCGAGGGCGCTTCTCGCTAAGGGAGAGCTGCCGGTCAACGTTGCGGCCGCGCTGGGGTTTGCGGATCAAAGCCATTTAGGCCGCTGGTTCCAGCGTGCCTATCGCCTGTCGCCGGCCCATTACCGCAGGTTGTGCACAAACCTTCCAGACTAGCCGGGCAAAAAAGGTAAAAGTCAGGGTTCAGACCATCACCGGAGTTGCTGAACCGTGAGCCAGCTTTCTTCTGTTGCCCCATTTTTGCTTTTTGCCTTTGTGGCTTCCATCACCCCGGGACCGACCAATATTTTGATTCTGGCTAACAGCCAGCGCTTCGGCGTGAGGGCGACGCTTCCGGCGGTGTTCGGGGCGTGTTTTGCCGCCTGTCTTATCGTCTTTATTTCCGGTGCGGGAGCGGGGGAGTTATTACGTCAGTATCCTGTGATACGGGACGTCATGAGCTGGGCTGGCGCGCTCTGGTTAAGCTGGCTGAGCTGGCAGCTATTTAGCGCACCGGCGGCGAACCTCAGGGATGACGCTCTGCGTCCATTTAGCTGTCGGGCGGCGGCACTGTTGCAGCTTATTAATCCTAAAACGTGGATGATGGCGCTGGCGGTGGTCAGCCTGTTTGCTCCTCAGGGGACGCAGCCTTTGCAGGGGGTGTTACTGCTCTCAGGGTGGTTTTTACTGATTTCTTTGCTCTGCCTGAGCTGCTGGGCTTTGCTGGGGAAGGCGGTGGAAAGGGTATTTCGCACAACGACATCACTCGTCTGGTTCCAACGGGGGATGGCGCTGTGCTTGCTGGCTTCAGCCTGGGCAGGATTTCTCGGCTAGCCTCAGGTCAGCGCGCCGCCCTTGCGGCACTGGGCAAAGCGCAGAATATCTTCCGCAAGACGCTGAGCGGTATCGATGTCCGCCTGGCTACGGTTGACCAGCAGCTTGCTCAGGCAGCCTTCCAGCACCAGGTCCATCTGATGGGCGACCATCACCGGATCGTCCACCTCAAGCTGGGTCAGCAGCTCGTGAGTGTACTCCCACGCCCGTTTTTTCTGCTGGTCGGCCAGCTGATGAACAGGGTGGGAAGGATCGGGATAAAGCGTGCAGGCGGCAATGAACAGGCAGCCGGGATAGCGCTCATTGTTGACGCATTCGGTCAGAGCCTCATAGCGCTTCATCAGCTTTTGCTCAATCGACAGTGAATCGTCGAGCATGAACTGACGGCGCCAGGCCTCGGCCTGCTGGCTCAGGTAGCGCAGCGCGTCGTACAGCAGCGCTTCGCTGTCGGGCCAGTATTTTTCGATGTCATGCAGCGGCTGGTCCGCCTCACCTGCGACCATCTCCAGGGTGGTGCTGGCAATCCCTTCACGTTCAAGGACGTGCAGGGCGTGCTCAAGTACGTCTTCGCGTTGCACGGTATTCTCCTCCGTCGTTCAACGGGTTATCCCACATTAGTGTTGTTTACTGCGCCTGTTTGCGCAAATGCGTGTCGAAAGCGCTGGCGTCCATAAAGCCCGTGACGCGGGCGGCAGGACGCTCCTGGCCTTCGGCATCAAAGAACAGAATCGTCGGCAGGCCTAATACGTTCAGATGCTTTAACAGTGCCACATCCTGCGCGTTATTGGCAGTGACATCTGCCTGGAGCAGCACGGTATTTGCGAGCTGCTTCTGAACCTGCGGATCGCTAAAGGTATATTTCTCGAACTCTTTACAGGCCACGCACCAGTCTGCATAAAGGTCCAGCATGACCGGTTTACCTTTGGCCTGCGTCAGCGCCTGGTCAAGCTGATCGACGTTAGCAATACGTGTGAAGTTCAGGTGAGGCTGGCTGGCGGTAACCGCCGTGCCAAACGCCCAGTCCTGAAGCGGCTTCGCGCTAACAAGCGCGGCACCCAGCAGGATGATTTGCACCAGGCGCATCCACGGTTTGCTGGCCTGCAGGCTGGTGATAAACGCCCAGCAGAAGAACGCCACGCCCAGCAGCCCCCACAGACGCAAGCCCCAGACGTCCCCCAGCACGCGTTCGAGCAGGAATACCGGCAGCGCCAGGATCACAAAGCCGAAGGCAATTTTGACCGTTTCCATCCACGGGCCGCTTTTCGGCAGCAGGCGGTTGCCGAAGACGGTGATCAGGATCAGCGGCAGGCCCATGCCCAGCGCGTAAAGATAGAGCGTGCCGCCGCCGAGCCACATGTTCCCGCTCTGCGCGATATACAGCAGAATGGCGCTAAGCGGTGCGGTGGTGCACGGCGAGCAAATCAACCCTGCCAGCGCGCCCATTGCAAAAACGCCGCCCGCCGAACCACCCTGCTGGCGGTTGCTCATCAGCGTAAGGCGCGTTTGCAGGGAAGAGGGGAGTTGCAGGGTGAACATCCCGAACATGGACGCCGCCAGCAGTACAAACAGCACCGACAGGCCGATTAGCACGTACGGGTGCTGCAGCGCGGCCTGGAACTGTAATCCCGCAGCCGCAACCACCAGGCCCAGCGCAGTGTAGGTCAGGGCCATCCCCTGCACGTAGATAAATGCCAGCAGCAGCGCGCGTCCGGTGGAGAGGCGCTGTTTACCGCCCAGTACGATGCTGGAGATCAGCGGGTACATCGGCAGCACGCACGGCGTGAAGGCGATGCCGATGCCGATCAGGAATGCCCACAGAGCGGAGAACGGGAGCTGGTTAGACTCTATGTCGCCTGCTCCCCTCACCCCGGCCCTCTCCCCAGAGGAGGAGAGGGAGGAAGAGTGCTCTGCACTGGTTTGTCCCCTCTCCTGGGGGAGAGGGGTAGGGTGAGGGCGACTTTCTTCAGAAGCCACGACCTCACTCAGCGGAACGGTTTTTGTTTCCGGCGGATAGCAGAACCCGGCTTCGGCGCAGCCCTGGTAGGTCACGCTTAGCGTCGCGCCTTTGGCGGCGGCGTTCACCGTCACCGGCAGGTTCAGCTTATCGGTGTAAATCTCGGTTTTGCCGTAGAACTCATCTTCGTGCCAGGCCGCCTTCGGCAGGGCGGGCGGAGCAATCTCTGCCTGAGCCGGGTTGAGCTTGATCTGCTGGCGATACAGATAGTAGCCAGGTTTAATCTGCCAGTTCAGGTTGAGCTGGCTGCCGGACTGCTGGAAATCAAAGGCAAAAGCCTGATCGACCGGGACGAACTGCGATTTGCCCTGGTTATCGAACAGACCTGCGAAAGTTTGCGTGCTGAAGAGCAGGAAGATCAGCGTAAAGATGCGTAGAGCCATGAGAGGTATTCACTATCTCCGTGGGTAACCGGCAGAGCCAGTAATTCAGGTGTTTTGTAAGGATGGTGCGATTTCAGACAGGCCAGCAGCGCTTCCTGATGGTCAACGTCGCTTTTAAGCACCATCTGCACTTCATACTCCTGTTCCATTTTCCCCTCCCAGTAGTAGAGCGAGGTAGCGCCGGGCAGCAGGGTCACGCACGCGGCGAGCTTTTCTGCCAGTACGAGAGCGGCAAGATCCTGGGCGGTGGCCTCATCCGGGGCAGTACACAATATGACAACGGCCTGGGTAGTCGACATCGCAAACCTCCTCTGAAGGGAAACTGCGGGTGACTATAGCACGGCGGGACGAGCGAGAAGAGAACGGGCCGCAAAGCGACCCGCGTTTTGGGATATTTACAAAATGAAGCTGCCCAGCAGGAAGCCGAAGCAGACCGAAAGCACAACGCCTATCGTGCCCGGAATAAAGAACGGATGATTAAAGACGAACTTGCCAATGCGCGTGGTGCCGGTGTCGTCCATCTGTACCGCAGCGACCAGCGTCGGGTAGGTTGGCAGAATAAACAGGCCGGAAACGGCGGCAAAAGAAGCAACCGCGGTCAGTGGCGAAACGTTCAGGGCCAGGGCCATCGGCATCAGCGCCTTAGCGGTCGCCGCCTGGGAGTAGAGCAGGGCGGAGGCGAAGAAGAAGATCACCGCCAGCAGCCACGGATGGCTCTGGATCACGCTACCGGCCGTCTCTTTAATCCAATCGATGTTGGCGGAAACAAAGGTATCACCAAGCCAGGCCACGCCCAGGATACAGATACAGGCGCTCATGCCCGCTTTGAAAGTGCTTGAGCTAAGGATGCTTTCAGTTTCAACGCCGCAGAAGACGGTAGTCAGCGTGGCGACGGACAGCATGATAATCAGGATCGCATTGGTGGTGTTCATCAGCGGCGTGGCGACCAGGCCCAGGCTCGGGCTGTTGATAATGGCGTAGATAACAACGCACACCACCCCAAGCAGGAACATCAGCACGGACGCTTTAGCCCGGGGCTTGATCTCCATCTGCTTGTCGCCACGCAGTTCGATAAGCCCCTCTTCCAGGCGCTTGCGGTAAACCGGATCGTCAGAGAGCTTTGAGTTGAACAGCTTAGAGACCAGGAAGGACATGATCAGCACGGCCATCAGCGTAGAAGGGATGACCACCGCCAGCAGATGAATGTAGCTGACGCCATGGCCTTCGAGCACGGAGGACATATACACCACTGCCGCCGAAATTGGGGACGCGGTGATAGCAATCTGAGCCGAAACAACGGCGGTGGACAGAGGACGACAAGGCTTAATACCCTGCTCTTTTGCAACTTCTGCAATTACCGGCAGCGTGGCTAAAGAGATGTTGCCGGTTCCCGCAAAAATCGTCAGGAAGTAGGTCACGATGGGCGCGAGAATAGTGATGTATTTCGGGTTCTTGCGCAGCAGCTTTTCAGTCTGGTTAACCAGGTAGTCAAGGCCGCCCGCGATCTGCATCGCAGAGATAGCCGCGATCACCGCCATAATAATGGAAATAACATCAAAGGGGATATGGCCGGGTTTTACGCCTATCAGCGCCAGCACCAGCACCCCCAGTCCCCCGGCATAGCCGATACCGATACCGCCTAACCTTGCGCCAAGAAATATGGCTGCCAACACGATGATGAGCTCGATGACTATCATGGATGCTTCCTTGAAGATTAATGAGTTGAAAATGAGTTGTTGTATTATTGTGTTTATGAAACGAAAAAGGCACGTCGCGATGGACGTGCCTTTTGGCTTAGCTAGCTACTCGTGAATATCATTGTTCACTTTCATCCGTGTAGCGTTTGGCTTTGTAGACCGGGTGCATCAGGTTATGGACCGAGAAAATATCGTCCAGCTCTGCTTCCGTAAGCAGGCCGCGTTCCAGCACAACCTCGCGTACGCTTTTACCCGTCTCCGCGCAAATCTTCCCGACGATGTCACCGTTGTGGTGGCCAATGAACGGGTTAAGATAAGTCACAATACCAATCGAGTTGTAGACGTAGCTCTCGCACACTTCTTTGTTAGCGGTGATGCCGTTGATGCATTTTTCCAGCAGGTTGTAGCAGGCGTTGGTCAGGATGTGGATGGACTCAAACATCGCCTGGCCAATCACCGGCTCCATGACGTTCAGCTGCAGCTGGCCCGCTTCAGAGGCCATGGTCACGGTAATGTCGTTGCCGATGACTTTGAAGCACACCTGGTTCACCACTTCCGGCACTACCGGGTTCACCTTAGCAGGCATGATTGAAGAGCCGGCCTGCAGCTCTGGCAGGTTGATTTCGTTCAGGCCGGAGCGCGGACCGGAGGAGAGCAGGCGAAGGTCGTTACAGATCTTCGACATTTTCACCGCCAGGCGCTTGAGCGAGCTGTGCACCATGACGTAGGCGCCGCAGTCGGAGGTCGCTTCAATCAGGTCTTCCGCCGGTACGCACGGCAGGTTGCTGACTTCCGCCAGCTTCTGCACGGCCAGCTGCTGGTAGCCTTCAGGGGTGTTCAGACGCGTACCGATTGCCGTCGCGCCGAGGTTAACTTCCAGCAGCAGCTCTGCGGTGCGCAGCAGGTTTTTAGTCTCTTCGGTCAGCAGGACGTTAAAGGCGTGGAACTCCTGGCCCAGCGTCATCGGCACCGCATCCTGCAGCTGGGTACGGCCCATTTTCAGAATGTTTTCGAATTCGACAGCTTTGCGCTGGAAGCCGTCGCCGAGCTGGTTGATAGCATCGATCAGCTTGACGATAGAGGCATATACCGCGATGCGGAAACCGGTTGGGTAGGCATCGTTGGTGGACTGGCATTTATTGACGTGGTCGTTCGGGTTGAGGTACTGATACTCACCTTTCTGGTGGCCCATCAGCTCAAGCCCGATATTGGCGAGCACTTCGTTGGTGTTCATGTTAACGGAGGTACCGGCCCCGCCCTGGTAAACGTCTACCGGGAACTGATCCATGCACTTGCCGTTGTTCAACACTTCGTCACAGGCCTGAATAATGGTGTTGGCAATGCTTTTCGGGATGGTCTGCAACTCCTTGTTCGCCATCGCTGCCGCTTTCTTCACCATGACCATACCGCGCACAAATTCAGGGATATCGCTGATTTTGTTGTTACTGATGTAGAAGTTTTCAATCGCTCTCAGAGTATGAACGCCGTAGTAGGCGTCCGCTGGCACTTCCCTGGTACCCAACAAATCTTCTTCGATACGAATGTTATTTAACATGTGAACCTTCTTTTTCAAGCTGCCAATAAATGTACCGTTTTCACGCACAGGATGTGTGGTCGTGAGATGAATAGACCGAAGAATATGTCCATAATCGGTCTCCATGCCGTGATGATATGCTGATCATAGCGAAAAGCAGCTATCTGGATCACTTATTAAAAGCGACATCACATAACAATTATTAATATGTGATTTCGATCAACGGATGAAGATTTCGTGAAAAATAAGCTGGTGGTTAGATTGATCTTTGGCTAAAGCGTCACCATCTGTTAGCAATGCGTTAGTGCTGACCCTTTCGCAGGTGCACTGGTGCGCCTGCCTCATTACAGGAGAATACGGTGCGCTGGATACCGTTAATTGCCATTTTTCTTTATGTTTACATAGAGATATCCATATTTATTCAGGTCGCTCATGTGTTTGGCGTCCTGCTGACCCTGCTGCTGGTCATCTTTACCTCCATCATCGGTATGTCGCTGGTGCGCAACCAGGGCTTTAAAACCTTCATGCAGATGCAGCAGAAGATGGCGGCTGGCGAAAGCCCTGCGGCAGAGATGATAAAGAGCGTCTCGCTGGTGCTGTCCGGCTTCCTGCTGCTGCTGCCCGGCTTCTTCACGGATTTCCTGGGCCTGCTGCTGCTGTTACCGCCGGTCCAGAAGCATCTGACCATGAAGCTGATGCCCCATCTGCGCTTCTCCCGCATGCCTGGCGGTGGTTTCAGCGCGGGGGCGGACGGCGGCCAGACCTTCGACGGTGAGTACCAGCGTAAGGACGATGGCCCAAAGCGCCTCGAAGAGCGTGACGATTTCCGTGATAACGACGACCGTCACAATCGTTAAAAATTATAATTTTTTTGTTTTCCCCCCTTGAAGGGGGGAAGGCGCATCCCCATCTCTCACGTCACCAGCCGATAACCCATCTGGGCCGGCGTTACCCAAACAATTGATACTGACTTTCTCAAAGGAGAGCTATCACATGAGTATTCGTCCACTACACGACCGCGTCATCGTCAAGCGTAAAGAAGTTGAGTCCAAGTCTGCAGGCGGCATCGTGCTGACCGGTAGCGCAGCAGGTAAATCAACTCGTGGCGAAATCATCGCTGTCGGTAAAGGCCGCATCCTGGAAAACGGTAACGTGCAACCGCTGGACGTAAAAGTCGGCGACATCGTGATTTTCAACGATGGTTACGGTGTGAAGTCCGAGAAGATCGACAATGAAGAAGTGTTGATCATGTCCGAAAGCGACATCCTGGCAATTGTTGAAGCGTAATCCGCAGGCAAATTAAACGAATTTAAGGGAAAAAAAGAATGGCAGCTAAAGACGTAAAATTCGGTAACGACGCTCGTGTGAAAATGCTGCGCGGCGTAAACGTACTGGCAGATGCAGTGAAAGTTACCCTCGGTCCTAAAGGCCGTAACGTGGTTCTGGATAAATCTTTCGGTGCACCGACCATCACTAAAGATGGTGTTTCCGTAGCGCGTGAAATCGAACTGGAAGACAAGTTCGAAAACATGGGCGCGCAGATGGTGAAAGAAGTTGCCTCTAAAGCGAACGACGCTGCGGGCGACGGCACCACCACCGCCACCGTACTGGCTCAGTCAATCATCACCGAAGGCCTGAAAGCTGTGGCTGCGGGCATGAACCCAATGGACCTGAAGCGCGGCATCGACAAAGCGGTTATCGCTGCGGTTGAAGAGCTGAAAGCGCTGTCCGTACCATGCTCTGACTCTAAAGCTATCGCTCAGGTTGGTACTATCTCTGCTAACTCCGACGAAACCGTAGGTACTCTGATCGCTGAAGCGATGGAGAAAGTGGGCAAAGAAGGCGTTATCACCGTTGAAGAAGGCACCGGCCTGCAGGACGAGCTGGACGTGGTTGAAGGTATGCAGTTCGACCGTGGCTACCTGTCTCCGTACTTCATCAACAAGCCAGAAACCGGTTCTATCGAACTGGACAGCCCGTTCATCCTTCTGGCTGACAAGAAAATCTCCAACATCCGTGAAATGCTGCCAGTTCTGGAAGCCGTTGCGAAAGCCGGTAAACCACTGCTGATCATCGCTGAAGATGTTGAAGGCGAAGCGCTGGCTACGCTGGTTGTTAACACCATGCGCGGCATCGTGAAAGTGGCTGCTGTTAAAGCACCTGGCTTCGGCGACCGTCGTAAAGCAATGCTGCAGGATATCGCTATCCTGACCGGCGGTACCGTTATCTCTGAAGAGATCGGTATGGAGCTGGAGAAAGCGACCCTGGAAGATCTGGGTACCGCTAAGCGTATCGTTATCAACAAAGACACCACCACCATCATCGATGGCAGCGGTGAAGAACCTGCGATTGCTGGCCGCGTCTCCCAGATCCGTCAGCAGATCGAAGAAGCAACTTCTGATTACGACCGTGAAAAACTGCAGGAGCGCGTAGCGAAACTGGCTGGCGGCGTTGCGGTAATCAAAGTCGGTGCGGCTACCGAAGTTGAAATGAAAGAGAAGAAAGCTCGCGTTGAAGATGCTCTGCACGCAACTCGTGCTGCGGTAGAAGAAGGCGTGGTAGCTGGCGGTGGCGTTGCGCTGATCCGTGTCGCTTCTAAGCTGGGCGAACTGCGTGGCGTGAACGAAGACCAGAACGTGGGTATCAAAGTTGCACTGCGTGCAATGGAAGCTCCGCTGCGTCAAATCGTGCTGAACTGCGGCGAAGAGCCATCCGTTGTTGCTAACACCGTGAAAGCGGGCGACGGCAACTACGGCTACAACGCAGCAACCGAAGAATACGGCAACATGATCGACATGGGTATCCTGGATCCAACCAAAGTGACCCGTTCTGCTCTGCAGTACGCGGCATCCGTGGCTGGCCTGATGATCACCACCGAGTGCATGGTTACCGACCTGCCTAAAAGCGATGCGCCTGATTTAGGCGGCGCTGGTGGTATGGGCGGCATGGGTGGCATGGGCGGCATGATGTAACCCAAAGCACCTTGTGTTAAAGAACCCTCAGTCAGAAATGGCTGAGGGTTTTTTCTTTTGGGCCTCAGTCTGGTATAAGGTCATACCGGGTGATGATGGCCCACGACTACATTGAACACAGCATTGATTACGGGGAACAACATGCGCATAAAAGTTTCAGCAGGAATGGCTGTGGCAGCGTTGCTGCTGGCGGGATGCAGTACCAGCAATAACGATCTGAGTGCCGCGGGTCAAAGCGTTCGCTTTGTTGAAGAGAAGCCGGCCAGCAACTGCCAGCTGTTAGGCAGCGCCAGCGGTGAGCAGAGCAACTGGCTATCTGGTCAGCACGGCGAAGAGGGCGGCTCGATGCGCGGCGCGGCAAATGCCCTGCGTAACAATGCGGCCGCAATGGGCGGTAACGTGATTTATGGCGTCAGCAGCCCAAGCCAGAATCTGCTGTCGAGCTTCGCGCCGACCGCAAGCGTCATGAACGGCCAGGTGTATAAGTGCCCGAACTGATGTAATTTTGCCCTTATCCCGGTTGTTTTCTCCCTCCCCCCTTTGGGGAGAGGGCTGGGGTGAGGGGAATGCCCAATTTTGTAGGGTGGATAAGCGAAGCGTCATCCACCGCTTTAGCTTTAGCTCTGCCGCAGCTGCAAATCCAGCGGCGTCTTGCTCGGCTCTCCGCCAATCTCGCGGGCCAGCTTCGGCACCATATAGCCCGAAACCAGCGTCAGCAGCTCCCGCATAATCTTTCTTGCTTCATCGTCACTGACCATGAAATGCGCCGCGCCCTGCACCTTATCCAGCACGTGCAGGTAATAAGGCATTACGCCCGCATCAAACAGCGCATTGCTCAGCTCCGCCAGCGTCACGGCGCTATCGTTCACGCCCCGCAGCAGCACGCTCTGGTTAAGCAGCGTGACGCCCGCCTGACGCAGGCTTTTCATCGCTTCACGAAACTCATCGCCAATCTCCTGCGCGTGGTTGACGTGGTTCACCAGCAGCACCTGAAGGCGTGAGCGGGCAATGCGAGCCGTCAGCGTTTCGGTAATGCGCGCCGGGATAACTATTGGCAACCGGCTGTGAATGCGCAGGCGCTTAATGTGCGGGATGGCTTCCAGTTCGCCCAGCAGCCAGTCCAGCTCGTGATCTTTGGCCATCAGCGGATCGCCACCGGAGAAAATAATCTCGTCCAGCTCGGGGTGTTCGCTGATATACGCCAGCGCGGCCTGCCAGTTGCGCTTATTGCCCTGATTATCGGCATACGGGAAGTGGCGGCGGAAGCAATAACGGCAGTTAACGGCGCAGCCGCCTTTTACCAGCAGCAGGGCGCGGTTGCGGTATTTATGCAGCAGGCCGGGCACTACGCTGTGCTGCTCTTCCAGCGGGTCGGTGCTGAAGCCGGGGGCGGCAACGAACTCTTCCTGAGCGGTCAACACCTGGCGCAGCAGCGGATCCTGCGGATTACCTTTTTCCATGCGGGCCACGAAGGCGCGCGGGACGCGAAGCGCAAAAAGTCGACGTGCGTCACGTCCTGCCAATAGCTCTTCGTCGGCATCTACATTTAAAATGTGCAGCAGTTCGTCAGGATCGGTTATAACATCGGCAAGTTGCGTTAACCAATCTTCTCTGCGGGGGGGATTTAGGGTTACAATGTGTGCCATTTTTTGGCTAAGCTACCAATTAACAATTTCAGAGGGCCTTATGGCGACTTATTCTAGCAACGATTTCCGTGCCGGTCTTAAAATCATGTTCGAAGGCGAACCTTACGCTGTCGAATCCAGCGAGTTCGTGAAACCAGGTAAAGGCCAGGCGTTTGCCCGCGTGAAAATGCGCCGCCTGCTGACCGGTACCCGCGTTGAGAAAACCTTCAAATCTACCGACTCCGCCGAAGGCGCAGACGTTATCGATATGAACCTGACTTACCTGTACAACGACGGTGAATTCTACCACTTCATGAACAACGAAACCTTCGAGCAGCTGGCTGCGGACGAGAAGGCTATCGGCGATAACGCGAAATGGATGCTGGACCAGGCGGAATGTATCGTGACCCTGTGGAACGGCCGTCCAATCGCCGTTCAGCCACCAAACTTCGTTGAGCTGGAAATCGTTGAAACCGATCCAGGCCTGAAAGGCGACACCGCAGGTACCGGCGGTAAACCAGCTAAGCTGACTACCGGCGCCGTGGTTAAAGTGCCATTGTTCGTACAGATTGGCGAAGTTATCAAAGTTGATACTCGTACTGGCGAATACGTCTCTCGCGTTAAGTAATTCACGCGTGAACGCGGCGTAGCTTTGCAGGCTGCGCCGCAGCTAGCTGAAGGCAGGGAAGATGAATTCTAAGCTTAAGTGTTTCCTTTTTATCGCATTCCTGGCGTCGTTTCTGAGCGGCTGTAACACCACGCGCGGCTTCGGCGAAGATTTACAGCACCTCGGTGGCTCCATTGAGCGTGCGGCAAACAAATAACTTCCATCACTCCTAAAAAACCTCAGGATTGACATCAGCTTTCCATTTTTTGGCTATGCTTAAGTGGCTATACACAATCACATCGGCAAAAAAGGAAAAATGTCATGCTTAAGAAAACTATTGCAGCGTTCTTTTCACTTGTGGTGCTGTCGTCATTACTGACCGCTTGTAATACCACGCGCGGCGTTGGTGAAGATATTCAGGATGGTGGTAACGCGATTTCTGGCGCGGCAACGAAAGCCCAGGACTAACTTGTGTCGTTACGGTACGGTAGTCTATGCCGTACCGTTATTCTACTGCCGTTAACGGCGGCGATAAAAATAAAGAAAAGCGGTTATCCGCTCCCAGCTTCATCCTTATATTCCGCTTGTAGGTATAAACCGTTTTTGTGCTGATGCCCATAACGCGGGCGATTACCTCGTTACTCACCGCCTCCGACCATAATTTCAAAATTCGTTCTTCTCGTAACGTCAAAAGTGGCGCAATGTTATTCTGGCGAAACCTGAAGGGTGGACGCGAATGAATAATACGCTCGGTTAAGCTCCGTAGCTCATCAAGAGGGATGGATTTGCTGACGATTTGCGCCGTACCCCACTGTCGGCAATAGTGCTCAATCTGCTGGTGTTCGCCGCTTTGCATGACCATCAGGCGCGTCGACTTCCCGCAGGCGGAATAGATAGCGGAGAGCTGCCGAATATTATGCAGCATCCCTGAAAAGCCAGAGAAGTCGGCAATCACCATATTCGGCTGCCACTGTATTATTTTCTCCCGAGCCAGCAGTAAATTATCGGTTTCGGCAATACAGAATATATTATCTTTATTAATTAAGTCCTTTATTCCCTGACGGCTATAAACACAGCGATCGACCAATAATATTTTAAGCATGGTTAAGCTTCACGACATTCATTATTGCAGCCTTTACAGGGACGAGAGGGAGACGCTTAATCATAGGAGCATTCTCCGCCCGTTGAAGTGCGGAACTGCGTGACGATCGTGAGCTAATTCCAGGCTTAGCAAGGGCTAAGGGGGCATCGCTTCATGCAAAAGGAAAAAGCCGTGTGGGATTTTCCTTGTCCGGACCGGGTGCTAAACTATGCTCTTCGCATCGGCCTTGCGGGACGACCCGCCTGCGCCTCTTCTTATTTCGGGGACGACCCCTTCACAAGGAGCGGTTATGTCCTGGTTTGTTCTGTTTATTGCTGGTCTTCTGGAAGTGGTCTGGGCCGTCGGCCTGAAATATACCCATGGTTTTAGCCGCCTGTGGCCAAGCGTAATCACCATCGTGGCGATGGTTCTGAGCATGGCGCTGCTGTCATGGGCGATGAAAACGCTGCCGACGGGAACGGCCTACGCGGTGTGGACGGGGATCGGTGCCGTTGGGGCGGCCACCACGGGGATCCTGCTGTTAGGTGAATCGGCAAGCCCGGCCCGCATCGCGAGCCTGGCTATGATCGTCATCGGCATCATCGGCCTGAAGCTCAGCACCCACTAACCTTTCTGCTGGATCCACAGGAGCTTCTCGACCGGGAAGCCCTGGCGGGTCGCGGTATCCAGCATCTGCTGTTTGACTTCCGGGCTGATGGTCGGCGTGCGGGAGAGTATCCACAGATAGTCGCGGTTCGGCCCGCAGACCAGCGCGTGGCGATAATCTTTATCCAGCGCAATAATGTTATAGCCGCCATAGAACGGCCCAAAGAACGACACCTTCAGCGCCGCCCGATCGGGGCTGCCGGTAAAGTACGCTTTACCAATGCTCTGCTGCCATTTCTGCCGGTCAGGATTAAAGCCCCGGTTCACCACGCGTATTCCGCCGTCGTCCATCAGGCTGTAAGTCGCCGTGACCTGCTGCAGGCCGCGCTCGAAGCTGTGGTCGAGGCGGGCAATTTCATACCACTGCCCGAGATAGCGCTTAGCATCAAAATTATTGACCACCGTGACGTTCGGCGGCGGGGTGGGGGTACTACAGGATACAACCAATAGGGCCACTGAGATGGCAGAAACGATCGGCCAGATGCGCATAGCTTAATCCTTGTCAGCTTTTTGCTAAGTGTAGATGGCGGCAAAAAAAATGCCTGCACATCGGCAGGCATTTTAGCGCTTGCTTAGCGGCTTACAGAGTAATCACGCCAATCAGCGTCACAACGGTCAGAATCGCAGCAAGACCATAGAAGACCCATTTGCCGGACGGCACATGGATTTTCAGGTCGTGCATCGCATGGTGAATACGGTGCAGCCCGCACCACAGCGGCAGCACGATCATCAGGAAGATGAACAGGCGGCCGATGATGCTCTGGGAAAAAGCCAGCACGCGCTCATAGCCCAGCGCATCGCCGGGGAACAGGCCCAGCGGCAGCATGATACCTACCAGCAGCACGATGACGGGCGCGATTATTGCCCCCCACATGCCGCCTGCGCCAAACAGCCCCCAGAATACCGGCTCGTCGGAGCGTTTCGGATTGGGATTGATCATAACGTCCTCCTTACCAGAACAGGGCAACAAAAAGAATGACGACCGTGGCAACCGCAGTTACCGCCCACAGCCCTTTAATGACCGGCTCCGGCCCCATTTTTTCATCTTTAACAATGATGTTGGCAGCCTTCGGCGCCAGCTCAAACCAGGTTTTGGTGTGCAGCAGCGCCGCCGCCAGGGTGATAATGTTGAGGATCACGACGATGGGGTTTTGCAGGAAGCTGACAAATCCCATCCAGCTGTCCGGTCCGCCCTTCAGGGCAAACAGGCCGTAAATCAGCACGAGGCTGAACCAGACCGTCGGCACCGCCGTGCCTTCACGCAGCATGTAAAAGCGGTAGAAGCCCAGTTTTTGCCACCACGTTGGTGTCATGGGGCGAACATACGGCTTACGTTTGGTGGTCATTGTGCACTCCTTAGCGTGGTTTCAGGGTGGCAATCAAAAAGTCTTTCGAGCTTTCGACTTTGCCCTGCTGGATGGCGGCTGCCGGGTCGACGTGCTTCGGACACACTTCCGAGCAGAAGCCCACGAAGGTGCAGCTCCAGACGCCGTTCTGGCCGTTTAACTGCGCCATACGCTCTTTCTTGCCGTGGTCGCGGTTGTCCAAGTTGTAGCGGTGGGCGAGGGTGATCGCCGCCGGGCCGATGAACTCTGGATTCAGGCCAAACTGCGGGCAGGCGGCATAGCACAGGCCGCAGTTGATACAGCCGGAGAACTGATGGTACTTCGCCATCTGCGCCGGAGTCTGGACGTTTGGCCCCTGATCCGGCGTGCGCGGATTGCCGATGATGTACGGCTTAATCGCCTCCAGGCTCTCGATAAAGTGGGTCATGTCGACCACCAGGTCGCGCTCGATTGGGAAGTTCGCCAGCGCTTCGACCTTCATGCCCTGCGTGTACTCCCGCAGGAAGGTCTTACAGGCCAGCTTCGGCACGCGGTTAACCATCATGCCGCAGGAGCCGCAGATCGCCATACGGCAGGACCAGCGGTAGCTGAGGTCCGGCGCCAGGTTGTCCTTGATGTAACCCAGCGCATCCAGCAGCGAGGTTTGTTCATCGTAAGGGACATCGTAGACTGCGCTGTGCGGCTCGCTATCCGTTTCCGGGTTGTAGCGCACAATCTCAATCTTCAGGGACTTCATCACTTCAGCCATTCGTCGCCTCCTTCTTGTCGGCTGCTTCTGCTTCCGCACCGTAGACGCGTTTTGCCGGTGGCAGGGTGGTGATTTTCACGTCGCTGTAATCCAGACGCGTGGTGCCATCCGCATCGCGGAAGGCGAGGGTGTGTTTCAGGAAATTGACGTCGTCACGCTCTGTGCAGCCTTCGTCCAGGCGCTGGTGCGCCCCGCGAGACTCTTTACGTGCCATTGCCGAGTGCGCCATACACTCCGCGACGTTCAGACCGTGGCCCAGCTCGATGGTATAGAGCAGATCGGTATTAAACACGCTGGAGCTGTCGGTAATGCGCACGCGCCTGAAGCGTTCCTGGAGTTCCGCCAGCTTGTCGATAGTTTTTTGCATCAGCTCCGGCGTACGGTAGATACCGCAGCCTTCTTCCATCGACAGGCCCATCTCGTCGCGGATCTTCGACCAGTTTTCGCTGCCTTCCTGGTTCACCAGCTTCTTCAGGCGGCTTTCGACGTCCGCTGCCTGGGCGTTAAGCGCCGCATCGTTGGCAGGCTGTGCTTCGCCTGCGCGCTGCATCGCCTGTTCACCCGCCATGCGGCCAAACACGACCAGTTCAGCGAGGGAGTTGGAGCCTAAGCGGTTCGCGCCGTGCAGGCCTACGGATGAGCACTCGCCCACCGCGAACAGCCCTTTGATGCGGGTTTCGCATTTGGTGTCGGTTTCGATACCGCCCATGGTGTAGTGCGCGGTTGGGCGCACCGGAATCGGATCTTTCACCGGATCTACGCCAACATAGGCTTTCGCCAGCTCGCAGATAAACGGCAGGCGCTCGAGGAGTTTTTTCTCGCCCAGATGGCGCAGGTCGAGATAAACCACATCGCCACGCGGCGTAGGAACGGTGCGGCCAGCGCGCCATTCGTGCCAGAAGGCCTGGGAGACTTTGTCGCGCGGACCCAGCTCCATATATTTGTTCTTCGGCTCGCCGAGCGGGGTCTCTGGCCCCATACCGTAATCCTGCAAATAGCGGTAGCCGTCTTTGTTGACCAGAATGCCGCCTTCGCCGCGGCAGCCTTCCGTCATCAGAATGCCGGAGCCCGGCAGGCCGGTTGGGTGGTACTGCACGAACTCCATATCGCGAAGGGGGACGCCGTGGCTCAGCGCCATGCCCATGCCGTCACCGGTGACGATACCGCCGTTGGTGTTATAGCGATAAACGCGGCCCGCGCCGCCCGTTGCCATCACCACGGCATTGGCTCGGATTTGCACCAGCGAGCCTTCCATCATATTCATCGCCACCAGGCCGCGCGCCTGACCATCGTCGACCAGAATATCGAGGACGAAATGCTCGTCGAAGCGCTGAATCTGCGGGAACTGCAAAGAGGTCTGGAACAGGGTGTGCAGCATGTGGAAGCCGGTTTTATCCGCGGCAAACCAGGTGCGCTCAATTTTCATGCCGCCAAAACGGCGTACGTTCACCGACCCGTCCGGGCGACGGCTCCACGGGCAGCCCCACTGTTCAAGCTGGGTCATCTCCGTCGGGCAGTGGTGTACGAAGTAATCCACGACGTCCTGCTCGCACAGCCAGTCGCCGCCCGCCACGGTGTCGTGGAAATGGTACTCGAAGCTGTCGTGATCCTGCGCGACGGCAGCGGAGCCACCTTCTGCGGCCACGGTATGGCTACGCATCGGATAGACTTTGGAAATCAGAGCGATTTTAGCCTGTGGATTGGCCTGAGCTGCGGCAATGGCCGCTCGTAATCCCGCTCCGCCAGCGCCAATAATGGCGAGATCGGCTTGAAAGGTTTGCACGACATTCCTCCAGTTTTTAGTTATTTCGCAATGCTAATTCACCAAAGGTAGACCACCGAAACGGTAGGGGCTATTGCGAAAGGGTGTTTCCCTGCTCCTTTGTAGGTAGCGAAGTATAACCGGAGGGATTTTAAGGAAATTTGACGTGTTCGATTTTTTTGCTGTTCTGTGGCGCAATTAATTCTCAGGAGTGATGAGTTGCGTCACGAAATTATGACTATTAATAAGTATGGGGTACCGGCCATGCCCGCCGTTTTGCTGAGCAAAATTTGTCTCCCATACGGGATGCGAGTAGACTTCCTGGCCTTGTTTGACTACGGAGACTAAACCATGAGCGAAACGGCCACCTGGCAGCCGAGCGCGTCCATCCCCAACCTGTTGAAACGCGCCGCTATTATGGCGGAAATTCGGCGCTTTTTTGCCGACCGCGGCGTACTGGAGGTGGAAACACCCTGCATGAGTCAGGCAACGGTCACGGATATTCATCTGGTGCCGTTCGAAACCCGTTTTGTTGGGCCGGGCCACTCTCAGGGCATGAATCTGTTCATGATGACCAGTCCGGAATACCATATGAAGCGCCTGCTGGCGGCGGGCATTGGCCCTGTGTTCCAGCTGTGCCGCAGTTTCCGTAACGAAGAGATGGGACGTCACCATAATCCAGAGTTCACCATGCTGGAGTGGTACCGTCCGCATTACGATATGTACCGCCTGATGAACGAGGTGGACGATCTGCTCCAGCAGGTTCTGGAATGCGAAGCTGCGGAGTCACTTTCCTATCAGCAGGCTTTCCAGCGCCACCTGGAAATCGATCCGCTGTCGGCGGACAAGCCCGCGCTGCGTGAGGCGGCAGCTAAGCTGGATTTAAGCAATATCGCGGATACCGAAGAAGATCGCGATACCCTGCTGCAGCTGCTGTTTACCATGGGCGTTGAACCACATATCGGTAAGGATAAACCGGCGTTTATCTACCACTTCCCGGCGAGCCAGGCTTCGCTTGCGCAGATCAGCACCGAAGACCATCGCGTGGCAGAGCGCTTTGAGGTCTATTTCAAAGGTATTGAGCTGGCGAATGGTTTCCACGAGCTGACCGATGCCCGCGAGCAGCAGCAGCGTTTCGAACAGGATAACCGCAAGCGCGCCGCCCGCGGCCTGCCGCAGCAGCCTGTCGACGCGAACCTGCTGGAAGCGCTGAAGGCGGGGCTGCCGGACTGCTCCGGCGTGGCGCTGGGCGTGGATCGTCTGATTATGCTGGCGCTGGGGGCTGAGAGCCTTGCGGACGTGCTGGCCTTCCCGGTGGACCGCGCCTAAAAGGCAACGTCCGCCTCGTAGGCCGGAAAAGCGAAGCGTCATCCGGCAAATACCGGTGGATGACGCTGCCGCTTATCCACCCTACAAAACCCGTCTCCCTGACCTTTAGAGGCTTCCCGCCGTCCTGCCGCCTTTACCCGCTGAATTAATCGCCCTGGTTTTTGCGCTCCCCATGTTCTCCAGACGCATCTGGAACGGTGGGAACGGCAGGTCGATGTCGTGCTCGCGGAAGCCCTGCAGGATCAGCTGGTGGATCTCATGGCGCAGCGGCATGCGGTGCCCCATCTCGGCGGCATAAATGCGTAATTCGAAAATTTGCAGACCAGCCTGTAAATCCACCAGGAAGGCTTCCGGCGGCGGGTTGTCTATCACCAGCGAACAGCGCTCGGCCGCTCTCAGCAGGATGTTGGTCACCTCTTCGCTGTTTGCATCCGACGGGGCAGGTACGGTCAGCACCACACGCGTGACGGAGTCGGACAGCGACCAGTTGATAAACTGCTCGGTGATAAACGCCTTATTCGGCACGATGATCTCTTTGCGATCCCAGTCGCTGATCGTCGTCGCCCGGGTATTGATCCTGGTAACGCTGCCCGTCAGATCGCGGATCGTCACCGTGTCGCCAATGCGGATCGGCTTCTCGAAGAGGATAATCAGGCCCGAAATAAAGTTGGCGAAAATCTCCTGTAAACCAAAGCCCAGCCCGACACCCAGGGCGGCAACCAGCCACTGCAGCTTCGACCACTCAATGCCAATCATCGAGAAGCCAACCAGCCCGCCAATCAGCAGCAGCAGGTATTTGGTGATGGTCGTGATGGCATAACCCGTACCCGGCGTTAAATCCAGATGCTGGAGTATCGCCAGTTCAAGCAGGGCGGGTAAATTGCGCACCAGCTGCATGGTGATGATGATGACCAGGATGGCGATTAACACCGCGCCGAGCGTGATGGGTTCAATGCTTTCCACCCCCTGCACCGTCGAGGTGGCATCCCACAGCGTGATGTTCTCAAGGAAGCCGAACGCGGAGTGGA
This sequence comes from Dryocola clanedunensis, assembly GCF_038405435.1. GTDB lineage: Bacteria > Pseudomonadota > Gammaproteobacteria > Enterobacterales > Enterobacteriaceae > Dryocola > Dryocola clanedunensis_A. Next base: position 684,744 of record NZ_JBBYHZ010000001.1, on the reverse strand, counting down.
TTTCCGACCACAGCACTATGACCGACAGCAGGGCGATCAGCATAAGAATCGACCTGACCAGGCGCAGCGACTGGGCGCTGATGGTGTCGAGATCGATTTCCGCCTCTTCAAAAATCTCTGCCGAGCCTTCGGTACTGTGGCTGTGGGGCGCCTCTTCTTCGCCACGGGCGCGCTGTGCCAGTATTTCCGCACGACGATGCTTGGCGCGGTCAAAGGCCAGACGGCGGCGCTGAATCAGCATCCAGCGGCGGATAACGTGGTAGATAACCAGCAGCAGGAACCAGATGGCGACCGAGGTTTCCAGACGCGCAAGCAGCGCCTGGGACGTTGCCAGATAGCCCACGGCGGCCGCCAGAATAGCGGACAGCGGCGCGCACAGCAGCAGGTTCCACAGCATCCTGTTGACGACGTTATCGTTGTTGCCCTGCTTGTCCACGTACAGCGGGATACCCGCGCGTTTCAGGCTGAGCGTGACGAGCGCCAGCGCACCGCAAATCAGCATGAAGCACAGCCGACCCAGGGAGGCAGAAAATTCACGGTCGTTGAGGTTATCGAACATGATGAGCGCCATAATCAGCGGCACAATCAGCCCGATGCTCATCAGGTAGTAGCGCATCGCCCGGGCGACGCGTTCACGCGGCCAGCTGAAGTGGACGACGAACAGGCCTGTAGGGCGGGCGAAGGTGGCGCAAATCATTACCGCCCACAGCAGCGGCACGGTTGCTGTAACCCCGTCGCCTACTGCGACGGCAATCGGATAAGGCCATGCCTCTTGCAGGCCATAGCCCAGCGTTGCCCACAGTACCGGCAGCGGGGAAGCGACCAGAATTGACCAGAACAGCGTGCGCAGCGTCAGGGTGAAGTGATCCTGGGTAACTTTGCCAACCTTCGCGCTGGAACGCTCGAGGAACGCCGTAAAGTGGCGGCGGGAGCTGATGCTGAAGCCGACCAGAATCAGGGCGGCAAACAGCGGCAGCAGCGTTGCTTTGCTGGTCAGCATCATGATGCTGGCGCTGCCGAGCTGGCTGACGGTATCCAGCGAGATCAGCCGACGCAAATCCTGGACGATTTCGATGGGCCACGAGAAGCCAATGGCGCTGACGTCTGATGTCCAGAACAGGTAGCGGTGGGTCGCTTCGTTGACTTCTTTAAGGGCATCTTCAAGCTGGCCGTTGGCGACTTTGAGCTTCGTCAGCTCTAAGATCAGCGTATCGCCACCCTGGAGCAGGGAATTCAGCAGCTCACGCTGGGTGCGCAACTGCGCTTCAAGAATGCGATTTTGCTCGGCGGTCAGATCCTTGCCATCCAGCTGACGCGTCTGGCGCAGCTGTTGCTGCTTGTTGAGCAGATCTTCGTAATGCAGTCGCTGGACGCGAAGCTGGCCGAGCTCCGTGTCCAGCTGCTGCGGCTTGGGCATTTCCGGCAGGCGTGAAACCTGGGCCCGCAGCGTTTCGCCCAGCACGTTAGAAACGCCCAGCCACTGAGCCTGTTCGCGCAGGGTGTTCAGCGCCTGGCGTACCTGCAGCGTCTGGCTGCTGGCCTGGCGCTGCTGAGAGGCGACTAAGTCCATACGCTGGGCCTGCTGATTCAGCGCCTGGGAGAGCTCACGGTTGCTTTTGAACTGCGCGACGATAACCGGTGGCAGGTCAGCGCTGTTTTCAGCAAGCAGTTCGGTACTTTCCAGCGCGCGTTCGGCTTCCTGCTGACGCTGGCTGTTGAGCTGGTTGCGCAGCCCCTGGAGCCAGGCATCCAACTGAGCGCTTTGCTTCTGCGCCAGCTCCGCGCGCTGGCGGGCAAGCTCCTGACGGTTACTGGCGGAGAGCTGCGCCAGTTCCAGCTCGTCGACCAGCGCCTTCAGGCGGGCGGATTCAGCCTGCAGGGAGAGGTGCTGTGCCTGCAGCAAAGGCGTACCTGTCGTTGCCTGGCTTCCGGCCCGGCGCTCAACTTCGTTAAGCTGGCGACGCGCGTCCGTTTGCTGCTGGGGAAGCTGGGTCAGAGAATCGGCGATTTCCCGCGCGCGCTCCTGCTCCTGCTGTGCCAGGCGGCTTTTCTCCAGCAGCTGGCTGCTGACCTGCAGGATCTCCTGGTTCAGCGCGTCGGTGGACATGCCCTCCGGCACTTTTTGCGGCTCATCACGCAAATTAGCTAACTGCTGGCGCAGGGTTTCCGACAGCTTAGGGAAGTTATCAATGACTTTCTGATACTGGTCAGCGCGTTCTAACGATGCCTTTCGTTCATCGAGCGCGTTAAGGGCGGCCGTAAGCGCATCGACGATATCGGCCTGGTTCGGCTGATCCTTCGCGGCTTTGGCCTGTTCGAGTTCCTGGGAGATTTGTTTTGCATCGGGGAGCGTTGCGGCAACCGCACCCAGGCTGATGCACCAGGCCATCAGAAAAGTGATTATCAGGCGCACGTCAGTACCTATAGGTGAGTCCGCCCCGGCGGTGAGCCAGCGGGGCGGGGAAGAGCAGATTAACTTTCGGGTTTGTTTTCCACCAGCGGGCTGGCTTCCAGTTCAGCTTCGACTTCCGCCTGTGGGATCTCGCTCACCGGCACTTCCGGCTCCACAATGGCTTCGGTAGAGACGGCCAGCGGCTCACCGATTTTGGTCACCGACAGGCTTTGCAGCTGTTCTGCCAGATCCACTTTGCCTGGGGCAAACAGGTTGATGACGGTTGAGCCCAGTTTGAAACGGCCCATTTCCTGACCCTTAAGCAGCGCAACCGCACCGTCGCTTTCGCCCGCAGGCCATGTCCAGCGCTTAATCACGCCTTCACGCGGTGGGGTGATGGTGCCAGCCCAGACGGTTTCGATGCTGCCAACGATGGTAGCACCCACCAGAATCTGCGCCATTGGGCCAAACTCGGTATCGAACAGGCAGATTACGCGCTCGTTCCGCGCAAACAGGTTCGGCACGTTTTGGGCTGTCAGATGGTTTACGGAGAACAGGTCGCCCGGCACGTAAATCATTTCGCGCAGAATACCGTTACACGGCATGTGCACGCGGTGGTAATCGCGTGGCGACAGATAGGTGGTGACGAAGCTGCCGTTGCGGAACAGGTCGGCCATCAGGTAATTACCGGCCAGCAGCGCTTCGAGGCTGTAGTTGTGGCCCTTCGCCTGCAGAATTTTGTCTTCTTCGATGCGGCCGAGCTGGCTGATAACGCCGTCGGCTGGCATAACCAGAATGTTAGGATCGGTGTTAACCGGACGCACGTCGTCACGCAGCGGGCGCACGAAGAACTCGTTGAAGGTGCGATAGCTTGCGGTATCCGGCTTCTGCGCCTCTTTCATGTCGACCTTGTAGTATTTCACAAACAGGTCAATGACCAGCTTAGTCAGCCAGCCAGCACGTTTACTTGCGCCCCAGCCCGCAAGGCGGGTCAGCCAGAGTTTCGGCAGAATGTATTGCAGCGAAAGTTTAATGTTGTCTAACAAGATAGCCTCCTGGCTAAGCACCCGGTTTAGCGGGATCAAACAGAAAAAGGGGGCGATTCTAACGGCGCCCAGCTTAATTGTCAGTTGTCGATATCGGAAAAGTTTTTACGCGTTTTTACCTGCGCCATGCTTTCCAGAATGCGATGGTAGCTATCGAAGCGTAATTCAGCGATTTCGCCGCGTTCTACCGCTTCGCGCAGCGCACAGCCCGGATCGTTATCGTGGCGGCAGTCGCGGTATTTGCAGTGGCCAAGGTAGTCATGGAATTCGACAAATCCCTGGGTGATTTGTTCCGGCTCTAAGTGCCACAGACCGAATTCACGCACGCCTGGGGAGTCGATAACATCGCCGCCGCCCGGGAAGTGATAGAGCCGGGAGGCGGTGGTGGTGTGCTGGCCAAGACCTGAGTTGTCTGAAACGTTGTTAACCAGTATCTGTTCGTCTTTGAAGCCGAGCAGGTTATTCAGCAGGCTGGATTTGCCCACGCCGGACTGACCGGCAAAGATGCTGATGCGCCCGATTAACGCCTCTTCCAGCTCTTTTAACCCTTCGGCCCTGTGGCTGGAGACCATCAGCACGCGATAGCCGATATGGCGATAGATATCCATCTGCTCATTCACAAACGCCAGGCCCGCTTCGTCCAGCAGGTCAGTTTTGTTCAGGACCAGCAGCGGTTCTACGTCCAGCGTTTCGCAGGCCACCAGATAACGGTCAATAATATTTAATGACAGCTCCGGCAGGATCGCGGAAACGATAATAATCTGGTCAATGTTGGCGGCGATGGGCTTCACGCCGTCGTAGAAGTCCGGGCGGGTCAGCACCGAGGTGCGTTCATGAACCGCATCTACGATGCCTTTAATCGTTACGCCAGCGGCGGCTTCTTTCGCCGGGCGCCAGACGACGCGGTCGCCGGTGACCAGCGAACGGATGGTGCGGCGAATGTTGCAGCGGTGGACTTCGCCTTCCGGCGATTCGACATCCGCGTGCTGGCCGAAGCGGCTGATTACCCGGCCATCCCGGGGTTCGCCAAACTGAGAGTCGTCGGGATCGGCTTTCTCCACGGTTTGTTTAAGCCGACGCTGGTGGTTTGCTTTTACCCGGCGCTGCTGTCCTTTGGAGAGTTTATTTTTGCTCAATCGTTCTGGCTCCTGGTCGCCCCTGCGGGGCAAAACCTCTATGATACACACTATTTTATACGAATTAACCCACCGTCACGGCTGGGTAACGAGCGAGAAGGGTGGAAAATAGCATGAGTGGAAACGAAAACAATCTGATTTGGATTGATTTAGAAATGACCGGTCTGGATCCAGAGCGGGATCGCATAATTGAAATTGCCACCCTGGTGACCGACGCCAATCTGAACATCCTTGCGGAAGGGCCAACTATTGCGGTGCATCAGTCCGACGAGCAGCTCGCGCTGATGGATGACTGGAACGTCCGTACCCATACCGGCAGCGGTCTGGTTGAGCGAGTAAAAGCCAGCACCCAGGACGACCGTGCGGCGGAGCTGGCAACGCTTGAATTCCTGAAGCAGTGGGTGCCGCAGGGCGCTTCCCCTATCTGCGGCAACAGCATCGGCCAGGATCGCCGCTTCCTGTTTAAGTATATGCCGGAGCTGGAGGCTTACTTCCATTACCGCTATCTGGATGTCAGCACGCTCAAAGAGCTGGCGCGCCGCTGGAAACCAGCCATCCTTGCCGATTTCAAAAAGCAGGGCACTCACCAGGCGATGGACGATATTCGCGAGTCGGTGGCGGAGCTGGCGTTTTACCGCGAAAACTTTATTAAGCTGTAATCTGCGGCTTACGTTTGCGTAGCGCGGATAAGCCTGTGTCATCCACCGTTTGTGCTGGGTGACACCGCGTTTATCTACCCTATGTTTCATGCAGACCGGGGCGGGCGGACGCAAAATAATCAGATTGCCGCTTAAATCACCATTCAGACTAAATTCATGAAAAAAATGGTTTGAGGGGGTTGCGGCTAAAACGATTTCTCGTATAATGCGCCTCCCGTACCGATGCAGAATTTGCAGCGTTACACAGAGCGGGAATAGCTCAGTTGGTAGAGCACGACCTTGCCAAGGTCGGGGTCGCGAGTTCGAGTCTCGTTTCCCGCTCCAA
>NZ_JBBYHZ010000001.1:100259-679090 GCF_038405435.1 Dryocola clanedunensis | reverse complement strand
ATAGCTCAGTTGGTAGAGCACGACCTTGCCAAGGTCGGGGTCGCGAGTTCGAGTCTCGTTTCCCGCTCCAAAATTTGATTGGCTTTCACAGCCACGCACCACCCAAGCGGGAATAGCTCAGTTGGTAGAGCACGACCTTGCCAAGGTCGGGGTCGCGAGTTCGAGTCTCGTTTCCCGCTCCAAATTTTATCTCTCAAGCATAAATTATCCACAACGCCAGACGGCGTCCCGGTGGTTTTTTCACGTCCCCTGCAAACTCTTGTGAACAGAGTTATCCACAGGCGGCGCGCTTTTCCTTTTCCTGCTAAGAATCTTACAAATATTACAGGTTCTGTTTAATGCATTGATTAATAACAGATTAATTTCAATGCAAAATGTTAACCAGACCGCTTGACGGATTTTTTCCCCTTGTCTGGCAAAGCATTTTTATTTTTATGCACATCCTGTGGACATATCATGCATCGCGTTTTAACCCCTTTTCAATGACCCGGACCAGCCTCTGTTTCTGGGGCAGCTGCACCTCTACCGCCTGCTCGCTTCGCCTGATTAATTGTTGCGCAATCGCCCAGTCAATGTGCTCATCAAGAAGTGGGTGCTCACCTTTGCGCTGTTGAAGCGCGGCAAGATTGCTTTCATCCCATGGCGCATTGCCGAGCGCGACGGCGATATTTCGCAGCCACCTCAGATGCCCGATGCGGCGAATCGCCGAGCCTTCCGTAATTTTAAGAAACTGAGCCTCACTCCAGCCGAATAGTTCTACCAGCTGCGGCGCGTGGAGCGCACGCCTTGGGCTGAAATCGTCTTCTTCAGTAAGCTGCGAGAAGCGGTTCCACGGGCAAATCAGCTGGCAGTCATCGCAGCCGTAAATCCGGTTGCCAATTAGCGGACGAAACTCCTCGGGGATGGCGCCTTCCAGCTCAATGGTGAGATAGGAGATACAGCGGCGGGCATCGACGGTATAGGGTTCGACAATCGCGCCGGTCGGGCAAATTGTCATACAGGCTACGCAGCGCCCGCAGTTTTCTTCCACCGGCTGGTCAACGGGCAGAGGGATATCAACCAGCAGCTCGCCAAGGAAGAAGAACGAACCCGCGTCGCGGCTGAGGATTAGTGAGTGCTTACCTGTCCAGCCAAGGCCCGCCTTTTCCGCCAGCGGGCGTTCAAGAATGGGCGCAGAATCAACAAAGGGTCTAAAATTCAGCGTGGAACAGTGGGACTGGATCATCTCGCCCAGCTTTTTCAGGCGGTTACGCAGCAGCTTGTGGTAGTCGCGGCCCAGGGCATAGCGGCTGACATAGCCCAGGCCCGGATTTTTAAGCGTGGAAGCGAACGCCGCGTTGGCGGGCAAATAGTTCATCCTGACGCTGATAACGCGCAGCGTACCGGGAAGAAGTTCATGAGGGCGTGCGCGCATCATGCCGTGGCGCGCCATCCACTCCATCTCGCCGTGGTATTGTTTATCCAGCCAGGCCTGTAGCTTTGGCTCCTGGGCGCTGAGATCGGTATCGGCAATACCCACCTGCTGGAAGCCGAGTTCATTGCCCCACCGTTTGATATTTTGCGCTAACTGATTGAGATCGAGGGGCTGTGACATGACGGACCATAACGAGAAATTAACCGCCAGAAGTATACCACACTCCGTCTGGTCGGCAGACTGGCTGCGTAACGCCGAAAAACAGGCGGCTGACAGCCTGGGGCTGACCCTCTACGAGCTGATGCTCAGAGCTGGTGAGGCGGCGTTTACCCTTGCCAGGAATCATTATCCCGATACCCGCCGCTGGCTCGTTTTATGCGGCCATGGTAACAACGGCGGCGATGGCTATGTTGTGGCCCGCCTTGCGCAATCAGCGGGTATCGCTGTGACCTTACTTGCGCAGGAGAGCGATAAACCGCTGCCGGAAGAGGCGGCGCAGGCGAGAGAAGCCTGGCTGAACGCCGGTGGGGTTATCCATTCTTCCGACATTCCATTGCCGGCGGATAGCGATTTGATTATTGACGGTCTGTTGGGCACGGGCCTGAACGCCGCCCCCCGCGAAAATCTTGCGCGGCTCATCGAAAAAGCTAATCTGCATTCTGCTCCCGTTATTGCCCTCGATATTCCCTCAGGCTTGTTAGCCGAAACGGGGGCCACGCCCGGAGCGGTGATCAATGCTGACCATACGCTGACGTTTATCGCCCTTAAGCCCGGGTTACTCACCGGCAAGGCCAGGGATGTCGTTGGCGAACTTCATTATCACGCGCTGGGGCTTGAGGCCTGGCTGGAAGTTCAGGCTGCGCCGATATCGCGCTTCGATCGCGAAGATTTGCCGCGCTGGCTGAAGCCGCGTCAGCCTACCTCCCACAAAGGGACTAACGGGCGGCTGGTCATCATTGGTGGGGATCATGGCACGGCTGGTGCCATACGCATGACCGGGGAAGCGGCGCTTCGTGCCGGTGCCGGACTTGTCCGCGTGTTAACCCGGCAGGAAAATATCGCCCCGCTGATTACTGCCCGCCCGGAACTAATGGTCCACGAGCTGACGCCTGCCTCCCTCGAAGAGAGTCTGGAATGGGCGGACGTTATCGTGATTGGGCCGGGCCTGGGCCAGCAGGAGTGGGGCAAAAAGGCCCTGCAAAAGGTGGAAAACAGCCGCAAGCCGATGCTTTGGGATGCGGATGCGCTTAACCTTCTGGCAATCAATCCCGATAAACGTCAGAATCGCGTCATTACTCCCCATCCAGGGGAAGCGGCGCGCCTGTTAAATTGCGCGGTGTCACAAATTGAGAGTGACCGCTTACTTGCTGCAGACCGCCTCGTAAAACGTTATGGCGGATGCGTGGTCTTAAAAGGTGCGGGCACCATAGTCGCCGGTCAGGATCGTGAATGCGGGCTGATTGACGCAGGCAACGCCGGGATGGGCAGCGGCGGCATGGGCGATGTGCTTTCGGGTATCATTGGGGCATTGCTGGCGCAGAAGCTTAGCCCGTATGATGCAGCCTGTGCGGGTTGTGTTGCCCACGGTGCCGCAGCCGATGAGCTGGCGAGCCGTTACGGCACGCGCGGCATGCTGGCGACGGACCTATTTTCAACGTTGTACCGTTTTGTTAACCCGGATTTGAAAACCCTAAATCATGATTAATCGTGTTATTGCATTACCTGATGAAGCAGCCACTCTTGAACTGGGCGCACGCGTAGCGGCCGCCTGCGAAGGAGCAACCGTTATTTATCTTTATGGGGACCTGGGCGCGGGCAAAACGACGTTCAGCCGTGGCTTTATGCAGGCGCTGGGCCATAAGGGCAATGTGAAAAGCCCGACTTACACCTTAGTCGAGCCGTACACGCTCGATGATTTGATGGTTTACCATTTCGACCTGTATCGTCTGGCTGACCCGGAAGAGCTCGAGTTTATGGGCATCCGCGACTATTTTGCCAATGATGCAATTTGCCTGGTAGAGTGGCCGCAGCAGGGGAAGGGCGTGCTGCCTGAACCCGATATCGAGCTGCACCTGGACTACGAGGCGCAAGGGCGTGAGGCGCGCATAACAGCAGTTTCCTCATCTGGTGAGTCGTTACTGGCGCGGTTGGCCAAATAACAAGGATGGCGGGATGATCTATCGCGTTAAGAGTTGGTTGATAGCTGCCTGGCTGCTGGTGCTTTGTGCCCAGGCCGGGGCGGCAAGTCTCGCCGATATTCAGGTGTCCAACGGTGATAACCAGGCGCGTATCACCTTCAGCTTTATGGGCGATCCGGAGTATTCATTCTCTCAGGACGGCAAAAGAAGCGTCGCGCTGGATATTAAGCAGACCGGCGTGATTCAGGGGTTGCCGCTGCAGTTCAGCGGCAATAACCTGGTGAAAAGCATCCGCTCCGGCCAGCCAAAAGATGTCGGCACTATCCGTCTGGTGGTCGATTTAACTCAGGCCGGTAAAACCCGTGCGGTGAAACAGAAAAACGGCGCAAACTATACGGTAGTCTTCACGATCAACGCCGATGCGCCGCCGCCACCGCCACCGCCGCCAGTTGTTGCGAAGCGCGTAGAGCCTGCGCCTGTGATTCGTTCGTCCGAACCGGCAAAAAATCCGTTTAAACCGCAGCAGGTGACCGGGGCTATCAGCTCAAATACGGTCACGCGTCCGGCGCGGTCGACGAAGAAAACCAATGTGAATTCAGACACTATTATCGTTGCCATTGATGCCGGGCACGGCGGACAGGATCCTGGCGCTATCGGCTCCGGCGGCACGAAAGAGAAAAACGTCACTATTTCTATCGCCCGCAAGCTGCGTTCGCTGCTCAACGACGACCCGATGTTTAAGGGCGTGCTGACGCGCGACGGGGACTATTTCATTTCGGTCATGGGGCGTTCAGACGTTGCGCGTAAGCAAAATGCCAACATTCTGGTGTCGATACATGCCGATGCTGCGCCGAACCGTGATGCAACTGGCGCATCCGTCTGGGTGCTTTCTAACCGCCGCGCCAACAGCGAAATGGCGGGCTGGCTTGAGCAGCACGAGAAACAGTCCGAACTGCTGGGCGGGGCGGGCGACGTGCTGGCAAACAGCCAGGCTGACCCGTACCTCAGCCAGGCCGTGCTGGATTTGCAGTTCGGCCATTCCCAGCGCGTCGGGTATGATGTGGCGACAAAAATGCTGACGCAGTTAGGGCAAATTGGCTCGCTGCACAAGCGCCGCCCGGAGCACGCAAGCCTTGGCGTGCTGCGCTCGCCGGATATCCCGTCGGTACTGGTTGAAACAGGGTTTATCAGCAACGGCGGCGAAGAGCGTCTGCTGGGCAGCGATGCTTACCAGCAGCAGCTTGCGAAAGCGATCTACGAAGGGCTGCGCGCCTACTTCCTGGCGCACCCGATACAGTCGGCACCGGCGGCGGAACAAACCGCCAGGGCGCAAAACGCCGACCTCGATAAAGTCGCCATTACTCAATAAGGAATTCTATGCCGATCCAGGTTCTGCCTCCCCAGCTTGCGAACCAGATTGCCGCAGGCGAAGTGGTTGAACGCCCGGCGTCGGTGGTGAAGGAGCTTATCGAAAACAGCCTTGATGCCGGTGCCACCCGCATCGACATCGACATTGAACGCGGCGGCGCGAAGATGATCCGCATCCGCGACAACGGCTGCGGCATCAAAAAAGACGAGCTGGCGCTGGCGCTGGCCCGTCATGCCACCAGCAAAATTGCCTGTCTCGACGACCTTGAGGCGATTATCAGCCTCGGTTTTCGCGGCGAAGCGCTGGCTAGTATCAGTTCAGTGGCCCGCCTCACGCTGACTTCCCGCACGGAAGATCAGAGCGAAGCATGGCAGGCATACGCCGAAGGGCGTGACCAGACGGTAACGGTAAAGCCTGCCGCGCACCCGGTCGGTACCACGCTGGAAGTCCTGGATCTCTTCTACAACACGCCTGCCCGCCGCAAGTTCATGCGCACCGAGAAAACAGAATTTAACCATATCGATGAAATTGTCCGGCGCATCGCGCTGGCGCGGTTCGACGTCTCAATCAACCTCAGCCACAACGGCAAAATGGTGCGTCAGTACCGTGCCGTGCAGGAGGGGGCGCCGCGCACTAAGCGACTTGGCGCTATCTGCGGTACGCAGTTTCTTGAGCAGGCGCTGGAAATCGAATGGCAGCATGGCGATCTGGCCCTGCGCGGCTGGGTGGCGGAGCCGTCCGGCACCACGTCGGCGCTGGCAGAAATTCAGTACTGCTATGTGAACGGGCGCATGATGCGCGACCGACTGATCACCCATGCAATTCGTCAGGCCTGCGAAGATAAGCTTGGCTCCGAGCAGCCCGCGTTTGTGCTTTATCTTGAAATCGACCCGCATCAGGTGGACGTCAACGTTCATCCGGCGAAGCATGAAGTGCGCTTTCATCAGTCGCGGCTGGTGCATGATTTTATCTATCAGGGCGTGCTGACCGTTCTTCAGCAGCAGAGTGAAAACAATCTTTTGCAGGAAGAGACGCCTGCGGCGGTAACCCAGGAGCGCTGGCAGCCAGAAAACCGCGTGGCATCCGGGCGCAATCAGTTTTCTACGCCAGCCCCTTCTGCTGCCCGAGAATCGGCTCCTCGCTCGTCTGGCGGTGCTGGTGGAACGCAAAGGCAGCCTCTATGGCCGAACGCGGCACCGGGCTACCAGAAGCAGCAGGGAGCCTTATATCGAGAGCTGCTGGATACGCCAACGGTTCCACCTGTCGCTATCCGCGCAGAGGAGCCGGACGCGCTGGAAGGGCACAGCCAAAGCTTTGGACGCGTTTTAACCGTCATTCACCCTGAATACGCGCTGCTCGAGCGAGAAGGCAAGCTCATGCTGCTCTCTTTGCGCGTGGCGGATCGCTGGCTTAAACAGGCACAGCTGATTCCCGGCAGTGAAGGCGTTCGCGCGCAGCCGCTGCTGATCCCGGTGCGCATGAAAGTCAGCAAAGAAGAGCTGGACGTGTTGGTGAGTTATCAACCGTTATTGCTCAGTATGGGCATCGAATTTGCGGCGGAGGCGAAACAAATCGTTATTCGCACCGTACCTTTACCTTTGCGTAAACAAAATTTACAAATCTTGATTCATGAACTGCCAGGATACCTGGCGCAACAGGCAGAGATAAGCGCAACGCAAATCGCCCACTGGTTCGCCCGTCATCTGACCGCCGAACACCAACAGTGGAATCAGGCACAGGCCATTGCTTTGCTTGCGGATGTTGAGCGTCTTTGCCCGCAGCTGGTGCGAAATCCACCCGGCGGTTTGTTACAACCTGTTGATTTAACTCTGGCGATGAACGCCCTGAAACATGACTGAAGCGACGAAAAGCCTGCCGAAGGCGATATTTTTGATGGGGCCAACGGCCTCGGGTAAGACGGCATTAGCCATAAACTTGCGTAAAACGCTGCCGGTAGAGTTGATAAGTGTCGATTCGGCCCTTATCTATCAGGGGATGGACATCGGAACGGCGAAGCCGACGGCGGAAGAACTCGCCCAGGCACCGCACCGTCTGCTGGATATCCTCGACCCGGCGCAGGCGTATTCCGCCGCGGACTTCCGTCGCGACGCGCTGGCCGAGATGGCCGAGATTACCGCTTCAGGCCGTATCCCCCTGTTAGTGGGGGGAACAATGCTTTATTTCAAAGCATTACTCGAGGGTCTTTCGCCGCTGCCTGCGGCGGATCCCGAGGTTCGGGCAAAGATAGAACAACAGGCAGCAGAGCTAGGATGGGACGCGTTGCATCGTCAACTGGTCGACATCGATCCCGTTGCCGGAGCACGGATTCATCCAAATGATCCGCAAAGGCTTTCCCGGGCACTGGAAGTTTTTTTCATTTCGGGTAAAACTTTAACGGAACTGACGCAAACGTCAGGAGAGGCTCTGCCGTATCAGGTGCATCAGTTCGCCATCGCCCCGGCGAGCCGTGAACTGCTCCATCAGCGAATTGAGCAGCGTTTTCATCAGATGTTAGCTTCAGATTTTGAAGCAGAAGTGCGGGCTCTTTTTGCCCGCGGAGATTTGCATACGGAGATGCCTTCCATTCGTTGTGTGGGCTACCGGCAGATGTGGTCTTATCTGGCGGGAGAAATTTCACACGAGGAGATGGTTTATCGAGGTATTTGCGCGACGAGACAATTGGCTAAGCGCCAGATGACCTGGTTGCGAGGTTGGGATGGAGTTCACTGGTTAGACAGCGAAAATCCAGACCAGGCGCGCAATGAAGTATTACAGGTTGTTAGTGCGAAGCATCAATGAATGTGTACAATTGAATCGACATCGTGCGCAAATTTTTACGCAGTTTTTCAGAGCCTCAGGGTTCTTGAGTTACAAACAACAAACATATAAGGAAAAGATAGAATGGCTAAGGGGCAATCTTTACAAGATCCGTTTCTGAACGCTTTGCGTCGGGAACGTGTTCCGGTTTCTATTTATTTGGTGAATGGTATTAAGCTGCAAGGGCAGATTGAGTCTTTTGATCAGTTCGTGATCCTGTTGAAAAACACGGTCAGCCAGATGGTCTATAAGCACGCGATTTCAACTGTTGTTCCGTCTCGTCCGGTATCTCATCATAGCAATAACACCGGTACTGGCGGTTCTGGCAGCAATTACCACCACGGTGGCAGCGCGCAGGGTGCTGCGCCGCAACAAGACAGCGAAGACGCCGAATAAGGCTTCCTGCTGTTTTCCAAGTCGGGGGACCAGAGAATCTGCGTTCCCCGCTGATTTTTTTGAGAGGTTATACGCTTGTTTGACCGTTATGACGCTGGTGAGCAGGCGGTGCTGGTACACATCTACTTTTCGCAAGACAAAGATATGGAAGACCTGGCGGAGTTTGAATCCCTGGTCTCTTCAGCCGGAGTCGAAGCGCTGCAGGTGGTTACCGGTAGTCGCAAATCGCCGCATCCCAAGTATTTTGTTGGTGAAGGCAAAGCGGTAGAAATTGCCGAAGCAGTTAAGTCATCTGGGGCCTCGGTCGTGCTATTTGATCATGCGTTGTCCCCGGCACAAGAACGTAACCTTGAAGCCCTGTGCGAATGTCGGGTTATCGACAGAACAGGTCTGATTTTAGATATCTTTGCCCAACGTGCGCGTACCCACGAAGGTAAGCTGCAGGTTGAGCTGGCACAGTTGCGCCATCTGGCAACCCGACTGGTTCGCGGCTGGACCCACCTTGAACGTCAGAAAGGCGGGATTGGTTTACGCGGCCCTGGCGAAACTCAGCTTGAAACGGACCGTCGACTGCTGCGTAACCGCATCATGCAGATCCTCTCACGCTTACAACGAGTCGAAAAACAACGTGAACAGGGCAGGCGGTCGCGGGCAAAAGCCGATGTGCCAACGGTCTCGCTGGTGGGCTACACCAACGCCGGTAAATCCACCCTTTTTAACCAGATTACCGCGGCTGACGTCTATGCCGCAGATCAGCTGTTCGCCACGCTGGATCCGACCCTGCGCAGAATAGATATCGCAGACGTTGGGGAAACCGTGCTGGCGGATACGGTCGGCTTTATTCGCCATTTGCCGCACGATCTGGTGGCGGCGTTTAAAGCTACTTTGCAGGAGACGCGTCAGGCCACGCTGCTGTTACACGTGATTGACGCATCGGATCTTCGGATCCAGGAAAACATCGCCGCCGTAGATACCGTTTTAGAAGAGATCGAGGCCGATGAGATCCCAACCCTGCTGGTAATGAACAAAATCGATGCGCTGGATGAATTTGAGCCACGTATCGACAGAAACGATGAGAACGTCCCGATACGCGTCTGGCTTTCTGCCCAGACGGGTGCCGGTGTTCCCCTGCTTTTCCAGGCTTTGACAGAACGTTTATCTGGTGAAATTGCACAGCATACGTTGTGCTTACCCCCCCAGGCTGGGCGACTTCGGAGCCGGTTTTATCAGCTTCAGGCAATAGAAAAAGAGTGGACCGAGGATGACGGTAGCGTGGGCTTGCAGGTACGTATGCCTATCGTTGACTGGCGTCGCCTTTGTAAACAAGAGCCGGCTCTAATGGATTACATTGTTTGACCGGAGTGTGTTTGTCCTGAAGACTTTTTCCCCCTCGGGGGATATCACCGCACAATACATATGGAGCATAAACATGGCGTGGAATCAGCCCGGTAATAACGGACAGGACCGCGACCCGTGGGGAAGCAGCAAACCTGGCGGCGACTCTGGGGGTAATAAGGGAGGGCGCGATAAGGGGCCACCCGATCTGGATGATATCTTCCGAAAATTAAGTAAAAAACTGGGTGGGCTGGGCGGCGGCAAAAGCGGTGGCACCGGCGGCGGTTCTTCACCGACCCCACGTCCGCAGATTGGCGGGCGCGTGATTGGCATCGTGGCCGTTGCTGCGGTGATCATCTGGGCAGCTACCGGGTTCTACACCATTAAAGAAGCCGAGCGCGGCGTTGTGACGCGTTTTGGTAAATTCAGCCATCTGGTTGAGCCAGGTCTGAACTGGAAACCGACCTTCATTGACAGCGTTCGCGCCGTTAACGTCGAGTCCGTACGTGAATTAGCCGCATCGGGCGTCATGCTGACTTCCGATGAAAACGTCGTGCGCGTTGAGATGAACGTGCAGTACCGGGTGACCGATCCAGAACGCTATCTGTACAGCGTGACCAGCGCTGATGATAGCCTGCGTCAGGCAACGGACAGCGCGCTGCGTGGCGTTATCGGTAAGTACACCATGGATAAGATCCTTACCGAGGGTCGTACCATTATTCGTACCGATACCCAGCGTGAGCTGGAAGAGACCATTCGTCCGTACAACATGGGGATCACCCTGCTGGACGTTAACTTCCAGACGGCACGTCCGCCGGAAGAAGTGAAGGCCTCCTTCGATGATGCTATTGCCGCACGTGAAAACGAACAGCAGTACATCCGTGAAGCTGAAGCTTACACCAACGAAGTTCAGCCGCGTGCCAACGGTCAGGCACAGCGTATCCTCGAAGAAGCTCGCGCCTACAAAACACAGACCGTGTTAGAAGCGCAGGGTGAAGTTGCCCGCTTCGCGAAGATGCTGCCAGAGTATAAGGCCGCGCCGGAAATCACCCGTGAGCGTCTGTATATCGAAACCATGGAAAAAGTGCTGAGCCATACCCGCAAAGTGCTGGTTAACGATAAGGGCGGCAACCTGATGGTTCTGCCACTCGACCAGATGCTGAAAGGGGGTTCACAGCCTGCCCAGAAGAGCGATAACAGTGGCGCCAACAACCTGTTGCGTCTGCCACCGGCATCCAGCTCTTCCAGCAGCAGCACTGGCACCCCGTCCTCGACTAGCCGAGGCGATATCATGGATCAGCGCCGTGCAGACGCACAGCGCACTGATAACCAGCGCGTAGGGAGTGAATAACGATGCGTAAGTCAGTCATTGCTTTAATCATCATCGTGCTGGTGGTGCTGTTCACCTCGGTCTTCGTGGTTCACGAAGGCGAGCGTGGGATAACGTTACGCTTCGGCAAAGTTCTGCGTGATGACGAGAACAAGCCGGTGGTTTACGAGCCGGGCCTGCACTTTAAGGTGCCGTTTATCGAGTCGGTGAAAACCCTTGATGCGCGTATCCAGACCATGGATAACCAGGCAGACCGCTTCGTTACCAAAGAGAAGAAAGACCTGATCGTTGATTCCTACATCAAATGGCGCATCAGCGACTTCAGCCGCTACTACCTGGCAACGGGCGGCGGCGATACTTCTCAGGCAGAAGTGCTGTTGAAACGTAAGTTCAGTGACCGTCTGCGTTCTGAAATCGGTCGTCTGGATGTGAAAGACATCGTGACCGACTCCCGTGGTCGTCTGACCCTGGACGTGCGCGATGCGCTGAACTCCGGTTCTGCGGGCACCGAAGATGAAGTTGCTACCCCAGCAGCGGATGATGCAATCGCTTCTGCGGCTGCGCGTATTACGAAGGAAACGAACGGTAAAGTGCCGGTTGTTAACCCGAACAGTATGGCCGCGCTGGGTATCGAAGTTGTTGACGTGCGTATCAAGCAGATCAACCTGCCTGCGGAAGTGTCTGACGCAATCTACAACCGTATGCGCGCCGAGCGTGAAGCGGTAGCGCGTCGTCACCGTTCACAGGGTCAGGAAGAAGCTGAGAAGCTGCGTGCAACTGCGGACTACGAGGTGACTCGTACGCTGGCAGAAGCCGAACGTCAGGGCCGTATCAGCCGTGGTGAAGGGGATGCCGAAGCCGCTAAGCTGTTTGCCGATGCGTTCAGCCAGGATCCAGACTTCTACGCCTTTATCCGTAGCCTGCGCGCTTACGAGGCGAGCTTCAAGTCCGGTCAGGACGTGATGGTGCTCAGCCCGGACAGCGATTTCTTCCGCTACATGAAGACGCCAGCTAACAGCACACGTTAATATCGACAGCCTTACAGTAGAAGAGCCGGTCTGACCGGCTCTTTTTTTATCCGTTTCAGGGACAACTATGAACTCAACAATCTGGATTGCGCTGGCGCTGGTTTTGGTTCTCGAAGGGCTGGGCCCCATGCTCTATCCGCGCACGTGGCGCAAAATGATCGCCGCTCTTATTCAGCTTCCTGATAATACGCTGCGTCGTTTTGGCGGCGGTCTTGTGGTTGCGGGCGTCGTTATCTACTACATGTTGAGTCATGTGGGCAGCTAAACCCCCTCAATCTTACTGATTGCTATTTTGTGGACTAAAAGGGCTGATCATCGTCGAAACCGGTGGTAGAATCCTTTTTTAAGCAAACGGTGATTTTGAAAAATGGGTAACAACGTCGTCGTACTGGGCACCCAATGGGGTGACGAAGGTAAAGGAAAGATCGTCGATCTTCTGACTGAACGGGCTAAATATGTTGTACGCTACCAGGGCGGTCACAACGCAGGCCATACTCTCGTAATCAACGGTGAAAAAACCGTCCTCCATCTTATTCCATCAGGTATTCTTCGCGAAAACGTCACCAGCATCATTGGTAACGGCGTTGTGCTGTCTCCAGCTGCGCTGATGAAAGAGATGAAAGGCCTGGAAGACCGCGGTATTCCAGTACGTGAGCGTCTGCTGCTGTCCGAAGCGTGTCCGCTGATCCTCGACTACCATGTGGCTCTGGACGTTGCTCGCGAAAAAGCGCGCGGTGCCAAGGCTATCGGTACTACCGGTCGTGGTATCGGTCCTGCGTATGAAGACAAAGTGGCCCGTCGCGGCCTGCGCGTTGGCGACCTGTTCGACAAAGCCACCTTTGCCGACAAGCTGAAAGAAGTGATGGAATACCATAACTTCCAGCTGGTTAACTTCTACAAAGTTGAAGCGGTTGACTACCAGAAAGTGCTGGACGATGTCATGGCTATCGCCGACATCCTGACCGGCATGGTAGTGGACGTGTCCAACCTGCTGGACGAAGCGCGCAAGCGCGGCGACTTCATCATGTTCGAAGGTGCTCAAGGCACGCTGCTGGACATCGACCACGGTACCTATCCGTACGTGACCTCCTCCAATACCACCGCAGGTGGCGTTGCAACAGGTTCAGGCCTCGGCCCGCGCTATGTGGATTACGTGCTGGGTATCATCAAAGCTTACTCTACTCGTGTAGGTGCAGGTCCGTTCCCGACAGAGCTGTTTGATGACGTGGGCGAGTTCCTGTGCAAGCAAGGTAACGAGTTCGGCGCAACCACTGGCCGTCGTCGTCGTACCGGCTGGCTGGATATTGTTGCCGTGCGCCGTGCCGTGCAGATCAACTCCCTTTCAGGCTTCTGCCTGACCAAGCTGGACGTGCTGGACGGCCTGAAAGAGGTTAAACTCTGCGTCGGTTACCGCATGCCGGATGGCCGCGAAGTCACCACCACCCCAATGGCGGCGGATGACTGGGAAGGTATCGAGCCAATCTACGAAACCATGCCGGGCTGGTCTGAGACCACTTTCGGTGTGAAAGAGCGTAGCGGCCTGCCGCAGGCAGCACTGAACTACATCAAACGTATTGAAGAACTGACGGAAGTCCCTGTAGATATCATCTCTACCGGTCCTGACCGTTCTGAAACCATGATTCTGCGCGATCCGTTCGACGCGTAATCTGGATACGGGGTGTGGCCTTCACACCCCGTTTTGCTACTTCTCTCGCCGCTTTTTTTACCTTCCCCGAACAAATAAATTAGCCGCCAAAGATATGGCTGGTTTATCATCAATATATCGCCACACGGGCGATGAGCGTTTCCCCTCCCACCCCAGAGGTTGATGTGCAGTTAACGAGTTTTACTGATTACGGTTTACGTGCTTTGATTTACATGGCGTCTTTGCCCGAAGGCAAGATGACCAGCATTTCGGAAGTGACTGACGTATATGGCGTCTCCCGTAATCATATGGTGAAAATCATCAATCAACTCAGTCGTGCTGGCTATGTAACAGCAGTGCGCGGCAAAAACGGCGGCATTCGCCTCGGCAAGCCTGCGAATACCATTCGCGTGGGCGATGTAGTGCGTGAGCTGGAACCGCTTTCTTTGGTGAACTGTAGCAGTGAGTTTTGTCATATCACCCCCGCATGTCGCCTGAAACAGGCGCTGGCCGAGGCGGTGCAGAGCTTTCTGACAGAGCTGGATAAACACACGCTGGCCGAACTGGTGGACCAAAACCAACCGCTCTACAAATTACTGCTGGTGGAGTGATCGCTACTCTGTCTGCGGATGACAACGGAGGAACCGCAATGTCAAAAGATCCTTTTCAGGAACGAGAAGCCGAAAAATACGAAAACCCGATCCCAAGCCGGGAGTTTATTCTCGCTCACCTGACCAACCGTGAAAAACCAGCCAACCGTGAAGAACTGGCTGTAGAACTGAACATTAGTGGCGAAGAGCAGATTGAAGCCTTACGCCGCCGCCTGCGCGCCATGGAGCGTGACGGGCAGCTGGTCTTCACCCGCCGCCAGTGCTATGCGCTGCCGGAGCGCCTTGATTTGCTGAAGGGCAAGGTCATCGGCCACCGTGATGGCTTCGGTTTCCTGCGCGTAGAGGGCCGTAAAGACGACCTCTACCTTTCATCCGAACAAATGAAAATGTGCATGCACGGTGATATCGTGCTGGCGCAGCCGCTGGGTGCCGACCGCAAAGGCCGCCGAGAAGCGCGTATTGTTCGCGTGCTGGAGCCAAGAACCGCGCAAATCGTAGGTCGTTACTTTACCGATGCAGGCATCAGTTTCGTGGTGCCGGACGACAGCCGCCTGAGCTTCGACATTCTTATCCCACCGGAAGGTGTGATGGGCGCGCGTATGGGCTTTGTGGTGGTGGTTGAGCTTACCCAGCGTCCTACCCGTCGTACTAAAGCCGTCGGCAAAATCGTGGAGATCCTGGGCGATAATATGGGCACCGGCATGGCCGTCGATATGGCCCTGCGCACCCATGAAATTCCTTATGTCTGGCCGCCAGAAGTTGAAGCCCAGGTGGCTTCCCTGAAAGAGCAGGTGCCGGAAGAGGCCAAAGTTGGCCGCGTGGACTTACGCGACCTGCCGCTGGTCACCATTGATGGTGAAGACGCCCGCGACTTCGATGACGCCGTATTCTGCGAGAAAAAACGCGGCGGCGGCTGGCGCCTGTGGGTAGCCATCGCCGATGTAAGCTACTACGTTCGTCCGCCAACCGCGCTGGACAACGAAGCGCGCAATCGTGGCACGTCCGTCTATTTCCCGTCGCAGGTTGTTCCAATGCTGCCGGAAGTGCTCTCCAATGGCCTGTGCTCGCTCAATCCGCAGGTCGACCGTCTGTGTATGGTCTGCGAGATGACCATCTCTTCTACGGGCCGCCTTACCGGGTCTAAGTTCTACGAAGCGGTGATGAGCTCCCATGCGCGTCTGACCTACACCAAAGTGTGGCATATGCTTCAGGGAGACCAGGAGCTGCGTGAACAATACGCGCCGCTGGTTAAGCACATCGAAGAGCTGCATAACCTCTACAAAGTGCTGGACGTCTCCCGTGCCCAGCGCGGCGGCATCTCGTTTGAAAGCGAAGAGGCGAAGTTTATCTTCAACGCCGAACGCCGTATCGAACGTGTTGAACAGACCGTGCGTAACGACGCGCACAAACTGATTGAAGAGTGCATGATCCTCGCGAACATCTCCGCGGCCCGCTTTGTGGAAAAGGCCAACGAACCGTCGCTGTTCCGCGATCACGACAGGCCGAGCAACGACGCGATCACCGCGTTCCGTTCGGTGCTGGCTGAGCTTGGCCTTGAGCTGCCGGGCGGGCAGAAGCCTGAACCGCGCGACTACGCCGATTTGCTTCAGTCCATCGCGGATCGCCCGGATCATGAAATGCTGCAAACTATGCTGCTGCGCTCCATGAAGCAGGCGGTTTACGATCCGGAAAACCGTGGCCACTTCGGCCTGGCGCTGCAGTCCTATGCGCACTTCACCTCGCCGATTCGCCGTTACCCGGACCTGCTGCTCCACCGCGCCATTAAATATCTGCTGGCGAAAGAGCAGGGGCACAAAGGCAACAGCACGGACTCCGGCGGCTGGCATTACAGCATGGAAGAGATGCTGCAGCTTGGTCAGCACTGTTCCATGGCCGAACGCCGTGCGGATGAAGCCACCCGTGACGTAGCGGACTGGCTGAAGTGTGACTTCATGCAGGATCAGGTTGGGCAGACGTTTAACGGTATCATCGCCAGCGTGACCGGCTTCGGCTTCTTTGTCCGTCTTGACGATCTGTTTATCGACGGCCTGGTGCACGTTTCGACGCTGGACAACGACTACTACCGCTTCGATCAGATCGGGCAGCGCCTGATTGGCGAATCAGGCGGTCAGACTTACCGTCTGGGCGATCGCGTAGAAGTGCGAGTTGAAGCTGTTCATATGGACGAGCGTAAAATAGACTTCGCGCTGATTTCCAGCACCCGCGCCCCGCGTGGCGAAGGCAAAACCGCGAAAGACCGCGCCAAAAAGGGCGGTAACGGCGGCGGGCCAAAACGGCGTCAGGGCGGCAAACGCGTAAACTTCGAGCCGGACAGCGCTTTCCGTAAAGAGAAAGGGCCAGCCAAAGCGAAGAAAGCGAAGGCTGACAAGCCGGCCGAGCCGAAGGCGAAGAAAGCCAAAACGCCTTCCGACAAAACCCGTAAGATAGCCGCCGCCACGAAAGCCAAGCGCGCTGCTAAAAAGCAGCCGGGTCAGACGAGCTAGCCCCACGTAGGGCGGATAAGCGAAGCGTCATCCACCGTTTTGGGGATGACACAGGCTTATCCGCCCTACGATTACAGAACAACACAGACGCTATCGCGTCTGAAACGAGTAACAGCAATGAGTGAAATGATTTACGGTATTCACGCCGTTCAGGCGCTTCTGGATAACGCCCCGCAGCGTTTTCAGGAAGTTTTTATCCTTAAAGGCCGTGAAGACAAACGTCTGATGCCGCTGATCCACGCGCTGGAAGCCCAGGGCGTACCGGTACAGGTGACAAACCGCCAGTGGCTCGACGAGAAATCCGAAGGCGCGGTACACCAGGGGATCATTGCCCGCGTGAAGCCGGGGCGTCAGTATCAGGAAAACGATCTGCCGGAGCTTATCGGCAGCCTCGAGAAGCCTTTCCTGCTGATCCTGGATGGCGTTACCGATCCCCATAACCTCGGTGCCTGCCTGCGTAGCGCAGATGCCGCTGGCGTGCATGCGGTAATCGTCCCGAAAGACCGTTCCGCCATGCTGAACGCAACGGCGAAAAAAGTGGCCTGTGGCGCAGCAGAGAACGTTCCGCTGATCCGCGTGACCAACCTGGCTCGTACCATGCGTATGCTGCAGGAAGAGAACGTCTGGATTGTCGGCACCGCTGGCGAAGCAGACCACACCCTGTACCAGAGCAAAATGACCGGCCCGATGGCGCTGGTGATGGGTGCGGAAGGTGAAGGTATGCGCCGTCTGACTCGCGAGCACTGCGACGAGCTGATCAGCATTCCAATGGCAGGTTCCGTCTCCTCACTGAACGTCTCCGTCGCAACGGGCATCTGCCTGTTCGAAGCGGTGCGTCAGCGCAGCTAAAAAACGGGCGGGGTGGTAACACCCCGCTTTGTGATCCCCCTCCGGGCATAAGCATCATATGCGTCCATAATTAATGGCAATGCCATTACAGGAGGGAACGCGATGCGCTGGCAAACTCATACCGTTTTTAACCAACCCACCCCTCTCAACAACAGTAACCTCTTTCTTTCCGATATCTCGCTATGCGAGGCCGTTGCCCGTGAAGGGGCTGGCTGGGACGCCGAGCTGCTTGCCAGCATTGGCCAACAGCTGGGCTCCGCTGAGTCGTTAGAGCTCGGCAGGCTGGCAAACGCCAATCCTCCGGAGCTGCTGCGCTACGACCCCAGCGGCGAACGCCTTGACGACGTGCGTTTCCATCCGGCCTGGCACCTGCTGATGCAGGGGCTGTGCGCGAACCGGGTACATAATTTTCCGTGGCAGGAAGACGCCCGTCACGGCTCTTTCGTGGCGCGTGCGGCCCGGTTTGTCCAGCATGCTCAGGTGGAAGCGGGAACGCTATGCCCGGTAACGATGACGTTTGGCGCCATTCCGCTCCTGCAAAAGTATCTTCCGAAGGAGTTTCATTCATGGACAAAACCCCTGCTAAGCGACCGCTACGATGCCCATCTTCTTCCCGGCAGCCAGAAGCGCGGGCTGCTGGTTGGCATGGGGATGACGGAAAAGCAGGGCGGTTCGGACGTGCTCAGCAACACCACGAAGGCAGAGGCAGTAGACAAACCAGGGCCGGGCGAAATGTATCGGCTGGTAGGCCACAAGTGGTTCTTCTCCGTGCCGCAAAGCGATGCCCATCTGGTGCTGGCCCAGGCCAAAGGCGGGCTATCCTGCTTCTTCGTGCCGCGATTTATGCCGGACGGACAGCGCAATTTTGTCAGGCTTGAGCGTCTCAAGGACAAACTCGGCAACCGCTCCAACGCCAGCAGCGAAGTAGAGTTCTGCGATGCTGTCGGCTGGCTAATCGGGGAAGAGGGGGAGGGCGTACGCTGCATCCTGAAAATGGGGGGCTATACCCGCTTTGACTGCGCGCTGGGCAGCCATGGCCTGATGCGGCGTGCTCTCTCGGTTGCTCTCTATCATGCCCATCAGCGGCAGGCGTTTGGCAAGAATCTCATCGACCAGCCGATCATGCGTCAGGTTCTGGGCCGTATGGCTCTCCAGCTGGAGGGGCAAACCGCATTTCTCTTCAGGCTGGCTCGGGCCTGGGAATCCCCGAACGACCCCCGGGAGCTGGCCTACAGCCGCCTGTTTACCCCTGCGGCGAAATTCAGCGTCTGTAAGGCGGGGATCCCGTTTGTCGCAGAGGCGATGGAAGTGCTGGGCGGTATCGGCTATTGCGAAGAGAGCGAGCTGCCCCGTATCTACCGCGAGATGCCTGTTAACAGCATCTGGGAAGGTTCAGGAAACATTATGGGGCTGGACGTGCTGCGGGTCATTACGCGCCAGCCTGGCGTGCTGGAGATGCTCCACGCCGAGTTTGATGAGGTGAAGGGCCAGAACCGCCATTTCGATCGCAGCTGGCGGCAGCTGCAGCAGCGCCTGCGTAAGCCGCAGGAGGAGTGGGGGCGTAGTATCGCGAAACAGCTTGCGAACCTGGCAACCGGCGCCCAGCTGCTGCCCCATCTTTCGCCACCGCTGGCCGAAGCCTGGTGCCGTATGGCGCTCGATGAACGTGGGGAGTCGGTGCTGCCGGAAGCCGTGCTGACGGACGTGCTGCTGCGGGCTACGGGGCGGACCGCGTAAAACAAAAAAGCCACCGATGCGGTGGCTTTTAGCATGTGTCAGCATTATTTTCAGGCATAGAGAATGGCCTGTGCGCGCCAGCTGTCAGCATGATGATTCTCCTGCATTGTCACAATGCGGTAGTAGGATGCGCCCTGCTCATCGGCCTTCAGCGCAATCACCTTTTCCACATCCTGCGCGCTGCCCGCGATGCTGTTCAGGGAGATCAGGCCAATCTCATTCAGACCGGTCACGCGGTCTGCCGCGACATCTTCTGCCGACTGGGCTGCGGTGGTGATCATCCCCACCGATAACAGTAATGACGTTAAGGCAAACGATCGTTTCATTGTCAGTTCCTTATTAACAAACCCCGGGCATCAGCAGGGCATTCCTTCGCGTAAACTGGACCCCGTGCGAGCCGGTATGGCGTGGGGTCCATTGTGCATGTGAAACAATAAATCGCCGAAAATCTGTGTAAATATCAATAAACAAGCAGCATCAGGATCTCATTTTCGATACAAAATCGCCTGCGCGTACCATTGTCCCGGTACGACCGTCTCGTCGTTCAGGACGATGACATAAAAATCCGCTTTGGCCGCCGCCGCCTTTGCTTTAATCACCGCTTCGGAATCCATCGGCGAGCCGCGCTCCATGGCGGTGACCGTGCCAATCTTTGTCAGCCCCTGGGTTTGATAGCGCTGTATCTCCTGGGGATGGTCCGCAACCGGTGGTGCTGGCTGGGGCGTTCCCTGCAGGACAGAACAGGCGCTAAGCGTCGTTGCCAGTAACAAAGCGAAGAGCAGTCGCATAGTATTTTCTCGTTTCCTGATAGCCATAGTGTAGTTCCGGGTAAGCGCTGTGAAGAGGGAATGTTCCCTTTCTGTTACCTCTCCCGCGCTTTTGAATTACTTTCGAATGAAAATCGTCGGTGAGATCTCATCGTTACAATAATCCATAAGAGTGATTTTCTTGCCACCCGCTACGCCGTGGCTTACAACAGACATTCACAGCGGAACGACGGGGAGAGAATGATGATAGAAATGTATACGGAACGGCTGGCGGGGATCGAGGTTTTACATGCTGTTCCTGGCGGGCAGAGGCAAAAATCGTTGCCCACCGTACTGTTTTATCACGGCTTTACCTCCTCGAAGCTGGTTTACAGCTATTTTGCCGTAGCGCTGGCGCAGGCGGGAATACGCGTGGTGATGCCGGATGCGCAGGCCCACGGCGCTCGTTTTAACGGGGATGTTGAAGCGCGTCTGAGCCAGTTCTGGCCAATTCTGAAAACGAATATTGACGAGTATCCCCTGTTGCGAGATGCGCTTGAGGAGCAGGGCCTGATTGCCGAAGGGCGTCTCGCCGTTGGCGGGGCATCGATGGGGGGCATGACCGCACTGGGCATAATGGCCCGCCATGAGGAAGTGCGCAGCGTGGCCTGCCTGATGGGATCGGGCTATTTCACCCAGCTCGCGAAAACCTTATTCCCGCCGAAAGCAGACCAGCTGGAAACCACTCTCGCCCGGCTTGCGGATTACGATATCAGCAGCCAGCTGGAGCGCATCGGCAACCGCCCGCTGCTGCTGTGGCATGGTGAAGAGGATGACGTAGTGCCAGCGGCAGAGACTTTCCGCTTACAGCAGGCGCTGATTCATCAGGGGCTGGACCAGCAGCTGACCTGCCTGTGGGAAGCGGGCGTAAAACACCGGATTACCCCCACCGCGCTGGAAGCGACCAGCCGCTTTTTCATCAGCAATCTTTAGCTAAACCAGAATGACCCGTACGCCTTGATCCTGAAGCTTTTTAACCACTTCAGGCGAGGCCTGCCTGCCGGTGATGACCAGGTCAATCTGCTCTGCGCGGCTGAACAGCATACCTGCCCGCTGCCCCACTTTGCTGCTGTCGACCAGTACCGCCAGTTTGCCCACCACCCCCAGCATTTTCTGCTCAGCCATTGCGGTAAGCATATCCGTTTTATACAGCCCTTCCGCCGTCAGCCCTTTGCCGCTGGTAAACATCCAGTGGCCGGCGTACAGCGAGGTTTCGCTGTCCTGCGGGCCGAGGGTAATCGAGTGGCTCTTGTTATATTGCCCCCCCATGATAACCACGCTGTCATGCTCCTGGTCGATGAGGTAATTCGCCAGCGGCAGGTAATTAGTGATGATTTGTACCGGCTTGCCGCAAATTTCCTGCCCGAGTAAAAACGCGGTAGATCCACAGTTGATGACGACGCTTTCCCCCGGACTCACCAGCTGCGAAGCGGCGCTGGCAATACGGCTTTTCTCGTCGTGATTCTGTGCCAGATGGATATTCATTGGCGTCCAGCGAGGCCGCTGCTGGCTTACCGCCTCCGCGCCGTTACGCACCTTTTTCAATCTGCCGCTCTCATCCAGCTTGTTGATGTCGCGGCGCGCGGTGGCGGGTGAAATGGCCAGGCGTTCCATAACCTGTTCGACCGTGACGAACCCAGTTTGCTGCAGCAGTTCAAGCAGAATCTGATGACGCTGTGCTTCGGTCATGCTTATTCCCGATAAGATGTGATTTTTAAAGATGATATTTGAAAAAGGGTGAAAAACCTAAGTTTTACGCTGAAAAAGCCGGGCAGCTGCCCGGCTTAAGTTTAAAGGAAGGACCTGAAAGGAAGATCCGGTT
Organism: Dryocola clanedunensis; assembly: GCF_038405435.1. GTDB lineage: Bacteria > Pseudomonadota > Gammaproteobacteria > Enterobacterales > Enterobacteriaceae > Dryocola > Dryocola clanedunensis_A. The sequence goes on along the minus strand of NZ_JBBYHZ010000001.1, from coordinate 657,289 downwards.
CGATGGTAAAGCAATCGTCGAATCCGCGCGGGTAGTGGTACTCAAACAGGTCTTTATCAAGCGGCCAGGTAAATTTGCCCCCCACCTGCCAGATAAAGGGTTTAAAACCATATTTCAGCCGATCTTTTTTCATCTCCCACAGCACGCGAATCTCCTGCGGGTCAGCCTGGAAATTCGACCAGATATCATGGTGGAACGGGATCACGACTTTGGTGTTAAGCGACTCGGCCATGCGCAGAATGTCAGCGCTGGTCATTTTATCCGTGATGCCGCGCGGGTTCTCGCCGTAAGAGCCAAGCGCCACGTCAATCTGATGGTCGTTACCGTGCTTCGCATAGTAGTTGGAATAATGGGAGTCACCGCTGTGATAGAGATTGCCGCCCGGTGTTTTGAACAGGTAGTTCACCGCGCGTTCATCCATTCCATCCGGCAAAACGCCAGCGGCTTTCTCTTCCGCCGCCAGGGTAATCAGCGCCGTGCGGTCAAAGGCGTCCAGCGCATGGATTTCAATATCTTTCACCTTCACCACGTCGCCCGGCTTTACCACGATGCAGCGTTCACGCGGCACTCCCCAGTTTATCCAGATATCCACGCAGGTTTGCGGTCCGATAAAAGGCACGTCTGAAGGACAGTTCTGCATGACTGCTGCCGCAACGTTCACGTCGATATGATCGTTGTGATCGTGCGTCGCCAGTACCGCATCAACAGTGCGAATGGCAAAAGGATCGAGTACGAACGGTGTGGTGCGCAGGTTTGGCTGAAGTTTTTTCACGCCCGCCATACGCTGCATCTGGTGTCCGGCTTTCATCAGCGGATTGCCGTGGCTCTGTTTACCCGTGCCGCACCAGAAATCGACGCAGATATTGGCCTGTCCCTGGGACTTCAGCCATATCCCGGTGCAGCCCAGCCACCACATCGCAAATGTTCCCGGCGCGACCGCTTCCTGCTCAATTTCTTCGTTCAGCCAGCTCCCCCACTCCGGGAAAGTGCTCAGTATCCAGGACTCGCGGGTGATCGTTGCTACTTTACTCATGAACCTTCTCCTGACCTGTTTTAAAATCAAATGTAATCATTTTATGATTTGATGTGATTTATATTGGCATCAAAAATCAGCCTTGAGAAGCATTATTTCTATGCTGCGTATCAGGTTATTGGGCTGTTGCCGACGGCGATCTGAAAGGTTAAATAACGGCTATATTATTTATATTATTGATTTTAAGGTAGTTAAGTGGGGTTTGTGGTCAGGGATAATTACCTTCATAAGCGTAAGGTAAATAATTTGCGAAACATCTCACAAATAATCAAATTTGATCTTGTTGTGATTGCTTTTGATTCATAAAGTGTGGGCACACCGCTTCCACCTGTCGGTCACTTTCGGGTACATGGACAGGGAGCACTACCCTACGGAGAGCTTTATGGAAACCCTCTACAACGCCTTTACCATCTTTTTTAACCAGGTCATGACGAACGCGCCGCTGCTGCTGGGGATCGTCACCTGTCTGGGTTATCTCCTGCTGCGTAAAAGCGCCAGCGTCATCATCAAAGGCACCATCAAAACCATTATCGGCTTTATGCTATTACAGGCGGGATCAGGCATTCTGACCGGCACCTTTAAACCGGTAGTCGCGAAGATGTCGGAGGTGTACGGGATTAACGGTGCTATTTCAGACACCTATGCTTCGATGATGGCCACTGTCGAAAGAATGGGGGATGCCTACAGCTGGGTGGGCTATGCCGTCCTTCTGGCGCTTGCGCTGAATATCTTCTACGTCCTGCTGCGGCGGGTGACGGGCATTCGTACCATCATGCTCACCGGGCATATCATGTTCCAGCAGGCGGGGCTGATTGCCGTCTTCTTCTTTATTCTCGGCTACCCAATGTGGACCACCATCATCTGTACCGCGGTGCTGGTTTCGCTCTACTGGGGCATCACGTCCAACATGATGTTTAAACCCACTCAGGCGGTGACGGAAAACAGCGGTTTTTCTATCGGTCACCAGCAGCAGTTTGCTTCCTGGATTGCCTATAAAATCGCGCCGTATCTGGGCAAAAAGGAGGAGAGCGTTGAGGATCTCAACCTGCCGGGATGGCTGAATATCTTCCATGACAACATTGTTTCTACCGCCATCGTGATGACGCTGTTCTTTGGCGCTATTCTCTGCTCGTTTGGTCTCGACACCCTGCAGGCAATGGCCGGCAAAACCCACTGGACTATCTACATCCTGCAAACCGGCTTCCAGTTTGCCGTCGCTATTTTCATTATCGTTCAGGGCGTAAGGATGTTCGTGGCTGAGCTTTCGGAAGCCTTCAACGGTATCTCTCAGCGCTTAATTCCCGGGGCCGTGCTGGCCATCGACTGTGCGGCAATCTACAGCTTCGCGCCGAACGCTGTGGTCTGGGGCTTTATCTGGGGCACCATCGGTCAGCTAATTGCGGTAGGCATTCTGATCGCCATCGGCTCTTCCATCATGATCATCCCCGGCTTTATTCCCATGTTCTTCTCTAACGCCACTATCGGCGTATTTGCTAACCACTTCGGCGGCTGGCGCGCGGCGCTAAAAATCTGCCTGGTGATGGGCATGATTGAAATTTTCGGCTGCGTGTGGGCGGTGAAGCTTACGGGGCTAAGCGCCTGGATGGGGATGGCCGACTGGTCGATTCTGGCACCGCCCATTATGCAGGGGCTGACCCTTGGCCTGTGGTTCATGGGCGTCATTGTGGTTATCGCACTGGTTTACATGTTCTTTGCCGGGCGCACGCTGCGCCAGGAAGAGGACGCTGAAAAACACCTGACAGAAACTTCCGTCAACGAAAGGAATTGAATTATGACCGTACGCATTCTTGCTGTTTGTGGCTGTGGGCAGGGCAGTTCCATGATTATGAAAATGAAAGTCGATCAGTTTCTGACCGAACAGGGCGTGCAGCACAGCGTCAACAGCTGCGCCGTCGGGGAGTATAAAAGCGAGCTGAGCGGCGCAGACATCATTATCGCTTCCACCCATGTCGCCAGCGAAATCACGGTGTCGGGCAACAAGTACGTGGTCGGGGTTCGCAACATGCTGAGCGCCGCGGACTTTGGTCCGAAGCTAATGGAAGTGATTCAGGCGCATTTTCCGAAGGATATGCAGTAAGGAGCCATGATGAAATTACGTGATTCGCTGGCGCAGAATAACGCTATCCGCCTGCAGGCGGAGGCTGAAACCTGGCAGGAAGCGGTAAAAATCGGCGTCGATTTGCTGGTGGATGCCGGGGTTGTGGAGCCACGTTACTACCAGGCCATTCTGGAGGGGGTGGCGCAGTTCGGCCCTTACTTCGTTATCGCACCGGGTCTTGCCATGCCCCACGGAAGGCCGGAGGAAGGCGTGAAGCGCACCGGCTTTGCGCTGGTGACGCTGAAAACACCGCTGGTCTTCAACCATGACGATAACGATCCGGTAGACATCCTGATTACCCTGGCTGCGGAAGATGCCCATACCCATCAGGAGGTGGGCATCATGCAGATCGTCAACCTGTTTGAAGATGAAGCCAATTTTGATCGCTTACGCGCCTGCCGAACCGAGCAGGAAGTGCTGGACTTAATCGACCGCGCCACGGCTGCGGCTGCCTGAGGAGTTTTTTATGTCTCATTCATTACCCATGTTGCAGGTCGCGCTGGATAACCAAACCCTTTCGGATGCCTACCGCACCACGCGACTGATCGCCGAAGAGGTGGATATTATCGAAGTCGGCACCATTCTTTGCGTGGGCGAGGGCGTGCGTGCGGTACGTGACCTAAAGGCGCTTTACCCGCACAAGATTGTGCTGGCGGATGCCAAGATTGCCGACGCGGGGAAAATCCTTTCTCGTATGTGTTTTGAAGCCAGTGCGGACTGGGTCACCGTCATCTGCTGTGCGGACATCAACACCGCAAAAGGCGCGCTGGAAGTCGCCCGCGAATTTAACGGCGATGTGCAAATCGAGCTGACCGGCTTCTGGACGTGGGACCAGGCGCAGGAGTGGCGTAAAGCGGGGATTGAGCAGGTGGTCTACCATCGTAGCCGGGATGCTCAGGCTGCGGGCGTAGCCTGGAGCGAAGCGGATATCACGGCGATAAAACGCCTGGCGGATATGGGCTTTAAAGTCACGGTTACCGGCGGTCTGGCACTGGAGGATTTGCCGCTCTTTCAGGGCATCCCGATTCACGTCTTTATAGCCGGGCGCAGCATTCGTGACGCCGCAGATCCCGTTGCGGCGGCGCGACAGTTCAAACGTTCCATTGCCCAGCTTTGGGGATAAGGAGCGGTTATGTTGCACAAACAGGTTCCGCTGGGTATCTATGAAAAGGCGCTCCCCGTCGGGGAGTGCTGGCAGGAAAAGCTGGCTCTTGCGGCAACGCTTGAGTTTGATTTCGTGGAAATGTCGGTGGATGAAACGGATAACCGGCTGTCGCGCCTGGACTGGAGCCGTGAACAGCGGCTGGCGCTGGTGCAGGCCGTGGCCGAAACTGGGGTTCGCGTTCCGTCGATGTGCCTTAGCGCCCACCGCCGCTATCCGCTGGGGAGTGAAGACGATGCGGTGCGTAACCAGGGGCTGGAGATCATGCGCAAAGCCATTGAGCTGGCGCAGGACGTGGGCATTCGCGTTATCCAGTTGGCGGGTTATGACGTCTATTACCAGCAGGCTAACGACGAAACCCGCCGTCGTTTCCGGGAAGGATTAACCCTGGCGGTTGAAATGGCGAGCCGCGCGCAGGTGACGCTGGCGATGGAAATCATGGACTACCCGCTGATGAACTCCATCAGCAAGGCAATGGGCTATGCCCACTATCTTAATAATCCGTGGTTCCAGCTTTACCCGGATATCGGCAATCTCTCCGCGTGGGATAACGACGTGCAGATGGAGCTGCAGGCAGGAAGCGGGCATATCGTCGCCGTTCACGTTAAAGACACGCGCCCCGGCGTTTTTAAAAATGTGCCTTTTGGCTCGGGCGTCGTGGAGTTTGAACGCTGCTTTGAGACGTTAAAACTCAGCGGCTATCGCGGCCCGTATCTTATTGAAATGTGGAGCGAAGCGGCGGAAGACCCGGTAGTGGAGGTCATTAAAGCCCGGGACTGGGTGCTTGAACGCATGGCGCGGGCAGGATTGCTGGAGGAAGGTTATGCGGCAGCTTAAACAGCAGGTCTTCGAGGCGAACATGGCGCTGCCGCGTCATGGGCTGGTGACCTTTACCTGGGGAAACGTCAGCGGTATCGACCGCCAGCGCCAGCGCGTGGTGATTAAGCCAAGCGGCGTGGCGTATGAGCAAATGTCGGCAGATGACATGGTGGTGGTTGATATGAACGGCGTGGTCATTGAAGGGCGGTATCGTCCCTCCTCGGATACGGCAACGCACCTTGCGCTTTATAAAAAATACCCCGAGCTGGGCGGCGTGGTGCATACCCATTCCACGCACGCCACGGCCTGGGCGCAGGCAGGGTTGTCCATTCCCGCGTTTGGAACCACGCATGCGGATTACTTCTTCGGGGATATTCCCTGTACCCGTGCGCTGTCCGAAGAGGAGGTACAGGGCGAGTACGAGCTTAATACCGGCAAAGTGATCATCGAAACGCTTGCCCGGGCTAACCCGCTGCACACGCCGGGCATGGTGGTCTATCAGCACGGCCCCTTTGCCTGGGGAAAAGATGTTGACGAGGCGGTACACAATGCCGTGGTGATGGAGGAAGTGGCGCGTATGGCGTGGATTGCACGCGGCATCAATCCGCAGCTGAAACCTGTCGATAGCTACCTGATGAACAAGCACTTCCAGCGTAAACACGGCGCTAACGCCTACTATGGTCAGAGATAATTGTCCGATTTCATGAAAGCGACAGGCGTCAGGGAGTGCAGCCAGCGGCCCCAGAGTCCGTAGTAAAACGTGCATAAAAAAAGCCCCCGTCACGGGGGCAAATCATACGTTGGCTTTCTATGTCGTTGTGGTATTCCTGGTGTTAACGCTGGGACTGACGGTGCTGCTTACTCGTACCTGCTGTTACCTGTAAATATCTGCGCTGACCCGCATATTGCCGTTACTACCCGGCTCTCTCATTAAAATGGTGTGGTAGTAAGCCGCACCGTGCTGGTCAGCATCCTGATGTATCGCCTCTTCAGCTTCCTGCTCGGTGGCAAAATTATGGTTGATGTAAATCACGCCGAGGCTCTGCACATCATCCATATTTCGGGCGATGCGGCTGTCTATTTTGATCGCTGCCGTCGCATTTGCGCTTAGCAAAAATGCCGCGGCAAGAAAATAAGCGAAGGTTTTCATATTTGCGCTCCACTACAGCTGGTGTGTTATCAGTGGTCGTCGCTCCTGTGAATGATTAGTGGCGGCCTGTGATACTAAGTGTAAACCGATGTGGTTGAATAAAAAGCGACCATTTCTGATGGTGTTGGTCAAAAATTTTTAGTGATCCAGCTCAACTTTATAAAATTCACGGTGTTAGTCCGTCGTGGGTTTTTTGTCCGTCAGCCAAAAGAATTAATTTCCGTTCGGCCTTGAGTTTGTCAGGCCCCGCAAGTATGATTACGCGTCAATTTTTCAGCCGCCTTTATAAACACGTTCCTTGCTTCCATGGGCCGCGGCTGACCCTGACAGGAGGCTGAATAATCCGTAAGGAGCAATTCGATGCGTCATTACGAAATCGTTTTTATGGTCCATCCTGACCAGAGCGAACAGGTTCCGGGTATGATCGAACGTTACACTGGTGCAATCACTGCAGCAGAAGGTACGATCCACCGTCTGGAAGACTGGGGCCGCCGTCAGCTGGCTTACCCGATCAACAAACTGCACAAAGCTCACTACGTTCTGCTGAACGTTGAAGCTCCGCAGGAAGCGATCGATGAGCTGGAAACTAACTTCCGCTTCAACGACGCCGTTATCCGCAGCATGGTTATGCGCGTTAAGCACGCGGTTACCGAAGCATCTCCAATGGTTAAAGCGAAAGACGAGCGCCGTGAGCGTCGTGACGATTTCGCGTCTGAAACCGCTGATGATGCAGATGCTGGGGATTCTGAAGAGTAATTTCTGATGACGGCAAACCGCCTGGTTTTGTCTGGCACAGTGTGCAAGACGCCCCTGCGCAAGGTCAGCCCGTCAGGAATTCCTCACTGCCAGTTCGTGCTTGAGCATCGTTCTGTGCAAGAGGAGGCCGGTTTCAACCGGCAGGCATGGTGCAGAATGCCCGTTATTATTAGCGGACACGCACACCAGGCCATTACTCACAGTATAACGGTCGGCACGGTACTTACGGTTCAGGGCTTCATCACTTGCCATCAGGCAAAAAATGGGCTGAACAAAGTGGTATTGCATGCCGAGCAGATTGAATTGATAGATTCTGGAGACTAGCCATATGGCACGTTATTTCCGTCGTCGCAAGTTCTGCCGTTTCACCGCGGAAGGCGTTCAAGAGATTGACTATAAAGACATCGCTACGCTGAAAAACTACATCACCGAAAGCGGTAAGATTGTCCCAAGCCGTATCACCGGTACCCGTGCAAAATATCAGCGTCAGCTGGCTCGCGCTATCAAACGCGCTCGCTACCTGTCTCTGCTGCCGTACACTGATCGTCATCAGTAATCGGTCACGGTCCATTAATACGACTTTGAGAGGATAAGGTAATGCAAGTTATTCTGCTTGATAAAGTAGCAAACCTGGGTAGCCTGGGTGATCAGGTTAACGTTAAAGCGGGTTATGCTCGTAACTTCCTGGTACCACAGGGTAAAGCTGTTCCTGCTACCAAGAAAAACGTTGAATTCTTCGAAGCACGCCGTGCAGAACTGGAAGCTAAACTGGCTGACGTTCTGGCTGCTGCTGAAGCTCGCGCTGCGAAGATCAACGCACTGGAAACCGTTACTATCGCGTCTAAATCAGGCGACGAAGGTAAACTGTTCGGTTCCATCGGTACTCGCGACATCGCTGACGCTGTAACTGCAGCTGGCGTTGAAGTGGCTAAGAGCGAAGTTCGTTTACCGAACGGCGTTCTGCGTACCACTGGCGCACACGAAGTGGACTTCCAGGTTCACAGCGAAGTGTTCGCTAAACTGACTGTAAACGTTGTTGCTGAAGCTTAATTTAAGCTGAATCAGACGTTAAAACGCCGGCCAAGTGCCGGCGTTTTGCATTTTAACATCGCCATAAATTTATTGTGCGCGCAGGAAGCTGCCGTCAGGCTGACGCGTGAACAGAATCTCTCCGCCGCTGCCTGAATCAATCGTCAACCCCGTCACTATGCCATTCGCGTTCTGGCGAATCTTCACCATCTGCCCGGTCTGTAGCGTACTCAGCGGTTTGCCGTCGCCTTCTACCTGCGCCATGGCATAGACATCTGCTGGCGGCAGGTTATGGTCGCGAAACAGCTGCGCCATCGTCTGGCCGGACTCCACGCGGTAGGAGCGCCACTGCTGCTCGATATCGTTGTTGGCGTGGGGGACGGGCGCCTGGCTGTGGGCCTGCGGTTCTACCGGCGCTGGTACGGGTTCTGCTGGGGTAACAGGGGTAGCGTTAGCCGGAGGGTTGACCAGTTCGGCATGCATCGGTGTCTGGGATTCAACCGAGAGCTGCGCATCGCGCGTGACCGGGCGGTCAGGCTCATCCGCCGTGGGGAGTAAGAAGCCCACCACCACGACTGCGGCGGCAATAATAATGCCCCGGCGGTGCAGGGGAGGAAGCGGATCCATCAGCCGGAAATGCTCAGGGGCGTGCCAAATCCGTACGAGCATTGGTTTAATAGCGAATCGCATCGGCAACACTCCTCAAGTCCACATAATGTGCTCTGACCATTTCCCAACTCCATTATAGAACGCTAACTGTTTGATGCAGTGAACGATCCCGGTTTCCGTGACGCTTCACCGTAATTTAGCACTCATCAGGCCATTGTTCCCGTTTCGTTCGCATTTGTCACTCACCGGCCTTTTACATTTTACCCGACCAGATGACGCTGCTATGCTGCACGCCTGCTTTTAAAACCTTAAAGGAAAATTCATGACAACCCCTTCTTTTGACAGCGTCGAAGCGCAAGCAAGTTACGGTATTGGTTTACAGGTCGGTCAGCAGCTGAGCGAATCTGGTCTGCAGGGTCTGCTGCCAGAAGCGCTGGTGGCGGGTCTGCGTGATGCGCTGGAAGGCAACGCGCCGGTTGTTCCTGTTGATGTTGTTCACCGTGCCCTGCGTGAAGTGCACGAACGTGCCGATGCGGTGCGTCAGGAGCGTCAGAAAGAGATGGCGGTAGAAGGTCAGAAATACCTGGAAGAAAACGTCAAGAAAGAAGGCGTGAGCAGCACCGAATCCGGCCTGCAATTCCGCGTTCTGACTCAGGGCACCGGCGCAATTCCTGCGCGTAAAGATCACGTTCGCGTGCACTATACCGGTAAGCTCATCGACGGCACCGTATTCGACAGCTCCGTTCAGCGTGGCGAACCGGCTGAATTCCCGGTCAGCGGCGTGATCGCAGGCTGGATTGAAGCCCTGACCCTGATGCCGGTTGGCTCGAAGTGGGAACTGACTATCCCTCACAACCTGGCCTACGGCGAGCGCGGCGCTGGCGCGTCCATCCCGCCATTCAGCACCCTGGTCTTCGAAGTAGAGCTGCTGGAAATTCTGTAAGCTGTATAAAAAAAATTGCCCCGGCTAATGTCGTTAGTTTTAGACCGTGATACCCGGGGCGACCACCGGGTTTGGCGTCCCTCCGGGAACCAAATCCCGGTGTTTCCCCTAATTCATTGGCTTAAGTGAACGGCGTTACTGCTCGACGGGGTTTTAGTTTGGTTCTTAACAAATAACCGTGATTTAATCTTGCATATGCCCACGTTCCGGGTATTTTTGTGAGGCACTTCGCAATGCGACAGTGATTTCGCACTCAAATAAAACAAAAAATTAACAAGATCGTTTTTTGCAGGTATTCATCCCGCCGAATCTCTCCTACTATCCAAGTGCTTTCTACAAGCAACATCACACACTTTGACGTAAAGGCCAGAAGAGCCTGAACACAACAGACAGGTACAGGAAAAACACAACATGGTAGATCAGGTAAAAGTCGCTGAAGCCGCCCAGGCTCCGGCCGAGCAGTCGCTACGGCGAAATCTAACGAACCGCCATATTCAGCTAATCGCCATCGGCGGCGCTATCGGCACCGGCCTGTTTATGGGCTCCGGTAAAACCATCAGCCTCGCGGGGCCGTCCATCATCTTCGTCTACATGATCATCGGCTTCATGCTGTTCTTCGTGATGCGGGCGATGGGGGAGCTGCTGCTCTCCAATCTCGAATATAAATCCTTCAGCGATTTTGCCGCCGACCTGCTAGGCCCGTGGGCCGGGTATTTCACCGGCTGGACGTACTGGTTCTGCTGGGTAGTGACGGGCATGGCCGATGTGGTGGCGATAACTTCCTACGCGCAGTTCTGGTTCCCGGGACTGTCCGACTGGGTGGCCTCGCTGGCCGTTGTCATCCTGCTGCTGAGCCTGAACCTGGCCACGGTGAAGATGTTCGGGGAGATGGAGTTCTGGTTTGCGATGATCAAAATCGTCGCCATCGTGGGGCTGATTGTCATCGGCCTGGTGATGATCCTGACGCACTTCCATTCGCCATCGGGCGTTGAGGCCTCCTTCAACAATCTGTGGAATGACGGCGGCTGGTTCCCGAAAGGCCTCAGCGGCTTCTTTGCCGGCTTCCAGATAGCGGTCTTCGCCTTCGTGGGGATTGAGCTGGTGGGCACAACAGCTGCGGAAACCAAAGACCCGGAGAAATCTCTGCCGCGCGCCATTAACTCGATTCCAGTCCGCATCATCATGTTCTACGTGTTTGCGCTGATCGTCATTATGTCGGTCACGCCGTGGCGTTCCGTGGTGGCGGATAAAAGCCCGTTCGTTGAGCTGTTTGTGCTGGTGGGCCTGCCTGCCGCCGCGAGCATCATCAACTTCGTGGTGCTGACGTCGGCGGCATCCTCGGCCAACAGCGGCGTGTTCTCTACCAGCCGCATGCTGTTCGGTCTGGCGCAGGACAAGATGGCCCCGCAGGCGTTCGCTAAGCTGTCTAAGCGTGCCGTTCCGGCTAAAGGGTTAACCTTCTCCTGCATCTGCCTGCTGGGCGGTGTGGTGATGCTGTACGTGAATCCGAACGTCATCGCAGCTTTCACGATGATTACCACAGTATCGGCGATTCTGTTTATGTTCGTCTGGACGATTATTCTGTGCTCGTACCTCGTGTACCGTAAGCAGCGTCCGGAGCTGCACAAAAAATCCATCTACAAAATGCCGCTCGGCAAGCTGATGTGCTGGGTTTGCATGGCGTTCTTCGTGTTTGTGATTGTGCTGCTGACGCTGGAAACGGATACCCGTCAGGCGCTGATGGTGACGCCGCTGTGGTTTATCCTGCTGGGAGCGGGCTGGTTGTTCATCGGCAGGAAACGCCTGGCCAAAATGCGGTAATAAAGTTTTCGGCAGCCTCTGGCTTCGGCGATGCCGGTTCCAGAAGTGAGAACAGAAGAGGCGGAGTGATTATTCACCCGCCTTTTTTCTGCCGTGCCCAGCTGAACGCTGGCATTTTCTGCCAATGTGAAATTACGATTAGCCATTCCTCCTCGAAATACACTGAATAATGATTCTTTACTCGTAGTTATTAACAAAATACCTGATTATTTAACCTAATAAATGACCGTTATGCTACTCTAAGTGTGTTCTTAATATTCTCGCAATACGCCCCTAGTAAATCATATGTTTCATAAATGTAATGGTTAGCTGTTCTGACATGATAAAAAAACTGAATTTTTTATTTTGAAAAATAAAATGTGACTTTATGATTTTAACGCTATAAATATAAAGACTTATTTATTTTTGGTTCTGATATAAATGTTAGGTGTTCAAGTAATTGACCTGAAAATTTATGTTAATAAACCAAGAGGGCAGGAAAATGATTGTTCGTTCAATAGATGATGTGATTAATACCGACCGCGATATTGCATGGGGGGCAGGGAAAAGCCGCCGTTTATTACTTGAAAAAGACGGAGTAGGCTATTCGCTCACCGAAACGATTATTGAAGCTGGCACCGAATCTATCCTTGAATACACCAACCATCTGGAAACCTGCTACTGCATTGAGGGCGAGGGTTGGGTTAAAGATCTGGTGACGGGTGAGCGCCACGAAATCTACCCTGGCGTTATGTACTCCCTGAATAAAAATGATAAGCACATTTTGGCGGGCACCACGCGCATGAAACTGATGTGTGTGTTTTATCCTGCATTGATTGGCCCGGAATCACATCAATTAAAAGGTGATGGCAGCAGCTCCAGTTACTAATAATCAGGTAAACCTTTACTGCCCGGAAAATATATTATGCCTCAGATTATGCATGTTGATGTATTAATAATTGGTGCAGGTGTGGCCGGTCTGTCTGCCGCAGCACGGCTATTACAATTAGCGAAGCAGCAACAGCAAACGCTTTCCGTTTGTATTCTGGAAAAAGCCGAACAGATAGCTGAGCATATTATTTCCGGTGCAGTAATGGATACCCGTGCGTTGGATGAATTATTTCCCGATTGGGAGCAAAGTTTTAATGCCCCACAAACGACAAAAAACGATCAGCATCTGCATCTGCTTTTAAATAGTCAACGCGCCCTGACGCTGCCTGATTTCATCATTCCTGAGGTATTCAAATATAACGATGGGCGATTAATAAGTCTGGCTGGGTTTTGCCGCTGGCTGGCTGAAAAGGTTACCCGGTTGGGGGGAGATATTCTGACCCAGGTTCCCGCTCGCCAGTTCGATTACGACGAAGCAGGCCGGGTGTGCGGCGTGGTTACCGGTGACTATGGTCGTGATGAAAAAGGGCGCCCCGGGGGGAATTTCATGCCCGGGATAAGAATACGCGCGCGGCAAACGCTTTTAGCCGAAGGCGCAAGAGGATCGTTAGCGCGTCTTGCCACAGAACGTTTTTCTTTGGCTGAACATTGCCGGCCACAACATTATGCTCTGGGCTTAAAAGAGATATGGCAGCTAGACTCAGTCCGCCATCACCCCGGGCGCGTTGAGCATTTTGTCGGGTGGCCATTAGCTTCCCAGGAGGTTAACGGCGGCATGTTTGTTTATCATTTACCCGAACAGCGGGTCGCCATAGGGCTGATTGCCGATCTTGACTACAAGCATCCTTATTTTAGCGCTGCGGACAGTTTTCAACGCAGCAAGCACCATCCCCGCCTGCGCAAGCTGCTTGAAGGTGGCACGCGCCTGGAGTTCGGCGCCCGGACGTTAGCCAAAGGCGGCTGGTTCGCCCTGCCGAAAATGACGTTCCCTGGCGGAATGCTGATTGGTTGTGCTGCGGGTACGCTTAATCCGCAACGAATGAAAGGCATCCACACGGCGATGAAAAGTGCGATGCTGGCAGCAGAGGTGCTCTATCCCTGGCTGCAGTCCAGGGCACAGGACGCTCAGCTCGAGCAAACCTTCTCAAAAGCATTGCGGGAGTCGTGGCTCTGGCAGGAATTATTCGCCGCGCGGGATTATACCCCTGCCATTCAGCAGCATGGCACCCTTGTCGGCGCTGCCCTTTGGTGGAGCAGCCAATACCCTGGTCTGAACCACCTTATTCATTTTCGTCAGCCTGCCCCTGCGGATCACTTACAGACCTTAGCTGCCAGCAGTGGCGAACCACCGGCGTTCAGGCCAGACAATATCATCAGCTTTGATAAGCCTTCATCTCTCTATCTCAGCCATTTAAGTGGCCGCTCCTATCAGCCGTGTCATTTACAGCACACAAAGCTGACCACCCAGCAGCAGGAAATGAGCGTGCACTACTGCCCGGCCGGGGTCTTTAGCTGGCTTGAAAACAGCGGCGAGCGGCACTTTCAAATTAGCGGGCAAAACTGCCTGCACTGCAAAACCTGTGACATCAAAGATCCCCTGCAAAAATTGCGCTGGACTCCTCCTGAAGGGGGGAGCGGGCCACGCTATCTGGATATGTAAACGGAGTTAATAATGAAAATTTTGGTTGGCATTTGCGAGGCTGCCGAATGGGATGAACTGCGCTCTGTGGCAACGCTTCGCAAAGGGAAGCTCGACGAGTTCTGCGCCGTGGCGCTGGAACAGGCGTTACGCATCAAAGAACAGGAATCGGATGTAGAAATAGTGGTCTTTTGCGCAGGCCCTGCGCCGGAAGAAATATTACGCCATGCTTTGGCGTTAGGTGCGGACCGGGTTATCGGCTGGGATACGCCCGAGGTTACCGCATGGGGTGTGGCTTGCCAGCTGGAGGACATCGCCCGCAAAGAAAAAGTCGATATTGTGCTGCTTGGCAAACAAACCTCTGACTGGCAGGGAGGGATCGTCACGGGGATGGTAGCTGAAAAACTAGGCTGGCAGCAGGCTGAACCGGTCAGCGAGATTCAGCATGACAACGGTGTGCTGCACGTCATGTGCTACGAAAGAAATCATCAGCTCCGGTTGTCCCTGCGTTTGCCGGTCGTGCTGGCCGTCGAGCTGAGTCTGGCAACTCCCCGCTATGCCGCTTTGCCCGCCATTCTGCGTGCCCGACGCCAGTCGTTGACCATGCTTGCTGTCCATACCCCAGCGCAGGCCGGGGAGTCTGAAACCGTCCAGTTATTCACCCAGGCAGTTCAGCGTAAAGCAACGCAGTTGAATTCTGTGGAAGAGCTGGTCGCTATTCTGAAGCTTGAAGGGAGCAAAATATGAACGCTGTCATGATTGTTCGGGAAGAGGAAATCCAGCGCACGCCTTTAAGAGGGGTACAGGAAACGCTGCTGGCCTGGCCAGCACGGGTCAGCCTGCTCATTTTAGGTGATAAAGACGCGCCTGATGAAATCGATCTGTCGCCGGGATTTGAGCGAGTAATGTGGATAAAAGGCGGCCAGGCCTCAGAAGATATGCCAAATCTGGCGGCCTCACTGCATCAATACGTGGCTGGGTTTGATCTTATATTATTGCTGGAAGAGAGGTCGCTTCGGCCGCTGGCGGCCAGAATTGCTGCGCACTTACACTGCACGCCAGTGACGGATGTGACGGCGATTACCGCGCCGCTTCAGTGTCTGCGTTCAATTTGTTCAGGCCAGGCGGAACAGAGGGTGAAAGCCTCTGGCAAACAAGTATGGACGTTACGCAGGCAGGCTTTTGAACAAGCCGTTTGTCCGGTGCCACAGGTAACCTATGCCGTCGAAAAATGCTGCTGGAAAATAATTTTGCCGCAGCCGATTGCAGGCACCAGCCAGCCCATTACGCTGACGCGACCACCGCTAACCCAGGCAAAAATAGTTGTGGGAGGGGGAAGAGGCGTCGGTGCCCGGCAATGGAATATTCTGGAGGCAATAGCCGACAAACTAGACGCTGGGCTGGGGGTGACGCGCGCGCTGGTTGATGCCGGATATTTTACCGAACAGGCGCAGGTGGGGCAGACGGGAAAACAGATTGCTCCGCAGATTTATTTAGCCTGTGGCATTTCTGGTGCCATCCAGCATGTGGCGGGCATTACCAACAGCAAAGTGATCGTGGCAATTAATCACGATCCTGAGGCACCAATTATAAAACGCTACGCAGATTATTATCTTTTATCAGATGTCGCAGATGTATTACCCAGGTTACTGGCTCAGCTTTAGTGAATTTATATTGAGGATTAATCAATGATCTGGCTTGTTTAGGGGTTATTTGTCGGGATTTTATTTATTGATAAGGGGTTTATATTGTTTGGTTTTTATTCCTGATGCAGGAGAGGCTGAGAAAGAATATAAGTAAAGATAATCTTAGTTATTATATTTAGTAAAATGATAGGTTTTATTTTTTTGCGTATCATATTCATGCTTTCATCACCATACTGCCTTAAATAGTCGGATCGTTAACGTCAAAAATTAAGAAATTTCCGGGCGGTTAGCCCCGCGCTTGAAGGGTGTTGGGTATATACTTTAAATTATTCGCGTTAGCGTCAGGAAAAAACGGTCATCCTTAAGGATCTTACTTGACGCAGCCTGGTACGAAAGCGTGCGCTACCTCCTGTAACTTGAGAGTTGGCGAGTATATGATGTGAAATAAGGAAGAATTTGGCTGGATAATTGGTAGAGGGAAAAACCGTCTACGTTGGTACAGGGAGAGTTTAGTATGTTAGTTCTGATGATTGATGATGATGTCGAACTGTGTAAGACGATGAAACCAGTTTTGCAAATGTATGCAATAGATCTGGATTTCGCACATTCGCCAGAGGAAGGACTAGAACGACTTCAGTCACAAAGATACGATTTGGTTTTACTGGATGTCATGTTACCGCGTATTAATGGCCTGGAGTTGTGCAGAACGATTCGTAACCAGGGGCCATCGCTATGCGATATCCCGGTAATTATGCTTTCCGCACGCACTGAACTCGTGGATCTCGTTGTGGGGCTTGAAACCGGGGCGGATGATTATGTTGGTAAGCCTTTTGAACCCCGTGAATTAATAGCCCGTATTAATGCCGTGCGGCGCCGTTTTAATGAAGTCAAAACCGCGCATTCTGTCCCTGTCAAAGGCAGCCAGGAGATTTTGTTCAAAATAGACAACGACACGCTGCGCATAGATATTCCCCGTGCTCAGGCCTTCGTCAATGAGAGACTGCTCGATGTCACCTCAATGGAATTTGAAATCCTGCTCGCCCTAAGCAAAACCCCAAGTGAAGTACTGAGCCGCGAAGAGCTACTGCAACGCTGCAACGGCAGTAATGCCATTTATTCGCGCGGAATAGTGGCTTTGGTTTACCGGCTACGCAATAAAATCCGTTCGGCTGGAGCACAGGGCGATTTTATCCGCACCGTGCGCAGCCGAGGTTACGCCGTCGTAGGCTATACCAGCTCGTTATAGGATCGTCGGAAACTATCCTGCAAACCAGCGGGTATGGTGGCGTTTATCCATATCCGCTGTGCTGCTCCTGCCAGGCCGTCACGCCAGCGCTTGCCGGATTGTGAAGGATCCATCTGTAACGCCCTGAAATGGGCCAGGAAATGCGTGTCTTGTTCCAGCCTGCAACGTGTCACCAGCGCCCACAAAACATCCTCATCAGCCTGTAAATTGATATCGCGGTCGACAAAAATCACCATTTTTGTAAAAGGGTTCACTTCAATCAGCGCTTTACTCAGCGACTGCAGGTGTTCATCTGAATTGCAGCCTGGTAACAGTGCAACGTACAGCAGCAGCATACCGCCCCCGGCATGGGAGTAACGCAAATCAGCAACGCCACGGGTTAACGTCTTCGGCAGAGCCAGTAAGGCATTGAGCGCGCCTGCGAGACCTAACTGAACAGATTGTTCGCGCCCGGGGCCAATCAGCGCCGGGTAAAAAGCATTTTGCCGGACCCGCATACTCTCAAGGTTGAAAACGACCAGATTGTTTCCCGCCTTACCCGAATAGCCGACAAACTCTGGCATGCTGTAATCGGCAACGGCTCGTTCATCTGCCCTGTCCGGCCCCAAAGTCCCTTCCAGCACAATCTCGCTGTCAGCGAGGTAGCGTGCTTCAACGCTGTTGCAATCAGCCAGACGAACTGGGCTGCCTGCCAGCGCACCTGCCAGCGATAATTTGCTGACTGACGGGGGCAAAGTTTTGCCACTCAGCGAGGCCGCAATAGCCGCTGCCGGAGGAATGCCAATGTTGATGCTGAGGGGTAAAGCTTTACCGCGAGCAAGGCTTTGCTGATGCGCTACGGCCAGCTGGCGGCCGGAAAGAATGGAAACGGCAAGCTGCCGTTCCCCCAGTAGCCATAGGCGGTGAGCAGAAAATGCCGTTATATCGCCCATTTCGGCGTAGAGAAATCCTTGAGTGATATACGCGCCAGCATCCCTCGGGGTGTGGGTGAGGATGGGCAGATCGCTCAGGCACTGAAGGTTGCTTCCGGAAGGGGGCAGTTCATCATTGGCAATATGTCTGGCTGGCAAAACGTGCGTCAGCAGCTGCTGCACGCCCGCAGCGGTAAACTTATCAGGCAGATTCGGAAGCTTTTGGCGGACTCGTGGTTCATCACCATAACAACCGATAACAACCGGCAACGGGCAGCCATCTGCTTCGTAACGCACCGCAGGCTCCGCGAGCGTTCGGCCATACGCTGGTGGCCCGGCGAAGCGCCGCGCGTAATCACTGGCAATAGTGGAGAGCGGCAGTGAAGCTGTTTGCGCCTCGACGGGCATTCCTGCGAGAAAAGATCGCAGTGAGTTAGGGTGCTCACGCCAGCTGTTGCTCATTACGCCCCCCGACTATTCCCTGGTATAAACGCTGTGGCAACAGCATCATCAGGGCAGGCATCATTATTATGTCGCTCAGCAAGGCGACGATCACGCCGGCCATCATCAGGCTGCCAAAGCTGCGAATATTGCTCATCGAAGATAACAGGAACACGGAGAAGCTGAGCGTAACCACTACTGACGTCATCAACAGAGCGTTGCCCACCTCTTTGAGCGTGGCGCGCAGCGCATCCTGCGGCTGAGGGTAGAGAGATAAGTAGTAGCGGAACGTGTAGAACATATGCAGGGTTTCATCGACGATAAGTCCTGTCAGTATCCCGCCGATAAGTATGGTGAATGTGTCCATCGGGATATCAAATAGCGCCATGATCCCAAGCACCATCACATAGGGCAGCACGTTAGCGATCATGCTGATCAACCCTAACTGGAAGCTGCGCAGGCAATAACACATCAGAACAGCGATAATTGAGAGCGTAACCAGATAGCTGCTGACCATGTTGTCCAGCACCGCTTTCGACGTATTCGCCAGCAGATTAATCAGGCCGGTGACATTCACGCTGCCAAGCTGCCCCAGCTCTTCGGTGAAAATCATCGCCACCTGTTCTGAAACACCGCTGTAGCGCATGGCTTCAAGCCACGGCACCAGGAAGGTAATTCGTCCCAGGCTATAGTCGATGCTGACATAACGCATGATGGTCGAGTTACCTTCACCTTCCAGCAGGAAAAATTGTTCCCAAATCTGCTGCTGGCGCGGTATGACGCGTTGTGCCGGGTCCCCATCGTGAATGGCCATATTTGTCTCGTCCATAAATGAAATCAGACTGGTATGCCGACCGATGGGGATATCGACTTCTTTGTAGACCCGTTCAACGGCGCGCTGGGCGGCTCTGAGTACAGGCTCGCTGCGGAAGTCATAACCTTTTGCCGGCGTGACGATCAGCTCAAGGTTAACCGTGCCGTTAAAGCGACTGTCGATAAATTCCGTTGCCTGGCGCACCACATTATGTGGCTCCAGCCATTTGAGTGAGTTATGGGAAAAACGCAGGCTGGGGAGTAAACAAATGGCGCCACCAAGAGCCAAAGCGAAGACCAGCACCGTTTTGCGAGGATGGTTAATCCCGACGCTGCCGATGGCAATGACGCCGCGGCTTGTTCGTGCCGTAAGCGTTCGTTCATGGCTGGTGTAGCGTTCAGGCAGAGCAGCAATGGCCTGAGTTCCCCAGAAAAGGGCGAAGAAATAGCTGGTGAGCGTGACCACCATGCCAAAGATACCGAGGGCGGCGATGGGCGCCAGATCTGAGCTTAAAAAACCTAACAGGCCATCGGCACTGGTCAGAATGCTGAATAAAATCGGGTGATGGGTGTGCTTCATGGCGTGGCTGAATAGCGACATGCGCGGCACCCCGGGTTTACAGGCGTTGGTGCTGGCAAGCATGAAGTGGACGTAGACACAAAGCATCATCGTCAATCCCATGGGGATTAAAAACTGCGTAGGCGGCGTCATCGCGACCCCGCAGAGCCCCATGAGCGCAAGCATGGTCAGAATGCTACAAATAAAAGCCAGCAGCGCCCCGGCAGCAATAATGACGCTGCGGAAGATAACGCCGATAGAAATTAACGCAATCAGAATACAGGCGAGCGTAAATCGAGGCATATCCTGCGAAATAATACGTACGATTTCGGAACTGACTATCGGCGCACCCGCCGTATGAATCACAAAACCTGGGCCAGAAAAGTCGCGGGTAATCTCAGCGACCTTCAGCGTCATCTCGTCATATTCTGCTGAGCTGAGGAATTCACGTTTAATATTTTTCTGCGTGGCAAAAGGGCAGGTTTTACCGTTAGCCGGGTCTGCCACGCAGTCTTGTTTATTGGGGGCGTAGCGGAAAGGCTCGATAATAATAGCGGCTGTTTTACCTGACCTATCGATAACAAAATTTTGATACAGCGGCGTAGAGAGAACCCGCTCTTTAAGGATATGGGGATCTTTGCCTTCATGGAGCACGTTGCGCATTAACTCTTCGAGATAGACGCCTCCCTTTTCATACTCAATGAACGGAATATTATGCAGGCTGAATATTTCAGAGATGTAAGGCACCTGATTTTGTAATGCTATATGGAGCGCCGACAGTTTTGTAATGAAAGGAGTGGTGAAAACATCATCGCCGGTAACGGTAACGACAATTCTGTTATCCTGGCCAAATTGTTTGCGTAATTCGTGGTATTTCAGAAGCGATGGATCGTCCTGATACATAAACGCTTCTATACGGCCATCAGTGTGTAATTGCGGCACGCCATAGCCAATAAAACTTCCCGCCACGAGGATTAGCAACAGGGCGCTTTTAAGTCGATGCTGAAATACCCAGGTGAGAAACACGGTCATGGAGCGGTCGATAAAATTAATTATCCACATTGCTTTATCAATCCTTAATCATTAATGAGCGGACAACCCACGGCCTGTCCGTGCCGTGGGTGGGGTGATGGCCCATAGCAATAATTTTATGGCAGTGTTTTGAGGGGGAAGCCTGGCGAGCGATACACTCTCCAGCTTGATTTTAGGTTGCCCAAATCTTTAACGTCATACCAGCTTTCCGGTAAGCCGAGGTTATAGCGTTCACCGTATACCTGGAATACAGAATGCGACACGGTGCGGCCATCTTTCAGGGTGGCAATTTTATATAGATCAGGAACAAACACCCCATCTACCCAGCGCTGGTTATAGGTTTCAAATACGCGCTGTTCGTTAGGGGCATCAGCGTTGAAGACGCTGTAAACCGGCAGGAAGGTTGCCTTCTCAACCCACACTTCACCGTCCCGCAGGCCCAGACGAATGATTTCCTCTTCATTATTGGGGCTCACATACAGTTTATAAACGCTCAGGCCCTGATAAACACCTTCACCCAGCGTTTTACAGTCGTAATCTCGGGCCAGACGAATTAACATTTCACCGATATTCATATCTGAACCGTACAGGCGGCTGCTTAAATCTTTTGACTGAACATCCAGTACTTTTTTGCTGTCAGGCAAATAGCGCCAGACTTTATCGGATTTACCCTCTACGAAATAGTCCAGCGCGTAGGCTTCGGAATCTTTCAGCTCTTGTGGTTCTAATACGCGGCTGCGCAAAACGCGGTTAATCCCTTTGTTATAATGAGTGGCGGTGATAGTACGCGTTTTAACATTCTCATTTTCATCGGTTATGGTCATTTTAATCATTCGCCAGCTGTCGTAGCCGTTGTAACGATTTTGAATGCCTAGCAGCACGTCGTGACATGTTTTTGCCTCTGGCAGCGGGGTTGCCCCTTTTTCTGCCGCGAAGCCAGGTGATGCGATAAGCATTGCCGTAGCCAAAATCGAGGCAAACAGCTTTTTATTTCCATTCATGACAATCATCCCTTTTAATTAAGAATAGATGCCACCCAAACTTTGGATGGTGATGCGCAACTTGAAAATAACAACATCTACAGTGCGGAACAAATGGCTAAATATGTAAATGCAAACAGCATGATTTTATAATTACCCAGAGAACGATAATTTATTATTATTTATCACAAAGTATTATTGCTGTTGGAGTGTGAGATTTGACCGACAGGAGATTGCGCCGTTTTCGTGTGATTTAATGTAATCTTTCATTCGCTAAATACAGATAATAAGTTACTGCAACGGAGGTCGCAGGCGTATGCTTTCTGAGTAATAAGTTAAGACTATTATGGCCTTTGCCGCCAGTGATTATTATTTCTGCGGGCAAAGGGAAGGAGGGTGAATGGAATTAAAAATATGCGGTGCGACCCGCTTAGATGAAATAGAAATTCTCAATCACTGTCAGGTCAGCTATGTCGGGTTGTGGAGCGGTATCGAAAACCATCCTCGCTCACTTCCCGATGC
Source organism: Dryocola clanedunensis (assembly GCF_038405435.1). Classification (GTDB taxonomy): domain Bacteria; phylum Pseudomonadota; class Gammaproteobacteria; order Enterobacterales; family Enterobacteriaceae; genus Dryocola; species Dryocola clanedunensis_A. The sequence continues at coordinate 635,189 of NZ_JBBYHZ010000001.1, read as the reverse complement.
GCGGTTGTGCCAGCTGGCGGCGGCCTGCCGGGGGCCGAAGCCTGTCGTCGTTTGCGTCCGCCCATCCTGGCCTGCGCCTGGGGAAATGATGCAGCGCTGTGGGGTGAAATGGGTGCAGCTACACGGATTTACCTCCCCAACGGACGTTGCGCGCCTCAGACAGCAAGGTTTAAGCATTATCAAGACGTTACATGTCAACGATGCTGGGGAATGTCCCGAGCTACGCTGGTTAACCGCCTATGATGACGCGGGAGTGGATATTTATCTGATTGATAGATTTGTCGATAAGCGGCAGATCGGCAGCACTGGCCAGGCGCTACCCGTCAGGGTGGTAGAAAATATGGTTGAGCAGCTTGCCGGACGCAGGCTGTGGCTTGCGGGAGGGATTCATGCAGCCTCTATTGGCTCCCTGGCACAAATGGCAGGTATTGAAGCACTGGATATCGACAGCGCCGCCCGCAAGGATGGGTACATTGGCACCCCGCTGTACGGGCTGGTCAAGTCGCTGCGGGCAGGAGAAGAAGCTGATGTCTGAGTCACTACGCCCCCTGGCCCCGTTAGATTCACCGGCGCTATGCCTGCTGCTGATGGCGGGATATGGCGGACTGGAACAAACCCGGCGTTTATTGGCCTGCTGCGTACGTAACGGCGTTGAGATCGTTGAGTTGTGCGCCCCTTTTCCCAATGCGTTCACCGATGGCGAAGTTGTCCGTAACGCGCACAGCAAGGCGCTGGCGCGGGGCACGGTCTGGCAGGATCTGCTGCCGTTAATCAGGGAGTTCTCGTCCTCCCTGCATATCGTTGCCCTGGTGGATTACAGCCATGTTTTTGCCCGGGAAGGGAATGCCCCGGTGCTGCGGGCGCTAAAACAGGCCGGTGCCGCGGCGGTGCTACCCCACGGTTTACCACCCCGCGCCAGGGAGGCGTTTTACGCCACGGCGCTGGAGTCAGGTTTGCCAGTGGTGGGGACTTTATATCTCAGCAGCCCTGAGCCGGTTCGTTTACGGGTTCTGGCGCAATCTGGCGGTTTTATTTATCTGGTTTCACGTTTTGGCCGCTCCGGAGGCAGCGCTTCCGATTCGTCACAAATACACCGCGAAATTGCCCGCCTGAAAACACTTACCAGCCTGCCAGTCGCTTTAGGCTTCGGCCTGAAAAGCCCGTCAGATGTTGCGCAGGCTTATCGACAGGGTGCGGATATTGCCATTATCGGCAGTCGGGCATGTGAAGTGATAGCACAGGCGCAGGCACAACAGGAATGTCCGGAAGCGGCGCTGGAGAATTACATCCGGTATTTAAAAAGGAGTGAATGATGAGCAACACGGCAATGTTACGTCAGATACCTGAAAACCGCGTGATTAACGATGTTCGCATGACGCAAGGAACAGCGAGTGCGCAATTAACCCTCGACCGGCAGCACCCCTTTTTCTTCGATCACCCTCATGACCATATTCCCGGGCTGCTTTTGCTGGAGGGGGGGCATCAGCTCGCTCTCGAAATGCTACCCGATGGGCAATGGTTAGCAGCTGCCCTGGATGCCAGTTTCAGTAAGTACTGTCTGTTTGACGACGCGGTCGTGCTCAGCGGGCGTTGCCGGCCGCAGGGGGAAGGATGGGCATGTGACATCACAATTAGCCAGCATCAGGAAGTTCACGCCGTGCTGCATTGGGTCTTTACACCGCTGCCCGCAACCTCGCTGACGTATTTACCTCTGCAAACCGGGCAGCCGGTCGCCAAAGCACAGGTTAATAAAGTCCGGGACGAGAACGTGATGATTGAAGCGCCCTGCGTTTCACCGCAGGGCGAAATCAAGTGTCACGCTTTACCTCCTCATCCGAACAACTGGCTGGCAGACAGCTATGGACAGATGCATCCTCTCTATTTGCTGGAAGCTTTTATGCAGCTGCAGCGCAGCCTGAATCATGCCGGGTCAGTCCGGCTGCGCGACATCCTGCTGGGGGTCAGCCTCAGGCAAACGCTGCCGTTACATTCCGGCAGCAGCTTTCTGATGACCAGCGACAGCGGGCAGGATAAAGATATGGGCCGCCATTTTACCCGCGGCGCCGATCTGTGGGCCGTCGGGCAGCGTTTTGCCCGATGTGAAATGCATTCCGGCCGGGTCCGGCGTGCCAGAAATAAAATGGAGCTAAGGGAAAAAGGAGTATGAAAACCGTACATATTATTGGCGCGGGGGTCTCCGGGCTGGGGGCCGCGCATTACCTGGCAGAGCGGGGAATTGAATGTGTTATCCATGAAGCGTCAGAAGGAGTCGGGGGGCGGGCGGCTGGCAGGATGGAGGGCGATATTCTGTTTGAAGTCGGTGGCAAAAACTTCTCATCGCAATGGACTCGCTTCAACGCCTTGCTCACTTCGTTTGGGATCGGCGAGTTTGACCCCCAGCATCCTGATTTTCATCTGGTGCTGAACAACCAGCTGCTAAAAATGGATAAAAGCCGCACCCTAAAAGGTGACTTACGCCTTGGTTTGCGGCTTGGTATTCGCGGCTCTCTACAGCTGAAAAACTTTCTGAGCTATTCGCGTAAACATGCGGATGAGCTTAACCACAGTAATGGCTTAATCGAAGAGGTCGAAAAGCGTTGGGATCATAAACCCGTGGCCGGGCACTTTGCTCCTTCGCTACTGGCCGGGCCAATACGCATGTTTACGATAATCATGGGCGCGGCCGAACCCGGCGAAGTTTATCCTTCGCTGCTGATGCTGTTCACTTCCGGGTTCGGCAAAGGGCGGCATTTTGCCGTTCGGGGCGGCATACAACGTTTTCATCAGGCACTGGCGCGCAATAAGCAGATTCGTTTTGGCGAAAGCGTGAAGCGCATTGCGATCGCTGACGGGAAAGTTACCGGCCTTGAGATTGACACCGGGGAAGGCGTACAAACAATAGCAACGGACGCGGTTATTTCCGCCGTTCCTGCCCACGTTTTTAAACGGCTGGTGGATCTACCCGCGGCGGCACAGCAGGCCTGCGAAGAAATTCGCTATTTCCCGCTGGCGATGATCAACGCCAGTTACGATAAGCCGGTGTTCCGTGACGGCATCAATTCGATCATGTTCGATCCCGGTTCCGTTCTGGGCCACTGTTCTGCAAACCGTCTTTATCACCCGGAACAGGTGCGCTTTACCCTGTCAGGGGCCGAGGCGCGCAAAGTGCTGCATTTGCCGGACGACGAGCTAATCTCACTGGCAGAGGCGGAGTTCTCCCGTTATTTACCCATCACCGGTAACAGGGTCAAAGCCTGCGTAACTCGCCATATGGGCGGTATATGCGCCTATGCGCCCTATTTTTCCCGGGTTAAATCAACGCTGCTTGCCGGCGTGGAGACCATCGGCGGGCTGGAGATAGCGGGCGATTATCTGGAGGGGCATACCATGGAAGGGTGTCTGCATTCCGCAGAGCTTGCTGCCAGACGTTTACGGCAGTATCTGGCGCAGTAAATCAGTGCCCCGACCGGCTGGTCGGGGCACGCTTATTCACTCCACGCGTCCCGGATAAGCGAATTTTGGCGAAAGTTCTGCCGTTCAGCGTTGAACATTTTAGGATGTTGTTCACGCAGTCCGTGCATCAGCCACTCATAAGGCAAATCGTCAAAGCTGCCGTGCTGCCTGACGAACTCCATGTATTTATTGCCGGAGCGATCGAAAGGGTGGTGGATGCTGTCCTGGAAGCCGTCAAAATCCAGCGGCGCCATTTTATACAGCAAACATAGCTGGCGGTTAAAAACCGGCGTTGCTTTGATCCAGTTTTCCCCGTCCAGATTCATTTCGACCAGGCAGTGGAAATGGAAAGTGTCCCCGCCGACATATTCCCGCAGGCGGGCAGAGCTGAGGTGATTTCGTACATCCGCAAACCACAGCCTGGCGGGCACGCCAATCATCCGCAGTGCGGCGCAGTAAACCACAGATTTGTGAATGCACATGCCGCTACCAGAAAGCAAAACGCTGCTGGCGCGCAAACCCTCGGCGTCCATCGGGGCGTCATAGACATCGTAAAGAATGCTATCGCGCACGGCATAATATAACGCGATAGCCTGGCTGCGTTTATCGTCGGCCTCTTCCGGTAAAGCCTGTGCCACGAAAGCCTGCACGATGGGCGAATCAAAATCTAAAAAGGGCGTAGCAGTAAGACATTGGGTATCAGAATGCATTATTCCCCCTGAAATTCAGGCTTAGTAAAAGCGTTAAGCAACGAAATTCGAATGGTGGTGCCTTGCCCCTCAACGCTGTCGATCGTCAGCTCACCATGCAGACCATCGACAATGGTTTTACAGATATACAGGCCAAGCCCATACCCCCCGGATTCACGTTGACGCGATGGGTCCGCGCGCCAGAACGGTTCTGTCATAAACGGCAGCTGGTCAGCGGCAATGCCGATTCCCTGGTCTGAGACTTCAATCACTAACGCTTCATCCACTTCGCTCACGCTTATCGTTACCGGGCGCGACTGTCCATAGAACACCGCATTACCAATAAGATTGCGCATTAACACGGCCATCATGACCGGGTGGCTGTAAAAGCATGGGCGCTGGGTATTTATGCTGACTAAAATCTCACTCTTGCCGTGGCGATATTCTTCGGCAATTTCATTGAAAAAGCGCACCAGCGCGATGCGGTGCAAGGGGATATCGCCCTCGCCTGACTGATTTTTTTCGGTATAGAGAATCGCATCCAGAATACGTTCAACATTGACAATATCGTTGAGGATCCCCAGGCGTAGCGCCTCATCGGTGATGAGATCTTTGCGAACTTTCAAACGAGCCAGCGGCGTACGCACTTCATGCGGGATAGCCAGAAGCATATGACGACGAGCTTCGTGAATGTGGCATAAACGCGCGAGCATATTGTTAAAGCTATCGGCAAGGGTGCGGTATTCGCCGTAGGTACGGTCGAGGGGAATTCGATAATTAAGATCGCCTTTATCCGCGTGCCGCACACCACGTCTTAATTCGATAAACGGCCGCGTCAGCAGGTGAATGGTGTAGAAGTTAATCAGCAGCACCAGAATAACCGCGATAACCACACCGCCAATAAGATGCAGCGCCTGCGAGGACAGTGAACGGCCAAACTGCGGCAGCACGATAAATTCATCACTGTTATAAGCCGCAGCAATGTAATGATCGCCATTGGCTATCATGGCGATGCCATCGGCATCACGCTGCGCCATGGTTAAAAGCTGCAAATAGTCTTTATTCGCATCGCTATACATTTCGGCTGCGGGGATCACTTTCAGTGGGATGCCATCCACCTGCATATTAGCCAGCTGCTCTGGGGTTTTATCGGCAACCAAATTGGCGAAAAGCGTTTTAGAAAGGTAACGGCGCGGATGCTCGTCGGCCACGCGCTGTAATGAAAATACCAGCACGACAACCAGCACGCAGGTTGAGATAACGGTATTTAATAGCAGCATCGAAAAGACAGTGCGAGACGAAAGCCATTTAATCATTACTACAATCCTTTGTGATTATTTCCTGGTTGGGCACGCCGTTCAGCATATATCCGTGCGCACGAATGGTAATAATGAACTCTTCGTCCCCGGTAATTCCACGAATCTTGCCGCGAATCCGATAAATTAATGCGTCCAGGCTGCGGTAATTATGCCCCTGAGTGGAGGAAAGGTGGCTTTCAAGTTCGGCGCGCAGGCATATTTCACCGGGCGTTTCTATCAGGCGCGCCAGAAGATCAACCTCGCTTGACGTCAGATTTAACATCTGTTCGTTAACAGTTACCCGCACCTGAGAGGAGTTGACCGACAGGATATGGCGACCCAGCACCACGCTTTTTTCTTTGCCTTCCAGAGACGTACTGGTGATACGAATACGGCGCTGAACGGCATAAATTCGGGCGATGAGTTCGCGAGGTTCAAAAGGTTTGGCGACATAATCATCGGCCCCGGTTTCCAGTCCGACTATCATGTTGACCGTCTCATTGCGCGCCGTGAGCATAATCAACGGTGAATACTGATTTAAATGTGACTGATTGCGTATCAGTTGGCACAGCTCAAACCCGTTCATTTCCGGCAGCATAATATCCAGTAAAATGACGTCGAAACGCTGTTGGTCAAGCAATGCCAGCGCCTGAGAAGGGGTATGACTTAGCGTCAGGTTGATGCTGTAGAGCGCCATATGCTGGCGAAGCAGCTCGGAAAACTCAATATCATCATCAATCAATAATGTTTCCACTGTGCCCCCTGGTAATCAAAGTGTGTAGATAAAGGAGATCATCACGCCGTCTTTGTAACCGCTGCTACCATAGAGGGTGTCGGTTGCACCGAAGTAGTGATATCCCTTGAGATCGAGACGTAATTCTGTGGTCGCAGGAATGCTGAGAGCCAGCTGGGTAAAGCCGCTGCCATCCATCGGCGTCACGGTGGTTATCAAAGAGAGATCGTTGTCGGCCCAGAAGTCATTCCATGCCAGCCGCGTAAATGCCTGATGGGTGGCCAGAGGCTCCTGCTTCACGTTGGCAAGGGCGGCTATGCTGCCTGCCTGTGGATTTCCTGACCGGATGGCTTTGCTCCAGGCATCAAGCTGATGCTGCTTGAGGCCCGCTTCGTTGAAGTGATACTCCAGGCTGAGCGCCAGATCTTCATCGTTGACCATGACTTCCGGGGCAGACCAGGTTCCCCCCAGCGCCAGCTGGTTATACCAGCGCTGATTATCGCGATCGGGTGTCATGGCTTCATCAGCAAGGCTTTGGCGTTGTTGACCAAACCATTCACTGTACAACACCACATTGTCACTCATCGCCATGCTCAGCTCCGCACCAAGGCCGGGCCGATCGCGCAGATACAGCGAGCTAAGAGTGAGGGACACATTGTCCCATGACGCCGGTGAAGGGGCGTATTTCACGAACAGCGCATCCTGATTATTGGTGCGATCCAGCCCCAGCCCAACAACCTCGGCGTTGCCCGCAGCGGTTTGCGGCTTAGCATGTAAATCGGGCCGGTAGCCGAAGCTAAGAATGCTCTGCGCAGTTAGCCAGACGCCTTCTATCGCCACCACGCCCAGGCGATCTTCCCGCCTGTCCGCGGTGTCCAGACTTTCGATAATCACCTGGCTGTTTTCTTTGAACCAGTCCGTAGGGTTAAATCCGCTGGCAACACCGTTGCGGATATTGGTTCGCCCGGCTATCCAGCGCCATGAGGGGATGGCGCTCCAGGTAAAAGCCAGTGACTGCACATCCAGGCGAGAATCCTGTTCAATCTGGTAACTTTCCCGGCTGTTGACCTGGCTGCGCAGGCGGGTGTCCACCTCAATACCTAACGCTTCGGTCAGCTCCTGCGCACCGGTCAGGCGTGCGGAAACACGCCCGGAAGCCACCCCCGAATCATGCTTGCGCCAGTCAGCTATTCCCTGGCCTTTTAACTCGAGGCTAAAACGCCCCAGCGGCGGTGCCGCCGCCGGGGAGAGGGAGTCCTGCGCAGAGTCAGGTAAATCAGGAACCAAATCCTCTGCCTGTAGCGCCGGGCTGCAAAGAGAGGCCGCGAGATAGAGTGGCAGACTTGCGTGTTTCACCTTTCCCCCTGAGAGGTAAAGTGTGACAGCCACTCTTTGTTAAACCATGACAGCGGCAGGTCTTTCTGGCGGTACTGGCTCATCTGCATCAGCGTGACTTTATTAGGATTAAAACCGTCGCCAATCACCACTTCAGTTGGGCGTACGCGCTCAAAAACCGTCTGCCAGTTGCGGTACCAGGCAACTTTTAAGAGCTTGCCGCTGTTGCCGTAAAACTTACCTTTCAGCGGACGATCGTTCTCTTTATCTACCCACAGTTCGACGCGCTTGTAGGGCGCAAACTCACTGATTGAACTCAGCTCCAGCTTCCAGGCCGGCCGCTGCTGCCGTTCACCATCGGTGATTGTTTCCTCGCCTTTGAGCACGGCATGGTAATCCAGCGTGAAGTTGGAGGTGATGACATCGCCATTGGATGCATTGCCCAGCAGGCGCTGGCGTGGCGACATGCGAACCGATGCTTTGGATTTCGGATCGTAAAACCAGAGAATATTGTCGTTACGCAGCAATAGCTTGCCACGGTCATTCGTCGGCTTGTCGATATGCACAATCGTCAAAAACTGGCCGTTTTTATTCTGCCGTGAATGCGTCGTGACCTGATTTTCATCAGTGAGCTTGTTGGCTTCGTATTGCTTGAGCGAAACATTCACCACGAATGACTCTTGTGGATTACGGATCGCATCTGAACGCGCCAGGATATCGAAAGCCCGATCGGCCTGTGCCGGCAGGGCGCAGAACGCCCCCAGCAGACAGAGCATACGCAGCGGCAATAACCATGTTGTTTGCATCAGGAGCCTCCGGTCGTCAGACATGATGTATGGCTGAAATAATGTTCATGCGGGATGCTTTGAAGGTCGGCAGAATGGCAGCCAGCACGGAAAGCACGAACAGGAATCCCATGATGCCAAGCACCAGTTTTGGATTTTTGAGGATCATCAGATCGATAGTGATGGGGGTGGCGTTGCTCGGCGGAGTCCAGCCCAGATGCATACTGTTGATAATCGTGCTAATAACCAGGGTCAGAATCAGGGCGAAGAGCGTGCCAAACAGGCCCATCAGCGCACTTTCAGAGATAAACATCCGCATAATGAAGCTGCGGCGGAAGCCCATTGCGCGAATCGTACCGATCTCCCCTACGCGCTCCATCACCGTCAGATTAATGGTGTTGGCGATGGTGAAAATGATAACGATGCCGAGGAAAACGGAGACCACGCCAAAGATGAACGTAAACATGGCGAAGATACGGTCGAAGGAGGGGTCGACTTCGTTAAAGCGGAAGACTTCCAGTTTCATACCGCTGGCATTCAGCTTCTGCTGAATACGCTGCCTGACCTGTTCAACCAGGTCAGGATTGTTTAACTGAATTAACAGCGTAGTGGCGCGTGGTTCGTTGTCATACAGCAGTTCGCGTGCCAAATCGAAATTTAGCATGACAAAGGCATCATCCAGCGAACGTTGCGCCTGGGACTGTGCTTTTTTGACATGCACGCTGACGATATTCGGCACGCCTTCAGATGTGGCTGCAAGCAGATTAACCTGCGGGCCTTTATCATTATTTGCCTGCTGGCTAAGCTGCGCGGTGTCCTCAGCGGAGAGCAGGCCGCTCATATCTACCTGTTCGTCGGAAATAACTTTGGTTAATGTCGGCGGGTCTTCGCATTTCGTAATATTGAGGGGCTTACATAACCCCAGTAAACGCGCCATGCCAATGCCGACGACTGCGCCATCGCGTTCGTCCTGATCAAGCCCGGTAGGGGGAGTACTGACGTTGACATGCCAGCCATCCCAGTTGCGCATTTTGTCCAGGTCGGCCGGGCGAATACCGCGGCCAATAAAGGTTTTACTGTTATCGGTAGCAACCACACCGGCAATACCGGCAAGATAAATTTGCGGGGTAATAACTGAAATTTGCTGCTTCAACTCCGGGTCTTTTAACAACAAATCGGTAACGGCCTGGTAGTTGCCTATCGTGTAGTTATCAGGATCAGCGGCACCATATTTTAAATATCCCTGCTGGTATATTTGCAGCTGACCCTGCTCCTGAATCATGCTGGTCTGCACGCCAAAATAAATAGAGGTGACAAAACCGCCAAAAAGCATCATCGCTAACCCACCAATGCCGATAGACATGATGGTGATTACCGAGCGGCGACCATTTTTAAGTAAATTACGCAGTGCAATTGACCAGATCATTGCAGACCTCCAATATCCTGCAGTTCGCCGTCCACGATATGGATTAAGCGCCCGGTGTCCCTGAGTAGATTTTCGTTGTGGGTACAGATAACGAAGCTGGTATCAAATTTGCGACGCATCTCCAGCATCAGGTTCATAATTTCATCCGACGTTGCGGAGTCCAGATTTGCTGTTGGTTCATCAGCAATAACTAATGAAGGCGTTGTCACCAGCGCACGGGCAATCGCCACACGCTGACGCTGCCCGCCGCTGATAGCCCCTAAGCGGCGGCCAAGATAATCTTTGAGTCCCACGGCTTCCAGGTAGTGCTCCGCCTTTTCGCGGCGCTCTTTGCGGGATAACCCATGGCGCAGTAGAGGAAATTCAACATTTTCCCTGACCGAAAGCACCGGTATAAGATTGAATGACTGGAAGATAAACCCTATATGCCGTGAGCGAAAATCGGCAGCTTCGTTATCGCTCATCGTCAGCACATCTTTGCCTAACAGGCTTATCTCTCCCGCATCGGGTTTATCGAGCATACTGAGCATATTCAGGAAGGTGGTTTTTCCGCTGCCCGAAGGGCCATAAACATAGGTTATCTCGCCGCGAGGAATAGCGCAGTTTGCATCTTTTATTGCGGTGAACTGATAACCATCCATATTATATTTCTTAACCACGCCGCGAAACACGGCAATGTTTTCATCAACATACTTTTGCGGCGCAATGGGCAATTTTATTGCTGGCTGCGAGAGGTCATTCATATAAACGTCCTTATTCCTGAACAGGTAGGGTTATTAGAAAGCGCCGCCGTAGCTAAAGCAATGAATGCTCAGTGATGATATATAGTAAAAAATATCACCCCTTTGTATGGGGTTGCCGGTATTCTATTGTTTTGCATGTTGTTTTTGTCATTTCCTGTTGGTTTCCAATAAACATCCTCAGCGCTAACTGTGCTAAATGTAAACCCTTTGTGATTGTTTGTTATTTTTCGTGATTTATTTACGGGATATTTAGGATGGCCAGGGGGGGACTTGTGCGGATATATATTATTCGCATTTTGTTTTATTGGTATAAGTAATACGCTCCGCCGCATTAAGTCTTTAATTCTGACTCTTTGTGATAGTTGGGTATACAAATGAATACATGGTGATGTTTATTATCATTATACTGGCCGCTCTGCTTGTCATCGATATTAACGTTGCCGCGATTTAAAATTAACGGTTGGGGTCATGATGGAAAAATTAGTGATTACCGGTACGGCAACCATGCAGCCGGAACATAAGTTCTTGCGCGAAGAAGGAGATGCAAATAGGCCGGTAATGACTTTTTCTGACGTTCAGCTGGCGACGACGCTAAAACGTCAAACCCCTCTTTCTGCGCTGCTATGCGGCTTATGCGAAGAAATGTTCGAGCGTGCATTACTCTCCCCGACAGAGGCGTTCGGTAACGAGACGGGGCTGGTTTCCGGGGCTTATTACGGATGCATGGGGGTGACTCAGGAAATTCTGGCAACCCTGCGGGAGAAAGGCCCGCGCGGTATTGATGCCATTGAGTTTGCTAAAGCAACCCATAGCTTCCCCCTTTCTGCCGTCAGTATTGCTTTCAAATTACATGGACCCGCGGCGGCGGCGGTTTCCGGGGAACTCGCCTCACTGGATGCGCTGATCATGGCCTGTGACTGGTTGCAGGCGAGGCGTTGCGAGCGGGTTCTGGTCGTTGGTTATGAACAATACTCCCCGTTACTGCAGGCACATGTGCAGCATCTGGACGCCAGATCTTATTTCAGCGACAGCCTGAGCATTGTGATGCTCGAAACCCAGCGTAGCGCGCACGGGCGCGGTGCGCCGATATTAGCTGAACTGTCCTGCGTAGTGCCTTTGTCTGGCGACCAGAAGAAGGTTCTCTCACAATGCCAGCAAGCCCTGCAGCGCTTTCATATTCCGCACAACGAATGTGCAATTCATGCCAGCAGTACTTTACATCCTGTTGCTCAGCAGCTGATGCAGCAGGTTTGTGAAGGCTATTCATCCCCACACGAGCGTTACCCGACCAGCCCTCTCCCACAGCTGATGGGCGCGGCAACCGTCTGTCAACTTGCATCCCTGGCAGGGGCTCGCCCGGACAATATCGAACACTGGCTGCTGCATACCTTCACGGAAAAGGGCGGCGGGATGATTCATCTGCGCTTTGCGCAGACGGCAGGGGGAAATCATGAGCGCTAAAACGGTTGCCGTAACCGGGCTTGGTGCACTCACCAGAGATGCCACTGGCCTGCCTGCTCTTTGGCAACATTTGTTAGCCGGTGGCGCGCTACCGGCAAGCCCCAAACATTTCAACGCCGCGCCTTATCGCACACAGCAGGTCTATACCCTTGATCCTCAGCGGCTTTGGCACACCACGCTGGCAGCACGCTGGCCGATAGACGAAGACACCTATCGCCGGAATCCCTGCGCAGGTTATGGCTGGCTGGCTGCGCAAGAAGCACTACAACAGGCAAATCTTACCCCTGGCGACAGCGCGCAAATGGGGCTGTGCATAGCGACCACCAGCGGCGGCACAATGGACAGCTTTGCCCTTAGCGGGCAAAAAAAAGATGCCCGGTACGCGGCGCTGTCGGGCGCAACGCAATTGCTCACATCTTTGCTGCAGATTGGCGGGCCGGTGAGCGCATTCTCCTGCGCCTGCATCAGCAGCGTGGCAGCGTTCAGCCACGCTTTTGAGCGCGTCCGCCAGGGGGATGTGCCGCTGATGCTGGTAGGCGGGTGCGATCAAATCCGGGAGGCAGATTTTGCAGGTTTTAATTCGCTGCGTGCGATTGCCTCTGATGCCTGTCGGCCCTTTGATGTCCAGCGCAAAGGCATGGTGATGGGGGACGGGGCGGCCATGATGGTGCTCGAAGACCTGGATCACGCGTTAGCTCGTGGAGCAGCGCCCCTGGCACTGTTTCGGGGCTGTGGGCTTGCCGCGGATGGCCACCATCTCACGGCCCCTATTCCAGACGGGCTGGTACGCGCCATGCGCCAGGCGCTGGCCGAAGCGCAGGGGGAAACGCCTGGCTACATCAATTGTCACGGCACAGGAACGCCAGCTAACGACCGCAATGAGCTGCTGGCAATGCAGCAGGTGTTCGGCGAGGAGGCAAATAGCATCGTTGTCAGTTCAACCAAAAGTGGCACCGGCCATTTGCTGGGAAGCGCAGGAGCGCTGGAGGCCGTGCTCTCCGTGAAGATACTGCTCGAACAGCGCGTCCCCCCAATGAGCACCTGCCAGACGCCCATGCCGGAAATGAATTTCCGCCTGCCCGGCTGCCAGCAGCCGCTGCCGGTCAGCGTGCAAACGGTGATGAGCAATTCTTTGGGATTCGGCGGCTTAAACGGCAGCCTGATCTTTTCTCAGTACCCGAGGGAACCCCACCTCCCTCCGCAGGAGTAAGAGCTTACGGATGAATACATCAATGACAGAGGATCTCTTTGACGCTTTGTTGGCAGGCATCGATTACTGGGAGTCGTCAATCAATAAAGGATGGCAGGCAGACGATATAAAAGGGAGTTTTAGCCACGATCGCTGGGCAATCCTCAAAGAGTGCGGCTTGACCGGCCTGCTTAACAGTTCTGCCGCCGGAGGATTAGGGCTGGACGCTGTGCAGGCGGCCCGCTTTCTCGTGCATTTTGGCGAGCTTTGCCATGATGGCGGCCTGGGTTTTGCGCTGTGTACGCATCTGTGCAGCACCTGCCTGCCCGTTGAACGCTTTGGTTCGGCAAGGTTACGCGCCAGCCACCTGGCGAAATTCATTAGCGGTGAGCGTATCGGGGCCCACGCCATCACCGAAGCAGAAAGCGGTTCTGATGCCTTCGCGATGCAAACCACGGCGGTGCGTGACGGTGAGGGCTGGCGGCTAAATGGCAGCAAGATTTTTGTCTCCAACGGCCCGATTGCGGATTACGTTGTGGTTTACGCCTGCACTGACCGCACTCGCGGCACGCTGGGCGGCTTTAGCACCTTCCTCGTTGATACCCAAAGCGAGGGGGTATTAGTGGGTCCAGCCGGTCACAAAATGGGGCTGAAAACCTCACCCCTGAGCGATCTGTATCTCACTGACGTCTACATCCCCGATGAATACCTGTTAGGGAAGCCGGGGATGGGGTTTGCCATTATGGACTTCGTGATGAAATGGGAGGTGCTTTGCGTATTCGCCTGCCAGGTCGGGGAGATGAAACGCCGTCTGGCGCAGTGCCTCGCACAGGCAAAAACCAGAATGCAGTTTGGCGAACCAATTGGTAAGAACCAGGCGATATCCCATCGTCTGGTCAATATGCATCTGCAAGTGGAAACGGCGCATTACTGGCTGATGCGGGCGGCCGAATCGCTGCATCACGGGAAAAATGCCGCCGCCGATCTTGCGGCGGCGAAGCTGATTATCAGCGAAAGCAATGTCGCAACGGCCTTAGATGCCGTCACCCTGTTTGGCGGCTCCGGCTATATGGCTGAAATGGGTATTGAGAAACAGCTGCGCGACGCGGTAGGAGGGGTGATTTATTCCGGCACTTCGGACATTCAACGCAACCGCCTTGCGGCAATGCTGGGGTTATGATGATGGCCGATATCTTCCCCTGGCATCTTGCTGACTGGGTGCTGAATGCGCGGGATCCCGAAGCGCTTGCTCTTCGTTGTGACGACAAGGCTTATAACTATCGGCAGCTGGCTAACGGCGTCAGGAAACTGGCAGAGGTTCTGCCACCGCTAACGGTAGAAAACCCGGTGTGTGCGCTGGTGATGAAAAAAAGCATTCCCGCCGTGCAGGCCGTACTGGCTGTGCTGAGCCGCGGCGGTTGTTATGCCCCCCTGGATGCTTCTTATCCCCCAGAACGCTTACAGGCTGTGCTTGCAGTGCTGAAGCCTGCGGTGCTGGTGACCGACGAAAACAACGTAGCCACCTTGCGTCCGCCTGCGGCTGCTCTGGGCATACCTCTGATCAATATTCATGACTTAGCTGAGCATCAGAACAACAGTCATCAACCCATAAACCAGCCGCTGGCGGCAATCTTACACACCTCCGGTTCGACGGGGCTGCCAAAGTCGGTGCGTATTGGCGCGGCACAAATCGAAGCGTTTAGCCGTTGGGTACGCGACACCTTCGCGCCAGGGCGTGACGACCGTCTGTTAAATCACTCCCCGCTGGCGTTCGACCTGACCTTCCTCGATCTTTTTAGCATCTTCCGCTGCGGCGCCACGTTGCTGCTGACCCGTGAAGAAGATGCCGCAAACGGCCCGCGCATCGGGCAGATTTGCCGACAGCAGCGGGCAACACTCTGGCATTCCACGCCGACATCTTTACGCCTGCTGCTGGGTGCAGACGACAAAGCCGTTTATCCCGATATGCGTGCGGTGCTGTTTGCCGGTGAGCCGATGCCGGGCGCGCAGCTTGAACGTCTGCGAAAGCTATTTCCCAGCGCGGCGTTTTACAACATCTATGGCAGCAGCGAAACCAACGACACCTTCTGTTATCCCTGCCCGCAAAATCTTGAGTCTGAAACCGTGCCGCTGGGTTATCCGCTGGCCTATACCGACTGGCGGCTGCTGGACGAACAGCTTGAGGCTGTTGTGCCGGAAGAGGGCGGAGAATTATGGGTGCACTGCCCGACGCTGATGGAAGGGTATGGCGACCCGGCGCTGACGGAGCAGGCATTTCGTCACTTTGAAGGTAAACGTTTTTTCCGCACCCGTGACCGGGTACGCAAAGATGCGGAGGGCGTATTCCACTTCCTGGGGCGCTGTGACGATATCGTCAAACTGAACGGTTACCGCGTTGATTTACAGGACGTTGAACAGAATGCATTGCGCTGTGGCTGGCTTGAAGAGTGCGTGGCATTTGTCGCTGAGCGCAATGGCGAACGTCAGCTTGAGCTGGCGGCGCAGGGGCTGGGTGAACACAGCGCTTTGGCGCTGCGCCAGCACCTTATGCAGCAGCTGCCGGCCTACGCTTTGCCGCGTCGCTACCATCTGCAAAGCCAGCCGCTGCCGAAAAATGCCAACGGTAAATTGAGTCGCCATGCTGTGATTAAACGGTTTGGCGCACAGGAAGACAATCAGGGCCGACACCCCGTATGGCCCGAGAAACAAGGAGAAAAACAATGAACATCAAGGCTATCGTTGCGCGTTTTCTGAGCGAAGAGTTTGCGCCGGATATCAAAGCCGATGAGTTTGACGAAAACATGAACCTCGTGGATTTCGGCATTATCGACAGTCTGGGCGTGCTGAAACTGGTGGCCTGGCTTGAGAGCGACTTCGACATCGTCATCCAGCCGGAAGAGCTGAACGTCGAGCAGTTCAGCACGCTGGGCGTTATCACCCGGTTTGTCGACGGTAAATTAAAACCGGGGCTTTAAGAGAAAGGAGAGTCTCATGGCAAACCATGATGCATTCCTCGCGGCGTTGATGCATCACCAGCCGCTGGACATGGAGGAGATGATTGCATTCTGGCATCAGGTTGATTGCGGCGAACATTCGCCGCAGATGA
The DNA here is from genome assembly GCF_038405435.1 of Dryocola clanedunensis. Lineage (GTDB taxonomy): Bacteria > Pseudomonadota > Gammaproteobacteria > Enterobacterales > Enterobacteriaceae > Dryocola > Dryocola clanedunensis_A. Next base: position 618,971 of record NZ_JBBYHZ010000001.1, on the reverse strand, counting down.
TTGTGGCCGTGCTAAGCGTGATGTCGTCGCAGCCGCTATCCATGAATCTGGTGCTGTCGTTTTTGCACTACGTCCAGCAGGCTTACCCGAAAACCCGTTTACCCTCGGCCCTTGCCGCCGTAAATATTGTCGGGACAGGAGGCGGAGTTAACACCTTCAATATCTCCACGACCGCCGCTTTTGTGACGGCGGCTGCGGGCGTTCCGGTGCTGAAAAGCGGCTCACGGGCTTACAGCAGCAGGAGTGGTTCGCAGGATGTCCTGGACCGGTTAGGCATTCGGGTTCCCGGTAACGATGCTGTGCTTGAAGAGATGATCCAAACCCTGGGGATTGGTTTTGCCCCCGTCGCACGCTACCCGGCACTGTGTCGTAAGCTGGCGCTCGCCTGCCAGCCGCTTTCTTTCCGGCTGGTGGGGCAATTTATTAACAGACTTGGGCCCCTGTTATGTCCGTTTGAGCTGAAGGGCCAGGTGACGGGCGTCAGTAACCCTGAACTGATGAACGTTCTGGCCTGCGCGACTCATGAACTGACGCAGGACAACGTACTGTTTGTGCACGCAGGTGTTGGCGCCGATGAACTGCTGCCCACAGGGCATAACGTTTGTTGGTGGGTGCAGCACAAAGGGGACAGGCAGTGGAACGACACATTTGGTCAGGCTGGAAAAGAGGCTTACACCGCGGCTCTGCGGGCGCTGGCAGGTGGCAGCCCGTCCGAAAACGCCGCTCGCCTGCAACGAGTGCTGGCAGGTGACGATGAAGCTGAAGCCCTGGAAGCCGTGGCGCTCAACGCCGGAGCGGCACTGTTAGTCGCCGGGAGGGTGGACTCGTTATCAAAGGGCATCTCACTGGCCCGCAGAATTTTACATTCCGGTGAAGGGTTAGGCGTTTTGCAACGCACGCAACATTTTTGTCGGCAGCTACGGGAGCGGGCGTGAGCACTTTTATTCCTGCATTACGCGCATCGGCCACGCCGTTAATCGCCGAGATCAAGCCGTGGTCGCCTGAGCATGGCGATTTGCTTCGGGGGAGAGAGGCTTTAAACATCGCCCGGGATTACCTGGCAGCAGGTGCAGCTTGCCTGTCGGTTACAACCGGCAGGTGGCATAAGGGAAACCTGGCGCTGCTTGAGCGGATAGCGAGCCAGACGGACGTGCCCGTTCTGCGCAAAGACTTTATTACCCGTAAAGCACAGCTGGGCGAAAGCCAGGCGGCGGGTGCCAGCGCCGTTTTGCTGAGCGCCCAGATCCTCCGCCGTCAGGAGCTGACACAGCTCGCCTTATCCGCACTGGAGATTGGGCTGACCCCCTTTATTGAAGCAGATTCCAGGGCACAGCTGGACGACTGGCTGTTACCGCCGGGCTGTGTTCTGGCAGTCTGTAACCGGGATATTCGCCAGCGTGAAACCGATGACGGAACGGTGGGGCGCAGCCTTGATCTTTATCGCGCCGCACGGGCCTGTCACCCGGATCTGCTGGTCAGCGCCAGTGCCCTGCGTAAGCCGCAGGATGCAGGCAGGGCAATTGAGTCAGGGTTTGATGCGGTGCTGGTAGGGACGGCGTTGCTGTTCGAAGGGACGGTTGCTGGCAACAGCGCATCGTTTATTGCGGCGCTAAAATGCTAAAAAAAATGGGCAGTCCGTGTGGATTGCCCATTTTTAAGGCCTACTCCCCAGCCAGAGCCCGAGGGAACAGCACGTTGTTTTCGAGGCTGATGTGATTCATCAGATCGTCAATCAGCTCGTTAATCCCGTTATACATCGCTTTCCAGGTGGTGCACGCTTCCGGCGGCGGGGTAACGTTATTGGTGGTGTGCCTGATGACCTCCAGCAGCTCTCCCGCCTCATCATGCTCGCTTTCCATGACGCTAATCGGACCGTTAGCCTGAGCGCCCATGCCCTGTTTAATCATCGGGAACAGGATCTGCTCTTCCTTCATCATATGGCTGCTCAGCTCCTGATGCAGCATGGTGAGATATTTCGCCAGCCCCTTCGGCACGTTCGGTTTATCCGCATGCACGCGCTCAACCTTAGTCGCCTGTAGAATCAGCTCCGGCAGCTGTTCGCGGTGCCTGTCGTGGTAGCGAACCACAATATGGTCGATGATTTCCGGCAGCGGCGCGGTTCGCCACTCCTTGTCGATGGGTTCTTCAGCCAGAGTCGCCAGCTCGGCCTCTATGGCTGCCAGATCCAGCTCTTTACGGGCAGCGGCACGCTCAAGCGTCTGCCTGCCACCGCAGCAAAAATCCAGGTCCAGCTTGCGGAACAGCGCGGAGGCGCGGGGAATGGTTAATGCCAGTTCACCTAGGGGTTGGTCGCGGAAGGCCATGGTCGGTACCTCATCTTGTAGAATATAAGATGCATATTAAATGCATCTTTAGGCTGAGGCTATGCCTATTTTTGGGTAGCGCCGTTATTCCCCTGCGGCTGCTACCTCTTTTATCTGTACTTTCTGTGGCTTAGTGAGGACCGCCAGCACCACGCCGATAACCAGACAAAGAATGCCCAGCAGCGTGAGCAGGGGGGGCCAGCTGTGGCGCAGCATAAAGGTATAGGCCAGCCCGGCCAGCGTTTCAAAAACGATAAGCGGTCCGACAATCACCGTCGGCAGGCGCTGGCAGGCGATGTTCCAGCACAGGTTGCCCAGCCAGGAGCAGAGCAGGGCGATAGCCAGCATCAGCGTGACGAACACCTCCGGGCGCGGGCCAAACGGCAGGGCAAAATCGGCGCTGCTGCGGGCCATAAACAGGCAGACGGCAACGTATCCCAGCAGCGAGAAAGGTAGCGTGGACAGCCCCTGCGCGGTGGCCCACATCATCGGATTTTTATCTGGATTTTCCCGCAGCCAGCGGGCGTTGCGCAGCGCATACCATGCCCAGCAGACGACGGAAATAAAGGCCAGACCGATACCGCTGGCGTATCGCCACCAGCTGAAATCAACCTCCCCACGGCGCAGTTCGGCGGTATTGACCATCACCAGCCCAATAGCGATGACTACCAGAGCCGGGGCGAGCCGTCGCCACGGCAGTTTTCCGTCGCGCTTGCTGTAGAGCAGATTGGCAAACACGGGGATCACTACCGGCAGGGTGCCAATAATCATCGTAGAAATGGGCGCACCGGTGCGCTGAATCGCGCTTGCCAGGCAGACGTAATAGATCAGGTTCCCGACGGTAGAGAGCTTCAGCGCGGTAAACCAGTCCCTGCCGCTAAGCTGGCGCAGGCGCTGCCGCCCGAGCCATGCCAGCGGGATAGCAATCAGCCCCAGCGCAAGGTAGCGCCCGGTAGACTGCAGCGCGGCCGGGTAGTCCGGCACGATAATCGGGCCGACAAAAATCAGCCCCCACATCAGCCCGGCCATCAGGGCATACAGCACGCCAGTTAACATTTTACTCTTCCGGTCAGTTCTTTGCGGCCAGTGTAGGGGCGAGGCGGGTGCGAGTATTGTATGAGATTGCGGTTTAGCTAGCGGGAAACCTGTTTCTGGTAGCGCACGGGCGTGATGCCATAACGCTGGGCGAAAGCGCGGGTCAGGTGAGCCTGGTCCGTCAGGCCGCTCATGGCCGCAACCTGCGCTGCGGGAACGCCGTTGGTCAGAAACTGTTTTGCGTACCACAGGCGAATAGCCATCAGCATCTGGTGGGGCGTGACGTGAAAGTGTGCTTTGAACTGGCGCTGGAAATGCCAGGGGCTTAGTGAAACTACGGCGGCCAGTTCGTCGAGCGTTATCGGGTGCATATAGTTGTCGTGGAGGTATTCGCGGATGCGTTCGAAGCGGTGCGAGGCCTCCAGCGGCCCGGCGGACTGGTGATGCGCGTAAGGCCGAAAAGCCTCAATCAGATTGAGCAGCAGGCCCTGCTGGGTCAGCGAGTCGTCGGCGCTCCACAGGCCGTTTATCAGCTGCCCTACCTGATGCGAACGCAGCGGATCATGGTTGACCGCATCGCTGAACCACCAGCGGCGCTCGCCGGTGACGGATTCCAGCAGTTCAGGCTCAAGATAAATCATACGGTACTGCCAGCCGTCTTCCGTCGCCGCTTCGCCGGTATGCAGCTCGTCCGGGTTCATCAGCACCAGAGAGCCCCGGGCGGCAACGTGCTGTGCGCCGCGATAGCGGAAGCGCTCGGCTCCCCAGGTGACGGTGCCGATGCCAAAGGCTTCGTGGGTGTGGGGTTCAAAGGCGTAGCGTGAGATGTGGGCGTGGTAAAGCTCAACGCCCGGCAGCTGCGGCAGATGCCGGAACTGGGCGCTGTCTTTCTCATCAATGAACTGCTCGGGAACGCCTTGCACTGAAAACCTCCGCGGGGACACCCCATAAGTATAGGGATGTCCGCCGTTAACGGATAGTTAACAATTACAGCGTGCTGCGAACGCTTTCCGCAAGGGAGGTTGTGGGGCGACCAGTCAGCTGGCTGAGCTGGTGGCTATCGTCGAACAGGCCGCCTTTGGATGCGCCGATGTCTGAGTTTGCGAGCATTGCCGCAAAACCTTCCGGTAAACCCGCGCCCAGCAGTGCCGCTTTGAATTCCGCTTCGCTGAGGTTCTGATAAACCACGGTTTTACCGCTCTGCCTGCTGACTTCTTCCGCCAGCTCCGCCAGCGTCCAGCCGCGATCGCCCGCCAGCTCATAGGTTTTCCCGGCCTGATTATCCAGCGTCAGAACTTTTGCCGCCGCTGCCGCATAGTCAGCTCGCGTGGCAGAGGCAATTTTTCCTGCCCCTGCGCTGCCAATAAACACGCCGTGCTTCAGGGCAGCCGGAACGCTGGCAAGATAGTTTTCGGTGTACCAGCCGTTGCGCAGCAGCACGAAAGGAACGCCAGACTCTTCAAGCATTTTTTCCGTTGCCACATGCTCTTCGGCCAGGCCAAGCGGAGAGGTATCCGCGTGCAGCAGGCTGGTGTAGGCGATGAGTTTTACGCCTGCGGCTTTCGCGGCGTCAATCACGTTGCGGTGCTGAACGGCGCGCTGTCCGACTTCGCTGGAAGAGACCAGCAGGAGCTTTTCGACGCCCGCCAGCGCCTGTTGCATAGTCGATATATCGTTGTAGTCAGCGGCGCGAACCTGCACGCCGCGCCCGGCTAAGTCGCTCACTTTGGCCGGCGTGCGGACAATCGCCACCACGCTGTTTGCCTCCACGCTTTTCAACAGCTCTTCTACAACCTGACGGCCAAGCTGGCCGGAAACGCCGGTAATCGCAATCATGGTAAACACCTTACTGTTTTGGGTTAGTTGTGCCACACTAGCACCCTAACTAACTTTTAGTAAGTACGTACAAAAAGGTAAGTATAAGATGAGCGAAATCGTTGAAAGCGCGCCAACGCTTAGCGAGCAGATGCGCAGCGGCAACCTGTTTGCCGAGAAATGCCCCTCGCGGGACGTGCTGAAACACGTCACCAGCCGCTGGGGCGTGCTGATACTGGTAGCGCTTCAGGGCGGTACGCACCGTTTCAGCGACCTGCGCCGTAAAATGGGCGGCGTGAGCGAAAAAATGCTGGCGCAAACGCTACAGTGGCTGGAAGCGGACGGCTTTGTTAACCGCAAATCGTACCCGGTAGTGCCGCCGCACGTGGAGTACAGCCTGACGCCGCTCGGTGGCGAGGTGGCCGAAAAAGTCGCCGCGCTGGCGGACTGGATTGAGGGGAATTTGCCGCAGGTGATGGCGTCCCGCGAACGGGACGCCTGAAGCATCACTAGGGTAAATCAACCTGATGCAGCCGTAGGTCTGATAAGCGCAGCGTCATCCGACAGGTTATTTAGTTAAATCAATTTGATAAACAGAGAAGCCAATCTCGTCCGTGCCGACATTTTTCATCGGATACTGAGCCTTCTCCTTGATAAACGCGGCGGCTTTCTCGCCCGGCGAAGTTTCGAAGCGGATATCCAGCGGCTGCGCGCTGTGAATCGGCGCCAGGCGCCAGTTGTTGTCCGCCGCCGGGTGGATCTCTTTCTGCGCGCTAATCCAGTTTGCCAGCACCGAGCGGTTTTCATCCGGGGACGCAAAGGCAATATGCTTTTCGCCCGTTCCGGCGAAGGTGCCGCCATAGGCGCGATAGTTGTTAGTCGCGACCAGGAAGGTGGCGTTCGGATCGACTGGCTTGCCCTTAAACGTCAGGTTTTTAATGCGTTCAGACTGCGGGTTCGCAGGCTTGCAGTCGCCGTCGTAGCGCGCAGGCTGTGAGACATCAATCTGGTAGTCCACCCCGTCGATAACGTCGAAGTTGTAGGTGCGGAAGCCGTCCCAATTGATGAGCGGCTGCGGCCTGCTGCTGTTGACATCAATCTGGTTGAACTGCCCGGCGGAGCATTCCAGCCACTCTTTCACCTCTTTTCCGCTCGCCTTCACCACGACCAGCGTGTTCGGATAGAGGTATAAATCGGCGGCGTTGCGGAAGGTCAGCTGGCCCTTTTCAACCTCGACGAAGCTCGCGGGATCGTTTTTACGCCCGCCCACTTTGAACGGCGCGGCGGCGGAAAGAACCGGCAGATTCGCGAGATCCGGGTCGCCCTGAATATATTTCTCGACGTAGGCGCGCTGGGCGTTGTTCACCACCTGCACGGTAGGATCGTCCTGAACAAGCGCCAGATAGCTGTACATATTATCGGCTGATTTGCCGATGGGTTTGCTGACAAATTCACGGGTGGCGTCATGGTCGTGGGCCAGCACTTTCACCAGCGCCTTCTCTTCCGGTGCCAGCGATTTTTTCGCCGCGTTGTCATAGATCGGGCGCGCCTCGGCTTTACTGCCGGTGACTTTCCACGATCCGCTGTCGTTGTTGAGCACCAGATCCACCACGCCCAGATGATCGCCCCACATCCCCGGCATCACTGCGGGCACGCCGTTGAGCGTGCCTTGTTTAATGTCCGCGCCTTTGATATTCGCAAAGTCTTTACCCGGGAACACGGCGTGGGCATGGCCGAACAGAATGGCATCTACGCCGGGCACCTGGCTTAAGTAGTACACGGAGTTTTCGGCCATCGCGTGATACGGGTCGCTGGAAAGCCCCGAGTGGGCAATCACCACCACTAAATCCGCCCCTTCTTTACGCATCTGCGGAACATAACGCTTCGCGGTTTCGGTGATGTCCTGCACCGTGACTTTGCCTTCCAGATTTGCTTTATCCCACGTCATGATCTGCGGCGGCACGAAGCCGATATAGCCGATGCGCAGCGTCTGCGGCCTGCCGTCTTTATCCGTCACGCTGGTCTCTTTAATGAGATAAGGGGTAAACAGCGGTTTGCCGGTCTTTGTATCGATAATATTGGCGTTTACGTACGGGAACTTCGCACCGGACAGCGCCTTGTGCAGGTAATCCAGCCCGTAGTTAAATTCATGGTTTCCGAGGTTGCCGACGGCATAATCCAGCGTGTTCAGCGCCTTATAAACCGGGTGGATCTCTCCGGCTTTTAACCCCTTTGCCGCCATGTAGTCGCCAAGTGGGCTACCCTGAATCAAATCACCGTTATCCACCAGCACGCTGTTTTTTGCTTCACTGCGGGCCGCGTTGATAAGGCTTGCCGTGCGCACCAGCCCGAATTTTTCGGTAGGCGTATCTTTGTAGTAGTCGAAGTCCATCATATTGCTGTGCAGGTCGGTGGTTTCGAGGATACGCAGATCGACGGTTGCCGCGCTGACGCTGGTCGCAATCAGCGTGGCAAGCATCGTTACGCTAAACTTGATCATGATTAAGGTCCTTTTTCGAGGTACGCCACAAAAGGCAATGAATTTACAGGCCGTTGCTTACAAAAGTGTGAAGTCTGCCAGAAATCGGACCGGGGAAACCGGAATCGCTTCACAGATAGCGCATCATGACGCAATGAGATATAAGTAAAACAACAGGTTAATCGCGCGGTGAAGCGTGCGTCGCAACGACATGAGGTGAAGAATGTTAGAACAAATTTGCCAGCTGGCACGAGAGGCGGGAGCCGCCATCATGCAGGTTTACGAAGGGGAGAAGCCGCTGGAGGCTACCCAGAAGTCCGACGACTCGCCGGTCACCGCGGCCGACCTCGCTGCCCACACTATTATTATGCAGGGCTTACAGGCCCTGACGCCGGACGTGCCGGTGTTATCCGAAGAAGACCCGCAAGGCTGGGATATTCGTCAGAAATGGGATCGCTACTGGCTGGTGGACCCGCTGGACGGCACCAAAGAGTTTCTTAAGCGCAACGGAGAGTTCACGGTAAACATCGCGCTGATTGAAAAGGGCAAGGCGGTGATGGGAGTAGTCTACGCCCCGGTACTGAAGATTATGTACAGCGCGGCGGAAGGCAAAGCGTGGAAAGAAGAGTGCGGCACACGTAATCAAATTCAGGTGCGCGATGCGCGCCCGCCGCTGGTCGTGGTAAGCCGCTCCCACTCGGATACCGACAGCGAGCTGAAAGAGTATCTCCAGCAGATTGGCGAACACCAGACTACCGCCATCGGCTCCTCGCTGAAGTTCTGCCTGGTGGCGGATGGCCAGGCGCAGCTTTACCCGCGCTTTGGGCCAACCAACATCTGGGATACCGCCGCAGGCCACGCCGTGGCGGTTGCCGCCGGGGCGCATGTCCACGACTGGCAGGGCAAGCCTCTCGACTATACCCCGCGTGAATCCTTCTTAAACCCAGGCTTCCGGGTTTCTATTTACTGAGCAGCTCCTGCAGCAGGTTCATCACCTGCTGCACTTCTTCCTGCGTCAGCGCGCCGTCTTTGGCGTACCGAACGCGCCCGGTTTTATCCAGCACCACAATCGCCGAACCGGCATCTTCCAGCTGCCAGGCCTTTTTCGCCACGCCGTTGCTGTCCACGATGAACTGCGACCACGGATACTGCTTCTTGTTGCTCTCGATGCTGCTGCGCACAAACATACCCGTTCCCACAATCGCGTCATCGGTGTTAACAACCGTCGTGGTCTGGTAGCGATCGTGCGGGAATCTGGCGGCCTTAATAGCCTCAATCAGCCCGGCGTTCTTCTCTTTTGCGCTTGAGCGTCCGGCAATATGCTGCAGCACCCGCACTTTTCCAGGCAGCTGCGCGCTATTCCAGGTTTTATAGCTAAACTTATCTTTATCGTTATCCAGCACCAGCTCGCCTTTATCGGCAATGCCCACCGGGGGCACGCGCTGGTTCTTTTCGAAATTGTGGGCTGAGGCCATCAGAGGCAGCAGCAGGGCGGTAAGCGCAAGCGCCGTGCGCAGGGTCATGAGTGACTCCTTATTATGGGCGGTGAATTGCAGGTGATCCGACCACTTGGTCGCGGTGTTTTAAGCATAAGTGCTGAATGGCTATCTGTCTCGCAACAACAGTGCCAGTTTGCGGGCCGCCGCACATATCCCTGCTTTTTGAATGCTTAAGCTGGGATTTATTTACATTCGAATAGATTATTCTGAGAAATTGTAATCGAACGGTAAAAAAGGTTATGCAAACTAGGTGTCGGTTTGTATATGGACTATAGTTTCCAGGCACCAAATTTTTCGCCTCGTTTTGTCGGACCAAATGTGGAACCGCAGGGGCGTAAACACTGCAGGAGAGTAAAAACAATGAAAATTTTCCAACGTTACAACCCGCTTCAGGTGGCGAAGTACGTGAAAATCCTGTTCCGTGGACGGTTGTACATCAAGGACGTTGGCGCTTTTGAGTTCGATAAGGGCAAGATCCTCATCCCAAAAGTGAAAGATAAGCAGCACTTATCCGTTATGTCTGAAGTAAACCGCCAGGTTCTGCGTATGCAGGCGGAGATGGCGTAAAGCCATCAGGTAGTAAAAACAAAACGGCACCCGAGGGTGCCGTTAGTGTTTTTATCGAGTGGGCCTGCGGTCTATCTGGTGCAAAAATCCCCTGATCGTCGGCTCATTGCGCTGAAACTGCGTCACAACTTCCCTTATCGCTTTACCCACTCCCGTTGATTTCCACGCCAGAGAAAGCTGCGACGGCTGCCGCGCGCGCTCGACCTTCCTCGTCACCAGCTCACCGCTTTCCAGCCACGGCTGGCAGAGGTTATAGGGTAAAAAACCAATCCCCAGCCCTTTGAGATGGCATTCCAGCTTGGTGCTGATATCCGGCACTTTGATCTCTTTCTGGCCCGGCAGCAGCCAGGCGACGCGGCGGGTCAGCGTCCGTGAGGTGTCGTCGATATTAATGGCGGGGTAGCGCCGGAGATGCTCTTCCGCGATGGTTTCGCCGCTGATTTTGGCTAACGGATGGTGCGGCGCGACGACGAACAGCCACGAAATCTCGCCCAGCGGGTGAAGCGCAATATTGTTCGAAAGGGACTCCGAGCCGGTCACGCCGATGGCGATGTGAAAATCGTCATACAGCAGCGCGTCCCAGACGCCCATATAGACCTGGCGGGAGATCTGAAACTGGGTAAACGGGAAGCGGCTGTGCAGCCAGGCAAGAAACTCCGCCACGGCCTGGGGCTGGTAGAGCAGGTTGTTGACCACGATGTTAACCTGGCGCTCCACCCCGGCGTTAATCTGCTTAAGCTCGTCGGGCATGCCGTCGACCCAGCTTAGCCACTGTCGGCAATGTTCCAGCAGGCATTCGCCCGCCAGCGTGAGGTTCACCGTGCGCGTGGTGCGGGTAAACAGCTGGGTGCCGACGTGCTCTTCCAGCGTCTTGATGCGGTAGCTCATCGCGGCCGGGGTTTTATGCAGCGCGGCGGCGGCCTGTGAAAAGCTGCCGGTTTCCGCGACCTTAATAAAAGTGCGAATCGTTTCATGGTCAAGCATGATTGGCTCCTGGAAACGCTTTCCTGAGCCAGCGCAGCCCGGTAACCAGCCCGAGAAGGGTATCTGCGCCGGAAGTATGGCCGTGATCGAGCAGATCACGGATGGCAGTTTCGCTATCGCGAGAATGGGCCAGACGGCCCATGAGTCTTACCAGCGGCGTTGAGAACTGCCCTCTGGCAGCGCTGTCGAGATAGCTACAGCTCACGGATGTGGTCAGTGTTAAAAGCGACTGAAAGTCAGGCAGAATTGAAGGGTAACGGTTAAGGGCAAGGAGTTGTTGGTTAGAATAGAGCGCCGCCAGCGCGCCGGTCAGCATGTCATCGCCGCTCGGCGTCAGCCCCGGCCCCAGGCCAATCAGGCCGCGCCAGTCCGGCCTGTAACCTGCCAGCCAGCGGTCCAGCTGGTGGGTCAGTAATTTCAGCAGGGGATGATCCTGCTGGTTAACCGCCTCGTTGAGCGGGCCGAGCAGGCCCGTTGGGTTAGTGAATCTGTGCAGGTCGGGCGGCGCAATCTCGCCTTCTGGGACGTTAAAATTCAGTCGACGCCGGTTTCGCAGCGAGTATCCACGGCCGGTAAAGCCTCGATCTTTGACGTTTAAGGTGCTATCAGCGGCAATAAAGCGGTTAATTTTATCGAAATCGTCATTATAAAAAATCCAGCCCGTTGGGCTACAGCCTTTGCCATAGCGATGAAAAGTAAAAAGCCTGCCGCTGGCGTGCGTCACGTTAATGGCGTGGGTAAAGCGGCTGTGCAGGCGAAGTTCGCTGCCGTCAGGGAAGGGCAGCCCGCTGCCGCCCGGCGCCAGAAAGAGATCCATTCATATCGCTCCATTTGAGGGGCAGCCGCGCCGCCCCCTCGTAGGTTTAAGCCGTAATATGATGAACTTGCGCAAGGGCTTCAAGTGCCAGTTCGAAGCAGGGCAGCGGTGCGCGCACTGTCCCGGCCCCGACCTGCCCCACGCCCGCTTCGCGGTGGGCAATCCCGGTGTTAATCAGCGGCGTGATCCCCGTTTCCACCACGCGACGGATATCAAGGCCCAGACATGCCCCTTTAAAGTTCCACGACGGGATTTGCAGCATCGGGTTGCTGTCGAGATAGATTTCGGTCATCTCTTCGCTGGTTTCCAGCGCGGCGTCCATCCCGCCCGCCCCCACGAAGCGCGTCACGCCCGGCGCCGCAATCATCGCCGCGCCGCCGATGCCCAGCGTTTCGGTGATGGCGCTGTCGCCGATATCCGGGTTGGCGTCCGCCTGGCTGAAGCCGGTGAAGAACAGCCCCTGCGGGGTGTTGACCGGCGCGGTAAACCAGCGGTCGCCCAGCCCGCTGACGCGGATGCCGAAATCGCGCCCGTTGCGGGTCATGGCGGTGACAATCGACCCTGCTTTAATCTGTGCGGCGGCGTCCATTACCGCTTTGCTGTAGGCCATCGCCAGGTTCAGGAAGAACTGGTCGGTGACGCTCAGGAACTGCATCACCTCCGCAAGCTCTGCCTTCGGGCGGTCCAGCTGCACGATATAGGGCGACAGGGTGCGCATCAGCAGGGCGGAGGCGGCAATGTTACGCTGGTGGAACTCGTCGCCCATGGTGATTGCCTGCGCCATTAACGCGGTCAGGTCGATGCCGTTATCAATGCGCCCAAGCGCTTCCTGAAGCACCGGGGCCAGGGTGTCGCGCATCCAGCGCAGGCGCTGCTGCACGTCCGGGCCGTAGGCACCGAAGCGCATCACCTTACCGATCCCTTCGTTCAGGTTGCAGCAGGCCTGGTTGCCGTGCACGCTGTTTTTCACCACCAGCACCGGCATATGGGCGGAGGTAATGCCCCCCATCGGGCCAACCGCGCTGACGTGGTGGCACGGAATGAACGTCACGCCGCCGTTGTCCAGCAGGCTCTTTGCCTCTTCTTCGCTAGCCGCCCAGCCTTCAAACAGGCAGGCCCCCAGGCATGCGCCGCGCATCGGGCCAGTCATCTCCTGCCAGGCGATCGGCGGGCCCGCATGGAGCAGCTTTTTGCCCTGCGCCAGCTCAGGAATGGCCTCATGGGCCAGACGTACGTCGGTCCAGTAGGGACGCGCCGCTTTGATTTGCTCGATGATTGCCGCATTAGCTTCGGAAATTGATGAATACATTGCCACTTCCTTCTTAATTCAGTTGTTTTAACAGACTGGCGAGCCGTGCGTTGCCACCGGCAACGGGTGCCCACTGATAGTGCACAACCGGCGTGCCCGTGCTTTGCAGATCGCTGGCAAAGCTGCGCAGGCCGGCGTTGATGACTTTTACGCCGTCCAGAATGGCGGGACGCGCCGTGGTGACAGGCGGCTGGTGGCGGCTGATGAGGTGCGCTGCCAGCAGGATGGCTTCCTGAAGATTGTTCATCACCACGATGTCGGCGTTCAGCAGCGTATCGGCCTGCGTGGTGCGGCACTGCGGATCGCTTTCCGTGCCGGTTAAGGTGGCGATAACGACCAGCGGATTGCCAGAGCCGCGCGCCTCGCGGACTTTCTGCACGGCTTCCACCACCGCGCCAGCAGGATCGGCGCAGGCGCCAAAGCCCAGCACCACGTCCAGCAGCAGCACGCCCACCTCTTTTTGCTGGATGAGCTTCTCGATTTCGAGGGAGCGGGTGGTGGGGTCAATCATCGGGTGCGGGCGGCCCACGGTATAAACGTCGTCGCCCAGGTCGACGATGCGGTGGCCCTTTGCCTCCAGCATGATGCCGTTGTGGTGATGGGCGTCCGGCTCAACGTCCAGCCGCGCGGCAAGCAGCATCGCGGCTTCGGCGGCAAGCGTTCCCCCGGCGTACAGCCCGGAGATGGTTTTACCGACTACCGCAGGCTGGGTTTCGGTGACTTCCGCCACGCAGGCGAGCATGACGGCAAGCTGTGCGGCCTGCGCAAGGGTTGAGGCCAGCCAGACGTTGCCCTCGTTGCATTTCTCTGGCTTCGCGCCGAGGAAGAGGGCGACAACGGGCTTAGGGATGCGCTGCATGGCGGCGATCACCTTCTGGCGCACCGCTTCCGCCGGGGGCTTAGAGACGAAAGCCAGCACTTTGCTTTGCTCGTCGGCGGCCAGCCACTCCAGCGCCGTCAGCGCGCTGATGCCGCCCACTTCCGCGCTGAGGTCGCGTCCGCCAAGACCAATGGCGTGGCTGACGCCGTGGTTGTGCAGGGCAATTTGCGAGGCGAGTTCCTGAATGCCGGTACCGGACGCGCCGATAATCCCGATGCTGCCCTTCGGCAGCACGTTAGCAAACGCCAGCGGCGCCCCGGCGACCATTGCGGTTCCGCAGTCCGGCCCCATAACGATCAACCCGCGATCCCGCGCCTGCTGCTTAAGGGCGACTTCCTGCTCAAGCGGTACGTTATCGGAGAACATCATCACGTTTTTGCCGCTCAGCAATCCCTGCTCGGCAACGCCCGCGGCGTACTCCCCGGCCACGGAGATCAGCAGCAGGTTGGCGTCCGGCAGTTTGTCGCAGGCGCTCTGCCAGCGGCGCGCTTTCGCCAGATGCTGCCCCTGGCCCGCCGCCTGGGTGATGGCGGTGAGTTCAGCTTCCAGCTGTTCGCGGATCAAATCGACTATCCCCGGATTTTCTGCGCCAGCCCGCACGGCGGCACAGATATCGTTCGGCGTGGCGTCGGTAAAATCCTTATGCCAGAACCCGGTGGTTTCGAGCAGGGATTTGTTCGCGGGCGTGCCCATCATCACCGAGACTTCTTCTACCTCGGGCGACGCGCTGAGCTTGCGCGAAATGAGCATCAGGCTGACGGAATCCTGAAAGCTGCCCTTTTTGATAAACGCATAAATCATGGTTATTACCTCTGATTATTTCTTCTCTTTCAAAAACAGCATGCCGACCAGGCCGATGGCCAGCAGGACGGCGGAAACATAGAAGCTGGAGGCCAGGCTGCCGGTCATATCCCGCGCGGCGCCCGCGATGATCGGCGCAAGGATGGAGGAGCTCATGCCGATGAAGTTGAACAGGCCAAACGCGGTGCTGTAGTTGTTCTCATCCACGCTGTCGGCGACCAGCGCCACCAGCACCGGGTCGAGCGCCAGCTTGCCGACCAGGCCGTAGACGCACAGGGCGACCACCACGCCGGTCATGCTCGGCATCCAGATAATCGACAGCATGCTGAGGATGGCGACCGGGACGAGAATTAAAATCAGCGGCTTACGTTTGCCGAGGCGGTCAGACACCGAGGAGAAAATCAGCGCGCCGGGAATAGAAATCCACGCCACCAGTGAAGAGATAAAGCCGGTTTCGCTGCCCGCAATACCGCGCTCGCTTTGCAGGTAGTACGGCAGCCAGGTGAGGATCACGAAGAAGCCAAACAGGCTGCAGAACACCATCAGATAGGTGAGCAGCAGGTTGCGGTTTTTCAGCAGGTCGCTGAACTTGCCTTTCTTCACGACCGCGCCATCGGCGGTCACCGCCGCACGTTTTTTCTCTTTAACGAAGAACCAGATCCCCAGCCCCACCAGAATTGACGGCACGGCCATGGCGTAGAACGGCATCCGCCAGCTGTAGCCCTGGTCGTAAACCAGCCAGCTGGAGCTCATCAGGCCCAGCGCGATACCAAAGGCCATGCCGCTGTTGATGATGGCGCTGCCCAGCGAGCGGTACTTTTTCGGGATCTGTTCGGAGGAGAGGCCGTACTGCGGGCCGTAATAGGTCCCTTCGCCAGCGCCGGTAACCACGCGGGCAAACAGCAGGGTAGTCCAGGTTTTTGCCCAGCCGGTGACGGCGGTAAAGACGCCAAATAATAAGAAGCCGGGAACCAGCACTTTTTTCTTCCCTATTTTATCGCCTAATATTCCAGCCGGAACCTGTAACAGAGCATAGGAGAAATAAAATACGGAATTAAGAATGCCGAGCTGGGTACCGCTTAATGAAAACTCTTTTTCTAACTCCCCCATTACCGGGTTTAATATTGTGCGGTCGGCGTACATAAATATCCAGCCGAGCCAGAAGAGAAAGATGGTCACCCACCAGGCGGGAATGCCTCTTTTTTGCGTTGCCGCAGCGTTGTTAATTGAATCAGACATGTTAATTTCCTTAGTAACTTAAATACCCGATTTTCAACATAAAGTAAGAGCTGATGGTGCTACCATAGCGGGGCGGGCCTGAGAATCTTTTGAGCAATATCACACTTGCCCGATTGTGATGATTTCCTTTTGAGTGGCGCGTCAGGCGTCGATTTATTATTAAAAAAGTTTAAATAATGGCGCGGTGGGGAGATTTTTTTATAATTATCCGCATGGCTTGCTGAATTGTGAAAATAAATTTGGCAATCACTTTCATGCCGTGCAGATCACATTTTAACTTCAGCAGTTATTTATTTTGTTGCTCATAACTAACAGCCTGATGAGGAAATAAATGAAGAAGACGCTGGTTATTGCCCTGGGGGGAAATGCGTTATTGCAGCGTGGGGAAGTTTTGTCCGCGGAGAATCAATATAAAAATATTGCGCTGGTGGCGGAGGTGGTGGCGACGCTGAGCCGCGATTACCGCGTGGTGATAGTCCACGGCAATGGTCCACAGGTTGGGCTGCTCGCCCTGCAAAGCCTGGCCTACCCGGCGGCACCGGCTTATCCGCTGGATATTCTGGTGGCGGAAACCCAGGGGATGCTGGGCTACATGATTACCCAGAAGCTGGGACAAGCGGCAGGGATGCCGCCGGTCAGCACGCTGCTGACGCGGGTGGAGGTGCACGGTGACGATCCTGCTTTCCAGACGCCGGGGAAATACATCGGCCCCGTTTACTCACCGGAGCAGCAGGCGGAGCTGCGCGAGCAGTATGGCTGGCAGATGAAGCAGGATGGTCAGTACATCCGCCGCGTGGTGGCCTCCCCGCGCCCTCAGCGAGTGCTGGACGTTGAGGGCATCAAAGGGCTGCTGGCGCTGGATCACGTGGTGGTCTGCGCGGGCGGCGGCGGCATGCCGGTCGTGCAGGTTACGCAAGGGTACTGCGGCGTGGAGGCGGTAATCGATAAAGATCTCACCGCGTCGCGGCTGGCTGTGGAGCTGGAAGCTGAACACCTGATGATCCTCACCGACGCGGATGCGGTTTACCAGGACTGGGGAACGCCGCAGGCGAGAGCGCTGGAAGACGTAACGACGGCGCAGCTAAAACCATTTGCCGCACCGGACGGGGCGATGGGGCCGAAAGCGGAGGCCGTCATCGAGTTTGTGGAACGGACGGGGAACGTGGCGTGGATTGGCGCATTGAAAGACGCCCCGGCTATTCTGGCGGGACAGAAGGGAACTCGGGTACATCTGTAAAAAAAATGCCGCCCGGTTGGGCGGCATATTCTCATTTAACCTGCATTCTGCTCTTCGGCATCCGGCAGCTTAGGCGACAGCCCCGACGGCTTATTGTCGATGCGGGTCACCAGCAGCTGGTCGATGCGGTAGTTATCGATATCCACCACCTCGAACTTGTAGCCGGAGAACTTCACCGAGTCGGTGCGCTTCGGAATTTTACGCAGCATAAACATCATGAAGCCGCCGATGGTTTCGTAGTTCCCGTTCTGCGGGAACTCGTCGATATCCAGCACGCGCATCACGTCGTCGATCGGTGTACCGCCCTCAACCAGCCACGAGTTCTCGTCGCGGGCAACGATCTGCTCTTCCATGCCCTGGCCGACCAGGTCGCCCATCAGCGTGGTCATCACGTCGTTCAGGGTGATGATACCGACGACCAGCGCGTATTCGTTCATGATCACCGCGAAGTCTTCCCCGGCGGTCTTGAAGCTTTCCAGCGCTTCGGAGAGCGTCAGGGTGTCCGGCACAATCAGCGTGTTGCGCAGGTGCACGCCGCTGTTGAGCGCCATGCTCTGGTTGCCCAGCACGCGGTTCAGCAGCTCTTTAGAGTCCACATAGCCGACGATATGGTCGATATCCCCGTTGCACACCAGGAACTTGGAGTGCGGATGCTCGGCGATTTTGTTCTTCAGGCTCTGCTCGTCTTCGTGCAGATCGAACCAGATGATGTTTTCGCGCGAGGTCATTGACGACGGCACGGTACGGGATTCCAGTTCGAACACGTTTTCAATCAGCTCGTGCTCCTGCTTGCGCAGCACGCCCGCCAGCGCACCGGCTTCAAACACCGCGTAAACGTCGTCGGAGGTGATGTCGTCGTTGCGCACCATCGGCAGCTTGAAGATGCGGAAGATTACGTTGGCGAGACCGTTGAAGAACCAGACCAGCGGACGGAAGATAAACAGACAGAAGCGCATCGGGTTGATGATTCGCAGTGCTACAGCTTCAGGCGAAATCATACCGATGCGTTTCGGGGTGAGGTCTGCAAAAAGGATGAACAGGCTGGTAACAAGGGTAAAGGAGATAATAAAGCTGAGCTGATCCGACATCTCCGGTGAGAAGAAGCGTTCCAGCAGCGACTTAAAGGCCGGGGAGAACGCCGCGTCACCGACGATACCGCCGAGAATTGCCACCGCGTTGAGGCCAATCTGCACCACGGTAAAGAACATGCCGGGCATTTCCTGCATCTTCAGCACGCGCTGTGCGTTAACGTTGCCCTCATCAGCCAGCAGCTTGAGCTTAATTTTACGGGAGGCGGCCAGCGAGATTTCGGATATCGAAAAAAATGCGCTGACGGAGATTAAGAGAAGTATCACTAAAATACTGTTTAACATAGTTTTTCTGGCTGTTGTGGCCAGATCCTCGGAAGGGGAAGTTGAAAATCCATTGGGGTCATACATAAAAAATGCTGGCCGCTCTCGTGAAGCATGTCAGCAAATTCAACGGGTAGTATAGCGTAAGGCGGGGAGGGGCTGCCACTGGCGCTAATACCAGGCTAAATGCCTGAGCGCATCCTGAGCATGGCTTAATATACGAATCACTGTGATGCGGGAGCAATGGCTGACAAAAAAGATCACGTGTTGTTCAGCTGGTAGAGAGAAGATGTTTTTACCTAATTCAGGTCTGGAAGTCCCTATCTCATGGCTTATCAGCATCTTCAGGACCATCGAAATCCTGTCGATGTATTCATCGGCCTTCGTTTCGCCGTAACGGTCGTAGCTGTATAACCAGATAGACTCCAGGTCCTCTGTGGCTTTAGGCGTTAGCTCAACTGTTTTCATTCCTTGATTTCACCTTTTCTTTCATCCGTTGTAGAAAAGTATCTTTTTCCCAGGCTTCAGGCGTTCCGCTGTTGATGCCTTCCGCTAATAATTCTTTCAAAGCCTGAAGCTTAGAGGCGGCCTGCTTTTCTTTTAGCAGACGTAAAGCATCTCGTAAAACTTCGCTCTGGGTTCTGTAATCACCAGCCTCTACTAATAAATCAATAAACTCACGTAGCTCGTCACCGAGATCTACAGTCATCGTGCGCGCCATAATCCTCCTCCTTTGTAAGATTTGATCTTACAAAGGAGTATAGCGATTGTGGATATTAATTCTACAACGAACTAAAACAGTTTGACTGCCCTAACAGTCATCACCCCTGAGGCGGCAGACAAACGCCAATCCCGCCGATACCGCAGTAGCCGTACGGGTTCTTGTGCAGATACTGCTGGTGGTCGTCTTCGGCGTAGTAGAATGGACCGGCGTTGACGATTTCCGTGGTGACCTGGCGCTCATCGCCTGCCGCGACCATAGCGGCCTGGAAGCGCTCTAAGCTGGCTCGCGCTGCCGTATCCTGTTCTGGCGTTAGCGGATAAATGCCTGAGCGGTACTGGGTGCCGACGTCGCCGCCCTGGCGCATCCCCTGGGCAGGATCGTGATTTTCCCAGAAGATATGCAGCAGCTCTTCGTAGCTCACGACCGCTGGGTCATACACCACGCGGACCGCCTCGGTGTGTCCGGTCTGGCCGCTGCAAACTTCGCGGTAGGTTGGGTTTGGCGTATAGCCCGCCGCGTAGCCTGCCGCCGTGCTATAAACTCCCGGCACCTGCCAGAACAGCCGTTCGACGCCCCAGAAGCAGCCCATCGCAAAATAAGCGATTTCCATGCCTTCTGGTACATTGGTCATCGAGTGTTCATTCACCGCGTGCAGTGAGGCCACCGGCATGGGCGTGTTGCGGCCGGGCAGGGCCTCTGACTGCGCAACGGGATGGGTTTTCTCGAAGAGTGACATAATTTTTTCTCCCGATATGGCGAAAAGTGAGCTCAACCGTTACGCGGTTGTAACCCGGCGTGGAATTGCGGACAATAACTGCGATTTATAAGACTACAGTACATATAAGAATTATTTGGGTGTTTGAGCAGTTTTCAACCCCCTTTGTTGGGGTTTTGTTAAACCGCGGAGCGGTATCAGCGTTTCTGAGCAGGGACGTGAACAAGGATCTTCAGGAGAAAACGTGCCAAGAATCCGATTTTTATGTCTGGCAAGTTTATGCCTGGCCAGCACCTGGGCAAGTGCTGCCAACGTACGATTACAGGTTGAAGGGCTAAGCGGGGAGCTGGAAAAAAACGTCCGCGCCCAGCTTTCAACCATTCAGGGTGACGAAGTGACGCCGGACAGGCGTTTCCGCGCCCGCGTGGATGACGCCATCCGCAAAGGGCTAAAAGCGCTCGGCTACTATGAGCCGACCATTGAATTTGATCTGCGTCCGCCACCGGCAAAAGGCCGTCAGGTGCTGCTCGCAAAAGTCGAGGCTGGCCCGCCGGTGCTGATTGGCGGTACTGATGTGATTCTGCGAGGCGGCGCGCGGGAAGATAAAGATTTCCTGGATCTGCTGAACGACAGGCCGAAAAACGGCACCGTGCTGAATCACGGTGACTATGAAAGCTTCAAAAAAAGCCTGACCAGCATCTCGCTGCGTAAAGGCTATTTCGACAGCCAGTTCGACAAGAGCCAACTGGGCGTTTCGCTCGCCCGCCATCAGGCCTTCTGGGATATCGATTACAACAGCGGGCAGCGCTATCGCTTTGGGGACGTGACGTTTGAAGGATCGCAGATCCGCGAAGAATACCTGCAAAACCTGGTGCCGTTTAAAGAGGGCGATTACTACCAGTCCAAAGACCTCGCTGAACTGAACCGCCGCCTGTCGGCCACCGGCTGGTTTAACTCCGTGGTGGTTGCGCCGGAGTTTGATAAATCCCGCAAAACGAAAATATTACCGCTGCACGGCGTGGTGTCCCCGCGCACGGAAAACACCATTGAAACCGGCGTGGGCTACTCCACCGACGTGGGGCCTCGGGTTAAGGCCTCGTGGAAAAAGCCGTGGATGAACTCCTACGGACACAGCCTGACGACCAGCGTCAGCATTTCCGCGCCCGAGCAGATCTTCGACTTCAGCTATAAAGTCCCGCTGCTGAAAAACCCGCTCGAACAGTATTATCTGATGCAGGGCGGCTTTAAAAATACCGACCTCAACGACACAAAATCCGATTCAAGCACGCTCGCCATTTCCCGCTACTGGGATCTGTCCAGCGGCTGGCAGCACGCCATTAACCTGCGCTGGAGCCTCGACCACTTTACCCAGGCGGATGTCACCAACACCACCATGCTGCTATACCCTGGGGTTAGCCTCAACCGTACCCGTTCCAGAGGCGGTTTAATGCCGACCTGGGGCGACTCGCAGCGCTATTCGATTGATGTTTCCAATACGGCGTGGGGGTCTGACGTGGACTTCGCCGTCGTGCAGGCTCAGCAGGTATGGATCCGCACGCTGTATGACAAACACCGCTTCGTGGTGCGCGGCAACGTGGGCTGGATTGAAACCAGCGACTTTGACAAAGTCCCGCCGGACCTGCGTTTCTTCGCCGGTGGCGACCGCAGCATTCGTGGTTATAAATACAAATCTATCTCCCCTGAGAACGACAAGGGCGAGCTGACCGGTGCGTCGAAACTCGCTACCGGCTCGCTGGAATATCAGTACAACGTCAGCGGCAAGTGGTGGGGCGCGGCCTTCGTCGATTCCGGCGAGGCGGTTAACGATATCAAACAGAGCAACTTTAAAACCGGCGCCGGTGTCGGCGTGCGCTGGCAGTCGCCGGTCGGGCCGATCAAGCTCGACCTCGCCGTGCCGGTGGGTGATAAAGACGAACACGGATTGCAGTTTTACATCGGTCTGGGGCCTGAACTATGAGTCGTTGGAAAAAAATAAGCCTCGCGGTGCTGGTTGTTATTTTATTGCTGATTGGCGCGGTGGGTTTTCTGGTAGGGACCACAACCGGCCTGCACGTGCTGTTTAACGCGGCAAACCGCTGGGTGCCGGGGCTGGACATCGGCAGCGTCACCGGCGGCTGGCGCAATCTGAGCATCAAAGGGCTGCGCTACGAGCAGCCCGGCGTGGATGTGAGAGCGGGGGAGATAAATCTCGCCGTGAAGCTCGGCTGCCTGCGCGACAGCAGCCTCTGCGTGAATAACTTCTCGCTGAAAGATGTCGACGTGGTTGTGGACACCAAAAAGATGCCGCCGTCGACACCTGCCCCCGAAGAGGACAGCGGACCGCTCGATCTGACCACCCCTTATCCCATTACGCTTAAGCGCGTGGCGCTCAACAACGTCAATATCAAGATTGATAACACCACCGTCTCGGTGATGGAGTTTACCTCCGGGCTGAACTGGCAGGAGCGTAACGTCACGCTGACGCCGACCAACCTTGAGGGGCTGCTGATTGCCCTGCCGAAGGTGGCTGACGTTGCCCAGGAGGAGGTGGTTGAGCCGAAAATCAACAATCCGCAGCCGGAAGAGCTGCCGCTGGGCGAAACGCTCAGGCAGCTGTTCGAAAAGCCCGTTCTGCCGGAGATGACCGACGTTCATCTTCCGCTCAATCTGAATATCCAGGAGTTTCGCGGCAGCAACCTGCGCCTGACGGGCGACACGGATCTGCTGGTCAGCAGCCTGCTTTTAAAGGTCAGCAGCATCGACGGCAATCTGAAGCTCGACGCGCTGGACGTGGACTCGTCCCAGGGGCTGGTCAACGCCACGGGCAGCGCCCAGCTGCGTGACAAATGGCCGGTCGACCTGACCCTCAACACCACGCTGAATATCGACCCGGTAAAAGGCGAGAAGGTGAAGATGAAGATCGGCGGCGAGCTGCGGGACGTGCTGAAGGTCGGCATGAGCCTCTCCGGCCCGGTCAACCTGGATCTCACGGCGCATACGCAGCTTGCGGAAGCTGGCCTGCCGCTCAATCTGGAAGTGGTCAGCAAGCAGCTGTACTGGCCGTTTACCGGCAAAAAAGAGTACCAGGCGGACGGCGTGAAGCTGAAGTTCAGCGGCAAAATGACGGACTACGCGCTGTCGTTCCGCGCCGCCGTGAAGGGCGAGCAGATCCCGCCCGCCGTCATCACGCTGGACGGTAAAGGCAACGAGCAGCAGCTTAATCTGGACAAGCTGCGCGTGGCGGCGCTGCAGGGCAACACCGACCTGAAAGCCGTGCTCGACTGGAGCAAGGCAATCAGCTGGCGCGGGGAGCTGAAGCTTGACGGCATCAACACCGCTAAGCAGTTCCCGGACTGGCCCGCGAAGCTCGACGGGCTGGTAAAAACCAGCGGCAGCCTCTACGGCGGAACCTGGCAGGTGGACGTGCCGGAGCTGAAGCTCGCCGGGAACGTGAAGCAGAATAAAGTCAGCGTCTCCGGAAAGCTTAAGGGCAACAGCTACATGCAGTGGAACATTCCGGGGCTGCATCTGGAGCTGGGCCGCAACAGCGCGGACGTGAAGGGCGAGCTGGGACCGAAAGATCTGGAGCTGGATGCCAGTATCGACGCGCCGGGCCTGGACAACGCGTTGCCGGGCCTGGGCGGCACGGCGAAAGGCACCATCAAAGTGCGCGGCGACGTTAAAGCGCCGCAGCTGCTGGCTGACCTGACCGCAAATAACCTGCGCTGGCAGGAGCTTTCCATCGCGCGCGTGCTGCTGAAGGGGGACGTGAAATCTACCGACCAGCTCGGCGGCAATCTTAATCTGCGCGTCGAGCGTATCGCGCAGCCCGGCGTGAATCTCAGCCTGGTCACGCTGGAAGCGAAGGGCAACGAGAAGCAGCACCAGCTGCAGCTGCGCATGCAGGGCGAGCCGGTTTCCGGGCAGCTCAGCCTCAGCGGCAGCTTTGACCGTGCCGAAGAGCGCTGGAAAGGCAATCTTACCAACACCCGCTTTGAAACGCCGGTGGGGCCGTGGAGTCTGAACCGCTCCATCGCGCTGGATTACCGCAATAAAGAGCAGAAAATCAGCATCGGGCCGCACTGCTGGAACAACCCGAACGCCGAGCTGTGCGTGCCGCAAACCATCGATGCCGGTGCGAAGGGGCGGGCGATAGTTAATCTCAACCGCTTTGACCTGGCGATGCTCAAGCCCTTTATGCCGGACACCACCCAGGCGAGCGGCACCTTCAGCGGCAAGGCTGACGTAAGCTGGGACAGCGAGTCCGGCGGCCTGCCGCAGGGGACCGTTACGCTCAACGGACGCGGCGTGAAGGTGACCCAGGACGTGAATAACAGCCCGCTGCCGGTGGCGTTCGACACGCTCAACCTGAGTGCGGAGCTGAAAAACAACCGCGCTCAGCTGGGCTGGCTGATCCGCGTGGCTAAAAACGGGCAGTTCGACGGCCAGGTACAGGTTACCGATCCGCAGGGGCGCCGTAACCTCGGCGGCAACGTTAATCTGCGCGGCTTCGATCTTGCTA
The DNA here is from genome assembly GCF_038405435.1 of Dryocola clanedunensis. Lineage (GTDB taxonomy): Bacteria > Pseudomonadota > Gammaproteobacteria > Enterobacterales > Enterobacteriaceae > Dryocola > Dryocola clanedunensis_A. The sequence goes on along the minus strand of NZ_JBBYHZ010000001.1, from coordinate 594,672 downwards.
TCGCCAACGCGATATTCGCTCGCGGCGAGAAAGCAGCAGGCAAACTGAATGCTAATCTGCGGCTCGGGGGCAACGTCGAAAGGCCGCAGATCTTCGGGCAGGTGCAGCTTAACGGCATAGACATCGACGGAAACTTTATGCCGTTTGATATGCAGCCAAGCCAGATCGCCATGAACTTCAACGGCATGAACTCCACCCTCGCGGGTACGGTTCGCACCAAACAGGGCGATATTGCGCTGAGTGGTGATGCCGACTGGACTCAGCTCGATAACTGGCGCGCGCGGGTGGCGGCGAAAGGCAACAAAGTGCGCATTACCGTGCCGCCAATGGTGCGGCTGGACGTTTCGCCGGACGTTGAGTTTGTCGCCACGCCTAGCCTGTTCACCCTTGATGGCCGCGTCGATATTCCGTGGGCGCGCATCGTGGTGCATGAGGTTCCGGAAAGCTCGGTTGGCGTTTCCAGCGATGAGGTGATGCTCGACAAAGACCTCAAGCCGGAGAAACCGCAAACCGCAGGCATTCCGATTAACAGCAACCTGATTATCCACGTCGGCGACAACGTGCGGCTGGACGCCTTCGGCCTGAAAGCGAAGCTGAATGGCGATCTGAAAATGGTGCAGGACCGCCAGGGGCTGGGGCTGAACGGCCAGATCAACATCCCGGAAGGGCGCTTCCACGCCTACGGTCAGGATCTGATCGTGCGTAAAGGGGAGCTGCTGTTCTCCGGGCCACCGGATCAGCCGCTGCTGAATATCGAGGCGATCCGTAATCCGGAAGCGACCGAAGATGATGTTATTGCCGGCGTCCGCGTCACGGGATCGGCGGATGAGCCGAAAGCCGAAATATTTTCCGATCCGGCCATGTCCCAGCAGGAAGCCTTGTCCTACCTGCTTCGCGGCCAGGGTTTGAACAATTCTGGCGACGACGGCAACGCCATGACATCCATGCTTGTCGGTCTGGGGGTTGCACAAAGTGGGCAGGTTGTGGGTAAAATCGGCGAGACGTTTGGCGTAAGCAATCTGGCGCTGGATACCGCAGGGGTGGGTGACTCCTCCCAGGTGGTGGTCAGCGGCTATGTACTGCCGGGTCTCCAGGTGAAATATGGTGTGGGTATCTTTGACTCGTTGGCGACGCTGACGCTCCGTTATCGCCTGATGCCTAAGCTGTATCTGGAAGCGGTGTCTGGCATAGATCAGGCACTTGATGTGCTCTATCAGTTTGAGTTTTAGCAATGCGAATATTTGTTTACGGCAGTTTAAGACGCAAGCAGGGCAACAGCCACTGGATGACCAACGCCCAGTGGCTGGGCGATCACACACAGGAAAACTATGTGCTCTATAGCCTTGGCCACTATCCAGGCGCAGTGCCCGGTGACGGCCAGGTCATTGGCGAGGTTTACCGTATTGATGCCTCAACCCTTGCCGAACTGGATGCCCTGCGTACCAAGGGCGGTGAGTACAAGCGCCAGCTGATTCAGACCGCGCAGGGCAGCGCATGGATGTACGTCTACCAGCGCCCGGTGGAGGGATTAACCCGCATCGACAGCGGTAACTGGCTGGATAAAGATAAGTACCGATCGAAATGAAGTGACATCTCCGCCCATAAAAAAACACCGCCATCTGGCGGTGTTTTTACGTCAGCATCGCGGCAAGAATTACTTCTTCGCTGCGCGCTCGAAGGAAGCAACGATTTCGGCTTTCGCCGCTTCTGCGTTGTCCCAGCCGTCAACTTTAACCCACTTGCCTTTTTCGAGGTCTTTGTAGTGCTCGAAGAAGTGGGTGATCTGCGCTTTCAGCAGCTCTGGCAGGTCGTTCACGTCTTTGATGTGATCGTACTCTTTGCTCAGCTTGGTGTGCGGAACCGCAACCAGCTTGGCATCTTCGCCCGCTTCGTCGGTCATCTTCAGCACGCCAACCGGACGGCAGCGAACCACGGAGCCTGGCGCCAGTGGGTATGGCGTTGGGACCAGCACGTCAACCGGGTCGCCGTCCAGGGACAGGGTGTGGTTGATGTAGCCGTAGTTGCACGGGTAGAACATCGCGGTAGACATGAAGCGGTCTACGAACAGCGCGCCGGTGTCTTTATCGATTTCGTATTTGATTGGATCGGCGTTAGCCGGGATTTCGATAACAACGTAGATGTCTTCTGGCAGATCTTTACCCGCCGGGACGTTGAGTAAGCTCATGTCGGTTTCCTTTAAACTGGGGACATTCAAGTGCCCGGTATTATAGCCAACTGCGTAAAAATGTCTTCGCCTCTTTTACCCGCCAGCTTTTACTCAACTGCTTTTCAGAGCACTCCGGCAACGGATATATCCATAAACGCAGCCGTTTATTTCATGCATTTTTGTAAGCGTTTACAAGGTGGAGCGGATCTTTTTGGAATTGTGATGTAACTCATTCTGTTAACCAGGGCGTCGACTATGCTTTCCCGCACAGGCCATTTTTTACCCAACAATAAACCCTACGAGGATGCCCCTATGTGGAAGCGCTTACTTTTGGTCTCTGCAGTAACCGCAGCAATGTCGTCTATGGCAGTTGCTGCTCCCTTAACGGTTGGATTTTCGCAGGTAGGCTCTGAATCCGGCTGGCGCGCGGCAGAAACCTCCGTGGCGAAGAGCGAAGCCCAGAAACGCGGCATTACGCTGAAAATCGCCGACGGCCAGCAAAAACAGGAAAACCAGATTAAGGCCGTACGGTCGTTTATCGCCCAGGGCGTGGACGCTATCTTCATTGCGCCAATCGTCGCCACGGGCTGGGAACCGGTATTGCAGGAAGCCAAAGAAGCCAACATTCCGGTCTTCCTGCTGGACCGTAACATCGACGTCAAAGACAAATCCTTATATATGACGGTGGTCACCGCCAACAACGTGCTGGAAGGCCAGCTGATAGGCGAATGGCTGCTCAAAGAGCTGAACGGCAAGCAGTGTAACGTGGTTGAGCTGCAGGGCACCGTGGGCGCAAGCGTGGCCATCGACCGTAAAAAAGGCTTCGCGGACGCTATCTCGAAAGCCTCCAACGTGAAAATTGTCCGCTCCCAGTCCGGCGACTTCACCCGCAGCAAGGGCAAAGAAGTGATGGAGAGCTTCATCAAGGCTGAGAACAACGGCAAAAACATCTGCATGGTTTACGCGCACAACGATGACATGGCGATCGGTGCCATCCAGGCCATTAAAGAAGCGGGCCTGAAGCCGGGCAAAGACATCCTGACCGGCTCCATTGACGGCGTGCCGGATATCTACAAAGCGATGATCGACGGCGAAGCGAACGCCAGCGTAGAGCTGACGCCGAACATGGCAGGCCCGGCGTTTGATGCCTTAGAGAAATTCAAGAAAGACGGCACCATGCCGGAAAAAGTCACCGTGACCAAATCCACGCTCTACCTGCCGGATACGGCGAAAGAAGAGCTTGAGAAGAAAAAAACGATGGGCTACTAACGGGCAGCATTTTCTTTTGTAGGGCGGATAAGCGTAGCGTCATCCGCCATTCAGCGGATGGCAGCGTGGATGGCGCTGGGCTTATCCACCCTACGAAGTGAACGGCTTTCGCCAGGAGTGCGGTGATGAATACAAACAATCAGGAAATTCTGCGCACGGAAGGGCTAAGCAAACATTTCCCGGGGGTGAAGGCCCTCGACAAAGTCGATTTCAGCCTGCGACGCGGGGAAATCATGGCGCTGCTGGGGGAAAACGGTGCCGGGAAATCGACGCTGATTAAAGCGCTGACCGGGGTTTACCAGCGCGACAGCGGAAATATCTACCTTGAAGGCGAGCTCATTTCGCCAAAAAATACCGCCCATGCCCAGCAGCTTGGCATTGGCACCGTCTACCAGGAGGTTAACCTCCTGCCCAATATGTCCGTTGCGGATAACCTGTTTATTGGCCGTGAGCCGCGCCGTTTCGGGCTGCTCAGGCGCAAAGAGATGGAGAAGCGCGCCACCCGGCTTATGGAGTCTTACGGCTTCTCGCTGGACGTCGCGGAGCCGCTCAACCGTTATTCCGTGGCGATGCAGCAGATCGTCGCCATCTGCCGCGCTATCGACCTTTCCGCCAAAGTGCTGATCCTCGATGAGCCCACCGCCAGCCTCGACACCAAAGAAGTGGAGATGCTGTTTACCCTGATGCGCCAGCTGCGGGATCAGGGCGTCAGCCTGATCTTCGTCACCCACTTTCTCGATCAGGTTTACGAAGTGACCGACAGGATCACCGTGCTGCGCAACGGCGCGTTTGTCGGCACCCGCGATACTAAAGATCTGCCGCAGATCGATCTGGTGAAAATGATGCTGGGCCGCGAGCTGGAAACCGCTGCGCTTCAGCGCGCCGGGCGTACGCTGCTCAGCGAAAAACCCGTTGCCGCATTCAAAGAGTTTGGCAAGAAAGGGGTGATCAACCCGTTCGATCTTGAGGTGCGCCCAGGGGAGATCGTGGGGCTTGCCGGCCTGCTGGGATCGGGCCGTACGGAAACCGCAGAAGTGATCTTCGGCATCAAACCTGCCGACAGCGGCAAGGCGTGGATCAAAGGCAGGCCGCAGACGCTGCGTTCGCCGCATAAGGCCTCCAGCCTCGGCATCGGCTTCTGCCCGGAAGATCGCAAAACCGACGGGATTATTGCCGCCGCCTCGGTGCGGGAAAATATTATCCTGGCGCTTCAGGCCCAGCGCGGCTGGCTGCGTCCGATTCCCCGCCGGGAACAGAATCAGATAGCGGAGCGCTTTATCCGCCAGCTTGGCATCCGCACCCCGAGCGCCGAGCAGCCTGTTGAATTTCTCTCCGGCGGCAACCAGCAAAAAGTTCTGCTTTCGCGCTGGCTGCTGACCAAACCGCAGTTCCTGATCCTCGATGAGCCCACGCGCGGCATCGACGTGGGCGCGCACGCGGAAATCATCCGCCTGATCGAAACGCTGTGCGCCGACGGGCTGGCGCTGCTGGTCATCTCTTCGGAGCTTGAGGAGCTGGTGGGCTACGCGGATCGCGTGGTGATCATGCGTGACAGGCAGCAGGTGGCGGAGATCCCGCTCGACTCGCTCTCCGTCTCGGCCATTATGAATGCCATTGCGGCATGAGGAGTAAATCGTGATGACTCGTTCACTGCCGCAAACGGAAGCGCAGAAGCCGAAGCGCAGCTTCCGCTGGCCACCAGGTATTCCGCAGATTGTCGCGCTGGTGCTGGTGCTGCTGGTCGACAGCATGGTTGCCAGCCATTTCTTTAATATCGTCGTGCAGGACGGACGGCTGTTCGGCAGCCCGATAGATATTCTGAACCGTGCTGCTCCCGTGGCGCTGCTGGCGATTGGCATGACGCTGGTGATTGCCACCGGCGGCATTGATTTGTCCGTCGGCGCGGTAATGGCCATTGCCGGGGCGACCGCCGCCACGCTCACCGTTGCGGGACATAGCCTGCCGGTGGTGGTGCTGGCCTCGCTGGGCGTCGGGGTGCTGGCGGGGTTGTGGAACGGTATTCTCGTCGCCATTCTTAAGATCCAGCCGTTTGTCGCCACGCTGATCCTGATGGTCGCCGGGCGCGGCGTTGCCCAGCTGATCACCACCGGGCAGATCGTCACTTTTGACTCACCCAGCCTGTCGTTCCTCGGCAGCGGCTCTATTTTTTACTTCCCGACGCCGGTGATTATCGCCATCGCCACGCTGATCGTCTTCTGGCTGTTTACCCGCAAAACGGCGCTGGGGCTGTTCATCGAGTCGGTGGGGATTAACATCCGCGCCGCAAAAAACGCCGGGGTGAGTACTCGCCTGGTGGTGATGCTCACCTACATGCTGAGCGGCCTGTGCGCGGCGATTGCCGGGATCATCGTGACGGCGGATATTCGCGGTGCCGATGCCAACAACGCCGGGCTGTGGCTGGAGCTGGACGCCATTCTGGCGGTGGTGATCGGCGGCGGTTCGCTGATGGGCGGGCGCTTTAACATCGCGCTCTCCGTCGTGGGCGCGCTGATTATCCAGGGCATGAACACCGGCATCCTGCTCTCCGGCTTCCAGCCCGAGCTGAACCAGGTCGTCAAAGCCGTGGTGGTGATGTGCGTGCTGATCGTGCAGTCGCCGCGTTTTATTGCTCTGCTCAAAGGACTCCGCCGCCATGATCAAACGTAACCTGCCGCTGATGATAACCCTGGCGGTCTTTGTGCTGGGCTATCTGTACTGCCTGACGCAGTTTCCCGGCTTCGCCTCCACCAGGGTGATTTGCAACATACTGACCGACAACGCCTTTCTGGGGATTATCGCCGTAGGCATGACCTTTGTGATCCTGTCCGGCGGCATCGATCTGTCGGTCGGCTCGGTGATTGCCTTTACCGGCGTGTTTCTTGCCAAAGCGATAGGCTTCTGGGGGCTGTCGCCGCTGGTGGCCTTCCCGCTGGTGCTGCTAATGGGCTGTGCCTTTGGGGCGTTTATGGGGCTGCTCATCGACGCGCTGAAAATTCCGGCGTTTATCATTACGCTTGCCGGGATGTTCTTCCTGCGCGGAGTCAGCTATCTGGTCTCCGAAGAGTCGATTCCCATTAACCACCCGATCTACGACACGCTTTCAAGCCTTGCGTGGCGCATTCCCGGCGGCGGGCGCTTAAGCGCAATGGGGCTGCTGATGCTGGCGGTGGTGGTGATGGGTATTTTCCTCGCCCACCGCACCCGCTTCGGGAATCAGGTTTACGCGATTGGCGGCAGCGCGACTTCTGCAAACCTCATGGGCATCTCAACGCGCAGTACTACCGTGCGCATCTATATGCTTTCAACCGGGCTGGCTACGCTCGCGGGCATCGTCTTTTCCGTTTATACCTCCGCAGGCTATGCGCTGGCGGGCATGGGCGTGGAGCTGGACGCCATAGCCTCCGTGGTGATCGGCGGTACGCTGCTGAGCGGCGGGGTAGGCACCGTGCTGGGCACGCTGTTCGGCGTGGCGATTCAGGGGCTGATCCAGACCTATATCAACTTCGACGGCACGCTCAGCTCCTGGTGGACGAAGATCGCCATCGGCATTTTACTGTTTATTTTTATCGCCCTGCAGCGGGGCCTGACGGTACTGTGGGAGAACAGGCAAAGCTCCCCTGTTAAACGCGTTAGCGTTGCGGTAACCAGGCTGTAACATCTTGAATTAGCGTAAAACGTCTAAACTTTCCCCGGTGGCTGCCGATAACGTCTCCACGAGTTTTCACCTCTAAGTCACCGGGAAAGAAGCATGCTGAGAAATCTGTCGATACGTACGGGGCTGCTAACGCTGTTGGCGGTCATGACATTTCTGCTGCTGGTCGTCAGCGGCATAGGTATTTTTGCTCTGCAACAAAGCTCCAGCGCCCTCGAAAAAATCAACCGCCTGCAGGGCGAGCAGATGGTGCGCCTGACCGACGGCTACACCGCCCTGCTGCGCGCCCGCAACGAAGCCGGGCAGGCCGTGCGCCAGATGGAAATCGGCATGCTGGAGGAGGCGGCGAAATCCACCAGTACCGTGACCGGCGAAGTGGCCCAGGCGCGGCAGGACATTCAGAGCTTTATCGACGGCGGCGTGGACAGCGAAGAGGGCAATCAGCTGATCAAAAACCTGTCGCAAACCTACGCCGATTACCAGGCGAAGGGCATCACTCCGATGATGGCCGCGCTCGGCAAGCAGAGCCCGGATGACTATTATGACCTGCTGGAAAACGGCCTGATCCCGCTGGCGCAGAAGTTTGATACCGACCTGCAGATTTTCCGCCAGTGGGGAGAGCAGCGCGGTAACGACGAGGTCGCCGCCGTTCAGCTGCAAAAGAAAATCGTGCTGACCCTGATTATCATTGCGGCGCTGCTGACCGCCGGGATCATCGTGCTGGTGTGGCTGGCGCTGCGCCACCTGCTGCTGAAGCCGCTGAACCTGTCTATTGAACAGCTGGAGCACGTCGCCGAAGGGGATTTGACTCGCGAGCTGCCGCCCGCCGGGAAAAATGAGTTTGGTCGTCTGGCCAGCGCCATTGCCGCCATGCGCAACTCGCTGACGGAGTCCGTCGGGCGCGTGCGCGACGCCAGTTCGCAGATTGATACCGGCAGCCGTGAGCTGACGGCGGGCAACCTGCATCTCGCCCAGCGTACCGAGTCTACCGCCACGTCGCTGGAGCAGACCGCCGCCAGCATGGAGCAGATCACCGCGACGGTGAAACAGAACGCCGATAACGCCGAACAGGCCCATAAGCTGGCGAAAGACGTCTCGGATACCGCCGACCGCGGCAGCGAGATGGTCTGCTACGTGATTGAGAAAATGCGCGATATCGCCTCAAGCTCCGACCGTATCGCCGACATTCTCAGCGTAATTGACGGGATTGCCTTCCAGACCAATATTCTGGCGCTGAACGCCTCGGTGGAAGCCGCGAGGGCGGGGGAGCAGGGCCGTGGATTTGCGGTTGTCGCAGGCGAAGTCCGCACGCTGGCCAGCCGCAGCGCGGAGGCCGCCAAAGAGATCCGCACGCTGATTTCTGATTCGCAAAGCCACGTCGGTGAAGGCCGCGATTTAGCCCAGCAGGCGGGTGAAACGATGGATGAGATTGCCGAAGAGGTGACGCGGATGACGAAGCTGATGCGCCAGATTGCCAACGCCTCAAACGAACAGAGCCACGGCATCGAGCAGGTGAACATTGCGGTCAGCCAGATGGATGAGGCAGCGCAGCAGAACGCCGCGCTGGTACAGGAGTCGTCCGCCGCTACCCGCTCGCTGGAGGAGCAGTCGCAGCAGCTGGTGGCCGCGATGGCCAGCTTCCGCTGTTAAACGGCGGATGACGCTGCGCTTATCCGCCCTACAAATCGCAACCCGTAGGGGTGATAAGCGATAGCGTCATCCACCGCAAATTCCCTGAGGCTTAAGCGTCCGGGAATTCGCGGATAAACCGCTCTACGTCATCGACCATATGCTCGTTGCCGACGAAGAACGGACGGCGTTGGTGCAGGGTTTCCGGGATGATATCCAGAATGCGCTCTTTGCCATCGCTCGCCTTGCCGCCCGCCTGCTCGGCCAGAAACGCCATCGGGTTCCCTTCATACAGCAAACGCAGCTTCCCTTCCGGGTGGCTGGCGGTGCTTGGGTAAAGGTAGATGCCGCCCTTGAGCAGGTTACGGTGGAAATCTGCTACCAGGGAGCCGATGTAGCGTGAGGTGTACGGGCGCTGCGTGGAGCTGTCTTCCTCCTGGCAGAACTTGATGTATTTCTTCACGCCGTTCGGGAAGCGGATGTAGTTCCCTTCGTTGATGGAGTAGGTGTTGCCCTTCTCCGGGAAGCGCATCCTTTCCTGGCACAGGCAGAACACGCCCAGCGACGGGTCGTAGGTGAAGGCGTGAACGCCGCAGCCGGTGGTATAAACCAGCATGGTGGAGGAGCCGTAAACGACATAGCCTGCCGCCACCTGTTTGTTACCCGGCTGGAGGAAATCCTCTTCGGTAACCGGGGAGCCAACCGGCGTGACGCGGCGGTAGATAGAGAAGATGGTGCCAACGGAGACGTTAACATCAATGTTAGATGAGCCGTCAAGCGGGTCCATCAACACCACGTATTTTGCATGCTCCGCGCCGTCGAACACGACAATCTCGTCTTCTTCTTCGGAAGCGATCCCCGCGACGATCCCTCGGGCCTTCAGCGCGGCTTTAAGCTTTTCATTCGCGAACAAATCGAGTTTTTGCTGAACCTCGCCCTGCACGTTTTCAGCGCCGCTGGCACCCAGGATATCGACCAGGCCGGCCTTGTTGATATCGCGGTGGATGATCTTGGCGCCCAGCTTTATCGCCGACAGTAAAGCAGTAAGCTCGCCGGTTGCGTGGGAGAACTCGTGCTGCTTCTCGACAATAAATTCACCTAACGTTTTCATAACACTTTCCCTGCATTTGCGGTTGAGTAAATGACGTAAAGCAATGGCAACAATCTTAACAAACTATCAAAGAGTCGCGCTCAGGTGAATCGCGCCAGCAATTTAAGGAATATCCTGAATTACAGTTCTCCCCCCGTTAACATGCGGGTAGAATGTGCGCCAAACAGAGAAAGGATAGTTTTGTATGCGCATTCATATTCTAGGGATTTGTGGCACCTTTATGGGCGGACTGGCTATGCTGGCTCGCACGCTGGGCCATGAAGTCACCGGTTCAGACGCCAACGTTTACCCGCCAATGAGCACGTTACTTGAAGAGCAGGGCATCTCCCTGATTCAGGGCTACGATGCGAGCCAGCTCGAGCCGCAGCCGGATTTAGTGATCATCGGCAACGCCATGACGCGCGGCAACCCGTGCGTGGAAGCCGTGCTGGAAAAGAACATCCCGTTCATGTCCGGCCCGCAGTGGCTGCATGATTTCGTTCTGCGCGACCGCTGGGTTATCGCGGTAGCGGGCACCCACGGTAAAACCACCACCGCCGGGATGGCCACGTGGATCCTGGAAGCCTGCGGCTATAAGCCAGGCTTTGTGATCGGCGGCGTACCGGGGAACTTCGACGTTTCCGCGCGCCTGGGCGACAGCCCGTTCTTCGTGATTGAAGCCGACGAATACGACTGCGCCTTCTTCGATAAGCGTTCCAAATTCGTGCACTACTGTCCGCGCACGCTGATCCTCAACAACCTCGAGTTCGACCACGCGGATATTTTCGACGACCTGAAGGCGATTCAGAAACAGTTCCACCATCTGGTGCGCATCGTGCCGGGGCAGGGGAAAATTATCTGGCCGGAAAACGACGTTAATATCAGGCAGACCATGGCGATGGGCTGCTGGAGCGAGCAGGAGCTGGTGGGCGAACAGGGCCACTGGCTGGCGAAAAAGCTCAATGCGGATGCCTCCCACTGGGAAGTGCTGCTCGACGGCGAGCGCGTGGGTGAAGTGAACTGGCAGCTGGTGGGCGAACACAACATGCACAACGGCCTGATGGCCATTGCCGCCGCCCGTCATGTCGGCGTGGCGCCTGCTGATGCCGCTAAGGCGCTGGACACCTTCGTGAACGCTCGCCGCCGCCTGGAACTGCGCGGTGAAGAAAATGGCGTTACCGTCTATGACGATTTCGCCCACCACCCAACGGCTATTCTGGCGACCCTTGCGGCGCTGCGCAGCAAAGTAGGCGGCACCGCGCGCATTCTTGCCGTGCTGGAACCCCGCTCCAACACCATGAAAATGGGCCACAGCAAAGATGACCTGGCACCTTCTTTAGGCCGTGCTGACGAAGTGTTCCTGCTGCAGCCGCCGCATATTCCGTGGCAGGTGGTTGAAGTGGCAGAAGCCTGCATTCAGCCCGCGCACTGTAGCGCCGACGTGGACTCGCTGGTGGAGATGATTCTCAAAACCGCGCAGCCGGGGGATAACATCCTGGTGATGAGCAACGGCGGCTTCGGCGGCATCCATCAAAAATTGCTCGACGGCCTGGCAAAAAAAGCCGCGCGGTAATTAAGCAACTATTATGTATTCATGCCAGCCTGCCCGGCTGGCATTTTTTTTACCCACGCTGAAAGAGCGCTGAAAAATGACTGTAAACACCCAAGCTGTGGATGTCGTTTACCATAACGGCACGATTTATACCGCTGATGAGCATGACACCTTCTGTCAGGCCATCGCCATTGGTGAAGGTTATATCGTTGCCGTGGGCAGCGATGAAGAGGTTATGCTGCTGGCCGGGCCGGAAACCGAGGTTATCGACCTGCAGGGCAAGGTGATGCTGCCCGGCATCATCGACAGCCACATGCACCCGTTCTGGGGCGGCAAGCAGCTTCGCGGCTGCAACCTGAACTACGCCGCGCTCTCGGTAGAAGAGACGCTGGCGATTATCCAGAAGCACATCGATAACGACCCGTTCACCGGCGAAAACGACTGGCTGACCGTGCGCGCGTGGCAGCGTCAGGCGATGACGCCGGTCGGCGCGGATATGAGCCGCGAAGCGCTGGACACCCTTAATACGCAACGCCCGGTGGCGCTGTTCTCCAACGACTGCCACACCCTGGCGGCCAACAGCCGCGCGCTGGAAATGCTCGGCATCGACGAAAACACGCCGATCCCTGCCGACGGTAAAATTGCCCGCGACGAAGCAGGCCGCCTGACCGGTATTCTGGAAGATGCGCCAGCCATGCGCGCCTTTGACAGCATCCCATCCGGCACGCCGGAGCAGAACGTACAGATTGCCACCCACGTCCAGCAGGTGCTTAACCAGCAGGGCGTGACGACGGTAATGGATACCCGCGTATTTGCGGAGCAGCTCGAAGCTTTCGCCGTGCTGCGCGACCGTGGCGAACTGACGGTGCGGATGCTGGGCGCCAAAGAAGTGACGCCGGACAGCGTTGATGGCCCGCAGGATGCCGCACGCGCCATCGATGAAATCGCCGAGTTTAACCGTGCCTGGAACGACGCAGAATGGACGCCAGCGCCGGGCTTTGGCACCACGCACGTCAAATTCTTCGTGGACGGCGTGCTTCAGCCGCCAACCATGACCGCCTCGCTGCTGGAACCTTACCGCGAGAACCGTGGCACGCACGATGCGCCGGACTGGCAGCCGAGCGAGCGCTACGGCGATCTCTATTTCACCGCGCCCGTTCTCGAAGCCCTGATGGTGGAATGTGGCCGCGCTGGCATTCACCCGCACACCCACACCGTTGCCGACGGCGCAATCGAGATGGTGCTGAACGCGGTCGAAAAAATGCGAGCCGCTTATCCGGGCAAAGACGTTCGTCCCGGCCTTGCGCACAACGAGCTGGTTGCGCCGCATCAGTACGATCGCTTCGCGAAGCTGGGCGCGACGGCGGTGCTCTCCTACCAGTGGGGCGGACTGCCGGGCGTGCTGATTGATGAAGAGCGCGAAATGCTGGGCGACGCGCGCTTTGAGCACATGGAGCCAGCGGCCCGCTTCCTGGACGCCGGTGCGCGGCTGGCCTACGGCAGCGACTGGCCGATTGACCGTCTGGACGAATGGTACAACCTGCAGGTGGGCATGACCCGCCGCGCCTGGGACAGCGAAGGCAACCCGGCTGGCCCTCGCCTGGACACCGACCGCGACCTGACGCTCATCGAAGCGCTGCGTTCAGCGACTATTGACGCCGCCTACATGATTGCCCGCGAGCAGTACATCGGTTCGCTGGAAGTCGGCAAGCTGGCGGACGCCATCGTGCTGGAAAACAACCTGTTCGAACAGCCGGTGGAGAAGGTTTACCAGACGAAGGTTATGCGCACGCTGGTCGGCGGGAAAATTGTGTACCAGGCCTGAGTAAGCTGGCGGATGACGCTGGCTGCTTATCCGCCCTACAAACCGCAGTCGTAGGGTGGATAAGCGAAGCGTCATCCACCGTTTCTGCCTGGATTTTCTGATTTGTGACAAACTTCATTGACTATAATGGCTAATTAATAATAAGCGCCTTTCCAACCCCCACCCCTTGTGCCAAAATCCGCCGTTTTCAAAATTCCCCTGCCTCGGCAGGAAGACCAGTCGGTGCTTTGTTTCACCAGGAGATGATACGGTAATGCCACAAAATATTCAGTTGCGAAGAGTCCTCAAAACGCCTGCGCTCGTCGCATTTGGCCTCGCTTATATGGTCCCGCTGGGTGTGTTTACCACCTACGGCCAGGTAACGGTGCTGAGCCATGGCCATCTGCCCATCGCCTATCTCCTGACGATTATCACCATCCTGTTTACTGCCCTGAGCTACTGCCGCATGACCAGCGCCCTGCCGCTGGCCGGGTCGGCGTTCTCCTACGTGCAGCGCAGCTTCGGCGGTAAGGTGGGTTTCCTGGTCGGCTGGGCGCAGATTCTGGACTACCTGTTCCTGCCAATTCTTAACTATTTAGTGTTGGGGATCTTCCTGCATGAGGCCTTCCCGGCTATTCCCGCCTCCGTGTTTGTGGTGGCCTGTATAGCCTCGGTGAGCCTGCTGAATATTCTGGGCGTCCGCCTGATGACCTCGGTGAACTTCTCGCTGATTGCGGCGCAGATGGTGTTCATCGTGCTGTTTATCGCGCTGTCGTTCAGCGAAGCTGATTTGAGTCCTGCAGCCTTAATGAAGCCGCTGCTGGTAGGGGCGGGCGACTTTGCCGGTCTGCTTTCCGGCGCGGCTGTGCTGTGCCTCGCGTTTCTTGGTTTTGACGCCATTGCGACAATGGCTGAAGAAGCCCACGACGCCAAGCGTACCCTGCCGCGCGCAATTCTTATCACCGTGGTTGTGGCGGGCGCGATTTTTATGGCCGTCTCTTACGCCGCGCATCTGGCCTACCCGGACTGGCAGTCGCTGATCCCGGTGCAGGACACCGCAAGCCTGGTGGTATCCGAGAAAGTCGGCGGCAAGTGGATGTATAACTTCTTTATGGCCGCCTACCTGACCGGCGTTTACGCCTCGGCGATGACCGCGCAGACGGGGGTATCCCGTATCTTCTACGCCATGGGGCGTGAAGGCGTGCTGCCGCGTAAAATCTTCTTCCATCTGCACAAGAAGTTCCATACGCCGTACCGTGCGATTCTGTTCGTGGCGACTATCTCCCTGTCCGCGCTGTTCCTGGATCTTGGGCTGGTTGTTTCCATGATCAGCTTCGGCGCGCTGGGCGCGTTCACCTTCGTTAACCTCAGCGTGGTGAAACACTTCCTGATTAACGAAAAGCGCCGCGGCACGAGCGCGATGATCAAGTACGGCCTGCTGCCGATTATCGGCTTCGTGATGTCCGTCTGGCTGTGGGTCAACCTTGAGCGCGACGCGATGATTGTTGGTCTGGTCTGGCTGGGAATTGGCTTCTGCTATCTGCTGTTCCTCACCGACTTCCTGCGTAAATCCCCGCCGTCGGTGGATTACGACGATATCGCCCATCTGATTGATTAATATGCTGACGATTAAAAGAATAGCGGGGATGGATTCCCCGTGGTTTGCCGGGGTAGACGAGCTGTATGAAAGCGCGTTCCCCCTGCATGAAAAGCGGGAGCCGCAGGCCAAAGCCAGCGCGCTGGAAAACGAGCGCTACGAGCTACAGGCGTGGTTCGACGGCGAGCAGTTTATCGGCATGATTGGCGCGTGGCGCTTCAGCGGCTACACCTACATCGAGCACCTGGCGGTAAACGGCAGGCTGCGCGCGCAGGGTTACGGCAAGCGAATGCTGAGCCAGTTCCTGCAAATGCACCCGTTAACCATTCTGGAAATCGACCCGCTGACCACGGAGATCGCCCATAAGCGCCTGCGCTTCTATCAAAGTCTGGGCTTCCATGAAAATGGCTATGAGCATGTGCACCCGAGCTACCACGAGGGGATCGCCGATCACGAGTTGATTGTGCTGAGCTACCCGCAGCAGATTAGCGAAGAGCAGTACCAGCGGTTTAACAAGGATTTGTGTGACGTGGTGATGGCTTAGAACGGATGAGTCCGTAGGGGGGATAAGCGGCAGCGTCATCCACCAGTTTTGTCGGATGGCGCTTCGCTTATCCGACCTACGAATAGCTTTTACCAATAATAATAATTAAGGCTTTCGGCCAGTCCGTAGGGGGGATAAGCGGCAGCGTCATCCACCGGTTTTGTCGGATGGCGCTTGCGCTTATCCGACCTACGAATAGCTTTTACCAATAATTAAGGCCCGCTTGCGGGCCTTAATTTTAATCCTGGCTTTCGGCCAGCTCGCGCAGATAGGTGAAGATCTGGCGGTAGGACTTCGGCGGCTTGTTGGCCGCTTTTTCTTTCTGGGCGTTGCGGATCAGCACGCGCAGCTGCTGGCGGTCGGCGTCCGGGTACAGGCGCAGCACTTCGGTCATGGCATCGTCGCCTTCTTCCACCAGGCGGTCACGCAGGGCTTCCAGCTTGTGGAACAGCGCAACCTGCTGGTTGTGGCGGTTCTTCAGCTTGTCCAGCGCCTGGCGGATCGGATCCATGTCGCGGGAGCGCATCATTTTACCAATCAGCTGCACCTGACGGCGGCGGCCTTCCTTCTTGATCTTCTGCGCCAGCTCAATGGCGGCGCGCAGGTCATCGTCCAGAGGGATTTTGTCGAGCGCGTTTTTGCCCAACTCCATCAGCTCCATGCCTAAGCGCTTTAGCTCTTCGGCATCGCGTTTAATTTCGCTTTTACTGACCCAGATAATCTCATCATCGTCGTCTTCGTTTTCATTATCGGGGACGTCATCGAGCCAGTCGTCGGGCTGCTTAGTCATATTAGGCTCCTAAAAAAAAGTGGCTAATTCTAACAGTAAAGCCTGTTCACTGCGAAATTGTTCTGTTCCTGTTAGACTTAATTAACTCACCTTAGATTATGGCAGTCGCGATGAAAGTAAACACGCAGGTAGCAGAACAACGTAAGACGCTTGAGCAGGCGGTTTCACAGGCACTCGAACTGGCTTCCGCGCAGTCCGATGGCGCAGAAGTTGCCGTCAGCAAAACCACGGGCATTGGCGTAAGCACTCGCTACGGTGAGGTTGAAAACGTTGAATTTAACAGCGATGGTGCCCTCGGCATCACCGTTTATCACCAGAATCGTAAAGGCAGCGCCTCCACCACGGATTTAAGCCCTGACGCCGTTGCGCGCACCGTGCAGGCCGCTCTGGATATCGCTCGCTACACCTCGCCAGACCCGTACGCGGGCGTGGCGGAAAAAGAGCTGCTGGCTTTCGAAGCGCCAGATTTAGACCTTTTCCACCCGGTAGAAATGGACGCCGACCGTGCCATTGAGCTGGCGGCGCGCGCTGAAAACGCCTCCCTGAACGTGGATAAACGTATTACCAATACCGAAGGCGGCAGCTTCAACAGCCACTACGGCATTAAAGTTTTCGGCAACAGCCACGGCATGCTGCAAAGCTACTGTTCGACGCGCCATTCGCTTTCCAGCTGCGTTATCGCCGAAGTTAACGGCGAAATGGAGCGTGATTACGCGTATACCATCGGGCGCGCAATCGAAGATCTGGAAAGCCCGGAGTGGGTGGGTGCCGAATGTGCCCGCCGCACGCTGTCCCGCCTTTCCCCGCGTAAGCTCTCCACCATGAAAGCGCCCGTCATTTTTGCTGCGGAAGTGGCTACCGGCCTGTTCGGACACCTGGTCGGCGCTATCGCCGGTGGCGCAGTGTACCGTAAATCAACGTTCCTGCTCGATCACCTCGGTAAGCAAATTCTGCCGGAGTGGCTGACCATCGAAGAGCATCCGCACCTGCTGAAAGGCCTGGCCTCTACGCCGTTCGACAGCGAAGGCGTGCGCACGGAGCGCCGCGATATTATCAAGGACGGCGTCCTGCAGCAGTGGCTGCTGACCAACTACTCCGCACGCAAGCTGGGCCTGAAGAGCACCGGTCATGCGGGCGGCATCCATAACTGGCGCATCGAAGGCCGCGGCCTCGACTTTGACGGCATGCTCAAAGAGATGGGCACCGGGCTGGTGGTGACGGAGCTGATGGGGCAGGGCGTAAGCGGCATTACCGGCGACTACTCGCGCGGTGCGTCCGGCTTCTGGGTAGAAAACGGCGAGATCCAGTACCCGGTGAGCGAAATCACCATCGCTGGCAACTTAAAAGACATGTGGCGCGAGATGGTCACAGTAGGCAGTGATATCGAGAAACGCAGTAACATCCAGTGTGGTTCAGTGCTGTTACCGGAGATGAAGATCGCCGGGCAGTAGAACGGTAAGGGGCGCGTCCTGCAGCGCCCTTCTTCAGCATAATAATAAGGGACATAAATGATCCGTAAGAACTTGTTTGCAATGTTGGCAGTCTCATCCGTCCTCTTCGCCACCGCCGCTCAGGCGGCAGACGTGGGCGACGACATGGATACCATCGCGGAGAACTACAAAACCGTGATGAGTACCGACAGCGCCGCCGAGCTGAAAACCTCGCTCAACAACATGCGTACCGCCGCGCTGGATGCGCAAAAAGGTACTCCGCCAAAGCTTGAAAATGAAGCGCCGGACAGTGCAAAAATGAAGGATTTCCGTCACGGGCTGGACCTTTTAGTCGGCCAGATTGACGGCGCCATCAAACTTGCTGACGCGGGAAAAGTGAAAGAGGCCCAGGCCGCCGCCGAAGCATTTAAAGGTACCCGCAATACCTACCACAAGAAGTATCGTTAAGTCCCGATTTGCCCTGACGTTCGGGGCAAAATCATCATTTATCATAAGGATATCCACAAATGAAACAGATTCAGACGATGTTTAAAAGTGCCGCAGCCGTGTCCGTGCTGGCGTTCAGCGCGTTTGCCGCCCATGCCGATACGCTGCCGCTAAGCGGTAATTTCCAGGCAGACCACTTCTCCGCAAAAGTTGTCTCCGTTGACCAGAAAAACCATGAGGTGGTTTTAAGCGGCAGCGAAGGCAATGAAGTGACCGTCACCGTGCCGGAGCAGGCGGGCGACCTGGCTAACCTGAAAGCGGGTGATATTGTGGATACCACGGTGACCCATTCCGTCGCCGTAGCGTTAGATACCAACGTCGATAAATCCGCACCAACGGCTTCTTCAACCAAGGGCGCCGCGCCAGCCACCAAAGGCGACCCGCAGCATGAAGCGTTCCGTCAGGTTAACGTTGAGCTGAAAATCAAACACATCGATCTGAAGAAGAACGAAGTGACCTTCGAAGGGCCGAAAGGCGGGCAGAAAACCGTGATGGTGGATAACCCGGACATCCAGGCCCACCTGAAAGATCTGAAAGTTAACCAGAGCGTACGCGTGACCTACACCGACACGCTGAAGATTGAGGTTCGTAAGTCTTAATCGTTCCGCTTTTTCCCTCTCATGCGGCTTAAGCGGTTTGAGAGGGATTTTCCCTTCCCTGCGCGACACCCGCAAAAACCCAGAAATCCTCCGCATATCCTTTCCCCGAAAAGAGATTGTATAGTATCCCCCCAACACAGGTAGTGGCTGACAGGCATAAG
The DNA here is from genome assembly GCF_038405435.1 of Dryocola clanedunensis. Lineage (GTDB taxonomy): Bacteria > Pseudomonadota > Gammaproteobacteria > Enterobacterales > Enterobacteriaceae > Dryocola > Dryocola clanedunensis_A. Next base: position 575,881 of record NZ_JBBYHZ010000001.1, on the reverse strand, counting down.
GGATTCTATGGCTTCCGTTTTACTGGTCGACGATCATCCGGCGATCTGCTTCGCGCTGAAGGTGACGCTTGAAAAGCAGGGCGATCTGCGCGTCACAACGTCAAACGGCGACAGGTTAATTCAGCAAATTCATCGGGATGCTCCCGATCTTCTCTTACTGGATCTGGAGCTTAACGGCAGCGACGGGCTCGATCTCCTGCCGCGCCTCAAGCAGCATTTTCCTTCCCTGAGCATTCTTATCTATACCAACCAACCGGCAGCGCTGTATGCCCGCAGAACGCTGCAGGCCGGTGCGGATGGGTTCGTTAATAAAAGCCTGAATCTGGATGCGTTGGAGTCAGTCTGCCGCCTGCTGCTTCAGGGCTACCACTGTTTTCCCCGGGAAGCGATGGATCTGTTACGAAGCGATCGGCCAGCGCCGCTCTCCCCGCAGGCCCTGCTCGCCAGGCTGTCGGATCGTGAGCTGACGGTTTTACACTCCCTCATGCGCGGCCAGAGCAATAAGCAGATTGGCGATAGCCTGTCGCTGAGCAACAAAACGATCAGCACCTATAAAATCCGGATCCTGAAAAAGTGCGGCGTGGAGAGCCTCGATCCCCTGTTTAAGCTGCTGAATGAGGAAGCCGGGAGTTGAAGAAATCGCTGATAGCCGGGATCCTTCTGTTTCTTTTCTCTGGCCCTGTTTTTGCGGCGGACAACGAGCTACAGCTGCTGGCGCGAAGTAATATCGTGCTTGAGGATCCGGGGCTTAGCGTCACCCAGTGGCGCTGGGTGCGGGAACACAGAAAGCTGCGGCTCGCCGTCTGGTTACCGATGTCCCCGCCCTATGACATTACCACCGGGTTAAGCGATTATGGCGGCATTAACGCCGATTTTATCGGCGTTATCGGCACCAATCTTAACGTTGAGATTGAGGTGCTACGCTTTGACAGCTATGACGCAGCGTTAGCCGCGCTGGTGAAAGGAGAAGCTGACGTTATGGCCCAGGCGGGTAGCAGCCAGCGGCTGGCCGGCCTGGTGCTGAGCCAGCCTTACAGTAAAAACCGGCCGGTGGAAGTGAGCAACATGGACGCGCCAAGGCTTCAGGGCGAGCAAAGCATTGCTATCTGCCCGCAGTACGACAGGCAGGCGGTGCTTGCGCACTATCCTTCCGCACGGCTGGAGGCTTTCTCTTCCAGCCGTCACGCGCTCGAAGCGCTGGCATTTCGCCATATCGATCTGTTTATCTGCGATGCCACAACGGTCCAGTATCTGATAAGCCAGTCAAATTTAAGTAATTTATCCTCACGTCCGATCCCTGTGCCGCTGGCGACCGAAGGCTTCTCTTTAGCGGCTTTACCAGAACAAAAGCAGTGGATTGCGGCGATCGATCGGCTGCTCGGGGCTTTACCAGAAAGCGTGTCGATTGAGATTCATCGGCGCTGGAACGGCGGTATCCCTCTTTCGCTCGGGGAACAGCGACCGGTTTTTACCACGCTTGAAAAGAAGTGGGTTGCGGAGCATCGCCATATTCGCGTCGCCGTAATTGCAGAGAATAATCCTCTCTCCTGGTTTAACGCCTCGGGCCAGATGCGCGGCATTATTGCGGATATTCTTACCGCGCTGCGCTTGCGCACCGGATTGATCTTCGATATTCAGCCGTATCCCAGCTTTGAAGCCGCGCTTAAGGCGGTGGAGAACGATAAAAGCGATATTGTGGCGGGCGCTGTTCAGACCAGCATCTGGCGGCATAACCTGCTGACGACGCGCACCTGGCTGTATAACTCCTGGGTGATGGTCGGCAAAAAAAATCCTCCGCCAGGCCTGCAGCCGACACGCATTGTTACCCAGCTTGCCCAGGCGCCTACAGACTGGCTTGAAAGGCATAGCGACGAAGAGATTATCAACGTTGATAACTGGCGCGCGGGCCTTAAGCGTGTCCTGGACGGCAAAAGCGACATGATGATTATGCCGCTGATCGTCGCAAACGACTGGCTCCTTGCCGATGAGTACGCCGGTTTGAAAATCCTCGGCAGCGTGGATACCGCGCCGATGCGCTTTTCGTTTGGCTCCTCCAGGCGTTTGTATCCGCTGGTCATGATCCTCAATAAAGCGCTAATCAATATTCCTCCCGAAGACCTCCATGCCATCACCCGCAACGGCGGCAGAGGTAACAAGCTGGCCGTGACGCAGACTAATCCTCTGCTGGCATATAAAGGGCTATGGATATCGCTGCTGCTCTTTTTTGCTTTGCTGGCCGCTGCCGGTGGCTGGCGCATAGCCATTTTGCGAAGCAGGCTACGGAAAATAACTCGGGAGAAAAGTCAGGCTGAAAACGTAAGCCAGATTAAAACTCAGTATCTGGCAACCATGAGCCATGAGGTGCGAACGCCGGTCAGCGCCATGATCGGTTTGCTGGAGCTGGTGATGTCCAGGCCTCAGGATACCCAGCAAAATCAGCAGCGTATTCAGGTTGCCTGGCAGGGAGGACAGTCGCTGCTGGCGCTGATTGGCAATATTCTGGACGTGTCGCGCATTGAGGCCGACAGGCTGGTGCTTTACCCGCAAAGGACGTCGCTGCTCGCTTTACTTGAGTCCGTTGCCGTTCTGTTTGAGGGCATCGCGGGGCAAAAAGGGCTGGCTTTTCACCTGGAAATAGACAGCGAACTGGACAGGGAGGTGCTTGTCGACCCGCTGCGGCTCCGCCAGATAGTTTCGAATCTTTTAAGCAACGCGATTAAATTCACCTCCTCGGGCAGCGTGACGCTGCGGGCGATTCATCACCATGAGGAATCCAGCAATACGGTTAACGTGCGTCTGGAAGTAGAGGATACCGGGCAGGGGATAGATGATGAGGTTCAGCAGCGTTTATTCCAGCCGTTTTCTCAGGGGCAGGTGGGGCAAGGAGGTGGATTAGGGCTTTATATCAGCCGCAGGCTCGCGGAGATGATGGGCGGCAAAATAACCCTCACCAGCCAGCCAAAGAAGGGAACGCAGGTAGCGGTAAGCCTGCGATTATCCCGTCTCTCGTCGCTACCGGACTCTATTCCCAAAGCTCAACATGAGGGTATGCAGCAAAACGTTTCTCTGCGCATTGTGGTGGTGGATGACAACGGCGCTGGCAGAATGCTGCTTGAACATCAGCTGCTGCATCTGGGGCACCGGCCCCTGTGCTTTGCCGGGGCCTCTGAAGCGTTACGCTACCTTGAGCAGCATAGGGTCGATTTAGTCATCACCGATTGCAACATGCCCGGCACGGATGGATTTGAGCTGGCGGCAGTGCTGCGAGAACGCGAGCCAGAACTCTCTCTGATTGGCCTGACGGCGGACGCGCGGGGCAGCACGCGTGAAGCGGCAATCGATGCCGGAATGACGACATGTTTGTTTAAACCCGTTACGCTCGCACAGCTGGCTGAGAGCCTTAAAAATCTGGCTTTTGTCCATGACTCCGCAGTCACACTTCCTTCCATTAAGCTTCCCCCCGCGTTGCTGGCAGGCGAAAACGGGAAAGCTTTTCTGCGCCTGCAGCTCGATGAGCTTGAAGAGGTATTGCGCTGGTTCAGGCAGGGCGACGCAGCAGAGAGACAGTCTCGTTTACATCGCCTCCGTGGCGGGCTTCAGCTGCTGGGCGTCCCGGCTATAGAGGCGCTGTGTATCAGGCTGGAAGAGCAAAGTGAGCCGGAAGAAATGGCTGAGCTTGAGGCGGCGCTGACCGCCCTACATCAGGCGCTTAAAGAGAGACTACAGGCGCTGTAGAACGTCCTACAGGAAACTGAAGTCCGGGGCGCGTCGTAAACGTCGCGCGGGGAGCTTACTCTTTTGTTAACAGGATACGGCCCGGCAACCGCAGGCCGTTTATAAACAAAGGAGAAGTTCATGAAAAAGTTCGCAACCGTTTTAACTCTGATGCTTTCTGCTGGTGCCTTTAATGCGGCTCATGCGGCTGAGTCATGCGCTGACAAAAGCGCAGCGCTGCAAAAAGAGATCTCTATCGCTCAGCAATACGGCAACACGCAGAAAGTTGCTGGCCTGAAAAAAGCGCTGGCAGAAGTGAAGGCGCATTGCACCAACGGCAGCGTGCTGGCCGACGCGCAGAAAAAAGTCAGCAAGCTTGAGAAAAAAGTGGCCGAGAAGCGCGACGACGTCAGCGAAGTTCAGGCTGATTTAAAGCAGGCGCAGGCTAAAGGCGACCAGAAAAAAATCGCTAAATATCAGAAGAAGCTGGCTGAAAAGCAGGCCGACCTGCGCGAAGTTCAGCAGGAGCTGAGCCAGGCGCGTGCTGAACTTGCTAAGCTGCAAAAATAAGCATCAGCGTTAAGCAAAAGCAGGGGTGCCCGCTTTTGCTTTTTTGCATAGTAATCCCATGTTACGCCTCGCCTTTTTGCTGTCGTTCCTCTTCAGTTCACTCATCCTGCCTGCACGGGGCGCTGATAAAACCTGGATAATCCTCAATAACGTCTATAAGGGCGCCGTTTCCCTGACTTTTTCTCAGGGGTCACCCTGCTTGACTCGCCCTCTGTTAGAGGAGTGGGGTATCCGCCAGAATGTGCTGAAGCGGCTTAGCTTTGGCGAACAGGGCTGCCTGACGAAGGGGTCAGCGGAACGCTTTGGTTTTCAGTCATGGTATCGGGAGTCGGCGGGGTTACTTACCTTACTCTTTCCTGAGGAAGCAATAGCCCCACAGGAAAACGGGGTGACGACCAGCCGCTGGGACGACGGTATTCCCGCGCTGTTTACAAATTACCGTCTCGATGCCGATAAAAAGAGTGCGCAATATAGCGGGGAGAAGGCGGGGACCGACGCCACGCTTGAGCTGGATAATGGCCTGAATATAGGCGCCTGGCGGCTGCGCTATCAGAACACTTTCTGGCGCGATCGGGCGGACAAGCAGGGTTCTTATACCCGCTCCGCGTCTCTGTGGCGCAGCATCCGCTCGCTTCGGGCGCGGATGACTCTGGGTGACGGAACAACCTCCAGCGCGATGTTTGACGGCTTCACTTTTCGCGGTGCGTCTATCGCCAGCGATGAGGCGATGTATCCGGACAGCTGGCGACCTTCCTCTCCCTGGATTACGGGCTATGCGCGCAGCGAGGCTGAAGTGACTATTCATCAGAACGGGCAGCGGGTTTATCGCCTGCACGTCCAGCCGGGCGCTTTTACGATTCAGGACTTTTACCCTCCCGATCCTCAGGGCGACCTGGAGCTGACGGTGCAGGAGAGCGACGGCACCGAGAGAACGCGCATTTTACCCTGGTCGGTCATGCCCAATCTAACGGGGCAGGGGATTGTCAGCTACGAGCTGGCGGCCGGGCGCTATAAGCCCTATCACGGCACCGAGAGCGATAAAGACCGGTTTGCCCAGTCCACCTTTTCCTGGGGCGTAGCCTCTGGCACAACGCTGTTTGCCGGATGGCAGCAGGGTGAGGATTACATAAGCCAGGTCGCCGGGGTCGGGCAGAACTTTTATGCCTGGGGAGCGCTTTCTGCGGATCTCAGCCATGCGCAATATACCCAACAGGGGGTAAAAAGCAGGGGGATGGCCTGGCGGCTTCGTTATGCAAAGGCCTTTTTCACCACCCAGACGCACCTCAATGCCCAGCTGCAAGGGTATCCCCACGGCAGCCAGTATCGAACCTTCGAAGAGAAAATTAACCGTGCCGACACGCTTCGCTACGGCTGGGACGATGACACGACCAGCAGGGCAGCGCGCGGCCAGCTTGAGATTAACCAGAGTTTTAACGAGGACTCCACGCTGGCCATCTCCTGGAACTGGACGCATTCCCGCAGGCGCCACGCCAGCAGCCAGAATCTGAGCCTTAGCCTGAACACGCGCTGGCAGGAAATTGACATCAGCCTTGCGGTCGACAGAAATCAGTATCAGGAGTATCCCGCTGAAACCGTAATGGGCCTGAACATCAGCGTGCCGTTCTCGGCGGCAGGACACACGGTTAACGTCGGCTACGTTTCCGAGCTGGACAGCAGGAACAGCGCGACGCACGGCGTAAATCTCTACGGCTCGGCGCTGAGTGACTATAGTTTACGCTACGACGTCACCGCGCAGCATCAGGAGCACGGTAACGACGAGCTGAAAATGAGCACGGGATACCAGTACAACGCGGGCGAAGCCAGTGTTGGCCTGACGCGCAACGGTCGGCAGCGGGATTATCATGCGGATCTGAGCGGCAGTTTATTGCTGCACAGCGGTGGGTTAACCGCCGGGCAACAGCTGGATGAAACCGTGGCTCTCGTCGACGTTCCCCAGACGCCGGGGGTGAGTTTTTACAATCAGTTTGGCACCACGACTAACGCACGCGGCGAACTGCTGGTCAGCTATCTGACCCCGTGGCGCGTGAACGAATTAACGGTAGATACGTCCAGTTTGCCCTTCAGCTTACAGTTTGAGAACGATGAGCTTGAAGTTGTACCTACGCAGGGGGCGGTAGTCAGACGCACTTTTCTACCTTCCCGCTAGTCCATCTTCCTCCAGACCGCCATCCGACCCGATCGCAAATCGTTGCTATGATTATTACTCTCAGGCTAATAATCCGCCCGTGACCTTAATTGATACCCTAAAGAGGTAAGCGCACAATTTAATCAGACTAAAGCAAATCAAAATGATGAGCTCAATCAGGAGGTTAATAATGAAGGCTTCCCAAAAGCCAGCACGAGTGTGGAATTCACGCCGCTTAGAGAAGCAGCGGCGCATGGCTTCCACCAACGTGCAGGGCAAGGTTCTTCCGACTGAAGGCCTTGTCGATATGCTGGAACGACTGATTGCCCCGGGCGATCGCGTGGTACTTGAAGGGAACAACCAGAAGCAGGCGGATTTCCTTTCCCGCATGCTGGCGGAAGTCAGCCCGTCGAAAGTCCACGACCTGCATATGATCATGCCGAGCGTAGGGCGCAGCGAGCACCTTGATATCTTTGAAAAAGGCATCGCACGCAAGCTTGATTTTGCTTTCTCGGGCACCCAGAGCCTGCGCATTTCGCAGCTGCTTGAAGACGGCCAGCTCGAGATTGGCGCCATCCATACCTATATCGAACTTTACTCCCGTCTGTATGTGGACCTGTCGCCAAACGTGGCGCTGATTGCCGGCTTCAAGGCCGACCGCAAAGGTAACCTCTATACGGGCGCCAGCACCGAAGATACCCCGGCCCTGGTTGAAGCCGCCGCGTTCCACGACGGCATCGTTATCGCCCAGGTTAATGAACTGGTTGACGACGAATGCGATCTGCCTCGCGTGGACATCCCTGGTTCGTGGATTGACTATGTGGTTGTTGCCGACAAGCCGTTCTTTATCGAACCGCTGTTTACCCGCGACCCGCGCCTGATCAAGCAGGAACACATCCTGATGGCGATGATGGCGATTAAGGGCATCTACGCGGAGCACCAGGTGCAGTCGCTGAACCACGGTATCGGCTTCAACACCGCCGCCATCGAGCTGCTGCTGCCAACCTACGGCGAACAGCTGGGCCTGAAGGGCAAAATCTGTAAACACTGGACGCTGAATCCGCATCCGACGCTGATCCCGGCAATCGAAAGCGGCTGGGTAGAAAGCGTGCACTGCTTCGGCGGCGAGCTGGGCATGGAAGAGTACATCCGCGCCCGCCCGGACATCTTCTTTACCGGTGCCGACGGCTCCATGCGCTCCAACCGTGCGATGTGCCAGCTGGCAGGTCAGTACGCGGTGGATATGTTCATCGGCTCTACCCTGCAGGTTGACGGCTTTGCCAACTCCTCCACGGTAACCCGCGGTCGCCTGTCCGGTTTCGGCGGCGCGCCAAACATGGGCCACGACCCGCACGGTCGTCGTCACGCAACGCCAGCCTGGCTCGCGATGCAGAACAAACCAGACATGATGGAGCGCGGTCGTAAGCTCGTTGTGCAGATGGTCGAAACCTTCCAGGCGGGCGTTAAGCCAACGTTTGTGGAAAAACTCGACGCGCTGGACGTGGCGAAATCCTCCGGCATGCCTTTAGCGCCGGTGATGATTTACGGCGATGACGTCACCCACGTGCTGACCGAAGAAGGCATCGCGTATCTCTATCGTGCTGAAAGCATGGAAGAGCGCCGCGCAATGGTCGCTTCCGTGGCCGGGATCACCGACATCGGCCTGGGCGTTGACGCTAAACGTGTCGCCCAGCTGCGCCAGAGCGGCAAAGTGGTCTTCCCGGAAGATATGGGCATTCGCCGCAGCGACGCGACCCGTTCCCTGCTGGCAGCCAGCAGCGTGGCGGATCTCGTTGAGTGGTCCGACGGCCTGTACAACCCACCTGCGAAATTCCGGAGCTGGTAATGAAACTACAGCCACAGACTGGGGTTGAGGGCAGCGCGCAATGGCTTGCAAGGGTTGCCACCCAAAGCATGATTGAAGAAGCACGTTTAAGCCCGAAGCCCGGTCTTGTGGACAGCCGGGGAAACGGTGCCCATCACGACTTAACGCTAAGCCTGATGGAGCGCTCGGCGCACAGCCTCTCCCCGACGTTTCATGCGCTGGCGCTGCAAAGCTGGAAGCGCCCGGCGGATATCGCCCTGCGTCAGCTGGTTGGCCGCTTAGGCCGCGAAGGCGAAGCGCAGATGATGGAGGCCACCGGCGGAGTGAACACTCACCGGGGGGCTATCTGGGCGCTGGGTTTACTGGTGTCTGCCGCCGCCATGCACGGCATGGAAGGCAGCAGCGAAGAGATAGCCGCGAGCGCGGCGAAGCTCGCCGGTTTACCCGACAGCACGGCACCAAAAATTTTCAGTAAGGGGTTACGCGCCACAAGGCGTTATCAGGTTCCCGGCGCACGCGAAGAAGCGCAGCAGGGCTTCCCGCACGTTATGCGTCTGGCCCTGCCGCAGCTACGCCGCAGTCGCGAAGCTGGTGCCACCGAGCAGCAGGCCCGTCTTGATGCGCTGATGGCCATCATGACGTCGCTTAGCGATACCTGCGTGCTGTCCCGCGCGGGGCTCGAAGGGCTTGAGACGATGCAGAACGGCGCGCGAAGCGTGCTGGCCGCTGGTGGCACCGCGCAGGCCGCAGGCCGCGAAGCGCTGGCAAAGCTCGATAAGCAAATGCTCGCGCTTAACGCCTCACCGGGCGGCGCGGCAGACCTGCTTGCCGCCACGCTGCTGATGGACCGCATCGCCTGCGATGACGTTCGCGTCACCCCATTACCGCAACATTCACACTTATAGAGGGTGTTATGGAACACATTACATTGTCATTTCCGGCAACCCGTACGCTCAGCGGCAAAGCGCTGTCCGGCGTGGTTGGCTCCGGCGATATGGAAGTTTTGTTCACCGCCGCCGAAGGCGATGCGCTGACCGTCGATATCACCACCTCCGTGGATAACAGCGAGCAGCGCTGGCAGGCCCTGTTTGGCCGCCTGGCCGCGCTCGGCAGCCTGCCTGCGGGGCAGATGCTGATCCACGATTTTGGCGCGACGCCGGGCGTGGCCCGCATTCGTATCGAACAAGTATTTGAAGAGGTGAGCCATGCGTGACGACCGCAGTTTTATCGAACTCAAAGCGCGTGAGCGTGCCCGTCTGCTGCTCGACGACGGCAGCTACCGTGAACTGCTCGACCCGTTCGACGGCATTGTTTCCCCGTGGTTAGGCGCTCAGGGCATCGTGCCGCAGTCTGACGACGGCATGGTTGTCGCGAAAGGCACCATCAACGGTGGCCCTGCGGTAGTGATTGCTATCGAAGGGTCGTTCCAGGGCGGCAGCATGGGCGAAGTGTCCGGCGCAAAAATGGCGGCGGCCCTTGAGCTGGCGGCAGAAGACAACCGCAACGGCATTCCGACCCAGGCGGTTCTTTGCCTGGAAACCGGCGGCGTGCGCCTGCAGGAAGCCAACCTTGGCCTGGCGGCAATTGCCGATATCCACGCCGCGATTGTTGACCTGCGCCGCTACACCCCGGTTGTGGGCGTGATTGCCGGGACCGTCGGCTGCTTCGGTGGGATGTCCATCGCCGCCGCACTTTGCAGCTATCTGATTGTGACCCGCGAAGCGCGTCTTGGTCTGAACGGCCCGCAGGTTATCGAACAGGAAGCCGGTATCGACGAGTACGATTCCCGCGACCGTCCGTTCATCTGGAGCATGACCGGTGGCGAAGTTCGCTACCAGAGCGGCCTGGTGGATGCGCTGGTCGGCGACGGCGTGAACGCGGTTAAGCAGGCGGTTAACGACGCTATCGCCAAAGGCGTTCCCGCTAAGCACCGCACCGATAACTACGCGTGGTATCTGGAACGTCTGGCTAACTTCGACACCAGCAAGCAGGCCGATGCCGAACAGATCAAACAGCTTTTTGGGGAGAAACAGTAATGAGCCAGAAACTGAATCGTGCCGCCGTCTGGCTGGACAAACTGACCGCAGGCGCGCCGCGCATGGCCGGTCTGTGCCCGTCCGTGCAGGTTGCTGACGGCGAAGTTGACGGTAAAGCCGCGCGTTTTATCGCGGTAGTGCCGGATGCAAACAACCATTACCCACGTGCCGCAGGCGGTGAAGTAGGGCTGCTGGAAGGCTGGACGCTGGCGAAAGTGGTCAGCGAAACCATCGCGGAAGACGCGGACAAAACCGAGAAGCGCGCCATTGTCGCGGTCATCGACGTGCCGAGCCAGGCCTATGGCCGTCGTGAAGAGGGCTTCGGTATTCACCAGGCGCTGGCCGGTGCGGCAGGGGCTTACGCCAATGCTCGCCTGGCAGGGCACCCGGTTATCGGGCTGATCGTCGGTAAGGCTATGTCCGGGGCGTTTCTGGCCCACGGCTACCAGGCAAACCGCCTTATCGCCTTTAACGACTCCGGCGTGATGATCCACGCGATGGGGAAAGAGTCCGCGGCCCGCATCACGCTGCGTACCGTTGATGCGCTGGAAAAGCTGGCGGCAACCATTCCGCCAATGGCCTACGACATCAGCAACTACGAAACCCTCGGCCTGCTTTCAAACCTGCTGGATATCGCTAATCCGCAGGCGCCAGAAGCAGACGACCTCAGCAAAGTGAACGCCGCGCTGGTGACGGCCGTTCGCGAAGCCCGCACGGATACCACCCTGAAAAACAGGCTGCATGCTAAGAATCGCCATAGCTCAGCCCTTGTTCGTGAACGTATGCGCGCAAGCTGGTAAGCACTGAAGACAGACCTGCCAGACGGTACATAAGAACGTCGGCGGTGGGATTTGTAAAACCCTGGGGTGGATAAGCGTAAGCGTCATCCACCACAGCAAGGTCTACAGGTTCCGCCGTTGAGCGTTGACATAAAATCATCGTCTGAAAAAAATAATCATCGCACCAGTGCTGGAACTCTTTTTCAACTACAGGTGAAGTTATGACTTACGTAATTGTTCATGCTCTTGCTCCGATTTTCGTCATTATGCTGCTGGGCTTTTTCGCGGGCAAAGCGAAAATGGTCGACAACAAAAATGTGTCCCTGCTCAATATCTTCGTAATGGATTTTGCCCTGCCTGCCGCGCTGTTCAGCGCAACGGTTCAGACACCGTGGGAAGGGATTGTTAAACAGTCACCGCTGATTGTGGTGCTGGTACTGGCCATGTGGATCACCTATGCGGCAATCTATTTCACGGCAACCAAAGTGTTCAAAAAATCTCCGCAGGATGCGGCAGTCCTGACGCTGACCGTGGCGCTGCCTAACTACGCGGCCCTTGGCCTGCCGATTCTGGGCAGCGTGCTGGGTGAAAGTTCTGCTACTTCACTGTCCGTTGCGGTTTCCATCGCCTGTGGTTCCGTACTGATGACGCCGTTCTGCCTGATGATCCTCGAGCGTGAAAAGGCGCTTGCCGCCGGTGAAGCAACGGGTTCTACCCTTGCGATGCTGCCGGTGCTGATGTGGCGTTCACTGAAAAAACCTATCGTCTGGGGTCCGCTGCTGGGCGTGGTGCTGTCGGCAATCGGTATCCGAATGCCGGACCTGCTGCTGTCGTCTATCAAACCGCTGGGCCTGTCCGCAACTGCTGCGGCGCTGTTCCTGACCGGTGTGATCCTTTCTGCCCGTAAGCTGAAAATCAACACCATGGTTTGCTTCGCCACCATCACCAAGCTGCTGATTCAGCCGTTCATCGCCTGGGGTATCGTGCTGGCGCTCGGCCTGAGCGGTCCGGTTGCCGTCACCGCTATCCTGATGATTGCGCTGTCCGCTGGCTTCTTCGGCGTGGTCTTCGGTAACCGCTTCGGCGTGCAGTCCCCGGATGCAGAAGCAGTGTTGCTGCTTAGCTCCGTGCTCTCTATCCTGTCGCTACCGCTGTTTATCTCGCTGACTTCAGGAATGTAAATCATGACCACACCACGCCCCCACGACCTGCTCTGGCTGACCGACCGCGATGCGCTCGAAGGCATAACTGAAGAGTGGGTAGCAAGCCAGTGGCGCCCGGCGCTGCCGGTGGTGGTGAGGCGTGATGTGAACCGTGAAGGGCGCATCCCGATAGGCGTTCGTGGGATGCGCCGCGACCAGCGCGCGGGTGGCTGGGCCAATGCAGCAAAGGTGAAACGCGTTGTATCGCCGGAAGCGCTTGCCTCCCACGACGTGCTGGTCAGATCTCCGTTTGTCTCAATGCCTCCGGTACAGGGTGCCATCCAGCTCGCGCTGCGTGAGTGGCCCTGGGCCTGGGGGATAACCGGTAGCGCAGGCTACGCGCTGGCAACGGAAGTTCCGGTGCTGCATGCGGACAGCGATCTCGACCTGCTGATTCGCTGCCCGGAGCGCGTTGCTCGTGAGGCGCTGGCGGAATGGCAGCAGATTATCGGCAGGCTTTTGTGCCGCGCCGATACGCAAATTGAAACCCCACGGGGCGCTTTTGCGCTGGCCGAATGGCTGCGCGAAGGGCGAGTTTTGCTGAAAACCAGCGGCGGCCCGCAGTTAGTCAGCGATCCGTGGGCGTTTGAGGGAGAAGCATGAAAATCCTCTTCACCTTTCCCGGACAGGGAACGCAGCGTGCGGGCATGCTGCAGCAGTTACCGCAGGATGGCGACATTATGCCGCGAGTTCGCGCCGTTTTGGGCGACGAAACAGATTCTTTAGATTCCCCTGATGCCCTGAAGCATACCCGCGCTGTGCAGCTCTGCCTGCTCATTGCGGGCGTGGCATGGGCGCAGGAGCTTGAGCGCAACGACGTGGTGGCGGATATGGTCGCCGGATTATCCATCGGCGCTTTCCCGGCGGCGGTGGTGGCCGGAGCGTTAGGGTTCGAGGACGCGCTGCGTCTGGTGGCCCTGCGCGGTGACCTGATGGAGCAGGCTTACCCGCACGGCTACGGCCTGACCGCTATCACCGGTTTACAGCTCGGCCAGGTCGAGCAGCTGGTGGAAGGCAGCGGCACCTATATCGCCAACATCAACGCCGAACAGCAGATAGTGATTGCCGGGCGCGATGAAGAGATGGCGAGCGTGGCGCAGAAAGCCCTCGCAAAAGGTGCGCAGAAGGCGAAACGGCTCGCGGTCAGCGTTCCTTCACATTGTGAATTGTTGAGTGAACCTGCTCTGAAACTTCAGCAGGCGTTTGCGGACGTGGCGCTAAATCGCCCGCGCAGCACTTACCTCAGCGGCAGCACGGGGCGCGTGCTCTGGCAGCCGGAACAAATTGCCGATGATTTAGCGCTGAATATGTCGCGAACCGTACGCTGGCGCGATGCGATGGTTGCCGCTAACGAGCGCGACGTGCGCCTGGCAATTGAAATGCCGCCGGGCAGCGTGCTCACGGGCTTAACCCGCCAGGCCTTCCGCGAAGGCGATACGCTGTGCCGTGAAAACAACAGCGTGGGCACCATCGCCCGACTGGCGCAGCGGGTTAAAGCGGCGCGTTAGGGGAAGTGGCTAAGGCTGCTGATATCCGGCTTCTTTCTGATGCTTTATCTTCAGGATCACAATGTTGTCGGTTAGCTCGTCGTAGCGATAGAGCATGACATAGCCGCTGCTGCCGAATTCGATAACCAGCTCTTGATATTCCAGCGGGAGATTGGCTACGGGCCGCCCAATTTTGGGCATCGATTGTAGCTGTCGAATGCCGCGGATCAGTATCTCAGCGGCTTTCTTCGCTGCCAGCACGTTTTTAGCTTTCAGGAATTCCTGCAAACGTTGTAAATCCTGGCGGGCGCTTTCGGAAACAATTACTTGTGGCATGCCGGAGCATCCTGCTCAGCGTTTGTTCCCCATGACTCCAGCCAGGCTATCGTCTCCTCGGCCGTAATATGTTGACCCGTTTCCTGATAGGCCTGCCAGGCGGCCTCGGCTTCTTTGCGGTACTGGCCGCGCTTCTCTTCCCGTTCGACATATTCAACGATGGCTTCCAGCATCAGAGCATGCGCAGAGCTGTGGCGGTCGTCTGCCAGGCTTTTCAATCGGTCTTTCATTTCCTGGTCGATCCGCAGAGTCGTGGTCTGGCGCAGTGTCGTCGTCATAATGATCTCCCGATGATATCTCTGGTGTCACCAATGATATTAATCTTATTAAGCCATGATGTCACTTTGGCCTGGCAGGGAGCAAGCGCTGGCATTCTGCAATGCGTAGCGCCTCGCAAACCAGACTTTAAAGCGGCGCGTTAGGGGTATCGGCAAACGTTCGGGCGTACATGCGCCCTTCGGCGGCCAGCGCCAGCAGGTTCGGATCCAGCTCGCGGTTGCGGGCGAAGACAATCGCGATCTGCTGCTTCATCTGGTACGGCTCGGACAGCTTCAGCAGCTGGATAGAATTCTCGTAGACCTTTTTCATGCGCCCCGGCATTAAAGACAGGCCCACGCCCGCCTGCACCAGGCTCAGCATCGAGAAAATATCGTTCACCCGCGTGACGATCTCCGGCTCAAATCCCGCAATATGAAACGCTTCCTGGAAGCCGTTGTAGGTGGCGAACCCTTCCGCCAGCGAAACAAACTTCTGGTCGTGGAAGTCGCGAAGATCGGCAAACTTGCTGGTATCCAGCGGGTAAGAGGCCGGAGCGGCAAGAAAGATGTCATCCTGGAACAGCGGTAGCGTTTCGAGGCCAGGATCGAGTTCGATTTCAGAGACGGAGATGAGGATCGCATCCAGCACGCCGTCTTCCAGCATGTTCAGCAGCAGATCGTTCGACCCCATCGTCAGATCAAGCTCCAGCTCCGGGCGACGGATCTTCATGCCCATAATCAGGCGTGGCACGGTTTCCAGCGTCAGGGAATAGAGGGTGCCGATGCGCAGCCGCCCCTGGCCCACACCCGCCGTCTGGCGAGTTTCTTCGATGCCGCGCTCCATCAGCGCCACGGCTTCTTTACTGTGTTCCAGAAGCGTAACGGCGGAAGGCAAAGGCACAAGGTTGCGCCCCTTATGGACAAACAGCGGGCAGCGCACGCCTTCTTCAAGCGTATGCAGGGCGCGGTGAACGCTCACGCCGCTGATCCCCAGCGCATCCGCCGTGCGGGCAATGTTTCCCTTCTCCATAAACGCCATAAAAATCTCAAGCTTACGGAAGGTGATTTCTGCGTCGATTTTCATTTACAGCGTAATCTGCGGATGTTTTACGCCACAGGCTTTGGCGTATCTGGCGATAGTTTCAATACTTGCCCTGACGATATTGGCCTCCATGCGTGAAACGGTCGGAGGAGTGACGCCCATACGCTCTGCAACCTGTGCACGGGTCAGTCCGGCATGGCTACGCCATTGAGCCAGCATTTCCTGGAGTCGGGCTTTACGCTCTTCGGCCTCGTATGCGGCCTGGACTTCCGGGTCGGACATCAGCTCAGCTCTGACTGTTTCCCATTGAACACCTTTAGTCTTTTTCATTCAGCATCTCCTCTAACCTTGCAACGGCGAGCGTAATTTCCCCAGGCGGGGTCTTTCGCGTTTTCTTTATGAATACTCTTAACAAAAAGATGTTTTTGCCTTTTTGATAGACATACAGCCCCCTGGCAATATGGGGCCCCATGGTCCTGACTTCGAATAAACCGTTGCCGAGCGGTTTACTGTCTGGCTCTCTTAAAGCGGTTGGGTTTGCCTCTAATTTATCGATGAGACGGACCATTTTGGTTCTGATCATTGGCGGCTGTGCAGCCAACTCGTCGGGAACGAGGTCGTGCAAAATGACGTTAAATGCCATGAGGTTCTCCATGAAAATATTAGCTTATAATGCAATTTGCATCAAAGGCTAATGTCCGTTTATGAGAGCAGCGCGTTGGTACCGGATCGGCGGGATGTGGCAGTTTTTCGGTGGATGACGCTGACGCTTATCCACCCTACGGCACGGATGGTTTTGTAGGCCGGATAAGCGCAGCGCCATCCGGCGGGTTTAGCTTTGCGGCCCGCCTCGCAGACTGCGAACAAAAGCTTTTGGTGGATGACGCTGACGCTTATCCACCCTACGTCACTACGGCACGAATGGTTTTGTAGGCCGGATAAGCGCAGCGCCATCCGGCGAGCTGTTGCCATAAGCCTTTCCAATCACCGACTCAAAAATCCATCCACGTCACACTTTCACGCAAAAAACATCACTGCCGTTGATGTATTTCACCGGTTAATCACGTGACCTGAATCACACAAAAGCAGCGGATTATCGTGATCCCTGCATTTTATGTGGAATAGATCACTATCGAGGGTGGGATTTCCACTTCGAAGTGGAAAACAACTCGCTACAAACCAATAACCCCCGTCGATACCTTAGAGCCATAGCAGCGAATGAGGTACCTGGTGTGAATAACGGAGCGGTAAAGGTTAGTGAAGCTGAAAGTCGTGATGCCACGCAGCTGACGGAAAACGCCCTGGCGTTTATCAGCGCGCTGTATCAGTCAAGAAATATCACGCCGAACGAGGTGCAGGAGCAGATGCTCGAGTCCCACGTTCGCGCCATGGTCCACCGGTCTTTAACCGGTGAGCCGCTGCCGGAGGTGGAGGAGGAGCTGTTCGATGAGATCTCCCCTGACTCGCTGGCGATGGCGAAAGAGGTGGTGGATCTGTTTGGCAATTTACCGACGGAAGAGTCGTGGTTGCTGTCGGTACATTTTGAAGTCGCAAAAGACAATCTTTGAATAATCAGGAGACACACATGGAACAAATTACCGTAGTGATTGGCGATCGTCTGGGTAAAGGCCAGAAAGTTGCGGCAGGGATCGAAAAAGCGGGTGGCCGTGCAGTGGTGATCCCTGGTATGGCCGCCGACATGAAGCTGGGCGACGTGATGAAAGCCGAGAACGCCAGCTTCGGCATCTCCTTCTGCGGCAGCGGCGGCGCGGGCGCAATTACCGCGCAGACCAAACACGGCTACAAAGCCAAATACGGCATGCGCTCCGTTGAGGAAGGCGTGACGGCGATTAACGAAGGCAACAACGTGCTGGGCTTTGGCTTTATGGATAAAGAAGAGCTGGGCGAGCGCCTGGTCCAGGCCTGGAACAAGAAGCACGGCAGCTGAGTATGAAAGAACACTTCTCCGAAAAAGTGAGAGTGAGCGGGCGCGGCGACAGCAAAGCCAAAGCCTTTGCCGACGCCCTGAACCACGTTCAGGGTACGGTGCTCAAGTCATCACCCCGTATTTTACTGCGTATTGAGCCACAGGATGTGCAGTTTGTTCAGGCGCGGGTACAGGTTAAGAAAGAGGCCTTTTTATTCTTCTTTCTGAAGCGTGAACGACGCACGTTCAGCGTGGAGCTGGACGTCACCGTCAACGTGACGGCCATTAATCTCGACAAAGTGGATTTCGTCGCACATTAACAACACACAGAAAGGACAGACTGATGTTCTTAATAATATTAATAAAATCGCTCATCATCGGCGGTCTGGTCGGCGTGGGTGTCGGCGCCGGGGCTGCCCGAATGTTTCATGCGCCAACATCCCAGGGGATGGGGGCATTTCGTACTCTGGGTGAACTGAACTCCTGTGAAGGTGACCCGGCTTCGCATTTCTCCTTTGGTTTAGGTTTCTTCTTCAACGCCTGGGCTTCCTCCGTTGCGGCGGGTGCCTTCACGCAGGACGTTGACCACCGCATTATCCCGAACTGGGGTGCCGCCGCGCTGATGATCAAGAATCGCAACGTCGCCGAAACCCTGCACGACCCGAAAAAGATGGCCATCGCCTGCGGTCTGATTGGCATGTTCGTGGTCGCCTTCCTTAACTCTACCGCTTCCGCCGTGCCGGAAGCGCTGCAGGTTACCGCCGTTAAGGTGCTGGTGCCTGCCGCAAACCTGCTGGTGAACACCGTGATGCCGGTGATTTTCTGGCTGGCGGCGATTGACGCCGGTAAGAAATCTGGCTTCTGGGCGACCATCTTCGGCGGCTGCGCGCAGCTGATTATGGGCAACGCCGTGCCTGGCCTGGTGCTGGGGATCCTGATTGGTAAAGGCGTGGAAGAGAGCGGCTGGAACCGCGTCACCAAAGTGATGATGAGCGCGATTGTCGCCCTGTTCGTTCTGAGCGCCTTCTTCCGCGGCTTCGACATGAAGATGATCGAATCCTTCCATCTGACCGTGCCGAACTGGCTGGATCTGATCCATAACTCAATGAGCGGAAAATAAGGGAGCCTGCAATGGAAGAGAATAAAGGGTTCTGGTATGCCGACTGGTCGTTCCCGATTTTTGTTGGCCTGCTTTCCTCCGGCGTGTTCGCCGGGACACACATGTACTACCTGTACGGCATTGGCGCCTTTAACGAAGTAGCCTTCGTTTCCATGCTGCGCGCGGGGATTGATACCGGGGCTTACGGTGCGGTCGCGGCGTTTGGCGCAAGCTTCCTGTTCGCCCGCATCATCGAAGGTTCGCTGGTGGGGATCCTGGATATCGGCGGCGCCATCCAGACCGGCATCGGCCTTGGCGTTCCGGCGCTGCTGCTGGGGGCAGGCTTCGTTTTCCCGGTGGCTAACTTCGGGGCATCGCTGGTTACCGGGCTGGTGCTCGGGCTGGCCGTTGGCTACATCATTATTCTGGCGCGTAAGTTCACCATCAACCAGAGCGACTCTACCTACGGGGCGGATGTGATGATGGGGGCGGGTAACGCTTCCGGCCGCTTCCTCGGGCCGTTGATTATCCTCAGCGCAATGACCGCTTCTATTCCTATCGGCATCGGTTCGCTGGTGGGCTCCCTGCTGTTCTACCTCTGGGGCAAGCCTATTACCGGCGGCGCGATTCTGGGCGCGATGATCCTGGGTGCGATTTTCCCGGTCGCGCTGTAACACAGCGGCGGATGGCGGCCTGTGCCATCCGCCCGTAAAGGAGAAAACCATGTTCGACTTAATCCTGCGCCAGGCCCGTCTGGTGGACGATACGGTTATCGACATTGCGCTGAAGGACGGCAAGATTGCGGCCCTGGGCGAAGTGACCGGCGAGGCACGCGAGGAGCGTCAGCTTAACGGTGAGTATTACGTCAGCGCAGGCTGGATTGACTCCCACGTCCACTGCTACGCCAAATCCCCGATTTATCATGACGATCCTGACAGCGTTGGCGTCGCGACCGGCGTCACTACCGTTGTCGATGCGGGCAGCACCGGCGCGGATGACATCGATGAGTTTTACGAGCTAACCCGCAAAGCACAAACTGACGTTTACGCCCTGCTGAACATCTCCCGCGTTGGGCTGATCGCCCAGAACGAGCTGTCTGACATGGCGAACATCGACAAAGTCGCCGTGCGTGACGCGGTGCAGCGCCACCCTGGTTTTATCGTCGGTATTAAAGCGCGCATGAGCAGCAGCGTGGTCGGCGCTAACGGCATCAAGCCGCTTGAGCGTGCCAAAGAGATCCAGCGCGAGAACGGCGACCTGCCGATGATGGTGCATATTGGCAATAACCCGCCGGATCTGGACGAAATTACCGAGCTGCTCTCCAGCGGCGATATCATCACCCATTGCTACAACGGCAAGCCGAACCGCATCCTGAACCCTGCGGGTGAACTGCGCGCTTCCGTTGCCAAAGCCATTGCTCGCGGCGTACGCCTGGACGTGGGCCACGGCACGGCCAGCTTCAGCTTTGAAGTGGCGAAAATCGCCATCGGCCAGGGCATTCTGCCGCACACCATCAGCTCCGATATCTACTGTCGCAACCGCATAAACGGCCCGGTACACAGCCTGGGCGCGGTGATGTCCAAATTCCTCTCCATCGGCCTTTCCCTGCCGCAGGTGATTGACTGCGTTACCGCTCATGCGGCGGACGGCCTGCGGCTGAAGCATAAAGGCCGGTTAGAGGTTGGCCTGGACGGCGATCTGACTATTTTTGAACTTAAGCGCCAGCCGACGCTGTTCACCGATTCTGAACAGCAGACGCTCACCGGCGATCGGCTGCTCGTGGCCCTTGCCGCCGTCCGCGCCGGTAAGTGGTTTGATTGTGAATAAGGAAAAGAACATGCCTTCAGTCTATGAGAAATATAATTTAAAACAGGTGATTAATGCATCCGGCCGCATGACCGCGCTGGGCGTTTCCACCCCGCGCCCGGAGGTGGTGGAAGCCGTCACCACCGGCATGAATCACTATTTTGAAATGAAAGATCTGGTCAACAAAACCGGCGAGTACATCGCGAAGCTGCTGGATGTGGACGCGGCGACGGTTGTCTCCTGCGCCTCGGCCGGTATTGCCCAGTCCGTTGCGGCGGTGCTGGTGAAGGATAACCAGTGGCAGATCGAGAACCTGCACGGGATTACGCTGGAAAATAATGAGATCGTGCTGCCAAAAGGCCACAACGTGAACTTCGGCGCGCCGGTTGGCACCATGGTTAACCTGGGCGGCGGCAAAATTGTCGAAGCGGGTTACGCCAACGAATGTTCCGCGGACCAGCTGGCGGCGGCGATTTCCCCGCGCACGGCGGCCATCCTGTATATCAAATCTCACCACTCGGTGCAGAAAAGCATGCTCAGCGTGGAGCAGGCCGTTGTGGTGGCGCGTAAACACAACCTGCCGCTGATTGTCGATGCGGCGGCGGAAGAAGATTTGCAGTGCTACTACCGCGCTGGCGCAGATCTGGTGATTTACAGCGGCGCGAAGGCCATTGAAGGGCCGACCAGCGGCCTGGTTATCGGCAAACAGCAGTACGTCGAGTGGGTGAAGCTGCAAACCGGCGGGATTGGTCGCGCCATGAAAGTGGGCAAAGAGGGCATTCTCGGCCTGACCTGTGCCATTGAGCACTACCTCACCGCGCCGAAAGAGAGCGGCGATGAGATGGTGCAGAAAATGACGCCGTTTATCGGCAGCCTGAATACGCTGAACGGCGTGAGCGCCCGCGTGGTGTGGGACGCAGCAGGTCGCGATATTGCCCGTACGGAAATTAAGTTCGACGAAGCCGCGATTGGCATTTCGACGGGCGAGCTGGTCAGCGCCCTTAAGCAGGGTGAGTACGCCATTTTCTTCCGCGGCTACAAGGCGAACGAAGGCATTATCGAAGCCGACGTGCGCAGCGTCAGCCCGCAGCAGTTAGACATTATCTATCAGTGCATTAAAGCGAATACCAGCCAGGAGAATCAGGCATGAAACTAACCCCGAACTTTTACCGCGATCGCGTTTGTCTGAACGTGCTGGCTGGCTCCAAAGAGAATGCCAAAGAGATTTATGACGCCGCAGAAGGGCATGTGCTGGTCGGCGTGTTATCCAAAAATTATCCGGACGTTGAGAGCGCGGTGGCGGATATGCGCGATTATGCGGCTCTCATCGATAACGCGCTTTCCGTTGGCCTTGGCGCTGGCGATCCGAACCAGTCGGCGATGGTCAGCGAAATCTCCCGTCAGGTTCAGCCGCAGCACGTAAACCAGGTCTTTACTGGCGTAGGGACGTCGCGCGCGCTCCTTGGGCAAAATGAATCTGTAGTAAACGGGCTTGTCTCCCCGACCGGCACCGTGGGCATGGTAAAAATCTCCACCGGGCCGCTTAGTTCGCAAGCGCCGGACGGCATCGTACCGGTTGAAACGGCGGTTAAACTCCTGAAGGATATGGGCGGCAGCTCCATTAAGTACTTCCCGATGGGCGGTCTGGAATGCCGTGATGAGTTCCGGGCGGTAGCGGAAGCCTGTGCGAAACACGATTTCTGGCTGGAGCCAACGGGCGGGATCGATCTGGAAAACTACGAGGAAATCCTGAAGATCGCGCTGGATGCGGGCGTCAGCAAAGTTATTCCGCACATCTACAGCTCTATCATTGATAAGGCGAGCGGTAGCACCCGTCCGCAGGATGTTGCTACTCTGCTGGATATGACTAAGAAGCTGGTTGGTTAATCTTACCCTCACCCCGACCCTCTCCCTGGGAGGGAGAGGGAGAATAAATATTTCCTTCAGTTCCCTCGCCCCTCTGGGGAGAGGGTTAGGGTGAGGGGCAAACAACATCGAGGATCTCCAATGCCTGCAACACGTAATCTGTTTATCGCATCACTTGCTATGGCTGCCGGGACGGCAGCGGCCCAGCCGCAGTTCGCCTGGGTAGGGACGTACAACCCGAACGGCGAGGGCGTTTATCGCTTTCAGGTGGATACGAAGACCGGCGCGCTCGGCAATAAAACGCTGGTCAATCAGCTGCCGAATGCCGCTCAGCTTACCGTCTCTGAGGATGGCAAAACGCTGTACGTGGCGAGCGAGGCGGAGAAGGGCGTGGTTGCAGCCCTGCGCGTTGGGGAAGATGGAAATCTGACTGAATTAAACCAGGTTGCTTCTGGCGGTGCCGGGCCGGTCTATCTGTCCCTGACGCCGGGCGGACGGCATCTGCTGGTCGCGAACTATGTCAGCGGCACCATCGCCGTGCTGCCGGTTAAGCAGGACGGTAGCCTGGGTGAAGCCACGGACACGAAACAGGACGAAGGCCAGCCGGGCGCGGCTAAACCGGAAGCCGCCGTTGAAGGCAGTTTTGCGGCAAGCGATCATAACGGGCCGCATGCGCATATGATCTCCGCCGATCCGAGCGGTAAGTTCGTCTTTTCTACCGATCTGGGACTCGATCGGATCTATCAGTATCGTTTCGATGATGCTACCGGCAGGCTGACGCCAAACGATCCGCCGTTTATTGCCGCCTCATCGAAAGGCGCCGGGCCGCGCCACTTCGTGTTTACGCCAGATGGCGACGGGCTGTGGCTGATCAACGAAGAGTCCTCGACGCTTACCCATTATCGGCTGGATGCGGGCAAAGGGACGCTAACCGAAGGCAAGACGATCTCTGCGCTGCCGAAGAACTATAGGGGCACCAGCTTCGCGGCGGGCCTTGTCCTGAGCCACGACGGTAAGCAGCTGTACGTGGCGAATCGCCTGCATAACAGCATCGCGCAATTTACCGTGTCGGCTAACGGTACCCTGACCCATCAGGACGATATCTGGACGCGCGGCGACTACCCCCGCACGCTTACCCTCGATAGCAGCGGCAGTTATCTCTACGCTATGAACCAGAGAAGCGACAATATCACGCGTTTCAGCGTGGCGAAGCCGGACGGCAAGCTGTCGTTTATTGATGATTACGTGGCGGTCGGGAGCCCTTCACAGCTGGTGTTCTCCCCCGTCAAATAGCGTTGCCGGGCGCCCCGTGCGCCCGTTTAAGAAAAGGAAACTGCATTGCGATTCCCCAATCTTCGCCTGTCCCAGCTGTTTGAGATGCTACAAACCGAGACGCTGCCCCAGGACGAACTGGCGCGGCGTCTGTCAGTTTCTACCCGTACGGTACGGACTGATATCACGGCGCTGAATGCGCTGCTTGCCGGGCATGGCGCGCAGTTTACCCTTGCCCGCGGCGAAGGCTATCAGCTGATTATTGAGGATGCGGCTCGCTATGAGGCGCTGGTGCAGCAGCCTGGCCGCCAGCTGCGCATTCCCCGGACCTCCCCCGAGCGGGTTCACTATCTTATCGTCCGCTTTCTGACCTCGGCCTTTTCCCTGAAGCTGGAAGATCTGGCGGACGAGTGGTTTGTCAGCCGGGCGACCCTGCAAAGCGATATGGCCGAAGTGCGCGAGTGGCTGGGCCGCTACAATCTGACCATTGAAACGCGCCCGCGCCACGGCATGAAGCTGTTTGGCAGCGAAACGGCGATGCGCGCCTGCCTGACTAACCTGCTCTGGCAGCTGCAGCAGGAGGACGGCGATAATCCTTTACTCACCGAGGAGGCGCTCAACGCTGGCGTCCCGGCGCTGCTGGCGACGGAGCTGCACGACTGCTTCACCCGCTGCCGCATTCGCCTGACGGACGAAGGGGAGCAGTTTATCCGCCTGTACTGCGCGGTGGCGGTGCGCCGCATCAGCGAAGGCTACCCGCTGGCCGAGTTTACCGCCGATAACGTGGAGGATGACGTCCGGGAAGCCGCGCGGCAGATAGCCGACCTGCTGCAGCAGCTGGCTGGCAAAGCGCTGTCTGAAGCGGAAGAGCAGTGGCTGCAGGTGCATATCGCGGCGCGCCAGGTGCAGGACGTGGCGCCGAGCGCCATCAGCGCCGACGATGACGAAGCGCTGGTGAATTACATCCTGCGCTACATTAACACCCACTATAACTACAACATGCTGGCCGATGCCCAGCTGCACGCCGACCTGCTCACGCACATCAAAACGATGATCACCCGCGTGCGCTATCAGATAAATATCCCTAACCCGCTGCTGTCCAACATCAAGCAGCACTACCCGATGGCCTATGACATGACGCTGGCCGCGGTGTCGAGCTGGGGGAAATACACGCCTTACGCCATCAGCGAAAACGAAATTGGCTTTCTGGTGCTGCATATCGGCGTGGGGCTGGAGAGGCACTACAACATCGGCTACCAGCGTCATCCGCGTGCGCTGCTGGTGTGCGATACGGGCAACTCCACGGTACGCATGATTCAGGCGATGCTGCTGCGTAAGTACCCGCAAATCGAGGTGACGCGCATTATCTCCCTGCGTGAATACGAGCCGCTGGGCAGCGTTGAAGAAGATTTTGTGATTACCACCGCGCGCATCCACGAAAAGGATAAGCCGATCGTGGCGATGTCGCCGTTCCCGACGGAGTACCAGCTTGAACAGCTGGGCAAGCTGGTGCTGGTGGACAGAACTCGCCCCTACATGCTGGAAAAGTTCTTCGATGCCAGCCACTTCCTGGTCATTGACGAGCCGGTTACCCAGCAGCAGCTGTTCAGCAAACTCTGTGAGCAGCTTGAGGAAGAGGGTTACGTCGGAGATGACTTTTATCCGTCCGTCGTGGAGCGCGAAGCGATTGTCAGCACCATGCTGGGCGAAGGCATAGCGCTACCGCACTCCCTTGGCCTGATGGCCAACAAAACCGTGGTCTATACCGTGCTTGCCCCGCACGGCATCTGCTGGGGTGACGAAACCGCGCACGTTATCTTCCTGCTGGCGATCAGCAAAAGCGAATACGAAGAGGCGATGGCGATTTACGATATTTTCGTGACGTTTCTGCGCGAAAGGGCGATGACGAAGCTGCGGGAGTGCCGGGACTTTACGAGTTTCAGCGCCGTGGCGGTGGAGTGTCTGAGCCGTTTTTGACTGGCGCTTTTCGGTGGATGATCCGCCCTACTTGTCGGCAGGGCGGATAAGCAATGCTTACTTCAGAATGGTAAACGCGGTGGTTACGTGCTTCACGCCGCTGACGCGGCTGGCGATATCCGCCGCTGCTTTGCCTTCTCTTTCGGTCAGCAGACCCAGCAGGAACACTTCTCCGTTTTCAGTCGTCACCTTGATATTTGAGGACTTCACCTGATCGCTGGACAGCAGCTGCGAGCGAACTTTAGTGGTGATCCACGTATCTGACGATGCCGTACCCAGGCCCACCGGCGCGATGTTACGGATTTCGTTATACACCTCGGTGGTGCCCTCTACGCCCAGCGCGATCTGTTTCGCACGGGAGGAGAGCTCGGTGCTTTGCGTCTGTCCGGTCAGCAGCACTTTGCCCTGATAGGCCGTCACGTTGATGCGCGCATCTTTCTTCATCTGAGCGTCTTTGTTCAGCGCGCTGTTCACGCGAACTTCCAGCGTACCATCATCAACCTGGGTGCCGACGGAGCGTGGGTCCGTTGCGGTTTTCGTCGCGACGGCGGCAGTGCCGACAACCGCGGCAGCAACACAACCTTGTAGCAATATCGCGGTAATAAGGACTGCAAGTGGCTTTAAGGCCTTCATCTGTACTCCTTAATCATCCTGGTGAGGGAATAACGTGTTATCAATCAAATCACATAGGCAGTTTACCGTCAGCATGTGCATTTCCTGAATGCGCGCGCTGCGGTGGGAAGGGATGCGGATTTCCACGTCCTGCGGCCCTAACAGACCGGCCAGCTCCCCGCCGTCATAGCCGGTAAGCGCCACGATGGTCATATCGCGGGTCACGGCGGCTTCAACCGCTTTGACGATATCACGACTGTTGCCGCGAGTAGAAATCGCCAGCAGGACATCGCCCGTCTGCCCTAACGCCCGGACCTGTTTGGCATACACTTCTTCATGCAAACGGTCGTTGGCGATAGCGGTTAAGACCACGTTATCAGCATTCAGTGCAATGGCAGGTAAACTCGGCCGCTCGGTTTCGAAGCGGTTGATCATGCTCGCCGCAAAGTGCTGGGCGTTGGCTGCAGAGGTGCCGTTGCCGCAGCAGAGAATTTTATTGCCGTTAAGCAGCGACTGAACCAGCGTCATGGCTGCACGGGAGATAGCATCTGGCAGAGCTTCCGCGGCGGCAATCTGGGTTTGAATACTTTCCGTGAAGCAGACTTTGATTCTTTCGAGCACGTTGTTCTACCTGGTTACTTTAAAAATCTGCGGTAAACGCGTTGGTCAACCACTCTATTTCATTACCGGTGAAGGCTACCACATCGAAACGGCAATCCACAGTATCAAAGCTGCCGGACGTGCGGGCAAGCCAATTCCTTGCGGCAAGCAGCAGCTTTTGTTGTTTACTGCGGGTGATGCTGGCGGCCGCGCCCCCAAAGTGGCTGCTGCGGCGATAGCGCACTTCGACAAACACAATCACCTTGTGGTGTTTCATGATGAGGTCGATTTCGCCGCCGCGCAGATGGACGTTGGCGGCAATGAAGCGCAGTCCCTTGCGCTCAAGAAAGCGGCGCGCCTGAAGCTCATAGTGCGCGCCCGCCTGTTGACGACTCAGTTTGCCGGGACGATCTGGCCCTGAGAGAATTTCAGCCAATTTAACTTCCTGTTAATGACGCAGTCCTGGCTTGCGGACAGCGTGCCGGTGTTGCCGCTGACCTGGTAGCCCGGCACCTGGCGGATCTGGGAGAAGTGGTTGGCCAGCGACCAGGCATCCACGCCCATGGCGTACAGGCGTGCCAGCGAATAGTCGTTACGCACGGCGCTAAGCGCCTGCTGCTGGAGCGACGGGTTGCCGCCGGAGAGCATCGGGATTTCGCTGAACTGCAGGCCGTCCATCTCCAGACGGAAGTCCGGGCCGTTAACGCCGCCGGAGCTGCGGGAGCTGGCGTAGAGCTGGGCGCTGCTGCGGCTGCCGGTGCGCATGGCGATCATTGGCTTGATAAGCGCAATTTCTTCTGGCGTAGCGATGATATAGGCCGCATCAACGTTGCCGCCGGAGCCTGAGGTGATTTGCGCGTCCGTTGGCGGAGCCGGAATCGTCAGGCCGCCAATCGTTACCGCTTCCTGCTGCGGCGCTGAAGCCGCAACCGGCGTGCCGGTTAACGCAATGCCGGAGCCGCTGTTAATCCCCTGCTTTAGCTCGCCCACGCCGCCAAACTTCTGCTGCAGAACGATACCGCCGCCCAGCTTCTGCCACTCGGTGCTGAACGCTTTGGCAACGCGGTCGCCCAGCGTTGAGCCTGGCAGCAGCAGCAGCGGTGCGCGATGTCCCTGCTGCCAGATATGGTCAGCGGCGTCGCGGGCTTCATCTTCCGGTGAAAGCGCGAAGTAGCAGATGTTGGGACGATTTTGCACGTCCTCCGGCTGGTTCAGTGCCAGTACGTTCAGCGATGTCGTGCTGCTGGCCAGTTTCTCTACGTTGCTCTTAAGCAGCGGGCCGACGACCAGCGTCGCGCCGTCCTGCTGGGCCTGAGCCAGAACCTGCTCCAGCGGCTGAGAGCTGGTGTCATAGACTTTCACTTCAGCCGAAGGGTTGGCAGGAGCCGCGGCTGAGCTCTGCACCGGCGGTTGTGCTGGCTGTGCAGGTTGGGCAGCAGGCTGCTGTTCGGCAGGCTCTTCGTTGGTTAAATCACTAACCGATGCGGCAGACGGGCTGGCGACGGCGTTAGCATCGACTGCTGGCTGGGTTGATGCAGGATCGGTAGCCGCTGGGGTGGCAGTATCGGGTGACTGTGCGGGCGCGCTCAGCGCGGAAACAGGCGCGGTGCCGCTGTTCTTCGCGGCCTCAAACCCCTGCTGGATGGTGCGGGAGAAGACGGCCGCCTGGCCGTTTAGCGGCAGCAGCAGGGCGATTTTGCCTGTCGATGCCTGCTGGTAGTTCTGCATATTGCTCAGCTGGGTCGGCAGTGTTTTCGCGCCGGGGTTCAGCGGATAACGCGTTTGCCAGTCTTTGATGCCTGCTTTAAGCATATTGGGATCGTTACGGTTGTCGTTCCAGACCCGCTGCAGATCCAGCCAGCCCTGCAGCACGTTTTCGTCCGCATTAATCACCATGCTGTTCATCTGGGCTGCCGTCAGCGCGGACAGCGCCTGCCAGGTGCCGTCGATATTCTGCTGGTAGGCTTTACCCGTCAGCATGGGTTCCTGTGCTATATAGGCACGCAGAAGCTCGAGGGAAGGGCGATTCTGGCTGGCATCAATAATGGCCTGGTAGTAGCGGGCCTGCTGATTTTTGTTAAACCCGGCAGGATCCAGCTTCGCCAGCAGGGCGCTGGCCCCGGCATAATCCTTCAGCGCAATTTTGATCTCTGGCGCCAGCAGGCTCTGCTCATGGCGCTGGGTATCGTCCATCTCTTTTGGCAGCTGGTTATACAGCTGTACCGCCTGCTGGGTCTTGCCTTCGGTCAGCAGCGCATGAATGGCGAGTAATTGCCATGTGGTCTTGCTATCATCTGCGCTTTGCTGCATCTGCTGCAGGTAATACGCGGAATCCGCAGTGGCTTCGCCCTGCATGTGAGCGGCGGACGGGTCTGGCGTTTTCGTGGTACAGCCGGCGAAGAACAGCGCGGCGAGTACCACAGGCAGACAGCGCCCGGCTTTAGAACGAATTAATTTAGACGGTAGCATTCTGTATCCAGTGAATTTTTCTTCTCAGTGTTCAATATTAAATCGGCAATACGGATGAAACAATGAAACAACTCGAATCGGCGGCGATTTCTGCCAGCACGCTCTACATCGTTCCGACCCCCATCGGCAACCTTGGCGACATTACACAGCGGGCGTTAGCCGTATTGCAAGGCGTTGATCTGATTGCCGCTGAGGATACCCGTCATACCGGTTTGCTGCTGCAGCATTTTGCCATTAATGCGCGGCTGTTCGCATTGCACGATCATAATGAGCAACAAAAATCAGAAACCCTGCTGGCAAAATTGCAGGAAGGGCAGAGTATTGCGCTGGTTTCCGATGCCGGAACGCCGCTGATTAACGATCCGGGCTACCATCTTGTTCGTACCTGCCGTGAAGCCGGTATTCGCATCGTGCCGTTGCCAGGCCCCTGTGCCGCCATTGCGGCGCTGAGCGCGGCGGGACTGCCATCGGATCGCTTCTGCTATGAAGGCTTCCTGCCTGCCAAATCGAAAGGACGCCGCGACGCGCTGAAGGCCATTGAGCAGGAGCCCCGTACGCTGATCTTTTACGAGTCAACGCATCGCCTGATCGACAGTTTAGACGATATCTGCGCGGTACTCGGTGAATCCCGCTACGTCGTTCTGGCCCGCGAACTGACCAAAACATGGGAATCTATTCACGGCGCGCCTATCGGCGAGCTGGCAGCGTGGGTAAAAGAAGACGAAAACCGTCGTAAAGGCGAGATGGTATTAATCGTTGAGGGCTTCAAAGCGCCGAGCGACGACGCCCTGCCCGCAGACGCGCTGCGCACGCTGGCGCTGCTGCAAACGGAGCTGCCGCTGAAAAAAGCCGCCGCTCTCGCTGCTGAGATTCACGGCGTGAAGAAAAATGCGCTTTATAAATATGCGTTAGAAAACAGCGATAAATAACCCTCAGGACGGCGTTCGCTCCAGGCCATAAGGGCATGTGGTGACGTGGCAAACGCCGTTGTACTCGCACCGATCAGGCTTCACCTCAGCGTTTCCCGGGCACCGGGACTGGCGAAACAGGGTACTCCACAGCGTGACGTTAAAGGGGCTGATATTACACAGTTCGAGCCGTGCTGTTTTCCCATTAATAAAAAAGCCTAAATTACTGGTCACTAATTGATCGCCCGGCAATAACGCTCTTGTGCTTTTATGCCAGATAATGAATTTCAACTCCCGGGCGGTAAGAATACAAGAGAAGATCATCCCGGTTTCTGGGTTTACGATTGAATCAACCACCTCCCACTTCATTTACTTCTCCCGTTTATTTTTTCTCACTCTAAAAGTCGAGTAATAAAAAAAGCATGGATAATAGCCACGGCCACATGATGTCGAGGCGTGAAGTTATTATGATTTAATCTACTTAATCCATAGAGTTATAAATAATCGGGCGGGGCGTGGGTCATCATACAACTTCTCATCTTAATCAACTCCGTGTTTACCAGTGTAGATGATTTTTTCCATAACACCTTGAAAAAGATCGTTTTTATGTGTTTTTTTTACACCATGTGCTTAATATTCAAAAGGATATTAATAAAATTGTAAACCTCAATCGTCCTATTTCCAAAAATCCAAATAGAGTAAGATTTATCTGTTTTGAATGGACAATTCTTGAGGTGATTGAAAATTGATCTATCTCACCCTGTGGGTGAGTTTCCAGAAGATGCTAAAAATTAATTTAAAATTTCATAAAAAAAAGATCTATTATCGTGCAAACGCTAAAACATCAGGCACATATAAAAATAAGTGGGTCATGCTGCTTAAAATATCAATTTGCGCCTTGAATTCTCCCGAATCTAATCTAGATTCTCCTTGATGAAATTGTGGTTATAAGACCTGTCGCGTTTTACGCTTATATCTGAATCCGGAGAAAAAGATGTCTTTGAGTGTGAACAATATGAAAATGCCCGCTGGCAGCACGCTGTCCATCACCGAGCTTTACGCCAGCGACGCGCCGCAGCGTATGGGAAGCGTTGTGCTGGAGGTGCTCATGTCGGGCAGGAATTTGTCGAATAAGGATGTGATCGCGACGCTGATTGCGCGCCTGGAGAACGAGAAGGATATTCTGACGCTGGATACCTATCGGCAGCTGCTGGAGTTTGTGATTTTCCGCACCGATGCGCCGGGGAGGCTGTCTTAATGCGTTGAGGCGGGTAACGAGGAGTTACCCGCTTTTCGCCATTAAGGATAATTTCCTGGTTCTCGGCTTCCATTAGATTACTTCCGCAGGATGACTGTCCATGAGCCCTCACCCTGCCGCAGGCATGAAATAGTTCCACATCGACCTCTCATTTCGTCCGAATGAAACTATTCGCTTTCTAATTGTTTACTATACTCATCAGGGTAATTACTGCTCTTAAGCAATACTAGTGAGTTTTTAAACTGTTAACACTATAAGTTATAGTTTTTTATTTTGGTGTTGCTTCTGGTTATCCTGCACCTGGAGGTTGTATATGAATCGGTCTCTACCTCGTCCTACTCAATGTTTGATAGTTTTTTTTTCACTGTGCCTGTCGCCATTTTTACATGCGGCTTCGTCCCCCATGACGAGCGAAAATCTCACCCGTTTTGATCAACTTGATTTTGATGCGTTCAGTAAACAGGACTGGAAATTATTTAATGAAATTCACTGCCCGAACGTCGTAGTCATTTTTCCTGACGGCCACCAGACCGAGGGTATCGAGCGGCACCAGAAAGATATTGCCGCTATGTTCAAAAGTACGCCAGATATGCGAGTCTCTTCGCATCCTGTTTCCTTTGGGGCGGAAAAGTGGGCTTCCACCACGCCTGGTGAACGAGCCTCAGAGAAAACGCTCCGTGATGGCATGTGGACTGCGACCGTCGGTATTCTGGAGGCAACGTTTACCGAGCCGATGAAAATGGGTGATAAGGTGATTCAGCCTACGGGTAAAAAACTCAGCTTACCGATGGTGACGGTCGCCCGCTGGAAAAATGGCTGTATCGCCGAGGAACGGCTGATTTGGGATAACGCTACCTATATGCAACAGCTTGGTATTAAACCCTGAGAGGCGAAAGTCTCTCCCCCCAAATAAAACGTTATAAAAAATGCTATCTGGCGGGTAAGTCATACTTACCCGCTTTTACGACGGGTTTAATCAGGTTACCGGCGCCGGGTTAAATACCGCCAGCGCGTTGTGCAAGCCCCACTGGTCCGAGAAGGTCTGCTTACGACCGCTTGCGACATCCAGAATAAATCTGAACAGCTCCCAGCCAACGTCTTCAATGGTTGCCTCGCCGGTGGCGATGGTGCCCGCATTGATATCCATCAGGTCGTGCCAGCGGTTGGCCAGCGCGGTGCGGGTAGCCATTTTAATCACCGGCACAGCCAGCAGGCCGTATGGCGTACCTCGTCCGGTCGTAAAGACCTGTACCGTAATGCCCGATGCGACCTGCTGCGTTCCGCAGACGAAATCGCTGGCTGGCGTAGCGGCGTAAATCAGCCCGCGTTTGGTTGGGCGCTGGCCCGGCGACAGCACTTCAACAATCGCGCTCTGGCCGGACTTGGCAATTGAGCCCAGCGCCTTTTCCACCACGTTTGCCAGGCCGCCTTTTTTGTTTCCCGGTGAGGGGTTAGCGCTGCGGTCGGTTTGCCCCATATCCAGATAGTTGTCGTACCACGCCATCTCTTCCAGCAGGCGTTTACCCACCTCTTCGTTGATGGCGCGCGGCGTTAGCAGGTGGATGGCATCACGCACTTCGGTGACTTCCGAGAACATAACCGTTGCGCCGCAGCGCACCAGCAGGTCTGACGCAAAGCCCACCGCCGGGTTGGCCGTTACGCCGGAAAAGGCGTCGCTGCCGCCGCACTGCATCCCGACAACCAGTTCAGATGCGGGGCAGGTTTCTCGCTGGCGCTGGTTTAGCTTGTGCAGGTGGCGTTCGGCAACCTGAAGAATATCGTCCACCATTGATTTAAAGCCAACGTGATGTTCATCCTGCAGCCGTACGATGCTCGCATCTTCTACGGCAATCGCCTGCACGTCGTCGTTGCCTTCCAGCAGGCGCTCCGGCTGGAGCTTCTCGCAGCCCAGGCCGATGACCATCACTTCGCCGCCAAAGTTCGGGTTCAGGGCGATGTTATGAATGGTGCGGATAGGAATAACCGCCGCCGGGGCGTTGATCGCCACGCCGCAGCCGTAGAGATGATTGAGGCCAACCACGCCGTCAACGTTCGGGTAGCGCGGCAGCAGATCGCGCTCGATGATTCTGATCACGTAATCCACGACGCCCGCCACGCAGTGCACGCTGGTGGTGATGCCGAGCAGGTTTTTAGTCCCCACGCTGCCGTCAGCGTTACGGTAACCTTCGAAGGTGTAGCCTTCCAGCGGCGGCAGCGGAGCCGGTACTTTCGTGGCCAGCGGCAGCGTATTCAGCGGCGGAGCTTTCGGGAGCTCCACTAAGGATTCGTCGATCCAGCTTCCCTGTGGGATATCACGCACCGCATAGCCGATGACTTCCCCATAACGGATGATTTCACCGTGGGCCGGGATATCGACCAGCGCGGCTTTATGCCCCTGCGGGATATGTTCAATCAGGGTCAGGCCGTCCGGGAATTGGGTGCCCGCTTTCAAACCATTGTCGTTAACAATAATAGCGACATTGTCGGTTTCATGAACCTTAATATAAAACGCCGCGGGCGCGTGTTCTTTAATTTCTATCTTTGACATTGTCACTACTCTCCAGATATTACCTGAATGTTAATTAAATAATTTAAAATGTGATTTGCTCACTTGTTGAATAAAGAATGTCAGGTCGCGAGAAATAAGAATGTGACGGAGATCACTTAATCTGCTCAGCCCCTGCACCGTAAGGAGGGCAATCTGAAAATCTGTGCAATGCGCCCCATGAAGATGTGCCTGTGCTCAATATTATAACCAATTATAAATTGTTTGTTGTGCATATGCCTAATGCCCGGCTATTTCATGCTGACTATACTGTATTGCGTATCATCAACACCAGGCTAATTAACGTCAGCGATATAAAGCCAGAATATATTGGCTTCGTCGCGGCTTATAAATAAAAGATCCTTGCAAGCTGTATCCGACCCAGAGGATGTATAAATGATTTTGGACACTGTCGTTGAATCAAAAAAAGGGCATCACACCCGATATTTAATATTATTAATTATCTTTATTGTGACGACCATTAACTATGCGGACCGTGCCACGCTTTCCATTGCCGGTTCCGAAGTTGCCAAAGAGCTGCACCTGAGCGCTATCTCGGTCGGCTATATCTTCTCCGCCTTCGGCTGGGCCTATCTGCTGATGCAGATCCCCGGCGGCTGGCTGCTTGACCGCTTCGGCTCGAAAAAGGTCTACACCTGGAGCCTGTTCTTCTGGTCGCTGTTTACCTTTACGCAGGGATTCGTGGGCATGATCCCGCTGGCTTACGCCGGTATCTCCATGTTCTTCATGCGTTTTATGCTTGGCTTCTCCGAAGCGCCTTCTTTCCCGGCCAACGCCCGTATTGTAGCGGCCTGGTTCCCGACGAAGGAGCGCGGCACCGCTTCCGCGATTTTTAACTCGGCGCAGTATTTCTCGCTGGCGCTTTTCTCTCCGCTGCTTGGCTGGCTGACTTTTGCCTGGGGCTGGGAGCACGTCTTTACCGTGATGGGCGTGATTGGCTTCGTGCTGACCTTCGTGTGGGCTAAGTTAATCCATAACCCGACCGACCACCCGCGCATGTCCAGCGAAGAGCTGGAGTTCATCTCCAGAGGCGGCGCGGTGGTGGATATGGACCACAAAAAAGAGAAGAGCGCGGATAGCGGCCCGAAACTGCACTACATCAAGCAATTACTGACCAGCCGCATGATGCTCGGCGTGTTCTTCGGGCAGTATTTCATTAACACCATTACCTGGTTCTTCCTCACCTGGTTCCCGATTTACCTGGTGCAGGAAAAGGGCATGTCGATTCTGAAGGTGGGACTTGTGGCCTCTATCCCGGCGCTGTGCGGTTTTGCCGGTGGCGTGCTGGGCGGCGTGTTCTCTGACCATCTGATTAAACGCGGCCGCTCAATGACCTTTGCCCGTAAGCTGCCGATTGTGCTGGGTATGCTGCTGGCATCAAGCATCATTCTTTGTAACTACACCAATAACACGACGCTGGTTGTCTTCCTGATGGCGCTGGCGTTCTTCGGCAAGGGTTTTGGCGCGCTGGGCTGGCCGGTGATTTCCGATACGGCACCAAAAGAGATTGTTGGGCTGTGCGGCGGGATGTTCAATGTGTTTGGTAACGTGGCCTCCATCGTGACGCCGCTGGTGATTGGCTATCTGGTCAGCGAGCTGCACTCCTTTAACGCAGCCCTGGTGTTTGTCGGCTGTTCCGCCCTGATGGCGATGATTTGCTACCTGTTCGTGGTGGGTGACATCAAGCGTCTGGAATTGCAGAAGTAAGCAACGAAAACTTTAAGGTAAAGCAGATGAATAACAACGTATTCCCGAATAAATTCAAGGCCGCCCTGAAGGCGCACCAGACGCAAATCGGCTGCTGGTCCGCGCTGGCAAACCCGATCAGCACCGAAGTGCTGGGGCTGGCAGGGTTCGACTGGATTGTGCTGGACGGCGAACATGCGCCGAACGATGTCACCACGTTCATCCCGCAGCTGATGGCACTGAAAGGCAGCGAAAGCGCCGCCGTGGTCCGCGCGCCGACTAACGACCCGGTGATCATCAAGCGCCTGCTGGATATCGGTTTTTATAACTTCCTGATCCCGTTCGTGGAAACCCAGCCGGAAGCGGCGCTGGCCGTCTCTTCTACTCGTTATCCGCCGGAAGGGATCCGCGGCGTGTCAGTTTCCCACCGCGCCAATATGTTTGGCACCGTGCCGGATTATTTCAACCAGTCGAATCAGAACATCACCATCCTGGTGCAAATCGAGAGCCAGCAGGGCGTGGATAACGTGGATGCCATTGCGGCCACCGACGGCGTGGACGGCATTTTTGTCGGCCCAAGCGATCTGGCTGCCGCACTAGGCCATCTGGGTAACGCTTCACATCCGGAAGTGCAGCAGTGCATTAAGCACATTTTTGCTCGTGCCAAAGCGCACGGTAAACCAGCGGGGATCCTGGCGCCGGTTGAAGCAGATGCTCGCCGCTATCTGGAATGGGGCGCCACGTTTGTGGCCGTAGGCAGCGACTTAGGCTGCTTCCGTTCTGCGACTCAGAAACTTGCTGATTCATTTAAAAAATAACCACCATTTAAAGAGAGAGACTGAATTATGACGCTGAAAGTTGGTTTTATTGGCCTTGGCATCATGGGTAAACCAATGAGTAAAAACCTCATTAAAGCCGGTTATTCCCTTGTGGTTGCCGATCGTAATCCTGAGGTCATTGCTGAGATTATCGCGGCGGGTGCAGAAACGGCGGCAACGCCAAAAGATATCGCCGAACAGTGTGATGTGATCATCACCATGCTGCCAAACTCGCCGCACGTGAAAGAAGTTGCGCTGGGTGAAAACGGCATTATTGAAGGGGCAAAGCCTGGCACCGTGGTCATTGATATGAGCTCCATCGCACCGCTGGCGAGCCGTGAAATCAGCGAAGCGCTGAAAGCCAAAGGCATCGATATGCTGGATGCACCGGTCAGCGGCGGTGAGCCAAAAGCTGTCGATGGCACGCTGTCCGTGATGGTGGGTGGCGATAAAGCTATTTTCGATAAGTATTACGATCTGCTGAAGGCGATGGCGGGTTCCGTGGTGCACACCGGCGACATCGGTGCGGGTAACGTGACCAAGCTGGCAAACCAGGTGATTGTGGCGCTGAACATTGCCGCAATGTCTGAAGCCCTGGTTCTGGCGACCAAAGCGGGCGTGAACCCTGAACTGGTATTCCAGGCAATCCGTGGCGGTCTTGCGGGCAGCACCGTGCTGGAAGCGAAAGCGCCGATGGTGCTGGATCGCAACTTCAAGCCTGGCTTCCGTATCGATTTGCACATTAAAGATCTGGCGAACGCGCTGGATACCTCCCACGGCGTTGGCGCTCAGCTGCCGCTGACCGCGGCGGTAATGGAGATGATGCAGGCCCTGCGTGCAGACGGCCACGGCAACGACGATCACAGCGCGATTGCCTGCTACTACGAAAAACTGGCGAAGGTAGAAGTCGCTAAGTAATGAGACGGGCACCTCGGGGTGCCCGGTTTTTCTCAGACCCGACCAGGCATGGACAGACTATGAAAATCGTTATCGCACCCGACTCTTATAAAGAAAGCCTCCCGGCGGTGGAAGTGGCCCAGGCTATTGAAAAAGGATTTCGCGAGATATTTCCTGATGCGCAGTATATATCGGTCCCGGTTGCTGATGGCGGGGAAGGAACGGTCGATGCCATGATCGGCGCCACGCAGGGCAGCAAAATGGTCGCTACCGTGACCGGCCCGCTGGGGACGCCAGTCTCTGCAGATTGGGGAATGTCCGGCGACGGTAAAACTGCTTTTATCGAGATGGCAGAGGCCAGCGGTCTTGCTCTGGTCCCCCTTGAACAGCGTAATCCTTTAATGACTACCTCTTACGGCACCGGCGAGCTGATTCTTCGCGCGCTGGATAAAGGGGCGCGCAATATCATTATTGGTATTGGCGGGAGCGCGACAAACGACGGCGGTGCGGGCATGGTTCAGGCGCTGGGCGCGAAGCTGACTGATGCCGAAGGCAAAGAAATCAGTCCGGGCGGTGGTCATCTTCTTAGTCTGAATAATATTGACGTGGCAGGGCTGGACGTTCGTTTACAGGATTGCACGATCAACGTCGCGTGCGACGTGACTAACCCGCTGGTCGGTGAAAACGGAGCCTCCCGCGTTTTCGGCCCGCAGAAAGGGGCCAGCGAGGCGATGATCCTCGAGCTGGATCGTAATCTGGATCATTTTGCCAACGTGATCAAAAAGCATCTGCATGTGGACGTGAAGCACGCTCCGGGAGCAGGTGCCGCAGGTGGCATGGGGGCCGCGCTGATGGCGTTTCTGGGCGCGGAGCTGCGCAGCGGGATTGAGATTGTCACCGAGGCGCTGAATCTTGAAGAGCATATCCATGACTGTTCGCTGGTGATTACCGGGGAAGGGCGCATGGACAGCCAGAGCATCCGGGGCAAAGTCCCGGTGGGCGTAGCCGCCGTCGCCATGAAATATCACAAACCTGTTATTGGCATAGCCGGGTCACTAACCAGCGATGTGGCCGTTGTGCATCAGTACGGTATTGATGCCGTCTTCAGCGTGCTGAACAGCATTGGCACGTTGGAAGACGCGCTGAAGAACGCGTTTGAGAACATTTATCGCGCCTCCAGGGACATTGCCGCTACCGTAGCGGTGGGGATGCGAATAACGGGCTGACCGGGCGTGACACGGGCAGGCAAACCCATTATACTTCGCGCCGAAGCTGACCAGACAGTCGCCGCTTCGTCGTCGTCCTCTTTCGGGGGGAGACGGGCGGAGGGGAGGAAAGTCCGGGCTCCATAGGGCAGGGTGCCAGGTAACGCCTGGGGGGGTAACCCACGACCAGTGCAACAGAGAGCAAACCGCCGATGGCCCGCGCAAGCGGGATCAGGTAAGGGTGAAAGGGTGCGGTAAGAGCGCACCGCGCGTCTGGCAACAGTTCGCGGCACGGTAAACTCCACCCGGAGCAAGGCCAAATAGGGGTTCATAAGGTACGGCCCGTACTGAACCCGGGTAGGCTGCTTGAGCCAGTGAGCGATTGCTGGCCTAGATGAATGACTGTCCACGACAGAACCCGGCTTATCGGTCAGCTTCAACCATTCAACGAAACGCCCGCGCAATGCAAATTGTGCGGGCGTTTTGTTTTGCATTTGTAGGTCGGATAAGCGCAGCGTCATCCGACATGTGGATGGTGAAAAGTTTTTTCTTAACGCCCGGGATACAGTTTTGTAGGTCGGATAAGCGCAGCGTCATCCGACATGCGGAGGGTGAAAAGTTACTTCATAACGCCCGGGGTGGAGAGAATCAATAATCTTCCGGCAAATTTTTATTGATTGAGGTTAGTTTGCCATTCTTCATGGTGATGTAGCCTCCTTCCTTCAGGTCCGCGAGCACGCGGAACACGTGGGTACGGGATAATTTGGTGCGGCGGATGATAAAACTCGCCAGGCCTTCCGTTTCCCCCGGGAACGTTTTCATTCGGTAGAGGTACCTGAATAACATCGGTCTTATGGTCTGATAGCTGGTGGGCTGTTTTCTTTCAGCATGCAGTTCGAGCGAAAAGATGGTCATATAAGTCTGAATTTTTGACAGCACATGCATATGTTCAGGATCCTGATAAAAGATATCGTCAAAAATCTGATAAGTAATTTTGATAAGTTTTACCGGCGTCATACATGTATATGCGAACTGCAAATGCGGACAATATCTCTCCATTAGGCCAATTGGCATAAGCTCTATAGCGTTGCCAATCGTAAGATCATTGTGCCTGTGTGAGATTGCTACTGAACCTTCAAGCGTGAAATAAATAAAGCCTGCTTCAACCGGCAGGTGATCGGTGGCTGAAAATATCAGGATCTCGCCCTTATCAGAGATGCCATTAATCTTAAGTTCCAGATTAAGCGACTGATAATAAGAGTGAATATTTTCAAAGCTAGCTTCCATAAGGCACCTGATATCATTTCTAATCTCCCTCAGTATAGCGATGTAAAAGAAGGATGTCTTTGCGGGCAACCCTTGCAATCCTCTGATATTTTCAGTCAGTGACAGTCCCATTTGGCACTATTCCTGCCCGGGGTAATCGACTAAAGTTGGCTGGGTAGTAAATAAGCATGTTGCCCGAAATACCACAGCCTAAAGCTGCGCTGGTATTGGATGTTTATGATGACGTTATTTGCGCGGGGCGGTGATATCAGGCCCATAAATAAACGCAGCCTGGCCCTCTTTTGCTGCGCGATTCTTAATATCCTTAATATTTGCTTTTTGGGTAAGTTGAACTATTTTTCAATAACCTGACGATCTGCGAATGTCTCCCAGAATCTGCTTGCGGGCTTAAGCTTCAGCCTGCATCACCGAAAACACAGACCAAAATCCAGAGGTTGAATTAATGAAATTGAATCTGATAGCCAGGAGCCTGGCCGTAGCGGGACTGCTGACGTCACTGTCCGTGACTGCTGCCACGCCAGCCCCTACTAAAGACGCGACGCCTGCCACTAAGCAAGCAAACGAAGCCCTCTATAACCAGCTGCCGTTTTCTGACAAAACCGATTTTGCCAATGCTCATAAAGGCTTTGTAGCCGCGCTTCCTCAGGACGTTATTAAAGGCGAAGCCGGGAACGTAGTCTGGAACCCTCAGCAATACGCTTTTATTAAAGAGGGCGATAAAGCTCCTGATACCGTCAACCCAAGCCTGTGGCGTCAGTCCCAGCTGATCAACATCAGCGGCCTGTTTGAAGTAACCGACGGCGTTTACCAGATCCGTAACCTCGATCTTTCCAACATGACGATCATCGAAGGTAAAACCGGGATTACCGTTATCGACCCGCTGGTTTCTGCGGAAACCGCTAAAGTCGGTATGGATCTGTATTATAAAAATCGCGGGAAAAAGCCGGTCGTTGCTGTTATCTACACCCACAGCCACGTTGACCACTATGGCGGCGTGCGCGGCGTTGTAGATGAAGCCGATGTCAAAGCCGGTAAAGTGAAAATTTATGGCCCGCAGGGCTTTATGGGCGCAGCCGTTGACGAAAATATCATGGCAGGTAACGCCATGAGCCGCCGCGCAAGTTATATGTACGGCAACCTGCTGCCTGCTGACGTGAAAGGTCAGGTTGGTGCGGGTCTGGGGACTACCACGTCTGCCGGTACCGTGACCCTGCTGGCTCCTACCAACTACATCACCCACACCGGTCAGGAAGAAGTGATTGATGGTTTGACCTACGACTTCATGATGGCACCGGGTTCCGAAGCGCCGTCTGAAATGCTGTGGTACGTCAAAGAGAAGAAAATGATCGAGGCTGCGGAGGATGTGACGCACACTCTGCACAACACCTATTCCCTGCGCGGCGCGAAAATCCGCGATCCGCTGGCCTGGTCGAAGTACATCAACGCCGCTATCGATCGCTGGGGCAACGATGCCGAAATCATTATTGCCCAGCACCACTGGCCAACCTGGGGTAAAGAAAACGTCGTCAACCTGATGAAAGGTCAGCGCGATATGTATCGTTACATCAATGACCAGACGCTGCGTATGGCAAACGAAGGCCTGACCCGTGACGAAATCGCGGCCAACTTTAAGCTGCCGCCGAAGCTTGCTAAAACCTGGGCTAGCCGTGGTTACTACGGTTCCGTCAGCCATGACGTGAAGGCAACCTACGTCTTCTATCTCGGCTGGTTCAACGGCAACCCGGCTACCCTGGATGAGCTGCCACCGGAAGAGTCCGCGAAGAAATTCGTGGAGTACATGGGCGGTGCCGACAATATCCTGAGCAAAGCGAAAGCTGATTTCGACAAGGGTAACTACCGCTGGGTTGCACAGGTTGTGAACAACGTTGTCTTCGCGGATCCAGATAACAAGGCTGCCCGCGAGCTGGAAGCGGATGCGCTGGAGCAGATGGGCTACCAGGCTGAATCTGGTCCATGGCGTAACTTCTACCTGTCTGGCGCGCAGGAGCTGCGTAACGGCGTAGTGAAAGCGGCAACGCCAAACACCGCAAGCCCGGATACCGTACGTGCGATGACGCCAGAAATGTTCTTTGACTACATGGCTGTCCATATCAACGGTGAAAAAGCGGCAAATGCTCACGTTGTGCTGAACTTCGACTTCGGAGACCAGGGCGGGAAATACAAGCTGGAGCTGGAAAATGGCGTTCTTAACCATACGCCAGCTTCTGAAGCTGCCAACGCTGACGCAACGATCAACCTTTCCCGCGATACGCTTAACCGCATCGTGCTGAAGGAAGAGACGCTGCAGCAGGCCAAAGACAAAGGTGACGTAAAAATCACCGGCGACGCCGGTAAGCTTGATGAAGTGCTTGGCTATATGGACAAGTTTGAATTCTGGTTCAACATCGTCACGCCATAGGCATTAGCCCTGTGACTTCGGTTGCAGGGCCTGGCTGAAAGATAAAGTTTAGTTATTTATTCGCCCACACAACCCAGGTTGCGTGGGCGTTTTCCGTTTTTCCTGCCTTAAATCTCGTCACTCCTGCTCATCTGCGGTGGGTTTTTGCCGCTTTTCACGAATCAGTAACGAACGGTCAATAAAGGCGTTTGTGACTGGATGGTAATAACGTGAGGGCCAGATTAACCACGGCTTGGTTCCCAACGCTTTAGCGATAAGCAGTTCGCCTTTTGGCCAGGGGCGGCTCAGCGCATTGGCTAGCGTAGCCGAATTTAAACCTGCTTTGCGGGACTCCGCGGCAAGAGATGTCCCTTTTTTCCTGAGTCCGGCGATAATATCTGCCGGGTGCCAGTCATGCTGTTTTCTGTCCATTTCACCTCCCTGTTGCTGATACAGTCCTGTCGTGCCGTTGATTTTATTCTGGAGTTTATAGCACGAATTCACTTTAAAAATTCCAATAAAAAAAGACAATGCTTAGATCTGTGTTTTGTTACACAAAATGAGGTGAAACGGGATGAAACTGCAGAGGGGCGGGATGAGGAGTGAGGCGAGAAATTGTATTATCTGGAAATTTTAAGCGCGCTTTTCAGGGCGCGCTTAAAATTTAACGATCGCGTTGAACGGCCATATGAGCCAGGGCAATCAGTGCTTCCCGCGACTCGCTTTCCGGGAGGATAGCAAGGGCGGCAATAGCCTTGTCTGCTTCCTCTTCGGCACGCTGACGCGTCCACTCCAGTGAGCCACAGGCTGCCATGGTGTCGAGGACCGGCTGCAATAAGTGGCGGCCGTTGCCTTGCTCGATGGCTTCACGGATCATCTTTGCCTGTTCCGGGGTGCCGTTACGCATAGCGTGAAGCAGCGGAAGCGTTGGCTTGCCTTCGTTGAGATCGTCACCCACGTTTTTGCCCAGCGTCTGACCGTCCGCGCTGTAGTCCAGTAAATCGTCAATCAGCTGGAAAGCAGTGCCGATATAGCGGCCATAGTCCTGTAGCGCCTTTTCCTGCTCTTCAGTGGCGCCCGCGAGGATGCTGGAGCACTGCGACGCCGCCTCAAACAGACGGGCTGTTTTGCTGTAGATGACGCGCATGTAGCTTTCTTCCGTGATATCCGGGTCGTTGCAGTTCATCAATTGCAAAACTTCGCCTTCGGCAATCACGTTGACCGCTTCAGACATGACCTCAAGCACGCGGAGCGAGCCCAGTTTGGTCATCATCTGGAAGGAACGGGTGTAGATGAAATCGCCCACCAGAACGCTGGCAGCATTGCCAAACGCCGCGTTGGCCGTTGCTTTACCACGGCGCATGTCAGATTCATCCACCACATCGTCATGCAGCAGCGTGGCGGTGTGAATAAATTCGATCAGTGCAGCAATACTGACGTGCGCGCTGCCCTGATAGCCCAGCGCACGTGCGGACAGAACAGCTATCATCGGGCGTATCCGCTTTCCACCACCGCTAACGATGTAATAGCCTAACTGATTGATCAATTGGACATCCGAGTTGAGCTGCTCAAGGATGACCGCGTTGACACCCGCCATATCTTGCGCGGTTAACTCATTAATTTTTTCTAAATTCATCGCAAAAGTCTGGCTACAGTCCTGTTTACCACATGTCCATAAGGAATAACGTGGAGGTAGAGGAGTGATAATGTAGTACAGATTGTACTGAAAAAACGAGGCAGATAAACGTTGTGTGTGACGTTGCGTTTTTTTTCTACGTCTATGCACAATCGGGCTTGTCAAATGCTCCGTGTTTGCGTAATATTCGCGCCCTATTGTGAATATTTATA
Organism: Dryocola clanedunensis; assembly: GCF_038405435.1. Lineage (GTDB taxonomy): Bacteria > Pseudomonadota > Gammaproteobacteria > Enterobacterales > Enterobacteriaceae > Dryocola > Dryocola clanedunensis_A. The sequence goes on along the minus strand of NZ_JBBYHZ010000001.1, from coordinate 531,988 downwards.
GCGCCACCTGAAACCAATGTAAGGTGTGTGCGGAAAGCGGAGTTTTATATGTACGCGGTTTTCCAAAGTGGTGGTAAACAACACCGAGTAAGCGAAGGTCAGACCGTTCGCCTGGAAAAGCTGGACATCGCAACTGGCGAAGCTGTTGAGTTCGCTGAAGTTCTGATGATCGCTAACGGTGAAGATGTCAAAATCGGCGTTCCTTTCGTTGATGGCGGCGTAATCAAGGCTGAAGTTGTTGCACACGGTCGTGGCGAGAAAATTAAGATTGTTAAGTTTCGTCGTCGTAAGCACTACCGTAAGCAGCAAGGCCATCGTCAGTGGTTCACTGATGTGAAAATCACTGGTATCAGCGCTTAAGAGGAGCAGATTAAATGGCACATAAAAAGGCTGGCGGCTCAACTCGTAACGGTCGCGATTCCGAAGCTAAACGTCTGGGCGTAAAACGTTTCGGCGGTGAAGCAGTTCTGGCAGGCAGCATTATCGTTCGTCAACGTGGTACTAAATTCCACGCTGGCAGCAACGTAGGTTGCGGCAAAGATCATACTCTGTTCGCTTTGACTGACGGTAAAGTTAAGTTCGAAGTTAAAGGCCCGAAAAACCGTAAGTTCATCAGCATCGTTGCTGAGTAAGTTTTTCGCGTCCCGGTAACGGATTGAAGCCCCGCAACACGTTGCGGGGCTTTTTACATTCTGCGCCCGGTAAATTTATGCAGTAGCATGGAGCGTCAGCGTGAAGCAGCAGGCAGGTATTGGCATTCTTTTGGCATTGACCACCGCTGTTTGTTGGGGAGCGCTGCCGATAGCGATGAAGCAGGTGTTGGTGGTGATGGAACCTCCGACGGTGGTGTTTTACCGTTTCCTGATGGCCAGTATTGGCCTCGGAACCATTCTCACTTTGCGCGGAAAGCTGCCCTCGTTAACCCTGTTCCGCAATCCACGCTGGCTGGTTCTGTTGGCCATCGCGACGGGTGGGCTGTTCGGTAATTTCTTACTGTTTAGCTCCTCCCTGCAGTACCTGAGTCCGACTGCGTCTCAGGTGATAGGCCAGCTCTCCCCGGTGGGGATGATGGTGGCAAGCGTCGTCGTGCTGAAGGAGAAAATGCGCGGCACGCAGATTATCGGGGCTTTAATGCTGCTGTGCGGCCTGGTGATGTTTTTCAACACCAGCCTGATAGAAATTTTTACCCGCCTGACGGACTACACCCTTGGGGTGATATTCGGCGTTGGGGCGGCGACGGTTTGGGTCAGCTACGGTGTGGCGCAGAAGGTGTTATTACGCCGTCTGGCCTCGCAACAGATCCTCTTTTTGCTGTACACTTTATGTACTATTGCCCTGTTGCCTCTGGCAAAGCTGGACGTGCTTTTTCAGCTTAGCGGCTGGCAGCTGGCATGTTTAGTTTTCTGCGGCCTGAATACCCTGGTGGGATATGGGGCGCTCGCAGAGGCAATGGCCCGGTGGCAGGCGGCGCAGGTAAGCGCGCTGATTACGCTAACGCCACTGTTTACACTGCTGTTTTCAGATTTATTAGCGTTAGCCTGGCCAGACTTTTTCGCCATGCCGCTGCTTAACCTTGTGGGCTATTGCGGCGCGTTTGTCGTGGTGGCCGGCGCGATGTATTCCGCCATTGGTCACCGTCTCTGGGGACGCTGGCACAAAACCGACGCTGTCATACCAGTACAACGTTCGGGCGAATGATTTACGGAGAAGTGAAATGAAGTTTGTTGATGAAGCAACGATCCTGGTCGTAGCAGGTGATGGCGGTAACGGCTGCGTTAGCTTCCGTCGTGAAAAATATATCCCAAGGGGTGGCCCGGACGGCGGTGACGGCGGTGATGGCGGTGACGTATGGCTGGAAGCCGATGAGAACCTCAACACGCTGATCGACTACCGTTTTGAAAAATCTTTCCGCGCCGAGCGTGGCCAGAATGGCCAGAGCCGTGACTGTACCGGTAAGCGTGGTAAAGACGTTACGGTTAAAGTGCCGGTGGGTACTCGCGTTATCGATCAGGGCACTGGCGAAACCATGGGCGATATGACGCAGCATGGTCAGCGGTTAATGGTTGGTAAAGGCGGCTGGCACGGCCTGGGCAACACCCGATTCAAATCTTCCGTAAACCGTACTCCGCGTCAAAAAACAATGGGTACGCCGGGCGACAAGCGCGATTTGCAGCTGGAGCTGATGCTGTTAGCGGACGTGGGTATGCTGGGTCTGCCGAATGCGGGTAAATCGACCTTTATTCGCTCCGTCTCTGCGGCGAAGCCAAAAGTGGCTGATTATCCGTTTACTACCCTGGTGCCAAGCCTCGGCGTTGTCCGCATGGATAACGAGAAGAGCTTTGTGGTTGCCGACATCCCAGGCCTGATCGAAGGCGCTGCGGAAGGTGCCGGTCTGGGTATCCGCTTCCTGAAGCACCTGGAGCGTTGCCGCGTACTGCTGCACCTCATTGACATTGCACCAATCGACGAGTCCGATCCGGTCGAAAATGCCCGTATCATCATCGGCGAGCTTGAGAAATACAGCGAGAAGCTGGCGCAGAAGCCACGCTGGCTGGTCTTCAACAAAGTTGACCTGATGAGCCAGGAAGAAGCCGAAGCGCGCGCGAAAGAAATCGCCACCGCTATGGGCTGGGAAGATAAATACTACCTGATCTCTGCGGTTAACCGTGAAGGCGTGAACGCGCTGTGCTGGGACGTGATGGACTTCATCATCGCCAACCCTAAAGTCAGCGAAGTTGAGCCGGTGGCCCCTGAGAAGATCGAGTTTATGTGGGATGATTATCATCAGCAGCAGCTCGACGCAGCAGAAGCCGCGGAAGCGGAAGACGATGACTGGGATGACGACTGGGATGAAGATGACGACGAAGGCGTCGAAATCATTTATCAGAAATAAGTAGCCAGAAATAATCAGCCAGTAATAATCAGCGTTGAGAAGAAGGGCCGGAGATTCCGGCCCTTTTTTATTGGATGGTGTCAGGCAGCCAGCAGCAGGCTTGCAGGCCGTTTCCCTGCTGGCGGTTATTCAAAGAGAGCCTGCCGTGATGCAGCTGGACTATTCGCTGCACGATGTTTAACCCCAGCCCACTTCCGCCGTAGCGCTGGTCCATGCGGCGGAACGGTTCAGTAAGCAGCTGTCGCTGTTGCTCGTCGATGCCGGGTCCCCGATCGGATACGGTAACCGCCGTGCCGTTATCCTGCTGCGCCACAGCGACAGTAATAACGCTTTGCTCCGGGCTGTATCGGGAGGCATTTTCCAGCAGGTTACGCAGCATCAGCCGCAGCAGGACGGCATCGCCCTGGACCGTCGCCGGGCCTGCCTCAGGCCAGTCAATGGTCTGACCGCGAAGCGCCATCATCTCTTCCATCTCCATTTTCAGCGGCGCAATGATATCGCTTGTCCATGTCAGGGTATTGTAATGACCGCTTGCCAGCGCCTGACCCGCCCTTGAAAGCATTAACAGCTGTTCAATGGTGTGCATCAGCAGGTCGATGCGGTCGAGCAGCATGGGGGCCTGAGCGTTTCCGGCGTTAGCCATTAATTCCAGATGCAGGCGCAGGCCCGCAAGGGGCGTACGCAGTTCGTGAGCCGCATCTGCCGTAAACAGGCGCTCTTGCTGAATGGTGCTGTCCAGGCGCCCCAGAAGCTGATTGAGGGACGTTGTGACGGCAACCATCTCTTCCATGTCGGAGAACATAGGCAGCGGGGATAAATTATCCGCCGAGCGGTTGGCAAGGCTGGTGCGCAGGCGATTGAGCGGGCGGGTGATCCAGGTGATAGCCCAGAAAGAGAAGAACAGGGTAAAGCCGATCATCACCAGCGAAGGAACCAGCAGTGAGGCAATGGCCTCGCGGATCTCTTTCTCAACGTGCTGGTTGCGCGATTTGGCGGAAAGGGTTTCGTTGACCAGAAAACCAATCTGCTCGCGGCTTTCGTGCCAGAGCCACAGCACGCTGATTAGCTGGAAAAATAGCAGGATCAGCGCCAGCAATACCATTAACCGCCGACGCATGCTGTTCATGAACGGCTCTCCAGACGGTAGCCAACGCCCCGCACGGTTTTGATCCGATCTTTGCCCAGCTTGCGGCGAAGATTATGAATGTGGACTTCAAGAGTGTTCGAGCCGGGATCGTCCTGCCAGCTGTAGATATCCTGCTGTAAGGTTTCACGATGCACGGTCTGCCCGATACGCATCATTAATCGCGTCAGCAGGGCAAACTCTTTCGGCGTGATTTCAAGCGGCTGATCCTGCAGCAGAACCTGCTGCGTCTGGAGGTTCAGCGTCAGGTCGTCCTGTTCGAGAAGATTATCGCTGTGGCCCTGATAGCGGCGAATCAACGCTCTTGCGCGCGCCTGCAGCTCTGCCAGCGCAAAAGGCTTAACCAGATAGTCATCCGCCCCCGAATCCAGGCCTTTAACCCGGTCTTCCAGCGCATCGCGGGCGGTGAGAATCAGTACCGGATTGCTTACGCCGCGGCGGCGCCACTGGCTTAGCAGCGTAGCCCCGTCTTTGTCCGGCAGGCCGAGATCCAGAATAATCAGGCTGTATTCGCCGCTTTGTATCAACGCGTCGGCCTGGGCGGCGGTTGCTGCGCAATCCAGCGCATAGCCTTCATTGCCCAACGCTTGTGCCAGACCTTCCTGGAGCAGTAAATCGTCTTCAACAATCAGCAGTTTCATCGCTTAGTTATTCTGGTAGATATCCTTATAGAGGCGGCTTTCAAAGCGCACTAGCGGGATACGTCGGTTACGTTGATCGGCTGGCTCTACGGCGTAGCCGGATAAGTACTGAACGAAGGCCATGCGCTGCCCGCTGGCGGTAGTGATAAAGCCGGCAAGGTTATATACCCCCTGCAATGAGCCTGTTTTCGCGGAAACTTTACCGTCGACACCCGCCTGATGAAGGCCAGCGCGATACTGTAAAGAGCCGTCGTAGCCTGCGAGCGGCAGCATAGAAATAAAGTTCAGCTGGCTGTCATTTTGCGCAATGTATTGCAGCACTTGCATCATGGTGGCCGGTGAAATCAAGTTATGACGGGATAAGCCCGAGCCGTCCACCACAATAGTGTTACCTAAATTGACACCCGCCTTTTGGCTGAGGATTTGACGCACTGCGTCAGAGCCTGCACGCCAGGTTCCGGGTACGCCAAACCGGTTGTGACCAATCGTCCGGAAAACGGTGTCGGCGATCATGTTGTCCGATTTTTTGAGCATGATTTTCAGCAAATCATGCAGAGGGGCTGAATTCTTACTGGCGATAACGGTGCCTGGCGTGTTGACCAGAGTCTGGCGAAGCAGGGTACCGGTGTAGGTGATGCCTGCTTCTTTTAGCTCGGCCTTCAGGATTGCCCCCGCATAGCTCGCACCGTCCTGAATGGCGAATGCGAGCGGCAGGGGGTCGGCGCGCTGCGTCATACAGCCGGTAAGCGTGAAGCGGTTGAGATCGCCCGGCACGACATCCAGCTCACAGTATTGAGCATCCGGTGAGCCCTTCGCGAGGGTTCGCACCTGGCTTGCCATCAGCACGGGATAATATGAAGCGACGCGGATGAAGGCCAAATCGTCTGGTTTCGGCGCGCTGTAGAGCGAGACAGAGAAGCAGTTTCGATCGACAATTGCCGCAGCTGGCGGGGCGCTGAAGCACTGGGTCATGTCGTTCCAGGGCCAGCCGGGGGCTTTGTCGTGGCTGGCAAAGACGGAGGTATCGATTAGCACGTTCCCCTGAATTTGCTGGACGCCAGATTTTTTAAGCACCGCCACCATATTACGAATGTCCTGACGCTTTAACGTCGGGTCGCCGCCAAATCGCGCGATAAGGTCGCCGTTAAGCACTCCGTTCGCGATCTGCCCGTGGCTTTCCAGGGTGGTGGTAAAGCGAAAATCGGGCCCCAGCTGCAGCAGGGCAGCCAGTGCGGTAATCACCTTCTGGGTACTGGCGGGCAGCGCCATCTGCTGACTGTGATAGTCAATCGACGGGGTCTGTGCACCGACCTTTTGCACCATAAGCGCCAGATTTGCCCCCGCAGGTAACTGGGAGGTGTACTCTTCAACGTTAGCGGCCTGAACGTTCAATACCACTGCACTGGTCAATCCAATGACAAATCTAAAAAATCGCATAATCTCGCGGTAACAACCTGGAAACGTGCAGCCATACTACGGTGCATCGCGGTGCAAAGTAAACGATGACCCTCAGGGAACTCCAGGGTAAAATACGTATCAAATTGAAAACCGTTCCTGGCCTGGGGCATTGCTCCGGGTCAGTTTTCTTTTATTTGTTGCCAGGCAAATGCGCTGGCTATGCTCTTAAGTCAGTGCCGCTTCCGGCGGTGCTGAACAGGACAGTTTTTAAGAGGTATAACAAATGCAACCTATTCCGATGACCCTACGTGGCGCTGAAAGATTACGTGAAGAGCTGGACTTCCTGAAGTCCGTTCGTCGCCCGGAAATTATTGCCGCGATTGCTGATGCACGCGAGCATGGCGACCTGAAAGAGAACGCAGAGTATCACGCAGCGCGTGAGCAGCAGGGTTTCTGCGAAGGACGTATCCAGGATATCGAAGCCAAATTGTCGAACGCTCAGGTTATTGACGTTACCAAAATGCCGAATAACGGCCGCGTCATTTTTGGCGCAACGGTAACAGTTTTGAATCTTGAGAGTGAAGAAGAGCTGACTTATCGCATCGTTGGCGATGATGAAGCTGATTTCAAACAGAATTTAATTTCTGTTAACTCGCCTATCGCACGCGGTCTGGTGGGGAAAGAGCAGGATGATGTGGTGGTAATTCGTACGCCTGGCGGCGATGTCGAATTCGAAGTCCTGAAAGTTGAGTATTTATAATCACAACGCCCACTGAGCGTGGGGATCGTGTATTGTAAAGAAAGGAAAAAGGCCGCATAGCGGCCTTTTATCAACTCACAGAGCGTGGCATTTTGCACAATCTGCTTACTTTGGCAGAGAAATCTTACGCTCTTTGGATGGGCGATAAAGCACCAGCGTTTTACCGATGACCTGTACATTACAGGCGCCGGTTTCCCGCACGATAGCATCCACAATCAGTGTCTTTGTCTCACGGTCTTCTGTTGCGACTTTGACCTTGATTAACTCATGGTGCTCAAGTGCTTGTTCAATCTCGGCCAGTACCCCTTCGGTCAAACCATTGTTGCCCAGCATGACTACTGGCTTGAGTGGATGAGCAAGACCTTTCAGGTGCTGTTTTTGTTTAGTACTCAGATTCATCGTATTATTTGCTTACGTTGGGATTGAAAACGGTTCATTCTACCGCCATCTCCAGTGTATCGCCAAATCGGCTGTGCTGATTTTTAACAGTCTGCCACTCACGATGAACAAAGTTGGAAATTGAGATGACAGGTAAAAAGCGTTCTGCCAGCTCCAGTCGCTGGCTGCAGGAACACTTTAGCGATAAATATGTACTTCAGGCACAGAAAAAGGGGTTGCGTTCCCGTGCCTGGTTTAAACTTGATGAAATACAGCAAAGTGACAAACTTTTTAAGCCAGGAATGACGGTTGTCGATCTTGGCGCTGCTCCCGGAGGATGGTCGCAGTACGTTGTGACTGAAATCGGGAATCAAGGGCGAATCATTGCTTGCGATCTTTTACCAATGGATCCTATCGTTGGTGTGGATTTCCTTCAGGGCGATTTTCGTGATGAACTAGTCGTCAAGGCCCTGCTGGAACGTGTTGGTGACAGTAAAGTTCAGGTTGTCATGTCAGATATGGCACCAAACATGAGCGGGACACCGGCAGTAGATATCCCACGCGCTATGTATTTAGTAGAACTGGCACTCGAAATGTGTCGTGATGTTCTGGCGCCGGGCGGAAGTTTTGTAGTGAAAGTGTTTCAGGGCGAAGGTTTCGATGAATACCTGCGGGAAATTCGCTCCCTGTTTACGAAGGTTAAAGTTCGTAAGCCGGACTCTTCTCGTGCCCGCTCACGTGAAGTGTACATTGTAGCGACCGGGCGCAAAGTATAGTACCCTGACGCTGTTTGTTAACACAGTTGTAATATGAGGTTAATCCCTTGAGTGACATGGCGAAAAACCTAATACTCTGGCTGGTCATCGCGGTTGTGCTGATGTCTGTGTTCCAGAGCTTTGGGCCCAGCGAGTCAAACGGCCGTAGGGTGGATTACTCCACTTTCCTGTCTGAAGTGAATCAGGACCAGGTTCGTGAAGCGAGTATCAATGGACGTGAAATCAAAGTTACCAAGAAAGATAGTAACCGATACACGACTTACATCCCCGTTAACGATCCCAAGCTGCTTGATAATCTGCTGACCAAGAACGTTAAAGTTGTAGGCGAACCGCCTGAAGAGCCGAGCTTACTGGCTTCTATCTTTATTTCCTGGTTCCCAATGCTGTTGTTGATTGGGGTCTGGATCTTCTTTATGCGCCAGATGCAGGGCGGCGGTGGCAAAGGTGCCATGTCGTTCGGCAAGAGCAAGGCGCGTATGCTCACCGAAGACCAAATCAAAACCACTTTCGCTGACGTTGCAGGCTGTGACGAAGCAAAAGAAGAGGTTGCTGAGCTGGTTGAGTACCTTCGTGAGCCGAGCCGCTTCCAGAAGCTGGGCGGTAAAATCCCGAAAGGCGTGCTGATGGTTGGCCCTCCGGGTACCGGTAAAACCCTGCTGGCGAAAGCCATCGCGGGTGAAGCGAAAGTGCCATTCTTTACCATTTCCGGTTCTGACTTCGTTGAAATGTTCGTGGGTGTGGGCGCATCTCGTGTGCGTGACATGTTCGAACAGGCCAAGAAAGCCGCACCGTGCATCATCTTTATCGATGAAATTGACGCCGTAGGCCGCCAGCGTGGCGCAGGTCTGGGCGGCGGTCACGATGAACGTGAGCAGACGCTGAACCAGATGCTGGTTGAGATGGACGGCTTTGAAGGCAACGAAGGCATTATCGTTATCGCCGCGACTAACCGTCCGGACGTGCTTGACCCAGCGCTGCTGCGTCCAGGCCGTTTCGACCGTCAGGTTGTGGTTGGTCTGCCAGACGTTCGTGGCCGTGAGCAAATCCTGAAGGTGCATATGCGCCGTGTGCCGTTGGCACCAGATATCGATGCAGCAATCATTGCTCGCGGTACGCCAGGCTTCTCCGGTGCTGACCTCGCAAACCTTGTGAACGAAGCTGCGCTGTTTGCTGCTCGTGGCAACAAGCGTGTGGTATCGATGGTTGAATTCGAGAAAGCGAAAGACAAAATCATGATGGGTGCGGAACGCCGCTCCATGGTGATGACGGAAGCGCAGAAAGAATCCACCGCCTACCACGAAGCGGGACACGCGATTATTGGCCGCCTGGTACCAGAGCACGATCCGGTACACAAAGTGACGATTATTCCTCGTGGCCGTGCGCTTGGCGTGACGTTCTTCCTGCCTGAAGGTGACGCGATCAGCGCCAGCCGTCAGAAGCTGGAAAGCCAGATTTCTACGCTGTACGGCGGTCGTCTTGCAGAAGAGATTATCTACGGTGCCGAACATGTTTCTACCGGTGCGTCTAACGACATTAAAGTCGCGACCTCCATCGCTCGTAACATGGTTACCCAGTGGGGCTTCTCTGAAAAACTCGGTCCGCTGCTGTACGCGGAAGAAGAGGGTGAGGTATTCCTGGGTCGTTCAGTCGCGAAAGCGAAGCATATGTCCGATGAAACAGCTCGTATCATCGATCAGGAAGTTAAGCTGCTTATCGAGCGTAACTATGCTCGTGCACGTCAGCTGCTGAATGAGAACATGGACATCCTGCACACCATGAAAGACGCGCTGATGAAGTACGAAACCATCGATGCGCCGCAGATCGACGATCTGATGGCTCGCCGTGACGTTCGTCCGCCAGCGGGTTGGGAAGACTCCAGCAACGGCAGCAATAACTCTGATAACAACGGTACACCTCGTGCGCCGCGTCCGGTCGATGAACCGCGTACGCCAAACCCGGGTAATACCATGTCAGAACAGCTGGGCGACAAGTAAGCCGAGTCTGACCAATGTTTTTGCGGTAAGTAATTCAAACCCCGGGCCTGCCCGGGGTTTTTTGTTTTTGTCTTAAGATGTCTACCCAAGGGATATTTGATGAAACTCAACGCTCAGGGCACCACGCTCGACCTCTCTCATCCTCACGTCATGGGGATTTTAAACGTCACCCCCGATTCGTTTTCCGACGGCGGCAAGCATAACTCGCTGATTGAGGCGGTTAAGCATGCCAACGCGATGATTAACGCCGGGGCGACAATAATTGATATTGGTGGAGAGTCGACGCGTCCCGGGGCGCTTGAAGTGAGCGTTGAGGATGAATTAGCCCGGGTTATCCCGGCGGTCGAGGCCATTGCCCAGCGCTTTGAAGTCTGGATCTCAGTGGATACTTCTAAAGCAGAAGTGATTCGTGAGTCTGCGCGAGTGGGCGCTCACATCATCAATGATATCCGCTCCCTGCAGGAGCCCGGCGCGCTTGAAGCAGCCGCAGAAACAGGGTTGCCGGTTTGCCTGATGCATATGCAGGGCGAGCCGAAGAGCATGCAGCACTCTCCTCAGTACAAAGACGTTTTTGCCGATGTCGATCGCTTTTTTGTTGAGCAAATAGCACGCTGTGAGGCGGCAGGCATCCCAAAAGAAAAATTGTTGCTCGACCCGGGCTTCGGTTTCGGTAAAAATCTCAGCCATAATTACCAGCTTCTTGCCCGACTTTCAGAGTTCCATCACTTCGGCTTACCGCTGCTGGTTGGAATGTCGCGGAAATCAATGGTTGGCCAGCTGCTTAACGTCGGGCCCGATCAGCGCCTGAGCGGCAGCTTATCCTGCGCGGTCATTGCCGCAATGCAGGGTGCGCACATCATTCGAGTACACGATGTGAAAGAGACCGTAGAAGCCATGCGCGTGGTCGAGGCCACACTTTCAGCGAAGGAAAACAAACGCTATGAGTAACCGTAAATATTTTGGCACCGATGGCATTCGTGGCCGCGTGGGCGACAGCCCAATCACGCCTGATTTCGTTTTGAAGCTTGGCTGGGCCGCCGGTAAAGTGCTGGCTCGCCACGGCTCTCGTAAAATTATTATCGGTAAAGACACGCGTATTTCCGGCTATATGCTTGAGTCGGCCCTTGAAGCTGGCCTGGCAGCTGCAGGTCTGTCTGCCTCTTTCACCGGCCCGATGCCAACGCCCGCAGTTGCTTATCTGACACGCGCTTTCCGTGCCGAAGCCGGGATCGTCATTTCTGCTTCCCATAACCCGTTCTACGATAATGGAATCAAATTCTTCTCTATCGACGGGACTAAGCTGCCGGACGACGTGGAAGAAGCTATCGAAGCGGAAATGGAAAAAGAGATTACCTGTGTGGATTCCGCTGAACTGGGTAAGGCAAGCCGTATCGTTGATGCTGCGGGTCGCTATATCGAGTTCTGCAAAGGCACTTTCCCGAACGAACTTAGCCTGAACGGGCTGAAAATCGTTGTGGACTGCGCCAACGGAGCGACCTACCACATTGCACCGAACGTGCTGCGTGAGCTGGGTGCGAAGGTTATTGCCGTAGGCTGCGAGCCGGACGGTCTGAACATCAACGAAAAATGCGGTGCAACGGACGTTCGTATGTTGCAGGAGCGGGTGCTGGCTGAGAAAGCCGACATCGGTATCGCGTTTGACGGCGACGGTGACCGAGTGATCATGGTTGACCATCAGGGCCTGAAGGTGGATGGCGACCAAATCCTCTACATCATTGCTCGTGAAGGACTGCGCCAGGGCCAGCTGCGCGGCGGTGCCGTCGGCACGCTGATGAGCAACATGGGGCTGGAATTAGCGCTCAAACAGCTCGGCATTCCGTTTACTCGCGCAAAAGTGGGCGACCGCTATGTGCTGGAAAAACTTCAGGAGAAAGGCTGGAGAATTGGTGCGGAAAATTCCGGCCATATTATCCTGCTGGACAAAACTACCACCGGTGACGGAATCGTCGCTGCGCTGCAAGTGCTCACTGCGATGGTGCGCAACCATATGAGCCTGCACGATCTGTGCAGCGGCATGAAATTATTCCCGCAGATTCTGGTCAACGTCCGCTTTACGGCGGGCAGCGGCGATCCGCTTGAGCATGACAGCGTCAAAAAAGTGACAGCAGAAGTGGAAGAGGCACTGGGTGGCCGTGGACGCGTACTGCTGCGTAAATCTGGGACTGAACCTTTAATTCGTGTGATGGTTGAAGGCGAGGATCACGATCAGGTCACGGATTATGCCAATCGTATTGCTGATGCGGTGAAAGCGGTTTAATAAACCTGCACCGTAAACGAACAAAAAGACGGCGCTTGCCGCCTGTTATATAAGCAAAAAAGCGCGGGCTGCTGTTTTTTTCTGCAATCAGCGCAAGGATAATAAATTGCCCTTGCGCACCCGTGCTGCTTTGGTTAGTATTCTCACCCGCTTCAGTGGGTAAACGTGATTTTGCCCGCTACACTGGTTTGAAGCAATTGGTATGCGGTAATCCCGCAAGGAACAGGTTGATTATGTACGAAGCTCTTTTAGTAGTTTTCCTTATTGTAGCTCTGGGCCTTGTAGGTCTCATCATGCTGCAGCAAGGTAAAGGCGCTGATATGGGAGCCTCCTTCGGAGCAGGCGCTTCCGGAACACTCTTCGGTTCAAGTGGTTCTGGTAACTTCATGACCCGTATGACTGGTGTGCTGGCAACGTTGTTCTTCATCATCAGCCTGGTGCTGGGAAATATCAACAGCAACAAAACCAGTAAAGGAAGTGAGTGGGAGAATTTGAGTCAGCCAGCGAAATCTGAGCAGACCACGCCAGCGGCACCTACCAGGCCGACAAGCGATATCCCACAGTAATAAGCAGTAAGCTTCTGTACGGCTGAATTGAGCGCCGTACGCAAAGTGCCGAGGTGGTGGAATTGGTAGACACGCTACCTTGAGGTGGTAGTGCCCGATTGGGCTTACGGGTTCAAGTCCCGTCCTCGGTACCAAATCCCAGCAATTCTTGCATTTATTGCAATTCTGGCGTAGTATTTTCCACGTTTTCGGACGCGGGGTGGAGCAGCCTGGTAGCTCGTCGGGCTCATAACCCGAAGGTCGTCGGTTCAAATCCGGCCCCCGCAACCACTTTCCCTGAGAGTTCTTTTTCAAATATACTGTGAGCCATTTGGTGCCTCGCGAAGAATTTAGAAAAAAATTCTCCTGGACGGTGTCCGGGCCGCAATTGCGGCATACAGGGTTCAGTTATATAAAGCCCCGATTTATCGGGGTTTTTTGTTATCTGACTTCAGAATAACTGGGCTATATGCCCTTTTTTTACGTCTTGGGGGTGGGCTTGTCCACATTAGAGCAAAAATTAACAGAGATGATTACAGCACCCGTCGAAGCACTGGGCTACGAACTGGTGGGTATCGAATTCGTTCGAGGTCGCCAATCTACGCTGCGCATCTATATTGATAGTGAAGACGGCATCAATGTTGATGATTGCACTGATGTCAGTCACCAGGTCAGTGCAGTGCTGGACGTCGAAGATCCCGTCACTGTGGCCTATAACCTTGAAGTTTCCTCACCTGGTCTCGATCGCCCAATGTTCATTGCAGAACATTACGTTCGCTATACTGGCGAAGAAGTGAGCATTGTGTTGCGTATGGCCGTGCAGAACCGTCGCAAATGGCAGGGTATTATTAAAGCCGTCGAGGGTGAGATGATCACGGTCACGGTCGAAGGTAAAGACGAAGTGTTCGCGCTGAGCAACATCCAGAAAGCGAACCTGGTACCCCACTTTTAATAGTTTGGATTGAGGTGAAAACCCAGGATGAACAAAGAAATTTTGGCTGTTGTAGAAGCAGTTTCCAACGAAAAGTCTCTTCCGCGCGAAAAGATTTTTGAAGCACTGGAAAGTGCGCTGGCAACAGCGACGAAGAAAAAATACGAGCAAGAGATCGACGTGCGTGTAAGCATCGATCGTAAAAGTGGTGACTTTGATACTTTCCGCCGCTGGGTCATTGTCGAAGAAGTGACGCAGCCGACGCGTGAAATCACCCTTGATGCCGCTCAATTCGAAGATCCTGCGCTGAACGTGGGCGAGTACGTAGAAGACCAGATCGAATCTGTGACCTTTGACCGTATCACCACGCAAACCGCAAAACAGGTTATCGTACAGAAAGTTCGTGAAGCTGAACGTGCGATGGTTGTCGATCAGTTCCGTGAGCACGAAGGTGAGATTATCACCGGCGTGGTTAAGAAAGTTAACCGTGACAATATTTCTCTGGATCTGGGCAATAACGCGGAAGCCGTCATCATTCGTGAAGACATGCTGCCACGTGAAAACTTCCGTCCAGGCGACCGTATTCGCGGTGTGCTGTATGCCGTACGCCCTGAAGCGCGCGGCGCGCAGCTGTTCGTTAGCCGTTCCAAACCGGAAATGCTGATCGAACTGTTCCGCATCGAAGTGCCAGAAATCGGCGAAGAAGTCATTGAAATCAAGGCCGCAGCCCGCGATCCGGGTTCTCGTGCGAAAATCGCCGTGAAAACCAATGACAAACGTATCGATCCGGTTGGTGCTTGCGTTGGTATGCGTGGTGCACGCGTACAGGCAGTCTCCACTGAACTGGGTGGCGAGCGTATTGATATCGTGCTGTGGGATGACAACCCGGCGCAGTTTGTTATCAATGCTATGGCCCCGGCAGATGTGGCTTCCATTGTGGTTGACGAAGACAAACACACGATGGATATCGCGGTAGAGGCAGGAAATCTGGCGCAGGCGATTGGCCGTAACGGTCAAAACGTGCGTCTGGCAGCGCAGCTGAGCGGCTGGGAACTCAACGTCATGACCGTTGATGACCTGCAGGCTAAGCACCAGGCAGAAGCGCATGCCGCCATTGATACCTTTACCAAATACCTCGACATTGACGAGGATTTCGCCACCGTGTTGGTTGAAGAAGGCTTCTCAAGCCTTGAAGAGCTGGCTTATGTGCCGGTGAAAGAGCTGTTAGAAGTTGACGGCCTTGATGAAGACACAGTGGAAGCATTACGCGAACGCGCTAAAAACGCCCTCACTACGCTGGCCCTTGCCCAGGAAGAAAGCCTTGGCGATAGCAAACCTCAAGAGGATCTTCTGAACCTCGAAGGTATGGATCGCACTCTGGCATTCAAACTGGCTGCACGTGGTGTGAGCTCGCTGGAAGACCTGGCTGAGCAAGGTGTTGATGACCTGTCAGATATTGAAGGATTGAGCAACGAGAAGGCCGGTGAATTAATTATGGCTGCTCGAAATATCTGCTGGTTCGGCGACGAAGCGTAATAAACTGTAGCAGGAAGGAACAGCATGACAGATGTAACCGTAAAAGCGCTGGCCGAAGAGATTCAGACCTCCGTGGACCGCCTGGTACAGCAATTTGCTGATGCAGGGATCCCGAAGTCGGCTGAAGACTCTGTTTCCGCGCAAGAGAAGCAAACCTTGCTGACCCACCTGAACCGTGAACACGGCTCAGCACCAGACAAGTTGACTTTACAGCGCAAAACGCGCAGTACTTTAAATATTCCAGGTACCGGTGGGAAAAGTAAGTCGGTACAAATCGAAGTCCGCAAGAAGCGCACCTTTGTGAAACGTGATCCGCAAGAGGCTGAACGCCTTGCTGCGGAAGAACAAGCGCAGCGTGAAGCGGAAGAGCAAGCCCAACGTGAGGCGCAGGAAGCTGCCAATCGTCAGGCGCAAGAAAAAGCTAAACGTGAAGCGGAAGAACAAGCTAAGCGTGAAGCCGCTGATAAAGCGAAACGTGAAGCTGCGGAAAAAGACAAAGTGAGCAATCAACAAACTGACGATATGACGAAAACCGCCCAGGCCGAGAAAGCCCGCCGCGAAGCAGAATCTGCTGAGATCAAGCGCAAAGCGGAAGAAGAAGCCCGTCGCAAACTAGAAGAAGATGCCCGTCGTGTAGCTGAAGAGGCCCGTAAAATGGCTGAAGCAAACGCTGGCGTCTGGACGGAAGAAGAGAAAGTGGAAGACGACAAAACTGATTACCATGTAACCACTTCTCAGCATGCCCGCCAGGCTGAAGACGAAAACGATCGTCAGGTAGAAGCTGGACGGACTCGCGCTCGTACGACTGCGACTAAAGCACCACGCCAGAAGAAAGGCGGCAAGCACGGCGAGTCTAAAGCTGACCGTGAAGAAGCGCGTGCAGCGGTTCGTGGTGGTAAAGGCAAGCGTAAGCCAAGCTCCCTGCAGCAGGGCTTCAACAAGCCTGCACAGGCCGTTAACCGTGATGTTGTGATCGGCGAGACCGTCACCGTTGCCGAGCTGGCTAACAAAATGGCTGTTAAAGGCTCTCAGGTCATCAAAGCAATGATGAAACTGGGCGCAATGGCGACCATCAACCAGGTCATCGACCAGGAAACCGCACAGCTGGTTGCCGAAGAGATGGGCCACAAGGTTATCCTGCGTCGTGAAAACGAGCTGGAAGAAGCGCTGATGAGCGACCGTGATACAGATGCAGTTGCTGAAGCACGCGCGCCGGTTGTTACCATCATGGGTCACGTTGACCACGGTAAAACCTCTCTGCTTGACTACATTCGTTCTACTAAAGTTGCGTCCGGCGAAGCGGGTGGTATTACCCAGCATATCGGTGCTTACCACGTAGAAACTGACAACGGTATGGTCACCTTCCTGGATACCCCGGGCCACGCAGCGTTTACCTCTATGCGTGCTCGTGGTGCTCAGGCGACGGATATCGTTGTTCTGGTTGTTGCCGCAGACGATGGTGTAATGCCACAGACAATCGAAGCAATTCAGCACGCGAAAGCGGCGCAGGTGCCGGTTGTTGTTGCGGTGAACAAAATTGACAAGCTGGAAGCCGATCCAGACCGCGTTAAGCAGGAACTGTCACAGTACGGCATCATGCCAGAAGAGTGGGGCGGTGAAAGCCAGTTCATCCATGTCTCTGCTAAAGCAGGTACGGGCATTGACGAACTGCTGGACGCAATCCTGCTGCAGGCTGAAGTTCTTGAACTGAAAGCAATGCGTGAAGGCATGGCAAGCGGCGTGGTTATCGAATC
The DNA here is from genome assembly GCF_038405435.1 of Dryocola clanedunensis. GTDB lineage: Bacteria > Pseudomonadota > Gammaproteobacteria > Enterobacterales > Enterobacteriaceae > Dryocola > Dryocola clanedunensis_A. Next base: position 514,960 of record NZ_JBBYHZ010000001.1, on the reverse strand, counting down.
CTTCCTGGATAAAGGTCGTGGTCCGGTAGCAACCGTTCTGGTGCGTGAAGGCTCCCTGAACAAGGGCGACATCGTACTGTGTGGCTTCGAATATGGCCGCGTTCGTGCAATGCGTGACGAAATGGGTCGCGAAGTGACTGAAGCTGGTCCTTCTATCCCGGTTGAAATCCTCGGCCTGTCTGGTGTGCCAGCAGCGGGTGATGAAGTTACCGTTGTTCGTGACGAGAAAAAAGCGCGTGAAGTTGCTCTGTATCGTCAGGGTAAATTCCGCGAAGTGAAACTGGCTCGCCAGCAGAAATCCAAACTGGAAAACATGTTCGCCAACATGACCGAAGGCGAAGTGTCCGAAGTGAACATCGTGCTGAAAGCCGACGTTCAGGGTTCTGTGGAAGCGATCAGCGACTCCCTGCTGAAGCTGTCTACTGATGAAGTGAAAGTGAAAATCATCGGTTCCGGCGTGGGCGGTATCACTGAAACTGACGCAACGCTTGCTGCGGCTTCCAACGCAATCCTGGTTGGCTTTAACGTTCGTGCCGATGCCTCTGCTCGCCGCGTGATTGAAGCTGAAAGCCTGGATCTGCGTTACTACTCCGTCATCTACCATCTGATCGACGAAGTGAAAGCAGCGATGAGCGGCATGCTCTCTCCGGAACTGAAACAGCAGATCCTCGGCCTGGCCGAAGTTCGCGATGTGTTCAAATCACCGAAGTTTGGTGCCATCGCAGGCTGTATGGTTACCGAGGGCGTGGTCAAACGTCACAACCCAATCCGTGTTCTGCGCGACAACGTGGTTATCTATGAAGGCGAGCTGGAATCCCTGCGCCGCTTCAAAGATGACGCGAACGAAGTGCGTAACGGCATGGAATGTGGTATCGGCGTTAAGAACTACAACGACGTCCGCGTGGGCGATGTAATCGAAGTCTTCGAAATCATCGAAATCCAGCGTACGATCGCCTGATAGAGTCCGAGTCATCGGCAATATCTTAAGGGGGGCCGAGTGCCCCCCGATTTGTATGGAGAATTTATTATGGCGAAAGAATTTGGTCGCCCGCAGCGCGTCTCTCAGGAACTGCAGAAAGAAATCGCAATTATCCTGCAGCGCGAAATTAAAGATCCGCGTCTGGGCATGATGACCACCGTTTCCGGTGTCGAAGTTTCCCGCGATCTGGCCTATGCCAAAGTGTTCGTCACCTTCCTGAACGACAAAGACGACAATGCCATCAAAGAGGGCATTAAAGTTTTGCAGGACGCTTCCGGCTATATCCGCACTCTGGTGGGTAAAGCAATGCGCCTGCGCATCGTGCCTGAATTGACTTTCTTCTACGACAACTCGTTAGTTGAAGGGATGCGCATGTCCAACCTGGTTTCCAACGTCATTCGTAACGATGACGAGCGTCGCGTGAATACGGACGACAGCAAGGAGGATTAATGAGTCGTCCTCGTCGTCGTGGTCGTGATATCCACGGTGTGCTGCTGCTTGATAAGCCACAGGGCCTGTCGTCCAACGATGCCCTGCAAAAAGTAAAGCGTATCTATAACGCTAACCGCGCCGGACATACCGGCGCGCTGGATCCGCTGGCAACAGGCATGCTGCCCATTTGCCTGGGGGAAGCGACAAAGTTTTCTCGCTACCTGCTGGATTCAGACAAGCGTTATCGTGTGATTGCCCGCCTCGGCCAGCGCACCGATACGTCGGACGCGGATGGTACCGTGGTGCAGGAACGTCCGGTAACGTTCAGCGAGCAAGAGCTTGCGGCGGCGCTGGAAAGTTTCCGTGGCGATACCATGCAGGTGCCGTCCATGTATTCGGCGCTGAAGCATCAGGGTAAGCCGCTGTACGAATATGCCCGTCAGGGTATTGAAGTAGAGCGCGAAGCACGTCCGATTACGGTCTACGAACTGCTGTTTATTCGCCACGAAGGCAATGAGCTGGAGCTGGAGATACACTGTTCTAAAGGTACCTATATTCGTACCATCACCGACGATCTGGGTGAAAAGCTTGGCTGCGGCGCGCATGTGACCTTCCTGCGCCGCCTGGCAGTCAGCAAATATCCTGTTGAACGTATGGTGACCCTCGAACAGCTGCATGAACTTGTTGAACAGGCACATCGGCAGGACGTGGAGCCAGGTACGCTGTTAGATCCACTTTTAATGCCAATGGACAGCCCGGCATCGGACTTCCCACTCGTTAATTTGCTTCCTGCGGTTGCGGGCTATTTCAAAAATGGTCAGCCGGTACAGGTCGCGAATGTTCCAGCCGACGGGCTGGTTCGTGTGACTGAAGGCGATGACGCTAAATTCATTGGCATGGGCGAGATAGACGAAGACGGTCGCGTTGCGCCTCGTCGTCTGGTCGTCGAGTATCCCGTGTGACATCTGTAGTTACCTTGCGATAAGAGGTGGCTACAGGTAAAATAGCGCGGCTTAGCATCGGGGCGTTTATTTAACAATCTACCCGATGTGCACTGGGGTTGCTGAATTAGAGATCGGCACCCTGTCTATTTATCTATTATTCTGGAGTTGAAAATGTCTCTAAGCGTTGAAGCTAAAGCTAAAATCGTTTCTGAGTTTGGTCGTGGTACTAACGACAGCGGTTCTACCGAAGTTCAGGTTGCACTGCTGACCGCACAGATTAACCACCTGCAGGGTCACTTTGCAGAGCACAAAAAAGATCACCACAGCCGTCGTGGTCTGCTGCGTATGGTTTCTCAGCGTCGTAAACTGCTCGACTACCTGAAGCGTAAAGATGTAGCACGTTACACCAGCCTGATCGAGCGTCTGGGTCTGCGTCGCTAAGTCTTGCGAGTTTCAGAAAAAGGGGCCTTTTAAGGCCCCTTTTTTCAACCAGACGGCAGCAATTCTATGGAAACTAATGTATTGTTGCTGTGTGTGATCTTTGTTGCAGAGGTTCGCGCGGCTAATGAGAAGCTTGACCGCAGGGGCGGTTCAGGATTGTCATTAGTCGCGAGGATGTGATGAAGATCGGGTCATAACGACACCGCGTGAAGTCACCGGTAGTCTAAGAATCTTAAGGATATTATTTTGCTAAATCCGATCGTTCGTAAATTCCAGTATGGTCAGCATACGGTCACTATTGAGACCGGCATGATGGCGCGCCAGGCTACCGCAGCAGTAATGGTAAGCATGGACGACACCGCAGTATTCGTGACCGTTGTTGGTCAGAAAAAAGCGAAGGCGGGCCAGGACTTCTTCCCTCTGACCGTTAACTATCAGGAGCGTACCTACGCTGCTGGCCGTATCCCAGGCAGCTTCTTCCGTCGTGAAGGCCGCCCAAGCGAAGGCGAAACCCTGATTGCGCGTCTGATTGACCGCCCGGTTCGTCCGCTGTTCCCGGAAGGCTTCGTCAACGAAGTGCAGGTTATCGCTACCGTGGTTTCCGTAAACCCACAGGTTCATCCTGACATCGTTGCAATGATCGGTGCCTCTGCGGCACTGAGCCTGTCTGGTATCCCATTCAATGGTCCGATTGGTTCTGCTCGCGTAGGCTACATCAATGACCAGTACGTACTGAACCCAACCGCAGACGAGCTGAAAACGAGCAAGCTGGACCTGGTTGTTGCCGGTACCGAAAACGCAGTACTGATGGTTGAATCCGAAGCAGAACTGCTGAGCGAAGACCAGATGCTGGGTGCAGTTGTGTTCGGTCACGAACAGCAGCAGGTTGTTATCCAGAACATCAACTCTCTGGTTGCCGAAGCGGGCAAACCACGTTGGGACTGGCAGCCAGAAGCTGTGAACGAAGCGCTGAACGCGCGCGTTGCAGCCCTTGCTGAAGCTCGCCTGAGCGACGCATACCGTATCACCGACAAGCAAGAGCGCTACGCGCAGATTGGCGTGATCAAAACTGAAGTTATCGCAGCGCTGCTGGCGGAAGACGAATCTCTGGATGACGCTGAGCTGAGCGACCTGCTGCACGCTATCGAGAAAAACGTTGTTCGTAGCCGCGTTCTGCGTGGCGAGCCGCGTATCGATGGCCGCGAAAAAGACATGATCCGTGGTCTGGATGTGCGTACCGGCGTTCTGCCACGTACTCACGGTTCCGCACTGTTCACCCGTGGTGAAACTCAGGCGCTGGTTACTGCGACCCTGGGCACCGCGCGTGACGCGCAGAACCTGGATGAGTTGATGGGCGAACGTACCGACAACTTCCTGTTCCACTACAACTTCCCTCCGTACTCCGTAGGCGAAACCGGCATGGTCGGTTCACCGAAGCGTCGTGAGATCGGTCACGGTCGTCTGGCTAAGCGTGGCGTTCTGGCTGTAATGCCTGAAGCTGACCGCTTCCCGTACACCGTGCGTGTAGTGTCTGAAATCACTGAATCTAACGGTTCTTCTTCCATGGCTTCCGTTTGTGGTGCTTCCCTGGCCCTGATGGACGCAGGTGTGCCAATCAAAGCCGCGGTAGCGGGCATTGCGATGGGCCTCGTGAAAGAAGGCGAGAACTTCGTGGTTCTGTCCGACATTCTGGGTGACGAAGATCACCTGGGCGACATGGACTTCAAAGTTGCCGGTAGCCGTGAAGGTATCTCTGCGCTGCAGATGGATATCAAAATCGAAGGCATCACCCGTGAAATCATGCAGGCTGCTCTGAGCCAGGCTAAAGGTGCGCGTCTGCACATCCTGGGCGTGATGGAACAGGCTATCAACGCACCGCGTGGCGATATCTCTCAGTTTGCACCGCGTATTCACACCATCAAGATCAACCCAGACAAGATCAAAGACGTGATCGGTAAGGGTGGTTCTGTGATTCGTGCGCTGACCGAAGAAACCGGCACCACCATTGAAATCGAAGATGACGGTACTGTGAAAATCGCAGCAACCGACGGCGAAAAAGCGAAACACGCGATTCGTCGTATCGAAGAGATCACCGCAGAAATCGAAGTGGGCCGTATCTACGCTGGTAAAGTTACCCGTATCGTAGACTTCGGTGCGTTCGTTGCTATCGGCGGCGGCAAAGAAGGTCTGGTACACATCTCTCAGATCGCTGACAAGCGCGTTGAGAAAGTGACCGACTATCTGCAGATGGGTCAGGAAGTGCCTGTGAAGGTACTGGAAGTTGACCGTCAGGGCCGCGTACGTCTGAGCATCAAAGAAGCAACAGAACAGTCCCCTGCAGAAGGCGCAGCTCCTGCTGCTCCAGAAGCTGAGTAAGGTTTGATCCTTTAGCTCCTCATGGTGACATGAGGAGCTGTTTATTACGGAGCAGGATGCTCCGTTTTAGCAGCCGGCGGACAGGATGTTCATTCAATTGTTGTCTTCGGGAGTAGGAAATGAAGCCTTTCTTGCGCTGGTGTTTCGTTGCGACAGCTCTTACGCTGGCAGGATGCAGCAACTCTGCCTGGCGTAAAAGTGAAGTCCTGGCGGTGCCACTGCAGCCGACTTTGCAGCAGGAAGTCATTCTGGCACGCATGGAACAGATACTTGCCAGTCGGGCTTTAACCGATGATGAACGCGCACAGCTTTTATATGAGCGCGGAGTGTTGTATGATAGCCTCGGCTTGCGGGCTCTGGCGCGAAATGATTTTTCACAAGCGCTGGCAATCCGCCCCGATATGCCTGAAGTATTCAATTACTTAGGCATATATTTAACGCAGGCAGGCAATTTTGATGCTGCCTATGAAGCGTTTGATTCTGTACTTGAGCTTGATCCAACTTACAACTACGCGCATTTAAATCGCGGTATCGCCCTCTACTACGGTGGTCGTTATCGTTTAGCGCAAGATGATCTGCTGGCGTTTTATCAAGACGATCCCAATGATCCTTTCCGCAGTCTGTGGCTCTATATCGCTGAAAGCAATATCGACGCAAAACAGGCCAAGGAGTCGCTACAACAGCGGCTCGATAAATCGGACAGAGAGCAATGGGGATGGAACATTGTCGAGTTCTACCTGGGGAACATTAACGAAAGCACGTTAATGGAACGCCTCAAGGCGGACGCAACGGATAACACCTCGCTCGCTGAGCATCTCAGTGAAACCAACTTCTATTTAGGTAAGTTCTACCTAAGTCTGGGGGAAAAGGACAGCGCCACGGCACTGTTCAAGTTAGCGGTCGCTAACAACGTACACAACTACGTTGAGCATCGTTATGCATTGTTGGAATTAGCGCTCTTGGGCCAGGAGCAAGATGACCTGGCAGAATCGGACCAGCAATAGCTGACGAACAACGATCAGCCCATAAACTTTATCCATTAAAGTCATCACCTTCACGGGTGAGGGCGTTTTTGTTCGTTAATCAACCAAATTTGAGCCGGTTCACACTTTTCAATGAAAATTGCAGGTCAATTTCACGATGAGTTATGTAGACTGGCCGCCATCTACGAGGCACGTGTACTACATGACTGATATCATCGAGACTACTACTATCGAAACTACTTTTACCGATCTGGGCCTTAACGGCTCCATTCTCAAAGCGCTGAACGATCTGGGTTACGAAAAGCCCTCTCCAATTCAGGCTGAGTGTATTCCACAACTGCTGGCTGGCCGCGATGTGCTGGGCATGGCTCAGACAGGCAGCGGCAAAACCGCAGCGTTCTCTTTACCGCTGCTGCACAACCTTGATCCAGAGCTGAAAGCACCGCAAATCCTGGTGCTGGCACCGACCCGCGAACTGGCGGTTCAGGTTGCTGAAGCCATGACGGATTTCTCTAAACATATGCACGGCGTAAACGTAGTGGCCCTTTACGGTGGCCAGCGTTATGACGTACAGCTGCGCGCCCTGCGTCAGGGCCCACAAATTGTTGTGGGTACCCCGGGCCGTCTGCTCGATCACTTAAAACGCGGTACGCTGAACCTGTCCAGCCTGAAAGGCCTGGTACTGGACGAAGCTGATGAAATGCTGCGTATGGGCTTCATCGAAGACGTTGAAACCATCATGGCGCAGATCCCAGAAGGTCACCAGACCGCTCTGTTCTCTGCAACTATGCCAGAAGCGATTCGTCGTATTACCCGTCGCTTCATGAAAGATCCACAGGAAGTTCGCATTCAGTCAAGCGTGACGACTCGTCCGGACATCAGCCAGAGCTACTGGACCGTGCACGGTATGCGTAAGAACGAAGCGCTGGTTCGTTTCCTCGAGTCAGAAGATTTTGATGCGGCGATTATTTTCGTTCGTACCAAAAACGCGACTCTGGAAGTGGCAGAAGCGCTGGAGCGTAGCGGCTATAACAGCGCTGCACTGAACGGTGACATGAACCAGGCCCTGCGTGAGCAGACTCTGGAGCGTCTGAAAGATGGTCGTCTGGACATCCTGATTGCTACCGACGTTGCGGCCCGTGGCCTGGACGTTGAGCGTATCAGCCTGGTTGTTAACTACGACATCCCGATGGACTCTGAATCTTACGTTCACCGTATCGGCCGTACCGGTCGTGCGGGTCGTGCTGGCCGTGCGCTGCTGTTCGTTGAGAACCGCGAGCGTCGTCTGCTGCGCAACATCGAACGCACCATGAAGCTGACCATTCCAGAAGTTGAGCTGCCAAACCGTGATCTGCTGAGCGAGCGTCGCCTGGCTAAGTTCGCGGCTAAAGTTCAGCAGCAGCTGGAAAGCAGCGATCTGGATCTGTACCGTGGTCTGCTGGCAAAAATTCAACCTTCTGCGGAAGCTGAAGAAGCGCTGGATATCGAAACGCTGGCAGCAGCACTGCTGAAAATGGCTCAGGGCGAACGTCCACTGATCCTGCCACCAGATGCGCCAATGCGTCCACGTCGTGAATTCCGCGAGCGTGACGAACGTTTCGAACGCAGTGACCGTGCTCCACGCGGTGACCGTGGCGACCGCGCTCCACGTGGCGATCGTCCACAGCGTGATGGCGATGCTCCACGTCGTGAACGTCGTGACGTTGGCGATATGGAACTGTACCGCATCGAAGTTGGCCGTGATGACGGTGTTGAAGTTCGTCACATCGTTGGCGCTATCGCTAACGAAGGCGACATCAGCAGCCGTTACATCGGTAACATCAAGCTGTTCGGTACTCACTCAACTATCGAGCTGCCGAAAGGCATGCCGGGTGAGATCCTGCAGCACTTTACCCGCACTCGTATTCTGAACAAGCCGATGAATATGCAGCTGATGGGTGATGCGCAGCCACGTACGGACCGCGGTGGCGAACGCCGTGGCGGCGGTGCTCCTGCAGGCCGTGGTTTCGGTAGCGGTGAGCGTCGTGAAGGCGGTCGCGGTCCTCGTCGTGACGGCCCGGCAGGCGCTGGCGCAGGTCGTAGCTTCAGCGGCGAACGTCGTGAAGGCGGTCGTGGCCCACGTCGTGAAGATGGCGCAGCACCTGCTCGTCGTCGTACAACTGAAGCTTAATTAGCCGAAGTTTATGCCTGCATTTAGCGTGCAGGCAGCCATAAAAAGTCCCGGTTAGCGATACCGGGATTTTTTTTATCCAAAGTGTACTCATGTACTGGTACAATACACCGCATTCGGGCCGTCACTCTGGCGGCTCTCATGTTTCAGGAATTTGTATGACGACCTTATCGACCACCAAAGCCACGCCTTCCATCCTCGGCGGCGTGATGATCATTGGTGGCACCATTATCGGCGCAGGCATGTTTTCCCTTCCCGTTGTGATGTCGGGAGCCTGGTTTTTCTGGTCGCTGGCCGCGCTGGTCTTTACCTGGTTCTGCATGCTGCACTCCGGCCTGATGATCCTTGAGGCCAACCTTAATTATCGCGTCGGGTCGAGCTTTGATACGGTCACTAAAGATCTGCTTGGTAAGGGATGGAACCTGATCAACGGTCTGTCCATTGCGTTTGTACTTTATATCCTGACCTACGCCTATATTTCGGCGAGCGGCTCGGTGATCCACCACACGCTAAAAGAGATGTCCATCGACTTCCCGGCCAGGTTTGCAGGGTTGATATTCGCCCTTGTGGTGGCGTTTATCGTCTGGCTCAGCACGCGGGCGGTCAGCAGGATGACGACGATTGTCCTCGGGGCGAAGATTCTCACCTTCTTTATGACGTTCGGTGGCCTGATGTGGCACGTGGAGCCGGCAACGCTGCTGGACAGCAAATCGCTGAACCCGAGCTATCTACCTTATCTGTTTATGACGCTGCCGTTCTGCCTCGCCTCCTTTGGCTACCACGGCAACGTGCCGAGCCTGATGAAGTACTACGGCAAAGATCCGCAGACTATCAAACGCTGCCTGCTCTGGGGCACGGTGATGGCGCTGGTGCTGTATTCCATCTGGCTTGTCGGCAGCATGGGGAACATCCCGCGCGGTGATTTTATTGCCATTGCGGAAAAGGGCGGGAATATTGATGTGCTGGTCGGGGCGCTAAGCGGCGTTCTCAACAGCCGGGCGCTGGATCTGCTGCTGATTATCTTCTCCAACTTCGCGGTTGCCAGCTCGTTCCTGGGCGTAACGCTGGGCCTGTTTGATTACCTGGCCGACCTGTTTAAGTTTGACGATACCCCTGTGGGCCGCCTGAAAACCGCGCTGGTCACCTTTATTCCACCCGTTGTGGGCGGGGTGATTTGGCCGGATGGATTTATCTATGCGATTGGCTACGCGGGCCTGGCGGCAACAGTCTGGGCGGCCATCGTGCCTGCGCTGCTGGCAAAAGCCTCACGCAAGAAGTTCGGCAGCCCGACTTATCGGGTCTGGGGCGGGAATAAAATGATTGCGCTGATCCTGGTCTTCGGGGTGGGCAACGCGATTATCCATATTCTTTCGAGCCTGAATTTACTACCTGTGTATCAATGAGTTGTAGGGTGGAGAGATGGGAGCGTCACCCGACAAAAAAGGTGGATGGCGCTTGCGCTTATCCACCCTACGAGTCCTACGAACTACAAACTCTCGTGCACGTCCATCGCCAGATCGAACGAATGCAGCCGCGCCTGGCTGTCAAAAATCTGCCCGTTGACCATGATCTCATCCGCCTGGGTTTCCCGCAGCAGTGAAATCAGCCCGTGACGTACTTTCGCTTTATCGCCTACCAGAGACATGCCCAGCGCCTGCTGTACGCCATACTGCTCCGCCGGACTCCAGACGTTTTCCATACTTTCGACAGGGGCCGGAAGCTGCCCTGACTCACCGCGACGTAATTTCACAAACGCCTGCTGCATAGAGGTAAACAGGAATTCAGCATCGCGGTTGCTGTCCGCGGCGACGATGTTGATGCACACCATCGCGTACGGTTTTTCGAGACGCTCAGACGGTTTGAACTGGGCGCGATAGAGCTGTAGCGCCTGGAAAAGCATGTCCGGTGCAAAGTGTGAAGCAAACGCGAACGGCAGGCCCATCTGCGCCGCCAGCTGCGCGCTGTACAGGCTGGAGCCTAATAGCCAGACGGGTATTTTACTGTTGTAGCCGGGAACCGGGCGTACTGCCGGGTTCGGATCTTTGGCATCAAACCACGAAACCAGCTCGCTGACATCGCGCGGGAAATTGTCGATATCGCCGCTCATATGGCGACGTAGCGCCATCATCGTGCGCTGATCGCTACCCGGCGCGCGTCCCAGCCCCAAATCAATTCGGCCTGGATACAGGGTTTCCAGCGTGCCGAACTGTTCGGCAATAACTAACGGGGAGTGGTTCGGCAGCATCACGCCGCCCGAACCCAGGCGCAGCGTCGTTGTGTTCGCGGCAAGATAGCCAATCAGGACCGATGTCGCGGCGCTGGCGATGCCGGTCATATTATGGTGCTCGGCAAGCCAGTAGCGGTGGTAGCCACGCTTTTCGGCCAGGCGAGCGAGATCGAGTGAACGATGGAACGCATCTGCCGCCTGCGATCCCTGTGGGATCGGGGACAGGTCCAGCAGCGAGAAGGGTACTTGCGTAGATTCAGACATAACGGCTCACTTTGTTTGGGTACTTCGTTTGCTGAGAATCCCTTCAGTATTGCCGAAATTCACCAACAGTTAAGTAACAAAGTGAGCCTTTTACCTAACCCCGGTCGACCAGCTCAAGCCCGGCCACCCGTCGCCAGTAGCCGTTGCAGTCGCTGTTGGACTTCAGCTGCAGCGGATTATCGCCGTTCTCGTTGGCGCGATAGGTTTCCAGCACGCGCAGCGTATCCAGCCCCATCGGCGACAGGCGGACCATATCCACCAGCCCTTTCATGGAGGCCAGCTCGTTGCCCAGGTTATAGACATAGCCGCTCATCGTCTGGATACCGTTGAGCACGAAGACCTGCTCGTTCTCCTGCGACAGCATATTGCGCCCGGTAGGATATTTAATGCAGCAGGTTTCGCATTCGTCTTTTGCGCGATCTTCCGAGCGGGCGGTAAAGCAGCGGGCGGAATAAGCGAGCGGCAGATGGCCGTAGCTCAGGACCTCTACTTCAAACTGATTGCGGATCCCCAGCTCGTCGCACTGGTTAAGCAGATTTTCCAGCCAGTCCCGCGACAGCTCTACCGGCATACACCAGCGCGTCATGCCCTGTTTGAGCAGCAGGCGCAGCGTGACGGCGTTATAGCAGTTAAGGGCATGACCGGCGACAAACGGCAGCTTGCGTTCGGCTGCCACGTTCACCGCGCCGATATCATTCGCTTCAATCAGAAAGTCGCCGTTATCCACGTAGCGCTTCAGCTCGTTAAGCTCGGACGGCGCCTGCACCAGCGCGAGGGTAGAGAGCACCACCTGCTTGCCCTGGCCCGCCAGCATTTTTGCCATCTCCAGCCAGTCGCCCACTTTGGTTGCGCGACGCTTGCTGCAAACGGCCTCGCCGAGATAAATCACGTCGGCGCTGCTTTTGGCGGCGGCCTGATAAAAGCTTTCCAGCGTCTCTTTCGGCCAGTAGTACAGCACCGGCCCTAATGAATATTTCATCTGATTTCCTACTGCCATTTGCGGTGATATGCGCCGAGCGTGGTTTGCGTGCCTTCGGCCATTGAGCCCAGGGTGTCCATCCAGGCCTGCTGCGCGCGGTAATTTTCAGGATCGGCCATGCAGCGGTCGATGGCCTGACGCCACACTTTGGCGACCTGGCTGACATAGGCCGGGCTGCGCTGGCGGCCTTCGATTTTCACCGAGGCGATATTAGCGGCGAGCAGCTCCGGCAGAAGTTCGAGGGTGTTGAGGCTCGTCGGCTCTTCCAGCGCGTGATATTTCTGATCGTCCACCAGGTAACGGCCTTTGCAGAGCGTCGGGTAACCCGCGTTTTCGCCGTCTTCGTAACGATCGATCAACACGTCGTTCAGACGTGATTCCAGCCCCTGCGGCGTCTGCTGCCAGCGAACAAAGCGCGCCGGGGAGCAGGCGCCTACTGTGTTCGGGGATTCGCCGGTCAGATAGGAAGAGAGATAGCAGCGGCCTTCGGCCATGATGCAAAGGCTGCCGAAGGCGAAGACCTCCAGCGGCACCGGCGTGACGCGGGCGAGCTGCTTCACCTGATGAATGGATAACACGCGCGGCAGCACTACGCGGGCCACGTCGAAATTACGATGATAGAAGCGCACGGCCTCTTCGTTCGTCGCTGAGGCCTGAACCGAGACGTGGCGCTCAATATGCGGATAGCGATTTGCGGCATACTCAAGCATGGCCAGGTCCGCCAGAATCAGGGCGTCGGCCCCCAGCTCTGCCGCCATATCCACTGCACGCTGCCAGCGAACATACCCGTCCGGGTGCGCGAAGGTGTTAATGGCAATGTGCAGCTTGCGGCCGCGCTGATGCACGTAGCTCACGGCTTCCTGTAGTTTCTTTTCCGTGAAATTCAGACCAGCGAAATGGCGGGCGTTAGTGTCATCTTTCAGACCGATGTAAACCGCGTCGGCACCATTATCAATGGCCGCTTTCAGCGCCGGGAGATTTCCGGCAGGGCAAAGCAACTCCATAATTCATCCTGATTCTTCGGGTACCCTGAAAAGCACCCGCGCCGCCTGCAAGGGCCGCAAAATTGTTAACGAACTGGGATTCTAGTTAACCTGTCGGCGACAAATTTTGATTTAAGGCAGCTAATGACGTATTGATGACATCCATTGGTGGTACGGATAAACCCATGGGTTTATTGATTTGCCCCGCTATCGCGAACGGCGGGTGTGGCAAAATAGCCAAAAATCTTTCTCAAGGAGTAAGCTCGTGTTGGATAAACTGCGTTCTCGTCTGGTACAGGTCGGCCCCTCTTTATTACGTACGCCGGTCAAACTGACGCCTTTTGCCCTGAAGCGTCAGGTACTGGAGCAGGTGCTGGGCTGGCAGTTTCGTCAGGCGCTGGAGGACGGCGAGCTTGAGTTTCTGGACGGGCGCTGGCTGAGCATTGAAGTGCGCGATCTTGGTCTAAAATGGTTTACCTCCGTCCAGGACAATAAGCTGGTTGTCCGCGAGGAGGCCCCGGCGGATGTTAGCTTTAGCGCGACGGCTAACGATCTGCTTTTGATTGCCGCACGCAAACAGGACCCGGATACGTTATTCTTCCAGCGTCGTCTGGTCATTGAAGGCGATACGGAACTCGGTCTGTACGTCAAGAACCTGATGGATGCCATTGAGCTGGACGCGATGCCAAAACCTTTACGCGTTCTGCTGCTGCAACTGGCAGATTTCGTCGAAGCGGGCCTGCAGCACAAGCCCGTTCCAGACAGTAACTCGGTAGGTGAGCCATGCTAATTCGTGTAGAAATACCCATTGATGCGCCAGGCATCGACGCACTGCTGCGCCGCACGTTCAACGGTAACGGTGAAGCGGATCTGGTGAAAGATTTACGGGAAGATGGTCAGCTGACGCTGGGGCTGGTCGCCACCGACGATGAAGGTCAGGTGGTGGGCTATGTGGCCTTCAGCCCGGTTGCCGTAGAAGGTGAAGAGCTGCAGTGGGTGGGGCTTGCGCCGCTTGCCGTGGATGAAGCCTATCGTGGTCAGGGGCTGGCTAAGCAGCTGGTCTATGAGGGGCTGGATTCGCTCAATGAGTTTGGCTATGCCGCCGTGGTGGCCTTAGGTGAACCCGCGCTGTACGGGCGACTGGGCTTTGTACCAGCCGCGCAGCACGGCTTGCGCTGTGCCTGGCCGGAAACGGAAGCGTATTTCCAGATCCGCCCGCTGGCAGACGATGCGCTTAACGGCGTCAGCGGTCTGGTGGAGTATCACGACCACTTTAACCGCGAATTCTAATCCGTCGGCTGCTTTTGAAGACCTGCCAGCAGGTCTTCAAAAGCCAGGCCGCCGCTCACCAGCCTCTCTTTTTGCGCTTTGGTCAGCTGCTTGATGCGGTATTCCAGACGCAGCGCCGAAGAACGGTCGCCCACCAGGTGACTAAACGCCAGCTTCAGCTCGCCTTTTCCCCGCAGGGCCTTAGCGCCTTTTCCGGATTGATGCTGCAGGAAACGACGATCCACATCGGTAGTTATCCCGGTGTAGAGGCGGTTATCGAGGGTGCGGACTAAATAGAGATACCAGGTGGACATAGGTCGGGCGCATAATTGAAATTCACTGCAGGGTAACATCGTTCAGGATGGACATGGAAACACTAGATGCCATCAGCCGCTGGCTGAACAAACAGCACGTGCTTAGCTACTGCGTCGGCGGTAACGACGAGCTATGGTGCGCTAACGCCTTTTATTACTACGATGCGCAGCGCGTGGCCTTCTATCTGCTCAGCGAAACCTCAACGCGCCACGGCGGGCTGATTGGGGCAGGGACAAACGTTGCGGGGACCATCAACGGGCAGCCCAAAACCGTCGCGCTGATTCGGGGCGTTCAGTTTCGTGGCCGCATCAGGATGATGGAAGAAAGCGAAGGGGCGACCGTGCGGGCGCTCTACTGTAAAAAATTTCCGGTCGCGAGAGTGATGACCGCTCCCGTCTGGGAGATCCGGCTCGACGAGCTGAAAATGACGGACAACACTCTCGGCTTTGGTAAAAAACTGCACTGGCTGCGGGAAAACTAGCGGCCTAACAGGCGCAGCGCTTCGCGGTTAAACGCCGGTAAATCCTCTGGCGTACGGCTGGTGACAAGCTGATCTTTATCGACCACGACCTCTTTGTCATAGAAGTCCGCGCCTGCGTTTTTCACGTCAATCACGATAGGCTTCACGGCGGTGAGTTTGCGTCCGCGCACCACATCGGCGCTGATCAGCAGCTGCGGGCCGTGGCAAATAGCAAAGACCGGCTTGCCGCTGTTCATGAAGTCACGGGTAAAGGTCACGAAGCGCTCGTCGCCCCGCAGGCTGTCCGGGGAATGCCCGCCCGGAAGTAAAAGCGCGTCGAAATCTGCCGGGCGAACTTCATCAATGGCCCTGTCGATTTTAACTTTCGCTTCACCCTGTTTGCCGGTAACCGTTTTTCCGGCCTGCTTCTCAATGGTGATAACCTCATGGCCCGCCTTGCGGAACTCCTCTGCGGGTGAAGTAAATTCTGAATCCTCAAATTCGTCGGTGATCAGGACCGCAATCTTCTTGCTCATAGTGCCTCCGTATTTATGGTTCCAGTCATTAAGCCTGGTCCACGAGGCAGACTTTGCAAGCGAAAGGGCTAGACTTAGAATCATCTGAATAAGGAGCTTCCATGAGCCGAGTACTGATTACCGGGGCCACGGGCCTGGTGGGTGGGCACCTGCTGCGCCTGCTGAACGACGATCCGCGCATCACCCATATCACCGCCGCAACGCGCCGACCGCTGGCCGCCGAAATGGCAAAAGTCTCTAATCCCCACGACCCGCAGCTGAGCGACGCGCTGGTGCAGATTACCGAACCGCTGGATATCGTTTTCTGCTGCCTGGGGACGACCATGCGCGAGGCGGGCAGCAAAGAGGCGTTTGTGCTGGCGGACTACACGCTGGTGGTGGATACCGCCATCACGGGGCAGCGGCTGGGGGCGACGCACATGCTGGTGGTCAGTTCGATAGGCGCGAACAGCAGCTCACCGTTTTTCTACAATCGGGTGAAAGGTAAGATGGAGGAGGCGCTGATTGCCCAGCAGTGGCCGCGGCTGACCATTGCGCGCCCGTCCATGCTGCTTGGGCATCGCGAATCACAGCGGTTTAACGAGTCGCTGTTTGCTCCGCTGTTTAAAATCATGCCGGGTAAATGGAAATCCATCCAGGCCAGAGACGTGGCGCGGGCGATGCTGCAGGAAGCCGTTTCTCCCACCCATGAGGGTACTGCGGTTCTGGATTCCAGGGAGCTAAGGAAAATTGCCGGGCATGCTGGCGACAGGTAAGCGCGGCTTTCCAATAGCGGGGCGGCAGGCGTAGTATTAGCGGCAAATAATTATCACCACGTTAATACTCTCAGGGCACACCGTTATGCAAACTCAAACTTCACCCCGGGTGAGCGAGCCTTCGTTCGCCTGGTGGAAACCAGCGCTGTTCTTCCTCGTTGTGATTGTCGGGCTGTGGATAGTCAAATGGCAGCCGTACTACGGCAAAGCCTTCACCGCCGCCGACACGCACAGTATTGGTAAATCGATTATCGCCCAGCCGGAGGCGAACCCGCTGAAAGCGGCCTGGGATTATGCGATGGTTTATTTCCTCGCGGTCTGGAAGGCGGCGGTGCTCGGCGTGCTTTTAGGATCGCTGATTCAGGTTTTAATCCCCCGGGACTGGCTCCTGCGCACGCTCGGCCAGCCGCGTTTTAGCGGCACGCTGTTCGGCACGCTTTTTTCATTGCCAGGCATGATGTGTACCTGCTGTGCGGCACCCGTTGCCGCTGGCATGCGCCGTCAGTCGGTGTCGATGGGCGGCGCGCTGGCGTTCTGGCTGGGGAACCCGCTGCTTAATCCCGCCACGCTGGTGTTTATGGGATTTGTGCTGGGCTGGCATTTCGCGCTGATTCGGCTGGCGGCGGGTATCGTCACGGTGCTGGGCGTAGCGACCATCGTGCAGTATTGGGTTAAGGATAAGCCGCAGGCCGTGGAGATCCCCCAGCCGACGGTTTCGCCACTGCGGGAGGGAAACTTTATCCAGCGCTGGATGAAAGCGCTGTGGAGCCTGTTCTGGAGCACGATCCCCGTTTACATCATCGCGGTTCTGGTACTGGGGGCAGCGCGAGTCTGGCTCTTCCCGCACGCGGATGGTGCGGTGGGCAATACGCTGTTCTGGGTGATTGCGATGGCGATTGCGGGCTGCCTGTTCGTTATCCCGACCGCCGCCGAAATTCCGATTATACAGACCATGATGCTGGCCGGCATGGGCACCGCTCCGGCGCTGGCCCTGCTGATAACCTTGCCAGCCGTCAGCCTGCCGTCGCTGGTGATGCTGCATAAGGCGTTTCCGGCAAAAGCCTTATGGCTTACCGGTGGGCTGGTGGCGCTGAGTGGGGTGATAGTAGGAACGCTGGCGCTGCTGTAGTTGTAGGGTGGATAAGCGCAGCGTCATCCACCGTTTATGATTCCGGCGGGTGACGCTGCGCTTACCCCGCCTTAAGAAATTGCGGCCTTAGCGTAAATGATGAACGACCTGGTTACTGCTGCCGCGCCAGATTAGCGCCGGGTCTTTCAAATCCTGTACAAACTTGCCGTCGACCAGCACGTTGATGAGCTCGACGACTTCCCGCTGGCTTTCCGTCAGCTCATCCAGCTTATAGCCCGTCCACATCCAGATATCCTTGCCCGGGCATTCTGCCCGCACGCGCTGGACCAGCTTCAGAATATCCGGCACGTTTTGCGGATGCAGCGGGTCGCCGCCCGAAAGCGACAGGCCCTGGCGGCGCACGCGGGTATCGTTCAGATCGCTTATGATCTGGTCTTCCATCTCCCGGGTGAACGGCATGCCAGAATTGACCCGCCAGGTGCTTTTGTTATAGCAGCCGGGGCATTCATGCACGCAGCCGGAAACGAACAGCGTGCAGCGGGTACCCGGCCCGTTAACGATATCCACCGGGTAGTACTGATGCATGTTCACTTAGCCGATCTGCCCGTTGCCCAGGTGTTTCACGCGGCGCTTAACTTCTTCCTGCTTGCCGGCGTTGAACGGACGTGCGTCCGGACTGCCCAGGTAGCCGCAAACGCGACGGGTAACGGAGACGCGAGCCGCATCGTGGTTACCGCATTTCGGGCAGGTGAAGCCCTTGCTGGTGCATTCGAACTCGCCGGTGAAGCCGCACTCGTAGCACTCGTCGATTGGCGTGTTGGTGCCGTAATACGGAACGTGTTTGTAGCTGTAATCCCAGACGTCTTCCAGCGCCTGCAGGTTGTGCTGGATGTTCGGGTATTCGCCGTAACAAATGAAACCGCCGTTAGCCACGGGGGGATACGGTGCTTCAAAGTCGATTTTGTCGTATGGGTTAACTTTCTTCTCAACGTCGAGGTGGAAGCTGTTGGTGTAATAGCCTTTATCGGTGACGCCCGGCACTACGCCAAACTCGGCGGTATCCAGACGGCAGAAGCGGTCGCACAGGTTTTCACTTGGCGTGCTGTAGAGGCTGAAGCCGTAGCCGGATTCTTCTTTCCAGGCATCCGTTGCCTGACGCAGACGGGCAACGATCGCCACGGCTTTCTCGCGCAGAGCTTCGCTGTCGTAAACGTGCTGGTTGCCAAACAGCGCGTTTACGGTTTCGTGAATGCCGATATAGCCCAGGGAAATAGAGGCACGACCGTTTTTGAATATTTCAGCCACGTTATCGTCCGCTTTCAGACGCACACCGCAGGCACCTTCCATATACAGGATTGGTGCTACGCGGGCCTTCACCCCTTCCAGGCGGGCGATGCGGGTCATCAGCGCTTTGTGGGCCAGCTCCAGACGGCTGTCGAGCAATTTCCAGAACGCGGCTTCGTCGCCTTTGGCTTCCAGCGCGATGCGCGGCAGGTTGAGGCTGATCACGCCGATGTTGTTACGGCCATCGTGGATCTGCTCGCCGTTTTCTTCGTACACGCCCAGGAAGCTGCGGCAGCCCATCGGGGTTTTGAACGAGCCGGTTACTTTGACTACCTGATCGTAATTCAGGATGTCCGGATACATGCGCTTGCTGGCGCACTCCAGGGCCAGCTGTTTAATGTCGTAGTTCGCGTCGCCAGCCTTATGGTTCAGGCCGTCTTTAATGGCAAACACCAGCTTAGGGAAGACGGCTGTCTTACGATTTTTACCCAGCCCTGCGATGCGGTTACGCAAAATAGAAGTCTGGATCAGGCGGGATTCCCAGCTCGTCCCCAGGCCAAAACCGAAGGTGACGAACGGCGTCTGGCCGTTGGCGGTGTGCAGGGTGTTCACTTCATATTCCAGCGACTGGAAGGCGTCGTAGCACTCTTTCTCGGTGCGGGAGAGGGCGTAGCCTTCGGCGTCCGGGATCTGCCACTCTTCGGCCGTTTTACGATGTTTTTTGAAGCTTTCGGTCACAAACGGCGCAAGGACTTCATCGATGCGGTTAATCGTGGTGCCGCCGTAGATGTGGCTGGCAACCTGGGCGATGATCTGCGCGGTAACCGCCGTGGCGGTAGAAATGGACTTTGGCGGTTCAATTTCCGCGTTGCCCATCTTAAAGCCGTGGGTCAGCATGCCTTTCAGGTCGATAAGCATGCAGTTAAACATCGGGAAGAACGGAGAGTAGTCCAGATCGTGATAGTGGATGTCACCACGCTCGTGCGCCAGCACCACGTCGCGCGGCAGCAGGTGCTGCTTGGCATAATGCTTGGCCACAATGCCCGCCAGCAGATCGCGCTGGGTTGGGATCACCTTGCTGTCTTTATTCGCATTTTCGTTGAGCAGGGCGGAGTTGGTTTGTTCGACCAGGCCACGGATCTCCTGGTTTAACCGGCCACGTTTTTCACGTTCAAGATCGCGGTCATGGCGATACTCGATATAGGCACGGGCCAGCTGCTTGTAGTTACCCGCCATCAGCTGGTTTTCTACTGCGGTCTGGATCTCGCCGATATCCACCTGGCTACGGCCTTCCATCTGCGCGCGAACGATATCTGCGACGGTGGCGCAGTAATCTGCGTCATCGACTCCCGCTGCTTTAGCTGCACGAAGAATGGCTTCTTTAATGCGCTCTGAAGTGAAAGGTACTTTGCACCCGTCTCTTTTCATCACATGCGGTGTCATGATCTCTCCATTTTTAAAATTGGTTATCCACACCGGGCCGGCAGACACCGTTGCCTGATATAGATATGTTTTGCCAAAGACTTCCGAAATTCTGCCCCTGTTATCCACAGGTAATGCCCAGAGTTATCCTGTGGGTGCTGTTGCGATAATAGTCGATATATACAACATATGGGGTCGGGGTGCATTTTAAGGTCTATATATAGTGCTTGCACCAAAGATGTTTGAACTTTTATTGATGCAGGACAAAGTATTGCGGGCGTTGCAGGAAGGGTGCGGCGTCGGTTCGGAAAACAAATTTAAGCGCTGAATTTTTCGCGTAAATAGTCGACAAAACGCGGGTTCGCGTGGGATGTGAAAAGAGCAGGGCGGACAGGCGCAGGCGCCATCCGCCGCTTGAGTTCTACTTCTGCAGCCAGTAAACAGCCTCATAAGGCCGCAGGCTGATTTCCCCCGGCTTGCCTGAGGCCTCAGCATAGTTGCTCATCAGCACCTCCCAGCTGCCCTCAAAGGCATCCGGCTGCCACCACTGGTTATGGCGGCTGAGGTTTGCCGCGACCACCAGCGTCTGGCCCTGCCATTCCCGGCGGTAGCACCACAGATAAGGGTGTT
This sequence comes from Dryocola clanedunensis, assembly GCF_038405435.1. GTDB lineage: Bacteria > Pseudomonadota > Gammaproteobacteria > Enterobacterales > Enterobacteriaceae > Dryocola > Dryocola clanedunensis_A. The sequence goes on along the minus strand of NZ_JBBYHZ010000001.1, from coordinate 494,421 downwards.
CCGGCAGCAGATCCTGATAGTTGCCCCAGGTGAAGATCGGCTGAGCCTTGCGCAGCTTAATAAGCCGCTGGTAGGCATAAAACACCGAGTCCGGATCGTCTACCGCTTTGCTGGCGTTGATCGTTTCGTAGTTATCGCACAGGTTGATCCACGGCGTGCCGGTAGTGAAGCCCGCGTTCTCACCGCTGTCCCACTGCATTGGCGTGCGGCTGTTATCCCTGGATTTACTGGCGAGGATTGCCAGCAGGTTGTCGCTGTCGCGGCCCTGAGCGCGCAGCTCCGCGTACATGTTATGGCTCTCAACGTCACGGTAATCAATGATGCGGCTGAAGTGGGGGTTGGTCATCCCCAGCTCTTCGCCCTGATAGATATACGGCGTGCCCTGCATGCCGTGCAGCACCATGGCCAGCATCTTCGCCGCCGGAACCCGCAGCTCCCCTTCATCCCCAAAGCGGGAAACGATGCGCGGCTGGTCGTGGTTACACCAGAACAGCGCGTTCCACGCCACGTTGTGCATGCCCTGCTGCCAGTGGCTGAAAATGGCCTTCAGCGCCACAAAGTCCGGCTCCGCCAGCGTCCATTTCTGCCCGCCGGGATAATCCACTTTCAGGTGGTGGAAGTTGAACGTCATCGACAGCTCGTCGGCGTTCAGCGCAGCGTACTGCTGGCAGTTATCGAGCGTGGTAGAGGACATTTCGCCCACCGTCATCAGCTCGCGGGGTACAAACACATCGCGGCTAAGCTCCTGCAAATACTCGTGGATGCGCGGCCCGTCGGTATAAAAACGGCGGCCGTCGCCCCCTTCGATATCGTCCGGGAAATCCTGGTCTTTCGAGACGAGGTTGATGACGTCGAGGCGCAGGCCGTCAACGCCACGGTCCGCCCAGAACTCGCAAACCTTTTTCAGCTCGGCGCGAACCTGCGGGTTTTCCCAGTTCAGATCCGCCTGTTCCGGGGCGAAGAGATGCAGATAGTACTGGCCGCTTTCCGCATGCCAGCGCCAGGCGTTACCGCCAAATTTCGAGCGCCAGTTGTTCGGCAGCACGTCCGGCGTGCCGTCGCGCCAGATGTAGAATTCGCGGTATGGACTGTCCTTGTTAAGCGACTCGTGGAACCAGGCGTGCTGCGTGGAAGTATGGTTAAACACCATATCCAGAATGACGCGGATGCCGCGCTCGTGCGCACCGGCCACCAGCAGGTCGAAATCATCCAGCGTGCCGTAGGTATGGTCGATGGCGCAGTAGTTCGCCACGTCATAGCCGTTGTCCACCTGCGGTGAGACATAAAACGGCGTCAGCCAGATGGCGTCCACGCCCAGCAGCTTGAGGTAGTCGAGACGCTTAATCACGCCAATTAAATCACCGGTTCCGTTGCCGGTCGTGTCCTGAAAACTCTTCGGGTAGATCTGGTAGATGACACCATGCTGCCACCATGGAGGAGTTGTATTCATAGCGCTTTCCTAAAGCTAAGGGGCCAGCAGCTGGCCCCGGTTACATCAAATTAAACCTACACCACTAACAGCGTGCCCTGACGGTATTTGCGCTTGTACACCGCCGTCGTCAGGACAATCGGGATCACCACGGCAATCAGAATCGCGATGGAGTAAACCTCCCAGTAGCGCGGCTGAATGGACAGAATGCCCGGCAGGCCGCCGACGCCAATGCCGTTCGCCATCACGCCGTTCAGGCCGCAGAGCAGGCCCGCGATACCTGAGCCAACCATTGCGCAGAGCATCGGGAAACGGTACTTCAGGTTAATCCCGTACATTGCCGGTTCGGTGACGCCCAGATAAGCGGATATCGCCGCCGGAACCGAAATTTCACGTTCGTTGTGCTTGCGGCTGCAAATGATCACCCCAACCACCGCCGAGGCCTGCGCAATGTTAGACAGCGCGATCAGCGGCCAGACCGGCGTACCGCCCATGCTCTGAATCATCTGCATGTCGATGGCCAGCGTCGTCTGGTGCACGCCGGTAATCACCAGCGGCGCATACAGGAAGCCAAACAGCGCGGCCCCTATTGGCGCAAAGCTGCCGGTCATCAGGTGGCGCACGGCGAAGGCAACACCGTCGCCAATCCAGCGGCCGAACGGGCCGATAAACGCGTGGGCCAGGAACACGGCCAGAATCAAAGAACACACGGGCACTATTACAAGATAGAGGTAATCCGGGACTATGCGTTTAAGACGCGTCTCAATAAAGCCCAGCGCCAGGCCCGCCAGCAGGGCAGGAATAACCTGTGCCTGGTAGCCCACCTTCTCAATGGTGAACCAGCCGAAGTTCCAGACCTCCGGGATTTTGATCCCTAAATCGTAGGCGTTCATCAGCTGCGGCGACACGAGCGTAACGCCCAGCACGATACCAAGGATAGGCGTCCCGCCCATTTTGCGCACGGCGGACCAGCAAATCCCTACCGGCAGATAGAAGAAAATCGCTTCGCCAATCAGCCACAGGAAGTCGTAGATGCTCTGCAGCGACGGGTGCATCTGCGCCAGCGTCTGGCCGTTGCTCATCGGCAGATCGCCGATCACGTTGCGGAAGCCGAGGATCAAACCGCCGCTGATGAGCGCAGGCAGTAAGGGGAAGAAAATCTCCGCGAAGTGCGAGATAAGCTGCTCGTGCCACTTCATGTTCTGGCGGGCGGCCAGCTTCGCCTGCTCTTTGTCCGCCGTGTTGTGGCCGCTGGTGGCGATCAGCGCCTTATAGTAGTCGCCCACTTCCGGGCCGATCACGACCTGGAACTGCCCGGCGTTGGTAAAGCAGCCTTTCACCATCGGCAGGGTTTCGATCTCTTTTGGACGGGCGATAGCCGTGTTGTTCAGTACAAAGCGGAGTCGGGTAATGCAGTGGCTCACGGTGGCGATGTTTTCGCGTCCGCCGACCAGCTCAATCAGCCTGTCGATGTCCTGTTGTTTTACTTTGCTCATTGTGGAATCCCGAGGTAAGGAGGAATGACCTGGCCGCAAGGTTACCGGTTAATGATTTTTGCGAAAACGGGAACGTTCCCGAAATCGGGTGACGATCACAATAAACCTGCGATCGGGGAGGATTACTGAAGCGTGCTGGGGATAACGATCTGGCGCAGATCGCGGGCCTGGGTTACCTGGCCGATAAGCTGCAGTACCGCCTGACGCCCGGCTTCCGCATAGCCTGGGTCGACGGTAATGATTTCCGGGTGGAGGAACTTCATCAGCGGCGTGTTGCCGACGCTCGCCAGCTGGAGCGAGGCCTGGTGCTCCTGCAAATATTTGCTGGCGCCTAACGCGAGGGTATCGGTGGCGCAGAGCAGGGCGGTAGTCTCCGGCAGCAATACCTCGGCGACGTGTTCATAGCCCTGTTTCATCGCCAGCCCCGGCAGAGCCACCTTCGGCGTCAGCCCGTGCTTTTTGCAGAAGGCGAGATAGGCCTCATGGCGACGCAGGCCCGTCGTTACGTCGGTATGCGGCACGCCGAGGAAGCTGATATGGCGGTGCCCCTGAGAATAAAGTTTAGCCATCAGGCTGGTGATGGCACCTTCGTCGTCGTAGCAGACGGAGGCAAAGCCTTTGGCTTCCCGGGCCATCAGCACCATGGTGGCCTGCCACGGCTGGAGTATTTTTTCGCTGATGCCGGTGAAGCCGAAGAGGATCACGCCGTCGATATTGCGGCGCTTGAGCATGCCAAGATGCTCCTCGACCAGCTCAGGATCGAACTGGCTTTCCATCATGATCGGATCGTATCCCTGTTGATACAGGCCCGGCAGCATGGTCTGCACCGCCAGGTTCTCCGACAGCGAATCCAGACGGGTGACGATGATCGCCACGACCTTATCGCTTTGCCCGCGCATGGCGCGAGCCGATCGGGAGGGGGAAAACCCTTCCTGCTGCATCACCGCCTCCACCCTTTCGCGCGTGCGGGCGCTGACGCCGCTCTCGTTGTTCAGCACGCGGGAGACGGTGGACTTGCCCACGCCGCTTAGTCGGGCAATGTCTTTGATGGTGAGGCGATTTTGCATGTCTCTGGTCATTCCCTGAAATAATTAGCGTAGGTTTTATACATTAAAGTTGTCCATGCCAACAAACGGCAATGGGTAAAATCTGGTTTACGTTGGGTTTAGTTTCGCGGGCGTATTATATCCGCACTTTCGCTGCGCCTGAGGGCGTAACGAAGCAAACCCAAAATCTTTCACCGGAGGCGACATGGAACCCGATCCCAGTCCAGACCCTGTAATGACAGGAACCATCCGGTAAGACACCCTTCTTTGAAGTGATTGCCTTACCGGAAACCGTAAGGCAGTGACCCTCTTGATGTCGATCCCTGCTGAATAAATTTGACCTGCAAGGTCGGCTTAGCCGTGCCCGCAGGACAGCCGAGCGCCGCTTCAGGCGACGCTAAGGGACTATTATGCTGTTTAAAAACCTGACCCGGCAGTTGTTTTCACAACTGAGCCGCCATCTGCCACGCCGTCTGATCCAGCGCGACCCCATGCCGGACGGCAAAACTGTTTCTCAGGCGACGGATATCCCCGCCACGCTCACCGAAGCGTGCCTGAAATATGCCTACGCCAGCGAAGAGCAGCTCTATCGTGAATTCTCCAGCCATCCCGAAGGGCTGAACGCCCGTGAAGTGGAGGATGCGCTGGAGGCCCACGGCCCGAACCAGATCCCAACCCAGGCGGCAGCGCCGTGGTGGAAGCATCTGTGGAGCTGCTACCGTAACCCCTTCAACCTGCTGCTGACGCTGCTGGGCATCTTCTCTTACGCGACGGAGGACGATCTTTTTGGTGCCAGCGTGATTGCGCTGATGGTGGTTATCTCCACGCTGCTCAATTTCATTCAGGAAGCCCGCTCCACCAGGGCTGCGGACGCGCTTAAAGCGATGGTCAGCAACACCGCTACGGTGCTGCGGGTAGTGAATGAGAAGGGCACCAGCGACTACGTTGAAGTCCCCATTGACCAGCTGGTGCCGGGGGATATCGTTAAACTTTCTGCGGGAGATATGATTCCGGCGGATTTACGCGTCATCCAGGCCCGGGATCTGTTCGTCGCCCAGGCTTCCCTGACCGGTGAGTCTCTGCCGGTAGAGAAGGCCGCCGTCAGCCGTGAAGCGCGGCACAGCAATCCGCTCGAATGCGACACGCTGTGCTTCATGGGCACGAACGTGGTCAGCGGCACCGCGCTGGCCATGGTGGTGGCAACCGGGGGCAACACCTGGTTTGGCCAGCTTGCCGGGCGCGTAACCCAGCAGGAAAACGAGCCTAATGCTTTCCAGAAGGGCATCAGCCGCGTCAGCTGGCTGCTGATCCGCTTCATGCTGGTGATGGTGCCGGTGGTCCTGCTGATCAACGGTTTCACCAAAGGCGACTGGTGGGAAGCCGCGCTCTTCTCGCTCTCCGTTGCGGTCGGGCTGACGCCGGAAATGCTGCCGATGATTGTCACCTCGACGCTTGCTCGCGGGGCGGTGAAACTCTCTAAACAGAAGGTCATCGTTAAGCATCTGGACGCCATTCAGAACTTTGGCGCGATGGATATTCTCTGCACCGATAAAACCGGCACGCTGACCCAGGACCGTATCATCCTCGAAACCCATACCGATATTCTGGGCGGCGTGAGCGACCGCGTGCTGCATACCGCGTGGCTTAACAGCCACTATCAGACCGGGCTGAAAAACCTGCTGGACGTGGCGGTGCTGGAAGCGCTGGACATCGACCATGTTCGTAAAGCGGTTGCCCGCTGGCAGAAAGTGGATGAAATCCCGTTTGATTTTGAGCGTCGCCGCATGTCGGTGGTGGTGTGCGAATCGCCGGACGCGCACCAGCTGATCTGCAAAGGTGCGCTTCAGGAGATCCTCAACGTCTGCACCCAGGTGCGCCATGGCGATGAGATCGTGCCGCTCAACGATGGCATGCTCAAACGTATTCGCCGGGTGACGGACGATCTGAACCGTCAGGGGCTGCGCGTTGTTGCCGTTGCCACAAAGTTCCTCCCGGCGCGTGAGGGAGATTACAGCCGCGTTGACGAGTCCGACCTGATTCTGGAAGGTTATATTGCGTTCCTCGATCCGCCGAAAGAGACGACGGCTCCGGCGCTGAAAGCCCTGAAGGCCAGCGGCATCACGGTCAAAATCCTTACCGGCGACAGCGAGCTGGTGGCGGCAAAAGTTTGCCGTGAGGTGGGGCTGGACGTAGGCGAGCTGGTGGTAGGAAGCGAAATCGAAAACCTTAGCGATGAAGATCTGGCAAAGCTTGCTCTGCGCACCACGCTCTTTGCCCGTCTGACGCCGATGCACAAAGAGCGTATCGTCCGGCTGCTGCGCGGTGAGGGCCACGTTGTCGGCTTTATGGGCGACGGCATCAACGATGCGCCCGCGCTGCGGGCGGCGGATATTGGCATCTCCGTGGACGGCGCGGTGGATATCGCCCGCGAGGCGGCGGATATCATTCTGCTTGAGAAAAGCCTGATGGTGCTGGAGGAGGGCGTGATCGAAGGGCGCCGGACCTTTGCCAACATGCTGAAATACATCAAAATGACCGCCAGCTCTAACTTCGGCAACGTCTTCAGCGTGCTGGTGGCGAGCGCCTTCCTGCCGTTCCTGCCGATGCTGCCGATTCACCTGCTGATCCAGAACCTGCTGTACGATGTCTCCCAGGTGGCGATCCCGTTTGATAACGTGGACGACGAGCAAATTCAGAAGCCGCAGCGCTGGAACCCGGCGGACTTAGGGCGGTTTATGGTGTTCTTCGGGCCGATAAGCTCCATCTTCGATATCATGACGTTCTGCGTCATGTGGTGGGTCTTCCAGGCTAACACCCCGGAACACCAGACCCTGTTCCAGTCCGGCTGGTTTGTGGTGGGGCTGCTGTCGCAAACATTGATTGTGCATATGATTCGCACCCGCCGTATTCCGTTTATTCAGAGCCGGGCCGCCTGGCCGCTGATGGTGATGACGCTGGTAGTGATGGCCGTAGGCATTGCGCTGCCGTTCTCGCCGCTGGCGGGCTATCTGCACCTTCAGGCGCTGCCGCTGGCTTATTTCCCATGGCTGGTGCTGATTCTTGGTGGTTACATGACGCTGACTCAGGCCGTAAAGGGTATTTACAGCCGCCGCTACGGCTGGCAGTAATCCTAAAAAATACAAAACCCTGGCGAGATGTGATCCCCGTCTCGCCATAATCTTGATGAATATTTCCCCACGTGTTACCAGAGAGGTTTGCCTTTTCTGGCCCGTCACTTGAAAGGAATATTCATGTTTAAATCAATACGTTTGAGCCTGCTTGCCGGCTGCATTGCTACCGCCTGTCAGGCTCACGCCGCGCCCGCAGGGGATCTCCCGCTAATGCCCTGGCCGCAGCAGGTGAGCCGCCCGGCGGCGGAGGGAAGCCTCGTACTGGATAACTCGGTATCGATTAAAATCAGCGGTGACAAGCTGGACGGGGCCACGGAGCGCTGGCGTAAGCGAATCGCCCAGCAAACCGGCTGGCAGCTTCAGCCTGCTCAGGCTAATCCTGCAAAGCCCACTATCAATATTCATATCAAAAATGCCGTCGACCCTTTGCCGAAGCTCGGCAGCGATGAAAGCTATACCCTGAGCGTGACGGCAGATGGGGTGCAGCTAACCGCGAATACCCGCTTCGGCGCGATGCGCGGCATGGAAACGCTGCTCCAGCTTATTCAGAACGGCCCGCAAAATACCTCAATACCGTTTGTGGCAATCAAAGATGTGCCGCGTTTCCCGTGGCGCGGGGTCCTGCTGGATTCCGCCCGCCACTTCATCCCGGTGAAAGATATTCTGCGCCAGCTGGACGGCATGGCGGCCGCCAAGTTTAACGTGCTTCACTGGCACCTGACGGATGACCAGGGCTGGCGCTTTGCTTCCGCTAAATATCCTAAGCTCCAGCAGCTGGCCAGCGACGGTGACTTTTATACCCAGGCACAGATGAAAGAAGTTGTGCGCTACGCAACGAAGCTGGGGATCCGCGTCGTGCCGGAAATGGACATGCCGGGACATGCCTCGGCTATTGCGGTTGCTTACCCGGAACTGATGAGCGCGCCGGGGCCGTACCAGATGGAGCGCCACTGGGGCGTGCTTAAACCGCTGCTTAATCCGGCCAACGAAGCGGTCTATAAGTTTGCCGATACGATGGTGGGCGAGCTGGCGGCGATTTTCCCGGATGCCTATCTGCACATCGGCGGCGATGAAGTCGACGATACCCAATGGCAGGAATCGAAGCCCATTCAGGCGTTTATGAAACAGCAAAAGATTGCTGATACCCACGCGTTGCAGACGTACTTTAACCAGCGGCTGGAGAAGATCCTCGAGAAGCACCACCGCCAGATGATGGGCTGGGATGAGATTTACCATCCGGATCTGCCGAAGAGCATTCTGATCCAGTCCTGGCAAGGGCAGGACGCGCTGGGGGCGGTTGCCGCCAGCAGCTACAGGGGGATCCTGTCGACAGGGTTCTATCTCGACCAGCCGCAGTCCACCGCTTACCACTATCGCAACGAGATCCTGCCGCAGGGCCTGAACGAGGTCGATCGCATCACCAAAGCCGACAGCGCGCAAAGCTGGTTCTTCTCTATGCCGCGCCTGAAAGGTAAGCCGGTGGAGGGCAGCTTCACGCTGGTGAATAACGAAATGGCCTGGCGAGGATTTATCGACTTCAAAGGCAAATCTCGCCGTGCCGTACGGGACATCGAATGGCTAAGCCCAACTCAGGTGACCTTTACCGTGGATACCTGGATGGGGGAAACTCGCCCGGTGGTCACGGTGGATAAGGACCGGCTGAGCGGCTACTTCCTGGTGGGCAACGTGCGCTACCCGGCGACCGGACAGAAGCTGGACAGCGTGCCGGATGGCGTGCAGCCGGTCGTGCCTGCCGCTGAGCAGATGAATAATATTCTCGGCGGCGAAGCGGCGCTGTGGGCCGAGAACATTTCAGCGCCACTGCTGGATATCAAACTCTGGCCTCGGGCGTTTGCGGTGGCGGAGCGGCTGTGGTCCACGGAAGAGGTGAAAGATATCGACAACATGTACCAGCGCTTGCAGGCGATAGACGCCTGGACCACCGTTTCCGTAGGGCTTCAGCAGCATACCGCAGCGGTACAGCAGTTCACTCGCCTGGCGGGGACCACGGAAATCATGCCATTACAAATTCTCGCTCAGGCCGTTGAGCCGGCGCAGTATTACACCCGGCAGCATCTGAAGTTCCAGGCGGGCAATTATCACCACTTTGAGCCGCTTAACCGCTTTGCGGATGCGCTGGTGGCGGAAAGCAGCCAGGTGCGGGCGATGGACGGCTGGGTCGATAAGCTGATTGCCGACCCGGAAGACGGCAACAGCGCCGAGTCCCTGCGCCATACCTTTACCCGCTGGCAAAGCAATACGCCGGACGTGCTGGCGCTTATCGACGGCAGCTACCAGCTGAAGGCGCTAAAACCTGTGGCGGAAGACGTGGACAGGCTGGCGGGCATCGGCCTGCGGCTGACCGACATGGTGGCGAAGCAGGGATCGTTAAGCGGCGGCGAGCGGGATGATATTCAGAAGCAGCTGGATAAAGCCGCACAAACTCAGGATGAGGTTATTGTTGCCGCCGTTTACCCGCTGCAAAAATTATTACGAGCAAGCATTAAATGAACCCGTAATTAATAATGGCCGCTTTCGCGGCCATTATAAAAAGGGTACTGTAACCATCACGCACCAGACAAAACCATTAAAGCCGGGGGAGCGGACTCCCCCGATGGGTTATTGACCGGCCGGGCAGGCCAGTTTGCTGAAGATAACCACGTCCTTATTAATAAAGAAGAACTCGCACAGCGAGTCCTGAATCAAAAAGGTAATAGTGATTAGCGTTAAGCAAACGAGTAATAACCCATAGAGCTTTAATGATGTCATGATAATCCTTATTGATTTTAGGCTTCAAAGGAACTACCATCACACGTGTCTAGGGTGTGTGTGGTAGTTCCCCATCCGCTAGTTTCAGGGATGGGACCTCTACCAATAATCCTGCAACACAACCCTCACCGAAGTGCATTTATGCTGAAGATTAATGGCTTCAGCACCCGCAGCAATACTATTTTAAAATTCCCGCCATGACTAATTTTTATTTAATATGGATTGGGCTTTTATATTGCTCATGGAATTAATACTTGTACCTGTAATAGTAAGTGGTAAATAAAATTTATAAAATAGTTGTTGGTGTTTTAATTGGGCGGTGGTAATGTCGATTTATAAATGGCGCGCATGTTCGCTGTTTATACTTTAAGTTTTTTTCATGTTTCCTCTCGTGTAATAGAAAAGCCGGTTCATCACTGAACCGGCTTCTTCTTATCTATAAAAATTAGCGGCGAACAGCAATCGCTTCAATTTCAATTTTTACATCTTTCGGCAGGCGGGCCACTTCCACGCAGGAGCGCGCCGGGAAGGTTGCCTTGTGCTCGTTGAAGAACGCTTCGTAGGTCGCGTTCACGGTGGCGAAATCATTCAGATCTTTAACGAAAACGGTGGTCTTCACGATATCGCCAACCTTCAGGCCTGCGGCTTCCACTATGGCCTGCACGTTTTCCAGAGACTGGCGCGCCTGAGCGGCAACGTCTTCCGGTACGGTACCGTTTTTTGGGTCAACCGGGATCTGCCCGGAGGTGATAATCATGCTGCCAAGATCGACGCCCTGAACGTATGGGCCGATAGCTGCGGGTGCATTTTCGGTGCTGATAGTACGAGACATGTTCATTCCTTTATGAGAGTTCGTAGGGCGGGCAGGCAACGCATTACCCGCCGGAATTTAAACGGTGGAAGACGCCTGCGCTTATCCACTCTGCTTTTTCATGAATCCTCGCCCATTATAGGTAAGCGAGCCTGGGCGGCAACGATTAATCCGCCAGCACCACATGATGCGCGAACTCTTTCTCGCAGTATTTGCATTTAAGGCTGATGTCCTCACCGCGCTTTCTTACCGCAAAGGAGGAGTGGACGGGTTCGCTGCGGCTGATGCAGTTGGTGTTCGGACAAACCAGCACCTTTTCTATGCGTTCAGGCAGCTTAGGTTTGCTCTTGCCGACCACTTCGTATTCCTCGATGCGGTTGACGGTGGCGTGCGGCGCGTACATCGCCAGCTGGTCTACCTGCTCGTCGGTGAGAAACGTATTTTCGATTTTGATCAGGTCCTTACGCCCCTGCTCGCGTGACGGCAGGTTCAGGCCGATGGTAATGCGCTGGTCGGTTTCGGTCAGCTGGAACAGGGTGAGCAGCTTAAAGCCTATCTGCGCCGGGATATGGTCGATAACCGTGCCGCGTTTAATGGCTTCTACCTGTAATTTGTTATCGTGCGTCATCTCTTTATCCTCTCACTTAAACCAGTTCGCGATTCAAAACCAATGCCAGCAGCGCCTGGCGAGCAAAAATACCGTTGCCTGCCTGCTGGAAATACCAGGCGTGCGGCGTCTTATCCACGTCGGTGGTGATCTCATCCACGCGTGGCAGCGGGTGCAGCACCTTCATGTTTTCGCGAGCGCCAGCCAGGTCAGCCGCGCGCAGCACGAACTGGGCCTTCACGTTGGCGTATTCGGACGGATCCAGGCGCTCTTTCTGCACGCGGGTCATGTACAGAATGTCCAGCTCGGTGACCACGTCGTCGATGGCCTCGTGGCAGCTCCACTCAATGCCTTTCTCATCCAGCATATCGAGAATGTACTTCGGCATCGCCAGGGCGTTCGGCGCGATAAAGTAGAAGCGGTTGCCGCTAAATTTCGCCAGCGCCTGGGCCAGAGAGTGCACGGTGCGGCCATATTTCAGGTCGCCGACCATGGCGATATGCAGGTTTTCCAGACGTCCCTGGGTTTCCTGGATAGTAAACAGGTCGAGCAGCGTTTGGGTCGGATGCTGGTTTGCTCCGTCGCCCGCGTTGAGAATGGGCACGCTGCCGGAAAATTCCGTCGCGAGGCGGGCCGCGCCTTCCTGCGGGTGACGCATCACGATGGCGTCAACGTAGGTGCTGATCACCGAGATGGTGTCCGCCAGCGTTTCGCCTTTCTTGCCCAGCGACGTATTGCTGCTGTCGGAGAAGCCGACAACCGAGGCGCCAAGACGGTGAATGGAGGTTTCGAAAGAGAGACGTGTGCGTGTTGAAGCCTCGAAGAAGCAGCTGGCGATAACCTTGTGCTTAAGCAGCTCCGGCTGCGGGTTTGCCTTAAGCTTAGCCGCGGTAGACAGCACCAGCTCAAGCTCTTCACGACTGAGATCGTTGATGGAAATGATATGTTTTTGATAGAGCGGGTTAGTCATGCTTATCTCCTGTTCTCGGCGTCGGGCAAAAAAAAAGGCCCCTCAACGAGGGGCCTTTGGAATTGATTGAAGCAGCGGAAAGAAAAACGGGGTCGCATCGTCTTTCAGACGACGGGGTGTGACGCTGTTATGAACACACTGGACCATGCTTCCTCCCGGCAAATTGTGGCGCATTATACGCGCGTGGTTGAGCTTGGCAAGCGGGAACTTCACACTTTTTTATACATGGGCAATCGGTTGCTGTGAATACTCATGCAATTTCATGCAGCCCCAGCGTCTGGATAATCCGGCGGTGAACCAGCGGCGTTTTTTTCACTTCGCGCGGGGCTATCCACACGACGCTGCTGCCCGCGACGACGCCTAAAATCTCTGGCAGAGCGCGGTAATCAAGAATTTTTGCCACGGCGCGGCCATAGCCTGCCACGGCGTGAATCATAATAAATTCGGCGTTATGCTCGACGCTTATCACCATCTCCGCCACCGAGCGGGCGGCGTCCGGCTCTGGCTGCTCCTGAGGATTCAGCGCATAGATTTTTTGCCCTTTGGCGTTGCGCATTTTAATGACGCCCAGCACCTTCAGCAGCCGGGAGACGGTAGACTGGCTGATGGCGGCAAAGCCGTGGCGCTGCATATCCCGGCGCAGCTCTTCCTGAGAGTGGTAGCTTTTATGGACGATAAGCCGCTGGCAGAGTGTCAGCTGGCTCAGCTCTTTTTCGGAGGTTGTGCGGGAAATCCTCATCGTATTCACCATTCCATGATTTTAATGGGTGATTAATTTACGCCGATTATGAAATTATTCTGCTTAATGGATCTGACTTTACTGTTTTAACTCATTAAAAATGTTGTAAAAATTGTAAATGACAGAATTTATCGCCCCCTAGGGGGCGATAAGTGGATTAAGCGATCTGTATGGCACCGCGAATGACGAGGTTTAACGTCCAGGCCGCGACGACCAGCAGCGCCACCACAATGGCCCACTCGTAGCCTTTGAGCAGCGGCTGTCCCTGTTTCTTTTTCTGCCACAGGAAGACCGCAAGCCCAGGCGTGAACAGCAGGGAGCTAAGTAACATGGAATCCCCGGCGGCGTAGCACAGCCAGAAACCGTACACGGTGGCGATAACTCCCAGCACGATGCCGCCGGTGCGGGACTCCCCGTTTTTATAACGTTCACCAGTCCATGCCAGCTTCAGGCCGTAGGCGGCGCTGAACAGGTAAGGAGGCAGGATTGCCGCAGTGGCGATGGAGAACAGCGCCTGGTAACCGGCCTGGTAGAACAGCGTCAGGATGAGAAAAAGCTGGATTAAACCGTTGGTGATCCACAGGGAAAACGAAGGGGAGTGGCGCGCATTTTCTTTGGCAAAGACTTTCGGGAAAATACCGTCGTTAGCGGCCACGCGGGGCAGCTCTGCGGCAAACAGCGTCCAGGCAAGCAGCGCTCCGGCAACTGACAGAATCACGCCACCGGCAACGAATTTCGCTCCCCAGGGGCCGACCACATTTTCCAGCACGCCCGCCATTGAAGGGTTTTTCAGCCCGGCAAGCGCTGCCTGATCCAGGATCCCCATCGACAGCACGCTCACCAGCACGTAAATCGCCAGTGCGCCCAGCAGCCCAATCACCGTGGCTTTACCGATATCGCTGCGGTTTGCCGCACGGGCGGAAACTACCGTTGCGCCTTCGATGCCGATAAACACCCAGGTGGTGACCAGCATGGTATTTTTCACCTGATCGAACAGCGCCGGTTCTTTACCGTCGACGATCATCATCCGCCCCCAGAAGTCAGCGGTGAAGACGCCGATCTTAAAGGCGATCAGCACGGCGACGATAAACACCAGCAGGATCACTACTTTCACGACGGTCAGGATCGTATTGATATATGCCGCTTCCCGCACGCCACGCAGCACCAGCGCGTGAACCAGCCACAGCACCACTGACGCACCGATAATCGACGGCAGGTTGTTCCCGTCGCCAAATACCGGGATGAAAAAGCTCATCGCGCTGAACAGCAGGACGGCGTAGGAGACGTTGCCGAGCCAGGCAGAGAACCAGTAGCCCCAGGCGGACTGGAAGCCAATAAAATCACCAAATCCGGCGCGGGCGTAGCTGTAAACCCCACCTTCAAGCTCCGGGCAGCGGGAGCTCAGGTTTTGATAGATAAACGCCAGGCAAAGCATCCCGACGCCGGTAATCACCCAGCCGATGAGCAACGCACCGGGTGACGCAACGGAGCCAAAGTTTTGCGGCAGGCTGAACACCCCGCCGCCAATCATTGAACCAATGACCAGCGCAACCAGCGCGCTGAGCCCTAATTTTTTTTCTGTGGTCGCGGACGTCGCTGCGACATCCCCGTGGGTAACATCGGCCATTTTCCTTTCCTCCTGCGGACTCTGCCGCACGAATGCACATCCGGCGGCGAGGGGACCCCCGCCGCCGGTGGGGATTACTCTCCGAGCGTGGCAACCATAACGGCTTTAATGGTGTGCATGCGGTTTTCCGCTTCGTCAAAGACGATGGAATTCGGGGACTCGAAGACCTCTTCGGTCACCTCCAGCCCTTTCAGGCCGTACTCGGCTTCGATCTCTTTGCCCACTTTGGTCTGCTCGTTGTGGAAGGCGGGCAGGCAGTGCATAAACTTGACGTTCGGGTTGCCGGTGGCTTTCAGCACGCTGCCGTTCACCTGGTAAGGGGTCATGATGCTCACGCGCTCCGCCCAGGCTTCTTTTGGCTCACCCATCGACACCCAGACGTCGGTGTAGAGGAAGTCGACGCCCGCCACGCCTTCTTCCACGCTGTCGGTCAGCATGATGCGGCCGCCGGTTTCTTTGGCGATGGCCCGGCACTGTTCCACTAGTTCAGCCTCCGGCCAGAAGGCTTTTGGCGCGACCAGGCGGATATCCATGCCCATTTTTGCCGCGCCGACCATCAGGGAGTTACCCATGTTGTTGCGGGCATCGCCAAGATAGGCAAAGGCGATTTCCGGCAGCGTTTTCTGCGGCGCGTGTTCCAGCATGGTCATCAAATCTGCCAGGATTTGCGTCGGGTGGAATTCGTTGGTCAGCCCGTTCCATACCGGCACGCCGGCAAACTCACCCAGCTCCTCGACAATGTCCTGGCCGAAGCCGCGATACTCGATGCCGTCATACATCCGGCCAAGCACGCGGGCGGTGTCCTTCATGGACTCTTTATGGCCAATCTGCGAACCGCTTGGGCCGAGATAGGTCACCTGCGCGCCCTGATCGAAGGCGCCTACTTCAAAGGCGCAGCGGGTGCGGGTAGACGTTTTCTCGAAGATCAGCGCGATGTTTTTTCCGGCCAGCGTTTTCTTTTCGGTACCGGCTCTTTTCGCGGCCTTCAGGTCGCGCGCAAGATCGATAAGGTACTGGATCTCTGCAGGCTTGAAGTCCAGCAGTTTCAGGAAGTTGCGGTTTTTCAGGTTGATGGTCATTGTCTCATCCTTAATTTTTTGGTGGATGGCGCTATCGCTTATCCACCCTACGAATCGGTAAATTTTCCAGGCCGGGAAAGCGCAGCGTCTCCCGACATGATTTCGGAGATTATTCGCGGATCAGCGTGCCTTTCTCACCGGCCAGAATTGCCGGGCCATCCTCCAGCGCGCCAATCCCGGCGATGCCGTGGCACTGGGCGACGAATCGGCTGCAGGCGGCGACCTTCGGCCCCATAGAGCCCGCATCGAACTTCATGCCGTCCAGCTCCTGCGGCGTGATATGGCTAATCGGGCGCTGGGCTGGCGTACCCCAGTCGAAGTAAACCGCGTCGGCGTCGGTGAGGATCAGCAGGGCGTCGGCTTCTATCTGGCGGGCGAGCAGGGCGGCGGAGAGATCTTTATCGATCACCGCTTCAATGCCGTGGTAGCCGTCGGCTTTCTCCACCACCGGCACGCCGCCGCCGCCGTTGCAAATCACCAGGTGATCCCGCTGGATAAGCGCGGTAATCGCATCGCTTTCCACAATCCGCTTAGGCTGCGGCGACGGCACCACGCGGCGGTAGTACTGGCCGTCCGCCTTCACTGACCAGCCTTTCTCCGCGACCAGCGAATCGGCCTGCGCCTTGTCGTATACCGGGCCGATGTATTTGGTCGGGTTCTGGAACGCCGGATCTTTGGCATCCACTTCCACCTGGGTCAGCAGCACGCTGACTTCCCTGTCGGGCAGATGGTTTTTAAGCGACTGCTGAAGCATGTAGCCGATCATTCCCTGGCTCTCGGCACCGAGAATATCGAGCGGGTAAGGCGAAACTTTCTCATAGGCGCTGTTCTGCAGCGCCAGCAGCCCCACCTGCGGGCCGTTGCCGTGAACCAGCACCACGCGCCACGAAGAGGTGAGGCGGGCAATAGTCTTAGCGGCAAGATCGATATTCTTACGCTGCGTGTCGGCTTCCAGCGGCTCGCCGCGTTTCAGCAATGCGTTGCCGCCAAGCGCCACGACCAGGGTTGGTTTGTGTTCCATTTCGTCTTCTCCTTGCCTCAGATACCGTCACGTTCAAGCGGGCAGCTCATGCAGCGTGCGCCGCCGCGGCCGCGGCCCAGCTCGTCGCCCGGAATGGGCAGCACGGTGATCCCTGCCTTATCGTATTTTTCGTTGGTCCAGATATTTCGCTCGTAGCCGATAACCACGCCCGGACGCACGGTCAGCACGTTGTTGGCGTCATTCCACTGCTCGCGCTCGGCTTCAAAGGCGTCACCGCCGGTGGTAATGAGGCGGACCTGGTCAATCCCCAGCGCCTGCTCAATGGCGTGCAGCAGGTTTGGCTCCTGATGCCGCTTGATGCCGCCTTTGCCGTCCGGCGTTAGCGTCCAGCACTGGGCGTCTTTGCGAACCACTTCCGGGTAGACGGAGAAAGTGTCGATGTCGATATGGGTCATGACGGTATCGAGGTGCATACAGGAACGGTGCTTCGGCAGCTCAACGGCGATAACGCGCGTCGCCTGCTGATGCTTGAATAAGGATTCAGCCAGGAACTCTACGCCCTGCGGCGTGGTGCGTTCGGAAAGTCCGATTAATACCGCGCCGCGCCCGATGACTAATACATCACCGCCTTCTAATGTGGCGTGATCGTAATTAATGTTATCGTCGCCATAATATTTAATGAAATTGCCGTCGGTAAACGCCGGATGCCAGCGATAAATCGCACGAAGGTTATTTGTTTCGCGCTGGCGGGCGGCTTTCGCCATTGGGTTAATAGAAACGCCGTTATATATCCAGCATGACGTATCACGGGTAAATAAATGGTTAGGCAATGGCTTCATAATAAAGTCCGTTGCCTCGTGGGTATCGACGACCATATTCTGAATATAAGTCGGGATTTCGGCGTAGGTCAGCCCACCGCTCAGGTGACGGGCAAGCTCACGGTGCGGCATATCGGCCAGCCAGCCGCGAATATCAGAGGCGAAGGCTGGTCCCAGGCGATAGTCGGAGATCTGCGTCTCCAGCAGCCAGGCTTTGGCATCAATCACATCCAGCGTCTGGGTTAATAAATCGGTCAGGAGTAAAACTTCCACCCCTTCGCCGCGCAGGGTATTAGCGAAGACATCGTGCTCTTCCCCGGCGCGCTCGACCGATAAAACATCATCAAATAAAAGCTCCTGGCAGTTGGAAGGCGTCAGTCTTTTCAGGCTGAGATTGGGGCGGTGCAGCATGACGCTGCGTAATTGGCCAATTTCGGAACCGACATAATGTTTGTCCATGACTTTACCTTTTCATTAATCCGCAGATGAAAATACCTGTGATGCAAATTTATTTGCACCGGAGTTGAAATATGTTTGTCGTCTTGCCTGAGGACGTATCTTAATTTCCTGAGAACTATTTAATGTGAGGGTTATCACGTGGGCAAGGTGGTTTTTCATTCTCTGATAATTAATTGATAAGGGTCAGGTAATAACAAATAAGCGATGGGTGATGAATGAATAAATAAGCGTTGTGATGCCAGTTTTATCTGAATGCTGTTAAAGTAATGTTATTTTATGCAAAAAGGTGAATTTCATAACCAATTGAATATAAATATTATTTTTAGCCTTGATGCATAAGTATGCGGTCAGGTAATACTTTCATCTCCGGCGAGAAATTAAACCGCAAATAGTTATGATTGAATTTGCACTTATTGACGTGATTTAAAACGTGATCGCGGGTTTGTTTTTTATCACAGCCTTTAATTATCAATATGATAGGCTCATTCTCAAACCGAGAAATTTTCAGGTTATGCTCAATTCCTGCATAAAAACCTCAGCGCCGCCGCCGGGCCGCGGCAACTTTTGCGATAACTATGCGCCAGCGCGAATTTTGGTAAAAAAGCCGTAGCCAGAGAAGGGGAACTTTCGTATAAATACGATATTAAAACATCGTTTCAAAATGGAGCTGAGCATCATGATTATCGGTAACATCCACTCTCTACAAAGCTGGCTGCCTGAAGAGCTACGCCTGGCCATCGAACACGTTAAGCAGCACGTCACGCCGCAAACGCCTCCCGGCAAGCATGATATCGACGGCAACCGGCTGTTCATGCTGGTCTCCGAAGACAGCACCGAGCCGTTTGCAGACCGCAGGGCGGAGTTTCACCAGCGCTATCTCGACATTCAGATTGTCATGCGCGGCCAGGAAGGCATGACCTTCAGCTGTCTGCCCGCCGGTACGCCGGACACCGACTGGCTCGCCGATAAAGACATCGCGTTCCTGCCGGAAGGCGAACAGGAAAAAACCGTCGTGCTAAGCGAAGGGGATTTTGTGGTGTTTTATCCAGGAGAGGTACACAAGCCGCTGTGTGCGGTAGGAAAGCCGGAGACCGTGCGTAGGTAGTTGTTAAGCTTCTGGTCGCATAACAGGGTGTCGGATGGCGCTAACGCTTATCCGACCTGATGGATTTTCACCCTCTCCCCTTCGGGGAGAGGGGCGGGGTGAGGGGCTAATGCACCAACGTCGCGACCATCACCGCCTTAATGGTGTGCATGCGGTTCTCCGCCTGATCGAACACGATGCTATGCGATGATTCAAATACTTCGTCCGTGACCTCCATGCCGCCTTTCAGATCGTACTGCTCAGCCATCTGCTTACCCAGTACGGTCTGGTCGTCGTGGAACGCCGGGAGGCAGTGCAGGAACTTCACCTGCGGATTGCCCGTCAGCGCCAGCATCTCGCTGTTAACCTGATAGGCGCGCAGCAGGGCGATACGCTCGGCCCACTTCTCTTTCGCTTCGCCCATCGATACCCACACATCCGTATAAATGAAGTCTGCGCCTTTTACGCCAGCGGCCACATCTTCCGTCAGGGTGATCTTACCGCCGGTTTGTTCTGCCAGCGCCCTGCATTTCGCAACCAGATTTTCGTCCGGCCAGCAGGCCTCCGGGGCCACAAGGCGTAAATCCAGCCCGGTCAGCGCGGCGGCCTCAAGCATTGAATTACCCATATTGTTACGGGCGTCACCGGCATAAACCAGCGTCATCTCTTTGAAGGATTTACCCGGCAGATGCTCCTGCATGGTCAGCAGGTCCGCCAGCAGCTGGGTGGGATGGAATTCGTTTGTCAGGCCGTTCCATACGGGCACCCCGGCAAACCCGGCCAGCGTTTCGACGATCTCCTGACCGTAACCGCGGTACTGAATGCCGTCGTACATTCTGCCCAGCACGCGGGCCGTGTCCTTAATTGATTCTTTATGCCCAATCTGGCTGCCGCTTGGGCCGAGATAAGTGACGCGAGCGCCCTGGTCATAAGCGGCAACTTCGAAAGAGCATCGTGTGCGGGTTGAGTCTTTTTCGAAGATGAGCGCGATATTTTTTCCGGTAAGCTGCTGAGTCTCTGTGCCTTTTTTCTTGTCGGCTTTAAGCTTCGCGGCGAGGGTCAGTAATTCGTTGAGCTGGGCCGGGGTAAAATCCAGTAATTTAAGAAAGTGCTTTTGGTAAAAGTGACTCATCTTTTCCTCACATGGCTCATGCCACTTATTGAATTAAAATTCAATTTATATGGATGGATATTCATTTGCAACCCCCGCGTCGCAAATCTTTCGCGGGAAAGGTGGAGGCAAACCCATGCGTGTGTGAAAATAGAAGTATCTGCCGACAAACTGAGGAAAGGGCCATGGCAAATCCAGAACTGCTGGAAGAGCAGCGCGAAGAGACGCGTTTGATTATTGAAGAATTACTGGAAGATGGCAGCGATCCGGACGCGCTGTACACCATCGAACATCACCTTTCTGCAGACGATTTCGAAACCCTGGAAAAAGCAGCGGTTGAAGCGTTCAAAATGGGTTATGAAGTCACCGACCCGGAAGAGCTGGAAGTGGAAGAGGGTGAAACCGTCATCTGCTGCGACGTGCTGAGCGAAAGCGCGCTGAAAGCCGAACTGCTGGACGAGCAGGTTGAACAGCTGCTGGATCTTGCCGAGAAATTTGGCGTGGAATACGACGGCTGGGGCACTTACTTTGAGGATCCTAACGGCGAAGAAGGCGAAGAGGGCGACGAAGAAGACCTCGTGGACGACGATGACGACGGCGTTCGCCACTAACTCCCTCGTGCAGCGGCTCCCCGCCGCTGCACTGCTTTGACTGGCTTATAACGTTTTCAACATTCTCACTTCGCAGTCTACGTGCCCGGTACAGCCCAGCGGCTCGGAGATGTGCTCAAAGCCAAGACGTTCGTACAAAGCGATGGCTTCCGTCAGGAATGCCGTGGTTTCCAGATAGCAGCGCTTAAAGCCTTCTTCCCGCGCAAAGTCCATGGCCTGCAAAGCCAGCCGCTTCGCCAGCCCTTTGCCGCGCACCACCGGCAGGAAATACATTTTCTGTAATTCGCAGATGTCCGGTTCGCTACAGCTCAGTGGCGCCACGCCGCCGCCGCCGACGACCTTACCTTCCATCTCCACAACCCAATACGCGTGCCCGGGCCTGCTGTAAACCTGGAACAGCTCGTCGAGATTGGGGTCCGCGACGGTGTAGCCTTTGTCGGCGGTTAGCCCATATTCAGCTGAGACCTGGCGGATCACGCGGGCGATAGCGGCATTGTCCCTGGAAGCCATGCGGCGCATGTTCAGCTTTATCGGTGCGGCGGTTGTCATAGCGTTGCTCTTTGAACTTTAAGATAGTGAAAGAAGCAGTTAATACCACTGCTATGTCAGTTACGCAAGTTTTGCTCGTTCCGTGTAACGTTATACTGGTTTAAATATTTATAGCAGATGTTATCAATAAATATAATTCATCCGGATAATGAGCTTATCTGAGTAAGTCTGATATTTCCTGATGACAGAAAAGCCAGCCGCCGGGATTAAATTATCCAGACGCTAAAAACTTCTTTTAGCGAATTCAAAGGAATTAATATTATGGCTAATTCAATCTGGACTAATCTTGAACATCTCTCTGTTTCTTTACCAAGTGGTGACACTCACGGAAAGATTTATGCAAACGGGAATATGCAGGTTGCTGTACAGGTAAATGTTAAAGCCGTCGATAAACACGGGCTGCCCGTACAGCTTATCGAGGAAGATATCGATTCGATAGTGCTGATTGATAACAATTCAGGGGGCAGACTCATGAACGGCTGGGGCTTCTCCCGCTCGGAAAACAGTTACTTGCATACCATGCCAGATCAGGTTGCTGAGAAAGCTCCCGGTGAAGAGGTCGATCCCCGAGTTCAGATATTTACCTTCTGGGTAAGCTGCCATGTGGTAAGTATTATTGCTATTGGCGCAAGTATTGTGGCACCTGACGGAACGGTCTATAACACTCGAGAAGCGGGTTCCACATTTTATTCCTATATCATGCTTGAAGGTGTAAATATTCCTAAATATACACTGACGGATGTCGATTTCACTCGGTTTGACACTGCCAAACCTGTTTCATCTACCGGGATTATAGTTGACCAGGATAACTACTATCTCTCACTGAAGAATGGTTTAAGCATTGTCGCTGTAGACTGGATGACGAATGAAATTCCTCTTTTCGCTGCGATTAACCAAAGTAGCAGTGCCCAACTTTATTATGCCTGGCCTCTTGCGTACGCCAGCCAGTATGTCATTAATGATTCACCTGTTGCCGGTTTGGGGGAGCTTGAGATTATCATCAACGACCGT
This sequence comes from Dryocola clanedunensis, assembly GCF_038405435.1. GTDB lineage: Bacteria > Pseudomonadota > Gammaproteobacteria > Enterobacterales > Enterobacteriaceae > Dryocola > Dryocola clanedunensis_A. Next base: position 472,092 of record NZ_JBBYHZ010000001.1, on the reverse strand, counting down.
GCAGGCCAGGTATGCTTCAGCCGTATCGCTTGCGGTAACGTTCCGCTCGACGCTGTCATTGATACTGCTGCGACATTTACCGTTTTCGATCAGTACGGTACAGCGGGGCATTTCTCTGTTACCCAGAATGCTAAATCGTTTATGATGAAGATAGAAAATTACCTGTAAACACGATTAGCTGTTGTATAAGAAAAGGCCGCCTGTCGTAAGACTGGTGGCCTTTTTAGCTATAAACGCAAGCGACACAGAGGCTTCGCTGCCCATCGTGCTTTGTTTATGGGGGCGTTTGATAGTGGTATATCCAAAATGATTTTATTATATTTTAAATAAAGCCCTCAAAAATTTATGTTGATATGAAATTATAAGTACTGATGACCATCTGCCCTTTCCCATTGTATAGAATATTAAGTGCTGATTGATTTACTAAGCAGCTAACGATTCTTTTGATGAGGAAATGAACATGTGTGAGAAAGTAGAAATATACAAAACGCTGGCGGCAGTTCCCGCAATTCATATCGAGCTAGCCAATATCGTGCTCCCCTGCAGCCTGGCTCTTTACCAGAATAATAAGCTGCTTAATACAGCGCGGATTAATAGAAATAACCATATATTCACCATTACTGACAGCGGGGAGTATTATGTCGTTGCCACCATCGAGAATGGTCGTGAGATAGCTTCGGAATAAATCACCGTTTATCCTGGAGAGTTTAAAAATAAAGATACAAATAAAGTCCTCACCTCAACCCGTAAAGTCAATCTTAAGGGCTATGAGCCGTTGATGGATGCTATTCCAGGTTTCTATATTGAGATGAAAATCCTCAAGGGGAGATTTGCTGCCATGTCTCCTGTTCTGCATGCTTTGCTGGACGGAGGTGCAGTGAAGCAGAAAACGATCAACGTTGATTCTTTTGCCGAACATCACTCAATTCATAACTATGAATATTACCAGATTCATTCGGTTAAGGACAAAGTGAAGGCAGCAGATATTTGCCAGAAAGTCGAAGCCCTCGACGATGTCGTTTTCTGCTCGGTAGTCCCCGACGTCAAGAATTTAGCCGCCCCGGCAATAGAGCAAAAAGAGAATGTCGTCATCCGTGATGTCGCTGAAATTCCCACGCCGGACTTTACCAGCCAGCAAAACTACCTGGCCGCACCGAAAGGGATGAACATTCTACCTCTCTGGGAAAAAGGCTATGCGGGGCAGGCTGTTAATATCAGACATCTTGATTTTGGTATTTATCATAATCACGAGGATTTCCAGAGCGGCAATATTATTGTTGTTGCGAGCAGGGATGAATCTGAGGACTGTAATCACGGCACCGCCTCAACTGGTTGCATTGCGGCAAGCGCAAATGGCTTTGGCGTGACGGGTATCGCTCACTCCTCTTTATATTATTTTTATGACACCGACTATTTAGACAACATTATGGAACACGCTCAGCCGGGTGAAATTGTGAGCCTGAATATTCAGACGATAACGGACGATGGTTATCTTCCTATCATCGCGATTAAAAGCTGGTGGGATACGATCAAAAACATAACTGAAAAAGGGGCGATAGTGATAGCGTCGGCGGGGAATGGCGGACTTGATCTTAGCAATACGGCTATTTGCCCGGATTATGGCGACTGCGGCGCGATTCTGGTCGACGCCTGTAACCCGGACAACGGGCGCAGAATGTGGTACTCAAATTATGGTCACTATACTTCAATGATCAACTCGTGGGGCGAGAGTGTCACTACCGCAGGCTACAGCTCGCTCCAGGATATGCCCGGCCACAACAGAGATTACACCGATAGCTTTAACGGTACTTCCAGCGCGACGCCATTGTGCTGTGGGGCTCTGGCGCTGCTGCAGTCTTATGCCAGAAAACAGCGTTTGACCATCACGCCGCAGGCAATGAGGGAGCTAATCGCGCAGTCTGACTATCTTGAAGGTCTCATCGATCATATCGGCAGGCGTCCGAACGTGGAGCAGCTTACCCGGATTATTGATAAAGCTATCCAGGCTTCCCTTGCATGAGCGGTCTTATTCGCTGCCAGGATAAACGAAAAAAGGCTATTTGCCGGAGGGCAAATAGCCTTTTCAACGCTTGCTAACGGTTACAGCGCGGCAATAACAGCCTGCTGCTCGATAAGCTTAGCTTTGGCATCGGCGAAGCCTGCCAGACGCTCGCGCTCTTTCGCGACCACATCCGCTGGCGCACGCGCCACAAAGCCTTCGTTTGAGAGCTTGCCTTCGATTTTGCCAATCTCAATTTCGATCTTAGCGACTTCTTTGGCCAGACGCTCGATCTCCGCCGCTTTGTCCACCAGGCCTGCCATTGGGATCAGCAGCTCTGCGCCGTCGATGATTTTGGTCACGGAAACCGGACCTTTGTCATCCACCGGCAGAATGGTGATGCTTTCCAGGCGGGCCAGGTTCTGCAGGAAGGTGCGGTTGTCGGTTACGCGACGGATCGCCTCTTCGTTGCAGCCGCGCAGCAGCACGTCCAGACGCTTGCTCGGCGCGATGTTCATCTCGGCACGGATGTTACGCACCGCGGTGATCACGTCTTTCAGCCATTCGGTATCAGAGAACGCAGCTTCATCGTCCTGCGCGCTGTTATACGCCGGGAACGGTTGCAGCATGATGGTATCGTCGGTGATGCCTTTGAACGTTTTCACGCGCTGCCAGATGGTTTCGGTGATGAAAGGAATAATCGGATGCGCAAGACGCAGCAGACCTTCCAGCACGTTAATCAGCGTATTACGCGTGCCGCGCAGCTCGGCCTCTGTTCCGCTGTTCATCACCGGCTTGGTCAGCTCCAGATACCAGTCGCAGAACTGGTTCCAGGTGAATTCGTACAGGATGTTAGCCGCGATATCAAAGCGATAGGTATCCAGCGCTTCGCGATATGCCTTCACCGTGCGGTTGAACTCGGCCAGGATCCAGCGATCCGCCAGCGAAAGAACCATCTCGCCGCCGTTAAAGCCGCAGTCCTGATCTTCAGTGTTCATCATCACGAAGCGGCTGGCGTTCCACAGCTTGTTACAGAAGTTACGGTAACCTTCCAGACGCTTCATGTCCCAGTTGATGTCGCGACCGGTTGAGGCCAGCGCCGCCAGGGTAAAGCGCAGGGCATCGGTGCCGTGCGGCTCGATGCCGTTCGGGAACTGCTTCTCGGTGCGCTTGCGGATTTTCTCCGCCAGCTGCGGCTGCATCATGTTGCCGGTGCGCTTCTCAAGGAGATCTTCCAGGGAGATACCGTCAACCATATCCAGCGGATCGATAACGTTACCCTTGGACTTGGACATCTTCTGCCCTTCGTCGTCGCGGATGAGGCCGGTCATGTAGACAGTTTTAAACGGCACCTGCGGCTTGCCGTTTTCATCTTTGATGAAGTGCATGGTCAGCATGATCATGCGGGCAATCCAGAAGAAGATAATGTCGAAGCCGCTGACCATCACGCTGGTTGGGTGGAAGGTGCGCAGCGCTTCGGTGTTCTCCGGCCAGCCGAGAGTGGAGAACGTCCACAGGCCGGAAGAGAACCAGGTATCCAGCACGTCTTCGTCCTGGTTCAGCGCAACGTCTGCACCCAGATTGTTTTCAGCACGCACTTCCGCTTCGTTGCGGCCCACGTAGACGTTGCCTTCGGCATCGTACCAGGCCGGGATGCGGTGACCCCACCACAGCTGACGGGAAATACACCAGTCCTGAATATCGCGCATCCAGGAGAAGTACATGTTTTCGTACTGCTTCGGCACGAACTGGATGTCGCCTTGCTCTACCGCTTCAACGGCAACTTTTGCCAGCGGGGCAGTGCGCACGTACCACTGGTCGGTGAGCATTGGTTCGATAACCACGCCGCCACGGTCGCCGTACGGTACGGTCAGGTCGTGCGGTTTGATTTCGTCGAGCAGGCCCATTTCGTCAAATTTCGCGACGACGGCTTTACGCGCGGCAAAGCGCTCCAGCTTCTGGAACTCAGCCGGGATATCGCTGCTGTAAACGGTAGATTCTTCGCCGTTGGTATCGAACACTTCTGCCGTTTCGCGGATATCGCCGTCGAAGGTCAGAATGTTGATCATTGGCAGGGCGTGGCGGCGGCCAACTTCGTAGTCGTTAAAGTCGTGCGCAGGCGTGATCTTCACGCAGCCTGTGCCTTTTTCCATGTCGGCGTGTTCGTCGCCAACGATTGGAATGCGGCGGTTAACCAGCGGCAGCACCAGGAACTTACCGATAAGATCTTTATAACGCGGATCTTCCGGGTTTACGGCCACGCCGGTATCGCCCAGCACGGTTTCCGGACGGGTCGTTGCCACGACAAGGTAATCTTTACCTTCGGCGGTTTTCGCGCCGTCGGCCAGCGGATAACGCAGGTGCCACATGGACCCTTTAGACTCGCGGTTTTCAACTTCCAGGTCGGAAATGGCGGTGCGCAGTTTCGGGTCCCAGTTTACCAGGCGCTTGCCGCGATAAATCAGGTCTTCTTTGTACAGGCGGACGAACACTTCTTTCACCGCGTTGGAAAGGCCATCGTCCATGGTGAAGCGCTCGCGCTCCCAGTCTACGGAGTTGCCAAGACGACGCATCTGACGGGTGATGGTGCCGCCAGACTCGGCCTTCCACTGCCAGATTTTGTCGATGAAGGCGTCGCGGCCGTAATCATGGCGGGTTTTGCCCTCTTCGGCGGCGATTTTGCGCTCGACGACCATCTGAGTCGCGATGCCGGCGTGGTCAGTCCCCGCCTGCCACAGGGTGTTTTTGCCCTGCATGCGCTGGTAGCGGATCATGGTGTCCATGATCGTCTGCTGGAAGGCGTGACCCATATGCAAGCTGCCGGTAACGTTCGGCGGTGGGATCATGATGCAGAAGCTTTCCTGGCTGGTGTCGCCATTAGGCTTGAAGTAGCCCTGCTCTTCCCAGTGCTCGTAAAGCGGCTGTTCGATGTCTTGCGGGTTATATGTCTTTTCCATTGTCTGCTATGTCGTTCCCGGCGGGGTATGAGTCGCCGTAGTCAAGTGGAAACCAGCAACGCGGTACGCCTTATAGCGCTCACGGGCCAGTTGTTTTTGAGTGTCTTCGTAAGGGACGAAGTCTATCACTTCATGGAAAGCGGTGGCAAAATCTGCGAACTGTGGCAGCAGGCTTATCAGGATGTCGCGAGACGAGCTGCCGCGTCGCGCGGGCCAGGCCAGCTCTACCGGGGCGCCGTAACGCGGGCCTTCTCCGGCGAGATTGTGGGGCACAAAGGCGCTGGCATCGCGCTGCCAGAGCGCTTCGTCCAGGCGGATAGCCTGCTGCTCATCCACACAGGCTATCAGCACGCGCTTACCCGCCCGAAAACATTCTGCCGCAAGTTCACACACCGTTTGCTCGACGGCGTTCAGCCCATCGAGATGGGTGTCGTTGTCCAGCAGGTAGAACGTCGCGTTTTTCATTTTACTCGCATCTTTCGATTTAGCCGTTTCGTAGGGTGGATAAGCAAAGCGTCATCCACCATTTTCTCTACAAAATTATCGCTTACTCTTCGCCGTTAAATCCGGAGCGATTCAACAGGAATTGTGACAGCAGCGCTACCGGACGGCCAGTTGCCCCTTTTGCTTTCCCTGAACGCCAGGCGGTACCTGCGATATCCAGGTGCGCCCAGTTGTACTTACGGGTAAAGCGGGACAGGAAGCAGGCCGCGGTAATCGCGCCGCCCGGGCGGCCACCGATGTTTGCCATATCGGCGAAGTTGGACTCCAGCTGATCCTGGAACTCATCGGCAATCGGCAGACGCCAGGCGCGGTCGCCCGCCTGCTCGGATGCGCTGATAAGCTCGTGGGCCAGCGGATTGTGGTTGGACATCAAACCGGTGATGTGATGGCCCAGGGCAATCACACAGGCGCCGGTCAGCGTCGCCACGTCGATAACCACTTCCGGCTCGAAGCGCTCAACGTAGGTCAGCACGTCGCACAGTACCAGACGGCCTTCCGCATCGGTGTTCAGCACTTCCACGGTCTGGCCGGACATAGTTGTCAGCACGTCGCCAGGACGATAAGCGCGCCCGCCCGGCATGTTCTCACAGCCCGCCAGCACGCCGATGACGTTAATCGGCAGGTTCAGCTCTGCAACCATACGCATCACGCCGTACACGGACGCCGCACCGCACATGTCGTACTTCATCTCGTCCATGCCTTCGGCAGGCTTGATGGAGATACCGCCGGAGTCGAACGTCAGCCCTTTGCCAACCAGCACAATCGGGCGAGCATCCGGTGAATTATTACCTTTGTATTCGATAACCGACATCAGGGATTCGTTCTGGGAGCCGTCGCCCACCGCGAGGTAGGAGTGCATCCCCAGCTCTTTCATCTGCTGTTCGCCAATCACGCGTGTGACAACGTTCTTGCTGAAAGAGTCCGCCAGCTGGCGTGCCTGAGAGGCGAGGTAAGCCGCGTTACAGATGTTTGGCGGCATATTGCCAAGATCTTTTGCTGCTTTGATGCCTGAAGCGATAGCCAGGCCGTGCTGGATGGCGCGCTCGCCGCTGGTCAGCTCACGGCGCGTTGGCACGTTAAAGACCATTTTACGCAGCGGACGGCGCGGCTCACTTTTATTGGTTTTCAGCTGATCGAAGCAGTAAAGCGACTCTTTCGCCGTTTCTACCGCCTGGCGCACTTTCCAGTAAGTATTCCGGCCCTTAACGTGCAGCTCGGTCAGGAAACACACTGCTTCCATGGAGCCGGTATCGTTGAGCGTATTGATAGTTTTCTGGATAACCTGCTTATACTGACGTTCATCCAGTTCGCGCTCTTTGCCACATCCGATGAGCAGAATACGCTCGGAAAGCACGTTCGGAACGTGGTGAAGCAATAAAGTCTGGCCTGCTTTTCCCTCAAGCTCACCACGGCGCAACAGGGCGCTGATGTAGCCATCGCTGATTTTATCGAGTTGTTCGGCGACCGGGGACAGGCGACGCGGTTCAAAGACACCCACAACGATGCAGGCACTGCGCTGTTTCTCTGGGCTACCGCTTTTTACACTGAACTCCATGCACTACGCTCCTGAATCTTAAAGACAACGGCGGTGGCTACGGCTAGAATTGCAAGCTCTCGTAACACAGATCCGCTATTGCGATGACTTCGTGTTAATCTTAACGAATGTTTTTGTACGGTTTCGGCAACGTCAGTTAAAACACCCTGTGGCATCATAGCGCCGGGCTGTTTAATCTTAGCGATGTTTTCGACGACTCAAGAGAATAAATGACGTATAAGCGATGAAACAAGCGATTTTCCTGCAAAAAGACTCGTTTTCACAGGCGTACTTAATGTGATTATCATAAGATATCTGGTTCGGGAGACGCTCAAGAGCCAACTGGCGATCCTCTTTATCCTGCTGCTGATCTTCTTTTGTCAGAAGCTGGTCAGGATCCTCGGTGCGGCCGTTGACGGCGATATCCCGACAAACCTCGTTCTTTCCTTATTAGGCTTAGGTGTGCCCGAAATGGCGCAGCTAATTCTGCCTCTGAGCCTGTTTTTAGGGCTATTGATGACGCTCGGCAAGCTCTATACCGAAAGCGAAATCACGGTAATGCATGCCTGTGGTCTGAGTAAAGCCGTGCTGGTCAAAGCCGCGATGATCCTCGCACTCTTTACGGGCGTGGTGGCGGCGGTCAACGTCATGTGGCTGGGGCCCTGGTCTTCTCTGCACCAGGATGAAGTGCTGGCGGAAGCCAAAGCGAACCCCGGCATGGCGGCGCTGGCCCAGGGCCAGTTCCAGCAGGCGACGGACGGCAACTCCGTGCTGTTTATCGAAAGCGTTGCGGGCTCCAGTTTTAAAGAGGTGTTCCTCGCCCAGCTACGTCCTAAGGGCAACGCACGTCCTTCAGTGGTAGTGGCTGATTCCGGCCATCTCTCCCAGCGCCCGGACGGTTCTCAGGTTGTGACGCTCAATACCGGTACCCGCTTTGAAGGGACCGCGCTGCTGCGTGATTTCCGCATTACCGACTTTAAAGACTATCAGGCGATCGTCGGCCATCAGGCCGTTGCGCTGGACCCGGACGATGCCAGCCAGATGGACATGAAAACGCTGTGGCAGTCTGACAAGCCGAACGCCCGCGCCGAGCTGCACTGGCGCATCACGCTGGTGCTGACCGTGTTTATCATGGCGCTGATGGTCGTTCCGCTCAGCGTAGTTAACCCGCGCCAGGGCCGCGTGCTGTCGATGCTGCCCGCCATGCTGCTGTATCTGGTGTTTTTCCTGTTGCAGACGTCGCTAAAGTCGAATGCCGTGAAGGGTAAAATCGACCCGTTCATCTGGATGTGGCTGGTGAACCTGATCTACTTCGTCATCGCCGTTGTGCTGAACATCTGGGATACGGTCCCGATGCGCAAACTGCGTGCGGGCTTCGGTAAAAAGGGAGCGGCATAATGTTTGGCGTACTCGACCGTTACATCGGTAAAACCATTTTCACCACCATCATGATGACGCTTTTCATGCTGGTGTCGCTGTCCGGCATCATCAAGTTTGTCGATCAGCTCAAGAAGGCGGGGCAGGGAGCTTATTCCGCCTTAGGCGCAGGCGTCTATACCCTGCTCAGCGTGCCGAAAGATATTCAGATCTTCTTCCCGATGGCGGCCCTGTTGGGCGCGCTGCTGGGGCTGGGGATGCTGGCACAGCGCAGCGAGCTGGTGGTCATGCAGGCTTCCGGCTTCACACGCATGCAGATAGCACTCTCGGTGATGAAAACCGCTATTCCGCTGGTGCTGCTGACCATGGCGATTGGCGAATGGGTCGCCCCGCAGGGTGAGCAGATGGCCCGTAACTATCGCGCGCAGCAGATGTACGGCGGTTCATTGCTGACAACCCAGCAGGGGCTGTGGGCGAAAGACGGTAAAAACTTTGTCTACATCGAACGCGTAAAGGGCGACAACGAGCTGGCGGGTATCAGCATTTACGGCTTTAACGACCAGCGCCGCCTGCAAAACGTGCGCTATGCCGCCTCCGCGAAGTACGATTCGGAGCACAAGGTCTGGCGCCTGTCGCAGGTGAATGAATCCAACCTGACGGATCCAAAGCAGATAACAGGCTCCCAGACGCTGAGCGGCGAATGGAAAACCAACCTCACGCCGGACAAGCTGGGCGTAGTAGCGCTGGATCCCGACGCGCTGTCGATAAGCGGCCTGCATAATTACGTGAAGTATCTTAAGTCGAGCGGGCAGGATGCCGGGCGTTACCAGCTGAACATGTGGAGCAAAATTTTTGCCCCGCTGTCGGTAGCGGTGATGATGCTGATGGCGCTGTCGTTTATCTTCGGGCCGCTGCGAAGCGTGCCGATGGGCGTGCGAGTGGTGACGGGCATCAGCTTTGGCTTCGTGTTCTACGTTCTCGATCAGATCTTCGGGCCGCTTAGCCTGGTGTACAACATCCCGCCAATCCTTGGCGCGCTGCTGCCAAGCGCCAGCTTCTTCCTGCTCAGCCTCTGGCTGATGATGAAGCGCTCGGGCTGATTGCGTCGGATGACGCTGCGCTTATCCGACCTACGGTAGGGCAGGTAAGCGGCAGCGTCATTCACCTTTATTTTTTCCTGTCTAATCCCGGAGCCTGCCACATCGACGTAGTTAATCCGCTATCTACCAGCGTTAACTGGTCGGCGTAGACCTTAATCCACTTCCTTTTCATCTCGTCATACAGCTCACGGTGCGCCACGTTCGGCGTGAACTCCCGCTGCCATTTCACCAGCCGTTCGCCGGTTTCGGCCATATCGTTAAACAGCCCGGCCCCTACGCCCGCCGCAATCGCGCAGCCTAACGCCGTCGCTTCTTTTACTACAGGAACGCGCACCGGCAACCCGGTTACATCGCTTAAAATCTGGCTCCACAGCGCACCTTTCGAGCCGCCGCCCGCAAAGACCAGCGATTCAAACGCCACCCCTGAGAAGCCAGAAATCTGTTCAAGATTGCAGGCCGACACAATCGCGGCGTTCTCCTCCAGCGCGCGGAACAGCGTCGCTTTATTGCATTTTTCCGGGTCGATAGAGAGGTTAATAAACGACGGCGCGGCGTGGTACCACTGTTTGAAGTGCATCGCGTCAGAGAAAATCGGCATCACGCCGTGGGAGCCTGCGGGCACGCGGGCCGCCATATCCTCAAGCAGCGCGTAGGTATCCACGCCCAGCCTTTCTGCCAGCAGCTTTTCCTCGGCGCAGAAGGCGTCCCGGAACCAGCGCATCGTCAGGCCGGTAAAGAAGCTGATGGATTCCGCCTGCACCATATTGCTGATGACGTGCGGGTTCACGCGGATGTTCATCTCCGGATCGGTCTTAATCGCCGGAAGATTGACGACCTGCTGCCAGAACGTTCCTCCCAGCACCGCCGTCTGCCCGGCGCGCACTACGCCAAGCCCCAGGCAGCCAAGCTGAACGTCGCCGCCGCCCATCACTACCGGCGTGCCGGGCAGAAGCCCGCTAAGCTGCGCCGCCTCCTGCGTTACGCCGCCCAGTACGCTGCCCGTTTCCTTAACCGGCGAGAGGATATCCGCCCGCAGCCCGGCCATGTCCAGCAGCGCGGGCCGCCAGTCGCGGGTCGCCAGATCCAGCATGCCGGTGGTGCCCGCGTTGGAAGGGTCTACCGCCAGCTCGCCGGAAAGCTTCGCCGCCAGCCAGTCGCTGATCATCGTGATGGTTGCCGCTTTGCGGTAGATGTCCGGCCGGTGGTGCGCAAGCCACAGCAGGCGTGGCATGGCGCTCAGCGCCAGCGTCTGGCCGGAGACGTGATACACCTCGGATTCAAACTGATAGTCATGAATTTCTTTGAGTTCGGCGACTTCACGGCTGGCCCGGGCATCGACGTTGGCGCAGGCCCAGATAGGATCGCCGTTGCGGTCGTAAAGCACGATGCCTTCGCGCATCGAACAGCAGGCGAGGGCGCTGATGGCCCCCGGCGGCAGGTGGGCTTTTTGCAGCGCTTCCCGGATGCAGCGGCAGGCGAGCAGCCAGTTCGTTTCAAGGTCGAACTCCATCGAGCCGGGGACATCGGCAACGCTCAGGTGCTTCCATTCGGCCTGGCCGACGGCAATCTGGTGGCCCGACGTATCAAAGATAACGGCCCGGATGCTTCCCGTTCCGGCGTCTAACGCAAGTAGGTAACTCATCGCCATTCCTCATGTGAGCGCGGCTGGCGACGAGCCGGTGTCAGCCCGCCAGTGCCAGTACCGCCCGCGCGGTCTCTTCTTCCGTCACCAGGCCGTTGATACGCTGGCCTTTCAGCGCGGCATAAATGGCTTCCGCCTTGTAGAGGCCGCCCGCCACGCCAACGATAGTCGGCAGGTGCGAGAGGTCATCCAGCGTCACGCCCAGTAACTCTCGGTGGATTTCCAGCCCTTCCACCAGTTCGCCGTCCGCCTGCAGGAAATAGCCCAGGATATCGCCCACCGCCCCTTTTCGGGCGTACATCAGCTGCTCTCCTTCGCTGATATAACCGGAGCGCAGAATCGTGGCATCGCGCTTCTGATTGATAGCACCGATGCCGACAACCGCCACCTCAGCCGCCGTCGCGGCGAGGATCACATCCCGCACGCTCGACTCCATTCTTAATATTTCTGCCACCTGGGGTGACGACACGCGCAGGGGGGCGGGGATCATGCTCACGCTACAGGCCGCATCGAGCTGGCCGATACCGGTCATATACGGCCCGACGCCGCCGGAAAGCGTGACCAGGCGGATCTGCTGCGAGCCGATAAAGCCGCTAAGGTGCTGCAAACAGCTCATGGTGGCCTCGCCGAAGCCGACCGCCAGCATCTGCCCCTGCTCCAGCACGCCCATCAGCGACTGCGCAGCGCCGATCCCCAGACGCGTATTCATCGCCGGGGTGTTCAGCGCGGGCAGCACCCGGGCGATCTTCAGGCCGAACCGCTGCTGTAATTCTGTTTCCAGCGCCAGGCAACCCTCGAAGCGCGAGTTGATCTGCACGCGGATCACCCCGCACTGGCGGCCTTTTTCCAGCAGCCGGGAAATCTTCAGGCGCGGCAGACCAAGCCGCTCGCCGATATCGTTCTGCGTCAGTCCGTCGTGGTAGTAGGACCAGGCCACCCTGGCGAGGAGCTCCTCTTCTGCCATCGGCAGCCCGGCAAGACGTCCTTCTTCTGCTCGTTTATCGCTCATAGGTGAACTCTTATTCAAATTTAGATCATATGTTCGAAGTTGCCGGGGGCGAAAATGTGAAGCGCACGGCAAAAAGATCATTTAGTGATGCAGACGTTTTAGCCGATCTATTTAAAAAATTTGTGATCGCTGCCCGGTTGTAAACATATATCGGCGTCTACGCTTTTGAACATTATTAACGTGATTTCTCTTTTGTTCAATTGTGGAGTGAAGATGCCTGATATCTCCCCCGTGCTGGAAGCCTGCCGTATCAGCAAGCAGTTTTCCGGCGTGAGCGTCCTGAAAGATATTGATTTTGCTCTTTATGCCGGGCAGGTCCACGCTTTGCTTGGCGGCAACGGGGCGGGGAAATCGACGTTAATGAAGATAATCGCAGGCGTTGAAACGCCGGATCGCGGTGAACTGAAAATTAATGGCAGGCAGTTTGCGCGCTTAACGCCGGGGCAGGCCCATGAGCTGGGCATCTATCTGGTGCCGCAGGAGCCAATGCTCTTCCCAAACCTTACCGTGCGCGAAAATATCCTTTTTCGTCTGCCCCGCAGTACTGACCAGGAAAACCGGCTGCGGGAAAAAATGCGGCAGCTTGAATGCCAGATCCCGCTACACGCCACGGCCAGCACGCTGGAAGTTGCGGATCAGCAGATGGTGGAGATCCTGCGTGGGCTGATGCGCGAGGCGAAGATCCTGATCCTCGATGAGCCGACGGCTTCCCTGACGCCTGGCGAAACCGAGCGGCTGTTCCGCCAGATCCGCGCGTTGCAGGATCTGGGCGTCGGCATCGTTTTTATCTCCCACAAGCTGCCGGAGATCCGCAGGCTCGCCAGCCACATTTCGGTGATGCGCGACGGGGCGGTGGTGCTGCATGGCGAGACTTCCCGGCTGCTGGACGAGCAGCTGATCAATGCGATGACGCCGGTTAACCGGCAGCACACGCTTAGCGAAACGCAAAAGCTTTGGCTGGCGCTGCCGGGCAATCGCCGCACCGAGCCGCAGGACTTTCCCGTCATGCGGGTAGAAGAGCTGACCGGGGAAGGCTTTATCGATCTGAATTTTGAATTGTATGCCGGTGAGATCGTGGGCCTTGCCGGATTAGTGGGATCGGGACGAACCGAACTGGCCGAGACGCTTTACGGATTAAGACCGGTACGCGGCGGACGGATCTATCTCGAAAACCGGGAAATCAGCGGCGATCGTACAAAATCGCGCCTCGATCGCGGCCTCATCTATCTGCCGGAAGATCGCCAGGTTTCCGGCCTTTTCCTCGATGCGCCGATCCGCTGGAACACCGTAGCGCTGAACGACCCCAGCCTGTGGCAGCAGAGCAAACGTGAGGCGGCGGTGGTGGAGCGGTATCACCGCGCGCTGGGCATCAAGCTGAATAACGCCGAGCAAACCGTACGCACGCTTTCCGGCGGCAACCAGCAAAAAGTCCTGCTGGCGCGCTGTCTGGAAGCAAACCCTTTACTGCTGATCGTCGATGAACCAACGCGCGGCGTGGACGTGGCGGCGCGGGCCGATATCTACCAGCTGATTAAAAGCGTGGCGGCGCAAAACGTGGCGGTGCTGATGATCTCAAGCGATCTGGACGAGTTTATCGGGCTGGCGGACCGGGTGCTGATCATGCATCAGGGGGCGATGAACGGCGAGCTGCACAAGTCCGCCATCAGTGTCGATCGCATGATGAGCATGGCGTTTGGCGGAGGTCACGCATGAGAAAGCTGCTAAAAAACCGGGAGCTGAGCGCGCTGCTCGCCATTCTGGCGCTGTTCGCCGTACTGGTGGGGCTGAACCATAGCTACTTCAGCCTGCAAACCCTAAGCATGATTTTCACCAGCTCGCAGATCCTGATCCTGCTTGCCGTCGGCGCTTCAATGGTGATGCTGACGCGCAATATCGATGTTTCCGTTGGCTCGACGGTAGGCCTGTGCGCCATCGCGGTCGGCATGGCGTTAAACGGCGGCTATAGCCTTCCCGTGGCGATGCTGTTCGCCCTGGCGGTTGGCGCTGCGGCGGGCTTCTTCAACGGCGTGCTGGTGGTCTGGCTGCGTATTCCGGCCATTGTCGCCACGCTTGGCACGCTCGGGCTTTATCGCGGCGGGATGTTGCTGTGGACGGGCGGTAAGTGGATTGAAGGATTGCCCGCGAGCCTGAAATCCCTTTCAGAACCGCTGGCGTTCGGCGTATCGCCGCTGGGGCTTGTCGTACTTGGATTGGCGGCGGTGGCGGCGTGGATGCTGGCGAGAACGGCATTCGGACGCGATTTCTACGCCGTCGGCGATAACCTTGCCGCCGCCCGTCAGCTTGGCGTGGCGGTTAACCGGACCCGCCTTCTGGCCTTTACCTTCAACGGCATGCTCGCCGCTATCGCCGGGATTATCTTCGCTTCGCAGATTGGCTTTGTGCCCAACCAGACGGGCAGCGGGCTGGAGATGAAGGCCATCGCCGCCTGCGTGCTGGGCGGCATCTCCCTGCTCGGCGGAACGGGCACGGTAATCGGCGCGTTTCTGGGCGCTTTTTTCCTCACGCAGATCGACACCGTGCTGGTGCTGTTTAAGCTCCCGGCCTGGTGGAATGATTTTATCGCCGGCCTGGTCCTGCTCGGCGTGCTGGTGCTGGATGGGCGGCTGCGTCAGGCGCTGGCTCGTCACCAGCGGGCGCAGAAATACAGCCGTTTTGTTCCCCCGTTGCCGGGGGCGAAAAACGTCAAACCCTTCCCCCGTAAAAAGAAGGACGTGGCCTGAATGAGCAAGCTGAAACTCAACTGGGAAGTCGCGCTGCTGCTGATTCTGGTGGCGGAGATCCTGCTGTTTGGCGCGATAAACCCGCGCATGCTGGATATCAACACGCTGCTGTTCAGCACCAGCGATTTTATCTGCATTGGCATAGTCGCGCTGCCGCTGACCTTAGTGATTATCAGCGGCGGCATTGATATCTCGCTGGGGTCGACGATTGGCCTGTGTGCTATTGCGCTGGGCGTGATGTTACAGGCTGGCCTGCCCATCTCCCTGGCGGTGATCCTCACCCTTGCCGTTGGCCTGCTGTGCGGCCTGTTTAACGCCGCGCTTATTCACTATACCGGTATCAGCCCGCTGGTTATCACGCTCGGCACGCTCTATCTGTACGGCGGCGGGGCGCTGCTGCTCTCCGGCATGGCCGGGGCGACGGGCTATGAGGGCATTGGCGGCTTCCCGGATGCCTTTACTGACTTCGCCAATCTCACGCTGTTCGGCCTGCCCGTCCCGCTGGTGATGTTTGCCGTCATCACGCTGCTGTTCTGGCTGATAACGCATCGCGCCCGCTTTGGCCGCCACATCTTCCTGATTGGCCAGAATCCGCGAGCGGCGAGATATGCGGCGCTGCCGGTGAACGGTTCGCTGTATGCCGTATACGGCATGGTGGGCCTCGCGTCGGCGATTGCGGCGGTTGTGCTGGTCTCCTATTTCGGATCGGCGCGTTCGGATCTGGGGCGCGATTTACTGATGCCCGCGCTGACCGCCGCGGTGCTGGGCGGCGCGAATATCTACGGCGGCTCCGGTTCCATTCTGGGTACCGCACTAGCCGCGCTGCTGGTGGGGTATCTGCAACAGGGTTTACAGATGGCGGGGGTCCCTAATCAGGTATCGAGCGCGCTGTCCGGTGCGCTGCTGATTGTGGTGGTCATTGGTCGTTCGGTGAGTCTACACCGTGAATACTTACAGGCGACCTGGCGTCGCCTGCGCGGCAGCAGAAAACTAACGGGAGTTTGATATGAAGCAGACAGCAAAACGCGTACTTCAGCTCAGCGCGCTGGCTCTGGCGTTTGGGGCCGCTACCGCCCAGGCCGCGGATCGTATTGCCTTTATCCCTAAGCTTGTCGGGGTTGGTTTCTTCACCAGCGGCGGCAACGGCGCGATGCAGGCCGGGAAAGATCTGGGCGTACCGGTAACCTACGACGGGCCGACCGAGCCGAGCGTTTCAGGCCAGGTGCAGCTCATCAACAACTTCGTCAACCAGGGGTATAGCGCGATTATCGTTTCGGCGGTATCGCCTGACGGCCTGTGCCCCGCCCTTAAGCGCGCCATGCAGCGCGGCGTAAAAGTGCTGACGTGGGATTCAGACACCAAACCGGAATGCCGCAGCATCTACATCAACCAGGGCACGCCGCAGCAGCTGGGCGGCATGCTGGTGGAGATGGCGGAAAAACAGGTGACTAAGCCTGCCGCTAAAGTCGCGTTTTTCTACTCCAGCCCGACGGTGACCGACCAGAACCAGTGGGTGAAAGAGGCGAAGGCGAAGATCGCCAAAGAGCATCCGCAGTGGGAAATCGTCACTACCCAGTTTGGCTATAACGACGCCACTAAATCCCTGCAAACCGCCGAGGGGATCTTAAAAGCCTACCCGGATCTGGATGCGATCATCGCGCCGGATGCCAACGCTTTGCCTGCCGCCGCTCAGGCTGCTGAAAACCTGAAGCGCAGCAACGTAGCGATAGTTGGCTTCAGCACGCCAAACGTCATGCGCCCTTACGTTGAGCGCGGCACGGTGAAAGCCTTCGGCCTGTGGGATGTCGTTCAGCAAGGTGAAATTGCGGTCAACGTCGCAAATACCATGATCAAAAAGGGCGATCTTAACGTCGGCGACAGCGTGGACGTGGCGAAAATCGGCAGGCTGAAAGTCGAGCCAAACAGCGTGCAGGGCTACCAGTATGAAGCTAAAGGCAACGGCATCGTGCTGCTGCCGGAGCGCGTGGTATTCACCAAAGAGAACATCGGCAAATACGACTTCTGAGGGAGGAACAAATGGCAGATTTAGACGATATCA
The DNA here is from genome assembly GCF_038405435.1 of Dryocola clanedunensis. Taxonomy (GTDB): domain Bacteria; phylum Pseudomonadota; class Gammaproteobacteria; order Enterobacterales; family Enterobacteriaceae; genus Dryocola; species Dryocola clanedunensis_A. The sequence goes on along the minus strand of NZ_JBBYHZ010000001.1, from coordinate 455,170 downwards.
GAGAAGGCAAGGATTACGGCATTGGCCGCCCGCAAGAGAATAAAGCCTTCTACCTGAAGGGCAGCGGCGCGCTGGACTGGGGAATGCAGTCGCGGCTGGCCCGCATCTTCAACCCCGACACCGGACGCACCGTGATGCTGGCCTTCGACCACGGCTATTTCCAGGGGCCGACCACCGGCCTTGAGCGCATCGACTTATCCATCGCGCCTCTGTTCGAAGAAACCGATGTATTGATGTGTACCCGGGGTATTTTGCGCAGCGTTGTGCCGCCAGCCACCAATAAACCCGTTGTACTGCGCGCATCAGGGGGGAATTCAATTCTGAGCGAGCTGTCCCGTGAAAGCGTGGCGGTGACGATGGAGGACGCGCTGCGTCTGAACGCCTGCGCAGTGGCGGCACAGATTTATATCGGCAGCGAATATGAGCACCAGTCTATCAACAACATCATCAGGCTGGTGGACGAGGGGACGCGCTACGGTATCCCCACGCTTGCTGTTACGGGCGTTGGCAAGGAGATGGCGAGAGACGCCCGCTATTTCTCGCTCGCCAGCCGCATCGCCGCCGAAATAGGCGCGCAGTTTGTGAAAACCTATTTTGTTGAGGAAGGCTTTGAAAAGGTGGCGGCGAGCTGTCCGGTGCCGATCGTCATCGCCGGAGGCAAAAAGCTGCCGGAGCAGGAGGCGCTGGAGATGTGCTTCCGTGCGATAGACCAGGGGGCGTCCGGCGTGGATATGGGGCGGAATATCTTCCAGTCAGAAGCCCCGCTGGCCATGCTCAAAGCGGTGAAGAAAGTGGTGCATGAGAATATGTCATCCCGCGAGGCTTACCAGTTCTGGCTGGATGAAAAACATCAGGGAGATAAGGCATGAACGTGACGCTGGTGGAAATCAATATCAAACCCGAACGCGTGGATGAGTTTCTGGAGGTGTTCCGCGCCAACCACGAAGGCTCGATCAAAGAGCCGGGTAACCTGCGCTTCGACGTTTTGCAGGACCCGGAGGTGGCAACGCGGTTCTTTATCTACGAGGCCTACCAGAACGACGAGGCGGTACTGGCACACAAGAAAACCCCGCACTACCTCGACTGCGTGGAGAAGCTGGACGACATGATGTCCGAACCACGCAAGAAGCGGAGCTTTGTGGGGTTATTGCCGGGGTGATGCGGATGTGTGCATTCTAAATACTCTGTAGTGATTCCTGACAGATAGTCTAGTAAACTCCCCTTCTGCCGTGGCGTGAGGGGAAATAATGTCTTTTTCAGCATTTCGTATGAAAATATTAGGTTATGTGCTTAGCTTATTTAAGCGCATCAATTATAATAAAAACGATGCTTTCATCAACGAGATTGCTTTCAAACGAATCTTAATTATCTCTAATAAGCTGCTGGGGGATTTTTTGTTTTGTACTCCAGCGATTCGCTCATTGCGAGACCGCTATCCGGACGCGAAGATTGTAGCGGTAATTAATCCGAAAAATAAAGGTCTTATTGGTAAGAGTCATTTTATTGATGATGTGGTTTACATGGATAACAAAACTTCTGATATTTTTAAAGCATATTGGAAGATAAAAAACTTTCAACCGGAAATTGCCATCATATTCCATTCTCGAACTCCATATGACATCATGTTGGCAGTTTTTTCTGGGTGCAGGTATATAGTGAAGCATTATTTTAATAATGATGTAAAAAAGCTGTTTTCTCTGTGTGATGACTATGTGCTCGACGTTGATAAACCACCAGTTATAAATAACTTGTCTCTCGTGGAAAAACTCGGTTGTGAAATTACAGGTAGCAAAATGTTTTTTCCGGCTGAGATAAAAGCACCACAAAAGAACGAACATGTTTTAAGGGTGGGGTATCAACTTGGTGCCTCAAAGCCTAATCGCTACTTACCTGTTAATAGTATTACCGAGCTAACTAAAAAGATAAAAGACATTTTTCCTTTATGTGAATTTTATTTGTTTGGCGCACCTACGGAAACATCTTTAGGGGAAGCTTTTCTATCAGGTCTGGAGCCCAGTATCCATAAAGATGTTGTTAACCATATAGGGAAAACAACTTTAATTGAGCTGGCAAATGCTGTTAATAATGTAGATGTCTTAGTCACTCCGGATACAGGTACGCTACATATTTCAACTGCGTTAGGGGTTAAAACGGTAAGCTTGTTTGTTTGCAGAAGAAAAAATGGTTGCGAGCCTCAGCAAGACCCTGATTTACATACTGTTATTTATGCATCTGATTTCAATGAATTAGCTTTTGATCGTACACAGTCGAGGCCGCTGGAATATATCAGCGTTGAGGTATTATTTGAAAGTGTAAAGAATGCCATCAATCAGAAGTCGGAGTCTTGAATAAATAAAAATACTCTCAGCATTTATTAATGCTGAGAGTTTCGCTTAACAGATCTTAGCATAGTTAATATTTGCTATTCTGGGACGCATTCCCTCAAGCGCCTTCCTCGCACAGCTAAGCACATGCTCACACTGCTCGGGGGTGATGGTCAGCGGTGGCTCGACCCGAATCGTCTTCGAGTTATTGAGCGTCCCGGCGACCAGCACCTGCTGGCGGAACATTTCGCTGGCAAAGCTATAGCCCGTTTCGTTGTCGCAGAACTCAATGGCTATCAGCAGCCCCTGTCCACGTCCTTCCACCACCTTATCCGGGAACTCGCGGGCGAGGGCCTGGAAGCCATCGACCAGCATCTGGCCTTTCTGCTGTGCCTGAGCGGGAAGGTTCTGCTCAAGCAAAACATGAATGGTGGCGAGGGCCGCCGCGCAGGCCAGCGGATTGCCGCCAAAGGTCGTGGTGTGCAGGAAAGGATTATCAAACAGCACGGAGAAAACTTCTTCTGTCGCAACGGTTGCGCCGATGGGCATGACGCCGCCGCCGAGCGCTTTCGCCAGGCACAGGATATCCGGCTGCACGTTTTCATGCTCGCAGGCGAACATCTTGCCGGTGCGGCCCATGCCGGTCTGCACTTCGTCAAAGATCAGCAGCGCGCCGAACTCATCGCAAAGTTTACGAACCGCAGGCAGATAGCCCGCCGGTGGCAGAATGACGCCGCCTTCGCCCTGGATGGGTTCCAGCATAACGGCTGCCACATCATCACCGGTTTTGCGGCATTCGTGGAGCATGGTGCGCATCGCGTCGATATTGCCAAACGGGACATGACGGAAGCCCGGTAATAGCGGCATAAAAGGTTTGCGGAAGGTCGATTTAGCCGTGGCGGACAGCGCGCCGAGAGATTTACCGTGAAACGCACCGCTGGCGGCGATAAAGGTAAATTTCCCACGTGGCGACTGGTATGCCTTAGCGAGCTTAATGGCCGCTTCAACTGATTCCGTGCCGCTGTTGCTAAAGAAGCTGTATTTCAGTTTACCCGGGGTGAGGGTCGCAAGGGTTTTAGCAAGCATTGCTCGTAAGGGGTCGAGCAGCTCCTGACTGTGCAGGGGTTGTTTTTCAAGCTGATGCTGTACGGCGGATACCACTGTTGGATTACGGTGCCCCACGTTAAAAATACCGAATCCACCCAGGCAATCGAGATACTCCTTACCCTGGGTGTCGAAAAGCGTATTCAGACTGCTCGCCTGCCACTCTACGGCTCCGTAATCCCCGCCGGCGGTTACTGACTTGCGGTACTCAAGAAAACCCGGATTGACGTGCTGCTGGAAACTGTCGATAACCTCTCGGTTTAGCGCCTTCATCTCCTCGTGACTAAGCGACTTCTTTTCGATGATGTTCAGTGCGTGCGCCGTGCAGGCAAGAGCCGAGGCGCTGGAAGGTAACCTGTTCAAAATGTGCTCCTGGGAGTGGCGTATCACGCGATACACATATTGAGTATTGCAGGGAATACGCCACTTCGCCGTCCCTGAGTGAAATCAGGATAAACCACTCAGCGAAACTGGAGGTGCGCAATAATTAATCACGCGGGATTACATTTTGCGCATTTTCCTGCTGGAGGGCGGAGGGGCAAGATAGCGCGAAAACAGGAGCAGGCACCGTGCCGGTGCAACTGCGCCAGAATAGTGCTTAAGCCGCGTCCATTCTATGCTCGCCGCGAACAAGTGCCGCACGATCGTACTCGTGCTGGATAGCGCCACCGGCCATAAAGGCCGCGCGGTCGGACATATGCGCAATGACGTCGGCATCATGGCTCACCAGCAGATAGGTCATGCCGGACTGCTGTTTCAGGCGGTTAAGCAGGTTGAGGATTTCCGCCTGCACGGACATATCCAGCGCCGAAGTCGGTTCATCAAGCAGCAGAATTTTTGGCCGCAGCAGCAGCGCACGGGCAATCGCCACGCGCTGGCGCTGGCCGCCGGAAAGCTGATGCGGATAGCGTTTCGCGGCGTCAGCCGGTAAGCCTACCTGCATCAGCGCCTCTGCGACCCGCTCGGGGATTTGCGCTTCCCGATGAATAGCCAGCGGCTCCGCAAGCGTGCGGTAAATTGTATGGTTGGGATGGAGGGAGGCGTAGGGATCCTGAAAAACCATCTGCACGTTGCGGCGCAGATCGCCCTGAAAGCGCGCGCCGGGCCTGATGTTTTGTTGCAGAAGCCGAATCTCTCCTGACCATTCCCGCTGCAGGCCTGCGAGCACGCGCAGGATTGTTGATTTCCCGCAGCCGGATGCGCCAATCAGGCTGAACGTCTCACCTTCGTTAATCGCAAAGCTGGCCGCGCTGACGGCGGTTTTACCTGCGAACTGCACGTTCAGATTGCTGACCTCAACGATTGCCATGGGCCTCTCCCTGTAAATTCTGATTACGATCCAGCGTGGGCAGCATGGTGCCGTAGGTGGTGGCATCCGGGCGGCAGGTCCACAGCGTGCGGGTATAGGGATGCGTGGCGGTTGCCAGCGCGTTAGCCGCCATCTCATCCACTTTCTGGCCCTGATACATTACCAGCACGCGCTGGCAGTGCTGGGCCACCAGCGGCAGATCGTGGCTTATCAGCAGCATCGCCATTTGTCTTTGTTCGCATTGCTCCACGAGCAGCTCGAGGATCTGGTTGCGCAGGCGGGCGTCCAGCGCCGACGTTGGCTCATCGGCAATCAGTACCTTCGGATTATTCACCAGCGCGATGGCAATCATCACGCGCTGGCCCATGCCGCCGGAAAGCTCCGCCGGGTAGCGGGACAGCACGTTATCCTGCAAACCCACGGCGTGAATAGCTTCGCGAATGCGCTCGCGCCGCTGGGCTGAAGAGAGCTTCTGATGCAGGCTAAGCGCTTCGTCAATCTGCTGCGCAACGTTTTTAACCGGGTTCAGCGCGTAGCGGGGATCCTGAAGCACCATTGCGATGTCGTTGCCACGCAGCTGCTGCCAGCCGCGGTTTTTTATCGTCAGCAGGTCATTGTCGAGCACGCTCAGGCGGTCGGCGCTGACCTTGCCCGGCTTGCGCACCAGGCCCATCAGCGCTCTGGCCGTCATGGATTTGCCCGAGCCGGATTCACCCACCAGCGCCAGACGTTCGTTGCCCAGCGTAAACGACAGGTTGTTCACCACCCGCGCGGCTGGATAGTCGATATTCAGGCCGCTTACTTCAATACGATTTTCAGTCATGGCCCGGCTCCAGCACGTCGCGTAGTCCATCGCCCAGCAGGTTAAACGCCAGGCTGCTAATCAGAATGGCGGTGCCCGGGATTGCCGCAATCCACCACTGGTCGAAAATTACCTGCATGCCGTCGGCGATCATCGCCCCCCATTCCGCCATCGGGGGTCTTGCGCCCAGGCCCAGAAAGCCCAGACCGGCAGCGGCGAGAATAATACCCGCCAGATCCAGCGCCAGACGTACGATGGCGGAAGGCAGGCACAGCGGCAGTATATGGCCCGCCAGCAGCCGCAGGCCGCGAATGCCCATCATTTCGGCGGCGGCCAGATAGTCGCTGTGGCGCAGGCGCTGAATTTCACTGCGCGCCTGACGAGCGTAGGCGGGCCAGGTGGTCAGCGCCAGAGCCAGCGCGCCGTTCACCAGGCCCGGCCCTAGCATGGCCACAAAAGCAAAGGCCAGAATCAGGCGCGGCATCGACATCACGACGTCGGTAAAGCGCATCAGCACCCGCTCCAGCCAGCCGCCGTAATAGCCCGATAAAATACCGATCAGCAGGCCGACGGGCAGGGTAATGACGGTGACCAGCAGCACCAGGCCAAGCGCGGGGCGGGAACCGTAGAGCAGGCGCGACAGCAGGTCTCGCCCGTAGCTGTCCGTACCAAGCCAGTGCTGAGCGTCCGGCGCCTGCAGGCGCGCGGCTGCATCCTGCCAGTTAGGATCGAACGGCGCGAGCAGCGGGGCGAAAAGGGCCGACAGCAGCAGAAGAGAAATAATAATCAGGCCGCACAGAGCGGCGGGCGAGCGCAGCATGCGGCGCAAAAAAAGATAAGACGGCATCAGCGCACCCTCGGATCGGTGACACGCACCAGCACGTCAGTCAGATTGTTGATAATGACGAACGCCACGCCGATCAGCAGCGTGCCGCCCATAATGGCGGTAGTGTCGCCCGCAAACAGCGCGGTGGTCAGATACCGCCCGATGCCCGGCCAGGAGAAGACCGTTTCGGTGAGTACCGCCCCTTCCAGCATGGAGGTATAGGCCAGCGCAATCACCGTAAACAGCGTGCCCCTGATGTTGGGCAGTACGTGACGCACCAGTATTGCCATCTCCCCGGCACCTTTGGCGCGAGCAAGGGTGATGTACTCTTTGTTCATCTCGCTCAGGCAGGCGGTGCGCGTCAGGCGGGTGATGCTGGCAAGGGAGTAATAGGCCAGCAGCAGCACCGGCAGCACAAGGTGATTAATGGCGTTATAGAAGGCGTCGCGGTCGCCGGAAAGCCAGGTATCAATCAGCACGAAGCCGGTTTTCGCCTCCACGCTGTACTGGTAGATATCGTCCAGCCGTCCAGGCCCCGCGCTCCACTGCAGGCGAGCGTAGAACAGCGCCAGCATCAGCAGGCCGAGCCAGAAAATCGGCACCGAGTTGCCCAGCAGCGTGAAGGTGCGAACGGCCAGGTCCCACGGTGAACCGACAAACCGGGCGCAAAGGACGCCAAAGATAACCCCCAGCACGCTGCCGACGATCAGCGCCAGGGTGGCAAGCTCAAGCGTAGCGGGGAAGACGGAAAGCAAGTCCTGTAATACCGGCTGCCCGGTCGCGCTGGCCGTTCCTAAGTCACCGTGAAGGAGCTGGGTGACGTAGTGCCAGAACTGCACGGGAAGGGGCTGGTCCAGACCCAGCTGGTGGCGCACCTGGTCGTAGGTCGCCTGGCTCGCGTGATCGCCCACGATCTGCAAAACGCGGTCAACGGGGGACAGGGCAGAGAGCGCAAAAGCGATCAGCAGCAGGCCAACCAGCGTCAGCGCCAGGGTGAACAGGCCCTGCAACAGGGTCAGCAGCGGGCCGCGGGCTAAAAAGTAGGGCATGAGAAACTCTTGGTTATTGTGTTTGCCCCTCACCCTAACCCTCTCCCCGAAGGGGCGAGGGGACTGGATCGAGTTTGTTTTTCCCCCTCTCCCTTTCAGGGAGAGGGCCGGGGTGAGGGTTAATTCAGCTTATTTGCTCACGCGGTCGTAATAAACCATGTCCGCATTCAGCCCCTGCTGGTAGCCCTTCACGTTATCCCGCACCACAATCTGCGTTTTGCCCTGATCGACAAACACATACGGCGAGCTGTGCTGCAGCTCTTCCTGCATTTTCTTGTACAGGTCCAGGCGCTTAGCCGGGTCGGCTTCGGCTACCGCCGCCAGGGTTTGCTTGTTCAGCTCCGGGGTCTGCCAGCCGTTGAGGCCCGCCACGGTACTTGCTTTGCCGTCGTTAAACGCGAAGGCGCTGGCGTTCGAATGCGCGTCGAAGTAGTCGGGGATCCACAGGCGAATAGCGGCCTGGTGCTGCTTAGCCCGCACGCGGGCGTAGACCTGGCTTCCCGCCGCGGGCAGCAGATCCACCTTCACGCCGCCCTGGGCGAAGCTCGCCTGCATGGACTGGGCGATGGTGATGAACGGCGCTTTGTTCTCCACGTCCAGCGTAAAGTGGGCGTCTTTAATGCCCGCTTTGGCGAGGATTTCTTTTGCTTTCGCCGGATCGAATTTGAACGGGTTGTTGTCCAGCGCGCCGGCAAAGCCGACCGGCAGGAAGCTCTGGTGGATGAAATACTGGCCTTTGAGCAGATCTTTGGTGATGCCCTGGTAGTCAACCAGGTAGCGAGCCGCTTCCCACAGCGCCGGGTTCTTCAGCAGCGGGTTAGCATTGTTGCCCACGTTGAACACCATGTAGTTCTGTTCGGCAGAGGGAATGCTCAGCACTTTCACGCCAGGTTTACCTTCCAGCGCGCTGGTCTGATCCGCACCCAGATCGCGGGCGATATCCGCGTCACCCTGCTGAATCAGCAGGCGGCGGGCCGCCGGGTCAGGCACGTTTTTAATAATGATGTTTTTAACTTTTGGCGCATCGCCGGGGGACGTCGGGTTGGCGTCCAGCACGATGGCCTGATGCGGCTGGTAAACGCGCATCTTAAACGGGCCGCTGCCCGCGGAGTGCATCTTCAGCCACTCGTTGCCAAAATCACCGGCTTTGACGTTGGGCGCGACGGCCTTTTCATCGACGATGGAGGCGATTGGCGTGGAGAGAATATTCAGCGCCACCGCCGGGCTGACGTCCGCCGTCCAGTGCAGCTCAAGGGTGTGGTCATCCACTTTTTTCAGCTGCCCTGCGATGTTGTCCGGCTGCCAGCCAAGCACGTTGAGGATAAACGCCGGCGACTTGTTCAGGGTGACCGCGCGGGTATAAGAGAAAATGACATCTTCCGGGCGCAGCGGGTTGCCGGAGGAAAACTTCGCATCCGGACGCAGCTTAATAGTAAGTTTTTTGTTGGCCGCGTCGCCCTGCCAGCTTTCGGCCAGGACGGGATTCACCTTTGCCGGATCATCCCGGTCAGCCTGTACCAGGCGCTGGTAAAGGCTCGGTACGGTCTGAATGCTGGACAGCTCGTTGGCTTCGGCGGGGTCGAGGCTGACGATATCATCCAGCCCCTGGGCAACGATTAAGGTATTCGGTGGCGTAGCGGCGAAGGCGCTGGCGGACAAGGCTGCCAGCAGCAGTAACGGAAGCGCTTTTTTTTGCATGATGCACCCTGCGTAACGGAAGAATTATTATGGTTTTTTATTCTGCAACGCGAATACGTTAGGGGAGTTGGCGCTATTCACAAAGTCCAAATACGACTTTGCTTATAAGTATACGATATATCCAATGCGCTTCTGGAATGAAAAACGCCGGGCGATGGCCCGGCGCTGGTAGCGTTGCGTTTAGCGAGATTACTCGTTAATGCGCGGGTGCTGATCGACCAGATTGGTACGCTTAGCCTGAAGCTCTTCGATTTCACGATCGATATCTTCGATTTTCTGCTCGATATTATCGTGGTGCTCCTGAACGATTTCGCGCGCCTCTGCAATGTCGGAGGCAGCAGGCGTTGCCCCTTTCAGCGGCTTGTTAGCGGTCTCTTTCATGGTCAGACCGGTAACCAGACCGATGACGGCAATCACCATCAGGTAGTACGCCGGCATCATCAGATTCTCGGTGTACTCCACGAGCCACGCGGCGAGCGTCGGCGTCAGACCCGCAACCAGCACGGAGATGTTAAAGGCGCTGGCCAGCGCGCTGTAGCGAATGTGCGTCGGGAACATGGCCGGTAAGGTTGAAGCCATGACGCCGATAAAGCAGTTGAGGATCACCGCCAGCAGCAGCAGGCCCGCGAAAATCAGCCCCAGCACGTTGCTGTTGATCATGATGAACGCCGGAATGGAGCACAGCAGCAGCAGCACGCTACCAATCAGGATAAACGGACGGCGGCCATAGCGGTCGCTCAGCAGGCCAATCATCGGCTGTACGAACAGCATGCCGATCATAATCGCGATAATAATCAGTACGCCGTGCTCTTCCGAATAGTGCAGGTTGTGGGAGAGGTAGCTCGGCATATAGGTGAGCAGCATGTAGTAGGTCACGTTAGTGGAGATAACGATCCCGATACAGGTCAGCAGGGCGCGCCAGTGTTTGGTCGCAATCTCTTTAAACGAGACTTTCGGGCCTTCGGCGAGGCCTTCTTTATCGCCCTGCTCAAGCTTCTCGATGTGCTGCTGGAACGCAGGAGTTTCTTCCAGCGCATGACGCAGATAGAGACCAATGATCCCAAGCGGCAGCGCCAGGAAGAACGGCAGACGCCAGCCCCATTCAAGGAAGTTCGCCTCACCCACAATGGCGGTAATCAGTACCACCACGCCCGCGCCGCAGACGAACCCGGCAATAGAGCCGAAGTCCAGCCAGCTGCCCATAAAGCCGCGTTTACGGTCCGGGGAGTACTCTGCAACGAAGATGGATGCGCCGGTGTACTCACCGCCGACCGAGAAGCCCTGGGCCATTTTCGCAAGCAGCAACAGGATTGGCGCCCAGATACCGATCGTGGCATACGACGGAATAAGACCAATACAGAAGGTGCTCAGCGACATGATGATGATGGTGATCGACAGGATTTTCTGACGACCGTACTTATCGCCGAGCATACCGAAGAACAGGCCACCCAGCGGGCGGATCAGGAACGGCACGGAAAACGTACCGAGTGCGGCAATCATCTGTACGCTAGGGCTGGCGTCCGGGAAGAACACCTTACCGAGCGCGTAGGCCACAAAGCCATACACACCGAAATCGAACCACTCCATCGCATTACCCAGAGAGGCTGCGGTGATGGCTTTTTTAAGTCGCGCGTCATCGATGATGGTGACGTCGCTGACCTTAATAGGTCTGACTTTCTTTTTCCTTTTTAACATTATTATCCTCTTTATTTTCCTTGCGGGAGCAACAGGGTCTCCCTCACTAAGTAGTGTAGTGGGCCATGCGTTAAACGATGGCGAAAACAGCATCACTTAGTTACTCAATGAAAAAGTATTTAATAACCTAATGAAATTATTAAAAATACGGGATGCACCTCCCGCATTATAAGGATTATGGTTAAGTTTAAAAGTGTGATGTGGATCATGTTTAATCGTCTGCGAATGTTTCCGCAGCGTCGCTCAGCGCCCTCAGAATCTAATCCCGCACGTTTTTCCTGCCCCCGCTCCCCGTTTTTGACTAGTCTGGACAGACTGAACAAACGCAGATCGTGGAGATTATTATGGCCCAGACTTCCCAGACTAACCGCCGCTTCGTGCTGGCAAAACGCCCGCAGGGCATGCCGACCAGCGAAGATATCGTCCTGCAGGAAGATAAAATTCCGCAGCCTGCGAAGGGCCAGCTGCTGCTGCGCACCCTCTATCTGTCCCTCGACCCATACATGCGCGGCCGCATGGATGACGCCGAGTCCTACTCTGCGCCGCTGCAAATCGGTGACGTAATGTGCGGCGGCACCGTCTGCCGCGTTGAGCAGTCCGAACATGCCGATTACCAGCAGGGCGACCTGGTGCTGGCCTATACCGGCTGGCAGGACTACGCGCTTTCCGACGGCGAGGGCCTGCAGAAGCTTGATGCCGACATGGATCACCCGTCCTATGCGCTGGGCCTGTTAGGCATGCCGGGCTTCACGGGCTATATGGGGCTGACCGACATCGGCAACCCGCAGCCGGGCGAAACGGTGGTTGTCGCCGCCGCCAGCGGCGCGGTGGGGTCGGTGGTCGGCCAGGTTGCTAAACTGCGCGGTGCGCGGATCGTGGGGATAGCGGGCGGAGCGGACAAGTGCCGTTACGTCACCGAAACGCTGAAGTTCGACGCCTGCATCGACCACAAGGCGCCGGATTTTGCGGAACAGCTGAAAAAGGCCTGCCCGGAGGGCGTTGACGTCTATTTCGAAAACGTCGGCGGGGCCGTCTTTGACGCGGTACTGCCTTTGTTTAACACCTCCGCCCGCGTGCCGGTCTGCGGCGTAATCAGCCAGTACAACGGGCAGAACAGCGCCTTCACCGAGGACCGTCTGCCGCTGCTGATGGGCACCATCCTCAAAAAGCGCATGCGCGTGCAGGGATTTATTATTTCGATGGATTACGGCGACCGTTATCCGGAGTTCTTTAAGCAGATGAGCCAGTGGCTTGGGGAAGGTAAAATCCAGTTCCGCGAAGATATCGTCGACGGCCTGGAAAACGCCGTTGAGGCGTTCCGCGGCCTGCTGGTGGGTAAAAACTTCGGCAAGCTGATCGTTAAGGTTGCCGAGTAGCACAACCCCGGTTCGTAGGTCGGATAAGCGCAGCGTCATCCGACAAATAAGCTATCGGATATGCGGCCCGTCCCCGACGGAATCCCGCACCAGCAGCTCCGAAGTAAAGACGTTGTCCCGCGATAAATAACCGCCGTCCAGCATGGAGATCAGGCGGTTAATCACTTCCCCCATCATGTCGCTGACCGGATCTTTCACGCTGGCCAGCGACGGGCTGAGGAACGGCGCGGTGGGGATGTCATCGAAGCCAATCACCGAGACGTCTTCCGGTACCGATACTCCGCGCTCATTAAGCTTCTTCATGGCGCCAACGGCCATATCGTCATTGCTGGCGACTATCGCGCTGAAGGAAAAACCGCTGCCCAGCAGCAGCTCTGCTGCGGCAAAGCCGCTGGCTGGCGTCCATTTTCCTGGCGCGACCAGCCTTTCATTAAGCGCGATCCCCGCCGCAGATAACGCCTCTTTATAGCCGGAAAAACGTTCGATGGCGGTTGGCGAGTCCATCGACCCGGTGATAAACGCAATATCCCGGTGCCCGCGTGCAATCAGCTGCGTCGTCGCCTTAAAGCTTGCGCCTTTGTGGTCGCAGCAGATGCAGTGGCTTTGGTGTTTTCTGAGCTTGCGGTTTACCACCATGATCGGCTGCTTGTGCTGTTCGATGATCTCGTCCATGGCGTCGGTGCTCAGGAAGCGCGGATAGATAATTATCGCATCGCACTGTAAATCCAGCAGAAACTCTATCGCCTCGCGCTCTTCATCGGCGCTGTGTTTGCCGTCCATCAGGATAAGCTGGCGGCCATTGTCTTCTAACTTTTTTGCCGCCTGGGAGAGGATTTCGCTGAAGTAGCTGCCGTTATACAGCGTGTTGGTGACCACCAGGCCGATGCACTGCGAAGTGTTGGTGGCCAGGTTTCTTGCCAGCAGGTTAGGGCGATAGCCAGTTTCTTTAATTGCCTGATAAACAAGCTCTTTTGTGGCTTCGCCCACGTAGCCCTTCCCGGACAGCACCCGTGAGACGGTGGCTTTTGAAACGCCTGCTTTTTTTGCCACTTCCAGCATTGTCGACATAATTTTTCCCGCCCCTGATGAGTGCGCTCATTCTACACATTTCGGGGCGAAGAATAAGCGCAAACCAGGCGTTACCTCGGCGTAAAAAGACGTTTTTTACCGATCCTCATCACAAAAAAAGAAGCGTAAAAAACTTTTAGTTGATCTGATTTGAAGATGTAAACACTCTTGTGTGGAACCGGTTACCTACACCCTGAGAACTGTTAAACATGTCTAAGAATTATGCGGCAGTATCCCAATCGATAGTCAGTGCCCTTGGCGGAGCGGGCAATATCGCCGCCGTCACGCACTGCATGACGCGCCTGCGCTTTGTCCTCAACGATGATGCCGCGGTAGACGCGGGTAAGCTGAAATCCATCAGCGGCGTGCTGGGCGTGGTAAGAAGCGAGAACCAGTGCCAGGTGATTATCGGTAACACGGTTTCACAGGCCTATGCCGAAGTGCAGAAGCTGCTGCCGGGCGGCGCGGGCGGGACATCAGACGTTGCCCCGGTAAAACAGAAGATCACCCTGAAGCGCATTGGCGCGGGCATTCTGGATGCGCTGATCGGCACCATGTCACCGCTGATCCCGGCAATCATCGGCGGGTCAATGGTCAAGCTGCTGGCGATGATCCTGGATATGACCGGCGTCTTTGAGAAAGGCTCTTCGACGCTGGTTATCCTCAACGTTATCGGCGACGGGGCGTTCTTCTTCCTGCCGGTGATGGTGGCGGCCTCCGCCGCGGTGAAATTCAAAACCAACATGTCGCTGGCGATTGCTATTGCCGGGGTGCTGGTACACCCGAACTTCGTTGACCTGATGGCGAAGGCGGCACAGGGCCAGCCTGTTGAATTTATGGGGCTTTCCGTCACGGCGGTGAAATATACCTACACGGTAATTCCCGCGCTGTGCATGACCTGGCTGCTCTCTTACATTGAACGCTGGGTGGATAAAATCACTCCTGCGGTGACAAAAAACTTCCTCAAGCCGATGCTGATCGTGCTGATAGCTGCACCCATTGCCATCATGCTCATCGGCCCGCTGGGTATCTGGATCGGTACCGGGATCTCTTCGCTGGTCTACACCGTGCATAGTTACCTGGGCTGGCTGTCCGTGGCCATTATGGGCGGGCTGTGGCCGCTGCTGGTGATGACCGGCATGCACCGCGTGTTCACCCCGACCATTATCCAGACCATTGCGGAAACGGGCAAAGAGGGCATGGTAATGCCGTCGGAAATTGGCGCGAACCTGTCGCTTGGCGGCTCTTCCCTTGCGGTGGCATGGAAAACGAAAAACCCGGAGCTGCGCCAGACAGCGCTTGCAGCGGCGGCCTCCGCCATTGTGGCAGGTATTTCAGAGCCCGCGCTGTACGGCGTGGCCGTGCGTCTGAAGCGCCCGCTCATCGCGGCGCTAATCAGCGGCTTTGTCTGCGGCGGCGTGGCCGGCGTGGCGGGGCTTGCCAGCCACTCGATGGCCTCCCCGGGGCTGTTTACCAGCGTACAGTTCTTTGACCCGGCCAACCCGATGACCATCGTCTGGGTGTTTGGCGTCATGGCCCTTGCGGTGGTGCTGTCGTTCGTTCTGACGCTGGTGCTCGGCTTTGAAGATATCCCGGTTGAAGAGCCAAAAGAACAGGCGCCCGTTGCCAGCCCGCAGCGGGCCGTACAGGTTAATTAAAGAAACAGGAGCTATTTCATGGCTGAGTCCATTTTCCCGGCAGACTTTTTATGGGGCGGCGCTATCGCCGCCAACCAGGCCGAAGGCGCGTATCTTGAAGGCGGCAAGGGCATTACCACGGTAGATATGATCCCGCACGGTAAAGACCGTATGGCCGTTAAGCTGGGCGTGGAGAAACGCTTTGCGCTGCGCGATGACGAATTTTACCCAAGCCACGGGGCGATAGATTTCTATCATCGCTACAAAGAAGATATCGCGCTGATGGCGGAGATGGGCTTCACCGTGTTCCGCACCTCCATCGCCTGGAGCCGTATTTTCCCGAACGGCGACGAACAGCAGCCGAACGCTGCGGGCATCGCCTTCTACCGCGACCTGTTCAGCGAGTGCAAAAAGCACGGCATTGAGCCGCTGGTGACGCTGTGCCATTTCGACGTGCCGATGCATCTGGTGCGCGAATACGGTTCCTGGCGCAGCCGTAAAATGGTCGATTTCTTCACGCATTATGCCCGCACCTGTTTCGAAGCCTTCGACGGGCTGGTGAAATACTGGCTGACCTTTAACGAGATCAACATCATGCTGCACAGCCCGTTCTCCGGCGCGGGGCTGGTGTTTGAAAAAGACGATAACAAAGAGCAGGTGAAGTATCAGGCCGCGCACCACGAGCTGGTGGCGAGCGCGCTGGCAACCAAAATCGCCCATGAGGTGAACCCGGAAAACCAGGTCGGCTGCATGCTGGCGGGCGGGAATTTTTATCCGTACTCCTGCAAGCCGGAAGACGTCTGGGCGGCGCTGGAAAAAGATCGCGAAAACCTGTTCTTTATCGACGTGCAGGCGCGCGGGGCTTATCCTTCCTACGCCAGACGACTGTTCAAAGAGAAGGGCATCGTGGTTGAAATGGAGCCGGGCGACAGCGAAATCCTCAAGGATACCGTCGATTTTGTCTCCTTCAGCTACTACGCCTCCCGCTGCGCGTCTGCCGACATGAACGACAACAACAGCAACGCGGCGAACATCGTCAAGTCCCTGAAAAACCCGTACATCGAGGCAAGCGAGTGGGGCTGGGGCATCGATCCGCTGGGCCTGCGCATCACCATGAACATGATGTACGACCGCTACCAGAAGCCGCTGTTCCTGGTGGAAAACGGCCTGGGCGCGAAAGATGTCGTCAACGAGCAGGGCGAAATCAACGACGACTACCGCATCAGCTACCTGCGAGAACACATCAAAGCGATGGGCGAAGCGATAGAAGACGGCATCCCGGTGATGGGCTACACCTCCTGGGGCTGCATCGATCTGGTGTCGGCCTCGACCGGCGAGATGAGCAAGCGCTACGGCTTCGTCTACGTTGACCGCGACGACCAGGGCAACGGCACGCTCGCCCGCACCCGCAAGAAATCGTTCCACTGGTATAAGAAGGTCATCGCCAGCAACGGGATGGATCTGGATTAAGCGTTAAATAATTTGTTCCTCTCGCCTGAAGGTGAGGGGAACATTTAAAGATCTACCGTTTGGGTAAATGTGACGAGCGTCCCTTAGGATGTATGAAAAAGTGTCCGGATGGGGCGTCCGCGACGGTCACGGGGGAAATTTCCGGGGCTGGCACGGGGGTTTTACTGCGGAACATATAAACGATAAACGGCAGCACGAAGACCAGCACGAAACAGACGATCAGCAGCTCTGCGTAAAGGTCCTGGGTATGTGCGCCCGGCAGCGAAGTCGGCGGAATAAACGAAACGATAAACGCCAGCACGGAGACGATCAGGCCGGAAGCGGCGACGAGTAGTTTGACCGGCTTGCCGCCGGGGATCTGGAAGGCACGCTTTCTGTCGCGCTGTTTGCGCACCAGCTGTATATATCCCAGGAAAAGCATCAGGTAGCTGCACAGATAGATAACGACGGTAAGTGACAGGGCAATCAGGAAGGACATATTGCTGCCGCCGCCGGTGTTGGTAAGCACCACGATGGCAATCGAAGTAATGATTAACTGGCAGACCACCAGCGCCACCGGCACGCCGTTCTTATTCACCTTCGCAAAGCGAGCGGGCAGCAGACCTTTTTGCGCGGTTACCAGCATGCCGCGGGACGGGCCGACAATCCATGAGGCAATTTCTGCGAGCACGCCCAGCATCAGCAGCGCCGCAATCCCGCGTATCGCCCATTCAAACCCAGGCCCGAAATAGCCGATGAGCGTGCTGAACGCCTGCATCACCCCGGCAGAAAGATTAATTTCTTCGTGGGGAATCACGGCGGCGACCGACAGTCCTCCCACCGAACTAAGCACGATGGCGGCGATCACCAGCAGGACCATCGCCAGCGGATAATCGCGGGATGGATTTGCCATTTCATTGACGTGGGTCGCCGACGCTTCCACGCCCATATAGCTCAGTACGAACGCCACAAATACGACCAGCGTGCCCATCCTAGAAAAGTCAGGGAAGAAGGTTTGGGTCGTCATCTCAATCGCCAGCGGCTGACCGTGAATCAGCCAGCAGGCTGCGAGCACCACCAACACGATTGCTGGAAACAGAATGCCAAAAAAGAAGCCGATTTTGGCGATGCTGGCGGTATAGCGGGTGCCTTTGAACTGGGTGAGGGCCAGCCCCCAGAGTATGATCAGCGCCGCTGCGGTTCTGACCAGCGGGTCGGTGTTCAGCTCGGGCCAGCTAAGGATGTAAGAGAGGGCGCCAAGCACAAAGTAGAGCATTGGAATAAAGCCGATGGCGATTTGCAGATAACTAAAAGAGATGGCGGCAAACCCCCAGCGCTCTCCCAGCGTACTGGAGACCCAGGCGAAAATACCGCCTTCTTTCCAGCCTTCTACGGTGGCCATTTCAGCGGCACACAGGCCGACGGGGATAAACCAGAAGAGGCCGCCCATCAGCAGGAAGAAGATCAGGCTAAAGCCGGAGGTGGCAAAGGTCGGGTATTCATAAACTGCCATCACCATGGAGGCGGTAATGGCGAAAAAGCCAAGCAGGCTGAGCTGCCGGGGGCAGGCAGGGGCTATTACGGTGGACATATTCTCTCCGCAGGACATTCACGATTAAAGAAGAGAGCCCCGAAGGGCTCTTAGATTTCTGCAGCAGGGGGCTATGCGTGGTTGAAACCACCCGCTTCTTCTGCGGTCAACGGCTGGGTGACAGGGTTTTTCTCCAACGCTTCCAGCGTGCGTTTCAGGTCGGCGATCAGCAGCCCGGCCAGGTCGTTGCTCATGCCGTGGCGTACCAGAATGCGCTGGACAACTAAGTCTTCCCGATGGGATGGCATGGAGTAGGCGGGCACCTGCCAGCCGCGGCTGCGCAGCCGGTCCGCCAGGTCATAGAGAGTGAAGCTGTCGTTCTGATACCCTTTTTTCAGTGCCCAGGTCAGCGCCGGGATGCCGTTGTCGCTGCTGCCGTCAAAGATAATGTCAAACGGACCAATGGCGGCGATTTCGCGGGCCAGATACTGCGCGGTAGCGTAGCAGGCCTGGTGGATTTTGCGGTAGCCTTCGCGGCCCAGGCGCAGGAAGTTGTAGTACTGCGAGACAATTTGCCCACCCGGGCGCGAGAAGTTCAGCGCGAAGGTTGGCATATTGCCGCCGAGGTAGTTGACGTTGAAGATAAGCTCTTCCGGCAGATCCTGTTTTTCACGCCATACAACCCAACCTGCACCGAGTGGAGCAAGACCGAACTTGTGGCCGGAGGCGTTGATGGATTTCACGCGGGGCAGACGGAAATCCCAGACGAGATCGGGCGCGCAGAATGGCGCAAGGAACCCGCCGCTTGCGGCATCAACGTGAATCGGAATGTCCAGACCAGTCTGTTGAAACAGGGTATCGAGCGCGTCGTTGATTTCTTTTACGGGTTCGTACTGGCAGGTGAAAGTAATGCCCAGGGTTGGCACCACGCCGATGGTGTTCTCGTCCACATATTTGAGCATCTCGTCCGCGGTCATCATCAGACGGTCGCCTTCCAGCGGGATTTCACGCAGCTCAACGTCAAAATAGCGGGCGAATTTGTGCCAGCAAATCTGCACCGGGCCGCAGACCAGGTTTGGTTTATCGGCCGGTTTGCCCACCATTTCACGGCTTTTGCGCCAGCGCCATTTCATTGCCAGCCCGCCCAGCATGGCGGCCTCGGAAGAGCCGATGGTCGAGCAGCCCAGGGTGTCGGCGGCTGCCGGGGAATGCCACAGGTCGGCGAGCATGTTCACGCAGCGCTGTTCTATTTCGGCCGTTTGTGGGTACTCGTCTTTATCAATCATGTTTTTGTCGATGGAAAGATCCATCAGCTGGCGGATCTCATCGTCAATCCAGGTCTGGCAAAAGGTTGCAAGATTCTGTCGCGAATTGCCGTCCAGCATGAGTTCATCCTGAAT
Organism: Dryocola clanedunensis; assembly: GCF_038405435.1. Taxonomy (GTDB): domain Bacteria; phylum Pseudomonadota; class Gammaproteobacteria; order Enterobacterales; family Enterobacteriaceae; genus Dryocola; species Dryocola clanedunensis_A. The sequence goes on along the minus strand of NZ_JBBYHZ010000001.1, from coordinate 435,902 downwards.
GGCATGAAAAACATGGCGTGGGTTTCTTTCCTTGCAGGGAAATTTTGTTTTTGGCAGCGCGCGGGATAAATCTACGGAAGCATAAACATCGTCATTTTCATTTTCGACTGGTTGAATCAGCATGGTCATAATTAATCCTTAATCAATGATAGGTTATTTTTTGGCATTAAGATTGAGTTCGCCTAATTTCGCGTGCGGATTTTGATTGCATTGTTTTACCATTTGCGGAACCGACACGGTTTCCACTTCATGCCAGTCAATGTAATCGCCACCTTTAAAATCTGTATTTTTATTGACTACCCAAAATGCAATTGGCGTCATGGTTTTAGGGTTCATATCCGTGAACTTCTGACAGGTCATATTTTGTGGCGTGGTTTCCTGAAGCGCAAAAGCACTGTTAATAGATAGCGCAATAGCGGCGCAGGCAATGAATGTCGGAATGACTTTTCTGTGGTTCATTAATACTCCCGTGTTTACCGTGATTTTTTGATAATCATTTTCTGGCGCTGTGCTCGCGCCAGGCTAATGCGTAAAGCGATATATCCCCCCGCGCTGAAAAGCATCTCCAGGCCGATAAATGCGGTGGTGAACTGAGAAGACTGCTGAGGAGACATGCCTGACCAGACGGCAGCTATTATCAGGTCAAAAATACCGATACAGATGCTCCAGATGTAGCCCGTATGGCCGCGCATGGTGAAACCGGAAACGATGCGGGCAACCCCGCCGATGAAGAACAGACAGCATAAAATTATCGCCAGGGCGTTCAGACCGACCTGCGGGCTGGCGATAAACGAGTAGCCGAGCAGCAGCCAGGCAAGGGCGAAAAAGCACGAGGCGAGCCTGGATTTGCAGGGCTGTTTGCGAAAGACGATCAGGCTGTAAAGCGTATAAAAGCCGCAGATCATAAACATCATGCCGCTCAGCAGGGCGATATACATACCCGCGATGAACGGATAAATAAGGCAGCACACGCCACAAATAATAAGCAATATGGCCATGACCAGTGCATGCTTTTTATAATGAAGACGTGTGCTTTCATTAAGCGCTCGCAGACTGTAGTGATTAAAAATAAACATGATTTCTCCGCTATCAAATAAAAGCCAGTCAGCCGGTGTTTTTATTTAATAAATGGTTGATGCTAAGAATGGTAGGGCGGGTTACGGTTGCCGTAAATAAGAGTGGAGAACTTTTATTATACGCTGTCGCCTACGTCTGTCAGCCGTAAGAATGGGCTGGCAATATCCATCATGCGCTCTTATTTCAGGCTGGTTAATTATTATTTATGCTTGCGTTGTCTGGTGACAAATACCTCATTCAATCAGGAGTAAATAATGAAAAAAGTTATTCTGGCGAGCCTGCTGGCAACCATGTTGAGTTCCTCATCCGTCTGGGCCGAAGCAACCACTACCCCGGCGCAGACTGAGGCTGCTACGGCGAAGGTACAGAAGGAAGCTGCCGACGTGATGCAGGTCGCGGTGAAGGGCGCAAACGCCATGCGTGACATCCAGTTCGCCCGCCTCGCGCTGTTCCACGGCCAGCCGGACAGCGCGAAGAAGCTGACCAATGATGCCGTGTCGCTGCTGGCCGGGGACACCAGCGCCTGGGCTAAGTTTGTGAAGACCGATGCAAAAGCGAAGATGATTGACGACCAGTACGTGGTCATCAATGCCACCGTGGCGCTGTCTGAGGACTATATTGCCAGCCCGGAAAAGGAATCCGCCATCAAAGCCGCTAACGCAAAAATGGCGAAGGGCGACCAGAAAGGTGCAGTCGACACGCTGCGCCTGGCCGGAATTGGTGTAGTTGAAACTCAATATCTGATGCCGCTAAAGCAGACCCGTAAAGCAGCTGCTCAGGCGCAGAAACTGCTGGAAGGCGGCAAATATTACGAAGCGAATCTGGTGCTGAAAGGCGCAGAAGAGGGCATCGTCGTGGACAGCGAAATGCTGGTGGCGGGTAACTAAGCCTGACTTTCTTTCCTGAGAAGGCGACAGGGATGTGCTTTTCCTGGTCGGGCAACTCACTCTGCCCGACCAGGTTTTTTTAATGGCTGATTAAGCTGTCGATCTCGACCTCTATATCTTTCATGATTGCGGTGACGTGCTGCAGCGCTGCCTGGCACTCAGCCTGCGACAAAGAGTGATGGCGGCGGGATTCAAAAGGTTCACACAGGCTTTGCAGCGTGCCGATCTCCAGGATTTGCGCCGAGCCATGCAGGCGGTGCAGCGCACGAAGAAACGCCTGCGGATCGCCTTGCTCAACCGCTAATTCAGCGGCCTGAATATCGTTAGCTGACGCTTCGCGGAAGGTTTCGAGGATTTCATTCATCAACGCGCGATCCCCGCCGGTATTCTCGGTCAGGATGCTGAGCTTCAGATGCTGAGTGACGCAGGATGATCGATGGCCCGCATCAAGTGTGTTCAGCTCATCCGCCAGGGACTGGATTGAGACGGGCTTAAACAAGCAGCGGTCCATGCCGCTTTGCAGACACTGCTCCCGCGTGCTGGAAAGTGCGCTGGCGGTCAGCCCCCAGATCTGCAGCCTGTAGTGCTGTCGACGCAGAGATTCAGCGAGCGCCAGGCCATCTTTTTTCGGCATATTCATGTCGGTGATCAGCAGGTCATAGTGCTTACTCGTGACCCTGGCTTCCGCCTCTTCACCGTCGCAGGCTTCATCCACGCTATAGCCGATAGTATTAAGCTGGCGCTTGAGCAGCAGGCGGTTGGTTGGATTGTCGTCAGCGATAAGAATGGACAGCCGGTGAAGCGGCGCGGCTGACGACGGTGCATCCGGAGCCGTTGTTGGCACTTGTCGGGCAGTCTCTACAGGCAACGTGATGGTGAAGGTTGTTCCCTGCGACGGCAGGCTTGTCATCCCGAGGTGACCCTCCATCAGAGACACCAGCTCTTTGCAGATAACCAGCCCCAGGCCCGAGCCAGTCTGCGCGCGTCCCTGCCGGGCCTGAGCGTAGCGGTGAAACAGCGTCGACTGCTCTTCCTCGCTGATGCCGCAGCCGGTGTCGCTGACCGTCAGGATGAGCGTACCGTGCTGGTCGATATCGGGCATAAGGCGGGCGGAAACGTCGATGTGTCCCTGCTCCGTGAACTTCAGCGCGTTGCCCACCAGATTAGTGAGAATCTGTCGCAGCGCCTGCGGGTCAATCAGCACCCGTTCGCTGGCCGCAAGATGGCTGACGCAGCGCAGGGCGATGCCCTTCTGGCGGGCAAGCGCATCGAACGAGTGGCACTGCAGATCGACAAGGGGCGTAATGTCCGTCCACTGCCGCACGAGCTGGTATTTGCCGGACTCAATCTTATCCACATCAAGGATCTTGCCGATAAGCCCCAGCAGCGACTGGGCGGTCGCGCCGGTCAGGGCAATGGCCTCTTTGCGCTGGCCGGGGGTGAGTTCGTTGCCTGAAATCAGCTCTAAGAAGCCGACGATTGAGCTGACCGGCGTGCGCAGCTCGTGGCTCATGCTGGCGAGGAAACGGCTTTTTGCCCGCGTCGCCTGAATCGCCTTATCTTTTTCCGCTTCCAGCTCGTGGGAGAGCGTCTCTTTAAGCCGAAGATGTTCTTCAAGCAGCTGCTGCGACTGCTTTCTTTTACGTACTTCGCGGGAGAGGGAGAGCGCCCAGCCGAGGCTGATGACAATCAGCACCAGCGCAAAGGCCACGACCTGATAGAACTGCTTGCTGTAAAGCTGCCAGGTATCAATCTGCACGGTGGAGATTTTCGACCACTTCTCGGTCATCTGAAGGATCTCACGTGGCGGAATGGCCTGCAGCGCCTTGTTCACAATGGATTTAAGCTGCGGCTCATCGGGCGGCATAACAAAGCTAATGGCGGCTGCGGGCATGCCTGGCAGACGCTGGTAGCGCATGCTTTGCGGATAGTAGTGGTCAATCATATAGCGGGCGGACAGCTCGGTTGTCACAACCGCGTCGACTTTGCCCTCACTGAGCATTTTCATCGCGGCGGCCACGTCATTGGCACCGACCCACTCAACCTGTTGATAGCGCTGTTTCAGATCCAGCGCCATATACCGCCCGACCGGCAGCGCGATACGCCGCGGTTTTGCCAGCAGGCTGTCGGCGGCTTCGCGGTGCGTGGTGACCAGTACAAAGGAGACGTTTATCACCGGATCGCTAAACGCGGGGGAGGCTGGCTGCTCGCTGCCGGAGACGGCTGCGGGGAACATCTCCCAGCCGCTGCGAGACATGGCTTTCTCCTGCTCGCTGCTGGAATGCACCAGTACGGCCTCAAATTCCAGACCGGTTTGCAGCTTAATAATATTGAGCAGGTCGCCCATGATGCCGCGCAGTTCTCCGTCCCGATCGACAAGGGTGAAGGGGGGGAAATAGGGATTAATCAACACCCGAACTCTGGCGTGCTTCTCAAGCCAGGCCTTTTCATCGGCGTTAAAAGAGAGGGGCGTATTCAGCCAGGAAAGATTGCCGCGGTTCAGCCAGTTTTGCATGATCCGCATATGGATATCGTTGCCAATCGACAGGATGAAACGCTCAAGGATATTGCGCAGCAGCGGCTGATGCCGGTTGGTGACAAAATAGTTGTCCTGCTCCTGCTGGTTGAAGTAGTGCGTGACGACCAGCGACTGCGAGAAATAGCGGGAGATGCAGTGGCTGGTGGTGATGTTATTGCCGATAAAATACTGGTTCTCCCCGCTTATCAGCGATGACATGGCCTGATAATCGGTATCGTAAAGATTAATGTGGGCATGGGGGAATGCCGCGTTGATTGCGCCCATAAACGCACAATCCCTTACGCAGGCGACGTTCACGGTTTTGCGCGTCGCCAGCGGCTGGAGGGTATTTTTCAGCGTGGTCACCAGCGTCGGCCAGGTTTTTATCAGCGCCGGAGAGCGCAGCAGGTGCTTACCCACTTCTTTCTCGTGCGACAGCTGGGTGAGTAGAGTATCGACTTCGTTGCGGGCCAGCGCCGCCAGCGCCTGCTGCTGGCTGGCGTACTGCTTAATGATGACCTTCACGTTCAGGCTTTTTTGCATTAAGGCGAGATAGTCTGCGTTGACCCCAAGGTAATCCTCACCGCTGCTTTCATAGACGATGGGGGAAACCTCCGGCAGCCAGGTGCCGACCGTCAGCCTTTTTTTACTCGCCAGCAGCTGCCGCTCCTGTGCGTTTAACTTCAGGTCCGCCACCGGGGCGTGAAAATTACTCTTAAGCGTGAGCTGCTGGGCCACGGCGGAGTAGCTGAGGCAAAAAAATAAAATCAGAGAATAAAATGAAGAACTCGACATGCTCTTATCCTATTTTATTTCTTTGCGCATAATCATAGAGCTCCATTAATGAGGTACACTCTAATTTCTCCATCAGGCGGCTTTTGTAGGTGCTGACGGTTTTATTACTGATGTTCATTTTGCTGGCAATGGTGGTGTAATCAATACCATTAAGGATATAGCGTAATACTTTCATCTCCTGGGTAGAGAGCGTATCGAGTTTATCCTGCTCGGTAACGGCGGCACCGCTAAAACGCTCGAGCGAGAAGGGGAAATAGCTGTAGCCGCTGTTAGCGGCTTCTATTGCTGCCAGAATATTGTTCACGCCTTCCTTTTTACTTACAAACCCATTCGCACCGCATTCCGCGCTCCGCTTGCCGTAGAACAATTCGTTTTTCGCTGAGATAACAATAATTATTCCGGCATAGCGGCGTTTGCGTAACTGCTCCAGCACTTCGATACCGCTGATGCCGGGGATGTCGACATCCACGATCAGCAGGTCGGGCCTGATATTTTCGACGGTGTGAACAGCATGTTCGCCGCTGTCCAGCTCGGTGGTGACGGTGATGCCGTTGGTATCAAGAAGGTTGCGGATGGCGATCCGCGCCAGGGGATGATCGTCAACGATAATCGCGTTCATTGCGTATTATATCCTGATGTAAAAAAGAGATGGCGATGCCAGAAGCAGATGACGCTACGGTATTATAATTTTTGAGTGATGATCCTGAGTTAATAAGATCTTAACATAGGCAGTCTGGGATGTTGAGAAGTACATTTATTTTATATTTTTAATGCAAACCATTAACATTATTTTGTGGCTTTAATCCTACGACTGTAGGATTAATCCTTCCAATATAAAGGCTGGCTCTTGTGTTTAATATTTGCAGGAGGAGTATTCTGCGCGGGAATTACCGCCAGGGCCGCAAGGGCTGGCTTTATTATATTTAATACCACGCCATTAGCGGAATAAAAATGTCGACTTTTTGCCATCTGCCCCTATGTCTGGCATTTTTGCTGGCATGTCTTCCCCCCGTTTGCGGTCCCAGCGATGGGGCAAAAGGAATTATACGCTGCCGTGACTACCTCGCGATGGATAACCGTGCCCGGACTCCCATGGTGATTTGGTTGGTGAATGAACGGCCGCCTTCCTCTGCGCGAGAATGGACGGATTTTAACGAAGCCGAGCTGGTGCTGACCCCCATCCTCACCCAACTTTGCCATCAGCAGCCTGATGCACCCCTAAGATCGTTGCGCTCGGAACTCATCTCCTATCAGCAGGTGCATTCCCTGAATTAGCACGGGTGATGCCCGCCGCACAAACAAGTAGTATATTTTTCACCTTAACCCTCTCAATATGGGTAAAAAGAAAGTCTGGTGTACACCCTGCGGGTGAAAAATAACCAGAGGATTTGTTTCGGCTTCCAGAGGGTTAAACGTGGTTTACAAAGAGGTCGTCAATTTACTCAAAAGCAGGATCGGCAGCCCCGGCCGTGCGGTTGGCGATATGCTGCCGTCGGAAAAGGCGCTTGCTGAGCTTTACAACGTCTCGCGCAATACCCTGCGAAAGGCGCTGAAAGTGCTGGAAAATGAAGGGCTGATTGAGCGACGTCACGGCTCGGGAACCTATCTGCGCAGCAAGCAGTTTCAGGTCTCCGTCACGCACATGGACAGCTTTACGGAAATTGCCAGAAGTGAAGGCAAAAAGCCGACGAGCCAGGTGCTGAGGTTTGAGTTACAGAGCGCTTCGCAGGAGATAGCCCAGCGGCTGAAGCTGGCCGTTGGCGAACCGGTCTATTACGCCAAGCGGCTGCGCCATATCGACAACGTGCCCATGCAGGTGGAAGAGACCTGGCTGTCCGTAAACCGCTTTCCCGATCTGACCGTCAGCCATATGAAAAACTCCAAGTTTTCCTACATTGAGGATGAGTGCGGGGTAAAAATTCATGGTTGCTATGAGTCATTTCAGCCCGTTCTGCCCGGCGCGGAAATTGCAGAAATGCTGCACATCAGCAGCCGCGATCCTGTCCTCAGGATGGAAACCCAGTCCGTAGATGAAATGAATCATCCAGTTGATTTCTCGGTTCTTTATACCAATGCGTTTGAATTCCAGGTGAAGTATTTTCTGCCGCGCAAAATGTCCCCTACCTCCGACTGATCTTCCCGCCCCGTGCGGGGCAATCATGAAGGTCGATCACAATTTCCGGTAAAAAAGTGGTGCAATAAAGGCCCGGTAAGTGGACCTCTGCGTCTGGAAACATTCAGGGTGCTTCTGGCGCCTTGCCTGCCGTACGCTTAAGAGGTGCAAAAGAGGTTTAATTCCAACCGGTGCGCTATTTGCCTCAGGCGCTTTATCTTCATTACTATCCAGAAAGTTAATCATCAAAATTCCATTTCCTGTCCACGGTTCTCACCGTTACAGCACTACCGGTCGCCCGAGCGTGGCCGTTAACAGAGGGAAAGACTATGTCCGGATTTAAAGAAGGTTTCCTGTGGGGCGGCGCGGTTGCTGCGCATCAGCTGGAAGGCGGCTGGAAAGAAGGTGGCAAAGGCGTAAGCGTAGCGGATGTGATGACGGCGGGAGCGCATGGCGTACCGCGCGAAATTACTGACGGCGTGCTGGCGGGTAAAAATTATCCGAACCATGACGCTATCGACTTTTATCACCGCTATAAAGAAGACATTCAGCTGTTTGCGGAAATGGGCTTCAAATGCTTCCGCACCTCCATCGCCTGGACCCGCATCTTCCCGCTGGGGGACGAACAGGAGCCGAACGAAGCCGGCCTGCAGTTCTATGACGATCTGTTTGATGAGTGCCTGAAGCACGGTATCGAGCCGGTGATCACCCTGTCTCATTTCGAAATGCCTTACCACCTGGTGACGGAGTACGGCGGCTGGCGCAACCGCAGGCTGATCGACTTCTTCGTGCGTTTCGCAAAAGTTGTTTTCACCCGCTATCAGCACAAAGTGAAGTACTGGATGACCTTTAACGAGATCAATAACCAGGCTAACTTCCACGAGGATTTCGCGCCGTTTACCAACTCCGGCCTTAAGTATGAGCCGGGCGAAGACCGCGAGCCGGTGATGTTCCAGGCCGCGCACTATGAGCTGGTTGCCAGCGCCCTGGCGGTGAAAGCCGCGCGTGAAATCAATCCTGACCTGCTGGTGGGCTGCATGATAGCCATGTGCCCCATCTATCCGCTCAGCTGTGCGCCGCGCGATATGATGATGGCGATGAACGCCATGCACCGCCGCTACTGGTTCACCGATGTGCACGTGCGCGGTAAATATCCTCAGCACCTGCTCAGCTACTTTACCCGCCGTGGTTTTGAGCTGGATATCACCGCTGAAGACCATAAAGCGCTGGCCGGGGGCTGCGTCGATTACATCGGCTTCAGCTATTACATGTCGTTCGCCACCAAAGCAACGGATGACAACCCGCAGCTGGATTACGACGAATCGAAGAGCCTGGTCTCCAACCCGCACGTCCAGAAATCCGACTGGGGCTGGCAGATTGACCCGGTGGGGCTTCGCTACTCCCTGAACTGGTTCTGGGATCACTATCAGCTGCCGCTGTTCATCGTCGAAAACGGCTTTGGCGCGATTGACGTGAAGCAGAGCGACGGCACGGTGGACGACCAGTACCGTATTGACTACATGGCAACCCACATCGCGGAGATGAAAAAAGCGGTCGTTGAGGATGGCGTAGACCTGATGGGCTACACCCCGTGGGGCTGCATCGACCTGGTGTCCGCCGGGACGGGCGAAATGAAAAAGCGCTACGGCTTTATCTACGTGGATAAAGACAACGAGGGCAACGGCACGCTGAACCGCAGCCGCAAGAAGTCCTTCGGCTGGTATAAGAAAGTGATTGCCAGCAACGGCGAGGATTTAGCGTAGGGTGGACTGAAAGCGGCCCGGCGGGATGCCGGGCCGCAGCATCGCGCTAAGCCGATCGCGTAAATATTCTGGAAGACCCCTCGCAATTCAATACTGAAGAGGATTATTTTCCGTCAGAAATAGCGTACTCATAGCCCTGTTGAGCTGCTGATCAAAGGAGGATCGGCTATGACAGACGCCTTATGGATATCGCTGATGTGCGGGCTGGGTTTGCTTGCTGGCTGTGTACTGAACCGCCTTATAGGGCGCTACCGTCAGTGCGGAATGCGTACGGGCTGGCATTACCCGCTGGTGGTAACGGCGGCGGCGCTGGGCAGCGGGTCAGTCGCGCTGTATTGTCCCCCCGGGCTGCTTGCGATGGCGCTGGCGCTCTGCGTGTGGCTGCTGATTGCCCTTATTGCCATAGATATAGATCAGATGCTGCTGCCGGACGTTCTCACGCTCCCCCTGTTATGGCTGGGGTTGCTGACGAATCTGCACGGCGCGCTCGTGCCGCTGAGCGATGCCGTACTGGGCGCCGTCGTCGGTTATTTATCCCTGTGGCTGCTCTACTGGGGATTGCGGCTGGCAACCGGGAAGGAGGGGCTGGGCTACGGCGATTTTAAGCTTCTGGCCGCGCTGGGGGCCTGGTGCGGCTGGCAGAGGCTGCCGATGCTCCTGCTGGTAGCCGCGCTGGCGGGGATGCTGATTTTCCTGTTATTGCGTCTGAGCGGACGAGCAGGGCGAGGCGAACCTCTGCCCTTTGGACCCTGTCTGGCGCTGTCAGGCTGGTGGACGCTAGTTATGCCATTAGCCGCGACAGCAACGTAATAAAAACTAAAGCGCCTTTTCCCAGACGGCCTGCGGCAGCAGGTATACTGCTTTTTCAGCGTCCTGGCCTGCGGTCACAATGTGTTTAATCCCGCTCGCCATCACGGCCAGCGTAACGTCAAAGGCGTTCAGGCTGTCGCCGAAGCCGGCGGTCAGGTTCAGCATTGAGCCATTTGCCATCAGGTAGATGGTTTTGCCGTTCAGCCGGTAGGCGTTGACGTAAGGCATCACCTCCTCATTAGGGAAAGGGTGCAGGTAGCCACAGTCGATCTCTTCGGCGACGTGCCCTACGTTGAGGATAAACACGCCGTCTTTCGCCTTATCCAGCACTGCGGCACTCACGACTTTTTTCGCGCCGGTCGCGGTCGCGATAACATCTGCCGCCTCGATGACCTCATGAATATCAACTACGTGCCAGCTATCGTAGGCCGCCTGTAAGCGACGAGCCGGGTCGAGCTCGGCAACCATGACCTGCCCGCCGTAGGCTTTTGCCGCCGCCGCAACGCCCTGGCCTACCAGGCCATAGCCAATCACCAGCACTCGCTTTTCATGCAGCGTCAGGTGGGTCGTCTGGAAGAAGGTCTGCCAGGCAGTCAGCCCGACCATGTGACGGTTGTGAAGACCCTCTTTCACCGGCAGATCGTCCCAGTTGAAAATAGGGTAGCCGGGGCGCAGATCCGCCAGGCGATTCACGCCGGAGCCGGTTGCTTCGAGGCAGGCAACGACGTCGCCAAAGTCGCCGCGCTGGTGCAGCAGGGTGGTGATGTCCGCCCCCATTTCACAAAGGTGGGTCGGGCGCCAGGCGATGGCTTTTTCCCATGAGTCCCGCCAGTCGGCATCGCTCATGTTGCGCCACGCACAGGCTTCGGCTCCAGCCTCGACCAGGTAGGCGACAACTTCATCCTGCACGGTAGTCGGGTTGCAGGTAGTCAGGAATATCTTCGCATTCTTTTTTAACAGCCCTTCCACCAGCGGGATCATCTTCAGATCGAGATGCATGTTGCAGGCAAGGCGCACGTGGCTCAGGTCGGGAAGCGACTCAACCTGCTTCAGCGTGCGAACCATATGACGGCACGACCATTCAATCTCTTTTTTAAACATCTCGCTTTCGGGGTTCACGGGCATTCCTTATTGTTTATTTTTAAGCGTTTCGGACGGCTGAGAATAACAAAGTGAGGAAGGGGTGTTAACCGGCATTCGCCGCGAAAGGCTGGATGCGGCAGGGGCTGGCGCGGGGAGCGCGTAAACGCGCAATTTCGCCTGGGCTTAATAGGGTTGAAATAATAAAGACCCGCATTAACATCTGCGGGTCTTTTTTTATCTGACGATCGGCTGCAGCTTATTTAAGCGCGTCCAGAATAGTCGTTGTGTATTCGTAGTTTTTCGTTTGTGCCGGGTTCATGCTGCTGGTAGTCAGATCGCCCGTGCTCGGGAAATCACGCGTCAGGGACCACATGGAGATAAGGTTTAGCCCTTTCTGATTCGCATATTTTGCGACCTTTGTTGCGTCCGGGAAGGTGAACATTTCGCCGGCCACGTCGTTCTGACCAATCATTGGAATAACGCCGATCAGCTTGTACAGGTCGGCCGCAGATTTACCCGGATAGACGTTTGCGAGATTGTTTTTTGTACCTTCAATAGCGCTGATGGCCGCATCGCCCATCTCAATTCCCGCCTGGCCGTAATCCATTGCCATGATCTGCACGTTCAGCGGCAGGCCAATCTGGCTGGCATAGGTGATCATCGCAATGCCTTCCGCGGTTAAGCCCGTAGGCATGACCGGCAGCGTCAGGCTAAACCACAGTTCCGGGTTCTGCTTTATCGCTTCCAGCGCCGCTGGGAAGGCGACGTGATAGTTGTAACAACCTGCGGTTTCGAAATCGAAATCGATATGCCGGATACCATAATCCTTATTCAGATCGAGATAGATTTTGGTCATTTCAGCCTGGGTGCGTGAAACCGAAGGGTCGATGCCGTTTGCGCCACCAAAGGCAACGATAGCCTCTGCGCCAGCAGCATGGATGCTGTCGCAAATCGGTTTAATCGCGTTATAAGGGAAATAAGAGTTGCCCCACACCAGTGCTTTAGTGGCGCTGTCCTGCACGAGGAAAGCCAGATGGAAGCTTTTCACGCCCAGAGCAAGCGCTTCATTCACATAACTGGTATTGATGCCCGGAGGATTGGTCGACCAGTCAGCGTTGATGGTCACGTCAACATAAGGGGCAAAAGTCAGCGAGGTGACGACAGGAGCCAGCGTCTTTGCCACCACGGCTGCGGAGTAGGCCGACAGATTGTTGCTGGCATCGAAGGCCGCTACGCAGCAGCTGTATTCTGTCTCTGAAGCAAGGTCGCTCAGCAAACATGCCGTTCCGGTCACGTTCACCGTTTTGCTCACGCCGCCCGCCGGGGTGTATTTCACCTTGTAACCGGTCACGGCAACGTTATCCGTTGATGCGCTCCAGGAGAGGGCAATTGAGCTATCAGTAATGGTGCTGGCGGCTAAATCAGCGGGAACGCTTGGCGCCACGACATCGATAACGGCTTCGTCCGTTGTAACGGTGATAGACGAAGAAGGTTCGGAGGTATTACCCGCTGCATCCACCGCCGTGACCGAAACGGTATAGGCAGTTGCGGCCTGCAGATTAGCGAGCGTGGCGCTGGTGCCTGCCGCGGTCTGGTTTTTTTTCAGCTCGCCGGATGCCTGATAATGCACGACATAATGGTCGACGCCCACATCATCGCTGGCGGCGTCCCAGGCTAAAGTGGCGGAGCTGGCGGTTACGCTAAGAGACTTGAGGTTCTGCGGAGCGCTCGGCGCGGTGACGTCTGGGTTGTCGTCACCGTTAATGGCACTCATGCCGTCAACCCAGTAGGCGACGGGCAATTTAGACTGATTGCCGCCGTTAGGGAAGCTGGCTCCGACGGCGAACTTAACCTTTGCGCCATTCTCGACGTTCGCCATATAAGCCTGCAGATGGCCGGTCAGGATATCGCCTTCCTGAATAAAGTCATAACCGGTATTCTCGGAGGCGGTGAAGTATTGCCCAAGCTGGATTTTGATTTTTGGATTGACCAGGGTGGAGCCGGTGTTATTCACCATTTCAATATCAAGCGCGCCGGACCATTCCCCTGCGTCTTTCCATTTTGCGTTAAATGTTACATCGATATTTGAAGACATAATGCATTTCCTTTTGTGGGCTAGTGAATGAAAAACGCAGCCACCATAAAACCAGGAAATGCAGACGACTAATCAATAAGGCTCATTTGTGAAGCGATGAGAAATCATCATCAACTAAATGATGGCAATGATATTTATGGGATATTAAGGGGCTTCTAAAACTGGATAAATAATACCGAGTGATGTTTGCGGACGGGACGTTGAGGTCGGTTAAAAATAGCCTGGGGCAGAGGAGATGAAAGCCGCATACCCGAAGGTATGCGGCTGAAGTGACTTAGAAAGCGAGAGACCAGGTGGCGCTCACGATCTGGTCGGTATCGTGCTGTGAAGCGCTGACGTTGTAACCAACGCCGTAGCTCATATTACCTTTCTTCACTTTTACTCCCAGTTGGCCATTGAAGGCGGTTTCATCCATAACTTCTGCGGAAATGATATCGCTGCTACGAATGCCCACCGTGTGCAGACGATTTTCGCTGTCACGGTCGCCGGTCACGGTGACTACGGAGGCATCCGTATGGACACGTAGATCCCAACCAGAGTCCAGCGCGAAGGTTTTCGCCAGCTTCACCCCCACCGGGAATTGCCAGATGTTTTGCGTACCTTTATCGGTACGGAACAGCGCATCATTCTGGTTGTTTTTAGTATCAAAGTCCTTGGTCGTCAGCTGGTTAAATCGAACGCCCGCGTGGGGAATAATGTCGACAACACCGGTATCAATCAGATACTCGCCGCGCAGCCCTGCACTGAAGAGCATGCCGTCAACGTTGGCGCGCAGTTTGTCACCCGCCTCGATCCAGCCCTGCTGTTTCTGCGTCAGGTCGTTGCTGGTTTGCGTCAGGCTGACATCGCCGGTGACATTCCAGTTAGCCCGCTGCCAGTTCTGATAGAGCGACATGCCCCAGAAGCTAAAGTCGTTGTGGGTCGCGTTGAAATCGCCGCGCGAGTCGCTGTCGCCGTTTCCGGCATGGAATGCGACGCCGCTGCGCATTGTTCCGAAGTCGCTCTCCCAGGTTTTATCTACTCCCAGCAGCAGGCCATAGAAGTCAGAACTCTGGCCGTAACGCTGATTGCCGGCATGGAGATCGCTGCTGCGCGGGTTGCCGTAGAGCACGTTAACCCAGACGCCAGCATCCGCTGTTGGATGGGTCAGGTCCGTGCTGGAAATGGCGTTATGCTCAAGTACCGCATCCACCGCCGCGTTGCCCGCCGCCCAGGTATTATGCTGCACCCCACCCGCAGTGGCTATTTGCGCGGCGCTGTTAACGGTGTTGACCACCTGCTCAACCCCAATCTGCGGAGTGTCGATGGCGACTGACAAATAACGCTTACCAGCCTGCTGGGCGGAACGGTCGTTTTCCCCGCTGACAATAAGCGCATCGAGAGCATGTGGGGTCACGATGCCGGGCAAGACATCCTGCGCGGAACGTGCCTGGGTGGTGACCCGCACCTCACCATCGACTGCCTGAGTTGTGGCAGTCAGTAATTTGTTCAGTTGCAGGTTCTCTTGATTCCAGCCGTTGCCCGCGATGGTCACGTCACTAAAGCCTTTCGCGAGGGTGTAGTTCTGGTTCGCTTTGGCGTCCGCCACGTACAGTACAGCCTGGTTCGCCACATTTAGCGTACCCTCGGTCGCATTGAGCGCCGCCTGTCCGTCGCGCATATCCTTGCTGCTTACCATCAGCAGGGAGTGGTCGGCAAAATCGACGTTATTATAGGTCGCGTCGTAGTTGCCCGCGCTGCCCGTCAGGGAACCATCGACGCGCAGCCCGCCCTGCATAGCACTAAGGTATTGTGGTGCCTGGATGGCGACGGCTGCCGTAATACCGTTCTCACCCCAGCTTAAACCGCTATCGGCGAATCGGGCTTCGGCGCTGGCCGTATTGTTGTCACCCAGTGCCAGCAGGGCGTTTTGGCCCACGGTGATGCGGCCATTGATCTCCGCCCCCCCGCTCGCCACTCGAGAGGCGTCGGCGAGCGTGCCACCCTCCGTCCAGGCCGGGTCGATAAACAGACGGGCACCCTGCAGATCCAGACGTTCAGCCAGCAGCGTTCCCGCCGAAGTGGAATCGCCGACGACAATCTGCGCCGCTTCACCGGCTGCGAGCTGGCCTGCCAGCAGCGTGCCATTAACGGTCAGCTGCGCCTGATCTTGTAACGTCATGTCGGTATGCAGCGTGGCTCCCTGTTGTACCGACATCTGCCCGCTGCTGACGATGCCTGCGGCAGTGCTACCGGAACTGATGGTGTGTTCACCCGCAACAATGTTCACTGTCCCTTGCGGGGCGACGGTCAGCGTACCGGTAAGGTGACCGGTCACGTCAGGCATCGAAGCAATGCCCAGATTCAGCGTACCGTTCTCGATTGCCACGGCAACCGGCGTATCAGACGATCCGGCAACGTCAATAAGCGTGCCAGCGGCTCCGGTCAGAGTCAGCGTTTCACCCCCGATCAGGCTCACCGACGGCTTACCTTCACCCTCTAACCGTAGCTGAGAGGCGCCAAATCCTTTGCGCACAGAGATAGCGTCAGCAGAAATTCCATCTTCCGCGCTGCCCACAATAAGCTGGTTTCTGTTGGCTGTGACCTGGGTGTTAGCCAGTACCGCGCCGGTGGTGGCGGCATCCGTTACGGTTGCGGTACCTGCCGCACTTTCGGCATTTTGCAACGTGCCAAGCATCACCAGTGTGTTGCCATTGTCTGTGCCGAGCAGATTATTTACGGCTTTTACATACTCCAGCTCGTAGGCGTCGTCGGTCAGGATCAGGGTACTTTCTTTAAAGTCGATTCGAGAGCCGGTGTCGTTATACCCCTCCGGCAGGGTGGACGATGCCGCGGCGTTGAACAGCTCGCTGGAACGGGTCTGCAGCTGGCTATGATCGGTTAACGCCAGCGATGCGCCACTGCTCAGTGCCAGCGTATCGGCAATCAGTTTGGTCTCACTGAAGGTTAATTTCCCACTGCTGAGCTGAACCGGCGCAGTCACCGTATTGCCTTTAACGGACAATGCCTGCCCGACGTTAGCGTCGGTGAATCCGTCGCTCAGCACTGTGTCGCCGGTGATTGCCAGGGCGCTAAAGTTGCTGAACTGGGAACCGCCAAAGGTTGGGGTATTCAGGTGAAGCGTACTTGCCTCGCCGCTGCCGTACAGGTGGCCCGTTACCTCGGTGTTATCCAGCCAGACGTCTGAAGCCGTGATCTTATCGCCGTTGAGGTTAACGTCTCCGTGAAGCTGGCTGTCGGTCAGATGAAGGGCGACTGTACCGCTGCCGGTATAGGCATCAATGTTACCTTCCATCACCGAGCGGGTAATATTCAGCGCAATCTCCGCGGCCTTGTTGGCGATCAGGTCGCCGTTGAGCTGCGCGTCGTTGAGGGTAGCTGTAATGCTGGCGGAGCCCGAAAGCGACGCATGCCCGCTAACCTGGCTGTTATCTACAGTCAGCTGGGTCATTTTACCGTTCTTCATGCTGAGGGCATTGCCGTCGGCCTCGGTAGTTTTGTTAACGCTCGAGTTGTGAAGGGAAATGCTGTTGGTGCTGCCCGAACTGGCGATAGCCACCGAACCCGTTAGCTGGCTGTTATCAACGTTGATAGCCTGGGTTTTATCCGGTGCTGGGAATCCACTGATTTCAAGCGCATTAGCCGTTGCTGCGAGGGCGCCTCGAGTATCGACGCTACTGTTTTCCAGGTTGATACTGTTGTTATTACTGGTGTAGGTAAGCAAAATACTGCCTGCCTGAATCTGGCTATCCTGCACGCTAATATCATGCGTACCCGCGCCACCGGCCATAATTCTGCCGTTAATTGCGCTGCCATTTTTTATATCAATCTCGGTATTACCTGTGTCGGTAGGAGAGAGATAAATAGCGTACCCGTTGGCATATTTTTTTGAAGAGGGAAGGGTGGTCTTTTGATCGTAATCCACCGTTCCGTTGGCGCCATTAAGGGTTGAATGATCAACACTGATACGGGTATTTGTTGTGGCTCCCCCCGCTTCGATCCAGTCCACTTCCGCATTGTTTGCCAGCGAAATATTGGCCGAACCGTTTTTACTGGCGTTAATGTAATAGCCGCTCAGTTTCGCACCATCCACCAGCAGCTGTTGCACATCATTAGCGTTACGCGAAGCGGTGCCGCTGGCAAAGTAGATGTTTTGCGCTTTTGCTGTGCTGTTTATTGCCGCGTCCTGGGATGGCTCGGTTAAATACCATGCCCGTGGTTTTGGTACCAGCGGGGAGGTCATATCAAATTCTGTGAGTCCGCAGGTTCCGGCGGAATAGGTGGTGCAGCTGTTCGCAAAAGCGGGTGATAGCATCAAACTACTACCAACTACCAGGCTTATACTCGCAGCTACTTGAGTCAGACGAAATGTATTGTTCATAATAATATCCCTCTATTTGTGCAACGACTTTTATTTCGCTGATGCAAATAAAAAATCACACTTGTTAATCCTTCATTACATTTTCAGCTTAACAAAAAAATATGGCGGGAATAGTCAGAATGGTCTCCTGTATGTAAGAAAAATCCTAACAGGTGTTATATCTCTATGTAATTTCAGAGTAATGCTGCTTTAAATATTGTTTTTTTGTGATGTAGAGCACGAATCGCCTCTACCCGCTTAGGAGTATTCTTATAATTATGCGGAAAAGTACTAATTGAAAACCGACACATTCTCTAAGATGATGCTTGTATCCACAGCGATGATAGGGTTAAGGAAGATGATTATTGTTTTGACATCCTGTAGATATTTCAAACAGGGGTTTTCGATGCTGGTGGATAACCTGATGATTGAAAAACCTTCTTTCAGAAAAGTTGTTTATGTAGAAGATCTTAAAAAAATTTCCCGCGAAGATTTTTCGCATGCAAAAGCTCTGGTGGTGGATTATGGTCAATCTGACATCAAGGTGCTTAATGCGCTGCTGGAAATTAAGAATCGTTATGAAAATAGCTACTTTATTTTAATTACTCGGGATGCCTGCTACGAAAGCACCATTGAAAACATACTTATTAATACCATTGCAGATTGCACCATAGATTGTAAAAATGCTGTGCGAAAATTAAGCGCCTGCCTTGTGCATTTTACACTGGAAGATCAACAGGTGACGATCTTTAAAAACATTCGCTGGCATCACCTGGAAAAAGAACAGCATTTGACAAGAATGGAAGCGATACTGCTACCCTATATTGTCTCAGGGAAAAAGAATAAAGAGATTACGCGTTATCTGGATCTGACAGGCAAAACCGTCAGCCATCATCGACGCAATATTTATCGAAAATTTTCGGTCACTAATCTAACTGGACTCTATAAGAAATTTGATCACAGCGTATAGCGCCCTGAGGAAGTCATTAAATGGAAAAAATGGTTTTCGTACAACATAAGCTGGAGAAGGCACTTCTGATACTGGCAAAGGATGCGGATATTCAGAAAAGGCATGAGCGCGTTTACAACGAGTGTTTATGCCACATTGTGTCTGATAACATTCCGAGGGTTTTGCGCAAAGAGTATTACCAGCTTATGGCGCTGGCAACCAGGCATTATTCTGGCGTTAATCATGCAGATAACCACTCTCTGTTAACTGTGGAGGAGCATCATCAGGATTTTGCTTACGAGTTGCCTGATGCTATCCTCGTACTCCTCAAAAGATTGACGGAATGGATGGCAATTGAAAGCTATATTTACAGCCAGCAGCATGCCATAAAGTAATTTTCGCTGGTGAGATACGTAAATTAGTTTGTATTTAACCCGCTCATATCGATTAACGCACGCTGATTAATAAATATCCGCTTCTGGCACCCAGCAGACGATAATAGTCAGCAAGTAGCGAACCGACAAATCCCCTCAAAGGTACAACTAATTTATCGTCTGTATGGCTCTGCTTACGTCTTAGCTCCCATTACACCCGGATGGCTACGAGAAGAGGAGCGCAGGGAAGCAATGCCTTTTTCACCCCATTCCCAGAAACGAAAAAGGAGTCAGATGATTTCTCATCTGACTCCTTTTTTTGTCTGGTGGCCCCTGCTGGACTTGAACCAGCGACCAAGCGATTATGAGTCGCCTGCTCTAACCACTGAGCTAAGGGGCCGTGGCGCTGGATTATAATGGAACTGCGGTCGGCAATCCAGTGATTGCGTGACGTATGCTGATTTTATAAACAATGCCTAATCAATCTCTTATACTTACTTCATCATCTATAACGACGGGAAATGGCATGATTAGCGATATTCTACAGCCGGGGCTGCGGGTGGTGTTCTGCGGCATCAATCCTGGCAAGTCTTCTGCGCACACAGGGTTTCACTTTGCGCATCCTGGAAATCGCTTCTGGAAGGTGATTCATCTCGCGGGTTTTACCGACAGGCAGCTTAAGCCTGAAGAGGAGGAGCATCTGCTGGATACGCGCTGCGGCATTACCATGCTGGTGGAGCGCCCAACGGTGCAGGCCACCGAGGTGGGGCTGCATGAGCTGCGTGCAGGCGGGCGTGAGTTGATTAACAAGATGCTGGACTACCAGCCTATGACGCTGGCCGTGCTGGGCAAGCAGGCGTTCGAACAGGCGTTCAGCCAGCGCGGCGCAAAGTGGGGTAGGCAGGAGATTACCATTGGCGATACCGAGGTCTGGATATTGCCGAATCCCAGCGGGCTGAACCGGGCGACGCTGGATAAGCTTGTGGAGTCATACAGCGAGCTGGAACAGTCGTTGATGGCACGGGGCAGGTAGGGCAACTTACAGGCATAAAAAAGCCCTCGCAGGGAGGGCTTTCAGGAGAACGAAGAGATTAATCGTCCAGGAAGCTGCGCAGCACTTCAGAGCGGCTAGGGTGGCGCAGTTTGCGTAGGGCCTTCGCTTCGATCTGACGGATACGCTCGCGGGTCACGTCGAACTGCTTGCCCACTTCTTCCAGCGTGTGGTCGGTATTCATGTCGATACCGAAACGCATACGCAGAACCTTCGCTTCACGCGCGGTCAGGCCAGCCAGAACGTCATGGGTGGCAGAGCGCAGGCTTTCTGAAGTTGCGGAATCCAGCGGCAGCTCGAGGGTGGTATCCTCGATGAAATCACCCAGATGCGAATCTTCATCGTCGCCGATTGGCGTTTCCATGGAGATAGGCTCTTTGGCAATTTTCAGCACCTTGCGGATTTTGTCTTCCGGCATCAGCATGCGTTCAGCCAGCTCTTCCGGCGTTGGCTCACGGCCCATCTCCTGCAGCATCTGGCGCGAGATACGGTTGAGCTTGTTGATGGTCTCAATCATATGCACCGGAATACGGATGGTACGCGCCTGGTCGGCGATGGAGCGGGTGATAGCCTGTCGGATCCACCAGGTCGCATAAGTTGAGAACTTATAGCCACGGCGATATTCAAACTTATCAACGGCTTTCATCAGGCCGATGTTGCCTTCCTGAATCAGGTCAAGGAACTGCAGGCCACGGTTGGTGTATTTCTTGGCGATAGAAATAACCAGACGTAAGTTTGCTTCAACCATCTCTTTCTTCGCACGGCGGGCTTTCGCTTCACCGATGGACATACGACGGTTGATATCTTTAACCTGTTCGATGGTCAGGCCGGTCTCTTCTTCAATCTGCTGCAGCTTCTGCAGGCTGCGGTGCACGTCGTCAGACACGTCACGCAGTTTTTCAGACCACGGCTTGTTCATTGCGATTGCAGCATTGAACCAGGTTTCGCTGGTTTCGTTGCCGGTGAACAGCGTGATGAAGTTTTTCTTCGGCATTTTGCACTGTTCAACGCACAGCTTCATGATCAGACGTTCTTGTGTGCGAACGCGGTCCATCATGACGCGCATGCTGTTTACCAGGTAGTCGAACTGCTTCGGCACCAGGCGGAACTGTTTGAACACTTCGGACAGCTGCAGGATCTCAGCAGCGGAGTCGGCGTGAGCACGGCCTTTCGCTTTGATCGTGTCGCGAGTTTTTTCGTACTGCGTACGCAGATCGCCGAATTTTTCACGTGCTAATTCTGGATCGATGCTGTTGTCATCATCCGCATCGTCGTCGTCATCGTCTTCTTCGTCATCATCACTGTTTTCTTCGCTGGTCAGCTCGGAACCAATGTGCGTGGCGGTTGGGGCGAGATCTTCTTCTGCATTTGGATCAACGAAACCGGTGATCAGATCGGTCAGGCGTACCTGCTCGGCTTCAACACGATCGTACTGCTCAAGCAGATAGGTGATCGCTTCCGGGTACTCGGCAACGGAGCACTGCACCTGGTTGATACCGTCTTCGATACGCTTAGCGATATCGATTTCACCCTCACGGGTTAACAGCTCGACGGTACCCATTTCGCGCATGTACATGCGCACCGGGTCAGTGGTACGCCCGATTTCTGATTCCACGCTGGACAGCACCTGAGCGGCAGCTTCTTCCGCGTCTTCGTCTGTGTTGTTTGAGTTTTCAGCAAGCAACAGGTCATCGGCGTCAGGTGCTTCTTCCATCACCTGAATGCCCATGTCATTGATCATTTGGATGATGTCTTCGATCTGATCGGAGTCGACGATATCTTCCGGCAGATGGTCATTGACCTCAGCATAGGTCAGATAGCCTTGCTCCTTACCACGTTGGACAAGAAGTTTCAGCTGTGACTGCGGGTTTTGCTCCATAAGACGGTATCCACACTTAAGTCGTTTGGGGAGGTGTCGGTAGGCGTTGCCGCCAACAATAACGTAACGAGGGCTGATTTGTTTTATTGCCGCAGCCCATCCTTGCGGCGTTCGGGTTTGACCCGATCAATGTTCGGCAGTTAAGCCGCGAGTATTTACTTTTTCGCGCGTGACTCATTGATCACGCGGACTTCCTCACGCTCCGCCGGGGTTAGCCCCTCGGTCCGGGAACGTGCAATCAATTCCGTTAGCCTTAGCTCCAGCACTGAATCAAACATATGGTCCAGCGCGTCGGTGAAGGTTTTTTCTGCAATGTCCTTATCTGCTATATCGTCCCACGCCGACAGTTTTTCAAGGGTCGCCGCATCTTCTGTGCCGCGATACAGCTCTAAAAGCTGCCCTGTTGTCAGTCCGGGCTGGGCCAGACAGGTTTCGACCAGCCTGCTGAATAATTTCAGCCCCGGCAATTTCGCCTGCTCCAGACCGTTTAACGGCGGAACCGTGGGCGCCAGCTCTGGGTTTTGCACCAGAAGTCCTATCAGTATACGCATGGTTGTGCGTTTTAGCTGTGGCGCCGGGCGCGGCGTACCGCTTTCGGCGGCTTTCGGCATCAGCTTTTCAAGCTGGCTGTCGTCCAGAATGCCGAGCTTATTGCCCAGCTCCTGGCGCAGATAAATGCGCAATGTTTCACCAGGTACCTGACTAATCAGCGGTAATGCCAGGGTGCTCAGTCGCGCCCGGCCATCCGGTGAGGTCAAATCAACCTGCGGCATCAGGCTGTTAAAAAGAAACGTCGACAGCGGCAGGGCTTTCTCCATGCGCGCTTCAAAGGCTTCTTTTCCTTCTTTACGTACCAGCGTGTCCGGGTCTTCACCGTCCGGCAGGAACATAAAGCGCAGCTGACGGCCATCCGTCATATAAGGTAGTGCAGTTTCCAGCGCGCGCCATGCGGCGTCTCGCCCAGCGCGATCGCCGTCATAACAGCAGACGACGTTATCCGTTGCGCGGAACAGCAGCTGGATATGGTCGGCGGTGGTGGAGGTACCCAGTGAGGCAACGGCGTAAGAAATACCGTACTGCGCCAGGGCAACCACATCCATATAACCTTCGACCACCAGCAGGCGTGCCGGTTCAGGCTGGCTCTGCTGGGCTTCATAAAGGCCATACAGCTGGCGACCCTTATGGAAAATATCGGTTTCCGGGGAGTTCAGGTACTTTGGCAGGGCATCGCCCAGCACGCGGCCACCAAAACCTATTACCCGGCCTCGCTTGTCGCGGATGGGGAACATTACCCTTTCGCGGAAGCGGTCGTAACTGCGTCCCTGGTCGTTGGTCACCAGCATGCCAGCATCCGTCAGCGCCTGACGGTTTTCGGCATTGCCACCAAAGCGTTTCAGCGCGTTATCCCAGCCGGGAGGCGCGAAACCGATGGCAAAGTGCTTGATGACTTCGGCGCTTAAACCACGCTGTGCCAGATACTGACGAGCGGGTTCTGCATTGTGTTGCGCCAGGGATTGTTGATAAAAGGCGTTCAGGCCGTCCATCAACTGATAAAGACTTTGCCGCTGATGGCGCTCAATCTGGCTTGGCCCGCTACCCGCTTCGTACGGCACCTCAAGGTTGTGCATGGCGGCCAGTTCTTCAACGCTTTCGACAAACTCGAGCTTGTCGTAGTTCATTAAAAAATCCAGCACGTTGCCGTGCGCCCCGCAACCGAAGCAGTGGTAAAACTGTTTTTCACCGTTTACGGTGAAAGAGGGGGTTTTTTCGTTATGGAACGGACAGCACGCATGGTAGTTCTTGCCCTGCTTTTTAAGCTTCACACGCGCATCGATCAGATCGATGATGTCGGTGCGAGCCAGCAAGTCATTGATGAAAACACGTGGAATTCGTCCAGCCATAGGCCCCGTATGACCCCGTTAGTTTGTCTGTTGCCGCCTTGAAAGCGACGTCAGAAACCTGAAGGGCAGGTCAGTTCATAAACGAAAATAAGCCGCGCATTCCTTTCGGAAGCACGGCCTTTACAACTACTACTGGTCTGTTCCGGAGGCGTTAACCCCCAGGGAATTAGTACAGACGAGTGCGGCGTGCGTTTTCGCGAGCCAGTTTCTTAGCGTGACGTTTCACAGCAGAAGCTTTAGCGCGTTTACGTTCGGTAGTCGGTTTTTCATAGAACTCACGACGACGAACTTCCGCCAGAACACCTGCTTTCTCACAAGAACGCTTGAAGCGACGCAGTGCTACGTCGAATGGCTCGTTTTCACGTACTTTAATTACCGGCATTAACTCTCACCTTTGTAAATTCGGTTTGCCGCTGACTGATGCGTCAGCTATTTCAAAATGGTGCGGAATTTTACTGCAACTACTGCTGCTTTGTAAAGCACCGGACAACCAGAAACCTGGCTTTTATGGCCGGAATCTTCCAGGGGGGCAGATTATACACCACCTCAGCATGAAAGGTGAGCAAAGTTTTACAACGGAGGCCGGGAAGCTTAAACTTCGCCGCAAGATACAGAGGCAGAGAAAACCATGCGCGTACTGGGTATAGAGACATCCTGTGATGAAACCGGCATCGCCATTTATGACGATGAGAAAGGGCTTTTAGCTAATCAATTGTATAGTCAGGTGAAGTTGCACGCTGACTACGGTGGCGTGGTGCCGGAGCTGGCCTCCCGCGACCACGTGCGTAAAACCGTGCCGTTGATTCAGGCCGCCCTGAAGGAAGCAGGATTAAGCGCTAAGGATATTGATGGCGTGGCTTATACCGCAGGCCCGGGCCTGGTCGGCGCGCTGCTTGTTGGTGCAACCATCGGCCGCTCTCTGGCGTTTGCCTGGGATGTCCCGGCGGTGCCCGTGCACCACATGGAAGGGCATCTGCTGGCCCCGATGCTGGAAGATAATCCTCCGGCGTTCCCGTTTGTCGCGCTGCTGGTTTCCGGCGGCCACACCCAGCTGATTAGCGTTACCGGTATTGGCCAATACGAGCTGCTGGGCGAATCTATCGACGATGCTGCCGGTGAGGCCTTTGATAAAACGGCCAAATTATTGGGGCTGGATTATCCGGGCGGCCCGATGCTGTCGAAAATGGCGGCGCAGGGCACCGAAGGGCGTTTTGTCTTTCCGCGTCCAATGACCGATCGTCCGGGCCTGGACTTCAGCTTCTCCGGCCTGAAAACCTTTGCGGCTAATACCATTCGCGGCAACGAAGCGGACGATCAGACGCGTGCCGATATCGCCCGTGCGTTTGAAGATGCCGTGGTTGATACGCTGATGATCAAGTGCAAACGCGCTCTGGATCAAACTGGATTTAAACGTCTGGTGATGGCCGGTGGAGTAAGTGCTAACCGCACATTGCGTACCCGCATGGAAGAGCTGATGACCAAACGTCGCGGCGAAGTGTTTTATGCGCGTCCGGAGTTTTGTACCGATAACGGCGCGATGATTGCCTACGCCGGTATGATTCGCCTGAAGGCAGGTACTGCGGGTGAGTTAAGCGTCACGGTTCGCCCTCGCTGGCCGCTGGCAGAGCTGCCCGCAGCATAAGAGCATTAACCAATTTATTTCGTAGTTCGGATAAGCGATAACGTCATCCGACACAACAGCTGAGCATCAATCAGGAGTGAGAAATCACTCCTTTTTTTCGCCTTTATTCCGGCGCAGCTTCTTCCAGATTTTGGTTTCCTGGCCGCGCCACAGGCGCTGAATATTATCGTGGTGGCGCATCAGGATCAGGCAGGAGAGCATGGCGACGGGGAAGGTAAATTCCGGCCGGAACCACCAGACGTAAAACGGGGCGATAAGCGCACTGACAATTGCGCCCAGCGAGGAGTAGCCGCTAAGCAGGACGGTAAGCAGCCAGGTGCCCGCCATCACGCCGGTTAAATCAAAGCCGATAGGGGCGATAGCACCGAACGCGGTTGCCACACCTTTTCCGCCGTGGAATTTGAAAAACACCGGCCAGATGTGTCCCAGGCAGGCGGCGATAGCAATCAGCCCCAGCCAGAACGGCGTCACGCCCAGTTCGTAGGCCGCCCAGACCGGCAGCATGCCTTTTAAAACATCAAAAATCAGTACCGCTACGGCTGCGCCTTTGCCGCCAATACGTAAGACATTGGTAGCACCTGGATTGCCGGAGCCGTTCTCACGCGGGTCGGGAAGTCCCGCAAGTCGGCAAACCAGAATGGCGCTTGAAATGGAGCCGCAAAGATACGCGAGGATAATCATGCCAGGCGCGATTGCACTCATAACGCTGTTCCATTTTGAAAGTGTCGTTGTATTCTTCGCATTTGTGGATAATACGCATATTTCGCCGGAAGTGGTATCTGGCGTCACTAAAAACCAGGCGGGGCGTGATGGACATAGTATTTATAGAGCAACTGACTGTAATCACCACGATTGGTGTTTACGACTGGGAACAGACCATCGATCAGAAGCTGGTCTTCGATATCGAAATGGCGTGGGACAACCGCGCGGCGGCCAGCAGCGACGACGTGAATGACTGTCTGAGCTACGCGGACGTCAGCGAGGCGGTGATCAGCCATGTCGCAGGCGGTAGATTTGCGCTGGTGGAGCGCGTCGCAGAAGAAGTTGCGCAGCTGTTGTTAGCCCGATTTAACTCTCCCTGGATACGACTGAAGGTCAGCAAACCGGGCGCCGTAGCCCAGGCGGCAAACGTCGGCGTGGTCATCGAGCGTGGCGTTAATCTTAAAGAAAACAAATAATTTCATCAGCGTTAAACAAAACGTGCCTAAGCTGGTCTTAGCCAGTAGTCTTTAGCGGCTGTCGCTTTGCGATCGCCGCATTTTTGTCTCTTTTTTCAGGGGTTAGAGGGTTTAGTAATGAGCGATATTCACTCGCTGGCGATAGCCGCGATTCTTGGTGTGGTTGAGGGGTTAACGGAGTTTTTACCTGTCTCGTCCACCGGACACATGATTATTGTTGGTCATCTTCTGGGATTCGAAGGTGATACCGCAAAAACATTTGAAGTCGTGATTCAGCTCGGTTCGATCCTCGCCGTGGTGGTGATGTTCTGGCGTCGTCTGTTTGGCCTGATAGGCATTCACTTCGGGCGCAAGCCTGTCCAGCATGAAGGGATGGGTAAAGGTCGCCTGACCTTAATCCATATTCTGTTGGGCATGGTGCCTGCCGTGGTGCTGGGGCTTATCTTCCACGACACAATAAAATCGCTGTTCAATCCGATAAACGTGATGTATGCGCTGGTCGTTGGCGGCGTGCTGCTGATAGCGGCTGAACTGCTTAAACCTAAAGAGCCGCGCGCGGTTGGCGTTGACGATATGACTTATCGTCAGGCGTTTATCATCGGTTGTTTCCAGTGCCTTGCGCTCTGGCCGGGCTTCTCCCGCTCCGGAGCGACAATCTCAGGCGGCATGCTGATGGGCGTGAGCCGCTATGCCGCCTCCGAGTTCTCTTTCCTGCTCGCGGTGCCGATGATGATGGGCGCAACGGTACTGGACGTTTATAAGAGCATTGGCTTCCTGACGATGGCGGACCTGCCGATGTTTGCCGTTGGCTTCTTTACCGCCTTCGTGGTGGCGCTGATTGCGATTAAAACTTTCCTGCAGCTCATCAAGCGCATGTCGTTTATCCCGTTCGCCATCTACCGTTTCTTCGTGGCGGCGGCGGTTTACTTCGTCTTTATGTGATTTGCATGCCCTCAGCCCTGCGGCTGGGGGCAGCTCTCCGCTTTCCACTTCGCAACGGCCTCAATACGGCGCTTCGTCAGCTCATCGCGAATAGCCGGGCCGCTGAAACCCGCCTCGATAACTTCTTTGTTCGTCACGCCCTGCGCGGCCTGCCATGCGGCTCGCAGCAATCTTCCCTGCGGATAATCACTTCCTTCGAATCCCGTACGCCCACGCGCGTCCGCTTCGCTGGTTAAAGCGATTTGCTCCACGCGATGGGGCTTGCGCCAGGCGTCGATGGTACCAAACAGCTTTACGATAGTTTTTGGCTGGAGGATGGGCAGGGTATGGATCAGATCGTGATATTCCGCGACCAGCTTTGCCAGATCGCGGATCTCGTTCGGCACCCGCATGCGCTGGCAGATATTCTCCACCAGCTTCACGCCGGCAGGCCCGTGCCCGTGGTGGCGAGGCCAGAACTCTTTAGGCGTCAGGCCTTTCCCCAGGTCGTGGCAGAGGGTGGCAAAACGCACGTCTACTTCCGGGCTGAGCTGCGCGGCAATGGCCAGCGTCATCAGCACGTGAATGCCGGTGTCGATTTCCGGGTGCCACTTCGCCGGGGCCGGAACGCCAAACAGAGCGTCAATTTCCGGGAACAGGACGGCAAGGGCGCCGCATTTGCGCAGCACGTCGAAATAAACCTGGGGATTACGTGAGGTGAGTGCGTTTTCCGTTTCCTTCCATACGCGTTCTGGCGTCAGGTGCGCCAGCTCTCCGCCTTCGGCCATGCTTGTCATCAGGGCCAGGGTTTCGGGGGCAATCTGGAAATTCAGGTGGGCGTAACGTGCGGCAAAACGCGCCACGCGCAGCACGCGAAGCGGATCTTCATTGAAAGCCGGGGACACATGGCGCAGCAGGCGCTTTTCGACATCTGCCCGCCCGTTGTAGGGATCGACCAGCTCGCCGTGTTCGTCCTGGGCGATGGCATTGATGGTGAGATCGCGGCGCAGCAGATCCTGCTCAAGCGTGACGTCAGGCGCGGCATAGCAGGTGAAACCTGTATAACCCTGGCCTGACTTGCGCTCGGTGCGCGCCAGCGCGTACTCTTCGCGGGACTGCGGATGCAGAAACACCGGGAAATCTTTCCCGACCTGCTGATAGCCTGCATCCAGCATTTCCTGCGGGGTTGCGCCAACCACGACCCAATCTTTATCTTTGACCGGTAGTTTTAACAACCCATCACGAACGGCACCACCGACCAGATAAATCTTCACCCTTAACACCCCTGCATCGACTAAACATTACGGATAATACGTAAGTGTAGGATACAGGGTTGCGGATTAATTCATCCAGCGGTCTTTCTTCTTGCGGCTTGGGATCATGTGCGGCAGCAGTAAACCGAACAGCAGACCGACGCCCAGCACGCCGCCGCCATACATGAACCACTGCATGATGATGGCGCGCTGTTTGTCATCGAGCTGGACGTTGGCCGCGTTAACTTTCTTTTGCGCCACGATCAGCTGGTTTTTAAGCTGTTGATTTTCTTCTTTAAGGCCAGTGATGACACCGTCACTCTGTGCGACTTTCTGCTGCATTTCCGCAGTGCGCTGATTCCAGGTGGTGTCGATATTGGTGAGCTTGTCGGTCAGGTCTTTAACCTGTTTTTCCAGGTCCGGCACGCGGGTGCGCAGGCTTGGGGTTGCGCTCAGCTGCGCGGAAGGGATCCAGGAGGAGCGGCCTTTGCTGTCACGAATCTGAGAGTATTTGCTCTCTTCGTTGTTTTGCAGCAGGGTCACTTCTTCGCCCGCGTTCACGGTACCTTGCAGGCGATAGTTATCACCGGGGCCACTACGAACCCAGGTGTTCAATTCGTCGGAGACATAACGTTTTTCATCGGCATGGGCCACTACGGAAACGCTAAGTGAGAGCAAAGTAAGGCAAATCAGGCGTAATTTCTGCATTAGTTCATCATTATTGTCATAAAGTGTGGAACGATAGTAGTGGCATCAGTCTGACGGTGCAATCCGTAAACCTGAATGGGAATCATCCTGGTGTGAATTTAGCCACTACCGCATTGTCTGTCCCCTGTCTACGGGGTCGGCAGCCATCAAATTGCGCGCGATGCGTGGCAATTTACGGCAAAATATTATCTACTGACCAACAATAAGTTATTAAGTTCGCCAGGACATCGCTCCTGCGTGACGCAACTATAAGTAAAAAGACGATGCCACAAGAAATCGAACTCAAATTTATCGTAAATCCCGCTGCGCTGGACGCCGTGCGCACCACGCTTAATTCCCTTGAAAGTGAACATAGCGAACCTCGCCAACTGCTTAATATCTATTATGAAACGGCAGAAAACACGCTGCGTCGTCACGATATGGGCCTGCGCATTCGCGGGGTAGACGGCAAGTATGAAATGACGATGAAAATTGCCGGCCGCACGATCGGCGGGCTTCATCAGCGCCCGGAATACAACGTCGAACTCGGCAAGGCCGAGCTGGACCTCTCTTTGTTACCTGCGGAAGTCTGGCCGGAAGGCACGAATATCGACACATTACAGGCTGAGCTGACGCCGTTATTCAGCACGGACTTCACTCGTGAGAAGTGGGTGGTTACTCACCGTGGAAGCAAGATCGAGCTTGCTCTCGACCTGGGCGATGTGAAAGCCGGTGAGCTAAGCGAAGCGCTTTGCGAGCTGGAGCTTGAGCTTCTGGAAGGGGAAACATCCGCCATCCTCGAACTGGCACAGCTGCTGGTTGCGCAGCCGGGGTTACGCCAGGGCGGCCTGAGCAAAGCCGCGCGCGGATACCATCTGGCACAGGGCGATGCCGCTCGCGAAATCAAACCGCTAACCGTGCTGCGCGTTGCGCCAAAAGCTACGGTAGAACAGGGGCTTGAAGGCTCCCTGGAGATGGCGCTTGAGCACTGGCAGTACCACGAAGAGCTCTGGGTGCGGGGCAGCAAGCAGGCGAAAGCCGCCGTGCAGAATGCAGTGGGTCTGGTGCGCCACGCGCTGGCGTTGTTTGGCGGAATTATCCCTCGCAAAGCGAGCACTCACTTACGTGAGGCGCTGATGGCTTATGAAGCGATGCTGGCGCAGAACGGTAAAGCAGAAGAACTGGTTTACAGCGCGGAGAGCAGCCAGGCAAAACTGGCTCTCATCGAATGGCTGGTTAACCGCCAGTGGCAAAAGTTTGTTGATGACAAGGGTAGCGTCAAGCTTGCCGGCTCCTTCAAGCGCTTTGCGGATACCCACCTTTCCCGCCATGCCGCAGAGCTGCGCACTACCTTCCAGCGCCCGCTGGGGGACAGCTACGGCGATCAGCTGCCGCGCCTGGCGCGTGAAACCGACTCAATCCGCATTTTAGCCGGGGTTTATGACGATGCCGTCACCCATCCGTGGCTGGAAAACTGGCAGGGTCTGCGTCACGCCATCACCACTAAGCAGCAGGTAGAAATCGAACACTATCGTAATGAGGCCATCTCGCAGGCGCCGTTCTGGCTGCACAGCGGGAAATAATCGTATGTAGGGAAAACACCATGATGCCGCACCCGCTTCTGTTACAGCAGCACCTGCAGGCGGTATTACCGCGCCTGCCACAAGAGATCGTAAGCCAGCAGCTGAGCGCACAGGCGCAGGCCGTGCTGGCATTCAGTGATTTTGTTTGCGACAGCATGGTGGCTTTTCCCGCCTGGCTGGCAGAGCTTGAACGACAGGCACCACAGCCGGATGAATGGCAGCATTACGCTGTCTGGCTGCAAAACGAGCTGCAGGAAGTGCATGACGAAGCGGCGCTGATGAAAGCGCTGCGCCTGTTTCGCCGCCGCATTATGGTACGCATCGCCTGGGCGCAGACTTTACGGCAGGTGCCGACGGAAACGTCGCTGCAGCAGCTAAGCGTTCTTGCCGAAACGTTGATTATTGCCGCGCGCAACTGGCTGTACGACGCGTGCTGTCGTGAATGGGGCACGCCGTGCAACCAGGCGGGGGTTCCGCAGCCGCTGATGATCCTCGGCATGGGCAAGCTGGGCGGCGGCGAACTGAACTTTTCCTCCGACATTGACCTTATTTTCTCCTGGCCGGAAAACGGCTCTACGCAGGGAGGGCGGCGCGAGTTAGACAACGCGCAGTTCTTCACGCGCCTGGGGCAAAAACTCATAAAGGTGCTCGACCAGCCCACGCAGGACGGCTTCGTCTACCGGGTGGATATGCGGCTGCGCCCGTTTGGCGACAGCGGCCCGCTGGTGCTGAGCTTTGCCGCGCTGGAGGATTATTACCAGGAACAAGGAAGAGACTGGGAACGCTACGCAATGGTTAAGGCGCGCATTATGGGCGACACGGACGACGCGTGGAGCCAGGAGCTGCGCAATATGCTGCGTCCGTTCATCTTCCGCCGCTATATCGACTTCAGCGTCATCCAGTCGCTGCGCAACATGAAGGGGATGATTGCCCGTGAAGTGCGCCGCCGGGGGCTGACGGATAACATCAAGCTCGGCGCAGGCGGCATCCGTGAAACCGAATTTATCGTGCAGGTGTTCCAGCTGATCCGCGGTGGGCGCGAGCCGTCCCTTCAGTCCCGCTCGCTGCTGCCGACGCTGGAGGCAATTCAGCAGCTTCATCTGTTGCCGGAAGATGACGCGCAAAAGCTTCGTACTTCCTATCTCTACCTGCGCCGCCTTGAGAACCTGCTGCAAAGCATCAACGATGAACAAACGCAGACGCTTCCCGCTGACGAACTCAGCCGCGCCCGCCTGGCGTGGGGCATGAATGAAACGGACTGGGAGGCGTTACAGCTCACCCTGCAGGGGCACATGAATGACGTGCGTCAGGTATTTAACGACCTGATTGGCGACGACGAGCCTGAGGTGGGCGAAGACAAAATTGCCGAGGCCTGGCGCGAACTCTGGCAGGATGCGCTGGATGCCGATGACGACACTGCCGTGCTTGGTCATCTTACCCCTGAAGCGCGGGTAGAGGTGCTCAGGCTGGTGGCAGAATTCCGCCAGGATACGGACAAGCGCACGATTGGCCCGCGCGGCAGACAGGTGCTGGATCAGCTTATGCCGCGCCTGCTGTGCGAAGCATGCTCGCGCAACGATGCGCCGCTACCGCTGTCACGGCTTATCCCGCTGCTGTTGGGCATTGTGACCCGCACAACCTACCTTGAGCTGCTGACGGAATATCCCGGCGCGCTGAAACACCTTATCACCCTCTGCGCCGCCTCGCCGATGATTGCCGGTCAGCTGGCGCGCTACCCGCTGCTGCTGGATGAGCTGCTCGACCCGAACACGCTCTACCAGCCGACGGCCACGGACGCTTATAAAGACGAGCTGCGCCAGTATCTGCTGCGCGTGCCTGATGACGATGAAGAGCAGCAGCTGGAGGCCCTGCGCCAGTTTAAACAGGCGCAGCTGCTGCGCGTAGCCGCTGCGGATATCGCGGGCACGCTGCCGGTGATGAAAGTCAGCGACCATCTTACCTGGCTTGCGGAGGCGATTATCGACGCCGTAGTGCAGCAGGCCTGGACACAAATGGTGGCGCGCTTTGGGCAGCCGAAACATCTGCGTGAGCGCGAAGGCCGGGGATTTGCCGTGATCGGCTACGGTAAGCTGGGCGGCTGGGAGCTGGGCTACAGCTCTGACCTGGATCTTGTTTTCCTGCATGACTGCCCGGCAGACGTCATGACCGACGGCGAGCGTGAAATCGACGGGCGTCAGTTCTATCTGCGCCTCGCTCAGCGCATCATTCATCTGTTCAGCACCCGTACATCCTCCGGCATTTTGTACGAGGTGGACGCGCGCCTGCGCCCGTCCGGCGCAGCGGGCATGCTGGTGACCACCGCCGAATCCTTTGCGGATTATCAGCAGAATGAGGCATGGACCTGGGAACATCAGGCGCTGGTTCGCGCCCGCGTCGTCTACGGCGATCCGCAGCTCAACCGCGAGTTTGATGAAATTCGTAAGCAGATTCTGTGTCGCCCGCGCGAAGGCGAAAAGCTACAGACCGAGGTCCGTGAAATGCGCGAAAAAATGCGCGCACATTTAGGCGGTAAAAATCGCGATCGTTTTGATATAAAAGCGGATCAAGGCGGGATCACGGATATAGAGTTCATTACCCAGTACCTGGTTTTACGTTATGCGGCGCAGGCCCCAAAACTGACGCGCTGGTCTGACAATGTGCGCATTCTGGAATTAATGGCGCAAAACGACATCATGGGTGATGACGAAGCGAAGGCGCTGACGCATGCTTACGTCACTTTGCGGGATGAGCTACACCATCTCGCGTTACAGGAGCTGCCGGGTAATGTGGCGCTGGATGCGTTCGTGAACGAGCGTGAACAGGTCGAGCGCAGCTGGAAAGCATGGCTGGGCGAGGCGCAAACGCGCGCGGAAGCGTAATTGTGATATTATCCCGCGCAAAAATTTTACCCTTTCTGGAGAGTCAGGAATGAAAGTAACGCTGCCCGAATACAGCCGCGCAGGCGTCATGGTCGTTGGTGATGTGATGCTGGATCGCTACTGGTACGGCCCAACCAGCCGTATCTCACCGGAAGCGCCGGTGCCGGTTGTGAAGGTCGATACCATTGAAGAACGGCCTGGCGGTGCGGCGAACGTAGCGATGAACATTGCATCGCTCGGTGCAAATTCCCGCTTAGTAGGCCTGACCGGCATTGACGACGCCGCCCGTGCTCTGAGCCAGACGCTGGCCGGTGTGAACGTGAAGTGTGACTTTGTCTCCGTTCCGACCCATCCAACCATTACCAAGCTGCGCGTCCTTTCCCGCAACCAGCAGCTGATTCGTCTGGATTTCGAAGAAGGTTTTGAAGGGGTTGACCCTGAACCGCTGCACGAGCGCATCAGCCAGGCGCTGCCGCACATCGGCGCGCTGGTGCTGTCTGATTATGCTAAAGGCGCGCTGGCAAGCGTTCGTGACATGATTAACCTGGCTCGCGCGGCCAACGTCCCCGTGCTGATTGACCCGAAAGGCACCGATTTTGAACGCTATCGCGGCGCGACGCTGCTGACGCCAAACCTGTCAGAATTTGAAGCTGTTGTTGGTAAATGTAAAACCGATGCCGAACTGGTTGAGCGCGGCATGAAGCTGATTGCCGACTACGATCTTTCCGCGCTGCTGGTTACCCGCTCAGAGCAGGGTATGACCCTGCTTCAGCCTGGCATGGAGCCGTTCCATCTGCCGACCCTCGCTCAGGAAGTGTATGACGTGACGGGGGCAGGGGACACGGTGATTGGCGTGCTGGCGGCTACGCTTGCGGCGGGCAACTCGCTGGAAGAAGCCTGCTATTTTGCTAACGCAGCGGCAGGCGTCGTGGTGGGTAAACTTGGTACTTCTACTGTTTCCCCAATCGAGCTGGAAAACGCCGTTCGCGGCCGTGCCGATACCGGTTTCGGGGTCATGACCGAAGCGGAGCTGAAGGTAGCCGTGGCAGCGGCTCGCAAACGTGGTGAGAAGGTCGTGATGACCAACGGCGTGTTCGATATCCTTCACGCGGGCCATGTTTCTTATCTCTCAAACGCGCGTAAGCTGGGCGATCGCCTGATCGTGGCGGTAAACAGCGATGCTTCTACCAGACGCCTGAAAGGGGAAACCCGTCCGGTGAACCCGCAGGATCAGCGCATGATCGTGCTCTCCGCGCTGGAAGCGGTGGACTGGGTAGTGCTGTTTGAGGAAGACACGCCGCAGCGCCTGATTGGCGAGATACTGCCGGACCTGCTGGTCAAAGGCGGCGACTACAAGCCTGACGATATTGCCGGCAGCAAAGAAGTGTGGGCAAACGGCGGCGAAGTGATGGTGCTGAACTTTGAGGATGGCTGTTCAACGACGAACATCATTAAGAAGATCCAAAGCCACGAAGCTTAAGCAATGCAATAAGAAACGCCCCGTCAGGGGCGTTTATGACTGATGACAAAGTAAGGTTAAATAGGGTGGATAAGCGTAAGCGCCATCCACCATTGACGGCTGTTGTGTCGGATGACGCTATTGCTTATCCGACCTACGAAAAAGGTTTGTCAGTCATTCCAGACGCTCCTGACGGGGCGTTTTTACATATGAGGTTCAGTCGGGGGGACAACTTCTGGTGCTGCTGGCGTGGCCGGGCGGTTTTCCAGCTCGCTTAAACGCTGCTCCAGCAGGGCCAGCTTCTCACGGGTGCGCAGCAAGACCTGGGTCTGCACATCGAACTCTTCGCGGCTCACCAGATCCAGACGGGTTAACTGGGACTGCAGAACCTGACGGATTTTCTTTTCGACATCATCCCCGAACTCACGAATCCCTTTCGGCATTGACTCATGAACCTGACGGGCGATTTGCTCAATTTTTTTCGGGTCAATCATAGTGGTTTCCATTTAGCCTGCGTGAATCATTCAATTGTAATGCCTGATTGCCAGGGGATAAACCTGAAATGGCGTTGCCAGCGAAAATCATCGGCGTTATAGTAAGTCTGCTTATTCTCAGGGCGGGGCGAAACTCCCCACCGGCGGTAAATCAGCGTACGCTGAAAGCCCGCGAGCGCTCCGGTTCACGCCGGAGGTCAGCAGATCCGGTGTAATTCCGGGGCCGACGGTTAAAGTCCGGATGGGAGAGAGTAACGACAATGTACAGGCTGCGGCCTGCTCACGTTATTTTTTTAGCTCCTAAGACTGCCCTGATTCTGGTAACCACAATTTTAATGAGGTTTTACTTACCATGAATCAGACGCTCCTTTCTGCATTTGGCACCCCGACTCAGCGTATCGAACTGGCGCTTAACGCCCTGCGCGAAGGCCGCGGTGTGATGGTTCTTGACGATGAAAATCGTGAGAACGAAGGCGATATGATCTTCCCTGCCGAAACCATGACCGTCGAGCAAATGGCATTGACCATCCGCCACGGCAGCGGCATTGTCTGCCTGTGCCTGACCGACGAACGCCGTAAACAGCTCGAGCTGCCAATGATGGTGGATAACAACACCAGCGCCTTCGGCACCGGTTTTACCGTCACCATCGAAGCCGCACACGGCGTGACTACCGGCGTTTCTGCCGCTGACCGTCTTACCACCGTTCGTGCGGCCATTGCCGATGACGCGAAGCCAGGCGACCTTAACCGCCCGGGGCATGTGTTCCCGCTGCGCGCTCAGCCCGGCGGCGTGTTAACCCGCGGCGGCCACACTGAAGCGACTATCGATCTGGTGTCCCTGGCGGGCTTCAAGCCGGCAGGCGTACTCTGTGAGCTGACCAATGATGACGGCACCATGGCCCGCGCGCCGGAGTGCATCACCTTTGCCCGCCTGCATAACATGGCCGTGGTCACCATCGAAGATCTGATTGAATACCGTCAGACTCACGAACGTAAAGCCAGCTGATAAATTTAAAAACCCGGTCTTAACCGGGTTTTTTCTTAGCCGATGCCGCTCGTTTGCAGCAGCGTCAGGCTCAGCCCCATTACCGCCATCCCACAAAGCACGCCATAGCTTGGATTGTTGTGCGGGTCGATCTCTTTGGCCAGCGGCATCAGTTCATCCACCGACAGCGCCACCATTATCCCCGCCACGGCCGCCATAATCGAAGCCATCACGACGGGTGAGATCATCGTGCCAAGAATCAGCCACGCCAGTACGCCGCCCAGGATCTCCGCAAGGCCGGATACGCCTGCCCAGAGAATGGCTTTGCGTTTAGAGCCCGTCGCGGCATAGACCGGGCCTGCTACCGCCAGGCCTTCAGGAATATTGTGCAAGGCCACGGCAAGGGCAATTCCCAGGCCCAGCTCAAGGTTGGCGCTGGCGGTCACAAAGGTGGCAATACCCTCCGGGAAATTATGCAGGCTGATCCCGAGCGTGAGCAGCAGGGCGGTGCGCCGGAGGTTTGGCGCTTTGATCGTGCTGTCCATCAGATCCTGCGGATGCGCGTGGGGCAGCGTTCTGTCGAGGGCAAAATAGCCGACCAGCCCGAGCACAAACATGCCGTAGCCCAGCACCGGGGACATACCCGTGGTGTGCAGCGCAGCGGGCAGCATTTCCATCAGCGAAATCAGCAGCATTATCCCGGCGGCAAAACCGAGAGAAAACGCCAGCACGCGGTTTGACGGCTTCTGGCCGAGCACGCCAAGAAATGCGCCGATAAAAGTGGCGCCGCCGGCTAACAGGGTCAGGATTAACGGGACTGACATTCAGGCTCCTTGTTCACATTCAAATTTACTGACGATCTTCATCATGCTTATCTGAGTTCTTCCGGCATCAATTGGGGATAGAGTTGTGTCATTCAAGTGAATTAATGAAGGACACCACCATGACAACCCAACGTATGCCCGCGCTTTTCCTTGGTCACGGAAGCCCGATGAACGTGCTGGAAGATAACCACTATACCCAGGCCTGGCGTCATTTGGGAGAGACACTGCCGCGCCCGAAAGCGATTGTCGTGGTGTCCGCACACTGGTTCACCCGCGGCACCGGCGTCACCGCCATGGAAGCGCCGAAAACCATTCATGACTTCGGTGGTTTTCCGCAGGCGCTCTACGATACGCACTATCCTGCACCGGGTTCCCCCGAACTGGCGCAGCAGCTTGTCGATTTGCTGGCACCTGAGCACGTCACGCTGGATAAAGAAGCCTGGGGCTTTGACCACGGCTCCTGGGGGGTTCTCATTAAGATGTACCCGGAGGCGGACATACCTATGGTGCAACTGAGTATAGACAGCACGAAACCTAATGCCTGGCACTACGAAATGGGCCGTAAGCTGGCAACGCTGCGTGACCAGGGCATTATGCTGATAGCCAGCGGTAACGTGGTGCATAACCTGCGCACCGCACGCTGGCACGGTGAAAACACCCCATACCCCTGGGCAGAGTCGTTTAACCAGTTCGTGAAGGATAATCTCACCTGGCAGGGGCCGGTCGAAGCGCACCCGCTGGTGGACTACCTGCAGCACGAAGGCGGTTCGCTGTCGAACCCGACGCCGGACCACTATCTGCCGTTACTGTATGTACTGGGCGCGTGGGACGGCACGGAACCGGTTACGATCCCTGTGGACGGCATTGAGATGGGGTCTTTGAGTATGCTGTCGGTGCAGATTGGCTAAAGTAAGAAGGGCGCGAAGTTCGCGCCCTTTTTTTACTCTACAAACACGTGTGGATAGAAGCGTGAAAGATCCTGGGTGATTAACGCCCGGTCCTCACGAATGCCGATCCCGGCGGGTTGATCGTTGATCAGCCAGCTGCCGATCAGCGTGTAGCTGTCGCCAAATTTTGGCAGCTGATAAAACTGCTGGACGATCATCCCTTCTTCGCCATACGGACCTTCCGCGCTGGCAATCTCCTCGCCGTTGGCGATGATCTTCACGTTGGCGCCCTCGCGGGAGAAGATCGGCTTCACGACGTATTTATCCATTGCCGGATAATCGTCTTCTGCAAAATAAGCTGGCAGCAGGTTAGGGTGATTCGGGAACATCTCCCACAGCATTGGCAGCAGCGCTTTATTAGAGATGATGCTCTTCCAGGCCGGTTCAAGCCAGCGCACGCCAGCATCTTCAAGCTTGGTAGAGAACATCTCGCGGAGCATGAATTCCCACGGGTACAGTTTGAAAAGGTTGCTGATAACCTGATCCTGCAGATCGGTGAACTGGCCTTTTTCGCCCAGGCCGATCTCTTCCATGTAGACGAATTCGCTCGCCACTTCCGCTTCTGCGGCGCAGTCCTGGAGGTACTGGATCGTTCCGCGATCTTCTACCGTGTCCTGACAGCAGGCGAAGTGCACCAGGTTAAACCCATGCTGCTGTTTCAGCTCGGCAAAACGCTCAATGATTTTCTCCTGCAGGCTGTTGAACTGGTCGCTTCCCGGCGGCAGATTTCCTGCCTGCAGCTGATCTTCCAGCCAGATCCACTGGAAGAAGGCGGCTTCATACAAGGAGGTTGGCGTGTCGGCGTTATTTTCCAGCAGCTTAGGTTCACCCACGCCGTCCCATGCCAGATCCAGACGGGAATAAAGCGAAGGCTGCTGGCTGCGCCAGGACTGACGCACGAACTCCCAGGTGTGCTTTGGAATACGGAACTTAGCCATTAGCTCATCGCTGGCAACCACCTTCTCAACGACCTTCAGGCACATCTGATGAAGCTCGGCGGTAACCTCTTCCAGGCGCTCGACCTGCCCCAGCGTCAGCTTGTAATAAGCATCCTCACACCAGTACGGCTCGCCATACATGGTGTGGAAGTTAAAACCGTATTCGGTGGCTTTTTCGCGCCAGTCCGGGCGCTCGCTGATTGCGACTCTTTCCATGACGCTTAGCCGCCCATAGAACGAGAAGAGCCGGTCGCGCTGCTGCGCTGCATGCTGGTCTGTTTGGCAACAGACTCACCAAAGCCGCCACGAGTGACGGTGCTGGTGGTTGCTGGCTTCGGAGCCATAGCCGTTTTAGGAACCGTTGTGGTGCGGCCCGGCGTGGCTGCGCCGTAGCTCTTGCCGCTGGCATCGGCGTATTTACCGTAAGCCGGGCTGGCCGGATTTTTAGAGCTGAACAGCGGCTGCTGGGCAAAGCCCGCGCCACCGCCCATCAGGCGGCCCATCATGTAGCCCGCCATCAGCGGCATCCAGAAGCTGCCGCTTTGCTGAGTCTGTGCCTGATTCTGATTTTCACCGGCCATGCTGGCCTGGGCCGGAGCCGGCTGGCACTGACCTTCGCCAAATTCAGCAATACACTCTTCACGAGAGGCATATTTAGGCGCGGTGCGCTCGGCTTCTTTCAAAGCATTGTTGTAGGACGTGGTGCATTCCGCGCTTTTACCCGGGTTGGCCTGGGCGCAGTCGTCCGCGTTCTGGTACATGGAGACGGTTTCGTCATTCTGCTCGCAGCCCGCCAGCATAAATACGGCGGTAACGGCCAGCGCAACCGGCGTTAAATGTCTGGCGTTCCAGCTTTTGCGGAACGAGGCGTGATTTATGGTTTTTGTCCGTTTCATTTTTCTGTCCTGAGCCCAAAGGAATAAAGCTATTGTTGTGCTTAGGATAGGGGATGAATGGTCGAAATTAAAGCGATGAAGGTAGTTTGCAGGGGGATCTTTACGTTGCCTTACGTTGGGCAGCGCAAGTTGTGACAGGGGCATGAAACCATGCCCCTTTTAGCGCAATTAATGACTGAACGGATTGCCGGAAGTATTGCTTCTTGCGGCTGCAGGCTGCGCTGCCGGAACGGCCTGGGCAGGCGAAACGGCACGGGTGGTTGCAGCGGTGTCCGCCGTGTAACCATCTGCACGCGCGTCCTGATCTGGCGTTTCAGGTGCTACGCTTTCTGCGGTAGTCGGCACTGGTTTACCCAGCGTGGCGTTCAGCGCAACCAGATCCTGCTCGTTAAGCGTACCCAGCGCTGATTTGATGTTCAGTTGGTTGATCAGGTAGTTATAACGGGCGCTGGAAAGTTGCTGCTTCGCGTTATACAGCGTGGTGGTCGCATCCAGCACGTCAACGATGGTACGAGTACCCACCGAGTAACCGGCTTCCATGGCATCCAGTGAGCTTTGCGCAGACACAACTGCCTGTTTGTAAGCGTTGATGGTGCTGATGGAGGCGTTCACGTTGTTGAAGGATGAACGAACGGTCTGCACAACGCTGCGGTGCGCGCCTTCGAGCTGCTCGCTGGCACCCACAAAGTTGTACTGCGCTTGTTTGACCTGGGAGTTAACAGACCCACCCTGATACAGCGGCAGCGAGAAGTTAATCCCGACTTTGTTCTGACCCATGTTGCTGTCGTCGTACTGCTGGCTATTACTGGTTTTTGAACCGTTATAGCTGGTATCAGAGATGCCGGTAGAAGCAGTCAAACCAACAGTTGGCATATGGCCCGTTTCGGCATAGCGAATTTGTTCGCGAGCCAGATCCTGAGACAGGCGTGCCTGTAACAACGCCAGGTTACGCTTTTCAGCTTCCTTCAGCAGGTTGTTCACCGCTTCTGGCTTGTCGGTTTTGAAACCATCGACGTTCAGAGAAGCCAGGGACGGGTAGTAGTTGCCGGTCACCTGACGCAGCGATTCAACCGCGTTGTCGAGGTTGTTACGGGCAGTCACTTCGTTCGCCAGCACGTTATCGTACTGTGATCGGGCGTTCTGCACGTCGGTGATGGCAACCAGGCCTACGTTAAAGCGCTGGGTTGTCTGATCTAACTGACGGTAAATTGCCTGTTTCTGCGCTTCGGTGTAGGAGAGTGCATCAATGGCGCTCAGCACGTTAAAATAGGCCGTCGCAGTGTTCAGGATCAGGGTTTGCTGATCGGTCTGGTAAGTCACGTCCTGAATACCGGCAGATTTTTCCTGCAGGGTCAGCTGACGCCATTTTGACATGTCAAAGATGGTCTGAGTTAACTCTAAAGACGCGCTGGTTGCATTTGAGTTTACGCCGTTCGCATCGCGATAGCCGTTGCTGTAGGTGTAATCTGCACCGAGGCCGAGCTGTGGTAATAACGGGCTACGAGCTTCGTTAATTTTCTCGAATGCGGCGTCACGGTCCGCAGCGGATTTACGTAAATCCGGGTTGCTAAGACGCGCCTGCTGATAAACCTGCATCAGGTTTTCTGCCTGGCTCATGGCGCTGAAACCCGTTAGGCTCAGACCGATAAGGATTGGGAGCAGTTTCTTCATTTGCATTCCTTGTTGTGAAGCAAAATTGTTTTTTTGATAGCGCTGATTGAGTCGAAATGGTTGCCGATTCTAACAGAGTACGCCTGCGGGGCGAGTTGGCGTAATGTGCCATCCACCCTGAATTTGAACAATCTACCATATAGCAGAAGAAAGGGCATTCAGGCAGGGTTGAAATCGCTCAATTCATTACCATAAGACATCCGGGGTACATTCATGAGTAAGTCAGACGATAAACTTGTCACGTTCGCTAAAAATGATGTTGAAATTATTGCACGGGAAACGCTTTATCGCGGTTTTTTTTCACTCGAATCGTATCGTTTCCGCCACCGCCTTTTTAACGGCGGCATGAGCTGCGAAGTCAGAAGGGAAATATTTGAACGCGGGCATGCTGCGGTGCTGCTACCCTATGACCCTGTGCGTGACGAAGTTGTGCTGATTGAGCAAATTCGGATTGCCGCCTACGACACCAGCGCAACACCATGGCTGCTTGAGCTGGTCGCCGGGATGATTGAAGAAGGCGAAAGCGTTGAAGACGTGGCACGCCGCGAATCTGTAGAAGAAGCGGGCCTGATTGTGGGCCGCAGCAAACCGGTATTGAGCTATCTGGCGAGCCCTGGGGGCACCAGCGAACGCTCCTCCATACTGGTAGGGGAAGTGGACGCCACGGCCGCGAAAGGTATTCACGGTCTGGAAAGTGAAAACGAAGATATTCGTGTTCATGTGGTAAGCCGGGAACAGGCTTATCAGCTAGTCGAAGAGGGGACTATCGACAATGCTGCTTCAGTCATCGCTCTGCAATGGCTACAGCTGCATTATGAGAAACTACGAGAAGAGTGGAACCACTAAATATGAAGCGCTATACGCCTGACTTTCCTGAAATGATGCGCCTGTGCGAAACCAATTTCGCCCAGCTGCGCCGCCTGCTGCCGCGTGAAGACGCGCCGGGCGAATCGATAACCTATCAGGTTAATAGCGCCCGCTATCGGCTGACCGTATTAGAATCCACTCGCTATACGACCCTCGTGCAGATAGAGCAAACCGCGCCGAGCGTGAGCTACTGGAGCCTTCCGTCAATGTCCGTCAGGCTTTACCATGACGCGATGGTCGCGGAAGTGTGTTCAAGCCAGCAGATCTTCCGCTTCAAAGCGCGTTATGATTATCCTAATAAAAAGTTGCATCAACGCGACGAAAAGCATCAAATTAACCAGTTTCTTGCTGATTGGCTGCGCTACTGTTTAGCGCATGGAGCGATGGCGGTTCCGGTTTGTTAGAGAGAGTGAAACCTAAGGACACCATTTGGAAAGCCTGTTAAATCTTCCTGTGGCCGGTGGGGGCCGTATCAGGATACTGCAAATAACCGATACCCACCTATTCTCTGGGAAGAATGAAACGTTGCTGGGCATCAACACCTGGGAGAGTTACCAGGCGGTGCTGGCGGCTATTCTTGCTGACGGGCGTCAGTGTGATTTGATTGTTGCCACCGGAGATTTAGCCCAGGATCATAGCGCAGAGGCTTATCAGCATTTTGCGGAAGGCATCGCGCGTATCGCTGCGCCCTGCGTCTGGCTGCCCGGCAATCATGACTTCCAGCCCGCGATGTACGGCTCGCTTCAGGATGCGGGTATCTCTCCTTCAAAAC
Organism: Dryocola clanedunensis; assembly: GCF_038405435.1. Classification (GTDB taxonomy): domain Bacteria; phylum Pseudomonadota; class Gammaproteobacteria; order Enterobacterales; family Enterobacteriaceae; genus Dryocola; species Dryocola clanedunensis_A. Next base: position 392,251 of record NZ_JBBYHZ010000001.1, on the reverse strand, counting down.
TCGTTTACGTCGGCGACAGCTGGCAAATCCTGCTGCTCGACAGCCAGGTCTTCGGCGTCCCGCACGGTGAGCTGAGCGAGTATCAGCTGGAGTGGCTTGAGCGTAAGCTCGCCGCCGCGCCTGAGCGTCATACCCTGTTGTTATTGCATCATCACCCTGTGCCTGCGGGCTGCAGCTGGCTCGATCAGCACAGCCTGCGCAATGCCCAGGAGCTGGATAACGTGCTGGTAAAATTCCCGCAGGTGAAAACCCTGCTGTGCGGGCATATTCACCAGGAGCTGGATCTCGACTGGAACGGGCGGCGCATGCTGGCCACGCCGTCTACCTGCGTACAGTTCAAACCCCATTGCTCAAACTTCACGCTCGATACCATCGAACCCGGATGGCGCTGGCTGGAGCTTCATGACGATGGCGAAGTCACCACCGAGGTTTGCCGCCTGCAGGGCGCAGTGTTCAACCCGGATACGGCTTCAGAAGGTTACTGATGTCTACGCTACTTTATCTGCACGGCTTCAACAGCTCCCCGCGTTCCGCGAAGGCGACGAGCCTGCAGGCCTGGCTTGCAGAACGCTATCCCCATATAGAAATGGTTGTCCCCCAGCTTCCCCCTTACCCGGCGGATGCCGCTGAGCTGCTCGAGTCTCTGGTGCTGGAGCACGGTGGCGAGCCTCTTGGCGTCGTGGGCTCTTCTCTGGGCGGATATTACGCCACCTGGCTGTCGCAATGCTTCATGCTGCCTGCCGTCGTCGTCAACCCCGCAGTACGCCCGTTTGAATTGTTAGCAGAATATCTTGGTAACAATGAGAACCCCTACACCGGGCAGCAATATGTGCTAGAGTCACGCCATATTTACGATCTTAAAGTCATGCAAGTTGACCCGCTTGAAGCGCCTGATCTCATCTGGCTGCTGCAACAGACGGGTGACGAAGTGCTCGATTATCGCCAGGCAGTGGCTTACTACACTTCCTGTCGCCAGACGGTCGAATCCGGTGGTAATCACGCCTTTGTAGGCTTCGAAGATTATTTCACACAGATTGTCGACTTCCTCGGTCTTCATTGAGGCCGGGTCGCCCGATTCCTGTTTCGCTATCTGAACGAATAAACCATGACGCAATCCAGTTATAACGCCGATGCCATTGAGGTACTCACCGGGCTTGAGCCGGTTCGCCGCCGCCCGGGAATGTACACCGACACAACACGCCCGAACCATCTGGGCCAGGAAGTCATTGATAACAGCGTGGATGAAGCGCTGGCAGGCCATGCTAAGCGTGTTGATGTAATTCTCCACGCCGACCAGTCGCTGGAAGTTATTGATGACGGACGCGGTATGCCGGTGGATATCCACCCCGAAGAGGGCGTCCCTGCGGTCGAGCTGATCCTCTGCCGCCTGCACGCGGGCGGGAAATTCTCCAACAAAAACTACCAGTTCTCCGGCGGTCTGCACGGGGTGGGGATTTCCGTTGTTAACGCCCTGTCCAGGCGAGTAGAAGTCACCGTTCGCCGTGACGCGCAGGTCTACAGCATCGCCTTTGAAAACGGCGATAAAGTCCAGGAGCTTGAGGTTGTCGGCACCTGCGGCAAGCGCAATACCGGTACCAGCGTTCACTTCTGGCCGGACGAAAAATTCTTCGACAGCCCGCGCTTCTCCGTTTCGCGCCTGAGCCATCTGCTTAAGGCGAAAGCGGTTCTCTGCCCGGGCGTTGAGATCACTTTTACCGATAAAGTAAACAATACCGAGCAGCGCTGGTGCTACCAGGACGGTCTGAAAGATTACCTGTGCGAGGCCGTAAATGGCCTGATTACCCTGCCGGAAGCGCCGTTTGTCGGCAACTTCGCTGGCGATACCGAACAGGTTGACTGGGCGCTGCTGTGGCTCCCGGAAGGCGGCGAGCTGCTGACCGAAAGCTACGTTAACCTGATCCCAACCATGCAGGGCGGCACGCACGTTAACGGTCTGCGCCAGGGCCTGCTGGACGCAATGCGTGAGTTTTGCGAATACCGCAACATCCTGCCGCGTGGGGTAAAACTTTCTGCGGACGATATCTGGGAGCGCTGTGCTTACGTGCTGTCAGTCAAAATGCAGGATCCGCAGTTTGCCGGTCAGACCAAAGAACGCCTCTCTTCCCGTCAGTGCGCCGCTTTTGTTTCGGGCGTAGTGAAAGACGCGTTCAGCCTGTGGCTGAACCAGAACGTACAGGCTGCCGAACAGCTGGCGGAGCTGGCTATTTCCAGCGCCCAGCGTCGTATGCGCGCGGCGAAGAAGGTTGTGCGCAAGAAGCTGACCAGCGGCCCGGCATTGCCAGGCAAACTGGCGGACTGCACGGCGCAGGATCTCAGCCGCACCGAACTCTTCCTCGTGGAAGGGGACTCGGCGGGTGGTTCTGCCAAGCAGGCGCGCGATCGAGAGTATCAGGCGATCATGCCGCTGAAGGGCAAGATCCTCAACACCTGGGAAGTCTCTTCCGATGAGGTGCTGGCTTCTCAGGAGGTGCATGACATCTCCGTGGCGATCGGCATCGATCCTGACAGCGAAGATCTGAGCCAGCTGCGCTACGGTAAAGTCTGTATCCTCGCGGATGCGGACTCGGATGGTCTGCACATCGCCACGCTGCTGTGCGCGCTGTTTGTACGCCACTTCCGCTCGCTGGTTAAAGGCGGTCATGTCTACGTGGCAATGCCGCCGCTGTATCGTATCGATTTGGGCAAAGAGGTTTTCTACGCGCTCGATGAAGAAGAGAAGGCCGGGGTGCTCGAACAGCTTAAGCGCAAGAAGGGCAAGCCGAACGTACAGCGCTTTAAAGGGCTGGGCGAGATGAACCCGCTTCAGCTGCGCGAAACCACGCTCGACCCTAATACCCGTCGTCTGGTACAGCTGACCATCAGCGATGAAGACAGCGATAAAACGCTGGCGATTATGGATATGCTGCTCGCCAAGAAACGTTCCGAAGACCGCCGTAACTGGCTGCAGGAAAAAGGCGATATGGCCGATCTGGACGTGTAGGGCAATGCCTGCCGTCGTTTGATGGACATACCGATCTACGCTACAAACAGGCCGCTTTTGATGATCAACGCGCAAAGCGGCCTGCTCTTCGACTTCCCCGTATTCACAATCTCTGGCGACATCATGGACTAACGAGCTGATACCCTGTTTTGAACTGGTTGCGCCCGCCAGAATGATAAATAATATCCGCGTCATTCACCTGTGAAGCGGTCAGCCGTGTGAAAAAAACGATATTTGCGTTAGCGCTTGGTACTTTTGGTCTGGGCATGGCCGAGTTTGGCATCATGGGCGTGCTTCCGGAGCTTGCCTACGATACCGGCATAACAATCCCCGCAGCCGGCAATATGATCTCGTTTTATGCCTTTGGCGTGGTTATTGGCGCGCCGATCGTTGCCCTGTTCTCACAAAAGTTCTCCCTTAAAAGCATTCTGTTATTTCTGGCGGCGCTGTGCGTGGTCGGGAACGCCATTTTTACTTTTTCCACCTCCTATACCATGCTGGCAATTGGGCGCCTGATTTCAGGCTTTCCGCACGGCGCATTTTTCGGCGTCGGCACCATTATCCTCTCTAAAGTGGCGCCGCCGGGAAAGGTGACGGTGGCAGTAGCGGGCATGGTCGCCGGGATGACGGTCGCGAACCTTGCGGGGGTTCCGCTTGGCACATGGATTGGCCATACGTTTAACTGGCGCTACGCGTTCATGTTGATTGCTGCTTTTGATGTACTGGTGATTGGGTCGATTTTTTTCTGGGTGCCCGCGCTGTTTGACCGATCCGAAGTCCGTTTTGCAGAGCAGTTCCGCTTTCTGAAACGGCCAGAGCCGTGGCTGATTTTTTCAGCCACGATGTTCGGAAACGCAGGCGTGTTCGCCTGGTTCAGCTTTGTAAAACCCTTTATGGTCAGCGTTTCCGGCTTTTCAGAAGCCGCTATGACGGCCATCATGGTGCTGATGGGGCTCGGCATGGTGCTCGGCAACATCCTGAGCGGCAGGTTATCAGGACGGTACAGCCCGCTGCGCATTGCGGCAGCAACCGATCTGGCGATCGTGCTCTCGCTGGTGATGCTGTTTGCTGCCGGGGAGAATAAAACCGCGTCGCTTGCTATGGGGTTCATCTGCTGCGCCGGGTTGTTTGCCCTGTCGGCTCCGCTACAGATTTTACTGCTGCGTAACGCGCAGGGGGGCGAGCTGTTGGGTGCGGCCGGGGGACAGGTGGCGTTTAATCTCGGCAGCGCTGTCGGCGCATACCTGGGCGGGATGATGATTACGCTTGGCTTCAGCTGGAGCTACGTCACTTTGCCAGCCGCGCTGCTTTCATTCGCCGCGATGTCTTCGCTGCTCATGTATGGCTATCTCCAGGCAAAGCGCTCGCAGGCAACGCTTCATGCATCAATATAAAGAGCCGGTATAAACCAGCTCTTTTGTTCCTGATGAAAACCGGGATTACTTAATCGCGTCTTCCAGAATGTGGATATGAATATCCAGCACGTCGTCTTTCACCGCAGCGCTGTGGCTTTTCATATGGGCCGTAGCAAGGTGAGCTTCCAGATGAGCAACGCTCTCCCACTTCTCAACCATAAAGATGGAATCCGGTGCTGCGGTCTGGAAAGGAACCTGAGCGTTATGATCCACCAGCGGGGCGTAGCCAAAGCAGCCTTCTTCTTCCAGCACGGTAGGAATAATTTTTGCAAAGGCGTCGACAACGGCCTGGCGGTGGTGCTGGCCAGGACGGGTACGAATTTCAGCTATTACTGTAAGCATGACTAACTCCGTTTGTTTAAGCTTGAACTCAGTTAAGCAAAAATTTCGCCGAGATGCTTGCGATATTCTGCAACAAAGCGTGGAACGTCAGGGACTTTCATCACGTCGTTGGCGATAAAGGTCGGCAGACCTTCCATTCCGAGGAACTGGTTAGCCTTGTGGAACGGCAGATAAACGCCGTCTACGCCCACGCCGTGGAAGAACTGCTCCTTGTCTTCAAAGGCCTGCAGCGGTGCGTTCCAGGTCAGAGACAGCATATAGGTCTTGCCCTGGATCAGGCCGCCGGAGCCATATTTTTTCTCGGCGTCCGAGCGTGTACGGCCATCGCTGGCGTACAGAGAGCCGTGACCTTCGGTAAACACGTCATCGATGTATTTTTTCATGGTCCAGGGTGCGCCCATCCACCAGCCCGGCATCTGATAGATTACCGTGTCGGCCCAGAGATACTTTTCAACCTCGGTTTTTACGTCGTAGTCGCTGTCGGTACGGGTAACCTGAACATCATGTCCGAGGTCGCGCAAAAAGCTTTCCGCGACTTCGGTCAGGGTGTCGTTAAGCTGGCCGTTTGAGTGGGCGAATTTCTTCGCGCCGTTGATAATCAGGATGTTGCTCATCGGTAGTCCTCGAATCATTACGTTTGGCACGAATTCTAACGTGATCGCCGTCACGGTAAAATGGCCAGAATGTGCAAAGACTTTTGCTTGATTCGCAATAATCGGCTGGCTACCAGCTTATCCGCACCTGAAAACCTCCCTCTGCGTTATTGGAAAAATGTGTCCGCATAGCGTGCAACGCCGCGATACGTTGCACGATGGACAGGCCCAGCCCGCTGCCGGTTTTCTCCTGCCCCGGTGGGCGGAAGAAACGTTCGCCTAGGCCCGTTAAGAATTCCGGGCTGACGCCCCCGCCGTTGTCGGTTATGCAGATTTCACGCGGGAGTAGCGCAACATTAACAATGCTGCCGCTCGGGCTGTAGCGCACTGCGTTATCCAGCACGTTACGTATCATCAGTCCCAGCAGCAGAGGTTGACCACGTAGAGAGGTCTGATTTTGTATATCAAGGCGTATCTCCACGCCTTCACGCTGCGCCTGATGCCATGCGTCCATCACTGCGCTTTGTAAAAGTTCGGCAAGCGAAAGCTCTTTGACGTCGTCCAGCTTGTCCAGCGAATCGAGTCGCGAAAGCGTGAGAAGCTGATCGACCAGCCTGGCAGCGCGATCTATTCCAGAACTAAGATTGTTCAGGGCGTGGTCGCGCAGCGGGGCGTCGTCACCGGCCAGCTGAGCTACTTCGGTCTGCACCTTTAGCGCGGCCAGCGGGCTACGAAGCTCGTGGGCGGCATCGGAAGTGAAGCGGCGTTCACGCAGCATAAACTCCCCGGTACGGGTAAAAAGCTGATTCAGCGCTTTCACCAGCGGTTTAACTTCCAGGGGCATATCCTGCGATTCTAACTGACCGGCCTCGTCAGGCGCCCGGCGAGCGAGCTGCGCGGCAAGCTTGTGGAGCGGCGCGAGCGCACGGCTGACCAGACAGACCAGCAGAAGCAGCATCAGCGGCAGCGCAATAAGCCAGGGCAGAAGCTGAGATGCCACGACGTCCCGCGCCATCTCTTGCCTGTAGTCCCACTCCTGGCCCACCACGATGCGGTACTTGCCGTCTGCCGTGGTCAGCCAGAGAAGCCGCCATGCGTCGTCATCGCCTTTCAGCCTGCCATCCGTAAAGCCGTCGCGAGAATAGCCGTATTCAAGGTCTTTCCCGTTATCGCCATCGTTAAGCAGCAGATGCCCGTCCTTCGAGAAAATGGCGAAGGCGAGGGTATCATCGTCCTGCTTGCCCCGATGGTGGGGCACCATTTTTTTACTGCGCGGCAGTTGGGGCTCGCCGCGTAATTCGCTCAGGTCCAGCGCGCTGAGGCGTTTTGCAAAAAGTAGCTGCTGCGTATCGAAGAGTTTGTTCAGCGATTTACTGGTCTGGTACCAGGCGGCGAGGCTGGCCCCTGCCCAGGCGGCGAGCAGCAGCAGAACGAAACCGGCAAGCAGCCGGGCGCGAAGGCTTTGCGTCAGTATCTTAATCATTCCTCACCCAGCGTATAGCCAATGCCGTGAACGGTACGGATAAAGCTGCTGCCCAGTTTGCGCCTGAGATGGTGGATATGCACCTCCAGGGCGTTGCGGGAGACGTCATCGTCCCAGCTATAGATTTTCTCTTCGATAAGCGTGCGGGGCAGAACGCGGCCCGCATTGCGCATCAGCAGTTCCAGCAGGGCAAATTCTTTCGGCTTAAGCTGGAGCGGTTCACCGTCCTGTGTGACGGTAAGTTTTAACGGATCGAGTTCAACGCCTGCGTGCGTGAGGGCGGGCAGCGTCTGGCCGTGAGTGCGGCGGATCAGGACCTGCAGCCGGGCCGCCACTTCGATGAGGGCAAAAGGCTTGCAGAGGTAGTCATCCGCACCAAGCTGTAAGCCTTCCACACGCTGCTCCAGCGCATCCCGCGCGGTGAGGATCAGTACCGGCTCGCTTTGACCACTGCGCCGCCAGCCCTTTAATATTTCCAGACCGTCGATACCCGGCAGGCTTAGATCCAGCACTACCGCGTCGTAAGGGGCCTGTCCCAGCGCCGACTGGCCGAGTTTGCCGTCGGTGAACCAGTCGACGGTAAAGCCCATTTTCGTTAAGCCTGCCTTCAGGCCGTCGCCGATCAGTTTGTCATCTTCGATTATCAATATGCGCATAGCGCTGTCCCTTATTGTCCATGACGGGAAGTGCAGGAAGTTAATAACGATTATGCCGGGCTGTACAGGAGAAAAGTCGCTTGCTTCGGCGGGCGCCGCATTTTCATAATAAAAGCGATTTGTCGTGGCGAAATTAAGATCGCGTTAAGATCTCTGCGTTTTAATAGGTACCAGTTACGACATACATGAAGGGAGAAACAACAATGAAAAAACTAGCCGCAATGATGACCGTCCTGGCGATTACCGCCGCACCTGCCTTTGCCGCAAATCAGGGGGGCTTCGTTGACCCGAATGCCGCGCCTGCCGCGCAGCAAACCCAGACTCAGGCTCAGGGGGGCTTTGTCGGGCCAAGCGGGAGTAAAACCACCGTTGAAAAGGCCAAAACATTATCTGACGACACCTGGGTTACGCTGACGGGGAAAATCGAACAGCGCATCGGGGGCGATGACTACACCTTCCGCGACAGCACCGGCACCATCAACGTGGATATTGACCACAAGCGCTGGAATGGGCAAACCATCACCCCGCAGGATACCGTGCAGCTGGAAGGGAAAGTGGATAAGGACTGGAACTCCGTTGAAATTGACGTAAAAAACGTGACTAAAGTGAAATAATTCACCCCGAGCGCGACGTCCGGACAACCAGGGCGGGCAGGTAAGGTCAATCCTTGTCTGCCCGCCGCGGGTAATGGCCCAAACTTTGCGCAAATCATTCCTCCCCTGTGACTACACCTGCCAGATAAGGTACTATCGGCGGCAATTACGCCGTTTGTGGCCACACTCGGCTCGTCAGTTTGAGGATGAATGATTAATGAGTGATCTGACTCATGATGGTGCAGAGCGCCTTGCGCTGCACGAATTCACGGAAAATGCCTATCTCAACTACTCCATGTACGTCATCATGGACCGCGCGCTGCCGTTTATCGGCGATGGGCTTAAGCCCGTTCAGCGCCGCATTGTTTATGCCATGTCGGAGTTGGGACTAAGCGCCAGCGCGAAGTTTAAGAAGTCCGCCCGTACCGTCGGTGACGTGCTGGGTAAGTACCATCCGCACGGCGACAGCGCCTGTTACGAAGCGATGGTGCTGATGGCGCAGCCGTTCTCTTACCGCTACCCGCTGGTAGACGGGCAGGGAAACTGGGGCGCGCCGGACGATCCGAAGTCCTTTGCGGCAATGCGTTATACCGAATCTCGCCTGTCGAAATACGCTGAAGTCCTGCTCGGCGAGCTCGGCCAGGGCACCGTGGATTACACCCCAAACTTTGACGGTACGCTTCAGGAGCCAAAAACGCTGCCTGCGCGCCTGCCAAATATCCTGCTGAACGGGACCACCGGTATCGCCGTAGGGATGGCGACGGATATTCCTCCGCACAACCTGCGTGAAGTGGCGAAGGCGGCAATGACGCTTATCGACCAGCCGAAAACCTCGCTGGACGAGCTGCTGGATATCGTGCACGGCCCGGACTACCCAACGGAAGCCGAAATCATTACCCCGCGTAATGAAATTCGCAAGATTTACCAGACCGGGCGCGGTTCCGTCCGTATGCGCGCGGTTTGGAAGAAAGAAGAGGGCGACGTGGTAATCACCGCGCTGCCGCACCAGGTCTCCGGCGCTCGCGTGCTGGAACAAATTGCCAACCAGATGCGTGCGAAAAAGCTGCCGATGGTTGAAGATCTGCGTGACGAATCCGACCATGAAAACCCGACCCGTCTGGTGATTGTGCCGCGCTCTAACCGCGTGGACATGGAACAGGTGATGAACCACCTGTTCGCCACCACCGATCTTGAGAAGAGCTATCGCGTTAACCTCAATATGATCGGCCTGGACAACCGTCCATCGGTGAAGAACCTGCTTGAAATTCTGACCGAGTGGCTGGTTTACCGTCGTGACACGGTGCGTCGTCGCCTTAACTATCGTCTCGAAAAAGTCCTTAAACGCCTGCATATCCTCGAAGGCTTGCTGGTGGCGTTCCTCAACATTGATGAAGTGATTCACATCATCCGCACCGAGGATGAGCCGAAGCCGGTGCTGATGGAGCGTTTCGCACTCAGCGAAACCCAGGCTGAATCCATCCTCGAGCTGAAATTACGCCACCTCGCTAAACTCGAAGAGATGAAAATTCGCGGCGAGCAGGGCGAGCTGGAAAAAGAGCGCGACCAGCTGCAAAGCATCCTCGCCTCCGAACGTAAAATGAACACCCTGCTGAAGAAAGAGCTGCAGGCAGATTCAGACGCCTACGGTGACGATCGCCGTTCGCCGCTGCGCGAGCGCGAAGAAGCCAAAGCCATGAGCGAACACGATATGACCCCTTCCGAGCCGGTCACCATCGTGCTGTCGCAGATGGGCTGGGTGCGCAGCGCCAAAGGCCATGATATCGACGCGCAGGGCCTGAACTATAAAGCAGGGGACAGCTACCTGGCCTCGGCGAAGGGCAAGAGCAACCAGCCGGTTGCCTTTATCGACTCGACCGGGCGCAGCTACGCGCTGGATCCGATCACGCTGCCGTCCGCCCGCGGCCAGGGCGAGCCGCTGACCGGCAAGCTGACGCCGCCGCCGGGCGCGGTTGTTGAGCATGTGCTGATGGCGCCGGACGACCAGAAGCTGCTGATGGCCTCGGATGCAGGCTACGGCTTCGTCTGTACATTCAATGATTTAGTGGCGCGCAACCGTGCCGGTAAAACGCTGATTTCCCTGCCGGAAAACGCCCGTGTGCTGCCGCCAATGGAGATCACCAGCGCCGACGATATGCTGATGGCGATTACCGCCGCAGGGCGCATGCTGATGTTCCCGGTCAGCGATCTGCCGCAGCTGTCGAAAGGCAAGGGCAACAAGATTATCTCTATCCCTTCCGCTGAAGCGGCGAAAGGAGATGATAAACTGGCGCATCTCTTTATTCTGCCACCACAAAGTACCGTTACGCTGCACGTTGGAAAGCGTAAAATCAAACTGCGTCCGGAAGAGCTGCAGAAGATCACCGGAGAGCGTGGCCGTCGCGGTACGTTAATGCGTGGTTTGCAGCGCATTGACCGGGTGGAAGTTGACTCCCCGGCCCGCGCAGGCGCTGGCGACAGCGAAGAGTAATCCGAGGGCGGCACCTGTCGCCCAATCGGTGTGGTTTACGCTAAATAAGTCATTCTTGTTTAGCGGTTCAGGTTTCAGAGGTTGTTATGCTAGCCATCATCCGTTTTATCATCGTTGTGATTTATTGCATTCTGGTCTGTATTTTCGGCTGTATTTACTGCCTTTTCAGCCCGCGCAATCCGCGTCACGTGGCGACCTTTGGCCATTTATTTGGCCGCCTTGCGCCCGTTTTTGGGCTGAAGGTGGAGGTCCGTTTGCCGGCGGGCGTTGAAAATCATCCCACCGCCATTTATATCGGTAATCATCAGAACAATTTTGATATGGTTACCGCCGCGAATATCGTCCAGCCGCCAACGGTCACCGTGGGCAAGAAAAGCCTGTTATGGGTGCCGTTTTTCGGGCTGCTGTACTGGCTAACCGGTAACATCCTGATTGACCGGGATAACCGCGCAAAGGCGCACAGCACCATTTCCCAGGTTGTGGCGCAGATGCAGAGACGTAAAATCTCCGTCTGGATGTTCCCGGAAGGTACGCGTAGCCGCGGCCGCGGCCTGCTGCCGTTCAAAACCGGTGCGTTTCATGCTGCAATTGCCGCAGGCGTCCCAATTATTCCCGTGTGCGTTTCCAATACCAGTAATAAAATTAAGCTGAACCGCTGGAATAACGGTCTGGTTATTGTTGAAATGCTGCCGCCGATTGATACCAGCGAGTTTGGTAAAGATCAGGTGCGCAAACTCGCGACCCACTGCCGCGAAATTATGATGGCCAGAATTGACGAGCTTAATAAAGAAGTTGCGCAGCGAGAAGCAGCCAAAACGATTGAAAAGAAACAGGCGAATTAATTCGTCTCATGCCGGGGTTCGCCCCTCTGGCGGTACGGTTTGTACCGCCCCACGTTTTACGTTTTACATGGAGCAATTATGTCACTCAGTCGGCGTCAGTTTATTCAGGCATCGGGAATAGCGCTTTGTGCAGGTAGCGTGCCACTGAGGGCAAACGCAGCTGGGCAGCAGTTACCTTTACCCGTCCCGCCGCTGCTTGAGTCCCGCCGTGGGCAGCCTCTGTTTCTGACTTTACAGCGGGCGCACTGGTCGTTTACCGGCGGCGCGAAAGCGCAGGTCTGGGGGCTGAACGGGCGCTATCTTGGGCCAACCATCCGCGTATGGAACGGCGATGACGTGAAGATGATTTACAGCAACCGCCTGCAGGAAAATATCGGCATGACGGTTGCCGGGCTTCAGGTGCCGGGTCCGCTTATGGGCGGGGCGCCGCGCATGATGTCCCCGAACGTTGACTGGGCACCGGTGCTGCCGATTCGCCAGCAGGCCGCCACGCTCTGGTACCGCGCCAGCACGCCGAACCGTTCTGCCGAGCAGGTTTACAACGGCCTCGCGGGTATGTGGCTCATTGAAGATGAGGTCAGCAAATCCCTGCCCATCCCCAACCACTACGGGGTAGATGACTTCCCGGTGATTATTCAGGACAAGCGGCTGGATAACTTCGGCACGCCAGAATACGTTGAGCCGGGCAGCGGTGGTTTTGTAGGGGATACGCTGCTGGTAAACGGCGTGCAGGGGCCGTTTGTTGAGGTTTCTCGCGGCTGGGTACGCCTGCGTTTGCTGAACGCGTCGAACGCGCGTCGTTATCTGTTGCAGATGAGCGATGGCCGTCCGATGCACGTGATTTCCAGCGATCAGGGTTTCCTGCCCGCGCCCGTGTCGGTGAAACAGCTTTCTCTGGCGCCGGGCGAACGTCGCGAAATTCTGGTCGATATGACCGAAGGGAAAGAAGTGTCGATTACCTGCGGCGAAGCGGCGGGGATCATGGATCGTATTCGCGGCTTCTTCGAGCCGTCCAGCATTCTGATTTCGACCCTGGTGCTCACGCTGCGCCCGACGGGCCTGTTGCCGCTGGTCACCGACAGCCTGCCGATGCGCCTGCTGCCGGATGAGATTATTAACGGCAGCCCGGCCCGCAGCCGTGATATTACCCTGGGTGAAGATCCGGGTATTAACGGCCAGCTGTGGGATATCAAACGGACTGATATTCAGACCCAGCAGGGGACATGGGAACGCTGGACCGTGCGTTCCGACATGCCGCAGTCCTTCCATATTGAAGGCGTGACCTTCCTGATCCGCAACGTCAACGGCGCCGCGCCGTTTGGCGAAGACCGCGGCTGGAAAGATACCGTATGGGTAGACGGGCAGGTTGAACTGCTGGTCTACTTCGGACAGCCGTCCTGGGAGCATTTCCCGTTCCTCTACTCCAGCCAGACGTTAGAGATGGCGGACCGAGGTTCTATAGGACAGCTGCTGGTGCAGCCTGCGCCATAACCGCAGGCAAATCAGCAGGGTGGATGCCCTTTGCGGCATCCACCGAAAAGAGAAGAAAGTGGCGGATGGCGTGGTGATTATCCGCCCGATTAAGAAAACCACCTGCACTGTCGTTTAAACGTACAAATCTCATCGCAAAACGGCGTATAATCGCCGGCTTTGGTTACTTTTACATCATTTTTTCGGAAGCATTATGAGCTCTATCAGCTTGATCCAGCCGGACCGCGAACTCTTTTCGTGGCCGCAGTACTGGGCGGCCTGTTTCGGTCCGGCCCCGTTTTTACCTATGTCACGCAAAGAAATGGACGATTTAGGCTGGGACAGCTGCGACATTATCCTGGTTACCGGGGACGCCTACGTTGACCACCCGAGCTTCGGCATGGCGATCTGCGGCCGTATGCTTGAGGCTCAGGGTTTCCGCGTCGGCATCATTTCCCAGCCGGACTGGAACAGCAAAGAAGATTTCATGACGCTGGGCAAGCCAAATCTGTTCTTCGGCGTGACCGCGGGCAACATGGACTCAATGATTAACCGCTATACCGCAGACCGCAAGCTGCGCCACGACGATGCCTACACGCCGGATAACGTGGCGGGCAAACGCCCGGATCGCGCCTCCCTGGTTTATACCCAGCGCTGTAAAGAAGCCTGGCGTGACGTGCCGGTGATTCTGGGCGGTATCGAAGCCAGCCTGCGCCGTACCGCGCACTATGACTACTGGTCTGACACCGTGCGTCGTTCAATCCTGGTCGATGCTAAAGCCGATATGCTGATCTTCGGCAACGGTGAGCGTCCGCTGGTGGAAGTGGCGCACCGTCTGGCGATGGGCGAGAAGATCGACGAGATCTGCGATGTGCGTAATACCGCGATGATGCGTAAAGAAGCGATGCCGGGCTGGGCGGGCGTGGACTCCACCCGTCTGGATACGCCTGGGCGCATCGACCCCATTCCGCACCCATACGGCGAAGATTTGCCGTGTGCGGATACCGGCAAGCCGACGGTAGCCCCGGCAGAGCAAGAATCTAAAGCGGTTGTTGTGCAACCCGCGCGTCCGAAGCCGTGGGAGAAAACCTACGTTCTGCTGCCGTCGTTCGAGAAAGTGAAAAACGACAAGGTGCTGTACGCCCACGCATCGCGCATTCTGCACCATGAAACCAACCCGGGCTGCGCGCGTGCGCTGATGCAAAAGCACGGTGACCGCTATATCTGGATCAACCCGCCTGCCATCCCGCTTTCCACCGAAGAGATGGACAGCGTGTTTGCCCTGCCGTACAAACGCGTACCGCACCCGGCCTACGGCAAGGCGCGTATCCCGGCGTATGAGATGATCCGCTTCTCGGTCAACATCATGCGCGGCTGCTTCGGCGGCTGCTCGTTCTGTTCTATTACCGAACACGAAGGGCGCATTATTCAGAGCCGTTCCGAAGACTCGATCATCAGCGAAATTGAAGCGATGCGCGATACCGTACCGGGCTTTACCGGCGTGGTCTCGGATCTGGGCGGCCCAACCGCAAACATGTACATGCTGCGCTGTAAGTCGCCGCGTGCAGAGCAAACCTGCCGCCGCCTGTCCTGCGTTTACCCGGACATTTGCCCGCACATGGATACCAACCACCAGCCGACGATCAACCTGTATCGCCGCGCCCGTGAGATCAAGGGCGTGAAGAAGATCCTGATCGCATCTGGCGTCCGCTACGATATCGCGGTGGAAGATCCGCGTTATATCAAAGAGCTGGCGACCCACCACGTGGGCGGCTACCTGAAGATCGCCCCGGAGCATACCGAAGAAGGGCCGCTGTCGAAGATGATGAAGCCGGGAATGGGCAGCTATCAGCGCTTTAAAGAGCTGTTTGATACCTATTCTAAGCAGGCCGGGAAAGAGCAGTACCTGATCCCGTACTTTATCTCCGCGCACCCCGGCACGCGTGATGAAGATATGGTGAATCTGGCGCTGTGGCTGAAGAAGAACCGCTTCCGTCTGGATCAGGTGCAGAACTTCTATCCGTCACCGCTCGCCAACTCGACCACCATGTATTACACCGGCAAGAACCCGCTCGGGAAGATTAGCTACAAGAGTGAAGAGGTCGTGGTGCCGAAGGGCGATCGTCAGCGCCGCCTGCATAAAGCGCTGCTGCGCTATCACGATCCGGCTAACTGGCCGCTGATCCGCGAAGCGCTGGAAGCGATGGGCAAAAAGCATCTGATCGGCGGTCGCCGCGAGTGCCTGGTGCCGTCGCCGACTCTGGAAGAGATGCGCGAAGCCCGTCGCTATAACCGCGGCGCACGTCCGGCACTGACGAAGCACACGCCGATTGCGCATCAGCGTCGTCCTGCGGCAGCCGCCGCTGGCGCGAAGACTGCGGGAGCAAAGGCTGCGGGCACGAAGAGACGTGCGCCGAAGCCTTAAATAAAAAGGGCGGATAGCGTTTGCGCTTATCCGCCCTACAAATTCAACCGTAGGTCGGATAAGCGTAAGCGCCATCCGACACTACCAGCCAGTTTAACCGCCGAACACGTCCGGGTCCGGACCAAGCCGCTTACCGCTGTCCAGCTTCGTAATCTCCCCCAGCTCGTCCTTATCAAGACGGAAATCAAAGACGTCAAAGTTCTCGGCAATGCGCGATGGCGTAACCGACTTCGGTATAACCACCAGGCCGCTGTCCAGGTGCCAGCGAATAACAATTTGCGCCGGGGTTTTGCCGTATTTATCCGCCAGATCGCGAACGATCTTCTGATCGAATACGCCCTGGCCGCCCTGGGCCAGCGGGCTCCATGACTCGGTCTGGATTTTGTGCGTGGCGTTCCAGGCGTGCAGCTGACGCTGCTGCATTAACGGGTGCAGCTCAATCTGGTTGATAACCGGCGTAACGCCCGTTTCATCAATCAGCCTCTGCAAATGGTTGACCTGGAAATTACAGACGCCGATGCTCTTCACCAGCCCCTGCTTTTGCAGCTCAATCATCCCCTTCCAGGCTTCTACGTAATGGTCCTGGCTCGGTACCGGCCAGTGCATCAGGTAGAGATCGACGAAATCAAGCTGTAGCTTTTCGAGGCTCTCTTCCAGCCCCTGACGCGGGCGCTGCTGGTTGTCATTCCAGAGTTTGGTGGTGATAAACAGCTCGTCACGCGGCAGGCCAGCATTTTTTAGCGCGCTGCCCACGCCGTCTTCGTTTTTATACGCCGCGGCGGTATCGATTGAGCGATAGCCGACTTCCAGCGCCTTCTCAATGGCCAGCCCGACCTGTTCGTTAGTCGCCTGCCATACGCCGAGGCCCAACTGAGGCATCACGTTCCCGTCCTGGAGCCTGATTACTGTTGGATTAGCCATGCGTTCCTCCTTAATGAGCGATAGCACCGGGGCGAACCCCGGTGAAACAATTGCATTTAAGTCTGGACCATATACCCGAAAACGAAAACCAAATGGGCAAATTACTTAGCGGGCGGCTTCGTAAATGCGGCGGCTGACGTCGAGGGTAATGTCCTGATGCTCACCCAGCTGGGTCATGCCTTTTTCCTGCAGTTTGTTCAGCAGGGCCGGGATGGTGCTGCCGTCCAGACCGTAGGCGGACAGGCGGGTTGGGGTGCCCATTTTCTCGAAGAAGTTGCGGGTCGCTTCGATTGCCGCATCGATACGCTCTTTTTCGCTGCCCTCGGTGATATTCCACACGCGTTCCGCGTACTGCAGGAGCTTGTCGTGTTTCTCGGCGCGCTTCTCATTGAGCAGGGAAGGCAGGACAACCGCCAGCGTCTGGGCGTGATCCAGACCGTGCATTGCGGTCAGCTCGTGGCCCAGCATGTGCGTTGCCCAGTCCTGTGGAACACCGGCGCCAATCAGGCCGTTCAGGGCCATAGTCGCAGCCCACATTACGTTGGCACGCACGTCATAATTCTCTGGATCTTTCAGCGCTTTCGGGCCGTCTTCCACCAGCGTCAGCAGGATACCTTCTGCGAAGCGATCCTGAACCTTCGCGTTAACCGGATAAGTGATGTACTGCTCAACGGTATGTACGAACGCATCAACCACGCCGTTAGCTACCTGACGTGGCGGCAGGGTGTAGGTGTAAACAGGATCCAGTACGGCGAAGACCGGCTGTACGTGCTCGGACATAAACGCGCGTTTGTCGCCGGTTTCGCGGCGGGAAACCACCGCACCTTTATTAGATTCTGAACCCGTTGCAGGCAGCGTCAGCACGGAACCCATAGGGATGGCGCTCTGTACGTCGTTGCCGTGGGTCAGCAGGATATTCCACGGATCAACGTCAGCCGGATAGTTGGCCGCGGCCGCGATGAATTTCGTGCCGTCCAGGACGGAGCCGCCGCCGACAGCCAGCAGGAACGTCACGTTCTCTTTACGGACGATTTCTACGGCTTTCATCAGCGTTTCGTAGGCCGGATTTGGTTCGATGCCGCTAAATTCCAGCACGTCCAGACCTTCCAGCGCGGCGTAAACCTGGTCCAGCACGCCGTTTTTCTTCACGCTGCCGCCGCCGTAGGTAATCAGAACGCGGGCGTTGGCCGGGATCTGGTCACGCAGTTCAGCGATAGCGCCTTTACCAAACAGGATGCGGGTTGGGGTGTGTAAATTAAAATTGTTCATTCTGTGTTTCCCGTAATGTGGGTGAAAAAGGAAAGCATCGCGCTTTTCGATGGTGCCCATTGTCGGCCTGTGGGGGCTATCTCTCAATGCATATTCCTGCCTTTGTCTTGCCCATTTCTCCTGATGGCTGGAGAATTATCGAAAATGGACGCACACTGATAGCGCTAAAAAAGCCTTGTGGAGCCGATGAGAATGAACCGTAAAGCGATTTGCCAGCAGCTGACGGAAAAGATTAATCAATTGATACAAAATGAAAATACTGCCAGGCCGACGCTGCCGAACGTGCGTCTGCTGTACGGGACTAAGCCCAACGGCAGAACGCCGGTGATGTATGAGCCGGGGATAGTAATTCTCTTCTCCGGGCATAAAACGGGCTATATCAACGACCGCGTGTTCCGCTACGACGCCAACGAATATCTGCTGCTGACGGTTCCTTTACCCTTCGAGTGTGAAACTTTCGCGACGCCGGAGGTGCCGCTGGCGGGAGTGCGTATCAACGTGGATATTTTGCAGCTTCAGGATCTGCTGATGGACATCGGTGAGGATGATTTATTTCACCCGCAGGCGTGCTCCACGGGCATAAACTCTGCCGAGCTTTCCGAGGAGATCCTCTGCGCGGTGGAGCGCCTGCTGGATGTCATGGAGCATCCGCTGGATGCCAGGATCCTGGGCAAGCAGATCATCCGCGAAATCCTCTACCATATTCTGACCGGGCCACGGGGCGGCGCGCTGCTGGCGCTGGTGAGTCGCCAGACGCACTTTAGCCTGATCAGCCGCGTGCTCCGGCGCATCGAAACGCAGTACACGGAAAACCTCTCCGTTGACCAACTGGCGGCGGAAGCCAACATGAGCGTGTCGGCCTTCCACCATAATTTTAAATCCGTCACCAGCACCTCGCCGCTGCAGTACCTGAAAAGCTACCGGCTGCACAAAGCAAGAATGCTGATCCTGCACGATGGCCTGAAGGCCAGCACCGCTGCGGTAAAGGTTGGTTATGAGAGCGCCTCGCAGTTTAGCCGCGAGTTTAAGCGCTACTTTGGCGTGACGCCGGGCGAGGATGTGGCGCGAATGAGGACGATATAAGTGGTGAAGAGCGTGCCCCGGGAGGGGCACGCCGCTACTGCATTACTTCGTGTCGAACTTAACAGGATTATCGCGATAGGCTTTCAGCTTCGTGCGCATCCAGCTGCTGCTGTTCTGGTTAACCGCGCTGACAACGCCCGTTGTCGCACCGCCACCAACCTGCACGTGGAAAATCCCGCGTGAAGGGAAGTCCAGATATTTAGGCGTAGTGAAGTCCCACTCGTGGCGGCTGAACAGCTCGCCTGAGTTGTGGCCCATCATATCGGCGAAGGCGGAAGGGAATTCAATCTCCATCAGTTTTTTATTGATGGCGTTGATATCGCTGCCGATCTCCGCATGGCCCATCAGGTAGCTGCCGCCGGTGCCCCAGAACTGATCTTCCAGTACGGTCACGGCCTCGTTGGTGTCAGCCAGGCGGCTGGCCGGCATCTGCCACGGCATCACCGGCTGGCGCAGGTGGCGGCTGAGTGAGGCACAGAAGTCGAAAGTGCGGTCCCACTCAAACGGCGAGTAGCAGTAGCCGTTGTCGTAGGCACGAATGGTGAAGTCGTCGGCTTCGTAGCGGTCGGTTGCCATGAAGTCAGCACCTTTCGCCACGGCGGCGGTACCGTCAGCCTGGGTGTACGGGGTCTCTTCGAAAACGCCGACCAGCAGGGCATACTCGGCGGTCAGCTTACCTGCCAGCTCCGGGGTCATGGTCATTTTCTTGTGCGTGCAGTCCGCAGGATCGAAAACGTCATCGTAGGTGAAATCGCTGTACAGCCACTGTGAACCAGCTACGCTCCACAGGTTAACCTGCCAGCCAAGGACCACGTCCGGGGCCACAACGCGCACCACCCAGTTCACGGCTTTGATATAGCCTTTCAGGGTGTCGGTGATGTCTGCCGGAATAGCGATTTGCACATTGTGATGCGCAAGCGCTTCAGCCAGCGGGCCGCGCACCGGGATTTCATAGGTCGGCGCAAAACCGTTCTTCTGACATTCGCCCAGGTAGTCCGGGTTGACGATAAAGCCTGCCGGTACTTCATTTTCATCATCTTTAGTCGCCTGGGCGATCTGCAGGGCCTGAATGAAGTTCGCGAAGCTGTACATCAGGCGGTCGGCATCTTTGATGATATGCGAGACGTCACCCAAAGAGAGGTTACAGGTGTAGGAGACCATCACCGGCAGCACCGGCTGGTTCAGCTTATCTGCGACCTGACGGGCCATTGCGATGACCTGTGAGGTTGGCTCTTTCGCCGGATCCAGGAAGCCGCCCGCATCGCCCATGCCGTCATCGCCGGAATATTTGAACAGGGAAGAGACGCGCGCCTCGACGAAATCATCCGCGTTAGACGGCGACATGTTCGCGCAGCCACCGAAGCTCAGGAAGTCCGGGAAGCCTTTAACGCGCAGGTTAGCACCTTCGACGATCGTTAAGGTCAGCTGCACCGGCGTGTTTGATTCAACGGTCAGAGGTTCAGGGCTGGCATCTGTGTAATACAGCACGCCGTCATGGATGAACGAGCCAGAAACCACGAGGTAAGTGCCCGGAACGAGGGTAACGGACTCAACGTGGGTAGACTGCTGGGCAGGCAGGTTATCAAAGCGATACTCGCGCGGCGTGCTGCTAACTTCACGCAGGCGCAGGCCAAAAGTCACGTCGACGGCTTTTTCCGCTGCAATATTGATTGTCAGCTTTGCGGCGTCCGGCTGTGAATCACTCGACTGGCCGATCCTGGACTGGTCAAAGATGATGGCATGGCACCGTGCGTCCAGGCTGCCGTCAATCTCGCTAAAAGTATAATGAACGTTGTTCAGCCTGACGTCGGCGATGCGCACGGCATACCTGCCGCTCACCGGCAGGTTATCCAGACGCAGCTGCTCCCCGGCGCGCAGCGCGGCAGTCAGTTTTTCAACGCCATTTTCCAGATAGGCCAGCTGGAAGATTTCGCCATTCAGGGCGGGAATGCTGCTGGTATCGATGGAAATATCGAGCGTAGTGCTGTGAACCTCTGCACCAAAATCAATATCCAGCTCGGTGGACTCACCTTTGCCGATGGACAGTTCAGATTTGCTCAGGATGACCGGCGCGGAAACGGTGCCGTCCGGGGTCTTCAGGTCGGTCGCGACAACCTTATAGGTTCCGACAGTGACATCGAAGGTTGAAGTGCCAGCCGCAGGATTTAAAGTGACAATTTGCTCACCGCGGATCAGGCTTAATTCGACCTGCACATTTTCCAGACCGGCAGGATGATTTTTGGAGTTGATAACCAGCTGCCCGGTTATGCCTGGCTCTTCATCTGCGGCGGCAGAAAACGTGTTGCTCATGACTGACCACTTAGGTTCAATATCAGAGCTTGCATTGACCCCGATATGGACGTTGGTAATCGTATTGCCGATGCGTTTGCCGTCCGCCTTTTTAATGATGACTTTTGTATCATAAATACCGCTGCCCACTTCTCTTGCTTCTATTTCAGCGGTAAAAGAGCTCCACGGATCGGATGTCACGGTAACATCACCTTCGGTAACTCGTCCCGGTGCGCTGAATACAATAATTAACTCTTCATTAATATTGACGGCTTCGCCGGATTTCGATTTGAAGTTTTTAATTTCGGCAGTGGGATACCAGGTGTCATCAGTAATATTGAGGGTAAAGTCCAGTTGCATCTTGTTTCTCCATCAGGTCAGGTTATGTCGCTGTGTCATGGGCCTTTGCGCTAAAGCACCGCCCGCTGACCAACAGCGTTATTTCAATGAACGGATAACCCGTCGGGACAGGCTACCGGTGGAGAATTTATAAGGCATTGGCGGCATCATTACCGTCATTTAATGGGGTCGATGATGTTATGTGAGAGTCGTTTATATTTTTATTTTTATGTGATTTTTAAATGAGGTATTTTTAGGGGTAGCGTACCGCTATAAAGAAGCCCGAATATCAGAGAAAGACTGATATTCGGGCTTCTTTATATAAGAATGAGAGAAAACGTTATTTATTTATGCCAGTTTGACTTTTTTTTTGATCACCACGAACAACGTGCCGACCAGGCCCGCAACCAGCAGCGCGATGGGCAGGATCATCAATACGGTCATCACCTGATCTTCATGACGCTTCACGAAGGGGATCATGCTTAACGCGTAGCCGAAGCTGGTCACCACGCCTACCCACAGCAGGGCACTTAGCCAGTTAAAGAACTGGAAGCGGCGGTTGCTGAGGCCGGAGATACCCGCCATGGTTGGCAGCAGGGTGCGCACAAAAGCTAAGAAGCGACCGGCCAGCAGGGCCAGCAGGCCGTGCTTATCGAACATATGCGTGGCGCGCTGATGATACTGGTCCGGCAGATGTGCCAGCCAGCCCTTCACCGTTTCGGTGTTGCCAAGCCAGCGCCCCTGCAGGTAGCTCAGCCAGCAGCCCAGGCTTGCCGCCGTGGTTAAGATCACCATCGTCGGGACAAAATCCATTACCCCCTTCGCGACCAGCGCTCCGGCCAGTAACAGCAGGCTGTCGCCCGGTAAAAAAGAGGCGGGGAGCAAACCGTTTTCCAGAAACAGCGTTGCGAACATGACGCAGTAGACAACGCCAATCACATGAGGGTCCGCTAATGCGGCAAAGTCGTGATGCCAGAGCGCTTCAGCAATATTTTGTATTACAGCCATTGAAAATCCTGTGAAACCGCTTAAGTCAGCCGCCCCGGACAGGACGAACCTTTATTAAGACATAGTGTAACGCGAAAAAGCCCACAGCACCTTGATCGTGGGCTCAACTAATCACAGCGGCGGCAAGATCTCCGTCTCCTCAGGTGTCCATGCTGGCAACTTCAGGCTATACGCTGGAACCCTGCTTCAAGATCGCTTATCAGGTCATCGACATTTTCGAGGCCAATGTGAACGCGTACCAGCGTTCCTGAGAAATCTACACCGCCTGCCGGGCGGATTTCCGCAAGCTCCTCCGGCTGATTGGCAAGGATAAGCGATTCATAGCCTCCCCAGGAATAGGCCATACTAAAATAGTGGAAATGGTCGAGATAATTTTGTAACCGTTCATCATCCAGGCGCTGTTTCAGCACGAATGAGAACAGTCCGCTGCTGCCTGTAAAGTCACGTTTCCAGAACTCATGGCCCTTGCTGCCCGGCAGCGCAGGGTGATTAACGCGCTCGACAAGCGGGTGCCGGGAGAGCCATTCGGCGATCTTAATGCTGCTTTCTTCATGCTGGCGCAGCCGCACTCCCAGGGTGCGCAGGCCGCGGCTGGTCATATAAGCGGTGTCCGCATCCAGCATCTGGCCCATCAGGTAGGAGTTCTCACGCAGCCGATCCCAGCAGCGGGCGTTGGCAACGGCGGTACCGACCATGGCGTCCGAATGGCCAATCAGGTATTTGGTGCCCGCCTGAATAGAGATATCAATGCCAAAATCCAGCGCCTTAAACAGAATGCCCGCAGCCCAGGTGTTGTCGATCATTATGATGGCGTCCGGCGCAACGCGGCGAACCGCCTTCACGATAGCCGGCACGTCGTGGACTTCCATCGTGATGGAGCCGGGAGATTCAAGAAACACGACTTTAGTGTTCGGCTGAACCAGCCCGGCAATGCCTTCGCCGATAAGGGGATCGAACCAGGTTGTCGTGACGCCGAGCTTCGCGAGGATTTTAGTGCAGAAGTCCTGGGTAGGCTCATAGACGCTGCCGGTCACCAGCACGTTGTCGCCCTGTGCCACAAACGCCAGAATCGCATTTGAAACGGCGGCGGCGCCGCAAGGGTAAAGCGCGCAGCCCGCGCCGCCCTCCAGTTCGCACATGGCTTCCTGCAAAGAGAAGTGGGTGAGGGTGCCGCGGCGCCCATAAAACAGTTCGCCATTCGCGCGGTTTGCGGTGGCCTGCCGTTTGGCGGCGACGGTTTCAAAGACCAGCGATGAGGCGCGCTGAATGACGCTGTTAACCGATCCCTGGGTGAATTTTTTATCGCGCCCGGCATTTACCAGCGCCGTTTCAATGTGCTTCGCTGCCATCTGTTACTACCCCGTTTAACCATCTGGATGTCTAAAGTTAACTTATCATGCTTTTATAAGCATTCCTCGTGCCGTTTCCTCAGGTTGCCAAAAAAAGCGGAAAATCCGGCGGTCGGCTGCTTTTCCTGTGTAAACGCAAGGAATGCATAGACAAATTCAGGCACTCTGGAAATACTAATGAGAACTACTATCAATTCGATGTCGTTTTGATATTATTACGTTCAGATTTTGTATTGTTTTCGCGGTGGAGATTAGTGTGACGAATAATTTGATGCAGACGGACCTTTCCGTCTGGGGCATGTATCAACATGCCGACATCGTGGTAAAGATTGTGATGATTGGCCTCATTCTGGCATCCATCGTCACCTGGGCCATCTTCTTCAGCAAGAGCGTGGAGATGTTCTCCCAGAAGCGCCGCCTCAAACGTGAGCAGCTGCAGCTGGCAAACGCCCGTTCACTGGACGAAGCCAGCGAAATGGCCGCCGCGTTCGGTAACCGCAGCCTCAGCACGCTGCTTATCAACGAAGCCCAGAACGAACTGGAGCTTTCGGAAGGCAGCGAAGACAACGAAGGCATTAAAGAGCGTACCGGCTTCCGCCTCGAGCGCCGCGTCGCCGCCGTGGGCCGTCATATGGGCCGGGGTAATGGTTTCCTCGCCACCATCGGTGCTATCTCCCCGTTCGTGGGCCTGTTTGGTACCGTCTGGGGCATCATGAACAGCTTCATCGGTATTGCCCAGTCGCAAACTACTAACCTCGCCGTCGTGGCCCCGGGTATCGCAGAAGCGCTGCTGGCAACGGCTATCGGTCTGGTTGCGGCGATTCCTGCGGTCGTTATCTATAACGTGTTTGCCCGCGTCATTGGCGGCTATAAAGCGTCTTTGGGCGACGTGGCGGCACAGGTTCTGCTGCTGCAAAGTCGTGACCTGGATTTAGCAGCCAGCTCCCAGGCTCGCCCGGTTCGTACGGCTCAGAAACTGCGTGTAGGTTGATCCCATGGCTTTACGTCTTAACGAAAATCTCGACGATAACGGTGAAATGCATGAAATCAACGTGACGCCGTTTATCGACGTCATGCTGGTGCTGCTGATCATCTTTATGGTTGCCGCGCCGCTGGCGACGGTGGATGTGAAGGTCAACCTTCCCGCCTCCTCAAGCCAGCCGCAGCCGCGCCCTGAAAAACCGGTTTATCTGTCGGTTAAAGCCGATAAGACGATGTTTGTCGGCAACGACGAAGTGACGAAAGAGAATATGGTTAACGCCATTACCGCCGTCACCGAAGGGAAGAAAGACACCACCATCTTCTTCCGCGCGGATAAAACGGTCGATTATGAAACCATGATGAACGTCATGGATACGCTGCACCAGGCAGGCTATCTCAAGATTGGTCTTGTGGGTCAGGAAGTGACAAAAACGCAGTAAGTTTTATCCCCTCTCCCGCCCGGGAGAGGGGTTAGCATTTATCCCAGATGTTCCCCACCGCAAACACCGTGGACTTCCGCCGTAACGTAGCTTGATTCCTGACTTGCCAGATAGACATAAACCGGCGCCAGCTCCGCAGGCTGTCCTGCGCGCTTCATCGGCGTCTGCTGGCCAAATTTCGGGATTTTATCCTGAGTCTGGCCGCCGGAAATTTGCAGCGCGGTCCAGATAGGGCCTGGGGCAACCACGTTCACGCGAATGCCTTTCTCCGCCACCTGTTTGGCAAGGCCACGGCTGTAGTTAAGAATCGCGGCTTTAGTGGAGGCGTAGTCCAGCAGGTGCGGGCTGGGCTGGTAGGCCTGAATGGAAGAGGTGGTAATAATGCTGGCGCCTGGCTTCAGGTGCGGCAGGGCTTCCTGCGTTATCCAGAACAGCGCAAAAACGTTGACCGCATAGGTCTTCTGAAACTGTTCGCTGGTGAGATCGGCAATCTCGGGGATGGCAACCTGCTTGCCGGCGACCAGCGCCAGAATATCCAGCCCGCCAAGCTCTTTAACGGCCTGATTGACCAGCGAGCGGGCAAACTTCTCGTCGCTGAGATCGCCGGGTATCAGTACCGCTTTGCGACCGGCTTCTTCGATGAGGACTTTTACCTGCTCAGCATCTTCCTGCTCGGCGGGAAGATAGTTAATGACGACGTCCGCCCCTTCTCGGGCATAGGCAATCGCTGCGGCACGTCCGATACCTGAATCGCCGCCCGTGACCAGCGCCTTACGCCCCTGCAGACGGCCGCTGCCGACGTAGCTGCTCTCACCGCAGTCGGGAACGGGGTCCATTTTCGACTGGACGCCCGGCGCGGGCTGTTTCTGCTTAGGGTATTCTCCGGTGTAGTACTGGTTGCGCGGGTCCTGGATCTTCGACTGTTGATCTGCCATTAATCATTCTCCATTGTCAGTTAACCTCCCTAAAGGGTAGTTATTCCTGCTGGGTTGTCGAACCTTTACAGGTTATTCCTAAGGTCTGTACTCATTGCTGGATAGCCACTGTTCCTGCGTTTCGTCTCGCCTGAGCGGCCCTAATGCCTTAATGTAAATAAGCATGCGGGCCGATGACGGAGAGGGAATGAAAACAGCACGCCACCACGAATTGCTACAGCTGCTGGAACAGTACGACAGCCTGACAACCCAGCAGCTGGCACGCCTGCTGGAGGTCAGCCTTGAAACCGTGCGTCGCGATTTAACCGATCTGCAAAAGCAGGGGAAGATCCTGCGCCAGCACGGCCGGGCTAAACGCCTGGGCCAGGGCGCCGCCGAAACCGGCGATCCCTTTGCCGAGCGGCAAAAAAGCCATCTGAACAGCAAAGCAGTGATTGCCCGGCGGGCCCTGGCCTGGGTGAGCGAAGGTATGGTGATTGCCATGGACGCCAGCTCCACCTGCTGGTATCTGGCCCGCCTGCTGCCGGATATTCCCGTCACCGTGTTTACCAACAGCGAGCGCATTTGCCAGGCGTTATCAAAGCGTCGGCACATCAGGGTCATTTGCAGCGGCGGGCTTCTGCTGCGTGAATACGCCTGCTATATCAATGCGCCGCTGGTGGCCCAGCTCAAAGATCTCGCTATCGATCTGTTTCTGTTTTCCTGCAAGGGCGTAGACGGCAGCGGGGCGCTGTGGGATGCGCGAAGCTGGAACGCGGAGTACAAAACCGTTTTGCTCCGGCGAGCCGCGCAGTCGCTGCTGCTGGTCGACAAAAGCAAGTTTGCACGGGCCGGAGATGTCAAAGTAGGGGAGATGTCGCAGGTGACACAGATTATCAGCGATTCTGCCGTGCCGGAAATATGGACGGCTACAGATTAGGGGTTTTGTAAGTCCCTTCAAGCATTGACCTGGTCAGCGACAGAGTTTGCGCTTCGCGGGTGCGAATCTGCTGATAATTCGCCTCCAGGCGCTCAAGGATCTTTTCTTTCAACGCCGGATGCCCGGCGATGATTTCGCTTAACACCGCGCCCAGCACTTCTTCTTTAACCCTGTAGGGGAATAGCTGATGGCGATGCTTCCAGCGCAGGTCGACTAATGTTGCGGTTATGTCGGTTACGGCCTGGGTATATTTGTTGATATTTTCATCCCGGCAGGCGGTCAGTTCGGCAATATTTTGCTTTAAGGTAAATTCCAGCAGCGCGTCTTCGTTAAGTTCATTATCCCCGGCGGTGGGAGAGGCAGTTATTTCTGACACCTGTTACTCCTCGAATTTATAAAATAATGGCCATTTATTATTCCCCGTCAGCTGATTCACCCAGATTTGTTCTTCTTTAAGGGAAATTTCCGCTTTTTTATCCGCGGTCAGCATATCAAGATCTGCTTTGCTGGGCTGGCCAGTTTCGATAAGTTCATTCAGTACGGCAGTCATCGCTTCTATTTTAGCGCCGCAGAAAAGCTGCTCTTTTATATGACGGTCGGTTTCTTCCAGTAGCGCATTTTTTGCTTGTCCGGCATAATACTTGCCGCTGAGAATAGCTTTCTCATGGGCTAACAGCTGCTCCTGCAGCGTTGGCTGTTCAGGGTTTGCCGATTTTGCCGTATCGTTTAAAACGCTGCGGCAGCAGGATGTAAAGTTGTTGGGCAACATGCGGTTAAGTCCTGTGATATTAATCAGTTGCGTATGGTTTTATCCCTCTTGCAGATAAGCGATATCATGCCTTACTTTTAAAATAAAAAAAACAGGAGTTTCGGATGCACGGCCTTTTCTATTTTATCGTCGCCATTCTGATTTTACTTTGTGTCGTACTGGCATTAATGAAGGCGTTGGTGGAGGAGCCTCAGGCATCGGTGACAGAGAATTTAAGTCAAATTCCGGACAGCAGCCCCGAAGAACGGGAAGACTATTTTTCGATGATCATGTCGAAGATAACGCCGGGTTATTTCTGGCGGGTCAATAATGAATATAGCGACTTTATCCATACGACTATTAAAAGAATGCGGATTGATGAATTAACGACCTGTCCGGAATTGTTCAATGCCCAGCGGCGCTGTAGCGATCTGAATTCTGCCGTCTATAAATATTACGATAATATTAAAAAGCGCTGCGCCGAGGGCGAACGCGTCTCCCTTTCTGATATCGAGGTTCTGAACCTGCGCCAGTGCTTTAATGAGCTAAGCCTGGAGGCCTATCCCCGCCTTGTCGCCGTTGTCTGGCCGCACTATCAGCGACCGGAAGTGGAACTTGATAAAGTCTAACTGGCTGTTTTAAAGCATGAACATTGCCCGTCCAGTATTGGACCAATGAAGTCCTGTATAAAAAATGCGCATCGGTTATTATTTGCACACTCAAGAAGAGTCACCCACCACGCTGCTGGTAAACTGGTAAGGATTTGTTACAGCTCTGCTACAGAATACGAATATGTCCCTGATTAAAAAATTTATTCCCGTCTTATTTTTAGCCGTACCCGCCTTATTTAGCACAAATTCCTTTGCCTTTAATATGCCAAAGGAATTTGCGTCTGTGGGCACGCGGTCGCTCTCTCATGCCGAATTGCTGCACGATAAAAGCATTCATAAAGGCGCCAGCTCTGCGGAGATAAAAAGCGCTTTGCTCTCGCAGTACAGCCAGTGGAAGGGTACCCGCTATCACTGGGGCGGCTCATCGCACAAGGGGGTCGACTGTTCGGCTCTGATGCAGCACATCTTTAGCGCTTCGCTGCATAAAAATTTACCGCGCACGACTTTTGAGCAGATCAAAAACGGTATGCATGTAGGTAAGGGCGAGCTGAAAGCGGGCGACCTGGTCTTTTTCCACACCAAACCCGGCGTGCGTCACGTAGGGGTTTATCTCGGTAACAGCGAGTTCATGCACGCCTCAGGCTCGAAAGGCGTAACCATCTCTTCCCTGAGCAACCGGTTCTGGGAAAGCCATTACGAAACGGCCCGCCGTCTGGATCTGCTGAGCTAACCAGTAAACGCTCAGGACAGCCCGCGTGCGGATTCGCTATACTGCCCGTCCTTGTTTAATGGGAAGGACACTATGGAACGTTTCTTCGAAAATGCGATGTATGCCGCACGCTGGCTGCTGGCACCGGTCTACTTCGGGCTGTCGCTGGCGCTGCTGGCCTTAACGGTTAAGTTTTTCCAGGAGATCCTCCACGTACTGCCGAATATTTTTTCCATCGCCGAAGCGGATCTGATCCTTGTGCTGCTTTCGCTGGTGGATATGGCGCTGGTGGGCGGGCTGCTGGTGATGGTGATGTTCTCGGGCTATGAGAATTTTGTCTCCACCCTGAACATCTCCGAAGGCAAAGAAAAGCTGAGCTGGCTGGGTAAAATGGATGCCGGGTCGCTGAAAAATAAAGTGGCGGCGTCTATTGTGGCTATCTCTTCTATTCATCTGCTGCGCGTGTTTATGGATGCGAAAAACGTCCCCGATAACAAGCTGATGTGGTATGTGATTATCCACCTGACCTTCGTGCTTTCCGCCTTCGCAATGGGCTATCTCGATAAGCTTTCCCGCCAGGGAAAATACTGATCCCAGGGGCCTCATCGAAAGGTAAGGCCCTTTTGCTGTTCCTTATCCCTCTATTCTGTCCAACATTCATTCATATAAATTATCAATCTGTCGTTTTGCGATACCCCGCACTCTTTTTCGCGCGTAATTTGGTTTACTGACGGGATGTTAATAAATGTTACGTACCTGACGCGTAACAATATCCCGATAATAAGTAAGGAAACTTCGATGAAGAATGTTGCAGTATTTTGTCTGGCCAGCCTTTTCTCCCTCAACGCTTTTGCCCTTGCCGGCAACGATGCCACCACCAAACCCGACCTGTATTATTTGAAGAACGATCAGGCGATCAACAGCCTGACGCTGCTTCCGCCTCCGCCAGCGGTAGGCAGCATCGCCTTCCTTAACGATCAGGCGATGTATGAACAGGGTCGCCTGCTTCGCTCAACCGAGCGCGGCAAGCAGGCGGCAGAGGATGCAAACCTGAGCGGTGGTGGCGTAGCCAACGCGTTCTCTGCGGCGTTCGGTTCGCCTATTACCGCCAAAGATTCACCGGAGCTGCACAAGCTGCTCACCAATATGATTGAGGACGCAGGCGATCTGGCAACACGCGGCGCGAAAGAGAAGTACATGCGCATTCGTCCGTTTGCGTTCTACGGCGTCCCTACCTGCAACACCACGGAGCAGGACAAGCTCTCCAAAAATGGCTCTTACCCATCGGGCCACACGTCTATCGGCTGGGCGACGGCGCTGGTGCTGACCGAAATCAACCCGCAGCGTCAGGATCAGATCCTTCAGCGCGGCTATGACCTGGGCCAGAGCAGGGTCATCTGCGGATATCACTGGCAGAGCGACGTTGACGCAGCGCGTATCGTTGGTTCCGCCGTGGTTGCTACGCTACACACTAACCCGGCTTTCCAGCAGCAGCTGCAAAAGGCTAAAGATGAATTTGCCCGTCATGCGAAATGATTAACAAATAAGGGCATATCAAGCCCTGCGGTCTGCATCAGCCTGAGATGCAGACCGCAATCTCAATCTTTTTGCGGCTTATTTTTTAAACGCTTTATTTTAACTACCTCCTTCCTTAGCGTTGAAGTCCAGAATTATAAAATTATTAATCCCAACGAAGAGTTCACTTGAGCTACTGAACAAAGTCATTAATAATAGGAGCTTCCGGGTTCTTATAATTAACCTGATCGTCAACAGATTAACGAAGAAAAATATCTAACAAGTAACATGTTATATACATGAACTTTAATGATAAGGGATCGCTTAGAAAAATATTAGGATTATCTTAGAATTAAAAGGGAGTTTGTATTTACCACCCGTTACGCTCATCGCAATTCATTGGTTATATGAATTTTAGATTTTTATATTATATATTTTATTGATTATAAAACTCAGGACGAGTGCACCGAGATTATTTTAACAATCTTAAGCAGCAAGGACGAAATATCCCTATGTTAACAGGACGAACAAAAAAAATTCTGGCAGGCGGTACCCTTTTGGTGGTGCTTGCCCTGCTGGTTTATCGGCATTTTAATCATGCAGCAGCCGAAAATTATAAAACGGTTAAGGTCGTGCAGCGTGATTTTCAAAATAACGTCCTGGCTACCGGGCAGCTGGATGCCGTGCGGAAAGTTGACGTGGGCGCTCAGGTTAGCGGGCAGCTGGTCAGCCTGAACGTTGAGATTGGCAATAAAGTAAAAAAGGGACAGCTGCTGGGCATTATCGACCCGCAGCAGGCGCAAAACAGCATACGCGAGTGGGAAGCCACGCTGCTGGATTTACAGGCTCAACGCCAGCAGGCGCAGGCGGAGCAACAGCTTGCTGAGGTCACCCTGCGGCGCAACCGCGATCTGGCCAAAGTACAGGCGGTATCGCGCCAGGACTTAGACAAACTGGCTACCGAACTGGCGGTAAAAAAAGCGCAGGTTGAGACCATCAGGGCGCAGATTGCCAAAAATCAGGCCAGCCTGGACACCGCCAGAATCAATCTCGCCTATACCCGTATTGAAGCGCCGATGGACGGCGACGTGGTGCAAATCACTACCCTGCAGGGGCAAACGGTAATCGCGGCGCAGCAGGCACCGAATATTCTGACATTAGCCGATATGAGCACCATGCTGGTTAAGGCCCAGGTTTCCGAGGCGGATGTGATCCATCTTAAACCGGGGTTAAAGGCGTGGTTCAACGTGCTGGGGGACACGAGCCAGCGCTACGAGGGGCGTCTGAAAGACATCCAGCCAACGCCAGAAAAGGTCAATAACGCCATTTTTTATTACGCGCGCTTCGAGGTGCCCAATCCCCAGGGGCTGCTGCGCCTGCAAATGACCGCGCAGGTCCATATCCAGCTTGCTGATGTCAAAGACGCGCTGGTTATTCCGCTGCTCGCCTTAGGGGATCAGATTGCCGATAACCGGTATTACGTTTCGGTGCTGCGCCAGAATAAGGCCGACAGGCGGGAGGTGACGATTGGCGTTCGTAACAACCTGGAAGTGCAGATTGTCGACGGACTGAAGGCCGGAGAAGAGGTAATTGTCAGCAACGACGGCGCGGAGGTTAATGGATGACGGCGCTGCTGGAGTTGACGGGGATCTGTCGGAGCTATCAGTCTGGCGACCAAAGCCTGCAGGTACTCAAAAGCGTCAGTCTGCGGATCCATGCCGGGGAGATGGTGGCGATTATCGGCGCGTCTGGCTCCGGCAAATCAACACTGATGAATATTCTTGGCTGCCTGGATAAAGCCAGCGACGGGACCTACCGCGTAGCCGGGCAGGACGTGGCGTCGCTCAGCAGCGATGCGCTGGCCGCGCTACGGCGCGAGCACTTTGGTTTTATCTTCCAGCGCTATCATTTACTGCCGCATCTGAGCGCGTTGCATAACGTTGAGGTTCCCGCTATTTACGCCGGGGTAAGCAACACCGCACGGCGTGAAAGAGCGGCGGCCCTGCTACAGCGCCTGGGGCTGGGCGAGCGTATTACCTACGGTCCATGCCAGCTTTCCGGTGGGCAGCAGCAGCGTATCAGTATTGCGAGGGCGCTGATGAACGGCGGACAGGTCATCCTTGCGGACGAACCCACCGGCGCGCTGGACAGCCATTCTGGTGAGGAGGTCATGACCATCCTCAAAGAGCTGTGCAGGCAGGGGCACACCGTGATCATTGTGACCCACGATCCCGCCGTCGCACGCCAGGCCGAGCGAATTATTGAAATCCGCGACGGGGAAATCCTTAACGACTCCCGCCCTTTGTCAAAGGCGCAGCCGCAGGCGAAAACGCTGGCGCTGTCGGCGCCCGCGCCGTCCTGGCAGCAGATGGCCGACCGGTTCCGCGAGGCGCTATTGATGGCCTGGTGGGCAATGGCTGCCAATAAGATGCGAACCGTGCTGACCATGCTGGGCATCGTTATTGGTATCGCTTCGGTTGTCTCTATCCTGGTGATTGGCGATGCGGCCAAACAGAGCGTTCTGGCCGAAATCAGATCCATCGGCACCAACACGGTGGATATCTATCCCGGTAAAGATTTTGGTGATGATGACCCGACCTTCCGCCAGGCGCTGAAGTATGACGATCTCAGCGCGCTGCGTGAACAGCCTTATGTCAGCGTGCTTTCGCCAAACACCCGCAGCAGCATGCGTTTGCGCTTCGGCAATATTGACGTGTCGGCTAACGTCTCGGGCGTCAGCGAGCAGTATTTTCGGGTTTACGGCATGACCTTTCATCAGGGGGCAGGCATTTACCCTGAGCACGTCGCCTCCCAGGCCCAGGTGGTGGTCATTGATATCAATACGCAGCGTCGGCTCTTTCCCCATCAGAAAAGCGCAATCGGGGAGGTTATCCTGGTGGGTAATATGCCCGCGACGGTGGTGGGCGTAACGGAAGAGAAGCAGTCGATGTTTGGCAGCAGCAAGATGCTCAACGTCTGGGTGCCCTATACCACCATGGCTAACCGGCTGATGGGCAATGACTATTTCGATTCGATTACCGTGCGCATTCGTGAGGGTTATAACAGCCAGCAGGCAGAACAGCATTTAACGCGGCTGCTGAGCCTGCGCCACGGCAAGAAAGATTTCTTTACCTTCAATATGGACAACGTGGTGCAAACAGCGGAGAAAACCACTCGCACACTGCAGCTGTTTCTTGCTCTCGTCGCGGTGATTTCGCTGATCGTTGGGGGAATAGGCGTGATGAATATCATGCTGGTTTCGGTAACCGAAAGGACGCGTGAGATTGGCATACGCATGGCGGTAGGCGCCCGTTCTGGTGATGTACTGCAGCAGTTTCTGATCGAAGCGGTGCTGGTTTGCCTGGTGGGCGGGGCGCTGGGGATCGCGCTGGCGCTCACCGTTGGTCAAAGCGTGCAGTGGGCGATGCCCGGCTGGCAGATAAGCTTTCCGCCGGCTGCCCTGTGGGGGGCCTTCCTGTGCTCGACCTGCATTGGCATGGTATTCGGCTATTTACCAGCAAGCCGCGCTGCACGGCTGGATCCCATTGAAGCGTTAGCGCGCGAATAATACGCCAGACTCAAAGTATCGCTATTACGGATAAATTCACCCGGCCGCCGTTTCTGGCCGTTTGAAGCCGGGTGAAGCAAAAAGTGGAATGACGCAATCGCATTCTCGGCTTCCCTGTTGCCGTCATTCAGCACGGACAATATTCAGCGCGACTTTATTCAGGCCGCGCAGATTATTTTATTAATAAGTCATCTAAATAAATACTCATGGTTAAGGACAACAACATGGACATGATAAAACTCACCCCCTATCAGACGATTTTTTATTATGAATGGTTACAAAACCCTGAGCGCAGCGATTACAACATTGTGATCGATAACACCCTTGAGGGTGAAATAGATAAGAAAAGATACAGCGACAGTATTGGGCAGGTTGTTAACGAGCATTTTATTTCCCGCCATACTATTGATGACGGTGATGAAGGGCCATTTTGGGTGGCGCGAGAGTCTGTTTTAAATATCGCCGTCTTTCACGATGAGCCTCTCACCGAACAGGAAATTTATGATCTGGTTTCAGCACCTTTTGATTTAAAAAAGGGGCCGCTGGCCCGCATCCATTTAATCGATCTCGGTGATAACCGCTACCGCTCCATATTTATTTTTCATCATATTATCGTCGACGGCATCAGCACCGAAGAAATCTGGGATAAGTGGCGTAAGCGCTATAACGGCATTGAGTACGAGGTGCCGTCCCTTGCGGTGCAAAGCGAGATGCACCAGAACCTTCACCAAAAATTGACCGCGCTTATGGAAGAAAAAGGCGCGCAAATGCGTGAGTTCTGGCGCGAGCGGCTGAGCGACCTTGAAGGCCCTGACCTGCGCTTTTTACAACCGGGTCGCCAGCCTGCTGCCACCTCGGCTCGCCGCCAGATAAGAGAGCTGCTCTTCAGTTTTGACGAGCAGCAGTCCCGCAGCGTCGCGTCATTGCTGCGTAAATATAAGCTCACGCCCTATCTGTTTGGCCAGATGATTATGGGCATGCTGCTCCATAAAATGTCCGGGCAAAAAGCCGTAGCGATTGCCTACCCGGTGGCTATCACCGAAGGGAAAGAGCTGCTGTACGGCGCGCACATCAACACCCTGGCGATAGATTATCGCTTTGAGAATGCGTCGACCCTGCGCAGCGTTATTGACAATATTCATCATTTTTACAAGTCGCTAAAAAAGGCCAGCGCAAAATATTTGCCCGTCCATGAAATCCTCGCCTGCGGCGAAGGCACGGGCCTACTGGATGTGGCTTTTGTCCAGACGTTCCTGCGCGATCACCGGACGCATTTTAGCGGCATTGTGAATGAGTCAACGAATCACGAGTTCCAAATCGATCTCGTGAACACCCTGCTGTTTGAGCAGGAGGCGCAGGCGAACCGCATCAGCTACCGCGTTAAATTCGACGGCCGCGTGCTGGATGCGACGCTGGTGAAAAGCTTCATCGAACTCTATAAAAATCTTTTTCTTACTACGCTGGATATCCTGAACGCGGGGGACGTGGACCTGGCTGTAGATAAAATTAACCTTATCGCTTCGCAGCCGTTGCAGAGCAGCCCACTATACGCCTGCACGAGCTCGCCGGTGTCGCAGCATTCCATCGTCAAACAGTTTGAGCACGTTGCTGCGGCCTGGCCGGAGCGTAGCGCCATTATCTGCGGCGATGACGTCCTGACCTATCAGCAGCTTAACGAGCGGGCCAACCGCCTGGCGCATTACCTGAAGCGCGAGCTGGCAATCAGCGCCGGGGATTTCGTTGCCCTCTGCCTTGAAAAATCGGCCTGGATGCCGGTCTGTATTCTGGCCGTACTTAAAGCGGGAGCCGCGTATATTCCCCTTAACCCGGGGGAGGCCGAGCACCGCCTGGGCTACATTCTGCAGGACACCGGAGCCAAAGCGATATTAAGCGACGGTGAGAGCGTGGCCCGCCTGAACCCGATCCCGGACCTGCCCGTCGTCACCGTTGATAATCCTGCATTCCAGAACGATCTGGTCTCTTTTCAGCAATCAGGTAATCCTGATGCCGCAATAGCGTTGAACCAGCTGGCCTACGTCATTTATACCAGCGGCACGACCGGCAAACCCAAAGGCGTGATGATTGAACATGCGGGCCTCATCAACCTTGCCCTCGCCCAGGGGGAAGCGTTTGGCCTGGGGCAGGGGGATGCCGCCGCTAAGCAGTGCCTGTGGTATGCCGCGTACGTGTTTGATGCTCATGTTTCTGAATTATTTACGGCGATTGCCAACGGCCATGCGCTGCATATTTTGCAGGAGCCGGTGCGCAAGGATTATGACGCGCTGGCGCGGTATATTTCCGACCACAAAATTGATATCGCCACCATTCCCCCGGCGCTGCTGGATAAAAACAGCCCGCTGCCTCTCGCTACGCTGGTGGTGGCCGGAGAGCCCTGCAACCGCGAGATAATGGAACGTTACCGTTCGCAGGGCACCACCGTTATTAATGCTTATGGCCCGACGGAAAGCAGCGTCTGCGCGACGCTGCACTATTTCGAAAGCGGCGACAGCAACCTCAACATCGGCCTGCCGCTGCCGAATATTGACGTTCACGTTCTGGATAAAAACCTGAATCCCGTGCCCCCCGGCGCAATTGGTGAACTCTACATCAGCGGCGTGGGCCTGGCCCGGGGCTACCTGAATGACGCCCGGCAAACCGCGCAGGCCTTTATTGCCAGCCCTTTCCAGAGCGACGAGCAGAAGCTGCACAGCGAGGCAGCACGCCTGTATAAAACGGGCGACCTCGTTCGCCGACTGCCTGACAGCCGTATTGAGTACGTTGGCCGACGCGATTCTCAGGTCAAGATCCGCGGCTTCAGGATTGAACTAAGCGAAATTGAAATGCAGCTTGCCCAGATCCCGGAAATCATCCAGGCCGCGGTCGTCGCGCATAAGCTGCCGACCGGCGCGCGCGCGTTAGTCGCTTATTATGTTTCGGATGCGGCGCTGGACAAACAGCGGATAGCGGAGCATCTGAGCCGTGGTTTGCCCGACTACATGGTCCCGGCGGCGTATATTCACCTGACCGCGTTCCCGATGACGGTTAACGGGAAACTAAACCACAAAGCCCTGCCGCAGCCGGACTGGAGCAGGGAGGACAGCTACGTCGCGCCCGAAGGCAAAACGGAAACCGAGCTGTGCCGGATATTCAGTGAAATATTAGGCCAGGCGCCGGAGCAGGTCGGGGTGAACGACGAGTTCTTCAGGCTCGGCGGCGACAGCATCAGCGCTATCCAGACCATCAGGCTGGTCCGCCAGCGCCTGAAGGGAACGATCGCCGTTAAAGATATTTTTGAATGTAAAACCGTCCGTCTGCTGGCCAAAAGAATTGCTTTTGACGAGGACAGCCGGGTCGAACATCTCTCCGAGTCGGGGGTGCTGACGGGCCAGGTGCCGATGCTGCCGATCCAGCAGTGGTTCTTCGAGCAGGCAGATCGGGGCACTTTTGCCGACTATCAGCACTGGAACCAGTCCTTCATACTGGATGTTCCCCGCCTGGATGCGGACGTGCTAAGGCAGAGCCTGGCGCTGCTGTTCGCGTACCATGACGCGCTGAGGATGACCTTTGTCCGTGACGGACAGGAAGGTTACCGCCAGTGCTACCAGCCAGAAATAACCGAAGTTCCGCTGTCGGTCGTCGAGGCCGCCGAAAATAAAGAGCGGGAAGCTGCGCTATTCGATCGGTGGCAGCGCGGATTCGATATCTTTGCCGGAAAGCTGTGTCACGTTGGTTACATTCACCATGAAACTGCGCCGCGCGCGAAGTTACATTTCGCCTTCCACCACCTGATCGTAGATGCGGTTAGCTGGCACATTATCAGGCAGGATCTGGAAAGGCTTTATCTGGCTGTAGAAGCCAGTCCGGCCGGGATAAGCGATCCCGCTGAAGTGCTAGGCGATAAACCTACCAGCTATCGTCAATGGGTTGCGCACGTTCAGGGCTACGCCAGCCAGCAGGAGACTGTTTACTGGCATAACGCGATGCGTGGCATGGAGGATTATTGCCGGGAATTAGCGCCGATTTTCACTTCGCCATCGCTGAGCCAGTGCGAGGTGTCGCTGGGCCAGCCGTTAACGCAGAGCCTGCTGGGCAGGATCCATGCGGTGCTCAACACGCAGGTCAACGATATTCTGCTCGCCAGCTTCGCTCACACGCTCAACGCGTTTAACGGGCTGAATACCCAGTATCTGACGCTGGAAGGGCATGGTCGGGAGCCGCTGGACGCCAGCGTCGACGTTAACCGCACGGTGGGGTGGCTGACCAATATGTACCCCGTCCGCCTGGCGTGCAGCGGCGACTGGCTCAGGCAGATCGTGGCCGTCAAAGAGAGCCTCGGCGAGGTGCCGCACCGGGGCGTGGGGTTTGCGCCGCTGGTGGGATACGGCAGGGAGCAGCTGCCACCGATCGGCTTTAACTATTTAGGCCGCTTTGATGAGTCGCTGCAGGAGGGATGGCGATTCAGCAGCGAAGACGCAGGGGCTGCCGTTTCGCCTGAAAACGGTGAGATGCACCTGCTCAGCGTTAACGCGGGGATTATTGGCGGGCAGCTGAAAATCCGCCTTTCCGGCTATCTGGCTGAAAGCGCAATGCAGCAGCTGGCGGAGCGCTATCTTGCTGCGATTACAGACGCCATCGGCCACCTGCTTGCGCAAACGCGCACTTATCTGACCGCAAAAGATATTGAAGGCGTGATCTCCCAGCAGACGCTGGACCGCCTGCAACACAACGGCGAACTGGAATCGGTTTATCTGGCCAACAGCCTGCAGGAAGGTTTTATCTACCATGCTGTCTCGCAGGGGGAGGTTGACGATGCCTACCATACCCAGATGTTCTGGGACTATGACAATGCGCTGGATATTAATCGCCTGAAGCAGGCCTGGCTGCAGACGCAGGAGCATTATCCAACGCTTCGCCTGCGTTTTGACTGGAGCGAAGAGCTGATTCAGATTGTGGATACCCAGGCCGTATTAAACTGGTCCTTCTTCGATCTCAGCGAAAAGAATGAGCAGCAGCAAAGCACGTTCTTCGCCGATCTCTGCGCACAGGATCGCGCGCGGCCTTACGATTTATCGGTCGGCGGACTCTTCCGGGTCTATACGATCAAAAATTCGCAAACGCACTATCGCTGCATTTTCAGCTGCCACCACGCCATTCTCGACGGCTGGAGTAATCCGCTGCTGATTGAGGCCGTACATCAGCGCTACCTGGCCCTGCTGCGTAATGACGAGCAGGAGCAGGGGACCGACGCTGCTTTCCATCAGGTGCAGCGCTATATGCAAGCGCACCGCAGCGAGCATCTGCAGTACTGGCGGGATTATCTGGCCCGTATGGACGAGCCCGAAGATTTAACTATCCTGCTGAGCGGGCAGGCAAAGCACACGAATTTAAATGAATACCGGCACGTTAAGACGGCGAAAACGAAACCGCTGGTCTTTGACGAGCAGCGTTACCGGCAGCTGAAATCTTTCACCGCTGAGCACGGCGTCACCGTGAATGCGGTATTGCAGTACTGCTGGCATAAAGTGCTCAGTATTTATCCCGGCAGCCCTCACAGCATCGTTGGCACCGTGGTATCGGGCCGAAATCTGCCGCTGGAGGGGGTCGATCAAACGGTAGGGTTGCTGATCAACACCCTGCCGCTGATCGTCGATCATCAGAAAGAGGCGTCCGTACTGGCGGCCATTCAGCGGCTGCAGGACGATATCAACGAGGCCAACACCCGCAGCAATGTCAATCTGGCTCAGCTGCAGCCATCGGGCAAACGCCTGTTTAACTCTTTGTTTGTCTTCGAAAACTATCCTGTGCCCGACACGGATTTAGGTGACGAGCTAAGGCTGCGCTTCGGCAGCACGGCGGAAAAGCAGGACTATCCGCTGGTGATCACCGCATTTGAACAGCAGAGCCTGACGCTGAGCCTGCACTATGCCGGTGAGCTGTTCGACGACGCGACGATCGACCAGCTGCTGAAAACGATGGCTACGCTGGTCGGCAATATTATTCACGACGCGCACCAGCCGCAGAATGCGCTGAACGCCGTGGAAAAGCAGCAGTATCAGATGATGATCCACGACTGGAACGCCACCTGTAAACCTTACGAGGGGGATAAAACCCTTGCCGCGCTGTTTGAGGAACGCGCCGCAAGCTCACCGGACAGCATCGCCTTAGAGTATGGGGACGTAGTTTTAACCTACTCGCAGCTGAATCAGCGGGCGAACCGCCTGGCGCACCACCTGCAGGAACGCTGCCAGATTCGCGCCAGCGATCTTGTGGGGCTCTATCTTCATCGCAGCGAGCAGATTGTCATCAGCATTCTGGCAATACTGAAGGCGGGCGGCGCCTATGTGCCTATGGATCCCGAGTCACCGGACGAGCGCAACGGCTACATCATCAGCGATGCGAAGGTCAAAGCGGTACTTTGCCATCAGCAGGATGCGCAGGCGCTAACCCACATGGCACCTGACGTGCTGCTGATACCGCTGGATGCGCAGCACACGCTGGAGCAGCTGGCGGGTTGTTCGGACGATAATCCGGACAGCGAAACCTGTTCCAGCGATCTGGCCTACGTGATTTATACCAGCGGCACCACCGGCTATCCAAAAGGGACGCTGATAGAACAACGCTGCGTAAACCGGCTGGTAATCAACACGAATTTTGTGGAGATCGGCGAGCAGGATCGCATCCTGGCTATTTCAGGCTATCAGTTTGATGCCTCGACCTATGACATCTTCGGCTCGCTGCTGAATGGCGCAGCCGTAGTGCTGGCGGATAAGCAAAATATTCTGGACCTGGAACGTTTCGATCGGCTTATCGCCGGGCGCAGGATCACCAATTTCTTTGCCACGCCCGCTTTCTTCAATACCCTCGTCGATGCGCAGCTGCCGTCCTTACGGTCATTGAGCTATGTCCTGATTGGCGGCGAGCAGGCGTCCGTGAGCCACGTTAACCGTTTCAGAACGCTTTATCCTCAGGTCAGGCTTGTTAACGCTTACGGACCGACGGAAACGACCACCTTTGCCGCAGCCTATCTGACCAACTCGGCGTCACAGCCGTTTGATTACACCGTGCCTATTGGTCGGCCAATCACTAACACTCAGCTGTATCTGCTCGACAAGCATCTGCGGCCTGTTCCGCTGGGGGCTATCGGTGAGCTGTACATCGGCGGCCCCGGCGTCGGGCGCGGCTACCTGAATAACCCGCAGGCGACCGCCGCCGCGTTCATTGCCAGCCCGTTCTCCGGCGACGGCGAAAACGGCCGCCTCTACAGAACCGGCGACCGGGCGCGCTACCTCCCGGACGGCAGCATCGAATATCTGGGCCGCAACGACTTCCAGGTCAAAATCCGCGGCTTCCGCATTGAGCCCGGCGAAATCGAAGCGCGGCTGAACGACCTGCCCGGCGTGCATCAGGCGCTGGTGCTGGCGAACCGCGGCCCGGCCGGGGACACCCGGCTGATGGCCTACTACGTTGCCGACGCCGCGCTGGCGGAAGAGAGCCTGCGCGAGGCTCTGCGCCAGACGCTGCCCGACTACATGATCCCCTCGGCCTTCGTGCACCTGGCCGCGCTGCCGGTGACCGTCAACGGCAAGGTGGATCGCGCCGCCCTGCCCGCGCCGGTCCTTGAGGCACAGGCGGACCGGGTAGCCCCGGCCACGGCCACGGAGCAGCAGGTTACCGGGCTGTTCGCGGAGCAGCTCGGCATCCCGCAGGCGCACCTGAGCGTGCTGGACGACTTCTATCGCCTGGGGGGCAACAGCATCCTGGCCATCAAGCTGGCGGGGCGCCTGACCCGGCAGCTCGGGAAAAACGTCCACGTCGCCGACCTGTTCCGCCTGAAGTCCATCCGGGC
Organism: Dryocola clanedunensis; assembly: GCF_038405435.1. Classification (GTDB taxonomy): domain Bacteria; phylum Pseudomonadota; class Gammaproteobacteria; order Enterobacterales; family Enterobacteriaceae; genus Dryocola; species Dryocola clanedunensis_A. The sequence goes on along the minus strand of NZ_JBBYHZ010000001.1, from coordinate 350,413 downwards.
GGTGGCGGCCTTTATCGACGGTGGGACGCAGGCCAGCACGGTCATGCGGGCCCCGCGGATAAGCCGCCCGGAGGAGCAGCGGCTCTCCTTTGCCCAGGAGCGGCTGTGGTTTATCGACAGCTACGAGGAGGGGAGCAACGCCTACAACATTCCGCTCACCTTCAGGCTGCGGGCCGGAACCGACCCGGAGAAGGTGACGCAGGCGCTGATGAAGGTCATCGCGCGGCACGAGGTGCTGCGCACCGTCATCCTGAGCGACGGGGAGGGGCAGGGCTACCAGCAGGTACTGCCGGTGGAGGCCTGCGGGCTGACGGTGCCGCACACGGCCTGCGACAGCAGGCAGATGCTGCACGAACGGCTGCACGCGCACCAGCACCGGGTGTTTGACCTGGCGCGGGAGTGCCCGGTTGCGGCGCACCGGTTCACGCTTGCGGGAACCGGCTACGTCAGCCTCGTCATCCATCACATTGCGTTTGACGGCTGGTCGGTGGACCTGCTGCTCAGAGAGCTGCTGCACTACTACCGGGTCAGCGCGGGGGAGGCGAGCGGCGAGCTGCCGCTTCCGGCGGTGCAGTACCGGGAGTTCGCGCTGTGGCAGCGCGAGCACCTGCAGGGGGCGACGCTGGAGAGGCAGCTGGCCTACTGGTGCGCAGAGCTGGCGGACCATCAGCCGCTGAACCTGCCGACGGACCACGTGCGTCCGCTGCAGATGGACTATCGCGGGGAGGACATCCGCTTCCGGCTGGATGAACAAACCAGCGCGGAGCTGCGGGCGCTTGCCGCGACGCTGAACGTGAGCCTGTACACGGTGCTGCTGAGCGGCTACTGCCTGATGCTGGGAGTTTACAGCAGCCAGCAGGATATCGTGCTGGGGACGCCGATTGCGGGCAGGCACTATCCGGGCGTGGAGGAGACCATGGGGCTGTTCGTGAACACGCTGGTGCTGAGGCGGCGGATAGACGCGGGGCAGACGGTCGGGGCGTTTATCGGTGAAACGGGGCAGAAGGTGAACGAGGCGCACGCGCACCAGGACCTGCCGTTTGAAAAGCTGGTGGAGGCGCTGAAGGCGGAGAAGGACGGGTCGCGGCACCCGATATTCCAGGTGATGTTCAGCCTGCAGTCGTTCGGCGCGGCGGGGTGCTGCGACGGTGAAAGCTGCTTTGAGCAGTATGACGCGCAGGAGGGGGCGTACCGGATGGCGAAGTTTGACCTGACGGTGATGATGGACGACAGCGAAGCGGCGATAGGCGGGGTGTTCAACTACGCGACGTCGCTGTTCAGCGCGGGGACGGTGGAGGGCTATATAGCGACCTACCGGCATATCCTGAGCCAGCTGGGGACGCTGTGCGCGCGGGAGCAGGCTCTGTCGGCGGTGCAGTACCTGGATGACGCCGGGTACCGGCGCCTTATCGACGGGGAGAACGCCACGGAGTGCGACTACCCGCGTGAGATGACCATTCACGGCATGTTCGAGGCGCAGGTCGCGAGGACGCCGGAGCATACGGCGCTGGTGTACGAGGAGGTGAGCCTGAGCTACCGGGAGCTGAACGAGCGCGCCAACCGGCTGGCGGCTTATCTGCGGGAAGAGCATGGAGTTCGCACGGGCGATCTTGTGGCGCTCAGTATGGAACGCTCAGAGCAGATGATGATCTCGATACTGGCCATTCTGAAGGCCGGAGGCGCCTACGTGCCGCTGGATCCGCAGGCGCCTGATGACAGGGTAAGCTACATGCTGGACAACGCCAGCATCGGTATCGTTCTGACCTCTGGCTCCGGGGCAGAAAAAGCCCCGGCGCTGTCGGCAAGCGGCAGAAGCCCGATCGATGTGGCCGATCCGAAAACGTCGGCGGTGATAGCCCGCTATCCGGGCGAAAACCTGCCTTCGTCGGTACGGTCCACCGATCTGGCCTACATCATCTATACCAGCGGCACGACGGGGAACCCTAAAGGCGTCATGCTGGAGCACCACAGCGTGATAAACCGCATAGTCTGGATGCACAAGCAGTATCCGATCGGCCATCACGATCGCATCCTGCAGAAAACCAACTATACCTTCGACGTTTCGGTCTGGGAGCTGTTCTGGGCAAACTGGTACGGCGCATGTACCGTTTTCGCCTCTCAGGCGGCCTATAAAGATAATGACTATCTGGCCGAACTGATTGAACGGCAAAAAGTGACGACGCTCCATTTCGTTCCTTCGATGCTGTCCGCCTTCCTTGAAACGCTGGAAGGGCAGAGCGCGCTGCAGGCCCGGCTTGGCAGCCTTAACTATCTGTTCTGCAGCGGGGAGGCACTCAACGTTGGCGAAGTCAGGAAATGCCAGCGGCTGATACCGCACTGCCAGATCCATAATTTATATGGGCCAACGGAGGCAACGGTCGACGTATTATTCTATGACTGCAACGACCGGGACATTGACGATGTGCTGATAGGCAGGCCGATTGATAATACGGCCGCTTATGTCCTGAATGCGCAAATGCAGCCTGTGCCACCGGGCGCCATCGGCGAGCTGTATATCGGCGGCGTTGGGGTCGCAAGGGGATACCTGAACAATCAACCGTTGACTGACAGGGTCTTCCTGAGCAACCCGTTCCAGACCGGGGATGAAAAACAGCGGGATTATAATGGCCGCATTTACAAAACGGGTGATGTGGTACGTTATTTATCCTCGGGGGATATTCAGTATCTGGGGCGCAATGACTTCCAGGTGAAGGTAAGGGGCTATCGTATCGAGCTGGGCGAAATTGAGACGCGCCTGGCGAGCTATCCGCATATTAATCATGCGGTAGTGATTGCCTGTGAACGTGGGGCCACAGATAAATATCTGGTTGCCTACTATGTCAGCGAACGGGAAATTGAAACCGAAAACCTTATTCATCATCTGAGAGAGACGCTGCCGGAATATATGGTGCCGGGGGTGTTTGTTCATTTAAGCGAACTGCCGATAACTTCAAACGGCAAGCTGAACAGAAAGGCGCTGCCTGAGCCGATGATCACGCATTCAGTGGCCTATGTCGCGCCGGTAGATAAGGTTGAAAAGACGCTGTGTAAATTACTCGCCAGCATTCTGCAGGTTCCCTGTGAGGGAATAAGCATGGAGGATAATTTCTTTGCGCTGGGTGGAAACAGTATCCTGGCGATGCGGTTGAACAACCGGATTAACCAGACGCTGCGCGTGAAGATACGCCTGCTCGATATTATCAACGCACGCACCCTGAAAGCGCTGGCGCAGGAAATTACCCAGGCGCAAGGGAAGTCCTTCGACGCGATCGTGCCTTTCAACGGGGTCAGCGAAAAGCAGCAAATGTTTATGATTCATCCGGGGATGGGCAACTGTTCGGTCTACCAGTCGCTGGCCAACCGGCTGAGTGAGAGCTACTGCTGCTATGGCGTTGATTCATATAACTTCTATCATGATCGGAAGATTGAGCAGATTGATGAACTGGCGCGTTACTACCTGGCGCAGATCGATCGTATTCTCGACGTCAGCCGGCCGGTCATCCTGCTGGGGTGGTCACTCGGCGGGAAAATTGCGCTGGAGATAGCCGCTCATCTGGAGGCTCGCGGCATCACGTCGATCAATATCTATCTGCTTGATACCTGGCTGCTGAGTGATGAAAACGACCATCTGAATGAGGCATCGTTAAACCTTGACGCGATGATGGACCGTTTAAATATTCCTCATTATCTAAGGGGCAACGTCGAGTCGGTGGTCGCCTCCGAACGCTTATTAAACGTCCAGCCGCTTTCCGCAGTATTAACCCATGCGCGGATTACGCTGTTTAAGGCTATGGACGAAATACTGCGCGATAAATTCCAGCAGTACCGGTTTAACAATGTTGATAGCTGTATTAAAGACATCGCTCAGCTACAGCTGGTTGAAATTGCGGCCAGCCACCTGACGTTGTTAGAAAAGGAGGATGAACTGATCAACCTCATCCATTAAATCTAACCGTTTAAGCTGCATGGTAATAACGCCATGCAGCTTATTAATTTCCCTGCCGGGCAGGCGGGGAAGATTTCAGTGGAGGGGAAAGGGAAAGCATGAATTTTATTTACTGCTCTCGTATCGACGGGCTAAGCAGAGAACAGCTTTATCTGCAGCGACGCCTCCTGAATGAAAATCAGCGGGCGGCGTTCGACCGGTTTCGTTTTGATGATGATAAACGACGGACGCTAATGGGGAAGATGCTGTTACGCTATGCGTTAAAAAAACATGAAGGCTATCAGGGAAACTCTATTCCCCCTCTGCAATATAACCGCTATGGCAAGCCAGGCGTCGCGGGTATAAAAGGCGGGTTTAATATTTCACATGCCGGAAGCTGGGCCGTGTGCGCATATACGACTCAGGGCGACATCGGCGTAGATATTGAAAAGAAAACTGCCATTGATATTCAGGATTATAAAGAGGTGCTGACGCCTGAGGAATTTGCATCGCTCAACCGGAGCGGGCAAGCTGATTTTTTTCGCCTGTGGACGTTAAAAGAAGCCATCATCAAAGCAGATGGCCGGGGTTTTTACTTATCACCGACATCATTCACCTTACCCAGCCCGCAGCTAAATAACAGTGACATCACCGTTGCGGGAAAGCGCTGGCATCTGTATTCGCAGGATATTGAGGAGGAATATATTCTGTCAGTAGCCTCACCAGCCAGCCCAAACAACCTGTTGGTTATACCGTTTGATGTCCTGGCCCGCAGCAAATAATCGAACGGAGTTCGGTTGAGAGTCCAGATGCCAGAAAAGCACCTCAGGCATAAGTTTGAGATCATGATTCTCGGGGCGAATACCGGGTCTGATGTTCTCTCAGGAATAAAACACAGTGTTTTACGCATTAACAGCCATAAAAACGGTGCTGATGGACCCCAATAACGCACCTTAAAACAGGCATAAAGTATCCATTGCGTGTTTTAAGGTGCATACCGCCGCGGCTTATCCAGCCCGGCAAGCCGATATAGAAAGAATCTAATGAGAACTTTAACGGACGCTTTCACAATGAATGCCTGAATGAACATAGGATGAGCGACGCAAGCCATACCAGAAAACCCTCAGTGAATGGCATCAGGATTATAACGAATGCCGCCCGCGCTCCACTCTTATTTATCGGATGCCGTCTGAATTTACTGTGGGTTGGAGACTGGGTAATTATGATAATGAAGGATCCGAGATTACTAAGTGAGCGTTGTATCTACTCCTGGGATCAGGACAGGTCTTGCTCATTCCATACTGAGTGCTCTTCAGTATTTTTCTGGTAGTTTGTTGATTTTCTTCAAAATTCCATCTTCAAGTACAATATAGCCGCCTGCTTTTAGATCGGACAAAATTCTCATCACCCCGCTTCTTGAAAGCCGGGTTTTACTGCGAATATACTTTTCAGCTGTGATCCCCTCACGAAAATTTTCTGGTTCTCTCATTAGTTCAATCAACTGCGCTCGCAGTAAACCGTAACTGTCAGTGACAGTCAGCCGCGATGTAGCAATCAGTAGCTTGTTAAGAGTGATCTGTATTTGTCTGGAAAATGTCTCCCAGAGATTGTGTTTTGAAAGCAACGTAAAAATTTCATCCATGGTTAGTACTGCGATTTCAGACGGCTGGCTTGTCGTAATGAACAGATTCATCTCTTTTGCCAGCAACGCACCGGCACCGAGTAATGTAGGAGCCTGAATCAGCGCCAGTAACACATTATCTGATTCCCGGTACATCGTGACTTCGCCGCTGCGTATGAGATAACAGTACTTTTGCCCTTCAATCTCATAATGTAAATTCTCCCCCGGAGGATAATTTTCGAAGGTGACATAGGGGCCAAGTTGCTCTACGAGTGCCCTGGAATACGGGTTTTGCTCTTTCAAAAAGACAACCAAGTCTTGAGGTTCTTCGTTCATATTCATACAAACTTGCAAAGAGTTTATCTAAGAATATAGCAGAAATAATGCGATGCGCTTACCGCATGACCAGCCCTTGTCGTAGTGCAAAGATTCTGACGATTCATACCATCCTCTACAAAAAACTCAATATTTTTTAGGTAGATGGATAATCTTGGTTAATACGCCACGTTCAATCTGGATGTAGCCCCCGACTTTAAGCTCAGATAAGATGCGCATGATTCCACTTCGTGACAAAAATGTTCTGCTCTTGATATACCCTGCAGCGGTAGTATTGTTTCGGATCTCATCGCTTTCTTTCATCAACTCGAGCAGTTGGTACTTTATGATTTCGTAAGATGTAGGCTGAGAAATACTTGAGCAGTGTTCGTAAACCCTCGCAGCGGTATATACCAGCAGGAAGGCTAAATCTTTCCAGAGATCGTTCTTTTCAACAATCTTGTTTGCTTCGCTCAGAGGTAAATAACTGATTGTCGATGGCTCCTGAGTACGCATGAAAAGATAGTCAGGATCTGATATCTGATTGCTAAAGCCGAAGATAAATGGCGATGATTCTGAATTTAGAACCATGGAATCACGGGAGCGATATAGTCCAACGCTCCCCTTGTGAAGAATGAAAACGTTCCTCTCTTCATTCTCAATATAGTGGATAATCTGTTGAGAATTTGTTTCAATTTTGTTGGAATTAGCGTCAAAATAATCGATTAGATTCAAAATGCTTTGATGGGGGCGGCGATCCTCATTTTTGTATGTTGCTGAAAATAAATCTAAATTTTGTTTTTTAATCATCTGCAAATAGCCCGCTAATTATTACAGTAAAAAGCTTTCGTTTATAGGTGGTGCGTATTATTGCGCGGCAAAAGTTTATTCATGAATGACTTTCTCGGTCTAAAGTTAGACCGAGAAAGCACTTGAACCAGTAGGCGTTTTTATATGAGAATTGTCCTGGCGGTAATATCCATCACAACCCGGCATTATTACTGGTGTTTGGGTCTTGTGAGTTCTGCCTTTCTATATGTTTTCTGATTCAGAAAATGTTACTCGCTGCGAATGGAAGATTTATATCTTAGTGTAGGTATAAATGAATTATACACATTGAAATTAAATGAGTTCCTGGTTTGTCTCAGGGGGTTATTTATACGTGTTTTTGTACTTTAGTTAAAATAATATTAAGGAAAATGTAATGAAAAAGAACCTGATTGCTGTTGCTGTTGCTTTTGTCGCTTTCTCAGCTGCTAACGCGTTTGCTGCTGATGGCACTGTAAACTTCACCGGTGAAATCACGGATGAAGCCTGTGTCGTTGATATCGGTACTAACAACACGATGACAGTTGATCTGGGCAAAGTTGCGCGTTCTGCCTTTGACGGTGCAGGCTCTAAAGCTTCAGCCACCAAATTTGTGCTGAAAGTGAAAGATTGCCCGGCCACCGTAACCAGCGCATCCGTTAAGTTCGACGGTATTGGCTATGACGGCGACGACAGCGTACTGAAGCTGACTCAGGATGCAGACGTGGCTGAGGGTGTAGCAATCGAACTGGCAGACAAGTCTCAGGAAAAACTGCCTCTGTTTACCGCTTCTGCGCCATACGACCTGGCTGAAGGTGACAATGAGCTGCCGTTCTATGCACGCTACATTGCAATGAGCGACACCGTAACTGCGGGCCCTGCTAATGCAGTGACTCAGTTCACTCTGAACTACAACTAATTTCTTATTTTTTTAATAAGAAATACGGGCTGGCATGTCCAGCCCGTAATCTTAAATCCTGGAGTAAAAATGAAAGTTATTCGAAATACCTTATTCACATGTCTGCTGGCGATATTATCTATCACAGCAGCGAACGCTGGGGTCATTATTGGTGGCACTCGCGTAATATACGACGGCGGTAAAAAGGAGTCTTCACTGAGCGTCAGCAACCCGGATAATGTTCCGTATCTTATCCAGTCCTGGATTGAAACCCAGAGCGGTGGCGCTGAGAAAGCCCCCTTTGTCATTACTCCTCCGTTGTTCCGGCTGAATCAGGGACAGCAAAACGTGATGCGTATTGTCCGTGCCGGGAATTTAGCGGAAAACAAAGAGTCGATGTACTGGTTGAATATTAAATCCATACCATCCTCGCCTAAGAAAGACAATACGCTACAGATAGCGGTAAAAACACGCATAAAGCTGATCTACCGCCCCGAAGCGCTGAAAGGAAAAGTACCAGGGGAATTAGCTGAGCAATTGAAATGGACCCGTGTAGGTGATGAATTACAGGTAACGAATCCAACTGGCTATTATATGAATTTCAACGAAATTAAAGTGGGTGGCAAGTCGTTACCTGACGTTACCTACGTCGCCCCTGGTGCAAATACTAAATTTAAAATGGCGGGGAATAGCGGCGCAATTACCTTCCGTCTGATTACTGACTTTGGTGCTCAGGGTGAAATCCACCAGGTAAAAATGTAATAAACGTTTGCGGCAGTATTTAAGGTGATACTCAAAGCCAATCTTAAGAGGTCACCGATCGTCAACCTGTATTAAAAGGCCAGCCGGATACAGCGGCTGGTTAACATCAAATATCGCGCATGGCGTGAAATGAAAGAGAGATAAGTGGAAATGCGTAAATTATTCATCCCGGTAAGCATGTTTTTAATGAGCAGTGCCGCTGTTTTTGCGGCTGACCCAGTGAATATTAATATCACCGGTAAAGTCGTGGCTTCTCCTTGCGTGGTTAACTCAGGTTCTGGTGATTTAACGATGGACTTAGGGCAAAACATTCAGGCTTCTACATTAGCAACGGCGGGTTCCGGGAGTACGCCAGTTACACAGGATCTGAAACTGACCAGTTGCCCGGTGGGCACCACCAACGTTAAAGCCACTTTTACTGGTACAGCTGATACAACCAGCACCACCATGTACAAAAACACCGGTACGGCAACCCCTCTGGCGGTGGAACTGTCAAATGCAGAGGATAGCTCACTGTTATCTAACGGTACGACCCTGACGCTGCCAGTACTGGCCGATAACACTGTGACGTTTAAACTGAAAGCTCGTGCGTATACCGCTGCCGGTTCTGTGACGCCAGGAACCATAAGCTCTGTTGTGGTTGCCGATTTTACCTATCAGTAATGGGCGAACGCTCAGGATACGCATTCAGGAGGCTTTCGTGTCCCGTTTATGGTTAGTTTTGATACCAGCATTACTGTCTGGCAGTGCCTGGGCGACCAATATTAATATCGGTGGGGTGGTGGTGGCATCATCCTGTACGGTAAATGTAAACACTGTATCGAAAACGATCGAATTCAGCCCGGTTGGGGCAAGAAGTTTGAGCGACGCGGGGAGTGGTGGAGAGTGGCAGAATTTCCAGTTAAAGGTTATTGATTGCCCTGAGTCTGTCCAGAAAGTGACACTCACTCTCAGCGGGACAGCAGATGATGATGATGTAACCGCTTTTGCGAATTCAGGAAGTGCAGAGCGCGTCGCATTGCGTCTGACAAACTTGACTCGTGATGTGGTGTACAGCAACGGGAGTCTCATTACAAAAGATATCGAAATCAGCGAGGCTGATGGGATGCGATTTTCCAGGTTTCCACTTTCAGCGAGGATTTTCACGCCCCAGGGTGGAGCGAAAGGCGGGACATTTGCCTCTATTGTGAACGCTGATTTTACTTATCAATAATCGCAGCAGGCATTAGTTATTAATGTTTTTCCTGCGCGTTAAATAATTTTACTTAGCAGTATTATTTTAATAAGAATTAAAGCCTCTGGAATTTAATCTAAGTTTTTTAATCGCGACATCTATTCAGCATGCCTGGTATTTCCATGTGTATTGTTGATGGCTAATGACGAGGTTGATATTTCGCAAGCAGGACGCGCAGTCAACACAATGAAGGAATAAGTACAGCCATGAATAAGTTATTTTTACATCGATTATTTTCTGCTCGCCTGGCTTATTGTGTGGCGTTGGTCCTGTCAGGTGTTTCCTGCGAAACTCAGGCGCGTGACTATTTCAACCCGGAATTTTTAGGTGTAGACAACCCAACGATGAAAGGTGCTGATTTATCAGGTTTTGAAGATGATATCCAGGCGCCAGGTAACTATCGTGTAGATGTGATTGTTAATGATCAAATGGTCGATACGCGAGAAATTGAATTTAAGGCCATTAATAACAATGAACAGCAAGAGCTCGCTCCGTGTTTAAGCGTGGCGTTATTAAACAGTTTTGGTGTGAAAACAGAACTGTTCCCTGAATTAGGAAAGGGCAATGAATGCGCTAATCTTGCGGCAATCCCCTCTGCCAGTTATGAGTTCCTTTTTAACACCCAAAAACTGTTGATTAGCATTCCGCAAGCCGCGTTATCGCCAAAAGCGCGTGGTTACATGCCACCAGAACGGTGGGATGAAGGGATTAATGCGGCGTTATTGAATTACAGTTTCAGTGGCGATCAAACTAGCGGTTCAGACAGCGGTGACACCGACAGTCAGTACGCTAACCTGCGTCCTGGGTTGAATCTCGGCGCGTGGAGACTACGAAACTACACAACCTGGAACCGTGACAGTAACGGTCAGGACCGTTGGGATACGGTCTACACCTATGCGCAGCGCAATATTATTTCGCTGAAAAGTCAGATGACGTTAGGGGACAGTTCTTCTCCGGCGGATGTGTTCGATTCAGTGCCGTTCCGCGGTGGTCAACTGGCGTCAGATGATGAGATGTTACCGGATAGCCTGAAAGGCTATGCCCCTGTTGTTCGTGGTATTGCGCGTACCAATGCACAGGTCACCATTCGGCAGAATGGTTACATTATTTATCAAAGCTATGTTGCTCCCGGCGCGTTTGAAATCACCGATATGTTCCCGACCGGTGGCTCAGGTGACCTGGATGTCACCATCAAAGAAGCGGACGGTTCCGAGCAGCATTCAGTGGTGCCTTTTGCTTCTTTGCCGGTTCTGCAACGTGAAGGACGCCTTAAATATTCCTTAACCGGTGGGCAGTATCGTTCTTATGACGGGAGCGTGGATAAAACGCCTTTCGCACAGGGCACGGGCATTTATGGTCTGCCACACGGTTTTACACTTTACGGTGGCGTTCAGGAGTCGAGTCATTATCAGTCTCTGGCGGCGGGTGTGGGTAAAAATATGGGTGACATCGGTGCGTTTTCAACTGACGTCACTCAGGCATGGTCCACTCCGCAGGATATGGCGAAAAGAAATGGCCAGTCATGGCGTATTCGCTACAGCAAAAACTTTGTGGATAGTGGCACCAACTTTGCTATCGCTGGTTACCGCTACTCCACTGCCGGTTACTACAGCCTGCAGGAAGTGCTCGACTCTTATGGCGACAGCAGCGCGTTACAGGAACGTCGCCGTAACCGTATGGAACTGACCGTCAGCCAGACCCTGGGCGCAGCTTTTGGGGCTTTAAGCCTCAGCGCAATCAAAGAGGACTACTGGTCGCAGAACAAGTCGATGGAGTCCTACAGCGCCGGGTATAACAATTCCTGGAAAGGGGTCAGTTGGGGCATGAACTACACCTGGAGCAAGAACAGCACGGCCAGCGGCACAGGCAGCAGTGGCAAGATGTATGACAAGGATCAGGTCTTTGCACTGAACGTGAGTGTGCCGCTGGATAAATTTATGGCGGGAACCTGGGCCAACTACAACATGAGTTCCAGCAAGCAGGGCAGCACGTCGCATATGGTGGGGATGAACGGGGTTGCATTGCAGAACAATGCGCTGAGCTGGGGTGTGCAGGAAGGGTATGCCACCAAAGGCCAGGGCAATACCGGTAACCTGAATGCGGATTACAAAGGGACCTATGGAGAAGTGAACGCCGGGTATGGTTATAACAAGGACAGCCAGCGGGTGAATTATGGGGTTTCTGGCGGGATTCTGGCACATGAAGACGGCGTGACGTTCTCACAACCGCTGGGTGAAACCATTGGCCTGGTGAAGGCCCCGGGGGCAAAAGGTGTGAGCGTACAAAGCCAGCAGGGTGTGAAAACCGACTGGCGCGGATACACGGTAGCAACCAGCCTGACACCTTATCGTGAAAACAGCCTGACGCTTGATACCCAAACGCTGCCGGATGACGTTGAGCTGGATCTGACCACACAAACAGTGGTACCGACCCGGGGGGCGGTAGTGCGTGCAGAATATAAAGCTAATATCGGTGCGCGGGCGCTCATTACCATTAGGCAAGCGAACGGTGAAGCGGTTCCGTTTGGTGCCACGGTGAAATTTGCCGATAACGGTAGTGCCGAAGGCTTTATTGTTGGAGATGGCGGCCAGGCGTATATCACCGGTTTGCCTCCGCAGACAACGCTGAAAGTTGAATGGGGCGAGGGTGTGGGTGAACAATGTGTATTACCTGTGTCTCTCCCTGCGGATCAAAGTACTGGTGTTATCCAATTGAACGTAACTTGTAAGAACAATTAATTCGAATATTTTCTCATTTAATTGTTCTGTGTTCTATTCAAAGATTTCAGAGTCTATAGTATGAATTACTTATGGTGTTATTGTATGAGTTTAACAAGGTCTCACATTTGTTTTTTATTCATTGCAATTCTTTTAGGTTCATCGAGTTTTGAAGCATTAGCTGCTCCTGGACCTGGTTGTACTGGCAGTGGGACTGATTTCGAGCAGTATCCGGAATTTTCTCCAGGAGCTCAGATTGTTTATAAACCTTCGGATCCTGCGGGAACAGTAATCGCTCGAGTGTCTGGCTCAATCAATGTATCAATAAAGTGTGGTGCGACAACTAAAATATATAAAAGTTTCACTGCAAACTCGACACAGGTTACCTCTTTTGCAAATGTGTATCAAACAACTAATATAGGGATTGGCATTCGGATATATGATTCGGCGTTGGGTAAGTATATTACTCCTGACTCTACATTACTGCTTCAGACTTATAGTGCAAACACAGTATTTGGAAGTACAACATTAACGGTTGAATGGGTGAAGTTAGCGGGGCCAAACGAACCAATGGAGACTGGAAGTATGAGGTCGACAATGGTTAGCATGGCTTATCAACCCACAAATACAACAGCAAACTACCTCATATCTAGCCCAACATTTGGGAGAGCTACAAAGCTCATCCCGCAGGTGTGTACATTAACTACCACATCTTTAAATTATGAAATGGGTACGTTAAATGCCAGCGAGTTCGGTTCAGCGGTGGGATTTAATCCGGCTAAGACGGCAACGCAAAACTTAGGTCTGAGCTGTGTTGCAGGTACGAATGTTTACGCCACGTTGAGTGCGACCCAACATCCGGATGTGGCAGACACCAGTGTCTTTGCCTTAAGTGGACAAGGTAGTACGGGTACTGCCAGTGGGGTCGGAATGCAATTAATGTATAATGGCCAGCCATTAAAAATAGGGGAGTCTTTGTTATTAAAGTCCACTGCGGGAGCGTCAGAGTCATTACCTTTAACTGCCCGTTATTATCAGACAAAGCCTGTTGTGATGCCTGGTGAAGCAAATGCTTTGGCTGTGCTTAATATAACGTACCAATAATAAATAATAACTACTTACACTGCGAAAGTTTCTTTTGCTTTTGATGGCTTTTTAGTCCGTTACGTGAGTGAGCCATGCATCACTCGGAATATGTATTGTTTAATGATCTCACCGCTACTCTACAAGCAGTAGTGAATTAACGTTATTTCCGGTATGGCACCGGGGAAGGAATATTTATGAATAGAATTTATCGTCTGGTATGGAATAAGGTCCATTCTGTCTGGGTTATTGCCGGGGAATATTCACGAGCAAATGGCAAAGGCAAAAATGGCCCGCGTCGTATAATTACTGCATCTGGAGCATTAACCGCCGCATTGTTATCTTTTCCTGCTGAGGCATGGGTAGCTGAAAGAGGAACTAGTTCAGCAGCACTGGATGGTAATAACGTAGCAAATACTTCTATTAATGGGGGGGAAGCAACGGGTGTATCTGGCTCGATCGCTATTGGGCCAAACAGCGTTGCATCTACTTCAAATGGGATTGCGCTGGGCGATAACACGCTGGTGACGGGTGATAACTCGGTTGCTATCGGCGCTTCTGCTGAGGCTACGGCTTTGGATGCTCTGGCCTTTGGCTATCAGGCACTGGCCTCAGGCGAAGGTTCATTCGCCGGCGGAATGAATGCGCAAGCGCAGGGAAATCTTGCGATGGCCATCGGCAGCAATGCACAGGCGCTTAGCGATGAAACCATGGCAATGGGTAATAACACCACGGCGAATGGTCTGGCCGCATTTGCGCTGGGGTCAGAATCCCAGGCGAATGGCCAATGGACGATTTCTATCGGTAACCTGACCGAAGCAACAGGCGATAACGCTATTGCCATCGGGGCAAAATCTAAGGCAACAACAACGGGCGCAACCGCCCTGGGTAACTTTGCCGAAGCCAACGAAATTAATGCGCTTGCTCTGGGTAACTATGCTATTTCCTCCGGTCTCGGATCGGCGGCCATTGGCCCTGGTGCCCATGCCAATGATATTCGTGCCGTTGCCATTGGTGATACTGCCGAGGCCAACGGTCAGGATTCCGTGAGCATTGGTGCCGGTTCAAATTCAGCCGAGTTCAGCATTGCAACGGGATATGGAGCCAGTGCGACCGGAAGCTATTCTATCGCATCGGGCGCCAACTCTGTGGCATCAGGTCGCTTTGCGCAGGCTACAGGTATTGAGGCAAAGGCGCTTACGGATTATTCCCTGGCGATAGGCTATCAGGCTCAGTCGAACGCGATGCGCAGTATTGCACTCGGCGCTGAAACCTCCGCGAATGCTATCAACGCAATCACTATCGGGCGCAGAGCTTCTGCTGATGTGAACTCCGAATTCGGTATTGCGATGGGAACACTGGCCGCAGTTTCGGCCGATCAGGCGATTGCAATTGGTACCCAGTCTGTCGCCAGCACCCGCAAAGGTGTAGCAATCGGAAGCAATTCCGTGGCCAACCGGGTAGGCATGAGCGGGGCGACAGAGCTGTTTTCCGGAGTAGCGGTTACGTCAGGTAACGGTGCGGTCTCTGTTGGCTTTGCCGGAGGGGAACGTCAGTTGACTAACGTGGCAGGCGGGACACAAGAAACCGATGCAGCGAATATTCGTCAGTTAAAAGCGGTAGAACAAGAGACTGTCGAACTCAGCGGTCAGGTGGTGCATTACGATACCTATGTGGATGGCACCACGAACTACAACAGCATTACGCTGGGTGGCGACACTTATAACTCCACAACCCATACCGGTGGAACCAAAATCATCAATGTGGCCGAAGGCACTGACCCAGGCGATGCAGTCAATTTTGCGCAACTGACGGAAACCAATAACAGCATCAATAACATCTTTACTACCGGCACCAAATATTTCCATGCCAACTCGACGGGTACAGACTCGTCCGCAACGGGTATTGACGCAGTGGCGATTGGTATGAGTGCAGTAGCAGATGTGGCAAACAGTGTGGCGCTGGGACAAGGTGCTAAAACCGATACCGTAGTAGCCACCACTGGCACGACGATTGCCGGAGTCAACTACACCTTCGCCGGGGCTAATCCGCTCAGTACCGTTAGCGTAGGCAGCCAGGGGCGTGAGCGGACTATCACCAACGTAGCGGCAGGACGTCTTAATACAAACAGTACAGATGCGGTCAATGGATCTCAGCTCTATGCCACCAATCAGGCAATCAATACCCTTAATACTGGCATCACTGAACTGGACGAAAATTCGGTCAAATATGACAAAAATAGCGATGGTTCAACGAATTACAACAGTATCACGCTGGGCGGTGACACCCACAACACCACCACCAAAACCGGTGGGACCAAAATCGTTAATGTTGCCGCAGGTATAGCGCCAGACGATGCCGTGAACTTTGCGCAGCTGACCGAAACCAATAACACCATCAATAATCTCTATGGCGGCGGGACTAAATATTTCCACGCTAACTCTACTGGGACAGACTCTTCCGCGACGGGAACAGATGCTGTCGCTATTGGACAAAGTGCTACGGCGAGTGCAGCGAATGCTATTGCCATTGGTCACGGAGCTGAAGCCAGTACGGCAAGCAGTATTGCGCTGGGTGATGGTGCAAAAACGCAAGAAACTGTTGGCACTGAAGGGATTAATATCCGCGGGAAAGATTACGCGTTCGCGGGGAATACTCCTGTCGGTACAGTCAGTGTCGGTGATGTTGGCGAAGAGCGCACCGTAACCAACGTGGCTGCAGGGCGGGTGACAGCCACCAGTACCGATGCGGTCAATGGATCACAGTTATATGCCGTGGCTGACGCGGTGAACAATATTACCGAAGGGGTCACCCATCTGGATAATCGTTCAACGAAATATGATGTTCACAACGATGGCACTACCAACTACAACAAAATTACCCTGGCGGGGGACACGACCATCATTACCAACCTCGCGGCCGGAACAGAAGACAGCGATGCGGTGAATGTTTCACAGCTTAATGCCGTTGATTCCAAAGTGAACAATATCACTAATGGCAAAGAGGGAATGTTCCAGGTGAACAATACCTCCAGCCAGCCTAAGCCACGTCCAACGGGCAAAGATGCTGTCGCCGGTGGTGCGGGTACGGTTGCCAGCGGTGATAACAGTACGGCAATCGGTACTCGTGCAAAGGCCGCACATAACAATGCGGTTGCTCTAGGTAATAATTCTTTAACAGACCGGGATAACAGCGTGTCAGTGGGATACACCGGGGGCGAGCGTCAGGTTGCTCATGTTGCAGCAGGGACGCGCGGTACAGATGCAGTGAATGTGAACCAGCTGAATTCAGGTATAACTCAGGCCAATCAATATACCGATAACAAGTTCGGGGCGTTGAAAAATATGGTTGATGATAATAAAGATAAGCTCAGTGCAGGTATCTCTGGCGCAATGGCAATGGCGAGTTTACCGCAGCCTTACCAGCCTGGCGCAAGTATGGTTAGTCTTGGTGGTGGAACTTATCAGAGCCAGTCGGCCGTGGCATTAGGGGTTTCCACCATCTCCGACAATGGAAAATGGGTCACTAAAATTTCTGGTACAACTACTAGTCAAGGTGACATGGGCGGTGCTGTCGGTGTGGGTTATCAATGGTAGCCCGATTAGTTCATTAATTATCATCCCCGGTGGTTATATCGGGGATATATTGCTAAATTCAGATGAGATCGGAAATGAAATACGCAAAATATGCTATTCTGGCTATAACATTCGCTGGGGTTGTCCTGGTTTCTGCTTGTACTCGTTCAATAAGTCATATTGATTCACAGGGTAAAACAGATAATCCTATATTTCCTGATGCATCCCATGCTGTAAGGGATGAAGGCAGTTTTGTCAATGTTGATAATTTGCAGAAAATGCGCCCGGGTCTTACGAAAGAACAAGTCTATGAACTTATCGGTACGCCACATTTTAATGAAGGGGTATTTCGTGTAAGGGAGTGGGATTATATTTTTCACTTTATTCGTACTGATGGTTCTGTGTATACATGCCAATATAAAGTTATTTTTGATTTGAGTATGCAGGCACGGAGTTTTGTGTTTTCTCCGGCAGGTTGCCTGGGGGAGTTAAAGCCAGTGGATGCAAAAATGAATCCTGGTAAATCAATAAATAAAATACTGAATGCGGCTGGGTTATTCGATTTTGGAAGCGTTGTATTAAGCTATGCGGGTGTTGTACAGATAAATAGCTTAGCTGAAGAAATAAAGGGTATGAACTTCAGCAGTAAAAAAATTATCATCTCTGGATATACCGATCGCATAGGGAGTCAAATTCAAAATAAGCAATTGTCACTTGCGCGTGCTGAGTCCGTAAAACATATTCTTGTTCAGCGAGGTATTCCACCTTCAATCATAACTACCCGAGGGATGGGAGATTCCTTGCCTCGCGTATTATGTCCTGGAAAGAAATCAACAGCGATTATTACCTGCCTGGCACCGAACCGTAGAATTAGTGTAGAGGTGATTAATAGCTCCGCGTCTATTTGATGTAATAAATTCTGTTTTTTTCGGCGACTGGTGTTATGTGCCCTCACGGGAAGTACAGGGGAAACACCTGTCGTCCAAGTATATATAGTTGTTTATATTGTTAATGAAAGTTGTTTATTATTCAACGGAATGCAGCACGTGCTAATAGGAACAACAAAGCATCAATGTTTTCACTTAATAAAGTTGACAGTTGATTCAGTCATCTCGCCAACAGTATTCATCTTTGAAACCAGCAGTAATAAATAGATCAGCGGTGAAGAATGGTGATGTTTTTTTCACGCCTCAGGCTCAGATAACCTGGTGTGATATAGATTCTAATGGCCTGACCGAAGCTAATAAAACGCGCATCAAGTCGGCCGGAATTAACAACGTGCAGACAAGCCTGAGTGCGAAAATTTCCCGCGACGTTGTGATTAGAATGGACAAAGACAAGCTGAACACCCCTATGTTGAGGTGAAGTGGATCCTCAACATCGAACATGCCTGTGTAAGCCTCGATGGCACCACTCTGATCCAGATAGGTAATATTGTTGTACTGAAAGTTGGTATGGAAGGGAAGCTGAATAAAACTGCCAATAACTTGCTAACGTTACGGAGCAGATCGGTGACAAAGGTTTATAACGATGCCGCTGGCACAGTTGGCTTTAGATATTCGTTCTAAGCGGCAATGAAAATAATTCCGCGAATTTCAGACTTGAGTGATTTTCGTTCGAAAAAACGCATGCATATATTTGTATATAAGAAGAGACACATGGATACTATTCAGATTATCTGTGATAATACGTACACAAAAAAGGCTATTGCAGAGTTAATTCTCAATGTCAGGAGTAACGGTTGTTTAAGTAAAAAGGTAGCTGTTTTTATATTTGAAAAAAAATGGCTTGGGGAGCAAGAGCTCCATGAACTTATGAGTTGTGATGCTAATGATCTTCTGATATTTGCCCGTCCGGAGCTTTATGATTTTATAAAGTTAATGAGGTGGACGAAAAATATTGCATTCGGAGATTGTAGTGCGAGTATGGAAGAAATCACTTTCTCCCTGCAGCAATTCCTCAGTCCAGTCACACACTCATTTGTCTGTAGATCCAGGAAAAACAGATGTTCCATGATGCTCACTAATACGGAACAAAAGATGATGGAGTTAGTTCTACAGGGTATTTCTGTTGGGTCAATATCAAAAATTTTGAACAGGGAATATAAAACGATCTCATTACACAAAAGAAATGCTATGAAGAAACTAGGCACAGCAAGTGATGCAGGCTTGATACACAGGGGAAGGATGTACTTGATGATGAAAGTTTGATTTTTAATGGAAATGGACAGATATTTTGAAATAAAAGCTAGCCCTTGAAATTTCGACGGAGAAACCTGTTTGTCTGCAGCTATAATGGAATGAAGAGACGGATAACTTTATCAGTCCTTTTTCTTCCCACCCAGCGAATTCAGTGCCAGTTTGAACATTGAGTCTGTGGAAGCGACGTGACAATAAACGGTTTTAGTTTGCACACCTGCACCAGGATATGCAGGGACAGTGGGGTTTAGGTCTATCTGGTAAAAGGGGGCTTGATTTTCACCCTGGTGTCGCAGGGTAGTACGTATTCAAGGAGTGATTTTTTCTTAAATCACTTAGACCTTATACAGAGTGAAGCTATTGAACGGTAGCAATGTTTTTTATATCATTCGCCCGGTAGGGAATGCTTCGTGATGAGGTTATAGATAGAGTGGTTATGTGCTGGCGACATGATCTCAATGTAAAGCAGTTGTCAATTAATACCGGGATAATAAAATCAGGCATATCATCGCGCTTTTCAGGGAGGGCATAGCCGCGGATTATTAAGCTGTGCTGAAAACACCTTCTGAGGTCTGATTGTGAAGAAAACCGTAAAAAGAAGAAAACGTTAAATCAGTCTCTAAGGGAAAAGTTTTATCTCAGTATGAAAGATAATGAATAGTTTTTTTTATTTCCCGTGAAGAACGAGAAAACTATGAATAGACTTAAGCTAAGGATTAAAAGATAAAGAGTCCAGAGCCCGGGAGTGAAAATGAGGTTTAGAGTCATTTGCGGTTGGGTTCGTGTTTATTACAGACGAATATATGGAAAGCCGATTTATTGAGATGAGATGAAAATATTAACCAGGTTGCTATTTTCATCTAATTCTGTTCATTCTCTTAATGAGCCAGAACCATCCATATATTTATCAGTATAATGTATCGAACGGAGCTCGATACAAAGTCCAGACCCCAGAAAGCAAAAAACCGCCATGGGCGGGTTCTTTAAATAGTGGTGCCGGACTCGGACTAACGCCGCAGGCGTTTGAACAGCGCGCTCTTCGCGCTGGCCCCGAAGGGGTGAGCTGCTCGCAGCGAATAATCGAACCAAATTCGATGACGAGTCCAGACGCCAGAAAGCAAAAAACCAGCCCTTAGGCTGGTTTCTTTAAATAGTGGTGCCCGGACTCGGAATCGAACCAAGGACACGGGGATTTTCAATCCCCTGCTCTACCGACTGAGCTATCCGGGCAACGGGGCGCATTAAACCGTAAAGCCCATTCTTCGTCAATGATTTTGTCAGCTTACGGCGTCCGTTTGCATGAATAATGTGCGCCATGTTGGACTCTGCGGCTTGAACCCCGCGTGAGAAGGTGCCATGATTGCGCGAAATTTCGCATATCTGCAACGGGGCGCTTATTGATGTTCACAGTCAATGTTCACCGACGTCACCCGATGGCGCGCCGCTCCCTTTCTGCCGTATCCCTAAGACCCTCGCTCACCATGCGGTGAGGGCAACGCAAGCTCGCTGCCGGACAACAGTAAAATCAGGTGACGCCTGGTTTTACTGATGTCTCGCGGTCGGAGTGGCTACTCTCCTTCAGACTCGCAGACACATTCGTCGGGGAATGCTCCCTTTGCCGTGCCTTATGGCACCCACTCATCCTTGAGCTTTGGGATTTGTGCATATGAACTCATTGAAAATTGCCGCCAGCCGCGACGTGGCCGCCACGCTTTCCACCCATCGTGAAGTGGTCACGCTCGATAATACGGACTTTACCGATGTTGCGGCGGTCGTGCTGTCTGCCGCCGACAGCCGCAGCGGCATTCTGGCGCTGCTGAAACGCACGGGCTTTAACCTTCCTGTTTTCCTGGCCTCGGAAACCCAGCCTGACGAGCAGGCGGAGTTTACCGGCGTTATCACGGGTAGAGCGCAGGATTATCTGGAGCTGGAAACGGCAGCTTCCGGCTATGAAGAGGATCTGCTGCCGCCGTTCTTCGACACGCTGACAAAATACGTGGCGATGGAAAACAGCACCTTCGCCTGTCCTGGCCATCAGCATGGTGAGTTCTTCAAAAAGCACCCGGCCGGGCGACAGTTCTACGATTTCTTCGGCGAGAACGTTTTTCGCGCCGATATGTGCAACGCGGACGTTAAGCTCGGCGATTTGCTGATCCACGAAGGCTCGGCAAAGGATGCGCAGAAGTTTGCGGCCAAAGTTTTTCATGCGGATAAAACCTACTTCGTGCTGAACGGCACCTCGGCGGCAAACAAAGTCGTGACCAACGCGCTGTTAACGCGTGGCGACCTGGTGCTGTTCGATCGTAATAACCACAAATCCAACCATCATGGCGCTTTGATTCAGGCGGGCGCGACGCCGGTTTATCTGGAAGCGGCGCGCAATCCGTTTGGCTTTATCGGCGGCATCGACGCGCACTGTTTCGATGATGCCTACCTGCGCGGTTTAATCAGCGAAGTGGCACCCGATCGCGCGCAGGAGAAACGCCCGTTCCGCCTGGCCGTCATCCAGCTAGGCACCTACGACGGCACTATCTACAACGCGCGTCAGGTCGTGGATAAGATCGGCCACCTGTGCGACTACATCCTCTTTGACTCCGCGTGGGTTGGCTATGAGCAGTTTATCCCGATGATGGCGGACTGCTCGCCGCTGCTGCTGGATCTCAACGAGAACGATCCGGGGATCTTCGTCACCCAGTCGGTGCACAAGCAGCAGGCCGGGTTCTCGCAGACTTCGCAGATCCACAAGAAAGATAATCACATTCGCGGCCAGTCCCGCTTCTGCCCGCACAAGCGGCTGAATAATGCTTTCATGCTGCACGCCTCGACCAGTCCGTTTTATCCGCTGTTTGCGGCGCTTGACGTGAACGCAAAAATCCACGAAGGGGAGAGCGGTCGCCGCCTGTGGGCGGAATGTGTGGCGCTGGGCATAGAGGCCCGCAAGGCGATAATCGCCAACTGTAAGATGATCAAACCGTTTATCCCGCCGACGGTAGCGGGGCGTCCGTGGCAGGATCATGCGACGGATAAAATCGCTCAGGAGCGGCGCTTCTTCAGCTTTGAACCGGGCGAGAAATGGCACGGTTTTGAAGGGTATGAGAAGGACGAATATTTTGTCGATCCCTGCAAGCTGCTGCTGACCACGCCGGGTATCGATCCGCAAACCGGTGACTACACCGATTTCGGCATTCCTGCGGCGATCCTCGCAAACTATCTGCGTGAAAACGGCATCGTGCCGGAGAAGGCGGATCTCAACTCGATCCTCTTCCTGCTGACGCCTGCGGAAAGTGCAGAGAAGATGGCGCAGCTGGTAGCGATGCTCGCCCAGTTCGAACAGCATATTGAAGATGACACGCCGCTTGCCGACGTGCTGCCGACTATCTACCAGAAGTACTCCGTGCGCTACAAAGGCTACACGCTGCGCCAGCTCTGCCAGGAGATGCACGATCTCTACGTCAGCTTTGACGTGAAGGCGCTGCAAAAATCGATGTTCCGCAGGGCGAGCCTGCCCGCGGTGGCGATGAACCCGCAGGATGCCAACAGCGAGTTTATTCGCGGCAACGTCGAGCTGGTGCGTCTGAGCCAGGCGGAAGGGCGCACTGCTGCGGAAGGCGCGCTGCCGTATCCTCCAGGCGTGCTCTGCGTGGTGCCGGGCGAAGCGTGGGGAAGCGCTGCGCTGCGTTACTTCCTGGCGCTGGAAGAGGGCGTGAACATGCTGCCGGGCTTCTCGCCGGAGCTACAGGGCGTGTACAGCGAAACGGATGCCGACGGAATTAAGCGGCTTTACGGATATATGGTGAAGTAAACTTTAGGCGGATGACGCTGCGCTTATCCGCCCTACAGATTTTGTAGGTCGGGTAAGCGCAGCGTCATCCGGCAATATAATTACCGCCTGCGGTAACTCTTCTGGGCGGTATTCACCTTATAAAGATAACGGCGGGACTCTGCGGAAGGGTGGCGGGTGGTCAGCGTCTGGTAGACATCGTCCGCGGCCATGCTGTTGATGATGCTGAACGCCCGCTGCTTATCGCTGTTAAACACGCGCAGCACGCTGCCCGCACCGCCGTTGTACGCGGTAATGACCGCATAGCGACGTGATGTCGGGTTATCAATGCCGCCCAGGTAGGTATCCTGCAATATGGCCAGGTAGGCCGTACCGGTATCGATGTTGCTTTCCGGATCGAACAGGAAGCTGCGGCTTGGTTTGCCCCATTTCCCCTGCGACTTAAACACGTCCACGCCCGCGCTGTGCTGCACAACCTGCATCAGGCCCAGCGCATCCGCGTGGCTTACCGCATACGGGTTAAAGCTCGATTCGGTTTGCATAATCGCCAGGATCAGCGACTCGTCCACGCCATATTTCTTCGAGGCTTTTCGCACCATGCCGATGTATTTATGGGCACGCTTATCAAGGTGGTTCGGCACGAGGTTGATCGTAACGCTATAAACGATTTTCAGCCCGGTGCTGCGGCTCTTCAGGCGGTTTTGCAGCAGGTAATCGGCAAATTTTGACGCGCGGCCCTGCCAGCGAATCGCCTGGCCGGTCTGGTCAACAACCTGGCCATACAGGAACGGCATTTTCGAAATCTGCACGTCGTTGGCGTCGGAATAGAGGTCGACCGAGGCCGGATCGTCGCCCATCAGCAGGGTGTTGATGATTGCCTGACGCAGGTGGCCCGCAGGGTCGGTACCGGCGATGGTCTCGATGGTGATCGTACCATCATCGAAGTTGATGTGGCTTCGTGTCAGATACTGGTCGGTATATTTGACGTAATCCTTCGGACCGGCAATCAGAACCTCTTTTATCCCCCAGATGTTTTCGATGTTGTTGGCAAACTGGCCCATCAAAATATCAAAGCCGTTCGTGTCCTTCACAAAGGCTTCGTTGTAGGTATCTTCTTTTTTGCTCGAACACGAGACGAGCAGTGGGGCAATAAGGGCTAGCGCTAGAATTTTTTTCATCGTTCCGTGTATGCGTTTTGCGTGTCGTGGATTGCAAAAGGGCCGCATTCGGCCCTTTGATATTATTTTTCCGGCGGCGTGAAGCCTTCAATATGGACTTCTTTGCCCTCGAACAGGAAGTTGACCATTTCGGCTTCCAGCTCTTTGCGGTGCTCCGGGTTCATCATGCTCATCTTGCGCTCGTTGATAAGCATGGTTTGCTTGGCCTGCCACAGCGCCCAGGCTTCTTTGGAGATTTCGTTATAGATGCGCTTGCCCAGCTCGCCCGGATAAAGCTGGAAATCCTGGCCTTCGGCCTCGCGTTGCAGGTAGGTACAAAAAATTGTGCGGCTCATTATTCTTCCTCTTCAAACGCGCGGGCGGTTTTTAATACCACCGGCTCGGCGTGTAATTGCTGTAACAGTCTTTCCACGGGGGCGGCAAGGCCCACGGAGGGTGGCTGCGCTAAGTTATACCAGAGAGCGGTGCCTTCATCCATGCACCCGGTGAATGAGGACACGGGCAGCCACATTGGCACAATATCCAGGTGGAAATGGCTGAAAGTATGGCGGAAAGAGGTTAACTGCGTGAGATTATCTGCGGCCATCCCTTTTTGCGCCAGCCAGTCGCGGAGCTCTTGTTCGGTGGCGAACTGTGGGAAGCAGTACAGTCCGCCCCATAAACCAACGGCCGGGCGCTGGGCCAGCAGGACGCTCTGCTCGTGCTGCATCATCAGCATATAGCCGGTGCGCTCGGGCAGGGTCACCTTAGGTTTTTTACCGGGATAGCTTGCCCAGCTGCTGTTGGCATAGGCCACGCAGCCGTTGCTGAGCGGGCAAAGTTCGCATTTTGGTTTTGAACGGGTGCAGACCATGGCGCCCAGGTCCATCATCGCCTGGTTAAACTGGCTCACGCCTTCCGCCGGGGTGACGTTTTCGCTTATTTCCCACAGCCGTTTCTCGACGTCCTTCTTACCCGGCCAGCCAGCTACCGCATAGCAGCGGGCCAGCACGCGCTTAACGTTGCCGTCAAGAATCGGGAAGTGCTTGCCAAGGGAAAGGGAGAGGATCGCTCCCGCAGTTGAACGGCCGACGCCAGGTAAATCGGCAACCTCTTCAAAGGTTTCCGGGAAAACGCCGCCGTGCTCGTTTGCCACTCTTTGCGCTGCCTTATGCAGGTTGCGGGCGCGGGCGTAGTAGCCCAGGCCAGTCCACAGATGCAGAACTTCATCCAGCGGGGCGTTAGCCAGATCGGTCACGGTCGGAAACTTCGCCATAAAACGCTCAAAGTAAGGAATGACGGTGGCAACCTGAGTTTGTTGCAACATCACCTCTGAGAGCCATACTTTATAAGGCGTTTTCTCCTGCTGCCACGGCAGGGTCTTGCGCCCGAACTGGTGATACCAGTCCAGAACCTGGTGGGCAAACTGCGGCGCTTGTATCGTCAACGCGGATCTTCCGACAATGGATGAAATCAGGGTGCCGATTCCAGCACAGAGAGCGGAGGGCTGTAAACCGGAACTTTCCCGTACATCTGCTTGCTTCTGGGCATTAACTTTGGATAATGCCCGTTTCCCGAACACTAACTAAAGTCAGAGCATCATGAAAAACGACGTCATCTCACCGGAATTTAATGAAGAAGGCCGCGCGCTGCGCCGGATCCGCAGCTTTGTACGCCGCCAGGGCCGTCTGACTAAAGGCCAGGAGTACGCGTTGGAGAATTACTGGCCGGTGATGGGCGTTGAATATGAATCTGCACCAGCCGACTTTGCCGCGCTGTTTGGCCGCGAAGCGCCGGTCACGCTGGAGATTGGCTTCGGGATGGGCACCTCGCTTGTGGCAATGGCCCAGGCGAAGCCGGAACAGAATTTTTTAGGCATTGAGGTTCACTCGCCGGGCGTGGGTGCCTGCCTGAGCACGGCGCATGAAGAAGGTGTCGAGAACCTGCGCGTTATGTGCCACGATGCGGTAGAAGTGCTGGAAAACATGATTCCTGACAATTCTTTAACCATGGTTCAGCTCTTTTTCCCGGATCCGTGGCACAAAGCACGTCATAATAAACGCCGTATCGTTCAGGTGCCTTTTGCCGAGCTGGTGAAACGTAAGCTGAAGCTGGGCGGCGTGTTCCATATGGCGACCGACTGGGAACCTTATGCTGAACATATGCTCGAAGTGATGTCCTCCCTCGACGGGTACAAGAACCAGTCGGAGAGTAACGACTACGTACCGCGCCCGGATTCACGGCCGGTGACCAAATTTGAACAGCGTGGCCATCGTCTTGGCCACGGCGTATGGGACTTAATGTTCGAGAGGGTAAAATAATGGCAAAAAATCGTAGCCGTCGTCTGCGTAAGAAAATGCACATCGACGAATTCCAGGAGCTGGGGTTCTCCGTTGCATGGCGCTTCCCGGAAGGGACCTCAGAAGAACAAATCGATAAAACCGTCGATGCGTTTATTAATGATGTGATCGATAAAAATGGCCTGGCCTTTGACGGCGGCGGTCACCTGGCGTGGGATGGCCTCATCTGCATGCAGGAAATCGGTAAATGCACCGAAGAGCACCAGGCGCTGGTGCGCAAGTGGCTTGAAGAGCAGAAGCTGGAAGATGTTCGCACCAGCGACCTGTTCGACGTCTGGTGGGATTGATTCAGAGTACAGGGGCTGGTGCAAACCGGCCCTTTTTTTCAGGAGTAATTATGATTCGTAAGACTCTGATGGGCGTGCTGCTGCTGACCGCGATGCAGGCGCAGGCCGACTATAAATGCAGCGTCACGCCGAAGGACGATGTGGTGATTAATCCGCAGACCGTGCAGGTCGTGGGCGAGAACGGCAACATGGTGATTGCGCCGGACGGCAGCCTGCAGTTTAACGGTAAGCTACAAACCCTGAATGCGACCCAGCGCCAGCTGGCCGTTAAGTATCAGCAGGCGCTGCGTACCGATCTGCCGTGGATCAACAACGGCGCGCTGACCCGCGTAGAAAAAGGGCGCGTGGCACTGGATAAAATCATCACTAAAGAAATGGGCGAGAGCAGCAACATGCGCGGCCGTCTGACCAAGCTGGATGCCCAGCTCAAAGAGCAGATGAACCGCATTATCGAGCAGCGTCAGGACGGATTGACCTTCCACTATAAAGCGATTGATCAGGTGCGTGCCGATGGCCAGCAGCTGGTGAATCAGGCGATGGGCGGCATCCTGCAGGACAGCATCAACGAGATGGGCGCGAAAGCCGTTCTCAAAGGCGGCGGCAACCCGCTACAGGGCGTGCTGGGTAGCCTGGGCGGCCTGCAAACCGCAATCCAGAACGAGTGGAACAATCAGCAGAAAGATTTCGAACAGTTTGGTCGCGACGTGTGCAGCAGAGTGGTAACGCTCGAAGGCCAGCGCAAAGGGCTGGTTGAGACGCTGAAGTAATTTCCCCTCACCCTAACCCTCTCCCCTAAGGGGCGAGGGGACTGGATCGAGCTCTTTCTCCCTCTCCTTTTCATTAATCAAATCTAATCGCCAGATTGCCGCTGAGCTTGCCGCCCGTTTTCTCGTCCACCGTAGCGCACAATTTTTGCAGATGCTGACGATCGAGCTCGCGCAGCAGGGTGACGACCGGGGAGTCCTGGGCGGCGACCAGCACGGCGGCTGAGATCTGTTCGGCCATTTCTACCGCCTCTGGTTCATCCAGCGGGCGCAGGCTTAGCCCCACTTTATCCAGCGGAATGAGCGACTCTTCCTGATGCCAGACGCCGGAATCTATTTCGTTGAGGAACACCGCTCGCGGCAGCAGCGTGAAGTCTGTCTCCACATAGTCGTGAAGCTCGGCGGGAAACTGCGCGCGGGTTAATCGCTGGTGGTCGTTCGAGTGGAAATCGATGCCGATCTTCCTGCGTCGGCCGGTGGCTGGCGCGATCTTTTCAACGACGACAAGGCTGCCGGGACAATAATAGCTGCCCACGCCCAGGCTAATTTTTACGTAGCGGTCAGGATCGTCGGGGAGCAATAAACTGGCCGAGCCGGAAGAGAGCAGCACGACATCCGTCTGGCCCTGGTCAAGCGCTTCAAGACGAGAGCGTGCGCCGCGCATATAGCCAATGGTGGTGCCAACGCCCCATTCCTGAAACTGCAAAGACAACCCGCCGGCAACGACGGTCGCTTCCTGAGAGCCGCGCGAGGGGAGCAGAATATGGACGGGAGGCAGACGGGCCATATCCCATAGCCGGTCAAAATCCCGACGGGTGATCCAGGTGCCCTGATGACCGCGTGAAACCAGCTCTACCGCGCCGTTTTGCCGCAGCTCATGCAGGGCTTTTTGCACCGTGCCGGAGCCGATGCCCAGGCGCTCCTGGTACTGCGAGGTGGTCGCGAGCCGCCCGGAAAATCCAGGACTGAGGATATCCCGGGCAATAAACGCCTCGGGGGAAATGTTCTCTGACTTTTCGCCCTTTGCCGACATGAAATCTTTCCTTAATTAATCCACTAAGCGCATCGCCTGCTCAACGCTCTGCTTTTCATGAACGATAGCAGAGAGCGCGCTGAGCATATTTGCCGGTTTATCGGCGCGGAAAATACGGCGGCCGAACATGACGCCGCGGGCACCTGCGTGCATGGCGTCATCCGCAAGCTGTAGCGTGGAGCGAGGATCTTCGCCGCCCGCGCCGCCCGCCAGAAGCACCGGAGTATAACATGTGCGCGTAACCTCGGCGAAAGCCTCGACGGAGCCGGGCCACAGGGCCTTAACCAGGTCCGCGCCAATATCGGCGGCGATGCGGCAGTACATGCTCATCACTTTTGCGCTCAGCGCGTCCGGGTCGATCCCCTCCAGCGCCGAGCGCGGCTCGATGATTAAGGCGATGCCGTAGCGCTCGCAGTCACGGGCAATTTTTGCGTTCCTGACAATTTCTTCCTGCTCCAGCGCCGTGTCTTTCTGGCCCAGGTACATGTAGGTCATCACCGCATCAATCCCGCAGGCCGCAACGTCGCTGATTTCCGCCAGCTGCGCCAGCACGCCTTCCCCGCGCCCGTCTTTGCCCGGCGTGTAGACCGAGCGGGCATGGTTTTTCCAGTCAAGATGCAGCACGGAAGCCGGGCGGTCGCGGCCAATCCATGTTTTTTCAATCAGCGGGATCATGCCGGGTGAAACCATCACGCCGTCCGCCTGACGCAGGTGGGAGAAAACGTCCTCAATTTCCTGCCTTGTTTTTAGCCCGGCAGGCGGCCCGGCCATGACGCCGTGCGAAGCCGCGACCACTACCGCGCTGCCCGTTTCCGGGCGCAGTAAACGCCCCAGTCGAATTGCCTTACCCGTACGTGGATCCATGGTGCTCTCCTTCACAAAGTTCACAATTTACGCAAAAATCAATTTGCAGCTTTTTGAATATTGATCGTATATTCATCATCAAGGGCTGTCAATGTGATTAATAATCGCGCTGATG
Source organism: Dryocola clanedunensis (assembly GCF_038405435.1). Classification (GTDB taxonomy): domain Bacteria; phylum Pseudomonadota; class Gammaproteobacteria; order Enterobacterales; family Enterobacteriaceae; genus Dryocola; species Dryocola clanedunensis_A. The sequence goes on along the minus strand of NZ_JBBYHZ010000001.1, from coordinate 320,917 downwards.
GAGAACCGGAATATTCGTTATCCTTTTGAATTAATTATGATGTTAAGGAGTCCGCATGTCCGATAAGGGTCTTTTGATTGCAGCGTTAGCGCAGGCGCTACCCGCATCGCAGGTTCGCAGCGACGCCGAAAGTTTGCAGGCGTCCAGCCACGATACCTGGCCGCTTTCCACCAAGCTTAAGCGTTTAGGGTGCCACGATTATCAGGCTGATGTTGTGGTCGAAGTCGCTGACGAGCAGCAAATCCAGCGGGTGCTGGCCATCGCCACGGCAACGGATACGCCGGTGACGCCGAGGGCGTTAGCTTCTTCCGTTACCGGCCAGCCGCTGCCTACGCGGGGCGGCATCGTGCTTGATTTGAGCAAGATGACGCACGGCTGCGAAATCAACTTTACTAACCTGACGGTGGAAGTTTCGACCGGCTATAACGGCGGCAAACTCGAGGACGAGCTGCACGCGCAGGGCTGGACGCTCGGCCACTCGCCGCAGTCGCTTTATCAGTCCACCGTTGGCGGCTGGCTCTCCACGCTCGCTACCGGGCAGTTCTCCTCTTACTACGGCGGGATTGAAGATCTGATTACGGCCTACACCGTGATTCTGGCAACCGGCGAGAAAATCCGCCTTAAAGCCTCACCACGCGCGGCGATGGGGCCAGATTTACGCCAGCTGTTTATCGGCGCGGAAGGCACGCTCGGCATCGTCACTTCGGTACAGCTGAAGATTTTCCCGCTACCTGAGGCGCGTTTATATGACACGCTGGAGCTGCCGGACGTGGAGGCCGGGCTTAGCATCATGCGCGAACAGGGCATGGCCGGGTTACGTCCATTCCTGCTACGCCTCTACGACACGGCGGAAGCGCGTCACGCCATGCAGGACCCGCAGCAAAACAAGCCTGTCATGTTTATCGGCTGCCAGGGCGTACACGCCATAGCGAAGGCTGAAATGCAGACGCTGCTCGACATTGCGGCGAAGCACGGCGCTACCCGTAAAGGGCCGCAGGCGGCGCTGGCCTGGATGGAGCGGCGCTTTGACTTTTCCACCGTGGAAAACCTGCTCGCTACCACCGGCGGCTTTGCGGAAACCATTGAGGTTGCCCATACGTGGGACGGCATCGGCAAGCTTTACCATGCGCTGAATCAGATGCTCCAGCCCCATGCCGCCGAAGTACTGTCGCACTTCTCCCACGTCTATACCCAGGGAACATCGATGTACATGATCCTGCTCGGCAAAGAGGAGACGGACGAGCTGGCGGTGGAGCGGCTGCGCACGATTTGGCGTGAAACTATGCGGGTCTGCCTTGAGCACGGCGCGGAGCTTTCCCACCACCACGGCGGCGGCCTGGTGCGTTCGCCCTATGCGCGCGTTTCGCTTGGTTCGGCCCATCTGCTGCTGCGCAGGGTAAAGGCCGCTCTCGATCCCAACGGCATCCTCAACCCCGGCAAGCTGGGTCTTTAATCTCCCGCACGGCCGGCGAGAAAAAGGAATATGCGATGTGGTTTCTCGGAATAGATATTGGTACGACCCATCTGAAAGTGGTGGGCGTACTGGAAAATGGTGAAGTGCTGGCGGCGCAGCGCTGCCGCACGCCGTTCAGCGAGCGGGACGGCCTGACCTTCCATGAGGGAGAGGCTATCTGGCAGGCGCTGGTGGGCCTTATCGGCGACTATGCCCGCCATGCCAGCGCTGCGGGCGGGCTGCTGGCGGGGATCTCCGTCGGCACCTTTGGACAGGAAGAGTCGCTGGCGGTAGACGCGCAGGGCAACCAGACCTGGCCTTCGCTTGCCTGGTGGCAGAATTACGCCGCGCCCTCCCTGAGCGCGGACGACAGCGCCTGGCTGGACACGCCGGAGCATTACGCCATTTCCGGGCTGCGCCTGCGATCTAATCAGACGCCGGAGCGGCTTAGCCATCTGCGCCAGCACCATCCCGATCGCTGGCGCAAAACGGATAAATGGGTGGATTTCGGCAGCTATGTAATGTGGCGACTCACCGGAAACTGGTGCGTCAGCGCCTCGCAGATTAATCATTCCCAGTGCTTTGACGTGCGCAGCCTGAAGCCCCACGGCGCAACGCTCGAACGGCTTGCGCTCGAGCCATCTCTTTTCCCCCGGATTGCCGAAACCGGCGAGCTTTGCGGTGAAATCAGCAATTCCGCTTTGCCGGGCGTGGCCCTGGCACCGGGAGCGGCGGTTTATGTGGGAGGCCACGATCAAATCATGGGCGCGTATGCAGTCCAGAGCACGCGGCCGACGGACGTGTTTGATTCTATCGGCACCTCTGAATACCTGATGACCATTTCCCGCTTATACCAGCCCGAAGCCATCGCCTGGCAGCTGGGCATCGACTACGAGCGGAGCTGGCGGGCCGGTGAGTTCATGATGGGCTACGCCAACCCTTCCGGGAAAATCATCCAGACGCTCAGCGAGCTGTTTTTTGCCGGTGACTTCGATCGCCTGTTTCAGGCTCTTGCCGGGCAGAAGGGCGGGGAGGAGGTGCGCGTTTCGCTGGCGCAGGAGAGCGGCGGGCAGGGGCTGTTCACGCTGCACGATGTGGAGGCCGGAGCGACGCCGGGAAGCATGGTTTGCAGCGTGCTGGACCACATCGCCTTCCATATGCGGCACGTGCTGGCGCATATGTGCGAGCTGGGGGCGATAAACGTTCAGGACGCGGTGCTGATGGGCTCGCTGTTCCAGCGCGAGGAGATGCTGGCCCACCGCAGCAGCTGCTGGGGCATGCCGCTGTTTGTCAGCGAGCTGGCTGAGCCGGTCGCCACCGGTGCGGCAACGATCGCAAGAGAAGCCTGGCTGGATCGCGGGGTATCAGCATGAACGTTCTGATTGCGTCGTTGAACACCGCCGTTGAGCGGCTGCTAATCGTCGAAAAGCAGCGGCCGGGCACGGTGCATCGCCTGCTGGACGATAAAACCCTGGCGGGCGGCAAAGGAGTGAACGTCGCTCGCGTACTGCGAAAGCTCAATGCGGAGTGGCCCTCTCCTCTGCTCGTAGGATTTTTAGGCGGAGCGACGGGGCGGCTGTGTGAAGCCTTACTGGAACAAGAGGGGCTGGCCGGAAGCTGGGTCAGCATCAGCGGTGAAACGCGTATCTGCGAGGTGATCGTTGAACAAAACGATCCCCTGAAAGCCAGCGTCTATAACGCCCGCGGGCCGGAAATTTCTTCCGCTGAGCTGCACGACCTGCACGCCAGGCTTATCGCCCGGCTTCCGACCGCCGCCGCGCTGATCTGCACGGGTTCGCTTCCCGACGGGGTCAGCGAGAGTGAGTACGCCGAGTGGATAGCGCTTGCCCGTCAGCACCACGTCCTCTCGCTGCTTGATAGCCACGGAGCCGCCTTGCTTGCGGCCGCGCAGGCCACGCCGGACATCATCAAAATCAATAAGGATGAGCTGCATCAGGTGAGCGAGGGGCGCTCAGCTGAGCTGATTAGCGAGTGGCAGGAGAGGGGCGTTAGCGCGGTTATTATCACCGACGGCGTGCGCCCGACTCTGGCACAAACGCCGGATGGCTGCTTTGAGGTGCTGTCGCCCGATGTGAAAACCTTAAGCAGCGTCGGCTCCGGCGATGCGCATTGCGCGGGGCTGATTGCCAGCCTGTTAACGGTGCCGCAGGCTGGCTGGGCAAGGCATCTGGCCTTTGCCGCCGCCTGCGGTGCCGCCAATGCCGCAAGCATTACGGCGGGCCTTGCGCCGCATCTTTCCCTGCACGCTTTAGCGCAGCAATCCACCGTTCGTCCGTTATCCCGGATGCAGTTCGGAGAGCGGCTATGACCCCATCAGGAGAGAGTGCAATGAAAAATCATTCCTATATGCGCAGCGTGCTGCTGATTGCCTTCGTGACGGCGGTAGGGGGCTTTCTGTTTGGCTTTGATAACGGCAGCATTTCCGGCTCGGTGGGCTTTTTGCAGGAAAAATTCAGCCTGGACGCCAACGGTATCTGCTGGGTCACGTCGTCTATTATCGTGGGCTGTATCGTCGGCGTCGCCGTCGCCGGGCCGCTGTCGGACGCCATTGGCCGTAAAAAAGTCCTGCTGCTGACGGCGCTGATTTTTGTGTTTGGCGTGATGGGCGAGGCGCTGGCCCACTCTGCGGATCTGCTGGTGGCGTTCCGCATTCTTGTCGGCGTGGGCATCGGCATTGAAACCACCATCGCGCCGCTCTATATCGCCGAGGTGTCGCCTGCGCGCATTCGCGGGCGGCTGGTCTCTTTTAATCAGCTCTTTAACACCATCGGCAACCTGGTGGTTTTCAGCGTGGCGGCGACGATCGCCCGCTACGGCTCGGAGACCTGGAACGTTGAAAACGGCTGGCGGGTCATTTTAGCCACCGGCATCCCGCCCGCGCTGCTGTTCCTGCTGCTGCTGGTTGTGGTGCCGGAAAGCCCGCGCTGGCTGATTCGTAAAAATCGCGACGAGCAGGGGCTTGCGGTACTGCGCCGCATAAACCCGGATGAAGAAACCAGCCGCAGGGAGCTGGCCGCCATCAAACAATCGTTACGGGAAGAGAGTAAGGCAGGGCTTCGTGACCTGTTAACGCCCGGCCTGCGCAAGGTGCTGGTCATCGGCTTTGGGGTGGCGCTGTTCCAGCAGATTACCGGTATCAATGCCATCTTCTATTATGCGCCGGAGATCTTCAAAACCGCCGGGGAGGATATCAACGGGGCGATGTCCTTTACGGTGCTGATTGGTATCACGCTGGTGCTCTCGACGCTCGTTTCCCTGTGGATTATCGATAGGGTCGGGCGGCGTTCGCTGCTGATTTTTGGGGCCACCGGCATGGCGTTGATGCTGGCGGGGATTGGCGAGCTGTTCCGCGTTGACGCCTCGAACACCAGCCTGCTGCTGATGCTTATCCTGGCCTATGTCGCCATTTTTGCCGTCTCTTTTGGCACGGTCACCTACGTACTGATCTCTGAAATTTTCCCGACGCACGTTCGCGGCGTGGCGGCTTCTATCGCCACCTTTGCCCTGTGGGGCGGCAACTTCTTCGTCTCGCGATATTTTCCGGTGCTGGTCGAAAATATCAGCGCCTCGAAAACATTCTTTATTTTTGCCGGGATATCCGTGCTGGCGCTGATATTTGTTTTAACGCTGGTGCCAGAAACCAAAGGCAAAACCCTTGAGGAAATAGAAAGAGAAATCCATAAATTAAACGAGCTGCAGGCTCCATAATAATAAATGCCAACCAGAGGATAATATTATGAGACTTGGAAGGATATTACATCCGCAGTTAGCGCACGCCTTAGCCACCTTAGGTCATTCAGATATTTTACTGGTGACGGACGCCGGTTTTCCCATTCCTGCCGACGCTAACCGAATCGACCTTGGTTTTTATCCCGGCAGCGTAGACGTGCTGGAAATATTACGCGTGCTGCGCCAGGAGCTGTTCTTCGACAAAATCACCATGGCCAGCGACGTTCCGGCATTTAATCCGCAGCTTTATCGCGATGTGCAGGGGATATTTACCGGATCCGGGGCGGACTTTGAGGCCATCGCCCACCAGGAGCTTATCGCTTCAGTTGCGCCGCGAGCCAAAGTTGTGATCCGCTCGGGGTCGCTAAATCCGTGGGCTAATTTTGCCATGGTAGCCAGCACCGATCCCGCCGCCTGGTTTAAAGAGGGTATGACGCCGCTGCCTGAATATCAGGAGCGCAGCCGGAGAATAAAAGAAAATGTTATTCCGCAGTTAGGATGATATGTCCGGCTGCCACTCTTTTATCGCCATAACTATAAATATTCACTTCGGCTAAAGAGATCATATTATGAATAAGGTTAACCTGAAGCTGGCGACAATTGTGTCGCTGGGTGGCTTATTATTTGGCTACGATACGGCAGTGATTGCCGGTGCGATCCAGAATCTAAGCGCCTATTTTGCGCTTAACAGCATGGAGACGGGCTGGGCCGTTGCCTCCGCCTTAATTGGCTGCATGGTCGGCGGGCTGGGCGGTCAATATTTAACGGACTACCTCGGGCGTAAAAAAACGCTGCTGGTTACCGCCTGGCTGATCTTAATTTCCGCCGTAGGGACGGCGCTGCCGCAGGACTTCGCGACTTTTGTTTTCTTCAGGATCGTTGGCGGACTGGGCGTCGGCCTGGCCTCCCTTGCGGCGCCGGTCTATATCAGCGAAATTTCCGCTAAGGAGATCCGTGGGAAGATGTCCGGCCTGTATCAGCTGATGATCGCAGGCGGCATGCTGCTGGTCTATATCGTCAATACGCTGATCTCCGAGCTTAGCCCGGACGTTGTCTGGTCGGTGAATCAGTCCTGGCGCTGGATGTTTGCCTCCGAGGCAATCCCCGCCATCCTGTTTGTGGTGCTGCTGAGTTTTGTGCCCGAATCCCCACGCTGGCTGGTGAAGAAGCAGCAGGAGGCGAGGGCGGCGAAGGTGCTGATGAGCATCAACGGCGCGGATTGCCCGACGGGCAGCATGATTGAGGAGATCAAAGCGACGTTCCAGAACTCAGCGGGTGAGGCGCTCCGCGAATCTCTGCTCGCGCCGCATAACCGCAGGGTTGTGTTTGCTGTGCTGAGTATGGCGACGCTCGCTAATCTGTGCGGTATTAACGCGGTGCTTTACTACGGCAACGTGCTGGTTGAGAGCATCGGCATTGCCAGTGCGAAAGCGGCCTTCTGGCAGCAGATTATTATCGGCGTCGCCTTCTTCCTGGCGGCGGCGTGGGCGGTAAAAGTGGTGGAAAAAATAGGCCGCCGCAAACTGCTGCTGGTGGGCAATCTGGGATGTTTAATCAGCATCGTGCTGCTGGGGATTCTGGTGTGGATGCAAATCACCAGCCTGTGGATGCTGGCGCTGATTATCGTCTACATTCTGCTGTTCGGCGGGACGGTGGGCCCGGTGCTGTGGATAATTCTGCCGGAGCTTTCGCCGAACGCCATACGCGATAAGCTGATGGCGCTGTCGGTGTTTCTCATCTGGGCGTCAAACTTCGTCGTGGCGCAGACCTTCCCGATGATGAACGACAGCCCGTGGCTGCGGGAGGTTTTTAACGGCGGCTTCCCGTTCCTGATCTACGGCTTCTTCTGCCTGCTGTGGTTTTTACTGACGCTGTTCTTTATTCCCGAAACGAAGAGCAAATCTCTGGAGCAGATTGGGCGCGAGATGCAGCGAAGCTAAAGATATGTCGGATGACGCTGCGCTTATCCGACCTACGGAAGGATGAGAATTCGTAGCGCAGCGTCATCCGCCGCTGGTTTTTACTCCGCCAGGAAGATCTCCAGCAGGGAATTGAGAAACAGCTTCCCATGCTCGGTTATCTGCCAGGTTTCCGCCGTCTCCACCAGATAATCCTTCGCAATCGCCTCGTCGAGCTGCGGGCGGATCACTGACTCATCCAGACCTGTATAAAGCGTGAACTCTTGGCGCGGCGCGGCTTCCAGCAGGCGGAAGCGGTTCATAAAGAACTCGAACGGCTTGTCGGCCTGTTCCACGTCGTGCTGGCGGTCCATGTACTTCCCTTCCATGTAGCCACGCGGATGCCGCGTTTTTGCGGTCCGCAGAATGCGTCCGTCCGGGAAAGTCACTTTACCGTGCGCGCCGCAGCCGATGCCCAGGTAATCCCCAAAGCGCCAGTAGTTCAGGTTGTGCTGGCACTGGTAGCCCGGCTTCGCATAGGCAGAGGTTTCGTACTGCTGATAGCCCGCAGCGGTCAGCAGCCTGTCGCCCTGCTCGAAGATATCCCACAGAGCGTCGTCGTCCGGCAGCTTTGGCGGACGCGAGCTGAAGAGCGTGTTTGGCTCAATGGTCAACTGATACCAGGAAAGATGCGGGGGATTCAGCTCAATGGCCTGGCGAAGATCGTCCAGCGCCTCTTCCAGCGTCTGGTCCGGCAGGCCGTGCATCAGATCCAGGTTAAAACTGCGCAGGCCAAGGCCGCTCGCCAGATTCGCCGCGCGCTTCGCCTCGCCTGAGTCATGGATGCGGCCCAGACGCTTGAGCTTCTGCTCGCTAAAGCTCTGCACGCCAATTGAAATACGGTTCACGCCCGCGCGCTGGTAGCCCACGAAGCGGTCCGCTTCGACGGTGCCGGGGTTCGCTTCCATGGTGATTTCCGCGTCCGCCGCCAGCGGCAGGCAGGCACGAACGCCGTCGAGCAGGTTTTGCATCGCTTCGCTGGAGAGCAGGCTCGGCGTACCGCCGCCGATAAAAATGGTCTTTATTTCACGACCCTGTGCCATAGGCGCGTCGACTGCAAGGTCGCGCAGCAGGTGGCTGACGTACTCATCGTGCGGCACGTCGCCCTTCAGCGCGTGGGAGTTGAAGTCACAGTAGGGGCACTTCTGCACGCACCACGGGATGTGAATATAGAGGCTCAGCGGCGGCAAATTAGCCATTTTTCATTGCTTCCAGTAACAGTTTCAGCGCCTGCCCACGGTGGGATATTGCGCGTTTCTCGTCGCGGGTTAGCTCCGCGGCGGTTTTGCCCTCGCTCGGGACAAAGAAGATCGGATCGTAACCAAAGCCGCCTGCGCCTGCGGCCTCGCGGGTGATGACGCCCACCCAGCTGCCGTGGAACACCAGCGGCGTTGGGTCTTCAGCATGGCGCATATAGACCAGCACGCAGTGGAACTGCGCCTTACGCTGCTCTTCCGGGACATCTTTTAGTGTAGCAAGCAGCTTCTCAAGGTTCTGCTGGTCGCTGGCATCCTCACCCGCATAGCGAGCGGAATAGATGCCCGGCGCGCCGCCCAGCACGTCCACGGCCAGACCTGAGTCATCGGCAAGGGCCGGCAGACCGGTAATCTGCGCGGCATGACGTGCTTTCAGAATGGCGTTCTCGATGAACGTCAGGCCCGTCTCTTCGGCGGATTCTACGCCCAGTTCAGTTTGTGCGACGACGTCCAGACCGAAATCCTGAAGCAGATCGGCGAGTTCACGCACTTTACCGGCGTTACCGGTAGCGAGGACAACTTTTTGCATAGTGGGATCCTGTTATTCGAGCAATGCCGCGACTTCCGTCGGGATTTGTTGCGGGTCGATAATCTTGATTTGCTTATGGCGGCCAAGCTCGCCTTTTTCAACCAGCACCTGGCCTTTGGCAACGCGAAACAGCTTCGCCAGATACTTCACCAGGTGGGCGTTGGCCTTGCCGTCTACCGGCGGGGCGGTGATGGCGACTTTTAGCTCGTCGCCATGCAGCCCGACAATGCTGTCCCGGCTGGCCTTGGGCTGAATATACAGCCGCAAAACCAGCCCGTCGGCGGTCTGGCTTACTGCACTCACAGCAGGAACCAGAGCCCCGGGAACAGATCCATGCCGAGATAGTTCAGGGCATAAAGGATCAGAATGACCACCATCGCGGAGAAATCAATGCCGCCCATCGCGGGAAGCACGCGGCGGATCGGCGCCATCATCGGCTCGGTCAGCTGCATCAGCACGTATTCAATCGGGCTGCGGCCCTGGCTTATCCAGCTCATCAGCGAGCGGATGATGATCACCCAGAATACCAGCGTACCGGCGGATTTCAGCAGCGACAGCAGGCCGACCAGCAGGTTCATCGGGTCAAGAGACAGCGCGCCAACCTGAATCAGCAGCAGAATCGGGTATTTCAGCGTGGTGAGAATAAACGCGACCAGCAGCGAAGAGGTATCTATCGGCCCGATGGACGGAATGACACGGCGCAGCGGGCCGACAATCGGCTGGGTAATTTTAACGATAAACTGGGCGAACGGGTTGTAAAAGTCACAGCGCGACCACTGCATCCAGATGCGGATCAGCAGCACCATCACGTACAGTTCAATCAGCGTTTTGACCAGGAAAGTCAACGTCAGCATGGCGTTCCTCAATAATTATAATGATTAACGAGCAGGGTAATCCCGCGCGCCGAAAATAGCGGTTCCAATGCGCACCATGGTGCTACCAGCAGCGATCGCGGCGTCCATGTCATCGGTCATGCCAAGAGATAAAGTGTCCACCGTTGGGAAACGGCTTTTTAACGATTCGAACGCCGCCGCCATCTGCTTACAGACGGCGAACTGACGATCGTAATCAGGTTCAGGGGCCGGGATCGCCATTAAACCGCGTAATGTCAGATTCGGCAGCTCGGCTATCGCTTCCGCCAGCGCATCAAGCTCGCTCAGGGCGATGCCGGATTTGCTGTTCTCGTCGCTGATATTAATCTGAATCAGGACGTTAAGCGGCGGCATTCCCGCCGGGCGCTGTTCGTTCAGGCGCACGGCGATTTTCAGCCTGTCCACCGTGTGGCACCAGTCAAAATGCTCTGCCACCAGACGGCTTTTGTTCGACTGCAGCGGGCCGATAAAGTGCCACGTCAGCGGTTCTTTGCCCTGTTCTGCAAAGTGACGGATTTTATCCACGCCTTCCTGCACGTAGTTTTCGCCAAAAGCACGCTGCCCGGCTTCCATCGCTTCTGCGAGGGCGCCCGCAGGTTTTGTTTTGCTCACTGCAAGCAAAGTAACTTCTTCTGGAGAACGGCCGCAGCGCGCGGCTGCCGCCGAGATTTTGTCTTTAACCTGTGCCAGGTTGTTCGCTATCTCGTTCATAGGCTGGGAATGATATGGATATCGAAGAAATTTTGGCCCTTAGTGTAAAGCATAACGTCTCCGATCTACACCTGTGTACGGGGCAATCTGCACGCTGGCGAAGGCAGGGGCGGCTTGAACCCTGTCCCGAAACCGCCCCGCAGCCAGAAGCGCTGCTGGCACAGTGGCTGTCGCCGCCGCAGCAAAAGGAGCTGGAAGAGTGTGGGCAGCTTGATTTCGCCGTCACGTCTGCCAGTGGCCTCCGCCTGCGCGCGAACGCTTTTCGCCAGCTTCACGGCTGTTCACTCGCCTTGCGTCTGCTCGCTACGCAATGTCCTGAACTGGCTGCTTCAGGCGTTCCGCCGCTCGTCCCTTCACTGCTACAGACGCCGGACGGCCTTATCCTGGTCACCGGCGCGACCGGCAGCGGCAAGTCCACTACGCTTGCCGCTATGGTGGGGTATCTCAACCAGCATCTTGACGGGCATATCCTGACCCTGGAAGACCCCATCGAGTTTATCCACCGCCCGGCAAAATGCCTGATTCAGCAGCGGGAGGTGGGCGAACATTGCTGCTCGTTTGCCGCAGGTTTGCGGGGTGCGCTGCGCGAAGATCCTGATGTAATTCTGCTTGGTGAACTGAGGGACAGCGAAACCATCCGCCTTGCCTTAACGGCGGCCGAAACGGGCCATCTGGTACTGGCGACGCTGCACACGCGGGGGGCGGCGCAGGCCGTCGAAAGGCTGGTAGATGTCTTCCCGGCAGAAGAGAAAAATTATATCCGCAGCCAGCTGGCGGGCAGCCTCAAAGCCGTACTCGCCCAGAAGCTTGTATCTTCTTCCGATGGGGGGCGCGTGGCGCTGTTTGAGCGAATGGTGAACACTCCGGCGGTGGCGAACCTTATCCGTGAAGGTAAGACCCATCAGTTGCCGGGCCTGCTTCAGACCGGGCAACAGCATGGAATGCAGAGCTTTGCGCAGCATGAAGCGGTGCTGCGGGTGGAAGGGAGAATTCAGGATGAGTAAAAATATTGCATTGGTGTGTTTGCGTGTGTATGATTTGTTCTGGTCAGGAGGTTGCGATGAAATCTTCTGACTTGATTAAGGAGCTGAAGGCCGCAGGATGCGAACCCGCCAGACAGGGCAAAGGGAGCCACTTTATATGGTGGTCACCTAATACGGGAAGAAACTTTCCCGTTCCGCATCCGAAGAAAAATCTCTCCATCGGCACTGTCAGATCCATTCGCAAACAGGCCGGGATATGAATCCCTGCTCACGGAGGTGACCCATGTTTTTCTCAGTTGGCGTCGAAATGCCTGCAAACGAGAACGAAGCGTACGGTATGATTGTACCCGCGTTATGCAACGACGATTTCGGCTGCGTCTCAGCGGCGGATTCGCAGGAAGAGATTGCGGAAATGGTGCGTGAAGCGATCTTGTTAATTACAGATGAAATGGTGAAGCGCGGTGTCGATATCACCCGACTCAAAGATGCCGGGCCATTTGTTTACGCCGCCAATCCGGAATACGCATACTGCGAGCAGTGGGTAATGGTCGATGTGGATTTGTCATCGCTTGAGGGTAAACCACAGCGCATTAACATCTCTCTGCCGGATGTCCTCATTGAGCGCATTGATAACCACGTGAAACAGCCTGCCTCAGGCTGCCGCGATCGCAGCCATTTTCTGGCCGTTGCCGCCAGGCATGAGCTAACCAGTAAAGATTAACGGCACGTCCGGCAGCGCGACAAATCAGGGATGATAGTCGAACCAGCTTTCAAGAATGATGACCGCGGAAGCGGAGTCGATGCTGCCTTTGTTCAGCGCGCGGAAGCCGCCCTGTTCAAACAGGCCCGCGCGGGCTTCCACCGTGCTCAGGCGTTCGTCCTGTAGCGACACCTTCACGCCGAAACGGCCATGCAGGCGGTTGGCGAACTTCCGGGCGCGGGCGGTAAGCGGCTGCTCGGTGCCGTCCATGTTCAGGGGCAGGCCGACTATTACTTCGTCCGGCTGCCACTCTTTCAGGATTTTTTCTATCGAGCTCCAGTCCGGCGTGCCGTCCTGCGCCTTCAGCGCGGTAAGCGGACGGGCGGTGCCCGTAATGCGCTGGCCAATGGCAACGCCGATACTTTTGGTGCCGAAGTCAAAACCTAACAGTGTTCCACTGCTCATTACGCGTGCCCCGCATCGCCTGGCATTGTCAGAATATCCACGCCGATAAGCTTCGCGGCTTCGCGCCAGCGTTCAGCAATGGGGGTATGGAATAAGATTGCGGCATCTGCTGGTGCCGTGAGCCAGGCGTTATCCAGGATTTCCTGCTCGAGCTGACCTTTCTCCCAGGAGGAGTAGCCCAGCGCCACGATGACGTCCTGAGGCTGATTCGGCGTACCGATGGTTTCCAGCACGTCGCGGGAGGTGGTGATCACCGTATCGTCGGAGATACGAATGCTGGAAGCGAACGCATCCGGCGGGGAGTGCAGAATAAATCCACGGTCTTCCGCCAGCGGGCCGCCGACAAACACGGGCTTATCCAGACGAATGGCCGGGTCACGCGGATCGGGTTCGATCTTTAGTTTCTGCAGCACGCCTTCGACCTGAAGGTTCTCAAGGGGCTTATTGATAATGATCCCCATCGCACCATCTTCGTTGTATTCACAGATATAGACGACGGCACGCTTAAAAAGCGGGTCCTGGAGAGCCGGCATGGCAATGAGAAAGTGATGCTGTAAATTCATTATCAGAGAGTCTGTTCCCGGTTGAAAAGCGGCAAGGGGCGCGCAAAGAATGGACAGTTTACCATTATTGAGCGGGCCAGGCCCGCCCGGAGGATTATTTTGCGAGGCGCGCTTCAATTGCGTCGAACAGCATACCGGTGATGGATACCGGGAACGCCGCTTCGATTTCACGAATGCAGGTTGGGCTGGTGACGTTAATCTCGGTCAGGCGGTCACCGATGATGTCGAGGCCAACAAAAATCAGCCCTTTAGCCTTCAGCGTCGGCCCAACGCGGCGGGCAATTTCCCAGTCGCTGTCGGTTAACGGACGAGGTTCACCCCGGCCACCGGCGGCCAGGTTGCCGCGCGTTTCGCCGCCCTGCGGGATACGGGCCAGGCAGTACGGCACGGGTTCGCCGTCAACAACCAGCACGCGCTTGTCGCCGTCAACAATGGCCGGCAGGTAGTTCTGCGCCATGCAGTAGCGGTTGCCCAGCTCGGTGAGCGTTTCGGCAATCACGCCCAGGTTCGGGTCGCCTTCCTTCACGCGGAAGATGGACGTGCCGCCCATGCCGTCCAGCGGCTTCATAATGATATCGCCGTGCTTCTGCCAGAAGGCCTTCAGCTGCGCCTTATTGCGGGTGACCAGCGTTTCCGGGGTCAGGTCCGCAAACCAGGCGGTGAAGAGCTTTTCGTTACAGTCGCGCAGGCTCTGCGGTTTGTTGACGATCAGCGTGCCCTGTTCTTCGGCGCGCTCAAGAATGTAGGTGGCGTAGATAAACTCGGTGTCGAACGGCGGGTCTTTACGCATCAGCACGACGTTCAGGTCGGCCAGGGCAATATCCTGCTCGCTGCCAAAGTCATACCATTTGTCATAGTTCTGCTCGACGGAGACCAGACGGGTCCGCGCGCGCGCTTCGCCGTTGATCAGATACAGATCGGCCATTTCCATGTAGTGCAGCTCATAGCCGCGACGCTGCGCTTCCAGCAGCATGGCGAAGCTTGAGTCTTTTTTGATGTTGATGTTTGCGATGGGGTCCATCACGATGCCGAGCTTGATCATTCTTCTTCTCCTTTAGCCCAGATCGCCAAAGCGCACCTGCAGTGCGGTAATGGCGGTGAGCGCGGTAGTCTCAGTACGCAGAACGCGAGGTCCCAACAGAATATCAGTAAATTGATGTTCTGCGGTCATGGCAATTTCTTCTGCCGTTAAACCGCCTTCCGGACCAATCAGCAGGCGCACCCGCTCCACCGGTTGGGGCAGGGTGTTGATGCTGGCGCTGGCGCGAGGATGAAGATTGAGCTTCAGGCTGTTGTCTTCTTCGGCGCACCAGGCTTCAAGGTCCATCGCCGGGCGGATTTCCGGCACCACGTTGCGCCCACACTGTTCGCAGGCTGCTACGGCAATTTTGCGCCATTGCTGGAGCTTCTTGTTCAGGCGTTCGGCATCCAGTTTTACGCCGCAGCGCTCGGAAAACAAAGGGGTAATCACGTTCACACCCAGCTCAACGGCCTTCTGAATGGTGAACTCCATCTTTTCGCCACGGGACATGACCTGGCCCAGATGCAGATGCAACGGAGATTCCCGGTCGTCGGCGTTTGCTGCCAGCACCTTCACGCGCACGCTTTTCTTATCGGCCTGTACGATTTCGGCGTCAAAGACCTGGTTGCTGCCGTCAAATAGTTGAATGGCCTGGCCTGCACCCATGCGCAGCACGCGGCCCACATGGTTGGCTGCATCTTCGCTGAGCGCCACTTCGTGGCCTGCGGTGAGTAATTCCGGGTGGTGAATGCGGGGGATACGCATGCGTAAATTATCCGATGGTTATGCTGTATGCCTGAACGCAGGATAGATAAACAAAGCGTCGCCCGCCGAAAGCAGCATTCATTTTCGGCGGATGACGCAGGCTTATCCGCCCTACGGATCCGATTTGGTCATGACAGCGCAATAAACAATTGCCGCTAGTGTAGGTTAGCTGTTTTGTGCCTGGCAAGCCCGCAGCACATAAGGGTTATGATTCCCCTGGATTTTCGCAATGCGCTCGTCGCGTCGGCACTCCCACGCGCTGACGGGGTAAGTTTTATTCCATGCTTCAAAAAGCTGGGTCTGCTGGCGGGAAAGTTTCAGCTGATACTGGTCACGCATATAGAAATAAGTGCGGGCGATAGCACCCCTGGCGCGGGCGGGCGGCTCGGCGGCTTTTCCCTTAAAGTCGACTTTCATTGCGCACTGACCATACTGGCCTTCACCACCGTTCCACTGGCTGTACATAAAGTTATTGCGGTCACCGTTCACTTCACCGATCGCGGGCTGCAGGTTGTGCATATCGCTTTCCATCCTGCGGTAGACCGGGTCTTTGGTGCAGTTCTTTCTGCCGCCATCCTGCCAGCACTGGCGCTGATGGCCAAACTGCCATGCCGGGACAACGTGTTCCCATTCGATACGCGAGGCGCGGTTTTCATTTTTACGCACTTTATAGCCGCACGAATCGAGGTCCGGCACGCCTTTTTTACCCTGCCAGGTAATTTTGCAGCCGCAGTAGAACGAACCCGGCGCGTCAGCGTTGAGTTTTGCTCCGGCGGCTTTGGCCTGCGAGAAGCTGTTGATACCGGAACTCAGCGCCGGATAAGGGGAGAGGGCTGCAACAGCTGCAACAGCCAGAAGATATTTGCGGGACATGTTCAGGATCCTGACTAAAACAAGTCCGCACACTACCTGAGGAATTATCCAGTTTCAATCAGAACTATTAGGAAGTTTTCAGATGATAGTTTTTAAATACAGGGAGTTGTAGCGTCTGGTTTGAGCAGATCGCCGCAGCGTACGCAGCGGTATTCGGACTCGCCGCGCTGCACCCTGTTATGGCGGCGGACGGTCAGCTGATGCAGCTGGCAGCGGCAGCGGTAGGGGAAGGTGTTGTGGCGCACGGACTGCACCTCAAACTGGTGCGTGCGGCGAGCGGGAACGCCCATCACGCTTTCCATCATCCATTTCCACTCTTTGCCGTGGGGAGCGACGCGGCCGAAATGCTTCCAGACCAGCAGGTGCGCCAGCTCATGCGGCACAACCTCTTCAATAAAAGCCTGCTGGTTTTCCATCAGCAGCACGGGATTAAGACGGATTTCGTAGCTTTCCATCCACGCTGTTCCGGCGGCGGTGCCGCGCTGCTGGTAGACGAGCTTTGGTTCAGGGTAGCTGCGGCCCAGGTGCAGATTGGCCTGCTGTAGCTTGTCGCGCAGGCTGCGCATAACGGCCTGCTGAATGGCAATGGGGAGTCGAGGGGATTTCATAACGGCAGAGAATAGAATGTGACAGGGCTGGGTGCAAGCCCCTCTCCAGGCGGAGAGAGGCCGTTTGCGGTTTAGTCGTGGGAGCCAATCTGACGTAACGGACGACCTTTCATCAGGTTACGTTCGATGTGCTCCAGGGAAACGTGTTTGGTTTCCGGAACCAGCCAGATGGTCAGCAGGATGAAGAAGACGTTCAGACCCGCGTAAACCCAGAAGGTATTAGCGTTGCCCAGCGTGTTGAGCATGGTCAGGAACGTTGCGCCGACGATCATGTTGGCGATCCAGTTGGTGGTGGTAGAGCAGGTGATACCAAAATCACGGCCTTTAAGCGGCTGGATTTCAGAGCACAGCACCCAAATCAGCGGACCGGCGCTCATCGCAAAACCAACGATAAACATCAGCAGCATTGCCACGGCGAAGTACTGCGCGCCCTGGGAGTGAATGCCGACGTGCAGCATTGTGCCGAGGATACCCATACCGGCGGCCATCACCAGGAAGCCCAGCACCAGCGTTGGCTTGCGGCCCCAGCGGTCAACCAGACCAATGGCAATAAAGGTTGCCAGCACGTTGATCAGACCGACGATAACCGTCCCCCACATCTGCTGCGTGGTGTTGGTGAAGCCTGCGATCTCAAAGATTTTTGGTGCGTAATACATGATGACGTTCATGCCGGTGAACTGCTGCATCACCTGCAAAAGCACGCCCAGGAAAACGGCACGGCGGAAGTTGCTGTTGCTGCGGAACAGCGACCAGCCGCTCTGCTTAATCTGCAGGCTTTCGCGGATCTCTTCCAGCTCACGCTTCGCTTCGGCGCTGCTGTCACGCAGGCGCAGCAGCACGCGCTCGGCGTCGTGGAAGCGGCGTTTGGCGGCGAACCAGCGCGGGCTGTCCGGCAGGAAGAAGACGCCAACCAGCAAAATCAGGGCTGGAATAGTGATCACGCCCAGCATCCAGCGCCACGAGCCGCTGTAGCTGAAGGCGGTATCCGAAAGATAGGCACCGAGAATACCGATGGTGATCATCAGCTGGTACATGGAGATCATGCTGCCACGAATTTTCTCCGGGGCAATCTCAGAAAGATAAAGCGGAGCGGTGTAGGAGGCGACGCCCACGGCCAGGCCCAGCAGCACGCGGGAGATAATCAGCACTTCCGGGTTAGGCGAGAAGGCGGAGCACAGGGAGCCTGCGACAAACAGCACGGCGCCAATCATCAGGCTGTATTTGCGCCCGAGGCGGAAAGAGAGCCAGCCGCTGCCGACGGCGCCGACGGCGGCACCGAACATCATCGAGCTGACCACCCACTCCTGCTGGTGTGCGGTAATCTGAAAATCTTTAGCAATGAACGGCAGGGCACCGGCGATGACGCCAATGTCCAGGCCAAACAGTAAGCCTGCCAGCGCTGCGAGGAAGCAAACAAAAAAGGTCATACTTTTGTTCGATGTCCGGTGTTTCTTATTAGTGTCAGGCATAACGCCCTCCGGTTGGGTTATCAGATTTATCGCTGTTAAGGGTAGGTTAGCGTTACGTAAATTTGTGTGATAGTAATCACATTAGTGTAATCGGTTACACTAATGTCAAGATCTGTCAGAAGTACAAATTTAGGTAAAACATAGCATTAAGAGGAAAGACGGCAAGCTAATTGCCGCTTTTTCAGTCGAATCTGAAATGGGCTGTAACAAACGAAGCAAAAGGCGCAAAAAGGCAGAAAGCTCTGAATGACAAGGCGACGAATATGTCATGTAATCGCTTTCATAGTCTGTTTTTTAAGCGTTTAACACAAAGTATAGCCCAGCGGCAGGAATGAGGTGGTTTGAACAGGCAGAAAGACAAAAGGCCAGCTTAGCTGGCCTTCAGGGGAGTAAACCGTAGCGGATTATTTCAGGCCAGCGGCTTCACGCAGCAGGGCGGCCTTGTCGGTTTTTTCCCATGGGAAATGCTCGCGACCAAAGTGGCCATATGCTGCGGTTTCTTTGTAGATTGGGTGCAGCAGATCCAGCATCTGGATCAGACCGTACGGACGCAGGTCGAAGAACTCGCGCACCAGCAGGGTCAGCTGTTCGGTAGAGATTTTCTCGGTGCCGAAGGTTTCAACCATGATGGAAGTTGGTTCAGCCACGCCGATGGCGTAAGAAACCTGGATTTCGCAGCGGTCGGCCAGGCCTGCGGCAACGATGTTTTTCGCAACATAACGCGCCGCGTACGCCGCAGAACGGTCCACTTTTGATGGATCTTTACCGGAGAACGCGCCGCCGCCGTGACGAGCCATGCCGCCGTAGGTATCAACGATGATTTTACGTCCGGTCAGACCGCAGTCGCCCATTGGGCCACCGATAACAAAACGGCCGGTCGGGTTGATGTGGTATTTGGTAGAGGCATTCAGCCACTCCGCTGGCAGAACCGGCTTGATGATCTCTTCCATCACCGCTTCCTGCAGGGTTTTCAGCTCAACGTCTTCAGAATGCTGGGTGGAAAGCACAACCGCATCGATACCCACGATTTTGCCGTCGTCATACTGGAAGGTGATCTGGCTTTTTGCGTCCGGGCGCAGCCACGGCAGCGAGCCGTTTTTACGCACTTCTGCCTGGCGCTGAACCAGACGGTGGGCGTAAGTGATTGGCGCAGGCATCAGCACGTCGGTTTCGTTGGTGGCATAGCCAAACATCAGGCCCTGGTCGCCCGCGCCCTGCTCCAGCGGATCGGTACGGTCAACGCCCTGGTTGATGTCCGGAGACTGCTTGCCAATCGCGCTCAGTACGGCGCAGGAGTTGGCGTCAAAGCCCATATCAGAATGCACGTAGCCGATTTCACGCACCGTGTTACGGGTGATCTCTTCGATATCAACCCAGGCGCTGGTGGTGATTTCGCCGCCAACCAGCACCATGCCGGTTTTCACGTAGGTTTCACAGGCTACGCGAGCTTTTGGATCCTGCTCGAGGATTGCGTCAAGCACCGCATCGGAGATTTGGTCAGCGATTTTATCGGGATGCCCTTCTGAGACGGACTCGGACGTAAAGAGGTGTTTAGCCATGTTTTCTTCACCCTAAAGAGAATTCGGTTAGTACAGACCGCTGCCGAATGGCTCCCGCATCAGAACGTTGTGCTGATAGTGTGGGGTTTCGCCGTAGATTGAATGACAGGCAGTCTAACAGTTAATCAGTATAGATGGATTAACATCTGGACGTCTATTTTAGGTTAACCCTTAAACAGATTGCCAGTGATTTTTCGAATTGATCACACTAATGGTGAAAGCGAACTGGCAATTTTTCATGACGGTCCGCATAACGCACAATTATCTTTTGCTTTTTCGCCCCATTGTGGGTATAAAGCGGCGCGCGCGGCTCATTCACTAAGCACACATTTTGTGTTGCCCACTTCCAGCCGGGTTGAGCACTACTTTTTAGCTTTGGCTTGTCGCATACCCAAACGGGATGCGTGGAGGTGATACGATTGAAAAACCGCTGTAATTCCCAAACTCTGGCGCGCCTGTCTGGTGTGGCCATGCCCCTCGCAGCTTGCATCTCTTTGCTCTATTTCAGCCGAAGTTATACCCGTCTCGGCGCATCGACGGATTCTCGGGCCGGTTAGTCACGCCTGTTATTCCTGAACAAGGGCGCTCTTGTCGTAGATGAGAGTTTTCTCGTGGTTTCGCCGACCCGCCCTGCGGAGCTCGGTAACGTGTTTTACAATGATATGAAAATGAAACCGGTCGCACAGCCAGTCTGTCAGCGTCTTATGCTGCCGCTACGCGCTGTTAATGGGTTGTTATTGCGGGATACCCCTGCGATAGTAGTCAACTATATTGCACATTCGTTTAAATTTGAGGTTCGCCATGTCTGACAAAATCTCTTCTGTTTCGGGTTCGTCAGTGGGCGAGCAGGATGGACACCGCTCCATGCAGGAGGTTGCTATGAGCTCCCAGGAAGCCAGCAAAATGCTGCGCACATACAATATTGCCTGGTGGGGTAATAACTACTACGACGTCAACGAGCTGGGCCATATTACCGTCTGCCCGGATCCTGATGTTCCCGACGCGCGCGTTGACCTTGCCGAGCTGGTGAAAGCCCGCGAAGCCCAGGGGCAACGTCTGCCTGCGCTCTTCTGCTTCCCGCAGATCCTCCAGCACCGCCTGCGTTCTATTAACGCCGCGTTCAAACGTGCTCGTGAATCTTACGGTTACAAAGGCGACTACTTCCTTGTCTACCCGATTAAGGTGAACCAGCACCGCCGCGTGATTGAATCCCTGATCCATTCCGGCGAGCCGTTGGGCCTGGAAGCTGGCTCTAAAGCAGAGCTGATGGCCGTTCTGGCCCATGCGGGCATGACCCGTTCGGTGATTGTCTGTAACGGTTATAAAGACCGCGAGTACATCCGCCTGGCGCTGATCGGCGAGAAGATGGGCCACAAGGTTTATCTGGTCATCGAAAAGATGTCCGAAATCCGCATCGTGCTGGAAGAAGCCGAGCGTCTGAACGTGGTGCCTCGTCTGGGCGTGCGTGCGCGTCTGGCCTCGCAGGGCTCCGGCAAGTGGCAGTCCTCCGGCGGCGAAAAATCTAAGTTTGGCCTGGCGGCGACGCAGGTTCTGCAGCTGGTAGACATGCTGCGCGAAGCGGGGCGTATCGACAGCCTGCAGCTGCTGCACTTCCACCTTGGTTCGCAGATGGCGAACATTCGCGACATCGCCACCGGCGTGCGTGAATCCGCTCGATTCTACGTTGAGCTGCACAAGATGGGCGTCAACATCGAATGCTTCGACGTGGGCGGCGGTCTGGGCGTGGACTACGAAGGGACCCGTTCCCAGTCCGATTGTTCGGTCAACTACGGCCTGAACGAATATGCGAACAACATCATCTGGGCGATTGGCGACGCGTGTGAAGAACATGGTTTGCCGCACCCTACGGTTATCACCGAGTCCGGCCGTGCGGTTACCGCTCACCACACCGTGCTGGTATCCAACATCATCGGCGTTGAGCGCAACGAATACACGGTTCCAGAAGCACCTGCTGAAGATGCTCCGCGTGCGCTACAGAGCATGTGGGAAACCTGGGGTGAAATGCACGAGCCGAACAACCGTCGCTCGCTGCGTGAATGGCTGCACGACAGCCAGATCGACCTGCACGATATCCACACCGGCTACGCATCAGGCGGCTATTCTCTGCAGGAGCGTGCCTGGGCGGAGCAGCTTTACCTGAGCATGTGCAACGAAATTCAGCGTCTGCTTGACCCAAGCAACCGCGCGCACCGTCCGATTATCGACGAGCTGCAGGAACGTATGGCGGATAAGATTTACGTCAACTTCTCGCTGTTCCAGTCCATGCCGGATGCCTGGGGTATCGACCAGCTGTTCCCTGTGCTGCCGCTGGAAGGTCTGGACCAGGTTCCTGAGCGCCGCGCCGTACTGCTGGATATCACCTGCGACTCCGATGGCGCTATCGATCACTACATCGACGGCGACGGCATCGCGACCACCATGCCTATGCCGGAATACGATGCGGATAACCCGCCGCTGCTGGGCTTCTTCATGGTTGGGGCGTACCAGGAAATCCTCGGCAATATGCACAACCTGTTCGGCGATACCGAAGCGGTAGACGTGTTCGTCTTCCCTGACGGCAGCGTTGAGGTGGAACTGTCCGATGAAGGCGATACCGTGGCGGATATGCTGCGCTACGTGCAGCTAGACCCGGACACGCTGCTGACGCACTTCCGCGATCAGGTGAAGCACACCGATCTGGATGCCGCGCTCCAGCAGCAGTTCCTCGAAGAGTTCGAGGCTGGCCTGTATGGCTATACTTATCTGGAAGATGAGTAGGGATTAACAGGTTCTGTTTTATAGGGTGGATAAGCGAAGCGTTATCCACCGCGTCTTTTAGTCTTAGCGGCGGAGGGCACAGGCTTATCCGCTCGACAATGTATAAATTGCGCACTATTGAATCAGAATGAAATTGCGGCGATAATCCGCACCAATAAGCAGTCCCGGTACTAATCCAGTCCCTTTCTCGTCGGGTTTAACGACGCGAAAGGGATTTTTTTTTGCAAATTACACCATCACCGCGAGGACAGACAATGAGCACCTTAGGCCATCAGTACGATAACTCCCTGGTCTCCAACGCCTTTGGTTTTTTACGTTTTCCGCTGAACTTCCAGCCGTACGACAGCGATGCAGACTGGGTTATCACCGGCGTTCCTTTTGACGCGGCCACCTCCGGCCGTGCGGGCGGGCGCCACGGCCCGGCGGCTATTCGTCAGGTTTCGACTAACCTGGCCTGGGAAGGCAACCGCTTCCCGTGGAACTTCGATATGCGCGAACGTCTGAACGTCGTGGACTGCGGCGATCTGGTTTACGCTTTCGGCGACGCGCGGGACATGAGCGAACGTCTGCAGGCCCACGCTGAAAAGCTGCTGGCAGCCGGTAAGCGTATGCTCTCCTTCGGTGGCGACCACTTCGTGACACTGCCGCTGCTGCGCGCGCACGCTAAGCACTTCGGTAAAATGGCGCTGGTGCATTTCGATGCCCATACCGACACCTACGCGAACGGCTGCGAGTTCGATCACGGCACTATGTTCTTCACCGCGCCAAACGAAGGTTTGATCGACCCGAACCACTCCGTGCAGATCGGTATCCGCACCGAGTTCGACAAAGACAACGGTTTCACCGTGCTGGACGCGGGTCAGGTAAACGACCGCAGCGTGGACGACATTCTGGCGCAGGTTAAGCAGATCGTAGGCGACATGCCGGTCTATCTGACCTTTGATATCGACTGCCTGGATCCGGCGTTTGCACCGGGCACCGGCACGCCGGTTATCGGTGGCCTGACGTCTGACCGTGCGCTGAAGCTGGTTCGCGGCCTGAAAGACCTGAACATTGTTGGCATGGACGTTGTGGAAGTGGCTCCGGCCTACGACCAGTCCGAAATCACCGCTCTGGCAGGCGCGACGCTGGCGCTGGAAATGCTTTACATCCAGGCCGCTAAGAAAGGCGAGTAATTAGACAGGTGGATGGCTTTGGTCATCCACCTTAAATGCCAGGGGTAATATTAATTTTCGCTAACAGTTTTCCACTATTTAATTCAATGACTCTATCTGCAGAGGCAATAGTTTCTGGTCGATGAGCAATTAATAATATTGATACCCCTAATTCTCTGAGCGCCTGGCTGATAATTATTTCATTGCCTACATCCAACTGACTGGTTGCTTCGTCCATAATGAGCATCTGTGGTTTTTTATACAACGCTCGAGCCAGTAATAAACGTTGTTTTTGTCCCCCTGATAATGAGCAACCCATTTCTCCAATTTGCGTAAAATAGCCCATGGGTAATGCGATAATATCATCATGCAATTGGGCTAATTCTGCGCACTGTTGCGCCGATTCCTGGTCAGCATGTGGTGAAAAAAAACAGATATTATCGAGAATAGATCCGCGAAATAATTGATCTTCTTGTAACACTGCTCCAATCATTTTACGAACTGAACTATAACCGGGTTGGTGATGGATTAGCCCCAGTGTGCGTATCTCGCCGCTGGTCGGTGTATAAAGTCCCAGAACCAACTTGGCTAAGGTTGTTTTTCCACATCCAGAGCGGCCTGTCAGGGCTACAACTTCTCCGGGCATAACAAGCAAAGATACATTACTGAGTATTTCACGTTCATCTGGTGCATAGCGAAAGCTGACATCTTGTAGTATCAACGCTGGCTCACCCTCTCGTAAAGCCGGAACTATTGCAGTATTCATAATACCCGTTGTATCTTCACGTGGAGTCAAAACTATATCTGCCAGACGTTCGTTATAAACGTCCAGCATCCGCCAGGCAAAAACGGTATCAATGATGTTATTTATGCTGCCGGAAAAACGGCCTTGAAATGACATAAAAGCAACCAGCATACCAACTGAGAATTGGCCTGATAATACAGCCTGTGCACCATACCACAGTACGCCCGCACCCAGAAGGCTGCCAATTACCGTATTGATTATGTCATACACCATCGCCAGCTTATCTTCTTTGAGTTGAGTGTTACGCCTGGCTACGTTTAGATTCCGCCATGAAGATTCTCGATGTATTAAAGCCCCATTAACCCGTAGGCTAAGCATGCCATGTAATGTTTCCAGAAAATGGCTGGACTCCAGGGTACCCGCTAACCAACTATCTTCTGCAGCCTGGCGCATAGCACTAAACCACAATATACGCATCAGGCAATAGAGAAGCGCAGCTGCGATAGCCATCAGTGATAAAGGTACGTTATATAACAACATCATGCTTAATGTACCGACAACCAGTAGCACATCCAGCATAGCTTCCAGTATTGTTGTCGTTAATGTACTTTGAATAGAATCAACAGCATCAAACTTAGCACTGATATTACCAATATCACGTTTTTCGAACCAATCTATAGGTAGACGTAATAAATGATGAAAGACGTTTGCAGTCCACTGCATATTAAAGTTGACGGACATAGTAATGGTAGCCCATTGACGAGCTAAACCGATCAATGTTTGGGTCGCGGTCATTAGTAGCATAGCGATAATGATAAGAACGAGAAGGCTATCATCTAACGCTACCAATACTTCGTCTATAACGACCTGGTTGATTAATGGGCTGAGTAGAGCTAATAATTCAAGTGACAATGAAAAGCAAAAAATCTTTATCAGTGCCGTTTTTAGTCCAACAGTGTGACCAATAAGCGCTGTGAGCTTTACTTTTTTACGTAGATCGAGCTTTTTAAATGCATGATCAGGTGTTAACTCTAGTGCTATCCCGTTGAAATGGCGGTCTATTTGTGCCAATGTCATACATACTTCACCACGAGCCGGATCGTGTAGTTCAACTTTCTGCCCGCGTACTCTTTTAAGCACAACAAAATGATTTCGATCCCAGTGCAATATACAAGGTGTAGGTAATTGTGACAGCTCCTCCAGTTCCAGGCGTACCGCGCGCGGGGAAAGATGTAATGTTTCTGCACATTCCATCAAACGTACAAATGCCATACCGTGAAGCGTAACGCTAAACTGATTGCGTAATCTGGAAAGATCTATGCGATAGCCATGCCAGTCGGCAACCATCGCCAGGCATGCAAGGCCACATTCTGCTGCCTCTGTCTGCCGTATTACAGGTAATCGACGACGCCATCCCCAATGTAAACTTTCTGTCCATTCCATAGTTAAATCTTACCTTTTAAACTCCAAAGAGGTTCCATTAACCATTCATAGAGATATCGGCTTTCGAGTTCGACATCAGCTGAAACGGCCATACCAACACGCAACGGTTCTTGTTTGCCATACGCCGTAATCGAGGTCTTATCTAAATCAATAATTATGCGGTAATGCCCTTCGTTATTTTTCCAGTCCATTGGATTTTGCATTGCCACATCCCTGGCCGTGAGGCTCGTGTGGGTTACCATGCGAGTGGTTCCATACTGCACGCCAAATTTTTCGTAGGGGTATGCCGCAAAGCGTAATCCTACTCGCTGTTTTGGTTTGATAAATCCTACAGATTTGCTGGGTGAATAAAGCTCAACCTGTAAATCTGCATCCTTTGGTACCAGCGTTAATAATGTCTCGTTCTGTGATACCGTTTGCCCGGCTCGAACCAATACTGCTGCTACCTGACCGGATACTGGTGCCGTTAATGACATTTCTTGTTGAGCCTGTATCTCAATTTGTTGCTGATGGATACTTTGTACCTGTCGGTTAAGTTCCGCCTGACGGCTTTGCCCTTGTTGAAGCAGGCTTTCTACTTCACTCTCTGCTGCTGCCAGTTCTCGTTGTAGGTATTGGTAGGTCCGCCGCTGTTCTTGCACTCGCCCCTCAGAGACTGCTAAATCTATTTGTTTTTGTTTTAATTCGACCTCAGAAATATATTTCCTCCCAATAAGAGCTTGGTATTTATTCGCAACAGAACGGGTTAACTCTGCCTGTTTCTGAGATAAATGTAATGCTTCTTTTGCGCTATGAAGTTCATTTTTTATTTTTTCCATTCGGCGATGCAACCCACGCTGCTGGGCTATATTGGTGGCGATTTCATACTCACATTGTTGCGTAAGGACCAATAGCTGTTGATCCAATGAACTTTTAAGCGCTGCACGTGTTCCTTCCCCATCACGGCTATAGCGTTCGCTATTTAGCTGGTAAAGAATTTGACCTGCCGTAACGTCATCACTTTCTTTAACAAGTAAGGCTTCAATATACCCTTCGTTGCGAGCAACGACTTTTACTAACCCGGTTGAGGGCATGACGACGCCCTCAAGACGCGCTTTACGGCTATACTGCCCAAAAATGAGAAAAGCAATCAACGCAATAACCAGCAATATGCTTGTCCAGGCATAAACGGCCATACTCAGGCTGGGGGATATAACAATATCTCCCTCGCTACGCGATCTCTGTGCTGAGAAGTACCCTTTGCGATAAACTTTATTATTACTATTCATGCATTTTTAATTTTGTAGAACATATGTCAGGACCACATTGACAGATAGACGTACGACACAATGTCGGTGCTGTCGGTAATGTCAGTTCTTCATGAAAAATATTTCCGATGGGTTTATCCTGCATACACCAAGCTCTGTATATATCACCCTCAAAAGTTATAATGATGTTGTCTATTCCTGCATAACACTGCCACCCTGAAAAATTAGTTTCTTGATGTACTAAAAGCTCGAAACTGCTTTTTAAAGAAATACTTCCATCTTTTGAACCAACTTTCATCATTCCTCGTGGTGTAGGTATGTTTTTTGTTATCGAGTTCCCCCGGAAAGTTTCCATTATAAGTTCTTGTTGTGCCGAATAACTATAGCGGCCAGTAATTCCTCCTCCCCCAAAACCATGATAAAGGGGCTGCAAAGAGATGCCACAATTTATTGCCTCTTTTAATTTCTTAGCAAATTTCAGACATTCATCGAAACGCTGCGGAACCATCATAATATTGATTTGCAAATGAGTAAACGGTGAGTTAGCTACAAATTCTGCAACGTCAAAAAAACGTTCATCGTGTTTAACTTCATCAATATGGTAGCTAAGACTCACGCTATGGAGCATATGTATGTGCTTTTTCCACCATTTCAATGGGGATGACCCATTTGAAATAATTGAGGCTAATCCCTTATGTTTATGTATAAGTGTGAGCAACTGGCTGAACCATGGTAAATAGGTGACTTCGCCACCGCCAAACTCAAAGTAAGGATTTATGTTATTATTGTGGCAAGTGACAGAAATGGAGTCAATAAATCGCATTATTTTCTCTATCGGAGGAGGTTTGATTTTCCCATTATGAAGATCCGGATGACAGTAGCTACAGCGATAGTTACATGCAGTTGTTAATGCCCAGTTTATTCCAAAATAACTCATTGATTCTTCGGGTTGTTTAATAAAATCATATTTCATATTATACTCTATCTTAATCATTTGTTTTTTGTTTTGATGGTCGGGCTAGAAATGAAACGATAAACTCATAAATGGAAGTTGTTATATAAATGATACCCATGCTAACCAGAAAGATATATATAAAATTGTCCGGCCACAAAATTATATTGGCGTGAGTTAGGTTTATGTTATTGTAGATATATTTAGCGATCATCAGGCTAGAAATTAATAAAGCAGCAATGATGAAGAGTGAAGTTTTGGTTTTGAAGAATGAATTGTGTTCTTTCTTAGTAAACAAAATATATGCTCTATCAATGGTTCCAGTTCCACCAATAATCATTAATAAAACAACAAAGGGTTTATATTTTTCAAAATCAATAGAGCTATAGGTAAAGAGCGAGTCATGCAAATAAAGAGTTGTGAATGAAATTGATATTAGAAAAAAAACACACCATTTTTTTGTGCGTATTTTCATGGTTAACCACTCCCTGTTCATAAGTAATGCCATGGCTTATTTGAAACGGCTATATAAAATATAGCCGTGGTTACTTAATATCTATCTGCAAGTTCCACCAAATCCACCGCCACCTGTTCCACAATTTGAAGAACTGGCTCCGGATTTCCCACCATTCCCACCGCTGCTACTCGCACCTCCACCGCATCCTGAATAAGCACCGTATGCGGCACCTGCAAGACCTACCGCTACAGCGCCTTTTATGCCTCCACCTGCTGCACCACCCAAGGCCCCATAAGCGCCGTTGCTAACAATACTTCCAACACAAGAACTGAGTGGGGATGTTTTACCTGGCCCTGAATACCCATACCCACCACTCGCAGGGTAACCACTGGGTTTGGAGGATGCCTTGCGTGACATTGTTCCGGCGCCATCACCACCACCTTCAACCATCATGATTTCTTCAGTTGTTAAACAATACATATTCTTCTCCTTTGTTTTACAGCATCAGTGCGCTGCACCACATTTACCTCGTGGGTAAATTCTGTTAACGTGTTAGCCAGTTTTTCTTCTTTCTGGTTAATTCATCGATATAACCTAGTACGTTTGGTATCCAGACTAAAATCTCAAGTGACATTATATAAAACGGAGCCAGTAATATATTTTTGAGCGAGATGTTTTGTCTGTTTTGGTGGAAGGTTACAAATATCCATGTTATCGCCAAATATAATATAATAGTAAATGCACTTAAGATAACAGGAATCCAAAATTGGAAGTAAAGCAATAAAGGAATCATAATTATTCCGGGTGGAAATAACAGTTGCACACTGGTAATTAAAAACCACGGTGTAAAACAAATACCTCGACAGACAGAAATGCGCCAGGTTGTCATGTATGCTTCGATGCGTCCCCTGGCCCAGCGGCGTCGTTGGCGAAAAAAGGCAGCCATTGTCTGGGGGCAGTTAGTCGTAGCTAATGCATTTACCGCATAACCAGTCTGATACCCCATGGCTAACGCTTTCCAGCACCAGGATATATCTTCTACCAACCATGAACTCCACCCCCCGACGACCATAACTGCGCTGGCACGGTGCGCGACAAATGCACCTGAAAGTATTGGTACATAGCCAAGAGAATCTTGCGCACTGCGAATAGCCGTATGAAAACCGATAAGCTCATAAAATTGTATTTTATCTAGAAGAGTACGCTGTACATTCTGCGGGGCAAGTGAACCGCATACTGCTGCGCATTGTGGATTTTCCCATAGCTTGCTGACTAATTGCGCAATTCCATTTGGCGCAACAAAAGTGTCACTATCAACTACTACATAAACCTGCCCAAGGTCCAGATTTGAATTCAGAGCATAATCCAGTGCCTGGCCCTTGCATCCTCCATTCTTTTTTCTCGTTAATAATTGGTAATTTTGTTTTCTCGGTTCTGTTAGCCACTTTTTCAGAAGTTCTGGTGTTTGGTTTGTTGAGCCATCATCGATCAGTACAATTTGCAAAGGATGAGAATATCGCTGCAACTCCAGCTTTGCCAGAACTTGTTCAAGAACATCCATCTCTTCGTTATAGAAAGGCAGTAAAATAGATGTTGTTGGTAATTCTTTTACCATTTTTGGTGCACTACGGTTAAAACAATGCAGCCCTAGCAAACTAAGTGTCAAAACTAGTGTAATTGCAGGCGGAATGATCAGAATTACTGTAATCACTTCATACATGATGCAATTCTCCCGCAATAAAACACTCAATAAGATAGGTTACTGCAGATTTTGTGATTTTTTTATCTTCGATCAATCCGGCTACAGAACAAGCTAATGTATAAAATGAATAGCATTGGTTCCTTAAGGGAAAAAGTTGGGAAGAGTTAGAGACTCCACTCGCTGATAATTCTTGTGTCAGCCGTAAGTTGAAATTACTGATATCATATTCAGAAAGTGGTCTGGGCTGCATAAGCCCTTGTTGTAAACGCTGCTTTAATTCTTTTGCTTCAATATTGTTATTGATTGCTTTTACAATGCTATTTATTTCAGCAGCCAATACAGTATTTTCTTGTTGTTCGAGCTCCTCGAAGAAAATTGTAACGAGCTCCTCTTCTTGCTTCTGTGAAATTTTCTCTTGATGATATTTTTTCAGGAAAAATAACATGTGACGAAACCACTTTCCGATTTGCAAGTGGTCATCCCAGATACCACCCTGTCCTGCGGCAAGTATATAATTAGCAAAATCTGGTACTGATGACATCGTCCCAAAATCAAGGAATCGACCATCAATTGATATATTTGAACTTGTAAGAGAGCCGTGAGGAATGCCTTTGATGCGAGACGTTGCAATCTGCGCCGCCATACGCTGTACAAAGCATTTCAGCCCGTTCAAAAGATCATTTTTCTCCCCAGGAAGATAACGAGTAATGCATGTCACAGCATTCTGTACTCGTTGAGCATCATTTTCTCGTAAATTTATATGATCTGGATATGGCCAAAAAAATGTGGCTCTTTCAAAATGCGCGGGTCGTATTGCATTTTCACGTACGATCAAAGCGCAGGGCTGTAATTTATTGTTTAAGCCGTAGTCTACGTCCATCCACTCCCCGGTTGCGATGATCGCCAGGGTTCGTATGGCTCCATAAGGTAACTCGCGATGGCAAATTTCACCCCATACTGCCTCGGATATCGCTTTCGTAAGGCACAGTTTTCCATGTGAATGATCATGATCGATATTGATTGCAACCAAGGGATTTCGTCCAATCCCCTTTACCTGCCAACCTTTATAAATACCGCAACGTGCGCTTCCTCCATTACAGGCTTCATGTCGCGATCCGTACCGGTCTGCCAGAAAAATTTGACTTGGCTTGCTGGTATCACCTTTTTTTGCTGATTTATTATCAGAAGCGGAGTAGGCAAAGGAGTTCAGCAGGTCTTCTTCAGTCATTCTGGCAGAAGAAACTAGCTCGGGGTTAACCCAAAGTAATTGTGCCGAGGTTAATTTTTTTGCTTCAAACTCAACGTAGCTACTTTGAGGTAGTTTAGTCTTTTGCTGTGATATGTTTTCCATAACATAATCCCACTTGTTTAACTATCTTCCTGATAAATACGATAATGTACGATAAATGATTTCTCATTTTTTAGTTTTCTATATTTTTCCAATAAATCACGTCGAAGTAAATTTTTGCTGTGTGAGTAAATAAAATCCACAACAATGAAATTATCTCCTTCATTCCATTCCGATGGGTGAAGTATGAATCGCTGTGATGTTAAGTAGCGCATTAACGTAGAATTATCTACCCATGCCCAACATATATAACCCGTAGGCTCTATATCTCCTTCTGTGAAAAGGAAACTATACTGCTGATGAAGAATTGCGGGCTTAGCCCAATGTACGAAAGAGTGAATATCAATACCCTGGCAAATTTCGCTTTTGATACATAATTCAAGCAATTCAGCCATTTTTTGCTGAACGAATTCACGATCATAATGAGTACATGGATTAAGT
Organism: Dryocola clanedunensis; assembly: GCF_038405435.1. Classification (GTDB taxonomy): domain Bacteria; phylum Pseudomonadota; class Gammaproteobacteria; order Enterobacterales; family Enterobacteriaceae; genus Dryocola; species Dryocola clanedunensis_A. The sequence continues at coordinate 289,115 of NZ_JBBYHZ010000001.1, read as the reverse complement.
ATCGTCCTAACACTACTTACTAGTGATTCCTTCATTAGCTTAATGTCCTGGATGTAATTGCAACTATGTAAATAGCAAAATCTGCATCATATGTTTTCAAGGTGTGTTTTGTGTTTTTTTTGAGCGTACAGTAGTTATCAGACGAGTTTATTGATCAACTTCACATGGCGAAGTAATTTTTGAGGGGATTTGAACTTAATATTATTTGTATTGGTGGTGAGAATGAATAGAGGGCAATTGATTATTTCAAATGATAACCCGGTTGCATAATGAAATATACGCAACCGGGTTTTTATTATTACTTCAAACCATCCGCAGTCATGCGATCGCGAATATGCTGGGCGCGCTCGGCGGAAGCAGGGTGGTCATCAAGCATTGAGCTTTGACGGCCTTCCTCCTGTTTTGCCAGCTTCTCGAAGCTGGTTGCCAGGCCAATCGGATTGATGCCGCGCTTTCTCAGCAGATCGTAAGAGTAGTCATCCGCTTCGGATTCCTGACGCTGGGAGAACTGCGCGTTCACCAGTTTTTCGCCAAGCTCGCCAAGCTGCGATTGCGACAGGCTGCCGATCATCCCGCCAGCGGAAGCTGCTGCCACGCGCGCGGCGTTGGTGCCCAACGCAACCTGCATCCCTTTCTTCACGTGGCCCAGCGCAACGTGCCCCATTTCGTGGCCGATCACCGCTTCCACTTCGTTATCGTCCATCATGTCCATCAGGCCGCTGTAAACGCGGATACAGCCGTTTGCCATAGCGAAGGCGTTGACGTCTTTGGTGACGTACACCTTGTAGTTCACCGGCATGCCGTTGATGTTGTCCCCCAGCGCGCTGGAGATTTTGGTCAGGCGTTTGGCGTAGTCGCTGCCCGCCGGAGCGATGGTGGCTTTGCTGTCCAGCTCGGCACAGGATTTATCGCTCAGTTCTTTTACTTGCGCATCGCTCAGCGTGTAGGCCTGGAAGGCTTCCGCGCCGGAGCTCAGCAGACCGTTGGAGTCCATACCCTGACAGCCGCTCAGCAGCGTGGCGAGCGTCAGGCTTAACATAACAGGGCGCATCTTCATGGCCAGTCTTCCTTTATTCATTTCAACAGCCCAGGGGCAAAACGCGCCGGAATTGGCGACGGATAAAACACAGTATAAAGAAGATAACCGGACACGCGCAGCGACTTGCGCAACATGCGAGCAGGATCCAGAGATTTCTTACCTGGACAAAAGGATGCTCCATGTACATGACCTTCGGCTTACGGTACATTGTTGGCACTTTTCGGGCGTAGCCCATAACGCTTAGTAGTCAAGTCGTAAAACAAGGCGTGACCTTCAACCATCCGATCTGGAGTGAAAATGTCCTCTCGTAAAGAGCTTGCCAATGCTATTCGTGCGCTCAGCATGGACGCAGTACAGAAAGCCAAATCCGGTCACCCGGGTGCCCCTATGGGCATGGCTGACATTGCCGAAGTCCTGTGGCGTGATTTCCTGAACCATAACCCGCAGAACCCGGCCTGGGCCGACCGCGACCGCTTCGTGCTGTCCAACGGCCACGGCTCTATGCTGATTTACAGCCTGCTGCACCTCACCGGTTATGACCTGCCGATTGAAGAACTGAAAAACTTCCGTCAGCTGCATTCCAAAACTCCAGGTCACCCGGAAGTAGGCTACACCGCCGGTGTTGAAACCACGACTGGCCCGCTGGGTCAGGGTGTGGCGAACGCGGTAGGTATGGCGATTGCTGAACGTACCATGGCGGCGCAGTTCAACCGTCCAGGGCACGACATTGTGGACCACTTCACCTACACCTTTATGGGTGACGGCTGCATGATGGAAGGCATCTCCCACGAAGTCTGCTCGCTGGCGGGCACCCTGGGTCTGGGTAAACTGGTTGCGTTCTACGATGACAACGGCATCTCCATCGACGGCCACGTTGAAGGCTGGTTCACCGACGATACCGCTAAACGCTTTGAAGCCTATGGCTGGCACGTAGTGCGCGGCGTAGACGGTCACGACGCAGACGCCATTAAGCGCGCTGTTGAAGAGGCGAAAGCGGTTACCGACAAACCTTCCCTGCTGATGTGCAAAACCATCATCGGCTTCGGTTCACCAAACAAAGCGGGCACGCATGACTCCCACGGCGCACCTCTGGGTGACGCAGAAATTGCGCTGACCCGTGAACAGCTTGGCTGGAAACACGCTCCGTTTGAAATCCCGTCTGAGATTTACGCTCAGTGGGATGCAAAAGAAGCAGGCCAGGCGAAAGAAGCCGCGTGGAACGAGAAGTTTGCCGCTTACGCGAAGGCCTTCCCGCAGGAAGCCGCTGAATTCACGCGTCGTATGAAAGGCGATATGCCAGCTGAGTTCGCTGCGAAAGCGCAGGAGTTCATCAAGAACCTGCAGGCTAACCCGGCTAAAATCGCCAGCCGTAAAGCGTCCCAGAACACCATCGAAGCGTTCGGTCACCTGCTGCCAGAATTCCTCGGCGGCTCTGCTGACCTGGCACCGTCCAACCTGACCATCTGGTCCGGCTCTAAAGCAATCAACGAAGACCAGGCCGGTAACTACATCCATTACGGTGTACGTGAATTCGGTATGACGGCGATTGCCAACGGTATCGCGCTGCACGGTGGTTTCCTGCCGTACACCTCTACCTTCCTGATGTTCGTGGAATATGCCCGTAACGCGGTGCGTATGGCGGCCCTGATGAAACAGCGCCAGGTGATGGTTTACACCCACGACTCCATTGGTCTGGGCGAAGACGGCCCGACTCACCAGCCGGTTGAGCAGCTTGCTGCCCTGCGCGTGACGCCAAACATGAGCACATGGCGTCCGTGTGACCAGGTTGAATCTGCGGTGGCGTGGAAATACGCCGTTGAACGTCACGACGGCCCGACCGCCCTGATCTTCTCCCGTCAGAACCTGGCGCAGCAGGATCGTACCGAGCAGCAGCTGGCGGATATCGCTCGCGGCGCGTACGTATTGAAAGATTGTGCAGGCCAGCCAGAACTGATTCTGATCGCGACCGGTTCTGAAGTTGAACTGGCGGTTGCAGCGTGGGATCGGCTGTCTGCGGAAGGCATCAAAGCGCGCGTGGTTTCCATGCCGTCTACCGATGCGTTCGACAAGCAGGATGCGGCCTACCGTGAAGCCGTTCTGCCGAAAGCCGTTGCGGCACGTGTTGCTATCGAAGCCAGCATCGCTGACTACTGGTACAAATACGTTGGCCTGAACGGCGCGGTAGTGGGCATGACCACCTTCGGTGAGTCCGCTCCGGCCGAGCAGCTGTTTGAAGAGTTTGGTTTCACCGTTGAGAACGTGGTGAAGCAGGCTAAAGCAGTTCTGTAATTTCTGAGCTGAACTGAAGCGGGCCGCAATAGCGGCCCGTTTTTTTTTACGCCGTTTTCGGCTGCGGCTTAGAAAAGAGCAGGATCAGCGGCAGCAAAATAAAGCATAAAAACATCATCAGGCGGAAGTCCTGGTAGTAGGCCATGGTTGTCGCCTGACGGGTGACTTCGCCATCGATCGCCAGCAGTCCGCCGAGGCTGTGAATGTTCCAGATGCCGTGCTGCATAGCGTTCTGAAGCGCCTTATTAAACGGATTGATAAAGGACGAGAACACCGCGTGGTTGCGCTGGCTCTGCTGGGCAAGGTAGGTCGTCATTACCGAAATACCGATGCTGCTGCCAATATTACGAATGAGGCTGTACAGCGAAGTGCCTTCCGTCCGATAAGCCGGTGCCAGAGTCGAGAACGTCAGCGTCGAGAGCGGCACAAAAGTTAAGCCCATGCCGACACCCTGTACGATGCCGGTGCTGATGATATCCCATTTGCTTATCGACATATCGAAGTGGGTCATCTGCCACAGTGACAGCGCCATGATGAGCACGCCCACCGCAATCAGGTAGCGCATATCCACCTTGCCGGCAACGCGCCCGACCAGCATCATGCTGAACATGGTGCCGAAACCGCGCGGCGTCATCAGCAGCCCGACGTCAATGACCGGATAGTTCATGAGCCCCTGAAGCAGCGGCGGCAGCAGCGCCATCGTTGCCATCAGGATCGTCCCCATCATAAAGCTGAACAGCAGGCCGACGATAAAGTTCTTATCTTTAAAGATCTGCGGGTCGATGAAGGGGCGTTTACCGGTCATGATATGGGCGATAAACAGATAAAACGCGGCCCCGGCAAGTATTGCTTCAATGATGATTTCGCCGCTGGCAAACCACTCTTTTGACTGCCCACGGTCGAGGAACAGTTGCAGACTGCCGATGGCAATGCTCAGCAGGAAGAAGCCCGCCAGATCAAATTTTCGCTTTGCGTCTAACTTTGTTTCAGCGACGAAGGTAACGATACCCAGCCACGCCAGCAGGCCGAAGGGGATGTTGATATAGAACACCCAGCGCCAGCTGTAGTATTCGGTCAGCCAGCCGCCGAGAGACGGTCCCAGAATCGGCCCGACCATGACGCCCAGCCCCCACATTGCCATTGCCGAACCATGTTTGGCTGGCGGCCAGGTATCCAGAAGAACGGACTGGGAGAGCGGCACCAGGCTTGCGCCAAAAATACCCTGCAACAAACGAAAAGCGACAATTTGATCGAGCGACTGCGCGGCGCCGCACAGCATCGACGCGACGGTAAAGCCCACCACCGAATAGCTGAACAGGCGTTTACGGCCAATTTTTGCCGCGACGAAGCCGGTAAGCGGCATGGCAATCGCCGCCGCGACGATATAGGAGGTCAGCACCCAGGAGGTCTGGTCCTGCGTCGCGCCCATCGCCCCCTGCATATGGGGCAGGGCGACGTTGGCTATTGTGGTGTCCAGCGCCTGCATGATGGTCGCCAGCATCACCGACAGGGTGATCAGGATCCGGCGATTGCTGGTATTGCTGTCGGCAGGCAGTGTCATGACATCTGACATAATCGGCCTCCTTTAAAGGGCGAGATGGCGTGTGTGATGCGTATCAATACTGATATCGGCGCTAAGCCCGGCGCGCAGCTGCGGCATATTGCCTGCGGTTTCTACGCTAATGCGGACCGGTACGCGCTGGGTCACCTTCACCCAGTTGCCGGTAGCATTTTCAGCCGGAATGACCGAGTACTCCGCGCCCGTTGCCGGGCTGATGCTCATCACTTTGCCGTGCCAGGTCACGCCGGGGGCGTAATCCACCTCAATGTCAGCGGTCTGGTTCACGCGAATATTGGTCAGATCTTTTTCGGTAAAATTCGCTTCGACATACAGGTTATGGTCGGAGACCAGCAGCATCGCCGTGGTGCCGTCCTGAACGTATTCGCCGCGGTGAATGACTTTGGTTATCGTCCCCGACGTCGGCGCGTACTCCTTCACATGGGCGAGATTGTTCTGCGCGGTTTTTAACGTAGCCAGCGCCTTCTTGTAGCGCGGGTGCTGCTCAACGGGCGCCGAAATATCGCCGCCAAAACTGTCGACCACCTCATTGAGCTGCTTTTTCAGCATGTTCACTTCCAGCGCCATAAACAGCGTTTTCTGGTGCGCGCTATCAAGATCGGTGGCTGATACATATCCTTTGCCGCCCAGGCGACGCTCGCGTCCTTCCTGGCGGGCTGCAAAAGCGTACTGACTTTGCGAAACCTGGATGTTGGCAAGCTTGCTCTGGTACTGCGACTTGATCGTTTTCAGATCGATAACGGTATTTTTCAGGTCAGACTGCGCCTGTTCAACGGCCAGCTGGTAAGGCTTAGGATCGATGCTGAAAAGCAGATCGCCTTTGTTCACGTGCTGGTTTTCTACGACCGGCACGCTAACCACGCGGCCGTCCACTTCTGCGCTGATGCTGGTTTTATCCGCCTTCACGTAGGCATTATCCGTTTCGATGTAGCGGCCACCGTGCAAATAGACGGCGCTACCGGCGACGGCGAAAACGGCAGGAATAGCCAGCAGTAGAATCAAACGAAGTTTTTTTCTGTTCATGGGGGATACTCACGGTTGCGCGCGCCCTCTGGTCGGGCGCGACAGTGTTAGTTCTGGCGATGCTTGATGGCGGACAGGTTTTCACGCACCTCTTCAAGGGCCTGCACAAAGACTTCGACTTTCTCCGGCTCAAGGGTGTTGAGCACTTCCCGCCACAGCGCTTCACTTTCTTTTTTGATCTGCGCCAGCTGCTTGTGGGCTTCGGGGCGCAGATAAAGTAAAAATGCCCGGCGGTCTTTGCAGTCCTGACGGCGCTCAATCAGGTCGCGCTCGACCAGCTGATCGACAACCCGCATTACGCTCATTGGCGTCAGGTCCATCAGCTCGGCCAGCTCAACCTGGCGAATGCCTTCGTTCAGGGAGAGCAGCCCAATGGCCCGGCCCTGGGACTGGGTGAGCTGGTTGTCGGTGCGGCGCTGGAAGAAGATTTGGCGGGCCAGCCGCGAAACGTCGGTTATCAGATAACCCGCAGGAAGAAAGGTCATAACATCACCTGTATGCGTTATTGTTGATGGGGTTATAGTAACCTATGAATACTATTATCGTGGTTATTATGTTGTTTATAATTAAATTTGCCGGGATGTCGTTCACCCGATTTAAACGTTGGGCTAAACGGCTTACGGCTGTATGCTGGCGCTCTCTTTGTTAAAATCGCCCGTTCGGAAGCATGTCGAGATCGCTTTTCATGATAATGGCAATGCAATAAATTAGATGCCCATCACAATATTGGCATTCACTTTTTTATTTGAATTGTGACGCAATTAAAATAAATGCTATTGACAAATCGTTAATTGAATTGGTTGCGTTTATAACTCATTGAATTAAATATCTTATAAAATCCCTCGCATTAATCTCGCCTTTGGTCGGGGTAATTTGATTTATTTTTTCTCAGGGCATACTTTATCTAAAGTTTAGCCATCAAAAATTATCTACCCTACACAATAAAAGAAAGAGGTAAGTATGCGGTTAATTGATTGTTTTCCCGACGCTGCCATAAAAATAAAATCCAGCGCCAGAAATTGGCAGCAGGCAATAGACTTTTCAATGGAAGAATTATTGCAGGCTGGCTATGTTAATGCGGCTTATATTCAGGCGATAAAAAACACTACTCTGGAAACTGGCCCGTACTATATCCTGGCGCCGTTTATTGCCATGCCTCACGCCAGACCAGAATGTGGCGCAATAAAAACGGGTCTGTCACTGACGTTACTGAAAACACCTGTCGCATTTGGAGAAAATAACGAGCCCGTTAAATTATTAATTGGTTTGTCCGCCGCAGATTCAGACGATCATATTGGCGCTATCCAGGCATTAAGCGAGATGTTTTGTGAAGAGTCGCAGATAGAAGCTTTGCTCAATGCAAATGATGAGCGACAGTTACGGGATATTCTCGCCCAGGCCTAACTTACTTCGTCAGGATATATATGAAAAATAAATCAGCTCGTGCCAAAGTCCAGGCATTTGGTGGATTTCTTACGGCCATGGTTATCCCAAATATTGGCGCTTTTATTGCCTGGGGATTTATAACCGCGTTATTTATTCCTACCGGCTGGCTGCCCAATGAACATTTCGCCAAAATTGTGGGGCCAATGATTACCTACCTGCTGCCGCTAATGATCGGTTCAACCGGCGGGCACCTTATTGGCGGTAAGCGCGGCGCGGTCATGGGGGGAATTGGGACCATTGGCGTCATCATTGGCGCAGATATACCGATGTTTATTGGCGCGATGATTATGGGTCCGCTGGGTGGCTGGGTCATTAAAGTCATCGACCGGACGCTTGAAAAGCATATCCCTGCCGGTTTCGAGATGGTTATCAATAACTTCTCGTTGGGCATTGCCGGCATGCTGCTCTGCCTGCTGGCGTTCGAAGTGATTGGGCCTGCGGTTCTGGTGGCGAATAACTTTGTGAAGGAGTGCATCGAAGCGCTGGTCAGCACCGGCTACCTGCCGCTGCTGTCGGTGATTAACGAGCCGGCCAAAATTCTTTTCCTCAACAACGCCATCGACCAGGGGGTTTACTATCCGTTAGGGATGCAGCAGGCCTCGGAGACGGGCAGGTCCATTTTCTTTATGGTGGCTTCCAATCCGGGACCGGGGCTGGGCTTACTGCTTGGCTTTGCGATTTTTGGCAAAGGGATGAGTAAGAAATCGGCGCCTGGCGCGATGATTATCCATTTCCTTGGCGGCATTCACGAGCTCTATTTCCCGTACGTGTTGATGAAGCCTCTGACATTGATTGCCATGATTGCAGGCGGCATGTCGGGGATTTATACCTTTAACCTTCTGGGAGGAGGTCTGGTTGCGGGGCCCAGCCCTGGCTCAATTTTCGCTTATCTCGCCTTGACGCCACGCGGATCGTTTTTTGCCACTATCGCAGGGGTTGTGGTCGCAACCGCGGTGTCGTTTGTGATCACCTCGCTGATCCTCAAAATGGAATCCAGCAAGGAGGCCGAAAAAGAAGACGCCTTCAGCGAATCGGCCAGCGCGATGAAAGAGATGAAACAACAAGGGGCCTGGAACGCTTCCCCGGTGAAGCTGGTGGCATTTGTCTGCGATGCGGGGATGGGGTCAAGCGCAATGGGAGCGACAACGTTCCGCAAGCGGCTGCAAAAACAGGGTATGGCGACAGAAGTAAAACATTACTCCATCGAAAACGTACCTGAACAGGCGGAAATTATAGTTACCCATGCCAGTCTCGAAGGGCGCGTGAAACTTATAACGAATAAACCCTTGGTGCTGATTAATAACTACATTGGCGATCCTCAGCTGGATGTCTTATTTGATAAATTAATCGCGCAGGCTAAATAATAGGAAAGAATATGAAAACCAAAGTGGCTGCTATTTATGGCAAGCGGGATGTCCGTATCCGTGAGTTTGAACTTCCTGCTATTAACGATGATGAACTTTTAGTCAGTGTTATTTCAGATAGCGTATGCTTATCCACCTGGAAAGCCGCGCTGCTGGCGAGTGAACATAAACGCGTGCCTGACGATCTCGAGAACCATCCGGTTATTACCGGTCATGAGTGTGCCGGAATTATTGTTGAGGTTGGGAAGAACCTTGCCGGACAATATAAAAAAGGCCAGCGTTTTGTTTTACAACCGGCGATGGGTTTACCCAGTGGCTACTCTGCCGGCTATAGCTACGAATATTTCGGTGGTAATGCCACCTATATGATTATCCCCCGCCAGGCCATCGACCTGGGCTGTGTTTTACCCTATCACGGCTCTTATTTTGCGGCGGCTTCGCTTGCTGAACCCATGTGCTGCATTATTGGCGCTTATAAAGCCAATTACCATACGACCCAATATGTCTACGAGCACCGTATGGGCATTAAACCCGGCGGCAACCTGGCGCTGTTAGCCTGTGCCGGGCCGATGGGGATCGGAGCAATTGATTATGCGATTAACGGCAATATTAAACCCGCTAAGGTTGTGGTGGTGGATATTGACGATGCTCGTCTGGCGCAGGCGCAAAAACTGCTGCCGGTAGAGCACGCCGCCCGCAATGGCATCGAACTTATCTATGTGAACAGCAAGGGGCTGGCCGACCCGGCGGCATTTCTGCGGGAATTAAGCGGGGGAGCTGGGTTTGATGATGTTTTCGTCTATGCCGCAGTCCCTTCCGTGATTGAGCTGGGTGACGACCTTCTGGCAGATGACGGCTGTCTGAACTTTTTCGCCGGGCCTACGGATAAAAACTTCAAAGTGCCGTTCAATTTTTACAACGTGCATTACGGCAGCACGCATATCGTCGGCACGTCGGGCGGATCAACGGACGATATGAAAGAGGCGATTGAACTGGCGGCCAGCGGCAGATTACAGCCCTCCTTTATGGTCACGCACGTTGGCGGCCTGGATGCCGTCCCTGACACGGTACTGAACCTGCCGGATATTCCGGGCGGCAAGAAGCTTATCTATAACGGCGTTACCATGCCGCTTACCGCAATCGCGGACTTTGCCCGCCTGGGAGAAACCGATCCTTTATTCCGCCGTCTTGCAGAGCTGGTTGCTGAAACGCACGGCGTGTGGAATGAGGCCGCGGAGAAGCATCTGTTAGCCCATTTTAACGTTGATACCGGTGAAGAGGCTTAAAGATGAACACGCTGGCATACCCACTATTTCGCACCACGGAAATGGCTGCTCTTGCTGCCTGGCCGCAGATAGGGTGCGGCGATAAAAATAATATCGACGATCTTGCCGTCCGTGCGATGCGTGATGCGCTCAATCAGATAGAGATGCGGGGTCGGGTTGTGATAGGCGAGGGGGAAATCGATTGTGCACCCATGCTGTATATCGGTGAGCCTGTTGGCAAAGGCAGCGGCCCGCAGATAGATATTGCCGTTGACCCTATCGAAGGGACGCGCATGGTGGCGATGGGGCAAAACAATGCCCTGGCGGTGATGGCGTGTGCGCCGGGCGGCACGCTACTGCACGCGCCAGATATGTATATGAAGAAGATCGTGGTTGGCAAAAAAGCCAAAGGGGTGATTAACCTTGCGCTTTCCCTTGCTGATAACCTCCGTGCCGTCGCCGGTGCGCTGGATAAGCCCCTGGATCGGCTTCGCATGGTTACGCTGGACAAGCCGCGTCACCAGGACGCGATTGCTCAGGCTACCCGTCTTGGCGTGAAGGTTTTCGCCCTGCCGGATGGCGATGTCGCTGCGAGCGTCATGACCTGCCTGCTGGAAAACCAGTATGACGTGATGTACAGCATCGGCGGCGCGCCGGAAGGAGTCATTTCTGCCTGCGCGGTGAAAGCCCTTGGTGGAGAAATGCAGGTTGAGCTAATGGACTTTTGTCAGGCGAAGGGTGAGACGCCTGCGAACCGGCAAATAGCAGACTCCGAGCGGCGGCGCTGTAAAGAGATGGGCGTTGAGATCAACCGGATATATAGCCTGGACGAAGTAGTCAAAAGTGATGCAGTTTTATTCTCTGCGACCGGCGTAACCGGAGGGGATATATTACAAGGCGTACGCGAGGAAGGGACGGTTGTGCGAACGCAAACGCTCCTGATAAATGGTATTGAGCGTACCTGTAATATTATAGACTCTCTGCATCACCATTAATGTACTGGGCTATTGATGACCACTTTGAACGAAGATGATGTGCTTGAAAAGCTGGAAGCGCAAAATGACCTGGCCTCGTTTATGACGGTTGCGCACGATATTTTACTCTCCGGCATCAGGCAGTTTCTGCCTTCGTTATTCGTTAATAATGATGAAGAGATCCTCGAGTACGCTGTTAAACCTCTGCTGGCCAGAAGCGGGCCGCTGGACGATATCGACGTCGCGTTACGTTTGATTTACGCGCTGGGGAAAATGGACAAGTGGGTTTATGCCGATCTTGACTGTTTTTCCCAGTTCCGCGAATTCGTTTTTGCAAGCAAAGAGACGGTCCATTTTCATGACGATATAACCTACGATTTTATCGCCAGTCTCAATGCCATTACCCGCAACACAACGCTCTTTGATGCGATAAAAAAGATGAAGTTTTCGGACTTCAACATCTATTCCGAAGTGCGTTATGGCAGCATGGTGAAAACAGCCCTGACTCTGGCGGTGACTTCATTATTGAAGGAGCTCGTACCGTGAATGTCACTCTCAATATTAATGGTTTGATTAGCGAGGCCAGCTTTGACGAGGCTGAAGTCGAAGCGCTTCATAAACCCTTGCTCAGGCAGCTGGCGAAACAACAAAGTTTGCTCCAGCGCCGCATGGTGGTTTTCCTCGCGGCGCCTCCCGGCACCGGGAAATCTACCCTGGTGGCATTCTGGGAATATCTGGCCTTGCAGAACAAAGAATTACCCGCGCTTCAGGCCTTACCAATGGATGGTTTTCATCATTACAACAGCTATCTGCTGGCGAACAATCTCAGGCAATGTAAAGGTGCTCCGCAAACCTTTAATGTGCCTAAGCTGCGCCAGGCACTGAATGACCTGCAGCAGACTGCGTGCCGCTGGCCGCAGTACGATCGGAACCTGCACGATCCTGTTGAAAACGCCATTTCTGTCACGGCGCCGATTGTTATCGTTGAGGGCAACTGGCTGCTGCTCGATCGTCCTGAATGGCAGGTGCTACGGGACCTGTGCGACTTCTCGATCTTTATCTCAGCCGCACCAGACTCGCTTTCCGCAAGGCTTATCGACAGAAAAATACGAGGCGGGTTAACCCCCGAACAGGCGCATAAATTCTATGACACGACGGATGGCCCGAACGTCCTGCACGTGCTGAATAACAGCCAGCCAGCCGACCTTCTGCTACACATGGATGAAGCAGGGCGCTACAGTCGCGTCTGACCCTCAATTTTCGCGCTGGAATAGCTGAATGATGCGGTCGTTATTCACCCGGCAGCCCTCTGGTATTGCAGTTATTCCATCAAAAATGTGACCTGCGTCAGAAGATTGGTTGGATGCCGGGGGGCAACGTTCCTTTTATTCCACGTTTCGCTTACCATAGCTGAAGCGTTTCAGTCGAATAAATGTTCGACAAATAAGCAGTCAATTGCAGTTTCGTGAGTGCGAGGATTCCCCTGGAAGGGCGGCTGGATTACTCTGTCAGCCACTTCGATTCAGGGATTCTGGCAGGAGAGATATGACCGTACGCATCGCAATTAATGGCTTCGGTCGCATTGGGCGCAACGTGGTACGTGCTTTGTACGAATCCGGTCGCCGTGCGGAAATCACCGTGGTAGCAATCAATGAGCTGGCTGACGCTGCGGGTATGGCGCATCTGTTGAAATATGACACCAGCCATGGGCGCTTTGCCTGGGACGTGCGCCAGGAGCGTGACCAGCTGTGGGTCGGCGACGATGCCATCCGGTTGCTGCATGAGCCGACTATTGCGGCGCTGCCGTGGCGTGAACTGGGCGTTGACGTCGTGCTGGACTGTACCGGCGTCTTTGGTTCCCGCGCCGATGGCGTAGCCCATCTTGAAGCCGGGGCCAAAAAAGTTCTCTTCTCCCATCCAGGCGGCAACGATCTCGATGCAACCGTGGTGTACGGCGTTAACCACCACGAGGTGCAGGGCAGCCACCGAATCGTCTCAAATGCCTCCTGTACCACGAATTGTATAATCCCGATTATCAAATTACTTGATGATGCCTTTGGCATTGAGTGGGGGACGGTCACCACCATCCACTCCGCGATGCACGATCAGCAGGTAATAGATGCATACCATCCGGATCTGCGGCGTACCCGCGCTGCCAGCCAATCGATCATTCCGGTAGATACACGCCTTGCCGCCGGCATCGCCCGTATCTTCCCGAAATTTAACGATCGTTTTGAGGCGATTGCGGTTCGCGTCCCGACAATTAACGTCACCGCCATCGATTTAAGCGTGACGGTAAGGGATGCAGTGAATGCAAATGAAATCAACCAGTTACTGCAAAAAGCGGCACAGGATTCATTTCATGGTATAGTTGACTATACGGAATTACCGTTGGTCTCGACTGATTTTAACCATGACCCGCACAGTGCCATTGTTGACGGCACGCAAACCCGGGTCAGTGGGCAGCACCTGATTAAAACTCTGGTCTGGTGCGATAACGAATGGGGCTTTGCTAACCGAATGCTCGACACGACGTTAGTCATGGCTGCAAGTGGTTTCAGGTAGGGCGTGGAATGCGCCCGCAAAACTTTAAGAATCAACGAGAGGATTCACCATGTCTGTAATTAAGATGACCGATCTGGATCTGGCTGGTAAGCGCGTTCTGATCCGTGCAGATTTGAACGTACCAGTTAAAGAAGGGAAAGTGACATCTGACGCACGTATCCGTGCATCTCTGCCAACCATCGAACTGGCTCTGAAGCAGGGCGCGAAAGTGATGGTTACCTCTCACCTGGGTCGTCCGACCGAAGGCGAGTACAACGAAGAATTCTCTCTGCTGCCGGTTGTTAACTACCTGAAAGACAAACTGTCTTCCCCGGTTCGCCTGGCGAAAGATTACCTTGACGGCGTTGAAGTTGCCGCCGGTGAGCTGGTCGTTCTGGAAAACGTTCGCTTCAACAAAGGCGAAAAGAAAGACGACGAAACCCTGTCTAAGAAATACGCTGCCCTGTGTGACGTATTCGTTATGGATGCTTTCGGCACCGCGCACCGCGCGCAGGCTTCTACTCACGGCGTAGGCAAATTTGCTGATATCGCTTGTGCAGGCCCGCTGCTGGCTGAAGAGCTGAGCGCGCTGGGTAAAGCACTGAAAGAACCAGCTCGTCCAATGGTTGCTATCGTTGGCGGTTCTAAAGTATCTACCAAACTGACCGTGCTGGACTCCCTGTCCAAAATCGCTGACCAGCTGATTGTTGGTGGCGGTATCGCGAACACCTTCGTTGCCGCTCAGGGCCACAACGTAGGTAAATCCCTGTATGAAGCAGACCTGGTTGACGAAGCTAAGCGCCTGCTGACTACCTGCGACATTCCGGTACCAACTGACGTTCGCGTTGCGACCGAGTTCTCTGAAACCGCTACCGCTACCCTGAAATCTGTAAACGACATCAAAGATGAAGAGCAGATTCTGGACCTGGGCGACGTCTCTGCCCAGAAGCTGGCCGATATCCTGAAAAACGCGAAAACCATTCTGTGGAACGGCCCGGTTGGCGTATTCGAGTTCCCTAACTTCCGTAAAGGGACCGAAATCGTTGCTAACGCCATCGCAGACAGCGAAGCGTTCTCTATCGCAGGCGGCGGTGACACCCTGGCGGCTATCGACCTGTTCGGTATCTCCGACAAGATCTCCTACATCTCTACCGGCGGCGGCGCATTCCTCGAGTTCGTGGAAGGCAAAGTACTGCCAGCAGTAGCGATGCTCGAAGAGCGCGCTAAGAAGTAATAATTACGGGCAGGATTATCCTGCCCGTTGATTTCTTGCCGCCCGTAGACGACCTTAGGCGGCACAAACGATACGACGATACAGGACAAACAACCATGTCTAAGATTTTTGATTTCGTAAAACCAGGCGTAATCACTGGTGATGACGTACAGAAAGTTTTCCAGGTAGCGAAAGAGAATAACTTCGCTCTGCCAGCCGTTAACTGCGTGGGCACCGACTCCATCAACGCCGTTCTGGAAACTGCTGCAAAAGTTAAAGCTCCAGTTATCGTTCAGTTCTCTAACGGCGGTGCCGCTTTCATCGCCGGTAAAGGCGTGAAAACCGACGTTCCTCAGGGTGCTGCAATCCTGGGTGCTATCTCTGGCGCACACCACGTTCACCAGATGGCAGAACATTACGGCGTGCCGGTTATTCTGCACACCGACCACTGCGCTAAGAAACTGCTGCCGTGGATCGACGGCCTGCTGGACGCGGGTGAGAAACACTTCGCTGCTACCGGTAAACCACTGTTCTCTTCCCACATGATTGACCTGTCCGAAGAGTCTCTGGAAGAAAACATCGAGATCTGCTCCAAATACCTGGCCCGTATGGCCAAAATGGACATGACTCTGGAAATCGAACTGGGCTGCACCGGCGGTGAAGAAGATGGCGTAGATAACAGCCATATGGACGCATCTGCACTGTACACTCAGCCAGAAGACGTTGACTACGCGTACACCAAACTGAACGCGATCAGCCCACGTTTCACCATCGCTGCTTCCTTCGGTAACGTGCACGGTGTGTACAAGCCAGGCAACGTGGTTCTGACCCCAACTATCCTGCGTGATTCCCAGGATTATGTTTCTAAGAAACACAACCTGCCGCACAACTCCCTGAACTTCGTCTTCCACGGCGGTTCCGGTTCGTCTGCACAGGAAATCAAAGACTCCGTAAGCTACGGCGTAATCAAAATGAACATCGATACCGACACCCAGTGGGCAACATGGGAAGGTATCCTGAACTACTACAAAGAAAACGAAGCTTACCTGCAGGGTCAGCTGGGCAACCCGAAAGGCGAAGACCAGCCGAACAAGAAATACTACGATCCACGCGTATGGCTGCGTGCTGCACAGACCTCTATGATCACCCGTCTGGAGCAGGCTTTCAACGAACTGAACGCGAAAGACGTTCTGTAAGTTAAAGCGCAATTAGTTCGACAAGCCCGCCTCGTGCGGGCTTTTTTTTGTTCATTTATTCGCGATCGGTAGTCCTAATTTGTGAGCGACTTGGCACATTCGCTTGTTTTTGTTTACCCTTTAGAGTCTAACTTGTGGTTCAGGTAACCATTTCGCTACAAAACAAGGAACCGGGAATGGAAGATCTTAACGTAGTAAACAGTATCAATAATGCCGGAGGCTGGCTGGTGCGCAACCAGGCATTGCTGCTGAGCTATGCGGTCAACATCGTGGCGGCCATTGCCATTATCATCGTCGGGATGATTATCGCCCGCATGGTATCAGGCGCGATTAACCGGGTGATGCGCGCAAGGCACATCGATGCCACGGTAGCGGATTTTCTCTCCGCCCTGGTCCGCTACGGAATTATTGCCTTCACGCTGATTGCCGCCCTTGGACGAGTGGGGGTGCAGACGGCCTCGGTGATTGCCGTACTGGGTGCTGCCGGTCTGGCTATCGGTTTAGCCCTCCAGGGGTCGCTTTCAAACCTCGCGGCGGGCGTGCTGCTGGTGACCTTCCGTCCTTTCCGGGCGGGTGAGTACGTTGACCTTGGCGGTATCGCGGGTACCGTGCTTAATGTGCAAATTTTCTCAACTACCCTGCGCACCGTAGACGGCAAAATCGTCGTGGTGCCAAACGGTAAAATCATCGCCGGCAACATCATTAACTTCTCCCGTGAGCCGGTGCGCCGCAATGAATTTATCATCGGCGTGGCCTATGACGCGGACATCGACCAGGTGAAGCAGATCCTGACCGATATCATCAGCAGCGATGACCGCATCCTGAAGGACCGCGAGCAGACCGTGCGCCTTAACGAACTGGGGCCATCCTCGGTGAACTTTGTTGTACGCTGCTGGAGCAACAGTGGCGATCTGCAAAACGTCTACTGGGACGTGCTGGAGCGCATTAAGAAAGCGCTGGATGCCAACGGTATCGGCATTCCTTATCCGCAGATGGACGTCAACTTCAAACGCGTGAAAGAACCCGCGCAGCAGTAAGCCAGGCGGGTCAGCTTCGGCTGGCCCGTTTATCATTAGAAATTCTGATAAGCCATTAATATTATCCATTTCCTCTAATAATTCTTCCGCCTTAAACTCTTCATCAATTGCCAAATACTGAAGAGAAACTCCTCGTGATATCTTACTACTTTCAAGGGCTTGCCTTAGGTGCGGCCATGATCCTCCCTCTTGGGCCCCAGAATGCCTTTGTGATGAACCAGGGTATCCGCCGACAGTACCACCTGATGATTGCCACGCTCAGCGCGTTAAGCGACCTGGTGCTTATCTGCGGCGGTATCTTTGGCGGCAGCGCCATCCTGATGAAGTCGCCGTGGCTGCTGGCGCTGGTCACCTGGGGCGGCGTTGCTTTCCTGCTCTGGTACGGCTGGGGCGCGCTGCGCACGGCGATGAGCAGCAGCGTAGAGCTGGCAACGGCGGAGGTCATGAAGCAGGGGCGCTGGAAAATCATCGCCACCATGCTCGCCGTCACCTGGCTTAATCCGCACGTCTATCTCGACACCTTCGTCGTGCTGGGCAGCCTTGGCGGGCAGCTGGCCGCCGAGCCAAAACGCTGGTTTGCACTGGGAACGATCAGCGCGTCGATTCTGTGGTTCTATGGACTGGCGATCCTCGCCGCGTGGCTTGCGCCGCGCCTGCGGACGGCCAAAGCGCAGCGTATTATCAACGGCGTAGTGGGCGTGGTGATGTGGTTTATCGCTTCCCAGCTGGCGTGGGATGGGGTTCAGCACATCCGCTCGCTGATGGGTTAATTGGCCTTTATCCGATAGACAAGTTACCATTCCAGGCTAAGCTTGCTGCCATACGCCCGCGACCCTGTCGGGCGCAATGACAGTGGAACGTAGCATGGAGGAATTACAGTGAAGTTTAAAACCCTGGCATTAGCCGCTTTAGTAGGATTTGGTACGCTACCGGCGCTGGCCGACGAGCTGCCAAACGGTCCGCATATCGTCACGTCCGGCACCGCCAGCGTCGATGCCGTTCCTGATATTGCCACGCTCGCTATCGAAGTAAACGTCTCCGCCAAAGATGCGGCCTCAGCAAAAAAACAGGCTGATGACCGCGTTGCGCAGTACCTGACATTCCTGCAGCAGAGCGGCGTTGAGAAGAAGGATATCAATGCGGCTAACCTGCGCACCCAGCCGGAATACGAATACCTGAAAGACGGCAAAACGCAGCTGAAAGGCTACCGTGCCGTGCGCCAGGTGGAAGTGACCCTGCGCAAGCTCGACAAAATGAACGAGCTGCTGGACGGTGCCCTGAAGGCTGGCCTGAACGAAATCCGCTCCGTCTCACTGGGCGTTGCGGATCCTGAGCAGTACAAAGACAAGGCGCGTAAAGAAGCGATTAGCGACGCGACCCGTCAGGCAAAACTGTTGGCCGAAGGCTTTAACAGCAAGCTGGGTCAGGTCTACAGCGTGCGCTATCACGTTTCTAACTATCAGCCCGCGCCAATGGTACGGATGATGAAGGCCGATGCCGCAGCGCCTGTATCCGCGCAGGATACTTACGATCAGCAGACCATTCAGTTTGACGATCAGGTAGACGTGGTGTTTGAGCTGGACCGCGCTCAGAACGAAGCTGCGAAGTAATTAATAAAGAGTAGGTTGGATAAGCGTAAGCGCCATCCAATAAAAAAGGCCGCTAATATAAGCGGCCTTTTTCTATTCAGCGTCCTGGCGCAGCACCCGGTGTCCGTACTCCAGCAGCGCGTCCGTGACGTTGCGCATCATTCTGCTTTCCGGCGCAAACCGGTGCCAGTACAGCATACGCCGCTGCATCAGGCCCGGCGTCAGGTCAATCAGCTCGCCGCTGTTCAGCTCCCTTTCGATTTGCAGATGCGGGATCATGCAGCAGGTGGTGCCCTGGCGAGCCAGCTGCACAAAGGCTTCCGACGAGTTCACGATGTGGCAAGGCACGCTGCCCGGCGACAGATCGAAGTTCTGTTGTAAAAAGGCCTGGTGCATATCGTCAAGATGGTCAAAGGCGACGGCTGGCGCTTTGAGCAGGGCGGAACGCGTGACGCCGTTCGGGAAGTAGCGAGCGGCAAAATCTTTCGAGCCAACGAACAGATAATCAAGCGCGCCTAATTTATCAACCAGGCAGCTCGGTAGCGGCTGGGGTTGAATGGATACGGCCCCGACCACTTCGCCGCGACGCAGGCGTTCCTGGGTACGGGTTTCATCTTCAACCTGCAGATTCAGGCGGATAGGGGAGTCGGCCAGCACCGGCGCCAGCGCGGGCAGCAGCCAGGTTGCCAGGCTGTCGGCGTTCACCGCCAGCGACAGCAGCAGAGGCGTGGAACCGGTTTGCTCATCGCCAAGCCACTCTTCTTCCAGCAGCTCCACCTGACGCAGTAACGCCAGCAGTTTCTGTCCCTGCTCGGTCGGGCGTGGCGGAACGGTGCGCACTAACAATGGCTGGCCGAACATATTTTCCAGTTGCTTGATGCGCTGTGACACCGCGGATTGTGTGATGCACAGCTTCTGCGCCGCGCGCTCAAACCCTCGTTCACGAATAACCGCATCCAGCGCCTGTAGCGTTCTGTAGTCCGGGCGTTTCATTGTTGTTGCTGACCTCTGTTTTTGCTTTGCCAGCACTATGACATAAATTTGCCCTCAATCCAGACCAAATCCACAAAGATCGGATGAGTTCTCCCATCGTCGGGGACAATCCCACGGCGGTTGCTCTATAATGCGCGTCAGTTTTCACAGCACAGGCAAATAACCATGACGCAGGATGAACTGAAAAAAGCAGTGGGTTGGGCAGCGCTCCAGTACGTGCAGCCGGGCACCATCGTTGGCGTGGGCACAGGCTCAACCGCCGCACACTTTATTGACGCTCTGGGCACCATCAAACACCAGATTGATGGCGCGGTATCCAGCTCCGATGCCTCCACCGCTAAGCTGAAGAGCCTGGGCATTACCGTCTTCGACCTTAACGAAGTTGATTCTCTGGGCATCTATGTGGACGGCGCGGACGAAATTAACGGCCAGATGCAGATGATTAAAGGCGGTGGTGCAGCGCTGACCCGTGAAAAGATCATCGCTTCCGTTGCCGAGAGGTTCATCTGCATCGCCGACGCCTCCAAGCAGGTTGATGTCCTCGGCAACTTCCCGCTGCCTGTAGAAGTGATTCCCATGGCCCGCAGCTGCGTCGCTCGCGAGCTGGTCAAGCTGGGCGGCCGCCCGGAGTACCGTCAGGGCGTGGTAACCGACAACGGCAACATCATTCTTGACGTCTATGGCCTGAGCATCATCGACCCGATCGCGCTGGAAAATGCGATTAACGGCCTGCCGGGCGTGGTGACCGTCGGCCTGTTTGCTAACCGAGGCGCGGACGTTGCGCTGATCGGCACGGCGGACGGCGTGAAAACCATCGTAAAATGATCTGACCGGGGCGCACGCTGCGCCCCAAAAATCCGTTTAAATTCTGACAATTTATTTTAACGGCAAATTTGGTGACATATGTCACATTCCTGTAAACCACCTGTGCTTCATTCCTGGTTCTCCCACGCCGCCAGCATTTTGTGCTAACTCCTGCCGCTTATTTCTCTCCCGCCTGCCCGCTGACGCAATCGTTCATATTGCCCATAGCGTAGATTTTGATATTTTGACAGAAGGGTAACTTACAGGCAGTACAACACAGCTAGCTAAATAGGGTCGGGAAATGGCAAAAGTATCACTCGAAAAAGACAGAATTAAATTCCTGCTGGTGGAAGGTGTACACCAGAAGGCGGTCGATAATCTTCGCGCGGCAGGCTACACCAACATCGAGTATCACAAAGGCGCGCTGGACAGCGATGCGCTTAAAGAAGCCATCCGTGATGCCCATTTCATCGGCTTACGTTCCCGTACCAACCTGACTGAAGACATTCTTGCGGCGGCTGAAAAGCTGGTTGCGGTCGGCTGCTTCTGTATCGGCACTAACCAGGTTGACCTGGATGCGGCGGCTAAACGCGGCGTGCCGGTATTCAACGCGCCATTCTCCAACACGCGCTCTGTTGCTGAACTGGTGCTTGGCCAGCTGCTGCTTTTACTGCGCGGCGTACCGGAAGCCAACGCGAAAGCGCACCGTGGCGTGTGGAATAAAGTTGCGGTCGGCTCTTATGAAGCCCGTGGCAAGAAGCTGGGGATTATCGGTTACGGCCACATCGGCACCCAGCTTGGCATTCTGGCCGAATCGCTGGGGATGAACGTCTTCTTCTACGATATTGAAAACAAGCTGCCGCTGGGTAACGCCACGCAGGTGCAGCATCTGTCCGACCTGCTCAACATGAGCGACGTGGTCAGCCTGCACGTGCCTGAGAACGCATCCACTAAGAATATGATTGGTGCCGACGAACTGGCGCTGATGAAGCCGGGTGCGCTGCTGATCAACTGCGCTCGCGGTACGGTTGTCGATATCCCGGCGCTTTGCGATGCGCTGGCGCGTAAGCATCTGGCCGGTGCCGCAATCGACGTTTTCCCGACCGAACCGGCAACCAACAGCGATCCGTTTGTGTCGCCGCTGTGCGAGTTCGATAACGTGATCCTGACGCCGCACATTGGCGGCTCAACTCAGGAAGCGCAGGAGAATATCGGTCTGGAAGTGGCGGGTAAACTTGCGAAGTATTCTGACAACGGCTCAACGCTGTCTGCGGTGAATTTCCCGGAGGTTTCCCTGCCGCTGCATAGCGGGACAACAAGCCGCCTGCTGCACATCCACGAGAACCGCCCGGGGATTCTGACCGCGCTCAACCAGATCTTTGCCGAGCAGGGCATCAACATTGCCGCCCAGTTCCTGCAAACCACGCCGCATATGGGTTACGTGGTCATCGATATTGATGCTGCTGAAGATGTTGCCGAAGCCGCGCTGAAGTCTATGAAGGCGATTCCGGGGACAATCCGCGCCCGTCTGCTTTACTGATTTAACTCTGCCGGTGGATGACGCTGGCGCTTTTCCGCCCTGCATTCGTTGCTGTTCGTAGGGCGGATAAGCGAATGCACCACCCTCTTTTTTACCATTCCCACAGCCGGGAGGGCGTGACAACCGCCGGTAACGGAATATCCCACTCCTCCGCTGGTAAAGCCGGAACCTGCTGGCAATCATGTGCCAGACCAACCGGCCACAGGCCATGCCGCTGCCAGTTCTGTAGCGTCCTGTCGTAAAATCCTCCGCCCATGCCCAACCGTTGCCCCTGTTCGTCAAACGCGACCAGCGGCGTTACCAGCACGTCCAGCCTGTCCAGCGGCAGCACGTTGCGCACGTCGAGCTTTGGCTCAAGGATTTTCAGCCTGTTCATAACCAGATGGCTGTCTTTGTCATAGCGTAAAAACAGCAGGCTGCTTTTGCTGAAAGGGTGCAGAACGGGGAGATATACGGACTTACCGGCCTGCCACAGAGCACGAATCAAGGGATCTGTATCCAGCTCGCCGTCGAACGACAAAAACACCGCGACGCTTTTTGCCTTTATTACCGGTGGGTATGCCAGCATGCGTGAAGCGGCCCGTTGGGCGAAAATATGCTGTTCGGAATCCGTAATGGAGCGGCGTCTTTGCCGTATGGTCTGGCGAATTTCAGCGCGAAGCTGTGAGGCAAAATGGGGTGTAGAACTTAAGGAACGTTGTGTCATATGAAATGACCAGGTAGAAAGAGGGAATCTCCGAGATGCCGCCGCAGGCTGTAACCCTTGAACCCTTGGTTCAAGGTGAATGCAGCGTCACTGTCATCAGGCTTCTCGGACGGACCGAGCATGCTCACCGACGGTGGAGCACCACATTCTTGTGGTATGAAATATCGGCTCAGGGGACTGGCCCGCTTGCAAACATCTCAGAGAATTTTGTACTTCACAGTTACTCTACCATAGACAACTGCGAAGCGTTATTCAAAATTTGGACCCTGTCTTTCTGTTATGCGACCCTGTTCAAGTAAGGCTTGTTCAATGGTCTGCTGTAACATTTTGATACGCTGCTCCATGTTGGCAGCGTAGTCACGGGTTTTCGATTTTTCCTGAGTCAGCTCGTAGCAAATGTTCAGTGCCGCGATGAAAACTAACTGCTCAGTATTTGTGACTCTAGTGCGAACTTTTAAATCTTGCAACCGCTGATTCAGCTCATCTGCGGCCTGATTCAACGCATCCTGTTGTTCAGGCGGACAATTCACGCGCAATGAACGACCGAAAATTTGGATATCGACTGGTTGTGCAGACATGCCACCTTCCTGCTGTTAACTCGCCTGCCTTCCGCCAACCTGTGCCAGGCCACGAAAGGGGCGTCACTATAGCTACCCCGTTATGAAGATACAAGCCCTTTTCTGGTGCCTCGAGGTCCCTGGTGGTAGCATAACATGAACTCTCTCTGCCAACGATGACGAATGCGCATGTCTATACAGAACGCAATGCCTGGCTACGACGCCGTAAGCCAACTTTTGAACCAACAAGGTGTGGGCCTGACGCCTGCAGAAATGCACGGCCTGATCAGCGGAATGCTGTGTGGCGGCAACAAAGACACCAGTTGGCAAACGCTGCTCCACGACCTGACCAACGAAGGCCTGGCCTTCAGCCAGAACCTTGCCGACAGCCTGCGCCAGATGCACGGCGCGACTGGCGATGCGCTGGAAGACGACGGTTTTATGTTTCAGCTTTACCTGCCGGACGGCGACGAAACCACGGTTTTTGACCGTGCTGACGCGCTGGCCGGCTGGGTTAACCATTTCCTGCTTGGCCTGGGCGTCACCCAGCCTAAACTTGATAAGGTGACCGGCGAAACAGGTGAAGCCATCGACGATCTGCGCAACATCGCCCAGCTCGGCTATGACGAAGACGAAGATCAGGAAGAGCTGGAAATGTCCCTCGAAGAGATCGTCGAGTACGTGCGGGTTGCCGCACTGCTGTGCCACGACACCTTTACCCGTCCGATGCCAACGGCACCAGAAGTGCGCAAGCCGACGCTCCACTAAAATTTTGTCTCAGGAGGTGTGATGAATCAGCAGGAATTTCTCCGTCGCCGCCAGGCGCTACTGGCGAAAATGGCTCCGGCCAGCGCCGCGCTAATTTTTGCGGCTCCCGAGGCGACGCGCAGTGCGGACAGTGAATATCCGTACCGCCAGAACAGCGATTTCTGGTACTTCACCGGGTTTAACGAACCCGAAGCGGTACTGGTGCTTATCAAAAGCGATGAGACCCACAACCACAGCGTGCTGTTCAACCGGCTGCGCGATAAGACCGCGGAAATCTGGTTTGGTCGTCGTCTTGGTCAGGAAGCCGCGCCGGAAAAACTGGCAGTGGATCGTGCGCTGGCATTTTCTGAAATTGACGAGCAGCTGCATCAGTTGCTCAACGGCCTGGACGTGGTTTATCACGCTCAGGGCGAACATGCGTATGCGGATGCCATCGTCTTTACCGCGCTCGATAAGCTGCGCCGTGGCTCTCGGCAAAACCTGAGTGCTCCCGCCACGCTGACCGACTGGCGCCCGTGGGTCCACGAGCAGCGCCTGTTTAAATCCGATGAAGAAATTGCCGTGATGCGCCGGGCCGGTGAGATCACCGCGCTGGCCCATACCCGTGCGATGGAAAAGTGCCGCCCGGGCATGTTCGAATATCAGCTGGAAGGGGAAATTCTTCATGAATTCAGCCGCCACGGCGCGCGCTTCCCATCCTATAACACTATCGTTGGCAGCGGTGAGAACGGCTGTATTCTGCACTACACCGAAAACGAATGTGAAATGCGCGACGGCGAGCTGGTGCTGATTGACGCCGGATGCGAATACAAAGGGTACGCGGGGGATATCACCCGCACCTTCCCGGTGAACGGCAAGTTCAGTGCGCCACAGCGCGCTATCTATAACATCGTTCTTGAATCCCTTGAGACGGCGCTTAAGCTCTACCGCCCGGGGACTTCCATGCAGGAAGTGACCGGCGAGGTTATCCGCATTATGGTCCAGGGACTGGTGAAGCTTGGCATTCTGAAAGGTGAAGTCGAACAGCTGATAGCTGATAACGCTCACCGCCAGTTCTTCATGCACGGCCTCAGCCACTGGCTTGGCCTGGACGTTCACGACGTGGGGGCTTACGGCCCGGATCGTTCCCGCGTGCTGGAACCCGGCATGGTTATCACCGTTGAGCCGGGGCTGTATATCGCACCGGATGCGGATGTGCCTGCGGAGTATCGCGGCATCGGCATTCGTATTGAAGATGACATTCTCATCACCGAAGACGGCAACGAAAACCTGACGGCGAGCGTGGTGAAATCTGCGGATGATATTGAAGCGCTGATGGCGACGGCACGTCAGCTATGAGCGTGATTATCGTCGGCGGGGGCATGACCGGCGCAACCCTCGCGCTGGCTATCTCAAAGATGACCGGGGGAAAGCTCCCGGTGCACCTTGTCGAAGCCACTGAACCAGACTCTGTAGCCCATCCGGGTTTTGACGCCCGGGCAATTGCTCTCGCTCAGGGTACCTGTCAGCAGTTGACCCGCATCGGCGTCTGGCCTGCGATTTCTGACTGCGCCACGGCAATTACCACCGTGCACGTGAGCGATCGCGGGCACGCAGGGTTTGTGACGCTCGAAGCGGAAGATTATCAGATTGGCGCTTTAGGCCAGGTGGTTGAGCTGCACGATGTCGGCCAGCGTCTGTTTGCCCTGCTGCGTAAAGCGCCGGGCGTGACATTACACTGCCCGGAGCGAGTATCCTCCTTTACGCGTGATGAACGCGGGGTAAGCGTAACGCTGGACAGCGGAACGGTGCTGGAAGGCAAACTGCTCGTCGCAGCAGACGGCTCCCGTTCCGCGCTTGCGGCGCAGTGCGGCATCGTCTGGCAGCAGCAGGATTATCAGCAGATTGCGGCTATCGCCAACGTCACTACCGCTCTGCCGCACAACGGCCGGGCCTTTGAACGCTTTACCGGGCATGGTCCGTTGGCCATGTTGCCGATGTCCGACGGGCGCTGCTCGCTGGTCTGGTGCCATCCTCAGGATGCGCTGGAAGAAGTAAAAAGCTGGAGCGACGAGCGTTTCTGCAACGAGCTACAGCGCGCCTTCGGCTGGCGCCTGGGGCGAATCACCCATGCGGGCGCGCGCAATATTTACCCGCTGGCGCTGACCACCGCCACGCAATCTGTTTCGCATCGCGTGGCGCTGGTCGGCAACGCCGCACAAACTCTGCATCCCATTGCCGGGCAGGGCTTTAACCTCGGCCTGCGCGATGTCATGTCGCTCGCAGAAACCCTGAGCGCCGCACATCAGGCGCAGCTCGATCCCGGCAGCTATCCCGTGCTGGCTGATTATCAGCAGCGCCGAAGCGCAGATAAAGCGGCAACCATCGGCGTCACCGATGGCCTGGTGCAGCTGTTTGCTAACCACTGGGCGCCGCTGGTCGTTGGCCGTAATCTGGGCCTGATGGCGATGGAACATTTTACTCCGGCACGAGACGTGCTGGCACAGCGGACCCTCGGTTGGGTTGCGCGTTAAAGGAGAATCAATTTGCAAAGCGTTGATGTGGCGATTGTTGGTGGCGGCATGGTGGGTCTGGCGGTTGCCTGTGGTTTGCAGGGCAGCGGCCTGCGCATGGCCGTGCTGGAGAATCATCTACCGCAGCCTCCTGCACCAGATGCACCTCCCGCCCTGCGAGTGTCGGCCATAAACGCTGCCAGCGAAAAGCTGCTGGCCCACCTGGGTGCGTGGCCGCAGATTGCCCGCCGCGCAGCGCCGTATCACGGCATGGCGGTCTGGGACCAGGACAGCTTCGGAAAAATCGATTTCGACGATAAAACCTACGGTTTCAGCCACCTGGGCCACATTATTGAAAACGCAGTTATTCATCAGGCTTTGTGGCAGCGCGCCGAACAGTGCGCGGACGTCACGCTGATGGCTCCCGCTGAGCTACAGCAGGTTGCCTGGGGTGAAAACGAAGCGTTCATCACCCTGAAAGATGGGGCGATGCTGACCGCACGCCTGGTTATCGGGGCCGACGGTGCCAACTCATGGCTGCGCAAGCAGGCGGATATTCCGCTGACATTCTGGGATTACCGTCACCACGGGCTGGTGGCCACTATCCGTACCGCCGAGCCGCATCAGGCCGTGGCGCGCCAGGTCTTCCACGGCGAGGGCATTCTGGCCTTCCTGCCGCTGTCCGATCCGCATCTGTGCTCGATTGTCTGGTCGCTGCCGCCGCAGGAAGCGGAGCGTATGCAGCAGGCAACGGATGAGGAGTTTAATCAGGCGCTGAGCGTAGCCTTTGATATGCATCTTGGGTTGTGCCGCGTTGAGAGCGAACGGCAGGTCTTCCCGCTGACGGGGCGCTACGCCCGCAGCTTCGCGGCGCACCGCCTTGCGCTGGTGGGCGACGCTGCCCATACCATTCATCCGCTGGCCGGGCAGGGAGTGAACCTCGGCTTTATGGATGCCGCCGAGCTGATTGATGAAGTTCGTCGCCTGCACCGTGAAGGCAAAGACATCGGCCAGTATCTGTATCTGCGCCGCTACGAACGCAGCCGTAAGCACAGTGCCGCTATGATGCTGGCAAGCATGCAGGGCTTCCGCGATCTGTTCGCGGGCAGCAATCCGGCCAAAAAGCTGCTGCGTGATATCGGCCTGAAGCTTGCCGATACCCTGCCCGGCGTTAAGCCGCAGCTCGTTCGTCAGGCGATGGGGCTGCAGGATCTGCCCGCCTGGCTTCGTTAAACAATAGCGTTAACCCAGTCACATTTTCCTTCCCGACACCGGGAAGGGAACCCCGCCTCTCGTTTGAAAAATTCTAATCTCAGGCCAAATTTCGGATTACTTTTTTTAATGACATGTTTTTATTCATGTAGTGAATTTGTTTCTGTAATGGTCGTAAATGTTAGCTAACTCTAAATTCCTTCGAAAACACTTCCGGTTTATGCGTACTGCCTCGCATTTTTCCAGTTGAATACTCTGCATGCTGCTTCGCCTGTTTTGGTCATAAGCTAATGCAATGACCGGTTTCCCCTTATGGTTTACGGGGCATATCAGTGGTAAGTTCAGGCGATAAGGTAACGTTTGCGTCGCGCCTTTAACGGCGGTGATGCCGGGTTACGTCTGACGGACGGCAGGGCGTAAAAGCGCCGTGCAAACCAGATGGTTAAAGAGGAAAAGATGGCTCAACAGACCCCTTTATTTGAACAGCACAATCTCTGCGGCGCGCGCATGGTGGACTTCCATGGCTGGATGATGCCGCTGCACTACGGCTCGCAGATTGACGAGCACCACGCGGTACGTACCGATGCGGGCATGTTCGATGTTTCCCATATGACCATCGTCGATTTACACGGCAGCCGCACCCGCGAATTCCTGCGCTATTTAGTCGCCAACGACGTCGCCAAACTGACCCAGCCGGGCAAAGCCCTCTACACCGGGATGCTGACCGCCTCCGGTGGCGTTATCGACGATCTGATTATCTATTTTCTCACCGAAGACTATTTCCGCCTGGTGGTGAACTCCGCGACCCGCGAAAAAGACCTTGAGTGGATCACCCAGCATGCCGAGCCGTACGCCGTTGAAGTCACCGTGCGAGACGACCTTTCCCTGATTGCCGTGCAGGGGCCAAACGCCCAGGCTAAAGCGGCAAAGCTCTTCAGCGAAGAGCAGCGCAAAGCGGTGGAGGGAATGAAGCCGTTCTTTGGCGTGCAGACGGGCGATTTGTTTATCGCCACCACCGGCTATACCGGTGAAGCGGGCTATGAAATTGCGATGCCAAACGAGAAGGCCGCAGAGTTCTGGGCGCACCTGGTGGAAGCGGGCGTCAAGCCATGCGGCCTGGGCGCGCGCGATACGCTGCGTCTGGAAGCGGGTATGAACCTGTACGGCCAGGAGATGGACGAGGGGATCTCCCCGCTTGAAGCAAACATGGGCTGGACCATTGCCTGGGAGCCTGCCGACCGTGATTTCATTGGCCGTGAAGCCCTTGAAGCGCAGCGCGAAAAAGGCACCGACAAGCTGGTTGGCCTGATCATGACCGAAAAGGGCGTGCTGCGTAATGAGCTGCCGGTTCATTTTACCGACGAGTCCGGCAACGTTTGCGAAGGGATCATCACCAGCGGGACATTTTCGCCGACGCTTGGCTACAGCATTGCGCTGGCGCGCGTTCCGGCGGGCATTGGCGATACGGCCATCGTGCAGATCCGCAACCGTGAAATGCCGGTAAAAGTCACTAAACCTGTTTTTGTTCGCGCCGGAAAACCCGTCGCGCAGTAAATCTTGATAGAGGGTAAGAATAATGAGCAATGTGCCTAACGAACTGAAATACAGCAAAGAACATGAATGGCTGCGTAAAGAAGCCGATGGCTCTTACACCGTCGGGATTACCGAACACGCGCAGGAACTGCTGGGCGATATGGTTTTCGTGGACCTGCCGGAAGTGGGCTCTACGGTCAGCACCGGCGACGACTGCGCCGTGGCTGAATCCGTAAAAGCTGCGTCCGACATCTACGCGCCAATCAGCGGTGAAATCATCGCCGTGAACAGCGAGCTGGAAGGGACCCCGGAGCTGGTGAACAGCGAGCCGTACGCAGGCGGCTGGATCTTCAAAATCAAAGCCAGCGACGAGTCCGAGCTGGACGGCCTGCTGGACGCTGCGGCGTACGAAGCGCTGTTAGACGAGTAAAAAATTCGGCGGGTGACGCAAAGCTTACCCGCCCTACGATTTATCACCCAATCTGGTTTTGTAGGGTGGATAAGCGCAGCGCCATCCACCGCTAAAGTTCCGCATGTTTCAGGAATCACCGCTCATGACCCAGTCCTTACGTAGCCTAGAGAATCACGAAGCGTTTATCGACCGTCACATTGGCCCCTCCGCGCAGCAACAGCACGAGATGCTGGAAGCCGTGGGCGCGAGCTCGTTAAACGATCTTATCTCCACAATTGTTCCGGCCGATATTCAGCTCGCCCAGCCGCCGCAGGTTGGCGAAGCCGCCACTGAATACGCCGCGCTGGCGGAGCTGAAAGCCATTGCCAGCCGCAATAAGCGCTTCAAAACGTATATCGGAATGGGTTATACCGCGGTGCAAACGCCGCCGGTGATCCTGCGTAACATGCTTGAAAACCCAGGCTGGTACACCGCCTACACGCCGTACCAGCCGGAAGTCTCTCAGGGCCGTCTGGAAGCACTGCTGAACTACCAGCAGGTGACGCTGGACCTGACCGGGCTGGACATCGCCTCCGCCTCCCTGCTGGATGAAGCTACCGCCGCCGCAGAAGCCATGGCGATGGCAAAGCGCGTCAGCAAGTTAAAGAATGCCAACCGTTTCTTTGTCGCGGCCGATATCCATCCGCAGACGCTGGACGTGGTTCGCACCCGCGCGGAAACGTTCGGCTTTGAAGTCATTGTCGATGATGCGGCAAAAGTGCTGGATCATCAGGACGTCTTCGGCGTGCTGCTGCAGCAGGTTGGCACCACTGGCGAAGTGCATGACTACAGCGCGCTGATCCTGGAACTGAAACAGCGCAAGGTTGTGGTGAGCGTAGCCGCAGACTTTATGTCGCTGGTGCTGCTAACCGCCCCGGGCAAGCAGGGCGCGGACATCGTGTTTGGCTCCGCACAACGCTTCGGCGTGCCGATGGGCTACGGTGGCCCACATGCAGCCTTCTTCGCCGCCCGCGATGAATTCAAACGTTCCATGCCTGGCCGTATTATCGGCGTATCCCGCGATGCTGCGGGCCGCACCGCGCTGCGCATGGCGATGCAGACTCGCGAGCAGCACATCCGCCGTGAGAAAGCGAACTCCAACATTTGTACTTCTCAGGTCCTGCTGGCGAACATTGCCAGCCTGTATGCCGTCTTCCACGGTCCGGCTGGCCTGAAACGCATTGCTGGCCGCATCCACCGTCTGACCGATATTCTGGCCGCAGGCCTGCAAAAAGGCGGGCTCACGCTGCGCCATAAGCACTGGTTCGACACGCTGTGCGTGGAAGTGGCTGACAAAGCTGCGGTGCTGGCGCGTGCTGAAGCGCACGAGATTAACCTGCGCAGCGATATCCTGAACGCGGTAGGCATTACGCTCGATGAAGCGACCACCCGTGAAGACGTGCAGGCGCTGTTCACCGTGCTGCTGGGCGATAACCATGGTCTGGATATCGACAAGCTGGACCAGGACGTTGCGGGCGACAGCCTCTCGATCCCGGCAGCGATGCTGCGCGAGGACGAAATCCTGACCCATCCGGTGTTTAATCGCTACCACAGCGAAACCGAGATGATGCGCTATATGCACTCCCTGGAGCGCAAAGATCTGGCGCTGAACCAGGCGATGATCCCCCTCGGCTCCTGCACCATGAAGCTGAACGCCGCGGCGGAAATGATCCCTATCACCTGGCCTGAATTCGCTGAACTGCACCCGTTCTGCCCGGCAAACCAGGCGGAAGGCTACCACCAGATGATCGCCCAGCTGTCCGACTGGCTGGTGAAGCTGACCGGCTATGACGCGCTCTGCATGCAGCCAAACTCTGGCGCACAAGGCGAATACGCGGGCCTGTTGGCTATCCGTCGTTATCACGAAAGCCGCAACGAAGCGGGCCGTAACCTTTGCCTGATCCCGAGCTCTGCGCACGGCACCAACCCGGCGTCAGCGCAAATGGCTGGCATGGATGTTATCGTCGTGGCCTGCGACAGGCAGGGCAACATCGATCTGCAGGATCTGCGCGCGAAGGCAGAGCAGGCGGGCGATGCGCTCTCCTGTATCATGGTGACCTACCCGTCCACCCACGGCGTATATGAAGAGACGATCCGCGAAGTCTGCCAGATCGTTCATCAGTACGGCGGCCAGGTTTATCTGGACGGCGCGAACATGAATGCGCAGGTGGGCATCACCTCGCCGGGCTTTATCGGCGCGGACGTTTCGCACCTCAACCTGCACAAAACCTTCTGTATCCCACACGGCGGCGGCGGTCCGGGCATGGGGCCAATCGGCGTGAAAGCGCACCTGGCACCGTTTGTACCGGGCCACAGCGTGGTGCAGATCGAAGAGATGCTGACCCAGCAGGGCGCGGTTTCTGCGGCACCGTTCGGCAGCGCCTCGATTCTGCCGATCAGCTGGATGTACATCCGCATGATGGGTGCAGAAGGGCTGAAGAAGGCGAGCCAGGTCGCAATCCTGAACGCCAACTACATTGCCAGCCGCCTGCAGTCTGCCTTCCCGGTGCTTTATACCGGGGCGAACGGCCGCGTGGCGCACGAATGTATTCTGGATATCCGTCCGCTGAAAGAAGAGACCGGCATCAGCGAGCTGGATATCGCCAAGCGTCTGATCGACTTTGGCTTCCACGCGCCGACCATGTCCTTCCCGGTCGCGGGTACGCTGATGGTTGAACCAACGGAATCAGAGAGCAAGCTGGAGCTGGACCGCTTCATCGACGCGATGCTGACCATCCGCACCGAAATCGACCGCGTAGCGCGTGGGGAATGGCCGCTGGAAGATAACCCGCTGGTTAACGCACCGCACACGCAGGACGAAATCGTTGCTGACTGGGCGCATCCGTACACCCGCGAGCTGGCCGTCTTCCCGGCAGGCCACAGCAACAAGTACTGGCCGACCGTGAAGCGTCTCGATGACGTTTACGGCGACCGTAACCTGTTCTGCTCCTGCGTGCCGATGAGCGAATATTAGTAGCCTTATGGGATGACGCGAGGTTTTGTAGATTGGAGAAGCAGAGCGTCATCCAACAAAATTGTTTAGCGGGGAGGGGATATGGCAGTAGCATTAGTCACCGGCGGCAGCCGGGGGATTGGCAGAGCCACCGCCATCCTGCTGGCAGAAACAGGCTATAAGGTTGTCGTTAATTACCAGCGCAATAAGCAGGCCGCAGACGAGGTGGTGAATACCATTCGCGAGGCGGGCGGGAAATAAAAAAGCAGCCTGGATAACCATGTCAGAGCCTACGGGGAGTTATCCAGACTGCAAAACTGTTAGTTCTTCTTCATATCGTCTTTCGACATAGAGTCTTTAGACATTGAGTCCTTGCTCATACCGTCTTTCGACATGGAATCTTTGCTCATGCCGTCTTTGTGCATACCGTCTTTCGACATTGAATCCTTCGACATGCAGTCTTTTTTCATGCCGTCTTTTCCGCAGTCGTGGGACATGCCCATATTGTCCTTCGACATACTGTCTTTGGTCATGCTATCCGCGGCGCTTGCGCCAGCCATACCTAATGCCAGAGCGGAACACATCATCATTGCATAGAATTTTTTCATCGGTATTTCCTTATTTCTTACGTGAGGGTCGAGAGATTACATTAGCTACCGCCGAACCAGTTATAGCCCTGGTCTTCCCAGTAACCGCCGGGGTAGCGATTAGTGACTTCAATAACCTGAATATGCTTCGGGTTCTTGTAGCCTAACTTTGTGGGCATCCTTAATTTCATCGGATAGCCATATTTACGCGGCAGAATTTTGCCGTCGTAGGTTAAAGCGATAATCGTTTGTGGATGCAGTGCCGTAGCCATATCAATGCTGGTGTAATAATTATCCGCACATTTAAAACTGACATATTTTGCATTCAGGTCAGCGCCAATCCCCTTCAGGAATAAAGAAAACGGTACGCCGCCCCATTTGCCAATCGCGCTCCAGCCTTCCACGCAGATGTGTCGTGTCACCTGGCTGACCTGCGCCATCTGATACAGCTGTGGCAGCGTCCATGGGCGTTTGTCCGCCACCATCCCGGCAATTTCCAGGCGGTAATCGTCCCCGTTGATATCCGGCGCCTCGTCTTCGCTATAAAAGGCGTTAAACGGGAAGGGCCTGGTCATCATCGATTCCGGATAGACGGGTGCCAGGTCGTTGCTGTTAAACAGCCAGGCCTGCACGCGGTCGTTAAAACGAGAAATCGAACCCAGCGTTGTTTCGACCTGCTGGCTGTCGCTAATGTCGCAGCCCGTAAGCATCACCAGCCCACCCAGCGTCAGCCCCTGCTTTAAAAAACGGCGTCGGCCTTCCGTTGAGAGCTGTTTATTAATCTGCTGCTGCGCCTCTTTCAGGATCTCTTTTTCATCACTCATGATCGTTTCCTTAACGTCCGCGAATCATGGCAAGTAATGTGCGCGGGACTAACGCAACCATCACGATGTGGATGACAACAAAGCCGACCATGGCGCTCATTGCATAGAAGTGAATAAAGCGCGCGGTGTCATAGCCACCCAATAATTCTCTTAAAAGTGGAAACTGAACGGATTTCCAGATAACCAGGCCTGACAATACCAGGACGATGCTATCTATCATCACGAATAAATAAGCGGCTTTTTGCACCATGTTGTAATGGCTGAGATCCGCATGGGATAATTTTCCACGCAGGGCCGCCAGCAAATCTTTAATAAATTCTTTTGGCGACAGCGGCCAGTATTTCCGTTTGAAGCGGCCGCTGAACGAATTCATTAAAAGATAAAATAAGCCGTTAATGCCAAACAGCCACATACCGGCGAAATGCCATTGCAGCGCGCCTCCCAGCCAGCCGCCTAACGTTAACTCATTCATAAAATGAAAATTAAAAAGCGGAGAGGCGTTATATATTCGCCAGCCGCTGGTGACCATAATCAGCATAGCCAGGGCATTCAGCCAGTGGCACAGCCGCAGCCACAGGGGATGAACAACTTTCGACGTGTGGTGAAATATTTTCCTGTTCATCGCGCTGCTTCCTGTTGATTCGATGAAGCCAGTATTGGCCAAATTTATTCCCCAATGCCTCACGCAAAGTTAAATAAAATGTGACAACTTCTCTGCTGCAAGTTGTGTAAACTTTCACAATGTGCGCGTGTGGGGGTAAAGAAGTGAGTCAGGAAAAAAAGCTGCTTATCGTGGAAGACGATGAAAATATTGCCGAGCTTTTGCAGTTACACCTGCGGGAGGAGGGGTTTGCGATAACCCACGCCGCAGACGGGAATATAGGCATGGAAAAACTCAAGCAGGGCGGGTGGGATGCGTTAATTCTGGACCTGATGCTGCCGGGCGTCGACGGCCTCGAGATTTGCCGCTTCGCCAGAACCATGACCCGCTATACGCCAATCATCATGATCAGCGCCCGCTCCAGTGAAACGCACCGGGTGCTGGGGCTGGAGCTGGGGGCGGATGACTATCTCGCCAAGCCGTTTTCCATGCTTGAGCTGGTGGCGCGCGTTAAGGCACTCTTTCGCCGTCAGGAAGCGATGAGCCAGAACCTGCGGCTGGATGCCGGAACCCTCGCTTTTGGCCCATTAACTATCGATCCGCTGGCCCGCGACGTGCAGCTAAACCACCAGTCGCTGGAGCTGACGCCACGGGAATTCGACCTGCTGTATTTCTTTGCCAGACACCCGGACCAGGTGTTCTCACGCCTTAACCTGCTCAATCAGGTCTGGGGCTACGAACATGAAGGCTACGAGCACACCGTTAACACGCACATCAACCGCCTGCGCATCAAGATTGAAGAAAACCCGGCGGAACCGAATTTTATCCGCACCGTCTGGGGTAAAGGCTACAAATTCACCGCTCAGCCACGCGAGTAAACCATGCGAAAACTTTCCCTTTCCCGGCGTCTGACGCTGGTTTTTGCCCTGTTGCTCCTCAGCTCCTGCGCGCTGCTGGGCTGGATGCAGGTGCGAACCAGCACGCAATACAGCCAGGCCGTTATCCAGCAGCTTTCCAGCAACCTGGCGCAGCACATCAATGACAGCTACCCGCTGCTCAACGACGACGGGCTGAACAATGACTCGGTGCGGACGCTGTTCGAACATCTGATGGCGGTAAACCCAAGCGTTGAGGTATACGTTCTTGATAAAGAAGGCCATATTATTGGCGATGCCGCTCCGGAAGGTCATATAAAGCGTCAGCGAGTCGATCTGGCTCCCATTGAGGCCGCGTTGGCCGGACATAAGTTTCCCGTTTTTGGGGACGATCCGCGCAGCGCTGATGGCAGGAAAGTATTCAGCGTGGCCCCGATGCGCCAGGACGGGCACCTTAAAGGCTACCTCTATGTGGTGCTGCTGGGTGAAAATTACAGCGCCCTGATCGATGACGCCCGCTATAACACGCTGCTCAAAATCGTACTGATTTCCATAAGCCTGGTTGCGCTTCTCGGGCTGATTGTTGGTGGGCTGGCGTTCCGTTGGATAACCCGTCCGCTGCGCGATCTATCCCGTCAGGTGCATGCCCTGGAAATGGGCGGCATGAAAGAGATGCAGGCCATGGCGGCTCTTCCTTTACACAAAGAAAAAGAGGGGGACGAAATTAACCTGCTGCGTCAGGGGGTCATTGGCATGGCGAGGCGTATCGCCGAACAGTGGCACCGCCTGTCCCACCAGGATCAGCTGCGCCGGGAGTTTATCGCCAATATTTCCCACGACCTTCGCACCCCGCTGACCTCGCTGCACGGCTACCTGGAAAGCCTCTCCGTCATGTCCGCCACGCTCTCCGAAGCGGATAAAAAGCACTATCTGGAAATAGCCCTCGCGCAGAGCCAGAAGGTGGGAACCCTGGCGCAGTCGCTGTTTGAACTGGCGCGTCTGGAGTATGGCGTGGTGAAACCGCAGAAAGAGCACTTCTCTTTGTGCGAGCTGTTGCAGGATGTCTTTCAGAAATTTGAGCTGGCGGCGCAAACCCGCCATCAGCAGCTGCTGGCAGATATTCAGCCGGGATTGCCGCTGATCGACGCCGATCTGGGGATGATCGAACGGGTGCTGACTAATCTTCTTGATAACGCCATCCGCCATGCGCCGGAGCACGGCACGGTTGCTGTCCGACTGTGGAAAGAAGACGACAGAGTGATGGTGCAGGTCAGCGACGACGGGCCGGGCGTGCCGCAGGAGCTGAAAGAGGGGCTGTTCGTCCGGCCTTCCATTGCCAGCCAGTCGCGGCTGCGGGTCGGAGGATTAGGGCTGATGATCGTCCGCCAGATGCTGCAGCTTCACGGCACGGACATCACGCTGGTGGAACAAGCAGAGCGCGGTGCCTGCTTCCGCTTCGCTCTGCCGGTTTAAAAAATCCCGTTTGTTCAGGCAGAGCAAACGGGACGCGTTAAGTTTACTTGTCTGAATACGGCGTATAAACCCCGTTCAGGGTATGTAAAAATGCCACGATATCATCCACATCCTGCTGCGGCAGCGACGTACCAACCTGATATTTCAGCATCTCTTTGACCGCCTCATCGAGCGTTTTGATATCCCCACGGTGGAAGTACGGCGCGGTCAACGCAACGTTGCGCAGCGTCGGCACTTTCTGGCGCAGGCGGTCACGGACGTCATTGGTGACGTTCATGCGGCCGATATCGGCGGCGGTGATCTCCCCAAAGCCAAAGTCTTTTTTCAGCCCCAGCGGCTCGAAGGAGCGACCGCCCAGAATTTTTCCGCCGTGGCAGGTAGCGCATTTATTCTCTTTAAACAGCGCATAGCCATGCTTCTGCTGCCCGGTCAGCGCGCTGTCATCGCCGCGCAGATACTTATCGAACGGGGCATCGGGAGTGATCAGCGTTTTTTCAAACTCGGCAATCGCGTCGGTAATTGAAGAGCCGGAGAATCCCTGCGGATAAACTGCGGTGAAGTCGCGGGTCAGAATCGGATCCTGCTTCAGCTTATCCGTGATTTCGTCCCAGGACTTTGAGGCCATCTCAATTGGGTTAAGCGGTGGGCCACCGGCCTGAGCCTGAAGATCGGCGGCACGTCCATCCCAGAACTGCACAATGTTAAAGGTCGCGTTATAAACGGTTGGGGCATTGATTGGTCCAGTCGCCCCTCCCACGCCCTGCGAGGTTTTGCGTCCGTCCACGCCGCCCGCGCCGAGCTGGTGGCAGTGCGCGCAGGAAATTGAGTTATCCCCGGACAGACGCGGATCGTGGTAGAGGCGCATCCCCAGCGCGACCTTCTTACCGTCCACCGGCAGCGAGCGCGGAATCGGCTGAACCGGCTCGTTACGGCGATTCTCTGCCATATCCTCAGAGGCATAATGTTCCAGGCGCTGGGCTTTAATCCATTCGAGCACCTTACCGCGTTCCTGCTCGCTCATATGGCCCGACCAGTGCAGCGCGGTATAGCGTGTAGGCGGCATCGTCTGGTGCTCCATCACCCATTCGATTTTATTGAGATCGCTTTGCGGCGCGGCGCTGTTATCAAGCAGACTTTCGCGAACGCCGGTCAGATTGAAGGATTTATAGCCGTGCTGGATGTCATACTCCATCAGCTGTTTCGCTATGGGGAAAGTGGCGTAAAAGGGCAGTTTAGCCGCAGGAGTATGGCAGTAGTCACAGCCTTTTTCATTGAGGATGCCAAGCATGCTGGCGTTCAGGGGCGAAAGATTTTTTGCCGTTGCGGGGAGGGCGGAGCGCTCCGTATCGTGGTGATGCACGTAGCCCACCAGAGCAAAATAGCCGACGATGCCGACACAGGCGGCAGCCGCAAGCAGCTTCGTTGTTGTTCTCATTACGTCATCCTTTCCAGAGATAAAAAACGAGTCGGGGCGACCCGTAAGCCACAGCATTTTTGTGGCTTTATCATGGGTAAGGATGGAGCTGGGTTAGTTGCGTCTAATCAAAGAGAAAGCGCGGGGGCGCCTATCGTTAAGATAGGTTTTGCCGATGCAGAAAATACGAAGGGCGCCGAAGCGCCCTTTAAATCAGAGGTTTTCGCCGTTGCTGGCGATAACTTCTTTGTACCAGTTGAAGCTTTTCTTACGGGAGCGGGACATATCCCCGGTACCGTCGTCATGCTTGTTCACGTAGATAAAACCGTAGCGCTTGCTGTACTGTCCGGTGGTGAAAGAGACGCAGTCAATGCAGCCCCACGGGGTGTAGCCCATTAGATCCACGCCGTCGTAGGTCACTGCTTTCATCAGCTCAGCCACGTGCGCCTTCAGGTAATCGATGCGGTAATCGTCATTGATTGAACCGTCTTCTTCCACTTTGTCGTACGCGCCGAAGCCATTTTCAACGATAAACAGCGGCTTCTGATAACGTTCGTACAGCTCGCACAGGGCGTAGCGCAGGCCAACCGGGTCAATCTGCCAGCCCCAGTCGGAGGCTTTGACGTGTGGGTTAGGGACGCTGCCCTGGAAGCCGGAGAGCGCGTCGCCCGTGCCGCCTTCCGCCTTCACGGCGTTGGTCATGTAGTAGCTGAAGCCGAGGTAATCACACACGCCTTCACGCAGGATCTCTTCGTCGCCAGGTTCCATCCTGATATTGAACTCGCGGCGCTCCCACTCGTTCAGCACGTAGGACGGGTAGTAGCCGCGTAGCTGCACGTCGGTAAAGACATAGCGCTCGCGCATTGATTCCTGGGCAAACATCTGGTCTTCCGGCTTACAGGAGAACGGATAGAGCGGCACCATCGCCAGCATGCAGCCGATTTGCATCTGCGGGTTGATGCGGTGACCAATTTTTACCGCCATCGCGCTGGCAACAAACTGGTGGTGCAGCACCTGGTACATGACCTCTTCCGGGTTGTCGTGTTCGGTATAAACCACGCCGGAGCAGCAGTAGCCGAACAGCGGCGCGCGCCAGTTACGCTGGTTGTTGATCTCGTTGAAGGTCATCCAGTACTTCACTTTGTTTTTGTAGCGTTCAAACACTACTTCAGCGAAGCGCACGAAGAAATCCACGACTTTACGGCTGGTCCAGCCGCCGTATTCGGTGACCAGATGGTGAGGCATTTCGAAGTGGGAGAGGGTGATCACCGGCTCGATATTGTACTTCAGCAGCTCGTCGAACATATCGTCGTAGAACTTCAGCCCCTCTTCGTTTGGCTGCTGTTCGTCACCGTTCGGGAAAATGCGCGTCCAGGCAATGGAGGTACGGAAGCATTTGAAGCCCATCTCGGCAAACAGGGCAATATCTTCTTTATAGCGGCCGTGGAAATCGATAGCCTCGTGATTTGGATAATACTTGCCCGGCACCACTTCCTGGGTGATTTCACGCGGAACGCCATG
This sequence comes from Dryocola clanedunensis, assembly GCF_038405435.1. Classification (GTDB taxonomy): domain Bacteria; phylum Pseudomonadota; class Gammaproteobacteria; order Enterobacterales; family Enterobacteriaceae; genus Dryocola; species Dryocola clanedunensis_A. The sequence continues at coordinate 249,253 of NZ_JBBYHZ010000001.1, read as the reverse complement.
GGCGCCGCCGGTGAGTACGTCGCAGATGCTTGGCCCTTTGCCGCCTTTGTTCCAGCCGCCTTCAACCTGGTGAGCCGCAACCGCGCCGCCCCATAAAAAGTCTTTTGGTAAGGTCAGTTTTTTCATGTTTTTTAATCTCGCTGTCGGTGCCGCAAATATTGTGCGATGCATCACAAAATGGCAGGGCGTTAATAAGTTCTGCTCTGGAGTCTAGCAAACGAGATTTAATTGTCACGATATAACAAATCACGGCTTTTGTGATTTGTCACATCGAAAAAACAGGCTGTTTTTTTACACCATTTTTTTCGCCAGCTTGCGGCCAATGGTTTCTAAAATATAAATGACGGGGATTTGCGTTGTAATGTCGTAAACGCCGCCCACGCGGGTCAGGGGGATATGCCAGGAGAGATTAAAATCCGCAAGCTTAGCCAGGGATGAGTTCTCGTGGCTGGTGATGGAGAGCACCTTGCAGTTGTGCAGGCTGAACTGGCTGGCAAAACGCAGGATCTCCTCCGTTTCACCGGAAACGGACAGCACGATCGCCAGGGCATTTTTCGCCATATCGTTGGTGACCGGGAAATAAGGATCGTCAATGTGGTTACTGAATTTACCGACGTTGGAGAAAAAGCGTGCGCCATATTTTGCTAATGCACCGGATGTTCCTGCGCCAACAAATATAATTCGTTCGGATGAACAGATAATATCAACGGCGCTGTCGATTAACTTATCAAATTCTTCATTGTTGGTGCTTTTAAAAAAGCTGATAATTTCGCTGGGGCCAAAATTAACCAGCTGCTCATCATTTTGCTCAAGATATAATTTAAAGCGCACGCGAAACTCGGAATAACCTTCGCAGTTGAGCTTGCGGCAAAAGCGCAGCACGGTGGTCGTGGAAACGCCCGCGCCGTCGGCCAGTTCGCGGATGGTCATGTACATCACTTTGTCACGATTTTTAATGACATAGTTGTAGACCATCATTTCCAGGCCGTTAAGCGCGGCGATTGCTGCATGAGTAAACATCGTACATCTTCCTGAGATTAGGATCGTGAACCAACCGGAGGCGTTTAACGCAGCCAGCCTTTTTCCTGTGCGGTATATAAATGGCTTTGCACATGTTGCCATAATTCCGGCCAGCTTTCGCCCACCAGCGCATTGCGGGTCAGTACCTGCTCGAGAGAGATATTATTTTCACGCCAGCTTTGCCCTTCATTATGCAGATTTTGCAGAATCGGCAGAATACGATCCAGCGCGCCAGCAAAGCGGGCATCCGCTGATATTCCCGCTTCGTACTCCAGCCACAGGCTCAGTAACTCACCGCGCTGCGGCTCTGGCAACAGGCCGAACAGGCGCGCTGCGGCCACGGCTTCTTTTTCGGCAATCGCCTCCCGCGCCGCCAAATCGTAAACCAGGACATCGCCGACATCGATCTCCACGATGTCGTGCAACAATGCCATTTGTACGACTCGCGAAATATCAACCTCCGCGGGTGCGAAAGGGGCGAGGCTCATCGCCGCAACGGCAAAATGCCAGCTATGCTCAGCGGAGTTCTCCTGGCGACCATGGCCGATAATCTTCGTCCGGCGCTCAACCAGCTTGAGCTTGTCGATCTCCATCAGAAAGGCAACGACTTCGCTCATCGCGCCGAATGCATGTTGTGACATGGTTGTTCTCCTTTGGTTTCAGGCTGTTCTGTCAATTTTACAAGTGTGCATCCCGGCCCTGACAGATTTATTTTAGCGTACATGTGTTCGCTGGAATCATTCTCAGCTATGCTGGACCTGCTCAATTTTTATCATAAGTCTCACCGGGAGTAGCCGTATGGCTGACAAACCAATTAAAGCACCGGGATATTCACTGGCGGAGGAAATCGCCAACAGCATAAGCCACGGCATCGGATTGGTCTTCGGCATTGTCGGGCTGGTTCTGCTGCTGGTGCAGGCGGTGGAAGCCAACGCCAGCGCAACCGCAATTACCAGCTACACTCTGTACGGCAGCAGCATGATTCTGCTGTTCCTGGCCTCCACGCTGTACCACGCCATTCCTGACGCCCGGGCAAAACGCTGGCTTAAGAAATTCGACCATTGCGCCATCTACCTGCTGATTGCCGGTACCTATACCCCCTTCCTGCTGGTTGGGCTGGATTCACCGCTTTCGCGCGGGCTGATGATTGTTATCTGGGGCCTGGCGCTGGCGGGGATCCTGTTTAAGCTGACCATCGCGCACCGCTTCAAAATACTGTCGCTGGTGACCTACCTGATGATGGGCTGGCTGTCGCTGGTGGTTATTTATCAGATGGTGTTGAAACTGGCGCCGGAAAGCGTGACGCTGCTGGCGATAGGGGGCGTTATCTATTCGCTCGGGGTGATTTTCTACGTCAGTAAACGCATCCCTTACAACCATGCAATCTGGCACGGCTTTGTGCTCGGCGGCAGCGTTTGCCACTTCCTTGCGATTTATCTCTACATCCGCTAATCCGGTATGCCCCGTGTTACCGGGGCACCCGCAACCGGTCAGATTTCTTCGAGTGAATAAGGCAGCGGCTCAATTTTCAGCTCGCTGCCGTTATCTTCCCTGACGCGGAAAACGCTGTCCGCTTCAAGATCGTTATTCATCACCGCCTGCACCAGCAAACGGCCATCCTCCAGCAGGCTTGCCGCCAGAACGGTGCCGGTACGACGCCAGTTTTCACCCATTTTCATCTCGAGATCTTCACCGGCTTCTGGCTGGCGGCTGGCTGTGCCTGCCAGATACCACAGGGCGCGTTTGTTGGCCCCGCGGAACTTAGCGCGAGCGACCATCTCCTGACCGGTGTAGCACCCTTTTTTAAAGCTGATGCCGCCCAGCGCCTGCAGGTTTGTCGCCTGAGGGATAAACTGTGCGCTGTTGGCGCTATCAATGACCGGCAGGCCGCCTTCGATATCCAGCGCCAGCCACTGCTGGCTGTCGTTGCGCTGGGCTTCACCCTGCAGCTTATCCGCAAGATTTTGCGCGCCGGTGGCATCCGTTACCACCATGAAGCGTTCAGCGGGCAAGCCGAACCAGAGCAGCGTAGTTTCACCATCCTGAACGACGGGGTTTTCTGCATCCGGCAGCGTTGCGAAAATATTCGCCAGCGCCCCGCGAGCCTGGAAACCGGCGAGGCCCAGCAGCACGGTTTCTTCATCCGGCGTAAAGGTCACTTTCGAAAACACGGCATACTTTTTCAGTTCAGTCAGTTGCGCTTCCGCCAGGCTGCGGCGCTCAATAAACGCGAAGCCTTCGCCACGATGAAACAGGCGCAGGTTGCTCCACATCTTTCCTTTCGCATCACAATGGGCGCAGAGCAGATGCTGATTGCTGCCCATCTGTGCTACGTCTGCGGTGACCTGGCCCTGCAGGTATTTCTCTGCGTCCGCGCCCGTAACGTTGACCAGCGCCCAGTCGTTTAGCGTCATCAGGGTAAGCGGCAGACGAGCGGAAGAGGTTGGCAGGCGAGGAGGAAACGGTGTGAAAGCCATAATAGTGTCCTGGATAATCCAACGGATGAATGAAGGTAATGGTAAAAGAGCCACCCGGCAATGCAAGCAGTTTGATATCGCGAATCGTGCCGTTTCGAGCAGTCTCGCACTTTCTATGCAGCAATGTCGCTTTGCACAAATTTATCCAGAGAAAGTACGCATATAGAAACATTCAGATAATACGAGCGGCGAAAACACGTTACACTAACCGCGTACCTGACACATTTACAAAGCAGGAAAGAGCAGATGGATATCAATAATAAAGCCCGAATTCACTGGGCCTGTCGCCGTGGAATGCGCGAGCTCGATATTTCGATTATGCCGTTCTTTGAATATGAATATGACACGCTAAGCGACGAGGATAAGCAGCTGTTTATCCGTCTTCTGGAATGTGACGATCCGGACCTTTTTAACTGGCTGATGAATCACGGTGAACCGGAAGACAAGGCGTTGCAGCGTATGGTGAAGCTGATCCAAACACGGAATAGAGAACGTGGTCCTGTGGCAATCTGATCTTCGCGTCTCCTGGCGAGCGCAGTGGCTTTCCCTGTTGGCGCACGGCCTGCTGGCGCTGTTCGTTTTGCTTTTACCCTGGCCCATGAGCTACACGCTTATCTGGATGTTTTTGCTTTCTCTGGTTGTCTTCGACAGCGTGCGCAGCCAGCGCCGTATTCATGCCAGCCAGGGGGAGATTAAACTGCTGACGGACTACCGTCTGAAATGGCAGGGCAAAGAGTGGGAAATTGTTGGTGCGCCCTGGATGCTGCGCAGCGGACTGATGTTACGCATTCGCCAGCCGCACAAAACGCGCAGCCAGCATTTATGGCTGCTGTCGGACAGCATGGACAGCGGAGAGTGGCGTGATTTACGCCGCCTGATGTTACAACAGCAGGCGAGCGGGAGCGGCCAGGCTTAAGCGCCTCAGGCGAACTTCTCAGCCATTTCACCCAGAATCTGTTCACACCAGTTCTGAATGCGTTCATCGCTCAGGTCATACTGGTTGGTTTCATCCAGCGCCAGGCCAACAAACAGCTCGCCGTCTGCGATAACAGGTTTCGGGCTGGTAAACTCGTAGCCTTCGGTTGGCCAGTAACCGATAAACTGCGCGCCGCGGGGTGCCAGCTTGTCGTGCAGCATGCCGAGTGCGTCGAGGAACCATTCGCCGTAGCCGAGCTGGTCGCCCATGCCGTACAGCGCCACCAGCTTGCCTTCCAGATTCAGGTTATCCAGCTGGTCCCAGTTTGCCTCCCAGTCTTCCTGCAGCTCACCGAAGTCCCAGGTGGGGATACCGAGGATCAGGACGTCGTACTGTTCCATCAGCGTGGGAGCGTCATCCTTCAGGTTATGGAGCGTTACCAGCTCCGGGCCGATGATGTCACGAATCTTTTCGGCTGCCATTTCGGTGTAACAGGTGCTGGAGCCATAAAAAAGGCCAATGTTCATAGCGATAACAACTCATGTAATAACGTGCAGGCTGGCAAGTGTACCAGATCCCATTACGCATCATGCATAATGGCGGTAAATCAAGCTTAAGTGAGGCTCCAGTGGAACAGGATCTGGCCCGAATAGAACAATTTCTCGACGCACTCTGGCTGGAGAAAAATCTGGCGGAAAACACCCTGACTTCTTATCGCCGGGACCTGAAAACCGTGGTCGAGTGGTTACATCGCAAGGAGTTGACGCTGCTGGACGCGCAGCCCGGTGATTTGCAGTCGCTGTTTGCCGAACGGCTGGAGGGCGGTTATAAAGCCACCAGTTCGGCAAGAATGCTCAGCGCCATTCGCCGTCTGTTCCAGTATTTGTACCGCGAAAAAGCGCGTGACGACGACCCGAGCGCGCTGCTTTCATCCCCCAAACTGCCGCAGCGCTTGCCTAAGGATCTCAGTGAGGCACAGGTTGAACGGCTATTGCAGGCTCCCTGTCTGGATCAGCCGATTGAGTTACGTGACAAAGCGATGCTCGAATTGCTGTATGCTACCGGCCTACGCGTCTCCGAACTGGTTGGCCTGGTAATGAGTGATATCAGCCTGCGCCAGGGCGTGGTGCGCGTCATCGGTAAAGGTAATAAAGAGCGTCTGGTACCGCTGGGTGAAGAGGCGGTTTACTGGCTGGAAAATTATCTCGAACATGGCCGCCCGTGGCTGCTTAACGGGCAGTCGCTGGACGTTGTTTTTCCGAGCCAGCGGGCGCAGCAGATGACCAGACAAACTTTCTGGCATCGCATAAAGCACTACGCCGTGATAGCGGGTATCGACAGTGAAAAATTGTCCCCGCACGTTCTGCGACACGCTTTCGCCACGCATCTGCTGAACCACGGTGCAGATTTACGTGTCGTACAGATGCTGTTAGGGCACAGCGATTTATCCACCACACAAATTTATACACATGTAGCGACCGAACGTTTGCGTCAGCTGCATCAACAGCACCACCCACGGGCGTGAGTGCCAGAAGACAAAGGAATTATGATGAAAAAAGGTATTGTGCTGCTCTCGTTATTAGCGGCGTCCGTAACAGGTTTTGCTCACGCTGACGACGCGGCCATTAAACAATCCCTGGCGAAGCTGGGCATACAAAATGCGAACATCCAGTCTGCGCCCGTTACGGGTATGAAAACCGTGCTGACGGAAAGCGGCGTGCTGTACGTCACCGAAGACGGCAAGCACATCATTCAGGGCCCGCTTTACGACGTCAGCGGCGCGCAGCCGATCAACGTCACCAACAAGCTGCTGATGGGGAAACTCAACGCGCTTGAGAAAGAGATGATCGTCTACAAGGCGCCGCAGGAAAAACATGTCATTACCGTGTTTACCGATATCACCTGCGGCTACTGCCATAAGCTGCACGAAGAGATGAAAGACTATAACGCGCTGGGGATCACCGTGCGTTATCTGGCCTTCCCTCGTCAGGGTCTGCAAAGCCAGACCGAAAGCGACATGAAATCCATCTGGTGTGCAAAAGACCGCAATAAAGCCTTTGATGCCGCTATGAAGGGCGGTGCCGTGGCCTCGGCAACCTGCGATACCAACATCGCTAACCATTACAACCTGGGCGTGCAGTTTGGCGTGCAGGGGACTCCGGCTATTGTCCTGAGCAACGGGACCGTGATCCCGGGCTATCAGGGGCCGAAAGAGATGAAGGAAATGCTGGATGCGCATCAGCAGCTCAGCAAAGTAGGTGGGTAGTTAGCGGGTGAAAAAGCAAACGCAACTTCGCCGTCGGGTCGTGGATGATTCGGTGGTGCTCCCGGCGGGGTTATCCCCGCTGTTAAAGCGCCTCTACGCCAGCCGTGGCGTGCGCGGTGAGCAGGATCTCGAGCGTAGCGTTAAAGGTATGTTGCCATGGCAGCAGCTCAACGGCATGAAAGAGGCCGTGACTATCCTGCATAACGCGCTCCGCGAAGGGCTGCGCATCATTGTGGTCGGTGATTTCGACGCCGATGGCGCAACCAGCACCGCTCTGAGCGTGCTTGCGCTGCGTAGCCTGGGCGGCTCGAATATCGGCTATCTGGTGCCGAACCGTTTTGAAGACGGCTATGGCTTAAGCCCGGAAGTGGTGGATCAGGCGCATGCGCGCGGCGCACAGCTGATCCTCACCGTGGATAACGGCATTTCCTCCCATAGCGGCGTCGAACGCGCGCATGAGCTGGGCATTCCCGTGGTGGTCACCGATCACCACCTGCCCGGACCGGAGCTGCCAGCGGCAGAGGCCATCATCAACCCTAACCTGGTGGACTGCGAATTCCCGTCCAAGGCGCTTGCTGGCGTGGGCGTGGCGTTCTATCTAATGCTGGCTCTGCGCGCGCACCTGCGCGACGTTGGCTGGTTCGAACAGCAGGGGCTGGCAGTCCCTAATCTGGCGGAGCTGCTGGATCTGGTGGCTTTAGGCACGGTGGCGGACGTCGTTCCGCTGGACACGAATAACCGCATTCTTACCTGGCAGGGGTTAAGCCGCATACGCGCGCGTAAATGCCGTCCGGGTATTCTGGCCCTGCTTGAAGTTGCCAATCGTGAGCCGCAAAAGCTGGCGGCCAGCGACCTGGGCTTTGCACTTGGCCCGCGCCTGAACGCCGCAGGCCGTCTGGACGATATGTCCGTCGGCGTGGCGCTTTTGCTGAGCGAAAACATTGGCGAAGCCCGCATGCTCGCCAACGAGCTTGATGCGCTGAACCAGACGCGAAAAGAGATTGAGCAGGGGATGCAGGTTGAGGCGTTATCGCTGTGCGATGCGCTGGAGCGCAGCAACGACGCGCTGCCGTACGGCCTGGCAATGTACCACCCGGAGTGGCATCAGGGCGTAGTAGGTATCCTTGCTTCACGCATTAAAGAACGTTTTAACCGCCCGGTTATCGCTTTTGCCCCGGCGGGTGACGGCACGCTTAAAGGCTCCGGCCGGTCGATACAGGGACTGCATATGCGCGATGCGCTTGAGCGTCTGGACACCCTGCACCCCGGTCTGATGCTGAAGTTTGGCGGGCACGCCATGGCAGCTGGCTTGTCACTGGAAGAACCTCGTTTTGATGAGTTTCGCCAGCGCTTTGGCGATTTGGTTGGCGAATGGCTCGATCCGGCCCTGCTGCAGGGTGAAATCTGGTCCGACGGCGCGTTATCAACCCAGGAGCTGACGCTGGAAGTCGCCGAGATGCTGCGCGACGCGGGGCCGTGGGGGCAAATGTTCCCGGAACCGCTGTTCGACGGCAAATTTCGCCTCCTGCAACAAAGGCTGGTGGGCGAGCGTCATCTTAAGGTGATGGTCGAACCGCTGGGCGGCGGCCCGCTGATTGACGGCATTGCGTTTAACGTTGATACCACCTGCTGGCCTGATAACGGCGTGCGTGAGGTGGAGCTGGCCTTCAAGCTGGACGTCAACGAGTTTCGCGGCAACCGCAGCGTGCAGCTTTTAATCGATCATATCTGGCCTCTCTAGCCGTTAAGCCCGGCTTAAAAGCAGCAACCAACGCTATAAAATGCGGCGTAATTCCGGTAAACTTTCCGGTTTACGACCGCATTTTCGTCTTCTGACATCAACATAAGAAATTAAGCATGTTTGAAATTAACCCGGTAAAAAACCGCATCCAGGACCTGACAGAGCGCAGCGACGTTCTTAGGGGGTATCTTTGACTACGATGCCAAGAAAGAGCGCCTGGAAGAAGTAAACGCAGAGCTGGAACAGCCTGACGTGTGGAACGAACCTGAACGCGCGCAGGCGCTGGGTAAAGAACGTTCCACGCTGGAAGCGATTGTCGAGACGCTGGATCAGATGACCCAGGGCCTGGAAGATGTTTCCGGCCTGCTGGAGCTGGCCGTAGAAGCGGACGACGAAGAGACCTTCAACGAAGCCGTTGCTGAGTTAGACGTGCTGGAAACCAAGCTCGAGCAGCTGGAATTCCGCCGTATGTTCTCCGGTGATTACGACAGCGCCGACTGCTATATCGACATTCAGGCAGGCTCCGGCGGCACCGAGGCGCAGGACTGGGCAAGCATGCTGATGCGTATGTACCTGCGCTGGGCGGAATCCCGCGGGTTCAAGACCGAAATTATCGAAGAGTCTGAAGGCGAAGTCGCGGGCATCAAATCCGTGACCATCCGCATTCAGGGCGAATATGCTTTCGGCTGGCTGCGTACCGAAACGGGCGTTCATCGCCTGGTGCGTAAGAGTCCGTTTGACTCCGGCGGCCGTCGCCATACCTCCTTCAGCTCGGCGTTCGTCTATCCGGAAGTGGATGACGACATTGATATCGAAATCAACCCGGCGGACCTGCGTATCGACGTGTACCGTGCCTCAGGCGCGGGCGGTCAGCACGTTAACCGTACGGAATCTGCGGTGCGTATTACCCACATTCCGACCAACACCGTCACCCAGTGCCAGAACGACCGTTCGCAGCATAAAAACAAAGATCAGGCCATGAAGCAGATGAAGGCGAAGCTGTACGAGCTGGAAATGCAGAAGAAGAATGCTGAAAAGCAGGCGCTGGAAGATAACAAATCGGATATCGGCTGGGGCAGCCAGATTCGCTCTTACGTGCTGGACGACTCCCGTATCAAAGACCTGCGCACCGGGGTTGAAACCCGTAATACGCAGGCGGTACTGGATGGCGATCTGGACAAATTTATCGAAGCAAGTTTGAAAGCAGGGTTATGAGGAACCAACATGTCTGAACAACAAGCACCGGGCACCGAAGCGGTCGATTTAAATAATGAACTGAAAGCTCGCCGCGAGAAGCTGGCTGGCCTGCGTGAGCAGGGCATTCCCTTCCCGAATGACTTCCGCCGTGAACATACCTCAGACCAGCTGCACGCAGACTTTGACGGTAAAGAGAACGAAGAGCTCGAAGACCTGAACATCGAAGTGACCGTTGCAGGCCGCATGATGACCCGCCGTATCATGGGTAAAGCCTCCTTCGTGACCTTACAGGACGTTGGCGGCCGCATTCAGCTGTACGTGGCCCGCGACGACCTGGCAGAAGGCGTCTATAACGAGCAGTTCAAGAAGTGGGATCTGGGCGATATCCTCGGCGCGCGCGGCAAGCTTTTTAAAACCAAAACCGGCGAGCTGTCCATCCACTGTAGCGAACTGCGCCTGCTGACCAAAGCGCTGCGCCCGCTGCCGGACAAGTTCCACGGCCTGCAGGATCAGGAAGCGCGTTACCGTCAGCGCTATCTGGATCTGATCTCCAACGACGAATCCCGCAATACCTTTAAAGTGCGTTCGCAGATCATGTCCGGCATTCGTAACTTCATGGTTGGCCGTGGCTTCATGGAAGTCGAAACGCCAATGATGCAGGTTATCCCAGGCGGCGCGTCTGCTCGTCCGTTCATCACCCACCACAACGCGCTGGACATCGATATGTACCTGCGTATTGCGCCAGAGCTGTATCTTAAGCGTCTGGTAGTGGGCGGCTTCGAGCGCGTCTTCGAAATTAACCGCAACTTCCGTAACGAAGGCATCTCTCCGCGTCACAACCCAGAGTTCACCATGATGGAACTCTATATGGCGTACGCGGATTACAAAGACCTGATCGAACTGACCGAATCCCTGTTCCGTACCCTGGCGCATGAAGTGCTGGGCACCGCGCAGGTCACCTACGGTGAGCAGGTGTTTGACTTCGACCAGCCGTTCGCCAAGCTGACCATGCGTGAAGCGATCAAAAAATACCGTCCGGAAACCAACATTGCGGATCTTGACGATATGGCTAAAGCGCTGGAAATCGCCGCCGCTATCGGTATCAAAGTTGAGAAGAGCTGGGGTCTGGGCCGCGTTGTGACCGAGATCTTCGAAGAAGTGGCGGAAAGCCATCTGATTCAGCCGACCTTCATTACTGAGTACCCGGCAGAGGTTTCCCCGCTGGCGCGTCGTAACGACGAGAATCCGGAAATCACCGACCGCTTCGAGTTCTTCATCGGCGGCCGTGAAATCGGTAACGGCTTCTCTGAGCTTAACGATGCGGAAGATCAGGCGCAGCGCTTCGCAGACCAGGTAGCCGCGAAAGATGCGGGCGATGACGAAGCGATGTTCTTCGACGAAGACTACGTTACCGCACTGGAGCACGGCCTGCCGCCAACGGCGGGTCTGGGTATTGGTATCGACCGTATGGTTATGCTGTTCACCAACAGCCACACCATCCGTGACGTGATCCTGTTCCCGGCTCTGCGTCCGGTTAAGTAAGCAGTATTATTCCTCCCTTCGGGGAGGAAGTTCTTTTTCTTGGATAATTTTCAGAGGGTTAGTTTGCGCAAGGAAAGCATCATCCGCATAGGGTTACTTAATGCCATCGTCGCGCTACTCAGCCTGTCTTTAATCGCCTGCTCATCTGATAAAGCAGGCAGCTCTAAAGCCTCCGCAGGCAGCTACAGCGGCTCGGTGTATACCGTCAAACGTGGTGACACACTCTATCGCATCTCACGCATGACCGGCTCAAGCGTCGGCACGCTTGCACGCATGAACGGCATTTCCGCACCTTATACCCTCGAAGTCGGGCAGAAGATCCGCGTGAAAAGCAGCTCCGGCTCCTCCTCATCGAAAAAAACAGCCGTCGCAAAAAGCTCCAAAACTCGCTCATCAGCGGGTACCAGCGTTGCGAAAGTTGCACCGCCACCGGTGGGATCAAAATGCTGGCGCTGGCCTACCACGGGCAAAATTATTGAACCGTTTTCCAACAGCGAAGGCGGCAACAAAGGTATTGATATTGCGGGATCTCGCGGACAGCCCATCTACGCTTCGGCAGCGGGGACGGTGGTTTACGTCGGGGATCAGCTCAGGGGCTACGGTAATCTCGTGATGATCAAGCACAGCGAAGATTACATCACGGCGTATGCGCACAACGATACGACGCTCGTGAACAACGGGCAGAAGGTCAGTGCCGGACAGAAGATTGCCACCATGGGCAGCACCGGGTCGAACACGGTGAATCTGCACTTCCAGATCCGCTACCGCGCCACGGCTATCGATCCGCAGCGCTATCTGCCACCGCAGGGCAGCAAGCCTTCCTGTTAACGGCAGCGCAAACGTATAAAATACCATCACTTAGCAACTCAGCCCCTTGCTACCAGGCCCCGGAGGGTTATAATGCCGGGGCTTCCCAAAAAGCGGGTGTAGTTCAATGGTAGAACGGCAGCTTCCCAAGCTGCATACGAGGGTTCGATTCCCTTCACCCGCTCCAATCTCCCCTTGTTGCAAAACTTCCTTAGATTTAGTTATCAAGATCTTATTCAAGATATGTTGCCTCGTGCGTTCACCATTGAACGACAAAGTAACCAACGGGGGACTCTGTTAATTAACACAGACAATGACGACGGAATTGAGAATATGTCTCTTCTTCGGCGGCAGTTGCAGCCTTCATACCGCGATAGCACAACGTCAAGGCAAATCCTGATCCTGGCATTGGCTCTTACACCAGATTGATCACACGCATTTAAGCCCGATGTGGGGCCTTGTGGCAGTGTAAACAGGTGAATAGTGGTAATGCCCCGGTAGCTACAGATCCGGCTCTGCCTGCGCTTCGCTCACGCTCCTAACGGTACACGAGCACCCTGATAAGGTGTGATCCCTCTGAACACTGATGTAGTCGCCTAACGGCTCCGCTTGTCTCCTTACCACTAACGGGGCTTTATGGCTGCTATTGTTGCTTGAATGGAAATCTTCATTTAACGCATAATAATTCAATGCTAGCATGGCGGGCTGTATCTTGTATTTCATGGAGATGGCGATGTTGGACAGAACAAACTTTGGGCTTTTTGCCCTGTCTGTTTTTCTTCTTTCAGTAACACCAGGGCCTGATATGGCCTACGTGATAGGTCAAAGTGTGGCTAATGGTCGTCGGGCCGGGATTCTTTCGGCTACAGGCGTTGCTTTAGGTAGTTGTACTCACGCGGTGGCAAGTGCTGTGGGCTTAACTGCTCTGATAACTGCATCTCCGCTGATGTTTACATTGATTAAATATGCTGGGGCTGCTTATTTGATGTATCTGGGAGGAAAGATGGTTTTGGGAACGTTCGCCAAACAAACCACGATTCACAGCGAAGCTGAACCAGTTAAGACAAAAGCTAATCTTACGAATCTTCTTTCTAAAGGCTTCATCACAACTTTAACCAATCCGAAGGTACTCTTGTTCTTTATCTCCTTCTTTCCTCAATTCGTTTCACCTGGAGGCGAGCACCACACAGCCTCTTTTTTGATCCTAGGGATGACTTACGCGTTGATCGCTTTCTTGACTGATTTAACGTTCGCCACACTTGCAGGTAGCGCCGCTGGTGCTGTCTCACAAAATAGAGGATTGCAGAAAATCTTAGATCGGATTGTGGGTGTTACATTTTTTGGATTAGGATTAAGGTTGGCTCTTACACGTCGTTAAAAATAAGGGGGCATTATGAAGTGGCATAGTGAATTTGGTTACCTGTTCAAGATGATTTTGATTTACTTATAGATTTCAGCCACCCCGTGTAGTCTGTTATCCCCCGTTGTCGACAGGATTTTAAATGACGTTGCTCCTTGCTGATCAGCCTTACGAGAGAGCGCATTAGATAATTCATCAAGCGTATAGGCATTGCTGGCTGAGACTACACCCATCTTTTCTTTCCCATCTGCATGGTTAATTTCCTGAGCGGCAGATGCGGTATTCATTGAAATAAATCCCATGACCAATGCAGTAATAAGTAGTGCTTTCATATCTAATACCTCTTTTAAAATATATGTTTGAAGCTGGACACGTATCAGGGGAACTATCCCCCTCTGTATATCTGAATATACAGACCTAAGCTTTCATGAGGCTGACCGCTATATGACAAAATTGTCAGGGTTGTAGATTGGTTAATTTTTTTGAATACAGGTTCAGCTCGTTAATAATGCACTCAGGTTCTTCACGCAGAGGCATATTGTCTATGTCCAGAACTCCTTCATTTTTTTGTGGATCATCAGTCTGCAGGTCTGCAAACAGTAGGGTAAGATCCTGCTGTGCTTCGCCTCGCTCAGCCACCAGCTCGAACGTTTTATTTTTTGCCTCGTCGTTGGTCAGGGCACTGACCAAAACTTGGGCGATTTGCTCTCGGGATATCACACCATCTTCCGGTGTTCCGGCATGGCGACGATCTCCCTGAAGCATAACGATTCTGTGTTCATCATCATTGTTGTAATCGAACCAGCCGGGCCTGACGATGGTATAGGGATGACCACTGGCCCTGACCAGACGTTCGGCACGTCTTTTCCAGTCATGAACCTCAGTGCGTTGATTCCAGGTGCTGAGCCGTTCAGTCACGCCAATCGTGGTCATTAAGCCGATGCGTACAGGCGTATCCCTGAATAGTCGTAAAATGTTACGTACACCGCCGTAATCTATCGCTCTGGCCCCAATACGCCCCTGGCCATCGGAACCGAGAGTGAAGATGATGGCATCAATATCTTTCGGCAAATCGGTAAGTGTTTCAGGCACTGAAACATCGCCGTAAAAAACATCCGTTCCACGAGGAAGATATTTTACTTTGCGTTTATTTCTGACCAGCGCGACGGGATGATGGCCCATTTCTATAGCGGTATTCACGACATGAAGACCAATACTTCCTGTCGCTCCTGCAACGAGTATTTTCATGATAAATCTTCTGATAATTCGGACTTATTTTCGATACGGTCAGAATATCAATTATCATTATTGTCAGTAATAGGGCTAAAATGATTGTGCCTATGAACACCCTTCATGAGTGTGCGATGAAGGGAATGCCTCTATAAGGAAATCACCGATGCTCAAAGAAAACTTCAACGAACTGCAAATATTTCTTGTGGTAGCGAGGGAGCGAAGTTTTACCAAAGCAGCGGGTAAACTGGGCGTTTCTCAGTCTGCACTCAGCCACGCGATGAAGGCCCTGGAGGAAAGGCTGAATATCCGCCTTCTGACCCGCACGACCCGAAGCGTTGCCCCTACAGAAGCCGGTGAGAGAATTATTGCCTGCCTTGAACCGCGTATTGCCGATCTTGAGCAGGAGCTGGAATCGCTTGTTCAACTGAACGGCACCGCCTCCGGCAATATCCGTTTATCTGCCGGGGAGCATGCCGCGCGAAGTCTGGTATGGCCGAAGCTAAAACCTTTCCTCAGGGAATATCCGGAAATTAATCTCGAACTGGTGGTTGATAACGGCTTTGTCGATATTGTTGAGGGGCGTTTTGATGCCGGGATCCGCCTGGGCGAAAGCGTGGATAAGGACATGATTGCGGTAAGAATTGGGCCGGATATGAGAATGGCAGTGGTGGGTGCACCGTCTTATTTCGCTGCGAACACCGCGCCCGAAACGCCCCACGAGCTACAAAATCATCGGTGTATCAATATGCGCCTGCCGACTGCCGGTGGACTTTACCACTGGGAGTTTGAGAAGGATGGGAAACCGTTACGGGTCAGAGTGGAAGGGCAGGTAACGTTTAATCTGCAGGCGGAAAGAATTGATGCGGCGTTATCCGGTTTTGGCATTGCCTGTATACCTGAAGACAGGGTGCAGGATTATATAAAGTCAGGAGAGCTTATTCAGGTTTTGCAGGACTGGTGCCCATCTTTCCCCGGATATTACCTCTACTACCCGAGCCGTAAGCAGCATCCGCCCGCTTTTGCGCTGATGATCGATGCACTTCGCTATCAGGAATAACGGGCCCGCCATTCGCTGCGGACCCGTCCGGGTATTAACGGCCTACTCGAGCCTGGTGCTCAGGAGAGTATCGGTCGCCGGGCCATAGCCGTGGCTTAAGCCCATGCAGCCGAGCCCAGGCGCGGAGACTTCGAGTCGGGATTGACCCAGATAACGTTTTTGCATTGAATGAATACCTCTTTTATCGCGACTTAAACATCAAGTTTGCGGCCAGTCAGCCATTCCACCATCGCCGGGTCGCGGTGAGAGAAGAAGGCGCTGGTTGCGGTGTCGAGGGCGGCAATCTGCAGCATATCTTCAGGGCTGAGTTCAAAATCGAGAATGTTGATGTTCTCTTCCATGCGTTCTTTGCGCACCGATTTCGCCAGTGAAACGATGCCTCGCTGGAAGATCCAACGCAGCACAATCTGACCTACGCTTTTGCCGTATTTCTGGCCAATTGTCGTTAACACGGGATGCTGGAACAGGCCATTTCTACCTTCAGCAAACGGTGCCCAGGCTTCCGGCTGAATGCCACGGCTTTGATTCCATGGAACGGCATGCAGCTGCTGATTGAAGGGGTTAACTTCAATCTGGTTTACCGCAGGGGCAACCTTGTTGAAGGCGATAAGGTCGGCCAGTCGGTCTGGATGGAAGTTGCTGACGCCAATGGCGCGAATTTTGCCTGCCTGTTGCAGTTCTTCCATAGCACGCCATGCCCCATGGACATCGCCGTAAGGCTGGTGAATCAGATACAGGTCAACGTAATCAAGTTGCAGTCGATTCAGGGAGCGTTCGAACTGTGCTTTCGCGCCTTCATAATTTGTATCCTGCAACCACAGTTTGGTAGTTACAAACAGTTCGTCACGGGCGATACCGCTTTGTTTCAGTGCGTTCCCGACCTGGGTTTCATTCTGATAAGACGCAGCGGTATCGATCAGGCGATATCCCGTATCGATGGCATCAATAACGGCTCTTTCGCATTCCGCGGCATCCGTCATCTGGAAGACACCAAAGCCCAGCAGGGGCATTTCTATACCGTTGTTCAGTTTTACAGTTTGCATGACATTATCCTTCAGCTGTTGTGTAGGAAAAGCATAACGCAAAGTGATTTATTCGATTAGATGGGGTAATTAGCTAGGGTTTATTAGATGTGTTCATTAATTTGGAAGGGGACGAATCGTCGGCTTTTTGCCAGAAGGTGGGGGTAAGCCCATTCCTGATGAGGTCAGAGAAGTTCTGATCAGCGCCCAAAAATATTCACCACCGCGTTCGTCAGTTCTATCGGGCACGCGTACCCCGAATTAACTCGATACGTGTTTTCATAGAAAGATCTCTATTAGTTTACCGATGTAGGGTCATCGAGCCGATCGTTGATTATGTCCGAGCAAAACGGTGCGTTGCAGGAAATGTATTCCTGATATTCAGCGACATGCAGTAAGTGTTTCTCTCCACATAATTCCTGCTCGCCATAATCGACCATTGTTAAATGCTGCCTGAATAAATTCATCATGATTCTATTATCTTACCTGGATGGGCTCCCTTATTTGCTTATAAGGGAGCATTGTGTTTATGCTTTTTTAGCGCTGTAAACTTCCTCACCTGAGAATGACGGTTCGGCCCAGAAATTGATATTAAACTGTGCGTCTTCAGTTAGCTCGATTCTGTGCCAGTACTGCGGTGGACTGGTCGCAAAGCAACCTGCTTTAATCACTACTTTTACTTCTGGTTCTGCCGCATCTTCATTCGCAAAGCCGTAGTAAGTAACTGTACCTTCCATCACACAAAGCTGGCCAAAAACACTGGCTGCGGTGTTGTGATGGCTCAGGAGTGCTGCAGGAACATTTTCTTTTGTAAAAAAGGGGGTTGAACGTTTGATTGTCCAGTTTTTAGGGATTCTGTGATGGCTCATTTATGACTCCAATAACTATAAACATGTATCTAAAATACATCTTATGATTTATATTGCAAACCTTTTGTGATAATAAATCTCATTACCATTGGAGTGATACTGAGCTCAAAGCCACTTTTGATAAAGCACTTGTCGTGATGCGCGCAGAGGGTACATACAATGAATTAGCAAAAAATATTTTGATTTTGATGTTTATGGCAAATAATACCGAATGTTAATACTGTTCTATGCGGGGCGGCGGCGGGTACTGCCCTGTGGGAGCAGACTGTTTTTCAGAACGTGATAAACGGGGATGAAATGATAAAAAAACAACATATCTGGCCTCTGAAATCGATGAACAGTCAGAGCAATGATATCGCGCTATTACAGCAATTGCTGAAGGAAGAGAGCATGCGCTGGGGCTTTAAAGAGGTATCTTTGGGGCAAAATGATGATGCTAAAATCACTCTCCTTCAGGCAAAGGGAAACGATCACACTTTACCTCATGCACTCATCGCTTCCGGCTTTCATGGGGAAGAGCCTGCCGGACCATGGGGTATCCTGGATTTTCTACAAAATAACTCACCGCAATTGCTGGATACAATTGCTCTGAGCTTTCTACCCGTTGTTAACTTCAGTGGCACAAGTCTAGGTCAGCGCCTGAATCTGGCAGGAGAAAATCCCAATCGTGGCTTTACTCCAGGTAAGGAATTACCCTCATCCGAAGGTAAGATATTACTAAAAAATCAAAAGCTTATTTTTTTGTCAGCCAGAGATGGTGTTTTGTGCTGCCATGAGGATCTTCCTGCAACACAGTCCTATGTC
Organism: Dryocola clanedunensis; assembly: GCF_038405435.1. Classification (GTDB taxonomy): domain Bacteria; phylum Pseudomonadota; class Gammaproteobacteria; order Enterobacterales; family Enterobacteriaceae; genus Dryocola; species Dryocola clanedunensis_A. The sequence goes on along the minus strand of NZ_JBBYHZ010000001.1, from coordinate 230,942 downwards.
TACACATTTGAAGCGGGTGCTCTGCCAGGCGATTTTTCCCTGAAGCTTCGAGACTCTTTAGCAGTTTTTTTTTCAACTCATCCTGATGGTGAAGTTGATGGCTGCCAATGTCGGGATGGAATTATTTATAACCAACGGGATTCATCCTTTGAAAGCTGGTTGGTCTCTCTCGGTGTACCTGTGGCAGCCACAACTGAAACACCGGGGACAAAATGTTTTGAGCAGCGTATTGCTGCAAACAGTGCTGTAATTGGTGAATTCGTATCAGCCATTCTAGCGCGTCACAGCCAGTAATCGGAATGAATACTGTGCTCATCTCGTCAGGATCAAAAATGCTGCCCCCTCTTTTATATTGAGCCTTCATTAATGAAGGCTCAATACTGGCTCTTCCTATTGCAGATCTTTTTCCTTCAGAAATTTACTCACCAAATCAGCAATCTGCACATTATTTAAATCAGAGAACGGGAAGTGGGTATTCCCTTTGATTCCCACTTCAGGCAGATGCGTCACCGTCACATCCCCGCCATGCTTGTTCACCACGTCACGCCACTCGCGAGCCATCGCCAGTCGTACGCGCCAGCTGTCCTGCGCGGGCATGGCGACAGGTTTATCCGGGATGTTATCGCCGTAAATAATCAGAATCGGGATTTTGGTCAGAGCCATAAACTGCGCCATTGGCACTGGCTCACCCTTCAGCGTGTCGAACGCGCTTGGCATAGGGGCAGGGAGTTCTTTTTCCGGGAAGACAAAGCTGCTGCCAGGCTCAAAGGCGACAATGGCTTTGACCTTGTCGTTTTTCATCGCCGTGTACCAGCCTGGTCCGCCACCCTGAGAGTGGGTGAAGAGGATAGCGGGGCCGGATTTATCCACGACAGCGGACATCGCATCAGAGATCACATTGATATCAAACGGCCCGGTGTTCGGGGTCATCTGACGGAAATACTGGTTCAACGCTTCTTTGTCGTGAGAAAACTGAACACCTTTAAAATACTCTGGCCACACGCCAACGCGGAACTGGTTGAACCACATTTGTTCATCCGGTTTTGGCGTAACCGTACCTTCTACAGTCGTGCGCCCGGCGCTGCCCCGTCGTGGCTGATCGACAAGATAGGTTGAGAACCCGCGACGCAGGAATATGTTCTGGAACCCTTCGCGACCATCCGGGGTACTTTCCCAGGTACGGGAGAACTGACCTGCGCCGTGCAGCATGACGATAGGGTATTTATGCGGATTCTCGGGGATTTGGTAGAACACAGAAGCATGATCGCCATGGTAGGTTTGGCCAGCAGAGTCCAGCGGCTTTTTCGCATCAAATGTTCCTGGTGCGGTGATGATAGTGCCACCAGCAGAAAAGCTTCCTTGTTCCTGAATGACCAGCGGCTCGGCATAGACCGACTGAGCCACCAGGCCACCCGCCATTACGCAGATGGCCAGCGTTTTTAAGATTGTCTTCAAGATTACATCCTCTGTTATGTTTGCCGTTCAATAATATCTGAGTTGTCCGCGTTAATTATTTAGCACCCCTGATTGCCCTTATTTGGCAGACTCATGAATGCGGACGATTAACTGCGTATTGTCTCTAACCAGTTGGTGACCGTTTCAGTGGTTCTTCGCTCCTGGTCGCATTCAATGACCAGCGGTTTTTCCCGACGTGCAGTCGGGGCAAGACGGGTAAGGATGTCGTCGCTGTCTCCTTTACCGTAGCCACCGTGAGTAATGAAGGGGATGATTAACTTGCCAGCAAGGTTGTGGCTGCTGAGAAATGTTTGCACTACAGGCGGCACGCTGGTCCCCCAGATCGGAAAGCCTAAATACAGGGTCTCGTAGCGTGAGATATCTGCGACGCTATTTTTCAATGCGGGTTTTACTCCCCGCTCACGCTCATTTTGCGCCTGTTCTACGGTCTGAAAATAGTCTTCCGGATAAGGCGTAGCCGGTTCGATTTCAAACAGATCGGTATTCAGGCTGCGGTGAATGACGCCCGCAATCACCCGTGTATTTCCGCTGCGGGAAAAGTACGCCACCAGAACACGGCTTTTACCCTGCACGTTTGCGGTTCCGGTCGCAGCTGATGCAAAAGAAACGTTCGCCAGCGTCAGCCCGGCAAGTGCGGTGATTAACATTCTGCGGTTGGGATCATGCTCCATAACCCACTCCTAATTGTTTGCGAGCGCCTGTTGCAGCGCCTTTTCAGCTCGCGTTGCTGCATCACTTTCGCCATGTTCACGCAGAACCTGTGCCAGCTGGCGCAGCTGCGCTGCCGTCAGGCCGACCCGCATGCTTGCTCGTGTATGCGATAGCAACTGGGCTTCAACGCCTGGTGTGGCCGCTAATGCGCCAACCGTTGCCAGCTCGCGGCTTTGCCAGTCGAGGTTATCGCGGGCGAAAATGTCGCCGAAAAGATGCGTTTGCAGGAACTGGTTAATCACTGGGGCAAAATCAAACAGCGGTCCCTGGACGGCAGCGCCTGAGATTTTTGTCTGGTTTGCGGTACCGACACGGCGAAGTTCATCTCCGACAGGGATCGGGGCAACCGGTTCTTTACCCTCAACGTCTTTGATACCACGTTGTTTACGTGCTTCGACGACCTTCATCAGTTCACTAAGCGCATTCAGGCTACGGGGGAAGCCCGTATAGGCATAAAGCTGGACGAGAATCTCTTTGGTTTCGTTTATCGTGAGCCCTGCGTCAAGACCCTGATTCAGCGCTGCATTCAGCTTATCCATCTGACTGCTGGCCATCGATGCCGCTATCAACGGGATGGACTGTTGGCTGGCTGACAGCGTATCTGAGACCGTTTGTTCGTGGTTCATTTCTGAGGCTCCTTTATTGACGGGCGCAGCAAGTGCCGCGAGACCAAAACCAAAGGTCAGCAGCACCGCTGCCGCTAATGCCTTAATGGGCGTGGTATTGTTCATCTGTCACTTTCTCCATCCAGTTAACGCTTTTGCCATCTACAATCCCGGTTATCGCCAGATGCGTCATCGCGCTGCCGGGAGCCGCCCCGTGCCAGTGTTTGATGCCCGCCGGGCAAGAGACAACGTCACCGGCGCGGATAACCTGCACCGGCTGGCCTTCTTGTTGGGTGAGCCCAACACCAGAGGTCACAATCAGCCGCTGACCTGCCGGATGCGTATGCCAGGCGGAACGAGCGCCGGGTTCAAAGGTGACATAAGCCCCGGAAACACTGATGTCGTTATCCGGTTTGAAGAGAGGATCAACCCTGACACGACCGGTAAAGTTCTCGGCTGGCCCGAACACCGCGTTCTGACTTCCTGCTGGGGCGATATGGACAGCGGGATTTTGTTCCGCTGCCCAGGATGAAAATGTAATAGGCAGTAATAGCCCGAGGTAACGTAAATGTCCGATCATGCAAAGCGTCCTTATCAATGAAGAGGGGATTGCCTGCGATGATTTTATCGAGGGGGTAATGACGTCAGGCTGACGCCCCCCTGACAATTCTGTCAGTTAATCCTGGTCCCGGCTCAGCGCCGGATTGAGCATTGCCCGCCGCTTTATCCGCTTGTACCGCAAAGGTGAGGCCAAATGTATTGATGCCATCTTCACTACGGGCAAATACATCTCCCCGGTGCATAATGGCGACGGCGCGTACGATCGACAGGCCCAGCCCATGATGGGTATCACTCCTGGCTCGGGAGGTATCAACGCGATAGAACCGCTCGAAAAGCCGGTGTAAGTGCTCTGGTGATATCGGATCGCCAGGGTTTGAAACTTCAACACAGGATTGATGACCGGTTTCGCCTAACCGCACCGTAACCGTACTGTTGGAGGGGGAGTGTCTTGCGCTGTTTTCCAGTAAATTGGCCAGTGAACGGTGGAACAGTCGTCGGTCGATGTGCGCGGTGACGTCGCCCTGAACATCCAGAGAGAGCTGTTTTTCAGCAAAAGAGGGTTCAACATACTCCGCTGTTTTCAGGGTTTCTTCTCTCAGGGACACCTGCGTAAGCTGGGACGCATGTTCACCCGCGTGCGCATGAGACAGGAACAGCATGTCGTTAACGATAGATGTCATACGTTCAAGCTCTTCCAGATTGGAACCCAATAACTCTTCCAGTTCATCTTGCGAACGTCGGCGTGAGAGCCCCAGCTGCGTCTGGCCGATCAGATTAGTCAGTGGAGTCCGGAGTTCATGCGCAACATCGGCATTAAAGCTTTCGAGCTGTCGCCAGGCGACCTCTTGCCGTTCCAGCACGCCATTAAAAGATGATGCTAACTGCTGTAATTCGTCAGGTAATGCTTCGGTATTCAGGCGCTGACCATGGTCCCCGGGAGCGAGTTGCCGGGCCTGTTTACTGAGCGCCCCAACGGGACGAAGACCGATCCTTGAAACGACATATCCCAGTAAGGCGACAATCACGACGCCCAGTGCGGTAATGATCAGCAATGTACGCGTGAACGCATCGAGTGTGCCCATGTACGGCGTGGAGTCGATGGCAACCACATAGCGAAGCTCAGGCCTTTCACCGTTGGCGGGGATAGTTTTCACCAACAGAAACAGCGAGCAGGCACCTTCTGATGCGCCGGGCACTTTATTAAAGCCTTCCTGTAAAGAAGACCACTGAACACCCACCGGTGGTGTTCCCCCCATGCTAAAGCGTGGGTTATCGCTCACTATCCAGTAGCGAACGCGTTCACCTTCAGAATTAGTTAATACGGTAAATTTATTGGCAAGCAGTGACCAGCCGTCAGCAGAGGTTCGTGCGGTGATCCACGGACTCATTAATGATTCGCGGAACAGCAGTTCGTTGTGCATCTGCTTTTGCAAAGAGTCATGCAAGGAGCTTCTGAGCAGGATGCCGATAACGGAAACAATCAGTAGCGCGGATAAGGCAAACATCAGCGCCAGGTGAACGGAGATGGAACGCTTAAGCATGCTTATCCCCTTCATTTATTCGGACCGGACTTCGAGGACATACCCCATGCCACGAACGGTATGTAACAGCTTGATATCGAACGGCGCATCCACTTTGGCCCGAAGTCGTTTAATGGCCACTTCAACCACGTTGGCATCGCTGTCGAAATTCATGTCCCATATCTGCTCCGCAATCATCATTTTTGACAGAATCTCTCCCTGATGCCGGGCCAAAAGGCTCAACAGGGAAAACTCTTTCGCGGTCAGCTCCAGCCGTGTTCCGGCGCGAAATACGCGACGAGCCAGCAGGTCGAGATGCAGATCGTGAATTTGCAGCTGGGTGATGTCTGCGCCATCCGTAGCGCGGCGGCGCACCAGTGCCTGAATACGCGCCACCAGCTCAATCAGCGAGAAGGGCTTGGGCAGATAATCATCCGCGCCAAGGCGAAGCCCTTTAACGCGTTCATCGACCGAACCCCGAGCCGAGAGCATCAGCACCGGCGTCTGTTTGGCTGCTCGCACACCCTCAAGTACCCGGTAACCATCCATCCCCGGCAGCATTACATCCAGTATTATCGCGTCGTAGTCGAACTCCAGCGCGTAATGAAGACCTTCAGCGCCATCCGCAGAGACATCTACCGTAAACCCGGACTCACCCAGCGCACGGGAGAGATAGGTTGACGTTTTTTCTTCATCTTCGACTAACAACAGGCGCATAACGGGACTTCCTCTTAACTTTTCAACGGTGCTTCAACATCGGAATAAATCTGCACGGCATCCGGCAGACGCTTACCATTTAAGCGAGACCATTCTGCGTTGTGTTTGCCAACATAAAGCTGACGGCTACCTGACAGCGCTGTCAGAAACACCTACTTATCCCAGCCTGTTTCCTGACAAAAATGTTATTTCCCTGTCACGATGCTGACAGCCCTCTCTGCCTAATCTGAGCCTGCAAATTTGATTCTGCGAGCCTGTATAACCAGGCCGACACTCATCGGGAGAGACCATGAAATTCACGCTTATCAGTGCAATGCTACTTACGGCAATGGCCGGGATGAGCTCAGTCAATGCGGCTGATTACAAAAAAAATCCATTCACTCTCGTCTATGACGGTGCCATCACCGAGAACGTCAAAGGCAAGGTCAACATTCATCCGGTGAAATACGATCTGCATGGCATCCAGATTGCTGCGAATGTCTATACCCCTGCTAACTACGATCCGGCCAAAAAATACCCTGCCGTGGTGGTCGCGCATCCTAATGGCGGCGTAAAAGAACAGGTTGCCGGGTTGTATGCCCAGCGTCTCGCCGAGCAGGGCTACATCACGATTACCGCCGACGCGGCTTATCAGGGCGCCAGCGGTGGGATGCCTCGCAGCGTGGATAAACCTGCTAATCGCATTGAGGATATCCACGGCATGGCTGACTACATCAGCCAGTATCCCGGTGTAGATACCGCCCGCCTTGGTCTGCTGGGTATTTGCGGTGGCGGCGGTTATTCACTTGTTGCGGCTGAAACTGACAAGCGGTTTAAATCGATAGCAACCATCAGCATGTTTAATTCAGGCCTTGTGCGCCGCAACGGTATGCAGGATTCACAGCTGGATACTATCCAGCAGCGTCTTCAGCAGGCTTCTGATGCACGAGCTCAGGAAGCCGCCGGAGGAGAAGTGCTTTACTCCGGCGATGCCAACCTGACTGATGAACAGATTGCTAAATTACCCTTTGCCTTGTATCGCCAGGGCTACGAGTACTACTGGAAAACCCATGCCCACCCGAACTCCACGTTTAAATACACCACCAGCAGTCTTCTGGATTTGATGAGCTTTGACGTAACGGACCATATCAATCTCATCAATAAACCGCTGCTGATGATTGCCGGTACAAAAGCGGATACGCTCTATATGACTGAAGATGCGTTCGCGAAAGCCACCGGTACGAAGGACAAAGAACTCTTCCTGATCGATGGCGCTACCCATATCGAGACGTATTGGGTGCCAAAATACGTCGACCAGGCTTTGCAAAAATTAGACGTCTTCTTCGATCAGAATATTTAATCCGCATCTGTCGATACCCCGGCGGGTATCGACTTATCCAGAATTTATCGTTCAGATTAACGGAGTCGGGATGAAAGATAATTACGCCTGGTTAATAGCCACTATGAATGAAATTCATAAAATCATTCGGACAGGGGATAGTTGTTTTTTACCTGAACAGTCAATGCCATCAGGGCGCTGGCTGCCGTAAACACCGCAATTATCCAGCCCATCGTCCATGGTGTGCCGTCACTGAACAGGGCAAGAAGCAGTGAAGAGATAATGCCACTTCCGTATTGTAATGCCCCCATCAGCGCTGACGCGGAACCAGCCACATTAGGCACTGCGTCTAGTGCGCAAGCCGTGGATGTCGCCGCGATGATGCCATTCATTGAGAAGAATACGAACACAGCGCCGACAATCACGGTAATTCCACCGACACCCAGGCCGGTGGTGACCGCCAGCACTATTGCCGCAATAGCGGCGATGAATACGGCATTCCTGAGCAACGCTTCCAGTGGATAGCGGTGAACCAGACGTCTGTTGATAATGCTCACCGCCATCAGTCCAACAATGTTTACTGCAAACAGCCAACCGTAATGCTGCGGGTCAACACCGAAGTACGTGATGTACACGAACGGAGAGCCGGTGATAAATGCGTAGGCTGCAACGTAGTAGAACGTCAGGCACAAAGTAAACCGCATGTATCTGGCGTTGGTGAGCAAGGCATAGTAGTTGTGAAAGGCTCTGGTTACGGAGGCTTGCGAGCGTTTTTCAGGAGGTAATGTCTCCGGTAACCAGAATAAAGACATCAGCATTAATGTTCCTATAATCGCCAGCAGCCAGAAAATGGCGTGCCACGAGGTGACTTTAATCATTTGCCCGCCGATCAGGGGCCCGGCAATCGGCGCGATGGCCATGATTATCATCAGTGTCGAAAGCATTTGTGCTGCACGAGTGCGGTTAAACAGGTCACGGATCATTGCTCGTGCCAACATCGGCCCGGTACATGCACCTAACGCCTGAAAAACACGCCAGAAGATAATTTGCACGATATCTGTTGATAATGCGCAGCCCACCGAGCCGATGATGAATAGGCCTAAACCGATAAACAGCGGCAGACGACGTCCATAACGATCGCTAATCGGTCCCCAAATCAGTTGTGCAATGCAAAAGCCAATAAGGAACCCTGTGATCGTCAGCTCAGCATCACCCTGTAAATCTTTCGCCATGACCGGCATAGCAGGAAGATAGATGTCGGTTGATAAAGAGGTAACAGCCATCAGGGCGCTGAGAATGAGTAAAAACGAGAGACCGGTTTTGTTAGCTGTAACCGGCTGCCTACGTGCCTGTTGATTAAGCATGGGGATCCGTTGGACATGAAGAGATGGGAGTATGTTAACGGGTTTGTGCTTGTTGATAATCACAGAGGGAAGGATAGGGACTATGAATGGTATTCATTAATTTCTGAAATTGCCTACTGAGTAATGGTCTTCTTAAATAGAAGTGCACACTGAATTTGGCTACCTGAATAGAGGCGATATCTACGCCTCATAGTCAAAATCAGGTGATATTATGACCGGACGTAACTGACGTAATTTTAGCCCCCAAGTTCGCCTCGAAGCTGCGCAACCTGTACTCGATCGGCATTAAGCCATTAATTTCCCCGCAATCCGTCCACGCTTTCAGGCGACAGGCTAATCACTGTTTTTATGCTAGTTTCGATGCTGCTAATAATGTCTTCACGTGGGCCGTTGCGCCAGTCAACACTTGCATAAAATGCATCAAGAAGCATAACCATGCTTTCAGGGCTATCAAATGCACGAATCAGGTAGTAGCAGTCTGGATCATGCAAAGAGTTACCAAACGAAACAACATCGATCCCGTGTCGTTGGTGTAGGGGAACACTGATTTTCTGCATGATGGCGTGAAAAGAGGTTCCGGTGCCCTCGCGCAAGGTGTATTGCAGTATTTCGACTATTTTCAAACGATTAGCTCCATCAAAGTTTTTGTGGGCTTCCCTGAAGGTAGCGATAAACTAAACCGGATCGGTACCGAAAGCCGGGTTTACTCTTGTCCTGAAAAAAAAATGGTTAGCTGAGATCGAGCAATCACTTAGAAATCTGGGTGAGCTTCAGCTTTACTGTACCGCTTAACTTTGGCGGTTTTACGGGAGCCTGCCACCGCCGACGCAGGTTCTTTTGGGACATGATGCGATCCTCCTGCATAATGTCAAAGTCTATCCCCGCGCAGCCGACAGAAAATCTATAAAAAGAGACGATTGTCGACTTTTCAACTTAAAGTGGTCGGGTTGGCACTAGACAAAACCATCGTTCAGTTATCAAATGGTTAAATAATACGTGAGCGAATGTTAGAGAGCGGCATCTTCCCCCAGCCGCCGGATAATTCATTGCTTACAGACACGACGACATACCTCGCTGGAGATTTTATGCATTCCTCTGTTAATAAAAACGAAGGCCGAACTTTCTTCGGTCATCCTTATCCTCTGGGCTCGCTGTTCTTTACCGAAATGTGGGAGCGTTTCTCTTTCTACGGCATTCGACCGCTGCTGATCCTGTTTATGGCGGCGACCGTTTACGACGGCGGCATGGGGCTGGCGCGTGAAAACGCCTCCGCTATCGTCGGGATCTTCGCTGGCAGCATGTATCTGGCAGCGCTCCCCGGCGGCTGGCTGGCGGATAACTGGCTCGGCCAGCAGCGCGCGGTGTGGTACGGTTCGATACTGATCGCCCTCGGCCATCTGTCGATAGCGCTGTCCGCCATGCTGGGCGACAGCCTGTTCTTCATCGGCCTGATGTTTATCGTCCTCGGATCCGGCCTCTTCAAAACCTGTATCTCTGTGATGGTAGGGACGCTGTACAAAAAAGGCGACGCGCGCCGCGACGGTGGCTTCTCGCTGTTTTATATGGGCATTAACATGGGCTCGTTTATCGCGCCGCTGATTTCCGGCTGGCTGATAAAGACCCACGGCTGGCACTGGGGCTTTGGCATCGGCGGCATTGGGATGCTGGTGGCGCTGGTCATCTTCCGCCTCTTTGCCGTCCCGGCGATGAAACGCTACGACGCTGAGGTCGGCCTGGATTCAACCTGGAACAGCCCGGTGGCGAAGAAGAACGGGGTCGGTGCCTGGCTGCTGGCGCTGGCGGTTGGCGTGGCGGTTATCGTGACGCTTATTGCGCAGGGCGTGATCGTGGTTAACCCCGTGGCGGTTGCCAGCGTGCTGGTCTATGTGATTGCCGCCTCGGTGGCCCTCTACTTTATCTATCTGTTTGTGTTTGCCGGGCTGAACCGCAAAGAGCGCGCCAGGCTGCTGGTGTGTTTTATCCTGCTGGTCTCAGCCGCTTTCTTCTGGTCCGCGTTTGAACAGAAGCCAACCTCCTTTAACCTGTTTGCCAACGACTACACCAACCGCATGATTGGCGACTTTGAAATTCCTGCCGTGTGGTTCCAGTCAATCAACGCCCTGTTTATTATCCTGCTGGCGCCGGTGTTCAGCTGGGCATGGCCGGCAATGGCGCGGAAAAACGTGCGTCTGAGCAGCATCACCAAGTTCGTGATCGGCATTTTGTGCGCCGCCGCGGGCTTTGGGATCATGATGCTGGCCGCGCAGAACGTGCTGAACAGCGGCGGGGCAGGCGTATCGCCGTTCTGGCTGGTGGGCAGCATCCTGATGCTGACGCTCGGCGAACTCTGCCTGAGTCCGATTGGGCTTGCCACCATGACGCTGCTGGCCCCGGAAAGAATGCGCGGCCAGATGATGGGGCTGTGGTTCTGCGCCAGCGCGCTGGGTAACCTGGCGGCGGGCCTGATTGGCGGGCACGTTAAGGCCGACCAGCTGGACATGCTGCCGGATCTCTTCGCCCGCTGTTCCGTTGCGCTGCTGATCTGCGCGGCGGTGCTGTTAGTTCTGATTGTGCCGGTGCGTCGCATGCTGGAAAACGCGCAGGTTAAGACGGAGCAAAAGCCGGTGGCCAGCGCTTAGTCTTGCGGTAGCTAACCAGCAAAAAGGCCGATCGTCAGATCGGCCTTTTTACTTATCTGCCCCTTCAGCGGGACATTAGTGCAAATACTCCCCAGCCAAAATATTCCCGCGTGTAAGTGACATGGCGTTCAGGCGCTATCGTCAGCTCCGCCCGCACCACCTGCGCAAAGTCATCGTCAGGGTTTTCCTCCAGCCAGCGGCGCATGGTGAGCCACTTAGCCGCTTCGTACCTGTCCCAGCCTTCCTGCTCCGCCAGTACCATTTCCACGACGTCATAACCGAGTTTGTCAAAAGAGGCGACAAGATCGGGAAGGGTGAGGAAATCGGCAATAGACGAGACGCCGCAGGCCTGTGCAATCTCTTCCGTCGCGGGCACCTGGCGCCAGTAGGGTTCACCAATAAGCACAATTCCTCCAGGCTTCAGGCTCTTTGCAAGCAGCTCTATCGTCCCGGCAAAACCACCTGCAATCCACGTAGCCCCGATACAGGCCGCCACGTCACATTTTTCGTCGGCGACGTAGCCTGCTGCGTCGTTATGCATAAAATGCACGCGTTCGCAGACGCCGAGTTCCTCTGCACGCAGCTTTGCCTGCATAGTAAAGAGCGGGCTCATGTCAATGCCTGTACCCGTGATTCCATGGTCGCGGGCCCAGGTGCAGAGCATCTCGCCCGAGCCGCTACCGAGGTCAAGGATGCGGGTATCCGGTTTCATACGCAGTACGCGACCAAGCGTGGCGTACTTTTCCGGTGTGAACGGATTATGAATGCGGTGTTCGCTTTCGCTGATGGTAAAAATACGTGGGATATCCATTTCAGTACTCCTTACTGATTGTCAAACTGGGCGCGAACGTTGTTCAGCCCGGTGGTATTAATGCGGTAGGGCTGACCGTTGACGGACTTGATCAGCTTTTTGGTTTTGAGTTTTTTGAAGACGGCGAGCGTGCAGTCAGCCAGCAACAGCCCTTCGCGGGTGTAGCATTCAACGGCGGTGACGCGGCCGGAGGTATCGCGGACGTGCGCAATACGTCCACCTTTGGCGAGAACGTGTAAGGTACGTTGTTCCTGACGGGATAAATTCATACTGGAAAACCTGTTTAATCATCATGTGCAAAACGTGCAAACACACAGCGGTGTCCACATTCGATTTCGGCGCATTGATAATCAGTCCGGCCTGAAAAGGTCGTGAAACTGATTATCGGATGATTACATTCTCCAGCATCAAAGCCTCGGATAGAGTTGAAAAGTATTTACGCGGTGAATGATAACACGTAGTTTTAACAGGGCTATTTGCAGATTCAAAAAGTGTGATCTGCTTCAGGAAACGGGTGCCTGAAGGGCTATCAAGCCTCTACTGATATTATCCTGTGGTGGCAGGTTATTTCGATTATATGTCTTTGGTTGATACGGTGAAGAGCAACACTTATGAATACTGATTGAACATACTTATCAGATGTTAGGGTACTAAAACGGCGTAAAGACAATCTCATAATTAAATTATATACTTAAGCGTTTATCACTAGAAAAGCAGTATCGGCCAACATCTGCATAAAGAAAAAGGATTTTTTATGATCAATAATACTCAGGTAAGCAGATATACTAGAAAGATTTTATTCTCCATGATGCTCGTAGGGATGACTCCCTTGATATTCATTTTTATCTTTTATCTTAACGATCCAGATAGCTACCTGCTGTATTATATCTATGAAATTACTAAAGATATCCCTTCTGTTACCTCTGCCTACAGTCCTCTGCTGACTAAAGTCATGGATATATATAGCAAGAGTGCTCTTCTATTTGCGGTCGTTACCTTCTTTATTCTCTATAAGCGAAAGCCAAAAGTAATTATAGAGCGTAGTGTACTTATCAAAGCATGCATATTCAGTCCGGTAATATATTGTTTATACCTGTATTTTTTTCTTCTTCAGGATTTTGAATTAACAACTGCAGGGAATCCTGCCAGATTGATGTCTGGGAATAACGTCAGCTTATTGTTTTTTTACGTGTGTTTATATTATGTTTCGTTTCTACTGACCTATATGATGTGTTATCTCCCGTCACTGGTACTTGCGCTCTGGAAGGAAACAAAAAAATAGTGAATTTTTCGTTGCCGGAATAGAAGAAGGTCATGCTTTTCCTTCTCTGTGGTGAATAGTCGAAGTCACCACTCCTTTTTCATGTGTTGTCAGCCTTGCCTACATAAACACCCATCTTCCAGATTAACGCCATAGCTGGGGGGCAGAATTCAGGCTAAATATATGTTAAAAGCGTAGCTCTGAGGCTTGTTGCCTGCCTGTGCTACCGGATGAAGGTGTTCCCGTTTAATGTCTGACAATCTTATCGAGCGCATTTCAAGCGCGTTAGAATCTGAATACACGCTTGAGGGGCTTGTCCGCCAGCTGCTCGAAATGCTTGAGCTGGTGACCAACATGGAGTCCACCTACCTGACCCGCGTGGAGCCGGACGGCAGCCAGCAGCATATCCTTTTTTCCCGTAACAGCAGGCACATGCAGATCCCGGAGGGGCTGTCCGTACCCTGGGGCGACACGCTGTGCAAGCGTGCGCTGGATGAAGGGCGGCGATATACCTGCGACGTGGCGGGTATCTGGGGCGATTCCGAGGCGGCGAAGGCGCTGGGAATAACCACCTATGTCAGCACGCCCGTCAGGCTGGCCGATGGCTCGCTGTACGGTACGCTTTGTGCCGCCAGTTCCGAGCAGCGCGAGCTGTCCGAGCGCAGCGAACAGGTGCTCCAGCTGTTCGCCCAGCTTATCGCCCAGCAGATCCAGAATGAGCAGCTGATGAAAAAGCTGCAGCAGGCCAACGCCGCGCTGACCACTTCCAGCTATACCGACGATCTGACGGGCCTGCCAAACCGCCGCGCGGTGTTTGACCAGCTTCCGCAGCTCTTTACCCGAGCGAAACTCGACGCCCGCTACGTGCTGGTAGCCTTTGCCGACCTGGATGATTTTAAGCAAATCAATGACGTTTACGGTCACGACGCGGGGGATGAGTTCCTGTGCGCGGTTGGCGAGCGGCTAAAAGCAGGCGTGCGCTACGATGAAATTCTGGGGAGGGTTGGCGGTGATGAATTTATCGTTGCCGGAGCCGGGCCGACAGATTACGCCGACGCTCAGGATGCGGCCAGAGCTTTTAAAACGCGGCTGGCCTCCCTGCTGACCGGCGACTATAAGCTGCATTCATTAACGATCAAATACGGCGGCCCGAGTATCGGCGCGGTGGCGGTAAACCCCGGCGACGTTAGCCCGGATATGGCGCTGCGCGCCGCCGACGAGGCGATGTATCAGGACAAGAAAACCCGCCGCAGATAAAAACTATCCCTTCGCGAGGAGGGGATCGAACCAGGTTAAGCCGCCGTCTCGTGCAGCCGGAGCCAGCTCAGCCCTGGGGTAAAGACTACCGTTGAATGGCGCAGCGTAGGCTCAGCTCCCGGCAGGCTGTGCCGTTCGCTGTAGCTCACCACCGCCCCGGCAGGCCACTCCGCCACGACTTTTATCTCTTCCAGCTCGATTTTTAGCCCGGGCCTGGCCCCTTGCTGCCCTTCAAAGAAGGCGCAAAGCGTGGAATAGTCCAGCTTTGCCCCACCCGGCGTCACCATAGAAAATGCTGGAGAGAAGCGGTTAAGCAGCGCTTTTAAATCCCCTTTACCCGCACCCAGCCAGTTTTCAATGGCGATATGGGCGTCGATCGTTTCCTGAACGTACTGGTTCATCCGGCTTTCCTTGTTATTTATTTGTGATGCCCTTCACTGGTTGTGAAGAAATATTCTCCAGCGAAACGGCAGGTAAACAATTTAATGAATTGAATATGCTGACTATTTGAATCTTACACCCGGCTTTACATCTATCCATTCCCAAAAACCGGCATTAACAATTTATTAATGTTGCCCCATGATATGCGCTCTTAAAACCCTATTAGCGTTTTGCGGAGCGGACAATGAAAGATGTGGTGATTGTTGGGGCGGCGCGCACCCCCATTGGCTGCTTCCAGGGAGCGCTTTCTCCGCGTAGCGCCGCGGAGCTGGGAAGCGCTGTGGTAAAGGCATTGCTTGAGCGCAGCGGCGTAAGCGAGCAGGAGGTTGACGAGGTTATTCTGGGGCAGGTACTAACCGCTGGCGCGGGACAAAACCCTGCCCGACAAACTGCCCTCAACAGCGGCCTGCCGTGGTCCGTGTCGGCGATTACCATCAACGACGTCTGCGGCTCCGGCCTGAAAGCGCTGCATCTTGCTACCCAGGCGATCCAGTGCGGGGAAGCGGACGTGGTGATAGCGGGCGGACAGGAAAATATGAGCCGCGCTCCGCACGTTCTTGCTAACAGCCGTACCGGCGCGGGGCTGGGCAACAGCCAGCTTATCGACAGCCTGGTTCACGACGGGCTGTGGGATGCGTTTAACGATTACCACATGGGCGTCACCGCAGAAAACCTCGCCCGCGAATACGATATCAGCCGTGAACGGCAGGATGCGTTCGCGCTGGCCTCGCAGCAGAAGGCTCGCGCCGCTATTGATGCGGGCCGCTTTAAAGACGAAATCGTACCGGTGCCCGTCGAGCTGCGCTCGGGAGCGACCGTGCTGGTGGACACCGATGAGCAGCCCCGCACGGACGCCAGCGCGGAAGCCCTGGCCCGGCTGAGCCCTGCGTTTGAGATTGCCGGCAGCGTCACGGCAGGCAACGCCTCTTCTATTAACGATGGCGCAGCGGCCGTCTTAATGATGAGCGCCGCAAAAGCCGAAGAGCTGGGGCTGCCCGTTCTGGCGCGCATCCGGGCCTTTGCCAGCGTCGGCGTCGACCCTGCGCTGATGGGGATCGCCCCCGTCACGGCCACGCGTCGCTGCCTGGAAAGAGCGGGCTGGGCGCTGGAAGAGCTGGATTTAATCGAAGCGAACGAAGCGTTTGCCGCGCAGGCGCTTTCGGTAGGGAAGATGCTGGAGTGGGACGAGCGCAAGGTTAACGTCAACGGCGGAGCCATCGCGCTTGGCCACCCCATCGGCGCGTCCGGCTGCCGCATCCTCGTCTCGCTGGTGCATGAAATGGTCAAACGGGATGCGAAAAAGGGGCTGGCAACGCTGTGCATCGGGGGCGGGCAGGGCGTTGCCCTCGCCATCGAGCGCGATTAGCTTACCTGATTAGTTCTCTCAGAAAGAGCTCACCTTCGGTTTGCCGGGGTGGGCTTTTTGCTGGCTGAGAACCGGTGCGGCGTGATCCCGGTACCAAATTTGATCTCTTCTGCCAATAAAAATGAAACGATGTTTTATTTATAATTGAAATGGCGTTTCAGGAGGATTAGTATGGCGGCACTGAACATCTTTGCCTGCCTGATGCGGGCGCGAATAAAAAGGAAATCGACATGATTCTGGATACATTCTCCCTTGAGGGTAAAGTCGCTGTTGTCACAGGTTGTGATACGGGTCTGGGTCAGGGCATGGCGCTGGGACTTGCGCAGGCGGGCTGCGACATCGTGGGTATCAACATCGTTGAGCCGACCGACACCATCGAGCAGGTGACCGCGCTGGGCCGCCGTTTTCTCAGCCTGACCGCTGACCTGCGTAAAATTGACGGTATCCCGGGGCTGCTGGATCGCGCCGTTGCCGAGTTTGGCCATATCGACATTCTGGTCAACAACGCGGGCCTGATTCGCCGTGAGGACGCCATTGAGTTCAGCGAGCAGAACTGGGACGACGTGATGAATCTCAACATCAAAAGCGTTTTCTTTATGGCTCAGGCGGCGGCGAAGCACTTTATTGCCCAGGGCAACGGCGGCAAAATCATTAACATCGCCTCTATGCTCTCCTTCCAGGGCGGTATTCGGGTGCCTTCCTACACCGCTTCCAAGAGTGCGGTCATGGGCGTAACCCGCCTGCTGGCAAACGAGTGGGCGAAGCACGGCATCAACGTTAACGCTATTGCGCCGGGCTACATGGCTACTAACAACACCCAGCAGCTGCGTGCCGATGAGCAGCGCAGCAGCGAAATCCTCGACCGCATCCCGGCGGGCCGCTGGGGGCTGCCGAGCGACCTGATGGGGCCAATCGTCTTCCTGGCTTCACCTGCTTCTGACTACGTTAACGGTTACACCATCGCGGTGGACGGCGGCTGGCTGGCTCGCTAAGCCTCAAAAAACCATAAGCCTCCCTTAACCGGGAGGTTTTTTTTTTGCGCTACGGACGCTCCCCTTACTTTCATCCCTTCCTTCTTGTTGCTCACTCTTCAGACCCTTTCGCGTTAAAATTACGAACCTGAGAGAAAACAATCTGGCGAATTCTTAAAATATTAAGCTGCGGAAACTGGTAGTTGTTTTTGGGATTTATCTTAGGAATAATGGTTGTCTCCTAAAAAATACCTTTAGTTCTGCTAATTATTCATCCTCCTGCGGCAGTCAGGACGATGTTAAGTCCGGTATTTTCCGACAGTTATGTTGCAGTCAAAGTGATGCTCACAAGGAACAGACATGCCGCATTTTCCCACTATAAAAACAGCTAACTCGTTGCCTGTTCTATCCTCTGCGCGCGGAAGGGTTTTCCGCGTCTGGCGAAACAGGTCTGTTCTCACCACACCATTAAGCGGTTTGTTATGTCATCTATAGAAGTGAAATCACAGCAGTTAGAGAGCGCTCCTGTCTACCCCCTTCACTCTCAACAACGTGAGGAGATCGATCTTCTGGCGCTGCTGTCTACGCTGTTTGCAGCCCGCAAGCAGATCGTTGGCATTACCCTCATTTTTGCACTCTGTGGCGTCATCGCTAGTTTCCTTCTGCCCCAGAAGTGGACTAGCCAGGCCGTCATTACTGCACCTGAGAATGAACAGATGGTCGAACTGCGCCGGGCGATGGTCAATATGAACGTGCTGAACGTTGGGGCTAACGTAGACGGCAGCACCGTATTTAATATGTTCCTGAAAAAATTTGATTCTCAGGCGCTGCGCGAACGCTTTCTTTCAACGTCGCCTTATGTGCAGGCGCTGCTGAGTAATAAAGAAGTGGATACCTCCGAGCTGCATCGGGCCATTATGAACGTCTCGGAGAAATTCAAATCGCAGAATAATGCCGATCCGAAACAAACTGCCAGTATGCCTTATTCCTCCTGGACGCTGAGTTTCAACGCCCCTGATGCTGAAAACGCTCAGCTGGTGCTAAAAAACTATATTGCCTATATTGTGAACGAGGTGAATATCAGCGTCCTGCAGGATCTGAAAGACGCGGTGGAGCTTAAAATCATCTTTGAAAAAGATAAGCTGAAGCTGGACCGCTCCCTGCTGGAAAATGAGCATAACGTTAATCTGCAGCGTCTGGGCTATTCGCTGCAGGTCGCCAGCGCCGCCGGGATTAAAAAGCCGGTCTACAGCAACGGCCAGGCCGTAAAAGACGATCCGGACTATTCGGTTGCCCTGGGCTCTGACGGGCTGGCAGAAAAGCTGAAAATTGAGGAGTCGATTAAGGACGTTGCTCAGCTTAACGTTGCGGTGCAGAATCGTGAGCATCTGGTCAGCCAGCTGGAAGCGATTAACATCGGTGAGGTGGACTTCAGGCCGTTTAAATACCAGATGCAGCCTTCGCTGCCGGTGAAAAAAGACGGTCCGGGTAAATCTTTAGTGGTGGTGCTGGCCACGCTGGTTGGCCTGATTGTGGCGGCTGGCATGGTGCTGACCCGTCATGCTTTAAGCAGCCGCCGAATGGAGCTGGATAAATTTATCTAGCCAGTATCGTAGGGTGGATAAGCGTAAGCGCCATCCACCACTGAGGTTTTTGTGTCGGATGACGCTTACGCTTATCCGACCTACCAGAAAAATTTGTTATCAGCCTTGCCAATTTATTCAGCTAAAGAAAATCTTCCCGAATCGGCGTAAAGGTATCCAGCAGCGTACCGGCGGCCAGACACACGCAGCCGTGCATCACGTGCGGCTCTTTATAAAGCGTATCCCCGGCTTTAACCTTATGCACCTCTTCGCCAATGGTGAATTCGAACTCGCCGGAAAGCACGTATGTTAGCTGTTCGTGCGGGTGATTATGCATGGGCCCCACGGCTCCGGTTTCGAAATTCACCTGCACCGCCATCATTTTTCCGCCGTTCGCGAGTACGCGGCGGGTGACGCCAGCCCCCAAATCTTCCAGCTTAGTGTCGTTAATGAAGGTAAACATCGTCGCTCCTGAATAATGTGAAATGGCATTTCATTTTTATAATCATGACATGAGATCGGAGTTTGAGATAGCCGATTGCCTGAATCTGCCATGAACATCACGCTTTCCCGCCGGGAGCTTCGTGATATAACCAGAGGCATCACTATGAGAAGGGGATGAGCAATGAAAACGATAGGCCTGTTAGGCGGCATGAGCTGGGAGTCCACCATTCCCTATTACCGCCTGATTAACGAAGGGATAAAGTCCCGACTTGGCGGACTGCATTCGGCGAAGATCGTTCTGCACAGCGTCGATTTCCACGAAATTGAAGCCTGCCAGGCAAGCGGCGAGTGGGATAAAGCCGGTGAGATGCTGGCGGATGCGGCTCTGGGTTTACAGAAGGCCGGGGCCGAAGGCATCGTGCTGTGTACTAACACTATGCATAAAGTTGCCGGGCATATCGAATCCCGCTGCGGCCTGCCTTTTCTGCACATTGCCGATGCCACCGGGCGGGCAATAGCCGCGCAGGGCGTAAGCCAGGTTGCGCTGCTCGGCACGCGCTACACCATGGAGCAGGATTTTTATCGCGGTCGCCTGGAAGCTGAATTTGGCATCACCTCGCTGATCCCTGATGAACCTCAGCGCCTGCGCATTAACCAGATTATTTTCGACGAGCTGTGCCTCGGCAAAATAACGGCGGAATCGAAGCGCTACTACCAGCAGGCGATTGCCGACCTTCAGGAGCAGGGGGCCCAGGGGGTAATCTTCGGCTGCACGGAGATTGGCCTGCTGCTGCAACAGCAGGATTGTCCGCTGCCGGTGTTTGATACCGCCGCCATCCATGCGGAGGACGCGGTTAAATTTATGCTTGCCGGGCAATAATTTTTTTATCCAAACTTTCATGAGGTTAAGCGGTAAATTACGTTATCCTCACGCCGCGCCGGGTCATCCCCGGCGTTTTTTGTGTTATTAATTTGTTAAGCAGCGCACAAAATTCCAATAAGCTGCACCTCTACATCCTCGCTACCAGGCGGTCAGAGTTTTCACTCGCCCGCCTTTTGTCATTTCTGCAACCGGGAGTTATTCCATGCCTGTTTCCCTACTCGCGCTGGCGATGAGTGCGTTTGCCATCGGCACGACGGAGTTTGTCATTATGGGCCTGCTGCCCGACGTGGCCGGGGATCTTCATATTTCGATTCCCACTGCGGGCTGGCTGATAAGCGGCTACGCCCTGGGCGTGGCAATTGGCGCGCCGATTATGGCCCTGCTGACGGCTCGTCTGCCGCGTAAACTTTCTCTCGTCCTGCTGATGGTGATTTTTATTATTGGCAACCTGCTGTGCGCCGTGGCGATCTCGTATAACTTCCTGATGCTCGCCCGCATTGTTACCGCGCTTTGCCACGGGGCGTTCTTCGGCATTGGTGCCGTGGTGGCCGCAGGGCTCGTTGCGCCAAACCGCAAGGCTTCCGCCGTGGCGCTGATGTTTACCGGGCTGACGCTTGCCAACGTGCTGGGCGTGCCGATTGGCACCTGGTTCGGGCAGATGTACGGCTGGCGGTCAACGTTCTGGGGCGTAGCGGTGATTGGCGTCGTGGCGTTTATCGCGCTTATCGTCAGCCTGCCTTCGCAGAAGGATGAGGCGCCCGCAGACTTAAAGCGTGAGGTCAGCGCGCTGGCTAACGGCAAGCTGTGGCTCTCGCTGTCGATGACAATTTTCTTTGCGGCGGCGATGTTCGCGCTGTTCAGCTATATCGCCCCGATGCTGCTCCAGGTCACCGGCATCACCCATAAAGGCGTGAGCTGGACGCTGTTCCTGATAGGCGCGGGCCTGACGGTGGGCAATATTCTGGGCGGGCGTCTGGCGGACTGGCGCGTCTCCGTAAGCCTGATCCTGAGCTTTACGTTTATCGCCATTTTCTCTCTGCTGTTCCGCTGGACGAGCCACGGCGCGTGGCTTGCTGAAATCACGCTGTTCCTGTGGGCGATGGCGGCGTTTGCCACCGTGCCCGCTTTGCAAATCAACGTGGTGCTGCATGGCAAAGATGCGCCAAACCTGGTCTCTACGCTGAATATCGCCGCGTTTAACGTCGGCAATGCGCTTGGAGCATGGGTTGGCGGTACGGTTATCGATCGCGGGTATGGGCTAACCGCCGTGCCGGTTGCCGCTGCGGGGCTGGCGGTTATCGGGCTGATTATCTGTCTGATTAACTTCAGCAGCGGCACCGGCCATCATCATCCGGCTACCGAGCAATAGGTCAGGCGTCGAGCAGCGCTTTTAGCGGGTCATTGAAGATATGCATGAAATCATGCATATGCTCGCTGAAAGCGCTGACCAGCGCGGAGGCAGGGCGGTGCAGCGGGCGGATCAGGCTCACGGTAAAAGGCACCGCCACGCTGAAGCGCCGCGCCACCACGCCGCTTGAGGCATAGTCCAGAGCGGTAAGCGGGTTAACGACGGAGATACCCGCTCCCGCCCGCACCATCGCACATACCGAAGCGGCGCTGTGCGTCTCCACCACCATTCTGCGTTTGACCTCGTGCTCCTGAAATAACGAATCCAGCAGCTGCCGGTAGCTGTCCGTCCGCGACAGGCTGATGTAGTTTTCCCCGGCAAAATCCTGCGGCGTGAGTTCCGCTTTGCGCGCCAGCCGATGCCCGGCGGGCAGCACGCACACCTCGTTTAAGGTCAGCAGCGTCTGGCGCTCCGTTCCGGCAGGCGTGGAAATATTCTCCGTCAGCCCCAGATCGTGGCGCTGGGCCGACAGCCACTCCTCCAGCAGCGGCGACTCCTGCGGGACAATATTCAGGCTTAGCTCCGGGTAGCGCGCCAGGAAAGGCTGCACCAGCTGCGGCAGAAAAGACTGGGAGAAGACCGGCAGGCAAGCGATGGAAAGCTCGCCCTGGCGAAACTCGCGCAGGCTTTCTGCCGCGCTAACGATGCGATCCAGCCCGTACCAGGAGCGCTGAACCTCTTCAAACAGACGCAGCCCCTGAACGGTAGGATGCAGGCGGCCGCGGCTGCGCTCGAACAGCTGGAGCCCCGTCAGCTTCTCGAAGCGCGCCAGCTCGCGGCTGACCGTAGGCTGCGAGGTATGCAGCAGCCCCGCAGCCTCCGTGAGGTTCCCGGCGGTCATCACCGCGTGGAAGATTTCGATATGGCGAAGCGTGACTGTTGGCATTTTCATTCCTTTTCCCCCTCGCCCCTCTGGGGAGAGGGCCGGGGTGAGGGGCGACTTTCCATATCATATATGAATAGACTCGTGAGAAATCGATATTTTTTCTTCACTTCGCGCTGTGGCGTAATGAACAAAATGAATCATGACCGGAGCTGACCATGCCACGCCCTCTCGACAATACCGATACCGCGCTTAACGCGCAGAACCTGCTGACCCTGCCCGCGGAGTTTGGCTGCCCAGTGTGGGTTTACGATGCGGAAATTATTCGCCAGCAGGTGGCACGTCTGCGCCAGTTTGACGTGATCCGCTTCGCGCAGAAGGCATGTTCTAATATCCATATTCTGCGTCTGATGCGCGAGCAGGGCGTGAAGGTAGACTCGGTGTCTCAGGGTGAAATCCTGCGCGCGCTGGCGGCGGGCTATAACCCGTCCGAAAATCCAGACGATATCGTCTTTACCGCCGATATGATCGACGAAGCCACGCTTGCGCTGGTTGCCGAGCACAAAATCCCGGTGAACGCAGGTTCGGTGGATATGCTTGGCCAGCTTGGTGAGGTTTCCCCGGGCCATCGCATCTGGCTGCGCGTGAACCCTGGTTTCGGCCATGGACACAGTCAGAAAACCAATACCGGCGGGGAGAACAGCAAGCACGGCATCTGGCACGCCGATATGCCGCAGGCGCTGGAAATAGTTAAGCGCTATAACCTGCATCTGGTCGGCATTCACATGCACATTGGCTCAGGGGTGGATTACGCCCACCTGGAGCGCGTATGTGGCGCGATGGTGCAGCAGGTCGTCGACTTCGCTCAGGATCTTGAGGCGATCTCCGCGGGCGGCGGCCTGTCTATCCCTTACCGCGAAGGCGAAGAAAAGATCGATACCAGCCATTATTTCGGCCTGTGGAGCGCGGCTCGCGACAAAATAGCCCAACGTCTGGGCCACCCGGTGAAGCTGGAAATCGAACCGGGGCGCTTCCTGGTCGCGGAATCCGGCGTGCTGGTGGCGCAGGTGCGTTCCGTAAAAGATATGGGATCCCGCCACTTCGTGCTGATCGACGCGGGCTTTAACGATCTGATGCGGCCATCCATGTACGGCAGCTACCACCATATCTCGGCCATTGCGGGGGACGGGCGTGATTTAACGGCTCAGCCAGCTATCGAAACCGTGGTTGCCGGGCCGTTGTGTGAATCCGGGGACGTCTTTACCCAGCAGGAAGGTGGCAAAGTAGAAACCCGCAGCCTGCCTCCGGTGAAAGTGGGGGACTATCTGGTGCTGCACGATACCGGCGCGTACGGGGCTTCTATGTCTTCAAACTACAATAGCCGCCCGCTGCTGCCGGAAGTGCTGTTTGATAACGGTAGCGCGCGCCTGATTCGCCGCCGCCAGACCGTGCAGGAGCTTATCGATCTGGAACTACTTTGAGGTTTTGCGCCCGGGCTGAAAGAAGGGGCCGGGCGCCACGGATTCACGCAGCAACAGCGTACCCACAAACGGCGGGATCGGCTCAAGATCTTCGCCGTTTGCCAGTTTTATCGCCTGGTCGATAGCGGTGGTAATCATATTGTCGATAGGCAAATAAACGGTGGAGAGCGCGGGCTGCAGCCACTGCGCGCTTGGCGCATCGTCAAAGCCAAACAGCGACATCTCTTCAGGAATGCGAATGCCCGCCTGGTGCAGCGCTTTCGATGCCCCCAGGGCCATATCATCGTTACAGGCAAACAGCGCCGTAAAGGCGACGCCGCTTTCCAGCAGCTCCTGACAAAGCTGGTGTCCGACCGTCATCGTGGAGTCGCCGTTTTTCACCCGCTCTTCGCTGAAGCGAATACCATGCTTTTGCAGCGCCTTGCGGTAGCCCATCAGTCGGGCCTGGCCGGTCGGGGTGGAGATTGGCACGGTGATGCAGGCGATATCGCGATGGCCCTGCTGAATCAGGTATTCGGTTGCCTGGAACGCCGCATCCTGCTGTTCGAAGAACACGCAGCGTTCGCGGGCCTGGGTAACGTCACGGTTCACCACCACCAGCGGCACGCGAATAGTGCTCATCAGCGACATCAGCGCGCGCTCGGACATAAAACGGGTATAGAGCACGATGGCGTCGCAGTGCCGGTCCACCAGCATCTGCACCGCATCCAGCTCTTTTTGCGGCGTGTCGTGCCCGTCGGTGACAATCAGCTGTTTACCATGGAGTTCCGTCTGGCGGGAAGCCTGCTGCAGCAGACGACCGAAGTAAAAGCCGTCAAAGGTCGAGACCACCAGGCCAACGCTGTTGCTGCTGCGGTTAGCCAGCGAGCGCGCAAGAAAATTTGGGCGATAGCCCAGCTCTTCCATGGCCTTAAACACCTGCTTGCGGGTGCTCTCCTTGACCTGTCCGGTACCGTTCAACACCCGTGATACCGTTGCTTTTGAAACGCCTGCGCGTAGCGAGACATCCAGCATTGTTACCATTTGTTCTTTCCTGATTAAGACTTCCGTCGCGATGCCGCAGTTCTGAGGGCAGTCTACCACATGCGCCAGACGGTACAGATCCGGCGGGGCGCAAGAGGTGCTCAAAATGTCCTACCAGGATCACGCTTTTGCATTAACGGCGCGATCCCAATGCGATGCCTGGCAACTTGCAGTCGTTTGGTATACCAAAAAGAATAATTTTGAATTATTGGAATCCCAGATAGAGGTTATGAGAGTGCTGTCACGGAATTTTGTCGCCTTCACACCTATTTTTGGTATACCAAAAATAACGAAGTCATAACAATTACCTTACCGAGGTACACCCTATGGCAGTGCAGGAAAAGCTGATCGATTCTCTGGGCAGTTTCGCGACTAAATTCAATAGCTATCGTTACATCATGGCGATCAAGGCATCTTTTATCACCCTGATGCCGGTGATCATCGTCGGCGCGTTTTCGGTACTGATATCCAATATGGTACTCGATCCGAAAAACGGTCTGGCGAGCTTCTCCGCCCTGGCATTCCTTGCGGACCTGAAGCCGATTACCAGCGCCATTAACTACGCCACGCTGAACTTCCTCAATATTGGCGCGGTGTTTCTTATCGGTATTGAGCTTGGCCGAATTAACGGCATCAAATCCCTCTTCCCCGGCCTGCTTGCTGTGATCTGCTTTATTTGCGTCACGCCAACCACTATCACCATGATGGTGGACGGGGAGATGCATATGGTGAAAGACGTTCTCGCGCGCCAGTTCTCCGATACCCGTAGTCTGTTCCTCGGGATGTTTATCGCTATCTTATCCGTTGAGGTTTACTGCTGGCTGGAGAAACGGGAAGCGCTAAAAATCAAGATGCCGGACACCGTGCCGCCGAACGTTTCGGCGTCGTTCTCGGCGCTTATCCCCTCAATTATCACCGTCACGCTGATTGCAACCTTTGGCTTCATCTTCCATCAGGTCACCGGGATGTATCTGTACGACGCGGTCTACCAGGTCGTGCAGCAGCCTCTGGAAAAAGTGGTGCAGAGCTTGCCGGGCATTCTGCTGCTGATGTTTGTCGCCCAGCTGTTCTGGGTCATCGGCATTCACGGTAACCAGATGATTAAACCGATACGTGAGCCGCTGCTGCTGGGGGCGATAACCGTCAACATGAGCGCGTTTGAGCAGGGTAAAGAGGTGCCGAATATCATCACCATGCCGTTCTGGGATGTCTATATGAGCATCGGCGGCTCCGGGTTGACCATTGGCCTGCTGATAGCGGTGATGATCGCCACTAAACGCAAGGAGATGAAAGAGATCGCCAAGCTCTCCATCGGCCCGGGGATCTTTAATATCAACGAGCCGGTGATCTTTGGTATGCCGATCATGCTCAACCCGATTCTGGCTATCCCGTTCATCATCACGCCGCTGGTTACCGGCACTATAGGCTACTTTGCAACGCTAACCGGCTTTGCCGGCAAAGCCGTGGTGATGGTGCCCTGGACCACTCCTCCGCTGATTAACGCGTGGCTGTCCACGGCGGGTTCCATGGGGGCCGTGATCACCCAGCTCGGCTGCATCGTGGTTGCCGTGCTGATTTATCTGCCGTTTGTAAAAGTTGCCTCGCGTCGTGCCGAGCAGGCGCAGCTGGCCGCGCAGCAGCAGCTTACCGACAACGCCTGAGGTAAAAATGAGCAAAATTAAGATGGCGATCCCAGCGGATTTTATTCTCGGTGCGGCGGCTTCGGCCTGGCAGACCGAAGGCTGGAGCGGGAAAAAAGAGGGGCAGGACTCCTGGCCCGACGCATGGTACAAGGCCGATCGCCACGTCTGGCATAACGGCTATGGCCCGGCGGTGGCGACAGATTTTTATCACCGCTACCGCGAAGATGTCGCGCTGATGAAGCAGGCAGGGCTGACGCACTATCGCACCTCCATCAACTGGTCGCGTTTCTTCACGGACTATGAAACGGGCGCGGTGGACGAGGAATATGCGGCGTATTACGACAATCTGATCGATGAAATGCGCCGTGCGAACATCACGCCGATGCTCTGTCTCGAGCATTACGAGCTTCCCATCATCCTGCTGGAAAAGTACGGCGGCTGGGGGTCAAAGCATGTGGTTGAACTGTTCGTGATGTACGCGCAAAAAGTCTTTGAGCGCTACGCCCATAAAGTGGATCGCTGGTTTACCTTTAACGAGCCGATTGTCGTGCAGACGCGTGTCTATCTGGATGCTTTGCGCTGGCCCTACGAGCAGAATACCGGCAAATGGATGCAGTGGAATCACCACAAAAATCTCGCCACGGCCATGGTCGTCAGGCTTTTCCGGGAGAAGGGCTATCAGGGGACGGTGGGGTGCATCCTTAACCCGGAGGTCACCTATCCCCGTTCGAGCGCCGAGCACGATTGCAAAGCAGCGCAGATATACGATCTTTTCTACAACCGCGTGTTCCTCGATCCGCTGGTTAAAGGGGAGTATCCGCAGCAGCTGCTGGATCTGCTCGTGAAACATGATGTGCGCTGGGACTACACGCCCGAAGAGCTGAAAATCATCAGGGAAAATACCGTTGATGAGCTGGGTATCAACCTCTATTACCCGCATCGTGTCAAAGCGCCGAGCCGCGCCTGGCACCCTGATACGCCGTTTCATCCCGCCTATTATTACGAGCCGTTCGAGCTACCGGGCCGCCGCATGAATAAATCCCGGGGCTGGGAAATCTATCCGCAGATCGTCTATGACATGGCGATGCGCATCAAACGGGAATACAAAAATATTCCCTGGTTCGTTGCGGAGAGCGGTATGGGCATAGAAAACGAAGGGCAGTTTCGCAGCGCCGAAGGGATTATTGAAGATGACTACCGCATCGCTTTTATCAGTGAACATCTTCACCAGACGCTGCGCGCACGGCAAGACGGCGCAAATTGTCAGGGCTACATGCTGTGGGCTTTTACCGATAATGTTTCGCCAATGAATGCTTTCAAAAACCGCTACGGGCTGATTGAAATCGACCTGGAGAACAACCGGGCCAGGCGGATGAAAAAATCTGCCTGGTGGTATCGGGAGCTAAGCGACGGCCGCACGCTGACGTTAACCCTGGACGATGAATGGAAATAGCCATTTGCGTGGCTTAATTTGGTAAGCTAACCCTTCTGACCGGCGGCGAGAAAACCCGTGCCGCCGTTGCCTTAAAGCTGTTTAAAAGACGCAGGTGATATTGTGGACAAGGTAGTACTTTCGCCAGAAAAGAAGCAGTACCAGGAAATCGGTGAGGATCTGCGGTCGCAAATAATTCAGGGCATGTACCCGGTGGGATCGCGCCTGCCACCGGAGCGCAACATCGCCGAAAAATATGGCGTGAGCCGCACCATCGTTCGTGAAGCCCTGCTGATGCTGGAGCTCCAGGGCACGGTAGATATCCGTCAGGGGTCGGGGGTATACGTTATGCGTGTTCCTGCGGAAAACGAAGCGGAAGAAGAAGCTTTCTTTAACAGCGACATTGGCCCGTTTGAAATGCTCCAGGCGCGCCAGCTGCTGGAAAGTAACATTGCGGCTTTTGCAGCTAAAATGGCCACCAAGGCGGATATCGACAATCTTAAGCGCATTCTGGAGCAGGAACAGCGCGCGATTGCGGCCAACGATTTGAGTCAGGACAACAATAAACTGTTTCACCTGGTGCTGGCGGGCGCGTCTCAGAATCAGATGCTGCTGTCGACGGTGGAGAGTATCTGGCAGCATCATGACAGCAGCCCGCTCTGGCAGCAGCTGCGGGCAAATATCGAAACGCGGGCCTACCGCCTGAAATGGCAGGGGGATCACCAGACGATTCTCGCTGCCCTGCGCCGCCGTGACGTCATGGGATCCTGGCAGGCGATGTG
Source organism: Dryocola clanedunensis (assembly GCF_038405435.1). Lineage (GTDB taxonomy): Bacteria > Pseudomonadota > Gammaproteobacteria > Enterobacterales > Enterobacteriaceae > Dryocola > Dryocola clanedunensis_A. The sequence continues at coordinate 202,422 of NZ_JBBYHZ010000001.1, read as the reverse complement.
GCAGCATCTGGAGAACGTCAAAAACAGCCTGCTGGAGCTTTCTGATGCCGACGCCCCCGATTTTGACGGCTATCTTTTTGAGTCCGTGCCTATTTTCCAGGGCAAGCTGGTGTAATGCCTGGCCGCGCCGCCTGATTACTCCCCGGCGGGGGTAATCACCGAATGGCGGCGCACAAGCGTCGGGCTGAACATGTGTGTGGTTTCCGGGATGGGCTGATTATCCGCCAGCGCCATAGCCAGCTCCGCCGCCTGAGTTGCCATGGTGACAATCGGGTAGCGGACGGTGGTCAGCCGCGGGCGCACGTAGCGTGAAATCAGCACGTCATCAAAGCCAATCAGCGAAATCTCTTTCGGCACGTCGATGCCGTTATCATTCAGCACCCCCATAGCGCCTGCGGCCATCGAGTCGTTATAGCAGGCCACTGCGGTAAAATTTTTGCCCCGGCCCAGCAGCTCGGTCATCGCCTGCTCGCCGCCGCTTTCATCCGGTTCGCCAAAGGTCACCAGGCGATCGTTCACCGGCAAACCATGCTCTTTCAGCGCGTCGTAATAGCCCTGCAGGCGATCTTCCGCATCGGAAATCGCGTGGTTGGAGCACAGATAGCCGATTTTTGTGTGGCCCTGCTGGATAAGGTGACGGGTGGCAAGCCATGCGCCATAGCGGTCGTCCAGCGCCACGCAGCGCTTTTCAAAGCCCGGCAGCGTGCGGTTAATCAGCACCATGCCCGGCATTTGCTGCATCAGCGAGATTAAGTCGGCGTCCGGGATCTTTTTTGCGTGCACCACCAGCGCGGCGCAGCGGTGGCGGATAAGCTGCTCGATGGCCTGACGCTCTTTTTGCTCGTTGTGATAGCCGTTGCCGATAAGCAAAAAGTTGCCGGTGTTATAGGCCACCTGCTCGACGGCTTTGGCCATCGCGCCAAAAAAGGGGTCTGAAACGTCGCCGACGACCAGGCCGATTGTTTCCGTCGTTTGCTGGGCAAGGGCGCGGGCGTTGGCGTTAGGATGGTAGTTCAGCTCTTCCATGGCGCTGTTAACCGCAAGCCTTGAGGCGTCGCTGGCTTTCGGCGAGCTGTTAATGACGCGGGACACCGTGGCGACAGAGACCCCTGCCAGTCGCGCTACATCCTTAATTGTCGCCATAAAGAATATTCCTGTGAGGGTAAACGTTTACACAAGCTTAAGTGTTACGGAAAAGCCGCGCCACTTCAAGGGCGCAACTGTCGTCGCGCTCGCAAAGCGAAGGAAAATATGCGGCGCTACGGCCCGTAAGTTACACAAGCGTTTACCTGAAAATGAGACGCAGCGGCGGGCAGCGGCATGTTGCGGATTTTTAATAATTTCAGGCTAAATCTTTGCTTACAGTTTGCAGTGCGCTGTTGCGATTTCCCCATGGCGTACCTGGCCTGACGACTGCTACATTTTAAGTCCCAGAGGTATTGATTGGTGAGAATTCTTCGTGCGCTTGCGTACAAATCTTCTTGCACCGACCTGCGCAGATGCGCAGGTTTTTTTTGCCTTTTTTTCAGGATTATCCCCCCTCCGTCCTCTCGCTCCCTGAAAGCTAGTCGTGTAATCTGCAGCCACTACACTTAAGTGTCTGAGCTGATTAATGACAAAGGGAGTTGATATGATTTTAAGTTTCTTCCGCTGGCTGTTTCGCACGCTGTTCCGGGTGCGCCTGTATGGCGACACGAACGCCCTTAACCTGCCGCGCGTGCTGATTGTCCCCAACCATGTCTCGTTTATTGATGGCATCCTGCTGGCGCTGTTTCTGCCGGTTCGCCCGGTGTTCGCCGTCTATTCATCCATCAGCCAGCGCTGGTATATGCGCTGGCTTAAGCCGATCATTGATTTTGTGCCGCTCGACCCGACCAAACCCATGTCGATTAAAAATCTGGTGCGGCTGGTGGAGCAGGGGCGTCCGGTGGTTATCTTCCCTGAAGGGCGCATATCCGTTTCCGGCTCGCTGATGAAAATCTACGAAGGGGCGGCGTTTGTGGCGGCAAAAGCCAACGCCACCGTCGTGCCGGTGCGCATTGAAGGTGCTGAGCTGACTTACTTCAGCCGCCTCAAAGGGCTGGTTAAACAGCGGCTCTTCCCGCGCATCACGCTGCATCTTCTTCCGCCAACGTCTATTGCGATGCCGGATGCGCCACGCGCCCGCGACCGCCGTAAAATAACCGGCGAGATGCTGCATCAGATTATGATGGAAGCCCGGATGGCGGTGCGCCCGCGTGAGACTTTGTACGAAGCTTTGCTCTCCGCACAGTACCGCTACGGCGATCGTAAAAACTGCATCGAAGACATTAACTTCAAGCCTGACACCTATCGCTCTTTGCTGACCAAAACGCTGTTCGTTGGCCGTATTCTCGATAAGTACAGCGCCGCCGGGGAGACTATCGGCCTGATGCTGCCGAATGCGGGCATCAGCGCGGCGGTGATCTTTGGCGCCTCGTCCCGTGGACGGATCCCGGCGATGATGAACTACACGGCGGGCGTCAAAGGGCTGACGAGCGCAATTACCGCCGCGCAGATCAAAACGGTATTCACCTCCCGCCAGTTCCTCGATAAGGGCAAGCTTTGGCACCTGCCGGAGCAGCTCACCCAGGTCCGCTGGGTCTTCCTTGAAGACCTGAAAGGGGATGTCACCCTCAAAGATAAGCTGTGGATCTTCGCCCATCTGTTAGCGCCTCACCTGGCGCAGGTTAAACAGAAGCCGGAAGATGCCGCGATGGTGCTGTTTACCTCCGGTTCGGAAGGGAACCCGAAAGGCGTGGTGCACAGCCACAAAAGCCTGCTGGCAAACGTCGAGCAGATCCGCACCATCGCCGACTTTACCGCCAACGATCGCTTTATGTCGGCGCTGCCGCTGTTCCACTCCTTTGGCCTGACGGTGGGCCTGCTCACGCCGCTGCTGACCGGGGCGGAAGTGTTCCTCTACCCAAGCCCGCTGCATTACCGCGTGGTGCCGGAGCTGGTCTATGACCGCAACTGTACGGTGCTGTTCGGCACATCTACCTTCCTCGGCAACTACGCGCGCTTCGCCAATCCTTACGACTTCTTCCGCCTGCGCTACGTGGTGGCCGGGGCGGAAAAACTCCAGGAGAGCACGAAGCAGATCTGGCAGGACAAGTTCGGCCTGCGCATCCTCGAGGGCTATGGGGTAACGGAGTGCGCGCCGGTGGTGTCGATTAACGTGCCGATGGCGGCGAAGCCAGGCACCGTTGGCCGCATTCTCCCGGCGATGGACGCGCGCCTGATGGCGGTGCCGGGTATCGAAGAGGGCGGGCGTTTGCAGCTGAAAGGGCCAAACATCATGAACGGCTATCTGCGCGTTGAAAATCCTGGCGTGCTGGAAGTGCCGACCGCGGAAAACGCCCAGGGCGAAATGGAAAAAGGCTGGTACGACACGGGCGACATCGTCAGGTTTGACGAGCAGGGCTACTGCATTATCCAGGGGCGGGCAAAACGCTTTGCCAAAATTGCGGGCGAGATGGTGTCGCTGGAAATGGTCGAGCAGCTGGCGCTGGGCGTTTCGCCGGACAAGATGCACGCCACCGTGATTAAGAGCGATGCGTCGAAAGGTGAAGCGCTGGTGCTGTACACCACCGACGGCGAGCTGAACCGCGAGAAGCTGCTGCGCTACGCCCGCGAGCACGGCGTGCCGGAGCTTGCGGTTCCACGGGACATCCGCTTTATGAAGCAGCTGCCTCTGCTGGGCAGCGGCAAACCTGATTTCGTCACCCTGAAAGCACAGATGGAGAGCGAGAATGCGTGATAACGCGCTAAACGATACCTCCCTGTGGTCAAAGGGGATGAAGGCGGTGACGGCGGCGCAGTTTTTGTCCGCCTTCGGCGATAACGCTTTGCTGTTCGCCACCCTAGCCGTACTCAAACAGCAGTTTTATCCCGACTGGAGCCAGCCGGTGCTGCAGATGGTGTTCGTTGGCGCATACATCCTCTTTGCCCCGTTCGTGGGGCAGATTGCGGACAGCTTCGCCAAAGGGCGCGTGATGATGTTCGCCAATAGCCTGAAGCTTGTGGGGGCGGCGGTCATCTGCTTCGGCCTGAATCCGTTTGTGGGCTACACGCTGGTGGGCGTGGGTGCGGCGGCCTACTCGCCAGCTAAATACGGCATTCTGGGCGAGCTGACCACCGGCGATCGTCTGGTGAAGGCCAACGGCATCATGGAGTCTTCGACCATTGCGGCGATTTTGCTTGGGTCGATGGCGGGGGGCGTGCTTGCCGACTGGCACGTCATAGCCGCGCTTGCGGTCTGCGTGCTGGTTTATGCGGGGGCCGTTGTCGCTAACTTCTACATTCCTAAGCTTGCTCCGGCACGCCCCGGCCAGTCCTGGCGCATTACGCCAATGACCCGCAGCTTCTTCTCGGCCTGCCGCACGCTGTGGAATAACGGCGAAACGCGCTTCTCGCTGGTTGGCACCAGCTTATTCTGGGGCGCTGGGGTGACCTTGCGTTTCCTGCTGGTGCTGTGGGTGCCGGTTGCTTTGGGTATTGTGGATAACGCGACGCCAACCTATCTGAACGCAATGGTAGCCGTAGGGATTGTCGCTGGCGCAGGCGCAGCTGCGAAGCTGGTGACGCTGGAAACGGTGGCGCGCTGCATGCCTGCTGGCATACTCATCGGCGTGGGCGTTCTGTTCTTTGCAATGCAGCACGCGCTGCTGCCGGCTTACGGGCTGCTTCTGCTGATTGGCGTGCTCGGCGGCTTCTTCGTGGTGCCGCTCAACGCGCTGCTCCAGGATCGCGGCAAGCGCAGCGTCGGGGCGGGCAACGCGATTGCGGTACAGAACCTGGGCGAGAACACCGCGATGCTGCTGATGCTCGGGCTGTATTCGCTGGCGGTAAAAACCGGCGCGTCGATTATCGGCATCGGCATCGGTTTTGGCGTGGTGTTCGCGCTGGCGATCGGCGCGCTGTGGATCTGGCAGATTCGGGGAAGGGCGGCAGCGCGTTAGTCTTAACTCACTGACGGATGACGCCCCTGGCCGCGTAGCAGCGCAGCGTCATCCGCTTTTACTTCATCTGAATATTAAGGCGCCGGGTAGGTATACACCCGGTTCACCGCTTCAATCTCCTCAAGCACATCCTCGCTCAGTTCCAGATGCAGGCTCTCAAGGTTGGTTTTCAGCTGTTCCATGGTGGTTGCCCCCAGCAGAGTGCTGGCAACGAACGGCTGGCGGCGAACGAACGCCAGCGCCATCTGGGCCGGATCAAGTTTGTGGCGTTTCGCGATATCCACATAGGCGGCCACTGCCAGGTTGGTTTGCTCGCCGCTGTAGCGCGTAAAGCGGCTGAACAGGGTATTACGCGCGCCGGCTGGTTTAGCGCCGTTCAGGTATTTCCCCGTTAACGTCCCGAACGCCAGGCAGGAATAGGCGAGCAGCTCAACGCCTTCGCGCTGGGTAATCTCTGCCAGCCCCACTTCAAAGCTGCGGTTAACCAGGCTGTACGGATTCTGGATTGTCACGATGCGTGGCAGGTCATGCTTTTCTGCCAGCTGAAGATAGCGCATCACGCCCCACGGCGTTTCGTTGGACACGCCGATATAGCGGATTTTCCCGGCGCGCTGATGTTCTGCCAGCGCCTCCAGCGTTTCCAGAAGCGTCACCGGCACCGCGTTATCGGTCCAGCTGTAGCCCAGCTTGCCGAAGCAGTTGGTCGCGCGCTGCGGCCAGTGCACCTGATACAGGTCGAGATAGTCGGTTTGCAGACGCTTCAGGCTGGCATCCAGCGCGTCGCGGATATTTTTGCGGTCAAGATTTTGATTCGGGCGGATACCGGCGTCGTTATTACGAGTCGGGCCGCTAACTTTGGAGGCGACGATCAGTTTGTCGCGATGGCCGCTTTTCTTAAGCCAGTTACCCACGTAGGTTTCAGTTAAACCCTGGGTTTCCGGACGCGGCGGCACGGGATACATCTCTGCGACGTCAATCAGGTTAACGCCCTGGCTTATGGCGTAATCGAGCTGGGCGTGGGCATCGGCTTCACTGTTTTGTTCACCAAATGTCATGGTTCCCAGCCCGAGGGTGCTGATTTCGAGCGAGCTATGGGGGATACGATGATAGTGCATTGCCGGCTTCCTTATTCTTATAACAGACCACATCAGGCAGAAGCCCGATAAAAAACGGACTATTAACATGGCAGAGGGGAAGCAAAAGCGAAAGGGGGGCGTTAAGAAAAGTATTCAGGTCAGCGGGGCGCTGACCCTCAGGTGCTAGCGTTCAATGATCTGTGACACGTCGTCGCGGTTGATTTGCATCTCGTTGCCTTCGTTGTCGCGATAGCTCACCAGACCGGTTTCGTCGTCGACCTTCGGTTTACCGTCGGTCAGGATCATGCGGCCATCTTTGGTCGCCATGACATAGTCGCTGCTGCAGCCGGAAACGGCAAAAGCCAGACCCACAGCGGAAATTACAACTGCCCATTTTTTCATCGTTATTCGCCTCGTCAGGAATGGAATGACATACATAGTTTAGTAATACTCTGATAAAGGCTAGAGGATAAGCAGGAAATTCTTAAAATAAATCAGGGGAAAGCGTGTAAGCCTTCCCCTGAGCGGATCAGAGAGGATTCTTTTTGTTGCGGATGAGGTTCAGGCTTTCTACCGCAATGGAGAAGAACATCGCGAAGTAGATGTAGCCTTTCGGTACGTGCACGTCGAAGCTTTCGAGGATCAGCGTGAAGCCCACCAGCAGCAGGAAGGCCAGCGCCAGCATTTTCACCGACGGGTGCCTGTCCACAAAATCGCCGATTGCGCGGGCGGCGAACATCATCACCCCAACGGCAATAATCACCGCCGCCATCATGATAAACAGATGGTCAGAAAGGCCGACGGCGGTAATCACCGAATCGAGGCTGAAAATGATATCCAGCAGCATAATCTGCACGATGGCACCGAAGAAGGAGTGAACGTTAGTTTTTATCCCTTCTTCTTCACCTTCGATGGATTCGTGGATCTCTTTGCTCGCCTTCCAGATAAGGAACAGCCCCCCTAACAGCAGAATCAGATCCCTTGCGGAAATCTCGTTGCCCATCACGGTGAACAGCGGTGTGGTTAAGCGAATCACCCACGCGATTGAGGCCAGCAGCGCCAGACGCATAATCATGGCGGCGCCCAGGCCCAGTCGACGAGCTTTCTGCTGCTGGGCTTTCGGCAGCTTTGCAACAACCAGAGAGAGGAAAATAATGTTGTCGATGCCCAAAACGATTTCCAGAATCGTTAGCGTACCTAACGCCATCCACGCATTGGGGTCGGATATCCATGCAAACATCTAAAAGGTCCTGCCAAAAAAAGAAAACGCAATTATAAACGCCAGCCGGAAAGGGAGTACAAGAAAATTGCGCTCAGACGTGGAAATGGCGCGCCAGCAGGGCTGCGGTGAAGTTCTTTTTTAGATAAAACCCACGCGGCAGCGTGAGGATGCGGCTGCCGTCAGCGCCAATAGCTTCGGTGAGCGCTTTGCTGTTAGCGGCTTTCGGGCGCAGCTGCAGCACTTCGCCGTGGCGAGCGGTGATTCGCTCAACCTGACCCAGCACGATCAAATCCATCAGCTCTTCCCAGTCGAGCCTTAGTTGCTGCTCCTCTTCTGGCGACGGCTCCCACAGCAGCGGTGAGCCGACCCGACGATCCGCCAGGGGAATTTGCCGCTCGCCTTCAACGGGGATCCACAGCACGCGCCTGAGCTTGTGGCGCACGTGGCTGGTTTCCCAGACTACGCCCGTGTTCCCGGTGAGCGGAGCGACGCAGACGAAGGTTGTCTCCAGCGGGCGACCCAGACTATCTATCGGGATCGTTTTCAGCTCTATTCCCAGCGCGGCAAAATCCTGTTCCGGCTTGCTGCCTGCGCTGGCGCCCAGCCACAGCTCCAGCAAAATGCCAATCCAGCCCTTATCTCGTTTTAGATCGGGTGGCACGGGAAGACCCGCGATGGCGGCCAGCTCCCCAAGGGAATAGCCCGCCAGATTCTGCGCCTGAGCAAGCAAAATCTGTTCGTCCGGCGGCGGCTGAAGCAGGGGTTTGATCGAATGCATAACGGATGAGTGCCAGGTGGTTAAAAAATAGCCGTGGTTTACCCACAATGTGGAAATAGTTTAGCGTGTCGCGAGGGGGAATATCAATTTCATGATTTATAATGACTTTTTGTGCGTTTCCTCGCATATTAAATCCGCAGATAAAATCTTTTCCAATTCTGGTCACTGACAATGAACAGGATCTTACACCGGGTTATCCACAGAAAAATGGGATAACTGGTAAAAACCGTCACTACTGGTTCTATTTACAGCCTTGACGGAGGGGTAAAACACATTTTTTCAGCGATATGTGACCAAGTTGTTTGCACAATCTGTGGATAAAAACGTCGTTGCTCGATCTTTCGACAATGTGCGATCTTCGCATGTGATGCCGATCACGTTATGAAAGTTATGAACAGCATTTTACGGTGTAGTAATATGAAATATAAGCGTTATTTTAGGCGCTGGGAATGCTCTTATTTTGAGTTATCTAAAGTTGTCCCGAGAGTATCCGACAGTTTTTCACAGTGATATCCACAGAAAAAGTGAATAAAAGCGCGAGGGAATTACCCCTTCTGTTTATAACTCTGGTTAAATTTGTGAGTTATTCAAATGTTATTCGTCAAGGTTGCCTGTTAAGAGTGGTTTACCGCCTGAGGCTTGTATGAAACAATCGCTGCAATCCAGGTTTTATTTGAGGTAGTCCGGTGATCGATGATGATGGCTACCGCCCGAATGTTGGTATCGTAATTTGTAATCGGCAAGGGCAGGTGATGTGGGCCAGACGTTTCGGCCAGCACTCCTGGCAGTTTCCGCAGGGTGGCATCAATCCTGGCGAATCTCCTGAGCAGGCAATGTACCGCGAGCTCTTTGAGGAAGTGGGGCTGCAGCGCAAAGATGTGCGCATTCTCGCCTCGACCCGCAACTGGCTGCGTTACAAGTTACCGAAACGTTTGGTGCGTTGGGACACAAAGCCGGTATGTATCGGCCAGAAACAAAAATGGTTCCTTTTGCAGCTGATAAGCTCTGATAACGACATCAATATGCAAACCAGCAGCACCCCGGAGTTCGACGGCTGGCGTTGGGTAAGTTACTGGTATCCCGTGCGTCAGGTTGTCTCCTTTAAGCGTGATGTTTATCGGCGGGTGATGAAAGAGTTTGCCAGTGTCGTTATGCCGCTGCAGGAAGTTACGCCACCACGCAATAACGCGCCCGCATGGCGACGTAAAAGAGGTTAAGTCACGCAGAAAATGCTCACCCGTTTGCGAGAAATAGTCGAAAAGGTTGCCAGCGCCCCGCGCCTCAATGAGGCGCTGGATATCCTGGTGACAGATATCTGCCTTGCGATGGACACCGAGGTATGCTCGGTTTATCTCGCGGATCATGACCGTCGCTGCTTCTATCTGATGGCAACGAAGGGGCTGAAAAAGCCCCGTGGGCGCACCATTACCCTCGCATTTGATGAAGGCATCGTAGGCCTGGTCGGGCGTCTTGCCGAACCTATCAACCTTGCGGATGCCCAGAAACACCCGAGCTTTAAATACGTGCCCGCGGTGAAAGAAGAGCGTTTTCGAGCCTTCCTGGGCGTGCCGATCATTCAGCGCCGTCAGCTGCTCGGCGTGCTTGTTGTTCAGCAGCGTGAACACCGTCAGTACGATGAAAGCGAGGAGTCCTTCCTCGTTACGCTCGCCACACAGATGGCAGCCATTCTCTCCCAGTCACAGCTTGCCGCGCTCTTCGGGCAATACCGCCAGACGCGTATTCGTGCGCTTCCCGCCTCACCGGGCGTGGCGGTCGCCGAAGGCTGGATGGACTCCACGCTGCCGCTGATGGAGCAGGTTTCCGAAGCTTCCACCCTCGACACCACCCTTGAGCGCGAGCGACTGACCGCCGCACTTGAAGAGGCATCGAACGAATTCCGCCGCTACAGTAAACGCTTTGCGGCAGGCGCGCAGAAAGAAACCGCCGCCATTTTTGACCTTTACTCCCACCTGTTGACCGATGCCCGGCTGCGCCGCGAGCTATACGGCGAAGTCGATAAAGGCTCCGTGGCAGAATGGGCGGTTAAAAAGGTCGTTGAGAAATTTGCTGAACAGTTTGCCAGCCTGAGCGACAGCTACCTTAAAGAGCGGGCGGGTGATTTACGCACGCTCGGCCAGCGGCTGCTGTTCCACCTCGATGACACCATCCAGGGGCCAAATACCTGGCCGGAACGCTTTATCCTGGTTGCCGACGAACTTTCCGCCGCCACCCTTGCCGAACTGCCGCAAAACCGTCTGGTCGGCGTTGTGGTGCGTGACGGTGCCGCAAACTCCCACGCCGCCATTATGGTTCGTGCGCTGGGTATTCCTACTGTCATGGGGGCGGATATTCAGCCCTCGGTGCTGCACCGCCGCACGCTGGTGGTGGATGGCTATCGCGGCGAAATCCTGGTCGATCCTGAGCCGATCCTGCTGCAGGAATACCAGCGGCTTATCAGCGAAGAAAATGAGCTGAGCCGCATTGCAGAAGACGATGTGGATCTTCCTGCTGCGCTGAAAAGCGGCGAGCGGGTGCAGGTCATGCTCAACGCCGGACTGAGCCCGGAACACGAAGAAAAGCTCGGCAGCCGCATCGACGGTATCGGGCTTTATCGCACTGAAATCCCTTTCATGCTGCAAAGCGGCTTCCCTTCGGAAGAGGAGCAGGTCGCTCAGTATCAGGGCATGCTGCAGATGTTCAACGAAAAGCCCGTCACGCTGCGTACGCTGGACGTGGGCGCGGACAAACAGCTGCCGTACATGCCGATCAGCGAAGAGAACCCGTGTCTGGGCTGGCGCGGTATTCGCATTACGCTCGACCAGCCGGAAATCTTCCTGGTGCAGGTTCGCGCCATGCTGCGCGCTAACGCCGCGACCGGTAACTTAAGCATTCTGCTGCCGATGATCACCAGCCTGGATGAGGTCGATGAAGCAAGACGCCTGATCGACCGTGCCGGGCGCGAGGTGGAAGAGGTGCTGGGCTATCCGCTGCCAAAACCTCGTATCGGCGTGATGGTCGAAGTCCCGTCCATGGTCTTTATGCTCGGACAGCTTGCCAGCCGGGTCGATTTTATCTCCGTCGGCACCAATGACCTGACGCAGTATCTCCTCGCCGTCGACCGCAACAACACCCGTGTCGCCAGCCTGTACGACAGCCTGCACCCGGCGATGTTAAGGGCGCTGCGGATGATCGCCAGCGAAGCAGAAAGATACGACATCGATCTGTGCCTGTGCGGTGAAATGGCCGGTGACCCTATGTGCGTGGTGCTGCTGGTGGGCATGGGGTATCGGCATCTCTCCATGAACGGACGCTCGGTTGCGCGTGTTAAATACCTTCTTCGCCATATCAGTCTTGAAGAAGCGCAAATGCTGGCGGAGCGCAGCCTTGAAGCGCAGCTGGCAACGGAAGTGCGCCACCAGGTCGCCTCGTTTATGGAACGGCGCGGCATGGGCGGTTTAATTCGCGGCGGGCGCTAGAGCGCCTGCAGCACCGTTTTCCCTGCGGTATTACATATCTTTTACAACTTCGCGAACTTAATCAGACCTCCCTTTGTGCTATGATTCGCGGCTTTCGGAGCGCGCCCGCCCGGGTGCGTATTTGCAACCTGCCGTGTTTTTCGGTGGGGTAACAAAGGCTTGTGGTGACAGATGAATAGTGGCTATCTGCATTTCCCTGAATTTGACCCGGTGATTTTCTCCGTCGGGCCGGTTTCCCTGCACTGGTACGGGATGATGTACCTGGTTGGGTTCGTGTTTGCCATGTGGCTTGCCGGACGCCGCGCCAATAAACCAGGCAGCGGCTGGACCAAAAACGAAGTTGAAAACCTGCTCTACGCAGGCTTCCTGGGCGTATTCCTCGGTGGCCGTCTGGGCTATGTCTTCTTCTACAACCTGCCACTCTTTATGGCCGACCCGCTTTACCTGTTTAAAGTCTGGGATGGCGGCATGTCGTTCCACGGTGGTCTGGTCGGGGTGATCTGCGTGATGATCTGGTTTGCGCGCCGCACGAAGCGCAGCTTCTTCCAGGTCTCTGATTTTATTGCGCCGCTGATCCCGTTTGGTTTGGGTGCAGGGCGCCTTGGCAACTTTATCAACGGCGAACTGTGGGGCCGGGTCGACCCGAACTTCCGCTGGGCAATGCTTTTCCCTGGCTCTCGCGGCGAAGATATTGGCCTGCTGGCTACGCACCCGGAATGGCAGTCGCTGTTCAATACCTACGGTGTCCTGCCGCGCCATCCTTCCCAGCTGTATGAACTGGCGCTGGAAGGTATCGTTCTGTTTATCATCCTGAATCTGTACATCCGTAAGCCACGGCCAATGGGCGCGGTTTCTGGCCTGTTCCTCATCGGCTACGGCGCGTTCCGTATCATCGTTGAGTTCTTCCGCCAGCCGGATGCCCAGTTTACCGGGGAGTGGGTACAGTACATCAGCATGGGGCAGATCCTCTCGATTCCGATGATCGTGGCCGGTGTTATCATGATGGTCTGGGCCTACCGTCGTCGCCCACAGCAGCAGCTTTCGTGAGGAAACATGCAACAGTATCTTGATTTGATGAAAAAAGTGCTTGAAGAAGGCACCCCTAAAAATGACCGCACCGGCACCGGCACGCTGTCGATTTTCGGGCATCAGATGCGTTTTAACCTGCAGGAAGGTTTTCCGCTGGTCACCACTAAACGTTGTCATTTGCGCTCCATCATCCATGAACTGCTGTGGTTCTTAAAAGGCGACACCAACGTTGCTTATCTGCATGAAAATAACGTCTCGATCTGGGACGAATGGGCAGATGAGAACGGCGATCTCGGCCCGGTTTATGGTAAACAGTGGCGCTCATGGGCCACGCCTGATGGCCGCCACGTCGACCAGCTCACCACCGTGCTGAACCAGCTGAAAAACGACCCGGACTCCCGCCGTATCATCGTTTCAGCCTGGAACGTTGGCGAACTGGATAAAATGGCGCTGGCGCCTTGCCATGCCTTCTTCCAGTTTTACGTGGCGGACGGCAAGCTCTCCTGCCAGCTCTACCAGCGCTCCTGCGATATCTTCCTTGGCCTGCCGTTTAACATCGCCAGCTATGCGCTGCTGGTACACATGATGGCGCAGCAGTGTGACCTGGAAGTGGGTGACTTTGTCTGGACGGGGGGCGATACCCACCTGTACAGCAACCACCTGGAGCAGACTGCTCTGCAGCTGACCCGCGAACCGCGTCCGTTGCCGAAGCTCGTGATCAAGCGTAAGCCTGAATCCCTGTTTGACTACCGTTTCGAAGACTTCGACATCGAAGGCTACGATCCGCATCCGGCGATAAAAGCCCCTGTCGCCATTTAGGTGACGGCAGACTGACACAACCGGCGCCTTAGTGCGCCGGTTTTTTTTTGCTCTCGGTTTAATCCTTCGAGGCTCCTTCCAGACCTTCTGCAACGCCCTGCAAAACCGCATATTTCTTTCGGCATCCCTCGACGAAATCCACCTTAACGCTGGCGAGCTTTTTCAGGCGACGGCAAACTCCCCGCATGAACAAAAAGCAAAATGGTTTTAGCCTGGTTGAAGTGCTGATCGTGATGACCATCGTTGTGGCATTAAGCGCGGGAGGGCTGTACGGCTGGCAGCAATGGCAGCAGCAACAGCGGCTATGGATAACGGTTCAACAGGTACGAAACCTGCTTGAGCGGCTGCGCAGTGACGCCAGCTGGCATAACCAGGATCGGCTGCTGGCGTTGAGCCAGACGGGAGCGGGCTGGTGTCTGGGTCTCGCCGGGCCGCAAACTGGATGCGGGAGCTCCGGACAATGGCAGCTCAGGCAGCCATTTGCCGATGTCCGTATCGCGGAAATGACCGCCGGACTCGGTTTTTACGGGCTTCGTAATACGGCCTGGCCAGGGCATATCACCCTTAGCAGCCCTGCCGGTACGTGGCAGGTCATCGTCTCGGCATGGGGACGTATTCGGATCTGCACTACGGATGAGGCCACAAGATGCCTGTAAAACAGCATGGTTTCACGCTGCTGGAAACGCTAATCGCCCTCGCGTTAAGCAGTGCGGTCCTGGTCGGCGCGGGAAGGCTGTTCCCCGCTTTACAGCGTGGTGTGCTGGGGCTGTATCAGCAGGAAGCGTTGCAGGAGTCACTCTGGCAGCTGGCCTTCGGTATCGGCAAGCATCTTCGCCGCGCTGGCTACTGCAACGGGCAATGTGCAGGGGCAGGACTTGCGATAAACAACGGTGGGCAATGCGTCATCACCCGCTGGGATACCAACAGCAATGGCCTGTGGGAGCCTGTGGGGCACCAGGACGCTGAGGCAACGGGGTTCCGGCTGCGGGACGGTAGCCTGGAAACCTTAAAAGGAGCGACGCAGTGCGAAGGCGGCGGCTGGCAAAAAATTTCTGATCCGACTCTGATGGCTATCCGAAGCTTTACCGTTAGCCGCCTGGGTCGGCGCAATATGCCGCCGTTACTGGAAATCAATCTGAGTGCTTTTCATAAGAAGAGCCGCCGGATTGTCACTGTGCAACACCGTGTTGTGGGGTACAACCAATGAATCGTCATCATCAGCAGGGCAGCAGTTCGCTGGCATTCGTGCTGCTGCTTTTTTCCTTAGGTATGCTGATACTTAATGGTCTGCAGCAACAGCTGCATGGGCAGCGCACGGCTGTAGCCGGGGAGGTGAGATATTTGAAAGAGTATGCCGCCGCGACGTCTGCAATGGCGTGGGGAGGGCAGCAGAGCTGGCAGGGTAAAAAACACTGGCAGTGTCAGCAGCAGACAACAGGCTGGCGCGCCTGCCTGAGGATAACAGAAGATGGAAAAGGGATTATGGCAGCGCAGGGCGTTTACCCGAAGGAGAGCGCCCCGGTTACCCTCTGGCGCTGGGGGACCCTGAGCAGTGGCCGATGGGCAGCGGCCCCGCACGGCTGGGCGGATTTTTGTCCTTTGCCGGAGGTGGACGCATGTCTGTTGCCAGATTAAAGAGCAAACAACAAGGCTTTAGCCTGCCGGAAGTACTGTGCTCGCTTGCGCTCTTTGCCGTGGTGATGACCGTGCTGCTCGGTTACCACCGGGTCCTGCTGCAAGGATTTCAGGCGCAGTGGCAGTTTCGTCAGCTCTGGCGACTCGCGGTGGAGCTGACCGAGCCCCAAAGCCCGCAGGCGCCAGAGGAGTGGAAAGTCATCCGGCAGCAGACAACGGCAGCAGGATGTGTCAGCATCGCCGTCAACATTACCAGCCCGTCGGGCCGCAGCGGGCAGCTTTCCCGGCTGCACTGCCCATAGGAAAAGTCAGGAGTAGCGATTTTATGTTGCGTGTTTACCATTCCAACCGCCTCGATGTTCTGGAAACGCTGATGGAATACATCGTGGAAGGACAGCCTTTACCCGATCCGTTCCAGCCGGAAGTGGTTCTGGTACAGAGCACCGGTATGGCGCAATGGCTGCAAATGACGCTGGCGCAAAAGTTTGGTATTGCCGCCAACATAGAATTCCCGCTGCCGGCGAGCTTCATCTGGGACATGTTTGTTCGTGTGCTGCCCGCTATTCCGGAAGAGAGCGCATTCAATAAACAAAGCATGAGCTGGAAGCTGATGAAGCTCATTCCCGGTATGCTGGACAGGCCCGAATTCGCCCTGCTGCAGAATTACCTCAGCGAAGACGACAACGGCAGGAAGCTGTTCCAGCTGGCTTCGCGTATTGCCGATCTCTATGACCAGTATCTGGTTTACCGCCCGGGCTGGTTAAGCACATGGGAAAAGGGCGAACGGGTGGATAACGCCGGAGAGGCCCAGCTCTGGCAGGCGCCGCTGTGGGCGGCTCTGGTACAGCACACCCGTGAGCTTGAGCAGCCGGAATGGCACCGCGCAAACCTCTACCAGCGTTTTATCCACCAGCTTGAAAACAGCGATGAATGCCCGGCGGGCCTGCCGCCACGGGTCTTTATCTGCGGCATCTCAGCCCTTCCGCCAGTCTATTTGCAGGCGCTGCAGGCGCTGGGCAAGCATATTGACGTGCATCTGTTGTTTACCAACCCCTGCCGCTACTACTGGGGTGATATTAAAGATCCCGCTTATCTGGCCAGGCTGATTAGCCGTCGTCGCCGCAGCCACTACCAGGCGGGGGACTCTCTGCCGTTATTTAAGGATAACCAGTCTGCATCCACGCTGTTTAACGATGACGGCGAGCAGGACGTTGGCAACCCGATGCTGGCCTCGTGGGGCAAACTGGGACGCGATTACACCTTCCTGCTGGCGGAGCTTGAGCAGTTCGAAGAGATTGATGTGTTCGTCGACATCGAGCCGGATAACCTGCTGCACAGCCTGCAGTACGATCTTCTGGAACTGCAAAACAACGCGGTGGCCGGGCTGACGGAAGAAGATTATCTGCAGAGCCACGGTAAACGAAGGCTGGATCCAGACGATCGTTCCATGACCTTCCACGAGTGCCACAGCCCGCAGCGGGAAGTGGAAGTGCTGCATGACCAGCTGCTGGCGATGCTGGATGCCGATCCCGATCTCACTCCGCGAGACATCATCGTGATGGTGGCGGACATTGACAGCTATAGCCCGTTTATTCAGGCTGTTTTCGGTAATGCTGCCCCGGACCGCTGGCTGCCGTTCGCGATATCCGATCGACGGGCAAGCCAGGCTCATCCGGCATTACAGGCTTTTATCGATCTGCTTTCACTACCGGACAGCCGGTTTATGGCAGAAGACGTTCTGGCTTTGCTTGAGGTGCCTGCCCTTGCGGCGCGATTTGCCATCAGTGAAGAGGGCCTGCGCTATCTGCGCCTGTGGGTAAACGAATCCGGGGTGCGCTGGGGGATTGATGACGACAACGTGCGGGAATTCGATCTTCCCGCCACCGGGCAGCACACCTGGCGCTTTGGCTTAACGAGGATGCTGCTGGGCTACGCCATGGACAGCAAGGCGGGGGAGTGGCAGTCGGTGCTCCCCTACGACGAGTCCAGCGGCCTGATAGCCGAACTTGTCGGCCAGCTTGCTGAACTATTAATGCAGCTAAGCCGCTGGCGTCAGGCTCTTTCTTCCCCCAGAACGCTGGCGGAGTGGGTGCCGGTCTGTCGCGAAATGCTCGACTGCTTCTTCCTGCCGGATCGGGATACCGAAGCGGCGCTGGCGCTCATCGAGAAGCAGTGGCAGGAGATGATCAAACACGGCCTGGATGCCCGTTACCAGCAGGCGGTACCGCTTACCTTATTGCATGACGAGCTGGCACAGCGCCTCGATCAGGAGCGCATCAGCCAGCGGTTCCTGGCTGGCCCGGTTAACTTCTGTACCCTGATGCCAATGCGCTCTATTCCCTTTAAAGTGGTTTGCCTGCTGGGCATGAACGACGGCGTTTATCCAAGGACCCTTGCGCCGCTGGGCTTCGATCTGATGAGTCAGAAACCCCAGCGCGGTGACCGAAGCCGCCGCGACGACGACCGCTATCTGTTCCTGGAAGCGCTGAACTCGGCGCAGCAGTGCCTGTATATCAGCTATATTGGCCGGTCTATTCAGGATAACAGCCGCCGTTATCCGTCCGTCCTGGTGGAAGAGCTTCTTGATTACATCGCGCAAAGCCACTGTCTGCCGGACGACTGCGCGCGAACCTGCGACGAAAGCGGAGAGGCGGTAAAAGCCCACCTCATCTATCAGCACAGCCGTACGCCTTTTGACGCCAACAACTTCCTGCCGACAAGCCTTGAGCAAAGCTATGCCAGCGAGTGGCTGCCCGCCGCTGGCGAGCAGGGCGAAGCCCATGCGCCCTTTATCCAGGCGCTACAGCACAAGGTGCCCGAAGACATTACGCTGGAGCAGCTCCTGCGCTTCTGGCGTCATCCTGTGCGGGCCTTCTTCCAGATGCGGCTGGGGATTAACTTCTGGCTTGAGGACAGCGAGCTGCCGGACGCCGAGCCCTTCACCCTCGACAGCCTTGAACGTTTTCAGATGAACCAACAGCTGCTCAATACTCTTGTGCAGGGAGGCGATCCGCAGCTTCTGTTCCGCCGCTACCGTGCCGCAGGCGCGCTGCCCTACGGCGCGTTTGGTGAAATAGTCTGGGAAAAACAGTTAACGGAAATGGTAGAGCTGGCCACAAAAGTGAGCGCTGAGCGACAAAATAGCGCAAGCGTAGAGGTTGATATAACGATCGCGGGAACCAGGCTGGTAGGGTGGCTGTCGGATGTTCAGCCTGACGGCCTGCTGCGCTGGCGGCCTTCCGTATTGAACGTAGCCCACGGTATGCAGCTCTGGGTCGAGCACATTGTCTGGTGCGCGTCAGGCGGCCAGGGAAGCAGTCGGGTTTATGGTCGTAAAAATTCGGCATGGGTTTTCCCGCCGATGGACCCTGAACAGGCGCGGACATATTTACAGC
This sequence comes from Dryocola clanedunensis, assembly GCF_038405435.1. Classification (GTDB taxonomy): domain Bacteria; phylum Pseudomonadota; class Gammaproteobacteria; order Enterobacterales; family Enterobacteriaceae; genus Dryocola; species Dryocola clanedunensis_A. Next base: position 184,010 of record NZ_JBBYHZ010000001.1, on the reverse strand, counting down.
AGCTTATTGAAGGTTATCTGGAAGGTTTAAGCCAGCCGCTTCTGTTACTCCCAAATAGTGGGGGGGCGTGGATAAAAGCCTGTTATGACCAGGCAAATGATGCCATTTTATGGGATGAGCAGACGCAGCAGAAAGCCAGAGCTAAGCTGCTGGCGGCCTGGGAAGGTAATCAGATGGTCGAAGGTGAAGGTGCAGATGTCTGGCTCCAGCGCCTGTACCGCACGCTGGATAACGACTATTACGAGGCGGTTATTCATGAAGCCGAGCGATACCTGCTGCCGCTGTTCCGCTTTAACCAGCCATAAAGCACTGTATAAAAATTGCACAGTCCGGCAAGTTACTCTATGATGCGCATCTTGCTCAGGGCTGGCGAAAAAAGTAACAACTACGATAGCGAATTAATTGGAAAGTTGTTAATGATGAGTGAGTTAGGAAGTTTCGTGATAAAGAGGTTCGTGAATGCCTAAATGCAGCACCTGGTTTACACCGCTTTTCTTGTTCGTTGCTCTTTGGGCACCATTAAGTCAGGCAGACACGGGTTGGCACCCTATTCAGGAAACCATTCGCAAAAGCGATAAAGACAACCGCCAGTATCAGGCTATCCGTCTTGATAACGATATGACCGTACTGCTGGTCTCGGATCCGCAGGCGGTGAAGTCGTTGTCCGCGCTGGTGGTCCCTGTGGGGTCGCTGGAAGATCCGGATGCGCATCTTGGGCTGGCTCACTATCTCGAGCATATGTCGCTGATGGGCTCTAAGAAATACCCGGAGCCGGACAGCCTGTCAGAATTCCTCAAAAAGCACGGTGGTAGCCACAACGCCAGCACCGCGACCTACCGCACCGCCTATTATATGGAAGTCGAGAACGACGCCCTGACGGGAGCCGTTGACCGCCTTGCCGATGCTATAGCCGAACCGAATCTTTCCCCGGAATATGCGGACCGCGAACGCAATGCCGTTAACGCAGAGCTGACGCTCGCGCGGTCCCGTGACGGTATGCGTATGGCCCAGGTCGGCGCGGAAACGTTGAACCCGGCGCACCCTGGCTCGCGTTTTTCAGGTGGTAATCTGGAAACCCTGCGCGATAAACCCGGCAGCAAGCTGCTGGACTCGCTGATCGCCTTCCGTGACAAATACTATTCGGCGAACCTGATGAAAGCCGTTATCTACAGCAACAAACCGTTGCCCGACCTGGCGAAGATTGCTGTAGACACTTACGGGCGCGTGCCGAATAAAAACATTGAGAAACCGGTCATCACCACTCCCGTGGTCACGGATGCGCAGAAAGGCATCATCATTCATTACGTTCCGGCTCTGCCTCGTAAAGTGCTTCGCGTTGAGTTTCGCATCGATAACAACAGCGATAAATTCCGCAGCAAAACCGATGAGCTTATCGGCTATCTGATTGGCAACCGTAGCGATAACACCCTCTCCGACTGGCTGCAGAAGCAGGGACTGGCGGACAGCATTCGTGCCGATTCCGATCCGCTGGTCAACGGTAACAGCGGGGTGTTTGCCATCTCCGTTTCCCTGACCGACAAGGGCCTCGCTAAGCGCGATGAGGTCGTTGCCGCCGTCTTTAGCTATCTGAATACTCTGCGCCAGAACGGCGTTGATAAACGTTACTTTGACGAGCTGGCCCACGTGCTGGATCTGGACTTCCGCTATCCATCTATCACCAGGGATATGGACTACGTTGAGTGGCTGGCGGACACCATGCTTCGCGTGCCCGTTGAGCACACGCTGGATGCCGTCAATATTGCTGACCAGTACGATCCGGCGGCCATAAAAGCCCGTCTGGACATGATGACCCCGCAGAACGCCCGCGTCTGGTACATCAGCCCGAAAGAGCCGCACAACAAAATGGCTTACTTTGTGAACGCGCCCTATCAGGTAGACAAAATCGGTAAGCCAACCTTCGACAGCTGGCAGCAGAAGGCTGAGGCAATTCATCTGACGCTGCCGGAGCTGAATCCGTACATCCCGGATGATTTTACCCTGATCAAACAGGACAAGCGCTACGCTCATCCTGAACTGCTTGTCAAAGAGCCCGGCCTGCGCGTCCTCTACATGCCGAGCAAATATTTTGCCAGCGAGCCGAAAGCGGACGTGACCATGGTGCTGCGTAACCCGCAGGCGATGGACAGTGCAAAAAACCAGGTTCTCTTTGCCATCAACGACTACCTGGCGGGGATCGCGCTGGACGAGCTGAGCAATCAGGCGGCAATAGGCGGCATTAGCTTCTCGACTAACGCTAACAGCGGCCTGATGGTCAATGCCAACGGCTATACCCAGCGTCTGCCGCAGCTGTTCGAAGCGCTGCTGGCGGGCTACTTCTCCTATACCCCGACCCAGGAGCAGCTCGAGCAGGCGAAGTCCTGGTACGCGCAGATGATGGATTCGGCGGAGAAAGGCAAGGCCTACGATCAGGCCATAATGCCGATTCAGATGGTCTCCCAGGTGCCTTATTTCCAGCGCGACGAGCGGCGGGCCCTGCTGCCTTCGCTGACGCTGAAAGACGTCGTTGATTACCGTGATGCGCTGAAAACCAATGCCAAACCAGAATTCCTGGTGCTGGGGAATATGGCCCCGCAGCAGGCGAAGGATCTGGCGCATCAGGTGCAGAGCCAGCTGGGAACCAAAGGCAACGAGTGGTGCCGCAATAAAGACGTGCTGGTGGATAAACCAACGCTCGCCATGTTCGAGAAAGCCGGTAGCAGCACGGATTCTGCCCTGGCCGCGGTCTATGTCCCGAAAGGCTATGACGAGCTGGTGAGTACAGCCTACAGCACCATGCTTGGACAGATTATTCAGCCCTGGTTCTACAACCAGCTGCGCACCCAGGAGCAGCTCGGCTATGCCGTCTTTGCCTTCCCGATGTCCGTAGGCCGCCAGTGGGGCATCGGCTTCCTTCTGCAAAGCAGCGACAAGCAGCCGGGCCAGCTTTATGAACGCTTTAAGGCGTTTTACCCAACGGCGGAACAAAAGCTGCGCGCGATGAGCCCGGAAGATTTTGCCCAGATCCAGCAGGGTGTGGTGGGTGAAATCATGCAGGCGCCACAAACGCTGTCGCAGGAAGCCTCACAGCTGAGCAAAGATTTCGACAGAGGAAACCTGGCCTTTGATTCGCGTGCTAAAGTAGTCGCCGAAATCAAGAAGCTGACGCCACAGAAGCTGGCCGATTTCTTCCATCAGGCGGTGATTGATCCTCAGGGGGCAGCGCTGCTGTCGCAGGTTTCCGGCAGCCAGAGCGGCAAGGCGGGCTATGCGGCACCAGAAGGATGGAAGACATGGGAAGGCGTCAGCAACCTGCAGCAAACGCTGCCGCTCGTCGACGACAAATAAAGTGAGAAACAATGACCGGAACCGCACAGCCCCTTGATCCTCTTAGCCTGCCGCTGACGGGCGAGCGACTGATTGAAGCTTCTGCCGGAACCGGAAAAACATTTACCATCGCCGCGCTCTACCTGCGGCTGCTGCTGGGATTAGGGGGAAACGCCGCGTTTCCCCGCCCGCTCGGCGTAGAAGAGCTGCTGGTGGTCACCTTTACCGAAGCGGCCACGGAAGAACTTCGTGGCCGTATTCGTGCCAATATTCATGAGCTGTGCGTCGCCTGCGTGCGCAACCGAACTGATAATCCTCTTTTCAAAAGCCTGCTTGAACAAATCCCCGACCTTCACCAGGCCGCACAGATCCTGCGTCTGGCCGAGCAGCAGATGGATGAAGCCGCTATCTTCACCATCCACGGCTTCTGCCAGAGAATGCTCAGCCTGAACGCTTTTGAATCGGGCATGCTGTTTGAACAGCGGTTAATCGAAGACGAGTCCCTGCTGCGCCGCCATGCCTGTGCGGACTTCTGGCGTCGCCACTGCTACCCGCTGCCGAAGCCCGTGGCCCAGGCGATGAGCGAACAGTGGGCCGGGCCAGAAGAGCTGCTGCGGGATATCAACAGCTGGCTACAGGGTGAACAGCCTTCGCTGAAGCAGTCCCCGCCGGATAACGAAACGCTGATTGCCCGCCATGAAAAGATCGTCACGGCTATCGACAGCGTCAAAGCAGGCTGGCAGGCCGCGTCAGGTGAGATTGCCGCGATTATTGAGCAGTCCGGCGTCGACCGCCGCAGCTACAGCAGTAAAAACCTGCCTAACTGGCTTAGTCTGGTGGGCGAATGGGCGCAAACCGAAACCACAAGCTACCAGCTGCCGGACGCGCTAAGCCGTTTTTCCCAGGCGGTGCTGGAAGAGAAAACCAAAAAAGGCGAGGCGCCACGCCACCCGCTTTTCAGCGAAATTGCCGCGCTGCTGGCAGAGCCGCTCACGCTTCGTGACCTGGTGATTGCCCGCGCGATGGCGGAGATTCGCTTCATTGTGCAGCAGGAAAAGCGGCGACGCGGTGAGCTGGGCTTCGACGACATGCTAAGCCGTCTCGACGATGCGCTACACCAGCCGGGCGGCGATGCCCTGGCCGAAGCGATACGCGGCCGTTTTCCGGCGGCGATGATAGATGAATTTCAGGATACCGACCCGCAGCAGTACCGGATCTTCCGCCGCCTGTACATCAACCAGCCCGGAACCGCGCTGTTGTTGATCGGCGACCCCAAGCAGGCTATCTACGCCTTTCGCGGGGCGGACATCTTTACCTATATGAAAGCGCGGCATGAAGTGAGCGATCACTACACGCTGGATACCAACTGGCGCTCGTCTCCGGCGATGATTACCGGCGTTAACAGGCTGTTTGAACAGCTTGATAACCCCTTTCTTTTTCGTCAGATACCTTTCCTGTCGGTGAAATCAGCCCCGAAAAACAGCGGCCTGCGTTTTACGGTTAAAGGGCAGACCCAGGCGGCGATGTCGCTGTGGCTGCAGCCGGGAGAAGGCTGCGGAGTCAGTGATTACCAACAAGCCATGGCATTGCAGTGCGCGCAGCAGATCCGCGACTGGCTCGCTGCGGGACAGCGGGGCGATGCGCTGCTCTGGAAGGGAGAGAGCTCACGCCCGGTGCAGGCATCCGACATTACGATCCTCGTGCGCAGCCGCGGTGAAGCTTCGGTGATCCGTGACGCGCTGGGCGGTCTGAATATTCCTTCCGTGTACCTCTCTAACCGTGATTCCGTTTTCGCCACGCCGGAAGCGCGCGAAATGCTGTGGATTTTACAGGCGGTGCTGGCACCGGAAATAGAGTCGGCTTTGCGCAGCGCCATAGCGACCAGCGTGCTGGGCCTGGACGCCCGGCGTATAGAAGCGCTGAACGATGATGAGGAAGCCTGGGACCGGCTGGTCGAGGAGTTTTCGGGCTATCGGCAAATCTGGCTGCGTCGGGGAGTGATGCCGATGCTGCGAGCATTGATGTCAGCGCGGCAAATAGCGGAAAACCTGCTTGCTACGCCCGGCGGCGAAAGGCGATTAACCGATATTCTGCACATCAGCGAACTGTTGCAGGAGGCGGCGGCGAAAGCGGACAGCGAACACGCCCTGGTGCGCTGGCTTGCCCAGCAGGTTGCCGAGCCGGACAGCAACGCCGCAAGCCAGCAGCTGCGCCTGGAAAGCGACAAACACCTGGTGCAGGTGGTCACCATCCACAAATCGAAAGGGCTGGAGTATCCCCTCGTCTGGCTGCCGTTTATTGCTAATTTCCGGCCGCAGAATAACGGCCTGTATCACGACCGAACGACCTTTGCCTCGCTGCTGGACTTAAGCAACGACGAAGAGAGCCTGAGCCTTGCGGAAGAAGAGCGGCTGGCGGAGGATTTACGCCTGCTGTACGTGGCGCTGACGCGTTCGATATGGCATTGCAGCCTCGGCGTTGCGCCGCTGTTTCGGGGAACCCGCGCGAAAAAGGGGGCCAGCGACCTGCATATGGGCGCGCTGGGCTATCTGCTGCAAAAAGGCGAAGCGCAGGACGCCGCCGGGTTGCAGGCGTGTCTCGACGAACTGGCCTGCGAGGCCATCAGTATCAACTCGCTGCTGCCTGTTGACCCACAGCCCTGGCAGCCTGCGGCGCCGGAGCAGCCTGAACTGAGCGCGCGAATTATGCAGCGCCGCGTCTCTGACAGCTGGCGCGTCACCAGCTATTCCGGCCTGCAGCAGCACGGGCAGAGCCAGGCGCTGGATCTTATCCCGCGTCTGGACGTCGATGGTGCTGGCGTTGAACAGGAGCAAAGTGAGCCATCACTTACCCCGCACGCTTTCCCACGCGGTGCGGCGCCGGGCACATTTCTGCACAGCCTGTTTGAGGGCATCGATTTTACCCGCCCGCTGGACGATGAGTGGATAGCGCAGCAGCTGACGTTGCAGGGCTTTGGCGAGCAGTGGCAGCCGGTGCTCAGCGAATGGTTAGCGAAGATTTTAGAGGCGCCGCTTAATGAAACGGGCGTGTCGCTTAACCAGCTGGCAGCAACGGAAAAGCAGGTTGAGCTGGAGTTCTATCTGCCCATTGAAACCGACCTCCAGGCGGATCAGCTGGATAACCTGATTCGCCGTTATGACCCTCTTTCGGCGGGCTGCCCGCCTCTTAACTTCCGTCAGGTGCGTGGCATGCTGAAGGGCTTTATCGATCTGGTATTCCGCTGGCAGGGGCGCTACTACCTGCTGGACTACAAATCAAACTGGCTGGGGGAAGACAGCCAGGCCTATACCCAGGATGCCATGGCCGCTGCGATGCAATCCCATCGCTACGATCTGCAATATCAGCTCTATACCCTGGCGCTGCACCGCTATCTGCGCCACCGTATTCGCGACTATGACTATGAAAGCCATTTCGGAGGCGTGATTTATCTCTTCCTGCGCGGCGTGGAAGGTAACGGCTCTAGCCAGGGGATTTTCTCAACCCGCCCGGACGCTGGGTTAATTTCACAAATGGACGCGCTGTTCGCAGGCAGCAAGGAAGAGGTGACGCTATGAAAATGTCAGAGCTGCTGCAGCAGGCCGTGGACCTGAAGCTGCTGCGTCCGCTGGACGCACAGTTTGCCATGATGCTGGCAAACGACGACGAGCCGGGGGTCATGCTGGCCGCCGCTCTGGTCAGCCACGATGCGGGGGAAGGGCATGTCTGCCTGCCGCTGAGCCGCTTAAGCCCGGAACATTGTTTTGCCGGGCGGCAGCCTGAACTGGCCGGGCAGCTGTTTGCGATTGTCGGCGGGGCAGAGTGGGGCCCGACGCTGCTGGCCTCGGCTGCCGTCAGCGACGACGACGAGCCGACGCCGCTTAAGCTGATTGGTGAAAGGCTCTACCTTAACCGCATGTGGGGCAACGAGCAGGCCGTGGCGAAGTTTTTTGGCGCGCATAACAGGGCAATGACGGTTGATGAACAACAGCTGAAGGACGTGCTCAGCGGGCTCTTTGAAACAACGGCGGACACCGACTGGCAAAAGGTTGCGGCGGCGGTTGCGCTTACCCGAAGGATCTCCGTGATTTCCGGCGGGCCGGGCACCGGCAAAACCACTACGGTGGCAAAATTGCTTGCCGCGCTGGTCCAGCTCTCCGGGGATACGCCATTACGCATCCAGCTGTCGGCTCCGACAGGCAAAGCGGCCGCCCGTTTAACGGAGTCACTTGGGGCGGCGCTGCGCCGCCTGCCGCTGACGGACAAACAAAAAGAGGCGCTGCCGGACGATGCCTGTACGCTGCACCGCCTGCTGGGTGCGCAGCCAAACAGCCAGCGCCTGCGTTATCACGCCGGTAACCCCCTGCATCTGGATGTGCTGGTGGTCGATGAAGCCTCAATGGTGGATTTACCGATGATGGCGAAGGTCATTGAAGCCCTGCCGGAACATGGCCGCGTGATTTTCCTGGGGGACCGTGACCAGCTTGCATCCGTTGAGGCCGGGGCGGTGCTCGGGGACATCTGTCACTACGTCAGCTCGGGTTATTCCGCTGCCAGGGCGCAGGAGCTTAGCAGCATAACAGGGTATTCGCTCCCGCCGGGCGAGGGCGAGCATGCCAGCGCGCTGCGCGACGCGTTATGCCTGCTACAAAAGAGCTACCGTTTTGACAGCCAGTCCGGCATCGGCCAGCTTGCCTTTGCAGTAAACGCCAGCGATGCCCGCAGAGCACAGGAAACATTTACCCTCGATTATACCGATATCAGCAAGCGTCCCCTGCGCGAGAGCGAAGACTATGCGCTGATGATGGCGGATGCGGTCGAGGGCTACCGGGCTTATCTCGAACTTATCCGTCAGCAGGCTGCGCCGGAGCAAATTCTGCTGGCTTTCGGGCAGTATCAGCTGCTGTGCGCGCTGCGCGAAGGACCGTTTGGCGTAAGCGGGCTGAACGAGCGCATCGAACAGGCGCTGATCCAAAAGCGTCTTATCGCCCGTCCTGCACCTGCGCTATCGCGCTGGTATAACGGCCGCCCCATTATGATTTCCCGCAACGACAGCACGCTCGGGCTGTTCAATGGCGATATCGGCATTGCGCTGGAAAGCGAAGGGGGGCTGCGAGTCTGGTTTGCGATGCCGGACGGGACGGTTAAGTCCGTGCAGCCCAGCCGTCTGCCGGGCCACGACACCGCCTATGCTATGACGGTGCATAAATCCCAGGGGTCTGAGTTTGACCATGCGGCGCTGGTGCTGCCTAACCAGTTCACGCCGGTGGTGACGCGTGAGCTGGTCTATACCGCTATCACGCGCGCGCGCAGCCGCCTGTCCCTGTATGCCGACGATCGGGTGTTTGAGAAAGCGATTAAGACGCGCACGGAACGGCGCAGCGGGCTGATCGATATCTTTAAATGATTTCACCCTCGCCCCTCAGGGGAGAGGGGCGGGGTGAGAGGAGGATGCCTTACGCCAGGTCCGCCATCAGAATCTTGGAACGGCGCTGGTAGTTGTACATCTCTTTCTTGCTCTCCGGCAGCAAATCTACATCTACCGGCGTGAAGCCACGCTCCTGGAACCAGTGGATGCTGCGGGTGGTGAGCACGAACAGCTTGCTCAGCCCCATCTGCCGCGCCTGGGTTGCAATGCGCTGCAGCAGCACTTCGCCGCGCGACGAGCTGCGGTAGTCCGGATGAACCGCCACGCAGGCCATTTCGCCAATCCCTTCTTCCTGGAACGGGTAGAGCGCCGCACAGGCGATGGTCAGGTTATCCCGCTGGATTATTGTGAACTTATCGATTTCCATCTCCAGCTGCTCGCGGGAGCGGCGCACCAGAATACCCTGCTGCTCCAGCGGGCGAATTAATTCCAGAATGCCGCCGATATCGTTGATGGTCGCGCGGCGGATTTGCTCGGCGCTCTCCATCACAATCTGCGTGCCTATCCCGTCGCGGGAGAAGAGTTCCTGAAGCAGCGCCCCGTCTTCCTGGTAGCTGATCAGGTGGCTGCGACGCACGCCGCTGCGGCAGGCTTTTACCGCCCCGCGCAGGAAGCGGACGGTGCCGGAATGATAATCCCCGGCGCTTTCCAGCTCTTCAATACGCTTTTGGGCGTCGTTCGGGAACAGCTCGGAGATAATGTTTCCCGAATCGTCGATTACCCCCTGCGAGGAGCAGAAGCCAATCATCTTCTCGGCCTTCAGCTTCACCGCAAGCTGGGTGGCCACCTCTTCTGAAGTCAGGTTAAAGCTCTCACCGGTGACTGAAACCGCCACCGGCCCCAGCAGCACGATGGCGCCGTTATCCAGCTGCCGGTGAATGGCCTCTTCGTCGATGCGGCGAATACGCCCGCTGTGGCAGTAGTCTATACCGTCGTCCACGCCCAGCGGCTGGGCAATGATAAAGTTGCCGCTGACCACGTTGATATGCGCCCCCTGCAGCGGCGTATTGCCGAGGCTCATGGACAGGCGCGCGGTAATGTCCAGCTGCAAAAGACCCGCAGCCTGCTTCACCAGCTCCAGAGTTTTGGCATCCGTCACGCGGGTGTATTTATGGTAAATCGGCTCATGGTTGTGGGCGGCCAGATTGGCATCGATTTGCGGGCGGGCGCCATACACCACCACCAGGCGGATACCCAGGCTATGCAGCAGGCCAATATCGTTGACGATACTGGAAAAGTTCTCATGCTCGATGGCCTCGCCGCCCAGCATAATGACAAACGTTTTTCCCCGATGGGCATTTATATAGGGAACAGAATGGCGGAATCCCTGTACCAGTTCGGTTCTACGTTCCTTCACCACGGCAAACCCTCATTGCATGATTATTCGTTATTTGTGTATTTTTATTCTTTTCCTGGCCGGCGTGCAAGCAGCAATTTTGACAAAGTGAATATTTCTTCTTTACGTGACATCCCTATACGTTTGGGAATGTTTACCGATTTTAGGATGACAGTAAGGGCGTGATTCGCTAAAGTTTTCGCCTAAAAATTAGAAGCCATGATTCGTTATTCATCAAAAGCAGTCGTCCAGGAGAGGCATGTCAGATTCCAGTCCCCTTATTAGCCGCCGCCGTTTACTTCAGGGCGCGGGTGCCATGTGGTTGTTGAGCGTAAGCCAGGTAGGCCACGCCGCTTCAAGCCAGGTGGTTGCCGTGCGCGTCTGGCCGGCCTCGTCTTATACTCGCGTGACGGTGGAATCGAACAAGATGCTTAAGTATAAGCAGTTCGCTTTAAGCAATCCTGAGCGCGTGGTGGTGGATATCGAAGGGGTCAATCTGAACTCGGTGCTTAAGGGCGTGGGCAACCAGATCCGCGTTGACGATCCTTTTATTAAGTCAGCGCGCGTCGGGCAATTCGACCCAAATACCGTGCGTATGGTTTTTGAACTGAAACAAAATGTTACGCCGCACCTGTTTGCGCTGGCGCCGGTTGCTGAGTTTAAAGAGCGTCTGGTGATGGATCTCTACCCGGCAAATATGAATAGCGAGCAGGATCCGCTGCTGGCGCTGCTGGAAGATTACAACAACGGCGAGCTGGATAAGAAGATGCCTGCCGAGCAGGGGCCGAAGCCGGGCAAAGCTGGCCGCGACAGGCCGATTGTCATCATGCTCGATCCCGGACACGGCGGGGAAGATCCGGGTGCCATCGGGCCAAACAAAACGCGTGAAAAAGATATCGTGCTGAAAATCGCGCGGCGCCTGAAGGCGCTGATCGATAAAGAAGGCAATATGAAGGCCTACATGACGCGCAACGAGGATGTCTTTATCCCGTTAAAAGTCCGCGTAGCTAAAGCCCAGAAGCAGCGTGCCGACCTGTTCGTTTCAATTCATGCAGATGCGTTTACTTCAGGGGCCGCCCGCGGCTCGTCAGTTTTTGCACTCTCCACTAAAGGCGCGACCAGTACGGCAGCGAAATTCCTCGCCCAGACCCAGAACGCCGCGGACTTAATCGGCGGCGTGAGCAAGAGCGGGGATAAATATCTCGACCATACGATGTTCGATATGGTGCAGTCGCTGACCATCAACGACAGCCTGAAGTTTGGCAAAGAAGTGCTGAACAGGCTGGGCAAGGTCAACAAGCTGCATAAAAACAGCGTCGACCAGGCAGGGTTTGCGGTGCTCAAAGCCCCGGACATCCCGTCAATCCTTGTGGAAACGGCGTTTCTGAGCAACAGGGAAGAGGAGCGCAAGCTGCGCACGGCAACGTTCCAGCAGGAGGTAGCGGAGTCTATTCTGGCAGGGATTAAGGCGTATTTTGCGGATGGGGCGACGCTGGCACGGCGCGGATAGCGCGCCGTTTCGTTTTATTGCGGGAGCCTGACGAATTTCAGATACAAAAAAACACCCGTTAAGGTGTTTAATGTTGGTTGCGGGGGCCAGATTTGAACTGACGACCTTCGGGTTATGAGCCCGACGAGCTACCAGGCTGCTCCACCCCGCGTCCGATGACTGCTTTGTTTCCCAAATGGCTTTCACCATTGCGCGATATTCAGCGACTTAGTTGGTTGCGGGGGCCAGATTTGAACTGACGACCTTCGGGTTATGAGCCCGACGAGCTACCAGGCTGCTCCACCCCGCGTCCGGATACTTCCTTACTTTTAATGATTTTACGTCATTACGCAAGTAATCAGCGTTTTAATTGGTTGCGGGGGCCAGATTTGAACTGACGACCTTCGGGTTATGAGCCCGACGAGCTACCAGGCTGCTCCACCCCGCGTCCGTGGATGCGCACTATACTCTGCTGGACTTTTGATGCAACCCTTTTTTTAAAAAAATCCTTATTTATCACAGGTTGTTGAAAATTCCTGCTTTCTGCTCAGAATATACACATCGTGGTTTATGCTCAGGCGCAACGCATTTTAATCTGACGTCACGTTTGCTATCTTCCCGTGGCGAGTTACGGCATAAACCAGGTAGAGGCAGTGATGAAAGGACGTTGGACAAAATATGTAGTAACCGGTGTGATGGTCATGGCACTGGCGGCCTGTTCGTCAAAACCGACGGATAAAGGCCAGCAGTATAAAGATGGCAAGTTCACCCAGCCTTTCTCGCTGGTCAATCAGCCTGATGCGGTCGGTGCGCCTATTAATGGTGGCGACTTCGCAGAACAGGTGAATCAGATCCGCTCTGCTTCCCCAAGGCTCTATAACAGCAAAAGCGACGTTTATGGCGCGGTGCAGCAGTGGCTTCGCGCAGGCGGCGACACCCGCACCCTGAGCCAGTACGGACTTGATGCCTGGCAGATGGAAGGCGCGGACAACTACGGCAACGTGCAGTTCACCGGCTACTACACGCCGGTGGTACAGGCGCGCTATACCCGCCAGGGCGAGTTCCAGTATCCCATTTACCGTATGCCGCCAAAACGCGGCCGTCTGCCTTCCCGTGCCGAGATCTACCGCGGCGCGCTCAGCGACAGCTACATTATTGCCTACAGTAATTCCCTGATGGATAACTTCATCATGGATGTGCAGGGCAGCGGCTACATCGATTTCGGCGACGGTCGCCCGCTGACCTTCTTTGGCTACGCCGGGAAAAACGGCCACGCGTACCGCAGCATCGGCAAGGTGCTTATCGATCGCGGGGAAGTGAAGAAGGAAGATATGTCAATGCAGGCGATTCGCCACTGGGGTGAAACCCACAGCGAGGCCGAAGTGCAGGAGCTGCTGGAGCAGAACCCCTCTTTCGTCTTCTTCAAGCCTGCCAGCTACGCCCCGGTGAAAGGCGCAAGCGCCGTGCCGCTGATTGGCCGCGCGTCCGTTGCTTCTGACCGCTCAATCGTTCCTGCGGGCACGACCATTCTTGCAGAGGTCCCGCTGCTGGATAATAACGGCAAGTTCAACGGGCAGTACGAGCTGCGCGTAATGGTGGCGCTGGACGTTGGCGGCGCGATTAAAGGCCAGCACTTCGATATTTACCAGGGGATTGGTGCGGATGCCGGTCACCGCGCCGGATGGTACAACCACTACGGTCGCGTCTGGGTGCTGAAAAACGCTCCGGGTGCCGGTGGTAACGTCTTCAGCGGCTAACCGCCGTTTCCCTTCTTTGTCAGCAATCAACGCGGGCTGTATAATCAGCCCGCTGTTTCATGCAAAACTTCGTACCCCGCAAAGATCCACCCGAGGAAAACGTCATGTCTGTAGTTCTCTCCGATGCCTGGCTGCAACGCTTTGGCGGCACTGCTCGTCTGTACGGGCGCGATGCGCTGCAACTCTTTGCCGATGCGCATGTTTGCGTCATTGGTATTGGAGGCGTGGGCTCGTGGGCTGCAGAGGCGCTGGCCCGCACCGGGATCGGCGCGATTACCCTGATCGATATGGACGACGTGTGCGTAACCAACACTAACCGGCAGATCCACGCCCTGCGTGATAACGTCGGCCAGGCGAAAACAGAGGTGATGGCGGCGCGCATCCGTGAGATAAACCCGGAATGTCGCGTGACGGTGGTTGACGATTTTATAACGGCGGACAACGCCGCGCAGCTGCTGAGCCAGGGGTACAGCTATGTGATTGACGCTATCGACAGCGTGCGCCCGAAGGCGGCGCTGATCTCGTACTGCCGTCGCAACAAGATCCCGCTGGTCACGACGGGCGGCGCGGGCGGGCAAATCGATCCCACGCAGATCCAGGTGGCCGATCTCGCGAAAACAATTCAGGATCCGCTGGCGGCGAAGCTGCGCGAAAGGCTGAAGAGCGATTTTGGCGTGGTGAAGAACGGCAAAGGCAAGCTGGGCGTGGACTGCGTGTTTTCCACCGAGGCGCTGGTTTACCCGCAGGCAGACGGCTCAGTGTGTGCCGCGAAGAGCACGGCGGACGGCCCGAAACGGATGGATTGCGCGTCCGGCTTCGGTGCGGCGACCATGGTCACCGCCAGCTTTGGCTTTGTGGCGGTTTCCCACGTATTGAAGAAGATGATGGCGAAGGCGCGACGTATCGACGTTCAACAGGGTGGATAAGCGCCAGCGCCATCCTCCAGAAACTACGCGTTTGCCGCCTGTTTAACCGCATCGGCCAGCGCCGCAAGCCCGCTGCTGCGCGACGCGCTTAGCTGATTACGCAAACCCAGCTCATCAAACAGCGCCAGCGGGTCAGCATTCCGCAGCTCTTCCGGCGTTTTTCCCTCTATGGCCGTCAATAGTACGGCCAGCAAACCCCGCACGATGCGGCCCTCGCTGTCGCCATAGAAGTGCAGGGTGCCGTTTGCTTCGCGTTCATGACCAAGCCAGACGCGATTTTCGCAGCCGGCAATTTCTATCTCGTCGCGTTTTAAATCCCCGGGCAGGGCGGGCAGCTGTTTACCGAGCAGAATCAGCTGGCGGTATTTATCTTCCCACTGCTGGAGCGGCACGAATGTCGCCCGCAGCATTTCCGGGGTGATGGCGTGGCCAAACGGGTGGCCGGCTAAGAATCCACTTGTCATTTAATCCACCAGAATTGCCAGCGCGTGGTCGATGGCTTTCACCAGCGCATCCACGTCGCTTTGCGTGTTGTAAGGGGCAAAAGAGGCGCGCAGGGTGCCGCTTACCCCAAGGGCTGCGAGCAGCGGCTGGGCGCAGTGCTGGCCCGCGCGTAATGCGATGCCGGATTCGGCCAGCAGGGTGACCAGATCGCTGTGGTGCACGCCCGCAAAATCGAAGGCCAGCAGGCTTGAGTCCTGACAGCGGAAGCTGCGAAAGCCTGGGCGCTTAGCCAGCTCTGCTTCTGCAAGCGTCGCCAGCCCGCGGCTATAGGTTTCAGCTTCGGCAATATTAATCCCGGAAAGCCACTCCAGGGCCGCGCTCAGGCCAATCACGCCGGCAACGTTTGGCGTTCCCGCTTCAAAGCGATAAGGCACAGCCTGGGTTTTGAAGCCGTCAAACGAGACGTGGGTAATCATTTTGCCGCCGCCAAGCCACGGCGACATCTCTGCTAACAGGTCGGTTTTGCCGTACAGCGCGCCGATACCCGTTGGCCCGTACAGCTTGTGGGCGGAGAAAGCATAGAAGTCGATACCCAGCGCCTGAACGTCCGGCGGGGAGTGCACGACGCCCTGAGCACCATCCACCATGACCACTGCACCAGCGCTGTGGGCAAGGCCGACAGCCTTCGCCAGATCGGGACAGCCGCCCGTGACGTTCGACATCTGGCCAAGGGCGAGAATTTTGCTGCGTTCGTTCAGCAGCGAAGGAAGCTGGCTGAGATCGGGAAGATAATCTTTGCCAATCGGCAGCCTGACGATTTTAGCGCCGGTTTGCTCAGCCACCATCAGCCACGGCACAAAGTTGGCATGATGTTCCGCTTCGCTGACGATGATTTCATCGCCGGGTTGCAGGCGGGGGCGGGCATAGCACTGGGCTACAATATTAATCGCTTCGGTGGTGCCACGCGTCCAGACGATATCTTTGCCGGAAGGGGCGTTCAGCAGCGCTGCCACCGCGTCACGCGCCGCTTCGTAGCGGGCGGTAAGGCGCTGCGCCGTAGGAAACTGGCTGCGGTGTACGTTCCCTGCGCTGAGGCTGTAAAACTGCTGGCTGGCTTCAATCACCGGCTGGGGTTTTAACGCGGTCGCCGCGCTGTCGAGATAGACGCCCGCATCCGCCAGCGCCGGAAACTGGCTGCGAAAGGCGGCGGGATTAAATGCTTTCATGGTTATCCTCGTTTCTGTCCTTAGATCGTGGCGCATTTTTTAGGAACAAACAAGAAATGTGTAACCCTCGGAATTTTCTGCTTAACCTGGCAAAGTCACGAAAGAGAGTTATGCTAATTATTGTTAGGCTAAGGTTTCAGCCTGTAAGCATAAGAGCTTTAATTAGCATTAAAATCTACATACAAGGAGAAGAAGTATGAATAAGGCAGCCGCAATCGTATCTGCATGTCTGATGACTTTTACACTGGCAGCATGTTCCAGCCCAAACTACGTGATGCACACCAACGATGGTCGTACCATCGTGGCCGACGGTAAGCCTCAGACCGATGATGAAACCGGGATGATCAGCTACAAAGACGCCAACGGCAACAAGCAGCAGATCAACCGTACCGACGTGAAAGAGATGGTTGAGCTCGACCAGTAAAATTTGGGCAAAAAAAAGCACCGCTTCAGGCGGTGCTACATTAATCACTATGGACAGACAGGGTAAATGTACAGGAAGTGAAAAAGGGGTAGCTTAGCTACCGGGGTCTGGAATGCCAGACCAATTGCAAACACAACAACACAACATCACAACCGTAAGCCAAAAGCCCTCCGAAACACGCATTCCAGATAACTTTTCGTTCCGGCTCAGGAAGTGCCGCCACTATAGGTATTTGCTGGTGCATCCTCAACGGACAATTTATAATGGCTCAGATAAAAAAAACTAATAGGTTAATATAAATAACCTGTTTGTTAACAGCCATTAACATTTAAGCCTGTCAACTATGTCCAAGCGCTTGCCACCTCTGAATGCTTTACGCGTTTTTGATGCCGCCGCACGTCACCTGAGTTTTACCAAAGCGGCCGAAGAGTTATTCGTCACCCAGGCGGCAGTTAGCCACCAGATTAAGTCCTTAGAGGACTTTTTAGGGCTAAAACTGTTCCGTCGACGTAACCGTTCCCTGCTGTTAACCGAAGAAGGTCAGAGCTATTATCTCGATATTAAAGAGATTTTTTCTCAGCTCACCGAGGCCACGCGCAAGCTTCAGGCGCGAAGTGCAAAAGGCGCATTAACGGTAAGTTTATTGCCCAGTTTTGCCATTCACTGGCTGGTGCCTCGCCTCACAAGCTTTAACTCAGCTTATCCGGGAATCGACGTTCGTATCCAGGCCGTGGACCGTCAGGAAGATAAACTTTCTGACGACGTGGACGTGGCGATTTTCTACGGTCGCGGTAACTGGCCGGGGCTGAGGGTCGAAAAACTGTATGCCGAATACCTGCTGCCGGTTTGCTCGCCAATGCTGCTTACGGGGGACAGGCCAATCAAAACGCCGGAAGACCTTGCGCAACATACTTTATTGCACGATGCCTCGCGTCGGGACTGGCAGACATATACTCGCCAGCTGGGCGTAAGCCATATCAATGTGCAGCAGGGGCCGATATTCAGCCACAGCGCGATGGTGCTACAGGCCGCGATTCACGGGCAGGGCATTGCGCTGGCGAACAACGTGATGGCGCAAACCGAAATTGAAGCCGGGCGTCTGGTCTGTCCGTTTAATGACGTACTGGTGAGTAAAAATGCCTTTTATCTGGTTTGTCATGACAGTCAGGCAGAACTCGGTAAAATAGCGGCATTCCGGCAGTGGATCCTGGCAAAAGCCGCCAGCGAACAAGAGAAATTCCGCTTCCGCTACGATCAATAATGCATACGATGCGCGGTAGTGCACCGCGCCCTACTTTTAGGGTTACACAATGACCAGCCGTTTCATGCTGATTTTTACCGCGATTAGCGGATTTATCTTCGTTGCGCTCGGTGCCTTTGGGGCCCATGTGTTAAGCAAGTCTCTCGGCGTGACGGAGATGGGATGGATTCATACCGGCCTTCAATATCAGGCGTTTCACACGCTGGCTATATTCGGCCTCGCGGTGGCCATGCAGCGCCGCATTAGCATCTGGTTTTACTGGAGCAGCCTGTTTATGGCGCTCGGTACCGTACTCTTCAGCGGCAGCCTTTACTGCCTGGCGCTGTCGCATTTACGCCTGTGGGCGTTTGTTACACCGGTCGGTGGCGTCTGTTTCCTCGCCGGTTGGATATTGATGTTGATTGGTGCAATGCGCCTGAAACGTAAGGGCGTAAGCCATGAATAACAAAGTGATTTTGTACTGCCGCCAGGGCTTCGAGAAAGAGTGCGCGGCAGAAATTACCGATAAAGCCGGTCAGCGCGGCGTTTACGGTTTTGCCCGGGTTAAAGATAACAGCGGCTATGTTGTTTTCGAATGCTACCAGATGGAAGATGCCGATAAGCTGGCCCGCGAGCTGCCGTTTAGCGATCTGATCTTTGCCCGCCAGATGATCGTCGCCGGTGAGCTGCTAAAAGATCTTCCTCCGGAAGATCGTATTACGCCGATCACCGGCATGCTGCAGGGCGTGGTAGAGAAGGGCGGCGATCTGCGCGTTGAAGTGGCGGATACCAACGAGAGCAAAGAGCTGATGAAATTCTGCCGTAAGCTCACGGTACCGCTGCGTTCCAGCCTGCGCGAAGCGGGCGTGCTGACCAACTATGAAACGCCGAAGCGTCCGGTTGTTCACGTGTTCTTTATTGCGCCGGGCTGTTGCTACACGGGGTATTCTTATACCAACAATAACTCCCCATGGTATATGGGCATTCCGCGTCTGAAATTCCCTTCCGATGCGCCAAGCCGCTCAACGCTCAAGCTGGAAGAAGCTTTCCATGTGTTCATTCCCGCCGATGAGTGGGACGAGCGTCTGGCAAACGGCATGTACGCGGTGGATCTGGGGGCCTGCCCCGGCGGCTGGACCTATCAGCTCGTGCAGCGCAACATGTGGGTCTCTTCTGTGGATAACGGCCCAATGGCGCAGAGCCTGATGGATACCGGACAGGTGACCTGGCTGCGTGAAGACGGTTTTAAATATAAGCCAACGCGTAGCAACATTTCGTGGATGGTCTGCGACATGGTCGAGAAACCGGCGAAGGTCGCCAGCCTGATGGCAACGTGGCTGGTCAACGGCTGGTGCCGGGAAACCATCTTCAACCTTAAGCTGCCGATGAAAAAGCGTTACGAAGAAGTCTCTCAGAACCTCGCGCAGATCCGTGAGAAGCTGGAAGAAAACGGCATCAGCGCACAAATCCAGGCGCGCCAGCTCTATCATGACCGCGAAGAAGTGACCGTGCACGTGCGCCGCATGTGGGCTGCCGTTGGTGGCCGTCGCGACGAACGTTAGAATTGACCCTCTCCCTGAAAGGAGAGGAGTAAGGAAACTCGATCCGATCCCCTCGCCCCTTTGGGGAGAGGGTTAGGGTGAGGGGGAATTTCCCGCCAATCTTAACTGCTGCAAATTCCCCTCCAGGTTCAAATCCGTCTGCAATCTGGCTACCTGGCGGCAGATAAACGCGCTCTCTCTGTGCTGCTCCAGCTTCCTGCGCCATTTCTCCGGCACTTCATCAAGCCTTTCATAAAGCGCTTCGAGCGTTGAAAACTGATTAATCAGCTGGGTCGCGCTTTTTGGGCCGATGCCCGCCACTCCCGGGATCTTGCTGCTGCTTATCCCCGCCAGCCCCCAGAAGTCCGGCAGCTGTTCCGGCAGCACGCCGTATTCTTTGTCAATGAACGGCGCATCCAGCCAGCGCTTCTGGAAATAATCTCTGATCTGAATTGTCGGTGCCAGCAGCTGGCAGAAGCCCTTATCCGTGGAAACGATGGTGGCCTGGTGCCCGCTGACGGCGAGCTTTGCGGCAAGCGTTGCTGCTAAATCATCCGCTTCATTACCCGGCGAGTGCCAGCAGGCCACCCCACGGCGGATAAAGGCTTCCCTTATGGCGGGCATTTCCTGCTCCAGGGACTCAGGCATGGGGGCACGGCCCGCTTTGTAGTCCGGCAAAACCTGGTGGCGCCAGCCGTCTCGCCTGTCCTCGTCGTCAAAGACCGCCACGGCGTGGGTCGGCTGGCTGTGGCTGATGAGCTGACCGAGAGCATGCAGGCAGGTATCGGTACACGGCGAATCCTGCACCGCGTGGATACGGCGGATGAGGTTCAGGGCGTCAACGATAAGTAGATGAATGCTCATGATTTTTTTACCAGAAAAATGATCTGCGCCCACTTTAACATTTCGCGGCGGCCGGGGCGAACCCGTGAATTCAATTCGGGAAAGCGCCTCGCAAAAAAATGATTCCGCAATCGCCAGGAAAAGGCATTGCTTATTAATTTGGTTGCTATGTATATTTTATCGGAATAAAAAAACAGAGATAACTAAATGAGCAAGAGCAGCCACCTCGCAGACCGTATCCAGAACCTACAGCCTTCCGCCATTCGTGAATTGTTGAAGCACAGCAAAATGCCCGGCGTCATCTCCCTTGCAGGCGGCATTCCCTCCAGCGAGCTGTTCGATAAAGAAGGGCTGGCGCAGGCCACGCAGATCGTGGTGGAGCAGAATTTTAACGATGCGTTTCAGTACGGATTAACGGAAGGGAACGTCGAGCTGCGCCAGCAGCTTGTTGGCCTTTGCCAGGAGCGCGGTATTACGACCACGCCCGAGCAGATGCTGATCACCTCCGGCTCCCAGCAGGCGCTTGATTTATTAATTCGGGCGCTGGCAAACCCTGGCGACGTGTTCGTTGTTGAACGTCCGACCTATCTCGCCACGCTGCAGATCCTGAGCCTTACGGAAGCGACCGTTAAGTCAGTTGGCGGTGACGAACACGGCATGATTGTGGACGAGCTGGAAGCCCTGCTTAAAACAACCCGTATTAAAGGTGTTTACCTGGTGCCGACATTCGGCAACCCAAGTGGTACAACGCTGAGCGCTGAGCGCCGCGAAAAGCTGGTTAAGCTGGCTATCGAGTATGATTTCGTCATTATTGAAGATGACCCGTATGGCGCCATCAGCTTCACCGAAAACCGCGAGAAGACTCTCTTCCAGGTGGCGGCGGAAATGGGCAATCACGAAAACGTCGTGTATACCTCGACCTTCTCCAAAATTCTGGCGCCTGGCCTGCGCGTGGGCTGGATCCTGATGCCGGACTGGATGAAGCATAAAGTGGCGATTATCAAACAGGCTACCGATCTGCACGCCAACTCCTTTAGCCAGTCGCTGGTGTCGGCTTATCTGTCGCTGAACCGACTGAATCCGCAGATTGCCCTGATTCGTGAAGCCTATAAGCAGAAATGCCTGAGCCTGTCACGCTACCTGCATGATGAGCTGGGCGACCACATCAGCTTTAACCAGCCGCAGGGCGGCATGTTCCTGTGGGCGAAATTCCGCTACGATTTCGACACCACGAAGTGGCTGGAGCAGACGCTGGCGAAAGGCGTGGTTTACGTTCCCGGGGAGTTCTTCTTCAGCGACAATGCCGATAAGAAAACGCTGCGTTTCTCTTATGCGACGGCGTCGGACGAGCAGCTTTTTGAAGCGGTGCAGCGCCTTAAATCGGCGCTTTGATCCCACAAACTGACAACTTTTTGTAGGTCGGATAAGCTTGCGTCATCCGACACAGGCTTATCCCCAACATAACTAAAAAGGAGCCTTTCGGCTCCTTTTGTTTAGTGATGCTGTACTTCCTGGACTAAGGCTTTTTCTTTCACCTTGCCGCCCACTCGCCGGGAGTAGATTGCGGTAATGATAGGTACCAGAATCGCCGTCACGATGACGCTTGCGGCCACCAGTGCCGTAGCCGATGCGGCGACCGGCTCAAACGCCGGGTTAATCTGCGCGATAATCACCGGGTTTGCCACTGCGGCACCCGCAGCAGACGAAGCTGCAATGCCTGCCGTACCGTTGCCGCCGCCGATAAATTTGTCCGCCAGAATCAGCGGGATGCCCGTCACGACGATAACGGCTACGCCCAGCATAATGCCCAGCAGGCCGGTATCCATAATCACGTTCAGATTGATGGTATTGCCCAGCGCGAAGCCGAAGAACGGAATCAGCGTCGGCGTTGCTTTGCTGAAGAAGGCGCGGAAATCATGGTCCAGGTTACCGAGTGTGAAACCGATCAGGAACGGCAGAACGGCCCCGATAAAGTGGTGCGGTTCGAAGGAGGCGAGGCCAGCAGAACCAAGAATAACCATGGTCATCAGCGGGCCGGATTCCAGAGACATCAGGACAAAGGCGCCCGACTCTTCTTTGGTGCCATACTGGTTCATCAGGCTGGCGTACAGGCCGCCGTTCGTCATATCCATCGCGGAAACCAGCGCCAGTACGGAAAGGCCAGCGAACATCCCTGTCTGGATGCCTTCATCTGGAATAAAGGAGGCGGCAATCATCGCCACCACCCACGCAACGGCAATCTTAGTGATTACCAGCGTCCCGGACTTGCGCAGCACAGTGCCGGTAGCGCGCAGATCGATGGAGGCACCAATGCAGAAGAACCAGACGGCCAGGATCGGCACCGTGCCGCTGATCATTCCTTTGGTGAATGATCCGAAGTAAGCCCCGGTCTGCGGTGCGAAGGTATTGAGCATGGCCCCTAATAACAGTGGGATCAGCATCATACCGCCCGGAATACGTTCAATCGTGGCTTTGATTTTCATTTAAATACTCTCCATTCTTTTTTATCCCTGCGGCGTCAGCCGAAAAAGGGATGCAGAGGTCCGCAATAAAAAGTTTTTCTTTTTATTGAGTTAGCTAAATTTCGCCTGAGTGGCTTACGGGCCGCTCCTGTTTCGCTGCTGTGAAAGACTCTTAAGCTGGGTAACCGTGCTCCAACAGAAACTTTATGGCTGGTACTATCTATTGATTGGAATTATGATTCAATGAAAATGAAACGATATTTCAATTTGGATCACATTATTTCGCCGGGGCCGCTGCTAAACTATTTAGTAAGTCAGTTAAATGTAAATTTTGTGTAATTAACTTGAGTATTTAATTCGGGTTTAATGAGGAGAAGTCATGGATATTCGTCAAAGCATTCACAGCGATCATGCTAAAACGCTCGATACGGCAGGCCTGCGCAAAGAGTTTCTGGTCGAGACCATTTTTACCGCCGATGCGTACACCATGACCTACAGCCATATCGACCGCATTATTGTGGGCGGTGTGATGCCGGTGACACGTTCCGTGAGCGTAGGGGGAGAAGTTGGCAAGCAGCTGGGCGTGAGCTATTTCCTGGAGCGCCGCGAGCTGGGCGTAATTAACATTGGCGGGCCGGGGACGATTACCGTTGATGGCACCTGCTATGAAATTGGCCATCGCGATGCTTTATATGTCGGGAAAGGCGCGAAAGAGGTGGTGTTTGAAAGCGTGGACGCTGCTAAACCTGCGCGCTTCTACTATAACTGCGCGCCAGCCCATACGACTTACCCGACGAAGCGCGTGACGCCTGCTGACGTATCGCCAGTTTCGCTGGGCGAAGACGTTACCAGCAACCGCCGTACCATCAACAAATACTTTGTGCCGGACGTGCTGGAAACCTGCCAGCTGAGCATGGGTCTCACCGAACTGGCACCGGGCAACCTGTGGAACACCATGCCGTGCCACACCCACGAACGCCGTATGGAAGTCTATTTCTATTTCGGTCTGGAAGAGAACAGCTGCGTATTCCATATGATGGGCCAGCCGCAGGAGACGCGTCACATTGTGGTGCAGAACGAGCAGGCGGTGATTTCACCAAGCTGGTCGATTCACTCCGGTGTGGGAACCAGGGCGTATACGTTTATCTGGGGAATGGTGGGCGAGAACCAGGTATTTGATGATATGGACCACGTGAAGGTGGGGGATTTGCGCTAGTTCTTACCCTCACCCCGGCCCTCTCCCTGAAAGGGAGAGGGAGCAGAAACTGGATGGCCTCTCTCTGAAAGGGGAGAGGGAGCAGAAACTGAATGGCCTCTCTCTGAAAGGGAGACGGGCCAGGCACTCGATCCAGTTCCCTCGCCCCTTTGGGGAGAGGGTTAGGGTGAGGGGCCTTATTAATCGCAGGAAACTTTCATCGCCAGCCCGCCACGAGAGGTCTCCCGGTATTTGGCGTTCATGTCTTTGCCCGTTTCGTACATTGTCTCAATAACTTTATCCAGGCTAACCCGTGGCTCGCTGGTGCGGCGCATAGCCATACGCGCGGCGTTGACCGCCTTCACGGCCGCAATCGCGTTACGCTCGATGCATGGCACCTGAACCTGTCCCGCAACCGGGTCACATGTCAGCCCCAGGTTGTGCTCCATGCCGATTTCCGCCGCGATGCAAACCTGCGCCGGGCTGCCGCCCAGTAGTTCCGCAAGGCCAGCCGCCGCCATGGAACAGGCCACGCCGACTTCACCCTGACAGCCTACTTCCGCCCCGGAAATCGAGGCGTTCATCTTATAAAGTGAGCCAATGGCCCCGGCGGCCAGGAAGTAGCGCGCGCAGGAGTTAGCATTCACTTCACGGATAAACTTGTCGTAGTAGGCCAGTACCGCAGGAACAATACCACATGCGCCGTTGGTTGGCGCGGTGACGACACGGCCACCGGCTGCGTTCTCTTCGTTGACCGCCAGCGCGAACATGTTGATCCAGTCAACAACCGCCATGGGATCTGAGTTGTTCTTGTCGCTGCTTACCAGCATTCTGCGCAGTGCCGCTGCCCGGCGAGGAACGCGCATTTTTCCCGGAAGAACACCTTCGGTGGTGATGCCGCGCTCGATGCCGCTGCACATAACGTTCCACACGTTCGCGAAGTGCGCGTCTATTTCCGCCTGCGTGTGCATCGCACGTTCGTTCTGCATCATCAGCCCGGACAGGGAAAGTCCCGTCTCGTCGCAATGTTTGCGCAGGTCGACTGCGTTTTTATACGGGTAGGGAACCGACACCTTTTGCGTATCTTCCACGCCAAAATGCGCTTCATCTACGATAAAGCCGCCGCCGATAGAGTAGTAAGTCTGGCTATAAAGAACCGTATCGCCAGCGACTGCCGTGATACGCATGCCGTTCTCGTGCAGCGACAGGTTGTCGGTATGGAAATTCATGCAGCTATCAACCGGGAACTCAACTTCGTGCGCGCCGTTGGCCAGCAGCAGGCGGCTGTGGGTATTCACATCCTGGATAAAATGCGGGATGGAATCGATATCTACCGTGTCCGGCAGATTACCCGCCAGTCCCATAATAATGGCGATATCGGTGTGGTGGCCCTTGCCGGTCAGCGACAGGGAACCATAAACATCAACAATTACGCGGGTGACATCGTGCAAAATCCCTTGCGCGATTAAGTCATCAGCGAACTGTTTACCGGCCTTCATCGGGCCGACGGTATGCGAGCTGGAAGGCCCGATGCCGATTTTAAAAATGTCGAATACGCTAATCATGATGCGTCCATTGCGTGAGTGACTTGAAGAGGGGGAAGAACCGCCCGCAGAGAGCAGGCGGTTTAGGGCTATTAGCCGAACAGAGAGTAGAAGATTGCAGAGATAGCAATCAGGCCCATGACCACAACGAACACGTTGCTGATGTGGCCGCTGTATTTGCGCATGGCCGGGACTTTCTGAATCGCGTACATCGGCATCAGGAACAGGATCATGGCGATAACCGGGCCGCCCAGGGTTTCAATCATCCCCAGAATACTTGGGTTCAGCGTCGCCACAATCCAGGTGGTGACCAGCATGAAGATCGCGGTGATGCGGTTCAGCTTGTTGATCTCAATGCTTTTGCCTTTGCCGCGCAGCGATTTGATAATCAGACCGTTGAAGCCTTCACGGGCGCCTAAGTAGTGGCCGAGGAAGGATTTGGTGATCGCTACCATCGCGATGATGGGGGCCATCCAGGCGATAACCGGCGCGTTAAAGTGGTTCGCCAGGTAAGACAGGATGGAGATGTTCTGCGCTTTCGCTTCTGCCAGGTTAGCAGGAGACAGGCTCAGCACGCAGCTGAACACGAAGAACATAACGGTCAGCACCATCATGATGTGTGCGAATGCCAGGATGCGGGAACATTTTTTCTCAGCGCCATCGCCGTACTCTTCACGCTTGGCTACCGCGAAGGAAGAGATGATCGGTGAGTGGTTGAAGGAGAAGACCATGACCGGAATTGCCAGCCACAGGGTCATCCACAGGCCGCTGCCGGTTGCCGGGGTGCTGCTGAAGGAGAGCGTGTCGAACACCGCACCGGTCCAGTTAGGGATCAGGTACAGGGCCAGCAGCATCAGCGCGATAACGAACGGGAACACCAGGATACTCATCGCCTTAACGATCATCTGCTCGCCGAAACGAACGATGGTCATCATGCCGACAATAAGGATCAGGGACAGGATGAAACGCGGCGGTGACACCATACCCAGCTGGTGGGTGATGAAGCTGTCCACGGTATTGGTGATGGCCACGCTGTAAACCAGCAGAATTGGGTAGATAGCGAAGAAGTAGAGCAGGGTAATGATTTTACCCGCGCCAACGCCGAAGTGCTCTTCAACAACTTCGGTGATGTCTTCGCCCGGATTCTTACCGGACAGCACGAAGCGGGTCAGGCCGCGGTGGGCAAAGTAGGTCATCGGGAACGCAAGGACGGCCATAATCAGCAGCGGGATCAGGCCGCCAACGCCAGCGTTAATTGGTAAGAACAGCACGCCAGCGCCGATTGCGGTGCCGTACAGGCCGAGCATCCACATGGTGTCCGATTTGCGCCAGGAACTTTTTGTCTCGACAGAGGCAATACTGCCGGTTTGTGTGGTATCCATCAACTTCTCCAGAAGGAACTTATTGTGCGAAATTTCAGTCAATGACGAGGTTTTTCGTTTGACTGTTGAAACTAAATTCTGTGCCAGGGCGTTTTTCTAGTAATTTTGACCCGTAACTATTGGCGGGCGGAAAGATACATTTATGTTATCAATCTATCAGTGATCGCGATCCCAAATGCAAGAATCCACTACTAACGTAATGGTTGCTGGTATTTCATCCTGGATGAGATTGGCCTCGCCAAATTTAAGCGCGCAAAGACTATCATTTGCCATAGATGCGATAAATTAAACGGCATTAAATACATGGCTTTGAACTGTAAAAAACTGCATTAGCAGCGTTTTCTGGAGGGAATTGCTTAAAAGTCGTGATGATTAACGGCGGAATGGGCTACGCAATCGGTTGGCTATATAAGATTGTTGAATGAAAGGAGGGGCGACGTAGCCGTCGCCCCTGGGGCTGTCAGGTGCAGATTTCGTAGCAGGGGATGTAGGCGCTGCCCGGCAGCTTCATACGGTGCTGGGCGACAAAGCCCTGCAGCAAATCGTCCATGCGTTTCATCATCTGCGCATCGCCGTGGATTTTGTACGGGCCGTATTTCTCGATGGCGTGAATGCCACCTTCTTTGACGTTACCCGCGACAATGCCCGAGAAGGCCCTGCGCAGCGAGGCGGCCAGCTCTTCTGCTGGCCGATCGGGATAGAGTTTGAGGTTCGCCATGTTTTCATGGGTTGGCTCAAACGGCATTTGCAGCTCCGGCGCGATACGAATCGACCAGTTGAAGCTGTAGGCATCGCCGGTTTCGCGACGGTACTCTTTCACCTGCGGCATCGCTTTTTTCATCAGGCGCGCCACTTCCGGCGCATCATCGATAATGATTTTGTAATGGCGGCGGGCCTGCTCGCCCACGGTGTTGACGATAAACTCGTCCAGCACCCGGAAGTAGTCCGCGCTCTCTTTCGGGCCGGTCAGGATCAGCGGCAGCACCTGGTCGTGGTTATGTGGGTTCATCAGAATGCCCAGCAGATAAAGCAGCTCTTCAGCCGTACCCACGCCGCCCGGGAAGATAATGATGCCGTGGGCGATACGGACAAACGCTTCGAGGCGTTTTTCGATATCCGGCATGATAATCAGCTCGTTAACCAGCGGGTTAGGCGGCTCGGCGGCAATAATAGAGGGTTCGGTCAGACCGATGAAACGGCCTTCTCTGAAGCGCTGTTGCGCCTGGCCTACGGCTGCCCCCTTCATTGGCGCTTCCATGGCGCCGGGGCCACAGCCCGTACAGATGTTCAGTTCGCGCAGGCCCAGCTGGGTGCCGACCCGACGGGCATACAGATATTCGTTTTCGTTGATGGAGTGGCCGCCCCAGCAGACGACGAGGTTTGGCGCTTCGCCGACGTGCAGCGCGCGGGCGTTACGCAGAATAGAGAACACCATGTTGGTGATATTGGCGGGCTCTTCCAGGTCGAGATTCTGGAAGCGCCCGGAGCTGGATAGCTGGCCGTTAACAAACAGGATGTCGCGGAGCACCGCGAACAGGTTAGCCTGCAGAGCGCGGATGATACGGCCATCGACAAAGGCCTCTTCCGGCGGGTTGATCAGCTCCAGTTTGACGCCGCGTTCACGGCGCAACACGTTGATATCAAAGTTTTCGTAGCGTGAGAGAAGCTCTTTACTGCTGTCGGTCTGGCTTCCTGAGTTAAGTACGGCAAGTGAACAGTTACGGAACAGTTGGTAAATGTCGCTGCTGGCCGTGCGTTTAAGCATATCGACTTCCAGCTGCGACAGCATATCCATAGAGCCAAGCGGGCTAATATGTGTAATCAAGTTAACTCCTTACGGGACGAAAAGTGCCGCTCCCAGTGATTACAATAGCCCTGCCGTCTTAACTTTAACAACCCGAAAACAAGATTCCCTGCGCGCCGTGCGAAGCATTTCGCATTTATTGACGAACCAGGCGGCCAAATGCCGGATGGAAATCGGTATTGGTGCGCCAGGGGTTGATATCCAGCCCGCCGCGACGGGTATAGCGGGCATAAACGCTCAGCGACTCGGGCTGACAAAACTTCTGAATATCATTGAAGATGCGCTCAACGCACTGCTCGTGGAATTCGTTGTGGTGGCGGAAGGAGACCAGGTAGCGCAGCAGCTTCTCACGGTCAATACGCGCCCCGCGGTAGCGGATCTGCACCGAACCCCAGTCCGGCTGGTGGGTGATAAGACAGTTGGATTTCAGCAGGTGGCTGACCAGCGTCTCTTCAACGATATCTTTCCCGGCGGCGCCGTCCAGGTAATCAGCGTTGAATTCGTAGCTGTCTATTACGATGTCCTGTCCGTCAATGCACTCGCCGGTGAACGCCGCGATTTCCTGGCCTTCCAGCTCGTGCAGGCGGAACAGCACCACGCTAACGTCACCCTGGGCGCAGGCGCTTAAATCACGCTTTAACGTTTCCTGCACCGTTTCCCAGTCGCTGAAACGCGTCTGGTTAAAACTGTTCAGATAGAGCTTAAAGCTTTTAGATTCCACCAGGTTGACGCTGTTCGCATCAAGCTGAACATGCCCGACGGCAACCTGCGGCAGGCCGTTGTCGTTAAGCCAGGAAAGCTCGTACAGCGTCCAGATATCGCCACCGCTAAAGGGCAGGGCCTCCGCGTGAAGGCCCAGCGGATCGCGATTGAGGCTGCGTGGCACGGCCTGCAGCAGGGCCGGTTCGTAGTTATCCTGGTAGGCCGTAGGTTTGCCCAGCGTCAGGCCGCTCAGCGCCTGGTGTTTTTCATAAGACATGTGTCACCGATAGAATGCAGGTACAATTAGCCTCTATTGTACCGCAGCCTTATGAGAGTGAGAAATTGATGGATAACGACGTGCGCCAGGCGCTGGAAGCTTTCACGGAACGTTTTTGTACCGCATGGCGTGAGCAGACCGGGGGCTGGCCCGCAAGCGAAGAGCTGTATGGGGTTCCGTCACCGTGTATCGTCACCACGACCGGAAGCGATGTGCGCTGGCAGCCGCAGCCTTTTACCCTCGAAGCCGATCTCAGTGCGGTTGAGCGCGCTATGGATATCTCTCTCCAGCCTGCGGCCCATCAGTTTTACACCACGCAGTTTGCAGGCGATATGCCAGCAATTTCCGGGAACGTTGCGTTGACGCTCCTGCAGGCCTGGAGCGAAGACGATTTTCAGCGTGTGCAGGAAAATCTCATTGGTCACCTGGTGACGCAGAAACGCCTGAAGCTGTCGCCGACGCTGTTCCTCGCAACCACCCAGGATGAGATGGAAGTGGTGTCGCTCTGCAACCTCAGCGGGGAAGTGGTGCTGGAAAAAATTGGCACCAAAACCCGCTCCACGCTTGCGCCTTCGCTGGCGGCGTTCCTGCAGGATCTCCAGCCTCAGGTCGTTTAACCCTTATCCACTGGGCTGCGTCTGTGAGAGATCTCTTACAAATGCTGTAAGAGATCGCTAACTTTTCGTGGGTTATTGGCTGACTCAATAACCTTCATATCTTTTTAAATCAATAGATTAAGCTAGCTTACAGTAACCTTCGAATGAAAGTTTTCTGGAACTTTCCCGCTGGGTGCCTTGTCATAGGGTGCTAAATATTAGATCCTATGTTCATCGACAGGGAGTCGGGTAGTGAAGGAGATGTCAGGATGATGTCACTTTGCGAAGAAGCGGATGACACCAGGACGGTGTGACAAGGAAGGCTTCAGGATGAAGCATGGAACACTCAGGAAGAGTAAAGGACACCTCCAGGACGGAGAATGAGAGCCGAATCAGGACGATCGGTGGGTCTGGAAGACTAAAGGAAAAAGCATCAGGATGATGCAGGACACCAGCAGGATGTTGGATGCAGGAAGCGCGTACGATGGATTGTAGGTCAGGAGACCACTGGACAAAGTTGTCACGGACGAGCAGGGAGCACCAAAAGTAGCCGGATTAGCTGCGAAACGAACCGGGAGCACTGTGTAAAAACAGTGCTCCCTTTTTTTATGCTTTTTTTCCGTGCGGCCGATAAGTGGTATGCTTGCCCGCAAATTTTGACTGACGTTTGAGGTTTCCATGGAACGCCATGCGCTGGTGCGCCAGCATTTACTCGCAATCGAACAGGTCCTGCGAGATCACCATCTTTGGCAGGGCGTAGCCCCGGCTCCGACGGCATTTGAAAGCGACCAGCCTTTTTGTATGGATACGCTGGAGCCGCACGAGTGGCTTCAGTGGGTGCTGATCCCCCGGATGCACGCCTTGATTGACAGCGCGCAGCCGTTGCCCTCGTCTTTCGCCATCGCGCCTTATTATGAAATGGCGCTGGATGCGGCGCACATCGGTCGTGAACCGCTGCTGGCGGCGCTGCAGGAGCTGGACGTCCTGTTCGCGGGCAGCGCCGACTGATGCTGGAAATTATCTATCAGGATGAGTGGCTGGTCGCGGTGAACAAGCCGTCGGGCTGGCTGGTTCACCGCAGCTGGCTGGACAGGCACGAGACGGTCTTTGTTATGCAGACAGTGCGTGACCAGATTGGTAAGCATGTGTTCACCGTGCATCGTCTGGACAGGCCAACCTCTGGCGTACTGCTGATGGGGCTGTCGAGCGACGTGGGTCGTATGCTCTCACAGCAGTTCGAGAATCATCAGATCCAAAAACGCTACCATGCGGTGGTGCGCGGCTGGCTGGAAGACGACGCCGTGCTGGATTATCCGCTTGTTGAAGAGATGGATAAAATCGCCGACAAGCACGCCTCGCAGGATAAAGGCCCGCAGCCTGCGGTGACCCACTATCGCAGTCTGGCAAAGGTAGAGATGCCCGTGCCGGTCAGCCGTTACCCAACGGCGCGCTACAGCCTGGTTGAGCTGGAGCCCAAAACCGGACGTAAGCATCAGCTTCGTCGCCACATGACCCACCTGCGCCATCCTATTATTGGTGATTCAAAACATGGCGATCTGCGCCAGAATCGCGGTGCGGCTGAACATTTTGGCTGCCAGCGCCTGATGCTGCACGCAAGCCAGCTGGCGCTGATTCATCCCGTTACCGGCGAGCCGCTGACGCTGCGCGCAAGGCTCGACGACACCTGGATGCGCATGATGTCACAGTTTGGCTGGCGTGGAATGCTGGGCGACATTGAAAAGGTTGAGTTTGATCCGGGCAACGGTCAGGATGGATCCTCAGAACCATAATTCAGGGAGTTAACCGATGGCTGAAGTGGGTATTTTTGTTGGCACCATGTATGGCAACGCGCTGCTGGTGGCAGAGGAGGCCGAAACGATCCTGAAAGGCAAAGGCCATCAGGCGAAGGTATTTGAAGATCCGGAGCTGTCGGACTGGCAGCCCTATCAGAATCAGCATGTGCTGGTCGTCACCTCCACTACCGGCCAGGGCGATCTACCGGACAGCATCGTGCCGTTATTCCAGGCGCTGAAAGATGACGTAGGCTACCAGCCGGAGCTGCGCTACGGTGTGATCGCGCTGGGCGACAGCAACTACGACCATTTCTGCGGCGGCGGCAAAAAGTTTGACGCGCTGCTGCAGGAGCAGGGCGCAACCCGCGTCGGCGAAGTGTTGCTCATTGATGCCAATGACCACCCTGAACCTGAAGCCGTGGCTAACCCCTGGGTTGAGCACTGGGCTACGCTGCTTAAATAATTCTCCGGCGGATGGCGCATGCGCTTATCCGCCCCACAAAACTTCCCCCAATTCCATTTTCGTGAACCATCCCCCAGCACCCTGGACAGACGCCATAAAGTGCTCAAACCCCGCCCGGCAAACTTGTGTCATTGCACGATGAGGCGCACAGGCTCCCTTCATATACTTCTAGTCGGTCAAAGAATAAACCGCAGATACCCGCTTCACCCCGCGTGTCGCTAAGATAAAAACTGCGGATAAACCGACGCATCATTCTGATTACCCTACAAAAGCTTCTCAGAATGAAATGTAGCCGAAAGCTATCATTCAGGAGTGCAACATGAACACAATTAGCCAAACGGCGAGCGTGGTCGAAAAAAGGACTAACGCCCGCTACTGGATAGTGGTGATGCTGTTTATCGTCACCTCATTTAACTACGGCGACCGCGCTACGCTGTCCATTGCCGGCTCGGAAATGGCAAAGGACATCGGGCTCGATCCGATCGGCATGGGCTACGTTTTCTCGGCGTTCTCCTGGGCCTACGTCATCGGCCAAATCCCCGGCGGCTGGCTGCTGGATCGCTTTGGCTCCAAACGTGTCTATTTCTGGTCAATCTTCATCTGGTCGATGTTCACCCTGCTGCAGGGCTTCGTCGACGTCTTCAACGGCTTTGGCATTATCGTTGCGCTGTTTACCCTGCGCTTCCTGGTGGGCCTGGCCGAAGCGCCTTCTTTCCCCGGCAACAGTCGAATAGTCGCCGCCTGGTTCCCGGCGCAGGAGCGCGGCACGGCGGTTTCCATTTTTAACTCAGCCCAGTATTTCGCCACGGTGATCTTTGCGCCGATCATGGGCTGGTTAACGCATGAGGTCGGCTGGTCGCACGTCTTCTTCTTCATGGGCGGTCTGGGCATCATCATCAGCTTCGTCTGGCTGAAAGTGATCCACGAGCCGAACAATCACCCGGGCGTGAACAAAAAAGAGCTGGAGTACATCGAAGAGGGCGGCGCGCTGATCAACATGGATCAGAAGCAGACCAAAGAGCACGTTCCCTTCTCCCAGAAGTGGGGCCAGATCAAACAGCTCATCGGTTCGCGCATGATGATCGGCATTTATATCGGCCAGTACTGCATCAACGCGCTAACCTACTTCTTTATTACCTGGTTCCCGGTCTATCTGGTGCAGGAAAAGGGGATGTCGATTCTCAAGGCGGGCTTCGTTGCCTCCGTCCCTGCGGTATGCGGATTCGTAGGGGGCGTGCTGGGTGGGGTCATCTCCGACTGGCTGATGCGCCGCACCGGCTCCCTGAACATCGCCCGTAAGACGCCAATCGTGCTGGGCATGCTGCTTTCGGTCAGCATGGTGTTCTGTAACTATGTGCAGGCGGAATGGATGGTCGTGGGCTTTATGGCGATGGCCTTCTTCGGCAAGGGGATTGGCGCGCTGGGCTGGGCGGTAATGGCCGACACAGCACCGAAAGAGATTAGCGGCCTGAGCGGCGGCCTGTTCAACATGTTCGGTAACGTCTCCGGCATCGTGACGCCAATCGCTATCGGCTACATTGTCGGGGTTTCCGGCTCGTTTAACGGCGCGCTGATTTACGTCGGCATCCACGCGGTGGTCGCGGTGCTGAGCTACCTGATTATCGTCGGCGACATTAAGCGTATTGAACTCAAACCCGTGCTGACAGGACGCGCATCATGACTACTCAGGCAAGCCCGATAGTTACCGATATGAAGGTCATCCCGGTAGCCGGTCACGACAGCATGCTGCTGAATATTGGCGGCGCGCACGGGGCCTACTTCACGCGAAACATCGTGGTGCTGACGGATAACGCCGGAAATACTGGCGTGGGCGAAGCGCCCGGCGGCGAGACAATTTACCAGACGCTGGTGGATGCGATCCCGCAGGTTGTCGGGCAGGAAGTTGCCCGCATGAATCGCGTGGTGCAAAACGTCCACAAGGGCAATCAGTCGGCAGATTTCGATACTTTCGGTAAAGGCGCCTGGACGTTTGAACTGCGCGTCAACGCAGTGGCGGCGCTCGAGGCGGCGCTGCTGGATTTGCTCGGCAAGGCGCTGAACGTGCCGGTCTGCGAACTCCTGGGGCCGGGCAAGCAGCGCGACGAGGTCACCGTCCTGGGCTATCTGTTCTATATTGGCGACCGGAACAAAACCGATCTGCCCTATCTGGACGGAAGCAAGGCCAGCCACGCATGGTACGAGCTGCGCCATCAGCAAGCGCTGACCAGCCAGTCGATTGTGCGGCTGGCGGAAGCGGCGCAGGACCGCTACGGTTTCAAAGACTTTAAGCTGAAAGGCGGGGTTTTGCCCGGCGAACAGGAGCTGGACGCCGCCCGCGAGCTGAAAAAACGTTTCCCGGACGCGCGCATTACCGTCGATCCGAACGGCGCGTGGCTGCTGGATGAAGCTATAGATCTTTGCAGGGGCATGGGCGATGTTCTGTCGTACGCCGAAGATCCATGCGGCGCTGAGCAGGGCTATTCCGGGCGTGAGATCATGGCGGAGTTCCGCCGCGCCACGGGTCTGCCGGTGGCAACGAATATGATCGCCACCAACTGGCGTGAGATGAACCACGCCGTGATGGTAAACGCGGTGGATATCCCGCTTGCCGATCCGCACTTCTGGACCTTAAGCGGCGCGGTTCGCGTGGCGCAGCTGTGCGACGACTGGGGCCTGACGTGGGGCTGCCACTCGAACAATCATTTTGATATCTCGCTGGCGATGTTTACCCACGTAGGTGCTGCGGCACCGGGCAGGCCGACCGCCATCGATACGCACTGGATCTGGCAGGAGGGCGATCAGCGCCTGACGAAGTCCCCGCTGCAAATCGTCAACGGCAAAATTGCCGTGCCGGATGCCCCTGGCCTGGGCGTTGAGCTGGACTGGGACCAGGTGCAGAAAGCGCATGAGGTTTACAAGTCGCTGCCGGGCGGGTCGCGTAACGACGCCACGGCCATGCAGTACTTAGTTCCCGGCTGGCAGTTCGACCGCAAGCGTCCCGCTTTTGGCCGCGGATAAGACATTTCGATTAAAAAGGAATTAAAGATGAACACTTCAACTTCTACTCCCGTCGTCACCACAATGCAGGTCATTCCCGTAGCCGGTCACGACAGCATGCTGATGAACCTGAGCGGCGCGCACGCGCCGTTCTTCACCCGCAATATCGTTATTATCAAAGATAATTCCGGGCATACCGGCGTGGGTGAAATTCCGGGCGGCGAAAAAATTCGTAAGACGCTGGAAGATGCCGCTGCGCTGGTGGTTGGTAAAACGCTGGGCGAATACAAAAACATTCTTAATGCCGTACGCCAGCAGTTTGCCGACCGTGACGCCGGTGGCCGTGGCTTACAGACGTTTGACCTGCGTACCACTATCCACGTGGTGACCGGCATTGAAGCCGCCATGCTCGATCTGCTCGGTCAGCACCTCGGCGTGAACGTGGCCAGCCTGCTGGGCGACGGTCAGCAGCGTAGCGAAGTGGAAATGCTGGGCTATCTGTTCTTTGTCGGTAACCGCAAAGCCACGCCTCTGGCCTATCAGAGCCAGCCGGATGAGAAATGCGATTGGTACCGCATTCGCCACGAAGAGGCCATGACCCCGGACACCGTGGTGCGCCTGGCGGAAGCGGCCTATGAAAAATACGGCTTCAACGATTTCAAACTGAAGGGCGGCGTGCTGGCCGGCAGCGAAGAAGCCGAGGCGGTTACCGCGCTGGCAAAACGTTTCCCACAGGCTCGCGTGACGCTGGATCCAAACGGCGCCTGGTCGCTCGACGAAGCCATCGGGCTGGGCAAACAGCTGCGCGGCGTGCTGGCCTATGCTGAAGATCCGTGCGGTGCAGAGCAGGGCTATTCAGGCCGTGAAGTGATGGCGGAATTCCGTCGCGCCACCGGCCTGCCAACGGCTACCAATATGATCGCCACCGACTGGCGTCAGATGGGGCACACGCTCTCCCTGCAGTCCGTTGATATCCCGCTTGCCGATCCGCACTTCTGGACCATGCAGGGGTCGGTGCGCGTGGCGCAGATGTGCCATGACTTTGGCCTCACCTGGGGTTCACACTCCAACAACCACTTTGATATCTCGCTGGCGATGTTCACCCACGTCGCGGCGGCGGCTCCGGGCAAAATCACCGCCATCGACACCCACTGGATCTGGCAGGAAGGCAACCAGCGCCTGACCAAACAGCCGTTTGAAATTAAAGGCGGCATGGTGCAGGTGCCAGCGAAGCCGGGCCTCGGCGTCGAGCTGGACATGGATCAGGTGATGAAGGCCCACGAGCTTTATCAGAAGCACGGGCTTGGCGCACGTGATGATGCGATGGCGATGCAGTATCTTATCCCTGAGTGGAAGTTTGATAACAAACGCCCTTGCATGGTGCGTTAAAACGGAGCCGGTGCCGTCAGGCGCCGGACACCCCATCCCCACATCGCGACGGACGGCATATGAAGATTGTAATCGCACCAGATTCTTACAAAGAGAGCCTCAGCGCTCTGGAGGTGGCGACACAAATTGAGGCCGGTTTTCGGGAGATCTTCCCGGACGCCAGCTACGTGAAGCTGCCCGTTGCCGATGGAGGGGAAGGGACGGTAGAGGCGATGGTTGCCGCAACCGAAGGGAGTATCGTCGAAGTTGAGGTAACCGGACCGCTGGGAAAACCCGTTGATGCCTTTTATGGGCTGTCCGGGGACGGAAAAAGTGCGTTTATCGAAATGGCGGCGGCAAGCGGCCTGGAGCAGGTGCCCGCCGCGCAGCGTAACCCGCTGCTGACCACGTCATGGGGCACCGGCGAGCTTATTCGTCACGCGCTGGACGGCGGCGTTAAGCACATTATTATTGGCATCGGCGGCAGCGCCACCAACGACGGCGGCATCGGTATGGTGCAGGCGCTGGGCGCTAAGCTGGTGGACAAGCAGGGGCAGGCGCTGGGCTACGGCGGCGGCGAGCTTGAGAAGCTGGCAGGCATCGACATCGGCGAGCTGGACAAGCGCCTGCAGGAGTGCCGTATTGAGGTCGCCTGCGACGTCACCAATCCGTTAACCGGCGAGGACGGGGCTTCCGCTGTCTTTGGCCCACAAAAAGGCGCAACGCCGGAAATGGTGAAGCGGCTGGATGAATTCCTCGCGCACTACGCCAGGATTATTGCCCGCGATCTTGATAAGGACGTGCTGACGCTGGACGGCGGCGGCGCGGCGGGCGGCATGGGCGCCGCGCTTTATGCTTTCTGCGGCGCGGAGCTGCGCCAGGGAATTGAAATTGTTACCGAGGCGCTGGGTCTGGATGCGCTGGTGCGCGATGCGGACCTGGTGATCACCGGTGAAGGACGAATCGACAGCCAGAGCATTCACGGCAAGGTCCCGGTGGGCGTTGCCAGAGTAGCGAAACGCTATGGGAAGCCGGTAATTGGCATTGGCGGCAGCCTGACGGCGGACGCAGGCGTGGTGCATGAGCACGGCGTGGATGCCGTATTCAGCGTGCTTTACACCATCTGTACCCTGGAAGAGGCGCTGGACAACGCCGGGGCTAACCTGCGCATGGCGGCAAGGAATATCGCCGCGACGCTCGCGATAGGGCGTGCTTTATAACGCTTAGCCCATCGTGTAAAAATCAGGCAACCTTTTGCTCGTGCATTTTCCGGTAGGCGGAAGGGGAAGTATTATATTTTTTGCCGAAAATCCGCGTGAACGATTGCTGGGAATCAAAGCCGTAACGCTCAGAGATGTCGACGATACGGTCGTTGGTGTTCAGCAGATCTGCCGCCGCCAGCATCAGCTTGCGGTCGCGGATCCAGGTGCCCATGCTTTTTCCCGTGGTGCTGGTAAACATTCTCTGTAAGTACCACTTCGAATAGCCGGAGTGCTTCGCAACGTCCTCGATCCTCAGCGGTTTATCCATATTTTCTTCAATCCACTCAATCAGGGATTCCATGAAGTTTGCGGGCATAGACATACTTCCTCCGGGTTAATGCGCTTGTCATTGAGTGAGTGAGCACTCATTATAGGAGGCGGTTGTTCACCGTCAATGACATTTTTGTCAGCAAAATGTTAATCGTTGCGTGGGTGCGGACGTTTTAACATAGTTGCTCCGGCGTCAGGGAACATGGTTTAATTTTGAGTAAATTCGCAATATCTGTGAGGAAATGTGGCTCGTCCAAAAAGTGAAGACAAACGAGTAGCGCTGCTTGAGGCCGCAAAGCTAGCCGTGGCTGAATTCGGCTTAGGGGCGGCGACGTCTTTGATTGCCAAAAATGCCGGTGTCGCCGAAGGGACGCTGTTTCGTTACTTTGCCACGAAGGATGAGCTGCTGAACGGGCTGTATCTGTATCTGAAAACGAGCCTCGGTGGGACGATGATGCAGAATTTTCAGGCCGACGCCTCGGTTAAAGAGCGGGCGCGTATGGTGTGGAGCAGCTTCATCGACTGGGGGCTTGTTCATCCCCAGGCCAGCAAGGCGATGCGTCAGCTGGCGGTGTCGGATAAGATCACCCAGGAAACCAAAGACAGCGTTGCGCGTGTTCATCCTGAACTGCGCAAGCTTGCGGAAGACTGCATTACTAATGAACTCTTATCCTGCGGGCAGTCGGCCTTTGCCGACGCTATTTTTTTCTCCCTCGCGGAAACCACCACCGAATTCGCCTCCCGGGAGCCGGAAAAAGCCCAGGAATATAAAACCTCGGGCTTTGAGGCGATGTGGCGCGCTATGTCGCGAAGTTAGCCAGCATTTTCTGGGCTTCTTTTGAGACGTTAGCCATTTCATCCAGCAGCTCAAGCAACTCCGGCTCCAGCTCCTGCGGGGGCACGCCGCTGCGCATCTCGTGCTCCAGCGTCATACAGATATTTTTTAGCTTCGGTACGCCGCTGTAGCCGCAGCTGCCGTGCAGCTTGTGAATAATGTCGACCAGCCCTTCAGGCTCCTCCCCAACCAGCTGTTCCTCAACGGTGTTACGTACCTCCGGCAGGAAGGCGAGCAGCATTTGCAGCATGTCCCGTGCGAGATCGGGCTTATTGGCCGCCTGCTGTAACGCCAGCGGCCAGTCCAGCGTCTGGCTGGCCTGCAGGCTCTGCGGCGGAATATCCGGGGTCATTGCCGGGTGAGCGGCCACGATGCTGCCGGGCTGGTAGCGGGTGAGCAGATTAACCAGCTTCTGCTCCTCAATGGGCTTGGCGAGATAATCGTTCATGCCGGCGCTCAGCAGTTTTTCTTTCTGACCGGCCATGGCGTGGGCGGTCACGGCAATCACCGGCGTCTGCTGGTGGTGCGGCATCTGGCGGATCAGCTCGCAGGCGCGAATGCCGTCCATTTCCGGCATCTGAATGTCCATCAGGATGATGTCTATCTGCATCTGCTTGGCGCGGTCAATGGCCTGCAGACCGCTGTCGCACAGCACGACGTTCTGCACCTGGTCTTCGAGCAGCGCACCGATCAGCTTCAGGTTTGCCGGGTTATCGTCCACCGCCATCACCGTCATTGGCAGCTTGCCCGAGTCGCTGCCGTCCACCAGCGCTGGCGTTTTGCTGAACGAGCGGTCCGCCAGTATCGGCAACAGGCGGGTGGAGGTGATTGGTTTGAGCAGGCAGCCCGCCACGCCTTTGCTCTTCAGGTCTTCCGCGCTGACCTGCGCGTGGCATGGCAGCGCCAGGATCAGGCAGTCCGTCATGGTCGTCGCCTTCAGCAGCTTCGGATTCTCCATGCTCAGCGTGTCGCTGAAGGTGATCGGGATGCCGATCAGCAGGATGTCATAATGCTCGTCCGGCAGCGTGGTGAACGACGGGCTGTAGACCACCGTTAGCGGCGTGCTGGAAAGCAGATTCAGCGTGCTTTGCGCCGCTGCGGCGTTTTGTTCAACGTAGGCGATGCGCTTCCCGGTCAGGTTTTCGGTCGAGTGGCCGTCGAGCACCGCGTTAGGGTTCAAATCCAGATTGATGTGGAACCAGAAGGTCGAGCCGCGGTTTGGCTGGCTGTGGAAGGAGATATCGCCCCCCATTTCGTTAACCAGCTTCTGGGTGATGACCAGCCCCAGCCCGGTGCCGCCGTGGCGGCGGGAGATGCTGGCGTCCGCCTGGCGGAAGGCCTGGAACAGCCGCGACTGCTCGCGTTCGGGAATGCCGATGCCGGTATCGTGGATCTGCATCTCAACCTGGACTTTATTGTTGCCCAGCGACCGCTTCTCAACCAGCAGGTCGATGTTGCCGCTTTCGGTAAATTTAATCGCGTTGCCGACCAGGTTGGTGATGACCTGCTGCAGACGCAGCGGATCGCCAATCACGTTGTCCGGCACGTCGTTTTTAATATTGAGCGTCAGCTCCAGGCCTTTGTCGTGGGCGGCGTGGGCGAGCAGGGTGACGACTTCATCCAGGGTATTACGCAGCGGGAACGGGATGCTTTCCAGAATCAGCTTCCCGGCCTCGAGCTTGGAGAAGTCTAAAACGTCGTTGATGATGGTCAGCAGGTTGTTCGCCGAGCGTTCAATGGTGTGCAGATGGTCACGCTGGGTGGCGTTAAGATCCGTTTTTAGCGTCAGGCGGGTAAAGCCAATCACGCCGTTAAGCGGCGTACGCAGCTCATGAGACATGTTGGCGAGGAATTCGGACTTGATGCGGGCCGCTTCCTGGGCACGCTTCTTGGCCAGATCCAGCTCAACGTTCTGGATTTCCATCTGCTCAAGGGTTTCACGCAGGTCCGAGGTGGCCTGGTCAATATTGTGCTGCATCTCCTCGTGATAGGCGGTCAGGGACATCGCCATCGAGTTAATGCCGTTCTTCAGCATATCCAGCTCGCCGAGCATAAAGCCCTCGACGCGGCTGTCCAGCTGCCCCCGGCGGATACGGTCAACCGTGTTGACCATGTTGCGAATTGGGCTGGTTACATCGCGCATCAGGCGGTAGGCAAACAGCATCGCAATCCCCACGCAGAACAGCATCATCATGGTGGAAATGAAAATTTCCCGATACTGCTGCAGGCGAACCGACTTCAGGTCCAGCTCCATCGCGACGTAGCCGAGGGTATTGCCGTCCTGCTTGGCGTCCACCACTGCCGACTCGTCCGGCGAGTAGCTTTCGGAAATGATTGGCGTCCGCAGGATTATCACGTCACCTCTGCGCGTGACGCTCAGGCTGTGGGGGATTTTTTCACCGGCAGGAAGCTGCAGAACGGACGGGCTAAGCTGGAAGTTTGAGGTGACAAACAGCTTGTTGTTCTCATCGAATACCGAGATGGCGCGGACGATATCGGAGTGGCGACGGTGCAGGACGCTGACCAGTTCGCGGATAGACTCCCGGCTGTGGAAGTTCATCCCGTACTCGCTCGACACGGCAAGCGGTTCAATAATGCTGGTGCCGGCATCTTCCAGCTGGCGCTGTAAGTCATTGTAGCGGTGGACAACAAAGAAGGTACTGAGCAGCAAACCGATCATCAGCGTCGGAGCCAGAATCAGGATCATCATGCGTGCCCGCAGGCTGTAGTTGGTCATGGGGTTCCGATATGGGACAATTGAGGCAATGGTTAAAATTTAAGAGCTCATCTCGACATATGGCGCAATTCTACTCTGCAAAGCGACGTGTTACGACACGTCAGATCATAACTGTGACGGTTAATGACCTCGATCCCTTCGGACAGGGCGTTGCGCGTCACAACGGAAAAGCGCTGTTTATCACCGGCGCGCTGCCGGGTGAGCAGGCCGAGGTGACTATCACTGAGGATAAACGTAATTTTTCCCAGGCGGTGGTCAAACGGCGTTTAAACGACAGCCCCGATCGGGTG
Source organism: Dryocola clanedunensis (assembly GCF_038405435.1). Classification (GTDB taxonomy): domain Bacteria; phylum Pseudomonadota; class Gammaproteobacteria; order Enterobacterales; family Enterobacteriaceae; genus Dryocola; species Dryocola clanedunensis_A. The sequence goes on along the minus strand of NZ_JBBYHZ010000001.1, from coordinate 142,058 downwards.
GCGCCACGTTGCCCGCACTTTGGCGTATGCGGCGGCTGCCAGCAGCAGCACGCCAGCGTCCCCCTTCAGCAGCAGGCGAAATCCCGCGCGCTGGCCCGCATGATGGGCACCCGTGATGCCCCCCGTGAGGTGAATGAGATTATCTCCGCTGAGCCGTGGGGCTACCGCCGTCGCGCGCGCCTGAGCCTCAACTTCCATCTTAAATCGCAAACGTTGCAGATGGGCTTTCGTAAGGCCAGCGACAAAGAGCTGGTGGATATCAAACAGTGCCCCGTTCTGGTGCCCCAGCTCGAAGCATTGATTAACCCGCTGCGTGAATGCCTGTCGGAACTGAAGGCCGTGCGCAAGTTAGGGCACGTGGAGCTGGTGCTGGCGGGCAGCGGTCCGCTGATGGTTCTGCGGCATCTTTCGCCGCTGGAACCTGCCGATCGACAAAAACTGGAACAATTCTCGCATTCTGTCGGTCTTGCGCTATTTTTAGCACCCGACGGGGAAACGCTTGAGGCGAACGGCAACGAAGCGCCCTGGTATGATTCAGACGGTCTACGATTAAGCTTCAGCCCGCGTGACTTTATCCAGGTGAACGACGGGGTGAATCAGCAGATGGTCGCTCGCGCTATCGACTGGCTGGACGTTCAGCCGACGGATCGGGTGCTGGATCTGTTCTGCGGCATGGGCAATTTTACCCTGCCGCTGGCAAAACGAGCGGCGAGCGTGGTGGGGGTGGAAGGCGTTGCTGCGCTGGTGGCGAAAGGCGAATATAATGCGCAAAATAATTCGCTGAAAAATGTCACATTCTTTCATGAAAATCTGGAGGAGGATGTGACTCGTCATGCCTGGGCGGCGCAGGGGTTCGATAAAATCTTACTCGACCCTGCCCGAGCCGGTGCGCCAGGCGTGATGCAGCATGTGATTAGCCTTGCTCCCAAACGGGTGGTTTACGTCTCGTGTAACCCCACCACGCTTGCCCGTGACAGCGAAGCGCTGCTGGCAGCGGGCTATCAGATTCAGCGGCTGGCAATGCTCGACATGTTTCCCCACACTGGGCACCTGGAGTCAATGGCGCTCTTTGAGCGTATTTAAGCGGTTTATCAGGCCTGGGGTCTGATCGAGAAACCGACAGGAGAGGACAATGGTTGCGGTAAGAAGTGCACATATCAACAAGGCTGGCGAATTTGCGCCCGATAAATGGATTGCGAGTCTCGGGATCACTAACCAGCAGTCGTGTGAGCGCTTAGCCGAAACCTGGCGTTACTGCGAGCAGCAGACGAAAGGCCATCCGAACGCGGAGCTGCTGCTGTGGCGCGGCGTTGAGATGGTGGAAATCCTCTCCATGCTCAGCATGGACAACGACACCCTGCGGGCGGCGCTGCTGTTCCCTCTCGCGGATGCGGGCGTGGTCACCGAAGAGGTGATGAGAGAAAGCATTGATAGCCAGGTGGTGACGCTGATACACGGCGTGCGCGACATGGCCGCCATTCGCCAGCTGAAAGCCGCCCATACCGATTCCGTCTCCGCAGAACAGGTCGACAACGTTCGCCGCATGCTGCTGGCGATGGTGGATGACTTCCGCTGCGTGGTCATCAAGCTCGCCGAACGTATCGCCCACCTGAGGGAAGTGAAAGACGCGCCGGAAGACGAGCGCGTGCTGGCGGCGAAAGAATGTACCAATATCTATGCGCCGCTTGCCAACCGCCTTGGCATCGGCCAGCTGAAGTGGGAGCTGGAAGATTACTGCTTCCGCTACCTGCATCCGGCGGAATATAAACGCATCGCTAAGCTGCTGCACGAGCGTCGTATCGACCGTGAGCACTACATTGATGAGTTCGTCGGCATGCTTCGCAAGTCGATGAAAGAAGAGGGCGTGAAGGCCGAAGTGTATGGCCGCCCGAAACACATCTACAGCATCTGGCGCAAAATGCAGAAGAAGGCGCTGGCGTTTGACGAGCTGTTCGACGTGCGAGCTGTGCGCGTCGTGGCCGAACGCTTGCAGGACTGTTATGCCGCGCTGGGCATCGTACACACGCATTTCCGCCACCTGCCGGACGAGTTCGACGACTACGTTGCCAACCCGAAGCCAAACGGCTACCAGTCTATCCATACGGTTGTGCTGGGGCCGAACGGCAAAACCATCGAAATCCAGATCCGTACCAAACAGATGCACGAGGAGTCGGAGCTGGGCGTCGCCGCCCACTGGAAATACAAAGAGGGCAACGCGCGCAGCGGCAGCTCGGGGCACGAAGACCGTATCGCCTGGCTGCGTAAGCTGATTGCGTGGCAGGAAGAGATGGCAGACTCCGGCGAAATGCTCGACGAAGTGCGCAGCCAGGTCTTCGACGACCGGGTATACGTATTTACGCCAAAAGGGGATGTGGTCGACCTGCCAGCCGGTTCTACGCCGCTCGACTTTGCCTACCACATCCACAGCGACGTGGGGCACCGCTGCATCGGCGCGAAAATTGGCGGGCGCATCGTACCGTTCACCTATCAGCTGCAGATGGGCGATCAGGTTGACATTATCACCCAGAAACAGCCGAACCCAAGCCGCGACTGGCTGAACCCGAACCTGGGCTACGTCACCACCAGCCGTGGGCGCGCCAAGATCCACAACTGGTTCCGCAAGCAGGATCGCGACAAGAACATTCTGGCCGGACGGCAGATCCTCGACGACGAGATCGAGCGCCTGGGCATCAGCCTGAAAGAGGCTGAAAAGCACCTGCTGCCGCGCTACAACTTCAACGAAATTGAAGAGCTGCTGGCGGCGATTGGCGGCGGTGATATTCGCCTCAACCAGATGAGCAACTTCCTGCAGGCGCAGTTTAACAAGCCGACCGCCGCCGAACAGGACGAGCAGGCGCTGCGCCAGCTGGAGAAAAAATCCTCCAGCCAGCATCAGTCCCGCAGCAAGGACAACGGCCGGGTGGTGGTGGAAGGCGTGGGCAATCTGATGCACCACATTGCGCGCTGCTGCCAGCCGATCCCGGGGGATGAAATTATCGGTTTCATCACTCAGGGACGCGGCATCTCCATCCACCGAGCGGACTGCGACCAGCTTGCCGACCTGCAATCCCACGCGCCGGAACGCATCGTGGACGCCGTCTGGGGCGAAAGCTACTCCAGCGGCTATTCGCTGGTGGTGCGGGTGACGGCGAACGATCGCAGCGGCCTGCTGCGCGATATCACCACTATTCTGGCAAACGAGAAGGTGAACGTGCTGGGCGTGGCGAGCCGCAGCGACACCAAACAGCAGCTGGCGACCATCGATATGAACATTGAAATCTATAACCTGCAGGTGCTGGGCCGCGTGCTCGGCAAGCTGAACCAGGTGCCGGATATCATCGATGCGAAACGGCTGCACGGCTGACCCGGCACTCCTGGCCTGGTAGGGTGGATAAGCGAAGCGTCATCCACCAAATCGTTCGATACACGGCAGATGGCGCTTTGCTTATCTGCCCTACGTTTTCTTAAGGATCGACTTTGACTGAAATTAACCGCCTCCTTGGCATCATGAAGCGCCTGCGCGACCCGGAAAACGGCTGTCCATGGGACCGCGAGCAGACCTTCGCCACTATCGCACCTTACACCCTGGAAGAAACTTACGAAGTGCTGGACGCCATCAACCGTGAAGATTTTGACGATCTGCGCGGCGAGCTGGGCGACCTGCTGTTCCAGGTGGTGTTCTACGCGCAGATGGCGCAGGAAGAAGGGCGGTTTAACTTCGACGATATCTGCTCATCCATCAGCGACAAGCTGGAGCGCCGCCATCCGCATATTTTTGCCGACGGCGAAGCGGGCACCAGTACCGAAGTGCTGGCGAAGTGGGAGCAGATCAAAACCGCCGAGCGCGCGGAGAAAGCTCAGCACTCCGCGCTGGATGATATCCCCGAAGCATTTCCTGCCCTGATGCGCGCGCATAAAATTCAGAAGCGCTGCTCCTCCGTGGGCTTCGACTGGACCTCTCTTGGCCCGGTGCTCGAAAAAGTTCACGAAGAGATCGATGAGGTGATGCACGAAGCTCAGCAGGTCGTCGTGGACGAAGCGAAACTTGAAGAAGAGGTCGGGGATTTGCTGTTCGCCACCGTCAATCTGGCCCGCCATCTAGGCACCAAAGCCGAAGTTGCTTTGCAAAAAGCCAACCGCAAATTCGAGCGTCGTTTCCGGGAAGTGGAGCGGATTATCGCCGCGCAGGGCCTGCAAATGACCGATGCCACCCTCGATCAAATGGAAAATGCCTGGCAGCAGGTTAAACGCCAGGAAACTGAAATCTAACGCGTTTTTGCGATCAAGCGCTATTTCCTGGCACTCCCATTTAACAAGCGCTTGATTTGCGTCAAAAACATTTATGCCAGACCCGCTATTTTCTCAGGCCTGACAAAGCGCGAGGTCAGGTTGGCGGGTTGAAGAATGAAAGTTTGTGGCACCCTGAGTGTTCGGGTATACTGCTTTCCCGTCCTGGTTATTCCATCGTCTTTAAACCTAACTTCTCAGGTTCAGCATGACAACGAACTATATTTTTGTGACCGGCGGGGTCGTTTCCTCTCTGGGTAAAGGCATTGCCGCAGCCTCCCTCGCAGCTATTCTCGAAGCCCGTGGCCTCAACGTATCCATCATGAAACTCGATCCGTACATCAACGTCGATCCGGGTACCATGAGCCCTATTCAACATGGGGAAGTGTTCGTTACCGAAGACGGCGCTGAAACCGACCTGGATTTGGGTCACTACGAGCGCTTCATCCGTAACAAAATGACGCGTCGTAACAACTTTACCACCGGCCGTATCTACTCAGAAGTTCTGCGTAAAGAACGCCGTGGCGACTATCTGGGCGCAACCGTACAGGTTATCCCCCACATCACCAACGCTATCAAAGAACGCATCCTTGAAGGTGGCGAAGGCTATGACGTCGTGCTGGTTGAAATCGGCGGCACCGTCGGGGATATCGAATCCCTGCCGTTCCTCGAAGCAATTCGCCAGATGGCCGTTGAAGTGGGCCGTGAGCACACGCTGTATATGCACCTGACTCTGGTGCCGTACATGGCCGCAGCCGGTGAGGTGAAAACCAAACCAACGCAGCACTCCGTAAAAGAACTGCTTTCCATCGGTATTCAGCCAGACGTGCTGATCTGCCGTTCCGACCGCGTGGTTCCGGCGAACGAACGTGCGAAAATCGCGCTGTTCTGTAACGTGCCGGAGAAAGCGGTTATCTCCCTGAAAGATGTCGATTCGATTTATAAGATCCCAGGCCTGTTGAAATCACAGGGGCTGGACGATTATATTTGTAAACGATTCAGCATTAACGCACCAGAAGCTAATCTGGGCGAGTGGGAACAGGTAATCTACGAAGAAGCGAACCCAACGGGTGAGATCACCATCGGTATGGTCGGCAAGTACATTGAACTGCCGGATGCCTACAAATCGGTGATTGAAGCGCTGAAGCACGGTGGCCTGAAGAACCGTCTGACCGTCAACATCAAGCTGATTGATTCGCAAGATGTTGAAACACGTGGCGAAGAGCTACTTAAGGGTCTGGATGCTATTCTTATCCCTGGCGGTTTCGGCTATCGCGGCGTGGAAGGTAAAATTGCTACCGCCCGCTATGCCCGTGAAAACAATATTCCTTATCTGGGTATCTGCCTGGGTATGCAGGTTGCGCTGATCGAGTTTGCGCGTAACGTTGCAGGGATGGCTAACGCCAACTCCACGGAATTTGTGCCAGACTGTAAATACCCGGTGGTGGCGTTAATCACCGAGTGGCGTGACGAAGAAGGCAACGTTGAAGTGCGTACTGAAAAGAGCGATCTGGGCGGTACCATGCGTCTGGGTGGCCAACAGTGTCAGCTGACCGACGGTACGCTGGTGCGCCAGATGTACGGCGAGCCGCAAATCGTTGAGCGCCATCGTCACCGCTACGAAGTCAACAACATGTTGTTGAAGCAGATTGAAGCAGCGGGCCTGAAAGTTGCGGGCCGCTCCGGCGATGATCAACTGGTAGAAATCATCGAGGTTCCAAACCACCCATGGTTTGTTGCCTGCCAGTTCCACCCGGAATTTACTTCTACGCCGCGTGACGGGCATCCACTGTTTGCAGGCTTTGTAAAAGCTGCCGGTGAGTACCAGAAGCGTCAGGCGAAGTAAGCAGAGTTAGAACGACAACGCGCGACATTTCGCGCGTTGTTTGTCTGGAGTTTTAGTTTAACTTGTACTGAGGAAAACCTAATGTCCAAAATCGTTAAAGTCATCGGTCGTGAAATCATCGACTCCCGTGGTAACCCGACTGTTGAAGCCGAAGTTCATCTGGAAGGCGGTTTCGTAGGTATGGCTGCTGCACCATCAGGTGCTTCTACTGGTTCCCGCGAAGCGCTGGAACTGCGCGATGGCGACAAGTCTCGTTACATGGGTAAAGGCGTCACTAAAGCCGTTGCCGCTGTTAACGGCCCAATCGCTCAGGCGGTTATGGGTAAAGATGCGAAAGACCAGGCTAACATCGACAAGATCATGATCGATCTTGATGGTACTGAAAACAAATCTAACTTCGGTGCTAACGCAATCCTGGCTGTTTCTCTTGCTGCTGCTAAAGCTGCTGCTGCCTCTAAAGGCCTGCCGCTGTACGCACACATCGCTGAACTGAACGGCACCCCAGGCAAATACTCTATGCCTCTGCCTATGATGAACATCATCAACGGCGGCGAGCACGCTGACAACAACGTTGATATTCAAGAGTTCATGATTCAGCCAGTTGGCGCTAAAACGCTGAAAGAAGCGATCCGTATCGGTTCTGAAGTGTTCCACAACCTGGCGAAAGTGCTGAAATCTAAAGGCATGAGCACTGCTGTTGGTGACGAAGGTGGCTACGCGCCTAACCTGGGTTCTAACGCAGAAGCACTGGCTGTTATCGCTGAAGCGGTTAAAGCTGCGGGCTACGAGCTGGGTAAAGACGTTACTCTGGCTATGGACTGTGCGGCATCTGAATTCTACAAAGACGGTAAATACGTTCTGGCTGGCGAAGGCAACAAAGCTTTCACCTCCGAAGAGTTCACCCACTTCCTGGAAGATCTGACTAAACAGTACCCAATCGTTTCTATCGAAGACGGTCTGGACGAGTCTGACTGGGCTGGCTTCGCATACCAGACTAAAGTACTGGGCGACAAAATCCAGCTGGTTGGTGACGATCTGTTCGTAACCAACACCAAGATCCTGAAAGAAGGTATCGACAAAGGCATCGCTAACTCCATCCTGATCAAATTCAACCAGATCGGTTCTCTGACCGAAACTCTGGCTGCGATCAAAATGGCGAAAGACGCTGGCTACACTGCCGTTATCTCTCACCGTTCAGGCGAAACTGAAGACGCTACCATCGCTGACCTGGCTGTGGGTACCGCTGCAGGCCAGATCAAAACTGGTTCTATGAGCCGTTCTGACCGTGTTGCTAAATACAACCAGCTGATTCGTATCGAAGAAGCGCTGGGTGATGCAGCACCGTTCAACGGTCTGAAAGAAGTTAAAGGTCAGTAATCTCTTACTGTCGCTTTAAGTTCTGAGAAAACCCGCTTCGGCGGGTTTTTTTTCGCCTGCAGTTTGAGCGTCATGGACTTCTGATGCTTAATCAAAGTTAATCAGTTGCGCTCTGGATGAATGTCGACCAGGCTGGGTAGGTCATTAACCAGGTCAGGAGACCGCCATGAAAGCAGCTGTTGTTACGAAAGATCATTCCGTTGATATCGTTGATAAACCGATGCGTGAACTTAAGCACGGTGAAGCCTTGCTGACAATGGAATGCTGCGGTGTGTGCCACACCGATTTGCACGTCAAGAATGGTGATTTTGGTGATGTCACGGGCACTACGCTCGGGCATGAAGGGATTGGTATTGTTAAATCCATCGGGCCTGGCGTGACCTCCTTAAAAGTGGGCGACCGGGCAAGCGTTGCGTGGTTCTTCCGTGGCTGCGGCCACTGCGAATACTGCAACAGCGGCAATGAAACGCTGTGTCGCAGCGTGACCAACGCAGGCTATACCGCAGACGGTGGCATGGCGGAAGAGTGCATAGTCGTCGCCGATTACGCGGTAAAAGTGCCGGACGGCCTGGAATCAGCCGCCGCCAGCAGCATTACCTGCGCGGGTGTGACCACTTACAAAGCCGTTAAGGTTTCTAACATCAAGCCAGGGCAGTGGATTGCGATTTACGGCCTGGGCGGCCTCGGCAACCTTGCGCTGCAATACGCGAAGAACGTTTTTAACGCCAAAGTCATCGCGGTAGACGTTAACGACGCGCAGCTCGATTTTGCCAAAGAGAGCGGCGCCGATATGGTGATTAACTCCCGCAACGAAGATGCCGGAAAGGTCATCCAGGAGAAAACCGGCGGCGCGCATGCTGCGGTGGTAACCGCCGTGGCGAAGTCCGCGTTTAACTCGGCGGTAGATGCCGTTCGGGCGGGTGGGCGCGTGGTGGCCGTTGGCCTGCCGTCAGAGTCCATGAGCCTGAACATACCGCGCCTGGTGCTGGACGGCATAGAAGTCGTTGGTTCGCTGGTCGGCACCCGTCAGGATCTGGCCGAGGCGTTCCAGTTCGCGGCGGAAGGCAAGGTTACGCCGAAGGTCGCGCTGCGCCCGCTGAAGGACATCAACACCATTTTCGAAGAGATGGAGAGCGGCAAAATCAAAGGCCGCATGGTGATTGATTTCAGAACGCACAGGTAACAAGCGACAGGCCGGGATCCCCCGGCCTTTTTATCTATAAAAGCAGCGGCAGCGTGGCGCTGGCGGTCTGCTGGCTCGCCGTTGCATAGCGCCCATCGTGGGTTATCAGCTCTCCCACCAGCACCTCCACCAGCAGCATCGCCCCAACCTTAGCGTTCAGTGAACCTGCACTTAGCGGGCCTTCCGGCTTCGCGGCAACCAGTAATAGATCCGCCAGATCCGCAAGCGGGCTGCGCATCGTGTTGCTCAGCAGCAAAACCCGCGATCCTCTTTTTTTAGCAAGCTTAACCACGTGCAGCAGATCTTTGGTCGATCCTGAACTGGAGATCGCCACCACCAGATCGCGCTCCCCTAAGGTGGCGGCGTTCATGGCGGCGCGGTGCATATCGCTGAAAAGCTGGGCGGATTTACCCAGACGCAAAAGCTTATAGTGCAGATAGTCGCCCATGATGGCGCTCGCGGCCACGCCGTAAATCTGCACGGAGGCGGCTTCATGCAGGGCTGTTCCCGCCTGGGTCAGCACTTCACGATCGATAAGCTTACCCGTATCGCGCAGCGCCTGAACGGACTCTTCCACCAGTTCATCAATGCTGTCTTCGCTGACGGCGGCGGCGGGCTGGCTCTGCTGGATATCCAGCGCCAGCGCCATTTTAAACTCGGTATATCCCTTACAGCGCAGGTGGCGACACAGGCGGGTGACGCTTGCTTCGCTGGTTTCACTTTCCCGCGCCAGCTCCGTGATGGTCAGATAAAGCACCTTCTGAGGCCCGGCAAGGATGAACTCGCCCAGCTTTTGCAGCGTTGGGCTGTAGCCCGGCAGGCTCTGGCGCAGGTGCAGCAGAATATTTTCATTGTCGGTCATCGAACTCATCTCACCATCCCTTCGAAAGCTTGCCATTTCATACCGGCTACAGTGTGGCGGAAAGCCCCCTGGTTTTGCCAGCACATTCGATTAAGTGTGACGCGGATCGTAATGGTGGTGGAAATTTTCAATGATAAATATATATTGTGATAAAAATTTTCACCACAAACTTAAGCCAGGGGGAAAATTTATGTCAATGTTCAGCGGAGCCTCTTCCGGGGGCTGGTTCGAGAAGGCCCAGCGGTTCGGTAAATCCTTTATGCTGCCGGTGGCGGTGCTGCCAGCGGCCGGTTTGCTGCTGGGGATCGGCGGCGCGCTGTCGAATCCAAACACCATTACGGCCTATCCTTTCCTTGACGTCGCCTGGCTACAGGGCATCTTCACCATCATGGCGAGCGCGGGATCTATCGTGTTTGCCAACCTGGCCGTGCTGTTTGCGGTCGGGGTCGCGGTCGGGCTGGCGAAGGGGGATAAGGGTACCGCCGGACTCGCCTCGCTGCTGGCGTATCTGGTCATGAACGCGACGATAAACGCGCTGCTGATCCTGAGCGGCGAGCTTGCGGCAACGAACCCGGGCGCGGTCGGGCAGGGAATGGCGCTGGGCATCCAGACGCTGGAAACCGGCGTGTTTGGCGGGGTGGTTATTGGCCTGGTGACCGCCATGCTGCATAACCGCTATAACAAAATCGCCCTGCCGCAGTTCCTCGGCTTCTTTGGCGGGTCGCGCTTTATTCCCATCGTCAGCTCGATGGCGGCGATTCTGGTCGGCGCGGCAATGACTCTCGTCTGGCCCCACTTCCAGAAGCTGATTTTCGGCATGGGCGGGCTGGTGGACGCGACGGGCTACTTCGGCACCTTTATTTACGGCTTCGTGCTGCGCATGCTTGGCCCGTTCGGCCTGCACCATATCTTCTATCTGCCGTTCTGGACCACGGCCCTTGGCGGCAGCGAAATGATCAATGGCCAGCTCGTGGAGGGCACACAGCGTATCTTCTTCGCACAGCTTGCCGATCCGAACACCCAGCAGTTTTACGTCGGCACCTCGCGCTTTATGTCCGGGCGCTTCATTACCATGATGTTCGGCCTGATTGGCGCCTGTCTTGCGATGTACCACACGGCTAAACCAGAGAACCGCAAGCGGGTGGCGGGCCTGCTGATTTCTGCGGCGCTGACCTCTTTCCTGACCGGCATCACCGAGCCGATTGAGTTCTCGTTCCTGTTCATCGCCCCCGTGCTTTACGTCATCCATGCCGTGTTCGACGGGCTGGCCTTTATGCTGGCGCACATGCTGCACATCACCATCGGACAGACGTTTTCCGGCGGGTTTATCGATTTCATCCTGTTTGGCGTTCTGCAGGGCGAGGCGAAAACCAACTGGCTCTACGTGCCGCTGGTGGGCATCCCGTGGTTCTTCCTCTACTACTTCACTTTCCGCTTTGTTATCACCCGCTTTAATTTCAAAACGCCCGGTCGTGAAGATGTGTCCGTCGTGGGCTCGGGGATGACGGCAGGGGAGCGCCCCGCTCAGGTCATCGTCGGCCTCGGCGGCAAAGAGAATATTGTCGAGCTGGACTGCTGCGCCACTCGCCTGCGCGTCACGCTGCGCGACGGTGAGCTGCTGGACGAAGCGCTGCTGAAAGAGACGGGGGCACGTGCGGTCATCCGCCGTGGCAACGGCGTACAGGTTATCTACGGCCCGCACGTCACCATTATCAAAAATGAAGTTGAGGAGATTCTCGCCCTATGAAAAATTCCATGCTGTCGCAGATCCGCGGGAAGCTAATTGTCTCCTGCCAGGCGCTGGACGATGAGCCGCTGCACAGTCCGTTTATCATGTCGCGCATGGCGCTGGCGGCCGCTCAGGGTGGCGCATCGGCGATTCGCGCTAACAGTCTTGTTGATGTGCAGGCCATCATGGAGCTGGTGGATCTACCGGTTATCGCCATCGTTAAGCGCGACTATCCGGGCAGCGACGTCTACATCACGCCCACGCTTAAAGAAGTGGATGAGCTGATGCAGGCCAACCCGCAGATGATTGCAATGGATGCTACCGGGCATAAACGCCCCGGTGATTTAGATCTGCGTGGGCTGGTGGCTGCGGTGCGTGAACGTTACCCGGAGCTGCTGCTGATGGCGGATATCGCCACCGTTGAAGAAGCGCGCTTCGCCGCAGAAATCGGTTTTGACTGCGTCGGAACCACGCTGCACGGCTACACGGCGGAGACTCAGGGGCAGATACTAGCCACTAACGACTGCCAGTTCCTGCGTGAAGTTGTGGCAGCCGTTCACGTCCCGGTGATTGCGGAAGGCAACGTTGAAACGCCGGAGATGGCGGCACATTGTCTTGAGCTGGGAGCGCATGCGGTAGTAGTGGGCGGGGCGATTACCCGTCCGCAGCAAATTACCCGCCGTTTCGCCAGCGCGATGTATTCAGAAGGCTAATCGCCAGTCAGGCCAGCCCGGTTCGTAGCGAATTGGGCTGTTTTCACCGCCGCGCATGATCTCAACCGTTAGTTCTGCGATAATTACTTTTTGCGAAGATAACAGAGATGATTATGCAGTACCCGATTAACGAGATGTTCCAGACCCTGCAAGGGGAGGGCTATTTTACTGGTGTGCCCGCCATCTTCATTCGCCTGCAAGGCTGCCCGGTCGGCTGTGCGTGGTGCGATACCAAACACACCTGGGATAAGCTCGCGGATCGTGAAGTCTCTCTGTTCAGCATTCTGGCAAAAACCAAAGAGAGCGATAAGTGGGGCGGGGCCAGCGCGGAAGAGCTGCTGAATATCATTCAGCGTCAGGGCTATACCGCACGCCACGTGGTGATTACCGGCGGCGAGCCGTGCATTCACGACCTGATGTCGCTCACTTCGCTGCTGGAACACCATGGTTTTAGCTGCCAGATTGAAACCAGCGGCACGCATGAAGTGCGCTGTACGCCGGGGACCTGGGTAACAGTTTCGCCGAAGGTGAATATGCGCGGTGGCTACGACATCCTCGCGCAGGCGCTGGAACGAGCAGACGAGATTAAACACCCGGTAGGACGCATGCGTGATATTGAAGCGCTGGACGAACTGCTGGCAACGCTGCACGACGAGAAAAGCCGTGTGATTGCCCTGCAGCCCATCAGCCAGAAAGAAGACGCCACGCGTCTGTGCATCGAAACCTGCATCGCCCGCAACTGGCGGCTTTCCATGCAGACGCATAAGTATCTGAATATCGCTTAACGCAGAAAGGCACCCAAGGGTGCCTTTCTGATCTGTAGGGTGGATAAGCGTCAGCGCCATCCACCAAAACCTTAGCCTTTATAGACGCATCCGGCAGTACAGGTCTCTTTCACCATCACCGCGCTCAGCAGCGGAACGATGGGCTTCATTTTGTCCCAGATCCACTTCGCCAGCACTTCGCTGGTTGGGTTCTCAAGGCCTGGAATATCGTTCAGATAGTAATGATCCAGGCTGTCGTAGGTTGGCTTAAACGCCGCCTTCAGCTCGGAGAAATCCATAATCCAGCCCGTATACGGATCGACCTCGCCGGTGATTTCCAGGCGCACCATGAAAGAGTGGCCGTGCAGGCGACCGCACTTGTGGCCTTCCGGTACGTGCGGCAGGCGGTGGGCGGCTTCGAAGGTAAAATCTTTAAACAGGGTGGTTGCCATTATTGAGTCTCAGTTAGCGCAGTTAAGTCGAGCGAAAAACCGCCGCATAGTACCGGAATTGACATTTTTGCGCATTAACTAAAAGCCTCATCTTCTTTATGCCGCCTTTCCCTCACGCTGCTTTAGAAATTATCCATTAAATATCAGCAGGTTAATCAATCGTTTTTAATGTTATAGATTACCCGAAAAAGCGGTTAGTCATTTTGGTTATTTGTTATTTCCATCCCTTCTTTAATTGTTATTATCCGGCTGGTTACCCTTACCCTCATGAATGCTTTTTACCGTTGATTGTTATAAACGGACCTTTTGCTACTGGAACCCAATCAAGCATGACTACTCAGGCCCCACCGACCGCTTTGCTGCCGCTCACCCCGGAGCAACTGGCTCGCCTCCAGGCGGCAACAACAGACTTCTCGCAGACGCAGCTGGCCTGGTTATCAGGCTATTTCTGGGGGATGATTAATCAACAGCCGGGCGCGGTTGCGGCTCCGGCGGCACCTGCTGCGGAAGTGCCGGTTATCACTTTGATTTCCGCCTCCCAGACCGGCAACGCGCGCCGCGTCAGCGAACAGCTGCGTGACGACCTGCTGGCCGCGAAGCTTAACGTCAACCTGGTGAATGCTGGCGACTATAAATTCAAACAAATCGCCCAGGAAAAGCTGCTGGTTGTCGTGACCTCCACGCAGGGGGAAGGGGAGCCGCCGGAAGAAGCGGTGGCGCTGCATAAGTACCTGTTCTCCAAAAAAGCACCGAAGCTGACCGATACGGCCTTTGCCGTATTCAGCCTGGGCGACACCTCCTATGAATTCTTCTGTCAGTCCGGTAAAGACTTCGATTCGAAGCTTGCGGAGCTGGGCGGCCAGCGGCTGCTGGATCGCGTGGACACCGACGTTGAATTCCAGCCTGCCGCTCAGGAATGGCGCGCAAAAATCGTCGATATTCTGAAATCCCGCGTCCCTGCTGAAACGCCTGCGCAGGCCGCTGCCACGGCAACCGGCGTGGTCAACGAAGTCTTCTCCAGCCCGTACACCAAAGAAGCGCCGCTGACCGCAACGCTCGCGGTGAACCAGAAAATCACCGGGCGTGACTCTGACAAAGACGTGCGCCATCTCGAAATCGATCTTGGTGATTCCGGTCTTCGCTACCAGCCCGGCGACGCGCTCGGCGTCTGGTATCAGAACGACGCGGCCCTGGTGAAAGAGCTGGTTGAGCTACTCTGGCTGAAAGGCGATGAAACCGTCACCGTTGAGGGCAAAACCCTGCCGCTTAGCGAGGCGCTTGAGTGGCACTTTGAGCTGACCGTTAACACCGCGAACATCGTTGAGAAGTACGCGCAGCTTACCCGCAATGCCGCGCTGCTCGACCTGGTCGGCGACAAAACTAAGCTGCAGCACTTTGCCCAGTGCACGCCGATTGTCGACATGGTGCGCTATGCCCCGGCGGAGCTGACCGCAGACCAGCTGGTTGAGCTGCTGCGTCCGCTGACGCCGCGCCTGTACTCCATCGCCTCTTCACAGGCTGAGGCAGAAAGCGAAGTTCACATTACCGTTGGCGTAGTGCGCTACGACATCGAAGGTCGTGCCCGCACCGGCGGCGCCTCTGGCTTCCTGGCCGACCGCCTGGAAGAGGACGGCGAAGTGCGCGTGTTCATCGAACATAACGATAACTTCCGCCTGCCGGCCAACCCGGAAACGCCGGTGATCATGATCGGCCCCGGCACCGGCATTGCGCCGTTCCGCGCCTTCATGCAGCAGCGTGAAAACGACGGGGCGGGCGGCAAAAACTGGCTGTTCTTCGGCAACCCACACTTCACCGACGACTTCCTCTATCAGGTGGAGTGGCAGCGCTACGTGAAAGACGGCCTGCTGACCAATATCGACCTCGCCTGGTCCCGCGACCAGGAACACAAAATATACGTACAAGATAAACTGCGCGAAAAAGGCGCGGAGCTGTGGAGCTGGATTCAGGAAGGCGCCCACATTTACGTCTGCGGCGATGCCAATCGCATGGCGAAAGACGTTGAGCAGGTTTTACTGGAAGTGGTAGCCGAATTCGGTGGCATGGACACCGAGACGGCCGATGAATTTTTAAGTGAGCTGCGCGTTGAGCGCCGTTATCAGCGAGATGTCTACTAATGAGCGATAAACACCCGGGACCGTTAGTGGTCGAAGGAAAACTGGCTGACGCCGAGCGCCTGAAGCTGGAAAGCAATTTCCTGCGCGGTACCATCAAAGAAGATTTGCAGGATGGCCTGACCGGCGGCTTTAAGGGCGACAACTTCCTGCTGATCCGCTTCCACGGCATGTACCAGCAGGACGACCGTGACATCCGTGCCGAACGCGCCGAGCAGAAGCTGGAGCCGCGTCACGCCATGATGCTGCGCTGCCGTCTGCCCGGCGGCATCATCACCACCCAGCAGTGGCGCGCCATTGATAAGTTCGCCGAAGATAAAACCATCTACGGCAGCATCCGTCTGACTAACCGCCAGACGTTCCAGTTTCACGGCATTCTGAAAAAGAACGTGAAGCCCGCGCACGAGATGCTGCACGAAGTCGGGCTGGACGCGCTGGCGACCGCCAACGACGTAAACCGTAACGTGCTTTGCACCTCGAACCCGATTGAGTCCGAACTGCATCAGGAAGCCTACGAGTGGGCGAAAAAACTCTCTGAGCACCTGCTGCCGCGCACCCGCGCGTATGCTGAAATCTGGTGGGACAAAGAGAAAGTCGCGACCACCGACGAAGAGCCGATTCTGGGCGCGACCTATCTGCCGCGTAAGTTTAAAACCACGGTTGTGGTGCCGCCGCAGAACGATGTGGATCTGCATGCGAACGACATGAACTTCATCGCCATCGCCAAAGACGGCAAGCTGGTGGGCTTCAACCTGCTGGTAGGCGGCGGGCTGTCCATCGAGCATGGCAACAAAGCCACCTACGCCCGCACCGCGAGCGAGTTCGGCTACATCCCGCTGGAGCACACCCTTGCCGTTGCGGAAGCGGTGGTGACTACCCAGCGCGACTGGGGTAACCGTACCGACCGTAAAAATGCGAAAACCAAATATACCCTTGAGCGCGTCGGCGTTGACGTGTTTAAAGCGGAAGTTGAACGCCGTGCGGGCATTACCTTCGAGCCGATTCGTCCATACGAATTCACCGGCCGCGGCGACCGCATCGGCTGGGTTAAAGGCATCGATGATAAATGGCATCTGACGCTGTTTATCGAAAACGGCCGTATTCTGGACTACCCGGATCGTCCGCTGAAAACCGGCCTGCTGGAGATCGCGAAGATCCACAAAGGTGATTTCCGCCTGACGGCCAACCAGAACCTGATTGTGGCAGGCGTGCCGGAAAGCGAAAAGGCGAAAATCGAGAAGCTGGCGAAAGAAAGCGGCCTGATGCACGCGGTGAAACCGCAGCGTGAAAACTCCATGGCCTGCGTCGCCTTCCCGACCTGTCCGCTGGCGATGGCGGAAGCAGAACGCTTCCTGCCGCAGTTTGTGACTAAAGTTGAAGATGTGATGGAGAAGCACCACGTCGGCGAAGAGAACATCGTTCTGCGCGTAACCGGCTGCCCGAACGGCTGTGGCCGCGCAATGCTGGCGGAAATCGGCCTGGTGGGTAAAGCACCTGGCCGCTACAACCTGCACATCGGCGGTAACCGCATCGGCACGCGCATCCCGCGCATGTACCGCGAGAACATCACCGAGCCGGAAATTCTGGCTTCCATTGATGAGCTGGTGGGGCGCTGGGCGAAAGAGCGTGAAGGGGATGAAGGCTTCGGCGACTTCACCATCCGCGCCGGGATTATCCGTCCGGTGCTCGATCCTGCCCGGGATTTGTGGGATTAACATTCATCGGCGGGGGACGCTGCACTGGTTTTTTGTAGGGTGGATAAGCGGCAGCGTCATCCACCATGATTTTTGCCAATAAGCGAGGCACGTATGTCCGTACTCGATCTAAAAGCACTGAACGAACTGCCAAAAGTCGAACGCGTAATGGCGCTGGCCGAGGTAAATACCCAGCTTGAAAAGCTGACCGCGGAGCAGCGCGTCGGCTGGGCGCTGGAAAACCTGCCCGGCGAATTCGTGTTGTCCTCAAGCTTTGGTATTCAGGCGGCGGTGAGCCTGCATCTGGTTACCCAGCTGCGCCCGGATATTCCGGTGATCCTCACCGATACCGGCTATCTGTTCCCGGAAACCTACCAGTTTATCGACGAGCTGACGGACAAGCTGAAGCTGAACCTCAAGGTGTTTAGCGCAAAAGAAAGTGCGGCATGGCAGGAGGCACGCTACGGCAAGCTCTGGGAGCAGGGCGTTGAGGGCATAGAGAAATACAATGAGATCAACAAAGTCGAGCCGATGAACCGCGCCTTGCAGGAGTTGGGCGGCCAAACGTGGTTCGCAGGCCTGCGCCGCGAACAGTCCGGCAGCCGTGCGAATTTACCGGTGCTGGCGATTCAGCGCGGCGTGTTTAAAATCCTGCCAATTATCGACTGGGACAACCGCACTGTGTACCAGTACCTCACCGCGCACGGCCTGAAATACCATCCTCTGTGGGATCAGGGCTATCTGTCAGTTGGCGATACCCACACAACCCGCAAGTGGGAGCCGGGCATGGCAGAAGAAGAGACAAGATTCTTTGGCCTGAAGCGCGAGTGCGGGCTGCACGAAGGCTGATTCAGAGATAGTAAGGTGGGCGCTGACCCACCTTATTTTTTAAGACCTATTTCCCCGCCTTCGCCAGCTCCTTCACCAGCGGCAGCATGATACTGACGACGTCGCGGCTGCGTTTTTCTATGCGGCCCGGCAGCCATTTATCAAGGTGCTGCTGATTATCCAGCAGCGCGCTGTGCCAGCTTGACCCGTCCGGGAAGGCTTTATTTTTGGCCCGCTGCTGATAGCCATCTTTTTTGCCCAGCGACCAGTTAGTGGCTTCTACGGACAGCACGGGTATGCCTGCTTTGTCGAAAGGTTCGGCATCGTTGCAGCAGCCGGTTCCTTTTGGATACTGTTTATTGCGGCCCGGGTTGGTGGCGGCCTGAATACCCAGCTGACGGGCCAGCGTAATCGCACGGTCACGCGTTAGTTTGCGCACCGGCATCGGCGTTTTTATGCCGCTATTAAAATAGAGCCGGTCACCGGTCACGAGGCTGTCGAGATTGATCACAAGAAGAGTGTTTTTCCTCTCTTCTTCGCTCATGCGGCTGAGGATGTTTGCAGCCCCCAGTTCGCCGAGCTCCTCGCCGCTGGTGGCGATAAAGCGAATGCCGTAGCGCGTCGGAACCTTTGCCATACGTTGGGCCAGCTCCAGCATTACGCCGAGGCCGGAGGCGTTGTCGTCCACGCCCTGTAGCGTCAGGCCACCGAGATTATTATTGGTATCGGCATCGCTCAGCGGGATGAAGGTATCCAGGTGCGCCATAATAATAATCTGCTGCGGCTCTTTCCCCTCTCTCGCGGCAATCACCTGGCTTGCGCTGACGTGATGCCAGCTCTGATGGCCGTCTTTGGTGGTATAGAGATAGCGGGTCTTAAAGCGGCGAATATCGGCCTGGTAGCCATACTGTATGAACTGTTCCTGCAGATAATCGGCGGTAAGCATTTCGGCGGGGCTGCCGGTCATACGGCCTGGAAAAACGGTGGCTATATGGCGAGTCTGCGCTTCGGCAGTTTTACCCAGATGTGTCGTGGTGGCTTCGGCAGGCAGGGAGAAGCCCATCCCCAGCGCAAGAGAAACAGCCCAGAAGCGCTGCGCGGAAAACATAGTCGATCCTTTTTTATTATGCGTAATTTTTGCGTGGCTAGTATGAAACTGTGACCTGCGTTAAACAATTCCAAATCGTCCTAAAGCCCCGTTAAACCTCCCGTTAAGCACATTTTGTAATTTAGTTTTCCAGGGCGTTATTCCTTTGTGGAACTACTCATTCCAATTCGTAATTTCATATCAAATAACCCTGCGTCTTATAGTCCCTGTAATTTCATGCAAACGGTCGGGCTATGACCCGTCGTGCTAATCGCAGCTTTAAGGGAAGGTTATGGACCAAAAACGACTCACTCACCTGCGGCAACTGGAGGCAGAAAGCATCCATATTATCCGCGAGGTCGCTGCCGAATTTTCCAATCCGGTAATGATGTATTCAATCGGCAAAGATTCGTCGGTGATGTTGCATCTGGCGCGTAAGGCCTTTTATCCGGGCACGCTGCCTTTCCCGCTGCTGCACGTGGATACCGGCTGGAAATTCCGTGAGATGTACGAGTTCCGCGACCGTACCGCGAAGGCCTACGGCTGCGAGCTTCTGGTGCATAAAAATCCCGAAGGCGTGGCGATGGGCATCAACCCTTTCGTGCACGGCAGCGCCAAGCACACCGATATCATGAAAACCGAAGGGCTGAAGCAGGCGCTGAATAAATACGGTTTCGATGCGGCCTTTGGCGGCGCGCGTCGCGACGAAGAGAAATCCCGCGCCAAAGAACGTATCTACTCGTTCCGCGACCGTTTCCACCGCTGGGACCCGAAAAACCAGCGCCCGGAACTGTGGCATAACTACAACGGGCAGATAAACAAAGGCGAAAGCATTCGCGTGTTCCCGCTCTCCAACTGGACGGAGCTGGATATCTGGCAGTACATCTACCTGGAAAATATCGACATTGTTCCGCTCTACCTGGCAGCGCCGCGTCCCGTACTGGAGCGTGACGGCATGCTGATGATGATTGACGATGACCGTATCGACCTGCAGCCGGGCGAAGTCATCAAGCAGAAAATGGTGCGCTTCCGTACCCTCGGCTGCTGGCCGCTCACCGGCGCGGTTGAGTCCAGCGCTCAGACGCTGCCGGAGATCATCGAAGAGATGCTGGTTTCCACCACCAGTGAACGCCAGGGCCGCATGATTGACCGCGACCAGGCCGGCTCCATGGAGCTGAAGAAACGCCAGGGTTATTTCTAAGGAGCCGCCAGATGAACAGCACCATTGCACAACAAATTGCCGAAGAGGGTGGCGTAGAAGCCTATCTGCACGCTCAGCAACACAAAAGCCTGCTGCGCTTCCTGACCTGCGGCAGCGTGGATGACGGGAAGAGCACGCTGATTGGACGACTGCTGCACGACACGCGTCAGATCTACGAAGATCAGCTCTCCTCGCTGCAAACCGACAGCAAGCGCCACGGCACCCAGGGCGAGAAGCTCGATCTGGCGCTGCTGGTAGATGGCCTACAGGCCGAACGCGAGCAGGGCATTACCATCGACGTGGCCTATCGCTATTTCTCTACCGAGAAGCGCAAATTTATTATCGCCGATACGCCGGGACACGAGCAGTACACCCGCAACATGGCTACGGGTGCTTCCACCTGCGAGCTGGCGATTCTGCTGATCGACGCGCGTAAAAGCGTGCTGGATCAGACCCGCCGCCACAGCTTTATCTCCACGTTATTGGGGATCAAACACCTGGTGGTAGCCGTCAATAAAATGGATCTGGTTGAGTTCAGCGAAGAGACGTTTGAGCAGATTAAGCAGGACTACCTGACGTTTGCCGAACAGCTGCCGTCTGACCTGGATATCCGCTTCGTGCCGCTGTCCGCGCTGGAAGGCGACAACGTTGCGACGCAAAGCGCAAATATGCCGTGGTACACCGGGCCTACGCTTCTTGAACTGCTGGAAACGGTCGAGGTTAAGCGCATCGTTGATCAGCAGCCAATGCGCTTCCCGGTACAGTATGTAAACCGCCCGAATCTGGATTTCCGTGGCTATGCCGGTACTCTCGCTTCCGGCGTGGTGAAGGTCGGGCAGCGCGTGAAAGTTTTACCGTCCGGCGTTGAGTCCTCCATTGCGCGAATCGTAACGTTTGATGGAGATTTGCAACAAGCTGCTGCCGGGGAGGCGATCACCCTGGTGCTGAAAGACGAAATCGACATCAGCCGCGGCGACCTGCTGGTGGATGCAGGCGACTCGCTGCCAGCCGTGCAAACCGCGAAGGTTGATGTGGTCTGGATGGCAGAGCAGGCGCTGGTGCCGGGCCAGAGCTACGACATTAAAATCGCTGGCAAAAAGACCCGCGCCCGCGTGGATAACATCCACTACCAGGTAGAGATTAACTCCCTGACCCAGCGCGTGGTGGAAAGCCTGCCGCTTAACGGTATCGGCCTTGTGGATTTAACCTTCGACGAGCCGTTAGTGCTGGATAAATATCAGGAAAACCCGGTTACCGGCGGGCTTATCTTTATCGATCGCCTGACTAACGTCACCGTAGGCGCGGGTATGGTCCGTGAGCCGCAGGAAGAGGTATATCAGGAACCTTCTGCATTCAGCGCCTTTGAGCTGGAGCTGAACGCGCTGGTGCGTCGTCATTTCCCACACTGGGGCGCGCGTGATTTGCTGGGAGGCAAGTAATGGCAGAGCACGACGATAACGTCGTCTGGCATGCCCATCCTGTGACTCAGGAGCAGCGTGAGCGGCTTCATCAGCATCGCGGGGCGGTGCTGTGGTTCACCGGGCTATCCGGCTCCGGTAAATCCACCGTCGCCGGTGCGCTTGAGGAAGCGCTGCACAAGCTGGGCGTCAGCACCTATCTGCTTGACGGCGACAACGTGCGCCACGGGCTGTGCCGTGATTTGGGGTTCAGCGACGCCGATCGCAAAGAGAATATTCGCCGGGTAGGTGAAGTCGCTAAACTGATGGTAGATGCCGGGCTGGTGGTGCTGACGGCCTTTATCTCACCTCATCGTGCAGAGCGGCAGATGGTGCGCGAGCTTATCGGGGAAGGGCGGTTTATCGAAGTGTTTGTTGATACCCCGCTTGAGATCTGCGAAGCGCGCGATCCTAAAGGACTGTATAAAAAAGCCCGGGCCGGCGAGCTGCGAAATTTCACCGGGATTGATTCATTGTATGAATCTCCGAGCGAGCCGGAAATTTACTTAGACGGCGAACAATTGGTAACAAATTTGATTGCGCAATTGTTAGACCTGCTGCGTCGTGACGATATTATCAAAGCCTAATGAGAGTGCCTGGCGCATCACTGCGTCCGGCCAGCCAGGCCACCGGATTCGTTATGCGCAACAGCTCGAACATTGTTATTTCACAGACTGAACCTGGACCGTCAGCCGAAGAAACCACCTGGTCACTGCCAGGGGCTTTCATCGGCTTTTTGTCGTGGCTGCTCGCGCTTGGCATTCCATTTCTGATGTACGGCCCTAACACCCTGTTTTTCTTCCTTTATACCTGGCCTTTCTTCCTTGCGCTAATGCCCGTTGCCGTCGTGGTGGGCATAGCGCTGCATTCGCTGCTTAGCGGCAAGCTCGTTTACAGCTGCCCTGCCACGGTCATCACCGTAGGGCTGATGTTCGGCGTTTTATTCATGTGGCTGATGGGTTGAGCCTGGCCGACGAAAATGCCGCGATTTAAGCTAAACCTCCTGCAAGCGCGCATGTCGGCGCGATCTGTGATAAATTCTGCCGCAAATTTGTCGACTCACTTTGTGCCCGCGACCCTGTTGGGGTTACAAGTGGAGTCAGACACGCAGTTGTGGAATGGGTGTGCCGTTTTTCAGGGGGCAGGATGGGTAAACTAACGCTGCTGTTGCTGGCCTTGCTGGTCTGGCTGCAGTATTCGCTGTGGTTCGGTAAAAATGGCGTGCATGATTATACGCGAGTCAACGAAGACGTGGCTGCTCAGCAGGCGACTAACGCCAAACTGAAGGCGCGTAACGATCAGCTGTTTGCTGAAATTGACGATCTTAACGGCGGCCAGGAGGCCATCGAAGAGCGCGCGCGCAACGAACTGAGCATGACTAAGCCTGGTGAAACCTTCTACCGCCTGGTGCCGGACACCTCTAAGCGCGCCGGCAACAATGCCGCGCAGAACAATCGATAAACAAGCGTAAGTGATTCTCATGGCAGACTCCTCACGGGACGTAATTGCCGTGGTGCCGGCCGCCGGAATCGGCAGCCGTATGCAAACGGAATGTCCAAAGCAATATCTGCACATCGGCAATAAAACCATTCTTGAACATGCGGTCGCGAGCCTGCTGGCAAATCCGCGTGTCTGCCATGTCGTCATTGCCATCAGCCCTACAGACACCTGGTTCACCGCTTTGCCGCTGGCAGCCGATCCCCGTATTACCGTGGTGAACGGAGGAGGGCAGCGCGCCGATTCCGTGCTGGCTGGCCTTCAGGCCGCAGGGCAGGCTGAATGGGTGCTGGTGCACGATGCCGCACGTCCCTGTCTGCATCAGGATGACCTGGCGCGCCTGTTGGCCATTACTGAAACCAGCAAGGTTGGCGGTATTCTTGCGGCTCCGGTGCGCGACACGATGAAGCGCGGTGAGCCAGGCAAGCCCCTTATCGCCCATACCGTCGAGCGTGAAGACCTCTGGCACGCGCTGACGCCGCAGCTTTTCCCGCTTGAGCTATTGCGAAGCTGCCTGCTGCGCGCGCTGAACGAGGGAGCGACGATCACCGATGAAGCCTCGGCCCTTGAATACTGCGGCTTCCATCCCGAATTAATTAGCGCCCGCGCCGATAATATAAAAGTGACGCGCCCGGAAGATCTGCGGCTCGCAGAGTTTTACCTCACGCGGTTAACCCAAACGGAGAATATTTAATGCGTATCGGACATGGTTTTGACGTACACGCTTTTGGCGGCGAAGGCCCGATTATCATTGGCGGCGTTCGCGTGCCTTTCGAAAAAGGGTTGCTGGCCCATTCTGACGGCGACGTTGCACTCCATGCGCTGACCGATGCGCTGCTTGGCGCCGCCGCGCTGGGCGATATCGGCAAGCTGTTCCCGGATACTGACGCCGCCTACAAGGGCGCGGACAGCCGCGAGCTGCTGCGCGAAGCCTGGCGTCGTATTCAGGCTAAGGGCTACACCCTGGGCAACGTCGATGTCACCATTATTGCTCAGGCGCCGAAAATGGCACCGCACATCCCCCAGATGCGCGTGTTTATCGCCGAGGATCTCGGCTGCCACATGGATGACGTTAACGTTAAAGCTACCACCACCGAAAAGCTTGGTTTTACCGGGCGCGGTGAAGGCATTGCCTGTGAGGCGGTCGCGCTGCTGCATAAGGCTCGCCCGTAATGGATATGCAAAATCTCACCTGGCTGCATGGCAAGCCGGAAGGGACGGGGCTTATCAAAGCCAGCCCCGAGGATTTCATGGTTACCGAGGATCTGGGGTTTGGCCCGGACGGCGACGGCGAGCACCTGCTGCTGCGCATCCTGAAAAAGGGCTGTAACACCCGCTTTGTGGCCGACGCGCTGGCGAAATTCCTCAAGGTTCACGCTCGCGAAGTCAGCTTCGCCGGGCAGAAAGATAAGCATGCCGTCACCGAACAGTGGTTCTGCGTGCGTCTGCCGGGCAAAGAGATGCCTGACATGAGCGCATTTGAGCTGGAAGGGTGTGAAGTGCTGGAGTACGCACGCCACCGCCGCAAGCTGCGCCTTGGGGCGCTGAAGGGGAATAACTTCACCCTTGTGCTGCGTGAGGTCAGTCATCGCGAAGAGCTGGAAGCGCGGCTGAATCTTATTCTGCGCGACGGCGTGCCGAACTACTTTGGCAGCCAGCGTTTTGGCATCGGCGGTAATAACCTGAACCAGGCCCGCCGCTGGGCGCAGACTAACGCTCCGCTGCGCGATCGCAATAAACGCAGTTTTTATTTGTCAGCGGCCCGTAGCGCGTTGTTTAATCAGATTGTTAGCCTTAGACTGAAAAAACCAGACTTTAATCAAGTTGTTGATGGCGATGCGCTACAATTGGCAGGACGCGGCAGCTGGTTTGTTGCCACTGCCGAAGAACTCCCGGTATTACAACCTCGCGTTGACGGCGGCGAACTGCTGATTACGGCACCGCTGCCGGGCGATGGCGCGTGGGGGACGCTCAATGAAGCGCTGGCCTTCGAGCAGCAAAGCGTTGAGCAGGAAACCGATCTACAGGCATTGTTGGTGCGCGAGCGAGTCGAAGCCGCACGACGTGCCATGCTGGTTAAACCAGAAGAATTACGCTGGAGCTGGTGGGATGATGTGACGGTTGAGGTCAGCTTCTGGCTGCCTGCCGGCAGCTTCGCCACCAGTGTTGTAAGGGAACTGATGAACACGCCGGGTGACTATGCGAATATTGCTGAGTAACGATGACGGGATCCATGCGCCGGGCATTCAGGCGCTGGCGAAAGCCTTGCGGGAATTTGCCGAGGTGCAGGTCGTGGCCCCGGACCGTAATCGCAGTGGCGCATCAAACTCACTGACGCTTGAATCCTCACTGCGCACTTTTACGCTGGCTAACGGCGACATTTCCGTCCAGATGGGCACGCCGACGGACTGCGTCTATCTTGGCGTGAACGCGCTGATGCGCCCTCGTCCTGACGTGGTGGTCGCCGGTATTAATGCCGGGCCAAACCTGGGCGACGACGTTATTTATAGCGGCACCGTCGCCGCGGCCATGGAAGGTCGTCATTTAGGTTTTCCCGCGCTTGCCGTCTCATTAAATGGTTATCAGCACTACGATACGGCCGCTGCCGTCACCTGTTCAATTTTGCGAGCTTTATCGCGCGAACCCCTGCGCACCGGCCGTATTCTTAACATCAACGTGCCTGATTTACCCCTCGACGAAATTAAGGGTATTCGCGTCACGCGCTGCGGCAGCCGCCATCCGGCAGATAAAGTCATCCCGCAGGAAGATCCTCGCGGTAATACGCTCTACTGGATTGGTCCGCCGGGAGACAAGTACGATGCGGGTCCGGACACGGATTTCGCCGCCGTTGATGAGGGGTATGTTTCTGTCACTCCGCTACATGTGGATTTAACCGCCCACAGCGCCCATGACGTTGTGAGCAGCTGGCTAAGCAAAGCGGGAGTCGCCGGGGAATGGTAAGCAAACGCGTACAAGACCTTCTCACTCAGCTTCGTGCTCAGGGCATTCAGGACGACAAAGTCCTGGATGCGATTGCGCTGGTGCCGCGGGAAAAATTTGTCGACGAAGCGTTTGAGCACAAAGCCTGGGAAAACACGGCGCTGCCGATTGGCTCAGGCCAGACCATTTCGCAGCCGTACATGGTTGCCCGCATGACCGAACTGCTTGAGCTGACGCCGGAATCCCGGGTGCTGGAAATCGGCACCGGCTCGGGGTATCAAACCGCGATTCTTGCCCATCTTGTCCATCACGTGTGTTCCGTTGAGCGAATCAAAGGGCTGCAATGGCACGCACGGCGTCGTCTGAAACAGCTGGATCTGCATAATATTTCTACCCGCCACGGTGATGGCTGGCAAGGCTGGCATGCGCGCGCGCCATTTGACGCTATCATTGTTACGGCAGCGCCGCCTGAGATCCCTTCGGCTTTGTTATCACAGCTGGACGAGGGCGGAATACTGGTTCTGCCGGTAGGCGAAGATCGGCAGTTTTTAAAACGCGTTCGTCGCCACGGTGGCGAATTTATTATTGATACGGTAGAAGCCGTTCGTTTTGTACCCTTAGTGAAGGGCGAGCTGGCATAACCTGGATATTTCTTGTTTTTTTACCAGAGCTTTAGCGTAACGTTGCAGGGTTAAACCTATCGTATTTTCATAAGCATGTAGTGGTTTCATTTTTTGGGGGATTTATGAGCGCGGGAAGCCCGACTTTTACTCTACGTCGCATTGCGGCGCTATCGCTGGTTAGCCTGTGGCTGGCTGGTTGTAGCAATAGCACGACTCAGGCACCAATTAGCTCTGTCGGTGGCAGCAGTAGCGCAGGGAGCAGCACCGCTGACGGTGCGCAGGTAGCCCAGCCTCCGCAGATGTCTGCGCCAGCGCCGACCCCTCAAGTTCAGCCGGTTCAGCAGCCGGCGATACAGCCCGTACAGACTCAGCCAGTACAGCAGGCCCAGCCGGTTCAAAGCCAGCCGGTGGTCCAGTCTCAACCTGTACAAACGGAAAACGGGCGTATCGTTTATAACCGCAAGTATGGGAATATTCCGAAAGGCAGCTATGCCGGAGGCAGCACCTATACGGTGAAACGCGGGGATACATTGTTCTACATTGCGTGGATCACCGGCAACGATTTCCGTGACCTCGCGCAACGTAACAACGTCGCGGCCCCGTATGGTCTGGAGGTGGGTCAGACGCTGCAAGTTGGCAGCGCATCCGGCACGCCAATTACCGGCGGAAATGCCGTCACCCAGGCTGACGCAACTGCTCAAGGCGTGAACAATCCGGCTGCGCAAAACTCAACCGCAGTGGTTGCTTCTACACCGACAATTACGTATTCTGAGGACTCAGGTGAACAGAGTGCTAACAAAATGTTGCCGAATAATAAGCCCGCTGCGACAGCCGTCACAGCACCGGCTACGGCACCTGTGGTTAGCTCTACAACTACCGCACCCACTGCCAGCAGCACGTCCGACAGCGCGCCAATCTCGACCTGGCGCTGGCCGACTGATGGCAAGGTTATCGAGAACTTCTCTGCCACTGAGGGTGGCAATAAAGGGATCGATATCGCCGGCAGTAAAGGACAGGCTATCATCGCGACCGCTTCAGGCCGCGTAGTATATGCCGGTAACGCACTGCGTGGTTACGGTAATCTGATCATCATTAAACACAATGATGATTACCTGAGTGCCTACGCCCATAACGATACGATGCTGGTCCGGGAACAACAAGAAATCACGGCGGGGCAGAAGATAGCTACCATGGGTAGCACCGGAACCAGTTCAACAAGATTGCATTTTGAAATTCGTTACAAGGGGAAATCCGTCAACCCGCTGCGTTATTTACCGCAGCGATAAGCCGGCAAAGCACTCCACATAAGTGCTTTGCCCAGGGATCACGGGTAGGAGCCACCTTATGAGTCAGAATACGCTGAAAGTTAATGAGTTAACCGAAGACGCGGAATTTGATGAGAACGGAGTTGAGGCTTTTGATGAAAAAGCCCTTGTAGAAGAGGAGCCCAGTGATAACGACATTGCCGAAGAGGAGCTGTTGTCACAGGGCGCCACGCAGCGTGTATTAGATGCGACTCAGCTTTATCTTGGGGAGATTGGCTATTCCCCATTACTGACCGCCGAAGAAGAAGTTTACTTTGCTCGCCGCGCGCTGCGTGGTGATGTTGCCTCCCGCCGTCGCATGATCGAAAGTAACCTGCGTCTGGTGGTTAAGATTGCCCGTCGTTACAGCAATCGTGGTCTGGCGCTGCTGGATCTGATTGAAGAGGGGAATCTGGGGCTGATTCGTGCGGTAGAGAAGTTTGACCCTGAGCGTGGGTTCCGCTTCTCAACCTATGCAACATGGTGGATTCGTCAGACCATCGAACGGGCAATCATGAACCAAACCCGTACGATTCGCCTGCCAATTCACATCGTGAAAGAGCTGAACGTTTATCTGCGTACCGCTCGTGAACTCTCCCACAAGCTCGACCATGAGCCGAGTGCGGAAGAGATTGCAGAGCAGCTGGATAAACCCGTTGATGACGTCAGCCGTATGCTGCGTCTTAACGAACGCATTACCTCAGTAGACACCCCGCTGGGCGGTGACTCTGAGAAAGCGCTGTTAGACATTCTGGCAGACGAAAAAGACAACGGACCTGAAGACACCACGCAAGACGATGATATGAAGCAAAGCATCGTGAAGTGGCTGTTTGAACTGAACGCTAAGCAGCGTGAAGTGCTGGCTCGTCGCTTTGGTCTGTTAGGCTATGAAGCTGCAACACTGGAAGATGTAGGTCGTGAAATCGGCCTGACTCGTGAACGTGTTCGTCAGATTCAGGTTGAAGGCCTGCGTCGTCTGCGTGAAATTCTGCAGACTCAGGGGCTGAATATCGAAGCGCTGTTCCGCGAATAAAGACTCTTCAAATAAAAAAGCGGTGACTGATGTCACCGCTTTTTTTATGCTTTTTGTAGGCCGGATAAACGCAGCGCCATCCGGCGTTTTCTACACCAGACTCTTCAGGCGATAAATCCACTCCAGCGCCTGCCGTGGCGACAGGGAATCCGGATCTAATGCTTCCAGCGCTTCTACCGCAGGCGACGTCTCTTCCGCGACCGACAGTAACGACATCTGCGTGCCGTCAACCTGAGTTGCTGCGGTGTTGCCGGAAACTGTCTCCAGCTCGCGCAGCTTCTGACGCGCACGTTTAATCACCTCCTTGGGTACACCCGCCAGCGCCGCAACGGCCAGACCGTAGCTTTTGCTTGCCGCGCCGTCCTGCACGCTGTGCATGAAGGCAATGGTATCGCCATGCTCCAGCGCGTCCAGATGGACGTTGGCCACGCCCTCCATTTTTTCCGGCAGGGTGGTCAGCTCGAAGTAGTGAGTTGCAAACAGCGTCAGCGCCTTGATGCGGTTTGCCAGATTTTCGGCACAGGCCCAGGCGAGCGACAGGCCGTCATAGGTTGACGTACCGCGTCCGATTTCGTCCATCAGCACCAGGCTATGTTCGGTGGCGTTATGCAGAATATTGGCCGTCTCTGTCATCTCCACCATGAAGGTAGAGCGCCCGGATGCCAGATCGTCTGCCGCCCCAACCCGGGTGAAGATACGGTCGATTGGGCCGATTTCGGCCTGCTGCGCGGGAACAAAACTGCCGATATAGGCAAGCAGCACGATCAGCGCCGACTGCCGCATATAGGTACTTTTACCGCCCATATTCGGACCGGTGATAATCAGCATACGTCGCTGGGGTGACAGGTTAAGCGGGTTAGCAATAAACGGTTCGCTCAACACTTTCTCGACCACCGGGTGACGTCCACCAACTACCTTTATGCCCGGCTTATCGCTAAGCTGCGGACAGGTATAGTTCAGGGTATAGGCGCGTTCGGCAAGGTTGATCAGCACGTCCAGCTCCGCAAGCGCGGTGGCGCTTTGCTGCAGGGCTTCCAGATGCGGCAGCAGCATATCAAACAGCTGATCGTAGAGCTGTTTCTCAAGCGCCAGCGCCTTGCCCTTCGAGGTCAGCACCTTATCCTCATACTCTTTCAGCTCGGGAATAATGTAGCGCTCGGCGTTTTTCAGCGTCTGGCGGCGGACATAGTGGATTGGCGCATGGTGGCTTTGCCCACGGCTTATCTGGATGAAGTAGCCGTGCACGGCGTTGTAGCCGACTTTCAGCGTATCCAGCCCCAGTCTTTCACGTTCGCGGATTTCCAGCTTATCGAGGTAGTCCGTCGCGCCGTCTGCCAGCGCGCGCCATTCGTCCAGCTCTTCGTTATAGCCCGGCGCGATAACGCCTCCGTCACGTACCAGAACCGGCGGAGATTCGATAACCGCGCGCTCAAGCAGTTCGCGGAGTTCGGTAAACTCGCCCATATTCTCGCGCAACGTCTGCACGTAATCCGTTGGCACGTCCGCCAGCATTTCACGCAGCTCCGGAAGCTGCTGGAAGGCGTAACGCATGCGGGCTAAATCGCGTGGACGGGCGGTACGTAGAGCCAGACGCGCGAGAATACGCTCAAGGTCGCCAACCTGACGCAGCACCGGCTGGATCTCCGCCGTGCGGTCCTGCAGGGCGGCAATGGTACTCTGACGTTTCTTCAGTACATCGACGCTGCGGACGGGCATATGCAGCCAGCGTTTAAGCATGCGGCTGCCCATCGGCGTGACGGTGCAGTCCAGCACCGACGCCAGCGTATTTTCAAAGCCACCGGCCAGGTTCTGGGTGATCTCCAGGTTGCGGCGCGTGGCGGCATCCATAATGATGCTGTCCTGCTGCCTGTCCATGGTGACGGAGCGGATGTGCGGCAGCGAGGTGCGCTGGGTATCTTTAACGTACTGCAGCAGGCAGCCCGCAGCACAAAGGGCGTGACGGGCATTTTCGACGCCGAAGCCCGTTAAATCACGGGTGCCAAACTGCAGGTTCAGCTGCTGGCGGGCGGTTTCAATCTCAAACTCCCACAGCGGTCGGCGGCGCAGGCCGCGGCGGCCTTCTATCAGGCGCATCTCGGCAAAATCTTCCGCATACAGCAGCTCAGCAGGATTAGTGCGCTGGAGCTCGGCGGCCATGGTTTCGGCATCTTCCGGCTGGCTCAGGCGGAAACGGCCGGAGCTGATATCCAGCGTCGCGTAGCCGAAACCTTTACTGTCCTGCCAGATGGCGGCGAGCAGGTTGTCCTGGCGCTCCTGGAGCAGCGCTTCGTCGCTGATGGTGCCGGGCGTCACGATACGCACAACTTTGCGCTCGACCGGCCCTTTGCTGGTTGCCGGATCGCCAATCTGCTCGCAAATCGCGGCGGATTCACCGAGGTTGACCAGTTTAGCCAGGTAGTTTTCTACGGCGTGGTACGGTACGCCCGCCATGGGGATAGGCTCGCCCGCTGAAGCCCCGCGTTTGGTCAGCGAGATGTCCAGCAGCTGCGATGCGCGTTTCGCATCATCATAAAAGAGTTCGTAAAAGTCACCCATGCGGTAAAACAGCAGAATTTCAGGATGCTGGGCCTTCAGGCGCAGATACTGCTGCATCATGGGGGTGTGGCCGTCGAAGTTTTCCATAGTAGTCATTTGATTTTATTAACCAACTTCGTAGTCGAATTAAAAAGCAATCCTGAACATCCGGGTCAGGATCGCGAGTGCTGCAAAGCGTATCATAATGGGAGGATTCGGTGCATCTCACATCCTGCTGGCTGAGTGGCAAAAGGGGGAAGAACTTGAAAATCCTGGCCTCTGCAAGCGTGAAATTTAATCGGTAATTTATAACTAAATATTCTCGTTATTTTCGCTGCGGATGTTTTTGCCATTTTGCTTTACCATTAGTGAAACCCATACTGGTCAGACATACGGATATCACCGCCCATGCGTTATTCAGCAGCACTTCTCCCTCTTCTTGTATTACTCAGCGCTTGTAGCAGCAAGCCGAAAACCGAGACGCAGAGTCAGCAGACGGCTGGTGCGCCATCCGGTGGTTTCCTGCTGCAGCCGCAGCATGATGTTTTTATGCAAACCGGGGATTTTGCCTACAACCCGGAAGCTGAAAAATTTATCGACAAGATGGTCAGCGAGCACGGCTTCGATCGCCAGCAGCTGCATGAAGTCTTTTCGCAGACTAAAAAACTGAACTACGTGCTGCGCCTGATGGATCAGCAGGCGCCGACTACTGCACCGCCTCCGGGCCCGAACGGTGCATGGCTGCGCTACCGCGCTAAATTTATCACGCCTGATAACGTGCAAAACGGCGTGGCTTTCTGGAACCAGTATGATGATGCGCTCAAGCGCGCTTTCCAGGTCTACGGCGTACCGCCTGAAATCATCGTCGGGATTATCGGCGTGGAAACCCGCTGGGGCCGCGTGATGGGTAAAACCCGCATTATTGATGCGCTGTCTACCCTGGCGTTCGCTTATCCACGCCGCGCGCAGTACTTTGCAAGCGAGCTGGAAACCTTCCTGATCATGGCGCGTAACGAAGGGGATGACCCGCTGGCGCTTAAAGGTTCCTTCGCGGGCGCCATGGGCTACGGCCAGTTTATGCCTTCTTCTTTCAAAGAGTACGCGGTTGATTTCAACGGCGACGGCCACGTTAACCTGTGGGATCCGGAAGATGCCATCGGCAGCGTGGCGAACTACTTCAAAGGCCACGGCTGGGTGAAGGGCGATCTGGTTGCGGTACCGGCAAACGGGCAGGTGCCGGGGCTGGCGGATGGTTTCAAAACCAAATACTCAGTCTCTGCACTGCAGCAGTCCGGCCTGACGCCGCAGAGTTCGCTGGGCGACCATCAGGAAGCCAGCCTTCTGCGTCTGGATATGGGCGACCGCTATCAGTACTGGTACGGCATGCCGAACTTCTACACTATCACCCGCTATAACCACAGCACGCACTACGCGATGGCAGTCTGGCAGCTTGGCCAGGCGGTTGCGCTGGCGCGCGTTCAGTAATTAGCCCGCCCCGTTCCGGGACGCGTTCTTTTTCCGGCGGCCATGTTGCCGCCGGTTTAGCTTTGGTTTAACTCCGCAATTTACAAGTTGCTCAGGCTGGTTTATGTTATGTTATAACAAATCAATTTGAGTGTGCTCCCATGGCTTTACCCCATCCCTCAACGCTTTTCTCCGCCTCCGCGCTGCTGCGTGCCGGGGGGATTCTCCTCGTGCTGGGCTGCCTTTGGCTGGCTGTTTTATGGGCGGTTGCGCTGCCATGATCGAGCTTGAACGGGTTGTGCCGGGCTATCAGGGCAGGGCGGTCGCTCCCGCGCTATCCGGTACCTTTCACGCGGGCGGCATGACGGCGGTGATCGGCGCGAACGGCACGGGAAAATCGACGCTGCTGAAAACGCTGATTCGGCTTCAGGCTCCCGTCTCCGGGAAGGTCATTTATACCCGCGGGGCCATGCCACGCGTGGCCTGGCTGCCGCAGCTTGCCGAAATGGATCGCCAGTTCCCGGCGACGGTTTACGACGTGGTGAGCATGGGAAGCTGGCCCGCGCGGAGCATTTTTTCCGGCCTTACCCATCGGTGCAGGCTACGGGTGGCGGAGGCTATTGAACGCGTCGGGCTGAGCGCCATGGCGAAGCAGCCCATTGAAACCCTGTCCGGCGGCCAGTACCAGCGCATGCTCTTTGCTCGTCTGCTTGTCCAGAATGCGCCGCTGGTGCTGCTGGATGAGCCTTTCACCGGTATTGACGTGCAGACCACAAACTTCCTGATGACGCTTATTCGGCAGATGCACGAGGAGGGGCAGACGATAATCACCGTGCTGCATGATAACGAACTCGTAGAGCGTTTTTTCCCTGATGTTCTGCTGCTTGGCCCTGAAACCACGCACTGGGGAGCAACGTCACAAGTTTTACCTCGTTACCAGTCATCAGGCTCTCATCTGGCGCTATCCGCATGATCTATCACTTTTTAATCGAGCCGTTTATTGACTACGGCTTTATGCGCCGGGCGCTGGTTGCCTGTCTGGCTCTATCGCTGAGCACGGCTCCGCTGGGGCTCTTCCTGCTGCTGCGCAGGATGAGCCTGGTGGGTGATGCCTTATCCCACGCGATTTTGCCGGGGGTTGCCGTGGGGTATCTGCTTGCTGGCATGTCGCTGGTGGCAATGGGCATTGGCGGCTTTATTGCCGGAGTAGCGGTGGCGCTAATTTCCGGGCTGGTAAGCGCCCGCACTAATCTTAAAGAAGATGCCAGCTTCGCCGGATTTTACCTGGGGTCCCTGGCTCTGGGCGTCACGCTGATTTCCCTGCGTGGTTCGAGCGTCGACCTGCTTCATCTGTTATTCGGTTCCATCCTCGCCGTTGACGGTGGTGCGACAATATTTGTCGGCATAATTGCCAGCGTCACCCTGATCCTGCTGGCGTTAATTTATCGCGGCCTGGTCATGGAGACGTTCGACCGGGCGTTTCTGCGGGTCAACGGCCGTCTGGTTCCTCATCTATTGCACGG
This sequence comes from Dryocola clanedunensis, assembly GCF_038405435.1. Lineage (GTDB taxonomy): Bacteria > Pseudomonadota > Gammaproteobacteria > Enterobacterales > Enterobacteriaceae > Dryocola > Dryocola clanedunensis_A. Next base: position 107,527 of record NZ_JBBYHZ010000001.1, on the reverse strand, counting down.
CATTTTTCTGGCACTGCTGGTGCTTAACCTGGTGGCTGGCTTTCAGATACTCGGCACGTTGATGTCCGTCGGTCTGATGATGCTTCCCGCCGTTGCCGCCCGCTGCTGGGCGAAAACGCTGGCGGGTTCAATGGCTATTGCGGTGCTTTGCGGCCTGGGCTGCGCCTGGCTTGGTCTGGCCTGGTCATTCAGCGCCTCGCTGCCTGCCGGGCCTGCTATCGTGCTGACCGCCAGCGGCGCATTCGTTCTGTCTCTTCTTTTCGGGCCACGCAGTGGGCTACTTCGGAGCTTCTTCCGGAATGGGTTAACAATCAGCAAGGGGATTAAATGAAACGTTTTGGGATGGCACTAACGTTAGCCGTGGCGGTTTCAGGCCAGGCGGCAATGGCGAAAGAAATAAACGTCGTAACCAGTTTTACCGTACTGGCGGATATGGCAAAGCAGGTGGGAGGCGAGCATGTGAAAGTGACGAGCCTTGTCGGACCAGACGGCGACCCGCACAGCTTTGAGCCGTCCCCGAAAGACAGCGTGGCGCTGAGCCATGCGGATGTCGTGATCGTCAGCGGTCTGGGTATGGAAGGGTGGATGGACCGGCTGGTGAGCGCGTCGGGCTATAAAGGCAAAGTTGTTGTTGCTTCTCAGGGGGTGGATACCCGCAGCATGGAAGAAGACGGGAAAACCATCACCGACCCGCACGCATGGAACAGTGCGGAAAACGGCTCGATTTACGCCAGCAATATTATGCAGGCGCTGATTGCTGCCGACCCACAGGACGCGCCGGAGATTCGTCAGGGGGGTGAAGAGTACATTACGCGCCTGAAACTGCTGGATAGCTGGGCGAAAACGCGCTTCGAAGCAATTCCAAAAGCGCGTCGCCATGTGCTGACCAGCCACGATGCGTTTGGCTACTTTGGTAAGGCATACGGGGTAACGTTCCTGGCTCCGGTGGGTTTCTCGACGGAAGCTCAGGCCAGCGCCAGCGACGTGGCCGCGTTAATTAAGCAGCTCAAGACACAGCAGATCAAAACCTACTTTATCGAGAATCAGACCGATCCGCGCCTGGTGCAGCAGATTGCCACAGCCAGCGGAGCGAAGCCGGGCGGGGAGCTTTATCCTGAAGCGTTATCTGCCGCAGACGGCCCGGCTGCGACCTATGAAATGGCGTTCAAACATAACGTCGAAACCATTGCCAGCAGCATGAAATAACCCCCGGGCCAGCTTCTGCTGGCCTTTTTCATTTCTGGAATCGTCCTCGGGCTTCGTGATGTAATCTTCTGAAAGCGCCGTAAAGTGCTATCCTGGTAATAAACGACATGACTACAATCGGAGCAGCTATGACGGATAAAACATTGCGACAGCTAAGCCATCAACTAGGCGAGGCTTTAGGCCCGCTGGGGGCTACCGTAACCACCGCAGAATCCTGTACCGGCGGATGGATAGCCAAGGTCATTACGGATGTGTCGGGAAGCTCGGCCTGGTTTGAACGCGGCTTTGTGACATACAGCAACGACGCCAAACATCAAATGATCGGCGTTGACAGCGGCACGCTTGAAACGCATGGCGCGGTCAGTGAAGCCGTGGTTCGTGAAATGGCGCAGGGCGCGCTTTATGCAGCCGGAGCAGACTACGCGATTTCCGTCAGCGGTATAGCCGGTCCCAACGGTGGCAGCGATGAAAAACCGGTAGGCACGGTGTGGTTTGGCTTCGCCTCGAAGCAGGATGGCACCATTGCCCGCCAGCAGCTTTTTGACGGTGACCGGGATGCGATACGGCGTAAATCCACGGAATATGCCCTGCAAACCCTGTGGGAAGAATTTCTAAAAAATAAGCTTGATACTGTATGACCATACAGTATAATTGCCTCAACAAATTGTATTCGAACGCAGCGTAGCGCATCAGCGCTCACCCTGCATGACAGGAGTAAAAATGGCTATCGACGAAAACAAACAGAAGGCGTTAGCGGCAGCACTTGGCCAGATTGAAAAACAATTCGGTAAAGGCTCCATCATGCGCCTGGGTGAAGACCGTTCCATGGACGTGGAAACGATCTCTACCGGTTCACTTTCACTGGATATCGCGCTGGGGGCCGGTGGCCTGCCAATGGGCCGTATCGTTGAAATCTACGGGCCAGAATCTTCAGGTAAAACGACGCTGACCCTGCAGGTTATCGCCGCCGCACAACGTGACGGTAAAACCTGTGCGTTTATCGATGCGGAACACGCGCTGGACCCGGTCTATGCGAAGAAACTCGGTGTGGATATCGACAACCTGCTGTGTTCTCAGCCGGACACCGGCGAACAAGCGCTGGAAATCTGTGACGCGCTGGCGCGTTCCGGTGCGGTAGACGTTATCGTCGTTGACTCCGTGGCGGCCCTGACGCCGAAAGCGGAAATCGAAGGCGAAATCGGTGACTCTCACATGGGCCTCGCGGCACGTATGATGAGCCAGGCGATGCGTAAGCTGGCCGGTAACCTGAAGCAGTCCAACACCATGCTTATCTTCATCAACCAGATTCGTATGAAGATTGGCGTTATGTTCGGTAACCCGGAAACCACGACCGGCGGTAACGCCCTGAAGTTCTACGCTTCCGTGCGTCTGGATATCCGCCGTATTGGCGCGGTGAAAGATGGCGACAACGTGGTCGGCAGCGAAACCCGCGTTAAAGTGGTCAAAAACAAAATCGCTGCGCCGTTCAAGCAGGCTGAATTCCAGATCATGTACGGTGAAGGCATTAACTTCTACGGCGAGCTGGTTGACCTGGGCGTGAAGCACAAGTTCATCGAAAAAGCGGGCGCGTGGTACAGCTACAACGGCGAGAAAATCGGCCAGGGTAAAGCGAATGCCAGCAACTTCCTGAAAGAGAACAAGCCAATGTCCGCAGAGATCGAGAAAAAACTGCGCGAAATGCTGTTGAACAACCAGGACGGTACGCCAGATTTCGTCGTTGACGATCACGACAAAAATGTCGCTGAAACCAACGAAGATTTCTGATGAAAAACAGGGCCGCTAAATGCGGCCCTTGTTGCATTTAGCGCTCAATTCCCGCAGTTTATAGCCTATGTCTGAATCCTCCTCTCCAAAACGCAGCGCCTACGCGCGCTTACTCGACAAAGCCACCCGTGTTCTTGCGATGCGGGATCACAGCGAGCATGAGCTCAGGCGCAAACTTAGCGCCGCACCCACTTTCCCCGGCAGCCAAACCGCAGAGCCGCCTGTTTTCACCCCGGAAGACATCGAAAAGGTTATTGCCTGGTGCTATGAACATCGCTTCCTGGACGACGCGCAGTTTGCCGCCCGCTTTATCGCCAGCCGTGGCCGTAAAGGCTACGGGCCGCAGCGTATACGCCAGGAGCTGCAGCAAAAGGGCATCGATCGGGGCACGGGGGAGGCCGCCATGATGGCGTGCGAAGTAGACTGGCAGGCGATGGCTCGAGAAATGGCTGAAAAAAAATTTGGCGATCCGCTGCCGACAGAATGGAAAGAGCGTGCCAAAGTGCAGCGTTTCCTGATGTATCGTGGCTTCTTTATGGAAGATATCCAGGCCATCTACCGAAATTTTACCGATTAGATACATACGGGATTTTACTTCCCCGACCAGAAAACTTATCTTATTCCCACTTTTTTCCAGGTAAGCTTGCCATCGCTTCAGTAACCCTGTAGGGAATGTCAGGTTTGCAACACCTCTTTAGCTTGATTTCAGGATAATTATGAGCAAGAGCACCGCTGAGATCCGTCAGGCGTTTCTCGACTTTTTCCATAGTAAAGGTCACCAGGTTGTAGCGAGCAGCTCTCTGGTGCCGAATAACGACCCGACCCTTCTGTTTACTAACGCCGGGATGAACCAGTTCAAGGATGTATTCCTGGGCCTCGACAAGCGTAACTATTCCCGCGCCACAACGTCACAGCGTTGCGTCCGTGCGGGTGGTAAACATAACGATCTGGAAAACGTCGGTTACACCGCACGTCACCATACCTTCTTCGAAATGCTGGGCAACTTCAGCTTCGGGGACTACTTCAAACACGACGCAATTAACTTCGCCTGGGAACTGCTGACCGGCGAGCAGTGGTTTAACCTGCCAAAAGAGCGTCTGTGGGTGACCGTGTACGAAACCGATGACGAAGCTTTTGAAATCTGGGAAAAAGAAGTGGGCGTGCCGCGCGAGCGTATTATTCGCATCGGCGACAACAAAGGCGCGGCCTATGCGTCTGACAACTTCTGGCAGATGGGCGACACCGGTCCTTGCGGCCCGTGCACCGAAATTTTCTTCGATCATGGCGATCACATCTGGGGCGGCCCTCCGGGCAGCGCCGAAGAAGACGGCGACCGTTATATTGAAATCTGGAACATCGTCTTCATGCAGTTCAACCGTCAGCAGGATGGCACTATGCTGCCGCTGCCTAAGCCATCGGTTGATACCGGCATGGGGCTGGAGCGTATTGCGGCGGTGCTGCAGCACGTTAACTCCAACTATGAAATCGACCTGTTCAGCAAGCTTATCCAGTCCGTTGCAAAAGTCACCGGTGCGACTGACCTGAGCAGCAAGTCCCTGCGCGTTATTGCCGACCATATCCGTTCCTGCGCCTTCCTGGTTGCCGATGGCGTTACGCCGTCCAACGAAGGTCGCGGTTACGTGCTGCGCCGCATTATTCGCCGCGCTATCCGCCACGGCAACATGCTGGGCGCGAAAGACACCTTCTTCTACAAGCTGGTGGGGCCGCTGGTTGAGGTTATGGGCTCTGCGGGCGATGAGCTGAAAGGCCAGCAGGCGCTGGTTGAGCAGGTTCTGAAAACCGAAGAAGAGCAGTTTGCCCGCACGCTTGAGCGCGGTCTGGCCCTGCTGGATGAAGAGCTGGCAAACCTGAAAGGCGATACGCTGGACGGCGAAACGGCTTTCCGTCTGTATGACACCTACGGCTTCCCGGTCGATCTGACGGCGGACGTTTGCCGTGAGCGCAATCTGAAAGTAGACGAAGCTGGTTTTGAAACCGCAATGGAAGAGCAGCGCCGTCGCGCGCGCGAATCCAGCGGTTTCGGCGCGGACTACAACAGCATGATCCGCGTTGATACGCCATCCGCCTTCAAAGGCTACGATCAGCTCGATCTGACGGCGAAGGTCACCGCACTGTTTGTTGACGGCAAAGCCGTTGAGCAGATTTCAGCGGGACAGGATGCGGTCGTGGTGCTGAACGAAACACCATTCTACGGCGAATCCGGCGGCCAGGTGGGTGACAAAGGCGCCATCAAAGGCAACGGTATCGACTTCACCGTCAGCGACACCCAGAAATACGGCCAGGCCATCGGGCATCTGGGCAAACTGGCGAGCGGCGTGCTGAAAGTAGGCGACAGCGTTAAGGCTGAAGTTGACGAGGAGCGCCGCGCGCGTATCCGTCTGAACCACTCTGCAACGCACCTGCTGCATGCGGCGCTGCGTCAGGTGTTGGGCACGCACGTTGCGCAGAAAGGTTCTCTGGTCAACGACAAAGGCCTGCGCTTCGACTTCTCCCATTTTGAAGCGATGAAGCCGAGCGAAGTTCGCGCTGTCGAAGATATCGTTAACGCTCAGATTCGTCGCAATCTGCCGGTCGAAACCAACGTTATGGATCTCGAAGCGGCTAAAGCGAAGGGGGCTATGGCGCTGTTCGGTGAGAAATATGACGATCACGTTCGCGTGTTGAGCATGGGCGACTTCTCAACCGAGCTGTGTGGCGGTACTCACGCCAGCCGTACCGGTGATATCGGTCTTTTCCGCATTGTGGCTGAATCTGGCACTGCCGCGGGCGTACGCCGTATCGAAGCGGTAACGGGGGAAGGTGCGCTGAACAGCCTGCACGCGCAGAGCGATCAGCTACACGAGATTGCACACCTGCTGAAGGGCGACAGCCAGAACCTGAACGAGAAGGTGCGTTCGGTGCTGGAACGCACCCGCCAGCTGGAAAAAGAATTGCAGCAGTTAAAAGAGCAGCAGGCTTCGCAGGAGAGCGCAAACCTTTCCAGCAAAGCAACAGAAGTGAAGGGCGTGAAACTGCTGGTGAGCGAACTGAGCAACGTTGAACCTAAGATGTTGCGTACGATGGTCGATGACCTGAAAAATCAGCTTGGCTCAGCGGTAATCGTTCTGGCCACCGTGTCAGAAGGTAAGGTTTCTCTGATTGCTGGTGTCTCCAAAGATGTGACCGACCGCGTTAAGGCCGGGGAGCTGGTGGGGATGGTTGCGCAGCAGGTTGGAGGCAAAGGTGGTGGTCGTCCGGACATGGCTCAAGCGGGTGGTACAGACGCTCAAGCCTTGCCTGGCGCGCTGTCTGGCATAGAAGCCTGGGTCGCGGCTAAACTTTAAGTCACTATAAAGTAGAGGCGTGCGCCCGCTCCGTTTTGTGAGCTGGCGCTCGTTCATCTACACATTATCAATAATGATAAAGTCAGGTTGAAGTTGTGTATATCGGCTAAACTTAGTCATAACAGAATGTAATGCCGTGACTGCTTACACATATGTGTTTGTCATCGCTTACTTTTTGGCGTTATATGATGGATAATGCCGGGATACGCACAGACCCGACTCTTTTAATCTTTCAAGGAGCAAAGAATGCTTATTCTGACTCGTCGAGTTGGTGAGACCCTCATGATTGGGGATGAGGTGACAGTGACAGTACTAGGGGTTAAAGGCAACCAGGTCCGTATTGGTGTGAACGCCCCGAAGGAAGTCTCTGTACACCGTGAAGAGATCTACCAACGTATCCAGGCTGAAAAATCGCAACAAACGAGTTACTAAAGTTACTGCGTCTCGCCAGCTGCTGGCGAGGCGCTCTCTTTCATCTTCCGCATTTCCCCGTTTTCTCCCTCTTTGTTCGTTTTAACCTGTCGCTTCCCGAATTTTTCTTACTGAGCAGTATCTGCATTTCTTCCCGTTTCTCATATCTTGCCTGTTGATAAAACACTCTTTTTGCCTTCAAATTACGCGAATTGCATGGGAATTGTGCAATTGATTACGAGTCGGGAAAAATTGTTTGACTTATAAGTGCGGGAAAGTAATATGTGCGCCACGCAGTGCCGATGAGCAGAAACAAGTTCAGCGGTACGACTCGAAAGAGGCGTGTGGTGAGGTGGCCGAGAGGCTGAAGGCGCTCCCCTGCTAAGGGAGTATGCGGTCAAAAGCTGCATCCGGGGTTCGAATCCCCGCCTCACCGCCATTTTGCATCCGTAGCTCAGCTGGATAGAGTACTCGGCTACGAACCGAGCGGTCGGAGGTTCGAATCCTCCCGGATGCACCATA
>NZ_JBBYHZ010000001.1:0-100163 GCF_038405435.1 Dryocola clanedunensis | reverse complement strand
GCATCCGTAGCTCAGCTGGATAGAGTACTCGGCTACGAACCGAGCGGTCGGAGGTTCGAATCCTCCCGGATGCACCATTGTCTTTCCCCCCTTGTTCTCAACATCGTTCTGACGTTCAACTCTTCCCCTCATGACAAAAAGCGACAAATATCCCTGTTTACGCTAAAGTAACGCCTTGATATTTGGCTATGCGAGGGATGAGATGTACGAACGTTACGACGGGCTTATTTTCGATATGGACGGCACCATCCTCGATACCGAACCGACACACCGTAAGGCATGGCGTGAGACGCTGTCCCGCTACGGCATGACGTTTGACGAGCAGGCGATGGTGGCGCTAAACGGCTCACCCACCTGGCGCATTGCTCAGGCCATTATCGAATCACATCAGGCTGACCTTGACCCCCATCATTTAGCGCAGGAAAAGACCCAGGCCGTCAGAGCTATGCTGCTCGACACCGTGCGTCCTTTGCCGCTTATCGAGGTGGTGAAGGCCTGGCATGGCCGTCGTCCAATGTCGGTGGGCACAGGCAGCGAGAGCGATATCGCCGAAGCGCTGCTTAACCACCTTGGCCTGCGCCACTATTTCTCTGCGGTTGTCGCCGCCGATCATGTTAAACATCACAAACCTTATCCGGACACTTTCCTGAAGTGCGCTGAGCTTATGGGCGTACCGCCCGGGAAGTGCGTGGTGTTTGAAGACGCTGATTTTGGTCTGGAAGCGGCTCGCGCGGCAGGCATGGCCGCTGTGGACGTTCGCTTACTGTGAATGAACTGCTGTCACTGGGTTCGCTGTTTACCAGCAGTTTCCTGAGCGCGACCTTACTGCCCGGCAGCTCCGAGGCCGTACTGGTCGCGTTATTGATTGGCGGCGCAGGCCCCACCTGGTTGCTAGTGTTAATAGCAACAATGGGTAATAGCCTCGGGGGGCTAACTAACGTTATTCTGGGTCGTTTTTTTCCGCAGCGTGCGCAGTCTCGCTGGCAGGGAAAAGCGACCGCCTGGCTGACCCGATTCGGCCCGGCTGCTTTATTACTGAGTTGGTTGCCGCTGATTGGCGACCTTTTGTGTCTGCTTGCCGGATGGTTACGTCTGGCATGGGGACCGGTAATCTTTTTTTTGTGCCTTGGTAAAGCGTTACGCTACATCGTTGTCGCGGCTGCAACGGTACAAGGCATGGCGTGGTGGCAATAATTGCGTGGTGCGAGAGTACGGAAGCCCGCTAAAACAATTATGCTTAATAAAAATGAATTCGACAGGCGGGAGGTCAATTTGATCCCGGACGTATCACAGGCGCTGGCCTGGCTGGAAAAGCATCCTCAGGCAGTAAAGGGCATTTGTCGCGGTCTTGAACGCGAAACACTGCGAGTCACGCCAACGGGCGAACTGGCAACGACAGGTCACCCGGAAACACTCGGCTCAGCGCTGACACATAAATGGATCACCACGGACTTCGCCGAAGCCCTGCTGGAATTTATTACGCCAGTGGACGGTGACATCGACCATATGCTCACTTTCATGCGCGATATCCATCGCCATGTGGCCCGTGAACTGGGCGAAGAGCGCATGTGGCCGCTGAGCATGCCGTGCTATATCGACGATGGTCAGAACATTGAGCTGGCGCAGTACGGCTCGTCTAACACTGGCCGTCTTAAAACGCTGTATCGTGAAGGGCTGAAGAACCGCTACGGCGCGCTGATGCAGACCATCTCCGGCGTGCATTATAACTTCTCGCTGCCGCTGGAATTCTGGCAGGCAAGGTTGGGCATTAAAGATGCCGAAAGCGGGAAAGAAGAGATCTCTGCGGGCTACTTCCGTCTGATCCGTAACTACTACCGGTTTGGTTGGGTTATTCCGTACCTGTTCGGCGCCTCGCCGGCGATTTGCTCCTCTTTCCTGCAAGGGAAAGAAAGCACGCTGCCGTTTGAGAAAACCGAATGCGGCATGAATTACCTGCCGTATGCCACGTCGCTGCGCTTAAGCGATCTGGGCTATACCAACAAATCGCAAAGCAATCTGGGCATCACCTTCAACGATCTCCATACCTATGTTGAAGGGCTGAAGAAAGCGATTAAAACGCCGTCTGAAGAGTATGCGCAGCTTGGCCTCGAGAAAGACGGTAAGCGTCTGCAAATCAACACCAACGTGCTGCAGATTGAAAACGAACTCTACGCGCCGATTCGCCCGAAACGCGTGACGGCGAAAGACGAGTCTCCGTCTGACGCGCTGCTGCGCGGCGGCATCGAATACATTGAAGTGCGTTCGCTTGATATCAACCCGTTCTCCGCCATTGGCATGGACGAGCAGCAGATTCGCTTCCTCGATCTGTTTATGATCTGGTGCGTGCTGGCCGACGCGCCGGAAATGAGCAGCGACGAACTACTCTGCACCCGCACAAACTGGAACCGCGTGATTCTGGAAGGGCGCAAGCCTGGCCTGACGCTGGGTATGGGCTGTGAAACTGCCCAGCATCCGCTGTCGCAGGTGGGCAAAGACCTGTTCGCTGATTTACGTCGGGTTGCTCAAACGCTGGACGGCATCGCGGGTAACGACGATTATCAGAAGGTGTGCGATGAGCTTGTCGCCTGCTTTGACGATCCGGAGCTGACGTATTCAGCCCGCATTCTGCGGTCTATGATTGATAATGGCATTGGCGGGACGGGGCTTGCGCTTGCGGAGCAGTATCGTCAGCAGCTCATCAGCGAACCGCTGGAGATTTTGACCACTGAAGTTCTGCAGCAGGAGCACGATGCTTCATGGCAGCGTCAGCGTGATATCGAAGCCGGGGACAGCGAGCCGTTTGAGACATGGCTTGAGAAACAGTCGCGGTAGAAAAGAAAATGGCCACAATCAATGTGGCCAAAATATTCATCTCTGAAGACAGGGATGATGATAACAAATGCGCGTCTTTCATATACTCAGACGCGTGCCGGGAAGAATGGTTCATTTTATTTTAAAAAAATTCACTTATCGGAGGTGACCAGATGCCATTGTTGGATAGTTTCACAGTCGACCACACCCGCATGGGCGCGCCAGCAGTACGTGTAGCCAAAACGATGCACACACCGAGCGGCGATACCATCACCGTATTCGACCTGCGCTTTTGTGTCCCGAACAAGGAAGTGATGCCGGAAAAAGGGATCCATACGCTTGAGCACCTGTTTGCAGGTTTCATGCGCGATCACCTGAACGGTAACGGCGTTGAGATCATCGACATTTCGCCGATGGGCTGCCGCACCGGCTTTTACATGAGCCTGATTGGCGTGCCGGACGAAACCCGCGTTGCCGAAGCATGGAAAGCGGCAATGGAAGACGTGCTGAAGGTCAAAGAGCAGAACCAGATCCCTGAGCTGAACGTCTACCAGTGTGGCACTTACCATATGCACTCGTTGCAGGAAGCACAGGACATTGCGCGCCATATCATTGAGCACGGCGTGAGCGTCAACAGCAATGACGAACTGGCGCTGCCGAAAGAGAAGCTGAAAGAGCTGCACATTTAGCAGTAGACATAGCTTGTCGACAAAAGGAGCCTGACGGCTCCTTTTTGATAAAGAAATAAAAATTATGTCCACCACTCTCCAGTTCAACTTTGCCACACGCCCGCTGGTGCCGTTCGCCCATGACTATCCTCACGGCGCTACGGAGCCATGGCACAGCCACGATTGCGCGCAGCTTCTGCACGCGCTCAGCGGCGTGGTACGAGTTGAAACGGAGCAGGGATACTGGGTGGTGCCACCAAGCCGCGGCGTGTGGCTGCCTGCGGGTACGCGGCATCGCTTTCAGGTGACGGGGCATGTCGCAGCCCGAACGTTGTTCATCGACCCCTTTGCGCGGGCGGACCTGCCTTCGGTTTGCCAGGTGGTGCAAATATCAGACTTGCTGCGTGAGCTTATTATCAGCTCGCTGACGCTGCCCGAAAGCTACGCGGCCGGGAGCAGGGAAGAGCGGATCTATGAGCTGATCCTCGATGAGATCCGCGTGATGACGGTGCTGCCGTTTAATCTTCCTGAACCGGCATCGGCGGCCTTACTGGCGCTTTGTCGTCAGATCCAGGATGAACCCGGCAAAATGTGGAGCACGGCGCTGGCCGCCGGGCTGCTCAATATCAGTGAAAGAACCCTGCTGCGGCATTTCCGTCAGCAAACCGGGCTGGCGTTCAGCGAGTGGGTACGGCGGGCGCGGCTGATGGAAGCCCTGAGCCGCCTTGCCCAGGGCCAGTCCGTATTGCGGGTAGCGCTGGATTTAGGCTACGAGAGCCACAGCGCGTTCAGCGCCATGTTCCGTCGCACCCTCGGCGTTTCCCCCGGCGACTACTTCCATCAGAACCGATCGTCTGACGGCAGTGCGTTAAGCAACGCCTGAAGCGAAGCCCGCGCCACGTCGTTATCGATACCCACGCCCCAGCGGCTTTCGCCTTTGGCGAAGGTGCAGCGGATATAGGCCGCTGAACGGCTCTCGCTGTGCCTGCCGAGCGTGTGTTCATGGTAGTCCTCAATGGCGAACGCGACGTTAAACCGGCTCTGCAGAGCATCGGCGGCGGCGGACAGCAGACCATTTCCTTTTCCCTGAAGCGTAATGACGCCAGCTTCCATCTGAATACGCACCTGTAGCGACAGCAGGCCCTCTCCCTGACTTTCGCTGCGGTAATCCAGCAGCTGCCGTCCGGCGAGCTTGTGAGGCCCGTACAGCTCGCGGAACAGCTGCCAGATAGCGGCCAGCGTCATCTCGTTTCCGTCGCGATCGGTTCGCGCCTGTACGTGACGGCTGAAATCCTGCTGCAAAGCGCGCGGCAGCATCAGGCCGTGATTCTGCTCCAGCATCCACGCCGCGCCGCTTTTTCCGGACTGGCTGTTAACGCGGATCACCGCTTCGTAGCTGCAGCCGATATCGTTCGGGTCGACGGGCAGATACGGCATTTCCCAGCGTAAACTGGATGCCTGCTGGCGCGCGGTAAACCCTTTTTTGATGGCGTCCTGATGCGAACCGGAAAAGGCCGTAAAGGCCAGCTTCCCGGCGTAGGGATGGCGAGGATGGACGGGCAGCTGATTACATTGTTCGGCAACTTCGACGACCTGCTTCATATCGCTGAAGTCGAGCCGGGGCGATATCCCCTGGCTGTAGAGGTTCATCGCCATGGTCACCAGGCAGACGTTCCCGGTGCGATCGCCGTTACCGAATAAGCAGCCTTCCACGCGATCGGCTCCGGCCAGGATGGCAAGCTCCGCGCTGGCGACGCCGCTGCCCCGGTCGTTATGGGGATGTACGCTGATGCACACGGCATTACGCCGTGAGAAGCGGCGGCAAAAATATTCGATCTGATCGGCATAGACGTTCGGCGTATTAACCTCTACCGTCGCTGGCAGGTTGATTATCATTGGCCGTTCGGCGCAGGGTTCCCAGACGTCCGCTACCGCTTCGCAAATTTGCAGGGCGAAGTCAGGCTCAGTAAAGCAAAACGTTTCCGGGGAGTATTCATAGCTCCACTGCGTTTGCGGATGAGCTTCACACAGGGCGCGGATCTGGCGTGTGGCGCTGACCGCAAGCTGAACGATCTCCTCTTTGCTCTGGCGGAACACCAGGCGGCGGAAGAGCGGGGCGGTGGCGTTATAAAGATGCACGGTTGCGCGGTGGGCATCCTGCAATGCCGCAAAGGTGCGCTCGATAAGATCGCTGCGCGCCTGGGTCAGCACCTGGATGGTGACGTCTTCCGGAATGCGGCGCTCTTCAATCAGCTGGCGCACAAACTGAAAATCCGTTTCCGAAGCGGAAGGGAACGCTACCTCGATCTCTTTAAAACCGCATTTGAGCAGCAGTTCCCAGAAGCGCAGTTTGCGCGCGCTGTCCATCGGTTCAGCCAGCGCCTGGTTGCCGTCGCGCAGGTCGGTGGAAAGCCATCGCGGAGCATGGGTCAGCTGTTGGTTCGGCCACTGGCGATCCGGCAGATTAACCGGTGGATGCGGAAGGTATTTTTGCGACGGGTCTTGCAGCATGTGGAGTCTCCTTTGCTCGGGTCAGGCTTTATCCTGACAACTCGCCGGGGAGATTACTGGCGCAAAACTGACAACCTGTGCTGAGAAACAGCCATAGGGGGCAAAGGCGATCCACCCTACGGCTGTTTTTGTAGTTCGGGTAAGCGAGCGCTACCCGATAGTTTTAGTGCGCACCACCTGCGCCGCCGCCTGCACCAAACGGCGGTTTGGCGAACCAGACCAGCCCCAGCAGCAGAATGAACACGCCGCCGGAGACCCAGAAAATCTCGTTTGCCGAGATAATCAGCCCCTGGCTTGTGATCTGCTGGGCAATGAAGCCGGACGCCTGCTGTGTCGACATTCCCAGATTCTGCAGATCGTTGTACATCTGCACGGCATTCTGGTTAAACGGCGTGACCGACTCCGTGAGCTGTGCATGATGCAGAGACTCCCGGTTAGTCCACAGCGTGGTGGTTATCGACGTACCGATAGAGCCAGCCAGCGTTCGGGTGAAGTTCGACAGGCTTGATGCCGCCGCCAGACGTTCAGGCGGCAGGCCGGACAGCGTAATGGTCGTCAGCGGCATAAAGAAGCACGCCACCGCGAAGCCCTGAATAAACTGCGGCCACGCCGATCCGCCAAAGTCCATCCCCGGCTCGAAGGTATACGCGCGCCAGTAGAAACAGACCGCGTACATGATAAAGCTGAACGTCACCAGCCGCCGCATATCGAGCTTGTGCGCAAAGCGCCCGATGATCGGCGACAGCAGTACCGGCAGAATGCCGACCGGCGCAGAAGCCAGACCCGCCCAGGTCGCCGTGTAGCCGTATACCTCCTGCAGCAGCTGCGGCAGCAGAACAATCGCGCCGAAGTAGAGCATGTAGGCAAGGCTGATACACAGGCAGCCGATGGTAAAGTTTCGCGACTTAAACAGCGACAGGTCAACTATCGGGTTATCGTCCGTCAGCTCCCAGACAATCAGGAAGCTTATCGCCACCACCGCGACGATGGTCAGCACGATGATTTCCGTTGAGTTAAACCAGTCCAGCTCTTTACCCCGGTCGAGCATCACCTGCAGGCTACCAATCCCCACGACCAGCAGCGCAAGGCCGATGGCGTCGATACGCCGGTTTTCGGTTCGCGTTTCCCGGCCCCGCAGCGTTTGCAGCGTCATCAGCACCACGACCGCGCCAATCGGCACGTTGATAAAGAAGATCCAGCCCCAGTGGTAGTTATCGCTGATGTAGCCGCCGAGGATCGGCCCGAAGATCGGCGCAACGATGACCGTCATCGACCACATCGCCAGCGCGATGCTGCGTTTGGCTGGCGGGTAGTTGCTTAATAACAGGCTTTGCGACAGTGGGATCAGCGGCCCGGCGACAATCCCCTGCAGGACGCGGAAGAAGATCAGCATCTCAAGGCTACTGGAGACGCCGCACGCCCAGGAGGCGATAACAAACAGGATGGTCGACCACAGGAACAGCTTCACTTCGCCGAAGCGTTTAGCCAGCCAGCCGGTGAGCGGGATCGAGATGGCGTTCGCCACCCCGAAGGAGGTGATAACCCATGTCCCCTGGCTCAGGGACGAGCCAAGGTTCCCGGCAATGGTCGGGATCGCCACGTTGGCGATGGTGGAGTCCAGCACCTGCATAAAGGTTGCCAGAGACAGCGCGATGGTCATGATGACCAGCTGGGCTCCTTCTAGCGGTTTTTGCTGTGCCATACAACCTCCGCTTTATTAACCCGCATTCGCCTGGATAATCTGGTTAATCAGCTTGTCTACCGGCGCCAGATCCAGTTCACGGGCGTTACTTTCGTAAACCGGTGAGTTACGGGTCTTGCTTGACAGCATGCTGCCTTCGCGATCCGTGGTGTTCACGGTGACTAAGGTCGACAGGCCGATACGCAGCGGATGTTGCTCAAGCTGTTTTGCATCCAGCTCGATACGCACCGGCAGACGCTGAACCACTTTGATCCAGTTACCGGTGGCGTTCTGGGCTGGCAGTAAGGAGAAGGCGCTGCCGGTCCCCATATCCAGGCCGACGACCTTGCCGGTGTATTCTACGTTGTCGCCGTAAATATCACTGACGACGGTAGCGGACTGGCCAATACGCATGTGGGCCAGCTGGGTTTCTTTAAAGTTGGCATCAACCCACAGGCCGCTGGCCGGCACGATGGCCATCAGAGGCGTGGTTGGGCTGATTTGCGCGCCAACCTGCACCGCACGGCGGGAGACATAGCCGGTCATCGGGCTGACGATTTTGGTCCGCTGCAGGGCCATCCACGCGTTACGCAACTCGGCGGCGGCCTGCTTCACGTTGGGCTGCTCTTCCAGTTTCGTTCCGAGGATCATTGCCTGGTTGGCGTTGTACTGCTGAACGGCAACGTCCAGCGCAGCCTGAGCGGATGCCACGGTGTCACGGGCGTGCTGCAGCTCTTCACGGCCAATCAGGTTTGCGCTGCCTAAAGGTATACGACGGTTCAGGTCGCTTTGCGCCTGGGTCAGCGCGGTCTTTTTCAGCTCAATGTTGGCCTGATACTGCTTGCTGTTGATCATCTGCTGGCGCGTCTGACGCACGCTGGAGGCCAGCACGGTCTGCGCCTTGTCGAACGCCTGCTGGGCGTCGGCCTGGTCAAGCGTGACCAGCACATCACCCTGTTTTACAAAATCAGTATTGTCAGCCCAGACTTTGGTGACGCTACCTGATACCTGGGACATGATCTGTACCTGGTTTCCGGCGACGTACGCATCGTCCGTGTTTTCGTAATGGCGTAAAACTAAGAACCAGTAAATCCCATATGCCACGGCAATAATGACGAAGAGCAAGGTCAACAGCAGAAGGGCGGTTTTACGCTTGCCCTTCTTGTTGTTTACCGGTTGCTGCGGGGTTTCATGCTCCGCATGTGCGCTCATGCTAATCTCCAAACTTATTATTATTATGGTCAGCTTTGCTGACCCGTTAGTGCATAGAGGCCAGCAATGGAGTTGCTGGCCTCTATAGTTATCTGTTTTCCGGGATGCTTAATCGAGTCTGACGCTTCCTGTCAGCGAACGGCTTCCAGCATGGTCTGGTCTACGTCCATTTTGTCCAGACGAGTCAGCAGCTTGCGGGTGATGGCTTCCAGCTGTTCTTTTTCAGAGCCGCTCAGGGATGACCACAGCTCGTGCAGACAGTTATGCTGCGGCGGCAGCACCTGGCGCAGGAATTCATGACCTTTATCGGTCAGCTGCAGATGCAGGCAGCGACGGTCGTTGTCGCTTTCACGGCGTTCAATCCAGCCGCGTTTTTCCAGCTCGTCGGCGATGCGCGTCGCGTTAGTACGGGACGATCCCAACGCACAGCTTAGCTCAGAGGGCTGAATGCTGTGGTTTTCCTGGGACTCAAGAGTGATTAACGCCATAAACAACGTTTCGTTAATCCCCTGAGCCTTCAGCATTTTATTGCGGTTTTCCAGCAGCTTACCCTGCATGTGCATACACAGACGGGTCAGCAGGATCTCCTGGTACGGGAAGTCCTGATGGCGCTTGGCGCGAAATTTTAGCATTTGTTCAATGGGCGTAAACGAACTATCCATTTTGGCATAACCTCATTAGTTGCAGCCGATATAGTAACGATGGTGACAAATAAAGTAAATCTATTGTTCAGGGATTTTTTATCCGCCGGGTCTATAACACCATCATGAGTTTCCAGGCTAATCCATAACCCAGAGCGCTGAGAAGCGTAGGAATGATAATGCTACGAGTCTTATAAAAGCTCACGCCGAGGACCGCAAAACCGACCAGCGTCGGCAGTAGCCGCCTGCCGTCCTGCATGATTTCCGGGGCGCAGGAGACCACCAGCAGCGCGCAGATTGAGGCGATGCCGATGCTATCCAGCAGCACACCGGTGGCGCCGCGCTTAGCGGGGCGAGTGGCGTTTGCACGCAGACGAAGGGGTAAATAGCGGAATAAATAGTTGGCTAAGCCGACCAGCAGGCCGAGTAGCAGAACCTGGGTGCTCATTACGCCTCCTCCTGATAAAACGCCTGGATCACGGCGGCCAGGCAGCCGCAGACGATACCGGCCAGAATCGCGGCGGGTATCGACACCAGCGTCACGCCGAGCAGGGCACCCGCCAGGGCGGCGGTAACGGTCCAGGACTGCTTACGCTGGAACGAGGCGAGCAGGAAGCTCAGGAACAGCGCGGGAAGCATAAAGCTTAATGCGGCCTCCACAGCTGGGAAGCTATCGAGCAGGCCATTGCCGGACCAGGAGCCGAGCGCCGTACCGAGCACCCAGGAAAACCAGGAGCTGAAGGCGATGCCGATCATCCAGTTTTCGCTCCAGCGGCGGTTATCGCGCACCAGCTTCGCGGTGGCAGCGGCAAACACCTCGTCCGTCAGCCCGAACGCCCAGACTGCCGTTTTGGGCCTGCTGAGCGTTTTAGTGATTCGCTGGCGTAGCGAGGGGCCGTAAAGCACGTGGCGGACGTCCATCGCCATTACGGTCAGGGCAGCCACCCACAGGGAGCTTCCCGCCGCCAGCAGCGCGGTGATCACAAACTGGCTGGCGCCAGCGTAAATAATGCAGGAGAAAAACAGGCTTTCGAGCGGGGTAAAACCCAGCTTAGTGGCGTTCAGACCGAAGGCAAAGGCCACGGGGAGGTAACTGATGACGATGGGTAAACTGTCTTTTAGCCCCTCAACCCAGGTCGCTTCGTGCTGATGATTGTCGTTTGAAATTGTCGCGGGACTGTCCATATTAAATTTTTATAAATAACCGGCGTGAATGTCACTCGAATTAATAATCTGGGACAACCTTACCAGACTGCCCCAGGCCTTAACACCCTTGTTTGTCCACAAGGGTTGTAAAGGATTATTGGCAGCCCTCCTGGCGGTGGTAGCCGCGCCACCAGACTACCAGGTTTAGTAGGGCCATAATCGCGCCCGCCGCACAAACGCCATTCCAGCCAGCATGTTGGTAAGCACTTGCTGAAATTAGTGACCCTGCGGCGCCGCCGATAAAATAGCTGGTCATGTAGCCAGCCGTCAGGCGGTTGCGGGCTTCCGGCATCATGCGGTAAATCACGGTCTGGTTGGTGATATGAACGCCCTGCACGGTCAGATCCAGGACGAGAATACCGATAATCAGCGCGATCACCGAATACTGGCCCAATGCGGTGGCAATCCATGAGAGCAGCAGCAGCACCAGACCAACGGTTGTGGTGAGATGCGCCTTGCCCTTATCGGCAAATCCTCCCGCAGGTCGCGCTCCCAGCGCGCCCGCCGCGCCCGCCAGGCCAAACAGCCCGATGACGCCTTCGGAGAAGTTAAACGGCGGAGAAGCCAGCAGGAACGCCATCGAGGTCCACAGAATGCTGAAGTTGGCGAAGGTGAGGCAGCCGAGCAGGGCACGGGTGCGCAGCAGGCTGTCTTTGATAAACAGGCTGAACACGGAACCCAGAAGCTGCGGATAATTCAGATGGTTTTCCTGCTTCACGGTTGGCAGACCGCGCCACAGGGCGACGGCCATAATAACCATCAGCACGCTGGCAACCCAGTAAACCGTGCGCCAGCCGCCCAGGCTTGCCAGCAGGCCCGCGACGGTACGCGCCAGCAGGATCCCCAGCAGCAGGCCGCTCATAATGGTCCCCACGACTTTGCCACGCTTAGCCGGTTCCGCGAGGTGAGCCGCAAGCGGCACGAGGATCTGCGCGACGACGGAGAACAGGCCGGTGAGCGCGGTACCCAGGATCATCATCGGCAGCGTCTGGCTGGTGGCGGTGATCAGCATGCCGCCCGCGGCCAGCAGCGTCATAAAGACGATAAGCCCGCGTCGTTCAAACATATCCCCCAGCGGCACCAGCAGCAGCAGGCCAGCGGCATAGCCCAGCTGGGCGGCGGTAACGATAAACCCGGCCTGGTTGACGGAAAGAGAAAAGGCGCGGGCGATGGTGTCGAGCAGAGGTTGCGCATAGTAGTTGCTGGCAACGGCAAGGCCGGTGGCCACGGACATCAGGGCAATCAGCGCGGGGCTGAGCCCCTGAACGGTATTTTTCATTGTTATCTTCAGCTTGTCATTGAGATCGCGAATGATAACGAAAATTGATGGTTAAGACAGGTGGGGTGGGTGTCGGATTGTGCGGTTATGGGGAAGCAATAACCCTCACCCCGGCCCTCTCCCTGGAGGGGGGAGGGGCAGAGTGAGGGGGTGTCTGAAACGTTACTTAGCGGCTAAAGCTTCTTTCACCCAGCCGTCAAACTGCGCCTGGTGCGCTTTGATCCAGCCGTCAACGTGGCCCTGAATATCCGCTTCGGAAGCGTGACCGGCATGCATCATGGCATTCTCGGCGTTGATATCCGCCAGCGGCAGCTTCATCAGGCTGAACAGCTTCGCCGCCTGCGGGTTTTTCTCCGCCCAGGCTTTATTCGCCACGATGTGCATGGTGTTCACCGGGAAGCCGTAGTTCGCGCCGTTAGGCAGTTTGGTATCGATATCCTTCTGCTCGCCAGGCATGGAAGAGAACGGCACCTGCAGCCAGACCACGTCTTTCCCCGGCACCATCACATCGCTCACCCAGTACGGCGTCCAGGTGTAGTACAGAATCGGCTTACCTTCTTTATGACGGGTAATGGTATCGGCGATCATTGCGGAGTAGTTACCCTGGTTGTGCACCACGGTATTGCTCAGCCCGAAGGCCTCAATCTGATGGTTGATAACGGCTTCGCAGCCCCAGCCAGGCGTGCAGCCGGTCAGATCCGCTTTACCGTCGCCGTTGGTATCGAACAGTTTGGCGATTTTGGGATCTTTGAGCTGGGCAATATTGCTGATTTTGTACTTCTCAGCGGTTTTTTTATCGATGAGATAGCCCTGAGCGGCACCTTCGACATAATTCCCCTCGCGATAAAACTTTTTGTCTCCACCGGCGGCGGCAAACATGTCGTCGTGCAGGGGCTGCCAGTTAGTGGCGGTAAAAGTGGCATCGCCAGAGGAAATTGAGGTGTAGGCCACGTTGTAGTCCACTTCGCTTGGCTTATTGACGGTGTAGCCCATTTTCTCCAGCGCGCGGCTCACCAGCAGCGTCTGGAACGTCTCTTCAGAGATAGTGCTCTGAATCGGCTGAACGGTAATGCCTTTGCCCGGCAGATCGGCGGCAAAGGTGCTGGTAGTAACGAGTGTGGCAAGGGCTGTGGCTAAGATCGCAGTGTGTCGCATCGTTAATCCTTATTTGTTGTGATGGGGCAAGGGGCGGCAAAGCTGCCGCCGCCAGGCTTATTTACAGAAGGGACGGGTCAGCAGACCCAGCGGGCCGGTGGTGTACCAGCGGCGGTTGCCACGGCTGCGCGAATCGCGGCCAATGGACTGCGTCAGGCGGTCAAGAATAATAGCGAGGATCACGATCCCCACGCCGCCGACGGTGGCAAGGCCCATATCCAGACGGCCAATGCCGCGCAGCACCATCTGGCCAAGGCCGCCTACGGCAATCATCGAGGCGATAACCACCATGGAAAGGGCGAGCATCAGCGTCTGGTTGACGCCGGCCATAATGGTCGGCATCGCCAGCGGAAGCTGGACTTTAAACAGCATCTGATGCGGGCTTGCGCCGAACGAACGGGCGGCCTCAATCAGATCCTCCGGCACCTGTTTAATCCCCAGAATGGTCAGGCGCACGATTGGCGGCAGGGCGAAGATAATCGTCACCACCACGCCCGGCACGTTGCCGATGCCAAACAGCATCACAATCGGCACCAGATAGACGAACGCCGGGGTGGTCTGCATCGCATCAAGCAGCGGTCGGATAAACTTCGCCGCCCGCTCGCTGCGCGCAAGCCAGATGCCGAGCGGTAGCCCGATGATCATGCAGAACAGCAGGGCGGTCAGCACCAGCGCCAGGGTGACCATCGCCTGGGACCACGCCCCGATGGCGCCGATGGCAACCAGCGAGACGAGCGTGGCGATCCCCATGCCGAGGCTGGACATCTGCCAGGCGATCAGCGCGAAGATAATTATGGCCACCGGCGCGGGCATCCCCAGCAGGAAATGCTGGAAGCCGCTGAGGATGTAATCCACCGGCACGCGGATGCCCTGGAATACCGGACGGAAGTTAGTGACCACCCAGTCGATGCCGTGCGTTACCCACGTGTCGAGCGGGATCAGCGTCTTATGGAACGGATCGAGAATATTAAAATGTTCGGCCTGCGGAGCAGGGGCGGCATTAAGCCAGTCTGACCCGCCGCTGGCGGCAGGCGCTGATGCTGCCTGGCTGCCCCACGCATCCGCGCTGGAAGCGGCCTGATTGGTTGTTGCGTCGGCAGCCGCGCTGCCGGTATCCCACGGATTTGCTGAATTACTCACTGGTTGCCCCCTCACGGTCTAAAGCCTGCAGCAGCACCCCTTTCGAGATGATGCCCACGTACTGATTCTCTTCGCCCACTACCGGCACCGCGCACGGAGCCTGGCCTACGTGGGTGAGCAGGTCGCTCAGTGACGTGTCGGCGGAGACGGGCGCCGGAGATTCCAGAAACGCGCTATCCAGACCCAGCCCGTTAGCCAGCGCGGCTTTCAGGGAGTCGGTAGAGACGATGCCGAGGAACTTCTGGCCGCGCTCAATGACATAGCCATATTCACGGTCGTCATCCTGCAGCAGCTTCAGGGCCACGCGCGGACCAAAGCCGACGGTCTTGCGCAGCAGGCCAGCCGGGCTGCGGCGGGCGATATCTTTTGCGCTGAAGACCTGGCTGATATCCACGCCGCGGAAGAAGGTGCGCACGTAGTCATTGGCCGGATTATTAAGAATTTCATCCGGCGTGCCGACCTGCACAACTTCACCGCCCTGCATAATGGCAATCCGGTCGCCAATACGCATAGCCTCATCAAGATCGTGGGAAATAAAGACGATGGTACGCTGATGCTTCGCCTGTAATTTAACAAGCTCATCCTGCATCTCAGTACGAATTAACGGGTCGAGGGCCGAAAAGGCTTCGTCCATCAATAATATGTCTGGATTAATGGCCAGCGCGCGGGCTAATCCAACACGCTGACGCATACCGCCGGAGAGTTCATCAGGATACGCGTGGGAATAATTCTCCAGCCCAACCTGACGCAATGCGTCAAGGGCTTTTTCCTGACGTTCAGCTACCGGCATGCCCGCTAATTCCATGCCAAACGCCGTATTATTCAGTACGGTCATGTGCGGCATTAAAGCGAAGGACTGGAAGACCATTGAGATCTTATTTTTGCGAACCTCGCGGAGTTCTGAATCTGATATTTTGGCAATGTCCACGCCGTCTATCAGCACCTGTCCACGGGTTGGTTCAATCAGGCGATTGAGAAGGCGAACCATGGTCGATTTACCCGAGCCGGATAACCCCATGATGACGAAGATCTCGCCTTCTTCAATTGCCAGACTGGCGTCTTTCACGCCAAGCGACAGCCCTGTCTTTTCCAGTATCTCTGCTTTACTCAGGCCTTTTTCTATATATTTGAATGCGCGCTGTGGATGCTCACCAAATACTTTATATAAATTCTTCACTTCTAATTTAATTGCCATGCAATAAAGTTAATCCCATATTTAATTTAGCTATACACAATTCCTGATGGAAATATTTACCGGGTTATACCCTAACATACTCAGAATCTGAGACAACCCTCAACCCTCGCCACGGCAATTATCCACAAAGTCTGCGCGGGTGAAATTTTCAGTGATAGCGGGGGCTAAGAGCAATCCCATAGCAGGCGAGGTTTTTTTGTCAACGGCCGTTTATTCTGTCGGAATGGATGCGATTCTGCCGAAATTGTGATGTGACGCGCCTTTCTCTATTTCAAAATAATGTTGTCGTTTGCCGCGAATAATGGCGCCAATACCTGCTATGAAATAACGCTCATATATATTCCATTCTCTTTGATGAATACTCGCGTCGCTACAGGTAGCTGCGTTACAGACTTTTCTGAATGACCTTTTTAAAATTTTAGGATTTTCTTTATGGTAAACTCTGCGGTTCAGCTTTTTCAGGCGTCAATTTTTTCGTTTGTTAAAAGGTTTTTACCCAATTAAAGAGATATCTTTAACGGACTAACCAAAAGGTATGTTATGAGTCAAAACGATACGGAAAACGTCGTTAGCCGCAGCAAGATAAATCCCCCTGTATTTTTTATCTCTGCCGCATTAATCATTGTTCTTGTTACTTTTTCTTCCGTTTTCCCCGAGTTAGCGGACCGCAAATTCAAAGCGCTGCAGCAGGGCATTTTCACTAACGCCAGCTGGTTCTATATCCTCGCCGTTGCCCTCATCCTTCTTAGCGTGACCTACCTCGGCCTGTCCCGCTACGGCAACATCAAGCTTGGGCCGGATCACGCCCAGCCCGATTTTAGCTACGTCTCCTGGTTCGCCATGCTGTTCTCTGCGGGCATGGGCATCGGCCTGATGTTCTTCGGCGTTTCCGAACCGGTGATGCACTATCTGAACCCGCCGGTCGGCACGCCGGAAACCATAGAGGCAGCCAAGCAGGCCATGCGCCTGACCTTCTTCCACTGGGGGCTTCACGCCTGGGCAATTTATGCCATCGTCGGACTGATTCTGGCCTTCTTCAGCTATCGCCACGGTTTGCCGCTGACGTTACGCTCCGCGCTCTTTCCTATTATTGGCAACCGGATTTACGGGCCGATTGGCCACGCGGTGGACATCTTTGCGGTTATCGGCACGGTATTTGGCGTCGCTACCTCGCTCGGCTATGGGGTACTGCAGGTCAATGCGGGGCTGAACCACCTGTTCGGCGTGCCAATTAACGAAACCGTGCAGGTGATACTGATAGTGGTCATCACCGGTCTGGCAACGCTGTCCGTGGTCTCCGGGCTGGATAAAGGCATTCGTATTTTATCCGAGCTGAACCTCGGTCTTGCCGTGCTGCTGCTGCTGCTGGTCATGATCCTCGGGCCAACCGTCCTGATCCTGAAATCCTTTGTGGAAAATACCGGCGGCTATCTTTCAGAGATCGTCAGTAAGACCTTTAACCTCTACGCCTATGAGCCAAAATCCACCAACTGGCTGGGCGGCTGGACGCTGCTCTACTGGGGCTGGTGGCTGTCGTGGTCGCCGTTCGTCGGCATGTTTATCGCCCGCGTTTCCCGTGGCCGTACCATTCGCGAGTTTGTAACGGGCGTGCTGTTTGTTCCGGCCGGCTTTACGCTGCTGTGGATGACGGTGTTCGGCAATACGGCTATTAATCTGATCATGAATAAAGGAGCGAAGGATCTGGCAACTACCGTGCAGTCCGACGTTTCGCTGGCGTTGTTCAACTTCCTCGAGCACTTCCCGTTCTCTACCGTTCTGTCCCTAATCGCGATGGCAATGGTCGTGGTGTTCTTTGTCACCTCTGCGGATTCCGGCGCAATGGTGGTGGATACCCTCGCATCCGGTGGTTCCGACCAGACGCCGGTCTGGCAGCGTATTTTCTGGGCATTCATGATGGGGGCAGTAGCGATTGCTCTGCTGATTGCCGGTGGGCTGGGGGCGCTGCAAACGGTGACTATCGCCAGCGCGCTGCCGTTCTCCGTCATTCTGCTGGTCTCGATTTATGGTTTGCTGAAAGCGCTACGCATTGACGCCTACAAGCAGGACAGCCAGCAGATGACCACCATCGCGCCAACCGCTGCCCGCAATCCGATCTCCTGGCAGCGCCGCCTGCGAAACATCGCCTACTTCCCGAAGCGTTCGCAGGTTAAGCGCTTTGTCAGCGAAGTGGTTCATCCGGCGATGCTGCTGGTGGAAGCGGAGCTGGCCAAGCAGAATACCGTCTCTGCCATTGACGATACCGCAGACGATCGCATTCGTTTCGAAGTGGACTTTGGTGACGATCTTAACTTCGTGTATGAGGTTCGACTGCGCGCTTATATCCAGCCCGCCTTTGCGCTGGCTGGCCTGAGCGAAGAAGAGCGCGACGACGAACAGAAATATTACCGGGGTGAGGTTCACCTGAGAGAAGGCGGGCAGGATTACGATCTGATGGGCTGGAACCAGGAACAGATCATCCACGATATTCTCGACCAGTACGAGAAGCACCTGCACTTCCTGCATCTGGTTCGTTAACCAGCCGGATGACGCTGCGCTTATCCACCAGTTTTTAGGTCGGATAAGCGCCAGCGTTGCCCATTAGTTTTTGTATGTCGGATAAGCGCCAGCGCCATCCGACACTTAAGACACCTCAGGCAATATCAAAAATTCCAGTCCTCATCCTCCGTCTCAACCGCCTTACCCATCACGTATGACGACCCGGACCCTGAGAAAAAGTCATGGTTTTCATCCGCATTGGGTGACAGCGAGGCCAGAATGGCCGGGTTAACCTCCGCCATCTCCGGTGGGAACAGCGCGTTATAGCCCAGGTTCATCAGCGCCTTGTTGGCGTTGTAGCACAGGAACGCGCTCACCTCTTCGACCCAGCCCACGCCGCCATACAGCGCTTCGCTGTAGGCCATCTCGTTTTCATACAGCTCCAGCAGCAGACCGATGGCGAAGTTTTGCAGCTCTTCCTGCCGCTCCGCGCTCTCCTGCGCCAGCGCCTTCTGGTACTTGTAACCGATGTAATAACCGTGCACGGCCTCATCGCGAATAATCAGCCGGATAAGATCGGCGGTGTTGGTCAGCTTGCCCCGGCTGGACCAGTACATCGGCAGATAAAAGCCGGAATAGAAGAGGAATGATTCCAGAAACACGCTGGCAATCTTCTTCTTCAGCGGATCGTCCGCGTGGTAATGGGCGAGGATAATCTGCGCCTTGCGCTGCAAAGGTTCGTTCTCTTCGCTCCAGGCATAGGCCGCGTCCACGTCTTTGGTCTGGCAGAGCGTCGAGAAAATCGAGCTATAGGAGCGGGCGTGAACCGCCTCCATAAAGCTCACGTTCGACAGCACCGCTTCTTCGTGCGGGGTGAGGGAATCCGCCATCAGCGCCGGAGCACCAACGTTATTCTGAATGGTATCCAGCAGCGTCAGGCCGGTGAATACGCGGATCGTGAGCTGCTGCTCGTCGGGGTTCAGCGACTGCCACGCCGGAATATCGTTAGACAGCGGTACCTTCTCCGGCAGCCAGAAATTGCTGGTCAGCCTGTTCCAGACCTCCAGATCTTTCTCGTCCTCGATCTTGTTCCAGTTAATGGCCTGAATTTGCGCAAGCGTCGTCATGTTCTCTCCTTATAGGGCGCAGGACACGCAGCCCTGCACCTCCGTGCCTTCCAGCGCCATCTGCCGCAGGCGAATGTAATAGAGCGTTTTGATGCCCTTCTTCCAGGCGTAAATCTGCGCTTTATTGATATCGCGGGTGGTGGCGGTATCCCGGAAAAACAGCGTCAGCGACAGCCCCTGATCGACATGGCGCGTGGCCTCGGCGTAGGTATCAATGATCTTCTCCGGGCCGATGTCGTAGGCATCCTCATAAAACTCGAGGTTATCGTTGGTCATAAACGGGGCGGGGTAGTAGACGCGCCCGGTTTTGCCCTCTTTGCGGATCTCAATGCGCGAAACGATAGGGTGAATGCTCGAGGTCGCATGGTTGATATACGAGATGGAGCCGGTCGGCGGAATCGCCTGCAAATTCTGGTTGTACAGGCCGTGCTTCATCACGTCGTCGCGCAGCTGCCGCCACTGTTCCCGCGTCGGGATCTCTATCCCCGGCCTGGCAAACAATTCGCGCACCTTTTGGGTTTTCGGCTGCCACTCTTCTTCCAGATACTGGCGGAAATAGTCGCCGCTGGCGTAGCGGGAGTTTTCAAAGCCCGCAAAGCGCTGGCTGCGCTCCTGAGCCAGCAGGTTCGAGGCGCGAACGGCGTGCCAGGTGATGGTGTAGAAATAGATATTGGTGAAGTCCAGCCCCTCCGGCGAGCCGTAGGCAATGCCCTCACGGGCCAGATAGCCGTGCAGATTCATCTGCCCGAGGCCAATCGCGTGGGAGGCCGCGTTCCCGGCATCTATCGAAGGCACCGAGCGGATATGGCTCATGTCCGAGACCGCCGTCAGCCCGCGAATTGCCGTCTCTACCGTGCGGCCAAAGTTCGGCGAGTCCATGGTATGAGCGATATTCAGCGAGCCAAGATTGCAGGAGATGTCCTTACCGATCTGCGCGTAGTCGAGATTTTCGTCATAGGTGGACGGGCCGTTAACCTGCAAAATCTCCGAGCACAGGTTGCTCATATTAATGCGCCCGGCAATCGGGTTGGCGCGGTTAACCGTGTCCTCAAACATGATGTACGGATAGCCGGACTCAAACTGGATCTCCGCCAGCCGCTGGAAGAAGTCGCGGGCGTTGATAAACGTTTTGCGGATGCGCTCGTCCGCCAGCATCTCTTCATATCGTTCGCTCACCGCGATATCACCAAACGGCTTGCCGTAGAGGCGTTCCACGTCGTACGGCGAGAAGAGCGCCATCGGCTGATTATCCTTCGCTAACTGGAAGGTGATATCAGGAATGACCACGCCGAGGGAAAGCGTTTTGATACGAATTTTTTCGTCGGCGTTTTCGCGCTTGGTATCCAGAAAACGCAGAATATCAGGGTGATGGGCATGCAGATAAACGGCTCCGGCCCCCTGGCGTGCGCCAAGCTGGTTGGCGTAGGAAAACGCATCTTCGAGCATTTTCATTATGGGGATCACGCCGGAGGACTGGTTTTCGATGCGCTTAATCGGCGCGCCAGCTTCACGAAGATTGGACAGCAGGAAGGCCACGCCGCCGCCGCGTTTTGAAAGCTGTAGTGCAGAGTTCACCGCCCGGCCAATCGACTCCATATTATCTTCGATGCGCAGCAGGAAGCAGGAGACCAGCTCGCCGCGCTGCTGCTTGCCGCAGTTCAGGAAGGTTGGCGTGGCGGGCTGAAAGCGGCCGGAGAGCATCTCATCCATCAGTAGCCAGGCAAGCTTCTCGCTGCCCTGTGCAAGCGTCAGCGCTACCATGCAGACGCGATCCTCGAAGTGCTCCAGGTACTCTTTACCGTCGTAGGACTTCAGGGTGTAGCTGGTGTAAAACTTCCAGGCGCCGAGGAACGTTTTGAAGCGGAAGCCGCTGTTGTGCGCCTTCTCAAACAGCGCCACGACAAAGCCATACTCGTAGCGCTTCAGAACTGAGTCGTCGTAGTAGCCTTCGGCAACCAGAGCGCTGAGCCTTGCATGCTGGCTGGGATACTGACGGGTGCGGGGCAGCACGTGCTGCTCATGAAACTTTTCGACCGCCAGCTCGTCTTTGGCGAACTGGATGCGGCCATCGGCATCATAAAGATTCAGCATGGCGTTGAGCGCGTGATAGTCCGCGCTCCCGGTCGCGGTTACGCGGATTGATTCTGTCGTAGCCAAAATTCGCTCACTCCTTTACGCACGTTTTCGATGTCTTGTCCGGTGCCGAGCAGCTCAAAACGATAGAGGTACGGCACCCGGCATTTTTGGGCTATCACGTCGCCCGCCCGACAGAACCCTTCCCCGAAGCTGCGGTTGCCGCTGGCGATCACTCCGCGCAGCAAAGCCCGGTTTTCAGGGTTGTTCAAAAAGCGAATGACCTGAGCCGGCACCGCGCCCGCAACCCCGCCGCCGCCGTAGCTGGGGACGATCAAAATATAGGGTTCGGTCACGACCAGCTTCTGTTTAACCTCAAGCGGAATGCGCAGGGCGGGCAGCCCAAGGCGTTCGACGAAGCGCCGGGTGTTTTCCGAGTCGCTTGAAAAGTAAACGAGGCTGCTCATGCGTGGGCGACGAGGCGCAGGCGGTTGATCATGTCCGGGCGGAAGCCGCTCCAGCTCTCCTGGTCGGTGACAACGACCGGCAGCTGGCGAAAGCCCATGGCCCGCAGATCGTCCGCCGCTTCGGGCCGCTGGTCGAGATTCACCAGCTCAAAGGCAAAGCCACGGCTTTCGATGGCGCGTTTGGTTGCATGGCACTGAACGCAGTCGTTACGCGTGTAAATAGTAATGCGCATGATTCGTATTCTCTCGTTGGTTGATGAGTGAATACTAGATGTAGTTGAAATGATATTCAACCGTACAAGATATAGTATTTTTAGATAAGGGGATGTAGAGCGGCGGAGGGCGTGGCGAAAAATTGTAGGGTGGACAAGCGATAGCGTCATCCACCGGGAAATCACAAAATCTACATCCGCATGCTGATTGCCAGACGGTTAAAGGCGTTCATCAGGCTGGCGGTGAAGGTCAGGTCGCTTATCTCCTGAGCGGTGAAAAACTGCAGCAGCGGGCGGTAAACGGCGTCGTCCGCGCCGCCTTCGGTAATCAGCGTTACCGCTTCGGCCCACGCCAGCGCCGCGCGCTCTTTATCGCTGAAGTGATTACTCACTTTCCATCCAGCCAGGGCGTCCAGCTTGCTCTGCTCTACGCCGTCCTTGCGCAGCGCTTTGGCGTGCATCTCCAGGCAGTAGGCGCAGCCGTTAATCTGCGACACGCGCAGGAAAACCAGCTCAATCAGCGTTGAACCCAGCGAGCTGCCTTCCAGACCGCTCAGCGCCTGAAGCATAGGTTTAAACACGGCCGGGGAGAGGTCGTAGTAAGGCTGGCGTAATTCGATCATGGTGTTGCTCCTCATGTTGGTGTGGGGGCAATTTATCACTATGATGGACTGCCTGAGAGAGCCATAAATCAACTAAAAAAGCAGACCATGAAAAACAAGCCCGTCTCAATGATAGTGAACGCTCACCACGCTATTCCCCGCTACCAGCAGATTGCCCGCCAGATCAGACAGGCGATTGGCGACGGTGAGCTTGCGGCGGACAGCCGCCTGCCGTCCAGCCGGACGATGGCGCTGGAGCTGGGCGTGGCCCGGGCGACCGTGGAAAACGCCTACGGCGAGCTGGTTTCTCAGGGCTGGCTGGAGAGGCGTGGCCAGGCGGGGACGTTTGTCAGCCCCTCCGCAAGCCCGACGGCCAGCGGCGCAAACATTGCGTCCAGCCAGCCGCAGGGGGCACCGATGCCTTTTCAGATGGGCCTGCCCGCGCTGGACGCTTTCCCGAGGGCGCTGTGGGCGAGGTTGACGGGCAGAAGGTTACGGCTGCAGACGCGTTACGATCTGCTGATGCCGGAGGCAAACGGCGAATCGACGCTTCGCCAGGCCATAGCGGACTACCTGCGCTTTTCGCGCAGCATCGACTGCCAGCCGGAGCAAATCTTTATTACCGCGGGCTTTCAGGCCGCCATGCGGCTGGTGGTCGGGACGCTGGCGAAAGCGGGCGATGGCATCTGGCTGGAAGATCCCGGCTATCGCTACGTCCGCCCGGTATTTGCCGACGCGGGCATGGCGCTACATCCGGTGCCGGTGGACGGCGAGGGAATGCAGATTGACTATGGCCTGGAGCATTATCCCGAGGCGCGATTTGCGCTGTTAACGCCCGCGCACCAAAGCCCGCTGGGCGTGGCGCTCTCCCTTACCCGGCGGCATCAGCTGCTGGAGTGGGCGTCCGCGCGGCAGAGCTGGATCATCGAAGACGACTACGACAGCGAATTCCGCTACCACGGCAAGCCGCTGCCGCCGGTTAAAAGCCTGGACGGGCCGGAGCGGGTGATCTACGCCGGGACGTTCAGCAAGTCGCTGTTTCCGGCGTTGCGCACCGCGTGGCTGGTAGTGCCTCAACGGCAGGTGGCCGCCTTTGCGCGCCAGAGCAGGCATCTTCCCTGCACGGTGCCGATATTAATCCAGCAGACGATTGCCGATTTTCTGCGCGAGGGCCACTTCTGGCGCCATCTGAAAAAAATGCGCCAGTGCTACGGTGAGCGACGAGTCTGGCTGGAGGCCGCGCTGGCGGAGCAGGGATTTGACGTGGTCCCGCAGGCGGGAGGCATTCAGCTGGTGATGCGCGTGCAGGGCGACGATCGCGCAATGGTGGCTAAAGGCCGGGCGGCGGGTCTTGCCGTGCAGGCGCTAAGCGACTGGCGAATGACGCCAGCGGGCGAGGGCGGGATCGTGATGAGCTTCACCAACGTCACATCGCATGAGATGGCGAGGCGTTATGCGCTGAAGCTTCGCCAGGCCATAACGTAAAAACCCCGGAAGCCAGGGCTACCGGGGTCAGACGCACATTGAGTATCACTATCTGTGAATGCGCAAAGCCTGCTCTAGCGGCGGGAGCAAAGCAGCGCGCCGAGCACCAGGCCCACCGCTGCGCTCAGCCCAACGCTCTGCCATGGTTTTTCGCGAATGTATTCATCCGCACAGCCCAGCGCGTCGCAGGCGGCCTGCTTAACGCGGCCGCGGCCCTGCATACGGGCGCGTGTCTCTTTCAGGAGGGATTCAGCCTTTTTGCGCGCCGCTTCGCCTTCCTCTTTAACATCGCTACCGAAAGACTTGAGAACCTCTTCCAGCGTATCCGCCAGCTGGTTCACGTCACGGTTAATATCATCTACACCTTCATCAACTTCGTTTCGATTTGGACGGTTAAACATTTGCATCTCCCTTTTTGCGATGTGACTTTCAGTGTAGACCATAATGTTAACTAACGAGTCAGGTCACGGACTTTCACCTTCTTTATGGACTAATCCGAAAGCCGTGCTAATGCTGGTTAATGTATGGTTGCCTGGCTAAGAAGATGACGAGGAAAAAATATGTATTTAAGACCTGATGAGGTGGCCCGCGTACTGGAAAAAGCTGGTTTTACCATGGATGAAGTGACGCCAAAGGCGTACGGCTATCGCCGTGGAGACAACTATGTTTACGTCAATCGCGAAGCCCGCATGGGGCGCACCGCGCTGATTATCCATCCGACGCTGAAAGAGCGCAGCCAGTCGCTGGCCGACCCGGCGACGGACATCAAAACCTGCGACCACTATCAGCAGTTCCCGCTGTACCTTGCCGGTGACGTACATCAGCACTACGGTATTCCGCACGGCTTCAGCTCCCGCATCGCGCTTGAGCGTTACCTTTCAGGGCTGTTTGGCGAGCATTAATCTTCAGGACTGGCAGCGCTGCCAGTCACGCTCCCGGGTCAGACGCCTGCTTTGGCGTTACTGTATCCGCTCAGGCGGAACAGCCGACGGCAGTAGTCGAGAAAATAACCGTAAACCGCCCCCATCAGCATCGACACTACGATATTTGAGCTTACCGCTGCCGCAATCTGGTTCCAGTCTGCGCCCACGCTTAGCAGAATCAGCACGTAAACCGGGGACTGGAAGGTGACGTAGGCCAGCACGTCCGCCAGGTTTTTTACCCAGCTTGCCCGGCTGTAGCGGCGTGCAAAACGCATGCAGGCATCGCGATAGACGCCGTAAGGCCAGGCGATCAAAATATTGACCGGTACCGCCACCAGGCGTGAAGAGAGGGACTTGTCGAAGCTCATGCCTGAGAGAAAGATCTCAATCATCATGTTCACTACCGAGCAATAAACCACCATAGCAAAAGTATCTGCTGCTACGTGGCGCAGGCGTGACTCAGGAGAAAACATTATTCTGGCTCCGGGATGTGACGAGTAATAAACACCAGTAATCTTGCTGATTACCAGCTTGATGATTTGAGTAATTTAAGATGAGTAGATTATATCCCTGCATTTAATTCAGCAATTAGCGCAAAATTTTTATTTATCGCCGTTTCGTCAATAAAATCCGCTGAAAGGGGTGATCCGCCTGCGCTTTCCTGATTTTCTCGCCCTTAAGTCATCTTATTAATAAAAATCAATTGGTTGTGCTGGGGGTGGTTTTTGTCCTTTCCCAGGTCAGAAATATCGTTATATAATGATGTATATAACGATTTGCAAGGCAGGAGCAACCGGGTGGATAACCATTTTGGTAAAGGGTTAATGGCGGGGTTAAAAGCGCGTGAAGCCGACAGTGTCGCTCAGGTGGCACGGTTTTGCTCCGACTATAAAAGAGGCTTTGTACTGGGATTTACGCACCGTATCTCCGAGCAAACCGGAAACCGTCAGCGCGCGGCATGGGAAGCTGGCGTGCTGACGAGGCGCTACAACCTCGATAAAGAGCTGGTGGCGGATTTCTTCAGAGAAGTGAATGCCGATGCGGCGGTAAAGTGTTTTTTGGCGGGTTACGAAAAGGGCTATTGATTAGCGCTATATACCGCAGTGCCCGGTTGTTGAGAACTGGCGATGACATGGACAGGGCATATTTTATTTGTGGCTGGCGGGGCGTAACCCGCCAGCAGGGCCGGGGTCAGCAGACGCCGAAATCCCCTTCTTCCTGATAAAACGCCAGCTCCGAGGCCTTAAAAGTGATTTTCTCGCCGCTGAGAATATTCGCTGGCGTACAGGTCACCTCTTCCCCCTGAACGTCAATCACTTCCATTTTTGGTCCGCCTTTTTTCGGCTGGACGAGATCGCCTGCTTTAAACATATTTCGCCTCTTATCTTCGTGAAGGAACCCTGCTTTAACCATAGATCAGTTAATGCGAGAAAGCAGCCGCTATCGACGACGGTTCCAGGGCATGCCTTCCAGAAGGCGGGCCATGCCGCAAAAACCGCTGATACCGGCAAACAGCAGGCCAGCGCCGACGAAGCCGGACAGCATGAAGAACCCCGGATGAACGGCATAGCCAAGCACGACACCTGCCAGAATGAGCGAACCCGCCACAATCTGCACCTGACGCATCACCAGCAGCGGCTGGGAGCTGTCTGCCAGAATTTCCTGGCCCTCTTTCTTCCAGGCGTTCAGCCCACCCTCAATCAGCATCACCTTCGCCGGTTCGACGGCAGCCTCAAGCTTCTGTGCATTCTGCGAGGTGCGCATCCCGGACTGGCAGTAAAAAATCACCGTGTCGAAAGGATCGAAGGGGCCAAGACGATCTCCCTTATCGATGGCGGAAAGCGAAAGCAGATGCGCCTCGGGAATATTTTCACGCGCGTACTCGTCACGCTCGCGAATGTCGATCAGCGCCGCACCTTGTGCAAGCAGGACTTTGGCCTCCGCGGGGGAGATGGTTTGAACAGTCATAGGCTCCGTAACGCTTCCTGTGCAACTTGAATTAACAGGATGCTAAACCAGTGCCGTGGAAAGTGAAAGGCTGGCTACGGCACGGCCAGCTAAAATCACCAGCAAACAAACCCGCCATCCACGACTAAATCCACTCCGGTACAGAAAGACGCGGCGTCGCTGGCCAGGAATATAGCCGGGCCCGCCATTTCCTCCACTTTCGCCATGCGCTGGATCGGCGTCTGGCTTTCAAACTCTTTCGTCTGGTGCACCATTTCCGGTCGGGTATTCATCGGCGTTGCCGTGTATCCAGGGCTGATGGAATTAACGCGGATGTTTTTGTTCACCCATTCCATCGCCAGGCTTTTGGAGAGGTGAATCACACCTGCTTTCGAGCTGTTGTAATGCGCCTGCTCCAGACCTCGATTGACGATAATTCCCGACATGGAAGCGATGTTAATGATGGAGCCGCTGCCGCTTTCCAGCATCAGTTCCGCCTCGGCTTTGCAGGAGTTCCATACGCCCGTCAGGTTGATGTCGATCACGCGCTGCCACTGCTCTGCCTCCATTTCCAGTGCCGGATTGGCATTAGCAATGCCAGCGGCGTTGACGGCAATGTCCAGACGACCGAAATGACTTTTTGTCTGCGCCATGGCCTCACGCAGGTCGCTCAGTTTGCGTACGTCGCCGACGAACAGGCAAGCCTTTTGGCCCATAGCCTGAACGGCGTCCACCGTCTCGTTCAGGCCCTGGTCTTCGCGGACATCAAAGCAGACGATATTTGCGCCGGCACTCGCCAGGCCGCAGGCAATCATCTGTCCAATACCGCTGCCTGCACCCGTCACGAAAGCGACTCGACCCTGGAGATTGAAAAGCTGCTGTGAGAAATCTTTTGCGATCATCTGTATTCCTTTTCTGCTGCTTTGATAAATGAAGGGGCATCTTTGCCCTCAGGACATAATCAGCCCGCCATCGACATTGATCGTCTGGCCGGTGATATAGCGCGCATCGTCAGAGGCCAGAAATGCCACCAGTCCAGCAACATCTTCTGGTTTACCTGCCCGCTTGAGTGGGATGCCCTCAACCCATTCGGCCATCAGCTCACCTTTGCCGTAGCGTTTGGCGTCAGTGCTGAGAATTTCACCCCATACCCGGTCGTTGTACTCCCACATTTCGCTTTCGATAATGCCGGGGCAGAAGGCGTTCACCGTGATGTTTGAGGGAGCAAGTTCGTGGGCGAGGCTTTGGGTGATCCCTATGACGCCCATCTTGCTGGCCGCGTAGTGGGGGGTATAAATAAAGCCCTGGCGGCCCTGGCCTGAAGAGGTGTTGATCAGGCGACCCTGATTTTGTTTGACCATATATTTAGCGGCTTCGCGGCAGCACAGCCACACCGCCGTGGTATTCACGGCGAGGACTTTTTCGAAGTCGATTTTTGGCATGCTGTCGAAGTAATCGATGGTGATGACGCCCGCGTTTTGAATCGATACGTCGATATGGCCAAAGCGGGCAGCCGCCTGTTCGTACAGGCTTTTCACCTGTGCTTCGTCGGTGACGTCCACCACCAGAGACAGAATTTCCGCCTGATAACGCTCGCGCAGCGCGTCCGCCGTTTCATGAATGCGTTCGGCATTAGAAACCATTACCAGTTTTGCGCCGTCGCGGGCAAAACGTTCAGCGATACCTGCGCCAATGCCCCGGCAGGCACCAGTGATAACCACGGTTTTGTGTTGAAAATCTCTGTTCATTTATCTCTCCTGAATTTCTTGATTAACTCTGAGTCGGCTGTGACGCTGAGGGGACGGCCATTTTTTCTTCGTGGCGGCGCATCAGAATCACCTTGTTTTGCAGGCGCTGCTGGAATTGATCGACGATCACT
Organism: Dryocola clanedunensis; assembly: GCF_038405435.1. Lineage (GTDB taxonomy): Bacteria > Pseudomonadota > Gammaproteobacteria > Enterobacterales > Enterobacteriaceae > Dryocola > Dryocola clanedunensis_A. The sequence continues at coordinate 71,453 of NZ_JBBYHZ010000001.1, read as the reverse complement.
GCGGTGACGATAACCAGGCCTTTAATCACCATCTGCCAGAAATCGCTGACGCCCATCATCACCATACCGTCGGCCAGAAAGACGATGACAAATGCGCCAATGATCGACCCGGATACCCGGCCACGGCCTCCCGCCAGTGCGGTGCCGCCCAGCACCGTGGCGCCAATGGCGTCCATCTCAAACATATTGCCGGTCATCGGGTGCGCGGTCTGGAGCTGCGAGGCCACAACCAGCCCGACTATGCCTGCACACAGCCCCGAGAAGGCATAGACAAAGATTTTGGATTTGACGATCGGCACGCCGGCCAGGCGAGCGGCGGACTCATTGCCGCCGATGGCGTAGATGTAGCGGCCCAGCGGCGTTTTGGTTGTCAGCCACAGGCTCAGCAGAAGGAAGCCGACCATCAGCCAGATAGGAATATAAATGCCGAGCAGCGAACCAGATCCCAGGATTGAAAAGCCGGTATTGCCCAGCGCTTCCATGCCGTTAAGGTTGGCGTAGGTGCTACCGTCGTTGAATAACAAGGCGGAGCCGCGCGCGACATACATCATGCCCAGAGTACAAATAAAGGGCGCAACGCCAAAACGGGTGACGACGGTACCATTAACAAACCCGATCAGAATGCCGAAGACGGCGACGATCAGAATCACTTCCGGCACGTTGAAGAAGATGATTGAGCCATTCCATAAAGGCAGACCGTTGGTTAACAGTGCGCCCGCCACCATGCCGCAGATCCCGGCGACGGCCCCCACCGAGAGATCGATTCCCCCGGTCAGGATCACAAGCGTCATACCAATAGCCAGCAGCCCGGTAATGGCAACGTGCTGAGTCATGATCAGCAGATTGGAGGTTGTCAGAAAGTTAGGCACCATTACGCTGAAAAAGATGACGACAAGAAGAAGTGCGATAAACGTTCTCGCTTTCAGCAGGTACATATACAACATATATTTCTGGTTCATGAGCAGCTCCTGCCTGAATTAATCTTGAGGGGTTGAAGCGGTAATTAACCGTTCACGAGTGATCTGCTGGCGGGACAGGTCGGCGGTAATACGCCCGTCCGCCATGACCAGAATACGGTCGGCCAGCGCCATAACTTCATCAAGCTCAGAGGAGGAAAACATCACCGCCAGGCCCTGGTGAGCCATGCGGCCAATCAGATGATAAACATCCGTTTTAGCCCCTACATCGATGCCTCGCGTTGGCTCGTCCAGCAGGACAACCTGCGGATTGGTCATCAGCGCCTTGCCGAGCACGACCTTTTGCTGGTTGCCCCCGCTTAGTGAGGTAATGGGCAGCCCGGTATCGCTAACCTTGATGGCCAGCTGCTGAACCATATCGCCGACGCGGGTTTGCTCCCGCTGCGGGTTGAGCCATGTCCAGGCGCGACGAAAACCCTGCAAACTCAGCTTCGAGAGCGTCATATTGGACCGGATGGACATCATCTGGATGACGCCTTCCCCCTGCCGATCTTCGGGTACCAGCGCCAGCCCTTTTCGTAGCCTTGCCTGAAAAGAAGATTTACAGATGTTCTCGTCGTTCAGATGAATGCTGCCCTGCTGGCAGGGCAGCAGGCCGATCAGCCCCTTAAACAGTTCGGTGCGCCCGGCGCCGAGCAGGCCGTAGATGCCGATGACTTCACCTTTGTGCAGATCAAAGGCCACGTTGTTCAGCCTGTAGCCGCCGCTTTGATGCAGGGCGGTCAGCCCTTCAACGCGCAGCACGCGGACTCCGCGAGGGGCGGGCTGATAGTCGAAGTGCTTTCTTTTGTCACCTACCATCTGCTCGATGATCCACGGAATGCTGGCATCGCTGACGCTGCGCTCGGAGACAAAGCGCCCGTCGCGGAAAATGGTGATGTGGTCGCCAATCTCCATCAGCTCTTCCAGGCGGTGCGAAATGTAGATGATGGTCACGCCACGGCGCTTAAGCTGCTCAATGACGTTAAAGAGAATTTTGACTTCAGACTGGCTTAGGGCCGAGGTCGGCTCATCCATAATCAGTACGCGGGTGTCTTTTGACAGTGCCCGGGCGATCTCCACCAGCTGCTGGTGGCCAATACCCAGCTCCCCCAGCGGCGTGAGCGGATCGACATCCAGTTCAAGGCGTTCCAGTAGGCTTTTCGCCAGCTCGTACTGGTACGCTTCGTTAATGCGCCCGCGCTGGAAAAACTCGTTGGCGATAAAAATGTTGTCCATCACATTCATATTCGGGAACAGGTTAAGTTCCTGAAAAATAATGCTGATACCGTGCTTTTCCGCCTGATGCGTGGAGCTTAAGGTGACCGGCTCGCCATCAAGAAAAATCTGCCCGGAGGAGGGGGATTCCACGCCCGCCAGCATTTTCATCATGGTTGATTTCCCGGCTCCATTTTCGCCAATAAGCACGTTGACTTTGTTGCGATAAACCCGGTAGTTGATGCTATCCAGGGCCACAACGCCTGGATACACGCGGGATAAATCACGGGTCTCAATAATGACTTCCGGCGTGCTTTGCTCACGGGCTGCTTGTGCTGAAAGGGTCATTGCGGCTGCCCCCCGAGGAGACGAATTTGCACGGGGGCGATATCGGGGAGAGCGTCCGGGATATCCCATGTGGAAAAGACGCCGTAGACCTCGCGGGTTTCACCCACTTTGACCTGCGCTTTTTGCACCATTTTGACTGCCCGATCGTTAATGGCTTTGCCGTACTCACCGAACAGAACCTGATCGTTAAAGTCCTGATAGGTCGTGCCTTTATAACCATCGCGCAGCTGGGTGCCGCGCAGGGTCGGGCCAATCTGCACTTTTACTTCCGTGCCGCCGACGTCCTTTAGCGTGAGCTTTCCGCTGCGGGAAGCGGTGTTGATGTCCACAATCTGACCTTCCGCTTTGACATAGAAAATACAGGGATTCTCAGCCTGCGATCGATAGCCAAGCGTCCGGCAGGCGGTGTCAAAATCCCCGGCTTTATGCAGGGCCAGCAGCAATTCACTGACCGGCTGCGCATCATGAAGTACCTGCGGTACCAGCTTTTGCTGCCAGGTCTGGTCAATTGAAGCCATGTGCGGGTTAGGTGGCGATGTTAACTCCGCCAGCTCCTGCTGCGACACGATGCGGCAGCCGCCCAGCCCCAGAATGGCCAGGGCGAGCCATAATTTTCTGGTCATTACCTTCTCCTCTGCGCCCCGTGCGGGGCGCGACAGCATGGCTTCAGGACTTAAAGTTGAAGTCGGATACGTTGTCCGCATTTTCCGGGGTGATAAGAATGCCGCGGAACATCACTCTCTGTTTCTGCGGTTTTTCATTTTTTTGCAGGTAGTTATCAAGATCCGCCACGCCCTGGGCCGCGATGGCCTGCGCCTGCAGCATGACGGTGGCTTTCAGGGTGCCCGCTTTTACGGCGTCGCGTTCTTCGTTGCTGCCGTCAATGCCCGCTACGATAACGTCGTCACGGCCCGCGGCTTTCAGGGCGGCAATCACACCCAGGGCTACCGGCCCGTTGCCGCATATAACGCCCTTCACGTCCGGGTGGGCCTGAAGAATGCTGTCCATGATGCGCTTGCCGTCAATCAGCGTACCTTTGGCGTCCTGCCTGGCGATGCTGGTCATGTCCGGGTACTGATCGATGACCTGGTGGAAGGATTTGGAGCGGGTTACGCAGTTGTTGTCCGCGAGGTTGCAGGTCAGTTCGGCGTATTTGCCTTTCTCACCCATTTTCTCGACAAAAGTGTTGGCCACTTCCGAACCCGCCTGGAAGTTGTTATGGGTAATCTGTACCAGCGCAACATCGTCGACCGGGATCTCGCGGTTGATGAGCACCACCGGGATGCCAGCATTTTTGGCTTTCTGGATCGCCGCCACGCTCGCTGTAGAGTCAGCGTTATCGAGAACGATGCCCTGAATTTTCTGGCCGATGGCGCTGTCGATCAGCTCATTTTGCTTTTTAACATCTTCACCGTGCGACAGGATGGTTGTTTTATATCCCAGCGCCCGGGCCTTCTCGCTGGCGCCTTTGGCTTCCGAGGCGTAGTAGGGGTTATCCAGCGAGTTGACCATGATCATGATGGTGCCTTTTTCCGCCGCGCTGGCGGCCAGCGATAGGGCACTCAGGGTGGCAATTGCTAACAGCCTTACACGTAATCTCATAACGATGACCTCTCTCTATAGTTATTGTGGGTACAGCGAAAGTTCGTGATTTTTTAGCCCCCGGCGCTGGCCGCTGGGCGCGTCGGGGGAGATGCTTGTTGCAGGATGCGCTCCACCGCATGGCGCCATTCGTGCCAGCGTTTTTGCAGGCGTCCGTGGCGCTGCATATCGGGCTGGAAGGTAACGTGCGCTGAGGCATAGCTTTCCATTTGTTCACGGGGCATCGAGCCAAGCGCCCTGCGGGCCAGCAGGGCCGCTCCAACGGCGGAAAGCTCGGGGATGCCGCTGCGCATGACCGGGCAGCCCAGCAGATCGGCCTGGTACTGCATCAGCCAGTTGTTACAGGTTGGGCCACCGTCAACCATCAGCGCGGAGAGGGTAAAGTCGTGATGCTGGCGCATGGCGAGCACCACGTCGGCAATCTGGTAGGTAATGGATTCCAGGGCGGCGCGTATCAGATGGGCCTGGCTGACGCCGCGGCTCAGCCCGCTGATAGCTCCACGCGCATTTTCGCTCCACCAGGGAGCGCCCAATCCGGTCAGCGCGGGAACGAAATAAACGCCCAGCGTAGAGTCAACGGAGGCGGGTAGCCCGCAGAGCGCGTTAGCAAGCTCCGCTTTTGGCAGACCGGCTAAACCGGTTATTTCGGCCATCCAGGCCACGGCGTCCCCCGTATGCGGGATGTTGCCCTCCAGGCCGTAGACAATGTCCTGCCCGTCGTGCCAGGCGATAGTGGTGGCCAGCGACCCGATGCTGCTCCGGGCGGAGGTTACCGGGGCCATCACCGAAGACCCCGTGCCGTAGGTGGCTTTGACGCGGCCCGGTTCGCCCAAAGCGTGCCCATAAAGCGCGGCATGGGAGTCGCCGACCATCGACATAATGGGGATGCCATCAGGGATACTGTCCAGCCCCCTCGTGTAGCCGAACAGTCCGCTGGAGGGCTGAATCTTCGGCAGCGCGGCACGCGGGATCTGGAAAATATCCAGCATGTCGTCATCCCAGCCAGCGCCCTGCAGATTCAGCAGCTGCGTGCGGGCGGCATTCGAATAGTCGCAGGCAAAAACGGCGCCCTGCGTCAGGTTCCATAGCAGCCAGCTGTCAATAGTGCCCAGGCAAATTTCCCCTTGCTCAGCAAGGGCAAAGCCGTTGGGTACGGATTCCAGCAGCCAGCGCATTTTGGAGGCAGAAAAAAGCGGTGCCACCGGCAGGCCGGTGGTGGCCTTGATAAGCGGTGCCAGATTGTCCCGGCGCAGGCCTTCACAAAACTCGGCGGTGCGCGAACATTGCCAGGTAATGGCGGAAGTGAGGGGCTGACCACTGCTGCGATACCAGGCAATAGCCGTCTCTCGCTGGTTGCTTATAGCCAGCGCGGCAACCCGCTCGGCCCCGACGTGGGCAACGGCCTGAGCCAGCACCCTGAGGGAAGCCGCAATCAGCATTTCACCGGATTGCTCGACCCAACCCTCACGCGGCGTTTGAATCGTCAGCGGCTGTGAAAATTTCGCCATCACGTTCCCGCTGCCGTCCAGCGCCACGGCCTTGGCATTGGTCGTGCCTTCATCAAGGGCAATAACAATCTCTTTCAAACCCGACATAACCTTTCTCCCAAAGAAATGCGATCCGGTGATAGGGGCAGCGAAGCCTGAGTATCTGCCCGCCGCGCTGCGGATAGTGGCCTGGTTTTAAGGTCCCTAAGCGGCAGTTCGCTTGCTGTTTGAATATATATTCGATGTTGATTATTTATTTGATACCTTAGCGAGATATTCCATGACGGGCTACTGGCAAAATCGTCAATTGTGCTAAAACTCACAGTTCTTTTATTAACCAGATGGAATTTTCAGCAGGCGCTGCAGATGGGACCAGGAGAGGTTTGATAAAGTATTTTATTGAAAAATAGAAGATAATTATCTCGTCTTTGCGCGTGGTAAAACACAAAGACGAGCAGAAGAATTAATTCTTCAGCAGCAGCCTTGCCGAAGGGTAGTCGGTGATAAGCACGTCGATATAGCCCCCCGTCAGCGCGCCTTTGATCGCCGCAACCTTCTCTGCGCCGCCCGCAAGGGCGACGACGTTAGGGCATTTTTTAATCTTATCCAGATCCATGCCGATAACCGGATCCTCTTCCTCTCTCAGCACCGGGTTGCCCTGTTTGTCGTAGTAATGCAGACAGATGTCGCCGACCGCATTGCGCTTCGCCAGCAGCTCCAGCATCTCGTCGTGATAGTAGTTGCCGGAGGTCTTCAGCAGCTGCGAGGGCTCAAGAATACCGATCCCCACGATGGCGATGTCAACCTCGTCAAAGCGGGCAATAACGTCGGCGACATCTTTGCTGGCGACTAAGCGGTTTTTCTCCTCCATCGAGCCTTCAATGCTCTGGGAAGGTAGCAGCCAGGCTTCGCAGTTCAGATGCTGAGCGAGCGTCTGGGTGAGAATGGTCGCCTGGACGTTACCGTTTGGCCCCACGCCGCCAAGAAGCTGAATGATGCCGCTGGCTCTGAGATTCTGGGTGTGGACGGCGTCGACCATCGCGCGAATTGTGGAGCTCCAGGAAGAGATGCCGATCAGATCCTTTGGCCGCAGACGCGTTTCAAGATAGTGGGCGGCAGCGGAGCCGATAGCCCGCTTGATCGCGGCATCGGTGGCATCTTCCTCGACGTCAACAATCACGGCCTGCCTCAGGCCATACCGCTCCTCGATGCCCTTTTCCAGATTTAAAAAAATGTTGGAAGGCTGCACTACGCTGATCTTCACCACGCCTTCTTTCTGACAGCGGGTGATGGCCCTGGAGACGAAAGACTGGGAAAGAGAGAGTAGTTCTGCGATATCGGATTGCTTACGCCCTTCCAGATAATAGAGCGTGGCAATTTTTAACAGTAGGCGCTGTTCATCCTGCTTAGCCATACAATTCCTCAATTTAAATCCACAGAGTGCAGCCAGTAATCAGGGACATAATACTAGATGAGCGGCTGAGACTCAGCGTGACGGGACGCATATTTTTCGCCAATTTCCAGAATGCATGCTGGACAATTGAGCAAAAAGGGCATCATACTTGAATAGTAAATTATACATGAATAAATATTCATGAGCAATTTCAGTCTGGCACACGAGCGTTTGCAAAAGGGGAAAACCCGGTGCCCGAATCGATCGAACCGGGCATCCCGTGGCCGTGCTGATTTTTTTTGTCCCTGTCGGAATAAATATTCAATCATGAAATAAAATTCAGAGGTGGAGCATGAATCCCTATAATTACGATGTTAGCGCGCTGGAGAAGGTCACGCGTGCGGTACGACGCCACATCATTCTGCTTAACGCGAACAGCCCAGCGGGCGGGCATACCGGAGCCGACCTGTCGCAGGTTGAAATCCTGACGGCGCTCTATTTCCGCATCCTCAACGTCTCTCCTGACCGCCTGGACGATGAGCAAAGAGACATTTATATCCAGTCCAAAGGCCACGCCGTCGGCTGTTACTACTGCGTGCTTGCCGAAGCCGGCTTCATTCCGCTGGACTGGCTGGAAACTTACCAGCAGCCAAACTCTCACCTTCCGGGCCATCCGGTAAAACAGAAAACGCCGGGCGTGGAGCTAAACACCGGCGCTCTCGGACATGGCCTGCCCGTTGCCGTTGGGCTGGCATTGGCCGCAAAGAAAAATAACAGCGCGCGCCGCGTCTTTTTAATCACCGGAGATGGTGAGCTTGCGGAAGGGAGTAACTGGGAGGCGGCGCTGGCGGCGGCCCATTACGGCCTGGATAACCTCATTATTATTAACGATAAAAATAATCTTCAGCTGGCGGGGGCCACCAGGGACATCATGAATACCGACCCGCTGGCGGATAAATGGCGTGCCTTTGGTATGGAGGTGACGGAATGTGCGGGGAACGATGTGGGGGCCGTTGTTGGCGCGATTGAGCAGCTTACCCGAAAAGGGAAGCCAAACGTCATTATCGCTCATACCACCAAAGGCGCTGGCGTCTCCTTTATCCAGGGACGGCCAGAGTGGCATCACCGGGTGCCGAAAGGCGACGAGATTGAACTGGCACTGGAGGAACTGAAAGATGCGTAATGCAGAACACCTTGCAAACGTTATGGTACAGGCGTTTATCGATGCCGTAGAGCGCGGCGTTGACCTTATCCCGGTGGTCGCGGATTCCACTTCAACCGCTAAAATTGCCCCCTTTATTAAGAAATACCCCGGGAGAGTAGTCAACGTGGGAATTGCCGAGCAGAGCCTCGTTGGCATGGCCGCCGGGCTGGCGCTGGGGGGGAAAATTGCGGTGACCTGCAACGCCGCGCCTTTCCTCGTTTCCCGCGCCAATGAACAGATAAAGGTAGACGTCTGCTACAACAATACCAACGTTAAGCTGTTTGGCCTGAACGCCGGGGGAAGCTATGGCCCGCTGGCCAGCACGCATCACGCCATCGACGACATCTCCGTGATGCGCGGCTTCGGTAACATTCAGATCTTTGCACCATCCTCCCCGCTGGAGTGCCGTGAGATCATCGATTATGCGCTGGGCTATCAGGGGCCCGTATATATTCGTATGGACGGTAAAGAGCTGCCGGAACTCTACGACGATAATTATGTTTTCGTCCCCGGGGCGGTAAATATGTTGCGCGAGGGTCACGATGTGGCGCTGGTGGCAATGGGATCGACCGTCCACGAAATTGCCGATGCCGCCGCGATGCTTGCCGATGAAGGCATCGAGGTGAAGGTTATCAGCGTGCCTTCTCTTCGTCCCTGCGATACCGCAGCGCTCATGCACGCACTAAGCGACTGCCGGACGGTTATTACCGTTGAAGAACATAACATCAACGGCGGTCTGGGCAGCCTGGTGGCGGAAGTGCTGGCAGAAAATGGGGCAGCGGTAAAACTCAAGCGGCTGGGGATCCCGGATGGAAGCTATGCCGCAGCAGCCGACCGCAGGTTCCTGCGTCACTACCACGGCTTCGACGCCCTGAGCATCGTGGCGCTGGTTAAGAATATGAGTCGGCGCTGAGTTGTTCAGCAGCGCTCTCCGGATGCTGCTCCATGGCCAGCGCGCTTGCGCTGGCAGGATCGAAGAGCGAAAGGCTCTCGATCTGATCCAGCATGATCACTTTCCTGAACCCCATCGCGCTTTTAGGTTCTGAATCCAGAGTAATATCGTGATCGGCATACCATTTGCTGTAGTTATGCTCGATGCACAGATTCATCGTTTTGCCGTCGCGATAGCCGCTCAGCATTGGAATCAGCACGACGTTTGCCGTTTTATCGTATTCCAGCGTAGCGGTGTGGATCATCCCGATATAAATTCGCCTCGACTTCAGCGTCACCAGCGCCAGCTCACCTTCCTCCATGCATTGATAAAGCAGCTGCTCTATGCCGTTTGAACACGCGAGCCGCTTATACAGCTTTTTCCTGCTGTCGCCGTCCAGCCGCGCGCTGCCCGCCCAGTTGGAGCGATAAAGGCAGAAGAGAATGGAGAAGGCCAGCATAATGACCACGGGCGCCTGGATGCCCAGGAAGCTCCAGTTCATAAACTCCATTTGCCAGTCAGCGTAGTCGCCCGGCAAAAGGCGCAGGCCATTGACGGCGGCGGATATCCCCAGCAGCACCAGCCAGATAAGCCCGGTGGCGATGACGCCCTGCAGGACAAAGATGCAGCCATACAGGGCGACGAGAAAATAGACGTCCCAGCCGAAAGAGCGTTTGATTTTGAAACGCGTCGACAGGTCGCGGCTGGTGTACCAGTAGCCGCAGACCATCAGCACCATAAAAATAGCTGTTCCCATATCAGGCTCTCTTTAAGGCGTTAACGTGGCGCAGAAAGTCCTCGCGAACTTCACGGCTTTTGAAATTGACGGATGCGTTGCCATCCTGATCGATGATGATGCGGTCGCCGTCCTCAACGGCTTCAATAATTTCCTGGTGGCTCATGACCTGCAGAAGTGACTCGGGGCTGGAAAAAATGGACGTTAAAAAACGGCGCATGCGGCGGTATCCTCTTTAAACAAACGGATAAGCCTGGTCGAAGAGCGCTTGCTCAACCATAAGGTTATGCTGAAAAGTCCGGATTATCTGCGAGGGGATGCGGTGAGGGCAGGTGCTTCAGGCAGCCGGAAATTCACGGCGGGACCTGAATAAAGCACCTGAGTGACTTATTGATTAATACTCTTGATCGCGATCTTTAGCCGCGCGCTGGCGATCGTAATACTCGTCTTCTGCCGTGATGATCTCGTCGATCAGAGAATCCATATCCACGTCGTGGATCTCCTCCACGAAAAGACCGGTGAGGGCGACTTCCGGCGTCAGCTTGCCATCTTCGTAGAGCGCCCAGATTTCCTTCGCATAGCGCGTTTTCAGTATCTGCGGAGCGAACTGGCCGTAGTAGGCGGTGATGTTGTTAACGTCACGTTCGAACATGGCTTCGGCATGGTTGTTCGCGGCGGCGTCGACGGCCTGCGGCAGGTCGATAATCACCGGGCCCTGCCCATCCAGCAGCACGTTAAATTCGGACAGGTCGCCGTGTACGATGCCAGCGCACAGCATGCGAACAATATTGCGGATCATCGTGTCGAAATCGGCAATGGCCTCTTCTTCTGACAGGGTGACGTCGCTTAGGCGCGGAGCGACCGAGCCTTCGGCATCCGTGACCAGCTCCATCAGCAGCACGCCGTCGATACACAGGTAGGGCTGCGGCACGCGCACGCCAGCTTCGGCAAGGCGGAACAGGGCATCGACTTCTGCCGTTTGCCAGGTCTCTTCCTGCTGCTTGCGGCCGAACTTAGAGCCTTTCTGCATGGCGCGGGCGTTACGGGTATTGCGGACTTTACGTCCTTCCTGATACTGCACGGCCTGCTTGAAGCTACGCTGCGTCGCTTCTTTGTAAACCTTGGCGCACTGGATCTTGTCACCGCACAGCACGGTGTAAACGTCGGCTTCTTTGCCGCTTTTCAGGCGCTGGAGCACGTCGTCTATCAGGCCATCATCGACCAGCGGCTGGATTCTGTTTGGAATTTTCATGCGGGCTTTATACCTTATTTTTGCCGCATTTCGTACCAATAACGAAGGGGATAATAGCCGCTGGCCCCGGCACGACTCTTTACCCGCTATCAGGCCGTTGCGGTAGCCGGACGCGTTGATGCCGACAGGGGATATTCTTCTCCTTCCCCCAGGCGCAGGTTGCTGGTTCTTTTTTGCAGCTCAAATACCTGTTTGTTCAGCACTTCCGAGGAGCCTGCCAGCTCCTCAACGACGGCCACGTTGCTTTGGGTGGCTTTCTCAAGCTCGGAGAGGGCGAGGGTAATCTGCTGAATGCCTTTTTCCTGCTCGTTCGTTGAGATAAATATATGCCCCATCAGCGCGTCGATGGATTCAGAGCCGGAGACGATATCGTGCATATTTTTTTCTGCTTCAGACACCAGGGTAGCCCCCTGCATCACGTTCTGGTTAGTGAGATCGATAAGTGACCTGATGTTCTTGGCCGACTCAGAACTTTTATGCGCCAGGTTTCTGACCTCGCCGGCCACCACGGCAAACCCCTTGCCGTGCTCACCGGCCCGCGCCGCTTCAACGGCGGCATTAAGCGCGAGGATATTGGTCTGGAAGGCAATACTGTCAATGATGCTGATGATTTCCGTCATCTTATTGGCGGAGTCGGTGATGGACGTCATGTTCGTCGTCAGCTTCTGCATCAGATCGCTGCCGTGGTTGGCCGACCGGTGAGCGCCGCTGGTGATATCGCTCAGCTGGCGGGTGCTTTCGGCGTTGTTCCGCGTGCCCGCAGAAATTTGTTCCATGCTGGATGCCGTCTGCATCAGCATTGCCGACTGTTGCTCAGTTTTCACCGACAGCGTTGCGCTCTGCAGCGCCAGCGTTTCGGATATATTCTTGGCCGACTGGGATGACCTGCGGATATCCATCACCAGCGTCGTTATTTCGGCGGAAAGCGTATTGATGCCGGGAATTAATCGCCCCGCGCAGTTACCGCCAAATTCAGGAATATGCACGGATAAATTACCTGAGTTTATCTCGTCTATATTGCTTTTAACCTGGTTGATGGGCCTGACAAGATATATCGTCATATACGACCACAGTGAACCAAGCACAATAACCCAGACGATATTGAGCATCAGCATGATTTTATAATCGGCTGATAAAACAAAGGCTAACAAGTCAACGACTGCAAAAGACAACAACAGGAATAAAGCGATAACGCTTCTGACGCTGGCATTTTTAAGCATGGGGGAAACCTGTAGCTTCTCAGGGGGGTATACTATTTATTATCTATTTTGTCAGGAAAGCCATACTGCCGCGAAGAACAAATTTAAATGTCGATTTAAGCTAACTAAAAGGTTTTTTACCCGGGAGTGCGTGCGGCCTAATTAACATATATAATATATTTATTATTTTATTATGTGATTGCCTGTGATGCGAATCATGAATTCATAATAATTTATTAAAGTTTTCGGTTTGCATAAAAAGAAGGGCGGGTTGATTATCCTTACACTCCGGGATAAGGGATGGGGGAGGTTGGATAAGCGAAGCGCCATCCAACATTTTATCGGCGGATGACGCTGCGCTTATCCGCCCTACAACTGCCATATCAAACCTGTAAAAAAGCCCGCGGGCGGGCTTGATACAACCAGAAGCTTTTATTCCAGCGATTCAGCTTAGCTATAGCGAATTTTTGTTACGCATTGGCCGAACGAGGGGCCGGTGCGTCTGCGCGTCAAAATAGCGGCTCGGCCAGATGGTTTCGGCGGGTACGCCAATCGCTTTACTGATCAACAGTTCCCCTTTCGCCCATGGGCGCACCAGCGCATTGGCAAGCGTTGCGGAGCTTAACCCAGCGGCGCGGGATTCAGCCGCGAGCGAAGTACCTTTCTTATGCAGCGCCGCAATAATATCGGCTTTATGCCAGTCTGGCTGAAAGGGCAGGAAAGTGGGATCGTGAGGTAGTTTCATATATGTCTCCTTGTAGCAGTAATAACTACCACCGGAGCTGCGAAACTCTTTGGGTGGTAGCCCAGACAGGGTTCGCAGTACCGGCCTACAAGGACACCGGCCAGCCCGAAGGCTGCCCTGCCTGAGCCACCATTGATGTTGTTCGTACAGTTTTTGAACTGCGCTAACAACAGGTGTGCAAAGACATTGGCACTCAATGCGTAGCATCAAGTGCATCCCTATAGTTTTTACCAGGCTGCGAAACCCGGCTGCGGATGTTGCCGCAGCGAGCAGACTATATCGTAAAACGAAACCGTTAACCAACCCGGTAACAGAGGGAATGCGAGTTGTTTTCCAAAGATATTTTTTGTGTTGCAGACGTTGCAGCAGATCGGGGAGCTACCTCGGAATATGGGATCTTGTAGGTTGGATAAGCGCAGCGCCATCCAACATTTTATCGGCGGATGACGCTGCGCTTATCCGCCCTACAACAGACACAAAAAAGCCCGCAAGGCTTACGCTGTGCGGGCTTTCAGGACTTCATATCTGGCTCTGGTAACCGTCAACAAAGAATTTTGGGCTGGCGTCCTTGTAATTGGTGGGGGAGGTGGTTGAGTTTGTTGGAGATTTTTGTTTTTTTCGCGAAGGGGAAGGTGCAAAAAGAGTGGTGATGATGTTGATATGGAAAGGATTTTTGTATCTATTTGATTTTTAAGTTGATTGTTGTGGGTGGCATTTGGCGCGTTGGTTGAGGCTCTGGTGGACACTATAGGCTTGTCGTTCGTTTCCTGAAGTGAGCGTTTCTGTCGAATAATTCACTCTCTTGAATTTTCCAGACTGTAGACCATGCTCATCTAATACACACTAACAACCGAAGGCGATACAGGTAGTTGGCCTTTGGTATATCAAATGATGTCCCTCTAACAGTAAGAGAGCACCATGCTTGAACTCCGTCCTAATTGCGAATGCTGGGATAAAGATCTGTCACCTGAATCAAAAGAGGCATACATCTGTTCATTCGAATGCACATTTTGCATCGATTGCGTGACCTAACGGCTTAACGGCCCGTTCCCGAACTGCGGAGGGGGAAGTGGTCAAATTCAAGGTCGGCTATGATTGGCGATAGACAGTATGGGTATTAAGTAGCAGAATCAGGAGACACACAGAGCAGAGCAAAGTGAGAATAAAATCAATGAATAAGGATAAAAAAGAACCAAAGCAGCAACGCCAGTATCGGCTAAAAAAGTCTATCTCTTCCCAAAAAACAACGAAAAGCAAAAAAAAAAAAGATTGCAAAGTCAGCAGCTGAAAAGAATAAAGCTGAAGGCATGACGTTTCTGAAAAGTAGTGCGGAGGGGCATGCAGGAGAATTCTTATTTGCCTATTGGATCTCACGGTATTTTAAATGGCCCTGTCGCTTGCTTGATATAGATATGGGTCTCGATGCACAGGTTGAGATTTATAAAAATGAATTGTCTACAGGTATGTTCATTGGGGTTCAGGTGAAAACCACTTCTCGTAAAATGGAAGATAAATTAGGGGTTCAGATACCGTATAAAAATATAAAATATTGGGGGGATTGTGACTTCCCTATAGTTATCACTTTAATATGTCTAAATGAAGATAATGATGGAGAAGAGCCTGAAATATATTGGAAGCACTTAGATAAAAAACAAATTTCCAAATTAAGCAGTAAAGCATCTAAGAACCTTTCTGGATGCACCTCTGTCACCTTTAGCAAGAATGATGATTATCTTGCTGAATACGCGGACAAACCGAAATGGGTCGATATGTGGATGACTGAAGAGGATAAAAAAATCATTGAGATAGCGAGGAGTGTCAACGATAAATTGTCGGTGTTAGGAAAGAGTATGGAAGAACATGATGATGACTATTCAGGTAGTTCCTATCTGTGTAGTCCAGATCTTTACATTCCCGACTTGAATAATTTACTAAATGATTATGAAAAAATAAACAATTATATCTTATTTAAAAGTCGATTAATTGATCTTAATCCTGATGTTGCAAACTGCATTAGTAACTATAATAAGTACATACAAAAAGCGCTTGATTATTTTGAACTCCTGGTTTGCTCTAGCATAGGAGCATATCCTATTACGGAGGATTTCAATACGTGGGATACTATAAACCCTATTCTAAATCGAATAATTAAAGAGAACTATCCTTACTAAAGATAACTAATGTCTTTATATCATTGGCACAAGCAATACTGTGTATAATAGCTCACAACAAGAGAACTAAATGGTAAAGGATACTAAACCTGGTAGCGCATTAATCAGCGCTATAAAATCTGAATCTGTAGTCGATCTTGGGAAAGAGTATGCCGAGCTAGGCATAGATGCCTTACTTGAGTCTAATGCTCTTGAATCTATACCCTTTGTAAATACTGTAGTTGGTCTGTACAAAGCTGCAGGTCATGTTCGTGACCAGATCTTCACAGATAAGTTTGTTAGATTCTTGACCCCACTATCAGACATGCCTGAAGAAGAGCGTATCGAAATGGCCGAACGGTTGAATGAAGATGATAAATTTGCCGGGAAAGCTGGAGCTAGACTTATTGAAATTATCGACCGTATGGAAAGCGAGAATAAGCCAGAGTTGGCGGCTAATTTCATCAAGGCTTTTGCCAGGAAAGAGGTCGATTTTGATACTCCGAGGCATTTGCTGTTTGCTCTTGAAAGGATTCCGGCCTTTGACATCTGTGAGTTGGCACTGTTTTCGTCTAATAATGGAGTGGGGACGAGAACTAATGGCGATCCTCTTATGGTTGGTTTCGTGGGTGCCGGGTTAGGGATTAATAATGGTGCAACGGATGGTGGCTACATAGTACCGACGCAACTTTGCAGAAGCTTTGTTGAGGCTGGACGGTTGAAAGTAAAAAATGCAAAGAACGATCTCGAAACAATGTTTGATTAGATATGAACGGAGCCATTAGCGCCTCCGTTTACTAACTGCAAGCAGATATTCCCTAAAGACCTGGCCATCGGTGCATATCTCATCTTCGGGTATTCCTGCATGAAGTTTGATTTGTCGGAAGATTTCTAAAAATGAATGGTTCGGTTAAACGGGATACTTACACTTAGCTGTGGGTCCCATTCAGAGTGCCATAAATGATAGTTCTCAGCAATTCTCACTGGACGACAATTTATGTTAAAAGCCCGCAGAGCTTGTGCTGTGCGGGCTTAGTAGACTTCATCGTACTTCTAGCGTCCTTGTAATTGGTGGGGAGGTGGTTGAGTTTGTTGGGGATTTTGATTTTTTTCGCTAAGGGGAAGGCGCAAAAAGAGTGGCGATGATGTTGATATGGAAGGGTTTTTTATGTTGTTGTTTTTTTAATATTATATTTGTGATGCTGAAATTTATTGTATTGATTGATGCTTGCAATAGATGCAAAACGAACAGTTGCAAAGTGCACGATAGGCACGAAGAACAAACTATCTAAAAAAGAATCATGAAACTTGTTGTATTCTATCTTATACAAAGTTGGTACGCCTAACGTAATTCAGTTTAAAATGATAAAGGCTCGCTAAAATGTAACTTTGAAGTGAATTTAACTGAGTAATGGTGATTAAATGGACATTAATAGTAGAGAGTATGCTTTTGTTATATGGATGTTGATAGTTATTGCCCTGCTTTGGTGTAAAAAAGATATTAGAGATTCTTTTTATCAACTTATCAAAACATTTTTCCATAAACAAATTTTGACAGTATTAGGACTTGCGGTTATTTGGACGTCTATTTGTATTGCACTTTTTTATGAAATTGGTGTTTGGAGTACAAATAATCTTAAGACTACTTTGGTATGGGTAATTACATATGCTTTCGTAACAATCTTTGAAACACATAAGATAAAGAATAGCAAATATTATTTTAAATCACAAATCAAAGAAACGATTGGATTAAGTGCTCTACTTACATTTATTCTTGAACTACAAAGTTTTTCCTTTGCTATAGAGTTTATAATTTACCCTATTATACTTTTTTTAGGGTTGCTGGCTGTCGTAGCTAATACGAAAAAAGAAACCGAAAAAATCGGAGCCACAATAAAGGTAGTGTTAGGTATTTTTGTTATATTTTATTTTTCCCATTCATTAGTTGTTTCAATTATGTCGCCTTCGGTAACGTTTTCTTGGAGGAATCTTACTGAGCTTCTGACGCCAGTTTTATTATCATTTTCGTTTATGCCATTTATATATATGCTTTACCTTTATCAATCTTATGAAACTAACTTATTAAGTTTAAAAATATATTTTGACGATGAGGCTCTATTTAATTATGCTAAAAAATTAGCGATTTTATTTTTTAGAACAGATCTTGATGCTCTCAATCGCTGGGTGAGAAATATACATATCAATGAGATTAATACGAAAGAAGGAATTAAGGTAAGTTTAAAAGACGTCAAGTTACGGAAAAAAATAGAATCTAATCCACCGGAAGTGGATAATAAATATGGATGGTCACCATTTTTAGCCAAAGATTTTCTTGTTGGAAAAGGGATTAACACCAATGATTATCATTTCAGTTTTGATACTTGGACATCATGTAGTCAGATGATTGAAATTGGTGCTGATGATTTATTTCGTGATAACGTTGCATATTATATATATGGAGATGAACATGCTGCTAAGAAACTTAAATTACGAGTGCATATAAATAACCCTCCTATATCAAACAGTTCAAAAAATACCATTTCAGTGTTTGTGGAAGAATTAATTTCAAAAGCATTAGGGGATGATAACTTTAATATTGGTGAGCTATTTAGTAAGGTCCCAGTCATGATAAAGAAAGATAATCGTTATGTGTCTTTTACCAAAGAAGATTTTGCAAGCCAGAATGGTGGGTATACTTTAGAAGTTGTTATAGGGGTAGGGGGTGATTATTCACAGGAACATTAAAATACATTATGGGTAGATTGGGTTTTCCTGAGAAATTGGCTTTATCTCAACCCTTGCATTCAGAATGGATACAGTGTAAAAACGGTCAAAATATACTTAAAAGAGAATGCATAAAACTATCTCATTTAAAATTGTCAACTTAATACCTGTTGTTGTGTATAAATCGCTGTGACCTATGTAGTTGTATGGACTTGGTTGATATGAATATAGTAACACATCAAATTAACACATAGTGTTTAGATATGTCTTGCCTCATTCTATTTGCCAATGCCGTGTTTCTTAGGGCATTTAAAGTTAAAGCTTCTACATGACTAAATATTTCATATATTGAATATGAATGAATTGTAAAGTAATAAACACGCCCCACGCCAGGTGAGCGAGTTAGGAAACAGTGTGTTCGAGGGGAGTATTATGGGGGTTCATTCAATATTGAATATGGCGAAATACCTCTCGGCAGGAAAGGCGGGAAAGTTATAGGGGGCTGTCTATAAAGACGGAGTCAGTCCTGTAAGTAATAAAAGATTTCTGGAAATATATTTGAAAATCCAGTTAGTTAGACGTTTTTTAGATATTTTTTTTCATTACCACTATCGTCTCAAAAATGGTGCAACATACCCGATAAATTCATTATGTTGAGTTCGATTTTCTTGCCATCGATACGGATTTGAAGGGGGAGTTTCTCTATGTTCGGAGACAGTAAGAACAAGGCGTTTTTTCGCACGCGAAACCCCCACAAAAAAAGCACAACGCTCCGCATCAGGCTTACCCCAGAATGTTTGATTCTCGACACCTAAAATAATAACCGAATCAAACTCCAGCCCTTTACTTTTGTGTATGGTCAGAATGCGAACAGCCTGGTCATCTACAAAACGTTCTAGAGCCTTAGGTAGATCTGGTTCTATTTGGAGCAACTCTTCAATTCGCGCTTTAGTATCTCGAACTACTTCTCGTAGGCGTGTTGGTGATTCATAATCAGACGATAATGCCATCAGCGTTTCAGAATTGATATGTGTTAATAATGTTTTAACGTTCCCCCACCAACCTGAAAAACGCGAATCAATCAGTTCCGCAATATCGGCTTCTTTGCGCTGCTTTT
The DNA here is from genome assembly GCF_038405435.1 of Dryocola clanedunensis. Taxonomy (GTDB): domain Bacteria; phylum Pseudomonadota; class Gammaproteobacteria; order Enterobacterales; family Enterobacteriaceae; genus Dryocola; species Dryocola clanedunensis_A. Next base: position 52,391 of record NZ_JBBYHZ010000001.1, on the reverse strand, counting down.
TAATTAAACGATCAAGCTCTTTTCGCGCGCTGGACTGGATTTCTTCATCGGCAAAGGGAATTAGCTGGTTCATCAGCCGAATCCAGGCTTTGGGTTCCCGCTGGCCGTAGAGGCAGGACAAGTAATCGACAATTAAACGTGCGACCGGTTCAACCGTAATATCCTGCAGTTGCTGTTCGTTACGGAATGGAATACCACGAGCTTCCAGCTCAGCCATAAGATGGTCAGCGTAGAGATCCAACTGTTTGGAGACAAGAATCGCTATTTCAGCTGGCGGAATTCGTTCATTTTCAATCCAGCCATGTATTAAATTCGCCAGATAAACCGCTTCTTCCCGACTGTCGGTAAAATGGTAGGTGTAAACTTCACCTTCATCACCTTCTAACAGCTCATCTGGCATAACAGATGCTGGATCGAGTTGACGAATGATATCGTTCTGTACCTGCAAAAGCCTTGGCTTCGAACGAAAGTTGCGATACATGTTGAGCGGCTCAGCATTGAAGTCACTGGCAAAGGTTTCAAAAATTCCATCCAACGCGCCAGCCCAACCCATAATTTTTTGCTTGGTGTCACCCACTGCGGTGAGACGAAGACGAGTTCCCTGGAATGCAAGCTTGACCAGGTCGTACTGTAAATTCGTACAATCTTGGAATTCATCCAGAAAAACATCGCTATAGGTCTGCCGAATTGCATTCTGAGCCATTCTGGAACATTGCAATATTTTAATCGCCAATGGAACCAGATCGCCAAATTCTATCTCGGTGCGGGAAGGGCCAGATTTACGGTCAACGATGGTGTAATCCGCATCTAACGCATCTTGACCTACAAGCACTGGCCTGAAGCGATCGATAATTCGTTTGGCAAAAGCATGGAAAGTATAGCTATCGAAACGCGAAGCCAAATCCGGCCCACATCGCCGCTGGATACGTTCTTTCAGGTTTCTACTGGCGTCAACTTTGAAGGAGATTGCCAGAATTCGTTTCGGATAACGGCATGTGCCTGTACGCAAAAGAAAATCAGCTCGTTGGGCAAGCATTTCTGTTTTACCTGCTCCAGGCCCTGCGGTGAGCGCAAGACAACACTCACGCTCCTTTACCGCACGTAACGCATTGGGTTCAAGCGTCAAACCATCAGCTGGTAGCCAGTCTTCAACAGCAATCATTCAGGCAACTCCGCGAGTCTTGCAATAACAGCATCGGCCAACCTGCTTAATGACGCAGGCATATTTCCAAGTAATTGCGCATCCGTTAGCTGAGCTAACGCTCCAATGTGTGCTGCTGGTTTGCTGCCAAGTTTAAAGCGCCGGTGATAAGTGCTAAATAACCTCAATTCGTCTTGGCTGTATTGAGATGAATCGTGGTGACTTTTTCCGAGGACTGCCTTGATTGTTGACTCATCTGGTTCTTCTTCAGCAACACCATAGGCTTCGGGATATGCCAGAAGCATGGAGAAATCCAAATCCATTGGCGACGAAAAAAATACTGACCTATTCTCCAATTCAGCAAAAGTATCCTGAGTACCATTATTAAAAAAATGATGAGATCGTACGGGAGTGCCACTATCATCCCATCTTGGAATCAAACAGTTGACAGGAAGAACTCTACCTAGCTCAAATATTGCGAATTGATCATTAACATATTTGACGCGTCCCCAACCTGCTGCGTGGCGAGCTACATCAAGATCAAGCAGTGTTAAATAAGGAATTTGCAACGCTGAGAGTAAACGCCAGAAGTGATTAACGTGTCTCCCACCTAACGGCGCTATCGTTATGGCCGACTCATCAACGGGTGCACCTTTAGCCTGTAACAGGCGTGGCAACACTATCTCTTCGCTATCCCCCTCACCCAGCACAACCAGGCGCGAGAAATAGACCTCCGGAAATGCCTGGACGGCTTCTCGCACAAATTTATGCGCATCATCAGTTTTAGCTGGCAATTTGATGTGGGTAATCCGGGTATTCCTCTCCTCAGTAAGCCGTAAGTAACGAATAAACTCAGGAGCAACACGCCGTAGCATCGATGGTGCGTGGGTGGCAATAAGCGCTTGCGCATCCGCATTTTTCGTCATGGTATTCAAGACGCTGACAATACGCCCTAGGTAATGAGGAGAAAGGCTGTTCTCAGGCTCCTCAACAGCAACCAAAGTAAAGACCGGCGGACGCAATTTATCGGGATCAAAAGAAGTATCTCTCCCGGCAAGTACTGCACTACCTATCGCCTGAGACGACAGTACAAGGGAAAGGTAGAGCATCGACTTTTGGCCATCGCTCAACCGAGAGAAGTCCACCAGTGAACCCTCATGGTCAGGAGCAAATGAGACTGACATATGTCGTAGCAATGCCTCAATCTCGGAAGTTGCAAACGTGATTTTAGGATCGGTGAAAAACGAACCTTTGTGCAGGGAGGCCCAGGTTGTTTGCAGGCTCTCACTAAATGCATTAACGGAAGGATTGGCGGCCAGGCTATCGCTAATCTGATCGGTTAGCTCCCGAATCGCACTGCGTTCATTATCCCAGCGTACAGCCCGGAACAAACGGCCAAGTAATGCGTTTGCCCCATAAGTTATATGGTCCGCTGGATCGCGTCTGGCAGGCAAATAGTGGACCTGAATATGGTTACGATCTGCTCTTGTGACTTGTGGTGTGTTTTGAGGATTACCATCAGCATCAACATCCAGGACATATACCAGATTTTCTTCAATGTCCCCATCCGGTCCCATGGTTGCCGTAAGCCGAAAGCGCACTCGTGGAACACCATCAACTGCATCAAGCCTCATATGCCCAAAATGGGGAGCAACGGTACTGTTATCTTCATCTTCAGCTAATTCCGGAAAGAAAAAGTCAGCTTCTATCCATAACTGGCGTTCATCAGGCGCATTCTCTTCGTTGAAAGGAACATGAAAATCCGAACGCTGAATACGCCGCAAAGCAGGATTAAAAGCAAAAAGCCGACACAGTGCCTGAAGTGCAGCAGTCTTACCCGATCCGTTAGGGCCAATGAGATAAGTAATCTCTTCCAGATTTAACTCGGTCGGTTCCTGTCCAAAGGACTGGAAACCCGATAGGCGAATTGTTTCAAGCTTCATCTTACATCCTTTCTCCATTATGGATGCTCAAGTCATTTGATTCTGATAGCAATTATGGCAGCTGGCAAGGTAATTGGACATCAAACTCAACAGAGCCAAATTCTTTAGACTTTGCTGTACCTTGGAGTAATGCTTTGGACTCCTTAAGACAACATTTTTGTCAATATGGGCAGGAACGGTGTAACCACTGGTCCAAGGATCTGGACGTGGTCAGCCAGCAGTGATGTAAACTGGGTATAGTGTGATAGGAAGCTTGGTTTGTCTTTAGCCGTCCGCATCTCTTCGACGGTGGCTGTTATTGTCTCCGTAACTGATTCGTCACCAATCGAGCGTAAGGCATCCTGTAACTGGCTGAACACTTCGGCGTGGGTATCTGTGTTGTTGGTTTCTTGGGATACGTGATGACTGGCTGTTGCTATGTTGTTACCGTTGCCAGTGATATACGTATTGAACACCTGTTGTACCTTTTCTTGTGGAATTGGCAGGGTATTGACCGAAGCCTCACCTGCTTTCGGGTTCTCCGCTTCGATTTTGAGTGAGAAATCCAAAATTTTAGTCCTTATGATGTCAATAATGCCGATAAGTTGGTTTATCGGTATATCCTTCCAAGCTCTGAGGCAACTCATTCCGACGTAAATCTTATTATTGAAGCTGGCTGCGAGACGTAGATCCAGTGGGAGATGAACTGCATAAGGCGAATCAGCAATTAATGAATTGATTGATGCTACAGAGAGTTGCATGTTGCAAGTAAATAGCGACTTTCGATGTTGCTCTGGCACGCAACCTTCGTGTATTTCACATTCGGGGATTCTTCTTCCGGGGTAACCAGAAAACTCACCACAGATTCGAACGGCAAAAACGCGATATTCTGGAAGCGTTGAGCGATCAGGGTAACCGTTTAACTCAAAACTAAGCCATTGCTTAAACTCTGGGTTACCAAGCTTGTTTGCTAAAATCATGCACTTACGTAGCAAAGAAGGAAGATCAAACTCGGGGTCGGTTGCTGCCTGCTGAATTTCACGTAATAGGGACATAACGTTATGCCTGGATGAATAACCATCTAATCGTATCCCGTTGAATTGGCGAAGTATGAGGTATACGTGCTACAGAGCGCACTGGAAGCGCTGTGATGCGTTTAACGTAAGCGTCAGATAATAGACAGGCTAGCTGTAGCAGCACGAGCCTGGCTGGAGGGCCTCATTCCAGGCAATAAGCCAGCTACAACTAGGGTTAATTTTGCAACGCACGATCATAACTCCATCATCGTTGCCATCAGAATGGCTGTTGATGCTTACCTCTATCTGCGAGCTGATGCTCTGCCAGAAAATATCGCAGATGATGCGGCGCGACGGGCGGTCCTTGCCATGCTGAAAGAGGATTCTGACAGGCGGGAATTCCATTCTTCCGGTCGCTTACGCGGCCGGAGTAAAAGCATCACGGAAGTTACTGCCAATTTACTAATCTCGAGGTGGAAAAATATCGACAAAACGATATGTTGTAGTTATAAAATCTAAAAATCGTTTAGCCTGCATGTCACGTTTCTTGAGGTTCGTCGTATTTGCTAAGAGCGCTTTGACATCTACCAAAGGTTTATGCCGCGGCTAAGTCATATACGGCAGTCTGTTGGGTTTGACAAACCATTAAATATTTTAGGAGTAAAATTGGAAAGAATTCTGAATAAATTTGGTTATTTCAAAAGAAAGAAACCAGTAAGGCAATACAATAAAATTGAGTATAGGACCCCATGCGATCCTAAAGAAAACAGCCAGCGCCTTATTGAACTCACAGTACAAGGCAATGAATGGGCTAGAAACAAAGGAGAAGCTGATTACCAGCTTATAGGTATGTTCTTCACAATCGTGCTTCTTATTGAGCACAAAATGATAAACCTTTTAACAGTTATTGATGAGTCCATTGAAAGCAGAATGCTTGGTGAAAAAATAGATATCTTCAAAGATTTTATAAGGATGTATCAGCCAGAAGAAGATGAAAACATAGAGGCGTATCGTTTACTGATACAGCCTCTAAAAGAAATAAAGAGCATTCGGAATTCAATGGCTCACGATATCACACAGCCTATATTTGGTTATGGTTCACTTAAGCAAGTTGATTCTTATGTTAAGAAAATACGACCTGACATGCATGCACTCCTAAAAAATTGCGAAGATGAAAAAGCCAAATGTATTGGTCTGCTAACAACGTTTGGATTTATATTTTCTTTTGAAATAGCAAAGCTTCGGATAGGCATCGAACACTAAGAGTATAATTCATTCAAATTGCTCCCTGTGGCCACTTGGGAGGCCTAACTTGCCAAGTCCCAGTTGATCCCTGCATGATAAAGTCAGTATTACAATCATGGGTGAGTTTCCACTTTTTGCTCAAACCTGCCCATGCTCTCTAATAATAACTGCACCTTATCCAGCTTGCGGGGTTAAGGGCTTGAGCAACCTGACATAGCAGCTAGGCACAGTCCTTGAAGGTAATGGCTGTCTCGGGTGTAGTTCTAGCACTACGGCAGTTACCGTAAAAATAGATCGGAAGATGCCATGTCAATCTGATTTTTTATAATTTTATGATAATAAAAGATTTTATCATTATGAAACTGTATGGGGTGCTCATGAGCACCAGAAGGTTTCCGGAGAATGTCACAGCTAGAAGGATTACTAAATGAGTAGTGAACCCAATGCTTACGTATACGCAGCAATGGTGTTTTACATCTCAGGTGAGGCTTTCATGGATAATTATCCAGAAATGCCGCCCGCAAAGGCTCGCTTAAGCGAGCCTTTGCGGGCGTAGATTTTAATTGTTCTGATGGTTCAAACCACGCTATCTCCGCCGTACCTAAAATACTTAAACGAACAGAATTGGGTATGCAGAATGATCTAATGCACCATGCGGAATGTTACTCTGATGCCGGATGCTGCTCCTCAGGATCCAGAAACGAAAAAACATGCCAGTTCTTCAAGGCAAGAAGAAAATCAGGAAGGGCTGGAGGCGCTAAACGAAACGAATTAACAGCCGCAATGGCGCACTTCCCTCCCATACCCTTAAAGGCCTTTAAAGGCTCGCTAAAGCGAGCTTTTGCGGGCGTAGTATTATTCGAGCCAAAGTTGGCTGAAATCCGGCCATCCCAGCGTATTTAAATCGCGCCAGGTAAATGACTTCTCGGTCGCAAATTCCATCCAGTGATGCAGCAAAGGAATGACATTTCGCTGGTGGGTCATCTCATGGAAAAAGGTGGCAATGGTTGCGAAGGCCTGTTCATCATCGCTGTTCAGAATAGTCGGCAACAGCGCGTTCAGGTTTTGTCGCTGGGCTTCAGGCAAACGCGTAAATAGCGTGGTGGACGCCAACCATTCCAGAAACGCCGGAACCGAAAGGGTATCGAGCATAAAGTTGCTGAGCCAGATGTCCGCAGGGGGGCGCGGCTGGCTGTTAAAGTTGTCAAATGCGTCGATCCGTATTTCGGCGCGAATATGCCAGCGTTCAAGCAGGATGCGAATCGCCCCGGCAAGTTCCACCAGTTCCGGCTGCTGAAAGGTGCTGATGATCAGCGGCTGACGCAGGTTAAACGGCGCGGTGATCCCGCCAAAATCCACCGGGCGGTGGTTCCATTGCGGCAGCATGCCCTGAGCAACGGAGAGGATGCGCGCATATTCGTCGGGAAGCTGCGTCTGGCTGAGGAGTTCAACAGGTTGCAGCAGGTAATTGATAAACCGTCTTCCGGCATCGTCCGCAAATGCCCCATCACTGTCGAGCAGCACAAAGCAGCACCCCTGCTCCAGACTACGCTCGTTGAGCGGGCGGTCATCATGCGCCTCCTCACCCCGCAGCAGGGGAATAAAGCTCATGCTGATATGCTCCGGTGCCCAGGTGAAAATGGTGATCTCATCCAGTCCGGGCCTCGCCTGGTGCCAGTGTTGATTACGCCGCAGGACCATAAAGTTGTCGCTGTGCTCCTGCAGGTGGAAAGCGCCGGTACAGCGGATGTGACCGTGCTGGTAATCGAATAGCATCGTTGGCTGGGTGGCGAGCAGGCAGTCGAGTCGCTTGACTGGATGATGCGTTTCAATCGCCAAATGCCAGGGGGCGTCAGCGGTGATGTTTTTGATTGGGCTGAAAAGCGGTGCGAACTGCGGGCTCTGGCTGGCGGCGAGCAGGCAGCGCTGAACGGCACTGGCATCCAGTTCGCTGCCATCGGCAAAGCGGGCGGTAGATTTCAGCCAGAACTCCCAGTGGGTAAAGTCCTCGTCATGGGTCCAGTAGTGGGCAATATCGGGGACGATCCTGCCCTGAACGGCGTCATAGCGCGTCAGCCCGCTCAGGCACTGGCGCAGGAGGTGGCGTTCGGTCCGCCGCAGGGGAACGAGTGGATTGAGAGGGTCCAGATTGCGGTAGTAGGGAATGCGCACCCGCGTTTCGCTGCTTTTATCCTGTACCCCAAATCGCCACAGGCTCAGGCGATCCAGCAGATACTTGTCGTTGCCGATAAAGCGCAGCACGTTGCCGTAATCCTGCTTCTCCAGCAGCTTATTGACGTTCTGGCTGAATAGCTTTTCCGGTGAGGTTAACAGGTGGAGCCGTGAGCGCTTGCCGCGTCCGCGCTGGGGCTGCCAGTCGAGCCATTTTTCCTGATGCATCTTTTTCAGCGCAATCCGGCAGTTACGCACCGAACAGCCGAAGATGGCGGCGATCTCCTGCATCTGTAATTCGTGCGTTTGACCTGCACCGTAGCGGGCGTGCAGCCTGCGAAAATGCGCCTCGAAGATACTCATGTGATGGCCTCCCGCCGAACTCGATTTCCTCTTTTATCCCTTTCTGATGGCTTCTGGCGTGATTGTCCTCATAAATTTTCCGGTTTTAAGCGAAAACCGGAAATAACTTTCGTCGTCGATTGCTGTTTTTTTAATCACCTCCGGTTCGGATACTGAAGGTGTTCGGAGCAGAACCTGCTGTTGTGCGAATCCCTGTCATAAAGACGCGCTCAGGAGATCGAGATGAAAAGATTCAACCTTCTGCAAATGTTACAAAGCATCGGGCGATCGTTAATGATCCCCATTGCCATGCTGCCTGCCGCCGGTATTTTGCTGGCCTTCGGCGTCAGCTTTCAGGATCCCAATATTGTCGCCAGCCTGCCGTTTCTCGGCGCTGACTGGCTGGTTCACGTGCTGAAGCTGATGGCGGAAGCGGGCAGCGCGATTTTCGCTAACCTGCCGCTGCTGTTTGCGGTCGGCGTGGCGGTAGGGCTCAGTGACGATCAGGGCATTGCCGGGCTATCGGCGATCGCCGGTTTTTTGATTATGAACGTCACCATCGGCCAGTTTCTGGGGATTACGCCCGAGTCGGTGGCGCAGGTACATGATTACACGATGGTGCTGGGCATCCCTTCGCTGCAGACCGGCGTGTTTGGCGGCATCATTATCGGGATAATCGCCGCCTGGCTGTATAAACGCTATTACCGCATCCAGCTTCCGGCATGGCTGGAATTCTTTTCCGGCAAGCGCTTCGTGCCGATAGTCACTTCCTTCGCCGCGCTGTTTGTCGGGCTGGTGATGGCGGTGGTCTGGCCGCCGGTTCAGCATCTGATTAATGGCCTGTCGAATACCATGACGGTGCAGGGGCCGGGCGTGTCCGCCTTCCTGTTCGGTTTTGTCGAGCGGCTGCTGATCCCGTTTGGTCTTAACCATGTCTGGTGGCCGACGTTCTGGCTGCAGTTTGGCGAGTACGTGAACAAGGCCGGGCAGGTGGTGCATGGCGACCAGCTTATCTTCTTTGCACAGTTGAAAGACCAGGTGCCGATTACCGCCGGAACCTTTATGGCCGGGCTGACGCCTATCAAGATGTTCTGTATTCCGGCGATTGCGCTGGCGATTTACCGCTGCGCCAGCCCGGAAAATAAAGCGCGGGTGAAGGGCATTATGCTCTCTGGCGCGATCACTTCCATCGTCTGCGGCATCACCGAGCCGATTGAGTTCTCCTTCCTGTTTGTCGCGCCCGTGCTGTATGGCATTCACGCCGTCCTGGCGGGGCTGGTGTTCCTGCTGATGGAGTGGTTCAGCGTACACATCGGGCTCTCTTTCTCCGGCGGGCTTATCGACTACCTCTTCTTTGGCGTCCTGCCGCGCGCGCCTCACTGGTACATGGTGTTCCCGGTCGGGCTGGTAATGGGAGCGCTGTACTACGCCCTGTTTACCTTTGCTATTCGCCGCTGGAATTTGCTGACGCCGGGACGTGAGGTTGAAGAAAGCGTTGTGGCGCAGGAAAGCGAACAGAACGACCTGGTGAGCGGCATCATTCTGGCCTATGGCGGACTGGGAAATATGACCAGCATCGAGGCCTGCATGTCGCGTCTGCGCATTGACGTGACGGATAAGACGCTGGTGGACAAAGCGCTGCTGAAACGGCTTGGCGCGGCGGGCGTCGTCGAGGTCGGGAACAATATTCAGAGCGTCTTTGGCATGAAATCCGATCGGCTCAAAGAGGCGATCCGTGCAGCTAACACGTATACACAGGAGGCAAAATGAAACAGTTACACCACAGCGGCCTGCCGCTGTATCTCGATGACGACGACGTAATGGCGCTGAAACCGCCGCTAAACTATCTCGGCTTTGGCCGCAAAAGCGCCGGGCAGATGGCGGTGGTTTTACCGGAGTTCACCGAAGGGCTGCGTGATGAACCGGCTTACGATGTTTATCGCGGGCTCAGCTTTGCGGAGGATCAGGAACGGCTTGCTGCTGACCAGTATCAGTACGACATCACCATCATCATGCCGGGAACGATTGGCAAGGAGCGCAAGAAAACCAGCGGTCACTATCATGGCTATAACGATACGCGGCGCAACACCCATCCGGAAGTGTATGAGGTGATTAAGGGCACTGCGGCGTATATCCTGCAAAAGTCGCCGGATTTTGCCGTCGCGCCAAAAGATCTGCTGGTGGACGATCTTATCGTGGCCGTCGTGAAGGAGGGGCAAAGCATTATCGTGCCGCCGAATTATGGCCACTGCTCCATCAATATCGGCGACGGGCCGCTGGTGTTCAGCAACCTGGCGTATAAACCCTGCGCGGTTCACTACGACACGGTGCAGTTTTACCACGGTATGGCCTGCTACATCGTGGAAGAGAACGGGCAGCTATGCGTGCGTAAAAATCATTACTACCCGCATATTCCGCACATCAAATTCGCCACCGTCAAAGAGAATCCGCATCTTGGCATCACCTTCGATACGCCACTTTACCAGCGCTATCGCGCCGCGCCGGAACGTTTCCATTTTCTGGGGCATGTCGATAACTATGTCCGGGAAATCATGGGGATGCTCGAGTATCAGGATGATCTATTCCCGCTCAGTCAGGAGGACGCATGATGGAAACGCAATCTGTTGCAGGCGTCGCCTGTACTGACCTATATCAGGCGATGGCGCGGATAGATGGCGCTGCGCTCGCGCGTCTGGAGCAGGCCATTGCTGAAGCGAACGCCATATTTGTTTTTGGCGCAGGGCGCTCGCTGTTAATGCTGAAAGCTTTTGCGATGCGTCTGATGCATATCGGCCTGAATGTGCATGTGGTCGGCGATGTGGTCACGCCTGCGCTGCAAAAAGGCGATCTGCTGCTTCTGGCCAGCGCATCGGGTGAAACGGCTTCGCTGGTGAATGTGGCTACAAAAGCGAAGCAACTGGGCGGCACAGTGGCCTTGCTGACCATTTTCCCCGAGTCCACGCTGGGGAAACTGGCGGAGGTGGTGATCAGGATCCCTGCCTATACCGACAAACTGCCGGATGGACCTGAGAATGTGAAAGGCATTCTGCCCGGCGGCAGCCTGTTTGAAGAGGCGGTCATGGTGCTGGGTGACGCTATGATAGTGAATCTGGCGCAGTCGACGGGATATCGCTTAACCAAAGGTTTTGCGCTGCACGCCAACCTCGAATAAGTCATTCGATACAAGGAAACCAACATGAAATTACAGCTTGCCCTGGACGAGTTAACCCTGCCTGAAGCGCTGGCATTTATTGATAAGGTGGTTGACGACGTTGATATTATTGAAGTGGGAACACCCTTCCTTATTCGGGAAGGCGTGAACGCGATTAAAGCCATTAAAGAAAAATATCCGCATAAGGAAGTACTGGCGGATGCGAAAATTATGGATGGCGGTCATTTTGAGTCGCGGCTGCTTTTCGACGCCGGGGCAGACTATGTCACGGTGTTAGGCGTCACCGATGTGCTAACAATCCAGTCCTGCATTCGCGCGGCAAAAGAGGCCGGAAAGCAGGTGGTGGTGGATATGATCTGCGTCGACGATCTGTCCGCGCGGGTCCGCCTGCTGGAAGAGGCAGGGGCGGATATGCTGGCGGTACACACTGGCACCGACCAGCAGGCGGCAGGGCGCAAGCCGATTGATGATTTGATAACGATGCTGAAGGTGCGCCGGAAAGCCCGGATTGCCGTGGCAGGCGGCATCAGCAGTCAGACGGTGAAGGACTATGCGCTGTTAGGCCCGGATGTGGTGATTGTGGGATCAGCGATCACGCATGCGGTGGATCCAGCTGTTGAGGCAAGGACGATTTCACAGGTGTTGTTGCAGCATCACTGAGATTAGCCGAAAAGGACGGCATCTGGCGCGGCTGTGTGCCAGATGTCGCAATAACCAACTATTGTCAGAAAAAGAATATGCCTTCAACGAGTTGGAAAGTGTTGGTTTTGGCTTCCAGCAAATATCCGTTCTGCTGTGATTGTCCATAGCTTCGTATCGAGATCGATCTCTTCCTGCCGAGTGCCAGAAGCCTCAGAAGGGCGCACAAGTGTCAGGAGCTGCCATTCAATCAGCCAACGAGTCGAAACTGAAAGATTAGACATGACTAGCGAACGCATCAGCTTCGGTAGTTCTTCCGGTCGCAGCGTTGGCATGTTTTGCTTTTTGATTTTTTCAAAAGGCATACCGACACCAGATGAAGGGCTGGTATCGATCAAACCGGTGTGAACTGTCTAAATCCTGATTTCGTTAACGTATACCAATTCTCTTTGGATTCAGGCGGATCTTCTCGGACATCCACGGACAAACAACAGACACAAAAAAGCCCGCGTAGCTTGCGCTAGCGGGCTTTCAGGACTTCGTATCTGGCTCTGGTAACCGTCAACAAAGAATTTTGGTGGAGCTGGCGGGAGTTGAACCCGCGTCCGAAATTACTACACCGTCGGTACTACATGCTTAGTCATATCTTTACATTCGCCGGGCAACTGCGGATAGACACGCCATTACCAAACTATCCTGATTAGTTTTAGTGCTTCAGCCCCAGGCAAGACATCCACACGAGCTCTTTTGGGTTTGACTTCTCTTGATCCCCGTCCTAAGAGCGGAGGCTAGGGAGAGAAGGCTCTAAGCAGGTTATTAAGCTGCTAGTGCGTAGTTTTCGTCGTTTGCGACTATTTTTTTGCGGCTTTTTACGAGGCCAACCGCCCCTCGGCATGCACCTTGGGTTTCGCAAATCCCGTCGAATCCAGAATCAGCCCCACAAGTGTTTTGTCAGTATAACAGAGATGTAGCGCCTGTTACCACCCCCATTCCTGTTAACGCTCGCGCAGCGCTTCTTTGGCGCGGTTGAACGGTTTGATCAGGTAATCGATGATGGTTTTTTGCCCCGTTTTAATGTCCACGGTGGCGACCATCCCCGGCGTGATGGAGAACTTGTGGCCCACTTTGTTGACCAGATAATCCTGATGGGTGCGGATAAATACCCGGTAGTAGACGATTTCCGGCTTGATTTTGTCCTGAATGGTGTCCGGCGAGATGGTTTCAACGATGCCCTCAAGCCCGCCGTAGATGGCGTAATCGTAGGCGGTAACCTTCACCAGCGCCCGCTGGCCCGGATGGATAAAGGCGATGTCGCGCGGGGAAAGTCGCGCTTCAATCAGCAGGTGGTCGTCGACGGGCACGATTTCCATCATTTCGCCGTTCGGCGGGATAACGCCGCCGATGGTGGTCACCTGGATGTTTTTCACAATGCCGCGCATCGGCGAACGCACGGTCATGCGGGATACGGAGTCCTCGCGGCCCTTAATAATGGCCGCAAGCATGTCTACTTCCGCGTTGGCTTTTGACAGCGCTTCGCGAGCCTGCACGTAATACTGCGAGCGCAGGTCGGTGATTTTCAGGCCCAGATCGCTTTTTTGCCGCTGCAGGCGCAGCACTTCCACGTGGCTTGCCGCGCCGCTTTTTACCAGCCGCTGGGTGATCGCCAGCTCTTTATTCACCGACACCAGCGCGTCTTGCAGCTCAGACTCGGAGTCAGTCAGCTGGGCGCGGCGCGTTTTGTAGAGCCGTGTCTCTGACATCAGTAAATCCGGCCAGGCCTTCAGCGAGTCCGGGAACTTCAGCGGCAGGTCGTTAACCTCCGCGTAAAGCCTGGCGCTGGAGGCCAGCGACGCGCGGTAGCGGGCGGCGCTTTCGCCGACGTTGGACTCCGAGCGGGTAGGGTCGAGGCGGGCGACGACTTGCCCGGCCTCCACTTTGTCGCCTTCGTGGACCAGCACTTCCGTCACGATGCCGCCGTCCAGCGACTGGAGCACCTGTTCGCGGGCGCTGGGGACGACTTTGCCGGTGCCGGTAGAGACTTCATCGAGCTTGCCGAACCAGGCCCAGACGCCGAAGAGGATAAACAGCAGCGTGCTGAGTAAGATTATGCGGCTCGCGCCGGAGTATTCGCTTTCGCGCTGGATGTCCGGATCGTCCATGGCGGCATCACGCTGACTGGTTTTCATTTTTCCACTCCCGTCCGGTTGCCTGTGCCGCGGCGCGGCTATTGCTCAGCGCCTGTGCTTTCGGTGCGTCCATCACCAGCTGTCCGTCCTTAATCACCAGTACACGCTCCACCAGTTCGAGCATCGGCACGCGGTGGGTGGCGACAATCAGCGTGCGGTTGCCCAGCCACTGCCCGAGCCGCTGGATAAACTCCCGCTCGGTGTGGTCGTCCAGCGATGCGGTCGGCTCGTCCAGCAGCACGATGTTGGGCGAGCGCAGCAGCATGCGGGCCAGCAAAATCGACTGACGCTGGCCGCCGGACAGCCCCGCGCCGCCCTCCATAATCGGATGGTCGAGGCCTTTTGGCAGCTGCTTCACGAAGCCGCCCGCGCCGCTGATGTCCAGCACTTCAAAGATGGATTCGTCGCTGGCGTGGGGCGCGCCGAGCGTCAGGTTCTCGCGCAGCGTGCCGTAAAACAGCCGGGCGTTCTGGCTCAGGAAACCGATGTTGCGCCGCAAATCCGCCATATCGATCTGCGTCATGCTCAGGTTGTCGAGGCGCACGTCGCCGCTCACCAGGTCGACGCCGCCCGCCAGCGCCTGCAGCAGGGTAGATTTCCCCGCGCCGTTGCGGCCCAGCACCGCTACCCGTTCGCCCTGCTGAATCTCCAGGCGGGTGATGCGCAGCGGAATGCGCTGGTCGTCGCTGTGGTAGCGGAACTGCGCGTTCTCAAAGAGATAGTGGCCGTGGAAGATATCCTGATGCACCAGGCTTTCGTCGCGCTGGGTTTCCACGGGCAGCTGCATGATGCTGTCCAGTCCCTGTTTAGCGGCCTTCACCTGCTGCCAGCGGGCCAGCACGCCGCACAGGTTTGCCATCGGGGCGATCATGCGGGAGGCGAGCATGGAGGCGGCGACCATCGCACCCGTCGTCATATCACCTTCAATGACCAGCGGCGCGCCGAACAGGATCACGGCGGCGTAGACCAGGCTCTGGATCGTCATTCCCCAGCTGATCAGCCCCTGGGTCAGCTGCCGGGTGCGCAGGCCGGACTCGGCGGTAATGCGGATGTAGCTGTTCCACTGCTGCAGGAAGCGGTTTTCCGCCTGCATTAATTTGATGTCCTCCAGCCCCTGCACGCTCTCCACCAGCACGGCGTTGCGCAGGGTGGCTTCATGGGCGGACTGGTTGGCGAGCATCGCCAGTTTCTTTTGCAGCAGCAGGCCGGGCAGCACCATCAGCACGGCGGCGACCGGGGCAATCCACGCCAGCTGCGGGGCGATCAGCGCCAGCACGATGATAAACAGAAAGAAGAAAGGGAGATCGACGATCGTCGAGATCGTCGACGAGGTGATCATCTCGCGGATCTGCTCCAGCTCGCGCAGCTGGGAGATAAAGCTGCCGGTGGAGCGGGGCACGGCGCTGTTGCGCAGCCGCAGGGCGTGGCTGAACACCCGGTCGGAGACTCGCATATCGGCCCGCTTGCCGAGCACGTCCATGATATGGCTGCGGGTCACGCGCAGCAGAAAGCCAAACGCCACGGCCAGCATCACGCCGGACGCCAGCACGTAGAGCGTCGGGTAGGACTGCGCGGGGATCACCCGGTCATACACCTGCATTGAAAACAGAATGCCCGCCAGCGACAGCACGTTGACCAGAAACGCGGCGAGCATCACCGGGCCATACGGCCCAAGATCCTGCATAACCAGCTCCTTCAGCCAGTCCGGGCTGAAGCGGGAAATGTAGGCATCCACGCGGCTGTCCTTCAGCGCCGAAAGGGGGCGCAGCGCCGCCACGAAGCCGATCTCGGGCAGGAGCTTGCTGAGCGCAACCCGGTTAAGCTGACGTTCGCCGCCGTCGATCAGGCAGATTTCAACGGTGTCTTCGCCGTCGAAATGCTCGATAACCACCAGATGCCCGTTGGTTAAATTCGCCACCACGGGCAGCCGCCACTGGGCGATGGCCTGCTGCGGCGTACTGAGCAGATGAAATGAAAGGCCGGCCTGGCGCGACAGCTGGGTCAGCGCCGAAAGCATGGCTTTATCTTTAAACCACGGCGCGTTGGCCTGAATGGTGCCGGGTGAGCAGACAACGCGGTAGTGGGCGGCAACGTGGCTGATGGCGTGCGCCCAGTTGCCCAGCGCCTGTTCAGAGAGATGTTCCTGCGCGGGAGGAGGCGTATGGCTCATGGCTGGATCTCCAGTGACTGGATGCTGCGGTGTTCCAGACCAAATGCGGTGCGCAATTTGCCGGTGTTATACAGGCAGTTGAGCTGCAGCTGATGGAGCTGGCTGAGGGTCTGCTGCTGGGCGAAGCGCGCCTGGAAGACTTCCTGTTCGGCGTTGAGCACGTCGAGCAGCGGGCGGGAACCCAGGTCGAGATACTGCTGCTGATAGAGTTCCCGGGTGCGGGCGCTTAACGCTTCCTGGCGCGCCAGCACCTGAATGGCCCCGGCGAGGCTGAGCGCCTGGCTGCGCGACTCCATCAGCTTCTGGCGTACATCAAGACGGGTGCGCTGTACGCCGGACTGGGCGGCTTCCACGGCGTGCGAGGCCGCGTTACGCCGGGCGGTCAGCCCGCCGCCCTGATAAATGGGCATTTCAACTTTCACAAACGCCGAGTATTGCGTGCGGTCCAGCACTTCGTGGCTGGCGTATTTGTCGTTCAGATAGTGCTGTACCTGCGGTTCGAGGGATATCGTCGGCGTCATCTGCGCGTTGGCATAGTCCAGATTGGCCTGCGCCACGTTGGCCTGCGCCCAGGAGGCCAGAACCGCGGGCACCAGGCGATCGTCCGGCTGGGCGACCTCACAGCTGTTGCCAAGCTTGTTCGGGAATTCGGTGCTGATGCCGTTGAGGTTGTTCCAGCCCAGCCAGCTCATTAGGGTCGCCTGGGCGCTCTCCAGGCTGGACTGGTACTGAATCAGCTGCGAGCGGGCGGATTCGATGCGGGCGTTGGTCTGCACTACGTCCGACATGGACGTCGCGCCCTCGTCGTTACGCTGCTGGGTCAGGGTGCCGATTTTGCTCAGCGCGTCGAGCTGGTCTTTGGCGATGTCCACCATCTGCTGGTACATCTGCACCTGCACCATGGCGATGGCGGTGTCGTGCCCGACGTTATCAATGCTGACCAGCACGTTGGCCTGCTCCTGCGCCACGCCCGCGTTTTCGGCCCGCACCTGGCTCGAAACCTTGCCGAAGTCATAGAGCATCTGGGAAAGGGAAAGCACCAGCGACGGGCTGAAGCCGCTGTCCGTGTAGGTGTTGCTGTAGCCGTTGTTCACCCCCGCGCTTATCTGCGGATAGTATTTAGATTTTGCGACGTTGACCTGTTCGGACTGGCCGTACAGTTTGCCGATGGCCTCGCGAATGGCCGGGTGCCAGGTCACCGCCCGGTTTACCGCATCGTTAAGCGTTAGCGTGCCGGGCGCGGGTGCGTCCAGCGGCAGCGTGGTTGAACCGTCCAGCGCCGGGAGTTCCTGCCGTTCGGCAAGGCCCTGGCTGGTAATAATTTGTGGAGTGTCATCGGCATACGCCTGGGTTACACACAGGCCGCACGCCAGCCAGAAAGCAACAGGCTGAAATTTTCCCATAGTTTGTCCCTAATAAATGTCACTACGTTTCTTATTTCCCCGGGCGTCTTTGCACCCGGGGATTTTACTGGCTTAACTCAGGTCACAATGTGGTTCTGCTGCACCAGCTCATCGAGCGTGGTGTGGACGTTCTCCAGGGTTACAAGCGTGGTTAGATTGTGGGTTGTTCCCGTACCGTCACGGTCGATGGAGATCACCGTGTTATTGCCGCTGGTGGTGACGTTCAGGTAGTTGCCGATGTTGGAGGTGGCAGGGTTCCAGCCCTGCAGCAGGTCGTGGATATCGATCTTATCCCCCTGCGCCAGGCTGAAGTTTTTCCAGGTATCCGCGCCGTTGCCGCCCGTGGCGCTGGTGGCGTTGAGCAGGTCGTACACCAGCGTATCGCCATACACCGAGCCGTTGATCACGTCGCCCTGGCTGGTGCTGACGAACTGCGGGTTCATGTTGATGGTTAACGTGGCGCTGTCCGAATGGCCGTTCTGGTCGTTCAGGGTGTAGTTGAACGTCTCCTTAGTGGTGATGGCCGCAGGTGAAACCCCGCTGTTCAGCGTGTAGGTATAGGCACCGTCAACGCCGATTTGCAGCGTGCCGTAATGTCCCTGAATGGTCGCGCTGGTGTCGGCGCTGTTGACCGGGTTCAGCGTGGCGGTGCTGCCGTTGTAGCCGGTGATGGTCAGCAGGGTATGGACGGTGCCAAGCTGGTCTACCGCGCCTGCGGTGTCCGTTCCGTCATACAGGTTGCCATGTACGGTGTGGCCCGCGAGGGTCGAATAGCTGTCGAGATCCAGCGTGGTGCCGGTCACCGATGGCGTGACTGTGATCCGCCCAACGCCAAGTGGGCCCATGTTGCCGGTATAGTTCAGGGTGTAGGTGCCAGCCTGGAGATCCGTGCCGCTCAGATCGACATTCGCCACGCCGCCCAGTAAAAGCCCGCCGTTAAACGAACCGGTTTTCACCACCCCTGACGGGCCGGTCAACGTCCAGCTAACCGACAATCCTCCTAGGGACAGCAGGGACGCGACGCTGAAATGCAGCACCGGGTTGTGGAGCACTGCGTTGCTGTCGACGACAAATGTGCCGCTGCCGCTGCCGGAGGTGGATGACAGAAGGGCGGCGTTCCATGATGCCGTTCCGACGGTCGTATCCGAGTAGGCCGCAGTGTCCTGTGCGGTGCTGACCGCCATCAGCGCGCTGGTGTCATCAATGGCGTCAACGGTTCGCGGCGTTGCCGTCACGTTCAGCGATGCGGTGCCGGTATCGCCGTTCGGCGCGGTGACCGTGTAGACGAAGCTGTCCGGCGTTTTGATGCTGTCTGCCCCTACGCCCGCGTTCAGCTTGTAGGTGTAGTTGCCGTTAGCATCGATGGTCAGCGTGCCGTATTCCCCGTTAATGGTTGTGGTGCCGCTGCTGGCTACGGAGACGCCGTTAACCTGGGTGACGTGGCTGTCGGTCGGTGCAATGTCATCGCTGAGCACGTTGCCCGTCGTAGTGGCGCTGACGCTTTCTACGGCGTAGGTGTGATCCTGCAGAATGTTCAGCGTGTAGCCCGTCAGCACGGTGACGCCGCTGGCGTTATTGAGCAGGAAGAGGTACTCCCCGCCCGGCAGCGTCAGGGTGAGCTGCGCGGACTGCCCGCCCAGCAGCGGCGCGGTCAGCCAGGTTTTCTCCACCTTATATTGCTCGAACTGCTGGGTTGTATCGTTGAATTTGTAGATATAAAGGTCAAAGGTCGACAGCAGCGCCACCCCGCCCACGCTCGCCTGCAATGTCAGGGTGCGCGTTGAACCTTCATCCACGTCGAAGATTATCGGGTTGGCCATGTTGGCCAGCACGTTCAGGCTCAGCACGTTGCCCAGCCCGACGCCAACCACCGAGAAGCCGCTCTGGGAAGAAGGCCCGTGGTTGACCGCTTCAACATCGGTGCTGTAGGTCAGCGCCGCCGTGTTATCCGTAGGCGTCACGGTGCTGGCAGGCAGCGGGTTGCCGAGCGTGACCACCAGCTGAGCCGAGTCGCTCACGCCGTTGTGGGTGATGGTGTAGGTGAAGTTCTCAGTGCGGCCAATGACCGACGGCGATGTGCTGGTCAGCGTGTAGGTGTAGCTGCCGTCCTGATTAATGTGCAGAACGCCATACTGCCCCTGAATATCTACCCCGCCAGCGCCGACCGGCGTACTGACTCCCATCGCGTTGGCGACCGAGGTGACGACCGTTCCGGCCGGGGCGTTATCCTGCCCGCCGTTCGGATCCACATCGGTGATCACGTTGCCCGGTACGGTTGTGGTGCCTGCGAGCGTGCCCGGGCTGGAGTTAAGCAAGGTGACGTCGAGGCTGGTCAGCGAACCTGTTGCCAGCAGGCTGGTGTTGTAGCTCAGCACCCGGTAGGTGCCGCCGCTCAGCCCGGCGATGTTCATGGTGACGCCGCTCGCCCCGAGGGTCAGCAGGTTGGCAAACTGCGGCGCCGAGGAGTCGATAATCGTGCTCCAGGTGCCGGTCGCCGAGTCGTATTTCTGAATCGCAATTTCCAGCGTGTTCAGCAATGAGAGCACTACGCCGGTTGCGGCTGCGTCAATGGTGACCGCGCCGCTGCCGCCCTCGGCGATGGTGAAGCCGACCTGCGCGGTGTCATTCCCCAGTACCGAAGCCGTATCCCCCAGCGCGCCTACCAGCAGCACGCCGTAATCGCTGTAATGCTCGGTGGTGACGGTGGAGGTGGTGGTTAACGCCAGATCGACCACGTTGCTGTCCGCCGCCAGCGGCAGCGTAGGCGCGTTAATGTTCAGTGAGGAGCCGGTGTTCCCCGCCGCGTCCGTCGCGTTGACCGAAAGCTGCTGTCCTTCAATCTGGCGCACCGGCAGCGTGGCGCTGTAGTTCCCGCTGGCGTTCGCCGTGGCGGTCACCGTTCCTCCGCCTGGCAGAGAGATGGTCACCGTGCTGTTGGCTTCCGCTATCCCGCTGACCGTTGAGCCATCCGCGCTGACAACCGCAGTCGGGATTGCTGGCGGCGTAATATCAACAATCACCGTTGCGGCAGAAGAGAAGTTGCCCGTGCCGTTGGCGTTGGTCGCCGTGGCGGTAAAGGCGTGGGAGCCTTCGCCGAGCGCGCCGGTTGGCGTGAAGCTCCAGCTACCGCTGCCGCTGGCGCTGGTCGTGCCCATCAGCACGCCGTTGTTGTAGACGTTAACGGTCGCTCCGGCCTCGGCCGTCCCGTTGATGGTCGGCGTGGTGTCGTTGGTGCTCAGCCCGTTCGCCACGGTGCCAACCTGCGGATTAGTGTCATCCACAATGCTGGAGATAAGCGGCACTCCCGGCACGCCGGTGAACGGCGCGCTAAAGCCTGCGGAGACCCCAAGGTTCCCGGCCACATCCGTTGCAAAGGCCAATAGCGGCTGGGCGCTGGTCTGGGCTGGGGAAATGGCGATGGTGAACGTACCCGTACCGTCCGCCGTTGCCGTACCCAGAACGGTCCCGGTTGCGCTGGTGATGGTGACGGTGCTGCCCGCTTCGGCAGTCCCCGTGACGCTGGTCCCCGTGGCGTTAACCGTGATACCCGTTGGTGCGCCCGGCGCTACGGTATCCACCACAATCGCCGCAGGCAGGCTGGTGGCGCTGGTGTTACCCGCCGGGTCCGTTGCGGTGACGGTAAAGGTGTGGTTGCCCTGAGCGAGCGGGGCGTCTGGAGTATAGGTCCAGCTGCCGCTGCCGTTCGCCGTGACGGTGGTGAGAAGCAGGCCATTGTCGTAGATGCTGACCGTCGCGCCCGCTTCCGCCGTGCCGTTAAGGGTTGGCTGCGCGTCGTTTGTTGGCAGGTTGCCAACTGCGCCAACGTTAGGCCCGACATCATCAACAATCGAAGAAATGGCCGGGGTAACCGGCACGGTGGCATCGACCACCAGGGTGAAACCTGCCGTTGCGGCGCTGGCGTTCCCGGCTGCATCCGTGGCGATGGCTGTCAGCGTGTGGGATCCTGCCGTCAGCGGCGTGGTTGGGGTAAATGTCCAGGCACCGTTAACCACGGTTGTGGTGCCGAGCAGGGTGCTGCCATCGTAAACGGAGATGGTGCTGCCCGTTTCGCCGGTACCGTTCAGGGTAGGGCGCGTATCGTTGGTCGCCTGCCCGTTGGTGAGCGGTCCGTTAAATACGCCGCCCGCCACGTCGTCCACAACCGTGACCAGCACCGGCAGGGTTGGCGCAACGCTGTCGATAACCAGGCTGAAATTACCTGAAATGGCCCCTACGTTGCCCGCCGCGTCCGTGGAGGTCGCGGTGAAGGTGTGGCTTCCTTCGCCCAGCGCGCTGGCTGGTACAAAGGTCCATGCGCCTGCACCATTGGTGGTCGTGGTGCCCAGCAGGCTACCGTTATCGTAAAGGGTGACCGTAGTGTTCGCTTCCGCCGTCCCGCTCAGGAGCGGCTGTTTGTCATTGGTGGTCTGGCCGCTGACCAGCGGACCGGTGCCCGGCTCGGCGTCGTCAAACGCCTGGATGACCACCGGCGAGGTAGGTGCCTGGGTATCAATAATAATCGTGAACGGGCCGGTGGCCGGACTGACGTTGCCCGCCACGTCGGTAGACGTTGCCGTAAAGATGTGGCTGCCGTTGCCGAGGGCGGTGCCGGGCGTGAATGTCCAGGCCCCCGTGCCGTCCGCAGGCGCGGTGCCAATCAGCGTTCCGTTGTCGTAAATGTTAACCGTGGCGTTGGCTTCCGCCGTGCCGGTGAGTTTCGGCGTGGCGTCGTCCGTGGTCTGGCCGCTTGTCAGATTGCCAACGGCGGTGCCCGCGTCATCCGCTACCGTGGTTATCGTCGGCGCGACCGGTGCGGCGATATCCACCACCAGGTTAAACCCGGCGGAAGGTGCGCTGACGTTGCCGGCAGAATCCGTGGCGGTGACGGTCAGGCTGTGCGAACCGCTGGCGATGGCGGCGGCTGGCGTAAAGCTCCAGGTTCCGCCCGCGCCGACTGTGGTAGTTCCGATGGCGGTGCCATCGTTATACACGGTAATTGTTGCACCGACTTCGCCCGTCCCGGTCAGCGCCGGACGAGTTTCGTTGGTGGCGATGCCGCTGGTGACCGGCCCGGTGGACGGCGCGGTGTTGTCGGTAACCGTCACGATGGCCGGTGGCGTTGGCGCCAGCGAGTCCACCACAATTGAGAAGGCAGAAGATGGATTACTGGTGTTCCCAGCGGCATCGGTGGCGGTGACGTTCAGGCTATGGCTGCCCTGGCCGAGCGGAGCGGTTGGCGTAAATGACCAGTTCCCGCTGCCATCCGCCGTGGTGGTGCCGATAACGTTTGTGCCCTCGCGAACGGTCACAATGGCGTTGGCTTCGCTGGTGCCGTTCAGCGTCGGCAGGGTGTCTTTGGTGAGCTGCCCGTTAATCAGCGGCGTGTCGGTGCCGATCGTCGTCTGGTCATCAATGACCGTAGTGATTGTTGGTACAACAGGCGCTGCGGTATCGACCACGACGTTAAATGCTTCTGACGCCGGACCAACGTTGCCTGCGGTATCGGTAGCCGTCAGCGTCAGACTGTGGCTGCCCTCGGTAAGCGGCGTGGTCGGCGTAAAGCTCCAGCTCCCCGTGTCGTCGACGTTAACCGTGCCGATTACTGCACCGTTATCGCGGACGGTCAGCGTGGTGTTCGGCTCCGCGCTGCCGGTCAGGGTTGGCGTGGTGTCGTTGGTCGGCTGGCCTGAGACTACCGGGCCAGGCGCGCCAACGTTTTCGCTTGCTCCTGTAACGACCGGCGCGGCTGGGAGGGTGGTATCTACATTCACCACGAACCCGGCGGAAGAGGCGATTGTGTTTCCTGCGGCGTCAGTGGAGGTTACCGTCAGGGTATGTTGCCCATCAAGAAGGTCGGCACCAGGAATTAAGCTCCAGGAGCCTGTCGGGCCAACAACAACGCTGCCGATGGAGACGCCGTCGCTGAGCACATTAATAGTCGAGCCAATCTCGCCGGTACCGGAGATTGTCGGGCGCGGGTCGTTAGTGGCATCACCGCTGGCCAGCAGGTCGGTTCCCGGCGTCACGTCGTCAGTTACTGAGGTAATTGCCGGAATGGCTGGCGCAGTGGTATCTACGACGATGGTGAACTGCGGCGACTGGCCGCTGGTCAGGAAATCCGTTGTCGTCTGGCTGACGGCAAAGGTGTGCGTCCCCTGGGCGAGCGCTTGTGTGAACTGGTAGTTCCAGTTGCCGAGGTTATCCGCTTCCACCGTGGTGAATAACACACCATCCACATAGATATTAACGATGGCGTTAACCGCCGCACCCGATCCGGTTAGCGTTGGCAGGGTATCGTCGGTAGAGTTGCCGTTGGCGAGATTACCCACTACGGTGCCAGCATCGTCCGCCACGGTGTTGATCACCGGCGGCTGAGGGAGGCCGGAGGTCACGGCAGTAAACCCAGCTTCCCCGCTTTGGTTACCCGCCGTGTCCTGAGCGGTTGCCGTTAACGCTCCGCCGGTGGTTTGCGCCGGGAAGATAGTTACCGTCCAGTTACCGGTAGCGCCTGGCCCCGGTGTTCCATCGGTGACGGCGCTGCCTAATATATTCCCCTGGGCATCTTTGATAATTACCGTGCTTCCGGCTTCCGCCGTGCCGCTAATCAAGGTTCCGGTAGGATCAGTCGGAGCCGTAACAACTGGGGCATCCGGCGGCGTGTTATCCACGGTGATACTGATGGCTTCCGCTGGCGCAATGACCTTGCCAGCCGCATTGGTTGCACCCAGTTTCAGCGTATGCTCGCCGTCTGCGAGCGTTGAAGTAGTAATTGTCCAGGTGCCATCCGCACCGACCACAGCGCTGCCCAACGCGGTAGTCCCGTCGTTTTCATAAACGGTAACGGTACTGCCCACGGTGCCGGTGCCGCTCAGGGTTGGCGTGGTGTCGTTGGTGGCGCTACCGTCGAGCAGTTGAATCGGTGCGGCTGGCACATCGTCATCAACCGCTCCGTTCAGAACCGGTGCGTCCAGCGGCGTGGTATTAACGGTGAGATCGAATGTATTGGATACCGGGCTGACGTTGCCCGCCGGATCTGTGGCCGTTGCGGTCAGGCTGTAGACGCCATCAGGCAGAGGTGTAGCTGGGGTTATAGTCCATACGCCGCCCGTGCCAACGACCGCCGTGCCGATAACAGCTGTGCCGTTATACAGCGTAATGGTTTCGCCTTCGTTACCCGTCCCCTGGAAAGCGGGAAGGTTGTCATCGGTAGTGCTGCCGCTAATCTGGTTACCGGTGAGATCGCCAACATCATCGTTTGCGAACGTAATTTCTGGCGTATCAGGCAGCTTCGTATCCACATCGAAACTGACCGTAGCAGATGGCTGGCTAATGTTACCTGCCGGGTCCGTCGCAACCGCGGTGATGTTATAGATGCCTTCCGGCAGCGGCGTGGCAGGCGTTACGCTCCATGTGCCATCGGCACGAACCGTCGCGCTGCCCAGCTCTGTCGTACCGTTGTTGTAGATCGTGATGGTATCGCCAGCCGTGCCACCCGTTCCTGTAAAGGTTGGCGTGGTGTCGTTGGTATCTCCATCCGGGGCGACGATGCCCAGACCTGGCGCCTGGTCATCATTGATGACCGGGGCTTGTGGCGCGACAGGCGCCACGTTGTCGACCGTCAGCGTAAAGCCTGCGGAAGGCACACCGGCGTTGCCTGCAACATCCGTTGCGACAGCGGTCAGCGTGTGTGTGCCCTGTCCCAGAGCCGGTGCTGGCGTGAGGGACCATGTGCCGTCACCCAGCACGGTAGTGGTGCCTAATGAGACGCCATTCTCAAAGATCTCAATTTTCGCGCCCGCTTCGCCTTTCCCGGAGAGAAGCGGATCGCCGCTTTGCGTGCTGCCACCGTTGGTAATATCGGCAGGCGTACCGGCGACATCCCCCTGCGCCAAAAGGATTTGCGGTGCGCCAGGAGGTGTGGTGTCCACGGTCAGGGTAAAGCCTGCTGCCGGGCTGGCGTTACCGGCTGCGTCAGAGGCGATGGCGGTGAGCGAGTGCGCCCCTTCGCTTAACGGCTGCGCGGGGGTAATCGTCCAGTTGCCGCTGCCGTCTACGGTTGCGGTGCCGATGGCCGTTGTGCCTTCATACAGCGTAATGGTGGAACCAATAGCCCCCGTGCCGTTGAACTGCGGCTGGGTATCATCGGTTACCGCGCCGCTGAGCAGCGGGGTTGTCACCGAGCCTGCGTTATCGAACGCGTTGGTAAACGCAGGCGTTGCCGGAATGCCGGTGTCGATGGTAACGGTGTAAACGTCGGAACGAGGCGTGGTGTTACCAGCCCCATCCGCAGCGGTGACCGTGAAGCTGTGTAGGCCATCCGCCCTGTTCGCCGTGGTGTAGGTCCAGGTTCCCGAGTCGCCCACTGTCAGGGTAGTCAGCAGCGTATCGCCATCGTAAATGCTTACAAAGGTGTTTGGTTCGCCCGTACCGCTAAGGGTTGGCGTTGGATCGTTGCTGACGCCGTTATTAGCAACGGTGCCCGTGAGGGTTCCCACGTCGTCGCTGATCTGCGTGATCGTTGCCGCGAGCGGCCTTACGGTATCCACGACGAAGCTGAATGTCGCCGCCGGGCTGGTATTGCCTGCGGCATCGGAAGCCGTCACGGTCAGATTATGCAGGCCCTGGCCCAGCGCGGCGTCTGGGGTAAAGCTCCAGGCGCCCGTGCCGTCGATGACAATGCTGGTGAGCAGCGTGCCGTTGTCATAGATGTTGACGGTTGAGCCAACGTCCGCGGTGCCGGTGATCTGGGGCGTGTCGTCATTGGTCGGCTGCCCGCTGATGACGTTGCCGGTGACGGCATCCACGTTATCAATAACGGCTGAAATAACCGGCGTGCCGGGTGCGGTGAGGTCCGGGGCGGTCGCTTCGGCTGCCGGGCCGGTATTGCCCGCCTTGTCGGTTGCCGTCACGTCCAGCGTTTCGCCGTTGGTCTGCGGCGGGTTGACAGGTACGCTGAAGCTGCCGTCATCGTTGGCCTTGCCTGTACCGATGGTGGTTCCATCATCGTCTTTAATCGTGACGGTGCTGCCCGCTTCGGCGGTGCCCGTCACCGTTGTACCGTCATCGGAAACAGCGACGCCCGTCGGCGCTTGCGGAAGGGTGGAATCCTGGGCGACGACGTTGCCGTCCGGGCCGGTGTTCCCCGAGCCGTCTGTCGCATTAACGGTAAGTACCTCACCGTTAGTCTGGGCAGGATCCAGCGGCGAGATATCAAAAGCGCCGGTGACAGGATCGGCCTGGCCGGTAGCCAGAACGGTGTTGTCAGCACCCTTGATGATAACCGTGCTGCCCGGCTCTGCGGTGCCGGTAACGTGAAGGCCGTCAGGCGACACGGCCAGGCCGGTTGGTGCTGCTGGCGGTGTGTTGTCCAGCGCGTTGAAATCTGTCGCGCCGCTGGCGTTACCTGCCTTGTCAGTTGCGGTGGCCGTGAGCGCTTCGCCGTTGGTCTGCGCCGGTGAAATCGTCACGCTAAAATTACCGCTACCGTCGGCGGTGGCGGTGCCGATCGTGTCGCCGCCAGCGTTTTTAATCGCGACCTGGCTGCCCGCCTCGGCTGTTCCGGTCACCGTTAAACCATCTACGGAAACCGCCTGCACCACCGGATCGGCAGGGGCTGCCGTGTCAACGCTCAGCGTGAAGGACGAAGATGTGCCGCTGGTGCCTTTGTCGTTTGTCGCGTTGAAGGTGAGGTTGTAGGTGCCGTCTGCCAGGGCGGGGTCTGGCGTGAATGTCCAGTTTCCAGACCCGTTAACGAGAGCCGTGCCAATACTGACGCCGTTGTTTAAAATAGTGACCGTGCTGCCGGCTTCTGCGGTACCGACCAGGGTCGGCGTTGAGTCATCCGTCGCGCTGCCGCTGCTTAAGGCTCCGGTGGTGCTGCCAGCATCGTCAGTGACAGAACCGAGAACGGGGACGGGTGGGAAGCCGGAATTGGAGGCCGTGAAATCAGCCGTTGGCCCATTGTTGCCAGCGCTGTCCTGCACCGCAATGGTCAGCTGCTCGCCGTGTGTCTGAGCGGGAGTGAGCGTGACGCTAAAAGCACCGTTGGCACCAGTGATGCCGGATCCTATAACAACATTGTTTGCGCCCAGAATCGTAATGTTGCTGTTGGGCTCAGCCGTACCGCCGACGATAGTCCCGTCCTGGCTGACTTCGTTGACGATGGCTGCCGCAGGCGGTGTGGTGTCGATGGTTAAAGCGGGAACAGTGGTAGACTCGCTAACGTTACCTGCCGGGTCGGTCTGCTGCAGCGTTAAGTTATGCGTTCCATCATTTAGCGGCAGGTCCGGGGTCAGACTCCATCTACCGTCTTCACCTACCGTTGCCTCACCAATCTTCACTCCGTTTTCCAGAAGCGTAATGGTGCTTCCGGCCTCGCCGGTTCCGCTGAATGTTGGCTGGGCATCGTCCGTCGGGCCGGTTACCGGGCCAGTGAGCGTGCCCGTGTTGTCAATAATCTGATCGAGCAGCGGGGCCGTCGGGGCCACGGTATCGATTATCACCGTGAAGCTGGCCGATTCGCCACTGTCGCCCTTGAGATTGGTGGCGGTGGCGGTGAATGCGTGTGTGCCGTCCGCCAGTTCAGTCCCCGGCGTAAAGCTCCAGTTACCGTTGGCATCGGCGACGGTGGTCCCGATTTCAATGCCATTGTCGTAAATATGAATAACTGAATTCGCAAGCCCGGCGCCTTGTATCGTCGGCGTTTTATCGTTGGTTGATTCACCGTTCAGCACGACGCCGGTGACCGGATCCGCATCATCGAAAACGCCGGTTAAAATGGGTTCAAGCGGATCGGGAATCAGCGGTGCGGTGACCGTACCTGATGGGCCGGTATTGCCTGCCGGATCTGTAGCGCTAACGTCCAGCGTTTCGCCGCTGATTTGCGGCGTGGTAACCGGAATGGTAAAGCTGCCGTCGCTGCCAGCTGTACCTGTCCCGATAACGTTTCCACTGCCATCTTTTATCGTGACCGTACTGCCCGGCTCAGCGGTACCGGACACGGATTTTCCGTCACCCGATACGGCTAAATTCGTTGGTGCCGTAGGTGGCGTGGTGTCAGCGGTTATGCCGCCGCCGGGATTTGAGGTTCCGGGTTCGCCACCGTTGTCGCCGCCCGTCCCGCCGTTATTGCCGCCGTCGTTACCGCCGTTACCCCCGTTGTTGCCCCCGTTCCCACCATCATTACCGCCATTGCCGCCATTGTTTGAATCGTCACTGCCACCACCTCCGCCGCCTCCGCTACCGGCGGCAATGCCAATACCCGCAGCAACGGCTACGCCGCCCAGCACCCACGGCCAGATAGCACCACCCTCAGAGTTCGCGCCCGTGGCGGCCATCAGTTCATCAATGTTGGCAATGGATTCGAAATGGAAGCCCCCCGAGGTGTCCTGCACCCACCACAGCGCACCGTTACTGTCTTCCAGCACCAGCTGGTTACCGCCCTGATCGGCATACGCATAGAAGTTTTTTACGGTGATGACTTCGCCGTCACGCAGCGTAACTATCATGTCCTGGCTGGAGCGAACAATGCTGGCGATATCGGCGCGTTCGGCCTTAAGCTCGACAATCGACGGCGCATTCAGCGTAATTTCCGAGGCTTCAACGTTATTTGATACGCCGGTTAATTTTGATATGACGGATATTGATCGCATTGTTATCACTCCATTCGGGATGAGCGTGGGTGTAGTCTTAAACGGAACTTAAGTAAAGAAACCTTCCCGGGATAAACATCAGTTAAATTAAGCGCGCACGATCCCTGCCAGCAAAAAATGGTGGCTTGCAGGGGGAATAAATATAGGTTTTCTTTGGTACGGCCGATCTTAATTAAATCTAAGAATCATAATGCATTAACTTTTTTAAACCGGGCTACTGATGATATAGACAGGAATAAAACAAAGCGCAAATGAAGCTATGTTTAATTAATAGTTAAGTAATGATGAAGTTTTGGTGGGCTAAAGCAGTGAAAAAAAGACATGTACAAAGGGGGATGAGGTTGTAGAAGTTTGGCTGATAATATCTTGCTGAATTTAATGGATTTATACAAATTTCAGGCAGGCAAATTTATCTACGCTATACTTCGCAACTGGGTGGATATTGTGCATAAAAGCAGTGTGGGTATTAGCCGGAAAAAAGACCTAATACTTAAGTATGAGAGTGGAAATTAATTTCGCTAAGTTGTAAAAATGCTGACTCCGTCAATATCAGCTGAAGGAGAAATATAAAATATCATATATTCTTCGGTCTTTTTATTGCGGGGGCTAATTATTACGCGGCGGGTGTTATTATTTAGCAGTAGTGCATATTTATCGTAATGGCAATAAGAGAGAGAAAATTTAAATCTGGCCCTTAACATTAAGGGCCGTCGGGAAAGCAATTAGCGACCGGCGTGTTTCATAATGCGCGCTTTATCCACCGCCCATTCACGATCTTTGAGGTCGGTACGCTTGTCGTACTGCTTCTTACCTTTGGCAACGCCGATTTTTATTTTGCACCAGGCATTTTTCCAGTACAGAGATAGGGCGACCACGGTGTAGCCATCGCGGTTGATGCTGCCATAGAGGTTATCCAGCTCGCGCTGGTTCAGCAGCAGCTTACGGGTACGCGTTGGGTCGCAGACAACGTGGCTTGAGGCCACGTTCAGCGGAATGAAGTTCGCGCCAAACAGGAATGCTTCGCCGTCGATTAAAATGACGTAGCTGTCGCTGATGTTCGCCTTCCCGGCACGCAGAGATTTTACTTCCCAGCCTTGCAGTACGAGGCCCGCTTCAAATTCATCTTCGATAAAGTATTCGTGACGGGCGCGCTTGTTCTGCGCAATGGTGGCTGAGCCTGGTTTGTTTGCTTTTTTCTTAGTCATAGTGCTGCTCAGTATACGCAATCAAGAGTTCAAAGACACCCCGCGTAGCTCACGGGCGGAAAGCAGATATCTTAGCATGCCCTGGGCCGAGAGTTTTTCATTGCGTGAGGATAAATGTTATTATTTATGCGTTGGATGACCCACAGGAAATGCTATGCCGCAGATCAGCCGTACTGCCCTGGTGCCCTACAGCGCCGAGCAGATGTATCAGTTAGTGAATGACGTGAAATCCTACCCGGACTTTTTACCTGGCTGCACCGGCAGCCGGGTTATCGACGCCTCCCCGGACCAGATGACCGCCGCGGTTGACGTATCCAAGGCGGGGATCAGCAAAACCTTTACTACCCGTAATACCCTGCACAGCAACCAGAGCATTCTGATGCACCTGGTCGATGGCCCGTTCAAATCTCTGATGGGCGGCTGGAAGTTTACGCCGCTCAGTGAAGAAGCCTGCCGCATTGAGTTCCAGCTCGATTTTGAGTTTACCAACAAGCTGATTGAGCTGGCGTTTGGCCGCATCTTCAAAGAGCTTGCTGGCAGCATGGTTCAGGCATTTACCGTGCGGGCAAAAGAGGTTTACAGTGTCGCCTGAAATCAGCGTTGAAGTGGTGTACGCCCTGCCGGAAAAGCAGTATCTGCGCCGGGTTTTGCTGGCCGCAGGTAGCACGGTGGAGCAGGCCATTATTGCTTCGGGCCTGCTTGAGCTGCGCAGCGATATCGATCTGGCTAAAAACAAAGTGGGTGTCTACAGCCGCCCGGTAAAGCTTACGGACGTGGTTAACGACGGAGACAGGGTGGAGATCTACCGCCCGCTGATTGCGGATCCGAAGGAGCTTCGTCGTCAGCGCGCGGAGAAAGCCGCGAAGAAAGAGTAATTTTCCCCTATCGGAACCATAAAAAAGGCGCCCTGGGCGCCTTTTTCAATTTTCGATCTGCAAGCCAGCCGACTACTTTTTTTCCAGCTTCGGCTTGTTGTCGATATTAGTCAGTACGCCGCTGCTGTTGAAGGTCAGGGTCAGCGTTTGCTGAGTCACGCCTTCATGGCCAGGCTGCTGGCGGAACACGTAGAACCAGGTGTTGGTACCAAACGGATCGCTCATCATCGGCGTACCCAGGGCATAAGCAACCTGCTGTTGGGTCATACCTGTGCGGATCTTCGACACGTCATTCGGTGTCAGGTAGTTCCCCTGGTTGATATCGGGGCGGTAAACCACTCGCTCCAGAGTGGAACAGCCTGCGGTCAACATAAGAAGAACCGCTGCGGCAGCAGTCAGCGTTTTACAGCGCATAGTGATTTGATTCCTTTTCGGGCCCGAGCAGCACGTGGCTCATTCGTAATATGCCGATGATAATAAACCTTTTCGCAGTTTAAAACCTTAAGGCGCTCAACTCAGACCCTGAGAGGGCAAAAAAGTTGGCTCAAAAGCTGTTCAATTGGCAAAGTGAGGGCTGAACGCTGTTTTTTTGCACAGGGTACGGCATAAACCACTACCGTACCGCTGTGATGGATTACGCTGCCAGAAGTTCTTTTGCGTTGGCCAGCGTGTTGCGGGTCACTTCGCTGCCGCCGAGCAGGCGCGCGAGCTCCTGCAGGCGAGAGCGTTTATCCAGCGGCTGCATGTGCGTTTCGGTCATTTCGCCGTCCGTTTCTTTGCTGACGTAGAAGTGCTGATGCCCACAGCCAGCCACCTGCGGAAGGTGAGTCACGCACATCACCTGAGTGGATTCACCCAGCTGGCGCAGTAATTTTCCGACCACCGCTGCGGTTGGCCCGCTAATCCCCACGTCCACCTCATCGAAAATCAGCGCCGGGGTTTCCATTTTACGTGCGGTGATCACCTGAATAGCCAGCGCAATGCGCGACAGCTCACCGCCGGAGGCCACTTTTGCCAGCGGCTGCAGCGGCTGGCCGGGGTTAGTGGTGACGCGGAAATCGATGCGGTCAGCACCCTCAGCGGTAAGGTGGTTTTCATTAAATTCTACGTCGATAGCCAGCTTGCCGTGCGGCATGGAAAGCGAATGCATGCTTTCGGTAATCAACCCGCACAGCTCGGCGGCGTAATGAACCCGACGCTGATGCAGTTCGTGGGCCACGGAAAGAGCCTGCTGGTGGTGAAGCGCCACGGCCTGCATCAGCTCATCCTGCGAACTGGCCTGGTCGTCCAGCTGCTGCTGTTCTTCAAGCAGCTTCTGGTGGAACAACGGCAGCTCTTCCGGGGAGATATGGTGCTTGCGCGCCAGGGCGATTTGCCGGGAGATACGCTGCTCCAGCTCGTATAAGCGGTTTGGGTCGAGGTCCAGACGGTCACAGTAGTGGCGCAGCTCGTCGCTGGCCTCCGAAATCTGGATGGCGGCCTCTTCAAGCATGTCGAGCACGCCGGAAAGCTTGTCGTCCAGGCCGATCAGTTCGGTCATCAGCTGGCGCACGCTGTAGAGCTGGCTCTGCAGGTCGCTGCCTTCGCCATCTGCAAGAATGCTCAGCGCCTGCTGGCTGGTGGACAGCAGCTGACCGCTGTTTGCCAGGCGTTTGTACTCTTCGTCGATCTGCTCGAACTCACCGGCAACGGGGGCGAATTCGTTCAGCTCTTTAAGCTGGTAGTTGAGCAGTTCGGCGCGGGAAGCGCGCTCCTGAGCAAGCTGCTGATGCTGCGCAAGGTCGCGGCAGCTCTGGTGCCATGCGCGGTAACGCTCTGCCATTTGCGCGATAAGGGATTGTTCCCCAGCGTAGCCGTCCAGCAGATTTTTTTGATGTTCCGGTTTTAGCAGCAGCTGGTGAGCATGCTGACCGTGGATCTGGATCAGCAGCTGGCCGAGGTCGCGCAGCTGGGAAAGCGGTACGGCGGTGCCGTTGATAAAGCCACGGGAGCGGCCGTCGCTGCTGATGACGCGGCGCAGCAGGCACTCGCGGCCCTCTTCAAGCTGGTTCTCTTCCAACCAGCGCAGGGCGGCAGGGGTATCTTTCAGGGAGAAGCGGGCGCAGAGATCGGCGCGGGTTGCGCCCCTGCGTACCATATCCGCTTCGGCGCGGCCGCCCAGGCACAGCCCCAGCGCATCAATCGCAATAGATTTACCGGCACCGGTTTCGCCGGTGATGGCGGTCATACCCTGGTGAAAATCGATTTCAAGTTCACGAACAATTGCGAAGTTACTGATGGTGAGTTGAGCGAGCATAGCCACCTTCCTGTACGAAAAACCATGACTGTAATTGCATACAGTATAACCTGGTATTATATACAGTAAAGTGGCCCGGCGACTTTTTAGAACAATTTTTTTGACCAGCCGAGCTTTGAGCTCAACGTATTGAAATAGCTGTAGTCTTTCGGATGGATAAGACTGAGATGGTAGTCACAGCGGCGGATCAGCACGTCTTCGCCTTCCTGGATTGGCAGGGCGATCTGGCTGTCGCAGCTGATCTCAAGGTCGCTTCGCATGTGTGAAAAACGCAGGCGGATGGTGCTGCTACTATTGATAACAAGCGGGCGCGCCGACAGCGTGTGCGGGAACATAGGCACCAGCGTTATCGCATCCAGTGACGGGGTCAGTATCGGGCCTCCAGCTGAAAGCGAATAGGCCGTGGAGCCGGTGGGCGTGGAGATGATCAGGCCATCGGAACGCTGGGAGAACGCGAAGACTTCATCAATGTAGACTTCAAATTCAATCATGTGCGCGACTTTGCCGGGATGCAGAACGACCTCGTTGATGGCGGTGCTCAGGCGGGTGGCCTTATCGTGCTGGCATACCTGGGCTTCCAGCAGAAAACGTTTTTCACTGATGTAATGGCCTTCCAGCACGTCCGCCAGCTGCTGCTGGGCGTTGTCCGGGTCAAGGTCAGTCAGAAAGCCCAGATTGCCACGGTTGATGCCGATAACTTTGATATCGTAACGGGCCAGTACGCGGGCCGCGCCAAGCATATTGCCGTCGCCGCCAACGACCACGGCCAGGTCGGCAAGCTGACCTATTTCTGCCAGCGTGCCGGTTTTCACATTCTTGAGGTTCAGCTCCTGGGCTATTTGCTGTTCCACGATAACGTCGTAACCTTTGCCACACAGCCAGCGATAGAGCATTTCGTGCGTGGTAAGTGCGGTAGGGTGACGGGGATGCCCAACGATGCCAATGCAGTTAAAATGGGCGTTCTTGATCGTGGTCGTCATCGTGGTGGTCCTTATTACGCAAACGTTTATGACAATATGTCACGTTCCCTTGAATCCCGGAAACTGATCCCCATAATAAG
This sequence comes from Dryocola clanedunensis, assembly GCF_038405435.1. Lineage (GTDB taxonomy): Bacteria > Pseudomonadota > Gammaproteobacteria > Enterobacterales > Enterobacteriaceae > Dryocola > Dryocola clanedunensis_A. Next base: position 17,896 of record NZ_JBBYHZ010000001.1, on the reverse strand, counting down.
CGAACCAGCGAGATGAATGCTAAAAACGCGGAGAATTTCATGAGTAGTAAAGAACAGAAAACACCAGACGAGCAAGTCTCAGACGAAATTGCAATGGACAGCCACGAAGAAGTCGAGGCCGTAGAAGGTGCCGAGGTGGTGGATCCGCGCGACGAACAGATTGCCGATCTGACTGCACAGCTTGAAGAAGTCCAGCAGCGTGAGCGCGATAGCCTGTTGCGCACCAAAGCCGAGATGGAAAACCTGCGCCGTCGTACCGAGTTAGATATTGAGAAGGCGCACAAGTTCGCGCTGGATAAATTCGTCAACGAACTGCTGCCGGTTATCGACAGCCTTGACCGCGCGCTCGAAGTTGCTGACAAATCCAATGCGGATCTGGCGGCGATGATCGAAGGTATCGAACTGACCCAGAAATCCATGCTGGACGTGGTTCGCAAGTTCGGCGTGGAAGTGGTTGGCGAGACTAACGTGCCGTTCAACCCGGACGTTCACCAGGCGATTGCCATGGTTGAGTCCGAAGAGGTTGAGCCAAACCACGTGCTGATGGTGATGCAGAAGGGTTACACCCTGAATGGCCGCACCATTCGCGCCGCGATGGTTTCCGTGGCAAAAGCGAAGTAAGTTTGCCCGAAAAAAAAGCCAGCCCTTAGCGGCTGGCTTTTTTTTGCCTGTTATTCCTCGACGCTCTGTCGCAGCGGCGTAACGGGCGTGACCCGCACCTGCTTAATCATGTTGTCCTGCACGTCCAGAATATCAATGTCGTACTGCAGAATACGCACGCGCGTGTCGTTCGCCGGGATTTCCTGTAGCTCTTCCAGCAGCATGCCGTTAACGGTGCGGGCTTCGTCTTCCGGCAGCGTCCAGTTGAACGCCTTGTTGATTTCGCGCACGTTGGCGCTGCCTTCGATGATTACCGAGCCGTCGTTCTGCGGCGTGACCTCTTCGGCGAGCGTGGGGGACATTGACGTGGTGAAGTCACCGACGATCTCTTCAAGAATATCTTCTACCGTTACCAGCCCCTGGATGTCACCGTACTCGTCCACCACGAGGCCAACTTTCTTCTTGTTACGCTGGAATTTGACCAGCTGCACGCTCAGCGGTGTCCCTTCCGGGACAAAGTAAATTTCATCGGCGGCGCGCAGCAGGGTCTCTTTGGTGAACTCCTGCTTTTCCGTCATCAGGCGGTAGGCTTCGCGCACGCGCAGCATGCTCATGGCATCGTCCAGCGTATCGCGGTAGAGCACGATGCGGCCATGCGGGGAGTGGGTCAGCTGACGGACGATGGATTTCCAGTCGTCGTTGATATCTATACCAACGATTTCGTTGCGCGGCACCATGATGTCGTCAACGCTCATCTTTTCCAGGTCCAGCACCGACAGCAGCATGTCCTGGTTACGGCGGGAAATTTTCGAGTGGGACTCATGCACGATGGTGCGCAGCTCGTCTTTGCTGAGCGCGGCGCTGATCACGTTATCCGTTTTAATCCCCACCATGCGCATCAGCATGCGGGTGATGACGTTCAGCAGCCAGACCAGCGGCATCATCAGAATTTGCAGCGGGCCGAGCAGCACGCTGCTCGGGAAGGCGACTTTTTCCGGATAGAGAGCGGCGATGGTTTTTGGCAGCACTTCCGCAAAAATCAGTACGATAAAGGTCAGTACGCCGGTGGCGATTGCCACGCCCGCATCGCCATACAGACGCATGCCGACAATGGTCGCGAGCGCCGAAGCAAGGATATTGACGAGGTTATTACCAATCAGCACCAGACTGATTAAACGGTCTGGTTTGCGAAGTAACTTTTCGACGCGTTTGGCCGCGCGGTTGCCCTGTTTGGCAAGGTGGCGCAGGCGATAGCGGTTTAACGTCATCATGCCGGTTTCTGAACCGGAGAAGTACGCTGAAACCACCACCATGATGATCAGGGTGACGATCAGCGTGGTGGTTGAGATGTGTTCCAAAAGGGTTGTCCTTTAATAATGCAGGTTAGCCAACAAACTGTTGCAGGACCCGGCTACCGAAGTAGGCAAGGGTAAGAATCGCCGCACCGGCGACGTTGAACCACACCACGCGGCGACCGCGCCAGCCTTCATGATAGTGCCCCCACAGCAGAACGACGTAGACAAACCATGCGAGAATCGACAGCACGGCTTTATCGACGTTTTCCATGCTGAACAGGTTATGCATGTAGAACAGGCCGGTGGAGAGCGTCAGGGTAAGCAGTACCACGCCCACCTGGGTGATATGAAACATTTTACGTTCAATAACCATCAGCGGCGGCATTTCCGCGCTGAACGCCAGCTTTTTGTTCTTCAGCTGATAGTCTATCCAGGCAAGCTGCAGGGCATAGAGCGCGGCAATGATAAGCGTAGCGTAGGCAAAGAGCGCGAGGCCAATATGAATCATCATGCCCGGTGTGGCTTCCAGATGGGTGATGAATTCGTTAGGCATAAAGCTGGCTAAAGCCAGATTGATCAGCGCAAAGGCGTACACTATAGGCAAAAGTAGCCAGCCGCGGTTGCGTGAGGCGACAATCGTCATTACCGTACAGATCATCAGGCTGACCAGCGAGCCAACGTTTAGCAGGCTCAGGTTCTGTCCGCCATCGCCGGTAAAAATTCTGGATTCCAGCGCCAGGGCATGGCTGATAAGCGCAATGGTGGCCGATAAAATAGCTAAACGGCGCCACGCACTGTTCTTCCGAAGCAGGCCGGGAATGATCAGCGCAAGGCTGACGGAGTAGGCTACAAGCGCAAGGATGGCGAAAACAGGCATATAAGGTGTCGGTCAATTAGCCAGAGATGAAAAAAGGCAGTATAACGTTACCTGCCGCCTGCTCCAACTCTAACCGTTACATCACACGCCGGGCGGCTTCATGATATAATCCGCCAAATTCTGTTTTGTGTCGCGTACCGCGGCCTTAGTTACCACGTTAGGCAAAATACAATGTTTGATAATTTAACTGACCGTCTGTCGCGTTCCCTACGCAATATCAGCGGCCGTGGGCGGCTGACTGAAGAGAACGTTAAAGAAACGCTGCGCGAAGTGCGCATGGCGCTGCTGGAAGCGGACGTTGCGCTGCCGGTGGTGCGAGATTTTATCAGCCGCGTGAAAGAGAAAGCGGTTGGTCATGAAGTCAACAAGAGCCTGACCCCGGGTCAGGAGTTCGTCAAAATTGTGCGCGCCGAGCTGGTTGCGGCAATGGGCGAAGAAAATGCCGTGCTGAATCTTGCCGCGCAGCCACCGGCCGTTGTGCTGATGGCGGGCCTGCAGGGTGCGGGTAAAACCACCAGCGTCGGTAAGCTGGGTAAGTTCCTGCGTGAAAAGCACAAAAAGAAAGTGCTGGTCGTCTCCGCCGACGTTTATCGCCCTGCGGCGATCAAACAGCTGGAAACGCTGGCCGAGCAGGTTGGCGTGGAGTTCTTCCCGTCTGACGTCGGGCAAAAGCCAGTCGATATCGTTAACGCCGCGCTGAAAGAAGCGAAGCTGAAATTCTTCGACGTGCTGCTGGTGGATACCGCCGGTCGTCTGCACGTTGACGAAGCGATGATGGACGAAATCAAACAGGTTCACGCCGCGATTAACCCGGTTGAAACCCTGTTTGTAGTAGATGCGATGACCGGCCAGGATGCCGCGAACACCGCGAAGGCCTTCAACGAAGCGCTGCCGCTGACCGGTGTGGTACTGACCAAGGTCGACGGCGACGCGCGCGGCGGTGCCGCGCTGTCCATTCGTCATATTACCGGTAAGCCAATCAAGTTCCTCGGCGTCGGCGAGAAAACCGAAGCGCTGGAGCCGTTCCACCCGGATCGTATTGCCTCCCGTATTCTGGGCATGGGCGACGTGCTGTCGCTTATCGAAGATATCGAAAGCAAGGTTGACCGCGCGCAGGCAGAAAAACTTGCCAGCAAGCTGAAGAAGGGCGACGGGTTCGACCTCAACGACTTCCTTGAGCAGCTCAAGCAGATGAAAAACATGGGCGGCATGGCGAGCATGATGAGCAAGCTGCCGGGCATGGGCCAGCTGCCGGACAACGTTAAATCGCAGATGGACGACAAAGTGCTGGTGCGCATGGAGGCGATTATTAACTCCATGACGCTGAAAGAACGCGCCCAGCCAGAAATCATTAAAGGCTCCCGCAAGCGCCGTATCGCGCAGGGTTCCGGTATGCAGGTTCAGGACGTCAACCGCCTTCTTAAACAATTCGACGACATGCAGCGCATGATGAAGAAGATGAAAAAAGGCGGAATGGCGAAAATGATGCGCGGCATGAAAGGTATGATGCCGCCAGGTTTCCCAGGCCGTTAAGCTCATTTAGATTGCTTTTTGCGCCCAAATGAGTAAAATTTTCGGGCTTTTAATATGACACCGGGCTCCGTCCCTCGATGGGGCCCGGTGTTTTATTCACTAAAGAGGATGTTATGGTAACTATTCGTTTAGCACGTCACGGCGCAAAAAAGCGTCCGTTCTACCAGGTTGTTGTTACTGACAGCCGTAATGCACGTAACGGTCGCTTCATTGAGCGCGTTGGCTTCTTCAACCCTATCGCTGGTGAAAAAGACGAGGCTTCCCGCCTGGATCTGGATCGCATCGAGCATTGGGTTGGCCTTGGCGCTACCGTTTCCGATCGCGTATCTGCGCTGATCAAAGCTACAAAGAAAGCAGCTTAATCTGTCACGGTGGTCATGATGAGCAATCAACTCTCCGCAAAGGCTCCTGTTAACCCAATCGTATTGGGCAAGATGGGCTCCTGCTACGGTATTCGTGGTTGGCTCAGAGTGTTTTCCTCCACCGAAGACGCCGACAGCATTTTTGACTATCAGCCCTGGTTTATCCAGAAGGCGGGTCAGTGGCAGCAGGTACAGCTGGAAAGCTGGAAGCACCACAATCAGGATCTGATCATCAAGCTGAAAGGCGTTGACGATCGGGATGCCGCGAATCTATTGACCAATTGCGAAATTGTCATCGATTCTGCGCAGTTGCCTAACCTCGACGAGGGTGACTACTACTGGAAAGACCTTATGGGCTGCCAGGTAGTGACCACTCAGGGGTATCAGCTCGGTAAAGTCATCGACATGATGGAAACCGGCTCCAATGACGTTCTCGTCATTAAGGCAAACCTGAAAGATGCGTTCGGTATCAAGGAGCGGCTGGTTCCGTTCCTCGATGGGCAGGTTATCAAGAAAGTCGATCTCGCTACTCAAACGATTGAAGTAGATTGGGATCCTGGTTTCTAAACCTCCGGATAAACGGTAATAACAACGGCGTGATGGGGAAGGCTTGTGTTTATTGGTGTAGTTAGCCTGTTTCCAGAGATGTTCCGCGCGATTACCGATTACGGGGTAACTGGCCGGGCAGTTAAAAATGGCCTGCTGAGCATCCAGAGCTGGAGTCCTCGTGACTTCGCTTACGACCGGCACCGTACCGTGGACGAACGTCCTTACGGCGGCGGACCGGGTATGCTCATGATGGTAAACCCGCTAAGGGAAGCCATCCACGCAGCGAAAGCGGCGGCAGGGGAAGGCGCAAAGGTCATCTACCTTTCACCTCAGGGGCGCAAGCTTGATCAGGCGGGCGTCTGTGAACTGGCAACAAATGAGAAGCTAATTCTGGTTTGTGGCCGTTACGAGGGAATCGATGAGCGCGTGATCCAAACCGAAATTGACGAAGAATGGTCAATCGGCGATTACGTTCTCAGCGGCGGTGAGCTACCGGCAATGACGCTGATTGACTCCGTCTCACGGTTTATTCCGGGAGTACTGGGCCATGAAGCATCAGCAATCGAAGATTCGTTTGCTGACGGGTTGCTGGACTGTCCTCACTATACCCGTCCTGAAGTGTTAGAAGGGATGGAAGTACCGGCGGTGTTACTGTCGGGCAACCATGCCGAGATACGCCGTTGGCGCCTGAAACAGTCGCTGGGCCGCACCTGGCTTAGAAGACCTGAACTTCTGGAAAACCTGGCTCTGACTGAAGAGCAAGCAAGGTTGCTGGCGGAGTTCCAACGGGAGCACGCACAACAGCAACATAAACATGATGGGCAAGGTTAATACCTCCCAATACATCAGTTTACCCAGGATAAGAGATAAAATTATGAGCAACATTATTAAGCAAATTGAACAAGAACAGATGAAACAGGATGTACCTTCCTTCCGTCCGGGCGACTCCGTGGAAGTGAAAGTATGGGTCGTTGAAGGTTCTAAAAAACGTCTGCAGGCATTTGAGGGCGTGGTTATCGCAATCCGTAACCGCGGTCTGCACTCTGCATTCACTGTTCGTAAAATTTCCAACGGCGAAGGTGTTGAGCGTGTATTCCAGACTCACTCCCCGGTAATCGACAGCATTGCTGTTAAACGTCGTGGTGCCGTTCGTAAAGCTAAACTGTACTACCTGCGTGAGCGTACTGGTAAATCTGCTCGTATCAAAGAGCGTCTTACCAAGTAAGATATCGCTAACGCGACATCCATATAAAAGGGCTGCCATTGGGCAGCCCTTTTTTTGCTCTGAAGTCAGGAGCGACTGAGGTGCGACGGCTGACTAATTCAGGCGTGATGCTTTTATTCCAGCATCGGTCGCCGTTTGCCAGGTTGCTCTTAACGCTTCGGTATCGGGGAGTTTTTCGCAGCTCTGCGGGAAGGATTTCCCGGCGCTGCCCTGAACCTTCAGAAAGTCGGGGTCGCAGATACGTTGCTGGCCTTTGGCGTACCCCCTGAGCCACTCCTGTCTGTCCACCTCGTCATCGTTATGAACATGGGCCAGCACTAAATCACTTCTTATGGGATCGCCTGCCATGGCATCGTCCCACCCCGCCTGATACCAGTCCGTAGGGCCTGGCTTTGGCGCGGGAGCATAGGGATCGAGATAACAGCCAGACAGCGTTAAGACCAGCATGACAAGACAGGCGCGGCGCATAGTTATGTCCTTTATCAGAAGATGAACTGATCATAGAAGCGAGCGAATGATTTCGCTGGCCAGGGGGCAAATATTTGTATGTTTGCTCAATCTGTAGACATATTTATTCATCCGGCTTCGAGGGTTGTACATTATTGTTTACGATATTGACGTATTAAAGGCGCGGCATTGGATGGTGTAACGTATTGTTTACGTAATTTGGATTGCAATCTTTACTGCTCATGGTAAGGTAAGCGCATCTTCACCAAAAAATGACTATCGCAAACGAGCTAAACGGGACCGCCATCATGCAAAAAGACGCGCTGAACAACGTACATATTTCTGACGAACAGGTTTTGATCACTCCGGATCAGCTGAAAGCCGAGTTTCCTCTTACTGCCGCTCAGGAAGCGCAGATCCAGCAATCTCGCCAGACCATCTCCGACATTATCGCCGGACGCGATCCTCGTCTGCTGGTGGTGTGTGGACCTTGCTCGATCCACGACCCGGAAGCTGCGATTGAATATGCCCGTCGTTTTAAAACCTTGTCTGAACAAGTCAGCGATAGTCTGTACCTCGTCATGCGCGTCTACTTTGAAAAGCCACGTACTACCGTGGGCTGGAAAGGGCTGATTAACGATCCGCACATGGACGGCTCGTTTGATGTGGAAGCTGGTCTGAAAATTGCGCGTCATCTGCTGGTTGAACTGGTCAGCATGGGCCTGCCGCTGGCAACGGAAGCGCTCGATCCGAACAGCCCGCAATATCTTGGCGATCTCTTTAGCTGGTCTGCTATCGGCGCACGCACGACCGAATCCCAGACCCACCGCGAAATGGCTTCCGGACTTTCAATGCCGGTGGGCTTTAAAAACGGCACCGACGGCAGCCTGGGCACCGCTATCAATGCTATGCGCGCCGCTGCCATGCCGCATCGCTTTGTCGGTATTAACCAGGCGGGCCAGGTTTGCCTGTTGCAGACCCAGGGTAACCCGGATGGGCACGTGATCCTGCGCGGTGGGAAAGCGCCAAACTACAGCCCGGCAGACGTTGCCCAGTGTGAAAAAGAGATGGAACAGGCGGGACTGCGTCCGGCCTTGATGATAGATTGCAGCCATGGCAATTCAAACAAAGACTACCGCCGTCAGCCGGGCGTGGCAGAATCCGCCATCGCTCAGATCAAAGATGGTAACCGTTCGATTATTGGCCTGATGATTGAAAGTAACATCCATGAAGGGAACCAATCTTCAGAGCAGCCGCGCAGTGAAATGAAATACGGCGTTTCCGTGACCGATGCCTGCATCAACTGGGAAAGCACGGAAAGCCTGCTGCGCGAGATCCACCAGGATCTGAACGGTACGCTTGCGGCGCGTCAGGCATAAGAGGTTTTACTATGGTTGCTGAATTGACCGCGTTACGCGATCAAATCGACGAAGTTGATAAGGCGCTGCTGGATCTGTTGGCTAAGCGCCTTGAGCTGGTAGCGGAAGTTGGCGAAGTAAAAAGCCGCTTCGGCTTGCCGATTTATGTTCCCGAGCGCGAGGCGACGATGCTGGCCTCCCGCCGCAAAGAAGCTGAGGCGCTCGGCGTACCGCCCGATCTCATTGAAGATGTGCTGCGCCGCGTGATGCGTGAGTCCTACTCGAGCGAAAACGATAAAGGCTTCAAGACGCTGCAGCCAACGCTCAGGCCGGTGGTCATCGTCGGCGGTGGCGGGCAGATGGGGCGCTTATTCGAAAAAATGCTCACGCTTTCCGGCTACCAGGTGCGGATCTTCGAAAAAGAAGACTGGCCGCGCGCCGGGGAGGTTATGGCAGATGCAGGCATGGTTATCGTCAGCGTGCCAATCCATCTGACCGAACAGGTGATTGGCCAGCTCCCGACGCTGCCGGAAGATTGCGTGCTGGTCGACCTCGCTTCGGTGAAAAATGGTCCGTTACAGGCCATGTTAGCGGCACATGGCGGGCCAGTTCTGGGCCTGCACCCGATGTTCGGACCGGACAGCGGCAGCCTGGCAAAACAGGTTGTTGTTTACTGCGACGGCCGTCAGCCGGAAGCCTACCAGTGGTTCCTGGAGCAGATTCAGGTGTGGGGCGCGCGTCTGCACCGTTCCAGCGCCGTAGAGCACGATCAGAACATGGCCTTTATTCAGGCGCTGCGCCACTTTGCCACTTTTGCCTACGGTCTGCATCTGGCCGAAGAGAACGTGCAGCTGGAGCAGCTTCTGGCGCTCTCGTCGCCTATCTACCGCCTGGAGCTGGCGATGGTGGGCCGTCTGTTTGCGCAGGATCCCCAGCTTTACGCCGATATTATCATGTCGTCCGAAAGCAATCTGGCGCTGATCAAACGTTACTACAAGCGATTCGGCGAGGCGATTGGCCTTCTGGAGCACGGCGACAAGCAGGCCTTCATCGACAGCTTCCGTAAGGTGGAACACTGGTTTGGCGATTACGCCCAGCGTTTCCAGACGGAAAGCCGGACTTTGCTGCGCCAGGCAAATGACAGCCGTCAGTAACGGCAAAAAGGTTTTATAATCAAAGCCAGCGGGAAATCCGCTGGCTTTTTTTTGCGAAAAGGAAACCCGAGATGGCGCAGCCGCAAGTTCTGTTTGATTACACCGGTCACCTGCCCGAATGCCCGACGTGGCACGATGAAGAGAAGAGCCTCTACTGGACGGATATTCTCGAAAACGAGATCCATCGTTTTCATCTTCCCAGCGGTAAGCATGATGTCATTCAGTTCTCCGAGGAGGTCGGCTGTTTTGCCTTCCGCGAGAAAGGCGGATTAATTGTCGCCCTGCGCAGCGGCATCTACCTGACCAACCGCACCGGCCTGATAACCCAAAAAGTTTGTGATAACCCGAGTAATCCTGAGCTTGCCCGCTTTAACGACGGCGGGACGGATCGCGATGGGCGCTTTTACGCGGGCACATTCTGGGGGCCAATGGACTATAACGGGGCGCTGCTGTGCCGCGTGGACAGCGATTTAACGCCGCACGTTATCCAGCATGACATTATGGGCGCCAACGGTCTGGCCTTCAGCGAAGATAAAAAGTGGATGTATACCTCTGATACTCCAAACGGCGTTATCTATCGGACGCCGCTGAACGAGCAGGGTGAACCTGGCAAGCGGGAGGTGTTCAGACGTTTTGCAGAGGGCGAGGGTGCTCCTGATGGGGCGGCCATGGACGTTGAAGGTTGCTACTGGACGGCGCTGTTTGACGGCTATCGTATTGCCAGGGTCTCGCAGGAAGGGGAAATTCTTGAAGAGCACAGGCTCCCGGTGCGCTGCCCGACGATGGTCTGCTTTGGGGGCGACGACATGAAGACGCTGTTTATCACCACCACGCGTGAAAATATGGATGCCGCAGAAATTGCGGAGCGCCCGCTATCCGGGGCCGTTTTCACGCTGGCCGTAAGCGTAGCCGGGCTACCGAAGCTGAAGTTTAAAGAACAATAGCGGACCAGTCTGACGCTGGCCCAGTAATCCCGGCGTCAGATTGGATCGACAGGTACGACGTTTTCGCTTGGGTAGCTGCCCAGCACTTTCATCGAGCGGGTGATCTCTCCCAGCTCACGCAGGGCTTTCTGCATCTCCAGATCCTGCAGGTTAGCCTGGATATCCAGATAGAACATCTCCTCCCACGGATTACCGTTGATCGGGCGGGACTCCAGCCTGGTCATAATCAGGTTATGGTTACGCAGCACCAGCAGCGCTTCAACCAGCGCACCGGCCTGCTGGCCAGTCGCTATCAGCAGCGTAGTTTTCGCCGGTACCTGCTCTGAAACATCTATCGCTTTGCGAGCCAGCACGATAAAGCGAGTGATATTTTGGGTCTGGTTGGCCAGATTGCGTTCCAGCACCTGCAATCCGTAAAGCCCGCCGCCGGCTTCGCTGCCCAACGCTGCAACGTGCGGCGACTTTGCCTGGGCGACCTTTTCCATCGCCGCAGAAGTGCTTTCGCAGTATTCAATTTTCCAGTGCGGGTAGCGGTTGATGAACTGGCTGCACTGCTGGAACGGCTGCGGATGGCTGTAAACCGTTTCGATTTTGTCTAAATCCGTGGTGCCGCTGACCAGTACGCAGTGGTCGATAGGCACAGTCATTTCACCGACGATGGACAGGCTGGTGTGCTGGAGCAGGTCGTATACGTCATTAATCGCCCCGGAACTGGTGTTCTCGATAGGCACCACCGCGTAATCCGCCTGGCCGGTTTCGACCTGATTAAAAATGTCGTGGAATTTGGCGCAGCCGCTTTCAATAAACTGTTCGAAATGCCGCGCGGCATACTGGCGTGCGGCCAGGTGAGAATAAGAGCCTTTCGGACCGAGGAAGGCAACGCGGGCAGAGTGCGGATTCGTTTTATTTAAATGTTGTTGCAGCAGTGCCTGCTGGGTCAGAACAGAATCTTCAATGATGAGCTGGAAGAGGCGGGTGATGTAATGTGCGTCCAGATGATGCGCTTTGCCAAGCGTAATCAGGCGCTCAAGCAGGTCCCTTTCGCGGTCGATATCGCGAACCGGGCGATGCGACTCAAGCTTTGCTTTACCGACCTCTACGGCAAGCCCGCGGCGCTCGGCCAGCAGGGCCAGCAGCTTCTCATCCAGGGCGCTGATTTTATCGCGTAGTGCCAGCAAGGGGTTTATCTCAGTCATAACGCTACCTTTTCGATGTCCATAAAAAAGGCCTCCCGATTTGGGAGGCCTGTTTGTTCGTCTTCGCATTCTTTATCACACGACGAATTGCCTCCCGTTCAGGGGAAGGTAAAAAAGAATGCGAAGAAAAACGGTTGATGTCTCATGGCTGATTCCTGACAAGTCTGAGGGTTAACTTACTCGCTCTGTTTAAAACCTGTCAATAAAAAACGCGCCCGGAGGCGCGTTACAAATGTTATTCGACTTTCAAATCACTCTTCTTCTTCACTCTCGGCGAAGACGGCGTCTTTCATCGAGCCGTTGGTGCGGCGTGCTTCACCTTTGTGCTGAACTTTGTTCAGCTGCCGCTCAAGTTTACTAATCAATTCGTTGATGGCCGTATACATATCGTCGTGCCTGGCGCTCGCGACGAGCTGTCCGTTTGGCGTACTGATGGTTGCATCGGCCACAAAACCCTGGGGTTCTTTGGACAAAATTATGTGTGGATTTATGAGATGTGTTTGCCACTTGTCCAGTTTAGAGAGACGGTCCGCGACGTGCTGGCGAATAGCTGGTGTGATATCCATTTGCTTGCTGGTAATGTTCATTGTCATAAAGTTACCTCTTGTCATTCCCGTCTTGGTAACTCCAGCATACCTCTCTCAATGTCAAAAAGTGTGATGTAAATCACGTAATTTTGTCACTTTTTGTCAAGTGAGCCTTTTTGTGAGTCAGGGCAGGATCTCCGCTGATATCGCTTGTAGTAACAGGAAAAGGCGTCCATATTTGATGGGATGACCTGACGCTAAACCGTTTCAGTTTGGCGCTTAAAGGCAAAAAAAACGGCAGCCGAGGCTGCCGTTCTGTATTTCTGAAAGGGGCTAATCAGGCTTTGCTGCCGTTAGCGGCAATGATTTTCGCGACTTTGTCGGCTTGAGCCGTCATTTGCATTTCGCGATAAGCATTTTCCATCAGTTTTAACCCGTCGCGCGTTGCCTGAGTATCAGGGTAATCACGCAGCATTCCTTCAACGCGATTAACTACTGCCACCCACGCGCCGCGTTTGGTGTAGTATTGCGCCACGGAAAGCTCATATTTGGCCAGACGATCTTTCAGGTACACCAGACGTTTGGTCGCGTCGGTGACATACTGACTGTTCGGATAGCCACGAACCAGCTTTGAGAAATCGTTGAAGGCATCACGCGCGTGCTGTGAGTCGCGGTCGGAGCGATCGACACCGAAGAACCCCTGCAATGCGCTGTCATCCAACGCCATATCCGTCAGGCCACGCATATAAAGTACGTAGTCGATATTCGGATGGGTAGGATTCAGACGCATAAAGCGATCGATAGCGGCCTGAGCCAGCGGCAGATCGGCGTTCTTGTAGTAAGCGTAAATCAGATCCAACTGCACCTGCTGCGAGTAAGGCCCGAACGGATAACGGTTATCCAGCGCTTCCAGTTGCGTTATCGCCGCTTTAAAGTTACCGTCCTGCAACTTTTGTTGGGCAGTCGCATAAATCTCAGAAGGCGGATTATCAGGAACCTCATCCTTGGTACTGGAGCAACCAGCCAAAGCCAGGCTCAACGTGGCAGCTGCCACCAGATATTTCATACGCGTCATGACGTTTGACTTTCCTAAGTAATGTTATTCCGGGAGGCTCGCAGTTCCAGCTCCCAATAAAGACCAGCTACAATAGCACACTATATTAAACGGCATTGCCGTAAAACCCAACGTTAACGAAGAAGCTGTCTATGGCACAACTAGTACAACTCAACGCAACAGTATCCGATTCACAACTCGGTCAACGCTTAGATCAGGCTTTGGCCGAATTGTTCCCGGATTATTCACGTTCGCGTATAAAAGAATGGATTCTCGATCAGCGCGTGCTGGTTAATGGCAAGCTTAGCGACAAGCCGAAAGAAAAAGTGTTGGGTGGCGAAAGCGTCACTATCAACGCAGAAATCGAAGAGGATGTACGCTGGGAGCCGCAGGATATCCCGCTCAATATCGTCTATGAAGATGACGACATTCTTGTCATCAACAAGCCTCGCGACTTTGTTGTTCATCCGGGGGCAGGTAATCCGGACGGCACCGTATTGAACGCATTGCTGCATTATTATCCGCCGATTGTCGATGTACCGCGCGCGGGCATCGTCCACCGTCTGGATAAAGACACCACAGGTTTGATGGTGGTGGCGAAAACCGTTCCAGCTCAGACTCACCTGGTTGAGGCGCTGCAGCTGCGTGAAATCACCCGTGAGTACGAAGCGGTGGCAATTGGTCATATGACCGCTGGCGGCACGGTAGACGAACCTATCAGCCGTCACCCGACCAAACGCACCCACATGTCCGTTCATCCTATGGGTAAGCCTGCGGTGACGCATTACCGCATCATGGAACATTTCCGCGTTCATACGCGTCTGCGTCTGCGTCTGGAAACAGGTCGTACGCACCAGATTCGTGTTCACATGGCTCACATTACTCACCCGCTGGTGGGCGATCAGCTGTACGGTGGCCGCCCGCGTCCGCCGAAAGGCGCATCGGAAGAGTTCGTCTCTGTTCTGCGTAAGTTTGACCGTCAGGCACTGCATGCAACTATGCTGCGTCTTTACCATCCGATCAGCGGCGTTCTGATGGAATGGCACGCGCCAATTCCCCAGGATATGGTGGATCTGATTGAAGCACTGCGTGCGGATACCATAGCCTACAAGGATCAGCTGGACTGGCTATGAGCAAAATTATCATCCCGCAATGGCCGCTACCTCCAGGCGTTGGCGCCTGTAGCTCGACTCGTATCGGCGGGGTGAGCCTCTCTCCTTATGACGCGATGAACCTGGGGGCCCACTGCGGTGATAACCCGGAGTGCGTCGAAGAGAACCGCCGTCTTTTCTATGCTGCCTCGGGTATGCCTTCTAAGCCTGTATGGCTTGAGCAGGTGCATGGAAAAGCCGTGCTGCGGTTAACGGGCGAACCTTACGCTTCTAAACGAGCGGATGCTTCCTACAGCAATACGCCGGGCACGGTTTGTGCCGTGATGACGGCGGATTGCCTGCCGGTGCTATTCTGTAATAAGGCAGGCACAGAAGCCGCCGCCGCGCATGCCGGATGGCGTGGGTTATGCGACGGCGTACTTGAAGAGACCGTCGCATGCTTCAACGATAGTCCGGAAAACATCATCGCGTGGATGGGCCCTGCTATTGGCCCTGGCGCGTTTGAAGTCGGCCCGGAAGTCCGTGAGGCGTTCATGCAGAAGGATGCGAAGGCCGATGCAGCTTTCCGTTCTGTGGGCGAAAAATATTTTGCTGATATCTACACCCTGGCGCGCCAGCGCATGGCGAATGCGGGTATCGGACAGGTCTACGGCGGCGATCGTTGCACCCATAGCGAAGCGGGTGATTTCTTCTCGTATCGCCGGGACAGAATCACCGGCCGTATGGCAAGTTTCATTTGGCTGATATAACCTATAGAATCAAGACGATCCAGTGCGGGTAACTATTACTTCACATATTTCAGGTCATTAACCTTGAATAATTGAGGGATGACCTCATTTAATCTCCAGTAGCAAATTTGACCTGTTAATGGGAGGAGTTATGCGTCTGGATCGTCTTACCAATAAATTCCAGCTTGCTCTCGCTGATGCCCAGTCTCTCGCACTTGGGCAAGACAACCAATTCATCGAACCCCTTCACCTGATGAGCGCGCTGCTCAATCAGGAAGGTGGATCTGTACGTCCTTTACTGACCTCCGCAGGCGTTAACGCGGGGCAGCTACGCACGGCCATTGAACAAGCCTTGAGCCGCTTGCCGCAGGTGGAAGGTACCGGTGGCGATGTTCAGCCATCTCAGGACCTGGTGCGTGTCCTAAACCTGTGCGACAAGCTCGCGCAAAAACGAAATGACAATTTTATCTCGTCTGAACTCTTTGTTCTGGCAGCGCTGGAGTCGCGTGGCTCACTGACAGACTTGCTGAAAGCTGCGGGTGCCACCACGGCAAACGTGACTGCTGCCATAGAGCAAATGCGTGGAGGGGAAAACGTGAACGATCAGAATGCCGAAGACCAGCGTCAGGCATTGAAGAAATATACTGTCGATCTGACCGAACGTGCCGAGCAGGGCAAGCTTGACCCGGTCATCGGCCGTGATGAAGAAATTCGCCGTACCATTCAGGTACTGCAGCGTCGTACCAAAAACAACCCGGTGTTGATCGGTGAGCCGGGCGTAGGTAAAACCGCCATCGTTGAAGGACTGGCGCAGCGCATCATCAATGGTGAAGTACCGGAAGGGCTGAAAGGCCGCCGTGTGCTTGCTCTCGACATGGGGGCGCTGGTGGCCGGTGCGAAATACCGCGGTGAGTTTGAAGAGCGT
Organism: Dryocola clanedunensis; assembly: GCF_038405435.1. Classification (GTDB taxonomy): domain Bacteria; phylum Pseudomonadota; class Gammaproteobacteria; order Enterobacterales; family Enterobacteriaceae; genus Dryocola; species Dryocola clanedunensis_A. Next base: position 2,010 of record NZ_JBBYHZ010000001.1, on the reverse strand, counting down.
CTGAAAGGCGTGCTCAACGATCTCTCTAAGCAGGAAGGCAACGTCATTCTGTTTATTGATGAGCTGCATACCATGGTCGGTGCCGGTAAAGCAGATGGCGCAATGGACGCGGGCAACATGCTTAAGCCTGCTCTGGCGCGTGGTGAACTGCACTGCGTGGGTGCCACAACGCTTGATGAGTATCGTCAGTATATTGAAAAGGATGCGGCCCTTGAGCGTCGCTTCCAGAAAGTGTTCGTGGCTGAGCCAACAGTGGAAGATACCATCGCCATTCTGCGTGGTCTGAAAGAGCGCTATGAGTTGCACCATCATGTGCAGATCACTGACCCGGCAATCGTGGCGGCGGCTACCCTGTCGCATCGCTATATTGCGGACCGTCAGCTGCCGGATAAAGCCATCGACCTGATAGATGAAGCGGCGTCCAGCATTCGTATGCAGATCGACTCGAAGCCGGAAGAGCTGGATCGCCTTGACCGCCGTATCATCCAGCTGAAGCTGGAACAGCAGGCGCTGAAGAAAGAATCGGATGAGGCGAGCCAAAAACGCCTGAATATGCTGGAAGAAGAGCTGGGACAGAAAGAGCGCGAATACTCCGTTCTTGAAGAAGAGTGGAAAGCAGAGAAAGCGTCGCTCTCCGGCACCCAGACTATTAAAGCCGAACTGGAACAGGCGAAGATTGCCATTGAGCAGGCTCGCCGCGTGGGTGACCTTGCCCGCATGTCCGAGCTGCAGTATGGGAAAATCCCGGAGCTTGAGAAACAGCTGGAAGCTGCGACGCAGAGCGAAGGTAAGACCATGCGCCTGCTGCGTAATAAAGTCACTGACGTAGAGATTGCTGATGTGCTGGCACGCTGGACGGGGATCCCGGTCGCCCGCATGCTTGAAGGTGAGCGTGAAAAACTGCTGCGCATGGAGCACGATCTCCATCATCGGGTTATCGGTCAGGATGAAGCAGTGGAAGCGGTATCGAACGCGATTCGTCGTAGCCGTGCAGGGCTTTCCGATCCAAACCGTCCGATCGGTTCGTTCCTGTTCCTGGGGCCAACCGGCGTCGGTAAAACAGAACTGTGCAAAACGCTCGCGAACTTTATGTTTGATAGCGATGACGCGATGGTGCGTATCGATATGTCTGAGTTCATGGAGAAACACTCCGTCTCACGGCTGGTGGGGGCACCTCCGGGTTATGTAGGTTATGAAGAAGGCGGTTATCTGACCGAGGCTGTTCGCCGTCGTCCTTATTCAGTCATCCTGCTTGATGAGGTGGAGAAGGCGCATCCGGATGTGTTCAACATCTTATTGCAGGTGCTGGACGATGGGCGACTCACGGATGGGCAGGGCAGAACGGTCGACTTCAGAAACACCGTCGTCATTATGACGTCTAACCTCGGTTCTGATTTGATTCAGGAGCGTTTCGGCGAGCTGGACTACGGGCATATGAAGGATCTGGTACTGGGTATTGTCAGCCAGAGCTTCCGTCCGGAATTCATTAACCGTATAGATGAGGTTGTGGTCTTCCATCCATTAGGGGAGCGCCATATTGCTTCTATTGCACAGATTCAGCTGCAGCGTCTGTATAAGCGTCTTGAAGAACGTGGCTATGAAGTCACTATCTCTGACGATGCGCTGAAGCTGCTGAGCGAAAGCGGTTACGACCCGGTGTACGGGGCAAGGCCGTTGAAACGTGCTATCCAGCAGCAAATTGAGAACCCGCTTGCGCAGCAAATCCTCTCTGGTGAGCTGATACCGGGTAAAGCCGTCAGGCTGGAAGTAAAAGAAAATCATATTGTGGCAGTGCAGTAAGTCACAAAAAAGAAAGAAACGAGCCCTTCGGGGCTCGTTTTTGTTTAAAAACCAGGCGATATAAGGTGGTTCGTAGCGTTATTGCCTGGAAAATAATCAAACGATAAGATTTTTCAATTTTATGCTTGTCACATTCCGAAAAATCCCTATACTGCGCCTCCACTGACACGGCACAACGGCTTACAAACCGGCCCGTCAGTCAGACGATAG